>CAVYWE010000009.1:0-83294 GCA_963772195.1 uncultured Acidobacteriaceae bacterium | reverse complement strand
GAACGCGGGGATCGATGTTTTCGGGATGATTGGTGGTGCCAACTAGAAAGACGTTGTTTTCTGGCTGCAAGCCGCCGATTTCCGTCAGAAACTGCTCTACCAACTGAATATCATGCTGCGCCAGGGCGTAACTGTTTGCCGGTAGCAGTCCATCCATTTCGTCGAGAAAGATGATTGCCGGACTGTGTTCTTTGGCACGCGCAAAAACCGCAGAAACGCGCTTAACGGAATCCCCGACCCCCGTTCCGAGAACGTTGGCGGCAGTCAGCGCGTAAAAGCTCCGGTTGGTTTGACTTGCGATGAACCGGGCTATCAGCGTCTTTCCGGTTCCCGGCGGGCCCACCAATAGCAATCCTACTGGGATTTCGAGGCCCAGCGCGCGTGTGCGGGTGGGGTCCTCAAGCAGTCGAACCAGGGACTTCAGATCCTGCTTGATTGACTCGGACAAAACGACTTCATCCCAATCCATGCGCTCGATCTGTGGTCGGTCCTTTCCGCCGTTCTCGTGCAAAGCCCGACTCAAATCCTCCGGCTGTACTCGGCGGTTAGCTGCCAGCGCGTACCCAGCCGCTTGATCAACAATCGCGCGCAACTTAGCCGGGCTCGCTCCAGGCATCCGGCGCGCAAACTCCTGCAAGTCGAATCGTTTCCAGGGCATCTTGCTCAGCTGTGCTTCCAGAATCTTTGCGCGCGCAGTTTCGTCCGGAAGATCGATGCGGAGCTTGAGGTCAAATCGGCCCTCCCGGATTAACGCCTCGTCAAGGCCATCCAGTCGGTTCGTGGCAGCCATCAAGACAAATCCGCGAACCGCACGGTAATGGTCGATCGCGCTCATCAGGCCCATCGTGATGTTGTTGAACTCCCGGCCGGCGCCACCGGGATCACTCATGGAGTCCTGCCTTCCGGCCCCGAGCGAATCAATCTCATCGATGAAGAAGACAACCGGACTTCGGGCAGTTGCCTGCGCAAACACGGCGCGGATGTTTTCTGCGGTTGCTCCAATCCAGCGGGTGAGCAATTGTGGCGCAGAGATGTATTCGAAATTAAGGCCAAATTCGCCAGCAGTCGCTCGAGCCAGAAAGGTTTTGCCAGTACCGCGTGGCCCGTACAGTAAGATCCCGTTTCGTACTAAGCCGTATCGCTCGTATTTTCCAGGGTTCAATTGGCCTTGCACCAACTGGCGGATTTTCTCCTTCGCATCGTCCAAGCCGCCGACCTCGGCAAACCGCTCGGAAGGGACGATGCGAACCACAGGTTGCTGTTGTACCTGTGGCCGCGGTCCTGATCCGCCGATGTGGATGGGGTTGCTTGTGCTTTTTGTTTGGACTTCGACAGAAAGATCCAAAAGAATGAAACCACCCAGCCAATTGAACTGACTCCCATAAGCAAGAATCCAAAGAGGACCGAGCGGCTTGTTTTGCTTGGCTGTTTGCAGCACTGGATCCCACATAAGCAAGACCAGCGAACCAAGCGCAATGCAGCTGACAACCACGAACTTAACCGGTTTCCTGAAGATCGCGGGCGCACTCCGCAGGGGACCTCGCAAAAGGCCGATCAACACGACCGCCGCAAGCCACAGGATTGGCGTGTTAAGAAACCATTCTTGACGCGGGTGCGCCACTGGGTCACCAACTCGTTAGCACGCTAACGGGAATACTGTCCCCGCGCGTTCTTGAACTGGTCAACTTTAGCTCATTTTAGAGGTCGGGCACACGGCAGTTCAGTGCCAGGAGGGCACGGGGTGAAGGGTGCTGCTCGAGACTTTGGCGAGGGAATGCTGCGGCTCAGTGAATGTTCCTTTCCTGCGGGTCAACCGTAATCGTTAGCAGCGAAATCCCTCGTTCAAGCAAAGCGTGCTGTTTCTTAGCGATGAAGTCTTCGTCGTAAGGTGTGTTGAGGGTCCATCCGAGAGTGGTCAAGGAGGCCTCCAGCTTACCCAATTCACTATCCCAATCTGCCCGAACAAAACTCCCGCTCTTTCCTGGCAGGTAACAATTGCCCTCATCATCCAAGAACAAGTTTGTGCGCGTAATCCCATGCTTATACCGGTTGATGCCGTTAAGGCGCCCCATAAACATGAATCCCGCGCACCTGGCTTTTCCCAATTGCCTCTCTAGCGGTGCCCACACTGGTTCCATTCTGATTCGCCTTTCATTGCGGTGATTGGGCTTCCGTCGCTGGCTGGCTGTTGCCTTGGGCGTAGAGCTCGTTGATTTCGTGCCTCAACTGAATCAACTGCCGAAGCTCCTCAAGCGTAGGCACGCCGCCATTAAAACCTGCGGTACTGCTCGATGCATTGCGCGATCCCGAGTTGGTGGCAACATGATCTGCGGTCGCCTTTTGAACAACAATGTAAAAGCGAGTGTTACCCGGAACCGTGACGACTAGATTCTGATTGAAAGCCAGACCATTCAACTCCTCTTGGCCTGCCGTCGCCACGTTATCGGCCAGCCGTTCGCGCATCAGGGTATTCGTGGAAATTAGCCCCTCAGAGCTCGATGCCTGCGGCCCCACCAGATATGACGCTACTGTTCCGAGCCCCGTAAGAGAGCGCACCAGAAACTTTGTTCCGGTCCTTTTGCCGGACACATAACCCTTTAACGGGCCGAAGTTCAGATCCATGGCCGAAGCGTCGATCTTTTCGGCCGTTCCATCCGGCATATCCACCTGATTGAATTGAATGGCAACGTAGCCTGAAGAGTTGACTTGTGCCAGACGGCCGAACACCTTCGCCCCAGCTGGTAGCACAATCTGACCATCTCGCTCGTAGTTATATTCCACAACGGCTACCACTGGAGCGGTAACGGCCGAACTCACTGGAGCCTGCAGACGCGCTACCAAGCGTGTTCCCGCCGGTAGTGCCAGAGTTTCCTCGTCATCGTTGGGAGTATTTGGCTTAATTGCCGGTTTGGCTTCGACTGAACGAACAAAGACCAGAGAAGGCTTCTTCAATTCGGCGCTCAGATCCTGGCCCGAAGTTGGAGCGGGTGGTGGCTGGGGAACTGTATTACCCTGTCCTACTAAAGGGTCAGAGAAATCGACCTTGCTCAGCGCGTAATCCTGCGAGTGATTGCTCTTCGCCGGCGATGGCTTCGTGTTTACTGCCGAAGGAAGGCCGCTGGTCCGCGAAGTCCGCCCGACGTCTTCGGGCGTCACCTGCCCGGAGGGTCCGGAGTCGGTTGAGCGGATATCCGCACTCAGCATGGGAGTTGCTGCGGTACTCGGATCTGTGTTTTCCTGTCCGGGAGTTACCTTTCGTCCAAGGCCAGCTTGACCATGCGGCGTTTCTCCCGGGAGCGGAGTACGCTTCTTGGAAGAGGAAAAGACTCCGAAGAAGAGCAGGAGCAGAGCGATACCCGTCCCCACCAGCAGAAAGAAAGCTTTGCTCTTGTCGCGGCCAAGCTCCTGACGTCCGGCCGCAGGTTTGTGTTGTCGCCGTGCTCGCTCGAAGGCGGTGCGAAAGACCTCGCGCCAATTTCCTTTGTGGGTCTCCTCTTGCTCCGTCTCCTCGTCGAGTTCTGACACACCACCTGTTTGCGTATTGAGGTTGTTCTTCGGTTCCTCATTGGGCATGATTCGCTGCCTCCCTCAGAGTGCTGACTCCAAAACCAATCGGCGCCAAAGCCGGCTTATCTACCGCGCCGGACTCGGCCATTTGCAGAAACAACGTTTCCGTAGACCGCTTGTAAGGGGGACGCTCAAACACGACGACGCCATCGGCGCGCTCCCCTGGTCCAATCCGTCGACGGCTTAGACGGAAGTCAACGACCGGCAACTGCTCTGCCGTCGACCAATGCTCGTGTTTCACAAGCTTCCCTGATCTCTGTTTGCCGCCCAGTTGAATCTGCGGCGGCATGAGCAGGATCGCGTGCCTACTTGTATTGACAACCGAAAACAGAACGATCACTTGTTGGCCGCCATCGAGCACTTCGCTTATGCCCGTTCGCAGGCGGTCGCCCTTGACCTCATCGCCTTCCATTCGTTCTCCATAAAGCACCGGCAACGGCGCCCGCTGTTGACGTTCGAGCAAGCTATCGAGAGAATCAGACCCACGCCGATTCGAATCTCCCTGCGCTGCCGCCTGGTTGAGCGCGACCGGCATCAAGGTCACACCCGCCTGCATAGCTGCGGTTGGAACTCCGGTGGTAGACTGCGGTTTCGATACGCTCGTAGTCTGCGCGACCAGTGCGAAAGGAACGGCTTCGGGTTCAATCAGAAAGCCGCCGGCGGTATGGTAGCGCACCAAGAAATCCACTCTGGCAGGGCTGCTGCCGCGGCGGTGGCTGACGAGCAGAAAACTGATCTCGCGCCCTCTCGCTGTGGAAATCAGTAGATTGCTTTCAGCATCTTCCGTAGTTAAAGCCTTGACGAACACCAACTCCGGTTCGTGTTCAGAGTGCTCCACTTGAAAGCGTGCCGGATCGCCGACCACGACCGAATTCACCGGTTCGGGCACTCGGATAGCGGTTACGAAATGGGCCGTGAGCTCAATCGTTGTAATCTTCTGATCTGCGGTTGCTTTGGAGCGAACCTGTGGATCGACTGTCATCAGCTGTGCGCTGGCGGCAGTCGCCAGGATCAATACCCACAACCAACCAAGAACTCGTACGCTTTTCATTTCATCACCTCGCCCTTTGCGTGTGCCCTGCCTGTTCCTTGAGGGCGATTCGTCTTGCACGGTAACGTTGTGACACGCGCTGAACGTACTCCTGGACATCAGGGCAGGAATAATCGAGTCCGCGCAGAGAAATCGGATATTCGCCCACGTAGTACGCCGCTGTTATAAGGCGAAGATCACCCTTGAATCTCTGGCTTAGCCAGGCCAGATAGGCGACGCCGCCATGGATGTTCTCGTCGATGCGAAAGCGGTTGTGTACGCCGAAACGCACCGCCGTTCCCGGCATGAGTTGCATGATTCCCGCTGCTCCTTTGCTCGAAACTGCGTATGGCTTCCAGCCGGATTCTTCGTCGATGATCGCCTCCACCAACTCAATCGGCACCCGGTAGATGGCTGCGTAATATTCCACCCAACGCATAGAGAGGTCTCGTGGTTGGCGGACGTCCGCCCTTTGCGCTCTGGCAGTTCCCACCGCGAGCAAAACGACTGCGCACACTTTTGCCCAGTTCAAGCTACTGCCTCCAGACCAGCGGCAAGCTTCTGCTCTTCTTCAGCCATAAGTTCGTCGCGATAGCGCTTCGAGTCGGCCACAAGCCCTTCGAACCCAGCTCGCATCTTCAGGCGCTTACGGTCTGCTTCGGTCTTGGCCAGCAGCGGAAGCAGCAAGTCCCGTTGCTCGTGTGAAATTTCCTCCACCCCAAGGATTTCCAGTGCCTGCGCCAAATCCAACATCTCCGCGATGGAGGGGGGCTTCTCCATGTTCCAGCCGCGAAGCGCATGCGCAAGGCCGGCAAGCTGCCCGCGCATTCGCAAGCTTTCAGTACTGCTGCGGACTGACAGAATCTCGCGCTCCCGTTCGACTGTCGGGTACTCGAAACGCAGATAAAGGCAGCGGCGTCTGAGCGGATCACCCAAACGTCTTTCTTCATTTGAACTCAGAACGACAAAGGGAATCGTGGTGGCTCGAATCGTTCCCAGCTTGGGTACGGTAATCTGCCAAGCGCTCAAGATCTCCAGCAGTAGAGCCTCAAAACTGTGGTCCACCTTGTCGACCTCATCAACAAGAAGGACACAAGGCCGGTCTTGATGACGCAAAGCACGCAGTAAGGGACCGTCGCAAAAGAAATCGAGCGTGTGTAGTTGTCGCCGCAGTTCCTGCCAGTTGTTGTGGAGGTTTTCGCCGTCAGTCTCAAGAAACAGCTTTTGAAGCGCTTCGTCGAATTTCCCAATGGCCTTCTCTTCCGTGATCCCGACATAACACTGGAGGCGCTCTATAACTGTGCCAGCCGCGTCAGCCACAGCACAGGCCAACTCGGTCTTGCCGCAACCCGGTGGACCTTCCACCAACAGCGGCTTGTGCATACGGGCAGCTAGGTACACCACTTCCAGCGTTACCGGATCAATGATGTAACGCGCAGCCCTCAGCTTCTCGGCGAGTTCGCATGCAGACGAGAACACCTTGGCTACCTTCCGGGCGTGAACACTACACCGGAAGGAGTTCTTTTGCACTTCTCAAAGCTGTCCGTTTTGCGCGAAGGCGTGGCGCATCGCCGTCCTCCCTAGCGGGGATCTGCAACTGATCTCAAATAAGGAAGTCCTTGCATTAGCGGGGCAGCGTGTTGAGTTTCTTCGAGCCTCGACACTGCGTGCAAGAAACGAGTTCAGACCAAAAAGTGCGGCCCAAGCGGAATTTTACCAATCGCGCTGTTGCTGACCAGCCCGGCATCTGAGGAGAGCCGCTCGATTTTTCTGACCAATCGCGTTCTGCCTGAACATTGCCGAGTTTCTCAGCGGTGTCCCGCGGACCTTCCGGGCGGCCGATTACGGAGCGGCGAATTGCTCGACGAGTTCACGTTTAGTTTCACCGATCGCAATTTGACTGAATTGTGCGTGAGCGCTGAATTCCTGGCGTAACGCAGAACCGCGTACACTCGCCATTCGTTACCAATTGCAACATTGCTGGTAATCTGTTGACAGGTTTGACCTCGAATCAAATCCCTAACACCAACAGCGGGCGCCGCCAGTTTTTCTCAGAATTGAGACGCTGAGTGTTATCTCACCAATTGCGCTTTCACTGACTACGGGTGTTCCCGTAACTTCGCTATCGATGTTGCCTGAGTTTCCGACCCGCTCGTTCTCTTTCATCGCGGCCTTTTGACTGAAAAGCCGACTCAGTCTACAAGTACCCGAGGCGAGGAGTCTCTTTTGTGGTTCCCAGCGAGCTATCCGCCGAACTTCTTCGTAGGCAGCTTCCGTGTGGAGGCTGGTCTGCGCTGGTGTCCTCAGCACAGCCAGCACTGGAGCCCACATGCTATTCGTTGCTTGCAGTCGGATCGCAAGCCACAGACGCACGAGAGCGTGCTCAAGCTTTCTTGCTCCGCGAGCAGAATCCAAACGGGAGCTGGCCCGTGTTCGTAGGAGACGACCATGACGGCTCCTGGCTAACATCGCTGGTTGCCGATCACTCTTCGTGACTTCGTATCCGCTATACCCGCTCGGCTGAAGGGTCTTCATTGGCTGTTGAGCAACGCTGGCAAAGAGGGCGATTGGTTCTGGAAGTGGAAGTTCCGCACTACTGATCGCCATGTTCGATTCGATCCTGACAAGTTCGGCTGGCCGTGGTTTCCTGACACGGTCAGTTGGGTTGTGCCTACCGCATTCGCGATCCTCGCCCTAAACCAGTTGCCTTGTTCTTGTGGCGGTTTCGAATTGGCCCCTTCGCGCGTGAAGCGCGGAGTCGAGATGCTTATCGATCGCGCTTGTCCCGGTGGAGGATGGAATGCGGGAAACGGCGTCGTTTACGGGGCCGCCGTTGCACCGCACCCCGACGACACGGCAATTGCGCTCTTGGCGCTCTGCTACCGGCCACAAGACCCAGTTGTACAAACCTCTCTCAACTATCTAGAACGTACTGCTCCGACCCTCACGGCGCCCTGGAGCCTCGCGTGGGCAATTCTTGCACTCGCCGCACACCGGCGACCGACTACCTCGGTGCGTCGCGCGCTGCTTGCGCTTCCGAATCTGTTCCACATCGAAGACACGAACACGATTGCGCTGGTCGGCCTCGCGCTCGATCACGAACAGGCATTGCCCAAGCTTGGAGTGACGCCTTGAGGACTACACGCCGAGATTTCGTCATCGGAAGCGCGGCACTATGCGCCGGGGCTTCCGTTTCTGCTCCCTTCCTGCTGCCGAAATACCACTTCGACCGGCGCCCTAAGCGATCGCGGGTGGCGGTCCTGCACGCGGAGCAGTACTCCCAGCAACTTGACCAAGTTCTCCGCGAGGGATTACGGCTTTTTCCGCTCGATGTCCGCAGCAAGACGGTAGTACTCAAGCCCAATTTGGTCGATTACCTCCCAGGGGACGCCATCAACACCCACCCGATCTTGGTGTTGGCAGCAGTGGAGGCGTTCCGTCGCTTGGGAGCGAAGTCTGTCGTCATCGCCGAGGGGCCAGGACATCAACGTGATACTCGTTTAGTGCTCTCTCAGAGTGGCTATGAGGAATCACTTCGTGACGAGAAAATCCGATTCGTCGACCTTAATCGTGACGAACTGATCCGCATGCCGCTTCAAGCCGCTTATAGCGGGATGCAACAGCTTTGGCTTCCTCGGACCGTGCTGACGGCGGACTTTCTCGTGTCGATGCCGAAGATCAAGACGCATCACTGGTCTGGCGTGACACTCGCAATGAAGAACATTTTTGGAATTGTCCCTGGCGCGCGCTACGGCTGGCCGAAGAATATCCTGCACTGGAAAGGCATTCAGGAAAGCATTCTCGATTTGTGCGCAACTGTTCCTATACATTTCGTGATCGCTGACGGCATCATCGCCATGGAGGGCAACGGCCCGCTCAACGGCACTCCGCGGCCTCTCGGCAAGATTGTGCTTGCTGATGATCCAGTAGCAGCAGATGCCACGTGCGCTCGATTGATGGGCTTCGACCCCGAGAGGATCGAGCACATTAGGGAGGGATCGCGGTTTCTTGGCAATGCTAAACCGACGCACATCGACCAGGTAGGAGACACTGTGCGGCCTCCGACTGCGGCCTTCCGTGTGGTTCCGGAATTTCAGAACCTGTATGCGCTTTAAAGCATGAGAATCCGTGGAGAAGCGAAAGATCAGTGGTTAGTAATCAGGAATACGCGGTTTGAGCCTCAGCCGTTTTGGGGTTACGAGGACATCGGCGCTTTTCTTTTACTCGCCGTTTTGCTGGGCCTGATCCTTCGTCTCCTCGTGCGCTTTCAGTTTCTCTCGCGGTCCGCGATGGACAGCCCAGGCACCGGATTGCAATCCGCAGTGATTGCGGTATTGAGCGGCGGACTCTATTTCATTCTCAGGCTTCGTTACCGGCAACCAGTGCTCAAGCCGCTCGGTTGGGTAGTCCCTCAAATGCGCTACATCGTCATCGCTCTCATGCTGGGGTCATCTTTTGCGGCTGGCATTGCACTATATCTACGGCTTCGGAACCAGGTCACGCCGCCCATTCCAATCAGCGAGTTGCTCATCCTGGGGCTCGTACTTGGCCCAATTCTTGAGGAGTCGCTCTTCCGAGGATGCTTAATGCCACTTCTCGCTCAGAGCATGGGGACCATACCGGCCATAATTATTACCGCTGCTATCTTCGCGATTTTTCATGGGCCGACGAATCTGGGGCACTGCTTGACGTTTACCGCGACAGGGATCGCTTACGGCTGGGTCCGCATGGCTTCGGGCTCGACGACAGCCCCAGCCCTCATGCATGCAGCCTACAATCTCGCCTTCGGTCTTCTGGCCGGAGCTTAAGCGTCAGCCGAATACGAATAGCCTTGTTTTCTAGGCAGGAAGTTGGTGGCGGAAGAACAGTTCGAATGTCTATACCCCTGAAGACACATGTACGCGATGCAATCTTGCCTAGTCCAAGCCAAAAACCCGTACTTGGCGTCCATTTGACGGGTTTTCGTTATGGGTCTAAACATAGCCTCACGGAAACCGTCGTGCGAACAACCGCACGATCTAGCCCGGATTCAGATTTCGGAGCTTAAGTATGTCCAGCCAGCCCTCTCTTGATCTAAAGCCACAGCCAGCGCAAGGCCTGTCTGACGCGGCCGATGTTTCACGTCTGCACCGCTCAAATGGACAATCGAGCCGTCTCGATGACGCAGTATCAGCTGGCCGATTGCGAGTCGTCCAGGAGCAGGAAAAGGGAACTCTGACTGATGGGGATCTCCCTCTAAAGTCGAGGTCCCAAGTGCGGCGTTCTGACTCCCGACAACTAGCTACTGTTCAGCCCCTTGCTCACAGCGTAAAAGGCGCGGCAGACGCAATCAATGCAAGCAAGGGTTTGCTCTATAACGCGATCAAGCTCTACGCGAAAGATCCCGAACGAGGCTTACGTGCTCGGAAGTTGATGGGGCGTACGGTGATCCTACACAGTGATTTGATCGACTGGCTCAACCGCCTACCAGTAAAAAATGCCCCTAGCGCGACACACTCGGAACGTGGACATCAGCGCTGGGCGGCAGCTCAGCGCGCTGCCGAGTAGGGATTCATCGTGCTTGGGCCAACCCGGAGTGAGTGGCCGGAGGCCCCGTGACTATTTGATGGCGGGCGTGTCTGGGCCTTCCCATGGTTTTGTTGAATTCTCCTCAGGTCGGGCCCCTCCCGTACGGAGCAATCCGGATGCCAGCCCATAAAAACGCTCTGCACCGAAATCTGTGCACATGCGGTTTGTGACAACTTTGTGACAAGCGCCCGAACTGAGCAGATTTTGGAAAGTGCTGATGTGCGGGAAACCCGCGTAAATACTGGGGAGAAAATTGGTGGACCTGGTCGGGATCGAACCGACGACCTCTTCCATGCCATGGAAGCGCGCTCCCAGCTGCGCCACAGGCCCACTCGGGTAACGGGGGCGATTGCTATCATTCAATTCTCGCTTAGCTTCGCCGCCGCGTCAAACTCGGTTAACGCCACAAAGGTACACGAAGGAACGCCTGACCAAAAGCCTTCGTCATCGTGTCCTTGGTGGTTCAGCGTTTTTGCGTGCTCATCGCTAAACCAACCCGCCGCCAACTCGACTCGGGTGGTCAACGTCAAATAGGATATGGTTGGCAAACACAGAGCACACAATCGGAGCCCCATGGCGAACTCGCGGAATATTCTCGTTCAGTCACTTTTTTGTTTCATCGCCCTATTGACAGCTCTGCTTGCGCCGGTAGCGGTGGGCGCGCAAGACGTAGCTGGACGGGCGACGGAGGCGCAGCCGCCGGTTGCTTATGCTTCGGTCAGCGAAGTGAACGGCATCCTGACGCAATTGGAGCAGACGGCCCAGAGCATTCAATCCGATCTCGCCAAGACGCATATCGAAAAATGGAAGACCGACGGCGCGACCAAGCGCCAGACCCTGGCGGACGTGGAATCCATCCAGCGCAACCTGCAGTCGGCGCTGCCGGAGATGATTGCGCAGCTGAAAAGCTCACCAGAAGATCTGGGCGCCAGTTTCAAACTCTACCGGAATCTGGTTGTGCTGTACGACTACTTCCGTTCAGTAGCGGAATCGGCGGGAGCGTTTGGATCCAAAGATGAGTATCAGAGTCTGAGCAACGACATGAACGGATTGGAGAGTGCGCGTCGAACCCTTGGCGAGCGCATGCAGAAACTGACCGCCAGCAAGGAAGACGAGTTAACGCGTTTGCGCGTGCAAGTAAAAAGGCTGTCGGCGGCGCCACCACCTCCGCCCCCACAAAAGATTGTGGTGGATGACACCGTGCCTCCAAAGAAGCCAGCCAAAAAGAAAGTGACGAAACCAAAGCCGGCGCCGGCAACAATAGACACTCCGCCGAATACCTCGCCGCCCAACTGATTATCGGCTGTCCCTGCAACCCGCCCCGCTACCGCCCTAATACGTGTTGCAAACATTGGGCTTGCCGCTGGAACTCTAGGGGCTCCTGCGGGGTCTAAGTAATTAGGCGGGAAAAGATCGCCCGGCAGTGGTTTCTGCAAACGTGAAGATTCCCGCCGTTGGGGCTCGACTGACTCTATAATTGGGAGCAACGCCACCATGGCGGGAGCTATTACATTGGGCGATCTTGCCAGCGCTATCGGGGCCCGAACTCAGGAGTCCGCCGTTATTGCTGAACTGAAGGCGGGTTCGGAAGACGCATACTCCTGGCTGATCGGCGAGTTTCACCAGCCGATCTACGGGCTCATTTACCGCATCGTGAATGATCCGTCGGATGCGGCGGACACTACGCAAGATGTTTTTCTGAAAGTGTTCCGCGGTATGAAACATTTCCACGGCGAGTCTAGCCTGAAGACCTGGATTTACCGCATCGCGCTGCACGAGGCGGCTAATCGGAGGCGCTGGTGGTTCCGGCATAAGGCGCAGGAAACGCCGATTGATCCCATTGCGGCGGGCGAGTTTGAATATTCAGGAGAAGAACGACTGGTCGACCCGGGCGAGTCTCCGTTTGAAAAGTTTGCCCATACCGAAGTGCGCGCGGCCGTGGAGCAGGCGCTGCAACAGGTGCCTGAGCCGTATCGGACCGCGTTGATTCTTCGCGATCTGGAAGAAATGTCGTACGAGGAGATTGCGGAAGTTTTGGTGATTTCGCTGGGAACCGTGAAGTCACGCATCACACGGGGACGCGACGCGCTGCGCAAGAACTTGACAGGATATGTCCGGGAAGTGGGTCCGGAGTTAGGCCTTGTCGTTCCTGGCAACGTTCCCGCCAACGAGCGGCTGAACGGCGCAACCCAGATTTCGAGGGAGAGTTCGCGTGGTGGCAGAGAGCTTGAGGTGACGCCATGAAGTGCGCTGAGATTAAGCAGTTGTTCTCGCCATATCTCGACGGCCGCGTGAGCGGAGCCGAGATGCGAGCACTCACGCGTCACGTGGCCCAATGCGCTGGTTGCGAGCAGGAATATGCCGCGATGCAGCGCACGCAAGAGTTACTGGCCAGTCTGGGTCCGAAGAAGGCACCGGCCGACTTGGCTTTGAAGTTGCGGCTTGCGATTTCGCGCGAGGCCGCACAGTCGCGCCGTCCGCGGTTTGAAGGTGTGCTGATGAGGCTGGAAAATGCGCTCAACGCTTTCATGGTTCCGGCCACGGCGGGGCTGCTCAGCGCCGTATTGACTTTCGGACTGCTGCTTGGCTTCTTTGCCTTGCCAGCAGAACTGCAAGCCAGCAGCGGAGACGTTCCGCTCATGCTGTACACCGGGCCTCAACTCGAGCAGTCGGCCTTCGGCACGTCGCTCGGCAATATGGGCGACGATGCGGTGGTGATTGAAGCTTACGTGGATGCTAATGGCCGCGTGGAGGATTACCGCATCCTGTCGCAGCCGGACGACGCGAAGGCGGTGCTGCCGCAGTTAAAGAACCTTCTGATTTTCACGACCTTCCATCCCGCGCTTTCCATGGGGCGGCCGACGGCGGGGACGGCGGTGCTCTCTTTTTCCAAGATTAGCGTTAAGGGTTAGCAGCCGCCTCTAAATCTAAAAGGGCATTCGATTTCCCGTAAAGACGGTGGCTTGCCGCGTCTCTGAGCCGGGGCAGGCCCCGTCTCTACCGGCGTAAGAACTTGTGGCATCCCTAAGCGATGTGCAGCGAGATTCACTCGCCAACCCATCTTCCAGCGACTGTTCCAGCCTTCTCGGTTTGACCTCGAATTGACCAGTTCGTACACTATGGTTCTAGCCATCCATCTATGCCTGAGATCAGAAGCTGTTTCCTGGGACAACAACGGGTTCGACTGGCATTCGCTCTGAGCCTGGCAGTCGTGCTGTTCGCGTCGACTGTCTTTGCGCAGACCCGGCCGCAGGTGTCTCTGGAAACCAGCGAGACGCTGTTCACGGTGCTCGTCGTCATCAACACGTGCGGCTATGACCAGGAGCTGAATGCGTCCGACCCGCAGCGGACGCAGATCCGCTCGGAAGTTGCCAAGGCGGTCGCGAATACGGCCGGAGCTCTGGACGTGATTGCTCCAATGTGCGGATTCTACCGCCAACACCAGGCGCCGGAGGCCGCGCACGACTTGTCCCAGTATGTATCGCTGGCGCTCTATCTGGAGGAGCCGCCGACTTTCGCACTGAAAGTGAAGCAGGCGGAGCTTCCGCCCGATGCCGCAGCGGTGGCAGACATGGTGCCGCTGATGCAGGCCTTCTACCAGAAGATCGTTTTGCATGCGATTTGGGAGCGCCACCGCGCGCGCTACACGGAATTAACCGAGATCTATCACGATCCGCTGGCGAAGATGACGTTCGACACCGAGATCTATCTGAAGCTACCATCGTCGGGCTACCTGGGACGGCAGTTTACGGTCTATCTGGATGCGATGGGCGCGCCCAGCCAGACCAACGCGCGCAATTACGCGTCGGATTACTACGTCGTGATTTCGCCAACATCGAGTACGACGATCAAGATGCAGCAGATTCGGCATACGTATCTGCATTATCTTCTGGATCCGCTGGCCATGAAAAACGGGAGCTTGTTCAAACGTCTCGAACCGTTGCTCGACGACGTGAAGATGGCTCCCATGGATGAAGCTTTCAAGATCAACATTTCGCTGCTGGTGACCGAATGCCTGGTGCGGGCGATTGAAGAGCGCTTGACCAAGATTCCGGAGGCGGAGCGCGCCCAGGGCATCGACGAAGCTGACAAGGAAGGATACGTCCTGACTCGCTATTTCTACGACGCGCTGGTCAAGTTCGAAAAAGATCCGGCGGGCATGCGCGATGCCTATGCGAGCCTGGTCGGCTCGATTGACGTCGGCAAAGAAATGAAGCGGGCATCGCTGGTTCAGTTCTCGGGCGAAGCGGCGCCGGAACTGCTGCACCTGGCTGGCCGCCGGAACGAGCACCTGCTGCTGAACGCCGAGCGGCGACTGGCGGCGGGCGATCCGGAAACCGCGCAGAAACTGGCGCAGCAGGCGCTCGATGAGCAGGAAGAAGATTCGGGACACGCGCTGTTCATCTTAGCGGAAGTCGCCACGGCGAATCGGGACATGGATGGAGCACGCAAATATTTCGAACAGGCGCTGCAGACGGCGCGTGAGCCCAAGGTGATTGCCTGGTCGCATATTTACCTGGGCCGCATTTTTGATTTAAAAGAGGATCGGTTCGCTGCGCTGGACCAATATCGAGCGGCGCTAGACACGGCCGGAGGCGCGCTTCCAGAAGCGAAAAAAGCGGCGCAAAAGGGTCTGGAACAGCCGTATGAGCCTCCCGTGGCAAGGCAGCCGGAGTAGGCGAACTGCGCTTTCGCGGACAGCCGGGGGCGGCTGTCCCTACGCAATGAAATCTAAGGTTTGAAATCTTGCACTAGGGGAGACAGCATGAAGCGAGCAGCAGTCATTGTAGGGATACTGAGTCTAGGCACACTGACGGTCGCGGTTTGGGCCAAGGCCCAGAACAGCGCACAGCCAGCACAGCAGAACCCGCCGGCAGCGGGTCAAGCGGCGCCAGCGCAGGGTGCAAATCAGGGTGCCACGCCGGTGCCAGCGGGAAAGCGTCCACCACAAGCCAAGACCCAGCCGGAGTTCGATGCCTGGAAGGCGGCGGCGGCAAATACCGATGCTGCCGCGCTCGAGAAAGCATCTGACGATTTTGCTACCAAGTTCCCAGACAGTGAACTTCGCGTGCTGCTTTATAAGAACGCAATGCGAATCTACCAGAGTGCCAACAACGCCGAGAAGACCGAAGCCATGGGCCGCAAGGTGCTCAGCTTTGACGCGGACGATCCCGAAGCTCTGGTAATCGTCGCCGAGGTGATCGCCGAGAGAACGCGCGACTCGGATATCGACAAAGATCAGCGTTATGGCGAAGCGATCTCGATGGCACAGAAGGCTACGCAGACAGTGGACACCGACGTCAACGTCCCCGCCGGGACGCCGCAGGATAAGATCGACGCCTACAAATCGCTGCTGCGCTCGAATGCGTATTCGATTCTCGGCACCATTGAGTTCAAGAAAGAGAATTATGCGGGAGCGCAGGAGAATCTGCAAAAGTCGATCGACGCGTTCCCCAGCAATCCGGATTCAGTGGTCATTCTCCGTCTCGCGCTGGCGCTCGATAAGCAGGGAAAATATCCGGAGGCTCTCAAGGTGGCAAACCGCGCCGTGGAAATGACGCAGGACAACACCGTGATAGGAACCCCGGCGCGCCACGAACGCGATCGCTTGCAACAGCTTACTGGAGGCGCGGCTCCAGCCCCACCGCAGAGTCCGCCAAAGAACTAACCGCCGCCTGTCTGTAAGACGCGGCTTGCCGCGTCTCAGGGCGCGGGCAAGTCAGACGCTGGCAATCCGCGTCTCTACCAAAATTCGGCCGAAGGACCATGGCTCCGCTTTGTGATGAAGTCACGCGAAATCATGGCGCTGGAAGAAAGCCTGGGTCACCACTTCCAGCGCCGGGAACTGCTCGAGCAGGCCCTTACCCACAGCTCGCAAGCGCGCGAGGTGCAGGCGCTGGGCGCTGGCAGCAATTCGTCTAGCGGCAATTCGCCTAGCGGCGATAACGAAATGCTCGAGTTCCTGGGAGACGCCGTACTGGGGCTGGCCGCCAGCGAGGCGCTCTTCCACCGCTTCCCTGAATTCCAGGAAGGGCACCTTTCCAAGCTGCGTGCGCATCTAGTCGGACAGCGGCATCTGCTGCGGGTGGCCGAGCAGCTTCAGATCGGTCATTACATGCGGCTCGGCCGCGGCGAAGAAAAAAGCGGTGGCCGCAACAAGGCAAGCCTGCAAGTGGACGCACTGGAAGCGATCCTGGCGGCGCTCTATCTCGACGGCGGGTGGCCGGTGGCGCGAGACTTTATCGTGCGCGTGATTGTGGAACCGGAACTGGCCCACATGAAACTTGAGACCAGCGCCATTCCGGTGATGGATTTCAAGTCCGCGTTGCAGGAAGCGTTGCAGGCCAGAGGAGGATCGCAGCCGGTCTACGCGCTCGTGAATGAGGAAGGACCAGAACACAAGAAAACCTTCACGGTCGAGGTGAGATTGCCGGAGCCGGAGATGGGGCAATTCGTGGGACGGGCACAGGGTGCAACCAAGAAACGGGCGGAACAGGAAGCGGCGCGCCAGGCTCTGGAGCACCTGGCCGCCTTGCCCCGCGCATCAAGTCTTCCGTAGAGACGCGGCTTGCCGCGTCTCGGACCGAACGCAACATTTAGGGGCGCGACGCGCAAGAGACGGGCCAGCCCCGTCTCGACAGGATTGCTTTTTTCGTTATGTCATGGAGTGAGAAGATTTCCGCCGGGGATTGGCCCACGACCATTCAGTCGGTCGCGGGAACGGTCGTGATCGCCGTTTTTGTGGTTACCTTCCTCGTGCAGGCGTTCACCATCCCTTCGGAATCCATGGAGCAAACGCTGCTGATCGGCGACTATCTGCTGGTCGATAAGTTTTGCTACGGCGGCAGCACGGGGTGGAACCGTCTAATGCCCTACCGCAACATCCGGCGCGGAGACGTCATTGTCTTTCATTATCCTGTGAATCCCGCGCAGGACTTTGTGAAGCGCGTGGTCGCCTTGCCCGGAGATCGCCTGCGCCTCATCAACAAGCGTGTCTATATCAACGGCGCTCCGCTGCACGAGCCCTATGTGCAGTACATCACCGCGCTCCGCAATTTCTATCGCGACGACTTCCCTCGCACTGATTCTCCCGACTACGGAGTGGATGCGAAATGGTGGAAAGAAATGCCGAAACTGGTGGAAGACCACCAGTTGATTATTCCCGAGGACCATTATTTTGTTCTAGGTGACAATCGCGATGACAGCCAGGACAGCCGGTACTGGGGATTCGTGCCGCGCGAAAATATCATTGGGCGTCCGCTTTTGATTTACTGGTCCTCGGGCAATTTGAACAATGATCTTCCCGGATCACCAACCGTGGGTGATAGACTTTATCACCTTGCCTACGCGGTAACTCATTTGTTGCAGATAACGCGCTGGGAACGCACCTTCAGACTGGTGCGCTGATGAAGGTGCGCTCAGACAAAATCCTCTGAAACGGGTATCGAACGTGCCAAAGAAAGAAATCGCAGATAACAAAAAGCCGGTGGATGAACAGCCGCGCGAGACGACGGTGGAATTTCTCGCCTCACTGGCGGGCGTGCTGGTCACCGGCCTATTTATCATCACGTTTGTGTTGCAGGCGTTTGAGATTCCTTCTAGTTCGATGGAAGACACTTTGCTCATCGGCGACCACGTATTCGTGAACCGGGAGCAGTTCGCGCCACCGACGCATTGGATGGGTCCGCTGCTGCCTTATCGCGATATTCGCCGCGGCGACATAGTGGTGTTTCTGTCGCCGGAGGAAAAAGGTCTATTCGTGGTGAAACGGGTTATTGGAATCCCCGGTGACCGTATTCACTTGCGCGATGGTGCCGTGTACCGCAATGGCGAGAAACTGGTTGAGCCATATGTCCAGCACAAAGTAGCGAATTACGATCCCTACCGGGACAACTTTCCTGCCGTGCCTCCATCGGAGCTGTACGGGGTGACAAGCCAGGATTGGCAAGTCACGCTGCCCTCCCATATACAGGACGGCGACGTGGTGGTCGCTCCGAACAGTTATTTTGGGATGGGCGACAATCGCGACGTGAGCAAAGACAGCCGTTACTGGGGATTCATTCCCCGGGAAAACGTGATCGGCCGGCCTATGTTCATCTACTGGTCATTTATTACTCCGGCAGATCAGTACCAGATGCGCAGCGCGAGCGACCGGTTTGGATTTTTGGCGCACATCATCGTTCACTTCTTCGATGAGACGCGCTGGTCGCGCACGCTCAAGCTGGTGCGCTGAGAGAATTTCTGAAACAGGTATCGAACGTGCCGAAAATAGAAAGAGAAGAAGTCGTGGGTAACAAAAAGCCGGTGGGCGAAAAGCCGCGCGAGACCACGGTGGAATTCCTGGCGTCCCTCGCGGGAGTGCTGGTCACCGGCCTGTTCATCATCACGTTTGTGCTGCAGGCGTTTGAGATTCCCTCCAGTTCGATGGAAGACACTTTGCTCATCGGCGACCACGTATTCGTGAACCGCGTGCAGTTCGCCGCGCGAACACGTTGGATGGGGCCGCTGATGCCCTATCGCGATGTCCACCGCGACGAAATTGCTGTGTTCATGTCCCCAGAGCAACCGGGTCTATTCCTGGTGAAACGCATCATCGGCACTCCCGGCGACCACATCCACCTGCGCGATGACGTCGTCTACCGCAACGGTGAGAAACTCGTTGAGCCTTTCGTTCGCCACAAACGGGAGGAGCACAACCCTTACACAGATAATTTTCCCGCCGTGCCGCCGTCGGAAGCATACGGAGTAAGAAACGAAAAATGGGCGCAGGAACTCCCTTCGCATATTCAGGGAGATGACATCGTTGTGCCCCCGGACAGCTACTTTGCCATGGGCGACAACCGTGACGTGAGCTACGACAGCCGCTTCTGGGGCTTTGTTCCGCGAGCGAACATAATCGGCCGCCCCATGTTTATCTACTGGTCGTTTGAAACCCCGGACAACCAATACGAGATGCGCAGCATGGGCGACCGGTTGGGGTTCCTGGCCCACATCATCATTCACTTTTTTGATGAGACACGATGGTCGCGCACTCTCAGGATCGTGCGGTGATGTTTCCGGGGTCTAACTTTCTACGATTCAGGCGCGGGGTGGCTGCCGTCGCGGCTCTCCTGCTGATCCTGTTTCTGTTCCGGCCCGGCGTGTACCGGTTGCGAAACCGGATCGCTACGTCCATCGGAAGCGCTCTCGGACGCAGGGTTGCGCTCGACAACGTACGCCTTCATCTTCTGCCGCGGCCGGGCTTTGATCTTGAAGGACTCGTCATCTACGACGATCCGTCATTCAGCGCGGAACCGATGATCCGCGCGCAGGACGTTTCCGCCGCGATCCGGTTTCGTTCCTTGCTCCGCGGGCGACTCGAGATCGCCACCCTGAGCGCAACCGAGCCCAGCATCAACCTGGTCCGCAGCAACGAAGGCCGCTGGAACCTGGCGAGCCTGCTCGAGCGCAACGCGCAGATTCCCGCGGCTCCGACCGCAAAGGGCGTTTACGAGCGGCGGCCGGCATTCCCCTATCTCGAAGCCGGCCATGCTCGCATCAATTTCAAGCTGGGACAGACGAAGAAGTCGTACGCGCTGATGGATGCCGACGTAGCGCTTTGGCAGGATTCAGAAAATTCCTGGAGCGCTCGTATCAAGGCCGCGCCCGTGCGCACGGATTTTAATCTCACCGATACCGGTCTGCTCCAGATCAATGCAACATGGCAGCGCGCTACTAGCTTACGGTTGACCCCGGTGCAGTTCACTGTGCAATGGCAGAACGGGCAACTTGGACAGATCACCAAGTTGCTGAGCGGAAAAGACGGAGGATGGCGCGGCGGCGTAAATTTCGCGGCGAACGTATCCGGCACTCCGGAAGCGCTGATGATCGAGAGCCAGACCGCAATCGATGGTTTCCATCGCTACGACATCGTCGGCAACGAGAACGTGCGCCTGGCAACCGCTTGCTCGGGACGGTACAACGCGGTCACCAGCACACTTGCCGACCTGCTGTGCGAATCGCCGGTAGGCGGCGGGACCCTCCGCCTGCGCGGGGCGTTGTCCCTGGTGACCCAAGTGCCCAATTACGATCTGACGCTGGAGGCTGAGAAGGTGCCTCTGACCTCCGTGGTTCGGTTGCTGCGTCAGGCGAAGAAACAGATCCCCGCCGATCTCACCGCGAGCGGATTGCTGAATGCGGAGTTCCACGCAACGCGCAACGGGCCTCCCGTTCCCGAGGACGCGCGCCTCGAGTTGTTGGCGCACTCAAGTGGCACGGGCGCGGCGACCAATGTACGCGTCGCATCGCGCCTCTCCTCGAACACGGGAATAGATGAGGTCGCCTTCGGCACGATTCCACTGGCCCTGGTGGCCGCCGATTCGCCGGCGGCCAAGCCCGGTCACCTTATGACACGCTTGAATACAAAAGAAAAAGAACAAGAGAAGAACCAGGAGCCCGCTGAAACTCACCTGCGGATTGGGCCGGTCGCACTGGCGATGAACGTCTCCGCGCCCGTAAACGCCGGTGGGTGGATATCTGTTGCCGGTTATAGTCTCTTTCTGCGCGGCGACGTGGAACTGAAAGACATGTTTCGTCTGGAAAATGTTATGGGATTGCCGGCAGCGCGCCCGGCGGCAGAAGGTTCGGCCAAGTTAGACGTGACTGTCTCCGGGCGCTGGCAGGGATTTGCAGCTCCCGCCGCCGTTGGAACCGCGCAACTGCGAAACGTGCGCGCCGAGATGCACGGCCTGAACACGCCGATTGAGATTGCCTCAGCGACCATAGCTCTCGATCCGGACGCAGTAAGGATGGATAAGATTTCCGCCCGGACGGGAAGCACTCATTGGAGTGGCGAAGTTACGGCGCCCCGCCATTGCGCCGCTCCAGCCGCCGGCCCAGTTGTCGTTCCGGGTGCCGCTCCGGCCGTCGTTCCGGGCACGGCTCCAACTTGTGTGTTTCAGTTCGATCTGACGGCCGATCAGCTTTCGACCGGAGATCTCGCCGAATGGTTCACGCCGCATCCGGCCAAGCGTCCGTGGTACCGCATCTTGAATGCCAATTCTAATTCTAGCTCTAATGACACCCTGGGCTCTTCGCCCCTGCTCGCAATCCAAGCGCACGGCAACTTGCATGTCGACCGGTTCGGATTGGAGAAGGTGTCGGCTACCCAGGTTGCGACGCAAGTGGAAGTAGATCGAGGCAAGATCACACTGACCGCTCTGCGCGGACAACTGCTACAGGGCACGCATCAGGGGAACTGGATCATCGATGTGTCGACTCATGATGTGTGGAATTATGATGTGTCGACTCAGTCCGTGCACTACCACGGCACCGGAACGTTGCAGGACATTTCGCTGGCGCAGGTGGGCACTCTGATGAACGATGACTGGATTTCCGGAACGGCCGGCGGGAATTTCGATATCGATGGATCCGGAAACAGCTTTCGTCAGCTGCTGGAGCGGTCCGATGGCAAGTTACAGTTCGTCATGCGGAACGGCAGCTTGTCACATATTGAAATTCCGGGCTCGCCTGCGCCTCTGCCAGTGCACCGATTCGCCGGAGAGCTGCATCTGAAAAAAGGTGCTTGGGAACTCTCGGCAGGTAGACTGGAATCGCGCGATGGCACTTACCAGGTAAGCGGAACGGCTTCCCCACGCAGCGGTTTCGACCTCTTATTGACGCGTGGTGACGAGCAATCATGGACCCTCACAGGGACGCTCGCCAAGCCACACGTCGCGCCAGTCGGTCATTGGGAAGCCAATCGAACGGAAGCCAAGCGCAGAGAAGCAGACGCGGTGACCGTCAAACCGTAGGCCGGCTGTGTGATTCCTCTGTAGAGACGCGGCTTGCCGCGTCTCCGCCGCGAGTGAGACGGGGCACGCCACGTCTCTACAGGCGCAGGAGCTACGGTGTGTACCCAGCTCCGCGCAACACTCTCCCTGGCAGCGCACCGGTCATCTTGCCGTCATTGATCACGAGCTGCGCTTGGCTGGACAGCCGAGGCGGCTGTCGCTACGTGTGACATGGAAGGGCGGGCTCATGGGCGCGAATTATAAAGCATCGCGCCCGATGGGACTGGTTTGCTCAGGCGACCGCGAAGCGCGGCGAGGATTCTTTCGACCGCAAAATGCAGATTGCTTCTTTTAGCGAAGAAATCTCAAAGAGCGATGTGAGATGCGTCGCCTCCAGCAGACTGCGAAAGAAAACCGGCGGGTTCACCAGCTTCATCCTCACCGAGTTCCGCATCGCCCAGCGGCGCACCAGCAGCAGTGTTCCCAAGCCACCCGCATCCAGATGGTCAACTTCCGAAACATCAAGCACCAGCACGCGGACACGCTCGAGTTGCGCGATCCGGCGCCGGAACTCGTCGAGCGCTACTCCGCGCACCATGCGTCCAGAGCAGTTCACGACCGCCACATCCTGCAAGCATTCGACTTGAAATTTGAGTTCCATATGTCTATTCATACGAACCTGCTTCGGAAAAAGTTCCGTGATCTGTCGTCACTGAATTGGACGCGGCAAGAGGGTAAAGGTAATCATCGGAAAACCAGTTGGCGAACATCCAATCTTTGAATGTTACAGATAGATGAATTCCTCTCTGCGCAGAGTGAGACGGGGCAAGCAGCGTCTCTACAGGTGTGCTGATACTAAGCACTTACAAGCCTGCCTCGATCCGGGATCTTGGGTCCAGAAGATCGCGCAACGCGTCGCCGATAAAGTTGAAGGCCAGTACCGCGAGCATCACCGTCACCGCGGGGAAGAGCACGAGATGAGGAGCGTCGAAGAGGTGCGAGCGGGCGTCGTTCAGCATCGATCCCCAACTCGCGGTTGGCGGAGGAACACCTAATCCCAGGAAACTCATCGTCGCTTCGGCCAGAACCGCGCCTGCCATGCCGATGGCCGCCTGCACAATTACCGGCTGAATAATGTTGGGCAGAATGTGCTTCGTAATAATGTGGAGATCTCCGGCGCCAAGAGCGCGCGCCGCTTCGACAAATTCTCGTTCGCGCACGGCCAGCACCTGTGCGCGCACCAGGCGGGCGTACCCGACCCATCCTCCAATCGACAGGGCAAGAATGAGATTGAAAATACCGGGGCCTCGGAAGGCCACGAAGGCGATCGCGATGAGAATGCCCGGGAACGAAAGAAACGCATTCATCAACACGACGTTGACGAAGCGGTCGATCGCCCCGCCGTAGTATCCGGCAAGGCTGCCGATGATGAGGCCGAGGAGAAGCGAACACGCCACCACGCTGCTGCCGACGAACAAAGAAATTCGCGCTCCCCAGATCAGGCGGGAGAGGATGTCGCGTCCGAGTTCATCGGTTCCGCACCAATGCTGTGGCGAAGGCGTCTGCAGGCGGTTCGGCAGATCGATGTGCGCGGGATCTTGCGGAGCAATCCAGGGCGCGAAGATCGCGGAGAAGATGAAGATGGACACCAACACGACTCCGACGGCCGCGAGCGGATTGTGGCGGGCGACGCGGGGGAGCGAGATGGCGAGGGTGGACATGGACGGCGGCGACTCGTGGTTCACTTATATAGAAAACGAAGGTGAGGAACAATGTTGAGTTGGCGACTGCGGACCGCGCGTGGTGGGCTTGTTATCGATCATTTCATGTCATGTGAGGGATACTAAACCGTTTTAACTACCCCCCCCAATTGTGCCAAACCATAGATAACAAAAGACTTACTTGCATCATCTTCCAGAATAAGAACTTAGCTCAACTATTTGGCTGATTCTCACAAACTCCACGGTTCAGCGGCTTTTTTCATTGTCGCGCATTGCGGGTGGGGTGTCTGCGGTGCTCGTCACACATGTTTGTGATGAAAAAAGGATAGGGGCAGGGCAGCGGAATTGAGACGGGGCTTGACAGAGTGATATTGCCAGCAATATCATTATGCTGTGCTTGTTTGCGTCCTTGACACCGACGTATTGGTCGCGGCTTTTCGGAGCGAAACAGGCGCTTCGCGCCAGATTTTAGTGGCGGCACTCGAGCGGCGGTTTGAGTTGCTGATCTCAGTGCCGCTGATGTTGGAGTATGAGTCCGTTCTGGGCCGGTCAGAGCATCTGAAGGTTTCGGGCGCGAGCGAAGAGGATGTCGCTGACATACTCGATGGCTTGGCGCTGGTGGGGAAACGCGTGACGTTCGCATTTCGCTGGAGGCCCGCATTGCCCGACCCGAATGACGATATGGTTTTGGAAACCGCCGTCAATGGCCAAGCACATGCGATCGTGACTTTCAACCAACGCGATTTCAACCCGGTCGCGGGTCGCTTTGGTTGTCTGGTGATGCGTCCCGGAGAATTTCTTCGGGTGCTGGCAAGTGATGAAGGCGAGCAACGCGAACCTTGAGGAGCATGTTATGAGAAGAAGTAATTTTGCATTGCGGCTACAGCCGTCCTTGCTGGATGAGGCACGCAAGCTCGCTGAATCCGAGGGCGTGGCCCTCAATCAACTGATCAACGTGGCGGTCGCGGAGAAAATTTCCGCCTTGCGAACGGAGGAGTACTTCACCGCGCGAGCACGCCGCGCCGACCCTGCCAAGATCGCCCGCATTCTGAAGCGCGTTGGGAAGGGGAATCCGCCGGTGGAGGGGGACGAACTTCCGCCGGAATTCGCGGCTAAGAAGAAGAGGAGCAGGTGAGTAAGCAAAATCTGGGAGCGCGCATTGACGACATCTTGAAGAAGGAAAACATCTTTGAGGAGGCGCAGGCGCAAGCCGTCAAGGAAGTTGTAGCGTGGCAACTTGCGAGGGCCATGAAGAAGAAAAAGATTTCCAAGGCGCGCATGGCGGTCTTGCTGAAGACGAGCCCCTCCCAGGTCGATCGCATTCTCGATCCGAAGCGCGACATCACGCTGTCGAGTTTGCAGCGGGCGGCGGCTTTGGTGGGCCAGAGAGTAGTGATCGAATTGGTTTAACCAACACCGGAAATACGTGAGTGAGCCTTGAGAGTCTGTCTTTTTTGCGACGATAGAGCTGGCACAAAAGAACACGTTTGGCCGCAATGGCTCATTTCATCTGTTGGCCCCGACTCATCCTCCCCGACCGAATACTGGAACAGCATTTACTCACCACCGAAAAGATGGTTAGGTCCAAAGGTCACGACCAGAAAAATTTGTGGCGCATGCAACAACGGCTGGATGAGTGAATTGGAGAGTAAAGTCCGCGCGACGATGGGCAGTCTCATCAACGACCTGTCATTCTTAATTGACCGCGAGCAACAGGAGGCCGTAGCTTCGTGGGCGATGAAGACAGCGATGGTCATCGAGGGGATGAAGCAGGACAAAAACAACTTCTATTCGGTTGAGCAGAGACATAGTTTCCGGAGCGCGCTAGTTCCGCCGCCGGACACCGCAATTTGGCTTGGGCGATGCGTCCAAAGCAATCTACTGCATGGCGAGGCGAGGAAACTCCACGCGAGGAAGTCAGCAACTCCGAACCCGCTAGACGATGGGTGTGCAACGACGTTTGTTGTTGGGCGGCTGGTGATTCAGCTCCTTTCGGTGAAACGCAAACCTGAGACCGGCCAATGTGATCTGAGAATCCGGATGCGAGACGGCCCTTGGGAAAGAAAGCTGGTGCAGGTCTGGCCTATAGAACGCGAGCGAGTAAACTGGCCTCCGCCAGAAAGCTTCAACGACATCGATGATGGTTTACGGGATTTGAGAAGGCGTTTCGCTGTGGGGGTTACGC
Organism: uncultured Acidobacteriaceae bacterium; assembly: GCA_963772195.1. Taxonomy (GTDB): domain Bacteria; phylum Acidobacteriota; class Terriglobia; order Terriglobales; family Acidobacteriaceae; genus Acidiflorens. The sequence continues at coordinate 57,452 of CAVYWE010000009.1, read as the reverse complement.
CCTTTTGATTCCGCAATGTAGAAGGGGCCGACTCATGTGTTCCACACATACAGCTTTGACATGAGCCAAGTTGTAGCGCGGCGGTTGAAAGGGCTCCCCGAGCGAACCCTCCCTGCAGCCCTAACGAACAACTCGGAAGAGCGATTTCCGGCTTGTTTTATCCTGACCTAACGATTTCTAAAAAGGTGCATCAACACTTCAATCATGAAGAAAAGTCTCAGAGCGAGATGCTCCAAGCTCCCCACGATTTCGGTGATGTTGCTTATTTGCCTTTTTAGAATCGCCAGACCATTGTCCCGCTTTTTAAGTGCGGTCAATGTATGTTTGCGAGTGCCAGAGCGGGCTACTCTCAAAGCCAACTGAAACAACTGTCTCGCTCGCACCTGCGACCACGCTATTTACTAAATTGGTTCGTGGGCCGCCTCGTGAACCCGGACGGTTAGCAACCGTCCTAGCTTACTGTCTGATCCTCGGATTCACCGCCGAGTACAGCAAATCAGTCAGAAAATTCACGGCGACATACGTCAACCCAATCGCCAGAATGCATCCCTGCACCAGGTAGTAATCGCGGTTGGCTATGGCTTGAATCGTGAGGCGTCCGATGCCGGGCCAGGAGAAGATTGTCTCGGTCACGATTGCGCCGGCCAGCAGGGCTCCGAATTGTAAGCCTAGGACGGTCAGGATCGGAATCATGGCGTTGCGCAGGGCGTGACGATAGACCACGGTGCGCTCGGGCAGGCCTTTGGCGCGGGCGGTGCGAATGTAGTCTTGTCCTAACTCTTCGAGCATCGAGGTGCGCACCATGCGGGTCAGGATCGCCGCCAGCGCTCCGCCCATAGTGATTGCGGGGAGCACTAGATGGGCGAAGGTGCCGGAACCGGAGACGGGGAGCCATCCTAGCTTGACGGCGAAGAACAGGATCAGCACCGGGCCTAGCGCGAAGTTTGGAAACGACAGACCGAAGAGGCTTACTACGCTTAGGGCGCGGTCGTCCCATTGATTGCGGCGCTGGGCTGAGCGCACTCCTGCGGGGATGGCCAGGACTATCGCTACGAATAATGATGCCAGCGTTAATTGCAAGGTGAAGGGATAGCGCTGCACTATCAGTTTCGTAACTCCTTGGTTGAAACGCAGCGACTTACCTAGATCTCCGTGGAGGACGCCTTTCCAGTAATTCAGGTATTGCTCGCCTAGCGGGACGTCGAGGCCGTAGGCGTGACGCGCGGCTTGGATGTCTCCTGCGGCGGCGCCTTCTCCCCGCATTTGCTGGATGGGGTCGCCGGGGACGAAGTGGATTAGAAGGAAGACGGTGGAGACGACTAGCCAGATGACCGGCAGGGTGTAGAGGACGCGGGAGAGTATGTAGCGCGGCATAAGTGCACGGCCCCTGAAGGGGCTTCTAAGTTGAGGATCTTTCGGTATCGCTAAAGCGATACCCTGATACGAATCCATCATTGCTCAAGCGATATTCTGTTGCGAATTCGGCATCGCTCACGCGCCACCTGATACTAGGCCAAACCATCTCCGGCGCACGCAAGACGGGGCAAAGCCCCGTCTCTACACGAATGTTGCTAGTCTCCGGCTCGCTGCACGGATGCTGGCGACTCGGGAGCCGCTGGCTCCGCCGACTCCGGGGGTGCGGGCACAGGCTCGATCCTTACGGTCGCGATGCGATGGCCGTCCATTTTTTCTACTACAAAACGCCGTCCCTCATAGTCAAACGCCTCGCCGCCTTCGGGCATCTTCTGCAGCCGTGAAAGGATAAAGCCGGCTAGAGTTTCGAAACCTTCGTCCTGTGGAAGTCTCACCTCGTATTGAGTTTCGAGGTCGCGAATGTTGACCGCTCCGTCCAGCACGAGAGGCGCATTCGCGTCGGTGACCCCGGGCTGCACTGAAGCTACGTCGAATTCGTCTTCCAGTTCGCCGACCAGTTGCTCCAGTACGTCTTCGACGCTGATCACTCCTGCAGTCGATCCGAATTCGTCGACCACCACAGCCAAGTGCCGCTTGCGATGCTGGAACTCGCCGAGCAGGTCGAGCAATGTCTTGGTTTCGGGGACGACCAGCACATCGTGCATAACCTGGCCGATCTTCATCTGGGAAATGCGCTGCACAGCGGCAGGAACCGCGTTGAGGCCGAGGCGCAGCCGCGTCCAACGCATTAAGTCCTTGGCGTAAAGCACGCCAACAATATGTTCGGGACCGCGCTGCGGATCATATACCGGGACGCGCGAGTGTTGTTCGTCGACCACGCGGGCCAGCGCTTCATCCAGGCTCAGGTCGGACGGCAAGGAAAAAATTCTGGTCCGCGGCACCATGACTTGACGCGCGGTAATAGTGTCCAGTTCGAGCGCATTCAGCAGCATCTCCTCCTGGGCGGAGGACAACTGGCCGGAAGTGCGCGCCGCGGCTACGATCAGCTTCAGTTCGTCGGGGGAATGAACCGAGCCGTGCCGGATGTCGTGGGTGCCGAAGGCGCGCAGGACGAAGCCAGCCACACGACTCATGCCAATTGTCAGCGGGCCGGTGATGGTGAGGAAAACGTCCATGGGCGCGGCGACCGCGAGTGCGACCCGCTCGGCCCGCTGCAACGCGAGCGACTTCGGGACCAGTTCGCCGAGGATCACGTGCAGGCTCGTGATCAGCACAAAGGCCAGCGCCACGGCGACGGCGTGAGAGTAGATCGCGGCGTGTGGGACACTTCCGATCCAGCCCTCGAATAGTCGCGCCAGAACCGGCTCGCCCAGCCAGCCCAGGGTCAGGCTGGTGATGGTGATTCCGAGTTGCACGCCGTTTACTACGCGGCTGAGTTGCTGGTGGAGTTTGAGGACGGTGCGGGCGCCGACGCGGTGGGCTTCGATGAGCTGCTGGATGCGCGTTTCGCGGACGCTGACCAGCGCGAACTCGGCTGCGGCGAAGAAGGCATTGACCGCGACCAAGAGCAGTACAACGAACACCCGCAGCAGCACGGATGCAATCATGGAGCTCTAATTCTAACATTTTAAAGGGATAATGGTTCGAGGGGCGAGGGGTTCTGGCGCACAATCACCGGCTTTTGTAGCTCGCAGGCGGTACAATCGTGGTGAACCCTTATATTGATATCTGAGGCTGATGGCTTTCTTTTTCCTTGGCCGACGGTCTAAGTACGTATTAGGACGATTGGGCAGGCTGCGGAAAAGGGGCTGTCGACGGCCATCCCCTAAAGGGGATTGGATTTCGCAGAATTTGCGGTATCGCTAAAGCGATACCCTGATACGAAGCCGCGACACGAACCCGGTATCGCTTTCGCGATGCCCTAATACAAAGCTTAAGAATTTTTGAGGAACTATTCCGACGTTTCTCGCGTAACAACAGATGAATGACGGTTCTAAGATTTGGAATCAAGCAGGAGGCGGTCGTGGAAGGTAACGGTAATGGCAAGAAAAAGCGGCGTAAACGAATCATCATCTGGAGTTCGATAGTGGCAGGAGTTCTCGCTCTAGTCGTTACCGGCGTGTTGATCGCATCCAGCAGCGGCACCAAGATCGATCCCTCCAAGCTCGCTAAGGTCGAGAAGGGAGATCTGGCGAAAAGCGTAGTCGCCACAGGCAAGATCGAGCCCATCACCAAGGTCGAGGTCAAGTCGAAGGCCAGCGGCATTGTGAAGAAGCTCTACGTCGATTATGGCGACAAAGTCAAGAAGGGCCAGGTGCTTGCTGAACTTGATCGGGAGGAGATTCAAGCGCGGGTCGATCAGGCGCGGGCGCAGTTGGAGGCTTCGACGGCCAGCTTGAATGGCACACGCGCCGATCTGGAGCGGGCGAAGGTCGACGCCGAGGGTCCGGACGTGCCGCTGCTGAAGCGCGCGTATGTCCGCGCCCAGGGCATGGCGAAGGAGGGCGTGGTTTCCGCTTCCGCGCTCGACGACGCGCAGAAGAATTACGAGATGTCGCTGAACAAGCAGAATGTATCCAAGGCGCAGTTGCAGGTCTTGCAGGCGAAGATTGGCCAGGCGCAGGGGCAGATGGCGCAGGACCGCGCTAACCTGAAGCAGTTGGAAGAGCAACTGGGATACACCACGATTGAATCTCCGCTGGATGGAATTGTGTTATCGCGCGATGTGGAGATTGGCGATGCGGTGAGTTCGATTCTGGTGCTGGGGTCTACAGCGACGCTGGTTATGACGCTTGGCGATACCAGCGAGGTTTACGTCAAAGGCAAAGTGGACGAGAGCGATATCGGCAAAGTTTATTTGGGACAACCCGCCCGGATCAAAGTCGAGTCGTTCAAGGACAAAACCTTCACCGGCAAGGTGACGAAGATTTCTCCCATGGGCGTCGAAAAGGATAATGTAACTACCTTCGAGGTGCGCGTCTCGATCAATAATCCCGAGGGTGTGTTGAAGGCCATGATGACGGCCAACGCCGAGATCATTCTCGAAGAACACAAGGGCGTGCTTCAGATCCCGGAAGGCTCGATTATCTACGACAAGGATAAGAAGGCATCGGTCGAAGTGCCGGATCCGAAAGCCAAGGAAGGCAAGCGGAAACTCGCGGTGAACATTGGCATATCGAATGGCGCCAAGACCGAGTTGCTGCAAGGGCTGAAGGAAGGCGACCAGGTGGTATTGCAGTAAGACAAGGTCTCAGGTGTCAGGTCTCAGGTGTCAGGAAAACCGAAGTGCTAATCGCACTGACCTGAGAGCGACACCTGAGACTCGAGAACTAAATTGCGGAACCTGAGACCTGAGACCTGATTACTATGAATAACTCTTCTCTGATTCGCCATCGAGCGGTTAGAACAGTGATTTTTATCTTGGCCACTTCGCTGGCTGGCTTCGGCTCCGTCATCGGAACCTTTGACCGTTCATTCCAGGTCAGTGGCCCTGTGGACCTCGAAGTCCTTACTCGCTCCGGTGACATCACTGTCCGGAACGGTGCTGCGGGCACGGTCTCGATTCATGCCAAGATCCACTCGGGCAATTCCTGGTTTGGCGGCGACCACAAGCAAGAGGTGCAGGAGTTACAGAACAATCCTCCAATTCGCCAGAACGGCAACAGCATCCGCATCGACTACATCAATCTCAACAATATTTCCATCGACTACGAAATCACTGTCCCTGAGAACACTGCGATTCGTGCCCATACCGGCAGCGGTAATCAGAATGTCGAAGGCCTCAAGGGCAATATTGATCTCGAGAGCGGGTCGGGCGATTTGAAGCTGGCGCGCCTTACCGGTGAACTGCGTTTCCAGACGGGCTCGGGAAACGTTCGCGGGCGCGAGCTTTCTGGTCCAGCGAAGATCAAAGCGGGCAGCGGTGACATTGATATCGAGGAGCAGGGCGCAGGCGACGTCGAAATCCGCACCGGATCCGGCAACATTACCGCAAACGGCATCAATGGCGGATTTCATGCCGAGGCGGGCAGCGGTGACATTCACGGCAACGGCATGCCGAAGAATCTGTGGAACGTCCGTACCGGCTCGGGAAACGTGACCCTGCGGGTGCCATCCGACGCCGCCTTCGACGTCGACATCTCCTCGAATTCCGGAAGCGTCACGCTGGGCCACCCGGTGACAACAACTGTCCAGGGCCGCATTCAAGAGTCGAGGAAGAGTGTGGTTGGCAAGGTGCGCGGCGGTGGTCCCACGGTTTCCGTTCACACCGGTTCCGGCGACGTGCAGGTAGACTAGAGCGCAGTCAGCACTCAGCAATCAGCAGTCAGCAGTCAGCACTCAGCCGTCAGCCAAACCTAGAAGCCATCTCACGATGAGCCGTTGAAGCTGTGTCTCGACTCTTTCCGCAGCCTGAAAATACGCGCCCTGCCCAAACCCGAATTGGCTGAATGCTGAGTGCTGACTGCTGAGTGCTGAGTGCTTCCTTGACGTGCCATCGTGCGGCGTTCGATACTTCGTGAGTTCGTGATTACTAGGTTCAACGAGGCAACCGATTGGCACGCACGGCGATCATCACTCTCACCACTGATTTCGGACTCAACGATCATTTCATCGGCGCCATGAAGGGGGTCATCCTGGGGATCGCTCCCGAGGCGCAGATCATCGACATCAGCCATGCGGTGCAGCCGTTCGATATTCTGGATGGCGCGCTGACCATTTCGCAGGCTTACTCCTACTTCCCTTCCGGCACCGTGCACATGGTGATCGTCGATCCAGGAGTTGGGACGGCGCGGCGGCCGGTGATTCTGACCGGCGACCGCCACCTCTTTGTGGCTCCCGACAACGGAGTGCTTTCTCTGATCTACGACCGCGAAGAGCGGCTCTCCGTCCGCCACATTACCGCCGAGCATTATTTTCTACAGCCCCGCAGCAACACCTTTCATGCGCGAGATATCTTCTCGCCGGTCGCGGCTTATCTCGCGAAGGGACTCGAACCTGATAACTTCGGCGAAGAGATCACCGACTATGTCCGCTTTGGCGCGCCCCGCCCCAAACCGGTTGATGAGCGCACGCTGCGGGGAGTCGTGCTGAAAGTCGATCGTTTTGGTAATCTCATCACCAACATCACGCCGCAGGATGCGCCCCAGCTTTTCGAAGCTACGCCGCCCGCCTTCAAGATCGCAATTGGAAACAAGGCGCAGGCAACGCGCATGTGCACGAACTACGCGGACGGCGGACCCGGAGAGGTTTTCGGGATCCTGGGCAGCATGGGTTTTCTGGAAGTGGCAGCTAACCGGGGATCAGCATTTCAGTTGCTGGGGGCGGGCAAAGGGAGCGAAGTGAACGTGGTGATGGAAGGGCGGTAAGGCAGCATTCAGCATTCAGCACTCAGCATTCAGCCCTTTAGCTCAAGGGCAACGAGGACCCGGGCGCTTGGGTTTGCGAAGTGCTAAGGGCAAAATGCTAAGTGCTGCGCTTCGGGTGGACGTAGCGATCCATCTCCGCTGTCCACTTCAGGAACCGCCACAGGCTGGTTCGTTCAATCCACAAAAATTCCCAGAATTCCAGGAATCCAATCTGGGTCATCTTGACGCCGGTGTAAGTCTCGATCCGCCACAGAAGATAGGGACTGCGCCACGGAGCAATCCGGTGGCCGCGGGTGGAGTTCCAAAGAAAGCGCAGCATCGGCCGCATCGGTTCTAGTATAGCGCCGGGAGTCGGCGCGCGAGCCGAGAGTACGGTGGAGGAACGGGCGTCTCGCCCGTCCTGCCGGGCGGGGACGCACGGCGCCCCCACCAGCAGGAAAGATCACGCGGTCATTTGGTGATATCGACGCTGGCGCGAGTATTTTCCCACTCCATTCGCAGCGTGCATTTGCTGCCTGCCTGGTCGAACGCGATGGTGAAGTTCTCCACCGGCGCGGAAGTTTTCGAAACAGTCATTGGCACGCGGACCAAGTCTTCCTTTTCTCCGGGATAGTCCGTTCCCCACTCGCCCGTCTTCTTGCTGATAACCAACGACCATGCATCGGCCTTTGGGACCGTAAAGATGGTGTAGCTGCCCGCCGGTACAGCCTTGCCGCCCACGTTCAGATTCGTGTCGGTGACGAACGTCGTCGAGTCATTCGCGCCGGTGCGCCAAATCTGTCCGTATGGCACGAGCGCCTTCTCGCTCGCATCGCCGAAGATCTTCCGCCCTTTCGCTCGCGGACTGGAATAATCGATCTTGATGGTCTTGCCGTCTGAAAACTTGCAAGTCGCGCTGGCCGGCGGACTAGGACGCTTGGACTTGTCATCGGACATGTTCATTTGCGCCGAAGCGAGAGTTGCGACCGCACAGAGTGCTACTGCGATTAAGGCGAACTTCCTCATTATTGTGTTCCTCCTGAGATAGCAATTAGCAATTAGCATTTAGCATTTAGCTAGGAACTTCGCACGCCGCTCCACCACCTGGCTGACGCGAGAAAACCCTGTGCGTCGGGATCTGATGCTTCTGAGCTAACGGCTAAGTGCTAAGTGCTAATTGCTGAATTATACCTACATCCCCGTTACAATTTGTCCATGGCCGTCTTCAACGAAAAGCGGGAAGAGCTCGAGCACTTTGAAACCCGGATGGGCGTGCCTCGCGGACGACTCGCGGTCACCATGGATCTGGTCACCGACGCGATGGCCCTCGTCGGGCAGCATGGCGTCTACTGCCAGAGCCAGCGCTGGCCGGGCAAGCCGGTCATGGATGTGCAGATCATCATGAAAAACCTTACCGACGCCAAAGAGTTGATTCAAAGCGTAATGGAAGAACTGAAGCCGAAAGCCTGAATAGAACCAGCCCTCGGCATTCAGCAATCAGCATTCAGCCAAACCCAGTGGCCCCGAATTAGCTGATGCTGAACGCTAAGCGCTGATTGCTGATTTGATCCTAAACCGAAGTTTTTCCGCAGGGTCCAAATCGAGATCATGTGTAGCGGAAAAGACCTACAATCCAGAGTATGGAGCGCAAGATCTTCTGGCTCTCGTTCACCGTGCTCGGGCTCGCCGCCGATTTCATTTTGCCGATCTGGTGGGCGCTGGGCGCGACCATTCCGATCGGATACATCTCGTGGTGGCTGGCTTACCGCAGCGGCTGGTTCGAGTGAGGTTCGAGTGAAGCCTACGCCAGCCGGTACTTCCCTGCCTCAATCATCTTCTGCGCAATCTGCTGGCGCAGCGCAATCGTGTTGAACGGTTCGTGCTTGGACAACCGCCGCACGATCGCCAACTGCGTCCGCAGCATGTCGCCCTCCGCCACGTCGGCGATGACCTTCTTTGCCGCCGCCTCGACCTTTTCCAACGCTTGCGTCAGATAGACGCGCGTCATCGCAAGCGGCAGCGCGGCTGAAGCTTCTCCTTTTTGTTCCACCATCTTCTGCGCGCGCAGCACGGCCGATTCCATGGCGTAGATCTCGATGGTCATATCGGCGATCGCGCCCATCACTTCTTGCTGGTCCTGGATCGCCTGCATATATTTCTGCGTGGCCGCTCCGGAAACGAACAGGCCAAGCTTCTTCGCCTGCGCAACCAGCTTGCGCTCTTCTGGCAACGGCCCATCGATCTCCTCGCCTACAGATGGCCCGCTCAGCACTTCGTCCATCAACTTCTTAATCGCCGGCATCAGCGGCAACTGGCCGCTCATCGCCCGCTTCAGCAGGAATCCCGTGATGATGAGCCGGTTGATTTCGTTCGTGCCTTCGAAGATACGGTTGATGCGTGCGTCGCGGTAGGCCCGTTCCGCCGGATACTCCTCCACGAAGCCATACCCCGCATAAATCTGCAGCGTCTCGTCAACCACGTAATCGATCATCTCTGACCCCCACACTTTGAGGATCGAGCACTCGACTGCGTATTCCTCGATCGCTTTACGCCGTTCTTTTGCGGCGTCCGGGCTCACCGAGTCGATCTCCGAGAGCAACGCATCCATCATGCCAACCGTGCGATAGACGAGCGACTCGCCGACATAGATCAGCGTCGCCATGTTCGCAATCTTTTCCCGGACCAGCCCGAAATCGCCGATGGTCTTGCCAAACGCCTTGCGCTGCTTGGCGTAGGCTACGGCACTCTCGAGCGAAACCCGCGCCCCGCCCACGCACATCGCGCCAAGCTTGAAACGTCCTACGTTCAGAATGTTGAAGGCGATGATATGGCCCTTGCCAATTTCGCCGAGCAGATTTTCGACCGGCACCTTGCAGTCGTTGAGAATGATCGGGCACGTTGAAGATCCGCGAATGCCCATTTTGTGCTCTTCGCCACCGACGGAAAATCCCGGAAAAGTTCTTTCGACGAGGAACGCCGAAAACTTCTCGCCGTCAATTTTCGCGAACACAGTGAACAGGTCGGCAAAACCGGCGTTCGTGATCCACATCTTCTCGCCGTTCAGGATGTAGTGTTTGTTGTCCGGCGAAAGCACGGCACGGGCACGGCAATTGAGGGCGTCGGATCCGGAAGTCGCTTCCGACAAAGCGTACGCGCCCACAATTTCTCCCGCTGCCAGTCGCGGCAAATATTTTTTCTTCTGCTCTTCGGTGCCGAAATAAACGATCGGCAACAGGCCGATGCCGCTGTGCGCGCCCCAGGTCGTAGCAAACCCCGCATACTTTGCGATGTGGTCGGCGATGATGGCGGCGGTGACTTTGTCCATTTCGAGGCCGCCGTAGGCCTCGGGAATCTCGATGCCGCTGAGGCCGAGGTCGCCGGCCTTTTTCAACAGATCGCGCGAAACCGAGTAATCCTTATGCTCGATCTTCTCGGCCTGGGGCAGAATTTCATTGACGGCAAACTCTTCAGCCGTCTGCCCGATCATCTGGTGCTGCTCGGAAAAATCTTCCGGGGTGAATACATCGGCAGTCTGCCGCTCTTCCAGCAGAAAGCTGCCGCCGAGAATCTTGTTCTTCGGGATTGCCGCAGTCGCCATGGTCAAAACCTTTCACCACAGGGGACACAGAGGAACACGGGGAAACACAGGGGGATTATTTCATCTTTGCCGGCATTTAGACCATGCCTTACAAAGTTTCCCCTGTGGCCGTCCGCCTGTGGCCCTCTGTGGCCCCTGTGGTTAAAGCCTTTCAAAAATCCCCGCCGCGCCCATTCCGCCGCCAACGCACATGGTCACCATGCCATAGCGTCCGTTGCGGCGTTTCAATTCGCGAAGAACGCTAGCCGTCAGCTTGGCCCCCGTACATCCCAGCGGATGCCCCAAAGCAATCGCGCCCCCGTTAGGATTCACACGCTCCAAATCTAGCCCAGCCTCCCGGATCACCGCCAGCGACTGCGCCGCAAACGCCTCGTTCAGTTCGATCACTTCGATATCCGAGAGCTTCAGCCCGGCCAGCTTCAGCGCCTTCGGAATCGCAAACACCGGCCCCAGCCCCATCTCTTCTGGCTTGTATCCAGCGGTGGCGAACGCCACGTAGCGTGCCAGCGGAGTAATGCCCAGAGCCTTAGCGCGGTCCGCCGACATCACCACGGCCGCCGCTGCGCCATCCGACATCTGCGAAGAATTTCCCGCCGTAGTCACGCCCTTCACGTGAAACGCGGCCTTGAGCGCGCCCAGAGCCTCAATCGAAGTATCAGCGCGCGGGCCCTCGTCCACTTTGAAAGAAATTTCCTGCCTCTTTGGCTTCGATCCGTTGGGAGTTGTAAAGCTCACCGGCACCGCGACCGTCTCCTCTTCAAACCTACCCGCCGCAATCGCCGCCAGCGCTTTCTGATGGCTGCGCAACGAAAACGCGTCGCACTGCTCGCGCGTAATACCGAAGCGCGACGCCAGCCGCTCCGCCGTCAGGCCCATCGAAAGGTAAGCATCCGGATAGTGATCCACCAGCCAGGGATTCGGCGAAATCTTATTCCCGCCCATGGGGATCATCGACATCGATTCCGTCCCGCCCGCCACCATCACCTCAGCGCCGCCGCTCATGATGCGCTCGGCCGCCATGGCAATCGCTTGCAAGCCGGACGAGCAGAAGCGATTGATAGTCACCGCCGACACCTCCACCGGCAACCCCGCGCGCAGCGAAGCGATGCGAGCCACGTTCATCCCCTGCTCGGCTTCTGGCATGGCGCAGCCCAGAATGACGTCTTCAATTTCCTTGGGATCAAGCTGCGGCACACGATCAAGCGCGCCCTTGATAGCGACGGCAGCCAGTTCATCAGGACGAGTAGCCCGCAGCGTGCCTTTGAAGGCGCGTCCTACGGGAGTGCGGACGGAGGAAACTACAACGACTTCACGCATGGGTTAATTTTACCGCACAGGGCGCGGAGTGCGCAGAGGAGAACGGGTATTCGTATCAGGGTATCGCTTTGGGGTATCGCTTTAGCGATACCGAATGGTCTGGAGGAGATCGTTTCCGAGGACTTCGAACATAGGCGGTTGTATGGCAGCGTCCGGGTTCGGAATCCATTTCGGCGGCCGTGACTCCACCCGCACTCAGGTTTCGAACGGAGCGAAACGCGGGGAACAAGCAACGTTCCGTCCCCGATTTGTCCCCCGTGCCTGGACTTCCGGCACTTGTACCAGAGTGAGGAGGGAGATCCATTCCATATCTCGTCCGCTCAGCTTGACTTATCATGCCGCGCGACGCACAATTCTTCCGATATTTGAGCTCTGGAAGGAGAGGACGCGATGAAACGCTCGAGAACTCTTGTTTACTGGCTGCTATTGGTTTTGGCAGTCGGCAGCCTAAGTTGCAATTACAAGCCAAAAACAACTTCGCCACAGTCTTACACGTTGCATATCGATGAAAACTGCAATGTTAAGGACCAGCAGGCCCACGTAGGAGATTATTTGACGTGGACCGCTAGACTTTCCACGGAATCTATCCGCTTTCAGAATAACTACACGCCCATCTCTTCGACCACACCACATCTCGGCGTGGACGAACAAGTTACTCAAGCGGCGCTGAACAGCACGGGGTGCAAGGATCCGAGCCACCCAACCACTGCGAGCGCTTGTTACTTTCCCTATGATGTCTTGAACAACAACGCCAAGTGCGGTGATCCCGGAATTCAGGTGATTCCGTAAGTTCTCAGTTATCGCTGGGAAGAAGCGCGCGAAAACGCCGGTCGTCCTTCAGTCGGTCGAAGTCGGGTGTGTCGCGAATCTCGGTTCGCGAACCACCAGCCGCGACCGACTTAGTCAGGAAATCGAGCGTTTTCTCCATGTCGCCAAAGTGGTTGTAGAGGATGGCAGCGCGAAATAAAACATCGGCGTCCGCCGGTGCGATCTCCAAGGCCCGCCTCATTTGTTCCCGAGCCTGAGGTTCCTGATCGAGCATGGCGTAGTAGTCCGCGGTAAAAGACAGAATGGAGGCGTCCCGCGGATTCACCCCCAGCCGTTCCTTTGCCAGCTCAATGGCTTTTTGGTATGCGGTCATCGCCTCCGCGCGACGTGCCGGAATCTGAAACAGTGTGTCGCCGAGGTTGCCCCAGTTCTGCCAGTTTCTAGGATCGATTTTAAGTGCCTCTTGCAGGTTCTCGGCGGAATCCGGATAGCGGCGCATATAGAAATAAACGGCCCCTAGGTTTCCGTATGCTACGCCAGTGGGTCGTAAAGCGATGGATCGCTTAAAGGCTTCCACCGCGGGCGGATATTGGCCGAGCATAAGTTCCATGGCGCCGAGATTGGAATACCCGTAGTAGTACAGCGGCGCCAGTTGAATTTCCTTCTGGAACATTCCCGCCGCATCGGAATAACGGGCCTGATTCGAGTAGAAAGCTCCCAAAGCGCCGTAGATGCCATAATAGTTGGGTCGAAGCGACAGCGCCTTGCGATAAGCCTCTTCGGCCGCCGATGGATTCCCCAATTTCTGATAGGCGTCGGCCAAAGAACGCAGCGCCTCATCGCTGTTGTGATCGAGGTCGATCGAGCGCTGAAACTCCCGCGCCGCGTCCTGGTAATGTCCGGTGGACAACAGGACGTTTCCGAGGCAAGTGTGGCCTTCCGCCAACTGCGGCGTGATGGCGAGCGCGCGTTCGCACTGAGTCTTTGCTTTTTGCACCCATTCCTTGTCGCGATTCTTCCATCGAAAGCCCCGGTCGTATGCCAACCCCATGGCTGCATACGCGGGCGCATAATTCTCATCCACGGCAATCGCGCGCTCAAACTCGGCGATCGCGCTTTCGAGGTTATCCTCAACTTTGTAGTCCTCCAGATATCCGCGGCCGCGTAGATAGAAGTCATAGGCAGCGGGCTTCGTATTGAACCGCTCCTGCAATGCCAGCCGCCGTCCGGGTTCGACGGCCCGCGGCAATTTTTCCAGCACATCATCAACGAGTTTGTCCTGCAATCCAAACATATCGCCAGCCGCCCCGGTGATGGTGTTCGCTGCGATTTGAGTGTGCGTGCGCGGATTAACCAGGCTCCAATTGATGCGGATGCGCGTGCCCTCCTGTTGCATGCTGCCTTCAAGCACGAGGTCGGTGCCAAACTCGCTCCGCGCCTGCTCGGAGGTTTTCACGCCATGCGCGATCAAATCGCGGGTCGAGATCAGTTGCAGATGTCCGCCGTCGACGGCTTGTACTAGCTTCGCGGTCACAGTGTCGGTCAGCCCCAGGCCTAACGCGTTCGTCGGCGCATCGTTCGCAACCGATTCGAAGGGCAAAACCGCCATCATCCTTTCTTCGGGAGCGAGGTGCTCGGCTCTATGTCGGATCCACAACACCCCCGCACTGACGAACACAACCGCCGTTGCGATCATGATCGCGAGCCGTAGTCGCCAGTTCAACGCGGCCCCTTGCTTCGGATAGATTGGGGCCGTCCCCGTCGCCAGGTTGGCGAGGTCGATGCGCAGGTCGCCGGCCGACTGATAGCGTTCCTTGGGATCCTTCTGCAGCGCCCGCAGGATCACGCGTTCCAACCCTTCGCTGATCTTTGGATTGACCTCGCGCGGCGGCGCCGGGGCGCTTTCGAGGATCGCGGCAATCAGAGGGCCGCGAATCAATTCTCCGAACGGCGATTTGCCGGTGCTCATCTCATACAACACCGCGCCCGCCGACCACACGTCCGCCCGCGCATCCGGCTTCTGGCCTTTGACCTGCTCCGGCGCCATGTAAGGCAGCGTCCCTGCGTCCGAGAAGGTTTCTGTGAGCGACGCCGTGGCGGTCGCCTCGGCGGTTTCGGCTTTCAACATGTAGGCCAGTCCGAAGTCCAGAATCTTCAGCCGGCCATCGGGCGTGATCTTCAGGTTGCTGGGCTTCAGGTCGCGATGAATCACGCCCTCTTTATGCGCCGCCTCCAGACCGGAAGCAAGCTGCTTGCCCAGCTGAAACACGTCCGCTTCCGGCAGCGGACGCCCGGCCAGCATGGCCTCCAGCGTCAAGCCGGGGACATACTCGGTGACAAGATAATCAATGCCGGCGTCGCGACCGAAATCGAACGCCATCGCAACGTGGGGATCGGTAATTTTGGCCAGACTCAACGCTTCCCGACGAAACTGCCGTCGCGCCGCGTCGCTGAGTAGCGCCAGCCGGGGCAGAGTCTTCAGCGCAACCTCGCGATTGAGCCGCTCATCGCGCGCCCGAAATACGATTCCCATGCCTCCAGCGCCGATCTGTTCGACGATGCGATAATGGCCAAGGACTTGGCCAATGCTGGGGGTACTAGCCGTCACTCACCGGATACTAGGCTGGCGAATTACAAAGGTCAATATTGAGGCAAGCGCCAATCGATGACTGTTGCGAACCTTCATGCTGACCGCCGCTGACCAGCCACCTAACCACTACTTTTTCTTCAACTGCTGTTTCCACCCCAGCACGCGCGCCTTGTTCCCTTCCGCCTCGGCCTCGGGAACCATCCCCTTCTTCTGATACAGGATCGAGAGGCTGGTGTGCGCCAGAATGTCGTCGGGATCGATACCCGAGATTTGTTGGGCAACCTCGATGGCTTCGTCGAAGCGGTTGAGGTCCTGCAGTGCCCGGCTCAGTCCATGCAGCGCGTCGGTGAACCTGGGATCGGCGGCCACCGCCTGTTGGTACTCTTCGACCGCTTGCTCGTGGTGACCTTCGAGAACCAGATCGAGCGCGGCGTAGTAGTGGTGTTCGGCCAGTTGGCGGGCTGTTGCGGGGGTGGCGGGATCGTCAGGCATGGGGGATGGACTTAGGTGATTCTAGCAAGAGCACGGTTGGCGCGTGTGCGGGCGAGGCCGAGCTGCGCTCGGCTTGGACGGGCGAGGGCGCCCGTCCCTCCACGAGCTAAGGCTTCCAGCGCAGAACCGGCTTGCGCGCGGCTGCGGTCTCATCCAGACGGGAAATGCGCGTGTTGTGGGGAGCGTCGAGCACGAACTGCGGATCTTCTTCCACCTCTTCCGCGATCGACTTCATTGCTTCGATGAACAGATCCAGTTCTTCTTTGGGCTCGCTCTCGGTCGGCTCGATCATCAGCGCGCCAGGGACGATCAGCGGGAATGCGGTTGTGTAGGGATGGAATCCGTAGTCGATCAGGCGCTTCGCGAGGTCCATCGTCTTCACGCCTTTCTTCGACTGCAGCTTGTCGCTGAAGACGACTTCGTGCATCGACGGTGTCGAGTAGGGCAGATCATAAACGCCTTCGAGTCCCTTGCGGATGTAGTTCGCGTTGAGCACCGCGTCTTCCGTCGTCTGGCGAAGGCCGTCCGGTCCGTTGGCGAAAATGTAGGCCAGCGCGCGGATGAACATTCCGAAATTTCCGTAGAACGCGCGCACGCGGCCGACCGATTGCGGACGGTTATATTCGAAGCCCAGCGTTCCATCCGCCTTGGTGATGACAACCGGCGTCGGCAGGAACGGCGCCAGAATTTTCTTCACCGCGACCGGACCGGAGCCTGGACCGCCTCCACCATGCGGCGTGGAAAAAGTTTTATGCAGGTTCAGGTGCATGACATCAACGCCAAAGTCTCCCGGCCGCGCTTTCCCGACCAGCGCGTTCATGTTGGCGCCGTCCATGTAGAGCAGGCCGCCCTTGGCGTGCATGAGATCGGCGATCTTGTGAATCTCCTGCTCGAAAACGCCCAGGGTGTTCGGATTAGTCACCATGAGCGCCGCGACATCTTCATTCATCTGCGCCGCAAGCGCCGCCACGTCCACCATGCCGCGATCGTTCGATTTCAAATTTTCGACCGCGTAGCCGACCGTTGCCGCCGTCGCGGGATTGGTGCCATGCGCCGAGTCTGGAATCAGAATCTTCTTGCGCGCATTGCCTTTTGACTCGTGATAGGCGCGTACCATCAGCAATCCGGTGAGTTCGCCTTGCGCGCCGGCCGCCGGTTGCAGCGTAATCGCGTCCATCCCGGTGATCTCAAGGAGGCATTCGCTCAACGTCTGCATGATGCGCAAAGCGCCTTGCGAAATCTTCTCCGCCTGATAGGGATGCCCGTTCGCGAGGCCTTCGACACGCGCTACAAACTCGTTGACGCGCGGGTTGTACTTCATGGTGCAAGAGCCCAGCGGATACATTCCCAGATCGATGGCGTAATTCCACGTCGAGAGCCGCGTGAAGTGACGGATGATTTCGATCTCGCTGACTTCGGGCATATCGCCGAGATCCTTGCGCTCCTGCTTGCCCAGCAGTTTCGCCGTGTCAACCTCCGGGACATCGAGCGGCGGCAGCTTCCAAGCCGCCTTGCCGGGCGACGACTTTTCGAAAATCAATCCTTCGTTCTGGCTGATGTGACGCGTCGCTTTGCGAGTCATGTGCTTCGTCTTCATCTCACGACCTCTTCCGGCTCGGCATCTTTGCTAAGCACGGAGCGCTCGCTCTCGGCGACGAGGCCGACCGCGGTATCGATCATCGAACGCGTGGTCAATTCCGTGCAGCACCACAGGGCCGCATGACCAAACTCAGGGTAAAACTTCTTCAGCGGAAGTCCACCGACGATTTTGTGTCCCAACAATCGAGAGTTGATGGCGTAAGGATCTTCGCTGGTCCGGACCACGAACTCATTAAATCGTGGCGCACTCGAGAACAGGACTTTCGCATGTTTGCTGAACTGATCGGCCGCGTATGCAGTCTTCGCCAGATTCTGCTTCGCCAGTTCTCGCAAACCGACCTTGCCGTAGACGGTCATGAAGATATTCACAATCAGCGCGACCAGCGCCTGGTTGGTGCAAATATTCGAGGTCGCCTTCTCGCGCCGGATGTGCTGCTCGCGTGTCGCCAGCGTCAGCACAAATCCACGTTTGCCATTCTTGTCTATGGTCTGACCGGCGAGCCGTCCTGGCATTTGGCGGACAAACTTCTCTTTCGTGGCGAGCACGCCGCAGTAAGGACCACCGAATCCGAGCGGCACTCCGAACGACTGGGCTTCCATGGCCACGATGTCGGCGGTGCGCGGCGGTTCGACAATCCCGAGCGAAACCGCTTCGGCGATCGACACGATCAGCAGCGCTCCGCGTTTGTGGGCGATCTCGGCAATCGCCTCGACGTCTTCAATCGTCCCAAAGAAATTCGGCGACTGAATCAGGACGCACGCGGTATTGTCGCCCACCGCCTTCTCGAGCTCCCTCAGATCGATCTGTCCGGCGGCCGTGAACGATACCGTCTTCAACGGAATCGCCTGGTGCGTCGCGTACGTGTTAATCACTTCCCGATACTCAGGATGGAGGTTCCGAGCGATCACCGCCGAGTGCCTCCCGGTGATGCGGACCGCCATCATCACGGCCTCGGCAGCGCCTGTCGAGCCGTCGTACATCGAGGCATTCGCCAGGTCCATGCCTGTGAGTTCCGAGATCATCGTCTGGAATTCGAAGATGGCCTGCAGCGTGCCCTGCGCAAACTCTGCCTGGTACGGTGTGTAGGAGGTAAGGAATTCGCCGCGTTGCACCAGCGCATCGATGACGACTGGCCGGTAATGGAAGTAAGCTCCGGCTCCGAGAAAACTGGTGTAGCCTTCGCCGTTTTCTTTCGCGCGTTGCTTGAACCAGTCCACAATTTCCGACTCCGCCATTTGCCTGGGGACATCTAGGTCGCGCGCCAGACGGTATTCGGCCGGAATCGGCGAGAAGAGTTCGTCCACGGAGCGGACACCGATCGCTTTCAGCATGGCGGCGCGATCCGCGGGCGATTTAGGCAGATATCTCATAGGAACTTTCTTTAGATGTAATCAGCAGCTGAAACGATTGCAGAGGTCAGAGGGCAGATTGCAGAGGTGAAAGCCTCGGCCTTCGGCAGTCATTGATAGAGCCAAGGTTTTCAATTCTGCAATCTGCCCTCTGACCTCTGCAATCGTGCTTTAATGTCCACCCTCTTCGCTCACAAATTTCTCATAGTCCGCCGCCGAAAGCAGCGCATTCAGCTCCGCCGGATCCTTCACCTTGATCTTCACCATCCAGGCTCCATGCGCATCTTTGTTCACCTTCTCCGGGGACGTAGCTAGATCTTCATTCACGGCAGTGACCGTCCCAGATGCCGGAGCGTTCAAATCAGAAACGGCTTTTACCGACTCTACCGTGCCGAAGGGCTTTCCCGCGGTGATCGCCGTCCCTACCTTGGGCAGTTCCACGAACACGATGTCGCCGAGCGAGTCCTGAGCGTAGTTCGTGATGCCGACCGTGCCATCGGCAGTGATCCACTCATGTTCTTTCGTATATTTGCGGTCGGTTGGGTAAGGCATGTCAGCTCTTGGCTCCTGGCTCTTAGCTCTTAGCGTGTAGCAACGCTTAGCGGTTAAGCATTCCCCTGTGTTCCACTGTGTTCCCCAGTGACCTCTGTGGTTCTAGGTTCTCTTTGCCCGCTTATAAAACGGCGTCGGTACCACTTGCGCGCGCACGCCCTGTCCGCGGATTTCGACTTTTACCGTGGTTCCAACACCTGACTGCGCAGGCGGGACGTATGCCAACGCAATATTCTTCTTCAAGAACGGCGCTGGTGATCCACTGGTGACGTAGCCGATCTCGCGCCCGCTCTCGTCCAGAATCTTATAGTCGTCGCGGGCGATTCCACGATCAATCATCTCGAGCCCGACCAGGGTTTTCTTCACGCCTTCAGCTTTCGCTTTCTCGAGTGCTGCGCGGCCGATAA
The DNA here is from genome assembly GCA_963772195.1 of uncultured Acidobacteriaceae bacterium. Classification (GTDB taxonomy): domain Bacteria; phylum Acidobacteriota; class Terriglobia; order Terriglobales; family Acidobacteriaceae; genus Acidiflorens. The sequence goes on along the minus strand of CAVYWE010000009.1, from coordinate 38,060 downwards.
AATCCGGCTTTTCCATCTTGCAGAAACGATCCAGTCCCGCTTCCCACACATTGATCGTGTCCGAGATTTCGTGTCCGTAGAGTGGCAGCTTGCCTTCGAGACGCAGTGTGTTGCGCGCACCCAAACCGCAGGGGACAGCGCCAAACTCTTTTCCGGCGTCCAGAATCTCATACCAGACCCGCGCGCTGGTTTCCTCGTCGGATGGGATGTAAATCTCGAACCCGTCTTCGGCAGTGTAGCCGGTGCGACCCATCAAGACATTCTTCAGGCCGCATAAAGTTCCGCGCGTCACCCAGTAGAACTTCACTGCGCTCAGGTCAGCATCGGTCAACTTTTGCAGCACGTCGACGCCCTTCGGTCCCTGAATCGCAATCTGCGTGAAGTCGTCGGAGAGATTCTCAACCGCGCAGTTAAACTGGCGGGTATTATCGCGCACCCAGTTGAAATCTTTCTCGCGCGTGCCCGCGTTAATCACGAGCAGGTACTCGTCCTCGCCTACACGGTGAACGATCACGTCATCCACAAACGTCCCCTGCGGATAGAGCAACGCCGAATACTGTGCCTGCCCGATCGCGAGCCGTGACGCGTCATTCATCGAGATATGCTGTACGGCGGGCAGCGCCTCCCTGCCGGCCAAACGGATGTCGCCCATGTGGCTGACGTCGAAAATGCCGACGCCGGTGCGCACCGCCATGTGCTCGGCAACAATGCCGCACCCGATCGATGCAGGGTATTCCACCGGCATATCCCAGCCGTTAAACTCCACCATCTTCGCGCCCATCTGGCGATGGACGGCGTTCAACGCAGTCTTGCGCACGTTTTTTGGGACGACGGGCGGAGTAGCCTCGACAACGGACAAGAGAACCTCGGTCAGAAATCGTTCAGACAAACCTTGCTCAGACAGTGGCAGGGCTGCTGGCATCTGGAACTGATTAACTTAACATCCGCAAGGCAGCAAATCAAAGGCAGGTGTCAGGCGTCAGGTCTCAGGTGTAAGGAAAACCAAAAGGAAACCGGTAACCGAAGCACGGGGTTGTTTTTCCTGAGACCTGAGACCTGACACCTGAGACCTGCCTTTGGGTGACTTCCGTTACGTTCCTTCCCTGCCTCGGCCGAACTAAACTCCGACCATGTCCTCTAAACCAGCCGTAAGCCGTGTCGTCTGCGTCCAATGCGAGAGGCCCGAAGCAGGTTGCGGGTGCGAAAAATACTGCGTGTTCTGCCAATCCGAACTCGACATGCGCCTTTGCACCGACGGCCTCTTTTACTGCGGAGCCTGCCGCGACGCCTGCGACTACAAAACGGCAGACTAACCCAACTATTAACGGAGTGTCTGATCTCCCGTAGAGACGCGGTTTGCCGCGTCTCCTGCGGCGGAGACGGGGCAAGCCCCGTCTCTACAGGAGTGATCGCTCAAATCACAACTGCTTCCTGGTACTCTCCGTACACCTTTCGCATGGCATCTGAAATTTCGCCTACTGTGGCATTCGCCTCCACGGCCGCCAGTATCCGAGGCATTAAATTCTCTCCCGAGCGCGCCGTGTCTTCGACCACGCGGATCGCGGCTTGCCAGGTTTTGGCATTGCGCTTCGCGCGCAGCGCTCGCAGGCGCTCCACTTGTTTCGGCTCCAGCGAAGGATCAATTTGCTGGATCGGCACCGCTTTCTCATCTTCGCCCTGCATCTGGAAACGGTTCACACCGACCACCACCGCCTCCAGTCGGTCCACCGCCTGCTGATATTCGTACGCGGCGTTCTGGATCTCCTGCTGGACGTATCCGCGTTCGATCGCCTTGAGCATGCCGCCCATGGCTTCGATTTTTTCCAGATAATCGACGGCTCGCTTCTCGATTTCATTGGTCAGTGATTCGATGTAATACGATCCCGCCAGCGGATCCACCGTCAGCGGCGCACCCGACTCAAACGCGATCACCTGCTGCGTGCGCAGCGCAATCCGCGCCGAAGCTTCAGTCGGCAGCGCCAGCGCTTCATCATAGGAATTAGTATGCAGCGACTGCGTTCCGCCGAGCACCGCCGCCATGGCCTGGATCGCTGTCCGGACGATGTTGTTCTCGGGTTGCTGCGCCGTCAGCGTGGAACCGGCCGTCTGCGCGTGGAAGCGCAGCATCCACGATTTTGGATTCTTCGCCTTGAACCGGTCGCGCATGATCTTCGCCCACATCCGCCGCGCGACGCGGAACTTCGCGACCTCCTCCAGGAAATTATTGTGGGCATTGAAGAAGAAGGAGAGCCGCAGCGCGAACTGATCCACATCCAGGCCCGCTCGAATCGCCGCTTCCACATAGGCAATGCCGTTGCCCAGCGTGAAGGCGACTTCCTGCACCGCCGTCGATCCCGCCTCCCGCATGTGATAGCCCGAGATCGAGATCGTGTTCCACTCCGGCAGGTTCTCATTCGACCAGGCAAAAACGTCGGTGATGATGCGCATTGCCTGTTGCGGCGGATAAATATAGGTTCCGCGCGCGATGTACTCCTTGAGCACATCGTTCTGCACGGTCCCGGAGAGCTTACAAATGTCCCTACCTTGCCGCCGCGCCACGGCTACGTATAGGGCCAGCAGAATCGACGCCGTTGCATTGATGGTCATCGATGTCGAAATCGCGGTCAGGTCAATGCCATCGAACAGCCGCTCCATGTCTTCGATCGAATCAATGGCCACGCCGACTTTGCCGACTTCTCCCACGGCCAGTGGATTGTCTGAATCGAGGCCGATCTGCGTCGGTAAATCAAATGCTACCGATAGGCCGGTCGTCCCGTTGGCAAGAAGATATTTGTAGCGTTTGTTCGACTCTTCGGCATCGCCCATGCCCGCGTACTGGCGCATCGTCCAGAGGCGGCCGCGATACATCGTGGCCTGCACGCCGCGCGTGTAGGGAAACTCCCCTGGATAGCCGGCGTCGCGTTGGTAATCCCACGCTGCGAGATCGGCGGGCGTGTAGAGGGGGCGTACGGGGATGTGAGAAGACGTCTCTTCGCTCGAGAGAAGGGCTGCCCGCTGGGTTGCGGATTCAGGCGCCTTCAGTTCCGTCATTTTCTGCCTGCCCTTCATCGTCCGAACTTCTTGGTGTCTGACCTTCCTGGCCGCTCTCGGCATCTCTGCGGTTTCAGGTTTGGCTCGGAGCTCGGACCTCTTTAGCCTTTAACTTTTTCTTTACCCGCCAGAACGAGCTCAGCCCGAACCAGATGAACGAAACCGTGAAGCACACCGCCAGCACCAAGCGTCCCGGTCCGGCCGCGTGGCCCGACTGATACTTCCCGTATTCGCGTATACCGGCCAGCGCCCCGATTCCTGCAATCGCCAGGAAGGTGAAGCCGGTCACTTCCAGCCAGAGTTGGTGCAGCACCCGTCCGAAAGAGCGTGCTATCGCGCGGGTCCCCGCCAGTACGGCGCGCCCCCTACGGCTGCGTTGCACCTTGCTGGCGACCATGTCGGCGGCCACACGGAAAATCAACTTGATTTTCCTGGCCGCCTGGCCGTCGATCTTCGGTCGGTCAATCCTCGGCCGGTCGGTCCTCGGCCGGTCGATCCGTCGGTCGATCATCAGTCGATTTTAGCAGCGGCCAGGCGTACAATGTTCGTTGGGTGTCGTCACAATCGCTTGTGATGTCCCCCATCAGCGGCGTCCGATTCCAGGGGGACTCGTGGATCAGCAACTGAAGCAGCTCATGAAAGAACTCGGAGAAGCGATCAACGAGTCGCTATCCGATTCCGAATCGATCGCCGAAGTCGTTGCCCGCATCAAGGAAGGCGGCTACGACATTTTCCTCGTTCTCGAAGCCACCATCGGCGTCAGCAAGCAAGGGGAACGCAACACCGACAAGGAATCCCTGGTCTCCACCCTCAGCACTAACGCCGATCTCAAGATCAGCGATCAGGACCTGAAGTTTCTCAAGTCCCTCCGGATCAAACTGGACGAAGAAGAGGAGGACTAGCGTTGGTCTTGGCCCCTCGAAGGCTAAAGTCTCTGTTTATTAGGCTCTGAGCGGGACGGGTGAACCGTGCCCGTCCAGTTGAGTTGGGAGTTCGCGGTGAAATCTCAGGTCCACCGGTGAGAACTGCGTTCAGGGCAAAATCTTCCGATTCCCGAAAAAATGTTTCTCTTCCCCAAATAGGAAAAATCTTGCAGGTGCGGTCTTTTGGTCTGTTAAAATAAATTCTTTCCCAACTAAGTGGCCGCTTAGCAGCATCTTAAGAGGGTAGAGCGTTCGTCTAAAGTGGCCTTTGGCGTGCACTTCGTAAATCGGGAGTGCCGTCCTTCGGACCGTTCCGCCAGCGGTCTTTAAAGTGCAAGTTCTTTAAAGTGCTGGCTCGTGGAATTGACCACTTCGGCAAGCGCTGAGCAGATAGCTAGGTTGAGGTGCCGATCATGGAATTGCAGGCTTCACAGATGACGCTAGGCCTTCTACCCGAGCAACGCACCCGTTGGGAGAGGTTCGTGCTCAGTTTTGGGGTGCAGTCGCTTGCAGTGGCATTCATCGTGATCGCGGCGATCCTATCGCCCGATGTTCTTGATGTGCCGATACACGACTACCATTTCATCAGCCTGGTCAACACCCCGCCTCCGGTTCCACAGACTCCGGCGCCGGTCAAACACTTTCCTGTTCCGAAAATTGCCGAGCCGGTAGTGCCGCGACCGGAAGCCATGCGCGTTCCGGCCGAATTGGTCCGGAAAAAAGCACCGGTTATCGAGGATCAGGCGCCCAAGGTAACGCTGGCTGCCAAGAAAGAACTTCTGCCGGACACGAAGCCCCTGATCCCCAGGCCGCCGGTGAAGACAAATGTTTTCTCCACCGGTAGCTCGGCCACCCCAACCATCGCGGCCGCGCCGCAGAAAGTACAAACGGGTGGCTTCGGCGATCCCAACGGCGTGCCCGCTCAGGATAATCACGGTCGTCCGATTACGATCGCGCAGGCGGGCTCGTTTAATATGCCCTCCGGGCCCGGTTATGGCAACGGCACCGGCGGATCGCACGGCGCCCGCGGGGTGATCGCGAGCACCGGTTTTGGCAGCGGCGTCGCCACCGGCAACAGCTCCGGCCCGATTTCTGGCTCGCGCGGCGCAGTTCGCCAGGGCGGCTTCGGAGACGCTGACGTCGTCGCCGCTTCTCAGCCCAAACCCAAGTCCGCCGAACCCGTGGTCAAGACTTTGCCGGCGGAGATCACATTCAAGCCCCGTCCGGTTTACACTGATGAAGGGCGACAGCTTAAGATTGAAGGCGAGGTTCTGCTCGATGTTGTCTTTTCAGCGACGGGGCAGATTCGCATCGTGAAAGTGGTGCGCGGTCTCGGTCACGGGCTGGACGAATCTGCGGTTCAGGCCGCGGAAAAAATTCAGTTCAAGCCAGCCTTGAGAGACGGCCACCCCGCTGATTTCGAGGCGGTATTGCACATTGTGTTTCAACTCGCGTCATAGATAATTCAACTCGCGTTATAGGTAAAATGAAGCCAAAAAAAATGTTGCGCTCCTCATTCGCCCTCTTTGCTCTCTCCCTAGTCTGCTGCGCCACGTCTGTTTTCGCCCAGACTTCGCCCGCCCAGACCCCGCCCACCGAGACTACGCCAGCCCAGACTTCGCCCAGCCAGGCTGCGCCCACCCAGGCTCCGCCCGCCCAGGCTGCGCCGGCGCCCCAGCTCTCAACGCGCGATGCCGCCGCCCACCAGGCTAGCGCCGCCGCCAGCAGCTTCGACCAGATTGTCGATCGGGCGGTTGAGCGCGAACATTTCTTTATGGCCCAGATGAAGCAACTTCATCCGCTGGTGGAAACTTATCTCCAGAATCTGAAGGAAGACAAAGACATTAACGCTCCTGTCCCCACGAGCGACGTGTACTTCCTTGGCCGATTGGATATGAGCGAGGGTACTGATGACCGGGCTTTCACCTCGCCCACGACGGCCGGCCTCGGCAAACGCATGCTCAGCAAGCTGAACAACGTATATTCCATGAAGTTCCTGCCCCTGGGCTTTGCCCAGATGGTGATCATGGATCAGGATTTTCAGCGCAGGTATTACGATTTCAGTTTCGTCCGCCGCGAGTTTCTCGGCGAAGTACGCTGCATCGTCATGGATGTCGCACCCAAGAAAAACTCCGGCAAGGGCCGGTTCCTCGGCCGGATCTGGATCGAGGACCAGGACTACAACATCGTCCGCTTCAATGGCACTTACTATCCTCATCCGCGAGCCAGCTATTACCTGCACTTTGATAGCTGGCGTCAGAACCTTCGCCCCGGCGTCTGGCTGCCTTCGCTTATTTATTCCGAGGAGTCCGATCTCAAGTACCGTCTGGGTCAGACGCTTCATTACAAGGCGCAGACGCGGCTCTGGGGCTACAATCTAAAGGATCTCCGCCGCAATTCCGAGTTTACCGAGATTACCGTCGACGCTCCACAGTCCGTCCAGGACCAGAGTCAGAAAGCCCAGGACGCTACCCCCATCGAAGCCCAGCGCGCCTGGGAGCGTCAGGCCGAAATCAATGTGCTTGACCGCCTGCAGCAGATCGGCTTAATCGCGCCGGAAGGCGAAATCGACAAGGTGCTCCAGACCGTCGTCAACAACATGATGGTCACCAATAACCTCGACATTCAACCCGAGGTCAAGTGCCGCGTGCTGCTGACCACGCCGCTCGAGTCCTTCACTATTGGCCACACCATCGTCGTGAGCCGCGGCATGATTGACGTACTGCCCGACGAAGCGGCCCTGGCGATGATTCTGACCCACGAACTGGCGCACATCGTGCTCGGCCATCACCTTAACACCAAGCTCGCCTTCAACGACCGCATGTTCTTTCCCGATGAGCGCACCTTCGAGCGCATGGATTTCGCTCGCGACCGCAGCGAAGAAGAAGCTGCTGACAAGAAAGCCATCGAACTGCTCAACAACTCGCCCTACAAGGACAAGCTCAACAATGCCGGCTTGTTCCTGAAAGCGGTCCAGGCCCGCGCTCCGCAACTGAAAAACCTGATCCGGGCGCACTTGGGCGACAGCCTCCTTAACGGCAACGCCACCAGGATGTCGTCTTTGATGACGGGATCGCCACAATTCGACCCGAAGAAAGCCGATCAGGTCGCGGCGCTTCCTCTCGGTGGCCGGGTTAAGGTCGACCCGTGGAACAATCAACTCGAACTGATCAAGACCAAGCCCGTCGCCATCACCGCCGCAGCCGAGAAGATGCCCTTCGAAGTCACGCCTTTTTTCCCGTTCCTCACCAGACTCGGCACCGGTGGTCCAGAAAAGGCGGCTCCGGTCCCAGAGAAAACCGGGGCAGCTCCGACCGGGCGGTAAGTAGGCTTTAGGCTTTGGGCTTTCGGCTGCCAGGAGTCGATCGCGTAGACTGCACGGCTGGCACTCGCTTCTGACGTTCTTCAACAATTTTTGGCGCCAGAAATTGAAAAACCGAGAGCTAGGAGCCGGAAGCGAAGAGCTACTAGCCTCAATCATTGCGCGCGGATGGTCTGTAGCGGGAGAGAACCGGCAGACAAAATCAGAGGAGGCCCCACTGCCGAACGCAGCGGGGTGTCGTGCGGCTAGTTCGCCATCTGGCTTCCGACTTGCGAAAATACGTTGTTGGCGTTGCCGCCAATCAGTCGAACCGTTCCGATCACGATTACCAGGATTACCGCGAGCATCACCGCGTATTCGGCGACGTCTTGACCGCTCTCTTCAACCCAAAGCTTACGGATTGCTTTGATCACTGTTTGCCCCCAATCGACGACACGCCCTAGCTCTATTCCATTCCTCGGGACAGTAGTTCGCCGTCGTGTAATTGTAAAATATCGCGAACCGCCTGTTCCGCCCAATAGCACGCGTGTGGTCTTAAATGGCACTTTCGTGCCATAACAGCTTAAAAGATTGCCCTCGGACCCTGCCAACCTATTGATTACACAGTCCTGCCTACACAATCGTTTTCAGAGGCAGCCCCTGGTTCACCGCAAACAACGCCAGTTCCAGGCGGGTGGAAACCCCCAGTTTATCGAAGATATTGCTGAGGTGGTGCTTTACCGTATCCTCGCTGATTTTGAAGTACTCGGCAATTTCCCGGTTGGCATAGCCGGCGACGACAGCGGAGACAATCTCCAGCTCCCGAGGCGTCAACCCGAATTTCTTCTGTTTCGACTCCTCGTTCGTACTCTGCATGAGGTTTCGCAGGTATTGCACCAGATTCGAAACGCTGTCCCGTCCCACCCAGTACTCCCCGGCCATCACCGCATGGATGCTCTTCAGCAATAGTTGGGTGGCGGAATCCTTTAGCACGACGCCACGCGCGCCCAACTGCAACGCCTCCACTACCTGCTTCTTTTCCGCCGCCGCAGTCAGCAGGATGATGCGAACCGCTCCGGCCCCGCTGCCGCTCGTGCTCAGGTCGCGCAACGCATCCAGCCCAGTGTGGCGCGGCATAGCCAGGTCGAGCAGAAGAATGTCGGGCTTGATCTCGGTCGCCAGTTTGACTGCTTCGCGGCCGTCGCAGGCTTCGCCCACAACTTTCATATCGCCTTCCGATTCCAGGAGGCGGCGTAGACCGTCGCGGAAAATCGGGTGATCGTCGGCAATCACAATGCGTATGGGATGACTGCGTTTATCCGCTGGCCTATCCATCGTTGGCCTATCGGTTGGCCTATCCATGATTCGCCTTTCTCGGTGGCGGAATCCGTACTTCCAGCCGTGCCCCGTGCCCCGGAGTCGATTCTATCGCGAGTTCGCCCGCCAGCAGGCGTACCCTTTCCCGGATCACTGCCGGGCCCTTCCCGGTCGTCTCCAGTTCCACGCCCGACAACCTTCCGGAAAAAGAAAATCCTTTCCCGTCGTCCTCCACCGTCAATTGCAGATTACCCGCCCGCTGCGCCAGCCGTACCAGCACATGGTGCGCTCCACTGTGCTTGCGCACGTTCACCAAGCTCTCCTGCACGATACGCGCCAGTTCCCTGCAACCTTTGTGCGCGAGATCCACGCGCTCCAGTTCACTGACGAATTCCGCGGCGATGCCCGTTTCCCGCCGGAAGCGCTCCACCGTGTCGGAAATGAAACCCAGAAGCCGGTCGGCATCGACTTCAAACGACTTCATCGCCTGCATCAGTTCACGCAATTTTAGAACTTCTTCGCGCAGCAGTTTCTGGATCCGCCCGAGCTCCGCGTTCACCACCGGCGCCTGGGTTCCCGACTGGCGCCGCAGCACGTCCAACTGCATTTCCACTGCGATCAGCGATTGAATCGCTCCATCATGCAGTTCGCGCGCGAACCGCGCCCGCTCCAGCGCCCCCGCCCGCTCACGCAGCCGCCGCATCAGGTACACGTTATACATCGCAGGGCCCACCTGCTGCGCGAATTCCTGCAGAAACCGCAATTCCTCCTCCGGTTCCCCCATCATATGCGGATCGAATAGGAACACACGGCCCGACCACTCGGTTCCAAACACCAACGCCACCGAAACCATGGCGTCAAATTTTTCCACTCGCGCCAGCGCATCGAGAAATCCGATGCTTATATCGCGCAGTCGCCGTCCGTGTCGATCCAGCAGTACCGTGTGAAAGCCCTTGGTACTGCGCGAGGCGTAAATCGCGTCCGCCGGCGATTCGAACAGATACGCCTTTTCGTTTTCCGGCGGAGCCTCGCGCCAGCGCAGCGCTTCGCTGCCCTCGGCGCCGCGAGTCACCTCGGCCAGAAATATCCGGTAACTGTTCGCTTCCTGCGAGGCGCTCAGCACCCGCCTCGCGCCGTAGATGCTCATCACCTCCCCAAGAATCTGCTGCATGGTCCCGGTCAGTCCGGCCTCCACCCGCGTCGAACTGAGAACGCGCATGATCACGGCGCGCTCCGCCCGCACTTTCTTCTGGTTCTCCGACATGTAGCCGAGCAGGAATCCGAGCACAATCAGATACACCGAACTCATGAGCAGCTGTTGCGGATCCAGTTCCCGCACGCTCATGCCCAGCCGCGGCAGATGCACCACCCGCAGCCATTGATCCGCCGCCGGTTCCAGTCCGGCTCGCACCGCGAAGGCTTCGGCCCATAGCAGCGCCACCGCGGCACCCGCCGTGCCCACCGTCTCCCACAATCCCCAGCGATACGCCGCCGCCGCCATCACGAACACGAAGAATAGAAAGAATGGCCCTCTCTGCGCCGTCGCGAACATTGAGATCAGCACCGGCCACACGATATCCGCCGCGTGCACAACCAGACGAAAAGCGGTTGTCGACTGCGGCCGGAAGCGCACCAGCAACATCACCACCACCGCATGCGCCAAGTACACTGTCAGTAGCCAGTACAACCAGCGCGAATACGCAACCCCGCGCACCGGCTCCATCCAAAGAGTGAACTCCGCCGCAATCGTCAGCGCCACCCTCGCGGTCGCCAGCCAGCGCTCCGTGCGCCGGATTTCGCCCGCACTGAGCGGCGCCCGGAAGCGCCATAGATCACGGTATCGAGGGATCATCCAGGACAAACAAGATTCTCGTCGTTAAGCGATTCATTCTAAAGTGGAGCGCCTAATTCTAAAGGCAAACTCAGCCAAACTCCATGAGCTTCTTACTTTTGCGATTCTCACTTCTAAGTTCGACGCCAGGGCTTACTCTAGTAACCGTCTCAACCCCACATCACGTTCTAGAATGGAGCCCGGAGTAATTTGCCTTGGCCGCACTCACCAAACTCTGGGTCTCTCTGTTGATCGCACTGGTGCTCGCCCAGACGGCTGCGTCACTTCTCATGCCCAGAGGCGATGCCCTCACCATTGCCAGCGACATCATCGGGGGCAGTCTCCTGCTCGTTGCCACCGCAGCCTTCCTGCCCAATACTTCGCGCTCTCGCTGCCCTACTCTCCACATCCGGCTTTTCTGGATCCTCATGAGCGTGGGCATGCTCTTCTGGCTCGCTTACCAGGGGATGTGGAATTACTTTGAAGTCATAAAGCGTCAGGACGTGCCCAACCCGTTTCTGGGCGATGTCGTTCTGTTCCTCCATCTGGTACCCATGATCGCCGCTCTTGCCGTGCTTCCTCATCTCCGGGAAGACGAGCGCGATGAACGCATCCGCATGCTCGACTTCGCCCTCCTGCTCACCTGGTGGGTCTTCATTTATGTATACGCCGTGATCCCGTGGCAAACCGTGCAGGTCGATGAAGCGGCTTACAGCGCCAATTTCAACTTCGCATACCTGACCGAAAAACTCGTGCTCCTGATCGCGCTTGCCGTCCTCGCCTACACCGCTGATGGCGGCTGGCGGAAGCTTTACGGACAGTTACTCGGCGCCAGTGCACTCTATGCCTCCAGTTCCTATGTTGCCAACTGGGCCATCAGTCACAAGCTCTATTACAGCGGCAGCATCTACGACATCCCGCTGAGCCTTTCCATCGCCTGGATGGCAGCGGTTCCCTTGCTCGCACTCCGCCTCGATCTGTCCGACTCCAAGCCCTCGCGGCCTGTGCTCGGCGTCTGGATCACACGCCTGAGCATGCTCGCTCTGTTCAGCCTCCTCTGGGCCGCCATGCAATCGGAACTGGACCCGGCCATCCCACCTTCGGTCAAGAACTTCCGCATTACTGTGAGTCTTCTTACCATGGTGGTGATGGGCATAGTGGTTTTCTGGCGCCAACGACTGCTCCGAGCCGAGCTCTCCCAGTTTCTCGAACGGTCCCGCCGTTCTTTCGACGACCTCAAGGACTTGCAGAACAAGCTGATTCAATCCGAGAAGCTGGCCTCGCTCGGCCAGTTGGTGGGCGGAGCCGCGCACGAGATCAACAACCCGCTCACCGCCATGCTGGGATACTCTGACCTGCTCAGCGCGTCCACCCTGCCACCTGAGGAACAACTCCAGGCCGCGCAAGTCGGCGAGCAGGTCCGTCGCACGACCACGCTGGTTGCGAGCCTGCTCACATTTGCCCGTCAAGCTCCTGCCCGGCTTGCCGCCGTGGACATCAACTCCGTGCTGCAAACCGCCGTGCGCCTGCTAGCTCCCCAACTCGAAGCTGAAGCCAGTTCTATCCGCCTCGAACTCGCTCCCTCGCTTCCGTTTGTGCTCGCAGACTCCAACCAGATTCTCCACGTCTGCATGCACCTTGCTGGACAGATCTGCGCCTACCTCAATCGCGACGCACACTCGACCCTGTTGGTTCGCACCCACCGCCAAGGTAATTTCGTCCTGGTTGATTTCTCCTCTTACGATCCTGGCGACCCTTCGTCGCAGCCACCCGCGTACCCGTCGCTGCTCAGTTCCGCAGGCGGGAACAAGCCTTCTACCCTTTCGCTGAGCGCCTGCTGCCGGATCGTCGAAGAACATGGCGGACGCCTCTTGCAGCCTTCGAGTCCGGGTAACCCCGCTTTCCGTATGGAACTGCAAGTCGCTACACATTCTGCAAGCCGCTCTTCGCTAGACCTGCCCAACCGGACTGCGGCCAGAAGCAGCTCCTAGCCGATTCCGTATAAATTAAATTGTCATCCTGAGCGAAGCGAAGGACCCCTATTCCCAGTACCCATTTTCGGGGGGTAGGGGTCCTTCGCTTCGCTCAGGATGACAACGTGGATTTGAAATCACCGGTAGGCGCCAGTTCCACTGTCCGCTTCAATTGTCCGCACGCCGCAAAAATGTCGCGCCCTCGCGGCCGCCTCACGAATGTTGGAATTCCCGCAGCCACCAGAATCCGCTGGAACGCCAACACCCGCTCCTGCTCCGGCGTCCGGTATGGCAACTCGGTTCCCGGATTCAGGGCAATCAAATTAATTTTTGCTCTGATGCCCCGCACCAATTCCACCACTTCGCGCGCCTGCTCCGGAGCATCGTTCACGTCCGCCAGCAGCACATATTCAAACGTGAGCCGCTCTCGCGCCCGCAACGGAAACTCCCGCGCCGCTTTCATCAGCTCCTCCAGGTTCCACTTCCGGTTCAGCGGCATCACCTCGCTCCGCAACGCGTCATTCGACCCATTCAGCGAAATCGCCAGCTTCGGCCGCAGCGGCTCCAGCCCGAAATCATGAATCCTCGGCACGATCCCCGCCGTCGACACCGTCATCCGCGACTCCGGAATCCCCACGCCCTCCGCCAGCAGCCGCACTGATTTCATGAAGTTGTCATAGTTCAAGAAGGGTTCGCCCATGCCCATGAACACGATGTTGACGCGCTGCAGCGGCGGCTCGACACTCTGCTCCCGGAGGACTGCGGCGATCTGCCCGACGATTTCGCCCGCCTCCAAATTTCGTTTGACCCCAAGCAGCGCCGTAAAACAGAACTTGCAATTCACCGCACATCCCACCTGGCTCGATACGCAAATCGTGGCCCGGCGCCACCCCATGGGTGGTGATGGCATGGGTGGTGACGGGGCGGAGCCTGCGCTGAGCGGAGCCGAAGGGCCCCGTCCAGCGGGGCGGAGCCCCGCCACCACACGTTCCGAATCGATCTCGTCTCCCGCTTCGCTTCCGTCGCCGCTCTCCCCGCCATCACCCTCCGGCATCCAGACCGTCTCCACTGTCTCGCGGTCAGCCAGTTCCACCAGATACCGTACCGTGCCGTCGCTCGAAATAAACTTGCGCGCAATCCGCGGAAGCCCTACCTCCCAGCCTTGCTCCGCCAGACGAGCGCGGTATTCGAGCGGCAGTGTCGAAACCTGATCCAGCCGCTCAATCTTTTGCCGATATACCGCATCAAATAATTGTTGACCCCGGTAGGCAGGCTGCCCCGACCCAAGCGCAAGATCCGTAAGCTCCTGCAAATTAAGTCCTAAGAGCGAGTTGGATGGCTGGCTTGGCATCTGGCTTGCCGGTGGAGCGACGGGCGGCCTCGCCCGCCTCACAGTGTAATACTGAAATTATGATGCAAGGATTCGCCGTAAGTTAAACAAAATAAAGGTTAACTTTCGACCCCGGTCGTATCGCTTCGGATTATGGGACAATAACATCAGCGACCCACACCCGGAATTCATAAGTTGGATTCTAACGTCATAGTAGGAAATTACAGGAAATTCATAGTAGGAAACTAATGGTAAAAGAGACTCGCAACATTCGTCGCCAGGTTCTGCCAAACGGCCTAACCGTCATCACCGAGCAAATGCCCCACATCCGCTCCGTCGCCATCGGCATCTGGCTGAAGTCCGGCTCGCGCGACGAAGATTCGGAATGGAATGGCATCTCCCACTTCATCGAGCACATGGTGTTCAAGGGCACGGAGACCCGTTCCGCCGAGGCCATCGCCCGCCAGGTCGATTCGATCGGCGGCAATATGGATGCGTTCACGGCGAAGGAATGCATCTGCTTCAATATCAAAGTCCTCGATGAGCACCTTCCGCTCGCCATGGATGTCCTCAGCGATCTTGTCCTTCATCCCGTCTTCGATGGCGGCGATATCGCGCGCGAGCGCGGCGTCATCCTCGAAGAAATAAAAATGGATCAGGATAATCCCGACTACCTCGTCCACGAAATCTTCACCCAAAGTTTCTGGAAGGACCATGCTCTCGGTCTGCCGATCCTGGGCACGCGCGACACCGTAAAAAAATTCGAGCGGCCCGTAGTCTCCCGCTTCTATGGACACCACTTCGCTCCCGGCAATCTCATTGTCAGTGCCGCCGGTAACCTCGACCACAAGCACTTTGTCGAACTCGTCGGGAAACATTTCGAGCACGTGAAGCCAGCGAAAAACGGCTTGCACTCGCCCCAGCCCAAGATTTTTTCCCGCATCAACCTGCGCAACAAGAAATCTCTCGAGCAGGTCCAGATCTGCATCGGCGTCCCTTCGCATCCCATGGCTCACGAACGCCGCTACGCTTCCTACATCCTGAATACCCTGCTCGGGGGAGGCATGAGCTCGCGCCTGTTCCAGAACATCCGCGAGCGCCAGGGGCTTGCCTATTCCATCTACAGCGACCTGAACCCCTACCGCGACACTGGCTCCATGTGTGTATATGCGGGGACCTCGCGCGAGTCGGCCATCAAAGTTGTCGAGTCCGTGATCGCGGAATTCCGCAACCTGAAAGCGACGCCCGTTCCCGAAGAAGAACTGCGCCGCTCCAAAGATCAGCTCAAAGGCAGCCTCATGCTCTCGCTCGAATCCTCGACCGCGCGCATGTCGAACCTGGCCCGCCAGGAAATGTATTATGACCACTTCTACGGCCTCGACGAACTCATCGAGCGCATCGAAGCCGTCACCATCGAAGACCTTCAGCAAACCGCCGAAGAATTTTTCCGCACCGAGCAGATCGCCGTAACTATCCTTGGCAACCTGACCGGCCTGAAACTAACCCGCGACCAGCTAGCCTGCTGAGTTTTAGTGTGGCGCGGGCGCCCTCGCCCGCGTTTTACGTTTGGCACGGACATCCCGGTCCGTCCGCCTGCGGCCCTCTCACCCAGCGTGCTATTCTGTTGCACTCTTTTCTCAACGAACGGATTCCCCAATGTCCTTGCGCATCCCGGGCTTCATCCTGGCCGTCGTGCTTCTGGTCGCCTACCGCATAATCAAGCCCCGAACCCAGGCCTCGGGCGTGCCCGACCGCTGGAATCTGTCCACACTGTTTCTGGCCAGCGCGCTCACCCTTTTCGCCGAACTCGCCGTGATCCGCTGGGTCGCGACCGAAGTCCGCGTATTCGCCTATGTAAAAAACCTGGCGCTGCTCCTCTGTTTTCTCGGCTTCGGACTGGGCTGCGCTCTAGCTCGCCAACGCCCCCGCTGGCAGACCGCTGCCACCGCTCTGCTCGGATTGATCGTCATAGTTCGTCTGCCCTGGCGCGGCCCGCAGATCATGGAAACTCTCTCGCAATCCCTTGGCGCGGCGCAGGACGTCGAGATATGGGCCACCGGCACTCGGCACGACACTACTGGCTTTCTGCTGGCCGTGGTCGTCACGACCGTCCTGCTCTTACTCATCACGTATATTTTCATTCCCATCGGGCAAACCGTAAGCCGCGAGATCGAATTGGCTCCGCGCCCTCTTTATGGTTACTCCTGGAACCTGGCCGGCAGTCTGGCCGGCATCCTCGCATTCTTTGCCGTGTCGTGGATGGCTCTGCCTCCCGCGGTATGGTTCACGATCGTTCTGGCGGGCATGGCGTTGCTGCAATCCAATCGGAGCAGTGCCTTCCGGCTCGCCGCCGCGATCATTCCGGTTGTGCTGCTTCTATTCGACGCTTCTACGCCGCACCAATTCAGACTCTGGACTCCCTACCAGCAGATCGAAGTTGAGGACGAGTATTTACCCAATGGCGATCTTTTCGGCACTCTGATTCGCGTCAACCACACCGGCTACCAGTCAATTGTGAACCTCTCGCCCGAATTTCTCGGGCTTCACCCGGGATTGTTGAAAGAGTCGCCAGACGAGAATCCTTACAATCTCCCCTTCCGCTTTGCGCCCCGGAATCCGAGTGTCCTCATCGTCGGCTCGGGTACTGGCAATGACGTTGCCGGTGCGCTACGGAATCAAAGCCGCTCCGTGGACGCCGTGGAAATCGACCCCAAGATTCTCGCTCTCGGCCGCAGCCGACACCCCGAGCATCCATACGACGACCCGCGAGTCTCCGCCCATCTCACCGATGCCCGCGCCTTCATGAAGCGCACCACGGCCCGCTACGATCTCATTCTTTTCGGATTGCTCGACTCCCATACTCAGCTCTCCGACTATTCCAACATGCGCCTCGACAACTTCGTCTATACGGAAGAGTCTTTCCGCGAAGCTCGCGCGCTCCTCGCCCCTAACGGAATCATATTTATCAAGTTTCAGATCAACCATTTTTTTATGGGACAACGGCTGGCCGAAATGCTGAACCGGACTTTCGGAAAACCTCCCGTGGTTTTCTTCGCTCCTTCGAGTTATTCCACGGACGCCACCTGCTTTGTCATTTCGCCCTCTTCGCAGGTAGAGACAAGCCTTGCCGCCGATCCGCGTCTGCGTCAGCTCGTCGACGCCCGGCCTCGATCGTTTCTTGCCCCGCCTTCCGGAGCCGCCACCGGCGCAGTTACTCCCGTCGCCGTTACCACTGACGACTGGCCCTATCTCTACCACCAGGGGCACTGGATCCCTGGCATCTTCTACCTGCTTAGCGCCCTCGTCATTTTGCTCGCGGCCGTTTTCTATTTTCAGATTCCCGAGGCGCGCACCCGCGTACCTTCTCTCTTCTTCTTCAGCATGGGCGCCGGATTCCTGCTGCTGGAAACGCAGGTCGTCAGCCGGTTGGCTCTGTATTTTGGGACCACATGGCAAGTCAACGGCATCGTGATTGCCGCGATTCTCTCGGCGCTTCTCCTCGCCAACTTCGTCATCGATAGAAGAGGGCAACGCTCGTCGTGGCCACGCTCCTGGACTCTGGCCGGCATCCTCGTCGGCATCGCCTGCGCCTACTTCGTACCTTTCAACCGCATTCCCGGCTCGGCAGCCTTGGTCGGCTCCTTCGCCGCCCTCATCTTCGCCATCCCGGTTTTCTTTGCCGGCTTATTGTTCGCCTCTGAATTCCGCTCTGCTGACTCCCCCGCCGCGGCCCTCGGCGCCAACATGCTCGGAGCCGTCGTCGGTGGCCTCCTTGAAAACCTCTCGCTGATCATCGGAATGAAAGCGCTCCTGCTGGTAGCCGCTCTCTTGTATTCACTCGCCGCCCTAGGCTTCCTCGGACTTCCCTCGCGCCGGGCCGCCGCCTCAATCTCGCCCGCGTTAAAGCAACTGTAGAGACGCGGCTTGCCGCGTCTGAGACGAGGCAAGCCTCGTCTCTACAGGAAATTGATGCAGCAATCTCGCTCGTCAAAAAAGCTCAAAGTCTTCACCAGCGCAGCCCAACCGTTATAGGAAAAACGATAGTCTGGCCGTCGCTGTGATAAGCGCGATGGTAGCGGCCTTCGATGAAAAGCTTGGCATTGTAGAGACGGCTCAGACGATAGGTAACTCCTCCGCCGAAGTTGAAGCCGCCCGCATCTTTGGAAAACGAGGACAGCGTTTGCCCCTGGGGCGTCGTGATGACGCCGTTGACGCAGTTAATGCCCCACCAGCGGGCCCACGCGGGCTGGCAGATTGCGCCGAATGGCAGCGACTCTTTGTTCGCCGAAACGCTGCGGCGATAGAAACCTACGCCGAAAATTCCATACGCGCCCAATTTGCCGTAATGCCGAGGCACATTAACGATTCCGTTCAGGCTTACCGACTGCAAATTTCCGCTGGCGCCGTTCAGGCTCTGACTCTGGCTCACGCTCGGTCGCAGGCCGAGGTCGTAGTACATGTACTCGGCATCCGCCCCGAACATACGGCTGAAGTTCACGCCGCCTCCGACCACGCCCTCATAAGAGTTGCCGACAAAGCTGGCGACCTCGCCACGGCCAATGCCAAGTCCGCCGCCGACGGTGAAGTTAAAACGATTGAAATCTGATTGCGCCGAAGCCGATGTGATGAGTCCGCAAAAGACAAGCAAGAACAGTATCCGATTCCTCAATCTCGATCTCCTGTTTCGTAGAGCCAAGGTTATACAGCCATGCTGGTAGAGCCACAGTGCTGCCGCGACCGCTTTTTGTCACTTAGATGCGTGTCCAGAAAAGGAAAGCCAGCCTTTTTATCGGACTTGGCGAATTGGCATCGCTAGAGATTACTGAATCGCGAGCTCGGCGGCAAACGCTTAGAATTCCAAAATCAGGTTTCAGCGTTTCAAGGTTTCAGAGTCTCAAGGCCTCAACCGGCATCTGGCATTGGCGGAACCTTGAAACTTTGAAACCGGGAAACTTTGGAACCTGGCTCTGCTTCAGGCAACTTCTCCGGATCGAGCCGCCAGGTACTCCAACAGCTCGCCGACGGTCAGACCCGACTCCAGCAACAGAATCATCTGGTCTGCATTGACTCCTACTTGCGCGCCCAGCGCGACAATTTTGGTGACTGCGCGCTGCAGCGCTTCTTTCTGCGCAACGGTGAGCGGCTCGGCTAGATTATGGCTTAGGGCTGCGATCAGATGCAGTTCTGTTGTCATTCGAATACTCCACGTTTTTTACAAAGCGATGTCTTGCAGCATAATCCGCCAGATCAGCCACTCTGCGATGTGACGCCGGTTACCTAGAATTGTGATGGAATGGACGGGCCGGACGCCGACGGACCGGGACCGGTCCATGCGCGTCCTCCGGCTTGATTTACGAAGGCCAGAGACGCGGCAAGCCGCGTCTCTACTCAGCGGCTAGGGCTTGGCCATCAGTTCGAGAATCGCCGCCATCTCGACTTCGATTCCGGTCTTTAGGCTCGGTTCGCGATCGGGCGCGAAGTAGGGCGAATGCGGGCCGGGAAGCGCCTCTCCAGTCTTCTTTGCCTCGGCATACTTCTCCGGGTTGACCGCGCCCAATTCGAGCATGACGCTTGGAACTCCGGCGAAGCGATATTCGGCAAAATCATCGCTCGCCATAATCGGACGTGCGATTACGACGTTCGAATCTCCCATGACTTGCTTCAGCCGTTCCGCGAGACGGTTGGTGGTTGGAGGATCGTTGTAAACCGCGCCGACACCTTCAACGTGCTCGACAAGCGGCTTCTTCGGCGCGCCCGCTGCTTCCGATTCTGCCACCGCGATCCGCTCGATCGATGCCAGCAGATGCTTGCGTACCTCGTCCTTGTAAGAGCGTACGGTCAACCCCATCACGACTTCATCGGGAATGATGTTGTTCTTGGTACCCCATGGATCGTGCCCACCGTAATGACGGCCGGATCCTGCGGATCAATCTCGCGAGACACGATGGTCTGCCAGCTAACAATGGTTCGGGCGGCGATCACGATGGGATCAACAGTCTCTTGCGGAGCCGAACCGTGTCCGCCGACGCCGTAAATGGTGACGTTCACGGAATCGGCATTCGACGCGCTGAAGCCGGGCGTGTAGCCGACCTTTCCGGCAGGAAGTCCGTTGCTGTCGTGCACGGCGAAGACGAAGTCGGGTTTGGGGAAGCGAGTGAACAGTCCCTCTTTCATCATGGCTTTGGCGCCGCCAATGCGCTCCTCGGCGGGCTGTCCGACGTAGATAAAGGTTCCGTGCCAGCGGTCTTTATTCTGCGCCAGCAGCGCGGCGGTTCCGATACCGATCGCCATGTGCAGATCGTGTCCGCAGGCATGCATCACCGGCACCTCGACGCCGCGGTCGTCATGCGTGGTGACATGGCTGGCGTAGGCAAGACCCGTTTTCTCCGGGACGGGCAAAGCATCAAGTTCGGCACGCAACATGACCACAGGACCCGAGCCGTTCTTGAAAACGCCGACCACGCCGGTGCCGCCAAATCCGGTGGTGACATCGTATCCGAGCTTGCGAAGCTGGTCAGCGATTTTGGCCGCAGTCTTCTCCTCGTGATAGGAAAGCTCCGGATTGCGGTGCAGGTCGAGATAAAGCGCTTCGACCTGGGGATAGACGGAGTCGATCTGTGTGGATGGAGCACGCCAGGGCTCAGCGGCCCACGATATTACGGAGAACGACGCAGCCGAGAGCGAGAGGAGAAGAAGCAGGAGACGTTTCATATTTTTCCTGTGAAAGTTTTGTGGTGACGGCATTAGACCACAAAAGGCCGGGAGAACGCAGCCGGACAGGATGTGGAGGGATCCCAAATGCGTTAACCACAAAGGACACGAAGGCACATGAAGGGACAGCCAAGGATTCTCCTTCGTGTACCTTCGTGTCCTCTGTGGTTGACGAACTTAGCGCACTGACGTGGCAGCACAGTGCTGATCGAAGGCGGCTTTCAGGTCGGCGGCGATCGCAGCGGCATCGCGGGTTTCAATCTGGTGGCGCTGCATCATGTAGACCGGCTTGCCGTCGCGCAGAATCGCAATGGAAGGCGACGATGGCGGGTATCCGGTGAAATAGGAACGGGCGCGAGCCGTCGCCTCTGTGTCCTGTCCAGCAAATACGGTCGCGATCTTGACAGGTTTGGTCGCATTCTGCAAAGCCAGGCGCACCGCGGGACGCATCCGGCCGGCAGCACATCCGCAAATGGAATTCACCACCACCATGGTTGTGCCGGGTTCGTTCTGCACAAAGCGGTCAACATCGGCAGCGCTGCGTAGCTCTTCAATTCCCAGACGCGTCAGTTCTTCGCGCATCGGGGTCACCATAATTTCGGGATACATGGACTCTCCTGTATTTATTCAATTGCGATTCGAAATGTAGCCGCGTTCTCAATATGCCTTCACACGGCAACCATGAGATGCTCAGCTAACATGCTTATCTAACTATAGAGTGAAATTAGCTTTATGACGATTCAGGAAAACGTTCCGCTGGCGCCATTGACCACCTTGCAGGTGGGCGGATCGGCCCGCTACTTTGCGGAACTGAGGAGGGAAGACGACGTTTGGGAGGCTGCACAATTCGCGAAAACCCGCAAGGTGCCGCTGTTTGTGCTGGGCGGCGGAAGCAACTTGGTGGTCGCCGATTCGGGCTGGCCGGGGCTGGTCCTGAGAATCGCGATCGGCGGAATCACCAGTCCAAGTACAAGCAACCCGGCTACAAATGACGTCCCGGGCAATGCCGTGCTCTTCACCGTGGGCGCGGGCGTCAATTGGGATGACTTTGTCGCCCAGGCGGTCGTGCAGAATTGCGCGGGAGTCGAGTGCCTCAGCGGTATTCCGGGCAGCGTTGGGGGCACGCCCGTGCAAAATGTCGGCGCCTATGGGCAGGAGGTCGCCGATACGATCGAATCGGTGCGGGCACTGGACCTGAAAGATGACCGCATTGTGGTTTTGCCCAAGCCGGCCTGCGGATTCCGTTATCGCACAAGCATCTTTAACACCACGGAACGTGGGCGGTACATCATCTTGCGAGTGAACTTCGGGTTGAAGCGGGGCGGCGCTCCGAGTCTGAAATATGCCGATTTGCAAAGACACTTTGCTGAACGCTCGGTCGAGAAAAAACTGCCGCCATCGCTCGCCGAAACCCGCGAGGCGGTGCGCGAAATACGGCGAAGCAAGGGCATGCTGCTTGTTCCCGGAGACGACGATTGCCGCAGCGCCGGATCGTTCTTCAAGAATCCCGTGCTGAGTGAGGCGCAGTTCAAAGACCTGGCCGAGCGTGCGGAGTCGAAAGGACTCGAGATTCCCAGCTACCCCGCTCTCGAAGCGCAACGCAAAGTTTCGGCGGCATGGCTGGTGGAACATTCGGGATTCTCCAAGGGGTATGAGCTGGGAGCGGCCGGTATCTCGCACAAACATGCGCTGGCACTGATCAACCGGGGAGACGCGAAGGCGAGCGATATTGTCGGCCTGAAGGATGAGATCCGGCACGGCGTGCAGGAAGTGTGGGGGATTCTGCTGGAGCCGGAGCCGGTGTTCTTAGGATTTTGAAGTAGCACCCAGTTTCCCGGTAGAGACGCGGCTTGCCGCGTCTCCCGCCGCGGACCGAGACGGGGCAAGCCCCATCTCTACAGGTGAAAAAAGGGCGGCGCATCCCGAAGCAGACGGGTCCCCCATGCCGGCTCAGAGGTGTCCGCTACCGCGAGATCCGCCCCGTTGATTCATCGGCCAGTTCGTGCGCTCGCTTGAAAATCTGTTGGAACATCTCTTTAGTGAGTTTCCCTGTCTGCGTGTTCTGGTTGGAGGGGTGGTAGGACGCCAAGAGGACGCGCCCATCGGGCAGAGCGTATTCGGCGCCGTGGCGGAATTCATACTCGCGCTTGCTGGAGATCAGTTTTCTTCGCTTCATGTAGTTGAGATAGGCTTCGAATCCGATTCTTCCCAGGGCAACGATGACGCGCAGATCTTTTAGTCCTTCCAGTTCACGTTCCAGAAAGGGAGCACAGTTGGCCAGTTCCTGGGGCAGAGGCTTGTTATCGGGCGGCGCGCAGCGGGCAGCGGCGGTAATGTAAAGACCGGTCAGCACCTGTCCATCGTCGCGGGCGGTCGCACGAGGCAGAAGGGCGAATCCAGTTTCGTGCAGCACCGGGTACATGAAGTTGCCGGAGGCGTCTCCAGTGAAAGGGCGACCGGTGCGATTGGAGCCGTGTGCGCCAGGAGCTAATCCGAGTACGAGGACGCGGGCATGGGGATCGCCGAAGCCGGGAACGGGCTTTCCCCAGTACTCGCAGTCCCGATAAGCCCGGCGCTTCTCGCGGGCAATCTGCTCGCGATACGCAACCAGACGCGGACAGCGCGTGCAGGTGATGACTTCACCGTTCAAGACCGTGAGCCAGTCAGCGACGGACATTTGATTCATTGTAGTATTTGGTTGTGTGGCACAGGCTCGGAACCTACATCTAAGTAATATATCTGGGAGTGTAGAGCAAGATTTGTGAGGCAGTTCTACGCGGGAGCGACGGGCGGGGTCACCCGTTGCTCCCACGGCCAAAGATTCGGTTACTTCTTTTCTTCGCTTTTGTCGTCCGTGCTCTTATCGTCTTTCGCTTTAGGCTCAATCGATAGTAGTTCAACCTCAAAGATCAGGGTGGCGTTGGGCCCAATTTCGGCGCCCGCGCCACGCTCACCATAGGCGAGACTCGCAGGAACGAAGAGCTGCCACTTCGATCCCACCGGCATTAGCTGCAGCGCTTCCGTCCACCCTTTGATAACCTGACCGACTCCAAACGTCGCTGGTTGCCCGCGCTTGTAGGAGCTATCAAATTCCGTGCCATTGATGAGAGTGCCCCGGTAGTTGCACTTGACCGAGTCGCTCGCCGTGGGCTTCGGTCCGGTGCCGGCTGTCAGGATCTTGTACTGCAAACCGCTGGGCAATGTGACGACACCGTCTTTACTTTTGTTGGCGGCCAAAAATGCTTCACCTTCGGTCTTGTTCGCAGCACCGGCTTGCTGCGCTTTCTCCTGCTGCTGCTTGCGAACCTCGTTCTGAACGTCGGTGAGCACGGTCTGCGCTTCCTCTTGCGTCAGACGCGTCTTGCCCCCGGACATCGCATCTTTCAATCCCTGGGATACGAGAGTCGCGTCCACATCCACCGACTGTTTTTTCAGGTTGGCCCCAAGTCCTGACCCGATATTCATTCCCAGTGCGTAGCTGAACTTCTGTTTTCGCGTTGTAAGCGCTGGAGCCGCCGCGCTTTTCGCCGCCGTTCCCGTTTTTTTCACCGGAGGTTTCGCGGTTGCGGATTGTTTCGGAGTTGTGGCTGCCGGAGCCGATGGAGTCGTTGCCGCCGGAGTGCTTGCTGCTGGAGTCTGCTGAGTATAGCCATCCCCGACCAGCATCATCCCGGCGGCCAATAGTAAGGCCGTAGTGAGAGATCTTTGCATGTATCTATTGTCACATTGCTCCGCATTCTGCGCCAGACCAGGGCACGGGTCGATTCACGACGGAGGAACCCTGATAGCCCCGCGGTGCAAGGACATTTCGTATCAGGGCATGCCTTCAGCCATAAGGACGGTTCGTATCAGGGCATGCCTTCAGGCATGCCGTACGTGCTGCGCTATGGGAGCGCCTTCAGGCGCGGAGGCCGGAGAGTGGAGTCTTGCGACGGAGGATCCGAGGGATTCAGGTCTTGGCGATTCGCCTGGAGCGGAGGGCTCCGGATTTCGCTATAATCCACCCATGAAAACCACTCACTTGTTTTCGCTCGCACTGCTCGTGGTCGCGCTCGCATCAGCCAGTTCGGCCAAGACTGTGGTTCACCTTCAGGATACCCAGGGCAAGGCTGTGGGTACCGCGACTCTGTCGAAATCCGGCTCTGGAATCGGGATGGAGGTCAATCTCGAGAATCTGCCTCCCGGCGTACATGCCATCCATTTTCATCAGAACGCGAAGTGCGATGCCCCGGACTTCAAATCCGCGGGGCCCCATTTCAATCCCGATGGCAAGAAGCATGGATTGGAGAATCCCGAAGGCCACCACAACGGCGACAATCCCAATTTTACGGTTGGCGCGGATGGCAAAGCGCATTTCAAAGCTGAGAATAAAGACGTCACGCTCGGCAAAGACAGTCATTCGCTGTTCAGCAACGGCGGCACGACACTCGTAGTGCACGCCCAGGCCGACGACCAAAAGACCGACCCTGCGGGCAACTCCGGCGACCGCATCGCCTGCGGCGTGGTTAAGAAGTAGTCGTTGAATCTACCGCCTGTAGAGACGGGGCTTGCCGCGTCTCTACGGGAATGCTCCTATTTTCCCCGCCGGCACGTACAGTGCGGGGATGCTCTGCTTGTTCACCATCTCATTCAACGCTGGCAGGTCCTTTGACATGAGCTCGTGGTACTGCGCCAGCAGCGCTTGCGCCTGCTTCTCCAGATCTTCGAACACCTCATATTGCTGCTTAGTTGGCGCGGCATCGGCCGACTCCACGCTGAAGAGCAGCGAGTGCGCCCGCTCATCAATCAGCACGGGATAGTTCAGGTTCGACTCCGAACTTTTCGAGTTCACCTGCAGCAACTGCGCCTCCAGATCGAAGCTCTTCTTGTCGAAGTCTTTGGTAGCTGAAACGAGCGATGCGTAATGTGTATCGTCGCCGAAACGCCGCGCCATCCCGCGAGTCTGCGTACGCACTTCGCGAATCGTCGCAACCGCCTCGTGAATCTGGGAAACTTGCGCCACAATCTTCCGTCCCAACTCACTCTGCTTCTGCAGGTCATCGTTCGACACCTTTGTCCGCGGATCCGCTTTCAACTCCAGCGGCGCCGTGTACGACTTCCCTTCTGCCGTCAGTCGCACCTGATAGCCGCCCGGCGCCGCCATCGGTCCACGATTGCGGAATTCCGCGCCGGGCTCTCCCGCCAGTGGAGTCGGCCCCTGTAAACGCAAATCCCACGCAAAGCGGTTCACGCCCACATCGGCCGGAATCTTCTCGTCGGGAGGAGTCTGGTCTGGCCACTCGGGCGGCGTATCCGCTTCCTTCTTCTCTTCGTTCGAGTAGCGCCTCAAAACCTTCCCCGACGCATCCAGAAATTCAAGCGCGACCACACCCTTCGGCGCGGTTGGGAAGTAGTAATAAACAATCGCGCCGCTCGGCGGATTATCGCCCACCGGCTGCCGCCGCTCGAAGAAATCAGGCCAGCGCATGCGATAGGTCAGTCGCGGCTTGTAGAGCACGGCTTCGGTCGCCGCTCGCGCAGTCGCGTTCGAATTCGATGCCCGCAGCGGTGTGATGTCGTCGAGAATCCAGAAAGCGCGCCCATGCGTCGCCACTACCAGATCGTCATTTTTCACGATCAGGTCGTGGATCGGAGTGTTCGGCAAATTCAGTTGCAGCGATTGCCAGTTCGCGCCGCCATCGAACGAAACATAAATCCCAGTCTCCGTGCCCGCATACAACAGGTTCTTCCGCACCGGATCTTCGCGGACGGCGTGCGTGTACGCGCCATCCGGAATGCCATGCGTGATCTTCGCCCATGTCTTGCCGAAATCCGTCGTCTTGAAAATATAAGGTTTCAGATCGTCGAGCTTGTGCGTGTCAACCGCCGCATACGCCGTGCCTGCATCATGTGGCGAAGCCTCAATCAGGCTTACCAGGCTCCACTCCGGAATTCCCTTGGGCGTAACATTCGTCCAGTTCTTGCCGCCGTCGCGCGAAACGTGAATCAAGCCATCATCGGTTCCCGCCCACAAAAGGTCTTTCTGCACGGGCGATTCCGCGAGCGTGAACACGGTGTCGTAATACTCGACCGAGGTATTGTCCTTGGTCAGCGGTCCACCGGAAGAAACCTGCTTGCTCTTATCGTTGCGCGTCAGGTCGGGACTGATCGCCGTCCAGCTCTTACCTTCGTCGGTAGTCTTGAAGACACTCTCGGCGGTCGTGTAAATCACATTCGGATCATGTGGTGAGATCACGATGGGCATCGTCCATCCCAGCCGGTATTTCAGATCGCCAACGCCGTGGCCCGCCCCATCCTCCGGCCAGACCGTAATGTCCTGCTCCTGGTTGCTACGGCGATCGAGACGCGTGACCGCGCCGCCGCCAGACCCCGCATAAATAATGTTGGAGTCCCGCGGATCGGGCGCA
This sequence comes from uncultured Acidobacteriaceae bacterium, assembly GCA_963772195.1. GTDB lineage: Bacteria > Acidobacteriota > Terriglobia > Terriglobales > Acidobacteriaceae > Acidiflorens. The sequence goes on along the minus strand of CAVYWE010000009.1, from coordinate 11,216 downwards.
ATGTAGCCGCTCTCTCCGCCGCCCGCGTCGAACCAGTGCTGGCGTCCGACATAACCGTCGTCCGAGCGGCTGGCGATGCCGATCGTCGAGTTGTCCTGCTGCGCGCCGTACACTTTGTAAAGAAAGTCGTTGTCCGCTGCGACGTGGTAGAACTGCGCCGTCGGCTGGTTGTACTGCGTAGACCAGTTCTTTCCGCCATCGACCGAGATCGTCGCTCCGCCGTCGTTCGAGTTGATCATGCGATTCGGATTCTGCGGATCGATCCAGAAACCGTGATGATCGCCATGCGGCGCGGGCAGAAGATTCAGCGTCTTGCCCCCATCGGTCGAGCGGAACAGGCCGGTGTTCAGCATATAGACTGTGTCCGCGCTCTTCGGATCCGCAAAAATGTGCGTGAAATACCACGCGCGCTGCGTGAGCCGCTGGTCATCGTTGACGCGCGACCAGGTTTCGCCACCGTCATCGGAACGATACAGCCCGCTCTGCTTCGACTCGATGAGCGCGTACACGCGATTCGAGTCGGCCCCCGAAACGCTTACCCCGATGCGCCCCAGAATGCCCTCCGGCAGTCCTTTCGCTTCCAGGTGCTTCCAGGAATTTCCGCCGTCGGTCGAGCGGTACAATCCGCTCCCCGGGCCGCCGCTTTCCAGACTCCACGGCGTGCGCTGAATCTGGTAAAGCGCGGCGAACATCACGTTGGAATTATGTGGATCGACCGCCAGATCGATCGCGCCTGACTTGTCGTCCTTGTAAAGAATCTTCTCCCACGTCTTGCCGCCGTCGGTGGTGCTAAAAATGCCGCGATCCGGATTCGGCCCGTACGCGTGACCGAGCGCGGCGATCAGCACATGATCAGGGTTGCGCGGATCAATCCAAACGCGCGCAATGTGCTGCGTATCTTTCAATCCGACGTGCTGCCATGTCTTGCCGCCGTCGGTCGTCTTGTAGACTCCATCGCCATACGAGATATTGCCGCGCAGGCAGGACTCGCCCGTCCCCACGTAGATCACGTTCGGATTCGATTCCGACACCGCAATCGCGCCGATCGACGAGATCACGGTCTTATCGGAAATCGGCTGCCAGCTCACCCCACCATCGGTGGTGCGCCACACGCCTCCGGCAACGGCGCCGAAGTAGTAGGTGAAGGGACTGCCAGGAATTCCAGTCACGGCGACCACACGGCCGCCGCGATACGGCCCGATGTCTCGCCACTTCATTCCCTTGAACTGCGCTTCGTTATACGACTGCGCCGCCGCCGAGATTGCCAGCGCCATGACCAGAACACACCACCCCAACAAACTGCGAAACTTCATTGACGACCCCCGAAGAGACGACCTGAGTAGAAGACCGATAATAATAAACCATCGTTGAGCAAGCGCACGCGTAGGGACAGCCGCCACCGACTGCCCACTCGAGCGCAGCTCTTTCGCTCACGATGAATAAAGAAACTCCAGCGCCCCCGGAAACCGCGCCGCCCAGACCGATTCAGTGTGCGTAGCGCCTTCTTCGATGCGAACCTTCAGCCGTTGTTCGTCCAAGCCAGCCTCGCGCAGAATGGTTTCCAGTTCGCGGACGTCGCCAACGATCTTTGCGTCTTTCTCCGCATTCCCCGTTTCCCGCGTCCCCATCCCCAGGTAGAGGCGAGTCGGCCAGTTTCGAAAGCGACGACATTCGTCCAGAATCTTCCGGTTCGCCACGAACAGAGACGGGCTCTCGATCAGCAATCGCCCAAACACTCCCGGCGCCGCCAGTTGCGTATACAACGCGATCAGGCCTCCGAGAGAGGACCCGCCCAATCCCGTATTCTCCGCCCCCTTCAATACTGGATACCGCTCTTCGATCAACGGCATCACTTCGCGTTGCAGAAAATCGGGATAGCATTTTCCCTTTGCGTTCAAAACTCTGGGGTCTTTTGACTTGTATGGGATGTACTCCTGAGCCCGGTCCTTCGTGTTGTCGATACCAACGATAATGAGCGGGCGAATTTTCTGTTCGGCGATCAACCGCGTCGCGGTCTCGCCCACCTGCCAGTGCACTCCGCCAAAGGCCGTTGCCGGATCAAACAGATTCTGTCCGTCATTCAAGTAAAGGACCGGATAGCGCGTCGCGCCCCAACCGTCATAATCGGGAGGCAGCCAAACCCGCACCAGGCGCGTGTTCCCGAAGATTCGGCTGTTCAGCTCATGCAACCACAAGTTCCCCGCCGGAACCGGCATGGCTGCGGTGGCGGCAGGCCTCGTCTTTATTCTTAGTTTTCGAGATGTGGGCTGGGACATGGAGTGAATCGGTTCGTATCAGGGTAGCCGCTTTAGCGATACCGGAAATTCTTCAAAGTCCGACGCCCCTTTAGGGTTGGGTACCGGCTACTCACTTCTATCTCGCTTCCACCAGACTACCGCCGCCAACATCGTCACCGTCGTTATCAACGCCAGCGAACTCAAACATAAAATGCACCAGACTCCCAACACGCGCGCTTCGATGTAGGTCAGGTACAGAGCAAACGCCAGGCCCGCGGCGGCAGCGATGAAAAGCATTGCGGGAGTCTCGCGCCGCTCGCGATAGACCGTGGCCAGCCCCGCCAGTGCCGCATATCCAAGCATCCCAATCAAAGCGACCGGGATTCCAAAGATTGACGAGTATTCACTGCGGTTCACGATGTCGCAATTGAACGTCTCGCCGATTTCACAGTACGCCGTCTTTGACGTTGCATAATGATGCTGCAACGACAACGATGAAACCACGATTCCGCACACCGCCAAAATAGCGACCGTGCTCATCAGACGCTGCGTCAAACCGGTCACGGCAGCGCGCACCCCGTGCGGTCACTCAGTTCCTGCAGAGTGAAAATGCGCTCCACTCGTTCGCCGGTAGGCGGAAATTGCCAGGTGGGATAATGCTCAATGTTCGCATCTCTGCAAGCCTGCGATCTCCCGTGCAAGTCGCCTTTGATGCCGCACTCCACGTAAGGAACGTACTCGAACGACGCGCCGAACTTCTCTTTCTGCTCCACGCAGTGCGGACACCACCACGCCCCGTACATCTTTACGCCACGTTCCGTCAGACAGCGCGCGAACGCATCGTGCTTGTGCTGGCTGCGGTTGCCAAGGTAGTAGGCCAGTCCGAACGCAGCCACGATCAGCACCGCAAAGATCGTGATGCGCCCCCAATTCCGGCTCGAGGTCTTAATCCCCAGTTTTTCTTTTTGCCGTTCTCTTCGCTCTTGCGACATGAATTTTTATATCACGATTACTGGACCGCTCTTCAAACCACCACCCGTAGCGCCGACGGCAGCACTTCGATCGTCCGGCACTCCAGCGTCAGCACCTCGCCGTCCACCATCACATCCACCGGCCCGTCGAGTTGAAACTCGACCCTCCGCACCGCCTGCCGCTCCGCCAGAGGATGCCGCGTGTGCGTGCCATCGTAAAGCGTCGCCAGATTCCGAATCAGCCCCAGTCGCCCGATCGGCCCCCACCGCACGTACTCAATCAATCCGTCATCGGTGACCGCGTCGGGCGCGATCATCATTGTGCCGCCCGTAAACTTGCTGTTGTTAAATGTCAGAAACAAGCAGCGCCGCGAATCAAACTCGCACTGTCCGTCCAACCGCACCGGAAACGGGCGACGATCGAGCCGCGCCAGACATAAAAAAATAGACAGCAGATACCCGAACTGCCCCAGCCCTTGAAACCGCCGATGCCGCAGCGCCGCCACGTCCGCCGCAAATCCGACACTCAGTAGATTCGTGTAGTAGATCGCTCCATCTTTGTGCGTCAGGCGCATAACATCACAAGGCCGCGAACGCCGCGCCTCAAGCGCCTGCATCGCGTGCTCCAAACCACGTATGCCGGAAGCCCCATCCTCGAAATCCCGCAGAAACGAATTGCCGGTCCCAAGCGGAAGAAATCCCAGCGTAGGAATCCGATCTTCAATCTGATCTTCCGCAGCCAAAACTCCCTGAGACCTGAAACCTGACACCTGAGACCTGTTCTCCTGAGACTCGCTCTCCGGAAACAAGCCATTGACGATTTCATAAGAAGTCCCGTCTCCCCCCACCACCAGAAACTTCCGATAGCCGCGCCCATAAGCCTCGCGCGCAATCTGCGTGGCATGCCCCGCCGCGCTCGTCTCCGCCGTCTCCAGCATAATCCCCGCAGCGCGAAGGCGATCGAGGGCAGCCCCCACTCGCTCGCCGCAACGCCCGCCACCCGCCGCCGGATTAATAATGGCAAGAAAAGTTTCGTTCATGTTAAGCATTTGGCTCTAGGTTTGCAGCTCGTAGCTCGAGGCTCGAAGCGATTCTTCCCAACGACTGAAAGCTGATGGCTGATGGCTGAGAGCTGACGGCTGACCTCTAAATCTCCACCACTCCCGCCCGCCCTGCACCCGCCCCAATCTCCGCCGCCAATTCTCCGCGCTTGATCTTCAGCGACGCCGTCCTCGGAAAATCCTTCTCCCACACCAGATATCCGCCCACGCGCTTGAAGTCCGCCAGCCGCCGGTTCTGCGCCACTATCTCCTCGAGCAATCGATCGTCGAACTGCTGACTTTGCTCCAGCCGCACCACCAGCACCAGCACCTCATTCCCTAGCGTCTTCTGCGGCCACAAATAATTCGCAGCAAACACGCAGTATTCCTTCACCGGCAAACCATCAAATACCGCCTCAATATCCTCGGGATAAATATTTTTCCCGCCGTCAGTGACGATCATATTTTTCTTGCGTCCGACAAGCTGCAGGTGCCCGTGCGCTTCAAAACGCCCCTGATCGCCCGTCAGCAGCCAGCCTTCGACGATCGTCTGCGCCGTCAGTTCAGGGTCATCGAGATAATGCGACATGACCGCGCGGCTCCGCACCGCCACTTCCCCAATCCCGTCGCCATCCGGATTCAGCAAGCGCACCTCGGTCCCGGGAAGCGGCTTGCCCACCGTATCGGCGCGAAATGGTTTCAGATCGTTGAGCGTCACTGCCGTGCAAGCTTCCGTCAGCCCGTACCCACAAGTCACCGGAATTCCCAGATCGTAGAAGAACTGCAACGTCGAAGGATCCGTAAATGCTCCACCAACAATCAACGCCAGCAGTTCTCCGCCGAAGGCTTTGTGCACTTGCGGCAGGAGACGCCGGCTGATCTCCACATGCGGACGCCGTCGCGTCAGCATTTTATTCAGCCCGATCAACCGGTCCAGCATCCACCGCTTCCCCGGCTTCAGTTCATCAAACTTCGCCCGCAGCCCGCGTTCCAAATTCTTCAGCACCATCGGCACCAGGCTCACATAGGTGATGCGATAGCGTACAAACGCATCGCGCACAAACTCCGGACGCAACGTCCGCAAATGGACCACGCAAGCTCCACAGGTGAACGGCCCGATAAATCCCACCATGAAATCAATCGCGTGATTTGTGGGCAGAATACTCAAATAGCGCACGCCCGGCCAAAATGGATACCACGCCGTCAGCGAAGTACACTGCTCCAAGTAACTGTCATGCGTCAGCACGCATCCCTTCGGACGCCCGCCCGTCCCCGACGAATAGACGATGCAGGCCGGATCCTCGCGCTGCCGCGCCACCAGCCGCGGCTCGCCCTTTCTCCGAAATTCTTCCCAGCGATAAGCGCCCCGCAACTCCGCTCCCGCCGGCGCTTCCGTCACCAGCACAATCTCCACCGCGAGTTTTGCGAACTCCGGTGACTGCGTGATCGCCCGCCACAAGTAATATTCAACCACCAGAAATCGCGCCTTCGCATGCACCAGCAGTTGCAGATGCTCCGCCGCAGTCAATTTGTAATCCAGTGGAACCAGCATGCCGCCGGAGAAAAAAATCGAGTATGCTGAAATCAGCCACTTCGACTGATTCGTCATGATGATCGCCGCCCGGTCCCCTGCCTTGAAGTCGGCATCTTCAAGCGCTCGGCAAAGCGGCTGCGCCATTTCCTTAAAATCAGAGTAGGTAAGCCGCACTTTTTCGCGGTCGCGATCGGCTTCAATCAGGCAGGTTTCGTTCGGCCAGCGCTCCAGCGCATCCTTGAGCGCTGCACCCAGGCTGGCATATTGGCGGAGATCAAGCATTCAATTGTTCTGATTTCATCACGCTAAAGCCGCGCCTGGATCCGATTCGCCAGCGTCCGGAAATCCGACACGCCCTGCAGTTCATAGTCCGGCAACTCGATGCGGAAGTGATGCTCGAGCCGCGTCAGCAAATCGAGCGCCTGCAGGCTGTCGATTCCGAGCGTCTTGAAGAAGTCGTCGTCAGGCGTGAGCTTTTCCCGCGGCACTTTGAAGTGCGAGGCAGCAAGATTCAGGATTTCGTCGAGTGTGTGATCAATGGTGGGCGTCGGCATATTTTACTTCCCTATTTCGCTGCCGCGAGCAGCGGATTCGCGAATCAAGCAGCTTGTTTGTGACGAAGTTCAAACGCTCTAACTATGACGAACGCGATCAGCGCCACTACAAAAAACACCAGCAAAACCCATGCCAATCCTTGCAAGCTTTCGATGATCGTTCGATACACTTCGAGCACCCAGCGGTCCCGAGTCAATTCGACGGGAGCGGTGTTCGGCCGCGGCGTTATGTAGTTCTCGAGACTCCATATCCGGACGCCACTCGAAATTCCCACCACGTAGATAGCAAATTGAAGATAATGGGCCCATGCTGAACTGATCGTATCGTTAATAATGCGTTTGAGGATGTCATCAATCGGTTTCGCAAAAATTCTGGCCACGATTGAGGAGACGATTAAAGCAATGAAAAACGTTACAACCAGCAGCGTAAGGAACATTCCGTATCTCCTCTAGATCTTTCCGTTCCGCGCCAAATTACAAATTCACGGCAAGTACGGCTGCACTCCCTCGTTCTCCACAAACCTACGCAGCCCTTCTTCGACAGCCGGACGCGAATAAAGGTCGCAGAAAATATCGATCTCCCGCTTCAACTCTTCGTACGGGATCGGCTTCACAAACTTCTTCGCCGCCGACGCCGTCCGCTGGTCAAACTTCCCCACCTGGCTGGCCGTAGCGCGCGCCACCCGTAGCGCCTCGCCTTCGGCGGCAATCTGGCTCACGAGGCCAATCTGCTGCGCCTTCATCACATTGAAGCTGCGCCCGGTCAGCAGCAGATCGCGCACCACAGCATTGCCTAAATCCCGCTTCAGACGCGGGATTCCACCGAATCCCGGAATCAGCCCGAGCCGCAGTTCCGGAAAACAAAATCGCGCCATGCGGTCCGCAATAATAACGTCGCAAACCAATGCCAACTCGAACCCGCCGCCAAACGTCACCCCGTGCACAGCCGCGATCGTCATCAGCGGGGCCGCGTCGAGCGTGTTCATCACCGAGTGAACGCGCTCCAGAAACGCCCGCACCCCGCGTAGGGCCGCGTCCTTTTCCATCTCTTGCCCGCGCTGAAACAGCTCGCGTAAATCCGCTCCCGCCGAAAACCCAGCCTTCAACGTCGAATGGATAATCAACGCATGCGCTTCATTCGTCAGCCCTGGCAGAGCCGCTGCGAACTTCTCCAACTCGACTAGCGTGAGCGACCCGATCTCGTTGCAAGGATCGCGATGCAACGCAAGTTCAATCGCTCCATTCACGATCTGCCACGAAAGCGTCTGCCCTTTGAACTCGTTCATACCGTCGTCGCTGCCTGATTCTTCGAGGACTGGTTCTTCGCAGACTCGTACATCGCGTCAATTTCGTTTCGAAACCGCTCGGCAATCAAGTCGCGCTTCAGCTTTCCGTTCGCCGTCAGCAGTCCGCTCTCGATGGTGAAGGCTTCCTCCACCAGGTGAAAGGCTCGCACCTGCTTGTAATGCGGCAGGCCCGGATTCACAATGTCCAGCGCCGCCTGCGTTTTCTCGCCGCTCACTTTGCCCGTGACCAGCGCCGCCAGATATCCGCGCCCATTACCCACGACCACCACCTGAATCGCACCCGGCAACTCGTGCAGAATCTTGTCCTCAATCGGCTCCGGAGCAATGTTATGCCCCGACCCCAGAATAATCAGGTTCTTGATGCGGCCGACAATCTTCCAGTTTCCGGTCGCGTCCACTTCGCCCTGATCGCCAGTATGAAACCAGCCATCGCGCAACACTTTCGCCGTCTCCTCCGGACGCTCCCAGTATCCCGGAAAAATATTCGGCCCCCGCACCACGATCTCCGCATTCTCCGCGATCGTCATCTCCACGCCGGAAATCGCCGGCCCCGCGCGTCCCGGTATTACCGGCACATCCGGATCATCCATGGTGCAGATCGCCGTCGTCTCGGTCAGTCCGTACACCTGCAAAACGGGGATGCCCAGCATCATAAAAAACAGTTGCGTCTCCACACTCAGCGGCGCCGAGCCACAAATCAGCGCGCGCAGCTTGCCGCCGATCATCTTTTTTCGAATCGTCGGAAACACAAGCCGATTCGCCAGCCCCAGCCAGAACCCGTCCCCGACGCGCGATTTGCCCTCTTGCCGCCGCACCCACGCACCCTTTGCCTTGGTGTACACCTTTAACGGAAACCCACCCGTCTTCCAAAGCTGCTCGTCCACGGCCTTGCGCATGCGTTCAAGAAGCGCGGGAACGTTCAGGAAGTAATCCGGCGCCCCCAGCCGCATCTCGGTGGCGATCTTCCCCAGATCCGTATTCAACGTCAGCTTGCTGCCGCGCAGCAGGCAGGTCAGCATCATGATCCACGAGCCTGCAAAACAAAACGGCAGGTAATGAAACACGGCATCCTGCCCCGGACGCCGTTTCATAAGCTGATCCAGCCGCGCCGAAGTGCAGCCCAGCATGTACCCGACGTTGCCCGCGTTCAGCATCACACCCTTCGCCTCGCCCGACGTGCCCGAGGTATAGATGATCGTCGCCACATCTTCTTCCGCAACCGCCAACGCCGGATTCTCCACCGGCCCGCGCCCTGCCGTGAAAACATTTTCGAAGCAGAAATGCGGAGGAGCCTCAGGCCACGCTTCCACGATCGCATCGGCCAGCGACTGCTCGCCGCAAGCAATCACCGAAGGCCAGCAATCCTTCATCATCGCGACCAGTTCAGCCGGCGCCTGTCGCGCGTACAGCGGGACCACCGTGAGCCCCTCCGCCATGGCAGCCAGATCCATCGCCACCCACTGCATCGAGTTATGCGCCAGCACCGCGCAGCGGTCGCCCTTCTTCAACCGCAGTCGCCGCAGATAAGCCCGCGCCACCAGCACCTGAGCCAGCAAGTGCCGCGCTGTGAGCGGAACCGACTGCCCGTCGCGCAGTTCCTGCAGCACTATGGCATCGCCGCTGCGTTCCAGGCTCGCAAAAGTTTGTTCGAGAAAAGTCATTTATTTTTCGAAATTGTCATCCTGAGCGCAGTGGATGATTCGCGAAGCGAATCATTCGCGGAGCCGAAGGACCCCTACGCGCTCCACTCACCGCCGCCGCGGCAAGGCATTCTCCCCGCGAGCTCTATCCGTACGCCCCCACCAGCCCCCGCAACCCCTCGCTCATCGGCGGCAGATAATCCTCCCAGTTCCATTCTCCACGCCGGGTGGGAAACTCCGGATACCGCCGCTGCACTTCCTCTTCGAAGTACACACCCATGCGCGCCATCAATTTCAAATTCCTCACAACAGTCCGCGCGATCCCGTCGGCAATCCTCTCGCCGTCGCGATCGAGAATCTCGAGCGCCGTCAGAGTCCGCGCTTCCAGATCCGGATCATCCACATTCATCAGCAACTCCTGATGCCCGCGATCGTTCATCAGATTCCGGATCCGCTCATCCATCGTGATCCCCGCCGACGCCACCAACGCCGGCATCGAAGTCACAATCCCGTGATAGCGCGAAGACACCATCATGCGGCAAGCCCGCAGAATACTGACCAGTTGATACATGTCGTAATCGTCAGAGGTCAGCACCGGAACTCCGCCGAGCTTCTCCGAGATACGCCGGCAAGGCCGGGCATCCATGCGCTCGGTCGCCGCCATGATCACGAACACATTCTTCTTCTGACGGAACGCGGCCACCGCATTTGCAATTGAACTCAAATAATGTTCGTAGGCCCGGTCCGCCTCCGGCCCCGCATGATGAAAGTAGGGCCCGCGGTAGTGGCTCTCCTTGTATGCGCCGGTCAGGCTGTGCAGCGCGGCCTTCGCGACCGACGCCTTCACCGGCCACTCAAACGGATTAATCGGACACACCACCAGCACCGGCGTCTTCCCGTCCCAACCCACATCGCGCAACGCTTTCTGCCCATACTCCGCGCCCAGCGGTTCAAACGTCCATGCCGTGTCCGTGCCCAATTCCGTCGGGACACCCAGTTCGCGCAGGATCCTCCGTGACTCTTCATTGCGCGTGATCACCAGCGAATTCCTGCAATAGCGCCCGCACATCTTCGCGACCAGCGGATCCATCTGTCCTGCCTCGGCGCCGTATCCGACCGACAACTTGTTTTCCGCCGCCGCAATGCCCAGCGACCCGATCATCATCGTCGCCAGCGCATTCGCGAATTTCGATTTGAACATCGAACCTTCACACGCCACCACGCCATGATGTTTCGGAACTTCATTCGCCAGGAAGGGCGGGAAAATATCCGGCAGTCGCACCTGCGATGTCCCTTCGAAATATCCGCGCGACCGGTCAAAATTAAACGTCATCATGCTGAGGTCAACATTCTCCGGCCCCAGAATCCGCCGGATCTGCCGCAGCATCTCTTCCACCCGCACATCCGATCCCGTGTTGCGCGTCCCGTTGTAGCCCGCAAACAGCAGCTTCAGTTTTTCGCCCGGCTGCCACGGCTCCCGCTTGCCCATCATCCACTGAATTTTCTTGCCCTCGATGATGCCCGATACCCACGCTTCCAGGACGAAGTCCATCATGCGGCGGACCCTCCCGCTCTCGTGTTTTCCGGCCAGGCCTGATACGGGTATTCAAAATTGTGCTCGCGGCTGAACCGGAGCAGCGGAAAACTGTATTGCGAAAACGGCGCCGGCTTGCGTCCCATCTCCGCCGTGACCCGGGTGTTGTCGAAAACCGTGTTCCAGGTCAGATACGGCATGAAGACTTTCATCAGCGCCGCGCCGTGTCCGACCGGCCCTTTGCGGTTTGCCAACACGCTAACGACCGAGTCGAACGGATTTTCAAGGATGGGTAAAAACACCGGCGCGCGCTTGTTCTGCTCCGCCGCCAGCGCGTTGGTCAACTCCTGAAATGTCTGCGAATCGTTGCCCGAAGAAAGATGATAAGTGTCATACGCC
>CAVYWE010000008.1:0-618705 GCA_963772195.1 uncultured Acidobacteriaceae bacterium | reverse complement strand
AACGAAGAAATGATTCCGGGTTTACATCGCCACCAATGGGCAGTTGCTTCGTCAAGAACTAACGGATCGTCTCGGCGATGCGGGCGTCGCACTATTCAACTTCGCACTGGACTCCTGGCTCTTCTTGGCCCAATTGCACTTGTCTGCAGGGCTCCATAGCACTTCATCGCGGCACCGGCGAGATGAATATGAACGCGTCAAAACGCTACCTGTTGGGCGGCGGAGTCGTCGCGCATCGTCATCGTGATTGGCTTGATTGTTGGAGCGATTCGCCCAAGCAAGCATGCACAGGCCGCACCCACAATGTTCCGGACATCGAGGTGGTGCAAGTCCAGCAGCAGGATGTTCCGATCGTCCACGAATGGATCGGCACGTTCGATGGATTAGTCAATGCCGATGTCCGGGCGCAGGTGACAGGGTATCTGCTCAAGCAAGGTTATGAGGAAGGTGCATTCGTCAAGAAGGGACAACTGCTCTTTCAGATCGATCCCAGGCCGTTTAAGGCGGCGCTGGACCAGGCAGAAGGTCAATTGGCGCAAGCCAAAGCTCAGCTTTCCAACACAGAAGCGGTGCAGGGTCGCACAGAACTCGACGTCAAGCGGTACACTCCGCTGGCGAAAGAGCAAGCTGCACCCCAGCAGGATCTCGACAACGCTGTTCAAAACAACCTCGCAGCGATTGCCAGCGTGGAAACCGCCAAAGCTCAGATCAAAACTTCTCAAGCCGCGGTCGAGACGGCGAAGATCAACCTCGACTTCACCCGGCTCGTCGCGCCGATCGATGGAATTGTAGGCCAGGCGCAACTGCAGGTCGGTGCTCTCGTCGGTCCAGCCGCCGGACCGGTGACTTCTGTTTCTACGGTTGACCCGATCAAAGTTTATTTCACGGTGGGAGAGCCTCAGTATCTCGCCTTCAGAAAACGCTTCCCTACGGAAGCAAGTACGCGAGCGGACCAAAAAACTCTGCGGATCGAGCTTGTGCTGGCGGACGGCTCTACGTATCCGCATCTGGGATCATTTGATTTTGCCGATCGCCAGGTGAATGAGAGCACTGGAACAATCCGCATCGCCGCACTGTTCCCGAACCCCAACAATATCTTGCGGCCTGGAGGCTATGCCAAAGTGCGGGTATTTGTCGACGTCCAACATGACGCATTGCTTGTGCCACAACGAGCAGTTTCAGAGTTACAAGGCGGCTACCAGGTTGCCGTAGTGGATTACGACAACAAGGTAGCATTTCGACCCGTTACAGTCGGGGCACAGGTGGACAGCCGCTGGGTGATTTCGGATGGGCTCAATCCCGGGGACCGGGTCGTCGCGGAAGGAACGCAGAAGGTTCGTCCTGGCATCCACGTCAATCCGAAGCCATTCACCGCGAACGCCAAGGGTAGGTGACTCCCATGTCAAAGTTCTTCATCAATCGTCCCATCGTCGCGATGGTGATCTCGATCGTGCTCGTGCTGGTCGGCGCTCTGACCATCCTTAGACTGCCGGTTGCCCAGTTCCCGAAAATCGCTCCACCCGAAATCCAGATCCTCGCCACCTATGTCGGCGCCGACGCGCAAACTCTGGAACAAGCAGTGGCCACGCCTCTCGAACAGCAGATGAACGGTGTGGACAACATGAATTACATGTACTCCCTGAACGCCACGGCAAACTCGACTACGAGCTTGATCGTGGATTTCGATACGAAAACCGATCCAAATAATGACTTCATCCTGGCCCAATCGCGTGAGACGCAGGCCGCTTCGCAGCTTCCGTCGGATGTGACCAACTACGGGATCACGGTACGAAAATCGGTGACGGCTCCCCTCATGTTGATCGCCGTTGACTCGCCGCACGGAACCTATGACGCGACTTTTCTGGGGAATTACGCCTACATCAATCTCGTGGATCCGATCCTTCGGTCGCCTGGCGTCGGCAATGTCCAGGTGTTCGGCCCTGGCCAATACGCGATGCGAATGTGGGTGAACCCCGACAAACTGGCAAAGCTGGGGATCACAGTTCCTCAAATTATTAGCGCCGTTCAAGCGCAGAACACCGTAAATCCCGCGGGGAAGGCCGGAGGCCCGCCTGTCCCCAAAGGTCAGGAGCTGACTTATACCGTTTTAGCCCAGGGCCGTTTGGTGTCGCCTGAACAATTCGGTCAGATCGTGCTGCGGGAAACACCCGATGGAGGTACCGTCCGTGTCCGTGATGTCGCCCGCATTGAACTAGGGTCGCAGGATTACAGCGCTGCCAGCCGCTTCAACGGCAAACCTGCAGCAGTTATCGCGGTTTATCAACTGCCCGGATCGAACGCGGTGGATGTAGGCAACGGTGTCAAGAAGCTCATGTCTCAGATGAAGCAACGCTTCCCGGAGGATCTCGACTTCGACATCTCCCTGGACACGACCCTGTCCGTAACGCAAGGAATTAAAGAAATTGTCAAGACGCTGGTGATTGCTCTCATCCTGGTGATCCTGGTCGTCTATCTTTTTCTCCAGGGGTGGCGAGCCACCTTGATTCCGCTGCTTGCGGTGCCGGTATCTCTGATAGGCACATTTGTTCTGTTTCCGTTATTCGGGTTTTCGATCAATACGCTTTCTCTGTTCGGGCTGGTCCTGGCGATCGGTCTGGTGATCGACGACGCGATCGTTGTCGTTGAGGGCGTCCAACGCCACATCGAGGAAGGACTCTCGCCCAAAGCCGCGGCGTTGAAGGCGATGGAGGAACTCTCTGGTCCGGTTGTCGGAATTGCGCTGGTTCTGTCCGCCGTATTCGTGCCCACGGCGTTCATTCCCGGCATCACTGGACGCCTTTACCAGCAGTTTGCGGTGACGATCGCGATTTCGGTTCTCTTCTCCGCGTTCAATGCGCTTACCCTGAGCCCGGCGCTGGCTGCGCTCCTGCTTCGTCCACGGGAGGAAAGCCATGGGCTGCTACGCAGATTTTTTGACTGGTTTAACAGTGTATTCGAGCGCGCAAACGCCGGTTACGTACGTTGGAGTGGGGTACTCCTTCAGAAAACCCTTGTTATGGCAGTGTTGCTAGTCGCCTTCGGCGTGGCTGCCTGGTTCTTCGCCCATCGCGTGCCGACGAGCTTTCTTCCCGATGAAGACCAGGGCTATGCCTATGTTTCCGTTCAACTCCCCAACGCAGCTTCACTGGAACGAACGACAGCGGTCGTGGACAGCGTAGAAAAGATCATCCGGAATACGCCAGGAGTTCAAAACTCGACGTGCTTCATCGGCTTCAGTCTATTGAGCTTCGTGCGCACTACGTATAACGCGACCTTCTTCGTTACCTTCAAGCCTTGGGACGATCGCACGGCGCGCGCAGAACAATTTCAAACCCTGAAAGTGAATTTGAATCGTGAATTCAGCAGAGTGCCGCAGGCAGTTATATTCGGGTTTTCTCCGCCGGCTATTCCGGGGGTCGGCACAGCCGGCGGATTCACGTTTCTGCTCGAAGATCGTTCGGGCGGCGATGTTCAATTCCTTGCGAAGAACGTCAACACGTTTCTTGAGGCTGCACGCAAACGTCCCGAAATCGGCAGCATCAATACGACTTTCCTGCCGAGTGTTCCGCAGAAATTCGTTGATGTAGATCGTGACAAGGTTCTGAAGCAAGGCGTCAACCTGAGTGACGTATATCGGACGATCCAGGCCTTTATGGGCGGTTATTTCATCAACTATTTCAATCGATTCGGCCGCCAATGGCAGGTTTATATCGAGGCCGAAGGTGAAGACCGTGCCGACATCGAGAACGTCGGACGATTTTATGTTCTCAACAACAAAGGAGAAAGTGTCCCGCTGTCTACCCTAGTCAACATCAAGTCGCGCCTCGGCCCGGAATTCACTCAACGTTTCAACGAATATCGTTCGGCGCAAATCAACGGCAGTGCGGCACCGGGATACAGCGCGGATCAAGCGACGGCCGCTCTGGAAGACGTTTTCAAGCAAACCATGCCGCGTGAAATGGGTTTTGATTACTCGGGCATCTCCTTCCAGGAACAACAGGCCAGGCAGGGTGTGCCGCCCTCGGTCATTTTCGGCCTATCCCTGCTGTTTGTGTTCCTGATTCTGGCGGCACTTTACGAAAGCTGGTCGCTGCCCTTCAGCGTCTTGCTTAGCACACCTGTAGCGGTGTTTGGAGCCTTTGCGGTCCTGTGGTTACGTCGTGTGGCCCTTGGTTGGTTCTTGCCGCCTTACTTGGTCCAGATTGAAAACGATGTTTATTCGCAGATCGGGTTGGTCATGCTCATTGGATTGGCAGCCAAGAACGCAATTCTGATCGTAGAGTTTGCGAAAAGTGAATTTGATGAGGGCAAGCCGCTTATAGACGCGGCGCTGGAAGGCGCGAGGCTCCGGCTGCGACCAATCCTGATGACGTCCTTTGCCTTTGTCTTCGGTTGTATTCCTCTATGGACTGCGACTGGTGCGGGAGCGGTGGCGCGTCGGATTTTAGGAACCACGGTTATCGGCGGGATGGTGGCTGCCAGCGTTATCGGCATTTTCTTCGTACCGGCGATCTTCTACGCCGTCGAGAAATGGTCGAGCTCGGGCAAGGAACCCGCGTCCGGGACACTGCCGGCTTCTTCGCCCGCTACAGGAGATTGAACATGCGCCGTAACGCGAGAATCAAACATTCGATTGCCGCTGTGTTGTGTTCAGCCTTTCTGAGCGCTTGCGTGGTGGGGCCGAAGTATCATCGACCAGCTGTACAGGCGCCAAACACATTTCGTGATCTGGCGGACAATCCGCAGATCAAGGCTCAGTCAGCCTCTTATGCCGACTTGCCTTGGTGGCAGGTATTCAAGGATCCGAGACTGCAGGAGTTGATCCGGACGGCGCTTAAGCAAAATTATGATCTGGGAATTGCTACCGAACGAATTAACGCCGCGCGCGCTCAGGTTGCGGTCACGCGTTCCAGCCTTTTTCCCCAAGTAGGGGTTGGCGCCAATTTCAATGGCGGCAAGGACAATACCTTCCAGTCGAAATACAATTTTCTTACTCTTGTCGGAGATGCTGCGTTCCAATTGGATTTTTCGGCCGTTTACGGCGCGCGACTGAGGCTTCTCGCGCCGAGTTATTGGCGACCGACACGGCTCGGCGAACGGTGATCCTGACTCTGGTCAGCGAATTGGCGAACGACTACTTCACTCTTTTGCAGCTGGACCTGCAGCTGCACATTACACATAAAACAGTCGCCACACAGACTGATTCGGTGAAGCTGACCAAGCTCCGTCTCGAGCACGGTGTCGCCACGAAGTTGGATGTCCTCCAGGCCCAGCAGGTGCTCGATACCGCGAACGCTCAGATCCCTGATTTGGAGCTTCAAATCGCACAGGAGGAAAACGCGATCAGCATCCTGCTCGGCGATTATCCACAAAGGCATTCCACGTGGGCTTTCCCTAGGTCGAGCAAGAGCTTCCTCCGGAAGTGCCGCCTGGCTTACCGTCATCGTTGATTGCGCGTCGTCCGGATATTCGCGAAGCCGAGCAAATTCTGATTGCGGCAAACGCTGAAATTGGCGTCGCCAAGGCACAGTTCTTTCCGCAGATTGCTCTGACGGGCTCGGGCGGAGGATCGTTCGGGCGAAGTTCTGCGTTCCCTGGCTCTCTTCCTACACAGGTCGGAATCTGGTCTTATGGCGCACAGGTCAGCCAGCCTATTTTCACCGGCGGCGGACTTCGTGGGAATCTGCATTTCGCCGAATCGCAGCACGCACAGGCCCTCATCACATATCGACAAACGATCCAGCGAGCGTTCGGCGACGTTTCGGACACGCTTATCGCTTATGACAAGCTCCATCAGGTACGAATTCGCCAGCAGGATACGGTCGCTGACCTGCAGGAGTCGGTTCGCATCTCCACCCTTCGCTACAAGGGAGGAACTACGACTTACCTGGAGGTTTTGGACAGCCAGAGATCGCTTTACGCTGCCGACCTTACGCTGGCGAGCGCACGAGGCGACGAATTTCGCAGCTTGGTCCAACTGTATCGGGCACTGGGGGGAGGGTGGCAGCAGTGATCTGGTTGGGACATCATCGCTAGGGCAGATGTCATGGGCTCGCGGCTTGGCACTTTTCGTCGGGCTGCTTGATTTAAGTGCAGTGGCCGAAACCGAGAGAGCAGTCCGGGACGATTACATGCGCAGAGGAAAGCGGTAGACAAATCTTGGGCATGTGCGTCCTCGGTGCCCGTTACAAACGTATGCGCTGCGGTTCCGCAAATGGCTTCAATGGATTCCGATATTCCAGACGGAGAGCGACAAACGGTCGCCAGGAATAGAGCGCTGGCAGAAAGCTATAACCCCAGGTCGCGCAGTCCTTGATGGTTCTCCGGACGGCGGCCGAGGGGCCAGTGATATCTGCGATCTGATTCCGAGATCGGAAGATCATTGATGGAGGCAAAGCGCGACGCCATTAACCCGTCCTCATTGAATTCCCAGTTCTCGTTGCCATAGGAGCGATACCAGTGACCTGAGTCGTCGTGCCACTCGTAGGCGAAGCGTACGGCGATACGATTGTCGGTGAACGCCCACAATTCCTTGATGAGCCTGTAGTCCAACTCTCTTGCCCATTTGCGAGAGAGGAACGCAATGATTTCCGTTCGTCCACGGATGAATTCCGAACGGTTCCTCCATCGTGAATCGATCGCGTAAGCCAGCGCTACTTTTTCGGGATCGCGAGTGTTCCAGCCATCTTCAGCCATGCGCACCTTTTGAGTCGCACTTTCACGAGTGAACGGAGGCAAGGGTGGGCGGGTTGTGATCGTCGCAGTTGCCATAATTTTATTCTCCTTCATCTAAGCAGCGTGGCTTCTCCCGACAGAATACCCAGCCATTCTGGATCGAAACACATTCAACTGGCCTCCTCGGACCGCGATGTGTCAAGGCGCAAATAGGTCATGCCACGGACATCGAGAAACATATGCTCGCGAACATTCACAAGACGAAGGAGTACGTGCTCGCAAGCGGGGCATCGCGCCACAAGACCAGGGCCATGCATGTATAAGTGTGCCTCAGCCAGGCATTTCGTGGTGCCACATTCACCGCACCGTCCCTCTGCAGTCGTGATATCGACGGCAAATACTTTGCTCAATTCGCCGGCGGCAGCATTGCCGTCGATGTAATCGTAGTTAGTGGAACTCATTGCGACCTCCTGTCGGGCCAAAGCGCTCGGTCCTGATCTTGTCAGGGCGGTTGCCGCAAGTGACAAGCAGGGCAGCAGTACTTTCTACGAACGATGTGGGACCGCACACGTAACAAGTCGGGATTAGCTTGGAAGACCAGTTCGTCTCGGCGATAAGAGATGCGTCGATGCGGCCGGGCGGTCTCGGCCAGTCCTTCGGAGTGGCCCGTGTATATGCGTACGTAAGCGTTACAGAACCGCCCCGACTCGATATGGCCTGCAGTTCATCACGGTAGAAGACGGCTCCGGGTTCCCGCACCGAATACAGCAATCGAAAGGGTACAGTGCTACCTGCTGATGCACGAGAGCGAACCATTGCCATAAGCGGAACGATGCCCGAACCGCCTGCAATTAATTGGATCGGTTCCGTTTGCTGCGATCGCCACACGAACCAACCGCCGATCGGCCCTCTTAATTCCACACGATCCCCGACTGCAAGTTCTTGCGTGAGATAGGGTGAGACCTCGCCGTCGGGCAGTCGCTCGACGGTCAGTTCAACTCGCCCTTCCGAGTTCGGAGCCGAAGCAATCGAGTACGATCGAACCGCGGAGTATCCATCCGAGGCCGTCAACCTCACGTCGACGTGCTGGCCTGCGACGTGGCTAGGCCAATCCGCTACTTGGAGCGTAATCGTCCTTGCTGTCGGCGTCTCGTCGTGAAGAGCAACCACTGTTCCCACTCGCCACATCACTCGTCGCCCGAGTAACGCTGTTCGCGCCACGGGTCTCCATAGTCGTGGTAGCCGAGGCTTTCCCAGAAACCAGGCTGATCCTCGTGCATGAGTCTGATGCCCCGTACCCATTTGGCGCTCTTCCATAAATAGAGATGCGGGACAAGAAGTCGTGCAGGGCCACCGTGTTCAGGGGCAAGATCTTCGTCGTCAAATCGGAACGCGATCCATGCCTGCTTGTTTCTGAGATCCGCAAGAGGCAGATTTGTTGTGTAGTCACCATAGGAACGCACCATTGCATACTCGGCGTCGGTTTCTATCTCGCCAAGGATGGTGTCGAGAGACACGCCCTCCCAATGCGTGCCGAGCTTCGACCATCGCGTCACGCAGTGCAGATCAACTGTAATGTTCTCGGTGGGCAGCTCCCGAAACGATTTCCAATTCCATCGTCGCAAAACGTTCGTTCCATCGTCGATCGTAAACTCCCATTTTTCGAGCGCAATGTGCGGAGTCGGCCCGGCTGAGAGGACCGGGAAATCAGTCGTTAGGTATTGCCCTGGCGGTAGCTTCACATCGGCCACAGTTCGTCTGCCGAAAAAACCTCGTGAGATGGTACCCATTAGAACTTCTCCTATGCGTGAAAGAGCGAGCTGGCCTCAAGTCACTGTCGCTGATCGGAAAAACGAAATCCTTCGCTTCTCAAACGTCACATCACCATTTCTGCAGTGAGCACGCCAGCTGCCACGAACCAGACGGCGATCCTAGAAGGTCGTGGTTTCCAGATTGCAGACACCTCTTTGTTGCAGCGAATGCCGAGCTCGGGACCCATGCCAAAGAGGACCAAAACAGCTCATATTGCCTATAAGTTTTCTTTGCTCGTGCGGCTAGGCCGGAGTGATCGATTCTGTATCCCGTCGGCACAGGAAAATGCGGGATTCGGTGAGGAGCATGTCATCCGTTGACACTCACTCTGTCCAAATCGCGACAGGCTATGATCGTCGCGTTTGCCCATAAGGCTTGGTCATCTGAACGCGAGACTGTTAGTGAGCCACTGAAAGCGGTTCGAGAAGTAAAGAGATCAGCGATGAGTGGAGCGCAAAGTGCACCATCCCTTGAAAACCGATAGAGGATTTACAGCACGCATGAAAGCAATACGAATCTGCGAGTACGGTGGCACCCCATACACACGACGAAGTCAAATGGCGTCGGTCAAGCGGAGGATTAGCGTATGGCGTTCACAAAAATAGTTCTGGTGCTGGTATGTCTCATGTCCACCACGCTGGTAGCACAAGAGGCTAAGGTAGCGCCGCTCATGTCCAAAGACCTGGCAGAGTGTCCCGGCAAAGAAGGTGTGATGATCACGGTGGAATATCCGCCGGGCCATTCGGACGAAATACATCGGCACAACGCCTATGTGTTTGTTTATGTGCTGGAAGGCTCGGTCGTGATGCAGGTCAGAGGCGGAAAGGAAGTCACTCTGACGCCTGGTCAGACCTTCTACGAAGGCCCGGATGATATCCACCTCGTTGGGCGGAATGCAAGTAAAACCAAACCGGCGAAATTTGTCGCGTTCTTCGTGAAAAACAAAGGCGCTCCGATACTGGTGCCCGCCAAGTAAGCGAGCAATGATGAACACACGATTGACGGGATTAGCAACGGTCAGCTCGGTATTTCTACGGCTCGCTCTGGGGATCTCCTTTTTGTCTGCGGTCGCAGACCGATTTGGTCTCTGGGGCCTTTACGGACAGCCCAATGTGGCATGG
Organism: uncultured Acidobacteriaceae bacterium; assembly: GCA_963772195.1. Taxonomy (GTDB): domain Bacteria; phylum Acidobacteriota; class Terriglobia; order Terriglobales; family Acidobacteriaceae; genus Acidiflorens. The sequence goes on along the minus strand of CAVYWE010000008.1, from coordinate 609,097 downwards.
GGCAATTATGCTCGGTTTGTGGCCTATACGGCTAAGCTGAATTGGTTTTTGCCTGCGGCAACGATCCCGGCATTAGCGATTATCGCCACGGCTGCTGAAATTCTCTTCGGGCTTCTCCTCGTTCTCGGTTGGAAAACTCGCACCATTGCTTTGTTAAGTGGAGTTCTTCTGACCACCTTTGCACTGACGATGACGATGGCTTTGGGAGTGAAAGCGCCCCTCGATTTGTCGGTCTTTTCAGCTGCCGGCGGCGCGCTGCTCCTGGCAACATCTGCAAATTTCCCGTTCAGCCTTGACGAATTGGTTCGGCGGAATAAGCAGGCGGAGTCACAGCTCGTGGCGGATCAGGGGCCAATCACATGAGTCAACGTAAAAACTGACGAGTTTCTATGCTAATCAGATTAGTGGCACTAATCACCGTTCGCTGTTGACGCCTTCAACTTGCGAAGGGTGACCAGCGAGTTTGTCCTTGGGACAGCTAAACGGCGGTGCGCCCTCCGTCGAAGACAAGTTTTGTGCCGCAGGAAGCGTCGCGGGAACTTATTCGAGTTCCACGACTCCGGGAGCGCCAAATCCGCGAACAAGGATTGCCTTCAATCCTCAAGCTGCCTCGGCGTGCGCGCTCTTGGAGAGTCGATCCAACTCCTCCATAAGCGCATCATCCAGATTAATCAGAGCCGCCGAGGTATTTTCTTCAAGGTGTTTGACCTTGGAGGTACCGGGAATCGGCAGCATCACCGGAGATTTCCTCAGCAGCCAGGCGATTGCGATCTGAGAGGGTCGGGCCTTCAGTCGCTCCGAGATAAACTGCAGTGGAGTGCCAGGTTTCGCGAGATTGCCGGTTGCGAGGGGAAACCATGGGATGAACCCGATATTTTCGTGGGCACAGTGATTCAGCGCCCCCTCGTACTTTCGCTCAACTAGGTTGTACAGATTCTGTACCGTAGCGATGGGGACGATCCGGCGCGCAGCCTCGATTTCGGCGACGCCGACTTCGGAAAGTCCGACGTGGCGAATCTTGCCTTCCCGCTGAAGGTCCCTCAGCACGCCGAATTGATCCTCGGCCGGTACGTTCGGATCGATACGATGCAGCTGAAACAGGTCGATACGCTCAAGCCTTAGCCGCCGCAAGCTCATCTCGCACTCCTGCCGGAGATACTCGGGGCGGCCCAAAGGGATCCATGCATCTGGGCCGGTTCGGACCAGTCCTGCCTTTGTTGCGATTACAAGTCCGGCGGGGTAGGGGTAAAGGGCTTCACGAATGAGTTCCTCGGCAACATAGGGTCCGTAAGAGTCGGCCGTGTCGATAAGGTTAATTCCTAACTCGACGGCCCGGCGAAGAACCGCGATGGCCTCGGCGCGGTCCGCGGGTTCGCCCCATACCCCGCGACCCGTAAGTTGCATTGCGCCAAACCCAAGCCGATGGACGGGAAGCTCGCCGCTTATTGCAACCGTACCGCTCTTGGCAGCTGGTGCTGCACTCGCAACAGGGGGATGCTTCTTCCTGCCACCACTGTCACGAATGTGTTGCTCGTTTTTCTTGAGTGCACTCATAGGTCCTCCGTTTGCTCTTCGGTCACACCGCCGTGGTCGAGCGCGTACCAGATCCGGCTGGAAGTCGAATCTGCCCTACCAACGTAATTTTTCGCGCCGCGTATCCATCTGGGTTCAATTCCAGGGCCACCCGGCGCGAAACGTGGCCAGTTAGAGGTCACACTCCCACCCTGATGCACGCCAGTTTCCAGACCGGTTGTCACGACTCGATAGGACTGCCTAAGCATGTGAAGTGGAAACTACGCGTTCGCCACGTCCGCAGTGGATTTCGTGGCACAACGACCAGCCAGCGCGGGCGAGGACCGACGGAGTGTTATGGGTCATTTTTTCATCTGTCCTCCTCACTCCATAAAGCACGCATGCGTCAAGACCATTAATTCCAAAGAGGACAATGACGAACTCTCATCAACTCGATCTGGCATCTGAGGACGAATGAGAGACGGTGGGGAGCGGGCCTGTCGATTCCTTGACACCTTGTCCAAATCGCGACGCCCCTGTCTTGCCACATAGTCCTGCGAACTCGGTTATGACCTGATACTGATAAAGAGCCCCTCAAAGTTGCAGTGTAGAGATTCGCTTCATGCGTTGAGGCCATCTATGGATGCACTGCCAGAGAATTGAAATCAATCTTGGAGTGCTCACAGGGCTATCACTAGTGGCGATCGTCGTGCTGTCGTCAAGAAGGAAAGGAGAGGTTTCGGTCGTTGGCGCATTGCTGCGAGTGATGTCGAACAAGGAGCCTGGTCCGCGTGAACTCGCTCGATCCAGGCATGATCGAAACTGAAGGCTTGCGCGCTTCGGGAATGGACAAGGGGCGCCTTCCGCGAGCCGCAAGAGAATGGCATTTGTACAAACGGCCATGCTGAGCAAGCTGCCTTACACCGCGTTTGTTCGTTGCCTGGGAGTGCTGGGGCCTTTCGGTTGTCATGAGATGACGAGATGAGACCAACGGACAAACGATTGAGTGGCGACGACGCACTGAGGAGTTCCGCTCGTATTTTCCTTTGCCTGATTTTTGTCGCCACCACGGCTTCAACCCAATCCGCACCCATCTCATCGGCACAGTCAGGGCCAACTTCCGGGCAGACTCCCTCGGGAGAGCGGTTGAGCGTTGAACAGGCTGTCCGGGCAGCGCTCGCTCAAAATCTCGCGTTGCGTGCTGAACTCGAGCGCATTCCCGAGGCCGAGGGCCAGTTGCGACAAGCGGGGCTCATCCCGAACCCCTTCCTGACTTCGACCGGAGCGACGGACCGATTTTATGCCAACGAGGGTGAGACCGGGTGGAGCGCGGGAATCCAACAAGAGCTGGAAACCGCTGGGAAGCGCCACTATAGAAGTCTCACCGCACGCAGAGATCTTGATCGAGTCCGGCACGAAACCGAATCTACGCAACGCGATTTGATCGCTCGGACCCAGAAGGCCTACTTCACGCTTGTCTTCGCCGAACGTGATCTCAATCTGGCCCGGGAGACCTCAGCGATCCTTCGACGCTTTGTGGATCTGAATGCTGAACGGGTGAAAGTCGGGGAAGCGCCCGGTGTGGAGCTGAACCTGGCGAAAATCGAATTGGCGCGTTCCCAGAGAAACGAGCAGGAGTTTGAGCGCCGCTATCGGGGGGCCACGGCGAGCTTGAATCTCTTAATGGGACGTCCACCGGCGGTTTCTGTCATCCTCACAAGCGACTTTGCAGCCCCCCTTTCTTTACCGCCCGATGACGAGCTCCTCGACTACGGACTGCAGCACCGGCCTGAGGTGCTCGCAGCCGATAGTAACGTTGAAGCCCGCACGAATGCCGTCCGGCTTGCGCGTGCCTTCCGTTTCCCGAACCTCACCTTAGGGGCGGGCTACCAGCAGCAAAACTCCATCATCGGTGGCTGGATCGTCGGCGGCGGGTCAAGCTCAAATTTTACGCGCGCAGCAACTGGCATTTCAGGCGACCCTGGCCCTTCCGCTGTTCAGTCGAAACCAGGGAAACGTTACGAGCGCAGACTACGAAAGGCGGGCTGCCGAGGAGACCGCCCGATACGTGCGGAACGTCGTGGAAAATGAAATCTCGATCGCGCTTGCCAACTATCGTTCGCGAGTTCTGACGCGCACCTTGTACGAAGAATCCGTACTGCCACAGCTTCAGCGCAACGTCGACGCCATTCAGGAGTCATATCGTCTTGGGAACGAGAATATTTTCGCGGTTATTCAGGTTCAGCGCACGTTTTTCGACACGCGTCATGAGTATATTCAAACCCTTCTCGATCTTGAACTCGATCGAATCGACCTCGAGAGGGCGACCGGCAGACCTTTGAGGTAGCTTACATGCATGCATCAGGTGAATACACCACCCTTTTGAACCCCCGCCAGGAACAACCCGACGGAAAGCCGAAGTTTCGGGCGCTCCCGATCGTCGCCGGAGTCGTTATCGTGCTCCTCTTGATGTTCGCCACCTATCGTCTGGGTAAGCGTTCCGCACCATCAGCCGTGGCGGGGGAAACGGCTCCTGGAAGCGCTACGATGCCGGTCACGATTCCCGCAGGGGTCGAGCTGGACGAAGCCGCAGCTGCATCGATCAGCCTCAAAACTGCTGTCGTTGGGAGTCGCGCCATTGCTCGCACGGTGAAACTCACCGGTGCCGTCCAAGTGCCGCCCGACTCGCGAGCCTTCATCGGATCGCGCGTGGAAGGCAAGATCGCGAATGTCTATGTCAACGTAGGCGATGGCGTCAAGGCCGGGCAGGTGCTTGCGACGGTACAAAGCCCGGAATTCGAAACGCTTCAGGTGGAACTCCTTCGCGCAGCAGCGGAATTGCCCGTCGCGGAGGCCGCCTCAGCAAGGCTGAAAAAGCTTATAGAGATCGAAGCAGTGTCGCAAAAGGATGTTCAGAACGCGGTCGCCCAATATGAAGCGAAGAGGAGCGAAGTGGCCGGGCTAAGAGAGAGACTCGAGATACTTGGCCTCTCCAAGGCTCAGATCGAGAATCTCCAAAAGACCCAGGAATTGGTGCGAGCGCTGCCGGTGTCAGCCCTGCTCACGGGCACCGTCGTGAATCGGACCGCCGTGGCAGGCTCTCCTGTCAGCACCAGCGGCCCCATCTTCGAAATCGACAATTTCGCCATGGTCTGGATCGAAGGCGACGTGTTTGAGGGCCAGTTGTCCGAGGTCCGGCCGGGTCTTCCTGCCGCAGTGACGGTCCCGGCGTATCCCGGACAGGTGTTTGAGGGCAAGGTCCAAAGCATTATCCCATCGCTCGATCCGGAGAAGCGAACGGCGCGCTTGCGCGTCGTCTTGTCCAATCCTAAAGGCCTGCTGAAGCCCGGCATGTTCGCCACGCTGTCGATCATCGTCGGGAAAGAGCCTTCGGGTGTCGTCGTCCCCATCGAAGCGCTGATCGAGCAGGCGGGCTCGGTATTCGTGTTCGTGAAGAATGGCGAGCAGTTCGCGAAGCAGGATGTCGTCGTGTCGGCTCGCGACGACCGGTACGCCCAGATTTCGTGGGGGCTTGTTCCAAACGATGTCGTCGTGACCGATGGCAAAATGCAGGTTTATACGAAGAGTCTTTACCAGTAGGACCTGAGACACGCACATGTTCGATCGCATCATTCAATTCTCGCTCAGCCACCGCCTGCTCGTGATCTTCGCCTACATCGTGCTCTCGGGAGCGGGGATCTATGTGATGGGGACTCTCCCCGTGGATGTGTTCCCGGAATTTGCGCCTCCTCAAGTCGTCATTCAGACCCAAGCACCGGGCATGTCTCCGCAAGATGTGGAATCGCTCGTGACCTTCCCCATCGAAACGGCCATCAATGGCACTCCGAACGTCGAAAGCGTCCGCTCTTCTTCATCGGTTGGCCTCTCCACCGTCCTGGCCGTGTTCAAGTGGGGTACCAACATTTATCAGGACCGGCAACTTGTCAACGAGCGCCTCCAGACAGCGAGGGAACGTTTTCCGGTTGGGGTCGAACCACCCGTTATGCTCCCGGTCACGTCTGCCGTCGGCTGGCTGGTAAAATACTCGCTGACCAGCGACACAGTTTCTGCACTCGACCTGCGGACGTACTCCGACTGGGTCGTGCGTCCTCGGATTCTTACCATTCCAGGGATCGCGTCCGTCGTGTCCATTGGTGGCGGGGTGAAGCAGTATCAGGTGGAGATCTCGCCCGAAAAACTCCGGGCCTACAACCTGACGCTCGCGGACGCCGTCCGTGCGCTGGAGGAAACCAATCGAAACGCCCCTGGCGGTTTCCTAGTTCAAAGCGGCCAGGAATACATCGTCACTGGCCTGGGTCGAATTCGCGCCAACTCACTGGCTGACGTGGAGAACACGGTCGTCGCCGAGCGGGCCGGGACGCCGATTCTGGTGTCCCATATTGCGACCGTTCGATTTGGTGAAGAGGTCAAGCGTGGCGACGGTGCGTTCATGGAAAAGCCAGCTGTCATCGGGACCATCTCGAAGCTTTACGGCGCCGATACGCTGACCACAACGTACGCAGTCGAACGCGCTCTCGACGGCATCCGGGCCACCCTCCCCCCCGGGATCTCGATGAACACTCAGGTGTTTCGCCAGGCGACGTTCATCGAGCGGTCTATCGACAACCTGAAAGAGGCGCTCATCGAGGGTGGAATCATCGTCATTATCATCCTCTTCATTTTTCTGCTCAACTTTCGAACCTCTTTCATCAGTTTTCTGGCGATTCCGATGTCTCTGCTCTTCGCCATGATCACCATGAAGATCATTGGCATCGGCATCAATGTCATGACCCTCGGTGGGCTGGCAATCGCGATCGGGGAAGTCGTTGACGACGCCATCATTGACGTGGAAAACGTGTTTCGGCGGCTGCGTGAGAATCGGGAGAAGGCGACTCCGGAACCCACGCTGCGGGTGGTATTCCGGGCCTCGCGCGAGATCCGAAATTCAATCGTCTACGCGACGTTCATCGTATTCATCGTCTTCTCTCCGATCTTTTTTCTTTCGGGCATCGAAGGACGGATTTTTACGCCTCTCGGGATCGCTTACCTGGCGGCACTCCTGTGTTCGCTCGTCGTCGCGCTGACGCTCACACCGGTGCTCTGCCACCTGTTGCTCGCCAGCGGGAAGTTCGCGATTGCTGAAAAAGAGACCCGCACCGTGTCCTGGCTGAAGGCGAAGTATCTGACGATCCTTCGTCCCTGCTTGCGACACCCTGGGCGAGTCATTGCCGTGTCGGTGACTATGTTCGTTCTGGCCCTGGCCGCTCTCCCCTTTATCGGGACTTCGTTCTTGCCCGAATTTCACGAAGGCAACTACATTCTTGCGCTGACGGCGTTGCCTGGCACGTCCCTGCCCGAGTCGATACGCCTTGGATCCGTTATCCGGCGAGACCTGAGCACCTATCCCGAGGTCGTGTCGATCGATCAGCGCGCGGGCCGGGCGGAGCTCGACGAGGACGCGCAGCCTCCGAACTTTTCCGAGTTCGACATCACGCTTCGTCAGATAAAAAACGGACGGTCACCTGAACAACTGAGTGAGCAACTCCGTGAAAGACTTGAAAAGATCCCGGGCGTGGCCGTGAACCTCGGCCAGTTCATCGCCCACCGCATCGACGAGGTGCTCTCTGGCATTCGGGCGCAGATCGCGATCAAGATCTACGGACCGGACCTGGAGACCCTCCGCAAACTAGGGGACCGGGCGCGGGACGCCGTTCAGGACGTTCCCGGCCTCGTCGATCTTCAGCTCGAACAGCAGGTGGATGTGCCCTCCGTGCACATTCAGTTTCGTCCCGAAGACGCCGCGCGCTACGGCATTACCGTCGCCGACTTCGCCCGGGTAGTGTCCGAGGGTTTCAACGGGACTGCCGTGTCACAGGTGTTGGAAGGGCAGCGCACGTTTGATCTGTTCGTCCGCTTTCCGAAGGAGTTTCGCGACAGCCCGGAGCAGATCGCGTCGGTGCTGATCGACACCCGTTCCGGCGCGAAGATCCCGCTCTCGCAAGTGGCCACGGTTTCGCTGGAGCAGACCCCCTATTTCATCAACCGCGAGAACGTCCAGCGCCGAATCGTCGTGCAGTGTAACGTCCAGGGCCGTGCTCTTGGAGACGTCATCAAGGACATCCAGACGCGTATCGGTTCGTCGGTTTCTCTGCCTGCCGGCTATTTCATCGAATATGGCGGCCAGTTCGCCAGCCAGCAGCGTGCGCAGCGCACGCTGCTGGTCCTCGGCATCGCAGCCGTCATCGGCATCTTCGTCATTCTCTTTCAAGCGTTCGGTTCAGCAACGGAATCGCTTGTGGTCATGACAAACCTGCCTCTAGCGCTCATTGGAGGGGTCGTGGCCGTCTTTCTGATGAGCCGCGAAATCAGCATCCCATCGATTATTGGCTTCATCAGCCTCTTTGGCATTGCCACACGTAACGGCATCATGGTGGTTACTCACTACCGACATTTGAAAGTCGAGGAAGGTATGTCATTCGAGGAAGCGATCGTCAAGGGCTCCATGGATCGCCTAATCCCCATTTTGATGACGGCCGCGACCGCCGCCCTGGGCCTGTTTCCGCTCGTCGTGGGCGAAGCGACGGGAAAAGAAATCGAGCGTCCGCTCGCGATCGTGATCCTGGGAGGACTTTTCACCTCGACATTTCTGAACATGATCGTCGTTCCGACTTTGTTCAGGCGCTTCGCCCGAAAGGCTTTCGAGGCTGGCGAGTCCGAGCATGACGCCGAAACTGTGTTTGTGAGTCAAACGGAATTAGATACTAGATAACGCTGTGACTGTGAGGTAGCTATGCGAAACATGACGTTGGCGCTGAGAGCTCTGATGCTTCTGACCGTGTCGGTGGGTATTGTGTTCCTGGGCGCTCCCCGGGATGCTTTTGGCCATGGAAAGGAATTAGAAAAGAAAGGAGGCGGGCCGGCCCGAGTGGAAGTCGGCCCCCATGGCGGAGCGGTCGTTGATATCGGAGACGGACATTTCGAACTGGCTCGCGATCCAGCCGGAAGTCTGTCGCTCTATCGCTTGGACGACGACCTGAAAGCCATTCCCGCCGAGGATGTCGATGCAGCACAACTCTACGCCTTGATGCCGGCGGGGCAGACGGTGAAATTTGCCATGGAGGCGGTACGGAGTGGCTCGGAGCCGGTCCACTTCGGCGCGTCCCCTAAGATCGCGCAGCCCGGTGGCTATTTGGCGGTCGTCAGTGTAGCCATGGGCGATGAATCACGGAACTTGAGATTCCAGGTCAAGTAAGAGAAATGAACACGATCTCGATCTGATTCCGTATCTTGCGACAGGCATCGGAGCGCAGTTCACGGTGTACTCGACTCTGCAACGCGAGTACGGAAGCCGTCCAGTCGGTGGCGTGATGTTCCTACGAAAACGACCTTTTGGGAAGCAACGCTGAACCTAAGAAAGTGCAATTAAGGAGGTTGCGGTGGCCGCCCAGGAGTTTCCACTCGGGCATTGTTAGTCTGCATCCAGCTTTGATTTGCGGAGATTGGCGGGAAAACGCATGGCATGTATATAGAGATTGGAGGAAAGCAAAAGAAAGTTTCGCGTTCCATAGAAAGGCTTTCAGACGGCATTCTTAGCCGAGGACAATCGCTAAGCGCGTCGTCGCCTTCAGGTGCAATGGTTCAACGAAATCTGTCACGATTTCTTGCACATCGAAGACTGGAAATGCCGACTGGCCGGCTCAACAGGCAGGGCGTTTCGATCGGTGGCACACTGGTCACAATATCCCCACTCCTCGTGCCGCAAGCAACACAACGATCGCCAGCGAAATCAAGCATTGGGTCATCATCCCGAGTTTTGCCGATCGTGATAGAACTGCGGTGTCGGTCGGAGAGAATGCCGTGCTTGTATTGAAAGCGAGGAAAAGATAATCGACAAAATGTGGCGCCCAACTGGATGATTCCGGTCCGATATCCCGATCTTGATTGCCTGGCTTCAACATTTGAGGAAAAAGAAAAGAGCTATTCAAGCGTCCGACATGGCGATCACGCTCGTGTGGACCGCCGGCATCGAGTCTCCAATACCACAGCGCAAATACTAGGACATTCGTCACCCACAACGAGCCCGCTGCACGCAACAATGCTCCTGGTGCTTCGCGGTGACTTGGCAAACCCTCGAGCAGGAATATCAGCGACGAAATCATGGCAACTGTGATGACCGCGTTGGCGATAAGGGTGAGGAGACGATTGAGTCGGTAATGCCCCCTCCGGTGCGAGAACAGAATGGGAAGGAGTAGAGCCATGACTATTGCCAGCAACAGCCATCCAGGACCAACTGACAACCTCCCGGGCAAGGCCAGCCACAGGCAGCCCACTGCGAGTAACGCAATTACGGCGGGCCATCGTGGTTCGCGTGTGTGCGGTTCAATAATTCTGGTTACAGCCATATTTCGTACAGGCATCAAACTAGACCGCCCGACCCCCGGCAAGGATAAGCGACCAAAAGATCCTTCCCTGCGAATGCCTCGACCGCCTATCCACCGGATTACGAAGATTCGTGGCGAAGCCCTCAAATTCCAGGCACTGAGAGCTGGAGAGATTCTCCGGTTGAGCCCGTCATCCGGAGTGATAGCGATAGTTCAGGTTCACTGCTGCCCCCAACCCCATCCGGCTCACAACTGTCATGAAATATTGCCTGAAGCGGAATCGTCCATCAGACGGCAGTATCGTTTCGGCTCATGCCGACGTAAGCAGCAATCCACGCGCGACGGATGCGGCGAAGCATTGCTGGATACAGAACGCGGCGAAATGGTTCGATCGCAACGAGGTACGGTCGCGTAAGCCACGACGCGCGGCGGACGTAGACCCCCCAATACAAAATGTACCCGTTTGGGCTGCTCACCAGGGCGGTGCAGATGAAACCGTGGACGGTCTTGTTGCGGGTTTCACGAAGCGCTTCTCCCGGAAATTGGTACAAGACCCAAAAGGGTCCATCCAGAGTACCTGGCGTTATTTCGGAGTCGCATCGGTCGCGTTGCGACAGGCGCTCCAAAAATGAGTCTTCCGGCTGCATCGGTTCTCGATCCCAACCGAATACCCGCCCCAAGAGATAGCGGAGGCCGTAAAGGAAAGTCGCGATGTGGCTCGGAGGGGTCGCGGATTCGAGCGTACGAATGTCCGCGATGGTCCGCCCGCTGCCGCCTCCAGGAAGATCCACAGACGACACGTCATAAAGCGGAACGTCATGAAGAAGTTCGTGCGCACGAAGATGCAAACTCCGATACTCGGCTGCGGACGCACGCATCGTGAGTGTTGACCACCACTTCTTCACGCCGCCTCGAAAACCGTCCAAGCTTTGACTCCCTCCCGGCCCACTCGGATGGGTGCTGCTTTCGGTCGCGAAAAAAGGTCACGGCTGGTATCCGCCGCTCTGCCATTGCGCGAATAATGCGAGCTGGTCCGCTGTCCAATAGGGCCCACCAGGAGGCATGGTGGGGGGCTCGCCATCGTGCGGGGAGAGAGTCACGAGCACTTTGTTTGCGTTGTCCGGATTCGACATGTAAGTGTAACTGTCGAGTTCTACGCCGAATCGTTTCATGTGCGAAATGTCAATGGCGCTAAACAACGGCTTGATATCCGCTGAGAAGGAAACTTGCGGCATGTGTTCTCCTTCGGCTTTCGACCAACCTTCGGTCGGAAACCGCCGATGCGAGTTGTGCGCGGCCGGCCGGATCCTGTGGTGAAGAGAATGCCGGCCAACCGTGCTTGAGAAGTTCTGTCGATGCCATCCTGCGCTCTGTAGGCACTATTCAAGATTTCAGGCGCCGATCGAGCCCAAAATGCAAGCAAGCTGCTATGCGGCGATCTTCGCGGATGCCGCCGCTTCGGAGCTTAAGGCAATTTTGCCGTTGAGACCGGTTGGGAAGAAGCCCCCTTGTCTCACCCCTGCTTTCCCTCCAAAGGCAAGATAGAGGACCTCGCCAACTGTCCTCGTCGCGACAAGTCCATCGCTCCCTTTGATCGACAGGAACTGCCTTGCCGCTCCACTTGGCGGAGGGATCAAGTCTACGCCGTCTATCGCTGTCGTCGCTATGTTCAGCCGCGCAATGTGTGCCCTTATTGTGGCCGCGTGTTCAGCCTCGGCTCCTAGGAGGCCTGCCGCTGCCGTAATGATTTCGGGAGTCTTGAGCATACCGGCAGCGCCCGCGTATGCGGTCACGCCGATATCTTCGAGAATGCGTGCTATTCGGAGGAAATCGGTCTGGTTTCCGAAGCCGAAACCAAACGCACTCAGATCAATGTTGGGCATCGCAACCGCAGATGAGCCTAATGCGCCGCGTAGCAGCACAACGTGGGCGCGTTCATCGGCGCCGATCTGTGCCGCAATATCGTGAAGGATGGATTCCTCCTTGGAAAAAGTGACTTTCGCGCCTCCCTTCGTGGTGCCGCCGTTTGCTGGATTGGAACCATTCGAGCGGCCCTTAGTCGCAATACCGAAGCTTGTAATGGACTTGCCGGTAGTCGCGTAGGTGTAAAACTCAGCCTCAAGATATTCCAGGTTAAGAGCAAAGTTCAAAATATCGACTTCTTCAATTTTGTTTTCAGGCATGCAGATCCTCCAATTTTCGAGTTGATAGTTTAAGGTGGCTGATCTTGTGGCGCGCGATACGCTCGCCGCCATGTGCAGATCAACAGAAGTTCCGTACTTTACGCGAAATGAATTGTTGCAATGCGATTGCCAAGGTCTGAATATCGCCAGATCGTGTTGGCCCGATATACGGGCTATGCTTTCGCAACGGCACGCGGCAACGCGCCCGTGACGCCATAACGACAGCAAGACAAACAGGTGACCCAGAGGTCGACAGCGGAGATCCGAATTAGTCCGTTGTAAATGTTCGAGGCGGCCAAGACAGCGAAGAACGGTCTCGAAGTTCATACCAAGCTTTCGCTACTTCGCTGAATCACCTTTTTGTGAATCGCCCGGCAGAGTCCGCACATAATTCACGAGATCCCAAACATGATCTGGGGTCTCGACGTTACCGAAAGCCGGCATTCCGGTGAAGCGGATTCCATTCTGGATAATCCAAAACAGCTCCTGGTCGGAGTAGCTCTGCACCTGCTTGCTCGTGAGATCGGATGCGCGCGGGTACATCCACTGCCCCAGCGGTCGTTGTGACCGGCCATCGTCGGCATGACATACGCTGCAATCGAGTCCGTAGTGTGAACCGCCTCTTTCAATGCTTGCTTTGGTGTCCTGGGGGCGCGGAGGAATTCCGTGCCGGCTAGCGCGGTGAATGAAATAATGCTTGGACAAATTAGCCAGGCGCGTTTCAGCCGGCCCCGGCTCGTGCAGCGCTGTCAGGTTAAAACGCATCAGCGCAATCATTATCAACACCACCAAGAGCACAAAGATCGTCCACGCCATTACTGATCGCATACCCAATTTCGCTGCTACCTCCGCTCGGCGCCTCAGCCACGGAAATACAAGTCTCAGTACTTACTTTGGATCCTTATCGCGAAGCATCGGGTAGAACTGAATCCAAGTCATGTCTGTGTCCGCGACATTGGAGATATGGCATCCGGCGCACTCCGCCGCAGGCCTTTCCGCGGAGGTTTTCTCGTATGGCAATGGATGATGCCCATAGGTGAAGAAACCCCAGCCGTTCGTTTTTGCGAAGCGCTTGCTGTCTTTTATGGACATGTCGATGCCGTTGTAAGCACCGTTAAAATACCCGCGTCCGGAGGGTTCCTTGCGAGAGCCATCCGGGAACGTTGGGTCAAGAACCCGGGTCAGTTCTTTTACGATGACCGTTCCTTCTGGAAAGTCGCCTGTTTTCAGATATGCATCAACGTTTTTCTGCTCGATATATACGTGATGATATTCGGGGAAGTTAGACTTGGTACAACCTCCGGGCTGGTCGCAGTTGAACTTCCCATTATTGAGGCCCTCGGGAGTTAGGGGAGCGCCCACAAAGACCCACCTGCGGAAAACTTGGGGGTCAGGGACATTCACAGTACCGTCAGCGTTAAACGCCACGCTCGACTGATTAGCGCTTGACTGTTTAGTCTGAGCAGCAACTGGTTTCGCGGAAAGCATGTACGCGCCTGCGGTAATCAGCCCAACTCCGACGATGGTTACCCAAAACAGATACTTCTGCATCGTAATATTCTCCGTGTGACGGATTCCCCAAGCTTCTCTGAAACGTTTCCTTTTACTTCGATTTGAGGACTGGGTAACCTTGTACGTATAACCAGTCGGTTGACTGAGCTGGAACATGACAGCCCAGACAGTTCTTTTTGAAGCTGGTAGCGACTTGCTTATCGGGCGCATCGGCTTTGAAAAGTGCCCATCCCCATCCATTACCCCACAGCGGGTTATTGGGGAACCGATTCTTGGTGTCCTTGATCATCACGAACCACACTATGGTCTTATTCGTAGCCCAACGTGTGTCGCCTGTTGTCAGTTGGGCGTGATCGGTCGTGAACGTTTCTTTAACGAGTACGGTTCCATCGGCGAACTTGCCGTTTGTTCGGTAATATTGAGCCGCGCCCGGCGAAGCATAGGTGACGTGCATTTCAGTGTCACCGTTAGAACCTGTGGGAGTATAGGTTCCGAGAAACTGGTAAAGGTCTCGATAGTCCGCTGGCTTCCGAATATTCCCGGTCTTGTCGACCAGATCGTAGCCGTTGAACTCCTTCTTGCTTTGCGAATGCAGAGAGGCGTAGGGGGTTAAGATCGCAAGTGCAAGGATTATCTGTGGTATGCGACGAGTCATATGTTCTTCCTCCTGATTGAAACTCTCGTACTGCGATGTTCAGCTTCGGTCCCAGTGAGTCTCTTCGGGCCGATCGTTTCGATCATTGAGGGAGTGCACGAACATGGCCATACACGAATCTCGAGCTGAACTCAGCAATAGCGTGAGAAAAGAGTCGTTGCCGGTGCATCTGTGCCGATTTTAGAAAGTTAGGCCCTCGACAAGGTCAGCCCGTAGTCAATGCAGCGACAGTTCGTGACGATATATTGACGGATGCGTCATCTTCCATACCCAAGCAACTCGGTCGCGCCACTCTGGACCGGTTTCGACTCAGTAGACTGATTTCGGGCCGCGCCAGCGCAGCTCGGGGGAGTACCGGGTGTGCACTACTCCTGGTTGAATCGAGAATGATCCGCCTGCTCTGGAGACGGCCACGTCACATTCATTCTGGATCGACGAGAAACGGTCCCGTGCGTGCAGTCTCGCTTGTTGCGCCGTGGGCGAATCACAGATGAAGTTTACGCGGCAGGGGAGAATAGATATGACGAGGCGTGATCGAAGAAAACGCATGGAAACGGGGCCTGACTCCGCTGGACAAGGGGGAGCGACTCAACAGATTTCGGACACTCCGTTTGCAGACTCAGAAAGTGTGGAGGAGCTGGCAGAAGAAGGCAACGCGTTCGAAGCGAATGTGATATACGGTGTCGAAAATGCAAGCGATCCAGATGTGGCAGAGGTGACCACCCACGAGATCCCTGAAGACGATGTGCCAGGCGAATACCTGGACAACGACGACCACCTGGCGTAGGCCAAGAAGTTCTTGATCTGGTGCCGGGAACGGCGTGCAGGATGAGCTCATTTGGTTGTGTTGCGTCCTGCTCGATCGGTATGTAATCCCTCCGTGCGATTCGTGAGGCAGGGTTCGATTTGAAGGCCGCGACCCTGATCCTCCTCGAGCAGGGCAGCAAAGATCGTTGGCGAATCGACTTCTGAATCAGAGGAAGTCAATCGATCCATTCATGCCCACAGTCGCAATGGACCGTATATTGCTGATCACGCCGTATTCTCAATGGGTTGAAAACTCATATCTGGAACGCAATTCAGCCGCGTTGCCTGCCGGTGACTGGTTCGTGAACCACGAATCGTAGAGTAAAGGTGTTTGAGCAGTACCGCTAGCCTGCCTTCTTTAATTCGCCGACTTTCCACGAAATAACATCAATCAGATTCTCCCAGGACTTTACAAACGATTTGGCGCCATCTTCCTGAAGTTGGGCGGCCAGAGCATCGATATCGATGCCACACTCGGCGAACTGCCTGAGTGTAACGTCGCCAGGGCCATCATCGGTGGTGAGACTAGTGTCGATTTGTCCATGATCAGCAAACGCCTTCAGAGTTTTTTCGGGCATGGTATTTACCGTGAAGGGAACTGCCAGAGCTTTGACGTACAGGATGTCAGATGCAGTAGGGTCTTTGGTGCCGGTGCTGGCCCACAGCAGACGCTGCGGCCGAGCCCCGAAATTGTAAATGCGCCGCGAGCGCTCATTGTTGAGCAGGGAGTTGTAGGCATGGTAGATACGCTGGGCAATCGCGATGCCCAACCGGTTACGGAGAATGTCGGGCACGTTGTCCATGACGGCTGCATCCCAACGACTGATGAAAACCGAGGCGACCGAAGAAACATTCGGATTCAGGCCCGCATCAATGCGCCGCTCGATGCCTCGCAGGTAGGCCTCAGCGGATGCGAGATAGTGCTGCTGTGAAAATAGAAGAGTTACATTTACCGGAATCCCAGCGAAAATCGCTTCCTCAATGGCGGGAACGCCTTCCTTGGTTCCTGGGATTTTAATAAACACGTTCGGTCGAGCTGCGCGTAGAAACAACTCCTTCGTTGCTGTCACGGTAGTTGAGGTGTTATGCGCCAGCAAAGGCGAGACCTCGATCGATACCCAGCCGTCTACTCCATCTGTGCGATCGAATGTGGGCCGAAACAAGTCCGCAGCCTGCGTGATGTCCTCGAGCGCCAAGTCGAGGAAAATCGCCTCAGCCTTTTTCCCGCCGAGAGACTTCTCCCGGATAGAGGTGTCATAAGCCAAACTATTCTTGATGTCATTGTCGAAGATTGTGGGATTGGAGGTGAGCCCGGTCACCGAGAACGCATCCATGTAACGTCTAAGTGTCCCGCTGGTCAGAAGGTCTCGCGTAATGTTGTCGAGCCAGAGGCTC
The DNA here is from genome assembly GCA_963772195.1 of uncultured Acidobacteriaceae bacterium. GTDB lineage: Bacteria > Acidobacteriota > Terriglobia > Terriglobales > Acidobacteriaceae > Acidiflorens. Next base: position 592,652 of record CAVYWE010000008.1, on the reverse strand, counting down.
TGTCCGAAACCATGAAGTTGTTGTGTTGCATTCATGTTGTTAGTCCTCTGCACTTGACGCTCCAACTCCGTCGAAAGGCGATAGTCTCGCCGAGATTCCTGTCGAATTCAGTCCCATTCGGTCGCATAAGCAAATCTGAGGCCGAGCAGGCGTCGTGGAGAGGTCTCGGTGTTGTTATGTTGACACGCCGAATGAACTGAAAGGAACCGCACTGACCTTGTAGGCACCGCAGAGGGCGATTGGAGCGGACTCAGGGCGGACTGAGCATTCGATCGTGTTTTGGCAAGATTCGCGTTCGCGAACCGCTACAAGCGGCCAATGCACAGCGCGGTGCAAGAGTGGAACTTGGTGTGCACTTCATTTGACTGATCGAAGGAGCTTATCGATGGGAACTAGTGTTGCAGATCTCGGTGGTGCACCGGAGTCGTTAGCACAGCATCATCAAAGTGGAGTTGAAGAATTAACCAATATGTTTGTCGACCGCTGGCAATCCTTTTATCGGATAGCGATGCGGCACCTTGAAAACAGGGCGGACGCCGAGGACGCAGTCCAGGAAGCCTTCTTGTCTGCTTATACGCATTTGGACCAGTTCAAGAGACAAGCTCGAATGTCCACCTGGGTGACGACAATTGTGACCAATTCGGCGCGGATGAAGTTGCGTCGGCGTCCACGAAATGTGCATGTCGCTTTAAGCGATCAATCTCAGGATCACGACAGCGACCAGGTCCTTGAAATGCTTCGCGACAGTCGGCCCAGCCCAGAAGAGGTGTCTCAATGGAACGAGCTTGCAGATCGAGCGCTGCGATTTGCGATCCTGATTTCGCCGACATTGCGCAGGACCTTTCAACTGCGCCTTGTGTATGGATTGAGCATTCGGGACACGGCTAAACTTCTGGGGATACCAAACGGTACCGTCAAAGCTCAGACTGCAAGGGCTCGCGCGAAGCTTAAGCTACTGATGCAAAACAGTGTTGGCAGGAAAGAAAGCGAATCTAGGATTCGGTCAAAGCGACGCCAAAGGTTCCATGTCGTCGCATGCTGTTCTAATCAAACACGAGCTGTCTCTGTCCCACGGATAAGATCGCTTGTGCCACAAGAAACGATGAATGGAGCCGGGAAAGTCAGTGCACGAAACTGAGATCTCTCGAAGTTCACGACGATTGGCCGTAACCAGGCTAGTCTCTTGATCTCAGGAGGAATGAATGGATAGGATGCAAGCGACTTCAAATCAGCTCACTTATCTTTCTGCTTATCGTAGCCTTAGGCTGACTCGGGATGATGGTGGTGTGCTCGTTGGCGAGTTTCACAGTGGTGACGGGCCGCTGATTTTTAGAGCTCAGGATCATACGGAATTTGTCGAAGCCTTCTATCGGATCTCTCAAGACCGCGAAAACAAGATCGTAATTCTGACCGGTACGGGCACAGAGTTCATTCCGGATATCGACTTCTCTTCGTTCGGTAACGTGGGTGACCCAGCCGTTTGGAGCCAAGTTCACGATGAGGGCACTCAGATTCTGGAGAACCTCGCAAACATCCGTGTGCCGGTGATCGCGGCGATCGAAGGGCGCGCATACGTCCATTCGGAATACGCGCTGCTGGCCGATGTGATCATTGCCGGCGAAAGCGCGACCTTCCATGACGCGCCGCACTTCGCAGGTGGCATCATTCCCGGCGACGGGATCTTCACGACATGGAGTTACCGGGCGGGCGCCGGAAGAGCCGAAGCATTCCTACTAAATCCGCAGCCGATCACCGCACGCACTGCCCATGACTGGGGAGTAGTCGCCGAGGTCGTGCCGAATGGGAAGGCTCTCGCCCGCGCCCGTGAGCTCGCCTCTACCTATCTGCTGAAACCAGAAGTCACTCGGCGCAACACTCGAATCCACTTCATACAGCCGTTAAAGGAACGAATTGTACGCGAGGTTGGATACGGGCTCGCGCTCGAGGGTGCATCCGCTGCGGACATGGTCAAATCCACGACAGCCCAGAGTCAAACGATGGGCGACAAAAGCACAGCAGCGTAGCGGACATGGAAGCGCAACATTCGCATCCAGCCCACAGAGTGCATGCCGACCACTCCATGGTCATGTTTCGAAATCGGTTTTGGCTATGTCTGGCTCTTTACCCTTCCGGTGTTCTTTTGGTCTAGCGAGGTACAGCGATGGCATTGGTTACCGCTCCCCCACGTTTTCCGGATCGCGATCCATCCCCGCCATTCTGGGCACCTTTATCTTTGTGTATGGTGGAAAAGTTGTTATCCAGGGCGCACGGTACGAGCTTTCTGGCCATAAACCAGGCATGATGACTCTGATCAGCCTGGGGATCGTTTTTGCTTTCGCTGCCTCTCTTACTTCAAGTCTCGGTTGTTCGAAGTTGACACCGGTGCGACGAACAGGCAGTTCCTACGCCATTTCAGACTTAACGTTATTGACAATGACACAGCTACGCCGCTTGGTGCGCAGTACGTTCAATGGGTAAAGTGAAACGAAATATCGATCCTGATTCCGGGTTAGGGTCGGCCCACAGACGGCCGCCGTGCGATTGTATGATCGACCGGCTGATCGGTAGCCCCATACCAGTGCCTTCGGGTTTAGAAGTGAAAAATGGATTGAAGATTTGGTCCAACTTCTCTGCAGGAATTCCAACGCCGGTATCCGTGACCGAAATCAAGAGCTGACCGCTGTCATCTTGCTGTGACTTGATCTTAAGTTTACCTGGCGTGTTCATGCTCTTCATGGCCTCGATACCATTGAGCATGAGATTCATCAAGACCTGCTGTAACTGTACGCGGTCTGCCATCATCGGAGGCAGATCGACCCAAAAGTCGCTGTCGATTAAAATCGAATGTTTGGACGCCTCAGACCGTAGCAAGGCTATCATCTCTTGAATGAGTTCGTTTATATCAACTTCCTCGCGCCGCAGACTGTCCTTCCTAAACAGCGACCCGACCCGACCGATGATTTCAGATGCACGAGCCACGTCTTTGACGACTCTCGAAGCCGCAGCTTGCGCCTCCGCCAGGTCTGGGTGATCGCGAGTTATCCATCGTGAACAGGTCCTAGCATCCGTCATCGCAGCTGAAATCGGCTGCTTGATTTCGTGTGCCAACGAGGCCGCAAGCTCTCCCATGGTGCTGACTCGATTCAAATGTACGAGGCGGGCCAGTTCTTCCCGCATTCTCTCGCGCTCCTCAAGCGCCGCCTGTAACTCGTCTTCGGCCTTCTGCCGATTCAATTCGGCGGCTGCACGGGAAGCGAAGATCTTAAGCAAGTCGATGGCGCGCGAGTCGGCCTTCATCGGCTTGTCGTCCAGAATTGCTAGGTGGCCGATGACGCGATTGCTGCGGTCGAGCATAGGAACGCCGAGATAGCTTCCCACTTGCCAATCTGCCAGGAGCTTATCGCGAGGGAACAGGCCCTGCAGTGCCTGCCGGTAATGGCAAACCTCGCCATGAAGCACCCGTTCGCACGGCGTATCGGCGACGTCAAAGTCGAAGTTCTCCCCAAATCCGTCAGCCTTCCAGAATGCTAGTGTGCGAGCATGCTTCCCGTCATCACAAGTGGTGACAAAGGCATAGCGTGCGCGCAGTACCTGGGCCATGTGCTTTACCAGACTCTGGAAGAAGTCGTTGCCCGTGGTCGCCGCGGTGCCCGCTACGATAAGCCGAAATGCTTCATCGGCCTGCTTCCTTTCGGTGACGTCCATAGAGACGCCCACGAATTGCACTAATTCGCCCGACGAGCCAAAAACTGGCTGGCCGACGGAATGGACGTACCTCACTGCCCCATCAGGAAGCAGAATGCGGAACTCCAAGTCATAATCCGACTTCTCGTCGATGGCTCGATTGATCACCGCTTGCCACTTAGCTCGGTCCTCGGGCTGAACCCGCTGCAGTCGTTCTTTCCAAGTGGGCATCCCAACATTTGGGTCAAAACCATAAATGCGATACCATTCCTCTGACAAATACAATGTCTTCCTTCCAGCGACCTGCCAAACCCAACTTCCCACATGCGCGAGTCTCTGCGCTTGCGACAAATGAGCCTCGCTGCGCCGCAGGGCTTCTTCCGCTCGTTGCTGGTCATCGATGTCCGTAAGCAAAACGCACCAGTTCAGGATTCGCCCATCAGGACCTCGCAAGGGAAAGCCGCGCACTTCGAACCAACGGTAAACACCATCGAAGCGTCGCAAGCGCTGCTTAACGTCGTAGGGCTGGCCGCTATAGATTGCCTCTATCCATACCTCGATTGCCTGGGGAAGGTCATCTGGATGAACTGCATCGCCGGAACCCCACTTTTTTAAATCCTCTAACGTCTTGCCGAAGTACTCAAGATTCGGTTTGTTGACGGTTTCAACTTCCCCAGATGGCGTCATGACCGCAACGGGTGCCGGAATGCTGTCGACTAACAAACGGAGATTAAGCTCGCGACGAGGTTCGAGAGCATATTGCGAGAGTTCCATGAGGTTTCTCCTGTCACCTTGCGGGGGTTCATTTCGTGGCGGTACCCTCGTATTGCCACGATTGATTAATCCTGAGCCTCTTCATCTTGGCGATTAATGTGGTGCGCTTTAACCCAAGCTGCGCCGCCGCTCCTTCAGGTCCTCCGATCGTCCCGCCCGAAGCCTCGAGCGCCTGCAAGATCAAGGCACGTTGCGAATCCACGAACGTGCCTTTTAAAACAATCGCAGTGTCGAAATTCTCTTTTCTGGAGCTAGCCAGCGGATTCGCAAGTACCTCGTCATCAGAGCGAATGACAGCTCGCTCAATGAGGTTTTGCAGTTCTCGGACATTACCTGGCCAGCCGTACTCGATCAAGGCGCCCATCGTTTCCGGCGGTACGTGGTTTATCTCCTTGGCCATGCGTCGGGCAAATACCTCGACAAAATGCGAGACTAAAAGCGGAATATCCTCGCGGCGCTCCCGCAAGGGTGGAATTAGCACAGGAAAGACGTTCAGCCGATAATAAAGATCGCTGCGGAACTCCCCCAGTCTGACCATCTCTGTAAGATCACGATGTGTGGCTGCAATCATCCGGATGTTGATCTGATGGGTTCGGCCGCTTCCCAAGCGCTCGAACTCTTGCTCCTGCAGCACCCGCAGCAGCTTCGGCTGTAGCGCCAACGGAATATCTCCGATTTCATCGAGGAATAGGGTCCCGCCATCAGCCATTTCAAAGCGGCCGATTTTCTGGGTGAGAGCTCCGGTGAAGGCGCCCTTCTCGTGCCCGAACAACTCACTCTCCAGCAAATCGAAGGGAATGGCAGCGCAGTTAAGCTTCACGAAGGGGCGCCCACGGCGCGCGCTCAGATTGTGAAGGGCATTAGCGATCAATTCCTTGCCTGTTCCGGTTTCCCCGAGGACAAGCACTGTGGAATCGGTAGGTGCTACGCGTTCCACTTCCATCTCTACCGACTGCAGAGCAGGACTAAAGCCGATGATCTCTTCAAACCTACACTTAAGGCGATTTTCTTCATTTTGATGAACTCTGTTATATTCCATAATTCACTCCACATTCCGTAACTCATCCCACCGAGACTTCCCCGCGAACCATGAATGAGAGCAAAATCATATGATGTGTACTCTGTGCGACTCCTCACTTGGTCATCGCAGTGCCTTCGTCATGCCGCAAAGCTTCGCGGATGGCTTCGAGCAAAAGCTTGTCACTAAACGGTTTGCCTAGAAATGCAATAGCGCCGGCTTGCAATGCTTGCTTACGCGATTCTTTGTTGTCGTAAGCAGTGACGAAAATGATAGGAATCTTGTAGCCCGCGGTGGCAAGATGGCTTTGGAGTTCTAGCCCATTCATACCCGGCATCTGAAGGTCAACGATGAGACAGGCTGTCTTGTGCAGCTGGTCAGACTTCAGGAAACTCTCGGCAGATTCGAAGGCCGCTGAGTGAAAGCCAAAAGACTCGATAAGCAGTGTCGTGGTTCTGCGGACGGACTCATCGTCATCAACAATCGATATCAGGTTCTCTCCTACTCCCAATTGTCCCCGTAAAGCTGAACGAATCGTTCGAAGTAGAATCTCGTCTGTAAACGGCTTGCCGAGGAATGCGACGGCGCCAGCTTGCAACGCTTGCTGGCGGGATCCTTTATCGTCATAAGCGGTAACGAAAATAATGGGAATCGTGCAGCCCTGGGCAGCGAGATGGCTTTGGAGTTGTAGCCCATTCATACCGGGCATTCGCAGGTCTACTATCAGACAGGAAGTCTCGTGCATCTGGCCAGACTTCAGAAAAAGTTCCGCAGATTCGAATCCTACCGCTTGAAACCCAAGGGCCTCGATGAGTAGTGTTGTAGTCCTGCGGATGGACTCATCGTCGTCAACTATCGATATCAAGTCCTTTGTCACTCTGAACTCCTCACTGAATGGAAGGTATTCGCAGACGACAAAAGAGTCTATTGGGTGTTGGGATATTTGCGTGTAAAAAAAGACTATGCGAGTAAGCTTTCGCTTATGAGGTTTTTTCCGAGGGGGTGTTTAGCTTCTCAATCATTCTTACCAAGTCGATGAGAGATTCCGCATGCATCTTTTCCATTGCCCGGCTGCGCTGGACCTTCACTGTACTTTCCGCCGTTCCAAGCCGATCCGCAATCTGTTTGTTGAGCATCCCGGAGACGACCAAGGAGATCACCTCTTGCTCACGAGACGTCAATGAGTCGAAGCGCCTTTGGATGTCTGTTACTTCTTTTTGCTGTTCCCGTCTGGCGCGATCTCGATCTAACCCAATGCGGACAGCATCGAGGAGATCCTGATCGCGAAATGGCTTGGTGAGGAATTCGACTGCCCCCGCCTTGATAGCGCGAACACTCATGGGAATGTCCCCATGGCCGGTGAGAAAGACTATCGGAATACGAATATTTCTCGCTGCGAGCTCGCGTTGAAAATCGAGTCCACTCAATCCGGGTAGTCTGACATCCAGTACAAGGCAACTGGGCGCATCTGGCGGCTTCTTACGCAAGAAGGTATCCGCGGAGTCAAAGGTCTCAACCTGCAGACCTACAGTGCTTAAGAGGAACTTGAGCGAAGAACGTACCGACGGATCATCATCGACAACAAAGACGACCGGAGCACCAGTCATGAGGGCCCCCCACTGGCTGGCGGCAGTGTGAAGTAAAATACGGCGCCGTGGGGAGAGTTCGGCGCTGCCCAGAGTCGACCGCCATGGCTCTCAATCAGTGATCGGCTGATCGACAGTCCCATTCCCATACCGTTCGCTTTTGTTGTAAAGAACGGAGTAAAAACGCGATCTGCTTCTGAACCAAGGCCCGTGCCTGAATCGTGTACAGCCACCATCACGTCCCCAGATTCATCGACGCTGGATCGCACCCTGAGCAAACGAGGTCGATTTGTCACCGTTGTCATGGCTTCGATGCCATTCATTATCAAGTTCAGCAGGACCTGCTGCAATTGAACGCGATCAGCAAGCACGTGCGGGAGAGTCTTCGTCAGTTGACACTCGTGCAGGACTCGATTGTCGTAAAGCTCACGGGCGGCCAGAGCCAGGACCTCCTGAATGGCCTCGTTGACATTCAATTCTCTCGTTTCGGCAGGCGTCTTCTTAATGAATGCGCGGATTCGAGCTATAACGGCGCTTGCACGAGTGCCGTCGGCAACGATTTCTTCGAGTGCCCGACGTAGAACCTCAGGCTGGAGATTACGATTGGCGAGCAACCGCAGGCACGCACTTCCATTATTTGTGACGGCAGTCAAAGGTTGGTTGACTTCATGGGCTATGGACGCCGCCAGCTCGCCCATCGTCGTCACCCTGGAAACGCGCGCAAGCTCCATTTGCGTCATCTGCAAGGCGTGTTGCGCCTCTTTCCAATCGTGCAGATCAACAACGCTCCCGAACCATTTCAGGATGCGGCCATCTTGGTCGCGTAACGGCAGAGCGCTGGAGATGCACCAGCGATACGATTGATCTCCTGCTCTCAGGCAGCGAAACTCGTACTGAAACGGTTCCCCCGTTAAAACCGCGCCAGTCCAGGCCTCAGCCATTTTTTCAATGTCGTCCTGATGAACAGTCTTCATCCAGCCAGAGCCTCTCACCTGCCCCACAGACAGTCCGGTATAGTCAAGAACGCGCTGGTTACAATAATCAATTGCACCATCTGCCTCAGCGCTCCAAAGCATCTGCGGAATGGTCTCGGTCAACTCACGAAGGGTGCTCTCGCTCGCACGAAGTTTATCCTCTGCCTGCCTTCTTTCACTGATATCGCGGATGAAGCCGGTAAATACCTTGCGCCCGTCTCTGGTGAGTTCACCAAACGAAACTTCGACGGGAAACTCCTGGCCATTTTTGCGGAGCGCGGTAAGCTCAGTTCCTTGCCAATTGATATGCCGATGGCCAGTAGCCAGGTAGCGTCTGTATCCATTGTTGTGTAGTTCCCGTATGTATTCCGGCATTAGCATTGTCAAAGGTTTCCCAATCAACTCTGCTGGTTCATGACCAAAGACTCTTGCAGTGGCGGGATTGGCAAAGACGATTGCGCCACTTTCATCCATGCTGACCATTGCGTCGGGGGCCGTTTCGACCACGAGGCGGTGCCTCTCTTCACTATAGCGGCGTGCGGCTTCTTCACGCTTCCGTTCAGTAATATCCGTAACGATACCGCCGATGGCATAGATCTCGCCCTCTGCGTTGAGCACGGGGAACTTCTGGACGATGCTCGTATGTTGCCCGTCTTCCTGGATAGACACCTCCTCAAATTCCATCGGAACGCCTGCCTCGAGCACCTGTCGATCATTGGCTTGAAAGGCTGCCGCCTGTTCCGCTGAAAATAGTTCATCGTCCCTGCTACCTTTGATTTGTTCTTCGGTGATGCGGAAGGCTCTTTTGAACTCCTTGTTGGCATAGAGATACCGGCCCTGCCGATCTTTCAAGAACATCAGGTTCTGAGTGTTTCCAAAAAACGCCTGTAGCCGTGTTTCGCTTTCCCGCAACTTCTCTTCCGCCCGCTTGCGTTCTGTGATGTCGCGAATTGCGCTGGAAACAAACACGCCCTCTTCGGTCTCCAGTGGGCTGAGGCTGATCTCCACTGGAAACTCGCGCCCGTCTTTGTGCAGGCCATACAGTTCCAACCCGGCCCCCATCGGCCGCACGTGAGGGTCGGCGACAAAAGCCGTCCGGTGTTTCGGATGCTTACTGCGGAACCGGTCCGGCAGCAACATTTCGATTTCGTTCCCTAATACCTCTGAGCGTTGATAGCCGAACAGCTTCTCCAGTTGCGCATTGGCAAAAACAACCTTGCCTTGGGGATTCACGACCGCGACGGCATCTGGCGCCGTTTCGAGCAGATCACGGAATTTCCGTTCCGCCTGTTTGCGCTCGTTGATGTCCTCGCAGGCAATCAAAGTACGTAACGACGAGTCGCGGCCTTGATTGGGAGGAATAGCTAGAGCCTTTCGGATTAAGAACCAATGATACTGGCCGTCCGAGCGCCGCATGCGCGCTTCAACCGCGAACGGTTTTCCGGTTGGCAGATTTGCGTTCCACTCTTCAACGAAGCCTCGAAGATCGTCAGGGTGGATGGCGGTTTGCCAACCCGAACCCCTCAATTGTGGCAATGAACCGCCTGTATATTCTTGCCATGCGCGGTTCGCAAATTCGACGGAGCCGTCGGGCAGCGCGCATACGGCCATGGCAGGAATCGTCTCGATCAGCATACGCAGATCCAGCGGCTCGCTAGTCTGCATGGTTGATTGTGTCTCAGCGGTCATGTTTTGCGCGTGCTACGCTCCTCTGGTCTTGTCCTCTGTCGCGTAGTACGGGTTGTGCCGAAGCGCACCGCGGCAAACCGCTAGAGGATGCGTTGCAAATCCCCCGTCTAGAACAAGAAGACCAGAGACTGTATTTTACGTCGTACATATCAAAATTGCGCAGGGATAGCGAAGCGCGAGAACCGTCGCGCCACTTTCAAGTTCGACTACCCCATCGGCACCCCTGCCGGGTAAGGGAGCCTGTCCCATTCCAAGGTTACTAGATACCTGATCGCCGTTGCTCCTTTGTCGGCGGCCTTCGAAAACGCCGCCTCGATGCTGGCCAGTGTCGCGGCGGCTGAAGACTTACGGCGCAGGATGACAAAGCGGCCTTCTTGAATAATGCGATCTAGGTTGCGTCCTGTCTTGCGTAGAATCTCCAAAACTCGATCGTTCGCTTCATCGTGTCCGAACAGAACGCAGTACTGAGATTCGTCATCGATCTCCGACTCGAGAAACCGACCGCCACGCTCGATTCGTCGTCTGTGCGCCAGAAATGGATGAGGTGGCTGCAGAGCAGCACTTCATCGTCGGTAATGCCAAGTGCGATTTTGTCGAGAGAGAGTTCGTTTTCTAATAGTTCAAAGGGGAACGGCCGCGCAATTCAGCTTCACGAACGGACGTCCGTAGCCCCCGCTCAGATGATGACGTTTCTCCTTGCGAATCTAAAGCCCACAACGGCAGGTAACCTGATCGGACTAAAAATCGCCCCTCTTACGATGGCTAAAGACCGGCCTCAAGTCGGTACAGTAAACACTTGATGTCACTATTGTCACTATCGTTGGGCCAGTCACTCCGATCAGGAACTACTCACCCTCGCTGGAGTCAGTGGCGACGCGAGTGAATGCGCGAGTAGGCTATTCACGTTCGATCGAAACACAGGAAACGGAAGAGACTGGGCCAGTACTTTGTGACGATCAGGGTCTCGGATGTCAATTCGCGAAAAGCCAAACGCGAAACGCCACGATGAGGCGATCTTTGACCAGACTCGGCCCGACGTGACGCTGGTGGCGATTCTCGCTGTCTTTGGGGAGCGGCCGCGATATCCCCAGCCTCTTTGCATTATGGCAACTAAAAATAGTCCGCTTCAGTCCCAGCCGGACAGCGGCGCCATGGGGTCCTCCGACAACCCAGCGTGTCGCCCGCAATGCCTGCAAGATCAAGGCGCGTTGGAAATCCAAGTACGTTCTGGGTGCAGGAGGTGCCGTCACGGGATTCGTGTCCGACCCTTTCTTCATCATCGCCCGAAAGACAAGTAGCCAAGTTGCCTAGGTTTAGTGAGGGCGACCGTTAGGGGCAGCCCGCTCGGGAAAGAAATGTTTTTGATCCGATTTTGACTCGACTTTGTGCACAACTATTGTCGATAGTTTTCCAGTCAAGATGTTTGTACGTGCAACAGTAGAGCGCTGTACGGGAGATCAGCTTGCCCGTTGTCCTTTCTCGATCTTTGCCCACGTATCCTTCAGCGCAACAGTGCGGTTGAATACTGGCTTTCCGGGCTTTGAATCGGGATCGGCGCAAAAATATCCGATGCGTTCGAACTGATACCGGGCTTCCACGGCCGGATCCGCGAGCGCAGGCTCGACTTTCGCGTTACCAACAATCTCCAGAGAATTGGGGTTCAAGTTGGCGGTAAAATCTTTGCTTTCCTCGATTTCATTGGGATCCGGCTTGGTGAAGAGCTTGTCGTACAGGTGCACTTCCGCATCCACCGCGTGCGCCGCAGAAACCCAATGAATCGTGGATTTCACCTTTCGTCCGTCAGGTGAATTGCCACCTCGGCTGGCGGGATCGTAGGTGCAATGCACCTCGACGGGCTCGCCTTTGTCGTCCTTCACCAGACTGGTGCAGGTCACAAAATAACCATAGCGTAGGCGAACCTCGCGTCCGGGAGACAGGCGGTAGTACTGCTTGGGCGGATTTTCGCGAAAGTCATCCTGCTCGATATACAGTACCCGCGAAAATGGCACTTTACGCGTGCCCGCGTTGGGGTCCTCCGGATTATTCACCGCCTCCATCTCTTCGACTTGCCCTTCGGGATAATTATCGACAACCAGCTTCAGCGGACGCAAAACCGCCATTACACGCGGTGCTCGCTTGTTCAGATCTTCGCGCACGAAATGTTCAAGCATTTCCAGTTCGATCGTACCATTGGTCTTGGTCACACCGATGGATGCACCAAAGTTTCGCAGCGCCTCCGGCGTGAACCCGCGACGGCGGATGCCGACTAGCGTAGGCATTCTTGGATCGTCCCATCCGCGCACTAATCCGTCATTCACCAATTTGAGCAGCTTGCGCTTGCTTAGCAGCGTGTAGGTCAGGTTCAGACGATCGAATTCGATCTGCTGCGAAGGGAAGATGCCGAGCTGCTCGATGAACCAGTTGTAGAGCGGACGGTGGTCCTCGAATTCCAAAGTGCTCATGGAGTGCGTGACGCGCTCAATCGAATCCGATTGACCATGGGCGTAGTCGTACATCGGATATATGCACCACTTGTTTCCGGTGCGGTGATGCTCGGCGTGCAGGATGCGGTACATCACGGGATCGCGCATGTTCAGGTTGTGCGAAGCCATGTCGATCTTCGCCCGCAACGTGCGTGAGCCGTCGGGAAATTCGCCGGCACGCATGCGCTCGAACAGATCGAGATTTTCTGCAACAGAGCGGCTGCGATACGGACTCTCCTTGCCAGGCTGGGTCAGAGTGCCGCGGTATTCACGGATCTCGTCGGCCGAGAGGTCGTCAACATACGCTTTTCCCGCCTTGATGAGCTGAACGGCCCACTCGTAGAGCTGATCGAAGTAGTCGGAAGCGTAGTACAGGCCATCCCAGTGGTAGCCCAGCCACCTAACACTGTCCTCGATGGAGTCGACGTACTCAGTCTCTTCCTTCGTAGGATTGGTGTCATCGAAGCGCAGATTGGTGTGCCCCAAGAACTCATCGGCGAGCCCGAAATCCAGGTAGATGGCCTTGGCGTGGCCAATGTGCAGGTAGCCGTTCGGCTCGGGCGGAAAGCGCGTTTGTACGCGGCCGCTAAATTTGCTCGACTCCAGATCGCGGACGATGATGTCGCGGATGAAATTCGATCCGCTCGGCTTCTCCCCGCCGGGAGAGCATTGAGGATTGGGGGCAGCGGCCTTGCGATGAACATTATTTGCACTCGTCATCGGAAATCTCCCGCTCCCAATCACTTTCCAGCTTCTCGCGATTCATCCGCCAGTGTTTAGCCGTGGCTGGTTCGGAGATCAAATCCGCGCGTAGTTCTTCTTCCGTTGTCTCTAGATATACTTCCTCCTGGCTGGCGACCTCTTCGCGGCAAGCTTCTTCATCAGGCGGAATATTCTGTTCATCACCCACGTTGATCGACATGTTTAATCTCCTAAAGGCGCTGATCTTTATCGAAAGAAATAATGCACATTTATCGGGCTCCTCCGGATGCCAATTTGCGAAGTGCAGATATATTTGGCAGCAGATCTTCTGGAAAACCATGCCGCTTCTGCAAATATTCTGGACTGTTGTAAGAAATCCAGACTTTCTTTGCGGCATCTTCCCAGACCAGCATCTTGAGTGGAAGGTCAATGGCAGTGCTGGGCGAGGCTAACATTAAAGGCGTTCCTGCCTTGGGGTTGCCAAAAATCAGCAATTTTGTCGGTTTCATCTCCAGGCCCACTTTTTCTGCCTCTCCGCTGTGATCAACCAATCCAAATAGCACTGCGCCCGAGGCTTGCAGCATGGCTTTGAGTCTTTCGACAGTATCGTCGACTGAATGATTGCTCAGTTCATTAACGATCCCATTGGACATTGTTCGATCCATCTGCATCTCCATGTTCTTTCTGAAGATCCACCATTTTGACATTCAAGTTCCGCCGGAAATTTGTGCTGTGTCCGGCCAAATGGTGCTCCCCTTCTACAACATGACGGACCGACTAGACAGCCCCGTCGCCCCGTCTGGCTCGGGCGGGCTGGGCGCCGCGATTTGCAGAGTTCCGTTTCCGTCATAACAGCGCACGGTGAATGTATGCTTGCCTGGCCGGAACGGCCAATCGTAGCGCCACACCACCCAGGTCAGCTGGGACAGAGGCGTCCGTATCAAAGCCTGCTCCCACGGACCATTGTCCACCTGCACCTCGACCTTCGATATTCCGCGATCGCCAGCATGCGCCATTCCGCCAATCGGAACCAGCTTGCGCTTGTCGGCGCCAATGATGGTCATATCGACCGCCACCGTGTCGATGACAGAGGTCGCATGCATCTGCGCCACCTTGTTCCAGCCTCTCACCACCCAGAAACCAGGCTCCCAATGATCCGTGAACTCAATAGACTCAATCCATTTGGGCTGTTTCATTCCGTGTACGTCTGGAATATAGATCCGAAGAGGGAAACCATGCTCACGCCTCAGCGGCACACCATCCCACGCGTATGTCAGCATGATCCGCTCGTCTGCTTTGACCGCATCGAGTGCAACTACTTCGAAAAACTCGTCTGCCGATCGAATCTTCAAATGTGTCGCTGTCGGCTGCAACCGGAGATCTGGCAGGAGCCGATTCAGGCTGACCCCAGTCCAGCGCGTTGTGCCGATCAAATCGCCGCCCACAGGATTTGAGATGCACGAGAGCGTGACAAACTGGTGCATCGGTTCGTAGCCACGCAACTGTTCGAGGGTTAGAGAAAGCGGTTGCTCGACGAGCCCGGTGGTCTTCAAACGCCAACGTTGCTCGTCGACTTTGGGCGGAATCGCGTTGATGTCGATGCGGTAGTGATTTTCGAGCGATGTGAACTCTGGCCGTGTCCCCGGCGCAGGTTTGACGGCAGCGGCCGCGTTCGGCAACGGATGTGTTGCTGACCATCGGAGGGGTTCGCTAGCGGCCATCATCGCCGATTCTTTTCGCCGGGTCTCGGCAAACTCGCCTACCAGCGCACCCACTACGGTGATGGCCGCGGCGCTGCCGCCCAACTTCACAAGAAAGTGCCGCCGGTCAATTCGCTCAACCCGCGGTTCCGTCGCGCTCTCGACCGTGCTGTTTGCGGTTTCTATGCCGATCAATTGTTGCCCGACACGACCGAGGATTGCACCCCACGCTAGGAAGGCAACCAGGATCCACGCTGCTCGTAGCGCCTGATCTACCGTGGCAGTCTCGCTCGCGTGGACGCTAATGAGCATTGCAGGAACCGCCAGGACAATTCCGAGCACCAGGCCTAAGAAGACAGGATGCACTTTCCGCCTGGTGCGCAGGATGGAGAATAGAATTGTTCCGCCGGTGACTCCCATGACAAACAAACCGGCTATCGCAATCGCGTGCTCCACAGTCTTCGCTGTCTCAGACGTTGGCCCCAGATGCAGCTCCCGAATGACATCGACCATTATTCCGATGCCGAAGCCAAGCACTCTCCCTGGGAGTACTCGCGTTAGCCAGTCGAAAGAATCGAACGGCACAAATGGGAGACCCGCTATCTTCCACCCTGCAAAGAAAATTCCGACGAGCGCGGCGGTCACCATCGAGGCCACAAATAGACCGCGCGATACATCGCGTGGCAACCCCTTGAATTTCACGCAGCGTTCCCCCTCGCGCGAGCATGGAGGCCGAGCCCCGGATCGTGCTGGTACTTCGGCGAAGAAGACGGTTTGTGCGTCATTGGGGAAAGCCCCGTTTCACCCTTATCGTTGTCTTGCTCGCCGAACGAGTTGCACACACAGTGCCATGGCCAGGGCGACGGCTTCCTTGTCAGACTCAGCTTAATCAGCGCCCTGTGAGGCACCTGTCAAAGTCCGCTGTCGATTGGACGACTCAGTGGCGGCATATAGACATGGCCTAAATACGAGATGCTGTTCCCGGACAAGGTCCATTGTGATCTGCCAACGAGTCTTGCTACTTATCCTGGAAGCTTGGCGGGAAATTACGGTATGAAAAGTGCAGACTAGATAGTTATCCGAGCGAGCAGGTTGCCTTCATAGTCCCGCCCAATGCCGAACCGTCATCGCCACTATGAAGGCTACTTGCTCCAATTGTTCTAATGAAATCCGCCTCCATGGACTTCGACTCTCAAGAACCCAGAAAATCACTCTGAGCTGCGACTTTAAGCCTCTCGGCCCGTTCAGAGAACAACCATTCAATTGCCAGCATTCTGTCAATATCGTCTTTCTTTCGTCTCCTGCCTCTCACGGTATCGCTATCACGCTCTATCACGGTAAAAATGGTCGTTTTCGTGGAGTGAGTTGATTGGAACATCGCGTGCCTCCCTGTCGTTCGCGGCAGGAGGACAACAGCATGCAAAACCCGTACGCCGGGACTTTCGAACGTCGCAAACTCCTCATTGACCAGAACGCAACTCAGACGTTGCAACACGTCCTGCCAAATTGCCTGCCGTCGCTTTATAGAAGGGCGTTCCGACTTCTTCGCAACGCAGCCGACGCCGAGGACGCAGTGCAAGACGCGCTTCTCGCTGCATATACCCACATGGACCAGTTCAGGGGCAGGTCACAGATGTCCACTTGGCTGAGTGCCATCGTGCACAACTGCGCCCGCATGCAGTTGCGCAAGCGAGCGCGCCGTGTTCATCTGCCACTCGAGGAACAAAACGCTGAAGCCTACGAACTCTCCGTGTCAGAGCGACTAGCAGACCAGCGGCCTGGACCGGAAGAGGAATGCCGCCAATCTGAGCTGAGCAGGCGCTTGTATCATTGCCAAACTCAGCTCTCTCCCACACTCCGCCTAGCATTTCAACTGCGCGACGTTGAGGGTCTGTCAATTCGGGAAACGGCGCAGATTCTAGGAGTACAGCACGGAACGGTAAAGGCTCAATCCGCTCGTGCGCGCAAGAAGCTGAGGGAGTTGATCCGTCGAGGGGTTCGTCCGCGATCTCCCAATCCGACCGCACCGTCTACACAGTATCCGGCGCTCGGAGACCGCAATGAATAGCTCACATCTCGGAAGGGGATTCGGAAGTATTTTAAGTCTCTCAATTGCACTGGGTATCTGTCAGCAATCCGACGCCCGTCGTCAGCGTGACACTCTGCGACGCCAACGACGGCGCTGAATTCGACGGATTGAGTAGACAAAAACCTGAAATGAAAGAGAATCCGCACCACTTTTGATGACGAATTTCAATGGTATCCGATGTGCTACTGGCAAAGTGATGCGACTAACGATCACCTCACGGGACCCTTTGTAAAACAAGGAGAAATATATTGGAGACTCGAACGAGCAACGCTGATGACGTAAGGTCCGCGATTCTAAACTGCATCTGCCCCGATTGTGGCGGTGTAATCGAGCTTGAAACAAGCGAGCTCAAATGCCTGGGAAGATGTGGCAAGCGCTGGCAGGATATCTGGGTTCGGACACAACTGCATTTCCAGGCAAGGAAGGCGAGACGATCTTTCTCGCCGAGACGTACGACTGGGGTCGATAGGGGTTCAAGAGGAAATTAATCTTGGAGGCTCTAGCGTGGGCTATGAAAATCAAAGAGCTAATCGAAAAAGCTACCAAGGCATTGCGCGCCGCCATAAGGGGCGAGCGCCGGCCGCGATCCATTATTTTTGACTCAATCAAGGACCTATCGAACGCGTTGATTAGAGCTAAAGAAGCTCACTCGGAGTTTGAGCGTGGCTCCGGTGCGAAAGATTACAACTGGCCGTTGTGGTATGCCGCTTACATAGCAATGGAGCAAGGGGTGGCGGAAAAGTCGGCGTCCAAACTCGCCAGCTCCGCAATCGAAGTTTCGCCCGGTTCAGAAAATGCGCCGCCGCCTAGAGTTGTTAGCTTTCTTCATCTCAGGCCAGTGGCGATCAGCGTGTCGTACTTGAATGGAAATCCTTTAGACCATGAGCGAGACGGTTCAGAAACATCTCGACAAAGCTAATTCGGCGTGGCAGGAATTGGCAGTCACGTCTGGCGGTCCGCGCCGACGCACCATGATTTGCCGGATGTTGCGCTATCCCTTCGTCACAGCCACTCTGTTCTATGACTCAAGAAACATTGCCTCAACCAGCATTCGCACACTCCTTGGAGGCTCCTTGTGAATGGAAAGAGTCGGACCCCAGAGGGCAAACGTCCCGTGCAATTCACAAAACCAGGCACCGCGAGGACGCGGCGAACAGAGTTGGGATTAGTAGAACGGTCAGATCAAGGCAGGGGAATACCACTCGGGCACAGCGGAGGAAACGCTCCGGGGTTCGCACAGCCGGGTCCTTTATGACGAAAGCGTACACATTTCCGACCATTGACCAATACTTGCGCGAGCGGCTCATGCCGGTAAAGGGAACGATACCCAACATCGTGGGCATCGACATGTACGGAAAGTCCATCCCAGCCGGGACAGTAGGCGGCGACCTGTTTGAGTACATCAACTTTCAACAGCGATACGATATCACCGCACGCATTCAGAGGGCTCTGCGGCTCTCAAATGAGTTTCTCGAACCCCTTCCACCAGGTGCACCACTTCGTAACTCAGTCGACGACCACGTGCAATGGTTGAAAGCGAGGCCGGACTACAGTGCTGAGATCGAAATGGAGTTTAGGGATGCAAAGAGTTCGGAGCAGGTACGAGTCGCCGAGGACCTGAACGACCTTTATTTTACGGCAGGCGTTCTGTTGGTAGATGCACAAGGGCACGGAATCATCTCAGCGAAAATCGCCTCCACGGTACATGACACATTTCATGCCTTGATGCTCACCGAGCTCGACCGATACGGAAAAACCACGCCCGAGTTATTCGAAAATCTCAACTTACGACTGGCGCAATCGGTCACGGCCCGCAACGCGCTGGGGATGGGCGAAAAAGAGAATGCCCGTGAAATCGCAACCATGTTATATGGCGAACTGCGCCCCGGCGGCCATTTCCGTTTCGTGAATTTCGGTCATACTCCGCCTCTGGTGTTTTCGGCCGAAAGCCGCAAGTTCGTGAACATAGATAAGAGCCGGATGACGCAATTTCTGCCTCTCGGCCTGCAGATCCCTCGGGACCACCCAGATCGAAATAAGTACTACTCGATGCAGTTCCGCCCAAGGGAGTTGAACTCTTCCGATGTCGCTGAAATAACGCTGATGAGCCCCGGGGATATTCTGGTTCTTTACACCGATGGTGTGTACGACGGCAGCGATGAGGAAGAGCGCGACCAACTTGAAATGATCTTGCGTGAACACGAGACGGAAGGCGCAAGCGACATCTGCAATGCTCTATTGGATTACGCCGTTGAGCAAGATGAACATCTCCGACAGATCGGCGACGGATCCTTGATTGATGATAAGACCGTATTCATCATTAAACGTCTTGAAACCTCAAGTTCCTAGTCGAAACAAATCAGAATCGAACGAGTCAATTCTTCGTCTCGGTGTCGAGGAGCAGCCACTTTCCATGACGGTCGCCACAGCTGGATGCACAAGAATGGTGTTGGTTGGCGCCGGTACAACCGCGGTGCCCGGCCGACGAGAAGGTGACTATGGCCCTTAGTTTGCGAACAGAATTCTATGGCGTCAACAACTGATTTGAATTACATCCATACGTTCGTGCCCGCTCCCTCAGATTCTTCCCGACCCGTTACGCTCCTTCTCTTGCACGGGACTGGCGGAGACGAGAACTCACTTTTGTCTCTCGGAAATGATCTTTGGCCGGGCGCTGCTCTCCTTGGACTACGAGGCAAGGTTCTGGAGAATGGCATGCCTCCATCCTTCAGGCGATTCACGGAGGTTGGCATCGATGATGTCAGGTCCAGAACTGAAGAGCTGGCGCAATTCATCCGCGCCGCTTCCGAACGATATCGGTTCAGCACGAGAAGACTGATTGTCGTTGGGCATTCTAATGGTGCAAACCTCGCCGCGAGTTTGATTCTGCTTCATCCGCATTACCTTGCAGGTGCGGTTCTTTTCCGAGTGACCGTACCGCTGGTTCCCCAGATAATTCGGGACTTTAGCAATCTTTTCATATTCATCGGCGCGGCGACCGTAGATCCGCTGATTCCTACCGGTCAAGCTGGCGAACTGGCGGCCATCTTTAAAAGTGGTGGCGCCGATGTCGCCATCTCGTGGCATCAGGGTGGTCGCGAGCTTGGGGAGGATGACATTCAGGCCGCAAGAAATTGGCTTGTTCGAGACGGGTTTCGAAAAGGACTGGCGGCATAGATCGAGAGGGCCAGTCACTGCATGACAGACTCGATCCTTGCGCAGGCGTTCCTGCGCCTGGGATCAAGTCTCTCGGCATCGAAGAACACGAGCGGATTTACCCAAATGAGAAGTAAAGACCGTAGCAATCGGCGCGACAGGCTTAAGGGTTGGCGCTGTGATTCGTGCGCGGACATGATCACTAGCGTCCAGGCTGGCTGGGTCGAGTGGTTGGCATCCGAGGACAAACACGGGAACGATATCCTAAGAGGCCTCCGACTGGTCCATCGCGGACGCCAGAAGAATCACAACTGCCGGTACGACCCACTGGAGGAATTCCGCAGCGGCAGGACCATTGTGGAGGGGCTGCCTCTTGAACGGCTAGTTGGTGCGGATGGACTCATGATCCTGCTCTCACTACTGGCTGAGGGAGAGTTGCCTCACAAGGAAATCCTTGAACTCATAAAACGGGTGCAAATTCCCGGGTACGAACTCGTCCGGAATCTATCTCCGAGAGGGCAACACTCGAAACTCCTGTCCCCGGTCTTGAGCCACGGATATTACCTCCAATCGGAGATACGGGAAATGCTCGGGTGGGCAAATCAGACAAGCTTATATTGCTGTGCAGATCGCTGACAATAAATTGCGATGGAGGCTTCTTGCGCAATTCTCCCAAAACCTTCCTGAGCCTAAAGAAACGTGCTGCTGAAATCAAAGTGCTTCTGATGGATGTAGACGGCACAATGACGGATGGCGGCGTCACCTTGCTGTCTCAGACAGAAGACGTGGCGCTCGAAATTAAAACCTTCGACGCGCACGACGGACAGGGTCTCACACTGGCCCACACCGCTGGGCTTCGCACGGGTTGCATCACTGGACGCCAAAGCTCTGCTCTCCTTCGGCGTGCGCGGGAAATGAATATGGAGTTCATTTATATGAAACAGCCGTTGAAAATACCCGCATATGAGGAGATTCTCCAAAAGTCGGGAGTGGCTGATTCTCATGTTGCGTATGTGGGCATGAAGGTGCGCGAACAGGAGGCGGGATCATTTGCGCCCGGGGGAATCGATGGCTGAAATGGCTATCAAACAGAATCAATCCGACGCTCTAGAGGCACCCTTTGATGAAGGTGAGGTTCAGGCAGGAAATCCGCTGCCCATTGGGGGTGCACATCAATACGGAGACGGAGTTAATTTCGTCTTGTTCAGCCGTCACGCGACCCGTGTTCGCCTGGAGCTCTATCAAAATCCTGACGATTCTGTCTCCGACCAAGATCATTGATTTGGATCCGGCGCGTCATCGAACCGGCGATGTCTGGCATGTGTGGGTGCGCGGTATTGCGTCGGGTCAACTGTATGGCTATCGCATCGAAGGGCCCTATCAACCGGAACAAGGCCATCGCTTCAACCCGCATAAATTGCTTCTGGATCCGTATGCAAGAGCAATTGCCGGCGTCGAGAATTGGGATTTTTCAGCCGCCCGCGGCTACGATTCGTCCAGCACCCTGAGTGACTTGAGTATTTCGACCGCCGACAATGCAGGCACCACGCCGAAATGCATCTTTACCGACGAACATTTCGACTGGGAGACGGATGCGCCTCCAAAGCATTCCGCCTCCGACACGGTGATCTACGAGACACACGTTCGCGGCTTCACAATCCATCCCAGTTCAGGCGTGGCCCATCCCGGAACTTTCATCGGCTTGACCGAAAAGATTCCTTATCTTCAAGACCTGGGCGTGACCGCAATCGAGTTGATGCCTGTTCTCGAATTCAACGAAAATGAATTGAAGCGGCGCAATCCAATCACCAGGACAAAAACTCAAAAACTACTGGGGCTACAATCCGGTCGCCTTCTTCGCTCCGAAGCGATCCTACTGCATCGCGGGACCGCATCGGCGGCAGACCTTGGAGTTCCGAGAGATGGTCAAGGCTTTTCATCGCGCCGGCATCGAAGTCATTCTGGATATCGTGTTGAACCACACGGCCGAAGGAGATGAACTGGGACCCACGATTTCTCTGCGCGGCATTGAGAACTCGATCTTCTACATGTTGGAAGAGAACGGCCGCCGGTACTACAAGAACTTTTCCGGCGTCGGCAATACGCTTAACGCAAATCATCCCGTCGTGAGAGAGTTCGTCATGAATGTGCTTCGTTACTGGGTCATGCACATGCACGTGGATGGTTTTCGCTTCGACCTTGCTTCGGTCCTGGGCCGAGATGAGCATGGGAACATTCTCCGCAATGCCCCGCTTCTCGAAGACATTGCCGAAGATCCCATCCTGCGCGACGTAAAGATTATCGCCGAGGCTTGGGACGCAGGCGGCGCCTATCAAGTGGGCAGTTTCTCCACCAACCGCTGGGCGGAATGGAATGGCCGTTTTCGCGACGATGTGCGCCGCTTCTGGCTCGGCGAGGCGGGCATGATGGGGCCGTTCGCCAATCGCATCTGTGGAAGCTCAGATTTGTACCAAAGCTCCGGCAAGGGTCCCGCATGCAGCCTGAACTTCGTTACTTCTCATGACGGATTCACACTGAACGATCTGGTCAGCTATAAGCAGAAGCACAATGACGAAAATGGCGAGTACAACCGCGATGGAACCGATGCCAATTACAGCGACAATTGCGGGGTGGAAGGAGCAAGCGATGATCCCGCTGTCGAGGGAATGCGGAACCGCCTGATCAAGAATTTCCTGTTGACGCTTTTTATCTCTCGAGGCGTTCCAATGCTGCTGGGCGGCGATGAGTTTCGCCGAAGTCAGCACGGAAACAATAACGCGTACTGCCAGGATAACGAAGTGAGCTGGTTTGACTGGAGCTTGGTAGAGAAGCACAAAGAGATTCAGCGCTTCACACGAGGAATGATCGCCTTCCGTCGAGCCCATCAGGTTTTGCGAAGAGAAGTTTTCTACACCGACGCGGACATAAAATGGTTCGCGCCAAACGGGACTGCTCCCGACTGGATGGACGAGCGACAGAAATCCTTTGCGTGCCTCATTCTGGGGCAGACAGAACCCGACTTATTCCTGATGTTTAACGCCGATACGAGATCCGGTTGATTTCGCCATTCCTGTCGTTGCCGGCAACTAAGATCTGGCGTTTGGCGGCGGATACTTCTCGAACCGCCCCTGACGATCTCTTCGAATCTGGGAAAGAGCCCTCCATGCAAGGCCAAGTCACTTTTAGGGTTGAACCTCGATCAAGTGCGATTCTTTTGACGGACGGCGGCGAGGTGCCAAGTGCAGATTAACCCCGCTGCCGGGAAGCCGGCTGATCCCTCTATCTTGGTGAATGTTCCAAGCTCCTCACGGCCTACTACGAACTGCGCCCAGATCCGAGCGACCCGAGACAGCGCGTCGTGTTTGGCACGTCCGGCCATCGTGGATCTGCTACAGAGCGCGGCCTTCAACGAGTGGCACATTCTTGCGATTACTCAAGCGATTTGTGATTACCGGAAACTGCAGGGCATTGAGGGGCCCCTCTTTCTGGGCATGGATACTCACGCGCTATCCGAGCCTGCATTCGCGAGTGCGACTGGAAGTTCTTGCAGCAAACAACATCGAAGTGATGCTTTCCGAGGACACCGCATACACCCCAACCCCAGCCGTCTCCCACTCGATTCTGCGTTACAACCGAGATAGAAAGTCGGGGCTGGCCGACGGTATCGTCATCACGCCGTCTCACAATCCTCCCGATGACGGTGGCTTTAAATACGATCCTCCACATGGAGGACCAGCCGATTCGAGCGTGACTTCCTGGATCGAAACGAAAGCCAACGAGTTTTTGCGATGGGAACTGCAGGGTGTGAAGAGAGTTCTCTTCGAAAAAGCGCTCCACGCCTCAACAACGCACAAGCACGACTTTTTGAGCTCCTATGTAGAAGACCTCGACAGCCGTCGTCGATATGACCGCAATCCGCGACGCCAAGATCAGGCTTGGAGTAGACCCCCTCGGTGGGGCAGGCATCGATTATTGGCCACGGATTGCCGAGCAATACGGTCTCGACCTCACGATCGTGAACGAATCTGTTGATCCAACGTTTCGCTTCATGACCGTGGATTGGGATGGAAAGATCCGCATGGATCCTTCCTCGCCTTATGCCATGCAGAGGCTGATCAGTCTGAAAGATAAGTTTGACATTGCGTTTGCAAGTGATACGGATCACGACCGCCACGGCATCGTCACCAAAGGGAGTGGGTTGCTGCCTCCGAATCACTACCTTTCGGTCTGCGTGCACTACTTGTTTTCAAATCGGAAGAACTGGCGCGAGAACGTGGCCGTCGGGAAAACGGTAGTCAGCAGCAGCGTGATCAATCGTGTTAGCGCGCGGTTGCAACGGCCGCTTTATGAGGTTCCGGTGGGATTCAAATGGTTTGTCGAAGGCTTGCTCGCTGGCCGGTTAGGTTTCGGGGGCGAGGAAAGCGCCGGATCTTCTTTTCTCAGGCGGGACGGTAGCGTCTGGACCACCGACAAGGACGGAATCATTCCTTGTCTGCTCTCGGCAGAGATTACCGCGCGCGTGGAGAAAGATCCAGGCGAGATCTATCGCGAACTTACTCAAGAGCTAGGGGATCCCGTCTACGAACGAATCGAAGCTCCCGCCACGCCCGAACAAAAAACCGCGCTCGAAAATTGTCTCCCGATCCGACATTCACGCTACAGAAGTTGCAGGCGAACAAATTGAGCAGATTCTCACCACCGCTCCCGGAGACGGCAACCCAATTGGGGGAATCAAGGTAATTGCCGAGAATGGCTGGTTTGCAGCACGTCCTTCGGGTACGGAAGACATCTACAAAATTTATGCCGAGAGCTTTCTCGGCCAGGACCACCTGCGGCAGATCCAACAGGAAGCTCAGAGGATTGTTTCCGAAACGATCGCTCGCAGCGCCAAAGCCGCCTGAGCCGATAAGCCATACGAGGAGTTTGTTTATGAGCAGCCCGACAAACGTTGATCGTCCCCCCGATACAGCCATTTCAGAGGCTCTCACCGACCTGGCTTTGGACCTTCGATGGTCGTTCAATCACTCGGCGGATCGGCTTTGGGAGCAGCTTGACCCCGAGCTCTGGGAACTGACGCACAATCCGTGGGTCGTGCTGCAAACGGTATCCCGGGAAAAACTGCAAATTGTTACGGCCAACCCGAGACTTTCAAAGACTGTTGGCTGATCTCCACGAGAGAAAACGCTTGGCCGAACAGTCGGAAGCGTGGTTTCAAAAGGCGCATCCTCGTTCGGGTGTGTCGGCGATTGCGTATTTCTCGATGGAGTTCATGTTCAGCGAAGCCCTGCCGATCTATTCGGGCGGACTCGGAAACGTTGCCGGCGATCAACTCAAAGCAGCCAGTAACCTGGGCGTCCCTGTGATCGGAGTCGGTCTGCTCTACCAGCAGGGCTATTTTCGGCAAGAAATTGATGCGCAGGGCCATCAGCAGGCTCTGTATCCATTCAACGATCCCGGCCAATTGCCGATCAGGCCGGTGCGGGAGCCAAATGGTGAATGGCTTCGGCTGGTGCTTCCTTTACCTGGCTTTCAAGTTGTGGATTCGAGCCTGGCAGGTGCAAGTCGGCAGAGCGAAATTGTATTTGCTGGATACCAACGATCCCGCAAACCCTCCGGCCTATCGCGGCATTGCGACTGAACTTTACGGCGGCGGTCCGGAGTTGCGTTTGAAGCAGGAGTTGGTCCTTGGCATTGGAGGCTGGCGACTTCTGCGGGCACTCGGATTGCAGCCCGAAGTTTGCCATCTCAATGAAGGTCACGCCGCTTTCGCGGTGCTCGAACGAGCCCGCTCCTACATGGAAGATAACAATCAGCCATTTGATGTCGCGCTCACCGTCACCCGTGCCGGCAACCTTTTTACGACCCACACTCCCGTAGAAGCAGGCTTTGACCGCTTCACGCCGGGCCTGATCGAACGTTACCTCAAGAAGTATGCCGAAGAACACCTTTCGATTTCGTTCGAGGACCTTCTGGCGCTGGGCCGGCGAGATCGTCAAGATTCGTCTGAGCCGTTCAATATGGCCTATCTGGCAATCCGGGGCAGCGGCGCTGTCAACGGTGTCAGTAAACTGCACGGTCAAGTCAGTCGACGAACTCTTCCAGGGCCTGTTTCCGAGGTGGCCGGAAGCGGAAGTGCCCGTGACTCATGTGACCAATGGAGTACACACGCCCACGTGGGACTCTGCCGAAGCAGATCGCGTGTGGGAATTCGCATGCGGCAAAAACCGTTGGCATGGGGCCTTGGAAAACATGGAGAAGAATGTTGCGGCTGTGAGCGAATCCGACATATGGCAATGCCGCGGTGTTAGCCGCAAGGCTCTGGTTGACTACGTGCGCAGACTTTACGTGCGCCAATTAGCAGCTCGAGGAGCCTCCCCGGAAGATCTTTCGCAAGCCGCTCACATACTCGATAACGATATTTTGACTCTCGGATTTGCTCGTCGCTTCGCGACTTACAAACGCCCGAACCTGCTTCTGCATGATCCGGCGCGGCTCCTTAGCATGCTCTCGAATCGAGAGCACCCCGTCCAACTCGTGCTTGCGGGCAAGGCGCATCCTCAAGATGCCGAGGGACAAGAAATGATCCGCCAGTGGGTTGAGTTTTCCCGCCACCCCGAAGCTCGATCCCGGGTTGTTTTTCTCTCCGACTACGACTTACTTATGGCGGAGCATTTAGTCCAAGGAGTAGACGTTTGGATAAACACTCCACGACGCCCCTGGGAAGCAAGCGGCACAAGTGGCATGAAGGTGCTGGTAAACGGCGGGTTGAATCTTTCGGAACTCGATGGTTGGTGGGCGGAGGCTTATTCGCCGGAAGTAGGCTGGGCGATCGGGGACGGACGCGAACACGGGGACGACCCCTCCTGGGACGCGATCGAGGCCGAGACTCTTTACGCACTGCTCGAGAGAGAGGTTATCCCAGAGTTTTATGCGCGGGACGAGCATGGAATTCCGCGTCGCTGGGTTGCTCGCATGCGCGAAAGCATGGCTCGGTTGACTCCGACCTTCTCAACAAATCGTGCAGTACGACAATATACCGATGAACACTATCTCTCGGCGGCCGCTGCTCTCCGGCTGCGCACCGCGAATCAGGGGTCATTGGGTGGCGATTTGGTCGCTTGGAAGGGAGAACTGGCAAAGCACTGGTCAGCACTACGCTTCGGTTCCGCGACCGTTCAAAAACAGGGTGAGCAATACCTTTTCCAGGTTCAGGTCTTTCTTGACGCTCTGAACCCCGATGCTGTAAGGGTCGAACTCTACGCAGACCCGCAAAAAAAAGATGTGGCCCCGATTACACAACCCATGAATCGTGGCGAACGCCTCGCTGGTCCGGCCAATAGCTTCAACTACACTGCCGTCGTCCCGACCACTCGTCCGGCTGCTGACTACACACCGCGCCTCATTCCGCAACACGCGGGAGCGTTCGTGCCATTGGAGGCGCCTTTTATTCTTTGGTACGACGCGCGCATCCTGGCGATAGTTGATGAGGTCCCCGAGAGTTTGAACAAAAAAGAAGAATCGGTTGCAATCATCGAGCAGGAACGCATTCTCGCCGAAGCAGAATTAGAGGGGATCTAAAAGCCCTACAGGATACGAAGAAGAGTTCGACCCGGCTCGGAGCAATGCCGCTTTAGAATTCGAGGAACCAATCCAATGCCCGCTAGACTTCAATCACCGGATAAGCAACAACCGTTAGAGCTCACCACCGATTTTCTAGGTGAGAGTCGGCACGAGTTCGTGGCGAAAGTGGCTTACAAGCTTTGGGAAGAGAGAGGTCGCCCGTTCGGTTCGCCTGAAGTTGATTGGTTCGCAGCAGAGCGAGCTATGTACTCGGCGTTAGTAGCCTCGGGCTTGGTTGCCCCGTCCGCAAGTGATTCGCAACACATCGCAGAAAAGATTTACTGGTAATGCAAGACTCTTTGTGTCCAGCAGTTAAGAGCTTTAAACCGAAACTTAAACATAAGGACACGATACGAATCGCTGTGATCACTGCCGGAGACAACGGCTCGCTTTCGATGATCACGAAAGGAGGCTTGAATACTGTGATTCGGAGCCTCGCAATCGAGTATGCAAAAGAAGGTATCCGCTTCAAAGCCGTAGCTCCTGGTGTTGTGGACACACCAATGCACAAGCATGATTCCAAGGAATTTCCTAAGACTTTGCAGCCTATGCGGAAGAATAGTGGCCGTAAAAGACATCGTCGATGCCGTTCTCTACCTGTCAGGGGGGGCAGGTGGCGGGTGAGGTGCTGCACGTCGATGGCGGTGCTCAGGCCGGCCGTTGGTAGGCGTCAAGACGATTCTCGGGCTACGAGAAGGCCAAAGCGAGCGACCTTGTCTTGCCCCTAACTTCCCAGAATGCTGGGCTGTGGGAACGAGGCACCGCTAGCCGCTAGCGTTGGTGAGTGAAAATCGGCATTTCAGTGATGCCACTGTGCACTAGTCATCAGAAGCTGAGAATATACGAGGAGTTCAAATGCAATCCGAAATTAAGGTAGGGCAACGTTTCAAGTTCAATTTATCGTCCGACAACCCTTCGCCAGGACGACAGGCGGTAGTAACTCGCGTGCTTTCTAATAGAGAGGAAGGACTCGGCCCCGAGATAGACTTTTATCTTGCATATTGGGTGGAGGCTCACGAGCTTCCAGAAACAGAGGCTCCGACAACGTTGGTTTTTGAGCGTGGAATTGACGGAAACGTATACCTCGACGGGCGTGTGGTTTCAGTCACTTTGCTGAAGTGATCTTCCGCTTCGGAACATCGACCTTCTGTCCCCGCTCTCTCTGCACCCATCGAATCCGTTCCTCCGGCATCGACAAGGTTCCAACTGCCGACGAATGGACTGTGGTACTCACTTGCGCACGCATGGTGGAGACAGCCAATGCCACGGTAGCGATGAGCGAAAGAATGCGAGCGGTCATGAGTGCACATTTCAATCCCTCAGACGCTCTCCAATTTGATCGTTTTTACCGGTATTCTCTGCCGTAGTCATCATGGTCATGTTGACGACGATTCTTACGCCACCCTTGTGTAGTGGGGCAGCTCAGCGAACCGCAGAGCCAATTGACGGTGTTCTTTGGACACACGGAACGAAGCAAAGCAACATGCGCATCTACCACGGCAAGAGCGGTGCGGAGTTTACGGAGAAACGACTGCTGAGTTAGTGTGCGCTTTAGCCGATTGAGAAGACTGAATGAGGTAAAAGGCCAAATGAGTTGGACAGTGCTTTGTGTATGCGATCATGCGGCCAGTCTTCTGCTCTACGAAGGGTTCGACAAGGGTTCGATAACGATTACTTGCCGGGCATCTGAGCTCTGATTGATGCGATCCGTGCCTTAGATTTCAATTACTTATGTCTGGAAACATCTCTTTCACGCCAAAGGCCGGTGCTCCGATCATTCCGCAAATTTGCGCTCGACGAGACGCATTGCTGCTACAAGAGCAGCATGATTCCGGTGCACGTCACCTGTGTCAGAACTGTGTCAGAACCCCTCCGAATGAAGGTCCTGGAGATCTGTTTTGAGCGAAAGGCAGACTCCCCAAGTTGTTGTTTTTCGGGAAAGCTGTCAGAAAAAGGAGAGCGTTTAGACCGGGCGTTGGTGCGCCCAAGGCAGGCGTGCTTCGCTCTGACGGATGAATCAATGCTCTGTTACAATCTACACGCGGGGCAGGGACAGCTGCTCTGGGTTGGTGTTTGCCCGTGACACACTTTTTGGACGGTGGTTTAGCTTGGTGTCCATGGTGTCCATTAACCTCGGAATTTGGTTCTACGGGGTTGAAACAGGCGACACAGGCGAATCGATTGAACCTGAGGAAAGCCACTAAACACGCGGGTTTCCGATAAAGGTAAGAAAGCAAAGTAGGGGACGTAGTTCAGTTGGTTAGAACGCTGCCCTGTCAGAGACCTCATTCCTCAATCCAAACGCCAAACCCTGAAGATCTATTCTCCCAAAAGACAGCAATTCACTCTCGACTTCAACCGACCGACGGCCGATCCGAGCGCTCTTTCGAAGGAGCGTGCGACCGCCGCAACCAATGCGCCCTCACACGAGGCCGATATCGCAAAGGTCCAGGAATGGATGGGTCATGCTAACGTCTCCACTACCTTGCCTCTACGACCGGCGAGACAGCAAGCCCGAGGACAGTCCCCCCTTTCATGTGAAGTATTAGTCCCAGCCATTTGTTTTTTAGACTATACTGCCGGTGCTTCGGTGCGCCGATGGGCAAATACTGGGACGAATTCAAAGATCGCGTTGGCAGTAAGTCCGTTGGCGTGGGTATGATCATTATCGACCTTGTGATCTTGTTAGTGCTCGCAGGGGCCATGGTTCTTACGGATCTGGGAAGAGAATGGATTTTTGAACATATTGGAGTCGGTAATATATTCACCCGGATAACGCTTGTAACGGCAGAAATTCTGCTCGACTTGTCCGCTCTAGCGGAGGTCGGGAGTTGGCTTTGGAAAGAAATTAGGAGGTTATTCAAATGAGCGCAGGCGGAATGAGCCTTGGTGGGATGAATAGACAGAGGATAACCTGGCGAGAGGTTCCGGGTATCTACAGAGCCCGATTCTTGAGACTGTGGCAAGTAGTGAAGCTGAGCCTGTTGGCAACCCTCGTTGCTGTTGTCACTGTGGTTCTACTCCCGGTGATCTTGGGAATCGCATTCTTCTCAGCGCACATCATATTGGCTGCGATCGTGGTTTTTGCAACCCTTCTTGTTTCAGCCTGGCTTTACTGGAAGAGTCTCAAGCTGGCGTTTGGCATCAAGGATCGCTGATCGCTTTCCCTAGTCTTCCTGCTGACCGGGAGGAATGAGCACCTCGACTTGGCGAGGCAACGGTGCGGAGGATCCTCAGCCAGAATTTTGGTGTCTATTTGGTGTCTATATTCGGCTGAAATTTGTTCTATATAGGTTCCGATGGTTAAAATTTCGACCGATGGTGAACCGCATCGCACCTTGCTTTATCCGCGTTATAACGGTATCTTGCTGATGACAAGAGCTGTATAAAAAACGCCAGGTGAGAATCCCACTCTCTCCGCCAGTTTCCGACCGGCATAAACACTAGCTATTACCTTCGTGCTGTTTTTATTGTGCTAATCCTGTGCTACCGTGGGCACATGAAACGCACATTGCCGCTCGCGCTCGTAACGTTGGCACTCGCTGGATTCGCGCCCGCCCAAGACAGAACCATGCATTGCTACAAGGCGGACTACTACACACTCCAAAAGGGTAAGACTGCGGACTTTATTCAGGCTCATACTTGGGAAGTTTGTGCGTTCGGTGATGGGCACGTCTACACCACGCTAGTCATAGGTGATGAATCCTTCCACGATGACTACTCCCCGGCGCAGTGGCGGCTAAAGAGAGCCGAACAGCACAAGATTGAAAAGCAACTCGCGGCGGAAGAGCTGACCTGCAATCTGTACGTCAAGGAAGGAAAAGAGCCGCCCGCTAATCTGAATTGCCATTCGAGAGAGATTCAGAAACTCACGGAATCGCAATGACGCCCCTAATCACGATCTTCGTGCGCCACTCGCCGGGCTGCAAGTACGCCGGGGATGAGTTTTGCAAGCGGTGCAACTGCCGTAAGCATCTGCGATGGTCACTTGATGGCAAGCAACACCGTAGGCAAGCGGGGACACGCTCATGGGCCGAAGCTGAGGAAGTCAAGGGCCGACTAGCAGCGCAGCTCAGCGGCAAGACCCCGGCCCCGGAGTCAGCGAGGGGACAGACCATCGCTCAGGCCGTGGAAGTCTTCACCCAGGACAAGAAAAACCAAGACGTAACGCCCAAGGTGTTGGCGAAGTACACGCGCGAACTTGCCCGGCTGAAAAGCTACTGCGAAGTGCGCGGGGTTTTCGTTGTCAGTGGCCTAAGCAAAGAACTGCTCACCGGCTATGCCAGCAGGTGGCCCGATGCGTATCCGGCTTCAAGCACCCGCTCACGGGTCCGTGACCGCTTGTCCACGTTTCTGCGGTACTGCTACCAAGCGGAATGGCTGCCCCGCATCCCCCGGCTATCGCCGGTTAAGGTTGAGCAGTCCCCGACAATGCCCCTCACGGCCAAAGAGTATGCCCATCTGCTAGACACTACCTACGCCACATTCGCGGATGAGCCTGGCCGGGGCGCACGGATGCGCGCACTCATTCAGCTCATGCGGTATTCGGGCCTCGCCATCCGTGACGCCCTTACGTTGAAGCGGGAAGAGATCACCCACGATGGCGAGGGCTACAGCATCGTGACATCGCGGCAGAAGACCGGCACGCACGTATCGGTGCCGATTCCGGCCGACGTGGCACAGGAAATTCTAGCCGTGGCGAATGACAACGCGGTATACGTGTTTTGGTCCGGCATCGGTGACGAAGAGTCCGTCACAAAGAATTGGGCGAAGCATCTAGCGCGTCTCTTCGATGACGCGAAGATTAAAAGCGGGCACATGCGCAGCCACCGGCTGCGCGATACGTTCGCGGTGGATCTTTTGCAGAAGGGCATACCCCTTGAGGAAGTCTCAAAACTCTTGGGCCACGAATCCATCAAGACCACCGAGCGCAGCTATGCGAGCTGGGTCAAAGGACGGCAAGATCGCCTCAATAAGTTGGTCCGCGGGACTTGGGACTAGCGGCCTACACGGCGCGCTTCTTTCCGCAGGTGCGCCCGCCTTCGCTTTCTTCAACCGATTTGACTTGCTAGGACGCGATATGAGCGACCGCAATAAAAGATGATGCCGAGATACCACCTTTTTCTAACTCGCGTTCCTGGGGCTCCCTACAGGAAATGTCCTCTGTAACGTATTGAAAACAATAGGTCAATTTTAGGCTGTTTCGCGGTTGCCAAGCCCTAGCCGGTGAATCCCGCCTCAACTCCCGGAATGGCGGCTCAATAGCGAACAAACGGCGTCGAATATACATTCAACTAGATGCACACAAACACTTTCTCACTATCACCAAAATACTTCGCGCGTATGCAAAAGCCTTATACGTCGGGCCGCGAAACGAAGGACCTTCCGGGATTCAGACCCCATATCCCCACCCCGGCAAGAGAGCTGGAGTTAAAGCCACCGGCCGACTAGCATGTCAAGGTCCTGTTCAACAGGTGATGCGTCACGCAGATATTCGCACGAAGATGAATATCTACGGCGATGTTACCGATCAGATGACTACCGCTAGCAGCAAGGTCGCTCAGCTTGCGTTCCCATCAAACGGAGCGCAAACAGAGAGCAGTGAGGGTTCAGCGGTTGAAAGAATGGCTCCTCATGTAGGACTCGAATCAACAGTCAAACGTAGTTTCAACAGCTTGGTAGGCCCCGGATGACACCTTTAAGCCTCTAAAGCACTGTTGAGCACGCAAACAGAGCGCAAACAGAGCGCAGAAATTCTCAGTTGGTGACGCCTGTTTTCGCCAACAACTCCGCCGATGCCCTGAATATGGGAAGTTCCTCGTAGAGTATTCCGAGGACGAGTTGTTGGAAATGGAATCCCGATGAGTGTAATCGCTGGTTACGTCAACTTGCAATGTGACAGAGTGTGGCCTTGAGCTTTTCGTGCTCAGTACCAACGAGTCCGACATCTGGGTGGTATCGAAATCCTGAGTGGGTCAGCTCAGCAAAATGCAGGGCTTTAGTCGAGCATTCCTGAGCTATCGTGCGTTGCCCCTGACCGTCGGCAATCAAGGCATTCGCAGCATTCCAAAGAAATCCATCAACGGGGAAGGACGTAGCGTCCGGCTTATGCTCTTCCAACACTCTCAATGCATCATCGTAAAGCTGCTTTAAGCGCTCGGTTGCGACCAGTAGCGCGAAGCGGCTCCACGCTTGCGTTTTTAGGTTGGGGAACTCACGTTCGCGTCCGAGCGCCTTCTGAAGAGACTGAATCGCGTTTTGCGTCTCACCGAGTGACGAATACGCATTCGCTTGGTCGAGATATGCCTGAGCATGGTCGAAATGTTCACCTAATGCAAAGTACCTGTCGAGAAGAGCTAATGCGGTTCTGGGGTGCCGTTTCGTTAGATACCCGGCCTGAATCCTCAGATATTGAGCCTTGTCTCGGGCGCGCTGGAGCTTCTCAAGAAACCGGGCCTCGATTGCTGGATTCCAATCTTTATTGCGGAACCAGTCGTCAGTAGACATACGCAGCATTTTATCGAATGTCTGCGATTCGGCACTCAGTTGTTGCAATATCGCGATTAGACTCATTGACTTGGGTCGGCCAGTTCGCAGTTTCAGAGCGTGGGATTCATCGAGGCATGGCTGAAGCGAAGTCTGAGAACCTGACCCTCGCCCCTGCTTTCCGCACACCAGAATAAACGTTACGCTTGATCGGCAGCCCTGCCGCCTCGACCGGGAGGAGTGTCGAGAACTGGTGCCTCCTGTTTACTGAGCAGCCGACATTCGATAAAAAGTAATCTCGTCAGCCTTGAGCAAGGCCACTTGGTCTTCACGAGGAGAAATCGCAAACGTTTGTACCGCGGTCACTGGGTCCGGAAGCCCAATGGAAAAAATACGGCGCCCATTCTTTGCCTGGTAGACCGTCACACGCGCACTCTTCAGATCTGACGGTTTGAAAACCGTCTGTGCATTTAGCGATTGGGTCGCCTCCGCAATTCTGATCGCGAACGCATTGCTGCCGACGTTTCCGCCCGCAGTTTGCTCGAGTTCCGAAGAGGGAGACCACCCCTTGAGCACGACCTTACCGTCGCCGTGGAGGATGCGGTACCACCGGTTGCCCGTTTGCCGGTCGCAACCGACCACGAACAGCAAGTTTCCCGGCAAGCTTTCTGCTTGTGGCACGCAGGTTGAAGTAGCGACAGCCAGGACCCGCCGCTGTCCAGCCCAACTGTTCTCCACGATTCGCCAATGGTTTCGACCAATGCTGGGGATTTGGACCTCGCCTTCGTTCAGCAGGATTGGTGCCGGGAGCCGCGAAGAACGCATAGTCGATGTCAGGACCCTGAATTGCGAATCGAGTAATCGAATTTCTACGTCTTCTTCTGGCTCGCGGAGTCCGGCTTCTTCAAGCTGTCGATGGATCTCGTGCGAGTGCCGCTCGTGAATGACGCCCGCGGCGAAGTATTCTGACGCCGGGGAAATCCGCACAAACGCCAGTGGACCTCCCAGGGGGATTTGCTTGCGCAGCTGAAGTCCGGGGCCGTAAACGCGCAATTCCTGACCTACGTGAATCAAGACCTGGTTCTCTCCAATCGGCCACAGGTAGCGCCCGGAGTCCGGGACCCGCAAATCGACAGTCTTCACAATCTCTTTTTTCTCCAGGTCGATGAGCACCGCGCGCACGATGCGAAGCTTGCGGAAGGAATTTGCTTCTGACCCACTGCGGGGAACGAGTACGTGCGGGTTGAATGTGAACAGAAACTGGCTTGGGCCCAGGTAAGCAATGCTTGCATCGTAATCGAAGGCGGACATTTCTCGGTCCTTCGACCGAGGCAGGTACCCTAATCCCTTTACGGGCACGGTGAACTGCGCGCCCTGAATCTCATGTTCCAACTGGCTGTCCGCGAGTTCGACAGTACAGTCGGGTGCCACGCAGACCTCCCTCTCGTCGGCAATGTTCGGAGGAGGGGGCTCGGTTACCTCTGGAACAGGATTCCTGGTGGCTGTATCGGGATTGGCGCTCTTCGCGACCGCCGTTCCACTAGTCCCGGCTCTCAGATTGGGAACAAGTACGAACTGCGTTCCAGGGCTCAGCTGCACATTGTGTCCGGTAGAGGAGAGGATGGAAGCCCCAGCTGCTCCCTGTCCCACCGAGATTGCAAGATGAGGAATTCCCACTACCTGTCCCGGCATCACGGTGCTCGCAGCTTTGGCGCGACGCGGCTCCAAATAGACGCTCGCCGCCGCCTGGTTGGCACTCCGCAAACCGCCGTTCAACATGAGACCTACCGCTGAACTCAACGGCTGCATTTCTTCGGCATCAGGCAAATCGGAATGGCGGGAAGGATACGAAGCCACCACCGCCGCGACGGTTAAGAACAATGGCCTCATATCACGACCGCCGCATTGACCGCTTTCAAAGGTGACGCCGATTTCTGAAGTCTTCTCGGTTTTGGAATGGGCCCTTTGCGTCACCACCTGGCCTTGAATGATCGCGCCCTTGCGCAAGTCGCAAGCAGGCCCCTTCCAAGCCAACGCTAGCTCCGCCAGAATAGGATCTCCGACTTTGACTTTGCTGGCATCCAAACGGTGGACTAATTCTGCCCATACCGGCACGGGAGTTTGGGCGAAGAGTGGGTTCGGCGGGGACCAAGACTGCGCGAACAAGGCAAAGGCTAGTAAGCGCTTACTCCACGCCATATGAGTGCTGCTCCTTGCAACTTCCTGCAGAAAACATCCCCAGAAGCCGGGCTTGCGGTCAAACTTCGGACAGCCTGGCTGTTCCACACAAGCATACTTCATAAAGGCTGCGTGGGGACAGAGTTGTTTGATCGTGACAGCAGGCGACTTATTGAACGGACGACCGGAGGTCGATTGTTGGCGAAAAATCGCGTTTACACTCACGACAGGGGGTTCTGAGTGTAAACGCTGGTTACAACAACAAAGTGTGAATGAGCCGGGCAACCTGTCGGATCGCGTATGCGAGTGCCATGTACAGCATGCAGTTGATCACCACTGACGATGCAGTGATCATGATGCCTGGGATCGTCGTGCGCCACCCCACAGTGAGAATCACCGAGGACGGCCAGAATATACGCATTAGATCGGTGCGCCCGACATAGAGAACACCTGCTACGCCGAACCACATCAGCGCAAGCACCGCACTCGACACAAGCAGCCCGACAATAGCGCCGACAATCAAGACAACCCGCGTAGTCATAGATTGATTGTCCACCTCTTCGTAGCAAAATGCGATGCGGCCCCATGCAACTGTTGAAACATCGCGATTGCGCTCATTGACCTTGAAGATATTTGACCTTGGGCTGACAATACTGCCCTGAAACTCTGCAAAGGTTTTGGCCAGTGGTCGTTCTGACCTCTATGAGACCAAGAGCCATCACGATCACCACCGTACTAATGGCTGTCCTTAATTTCTTTGAGTATGCCGCTCTCTGGGATGTGCAATCGCAGCCTGCGACCGTTGTGATGTTTGTCTTCGTCGCGACTACTGTGGTGATAGCAATTGGCTACGTCGTTCTGTGGAATTACTACAACGGCCGGAAGTGGGCGCGAGTGGCAGTCATTCTTGCGTCCTTGGTATTCCTTCTCAACAACTGCTGGGCAATAGGACACGTCAATCCAATTCTCAAAGTGGTGGACATCGCCCAGATAATACTTGCCGCTTTTCTTCTGGTTTGGCTGAACCTTTCAACAACAAAGGTCTACTTCACGCGAACAAAACCGCAACCATCGCGAAGCCGAACCGTGATGTGAAGGGTCGGAGTGCCAACGATGGTTGTTGCAAAATCGCAATTTCACTCAGTGACCGGGTTCTGAGTGTAAACGCCTGTGGCTGTTGAAAAACTCCTTCTCGTGAAATTCGCAAAAATAAAACGCGTCAGCATGCGCTATAAGCGATCTTCTCGGGTCGGGTAGACATTTTCTATCCCCCAATTTCAGTCTGTTTTTTGAAGAAAGCGACTTTTTCAACAGCCACGCCTGTTTACAACAATCTTCGAAGGCGGCGATATAATTGACGGTCATCCAGACATCCAGAGGTTGTGAGGGGACGTTGAGCCGCCGCCTCATGAATCAAACCAAGAAATCCCAACCTACTCAGAAAAGGAGGCCAGTATGACGCAAACCAGCGTTACACAACGAGGCAGCAACCAGGCAGAGGACAAGAATACAATCCGTCCGTTTCCTCATGTGAACGTTCCAGAAGCGGACTTGACCGAATTGCGCAGGCGCATCAACGCGACGAAGTGGCCTGAACGGGAAACAGTCACGGATGCAACGCAAGGCGTGCAGCTTGCGACCACTCAGGCACTCGCGCGCTATTGGGCGACAGAATACGATTGGCGCAAGGTTGAAGCAAGACTGAACGCCCTGCCGCAGTTCATCACCGAGATCGATGGACTGGACATTCATTTCATTCACGTCCGTTCGAAGCATGAAAATGCATTGCCACTCATTGTCACGCACGGGTGGCCCGGCTCGATCATCGAACAGATGAAGATTATCGATCCGTTGACCAATCCCACCGCACACGGCGGAAATGCATCCGACGCGTTCCATATCGTGGTTCCGTCGATGCCGGGGTACGGGTTTTCAGGCAAGCCGACGACGACCGGCTGGGGCCCTGAACGGATCGCGAGTGCATGGGCCGTGTTGATGAAGCGACTCGGCTACTCAAAATTTGTGGCACAGGGCGGGGATTGGGGCGCGGTCATCACCGATCTGATGGGCGTGCAGGCGCCGCCCGAACTTCTCGGTATTCACACCAACATGCCCGGCGCGGTTCCTGCGGATATTTATCGAGCGGTTTTGTCCGGCGCGCCGATGCCGTCCGGTTTCTCAGACGACGAAAAGGCTGCCTTCGAGAGGCTCCAATTCGTGTACAGCAAAGGCGTCGCCTACGGCTACCAGATGGGGTTGCGACCGCAGACGTTGTATGGAATCGCGGATTCCCCCGTCGGCCTGGCCGCCTATTTTCTGGACCACGATGCGTGGAGTTATGCGCTGATCGCGCGCGTCTTTGACGGGCAGACCGAAGGTCTCTCACGAGACGATGTCCTCGATAACATTACGATCACATGGCTGACGAACACGGCGCTTTCCGGAGCACGGCTCTACTGGGAAAATAGATTTGCCTATTTCAGCGTCAAGGGCGTGTCTGTCCCGGTTGCTGTGAGCGCGTTCCCTGACGAGCTCTATCAATGTCCGCGGAATTGGGCAGAAAGCGCGTATCCTAAACTGATCCATTACAATCGGCTCCCCGAAGGCGGTCACTTCGCGGCATTTGAGCAGCCCCAACTTCTTTCAGATGAGATTCGCGCGGGCTTCAGATCACTGCGTAAGGGGTTAGCAAAAGCAGCTTAGTCGCGGCTTTAGCGCAAGTTCGATAAACCTTGTGCGGAGTCCGGCGACTCCGCACTTTTTTGCCATACCCGAGGTTTGGTCACACAATCTCGTTGTTGACGTAACATCCCGATTTCACTCACCGACTGACGGGGATTCTCCCGGCTTCGCTCCCGATCAGAATGTTGAGCTAATGCAACCTATGGTAGTATGCGCTGGCTCTTGAAAGGAGCATCCATGAAGCACATCAACTTTAGGGTTGGGGCCGCATTGGTAATGGGTGTGGTGCTGGGCGTATTGGGAAGCCGGATGTTGAGTGCCCAGGACAATTTGAAAACCGGCACGGTTCTGCAGCGGACGGATCTGAAGGGTGCTCCGGGATGGGAAGCGATCCTGGTCGAGCGCATCCTGCCGCCGGGCGCGGAGAGCGGGAAGCATACTCAAGGCGGCAATGAAATCGTGTACATCCAGGAGGGCTCGGTGACGTTTGAGGCTCAGGGCAAGCCCGCCGTGACCCTGAAGCCAGGCGAGGCCTTCACCACTGCGGCGGGCGAGGTACACAACGTGAAGAATGCCAGCAGCAGCGCTCCCGCGAAGGCGTTGGCCTTCTACGTTGCCAAGAAAGGCACCAAGCTCGAGGATCTCTCGGTTCCGGCCAAATAAGAATCGCGACTGGCGGTTAGCAGACCAGCTCGTTCTAAGGGATATGTGTGCCCGTTCCAACGAGTCAGCAGGGTCAAGCCGTTCTCAATCTTTGTTGGCGATAAATCCCCATAGCACCAACTACAGGGTTCTGAGTGCCTGTTTACAACAACTACTTCAGAGTAGCCCGTCAATCTGGAGCAATCGCAAGGGTCTCAGGAAGGCCACACCTCCGGTTTGCCGACTTCCATGGCCAAGGGGACGCAGATGGGCTTTCTGCTTCCGTCTTCTGAGACGATGCAATTGCAGCGCGTAATTTTCGCAACTCGGTAATGTCCATTGCGACGAAACGAAACGGCTGCAAACCGATCGGAGCGGACGAACAGGGGCTGAGCAGTTCGGCCATGGCGAGCACGGATCCAATGTGCGTCGAAAAGAGCAGTTCCACAACTGCTCCTGAACTGAACGGTTTGAGCACTTGAAGCAACCCGCCTGTGACGGAAATGGTCTGAAGTCTAGCGGATGAGTGTTGTCCATCTCCAAATCGGATCGTTGCTGAAGGCATGTCTGGAAGTCGTACACGGACGGGACGGCGCGTGCAGGGCGATATGGGGGAGGTCACCACGCAAGGAGATAATGCTACGGAGTCGATGAATCAGGCGAGATTACCAAGGCAGGTGTACGACCCGAACACGGAACCGGACCGTCCGTGTTTACTCGCTCGGACAACATCAGGTGAGCTCGCGCTCGGGAACTTCTAGGAGTGAGTTGGGGTCAACACCCCAAAGGGGACACCACTTGCGGCGGAAGGTTCTTTACGGCGGCGTGGCGGCGCTTTGGCGCTTAACGTATTACTTTTCACTAACCGCCATCACACGCCGAAAGGCTACATACTGCGCGTCGCTTCGGACACCTGTTACTGCTATCCGTTCAACAGGATTATCCATCTGCATTTGTCCAAAGATGGCTTCATCACGATTGACTCCGAGGCGGTACAACCCAACAAGTTGGGCACCTTGCTTTCCGAAATCTACGCGGCGCGAGCGGAGCGCATCTTGTACTTGTCAGCAGATTCGGATGTTCACTACGAGAGCCTGGCAGCGATCATTGACGTCACGCAGAACCTAGAATTTCCCGGTTCCGCCCCAGAACCGTCAGCACTAAAGCACGTTAGGCCAATGCGAGTAGAAGTCAGGCTCATCACAAACGGCTCCATCGGGAGAAGCTGTCCTACTGGATGTTCCAATTGGTTTAAGCAGCCACTTGTGATCCCGAAAGAAGCGCGATAATTCGGCCCGTTGTTGCAAAATCCCGATATCACTCATTGACCAGGGTTCTGAGTGATAACGCCTGACTTCAACAGTTAACAGCTGTTATTCTTCGGAAATCATACGTACGCAAACTTAGGTAATCTTCTGTTAGTACCCAACTCTGCGGGATACTGATGCCTGATTATGAGCAGCTCTCCCCAATCTCGCCCGCCGTGGCGTTTCCCGCGCGCTCATCTCGAGGGCCAAAATCCGGCCGTGCTTCGGTTTGCAAATGGCCAGACCACCGGGGCCAACCTCCAGGTGATTTCTTTCACCGGTGGTCTGCTTTCGCTCTCTGAGCCTGTCGTCCAAGGATCGCAGGTCAAATTGATATTCCTGACTGGAGCCGGCGCAGTGCTCGGAGGCGCAGAGATGCTGCGCCCCGTCACCAATGGATTGCAGCCCTTCCGCTTCATTTCGCTCCCGGCAGTC
Organism: uncultured Acidobacteriaceae bacterium; assembly: GCA_963772195.1. GTDB lineage: Bacteria > Acidobacteriota > Terriglobia > Terriglobales > Acidobacteriaceae > Acidiflorens. Next base: position 551,447 of record CAVYWE010000008.1, on the reverse strand, counting down.
GATCAGCGCCGTGTCGGAGCGCTCATCGGGGAGTGGTCTCAAAACAAATCCGAGCAGGCTTGGATCGAGAAACTGCGCGTTGCGTCGGCGCAGCACAACGAGCCGGCCTTTTGGCGGTTCAATCTCGCTGGAGTGATTGGCCTGCTCACGATCGGTTTAGCAATTGCGGCATACCTGCTGCACTTCGGCTTGCTCAAGTAGATCGTATTTGACGTCACTAACTCGAAATGGACTCGACCAACACTCGCCGATACCCCCGATATTATGTGCACACACCTGTCTTCATCCCGGTCCCCGGTGCCACAAACACAGTTGTGCCCGGATTGGTTTCTAAGTTAAGCCGGACGGGCATGGAGCTCTACGCTGGAGTCAACCTGCAGCCCGGCGAGCTGATGGAAGTCGAGTTCCGAACACCGGGCAGGACGATTCGTGTTGCTGGTACCGTATGCAATCGCTCGGGTTTTTGTTTTGGACTTGAATTCTGCGCTCTGCGGATCGAACTGGAAAAGGCGCCCGCTCATCGCTGACGTAAAATCCCGATATCACTCATTGACCGGCGTTCTGAGTGTAACCGGCTGGTTTCGCCAATCATCCCCCGCCGCGGATCAAGCTGACTTACCGCCTCTCAAGAACGCGAGCACGGGGACTCTTCGCGAACCTGCCGTTCGCATGCCAGCCAGGAAAAGTGCGCATTCAGGTTCATTTAGCTTTTCTGCAAAATAAGTGTTGACAGATACTTAGCGAGATGGCTAAATGTACTTGCAATGGAACAACGGGATTCGACGCCGCGAGTGGACGCATATGAATTGGTCTTTGACGCGTTGGCACACGCTGCCCGGCGCCGCGTATTGCTCACAATTTACTTCAACGGCGGCTCCATGACGGCTGGCGAAATCGCGGCAATTTTTGAGCGTGCTTGGCCAACCACTACACGGCACCTAAAGATTCTAGAAGCCGCAGGCCTGCTCAAGCATGAAAAGCAGGGTCGCAGTCGCATTTACCGAATTCAGCGAAAACGGCTCGAACTGGTTAGGGACTGGCTTGCTCACTTTTCCGAAAACAGTAAACACTGAGGAGAAAAACCATGTCGGCGAAACAGCACGATAAAGAAAATCAGAAAGCGAAGCGGAAAACCGCCCCAGGCGATGTTCCTCAGTTTTTTAGGCTCAACATCGAAGTCGGCGACCTCAAATCGGCGATCTCGTTCTATACAACACTACTCGGCGTCGAAGGGCGCAAGCAGACCGGCTCGCGGTGCTACTTCGAATGCGGGCCCGTGACCTTGCAGGTGCTTGATGTGTCGTCAGTAGGCCAGCCCCACCCAGCAGCAAAGGCACTGTACTTCACGGTCAACGATCTCGAGGCTGCCTACGAGCGGGCTAAGTCGCTGCATTGTTTATCGCGTGAGGACGTCCACGACGCGCCCGGCGGCGGCATCGTGGTTCGTCCGTGGGGAGAACGGTCCTTCTATGCCGTGGATCCCTGGAAGAACCCTCTGTGCTTTGTCGAGGCTGGAACCGTCTACGCGGGATAGGTTTGTGGCTATCGTGAAAGCGCCAACTGTATTCATTTGACCTTGGGGTCTTGAGTGTAATCGCCTGGTTGCGACAGCTATCGGTTAAACAGTGAGCAACGAGGAAGAACGCTTGCCCGCTATTACAATCGCGTACTCCGCCTTGGCATCTTTCAAAATGGGGATCTCGGGGTCGGCGTCTTTCCAGAGAGAGGAAGTCCTGGTACACACCTCTCGCTTTGGGGGTGTCGCCTGCCATCGCCTAAGCACGGCCGAGCTGGAGATGAGCCGGTGCTCCGACTGTCACTTCTCCGAGTCGCGGATGAGGACGACGTCGGAGTCCCTGTGGCCGCGGATGACAGCGAGCTGTTTGCCGTCAAAGGACCAGTCGAAATCGCCGATGAGCTCCGACTTGAAATCGGTGAGTGGTTTTCCGGGAGAACCGTCGAGGTGCTGGAGCCAGAGATTGTCTGTATCGCCGTCCCGCACCGGGTAGGCCACGGCTTTACCGTCGCCGGTCAGGCGGACTGGCCCATCGCCCAGGGACACAAGGGATTCCGCGCGGGGCCGTTCGAATTCCAGAAACCGGGGTGGTTGGCTGGAATCGAGAGGCAGCAGGACCAGCTTCTCTTTGGGATCACCCAAGCGAAAGCTGTCGAACGCCGCAAACTTTCCATCCGGGGAGATGGTGGTGCGGCTGAAGACTGCGAATTCGGGAATCTGTTGGGAAGCGCCGCCCTCCAGCGGAACCTTGGCCAGCTTTCCGTCCGCGTCCTCGTAGAGCACAGTTTTGGCGTCAGGGGAGCAGACGGGAAGATAGTCGAATTTCCCACTGGTGAGTTTCCTGGGGTTGCCCCCCTCAGCATCCGCTTGCCAGATGTTGTTTTGTATTTTTCCCCCGGGTGGGGCGGAGAAGACAATGTGTCCGTCGGAACAGGCACGGGCAAAATTTGCGAGCGGGAGCTGTGAGAGGAAAGGAGTTTTGGCGCCAGAGTCGGGATTGAGCAGGGCAAGACCGGTAGCGCCGGCAGACGTAATGAGCTGGCCGTCCCGGGTCCACGAGATACCCGTGATCGGGGAACTGGTGGTGAGTTGCCGGGCTTGGGAACCGCTGGCGCCGTCGGGCATCACGTAAGGATTCAGATGGGTCTGGCTCAGGACCGTCGCCATCGCGTGGCCGTCGGCGGCGAGGCTGAGGTCGGCATACGAGTTGGTATCGCGCGTGACCGGGAACAGTTTACCCGTCGGAAACGAAACAAAAACGATCTGGGTCTGCGTGAAATAAGGACCAGCGCCTAGAACCAGCAGCCCGCTGCCGTCGGGCAGCCAGACTGGCCGCTGAAAGAACTTGTCATTCGAGGTCACGAATAGGTTCCGTTTGCCGCTCTCGACGTCGATCGCAACCAGGCCGGAGAAAGCCCCTCCCGGCTGGGAAACCGTGCTAACGATGGTTTTGCCGTCCGGAGACCAGGCGGGATCCGATAACTGTTCGTTGAGTGGGCCCGCGGCCAGCGTTTTTTCCTCGCTCCCTTGCAGCGAGCAGATAATCACACGATATTCGCCGACCTTCGGATTGTTCGCGAGCATGTAAACGAATTTGCTGCCATCAGGAGAGAAGGCCAAGTTGGAATCTATGTCTGTGACCAGCTTCTGCGGAGTGCCACCCAGCACCGGAGCGCGATACAGGTAATGCAGCGAGCGGCTGAGGATTTCCGAACGAACGAAATATAAGTAATTGCCGTCCGGAGAGAAGCGCAGGCCCAGGTATTGGACCGGCGCCGGAGCCACGACCTGGGTGTTGCTGCTGGTTGGAATGTTGCGCAGCCACAGGCTCTGCTGGCCATTGTCACTCACAACGTTGAGGATGTATTTACCGTCGGGTGAGATGGCAACGAGCGTGGCTTTTCCGGTCTCGGTTATCTTGCTGACGGAAAAGTTTTGAAAAGGAGCAGACCTGGTGCGGGAGAGAAACGCGAGGATCCCATAGGAGGCCGCCCCGACCAGCAGAATTGCGGCCAGGCTGGTGATGCCGAGTCCTAGTTTGTGCTGCTTCGCAATGGTGACGACGGCGGAACTGCTGGAGGTATGCGCGGGCCCGGCGACTGTTGGTGCGGCAGATCCTGCCTCCGCGCCGGCTGCAGGTATTTGGTGGCTGGAATCGGTATCGCGCTTGAGCCGTTGCAAGTCGGTGCGAATATCTGAGGCGTGCTGGTAGCGCAGGTCGCGATCCTTCTCCAGAGCCTTGTTGATGATGTCTTCCAGCTTGGGCGGCAGATCGGGGTTCAGGCGGATCGTTGGCGCTGGAGCACGGTTGAGAATAGCCTCGAAAATCGTGGCCGAGCTTTCTCCACGGAATGGCAGCATCCCCGTCGCCATTTCGTACAGAACAGCCCCAAATGAAAAGAGATCAGTACGTGCATCCAGTTCTTTGCCCTTGGCCTGCTCCGGAGACATATACGCCACCGTGCCCAGCGCCGTCCCAGGACTGGTCAAATGCTGTTCGTCCAGGGTCGCGAGCGTTGCATCCTTCTCGTCTCGCGCGGGCTGCCCGGTTACTTTCGCTAGGCCAAAGTCGAGAACCTTCGCGTGTCCACGCTTGGTCGCAAAGATATTCGCCGGCTTGATGTCGCGGTGCACGATGCCTTCCGCGTGCGCCGCATCCAGCGCGTCGGCGATCTCGATACCCAGCGACAGCAGCCTGACGGACTCCAGCGGACGCCCGGCAATAAGGTGCTTCAACGTCATCCCATCCAGATATTCCATGGCGATAAATGCCTGGCCATTCTCTTCGCCAATGTCGTAGATGGTGCAGATGTTGGGATGGTTGAGGGCGGACGCGGCCTTGGCTTCACGCCGGAAACGCTCCAGAGTCTGGCGGTCTTGGGCCACGTCTGCGGGAAGGAACTTTAGAGCGACAAAACGGTCAAGCCGCGTGTCCTCAGCCTTGTAGACGACGCCCATCCCGCCGCCACCGAGTTTCTCTACGATGCGGTAGTGCGAAATGGTCTGCCCGATCATCAGGGGCAAATCTTACGTGGGCGAAACGGGCAAGTCAATGAAAGCCGTGGAGTTGGCACTGTCGCCAAATGATAGTTGTCGCAAAATCCCGTAGCTGTTGAAAAACTCTTTTTAGGGAAATTCAACAGCGAAATTCGTTTGTAAGTTATTGAATGTTCGTCTGCAGTAGACGCTGAAATTCACTGAAATTACTGCTTTGGTTCCTTTTTCAACAGCTACGCCTGATTGCGACAGGTATCGCGATGCAGGTGAAAGCTGCGGCTTCGCGAAAGAGGCCCAGTCACCCCGGCCAACCGCAGGGAACTCGGTTTATAATCGCATGACTTTTCGGGTGGGGTGCTCTCCCAGCTAATCCGATCTTCGCAGAAAGAAGAATTGTCTGCCTCAGCCATTGCCGTCGATGACGTTGCCCGCCGCGCTCGCCGCCGGATTGCCTTGCGTCTTCTGCCGTATGTGTTCCTGCTTTACGTAATTGCTTACCTTGATCGCACGAATCTTGCCACTGCGGCCCTGCAAATGCCGCACGATCTCGGCTTCGACTATCGCGTGATTGGGTTCGGTGCGGGCATCTTCTCTATCGGGTACGTCATTTTGGAAATTCCCGGCACCATGATCATGGAGCGTTGGAGTGCACGGCGCTGGCTCACGCGCATCATGATCTCCTGGGGGCTCGTTACGATGGGGATAGCCTTTATCCACACACCGCATCAGTTCTATACCGCACGGTTTTTACTGGGATTGGCGGAGGCGGGATTCTTCCCCGGGATCATCGTGTATCTCACCCACTGGTTCATCTATGAAGATCGCGCCAAGGCAGTGGCCACTTTCATGGCTGCCATTCCCTTATCGTTCGCGGTCGGTTCCCCAATATCGGGTTTGCTGCTGGGCGTTCACTGGGGCGGACTGCGAGGCTGGCAGTGGTTGTTCATTCTGGAAGGTATGCCCGCACTGTTCTTCGGCGTGATGACTTGGTTTTATCTGACCGATTGGCCGCATCAGGCAAAGTGGTTGCCCACCGATGAGCGGGCGTGGGTTATCAATCAACTGGAGAGCGAAAAGCGGGCCAAGAAATCCGTCCGCTCCTATACCGTTTGGGAGGCGATCCGGCATCGCGACGTTCTCATCCTGACTGCCGTGCACTTGGTGCAGAATGGCTCGGCGCACGCTTTGGCCTTTTGGCTACCCACCATGCTCAAGCGCGTGTCGGGACTGAGCGATTTCAAGGTAACTCTACTCGTGGCCTTGCCGAACCTGCTTGGTTTTGTTGCCATGCAGGTGAACGGCTGGCATTCCGACCGTACAGCGGAACGGCGCTGGCACACGGCGATTCCGCTGTGGGTGACGGCGGCTGCGTTCCTGGTGTTAAGCGTGGCGGATTGGGGAACCGTACCTTCTCTTCTCCTACTCTCAATTGCCGCCGCCAGCCTGCTCGCCTTTTTGCCCAGCTTCTGGGCCATGCCGTCCGCATTCCTTTGTGATTCCGCGGCGGCGATGGCTACCGGCACCATCAACTGTTTCGCGTCGGGGCTCGGGGGCTTTCTCGGCCCGGCGTTCGTCGGCTATCAGGCCGCACGAACCCATTCGTTCAGGTCTGGCTTTGCAGTTTTGGTGGTGGCGCTGGTGATTGCAGGTGTGTTGCCCCTCACCTTACGCATTCGTGGCCACGTCGTAGCGCTTTCAGCCGGGACGTGATCCGCTTATCCTCGTTGCTGTAATCCGAAATGCACAGTGCTCGTTCTTGGCGAGAAATCGCCATTGCACTTATTGACCTGCTAGTATGGCGTCGCAAACCATAGCTGTGCAGCCGGTACAACGAGGTGCAAATTCAAGGAGGCTCCATGAAGAAAGCTTTGTCATTCGTTTTGTTCGCAGCGGCATTGCTCACGACAAGTGCCGCGACCGCTCAGAGTCCAAATTACAATCCGGGCTCGGTTTGGCGCGTAACCTACTATTCGATTAAACCAGGACAAGGGGATGCATTCTGGAAAGATATCCGCGACCACTTCAGACCCATCTCCGACGACTTCAAAAAGGCGGGCCTGATCTCCGAGTACAAGTTCTTCACCAATCCGGTTTCAGATCATCCCAACGACTGGGACGTGGCTCTTGCCACCCTCTATCCAAATTGGGCGGCGATCGACGAGCTCGATGCAAAGGGTGCAACCATTGTCACCAAACACTACGGTTCTCGTGAAGCCATGATCGAAGCGGGAAAGAGGCGCACCGAGCTTAGAGAAGTAATTGCCAGCCATCTGGCCCGCGAGGTGATACTCAAATAGACCTGGTTGCGCCCCTCTACCTTCGCCATACATTTCAGTGTTCTTGAACCGCCCGATGTTTGGGCGGCTTTTCTCTATCACGCTGTCGCTTTTCCGTCCTGCGTGGTTGGCGATAAATCGCGTTTACACTCAATGACCAGCGGTCAAAACGTGAAATCGCCTGTTTGCGACAACAATGCTCCTATGCGGTGCTAAACAACTGATCCAAACTGCTCAGACTCCACTGACTCTACCAGCTAGACTCTCGATTATGAAGGTAGAAGTGGAAGCAGCAGTGCCAGCTGAAAAAGCGATTGTATCCATCAAATCCGGCCAACTAGCGATATCCTCTGGGACGATCACCGAAAACAGAAAGCCCACCAAGTTCCGTCGCAACAGTCAAGTCCACAACGGTTCACAGCTGCTCTGCAAGGAGTGCAACCCGCAAGCCGAGTCTGAACAGAGGCGGATTAGGAATAAGGAGTTCGGAAAGAGAAGAAACTGATTCTTGCCCTAGCAGCAACGGCAGCGAAACCCTCCCCTTGGAAGCTCACTCCGTCTTGGGATTATCCTCGCCGTACCCAGCTCGTACTTCTAACGACCGACGGCAATTCTCAGTTAGTGTAATCGCCTGGTTACGTAAACTAACGTCTAGTAGCCGACTACAATGGAGGTCATGAGGGTCCCCCTCTGGCTCAAGGTCGCCACTCAATGGACATGTGAATGCCCAGATCCAGCCTTAACGCGGATCAGTACGGCGTGGAGTCGAACGGTACCTAACGAAAGGAATCACACATGAAAACGACCCGAATCGTGACCCTGGCAGTGCTGATGGTCGCAAGCACATGGGCGCTGCACGTGCTATGGGCGGAGCAGGTGGTGAACATGCCGGCCAATGAAAATCGAGTGGAGCAGTCCAATATGACGAACGAAAAGGTGATCATGCTGATCGAAGCAAAAATTCAGCCGCAGCGCCGCGCTGAGCTTGTCGAGGCCGCACGCCAATACCTGCCGTTGGTGCGGGCCGAGCCGGGGGTGGAAGCGTTTTACGTCACGGCACGAAAAGACGATCCCGATACATTTGTTTTCTACGAGATTTACAGGTCGCAAGCAGCACAGGATTTCCATCTGCAGCAGGACTTCACTAAGAAATTCCTGGCGACACTAAAGAGCGCGCAGGTCGGAGACCGAGTGCGGGCAAATCTCGTCGAGCTGGCCCCGGAAGGACAGATGCACTCCAATTAGGGAGAGTTGCATTGCGTTGGGGTTTTGAGTGCTATCGCCTGTTTTCGTCATCTGACGAACGGATCGCACGTTCTTAGAGAAAAACTCAGAATTTGAGGATCGGAACCAAGTGATCGCAGGTTGTTGCGCGCACCGTTGTTGAAATAGACTGAGCAAACTGAACAACCTACCGATACAGGAGGGAACCATGGCCATCAATAAAGTCTGGCTTATCACTGGCGCAGGCCGCGGCTTGGGCGCGGACATCGCCAAGGCGGCTTTGGCTGGCGGCCATCAAGTCGTTGCGACGGGTCGCAATACTGACAAAGTGGCCAAGGCCCTTGGAAAATCCCCCGAACTGCTGATCGCAAAATTGGACATCACCAAACCTGCCGACGCAGAGTCCGCGGTTAAGGCGTCCCTTGACCAGTTTGGCCGCATAGATGTGCTGGTCAATAATGCAGCAAACTTTTATGCAGGATTCTTTGAAGAATTGTCGCCGCAGCAAATCGAGCGGCAGTTGTCGACCAGTCTAGTCGGCCCGATGAACGTGACCCGCGCCGTTCTGCCGATTATGCGCAAGCAGGGTTCAGGACTCATAATCACGATCTCATCGACGGCTGGACTCATCGGTTTTGAGTTCGGCACCGCCTACGCCGCATCGAAGTTCGGCCTTGAGGGGTGGATGCAGTCGATGCAGCCTGAGGTCGAACCGTTTGGTATCAATACGATCACTGTCAATCCGGGCTTCTTCCGCACTGAGCTTCTCACCGAAGAATCTACAAATTTCGCAGAGCGGACCATTGAGGATTACAACGAGCGCAGAGCGAAGCAAATGGAATTTTGGAAAAGCTACAACGGCCAGCAGTCCGGGGATCCCGCCAAACTTGCGCAGGCATTGATTCGGATCTCCGGTCAGGAAAACCCGCCACGGCGCTTCATTGCAGGTGCAGACGCGGTTGCCACCGCAGAGCAAGTGGCCGCAACCCTTCGGCAGCAGACTGACGCTTACCGTAAGCTGTCATCTTCCCTCGCATACGACGATGCGGCATGAGCAATTGCCCGTTTGTCTCGCACGGAGCAATGACTGGTGAAACATCCCGATTACACTCATTGACCCCTGTCACACGGTTTTGTTCTTTGAAAAGCTCTGCTATGTAAACCCTCCCCCTATCGATCCGAGCAACCTTCAAACGTAATCGACACGTTTGGGGACTGCGGTGACATGTTGATTTGCTGGATAGAAGTACGGTAAGTGTATGAAACGATTAGGCCGAATGGATCACTATGCCTTGATCCGCGCCCTTTAGCGATGGCTATGCGACACCGTTCCGATGTGTTACCGACCCAGTTGCGATGTAATTGCGACGGTCTCGGGAGTATCTTGGGATGGCATTAGCTGTCTCTATCCCGGCCCGTTAGCCGAGGAATAAGACGCGGGTGTGAATCCAACGAGGACTTGCATAATCGCGGAACAATTGTCTGCAATCCGGACAGCGCTACAACGCACCGGTGGCGAACTGTTGAGGATAGAGTCGGGTTGTTGCCCGCCGACGCATCCTAGAGGCTGCAGCACGTCGGAATGTCACTTACGAGAGATAGCAAAAGCCATGCCGGGGCGTGGTTGAGCATCCGGCGAACTAATCCGGCAGTAATTCATACTCGATCAACGCTTCCTCCTCTGCTTCCCTTTTCCTCATTTTTTCGAAGCTTTGCTCAACCTCCTTCCGCGCTTTGGCCCGTGCGATTTCCATGTGGAAGGGCTGCGCTTTCCTTTCGTAAAACCTGTCAACGATTGTGGGAGCACCCGGAGCGGTTGGTTCGAACGCGCTGGCTATGGTTGTCGGAACGCGAGACGCGGCCTGGGAACGAGCGAACCCGTCATTGTCGGAGTGCTCCAAAGCCGAGATCAGGTCGGCCACTGCGCAGTACCAAATCTCTGCCGGGTGCAACGGAGTCTCCGTAATGCCTGCCAAGAGGTCATCACGACCTTTTCCCGTCAATGCTACGTCGTAATGCTTCTGCAGGTAGGCTTGGATCTGACGACACAGTTTCTTCGCCTGCACAGTTGTCGGTCATTGGCGTCCGGTTTCAGAACCGGAAGCAGTTGAAGTTAAAACAGGAAGAGTGGGGGCCTCGTTTTCTCTGACTTCTCTCTTACTGATAGATGGGCTATTAAGTACTATTCGTGCGTACTGAGGTTCACTGTTTTGCGAACTGGGGTTCACCCCTCCCGCGAACTGGGGTTCACTCCCCCGTGTACCGGGGTTCGCCCCTCCCTCGGGTGAAGGGGCGCACTCTGGTTCGCTGTTTCCTGGGAGCGAACTGGGGAGGTGGGCCATGTTTAAGCGGTAAATCGTCGTTGTGCGTCGTCCACGCCCACCGGTTTTTGCAGTCTCCGCGACGATGATGCCCAAGCGCTCAAGCTGACGGACTACCAGTTGGGCTCCTCGACGTGTCTTGAGGCCGGACTCACCCGCTATGGTCTCCATTGCAGGGAAGCTATTTCCGCCAGTTTGGTCGGCATGGTGCGCGAAAGCATGGGCTACAGCTTTCTGCGATGGGGTGAGATTACGCAAATTTATAACAAACTTAGTTGCCTGAAAGCTCATGGCGTTCCCCGCGATACCTGAGTTATTTTCCACCGACCACTGACTATAAGATTTAGTTCAGGGTTCCTCATTTTCTCTCCTTCACAAATCCTCTTCCCATCGCCAGGTGCGGGCGGCAGGGCCAACTGAAAAACTAATCTTGTGACTGGTTTTCAATCTGTGGTTTTGTCTTGCGGCGTGGTTTGGTCCGGCGCGGCGACAATGCTTGCGATCCCGGTCCGACCCGGCGACGGTCAAGCCAAGCGTTCAAATCCGACGAGCCAAACTCGAACCTTTTATAACGTCCAAAAACCAAGCAAGGAATTTTGTCCGAGATCCGCGTTCGACATTGTTCCCGAATCCAGGAGAGAGGTAATTTCAAACGAGCCGCAAGTTCGGGCGCGTCGATTATTTCAAACACTTGTGGCGGAGCAGCAGCAGGTGCACTCTGCACGGAGTTTTCCCTTTAGAGGAAAGCAGCCAGATTTGGCTACTTTTTTCGGCGCTGACATCACCCTAGCGGGTACGCACCATGCCCGGTCCTGCATTTAAACCACCAACTACCCCAATTTACCCATTTATCCGGAATGAGCGGCGTTGATGATCGTGGATGCGTGCGGGAATCAACCCGACAGAAGATCGACTCTCCCGTCGTGGTGGAACGTTCTCTGGGCATCCTCCAGCGTTCTACTCGGGGCGCGATCTACCTACTATTCTACAGTGATGTGAGTAGGAAAGCAAGCAAAAAGTGGCGCTGGACGCGGGTTTTCCGTCCGGTTTCCGGACAGAAAATGATCGTATTGGAATATGTATGCCTATATGGTATCATATACATCATGAAACGAACAGCTCTGTATTTGAAGACTGAACAGATAAGGAAACTGCAAAGAATTTCGGACGAAACGGGCGCACCCATAGCGGAATTGGTTCGGCGAGCCATCGACCTTTACTTGAAACAATGGAGGACAAAATGAAGCAGGCTGGCTATGTTTTTCGTAAAGGTGATTCCTGGTTTATTCGCTATCGGGAGTCCTTGGTCGAGGGCGGGGAAGTGGTCCGGAAGCAACGCTGTAAAAAACTCTGCGCTGTGGCTCCAGAGCACGCCCGATTGAAAAATCCTCCGCAAAGTGTTTTGGAGTTGGCTGAAGAACTGTTGTCGCCGCTCGCAAAAGCCAATCCGGAAAGCACGCAGACTTTGAGTTCATTTATGGAGCACATCTATTTTCCGTGGGCCGAGACGCAGAAGCGTGCCTCAACGATGGCAACTGACAAAAATCGTTGGGACAATCATCTGAAGCCGCGTTGCGGGCTTGTCCGGCTGCGGGAATTTCGAACCGTGATTGGCGAACAAATCATTGCGGAAATTGCCCGTCAGAACGATGTGAGCCGAGCAACATTGAAACAAATGAAAAGTCTGTTGTCCGCTGTGTTTACTCGCGCCAAGTGTCTCGGACTACTCGATGGGATCAACCCGATGCAAGGTGTCAGCATTCCGAAGAATGTCCGGGGAAAGGCGGTAACATTCGCGTATTCGCTCGATGAGATCAAGACCATGCTGAGTGTCTTGCCTGAACCATCAAGAACCGCTGTGGCCGTCGCAGGCTACTCTGGCTTAAGGCGTGGAGAAATTCAAGGTTTAAGATGGTCCGACTACGCGGGAAAGCAGTTCAACGTCGAGCAGTCAATTTGGGAGGGAATAGCGGCGGACCCGAAGTCGCAGTCGAGCAAGAGCGCAGTACCGGTTATTCCCGTGTTGGCGAGAATCCTTGATTACTTCAGGTTGAGGCAGGGCGACCCATCGGACAGTCGTCCGATATTCCGTGCATCGAACGGTTCGGCACTGCGATTGAACAATCTCCTGCGGTCCCAAATCTTGCCCGCGCTGAATCGATGCAAGGTGTGTGCGAAGTCGGAGAATGACCACGAGAAGGCGGAGTATGGCACGGATGGCATGCTTTCCGGCGCGGTCTCGCAACCAACTTGCACGACCTGGAAGTTGACGACAAGACGATCCAAGCGATTCTTCGCCACAGCAACATTGCTGTCACGCAGAGTGCTTACATAAAGACGCTGCCGAAGCAGACTGTTGAAGCCATGGACAAATTGAATACGAAGGTTGCCGCTGGCGAATCCGTTCAGTGAATTGTGCAACGAGTGTGCAACGACTGCACCTTAGATGAGCAGTTTATGAAGTTAAAAATATGTAGAATCAACTAGATGGGCCCGTAGCTCAAACGGATAGAGCATCGGATTTCTAATCCGGCGGTTGCAGGTTCGATTCCTGCCGGGCCTACCAGATTTTCAATGGACTAGGGCCGCATGAGGCGCGGTTCCAGTACTACCGAGACCCTGCGGCGCGCCGATAAGCTGGCCCTCTGGGAGCGCATTCGCGGCCTTTCGCGCGATCAATTCGAACCCTTTCGCACGAGCGCTTTTTTCCACTGCCTGGAGCCGGGCGCGGGCCGTAGGCGGATTCTTGGCCTGCATCTCAATCTGGCCAAGCGTGAGGGAGGCCTCGAGCTGTAATCGAAACAGGCCCAATTTACGTGCCTGCGTAAGTGCCTGTTGAGCGGCTTTCCCGGCCTCCCCAAGTTTTTTTCCGGCTGCCATGAAGTTGGCATGATCAAGCATCACGGGGATTCGAACCGTTACATCCTGGCTTTTTTCCGAAAGTCGGACTGCTTCGGCAATGGCTGGGCGCGCCTCGTCTACTTTTCCTTGTTGAAGAAGGGACCTCGATAACACAGATTGTGCAAAGATCTCCTGATCAGCGTAAGCGTCCGCCCGAAACGCCTCGACCGCCGTTCGGCTGAGCTGTTCCGCCTCGGCTCCTTTGCCGGAATCGCAGTCTAATTCCGCCAGCGCCAGGCGAGTTTCGGCGGCATCGCTTTTGTTTCCAAGTTGCTCTTGCAGGGAGAGGCCGTCAAGATAAGCCCGATATGCTTTATCCGCCTCTGCCTGCTGTCGAAATACCCGCCCCATTTGAACGAGGGTAGAAGCGTAAGCACCCTTTCCGCCAATTTCGTGCTGAATAGTCGATGACTGTTGGTACATCTTGTAAGCACCGGAGAGGTCTCCCTTTTCGAACAATACGTCTCCGATCGCCGTAAGGGCCTCCGCCGCGGAGCCTCGATGCCCCACCTCGTTAGACAACGCGAGCGTCTTCTGATAATTGACGAGGGCATCGTGTAACTTCCCTTGCACACGCAAAAGATTGCCAGTGTTGCCCATCACGCCCGCCATTCCATTCTTGTCGCCTGCCTTCTGGTAGCTACGGAATGACTCGTCATACATCCGTCGCGCGGTGGTGAAGTCACCTTTCTTGGCAGAAATCAGGCCAAGATTTATCAGTTCTCTGGCTTGACCCTGTTCATCGCCAATGGCCCGCGTTATCGTCAAAGCTTGACTGTAGAGCTTCTCGGCCGCGGCAAAATCCCCTTGATTGATAGGAACTTCAGCCATGGTGTGCAGGGTTTGCGCTAAAGCGCCGCGGTCTCCCGCGGCAGTGTAGATCTGCCTCGCTTCTTCGCAGGTAGACTGGGCCTTTTCGTTTTCGCCAAGATTTGCCAAAGCCCGGCACTCCCTGGTCCGGGCTCGAGCCACCAGGAGCGTGGCGCCCCGTTCCCCTGCTTCTTGTGCCGCGAGGTCTGCCGCGTCGCGGGTGAGTCTGTCGTCCCCGAGCGAGGCAGCGGCCGCTGCTCTGGCTAGATCGATTCGCGGATCGCCTTTTGCCTGCGCTCCCAAAGCACCCAGAGTGGCCAAACCTTTTAATGCATCTTTTCCTCGGCCGCCAGAAGTTTCGACATTCGCCAGCTGCAAGCCGTACTCGAGATTGTCCGGAAAAAAGCTGAATAACGTTTGATAGGCTTCAATCGCTTTTCCCCAATCCTTACTCGTTTCATAGAACCGGGCCTCGACCAGCAGGTGCTTCTCGCGCGAGAGATTGCCCGCTCCATCCAAGGCTGTCTTTGATTCCTGCCGCCCGTTAGCGTCGTAGCCGAGGGATGACCACGCCTTGGCGAGCGCAGCGTGCGCAAGTGGAAAGGCGGGATCGGCAGCGACGGCGCGGCTGAGTATGTCTCGGGCCGAAAGCGCATCAAAAGCGCTGATCTTGGCGAGTCCTTGCGAATAGAGCCGTATGGCCTCCGGATTCGACGGCAGCTCAGCCCTTAAGCCTGCGGATTCGACTGGAGAAGGCGGCGCAAGTCCGAACTGCCCGCGCAGGCGTGATCCAACCTGCGACGCGAGGTCGGTTATGGCATTCTCAGTGCCCGTTTCCGAAATGGCAGCGGCAGTTTGCCCCGTGGCGGAGTCTTCGAGGCGAAGGTCGAGGCGAATCTGGCCCGTATCTTTTCCCTGGGCGAGATACGATCCGAGAATGATGAAGTCGCTTGCCAGGTTCTTGCGAACTTGCGGCAAAACGGCGGGGGGCAGACTTTCCGCATCGGATAGACCGAGGTCGATCTTGGTACGCGCGACGGTCTCGGCTGGCACAGTGCGCAGTTGCTCGCCGGCAGCAAGTTCGGCGGTCAACATCTCCGAGAGCGCGGTTGAAATCCAAGCCGTGTCCTGGCGGTGCGAAAGATTCTTAAAACCTAGTATCGCTACCGACGGACGCATCCGAACGTGGACGCTACTGGATTGTTGCTCGTTCCTCTGTTTCCATAATCTGCGCGCTTCCCATGCACCCAAACCGGCGGCCACGGCGAGTATGAGTATCGCGGTAGCGAACGACTCCGTATGGCGATGGACAAATTTCCCACCGCGGTAGAGGAGAGTGGGTCGACGGGCTTCAATCGGCATGCCCGAAAGGTGCCGCTCGATATCTTTCGCGAAGGCTTCCGCGGACGCGTAGCGATGCTCGGGCTCCTTGCGAATTGCCTTCATCACAATGTTGTCGAGATCGCCTCGCAGGCGGCGCGGCAGCTCTTCTGGCCGAATCGCTCGCGCTTCACCAATCAGCTGAGGTGTGATTACGGTTCGGGTGCTGCCATCATGAGACGGTCTTTCATCGATCCGGCTAACTGCCGCACTTGGCTTCTCCGGTACCTCCTCGCAAACGGAGCGCTCGATTTCCAGAGGCGAATCGGACCGGACCCGATAGGGGCGATGGCCTGTCAATAGCTCGTATAGCAAGATTCCGAGCGAATAGATATCCGTGGCGTTTGTGACGGGTTCGCCGCGTACCTGTTCTGGACTGGCGTATTCGGGCGTCATGGGCCGCCAATCGGTTCGGGTAAGCGGCGCGTCCGGGGACCATTGCGGGTTGAGCACCTTGGCGATACCAAAATCCAAGAGCCGGGCCACGCCTTCCTTAGTAATCAGGATGTTGCCGGGCTTCAGATCACGATGGATGACGAGGGTTTCATGGGCATACTGCACTGCGAGGCAGACGGTACGGAACAACTGCAAACGTTCGGCAATGGACAATCTGTGAGTGTCGCAATATTCGTCGATACGAACACCCTCGACGTAATCCATGATGAGATAAGGCAAGCCCTCTTCGGTGCTTCCGCCGTCGAGGAGTCGTACGATGCTGGGGTGGTCCAGGGCAGCGAGGGCCTGACGTTCGTTGCGAAAACGCCGAAGGACTTCATCCTTGTTGATCCCCGGCATGAGCATTTTGATGGCTACTCGTTTCCGATACTGGTCGTCGGCACGCTCCGCCAGATAGACGATCCCCATACCGCCATGGCCGCATTCGCGGATGATTCGATACGCCCCGATTCGTCTTCCCGCGATTGCACTCGACCGGGCGGATAACAGATCAGCGGCAGGACAATCCTCAAGGAAAGTGGTAGCGCTGTCGAAGCTCGACAGCAGCGATTCTATTTCGGCGCGCAGAGAGTCGTCGGCACCGCAGGCTTGGCGCAGAAAATCACTTCGCTCCTCGGGGTCTCGCTCCAGGGCGAACGCGAACAGCTCTTTTACCTGGTCCCATTTTTCAGGCATGTTTCGGGTCGCCTTTGCGCAGTTCACGCGCAAGCCACGCTTTTGCCAGGTTCCAGTTACGCTTAAGCGTCGTGCGGGAAACTCCGAGAACCCCAGCCGACTCTTCAATGCTTAAGCCGCCGAAAAAACGCAACTCCACAAGTTGGGCCTGCTGCGGATCGAATTCGGCGAGCCGGGTCAGAGCTTCATCCAGCGCAATGACGTCCGCCGCCTTGCCTTTGGAAACTCCGGCGGCTTCTTCCAGGAAAACTTTCTCAACGCCTCCGCCGCGCTTTTTGGCGTCATGGCCACGGCTGTGGTCAACCAGGATGCGGCGCATCAGTTGTGCCGCGACGCCCATGAACTGCTCCTTGTTCTTCCAATGAACTTCTCTTTGATTGGCTAAGCGCAGATAGGCCTCATGCACCAGGGCGGTGGTCTGTAAGGTGTGCTCACCGCGCTCCCGCTGCAAGTAGTGAGACGCGAGACTCCGCAGTTCCGAGTAGAGCAGCACGACCAACTCGGCCGCTGCTTTGTCATCACCGATATCGAGTCCACTCGGGAGAGTGGCTACATCTTTTGGTGCATCCATAACCACCTTGTACATGACCACAGGAACCGCTGGGGCGCGAATGGGCACCTACATCGCGATCATTTGAACTTAGTAAATATAGAAAAAGATGATGCGAGGGAGGGTAGGAGCTCGCGAGCATTCCAACTCACCCCGAAAGATCGCGATCTCTACGGGCGGAAGTATATATCCGGTCGATTGCAAAGAAAAGGGGGGGGTAGTCCTTTGTTTTGGCACATTTGGAGGATGATCGTGCGGAAAAGCCGAACTGCCTGCGGCCTCGACAAAAGAAATGTGGCCCTTTTTCCGTGGTTTCTTCGCGTTATCTAGATAGAGGCCGAGTTTGGATCGTGGGGACGGAAGACGGTAAGTAAAACCTCAAGGTTCGCGATCTCAGCAGCGGCGCTCAAGAAAAACTGACCGAAAAAGGAGCATCTATGAAACGGATTACGAAACAAATCTGGACGCGCCATCTTTTTGGGAGTGGGATCGGGCGCGAACACCTATCTGAAATTCAATCTGTCCGGTCTTCCCGCCGGTCCCAGTGTGAGCAAGGCTACGATCAGCCAGTCACTAACTTTGAACTTAAGGAAGAAAAACACATGAATAACCAAACCTCGATTCTTCCAAAGTCGCGCCTAGCCCGGTTCGCGATGGTAGCGGTACTTCTGTCGTTAATACTCGGGGGCAGTGGCGTGGGGTATGCTGACGAAACTTGCTTTAGCGAGTATATTTCCGGCTCAGGGCCGACCTTGATGGACATATGCATCTCGGACACCGGCAACCTCGTGAAGTTTGTGTCCCCTCCGGGTTTCGAACAGGTCGATATATCGACGGGGGAGACCACTCCCGACGGCTACGCGATTTGCTCAGGCAGCATACCGGGAAGCTGGGACAGAGGTTTTGACTCGGCGAATTTCAACTCCCCCACGGTCATCCAGCCCCACGGATCTAACACGTTTCCCCTGACCATCATCAGAGACACCACAGACGGGCGCTTTCGGCTCACGCAAAATTTTTCGCAGGATGTTCCCGATCTGCAGGTCAGCATTACGATGAAGGTCACAAGACTCTCCATCGCCGATTGCAGCCCCAATTGCGCAACCACGCCGGTCATTCTCTCGCGCTACTTTCAGGGTGGTGTCGATAACGCCGTTAATGCTGCGACCGGCTACACTGACCGCACGGCAGACTCCGTGTGGGTAGACGTTGAAAACCTCGCCGGATGTGGGGGCTTGTGCAACGGGGGGCATGGCTTGATGCTGACCGGCCGACCTAACTCGTCCGGGCCTTTCACCACGGCTCACCTTATTCTCAACGCCGATCCGGCCGGGTGTGTCCCGGTTTTTTCCGGTCAGCTCACCACCCCCACCAATCCTCCGAACAACAACAACTTCGCCAACTACGTCGCGGTGAGGGGACTGGTTGGCTATGACGCTGCTCTGCCCAAGGTGGGCAGCAGTATGACGGGCACGGTTGTTTACAAGCGATTCTAGAAGGCTCTCACCTACGCTGCGCACCGCAGCAACATACAATCCAAGCGAGGAGGGAGCCGGAAGGCGCCCTCAGCGCTTGCTCATAAAGCCGGATGGCATTTATGTCAAATGTTAAACCAATGGGGGTCTACGCCTTTGTTTACGCCCATTTGGAGCATGCGGGCGCCGAAAACTGGAACCGCCGCCGGCCTATAGCAAAGAAATGTGGGCCTTTTTCCGTGGTTTCTTCGCGTTACTAGATAGAGGCCGGAAATTGGATCGAGGGGATGGAACGCAGTCAAGGAAACATCAGGTTCGCGATCTCTAGGGCAGCGGCACTCTTGTCCAATTTCAACTCAAGGAGGATATATGAAAGAAAACCAGTGTTTTTCGCGCTTCTCGTTGGCTCTTGGCATTTCGCTGGCACTGTTTGCCAGCGTCTGTTCTGCGCAGTGGACCTCCAGGGGTCCGGTTCCACGGCTTGGGCATTCCGCCGTCCTGGACACGGCCAAGGATAGGATGATCGTTTTTGGAGGATATACCTTTACTCCCGATTCTCCGCCCGCTGCCCACTTCAACGATGTGTGGTACTTGACATCAGCCTTCAGCACCAGCCCAAACTTGACCTGGCAAAAGGCAACCACTGCGGGAACCCCTCCAAATCCCAGAGGCGGCCACAGCGCTGTGCTTGATTCCGTGAATAACCGCATGATGGTTTTTGGCGGTTCTGAAGGATTCGCAAACCCGGTTGACAACGACGTTTGGGTCTTAGAGAACGCGAATGGGGTCGGCGGGACACCGACTTGGGTGAAGCTCAGTCCATCGGGACCACTGCCTACGGCCAGGTACAATCATTC
Source organism: uncultured Acidobacteriaceae bacterium (assembly GCA_963772195.1). GTDB lineage: Bacteria > Acidobacteriota > Terriglobia > Terriglobales > Acidobacteriaceae > Acidiflorens. The sequence goes on along the minus strand of CAVYWE010000008.1, from coordinate 532,009 downwards.
GGCCGTCTACAACCCCACCTCGAACCGGATGATCGTTTTTGGGGGGAATGACGGCAGCAGCGTAGAATTCCACGACGTTTGGGTGCTTGAGAACGCCAACGGCTTGGGCGGAACTCCAACCTGGATAAATTCCGTTCCTCAGAGCTCTAGCCCCATTGCAGCCAGGGAATCGTTTGCTGCTGTCTACGACGTCACGAACAACACCATGATCGTATTCGGAGGCTTCAACACATTTACCGGCACCTTCTACAGCGACACTTGGACTCTGTCCGACGCCGATGACACACCGTCCGGGCTGTGCAACGGGGCGGCATGCTGGTCGGGACCTCTGAACACCAATGTTTTTCCACCTCCCTCGCCTAGATTTGGCCAGACAGCCCTCTACGACCCCAAGAGCAACACCATGCATATCTTTGGTGGGTATGACGGTACGAATATCCTGAACGAAGATTGGGTTCTCAGCGAAGCTAACGCGCTATCGGGCACCTGGAGCAAGGAATCGCCCGGGGGAATAGCTCCCCTTCCAAGACTTGACCACAGTGCTGTATATGACTCGTCCAACCATCGGATGATCATCTTTGGCGGCGAAATAACGACAGCGGGAGTCTTGACCGATACGGTTGCAGTTCTCAGTAACGCCAACACCCAATGAGCTCGGAGTCTTGCACGAAGGCGTCGGAATCGAATTGATGCTGATTCTGGCGCCTTCTTTGGCTCGCAGCAATAACTATCCTCTGGGCAACTACGTCTACGAGTTTTTCGACGATTGCTTTGCGTTTGACGGTGCCGGCACAGTGTTCTATCCGGGATCGACATTGTTCTCCACCTACGTGATCACCATGGTTGCCGATGATGGCTCGACCGTCATTTCGAGTCCCACGTTCCACGGTACCGCCGGAAACCAGGGTAAATATGGCATCTGGCTCTCCGACTATGGCTGCGCGTAGGCGGGCGGTTACACGCCGTAGTCGCGCTACTGTTCAAACTTGTTCGCATCTCAGGGCCTACCAGGTTGGTAGGGTTTTTTCCCCAGCAGCGAGCTTAACGGGAAATGGCAACGGAAATCGCCGGCAAAAGCGGACGTAACTTTATATGTCTCAACGCCGCGCAGCAGCGCGTTGTGGGCCATTCCCGATACGCTTAGAAGAGTGCTTTTTGCTAAACCGCCAAGATCACTCTTATATGTTTCTTCCAACACTTTGAGCTGTGCAATGGCTCCCAGAGCGGCCATCGTTGTGAGGCAATCCCGCATTCAGGGTTAATGCCTGGCTGGGTAAAGCAGGTCCACAGGGGGTCGCACGTTCGTGCCATTCCCCAGGTGGCGACAAAAACGTAGAGTAGTGGTGAGCAGACTTCGGGGGAGGGCTGTTCGACGAGCGTCCGATGACTCTAACCGAGTCCGGACGCTTTCGTTTTTTGCGGCGTATTTGGCGCCGTCACGCAAGCTTGCGGTGGATTCAGGTTTTTGGTTTCGGCTTCATCATCGCCCACTCCTTCTCCGTCAGCTCGCGTCCCAATGCCGCGAACTCGCCGGCGCCTTGCAGCCACTCCCCGCCATCCATGGTCACGACTTCTCCATTGATGTACCCGGAGCCATCGCTAACCAAAAATGCGGCCAGGTTGGCAAACTCTTCCATTGTTCCAAACCGTCCCAGAGGAATTCGTTTCTTCACCGCTTCCTCCAATTCCGGACGCGGCAGCAGACGCGAGAATGCACCCTCCGTCGGAATCGGGCCAGGGGCGATGGCGTTCATACGAATCCCGCGATTGCCCCACTCGACTGCGAGGCTTCGCGTCAGCGCCTGCACGCCTGCCTTCGCCACTGCCGACGGCACGACATATGCCGAGCCCGTCGTCGTGTATGTGGTGGTCACATTCAACACCACGCCCCCTCGCTTCGCGGCCAGCCACCGCCGCCCGCACGCCATCGTCGCATGCAACGTGCCCATCAGGACGATACCAATCACCGACTGAAACGCTCCCAATGAAAGGTCTTCGGTGCGCGCCAGAAAATTTCCTGCCGCGTTGTTCATGAGCACATCAAGGGGACCTTCGGCCCAGATGGAGGCGATCATTTCTTCGACGGCTGCCGCGTCCCGGACGTCGCAGGGATGGGCGTGGATCTTGCCGCGCTCGCGCTCGCGCAATTCCTTTTCAGTGGCCGCGAGAATTTCCTGGCGACGGCCGCAGATATAGACGTCGGCGCCTAGTTCCAGAAATCGTTGGGCGGTAGCTTTGCCCAAACCGGTGCCGCCGCCGGTAATAAGAATGCGCTTGGCGTGAAGCAGATCTTTCTGGAACATGGGTCCTCCTCTGAGATGCCGCGACGATTGTAAACTCACAGGATTGCTGGTGGAGCCGCGGGCGTCCCCGCCCGTCACGCCAGCCGGGCGAGGACGCCCGGCTCTCCACTATCAAGCTTCGATCTAGACAGGTGCCGAGTCGAGTGTCTCGACCGCCCAGCGCGCATGTTCCGCGACCAGCGGGTCCGGATCTTCGCAGAGTTTTTTCAGCGTCGGCACAAATTTCTTGTCGCCGCTGTTCCCCATCGCAATCACCGCATTCCGCCGCAGGCCGGAAAGCTTCGCGCGCCGGATTGGAGATCCGCGAAACACCGCCCGAAACTCTTCCTGCTGCATTTCAGCCAGCCAGTCGAGCGCGGGATTCACCAGCCCCTCCCGCGCCTCGAACTCCGCCGCGGAAGTCACGGGCGCCTTGCGGTTCCACGGGCAAACGTCCTGACAGATGTCGCATCCGAAGACGTGCCGTCCCATGCCCGAGCGCAGATTGTCTGGAATCTCACCCCGCTTCTCAATGGTCAGGTAGGAGATGCACAGCCGCGCGTCCAATTCTCCGGGCGCAACGATCGCCTGCGTTGGACAGGCGGTGATGCAGCGGGTGCAAGTTCCGCAGCGATCCGGTGCAGGCAGGTCGGCGGTGAGGTCACCTTCCGTGAGATCGTCTTTCGTGAAATCGAGCGAGGTAAGGATTACGCCCAGAAACAGCCACGATCCAAGCTGCTGGTTGATGATGCACGTGTTTTTACCGATCCATCCGATGCCAGCGTATTTAGCGTACACGCGCTCGATCAGCGGGCCGGTGTCAACGTAGGAGCGGAAGTGCAAGTTGCCAGTGCCCAGCGGCCAGTTGCCAGTGGTGTCGGTAAGTTCGCGCAATTCATCTTCGACCTGGCGCAGGCGGCGAAGGACGGCGTCATGGTAATCCTCACGGGCCCAGGCGTAGCGCGAAATCCAGCCCCGGCCGGCCTCTTCCGGCTGTACCTGAGTCGAGTACGGATGCGCGGTGTTGTAATTGATGGCGCACACGATCACGCTGCGCGCCCAGGGAGCGACTCGAGCGAGCGACGCGCGCCTGAGTTCGCCGGCCTCAACGCGCGCTTCCATGTATTTCATTTCGCCGTGCTTTCCATCGGCGATCCAGGCGGGAAAGACTTGCAACTCGGCGAAGTCGCGGACCGGCGCAATGCCGCAGAGATCGAATCCGGCGTTGCGAGCGCACTGCTTGATGCGGGCTGGAAGGTTGGGAAACAAGTAGGCAGCGGATCGTGGATGCATCCTGCAGAAGAGGCTACCACTTCTTCAGCCTATAAAAACGGGGCTTGTGCCCGTCCATTTTCGACACGGCGGGAGACGCGGTAAGCCGCGTCTCTACGGGAAAAATGATTTCTAGCGTTTGCGCGCGCGCGCCGCGGCGCTCTTTTTGGCGGCGGGGGTGAAGTGCTCGATCCGGTTCCGGCCGCTCTCCTTGGCGGCATAAAGGCCGGCGTCGGCCCGATTCAACAACATTTCCACTTCGTTTTTACCATCGCAATCAGAGACGGCGACTCCCATACTCATGGTGATAAGTCTTTCCTCGCCGGAACAAACCACAGGTGTACTCGCAACGGTTTCGCGCAGCTCATTCGCGCGCGCCAGAGCGTTGGGCAAATCACAGTTCGGGAGAATCAGAAGAAATTCCTCTCCGCCATATCGTCCAACACCGTCGTAGACGCGGAGTTGAGCGCGTAGCCGGCGGCCGACTTCGCGCAGCGCCTCATCGCCAAAAAGATGGCCGAGGGTGTCGTTCACCCTTTTGAAATTGTCGACGTCGCCAAGGATCACTCCCACCGGCTTGTGCTCGCGCCGCGCCGGGCTCCAATTCCCGCACCAGCATACCCACAATCTCTCCGCGATTCATCAGTCCGGTGAGGCTATCGTGGGTGGCGGCGCGGCGCATGGACTCGCGCGCGGAAACCAGTTCTTCCTGCAAATCGAGAATCCGCTTACCGACCAGCAGGCGGGCCTTCAATTCCAGCTCATCGAAGGGCTTCATCAGATAGTCGTCCGCCCCGGCTTGCATGGCCTCGAGCATGTTCTGGTGACCCTCTTTGCTGGTGAGCAGGATCACGTAGACATAAGGACCGGACGATCCGGCTTGCCTAATGCGCTGGCAAAGCTCAATGCCATCCAGATCGGGCAGCACCCAATCCAGCAGAACGAGTTTGGGAGCATCCGGCTGCTCGAGGATTCCCCAAGCCTCGGAGCCGGTCTCCGCGAGGGTGACGCCAAAACCCCAGCCGCGTAAATGATCGCCGATCAATTTGCGGTAGACAGCGGAATCATCGACCACTAAGGCCTGCATGAGTCTTAAACCTCCGACCTCCGCTGCGCCAAACTCCGCTGCGCCAAAGAACGAACGGCCGCTCATTCAAGCCTCCGTGGCAGGTCACTGCCCACGAACTTGACCCCACCATCATTAAGACAAGAGGCTGCTTGAGGGCTGTCAATTGGCCGGCCCGTGCATCCAGAGATACGTTATAAAGAATCGGCAAACGGAGAAAGATGCTTTAGCAGGCTGGCGTGGAGAGGAAAGCTGGCCCTGATAGTTTGCGGAAAACCCCGGTTTTTCGGTGATGATTGACGCTCCGGCCGATGAAAACCAACGTTTTCCCGGGCACGTTTCGTATCAGGGCATCGCTTCAACGATGCCGTAAGTTGTCCGAAATCAGACGCCCCTTTAGGGGCTGGATAGCGGCAACGGGAACAGGGGTTGACCGGGGCTTCGCCAGCGGCCTAACATAGCCGCCGACGGCACTGAGGGCCCGGAATGATCGGCCAGACAGTCTCCCACTATCACATCGTCGGAAAGCTTGGTGGTGGTGGCATGGGCGTGGTGTATGAGGCAGAAGACACGCGCCTTGCCCGTCACGTCGCCCTCAAGTTCATTCCGGCGGAGATGGTCCACGACCGCAAGTCGCTCGACCGGTTCAAGCGCGAAGCTCGCCAGGCTTCACAGTTGAACCATCCCGGCATCTGCACCATCCACGATATCGAAGACAACGAAGGACATCCCTTCATCGTCATGGAGAAGCTGGAAGGGGTGAGCCTGAAGGAGCGGATGCGCGGGACGCCGATGGAACTCGACGAGATCCTGGACATCGGCATCCAGGTGGCGGATGCTTTGGCGGCCTCGCATGCCAAGGGGATCATTCATCGCGACATCAAGCCGGCAAATATTTTTGTGGCGCAGAGCGGTCAGACAAAAATCCTCGATTTCGGATTGGCGAAGTCGGCGCGCGAGCCGGGATCGAGCGACGTGGCGATGGAAGACTCCCTGACTGCGATGGGCGTGATTCCGGGAACGGCGGTTTACATGTCTCCGGAGCAGGCGCGCGGCGAGGAACTGGATCCGCGGAGCGATCTGTTCTCGTTCGGCGTGGTGCTTTACGAAATGGCAACCGGCAAGAAGCCTTTTGCGACGGGCAACGTGATCACCACGCTGGACGCGGTCCTGAACCAGAAGCCGGTCTCGCCTCTTCAGCTCAACCCCACGCTCCCTCGGGACTTCGAGGGCATCGTCGGCCGGGCCATGGAAAAAGGACGGGGACACCGCTACCCCAACGCGCTGGCGATGAAGGGCGATCTCCAGTCGTTGCGGAAGGAAACGGAATCGGGTTTAACCAAGACCGGGGCGCGGCGCCCAGCCTTGCCTTATCGCATTGCCACCAATACATTTCAGGCGTCCACCAGCAAGTTCTCACTTTATCTTCTGGTGGCAGTGAGCGCGGTGCTGCTCATGGTTTTGGCCGCGGTAGGAGCATGGTGGCTCAAGCAGCGTCGGATGGCGGGCGGTGGCGCGCCGAAGAACACCATTGCGGTGCTGCCCTTGCAGAACATGAATGGCGACATCAGCGTGGATTTTCTTCGCTTCGCGCTCGCCGATGAGATTGCCAACACGCTCACGTACACCCGGAGGCTTGACGTTCGTCCGTCCGCGATTACGCGCAAGTTTGTCGGCAATGACGTCGATCCGCAGCAGGCGGGCAAGGAAGTGCACGTCGCCAACGTTCTTACCGGACACTTCCTGAAGCAAGGCGACCGCCTTCTGATTACGCTGGAGGCGATTCAGGTGGAAGGGGACAAGCTTTTGTGGCAGACCACCGTGACCGCGCCCGCTCAGGACCTGATCGCATTGCAAGCGCAGATGGCGGCCCAGATCCGTCAAGGGTTGCTGCCGGCGCTCGGTATCGCCGGCGGTTTTCTCGATACCGGCACGCGTCCAAAGAATCCTGAGGCCTACGATCTCTACCTGCATAGCCTCGCGCTGCCGCATGATGCGGGGCCAAATAAGGATGCCATCGCGGTTCTCGAGCGCGTTGTCGACATGGATCCGACCTACGCGCCGGCATGGGAACAGCTCGGATTGCGTTGCTACTATGACGCGGACTATTCCGATGGTGGCGAGCCCATGTTCCAGCGCTCCAACAAAGCCTGCGAACGCGCTATTGAACTAGATCCGAATCGGATCGTTGCCGCCGGACAACTGATCGAGAACCGCGTTTCGCGAGGCGAACTCGGCAAGGCCTACGAAGCTGCCCAGGCGCTGGTCAAGCGTCGTCCGGACAGTGCCCAGGCCCATTTTGTCATGAGCTACGTCTATCGTTATGCCGGAATGCTGCAGCAAGCGGCGAATGAATGCAATACGGCGCTGGCGCTCGATCCTGGTAACTATACTTTTCGTTCTTGCGCGTGGGCGTTTATGGAGATGGGCAACCCTGAACGGGCCGCCGATTTTGTCCGTCTGGATGCGGGTTCGGAATGGGCCGCGTATGCGATGCCATCCATTTTTTTGCGCGAGGGGAAGATTACGGAGGCACGCGAGGCGGTGAAGCGCATGCCAACCGCGCCGCGCTATCACCGCGATCTGCTGGAGTCCTGTCTCCAGTTGCGGCCCGCTGCGGATCTGGACCGGATGGCGCACGACGCTGAAACCAGTCTGCCCACCGAGCCCGATCCCGAGACGTGGTATTACCAGGGATCTCTCTTCGCGTACTGCGGCAAAAAACAAGCGGCGCTTCACTTGCTCCAGAGCGCGGTCGAGCAAAACTATTGCGCGTACGAAAATCTGCTTTCTGATCCGCTGCTCGCAAAACTTCGCACAGACGTAGCTTTTGACAAAGTGTTGACCGCGGCGCACGCTTGCCAGGAGAGGGTGCGCGCGTCTGCCAGTACGCAAGGCCAATGAATCGCGTTTACCCCGCACTTTAACCGCTGGACTAAGCTGCGCCGCCCCTCCAGGGCTAATGTTCTGACGTGCGAGTAACTGAGGGCCAACCACGGGGAATACTCTTTTGAGGGTTTTTCCCTCTTGCTTTCAGACAGATAGAACTTATTTACTCAGGCGAGTGAGATTACCTTCGCGCATGACCTATGGTACTTATTCGCAAGCATTACATTACGAAGGTGACATTTACAGTGCGGCCAAACGGACATAGGATGACCAGTAGTTTGGCAGTTCTGGGGGAGGGCTGCCGAAGGCGTCCTGAGCTTAACCGCTCAGGGCGTTTTTTTTGCCTCGATAAGTCACCGCACAAACAGAATTGATTAGAATAAAAATGCTGTACGACACGGCGCTTGGAGGCCAGGTCGAAGTAGATCAGGACATTGCAGCAGAAGATGACGTCGAGCCCTTTCCGGAACAATATCTTACGGTCGTCACTCAGGTTCACGCGGTCAAAGCGAATCTGCGCCTTGAGCAGATCGTTGGCGTCTGATTGTCTTCACGGGCGGCCAGCCGTCGCTAAAGCTCTCCGCATGAATACCCTGCGCACAACTTCCGGCCCAATGCCCGCCAGTGGATATATGCGATCGGCAAGGTTGGCGGCAACCACGCTGCCGGGCATACCCCAAACCACCGAGGACGCTTCGTCCTGGACAATGACCGCCCCGCCTGCCTCCCGTATGACGGCCGACCCACGAGTGCCATCCGTTCCCCTGCCGGTGAGTACCACCGCCAGCACGTTTGCACCATAGGTTTGAGCCACCGAGCGGAACAACACATCGACCGCGGGGCGGCAGGAATTTTCCGCCGGATCATGATTGATGCCCAGCACGAAATCAGTGCCTTTCCGAGCTACCGTCATGTGATGGTCGCCGGGCGCAACCCAGACTTGACCTCGCTGCAATTTCTGCCCCGCCTTGCCTTCTTGCACATCGAGCGGGCTGAGCGTATTGAGACGCTCGGCGAGCAGTCGCGTAAACAGGGCCGGCATGTGCTGCACAATCACGATGGGCACGGGGAAATCTGCGGCGAATCCCGGGATCAGTTCCGTCAACGCGTTCGGTCCACCGGTCGACGCGCCGATGGCGACCACGTCGATCCGCGTCTGCGGGGCGGGGAAGACAAGAATGGGCGGCGGCCCTGCCCCCTGCCGCGGCTGGCCCACGGCGCACAAGGACTTGATCTTTCGCATCAGCTCTTCCCGCACTCGCTCGTGCGAGCTTTCTACGGTCTCGTTAGAGGAGGGTTTGGTGACATAGTCGCTGGCGCCCCGCGCCAGCGCATCCAGGGTTGCAGTCCCGCCGCGCTCGGTGAGAGCGCTGAACATAATCACCGGCAGTCTGGGATAGAGTTTGCGAATCTCGACCAGCGTTTCCAGGCCATCCATGCCGGGCATTTCAATGTCGAGCGTAATCAGATCCGGCTTGACCTCTGGAATCCGCGCCAGCGCCCGACTGCCGTTTCCCGCCGTGCCGGCGACGACAATCTCCGGATCGGATGACAGCAGATCGCCCAGTAACTTTCGAATGACCGCCGAATCATCGACGATTAATATGCGGACTGGCTGCATGTCTGCTGTCCTCAAGCGAGGCTGGCCGGTGACGATGAAATTGATCTCTTCTTTACTCGCTACTAGTTACTAGTTACTAGTTACTAGTTACTCGTTACTCGTTACTCGTTACTCGTTACTAGCTTTCGGTAGGTAGCTCTCGACCACTACGCTTTGCCAATGTCGGCGGAATTCATAGCGAATACCGTCTCCATCGGCACGGCTCTTCTCTCGCTTGAGCACGGAAAGACCTGCTGATCTCGATTCTTCGGGTGCCTCCCCTCGGTCGCTCGGAACGCCTCCAGCGCAATTAGAAAGCTCTCAGTACGGCGCGATCATTCTTCAGACGGAGCAGTCTCAGTGCCCAAACGGCCACGCACCCGGCACCTTCGGCGCGAACGAATTGGCAGGCCTGCGACGCACGTCCATTTCGGGGTTAGGCGAAGAGTCAATCGCCCGGAGAGAGTGGAGAAGGGAAAAGGAAAGAAGAAAGGGCCTACTTCGTTAGGCAGAGGATTCGGGACCACGCGTCGGCAAGGGTCGCGAGATCCTCACCACAGGGGACACAGAGGAACACAGAGAAAATTATGGAATAACCTACCAGTAATGACTGGGCCTAACCAGTCAGGTGAGCTTTTGAGCTGCCGGCGCGGAGATCCAATACTCCAGTCCTCGATGAATCATCCGTCCTACACGGAGTAGGAGACATCGTCATTGGCGGCGCCCGAATTTGCGGAGCTTGAATCTGCGGAGCCTTGCGTCGTACGTTCCATTGCGGAGGCGGCGTCGCTAGACTTGCTGCCACGTCGCATGGCGACAATACCAGTGCGAACCATCTCCAACACGCCATACGGACGCAGCACTTCGAGCAGTCCGTCGATCTTGTCTTCCGCGCCGGTGATTTCGATGGTCAACGATTCGGGAGAGACATCGACCACTCGCGCGCGAAACACGGCGGCGAGTTCGAGCACGTGGGAGCGCGCATCGTGAGTAGCCGCCACCCGGATCATCGCCAGGTCCCGGATGATGGCCGGTTGATTGGTGATATTTTCGACCAGCAGCACGTTGACAAGTTTGTACAGATTGGCTTCGATGCGGCGGGCCTGGTCGCGGTCGGCGTCGACGGTAATGGTCATGCGCGACACTTCTGGCTTCTCAGTGCGCCCCACCGTGAGCGAATCGATATTGAAGGCGCGGCGGCGAAACAGCGAAGCCACGCGGGTAAGGACACCCGGCTTATTTTCCACGTACACCATGAATGTATTCAGCATAAGTTTCGACCGTCGTTAGACATAAGCTAGATCCAAGCTCTAAGCTCTCAGTGTCAGCTCCTGGCCGTCAGCTAAGGCGCATCTGCCTACTCCTCTGTGGTTTCCCCTGTGCGCCTCCGTGCCCCCTGTGGTTCAGCCCTCTTCTCCCAGCCGAAGACCCCCCTCGGCAGCTCGGGTGCTCGCAGAACTTCACTTTCCCAGCTCTCTACTCGTCTTCCGCCGTCTCAACAATCGGGCTGGGCCGCCGAATCATATCGTTCAGCGCCGCGCCGGCCGCGACCATCGGATAGACAGTATCTTCCTGTTCAACCTTGAAATTGATCAGCATCGGCCCATCGTGCTGACGCGCCGATTCGACCGCAGGCACGACTTGCGACCTCTCCGAGACAGTCGCGTTCCGGATACCGTAGGCGTCCGCTAACCTCGCGAAATCCGGATTAAGCAAAGGCGTCGCCGCATAATTGCGGTCGTAAAAAAATTCCTGCCACTGCCGCACCATGCCGAGATAGCCGTTGTTGATGATCGCAATATGGATCTTCAGATTTTCCTGCACAATCGTCGCCAGTTCGCACATGGTCATCTGGAACCCGCCATCGCCGACAATCACCCAAACCTCGGCTTCCGGGCAAGCGACTTTGGCGCCGATGGCGGCGGGCAGCGCGAAACCCATCGTGCCCAATCCGCCGGAAGTAATCAGCGAGCGCGGATGCTCATGCTTGTAATACTGCGCCTCCCACATCTGGTGCTGGCCAACGTCAGTTACGACGATGGTGTTGCCGTCGCGCGTCTGCCGCCACAAATCATTGATGACATGCGCGGCATAGAGATGGCCGCTGTCGGGCAGGTTCTGGATGTCGCGCACCGCGGAATCGCCCTTCAGCTTGTCAATGGTATCCAGCCACTCGCTGCGGTCGATGGATTCGACGTGTGGCAATAACTCCAGCAGAACTTCGCGCAAATCGCCAACCAGTGGCACATCGACTTTGACGTTCTTGTTAATCTCCGCGGGATCGATCTCGATGTGGATCTTCTTGGCATTGGGCGCGTAAGTTTTCAGGTTGCCGGTAACGCGGTCGTCGAAGCGCATGCCGAAGGCCAGCAGCAGGTCCGCTTCCTGGATCATGTGGTTCACCCAGGCTTCGCCGTGCATGCCCATCATGCCGAGATTGAGCGGGTGCGATGCCGGGAACGCACCGAGGCCAAGAAGCGTGAGCGCGACCGGAATGCCGGCGCGCTCGGCAAAATCGCGCACCTCGCGCATGGCTCCAGAAATAATGATGCCGTGCCCGGCGAGAATTACGGGCCGCTTCGAATTGTGGATCAACTCCAGCGCCTGCTCATATTCGCGCGGCTCTGGCGAAAGGTCGGGACGGTAACCGGGCAATTGCGGCTTGGCCGCCTCCCAGTCGAACTCGCACGTGCTCTGCTGCGCATCTTTCGTGATATCGATCAGCACCGGGCCAGGCCGCCCCGAACGCGCCACGTAAAAAGCTTCCCGTACCGTGCGCGCCACTTCGCTGGCGTGGGTCACCAAATAGTTGTGCTTGGTGATGGGAAGAGTCACGCCGGTGATGTCGGTTTCCTGAAACGCGTCCGAGCCGATCAGCTTGCTGCCCACCTGCCCGGTGATGCAGACGATCGGCGAGGAATCGAGCATGGCGGTGGCGATTCCCGTGACCATGTTGGTCGCTCCCGGCCCCGAGGTCGCGACCGCAACTCCGACTTCTCCACTGGCGCGGGCGTACCCGTCGGCCATGTGGGTTGCGCCCTGTTCGTGACGCACCAGGATGTGATGGATCTTGCTATGCTTCAACGCGTCATAGGCCGGCAGAATGGCGCCGCCAGGATAGCCAAAGACATCCTTCACGCCTTCACGTTCCAGACATTCCCAAAGAATGCCGGCCCCGGTCATTGTCGTCTTGTTCTTGCTTATAGTGGGCGTGGTTTTGTGATCCGCGATTTTCTGATCCGCGATTTTCTGATCCGCAGTTTTCTGATCCCTGGTTTTCTGATCCGTCATGGGCCCTCTCTGCCAGTCCGTTGTGCAAGTTTGTCGGGCAAGTCCGATTCGTGCAAGTTCGTCGTGCAAGTTCGATTCGTGCAATTTTGATTCGTATCAGGGCATGCCTTCAGCCATGCCACAGTGCTGCGCGATGAGAGCGCCTTCAGGCGCTGCGGCCGGCGATTGAAATTTAGCCGCCGCCTCCTACGCTGTCCTCGAAAAAAACAAAACCCACCATGCCAGCGTTTCTGGCGGGTGGGATTCGGGAGCACTTACGATTTCTAATTCCTCAGCTCACTCTTTCCCCCGCACTCTCCCCGCGCACCGAAATGAACGGGCATACTCGTATTCTGGGGATTTCAAAGCTCATTCGTCGGAGACTCCATCCATTCGTCGCCGTTGCATCAACAATTGTCGTGATGGTACCAAACCGACCGGTCGGTTGCAAGCGAAAAGTCGGATTCGAAGGTGGCGGTTTGCGGGTAGCTCGTGAAGGCAGATTCGTCAGAAGTGGCGGATCACTTCCGGTCCCAGGTTTTTCCGTCGTCGGCACTGCTCCAGATTTCGTTGTTATTGGTTGAAACTATAATCTCCGCCCGGCGCGCGTCATCCCGCAAATTGCCGCGCAATTCATTGTTCCGCAGCTCAATGTGAGTTATGTCCGAACTAAGTTGCCGCGCTTTGATGGAAGGCTGCACCTGCACCCAAGTTACACCATTGTCAGCGGAGTGGAAGAGCGTGCCCGCCTGCCCGCCCGTCCATACGTGCTCGTCGTGACTCGCGTAGCAGAGCAATGGATGGTCCGCGTGCAAAGCGTCTTGCCAGCTCTGACCGCTGTCCAGTGACCGTTGCAGGGCACCCGCGGTAATCGCCCAAGTGACATGCGGCGCTAGAGACTGTTTCGCGGTGGACGCCAGTGTTGCGGCAGACATCACATTCCTGGCCTGTAACCTGACCGGTCCGGGGACAGCCGCTGCCGGAGTCTTCTGCTCCTCCTCATCCGCTTGCTTTTCTTGTAGCGCCGGCTTCGCCTTTTCAATCGCTGGTGCGTCGTTCCCAGGCGCGTTATTCCGCGCCACCAGGGCGTTTTCGGTGGAAGGCTCTGTCGTTACTGCGGCGGCTGCGCCAGAAGCCTCGACGGTTTCACTCGCCGCTCGACTGCTTCGTGCATCGTAATGGAACGCCCCGGCGCTGGCCGGTGGCGTCGCCGACAGCTTCCCTGCCTGGCCTGAATCCTTGTTGTTGTCGGCAAGCAGTATGCCGGACTCCGCTTGAGGCGAAGGCGTCACGACCTGTCCAGCCTTGAGTTTCTTGGAAAGCCGCAATTCCGACTTTGGTTGTGCTTCGTCAGTCTTGACCATGACTGCGAGTTGGTCCGTTCGGGATGAGGTGATCGACGACGGCGGGGCTGACGACGGGACTGACGACGATGCGATCTGCGAGCCCGAAGCTGGCGGCGAAGTAGTCGCAACCTGCGGGTTTACGGAAGGCAGCGTCGCCTGATTCAGTTTTCCCGGATACAGCAGAAGCGCCGCGGCAGCCACCACAACTCCCGCTGCCAGCGCCGCCCAGCGCAGATTCGGCCAGGCAAATCTTAGCTTGTGTGGCGCGGGCGCCCCCACCCGCGAGACCGCCGTCCGGACATCGGTCCGGACACCATCCACGTCCGCAGTCTGAGGCGCAGTCTGAGGCGGCACCCTGTCCGCAGCCGGAAGCGAAAGTGCGACCACCTCGCGACAGTCTCCGCAGAGCGCCAGGTGCTGGAGTACGCCGTCGCGCTCGGTCGCCGATAACGCCTGCTCGGCAAAAGCCGCGAGCAGGTCCGGATCCGGATGCGTTTGCTCGGGCGCGGCTCGGCCAGGCAAAGCAGCCCGCAGGCGGTCATGTACGATTTTGGGTACTTCAGTCATGTTTCCGTCAGTCGTCTCCGTAAGTCATTTTCCGTCAGTCATTGCTTCCCTCAATCAGTGCTCCCGTCACCCGCATCCTGTGCGGGGACCTTTCTCCCAGGGAACGGTTTCGCCCCGGAATCTTGCGTCAAACGCGAGCGCAAATTCAACTGTATATCCCGCACGTCGGTTGCCAGCGCTTCCGTGGCCTGGGCATGGCTCATTCCCTGCATGCGCAGTCCCGCCAGAATGCGCTTCCGGAGCCCCGTTGCGAGCCGTTCGAGCCGCCGGCTGACGCTTGATTCGTGCAGCCCCAGCGTGCCCGCGATTTCGGCCAGCGTCCGCCCATCCAAATAATAAGACGCCAGCGTAAACCGGTCCTCGGACGAAAGTTCTGCCAGCGCCTCATCGGTAGCCGTTTCCAGCAGTTTGTCGGAAGCGCAAGCCGGTTCAGGAACCGCCGCCGCAAACTGCACACCCTCTTCCGTCTGCTCTTCCAAACTGACCGTGCGTTTCTGTTTGCGATAGCGATTGATGAACTCCTGCGCCATCACCGTGCGCAGCCAGCCTTCGAGCGAACCGCGGCCGGTGTAGAACACGAGCTTCGACCTGCGTACTCCATCGCGCGCGTTCACGCCATACAGATCGGCAAACAGCGAATCCGCCAACTCGGCCGCATGAGCGCCGTCGCGCGTAATGTGCAGTGCCATGCTGTGCAGCTTCTGCCGGTAGCGGTTGATGAAGTCCTGCCACGCCCGCTCGTTTCCCGCGGCACACGCGCGCGCCAGCGCCAGTTCCTCCAGACGCAGCCCGGCGCAGAAGGCGGTTTTCTGGTCGGCAGAAACGTCGGAGGAATTTGCGGCCGAATTTTGCGCCGAATTCTGAACCGAATTCTGCAAAAGATACTTGCGCAGAATTTCGTCGACGATCGCCGCGAATTGCTCCGCGCTCACATCGTAAGCCGCAGCCCCGCTGCGCTCGTAAAGCGCGGCAGCAATGTCAACGTCTGCTCCCTGGCCGGATTGGGCGGGCTTTGGCATTTCCCAGCTGAGCATGTCCCAGATGATGCTAGCAATTTTTTAGACGCAAGGAAGTAGAAATCGTACGTTCTTCGATCAGCGAGCAGAGAAAGACACTCCTGGAAGACTCGCGGATGAGTTCCCCGGCACGCTCTATCTTAGAAGGGGATGGGCGTGCCGGGGCGGCGGCGCATGCAGAGCGCATGCAGAAGATCGCGCACGCGCGGGAGCATCAGTGTCTGCACTCGTGTCTTTACTGCTGGGAGGCCCAATTATGCGGCTGGCAAGGGTGGTTGCTGGGATCGCTTTGTTGGTAGTGGCGGCTGTTGTGGTTCCGTGCCTGCTGCAAGCGGGCGAAGTGGCGCCAACGTCCGGTTATTCGCTGCTCAGCCCGATTCGCAGTGGCAACCTGACCGTCTTTCCCGTGGTAGCCAGTAAGTCATATGACACAGTAGAGTTTCTCACCCTCGATGAAGGCCTGCGCAGCGGCGACGTGGTCGTGACTGAAGCAGGGCAAGCGCGTGGCCTCATCCGTCACCGGCACGGTGACCCGGCCATCATGCATCCCATACGCGACGCGGAGGTGAATCGGCTGGTCCTGGTTAATAACTCGAAGCGGCCCTTGTTACTCCTCGCGGGCGAGATAGTTACAGGCGGCAAGCAGGATCGCGTGATCGGCAAAGACCGCATCGTGCCCCCCGAGAGTGATCCGGTTGATCTAAGTGTATTCTGCGTGGAGCCCGGACGTTGGGTGGCAGCGAACGGTAAGAATGAATTCAGCAGCGGCGGCGCCGCCGGCGGTGTCGTAGCTTCGTTTGGTGTGCGCGGAAGCGCAATGGCGGCCAAGAATCAGCAGCAGGTTTGGGACAACGTAGGAAAATCGAAGGAGGCAATGGCCGCGATTGTTCCGGCTCCGGCTGCCGCGGAAGTGAATTCGACCACCTCTTATGCGCGCGTCATGGACAATAAGGAAGTTCAAAAGCAGGTTGATGCTGTAGCCGAGCCGGTACAACGCAACTACGAAAGCGTCATCCGCCAACTGCGCGATAAGAACGCGGTGGGCGTTGTGGTCGCGGTGAACGGAGAAATTGTCTGGGCTGATATTTTCGCGAGCACGCAGTTGCTGCAAAAGTACTGGCCGAAACTTGCCCGCTCCTATGCCACCGAGGCCGTGGTGACGCGTGCCAAAAGCGGAGAGGCCAGCAGCAAAGACGCGCAGAAGTTTCTCAACGAACTGCAGGGCCGCCACGAAACGGCGGAAACCGAGCCGGGCATCTATCGCCAAACGGAAATCACCGGCGACGGCTTCAAGGTGTTCGAGCTAACGTCGCTGCTGCCGAAGACTGGCTTCCCCGTGCACGTGGCCAAGATGGCGGACTAAGAGTTTCTCGTGTGGGGACGGGCGCCTCGCCCGTCCCAAGCCGAGCGCAGCTCGGCACTTGCACTGGACCCGCGGTAACTCCTCACGTCCGCGCCAGTCCCTTAAGGACGACGTCATTCGCGTCATACGCCAGGTTGAGCGCTGGCAATTCGTCGCGTGTGAACCAGCGAACATCCGCGGCATCGCTCCCCGCTTTGAGATCGCCGCTAGTCGGACGGCACAAAAAATCAATCAGCACATAGTGATACCACAACCGTCCCTCGTCGTCTCGGATCAGACGCTCATACACGCCCAGCATCTCATCCGTCTCGACGACCAATCCTGTCTCCTCGCGAGCTTCACGCGCCACTGCTTCGCGCAGAGTTTCACCGCATTCGAGGACGCCGCCCGGCAAGGACCACTCCCCAAGCAGCGGCGCGGTTCCACGCCGAATCAGCAGGGCACGATTCTTCTCGACGATGACCGCGCCCACACCCACCAGCGGAGACTCCGGATATTCACGCTTCATGCGTTTCGTTTCATGCGATGTGGTTTCACCTGCGCCGATTATTTCGCGCTCACTTGATACTGCTCGATCTTGCCGTCGGGCATAATCCGTTCCCAAACCTCGACCGTCTTTTGCTTAAAGTGCACTTCGAACAAGCGAAACGTCATTCCTCCGCGATCCTGCTTGTAGGTCTGTGTAAACTCCGTCGGCGATCCCAGCGGCCCAAGGCTGCTGGCGAAATCCTGGAGAGCCTGTTCGCTGAAGTAACTGTTGCAGTTTTCGGTGAACAAGGCGCGATTGATCTTGCCTTGTTGTAGCGCCGCGAATATTTCGCGGGACTGGTCCTCCTGCTTGCCGGCATCGGCTTCACGGAAAAGCAAAGCGGCGATCTTGCGGGCTATGTCGCCTGAGGCATCGACCGAATCCTCATTGACGAGGACGACCACAGCCATGCGTGCGTCCGGAAAAACCATATTATGCCCGGTAAAGCCGGAGACTTCGCCGCCATGCTCGATGGCGCGCTGTCCGAATTCCTGCCGCAGGTCAACGCCCAAGCCATAGCGCGTTCCCAAGCCGTTCTTGAGCACGACTTCTTTTTCCATCTGCGCGTAGGACGCCGGCCGGAGCACGGCCTGATTGATCATGCTGATATCCCACTTCGCCAGATCTTCGGCGGGCATGGCGAGTTCACCCGCGGCAAACAGCCAGCCCTTTCCCTCTTTTGGCGCCAGTCGCGGCGGCCCGAGCGCATAGCGCAGGTAGCCGGTCGCGTCGGTTTCGGCGAGCAGGTTCTGGTCGATGTTCATGACGCTCTTCATTCCCAGCGGCGCGAAGATGTGCTTGCTCAGAAATTGCAGCAGAGGCTCGCCGCTGGCCTTCTCTACGATCAGTCCCGCAATCACAAAATTGGTGTTGCTATATTGCCAATCGGTTCCCGGCTCGAAATCCAGCGGCTTGCGCGCCCACTGATCGAGAATTTTGTCGGCCGTAATGGCCTGCAGCATGAACGGCGGTACATAGTCCTGCGGCCAGTAGTCCTGGTAGCCCGATGTATGGGAGAGCAATTCACGAATCGTGACTTCGTTGCCGCGGGTCAGGTTGGGCACGAATCGCGACACGGGATCGTCGAGCGAGAGCTTCCCCTGTTCCGCGAGTAACAGCACCGCAGTCGACGTAAACTGCTTGCTGATGGAACCGATGCTGTAGCGCATCGAAGGCAACGCCGGCGCGTGCGGCTCGATGCGGCCGTCACCATAGGCCTGGAGATAGGTGATCGCTCCAGCTTGCACAATGGCGATTGAGGCGCTTGGAACGCCGGTGCCGGTCAGCGCCTGCTTTGTGACCGCATCAATCTTCTCCCGCAGCGCGGCAGAGATCGGCTGCGGGGCTTGCGCTTGCAGAAGCGCAGTGGCGAGCAAAGGAAAAAGACAAACGGCGCGCAGATTTCTTGGTCGCGGCAGGGGATACATGCATCTCTCCTCGGGAGCCGGAACAGTATACGGCCTTGGGTTGGCATTTCTGTCGGGTGGCATCTAGGCGCGAATCCGGACTCGCCTTGGCCGCAGGCAGCTGCCGAGCTGCGCTCGGCTTGGACGGGCGAGGCGCCCGTCTCCACACTGGCCTCGCGGAATTACAATAGCCACCATGTCGCTTCAAGAATACAAACGAAAACGACGGTTTGAAGAAACTCCCGAGCCTCCGCCTAAGGTCGAAAAACAATCTCGTCACCGTTTTGTCGTACAACGCCACGCCGCAACGCGACTGCACTATGATTTTCGACTGGAGATGGAAGGCGTGCTCAAGTCGTGGGCCGTCCCCAAAGGTCCGTCGCTCGATCCTGCCGACAAGCGTCTGGCCATGCAGGTCGAAGATCATCCGGTTTCTTACTACGATTTTGAAGGCACCATTCCCGAGGGCAACTACGGCGGCGGTACGGTGATGGTTTGGGACACCGGCACTTGGGAGCCGCTGTCGCCGGTCCCCGTCAACGGCGAGTACGTTCCGGGTACGGAAAAAGAAGCGGCCGCGATGCTGGCGAAAGGCGATCTGAAGTTTCGTCTAAAAGGGAAACGGCTCAAGGGCGATTTCGCGCTCGTGCACATCAAGGCCCGCCGACCCGGGAGCAAGGGAAACGAATGGCTCCTGATCAAGAAAAAAGACGATCAAGTGGTAGCGGGATTCGACATCGACAAATACGACACCTCCATCCTCACCGGCCGCACTATGGCGCAGATCGCCGGTGACGAAGGCTCCGCGGAATGGAAGAGCAGCCGTCCGGCATCGCGGGGGAAGGTTAAGGCCGCGTGGCTGGCGGACGCAATCGCGCGAGCGGATCTAAAAAAAAAGAAAGCGTTGACCGCCGAGAGCGCAGAGGGCGCGAAGAAAAATAAAAAAAAGGACCCTAGCCCGGCGGCGCGAAGTGTAGCTAAGGCCAAGGACATCGCTGCCGCGTCCAAAGTCGCCGCGCCCGGGGAGACTGCCTCCAAATCCAGAAGCAAGAAATCCTCCGCGAACTCTGCGTCCCCTGCGGTTAAAGCCATACCAGGCGCGGAGCAGAGGCCCATGCCCACAGTCATCCACCCCATGCTGGCGACTCCGATCGACAAGGCTTTCGACAATCCTGACTGGCTTTTCGAAATTAAATGGGACGGCTACCGCGCCATTGCCTTCATCGAGGACGGCCGCGTGCGTCTGATGTCGCGCAGCCAGAATGACCTGACTGCGCAGTTTTCGGAGCTCGGCAGCCTGCCGCAATACGTGAAAGCTGAGCGCGCTATTCTTGACGGAGAGATTGCCGCGCTCGATGAAGAGGGCCGCCCATCGTTCAGTTTGATGCAGCAGCGGACCGGATTCCGAACGGGGAAGCGCCGTATGCCACGACGCGAAGGTGTGCCGGTCATCTACTATGCGTTCGATCTGCTCTACCTCGATGGCCTAGATCTGCGCCACGTCGCGCTCGAGCAACGCAAGCAGCTGCTGCAAGAGAGGATCGTAGCGGGCAAGAGCGACGTCGTTCACTATTCAGATCATTATCCCGAAAAGGGCCTTGATCTTTTCGAAGCGGCAAAGCAGCGCGGACTGGAAGGCATCGTCGCCAAAAAGCGCAGCAGCATGTACGAAGAGAAGCGGTCGCGGGATTGGCTGAAAATCAAAATTACGCAACGTCAGGAGTGCGTCATCGGAGGCTACACCGATCCGGAGGGCAGCCGCGAATATTTTGGCGCGCTGGTGCTTGGCTTGTACGACCAGAAAAGCCGGCTCATTCACGTCGGGCAGGTTGGCACTGGCTTTGATCACAAGACGCTTAAGGAAATGTTTGCTCGCTTGCAGCCGCTCAAGACGAAACAGAATCCGTTTTACGGCGAGATCGGCGGATTGCGAAAAGTCCAGTTTGTGCGGCCGGAACTTGTGGCGGAAATTAAGTTCGCAGAGTGGACCCACGAAACCCCGGACGGCGGCATGAAGCTGCGGGCGCCGGTATTCATGGGGCTCAGATTCGACAAGACGGCGGAAGAGTGTCGTCTGGAAGAAGCGGTTGCAAGCTAGGGCGGAGGCTTGCATGTGGAGAGCCGGGCGCCCCCGCCCGGCGGACCGGCGAGAGGAGTCTGAGTCACAACCCCGAGGGCCGCAAAAAAGCGGACCGCGCTATTCCTTCACCCGCGAAGCGGCGACACAGGAAAGCCCGGCCGCGTCAGTGCCGGGTAGCAAAAGTACAACAAAGTCGAGTCCCGGAGGGACGTTACTCAAAATGGGTTACCTCCGTTATTTTTCATATGGTTAGCGTCAGAGCGAGACTCCTATCAGTGGAAGTTTAGTGGAACCCACAAAGGGAGAATCGTTATGGACGCAGCAGCCGTAGCATCGGCCCCAGTTATCAAACGGCAGCGGAAAGCGCGCGCCGTTCCGAAGGTCAGAGTCTACAGCCGTCATCGAAGCGAGTGCAAATGGGCAGGTGACGACACGCGGATCGGCTGCGACTGCCCGAAACAACTTACATGGTTCCGCGATGGAAACCTTCACCGCGTGGCCGCCGACAGTTGCGACGGTGAAGTCGCGGAGAAAAAAGCGCGCGAGCTGATGAATGGATTCGAAGCGGCCGCCAAGGGCGAGCCGACGCCGATCCCTGCGGGCGCGTTGACGACGCTGATCGACGACGCAGTGAAGACTTTTCTCGATACCAAGGCAGCGTCTGGGGTCACCGCGAAGCACACGGCGAAGCTCAAATTTGAACTCGAACACTTCTCCCAGTTTGTTCTCGGCAAGGGGCTGGTGAATCTCGGCGACATCAAGACGGAGCATGTGGTCGCCTACCGCAACAGTCTGACGGGCGCGCAGAACACCCGCGCCAAGAAGGTTTTCCGCCTGATCGGCTTCTTCCGTTTCTGTGTCGAGATGGGCAGGATTCAGCGGAACATCGCGCAGGCGGTAAAGCTGAAGTATGACGCCACGCAGACACCGAAAGCACTGATCGACGCGCAGTTCGAAACGCTGCTGGCCGCTGTCCAGAAGGTTAACGGGCGCACCACCGATGACCAGCGCCGTATGCGGTGGTCTGGGCTTGCGATCAGGGACGCCGTTTGTATTGAGCGCGCTCGGTTCGATCGAAAGAACACCCACACCGCACTGTTTTTGCACCGTACGAAGACTTCGCACCCGGTGTACGCCACACTGCGAAACGAGATCGTGGATGAAGTCTTTGCATTGGCAAATCCGGGCGGACGATACCTGTTTGTGGAATCGGTGCCCCAGGACGAGCACGATCTTGATCTGCTGGTTCAAGGGTGGGGCAATCTGTTTAGAAAGCTGGGCCTGCTGGCCGATCTGCGCGACGATCACGACCAGCCCTTACACTTCACCAGCCACAGCATGCGCCATACCTTCGTTTTCTGGGCGTTGAACGCCGGACTCCCGACCGAAGACATTGCGGCCTTAATCGGAGACAGCGTCGAAATCGTAGCGCGCCATTATTCGGCTTGGATTGCTGGTCGCCAAGAGCGCCTGTCAGAGCGCATGATGCAAGCCCTGAAGTAGAGATTGCGATTGCTGGAACGACGTTGATGACAAATAAAGGAGGTGATATGACCGCCATTTTCAAGAATAATTGCACCGACCAGTTCAACTCGCCGCACGGAGGAATACCTCACTGGCGGATTTGCCGCTCTGGACGAGGCGGAAGCAAAGAAGGCAGAAATCGAGAAAACGTCCATGAACACGGCCATAAAAGAGGAAATAGAGTGATATGAATGACGTCGCGGCGCGTGGCCGCTCTGATTTTGCTCTTCGCTTATGTGATTTCTTGGCGTTCTGACGACTTACTCCACCTAACTAACTCGACAAAAAGGCTTGCTTTGGCCAGTAACTTGCTGTATGATTACTGAATTCAAGGTCGTTGGCTCCGCGCGGACGCCCCGCGCGCAACCGTCAAGGCGCAGCGACCGTTCACGGGAAGGCATTTTAGAGTTTTGTGACCGCGCTCGCGGTCATCGCCCGCACAAACCAGACGGCTTCCATCACGGGAGTCGCTTGCGTGACCGAACCATTCTTGACTGTCCCAGAAATTGCAAGAATTCTAAGCGTTGACCGTCATACCGTCTGTCGGCTTTTTGCCGACGAACCAGGCGTCGTTGTCATAGGCAACCGCGAGACGCGTCGCGGTCAACGCAAATATCGAATGCTTCGCGTACCGACCGCCGTGTTAAACCGCGTTGTCGCGCGCATGACAGTGCGCTGACGAATACTGAAGTAAGTTGCCGCAAGCAAAACGGTGATCGAGGTCGCACGATGAGCGTGCCAGTCTTGGAAATCGCATGCGCGATTCCCAGATATTGTCGACAAACCACCGAAAAAGCGGAAAATACCTGCAGGCGGGGATCGATAAGTGAGCTGGAAAAGACTCCACATCATTAAGGCCATTCGGGCCGCTAACTTAGGCAAGAGATTCTTCCATCACGTTTTTTTTAACCCGAGGATCGGCGGACGTCCCTATGAAATCCGCCCTCCGTGTTACAGCTAAGACTATTGCTGGCGTGCAGGTGGCTCGGCCCATGATCGGAACTCCGGCTCGGGTTCTTGCACGGCCCCAGTCGCAGCCCATTCCACAGAGCGAACAAATATTGTGGAAAGGCCTGGCATTCCCATAGCTTTCACGTCATGTCCTAGCGTTGTGTAAACGGTTCTCCCCCGGCCGTAGTTCACCGTCCAAAGCATGGGCTCATTCTTTCCTGTCGGATTGGAATCCAGATGCGGCCAATTTGTCGCGGGATTAGCAGGTTTTTCTTGCTGTGGAAATTCGTACTTCAAGTCGTCATACGCAGTAGCCAGAATGTGGACGCCCTCAGACATGTGCATATTGTGATAGAGCTCGTCGTCGGCTTCGAACGTCTCGGGAAGTCCCGCAGTGATTGGGTTATGGACGTCTGAGATCTTCACCAAGAACGTGTGGCGTTGCCCATGCCCCGACGCCGGATTCTGATCAGACCAGACCCCTCCAATCATGCTCTTGTATTCGGGCCACGCCGGCTCCATGATGCCGGTCGGCACATGATGGTCTGCCAACACGACTAAGCCGCTAAACGCCCAATTGGCGCCGTGCACAGCCACCAATCCCTTGCCCGACCGAACAAAGTCTGCCAGGGCATTCTCTGCCGTTTGGCCCCATCGCGGACCGTTGTAATCGAGCACCACAACATCGTAAACAGCCAACGTGTCGGAGGTCATGCCTACGGGCTCTTCGTTTATCCGAACATCGAATCGTCCGGTGTTCAGGAGCAACCTCTCAAGGAAGGGAGTTGTAGTGCGCCAGTCGTGATTGTTCTGACCGGAAAGTATCAAGACACGAATGGCTCCCTTGCGGAACAAGGAAACTCTGTTCGCAACCGAAGTTTGTGACACTAACGACTGAGTCGCGGTAACCAAAATCAAAAACAGAATAGTTCTTTTCACAGAGACTCCTGTTTGCACTAAAGCGAGCGGAACAACGATTGACAGCACTTGTAACAACTGGAGCATCGTGTTTCGCTACTGTTGCGGCAGGGTGAAGGCAAATAGCTTCGCTCCCGCGGCGACCAGCAAGTATTGCTGACCTTCTACTTCGTACGTGATCGGCCCGTTGTACATGATCTCGTTAAGGCTCACATGCCAGAGCGCACGGCCTGAGGTGGCGTCGAGCGCCAAGGCATTCCCCGCACCGTCGCCTCCAAAAATCACTCCGCCCGAGGTGGTCAGGAGACCTGAAACGCCCCCAACTCCCGTGGGGTAATCCCAGGCGATCTTCCCGGTCCTGCACTCGATAGCCTCGATCGACGATGGCCCGTTCCAGACCTCCTTGTCTACTCCACCCCACGCCTCCGGTTTAGCACTGGAGTCCGTGAGGTAAAACACCGCCGCCGAACGGGTCACTCTGACGTACAAGTACCCGGTATCAGGATTTAAGCTGGGCGGAAACCAATTCGTAGCTCCCGCCTCTGAAGGAATCACCAGCGCTCCAGCCGGTTTGGGATCCTTGTTTCTGTCCGGAATGGGACGCCCCTGCGCATCCAGGCCATTTGCCCAATTGTTGGGAGCAAAGGGAGCAGTGAAGATATGCTCCCCATCGGAGCGATCTAATACGAAAACGTAACCATTCCGGTTTGCCTGGGCGAGCAACTTGCGCGCCTGCCCATTGATCTCCACGTCGAAAAGCACCGGGGTTTCAGCGGAATCCCAGTCGTGAACGTCATGCGGTGTGGTCTGGTAGAACCATGCCATTTTCCCAGTATCGGGATTCAACGCAACAATGGAATTTGTCCACAGGTTTTCGCCTTCCCGCCCCTGCCCTGCCATGACGGGCTGAGGATTGGCGGTACCAAAATAGTACAGGTTCAATTCCGGATCATAGGTCCCCGGTATCCAAATAGCCCCACCGCCATGTTCAAGCGCTTCTTTGTTCGGCCACGTCTCCGAGCCAGGCTTTCCTGCGTCTGGCGTGGAATACCAGCGCCATTGCAGCTTTCCGGTTTCTGGATCGTAGGCATCGAGGTAGCCGCGGTTATCTGTCGATTCGATACTCGGGCTGACCAGGACGTGATTTCCGACAACTATCGGAGCTACGGTTGAGAAATAGTCGAGCTTTAGATCAGCGATTTCTACTCGCCATCGTTCGGTGCCGCTCGTTGCCTCGAGTGATACCAGGTAATCATCAGGCGTGACCAAGAAAAGCCATTTCCGATACATCGCCATCCCGCGATTCCCGATGTGCGTGCCACCGCGCGTCTTCGTCTGCCAGTGCCAGAGCATGCGGCCAGTACGCGCATCAATGGCCCACGCGTGGTCCGGAACAGAAAAGTACACGACGCCACCAACCATGAGCGGCGTCGCCTTGATCGGTGTGATTCGGGAATCATAGGACCAGGCCAGAGTCAGGGTTTTTACGTTCGCCCCATTGATTTGTGACAGTTTGCTAAAGCGTCGCCCGGAATAGTCCCCGTTGTACGTGGGCCAGGAGGATGCCAGCGGCTTCGAGATGTCCCTCGGGTCCAGGCCTTGGCCGATCAGCCGGCCGGGAAGCGAGACAGCAATAATCACCAGCATCCAGACCTTCACTTTAGGCTCTCCAGATAGGTTGTAAGATCGTGCATGTCCCCGTCGGTGAGTTGATTCACGAGCTTGCGGTGCGGGTCGAGAGGATCTTTTACTTGTATTCGGATCCCCGAGGTCAGGGCGAAGCTGTGATAATCGCCCTGCGTGTCATACAGTGATACGTTGAACCCATCGAGATGCTCCAACCGGCCTGAATACTCCTGCCCGTTGGTCAGGGTCACGCTCACTTCGACCGGAGGCGTTTGCGTCGTGCCACCAAATAACTTGGGTTCCGGATTAATCCAGCGTTGCTGCAACGCATCCCCCGGATACCTCACGGCGATACCAGCAAGATCACCACTGGGGGAATGGCAGTTGCTGCAATGTCCCTCGAAGTAAGCCTTCCCGGCTACGACGCTCCCTACAGCCACGTTTGCGACTTTGTAGGTAAAGCGAAGACGCGCATCACGGTTTCGCTGATGAAGGAATGCAACGACATCCGAAATTTGTGTCTTCGTCAAGCTGAACTTAGGCATACCCTTGTCGAGGGCAGCGCCGCGGATCACAGGGCCGATTAGATCACCGTGCTCATCGTGATTAACTAGCACAGATCGAACCAAGTCCGGGCCACTATTTCCGCCGGTGGCATCGGGTCCGTGACAAAATCCGCAGTTGGATCGAAACAAGAGCTTGCCTCGGGCCACGCTGGCACGATTCTGGTTCGGTGGCAGATTGGGCCAAATCTGGCTGAAAACATCATCGGGAGATTCTTGAGCTTTGCCTGATACCCCGGAGTGTCCAGCGCCAGAATGCCCGGTGCCTTGGGCTATAGCCTGCGGAATAGCAGTGGCCACTAAGAGCATACAGAAACAGAGATACTCTCGGTTCAACATTGCTCTTGTCCTCCGGTGAGCATTGACAGGTCGCTACTCCATACATGCTGCCGGCGCCCGTTGCAGAATAGATTTCAGATGCACCAGACTCTGCGCTGCCTGTGCTGAGGTACCGCATTCGACGGATAGCACGCCATTGTAGTTGCCTTCGCTGAGAATGGAAGCTACCCTTTTCCAGTCGATGAGTCCTTCTCCGCAAGCGCAGCCAACTGGAGTACCCGTTACCTTGCCCTTCTTCTCTTGTGCTAGTCCCGTCGAGATATCTTTCGCGTGCATATGAACCAACTTGGGAAGCACAGACCGCAAACCGTCGTACGGGTCCGCTCCGCCAAGGAAAGCATTGCCGGTGTCATAGTTCACCTTGAGCATGGGCGAATCCACCAGATTCGCAATTCGAAGCAAACCGTCGGTAGTCTTACTAATGCTCTGATGTGGCTCAATCCCGACATAAACGCCATGCCGCTCCGCCACCTGCAAGACTTTTCTAAGCGTGTATTTCATTATGTCGAAGCATTCCTTGTCGTCTAACCATTCTGGCCGGATGCCTTCGTCAGTAGCCAGGACCTGTACGCCCATTCCTGCCGCAAAACGCGCGGCTTTCTCCAGGTACGGCACGCTTATCTCCGGCCGCATCAATGGGCAATGTGCGGAAAGCGCGGAAGCACGAACACCGTACCGATTCAGAATGTCTTTCATCTCCAGGGGGTCGTTATCCATCGAAAAGGAATGAAAATAGCCAGCCTCGCTCAATAACTCACGACCGTTGTGCACCATGGGTTCAACCCACTGGAATCCCAATTCTGCAGCACGCTCCACTCCTGCTTCAAATGATTTGTCCTCGGAGCGAATGAATTCCATGTTTACGCCGATCTCGATTCCCATATCCCCTCCGAACACTTCATTTCTCGAATTGAACCGCTGCATCCCTCTCAATCAACCAGCGTCCCGCTCGGTCACATGATGAGATCTCAAAGTCTGCGACCGCCCACCGAAGTCACGTCTCGGACAACTCCCTTGGGACCCGTGCTAGTGCTTCTTGGATAGGATAGTGTGTTTCCTGGGAGGTCGAGTCTCTTTGCGGCAGCAGATCCGATTGTAGTTGCGGGCCCCGATCAGCGCAATGCAATGGCGACCCCCAGAAGATCTAACAGCGGCCAAACCCCCTCCACCTCCCGAGTAGTCGGCAACCCTTACCTTACCGGATTATGGAAGGTTTACCCGTTATCCGCCCGCGATTCGTGCCATTGAAATTTACATGAAACGACGAGTGAATTGGTGATTGAAGAATCGTTCAGTTCGTCGATCCTCCCGCATTGACCGGCGCTATATCAGACTTCATCCCGAGCGCTTTTAAATATCCCTCATTAACACGACACTTTTGCACGCGGACACTCTCCAGAAGGTCGGCGAAAGCACGGGTGATGGTCTCCTGTTCAGGCCGGGCCTTCAGCCGTTCTTCCGCGTGTGCAGCGCCGCGCGGCAGTTTTGCGAACTCCACGATCTTTCCCCAATCAGCAGGCGGGATAATGCTGACAACCGCCGACGACTTTCCCATCTTCTTGTATGGCCAGAAAGCCCATCCGATGTTGTTTTTTTCAAGTGATTTCACGAATTGCGCGATCCACTCATCGATATTCTCCCCGGACTCACCCATCCAGATCGGCACATCATAACGTTCGCGAAAATCAATGTATTGCCGTAGCACGCTTTCATCCGGTGCCGTCCAATATTTGTGGAACGTGTATGCGACGTTCCCATCGAAAGGTCTGCCGAAGACCGAAAAGTTGCTGTCCCACTGCGCGCCACCGAGAAAGAGAATATGGTGAGCATCCACCTTTCGTATCTCGCCCGACAATTTCTTGTACAGCGGTTCAAGCGAAGAATTCAAAGGCGCTAGCTTCGGAAAGGGCGGGATCGGCTCATTTAGCAAGTCATAACCGAGAACGGCCGGCTCATCGCGATAATGCATAGCCAGCCGCCGCCAGATGGCGATCAGGTGTTCTTGCTCTTGCGGACTCTGGTATAGCCAGGGATATCCGGCGCTGTCATCGATGTTGGTGCCCGTCTGTCCGCCCGGTGCGGCATGCAGGTCAAGGATCACATATAGACCTTCGGCACGGCTCCAGAGGATCAACCGGTCCAGCAGCTTGAAACCTTCCGCGTCGTCGCTCTCAAAAAAACTGTAATGCAGAGGAACTCGAACGGCGTTGAATCCGGCCCGATGGAGGAGCGCGATGTCCTCGCGCGTGACGTAGTTCTCGCGGTACTTCTGCCAGAATGCGGCCGACCCTTCAGGTCCAAGCAGTTCCAACACCAACGTGCGGATCTCACCAGGAGATTGCGGGCCACCTTCGAACAGCCACATGTAACCTTCTGGCACTAGCCAATTACCCAGATTTGTTGCGCGAAGAAAGAGCGGTTTACCAGCGGCATCGACGATCTGCTTGTGGTCGGTGTGTGCGAACTGCGCGCGCCCCTGGGAAATCAATGCCAGGAGAAGAAGTGGCAATTGCAGAAGTCTGAACTTGAACATGATTCTATCCGGCGGAAAGCCTACACCACGACATCTTTTTGCTGGCGTCAATCGCCAGCGGCCATGATCTCGTCTCAGCCAATCCGCTCCGTGCCGCATTGCTGAAATCCCAGTGAACTACTTCGGATGTCACCATGGCAAGCTGAGAGGTGGGATTCACTCATAATTGAATGGTAAAGCGTCGAACACGTGTGCTAAAGCCACCCCTCCGGAATCAAGAACGGCGGCACAAGCGCGCCGCACCGTCCCAACGGTAGCCGCACACGGGACCGAAGCGCACGGGTTCGCACGCTCAAAAAGTACTTGACACTGCCGGCATTGTCAGCCACGTCGATTTACGACAGTTGTTCAGCGAAATGGCTTTGCGCTCCGGATGAAATCGTTCCAACAACATAGGAGCTGGCGATTGGGACGTATAATGTCTCCCGTTTTCGAAGTCAAAAAGGAAATTCGGCTCTGATACAACACGAGTGCGAGTGAGGCACATGATGAAAACGCGCCGACAATTCCTGTCCCAATCCGTGGTGCTGACCGCTGGTGTACTGCTACCTTCTTTGGACGCCACAGCATATCCAACTCAACCGAACATCGCCTTTCCCGCCAACCCGCGCGACCGCCTGGCCGTGGCCTCTTATCCCTTTCGCGACTTCATTCTCCCAGCAGAGAATGTGAGCGCTTCGGCCTCCCCTACCGCGCCAAAAATGGAGCTCACCGAATTCGCCGCGCAAGTAAAGTCCCGGTTCAACATCAACAAGGTCGAACTCTGGAGCAGTCATTTCCGGTCACTCGAACCGAAGTATCTGGACGATCTCCGCACGGCACTCGAGAGGGCAAAATCCGTGGTCGTCAACATCGCGTTCGATGGACGGCACAGCTTCTACGCCGCCGACCGCGCCGAGCGCGAGCGGGCCGTCGCCGACAACAAGTTGTGGATTAACGCCGCCGCCGCCCTCGGCTCTCCCAGCATCCGCACACACATCGCCTCGTCTGATAACCAACCACCCGATCTCGACCGGTCCGCCGACACGCTCCTCCGGATCGTGGAACATGCCGTCACGCGCAACGTCGTCATCCATCTGGAAAACGACGACGGAGTCACCGAAGACCCAGTGTTTCTGGTGAAGCTGATTGAAAAGGTAAACAATCCGTGGCTGCGTGGCCTGCCTGATTTTGGAAATTCACTAATGCACAAGGCTCCCGAAGATGCCTACGCCGGAGTCGAGGCCATGTTTAACCACGCCTACGGCATCTGCCATGTCAAACAATCGGAGGCAACCGAAAAAGGGGCCAACGTGCAGGTGGATCTGGCGTATGTTTTCGCAATCCTCAAGAGGACCGGATTCCGTGGCTATCTTTCGATGGAGTACGACGCCTCCGGCGACCCTTACAAGGAAACCGAGGAACTGATCGCCAAGTCGCTGCAGTTTCTGTCTTAGGCCCGGAAAAGTTAGCGGAAACTCGCGACTGTATTGGCCTCAGTGTTGTTCTCTCAGGGACTTTTCTCCTGATACAGTTGTCGGGCTATGGGTCAGTAGTCTCAGTCGCCGGCTCGTGTGGTAACTACTGGAACTCGCGGTAGGCACCAAATCGGGCCAGACGATCTTCTCCAAGGACTTGCGGAATCGGATCGCAGGGTTCTCTCAGCTTTTCACAGACTTGCAGCCACATTCCGGTGCGGGTGTAGGTTTGGTGTACCTTCTGGAATGGAACGGACAAGAGTAATTGCCGGGCGTCTTGAATTTCGCCCTTGTCGATCAGAAGCTGTACCTTCCGTTCGATGATCCATTCGTCATTCAACGCCCCTACCTTATTGAGCCATTGCTCACGCTCAGCAAGCGTTTGCGTCCCCAGGGCACGCAGTACTCTGTCCCGTTCGACCACCACCTGCGGGTGCAACTGAAGCCAGGGTTCCTGAATCGCTTCCAAGGCTGCCGCCGCGTTCTTAGTATCACCTTTCGCCTGGTAAAGACGCGCTAAAAGTGCTCTGGCCACACCGATCTTACAGGCAGAAAGCACGTGGATCGCGTCCTCTGTTTTTCCTCTGCCGGCCAGCCAGGCCCCATCGTGAAATCTCCACAACTCGGTGTTTGCGTCACGGGTATTTTGGATGGCCCATTCGAAAGCAGGGGCGAGGTTTTCCATGCCGGACGGGGCCCAGCGGTTCTGATCGATCGCCGGAGGCTCGGGCAAGCTGCCTTTCTTCGCGTAAGCATGCAACAGCTCATTCCATACCCTGACCTCGTCGAGTCTTGCCCATTCAAACAGGGGAATATCGCTCACCGCCCTTAGATGATTTTCAGGAACCTTCAAGCCATAGATGTCCAATGGCTTGTCAGTCGGTATCCAATACTCGACATGCCATCGAGTTTTCTTTGGTGGAAGTTCGAGTTTGATGGACTGATCGCCGATCGGCCCTCCCTGAATCTCAATATATGGCTGCGCTGACGCTGTGCTTAGCATGGCCCACGCGCGGTCATCGCCGACGCCATAGCTCCACAATTTCATTCCTGGCGAAATGGCTTCATCTGCGACGTGATAAAGACCGGTACCCAGGGAAGGTGTGTAGGCCCCGAAAGCATTCGCGTCACGACTCTTCCAGAAATAACCTGTCATTTCCTTAATGTCGGATTCGCGTTTGGGTCCTTGCCTTTGCCAATCAATGGTGTCCATTCGTGAAGCATGGGATAGGACTTCGCCCTTGGGGAAATGAAATTCGGTATCAGCGGCCGATGGCAGAGCCGCGTTGGACCATGACATCCATGGGTATGCTGATGTGCCGGGATTGCGGAACAATACGCGCTCCGTCAAGAACGCGTCCTGCGGCCCTAGTGAGTATTCTACGGACCACTGCATTCCGAAGCGCAGCTCACGCTCACCGCACGTAACATAGACTCGGTCTTTGGCGCGGTCGATTCTATAGAGGACTCTTTCGTTCTGGGTGGGAGAATGGGAGATCGGGAAACTCACTTCAATTCCACCCGCCACAAAATAGAATCGCGGCAAGATGCGTGTCGGGCGTATGACTTGGGGAACATACAAGACCTCCTTACCCGATCCTTTGTGAATCATGGAGGTGACTTTTCCGCCGATGTCGGGAGAGATCGTAACTTTGATGTTTCTGTTTTCCAGCACAATGAAGGTGTATTTCTGGGGGACTGGCCGGTTGGCAGTTTCGCAGTAGCTGACGTAAGGATAGACCCCGTTGGGATCCAGAGCCGTGGGGACGGGCCCGCACGCTGTCAGCGGATGCGTGAGGACATAATCTTTGTATCGAAACGAAACAACTTTGTCCGGCGGTTCGGTTGCCAGGCACGACACTACGAGAATATTCGCAAGCAGGGAGATTCGCAGAGCGAGCCCTGCCATATGTCCATTCGGCGATGGTCTGTACATTGGGATCGCTCCAGCGCGACAAGGTTTTTACCCCCGATGCGGGCGAACCGGTCGCCAGACTGCTTTGCTCCGAGATGTTGGCGGTGAACGTAGCCTTTACGAATACTCAGCCAACTCCCGATGGTCGGCAAGCGGGAAGTTGGGAACTCCGGCCCACGACACCAAGACAGCAACCAGCAATTTGTGGGATCTTCGATCAAAGCTACCTTGCCGGCATCATCCTCGCCACAAGACTCCCGATGACATGCGGCTCATGCTCGCCAGAGGAGCCTTCAAGCGTGTAAGACCGCTCGAAGGCATTGGGGCCAGCAATCTTCATTTCCCATCGGTCATTCGCCTGCGAGCCGATGATCAAAACACGCCAATCTCCGGGCCGATCCGCAAGGGCATGTTCAATGATGGCCACAATCTCCGACCGCACCGCAGGCACGCAGCCCGTGTGATGCATCTCCACCGACACTGCCATACCGCAAAAAATATCACCGCGCCTCCCGCTCCCGCAAACCCTGCGCCACCCGTGACGCCCGTATCGATCGGATTCGCCGCCTAGGCAGCGGTGTCATGTATTAATGTATGCAAGGCAGAGATGATAGTGTCGTTCGGGATACGGAGGTCACCCATGTCACTGCGCAACGGCTTGCGCCTGCTCGCCATAGTCATTCTGACTGTCGGGCTCGCGGACGCCCAAACCATTCCGCCCGCAACCGCGAAGCGTATCGACGAGATCGTCGCGAAGGCGATTACGGAACAACAAATCCCGGCTATTTCCGTCGCCATCGCCCTAAACGGGCAGATGCAGTACCAGAAAGCCTTCGGCAAAGCCGATCTCGAGAACAATGTCTCGGCTACTCCCGAAACCCTCTTCCGAACGGGCTCGATTGCCAAGCCGATGACCGCCGTCGCGGCAATGCGGCTTGTCGAGGATGGCAAACTCGACCTCGACGCACCTATCCAAAAATATTGTCCTGCGTTCCCGCCGAAGCCTTGGACGATCACGGCCCGGGAGGTGCTTGGCCACATCTCGGGCATCCGTCATTACAAGGAAGGTGAGATGGATAATACTCATCATTACCCCAAGCTCTCTGACGGATTCGCCATCTTCGCCAACGATCCTTTGCTCTTCGAGCCGGAAACGAATTACCAGTATTCCACCTACGGCTTCTCTGTCATCGGGTGCGCATTGGAAGGCGCGGCCGGCAGATCGTATCCCGAGATCATGCAGCAACTAGTTTTCGCTCCCGCGCATATGACGCACACCTTCCCAGATGATGTTTTCGAGATCGTCCCGCACCGTGCCCGCGGATACTCCAAGCGGACCGCGCAGGTTATTAACGCCGGGCTCATGGACAGTAGCTATAAAATCCCTGGCGGCGGCTACGTTTCCACCCCAGGCGATCTTGTCACTCTTGCGGACACCCTGCTTGCGGGAGAGCTGGTGAAACCCGGCACCCTCAAACTCATGTGGACGTCGCAGAAACTCCGCGATGGCAAAAATACGGGTTACGGGATGGGCTGGGGCGTGGGACAGTTTGAGGGTGAGGACATCGCCGCCCATGCCGGCGGCCAGCAGGGCGCCAGTTCCAGCCTGACGATCTATCCTAAGCGCAAAATGGTGGTTGCGGTCATGATCAACATGGATGAAGCCGACGCCACTCAAATCGATCATCAAATCAGCGCCGTGCTGCTGAAGGATGTCTTCGGCGTCGAGTCAGATTCCCAAAGGTAGGCAGCAGGCCCCGGCTGAGCTGCAGATTCCGGAATTATTCAGAGGCTTCCCGAGCGAAATTGTTCCACAAGACGATCGCTGGAGCGGAGGCCGAAGGCAAGAATCGAGAGCGTGGTTGTTTTGTCAGTACAGTTCAGGAAAACACTGGCGTCGCACACGTACAAGTTAGCAACGTCGTGGGTCTGGCCAAAGCGATTGGTGACAAACTTCGTGGGGTCATTGCCCATGCGGCATGTGCCGGTTTCGTGCAAGCTGTAACCGGGCATTTCAGGTTCATCGGCAGCGTATTCCAAAACTCCACCGGCGGCATGCAACACCTCGGCGCTGATCTGTTTCGCATGCTCAAACATCTGCAACTCGTTATTTCCCCATTGGAAGTGAATACGGGCCTTTGGAACTCCAAACGAATCTTTCGCTTCCGGGTCGATATCCACAAAGCTCTTGTCGGAGGGTAAAGTCGGGGCCTGCACGGTCAAACTGACTGGCGCCGGATAGCGGCGCTTGATTTCGCGCTTGAAAGGCGAGCCGAACCCTTCGATTTGATCGTGGTACGACGGGAACTCCGAACAACCCCCTTCCGGATAGACAGAATAACCACGGATAAATTTTTCTTCGTGTGCGTGTTTTAGGTTCTGCCAGCGGGGCATCCATGCAATCGAATTAGCGCTAACATTGTCTGGGAAGCTGGGCTGCCCCAAGAGCTGCGGCAGGTAGCCACGCGCCGTGGTGGCATACAGGTGGTCACATAGGTTGCGCCCTAATTGGCCGCTGGAATTGGCAATGCCTGTCGGCCAGTGCCGTGATTTTGAGTTCAACATGATCCGGGCGCTTTCGATACATGATGCCGCCACCACTACGGCGCGTCCTTGGACCTCATATTCCTGCCGCGATTCGCGATCGATATAGGCCACGCCCGAAGCGTGGCCGTCGGCATCAACCAAGATGTTCTTGACCACGGCATTCGTTCGCAGTTCCAGGTTCCCGCTAGCTTCAGCTATTGGAAGCAAGAACCACGGCGAGGAGAAGAAGGCACCCACTTCACAGCCAAACGTACAATCTCCACAATAATGGCAGGCGGGATGCCCCTCATGCGCTTCAGTGAGCTGCGCGATTCGATCCGGTAAATAGGGTACACCAACTTTTTCACAACCCTTCTGAAGAATCACGTCGAGACATCGGAAATTAAACGGTGGCAGGTAAATTCCATCGGGGTTGCTGGGACGGTTCTGCACCGTGCTGGCCACGCCGATCATTTTTTCCACCCGCGTGTAGTAAGGCGCCATCTCGTCATAGGTGACCGGCCAGTCTGCGTCATATCCGTCCAGGGAGGCAGCCTTGAAGTCGAGATCACCGAAGCGCGCCGAACTACGGCCCCAAAAATTGGTCTTTCCTCCTACAGCGGAGCAACGCGGCCACATCCACTTCGTGCCGGGCGCGGTGGTATACGCGATGTCGTGTTCCCAGGCACCTGGGTTGTACTCCGAGTCGAGGAAGCCGGGCATGTCTTTCATGCGTGTCTTGGGGTCGCCGAAGCCCCGATACTTCATTTCCCAAGACATGCGGTGGTTTCGAAAATCTTTTTCCGGATCAAGCCGTCGCCCGGAATTCAGCGCACAGACTTTCAGACCGGCCTCGCACAGGGTTTTGATCGCCATGCCGCCCCCGGCGCCGGTTCCGATCACAATCACGTCGTAAGTCTGTTTTGGCATAAGCTTCTTATGATTTCGAAGGCGCAGTATCAAGATGACGATGTTCGGGATCCTCCTTGTGGGGGCAAGCGGGAGACTCAGCGTAGAACTTCAGGCCGGGGAAATCCAACTCCTTCAAGCCAATTTCACTGGTGTAAAAACCCATCACGGTGTATTCGCGTATTAGACCGAAGAATTTGCGGCCACGTTCTTCACCCGGGCGGAATTTCTTCTTGTAAGCAAGCGATTCAAGCAGAGTGACCTGCTGGTCCGGACTGAGGCTCAGGAACGCCTTACCCGAATTGCTTCGGCTGTGCGAGTTCAGCCAACTCAGACCGGTGCGGAAGTCCTGTTGCAGATTAGGATCGCGCGAAACCATTAAGTCGATGAACTCCGAGGCTCCCGCTTCGCGCGCGCCGGGGGTGTCGTCAGTGGGAATAATAATATCGGTCAGGCGTTCGATCATCGCATATTCAGGAGCAGTAAAGAACAGTGGCTGATACACTGCGGGCTTGATTTGCGCTAGCGCGTTGCGGATGTGTCCGCAGGCAAAGCTCCACTTACTAAAGCCAGGGAAGGTCGCAGCTCCCGCCGCCAGCGTAAGGATACGCAAGATTTCACGACGTTCTATGCTTTGGCCGGCCATCGTGGTCCTTCATCTCTTCGTTTCTTGCAACAGGTTACACGGGCGTGCTCCATCAAACCGGAGCCTCAGCGGAATCTTTCTTGAGACTGATCGTGGCATTCCCGATTAGCGGCATAGCCCAGAAGCCGACGCTGAGAACAAAGCCAAATGTGACGTAAAGAAAAGCGCAGCCGGCGCGCAGCCCGAGATGGTCGCCGATGCTCCCGATAATTACTGGAACCACGGCCCCGCCCACGACGGCGGTGCTCAAAATACCGGAGAAAGAACCGTGGTGCTCAGCGACCGAATTGAGCGCCAGCGAAATAACAATTGGCCACATCACCGAAGTGAACAGGCCGATCGCGGGGAAAGCAATCACCGACACGTTTGCCGGTCCAAACAAAGCCACGGAGAGACAGAAGAGCGCGCCGACACCCGCGCCGATCAATACCTTGCGGCTATCAAATATTTTTAGCAGTAACATGCCGATGGAACAGCCCGCCGTTAGCAGCCCCCAAAACCAGGAAACCGCAGTTGCGCCCGTGGTATGAGGATCGAAACCATGGTACTGGTAAAGAAATTTTGAGATCCAGTCGGCGGTGCCTTGCTCGCAGCCAACGTAGGCGAACATGGCGATAAAGTACATCCAGACCACTCGCTGTCGCGCCAGACTGCGATACATTTGCCACGATCCCGCACTCTCTTCGTCAGTATGTTGAACACGTGGAAACCCGAAAAGAGATATAACCACGACCATCAGCAATGCGGAAGCGGCGAAAATCCAATACATCGAAGCCCACGGCAGGCCAGGTGGGGTTAGCCTTCGTAGAACCCGAAGAAAAACATTCTGCCCGGACGCAGCACCATTCAGGTTGAGTACGAGATAAGAATAAATTCGCGGACTAATGAAGGATGCGCTGCCGAAAACCAGTTGTGCCAGAGTTGAATTGAAAGCATAGTGTTCTTCACCGCCCGCCACACGCAGCAAAGGATTCACCGCTACTTGCAGGGTGGCCATCCCGGCCCCGATCACGAACAATGAGACGATGGCAACGCGATATTGCGGAAACAGCGCGAAGCTCAGCGATCCCAGCGCGCCCACCAGGAACGCCAGAATCATGACCGGTTTTTCGGTAAATCGTTCCACCAGAAAACCTGCGGGTATCGACATCACTCCATAGGCAATGAAGAAAGCGAAGGCCAGAAATCCGGCGGCGGTCAGGCTTACGTGAAAGCTGCTGATGATGTCCGGCACAATTGGCCCAAGAATATTGGTCAATAAGGACATCACGAAGAACGTGAGGAAAACCAGACCGACCATGTAGCGATTTCTTGCCATTAGTGTTCCCTAAGGCCTTTGCCGAGGTCTGCCCGCGGTGGGGTGGTCAGGAAGCAAGTGGAACTCCATGCTGGATGCCATCATGCCAGACTCTTGCGGCGCCGATGAGATTGCTATCTTCCCCGAGCGAAGCCAGGGCGAGCTCAGTCTTCTCGAATGGGACAAAACGGCAACCGCGGGAAATCAATTTGCGAATGCCGTCGAGAAACAGGGGCGCGCTCTTCATCAAGCTGCCACTTAAGACAATCACGTCAGGTGTGAACAGATTGATGAGGTTAGCCAGACCAAGCCCCAGGTAGTAGGCCTCCCGCTCCACCGCCTGTTGAGCCAGAGCATCGTCCTGCCGCGCGAGCTGGCAGATGCGCTTGGCGGTGAGATATTCGCGATGCGGATAATCGGCCGGCGCATTCGCGTCCAGCCATGCCACCATCGCTGGTCCCGCAGCCAGCGATTCCCAGCAGCCCCGGAACCCGCAAGAACAGAGCGGTCCAGCGGGATCGATGACCTGGTGGCCAAGTTCGGGATGAGCTCCACCTACGCCGCGATAAAGGTGTCCGTCGAAGACAATCCCGCCACCAATCCCAGTTCCAACCGTGACATAGATGAGCCGCGACTTGTTCTTTCCGGCTCTCCAACCTGCCTCGGCGAGGGCGGCGGCATCGGCGTCATTTTCCAGGGCTACCTGCACATGGAATATGCGCGCCAAGTCTTGCACCGGATTCTGCCCGCGCCATCCGGGAAGAAAATCAACTTCGCCAAACTTTCCGGTGAATGGGTCAACCGGACCCGTGGATCCAATCCCTATGCCGGTGATTTCAACACTGGCAATTTGTGCCGTCTCACGCAGCAGGCCGGCGATCGTCGCCAAGCCGTTCGCGTAGCTAGCGGCATCGGTGGGCGACTCCTTCCGGGCCAATACTTGCCCGGTTTCTGTCACCATGCCAACCGCTATCTTTGTTCCGCCGATGTCAACCGCACCGATCATGAGATATCTCAAAAGCGCGATTACGTTTCCACTTTTGGCACTCCCACTTTCTCGTGCGACAGACCCCATTCGTCTTCGACGATGTAAGAACAGAGACGAAAAGAATCACAGTCCACGTCTGAAAGACGCGCCAGTCGCTCGGCCGCGAGCTGAGCCGGGATGACATCGATCAGAAATTGCCACTCGGGTGGAACTCCGGGCAGGCGGAAGACGAGTTCTCCGGCGCCGTCCGGAAGGTCCTGGCCGATGAGCATGACAGAAGCGCCCAACCGCGTTAGATCTCGCGCCACCGCCAGGTCCTGACCGCGCATGTTCCGCCCATCGATCCAAATGCCGAAACGTACACCCGCACCAACCATCTCTTGGGGACCATGGCGGAAGCCGCTCGTCCCCATCGCCGTGGCCGGAGATTTGACGCCTTCCTCCCACAGAAGTCTGGCCTCATGGCAGCTTCCCAGGCTCGAACCACGCGCCAGAAAGTAACATGCACTACCCGGCAAAAACCAAGCTGAGTCCTCAATCTGATCCTGCCAACTCGCGACGGATCGGGCCGTCTCGGCGACCGCGCGTGACAGTGAGGTTGCGAGCGCGTCATCAAAAAAACCAACTGTGACGCTGGCTAGAGCACCGGTCGCCGCCGCTAACGTGGAATAGGTGTTGACCGAGATGCCATGGTCAAGCTTGGCCGCAACCACTATCGGGATTTGCGCTTCCTGTGCGAGCGGGCCGTCCTCGGAATTCGTTACACCGATCACAACGGTGCCGCTTTTACGGGCTTTGGCCAGTAGACGCACGATCTCAACGCTGCGGCCGGTACGAGAGATGGCGATGATCACAGCGTCGGATGGAATCGTGGCAAACTGCAAGAGTTCGGAGGCGTCCTGTACATACACCGGACGGCCTCCCATCGAGAACAAGGGCCCTGCCGTCAACGCGGCGTGCCAACTACTCCCGATTCCGGTCAGATAGACATGGCGTGCACTCCGAATCGCAGCCGCTGCCTCCGCCAGTCGACGGCGCCCGGCTCCACATAGATAGTCAATCGTGCTCTGAAGTTCGAGAGGCTGGCGGAGGATATCTTGCAGGAAGTGGGTCATGCGTCAGGCCCATTTCGCTCAAAGAAGCCGGCTTCTGCAACCGCTTTCATGGTTCTCCTTTTTAACACGCCTCGCTCACTTGTCAAGCTTTTTGCCGCCACCACGGCACTGGCGCGCGGTATTTCGCCCATGACATTCGCCGTTGAAGCATGATAGGTTCAACCGCAGGATGACTGCCGGTTTCGGAAAGCGACGTCGCAGTACACCCGAATCGTCCGCATGCTTCACCATCTTCCCCGCATTCAGGAATTCTGTTTCCGCTGAAAGGAGACTTGATGAGCCACACCATGCGGGAGGTGGCTAAGCAAGCTGGCGTCTCGCCTGCCACCGTGTCCCGCGTGCTCAACAAGACCCAGTACATTTCTCCCGAGACCGAACAGCGTGTTCTCGAGGTGGTGCGCCAGCTCAACTACCACAAGAACGTGCATGCGAGACGGCTGGCCACCGGCCAGAGCGATCTGTTCGGACTGGTGATTTCGGAAATAGCCAATCCATATTTTCCCGAGATCATCCGTGGCTTCCAAGCCTCCGCCTGGGACCGGGGATTCGATGTTCTGTTATTTAATACCGAATATCAACAAGTTCGCACCGAATCGGTCATCCGGAAACTGATCGAAAGCGATGTCCGCGGAGTTGCGATCATGACTTCGTCTTTGGACAAGAGGGCAACCGCAGAACTGACCGCCGCTGGGGTTGGCGTGGTCTTCTGCAACCTCGCCCCACCGGAGCGTCTAATCAGCAACATATCGATCGACTATCAAAGGGGAATCTCACAGGCCATTGAACACGTGGTTGAACTTGGTCATCGCCGGGCGGCAGTCATCGCCGGACCGGGTAACAATCGCACCGCAATTACTATCAAGCAAGCGCTGGTCGCGGGATTGAATGAACGAAAGATGAATCCGTTCCCGGTCATCGAGTGCAACTATCGCGTCGACTCCGGAGCATCGGCCGTGCGCGCCATTCTTTCTCAGCCAGAGATTCCCACTGTGATTTTTTGCGGAAGCGACCTGATCGCCATGGGAGCGATGAAGACACTCGAAGAAGAAGGCGTCCAGGTCCCCGAAGATGTATCCGTGGTGGGCATCGACGATATTTCTTTCGCTTTCCTGGCGCGCCCTCCGCTGACCACCATCAGCGTTCCCCGAGAACGTCTTGGAGTAATTGCATTTGAGGCGCTGGAGAAGGTACTGAAACTGAAACAGCGAAAGGGCGCCGACTATTATCTGGGAACGGAGTTAGTCGTGCGCAAGTCTACCGCAGCTGTCCGGCGGCGGAGTCCTCGCATCATAGCCCGGAATGCGTCTAAATGACTCGCAGATAAGTCGAGTATGCCCACCGCCTACCAACCCCAATTGCCTACGGATGCCCGAGTCAATGTCGCCGCCGCCTGCAACCAGACGCTGTTGAAGAGCAGGATGGTCAAGGTTCATGGTTTTTGTGTCTGGCCTGCGCTGGCTTCAATTAACCGCTGCACCGGTGCAACCACCATGAGCAGTAGGTCAGCTTTAGGAGTTCTTGCTCGGTCAAGTAATGCAAGTTGTTGCGCCCTCCACGGCTCCGGGGAGGCTTCGGACCTATCGAGATAATCGAGCGCAGACAACCCAGCCACTCCGAGGGCGGAAAGGTCTTCGGAAAGAGGTACGAGTTCATTCAGCAGAAAAGACTGCTCCAGAAGGAGACGCAGTCTTGCATCATTGTCGCGCCAAGCAGCGAGATTCGTCCGAATCTCTGCTTCAGCGGCCCGGTCCGTAAAGCCGCTTCCGATATACGCCTGCACGGAATCCCGAAAATGCCGCGCTTGATTGCTCTCCGGACTAGCTGCATCCACCAGCCGGTTCAGAGGAGCCCGGAAATCCCAGACAGTCTTCAAACTATCCATGCGCGCATAGTCCTTCACCGGTTCAACGACCTCAGCGAGGGTGTGAAGCGCAGCGATATCGTCCGTTCCCGCCATGCGGTGCAGCGCGGAGATCAGGTTGGATCTGTGCGTCAGTCCGAGCCACTCGAGACGCCAACTTAACTCGTCAAGCCTCGCGTACATCGAGCCTGGATCTTGCACCTCGGGGGGAGACCACAGACGTTCTGCAATCGCAGCATTACGCGGCCAGATTCTGGAATCGATGTTCTCGGGAGTAACCCACTCCGACCACATACAAGCCTCGCCGCCAAGGATGCGGCTCTTCTCCTCCGGATTCAGGGAAGCAGCTGCGCCGCTCATCGGGTCCACGGCATAATGTCTGGAAGCCGGCCACATCAGGTCGAGGTAATAGCCGAAGGAGAGCAGACCGCTGTATCCTTGCTGGGCCGCGGTCGCCAACGATTGCTGCCCACGCCAGGACTGCACGACGACAGTCTTTGGTAAATCAGGATGCAGCACCTCATCCCATCCCATCATGATTTTGTGATGCTTGCTCAAGATCCTCTGGAGACGTTGATTGAAGTAGGCTTGCAGGTCCTGATTGCTTTTCATCCCATGAGCGTGGATGAAGGCCTGGATTTTCGGATTTGCGTCCCACTGGTGGCCGTTGACCTCGTCTCCGCCAATATGAAAATAGTCGTCCGGGAAGAGCTTGGCCATCTCCGCAATAAACTTATCGATGAACTTGTACGTTTCCTCCCGCGTTGGATCCATAACCGCATCAGCGCCGCCGGGCTCGATTGTATAAGGCCCCGGCCCGCTCGCCAGTTCCGGATATCCCGCGAACAGTGAGCGGCTGTGTCCCGGCATCTCGAACTCGGGAACTACACGGATGCCACGATCATGGGCGTAGGTCACGAACTCGCGAACCTCGTCTTGCGTGTAATACAGACCGTCGGATCCCGCTTCCTGCAGCTTGGGGAACCGCTTGCTCTCGACGCGGAAACCTTCGTTGTCATACAGGTGCCAATGCAGGACATTCATCTTCACCGCCTCCATTCCATCAAGGTTGCGCTTGAGCACGTCCAGCGGAATGAAGTGGCGACCAACGTCAATGAGCAGGCCGCGCCAGGCGAACCGGGGCTGATCCTTAATTGTCACGACTGGCACTGCAAATCCGTTTGTAGTGGTTTCGACGAGTTGAAGGAAGGTCTGAAGGCCATGCAGAACGCCCTGAGGAGTGGGTGCGGAGAGCTTCGCGCCTGACTGGTTGATTACCAGCTCATAGGATTCATACTCACCGAGCCTTTGCACTTTCTCACTGCCGTGAACGGCGTGGATCAGCAGAGTGGGATTGGCGGAGCCGACCGGTTTCTGCTGCAGGAACATTCCTGTTTGACGGGAAAGCTCGGCAACGAACCTGACTACTCCACGCTCCAGCCTCGCGTCCCTCATACCCGTGACCGCAACGGAGAAAGATCGATCGACCGGCAGTTGCCCAACGCCCGGTTGAACAAGGGAGGGCATGGGCATGAGATTGAGCCTGTGCGGGGGTTGTGCCAAAGCGAGAGATGCAAGTATAAGAGCCGCATTCGCGATCAACAGAATTCGCATAATTTTTCAGAAGCATTGCCTCGGACGAAAACGATGCGGCTTCGACAAGACGTTCTTTCTGATCCTCAACCTGGCGGTAGGCGCTAACTGTCCTGGAAACCCGGAATCTACCACTAGGTTTCCACAAATGACGCTGGTCGATTACTTGGGCGTCTATCAGTTGTTTACAATCATCGCTTCGGGAGCAGCCTTCCGCTTGTCGCAACACACACGGCCAGCCGGCATTCCATTAAAGCGGTTTTTCTAAGCTACTTAAAAGTGGTTTGCTAACCAAAACATCGTGATTGATGCTGCCAATAGATGTCAAGTGTTTTGCGGATTTTCAACTATCGTGCGACCCTGCCGACGAACTCCATGGGCTGTCACTCCCATTGGACCGAGGCGCTAACTCTGTGAGAGGATTCTCACGATACTGGGTCTTACAATCTGCATTTCAATGCCAACCTTCATTTCCCGTCAATCAGTGCGTCATGTCCAATGGGAAGCGGGTAGAGCAATTCTCCTCGCGTCGTTGATGGCCCTCCTGAGTATTGCCCGAGCACAAAATCCCGAGCGCGGAGACGCCAAGGAGCAACAAGGCGGGATGAGTACTGGCGTTGCTCATGCACCGGTAAAAGACGCCTTGTCTCGCCCCATTACGGCTGGGGGTTTCGTCGATGGTGCGCCCGTGGTCTTTGCCGACATCACTCATGCGGCCGGTCTGGACAGGTTCCACCACAGGTCGGGGACTCGCGAGAAAAGCACAATTCTGGAAACGCCTGGTTCAGGGGTAGCGCTCATCGACTACGACAACGACGGCTGGCTCGACATCTAT
Source organism: uncultured Acidobacteriaceae bacterium (assembly GCA_963772195.1). Lineage (GTDB taxonomy): Bacteria > Acidobacteriota > Terriglobia > Terriglobales > Acidobacteriaceae > Acidiflorens. Next base: position 487,727 of record CAVYWE010000008.1, on the reverse strand, counting down.
TTGCTGAACGGGTCAACGTTTCCCGCACTAAAAGGCAATGAGGTTCCACCGCGGGCGATGCTCCTGCACAATAATCACGACGGAACGTTCACTGACGTCACTGAAAAAGCGGGCGTGGCCAATGAGCGCTGGGGCTTTGGCGTTGCGGTCGGAGATTACGACCGGGATGGCTGGCCTGACATTTACGTCTCCAACTTCGGTAAGAACCGCCTGTACCATAACAACCACGATGGCACATTTACGGACGTCGCAGAAAAGGCGGGAGTCACTCTGGGAGGTTGGTCGACCGGTGCGACTTGGGGTGACTACGACCGCGATGGTTTTCTCGATTTGTTTGTTCCGGGCTACGTGAAGTTTGACCCTGATAACCCACCCGTTGCTGGCAAAGGCAGTCTTCCACCAGGCTTTTGCCAGTTTCGCGGCATCGATGTGATGTGCGGTCCCCGAGGTCTGCCGGGGGAGAGCGACCACCTCTTCCACAATAATGGCGACGGCACTTTTACCGATGTGAGCGTTAAGGCCGGAGTGTCCGATCCACGAGGTTATTACGGGCTCGCCTCAGTGTTTGTGGATGTCGATGACGATGGTTGGCTCGATCTACTCGTGGCCAACGATTCCGTACCCAAGTACCTTTACCGGAACAAACACGACGGCACGTTCGAAGACGTCAGCTATCTCTCTGGATTTGCTCTAAACGATGAGGGGCGCGAGCAGGCTGCCATGGGGATCGCGGTGGGCGATTACAATCGCGATGGCCGGCTCGATTTTCACATTACTAATTTCTCCGACGACTACAACACTCTCTACCGCAATGACGGAGATGCCAGCTTTTCGGACGTCAGTTTTGCGGCCGGTATTGGTAACGTGACCATCCCCTTCCTGGGCTGGGGAACCGGGTTTATCGACTTTGATAACGACGGCCTGCTCGATATTTTTGTCGCCAATGGACACGTTTATCCGGGCGTCGACAAGCAGGATTGGGGCACGACATTTGCTCAACGTCCACTCTTATTCCGCAACCTGAACGGGACAAAATTTGAGGAGGTGCCACCGGCGACCGGCAGCGGGCTGGCGGTAGTTGTTTCCGCGCGGGGCGCGGCGTTCGGGGATCTGTTCAACGACGGTCACATCGACGTGGTGCTCAACGTCATCGACTCGACGCCCGTGCTGCTGCGCAACGTCGTCAACAACTCGAACCACTGGCTTGGGATTCGCCTGGTTGGGGGCCCAAAAAGCCCACGCGATGCAATCGGTGCTAAGGTGTTCGTCACGACAGGAGCGATCCGCCAGCGCGGCGATGTTTTCAGCGGCGGCAGTTACGCCTCCAGTTCCGATCCGCGCCTACACTTCGGCTTGGGTACAGCAACCAAAGTGGACAAGGTGGAAATCCAGTGGCCGAGCGGAACAAAAGAAGAGATTCGAATCCCATCTGTGGACCGGATTTTCACCGTAGTCGAAGGCAAAGGAATGGTTGAACCGTGAGGGTGAATCGGCCAGTCGATAGCGATCCGCATTCCTACAAAATTTGTCTCCTCGCCGCCGTTTGCTGTCTCTCGTTTTGCTGGCCATCGCTTGCAGTTCCGCAGGAGCGTTCCGCGCCTGTGACACCCCCTGCCGGATCTTCTGAGGCGTTTGTCGATGTCACCTCGCGGCTGGGCATCAACTTTCAATATCGCTCGTCGCACACCTCCAGGAAGTACTTGCTCGAGACGATGGGTGCGGGAGTGGCCCTCTTCGACTACGACAACGATGGACGCCTCGATATATTTTTGGTTAATGGAGCGCCGTTAGGCGATCCCACTCCAAAAGGGACGATTCCGCAAAAAACCGGGCCCGAGTACTGGAACCGGCTCTATCATCAAAAGCCCGACGGGACTTTTGAAGACGTCACAGAGAGAGCGGGCTTACAGGGCGTCGGATACGGGATGGGAGTTGCTGTTGGCGATTACGACAATGACGGATTCGAAGATCTCTATGTAACGGCATACGGGGGGAATAGGCTCTACCACAACAATGGAAATGGTACGTTCACGGACGTGACGCTGACCGCTGGGGTGGCAGGAAGCGGGTGGTCGACCGCGGCGGCGTGGGTTGACCTCGACGGAGACGGGTTCCTCGATTTGGTCGTACTACGATATCTGGACTGGGATTTTGACGACTTGTGGTGCGGCGAGCACAAGGAAGGCTACCGCGCGTACTGCCATCCCGATCACTTCAAGCCGATCTCACCTCTCGTCTATCACAATAACAAGAATGGCACTTTCACCGAGATCGGAGAGAAGGCCGGCCTTTCGAAGCCCGCAAAGGGACTGGGCTTGGCCATTGCAGACTATGACCGCGACGGCCACATCGATTTTTTTGTCGCCAACGATTCCATGATGGAGTTCCTTTATCACAACAAGGGAGACGGCACTTTCGAAGACGTAGCCCTGGTATCTGAAGTCGCCGTCGACATCGACGGACGCACCTATGCCGGGATGGGAGTCGACTTCGCCGACTATAACAATGACGGGTGGCCCGATCTGGTCGTCACGGATCTCGCGAATCAGCGTTATGCTCTCTATCTCAATAATGGCGACGGTTCATTCAACTATGTCAGTCCCAATGCCGGTCTCGCCCAGATGACACTTGCCCATTCGGGCTGGGGAGTCCGTTTCCTTGACTATGACAACGACGGGTGGAAGGATCTGCTCATTGCTCAGGGGCACGATCTCGATACCATCGAACTGAACTTTCCGCATCTGCATTATCGCGAACCCATGCTCCTGGCACGCAACACCGGCCACGGATTTGTGGATGTATCTGCACAGTCTGGAAGCGTGTTTGCCCAGCCGTGGGTCGCTCGCGGCTTGGCCATTGGCGATCTGGACAACGATGGCCGCCTCGATGCGGTCGTGACCACGAACGACGGACCGTTGCACGTGCTCCATAACCAAACCCAGACACGGAATCATTGGCTGGTCTTAAAGTTAGTCGGACACACTAGCAACCGCGACGCGATCGGCGCTGAGGTCGAGATTGTGACGGCTGCGGGCTCGCAGTTCGCCACGGTTTCGACCGCGAGCAGCTATCTTTCCGCCAGCGACAAGCGCGTACACTTCGGTTTGGGGACTAACAATACTGCTCTAAGAATCGAGATTCGCTGGCCGAGCGGGATCCGGCAAACAATCAAGGACGTTGCGGCGGATCAGATTCTTCAGATCGACGAGCCTCCCAGGCCGGAACCATCGCCGAAGCCATGAACGATCGCCGGGCAATCCCGTGCTTTATTTTGGTTTTGGGCGCTCTCTGCGTAATTTCGCCGCCGCAGAGTCGAGCGCAGACTGAAGGGGACTTCGCTCGCGGCGTAGCCGAATTTCGCGCCGGGAACTACTCATCAGCGGCTGAGTTGCTGTCACGGGCTGAGACCTCATCTCCAGGCACAACTGATGCTCTGCTTTTCGAAGCCAAAGCGCTCGTTCATCTCTCGAACTTCCCCGCTGCTGAGCAGGCGCTTCAGCGGTACGTGGCATCTCATCCGGCCTCTGCCGAGGGACTGTACTTGCTCGGTTTCGTCCTCCACCGCCAAAACCGGCCCTCGGAGTCGTTGGCTGCATATACGCGCGCCGCCTCAATTGCTCCACCCATCGGAGATGATCTGAAGATCGTCGGTCTTGATTATGTGTTGCTCGGCGACTATTCAGATGCCATCAAATGGCTGCAAAGCGCGGTCGAGCGCGATCCCAATAATAAAGATGCGTGGTATTACCTTGGCAGAGCGTTTTACACAAGGGCACAGCGGGTCGAAGCGCGGCAAGCCTTTTTGAAGGTGCTGAATCTCGATCCGCAGGACTCCAGAGCCGAAAATAACCTTGGTCTGATCTACGAAACCGACGGCCAACCCGCGGCCGCAATGGAAGCGTACCGCAAGGCAATTGCCTGGCAGGAGCAGAGCCAGCATCCAAGCGAGCAGCCCTATGTAAATCTAGGCAGCCTTCTTATGGAGCAAGGCGAGCCTAGGCAGGCCTTGGAGTCGCTCGAACGAGCAGTCACGTTGGCCCCGAACAATGCTTTCTGCCACATGACCCTGGGCGTCGCTTACCGCCAAAATGGAAAGCTGGTCCGAGCCCAGCGCGAATTGGAAACAGCGACAAAACTGGACCCCGACAATCCCACCGCGCACTATCAATTGGGCAGAGTCTACAAAGATCAGCATGCCCTCGACCGCGCCCAAGCTGAATTTGGCAAGACCGCGGAACTGAAAACCCGGCTGGCCGGCTCGCAGCCGAAGCCGCCTAAAGAATGAAAGAATGATCGACCGCAGAGACGCTACTGCGGATTCTCAGAAACCGGCGCCGCCTCTTGCGCATCCGGATGCGCCTTGCGATAGTTTTCCAGCGCCTGTTGCGAGCGCTTCGCCCCTTCATCTTTCAGTTTTTGAAAAGTTTCCATAGCGTTGCGAGCTTCGTCCATGCGGTGCAGCCGACGGTAGACTGTTCCCAGTTGATACCAGGCCTGCTCCACGACCTCCGGATCGCTATCCGTAGTTGCCGCCCGCTGCAAGTGCTCCGCCGCGGCGGCATCCTCGCCCAGCAGCATCTGCGCCCGCCCCAGGTTGTAGTCCGCATGGATGAGCCCCGGCTTCTCGCGTAGTGCGGCTTCGATCAGCTCTTTCCCCTTGGCGCCATCACCTTGCTCCAATGTGATCGCTCCGAGCTTGTACTTGGCCAATACATTACTGGGATCAATTTCAAGCTCGCGCCGAAACGCCTGCTCGGCTTCCGGAATCTTGTTCGCATTACGGTATTCCGAACCGATTTCCTCGTGGAGTCCGGGTTGGGTGGGGGCGAGCTTGATCGCCGCTTCATACTCCGCGATCGCTTCCACATGCCGATCCGCCTCGGCATTGGCCTGAGCCAGTACCCGGTGCACGCGCCAGGAACCGGGATCGACTTCGAACATGCGCGCATAACTGTTCTTCGAAACCAGCAAGTGCGCGCGCCCGCGGTGGTAAAGTATGTCCCCGTCGTCCGGCTTGAGTTTGGCAGCTTTGTCGAGTGCTTCGGCTGCGTCCTCGGGCTTGTCTTGCGCCAGACACACTACTCCCAACCACATCCACGCGGAGGCATCCTTGGGATAGCCGGCAGTCTCCTTCGCCACAGCGGTATGGGCTTTCTCCAGATGATTGAGACGGAACTCCGTGATTCCGAGGAACAGATTAGCTCCATGTAGGTGGGGTTTTAGCGCGAGCGCTTTCTGAAAGCTGACCATCGCCTCGTCATATTTGCCGCGCTCTTCGTTGACCAATCCAAGATTAAAGTGAGCCTCGGCAAAGTTCGGCGACTCCTTGACGATCACGGCAAAGCCCGCAGCAGCGGCGTCCAGCTTGCCTTCCTGCATGGCCTGGGTGGCTTGTGTAAATTGAGTAGAGAGCGCGTCAGATTGCGCCCAGAGATAGGTTGCTCCCGCGAGGAGAACACAGCAAGGCAGCACTCGGAAGATTTCGTAACTCAAATACCCCAGCACGCTTTGCTCGACCGATAGACTCTTCATCTCAGTCACGGAGAATTCTAAACTGTCGTCTGCGTAAATGCCAAAGGCTGGACTCGTCGTCCAGCCTCTGACGTCTGTGAGACGTGGGAAAGGGTGTCAGAATTCGTAACGGATAGTGGCCTGGATCGTTCTTGGATTGTTTAACACGCTATGGCCGCTGCCTCCAGGAACGCCAAAGTAGTTATCACCTGGATATCCGTCGATGCCCCCAAAAGTGTGCCGGTTGGTAACATTCTGGATATCGAACTTTAGCAAGATCGACTGTCCCTCATGTATCTCAGTTCGTTTGATGATGGAGACATCTTCATTTTTAAATCCGGGACTTCGCCACCAGGACACAGCTGTCGGAAGGTTTCCGAAGACATACCCACCCCCAGCATTGAGAGAAGCGCCGCTTGGATCAATGAACGCGGAGCAGTTTACCGGAGTGGGGAGGTTGGCATTTTGGCTTGGCCGCGACCAAACTCCGGCGGTGTACTGACATCCGCTATTCCAAGTGCTGTCCAGCGCCGGTGTCCATTGCGCCGGATGCGAGCCGAAAACGGATTGGCCCGGGACCAGGCTGTATCGGTAACTCGCGTTGGCATAGGGATTCCCGGTTCCGGAGTAGTCCTCGATGATAGTCGGCGATCCCGCCTGGTAGCGCTGAACGGCGCTGATTTGCCATCCCCCGGCAACTTTGCTTGCGACTCCGTGGTTCAGGTATTTCTTCCCATGTCCCATGGGAAGCTCGTAGAGATAGCTGATGACGAAAGTGTGCGGGATGTCCTGGTAGCTGACCGCCTTTTCGCCCTTCAGGTTGTATGGATTCTGCGCTCCGAACACACCCGAATTGAAGCCCGTTTCAACCGGAAAAGACGTATCAGCATCCGTGAGCGTCTTGGAGAACGTATACGAGGCCAGGAGATTCAACCCATTTCGGAAACGGCGTTCCAGGGTAGCCTGCAAAGCGTTGTAGGTAGATTGGCCCAAGTTTTCGAGGCAGCAACTGGACGTGATGTTCCAGTACTGCGGGAACGGACGCAGCAGTTGCCCGATGGTGGAAAGGCCCGCCTGTCCGGATGGGGAGCAATCACCCCATCCCGGCACAAACCAGGAAGGAACGGACACGCCGAGTTGCGACAGAACCGCGGGTCCGTTGTTCCCGTCGCAGCCGTCGACTGCCCAACCCAACTTCGCACCTAAAGAGTTGTACTTGGGATTCGGCGCGTTGACTTGAGCCAGATTTGAGAGCAGGCGAGTGGCGTGCTGGCCCACGTACGCGATGCTCATGATCAGGTCCGGGGCGATCTGGTGCTGCACCTGGAAGTCCCAGTTCTGAACCATAGCGGGCTTCCCATAGCCCGGCGCGACGTAATTGGGATTGGTCGTGGTGAATGCAAGCAGCGTCGGGTCTTTCGTGTTTTGGGGCGGCGTATAGGATGGGAACGTAGCGAGCGACCCCGCTGGTGTGAATTGATCGGGGCTTTGGAATTGCGGGCTGGCAGTCGTTCCGCTGCTGAGGCTGCCGCCGAAATCGGAGTAGCTGAGCGGAGCATAATAGATGCTATAGGCGCCGCGGAACACGGTATTGGGGATCCGGTCCGGAGAGTACGCAAATCCGAAACGTGGACCAAAGGCCTTGTAGTACGTCTGGGCGCCCGTGGCACTCTTCCCGTAAATCAGAGCTCCGGGCTGGCCGGGCGAGACCGGATTCGTGGCGGTCAACGACAAGACAGATTGCGCTCCAGTCGCCTCATGCCGGGGCGTATTGATATCCCAGCGCAGACCTACGTTCAACGTGAGGTCCCGGCGTGCCTTTATGTCGTCCTGGACGAACGCAGCGTAGTAGTTCTGCACCCACCGCGAAAAATGCGACGTCACCGTCAAATTTTGCTGGTCGGGCAAACCGAGCAGGAAACTCGCCATCGAGTCCCCCGTATTGCCGGCGTTGGGCTGCTGGCCAACTGGGGCGAAAGCCGTCTCCCTGCTGTTAAACACGTAGTTAGGCGATGACGCCCCCGTGCTTTCAAGCGAGTACTGATACGACCGCCAATCAAAACCAAACTTGAGCGAGTGGCGGCCTTGGGTCCACGAAACGCTTTCGGCGACGACCAGCGCATTGGGAATCTGCAGACTGCCGGCGTTATCGCCATAGCTACTGTAGCCGATTGAGTATTGCGCGCCGTTGAACTGAAGCTGCGGAAATGTCGGCCCACTCGCGCCGGAGATGCCGAGAACGCTCTCCCAGTTGGATCCGTTTGCACTCGGTGCCACGCTGGCCGTCCATATACGATTGAATCCCACCGTGAGGTGGTTCAGTATCGTCGGGCTCGCCATATAATCCCAACCGTAACGAAGATAGTGGGTGAAATAGTCGTTAAAGTAGGTATTTGGCGTGAGCGGGGCGGGTAAATCGAAGTTGCTGCTGTTCAGAATATTCTGCTGGCGGCTGTGGTACGAGAAGAACATCTTGCTTTTGTTGGTGAGGTTTTCGTCGATTCGGAAACTGGTCTGTGTGATGACTCTCGGCGTCGTGCCCGCTGGATTCTGATAGTTGTTTATGACACCGGGGGCGCCGTTCAATGCGGGAAGACCGGGGAGATTGGTTGGTGGTAAATAGCTTAGGATCTTCTGCGCCACCGGGCTCAGATTCGTAATCTTGTTTCCTGCGAAGGGCAAGCGGCAGGTTTGCCCACCGACCACCCGCGTCGTCGAAGGATCGAAAATTTGTCCCTGTAGGACCGGCTGGCCGTTGCAGGGGTTAGTGCCCTCGACAGTAGTTCCTAGAAGAGCCGAAAAATCTCCGCCCCGCTCGGCAGCGGTGGGCAAGGTCAGGATATCGTTCACCAGGCCCACACGATTGCGGTATTGTTCCCAGGCGAAGAAGAAGAACGTCTTGTCGTGACCTTCATACAGGTGTGGGATCCAGACTGGTCCGCCCAGCGCACCACCAAAATCGTTCTGTCGATCCCGTGGCACTTTTAGCACCGGCCCGCAGCACGCCCACGGCCTGGCATTCGCGGCTTCGTTATGGAATAACTCAAAAAGGCTACCGTGGTATTTGTTTGTGCCTGACTTTGTGGTGAAGCTTTCAACGCCTCCCGAGGTATGTCCAAACTCGGCGGATGGAGTAGCCGTGGTGACCTTGAACTCGGTCAAGGCCTCGACGGACGGAGCGGTTTGATCAAACGCGGTCCCGGAATCGGAGCGTTGCACGCTCGCGCCGTCGAGGAGGATTTCCGAGCCAAAGTTTTGGCCTCCAGAAATCTTGGTTTCATAAATACCAGCCGCTGGGTGGTCACCCACGGTTCCCTGGCCCGTGGTTCCGGGCGTCAGGAAGATGAAAACCTCGGGCGAACGAACTCCACCGCTCTGGCCTGTCTGTCCCAACATCAGGGGTAGCTCATGGATCTGCTTGTCGCCCACTACGGTGCCGATTTCGGAGCTCTCTGTCTGGATGGTGGGAGCATCCGCCGAAACGGTCACTTCTTCGTTCACGCTACCGGGTTGTAGGGTGATGTTGAGCGCAGCGACGGTGTTGATCTCGATCACGACTCCCTTCTGCAAGGACATCTTGAAACCCTTGGCTTCAACCGTGACGTCGTAGCGCCCGATGGCAAGATCATTGACCCGGTACGACCCGGAACCGCTGGACACCGCCTGATAGATGCTGCCGGTGTCAGCCCCCTTGATGGTGATCGCCGCTCCACTCACCGCAGCGCCGGTACTATCCACCACCGAGCCGGCGACTGATCCACGATCCGACTGTGCCACCGCGATGCCTGTCATGCAGACGCATAGAACCCCAGCCGCAAACACTCCCCACAAACCTTTACAAAAGCGCATCGTGGAGCCTCCTAAGCACTGCTGATAGCTTTTTCCCGCATGAAACCGTACATCATGGGTAGCTCGCTAATACGAAACCACTACTCCCCGGATGTCAAGTGAAAAGTGCAAAGCGCGCATGGGTTCAGACTGCGAAGCTCAAAACAATACAATTTTTGGAAGACTCACGGCGCTCACGTTCGCGTGCATTGCGACGGACTCACTTCCCACGAGAGTGCAATTCGCCATCTCCGCGGAATCGCTAAACCACTTTACGATATCCGCCAAAGTGTTATTCTCTTTCGCGCGTGACTCACTACTGGAACGAGTTCGACCCCGAGAAGTATGGAATTGCGCCGTTCAATCAAAACTGCGTCAGGGCACAATGGAGGGATAGTGTGAAGGGCAAGCTAGCACTCACATTGATTTTCGTAAATTTGGCGGTCCTCGGCGTTTGGTCGCAGCCGCCTTCTCTCTCGACTCCGGCCCTTGAAGCGCGCGCCGACGCGCTGCTCAAGCAACTCTCGCTGGAAGAGAAAATCGATCTCATCGGCGGCGTTGATGACTTCTATATCCGCGGAATCAAACACATCGGCCTCCCCGCGCTGAAGATGGCCGACGGGCCCTTCGGTGTCCGCAATTATGGCCCCTCCACAACGTTTGGCGGCATTGGTCTGGCTGCATCTTGGGATCCGGGCCTTGCCCAGCGCATGGGAGCGGTCATCGGACAGGACGCTCGCGCACGCGGTGTCCACTTCATGCTGGGACCCGGGGTGAACATCTATCGTGCCCCGATGTGCGGCAGAAACTTCGAGTATTTTGGCGAGGACCCATTTCTCGCATCCCGCACCGCCGTCGCTTACATCAAAGGCATGCAGAGCCAGGGAGTGAGCGCGACTATCAAGCACTTTGCAGGCAACAACCAGGAATATGACCGCCACAACATTGATTCCATCATCGATGAGCGCACCCTGCGCGAGATCTATCTGCCCACCTTCGAGGCTGCGGTCAAAGAAGCGCATGTAGGTGCGATCATGGATTCCTACAACCTGACCAACGGGATCCACATGTCGCAGAACGGATACTTGAACATCGACGTCGCCAAGAAAGAATGGGGCTTCGATGGCATCATCATGTCCGACTGGGATTCCACCTACGACGGCGTCGGCGCAGCCAATGGCGGACTCGATCTCGAGATGCCCTCGGGCAAATTCATGAATCGCAATGCGCTGTTGCCGGCGGTGAAGTCCGGCCAGGTGAGCGAAGCGACCATAGACGACAAAGTTCGCCGCATCCTGCGGACTGCGATTCGTTTTGGCTGGCTCGATCGTGAGCAAACCGATCTGTCCATCTCGCAACTGAACGCGCCGGGCGGGAAGGTAGCACTTGAGGCCGCGCGCGCGAGCATGGTGCTGCTCAAAAACGAAGGCAGTCTTCTGCCGCTCGACAAAGCGAAAACTAGGTCTATCGCCGTCGTCGGACCCGATGCCTATCCCGCTCAGGTGGTGGGCGGAGGCAGCGCGGGTGTGCGTCCTTTCACCGCGGTGAGTTACTTGGAAGGCCTCGCTGCATACCTAGGCGCCAGTGCAACGGTGTATTACGAAAAAGGGATCCCGTCACTCGCCGAGATGGCGGACGCGACCGAGTTCAGCAGCGACCCGGGCGGCAAACAGCGCGGATTGAGCGCGGAGCTTTTCAACAACCCCAACTTGAGCGGAGAGCCTTCGCTGCGCCGCACCGATCAACACATCAACTTCGATCGCGCTGCCGGCGACGGTGTGAACCAGAATGAAGTGTCGGTTCGCTGGACCGGGTACTTCACGCCTGGCACACCCGGCGAATACCTGATCTTTGTGCTCGGTGGCGGGGAGGAGGGCGGCTCCCGGTTGTACCTTGACGACAAACTCGTTATCGATAACTGGGTACGCGTCAATGGCCGGATCAGCCAACTCCGCGTGCCGCTTTCGGAAGAGGCGCACAAGATTCGATTCGAATATTTCGTGCATGGGAGCTATGGCGGCCCGAAGGTCGGCATCATTCGCCCCGATGCAATGGTGAGCGCGGCTGCGAAGACCCTCGCGTCAGGCTCCGACGCAGTTGTCGTGGCGGTGGGATTCGATTCCGACAGCGAAAGTGAAGGTGGGGACCGCGGCTTCGAGCTTCCACCCGCGCAGAATGAGCTCATCAAACAACTCGCCGCTGCAAATAAGAACGTCATCGTCGTGGTGACTTCTGGCGGTGCCGTGGATATGGTCCCATGGCTTGATCGGGTGCCCGCGCTCTTCCAGGCATGGTATCCCGGGCAGGAGGGTGGCACCGCCCTGGCCCAGATGTTGTTTGGTGAATACAGTCCATCCGGCAAACTCCCCGTCTCCTTCGAGCGCCGCTGGCAGGACAACGGCGAGCATGACAGCTATTATCCGAGAGGAGCCGAGAAAAAAGTTGTTTATGCGGAGGGCTTATTTCTCGGATATCGACATTTTGACAAGGCGGCGGTCAAGCCCCTGTTTCCGTTCGGATTCGGGCTCTCGTACACCACGTTCGCTTACAAGAATCTTTCCATCATTCCCGCGCATGCCGCAGCCGATCAGACGGTCAGCGTTAGCTTTGACGTCACCAATACCGGACATCGTGCCGGCGCCGAGGTTGCCGAAGTGTACGTGGGCGAAACGCACTCCAGCGTCCCACGGCCTGTGAAGGAGCTGAAGGGATTCCAGAAAGTTCGACTGGACGCGGCGAAAGCCGGCACGTTACCGTCACACTCGACCGCAGGGCCTTCGCATATTACAACGTTGAGAATCATGATTGGACGGTGGACGCCGGAGAATTCAGCGTCTCCGTCGGAAGTTCATCCGAGCAGATTGAGCTGACTGACAAGGTACCGCGTTAACCTCGGTGAGGACCGAACAACAAATCTCGGTCGTTGCCGTGAAGAATCGGAAACAGAGTTATAAAGCAAGATCGGGCTGCAATGTTCTTAGGAGATTACTTTCATGAAAAAGTATCGGTTCTCGCGCCGTGAGTTCTTACAAACAACCGCCGGAGCGGCAGGCGCTACGCTTGCCGCGAATGCCATACTCCTGAATTCCGAGCCGCTGTTTGCGTCGACTCCGCCGGTGGCTGCGAGTGACCGCGTTCGTTTTGGAATCGTCGGCGTGGGAATGGAAGGCAGCAACCTTCTCACAACGGCGATTCAGCTTCCTGGAGTCGAGTGCGCCGCTGCTTGCGATCTTTACGACGGCCGCCATGAGTTGGCACGGGAAATTGTCGGCAAGCCCATCCCGACAACGCGCCGGTACAAGGAATTGCTCGACAACAAAGAGATTGACGCGATTATCGTAGCGGTGCCGGACCACTGGCACAAGCAGGTGGTGGTTGACGCAGTGGCGGCCGGTAAGGATGTGTATTGCGAGAAGCCGTTTTCGCATACTCCAGCGGATGGCTTGGCTCTGGTCGCAGCCGTAAAGAAGTCGGACCGGATTGTCATGGTGGGCGCGCAGCGGACGAGTTCAGTCCTATGCGCAAAAGCGAAAGAGCTTTACGACCGGGGAGCAATCGGCGCGTTGAGCCTGGTGGAAGCGACCTTGGGACGGAATGATCCCACCGGCGCATGGGAATATCCGCCGCCGGCGGATTTGTCTCCCGAAAATCTGGATTGGGATACGTGGCTCGGAACCGCCCCAAAAAAGCCTTTCGACCCGCTCGCCTTTGCGCGTTGGCGCTGTTGGAAGGAATACGGAACCGGGGTTGCGGGTGACTTGCTCGTGCACCTGATTAGCGGAATGCAAGCCGTTCTCGGAATCAATGAGATTCCCAAGCGTGTCTCGGCGTTCGGGGGTATTTACCGCTGGAAGGACGGACGCAACATGCCCGATGTGCATGCAGTCCTTTTCGAATACGCCAATGTTCCGGTCTACATGCGCTTGACCTTGGATACGGAATCGACCGAAGTCACTCGCTTTATGGGCTCCAAGGGTGTCATCGAACTCACCGAGTTCGGGCTCAGCTATTCTCCGCAACCCGGAGTGGATCTCTCTCCGAGTTATTACTCTGGGTCGTTTCCTGCCCGGCTGAGAACACCCTATCTCGCGCAATGGCACCAAGAGCACGATCCTAAACCGGGACAGGAGCCGGCTCCCGAGAGCTTGATCTTTAAGGGGAACGATTATGACGATTTGCGTCCCCACCTCTGGAATTTCTTCGAGGCCGTCCGCTCGCGCAAGCCGGTGCTGCAGGATGCGGTGTTCGGGCACAACGCGGCTCTCGGCTGCCACATGGCCAATGAATCCTACTTCAGGAAAAAACCGGTGTATTGGGATTCAACTTCGCAGAGTATCAAGTCGTAGGGACGAGGCAGTTCTCGGCGTAAATGTTTGGCTGTAACGGACCTCGGCGAAAGGAGTCGAAGCAATATGAATATTCCCCGGAGCGCAGTCGCGCTAACCATGTTAGTACTGGCGCTGTCTATGGAGGTGTATTCCGAACAACACAACTCTGCGGAGACGACAACCGTGTCGCCTCAGTCGTTTCTGGGGCGGTGGGATCTGACCCTGAGGACTCCGAGTCGCGAATATCCCTCGTGGCTGGAGATAACTCAGGAAAGTGGGCAACTCAAGGCGCTTCTGGTGAGCCGTTGGGGACACGCGCGGCCGCTGCCGAAAATCGAGCTCTCCAATGGGCAAATAACATTCGTTTCTCCCAAGGACGAAGAAGACAGGAAAGACGACATGGTATTTGTGGGCACACTGTCGGGGCAGAAACTGAGTGGGACGACGAGCGGGCAGGATGGGACTCCATGGCAATGGACGGGCGAGAGGGCGCCGGATCTGAAGAGAAGGGCCGAACCGAAGTGGGGAAAACCGACGTCTTTGTTCAATGGCAAGGACCTGAGCGGGTGGAGACCGAGCGATCCGAATGCAACGACTACCTGGAAGGTCGAAAACGGAACGCTCTTGAGTCCCGGACATGGCCCCGATCTTATCACCGATGCGAAGTTCGAAGACTTCAAATTACATGTCGAATTCAATTGCGCTCCGAAATCGAATAGTGGTGTCTACCTGCGGGGTCGATACGAAGTTCAAATCGAAGACGATCCCGTGCCAGAAGGACCGACCATGCGCACGGGAGGTGTGTATGGCTTCCTGGCCGCTTCGCCGGAACAACCACGCAGGCCGGGAGAATGGCAGACCTACGACATCACACTTGTGGGCCGCGTGGTCACTGTCGTGCAGAACGGTCAGACGATTATTGACAAGCAGGAAATTCCGGGTATTACGGGCGGCGCGTTGGATAGTCACGAAGGACTACCCGGCCCGATCTACCTGCAGGGTAGTGAAGATGGACACGTCGCTTTTCGGAACATCACGATTACGCCAGGTAGGTGACTGAGCAGGAAACGCGAGCCAATCGTCCAGATCATTTCTCGCCCAATGGGGACCAGTATGCTTCTCCGCGTTACGGTTTCCACTCCAAAGAAAACACCGAGAAGCGACATGGTCGAAACACGTCAAATCTTACTCGAAGTGGCACCCCCGACTCGCCAAACTTGATTTCAATCTTGACCTCGCCACCGGGGGTGGTCTCCGGAAGTTCTGCTTCTTGTTGCTCCACGGGGATATCACCTTCACCGTAAAGGACACCACGTAACCTGTATCCACGCAGAGTGTACATCGGCATATCGCGCCGTGTTCGGACGAGCAGATGAAAAACGTTTAGCTGGTTTTCAACGGACAACGATTCAATCGGACCCGATTCCAGCCGCAAGATTTCGTAGGAGGGTTTCGGGCGGCCATAGATATCCACGACCCCATGAACACGTTGCTTCAGTGTCCCGACGCCGCGATCGCCCACATGAGTCCGGTAGTCGTTGTAGCAGAAGAAAATTGCGCCGCCGATGAAGTCCCTGGAGCGGATGACCGCATCGTGCGATCGAAGAATGTCGATCCTGTGGCCGTCACCCTCGGGCCGATCTTCTGTGCAGGCACAATATCCGTACTCTGAAATCACCACAGGCTTGCCCGGAAATGCAGCGTGCAGAGTATCCAGGTGTTTGCCCACGGCTTCGGGCGGACCCTGTGCCCAGCTACCGAAGTATTCATTGGTTTCGATGAAATCCATAAGCCCGGCCACGTCGCGTTCCGGGGTCGCGGATAAGGAGTTTGAAGCATAGGAGCAGAGCCGATTGGGGTCCAGCCGTTTCGCCTCCTCCAACAAACGCTTGGCGAACTGGTAGGCAGGAGGATTTTGACCGTAAATTTCATTGCACAGGCCCCAGACCACAATAGAAGGGTGGTTCCGGTCGCGCGCGATCATCTCCTGCAATTGTTCCAGGCCATTTTGCATGATGTCGGCATCGGGTGCCGCTCCCATTCCTGCGAACGTGTCGTACCCCCACGCAGGGACCTCTGTCTGCATCAGAATGCCGTGACGATCGCAGTATTCATACACCCTTTTGTCCTGTGGCCAATGGACACGCGTGAAGATGCAATTCAGATGTTGCATGTCGGCATGGTCATGGTTGATCCACTCTTCCGGTTCCGCCATGCCAAATTCCGGATTACTACCTGCCATCCGCTCCACACCCATCAGTCGGACGTGTTCTCCATTCAGGTGAAATCTGCCGTCCTTGACTTCCAGTTTCCGCACTCCGAACGTCGTCGTGAATTGGTGTGATTCGTGTTCATCTGCGATGGAGAAATCCAGCTGATAAAGATTGGGGTGGTCAAAATGCCAAAGCTTTGCATAAGGCAGGACCGCGTGAACGAGCACCGGCTGCACGGCCCCCGCTTCGATGATGAGATCCGTAGGCTCTGAGTTGGTCAAGACAACAAGCCCGGTCTCCTCATCAAAGACCTGGAACGAAGCCCGTCCGCTCCAACGTTTTAAACCGGCATTTCGTGCGTATGCAGTGATTGTGAGCTTTCCTTCACCGCGGGTAAGATCAGGAACCGCTTCGACGTCAACCCGCTCCACAAAAGTCTTCGGTGTGACGAGCAATTGGACGGGCCGATAAATCCCGCCATCGTGCGCCCAATCGCTGGAACGTCCTCTGGGCAACATGTGGTCATTGAACGCGTTGTCCACACGCACCGCGATTGTATTGGTCTTGCCCCATCGCAGGAACTGGGTGATGTCTAGAGTAAAAGCCGTGTAGCCCTTACGAGTGTGTTCTCCCGCCGGCTGTCCATTGACCCATATTGCGGCGGTATGGAAGACAGCTTCAAATTCGATACGCACCACGGAATGCAACCAGGCACCGGGAACGTCGAAGCTCCGTCGATACCAGGCGACGGCTCGGTAGTCGGCGCCGCCCGGATCAACTTGCCAAGTGTGAGGCACGTCGATGCTCTGCCAGTCATTGACGGAGTAATCGGCCTCGAACCAGCGCTGTTCCGCACCGGCAGCCGCCGGATCGGTGCGAAACCACCAGCGTCCGCAAAGGTTGACGGTTTTAGTTGAGGATGGCCGCTTTTTCTCTTTGGCAGACCAGGCGGTCGCACCCAAGGTACTCGCAGCCAAGGTTCCAGCACGAGTTAGAAATTTGCGCCGAGAATACATAGCAATTTTCCGCGTCCGATTACAGTAATCAAATTTCGCGAAGTTGAGAAGATCCTTGCCAACAACTGTACGGCCATGCCTTGACAGAGGCTATTCCAATCGCCTACGCTGCGAACCGACAAACGGGCCCGCAATCCAACAAAGGCGGAATGAAAGAGAAAAGTGATTACTGCTGAGCGAGCAAAGCGAGCGATGGCACGTTCTCAGGTGCTACTAGCCCATTGTTTTGTCGCCCTGACCTTCTTGGCACCGGCCGGAGCCAGGGCAGCAGACAGTTACGAAGTGACGGTAGAACGAGGCGTGCCAGTAAAGATGCGTGACGGGGTCACGTTGCGCGCTGACATTTACCGCCCAAAGGCGGAGGGCAAGTTTCCGTTACTGTTGACACGCACACCGTATGACAAGAATGGAACGGTAGATTTTTGCCTGAAAGCTGCGGCACGCGGGTACGTAGTCGTCGCGCAGGACGTCCGGGGGAGGTATGCCTCAGAGGGTGATTGGTATCCGTTCAAGTACGAATCTCAGGACGGCTACGACACGGTTGAGTGGGCAGCTGCGCTTCCCTATTCGAACGGTAAAGTCGGGATGTTCGGAGGTTCCTACGTGGGCGCGACGCAGTATCTGGCCGCAATTACCAAGCCGCCTCATCTGGCGGGCATTTGTCCCGACGTTACGGCTTCCAACTATCACGACGGCTGGACCTATCAGGGCGGTGCGTTCGAGCAATGGTTCGACGAGTCGTGGACGACAGGACTCGCGGCAAACACCATTAACCGCCGCGTAGACGTCGGCGGCGACACAGTTAAATGGACACCAACGCTGCCGCTGTTGTCATATCCGGTGTTCGAAACACCCTCGGCTACAGGACTGGCGCCGTATTTCACCGACTGGCTCTCGCACCCAAACTATGATGACTATTGGAAGCAGTGGTCGATCGAAGACCACTACGCGCAGATTCAAGTTCCGGTACTCAGTCTCGGCGCATGGTACGACATTTTTTTAGGCGGGACGTTAAGGAATTATGCGCGTCTCAAGAGTGAGGCGGGCACGGAGGCCGCGCGGCGTGGCCAGCGACTCATGATCTACGTTGGGGGCCATGCCGGTGGATCGACTGAGAAGAAAGTTGGCGCCGTAGATTTTGGAAATAAATTGCCGGTCGATCTGGAAGCAGTGACACTGCGCTGGTATGACACTCTCCTGAAGGGAATAGGGAACGGGGTAGACCATGAGAAGCCCGTAAAAATCTTCGTCATGGGCAAAAACGACTGGCGCGAAGAAGATGACTGGCCACTGGAGCGCACCAAGGCAACGCGGTATTACCTGCGTTCGACCAAGCCAGCGAATGGTCTTGAAGGAGGCGGCACGCTGAGTACAGCCGCGCCTGCCGAGGAGGAACCTGACCAATACGTGTACGATCCGAACGACGCAGTCCCCACAATTGGGGGGCCCCTTTGTTGCCAACCGCTGCCGACGGGAATCGGTCCTCAGGACCAGCGGCCTGCGGAAACACGCGGCGACGTGCTCGTATTCTCTTCTCAAGTATTTACACAGAACACCGAAGTTACGGGTCCAATTTCGCTCGACCTGTATGTCAGCAGCTCTGCGGTCGACACGGACTTTACCGGAAAAGTGGTTGACGTCTGGCCGAACGGATTTGCTCAGAATTTGACGGAAGGTATTCTGCGCTTGCGCTACCGCAATTCGCCCGAGAGACCGGAACTTGGAAATCCCGGGGAGATCTATCACATTAGCGTAGATCTTTGGGCGACGAGCAATGTCTTCCTGCCAGGACACAAGCTGAGGCTCGAGGTTTCCAGCAGCAACTTCCCGCGATTTGATCGAAACTTGAATACCGGTGAGGATCAGGCGCGTGGAACGCACATGATCAAAGCAACAAACGTCATCTACCACGACAAATCTCGGCCTTCGGCTCTAGTTCTCCCCATTGTGCCGTAAGTGGCAAGTCAAGGATGACTCTGAGTGAATGATTTAGGCCGCATACTGTAGAAACCGGCATTGCGGCCCGGAAAGGGCACGCCGTGGAAGTCGCCTTGAGCGCTCGTGGACTGAGCGGCAAGGTTCATCATAGTAGGGACTGGAGCAACTTTTGAAAGCGATTGACGCCAGAAAGATGTCGTGGTGTAGGCTTTCCGCCGGAGAGAATCATGTTCAAGTTCAGACTTCTGCAATTGCCACTTCTTCTCCTGGCATTGATTTCCCAGGGGACCGCGCAGTTCGCACATACCGACCACAAACAGATCGTCGATGCCGCTGGTAAACCGCTCTTTCTTCGCGCAACAAATCTGGGTAATTGGCTAGTGCCAGAAGGTTACATGTGGCTGTTCGAAGGTGGCCCGCAATCTCCTGGTGAGATCCGCGCCCTGGTGTTGGAGCTGCTCGGGCCTGAAGGGTCGGACGCATTCTGGCAGAAGTACCGCGAGAACTACGTCGCGCGGGAGGACATCGCGCTCCTCCATCGGGCCGGATTCAACGCCGTTCGAGTTCCTCTGCATTACAGTTTTTTTGAGAGCGACGACGCGGAAGGTTTCAAGCTGCTGGACCGGTTGATCCTCTGGAGCCGTGCCGAAGGTCTATATGTGATCCTTGACCTGCATGCCGCACCGGGCGGACAGACGGGCACCAACATCGATGACAGCGCCGGATATCCCTGGCTATACCAGAGTCCGCAAGAGCAAGAACACCTGATCGCCATCTGGCGGCGGCTGGCTATGCATTATCGCGATGAGCCGGCCGTTCTCGGTTATGACTTGCTAAATGAGCCGATCCCGCCCTTTCCGAAGCTAGCGCCTTTGAATTCTTCGCTTGAACCGCTGTACAAGAAATTGTCGGGCGAGATACGAAAGGTGGATGCTCACCATATTCTCTTTCTCGGTGGCGCGCAGTGGGACAGCAACTTTTCGGTCTTCGGCAGACCTTTCGATGGGAACGTCGCATACACGTTCCACAAATATTGGACGGCACCGGATGAAAGCGTGCTACGGCAATACATTGATTTTCGCGAACGTTATGATGTGCCGATCTGGATGGGTGAGTCCGGGGAGAATATCGATGAGTGGATCGCGCAATTCGTGAAATCACTTGAAAAAAACAACATCGGATGGGCTTTCTGGCCATACAAGAAGATGGGAAAGTCGTCGGCGGTTGTCAGCATTATCCCGCCCGCTGATTGGGGAAAGATCGTTGAGTTCGCAAAGCTGCCGCGCGGCACTGCACACGCGGAAGAACGGCTGAAGGCCCGGCCTGAACAGGAGACCATCAGCCGTGCTTTCGCCGACCTTCTGGAGAGTGTCCGCGTGCAAAAGTGTCGCGTTAATGAGGGATATTTAAAAGCGCTCGGGATGAAGCCCGACATCGCGCCGGTCAGTGCATCGACGAACTGAACGATTCTTCAATCACTAATTCACTCGTCGTTTCATGTAAATTTCAATGGCACGAATCGCGGGCGGATAACGGGCAGGCCGGAAGTTATCGGTTCGTCCGTCGAATTAGTACCGACAAACGGGCTTATGACCAGTACCCTTTTAACCACTGTCACGCCATCATTGTGCCAGGGGTCGACTGACTGTCGGACACCCAAAAGCCTTCAGTTTATAGGCTCATATGTGACTTCTGCGTGCCGAGTGTGTGCCGGGTTTCCTGGGAGACGAGGACCAGAATGCTGTGGTGGAGTCGCATTCTATGCTCGTGCGTGATATGTCCCCCTGTGGGGCTTGGGTTGTCGTTCAAGGGAAACTTTTCAAGACGATAATAATAATTAAGGAGAGGCTCGGCGCCATCAGTCCGGTGTCAGACTGTGGTAAGGAATTTGCTTTCTACCCCGGTAAGACTCAAGTGTTTGAGCAAACCATTTCCTTGTTCGAGCGTCGCCATTTCTATCGATCGGAATGGGGCGTGAGCCTGACCTCATTCCTGTAGTCCGCGTCCAAAAGTCTTGCATGAAAGAAATAATCTTCTTCATCACACTCTGCTGATGCAGGTGCCTCAGAACCAGCACGCCCACTGTGGCGGCGTCCGCTTTCCGAACGAGAAAATACTCGCCTGTTCTCAGTGTTCTCGATCCCGATGCCTGGTCGACCGGACATCGGTTCGAGAAAAATCGTCAATGATAACTAAAAAGGTACTCCCATCCGTTGTTCTTATCGTCCTCCACTTAGTTGCCGTCATCCTTCGCCAAACCACTACGGGACGATTATTGCGGGTCAAGAATCCAGCATAGAAAGGCGTGCAACTAATGCACCGATCTTAGTCGGTCTGCATCGAGATCACACAAAAAGAAAGATTGTCGCGTGCCTTTGGTGATCGACAAACGCAGTTGAAATCCTGGGTAAAAAAAGCCCCTCAAGAAGCGTGTTGTTTTTGCATCTGATTCGGAACGCGATTGGGCAGACTTATTTCGTCGTGGCAAATTGCGAGTCTGCGCGCAAAAAACGGATACACCAGAATCGACGCCAACCCCTTACCTTGCAAATGGTCGTTTTCCTTAAGGAGGGGGGTTCAAAAATGAAATCCGAGCGGTTTGGTCGCCCGCCCGGAAAAATAATCAGCCAGCCAAACCGCCGACACCCCCAAAGCACAGGTCAGGCCGACCAGCCTGGTTCGGACGGCGAACGCTGCAAAAAAGATGCACGACGCGATCTGTTTGGGCGGGAGCGATGCACGACACGGTAGTTGTCTGCCAGATCCATACGTGCTTCGAGTGATGCAGAAGCAAGATCGTTGGGATATGAGTGCCACCATCAACAGAATCTAAAGACAATGCGCGGCGCAAAGAGTAACGCATTGTTCTTAAGGAGAGTGAACCGTAATCCTGCCTGCCCCTGTACTGCCCTCGTCTTTGCCCCAAGTCTTGCCCAGTCATCTCAGTGATGGCTTCGACCTAGAGACCGATTTGGACCTACTGATTAAGAGTCAGGTAAGGCTCTGACATCCAAATTCTATCAGCTGACAATAAACCAATAACTTACAAAAGTCTTGCGCGCACAGAGAACCACTTCCGAATGCTTGAAACGCTGGCCATGTTAAGCGACGCACAGCCACAGTTACAGCCACACCCACCGCTAGCGATTCTCGTTGACCCATTATCTGCCTGGCATAGAAGAGAACCACACTGGGGACATTCACTATTTCAACAAGGCTGCCGCCCTGCAAGCGATTTCCGCGACCAACCAGTTCTTCAATTGCCGCACCGACACCGATTCCAGCAGCGTTCAGTGTGCGATCAATGCCGGTGCCCAGATGACGGACTTTGCCAACAGTGGCTTGACTTCTTCGGCCGACTTTGGTGCGGTGTGCTCGTTCCCATCCCCGACCGGCACCGGCTATTACACTTGCGCTTTTCCCGGCATCAATCCCAACTCGCCACCCCCGCCTGGGCGGGACTCATGGCAGCGGAGCGACCAACCCCGGCACGTCTGACGAGGACAGCGGCACCAATTCGCTCGACAACGCCAAACCCAACCGCTACTTCGGTACCCTCGTTAGATTGTACTCACCAGCTTTTTTTCGGTGGGTACGTCAACCTGCCAGGCCTGGCCAATGAGCAAGGCTGCACGTGAGCCGTGGACAAGCTCTAGCATTTGTCAATCAAGAGCGGCCTGCCTACGAAATCTGGAAAAGCTGGTGAGGATTTCATCGCATACAAAAAAACGGGCATTTCGTCCAGGTGATGGCCCACCTGCGATACGACGGCCTGTTACTTATGGTCTAACGAGTGAAAAGAGCGTGCAAACCCGCATCAATATCGCACTTTGCTTACTGTTAGTGGTATTTTCACGATGCCTTTGAGTATGGCGGTAGTAGATCCCCTCCCCGGAACGTTCTTGAACGTCTCTCGAGTCTTAAGGCGCTTACCTTGTTCCATCATTTTTATTAGTGCCGTGAACTCTCCGCTTTGTCGTTAGGGACGTTTCTGGTTGGCTGACTAGCAGTCACCAGAAATTTGCGTTTTACTGAGATTTCCGACATGTCTGTGCCAAATGTGGCAATTTCAAGCTACGGCGCCGGCCTGTCCGAGAGGGTCACCACGGTATAGTGCTCGATCCGGCCCAGCGTGAATTCGCTGACGCTCCCGTGCAGAGAGAGGCCAGCGAACTGAGGCTGGGCCGCGTCCGGCGAAAGGACCTTCACCTCCCAGCGGCTCAGGTCCTGGACCAGCCCGCTCAGCTCCAGCCGGACTTTCACGTTCTCTGCCGGCGCTTGGTGATCGTAGTTGAGCAAGTGGAGAATGAAAGTCCGACCGTCGGGTTTCCGAGTCAACTGGCCCAGCACGTAACCGCGCGGCTCCAGGCTGAGGCGAGGCCCTCCGGCCGCGGCTTCGGCGCGCGCCGCAATTCCCGGCTCCGCCTTTCTGGCCCTGATGATGACACCCCCGCCGGCGGTGAATGCATGCAACCGGGCCTTTTGTTCGGCGCTGAGCTTGGGCAGGTCGGCCGGCATCACGAGTACCTTGAACTGGTCCAGGGGGACTCCCTTGTCCAGGTGCGCGAGCACTTTGGTCTCGAAGAAGACGCTCTGCTTGAGGAATTCTTCGGCCAATAGGTTGTGCGGCTCCGCGGAGATCAAGGCGATCCGCGCCGCCGGCTCCGCCTGGTGATACAGTTCCCGATGCTCGACCAGGAAATGGTTGTATTGAGCGATGGCCGTCCAGGCCTCCTGAGCCTCCGGCTCGCGCTTGATCAGCGCGAAGAGGAATCGGCCCTCGATGTTGCGCGAGGTGGCCGCGCCGAACGCATAGGCCTCGGCGATGGCAAGCTTCTGCTCGGCCGGGCTGGGGATGCAGCGCTCGCGCGGGCCGCAGTGGTAAACGTCGTTCTCATACTTCAGGGGCTGCCAGAGCTGCTTCTCTCCGTTCAGGAAGTTGATATTGCGCGCGTTGTCCACCTCCCATTTACCATTCCACACCCCCGGAGTGTCCTTGCCGTCCTCCTCCCAGATCACCTCGTTAATGTCGTTCATTCCAAAACGGTCCGGCGGAATATGAATATTGGCATAAACCATGATCTTGGGTCGGCCGGTCTGCTGCGCCTTCTGCTCCGCCATCCGCTGGGTGTCGTCGAGCAACTGGGCCAAGCCGTCGTTGTAACCGATCATGTTGTCCCAGATGATCGCATCTACTCCGGCGTCCACTGCCAGCTCCGCCTTCTTCAAGAGATAGGCCCGCCAGCCGGGCTTGCGCGCGTCGGCCAGACGGCGGTCCCAGGAAATCTGCAGATCGGTTTTAGTCGGCCCGGCATAGAACAAAGGGATGTGGTGCATCCACAGGCCGTATTTCTTGGTTTCCGGGTCGTCGCGGAAGGCGCTCTTGCGAAACATGTTGGAAGCTGACAGGTAGGCCGAGACGTGGATACCATTCTCATGGCAACGGGCGATTACCTTTTTCAGGTTCTGCCGGTTCTCTTCCTCGTCCTTAAACGACCAGCCGCTGCTCCAGGTGACCCAGATCCAGTTGAACTCCGCCTCCTTGAGCAAGCCGAGCATTTGCTCGAAATCGCGGTCGTAGATGTGGGTCAGCACGTCCTTCTCTTCGGCGCTGAACTTGTCGCCCCACCAGGTTCGCTCGGCCTTCCAGCTCTCGATTTGTCCGCCGTCTAGCCGGATGAAACGAAAATTCCCCTGCGCCGCCCACGGCGGCACGTCCTCCGGCTTGGCGCGATACAGTTTCGGCGTCGACTGAAAAGGCTGGGCGGAGCAGAGCAGCAGGAACGCGCAGACTAAACCAATCAGTCGAATGCTTTTTGCGATTCGGACGCGTTGCATGTTCTCTTCCTACAAAAAGACCAAGACCCCACGCTGGCCATACCCGTTGGAGGCGGCAGGCAGCACTTGCATCAATAAATTTCCGCTTTCATTTTTGCATGGCGACGGGAGCAAGCTCTCGCATTCCTCAATCAAGAAGGACGCGCGTTCGAACTTGACTGCGAGACTCACTTCTGAAGCAGAGCGATCAGGCTGCGTGTTTCGGAATCGTCACGCTCTGCTGCAGAATGAAATCCAGTAAGGTCTCACTCGGGATCTTCACTTGGTCTCCCTTAGTGATAATTTCCGAGGCGGCTCCCACGCCCGCACCTGTTCCTGCGCCGATGGCCGCCCCTTTCCCGCCCCCTGCAAGCGCACCAATGAGGGTTCCAATGGCGGCTCCCCCCACAGTTCTTTTCGCGGTACTCTCACCCTTGGACTTGCCTGAGACTTCGTATTCTCCAGTGACTAACGGCAGAGTTTGGCCATTGACGACGATTCCCGTCAGCTCGAGTTTTAGTTCGGACCTTCCAGTGAAAGTTCCGGTCTCTTTCGACCCTTCCAACCGGCCGTAAACGTCTGCGCCCTTCGGAACCGCCACATTGCCATCTACCAATAGAGGTTCTTCGAGCGAAGCCTGAAAACGATATCCCACGCGATTTTTGGTGGAGTCAATGGAATCGATGGTGCGAACCGAAATCCGTGTGCCCGCAGAAATGGTGACCGACGACGAAGTCTTTGCGACTTCATCTTTTTCTTTTTCTATGGACGAAGGCACAGTCGGCTGCTTCGAGGGAACCGAGGGCGAGGCACCCTGCGCGTCGGAATCGAATCGGAGCGAACGCACATCGGCGATATCATAGCTCTGCACTGACGACCCTACCTGAAAGCTGATGCTGGTTTGGGTCCCACCCACGAATTTACCCTTGATCAGACTTCCATTCTTCAATTCCAAAGATTCCGCGCGGGCAGCTACTGCTGCCACACATAGAGCGACAATCGCCCCGCAAATCTGCTTCGCGTTCATTACGAGTTCTCCTGTGTATTCGTTGTGTTACGTTGCCTTCAAGCCCGGCAGCTGACTACTTACCGGCTTGAGGCGGGTGATTCTTGAACAGCTTGGTCATTGCCTTTTGCAGATTCTTGTAATTCCTATCCGGGTCTTTCTTGAGGTCGAGGGTCTTACTAGCATCTCCGCGCCAGATGAGTTGCTTTTTTGCGGGGTCAACGAGGTCAACCAACAACATTCCGACGGGAATCGTCGAAGTCTGGCCCGTTACTGTACCGCTATCCCATCCGCCCCACCCGCCTCCCCACGGCCCGCCGCCGGTGCCCAAGGCCGACAAGTTGATGCCCTTCTCCTCATGAAGAATAACGTGGTAACCGACCATAAGGTCCGCGTCCTTTTCGACCCTGGTCAGACCTTTTTGTGCGAGTTGTTCATCGACTGCACGCTTAATGTCCCGGTCAATCAACTGATCCGGCACCGCGCCGCCTGGGCCCGGCAGATCGACCCATTGGTAGGTTTTGTAGCTCGAAAAGTTGGTGCCTCGATCATAGTTGTAGTGAACATCCTGGCCGTAGGCGGAAGCGACTACGAACAAAAGCCCTGCAAATAGCATCTTTGTAAATTTCACTTCTATTTTTCCTTTTCTTATTGCGGGTCTACTTTTACGTTGTCTCTGGGATTGGACATGGCTGTACATGCCAGATTTCTGCTGCGTATTCAGCGATGGTGCGGTCGCTGGAGAACTTCCCCGAGCCCGCTACGTTCAGGATGGCTTTGCGCGCCCACTCGTCGGAATCGGCATACAACGCGCTCATCTGAGCGTCTGCCGTGAGGTATGAGTTCAGGTCCGCCAAGTGCATATAGTGGTCGCCGTGCATCAGCAACATGTCCCGCAACGGCTCGAACACACCCGGCTCATCGCAGCTGAAATAATCCGAGAAAATCAGGTCCAGGGCTTGACGGGTCTCCGGATCGTGTTGGTAATGCCACTGCGGGTTGTACCATCCGCGACTGCCAATCACCTGCTCAGCTGTCAAACCGAAGAGGAAGAAGTTCTCCTCGCCCGCCTCTGCAGCCATCTCAATCGTCGCGCCGTCGCGTGTGCCGATCGTCAATGCGCCGTTCATCATGAACTTCATGTTGCTTGTCCCACTGGCTTCATAGCCTGCCGTCGAGATCTGGTTGGAGACGTCACTGGCGGGAATGAGGTGCTCCGCAAGCGAGACGCAGTAGTCTGGCAGGAATATCACCTTAAGCCGTTCGCGTACTGTGGGGTCGCCGTCGATGGTCGCCGC
The DNA here is from genome assembly GCA_963772195.1 of uncultured Acidobacteriaceae bacterium. Lineage (GTDB taxonomy): Bacteria > Acidobacteriota > Terriglobia > Terriglobales > Acidobacteriaceae > Acidiflorens. The sequence continues at coordinate 460,772 of CAVYWE010000008.1, read as the reverse complement.
CAGATTGTTAATGAACTTGATGATCACCTTGGCGAGCCGGTAGGCAGGCGCAGCCTTGCCGGCGAAAAAGAACGTACGTGGGTACAGGTTGAGGCCCGGGTCCTGGCGCAGCCGGTTGTAGAGCACAACGATCCGCAGTGCATTCAGGAATTGGCGTTTGTACTCGTGGATGCGTTTGACCTGGCAATCGAAGATCGACTCCGGATCGACGGTCTGCCCTGTCGACCAGCGGAGCCAATCACAAAATTGTCGCTTGGCATTTCGCTTGGCTTTGCGGAAGTCATCGCGGAAGCCATTGTCCTCTGTGAATGCTTTGAGCTTGCTTAATTCGCCTAAATCACGGATCCAGGCATCTCCGATGGCATCAGTGATGAGTCCAGAAAGTCCGGGAATGCATAATTGCAGCCAGCGCCGGGGTGTGACTCCATTCGTTTTGTTGTTGAAACGTTCCGGAAAGATTTCCGCCAGGTCTTTGAGCGTGGTCTCACGCAACAGCTTGGAGTGGATCTCTGCCACCCCGTTGGTGCTGTGAGAACCTACAACCGCCAGATTTGCCATGCGAACCTTGCTCTCGGGTCCATCTTCGACAAGGCTCACGCGCTGAATGCGGTCTTTGTCGGCAGGAAACCGCCTGCGAACTTCTCCCAGAAATCGGCGATTGATTTCGTAGATGATCTCCAGCTGCCTGGGCAGCATGTCTTCAAACCACTTCACGGGCCATCTTTCAAGCGCTTCGGGCAACAAAGTATGATTCGTGTATGCCAGCGTTTTCTGTGTGATATGCCAGGCTTCGTCCCATTCGAGGTGCACCTGATCCAACAGAATTCGCATGAGTTCCGGCACCGCGAGGGAGGGATGGGTATCGTTCATTTGAATCGCCACTTTCTCTGCAAACAAGCTCCAATCCGAGTTAGAGGGCTGGAAGCGGCGCACCGCATCTGCTAACGAGCAGGCAACAAGGAAGTACTCCTGTAGCAGGCGTAGCCCTTGCCCCATCACTCTTGAATCATCGGGATAAAGGACGCGGGTCAGGGTTTCGGCCCCAAGGGTCTGAGTAAACGCTTCTACAAAATCGCCGTGCGAGAACTCTTCAAAGTTGAAGAAGTCGGGCGCGGCCGCCGCCCAGAGTCGAAGCGTGTTGATTGTGGAACCACCGTACCCGATCACGGGACGGTCAAATGGGATGCCGATCAGAGTCGTTGGGCGCCCCGGTACCGGGCGCAGGCTGCCTCCGCTGAGCTCGAACGAGCAACCCACGCTGACTTCCACCTTCTCGTTCGGACGAGCGATCTCCCACGGATCGGGAGAACGGAGCCAGTTGTCCGGCATTTCCCGCTGCCATCCGTTCTGGATCGATTGCCTGAAGATGCCATATTCATAGCGCAATCCGTATCCCATCGCAGGTAGCTGCATCGTCGCGGCAGATTCAATGAAGCAGGCCGCCAGGCGTCCAAGGCCGCCGTTGCCGAGTCCCGCATCGGGCTCCTGCTCCAAAATCTCGAGGAGATTGAGCTTCTTGTCCTCGATGAACTGGTTCGTGAGCGGAGAGAGCAGAAGATTCATAACATTGTTTGCGAGTGAGCGGCCGATGAGAAACTCCATCGAGAGATAGTAGAGCCGCTTAGGATTTCGTTCTTCGTAGGTCTTCTCTGTTAAGAGCCATCGCTGAGATAGAACGTCTCGCACCGACCGCGCAAGGGCCTCGAACCGATCACGCGCAGTCGCGCCCGCTAGATCGACGCCACTGTCAAACAGCAAGTGCCGTTCATACAGTGCTTCGTCCGTTCCGGAGAAGTGCACGGGACCACATCCGTACTTGGCGCTGAGTTTCTCAGTATCCGGCACTGCTTCCCGCTTTGCGACGGCGTTAGTAATCATGATCGACTCCTCTCCGATCTGCGAGAATGCGCCGGCTGGCCCACATCTCGCCGGGACAATTTATTCGATACGCAAAGGTTGTAATTCGCACGCGTTGCGATCCTCATCGTGCCGCAGTCCATGGCAATTGCTGACACTCGCTCACTTCACTTCTTGTCGTAAGGCCACTTCCAACCGCTAATCTCAGGGCTGTCGATTCCGTGCTCGTAAGCATGGCGTCGGCATGCAATCTGGCTGTCGCGAAACTCCTCTTTAGCATGCGCCCCAATCCGCTGCAGTTTCGGAACGCGGTCAATGGCATCGATTGCGAGACTGAACCGGTCCGTCTGGTTGTTAATTGCCAGTTCCATCGGCGTATTGATATTGCCCTTCTCTTTGTAGCCGCGGACATGCAAATTCCGGTGGTTTGTGCGCCGATAGGCGAGACGGTGAATCAGCCAGGGATAGCCATGGAAGTTGAAGATGATCGGCTTGTCGGTCGTAAAGAGAGAATCGAAATCTCCATCCGTCAAGCCATGTGGATGTTCGTTGTGAGGTTGCAGCTTGAACAAGTCAACCACGTTAATGAATCGGATTTTCAAGTCAGGGAATCGTTCCCGGAGCAGTGCCGACGCGGCCAATGCTTCCTGGGTGGGGATATCGCCCGCGGCAGCAAAAACAACATCGGGTTCCTGGCCTTCATCATTACTGGCCCAATTCCAGATACCGATACCCTTTGTACAGTGCGTAATGGCAGCATCAATATCCAGGTACTGCAGATGGCGCTGTTTGTCCGAGACAATGACGTTGATGTAGTTTTCCGAGCGCAGGCAATGATCTGCTACAGACAACAGACAATTGGCATCCGGCGGGAGGTAGATGCGAGTTACTGCGGCACTCTTGTTGAGCACTACATCTAGAAACCCCGGATCCTGGTGCGTAAAGCCATTGTGATCCTGACGCCACACGGTTGAGGTAATAAGAAGGTTCAGCGATGCGATCTTTCGACGCCAAGATAAATGATTGCAGATGGATAACCATTTGGCGTGCTGATTGAACATCGAATCGATCACGTGTACGAAGGCTTCGTAGGATGAGAGAAAGCCGTTGCGACCCGTAAGCAAGTAGCCTTCGAGCATGCCCTCCATGGCGTGCTCGCTGAGCATTTCGACTACGCGTCCGTCCGAAGACAGTTCTGTTCCGTCACTATCCTCGGGGAAACTTTCAGCGATCCAGAATTTCTTCGAGACCTCATAAATCGCGTCAAGCTTGTTGGACGTGTTCTCGTCTGGCGCGAACACTCGAAAGCTGTCCATGTTCCACTTCATGACATCGCGCAGAAAACGTCCCAGTGGCGGGACGTTCTCTACTTCGGTATTTCCCGGGCGGTCGATCTTGACGGCATAATCGCGGAACTCGGGCAACCGCAGTTTTTTCCTGAACTCTGCATTCGCGTGCGGATTGGCGCTCATGCGGCGCTGCCCTTTCGGTGCAAATGCGGCGATCTCCGGTCGCACTCTCCCGCATTTATCGAAGAATTCTTCCGGCTTGAACGATCGCAGCCAGGTCTCGAGTAGGCGCAGGTGTTCTGGGTTAGTCTTCACGTCGGTCAGGGGAACTTGATGCGAACGCCAGAACGCTTCAATGTGATGCCCGTCTATCAGGGCCGGTGCGCTCCATCCCTTTGGTGAGCGTAATACCACCATCGGCCAGCGTGGTCGCGTGGCAACGCCCGTCTTCCGGCATCCTTCCTGATGGGTTTTAATGTCGGCAATGCACTGCTCCAGCGTCGCGGCCATCGCCTGATGCATGCTGTCGTGATCGGATCCCTCCACGAAGTAGGGATTCCAGCCATACCCGCTTAACAAGTCTTCCAGTTCTTCGTGAGTGATCCGTGCCAGCAAGGTCGGGTTGTTGATCTTGTATCCGTTAAGATGAAGTATGGGTAACACAGCCCCATCGCGGATTGGATTCAGAAACTTGCTGATGTGCCACGAGGTCGCCAGCGGGCCGGTCTCAGCTTCACCGTCACCCACGACCGCCGCCACGATCAGGTCGGGATTGTCAAACGCGGCTCCGCAAGCGTGTGAGAGGACATATCCCAGTTCACCTCCTTCATGAATCGAACCCGGCGTTTCTGGAGTACAGTGGCTGCCAATACCGCCGGGGAATGAGAACTGCTTGAAGAACTCTCGCAGGCCTTTCTCATCTTCGCTCTTCTCCGGATAGATTTCACTGTACGTGCCTTCCAGATATATCGGCGCTAAAACGCCCGGCGCCCCGTGTCCTGGGCCTGCGAGAAAAATCATCTCGAGGTCGTCTCTCTTTATGAGACGACTCAGATGGGTGTAGATGAAGGCGAGCCCTGGGCTTGAGCCCCAGTGGCCGAGCAGTCGGCTCTTGATATGTTCTGGTTTTAAGGGCTCCCGTAAGAGAGGATTCGCCTGAAGGTAGATCATTCCTAGAGCAAGGTATTTGCACGCGCGCCAAAAAGCATCGATTCTATTCAGCTCATCGGCGCCTAGCGGCGCACCTGCAACGGTTGATCGTGCAATCCCTTCGGCACTCAGTGGTCCGGCTATCTCTTCAGTTCCTGTTAGCGAGGTCATTTTCCATTCCTTACTTGTCTTTGTGCTCTTCCGACACTTTGGGGTTCAGCAAGCGTCCGCCTTCGTCGTGGTTCAACACTCATCCAAAACCTGATTGCACGCTTCTCTCAGTTAACAGCTTGAAAGATCCAGCGTTGCTCCCCGCCTCTACGTTGCAACTCGCGTTGAATTTGTTCGATTTCCGTCGCATCGTTTGCGGTGATTGCGAAGTCACCGGCGAGGATCATGTACAGCATGTCAATGAGTGTGTCAGTCGGGATGTTCATCAGTTCTCCGAGCATGGCCTACTCCCCTGGAGCAATTTGAAGATCGCACTTCGTATTCGCAATCCGGCTGCCAGAAGTGGCCAGTTGTAAGTGGATGAAAATACCTGTCTACCAATTGGGTCGGAAGCTCCGACACAGACATCAAATGACCTGCCAAGGGCACTGACCGAATCTGGGCAGCAAGCCCAAGTTAGTCCTAGCCGCCGGTCTGTACTTGGAGTGGCCATAAATCAATCTGCGATAGCTTATTACGGCTTTTCGGCGGGCGTTTGCTGAAACTGAATGGTGGGGATCCGATCCGACTTTGTCGTCTCAACCGAGACTATTCCAAAATTCCCGTTCAGGTCGCGGAGGCGAACTGTTCGCGTGGCCTGAAATCCGGAAGGGCCGGGCTGCACCGTGTCATTGATCAACATATGTGGGCGGGGGCCGGAGCCAGGCTTGCCGCGTACCGCGCATATTGTGCTTCCATGTCAACCCGCCAAGGACGTGCTTGCGAAGACCGGTACGCTGTTTGTGAAAGTCGACGCGGGATTTTTGAACATAAGAGGTGCTCCCATCGTTAGCATCAGGCCATCAGGCTCTCAACCTTAAGCCTGGCAAACTCATCATCTTCCAACATCGTCAGCACATGGGTGAATTCTTCCAAGCCGGTTGCGAGCTCATCTCCCCACTCGTCAGCGAGAAACACCGCTAGCGACGGTTGCAAGCCATGCGCCTTGGCTGTGAAGTTCAGAATGTCCACCGCATCTTGCGCACAATCCATCACGAGGGCATCAAAGCTCTGTCCGCGCATCATTGCGAGTGCATCGGCGTGTCTGCTTGTGGTCACCACATCGTGCCCCCGCTGCCGCATCATGTCGAGGTATTTGTCCGGGACAGATGTCGGATTGAAATAGAGAATTTTCGTACGACCACCTCCTCCAGAATTTCTTGCGGAATCGCCTTCATATTCAGGACCGTCGGAAGGGGCGAGTGATGCGTGTGGCCTATTGGCGCGATGGGGGAGAGCCCCGGCCAACGCGCATCGCAATCATCGCCCCATGTCACCACCTCCAACGGGCCGGCATAAACACATGTACGGTGTTCGCAGATGGCTTATTGCCGATCAGCGTTTCCGCTCACCTCCGATTCGTGGGTGCCGCTTTTTCACTCAGGCGTTCTTCCTTCCCCATGAACGATTAGTGCTTACCTTTGCTTGTAAACTTGTCCAAGATAAACTCTTGCACCAAACCGCCAGCAACATGCAGGCTCATTCCGATTCCAAAGTTTTTGAATACATGTTGAGCATTGCGGTCCGAACTTGGGTAGTACGAGAGGGCAATAGAAGAGGAAATCAGACTGCCACCCCACGTAGAGTAATTCGGCTGCGTTTTTCCGTTGTCTCCCTTACAGATAAATGCAGCTAAGATGGCGTGGAGCGCCCGGGACTTCTTTGTATCGCTGCCTTGATAGAAATAGCGAGGGTCCTGATGAAGGAGTGAGGGCAGAATGGCGTTGCCGATAAGGCCTTCGGTAGCGGCGTCAGCGAAGCCAGCCCCCACCCGCTTGCCATATCCTTTTGCACCCTGCCGCCACTGAGCAGGGGTGTCAGCAGCCTGCTGGACGCCGGCCCATGCAGCCGTGCGGGCGAAGAAAACTGGATTGGTGAGACTTTTGTATGCTAGGTGGAACTTCATCCCCGTGGTGAGAGGCTCGGGATGAGGTTCGTAGGTCACATAAATATTCGGTATGACGCGAAGAATGCGCTGCTGTTCTTCGGCTTTGAACTCTTGCGCGGCAACCTCCTTCTCGGAATAACTCACAGTAACTGCCCGCTGCACAGTCAAAATGCGAAGTTTGATGTCGGTGAGAGTCTTGTTCTGCCCGGGTTCGACCGTAACGGACGAGCTCCACTCTGCAAATCCTTCGGCAGTGACGGTAACCAGGTAGACAATTCCTGGCGTGACATAGGGGAATGCAAAGGATCCGTCCTCCTTCGTTACCGCGGCGAGACGATTGCCAGCTGGCCCTTGAAGGACGACGGCGGCATCGGGAACCGGATCGTCGCTGATATCGGCCACGGTACCGAGGATCCTTGCTGTCTTTGTATTTGGTGGTTCAGCAGACTCCGCGAAGGCTGGGACAACGAAGAGCAATCCACCCGCCACGACGATCAAGAGCACCATCCGGGTTAAGTTGTAGAACAGTCCCAGATGCCTGTAAGGCGTCGTAGGTGTGTTGTTGTGTATCGACGACATTTCTAGCCTCTGGACAGGGTGAAATTAATTGTGATCCGGGAGTCAACTTCGACCGGTTCCCCATTCAACAGGTACGGCCGGTAGCGCCATTGCCTCACCGCATCTATAGCGGCTTGCGCCAGCAGCGGCAATCCGCTCTCGACTCGCACATCCTGCACGCTACCATCCTTGCCGATCACGGCCATCAGCACTACCGCCCCTTCAACCCGCGCCCGGCCAGCCTCCGGCGGATACTGCGGCGCAACGTCGTGAATCAGGTTCGCCTCGGCTACTCGAGCGGCAACACGGATTCTCTTGGCGGGGGTGGGCTCGGACGTTTTCGCGAGAACCGGCAAGCTGCGCGTGGCACTCATCACTTCGCTAAACACTCCACTAGGAACTCCCCCAACCACTCCGCCGGGAACTCCTCCGACCACTCCCCCCGTTGCGTTGACCGGAGCCGGTGGCACTTCTTGCGTATTAGGCCTTGGGGAAGGACTGCTGATGCTTGCTGGGGTGTACGCGGCTGTGGGCGCTTGAAGCCTCGTGGCGTTGGAAGCGGCGGCTGCCAAAGGCGGCGCATATAACATCGTTAGCATTTCTCTTTTGGGCAGTGGATCCGTGTGAAACAACGGAATGACAACTAGCGCTAGCAGGAGGAGCAACTGGACGGCCAGCGCTCCAATTGCAGCCCAAGGATTTCGCGGCCGTGACTTCCCCGATGCAATTAGACTTTCGCGAAATATGTCGCCAGCTTCTACTCCTTGCAGGCTGGAAGAGGCAGAAGACCGTTTTTCCTCCTCCGCCGGCAATGCTGGGAGGCGCCGCGAATCAATTCGCAACCCTGGTCTCTCGAGAGACGGGTATGCAATGCGATGAAATAAGTCGGAAGGATGGTCACAGGTTGCCATAGCGCCTTTGATAAAAGCATTTTGTGAGCCAAGTGGAACTTCTTGTAGGTGAAGGAGATGGACCATTGAAATCGCATTGCGTGTGCCCACATGAGGGCAGCTGCCTTCAAAAGGTCATAACCAGATGTAGGTCTGGGCACGCATGGCTGCTGAGAGGACGAAACGGCGCGGAATTGTGCTAAGGGCTGATTACATCTGTCATGCGAGAATTGTTCCGGGCTCTCGGGAGAGAAATCCATGGCAGAAACGCTTTTCTATGAGTACCGTGGGCCGTTTTTCGTACCCGCCCGACTGCACGGTTATCGTGGTCGCGTTGGCAATTTGGATGTGATTGAGCTCCGCCGCCGCAGCAAGTTTTTACCCTACGTGTTAAGAATGGAGTGCCCTGTCACAACAAAAGAGCAAGCTGGACGATCCGATGCTGAAGCGCGGCAACTAGCTAGTGATCTTAATATCGTTTGGACTTATGTTGCACTCGTTCCTCTTTTCCCGAAGCGGATGATGGTCCGCCTCTCAGGACCACCCGACGGCTGGCGGACAAATTTCAAGAAGCTCAAATCAACACGTCCGATCAAGCCCCGACCCGGCTATTCACCGGGTCCACCCGTAGGCTTCAGTGTGAACATTAAGATCCTCAAAGGTGAGTACAAAGTGACCTCGAATTCCCTACTACTTCAACGGGCAATAAATGCTGTTCATGCGTACCGTAAAGCGAGTCCAGAAGCAAAGTTTCTCATGCAAATCCATTTCGCGGCCATCGATCAACTTGGCGTGGCGTCGCAGCTCATTCTTTACGCCAAAGCCTTCGATCTTGCACGAGACCTGTTGCCCGGATATGGCAATTCAAGGAAAGAGGCTGCCCTTCCAGCTAATGTTCGACCCGGACTCCGCCAGTCTCTGAGCTGGCTAGGCGAGATGTCCAATAGGCGTCTCGAAACGAGGCACGTTGCCAGCGGGGGGAAACTCTTGCCAAGAATGAGCGCTACGGAGAGCGCGGACTTCGTGCATGATGCGGACTTGGTGATTCGTGCAGTAGTCGAGAAGGAATTGGGAATTGCAGCCATTGTCAAACCGTAATTGTGGACACCTGAGTTTGTTCGTTGACGAAATATCGCCATTTACACTCACCCCCCAATCGAATACTAAACTGTGTCCGATACCTAGAAACTCGCCAGCGCCGTCCGCAAGGTAGAGCCCAAGCTATTACTCTTTATGCTAGCGGGACTGCCGTAGTGATCAGTGAGCGCCGAGACGCCGAGACACAAAATGCAGGAGCACGTCGATGTTCTTTTTAGAACGATTCGGCTACCGTAGCTGCGAGTGCATCGCTGTGGGGCGAGGCTACTGTTGCGCCTATAGCCTGCGTGATCTGGTAATCGCGATATTCGATGCTTAGAACCGCTGTGCCCAAAACGCGCACCTTCGTTTCGCTCTCGTTGGATTCCGGTAACCAGAAGTCACCGATTTTCTGGTAGCGGCGTTGGAAGTTAGTATTGACAGTCCACCAGGAAGGGTTGACAGCCGGCTCGCCCTCGACTCGAGTTATTGCGAAATCTTTTGCATTCACCCAAACGTGGCCTCGAAACAGAAATTTGTTCTTGCTTCGCGGCTGCGCATCAAGCACATAGAATTCGTCAGTATCGGTCTTCTCGTAATCGGAGACTTGAAAGGTATAGTTCTCCGGCGTGATGGCAGACCGCTGTTGATTCTCATCCCGCATCGACTCCTGTTCCGCCTCCAGGAGTTTCTTGAACACACGTTCCCGCACCGTGCCAGAGCCGCTCTCTGACACGATCGTGAACTCTTTTTTATTCGGTGCCTGGTAGTCAGTGCGTACGACCATGTCGGCCTTCTTATGGGACACACAATGGCATTCCAGGTGATACGTGCGGACACTGGAGTAGCCCTCGAGTCTCTTGGCACGCGCCTCGTTCATCTCTACGACACGTCCCGTCACTTCATCAGCGCTCAGAGGTGCAGATACATTTGCCTGCTGTGCAACTGCCGGGAAGCCGATAATCAACAAAGCGAATGCGCGCACAAACCAGCGCCCATCAGATTTCGTGGCGTGGTAAAGCGGAGTCATTGTATGAGTCTCCTGGTGAGATCTGACAATCCAAACCTGCTCGTGTTTGTCGATGCGGGTTCTTGAGCATCGTTCTCGAACCGAGGTGGTGCGCCCCGCAACTGAGTTAGCGTCAACTCTTCCTTACCGCTCTTTGGTCCTGGCACTGAGTGGTCGAAGAGATAAATCGTGCTCGCCAAGACCGGTCCGACGCGGATTTCACTGTGGGGCATCCCAGAGTTTCCCAAAGCATCGAAAAATCTCTGCGTCTCAAAGAAACGGCGCGAAGGCTCAAGCACGATCAGATCTCCGTCCCGCGGTGCATAATGCGTGTCGTAAAGCGGCACAATCTGAAGGTCCGCGCGCCCGCAGGCCTGCAGGTAATAGGCCATGCTCATCGGTCTTGCGGTTGCTACCGTCCCGGCCGCGGGCGCGAACGGACACACCTTTTGAGCTACCTCGCGCGTGTCAAACTCGGACACCTCATCCATTGCAAAGTAGCGTGCGATGTTCTGTTTCTTTCCGCCAATTGAGTTCAGGTAGAACGAGTAGTAGGGCGCCCAAGACTGCAATTCCAGGAGCGGCCATCCAAGCAAAATGACGGCGGCAAGACCCACAAGGGCCTGGGACAGGACTTTTCCTTTCGCGGCCTTCAGTGTTTGTTGAACCGCATATCCGCCTGCCAGGTAGAGGAAGGGCAGGAGCGGAAGTGAATATCGGATCCACTTGGCTCCACTGACAGACAGCCCGACTAATTGAACCACGCCCAGCGATAGAAAAAAGCACGACGCGAGTGTCCGGCGATCTCGCAAAAGCAGGGCGGAGCCAACAATGACCGCCACGAGGATCGGAATCGGTGTCTTTACCAGCACCAGCCAGAGATAGTAGAACCACGGCACTCCAGCAAGCAGACGCGAGGGGAAGTTCATATATAGCCTGCCGTCGAAATCGTAGCCACTGTGCCTGACCCCGTCGTGATGGAGCCAATGCACGATGGCATTGAAGTTGGCCGGAGAGAGAATGACCGGGTTCACCACAACAAAGGCAAGGAACATCACGAGGAAAAACCGTCTGTAGCTGAATTGAGACGGCTTGCGAGTCAGCCCCATTCTTCCGGCAAGAAACCAGGCGAGTGCATTCAAGCCAAGAAGGTGAAGAATGTACTGCGAGGCAAGACCCAGGCCAAAGCTGATTGCGCTCAGGTCGTACCATCGCCGTGCAGTCCGGCCCGCATCTGCCTGTGCGGCGCGACAGTAGAAATAACAAGCCAGTAGGGTGAAAAAAGTGAGCGGCGTTTCCTCCTTCGTAAGCCGATTCAACGCCACTGGCAAGGGCGCAACTGCCCAGAAAAAACTCGCCGCAAAAGACCCGGCAACACCCATCATTTGACGGCAAAGCAAATAGAGGATTGCGGTGCTGGCGGCACCCAATAGCACGTTGGGCAGACGAAGCCAGCCCTCTGGGTTTAGCGAGGACCAACCGCGCGTCGCGGCCACTCGGCCCCATAGTTCACCCGTTGTCAGACTGGCCCAAGCCAGCATCTTCGGCAGCATTGGGTGCTCGCTATTGACACCGACAAAGTGTCCGTGTCGATACTCTTGAACGGCCGTCCATTTGGCCACCTCATCCTCGGACAGGCTGTTAAAGTCGACCCGGTAGAGGCGAACTGAGAATGCCAGGACCGTCAGTAGGAGTACAATCACGGCTTCCCGATGCCGGCCAACGCAACGATATTGAACCTCAGTCAGCACAGATGCTCCGTTTTGTGACGCGAACGCGATTGGATGATTGCACTCTCGATCAATTGAGCTCCTCGTACAATGTCGCTCAGCCTTGCATGTACTCCCAGTTCAGCCAATACCTGCTCGATCACCAGCGCAGTTACACTCGAACTCAGTCTCTCGTGAGAGCTCGGGCGAGCGGAGGTACGGACTGTTTCTGGGTTGCTATTTTTCGTGCTACGGGGATCTCGTTGCATGCTCATGAACCCACCTCCGACGTAAGGGGAACCCTCAGGTTGTCACGCAGATCACGTACCTCAGACACGGCGTAAGGTCTCCGCGCAGATGGATTGAAGTACTGCCACACCTGCAACTCACCGAGAAGTCCGAGCGCCACTAGTTGGAGCCCTACTAGGATCTGCACGGCCGCAAAGATCAGCAGCAACCCGTGTTGCTGCACGACATCGGTCCGTGTAAGGACCTTCCATACCAGCAACCAGAGTGCAAGCGCCGATCCAAAACCCATGTTGATGACGCCCAGCCGGCCGAAGAAGTGGAGCGGGCGCGACATGTAGCGCAGTAGAAATCGGATCGTCATGAGATCGAAAAATACCCGGAACGTACGAGAAATGTTGTAGTGCGATTCGCCGTGCTTCCGATGGTTGTTTTGAATGGGTATTTCACAGATCGAGGCTCCGTAGGCCGAAGCCAAAGCCGGAATGAAACGGTGCATTTCGCCATAGAGCGGTAGTTGCCGCAGCAGGTCGCCCCGGTACGCCTTGAAGGTTGTCCCAAAGTCGTGGATGTTGACCCCGCTGAGCTTGGCCATCAGCCAATTGGCACAGCGGGAAGGGATCTTCCGGAGCAACAAATTGTCGATGCGGTGGCTGCGCCACCCACTCACGATGTCGTAGCCCTCCTCGATCTTTGCCAGAAAGACCGGGATCTCTGCTGGATCATGCTGAAGATCGCCATCCATAGCGATCACATATTCGCCAGTGCTGTGCGCGAACCCAGCAGCGAGCGCTGCCGTCTGGCCGAAGTTTCGACGCAGCCGAACGGCGACTACATGAGGGTCGATTTCGGCGAGTTCCTTCAGCAACTTGTAAGTAAGATCCCTGCTGCCATCATCGACAAAGACGAACTGGTAACTGCGACCGAGCTCCTCCATGACGCCTTGCAGGCGGCCATACAGTTCGATGACATTTGGTTCCTCGTTATGAAAAGGAACAACGATAGAAATCGTGGGGGTTGTCTTGATATCAGGCATGCTGTGCCGTCCTTCTGAAGGGGCTATCGATCGCCTTGAGCCATTCCCAGTCCTGCTCGTTCAGCAACAATTCGGACTTGTGGCCCAGTTCGTTGAGTAGCGTGCATAGCCAGTTTGCAAACTCCCAATCTTGGTCGCAGACTCTCAACACACTTTGTCCATCGCGCTGGATCGCGGGGACGCCATTGACTGCTTTTGTGGCGTACATATTGACTCCTTTGTTCCTGCTTGACCCTCTCATGCCGCGGTAGCTCTGCCGGAATTGCCGCTCGAAGCAGTTCAGCCATCGATGCATTGCAGCCGTATTAACGCATTTAGCTCGCCAAAGACGTGGCACGGCAAATCAATGAATTGCGGGAGTATGGACGAACAGTGGGCTGGAGATTGATGCCCACATTGCGGCAGTGCCCTCGAACGGTCACGACAGCGGGCGGGCGGAATGCAGGGATTACACCAAGAACCAACGGCTTAACGAGATGACCGAAGTGGTTGGTGGCCTGCAGTACACACGGTTGAACTCAGTTCCGTATTAAGGGAATCGGACTTGTTTCTTGTGCCAATTCATCTACCGGAGAGGAAACGGTCGACGTTGGCGAGGGATCACGCGATCAAAATAAGGATGAAACTCACAAAGGAGAGTCTATGGCGATTCTCCTAGCTATCCTTGATTTCCTATTTGGGTGTCACCACGTTCACCTCAGCCGTGTGTTCACACTGCAAAGCGAGACCTACCGGGTGTGCTGTGACTGCGGTGCAAAGTTTGCATATTCACTGGAGACCATGTCGATTGAGCACCGCCTGCCACTCGCTCCTGTCTTGAACCGGTTTCGAATTGCCTGAAATGGAAAAAGAGCACGAACCAAGGAACGTACACAGCTTGATAGACACATTTGAGGGCGATCAGTAATGGATTCAAAGCCAAATTCAAGGATCGCCTTGACTGACATGTCGGAGGAAATCGAACATCGCGACGCCTTGTACTTATTTGCTTGCCATGTGGAGTGGCTCACCAAACGGAACCTGGCCGCGTACCAGGAGCTCCTGGCGGCGCTCGACGATCATGACGGCGACATTCGCCGCCTTGCAGAATCTCTCCTGCACCGAAGCTCGCCAAGGCCTGAGCGAACTGCGACAGGTATCGAATCCTGGTGAAGTAGCGGCCGTTCCGAGTCGAAAACGAGTGGCAAGCTGTTTGCAATTCTGTGGACAGGTGCACAATGGCAACACCGGCGTTGAACTCACGGGTGCAATCTCTCGTAACCGAATACGGTGTATTTTGGCAATTTTGGCCGCAGTTTGAACAGACAGGTGGCGAGCGCCGTCTGGTCGGCTTCGAAGTGGAGTTGATTGGTTCTCATACGTCCGATCTCAACCACGTCGATCCCGCATGCCCTACCTGCCGCCATGTGAGGTCGGTATTGCTCGCGATCGTGAACCTCATGCCTGGCGAGCTCACCCTCAGCCGAAATTCCCTTACTTACAATATCGACTCTCACTCAAACTCGATTGTGTGTTTGCCTGCTTTGGGCAATCGCTCGGCGGTGTGGGTAAGTATCTACGTTTTCTTGAACCGGGCAAACGGCAAGTCGTTTGAGACGGATCTATTGAACGAAGTCAAGACCTTCCTAAATAGGTGGGGCATTCACCAGCGGTAACAGCCATTGGTGCGCAGGTGAATTGGGTGCACTATCGCCGCATCGAGCCATACCTCACTTCCGGAGGCGGTTTTTTTTCAACCGCGACCATGTTCAAGGCAACTCACTTCAAACTTCACGGCCCAACTTGGCGCCGAGCAAAAGCGGGCGCTCCTGCCACGAGGCGCCCGAACCTTCGTTCGCGTAAAACTCCTCGAAGTTGTTCTTCCAAAGGCAGGCTCTACCCCGAGGTCCCCTGCCCGCATGCGGACAATGACCGTATTGCGGCAATTCGGACGAACCAGTCTCCACCACGAGGCAATTACATCAATCACATAACAGCAGCAGCATTGGCACGAAACGTGCGCTCCAATGGGTATAGAGAGAGCATGACAGAGCGTTTCGAGAATCAAGCCAATGTTTCGTGCAGAAATCCAGTGGTTAGCAGTGGTCCGACCCTGAAGTTGGAAGGCAAACTGGTCGCTGATTGGGCAGAGCAGGCCAGATGCCTAGTCACAAAGGACGTACTGCCTGAGGGTTTGATCGTCGACCTTACCGAGGTGAGCTATATCGATTCAGTGGGCGAACAGTTGCTGAAGTGGTTGGCTAGTGTCGGCGCACTGTTTGTCGCCGGCAATGTCTATGCAATTGCCGTATGCGACCGGTTGGGTTTATCGCCTATGCAGAGGATAGCCGAGCGACGCAAGCGGCGGCATCGGAATAACGAGGAGAGGTCCTCAATTAGGCATTCCCATCCAGTTGAGGCCACTTGAGGGCGGCATAGAAAGAGGAGAATCATGTCCTGGTTTCACTCGAGCACAGCAGCAGTCGTTGCCCGTAATTATGCATCGTCAGCCGAAATCGTGGCTTGCTTCCAGGATCAAAGAAATGTTCTGGGTAGGCTTGCGTTCTTGATCACTGGCGATCAGGCAACGGCGGAACAGGCAGTAGTCCAAGCTTGTGAGATGACACTTCAAGGAAACAGTCCTTTCCGCGATTGGCTTTTCGAGTGGGCCAAGGCTGCGACCATTGCCAGTGCGATATCACACGGAACGGAGGCGATTCGCATCTGTGAAGCCGCGTACAAGGATCGACGATGTCCACATGTCGAGCATTTATCGCAAAGCGATGTTGAAGAACGCGCGGCTAGTCTCGACTTCATTCTTGGAACCGACGCCCAAACACTGATCGCGGAATTGGATCCGCTGTGCCGGGCAGTCCTGGTACTCAGAGTTGCAATCCGATCGTCGATTCAAGATTGCGCTTTACGCCTGAACGTGTGTCGCGCGGCAGTGCTCGGCGCCAATTGTCACGTTCTGACGTGGCTTCATGAGCGACATGTGAAGCCAGTGGAGGAGAATCACGACGCTTCGCCGCTGTGTAGAAACGCGGGCACAGGAGCGGAATAGAAGTCGGTGCAGTTTGGTTTCTTTGGCCGAGAAGCACGATTCCGCTCGGGGCAACCCAATTTTAGCGAGCATCTCATGATTATTGAACTCAACGACGACACTCGATTGTGTATACGGTCCTTCTCCAACAGGCGCAAGAACGCTTGAGCTATGCGGACACGTCCGAAGTAGCCGAGAGATCATACAAACTGACGACCAGATTCGAACGCCCCGTTAGAGATATAACGCTACTCCGGGAAACTCGCTTCCGCTAATTGCTAGAAGCGAGTGTACTGCGAAGACATGGAATGCCCCTAATAGCCGTAGGTCGCCTTTGCGATGCCCAAGCGGCGAATCTTGTTTTGCAGCGTCGTACGCTTCAATCCGAGCCGTTCGGCGGCTCCCCCCTTGCCTGCGATGCGTCCCGATGCAGCTCTCAATGCGCCGATGATTACAGAGGACTCTGCTTGTCGAAACGTAGAGGCCGTTCCGACAGCAACATTGGTCTCGGATGAGGTGGCAAGCTCGGCAAGCGGCACCTCTAACTCCTCACCACGTGTGAGGATGACAGCTCGTTCGATGAAGTTTGCCAATTCCCTGATATTCCCCTTCCACGGACAGTTCGTCAGCATCTCCATTGCGCGTTTGGGGATGGACTTTATCTGTCTCCGCATACGCCCCGCTACCCTTGACACAAAGTAGTTCACTAGCAGTGGAATATCCTCGCGCCTTTCGCGCAGCGGCGGGATCTCAATCGGGAAGACGTTGAATCGATAGAACAGATCCTCGCGGAACTTCTCGTCCCGAATCATAGCGGGAAGATCGCGATGGGTCGCGGCAATGAGCCGCACGTTCACCTTGATCGTCTTGGAGCTTCCCAGCCGTTCAAACTCCTGCTCCTGCACGGCCCGCAACAACTTTGGCTGTAGCTCCAGGCTGATGTCGCCGATCTCATCCAGAAACAGCGAACCTCCGTCCGCTAACTCGAATCGACCCTTTCTTTGCATTAGAGCCCCTGTGAAGGCCCCTTTTTCGTGTCCGAACAGTTCGCTTTCCAGCAGTCCCGATGGAATGGCGGCGCAGTTCATGCGCACGAACGTGTGCTCGCGCCGAGAGCTCAGGGTGTGAATGGCGCGTGCAATCAATTCCTTGCCGGTTCCAGTTTCCCCGTGAAGCAGGACGGTCGAGTCGGTAGGCGCAACGATAGCCACCTGCTGCACCACCTTCCGCAGGGCTGCGCTCTTGCCAATGATGCCTTCGAAGCAGTACTCAGAACTGTTTTCTGGTTCTAGATAGACCTGCTGATCTTCAACCTCGTTCACCTTGATCAGGCTTGTTGCGGCGAGGTCTCCGAGGTCTGTGAAATCAATAGTCGCGCACCCCATAATTTCCTCCTGAACCTTTACGCTTGCAGTGTTTTGCGAATTCTTAAACGAACAAAGTGACGAGCAGAGAGACATACTCTTTTTGTTCCCGCAGTCTTATGACGGTCCAGCCTGCAGATGCCAGGGATGGTTTCCACGTTCATAGCCGCCAGAATGAGAATTTCCTGGAGTGTGAACGCACGGCAGGTTTCGGCTGTGATGCGAGACATGACTAACTGCTCCGATCTGTGCTGCCCTGGGGAATCGGTTCCAGACGTGGCGCGGGATGGCACGGTTCCAGGCTGGGATAGTTTGGGAAGATAAGCCGTAACAGCTTTTCGGAATCTTCCAGACGCATAAAGCCGGTTTGTGTGGGAATGTACGTCATAATTCCTCTCAATCCGCAAGAGTTGGATAGCAGCTAAGCTGATATCTTCGTCTGCGGGCAAAACTCGATGATTTTTCCGAGTTGCGGCTGAGCCGCCGTCCTTAACGGTTTCCGAAAATTCTTCGGTATATAAAACTCAATCACTTTTGCCATGACAATCTCCTAGCCCTTCCCCCGGTTGATCCACGTGCGAACGTAGGCCGGGCAATCTTTGAGAGTCATGCCGTCGGCTTCGCATCCGGCCAAGAACTCCACTGCCTCGCCATCCACTAATACAAGCTCCTTCAGGTTCAGCACGACTCGAACTCCAGAACGCTCGAGGGCGAACAGTCTCCGCAACTCGTCAATGTCATCCGGGGCTAGACGGCCGCTTAACGTGAAAACGATCTTTCCGTTCGACGCTCGCTGGATTCTTAGCATGTTCGCTCCTTGGCGTCCGACGCGATTAGGTAAAGCAATGCGGTAGCCATTGACAATCACTTGAAAACACAGGGCCTGGCTCATCGAGGCGGTCACTACTTTTAGTGATTTCGGAGTTTTTAGTGAGTTACGGAAGCGCAGCTAGCCTTTGCGGAGGTACTTTCACTCTAGCGTAGAGCGTTAAACCGCCCGCTGTATCCCGCTGGAAATAAACAGGCTTCACTTCGTATGCAAGCTATTCGGTGCCGTCTCCAATCCATACAGCCACGCTCCAAATTACGCATTGCGGGTTGGCACCGTTGTTGCTCTTAGCTAAGCCGGTCGGCAGTGCCGATGCAGACGAGAGGTGAGGCAATGAAAAGCCAAGCGAATTTCGTTGAACGACGCGAGCGCCCTCGGTTTGGAGTTATGGCGCAGCTAGAAGACATCACCTACCGCACTCTGCGCAAGTACGGCGTCGTCAGCGGGCTGGTTCGCGAGACACCCGAAATTCAGCCGATCACGAGTGAACCGAAAGGAGAAAAGACAATGGCAAACCTCAGAATCATCGTCAGCAACGATCGGCCAATTCGCGAAGAAAAGTATCCGCGCACCTGGCTGCTTTACAAGGACAAAGACACCATTGAAGTTCGTGTGACACACGACAGCCACAATCGTCCTTTCGTACTCGACAAAGGTGCCGCGTGAATTCCCGCGCAGTTAGTTTTCGCGCAAGTACCTTTTGAACTGGTGCTTGTTGATCTTCAGTAGGCGAATCTTGTACTCGAGGGCGGAAGGAGAGATCCCGAGTTTCGCGGCCGCGCCTAAAGGACCCGAAACTTTGCCCTCTGTTTCTGTCAGCGCCTTTTCAATGAACTCTTTTTCCTGTGCTTGGATTTTGCCTGCCAAAGACCCCGTTGAGCTGTCGAGTTGCGAATTTCCCAGGGAGAGCCAACTATTGTCAATCCTTAGCGTGTCCGTGTCACAAAGAACGACCGAGCGCTCGACGACATTCTGGAGCTCACGAATGTTTCCCGGCCAGGAGTACGACTCCAGGAGTTCGAGTGACTGCCTGTCGATGCTCCGGATGTTTTTTCCCGCCTTTCTTGCAAACCGGTCAATGAAGTACTCCACCAGCATTGGGATGTCTTCTTTGCGTTCGCGAAGAGGCGGAATGTGGATGGGGAAGACGTTAAACCGGTAGAACAGATCTTCTCGAAATGTGCCTGCCGCAATCGCTTTTTGCAAGTCACGGTTTGTAGCCGCCAGGATGCGCACATTCACGCGAATTGGTTGAGTGCCCCCCACGCGCTGAATTTCCCTCTCCTGCAAAACTCGTAAGAGAGCAACCTGCGTCTCCATCGGCAGTTCTCCTATTTCATCGAGGAAGATCGTGCCCCCCTCAGCCAGTTCGAATTTCCCTAGATGACGCTGCAGAGCGCCGGTGAACGCTCCCTTTTCATGACCAAACAGTTCCGAAGCAATCAACGACTGGGGAATCGCAGCACAATTGATGCTGATAAAGGCTCGCGCAGACCGCTCAGATTTCCTGTGGATTGCCCGCGCGATCAATTCTTTGCCCGTACCCGTTTGGCCGGTGAGGAGGACCGTTGAGTCTGTTGGGGCGACTTTGGACACCGCCGAAAGCACGGTCTTCAGAGTTGGAGAAGCGCCCACGACCTCCTCGAACATCGAAGCTTTATCAATCTCCTCACGGAGCACTACATTCTCGACTTGAAGTCTCTCTTCCGCCTGCTTGCGATCGTGGATATCGGTGGCGGTTCCGTACCACCTGATGATGTTTCCTTGCTCATCGCGCAGTGGCACTGCACGAGATATGAACCAACGATATTCTCCAGTTCCGCGACAACGGATGCGAACCTCGTCCTCGAATGGAGCCCCACTCGCGAGTGAGGCACGCCTCTTCTCGACATAGCGGTCGATGTCCTTGGGGTGAAAAGCACTCTTCCATCCGAAGCCTACCGCCTCTTCTGGTGACATGCCCGTGTATTCCTGCCAACGTTTGTTGACGAATTCAATCGATCCATCCGAGCTACTAGTCGAGGCGATTGCAGGAATGGTCTCGATCACCTCGCGCAACTGCTTTTCGCTCTGGCGGACAGCTTCTTCGGCCCGCAAACGGTCACTGATATCCCGGGCCACGTTCAGCAGGAAGCGACGACCGCCATACCGAACCACGTTGGTGCGCACTTCGACAGGGAACACTGACCCATCCTTTCGCCGATGCCAGTGCGTGTTGGCTACGGTCCCACCCGCTGCCGCCGACTCCGCGACTGATTCCAAACACGCTCGATCCGAATCCAGGTGGAAGGCAACTGCCGTGTCCCCGATCAGTTCCTGCCGAGTGTAACCAAGGCTCTCGCATGCCTGCCGGTTTACATCAACAATGGTCCCTTGCTCGAGATCCTGGACAAATAGGGCGTCGCCTGCGTGGTCCACAAATGTGCGAAAGCGCGTCTCACTCTCGCGCAGCGACTCTTCGGCACGTTTGCGCTCCGTGATGTCGTTGCTGGTCACGAGGATTGCCACTGGCGCACCACCCTCATCTCGTTTGAGCGACCAGCGGCTTCCCACGACCGCCTGGGTTCCGTCTTTCCTGCTTTGCGAAAGCTCGCCTTCCCAGCGGCCGCTACGGAGCAATTCAGTCTCAATCTGCTCAAGCGGCACTGGGAAGACGGTCTTCAACAATTCGTGCGCAACCTCGCCCACGGCGCTCTCCGCCGACCATCCATACAACACCTCTGCACCATGATTCCAATAGCGAATAACTGCGTTCATATCGCGCACATAAATCGAGTCATGCGTGAGACTCAGAAGGCTCGCTTGTTCTCGCAGTTCTTCGTAGAGTTCCTGAAGTTGCCGGGCCGCATGGTTGAACGCCCTGCTTACGAGTGCCAATTCGTCATTTCCAGCGACATGGACTTCGTACTGAAAATCGCCGCGCGCGAGTGCGCGAGCGCCGGAGGCGAGTTCGGACAAAGGAACGGTAATACTTCGAGTGAGATACCAGCCCAGCACAGCGGCCGCAAGGAAGGTTAGTAGAGCGGCAATGGGAGCTACTATAAAGAGGTTACGTCGCGCCTGTCTGGTCGTTTCGAGAGCAGCGCTTTGTGCCTGTGCCAGCTGCTCATCAAGTTTCTCCACCTGCGACAAGCTCAGCTCACGCAGATCCTGAATTTGATGCGCCAAGCGGAGCCGAACAGCCGTCCAATCGCCAGCATTGGCCAGTTCGTTCACAGTATCGAGTTGTGCTGGAAGAGCTGTCCTCAGCGTCTCAAGTGCGCTGGAGGTCGTGCTGTTCTCGTCTAGTTCAGGCGATGCGATAACCATTCTTCGGGCGCGCTCCACATCGTCCAGGAACTTTTCCCGTAGAGATGCCGTATCTTTTGCAAATTCGTGAGTCTCCTGACTGTTTGCCATGACGGCAACTCTGTCCCTAAAGCTACCCATATCAATGTGTACGCGGACAACAGCCTGCAAGGTTTGGTCGGCTTTTCTTAGGCGTTCGGTGGAACTCTCCATTCGTCTGAACTGCCAAACTGCCAGGCCATCCGCTAGGATCATCAAAACGATGATCGCCACAAAGCAGGCGGCCAGACGTTTTCCAATACTGATATCGCGTTGCCGAAACCGATGTCCGACCCCGAGGGCTCCATGCTCCGCTCTTGTTCCACTCAGTTGCATTTGACGTTCGATTGCGCGCTTCGCGTTTCGCAGCTAGCGCGTGTTCCGAGACTCTTCAATAGGTGTACCGCTTGCCGTAACAGCAGATGTTTTGAGCATGGTTGTTAAATGCTTTTCTAACTCGCCCGCCGCCTGTGTTGCAGATTGCTTACGCATGAGGACGCCATGGACAGCTTCAAAATAGGCGCGTGAAACGTCCGGATACATTTTTCCCGCCGGCACAGATGGCCGCAACGCTAAGGCTTCATGTACTTGCAGAACGCGGGACACGTAAGGATTTGGACCTAAGACGTCGGCATCCTTGTATAACGCTGGAAGCGTCGGCGGCTCAGCTGGCTTGCGGCAGCGTCTGGCTTGCTCCTCGGGGCTGGCAAGAAAACGGACGAGCAGCGCGGCCTCGCGTGGATGACGCGAATAGCGCGAAACGCCGTAGCCGTTTCCACCCAACGTCGCTGCGAAGCCGGCGCGACCCCGAGGCAGGGGAGTTACGTCAAAGTGCCCTTTTGTTGGCGAGTTGTCGGCACGGGCTGCCACATATGCATTAGTCCAGTTGCGCATGAATGCAGTCTTTCCCGCTTGCCACATATTGAAGGCATCCCACTCTCGGTATGCCGTGACTCCCGGCGGCGAAATCGATCCTACCCAACGTGCTGCCATGGTCCACGCGCGAATCGTGTTCGGATTATTGATCGTGACTTTGCCGTTGTCGTCGAGAATAGTCCCACCACCCTCGGACACTTGCCATTCCAATGCGTTGCAGGTCAATGCTTCCGACGGCGCACCTTCCCAAACGAAGCCCCAGAAATCCTTATCGCCGTTCGAGCGCTCGCCGGCTTGAATCCGTCTCGACATGGTTTCGAGTTCTTCCCAGGTTTTCGGTGGTGCACCATATCCGTACTTTGCCAGCAGATCAGTGCGGTAAAACAACAAGCCCTCGTTCAGGTTGTGCGGAAGAGCTATCAGTTTGCCATCGACCGTATAGTTCGCAATCAGCTCCGGAAAATGTGCAGCGATGTCTTCCTTCGGCACGTAAGGTTTCAGGTCAATGAGGCTGTCCGCCAGAAGCCTGGGCCAGATGATGTCAATGGCGTAAACGTCAGGCGTTTCTGCCCGGCTGTCAAGCAGCTCGCGCCAAGTTACTAGTTGATCCACGGCCGCTTCCGGAGCGGGCAGGATCTGAACTCGAATCCCCGTTTGTCTCGTAAACTCTTCCACCTCTGGAGCGAGCCGTGGGCCGGAACCCAGCCATCCTTGATCAATGACAGTGAGGAGGATGCCGGAAGCACCACTGCCGGCGTTATGGCAGTCTAGGGCAAAAAGAATAAAAAGAAGGATACATGCGATCGAAAGGTACCGGAAAGCAACCGCCGACAGGCCTGGTCCACGAAACCACGACATTTTCTTACTGGAATTCATGGCCAATTCTCTCTAAGGCCGTCGGTCACTGTGAGTAATCGGCGCCGGAAACGTTTAGCCGGCGGTTCACCTGCAAGTCTACCTTGAACAGCACCGTTTCAAAAGAGTTCCGGGAAGTGGCCCGCGGCCAGTGCCCGTTAAGGGAATCTAAGCGTAAGATTAGCGTGAGATGTCAACAGGGCATCAATTCGAGACCCCGGCCAAGATCAGCGCAGGAGAGGCTGATTCGGTTCGTAGTGCGCTCGAATTGGTGATTTCAAGTGATGCGTTCGCCGGAAGCAAGCAGTGCCAGGATCTTCTCCGCCTCGTGGTAGAACATGCCTTGTCGGGTGAACTGGATGCGCTGTGTGAACGAAGAATCGGCGTAGAAATGTTTGGGCGTCCCGCCGATTATGACACCTCAAATGATGCAGTCGTTCGTGTGCGAGCGACAGAAATTCGAAAAAGGCTGGTGCAATATTATGGCGAGGTGACTCTTCCGCCAGTCGTCCGTATCGAACTTCCGCCCGGGTCGTATGTGCCGGAGTTCCATTGGTCCCCACGGACCAGAGTTGAAGCTGGGCTTGCAACGCCTGCACTTCCCGTGCCGGTTGCTCCGCCATGGCGGCGCAAGTCAGCACTCGCGATTGTTGCCGGGTTAGTTATTGCCAGCGTGGTGCTGATAGTTTGGTTTCAGCCTGGCCCGAAAGCCCGTTCGATGAATGCGGTACGGCTGGAGCTCGGTCTGCCAGAGGGGGTGAGATTACATCGCAACTGGCACCCCTTCGAACACCTCGCCGTCTCGCCCGATGGCCAGACGTTGGCCTTCGCGGCCACCGATGCCATTGGGCAAAGCTCGTTGTGGGTGAGGCCTCTGAATTCGTCCGAAGCGCAACGACTTGAGCAGACCGAAGGATCACTTCTGCCTTTCTGGTCGCCGGACTCGGAATTCATCGGTTTCTGGGCGGGCGCCAAGCTGAAGAAGGTTCGGCGGTCAGGTGGAATCCCAGAGGTGATCTGCAGCGTCCCGGAAATTGCGCAAGGCGCTTGGGGCGCCGATGGGACCATCCTCTTTGCCAGGGCGGTAAACAGTCCGATCCTCCGCCTTGCCCCTGGGGGCGGAACTGCCACGCCTGTGACCTCGTTGCTTCCTGGACAGGTCAGCCACATGTGGGTTCAGTTCCTGCCTGACGGCAAGCACTTTATCTATTTGGCTCGCACTAGCCTGACCGGTAGCGATCCGGATGCGAGAATCTACGCTCAATCACTGGAAGGCGGACCTCCGATAATGCTGCTTGCGACTCAAAGTCGGGCTGTAGCTGTGCCCGACTATTTGCTGTTCGCGCGAGACCGGACTCTTTTTGCTCAGCGCATGGACTGGAAGGCTTTGCGAAAGATTGGTGAACCGTCGTTGCTGGCTCGCAATGTCGCGGCTTCTCCTGCTTACCTTGGCACTTCCGAATTCACTGCTTCTCTAACCGGGGTGCTGCTCTATGGCGCAGCAACCGGCTCATCTTTCGATCAATTCAACTGGTACGCTCGAGATGGCACTGTGCTCGGCAGCCTCGATCCGGTAATCGATTTTCAGCAATTCACGCTTTCGCCGGATGGAAAGCACTTGGCGCTGAACTCGTTCCACCAGCATGTTACTGGAAGCCTGTGGCTCATCGACGTAGCGACGAATACAACGACCCCTCTGACGACTGATCCGCACGCGCAATCGGACCCGGTCTGGTCGCCCGACTCGCGCTATGTTGCCTTCAATCTTCTTCCGAACGGTGGGTCTGATCCGCCCTTCTTGGTAGAGAAGATTGAAATCGGAATGCAGCAGCCACAGCCAATCTATGGCGACAATGAGAGGCACTGGATCGAAGACTGGTCTGCCGACGGGCGCTTTTTGCTGACCCACGACACGAAGACGTTTTCGATCATACCTCTGAGCGGCGATCACAAACCGAAAGCACTGTATTCATCAAGCTTCATAAAAGACGAATTTCACCTGTCTCCTGACGGGCAGCTAATCGCTTATGGAGAAAATCGCACTGGAAGATGGGAAGTTTTTTTGGCGTCGTTTCCTTCGTTTCATTACATCAAGCAGGTTTCGGTGGCCGGGGGCGCCCAGCCACGTTGGCGTGGTGATGGCCGAGAACTTTTCTTCATCGACCTTGAAGGAAAAATGATGTCAGTGAACGTGAAGCGCGGCTCGCCTCCCCAAATAGGTGTCCCAAGAAAGCTATTCGACACGGGACTGGTACCAGATCCCACCATCAATCAGTATGCGGTCACCAAGGACGAGCTTAAGTTTTTGGTACTGGAACCACGCAAGGGTTTTCTCGAAACTTACTCTGTGGTCCTTAACTGGCCCGCGACCGTTAACTAGTGTTTGGAAAGGGAGCGGTTGGGCTGGCCATGAAGTTG
Source organism: uncultured Acidobacteriaceae bacterium (assembly GCA_963772195.1). Classification (GTDB taxonomy): domain Bacteria; phylum Acidobacteriota; class Terriglobia; order Terriglobales; family Acidobacteriaceae; genus Acidiflorens. The sequence goes on along the minus strand of CAVYWE010000008.1, from coordinate 435,163 downwards.
TCAGGTGGAATCTCGCCAGCCATAACCAAGTGGGATTTCATTACTTCGCTATGGCTGCGTCAAAATCGGCAACCCAGCCTTATGGTCGTACTTCGGGCGATAGCACTCGGCAGGACGTTTTTGTACTCGCGTGAAGACTAACCGGCTCGGGGAGCGTGTCTGCGATCTTTTGTATTCGATCTCAGACCTCCCAAAAGCTTACTGGCATCAGAGGTCAACTGGTCAACTGAAGTCAGTGATCAGAGACACAGGTTGTGACTTGGCCCATACCTGTTCGTATTCACTACCCGCCGATCTGCACTACGGCCGCGTCAGGAAGATGGGCAGACCGAGCTTGTTGTCGTATCTGGGGCGGTAGCGCTCGGTGTTGTACATCGATGCGATATCTACCTTGCGCGGGCCTAACATCGGATCGGGAATTGCCACCATGGCGTAACGACCTTCGTTGATTGCGGTCATCAGTCCGGACTTGCCTTCTTCGAGGGCATCCATGGCCATGCCTGCGAACGTGAATCCCACCATGCGATCGACGAAGTCAGGGCTGCCGGAGCGCAGGTCGTAAGTTAGGTCGCTTACCACCGTTTCTTCACCTGTGGCGCGCTTGATCTCATCACTTAGGTCTTCGGCCACACTCATCTTCTTGCGATGCCCGAATGCATCGGCTTCGCCGTACTCCTTTACCGCGTAATCCTGCCACTCCGCGCCTTCGGAAAGGATGACAAGTGAGTAGTTGCTCGGGTTGTTGCGTTTGTCGTTGATAAGCAATTCGATCAGGTGTTGCAGATCGACCTTATATTCGGGAATGCAGCAACGCACGGCTGTGACGTAGGCCGTGTAGAGCGCGGTGTAGCCGGCATCGCGTCCGAATACGCGAAATATGCCAACGCGCTCGTGTGACCCGACCGTGGTGCGCTGGCGGTCGATGGCGTCCATCGCACGCGTAATCGCCGTCGAAAAACCGATGCAGTATTCGGTGTTGCGGACATCGTTGTCCATAGTCTTCGGGACCGCGAGCACCTTCATGCCGTTACGATCGAGTTCCGCGGCATAGCTCAACGTGTCATCGCCGCCAATGGCGATCAGATAGTCGAGACCGAGCGTGTCGATGTTCTTCAGCACCGCGGGCGTCACATCGAATACGGTGCTGGTCACGCCCTTCCTGGTCGACTCTTTGGCCTCGAAGTTTTGTCCCTGCAGAACGGGAGGCAGCTTTTTCATTTTTGCAGGATTGGTGCGCGAACTGTGCAGGAAAGTTCCGCCCGTGCGATCGATGGTGCGTGTGTTGTCGCGGTTCAGAGGCAGGATGTACCTCGTTTTGCTCGCCGGATCCTGCAGATCGACATGAGTCAATCCTTCCCAGCCGCGGCGGATACCAACCACTTCGTATCCAAGTTCCGCGCCGCGGTAGACCACCGACTTGATGACTGAGTTCAGCCCGGGAACGTCGCCGCCTCCCGTGAGTATGCCTATACGCTTCTTGGCCATGTATGACTCCTTACTTAGCACGAACTAGGATGACAATGGATCGCGGAGCTACTTGATAGATCGACTGCTGCAGCGGCAAACCGTATTCTGAGAAATCGTCGGGACTCGGCAGGTCGGTGTCCACGATTCTTAACCAATCTTGTGGGGTACCTTCCTGGATTTGGAACTGGAGCTCTCGCCAATATGCGTTGATCATTACGTAGATGTCGTCATCGTCCTGTGATGCGCCATGCAGACAGAAAGCCAGGCTGCGTGAATCTGGCGATAGATCGACCGCGGGGCCGGTGCCGTACCAGGAGATATCCTCGCGCCAAAACCTGCTGCGACACAGGGAAGGATGAGACTTCCGGAACGCAATCATGCCTTTAAAGAAGCGGAATATGTCCTGATTCGCCTGGAGCTGACTCCAATCCAGCCAGCTGATTTCGTTGTCCTGGTTATACGGGTTGTTGTTTCCGAACTGTGTATTCAGGAACTCGTCACCGGCCCGGAACATCGGGATGCCGTTCGAGAGCATGAGGAGACAGAAGAAGTTTTTAGACTGTTTCCGGCGAAGTGCCACAACCTCCGCTGGCACGCTCTCCTCTCCTTCGTGTCCACAGTTCCAACTGTAATTCGCGTCCATACCGTCTTGATTGTCATGACCGTTTTTCCAGTTGTGTTTGTGGTTATAAGAAACGAGATCGTAGAGTGTGAAGCCGTCGTGGCAATCGATGTAGTTCACGGTCTGGAAGGCATGATAGACATGCTCGCGGCTGTCCGGAAACAAGTCATCGCTGCCGTAGATACGACGCATAAGGTCCGGGACCATCCCCGCGTCGCCCCTCACAAAACGGCGGACATCGTCGCGATAACGCGCGTTCCATTGCAGCCAGGTCGTGCCCGGAAATCCACGTCCGAGCTGATAGCCGCCGACGTCCCAGGGCTCCGCGATCAACGCCAACCGGCCCAACTCAGGGTCCGCGGCGATTTCACTGAAAATCGGAGCATCTCCCCAGTTGAGCGATCCGTCGGCGTTACGGCTAAACACCGATGCAAGGTCGAAGCGAAATCCATCGATGTGCATCTCATTCATCCAATACCGCAGGCTGTCCATAACCATTTTGCGCACGTGTGCTTGGCTGAAATTCAACGTGTTGCCGGTGCCCGAGTAATTGGCGTAGGGGCTCGGCGAGTCGGAGGACGGCATGTAATAGCCTGCGGCGTCGAAACCCTTGAAGCTGTAGGTAGGGCCGAGGTGATCTCCCTCACAGGTATGGTTGTACACAACGTCGAGCACCACGGCGATTCCGGCTTTGTGAAAAGCCTTGACCATATTCTTGAACTCAAGATGTTGCCCATCATCATTAACACTCGAGGCATACTGCCCATGAGGTGCGAAGAAGTTCAGAGGCATGTATCCCCAATAGTCACCCTCGTGAGGATCGCGCTGAAATATGGGCATGAGTTCGACGACGGTGATCCCAAGCTCTTTCAGATACGGGATCTTTTCAATGAGGCCTGCGTAGGCGCCCGCTCGCGATGGATGAACGCCGGAATTGGGATTGCTGGTGAACCCCTTAACGTGAAGTTCGTAGATGATCGCGTCAGATTCAGGCCGGGGGGGAACCTCTCCTGACCAATCGAAGGCAACATGCTGTCCAGGTAATACTCCCAGAGGCGCCCTTTCATCATTGGGGCCCGGCTTCATAGCCAGCTTGCGATCAAACCCCGGCGGAAAAAAGACACCTTTCGCATACGGATCGAGAAGAACCTTTTCGTGATCGAAGCCGTTGAGACCAGCAACAACATGCCCTGAAACCGAGTAAGCGTAATAGCGGGCATCGCACATTTGATCTAGCGGGATCCTGCAGTGCCATATTCGTCCTGACTTGTTACCAAGAGAATCAAAGTGAAAGGTTAGGATTGGGTTCGCCAAATCGCGCGGGGAATAGAGGAGCAGTGCCACACTCTCGGCATGTTCAGCGTACACCGCAAAATTGAACGCCTGCTGCTCTTCGATCCAGGTAGCCCCAAGCGGCAATGGGAGCCCTTCTGATTCTGTCCAGCTGCGGCGTTTTTGCGGTGCAAGCGCACGTAGGGACAGTGCCTCGGATACACAGCCGGTGGCAGTAAAAACTTCATGACGCCTTTTGTTCACGTGCTTCACACTCTAATGACACACCGCATCGTCCTGGAAGCTACCTCCGGCGAACATCTGAGCAAGGAATTGACCACAACCTAGGATCTTCTGGGCGCCCTCATCATCCTTGAGCGGGTTTTCCGATGTCGACAGGTCGGCGGCGCTCAACGAATTCCGAGCGTCCACAAAACTCTCAGCCCAGGCCTGCACATTGTTGAACTCATTCCTCAGCAACTCGAGCCCGCGGTGGTCATCATCCGTCGATGCAGCGGCTGAGGCTAATGCGACGCTGTCGGCAGCTCGACCCTGGTACGCGCGAATCGTGTTTCCTGCCATGGCCTTCCCCACGGGATACCCATTTTGAACGATCACCTGCAGCATCCCGCCCCATTCTCTTATCGAGGCCATCGCCTCTATCGCTCCCCTCATGAACGCGGGTGAAAATCCCGACTTCGAGCCGGTGTCGCGGGCCGGATCCGAAGCGTCGCTCGGAGAGAATGTCAGAATGATTCGGTCCTGCTCAAAGCTGAGAGAGCTTTTTGTGATTCGCGCCAGGTCCTGCACATCCACGAACACACGCCCATGGTTTCGAATGACTGTCGCTTGCCCTTGGTAGCCTTGCACCAAGAGCGTTTCTCTCTGGACCTGCGTTTGCGCCAGTGCCATGACTGCCGACATTAGCATTGCCCCGACTGTCACGGGCCGCTTCATGATGCTGAACATCGTGCTGAACATCGAGTGCTCCTGGATGAGAATCGCGGACGAAGAGCAGCGTACCTCATTGCTGAGGCGGTTCTGCCACGCTACCTCTCTGCCCGTCGTACTTTGCCTGTGTGAGGGGAGGAAGTGCGGACTCGACCTGCATATCCATCAGCAAGTCGATGCGACGCTCCAATTGAAAGAACTTCGATACCGTAAGAGCGGGAAGCACTTTGTTCAACTTCTTGTAGTACTTCTTCTTCAACGCAGCCAGACGATAGTCGCAGTCCAACATTTGGTCTGCCATCGCTTTGGCCTCGGCGTCGGTCAGCGTCGGGTACTTCTGGGTGTACTCCTTTATGACGGCAGCGCGACGATCATCCAGCATGGATCGTTCGTTTTCGTATTGATGATAGATCGGCCAGAATGCCGCGCCATCTTTGTCCGTGAAATTCATTCCTGCTGTGATGAGGGCAGTCCTGTCTGCCCGCATATTGGCCCTCACTACTGCGATGGTGGAGTCGATAGTGAGCTCCTGGTCTTGAGCACGGCTAAGAGGGCAAAATGCGAGCATCGCGAACGTAACTATCAGTAATGCAGAATTCTTAATCATTGACTGAACTCCTAAGCCGCTTGCTTGGTGTCATTCGCTGGCACAGCGGCGCAGTGCGCTCGACAAATTTGTGCGAACAGCTCCTCGAAAGGACAGCGGAGCACTTGCACCAGATTATGTAGGCACGCCAGTTGCCGAACTCTCTCGGAATCAAATCATGTCTTATGTTGTGGTTCTGCAATAAACCTTGTTCCGCATGACCATACCGTGCCCAGTAACGGGCACGCAGACCTCATCTGGTCACCGAACGAACTTTAGATCTGGCTCTGCGGTAGTCTCATGTTGAACCTGTTGAGTGTGCTCCTGGTCAAAGGAGCGAGAGAAGGGCAAGCGTACCTTGGAATGTATGGGAATGATAGGTAGCGTCTTAATTTAAATAAAACGCTACCGAATAATACGCGAGCTTGTAGGTGATGCAGGACAAGAACTGACAGACGACGGATTAGCGAATTTCTATTTGACGTTATGCCAGCGTGGGCGGACAGTGCGATGACGGTTAACGCACCGGGGGTAGGCACAACATGTTCGCTACTTTGTTAACTTTTGCTCCACCACCCGAAAGCTAAGGATCTTCTCGGGATGGGTGGAGTAGGTCAGTATCCCGTGCATCCCTTCTAACACCAAAGTGTCCTTCCCAGGAGTCCACACTTCGATCAGTTCTCCGCCGTCCGTCTTGTACTTGACCGCGTAGCGCGGCTTGACGAAGGGTAAGTTTAAAAGGTGAACGGACAAAACAGTTCCAGGTCCTACGATGGACACCGTGCTGGGCTGTCGGATGAAGGACAATTCCGAAGTTGATTTGCCCCAGGCCGAAGTCAGACACGCCGTCAAAGACACTATCTGAAGGAGTTTCCTCAGCATTTCCGTTTCTCCACTAAAGGTTTCAACCGCCCCTCCATACCCAATCCGGAATTTCCCTCTTGATTTCTGCTCCGCGTCTCGGCCCTCTTCATAGCGATCATGCAAATGGCTCCAACCCCTGCCCAGAAGACGGTGCGCGCACGTCGGCACAATGCCAGTGTCAATCCAGCTGTGCCCGTCACGCCAAAGATCTTGGCAATCAGCATATTTCCACCTTCATAGGTCCCGAAGTTGCCCGGGTTGAGCGCGCCCACGAGGTTGATCACCTTGTTCAGCGCTTCCACGATGAAAGCGCCACCTATGGCGACTTTTGCTCCCATAAACCGCAGAATGATGTAGACCTCCAGGACTGCCAGCAGGTGCCACAGGAGATTGAAGATCAAGGTTGCCCAGAACGCCGCCGGCGCTTCATCACGAAAGCTCAGGAGGTTGTCTTCCGCCGAGTCAATGATCGGCTGTTTGCCGCTGACCCACTCACCAAGCCGGGGCAATCGGCCAATTGCCCGGGTTGCATGGCCCACTAACTGCCACCGGTTTCTAACAGACACAGCTGCCAGGATCACCGCTGATATGAGCACAGCAACGAGCAGCACTGCGTACATGCGCCACGGGCCAGAAAGCGGGGCAAGCAGTAAGGTGGCTGAGATTCCTGAAACAGTGATCAGTACGGCGGTGAAGATATGCAATCCTCCGTCAATCGCACCGGCGGACAGCGCACTTGATACTGGCACTGCGCGACGCAACAGCGATATGCGCGTCCCCTCGCCAACCATCTTTCCAGCGACACCAAATTGTCCGATCCCGTCCGAAATCAATTGCGTGACGAAGCTACGGGACCAGGAAAGGCCGCTGATATCGCAGGTAAACGCCTGTCTCCAGGCGCATGTCTTGGCCAATTGAGCGAGCCCTCCCAAAAGGATAACGAGAGCGAACCCCCAGCCGACCGTCTGAAGTTGTTTCCAAACCGCGCCCGGGCCGCTCCGAAAGATCAAGTAGCCCAGTAGCCCAAGCCCAAGCAGAGCTGCGAAACATCGGAGAGAGAGCTGAATGAGAGACTGTAGTCTGGGCGCGGTACCGCCCTTGCGCTCCAGCTTGAGGATCCTTCTCCATCTCCCCGCCTTCTTCGGTTTGTGCGTCTGCTGGATCTCCATCAGCGCACATTCAATAACTGAGTTACCGGCTCCCATGTCGCTCTCCCCATTTCCAGCCGATTTACGTACCTGGACATTGAGGAACAGCAGATGGATTGCCAATCGGGATGTCCGCTTAAAAGCGTTAATTTCGCTTATTTCCCAGGAGCCACCCTGGATTCGGCATGCCCTGCCCAGGGCAGTGCCTCCATGTGGGCACTGATGGAAGGACCCCACGCGACAAAAATTCTGCTATCGACGAAAAATGCCGTGATTCCCGTTTGGCCCAATGAGTGCACCCTGCAGAAGGTTCATGCCCGAGCCCAAAGGATTTAAATGAAATCAGTAGTGGCCCCCTCCCTTTCCCCGGTCGGCCAAGACCTGGATCAACTCTGTGTCAACGCCATCCGCACGCTCTCAATGGACGCCGTTCAGGCAGCGAACTCAGGCCATCCGGGAACTCCCATGGCCATGGCGCCTGTTGCTTACTGTTTATGGCAACAGTTCCTGCGCTTCGATCCACAGGATCCGGTATGGCACGGACACAATCTTTGTATCGAAACCTTCGGGGCTTCAGCGCCATTAAAGCAACTGCTAAAGAAATTTGGCTTCACCGTAGAGAGAGTCGTTGCCGCGGCCAAAAGCCAGATCGCACTGCACCAGAATCTGAGGTGAAAAGATGAAAGTCGGCATAGCCGCCGATCATGGCGGATACCAAATGAAGCAGCAGATCGAAACGTTGCTAGGCGCAAGAGGGCACGAGGTCGTGGAGTTCGGCAACACGCGGTATGACCGAAACGATGATTATCCGGACTTCGCCCTTCCGCTTGCACGCGCAGTTGCAGCCGGAGAGGTGGAACGCGGTGTCCTGCTGTGCGGCAGCGGCATAGGCGCGTCTATCGCTGCCAACAAGATTGACGGAGTGCGCGCGGCAGTCTGTCACGATGATTTTTCAGCTCGACAGGGAGTGGAGGATGACGATATGAACATCCTTTGCCTCGGCGGTCTGACGACAGGTGTTGCCGTTGCCTGGAACTGCGTAAAGAGTTTTCTTGCCGCGAAGTTCAGTGGGGCGGAACGACACCGTCGTCGGCTGGACAAAGTCAGCGCAATTCGCACCAATCCGATTGGTGTCGCCGGCATTCCAACGGTTCCCATCGCAAGCGAACTTTCGGTGCAACTCCAAAGAAACAGTGAAACCAAAGGATAGGAGATAGCAATGACGTTACTTGAGTCCCTGAAGCAATACACCACTGTGGTAGCTGACACGGGCGATATCGAGGCGATTGCGCAGCATCGTCCGCAGGATGCGACGACGAATCCCTCACTTCTTTTCCAAGCTGCCCAGATGCCCGCCTATCGTCATCTACTCGAAGAATCATCCGAAGCGGCATCGGAATATGGCGGCAGTCAGCAGGACATGGCTGAAGAGTTCATCGACCATCTTTTCGTGCTGTTCGGCTCGGAAATTCTCAAGGTGGTACCGGGCCGGGTTTCCACCGAAGTTCCAGCCAGCCTGAGTTTCGATACGGCCGGTACTGTTGCCAAGGCGCGAAAGCTCGTTTCTCTCTACGAAGAGAAAGGTTTTTCGCGGGATCGAATTCTGATCAAGACTGCGAGTACCTGGGAAGGAATCCAGGCAGCGGAGGTCCTTGAATTGGAAGGCATCCACTGCAATTTGACGCTTCTGTTCAGCTTTGCCCAAGCGGTGGCTTGCGCCCAAGCGGGCGTCACTCTCATCTCCCCCTTCGTAGGCCGGATTTACGATTGGTACAGGAAAGAGCACGACGGAGCAGAGATAGCTCCCGACCAGGATCCGGGTGTTGCATCCGTGACGCGCATTTACAACTACTACAAGAAATTCGGTTACAAGACGCAAGTGATGGGAGCAAGCTTCCGGAATGTGAACCAGATCGTCCGTTTGGCAGGGTGCGATTTGCTCACCATCAGCCCGGAGCTTCTGAATCAACTCGAAAATACGGAAGGTACTGTGAAGCGCGAACTCGATCAGGAGAAGGCCCGAGAGAGCAAAGAACAGCGATTGCTCCTGGAGGAAAAGACCTTTCGCTGGCTGCACAACGAGGACGCGATGGCCACGGAAAAGTTAGCGGAAGGCATTCGCAAGTTCAACAGCGATGCCCACCGACTCCAGCAGTTCGCCCTGGCTCGGGTAGCTGAAATGATCGGGTGAGAGACGGACGACCTAGGTTGAACTTCACGAGGTCAATGCGGACGCCGGAGACCCTCACCGAAGTCTCTACAGGACTCTCATGGCCATGAATCGAGCAGTACTCTGGGACATGGATGGAACCCTCGTCGACTCTGCCGAATATCATTGGCAGGCCTGGCGCGATAGTATGTCCCGCGAAGGCTTCCCTGTCACCCACGAACAATTCCTGGCCACCTTCGGACAGCGCAACGACTCTATTCTCCGGCAATGGCTCGGCGAAAAGGCTACGCCCGAATTGATCCAACGCATCGGTAACGCCAAAGAAGCGCTCTATCGGCAACATGTGCGCGAGCACGCCATTGCGCCGCTCCCTGGAGCCTTGGAGTGGGTAAACCTGCTGCACCGGCAAGGCTGGGGACAAGCGATTGCATCGGCGGCTCCTCGCGCCAACATAGAAACGATCCTCGATGTCTTACACGCTAGCAGGTGCTTTCAAGCCATCGTGTCCGCTGACGATGTACACCGGGGCAAGCCTGACCCTGAAGTGTTCCTCATCGCCGCCACCCGACTGGGTGTCGCGCCTGAGCATTGCATCGTTGTAGAGGACGCGCAGCACGGCGTCGAAGCAGCCCGCTCCGCCGGAATGAAAAGCATCGGCGTAAGCCAGAATTGCAAGCTTTTGCCGGCAGATGTGGTGGTGCAATCTCTTGAGTTCTTGGATGCGAATGTCTTCGACACTCTGCTGCGAAACGGGTAGTAAGAACTCGAATGTTGACGCAGGCCGGGATCTCTTCCAGTGCGAGCGGTGATCTCTGCGGCAAGAAGATCCATGACCGGTCCGTCTTTGTCAGTGGTCCATACTGTGCTGTTGCGGCGCAGGAAGCTCGCACCCGCGCTCTCCTCTCCACCGAAACACACGGAACCATCGATCAGGCCGGGTACAAACCACTTGAAGCCCACTGGCACTTCGTGCAACTGGCGTCCGAGCTTCTCCACTACGCGATCGATCATGCTGCTGCTTACCAGCGTTTTCCCGACGGCGGAGTTGGAGCTCCACTCCGGCCGATTCGTCAGCAGGTAATGGATCGCTACAGCCAGGAAGTGGTTCGGGTTCGCGCTTCAGTGAACGTGCCGTTTAGAGATGTCCCGCGGTGGCCGCTTGTTCCAAACACAACGAACTGGTTGGCATCTTCGAGATTTGGCTTGCGGTCGAAGTATTCCTTCTCTAATCTGGCCACCTCCACAAGCATCTCCCTTGGAGCGGGTTTCCCGGCCAGCGGTGAAATCCTGGACCCGCTCAACTGTGTTGCCGTTTGTTTCTTTTCCAACGCACTTGACATCCTTCCACTCTCCAATATCGCCATCCCAATTGGGCGATCGTGCGATCACCTCACAAAATCCTCAGAACTGACCAGGTCTGTTCTTCGTCAAGGTCGTATCATGGCGCAGTTAGGCCACGGCGGGTGGGCAACGGCAGAGCTTCCAACACTCTCCCGCGATAGCCCAGTCCTCTGCTGCCCGAATTACGAGGACTTTCACGCGGGAATCGGGACTCGATATATCTGCATCGAGTAAAGGCTCCTTATTGCGGTTGAGGTCGATTGTGACCCCGAGAAAATCTAGTCCTTTGCAGGTGGCAGCGCGCACCTCTGGCGAATTCTCACCCACTCCAGCCGTAAATACCAAAACATCCAGGCCTTCCAAAGCAGCTGCGATTCCCCCGATAGCTATGCGCAAACCATGAGTGTAAAGATCGAATGCCAATTTTGCTCTCTCATTTCCTGCGTGCATGCCAGCCAAAACGTCGCGCATATCGCCTGACAGACCAGAAATGCCGAGCAGGCCCGATTTTTTATTCAACATGTCGTCGATCTGGTCGGCATCAAGCCCATACTGTCTCATGAGGAAGATCAGGATTCCCGGGTCAACTGAACCCGAGCGCGTGCCCATCATGAGTCCGTCCAACGGCGTGAATCCCATTGTTGTATCCACGCTGCGGCCAGCTCGAATGCCCGTGACTGAGCATCCGTTGCCGAGATGACAACTTACAATTTTGAGTGACTTCAGGTCCTTTCCAATCAACTGAGCCGCGCGGGTCGAACAGTACTGATGGTTGATTCCATGGAAGCCGTATCGGCGGATTCCCTGTTCGAACCACTCATACGGACCGGGATACGTCTGCGCCACTATTGGCATCTGGCGATGAAAGCCAGTGTCGAAAACCGCGACCTGGGGCACGTCTCCCAGAAGATCCGCGATAGTCTTCATCCCTTGGAGCTCCGATTGAATGTGCAGCGGAGCAAACTGGGACAGTCCGGCAAGAGTCGAGTACACGTCGTTACTGATCAGAATGGGATCGTGAAGACGGGGACCACCGTGGACCACACGGTGACCCACGGCGTTGATCTCAGCTGCAGAAGCAATGCTGCGCGTTTCACCGCTCCATAGCGTGGCCAGCAGATCTTTCAACACCAGTTCACGCGACAGACTCTTTAGCTTCTCCTTCCTGGCTATTCCCTTCGAGTTCCTGACTGTGATCGCTGCCGTATCGCCATTCCACTCGATGCGGCCCTCCCACAACGGCAAAGGGGGGCTCTCCGGAAGAGCGTCGCCAATTTCGTACAGGCATGCCTTCTGGCTGCTCGAACCAGAGTTGAGAACGAGGATCTTCATTTGTCGATGGACGTGCTTCCAGAACTAGCAGTGCAGATAGCTTGCCAATCGGTCCCTGCTTAACACCTCATTTTCCATAGGTCCCACGCACCTGATCTGCGCCTGGCATGCCCTGTCTTGGGCAGTGCCTCAATCTGGGCAGAGGCTCGAAGGACAAAGACTGCAGACATTGTGGCGCTACAGCGACATACCGTCGGTCTCGATTGGCACATTGCATGCACACTGTAGAAAGTTCATGTGCGCACGCAAAGCCCGTCGGTGAAGTAGGGGTGCGCTGCACTTGTTCCCAGCTCTTCCCAAGCAGTTACGGATCAAGTCGCCCGCACCTCACCCGACGGTTCTTAGGACGGCAAGAGCGGCGTTTAATTCACCATGTCACTCATCACAGCGGCTCTGAAACCACGGTCGATATTGATCGCAACGGATTTCTCTGAGGCTTCTGAAAAGGCGCTGCGCTATTCTCTGGCACTCGCTCGGTTCTATGAGTCGAAGTTTTGCTTGGCGCACGTGGTGTCCTCCCTGGGCCTGACTATGGCAGGTCCTGGTGCAATTGCTGCCTGTGAAGAGGCAGTATCGCGCGAGGCCGCGGACTTAGAGAACTCGCTGATTCAAACTGGGGCTCTTACTGGCATTCAGCACAAATTCATCGTTCGGCAGGGTGAACTGTGGCCGGAACTGCGAGAGATCATCCGACAAGAGAGCGCGGATCTCCTCGTCGTCGGCACACACGGACGACACAGCATAGCCAAGCTGTTTTTTGGCTCCATAGCAGAGCAGATTTTCCGTCAGGCAGATTGTCCAGTCTTGACCTTTGGGCCACACGCCGATGGCCGCCCCTGGTTTGGAACGTCCTCCACGCACCGCACATTCCTGTTTGCGACAGACTTCGGACCCGCATCTCTCCACGGCTTGCGGCATGCCATTGCGGCTGCCAATCAGTTCGGAGCCAAACTCGCTTTTCTCAGTATCGTTCCAGCCGCACCGTCACACACTGACGAAGGGCTGAGGAACTGCCAAGCGGATGCGCGCATGAGAACCCTGCAGCGGCTGGCAGAACTCGCCGACGATGCCGGGCTCGACACGAGACCTGAGTTGTACGCGGAATTCGAATCAGGGCGGCCGGTAAGCGAGAAGATCCTCGAAACTGCTGACAAACTCCGAGCGGACCTCATTATTATGGGGCTCCACGATTCGGCCTACACCGGAGTGATCTCGCACCTGGATCTTGCCACTACCTATGACGTGGTTTGCCAGGCTTCCAGCCCGGTACTTACCGTTAACTGTTTTTCAGGGTATGACACTCGAGCGCGACCGACCAAAGTAACAGCTTCACCTTTGTCGGAGACCGAGGTGATCTGCAGTCACGGGTCCGGAGCGAAGTGGTAGACGAGAGCGTGAGTCGCCGTCGACCAGATGTGTGACCGCCGCGAATAGAAGTCCAATGGATACTCCGGACATCAGCATGCCGACCATACTTTCGAGCGGGCCCAACAGGCGCCATTTCGACGGAAGGACCACATCCCCATATCCAACTGTCGCATAGCTGCTCGCCGAAAAGTAGAACGCGGATTCCCAAGACGGAAGGCAAAGCCAGCGATAGCAACTCGCCCACAGCAGAATAACGATTCCGTGCAGAACGATGACGGCTACCGTGGTCCGCATGACGAGCGCGGCGCAGCGAAACACCCGCACCTCCCGAGTCTCTCTTGGAATGCTTCTTATCCAAATAATGAGCGCAGCGGCGCCGCCACACTGCAGAGATAGCGTAATCAATACGAGAAGAACGGCTGCACCAGCTTGTTGAAGCAGAATCATCGTTCGAGATCGCTCCTCTTAATCCATGGACTGCGCGCTACCCTGGTTTAACTCGTTTTCCAAAGGCACACGTGATAGGGGTTGTAAGAGACACTGCCTAGTTCTCTTCGGACCGATCATCTAACAGCGCACAATGTTGTCGCCGTGAATGCCTCTCGTCGCGTTGCGGGTATCCACCACCAAGGGTGCGTGCTGCGCGATCCAGGCGTAATCGTAATCCGAATGGTCTGTGACGATCAGCACACAGTCGTATTTGTCGACGTTCTCTACTGGCACGCATTTCATCTGAAGATCGTATTTGCGCCCTTTCCCGATAAAGGGAAAATAGGGATCGTTGTAGCTGACTTCAGCACCATCCTTCTGCAGCAGCTCAATAATGGTCAGGGCCGGAGACTCGCGTAGGTCATCGATGTCTTTCTTGTAAGCCACCCCGAGTACCAGCACTTTGGCGCCTTTCAGAGCCTTCCCTTGTTGATTGAGAGCTCTGCTGACGCAAGAGACCACGTGATAGGGCATGGCACTGTTGATCTCTCCGGCCAGTTCGATGAAGCGTGTCTGGAAATCCCACGCCTTCGCCTTCCATGACAGATAATACGGATCGACAGGGATGCAATGTCCGCCCAGGCCGGGGCCGGGATAGAAGGGTTGAAAGCCGAAGGGCTTGGTGGAGGCAGCCTCGATGACTTCCCAAATATCCAATCCCATGCGCAATGACAAAAGCTTCAATTCATTGACCAAGGCGATGTTTACGCAGCGGTAGATGTTTTCCAGCAGCTTAGTCATCTCTGCGACGGCCGGTGAGGACACCGGGACGACTCGGTTGAAGATTGTCCCGTACAGCGTCGCGGCCAGTTCTGAGGCTTGGGAATTCAGGCCTCCTACGACTTTCGGGATGTCACGACGCGCGATGCTGTCATTGCCTGGATCCTCTCGTTCCGGAGAAAAGGCGACAAAAAACTCATCCTCTCCGTTAGCCGTTGCATCGCGGGCGGCCTTCAAACCGCAGCCATTGCCTTCCTCCAAGATTGGAACAAGCACTTCCTCCGTGGTGCCGGGATAGGTCGTGCTCTCGAGGACCACCAATTGACCGGCACGCAAATGGGGCGCTATGGCGCGGGAGGTATTGGTAATGAAACTGAGATCAGGCTCTCGATATTCGTCCAGAGGCGTGGGCACACAGATGATGATGGCATCCATTTCGGTCAGGCTCGAAAAGTCTGCGGTCGCACAGAAACCTTGCGAGCCCGCCGCCTGGATCTCAGTAGGTGGAATTCGACAGATGTAGGATCCACCGGAGCTGAGAGTTGCGACCTTATGCTGGTCGATGTCAAAACCCGTTACTCGAAATTTCGCTTCGGTGTAGAGCAAAGCAAGCGGCAGGCCCACATAACCGAGACCTATCACGCCTATCCGCGCTTGGCGAGTTTCAATTCTGGCTTTCAACTCTGAGAATAGACTGGGAATGCTGCTGCATGTAATCATGATGATCTCCTTATCGGTAAATCGATATTCATGGCTAATCAGAGTGATGAAAAGCCGGTGTCGCAGACTCGACTGCTGAAGTTTGCTCGGCTTCTTCCGGAGCCTCCCACTTAATCAGCTTCAGATCGAGCACGAAGATCGAGTACAGTACCGGCACCAGAAGCAACGTGATGAAGGTTGCCACGGCAAGCCCGCCTATCTGTGCATAACAAAGAGGCTGCCATAGGGGACCTCCTTCAAGCGCCAGCGGGAAGAGGGCAAAGATGGTCGCTAGTACAGTGATCATTACGGGCCGGATACGCTGGATGCCTGCGTCCGGGAGGGCCTGTGTCAGAGGCTCCCCTTTCTCATGCATCTCCTCAATGAAATCGAAGAGTACGATGACGTGGCTTACGATGACTCCGATTAAGCTGGCGATTCCCAGAAAGGCCATAAATCCAAACGGCGTATGCATTACCGAGAGGGCGATCAGAGAGCCAACCACTCCGTAGGGAGCAGCGGCGAACACCAGAAGAGGTTTTACGGCGTTCTTGAATTGAATCAATAGCGCAAGGTAAATGCCGAGAAAAGAGATCAACAGGACAAGTTTGAGGTTGTCGAATCCGTCGATTTGTTTGGCCCGTTCGCCACCAATCCGGAGCTGATAACCGGGCGGGAGATTTTTCTGAAAGTTCTGTATTTTTGGAAGGATCTGGTTGAGCACGTCAGATGCGAGAACTCCAGGCTCGGGATAACACAGTATGGAAATGGTGCGAAAATGCTCGCGACGCCGGACGCGACCCGTTTCCAAAGAATTTCCGACCGTTGCGATCGACAGCAGAGGCACGCGGTTGTTGGTTTGTGAAGAGTAAATATAGAGGTTCTTGATGTCCGCAAGCTGAGCACGTTCCTCCATGCGAAGGCGTGCCACAATCGGGATATCCTTATCGCCTTCCTTGAAGACGCCCACTGTTGCGCCGCTCATGGCCGCAGTTGACGCCTCTGCCACATCGGCGTTGGTAATGGCTGCCACATTGGCACGGTCTGGATCGATCTGAATCTTCTGCTGAACATTGTCAGGGAACCAATCATCACGAAGAACGGCGATGCCCCGAGCTTCCCTTACGATATCCTGAGCCTGCGCGGCAATCTGCCGAAGGGTGCGAGTATCGCTAGCTTCATTTCTCGCGTCAACGTCCGCCTGCCCAGAGATCAACAACTCGACAGGGTTGTCCACAGGGTTGGTTTGAAGCTGGCGAACCGTAATCCACGCTCCTGGTACTTCCTTATCCAGTGCATCCTGGATCGGTCGAGCTAACTTTGGCGAAGCCTCTTTATCCGTGACCTCAACGATCATTTGCGCGTAGTTGGTCTGGGGCATTTCCGGCGAGACCGAAAACCAGAAGCGCGGCCCCCCGCCACCGGCAAAAGTCGTCAGCGACTTGAGAAGGTGCCCACCTTTTTCCTTGATATCAGCATCATGGAAGTTTTCAATCACCTGCCGGACCACTCTTTCGGCCTGCGTTGCAGTATCGTTGGTAGCGCTCAAGGGTGTGTCATTCGGCAGCCAAATGTCCAAATAAAACCAATACTGGACATCTTCGGGAAAGAATTGAGTCTTAAGCCGAGAACTGAACAACCCGCCTCCGATCAGGAAAATCAAGGACCCGGCGAGGACAGCCCATCGATGTTTTATGGCTTTGCCGACGAGTTTGTTGTAGAAACCGTAAAATCCCCGCTGCCGCATCTCCTCGATGGTCGGTTCTGGTTTTGACGGAGCACGCAAAATGTAGTAGCCCAGGAACGGAACAAAGGTCATAGCGACAACAAGCGCACACAGCAGAGAAGCCGTCATCACGACAGGGAGGCTTTTCAAGAAGTCGCCGGTATTGCCGGTGAGCATCAAAAAAGGCAGGTAGGCGATGATATTCGTGATGGTCGCATAGAAAATCGCACTTGCCAGCTTCGAAGGTCCGAGCCAGCAGGCAATGCTGCGCGGAAACCCTTCCGCCAAGTGCCGTTTGATCCCGTCTCCTGAGACCACCGGCACGTCCACGAGAAGGCCCAGCGCGATGATCAGCGATGCAATGGACACTTGTTGAAGATCGATTCCCAACAGATACACGATACCGAAAGTCATCGCCAGAGTGATGGGTATGGCCAGTGCCATAATCAGCGCCAAGCGCCACTCCCAAAATCCGACCAGCGAAATGAAGACGACCAGAATAATGGCTTCAACAAGCGCCCGCATGAATAGGTGGATGTTCTCTTTGACTTGTAGCGGTTGATCGGAGGTGTGCGCCAGAAGCAGATCGGCAGGAAGGATTTGGTGAAGCTGCGAAAGCTTCAAATTCACGGACTGCCCGAAGCGCGCGATTTGCTTTCTATCGCGCATGTAGATCGCCAAGGTGATCGCGCGGCTGCGCTGCCAGTGCCCAGTTGTGTCCCGCCAAGTGTAGTAATTGAGATATTGGGCTGGAGCCTGATAGCCTCGGCTAATTTGGACGAGATCACGTAAATATACAGGGGTGCCCTGTGATGTAGTCGATATCGCCACATCACCTATGCTTCTAGCACTATCGAATTGTCCCGAAGGGGTGAGAATGACTTCGCGATCGCCAGTTTCAACGGTTCCGCCCGACGCGATAATATTCCGGGCTGAAAGTATTTTCGAAATATCAGTAGGACGCACGCCGTAGGCTGCGAGGCGATCCTGCGAGTAATCCAGATAGACGCGCTGCGACAAAACGCCCCGCCGCTCCACCTTGGAAACTTCGGGAGCTCCCTGCAGCGTTCGCCCAATCAGATCAGAAAAATTGTCGAGTTCGGCATAGCTGTATTTGTCGCCAGCAACCTGGGCCAGTTTCGTTTGTGTATCCCTGGGATCGCGGATGATCGCCGGGTACCACACATCGGGATGCAACTCGGATCGTTTCAGCCGCTCTGAGATAAACCGCTGGATGAACGCTTGAATGGAACTGTCATCTGCTTCGGAAACGCCATCCACCAGAATGAATCCGCTTCCCTGGATGATTTCCGAGTCTCGAATGATGCCGTCGGCCCGCGCTTCCTCTTGAAACAGGGATACGGAGTCAAGAACCGCGCGCGCCGAAATGGATTGCGGAAAGGAATCCACCACCGTAATGCGCTGCCCTTTTCCATTCTGCTGTTTTGCATCGCGAGCTTTGCGAATCTCTGCTTCAACGAAATTGGCACGAGCTGCAATTTCGATGTCGTCCGCCTTCGGGCTCGCGACGGTCAGCATGAGGGCGGCGGTGTCTCCGAAATCGCTCTGGAAAGTGATGGGGCCGGCGCCCTGAGGCAACTGAGAATTTAGAGCATTCAGCTTGAGGTTAATATCGCTGAATTGCCGCTTGGTATCGCTGATGCCCTCATCCAGTTGAATGGTGACATACGAATAGCCGGGCAGAGAGATGGACTTAATACCGTACTCTGCATCGGTTCCCGGATGAATGGTCTTATTTTCGGCGGCAACGTCCTCAATTCGACGGGTAATGTACTGTTCAACTTGTTGCGCGGTGGCTCCGGGCCATGGACAAGCCGCGACGCCGAGACGAACGGGAATATCGGGGTCCTTGCGCTGCGGCATGGATGTATAGCCGAACCAGCCCCAAATAAGCACTCCTAGGAGAAGCATCCAGGAGATGTGCGGGTGCTCCACAAAAAATCTTGGAATATTGCGACGATTGCTGATGTCTTGCCCGTTCTCGTGTGTCATTGTTCTATCCTTTAGGGGAGGACCTGGACGAAGTCACCATTCTTCAAACCAGCGGCTCCAACGACGACGACTTTTTCGCCTGGATTTACTCCGTTAACCGCCACGTCACTCTCGTGGGTTTCACCCAGTGCCACCTCGCGCAAGTCTGCCACCCATTTGCCGCCCTGTTCTTTGGCGACGAAAACCGCGTAACGTCCAGATGAACTGGGGTCAGCAACAACGGCGCTGAGCGGCACCGCGGTAACCGCGGCTTTGTGAACGCCTGTCAAACTGAGTGAAGCAATCATCCCGGGCTTCAATGATGCCTTGGGATTGGGAACGGTCACTTCGACAGCAAAAACCCGATTTTTCTCATCGGCGCTCGCAGCAATACTCGTGACCCGCCCGTTGTACTCTTTCGGGTCGTCCTGCAGATGGATGCTGAATTGTTGCCCCAGGCGGAGACGCCTTAAGGCATAGTCGGGAACGCCAAAACCGATTTTGACCGCACTTGTGTCGGCAATGCTAAAGGCCGAAGTCCCTGGTGACGCGAGGTTCCCTAATTCGATGTTCCGCGAAATGATGTAACCCGAAAACGGCGCCGTCAGGTCCGCGTCCTGGAGAGCTAACTGCGCTTGGTGCACATTTGCTTTGGCCTGATCCACAGCCGCGAGGGTCGAATCGAATTTCGCCTGCGCTCGGTCGAAATCGGGCTTGGTCAAGCTCTCTGAGGCGTAAAGTGTCTTCGCGCGCTCGTAATCCTTCGTCGCCTCGACATTCTGAGCTTGGGCGGCACTCAGTGTTGCGGTGGCCTGGTCAAGTTGATTCTTTAAGTCCTGATGGCGAATCTGCGCGAGAACGGCGCCCCTAGCAACATAGTCTCCCGAACCTATGTCGCGACGCCGCCCGTCAGCACCCGCGACCTGTTTAATTTCGGTCACATATCCTGCGGACTTGAATGACAGAACCGCTTCCGCGAACGGCAGAACGGAAGCCGAGTAGCGCAAATCTTCTGAAGGCGAATACAAGGCCACATCCACTACATGAACGGGTGTGGGAGATTTACCTGCGACTTTCGTGGGTTGCTGACAGCCACTTGTAGCTACAATCGTGGCGAACAGCACAGCTCCTATTACTGACCCCAGTCGTTTCCTGTCGCTCCTCATACAGTCCACTCCTCTCCGATCGCTTTCTCGAACGCCGCCCTGACTGGCGGTCGCGCCTAAAATGATTCTTGCTCTCATCGGTTACTCTGCTCCCATCGCTTTGCGCAGTTCGGCAAAAGCGCTCCAATAAGAGGAAAGCGCCTGCTGATACTGAAAAGCTGTTTCCGAACTTCGAGCTTGAGCCTGCAATAGATCTCTCATGAGTGCTGCTTGCTCTTTGTATTTATTACTGGTGACGCGGAATTCTTCGGCTGCGGCTTCATGACCGGTGCGGGTGGCCTTCAACAACAACGTAGCCTCTCTCCACTTGCGGTATTTCAGCCCGACCTCAACTCCGATTTGCGATTCTGTCTCTTGTGTACCGTTGTGCGCTTGTGCCAGGGTGTTGGATTTTTCGCGTACTCGATTGTGGCGGCGTCCCCAATCGAACGGCTCCCAAGTCAACGCAAAGCCGGCCACACCGACGTTCGTCGGAAGGACCTGCACGTTCTGAACCCCCATGTAGCTAACCGCGAGACCAAGGTCCGGTATGTATTCGGCCTTCGCAATGCGGCGGTCATACTCGGCTTGTTTCTCCTTGAGATGAGACTGGCGGATCTCGGGGCGATTCTGTGACGCCTGCTGGCGCGCCTCCTCCAGAGTCACAGTTGTCGCGTCCTCCTCCGGAATGAAATCAACCCGAAAGGGAGTTTCAAGATCCCGTGCCAAGAGTTGATTCAGGTGCTCGTGCTGTGTGGCAAGTCCGTTCGCCGCAACCGACAAGTCATATTGCGCCTTGGCCAAACGAGCATCGACCTCCAAGGCATCTCCCTTGAGCACGGTCTTCTCTGCGATGTAACGCAGCGTAACTCGCTGCGCCTCTTGCAGTGTCTTCACTGCTTCCCCTGCCGCATCCACAGCGGCTTGAGTCGCTACTAGCTCGACGTATGCACTTCGCACTTCGGCCGCGATCTTCTGCCTCTCTGCGCGAACGTCTTCTTTAGCGATCTGGCGCCCAAGTTCTGTCGCGCGAATTCCCAATCCGATCTTGTACTGCTGTGTCAGCGGCTGATCGATGCTGCCGTTCAAAAAAGCGGTCAATCTTGCCGGCGTGTGAACCTTGGCGTCTGTTGACGGAATAGGTCCAGTTCCCGGATACGTCCCGAAGACTCCCTTCGCGAATGTGAAATCAAACGGCTGCAGCAGTTCGCCACCGAGGACTGAAAATTGAAAATGTGGCAGCCGCTTGCTGCGCATCGTGCTCACCTGGAAGTCATACTTTTGCGCTTCCAACACCGAGTTCTTTACGAGCCGATTGTTCGACAGTGCAATGGAGACTGCGTCGTCAATCGTAAGAAGCGGGGCGTCTTGCGCACCCTGTTGGGCAAATGACCCCAGCGGTGATGCAAAGACGAGAATCGTAAGAAGCAGTGCGAGATGGTTCGATTTCATCATTCTTCTACCTGGAACTTTGGCTGAGGCCTGACGGTTGAACTTTGAGCGAATCGTGTTGTCGCTCGTGTGCACCAAGATTGCAGGTGCCGTGCCAACCTGGAGTTCCTTGCAAGTTCTTGAATTAGAAGCGCGGGCGCCCAAGAATGATGAAGAATGCCCATATCCGGTCGATGGGCGCTGCCCTCATGCGGGCACTGGGCCTAGTGGCAAGCGTTCAACACACTCCGAGAACGATGAGGATCCTGTTCCGGGTGACACTCGAAGACAAGTTCAGACTCGCAGTCGAGCCATCCGCTGATGAGCGGTGGATTTAGATAGTCACGCGTTGTTCCGGATGGAGGGGCAATGGGAGAAATCGGAGCCAATGTCGAAACCAATCGAGCCCGTCGCGGTTAGGGCTGCACATTGAACAGCTTTCTAAAAGGTTGAGGAGGTGAGCAAAACAGAATGCCCGCGAGCGCTCCCCATTCAAGCTCGCCGGCATTGCCTTGGTGGCAAGAATGGAAGCGTTCGCGGGCATCACGGGCAGTGGAGCTGGTTGACTCCGAAATGCCCAAACCTTGATGCGTACTGGCCCACAACCATTCCCAATTGTGATCGTGGGCCACTATCAGTTGTACACAGCTGCAGAGTCATTCTGCCGCTGGAACTGCTCGCAGCTGATAATCTCTAGAGACTTAATCGCGGCGCAATATGCGCTTTCCACACCAGCCGGATCGATACCAAGCAGAACCGCAGCTTCATAGGCTGAGCGCTTCTCAAGGCCGCAGATCACCAGCGCAGAGCGACAGAGGACATCGAGTCTCGCGATAACAACGCTTGATTCCTCCACCAAAATCTCACGCCAATCGGAGGACAAAGCCGTATGTCCTCCATGAATGCAGGGGCGTTGGGTGTAGGCGAATGATAGTTGAACGATCCGTCGTTGCTGGATTTGCACTGCGGAGCGGATCGTAGCCAGAAAGGCGCACTTCAGGAGCCATTCTTGAAAACCAAGATTTTCCGACTCGGCCAGTGCGCAAGCGTCGACAAGACACGCAGCCGCTATCTTTTCGTCGCCTGTGAGGAAATTGGCCAGCCACTCCAGCTCTTCGCGATGTTGGCTGAAAACTCTGCCGATGTATTCACGGGCCGGAGGCTCCGGAAGATTCCTGCTCGCTGCACCCATCATGAATGGATTCCTCTGTGGCTTTGCAATCACGTTTGGAATCAGGCAAGGTTGATGCCAAACCCATCCACTACGCAAGTGGTTGAGTTTAGGGAACAAATGGCCCTTGCCGATGATGTGGTCGGAGTAAACCGTGACCGTATGTGGGCACTGGCGTTGTTTTGGGACGACGTGGCAATACCCGTGGGCAGAGACCTCACTTGGATGCAAACCGGATTTGATTTGTGTAGGAGAACCTGCCAATAATCGGGGCCTCGAATGCCAATTTCCTGTCGTGCAATTGCCCGACACGGTGCTCGAGGGCTTGTTAGGTGTGCTTGTTCATCGGCGGCGAGGACGATGCCCGTCTCCGTCCGAATTACCTGGCACTCGCATGTTCGACTTCCGCTTGCCAATAAACGGGAGCTGAAGCCGTTCGCAAACGTCCCGGGAATACGAAGTCTCGGCAACGAACTGAGCTCCGAGCCTCTTGACAAACAAAAGCACCTCTTCCCCGATGGCGTCGATAAACATCAGGTCCGTAAGATCGACAACTAGTTCCAGTTTGCCGTCGCAGCGCGTGACAAGCGTGCGGACTTGGTCAGCTCCCTCGCCGGTGAATCGGCCTTCGAGCCGGCAAATTAAAGCGCCGCCTAATTCTTGCGTTTGGACACGTAACATCATGGGCCCCTCTACATTCGTTAGCAGCTTTAAATGGCTATCTGCCGTTAGCATTGCACCTGTTGTGCCAGGGCTTCTAAGCGCAAGTTGTAGATAGTCAATGCTCTTTCGCGCGAATGCCGTTCGCGAATAACGGGCACTGCCAGCATGAGGGCAGGTTCGCGGCAAACATCAAAAGGGGCCCAAGCAGCCGCCTTGAAGAGTTGAAAGAAGGAAGGAAGCCGGACTGTCTGTTGTCAGGCCGAATAATCAGCGCGAGTGATGCTTAGCCTGCGCATCTTGTTCTGCAGCGTAGTTCTCTTAAGTCCGAGGCGCTCTGCCGCTCCACCATTGCCGGCTATTCTTCCGGACGCGCCTTTCAAAGCATCGAGGATCGCCTGCCGCTCTGCTTGCTCGAAGGTCGACGCTGCCGCGACAACAGTACGGCCGGCGGATCTGTTCAGCTCTGCTCGTGGCACATTTAATTCGTCGCTTTGCGTGAGTATCACGCAGCGCTCAATAAAGTTCTCCAGCTCGCGGATATTTCCTCGCCAATCGGCATTCACAAGAGCCTCCATCGCGGGTCTCGGGACAGAACGGATGCGCTTTTGCATACGCCGGGAGAGGCGCGCCACAAAAAAGTGGACCAGGAGTTGAATGTCTTCGCGCCGTTCCCGCAGCGGGGGGATTTCGATCGGAAACACCCTCAACCTGTAAAAGAGGTCCTCGCGGAACTGATTGTTGCGGATCATGCTTTCCAAATCCCGATGTGTGGCCGCAATCAGACGAACATCAACGTGGATGGTTTTGGTACTTCCGAGGCGTTCGAACTCCTGCTCCTGCAGGGCACGAAGAAGCTTTGGCTGCAAATCCATAGTAATGTCGCCGATCTCGTCGAGAAACAGAGTGCCGTGATCCGCCAGCTCAAACCGGCCTCGCTTCTGGATGAGCGCCCCGGTGAAAGCGCCCTTTTCGTGGCCGAACAGTTCACTTTCCACCAGGCCCGAGGGAATCGCCGCGCAGTTCAGGCGGACAAATGTCCGCTCCCGCCGCGGGCTGAGATTATGAAGCGCTCGGGCCACCAACTCCTTGCCTGTACCGGTCTCGCCGTGCAGTAAGACGGTGGAACTTGTTGGCGCCACGATCGCGACCTGGTCCAGCACCTTGCGGATCGCGGCGCTCTTGCCGACTATGTCTTCGAAGTTGTACTCAGATTCGATTTCCGATTCAAGGTAAAGCTTCTGCTCTTCCAGATCGTCGCGCGACGCCCGGAGCTGTCCGTAGGCCAGAGCATTCTCGAGTACCAGTGATGTCTGGGTGCCGATCTGCGACAGCAGGTCACGGTCCGCCTCGTTGAACCCATCAGCTCTGCGACTGCACATGGTCAACAGGCCCAGGGGGCGATCGGCACCCATCAGTGGCACCAGGACGGCCGAGAGGAGGGATTCAGCTCGGGACGCCTCGCGGAGGGCGGGAGGTATCTCCGCTCCACACGGTGAGTAATACTGTGGCGTCCGGAGGAGCGACCATTCGCTCCATAGCTTCGTAGGCTCGACGACAACAACCTTATCGAGAAAGCCCTTTCCAGTCGGGAAATCGAGAAATCTACGTTCCAAGCTGCCCGACTGCTTGTTAAAGAGCCACAATGACGTGAGATCGTTGCCCAAGTGCTTGCGCATCGACCCTGCCACTGCCTGAAACAGTTCATCCGCTTCCAGCTTTCTGACAATATGATTGTTGATTTCGAGTAACAAGCTGAGCCGATCTCGCTGCTTCACGACTTCTCGGTGGTAAAGCTGCGCGGTATCTCTTGCCAGTGCACACTCGAGCGCGACCGCAACGTGGGAGGCCAAGGCACTGAGCATCTCGACGTCTTCGGGGGCAAACTGCTGGCCGTGTAACTTTGGAGTTGACAGAATTCCGTAGCGTTTTTGCGCGGTCGATACTGGGAACAAGTAGGTACTTCGTCCGGCAACTTCGGCTGCAAAAGGAGCCATGTCAGGGTGTTCCAACATTTCCAGCGACAGGTCCCGGACAAACACCGGCTTCTGTTCGTCCAGCACCTGCGCCACCAGGCCAGTAAGCAGCAATTTGGCTCCACGCTTTATTGCGGGAGCGTCTGGATCTCGATCAAATTCGAAGCTGGATAAGCACCCGCCGTCATCGCTCAGCACAAAGAGTTCGGCCCCGTGCAATCGGGAAGTGCTGGACAGAACACCTCGCAGACTCTGCAGAACGGCCTTGACGGTGGGCTGGTCGGCTAGAGCGCTGGAGGCACCTAGCAGCATTCGATATCGATCTTCGGTGATGGTCATGACACGTGAGCTCTCCGCAATTCTCGGTTTACAGATGCGAGCAATGTTCTTCGTACCGGACTGCAGTCCAGGCTTTCGCGAACGCGCCGCTTGCTGCGCCCTGATTTTGCGCTTTCAAGTATCTGCTAACCAATTTCCCACTGCAATCGACATCCGGATGATTCCGGACGACCTTCTGACTCGGCGGCCCGGGTCCCGCTTGAAATTCCTATCGTTCACTCCCCAGCGACTGTGGAACCGTAGAAAGGAGTTTGTTGATGGCTAGCTCCATCAGGTTTATTTCCTAGGAGTCTGTACGCGTATCGATACAGAGACTGTAAGCCATGGGACCGAACCGGCGCCATCTGTGCAGGTGAAGGGGTCCCCGATTCCAGGGCGACACCCTCACCGCGCTCAATTAATTTCTCCACGGATGGCATGTTATGTGAGCGTTCCTCTGTCGCCAGCGAAGCACCTGAAGGTGCATGCGACCCCAGCGAGCTGGAATTTCGATTTCATCTGTTCGCAGAGACGGATCCAGGAAAAGGAACCACTAAAACCGTATCGGAGCTTGTCGTTTTCAGCGACTGCCTTGCCTGCCGCCTTGCTGCTTCGTCGATGTCATGTTTCAGAACATCATGGAGCGCGCTAAGCACCTGATACTGCATCATTGCTATTTGGTAGCTCTGCAGCAAAAGATATTCCGCCTGTTCGCCGGTGATTTGATTCGCTTGCTGAGTCCGCACTATTACTGAGAAATCGGCCGATGTCTTTTCCACGACTAAGCTTATGGCGATTTCGTACGATTTGAGAATGTCTAGCGGCCCCAGTGGCATTTCGGGCTTGCGCGTAATCACATCGGATAGAACCGCGTTAGACTGCATGCTTGTGCCGGAAACTCGCTCCAGCGGAGGCACATCTACTTGGGTCGTCTTTTTCTTCGCCTGGGCTGCGGCAGGGTGCAACACAGTGCCAAGAATCGCTATAGCAACAAGAAATGTTCGAAGTCTCATGGGCGCCCTCCGGGCGAGCTGAACATCGTAACGGACCCGCCTGATCATTGCGTGCCGTCGGCGTTCAAAGTTGGCAGCTGAGTATCGCGGTACGATGCCCGGACCATAGCCACGTTTGATTGCTTGATCGCTTTAGCGATATTGCGGGCCAAATTGTGGGTAGCCCGCAAATTGCTGCCGAAGAAGCGAACATTCCCGTTCACCGTGCGCTCCAGCACAATTTTGCCCTCGCGTGTAACGAGTTGACTCCGCACCGTTAACTTTGTCGCGCCGCTCACAGTGGTCACCGCACGCTGCGTTTCGCTCCCAGGCGTATATTTCACAACCATTGTTTTCAAGATCAGCAAATCCGGAATCTCACTCGCCTTACTGTCGCCCTCGCGGAGGACGTACTTGAATCGCTTCGTCTTATTCAACTCTTCCAAGAGGTTCTCGTAGATCGCGACTTGGAAGGAATGCGCGAGGTCCAGGCGCCCGGGATCAATCCGCTCGACTTGCAGGCTCCATTGCGTGCCAGAACCACTGCTTCCACCGGAGGGTTTCACCGCTGCAGTTTGGCCAGCCAGTCGACCCGAAAATGCAACTGCAATCGTGACGCTGGCCGCCACACAGAATATCCATGAATTCCGTTTACTTGTCTTCATGCGTGACCTCCGAGGTGCTTTGCTTCGTTGGTTGGCCTTCGCCGGAGCTGGAAGATACGCCCCGAGCCACGAGTTCATTCCTCACGAGTTCACCTTGTCCTTTAGTTACCTCGAAAATCGCACCGTGAACTTCTCCATCACTATCTACATATTCCAGCGTCAGGGTGTCGTACTTTTTATGGGCGAAGAGACTGACGACTCGGCCACCTCCGTACGGAGCCGCTGCCTTGCCTAGCTTCACTGGCAGTCCGCCGACCTGTTTGCTCTCCTCCCCGAGAAAAAGAGCGCGGACAGAAGCGATGTTTACCTCTGCGCCGGGCTTCCCGCTTTGTTGAAATTGCAACGCATCGCCTTGAATGGACAGAGTTCCGTTGCAGTTGTTCTTTGTGTTTGGCAAACCCAGGACATGAGTAGCCCGAATGCTGAACGGTGCGCTCGCGTTCAATGGGGGAGCGGTGCTCTGGGCCAATGCGCCAATGCCGGAGCACAACAGTAATGCCCAGAGACTGATGAGCGCGCGTCCGTCGAAGCAGCCGCTCTTGTCGTTTCGCAGAACAAACAAACAATACATTCTTCCTCCAAGTCGACTCGAATCGCTGGGGCGACATGTAACTCTCGCAACAACTCCTCGAGCATGACTCTCTCGCAGCACGAGCTATTTCGATTGCTTACGTTCGGTAACGGGTCTTTGGCTTTCTATAGGTACCTGAAGCGACCGACCCAGCATGTCGTTGTAGGTAATTGTGTTCTTTCCGACCAGCACTAGCAGTTCGCGCCCTGTTTCGTACTTCGCGGGGATTTCGCCCAACGGTTGCGTGTACAAGACGACGTAAATTGTGTCGCCAACTTTGACCGATACGTCATAGCTGGTGGGATCAGACGTACCATCTCCTGTTGCCTGACGCGGCTTGACCTCAGTAATCATGCCTACTTGATACTTTGATGTAGACTGGCCAAGAGCCGCCAACGCCAGTAAACACAAGGTGCCTATAACGATTAGCCTCTGCATCCTTCACTCCTCACGCTCCTGCTAGTCCAGCAATCCGGATCAGGAATGACTGTTAACCAAATCAGGAGCTTGTGGTCACCTCCGTTGGAACGCAATCGACATGCCAATCGTCGAGGCGCTAGCAAGAGTCTCAGCGAGTTGGCGTTACATGTGTTTGCAAGGCGTTCCTTTCTCGGGGTCGCCGCTCAACGCTCAAGTTGCGACCACATCCGGGCATCAATGCCTAATGCAGGGCAATTGTTGTGACACTCGACATGCACGCGCACTCAGGAACAGCTTCGTTCTCGGCTTTTAATTGTTGGTCGGCATTGGCATTGCGCGTGCACTCTCATCTTGCAGCGAGGCGGCAGGCATTTGGTGGCCGGAACGGACTCCGCAACCAACCAGTTCGGAGCGCCCGAGAGCGTAGAAGACCCGCGCGGCACGTTTCCGTTGTTTGTGGCCCGTGTCTGCCCCTCGCGCGTTTGTCGGGTGTCTGGATAGGAGAGCGATTATGAAAGCCCTTGACACACTCCCGGGTGAATCGAACACGAGCATCATCTCGTCCATCATCAACTTGGTCTGCCCGCAATGCGGTGGAAGAATGTCGGAAATCCAACGTGAAGGGAGATGCCGCAGCAACTGGCTTGCAGAATGGGAGTGGGCGAATCAGGCCACCAGCGGCCCCAAATCCGGGCGAGGCCACGCTGGCCGGTCGATACGGTGAGCTACTGTACTTTTGCGATGCTGGCTAGAAATCTGAATCAGCCGCTGCGTAAGAGAGGGAGCGTACCCGGACAATATCTGACCGGGCGGTGGAGCATCTGATATGAGTGCTGAGGAGGTCTTGACCGCATTCCGGCGTGACGCTCCGTATCTATTCTTAGGCGCGTCCTTCGCCGCTGTCGGCATGGTGTCCGCTGCCTTTGCCGTTCTCCGACGCCAGCGCGACTCGCTTCTCATCTGCTTCGCATTGTTTGCCGCCTTGTACGGGCTTCGCCTGTGGATTTCGTCGCCCATGCTTGCAATGATGGCGCAGGGTGCGCCCTTCTACGCGCGCCTGCGTGGAGCCGTTAATTACCTCACTCTGATTCCCGCATTGTTGTTCTTCATCTTCATGGGTCTGCCAAGACGATTTGAGCGGGCAGTTGGGTACGCGGCGGTTGGTTTCGGTTGCCTACTCGCCGCGGCCACCTTTCTGTTCGGCGATTCGCCCCACTACGAGAGAATCAACAGCATCGCCGTCATAAGCGCGTCGGCATTCTTTCTCATTCGCTTCATGGCGAGCAGTTCTGCTGAGAGCATTGCTCCTGAGGCTGCCGATTTCGGTGTGATCCGCTGGGGCTTGCTGGTCTTCGTAGGTTTGGTGGTTTGGCAAAACTCGGCTCAATTCTTCCACACCTCCCTGCCTCTACTCGAGCCGTTTGGATTCGCCGCGTTTCTCAGCACTCTGGCCTATGTTGCCGCCAGAAGTACTCTGCGGCGGGATCGACAGTTGAAGGAGATCCAAAAGGAATTGGAGGTAGCCCGTCGTATTCAGTTATCAATTCTGCCCAGAGAATTTCCCCCTTCCACGAACTTCCGAGTAGCGGCTCGCTATGTGCCCATGACTTCGGTGGCTGGCGATTTCTACGACTACATCATCGCTGATGACCATCAGGTTGGATTGTTGATCGCCGATGTGTCAGGGCACGGGGTTCCCGCCGCCCTTATTGCATCTATGGTCAAGCTCGCGGCAGCTTCGCAACGAGCGGTTGCTGCTGATCCATGCCGCTTCCTATCGGGCATGAACTCGGCCTTATTGGGCAACACGCAAAACCAGTTCGTCACGGCAGCATATGTCCACCTGAACTCCCAATCGAGAGAATTGCGGTACTCCGCCGCAGCGCACCCGCCTCTGTTGCTGGTGAGGAATGGACGCGTCACCCAAATTGAAGAGAATGGTTTGATGCTCGCGGCGTTCGATTTTGCATCGTATTCCACTGCTGTCCACAAACTGGAAACAGATGATCGAATCGTGATGTATACAGACGGGGTTGTTGAGGCTTCCAACGCTGCAGGAGATTTCTTCGGTCACGATGCATTGTGCGATCTGCTGACAAGAACTCGTGAGCTATCCCCCGCGATGGCGGCAGACTCGATCATTTCTTCTGTCCGCCAATGGTCGGAAAAGCAGGATGACGATCTGACCATTCTCATTTGCGACTACATCTCAAAGGGAAATGAGTGTGGTGAAAGGTTTCACCTTCATTGCTAGCTGTGGAGTGTTGGATGAGGCCGGTTTCATGGTCCCTTTATATTCCGCGCTTTGTCTAACGCGCTTGTGCCGGAGTGTTCCCTTCGGTTGAATAATCTGCGTATTCCCTCTTACGTCCTGATCAAACAACTGATTCTGAATCAGGTGTTCGCCCAGGTTGCAAGCCCTAGAAGCATACGGATGAGCAGTTGACAGCTCACTTCACGGCAGCTCACATCGATAGAAATGTCGCTGCTCGAACAAGGAGACGGGTAGTTCAAAGACCTTGGTCTCTCATTAATTATTATCGTTTGCGCGGGTTTTCCGTTGAACGTGCCCCACGCGCCACAGCGGGGGACAAGTTACACCCTCAGCCTTTCTGCTCACCTGGCTTGGCTCAATAGCTGAAATCTGGCACACAACTGGCAAACCGGATTGCCCAGAAATCATGTGAGCGCCAGGCCCGTCAGGAATGGATCGTTGGGTTTGCAACCCGACGATCTGCCGTCAGCCTACCCTTTGCGTGAAAGTTTAGTGAAACCCTCATCTACAATTTGCCCGGTCACGTTACCTTTATAACCATCTTCGCATTCGGCGCTTGACCAAGAAAACAGTAGCAGTTACCGTGTTCTCATTAGCTTAGGTAACCACCACTGAACCGGCCATGGAGTCGCGGAGGGACGGCAGAGGAGTTGCGACACAGTCTCGAGACGCGTCCCTCCACTAGCTACACGCTGAGCCTAGAACGCGCTGCCGCCTCCGCCTCCGAAGCCGCCTCCCGAGAAGCCTCCGCCTGAGAAACCGCCTCCTCCGCTGAAGCCCGATCCGCTGGAACTGGCTCGGGGAGAGGAGACGAAGACCTGGTGCATGTCCGACGCCATGCTGTGCATGGAACTGGAAAAGAAGAGCGGACTGAAGCCGACATAGCCGTTCGGCGAAACGTACCAGTTGGGCGGATCTTTTATTATTCCGTCGAATGCTTGTGCCCAGTGGTGCTCGACGCCCAGCGCCATAGCGTAAGGAAGAAATTTCTCGAAAGTGTCGGGCGGCATGCGCTTGATGCGGTCGGCATCGACGCGATTCATGAACTCCTGGAATCCGAGGACAGCGATTCTGGTGCGAGCGCCGGCCACCGTCTTCGCCGTCATCTGGCGTGCGAAGAGCCACCAGATCAGAGCGGAAACTAGAACGCTCCCGATCAGCAAAGGAATGGAATTGAACAGGTTCATCCAGCCCATGACTTGCACGGCGACCACAAGGATCGCGATGGCGACGCCGGCGACGATGCTATAGCCATTGGCGGATTCCGGATCGAGCGTGTAGATTCCCTTATTCTTTAGCCCGAGCATAATGTCCTGACGCACCACGGGAATCACGGTGTAGAAGCGATTCTTCAGGCTGGACAAGCGGGTTTCAGCGCCGCCCAGAAAAATGTTTTCCAACATCACGCGTTCGTGCGGTGTAAGGTCCGGTCCCCACTGCTCGCGCGGTTTCAACAGGTGGAATAAATAATCTTTGTGGTGAAAGACGAGAAAAGTGTCGACTTTTTCTTCGATCTTGATGTAGCCGCGCACGGCCAGATCGACGATGGTGCTGGTAATGTCGCGGGGGTGGATGGTGTCGTCGATCAAAGTTCCAGCTTCAGCGGGACAAATGCCTTTGGGCGGCTCGTACTGCGGGGCCACGGATACGCCGGGATCGGGATCGCGTCCCACGGAATACCAGAGGCCAAACATCACGGCCAGCGTCAGCAGGGGCAGAAACACGATAGGATTGCTGCCGAGAAACCAGCCCAGCTTCGTGAGCGCGGACGGAGGTTTGAGCACTCCCTGCGGGATATAAATGTCGATGGTGACGCCGCCGTGCATGGGAAGCGGGTGGGTGGTTTCGAAAAGAACGTCGGCGCCTTTGACTTCGGCGGTCGCGTCGCTTTGCCTTGAACCATAGGCGCCGGTGAAAGCCTGAGCGCGCAATCCTCCGGCGGCGTTTTCGGGCAGGGTCACAAAGGCCGAGGCATGGTCGATGGGAACCGGCCAATCGTTGCCGGTCACGTTCCAGTAGAACTCGGCGTAACTATCTCCGGCACTATCTCCGGAACTATCGAAGAAGCGGACGCCGTTGCGAACCGAGTAATCGATGTTGACTATGCGCGTCGTGTCGACCGCGCCGGGAATGTAGATTTTGAGATCGCGGGTGGCGCCGGACTTGCTCGAATCGTATTTCAGCTTGTTCCCGTTTTCGTCGGTGACGCTCATGACGTTGAGAAAGAGCGTGTAGTTGGTTCCGTGCGGTCCGGGATATTCGACCGGGATGGTGCGGTGAATGCCGTGCCACTCACCGACGAAAGCGAGAGTTATTTTTTCGCTGACGAGGGCCGTGCCATCAGGGGCGATGGAAATGGTGTCCTTGAAATCGGTGACGCGCCAGTTGCGGACTTGGGCGCCGGCTGGGACTAGTTGTAGCGCCAGAATCAAAAGCAAAAGCAAAGGCTTTACCACAGGGGACACGGGGGACACAGAGCAGCACAGGGGAGTACCAGGAGCAGACTCGCACGGCGGTCTCCGATGGCGCGATCGCTGGTGCGGCATGCCTAGAATTTCACCGCTACTGGTTCGCGATCAGCGGCAGCGGTTTCGAAGAACTGTTTCTGCTGGAAGCCGAACATCCCGGCCAGAATGTTGGTCGGGAAAGATTGAATCTTGGTGTTAAGGTCGCGCACGACGGCGTTGTAGTAGCGGCGGGAGTTTTGAATGGCGTCCTCGATTTCGCTGAGAGAATTCTGCAGCTGCGTGAATTCCTGCGAGGCCTGGAGTTGAGGATAATTTTCGGCCACCGCAAACAGGCTCTTAAGGGCGCCGGTCAGTTGATTCTCGGCGGCAGCCTTGTCGGCCGGGCCTGTGGCCTGCATGGCCATGGAGCGGAATTTCGCGATGTCCTCAAACGTACTTTTTTCGTGGGCGGCGTAGCCTTTCACAGTCTCGACCAGATTTGGAATCAGGTCGTGGCGGCGTTTGAGCTGAACATCAATGTCGGACCAGGCTGATTCGGAGCGCACGCGCAGTTGCACCAGGCTGTTGTACATCCCGACCAGGAAGACGCCGAACAGAACTATGACTGCCAGAACAATCCAGGCCATGCAGATTCTCCTCGATGCGGATTCAAGGGGACGTTAGCACATGAAGGAGAAAGTTTCAAAGCAACCTTGAAACTCTGCAACCTTGAAACCTGGCTTTATTGCCTCGGCGCGTAGTATCCGCGGCGGGCGCGGACTTGGAGGTCTTTTTTCACGGCAGTGATCTCGATGGAGCGGTAGCGTCCATCGGCATCGAAGTCGGTGGGCTTGTAGGAGACGGCGTACTGGCTGCGCAGTTCGTCTTCAATGGAGGCGAATGAGTGCGTGATGTCCTTCATCTTATAGGGGAAGAAGGCGCGGCCACCGGTGGCGGAAGCGAGGTCTTCGAGAACTTTGTCGCCACGCAGAATCAGCCCGCTATCGTCGGTAGAGATGGCATAAATGAGAACTTCCGCGCGCTGCGCCATTTCAATGGCCTGGGCTCGCGTGTATTCGCTCTGATTATCTTCGCCGTCGCTGAGGATAACGATGGCTCTGCGAATGGGATGGTCGGAATGATCGCGCAGCAGCTTTTCTTTGCACGCTTTGTAAATAGCGTCATAGAGCGCGGTGCCGCCGCCATTGCTGAGGCGCTGCACGCCGGCGGCGAGTAGTGGTACTTTGTCGGTGAAATCCTGGGTGAGGCGGCTCTCTTTGTTGAACCCTACAACGAAGGCGCGGTCATAGCCGGGACGGATGATGTGCTGCAGAAATCCGGTGGCTGCTTCTTTTTCAAATCCGAAACGGCCCTGCACCGAGCCGCTCACGTCCATGAGCAGGCCCAACTCGATAGGCAGATCGGTCTCGCGGCGGAAGTTGATGATGGATTCGACCGGCTTGTGATCGTCGAAAATAGAGAAATCGTTCTGGTTCAAATTGCGGACGAATTTGCCGTGGCGATCAGTAGCGATGAACAGCACGTTGACTTCATCGACGCGCTTCGTGATGGTGAGGATTGGATCGTCTGCCGCGCTACCGGTGGCGGGAAGAGCAGCGGAGTTGCCAGCGCCCACCGAGGCGGCAACGACGTAAGGAGCGTAAGGAGTTGTTTGAGCCCATCCAGAAACAGACACGCCGAGAATGGCGGCGGTCGCGAATATGATGAGTGCGAGTGCTCCCGGTGCCAATCCGAATTTGTTGCGCTTCGTCATTCTTTCGCCCCGTTCACAAATCCCACTCTGGACCGCCCTTGAACATCGGAACTTCCAACTACTTCGATGCACGCCGGGGGCCGAAGACCCCAAAACCTCGATCTAATTGACTGTAGGACGTTATCATGTGTAAGTCCAAGTTACAAAAGGAGTACGCATCCGGTGCGTCCTTTAACCATAGGCTGGTCAATAGGTTGGAAATCTAAGAGGGGGCGACGGGCACCAGGGTTCGAAGCCGCAACTCGACCTTTGCCGGTGGAATGTTCGCGGGACTTTGGGGTAAGAAAATTCTCAGGATATTTTTTCCATGATTGGGCAGGCTCCGTGCAAAAACTTCTGAGTGCCGGGCCGACGTCTGGACCTATACTTTTGAGTGTAGATCCGTGAGTGGAGATGCGGTATCGGTCGCGGGCGATAGTCATATCTAAAAACCGATAAGCTGCATCCGGTTCGGAGTCACGTATGTATTTTGAACAGTTCTACTTGACCTGTCTGGCGCATGCCTCGTACATGATCGGATCGGAGGGCGAGGCCGCGGTGATTGATCCGCAGCGCGACGTGGACATTTATCTGAAGGCGGCCGACGAGCAGAATCTTAGAATCCGGCACATATTCGAAACGCATCTGCATGCCGACTTTGTTTCCGGACACAAAGAACTCGCGGCGCGCACGGGCGCGAAGATTTACATCGGAGCGCAGGCCAATGCCGAATTCCCGCACGTGCCGCTGACCGACGGCTTTGAAGTGAAGATGGGAGCGGTGCGGATTCGCGCGCTGGAGACGCCGGGCCACACGCCGGAGAGCGTATGTCTGGTGATCACGGATGAAGCAAAATCAGCACAGCCTTGCGCGGTGCTGACCGGCGATACGTTGTTCATTGGCGATGTTGGACGCCCGGATCTTTCGAAGACGCACACGTCGCGGGAACTTGCGGGATTGCTCTACGACAGTCTGCATGAAAAGTTGCTGGCGCTGCCTGACGCAACGAAGGTGTATCCCGCGCACGGTGCAGGTTCGCTCTGTGGACGCGCCATGCGGGCGGAGCGCTCGTCCACGATTGGGACGGAACGCCTAACGAACTACGCGCTGCAGATCGCGAGCCAGGAAGAATTCATTGCGCAGTTGACTGCGAACCTTCCGAGTCGCCCGGACTATTTTCTTGAGGATGCCGAGATCAATCGCTCGGGCGCGGCGACGTTGACGGAGTTGCCGCCGCTTCCGGCGCTTTCTCCGGCCGAAGTGCAGGCGCTGTTGCAAAAGAACGTCCATCTCAATGTTAATGTGCTTGACGTTCGTCCCGGCGACGAGTTCGCGGCGGGACACGTGCCCGGGTCGATCAACATCGCGCTCTCGGGGCAATTCGCGTCGTGGGCAGGCGGGATTCTGGGGATCCACTCCAAGCCGGTTCTGATCGGCGAATCCGATGCGCAGATAGAGGAAGCTCGGATGCGGTTGGCTCGTGTGGGCATCGAAGAGTTGCGCGGCTATCTGGCCGGCGGCGTGGCGGCGTGGCAGAAGGCCGGCCTGCCGGTGTTGAAGACCGCGCAGATTTCGGCCGAGGAACTGAACCAGAAACTGCGCGAGGGAAGCTTGTGCGCGGCTGACGTTCTTGACGTCCGTAGCGAGGGCGAATGGCAGGCAGCGCATATCGCCGACGTGGAGTGCCGGGCGCTCGATACGTTTCCACACGGACTGCCTGCAATGGACAGTCGGCGCCCGGTTGCGGTTCACTGCAAGAGCGGATATCGCAGCATGATTGCCTGTAGTTTGCTGGAGCGCGCCGGCCATCGCAATGTGCTCAACGTAGCGGGAGGCTTCGACGCGTGGCATGCCGCCGCGCTTCCGGAAGTTGCCGAGCAACTGGCCAAGGCATGATGCGTCTGGGCGTCGGTACCAGCGTGGGCTGGTTCGCAGTTCTCATGGCGCTTGTCTCTTCTTCTTCTATTGCCGCTCCTGCCCGGGTCTCGGCCGTGGCGATCGACTCCTTGTTCTCGAAATTCGTGAGCGCGCACGAGCCTGGTTGTGCCGTACTTGTGATCAAGGATGGCCAGCCGGTATTCCGAAAAGGTTACGGCGTCGCCGATCTGCGAACGTTGCAGAAGATCGGTCCGGAAACGAACTTTCGGCTGGCGTCGCTCACAAAGCAATTTACAGCCATGGCAGTGATGCTGCTGGTCCACGATGGGAAACTGCACTATGAGGACCGTCTCACCGATGTTTTTCCAGACTTCCCAACTTATGGAAAGGCGATCACGATCCGCCATTTGCTGAATCACACCTCTGGATTGATCGACTACGAAGACATCATGTCGAAGCAGTATGCCGGTATTTCCGACGACAAAATCCCGCAGATCAGGGACGCCGGCGTGCTCGACTTGCTCAAGCAGCAGGCGAGTACGAAGTTCAGGCCCGGCACACGCTGGGCTTACAGCAATTCGGGATATGTGGTGCTGGCCATGGTGGCGGAGAAACGGTCGGGGATAAAGTTCGGAGATTTTCTGCGTCGGCGAATTTTTACGCCGCTTGGGATGACGGGCACGATCGCGTACGAAAAAGGAAGGAACGAAGTTACGCATCGCGCATATGGACACACCAAGACAGCGGATGGATGGCACCAGACCGATCAGAGTTCGACTTCGGCTACCCTCGGCGATGGCGGTGTTTATACGTCGCTCGACGATCTGGCGAAATGGGATGCGGCCTTAGCCGCTCACACGCTGCTGACCGCGAAAGAAATGCAACCGGCATTGACCGCAGCGACTGCGGAGAACGGCGCTCCTCTACAGCAGTCGGACGGCAGCCTGGCGCCGCTCTATGGCTTTGGATGGTTTCTTGATCCACACCGCGGGCATCGCTGCTACGCTCATTACGGCGAGACAGTAGGATTTCGGAACGCCATTCAGCGCTTTCCCGACGACCATCTAACTGTGGTTGTGCTGTCGAATCGCGCCGAGGTCGATGCCCCCGCTCTGGCGGAAAGCGTGGCTGACTTGTACTTCGTGAAGCGCTAGCGGGATCGATAGTCCGCGTCCCCTACTCCATCGCCGCGGCATGGGCTCTCGCTAGAAGCACTTCGCGTCGGACGGGAACTTGTGGCAGAGCCGACATCAGGCGGCGGGTGTAGGGGTGCTCGGGTGCAGTGAAGATCTGTTCAGTCGGGCCGCACTCGACAATCTGTCCTTCGTGCAGGATGGCGATGCGCTGGCAGATTCCGGCGACCGAAGGCAGATCGTGCGAGATGTAGAGGATCGACATGCCGATCTCGCGATTCAGGCGCGCGAACAGTTCCAGGATTTCGGACTG
This sequence comes from uncultured Acidobacteriaceae bacterium, assembly GCA_963772195.1. Lineage (GTDB taxonomy): Bacteria > Acidobacteriota > Terriglobia > Terriglobales > Acidobacteriaceae > Acidiflorens. The sequence goes on along the minus strand of CAVYWE010000008.1, from coordinate 397,268 downwards.
CGTGATCACGTCGAGCGCGCTGGTTGCTTCGTCGGCGATTAAGAGAGCGGGGCGATGCATGATGGCCATGGCGATCAGCACGCGCTGCGCCTGGCCGACGCTGAGTTGGGAAGCGTGCTTGCGCAGAAAATCTTCGTTATTATCATCCTCGCCACTCGGCAGGCTGACGCTCTTCAAGGCGGCATGGATGGCCCGGTCGCAGTCTCCGCTTGTGGCGGTGCTGTCGCTGTGGGCGCGCCAGGCTTCCCTGAGTTGCGTGCGGATCTGGAGCGCGGGATTGAGCGAGGCTAGAGGACTCTGAAGCACGAGGCTTAGGGAACGTCCGCGGAGGTTGCGCAATTCTCGTTCGCGCATGGTGAGCAAATCCGCGCCCTGGAAAAAAATGTTGCCTTCGACGATGGCGCGCTGGCGGCCGAGTAATCCGCCCAGTAATCCAAGGATGGCCGTTGCCAGCGTGCTCTTGCCCGAGCCACTTTGGCCGACCAGGCCGACCACTTCGCCGCGCGCGATTTCCAGCGAGACTCCGCGGAGCACCGGAGCTTTGCCGGGATAGCGCACGGTCACCTGCGCGGAAAGCATGTTTCCGGAGGAATCAGGCGTTGGCGTCATGGTGTTACCTGCTCGCCCGTGTGCTTGCGTTCAGGGTAAGGCGCTCGGCGTTCCAGAACGTTTGCGGGGAAAGGATTCCGGGATTCGCGCCTTCGACCGCACCCGAGACGGCGGACAGCGCATTCTGATTTACCAGGTAAATAAATGGCGTCTGCTCGGCGGTGATTTCCTGCACGCGATCGAAACTTCCTTTGCGTTTCTTCGGATCAGCGGTGGACGCTTGCGCGCGCATCAGGCGGTCAATCTCGGCTTCCCAGGCAGTTTCCGGAGACTTCTGCTGCGGATTCCACGCGTGATTTTCAGCCGAGCTTAGCCAGATGTTCATCTGACCGTTCGGATCGAGGTCGACATTGCGGAAGCCGAGCATCGCGGCTTCGTAATTAAATTTCTGCGAGATGCGCTCGATGAGCGAGGGAAAGTCGAGCGTGACTACGTTCACCTTGATGCCGAGCTTCCCGAGATCCTCCTGCACCATGACGGCCATGCGTTCTCGAGGCTTGCTGCCCGCGTTGGTGACGATGGAGAACTCGACGGCGTTGCCGCCCTTATCGAATAGCGCTCCGTTTTGCAGGCGGAAACCGTCGGCTTGCAGGCGCTTCAGCGCAGAGTCGGGACGATACGGTTCGGCTTTGAGTTTGCTATTGAACCAGAATTTGTTGGCGGGTGAAACCGGGCCGACGGCGGGCTGGGCGTGACCGTTGAAGACCACGCGGCTCAGATCTTCGCGGTTGACGGCTTGAGAAATCGCGCGCCGGAAGTTGGCGGAGCGGAACCAGGCGCGCTTGTATTCAGGGATGGGAGCGCTCGCGACCTGGTTGAACCACATGAAATCAGAATCGAGCGAAGCTCCGGCATCGTGCGCGAGTTGGGGCGAACTGGCGGCCAGGCGGTCGAAGTAATCGCTGTCGAGGACGTTGATCAGGTCAAGTTCTCCGCGCTTGAAGCGCAGCATCTCGACGTCGCGATTCGATTGAATGTCGAGCCGGATGGAATCGAGATACGGCAAGCGGCGTCCCTGGGAATCCTTTTTCCAGTAGTTCGGGTTGCGGCGGAGAAGAACGCTTGATCCCGCTTTGTATTCCGCAACCAGAAACGGGCCAAGCACGGCCGCTTCTTTCTTCGGAGAATGCGCAGACATGATCGCAACCTGATCGAAGAGGCGCTCGAGTCCGGCAAGGGGTGCGGGAAAATTAATGGCGATCTGGTCCGGCGCAATGATCTTGGTGCTGACGGCACCGCTGCCGGAGCGGAATGCGTCTCCGGTCGAGGTGTGCAGCGCGGGATCCATGAGCCGTTGCATGGTGAAGGCAACGTCCTCGGAGGAAAACGGGCTGCCGTCGGAAAACGTAATGCCGTGGCGGAGCTTGAAGGTGATTTGCTTGCCGTCTTTCGAAACTTTCCACGACTCGGCCAATTCGGGTTCGAGGTCTTGTGTTTTGCGGTTGGCACGCACCAGCACACCGCCCGTCAGATAACGGATCGCAAGTGAAGAATCGTCATCGACCAGCAGCGGATCGAAGGTCTTCGGCTCGGAGCGCAGACAGAAGCGCAGCTCGCCGCCGCTCTGCGAGAAGGCTGAGCTAGTAAAAGCAAGAGAGACAAGAGCGAAGCAGAAAAGAAGTCGTATCAATGCGCGGCGGACGGTCGTATTCATAAGATCACTCATGCGGTCACCTCCTCATTCGACAAGAGCAACTGGAACGACGTCATCACAACAATCAGCAGCAGCAACGGCACCAGCCGCCACGGTTCTTCGCGGAATGAAATCAAGCCTTCCAGTTCGCGCAGAAGACTTCCCCAGGAAGGCAGCGGTTCGGCAACGCCCAATCCGAGGATGCCCAGATTCGCCTCGCTCAGGATAAAAACCGGAATTGAAATCCAGAACTGCGCGTACAGAACCGGCTTCAAATTGGGCAGAACATGCACCAGGAAGAGCCGCGGACCGTGCAATCCCGAGGCGCGAGCCTGCAAGATAAACTCGGAGTTGCGCAAGGCATCGGCACTGGTTGAAAGCACGCGCGCCGAAGCGGCCCAGCCGAGCAGGCCGAGGATGAGAAACGTAATCAGAACCGAGACCAGCGGAGAAACGTTCAGCGGCAAGAGCGCACGAACCGTGATCAGCAGGAAAAGCCAGGGCAGAGAAAGAAACAGGTCGGTAAAGCCTCGGGCGAGACGCAGCCAGATTCCGCCTAAGTATCCTGCGAGGCCGCCGACTAGGGCGGCCAACACCGTAGAAACCAGAGCGGCGGCGGGAGCGAGCAGCAGCGAGATGCGAGTGCCGTAAAGCACGCGCGCGAAGCGATCGCGGCCAACTTCATCGGTGCCAAGCAGATGCTGATGGGAAGGAGGCGCGCTGGGGGCTTCGCGAAATTGCCGGGCGTATCCGGCGGGCGCCAGCCAATTCGCGCCCAGCGACACGGCGCACACGGCGACCACTACGACACACGCCAGCTTGCGGGATGCGCTCATGCGTTCGCGCTGCATTTATGCTTCTCGGGGCCTCAACATGTAAATCATTACATCGGCCCCCGAGTTCGCCAGCAAGGTTACCAGCGTAACCAGCACGGTGAGGTTCACGAGCAAGGGAAGGTCTCGGGAAAGCGCGGCCTGCCATGCGAGTTGACCAATGCCGGGCAATCCGCATAAGGCCTCTACGGGAATGCTTGCGCCCAGAGCGATGCTGACGGTGATGCCGGCGAGCGCGATCATCTGCGGTCCGGCGACTGGAAGCACATGCCAGGCCAGGATGCGAACTTCGCCGAGTCCCCGGGCGCGGGCGGCGGTGATGTGCGGCAAGGTGTAGGCCTTGGCGAGCAGGTTCCGCGAATAGCGGTAGATCTTGGGGAACACGATCAGAGCGATGGCGAGATATCCAGGAGCGTTGAGGATTACAGAAAGCAGAGCCAGCACCGCCGCCGGAATGCAGAGGAAAGCGCCGCTGACGGTGGTGCCCAGAATTTCATAAGCCGGGCGGCGCCAGAGGCAGGCGGTGAAGGCGAGAGTCGAGGCCAGCAGCCATGCCAGCAAAAGGCCCACGCCAGCCACGCGCAAGGTGACGGGCCAGCGCTCGCGCAAAAGGCGTTGCACAGGCTGGCCGAGGGCATGAGACGTGCCGAGATCTCCGTGGAGGGCGCCGCGGAGGTATCCGGCATAAAAGCTGAGAATGTTGTGTTCACCGGCGCGCGACTGCCGCAAGGCGCGAACACTTTCGGCGTTCAGGCCGGGGTCGAGTTCGCGCTCGTCGGCATCGAAGCCCGGAGCAAGGCGCACCAGCGTGGCCGAAAGCAGTCCGCCCAGCAGGACGAGTGCGGCGATCGCTCCCATTTTTCGTGCAAGGTGCCGTGCGATTTTCCACGACTGCGTTTTTGGCAACAACATTTTTCGCAGGGGCATGGAGCGTCCTAGTTCACCGTCGTCCCCCGCGAGCGCGAGGACGGAAGGTTCCCGTCGCGAGCGGGTTCGGAGTGGTGAACCTGTTTCATGGAGTACATGCGGCGGTCGGCCTCGGCGAGCAGACACTCGACGTCGAAACTATCCTGCGGACAGAACGCCGTGCCCACGCTCAGGGCAACCAGATTGCGGCCGGCAATCTTCCTACCCGCTTCGATGGCCAGCTGATTCAGACGACTGGATTTTTCGCTGGCCGCTTCCGGGCTCATCCCAGGAGCGACGATCACGAATTCATCTCCGCCCATGCGTGCCACATAATCGTAGCCTCGGCAGGATTCCTTCAGATGGCCGGCAAAGTCCTTCAGTAGGTTGTCGCCTTCAAGGTGGCCATAGAGATCATTGATCTGCTTGAAGTTGTCGAGGTCGCAGACCATCACCGCGAGGGCCGTACCGGTGCGGCGGCACCGTGCCAGTTCGCGCGACAGATGAACGAACAACGAGCGGGTGTTGGGCAGTCCGGTCAGGTAGTCGGTGGTTGCTGAGTCCTCAGCCTGCTGATACTTGAGTGCGTTTTCGACCGAGAGAGCGATTTTCGAGCTGACCGCGAGCAGGATGCGTAAATGATCGGCCGAGAAAGCATCGCGGTCGGCACCGTACATGGCCAACACGCCGACCATGCCGTTGAGTCCCTCAAGCGGCACCGCGAGAATCGACCGCAGCGTGGTGAATTTCGCGGGATCGTTCACATATCCGGCTTCGGCCTCGGGATTGCCGTTGACGATCGGCTTGCGTTTTTCAGCGACCCAGCCGCACAGCCCTTCTCCAAGACCGATGTTCAGCGACGAGAGCTGCCGGAAGTTATCGCCGCTCACCAGTTCGGGCAGCAGCCTGCCATCCTTCAAAAGAAACACGGCCATCGAATCGTAGGGAATCATCTTGCGCAGCCGCATCGAAAGCACGGAGAGCGTCTCGCCGAGGCTGAGGGAGTTGCCGAGATCCTGACTAAGCTCGAACATGGTCTGCGCTTCCTGGCGGGCCGAGGCAATCGACGAGAGAAAGTCTGCTGCCTCGTTCGACGCGCCGGGAATCGCAGCAGACTGCTCGAATCCCGCGGCCGGCTCTTTGCCGGCCTCAGCGCGAACGTCGGTCGACGTGGATTTCGATGTGGCTGTCGATAGAGCCGCTGCCTCCGCGGGCGCGGAATTCGATTGCACCAACATCTCCAGTTCCAGATAACGGCGTTTCAGGAGCTCGACAATCCGGGGCTCAAAGGCCGAACCCGACATGGAGGCGACCTTCTCCATGGCGGCATCGAGCGACATGGCGTTTTGGTACTGGCGATGCGATGACATTGCGTCCAGGCAATCGACCACCGCGAGCACGCGCGCGCCCATCGGAATCTGCTCCCCTTTCAGTCCGTCGGGATATCCCGTTCCGTCCCAGCGCTCATGGTGCGAGCGAACGATCGGCGCAACCGGATAGGGAAACGCGACGCGCTCCAGGATTTCGGCGCCGACCATCGTATGAATCTTCATTTTCTCGAATTCTTCTGGAGTCAGCTGGCCGGGCTTATTGATGATGTGTTCGGGAATCGCCAGCTTGCCGATGTCGTGCAGCAGCGCGGCCGCGCGCAGCGCTTCGATTTCGTCTTCGGGAAAACCCAATTCCTTCGCGACCTCAACTGCGAATACGCGCACCCGCTGCAGGTGTTTGTGCGAGGTGTGGTCCTTCGCCTCAATGGCAAGCGCAAGCGACTCAATGGTGCGCAAATGCAGCAAGGCAACTTCTTCGGCGTTGCCTTTCTCGATCTCGACCAGCTTTTTTTCGTCCGCCAGCTTGGCAAGGTAGAGATGATACGAGCGATAGATCCAGTAGACGAGCGGCAGCACCAGAAGCGAGGTCTGCCATCCCACCTGTTTGCTGACGAACCCCACCGCAAAAACCACCGCCGCGCCGACCATGTAGAAGGGGAACGACCAGAAGTGGCAATCTGCCCAGACCTTGTGCGCCGGCTTGCCTTCGGTCAGCGAAATGACCATTGCAATTGGCACCGTGTTCGCCACAAAAAAAATCAGGGCAGTGACGACCAGCAGCGGCAGCGTGCCCGCGCCAAGCACTCGCTGCAAACTGTGGTAGGCGAAGTACGACACGACGATTGCGTTCGCCATCATGCCGAAGACGTTGAAAACGATCTTGATGGGAACCAGTTTCTGCCGCGTCCCGAACAGGCATTGCGCCAGGGTCGCGGTGCAGCCAAGGACCAGCGTCTCGGGAAGGTTCAGTTCGAGCACGCTTAGCAAAATAAACAGGAAGTTGACCGACATGGTGCCGTCGATGCCCGGCAGTTGAACTTTAAGACTTGAAGCAAGAACCGCGACCAGCAGGTAGCAGACAAATCGCGTCAGGTCGACACTCTGCCAGTGCAAGAGGGCGTGCGCCAGCGCCCACATGCCGAGCGCTGCCGTGGCTCCGATAAACAGTCTTGCCTGAATGGACATAGGCCGACCTGAAACTTCCGCTTACAACACGTGCAACTGCATATCCATGCCGCCGAGTTCGATTACCTCGGTCAAGGCCTTGAATCCGCGACAGTTATGTCTGGCAATCCCAGTGCGCCCAGTTACTTGTTGATAGCTTGGTCATGGATCCCCAAAAGTGGCTCCGGAGTGGCCACTTTTTGGCCCGTCACAACCAGCTCCGGCGTCGCGGAAAATCTGGTGCTCCCGTTGTATCGGATAGTAGTTCAGCATATGAAGAATCAGATACTTACCGAGGTAACTGCAGAGTTGGACGGGGAAGCCTGGAAGCGCGACAAGAAAGCCCGAACGACGCTGCACTCGGAAGTAAGCGTGCGACGTAGTTACTTCGGTGTGAGGGTCAGCACTGAACAGTCTCACGAAGCAGTCGGGGTTGTGGCAGCATCATGGAGAAGGACGCGTATTTGCAATTGCTTGAGGTCGATGACCAGAAGTTAGGAGATCGGTCCAGCAGTCGCAGCACAAACTGACACTCCCCTTGTAGCCAACGACGCAGAAATGTCAATTTCATCGAAGACTCCGCCAACGGAGAGAGCGCCGAAATCCGCAACCGGGAGCCGAGCTTGCCAGGCAGCTGCCCCGGCGCGTGAGGCCAGTCTTCACTCCGGCATCCCTTCCGGCATTCATTCCGGCATTCAGCCCGGCATTCTCGACCAGTTGCAGGACGCGGTCTTCACCACCGACCTTCATGGAATCATCACCAGTTGTAATCAGGCAGTAGATCGATACGGCTTTGCGGCGAAGGAGTTACTCGGCAAGAATATCGCTGACTTTTTCCGGGTCGAACAGCAGACATTTGTCGCGAGCCAGGCGATTGCTTCGGTTCTTGAGAACGGACGATTCGAGGGCGAATTCCGCTGCCGCACTAAGTCCGGCCAGGACGTCGATGTACATCTCTGTCTGACGCTGCTGCGCGATGCTTGTGCAGCTCCGGCGGGAATCCTGGGCTTCTCCATCGAGAGGACCGGCGAAATTACTTCGCCGGCGCACGTCGTAGCCGCAACCGCTGCCATCCCACTGGCGCGGCGCGACATCGACGGCACGCAATTTTTGATTGCCAGCCCCATGATGCACAAGTTCATGGGCATGGTGGACCGCGTAGCGGGGCATACTGAGACTGTGCTTGTAACTGGTGAAACCGGCACCGGCAAGGAGTTAGTTGCGCGCACCATCCACGGATCTTCTTATCGGCACAAAAATGCATTGGTGGATATCAACTGCGCCGCCCTGCCCGAACATCTGGTGGAGAGCGAACTGTTCGGCTACGAGAAGGGAGCCTTCAGCGGCGCCGATTCCTCGAAGCCCGGTTTGTTTGAACTGGCCGACAAGAGCACGATTTTTCTCGACGAAATTGGCGAATTGCAGCCGCAGATCCAGGTGAAATTGCTGCGCGTTCTGGACGGCGCTCCGTATTTCCGTTTGGGCGGACATCGGAAAATCACTGTCGACGTGCGGGTGGTTGCCGCCACCAATCAGGATCTTGAGCTGGCGGTGAAAGAAGGGCGTTTCCGCAAAGATCTTTTCCACCGCCTCAGCCAATTCCAGTTGCGCGTTCCGCCATTGCGCGAGCGTCCCGAAGATATCGCCGCGCTGGCGCGTCACTTCCTGTCGCTAAAGGCCGCCGATAAAGTTTTTACCGGAGACGCGCTGAGCACCCTGCAAGGCCATCCCTGGCCGGGCAATATCCGCGAACTGCGGAACCTGGTCGCAAAACTCGCGATGGCCACGGAAGACCGGCAGATCACGGGCGCCGAAGTTGTCGCCGAGTTGTGCGGCCAAGTGACGTCAGGCGAATCCACTGCCGCAACCCACGCCAGTGGCGCAGTGCCGCTCGGCAACCTCGAAAACATGGAAGAGCAGATGATCATTCGCGCGCTCGAGCAAACCGGCGGGCATCGCGCCCAGGCCGCCGAGCAGCTTGGAATTTCCCGCCGCACGCTCAGCCGCAAACTGCGGGAGTACGAGATTGACACGCGTGCCGGCGCAGCTGCGGCCAAGCTCGGGATCATCAGCGAGGATCAACAGAAGTTCTTCCGCTCCAAAGTCAATGTGTCCGTAACCCTGAAAAATGCGCAAGGCAAGGAATTGCAGGTGCAAGCGGTCAACCTGAGCACGGGAGGCATGGGACTCGATGTGGTGAGCGATCCGACCGGTTTTGCCGGATTAGTCGACGTCAGTTTCCTGTTGCCAGATAGCGAAATCGTGATTCAGGCAAAAGGCCGGTTGGTATGGTCCGACGCTGGAGGAAGAGCGGGCCTGCGATTTGTCGTGGTCGAACCCGCCCTGTTCGAGGAACTGCAACACTGGACGAACCGGAAAATGAAGGATGAAGGCTGGGAGATTCCGTCGTGAGTGCAGTCGTGCGGACGTGAGTGCAGACGACAGAGTCGAGCCAACGTACATACCCTTCGGTAATCTGTCCGTAATATGTCCTTCCGTGCCATTCTCTTCTTGCCGTTTTAAGCCTATCGACCGCGACCGCTGCGACAACTCCCGTTGCGGTTGCGGATCTCAAATGAGGTTCATTCATGTTGCAGTCTCCGGAACCGAAGTACGCTCCAAACGCGGCCCCCGCCAACAGTTACATTCCGGTCAAGCCGGCCACCTCACCCATGGATCAGGCCAACATCGGACGTACGCTCGTCATCAAGGGTGAAGTGACGGGTGCGGAATCGCTTTTCATTGACGGACGCGTCGAAGGAAAAATTAGCTTCCCCGAAAATCGCGTCACCATCGGCCGCAACGGAAACGTCACGGCAAACATTACCGCGAAAGAAGTTGTCATCATGGGCAAGGTGCACGGCAATGTCGAGTGTGAGGACCGGCTGGACATCCGCAGCGAAGGCGTGCTCGCGGGCGACGTGATCACGCACCGCATCAGCGTCGAAGAAGGCGCGATCCTCAAGGGCGGAGTCGAAGTGCGCAACCCCGAAAAGAAAGATCAGAAAACGCAGGCGCAGCATCAGGCCCAGAACAAGCCCGAAGCACCGAAGGCAATGGCCGCGACCGCGGGCAACGCGTAAGTTCTCGAAGTCTGAATTCGAGGTTGGAATTCAAGAACAATGATGGAGCGACGGGCACCTCGCCCGTCCAGCCGGGCGAGGCGCCCGGCGCTCCATCGTTTCTTTTTTCTGTTGGATCGCTTGCTGAGTTCGCTTACTTCTTCGGCTTGAAGTCGAGCGACGCCGAGTTCATGCAGTAGCGCAGCCCCGTCGGCCCGGGACCATCCGGAAACACGTGGCCCAGATGCGCATCGCAGCGGGCACAGCGAGCCTCGGTGCGAGCCATGCCATAACTGGTGTCGGTGTGTTCGCTGATGTTCTCGCGGTCGGCGGCGGCGAAGAAGCTCGGCCATCCGGTTCCCGAATCAAATTTCGTTTCCGAGCCAAAAAGCAGTGCGCCGCAGCAGACGCAGTGGTACGTCCCGTCGTCGTGCTTGTTCCAGTACTGCCCGGTGAAAGCGCGCTCGGTGCCGCTGCCGCGGGCCACCTGATATTGCTCGGGTGTAAGCTGCTGTTTCCACTCCGCTTCGGTCTTGGTGATCTTGTCATTCTCAGTGAGTTTTTCAGTCATGTGGTGTCTCCATGAATAGGATGAAGATAGAGCGCGAAAGTTGCAAGCAGCCGCCCGCGGCAATTGAGCCTTTCTTGTGTGGTGGCGGGGCTTTGCCCCATAAGCGCTAACTTAAGCCGGGCGGGCTAGAAGTTGACCCTCTCGCCGTTTTCTGGGCGGTAACTTCCGAGTGGCCGACAAACCGTCCGTGGAGGGACGGTTGTGCGGTCGTGAGCGCTATCACGATTTAACGCCAACCACGTGGCAAAATGGTGTTTTTGGAAAGTGGTGCTATTCTTCCCGCAGGGGATGGATAGGCATGGGGATCAGACGCCCTCAATTCGCTGCGTTGCTTCTACTATCCCTATGCTTCGTCGTTGCACAAGAACCCGCCGCCAACAAAAAATCTCCTTACGAGGATATGATCGAAAAGATCAGGGCGGGAGACGCTAGTGTCAACTTCCGTCAGTTGTGGCTCGCCTATGTTGCGTTCCAGGTGCGCAACCCGCGGAAGGATACAGAACCACAAAAACAAGCGATGAATCAAGCCCTTCGTGACAAGGATTACAAAAGGGCACTTGAAAAAGCGGAGGAGGTGCTACTGGAAAACTTCGTAGACCTAGATGCGCACTCGGCTGAGTTCACCGCATATCACGAACAACAGCGAAACGATCTCGCAGATTTGCAGAAGCATATCGTCGACGGGCTACGAGGTTCGATGACGAATTTAGGCGATGGCAAAAGTGTAGAGACTGCTTTTGAAGTGAATAACGTGCACGAAGAATATGTTGTCTTGCGCTTTGCCGGGTTGATACCCTCTAAGCAGTCGCTAGTCATGGTTGGTGGCCAAGCCTATGACTTTCTTGAAGCGGTCGATCCAAAGACCAACGACAAATTTAAGCTCTATTTCAGTCTGGAAAAGGACCTTTAGGCTTACGCCAGAATCGAAGAAATTGTGCCCCGCAAGAAGATGGATATTGCGGGCACCTGCACTCCCCATGCCGGTGACTAGCGGACGCCTGAAAATGTTGAAGACAGGCGTGGCTGTTGAAAAACTCACTCCCGCAAAAATCGACAAAATAAAATCGCGTTAGGATGACCTACAAACGATCTTCTCGGGTCGCCTGGACATTTTCTATCCCCCAAATTTGCCCTAATTTCCGAAATTCCGAGTTTTTCAACAGCCACAGGCGATTACACTCACAACCCGGCGAGTGAGTGAAATAGAGCTTGATGGTAGGCGTGCATCACTTAACCTCTGCGAGGCAGTTGGAGAGGTCGGCCTGGATCTGTTTGTGCGACGCTGACCCTCGGCTCGATCCTTGTTGACCTTGGTGAGCTTGAGCTTCACGCCGTCGATCATGCGGTTCCGGCGTTGATTTACGGTGTCGTCGTCTGTACCGTCGAGCTGATCGATCACATCTTGGTCGCGTTGGACCTCCTGGACCTCGGTGTTGATCGTCGCTGTCGAAGGTTCGAGGGAGTTGCGCTTCTCGAGGTTAGTGCGGTAGCACGCGGCTAGGTGAGCCCGAGCTTCGTATGACCTGCGCACGCCGTAAACGATCGCGACCAGTGACAAGAACAACAGCAGGAATAGCTTTACAGCGATCGGGTACTTCTTCACGGCGACACCTCCTGAACGATCCGCTGTGCATCGAGTAGAAATCGCATAACGTCTGCAAGTGGATCGTCCTTAACGGTTACTGTATCGCCTCGTGGGTGAAATGGCGATATTTCGACAGCCGCGGTCGCGGAGGGCTCCTCGGGCAGGTCCTTTCGTAACGTTCTACCGTTCGACCAGAGTATGCGATAGCTGTCGATAACGAGGCGATAACGCTCAAAACTACAGCCCGGCGAATTTCTTGTCGGTTGACGGGCAAAGCGGAAGTAATCCTTAAGTTAGCGCTTATGTGGGCAGTGCCCTGGGCTTTGCCCCGCTGGGACGAGGCAGAGCCCCGTCACCACACAGTAGTTTCTCGAATGGGGTCCAGCAATCGTGGATATGGCCTAGTGCGCTAGCGGCTGATTGGCGCCAAGCAACAGCCCAATGCCGGCGCGGTTGCGCAACTCCGACAGCAGCGCAGTGGCGGCGTTCAGGTAGGTAGTATTGGGATCCGACGTATCGGCCCAGACCGCTTCATAGACAATCTTTGCCGCTTCTTTCGCGTCCATGTGGAGAGCAGCTTCCAATCGGTCGGCCTGCTGGCGGGCCTCGCCGTAGCAGCTATGGCAAACCGCGGCCGGTTCGGTGGCCCCACTGTGCTGGTGTTCGAGAACGCACCGGAACGTGGCTGCGGCGTTGATCTGAGTGTGGGAAGCGAAGGCCTGTGACTTGAGTTCTTTTAGGAAACGTTCGCGGTCGTCGTCGATTTGTGCGCCGGTCGCCGGTTGCGGCACGGTGGAAGCCACGGAATGCACGACCGGTGCGGTGGGCGAGACACGATCCGGCGACTTGCAGATTGGACAGATGCGCATGTCAGCGGGATAGTAGGCATGGCAGCGCGAACAAGGCATGCCGTAGCCGATAGCTTTTTTCTCCGAGGGGATTCCGGGCGCCGACCCGTGCGGCATATGCCGCTCTGGGGCGGGTTGGGTGGAAAGTGCAGCAGGGTTGACGGACTTCTCCCGGGCTTGCTTGGCAGCGGTGGTTTCCATATCGAATGTTCGCCCCGGCGGCTCCACGAGCGCCGCGTTTTCTTCCCACATTCTAGGTTTGTTGATGGCCGAAAGGCGATGCACGTCAGTGCATACGAAAGGTATGTCCTATGGTTCAGGCCGCCGTTATTTCGGCGTGGTGATCAGCCGGACGACCTCTTGCATACGAGCCCGGTAGAGGTTCTGGCTGGGATCCAGGCGGGAAGCAATTTCGAGTTCTCCAAGAGCCTCTTCGAGTTGGTTAAGGGCCATGAGGCAGGCGGCCAGGGAATAGTGATTCTGGGCGCTCGGCTCCAGGCGGAGGGCTACGCGAAACTCCTTTTCAGCCTCAGCCAGTTGCTGAGTATTCACGAAGGCGGTGCCAAGATAGTGGTGGGCCAGGCTGGATTCGGGATTGAGCGCAACCGCTTTGCGCAGCACCTCCACGGCTTCCTGATCTTTTCCCGTTAGAAGCAGGGCCTGCCCCAGAACGCGGTGTTCGGCCGCTCCGGTGGGATTGGCGGCGATGGCGGCCTGCAACTCGCGAATGGCCGATGGGTAGTCGCGCTTGGACATGTAGGCGCGGGCCAGGCAGTTGTGACCGCCTTCCCACTCCGGACTCTGACGGTAGAGATCGGTGAATTCCGCGATGGCGCTATCAAAGTCTTCCTTGTCGCAAAGGGTATTTCCGAGGTTGTTGCGGATGCTGGCTTCTTCGGGTTTGAGGCGCTTGGCGGCACGATATTCCGCGATTGACTCATCCAGCTTGCCCTGATCGTGCAGCACGACACCAAGATTGCTGTGCGCTTCCCAGAAGTCGGGGCGCAGGCTGATTGCATGGCGATCGGCAATGGCGGCGCGGCGCAAGTCTCCCCGATCGCGGTAGGTGATTCCCATGTCGAAATAGACGTCGGCGTTTGGGAGGGAGCCGGCGGGTTCGCGCGTGAGCGCTTCGTCGAAGGCGTGCAGGGCGGCATCGTAGTGGCCACCGGAGTAGAGTGCGAGTCCGAGGTAGCGATAGGCCTCGGCGTTGGCGGGATCCATGCTGAGGGCGGTGCGCGCTTCGGCGAGGGCCTCATCGGAATCTTCAGTCCGGTAAAACAAGTAAGAAAGCTGGCTATGCGTTTCGGGGAAACCGGGCATCAGGCGCGAAGATTCCGTGAATGCGTCAAGCGCTTCGTCGAACCGGTTTTGCCGGCGCAGAATGGTTCCGAGGACAAACTGCAGCAACGCGTTATTCGGCAAAGCGTTATTCGGCAAAGCACTGTTCGGCAAAGCGCCGTTCGGCGAAGCGCTGTTCGGCGGAGCACCGTCTGTATCGTCGCGAAGCAGGGTGCGAATCTTGTCTTCGGCGGCGTCGAATTTCTTGTCGTGAACCAGACCGGCAATCTGTGCCGCCGGACTGGCGCAGGCGCAGGCGGCGCCTGCGGCTGGCTTTCGGTCGCGATTCTGATCCGAACTCCGGTCTGAACTCTGACGCCCGAGGCTCTGAATCAAGCCCGCGTCAGCTCCGGCCTTTTGCAGGGCGCGGCTGCATTGCGTGGTGGCGTGGCAGGAAGGGCTTAGGGCTTCGTCTCGCGTTCCAGCCAGGCGCTCAATCCGCGCGCTCGAAATGCCCCCTGCCAGCCACAGGAAAATAGTGTCGGAAGCGGGCGTGGAAGGAGCTTGTTGAGCCTGCAAGGAGCCTGCCGCCAGCAGAAGCAAAAGCCATTTCAGGACACAGCGTTTCACGAAGCCCTCCAGCGGTTTTGGCGGTTTTTGACGAGCGAGAGTCGCCCTATGGCCAAAATAGTCCGCCTGCCCTATCGCCGATAGGTCACGGAAGTAATTACGAGGGACATGCCCCAGCGCGGCAGGAGGGGAGGGGGACGGTCATGGCGGGGAATCGGCGAGACTGCCGGGGACGGGTTGGGTTACACTACATAGTGGATGCGCTGTATAGCGGATGCGCACTGTCCGGCATTCCGGTCGGCATCTCCGGTTCGGAGGCTTTATGTTTGAAGGTCTGTTTCAACCCATGCACCTGCTGGTGATCTTCGCCATCGCATTGCTCATATTCGGCCCCAAGAAGCTGCCGGAGTTGGGCAAAGGTCTCGGCGAGGGTATTCGCGCGCTGAAAAATGGTATGAAGGATAACGAGACGAAGGCCGAAATCAAGCCTGATACCAAGCCCGTAATAACGCCTGAGAACAATCCCGAAAACAAGGCCTGAGTCCGCGGCAGCATCCTGTTTGCCTGCGTACCGGCTTGTCGCTAGTTCGATGTAATTAAGCATCCCACCTAAATAGAATTGCGCCCTTGGACTGTGCTGTAATCCCTTCCTGCTTGTCGGATTCCATTGTGTCGGCAACCTTGCAGCAGAAATTCCAATCTACTTGTTCAATCATTTTGGAGGCCTCTGGTGCACAAGAAATCTGCGGTAATCCTTCTTCTGCTGTGTGCGATTCCGGCGCTAGCCGACCAGGTCGTCTTGAAGAACGCCGACCGGTTGACCGGCTCGATCACGAAGTCCGACGGCAAGGTGCTGGTGATTAAGACCGACTACGCCGGCGACGTAACCGTGAAATTCGACGCGATCCAAAGCATAACGTCCACCGGCGACCTGAACGTGAGCCTGGGTGGCAAGACCGTGGTCGGTCCGGTAACCACGAGCGGCGACGATGTAGTAGTCGCAACCCGGACCGCAGGCTCGGTCGAGGCGCCGAAGGCTTCCGTCACCATGCTGCGCAGTCCGGCCGAGCAGACGGCTTATGAGAAGAGCCTGCACCCAGGGCTCCGGGAAGGCTGGAACGGTGGTCTGAATCTGGGCTTTGCCCTGACCCGCGGCAACAGCGAGACCAAGAATCTGAATATCGCTTTCAATGCCGTGCGCAAGGGATTCCACGACAAGCTGACCCTGTACACGAACTCCATTTACGCCGCCAACGACCTGCCAACGGCATCGCCCCACACCACCGCGAACGCGATCGGCGGCGGTGCGCGCTACGACCGCGATTTCGCCCCGCGTGTCTTCTGGTTTGTGAATGGCGATTTCTATCACGACGCATTGCAGCACCTCGACCTGCGATCCACGGGAGGCGGCGGTCTCGGCTGGCATGCGATCAAGCATGATGCCACGACCCTGGACCTGCTGGCGGGTGTGAACTACACGCATGAAAGCTACGCGGCCTTCGTTCTTCCGACCACTCCTCCAACGCCGGTCGCAGCCGTGACCCACAGCCTGGCAGGCTTGACCCT
Source organism: uncultured Acidobacteriaceae bacterium (assembly GCA_963772195.1). Classification (GTDB taxonomy): domain Bacteria; phylum Acidobacteriota; class Terriglobia; order Terriglobales; family Acidobacteriaceae; genus Acidiflorens. The sequence goes on along the minus strand of CAVYWE010000008.1, from coordinate 381,309 downwards.
GGGCGATGCCTTCACACACAAGGTCGGGAAAGGCACAGTCATTACGCAGAACTTCTTCTTCTACCCCGACCTCAGTCAGACCGGACAATACCGCGGTACCTTCAATTTCGGTACAGTCACCAAGCTCAACAAGTGGCTGGGCTGGCAGAATTCGTTCGCGGATATCTATGTCAGCAATCCGCCAAGGGGAACGAAAAAGAATGACCTGCAGCTGGCGACAGGTCTAAACGTTTCTTTCACGCACTAACAGGTATGCCGCGTAAAAATCAACGATGGAGCGCCGGGCGTCCTCGCCCGGCCACCACTGTGCTGGACGGGCGAGACGCCCGTCACTCCACCAGCGGTTCTCCTTCGTGCTTTGTTATGCTAGCCCCGTGCCGCCCCCCTTCCTGATCGATACCGACACCGCTTCCGACGATGCCGTCGCGCTCATCATGGCGCTGCGTGCGCCCGACGTTCGCATCGTGGCGATCACCACCGTCGCCGGAAATGTCCCCGTTCTGCAGTCCACCCGGAACGCCCTCTATACCGTCGAACTCTGTGGAGCAGACGTCCCGGTCTTTACCGGCGCCGACAAGCCGCTCCTGCGCACCTATCAGAATGCGACCTGGTTTCACGGCCGCGACGGCCTGGGAGATCACAACTATCCCGCTCCCAGTCAATCTGCGGCAAGCGGGCACGCGGTGGATGCCATCATCGAAGCAGTCGAAGCGAATCCCGGAATCGTCATAGTCACGCTGGCGCCGCTCACCAATCTTGCGCTAGCGCTGGCGAAGAAATCGGAGATCGCCGCAAAGGTTGGACGCTGCGTGGTCATGGGAGGCGCGCCGTGCTGTGAAGGCAACGTGACGCCGGCCGCCGAGTACAACATCTGGGTCGATCCCGAGGCCGCCCGCATCGTCATGCGTAGTGGCTTGCCCGTCGAACTCGTAGGCTGGCATCTTTCCCGCGGAGACGCCGTGGTTCGCGAGGACGACATCGCGCGCATTCTCGGATTCAACAATCCACTTGCGAGGTTTGCCATCGAGTGCAACAGCCACGCGCGCCAAGCCTACAAAGTACAAACCAGCGAAGACGGTATTTCGCTTCCGGATCCAGTAGCCATGTCGATCGCGCTTGATCCGAATATCGGGACGGATTGGAGCGAGCACTATATCGACGTCGAAACTCAGAGCGAGTTGACGCGAGGGATGACTGTCGTCGATCGCCTGAACGTGGCCGCCGATGACCGGAATAAGTCGGTCTGGGCGTCGGTCCTCGAAAAGAAAGCCAAAGCCAAAGTCTGCTGGACCATGGATAATCAGCGCTGGAAAGAAGCGCTGTTCTCGGCGTTGCGGTAGCATTTTCCCTGTGTCCCCTGTCCCCCTGTGTCCCCTGTGGTTATCGGCTTTTGGTTCTAGGGTTGTGCGTTCTGTGCGCGCGAGGTCTGGTAATATTTAGCCTCTCTCGAAGGTGTCCCCATGTCCCGAAACGTGCGCTGTGGTCTGATTCAGGCGAGCAATGCGCTCGGCAGCAACCGCCCGCTGCCGGAGATCAAGAAAGCCATGATCGACAAGCACCTGAAGCTGATCGAACAGGCCGCGAAAAAGAAAGTGAAAATACTCTGCCTCCAGGAACTCTTTTACGGTCCTTATTTCTGCGCCGAGCAAAACATTCGATGGTACGACCTCACCGAACGCGTTCCCGACGGACCAACGACCCAGCTAATGCAGAAAATCGCCGCCAAGCACAGCATGGTGATCGTGGTCCCGGTCTACGAGGAGCAAATGCCCGGCCTGTACTTCAATACCGCCGCCGTCATTGATGCGGATGGCAAATATCTGGGCAAGTACCGTAAGCACCACATCCCCCACGTGCATCCCGGATTCTGGGAAAAATTTTATTTCACCCCGGGAGACCAGGGCTATCCCGTCTTCGAAACGAAGTTTGCTCGCGTCGGCGTGTACATCTGCTATGACCGCCATTTTCCCGAAGGCGCGCGCATCCTGGGACTGAACGGCGCGGAAATTGTTTTTAATCCTTCCGCCACGGTCGCTGGACTCTCCGAATATTTGTGGGAACTCGAGCAGCCCGCCCACGCCGCGGCGAACGGATACTTCGTAGGCGCGATCAATCGCGTAGGAAGAGAGAAGCCGTGGAATATCGGCGAGTTTTACGGCAAGAGTTATTTCTGCAATCCGCGCGGCAAAATCTTCGCCCAGGCCAGCCGCGACAAAGACGAAGTGCTGGTCGCCGATCTAGATCTCGACATGATCCAGGAAGTGAGGAAAGTCTGGCAGTTTTATCGCGACCGCCGTCCGGAAACCTATGGCGCCTTGACGACGCAGACCGGGCAGACGGCGGCGGCAGATTAGCAACCCTTTATTTTTAGTTGTCATCCTGAGCGCAGCGAAGGACCCCTACTAGTGCCAAACATTGTGGGCGAGTAGAGATCCTTCGCTGCGCTCAGGATGACAATTAGGTTTTACTGAGAACTGAGAACCGAGAACTGAGAACTCTTACTCACATGTCCCCACCTTCTCGAATCGAATCCAGTCCGCTCTACAACGCCGACCTCGCGCCCACATCCAGCGCGCGCCGCACCTGGGGCACCTACAGCTTCGCCGCGCTCTGGGTCTCGATGTCGGTCAATATTCTGACTTACATGCTGGCCGCCAGCCTGATCCAGGGAGGAATGAACTGGAAACAGGCAGTCGCAACCGTGTTCCTCGGCAACACGATTGTCCTCATCCCGATGCTGCTGAATTCGCATCCGGGAGCGCGCTACGGAATCCCGTTCCCAGTGCTGGCCCGCGCATCATTCGGAGTGCTGGGCGCAAACGTCGCCGCCGTACTGCGCGCCCTCGTAGCCTGCGGATGGTTTGGCATCCAGACCTGGATCGGCGGCGAAGCCATCAACACCCTGATCACGACGCTCGCACCCGCCTGGACGCAAGTCGGCCACGGCGCTGCTATCTGCTTCATCGCGTTCTGGCTTATCAATCTCGCCGTCATTCTAAAAGGCATCGAATACATAAGATTTCTTCAGGGAATCAGCGCGCCGGTTCTGCTGGCGGTAGGCCTCTTGCTGCTGGGGTGGGCCTACAAGTCGGCAGGCGGATTCGGCCCCATGCTGTCGGCGCCGTCGCGCTTCGTGAGCTTCCCGGATTTTCTGAAATTCCTCATCCCCGCGCTCAATGGCACGGTCGGTTTCTGGGCCACCGTATCGCTGAACATCCCAGACTTCACGCGGTTTGCGAAAAGTCAGCGGCAACAGGTAATCGGGCAAGCGCTCGCCCTGCCGACCACCATGACGCTCTATTCGCTGATTGGAATCCTGGTGACGTCGGCGACGGTGGTGATTTACGGGACCGCGATCTGGGATCCGGTGCAATTGCTCAGCCGCTTTCATTCGCCCGTGGCCGTGGTGATTTCGCTGCTGGCGATTCTGCTGGCGACATTGAACGTAAATATTGGCGCCAACGTGGTTTCGCCAGCCAATGATTTCTCCAATCTGTGGCCGCGAAAAATCAGCTTCCGTACGGGAGGCATAATCACCTGCTTCATGGGAATCGCGCTGATGCCGTGGAAACTGCTGTCCAGCTACAGCACCTTCATCTTCGGATGGCTCGGCGGTTACGCCGCGTTCCTCGGCCCGGTGGCAGGCATCATGATCTGCGACTACTTCGTGATCCGCAAGCGCGTGCTGTTAGTGGACGATCTATATCTGTACCCCAGCAAGCGAAAGCAAGTCACCGATTTGAAAGGGCACGGCTTTAGCCGTGCCGTTAGCGATAAAACGAACGCGCCTTTAGGCGCTGAGGGACTGCCGCGGGGTGCTTACGAATATTCCCGCGGCTTCAACTGGCTGGCAGTGCTCGCGCTGGCTCTGGGAGCCGGCACGGCGCTGGTGGGATTGGTCGTTCCTCCGCTGCACATTCTATATAGCTATTCCTGGTTCGTGGGATTTGCGGTTTCGTTTGTGGCTTACTACGCGCTGATGAAGTCACAGGGCGAGCCGGGATAACGGCCCTGGAGGAGGTGTCGTGAGTGAAAACGCCTTGATTGCAGCAACTATCCCCAGAGAGATTGGTGGAAGTCTGAACGGATTCGCACGGAACCATTGTCGCCTCTTTGCGCCGTTCAGTCGAACAGTCCGATAGCATTAGCACTTAACGAAGATTTGAGATCCGCTTTCCGCAGTCCATAGGCAAAAAGAAAGGGGCGGTGACACCACGGTCATCGCCCCTTGAGGGTTACGTCAGGGTTGGTGGGCTAGTCGCCGTCGGAAAGCGGTAGCACGCCGATGAACGTGCCCCAGTTGGTGTTCTTGTCGCGTTTCTTGGGTCCGATATACTCCGTCGCGATCCAGACCGCGTCGTCCCCCACGGCCACGGCTGCGGAATAATCGCCCCAGCGGCCGGCATATCCATTAAAAGCGGGCGGATACATGGTAAATCCGTCGTCGGGTTTGGTGCCGGCGGCCGCAAGGCGGATGCCGCTTGCGGCGACTCCGCTGCTAAGCGTGATAGGAATGTAAGCTGCACTGGGGAAGTAGTCGGGACCAGTTAGTGTGAACACCATCGCTCCGTTCCCATTCTCCGAGACGCCAATGGCGGGATAGATCAAGTTGTCGTTCGCCGTCGCCACATATCCCTGCAGCGCCACCGACGCTTTCAATGCGCCGGCGTGCCACGAAGGCTTGATGACGAAATAGGCGGCTCCATCTAGTGTGTTTTTGCCAACCTGGAGGGCGGTGCCCACCGAGGCCCACAGGTTGCCATTCTCATACACCACCTGTTGCATGCGCTGGTCATCGCCGTCGAGCTGTCCCTCGGGCTGGCCCAGGCTCTTGCCCAAAGGGATGGGCCCGGCTTTTTGGGAGGCTACAACGGGTAAGACGTAAGTCTCGGTGCTGACCGCCACAGTAGTGAAGCCGGGTATCCCGGCCTCAGCATCGAGCGTATCGGTGTCAGTCATGGCCCAGACGGACACCTTGCTGTTCTCCGATGCGTTGATGTCATACGAGCTAACGAAGTACTCGGTGCCTCCGTTTTCAGGAGCGCCATGGCCGTCGGGCGAAATCGAGGGTTGCAAGCTGAAGGGGAATGGGAGCCCCCCTCCCGCAGGAAGTGGGGTGATGTGCAGGCCGAACGGGGCGATTCCGAGCTCGAGAGCAAATTTCGAAAGCGCGTAAATCTGTGCTCCCCCGAAGAACACGGCACCAAACGAATTGGTTGAGATGTAGAAACCATTGTTATCCGACCCAAGCAGCGGTTGATCCCCAAAACACGGACACACGCTAAAAAACCCGTCGTTGATGGTGTTGATTGCGTACAGACTAAATGAGCCCGTGGGGTCACTGCTCTGGCTTACGGCGAGTAGAAGATCAGTGGTCGGGCCGCCAAGGTCTGTAAGAGTCACAAACCAGCGTTGGGTGGAGGGATCGTAGTAGCACCTCGGATCGCTGGTGAAGTCTGTTGGGGCCACCCCAAAAAAATTGTTCAAATAGACTGGCCCGGCCAGCACCTTGTGCGAGGTTGCGTCGTAGACTGACGCCGCCACATTGATCGCCTCCAGCACGACCTTTCCGTCGGTACAGAGCCCTTGATCGGGCGGTTCGAGATCGAAGCCCGAGACTGAGGCCTGCTCTGCCCCCGTGAGTGCCGCAAAGCCGCTGAAACCCGGGTCAGGGGCGATTACCGGCAGGGGCGTGACTGAAGGTAGGGTTTTTGGCTTCAAGGCTGCTGACCCGAGCTGCTTCTGAGCTAAGACCCTGCCCCAGTGGTGAGCAATCGAATGCATCGCCACGAGGGGTGACTGCTTTCCGGTTGCTGTGAGTCCTCTTGGCACGGAGGACTCAGCATTGGCAGCCCTGGTGCTGGCGATGGTTGCCTCGCCGATCTTGCGCAAATCAATTGGGGAAGACTGAACTTGAACTTTTTGGGAAACCTCCTGAGCCACCACGCCGGAGGCAACCGCCAACAGAATGATGAACGCTACTGAGAGCCTGCAGAATTTGCGGTACACGTTTTCCTCCCTTTGTGAACCAGCTTGAAAAAACTCCTCTAGCTATCTAGACGAGAATTATTGACCCCAAAAACGGCTGCCATTCTCCCCCCAATGCCTGTTCGTGTCAATGTGAAACAGTTTCATGTGAAACAGTTTTCATTACCAGCGAGAGTATTTCTGTCGTGGGTTGTTTGGCGTAACATCGCCATTACGCCAACGACGATCCGCGATCTACTTCTGAAAAGCCGGCAGAATGTCCGAGCAGAAGCTACGTGCCCACGGTGGACGGCATTCACCTCCGCTGCTGCCGCCAAAGCGTCGCAGATTCCAAGCGCTGCCAACCGATCAACGTCAGACTTTCCTTGACAAGATGAGATATACTAGTAAGTAACAATCACTAACTTGACGAGCCAACTCAAGCTTGGTATTTGATGGGCCCAAGGCCCTCGCAGGAGCCCGCCAAACGCTGGTCGTCTGCGCTAAGTTATTTGACATCAAGACTTTGACAGCAATCACCCGAAGTCGGACAAGCTAACTATCTGATTCTAAATGAAGTCTTCTAGGGACTTCTTCAGGAAAAACAGTCTAACTCTTTATTTATCAAGACTTTGACTATAACTCCTTATCCATGAGGACTTTGCGGGGGACTTCTCGCTAACTCGATGATTCCATTATACCGTGTTAATAGGGGGGTACCCCCAGTACGAATTAGTAAATAGTAAGTCCCAAAACGGAAATCTAGAAACCAGCAGCTAAGAGCCGGAAGCCTTCCCAAAAACAGGCAACACTTCCTTCTTATACTTCTCCAAAGTATCTTCCTCATCTCCACACATAAGATAAATATTGAACTGAGTAACTCCCGCGCGAGCGAGCGCGCGAAGTTTTTCAATGTGCGCTTCAGCCGGACCAAGCAGGCAAAAGCGGTCGGTCACTTCATCCGACACAAAGTTCCGGTTGCTGCTGTCGACTTCGCAATGATGAAGGTAATCGTACTGTTCGCGATCGCGTATATAAGAGGTCAGACCAGGCGGAAGTTCCTCAGGCTTGTAGCGCGAAACCAGATCGACGACATGGTTCGACACCAGAGCAGGAAACCAGCGCACTCGTTCGCGCCCCACTTTCACATCATCGGAAACCCAGACGGGCGCAGCTGCCATGATCTCGATCTTCTTCGGATCTCTTCCTACGGCCTCAGCACCCTTCTTGACGAAGCTGACGCACCAAGCGATCAAGTCAGGATCGGCGAATTGCAAGATAACGCCATCGCCGACACGGCCAGCGAGTTCGAGCACTTTCGGCCCGTATCCAGCAACCCACACCGGCGGAACCCCGCCGCTCGCCCACGTGAGCCGCGCTTTTCCGTCTTCGTATCCGATCTCTTTGCCGCCCGTGAGAGCGCGAAATTCTTTTACCGACTCTTCCAACTGCGCAACCGTGACCGGCTTCTTGCCCAGCACGCGTCGCGAACTGTCACCGCGGCCGATGCCAAGTTGCATGCGTCCACCAGAGATCAAGTTCAGCGTCGCAAACAGGCTCGACGTTACCGTGATGTCGCGAGTCGCTGGATTCGTAACGCAGGTGCCGAGCCGCATCTTCTTCGTGTTCGTCGCCATGAGCGTGAGCATGGGATAAGGTTCGAGCCAGAGGACGTGCGAATCAAAGATCCACCCATACTCAAAGCCGGACTCTTCGGCCTGGCGCGTGAGTGCGACAATGCGCTCGACCGGCATGTCGGGCTTGATGGTGATGCCGAACTGCATGTCATCTCCTCAATTAGACGATGGAGCGGCGGGCGTCTCGCCCGTTGAGCACAGCGGTGGCCGGGCGGGGACGCCCGGCGCTCCACCAGCAAAATCTACCCTCGTAGTTTCGGGAGTTTAGCATAAAATCTGTTCTTCGCCGCCGGAGGGGAAGACACAATCATGGGCTTCGACACCATCATCGTTAACGGTCGCGTTGCCACCGCAACCGACACCTATCTCAGCGACGTTGCGATCAGCGGCGGAAAGATTTCCGCAGTGGGACAAAGCCTGCCTCGAGACAACGCGGGAAAGATTATCGACGCCGCGGGCAAGTATGTGTTTCCCGGCGGAATCGACGTTCATACCCACCTTGACATGCCCTTCGGCGGGACCACGAGCGCGGACGATTTCGAGACCGGTACGCGTGCCGCGGCTTTCGGCGGGACGACGACGCTGATCGATTTCGCCATCCAGTACAAGGGCCAAACGCTGCGAACGGCTTTCGATACCTGGATGCAAAAAGCGTCCGGCAAAGCGGTTTGCGATTATGCGTTTCATTGCATCATCACCGATCTTGCGGACGCGCAGCTCGACGAAATGAACGCCCTGACGCGCGAAGGTGTGACCAGCTTCAAGTTGTTCATGGCATATCCCGGCGTGTTCATGCTCGACGACGCGAGCATCTTCAAAGCTCTGCGTGCCACATCAAAGAACGGCGGCCTCGTCTGCATGCACGCCGAAAACGGTGGCGCGATTGACGTGATCGTGCAGCAGGCGCTAGCGGAAGGGAAGAAAGCCCCCAAGTATCACGCCCTGACACGTCCCACCACGGCGGAAGCGGAAGCCGTCTCGCGGGCGATCGCCCTCGCCGAAATGGCTGGCGCGCCGGTTTACATCGTCCATTTAAGCTGCAATGAGGCTCTCGAAAAAGTACGCGAGGCCCGTGATCGCGGCCTTCCCGTTTACGCTGAGACCTGCCCGCAATACTTGTATCTGTCACTCGATAACTTCGACGCGCCGGGCTTCGAAGGCGCCAAATATGTCTTCACCCCGCCTCTGCGTGAGAAGTGGCACCAGGAAAAATTGTGGAACGGACTAAAGCGCGATAACCTGCAGGTGGTTTCGACCGATCACTGCCCGTTCTGTTTCAAAGAGCAAAAAGAACTGGGCCGCGACGATTTCACGAAAATCCCGAACGGCGGTCCCGGAATCGAGCACCGCATGAGTCTTATCTATTCCGGCGGCGTTGCCCGGGGACGATTCAGCGTGAACCGTTTTGTGGAACTAGTTTCCACAACCCCCGCAAAACTATTTGGCCTGTATCCCCGCAAAGGTACGATCGCCGTGGGCAGTGACGCGGATCTGGTGATCTTCGACCCGGACCGCAAGCACACCATCAGCGCAAAGACTCACCACATGCGCGTCGATTATTCGATGTTCGAGGGGATTCAAGTTACGGGAATGCCCGATGCAGTATTGTCGCGTGGCCGCGTGGTCGTAGAAGCAGACAAATTCCTGGGGCGCGCTGGCGCGGGAGACTTCCTCAAGCGGGCGCTTTACTCCCAACCGTAGGCGAGCTTGCGAGTAAAGAACTCGACCGAGTCCCAGCCGTGGACGTGCAGATCGACAGAGAGCGAATCCTTCCAGTTGGAAAGGAAACAGTTGGAAAGGAAATAAGCGGGAGATGGTTGGACAATGAAGAAAACTGAGGATCGTTAGCCCATTGAAAGATATGGTAGGCACGACTGGACTCGAACCAGCGACCTCTACCGTGTCAAGGTAGCGCTCTAACCAACTGAGCTACGCGCCTACAACAACTTGCGATTTTATCAGGGAACGTTTGGGAACGAAAGCCGCAAGCACCGCTCCAATGACCCCTGATTGTGCCGCCCGCCGATCTGCTGGAATGCCTTGCGCGTACAAGTCCATCGTGAGCCTGCTACTCGCGTGCCGGAGCATGTCCTGGGTCGCTTTTACTGATGCTCCATTCGCTTGCAGCAACGTTGCCGGCGTTCTCCTGAAAGAATGCCAGCCGATGTGCTTGGTGATCTTGGCTCGCTTCGCGGCAGGTCGGATGACCTTCCGCAAGAGACTGTCCGGCCAATACGGTTGCCGTCCGTCCATATCCGGACTACCGAAAAGGAAGTCTGAGTCTTGCTTGTACGGGCAGCGCCTACGCCAGTCGAGCAGCGCACTCGCAAGAGCCGGGTCCATAGGAACGGCCCTCCCGCTGGCTTCCGTTTTGAGGTTGCCAATCACTTGGTCAACGATGGCCCGACACGGGCGTATCTCTCCCTTGTCAAAGTCAATGTCTGACCAAGCGAGCCCCATTAATTCCGACACACGGAGTCCGGTGGTAGCCGCCAACAGAACCGCCGTCTGGCACGGGTCCGTTAGTTCTCCGAGCAGTGCGCCGATTTCCTCTGCGGTGAGCACGTCCGGCAACCGCTGCCGCTTTGCGCTCTGGCGTACCAGAGTGATCGGGTTTCGGTCGAGCCATTCGTACCGCATCGCGTGACTGAAAATCGCAGACATGACGTTGCGGATTTTCGCTCGGCTGCCATTCGCCAGGGGTAACGTGTCGAGCCACGCTTCCACGTCCACCGTGCGAACATCGTACATTGAGCACGGTCCCCACATCGGTACAACCCACGTCTTGATGTAGCTACCGTAAACTTCCCGCGTGCTATGTGCCTTGCAGCCGTCTGCTGACAATTCCTTCTCTGTGTAGTGGGATACCAGTTCCGCCACGGTGCGCGGTGCTCTGGTTTCCTTGTTGACGTTTGCGCGAAGCGGTTCAGCGGCCTGCATTGCGGCTCTTCTAGTTGCGAACTGTTTCACGGTGCCTACTTTCTCTTTCCGGTTGATCTGTCCGTCACGGAATCTGAAAACCCAGACATCGGGGCCAGCCTTCCGCTTTTCGCGGTACAAGCAACCATCTTGGTATCGTCTGCTCATTGAATCCCCTTTCGAGTTTGAGCAGGCGGGTTGTTCTGGCCCGTTGAATGTAGCACAAGCCACGCGGACAGCTCACTGGCACGATAGCGCCAATACTTCCCGATCCGATAGGCCGGTATTTCCCCGCGCCGCGCCATCCGCTGCACACTTTTAGCGTGCAAACCGCCGAGAAATTGCGCGGCCTCGACATCGTTTAGCAGCGGTTCGTATGCGGTAGTAGGCGCGACCTCGCGTGCGTTCATCCGTGGCGTACTGGGCGTCAACGTCAATCCTTCTTTCGCTGCACGTCAATGGCGTTTTGGCGAACCTCGTTAGCCGCGCGGTTGATGCGGTTCATTCCACAACCTTGTGGCCCATCTGGTGCGGTCATCCAGTGTGCCGTCTAAGACATCCGCGGCGAACCGTAGTGCCTTGATTATGTTTCTCAGCTCGGCGTCACCGCCAAACCTCAATTCCACTTCGCCAGCAGCAACCACAATAGGAGTGAAATCGGAACCACCTTGGTCTTTGAATCGTAGGTAGGTTCGCCCGCCGTTGCCTCCGTCGCCTCCGCACTCGCCTGTGGTTCCAACCTCGACTTCAAACATCGCTGCATCCGTAAACTGTTGGGTTCTGGTTACGATACTTATTGCCATTTCCGTGCCTCTCTGCCCAGTTAGGCTGGGCGTTGGTGTCTTGCCACAATTGAATCCACAATTACCCCCAAACCCCTTGATATACATATCTTCTTCTTTTCTTCTGCTGTTGAAGAAGAAGAAGCGCATACTGCCGTGGGCTATTGCGTGCGTGCCCGGTAGAAAAAGCCATCATCCCGCTTTTCTACCAAACCTCCACCAATCATCCCCTTCAGGCACTTGCCCTGGGCGAGACTGGGTGCCGCTAAAGCCGCCGTGCCGCCGGAGTCCGTATGTGCCGAAATATGCTTAAACCTTTATTATCATATACATACATACATAATAACCAAGCAATATAGAGACATAGGCACCCCTGGCGGCATGGCGGCGGCTATTCCTCTTCCTCCGCATCCGCGGCTAGGAAGTACCGTCCATCCTCACGCTTGCCGACTCTGCGGTCCCTGAGCAAGCCCTCAAGGGCACGGTCCCAGACATCGGTTCCGACACGATGCGCGTGGGTGTGCTTCTGCAAGTTGCGCCTGGACAATGGACCTTTCATCGTCAGCGCGCGCACAATCTTTCCCTGCGCCTTAGCGTTGGGGGTGTCGGCCGCCTTAACGCGCTAGTATTCGTGCGAGGCAATCTGATACTGAGCGAGGCGCACGGCGTCTTCAGCGGTCTTAGCTGATATGGTGTCTTCGTGTCGCAGCCACGCCAGCAACAGCGCCGCGCGCCATGCGTGGACGTTGATGCGCTCAGATCCTTCGGGTAACGTCTCCTGCCAGTCGCTAATCACCTTGTCCGCGGCATTGCTGGACAGTATGCGGACGGGTGCGTCTTCCAACTGCCTAACCCGTGGAAGAAACGCTTCCTGTAGCGCGGTAAAGTCCGGCTGATTCATTTTGCTGACGTTTTCGTAGTGGCCTTCGGTGCCAATGAGGTTCAAGCGGGACATCAAACCACCGCCCACAGCATTCCCGCGGCTGAGAATGTCAAACCAATCTTCCTCAGTCACACCGGCTAACAGTGAAAACAGCATTTCACCGTAGACGGCTTCGCGCGTTCCCGTGGCTGTGCCGTTGAAGGTCACGTCATCCCACAACTGACAGACAACGCCTTCCAACCCGCTGCCCACACCACCCTCAATAAACAACGCGCTGAGGAAAGTTTTCATCTCTTCATGGACGCTGAGAATACGGGGCACGGTGTTGCCCCAGGACATATGAGTCTTGGTCTTAATGGTTGACTCAAGATCCTTGGTCAATCGCGCCATGCCCGGCACGCTAGACGCAGCGGCAATCCATGCGCCGATTCCCTTGGGCTTCCAAATAGAATCGCGCTCCCCGAAGAGGAATCCAGGCGTTACGGAAGTCCTCGCACTGCTCCACGTTTGAATGAAAAAAAGGACAGCGCGCCGAATGCCCGTTCCCTTGCCCTTGCCTTTCGGGGCAATAACGATTGTGAAAGTCCTGGGCTTTGCGCCGTCCACCGGGCATGAAAGCCGGTCCCCGACCACCGCGCCTAGAACACAGCGAAACGCTTCCGCATAAACCTTCCCTGGGATGTTGTTGTCCGCGGCGCACAGTTTGGCGAATTCGCCAACGGCCGTCCCGTCCCATACTTCAATGGGATAAACAGGACGGTTGCGCTCGGTCAGTGGCGCGGGCTCTGGGGGCGCCGCCGTCTTCCCGAAAGTCACTTTATTCTCGGGCGGTGGAACATCGTACCGGGCAGCACTCCGCGCAATGCGGTCTAGGTCTTCCTCGTTCTTCGGGTCCGCCATAACGGCTGGGTCGGAATTCAGGTCGGCGAGATGGGCGAGGATCACCGCCTCCGATGCGCCCACGTTTCATAGTCTGCCGGCTTGTTGAATAAGAAAATCATCTCGGCCTTCGCCATCGTGGACCGGAAGGTTCCACTCCCGCTTGCCGCTAGGATTCTGTTTGCCCCACCAATCCTTGAGTAGATGAAACATGGCAGGCGGAAAGGGAACTAGCGGAATATCTTGAGTTGGGCGATACTTCCCGCCTGTGATTGGATGGACGGAGCCTTCAGCGACTATTTGGGCGCCGCGTCCCTTGATCTCGAACACATTTCCATCGTGTCCCTGTTCTTTCCACCGTTTGTTTCCCCACGCCAGGACTTCCGCCGTCGCCAGATAATAGAGGTGCAGTCGATTAGGACGACCGCTGCTAACGGAGAAAGTCTTGGACCATGCCTCCCAGTCTGTGCCGCAAATTTCTTGGAGGCGATCCAGGCGGTCGGTGTCGAGAATTATGATATCGGCGCCGCCTGCTACGCCGCAGTTAATGTCAGCCCACTTAGCAGCCCACTCCCGAATCGTGGCTTCGTTTGTGGTGGCTAGATCGGGCCAACCAACAAGGAAGGGGACTTTCTCATTGACTCGGAGCGGAATGATTCGGAGCCCCTCGCCGCGTTGCGCAGCGCGGTTTCGAGAAAGTTGGTCACAGATGATCCTCTATTCTTTGCAGTTCATCCGCGATTTGCTCCAACCGCCAAAGCGTGCCCCGAGGCGCACTGTCAATCAGGTCATTGTGCTCTTCGAGGATGAGTCGCGCAGCCTTCATTAGTTTTGGTTCGTTACGTGATGCAGTCATTCGTTTACCCTTTCTCGTGACGCTTGTGTAACGTCGCCTTAATGTGAGCGTAAATTGGGGCTTAGGTTGGCGACTGACCTGCTACGACTCGTCGACGAAGCCCCCAGGCGGCAATAGCGTGGCGCCCTTTTCACCCAACGCACCCTTCACGGCCACAGCTGGACTCGTTTTCCAAGCGGCCTCGCCGTTTTTAGTGATCGCGTATACGAGATGTTCCGCGACAAGACGATAGAGAACTGAAGCGAGAACCTTAAAGGGTTCGTCGCATTCCATCAGAGCCCAGCCGAGTTTGCCCACCCTGTCCAGAACCTCTGAGAGATTCAGTGGGACGTCGCTAATCAAGAGAATCTTATGTACATCGCTTGCGAGAGTAAGATCCGCAACCCCGTCAGCTAGCTGGTGAGTTGGAGCATAGAATTGGCGCAATGCAGCCTTCCCACTTTCGGTGACCTGAAGAAAATTCTTCGCTCGCCCGCCACGTTCAGCAGTCGGCACACCGGGGTGAGAGGAAAGATAGCCCTTGTCTTCTAACCTAGAGATCGTCGTGTACAGAGCGCCCGAGCTGCAATGCCTGTTGGCTTCGAGTTGGAAAGTTTTCCTCACCGCGACTCTCCTACTGATCTCATTGCCGTCGTTTAGCCAACGCCCTGACAGCCGCACTGGTGGCCAATACCAGGACAACAGGGATGATCATCGCGATCGCAACGGTCGCCCGCCTTCTCATTTCGCCAATGGCCTCCGCGACGGTGGACGTGGCGGTCAATATTACGACCCTCGACATGAACAGGACGGCTACGATGAGCGCTACCGCCAAAACAACGGCTATTATCAGCAGCGACAAGGCGGGATAGGACCCGGCAAGGGCGCACTCATCGGGGGTGCCGGCGGTGCTGTCCTCGGCGCGATTTTCGGCCGCGGACTGAAGGGCACCATTATCGGCGGTGCAGCCGGGGCCGGAATCGGTGCTGCCGTCGGCGAGGCGAACCAGAACAACCGTCGGAGGGACGATTACAATCGCCGCTGACCTGTCTTAAGACTCGACTGCCGAAGAAAGGAAATATCATGAAAGCACACCTCTTCCTCGCCGCTTCTCTCCTGGCTGCAACGTCTCTCTGTATGCCAGCGTTCAACCTCAAAGCTTCCGCGGCCCAACAGCCCGAGATTACGGCTCATCCCCAGACCGATGCCAATGACAAGACTTATCCCATGGATCAGATAGTCACAGCCACGGTCCACGATGCCTGGCTCCAGCGGGAAAAACGAAGAAGCCTTCTTCGATATCGTTGAGCAACTCGCTCAGTTTTCAGCGCAGAAGCGCGGCCTCCGTCTGCCTGATTCGGCAGCCGCAGGGCGACGGATGGGCATGATGATCAAGACTCGCGCCAAAGCCGACCACGACCAGCTTCTTTACGCTATCGTGGACGAGGCTGTCCGAACCATTGGCGTGAAAGCTACCGCTTCCGCCAAATAGATCCTCACTCCCACGGTCATCGACTGTTTCAAAGGCGATAAGTCCGGGTTTTGGCTTTGCCTACCCAACGGCAAGCAGGCGTTTTCACTTACGACCTGCAGGGTCAATGAGTGCAATCGCGATTTTGCGACAATAATCGCGCGAACATCGTGCGGGGACCTTTCAACATGTCGAAGCCATCAGAGAGAACAGCACGGCCGAAAACCACCATCCTGGTGGAACCGGGCCACCGGAACCCCACGAATCGCCGCTAGTCCAAGCTGCCCTATCCCCCTTAACTTCCTAAGAACAATGCAATTAAAGGAATCGCCGCTCGCCGCTCGACATTGGCACCCGGCCTGCACGCTTTAAGGCGGACTCTTGTCCTGAGAAGGTGGAGATACCAATGAAATTCAAGGTAATGGAATCAGGCAGTACGCCGCTACGAAAGGAGCCGTTAATGGCGAACCAGAACGTTTCGTCCCTTGACGGCAAGCGGGTACTCGTTGGGGCGTTGCGATACAGGCGGCAATGAGCCGGAAGCTGGTATGGATTGAGGAAAAGCGTTTTCAGGGTTTTGGTTGCTCCGAATGTGGCTGGCGGTTCAAACCCTCTAGTGCGCCCACCGGCAAATCTTTCGATGAAATGATGAGCAACTTCGAATTGCAGCGCGACAAAGAGTTTACATCCCATATTTGCGCCGATCACACGAGAACCACGGGCGCGTAACGGCTAAATTTAATTCACAAGTGAGTTGTTCGCCTCACTGCGCGTGAGGGATGTGCCACTTGTTTATGCACCTTGCGGGGACTTTTAGGTTTTGTTAGAGACTCTTAGGGAGAACGCCAATGACTGACCACGATACTTCAACATCCCAGAACATAAAATACCCGCACTGGCAGCGCGAGTTTGAAGCGGCACTTCTTGAAGGTGACGCGCAGAAGTTGCGGAAGCTCGTGGATGCCGCAGAAGCAGCCATCTTCCTGCGGTCGCAAGCATTGGTCGAGTGCGCACAGGGGCACGAGGAGCAGCAAGCCATTTCTGACGCCATACGGACTCTGCGGGACATCCAGAGGGAAAAGCTAGGCTATCCGGACTGGAACAAAAAGTAACTGCCAGACCACCGGCTTTACGCATCCAACCTTGCGCTAAGGGGCAAATTCAAATGCCTAAGAAGCGCGTTTTACTGGTGGATGACAACTCCGTCGTGCGTTCCTTGGTGCGCCAACTATTTGAATTAACCCCTGACTTTGAAATTTCAGGGGAAGCAGAAAACGGACGTGACGCGGTTGAGAAAGCTGAAAGTCTCAAACCCGACCTAATCATCTTGGACCTTTCTATGCCCGTGATGACTGGGCTCGATGCAGCACCGCTGCTCAGGAAACTTCTGCCCGATACACGGATTATTTTGTTCACCGTCCAAGACGGACCCCATGTTGAACAGCTAGCACGTGCGGCTGGCATACACGCGGTAGTTTCAAAGAATCAGCTCGCGTCGAAACTGATCCTACAAGCTCGAGCCATGCTCGCGTCGATAGAACAAGAACACCGTCCTTCCAAATTTCGCACCGCCAGCTAGGGGACTCATCACACGTGGACCCGTCCTCAATTGACGTAATCAGGCGTTAGCACTCAGAACCCGGGTCAATGAGTGATATGGCGATGTTAAGACAACCATGCGTAAGAGTCGGCGAATTTCGGTGCTCGGCCCATCTGGCTGTCTGAGGTTCCGGGCAGTTTGACAATAGCGTTCTGGAGGTCTAGTGTTGAAGGTGAGGTGGCTCCCACCTCTTTCAGGTTCCCTGAAACTAAGTCAGCCCATCTGAAGTTCTCTCCTCTTAGCGTTAGCGACAACAACCAGTGGAGGTTGATAATGTTTGCACGCAATGTATCTTTTCGTTTGAAATCGAACACGTATTCTGACTATACCCGCACGTTTGAAAACCAAGTCCTTCCTTTACTTCGCAAGCAGAAGGGCTTCAAGGACGAAATCACATTGTCAAATCCTGGCAGCGTGGATGTGATTGCAATCAGTCTGTGGGAGAGCAAAGCCAACGCAGAAGCTTACAACACCACTACCTACCCGGAAGTATTGAAAACCTTGGCAAGAATGATCGATGGAACGCCCAAGGTTCAGACGTTTGAGGCCGTCACCTCGACCTTCCATAACGTCGCCGTAGCAGTGTAAGAGGGATCGTTCGCGGTGCGGGACGGCTCGTTGAAGAGTCGTCCCTATTTTCTTGGGCGCAGTGATCTGGTAGAAGACGGCACAGAATGTTCTCAATCAGGCGTTCCCCATCTTCGCCTGAACAAACAACGCCTCGGGGTGTGGTATGACAGACGAATCCGAGTCTTCATTCGCGGTGGTTCGGTTTAACGAGCGAACCTACCAGCCGGGGGGAGTTGTGGCCGTCATCAAGGGGATTAAGGTCGCTCAAAAAACTCTGGACGATTTCGATTGGAGTCAGAGCGAGGAACAGCGAAGGGCAGGTTGGCGTTATTTCCTGGAGGCGACTGATCTGCGGCCCGGAATGGACCCGGAGAAAGCCACCACACTTCGACAAGTGCGGCTCGATCTTCAAGAGGCTTAAGCGCACTCCAGTAAGGACATTCAGATTAGAAGAAAGCCCGGGCCCCTCACCGTCGAGCGGCGGCTGCACGAGATGCTCTCATCCTTGTACGGGGCCGGGCTGCCAATCTGTAGTATTCAGTTTTGATTCCTCCAAGCCGATAGTAGTCTTGCCGGAACGCTGCTGTCTGTGATTGCGCTCACAACCCGGTCAATAAGTGATATCGCGATATTACGACAATTGATCAACCCCGATGTTTGCGATGTCACCTGACGTGGTGAGATGGTCACGCGCATGGATTACTGCACGGTGTAGCCTCGCCTTCGCGCCCGTTTGCCTGGCCTGCAATCAAGTTTTGGCACACTCCGGGCGGGTGGCAGCCGCCCCGGTTTGTCCGCACTCCTGACAAACGTAACGGCGCTTCGCCCAGAATGCGAACATTTCCTTTCTCGTAAAGTCTTTCCAAGCTGGCCAGGTTTGCTCTGCGTGGCTTGTTATGAAGTTGATTGATGGCCGCTTGTGGCAAACGTCACACACATGGAGACACGGGTCGAGCGGTTCGATAGCTCCGCGCCACCTATCTCCGCACTCCTCGCACAAAGGCTTACTTCCCCATTCAATGCCCGCCGCTGCTATCCCAGAACAAACTGCTGGGCGTTCATGACAATCAGCGCAAATTATCTGTCGAAGTACATTGCTTCGCGTCTGTTCGCTCATCAGTGGTAGTGGTATCGCTAACGACTCGCCTTCCTTTTGTGAGTTCTACTTTATGCCGATTCTGTGTCGAGGTCCACTATGTCGGGGTCAGTTGACGCTATCAGGCGTTAGCACCAACTACGCCATTGGCCTCGTTGCCGGGGATGGGTCCTTGGAATCGTGATATCTCTTCAACCAACACATCGTTTCCGAATTGGCGACGGGACATCAACTATGTTTTCAGACTCGCAGGAATAGGCCTGCGGTAGAAAGGATGCCCGCTGCTAGGTGACCGTGAAGGTCAACGCTTTGCTGTTCCCGCCGCTGTCGCAACCGAGGTCTCCGGCCGGGTTGGCAGGAGTGTGCACGGCAATCTGGGCGGTGCCGGGAGCTGAGATCTGGCTCGTGGTAATCGTGGTTTGCAACTCGGTGCTACTGATGACGGTGGTGGGCAATGCCGCGCCGTTCCACAGGATGATCGAATTCAAATAAAAGTGGCTGCCGTTGACGGTAAGCAGTAAGCCCTGCTGAACCTGGCTAAGGGCGACCGGGTTCGGTGCGAGCAAAGTCAACCCGGGCTTGGGACGGGCAGTCCCGCAGAACGGGTTGAGCGCACCGCAACCGGCGAAGAACATGATTGCGGGCAGCAGAACAAACAGTGATTTCTGGATTTGATTGCGGGGCATCCTTAGAGTCTAGGCGAGAACGATGATTGCAACTGGTTCCCACGCCCGTCCAGACGTTACCGAGGTGTTCTGGGCGACGGTGTATGCCCTGCTGGCTGGGGATGGTTCGTTGCGGTCTACGCCAAATTAGACAGCGGCTAAATCGCGATGATGAGTGTAATTGATTCCATAACAATGTCGGCTCCCGGACCCGAGTAAGCTTGGTGGTGCGAACCAACCAAAAGGCTCGGGAGAAAGGAGCCGAACATGATGATTATAGGATGCGATTACCACCCGGCCTTCCAACAAATTGCGTTTGTGGATACCGACACTGGAGAACTGCAAGAGCGGCGGCTGCAGCAACGCGAGGAAGCGGAGAAGTTCTACCGTGATCTTGCGGCCCAGGGAATAAAGGTGCGCGTGGGGATGGAAGCCAGTGGACAGGCGCGCTGGTTTGAACGGCTGCTGGTGGAGTTGAACTTTGAGTTGTGGATCGGGGACGCCGCCGAGATCCGAACCAAGCGAGTACGCAAACAGAAGACGGATCGCCAGGATGCGCAACTGATTCTGAAATTAATGCTGAAAGATGACTTTCCGCGGATCTGGGTACCGAGCTGGGAGAATCGCGATCTGCGGCAACTGCTGTGGCACCGACACCGCATGGTGCAGGCGCGCACCCGGATCATGAACCAACTGCAAGCGGTGGCGCTCAACGAAGGCCTACGGTGTAAGAAGCGGTTGTGGCGAGAGGCGGGACGAGGGCAACTGGAGGCGTTCCGGTTAGCTCCGTGGGCGAGCCGGAGACGACGCGATCTGCTGGAGCTGATGGATCGGCTGAATCCCACGATCACGGATCTGACGCAAACCATCGAGCAGGAAGCGGAGAAGTGTCCTGCGGCGCAGCGACTGATGACGCATCCCGGGGTGGGTCCACTGACCGCACTGGCCTTCGTGCTAATCATCGGAACGGCGGATCGTTTTCAGTGTGGCAAGCAGATCGCAAGCTATCTGGGACTGGTGCCATTGGAGGAGTCGAGCGGGAATCGACGACGGCTGGGACACATCACAAAACAAGGGAACGCGCTGCTGCGTTTTCTGTTGGTGGAAGCGGCGCAAGTTTCGGCACGCAGCATCCCGGAGTGGCGCAATAAGTACTTCCACCTGGCGATGCGGCGAGGCCGGAAGATTGCCAAGGTCGCCATGGCCCGCAGGTTAGCGGTTCAGATGTTCTGGATGTGGCGCAAGGGATGGGATTACGAGCAAGTTAGAAAGTTCGGTTCGCACGCGGGACAGCCCGGAAATCGCGATGGTGTGCAGTCCAACACCGAGTAATTGATTGGGCGTCCCGCTCCTCTTCACCGAGGAGTTCGAAGTAGTAATCATGATCGAGGTTGTGGACCGAAGAGATGCATGGGTCAGACTGAGTTCCTGACCTGAAACTTGATTGCGAGCGAGCCTTGGTTGGATCGGCACCTTTTCCACGAGAGCGAAATGGCGCTCTTCTCCGAGTGCATGCTGTAGTGTGCGCGAAAGTGCTTGACATCGCCGACATTGTTAGAGACGCGATTTTGCAACAGTTAACACGGACACTGGTGACAGTACTTCTCCGAAGTGACACAATACAAGCCAAATGAGCAAAGTCGAGGAAGCCTAGCTTTCGTAGATGCTGATGTCATTTCGTTCGTGACGTGAGAGGAGACGGATGAAGGTTTTGGTGGTCGAAGCAGAAGACGTGGTTTTGAAAGCCACCGGCGTCATGCTCAATAAGCTGGGGTACGAAGTTGGACTCGCGCCCGACTGCGACGAGGCTCTCCGTATCTACTGCAACCGAGGACCCTACGATGTTGTTCTTATCGCGTTGAAATTCGTTCGCGGTTCTAGTGCCGGGGGCGCGAAATTCATTGATGCCTTACGTCAGAAGAATCCAGAACAGAAATTTGCTTTTATGACGGGTTCCCCTGTTTTGAAAAAACCGTTCTCGCTCCAAGAACTGGACGATTTCATGGGCGCGTTTCGACGCCCTGCCCACAGCCGCTTCGGGTAACTCCCGCCAACAGGCTCTTAAGGAAGACCATTTTCTTCTCTCTGTTTCAAGCTACGCCGTTCTTTCCGCCCCGCGCGGAGGGGGTTCTGAGTGTAATGGGGATGTTTCAACAGATAACAGATATGTACTGCGTTGCGCTGTGGCTCCCAGCGATCTCATCATCCAGAGGTAGCCAGTTTTATTGAAAGCGACACCTGCATCCTGTGGCATAATACGTCCGCCTCTCCGAAGAGCAGTTCCCGCCAGTTGAGACGCAACACCGCCTGAGGCGAATGACCCGAAGTGCGAGGTAAGGTCATGAAGTTAAAATGCTACTTGTTGTCTCTGCTGAGAATCCACCGTCCAGATTGTGAACATTGCAATCCTCGTAAGACATGCGGGGATGAGCTGCGAAATCGGCTGGAAGAATTGAACTGGCGGACGCAGCCGCAAACGGCCACTCTCGCTCCTTTTCAGAAACTGCCCTCCCATCGATTGGGCACGAAAGAAGCCAATCCGAATGCGGCGGATCGACATTCCATTCTGTGGTTGCTGAACCCACGATATGAGAGAAAAACCAGCAGAGTTAGACACGAATTGGAAGTGAACATGCGCGAGAGAGAACGTGAGCAGCTGGCACGCCGGGACGCATACGAGCGAGAGTTGGAACGTCTTGCTAAGAAGCGAAAGCAAGGATGAAGCTCGACGCGGTAAAGAAGCCCGCCTCCTCAGCGCATTAACCTGGTCAATGAGTGAAATCGGGATGTTTCGTCAACAACGGGTAGACTCCAGTTTTTGACGAGCCTGCGACTCGCTCAATTCCTGTGCTCCTCTGAAAAGGGGGCCTACTGGGCACCTCGGCGCAACAGAACCGTCTTGACCGTGAGGAACATGATCAGCAGGTCCAGACCAATCGAAGCGTTCTTGATGTAGAAGAGGTCGTACTGGAGTTCTTCGCGCGCATCCTCGACCGTGCTGACGTGCTTGTATTTGATCTGCGCCCAGCCCGTGAGGCCGGGCCGCATCGCGTGGCGCACCCCGTAATAAGGAATCTCTTTGGAGAGCCACTCGACAAATTCCGGATGCTCGGGCCGCGGGCCGACCAATGCCATATCGCCTCTAAGCACGCACCACAACTGGGGAATGTCATCGAGGCGCAAAGAGCGGAGAAGTCTGCCGACGCGGGTCACGCGGGGATCGTTTTCGACCGCCCATTGCGGACCATTGGCCGCTTCGGCGTCCTGGCGCATAGTGCGGAACTTCGCCAGCTTGAAGAGGCGTCCGTTCTTACCCACTCGCGGCTGGGTATATAAGACGGGCCCCTTGGAGTCGAGGCGGATGGCGAGCATGATGAACGGAATCAAAGGCAGTGCGAGGATAAGACCGATCAGCGAGAAGACAACCGACAGTTCCCGCCGAACCATCGTGAAAGCGGTGCTGCGGCGAAAACCCTCGCCCAACACCAGCCAGCTGGGAGACAGATTCTCGACCTCAATCTTGCCCGAGATTCTCTCCAGCCAGGAAGTGGCTTCCTGGACCTTAACCCCCTGCATGCGCAGTCTAAGCAGTTCAGGCATGGGGATGGTATCGCGGCGCTCGGGCATGGCCAGGATAACGCGATGAACTTTTTGCTTGTGGACAACTTCTATCAGGTGCGCCCCTACCGACTCGCGGGTGATCGCGCCTTCGATCTTGCCCGTCCAGCTGGCGATTTCGACGCCGAGTTCAGGATTCTGGCGCAGGCCCAGCACCACCCGCTGGGCGCGCTCGCCGGTACCGAGGACGTAGACGCGCTCAACTAGAATCGGCAGCTGGATCAGCCAGGTAAAGCCAAACCGCCATCCGAACAGAGCAACGGTGAGGATGACCAGGCCGATCTCCGAAGGACCGTACCGGCCAACATCCGAAAGACCGCCCCCCAACAAGTACTCAGGCTTTATGGAGGCGACAGCCGCCAGGATCAATGCCAGCAGGCCAGGGACCATGAGCAAGCGGAAATAAAGCTCACCTTTGGTGTTGAGGGCGCGGTGTCGTACAGGTCGAACCAGTGCGAACACAGCAATACCAGCAGCGTAAATAAGAGGATCTTGTAGAAGCCGTGCTCATAGAAGAGCGCAATGTACGTGTCTTGTTGACGTACTAACACGACCCCGAGCAGGAACGAGCCCGATGTGATCAGGGCCTCTCCGATCAGCAGAATCAGAGTACGGACTGGGATATAGACATTAAGGAGCCGGATCAACTTGGCCTCGGTTCGAATTCATCTCGCTACTAGCTGTTCAGGGCCTCGCCAATAACTAGTACCGCGTCTGCGCAGGTTCTGCTGAGGGAATTCCGTCAAGCAGTTTACGCCTAGACTTGCCTATCCAGATAGCTGTTGTAACCAGGCGTTAGCACAAGCTTGCGCCGTTTGTTCGCCGGGAACCGGGGTCAATAAGTGAAATCGCGATTTTTCAGTAATCGTTTGCGGGGGAACCAGCGAGCAGTTCGATACGTACCTGAGTACAGTGGGGAGTTGGGTAGCTGTGACTGTACATACCGGAGGGTAAATTATGGCAGGACCGATAAAACGGATCGGCATCGCCATCCTGATCGTGCTCGCGATATCGGCACTCGGACTATTCGGGTTTTTCAAGTTCGTTCAATATAGGATCGAATCGAGGCTTGCGGCACCAGTTTTAGTTCGCCAGTCCATTCCCGCGCCTGATTTCACGTATCGCACACTCGACGGAACCATACGGCATCTTGCGGCTTCGCACGGCAAAGTTGTGCTCCTGAATTTATGGGGGACCTGGTGCGTGCAATGCGTAGCAGAAATGCCCACGGTGCAAAAGCTCTATGATCATTATCGAGGGGATTCCGATGTTGAATTCCTCATCGTATCTAGATTGGACTCGCCTCGTGCCGTGCGCTCGTACGCGTACCGGAACAAGCTGAACTTGCCCTTCTATGTCACGGAAGATCGGGACATCCCCGATTCGATGCAGCTAAACCAATACCCATCCACGTTTATCTACGATCGAAACGGCTCCATCGTGGCCGAACATGCCGGTGCAAGCAATTGGTCTGATGAGTCGGTCGTCCGATTCATAGACCAGATCAGAGCTAGGTAGCAATTCTCGGCAGCCTCGATGAGTGATATGGCGATTGTTACGCCAACTATCAACGGAACCGGAATTCACTGAAACGGAAGAGCCACTGCGTCGTCTATATGCATCAGTACTACAGGACTCTGTGATTACTTGGGGATCTCGATGAAGCCAGCAGTTCGAGTCTGCCTTGGTCTACTCGCCGTAATGACACCGGTGACCCCGAACGCGCAAGTTAAGCAGACTCGGCAAGCCGCGATGCCGTTTTGGAGCGATCTCGGTGCGGGACCATACTCAGTCGGGTTCCGCGTCCTATAGTATCGCGACCATCGCCGAAATTGGAGTAAAGAGGCGACCGGACACATCCCCGATCTTGGACGGCCTATTCGGGTGGGCTTATGGTATCCGGCTGTTCCCTCCACGTCGGCCGAACCGATGAAATATGGGGACTACTTGCGTCACGACGGCCCTGTGGGTTTCCGCGAATTCAATGACCGGCTCGACAAGAATGATATGGGGGGCTGGTTGGAAGATCTCCGCGAGCTATCGCCTCCCGGTCAACCGACATTCGATAAGCTACTCTCCCTCGCGGTGGCCGCATACCGCGATGCTCCTCCGAGCCACGGACATTTTCCGCTGGTGCTCTATTCGGGCGGCAAAGGATCGCGGGCAGACGCAAATGTCGAGTTGGGCGAATATCTTGCCAGCCATGGATACGTCGTCGCGACTGTACCGCAACTTGGCCCATCGGATCAGGAGATTGACCTAGGCAGCTCTCCGCAGGAGATCTCAATGCATGCAGACGATTTTGACGCTGCTCTTATCGCGCTGCATGACCTCCCAGAAGTCGATTTCCGCCACCTCGCAACTTCGGGCCACAGCGCCGGTGGAGAGGTTGCCGTCCAGTTGGCGCTGCGGCATCCCAAGGTTCGTGCGGTCATCGGTCTCGACGCTTCCTACGGGATGAGCGGCGGCGTGCGGGTGCTGAAACAACTCCTTGAGTATGCCCCTGGACGGAAATTACGTGCTGCACTACTGGACTTACGCCGTGCTGACGGGTCGCAGGGCGTTAAGCTCGATTTGTCTGCAATCGATGCATTGCACTGGGCCCACCTTGACCGCGTGCAGTTCGCTAAAGCTAACCACGGCGACTTTACAGAATGGGGGATGGTTGCCATCAGGCTGTCTGTCCCGATGCCACCCAATCCCGATGGCCCACAAGGCAAATTGGATACGAGGTGAATCTGCACTCCTGTCACGCGGTCCTCGACTTTCTTGATGCTAGCTTGCGAGGACGTAAAGATGCGCTGCGCCGTCTCACAGCCGTGATCCAACAGGATCATCCTCCACTGCGTTAACTGTCGTAACCAGGCGATTACACCAGCTTGCGCCGTCTGTTCGCCTTTGGTCAATTTTCACTGATTTTATGCAGCCACTTAGGGGCACAGCAGTTCGACGCGAATGAAGGCTAGATTGTTGTTTAGAGTTTTCTGAAATGCGTTTTCATTTCTTCGCCTTCCCATGTGATGAGGGTCTGTATTTTTTCCCGGACACTGATTCATATTCGATCTTGAATCCTTCCGGCGTGCCACGAGCGTTCGCAAAATGATTTCCCAAGCTGCGCGGCGTTCTCGGACCAAGACTGTACATTTGCACTCGCACGTCTTGTTGATTCTGGCGATAGCTACAGACGATGTTAAGCGCCGGTCCAAAGCCTTGGTTCTCTAGTACCCAACCGCCTACCTGACCTTCAAGATGCTCTTGCTGACGCACTGCTAGGAATGGTGCCTGTGCGTTCTCGATTTGCTGCACGCTGGCTTTCGCAATCCTCCTTGTGTCCCACACGTAACGCAGCAGGACGAGCAGCGTTAATAGGGTGAGAACAACTTGGATTGTTGATGAATTGCAAGCGATCCAGTTCCACATTCACGTCTCCAGTGAGCACCGGTTTCTTCTTCGACTTGCCTAGCACTGAGCCTGATGGTTGACGAGAACAGGCCTGGCTGTTGAAAAAGGAACCAAAGCAGTAATTTCAGTGAATTTCAGCGTCTACGGCCGACGAACATTCAATAGCTTACGAACGAATTTCGCTGTTGAGTTTCCCTAAAAAGAGTCTTTCAACAGCTACAGGCGATTACACTCATCGGGATTCCATTTCCAACAACTCGTCCTCGGAATACTCTACGAGGAACTTCCCATGCGTCCGAAGAGCTTTGGCAATCGCAATGACGCTGAGAATGGCACGGATGGCTTCCGAATCATCGGCACGCAAAATTTCCTTAGCGCCCATTTCAGCCAATTCTTGAATCGAGCGGAAATACTCTTCTTGCAACCAGTCCGGCACCTCGGGATTCCCACGTTCAGTGCGAGCCAATTCAATGATTGCCGCCATTGCGTAGGTGTTCCAGTCAGCCGTACGGCTGTTCCGATGAATCCTTACGAGCTCTGGTATCGCGGCGTACGAGGCATCCCCAACGTCGCCTTGGTGGTGCAATTCCTCCCAAAGCTCTTGCCAAGCTGTTGTGGTGTCGCGCTGATTCTCAAGTTTCGCGAGGGGAGGACGGGGGTCGAATGGAATCTTGTAACCTCCCGTAAGTTGGCTCCAGCGCTCGTCGTCGAAGCTCAGCACACGAGCGGAATTTACCATATTCAGGGCATCGGCGGATTTGTTGGCGAAAACAGGCGTCACCAACTGAGAATTTCTGCGCTCTGTTTGCGTGCTCAACACAACGGGAGTTTGCCAGAAACAACCCGCCCGCTTGCCATCTTGTCGCGGTAACAATCGCCTGCACCAACGATGGTGCAAAACGTGGGAACAACTCTGGGAACGGAACGAGTATCTCAACGCTCTAAACGTGCTCAACCGTTCCCTGTGTACCTTCTAACTCCCTGATTCTGCGTGTCTAGTTAGAGTGTCAAGGTAGCGCTCTAACCAACTGAGCTACGCGCCTCCATCTATTGCGGCATATGCAACTACAGACGCCGTGTGTCACTGGCTACTCGGCGTTGACAATGAATTTTATCACGCAGCGGCGCGCTTCATGTGTGGGCATGGGACGCTATGGCGTTCGAGGCCTAAGTTCGTGGAGAATCGCGGGAGCGAACCGCTTCCTCCTCCCGGGATTTGGGGCCAGACGGCCTAACGCGCCGCCGCCTATATAATCGGGATCATGCCGGCGCTTGACCATTCCGCAATGTTGGCGGTTGCGTTGGCGGAAGCCCGCAAAGGGCTGGCTGAAGGAGGCATCCCGATCGGAGCTGCGATCTTTGATGACTCGGGCAAGCTCATTGGCTTGGGTCATAACCGTCGAGTGCAGAACAACGACCCTTCCATGCATGGGGAGACCGATGCTTTCCGCAATGCGGGACGTCAGCGCGGCTATCGAAGCCTAACCATGGTGACCACGCTGGCGCCGTGCTGGTATTGCAGTGGACTGGTCCGGCAGTTTGGCTTCGGTTCGCTGGTCGTCGGAGAGAGCCGCAATTTTCAGGGAGGCATGGAGTGGCTCCGCTCGCTTGGCATACGAGTCCTTGATCTCGATTCTTCGGAGTGTGCCTCGTTGTTGGGCGAATATATCCGCGAAAACCCCGAGGTGTGGAACGAGGATATCGGAGCAGAGTGACGGCTAGGTGGACAAATGCAGCGTGTACGCCGTTCCCGGATCATTTGATGAAACTTGATAAGCAGCGTTTGCGGAGTCTTCCCAAAGTTCTCTTGCACGAGCATTTGGATGGCGTGCTGCGGCCGCAAACCGTGGTTGAATTGGCAAGAGACGCGGGATACGGGGAACTTCCGGCGACCGATCCCAAAGCGCTGGCGGAATGGTTTCATCAAGGCGCGAACCACGGAAGTCTCGCCAAATATCTGGAGGGCTTCGCACACACCATCGCGGTCATGCAAACGGAGAACGCTCTAGAACGTGTCGCCTATGAACAGGCCGAGGATCTCAGCAGAGATGGAGTGGTGTACTTTGAAACCCGCTTTGCGCCCATCTTTCACACTCGAAACGGATTGACCCACCAACAGGTCGTCTCGGCGGTCTTGAAGGGACTGGAGCGAGGGCGCAAGGATTTTGGAATTGCTTCGGGCTTAATCATCTGCGCCATGCGCAACATGGATGTATCGCTCGAGATGGCGGAACTCGCTGTGGATTTTCGTGAGCGCGGAGTCGTCGGCTTCGATCTTGCCGGGGAAGAAGGCGGTTATCCTCCCAAGAAGCACGTCGATGCTTTTCACTACATTCAGCGGGAGAATTTCAATATTACGATTCACGCCGGCGAAGGCTATGGCAAGGAATCGATCTGGCAGGCGATTCAGTACTGCGGGGCGCATCGGATCGGACACGGAACGCGCTTGATCGACGACATCGCAGTGGTCGACGGCAGGGCCGTGAAGTTGGGCGATCTGGCGCAATACGTTCTCGACAAGCGCATTCCGCTGGAGATTTGCCTCATCAGCAACGTCCATACCGGTGCCACGCCCAGCTTGGCCGAGCATCCTTTCAAGATTCTCTATGAGGAGAAGTTTCGCGTCACCCTCAACACCGATAACCGGTTGATGAGCAGCACCAGCATGACTCAGGAGTTCGAGGCCGCGGCGGACACCTTCGGTTTGTCCATGGATGATTTCGAGAAGATCACCATCAATGCAATGAAGAGCGCGTTTCTGCCTTATAAGCAGCGCTGCGATTTTATCTACTCGATTATCAAGCCCGGGTATGCCAAACTTCGTAATTCGACGGCCACGCCAACTTATTCCGAGCGATAAGCATTACTGGGAAAGCGCCGCCAGAGTTTCTGCGAGCACCAATGTTCCCCGGGTAATATCTTCCGGCGAGGCATATTCATCGGGGCGATGACTATATCCGTTGCGGCAAGGGATAAACAGCATGGCGGTGGGAGCGATGCGTGACATGAACAGCGAGTCATGGTAGGCACGACTCACCATGGGAAGAAACTTAAAATTATATTTTTCGCAGGATTCAGAAAGGGCTTCAACCACTGCGGTCGCGCAATCGGCAGGCGCATCGGCGTTCAGCACCTCGGCGGTAATCGGAACCTGCCGTTTCGCCGAGATCGCCTGACTTGCGGTCTCTATCTGCCGCATCAAGCCGTCACGCCTATTGAGATCGGTATCGCGAATGTCGGCGCTGAGATGAACTCGGCTGGGAATGCTGTTGACGGCGCCTGGAAAAACCTCGCAGATGCCGACCGTCGCCACCGTGTCGATGGCTCCGCTGGTCCGCGCGGCATTCTCGATGGCCAGAATCAGCTCGGCTGCGGCGCAGAGGGCGTCGCGCCGGTCGGGCATCAGAACTCCGCCCGCATGCCCGCCTGAACCCTCGATAGAGATACGAAGACTCGCTGGCGCCGCGATGCTGGTCACCACTCCGAGCGGGGTCCCCTGTCGCTCCAGCCGAGGGCCCTGCTCGATGTGCAGCTCAACAAAAGCGCTGTAGTAGCCGCTGGGAAGTTTGACGGCTTCAAGGTCTCCGCGGATGCCGGCTCTTTCGCGAACGTCATCGAGCGATGCGCCTTCGTTGTCTTTGAACTGCCGCGCGGCATCGGCAGAAAGAGTTCCCGAAAGCATTCGGCTGCCCAGGCATCCGACCCCAAAACGCGTGGGCTCTTCCGAGGTGAACACCAGCAGTTCGATGGAATGCCGGGGACGGAATCCGCTTCGTTGCAGAGCTCGAATCGCCTCCAGACCTCCGAGAACTCCGACCACCCCGTCGTATTTCCCCGCGTTCGGAATCGCATCGATGTGAGAACCTGTTCCGACTGGCGGCAGCGTGCGATCGGAACCGGTCCAGCGCGCGAAGGTGTTTCCAATCGGATCGTGGTGCACGGCAAGGCCGGCTTCTTCGCAGCGGGAGTTCAGCCACGCGCGGGCTTTCAGGTCGGTAGGCGTAAAAACAATTCTCGTGACCGCAGGCGCTTCCGCATCGGAAATCGAGGCGAGTGCTTCGATCTCCGATATCAGCCGGTGCCGGTCAACTTCGATTTTCATTTGTGAACGTCTGCCAACGGATGCCGGTTCCAGTTCTTGTAGATGAGATATTTGGCGGGGACTCTTCCGATTGCTCCGAACCACTGCGGACACCAAGGCCCCATCCAGATGAAATCGCCGGCCGTGACCGGATACCACGAATCTCCGAGCCGGTAGATTCCTCCACCTTCGAGCATGATGAGGCCGTGTTCCATCACGTGCATTTCAACCATACTGAGCGCGGCACCGGGCCGGTAGACCATGGTATTGACCGCGAAATCGAAGCTCATCTCGTCCGGCAAAAGACATTTGACCTGCAAGCCGGGATCATCTCCGAGCGGATGCGACGTAACGCGGTCTTCGTGCGACACAATTAAATGCGGTGGTTTGATCGTCGCTAAGGACTCATACGACTTCTCAATTACAGCCACGCGGCTCCTCTGCGTTGCCGTGATCTGGTGCCCCAAACCTGCCGGCAGGTAGGCATAACCGCGAGCAGTGAGTTCGCTTTGCTGTTTGTGCACATCCAGTTTGACAGCGCCTTCCATAATAAAGATGAAGCGCTGCGCGATCGTGCCGCCCAGTTCGCCGCCAGGTTCGAACTCGGCCGTGTACTGCGTAAAGCGAGCGCCCAGGGCGGGGCCTGCGTGCACAATCGCCGCGCAACCCTTCATCCCCGGCAATGTGGTGCGCACGAATGTATCGGAGGTCAGCAGAAGATGATTCGGCTGTTGTGAGCTTCGTGTATCGCCGAGATTATGCATGCCTTGTCTTTCTCTGAAATTCAGATGAGGATGCCAACTGCTCGAGAAGGTACAATCCGCACTCGATTGCCTTGACAACGTCACCCACTTCCACCGACTCTGCTGGATCGTGGCTGATGCCGCCGGGCGTGCGCAAAAAAATCATCGCCGAGGGGATTCTTTCCGCCAATATCATGGCGTCATGACCCGCACCGCTCACCATGCGATATGGCTCGCACCCTGCTTGGCGAAC
This sequence comes from uncultured Acidobacteriaceae bacterium, assembly GCA_963772195.1. Classification (GTDB taxonomy): domain Bacteria; phylum Acidobacteriota; class Terriglobia; order Terriglobales; family Acidobacteriaceae; genus Acidiflorens. The sequence continues at coordinate 349,908 of CAVYWE010000008.1, read as the reverse complement.
GGCTTGTTCTACCTGTGTTACTAAAAAAGGATCCATCGCTACGGCCGACTGGTCCATCACCACATTCCATTTCGCTCTTAACCCACGGCGCGTGGCAATATCTTCGGCCTGACGAACAAAATAGTCCACCGCAGCGTGTCGAGCTTCTTCGCTCCGGTGCCGCACGTCAAGACTCAATCGCGCTTCCCCTGCAATGACGTTGGTCGCGCCCGGTTTGGCTTGAATCGCGCCCACCGTCGCCACCAATCCGGAAGTATTTTGCGCGTGACGCTCGACTGTGCCGATCCACTCAGCAGCGGCGGCGACGGCATCATAGCGGAGATTCATCGGCGTCGTTCCGGCATGATTGGCGCGGCCCACAAATATAAACTCCAGACGACTTTGGCCGGCAATCGCTTCGACGGCTCCCAGCGGCCGGCCGGCATTCTCCAGCGTCGGCCCTTGCTCAATGTGGAACTCGATATAGCCGAGGACATCCTCGTGGATAGCCGCCTGCGCAATTTCTTCTGGCTTCAAACCGAACTTTTCAATGGCCTCGCGTATCGAAATTCCTTGCGCATCCTGGCGGTTGAGAATTTCGTCATCCAGGTTGCCCACGAGCGCGCGGCTGCCGATAAAAGGCGTGCCGAAGCGAACGCCCTCCTCTTCCGAGAAGCCGACAACCTCGATGGCAAACGGAAGCTTACGGTCGTGGATAGCGCTGAGGAGCGCAATGGCAAGAACTACTCCGAGAATGCCATCATAAGCTCCAGCATTGGGAACGGTATCCAGGTGCGAGCCGATGAGCAACCGTGGCGCATCGGGTTTTGCTGCAGGATACACGATGCGAAGATTGCCCACGGCATCCACTCTTGAGTTGATATGTAGTGGAGCGACCCATGAGGTAAGTTCCCGATGGCAATCGCGCATGGGCGGGGATAGAAATGTGCGGCGGATGCGGCCGGCATCTTCACTGAAACGGGCGAGAGTCTGACAACGCGCGATGATCTCCCTGGCTAAGCTTTCGCTGTCGCGCACCTTTCCATCGAACACGATTCCGCCGGACAAGCGGCTTTACCCTTGGCGACGAAGGCGCGCCTGGATGTTGCCATGCGGCTCGTCGACCGGCACAAAAATTTCGTTCGGATTGTCCTGCTCGAAGCGCGAAAGGTCCACCAGCAGGCAATGCTTGTTCGGCATTGCCAGCTCAATGTCCTCAATTTCAGCGATTTTTTCTAACACAGCTTTTCCCATGGCATACAGCGTGTGCTGCACGGACTTGCTATCGTGCCCGGCAAACTCGGCCAGCAGAATGTCGCGAACTTCCCCACGCAAAGAACGGTAGTCCACATTGCTCCGCGTGTAGTTCCAATTCGCGCGAACTGCGGTGCCAAGCAGCCGGTCTTTTGCCGGCGGCAACGTGGTCAGCGAATCCTGAATGTAGCCTTCAAACGCGGATCCCGACGTCTTCATGACGACTAGGTTTTCAAATCCAGAATTGACGGAAAATTCATTCGACCGAGTGCGCGTCACTTTCGTGGTCTGAGTTTCCCCGCTCGCCTGAATAAATGTCGTCGGCTGGAGCTTTCCACCGCTTTGAAGATGCTCCCAGGCTTTCTCAGCGATGGATACTTCCGCCGCTGATACTTGGGGATTGCGGCCGAGAAGAAATTCAATCAATTCCTTGGCGAACTCCTCCATACATCCGGCGGCAGACTTTCGCGCCAGGGAATAAACCATATTCTTCATCGTGTCCGTCGGAAGAATCTTGCTGTTGTCCGCTTCCACAAAGCACGAATCAAAATCTCCCTGCAGCAATACCTCCACGGTCCACTCGCGCAGATCATGCCAGCCGGCCTTGCGTTTCACCTGGACCAGGCGAACCCGCGACTTCCCATATTTATTTTCGGCGACTGCAATCATCTTTAGCTTCCCCGGTACGTCGTGTAGCCGTTTGGGCTGAGCAGCAACGGGATATGAAAACGCTCTTCCCCATTTCGAACATGAAATACAATTTCGACCAGCGGATACATGCCGTCGAGTTTGCGCACACCGAAATAGGCCGCGGTGTCGAAACCAAGACGATAAAGCCCGGGTGTCAGCGCTTCGTTCTCGGGTAGCAGCTGAGCGCACCGGCCGTCTTGATCGGTGCGGGACGACGTCAGAAGTCGCCAACTGCCGGCGGCTTCCTGCCGCTCCAATCGCACCGGAACATCCTTCGCCGGTTGCCCTTGGGCGATATCCAGAACGTGCGTCGAAATCCGCATCATCCTTGCAGCCACTTTCTCAGACGAATCTGCGTGATCTGCCGCTGCTCCTCCGCAGCTTCCTGAAGTTCGGTGTGATCGTCATTTTCCAATCGGCGCCGCAAAATCTTCAGAATCTCCGCCGGTGACTTCCCGGTCGCGCATACGATGAAAATTCGGTTAAACCGGCGCTCATATTCACGATTTCCCTCTGCCAGCGCAATCCTGGCAGAATCGCTGGCATCCGCGACTCCTCGTTGCTCTTGCTCGGACCATGATGCGGACTGAACCTCCGCCGGTTTCGCCGCCTGCGATTCGCCTACGATTGATTCACCAATTCTCGGATGGCTGCGAAATGCCTCCAGCCAGTCCGATTCAGTTAAGCCGCGCCAAATTTCGTCCGACGTAGCCAAAAGAGATTCTTCGTCCGGCAACGGTCTTCGTGCCACGATTCCAACTGCCCACGCGCGTGAGCCACAGCACGGCAGTATCTCATTCGCAGCTGCCGTAGCGGGAAGAAAATTCCAGCGTGCCAGCGTATCGCTCATGCCGTGTTCGCGCTGTCGCGCAAATGCTCGAGAAATTCCGCGACCAGATTGCCAGCCACGGCCGCGCGGTATTTCGCCGTGGATCGAATGTCATCAATGGGTTCAATCGCAGCCGCGGCCGTCTCCCTCGCCAGATGCAGAAGCTCCGGCTCGACTGCCTTTCCTTTCAACATCTGCTCCATCTCGATCAGACGAAGTGGGACCGGCGCCACGCTGCCCAGAGCCATGCGAACATCCTCAATCTTGCCACCGCGAAGGCGGCCCAGCGCCGCAATGCACACTTTGGAGATGGCCTGAGCGTCGCGAGCCCCCACCTTTCGCGCATACTGAAGATACCCCGAAAACCTTCGTCCGAGAGAGATGGCTCGAATCAGCTCATCGGGCGCCAGGTTCATCTTCTTGTAACCCGTGTGGAAGCCGAGATAAGGTATCCGGCGTTCGCCTCGAACCGAGACTACAATCAATTCAGCCTCGTAGGCCAGTAATGCGGGCAGCGAATCTGCCGCGGGCGAAGCATTAACGATATTGCCCCCCAAAGTTCCCCGATTCTGGTTCGCGATTCCGCCGGTCCAGCGAGCCGCGCTCGCCAGCAATGGGACCTCCTGGGCGATAACCTTGTGCTCACCCAGTTCTGTATAAGTGCATCCCGCTCCAATTCTGATTTCGCCGGGCAAGACCTCGATGCCTTGCAGTTCGGTCAAATTCCAAATGCTGATGAGCTTCCGCGCCGGAAGTTTCCCCGCCGCGTACTGCACCATCACGTCGGTGCCGCCAGCGATTGGGAGCCATTGCCCAGGCTCATCCGCCAAACGCGAGACGACCGCCTGCAGGGTGCCGGGTGCAATCAACTCAAAATCCGCCGGATCGGACCTCATGCGGGACTCCTGCGGGCCGCTTCCATTACCGCATCGAAAATCTGCATGTAACCAGTGCAGCGGCAGAGATTGCCTGACAGTCCTTCGCGAATATCATCCAAGGTAGGCCTGGGTTTCTTGTCGAGCAGATGACAGCTAGCCAGAATCATTCCCGGAGTGCAGATGCCGCACTGCGCGCCGCCGCATTCCAAGAAAGCTGTCTGCAATGCGCTCAATTGCGGACCTTCGGCTAGACCTTCGATGGTCGTGAGATTTGTGCCCGCCGCCTGCAGAACGGGAACAAGACAACTATTGATCAACTTGCCATTCATCAAGACGGAGCAAGAACCGCATTCGCCTTCTCCGCAACCTTCCTTGGCACCGGTCAACCCAAGTTCCTGGCGCAGCACATCCAACAGCCTCTCCATGGGATAAACGCGAACGGTTTCCGACTTGCCATTTACCGTGAGAGCAAGCTCGCATTTGCCGCGGTTCTCGGAGGTGTTGGTCATCTTCTTCCATCAGTCTTTCCATCAGTCACCCCATCAGCAAAGACTGCTTCGAAGATATCTTCCGGCAGGAGTGGAATGGAGTCGAAGCGAGTTCCAAGCGCATCTTCGATCGCGTTGACAATGGCCGGAGCCGGACCATCCATTGGAAGTTCGCCAATTCCTTTTGCGCCATATGCTCCGTGGACATTGCCCATTTCTTCGAAGAAAACGCGAAGCTGCGGCAAGTCCGCGGAAGTCGGCATGATGTAATTTGTCATCTGACCGTTCTGCATACGTCCATTTTGCCAGACAACTTTTTCATATAAGGCAAATCCAATCCCCTGGGCAACGCCGCCGGCGATTTGACCCTTGGCGAGAATAGGGTGAAGGACTCTGCCGACTTCCTGGAGGGCTACGAAATCTTCTACTCTCGCGCTGTAGGTCGAGAGGTCCACTGCAACTTCCGCAACATAAATCGCCCAGGCGAAGCTTGCATAGGCTTCGCCTCGATATTTCTCGTCATCCCAGAAAACGCCTTCTGGAGCTTCGTAGCGCGCGTACGAGCGTAGCTCCCCATGTTCAGCAATATGACGCCGACACGCTGCGCGAAATTCTTCCGGCGAATATGAATCGCTTAACAATCCGCCGCCGGTCAATGTTTGCCTGGCTCCGATAGCTGCCGATCGCACCAGGTTCCCCACGACCATGGCGGTGCGCGAAGCAACCGTCGGCCCGCTGTTTGGAACTTGATTTGTGTCGACCTGCGCAATAGCGACACAGTCATAGGGTAAGTCCAGGGCTTCCGCCGCAATTTGGCAGAGCACGGTGTTGGTCCCCTGCCCGAACTCGGTGCTGGAAACCAGGACGCGCACTGTGCCGTCGGCGCAGCCCTCAACCCCGACTACCGAAGCCAGATATCGCTCGCCGGAGCCGGTGAAACCCGCACCATGCAGAAAGGCCGCGATCCCCATTCCTCGCTTGACTGAACCCTTAGTGTTCTGTCGCGCGAATCGCGCCTTCTTTGCAGGATAGTCCGAAAGTTCCAGCGCGCGATCAAGTAACTTGCCGAGATCAATCTCTTCGCGAACAGTTTGCTCGGTGGTGGTGGTTTGACCCGGCTTGAGGAAATTCTGGCGGCGGATCTCGACCGGAGAGAGACCTACAACTTGCGCGATGCGGTCCATGTGCCGCTCCATCGCGAACAAACTCTGTGGCGCTCCAAAGCCCCGAAACGCCCCGTGTGGCGGAGCGTTCGTCGCCACGGCCTTCCCGCGAATGCGGACGTTAGGCCAGTAATAGGGACCACCGGCGTGGATGATGCCACGGGAGAGAACTACGGACGACAATGTCGCGTATGCGCCGCCATCGATCGTGAAATCAATTTCCCCTCCCAGAATCTTGCCCTCTTTACTGACTGCAGTGCGGTGATGTGTGCGCGAAGGATGACGCTTGGTGGTCGCCGTCATATCTTCCAAACGGTCATAGACGATCTTTACCGGCCGTCCAGACTTCATGGCCAAAAGCGCCGCATGGCCCGCGATCATCGAAGGATAATCTTCCTTGCCGCCGAAAGCGCCGCCAGTCTCAGCCTGCACGACTCGGACTTTCTCCGCAGGCAAGTTGCACAATGCCATCAGCGCTTTGTGTACATAGTAAGGGCATTGCAGCGATCCCCACACTGTGATTCCCAGCTCTCGATCGAACGATGCGATGACGCCATTGTTTTCGATATAAAGCTGTTCCTGCGCCCCAGTGGTGTACTCGCCCTCGACGATGTAGTCGGCCTTTTCCCAGACGCTATCGACATCGCCCTTTGCAATCAAAAAGGTTTTGAAAACATTGTCCGTTCCCCAGACGATCTGCGAGCGCCGTTCGCTTTCTTCAATGGAAAAAATGGCCGGCAGGGCATCATATTCGATCAAGACTGCCTCGATGGCTTTCCGCAGCACATGCCGATCCGCATGCGCCAATAGCAGAATCGGCTCCTCGGGATGATTGACCTTCCCATCCGCCAGGCAGGGCTGATCGTCGCCGATCAGAGCAATGCAGTTCTTTCCAGGAATGTCTTTCGCCGTGACGGTTACAAATTCGCTCCAGTCGAACTGGGAGCCAAACGAGATCTTCTTGATTATTCCGCGAGGAATCTGGCTGCGCACGGTCGCGCCGTAAAGCATTCCCGGCAAGGACATGTCGTCGATGTACCGCGCCGCGCCGGTAACTTTGTCGCGGCCTTCCTTGCGCGGCACCGACTTGCCGATGATGTGCGCTCCCGTCATGCCTATCCTTTAATACTGTCTTGTCGTTACTACCAATAACTCGTTAGTAGCGAACCTCTAACCCTCTTGCCCCTCCGCAAAATTCGCCGCCGCTGAACACCGGTCGCCCCCGCAGATACGTCGCTTTCACAACACCGCGCAACTTTTCTCCCAAATACGGAGATACTGGATGGCGATAATGCAGCCGATCTTCGGTCACGACGAACTCCGCTTCCGGTTCGAAGATGACGAGGTCGGCATCGCAGCCTTCCGAAATGCGACCTTTGCGCGCGTGGCAGCCGGCGAGTCGAGCGGGCTCCTCAGCCATCCACCGGATAAGATCGGTCAAAGCGAAATCACGCCGGCTGCCTTCCGTCCACATAATAGGTAGCGCCAGCGAAAGACCGGAGATGCCGCCCCATGCTGTGCTGAAGTTCCCCTCCTTGATCCGTTTCATAGCGGGCGGACAAGGCGAATGATCCGTTGCTACCAGATCGATAACTCCATCCTTCAGCCCCTGCCACAATTTTTCGCGATTGTCACGCGAGCGAATCGGCGGCGCGCATTTACACAATGTCGCCCCGGCGGGAATTTCCTCCGCACAGAAATGCAAATAGTGTGGACAAGTTTCAACGCTGACCGAAAGCCCCTCCGCCCGGGCGGCGCGCAACTCGGCCAGCGCCCGGCTGGCGGAGAGATGGACAATGTGCAATCGAAACTTGTACTGCCTGCACAAAGAGAGCAGTAACCGAATCGCCGCGAGTTCCGCTTCCTCCGGCCGCGATTGCAAATAGGTTGAGTAACGGCTCCAGTCCGCATTTTGCAGACGCAGCTGCGCTTCATCGATAGGACCAGGAAGTTCTGCGTGGACGAGCAGCGGCAAGCCCGTCCGCGCCACATGAGGCAATGCGGCGCGAAGCTCCGGCTCGGTGACCATGGTGAAACCATCGATTCCGGGATGGATCAGAAAGCACTTAAAACCGGGCACGCCCGCAGCCGCTAGTGCTTCGATATCAGCCTGATTGTCGCTTACCACGCCGCCCCAGGCTAACCAATCCACCCAGCATCGCTGGTGAGCTGCTTTGCGCTTGGCAGCAAGTGCGGCGACAGAAGTGGTTGGCGGCAGACAGTTGAGAGGCATGTCGACCAGCGTCGTGTAACCGCCGGCCGCCGCCGCTCGCGTCGCCGTCTCAAATCCTTCCCACTCGCTGCGCCCAGGATCGTTGATGTGTACATGAGAATCGACGAGTCCGGGAAGAATGGCTGACTCGCCGAAGTCGCGCACCTCGAAGTCGCGCACTTGGGCATGAGCGTGTAGATCATCGGCAAGAACGACGCCGCCAATCTTCCCATCCCGCACCAGGATCGCTCCCGGACGAATTCCATCCGGGGTCACGATGCGCTGGGAAAGGAAAGCTTGCCCGTCCATGCCCGAGCCTATCGCGCCTTCTCGTCTTTTTCAACTTTGCCGCGTCGGGGCAGAAATACTTTGAGTATTATTTCTCAGCTCCGCTTATACTGCTGCATTAAACAGCGGCTGCGAAAGAGTCCATGACGACCGATTTGCGCGCAGATTCGCGGGTAGCTGACTTCGGCATGCCCTTGACGATTACGCGATGACGGAACCAAGCCACATGGACAACGCTTTCATGGCCCGCGCCATTCAACTCTCGCTCGACAATGTCCGTTCCGGAAGCGGAGGCCCTTTTGGCGCCGTCATCGTCAAAGAAGGCGTCGTCGTAGCGGAAGCCGCCAATCAGGTCACGGCGACGAATGATCCCACAGCGCACGCTGAAGTGCTGGCCATCCGGCAGGCTTGCCAGAGATTTCGCTGTTTCGAACTCCGGGGCTGCGATCTCTACACCTCCTGCGAACCATGCCCAATGTGCCTTGGCGCAATCTACTGGGCCCGGATTGGCAAAGTTTACTTTGGCAATGTCGCAGCAGACGCTGCCAAAATCGGCTTTGATGATTCCGCCATCTACGCGGAAATCACCCAGCCGCACGCGCAACGTGAGATTCCCATGATTCAGATGATGCGCGAGGAAGCACTGGCGGCATTTCGAATGTGGGAGCAGAATCCCGGCAAGATCCGTTATTGAAGCATGTACTTCGGCCACGCGTTCCGGGGGCCGTCGGAAACAATTCTACTCAAGGAAGACAATTGATCGATCGGTACTTCAAACTCGCTGAAAACAAAACCACCATTAAACAGGAGATGCTGGGCGGCCTCACGACATTTGTTACGATGGCCTACATCATCGTCGTGAACCCACAGATCCTTGCCCAAGCTGGGATGCCGGCCGACGGCGTCGTGTTTGCGACGTGCATTTCGGCCGCCGCCGCCACGCTGGTGATGGGCCTCTACGCTAACTATCCTATTGCTCTAGCTCCGGGGATGTCGCTGAACGCCTATTTCACTTATGCCGTCTGCCTCAACATGCACGTTCCGTGGCAGACGGCATTGGCCGTGGTTTTCTTTTCTGGTGTGGCGTTCCTGCTGCTGACCGTGACGCGCGTGCGCGAACAAATTGTCAACGGCATGCCCGACTGCCTTAAATACTCCACGGCTACGGGCATCGGAATGTTCATCGCCTTCGTCGGATTGCGCAACGCCAAACTCGTGGTGGCGAATCCCGCTACCTTCGTCGGCCTGGGGAACTTCTCAGACAAGGAGGTGCAAACGGCTTGCTTCGGCTTGGTCTTGACTCTCATCCTCATGGGACGGAAGGTGAACGGTGGGATTCTGATCGGCGTCTTCGGAACTACGTTGCTGGGAATTCTACGCGGCATGTCAAGTTGGCCCTCCGCGATTGTGTCTTGGCCCCACCCTTCATCTACTTTTATGAAGCTGGATTTTCGAGGGGCCATCCATCTTGGCTTTCTCGAAATCTTGTTCGCCTTTTTGTTTGTCGACCTTTTCGACAATGTGGGCACACTGGTGGGCGTGTGCGAACAGGGCGGTTTCATCAAGAATGGCAAGATTCCCCGTGTAGGCAGGGCTCTCGTGGCCGATGCCGTGGGTACACTGTTCGGCTCGTTGACCGGCACGTCCACCGTCACCAGCTATATCGAAAGCGTGGCTGGTGTCGCGGCCGGAGCGCGGACCGGCCTGAGCAATGTCACCGTCGCGGGTCTGTTCTTGATGGCCACTTTCTGCTCGCCTTTGGCCACCGCGATTCCGGCCTATGCTACAGCACCCGCGCTGATCCTGGTAGGCGCGCTCATGACGCAATCCATTTCGCACATCGAATGGAGCGAGTTCAGCGAGTCGGTTCCGTCTTTCATCACCATGCTCGCCACTCCATTGACCTTTAGCATCGCGACTGGTATCAGCTTGGGGCTGATCTCTTATACGGTAGTGAAAATCGCTGTTGGCAAATTTCGCGAAATTACCGCGCTGATATGGATTCTTACCGCACTCTTCATTTTGCGGTACATCTATCTCGCCGTCGCTTAATAGGTGGTAGGCCCCTTACGATTTCGAACCCGCGCAAGCTTTCAAATTTCAAAAGGCTCGTCCGGATCAGGCTCTCGCACCGGAACCTCAGGTTGTTCAGGACCGTCCGGTGGCTCCTTTACGGGAGGGGGCGATGGCTCGGGGAATTGGCGCAGGTCAATTTGCATGAAGCTAAGATGCCAAAATCGGCTTCCGTGATCGCCAGTTTTCGCCAAAGTACTACTTTCAGATTATTGACCTGACAATTTGCCTCCCTATAATCACGGCACTCCAGTTCCGGTGTGAAATCTCTTCGCATAGTCCGGCGCGTCTGTTGACGAGGAGCACCGGGAACGATTCGCTCACAGTGAGGAAATGCATGATTAGTCGGAGAAGCTTGGCCTGCGTGCTGCTTACGGCTCTTGCAAGTTTGGAGGTTGCTGCGCAGCAAATTACGGGCAGCATTCGCGGGACAGTGATTGACCCTAGCGGAGCGGTCGTGCAATCTGCAGCAGTAACCGCCCAACAAGCCGAAACAGGCCTCACGCGCTCGGCATCTACCGATCGCGACGGCGCTTACGTCCTCGTCGAATTGCCGATTGGACATTATCAGATCAGGACCGAAGCCAAGGGCTACCAAAAATATCTGCAAGAAGGAATCTCATTGGACGTTAACCAGACCGCGACGGTCAATGTTCACCTCAAGCTCGGGGCGGAGACGCAACAGGTGGAAGTGAAGGCGGACGCTCAACTAGTGCAGAGCACAGTGAGCAGTCTCGGGCAGACTGTGATGGAGCGCGAGATTCTCGACCTGCCGCTGGACGGCCGCAATTTTTCCCAGTTGGGACTTCTTCAGCCCGGCGTCGTGCCTTTGACTCCCGGACTTCTTCAAGCCGGAGGGGCGGCGCGAGCGGGCCAGGCTTACGCCGTCGATGGCCAGCGGCCGGAGTCGAACAATTTTTTGATCGACGGCGCCGACAATGTCAACGCCGTGGACGCTGGTTTTGTTCTTAAGCCGCCCATCGACTCGATCGCCGAGTTCAGAATTCTTACCCATAACGCGAACGCGGAATTCGGACGCAACACTGGCTCGACGACCAACATCGTCACCCGCAGCGGCGCCAATTCATTTCACGGGGCTGCCTGGGAATTTCTGCGCAATGATGCCATGGATGCGGCGGATTACTTCTCGCACAGCGTCCAGGCCTTGAAGCAGAACCAGTTTGGAGGAACGTTCGGTGGCCCGATTCGCAGGGACAAGACTTTCTTCTTCGGATATTACGAAGGGTTCCGCAATCGGCAGGGCGAAACCGTGGCCGCAACCGTGCCTTCACTGGATGAGAGGCAGGGCAAGTTTCCCCAGCCCCTTTTTAATTTCTCCACCGGTCAGCCAGTTCTGGTTCCCAACGGCCAACTGACTTCGATTGATCCAGTTGCAGAAAACATCTTGCCCTTCTTCCCAAAGCCGAACGACGGGACGAATACTTTTCGAAGCACGCAGACCCTCAGCCAGAATAATGACCAATTCGGGCTGCGCTTGGATCATTATCTTTCCCATGCGGACACGCTGAATTTCCGGTACATGTACAGTGCTGGTCCCACGACCGATCCGCTCTCGCCCGTTGGCGCCAACGTTCCCGGCTTTCCGGTGGGCGAGTACGATCGAGGGCAAAACTTTGTCGCCCAGGAGACGCACGTCTTTTCGCCAACGACCATCGGCGTCGCGCGCTTTTCGTATCTGCGCAATAAGTTCCTTCTTGACCAGCATCTGAATCACCAGTCGCCCTCACAACTAGGTTTTCAGTACCAACCCACTTTGGCTTCGGCCGCCGGGCCGCCGTTCATCCAAGTGTCGGGTTACTCCTCGGTCGGCGATCCGATCACAGGACCACGCAACACGTTTCAGAATACGTTTGACCTCTCCGGCTCCCTGAGCTGGATTCACGGCCGCCACGAATTGAAATTCGGCGGAGGCTACCGGCGCGACCAGATCAACGCCTTGCAGGGCATCGCCACTAACGGCTTCTTTGTATTCGCCGGCTTTCCCTACAGCGATGGGTTTGCCAGTTTCCTGTCAGGCAATCCGGTGGTCTTTCTGCAAGGCGGAGGCGATTTTAGTCGCGAAATCCGTGACCGAGCCCTGAATATTTACGGCCAGGACACGTATAAGATCACTTCTCGTCTGACGCTGAACCTCGGACTTCGCTATGAGCTACCGTTCCCCGCCACCGAGAATAAGAATCGGGTGAATCTCTTTGTTCCCGGGGCGCAGTCAAAAGTAATTCCCACCGCGCCGGCGGGACTTCTTTACCCAGGTGACCCGGGGGTGCCCTCCGGCTTGATTCCCACGCAAAAGACAGCGTTTGCTCCCCGAGTGGGCTTTGCCTGGGACCCGCGCGGCGACTCGAAAACGGTGGTCAGCGCCGCCTACGGAATTTTCTATGAACCGTACTACACTGGCCAAGGTGGCCCGCTGCAGGATCCGATCAGCGCGCCTCCGTACCTGAAGACTCTGCAGATAGGCTTTCCCGTCAACTCGTTCGCCAATCCGTTTTATAGCCCGAATCCGTTCGCGCAGCCTTTCCCCGAGCCGATGACACTGCTCGTGGTCTCTCGCAACCTGCGTCTGCCCTACGCGCAGGATTGGAATCTGAATATTCAACGGTCGTTTGGCGCGGACTGGCTGTTTCAGATTGGATATGTGGGCACCACCGGCGTGAGACTGCCGCGATTCATTGAGGGGAATCCGGCGATCTACAAGCCGGGCATCGACCCCAACACCAACCAACCTTATTCCACAACGAGCAACGTCAACCAGCGGCGTCTTTATTCCGGATGCACGCTGACGCAGCCCGATAATTGCGTCTACGGCTCAGTCGGCGAAATCGCCAGCCTCGCAAATTCCAGTTATAACGCTTTGGAAGCCAGCCTGCGAAAGCGCTTCAGTCACGGACTTTCTTTCCTCGCTTCGTATACCTGGGCGCATTCCATCGATGACGTTTCCTCCTTTAACATCACGGGCTCAGCATCGCAGCCGGTGGCGGGAGAAAATGATTTGGCGCAAAATCCATTTAATCTCGCGGCGGAACGTGGCCGGTCAATGTTCGATGCCCGCCATCGCTTCGTGCTGAGTTATCAGTGGAGCCTTCCTTTTTTGCAGCATTCCAGTAACTGGTACGGTAAGGTTCTTGGGAACTGGCAGTTGAACGGAATTGTAACTGCCATGAGCGGTACGCCCTTTACGGTATTCGATTCTAACGACGTTTCGCTTCAAGGGACGGCACCGGAGATTTCCGGATTCTCCAGCAACCGGCCTAATGTGATTGGGAATCCGAATTCCGGGCCGCATACCGCAACGCAATGGTTCAACGTAAATGCCTTTCAGCGCATTACCCAAGATCCGAATTCTCCGGTCCAGCAGTTCGGGAACGAAGGCCGCAACGCAGTCCAGGGCCCGGGATACGTGAACTGGGACTTCTCGGCTTTCAAGAATATTCGAGTGACGGAATCGAAGGAGATTCAATTCCGTGGCGAGTTGTTCAATGTGCTGAACCATACGAATTTCCGGTTGCCGGTCAGCGACATCAGCGCCCCGTCAACCGCTTTCGGCCACATCCAGTCGGATGTGAGCCCCCGGGTGATCCAAGTGGCGCTGAAGTTTCTGTTCTAGCGGACGGTGGGACAGCGTAGCTCGTATCAGGGCATCGCTTTAGCGATGCCATTAGTCTTCGAAGTTAGACGCCCCTTTAAGGGGGCGGGGCATCGATCTTGACCACAAGATATACATTCCCGAAGCGCGCGTTGCTCAGAGCATTCGCCATTGTCGCCTTGGTATGGCTGCTCGGTTGCGCCGCGCTCTACCACATCATGCGTCAGCCGCCGGAAACATTCGCGCGCTTCATGGCCAAACTGCCGGGCCCCGTCCCATTCCTCCTCTTCCCATTCGAAACTTTGTGGACGCACGCTCGTGCCGGCAGCTTGCAGGTTGGCGATCCCGCCCCGGACTTCTCGCTGACGAAGCTGGACAAGAGCGTCCCTGTGCAACTATCCAATTTGACGGCGCAAGGGCGGCCCGTTGTGCTGATCTTTGGCAGCTACACTTGACCGCCGTTCCGGCGGGAGGTTCCCGCTCTCAACAAACTCTCCGAGCAATACGGGAACAAGGTCACTTTCCTGGTTGTGTACATCACGGAAGCGCATCCGAGCGATGTCTGGCAGATGCAGAGCAATATCAAAGACAAAGTCGTTTTTGCCAGCCCGAAAGATGAAGAGGAGCGCGCGCTGGTGGCGGGGGCGTGCGTACGAAAACTCGGCATCCAGATTCCCGCGGTGATCGATGAATTCGGCAACTCGACCGAGCAAGCGTACACGGGCTGGCCCGATCGTCTTTACCTGATCGACGCAAAGGGTCGCATCGCCTACAAGGCCAAACCCGGCCCGTTCGGCTTTAAGTCAGAGGAATTACGCGCGGCGCTGGGGAGGTTGGTAAATTAAGGGGTCCGCATTGTATTCTCGGGGCGTGCTACGTTCTCCTGCGCCCCATCGAACTCCAACTCCCGGATTATTTTTGGGGCTGATCATCACCTTGGCCGCGGTGGTTGCTTATTCGGCGTACATCACGCGGCAGATCTCCGGCTTGCGCGAAATGCAGAACAACCTGGTGGACCGAAACCGAAAAGACTCGTTGCAATTGCTTCGCATCCAGAACGATTTGAACTCGCTGGCCCTGGCGATGCGCGATATGCTGGACAATGATGAGCCGTATCCGCTTACGGCCTGGTCAGCGCAGTTCCAGCGCGTGCGGACGGATCTGGACGATGCGCTGCGCCGCGAACAGCAGGTTGCCCCGGTGAATCGCACTCCCGAGCAAAAGCAATATCTGGAGAATTCTGTCACGCAGTTCTGGGATGCGGTGGATCGGACTTTTGCACTGGCGCATGATTCCAACCAGACGGAGGCCAGGACTCAGATTCGAATCTCGCTGCGAGCGCGGCAGGAGGCGTTGAGCACGGCCGTGTCCCGGCTGCTGGTGCAGAACAATGAGAGTGAAGAGCAGGCTGCATTGAGAATCGGACAGATTTACGATCGCGTCCAGCGGCAGGTGTATCTGTTCCTGACGGCGACTTTGATTGCCATTCTCTTTACCAGCCTTTACCTGATCAGCTCGAATCGGAGATTATTCGGGCAACTCGCCGCGCTTTCCGAACAGCGCAGCGAACTTGCCCAGAAGCTCATTTCCACCCAGGAATCCACCTTGCGTCACATCTCACGCGAGTTGCACGATGAGTTTGGACAGATCCTGACCGCGGTAGGGGCCATGCTGACGCGCGCCGGAAATCACGCTCCGGAGGGATCGGCGCTGCGCTCCGAGCTGCGTGAAGTTTGTGAGATCACGCAAAATACGCTGGACAAAGTGCGCAGCCTTTCGCAGGCCTTGCATCCAGTGATGCTCGAAGAAACCGGGCTGGAGAGCACGCTCGACTGGTATTTGCCGGTGGTGGAAAGGCAGGCTGGGATTCACGTATTCTATGAGAAATCGGGCGAACCCTTTCCCGTGGATGGCAACGCCGCCATTCATGTGTATCGCGTGGTGCAGGAAGCTCTGAATAACGTGACTCGGCATTCGGGAGCCGGAGAATCCTGGGTGCGTCTGCGATTTCTGCCACAAGCTTTGGAAATCGAAGTGGAAGATCACGGGAGAGGCTTCGAAGCGCAGGCCGCCAAGCAGGGAATTGGACTGGTTGCGATGAGGGAACGTGCGGAGTTGCTGGGGGGCACGATCGAATTCTTGCAGCTCACTCAGGGTGATGGCGGAAGAGGTGCGAACGGAAGAGGAACGCTGGTGCGATTGAGAGTTCCCAGAGAGAAGCTAGAAGCTTGATTCCCATGCCGGAAAAGATTTCAGTTTTGCTGGTTGACGACCATTCCCTGGTGCGCCGGGGGTTCCGCCGCATTCTGGAGGATGAACCGGACATTACTGTTGCCGGCGAAGCTGGCGATGGCCTTCAGGCGATCAAACTTGCGGAGGAGCTTCGTCCGAAAGTGATTGTCATGGATTGCGCCATGCCCGGGATGAACGGATTGGAAGCCACGCGTCAGATTCTTGCCAAGCATCCGCAATCTTTGGTGCTCATGCTC
The DNA here is from genome assembly GCA_963772195.1 of uncultured Acidobacteriaceae bacterium. Classification (GTDB taxonomy): domain Bacteria; phylum Acidobacteriota; class Terriglobia; order Terriglobales; family Acidobacteriaceae; genus Acidiflorens. Next base: position 333,958 of record CAVYWE010000008.1, on the reverse strand, counting down.
AGCATGCATCCGGAGGAGACTCTGGTGCGGCAAGCGCTGGAGGCTGGCGCGCGCGGTTACGTCCTGAAAAATGCAGTGGACCTGGAGTTGGGCGCTGCCATTCGGCGAGTCGCGAACGGCGAAACTGTACTCGATTCCCAACTCAAGCGCCCGGCTCCACTCAAAGGCAAGCGCCACGCCGCGCTCACCCCACGCGAACTCGAAGTGCTGCAGATGATCGTGGACGGCAAGTCCAACAAGGAGATTGCGTCCGCCCTCGACCTTAGCGCGAACACCGTCGCCGTCCACCGTGCCAACATGATGGACACTCTGGGAATCCACAAGGCCGCCGAGTTGGTTGTCTACGCGATCCGCAACGGGCTGGTTGATCTTCCGTGAAACGATCTTCGGTGAATCGCCGGTCCTTTCTGTGGGCAATGGCAGGTCTCGCGTCAACATCGTCGCTATCAGGTTCGCTCCTGGACGCGTTCGCAGCTACTCCCTCGCCCGATCCAGGTTTCCGGCTCGTGGATGTGACTGCCCCAGCTGGAATTAAATTCCGTCACAACAGCGGCGCCTACGGCGGCAAACTGCTGCCCGAAACACTCGGCGCCGGTTGCGCATTCCTCGATTACGACCGCGACGGCTGGCAGGACATTCTTCTGGTGAACGGCGCGGATTGGCCGGGACACAAGCGCGAGCATAAATCTGAGCCCAGCACGCTGAACCTCTATCGCAACAATCGCAACGGCACATTTTCCGACGTGACCCACAGCGCTGGTCTCGATGTCGAGATGTATGGGATGGGAGTTGCGATCGGAGATTACGACAACGACGGTTATCCCGACATCCTGATTACCTGCGTCGGTCAAAACCGGCTCTTCAAGAACACGGGTAAGGGAACCTTCATCGATGTTACTAAGTCGAGCGGGCTTGGCGGCCGGCAGGCTTTGAGTACGTCGGCTTTGTGGTTCGATTTCGATCGCGACGGACTGCTGGATTTGTTTGTCTGCAACTACGTCAAGTGGTCGCCCGAGCACGATGTGTTTTGCAGTCTCGACGGCAAGCACAAATCCTATTGCACGCCCGAAGCCTACCGCGGAGAAACCTGCTGGCTGTTTCGCAATCGCGGTAATGGAACCTTTGAGGATGTCACGGCCACGAGCGGAATTTTCGACAGCAGCTCAAAGTCACTCGGTGTAGCCATGCTCGACTACGACCACGATGGCTGGCCGGATTTGCTGGTGACGAATGACACGCAGCCCAACAAGCTTTATCGGAATCAGCGCAACGGTACGTTTAAAGATGTAGCTCTCGATGCCGGCATCGCCTTTTCCGCCGAGGGCAGAGCGCGCGCCGGGATGGGCGTGGACGTAGCCGACTTCGACAATTCGGGAAGCTCGGGAGTAGCCATCACGAATTTCGACAACGAGATGACAGGGCTGTATCGGCTTTCTGACAGCGGCAATTATGTTGACGTAGCAACGCAAAGCGGAGTGGGGCTGGCGTCGAAAGACAAATTGGGTTTTGGATGCGTGTTTCTCGATGCCGATTTGGATGGCGCACTCGATCTGGCGGTTGTGAACGGGCATATCGACGACACGGTGCGCAATGTCAGCGGCGTCGGTTACGCGCAGCCACCGCAACTTTTCTTGAACAGCGGAAAGGGAACATTTGTTGACGTCGCCGCTGAAATCGGTGGCGGCTTCAGTCAACCAAAGGTTGGAAGAGGGCTTGCCTATGGCGATTTCGATCGCGACGGCGATCTTGATCTGCTGATCACCACCAACAACGGCCCAGCCTATCTTTACCGCACCGATCAGACCGCCGGGAACCGGAGCATACGGATTCGCCTGGTCGGGACGAAGTCCAATCGCGACGGAATCGGGGCTTCGGTGAAAATCTTTCACGGGGTATCGAACGGAGCATCGAACGGAACTTCGACCCAATCGCGCCTGGTCAAAGGCGGTTCGAGTTACCTGTCGCAGTCGGAATTGCCCGTAACCTTCGGACTGGGGAAGCAGGACAAGGTCGATCGTCTGGTGATCCAATGGCCCAGCGGAAGAACGGAAGAATACAAGAGCCTGGCAGCTGGCCGGGCCTATGAGTGCGTGGAATCAAAAGGGATCACCGCTCTGCCGAGCTTCTAGAAATCGCCGCGAGCTGGATCTGCTGCCTATTGGGCGTGCCACCAACAAGCTTCCGATCTCATGCTGCCTTAATCGCGAGTCTGGAGCACGCTGTCCGTTTTCTTTTCCGCGGAACGTGCTCCCTCTAAGGTACGCGCCCGTCCGCCGTGAAAGAAAATCAGATGGATGAAAAACATCAAGATCAGTACGCCGCCAAAAGTGCAAACGATCGTTGCTCCGGTCGGCAAGTCGGCTAGCACCGAAAAATAGATTCCCAGCGCCGACACCAGAGTCCCCATTGTCCAACCGATGGCTAACCGCCTGCCAATCCTGTCGGCAAACAGCATCGCCCCTACCGACGGAACAATCAGGTAGCAGAACACCAGCAATACTCCCGCAATTGCCACTGACGAAGTCACCACAAAGCCAAACGAGGCGTAGAACAGAAAGTCCCACAACCGGATACTCATCCCGCTGCCTTCGGCCTGCGCCAGATTGGTCGAGATCAACAAAAACTTCTTGCGGAAGATGTAGTGAAACAGTCCAATCCCGCCATACAGCAGCGCCGTTTTCGCTACTTCGGCTCTGGATACCGCAAGAATATTACCGACCAGCATGTCTTTCAGGTGTTCTGTCTCTCCGGTTGCCTTGCTCATGGCCAGAATCGCTGTGGCCGATGCCACCGCATAAGCAATGCCAATGAAAGCTTCCTGCGGGATGTGTCCGCGCCGGGTGCGGGCCAGGGAAAAGATGCCCGCTCCCAGAAATGTGAATCCGAGACTCAGAAAGTAAGCTCCCCGCCCGTGCGGATCCATTCCAAGAAGGATTGCGATCGTTGCGCCGAGAGCGGCGATCTGTGCCAGGGCCAGGTCCACGAAAATCACGCCGCGTTCCACAACGTGCACGCCCAGATACGCGTGAATTCCAGTGAGGATCAGGCTGGCCACAAAGGGCCAGAATAAGAATGGAAGTATCTCCATCGCTCTCCTTCGAACTTGACTTCGAACTTCTACTGGAACTTCTCTTCGAACTTCCCTTCGGAACTATGGATTCGCCTGAAATGCTTTCGTCAGCAAAGCGATATCGTAGTCGAACAGCTGAAAATACGTCGTGACCTCTTTTACCCCGCCAACCGAAGGCAGGTATTCGACAACCGTTCCGCCGGTTTCACGCGCGATCGAATCCGGCGTCTTGCGGTCGAAATAGGGCTCGACCATAATCACCTTAACGTGGTCGCGCTTCATCATGTTGATAACTTCCAGGGTGTGACTTGGTGTCGGCGGAATGCCCGGCCGCGGCTCGATGAAACCGACCACATTCAGCCCGAAATGCTTGGCGAAGTTCGGAGCTGAGTTGTGGTAAGTGACTACCTTGCGGCCATGGAAAGGTTTCATATCCGCTTGCCACTTCTTGTCCGCCTCCGACAGGCGGTGATCAAAATCCTGAAAGCGCTGCTGGAAGTAGGCCGTATCTTCCGGATCCATCTCCGCCAGTTTTCCGGCAATTCCTCTGGCAACGCGGCGTCCGTTGTCCGGATCGAGCCAGTAGTGCGGATTCCCCAGGGGATGCACATCTCCCATGGCGCGGGTGATCGAGCCTTGCGGGATCTCAAGAATCTCAGCAAACTGCGAAGCGTCCAGGTAGCCATTCGCCCCAACCTGGATGCGGGAGTTGCCGCTCTGAGTAATCAATGGCGGCAGCCACCCGATCTCCAACTGCAGCCCCACGACCACCAGCAGATCCGCTTGCCGCAGTTTGAGCAAGAAGCTGGGCTTGGCTTCCACGAAGTGCGGATCCTGGTAGCCCTTGGCCATTGATTCGACGTTGATCTTGTCCCCGCCGACCTCCTGCGCTAAAGATGCCAGGTCGGTCGTCGCCGTTATGACGTTCAGCTTCTTGGCCGCCGCCATCGAAGGGAAAAACAGGCTGGCTGTCACAATTGCTGCGACCGCCAGCAAACATTCTGCTCTTGATAAAACAAGATTCATTCCAATCTCCTAGAAGGGATGCGCGCCATGCGCTCCCAATGAAAACAGCACCTGCATCAACAGCTCGTTGGTCTTATGATTTCCGGCGTAATCCGTAAAACGATATTGTCCTCGAATTTGGCTGAACTCGCTCGGCCAGTATGTCAGGATCGCCGAGCCACCTTTATCTGTAAGGTTGGCCTCGCGCGGGCGATCCGACCAATCATAGCGTCCGCCTAGGAACCACCGGCGGTGAAACTGGTACTCTCCCGACGCATACATACCGAAGGCGCGCTGCTCAAACGGAGCCTGTTGGCGCTGGCTCCAGATGAATTCACTGCGTCCGACGAAAGAGTGGTAGATAGCGCGCCGCAGCGGCTTCCACCGCACCGTGGCATCCACACCGTACAGGCTCGTGATGAAGTTTGTCCCCAGTTCGTTGTGGCCCCGCGCATAGGAGAACCCGAGGTCGAGGTTGGTGGATTCGTTGAGGTCCCTGTAGCCGCGTAGATGTGCCACCATGCTGACATCGCTTTTCTGATGCGATTGGAACACCAACTCATCCCCTGACCCCGAATTGCCACGAAACACCTGCCCGGTCGCGGAAAGGAAAATGCCTTTCGGAAACGGGATGATACGCTCCACCGAAACACCCGCATCGTCGATTCCATCTTCACCGCTTACCAGATTCTGCGAGACCAGCGGCCGGTCCACCCACGGGAGAACGTGGTTGTGCATGGTGTTCACTTTGCCGAACGCCGAACGCATCTTGCCGACTCGTGCCACGAAACTCCCCGGCAACGCGGTAAACGTGATGTAGCCTTCCTCAACGGCGACTCCAGTTTCCCCGAAAGTCAGGAAGAAGTCCCCGCGGGCGTAAGGATCAATGATCGCCTGCACTCCCAATTCAGACTCGTGCATTTCGAGCGCCGGCGAGGGCCGGATCGAATTGCCGCCCGCGAACGCCACAAAGTCGCCGATCATGCTGATATCCGGATTCAACGCCTTGGCCGCCGAGCCACCGGCGCCACCCAGGGTCACCGGCGTGGAGGCAGCGGCAACGCTCTCCGCGGGTGCGGGCGCCTCGCTTGCCGCCTCAGTGGGAGTGGCTATGGGGGCAGCCGGCGTTTGGCCAGCCTGTGCCTTCAGCACTCGCATCTGCCCTTCGAGAGCGACCAGGCGATCTTCCAGATCACGGACCTTCTGTTCGAGCACGGCTGTATCTTGACCGCCAGGGACACTGGTTCCTTGCTGTGCGCATGCAAGTCCCGCGGTGAATAAAGTGACTATACAAACCAAAGTGAACGGCTTCATTCCAGGCTCCTGAGCGGCGAAAATTTGGACAGGAAAGCACAGACCGACCCGCGACCTGCAATCGGCAGGTCTTTAGCTAAGATGCGAGATCCTGGCGGTAGGCCTGTCGCACTGACCGGTAAAAGACAAAGACTGGCGGCGTCGCGCTTGAAGCATACTTACTTCTAGCCCCTGAGTGCCAGACGTCATGCACTCAGAAACGCTCGGCCCATCACGACCCCGAGTAGAGTTGAAACGGCGCCCAGTAAAACGGATTGTGGAATCCGCCGCCTCGAAGCAATGACAACTTGGCGGCGCGAAGAGCGGCATCCGGGCCCGCTCCCTTGTCTAACTCGTCGTAGAATTTATCCATGAGTTGCTCGGTGGAAGCGTCAGTCGCTTCCCATAAGGCGGCGACCACGTTGTGGGCGCCGGCTCTGAGGAAAGCCCAGGAGAGCCCGACCAATCCCTCGCCCGAGTACGCGCGTTCGCCTGCGCTATAACACGCCGAGATCGTAACCAGATCAGCCCGCAGCGGATGGCGAATGATCTCGCGAGCGTAGAGTTTGAATGAGTCGTTTTCGGCATTGCCATCCGACGGCACAGTCTTTAACGGGACAGTTTCCGAGGGCACAATCTTCGACAGGACAATCGCGGAGTCGAGCGGACTCAGTCGGCTGGCCGTTCCATGCGCCACAAAATGAATATAGGAGAACTGCTCTGGACTGCTGGCCAGATACGCAGCCGGAGTCGCCTGCTCGCGCGCAAATATTCGCTGCTCGGCCGCCGGAAAATGTCGGGCAACGCTCTCCATCTGGGCCGCGCCTTTCGGGAGCTCGGGATATCGATCGTTCGGCGCGATGCTGTTGCCAACCAGAAGCAGGCCGCGGTCGCGTTTCTCCTTACTCTTGCCTTTGCCTGCGCGCGACGCGCCGAGCACCCGTAACGAGCTCGCATTCGCAACTGTCACGTCTTCAATCCAATAGTGCAACTTCGGTTCGGACACCTTTTGTTCGGACAGCTTGGGTCCTGAAGGCATTGGTCCGGACCGCATTGGCCCGGATACGAGAAGAGTTTCGAAATTCAGATTGTTCAGGCCTCCATCAGGGATGACGAAAACCTTCGCGTCCGTCTTCAGCAATGCTTGTGCGGGCGCGATCAGCGTGCGATAGAGCCCGCGGCCATCCTGGTCAGCCGATTCGAGAACGTCTTGCGGCCCGCCCAGAGCCTTGCGATACCGTTTGATGCCCGCTTCAATTTCCGAGCCGGGAGGAAGTGTAAACAAGCTGGTTTTTTGTGACGTAATCGCCCACAAATACGACTGCTTCTCGCCCAGCCAATAAAAAAGAACTGTGCCTTCGGCTCGCCGGGCGATTTGTTGCGGGTTCAGTGACGGAGGTCCAGTGGAAGGTGTTTTTGCCAGCAGTCCCAGTCCTTCGGCCAGAGTACGGGCGCGGCTATAGTCGGCCCAGCGCAGGGCGTCGTCCGTCTTTCCACACGCCACCAGAAAATGAACGTAGTCGTCGTAGATGCGCGCAGCGTTGGTAAGGAAAGAAAGCTGAGAGTCTTCATGCTGCACAGTATCGCGAGCTGCTTCGAACGTCGCGAGCGCGGCACGATATTCACGGTCCGCGTAGTCTGCCTGCTTTTCGTCTTCGTAAAGCCGGGCTAGCGAGTGCTCGGCTTCCCACTTCAGAAAAACAGGACAGATCTTGTCCTGCTCAACCTCGTGAAACTTGCTCTCAGCCACCGCCGTATCGCCGCGATAGGCTGCAATTTGTCCTTGGACGAGTCTGGGATAGAGTTCATCAAGCCGGTTACCACTTTGTTGAGCGATGTTCAGAGCTTGTTCCACGTACTCGCTCGCTTTCTTTACATCGCCCATCTGCAAAGCGAGCCGCGCCAGCACGCGCAAAGCATTGAGGACGTGTTCCTGGCTGTTTTCGAGCTTGGCGAGAATTAACGCTTGCTGAAATGACTGCTCGGCTTGGACATAATCATGCGCGTCCATGTAAATGTAGCCGACGTTCGTGAGTCCATTCTCCTGGTCGAAGACGTCCCCGAGTTGATCCGCTCGCTTCTCGGCTTCGAGCAGCATCTGCAACGCTCTTTCGGAGTCACCGAGCCGGTAATAAGCCCACCCTACATTTTCTTGTGCAGCCAGCGCGATGTCGCGAGCGTCCAGTGCTACAGACGCTTTATACGCCGCATCAGAGCGATCGAGGGCCTCGTCGAAACGCCCCTCCTTGACTAATACCCCGCCCAGATTAAGGAGGGAGGTCGCTTCCAGGAACCGATCAGCGTGCGCCCGTGCGAAAGACAGGCTTAGCTCGAAACGCTGCCGGGCCGCTGAGAACTGATTTTGCCCAAGGTCGAAAAGTCCGCGCCCTTGAATCGCGTCGCCGCAGCCGGCCGCGACGGGCGGCGTGCAGAAGCGCTCCGCCTCTGCAAGATCGCGCGTGGCCGACTCAAGATCAAGCTGGCGCGCATGTGCGATTCCTCGCAGCGTTAAGACTGGAATGAGGGTGTCTTGTGGCGCCGAAGTGCGCGTTCCGAAATCGAGCAGAGCCAGCACTTCCGGATACTTGCCGCGCCAGAGCAGAGACTCAGCTTGCAGGATTCTGAACTTCCATGCCCACTCTGGATTGGAACCCAGGAATCGCCGATAGCCTGCCTCGGCCTCTTGTTGGCTGTGAATCAAGTCGCCATGCTGAAATGTAAGCTGAGCATGTTCAAAAGCGGCCTGCGGCCCATCAGTACGACTGCACGAGAGCACGCAGGCCAAGAGCAGAGAGGACAAGCAAACGGCTATGGCCTTGTGGTGCCGTTGGCCGTAGTGCTCGCGGCCGTCACGGTCCCGCCGCCGATGCAGCCCAGATGCACGTTCAGCATGTTCAGAGTGAAGTAATTGCTGTCGCCTGGCTCCTGCGGAGAACCACCCCGCGTCTTGTCTGAAAAGCCATCGTGACTGGATTGGATACCGACCTCGACTTCGGCCAAGGAGACGGTCCCAAAGTCCGGGATGAAGATGATATTCCCGAACGTCTTGACTCCGGGAATCGGAATCGGCCCGATGCTTTTCACCAGTGAACATTCGAGCTTAGGATAGCCGTTTCGCTCCCCTATCGCGCGTCCATTGGCACGCTTCTTGAGATCGTCGATATACGCGACCTTGGCATCGTACTGTTTCTCCAAGCTTTCAGGAAGACCCTTGGCGCCGGCGACACTATCGAGTTGACGCTGGACGCGATCAAGGAAGCCGCGGTCTTGCAGATACGGACGGTCGCCTTCCGGTTTGTCGCCGCAGATTGCGAAATCGAGTTCTATCTGGACAGGGTATCCGGCAACCCGCAAGTTTTCGAAGCGCGTGCCGAGGAATGTCACCTTGGGAACATGGCCGCTGATCAGCGCATGCTCGGTGGAAACCTGCGCCACCATACGATCGGCGGTAATGACTTCGAATACGTTCAGGCCTTCAATCACTGACGTCGACAGCGTCACCCAGCCAGAATGATCATTGCCCCAAAGATCCTTTTTCTCGATCTTGGTGCCGGACGCGCGAGTGCGGCCCGCCTTGAAGGAAATCAGGCCTTCCAGACTAGTCTCCTCGACCGACTGCCGGATGTGGCCGTCGCGGCGCGTCTTCTCTAATACAACGCGCGCATGGGGTTCGATCGGCTGCTTGATAGGATGTTTCAAGTTTCCACTAAGCACGTGGGCTTCGGCGTGATACACGTGGTACCGTTCCAAAACCGAGCCCGGCGCCACTGGTGATTTAGGATTTGCGGCCATGTCTTTTGCTCCTTCCCTTGAACTCACTTCTGAATTTGTAATTCAAATGATGCCCGACCGACTTCCTTACTCTCGCCCGCGGCAGTTACTCCATGGACCGCCAAAGTATAACTCCCTGCTTCCCGATTTGCTCCTGGTACTTGGACCGGCCACTGATCTTGCGCGGATGTCTCTTTCCCGGAGGCCACGGGAATCGTGAGCGACCATTCCAGCTTTCCGGCCGAATTATATAAGTCCGTCGTGTAATGGGAGTAGCTGCCGTCAGGCGGGATCCTCACGAAAAGCAGAAAGCCTTGCCCGGGACGCGTTGTAACCACCGGCCCACCAGATCCCCAGGTGCCGACATTCACCGAGGCCCACGGCAAGACCCGCGGGCTGTTCAATGCCTGCTGCAGGTGCGGATAGATAACCAGATTCTGATACGCGACCACGATCAGTAACAGGACCATCACGGGCACGACAACCGTCGGACGGAACCATGTGAGCCACCGCGGTATAGCCGGGGCCGGGGCAGGTACGAGCAAGGGCGTGTAACTCGGCTCAGTGCTTTCCGCCAACGCAACCTTGCTCTGCTCAACGAACAAAGCGCCGGCGTGGACGTCGAGCGCGCACTCCCTGCAGTCGAAGAAATGCTCCTCAAACTCGTCTCGTGCTGCGGGATCGAGTTCGTTGAGCAGATACCTCTCCGTCATTTCTTGACGAACCACCATATCGTGGTCCATGAATGCCCCCTCGTATCATCCCGTATCAATAGTGCGCCGGCGCGACCCGGCGTTGCACAGCCATCAGGCCGGAGTAAATTCCGGCGAATCATTTCCCGAATTTTTCTTATACAGCGACTTAAATGATTGTTTTGCACGGTGCAGTAACACCCGCAGATACTCGCGGTCTACACCGAAGTCACGGCATACTTCGTCCTTGTCCCGCTCCTCGAGGAAAACCTCGCGCAGCAACCGCCGGTCGCGTTCTGAAAGTTGGTCAAGAATCTCCCGAACTTTCTTTTCCGTTTCTTTGACGGCGAGGGCGCCCAGCAGATCGATCGCGCAGGCACGAAGGTCCTTCTGATCATCATCGAGCGAACTGTGGCGCGCGGCCCCGCGGTAGTGCTCCAGCAAAACATTGTTGCAAATCGAATTCACAAACGATCCCAGGCGTTCCGGGTGCAGGATTTTCCCCTCCCGCAGAGCCACATAAAATCGGGCAAAGGTTTCCTGGCGCACATCCTCGATGGCGTCCCGCGACTGCAGTCGAGAGCGCAATTTCACCTGGATCAGCGTGCTGAAATACGCACCGAAATGCTCTTGCGTGCGGATGTCGCCTGCCCGCAGACGCTCGACGTAGGCTTCGTCAAAGGATTGAAATTCCAAATACTTGCCCCGGGGAGCCGGAATTGGCAGACAGTGTAGCACTTGGGGTGGCGAAGGGTGGCTGTTTTCGGGGACAAGTGTGCGTGACGCGGGCGACGACGAGTGTTTCAGAGCCGGGTGGCTGCTGCGACGGTGTCTGGTCGGCGGGATGGAGCGGGCGGCGTGCACGGGAAGAATGAAACTCCTACGACTAGGGCAGTCGAACCGATTTGCCGCCTCTAAACACCACAGCGGTGGAGAAGACTGCTGTGCACAAAGCGCCGGAGCCGCTTCCCCTTCGGCTCCGGCACTCTACTGGATCCCAGCCGGGGGTTTCCAGGTTGGGGTCCTAAACCGTGGCTCATCGCCGCACAGCGCGATGTCTTCCACTTATTGAGATAGTGCGGAAAGGGCGCGAATCGTTTCACACAATTTTTGGTACCCGGTATAACGGCGATATTGCCGATGGCCCCGATCACGGCGAACGCCGGGCCTTTGCGACAAGAATTGTGCAAACTGGTGACATCGTAATGACAACCTCCTGAAGCCGCAGAACTAGCATTCGATTGCTGGTGGGACTGAGAAATTGTCGTTCGAGCGCGTGTCGCTCCGCGACTCGCTCGCTTCCTGCTCAGGTTCGCACATCCAAGCTCGCACCATCCAAGGAGGATTCTCTATGCAGCGTCGCAAGATCGCTTTCACACTTTGCCTCGGGCTCGCAGTCATGTTGTTTTCGAGCGCAGCCCTGGCGCAATATCAACTCAGGAATCTGGTTTCGAATCAGGTAGGAGCGGCAGGGCACACGGATCCGCTCATAGTCAACGCCTGGGGGCTCGTTCGCACGCCGGGCTCACCATTCTGGATCAGCGATAACGGATCCGGCTGGTCGACCCTCTACGACGGCGCGGGAGTGGCGAGGAGCTTGCGGGTCGAAATCCCAACGGCAAGCGGCGCAGGCCCGGGTTCTGCAACTGGAATTGTCTTCAACGGGTCGAAAGAATTCCAGGTGCAAGGATGGACAGCTTTCTTCCTGTTCGCGACTTTGGACGGTACCATCAGCGGATGGGCTCCGCAGTCCAATCCCAACGATGCCCTCATCGCGGTGAATAACTCGGCGTCCGGCGCGGTCTACACCGGCCTGGCCATCACCAGCAAGCCTTCGGGAAATTTTCTGTATGCTGCCGACTCTGCCAATAATAAAGTCGACGTGTACGACGGAACTTTCACTCTCGTCAAGTCGTTTACCGACAGCACCCTGCCGGCGGGCTTCACGCCGTTCGGCATTCGAGACATCGGCGGTTTGGTCTACGTGTCGTTTGCCAGCGTCACCGGTGCCAAAGGCGGGTTCATCGACATCTTCCGGGAAGATGGGACATTCGTGCGGCAACTCGCTGCGGGCCAGCCTCTGAACCAGCCCTGGGGCTTTGCCGTCGCGCCCCCGAATTTTGGAAAGCTGAGCAACACACTGCTCGTCTCAAACAACACGAACAACGGCACCATTAATGCCTTTAACCTCGTCACCGGCCAGTATGTCGGCACGGTCAGGGACGCGAACGGCCAGAATATCGTCATCGACCAGCTTTGGGGAATTGAGTTCGGCGGAGGAACGGCAAACAACGGCCGGACGAATCAACTCTTCTTTACCGCCGGTCCACACAGTAATCTGGCTGGGACGTTCGGTGTAATTGGGGCGAAGTAGTCACAAGCGCTCGAAAACGCAAGTCAGAAGACAGAGGAACGCAAGAGGAAATACCGCGAGGGCCGCCTGCACGGGCGGCCTTTCTTTTTCAGAAACCAATCCCTCGACTAGGGCGCGATACGAAGAACGGAGTTGGGATCATTATCTTGTTCTACCATTGGGATCATTTCTTGTCCTACTAGGTGAAAGTCGTTAAGAATAAGTCGCCCCAAATATATTGCCATTCCCAGCCCTCAAGTTCAGAATGTTTGGATTGGGGGACGCGATCCCTACCCATCGAGTTGACGAAAACTCACCCTTTGCCGAGGAGGAGCCGATGAAAAAGGCGCCGATGTTTTCCACATCTCTTTTAGTTCTGGGCTTCGTATTGCTGGGCTGGGCCACGTCTTCGAACACAGCGCCCGAGGCTCCGAGCGGTTTCGACAACCAGACTATCGACCCCAATTTTGTGACGCAGTCTGTTCACGACGCCGATCAGACGCACTTCGACACGGTGGAGCAAGTTGAGAAACACGGGCTGGGCCCGATCTACAATGCCCAATCGTGTCGCGAATGCCATCAAAATCCAACTTCGGGTGCCGTAAGTCAAGTCACGGAGCTCCGAGTTGGGCATTTAGGTCCCGGCGGCCTTTTCGAGAATCCGAGCATTCCGATCAACCACGGCCAGGAAGTGATCACTGGACGCACCCTGATCAACGATCGCGCAATTTGTCCCGAGGTTCAGGAACACGTCCCCGACAACGAGACCATTCGAACCGGGCGGCTTGCGGTTAACACGCTGGGCGACGGTTTCATTGAAGCAGTCTCGGACGACACGCTCCTAAGCATCAGCAAGGACCAGTGCCGCTCCACCCACGGCAAGATTTGCGGCCAGGCGCTGCGGGTGCCAGTCGTCGAGGCGGTCGGCCAAACCGCGGTCGGACGATTTGGATGGAAAGATCAGCACGCCAGCCTGCTCTCTTTCTCCGGGGATGCGTACCTCAACGAAATGGGCATCACCAATCGCCTTTTCCCAACCGAGGTGACTTCGATTTGCAATCCCAAGTCAGTAACTGAGCCGAACGATCAGCCGGACCCGACCGACCACTTGGAAGATATCGATCACTTTGCCCGTTTCATGCGTGCTTCGAAAGTGCCTCCACGGGACGAGATTCTCGCGGCAACTGAAGCGGCGAAGCGCGGATCGAAGCTCTTTGCTCGCATCGGATGCGCCACCTGCCACCTGACCACGCTCACGACCGCCAAGGCCGGGACCAAAGTAAATGGAGGCCAATTTACGATTCCCGATGCCTTGGGAGAGAAGACTTTCCATCCGTATAGCGATTTCCTCCTCCACGATGTTGGCACCGGGGACGGGATCGCCATTGCCATCGTCGAGCACTATGCAGTGCCTTCAGAGTCGATCCGGGCGTTATACAAGCCAAAGCAATCTGCGCAGGTTTCCTTTGATGACGTGGACAAGATAATGAATCGGGCCGGCTTTTCCTACAAGGCTATCCATGATGGAAGAAACAAGATCAGAACTGCACCACTCTGGGGACTAAGAACCCACTCCCGCTTCATGCATGACGGCGATTCAGTCCGCTTGGGGGACGCGATCGCTCGCCACAAAGGTGAAGCCAGTGAAGTGACGAGAAAATTCCTTCAACTTACTCCAGGGGCGAAGAAAGACGTGCTCAGCTTCTTGAACTCTCTGTGAGGGCTAGCCAGAAAAGGCCGCGGTTGCAAAGGCTCACACCGTCAATTAAGCTGTTGTTTCTTGCCGTTTTGTGCACTCGGCCGGGATGGCGGAACTGGCAGACGCAGCGGACTCAAAATCCGCCGGGCTTCGGCCCTTGGGGGTTCGACTCCCCCTCCCGGCACCAAGACTGCTCTCGCTGGATCCAACGAGTAGCTCGCGCGCAATTTGGCACGCACACAGAATCCGCTTGCAACCATAACCAAAAAAAAGGGACACCACGCACGCGGTGTCCCACCTACCAGCAACTTGATTTACTTATTCTCGTTGAGCGATCCGGCGCCAAACTCCTTGCGCTGTGCCACCGGACGCGCCGCTCGTGCTGCCGCTACCGCCGGCATTGCCGCCGCCGCTCCGTAACGCTCGAGCAGCACGGGAACCATCGCGCCTTCCGCTTCCTTGACGAACGTGAGCTTGCTCTCGCCCAGCAGATCGACGCGGACGAAATCTCCCAGTTTCACCTGTCCAGTCGCCACCAGGTTCGCCAGCGGAAACACCAGATGCCGTTCAATCGCCCGCTTCAGATGCCGCGCGCCATATTTCGGATCGGTGCCCTCCGCGAGTAGAAAGGCCTTCACCGGCGGCGTGCAGTTGAACACGAACTGGTGGGCGCCCGCGGCCATCAGCACTCGTTGCTGCACCATCCCCAGTTCGATTTCCAGGATCTGTTGCAGGTGCTCGGAACGCAGCGTCTTGAACACGACAACCTTGTCGATGCGGTTCATGAACTCCGGTGCAAACTTGCGCCGCGCCGCATCCACTGCCGAGCGGTTAATTTTGTCGTCGAGCGCGTTATCAACCTGCACCGCTTTCGGCGCGAAGCCCAAGCCACCATCGACCAATCCATTCATTTCCGCGGCGCCCAGGTTCGAGGTCATGATAATGATGCAGTTCGAGAGATCAACGCGCCGGTTATCGCCCAGCGTCAGCGTCGCTTTGTCCAGAATTCCGAGCAGCAGTTGCCACAGCGAGTCGGACGCCTTCTCGATCTCGTCGAATAGCAGGATCGACAGCTTCAGCTTTTCCGTGTGCCATTGGTTCAGCGCTTCCTGCGTCAGCAGCGGATGCGTCTCCCGGTGTCCCAGGTATCCCGGAGGCGAGCCGATCAACTTCGCAATCTCGTGTGAGTGTTGAAATTCGGCGCAATCGATCTTGATGCAGGCTCGCGCGTCACCGAACAGCGATTCCGCGACTGCTTCCACCACCCGCGTCTTGCCGGAACCGGTCGGCCCCAGAAACAGCAGATTGCCCACGGGACGGCCCGGCGCATTCAGCCCGGCCAGAAACATCTGATAGATTTCCGCGACCTTCTCGATCGCCTGATCCTGCCCTACAATTTTCCGGCGCAGGGCGGTTTCAAACTCACGGGCGTCGTTGCTGCGGCGGCTCGGGTCCAGCACGGTTGCAAGGTTCGTTCTCATCGCCTCGGGTCCTTGTTTCCTTTCCTGGAACTGCTTGTTTTCTGGGAAACTATTTGCTGCCAAACTGCTCATTTTTATCACTTTTTTGTCGGTCGCCTGCCACTCCGGATGAAGGTTGCATTCCTCAACCTCCCATCCCTGTGCAAGCCGCTAGCCATCCTCTGGAAGCGCCGTATTTTCCCACTTCCCATCGTTTTAGATGCGGCTAGTCCACCTAATGTCGGAAGGTCACGTTGCACACAGCTTCCTAAGGAGCAATTGTTTGCAGACTGCGGGAACTTCCCCAGCGCTCAGCCACCCCCGCGCCCATGTCCGGTAAGCCTTAGCCAACTTGGCCCGACGTAACTGGCAGCCCAGGTTACTTCCGGTGCACAATAGAAGCAGATTTCCTCTCTGGAGAATACGCTTTGTCCCAATTCAGACTCTCGAAGTCCAGACTCTCGATCGCGAGCATTACTGTCTTCGTGTTCCGACTGGCCATTATGGGCTTCGGCCTCGTTTCTCCGCCGGCGGCCGCCGTACAGAACCCGCATGGCGTGCAGTTCGTGCCAGTGAAAGCCGATGCCACTAAAAAGCCCGAGCCCCCGGCGCCCGTTATCGCGCCCCCCGGCTCCGATCTATACCTCGCCCAGCGCGGCGACAGCATCCCGTCGGTCGCCCGCAAGTACCTGAAACGGACCAAGTACCTCACCTCAACGGAACTGGCCGGAGCCATCCGGGAAGCGAATCACGACCGCCAGGGCGTCTTCCTCAAATCCGGAGAGCAGATCATCATCCCCGGAATTCTCGAAGGGCCTATTGTAGAGAAGTCGGTCCCAGTTGCAAGGGATTTCGAAGTCCGCGCGATTTATCTGACAGGGGTGATGGCGGGCAGCGATCATGGAATGCGCATTATCCGCCATTGGCGTGAAGTCGGCGGCAATGCGGTGGTCTTTGACATCAAGGATAGCGACGGCATCGTCAATATCGCCTTTGACCACCCGCTAGCCACCGGACAGCGCCACTATATTTCTGACCTGCCCAAGCTCATTCACTTTCTGCATTCCGAAAACATGCATGCCATCGCTCGCATCGCCATCTTCCGCGACGAGCATCTGGTCACCAGCCATCCCGAACTGGCCGTAAGGTCGCGTCGCACCGGCGAGAGCTGGCGCGAAAACGGCAAGCTCGTCTGGACCGACCCCTCGAATCCCAAAGTCCAGGACTATGACATCGCCCTGGCCAAGTTCGTAGCCCAGTCTGGAGTCGATGAAGTGCAGTTCGACTACGTCCGCTTTCCCGCCGAAGGCGACCAGAAAGATACCGCGTTCAACTACCAGACCGATCATCCCAAATGGCAGCGCTCGGACGTGATCGCCAATTTCCTCGATCGCGCCTATACGCAGATCCATCCGACCGGTGCCCTGTTCTCGCTCGACGTCTTCGGGGTCATGGCGTGGCAGCGTCCCGTCGATCTTTCGCACACCGGGCAGGACATCGTAGCCATGGCCAAGCACTGTGATGTGATCTCGCCCATGATTTATCCTTCGCACTTCTTTGGCATGGACGGCATCGCGCACCCCGGCGACGCGCCCGAGCATTTCATCGGCGAGTCCATGGACCGCTTCATGCTCATCACCAGGGACAGCGGCGTCGTGATACGCCCCTGGCTGCAAGCCTTTGCCTGGCGCACAAAAACTTACTCGCCCAAGTATGTTGAAGTT
Organism: uncultured Acidobacteriaceae bacterium; assembly: GCA_963772195.1. Taxonomy (GTDB): domain Bacteria; phylum Acidobacteriota; class Terriglobia; order Terriglobales; family Acidobacteriaceae; genus Acidiflorens. The sequence goes on along the minus strand of CAVYWE010000008.1, from coordinate 316,891 downwards.
CAGATTGAGGTAGCGAAACAAAAAGGCGGGATCGGCTTTCTTTTCTGGAACGCCAATAACGACTACTCGAAGCCTTACACCGCCATGCCTGAGATGCGCGCCGCCAAAGGCCGTTACTTCCGCGGCGACGAAGTAGGCGTCAAGCCCGAACCCCCTGCCGCCACGCCGATCGGCTCCGCCGTCGCGCCTGTAAGCCCGTCGAACGCCAGCGTAGAGACGGGGCTTTCCCCGTCTTCCAGCGACAGCGCCCATCACGCTCAGAAGATCTGGCGCCACTAGAACACTGCGAATAAACGCGAAAGCCGTTAGTCCAAGTTCGTGGAGAGACGGCGTCCTCGCCCGTCCAAGCTGAGCACAGCTCGGCCCTGCTGCGCGCTCAATCTCCCGCAGCCTCGACCGCGGGAAGTTCCTCCGCCGCAATCCGAGTCGAGATCTTGGCACTTGTCACCAGCACCACCGAAGCCACGATGATCGCGCTTCCCATCAGGATGTAGCGGTCGATGCGCTCGTGCAGAACCAGCCATCCCAGAAACACCGCGACCACGGGATTGACGTAGGCGTAGGTGGAAACCTTCGAAGTCGGAACATGCTGCAGCAACCAGATGTAGGCTGTGTAGCCGATCCAGGAACCGCAAACGACCAGGTACAGAATCGCGGCCACTCCGCGAAAGGTCCAAGTCAAGCTGGAATGCCTCTCTACCAGCAGCGCGAAAATCAGATTCGCGATTCCCGCGAAAATTACCTGCCACGCCGTGCTACTGAACGGATCAACCGCCCCAGTCTGCCACTTTTTAGAGAGCACCGAACCGAGCGCCCAACTGAACGATCCGAGTTGCAACGCGAGCGACCACCACAGTTCGCGGTGGCCGAGGGCATCGGAATGCCGAAGATCAGGCCAGATGAGTACGACCACTCCGGCGATCCCGATTGTCAGCCCGATCTTGCCGCGCCGCGAGATGTGGTGGTCGCCCAGCAATAGACTATCGAGCACCAGAAACCAGAGCGGCGTAACCGCAATCAGCAGCGCCGCCAGGCCGGTAGGGACGATCTGCTCCGCGTAAGAAAGAGTGAGGTTGCCGCCCATCAGAAGAAGAATGCCGACAGCCGCAAGATGTCCAAGCTGGCGGGCCGAAAAACGAATGCGGCGTCCAGTCAGCGCACAGTAAGCGAGCATCACAGTGCCCGCGATCAGGAAGCGCGAGGCACACATGACGCCCGGAGGAATCTGCTCAACCGCGATGCCAATGCCTAGATATGTCGAACCCCAGAAAACATAGACCAGCCCGAAGGCAAGAATGATTTTCCATCGACTTGCGGGCGCAGCAATGCTCATGGGAGTGGGAAAATTCAGAATATCAGAGCCAGCGTAAGAAAATCGGGTGATCCGGTGATCGCGCCATCGGGCCATCCAAAATCAAAAGCATTTGAACTTAGATCATCCGATTACCCGATCACCCGATGCCTCAATCAGCGTGTTGGCGATCGACCGACCAGATCTGCGCCGCGTCTTTCTCGAGCGGATAGAGATGCACCATCCAGTTGAAAATGACGGGATGAAACACTCCGCCATTGGCGTCGCATTCTGCCTGCGTCGTGATCGATCCCGTTAGGCCGAACTTGGGATTCGGACCCAACATTTCCTGCTTGCGGCCCTGGGGCGCAGCGCAGAAATTCACATGCTCATGCCACTGCGCGATGCTGAGCGGAATGCGCTGGTTCAAGTCGTCTTCGGTGAAACGCTTGGGAGCTGTGTACATCACGCCCGCCAACCGATAGTCGTCGCCATTTTTCTCGTAGAGCAACGATGTCGGATGCTCGGGATTGAATTTGAATGCCGCTTCCATTGCGTAGCGGTAGTTGGTGAAGTGATACTGCTTCTGCGGCAGTTCCGGATGGAAAATTTTAAATCCGTCATTAAGCGCGACATGGTAGTCCTTGTATTTTTCCATCACGCCCCGCGCCGCGTCCGCTACCTGCTGAGCCCTTCCCGTGTCGCCCGGTTGCGGAGCGCGGAGCGCTGTCATCTTCATGTGCGCACCCATCTCCATGTGGTGACCTTGCATGGAATGCATGGCATGCGAACTCGCCTCCGCGTCTTCTCCAGAATCTTGCGCTGCCATTTGCGCCATGTCATGACCGTTCATTTTCGACATGTCGTGTCCCGGCATGTTCATGCCCTTTATGTCCGGTGACGAATTTTGCTGTGCGAAGCAGACCGCTCCCGCAAGGCAAAGCAGAGTCAATAGAGTTTTCATAACAATTCCCCGACGCTTCATATGGTGGTTGTAATAACCCTGGCCCAGCGTCGCAGTTGCGCGCAACGGAGAATCCGGACGAAACGTTACGCCGGTAATTTCAGACGCTTTGCGAGTAGTTACCTAGAGAAGTTGAAGGCTTGCCAGACGCCTAGGCAGACGACCACATCCCCATCTCGGCGAGGATTTTACCGGCTGCTTCGGAGCCGGACCGAATGCAGTCGGGGACGCCGATGCCGTTATAACCGTTGCCCGCCAGCGCCAGACCGGGGAGGTTCTGGCGGCGCGATTCAATACGCTGCACTCGTTCGAGGTGGCCGACTGAATACTGCGCCATGGCGGACTTCCATCTGTACACGCGAGCAAACAGAGGTTCTGTATGGATGGCAACGATCTGTCGCAGTTCGTCGCGCACAATTTGCAGAATTTCTCCTCCGCTCATTTGTATGATCTGTTCGTCGCGCGCGCCACCCAGAAAGCAGCGAACGAGGGCGCGATTATCCGGCGCCCGGTGAGGAAATTTATTGTGGACGAAGGTCACCGCAAGCATACGGCGGCCTTCGCTGCGCGGCACCAGAAATCCGAAACCCGGCGGAAGCGAACGACGCACTTTTTCGTCGTAACCGAGCGTGACGGTCACCGATGAGCTGTACTGAATCCCGCCCAGATCGCGGGAAAGATCCTCGTCCGCGCCCAGTAACAGGGCAGCGGCGGCATATGCAGGGGTAGCGATGATCACGGCGTCGAAGCGGTCGCTCTGGTATCCTGCGGAAACAGTCCAGCCGTCATGCTCCCGGATCACCGCCTGCACGAGCGTAGACGTGTTTAAGGCGTTTGCATCCAGACGCGCGACCAGGGCGTCGACCATCTGCTGCATGCCCTCTTTGAGCGAGGTGAAGACCGGCCGCACGGGCATATTCGCCACCGCGCCCGCTTTTTTACGGGCTTTGAGAATGCCGCGGCCCAGACTGCCGTGTTTCGATTCCATATCGGCGAAACGAGGCAACACGGCGCGCACGCTCAATTGCGAGGCGTCGCCGCCATAGATTCCACAGAGCAGTGGATCGGCGAGCAATTCCACCATCTCGGAACCGTAGTGCCGGTTCACCATCTGGGCAACGGTTTCGTCCTCGGGGACATTCCGTCGCGGATGAAACCATTCCGCAGCCATGTGGATTTTTGTGCGCAAGGAAAAAAGCGGCGACAATACGGTGGGCATGATCTTGGTCGGCACCATGAACATGAGCCCATCGGGCATCTCCACCAGCTTGCCCTTGGCTACGATGTAAGTCTTGCGCTCGGAGTCGTTCGAGCCGATGAGTTGGTCGCCCAACCCGATCTTGCAGCAGAGGTCGGCCGCCCAGGGCTTCTCGGTGAGGAACGAATCGGGTCCGGCTTCAACCAGGCAGCCCTCGACGCGATCGGTGACAAGCACTCCGCCCAGGCGTGGGCTGGACTCGAACAAAACGTACTGGACGGGCGTGCCGGACTGGCGCTTTTTTTCGATCGTGTACGCGGCCGAGAGGCCGGAGATTCCGCCGCCGACGATGGCAATGCGTTTCATTGTGCTTGGCTCGCGGCCCGTAGCTCGTAGCAATTCAGTCTTAGCTGTTAGCCCCTGTTGCGTCGTTTCCACGCTTGGCCACGTGCTAAATGCCCGGTGCCTTCATGCGGCTGCTTACTATTTCTGCCAGCGCCGCCATTAACGTCTTTGAGCCGTTCAATGACTCGGCTCGCCAGAGGCGCATGCCTTCTTTTCCCGCGAATTGCTTGAAGGCGATGTCGATATCGTAAAGCACTTCCACGTGATCGCACAGAAATCCGATGGGATGCACGAAGACGCCGCGATGCCCTTTTGCCTTTAAGTTCCTGATCGTTTCCTCTACCGTAGGGCCGATCCATGGGTTGACTGACATGGGGCCGCCTGACATGCCCTGGCTTTGGAATGCGAAAGTCCAGTCGTCGGCTTCGAGATTGGCTTCGAGACCGGCCTCTTGCGCTACTAGCCAGGCGGTTTCCCTGGATTGCTTCTCGTAGGGATCGCCTTCGGTAATGGTACGCTCGGGGACACTGTGCGCGGTGAAGATCACGGGCAGTTTCGCTCCGTGTTCGGAGCTGGCTTTTTCCCAACCAGACCGCAGTTTCTCCGCGAAGGCTCTTACAAGCAGTGGATGATCATGCCACTGCTCGACGAAGTCCACCTTAAAAGGAAGATCTCCGTCGCCGATAACTGCGCGACGGTAGAGCCCAACGCTGGTACGCGAGTTCTGCGGAGCAAGGCAGATGGCGATGACACGCTCGAGTCCCTCACTTGCAATTGCCTTGACCGCGTTGCCAATGAAGGGCTTCCAGTTGCGCATGCCGACGAAGACCGGCATCTTCAACGACTGCAAGAGTTTCGAGTGCGAAAGTTGATCGGCTTGCAGAAGAGTCCAACAGGCGAGCGGCGAGAACCCGATCAACGAATAGCGATGGCGGATCTCCTCGACCACTGCCGGCGGCAGCGGCCGTCCCCCGGTGACATTATTAAGGAACTCGGGGACCTGGCTGGGGTTCTCGGGGCTGCCGTGTGCCAGCAGAAGCACGGCGGTTTTCGCGGATAAATCAGAAGACTGTTCCGAAGCCGCAAACGAACTCACGTGATTGGCGCAATAGCACCGGCCGGAGAGGGCCAGCGGGCAGGCCGTCATTTTCTTGACTCCGTCTTCAGCTCCGTCTTGCGCTCCATCCTGAACTCTGCCGAGTGCTCACGGATAAAATCGCAGAGCGCTTTCACATTTTCCACCGGAGTTTCGGGAAGAATGCCATGGCCGAGATTGAAGATGTGGCCGGGGCGTCCGTCAGCCCGCCGCAGAATGTCTTGCGCCCGCGATTTCAGTTCTTTCCAATCGGCGAAGAGCAGCACCGGATCGAGATTGCCCTGTACCGCGCCTTTGAAACCAAGGCTCTGCCATCCGATGTCGAGCGGAATGCGCCAGTCGAGGCCAATGACTTCGGCACCGGTTTCCTGCATCGAGGGGAGAAGAGTCGCGCTGTCGGTGCCGAAGTAGATGATGGGCGCGCGGGTCTTTTGCAGGCGTTTCACCAGTTCGGTCGCGTGCGGCAGAACATAGCGGCGATAGTCTTCGACGCTCAGGCAGCCCACCCAGCTATCAAAAATCTGGATGGCGTCTGCGCCGGCGCGCACCTGCTCGGCGGAGTATTCGGCAGTCACCGCGACCAACTTCTTCATCAGTTCGTTCCATGCGGCGGGCGCGGAATACATCATCTTCTTGGTGAAAAGATAGTTGCGGGAGCCTCCACCTTCGATCATGTAACTCGCGAGCGTGAAGGGCCCACCGCAGAAGCCAATGACAGGGAGGTGGTCGCCGAAGTGCTTGCACACCAACTTCACCGCTTCAGAAACATAGCCGAGGTCGGCGGCGCGATCGGTGCGCAAGCGGGCAACGTCTTCGGCAGTGCGCACCGGCTTTTCAATCTTCGGACCGCTGCCGCCCGGCCCCTCGCCGGCGGCGAAGTGAAAAGGCAGGCCCATGACTTCGAGAGGCAGAAGCAGATCGGCGAAAATGATGGCCGCATCGACTTTGAGGATCTCAGCCGCTTCAATGGTGACCTGGGCCGCGACCTCCGGCTTCTTGCAGATCTCGATCAGCGAATATTGCTTGCGGACGGCGCGGTACTCAGGCATGTAGCGTCCGGCCTGGCGCATGAACCAGACTGGAGTCCGTTCAGCGGGCTGCGTTCTTGCAGCGCGAACAAAGAGAGAGTTTGGGGCGGACATGAACCTTCCAATTTAGCATCTTCGAGTCGAGTGTGGCCGGGGCGGACCTGCACGCGCTCTCCAGTGTCGCAGTCAGTAACTCAAATTGATTCTCGAGATGGATCCCGCCCGCGAGGAACCTACGCCGACCAATCGATCGTTCCCGTTCTGCTAAGCTGGCGGTGAAGAGTGTTTGCGGACGCGAGGGGAAAATCATGAGAGTAGTGGCCGGAGTCGATCTCGGCGGGACCGCCATCAACTATACGTTAGTAAACCACGAAGAGCGGTTTCTCATCGAGGGGCTTTGCGAGCATCCCGCCCTCGCCAAGCAAGGACCAGAAGTCTGCCTTCAGCAGATCGCCGATGGCCTCAAGATCGCGACCGAAAAGGCCGGCGTTCCGCTTTCGGATGTGGTCGCCATCGGCTTAGATACTCCCGGTCCGGCCAGTGCGTCCGGCCGCCTTAGCGCGCGGGGTTCAACAAACTTCGTGCATTCAAAGTGGGTGGGATTCGATATCCGCGAAGGCCTGGCACGAAAACTTGGCAAGCCGGTGTCCTATTTAAACGATGCGAATGCGGCTGCGCTTTGGGGACACTACGCGATCTTTGGCGCAACCAGCCGCGAGACATCTATTTCCGTGGTGATTGGAACCGGCAATGGAGGCGGCATCATCCTCGATGGCAGCGTCGTGAAAGGCAAGAACGGATTCGGCGGAGAATTGGGTCATGTGCTAATCCCATACCAGAGCATCGCCGGGACGGCGGGCATCAAGCCGCTATGCAATTGCGGCCGAACCGGCGACTTGGAGTCGCTCTGCTCTCTCACCGCGATCGAAAGAAATATTCTGCCGTATTTTCTGCCGCGGTATCCTGGCCACGATCTGTCAAAGATGGACCCCCACCAGGCGGCAAAGCTGGTGCGCGGCCTCGCGGATGGGGGCGACCCGCTGTGCAAAGAGATTTTTCGCGTGCAGGCTCATGCCTTGGGACTCTTCTTCGATGAAATGGTGAATACGTTCGATCCCGATGCGTTGATCGTTGGTGGCGGCGCGCTGGAAACCAGTCCGGAGTTCCAGCGCTCGTTCCTGGCGGAGATCCGCGTAGGGATGCCGACACAGCGGGAGGAACAGGCCGATATTTCCATCCACGTAATGCCGAATGGAGATACCGCTGGGGCGCGCGGGGCCGCTTTAGAAGCGCTGAAATTTGCGCGGCAAAGCGGTCTCGCGTAGTGCGGCTCCAGTTAGCGCATCGTTTGCAAAGGGATGGTTTTCGTCCCTACGTTGCCGTGAGGACCGCTTTACAGGCAACGCCCATCACCGCCTCCCGGCTATAATGTCTCCCTTTCAATAAATAATTAACAAGGAGCCGCATGCGACCGTTCTCCGCGATTGTGCTGATCTTTACCCTGATTGTTCCATCGTTATCTTTCGGCGCCGACCAAGTCGGCTCAAACCAGGCTTCGCTGGTCGGATATTCGCCGCGCTCCAGTCAGAGCGAGCGCGAGTGGGAAGCGAAGTTCCGCGCCATCCCCGATCCCGCAAACCTGCGTGAATACATGCGACGGCTAAGTGCGCGGCCGCATCATGTGGGCTCTCCTTACGATAAGGACAACGCCGAATGGATTCTCGCCCACTTCAAGGAATGGGGATTGGATGCGCACATCGAAAGGTTCGACGTTCTGTTTCCGACGCCCAAGGTTCGCGTGGTGGAGATGCTCGCGCCTACAAAGTTCACCGCCAAACTCGAAGAGCCTGCGCTGGCGGTGGATCCTACCTCGAATCAGAAGTCGGAACAGTTGCCCACTTACAATGCCTATTCGATTGACGGCGACGTGACCGGGCCGCTTGTGTTTGTGAACTACGGATTGCCCGAGGACTACGAGAAGCTTGACCGGCTTGGCATTTCCGTGAAAGGTGCGATTGTAATCGCCAAGTACTTGCACTCATGGCGCGGCGTGAAACCTAAAGTTGCCGCCGAGCATGGAGCCATTGGCTGCCTGATTTATTCGGAACCACAGGACGACGGCTACACGCGCGACAATGTGTTTCCGCTGGGGCCGATGCGCCCGGCGGATGGAGTGCAGCGCGGCAGCGTTATGGATTTTGCTTCGGCGAGCCCGGGCGATCCGCTGACGCCCGGCATCGGCGCGACACCCGATGCCAAGCGCCTGTCGCTGAAAGAGGCGAAGAGCATCACGAAAATTCCGGTGCTCCCGATTTCTTATGGCGACGCACAGCCTTTGCTGGACGCCCTCGCAGGGCCGATGGCGCCGGACGGATGGCGCGGTTCGCTTCCGATTCCGTATCACGTCGGACCGGGACCGGCGCGGGTCCATTTGAAGGTCGCATTCAATTGGGATACCAAGCCGGTCTACGACGTGATCGCGAAAATTCCGGGTAGCGTGTCTCCGGACGAGTGGATCATCCGCGGCAATCATCACGACGCGTGGGTGAATGGAGCCGAGGATCCCATCTCAGGCCAGGTTTCTCTGCTGGAAGAAGCGCGGTCTCTGAGTCTGTTGCTGAAGCAGGGGTGGAAGCCGCGGCGCACCATCATCTACTGCGCGTGGGATGGCGAAGAGCCGATGCTTCTGGGCTCAACCGAATGGGTTGAAACTCATGCCGATGAATTACGAGAGCATGCTGCCGTCTACATCAACACCGACGGCAACGACCGCGGCGTTCTGAATATGAACGGCTCGCATAGCCTTGAACAGTTCATCAATGGAGTTGCGCGCGACATCGAAGATCCAGAAACCAAGACGTCGGTGTGGCAGCGGTCTCAGCTGAATAAGATCGCCGAAGCGAAGTCCGCCGAACATCCGGAGAAATTGCGCCAGGAATTGCGGCAGCGCGCTGATTTGCGCATCGAAGCGCTGGGCTCGGGCACCGATTTCACGGCGTTTCTCGATCACTTGGGCATTGCCACGCTGGACCTGGCATACGGCGGCGAGGACGAAGAGGGAATTTATCACTCCATTTACGATGACTTTTACTGGTACACACATTTCTCCGACACGGATTTCGTTTACGGGCGCGCCCTGGCGCAAACCGTGGGTACGTCCGTGATGCGCCTGGCGGACGCGGAAGTGCTGCCGTTCGACTTTGTGAATTTTGCCGATACGGTAGACATGTATAGGAAGAATCTGGAGAAGTTGCTCGCCGACAAGCAGGAGGAGATTCGCGAACGCAATCAGGAACTGGACGAAGGATTGTTCAAGGCGACGTTTGATCCAAGACGTCCAACCGTCGCGCCGGTGCGGGAAGAGGTTCCGCCGCACCTGAACTTTGCCCCGATGCAGAACGCGGTCGACTCTCTCACTCGCAGCGCCAAGCACTACCAGCAGGCGTTATCGCAGAAGCAGGCGAGTTTGGGAGACGACGCGGTTGCGGCAAAGCTCGGTGCTCTGAATCGAGAGCTGATACAGACCGAGCGGCGGCTGACTAATGCTGATGGATTGCCGCGGCGTGCGTGGTACAAGCATTTGCTGTACGCTCCGGGCGTTTACACGGGCTATGGAGTGAAAACCGTACCGGGAGTGCGCGAGGGCATTGAACAGAAACGGTATGCGGAAGCAGAGCAGGAGATCGTGCGAGTCGCCAAAGCGTTGGAGGATGAGGCGGCGCTGATCGAGTCGGCGGCGCGGGAGTTGGAGGGGGCGGGGCGATAGCGGGGATTGCCGGCTAGGTTTGACCTCCCGTAGAGACGCGGCTTGCCACGTCTCAGCAGAATCCGATAAGCAATCAGGACGCGATCGATTGTTCCTTAGCGTTGGAGTCGGAGACAGCAGCGATCCGGGGCATCGCCTTCGTTCTCAAGTAGGCATCTACACTCGCGGCCGTTTTTCGCCCTTCGGCAATTGCCCAGACAACTAACGACTGTCCCCGCCGCATATCGCCCGCCGCGAAAATTCCCGGCTCGGATGACATATTGTTCTGGTCCGTGGCCACATTGCCGCGCGAATCCAGTTCCACGCCCAGCTGGTCCAGCATGCTCCGCGCCGGTCCCACAAAGCCCATCGCGATCAGGATGAGATCCGCTTCCATTGTGAATTGAGTGCCGGGAATCGGCTCGAATCTCGGCGGCGCTCCAACCCGCACGGCATGCAGTTGTTGAACGTGACCTGAATTCGAGCCAATGAATTTTGTAGTCGCCAGGCTCCAATCGCGCACACCACCTTCTTCGTGTGCGCCCTCGATGCGCAGCTGCATCGGCCAGAGTGGCCAGGGCGTCAGCGGCGACCGCTCCTCAGGAGGCTTCGGCATGATCTCGAACTGCTGCACGGAAAGCGGCTTTTGCCGATGGCAGGTGCCGAGGCAATCGGCGCCGGTATCGCCGCCTCCGATAATGACAACACGTTTGCCAGTCGCCAAAATCTCAGCTCCCGGATCGATGGTGTCGCCCAGATTGCGGCGGTTCTGCTGTGGCAGGTAATCCATCGCGAAATGGATTCCTTTCAGCTCGCGTCCGGGGACGTTCAGATCGCGCGGCTGCTCGGCTCCTCCGGCGAGCACAATCGCATCGAACTCGCGCCGCAGATCCTCGACCGCGACATTCTTGCCCACCTCCGCGCCGGTAATGAATTCCACGCCCTCAGCGGACATCTGTTCCAGGCGGCGATCGATGATGTGCTTCTCCAGCTTGAACTCGGGGATGCCATAGCGCAGCAATCCACCGATACGGTCTGCTTTTTCGTAGACCACAACGCAGTGTCCCGCGCGGCACAATTGCTGAGCCGCGGCTAATCCTGCGGGCCCTGAACCAACGACCGCCACTTTTTTCCCAGTGCGGATTTTGGACGGCTCGGGCCGGATCCAGCCTTCGAGAAACCCGCGCTCCACGATATTTTTCTCGATTTGCTTGATCGTGACCGGAGGCTGGTTGATCCCCAACACGCAAGACGCTTCGCACGGCGCGGGACAAATCCGCCCGGTGAATTCCGGGAAATTGTTGGTTGCGTGCAGTTGGCGCACCGCCTCTTTCCAACGGCCGTGATAGACCAGATCGTTCCAATCGGGAATCAGGTTGTTGACCGGACATCCCGTCTGGCAAAAAGGCACGCCACAGTCCATGCAGCGCGCACCCTGGGTGCGAAGATTCTCTTCAGGAAAATCCTGATAGATCTCGAACCAGTCATTGACGCGCTCAGCCACTGGACGTCGAGGAGCAAGCTCGCGCGAGTACTCCATGAATCCCGTGTCCTTACCCATGTTGCACCTGCTCGGCCTGGGCCAGCGCCGTCAACGCCGGACTTGGGATATAAGGCTGGCGCCTGCGGCTCACTCCGAGCACTCGCTTGTGTTCGTGGGGGAATACTTTGATGAACCGCGATAGCGCTTCAGACCAGTTGTCGAGAATCCAAGCCGCACGCGGGCTGCCGGTCAGTGCCAGATGTCGCGTCACGAGATCTTTGACCAGCATGGCTTCCACGATCTGCGCATCCTGGGTTTCGAGAACTGGCTCCAGGTCGACCGAGTCCAGATTGCAGCGCTTTTCGGTAAAATCTCCGCGCTCGTCGAAAACGTAGGCCACGCCGCCGCTCATGCCGGCGGCAAAATTTCTGCCACAGGCTCCGAGCACCAGGACCAAGCCCCTGGTCATGTATTCGCAGCCGTGGTCGCCGACGCCTTCGACCACAGCCGTCGCTCCGGAGTTGCGCACTGCAAAGCGCTCGCCAGCGACTCCGTTGAAAAACGCTTCGCCGCTGGTGGCGCCGTATAGAGCAACGTTGCCAATCAGAATATTTCGCTCGGGAGCGAAAGTGGACCGTCGTGGCGGATACACCACTAACCTTCCACCGGACAAACCCTTGCCGACGTAATCGTTGGCCTCGCCTTCAAGCGTGAGCGTGACTCCCTTAGCCAGAAACGCACCCAAGCTCTGCCCCGCCGATCCGTCGAGGTGAATCCGAATCGTCTCGTCGGGCAGGCCCGCGGACCCGTAGTGGCGGGCAATCGCTCCGCTCAGCATGGTTCCCACGGAGCGGTGAATGTTGCGCACTGGCAATTTGATCTCAACCGGCGCAAGGGTCTCAAGCGCATCTTCTGATTCGGCAAGAAGCTGATGATCCAGCGCCTGCTCTAAGCCATGGTCCTGCGCCTGCACGCAGCGACGTGCCACGCGCGACGGCACCGGCGGGTCATAGAGAATGGCGGACAAATCCAGGCCTCGTCCCTTCCAGTGATTCACCGCTGGTTGCACGTCGAGCATGTCGACGCGGCCGATCATCTCGTCCATGCGGCGGAAGCCGAGGTCGGCCATGTACTGCCGGACCTGCTCCGCCAGAAAGAAGAAGAAGTTGATCACGTGTTCAGGCTGTCCCTGAAACTGCTTGCGCAGCAAGGGATCCTGCGTGGCGATGCCAACCGAGCAAGTATTGAGATGGCACTTGCGCATCATGACGCAGCCCATCGCAATCAGGGGCGTGGTGGCGAAACCGAATTCTTCGGCCCCGAGCAGCGCCGCTACCACGACATCGCGCCCAGTTTGCAGTTTCCCGTCCGTCTGCACGCGGATTCGACTGCGCAGATCGTTCAACAAAAGCACCTGCTGCGTCTCCGCTAGCCCAAGCTCCCAGGGAATGCCCGCGTGCTTGATCGAACTGAGCGGTGAAGCTCCGGTGCCCCCGCTGTCGCCGCTGATCAGAACAACATCCGCATGCGCCTTGGCAACACCCGCCGCCACCGTGCCCACTCCAACTTCCGCCACCAACTTTACCGCGACGCGGGCTTGCGGATTCACATTCTTCAGGTCGTAGATCAGTTGTGCAAGGTCTTCGATCGAATAGATATCGTGGTGAGGCGGTGGCGAGATCAAGCCCACGCCGGGGATGGAATGTCTTATGCGCGCAATGACCTCATCGACTTTATGCCCCGGAAGTTGCCCGCCTTCACCGGGTTTCGCGCCCTGCGCCATCTTGATCTGTAACTCATCCGCATTGACGAGATAGTTGGCGGTAACTCCAAAGCGCGCCGACGCGACCTGCTTCACCGCGCTCCGCCGCAGGTCGCCATTCGCATCCGGCTTGTAGCGTTCTTCATCTTCGCCACCTTCGCCGGTATTGGATTTCCCCCCAATGCGGTTCATAGCGATGGCTAGAGTCTCGTGCGCTTCCTTGCTGATCGAGCCGAATGACATCGCTCCCGTGGTAAAGCGCTTCACGATCTCACTCGCTGGCTCCACTTCCTCGATCGGAACCGGATTGGCGCTCTTCTTCAACTTCATTAAACTGCGCAACGTAGATAAGTTGCTGCTCTGATTGTCGATGAGGTCCGTATATTCCTGGAAGGTCTGCGCGCTCTCCTGCCGCACTGCCTGCTGTAGCTTGCTGATCGTCAGCGGATTCAGCAGGTGATACTCGCCATTGACCCGCTGATGGTAAGTTCCTCCAACCGCGAGTTCAGTCTCGGACTCGGTCAGGGGACGGAAAGCGTGCTCGTGCTTCAACTGAGCTTCGCGAGCGAGCACTTCGAGGCCAACTCCCTCCAGACGCGACGCCGTACCTGCGAAATAGGAATCCACCAGCCCTTTGTTCAGCCCGATCGCCTCGAAAACCTGCGCTCCCTGATAACTCTGTAACGTCGAGATACCCATCTTGGCGAAGGTCTTCTGCAAACCTTTGTTGATCGACTTAATGAAGTGCTTCACGGCAAGTTCAGGAGTTACTCCGTCAGAAATCCCTCCGTCAGAGAATTCTCCGCGCCGCGCCAGGCTTTCAACGCTCTCCAATGCCAGATACGGATTTATGGCACTCGCCCCATAGCCACTGAGCAGCGCAAAATGCATCACCTCGCGAGGTTCGCCCGACTCCGTAATTAGCGCGACCTGGGTTCGCGTCTCTTCCTGTACCAGCAGGTTATGCACGGCGGCCAGCGCCAGCAGGCTGGGGATGGGAGCGTAATCCTTGTTCACCCCACGATCGGAAAGAATGAGCAGCGTGTACCCGGCTTTTCCCGCGAGCGACGCACGTTGGCACAACTCGTCGAGCGCGCGCTTCAGTCCCGCTTCTCCTTCGCTGGCACGGAACAGCGCGGGCAGCGTGATGGCCAGCAGATCCCCGGTTGAAACGCGGCGCAGTTTCTCCAACTCAAGGTTCGTCAAAAGCGGATGCGCCAGCTTCAGCATGTGGCAGTTCTCGGGCTCTTCCGAGAGAATGTTGCGCTCACTTCCGATATAGCTGATGAGCGACATTACAATCTCTTCGCGAATCGGGTCAATCGGAGGATTGGTGACCTGAGCGAAGAGCTGCTTGAAATAATTGAACAGCGATTGCGGACGGTCCGAGAGACAAGCGAGCGGCGTATCCGTCCCCATAGAACCAACCGGCTCCTGGCCCTTCGAAGCCATCGGGCCGAGGATCATCCGCAGGTCCTCATCGCTGTAACCAAACGCACGCTGCCGGCGAAGCAGGGTTTCCACGTCCGGATGGTGCATGCGTGTAGGCTCTGGCAACTGATCGATCGTGATCTGATTGTCCCTAAGCCACTGCGCGTACGGTTGCCGTGAAGCCAGCCGATGCTTGATTTCCTTGTCCGGGACAATCCGGCCTTCGACCGTATCTACCAGAAACATCTTCCCCGGCTGCAGACGGCCTTTCATCTTTACCTGTTCCGGTTCGATATCGAGCACCCCGGCTTCGGAAGCCATGATGACGTGCTCGTCATGAGTGACCACGTACCGCCCGGGCCGCAAGCCGTTGCGGTCGAGGATCGCGCCGATGACTCTCCCGTCGGTGAACGCGATGGCCGCCGGCCCATCCCACGGCTCCATCAAGCACGCGTGATATTCGTAAAATGCGCGCTTCTCCGGCTTCATGTGGGGATTCCCGGCCCACGCTTCAGGAATCAGCATGGCCATTGCATGAGGAAGGCTGCGCCCCGCCTGCAACAGTAGCTCCGCGGCGTTGTCGAAGTTCGCGGAATCGCTTCCATCCGGCGCAATGATGGGAAAGAGCTTCTTCAGATCCTCGCCAAACAATGGAGACTGCAACAGCGACTGGCGCGCGTGCATCCAGTTGACGTTGCCCTTGAGCGTGTTGATCTCGCCATTATGCGCGATGTAGCGATAGGGATGCGCTCGTTGCCAACTGGGGAAGGTGTTGGTCGAAAAGCGCTGGTGCACCAGGCACAGCGCGCTGGTTACGTCGGGATCGGAAAGCTCCTTGTAGAAATTCGTGATCTGCGGGGCCAGCAGCAGACCTTTATAAACAATGGTGCGGCAAGAGAGCGATGAAACGTGGAACACACTCGCATCTTCGATCCCGGAGACGGCCATCTCACTCTCGGCGCGCTTGCGCACTACGTAAAGCTTCCGCTCGAATGCGTCTTCATCGGTGAACGAACCACATCCTACAAAGATCTGCTGGATGTAAGGTTGCGAACCTCGGGCCACGCGGCCAATGGCGGTAGCGAAGCAAGGAGTATCCCGCCAGCCCAATACCGTCAATCCCTCCTCGCGCACGATGCGCTCCAGAATTCCTTCGCATTGCAGCCGCTGATGTTTCTCCACCGGCAGGAACGTCATGCCTACGCCATAAGCGCCAGGCAGAGGTAGCTCGAAGCCCAATTTGCCACACTCCCGCACAAAGAACTGGTGCGGGATCTGGAGGAGAATGCCAGCGCCGTCGCCCGTCTCCGGATCGCATCCGCACGCCCCGCGGTGCGTCAGGTTGAGCAGCACCTGGATTCCCTTGCTGATGATTTCGTGGCTCTTGTGGCCGCGAACATTGGCTACGAATCCGATCCCGCAGGCATCGTGCTCTTGCGCAGGATGATAGAGGCCCTGGGCGGGCGCAAGGCCATTCGTTTTTTTCAGACGCGTCGTCATGGGCACGTTTACAGCATTGGCATAGTTTGCAACATAGGTTGCTAAATAGTTTGCTGCATAATCTGCGGGATGGATTGCGGCGTGCTTTGAACTTAGCCGCTTCCCGACCAGTTGCTCTTGAGTTGGGACTTTGCCCGCAAAGCCCGCGGGAGGGTCACACACTTCGGCTCAGGAACACACTTCGTAGCTCCTTACTTACTGCCAGACGTGTCCGAAAGTACAATTCAGAATTTCGATACAACGGATGCAAATTTTGATAGGTTCGCGGTTTAACGGCAAATTCAGCCTAATTTCCCGCCAGAGCAGCGGAGTCCGCTATAATCCCGCATAAACCTAATGGATTTTGATCAGCTAATCACGTTCCTGGAAGTTGCCAGACAGGGCAGCTTTTCCCGTGCTGGAGAGAAAGTTTTCCGCTCCCAGTCAGCGGTCAGCGCCCAAATCCGCCAATTGGAGCAGGAGTACGGCGATCGGCTGCTCGACCGCTCGGGCAAGACCGTAAAATTGACCCCGGCCGGACAGGTGCTCTATGACTATGCCGAAAGGCTGAAACTGTTGCGCGAGGAATCGCTGATGGCGGTGGCGGACCATAGCCGCACGCCCCGCGGCACTCTTCGGGTCGGCGCCAACGAGGCTACCTGCCTCTACGTTCTGCCCGAAGTGTTTGCCGAATACTGCCGGCGCTACCCACCGGTGCAGATCAACATTTACCGGAATTTCAGCTACAAGATCACGGAAAAGCTCGAGAACGGCTCTATCGAAGTGGGCATCCTGACCTTGCCCATCCAGTCTCCCAGCCTGGAAATTCAACCCATCTTCCGTGACAAGCTGATGTTGATGGTGAGTCCCAACAATCCCCTGGCCAAGCATAAAACGGCGGCCGTCCGCGATATCGTCAAACATCCGATATTGCTGCCAAAGACCGGCCACACGAGAAGGCTCCTGGACAAGCTGTTCCGTCCTCATCGCGACGAACTGCAGGTTCGAATGGAATTGCCCAGCATCGGCATGATCAAGAGCTTTGTGGCGGCCGATCTCGGAGTGTCCCTCATCAGCGCGTCGTTCGCCCGCGATGAAGTGGCGGCCGGAAGAGTGAAGTTGATTGATCTGGAGGATGTCGAACTTTTTCGTGAACTGGGACTCGCCTACCGTCGCGACCGAACACTTTCCTGCGCGACAACCGCATTCATCGATGTTTTGCGCCAATCGACCGCATCGACGAAGAAAAAGTCGTCTCCATCTCCGTCGTGAGCAGCCTCGGAAACCGTGACATGCATGGAACACCGGCTGCCTGACTTTATGGGAGCGCTAGCGCTCTGGGCGTCTTTGGATTCGCTGTAGGGCTGGGGAGGCGATGGTAGCGGTGGCTACGCGGCCGCTGCCTTCTGCATGACTTTCATGTAGCTTTCCATGGACTGTGTCAACTGTGCGTCCACTTCATCCGCAATAGTCATAACATCGGGTAACAGCAAGCTGAAATCCAGAAAGCTCAGATTGCTCTGCAACGTCCCGAAGAGCGTGACCTGGAGTATTCGCGATTCGTGCACCAGCATCGCCGGAGTGTAGCCCTGCAGGTATCGCAGCTTGCCGTGGGCTATCGCGGCCAAGGAAAAGACGGCGTCGCTGTCCTTCGTGGTGGCGCTGGGCTTGCTCAGGCGGACCACCAGGTCTTCAACCAACTTGGGAAGATGTCCAGTACGCTCGTCATCGCTAAGCGGAATGTGGTTGAGTTCACTCGCCTGCTTTACCCGCGCCAACCAGTCTCCAACGACAGCGGGAATACAGCGCTGCAGGATCGCACCCACCCTCTCCTTTTCTACTCGGGCGGCAGGCCTTCGAGTAGTCATCTTTTCGCGGACGAGTTCGGCGAGCCGGCCGACTTCGAATGGTTTCACCATGATTTCGTCCGCCTCCAAGAGGATAGCCGCCATCGCGCTCTGCACATCGGGGTAGCCGCTGACTAGAAGTGTAAGTGCATCCGGTTGGGAGTGCCGCATCGCCGTAACCACCGTAAAACCATCACCGGGGTTCGGCATGTGCAGGTCGGTAATGAGCACGTCGAAGCTCTCGGTCGCAATATGTCTCAAAGCTTCTGTAACGCTGGCGACAGCGACTACGTCGAAACCCTTGTGCGTAAGGGTCGCAGTCATCATTGCGAGAACGGCATTATCGTCATCCACCAGCAGGACTCTATGAGCCACAGTTTGGTCTGTCGGAGTCATACAGCACTACCTCTCGTCACGAATCGAGGATTAAGTGTCACTCAGGTTTATTCTCAAATATGTACAAAATTGAACAGTTATTGAAAACGTAAACAGGTAGGTTGGCTGAGTCTAGAAGTTCGGCACGCGGTAATGGGTTAGTGTCGGAACAACCCCGACGTTCGGACCCTCAGGACCGCATCAGAATACTGTACTCAGACACGCACGCTTCAGGCCGGACTCACGGGTTCGGCCTTTTTTCGTACCCATTTACCAGGAAATGCGGGCGCACGGCCGACCCCGACAGACCCCAGACCACAGACAAAAGAGCCCGCCTCCCATACCCGATTTTTGGCCCTCCTGAACGCCTTAATACGCATTCCTGAAACCCGATTTCACAGAGTGCTGAAAAACTCGACCTTGAGTTTGGTTTTGGGTGGCGCAGCGGTTCACCGCTGCGATAAGCGGCCTGTTTTCAGTGCTGGCATTAGCCGCTGCGGGTGACTGCCGGCGCGCACAAAGAGTTTTTCGGCCTTCTGTTTAGCCGCTCCCTAGGCAGGATCTCCCGTCGTATAACCGTCCAAGCGCCGAACACGTCGGTAACTTGGAACGATTCGGCCCGCGAGTAGACAATATCGACAGACGCCGCAACCCCCCTTTTCTCGCGACCGCCGGAGAAGCGGTGCAGGAAGGTTATGTCCGGACATCGGGACTAACGGCCCGACCCAAAGGGAGAACTCTGTTTTGGCCCTGGCCTGGATGCGCTCGACGAGAATGAAATCGGAGTGCTCGCGACTGCCGCGTCGTATGTCATGACGGACGACGAAAGGGAAGCGCCGTCGGTCCGACGAGGTTACGACGAAACTCTGAAACCGCAGATAACACCTATGGATGATCGCAGGAGCGAACGTTTCGGGCGATACGAGATCCTCGCCGAACTGGGTCGGGGAGCCATGGGTGTTGTCTATAAAGCGCGCGACCCGAAGATTAACCGCGTCGTTGCGGTAAAGACCATTTCGTTGGCTGGCCAGCCCGCGGAAGAGGAGCTTGATTATCGCGAGCGTTTCTTTCGGGAAGCGGAAGCTGCGGGCCGCCTGTCGCATCCTGGAATCGTAACCATTTACGATGTGGGCGAGGAGCCAGAGACGCGCGCTCCCTACATCGTAATGGAATTTGTTGGGGGGCAGTCCCTCGACAAGCTGCTGTCGCGGGGCGACCATAAGTTACCGGTGGAGACAGCACTACAGCTAACGCTCGAACTGGCGGAAGCCCTGGATTGTGCCCACGGCCAGGGAGTGGTTCACCGCGACCTGAAGCCCGCGAACATCCTGTTGACCGAAGATGGCCATGCCAAAATTGCTGACTTCGGAGTGGCTAAATTGAACCTGGCCAATCACACTCTGGCAGGACGCGCCTTAGGCACCCCCGCGTATATGTCGCCGGAACAATTGAATGGCGAAGACGTGGATGGACGGTCGGACTTGTTCTCCTTGGGTGTCCTCCTGTACACGGTCCTCACAGGTTATAAACCGTTTCAAGGCAATAGCGCCCTCACAGTCTCGTTCAAAGTAGTGAATCACGACCCGATCCCGGCCACCATTCTCGACACTGAGTTGCCGCAGGGACTCGATTACATCATCGCGCGAGCTATGGCGAAAGATCGCGCTGAGCGCTATCAAACAGCTATGGAGATGGTGCGGGACATCCAGCACTTGCGGGAAGGACGAGAACCGTGGAACACGGCAAAGCTGCCAGCTTCGCCCACCATCAGAGCCGCAGCCCAAGCAACAAATGACGGAGCCAAATCGTCCCTGGGAGAACCATGGATTGCGGCACAACTCCTGTGGAGCGCGCGCTCCCTGCCACTGGAGCGCGATCGCGATGACGCGGAGAATCCGCTGGAGAAGTTCCGCAGGAAGTCTCTTGCCGGTGCCATGGTTCTGGTCGGACTTCTTATTTTTGGACTCTGGGTTATTTCGTTTGGACCTCGCAGGCTACCCAGAGCCGCCGGGCCACTCCCATCCGGCAGGATCGCCCCGGTCAAAATGGAGACGCTGCCTGTGGTGTCAGCCGCGACCGCGGTCCCGTCGGTTGCCGCAGCGCCTGCGCCCATCGTGACCAAGCTCCCGAAGGCGGTTCCAGCGGGCCGAACCCATTCGCCTTCTACGAAGGTAGCCCGCGCCAGCTCGCCGACAGTTTCCCCGGCAACTTCTTCGGCAATGTTGGAAATCGAGATCGAGCACAAATTCGCGGACGCCCATCTGTCGATCTGGGTGGATGATAGCCTGACCTACACGCACCCATTGCAAGGAACAGACAAGAAGCATATGGTCGTCTTCCACCGTGTCCAGGGCCATGAATTCCACGCCGTGCAGGTGTCCCCGGGGAAACATGTTCTTCGAGTGGAGGTAGCCTCGGGCGGAGCCATCTCTGACCAGTCCGCCATGGTTGAGGGCGAGTTTGCCAGCGGGCGGGAAAATGTACTGCGGATCAACTTCGATAAGCACGGCAAGATGAACCTGAGCCTGCAATAGTTAGAGGTTTTCCACTACGCGGGTGCGGGACGTACTTCCTGGAAATTGAGGTCGCTGCGCCGAGTGACCACGTAACCCGGCCGGATCGCGGTCCTGCGACGGCGATCAAACGCACAATAAAAGAGCCGCTCGATTTTTTTCGCTCGAGCGGCTCTATTCATGAGGCGATTTCAGACTACCGTGTCGTCTTCTTTGCTGCCGCACGCGCGGGATGATCCGGAACGGCTTTCACTTTCGTCTCATCCACCGTTTTGGTGCCTTCGCCGGAGAATGTAGCACCGGCTGGCACGGTCCAGTATTCCGCAGTCTTCGTGCCGCCGCTCCCGGTGCGCACTTCGATGCGGCTGGGATCGATTCCGAGCTTGGATTCGCCGCCGGTCAGGTAAGCCTTCGAATTGACGGCGCGTTCTGCCGCCAAGTTCTTGAGCATCTCCGCGGGTTCGGCGTTGCCAACGATGACCAGCTTGCTGTCCGCATTTTGCTGCAAGTTCTTGGCTACGTCGTCAAGAGCCGCTTTGCACGTATTGTCCACGCGCCACGGCTTCACCGGGTTCGGGAAGTCGCACTGGCTCAGCTTGCTCGCCTGCGGCGGCGGAGGAGGAGGATTCTCCACCATCACCTGCGTGGTTGCGGGCGGAGACTTCAGGCCGCGAGAGTCGGTACAAGTTGCGCTCACCGTGATCGGACCGGCGGACGCGCCTGTCGTACTCAGCATAGCCGTATTGCCGCTACCGGAGATGCTGCCGCCGCTCGCGGTCCAGTCGCCTACAGTAACGGGGACATTCTCAGGACTGGTGCAAGTGCAACTGATGGTGGAAGACGTGCCGGTCTGAACTGTCGTCGGGTTCGCTGAACATGAAAGGGCCGGAGGATTCTTCGGCGGTTCCCTAACCGTGAAGGATGCCGAGCAGCTGGCCTCGCCACCCTTCCTCATCTTCGGATCGGAGATATGCGCCGTAACCGTGTAACTGCCACCCGCCAAGCCATTGGTGTCCACGCTCGCAGTATTGTCCCTGCCGGTGATGCGGCCGCCAGTGCTGCTCCATGCGTAGCTCAGCGTGTGGTTGGGATTGAAGTTGCTGCCGGTGGCGGTGGCCGTCGCCGGCTCGCCCACCATCACTTCACTGGGATTGACGGTGCAACTTGCTGAGACAGGCGTCCTGGCCGGTTCACCGCCCCACATCAATACCACGCCAGCTTGAAGTCTTACGCCCCTGATATCGGTCTTTGGAGTTGGGGGAGTCGAGGTCGAAGTACCATACTGGTAGCTGGACATTACGTAGTCGGCCCTGATTAGCCGCAATGCAACGTGCCTGGACACGTTGACATCAAGGCCGCCGCCGCCCATGAACCCTAATTTGTCGATATCGTGGAAGGCATCCGGCATAAGACGGTGGTCGCCCACTAACGCCTCAAGAAATGGTGCGAAATGAGCGCTGCGGAAGGTCACCTTGGGACCGAAGGAAAGATTGGAGAAAGCGGCGTCGTCAATTTTTCTGCCCAGCGTGCCTTCACCACTGCCCCAATCGGTGCTGGCATCAAGCGTGAGGCCGAACCAGCGATTGAAGTCATAGGTGAGGCTGAGGCCCGCGCCGCGCGGATTCGGTTCCAGGCGGCTGCTCACCGGGGAGATTCCTCCCGGAAGCAGACCGTGCACATCGGCGCCAGGATGGAAGAAGGAGTATCCACCGAAAAGCTCCCATTTGGGAGCGGGCTGATCCTGCGCTGCCGCGAGCGTGCCCATGCTACACAAGATAGTAACTACTGCCAACCGCATAACTGCAACACGGCCACAAGGATTATGAGAGTTAGATGACATGTGCCAATTCCTCCGAACTTCGTCCGAACTGCAATAACGTGAAATCATGTTGTTCCAGGCTGCCCGGTAGTGGACCAGCCTCGGGCTGGTCCACTAATCGAATACCTCACGGACAGGTAGGTACATTCACCGGATTGCTGTCCAATGAGACTGCGCCCGTACTGGCCAGCGCTCTGCCATTCAGCGTCGCGCCGGTGGTAGCCGTGATGGACGCGTGGGCCATGATGGTCCCCTGGAATATAGTGTTGGTTCCAAGGGTCGCCGAACTGCCGACCTGCCAGAACACGTTGTGAGCCGTGGCGCCGCCGGCCATGATGACCTGGCTATTACCGGCCGCCGTGGTCAGGGTGGACACGATCTGGAAGATCCAGACACCACTCGCAGGGCCGCTGAGGGTGAGATTCCCGGTTATTCCAAGCGAGGGCTGGGCGCTCGTCGTCTTATAAACGCCAGGGGCGAGTGTTTGCCCTCCTATATCCGCGGTGAGGACTTGCCCTCCGGCTGCTGCCGCGGCGAAGTTATACGCCGTGGTCAAGTCACCCTGGGCCGTCATGGCAACCGCATCGGCCGCGTGTTTCGTGCCCGTTAGTGTTCCTGGTGGGAATCCGGTGATCGAAGCCGCCGGCCATATCCCCACATCTCCCGTAACGATGGTGGGGCCGACACTGCTGACCACAGGGGTGGCGCCCAGAATTCCGAAACTGCAGGCCGTTCCCAATGGTACGGTGGATGAACATGCCGTTGCAGATGTGGTGAAGCTCCATACATAGTCACTTGCCAGTGCATTGCCAAAGAGATTTTGGGCCCCCGTGGTAATGGTGGCGGTATAGTGGGTGCTCAGTGCGAGAGGGTTGGTTGGTGTGAAGGTCGCGACATGGCTTGGCGCGTCGTAGGTAACCGCTCCTGCCACGGGTGTAGAGCCCGCTGCCAACAGGAAAGTCGTGCTATTGATCGTTGCCGGATTCATCGCCTCGCTGAAGGTGGCAACGACGACGGTGTTCGGGCATATACCGGCAGAGATATCAGGCGGGGTTACGGAAATCACTGTGGGCGGCCCTGTCAGACATGTTGTGGTGCCTGTTGTGAAGGTCCATACAAAGTCGCTCGCTAGCGCATTGCCAAAAGTGTCTGTGGCTCCGGTCGTAATCGTGGCGGTATAGAGGACGGTGGGGATCGCGAGAGTGCTGGATGGCGTAAAGGTCGCAGTCTTACTCGGCGCATCGTAGGTAACTACTCCTCCCACGGCTGTAGTACCCGGCCCTGCCAACAGGAAGGTCGTGCTATTGATAGTAGCAGGATTCATCGCCTTGCTGAAGGTGGCGGTAACTATTGTGTTGGGACAGACACCGACCGCACCATTAGGAGGTTCTTCGGAAATTACTGTAGGCGGAGTTAAGCCTGGGTTGCCGGTCTTGTCCGGATCACCGCATCCGGCGCCGATAATCAGTAGTAAGATTGCTATGAAACACATTGTGTAGTTGTTGTATCTGCGCATAACCGTCATCCTTCTTCCTCTTGGCTCAAAGCTGCCGCACAGTGAAACCACTAAGTATAGAAAAAAATATAACTAGGCGTACGGAAACGAATCTGTTCAAAATTGCTCACATCCGACCTCCGTGCATTGGATGGTTCCAAATCGGGAATTCCTGATTACGGAAAGATTGCGCTTGATTGTGCCATTCTGCTCAGTATTACTCGAGCTAATGAGCGAATGTATTCCTGTCTCCAAAAGGGCAGTTATCCGCCACGCCAGACGGTCTGATCCACCCTCTCGGAACTGGGCCCGCTTACGTTCCGAGACGGTTTGCCTTGCGCTCCGGTTGCGTTCCTATAACAGCACTTCGCCACGGTCGGCCCAAGGACAGGTAGGGGAAGTAAAGAGAACTAAAAAGAAGTAAAGAGACGTAAAGATAAGTAAGGAGAAGTCATGTTACTCGCGAGCAGGATCGGGTGGGCCGGAATAGCTTTCACCCTTCTAACGACCGGGATGTCGCTACAAGGCCTCCCGCGCAGCGCAGCCGGATCCGACTCCAACCAGGAAGGAGTAGCACCCTTCGTCGTCAAGAACGAGATCAGGAAGATGCAGGAAACTCTGCGCGATAAAGGACACTACTTAGGCAAGGTTGATGGCGCCTTCGGTCTAAGGACGCGAGCCGGTATTCGCGCGTATCAGAAGGCTGAGAATTTTCCCATCACCGGGGAGGTTGATTCCCGAACTGCATACGGACTCGGAGTCAGACCGGAATCGAAATGGGGCAATCCCCAGACTGCCGGGCGTGAACTTGGCCCCGGTAGCGATGGAGCTGGCGACGAGGTTAATCGAGATAAACCTTCAGCGGGCATTAGGCGGGCTGCGGTTCGAGCAAGCAAGACTTCGCGGAAGGAAGTCTCGAAGGCTGCTGCGATCGAAGACAACCGCGGCGACGGCGCTAACAGATAGCAACTATGACGAAGACTTAAAGCAGGGATTTCTTCAAGACCCGCAGTATGCTCTTGCCTACGCGGGCTTGTCCGATTGCTATGCCATCATTAGCGCCGAGATTTTCGGAACTATTCACGCAGCGGAAGCCGCTCCCAAGGCGAAGGCCGCTCGCGGATCGGAAGCCGCTTCACCGACCGCAAGTTCGCCGACCGTATGATGAAGGCCGGGGCCAACGCCACCGTCTCACCCAGCCAGATCGGCGGTTTGCGTATGGCGAGCGAAGCAATCCGGCCGCATGTCGTGGTCTTCCTCGACCTGCTTCTAAAGGAGCAGGGCAAGACCCTGCGGGTAGAGGAAATCGAGATCCAAGCCAGTTCGCCGTGGGCCGGGAAGCGTCTCGACGAAATTGATTTGAAGGGCCGCATGAACCTGCTGGTTCTCGGCCTCAAGCATCCGCCCGGCAGCGGCCTTCCCGAGCTGATTGTGAATCCGTCCGACCACGCGACGGTCACCGCGGACGGAGTGATCATCGCGCTCGGCGACCTGCCAGACATCGATCGCGCTCGCCGGGAAGCCGAGGGCCGGACCTGAACTGTTACTGAGATGGTTACTGAGTCCTACAAGTGAAGTTTCTTGACTTGCCCATCGTTGACCGACAATCGTTGACCGACAATCACGCTAGGGTTTCACGCCAGGAATCGGAACGGGTCTGGAGTGTCGTAGCATCCATGACATCTTGTCAGCCTCCCAAAATCTCAAAACTGGATCCGTAGCGAAAACTGGAACTGCCGTTGAAACCCTGCTAGACCAGTGATTGAGCCCCCGCCCGGACAGTCCACACAAGCGTTAGGGTTTTTCAGGTTGACCTTATTGAAGACATTGAATGCAAATATGCCCGGCGCGGAAATTCGTCGTCAGCGCGCAGCGTACAAGCGTGGACTGAAGAGGGCGTTTGCCATCGTCATGGTGCTCTTGGTGCTGGGCGTTGCGATTGCCATCGCCAACTTATATCTCACCAACAACACCATAGCGCTGCGACCGTTCAAGAGCCCAAGTCCACCGGCTTTTTGGGCTTCCTCACGCATTGCAGTCGCAGGAGAGCATAGCCCGAACGGCGGAATTCTGCTGCGCACGGGGCAGCCCGATGTAACCGTCCTGGTAGATAATTTCCAGTTTGGCCGAACCTCTAGGTCCGGCGATCTCCGGATACCGCTCCCCCCCGCGTCATATGACATTCGCCTGGAAAAACCTGGATTCCAGACACTGACGTTGCCAGTCCACGTGCTTAACGACCAGGAATCGCCGGTTAGCGTCAAACTGGAGCGCGAAGTGATCCTGGCCACTTCGTTTGCCGTTACCGGCGGAGTGCCCGGCGCGACCGTGCGGTTGGACGGCAAAGAGGTGGGTCAGGTTCAATCGGACGGAACATTTATGCACGATGCCAGCGCCGGATTGCATGCCATCGAATTGGAGAAAGCGGGATACATCCCCTTCCGCACTCAGCAAGCGTTCGCACTTGGAAAGAAGATCGGCATTGAGGGCGGGATGCTGCCGGACGCCGCGGCGGCTGCAGCGGCAGAGTATCCCGCCGTTGCCGCCTCCACGGATCCGTCTCTGTTGCGGCAATATTTGCGCAAATTTCCCGGCAGCAAAAACGCACCCCAGGTTCGCGACCGTCTCCAAGAGATGGAATGGACCAGTCTGGATAAGACGAATCTCACGTCCTTGGATGCCTTCTTGCGCGGCTATCCCCAGAGTCCACATGCGGCCGAAGGAGAACGGCTAGTGGCGCAGTTGCAGAATGAGGAAAGGGAGGCCGTGGAGGCAATAAACACCCGCAAGAACGAGGCTTTGCAGGCTTACTTAAACCGCTATCCACACAGTCAGTACGCGCAGCCAGTTCGCGATATGCTGACTCAACAGCTCGACAAAGAAGCTGTTCTTGATGTTCTTCATCGCTACGAAGAGTCCTACAATCGGCAGGATCTCGATGGCATGGTTAAGCTGTGGCCTTCTTGTCCTGACCGGACAAAGAAAGTCCTGCGGGATTCTTTTCACTCCGCCGAAAAACAGAAATTGAAATTCGAAATGGACGGCGACCCGAACATCACAGGAAATTTTGCGATCGTCAGGAGCCAAGAAACTCGCTCCGGGTCACTGACCTCTACCGCACAAGTAACGATAACTCTGGCACGACAGAGTGGTGGGTGGGTGATTCAATCTGGAATTTTCTAGAGGAGGTTGTGAAGGTAGCTCAGGCCTCGGCAAGGCATAACGAAGACCAGAGGGTCCGAGGGCTATTGCCTTTCACCTTTCATTCGAACCGTGCCTCCTTTGCTCTAGATGCTCATCGTTCACATATACGAGGTCAGCGGAATCACGGGGACTATCTCGCTCGAACTGCACTCGCTCTCCCGTCCCGCCCGTGCGCGACACTGTGAAACGATTGCCGATGAAATGCCGTCCGAGAGTCGCTGGACTTCCGCGATCCTGGGCCCGCGGGTAACTGGCACGCGAGTGGACGTTCGTAATTTGAAAGTACACTCCCGCAGTAGTCAAATCAGTTAGCCGCTACTTCACTAGACTTTGGCCCTTCCACGGCCCGAAGTGCCCGTCTGAAAGAAATCACCCCTGGCCGAACTGGAGACGTGAAACAGTGATGTCTCGGCCGAAAGCTACAATTCTCTTCATTGACGATCACTGGAATGGGCTCATCGGCCGCAAGATGTTGCTCGAAAACAACGGCTATGAAGTTCTGGAGGCTACCGGCGGCGACGAAGGGCTGAAGTTGTTTCTCGCGCACGCCGTCGATGCCGTGGTCCTCGACTACCAGATGCCCGGGATGAATGGCGACGTCGTTGCCGCCAGGATGAAGCGCGTTAAATCACATGTTCCGATCATGTTGTTATCCGCCTTCGGGCCATTGCCAAAAAACAAGCTCGAGGCGGTCGATACCTTCCTGTCCAAATCTCAACCGCCAACGATTCTCTTATCCACGCTTCAGGATCTGCTTAGCGGCCAGCCCAAACCGTTCTTCCGCCGCTGGTTCGATACCTGGAGAAGTCGCAATGAAGGGGCATGGCAATGAAGTTTTTGAAGGGATTGTTCGAGCGAGGTTGCTCGCATCGGTTCACCTGGCCACGCACTGACGCCCATGGCCGTCATTATCAGATATGCCCACTCTGTGGAACCGCTTACGAGTATGACTGGAGCGCGATGCGACGGACTGATCGGCTGCTGACCGCAGATGCCGAGTATCGGCCATTCGGAGGTGTGGATGGTTCCCGCGAAACCGATCCGGCGCCAGGCTTGACGATTCGATCTCCGAACCGCCCAGGGTCCATACCTGAACGGGCACCACGCCGCGAGAACAATCGTTCTTGACCCGCCAGCCGTTCCGTGACCTGCGTCCGCTTAGTGGGTCCGCGACATCGCCTTCTGGAAATCGTCTGCCGTGGTGCGATAACACGCCAGCACTGCGTTTAAGTCGGAGGAACGCAACGCTGCTGGGAGTTCGGGCTGCTCTCTGGCTGAAGAGGATGGGTCGGTGTGAGACTGTATCATCTGCCCCAATGACTCGTCACAGCTCGGATCTGGTGTTACGCGCAGCTTGATTACCCGCGGTGGCAGGTCGCTGAGATTATATTCGGACAACCGCCGTTGATAGGGAAGAAATTCGTAAACCAGCTTTATGAGTTGCAGTTGGTCCTTGCCGACCCGTCTCTTGGCGACGAAGACTTCGAAATTGGAAAAATAGGAGGTACCCGGCGCCGCAAACACCAGCCCAATCAAACCGAGAGGCAACTCTTCGACGGTAGGTTTGTTTTCGTTGTTGACGGCCGGTGTGGGCGAAGAGGCGACGACCGGCTCGGGATCCATTGTCTTTGCCGGTCCACTCGCGCCAGAGTTACCCGCGCCCTCAATTGATGGAGGAGGCGGCACGATCTGTGAGCCACTTCCGGACATCGAGCCTAAGCGTCCACCTGCGCCAGAGTTGCTTGCACCCTCGACTGACGGGGGAGGCGGCACGATCTGTGAACCATCTCCGGACAACGAGCGTAAGCGTCCACCTGCGCCAGAGTTGGCCGCATCCTGAACTGACGGAGGAGGCGGCACGATCTGCGAGCCACCTCCGGACCCACCTCCGGACCCGCCTCCGGACAACGAGCCTAAGCGTCCACCCGCGCCAGACTTGCCCGCATCTTCAACTGACGGAGGCGGCGGTACGACTTCCGACCCCGCACCGGAAATCGAACCCAACCTCGTA
This sequence comes from uncultured Acidobacteriaceae bacterium, assembly GCA_963772195.1. Classification (GTDB taxonomy): domain Bacteria; phylum Acidobacteriota; class Terriglobia; order Terriglobales; family Acidobacteriaceae; genus Acidiflorens. The sequence continues at coordinate 287,805 of CAVYWE010000008.1, read as the reverse complement.
CCTCCAGCGGAGCCACCTGAACCCTGAACTGAAGGAGGTGGCGGTACCACTTGTAAACCCTTGGGGGACAGCCCATCCATGCGCCCAGTTCGAGCAAAGTTGCCTGTGCCCTGAACCGCAGGGGGCGGCGCTACCACTTGCGGATCCGCACCGGGCATCGAACCCAACCGTGCATCTCCGGCCTTGCCCGCCCTCTGAACCGGCGGGGGTGGGGGTACGACATTTGGTCCCGCGCCGGACAACGAACTCAACCGTCCAGCTCTATCCGAGGTGCCTGCGTTCTGAAGTGATGGAGGTGGCGGCACAACTCGCAAACCACCCGTGTTGGGCGCCTTTATGGCCCGTCCTGCGGAGGGCCCCCCAAGTTCTGGCGCAGGAGCCACCGCGGAAGCTTGAGGCAGCGCCATTCGGCGAACTGTAGCTTGGTCAACTTCGGGCGGCGGGGCCACCACCCCAGACGGTCCCGCCAACACGTTCCGCCGCGGGCCCACGGTCGCCGAGAACGGCACCATAGGTGTAACCACATGGGAGCCCACGAAATCCGGCAGCTTGGCCGTGGCCTCCTTAATGTCAGGTGGTGTGACGATGCTCGGTTTTTGCTCCGGCGTCACTGGCATCGCCGGTTGATTTGCTGCTTGATGTGCCGATTGTTGTGCCGAAGTCACTCGCGACCCCTCCCGGACGCTCGGCACTCTGCCCTCAGCTGCTGGAAAGGTCTGAGTAGGTGGGTAGTAGGTGACAGACCGGCTGGACGCTTCTCGCTGCGGGAACGGTTTTACCTGCACCCATACTCTGGATTGGCCCCATACGAACAAAATCATTAGCAGCAAATGGCATAACATTGATTCCGTGAACGCGGACCAGCGGGCGCCGGAGGGGACAAAAACGTCACCCCAGAAAGGTGCAGGTCGTGAGGTGATAGGGATCGGCGGGACTCGCCGCGACAGCAGCAGGTCCGCCAGATTGCGGAAGAACACACGATGGCCCGGTTCCAGTTCGACCAGCAGCCTGAGACGGGGTGCGGGCTCTAAGCGCTGAACTCTCTGGTTTGCGATCAATACCCCAGGGGCTTTGTCCATGGACGCACGCGGGGGGAGGGTGAAAAACAGAGCCGATTATAGCGCCATTTCACCGGAACCGGTGCACCATAGTTACTCGAAGGCGGCGTCGGTATCCTAATCCGAACACCAGATATCGCTCTCCAGCCTTGGACGCTGGAATTTGGCTTGTTGATGTTATCGGGCGATTACGCTAAGAACACCTATTGTTAGTGAAATGGCGATTTTTCGCCGACAACCCTTTCGGATGCTGCCAACTCCACGGCTTTCATCGAGTGGCCCCCGCATCCCTCCCATTGCGCGACTCCAGGATTGGCCAAACCATATCGTACTGCCGCACCTTAATGCGCACCCCTACCGGGCGCGTCGGAGCAACAGAACCGTCTTGATGGTCTGGACCATAATCAGCAGATCCAGACCAATCGAAGCGTTCTTGATATAGAACAGGTCGTACTGGAGTTCTTCCCGCGCATCCTCGACTGTGCTGACGTGCCTGTATTTGATCTGCGCCCAGCCCGTGAGGCCGGGCCGCATCGCGTGGCGCACCCCGTAATAGGGAATCTCTTTGGATAGCATCTCGATGAATTCCGGGCGCTCGGGCCGCGGGCCGACGATTGCCATATCGCCTTTCAGCACGCACCACAACTGGGGAATCTTATCGAGGCGCAAGGAACGGAGAAACTTGCCGACGCGGGTCACGCGGGGATCGTTGTCGACCGCCCATTGCGGACCATTGGCCGCTTCGGCGTCCTGGCGCATAGTGCGGAACTTCACCAACTTGAAGAGGCGTCCGTTCTTACCCACCCGCGTCTGGGTATATAAGACGGGCCCGCTGGAGTCGAGTCGGATGGCGAACATGATCAGCGGAAACAATGGCAGCGTGAGGATAAAACCGATCAGCGAGAAGACAACCGACAGTTCCCGCCGAACCATCGTGAAGGTGGTGCTGCGACGAAAACCCCCGCCAAACATCAGCCAGCTGGGATACATATTCTCGACCTCAATCTTGCCCGAGATTTTTTCCAGCCAGGAGGTGGCTTCCTCGACCTTAACTCCCCGCAGGTGCAGGTTGAACAGTTCCCGCATGGGGATGGTACTTCTTTTCTCTTGGGGCACTTTTTCGAGTGCCTTGGATAGACCGTTACGACCGCCATAGCTAAATTCCCTCTGCCTGCCTAATACTGTCCAGCGCGGAAAAATCATTGGAAACAAGCTCCGGCAGTACAAAAGCAGTACAAAATTCTTGGGATTCAACGTAAGCGGTTGGAAAATCGGGGCAAAAGAATGGCTCCTCAGGTAGGACTCGAACCTACAACCCTCCGGTTAACAGCCGGATGCTCTGCCATTGAGCTACTGAGGAGTGGGAGCACGCCTACATGCGCGCTTGAATTGCCAATAAAATCATATCAGAGGCTGCGGCTGATGGGAAACTTGCTCGTCAGCGCCTTGGGTCGCCGCGGTTGGCGTGAGGGCGTCTCCCTCATGCCACGGTTCTGCTAACCTAATTCTCAGCGTTTCGTCCACAACAGGAGTGAGGTGTTTATGCTGGGAGGTTCGCGTTTGCTGACTGCTTTTCTGGTTCTTTTCACCGGGGTGGTTGCCCTCGTCTATGCAGAGGATTCCCGGGCCGGGGATTCCACCGCTCCTTCCACTACCTCCGGTCCTCCGAAAGCCAAGGTTGCCCCGGTTGAGGACACCGTCCAGGGGCACAAAATAGTCGATCGCTACCGCTACCTGGAAAACCCGAACGATCCCGATACCAAGCTCTACGTCGAGCAGGAACTCGGCTACACGCGCACGATCCTCGACCCGCTCCCGGGACGCGACAAGATCAATGCGCGTCTTTCGCAATTGCTTGAGATCGGCACGGTGGGCGCTCCGCAGATGGGTGGTAAGTATTACTTCCATACCCGCCGCGAGGGCAACCAGAACCAGCCCATCCTTTATGTGCGTGAGGGACTGAACGGCGGACTGAACGACGAAGATCGGGTGTTGGTTGACGTGAACAAGTTGTCCACCGACGGCACCGTTGCGCTTGACTGGTGGTTCGCGGCCGAAGACGGCAAGTACGTGGCCTATGGAACGTCCGCAAGCGGATCGGAAGAGAGCACGCTCCATATCATCGAGAGCGCGACCGGCAAAGTTTTGCCGGATACTATCGACCGCACCCGCTTTGCCAGCGTGGCCTGGATGAAGGACAGTTCCGCTTTCTACTACACCCGCCATCCAAAAAAAGGCGAGGTCCCGGACGGAGAAGAGGTTTATCACGTCAAGGTTTTCTACCACCAGATCGGAAGCGATCCTGCCAAGGATCCGCTCATCTTCGGCGAACGACCCAATCCGCAGGATATTCCCAATGTCACTCTCTCCGAAGATGACCGCTGGTTGCTGATTGATGTCGAGCACGGCTGGACTAGGACGGAGATGTATTTGCAGGATCTCCAGTCGAAAAATCCTCCGCTGGAAATCACCACCGGCAAAGATTTTCTTTATGGCGCGGGATTCTTTCAGGGCAAACTCTACATCACCACCAACGAAGACGCTCCCCACTATCGCGTCTTCGTCGCCGACGCGACAAATGCGAAACGCGAAAACTGGAAGGAACTCATTCCGCCGTCGGATGCCGTGCTGCAAGACGCGAGCGTAACTGGCGGCAAGTTGCTGGCCCAGTACGAACACAACGCGACCTCCGAACTGAAGCTGTTCGGGCTCGACGGCAAAAAGCTCGCCGACATTCCGCTGCCCGCCATCGGAGATGTCTTCAGCGCCTCCGGTCGGTATGACCGCAACGAAATCTTTTTCGGATTCCAGTCCTTTACCGTCCCGCCCTCGATCTACCGCGTTGATCTAACCGACCTGAAAAGCTCGCTTTGGGCCAACGTCGACGCGCCCTCCATCGATCCTTCCGCCTATGACGTCCAGCAGGTTTGGTACACCTCGAAGGACGGCACGAAAGTTCCCATGTTTGTGGTCCACAAAAAGGGAGTCGAGAAGAACGGCAAGAACCCCACCCTGCTGACCGGCTACGGCGGTTTTAATATTTCGCTGAAGCCGACTTTCAATCGCAGCATGTATCTCTGGATGGAGCACGGTGGCATTTACGCGGTCGCCAACCTGCGCGGCGGCTCCGAGTTCGGCGAAGACTGGCATCGCGCCGGCATGCTCGCGAAGAAACAGAACGTATTCGATGACTTCATCGCGGCGGGGGAATTTCTCATCTCCCAGAAATACACTGACAAAGATCACCTTGCCATTCAAGGCGGGTCCAACGGCGGCCTGCTGATGGGCGCGATGATCACGCAGCGTCCCGACCTGTTCCGCGCGGTGGTGTGCGCCGTCCCGCTGCTGGACATGCTGCGTTATCAGAACTTCCAGATCGCGAAACTCTGGATCCCGGAGTACGGCTCAGCCGAAGACGCCAAGCAGTTCGAATGGCTCTATGCTTATTCGCCCTATCATCACGTGAAGCCGGGTCAGGAGTATCCCGCTATTCTCTTTATGACGGGAGACACTGATACGCGGGTCGATCCCATGCACGCCAAGAAAATGGCCGCGCTCATGCAAGCTGAGGCCAAGAATGGAGCCAGCCAGCAAAAGCCGATTCTGCTGCGCATCGAGACCAAGGCCGGCCATGGACAGGGCAAGCCGGTCACCAAGCAGATCGAAGAGAGCACCGATATGTACTCGTTCCTGTTCTGGCAGTTGGGAGTGAAACCGTGATCGTGGAGGGACGGGCGCCCCGCCCGTCCAGTTCCGACCTGTGCTCCTCCGTGCCCCTGTGGTTAAATGATCTCGGTGGCCACTGACCCAAAAATCCGCGTTCTCGTTGCGAAGCCGGGTCTCGACGGCCACGACCGCGGCGCCAAGGTGATTGCCCGCGCTCTACGCGATGCCGGCATGGAGGTCATCTATACTGGCCTGCGCCAGACGCCGGAAATGATCGTCAGCGCTTCGCTCCAGGAAGACGTGCAGGTCATCGGGCTCTCGATTCTCTCGGGCGCGCACAACGCGATCGTTCCGCGCGTGATGGACTTGCTGAAGCAAAACAAAATGGACGATGTACTGGTGCTGGTCGGCGGGATTATCCCCGATCAGGATGTCGAAGGCCTCAAGAAAATCGGCGTGGCCGGCATCTTCCAGCCCGGCACCCCGATGGACGATATCGTTAAGTTCATCCGCGAACATGTGAAGCCGCACGGCGTGCCGGCCGTTTAGCCCGCGATTCAATAGTCCGCGATTCAAGCCGCGCCACACAATGAATTCGCGGACGAATTCGCGGACTATAACACCAACGACCAGTTCAGAAATGCCAGCATCCAGATCAGGTTGAATGCAAATAGCGCCCCGCACAGAAATACAAAACGCGTCCGTTCCATCTTCTCCGCCCACTTTCCCATCGTCAGATAAGCCGGATACACCGGCAGCAGATACCGCGGAGCGCCTAGCAGCGGCGGCCAACACAACCGTAAGAGAAGATGCACGATCACTGCTGCTGAAAAACATCTGTCTTCGATCCGAATCCGCCGCGCCGTTACTCCCGCAACGAAGAAAAAAATCAGCGAAACCAGACTGATCATCACCAATGAGTCGAAGCGTTCAGCCACCGAACGAATCGCGAACCACAGCGTCGTCCACGGACTTGCCACCTCGGTGTTCCAATAGGTCCGATAAGCCGCCGCCACGCTGACGCGTCCCGTCTGATGCAACCAAAACCAATATCCCAGCGTCCCGAGCGGAGCGATCGCGACCGGCCATCGTGCTCGGCGCGGCGCCCGCCATGCCATGATCGCCAAGGGCACGATCACCAGCGTTCCCGCCGACCGCGTTAACCCGGCGGCAAAAGCGCATGCCGCCGCCAATACCCAACGCTCGTCCCGCGCCCACACGATACACCAGACAATCAAGGCCACCGCCAAAGCCTCCGTGTATCCCGCGAAAAAGAAAAAGCTTGCCGGCCATGCAGCCGCGATCATTACCGCGCGCAGCGGTTGAGTGCTTGGAAATTCACTCCGCACTTCATTCTCCACTTCATTCCGCACCAGGCGCAGCAGTCCCCAGAAATAGAAAAACGCTGCCACCGTCGAAATCAGCAAAGCCGCAGCCATCGGCCCGGCCAGTCCGCTCAGGTCCCGAATGAGCCACGGATAAAGAGGATAGAAAACCACTCCCGCCGGCAGATCATATCCACGCTCGGCAATCCGCAAATACCAAAGCGTATCGAAACGCTCCCAAATTCCAAGCAACGCATAATGCCAACTGCCGGGCGCCGGCAGGTTCTCGGTGAGCGCATTGCTTTGAATTAAACCTGCATCCGGATGCACAAATACCGCCGCAACCGCTGCGACACAGGTATAAACCACGCGCAACGCCGCGGTAATCGCTAAGGCGATTTGCCAATCCGCTCGCGGCTCGAACTTGCGCCACACTCTTGATCCACCCCTCCACAGCGAACTCCGTTGCTGAGTCTATCAGCCAACCCGCCCGCGCTCCGCCTCTCACCCCGCTGGTATAGTAAGTAGTTTCGCAAGTTGTTTCGAAATCTGCCCTCATGCGCGAACGTACCGATTCCACGGCTCTCTCCATTAACAACGTCCTCTCCACGAAAATTGACCCCAGCTCTCTCCGCTTCGAATCCAACATGCGCGCGCTCGCCGACCTCGTTGCCCAGGTTCGCAACGAAGAGGAAAAAATCCGAGAAGGCGGAGGCGCCAAAGCCATCGAAAGCCAGCACGCCAAATCGCGTCTCACCGCCCGCGAGCGCATCGAGCTCCTCGTCGACCCGGGCTCCTTCTTCGAACTCGGCCTCTATGCCGCGCACAAAATGTACGAAGAATGGAGCGGCGCTCCCGCTGCCGGCGTCGTCACCGGACTCGCCCGCATCGAAAGCCGCATGGTCATGCTCATCGTGAACGACGCCACCGTGAAAGCCGGCGCCTTTTTTCCCATGACCACGAAGAAAGTTATTCGCGCGCAGAACGTCGCCATCGAAAATCGCATCCCGACTCTCTACCTCGTCGATTCCGCCGGCGTCTTCTTGCCGCTGCAAGAAGACGTCTTCCCCGACACGGACGATTTTGGCCGCGTGTTCCGCAACAATGCTGTCATGTCGGCCATGGGCATCCCGCAGATCGCTGCGATCATGGGCATGTGCGTGGCCGGAGGCGGATATCTTCCCGTGATGTGCGACCATGTCCTGATGACCGACGGCAGCGGCCTCTTCCTCGCCGGGCCCGCGCTGGTGCAAGCCGCCATCGGACAGAAGGTTTCCGCCGAAGAATTGGGCGGCGCCGCCATGCACTCCGCCATCAGCGGCACCGTCGACTTTCGCGAGCCCACTGACCAAGCCTGTCTCGCCCGCATCCGTTCGCTCATAGAAAAATGGGGATACCGCCGCCAGTCCCTCTGGGATCGCAAAAAGCCCGTGGACCCGGCGATGTCGGCCGAAGAAATCTACGGCGCCTACGATGCATCACCCGCGCGGCCGTACGATATGAAAGAAATTCTCGCGCGCATCGTGGATGAAAGCCGCTTCGACGAGTACAAGCCCGAGTACGGCGCGACGCTGATCTGCGGCTACGCTCGCATCGGTGGCTTCGCCGTAGGCATCGTCGCCAACCAGAAACTTCACGCGCACCAGACCGACCATGAAGGCCACAAGCGGGTCGAGTTCGGCGGCGTCATCTACACCGAGTCCGCCGAAAAAGCCGCACGCTTCATCATGGACTGCAACCAGAGCCTCATCCCGCTCGTCTTTTTCCACGACGTCAACGGCTTCATGGTGGGACGCGATGCCGAGTGGAGCGGCATCATCAAGGCGGGAGCAAAAATGGTGAATGCGGTGTCGAACTCCGTGGTGCCTAAAATTGTCGTGATCGTCGGCGGCTCTTTCGGCGCTGGACACTACGCTATGTGCGGCAAAGCCTTCGATCCACGCTTCGTCTTCGCCTGGCCCACCGCGAAATACGCGGTCATGAGCGGAGATGCCGCCGCCGGCACGCTGGTGGAAATCAAAGTGAAGCAACTGGAACGCAGCGGCAAGAAGTTGAGCGAAGAAGAAAGAAAGGAACTCTTCGATTCGACGAAGCAAACCTACGAAGAACAGACCGACCCCCGCTACGGCGCCGCTCGTCTCTGGATCGACAAAATCATCGATCCCATGGAAACGCGCGATGCCATCACGCAGGCGCTGGAAGCGGCGTCGCTGAATCCCGAGGTGCCGGAGTTTAAGGTGGGAGTGCTGCAAACTTAGTATCGGGTGATCGGACCATCGGGTCATCGGGTGATCTGACAAACCCCAAATGTCCCCGAATGCTACTAACCGCATGAACGAAACCGCAAAGCTGATCGAATGTCCCCGCGATGCCTGGCAAGGCCTCAAGGGCCAGATCCCTGCCGAACTCAAGACCAACTATCTCCAGGCCCTGATCTCCGCCGGCTTCAAGCACATTGACGCCGTCAGCTTCGTCTCTCCGAACGCCGTTCCGCAGATGGCCGACTCCGAAGAGGTTTTGAAAGAACTCGACCCGCCTGACGACGTAGAGATCATCGGCATCGTGGTCAATGAAAAAGGCGCGCAGCGAGCGATCGCGACCGAGGCCGTGCGCACCCTGGGTTTCCCGTATTCGATCTCGCCAACATTTCTGCAGAACAATCAACGGCAGACTCTCGAAGAAGCCATTGAGGAACTGGAAAAGGTCGAGAAGAAAGCCGACGAAGCCGGGCTCGACACCGTTGTCTACATCTCGATGGCTTTCGGCAACCCTTACGGCGACTCTTGGAGCATCGATGAGGTCGTCGAAGCCGTCGGCCTGCTTGAGTTGCAGGAAATTCGCATGATCTCGCTCGCCGACACGGTCGGGGTAGCGCCACCCGAGAAAATTCAGGAAGTCGTCTCAGCCGTGATGGCGAAGTATGACTATCTCGAAATCGGAGTCCACCTGCACAGCCGCCCCGACCAAGCCGCCAGCAAAATTATTGCGGCGTATGAGGCCGGCTGCCGCCGCTTCGATTCCGCCATCGGTGGCCTGGGCGGATGCCCCTTCGCGCAGGATGAGTTAGTTGGGAATATTCCAACGGAAACAGTAATCGAAACCCTGCGCAAGCTCGGCGCGCAATTGCCCGCGCTGAAACCGTTGGACACATTGTTGAGAGCGACGACCGAGATTGGCGCGAGGTACAAAACATCGACGGCCGCGGACTGATCGCACTTCCCATGAATTACAAAACGCTCCAACTCGTCTTCGACTCCGGCATCGCCACCATCACCCTCAACCGCCCCGACAAGCGCAATGCCATCAGTTACGAACTCATCGACGATCTGATCCGTGCCCTGGAGGAAGTCAGAAATTCTTCCATCCTGATCATAACCGGGGCAGGGAAGGCATTCTGCTCCGGCATGGACATCGACAACCTGAAAGCCCTGATCGGCCGTACACCCGAGCAAAATCTCGAAGACTCGCGAACCATGGTCAGCCTGTTCCGTTCGCTGTATGAATTTCCCAAGCCAACTATTGCCGCGGTAAACGGCGCGGCTATCGCCGGCGGCACCGGATTGGCCCTGCTCTGTGATTTCACGCTCGCCGTACCGGAAGCTAAGTTTGGCTACACCGAAGTCCGCATCGGATTCGTGCCCGCCATCGTCTCGACTTTTCTCCTGCGCCAGGTCGGCGAAAAAATCGCTCGCGACCTCCTGCTTACAGGCCGCATCTTCGACGCGCCGGAAGCCCTGAGGATGGGCCTGATCAACGAAATCGTTCCTTCGGAGAAGTTGCTTGACCGTGCCCGCGAACTCGCCGCGCAGTTGGCGGAGAACAGTCCGCTCTCACTTTCCAATACCAAGCGCCTTCTGACCGATCACGCACGCGCGGAACTCGATGCCCAAATCGAGGCGGCCATCCGCGAAAACGCCGCCATCCGCGAGAGCGACGATTTCCGTGAAGGGATCGAAGCATTCCTCGAAAAACGCAAACCAAAGTGGACGGGCCGATGAACCGGCGTGATAGATCAATGTCTTTCAATGTAAAAGATAAGGCGACAGTGAACGAAACGCGCATTCGCGTCCGTTATGCCGAAACCGACCAGATGGGCGTCGTCTATCACGCCAATCATTTCATCTGGTTTGAAGTGGGACGAGTGGAACTGCTCCGCCAGTTTGGCTTCAGCTATAAAGATATGGAGCGGGAAGACGACTGCTTCATCGCCGTAGTCGATGCCCGCTGCCGCTACAAGGCTCCCGTACACTATGATGACGAGGTTATTGTGCGCACATATCTGAAACATGTGCGGGAGAAAGTGATCCGCTTCGGATACGAGTTACGCAGCGCGGAGACTGGCGAGTTGCTGGCCGAAGGCGAGACCACGCACATCGTCGCTGATTCAGGAATGAAACCGCGCGTGCTGCCGGAGAAATATATGAAAGTATTTCGCGCCGCCGTGGGCAGCCCCTAAAGGGTATCTGATTCTGGAACTTTGCGGCATCGCTAAAGCGATGCCCTGAGACGAGCCGCGAGTATTCTGCAGGCAGGATTGTGACAAACATGAACCGAACCAACAACAGCGAACGACCAATAACTGAGAGCTGAGAGCTGAGAACTGCCTTGCAAGCCTTGCACATCAACGGAAACGATCTCACGCTCGAAGCTGTGCGCGAAGTAGCGTACATCGACGTCCGCCGACCCGTCCTCCTCGATCCCGATGCACGCGAGGCTGTCAACCGCGCCCGCGCCGTCGTCGACGCCCTCGTCGCCAATAATAAAATTTCTTACGCAATCACGACCGGCGTCGGCAAGCTGAGCGATGTGCACATCGTCGGCGATCAGGTGCGCGAGTTGCAAGTCAACCTCGTGCGCTCGCATGCCGTCGGCGTGGGCGAACCCCTGGCGATCCCGGACACGCGGGCCATGATGCTCCTGCGTGCCAACTCGCTGGCGAAAGGCAATTCGGGCGTGCGCGGCTTCACCATCGACACCATATGCGAGATGCTCAATCGCGGTGTGACGCCGATGGTCCCGTCGCAGGGAAGCGTGGGAGCGAGTGGCGATCTTGCGCCGCTCGCGCACTTGGCCCTGGCATTGATCGGTGAAGGCGAATGCTTCGACGAAAGAGGCGCGCGCCTCGCCAGTGCCGAAGCGTTGAAGCGCGCCCAAATCAAACCGTTGGTGCTCGAAGCGAAAGAAGCGGTGTCGCTCATCAATGGCACGCAAGCCATGCTGGCCATCGGCATTCTGATGCTGCTCGCCGCGGAGACGCTGGTCGACACCGCCGACGTCATCGGCGCGATGGCGTGCGACGCCCTCAAGGGAACTAATGTCGCCTTCGACGAGCGCATCCAAAAGGCTCGCCCTCATGCCGGACAAATCAGGACCGCGGCGAACCTGCGCCGTTTGCTCGAACAGAGCCAAATCCGCGACTCGCACCGCGACTGCGATCGCGTGCAGGATGCTTATTCATTACGGTGCATCCCGCAGGTGCATGGCGCGGTGCGCGACACGCTCGCTTATTGCCGCGCGGTGTTTGAGACAGAGACAAACTCCGCAGTCGACAACCCGCTGGTATTCGTAAAAAATCCGAAAGTGATGGACGGCGAGGGCGACGTGCTCTCCGGCGGAAACTTTCACGGCGAGCCCCTCGCGTTCGCGCTCGACTTTCTTGCGATTGCTTTGAGTGCGTTGGCCGGCATCAGCGAGCGGCGACTGGAGCGAATGGTGAACCCCGCCCTCAGTGAAGGCCTGCCGCCATTTCTCGCGCCTGGCGCGGGAATGAACTCGGGTTTCATGATGCCGCAAGTGACCGCCGCCGCGCTGGTCAGTGAGAACAAAGTGCTGGCGCATCCTGCGTCGGTTGATTCGATTACCACCTCGGGGAATAAAGAAGACTTCGTCTCCATGGGCATGACCGCTGCGAACAAGCTGAAGAGGGTGGTTGAGAACACGCGCAACACGCTGGCCATCGAGGCCATGGCGGCGGCACAGGCGATCGACTTCCTCGCCCCGCTAAAAACTTCCAAACCATTGCAGCAGGCGCACGCGGCGATTCGCTCGGTGTGCGCGACGATGGAGAAGGATCGCGTGATGTATCAGGATTTCGCGCGCATCGCGGCGTTGATCGCCAGCGGGAAGGTGGCTGAGGTGGTGCGATGAAAACTCTTGCGGCAAAGGCCTCGTTTTCTGCGGTACGTACTTAGCCGGCCTGGCGTCCGCTTGTCGTACTCAAGTCTTGCTTACACGGATTTGGCTGCCGACCCGTCCAACCCCAACTCCCCCGCAATCCCCTTCATGGCATCGATGCAGAAGGCGATGTGCTCTTCGAGATCCAATCCGAGGTCGGCTGCGCCTTCGATAATGTCTTCGCGGTGGACGCCGCGGGCGAAGGCTTTGTCCTTCATTTTTTTCCGGACGGAGGGGGCTTCGACCTCCGCGAGCGATTTTCCCGGCTTGACGAGGGCGCAAGCGGTGATGAATCCGGCAAGTTCATCGCAGGCGAAGAGGGTTTTTTCCATGGCTGAGAGGCGCGCGACGCCGGAATACTGGGCGTGCGACATGATGGCGCGGCGCATTTCTTCGGAGTACCCGCGTTCTTTCAGAATCTCGGAGCCTTTGTAGGGGTGGTCGTCGGCGCTCGGATATTTCTCGTAATCGAAGTCGTGGAGAAGGCCGACAATGCCCCACAATTCTTCGTCGGCTCCGGCTTTGCGGGCATAGGCGCGCATGCAAGCCTCGACTGCGAGCGCATGTTTCCGAAGACTTTCTGATTGGGTGAACTCAGTTAGTAAACACCATGCGGCGTCGCGCTGATTCATGGTTTAATCCCTATTTTCTTGCTGATTTTTGCTTCCTAATCATGGTTTTCTGGCGTAAACGCTTTCTTTCTCATACTTTTGTCTTGACTTCCACAGGTTCCATCCAGCAGATTACCCTCTAGTTGGCTTTGAGAGTAGCCCCCTGCTCTGGCACTCGCAAAACCTAAATGGCCACCACACTAACCCCCGTGGACTCACGGGAAGTTGTACGATGCGACCGTTGTCTCTTGGTGCAATTCCGCACATCTAACAGCCTGTGCCGCCGCTGCCATCTGTCATTGGATGAGGACGAAGCGCAGATTGCCGCTATGACTCCGGTGCCAGAAGTGCTGCCGGTGAACGTCCATTCTAACGGGCGTGGACATCTGAAGCTGGCGTACTCGATCCGATCGCTGCGGCTGCGCAATGGATTGAGTCAGCGGCAGTTGGCGCTGCGAATGTCGGTCCCGCGGACCTACGTCTCAAAAATCGAAAACGAGAAGGCGACTCCGACGCTATCTTCGCTCGAGCGGCTGGCAAAGGCGCTCGAGGTCAGTGTGCCGGATCTGCTCTCTGGTGGAGAACGGAACCGGCAGGAGGAAGTGCGAGAGTTGATGGAAGATCCGTTCGTTGCCGAAGTTTTGCCATATCTGTCGCAGCTGAACGGGATGCAAATGTCGAGCATTCTGGCGCAGGTGCGGGACTTGACGGTGCGTCCACGACGGAGTGCATAACCAGGACTCGCGGCAAGCCGCGTCTCTACAGGTAGCCGCGACTGAGCGCGAGGGAATCCAATTTTATCCGGGCACACAACCAACTGGACAGCCGGAGCCTTCGGGCTCTGGCTTTTTTGTGGTTCGCGACGCCCGAGCATGGACGTGCACAAGGTTGCACAGCTGTGGGGGCCGTGCGCAATAATTTGCATGTTTATCCGGAAATATTTTTTGAATGTGCTTGTTTCCGCTTGACCCGCTCCTTTGAACGAGCTACCCTCGCCGCACTCCCCCTGAAGCTGGGAGAAGATTACCCAGCGAAATTCCTCTTGGTGAAGGAACACCTCGATGAAAATCTCTCAGATCTGCGCGTGTGCTTTGCTGCTTATAGTGGGGTCGGTGATGGCTTTCGCCGACGGAATCAACGATCCAAAAATCATTATCCAAGGCGTCGGTGGCGGCGGTAGTCCACAGAGTTGCGAAAAAGGATGTCGGAATGTCGGTGTGAACTTCTCTTTCACAATTCCGAAGTCCGGCCATGGCTTTTTATTTTTCACGAACACGAGCGGAAAAAACTGGACTTCGCTGGCTCTGATCGAAAAAGGTGTGTCGGCGAGTGCCATTAGTTGCACTCAGGACCTGTTTCTGAGCTGCACGACCAAGACCTTGAAAGACGGTTCGGTGGAGATTCTTCTGTCGGGCGTTAAGGGCGGACAGAATCCGCAGAAGGGGATATTGAACGGCCAGAACTTCGACATTGGTTTCGCCTGTGTGGGCAAGAGCTGCTGGACGAACGGTGGAAGCACCATGACCGCGCACGCGGGTACAGCTCCGGAGCCGGGAACGGTAGCGTTGATGGTGACAGGATTGGGCGCGATCGTTTCCCGACGCAAGATGTGGAAGAGGCGCCTGAAGGCCTAGTGGTTCGTCTTCGAAAACTCGTTCACCAATTGTGAAAACTGCGGCAGGGCCTGGAGCTTCTGAAGCTCGGGATCGTTCCAGGCCTCCTGCGCAGCATAACCCTTCTCCAATGCCAGCCGCAGTGACTTCAAGGCTTCCTCTGGCTTACCAATCAGTGTCTTCACCTGGGCTTCTGAGTACATCAGCTGCACTTCCCCAGGACTTATCGCGCGCGCCTGCTGGGTATACTGCAGCGCGTTCGCGGCATCGCCTTTCTTGGCATACAGGAGCCCGAGATCACCCATGAGGGAGGCCGATCGCGGGTTTACTCGAAGCTCCTGGAAGGCAAGCGAGATCGCTTTGCCGTAGGCCGCGGTAGCTTGGTCGGAATGGCCCGACCACCTGTAAGCGTCCCCCAGATTTCCGAACAGTTCTTCGTTATTGGGCGTCATCTCGGTTGCCTTCTCGTACATCTTGACCGACTCGTCGTAGCGCCTCAGCCAGAAGTACGCGGTGCCGAGATTGGAATAGGTGGGAGAGTCCGGGGCGATCGACAGTGCCTTCTGGAAATGAGGGATGGCCTCGCTCCACTTTCCTTCGCGCAGATACACCGAGCCGATGTCTCCATAGCCCATCGGATTATCGGGGGCGAGTTCGGTAACGTTCTGAAACTCCGAGAGCGCTCCCGCGTTGTCGCCAAGTTCAAAGTAGGCCTTGCCGAGAGCAATGTGATTCAACCAATTGTAGGTGTTGGCAGCGACCGCGTTCTGGTAAGCGATAATGGCTTCGTTACTTTGACCGCTGGCGCCGTAGGCGTCACCGAGGCTCCGATACGCTTCATCGGAATTCGGAGCCAACTCCAAAGCGCGTTTCAGTTCGGTAATCGCTTGGGTATTCTTACCCGTCGCGGAATAGACGTTGCCGAGCGATGTGTGAACTTCGGGCAGGTTGTTGGAGAGCCGCTCCGCCTGCTGGGCGGCCAGAGTGGCTTTTTGCGCCCAAATGCTCTCCTTACTTACGCCGTACATACGGAGACTGGAGTCGGCGAGTCCCGTGTAGGCCAGAGCGAAGTTGGGATCTTTGTCGATGGCCTGCTCGAACAGGGCTACGGCTGGCCGAATTCCGTCGATACCGTGACCATTGCGCAGTACGTTCCGTCCCTGCAAGTAAAGATCGTAGGCCTTCACATTCTCAGTCGGGTGAGCGCCCACTCGGGCTTGCTCTTCATCGGTCGGCTTGAGAGCTAGGGCTGTGGCCAAGGTGCCATAGATCTGATCTTCGAGGGCGAGCACATCGCCCGAGGCCCCCGAGAACTCCTGGCTCCAGACACGCTTGCCGGTAGTGGCATCGTCCAGACCGAGGGTGACGCGGAGCTTATCGCTACTGCCCTGCACGCTACCCTGCAGCACCAGGTTGACGCCCAGTTCACGGGCCAGCTTGGAAAGCGGCAGATCCCTGGCAACCGCTTTATCTACTGCGTCTGAGGAGGCCAGGTGGACTTCCTTCAACTGAAACAGCTTGGCGGCGAGAGCTTCCCCAATGCCGTCGGCCACGTAGCCCACGGCTTTCTCGTCCCCAACCTTTTTCAGCGGCAGGATCGCAACATATTTTCCCAGTTTAAGCGAGGGGATGCCTTGCGCCGTTTCACTGGACGACGTTCCCGTGCGATTCAGCAGCGTGCGTCCGGCAAAGGTTGCCAGCGCGATGACCAGCACGGCTCCGGCGATCCACATCCAGCTTTTCCCCGGAAGGTCCAGGCTGAAGCGCGACGGACGCACGATCGGATGGGAAATCATCCGCGATAGCGATTCGGCGCTGATGTTGGGATTGGCTTCCCAAGTCGTCAATTGCTGCAACAGTTCGACTGAGGAGTGATAGCGGTTGGCCGGCTCGCGTTCCAGGCAGCGGCTGACGATCGCGCTCAGGGATCTGGGAACAGAGGCATCGACGTCGGATGCTGAGCGCGCCTCCTCGCGCGTACGTTTCATGAGGCTGGCGATGGCGGTGTCGGCCTCGTAGGGAGCTCTTCCCGTGAGCAACTCGTAGAAGATCAGGCCGACGCTGAAAATGTCGGAGCGCTGGTCGAGCGTACTGCCTAGTGCCTGCTCGGGCGACATGTATTCGAGCGTGCCGACGATGGCGCCAGTCTGGGTCATGCCGGTATCGCCAAGCGAGCGCGCCAGGCCAAAGTCCATCACCACGATGCGGCCGTGCTTGTCGCGCATGATGTTTTGGGGCTTCAGGTCGCGATGGATTACCCCCTCGGAATGGGCAGAGTCGAGCGCGCGGCAGACCTGCTCCACCACCGCGATGGCTTCTTTCGGCGTGAACTTTCCTTGACGACGCAATAGCGTGCGCAGATCTTCTCCATCGACATATTCCATGCTGATGAAGCGGATGCCGTCTGCCTCACCCAAGTCGTAAATGCGGACTACGTTCTTGTGCGTGATATTGCGGGCGAGAATGAGCTCTTGCTTGAAGCGCAAAAGAATCGCGGGATCAGTTGCCAGTTCGGGGCGGATCACTTTGAGCGCGATCAAGCGGTCCAGCTCGCGGTCGCGGGCCTTGTACACCGCGCCCATACCGCCCTGCCCGAGCACGCCCAGGATTTCGTAGCGTCCACCGAAAAGCACGCCCGGCTGTAGACTCTGAAAAGCAGAGATGCTGCTGGAGGCCGAACCTGGACGAGCGTAGGAAAGTGCTTGCGTTCCACCCGGAATCGGGCTCCCGTGCGGCAATGTCGGAGCGTCGGAGAGCGGTGGGTTCGACAGGGGCGGAGGCGTGAGCGCCCCGGCGCCTACGATGTCTCCGGGCGCACTGATTCCAGGCATTGTCGGGCTATCGGAATCATTGCTTCTGTAATCGCGCTCATCCATTGGAATTGCCCGGGTTCGGAGAGCCAGCGAGGGGAGCGCGCCTCGGTCCCCCGACAAAGGCGTACATTCGCCTCAGGTTGTCGAGGGGAGTTCGAGAACCCAGCACTCCGATTTGGTAAGGAGTATACCCTCGAATTGGCTTTGGGGAAAGCAGGGGAAAACCCTCCGGAATAATAGTGTTTCCAGGGTCTCGACCGTTTCTTGATCGCAGGGCGGTCATTTGCGGCGCCACGCAAGCCAACCGGTCGGTACGAGGATTTCGTTGATTGCTGCCTGCCGTGCTTAAATGAAAAGTTGGGCGCCAATTTTTGCGCCATCCCCGCGCGCGGCATCCAGCCTGAGAATTCTGAACGCGATCGGCATTTTCCATCGGTTGTCATTCCGAGCGTAGCGAGGGATCTGAAGGTGGCAGTGTCACACACGGTCGCGTTGAGCAACGTCGAGCAAACGAGGAGATTATTTGGACTTCCAGTTGAACGATGAGCAGCTGCACTTGAAGAAGACGGTGCGCGAGTTTGCCGAACGCGAGATTGCGCCGAACGTCATGAAGTGGGATGAAGCCTGCGAATTCCCGCTGGCGGCTATCAAGGAACTGGGCAAGCTCGGCCTACTGGGGATAATCTTCCCACCCGAATACGGCGGCGCGGGTATGGGCTATGTGGAGTACGTCACGGCGATCGCAGAACTTTCGCGCGTTGACGGTTCGGTCGGGATCATTGTCGCGGCGCATACATCCCTCGGTTCGAATCACATTTATGTGGCGGGAAACGAGACGCAGAAGAAGAAGTATGTGCCGAAGCTGGCCACCGGTGAGTACATCGGCGCATGGGGGCTGACCGAGCCGTCGTCGGGTTCGGACGCGGGCAGCGCGCGCATGACGGCGGCGCGGGCGAAGGGTGGATGGGTGCTCAACGGCACCAAGACTTTCATCACCAATGGCCACTATGCCGATGTGGTGGTCGTGCTGGCGATAACCGATCGCGCGGCCCACACTCACGGGCTTTCGGCGTTCGTTGTCGAGAAGGGCACCAAAGGATTTCGTCCGGGGAAAAAAGAAAACAAGCTCGGACTGCGCGCCAGCGATACCGCCGAGCTGATCTTCGAGGATTGTTTCGTGCCGGACGAAAATCTTCTTGGCAAGGAGGGCGGGGGCTTCGTCGATGCCATGCGCGTTCTGGACGGCGGCCGCATCTCGATCGCGGCGCTCTCGCTCGGCATGGCCGAGGGCGCATATGGGGCGGCGCTGAAGTATTCGAAAGAGCGCCAGCAATTCGGCAAGGCCATTTCGGAATTTCAGGCGATCCAATGGAAGCTGGCCGACATGGCGACGGAAATCGAAGCCGCAAAACTTCTGACGTTGCGGGCCGCCGCCATGAAAGACGCGGGGATGAAGACGACGATGGAATCCTCGATGGCAAAGCTTTACGCCAGCGAGGTAGCGGTGAGGTGCGCCAACGAAGGTGTGCAGATCCACGGCGGGTATGGGTTCATCAAGGATTATCCGGCGGAGAAGTTTTATCGCGACGTGAAACTGTGCACGATTGGCGAGGGGACGAGCGAAATTCAGCGGATGGTGATTGCGCGGCAGTTGCTGAAGGACTGAGCTATTCCTCTCTTCGGTGGAACGACGGGCGTCTCGCCCGTCCCCGCTGCGGGGACGCCCGGCTCTCCACCGGCAAATTCTTTCTTTTTTCCATCAAAATTCCTCTTGACAACCTATACTGTGTATCATACAGTGTATGTCGTACACTGTATGTCGTACACTGTATGTCACAGAGTAATGGCAATCACGATCTCTTCGAAAACCTTCGCCTGGAGCTGCGCCGCGGCTGTTTGAGTCTGGCGGTGCTGTCGCAGCTCCGGACCGAGCGCTACGGTTACACGCTGCGCAAAGCGCTGGCCGAGCAGGGCCTCGAAATTGACGAAGGGACGTTGTATCCGCTCCTGCGCCGGCTGGAAAGCCAGGGACTGCTGACCAGCGTGTGGCGGGAGGAAGAGAAGCGGAACAAGCGCTTCTACCGTCTTTCTCCCGAGGGCAAGCTGATGCTCAAACAGTTGGGTGCGGAGTGGCAGAGAATCAATTCGTCATTGAACGGAATACTTTAACCGGAATTCTCTAAGGAGCTGGCCATGGAACTACTCGATCGTTATTTACAGGCAATTGAATTCTGGTTGCCCAAGCGGCAGAGGCAGGACATCATTGAGGAACTATCGGAAGATCTGCGCTCGCAGATCGAAGAGAAGGAAACCGAACTCGGACGCAAACTACAGGACGCGGAAGTGGAAGCGATCCTCAAGCGCTGCGGAGCGCCTCTGGAGGTGGCGTCGCGCTATCGGCCCCAGCAGTACCTGATCGGGCCGGCGCTGTTTCCCGTCTACCGCTTCGTGCTGGCGGTTTCGCTGATCGGGTGTGTGGTTCCGCGATTTCTGATCTGGCTTGCTTTCCTGCTGGTTGATCCAGCGCATCGCGGTTACCTGCATATGGAAAACCTGTGGGCGACCGTTCTCTATTTCGCATTCTTCACGACCCTGGCTTTTGCGATTGCTGAAAGAAGCGGCGTCAAGCTGGAAGCTCTGAACACTTGGAACCCGCGCAAACTGCCGCCGGTGCGCGACCCAAACCGTATATCGCGTCTCGGCTCCTTGTTTGAAATCGCAGCGGGTGTGGTGTTCAACGTTTGGTTCGTCGGAATATTCTGGCCTCGGCCGGCAATTGATTTCTACGGAGTGCGGATCACGATAGCTCCCGTTTGGCAAGTCTTTTTCTGGAGCTTTCTGTTTCTGGCGGCGGCCAATGTCGCCATTGCGGGCGTGAATCTTTTCCGTCCTTACTGGACGCCCCGGCGCGCCAGCCTCCGCCTATTATCAGACGCCCTCGGAGCCGGACTCTTCTGCTGGCTGCTCAAAGCGCAAGTTCTCGCTGGAATCAGCGCGCCGAGCATTCCTGCGGCGAAGGGGATCGAACTGACCAACCTGATCAATACGTGGATAGCAAGAATGCTGCCGTGGGCCATCGTGACGATGTTGGTCATTCTTAGTTTCGACGTCTACCGGATTATGCGCCTGCGATGCGTCCATCTCCACAGCAATTCTATTGGGCCGGCGGTCAAGGACCTTTCGAGTCCGATGGTGAATGGCAACTGAGAGACTGGTGGTTGCGCGACAGTTGCGATAAGACGTAAGATGGCCGCCGTTCCACAAGGTGAGAATGAGGCTTCGATGATCACCGGAGCTCACATCATCGTTTACAGCAAGGACCCCGAATGCGACCGCGCTTTCTTTCGCGATGTTCTCAAATTTCCCGCGGTGGATGCCGGTCATGGCTGGCTTATTTTTGCCCTGCCGCCCGCGGAAGCTGCGTTTCACCCCTCTGAGAAGAACGACCTGCACGAGCTCTACTTCATGTGGGACGACCTGAAGTCGACCATGGAATCGCTGAAGGAGAAGAAAGTGAAATGTGGTTCGGTGACAGAGGAGCGCTGGGGTAGTCTGACCACGATCCTCCTGCCTGGCGGCGGGAAGGTCGGGCTCTACCAACCGAAGCATCCGACCGCGATCGGGCGCTGAGGTCCGATCAACACGGATCGGTGCGGGTTGTTACACTATCCTGCTTGACTCCTGCGAGTACAACTCTTGTCGACCGTCTCCGCTCGGGCGACCCACGCGCGCTTGCTCGCGCCATATCTACGGTCGAGAACCGCCAGCCCGGTTGGGCGGAGCTCCTCAAAGCGCTCTTCCCATACACCGGCAAGGCACGAGTCATCGGTCTGACCGGCGCCCCAGGATCAGGCAAGAGCACGCTGGTCGATCAGCTCGCCAAGCACTATCGCAAAGAAAATCAAACCATCGGAATCATCGCAGTCGACCCGACCAGCCCCTACACGGGAGGGGCGATTTTGGGCGACCGCATCCGCATGCAGGATCACTATAGCGATCCGGGGATTTACATTCGCAGCATGGCCACGCGCGGATCGCTTGGAGGGCTGGCGCGTGCCACCGCGGATGCTGCGACAGTGCTCGATGCCTCGGGCCGCGACCTGGTCATGATCGAAACGGTGGGCGTCGGGCAGGACGAAGTGGACATTGTGCGCCTGGCGGATGTCACCATCGTGATTTTGGTGCCCGGCATGGGCGATGATGTGCAGACGATCAAGGCCGGGATTATGGAAATCGCCGATATTTTCGTGATCAACAAAAGCGACCGCGAGGGTGCCGAGCGGGTGGAGCGCGAGATTCGCACCATGCAATCGCTGGCCACGCGCACGCGCAATGACCGCTGGACGCCGCCAATCGTCACGACGGTCGCCAGCGAGGACGTGGGAACCGACGAGTTGGCGAAAGCGATTGCAGACTACGAGGCGCACCTGAAGAAAGAGAACTTGGTCTTCAAGAAGAACGTCGAGAACTGGCAGGAGCGGCTGGTCGAAATGCTGCGCGATGCGATGCTCGAAAAAGCCCGCGC
The DNA here is from genome assembly GCA_963772195.1 of uncultured Acidobacteriaceae bacterium. Lineage (GTDB taxonomy): Bacteria > Acidobacteriota > Terriglobia > Terriglobales > Acidobacteriaceae > Acidiflorens. Next base: position 266,020 of record CAVYWE010000008.1, on the reverse strand, counting down.
GGAGATGGATGGTGGCAGCCTCGAGCGTTATGCGGCCGAGATCGCCGAGCACAAGCGCGACCCGTATTCGCTGGTGGAGGAGATAGTCGACAAGGTACGTCGCCGCTAGCTATGGAAACGTCGGACAAAATCCTGCTCGGGCTCCTATTGGTTGGTTTCGCCGCGTTTCCGGTAGCTGTTTTCCTTTATCTGCGCACCGCCTATCGGAAGGGTGGATGGGCGGATGTGAAAGCGGCCGCTATTGTCGCGCTGGTTGCTATGCTGATCTTTGGCGGATTGAACATTTGGATTCACTGGGAAGTTAGCCACTTTCAACGCGTTTTCGAACATCCATTCGCAGTGGGCAGTATTCTTTTCGTGGTTCTGTTGTGGCTAGCGCATCGCGCCCTGAAGGCGTGGATAGGGGAGACGCATGATCACCATTGATCATCTCGGCATCGCGGTGAAGTCGCTGGCGGCGGCGAAGTCCATTTACGAGAAGCTGGGACTGACCGTTTCTCCAGAAGAAACGGTCGAGCAGGAAAAAGTTCGGCTGGTGATGGTGCCCGTGGGCGAGAGCCGCCTGGAGCTGCTGGAAGCGACGTCGGACGATTCGACCATCGCCAAGTTCATCGCCAAGCACGGCGAGGGGCTGCATCATGTTTGTATCCGCGTTCCAGATCTGGCGGCAGCGGTTGCAAAATTGAAGAGCGATGGCGTGCGCCTGGTATCGAATGAGATCAAGACTGGCGCCGGCGGACATCGGTATGTGTTCGTCCATCCGCAGAGCACGGCGGGCGTGTTGCTCGAAGTGGTCGAGGGACATTGAGCCGATGACGAGCCCTTGCAACGGAGGCCAGGAATTGAAGCGGCGAGAACAGATTCGCGATGAGATTGTCGAGATCGTAAATCGAGAGACGCGGGCGTGGGATACGAAAGATGTGGCGCTGTTGATCTCAGTGTTCCATACAGATATGGTTTGGCCGTGGCCCGGAACAGCTCAGTCGCACGATCCGATGGATTGGGTGATGGTCATGGGCCGTTATGACCGCGAGCGATGGATGCAGGTTTGGCAGCAGCTATTCGATACCCACGCGCTGGTCCACAACCATCGCCGGATCCAAAAGATTGAGATCTCCGAGCAAGGCGATGGCGCGTTTGCGGTGGTCGATGTCGATACCCTGTGGCCCGGCGGCAAAGACTTTCACTGGAAAGGACGCGCGTGCAAGGTATACAGCTGGATGGGGAGCCAATGGAAAATGACCATGCACACCGGCCTGCTGGAATACTGACAAAGACACGACCGCACCTTGAAACAGTTTCTTCATTGATCCACATTCCCAATGCTTCTTCTCGCAACTGACACTTCGGGTAAGCAGGGCAGCATCGCACTCGCGAAGTGCGGGACAGGGGGGATCTGCACGCTGATTGGAGTCACCCCGCTCGCCGGCGGCGCGTTTTCGGCGCAACTGGTACCGCAGATTGCCGCGCTGCTGGAAAAACACGGATATTGTAAGGCTGATCTCGGGGCATTTGCGGTCGTGTCTGGTCCGGGGTCGTTTACGGGGCTGCGCGTGGGCTTGGCCGCCATCAAGGCTCTGGGGGAGGCACTGCAGAAACCAATCGCCGCCATTTCACTTCTGGAAGCGGTTGCCTGGAGCAGTAAAGCGCGCGGTCCGGCACATGGCCGGGTTCTCGCGGTGCTGGATGCGGGCCGCGGCGACGTGTATGCCGGCGACTACGAACTTGAGCCACAGATGCATATGCAGAGCGAACGCCTGCTGAGCCGGGAAGAGTTCCTTGCCGAGGCCAAGCGCGCCGAAGCGACGCATAAGACAGTCGTTACACCCGATGCCGTGTTGGCTGCGATGGTTCAGGCCGCTGGAACTCAGGTTGAGCTGATCGAGTATCCGAACGCTGCCGTGATTGCCGGTCTGGGCTGGGAGCGCCTCCAGCGGGGCCAGACGGTTCGTCCCGAGGAACTGGAAGCCAACTACATCCGGCATTCCGACGCTGAAATTTTCTCGAAGCCGGCGTCGTGAGACTCTCCATGCCCGTGGTCATTCGCTCCGCTGCGTTGAACGATGTGCCGGCGATTCTCGCCATAGAGCAGCAGGCCCGGGGCGCGGCTCACTGGACCGCCGAGCAGTACAAAAAGTTGGTAGGCAGCGGAGTCGTTCTAGTGGCCGAACAAGCAGCCGAAGAAGCCGGCGAGCTCTGCGGATTCGTGTGCGCAAACGCGGTCGCGGGCGAGTGGGAGATCGAGAACATGGTGGTGGCCGCCGAGTTCCTCCGCCGCGGCATCGCCCATGAGTTGCTGCGCGCGTTAATTCAGCGCGCAGAAAATGAGGCTGCGTCATCCATTCTGCTCGAAGTCCGCGAGTCAAATCTGCCGGCCCGCCGACTGTACGAAAAAAACGGCTTTCGCGAGGTGGGCCGCCGGCGAGTATATTACGGGGATCCGGTGGAGGATGCGATTCTCTACGAGCTTCGGTTCGACCGTTGACCTGGGCCCAAAAACCGCGAGTTTTGCACCACTTTCTGTGCGATTTTTGTCCGTTCCCAAGGCCCCCGACGGTGCAAATATTCCTATGAAATCTCATTGAACCGCGACCGATTCCTGTGCTACTTTTTAACTGTGCAGTAAGAAACAACCAGGAGGTCTAGCAAGGATGCTGACTCCAAGAGAGCAACTCCTGACCGGTCATGATCAGTTCCAGCGACTAGTTCAGGAGCACTCGCAATACTCCCAACGGCTGGAATCCCTCACCCAAAAGCGATACCTCACCGAAGACGAAAAACTGGAAGAAGTGCGGCTGAAGAAACTAAAGCTGCGGCTCAAAGACCAGATGCAAAGTCTGGAAATGCAGGTTCATCGGCAGTCTGCCTAGATTAGCCGGCCTGGGCGAAGCCTGGACCTACCGGCCTGAGCCATCGGGCCGGAGCATCGAGATCGCGAAACTGTGGCAGACTACCCCTGTCTCCGTACTCGGCGCTTCTAAACGCCTTTTTTTATTGCAGTTATGTAGAATGCCGCAACCTCGCTCTATAATCATCTGAATTCCTATGGTGCGTGACGGCTACTTCTACGGTGCGGGGTGCCTGCTTGCTGCAGTCATCATCGCGTGGCTGGCGGCTTGGCCTTACGCCGTCCCGGTATTGTTGCTGGGAGCTTTCTTTTTGTGGTTTTTCCGTGATCCCGAGCGCCAGATTCCTACGCTTCCCGGAGCGATTGTTTCTCCGGGGGACGGAAAAGTGACTGACGTATCTCTGGTGACTTCTGGCGGAACTCCATGGAACCGGATCAGCATCTTTCTTAGCGTTTTCGATGTGCACGTGAACCGCTCGCCAATTGCAGGCGTGATCCGCGACGTGCGCTATCAGCGCGGCAAGTTCCTCAACGCCATGCAGGCGAATTCGGCGGAGGAGAACGAGCAGAACATCGTCACCGTTGATGGCGAAGGTCGTACCGTAATATTCAAGCAGATCGCCGGCCTGATCGCGCGCCGCATCGTTTTCAATTTTAAAGTGGGAGACCACGTAGCCTGCGGCGAGCGGGTCGGGCTCATCAAGTTTGGTTCTCGCGTGGATGTTCTGTTCGATCGCGACGCCGCGATCCAGGTGAAGCCCGGTGATCGCGTCAAGGGAGGAGCCACGGTCCTTGCCGTTTTGCCGGTTACACAGCCAGCAGGGCAGCCGGTTCATGCCGGAACGGCCGGGGAGCGAGAGACGCACTGAACATGGAAGAGCAAACACCGCGTCGTCGTGAATCGGACCACCCGCGTGGAAAGATGCGCAAAGGCATGTATATATTGCCCTCGCTGTTCACCACGGCAAATATCGCGGCTGGGTTCTACGCCATTCTGCAGACCGTGCATGGAACCTCGGGTGAGGCCCGGCATCTGGACTTTGCCGCCATGGCCATCGGTTTTGCCGTGTTGTTCGACGGTCTGGACGGCCGCGTCGCACGCATGACCCATACCGCCAGCGATTTCGGCAGAGAACTCGATTCGCTGGCTGACGTGATCACTTTCGGCGTTGCTCCGGCACTGCTTGCCTGGATGTGGGGCTTTCATTTGCTGCCGGGCACGATTGATCCTGACCTGCGCCTGAGGGCCACGCAACTGGGTTCGATCGCCTGCTTCGCCTTCCTCATGGCTGGCGCCAGCCGCCTGGCGCGCTTCAATATTGCGAAAAATCCGCAGCCCTCGAATCCCGGGCGTCCGGGAAAGAAATATTTCGTGGGCATGCCGATTCCGGCCGGTGCGGGAGTAGTTGCCGCGATCGTTCACTATTCCGCTGGCGCGCCCGTGACTTCCTGGTGGACGGCGATGAGTTGGTTGATGATGGTGGTCGTAGTCGGCTATTTAATGGTCAGCACGTGGCGTTTCTACAGCTTCAAGGATATTGATTTTCGATCGCGCCGTCCCTTCCGCCTGATTGTGGTGATCGCCGTGGTGGTCGCTTCGATCGCGTTATTTTCCCGGCCGGCGCTTTTCGCCATCGCGATTCTATATATGGCTTCCGGCGTCCTATGGCGCTTGCAGTGGATCTTCCATCGCAAGAACCCGCCTGCACCTCCGGCGTACCGGGAGGCATCTCACACACCATGAGTCCCCTCTCCAAGCCCCCGCTTTCGAAGCCTCCCGTCTCGAAATCCGCCGCTTCGCAGGCTGATCTCCGCGGCACAAACCTTTACCGCATGGCCATCGTTGGCGCGGCATCACTCAAGGGCAAAGAGATTGCCGAAATTCTGCGCGAACGGAATTTTCCCGCAGTCGATGTCCGCTTGCTCGACGATGACGAGTCCCTCGGCCAGTTGGAAGCGGTCGGCGATGAGATGAGCTTTATCCAGAGCATCCGCTCTGAGCAGTTCGAGCGCGTGGACTTCACCTTCTTCGCTTCCGATCCGCGCTCTACCCGCAATAACTGGAGGGCGGCGCGCGACCTGGGCGATACCATCGTGGACCTTTCCTTCGCGCTCGAAGATGAGGCGGGCGCATCGGTCCGCTCGCCCTGGATCGAGCGGCAGACCGGCCAGCCCATCGCCCCGGAGTTGCAACCGGGTCCCGTCGTGGTGGCCCATCCAGCGGCTACGGTTCTTGCCCTGCTTGCTTTGCGGAGCGAGAAGGCTGCCAAAATAGAACGCATGGTCGCGACCGTCTTTGAACCGGCGTCGGAGAACGGCCAGAAGGGGATGGACGAGCTGCATGAGCAGACGATAAATTTGCTCTCCTTCCAGGAGTTGCCGAAGAATGTCTTCGACATCCAGGTAGCCTTCAACATGGTGCCGCGCTACGGACAGAGATCTGAATTGGCCCTGGAAGCGGTGTCGCAAAGAATCCGGAAGCACTACCGGCAGATTGCCAGCGGCGCAGCCGAGCCTTCGCTGCAGGTGCTGCAGGCGCCTGTCTTCCATGGGCACGGCTTTTCTGTTTACGTGGAGATGGAGAAGCCAGTCGCGATTGCAGATTTTTCGCAAGCTCTGGCGGGAGAGCACGTAGTCGTTAGTGGCAGCCCGGAAGATACGCCCACCAGTGTGAGCGCCGCCGGTCAGGGCGACATCCTGGTCTCGCTCACCATCGATGCAAATCACAAAAATGGGGTGTGGCTCTGGGCCACCACTGACAACCTGCGCGTTGCCGCGTTGACGGCGGTCGAATGCGCCGAGACTATGACCGCATCCCGGCCGAGAGGTCAGATTCAATGAACCGATGGACGGCGAACCGGTGGTCGGCCGCACTTGCGTTCGCAGCGTGCTTGACCGCGACCGGTTGCGGTTACCATACCGCGGGAAGCGCGGTCGAACTGCCCCAGAATATCCACACCATAGCGATTCCCGGCTTCGTCAGCCAGAGCCAGACTTTTCGCATCGAGCAGCTGCTAACCGACGCCGTCGTGAGCGAATTCAACGCCCGAACGCAGTACCGTGTCATCCATGAATCGAAAGGCGACGCGGATGCTGTGTTGAAGGCGACAGTCTTATCGGCATCGGCTACCCCGCTTGCTTACGACTCTCAAACCGGGCGCGCCGCCAGCGCTCTAATCACCGTCAGCATAAAGGTGACACTGACCGACCGTCAGGGCAAGGTCCTCTTCGAAAATCCTTCCTATCTTTTTCACGATCAGTACGAGTTGTCGCGCGATCTACCCAGTTTTTTTCAAGAAGATTCTCCGGCTGTCGATCGTCTCTCGCGGGATTTCGCGCGCACCCTGGTAGCCAATATCCTGGAGGCCTACTGATGTTGGAGGAGTACTGATGTTGGAGAAGAACTGATGCGCGCCTTCAGTCAGGCCGACCGCTTTCTCTCTGAACTTGAGTCGCGCAAACTCAAGCCGGCCTATGTGCTGGTTGGCGATGAAGCGTTTTTTCGCAAGCGCTGCCGTGATGCCATCCTTGAGCACATGGTCGCGCCCGACTCGCGCGACTTCGGCTTGTTTGAGTTCGACCTGAGCGAGACCTCGCTGACTGAAGTTTTGGATCGCGCCCGCACGCCTTCGCTGATGGCGCCGTTTCAGGTTTTCTTCGTCCGCGGCGTCAAGACTTTATTTGGCCGCGGATCGAGCTCCAATGCTGAGAAAATCGGAGCCATTGAAGCGTACTGCAAGAATCCCAACCCGGATGCGCTGCTCGTTTTTGTTGCCGATCACATCAGCATTCCCGCCGACGCCCGCCGCATGGAGATGACCGACAGGGACCGCTACCAGAAGATCCGCGAAGACCTGGGTCCGTTCTGCGGCATTGTCGAACTGTCTCGTGTGCAAGAGGGTGAAGCGGTCCGCTGGATCGGCGAGTACTGCGCCACGCGCGAAGTCAAGATCGACGCCGACGGCGCCCGCGAGTTAGTGGATGCTCTCGGCGGCGACATGATGATGGTGTCGAACGAACTGGAGAAGCTGATTCTTTATGTCGGCGAAAAGAGAAAAATCACACTCGGCGATGTCGAAACCATGGTGCTCGCCGCCAAGCAGCGTTCGCTATATGAGTTGACCGATGCGATTTCCTCCAAAGATCGCGTCCGCGCGCTGGAAGTCCTCGATGCTCTGCTTTCGACCGGCGACGGCGAAGAAGCTGCCATCGGCCATCTCTACATGCTGGCTAAGACTTTTCGCCAGATGCTGGTGATCCTGGAGCGCAACGTGCGCGACCAGCGCATGCTCTGGGCGGCATTGTGGCAAGGATTTAGAGTGCCGCCGTTTGCGGCCGACGATATCATCCGGCAGGCGCGCCGCTATAAATCGAAGCGAGAACTGACGCGCGCCATTCGCCTGGTCGCAAAAGCCGACCTGGCGCTGCGCTCGAATCCTACCAGCAAGCGGATGGTCCTAGAAAAGCTGATTCTGGATCTAGCCACCGAGCCCAAGCCTGAAGCAACCGGCGGATGGATGCAGGAAGAACTCCCAGTGTAGAGACGGGCTTGCCCCGTCTCAGGCCGCCGCGATGGACGTTCAAGCTTATCTACGGCGCATCGACTACCAGGGGTCGTTGACGCCCGACATTGATCTTCTGCGCTCCCTCCACCGCGCGCACCTCTTCACCGTCCCTTTCGAAAATCTCGATATCCACTTGGGACGAGAAATCGTCTGTGACGAAAGCCGCATTCTGCGCAAGATCGCGAATGAAAAACGCGGTGGTTTCTGCTACGAACTGAATGGAGCCTTTGCCGCTCTGTTGCGGGCGCTTGGGTTCCGAGTAACGTTGCTCTCGTGTCGAGTCGCTCGCCAAGACGGTAGCTACGGCCCAGAATTCGACCACCTCACGCTGCGCGTCGATCTCGAGGAACCCTGGCTGGCCGACGTCGGCTTCGGAGATTGCTTCCTCGAACCATTACGTCTCGGGTCTCGCTTGGAGCAAGAGCAAACCGGACGCGTCTATCGGTTGACATCTCGCATGACATCCACGGCATACACTGATGCTGTGTTCGGCCTGGAAGTCATGGCTGAAGGCAGGTGGAAAAAGGAATACGCGTTCACTCTTCAACCGCGCGAACTGTCAGACTTTGCGGGGATGTGCCACTATCATCAGACCTCACCCGAGTCGCATTTCACGCGCCAGCGAATATGCTCGCTGGCCACTCCCGAAGGCCGAATCACTTTGTCGGATGAAAAGCTGATTGAGACCCGTGAAGGTTCACGGCAGGAAAGATTGCTCTCGGGAGACCAAGAATGGCGCTCGATGCTGCGCGAAGTGTTTGGAGTGGTCCTGCCAGAGTCCCCGCAAAAAGAAGCTACGTAGAGACGGGGCTTGCCCCGTCTCGCGCAGGCGGCAAAATGAGTCTCTACCCCTTCACCTCAGCCACCGCCCGCCGTAGTTCATCAACATCCCGGAAATTCGGGTTGATCTTCACCACGCGCTCCAGTTGTTGCTTGGCCAGCGCAGCCTGGCCGCTCTTGGCGTAAGCCAGCCCCAAGTGGTAGTTGAAGAGCGCGTTGTCCGGTTCCTTTTTCACAGCTTCTTTGAGCAGGTTGATCGCCGACGTGTAGACGTGTTTCTGGTAGAAAGCCCAGCCCAGCGTATCGGCAGAGTTCGGATTATCGGGAAGCTGACGCCGGGCTGTCTGCGCCATCGCGAAAGCAACGTCCACATTGCCCCCCTGCTGCAGCATCACGTAGGCCAAATTGTTAGAGGCCACCGGATTTTCGGGCTGAATCTCAAGCACCCTCCGGTACTGCTGCTTGGCGTTGTCCCAATCCTGCTTGCTCTGATAGATGCCGCCGGCCAGCAGGTAGAAAGCGATCTCCTTGGGATTAGCCTTAGACCCATCGAGATAAGTTTGCAGCGCCTGATCGGTGGCGCCGCGTTCGCTCTGCACCCCTCCGAGCTTAACCAGCGCCTCGCTGTTCTTCTTATCCAAGTCGGAGGCTTGTTTGTACTCCTGTTCCGCCCCCTCCAGATCTTTTCTCTCTTCCAGAAGGGCGCCCAGCATGATGTGAAACCCGACGTTCCGTGGGTACCTTGACAATTGGGTTTTGAGCCTGGCGATGGCCCGATCCGGCTGCTTCTGCGCCTGGTCTACGTTGAGCAAGCCGCCCAATGCGTCGGTCGAATTCGGATCCTGATCAAGCCCCTGCTGGTAGGCTTTTTGCGCTTCGGCATACTTGTTCTGTGCCATCCGAAGATTGCCTAACTGTACATAGGCGGCAGGATTGTTGGGCTCCTTTTCCAGCGACCGATGAATATACTCATCCGCCGTTGAGAACTCCTTGCGATCGATATCGGCCACCGCGCGCAGCAGGTATCCGTCAGGAGCTGCTGGCTGCAGGGCGATGATCTGGTCCGCGTCCTTCGCGAGCTCTCCGGCGTCGCCCCGATGGATGGCAACACCCGCCAATGCCCGGTACGCTTCCACAATGTCAGGACGCAGTCGAATCGCATCGCGCCATTCCGCTTCCGCCCGGTTGCTGTTGCCCAGTTGGTCGAATGCCAGGCCCAGCTGGTAATGCGCCACTGCGTTATCGGGATCATTCTTCAACACCGCTTGCAGAGTCGTGACGGCGTCGCTCGCCTTGCCGCTGCGAATCTCGATCTCGCCCTTGTAAACCTGGGCGTCGGGGTCATCCCGTTTCACCTTCACAACTTCGTCATTTAACTTGCGGGCTTCGTCCAGCCGGTCCTTCAGAATCAGCAACTGAATGTAATTCTTCTTCACCACCAGGTCCTTAGGATGGTCCTGATACAGTGCGGCATACTCGGTCGTGGCTTTGTCGAGCTGATTATTCGCATAATAGAAATCGCCCAGCATGCGGTAGCCCACTGAATCATTAGGGAAATCCTTCTTCGATTGGCGCAGGAATTCCTCCGCTTGGCCGGGCTTGTTCTCGGCCATGTACAGCGTGGCTAGAGAGAGCCTGGGGCTGGGATCGTCCGCTGCCGTCTCAATCGCCCGACGGAATACTTGCTCGGCCTCGGGAAATCGCCCCCGAGTCTGGTAGAAGCTCCCCAAAGAAACCAGGGCATTCATGGACTTGGGACTCAGTGCGACCGCTTTCTTGAAATTCGCCTCCGCCGCGTCCCACTGTTCTCCGCGAACCTGCAGCAAAGCCAAATTCAGATATGACTCGGAGCGGCCGGGATCCAGTTGCAGCGCCTTTTGCATGTCCGCCAGCGCGGCGGTGGTGTTATTAGTGGCAGCGTAGTAGCTGGCCCGTGCAGTGTAGACGTCGGGATTGTCGGGCTGGTTTTGCGCGAGCACGTCGAGATGCTGCTTCGCGTCATTGAACTGGTGGCCCATGATCAGAAGGTTGGCCATGTCAAGGTGCGCCGCATAATGCTCCGGCTGGAGTTGGATGGTAGTCGTCAGCTCCTGGTAAGCGGTGGGCCACTGCTGCAGCTTCAGTGCCGCCAGCGCCAGCTTGTAGTGCGCGTCGGCGAAATGCGAATCAACCTGGATGGCATTCTCGAACTGAATCTCGGCTTCCCGGTACTGCCCCTTGTCGTAGTAGCGCTGGCCGCTCTCCAGGTACTTCTGCTTGCGGACGTTCGGATCCTTCGAGCAGCCCGTCAATAGCGCCGCCAGCACGCAAACCGCCGCTACTGCATACCGAAATCTTGACTCTTTGCCAATACCCATATCTCTGGACGCCTCACATCGCGCAAACTTTGTCTTATCAAGGCCCTGCTGCACAAAGGTACTACCCTGGGGGCAAGCGGAAAAGTTACTGCCGTTATCACCGCAAACCTGCACAACCGGCAGGAACTAGATTCGCCCCATGTCTAAGCATACGCTCGTGTACAGGTGCTTTGGTAATCTGCCCCAAACCGGTCGTGCATGGCATAGTTTTAGTCGGCTATGACTCACTTCCCCCAATCCAATGTCAACCAGCGTTCCCCCCGAGTACAGCTCTTTGGATCTGTCACGGCCGCAGTAATGGCCGAAGGCGGCCAGCGGGCGCGCGCAAAAATACAGACCATTTCCATTACCGGCGGATTGCTGCAGTTGCAGCATGAGCTTTCCAGCGGGGACTTCGTCGAAATCGCTTTCCACACCCGATCCGGCGCCATCCGCGGTATGGCCGAAATGCTGCTCCCGACCCGCAAGTTTCAGAGCGCGTGTCTTCAGCCTTTCCGCTTCATCGCGCTGGGCGACGATGACCACCGCAAGCTGCGCATGGCGCTCGATTCCGCTCTGGATCGCAGTTTCCTGGATCCGGTCTCCGAGCAGCTTCGGATGCCGTCCGGATTCTAAGCCCTGGGTTTCCGAAGCTCGGTTTCCGAAGCTCGGCTTCCGATCTCGGCTTCTGAGCTCGGATTTTGCGCGGCGTCGCCACCGGCCAAGTTCCGCTTGTCGCTATACTGATTCCTCCGGGACGACGAACGAGGATGACGAGCCAAACCACCACTCACTCCCCCGAGGAGACGATCGCTTTTGGGCGGAGCCTTGCCACCGAACTGTCTCCTCCTCTCATCGTCGTCCTGCGCGGTGACCTGGGGGCCGGAAAGACGACCCTCGTTAAGGGGATCGCGGAAGGCTTCGGAGCCGCTCGCGCCGAGGACGTGACCAGCCCTACCTTCACCCTTGTCCACGAATACCGCGGACCCCATACTACCCTCTACCACATCGACCTCTACCGCATCGATACCCAGCGCGACCTGGAAACTCTAGGTCTTGACGATCTGCTCGCGCCTAACTGCATCTTGCTAATAGAGTGGGGAGAGAAGTTCCCCCGCTTGCAACGCGATCCGAACGTGGAAATCACCCTGGAGCGAGTCGGGGAGACTGACCGCAGAATCCAACGGACCACCCGTTGAATGCCGGGTGGCCCGGCTTTCCAATCGTGCAGGTGAGATTCGTATCAGGGCATCGCCTTCAGGCGCGCCGAAAACGCCGCGTTATGAGCACGCCTTCACTGCCGGACACGCGCCACCCTCAAGCGCCAAACCGCTCTGCCGCGCGAGCTTTCGCCCTGGCAGCCTCTTCTTCTCGATTCTTCGGCGGTGCGCTCGTGTCGAGCGAATGAAGAAGCCGAGTCGAGATATCGGCTACTTCGTCGACAGCGGCCATAAACGCGGCTTCATTTACCTTCGACGGTTTGTTGAAGCCCGTGATTTTTCTCACGAATTGGAGCGAAGCAGCTCGAACCTCTTCGTCAGTGACGGGCGGATCGAAGTTGAAAAGCGTTTTGATATTCCGGCACATTCCGTAGGACCTCCTTATGCGGTCTCCCACAATCCGAATTCCCAAGCGGCGTGAGAGACATTAGAAATGGTCTCATAAATACCGTCGAGGTCGCCCCCATCTCAAAGAGACGGAAGCGGGCTGGTCGCAGACCCTTGAACGTCTCGAGAAGTATCTAGCGAAGAGGTGAGAGCCGGGAGCGCCCCTTCGTGCCGTGCGAAGGGTGTGTTCCGCCTCCCGCCTGCCCCCTCGCCCGCGATAGTCTCTATCAGGACCAATGTCCGCCGAGAGCCATCACGAAACGAAAAAAGTCGGAGCCGTCATCTATCTCTCGACCAACCGGCCGCTCCACTTGCCTGATTTTCTCCACGAATTCCACCAAAGCTGGCCGCATCTGTTACTCCAGAAGACGGGCAAGGAGCCGCACCGCGCCCTGTTCCGCGTGGGTAAGTCCGACTTTGCACTAGAACTTCATCACACGCCCGTCCCGCAGGAGGTTACCGGGCCCGTCGTCCAGTCCACCCTGCACTGGCCGATGGCCGGCGCCGCGCTCGCCCCTCACCAGGCGCACCTTTCGCTGGCCGAGTCTGCGGAGAACAGCGGCGTTCTTAGCCTGGCCTGCGACCTCACCAAGGCGATTGCCGCCTTGCTCCCCGTCACCGATTCGCTGGCCGTCTGCTGGCTCAATGGTCCCGCATCGAACTCTTCCGAAAGCTTCGTCGACACCGCTCGCGAAATGTTTGGCACCGGCCTTTACCCGCTCAAATTGTGGGTCGCCGTCCGTTGGGACGCCCAAACCGGCGCTCTCCACACCAAAGGCATGGCTCAGTTTGGCGCGCCCGAAATTTCCCTCTCCCAACAGTCCGATGCCGACCCGCTCATGGTCGATTACCTGTTCCATGTTGCGCAGTCCGTGCTCACCTTACATCACTCGATCCCCGACGGCAAAACTATGGACAGTCCCCAAGGCAAGCTGATAATCGAGAAGAGCGGCGCCCCAGGAAGGAGAATTCTGATCCTTCAACCCGCCGCCCAGATGAACCGTCCGTAGAGACGCGGCTTGCCGCGTCTCCCGCGTGAACGCACATCCATTGTGCTCCCTTATGTACCATGGTATATTAGTACCATGGTCAATGAACAACAACTCCTCGTCGAGCGCGTGCAGACTGGCGTCCGTATGGAAAAACGCCTCCTCAAAGTTCTCAAGGCTCTCGCCGAATATCACGACATGTCCCAGGGCGACCTGCTCGAAGGCATAGTGCTCCACGCCTTCGACGGCAAGGCTCCCTTCAGCTCGTCATCGCTCAAGCGGATTCACGACTTGAAAAAGTTCTACGCCCTCGATCTCGATTCCAGCGCCAGCCACCGCCTCACGGAAATTAAGCGGCGCTCGGAGAGCAAGACTGCCTCAGGGAGGAAAAGATGACACAAGACCGTTTGCCTGCGGCGTTAGAAGCGATGATGACTGGCGATCAGCTGATCAAACAATTCGAGGACGGCACGACTCCGCCTGGCGCCTTTCACCATGCCGACCACGTCCGGCTGGCGTTTGAGTATCTATGCCGCTACTCGGTGCTCGCGGCGCTGCAACGATTCTCGGATGCCTTGAAGCGCTTCGCCGCAGCGCAGGGGAAAGCGCAGCTCTACCACGAGACCATCACCTGGGCGTACTTGTTGCTGATTCGCGAGCGCATCGCCCGTGCTGGCTGCACCCAAACTTGGGCAGAGTTCGCCAAGCACAACTCCGATCTGCTTGTCTGGAAAGGCGGCGTGCTGACCACCCTCTACCGCCAGGAGACGCTCGACTCCGACCTCGCCCGTCACACCTTCGTTCTGCCCGATCAGGGCCTGTGATTTCTTTCGCAGCAAGAAGCCTGTGGTCCTGGAATTTCCTGACACCTGAGACCTAAGACCTGAGACCTTGAAGCCGAGCCGCTTCGGCGTTAGTATTCGATTTCGTCGTTATCGCGATTTTTATCGAGGGCTCATGCCGCAAAATTACGTTCCCATCTTCCTCTTCCTCGCCGTCGTTGGCATCCTGATCCCCGCAACCCTGCTGGTCGCCAGAATCATCCGCACGCAAAGTCCGAACCGCGTCAAGCTGATGCCTTACGAATGCGGCATCGATCCCTACGACAGCGCGCGCGGACGATACACTGTGCGTTATTACATCGTCGCCATACTGTTCGTGGTCTTCGAAGTGGAAACGATTTTCCTGTTTCCGTGGGCGGTGAAGTTCAAGGCCCTGGGCGTCTTCGGGCTGATGGAGATGCTGGTTTTCCTCGGCATCCTGATCGTCGCTTACATATGGATCTGGAAAAAGGGGGCGCTCGAATGGGTGTAACTCCAGCTAGTCCAAATCCGCCTGCGCCAGGGGCCGTTGTGTCCGATGAGACTTTCAGCGCGAGCCGCTGGACCAAGGGAAATCTGTGGTTCCCGACGCGCATCGTGGTTAGCCCGCTGCGCGTTAGTCGCGTGAAGAGGCGTCTGTTCAGCCGCAGCGAGGAAAGCATTTCGATTTCCCAGGTAGCGTCGGTAAAGATTTCGACGGGAATCTTTTGGTCGGACATCCTGATCGAGTCGACCGGAGGCACCGATCCGATCACGAGTCATGGCCATCGCAAGGCCGATGCGTTGCGCATCCGCGACTTGATAGAGGGCTTCCAGGCAGCGAGGCGCTAGTGCCGCCTGTGGAGGGACGGGGCGCCTCGCCCGTCCAGCCGCGCGCGCGACTTTTTAACGATAACGACAGACCCTGGCATGGCTGAAGAAATCAACTCTCCCGCACCACCACCGCCGCCGGAAGGCGAGAAGAAGCCGGCGGCGGAAGATCGCGTAGCAGCGTCCACCGCGCCTGCGAAGCCTGCCGCTCCCGCCAAGCCCGAAGGTCCCGTCCCGGTGCCGTGGACCTCGCCGCTGGTTGAAAAATACCGGAGCCAGTACGGCTCGGGCCTCGACGCACTGACTTATCTTGGACAGAACTACCTTGCCGTTGACCGCTCGCTGATCCCCGATATTCTGCGCCTGCTGCGCGACGAAGAACAATTCGACTACTGCGTCGATATCACCGCAGTGCATTATCCGAAGCGCGAAAAGCAATTCGATGTCGTGTGGATCCTCTATTCTTTTCCGCGCAACGAGCGTGTGCGGGTGAAAATGCAGATCGCCGATGGCGCTTCGATCCCGTCGAGCGTCTCCATTTGGGCAACCGCTAACTGGCTGGAGCGCGAAGTTTACGACATGTTTGGCATTCAGTTCGATGGCCATCCGAACATGAAGCGCATTCTTCTACCCGACGGCTGGAAGGGCCACCCGCTGCGCAAAGATTACAGCATCCTGCAGCAGGACAACGAATGGGTGCAGATCAATCTCGGAATCGAGAGCGGACAATGAACGACAGCACGCACGACGCCTCGAACCACGCGCTTTCCAATCTCGAGCTCGAAACTCCCGAGAAGCCGTATCTCGATTCGAACGAACTGATCATCAATATGGGGCCGCAGCATCCGGCTACGCATGGCGTGCTGCGCGTCATCCTGAAGCTTGACGGCGAAAAGGTTCTGGGCACCGAGTGCGTCATCGGATACCTGCACCGCGGCGTGGAGAAAATCGCCGAGAACCGCACCTATACGATGTTTAATCCTTACGTCGATCGCATGGATTACGTCGCCGCTGTGTCGAATGGCCTGGGCTACTGCGAAGCGGTCGAGAAATTGATGAATGTGGAGGCGCCGGCGCGCGCGAAATATATTCGCGTGATCCTGACCGAACTGAACCGCATCGCCAGCCACCAGCTTTGGCTGGGCACGCACGCGCTCGATATCGGAGCGATGACGCCGCTGTTCTACACGTTCCGAGATCGCGAAGAGATCCTCAAGATTTTCGAAAAGTACTGCGGCGCTCGCCTGACCACGCATGCTTTTCGCATCGGCGGCTGCCAGTATGAGACTTATGCCGGCTTCGAAAAAGAGGTAAAGAATTTCCTGACCTTCGTTGCGCCGAAGATCGAGGAATACGAGGAACTGCTCACCACCAACCGCATCTGGATTGAGCGCACGAAAAACGTCGGTGTGATTTCCGCCGCGGATGCCATTGCCCTTGGCGTAACCGGTCCGGTGCTGCGCGCCAGCGGCGTTAAGTGGGATCTGCGGAAGGCCCAGCCTTATGCGGCCTACTCCGAATTTGATTTCGACATTCCGACTGGCACAAACGGCGACACCTACGACCGCTACCTGGTCCGCATGGCCGAAATGCGCCAGTCGCTACGCATCATCGAGCAAGCGGTCAACGGCATCCCCGAAGGCCCCATCATGGCGAAGGTGCCCAAGATCATCAAGCCGCCGGTGGGCGAAATCTATCATTCGATCGAAGCGCCGAAAGGCGAGCTCGGATACTTCATCGTCAGCGACGGCACGACGCAGCCCTATCGCCTGCGCGTGCGTCCGCCATCGTTTGTCAATTTGCAGGCGCTCGATATCATGGTGCGCGGCTTGCTCGTCGCCGACGTGGTCGCCGTTATCGGCACGATTGACATCGTGCTCGGCGAGGTGGACCGCTGATGCCTAATTTCATCATGTCGTATCTCGGCATTCAGGATGCGATAACGCCTGGCGCAGCGGGCAGCCAGTTTTGGGCGCTGGTCTATGTGTTTATCATTTTTGCGGGAGTGTCAGTGGCTGTGATGGCGATGAACTGGCTGGAGCGCAAGGCGCTCGCGCACTTCCAGATTCGCCTCGGCCCCATGCGCGTGGGTCCACACGGATTGCTGCAGCCCATCGCCGACGCGATTAAGCTGATGCTCAAAGAGGACATTATTCCCGCCGAAGCCGACCAGTTTGTTTTCTGGGTCGCGCCGATGATCGGACTGCTGGCGGCGTTCGCGGTCTATACCGTGATTCCGTTCGGCCCTTCGCAAGCGGTGAGCGACATGAACATTGGCATCCTCTTTATGCTCGGTGTCTCGTCGCTCGGCGTGCTCGGCATCGTGGTCGCAGGATGGGCCTCGAACTCGCACTATCCGCTGATCGGCGCGCTGCGGTCGAGTGCGCAGATGGTGTCTTATGAGGTCGCCATGGGGCTGGCCGTCGTCTCGGCGATCCTGATGACCAGCATGAACGCAAGCGGCACTGGAACTTTGAGCATGATCGGAATCGTGCGAGCTCAGCAGGAGCAGGGTGTCTGGTTCATCTTTAAATTCTTTCCGCTCGGCCTGATTGCTTTCGTGATTTTCGCCATCGCCATGGTCGCCGAGACCAACCGCGCGCCCTTTGATATGGCGGAAGCAGAGTCGGAACTGACCGCCGGATATCACACCGAATACAGTGGGCTGCGCTGGTCGCTGTTCATGCTCGCCGAATATGCGGCCATGATCGCTGTCTCTTCAATCGCCGTCACACTCTGGCTCGGCGGATGGATGCGTCCCTTCCCGAATCTGCTGAACGCGCGGACATGGGATTTTATCTTCTCGCTCTTTCCTGCCCTCACGTTCTTCGGACTAGCGGCGATTGGCATAGTCGGCGTGGTGCGTATGTCGTCGCATTCCTTCTTCAGGATTCAGCGCATCGGGCTCGCCGTTTTCGCGGCGGTGCTGGGCTTCATCGCGCTGCTGCTGCTCGTGATCGCCGTCGCAGGCCGTTCCGCGGACGCGAACGTTGCAGCTAGTTCTGCGTCCAGATTCCGCGAAGGCATCGACTACGTATATTGGTTTGTGCTCAAAGTCGCCGTCTTCATGTATCTGTTCATCTGGTATCGCGCCACGTGGCCGCGTTACCGCTTCGACCGGTTGATGAGGGTCGGATGGAAAGTGCTGCTGCCGATTTCGCTTGGCGTGCTGATCGTGACTGCCATCGTAGGGGTGATCGTTTCATGAACCCCGGCCTGAATCCCGGCATGGTTCGCGACATGGCGCCCGTCGCGACGCCGTTCTTTTTTTATCTTCTGGCCGGACTGGCGGTCGCCGGCGGCGTGCTAGTCATCACGCGGCGAAACGCCGTCCATTCCGCACTCGCGCTGATCGTGACCCTGCTCGCGGTGGCCGGTCTCTACTTGATGTTGTTTGCCCCGTTCGTTGCCGGCGTGCAGATCATCGTCTACGCGGGCGGAATCATGGTGCTGTTCCTATTCGTGATCATGCTGGTGAACATCGAACGCTCGTCCAAAGACCGGCGGTTCAATCGCATGTGGCCGGTAGGATTGGCAGCGGCTTGCGCATTGCTCGCGTTATTCGTCTTCGCGTTCGTGAAGGGTAAGGCGCTATTTCCCGATCGCATGATGTCGCTGCCCGAGTCGTCGAACACGCAGCAGATCGCCACCATGCTCTACGGAGAAGCCGGCAAGATGGGTCCGTACACGTTCGCCTTCGAGATCGCCTCGCTGTTGTTGCTGGTGGCGATTTTGGGGGCGGTAATTATGACGAAGAAGAAAATCTGATTTTGGGTGGCGCAGCGGTTTACCGCTGCGGTAACCGCTATTTTAAGAGTCGGCTTTAGCCGCTGAGGTCAGACTGCTAGAAGCGAATATGGTTCCGATAACTACATTTCACTATCTCGTCATCGCAGCAGCACTGTTCGTGCTGGGTGTGATCGGTGTGCTCACCCGCCGCAACGTAGTGATTGTACTGATGTCCATCGAGCTGATCCTGAACGCGGTGAACCTGAACCTGGTGGCGTTCTCGCGCATGTGGGGAAACCTGCATGGGCAGGTGTTCGCGATCTTCGTTACGGTAGACGCCGCCGCCGAAGCCGCCGTAGGCCTCGGCATTTTGATCGCCTTCTTCCGGAACAGAGAGACGATCAATGTAGACGAGATTAATTTGTTGAAGTGGTGAGAAGCTCTTGGCTGTTAGCTCTTGGCCTTTGGCTAAGAGCTTCGAGCTACGGGCTGCGAGCCAAGAGCTAAAGGCTAAAAGCTAAAAGCTAAAAGCTAAAAGCTAAATACTAAATACTAAATGCTGACTGCTGAATGCTATTTCTCAACCACATCTGGCTAATCCCGCTCTTCCCGGCCTTCGGGGCCGCGATGATGCTCTTTTTCGGCCGACGGCTGCGGAAGGCAACGGTCGACGCGGTCTGCGTCGGAGTGGTCGTCCTAGCGTTTCTATTCGCCTGCTTCACGGTCGCCGAGTACACGCACTTCGCGCACGGCACAGGACGTCCCTTTGAGAAAATTATTTATACGTGGCTCGGGAGCGGCGACGGCCATCTTAACTTCCCGAAGCGCGACGGTACGCTCGCCTCATTCAATGCCGACGCCGGGTTCCTGCTAGACCCGCTCTCTTCCATCTGGCTGCTCTTCGTAACCGGCGTGGGTATGTTGATCCACATTTACTCCACCGGATACATGGCGCGCGAAGGCGGGTATTACCGCTTCTTCGGATACATGAACCTGTTCATGTTTTCGATGCTGACACTTATCCTCGCGAATAACTACATGCTGCTTTTCGTGGGATGGGAAGGCGTTGGCTTGTGCTCGTATCTGCTGATCGGTTTCTATTTTCATCGCCACTCCGCTTCGACCGCCGCTAACAAGGCGTTTATCGTAAATCGCATCGGCGATGCCGGATTCATTCTCGGCGCGCTTACTCTCTCCTGGTATCTGGGTTCGTTTCGCTTCACCGACATCAACGCGCTGGCGCGCAGTGGACACTTCGCGATCGGCGATCCAGTTCTCACGGCCGCCGCGCTGCTGCTGTTCGTCGGAGCTTGCGGCAAGTCGGCGCAGATTCCTCTTCATGTCTGGCTGCCCGATGCGATGGAAGGACCGACGCCGGTTTCGGCGCTGATCCACGCCGCGACCATGGTGACGGCGGGCGTCTACATGGTGGCGCGTTCGAATGCCGTGTTCGTACTGGCGCCGTCAGCGATGAAAACCGTCGCGATCATTGGCGCGCTCACCGCAGTGTTCGCTGCGTCCATCGGGCTGGTGCAGAACGACATCAAGCGCGTGCTCGCCTACTCCACCATCTCGCAACTGGGATACATGTTCCTCGCGCTAGGCGTCGGCGCCTTTGCCGCAGGAGTGTTCCATGTTTTCACGCACGCGTTCTTCAAGGCGCTGCTCTTCCTCGGTTCGGGTTCGGTGATTCATGCCCTGAGCGGCGAGCAGGACTTGCGTAACATGGGCGGCCTGCGAAGGCGCATCCCAACAACGTACTGGACGATGTTTGTAGCCACACTTGCGATTGCGGGAATTTTTCCTTTCGCCGGATTCTTCTCAAAAGACGAGATTTTGTGGCAAACGTGGGCTTCTGAAAGTGACGCGTACCACATCCTCTGGTTTGTGGGTTACGGTACGGCAATGATGACGGCGTTCTACATGTTCCGCCTGATGTATCTGACGTTCTACAGTCCTTCGCGGATGAGCCCGGAGGCACAGCACCACGTGCACGAGTCGCCCAGGTCGATGACCGTGCCGCTCGTGATCCTTGCGATCTGCTCGATCGGCGCGGGATGGTTGAGTTGGCCGCATAGCCTGGGCGGATCGGCGTACTTAGAACAGTTTGTGGAGCCGGTGTTCGCGCGGGAAGCCGTCGTCCTACAAGAAGAAGGAAAGTCGGCGCAGTTAGCGGCGGGCGAGAAAGAATCCGAGCACACGGATAAGACCGAGTACTTACTCATGTTCTTATCGCTGGCGGCGGCCGGTGTAGGTTGGGGAATGGCGCGACGATCTTATATGAATGCCGGTGCAAATGCCAAAAGAGATTACATCGAACCCATCGCCGCGAAAGCCCCACCACTCTACACCATGCTCTACAATAAGTGGTTTGTCGATGAAGCCTACGACTATGTTTTCACCGGACGCCGAAAGATTGGCAATCTCCGCCTGGGCGCACTGGGAGCCGGAGAAGCGGCGTCGTGGTTCGATGCCAGGATCATCGACGGAGCGGTCAACGATGTTGGCTGGGTCACGCGCGCAATAGCTACTCTTTCGAAGTGGTGGGATAAGTGGATTATCGACGGGCTGGGAGTGAACGGCCCGGCAGTTCTTGCACGACTTATCTCTTACCCGGCACGCTTGTTCGAGTGGGGACTGGTGCAGTGGTACGCGCTAGTCATGGTCGCAGGATTGTTAGGATTTGGCGTGTATTACGTGTGGAAGTGAAGTGCCGGCTCTTAGCGATTGGCTCTTAGCTGTTAGCTGGAAGCCAAAGGCCAAGAGCTAACAGCTAACAGCTCTATGCAGAGTCACATCTTATCCATTATTCTCTTCACGCCGCTCGTGGGCGCGCTCGTTCTCCTCTTCGTCTCCAAGGAGAACAAAGACGCGATTCGCTGGATCGCGAACATCTTCGCGCTCGGCGGGTTCCTGATCTCGCTGCCGCTGGTGCCGATGTTTTGGGCGCAGCGTTTCGAGCCCGGCTTCAAATTCCTCGAGGGCACGCCAAACAACTGGATCCCCTCGATTGGCGCGGGTTACAACCTCGGCATTGACGGCATCTCGTTTCTGCTGATCATGCTGACCACGCTGCTGGGATGGATCTCGATTCTTTCTTCGTGGACCGCCATCGAGATACGGGTGAAGGAATATTACGTCTGGTTCCTGGCGTTGCAAACGGGGATGCTCGGCGTCTTCATGGCGCTCGATTTTTTCCTTTTCTTCGTTTTCTGGGAAGCGATGCTGGTGCCGATGTATCTGCTGATCGGCATCTGGGGCGGTCCGCGCAAACTTTATGCCGCCATCAAGTTCTTTCTCTACACGCTGTTTGGCTCTATTCTAATGCTGCTTGGCATCCTGTTCCTCTACTTCCATCATCACACGGTTACTGGCGTCTTCACATTCAGCATCCCAGAGCTTTATAAGACAGCGCCGCTGATTCCATTCCATTACGCTATCTGGCTCTTCGTCGCTTTCTTTATTGGATTTGCGATTAAGGTCCCGATGTTTCCGTTCCATACGTGGCTGCCGGATGCGCACGTGGAAGCGCCCACAGCCGGATCCGTCATTCTGGCGGGGATTTTACTGAAGATGGGAACGTACGGATTCGTCCGCTTCTCGCTGCCTTTCTTTCCCGCCGTCGTATCGCATCCCAGAGTGCAAAGTTGGATGATCGGACTCTCGCTCGTAGGCATCATCTATGGAGCCCTCGTTTCGCTCATGCAAAAGGACATGAAAAAGCTGGTGGCGTATTCGTCCGTCAGCCATCTGGGTTTCTGCACGCTGGGAATTTTCGCGCTGAATCCATTGGGCTTGACCGGCTCAGTGCTGCAGCAGGTCAATCATGGCATCTCGACCGGCGCGCTGTTCTTGATCGTCGGCATATTGTACGAAAGGCGGCACACGCGCGAGATCGCGGAGTATGGCGGCATCTCGACCGTGATGCCAGTCTACGCGACGATCACGATGATCATGTTTCTCTCGTCGATGGGATTGCCGCTGCTGAATGGATTTGTCGGCGAGTTCACGATTCTGCAAGGAGCATTCACCGCGAACTGGAGGTGGGCGGCTTGGGCGGCGCCGGGCGTGGTTCTGGCCGCCGCTTATTTGCTCTGGCTCTATCAGCGGGTCTTCTTCGGAACGGTGACGAATCCCAAGAACGAAAAGCTGCACGATCTTACGCCGCGCGAAATTCTCACGTTTGTGCCACTGATCATCATGGCGCTATGGATCGGACTCTACCCGAAGCCGTTTTTCCAGATACTGGAGCAACCGGTAAATCAGATTGTGCAGACGATTCATAACAACTCCAGCTCCAACGTACCGGTAAACGCGCAGGTCGCGCCCGCGTCATCTTCCCAACCGAAAGCGAGCAACTAAGTGCGAGGCCTCTCGCCAACTGAATACCGGTTGATGTTGCCGATGGTAGAACTTACTATCTTCGCGCTCGGCATTCTGCTGATTGACTTGATGGTTCCACGGGGATGGAAGTGGATTAACGCCGCAGGCGCCTTTGTTGGCGTGCTGTTTGCGGCTTTCTGCGTGTGGCAAATTCAGTCGACGCAACCGAGGGGCGCTGTCGGATTTTATAACTCGCTATTGGTTGACCGCTTCGCCATCTATTTCTGGTATCTGTTCTTGGCGGGAGCGGCTATCGCAATCCTGATGTCGGTGCGCTATCTCGACGTGGAAGATGAACACCACGGTGAATACTACGCGCTGTTGCTGCTCTCCGTAGCGGGCATGATGTGCATGGCGGCGGGAATCGACGTCGTGCTGATCTTTATTGGGCTCGAGCTGATGGCGATTTCCACTTATGTGCTGGTTGGTTTTCTGCGGCGGGACCGGCGTTCCAACGAAGCGGCCTTGAAGTATATGCTGCTCGGCGCATTTTCATCGGGTATCTTTGCCTACGGCCTTTCGCTCTTCTACGGACTTTCCGGCGGCACCAACCTGGCGATCATCGCCCGCGCGGTCTCGGCGCAGAACCCGCACAATCCGGTAGTGGTGATCGCGCTGCTGACGACCATGACCGGATTGCTGTTCAAGATCGCTGCCGTTCCATTTCATCAGTGGGCGCCGGACGCTTACGAAGGCGCGCCCACCAGCATTACCGGCTTCATCTCGGTGGCGGTGAAAGCGGCGGCCTGGGCAATGCTGCTGCGCATACTGGTGTTTGGGCTGTGGCCGCTGCGTTCCGTCTACACTCCCGTAATTGTGGTCGTCGCCATCGCTACCATGACCGGCGCCAATTTCGCGGCGCTCACGCAGACGAATACCAAACGCCTGCTCGCCTACTCCTCAATTGCGCACGTCGGCTACATGCTGCTGGCGTTCGTGGCCATGGGAACTTCGCAACCCGGCAGTCCGGGCTTTTCCGACGGCTTCAAGGGAATCTTGATCTACCTGCTCGTCTACACGTTCATGAATCTGGGTGCATTCGCGGTGATCACGTCGTTGCGCCAGCGCAATGTGATTGGCGACGAGATCGATGATATGGCCGGCCTCTACCGGCGCGCGCCGGTCGAAGCGGTGTTGATGTTGCTGTTCCTGCTTTCACTCGCCGGCATTCCGCCCGCCGCCGGATTCCTGGGCAAGTACTACATTTTCCTGAGCCTCATTGAAAGCGGACACTACGGACTAGCCTCGCTCGGGGTGATCTACTCGCTCTTCGGACTTTATTACTATCTGAAGATTGCGAACGCGATGCTGATGCGCGCGCCGATGGAGACGGAACGACTGCCCGTCAGCCTCGGAATGCGTTGCGCGGTGGGCGTGACGGCACTCGCGACGATCGTGATCGGAATTTATCCCGAGCCTTTTATTCGCAGCGTCAACTGGTCGTTGGGAATTGTGCAATCGCCGCACGTGGCGTCTGCGGTGAGATGAAACTCTTAGCTGTTAGCTGATTTAGAATTCCTCCGAATGCCTGAGAAGCCCAGCCTCGAGTCCGACCCGTCGCCGCGAAAGAAAGATCCCCTGGTCTCGCTCGCTCGCTATTCCGAGATGGGGTTTATTATTCCGGCGGCGATCCTACTCGGTTTCTTTTTGGGGAAGCTCGCCGATTACTGGCTGCATACTAAGTGGCTCTATCTGGTCGGACTGTTGTTTGGCGCGGTGGTCGGATTCTGGCAGATGATCCGCATGGCTGTGGGCGCTTACAAGAATGACGACAAATGAGCGGGAGCATCCCGATCGGCCCGCGGAAACTCCGCCGGCGGAGACTCGCGATGATTCCATAATGCGTGAGCTCTCAATCGATGAGCTTTCAACCTATGAGCGCATCATTCCTCGCCTACTGCGCAACATGCTGGTGGTGAGCGTTCTGCTGCTGGGACCGGCGTTCTGGTTTTACGGTTCGGCTGGATCGATTGGGTTCGCTTTCGGCGCCGCGGTTTCCTATGTTAATTTCCGCTCGCTGACGCGCGGCGTCGGGGGACTTGCCGATCGCATCGTCAACCGCAACAGCCGCGAGAAAGGTGGCTTGATCATCCTGCGCTTCCTGGTGCGCTACGTGTTGGTCGCAGCCGTTGCCTATGCTATATTCAAAAGTTCTCCGTTGGCTTTTCGCGGTTTTCTGTGGGGTCTGTGCGTCCCGGTGGCAGCCCTGATGGCGGAGGCGGCATGGCAAGGGTACACGGCCTTTCGGCGGGATTCGTAAGCACAGTTGTAGGCCCCAAAAGTTTGTCATCCCGAGCGAAGCGAGGGATCTGCGATTTTTCAATCGTCAGCGAACTGCGGATCCCTCGCTTTCGCTCGGGATGACAAGTCGAGATAAATAACGAAGTCTGAACATGGAACAACTAGCTTTTACCGCACTTCTGAATCGTTTGTTCGGCGCGCCGGTGCTGGCGTTGCTGCAGGCCCTGCACATTCATCCGAAGCATCCGGCGACTCCGATCTCGAACAGTTTCGCGATGGAACTGCTGGTGGTCCTGCTGCTGACAATATTTTTTATTGCCGTGCGCACGCACCTCTCGGTGGAGCGTCCGGGCGGGTTGCAACACACGATGGAAGGGATCTTTGGATCTGTCAGCAACATGGCCGATGAAGTTATCGGACATCATTCCCAGAAGTACGTACCCTACCTGATCACGCTCGGTATGTTCATCCTTTGCTGCAATTTAATCGGTCTGGTGCCGGGTCTGGAATCGCCGACCGCGGTGCCGATTGTGCCACTCGGATGCGCGCTCCTCACGTGGTTCTACTACCACTATCAGGGATTTCGGACGAACGGATTCTGGGGCTACTTGAAACACTTCATCGGGCCGCAGGATAAGGAAATGCCGCTTGTCATGCGCCTGTTTTTGCCTTTTCTGTTGTTTCCGATTGAGATATTTAGCCACACCGCCCGCATCATGTCGCTGACGATCCGTCTTTTTGCGAACATGTTTGCCGGGGAAATGGTCACACTCGTGTTCTTTTCGCTCATACCGTTGGGCGTCCCGGTCGTATTCGAGGGACTGCACATCGGAGTGTCGTTTATTCAGACCTACATTTTCGTGCTGCTGGCCTGCGTGTATCTGGGTGAGGCAACAGGACAGGAACACTAAAGAAGGTCTCAGGTCTCAGGTGTCAGGTCTTAGGAAATTCAACGGCAAGATTTTCCTGAGACCTGAGACCTGAGACCTGGTGCCTGACACCTGCTTCCAGCGTGAGGGCGTCGGCTTCAAAGCACGGCGTCAACCACCCACTGGCGGCAATTCATAAAGGAGAAGCACAATGCGGAAATTTGTGATGTTGATGTTCATGATGGTGATGGCGTCGGTGATGGCGGTGCCGGCGTTTGCGCAAGGCGCGACGGGAGCGGGTGGAACCACCAACTGGGTGGCGCTGACCTCCGGTTTTGCAATCGCGCTGGCGGCTGGACTGGCGGCACTGGGGCAGGGAAAGGTGGCGGGCGCCGCCTGCGACTCGCTGGGACGTAATCCAGCGGCACGTCCTGGAATTATGGTCGCACTGATTCTCGGCCTCGCCTTCATCGAGTCGCTGGTCCTGTTCACGCTGGTAATTATTTTCGTGAAGGTGGCTTAAGTCACTCTAGGGTTGACGGACACCCGCGATTTGTCGGTTTGCGAAAAGCCTCTGCGTAAGCAGGGGCTTTTTCTTTGCGGCAGATAAGGTGGCCCAAGGCCCTTTGAGCTAAGCGGAGTTTACTCGTCGCAACATACGCGATGACCGGGGCCCCGGTTTTCCTGAGACCTGAGACCCGAGACCTAAGACCTGGTTCTACTTTTTTCTTTCGCCGTCCCAGTTCGAGGCGCGATTGTCAGGCACTTTTTGCAGAGCCTCGACCAGGACGCGGCGCAGGCGGTAGCGGCTGTCGAGGTCCATGCTGACGAACTCGAAACCGATTTCATTGACGCGGGCGCGGCGCAGCAGAACTTCACCGCGGATTTTCTTCACGCCCAGAGAGATTTCGACGTGGGCTTCGGAGCCGACGCGGAGATTATCACTGCGCGTGCCCATGCCGCCTCCGAGACTCATCTCACGCATGACGATGTTCGACTTTCCCCAGGAACTGGAAAGAGTGGCGGAGAGAGTGCGCGGCAAGATGATGCGTTCATAGCGGCGCTGCCGGACCCAGGGACATCCGGGGCCGGAATCAAGCGGAGCGATGGCGAGTTCGCCGGCCTCGAGACCGCTGTCGGCGAGAGCCTGGGTGCCATAGCGCGGATCAATCTTGGAAAGTGCTTGAATGGCAGCGATTCTCAATTCACGGTGCTGCGTGTAGCCAAACAGTTTCTTGTCTTCGACGATGGTGCGCAGAACGGGGACGGCCTCAATCTCGCGCAGACGGCCGAGCGACTCGATCGCTTTCAGTTGCACGAACTCGGGACGGTTGTGAGCTTCACCGGCGGTGGCGAGCGCAATCAGGCTGGAACTGGCGTTGCGGTCCTGACTCATGCCGATCTCGTCGATGGCCTCGGGCAGGATGAGGGCATCGAGCAGTTCGAGCAGTTCGAGCAGGGTGCGTCCGCGGTCGGGTGCGGCGCCATAGGCGATCTGGCGAACGATGACGTCCTGGTAGAAACGGTTGAACTCGCCCATGCGAGAGGGCAGCAACTCCAGCAACGTGGTTACGGCAAGGCGGCTCAACAGGCCGACGGTGGAAGCAGCCTGGCGGGGCTGGCCCGTGCGCAGGATGTCGCGCAGATCGTCGATGGCGGGTTGTCCGAGTTCGCCGACCAGTTCGACGATGCGATCACATTCGACACGCTTCTGCGCGCGAAAGAAACGGTCGGCAAGGTGTTCAACGGAGTGTCTGGGAAGCTGCTGCAGGACGTTGATTAGATCCTCAGGCACCTGATCGGCATTGATGGCTTCCTCGATCATCTCGGGCAGGCGATTTTCGATGCCGACGCGGGAGCGCAGATCCTGCACCAGGGCAGGCCGTTGTCGCGCTACTCTTTCGAGCGAGTAGCAGAGTTCGGCGACGGCTTTGTATTTTCTGCGCGTGCAAGCCTCCTGCCCGAAGCGCGCAAAGGCGGCGCTCAGCAGGCTCTGGATATCGGTATCGCTTTCCTTGCCCAGTTTCTCGCCGAGCATGGCGAGGGCATTAGGCATGACTTCCTCGGGCGCGGTGGCGTAGAGGTCGCCGAGTTGAGCCAGGCCGATGGCGGTCTTGCGGCGGGGATCGGCGTCCTTGGCGTCGAGGCCGGTGCAGTAGTTGGAGAGAATTTTGGCGGCCAGCTCATTATCGTCGCGCTCAAAAAGCATTTCGACGAACTGGCGAATATTGCGGGGCGGCACGCAGGCGGCTTCGCTCGATAGCAGAACGCTTTTCTTGCCCGCTTCGGGAATCTCAGCCCAGAACATGCGGTCGAGAATGTCGGCGTGGGAATCGACGAGGATGCCCGCCTTGGACATCTTATCTTCCTGAACGCGCAGGATCTGGCGGAGCGTGTCCATCTGCCGGCTCATGTGCTCCATCATGTCGTGGACAGCGTTGACCTTGACTTCGCCGCGCGAATAGCGGTCGAGGGCGAATTTAATCGCCATGCTCTCAGCCGCCTTCATCAGAAGCGGCGTGTCATTGCTCTCGTTCGTGTTGTTCTGAGAAGCCTGCGTGGCCAGGCTTTCGAGCAACTGGGCGAGATTGACTTTGGCGCCCTCGGGAGCTTTGCCCAGTTCAACCTTTAGATTTTCCGCGGAAGCGTTGGGATCCTGCATCGCCTGGCCAAAATGCGTGAGCAGGCGAATGGTCTGGATGACTTCCTCTTCCTGCAAGGGAACGACGCCGCCGGTCCAAGTTCCGCCCGAGGTTCCGCCGGAGCCCGTGGCCACGCCGCTGGGAATCGGGATGCTTGGGACGCTGCCGAGGGGCGCGCCGCCCGCTACGCCCGCACCGGTGTTGCTCGCTCCCTGAGCGGCGGCGATCAACTGCAGAAGTTTTTGAGGGTCATTGAGCCACTGCTTGAATTCGGGGCCGAGGGCCTGGGCGGCGAGTTGGGCGGCAATGGAATATTCGCCGGTGGCGGGATCGGCGGCGACGAACTTGACCTCATTGATACGGATCGAGGAGTCCTTGTTGTCGCCGAGGGTTTCCTTAATCTGCTTGGCGAAGTCCTGCGCTTTGGAGCCGCCCATGGAAAAGGCGCGGACCAGGCGGGTAAAGTCGTCGAGCGTAACCTTGTTGGAAAACAGGATGCTGGAGAGGCCCGCGGCGGTCAGCAACTGGGCGAAGCTGCGCTCGGCTTGTCCGGCTTCGAGCGGGATGCCATCGAGAAGAAGTTTGTTGTCAGAGACGCCGAGCAGAAAACCAGTATCACCGCTCTTGGGCAGTGCCTGTTGGAGTTCGCTCCAGGCGGTCTGGAACTGGCCCTCAGTGCGCTTGTGATTGACTCCATACAGCCGGGTGTACTTGATCAAAATATTGAGGCTGTGGAGGAACGACCGAGCGGACGCACTGCGGCTGGAATCGGTGTGAACGGTGTTAGCGATAACAGCCTCCTCTCACTATATGGAGCGTAGGCAACAAGACTAAGCGGGAACGTGACCAAATGCACGATTACGGAGGTAATTGAACCGAACGGGCGGCCCGGGCGCGGGCGACCACACCGAGGGACAGGTCCTTTTGGGATGCAGGCGCGCTACACTGGGGGAGAAAAGACGAATTCTGATGAAGATAGGCGTGCTGTTTTTTGGCGTATTGAAGGAAGTTATAGGACGGTCCAGCGAGACCGTTGACCTGCCGGAAGGGGCGCGGGTGCGCGAAGTGCTCTTCTATTATGCGCGAGAGGCTCCGAGGTTCGAAGCGATGGTGCCGTCCCTGGCGATTTCAGTGAATCAGGAGTATTCGGGAGCCGACCGGGCGCTCTGCGACGGCGATGAAGTCGGGCTGTTGCCGCCGGTGAGCGGCGGGTCGGCGCAAGGCGAAAGCGAACTCCCGGGCGAAGTAAAAATAGTCCACGAGCCGATCGACTACGAGGCCGTAGTTGGGCGGTTGAAGCAGCCGGCCGATGGCGCGGCCGTGATTTTCGATGGCGTGGTGCGCGACAACACGCGCGGACGGCGCACGCTCTATCTGGACTATGAAGCCTATGAAGCGATGGCGCTCAAACAGATGGAATCTCTGGCGGTGGAGGCGCGCGCGCGTTTTGAGGTGCGAGGAGTGGCGATCGTCCACCGTTTGGGGCGGCTGGAGATTGGGGAGACCAGCGTACTGATCGTGGTGGCCGCGGGGCACCGGGGCGCGGCGTTCGAGGCCTGCCGCTGGATCATCGCCACACTTAAAAAGACGGTGCCGATCTGGAAGAAGGAATATTTCGAAGATGGAGCAGTATGGGCGGATGGAGAGGCGTTTCCCGAAGAAATTCGATTGCCGGGAGGCACAGCGGGAGAGCAGCCTGCATCCAAATGACTGGCTCTCAACTAATTCTCAAATGAAGCGAATCCTAAACGTCCTGCGAGCAAACGTCGTCAGGTTTAGCTCGTGGCTTGTGCCTCGAAGCTCGCAGCGCACGGCCCCCCTGATCGTGTGCATCTTGATCGCGTTCGTCAGCGCCCGGTCGATAGCACAGGAACCGGAAACCACCCTCAAGGTCGACGTCAAGCTGGTAAACGTGTTCGTGACGGTGACGGATGCCCGCGGGGCTCCGGTCACGAACCTGCAGAAAGAAAATTTTCTGCTGAAGGAAGACGGCAAAGAGCAGAAACTCGCAATCTTCAGCCGGGAATCGGCGCTGCCGCTGTCGATCGTGCTGGCCGTGGATACGAGCCTGAGCACCAGAAAAGATCTGCCGCTCGAGCTGATCTCGGCGCGCAAGTTCGCGCACACGATTTTACGGCCCGAGGACGGACTGGCCTTGTACAAGTTCAGCGAGGAAGTGAGTGAGTTGGTGCCGTTCACCTCCGACTTGAAAAAGATCGACGCCGGAATCGACCGGGTGCGCAACGGCTCGGCGACCGCGCTGTACGACGCGGTCTTTCTGGGCTCGCAGGCCCTAAACCGGCGGCAGGGAAGAAAAGTGATGGTGGTAATCACCGACGGTGGAGACACGGTGAGCCAGGTGGACTACAAAGAAGCGCTCCGCGCGGCGCAGGAATCGGAAGCGATTATCTATAGCATCATCATCGTGCCCATCGAAGCCAGCGCGGGACGAGACACAGGCGGCGAGCACGCGCTGATTCAGATTTCAGCGGACACAGGCGGAAAGTATTACTACGCCACATCGCTGCCGCAACTGGATGAAGCGTTCCGCAAGATCAGCGACGAACTCCGCACCCAATATCTGTTGGCGTACTATCCGTCGCAGCGCTATTCCGATTCGGAATTCCGCCAACTCCGGGTAGACCTGACCAACGCGCCCGCGGGAGGGCCTTACCAGTCGCACTACCGCGCCGGGTACTACACCCGTAAAGGGACGTTCTGACGCTCTCAGTGGGCGCTCTCCAAAATCCAGAATGTTGAATTTATTCCGACCGTACAATCCGGCTTGGGGTGAAGTTTACCCTTATAGCCCGCTGCGTAAAAAGTCGGTATCGCGCTTGATTTTGGGTGGCGCAGCGGTTCACGTTTGTTTTTCATTTTGGGTGGCGCAGTGGTTCACCTTTGTTTTTGATTTTGGGTGGCGCAGCGGTCTACCGCTGCGATAAATGGGTGGCTTTCACTGTCGGCTTTAGCCGCTGCGGTGAGACTCGGGACAGCGAATACTTTTTTCCGCAGCCTTCTAGGACTGCATTTCCTCAAAGGGAGCCGGGTTGCCTGGCGCCTTTTGTTTATTCGCCAAAGACCAATCCGCTCTAGTTCACCCTGCGATTCGGCACCGCCTCCCCCAAAAATCCCATACATCGCCCCGGAGCACCAGCCGCATCTAGTAAACTGTCCTATTCCATTTGCTGTAGACATTGCCATAGCAACATTGCCGTAGAAACCAAGACCCTTAGACGCGGAATCGCTTCCAGGTTCTACTTGAGGTTCTGCCCCCAGGAGAGTGGCACTTTGTTCGATTGGTCTGGCTTGCTGGTTCGTCGTCCTCTGTCCATCGGAATTGGCCTGTTGCTCATCATCATCGCAACCCTCGCGGTTTCCCTGCCGGCGCAGGAATCGACTCCGGAAAATCCGGCAACCGGCACCATTCAAGGCACCTTGCGAGATGACGTCGGCGCCCCAGTGGAAGGCGCGCGCGTTTTTTATAGCTCGGCGGCTACCGATACCAAGGGCCTGACGCGCTCCGGCAAGGACGGCATCTACGTTTCAGAGCCCGTGCCGCCGGGCGCTTATGTGGTGCGCGTGGAAGGTCGCGACATGCTGCCGGTCCAGAGCAGCGTGACCGTGGTGGCGGGCGGGGCGGTCACGGCGGATTTCAAGCTGGAATGGATCAATCCGGGCCCGGTGCGTCTGGAGAGTAAATTCAGTGGCGAGGTTCCCGACACGCTGCCGATTAACGGGCGCAACTATCTGAATGCGGGACAGCTTGAGCCCGGTGTGCAAGCGGTCGATGGAAGGATTTACGATCCCGGCAAAAGTGGGTTCCAGTCGCTCTCCATCAACAGCCAACTGGGACGCACCACGCACTACGACGTTGACGAAGTCGAGGTGATGGACGAAACCAGGGGCGCGTCCACGCTGAGCCTGCCGGCTGAGGCAGTGCGCGAAGTGATCCTCTCGCGGGCTACGCCGGAGTTGTTTCAGTCGCTGAACGCAAACGGTTCTGTGCGGGTTACAACGCGCTCCGGTGGAGATGAATGGCACGGCAATCTGTTTGGAAATCTGCGCGACCGGTTCGCCGGCCTCGCCGGGTTTCCGTCAGGGAGTCCGAAGTATAGCCGGCAGCAATACGGATTCGGAGCCGGCGGAGCGCTGATCAAAGACAAGGCGTTTCTCTTCATCGGCGGGGAACGCACCAAGCAGGATGGCGTTCTGCCGATCCAGCTTGGATTCCCCTGCTCGGGTGTGTACGTTGCAGGATTGTGCGGCACCAGCTCTGCCAACCAGACCAGTCTGCGGAGCGCTTATTTTCGCGAGAACATGCTGACGGCGCGGCTGGATTACAACCTCAGCGAGAACATGAAGTGGTTCGCGCGCTTCAGCTACGACAATGCGAACGAGATCGGGCCGTCGGACAGCCAGTCGAATTTTCGCAATCAGCTGAACGTTCCCGCTGCGGTGGTGGGCCTCGATTGGAATCGCGGGCGGTTTCTGCACAGCGCGCGCTTCGGCTATCAGAAGATGGTCGACGCGATCAATCCGGACTCGAAGGATTCGGCGGTGGCGCCCTTCCACATGCAGATTGGATCCTATGCACAGGGGCCGAGCATAGCCGGTCCGCGACAGACGATTCAGCGCGACCTCTTCGGGCGCTACGACAGCAGCACGATTTATAAGGTGAATCACACGATACGTTTCGGGGCAGCGATTCATCGCATCACGCAGGGCGATTTTTATGCGCCGGGAAATTTTGGGCCGTCGGTGACCAGTTCGAACGGACTGGACGTGATCGCTGCCATCAATGGCAATCCGAACCTCGTGCCGCTTTTCCCAGGAGATCCGCGCGGAGCGGCCGACAATCCGCTGAACTATCCGGTCGGCACGGTCACGATTTTCAACGGTCTCGGAAATTTCAGCGAGAACTCGGCATTCAATCGGTCGACCGGCGGTCACTTCGACACGCGGATCGAGGGGTACCTCGGCGACACGTTCAATCTGTTTCCGAATCTCAACATTAGTTTTGGCGTGAACTATGTTCGCGACAGCGGGCGCACCAACAGCGACTTGCCGGCCGTGCCATGCTCGGCGATCAATACTACCATCGTGAAGACGCCACCGTGCACGACTGGTTTGATTCTCGATCAATTCGGTCTGCTCCCGAACAGTGCCACGGCGGGTGCGCATTCGTCTCTCGGCGAGAGCGTAAATCAGCCCGACTGGAATTTTGCTCCGCAATTCGGTGTGGCCTGGGATCCCGGACACAACGGGCGGACAGTGGTGCGGGCGAGCGGCGGGATGTTCTACGACAATTTTCTGCTGCAGAATGCCTATCAGGATCGCATCAACCGATTGTCGAACGGACAATACAACCGCAGCCTGACGCTGTGTTCGACGGGCTCGGTTTTGTTTCCAAATGCGCCGTCAGGTACAAACAGTGGCGTTGTGAGTCAGGTCGATGGGCTTGATATCGCCACACAAATTTGCGGGCAGCCGATTGGAGGTACGGTTCTCAACGCAGCCAATCAGCCGGTAGTTGTGTCTCAAGCAATTCAGGATCTTCAGTCGCAGTTCCAGGCAGCACAGTCGGCGGTGACCGGCGGGAAGAACGTCTACTCGCTGGCGAACAGCATAGCGAATTTCGGCGGCATGCTGGCCCCCGGTTACAAGACGCCCCGCGTGGTCCACATGGACTTCGGCATCCAGCATCAGATCGGGGAGCGAGGCATGTTCTCCATCGACTATGTGCGCGAGATCGGCACCCAGTTTCCGCTGGGGATAGACACCAATCACGTTGGCGACGCGGGCTTCATGACGGACGGCCACAATCTCAACCCGTTAGCCAACACCTATGCGGCGGCGTTGTCCGCGATCAATGCAACGCTGGCAGCTAATAAGGCGTCGTCGGGATGCGCTCCAGCATTGTTCGCGGGCAGCAGTTCGCAGGCTGCCGTGAAATGCTATTTGACCGCAGTGCCGGGAGCGAGCATCACCGATTTCGCGCGCCAAGGTTTGGATTCGTCCAACGCGTTCTGCGGACCGTTTCCCTGCTCGGTCTTGGGCAAGCCGCAGGCGGCGTTCGGCGGGATTAATCCAGCGGTGGGATCGAACATCATGTACTTTCCTGGCGGGCGCTCGCAGTATGACGGTTTGCACCTGGCGTACAAGAACAGCATAGCGAACCCGGCGCGGCGTGTGGGGCGGCTGGATGTCTCGATCGCGTATGCGTGGTCCCGGTATCGCACCAACATCGCGGAACCGAATGGCAGCGGCGGAGATTATTCGCTAATGAACGTGGCGGAAGATTACAACCGCCCGCACCGCGGACACTTCGGCACGTCGGGCCTCGACCGCACGCACCAGCTTAGGTTGAGTCAGACAGCGGAGTTGCCGCACGGGCTGCGGCTTTCGCTGATCTCACATCTGGCGTCGCCGCTTTCGCTGAGCGCCTATATTCCGCAGCAGGACGGCGGCGGAGTTGCGGGAGAAATCTTCCGCAGCGACCTCACCGGCGACGGCACCGTGGGCGACCTCTTGCCGGGGTTTATTGGAAGCACCGGAAAATACTCAACTAGCAAGTTGACCAAGTCCATCGCGTTTTACAACAGCACGTTCGCCGGCAAGTTGACGCCCGCGGGCTCGGCCTTGGCCAATGCCGGTCTGTTTACCGGGCAGCAACTGGTTGCGCTCGGCGCTTATGCGCCTCTGATTCAATCGGCGCCGGGTCAGGCTCTACCCGGGCACTATGCGGAAGCGACCTGGCTGAGGACGATCGATCTCCGCTTGAGCTGGCCATTACGCGTCGGAGAGCGTGTGAAGCTGGAGCCGAACGTCTCCGTGTTTAACGTGTTCAACTTCGCCAACTTCGGCGGCGCCGGAAACCAGTTAAGCGGCGTGCTGAACGGCGCGCCCGGTACTTCGCTGAATAACGCCAGTTCCGCGGGATTCTGCGGCAGCTCAACCACCTTCTGCACTTCGCGCCTGGACCGCGTTCTGGCCGGTTCCGGCACCTACGCGAACGGCGCTCCGCGGCAAATGGAGTTCGGAGTACGGATCACGTTCTAGAGTGCCCAGCTTCCAGTATGCCCAGCGCGTAAACAGAATGCTGAAAGACTCTTTGTGCGCGCGGCAGTCGCCCTCAGCGGCTAAAGCCAGCAACGAAAACAGGCCGCTTATCGCAGCGGTGAACCGCTGCGCCACCAAAAATCAAACTCAAGATCGAGTTTTTCACCACTCTGTAAAACTTTGTAAAGAGGCGTCTGATCCCGGAGAGACTACGGAAGTCCGGTCTCCACAGGTGGTTTGACGTGGCTCGGCCAAAACATCTTCAGCGCGATGCCGATGTTTTGCGTCAATAGCGCAAAAGTTTTACATTCTCTCGACCTTCCACAGTTTTTTTCGCGCGACCCAAATTATTAACTTGACTTAATTTAGGAATCCGCTAAGCTTCGCGAGTCGGTGCAAGCCTCTACTCTTCCCCTGTAGAGCTGAACCGAGCTCAGGTTCGCAAACCTTCGAAATTTTGACCAAAACTTCCAGGAGGAAATTCCTTTGAACGTCCGGCCCGGACAGGGAAGCCGCGACGCCCTCAGTCCCCGAGGGAAATTTCCTTTTGGCCTCACAATGTTCCCCTTCAGGGGAAGGAGAAAAACGAAATGCAAAACCAGAATTGGCGGTTCTTGAGGTTCACATTTCACCGCAGTACATTGATTGCAATGCTGGCCGTCGCGGTCTTGGGATGCGTCTGCGCGGGACTGGCCAATGCCCAAGCCAAGAACGTGGGTGGCCTTACAGTCTTCCACGTTCAAAATCCACAGGAGGACGTGGATTTTGTGAACGCTAAACCCATGCCACTCCCCAGCAACCCCTTGCCGCCGGACGCAACAAGAGCCCTGATACAGGCTTTGGAATCCAAACAACAGCCAGGTGCGCAGGGAGGTTCGTCGGGTGCCGAGGGTACCGGAATCACGAGCCCAGAATTCCTAGGCACGCCTGCGCCCGCCAACGAAGTAGCTCCACAGGACTGGGGGACGAGCAATCACCCATTCACGACGGTAAGAGCCGATCTGTTCACAGAAAACACCAACAAGACATACCCGTATCGCCCGGCAGGAAAGTTGTTTTTTAAGATCGGCAGCAGTACCTACATATGTTCTGCGTCGCTGATCAAACCGGGCATCGTCGTTGTCGCGGCGCACTGCGTGGCAAATTACGGGGCAAGCCAGTTCTACTCGGGTTGGCAGTTCATTCCAGCCTATCGAAACGGCACGGCCCCTTACGCCAAATGGAGCGCCGTTAACGCTTACATATTAACCGCCTACTACAACGGAACCGATAGTTGCGCCGTATATGGTGTTGTTTGTCCTGACGACGTCGCGGTTCTGGTACTCAAGGCCACCAGCTTGGGTCACCTTCCTGGGACCACGACGGGCTGGTTCGGATATTGGTACGGCGGCGGTTTCACGTCGGGTGGCTTGTTTCAAATCACACAGCTCGGGTATCCAGCTGGCCTGGATAGTGCGGCCTATATGGAGCGTAATGACTCGTACGGCTATATGAATTCGAGTTTTTCCAACAACACCATTATTGGTTCGAATATGAATGGCGGGTCGAGCGGGGGTCCGTGGGTCGAAAACTTTGGATTACCTTCCGGGCTGACCGGTGAAACGAACGGCAGTTTCCCCCAACAGAATGTTGTGGTCGGGGTAACCAGTTGGGGCTACACCGACCCCTCGGTTAAGGAACAAGGGGCGGCCCCGTTCACCAGCGGTAACATCGGAGCGCTCGTCAGTGCGGCGTGTACTGCGTATCCGGGTAATTGCTAGTAGGAGAGAGTCACGAGCAGTTGGGGTTTAATGCTCCACTCCTCCCTTGCTCGGAGTTCTTAACTCGACCAGGGGCTTGCGACACAAAGTAATGGAAAGTCTGAACGTGAGACCGTCGCTAGCTCCTGGATCGAGGAAGGCCAACTCCGAGAGCACTTTCTAACCTGACTTTCGTTGTTCATAAATAGCTTTGGGCAGGGCCTGTGCGGCGAGCGACGGAGCCCGAAAGACCCCGCCGCTTGCCCGAAAGTGTCTTGTACACGGGTGGGTCAGCGCCGTTCTTGTTCGTACCTCGAGGCCTGCCAGGTTGGCAGGCCTTTTGTTTCATCGAGCGAATTGACCCATGACATTACGACGCGCCCGCCGCTCCATCTTCGGCGGAATTCGGTCCAGTTTCATTGATGTCAATTTCTGACCTCCAGTCCGCTGCACTGAATGCACAGCGCCGACGAACTGTGTGACGACGGCGTACTCCTAGCGACGCTGGGGCTCTCCAAAGTTGGCTCGGAGCGCGGGGTTTCGCGGTGAGCAGGCGCAAGGGCCGGAATGTTTTTGTGAAGGCGCGGCCACCGTCTAACTCCGACACGGTTGTTTTGCATCAACAGCGCAATGTTTTTATCTTCCCATGGTATATGAATCCTACCCCGCCAGCGCGGGTCAGACGCAACTTTTCGGATACTACGGGGTAACTGGCGTTCCGGCGTACTCTATACCACACTCGGCGGCACAGCCAGCAGGCTGCGGAGGCACCCTGGATACTCTCGACGACCGTTTCCAGAATGCGGGAACACAAAATGGCGACCTCTACTACCAAGTGCACGATGTCAATGACGGTGGCTTTCCCACGCTCAGGTACTACGTCATCAGCGGATTGCTGTCGTTTACTCCAACGGTAGCGGTGACAAACCTCATCTATAACTCGAATAAAGCCCGCGCTAGGCACACCTTAAAATTGCTGTAATAGTCCGCATGCTTTGCCCGCGAGCCCGGT
Organism: uncultured Acidobacteriaceae bacterium; assembly: GCA_963772195.1. Taxonomy (GTDB): domain Bacteria; phylum Acidobacteriota; class Terriglobia; order Terriglobales; family Acidobacteriaceae; genus Acidiflorens. The sequence continues at coordinate 227,587 of CAVYWE010000008.1, read as the reverse complement.
CTGCGCACTCGTTTCTTATAGCTGGAGGCGCTGGGGCCCTCCAAAGTTGGCTCGGCGCGCGCAGTTCCGGCTGAGCAGGCCCGAGGCCGAATAGTGATTTTGTGTAGGTGCAGCTAAACCATCTAACTTCGCGCCGACCTTTTGCGTCAATAGTGCAAAAGTTTTACCTTCTCCGACGCTTCCGAGTTTTTTTTTGCGGGACTGAGATTATTAACTTGACTTAGTTTTGAAATGCGCTAAGCTTCGCGAGTCGGTGCAGGGCCCCTACGCTTCCCCTGTAAGGCGCACCGAGCTCGAGTTTTGAAACCTTAGAAATTTTGAGATAGTCTTCCAGGACTTAAGCATTTCCGCGCAACGAGCCGGATATCTGGCCCGGAGCAAACAAGATCAGCGCGTGCTGTGGGCGCGCGGGATACGTGGTTGGGCTTCGCCTTACCCTTAGGGTATCCGAGCCATGATCACTTCGATAACTACGCCACCCTAGGTAGAAATGAACGAGAACACTTTCTTGCGGAGCTTCGCGGATTGTGGGGAGCGGGTAATCGCACCTTGCTCGTCCGGCAGCTGCGCAGTTCAACTCTCAGGTTGTCAAACAAACTTCCAGCGATACAAAATAAGGAGAACAAAATGAAACGGTTTCTATGTACATCGAGCCTGCTGCTGTCAGCAGTGCTCGTGCTTACCTTCACTACACAAATACTCGCTGCTAGCACGGGGCCGAAGCTATCTGCCCAGCAAGGGACTCGCCAGGGCGACGGCCCGGGCGGCGACGTGGTTTTGAGTGATCTCCCGAATATGTCAGCGGCAGATATGGCCGTCACCAGGCAGATCCCGTTCCACCGCACACCGGGTATGTCCGAGGCTCAGTATCAGTGGGCGAAGTCGGCTGCCTCACACACCAGCGGCTTCACCCGGTCGCAGGACGCGGCAAAGTTCAGCGTTCCCCCTGCAAATCCGAACACCAACGTGGCGAGAGAGACGCCCCTGAATTTCATTTCCTTTTTTGGTCAACACGAGTTCTGCGGCGCCGGCTCCGGCTGGATTCCTTCGGATATGGGCTTGGCGGTAAGTTCGACCTATATCGTACAAGTCGTGAACGAATGCCTCCAGGTGTTCAACAAGTCTGGCGCGGCAATCACTGGCTCTGTAGATCTCTGCAACATCTTTGGCTTGCCGGTAGGCGCTGGCCAAATCGGCTGCTTCGATCCGCGTGCCCTTTATGACGCTCAGGCGAACAAATTCCTCGTTACCGCCAGCTACTACGATAACGCCGGAAACGGGTGGGTCTTGACCGCCTCGGCGGGCAACCCAACCGGAGCTTGGCATCACCATGCGATCGGCTTTGGCCCCACGTTGGCCGATTTTCCGACGCTCGGTCAGACCGCGTTCCTCAACAACCCCACCAACTCGGTGTTCACCATCTGCACCAACCTCTTCTTTAACAGCGGTGCATTCACCGACGAGTGCGTCTTTCCTAAAAAGAGCCAGATTTACGGCACTTTAGGAACCTTCCCGGCCTTTAGTGGCTTCTGTGTGTACGGTTCGAACGGTTGCATTGCCCAGAATTCAATGCAACCAGTCGATTCCTACGAACTGTCCGACAATCCAAGGGCGCAGTTCACCATCAACACCCTCAACGACAACGGCGGCACCGGCCTTTGTGGCGCCGCCGGCGCAGGTGAGGGGGGCCTGGTTATTTGGGCCTTTTCCGGCCTGACTACCAGTCAGCCCTACGCCTCTGGCTGGTTCACCGGTTGTAACTCGACCAGCATGTACTCTTTCCCGGGAGCAGCGGACAACGCAGGGTTCTGTTCCGGTTGCATAGAAACCCTCGACAATCGAATCAGTGCCAAGACGTTCTACTCCCAGGGCAAGATCATCCCCAGTATTGACGATTGGAATGGGGCCACCAGCGCCGTGTTGGGCTGGGTAGTGGCTCCGTTCCTGGACGTGAACGGCGGCGGCTGCACGGGAGGCGTTCTATGTCCCAATATCACAGGGGTCAATGTCGAGAAGGAGTGGTGTTATGACTGCGGCGGTGGTAATGTCGCAGAAGCGTATTTCGGGGCCCAGGCACCGGACCCGGAGAACGACTGGACGATGTACGCCACCTTCTCCTCGAACTTCTACAACCTTTCGCCAGGGCAATTCTATGACACGACCCGGGTGACCAACGCGGGTACTTTCGTCGACGGCGGCATTTTCAGCTGCGTGAGCAATAACTCATACACCAACTTCCGGTGGGGCGACTACGCGGCAGCCGCGCCCGATGACCCGGGCTCGAACCCGAAGAACATAGCTGCTACGTGGGGTAGTGGCATGTACCTCAATGGCTCCAACACGTGGGGAACGTGCATCTCTGGAGTCCATCCCCAGGACGGACCGTAGTCCAAAGGCTTGGGCCAGAATGTAATCCAATCCGGGCAGGGTCAGCTTCATGGCCCTGCCCGGCTTTTCGTGCGCCGTCTGCTCATGCTGGTGGAGAGCCGGGCGTCCCGCCCGGCCCGTCATACTGCTGGCGAGCGAGACGCCCGCCCCTCCACCGTTAAGAGCGGCGACCCCTTCCAAAACGGAATCAACCCCCGGACTTTTTCCGTAGCCTAGGCGTGGTAGATTACAACTTTCCAGATTCACCAGGAGGAATCAGCGTGCATCATCATGGATTGTGGATTTTGTCGTTGGCACTTGCGATGTCGTCGCTCAGCAGTGTAGCAACTGGTCAGGCGAGGCCCGCTACGGCTCCACCGGCGGCCGGCGCCGGAGCGGCCGATACGGCCGCTGTCGGCCCGGACACCCCCGTGATCACCGTGGATGGTTTCTGTGGGACCGATCCTAACGCGCAACAGAAGGCGCCTTGCCGAACGGTCCTGACCCGTTCCGAGTTTGAGAATCTCGCGGACGCCGCAGGGGCCTCCGGGATGGCGGCCAAAGCTTCGTTTGCCGCTTTCTATGTCCAATTCTCCTTGTTCGCCCGCGAGGCGCAAAAGCGAGGAATTGACAAGGACCCCCTCTTTCAGAGAAAGCTTGAAATGGCGCGCATCCAGTTATTGGGTCAAGTGCTGCTCCAGGATCTGCAGGCAAAGTCCAGACAGTTTGCTCCGGGCGAGTTGGAAAAGTTCTTTCGTGAAAATCCCGCACGGTTCGAACAGTGCACGCTTCTCCGCGTTTACATACCCAACACTAAGTTCAATAGCCTGCCGAATGGTATCCAGCAACCCATACCCGAGACCGCTCCCGAAATGAAACTAGTTGGCCAGGCGATCTACTCGCGCGCGCGGGCTGGGGCGGATTTCGAGACACTTCAGAAGGAAGCGCTCGATACCGCCAACCTGAAAGAAGAGATGTCCGCCAAGCTCGAAAAGATGTCGCGAGGCCAGTTGCGCCAGGCTCACCAGGTCGTATTCGATCTGAAGCCGGGGGAAGTCTCCACGCTGTTTGACGAGCGAGATGAGGGTTACTACATCTATAAGATAGTTTCCAAACAGATCCCGCCCTTCGAGTCCGTCAAATCCGATGTGGAGCTTGCGCTTGAGAAACAGCGTATGGATACCTGGAAAAAGGACATCACTGAACCGGCGAAAGTGTCGCTTAACGAACAATATTTTGGCGCGGCCGGAGTGGCGAACAGCGGTCAAACCCACTAATAGTCTTTAGCTGGTTAGCGATGTGGGCTTCTTCGATGAAGCACCTGTGGAGGCGCTGGGGATCTCCAAGGTTGCCTCGCCGCGCGCAGTTCCGGGCGAGCAGGCCCGAGGCCGAAATATGATTTTGTGTAGGCGCGGCTAACCTATCTAACTTTGTCGCCGACCTTTTACGTCAACTACGCAAAGTTTTTATCTTCCGCAGGCCTTTCTTAGCGAGATCCAATGATTGTAGTTGGACTTACCTTCGGGAATGCGCTAAGCTTTCCGCAGTCGGTGCGGGCCAATACGCTTCTCCACTTAAAGATGCACTGCGCTCTCGTCGGTGCAACCTTCAAAACTGAAGAAGCCTCGCAGGAGGAAAATCCTTTGAAACTGAAAAGCTTGGCGGTTATCACTCTTATCGTTCTAGGTTGTAGCGCTGCTTTCGGGCAGACCTTCAGCCTCGGGTTTCGGGGTCACGCCGGCACGCAGTATTGCGACTACGAAGTTGTTAAAGTCAGCGCACCTTATGCTGCCGGCACCCACAACCTGACCACCGACTGCGGTCTCCCAGCCGATGGGGTCATGGTTGGGTTCAAGGCATACATCCCCGTCAGCAGCGGAGCCCCGGTTACGGGCACTGTCCTTGAGATGAGCGACAACTTTATCGATGCCTCCTATCAAGCGTATACCGGTTGCCAGTTCGATTGGGTAACCAAGACGAAAGCTAGTACGTTGCGCTATGGCTGGGCAGTTTATTACAGTTGCTCGGGCGGCACCGAAGTCCTCTTCAACTACGGCTACCTCACGACTAAGCTGGGCGCGACAAAGCAACAGGCTGGCGCAAAGATCACTTCTTTCGGCGCCGCTCTGGCGAAGACAGGGACAGGGACTAAGAAATAAGTTGATCCTGAACTGTTTTTGAAAGGCCACGTCGACTTACGGCGTGGCTTTTTTTCGGTAAGTGTTGGTGGCATCGTCTAATCGTCTAACCTTGCCTCAGTCGGAGAGAATGAAATGGTTCGGTTGATCAGAATCATCCTGTTGATCTGCAGCCTCGCAGTGCGGATGCACGCGCAGCCTCCGACAGAGCAGGTGCCGAAAGAGGAGCCGCCGAATAAAGAAGCAGATTCAGCCGGCCAAATTCCCGCGCCGCCACCGGCAAAAACCCAGTATCCGCTCGATTCCTTTACAGATTTTTCCGCCCTCATGGTCGGAAGCATAATGGAAATGGGCGAAGGCGCTTCGGAAGCCTATATCTACCGGTCCGGCAACCTTATGAGAATGGAGGACCCCGCAGGACTGGGCTACTTCATTACAGATTTGAGCACGCTCGAAACCTACGCGCTCTCAACCGGGCCGTGCATGCATGACTCCCATCCATATTTCCGCGTTTCTCCATTTCCCGCCGCGCGGCCGGGCTCCTCGGTTGAGCGTGTCGCCACAGGGAAAGAGACGCTGGACGGCCATTCCTGCCAGATCGAAGACATTTCCGTCTCAGCGCTGAAAAATGGAAGCCACCTCAAAATGAGGTTTTGGGAGGCCGAAGACCTGCAAGGCTTTCCGATAAAAATTGAATTTTTGCGTCCCAGCGGGCGCAGTTCGATTATTCGTTACAAGAATGTGGTTTTGGGCCCCCAGGATCGCACCCTTTTCATCCATCCGAAATCCTGCCAATCGGCTCCGCAAAGGGCCGCGCCGAAGAAAAGCCGAGGCTCCCGCGGCAGCTAGAAACAGCCCGCGGAAAAAGTCGAGTTTGCGTTTGATTTTGGGTGGCGCAGCGGTTCACCGCCGCGATCAGTAGCGCATTTCCAATGTCGGCTTTAGCCGTTGCGGTAAGACTGCGATGCGCAAGGCACTCTTTCCGCAAACTGTAGAAAGCCACCCACTGGCGGTTCGCAAAGGTGATCGCTAGTCAAAGAGCAGAGCGATTAAAAAAACAGCAAGTCGAAGAGCAAAGCGAGTTCGGGTCGCACACCTTTCCAGTGATAAACTTTTTTCCGATGTCTCTGACTCGGCAGCTGGCGTGTATTGTCTGGCTCGGAGCCAGCACGCTGGCCGCCCTGGCTGCGCCGCCCAACGTCATCCTTATTACTCTGGACACGGTTCGTGCCGACCGCATGGGGTTTCTGGGATCAAAGCTAGGACTGACGCCGAACCTCGACACACTGGCCCGCGAGTCCGCGGTTTTTACCCATGCCTATTCGCAAGTCCCACTGACTGCGCCATCGCACGCCACCATCCTCACCGGAACGTATCCACAGTTTCATCAGGTGAACGATTTTCAGGTGCCGCTGGCGCAGGACCTGCCCTATGCTCCCGCAATCTTGCGAGCGCGCGGATATCGCACCTCGGCATTTGTCGGTGCCATGGTTCTCGACCCCCACGCCGGATTTGCGCGCGGCTTTGACCGTGGATTCGACACTTACGACGCCGGCTTCCACCAGGCGCACCCCGGAGAAGATCGGTACTATTCGAGCGAACGCCGCGGCGGCGAAGTGGTGGCGCATGCTCTGGCCTGGTTGAACCAGCATCCACAAGGCCCGTTCTTCATGTGGTTGCATCTTTACGATGCCCACGATCCTTACGACCCGCCAGAGCCTTACAAAAGCAAGTACGCTGCGGCACCCTACGACGGTGAGATTGCGTATGTCGATTCCGCGGTGGGAAAGTTTCTGAGCGATTTGCGGACGCGCGGTCTTTACCATGGCGCCCTGATCGCGGTGATGGCCGATCATGGCGAGGCGCTCGGTGACCACGGGGAAGATACTCACGGATTCTTTCTCTACGATGAAACCATCCACGTGCCACTCGTGATCAAATTGCCGGGCGCGGCTTTGGCGGGAAAAGATTCGGCGACAAAAGATTCGGCGGGAAAGAAAATCGAGAACCGCGTTGGGCTGGTGGATGTCCTGCCCACGATTTTGCAGGCGGCCGGAATTGCGGTTCCGCAGGAAGTTCAAGGAGAATCGCTGCTCGGTATGGTGATACCGAAGCCCGCGTACGCCGAAAGCCACGAAGCGAGCGCGGCGCCAGACACATTCCCCGACCGGCCGGCATACGCGGAGACGGACTATCCACAGAACACGTACGGATGGAGTCCGATGCGTGCCCTGCGAACCGGGAAGTATCTATACATCAAAGCCCCGCGGCAGGAACTCTATGACCAGTCGGCGGATCCGAAAGCCGAGCACGATTTATCTTCGGCCGCGGCGGCGGTGACCAGCACGTTAGCAGGACAACTCGATGCGTTCCGGCAAAAGACGAGCAGCAGCCGAGAAGCGCCCAAATCGGCCGTTGATCCGGAAGCGCAGGCGAAACTAGCGACGCTGGGCTATGTCGCTACGGATAGCAATCCTTCGAAGGCAGGTGCCGCAAGTGCCGCAGGTGCAAAAGAGCGGGGCGCGGACCCGAAGGACAAAATCCAGATTGGCAACTTGATCCATCGGACATACTTGCTTATCGAGGATCAACGCTACCAGGAAGCCGTTCCTCTGTTGCAGCAGCTGATAGCGAAAGAACCAAATACTCCTCTAGCCTATGCGCAACTAGGGCAGTGCTTTGTATCGCTGAAGGACTACCCGCAGGCAGTGCCTGTGCTGCGCAAGGCCGTGGAGTTGCGTCCGGACATGACCCTTCCGCACTTCCAGTTGGGTGTGGCATTACTCGAAACGAAGGACATCGCTGGAGCCGTGCCCGAGTTGGAGATGGTCGTGGCTAGAGTGCCGCGCTGGGAGGAAGCGCACCTCTTGCTGCAGATGGCCTATGCTCAGACGGATCGCATGCCGGAAGCGATCAAAGAATGCGAAAAAGTGCTCGAATTCGATCCGGATCAATACGGAACGAACCTGCTTCTCGGGCGACTTCTGGAACTTACAGGCAAGCCCGCAGCCTCGCTGCCGAGGCTGAAGAAGGCGGCGGCGGTTAATCCGAAAGCACCCGAGCCGCACATGTTCCTAGCCGAAGCCTACGTCCAGCTAGGACGGAAGACAGATGCCGCCCGGGAGCGCGCTGCGGCCAAGCGCTTGCGAGCACGCGACGAGGAGTGAATTCGCGCTCCCGGGCGAGCAAGCCACTACTGCTGCAGAGTTCCGGCGACAACCGTGTTGCTGTCGGTCTCGAGAAACATGAGTTCTTTGCCCGCGTTCACAATCACGATACCGATGTTTATCGCCGACTGCCCTTGCGGCGTAAACGTTGCCGTGCCGGTGCAGTTGGAGTTGATCTGATAAGTTCCGGTGACCGGAAGCGAGGAAGCAATCGACCCGTTCGCGCTGATGCTTAGGGTGCCTTTGAGCGATCCTGTTCCGTTCAGGGCTAACTGACCCACAGCCGCGATCTGCCCGACTCCGATATGAATGCCGGTTGCCTCGAGGGAGTAGGTGTGCTTGACGCCCAAGTCTGTGCAAGTGGCCAACCCCTGTGCAGCCGCAATGGCGGATTCGACGTGATTGGGGTCGGTTTGAATCAGGAAGCCGCCCTTATTGCCGTTGTTCAGAACGAGATTGTCGTGCTCAGTCTGTCCGTCCTGATTGGTGAGGGTGGCGCTGCCGGTGCAGTTGGTTAAGAGGTGATACGTGCCGGTAGTCGCAAAAGTCACGATTGTCCCATCGATGCTTTTCGTCGTGGTCCCCGTCAGGTTTCCATTCCCATCGGCTTTGACCTGAGTGACGTTGGACGCCGGCACTCCCGAGCCGTTGAGACCGACGGAAATGAATCCGTACACGCCGTTTAGGGTGGCGTTGGTGCACGTGGCTCCCGCCATGCCAGTTGCTATTACGATGACGAACAACAAGACTGCAATTGAGATCTTAGAATTCACGGGTCCTCCCCCATTCGTTGTGGAGCGTTTAGGTTTAGCGAAGAGGCGTGGCGCCAATGCCCACGCGGCTCGCACTTTTTTCCGATTGCCCGGTCCGGGGGAGGCACAGAACAAAACAGCAGGTGAGAATTGGTATCTTGCCCCGGGGCGAGATGAGAAGTCAAGGTGAACGGTTTGCAACTGCGGAGGCGAAGGGCCGGCGCAGCTGATTGCTCCGGCCCGAGTTTTCTGGACGGTTCGTATCCTTAGGCGATCATGCTCAGGCGATCAGCGTCTTTTCGAATTGCTCGCAGAGCGTGGTCTCCAACATGTAAAGCTTGCGCGCCGAGGGATTGCTCAGATAGGGCTTGAGAATCTGCTCGACCCTGGGGGACCACTCTTTCTCATCGCGCTCAAGTTCCTTCTTGTCGGTCCAGAGAGTGACCGCCAACACTTTTTCGGTCTTGACCTCAGGCACAAGTGGAAGGAATTCGAGGAAGCCTTCCTGCTTCTTAAGAATGGGAAGGACCTCTTTTTTTACGACACGAATGAATTCGTCTTTTTTCTCCATTAGCGGAACGAACTCAAGGATGCGTGCGATCATGGGAAAGTCTCCTTTCGTTCTTGAAATTGTGAAGTTGATTCCGCGAGACTTTTTCTGGTTCAGTCTGCGGAATCGGCTCGCAGAGTACAACGAAGCCAGAACGTCGTGCAGTGACGGATGGGCGGGCTGATTGTGACGATTTTCGGGGAGATTGTCCCAAAATGGGAAGGCAGCAAATATGCGGATCAGAGAAAACTGGTGCGCCCGGAGAGATTCGAACTCCCGACCTACAGCTCCGGAGGCTGCCGCTCTATCCAGCTGAGCTACGGGCGCGCCGTGGATTCACCTAGTGTACATCGCTCGCACGGGCGTCTCAACGGCTGCGGGTCAGCACTTCCGTAGAGACGCGGCTCGCCGCGTCTCCTGCATGCAGCATCGCCGGAGACGGGGCAAGCCCCGTCTCTACGAATCATTTCAACCACGATCACCCTTCGACCGCCGCCATCGAACCCCGCTTCCGCTTATTCGATTGCAGAACCTTCTTGCGCAGCCGCAGAGATTTCGGCGTGACCTCGACAAACTCATCGTCGGCAATAAATTCAATCGCTTGCTCAAGATTGAGATTGCGATATGGCACCAGCCGAATCGCTTCGTCGGAAGTCGAAGCCCGCATATTGGTCAGCTTTTTCTCGCGCACAATGTTGACGTCGAGATCCGTGTCTTTCGCGTTCTCGCCGATAATCATGCCTTCGTAAACGGCGATGCCAGGGCCCGCGAAAAGCGTACCGCGCTCCTGCAGATTGTAGAGAGCGTAAGAAGTCGTAACTCCGTCACGGTCGGCGACCAGCGCGCCCGTCGGACGATGCGGAATCTCTCCCTGCCACTCGATGTATCCATCAAACAGCGCATTCATAACAATGGTGCCGCGCGTGTCGGTGAGTAACGTGCTGCGCAGTCCTATCAAACCGCGGCTGGGCACGCGGAATTCGACGCGCACACGCCCATAGCCGTGATTGTGCATGTTGGCGACTTCGCCTTTGCGCGAGCCAACATGCTCCATGACCACACCGACGAATTCCTCCGGGACATCGACCGTGAGATGTTCGACCGGCTCCATCAGTTTGCCGTCTTCTTTATTGCGCTTGGTGACGATCTCGGGCTTGCCGACCATCAGTTCGTAACCTTCGCGGCGCATCATCTCGATCAGAATGGAAAGCTGCAGTTCGCCGCGACCAAGAACCTTGAACGAGTCGGTGCTGTCCGTCTCTTCCATGCGCAGCGAAACGTTGGTGAGCAACTCTTTCTCGAGCCGCTCGCGCAGGTTGCGAGAAGTAACGTAGCTGCCTTCGCGTCCGCAGAACGGAGACGTGTTGATGGTGAACAGCATTGCAATTGTCGGCTCATCAATGATGATAGGCGGAAGCGGCGCGGGATTCTCCGCACTGGTAATCGTCTCGCCAATCGTGATGCCTTCAACGCCCGCGACGGCAATGATGTCGCCGAGCGATGTCTCAGTGATGTCGGTGCGCTTGAGCCCGGAGAAGCTGAAGAGCTTGGTAATTTTCGTTTTCTGAAATGACCCATCGCGCTTGGCGATGGCAACGTCTTCGCCAGTCTTCATGGTTCCAGAAAAAACGCGGGCAATGGCCAAGCGGCCAAGATAGTCGCTGTAATCGAGATTGGCGACGAGAATTTGAAGCGGTCCGTCCTTGTCGCCCTGCGGAGCGGGAATGGTATCGACGATCGCTTCAAACAGAAGACGCAGATCCTCGCCCGCCGCTCCCTGATGCACGGCAGCCGTTCCTGCCTTGGCGTTCGTATAGAGGACAGGGAAATCAAGCTGCTCTTCCTTGGCGTCGAGATCGATAAAAAGGTCGTAAACCTCGTTAAGAACTTCCTGCGGACGAGCGTCAGGCCGGTCGATTTTGTTAATTACAAGAATCGGCTTCAGGTTAGCCTCAAGCGCCTTGCTGAGCACGTAACGAGTTTGCGGCAGCGGTCCTTCGCTCGCGTCAACCAGCAGCATGACGCCGTCGACCATCTTGAGCGCTCGCTCCACTTCGCCGCCAAAATCGGAGTGACCAGGCGTATCCACGATATTGATTTTTACGCCGGCATAAAACACGGCCGTGTTCTTGGCAAGGATGGTGATGCCGCGCTCGCGTTCCAGATCGTTCGAGTCCATGACGCGCTCAGCGACGGTCTCGTTGTCGCGGAAGGTGCCGCTCTGGCGAAGCATGGCGTCAACCAGCGTGGTCTTGCCGTGGTCCACGTGGGCGATGATGGCGATGTTGCGGATACTTGGGTTCAGATGGAAAACTCCTCAGGGGTTACGGATTGGGGCTTAGTCTGGCTCCATAAATGCTCGTCCAGTTTGGAAGGCCCGTTCCTCGGGGGCTAAAGCCCGCATTTTTTGCGGGGCCCGAACGGAACGGCTGAAGCCGTGCCCTACCCAAAACCTATTTATGAAACCAGCTCTACTACTACTTTACTATGGCGGCGAGGTTTGCAGTCCTTAGAGCGGGAGAGTTGCAGGGATCTCCATTGGCTTTTCGCTGTTCACAAGGTTTGCCTGAATATTTGTCTGAAGAATCTGAAGAAGATGACATTATGATTGCTTCCTAGGTGTTATTAAATCGTTTTTGGCAGGGGTGGAATTTGGAAAGGTTTTGTAACCCCCCCCATTCGCGCTAAACTATTCTAATTAAAGTACTTAGCTCCATCCTCTACATGAATAAGGACTTAGCTGGTGTTTCTGCGATTTGGCGTGCACTTTTCGGGGTGCGGGGTCGCCGCATTTACTGCTTTATGTGTGTACTTGTCGTCCTATTGTCAAAGAACCGCCGAAGATGGTTTGCGGCGGATTTTGGGTCCGTCTCTGGAGACTGGCACCGTTTTCGATGCTTTACTGTCGGTGAATTATTGCGCGATTGCGATTCGCGTGTCTGTGAGGGCGGTACAGGAAAAATGTGATGAAAAAGCAGGCGGTCCTAGATTTTCTGGTTGACTATCATTGTTACTTATAGTAACAATTGATTAGTGTACAAGGTCGTCACCACAAAATCCTTTGCCAAAGCCCTTTCCCGGCTTCCGGTGAACTGGCAGAAGCGGATTTTGGAGAAGATCAGAGAAGTTGCCGCTGACCCCTATGGCCGGCACAACAACGTTACGAAGCTTCAGGGACGCGATGGCTACCGGCTGAGAATTGGCGACTGGCGCGTCATCTACGAATTGCATGATGACCGTCTGGAGTTATGGGCTCTGGAAGTGGGGCCACGAGGAGGAATTTACTGATGCGTGTCGAAACCATTACCCGCAACGGCAAGGAATTCGCATTGATTCCAGTGAGGGCCCTGCAAAAGCTGATGGAAGATGCGGAAATGCTTGCTGATGTGAAAGCCTACGATGCCGCCAAAGCGCGTCTCGACGATGGCTCGGACGAACTCATACCACTGGAGATCACTGAGCGCAGACTTAAGGGAGAGCCCGCGCTTCGTGTCTGGCGCGAGCATCGCAAGCTTACTCAGGAGCAACTCGCGAAGAAAGCAAGAGTATCGCGCGCGCTAATCGCAGCGATTGAGACTAAGCGCAAGGCGGGGTCGGTCAGCACGTGGAAGAAACTGGGGACCGCGCTTGATGTGGGTTGGGAACAGCTGGCATAGGGGACACTGCAGTGTAACTTAGGTATCGGCAGTGCCCGCCACGAGGGCATCAAGGGTCGGTGTCGACGTAAATGTTGGTGCGACAGGGGCGACGACCGGACTAGCCTGCACAGCCTCAGGCGGCCTGTAGGCCCCTGATCGAAAAGCGGCGGCGAACATGGTCATCCAGTTGTCTATCAAGGGCGCAATATTGATTCCCAACGGGCCTGCCAAGTTGGTCACGGTTCGCTGCACACCGATTCGCGAATACTTGTCGACGAGGCTGCGCACGCCGGCCTCGATCTTGTCGCCCGCCAGCGTCTCGATCGAAGCCGCCGATTTCGAACGCTGCTCTTGAAAGAACTTTTCGGCCTCTAGGGCGACCTTGTCTGTAGTAACCACGATGCCGAGTTGTCCGCCATATCGCTCCACCCGGTACGCGAATGGGTAGGCATCCCCGAGCCCAAATTCCCGATCTTTGAGTTCGAAAAGAATCCGCAATCCGAGCTCGTCAGTCATGATGTCGATTTCGTCATCTCCAGCCGTCGCACTCCATGCAATCTCATCCTTGGATAACCCAGCTTGGACGAGCAGTTCGGTAAGCCAAATCATCATCCACCGGCTGCTCGTGATCAGTTGTTTGCCCAGATCGGCTTCTGCAAAAATCTCGTGGGCCAGTTCTTCGCTAAATTTCCGCCCGCAGGTCGCGCATACCAGCTTGCCGGCAGCCGACTCATTCAGATCATCAATAGTTACGACTTGGCACAGCGTGTGCGAATCTTTCCTGCAGAGGACCAAGTACTCCTTGCTGATCAGGTTACGCTCCACCAGCTGGCCAACCAAGGTCGGCGGAAGCTGAGCGTCGGTCGCGCGTACCTTTCCGATCTTCGCGAGTTGCAGAAGGAGGCCGCGTGGCACGGTCTGCTCGAGTAGTTTGGCCGCACGCAATTCCTCGTCAGAATAGAGAGGCTTCTGCGTTTTCAATTCATTAACAGGAAACCGTGGTGGCGAGCCGGACTGACGCGCGGCGGGTTCGCTGAAAGGCAGCCAATTGAAATTCATGCCTCGAACACGTCGTCCGTCTAGTCGCCCACGGACTGCGCGCTCAAGTGCCGCGCAAAACGCGGGGAGTCCTCGCGGAACACAATGGTGCCGTATTTCGAAAACAAAGAGTCGGTCGCCGAACGGCTGAACTACATAGCATCTATCGGCGATCTTCCCAGAAAGCGTGAACAGCAGGTCACCAATCGGGGTGAGTCCTCGTGCCGCACGGAAACGGGGCTCCTGATTGACGAGGGTCTCCACGCCAAGTATTCGGGCGCCCAGCGTGGCCACCTTGCCCGCCGCTGCTACCATGGAGCGCAATGCGGGATGGTGCCCCGCAGCACCGAGTCCATCGATGATGCTATCAATCTCGCTTTGGCCGCGAATTCCGGCGTCAGCGTAAAGACGTTCTACGACAAACATTAGGTTCCCACTTCACAGCGTCAGACGCCAAATTACTCACTAAAACTATAGTCCGGGTAGGAACGTAAGTCCAACATTGTCGGCGATTTCGTCCATGGAAAGGGTGAAGATCAAGAGCGCCGCTCCGATGATGGAGAGCTTGAGATTGAGAACCGTGATGCGCCGGTAGTTCGCGCTAGAGTCAAAGGCAGCGGACAGGAGTGTCCGCTCCACACAACCTTGGGCTTCTTCCTCGCGCGATTGCGCTTCTGAAGTCCGGGTTCTCGGACTGGGCGAAGCCATAACCAGAGAACGCGCTTGCGCTCTTCGGGAACCTTGCTATAATCGCGCAAAGTTTTTAGGCGTCAACTTTCCAATGCACAGTCTGACGCACGACGAACCGAGGGGGATGAAAATGAATATGAAGCGAGTTCTAACTGGCGCCATGCTGGTTGTCATGCTGGTTCTGCCAGTGATCGCGGCACCGCCGGACAGCAAATCTAGCAAGGATCGGGATGCCGCGGTGGCGGAGAAGTGGATTGCGGGCTGGAATTCCCATGACCCGGACAAGATGCTCCCGCTGTTCGCTGACGATATCTTCTATGAGGACGTGGCTTTCGGCGAAGTTAGTCACGGTCAGGCTGAAGTGCGCAAGTTCATACTCTCCGAACTGGAAGGCGTTCCCGATCTCGAACTCAAGTTGGAGCGCGCCGATATTCACGGCGGCCATGGCACCATCGAATGGACCTTTCGTGGTACCGACAAGGAAGTGTTCAAGACGGGGAAAAAGTTTTCTGTCCGCGGCGTCAGCGTGATCGATATGCGCGATGGCAAAATAGTCCGCAATGTCGATTTCTACGATGTGGCTACAATCATGCGTCAGGTCGGGCTGTTGCCGACCCAGTAGCAACGAACGGTAAGACTAGGGAGCTCTGATTAAGCTGCGACAGAAAGCGTAAACCACAGGGTACACAGAGGTACACAGGGCTCCACAGAGGACACCAAAGGGTTACAGATATTCCCAAGAAGACTCAAGGCTACCCAGAATTCTCGGCCTCCCGATGTGGAAAGGATCGTGTGACAACCAAGGCAACCACAGATGCGCGTGACTCCGCTCAGCTCGAAGCCCTCGGGTATGACTCGAAGTTTGACCGGTCGATGAGTTTGTGGTCGAACTTCGCACTGGGCTTTACTTACTTATCTCCGGTCGTCGGCGTGTACACCGTTTTCGCGTTTGCCATCGCCACGGGTGGTCCTCCCATGTTCTGGAGCTATTTGTTTGTTGGATTGGGACAGCTGTTGGTCGCCTTGGTGTTCGGGGAGATTGTTTCTCAGTATCCTATTGCCGGCGGTCTCTATCCCTGGGCCCGACGGCTGGTGGGAAAGCGTTGGGCGTGGATGGCGGGATGGGTCTACCTGTGGGCGTTGTGTACGACGATTGCGGCGGTGGCGGTGGGAGGAGCTCCTTACCTGGCGCAGCTTTTCGGCATCCAGGTAGGGCAGGTTGGAGAAGTCGTGATTGCAGTGGTGATGATCGCGCTGACTACCGCTCTGAATGTCAGCGGGACAAAGCTTCTGGCTCGGGTCGCGATGTTTGGATTTATTTGCGAATTGCTGGGCGCGGTTGTGGTGGGAAGTTATCTGCTCGTCGCGGCGCGTCACCAGAGCTTCCGAGTGCTGTTTCAGAGTTTCGGGCTTGGGAGCAATGGACATTATTTACCCGCGTTCCTGGCGTCGAGCGTCGCGGCGATGTTCTGTTACTACGGCTTTGAAGCTTGCGGAGACGTAGCCGAGGAAACTCCGGACGCGGGACGCGCCATTCCTAAGGCGATGCGCATGACCATCTATATCGGTGGCTTCGCCGCCATGCTGGTTTGTCTGGCGCTGGTGTTGGCGATCCCCGATTTGAATGCTGTGTTGTCGGGGAAGGATGCGGATCCAGTGACTACTACGCTGCGCGCGGCGGTGGGAGAGATCGGGCTGCGGGCTGTGATTGCGGTGGTCATGGTTTCATTCCTCTCCTGCCTGATTAGTCTGGAGGCGGCTACCAGCCGGCTGCTATTCAGCTATGGGCGCGACCGCATGATCTTTGGCAGCACTCAGCTGAGCACGCTTTCGAAACGCACTCGAGTTCCGGTCATTGGGCTGCTCGTTGCGGGTGCGGTGCCGGCCCTGATTGCAATTGCAGGTCTGTTTCTTGAGGAAATGATTAAGACCATTATCGTGTTTGGGTCGGCCGGAATCTATGTTGCTTTCCAGATGATTGTTTTGGGAGCGCTGATTGCGCGCGCTAAGGGTTGGAAACCGAGCGGGGAATTTCGGTTGGGCGTCTGGGCTTGGCCGGTTAATATTGCGGCGTTCACTTATGGCGTGCTGGCCATCATTAATATGGTGTGGCCGCGTACGCCGCAGGATCCCTGGTATCGCAATTATGGAATGATCGTGGGCACCGTGGCGGTGGTTGGAACTGGGCTGCTTTATGCTGTCCTGTTTCGGCCTTACGATCGGATGGATGCGCCGGAGGGCGATGCTCACCTTGCCCACATGGGCGTCGGCGCCTAAAGGCGCATTCATACTACGACACTTGTGGTATGCCTGAAGGCATACCCTGATACGGATCATGCTTGATACGGATCGTACTTAATACAGATCGTACTTAATACAGATCGTACTTAATACAGATCGTACTTAATACAGATCGTACTTAATACAGATCGTACTTAATACAGATCGTACTTAATACAGATCGTCCTTGCACCACGGGCTGCTACATCATTTCTTTTCGGTGGTCTTGTCCGCGAGCGCAGCTTCCTTCCAATTCGGTGACTGATAAACGACTTTGCCGCCGACCACTGTGATCAGGACTTCGGTCTTGTCGATTTCCGAGGGTTCGATTTTGAAGAGGTCGCGGTCGAGCAAGATGAAGTCGGCTAGCTTGCCCGGTTCGAGCGAGCCCTCTGTTTTTTCGCGCCGTCCGGCGAAGGCCGCGCCCAGCGTGTATCCGCGGATGGTGTCTTCGAGGCTCAGACGTTGTTGCGGGATGAATCCGCCGGGTGGATTTCCTTCCGAAGTTTGGCGGGTGAGAGCGGTTTGCACGCCGGGCCAGGGACTCAGGGTGACGACCGGCCAATCGCTGCCGAAGGCGAGCGCTCCGCCTTTTTGCTGGATGCTGCGCCAGACCCAGGCGCGGGAGGCGCGCTCGGGTCCGATATTGCGGGACCATATGCCGAGCGTGTCGTCGTCGGGATAGGAATGCAGCGGCTGCATGCTGGCAATTACGCCGAGTTTGCCGAAGCGGTCGATATCGGCGGCGGTGATGGTCTCGATGTGCTCGATGCGCGGGCGAGCGTCTTTTGTGTGATTCACCGCGGCGGCGTTCTGGTAGGCGTCTAGCGCGAGACGCACGGCCTTGTCTCCGATGGCGTGCGTGAAAATCTGAAGGCCGCGTGCGTCGAGATTGGCGATGGTGGCTTTGTACTTGTCGGGATCCCAGAAGAGTTTGCCGCTCTGCGTCGGATCGTCAGTGTAGGGCTCCAGCATGGCGGCGGTGTGGGCCTCGACCACGCCATCGAGCATGGTCTTCACGACGCCGCCTGCGATCCAGTCGTCATTGGGATTATATTGCCGCCGGGCGTTATCGATCAGCGCATTCGATTGCGGCGTCAGGCCGGGCGGGTCGAGAAAGTACGCGATGTAAAAGCGGAGCGTCAACTCGCCATGATTGCGCAGTTCGTTGTAGAGATCGAGATATTCGAAGTCCTGGCCGGCGCTCTGTACACGCGTCAGACCTACGCGGTTGGCTTCGTGGATGCCTTTGCGCAGCGCTTCGAGGCGTTCGGCGCGGGTGGGAACGGGAGTTTTTGATCCTACTAAATCGCCGGCTGCTTCTTTCAGCGCGCCCGTGGCATCGCCGTTTTCGTCGCGCACAATTTTTCCGTTGGGCGGGTCGGGAGTATTGCGATCAATGCCCGCAATGGCGAGTGCCCTGCTGTTGGCCCATGAACTGTGGCCGTCGAAGGCAATCAGGTAGACGGGACGATCGGGAACGATGTCGTCGAGGATTTTTTTAGTGGGAAGTCCGGAGGGGGCGAATGTGGGATAGGTCCAGCCCATGCCTTGAATCCAGGCGTCATTGGGTTGGGCGGCGGGCCGGGCTGGATGAGCGTCGGCGTAGGCTTTGACGCGCTTCTGGATTTCGGCGACGGTGGTGGCGCCGTTCAGATCCACGCGCGTGAGACCGAGGGAGCCATCCATGAAATGAATGTGGCAGTCGGTGAAGCCGGGGAGAAGGAGGCGGCCTTGCGCGTCGATCTCTTTTGTTGCGGGACCACGCAGCGCTTCGACCTGTTTGCGGTCGCCGACGGCGACAATCTTGTCGCCGCGAACAGCGATTGCCTCCGCCCATTTCTGCTGCGGATTGACGGTGTAGACGCGAGCGTTGGTAACGATCATGTCGGCGGGTGGCGGGGGCGCATCCAATGCCATCAGCGACGGAATCGAGAACAGAATTGAAAACAGGGATACGAGCAGGAGTGCGATGCCGAGGCGTGGTTGGGGAAGGCGCATAGTCTCGATTCTTTGTGCTGCTCAGAATGTCGGCGGAGTGTTGACCCACAACAGCCAGGTCTCGCTGCGGCCGGGATTTTTCCAGTGATGCGGCGTGGCGCTCTCGAAATAAAAGCTGTCGCCGCGCTTCAGATGGTACTCCTCCCCGTCAAGCGCGATCTTCAGTTCTCCGCGCAGCACGAAGAGGAACTCCTCGCCTTCGTGGGAGTACGACTCGCCGCTGCCCGCCTGGGGCGCGATGCGAAAGAGGTGCGGCTCCATTACTTTGTTGCCCCAGGCGAGCAACTCCATGCGCACGCCGGGACCAGCTTCGAGCACCTTGCGCTTGGGCGGGCGCACCAATCGGGTATTCAATTCCGTCGCATCGAAAAAATCAAGGATGTTGGTGCGATAGTAGCGAGCTAGCCTGCGCAATGTGCCGACGGAGGCGCTCATCTGCGAACGTTCGAGCGCGCTGAGGAAGCCAATCGAAATTCCCGCGGCCGCCGCGACTTCGGCCAGGCTGACGCCGCGTTTGGCGCGCAAGCGCCGCAGTCGAGGGCCGATCGAAGCAACGCCGCTGCCGGCGTCGGGTTTGATCGCGCCCTCGCGCTTCAGCATCTGCACGATGGCGGCAGCGTTCAATCCGCGGACCTTGCGCAGGTAGCGCGCTTTTTTCAGCAGGCGCACGTCGTCGTTGGTGTAGAGACGATACCGGCTCTTGCTGCGGTGCGGGTGCGTCAGGCCAAGGGCTTCCCATCCGCGGATCGCCGACGGAGAAATCCCCACGGAACGGGCTACGTCACCGATTTTGAGATAGACTTGTGCGCCGCTCGACATGAGTTCCCCTATGAATTTTTGTAGAAGCGGGGGAAGCACTTTTCCGCTTGACAGAGAGCTGCTGAGTCTCTAACCTTGCACGATTATAGCAAGGTTAGTGTTGCGTGCAAGCTGATTCGGATGGTTGGATTCGGATCGAAGTAAAATTGCCCCCTGAGATTTGGAGGATGTGTTCCATGCCGACGTCGAAATCGTCCCGGATGTCCTGCTGGCTCGTCCTGAGCCTGTGCCTGATCTGCTCCACGCTCATGTCTGCCCAGAGCACCGGCGGCCGCATCCTTGGCCGCGTCGAGGATACTAGCGGCGCCGTGCTGGCCAATGTCAAGGTCACCGCCACCAATGACGCAACCGGGATCGTTCGCGAAACCAAGACGAACGCCAGCGGAGATTATGTCTTCCCCGAGGTGCCGGTCGGGACTTATACCCTGTCCTTCGATCTTTCCGGATTCAAAACCAATGTGCGTAAGAGTGTCGCGCTGGACTTGAACCAGGTGATCAACCTCAATATAAGCATGCAGGTCGGCGCGAGCAAGGAAGTCGTCGAGGTTACCTCGGAGGCCCCGCTGGTCGACACGACCACCACGCAGCTGGGGGCCGTGGCCGACGCCCGCTCCGTCACCCAGTTGCCGCTCAACTCGCGCGATACGTATCAGTTCCTGCAGTTGCAGCCCGGCGTGATGTCCACCGTGGGCTCCAGCAACACCATTGTCTATGGGAGCGACAAGTCTGGGGCAGTATCAGTAAATGGCGGCCGCGGTCGTTCCAACAACTTCAGTGTCAACGGCGGAGACGCCAACGATCAGTTCGTGAATCTGCCTACGGTACAACCCTCTCCCGACAGCATTGAGGAGTTTCGGGTCCTCACCAACACCTTCGATGCCGAATACGGCCGCAACTCCGGCTCGGTGGTGAACGTAGTAACAAAGTCGGGAACCAACAGTCTTCATGGAAACCTGTTCGAGTTCTTCCGGAACACATTGCTCAATGGCGACGGTTATTGCCTGGCGGAGGCAAGCGGCGTTCCTTGCGAGGAACCGAAATCTAATCAGAATCAGTTTGGGGGCACTCTGGGCGGACCGATCAAGAAAGACCGCACCTTCTTCTTCACCTCCTACGAAGGTCGCCGCATTCGCCAGGGAATACCCTCTCCACTCGTGTTTGTCCCGACTGCTGCGCAACGTCCCGACCCCACCCACATGCTGAATGGTCACATCGTGGCTGATTTTTCTGAGGGCGGGCAAGCTGCACCCTTTGGCGGCACATTGACCAATGCCTACGCCTTGCTACCTGGAAATCAACCAAATCAAATCCGTCCCAACTGCCAACAAGCCGTGACCGACATTGGTGGAGGCACGATCCAGGATGGCGCCAACTACTCCGCCATCTTTCCGGGTAACCAGATTCCCCTGGAATGCATGGATCCCACTGCTGTTGACCTTCTACAGTTTGTCCCAACTCCATCCAATAACAGCAATGCGCTCGAGACCGCTCCGGTGCAACCCGATCGCGGCGATCAATTCACGGTCAAGTTCGACCACCGCATTAACGACAAGCAGAATCTCAGCATCTACTATTATTTCGATGATCACCACGTAATCTCACCATTCGCGCAATTTCAGCTTGCGGGCGCGAACGTGCCCGGATTCGGATCCATTACCAACGAGCGATTCCAGCAGTGGAACATCAGCCATACGTGGACCATCAATAATACGACGGTCAATGAGTTCCGCTTCAATTACAACCGTGAGGCGCAGAGGACCTTCCAGCGTCCGGTACGCACCAGTCTGTTGCAGAATTCTTGTCCCACGCCGCCCTCATGGCTCACCGCTGCATTCCCGACGGGTGTGCCTTGTTTCTCCGATGGCACCGCGGCGAACGCCTTGGGGATTCACCCCAATCTGGGCGCGCAATTCGAAGGCGTTCCTTTCGTTCAGGTGAGCGGTGGATTCAACATTGGCAACAATGGTGAGGGTGAATTGCCTCAGGTGGGGAATTCATTCCAATGGTCGGACAGTGTCAGCAAAATTGTTGGCAAGCACTCCATCAAATTTGGTGGCGACGTTCGCCGCCAGCGCTTTGACCAGACTCTTTATTTTGACGTCAACGGCGAGTTCTTTGTCGATGGTACATCGACCAACACGGTTGGCGCCGACAACAATTTTCCGGACTACCTGCTTGGATTCCCAGGTTCGTATGGGCAAGGCTCCGCCCAAGTAGAGAATGTCCGCAGCACCGCGCTGTATCTATTTGCGCAAGACAGCTGGAAGATCAAGCCGAACCTGACCCTGAACTACGGCCTACGCTGGGAACTCAATACGCCGATTGCCGACGTGAGCAAGCACGTCCAAACCTTCCGCCCGGGGCAGGTAAGCACAGTCTTTCCGTGCGGAGGCCCGAATACCGACTGTACTTCAATGACTCCGGTCGGCTTGGTGGTGCCGGGAGATAAGGGCGTACCCAATGCTTTGACTCAGACGTACTACAGAGCATTTGCTCCGCGAATCGGGATCTCCTGGAGTCCAGGAACCTCAGGTAAGACCAGCATTAAGGCGGGATGGGGACTGTTCTATAACCCGATTGAGCAGCTGGTGCTGGAACAGTTCAGCGCCGAGCCACCGTTTGGCGGAAGCACCTTCCCCTTCAACACTTTCTTTAACACTCCTTTTCTCGACCAGAGCGGAAACTTTTCTTATCCCAATCCATTTGGCCTGCCCTCGCTGGCCGGTGTCAACGGTATCCTGAATCCGAAACGGGGGCAGCCGGTGGACTGGGGGATGTTCCGTCCCATTCTGCTATTCGGTCAGTTTCAGCCGAAAATGCGGAGTCAGTATTCGGCACAATACAACCTGACGATCGAGCGTGAGCTGGCCAGGGATTTGAAACTGCAGGTGGGCTATGTAGGATCACAGGGACATCGGCTGCTGGCAACCCACGATCTCAACTTCGGTAATCCGCAGACTTGCCTGGATCTGAACGCCGTGCTTGGCGACGGAACGTGCGGCCCGTATTTTGCGGACAGTGCCTTTTCGATTCCAGCAGGAACCACGCTTCCGGTGGATTTCCACCTGCCTTATGCCCAGAATCATTCGGTGATCCCAGCTGGGACTACCCTTGCAAACGGCTTAACACTTGTCGGGCTACGTCCTTACTCTTCCCCGCAGTGCGATCCATTGACCGGCAATGGCTGCCCTGGTGACGGCATTCCCGTGTTTAGCAGCATCTTTGCCCAGGATACGATTGCCAATTCGGCGTACAACTCTTTGCAGGCGTCCCTCGATAAGCGGTTTGCTCATGGCCTGCAGTTCACTGCAGCTTACACCTTCAGCAAGTCCTTCGATGAAGCCTCCAGCTTTGAGGGCATCTTAAATCCGATCGACCCTCGTATCAGCCGCTCGCTCTCGGTCTTCGATGCGCGGCATCGGCTTGTGTTCAGCTATTACTGGGAGTTGCCATTTCAGCATTACAATGGCGCCAAGGGCACACTGCTCAATGGCTGGGCGGTTTCAGGAATTACGACTTTTCAGACTGGATTCCCCATCCGTATCACATCAGCGGCTGATAATGAGTTGATGTATAGCTTCGATTTCGAACTGCCGGGCGAACCTGCACAGATCGCACCCTTCCATACTCAGAAAGCGCAGTCGCACGGTAACTATTTCTTCGACCCCAATAGTTTCACTGAAAATGCGACCGTTGCTCCCACTGCGACAAACGGCATTACCAATTGCAGCGCAGGTGCCGTATTCGGATGTTATGATCCGGCGCTGTTCGGGACACTTGGCACCGCCAAGCGCACCATCTGCTGCGGACCTCACATCAGCCAATCGGATTTTGCGATCCTGAAGACGATTCCGCTCACGGAAACTACGCACATCGATTTCCGCGCCGAATTCTTCAATATCTTCAACCACACGCAGTTCTTTAACCCAGACGGCAACACCACCGACGGTGCCCAGTTCGGCCAAGTGACGCAGGCCCGCGACCCGCGTGAGTTACAATTTGCATTGAAGTTCTTTTTCTAGTTCAGGTCTTTTGTCCCGTCCCGGGCGGTTTTGCGCCGTCCAGGAACCAATCTAATGGCCCACCCGGCCTGAGTCTTACTGGAGATCACGATGTACCCCGCATTGCAGAAAGAGCTCGACACGTTCGAGCGCCGCACTCCGAAGTCCGCCGAAGCGCATAAGAAGAACTTGAAGCGTCTACCGCTTGGCGTGGCCAGTAATTATCGCGCCTATGATCCGTATCCGATCTTTGTGTCGGAAGCGTCGGGCAGTAAGTTTCGCGATCTCGACGGCAACGAATACCTCGACCACAATCTATGTTTCGGCGCGCTCATGGCCGGACACTCGCATCCGGCGGTGATCAAGGCGGTGGAAGCGCGGCTGCACAAGGGCACCATGTATGGCATGCCGCATAACATGGAGTGGGAGTTGGCGGAGGAAGTCTGCACGCGGTTTCCGGTGGAGATGTGCCGCTTCGGCAATAGCGGCACGGAAGCCACCATGCATTCGATTCGTCTCGCCCGCGCCGCTACGGGACGCGACAAGATCATAAAGTTCGAAGGCGGCTACCACGGCTTGCATGATGCGGCGCTGGTTAGTGTGAAGCCGCATCCGCCTGCCGACGATTTTGGCGATATCAAGAATCCGAAAGCTGTGTCGGCTGGGGCAGGCGTGCCGAAGGCGAGTATTGCGAACGTGCTGATTGCGACGTTCAACGATTTGGAAACGGTGGAGCGGCGGTTCAAAGAGAACCCGAATGAGGTGGCAGCCATCATCCTGGAGCCGATCATGATGAATGTTGGCCTGTGCATGCCGCAGAAAGGATTTCTGGAAGGTCTGCGGACGCTCTGCGATAAGCATGGCGCGTTGTTGATCTTTGACGAGGTCAAGACGGGGGCGAAACTCTCCTGGGGTGGAGCTTCGGAATACTTTGGCGTGACGCCCGACATGATTTGCCTGGCGAAGTCGATTGGCGGCGGATTTCCGCTGGCGGCTTTCGGCGCGCACAAACGGGTGATGGGTCTGATATCGGACCACAAAGTTTTTCATGGCGGCACTTACAATACGAATCCGATTTCGATGGCGGCCGGGATTGCAACTTTCCGCGAAGTGCTTACTCGCGCCAACTATATGCATATCGAGAAGCTTAGTAACAAGCTGGTGGATGGATATAAGAAGACGGTTGCTAAGGTTGGACTGCAAGGGTACATCGCGAGTGCTGGGGCGAACGGAGCGCTGATGTTGTATCCGAAGGAGATTCGTAACTATCGCGACTGGCTGCCGGTTGATGTGGACCTGTGGCGGCATTACTGGTTCGGCATGGTGAATCGCGGCGTGATGTGCCAGCCTTACTGGTGGGATGAGCAGTGGACGATTTCCGTGCAGCATACCGAGGCTGACATCGACAAGCACCTCGCGGCATTTGTGGACGTCGCGGAGTCGCTGGCAACGGCACAGCACGAGCGGTTGGGAGCGGTAGCAACACACTGAGTGACGTGAAGTGGAGTGACGGCGTCTCGCCCGTCCAGTGCGGCGATGGCCGGGCGAGGACGCTCGGCGCTCCACTCGTAAAGCCTTAACAGCGGGAGTGATATTGTCCACGACCCAAGATAACCAGCCGCACCTAAAGCGCGTCCTCGGACGCTTTGATCTGGTGCTGCTGTTTGTCGTTGCCGTTTTCAATCTCAACGTTGTCCCGAGCATTGCCGCCAACGGGGGCGTGACTGTCTGGCTTTGGATCATCTCGCTGCTTCTATTTTTCTGGCCGCAGGGGATTGCGGTGATCGAACTCGCGCATCGTTATCCGGGAGAAGGCGGCGTGTACTTGTGGGCAAAAGAAGTCTTTGGCGACTTCCACGGCTTTCTCTCCGGCTGGTGTTACTGGACGAATAACATGCTGTACGTGCCGACTGTGATGCTGTATTTCGTGGGGGTAACTGTGTTTGCCATGGGGCCGGGCCACGCCGCGCTCGCCGACAACAAGAATTTCGCGATGGCCGCTTCCGTGTCTCTGCTGGCGCTGCTGACGGTCGTGAACATTGTCGGGCTGGGAGTCGGGAAGTGGCTGAACAATGTCGGCGCCATGGGAACGTTTATAGCGGCGGCGGTTCTGATTGGCCTGGGATTTACGGTTTGGTCGCGGTTTGGCACGGGCGTAACGGCTGCTGACTTTCGGATTCCGGCGGATCCCAGGTTTGTTCTGAATTCTTTCGGCGTGATTTGCTTTGGCTTGGTCGGGCTTGAACTGGCTTCGGTGATGGGCGACGAAATACGGGATCCGCAGAAAACATTGCCAGGTGCGGTGGCGTGGGGCGGCATGATTTCGGGTCTGCTTTATATTGGGGCGACGCTCACGCTGCTGGTTGCGGTCGGCAAGAACGATATCAGCGTGCTGCAGGGCATTGTGCAGGCGGTCAGCCATATGGCCGGCAAAGTTGGCGTGGCTTGGATTGTTACTCCGTTTGCCGTGATGCTGAGTCTCTCGATCGCGGGAATTGGTTCGGCCTGGATGGGCGGTTCGGCGCGCATTCCATTTGTCGCCGGACTTGATTCTTACATGCCGTCATGGCTTGGCAAAGTTCATCCCAAATATCGGACGCCTCATGCGGCGCTGATCGTGCAGGCAGTCGTCTCGCTTATATTGATCGTCATCAATTTCTATGCGTCGGGCGGTGTGCAGGAAGCTTTTCAGACCATGCTTTCGCTGGCGGTGGTTCTGCAACTGGTGCCGTTTTTGTATGTGTTTGCGGCACTGCTGAAGTTTGCTTTCGGCGGCGACCTCGCCGGCGGGCGCTACAGCCGGGGCACGCTAATTGTTTCTGGATTCTGCGGCTTTGTGACTACGGCGCTTGGAATCGCGTTGGCGTTCTTTCCGGCGAAGCAGATTACCTCGGTCTGGAGGTATGAAGCGAAGATGTTCGGCTTCACGTTGTTTTTTCTGATGCTGGCCGCATTTTTCTTTTTCGTCTATGGGCGGCTGAAACCGCCGCTATTGGGGACGGCAAGACCTACGTAGGGACGGACGCCCTCGTCCGTCCGTCGAGCACGGCTCGGCGAAGATTGGGAGTGCCGAGGAAGCTGCCGAGCTTCGCTCGGCTTGGACGGGCGGGGGCGCCCGTCCCCACACTAGCTGGGTTCGTGGAGGAGTTATGCCTGGTGGAGTTACAACCGACGTTAAGACTTATGCGATGCTGATTAACGGCGAGTTTGTCGCGAGCAAGACCAGCAAGATATTTCCTGTTTATGATCCGTCCACCGAAGAAGTGATCGCACAAGTTCCCGACGCGAACGCGGAGGACGTTAACCGCGCTGTCGCGGCCGCCAAAGCCGCGTTTGAAGAAGGTCCGTGGGCGACTACCACGGCGCAGGAGCGGGGACGCGTTCTCTTCCGCCTGGCGGACAAGGTGCGCCAGAACCTGGCCATGCTCGCCGAACTTGAATGCCGCAACTCTGGAAAGCCGATTGTCGAGGCCGAATATGACATCAACGACGTGGCTACTTGCTTTGAATACTACGGCGGACTGGCCACGAAAGTCGTCGGCTACGTAAATCCCGTCCCCGACAATGCGATGAGCCTTTCGCTGAAGGAGCCGATGGGCGTCGCCGGGCAGATCATCCCGTGGAATTACCCGTTGATGATGGCCGCGTGGAAACTGGCTCCGGCACTGGCTGCGGGTTGCACCTGTGTGCTCAAGCCCGCCGAGCAAACGCCGCTCACCGCACTCGAACTGGCGAAGTGGTTCGACGAAGTCGGCTTGCCGAAAGGCGTGGTGAATGTGATCACCGGTTTTGGGGAAAGCTGCGGCTCGCCTCTGGTCAAGCATCCGGATGTGAACAAAATTGCTTTTACCGGCTCGGCCGCTGTCGGCAAGATCATCGTGAAAGAAGCTGCCGACACCGTGAAGCGTGTGACGCTTGAACTGGGCGGCAAGTCGCCCAACATCTTTTTTGCCGATGCCGACTTCGAGGCCGCGATCGATGGAGCGCTTTTCGGCGTCTTCATCAATCAGGGAGAAGTCTGCTCGGCCGGCAGCCG
Organism: uncultured Acidobacteriaceae bacterium; assembly: GCA_963772195.1. GTDB lineage: Bacteria > Acidobacteriota > Terriglobia > Terriglobales > Acidobacteriaceae > Acidiflorens. Next base: position 200,110 of record CAVYWE010000008.1, on the reverse strand, counting down.
CATTCTGGTGCAGAAATCGATTTACAACAAGTTTGTTGATGCCATGGCCGAGAAAGCGAAGAAGATCAAGATCGGTCCGCCGCTCGAGCGCGAAACGAAGATGGGAGCCTTGGTCTCGAAAGAGCAATACGACCGAGTGTGTTCGTATCTCGAGATCGGCAAGAAAGAAGCAAAAGTAGCCGCCGGCGGTGGGCGGACCGATAAGTTCGCGAAGGGTTACTATGTGCAGCCGACTATCTTCTATAACGTCGATAACAACGCTCGCATCTCGCGCGAAGAAATTTTCGGACCGGTTGCGGCCGTGATTCCGTTCGACGACGAAAAGGACGCGATGAAGATCGCAAACGACACGCCTTACGGGCTGGCCGCTGCCGTCTGGACGCGCGATATTTTCAAAGCCATGCGCGCGGTCAAGGCGCTGCGCGCGGGCATCGTGTGGGTGAACCATATGCAGCCGACTTATGTCGAAGCGCCGTGGGGTGGTTACAAGCAGTCGGGCTTTGGGCGCGAACTTGGGCCTTGGGGCATTGAAGAATATCTTGAGACCAAGCAGGTGTACATCAATTTGAACGAGGCTCCTATCGGCTGGTACTAGCAGGTCGCCGGGCGGCGCTTTTGCGGCGCTGCGGACGGAGACGCGGCAAGCCGCGTCTCTACAGTAGGGAATTTTGACGAGAACTGACTTATGGCCACCATTCAACTGCGCACACCTATTCCTGGACCCCGCTCACAGGCCCTTATGAAGAGGCGCAACGCTGCCGTTGTGCAGGCGGCTTATCACGCCACGCCGGTCTTTGTTGCCAAGGCGGAAGGAGCGGTCGTTGAAGATGTTGACGGCAACCGGCTGATTGATTTTGCCGGGGGCATCGGATGCCTCAACACCGGACATCGCGCTCCGGCTGTGGTCGAAGCCGTGCGCCGCCAGCTTGATCGCTTCTTGCACACCAGCTTCAATGTGCTGCCTTACGAAAGTTATATTGCCGTCTGCGAGAAACTGAACGCGCTGGCGCCGGGCAAGGGACCGAAGAAAACAATGCTCGTGAACACAGGCGCGGAAGCGGTCGAGAATGCGGTCAAGATCGCGCGCTGCTACACGAAGCGGCAAGCGATCATCAGCTTCGAGGATGCGTTCCACGGCCGCACTTACATGGCGATGGCCGCGACCAGTAAGACGCATCCGTACAAGGCGGGATTTGAGCCGTTCCCGAGCGAGGTGTATCGCATTCCCTATGCGTATTGCTTCCGCTGCTCGTACTCGCTTAAATATCCGTCGTGCGAAGTGCATTGCGCGCGGCACATCGAAGACACATTCAAACGGGTAGTGGCGGCCGAATCGGTGGCGGCGGTGATCGTCGAGCCTATCCTCGGTGAAGGTGGATTTGTTACACCGCCGGCGGAGTTCTATCCAACGCTCGGCGCAATCTGTCGTAAACACGGCATTCTGCTGATAGCTGACGAAGTGCAGACTGGATTCGCGCGCACCGGCGCGATGTTTGCCAGCGAGCGTTTGGGATTGGAACCCGATCTGGTCACGATGGCCAAATCGCTGACAGGCGGGTTGCCCATGGCCGCGGTTACGGGACGCGCTGAAATTATGGATGCTCCCGGCGTCGGACAGCTCGGCGGCACGTTTGGAGGCAATCCCGCGGCGTGCGAAGCGGCGCTAGCGGTGCTCGACATCATCGAAAAAGAAGACCTCTGCGCGCGCGCCAACGTGCTGGGCGATCGTTTCCGCAAGCGTGCGGCGAAGTGGCAGGCGCAGTGGGAACTGGTGGGCGATGTCCGGGGACTTGGCGCCATGCAAGCGCTCGAACTCGTGCGCTCCAAGACAACCCGCGAGCCCGCTGACGAAGAGACCAAACAAGTGTCACAATACTGTTATGAGCATGGCCTGGTGTTGATTACTGCTGGATCGTACGGCAACGTGATTCGTCTGCTCATGCCGTTGGTCGTCACCGACGCGCAGATGGACGAAGCCATGGACGTGCTCGAAACCGCGCTGGCTTATGTTGCCGAGGCTTGTGTGGGGGCGGGCGCCCTCGCCCGCCCGAGCCGAGCGTAGCCCGGTAAGCTTTTGTCGATGCTCGATGCGTGAGCCGAGCTTCGCCGGCTGGACAGCCGAGGGCGGCTGTCCCTACGTGATTCTTTGCGATTGCGAAAGGTAGTTATGAATATGACTGTAGCCGCACCTCCTGCCACCAAGATTCCGAATTTCATCAACGGCCACTGGATGGAATCGCAAGCCTCCGAGTGGCTAGACGTCGTCAATCCCGCGACGGCTGAAGTCCTTGGCCGCGTTCCAATCTCCGATGCCGGTGAGGTTACGCGGGCGATTGATGCGGCGCAGGCTGCCTATCCGGAATGGCGGCGCACTCCCGCTGAAGACCGCATCCAGCCGCTGTTCAAGCTGAAGATGCTGCTCGAAGAGCATCTCGACGATTTTGCACGCACCATCACGCAGGAAAACGGCAAGACATTTGTCGAAGCGAAAGCGGAAATGCGGCGCGCTATCGAGAATGTCGAAGTCGCCTGCGGCATTCCCATGATGATGCAGGGCTACAACCTGGAAGATGTGGCGCGCGGCATCGACGAGACTATGATTCGCCAGCCGCTGGGCGTGGTGGCGGCGATCACGGCCTTTAATTTTCCGGGCATGATTCCGTTCTGGTTTCTGCCTTACGCGATTGCGTGCGGGAACACGTTGATCGTCAAGCCTTCGGAGCGCGTGCCGCTCACCATGAAACTCGCTTTCGAGCTACTGGAGAAGACGGGGCTGCCCAAGGGCGTGGCGAACCTGGTTAATGGCGGCAAAGTTGCGGCTGATACGCTGATCGATCATCCGGCGGTGCGAGCGATCAGCTTCGTCGGTTCGACTCCTGTTGCGCGATACATTTACTCTCGCGCGGGCGCGAACGGCAAGCGCGCGCAGTGCCAGGGCGGCGCGAAGAATTATGTCATCGTTCTGCCAGACGCGGACATGTCGATGGCTACGCAGATTATTTCCGACAGCGCTTTCGGCTGCGCGGGACAGCGTTGTCTCGCCGTCTCGGTCGCGGTGACGGTGGGCGAAGCGCAGAAAACGTTTCGCGATTCGATCACTGAATCGGCGGCGAATTTGCGTGTGGGCAATGGACTCGACGAGGGTGTGCAGATGGGGCCGGTGATTACGCGCCAAAGCAAAGAACGGGTGCAGAATCTGATTGGCGTCGGCGCGCGGGATGGGGCAAAGGTCGTGCTCGACGGACGCAATCCCAAGGTCGCAAAGTATGAAGCCGGAAATTTCGTCAAGCCCACAGTGCTCGACGACGTTCCCGCGAGCAGCGAACTGACCAACACGGAAATCTTTGGTCCCGTGCTCAGCCTGGTTCATGCCAGCAACATGGACGACGCCATGGACATCGTTGCCCGCAGCCCGTTTGGCAACCAGGCATCGCTGTTTACGTCGAGTGGCGCGGCGGCGCGGCGCTTCCGCTATGAAACTCCGGCGGGGAATATCGGAATTAATATCGCAGTGGCTGCGCCCATGGCTTACTTTCCTTTCAGCGGCTGGAAAGACAGCTTCTTCGGTGTCATGCACGCACAGGGACGCGACGCGATCGAGTTCTATACTGAGAAGAAAATTGTGGTCGAGCGCTGGGCGAAAGAGCACTCGCGCAAGTTCTGAGCAAGTTGAAACATGAGGAGTTCTTGTAGATGACGACTGCGACTGCCAACCCCCCAATGACCGGCCAGGAGATTGTAGATCTCACCAAGAAACACACACTGTTTGAGTGGTCGGCGCAATCCAAGGTCGATCCTATCCCGGTGGCGCGTGCGAAGGGCATTTATTTCTGGACGCCGGAAGGGAAGCGCTTCATCGACTTCAACAGCCAGTTGATGTCGGTGAACATCGGACACGGCGATGAGCGCGTCATCCGGGCGATTGCCGAGCAGGCGTCGGTGCTGGCTTATGCCAATCCGTTCATGGCGACGGAGCCGCGGGCGCGGCTAGGACAAAAGCTGGCGGAGATTACTCCGGGCGATATTGATACGTTCTTCTTTACGAACGGTGGCGCGGAAGCGAACGAGAACGCCATCAAGATCGCGCGCTTCTTCACTGGACGGCACAAGATTATGGCGCGTTACCGTTCGTATCACGGTGCTACTGCGGGCGCGATCAGTCTTACGGGCGATCCTCGCCGATGGGCCGCTGAGCCTGGGATTCCGGGCGTGGTGCGCGTGCTCGATCCTTATCACGGGGTCGAACGCGGATGGGAGCTGGCGGAAACTTCGCTGGCCATGATCGAGGAAATTATCCAGCTGGAAGGCTCGCACACGATTGCCGCGTTCATTCTGGAGACGGTGGTCGGAACGAACGGCATTCTTGTTCCGCCGGATGGGTATCTCGAAGGCGTGCGCAAACTGTGCGACAAGTACGGGATTCTGATGATCGCCGACGAAGTGATGTCGGGCTTTGGGCGCACGGGTAAGTGGTTTGCCGTCGATCATTGGAAGGTTGTTCCTGACCTAATTTGCATGGCTAAGGGACTTACTTCGAGTTACATCCCATTGGGCGCCGTTGGAATGCGGCGACATATTGCGAGGCACTTCGACGACAAAGTGTTCTATGGAGGACTTACTTACAATAGTCATCCGATGGGATGCGCGACGGCGATGGCTACGATTCGCGTTTACGAGGAAGACGATCTGATTGAGAATTCCCGTAAGATGGGCGCGATCATGAAGACCCTGGGCGCGGAGTTACAGGCGAAACACCGGTCGGTGGGAGCGGTGCGGTCGATCGGGCTGTTCGGCATCGTCGAGCTGATTCGGGACCGCAAGACGCGGCAGCCCATGGCTCCGTTTAACGGGACTTCCGACGAGATGGTCGCGCTTGGCAAGTTCTTCAGAGAAAACGGGCTCTATACCTTGGTTAGGTGGAATACCTTCTATACCAATCCTCCGCTGTGCATTAATGAGCAGCAACTGCGGGAGGCGTTTGCGATTATTGACAGGGGGCTGGAGATTACGGATCGGGCGGTGAAGGAATAGGAACTATCGAGCTATCTGGCCGCGAGGACAGTAGGCAGTTCTTCTCGAAGCTCGCAACCGCTCTTTTGAGTTTTCATCATCGAGGCTGCCAGATTTAGGATTCGCTGGGTCGCTTGTTCGGTGCTTACTCCTCGCGCGTGAATGTTTGAGATCAGATTGCGATTGGCGTCGGTGTCTGAGGCTTTCGGCTGGTACGCCATGTAGGCGGAGAGGCTTTCGGCGGTCGCCAATCCTGGGCGTTCTCCTATCAGGAGGACGGCGACTTTGGGCTCCAGCAATTCGCCAAGCTCGTTGAGAATGCCTACACGGCAGTGACGAATCACAAATATCTCGCCGAGACTCCAACCGCGCGTCTTTGCTCCTTCACAGAGGAGCGGCAATAGTCGAGGGATTTGCAAGGCGACGGCGGTCACCGAGAGGCCATCGCCGATTACGATTTGGAAATCGCGTCCCGTGGCGCAACGCTTGGTCACCTCGGCGCAGGACACGTCATTCAGGTGACGGCCCAGGTCTGGGCGCAAAAGATATTGATCTTTAGTCGCCGCCTGGGAGCGGGCTTCAAACAGATTCCACTTGCGCACGAAGTCGTCGCCGAGATTTGTGAGGAGATTTAATTCCGCGCGCACGGCATCGCGGGCGGCGGCGTGGGCTTCGCGCAGTTCCAGTTGAGTACTTGTTCTGTATGCTGCCCCGCTCCGGCCGGCTAACAGGCGCGCCGGAGTTTGGGCGCGCACTTTCCTCACGATCTCGGACAGGTCGTCGAGCGGTGCGAGTTTGTCATCTTTCGGAGGCATTCAAAGTATCCCTGTTTCGCAGGCTGCGCAAAGAAATTGGGTTGTGACGCCCAGCCCCTAAAGGGGCATCTCATTTTGAACGACTTTCGGCATCGCTAAAGCGATGCCCTGATACGAAGCTTGCGCGAAGCCAAACATTTCAGATTAATCCTAGACGGGGCAAGCCCCGTCTCTACACGAGTCTTTCCGCAGCTAATCTTGAAAGGCGGAAATTTATAGCGCACTCTCCAGGGAAGATTCCAAACCGTGCATGAGTTGGCGCCTTGCGGATGAGTCGAGAGACGCCGGTTCGGTATCGCGATAGATGCCCATGCGCTGCAACCACGCGAGGAACTCCGGTGCGGGACGCAGATGGAAGAGGCGCCGCGCGGCCAATGCGTCGTGATAGCTGGTGGATTGGTAATTTAGCATCACGTCGTCGGAACACGGAACGCCCATGAAGTAGTTGCAGCCTGCGGCCGTCAAAAGCAGGAGCAGGTTGTCGGCGGAATTTTGGTCGGCGGCGGCGTGATTCGTGTAGCAGACGTCGCAACCCATCGGCAAGCCAAGCAATTTGCCCATGAAATGGTCTTCTAGTCCAGCGCGGATGATCTGGCGCTCGTCGTACAAATACTCGGGGCCGATGAAGCCGACTACACTGTTGACGAGAAAAGGCTGGTAGACCCGCGCGACTCCGTAGGCTCTCGCTTCGAGGGTCAGTTGATCGACTCCGTGATGCGCTTCGGCGGAGAGAGCGCTGCCTTGACCTGTTTCGAAGTACATCACGTCATCGCCGGCCCAGCGAGTATCCCGCTGGCGATGATGTTCGAGAACCTGTTCACGGCCCTCGCGCAGCATGTTCAAGGTGATTCCGAAGCTGCGGTTGGCCGCCTCCGTTCCCGCTACGGATTGGAAAAGAAGGTCTCCGGGCGCCCCGCTCTTTAACGCGGCCAGTTGTGTAGTGATGTGTGCCAGACAACACACCTGCGTGGGAATTTCGTATGTGTCCACCAGGCGATTCAACGCTATGAGAATCGCGCTGACTGTCTCCACCGAGTCGGTGGCGGGATTCACGCCGATGACTGCGTCTCCACAGCCGTAGAGAAGTCCCTCGAATGCAGATAGAAGAATGCCGCCGATGTCGTCGGCGGGGTGGTTGGGTTGCACGCGGATGCCGAGCACTCCACGCTCTCCCATGGTATTGCGGCAGCGTGTGACGTTGCGGATTTTGGCGGCCGCGAGCACCAGATCCTTGTTGCTCATCAGCTTGGCTACCGCGGCGGCGATTTCGGGGATGATGGCCTTCTGCAGCGGCTGGAGTTGGCTGTCTGTGGTTCCGTCGTCGAGGAGGAACTCGCGAAACTCGCCTACGGTCATGCTTGCTATGGAGCGGAAGGCTTGCTGGTCGAATGAGTCCAGAATGAGGCGCGTGACGTCATCTTCGGAAGGGTCGATTAGAGGGCGGCGGACGATTTCGTCCAGCGTCAAGTCAGCAAGTTTGCGTTTCGCCGCGACTCGCTCTCGTTCCGATCGCGCGGCTATGCCGGCCAACTGGTCGCCAGACTTTTCCTCGTTGGCTTTGGCAAACAGTTCGCGGAGATCGGGGAAGTCGAATCGCTCGATCATGGACAGTGTCCGACTGGAGACACCCATGTTACCGAAAAAGTCGCGAGCCACGTGCTACAGTTTGCCGGTATTGGAAAATGGGACTAGCGCCAGGTGCGCTGTTGAGTATCTGAGGGGGAAATTATCGGGGGTGCCGAGTGCGCTTTGCGGGCGTGGTCATTGATCGCGGTTGCGGCCTGGGTGCGGAGGTTGCCGCCCTTGGCGTCGAAGTCCAACGTGCTGACGCTGTGTGCACAATGCGTGCAGGTGAACTTCATGCCGCTCTTGATGCGCTGGATTTTATAGGCTTTCACTGGCTTAATTGTAGTCCTTGTGCAAGCGGGAGCGGTTACGCGTTGGTTGGGCAGCTAAGGTAACGTGGTGGAGAACCCAGAGTTGCTTTGGCCGCGGGCAGCTGTCGAGCTTCGCTCGGCTTGGACGGGCGAGGCGCCCGTCCCCACACTACCCTGAGTCATTTTGCCAGGCGGTTGTATTTGTTTAGAACCTCGCGCAGACGGTCGTGGGGCAGGGCTATGGCTGTGTGGCCGTCTATGCCGGTCATGGTTTCGGCGGCTACCATGGCGTTGATTACGGCTTCTTCCGTGGCTTGGACAGTGGCCAGGAACAGGGGATCGAGGCTGTCGTTGGGCAGCATTTTCAGGTCTCGGACGCCCTTGGGATCGGCCGCTCGCGGATTTGCTGTGGAGAAGGAGGCGAAGATGTCTCCGGAACCGTCGCCGGAGTAGCTGCCGTCGCGGCCGAGTCCGAGAGAGGCTTTGCGGGCGAGGCGCTTCAATTGCGTCGGGATGAGCGGCGCGTCGGTGGCGACGACGATGATGATCGAGCCGACGTCTTCGCCGTAGGCGGGGTGTTCGGGAATCTCCTTGCCGACGGGAACTCCGGCGATGCGGAGTTGGTCGCGGCGTCCGTAATTGCACTGCACGAGCACGCCGACCGTGTATCCGCCGGCTTTCGCATCGAGCACGCGTGAGGATGTTCCGATCCCTCCCTTGAATTCGTTGCAGATCATGCCGGTTCCGCCGCCGACATTGCCTTCTTCGACGGGGCCGCCGTGCGCGGAATCGAGCGCGTGGAAAACGTGCTCGGGTTTTACGTGGAATCCGTTGATGTCGTTGAGATAGCCATCCCAGGTTTCGGCAACCACGGGCAATGACCACCAGTAGCCTTCCATGTCGGGCTCGCCGCGCTTCACTTTCCAGGCAATGACGGCGTCGCGAACCACGCCGACGCTGTGCGTGTTGGTGATCATGATGGGGCCGTTGAGGAATCCGGAGTCTTCGAGCCAGATTGTGCCGGTCATCTCGCCGTTGCCGTTGAGCGTGAACCAGGCGCCGAAGACGGAGTCGTTCGCGTCCTTCCCGCGCGGATGGATGGCGGTGACGCCGGTGCGGACGGGGCCTTCTCCGACTTTGAGCTTGCCGTTGCCGGAGATTAGTGTGGTGTGTCCGACTTCGACGCCTTTGACGTCGGTGATGGCGTTGTTGGGCCCAGGGTTGCCGTCGAAGGGGACGCCGAGATCGCGGGCTCGGGGCTTGGCTTGGGCGGAGGCGGGAGAGGCGGCGCAGAGAAGAGCGCAGAGAAGTGCGGTCGGAAACGCGAGCGCGTGAATTCGCATCATAGGTGTGGTTCGATCGTTCGGTTGATAGTTCTAAGATGGAGCTTCGGCGGCAGTATAAAGCATGGATACGTTGTTCGCGCGTTTTCCGTACTGTGCAGTCTGGCATCGAGAGGATCGCGTCCACCAGCGAAAAACTGAACCACAGGGAGCACAGGGGTGGCACAGGGGGCACGGGGGAAAGCGCTACTGCGGACTTGGAGGATTGGCATTCCAGGTTTTATCTGGAGGGTGAACAATCTACAATATTCGTGTAGACGGGGATAGAATCCTGCTTGGAGACAGGCATGGCCGGACCGGCGTCGGGCGATGATTTCAGGCGACGGCTTCAGGAGACGACATGGAGAACTGGAAGCGGGCAGTGATTGCGGGGTCGGCGGGAACGGCGGCTTTGTTGGTGCTGAAGGGGAGACGTCCGGCGGCGGTGCTGGTCGGAAGCGTGGGATTGGCGGTGCTGGCGTCGGAGTATCCGGAGCAGTTTGTGCGGATTCGCGAAGAGTTACCGTCGTATGTGCGGCAGGGGACGCGGTTTCTGGATCTCGCAATCAGGATCGGCAACCGGATCGAAGAGTTGGCGGAAAGGCGTGCGGCGCGGGCGTTTGAGGAGTTGGGGGAGTACTAAGCACGGGCCAGAGTACGGGGCATAGCCCCGTCACCACACGGGCGCTTCGCTTAGTCGATTCCTAGTTGCTTGCGGGCTTCGGGACTTAGACGTTCGGGAGTCCACGCGGGTTCCCAGATTACGTTGACGTTGGCGTTGCGGACGCCGGGGAGTTGCTCGACGCGGGACTTGACCTGTGCGCTTATGTTGACGTGTTCGGGGCAGCCTTGAGCGGTGAGGGTCATATTGACGGTGACATCCTGTTGACCTTCAGGTACGTCGTCGAAGCGGATTTCATAGATCAGGCCGAGATCGACGATGTTGACGGGGATTTCGGGATCGTAGCACTGCTTGAGTGCGTTCAGAACGTCATCTTGGGCTATGGGCATGGATTTCCTTTGCGGCCGGCTGAATGGTGTTTAGTTATAGTTTAACCGATTGCGCGTGCGAAATCTTAACCACGAAGGGCGCGAAGTCACACTAAGGAAAACATCACTAAGGAACCCTAAGACCAAGCCCATGGCTATCGATCCGGAGTTTCAGAAAAAACTGCAGATCTTTTTGGCAGTCGCCATTGTGCTTGCGGGCGGGCGCGCGGCATACATCGTGTACCAGCGCCACGAAGCGATGAAGGAAGACGCGAAGCCCAAGCTGGAGACGTCGCTGAAGGCGGATTATTACGTTATGCCCAAGAGGGTGCATGCTTACGATCTGAAGTCGGCACGGCAATTTACCGAGCAGCCAGTGTGGGTGAAGTACGGTTATCAGCTCACGTATTATCCGTACGATTCGAAACGGCACAAGACCGATTTCGGACATGAGGCGGGAGTGCTGTTGCCTTTGCAGAAGCTTGCGATTCAGGATGTGGTGACCGATGTTGCTCCGCAGGCTCCCGGGCTTAAGCAGGTGCTGGCATGCTTTTCGCTGGACGGCAAGACCTACGCGGTTCCGATTGGAGCGGAGAAGGGTAGCGACTTCAAGCTTCGCGCCGACGACATTTTCTTCATTGAAGATCCGCATGATCTTTATAAGCACTGGGCCGCCGACGTCTGGCAGAAGATTGACGCTCATGAAGTGCAAGCCGGGATGAGCGAGCTACAGGCCAGCTTTGCGATTGGAGCGGGCGTGCCGGAGGGTTCGGGCGATTACGGGTCGAGAACTCTGCATTATTCGAATGCTGGAAAGCCGCTGGTGATTACGTTTCAGAACGACAAGGCGGTTGAGATCAAGGCGGGGTCGTAGCGTACAATTCCGGGCATGAAACGAGCCCTCGGCGTTATTGTTTCTTCTCTTCTATTTGGCGTTTTCAGTTTTTCCACGTTTTCCACGCCCAGTTTTTCCGCAACTTTATCTGCGCCGCGCACTCTGCGCGTCGATTATTACCACACTGGGAACTCGCACGACGAATGGTTCAGCCTGGATCGGGTGGTGCTGGAGCCGCTGGAGTGGCCGGGGAATTTGAACAAGTCCATCGATGAAAGTCAGTTGGGAGAGTATCTGTTTGAAGTGCGCGAGCGAGGCAGCGGGAAGTTGCTGTACTCGCGCGGATTCAATTCCGTGTTTGGAGAGTGGAAGACGACGGAAGAGGCGCTGCATGGGAACCGGACGTTTTCGGAGTCGCTGCGCTTTCCGAGTCCTGAGGCGCCGGTGGAAGTGTCGCTGAAAGAGCGTGCTGGGAGTGGCTTTCAGGAAGTATGGAAGACGGTGGTCGATCCGGAGGACAAGTTCGTGGATCGTTCGCGTCCACCTTCGCCGGGGGCGTTGATGGAATTGCAGAAGATGGGCGATCCGGCGACCAAGGTGGACTTGCTGGTGCTGGGCGATGGCTACACGACGGCAGAGCGTCCGAAGTTTGAGAAAGACGCGCGGCGGTTTGTGGAGGCGGTGTTTTCGACATCGCCATTTCGCGAGCATCGGAAAGATTTCAACGTGTGGGGACTGTGTCCGGCGGCGGAGGAGTCGGGCGTGTCGCGGCCTTCGAGCGGAATTTATCGGCGGTCGCCGGTCGGCGCTTCGTACGACACATTTGGCACCGAGCGCTATGTGCTGACCACAGAGAACCGCGCGTTGCGGGATGTGGCGTCGTTTGCGCCTTATGAGTTCATCGAGATTCTGGTTAACGGGCAGACTTACGGTGGCGGCGGAATTTTCAATCAGTATGCGACCGTGGCGATCGACAATTTGTGGGCGGGATATGTGGGTGTGCACGAGTTTGGCCACCATTTCGCCGGGCTGGCGGATGAGTACTATACGTCGGATGTGGCGTATCTGCCGCCGGCGAATAAGACGGAGCCGTGGGAGCCGAATGTGACCGCGTTGCTTGATCCGGCAAATTTGAAGTGGAAGGATCTGGTCGCGGCGGGGACTCCGGTGCCTACGCCATGGGATAAAGAGGAGTTTGATCGCTTTGAGCGGGACATCCAGCGGCAGCGCCGCGAGCTGCGGGCGGCAGGGAAGCCCGAGGCGGAGATGGATGAGCTTTTCCGCAAAGAGCGCGAGAAGGAAGATGCGATGCTCGGTTCGCAGAAATACGCGGGAAAGGTTGGAGCGTTCGAGGGTGCGAACTATGAGGCGAAGGGATACTACCGTCCTGAGGTGGACTGCATTATGTTCACGCGGCATAAAACGTTTTGCGCGGTGTGCCGGAGGGCGATTGAGCGGGTGATTGGGATGTATGCGGGGTAGGGCTGGCTCACCGCCGAGACGCAGAGGGCGCGGAGAAATTTTAACAATTTCGGGTTGTGACGTGGGCTGACCCTGGTGGACCGCGACCGCGATCGAGGATGTAGGGGTCCCTTCGGCAGGCTCAGGGCAGGCTCTTCGACTCCGCGAGGACTTCCGCTTCGCGGACATCCTCGCTTCGCTCAGGATGACAGGGAATTGTTGGGGCGCGAGGTCAGGGAAAACCGTGATAAACGCGCGCGAACAAACTCGATGATTTCTGGAGTGACGTAGTTTGGCGGATGGATCGCGAACATGGGGCGGTCGTTTACGGGTTTCAGCGAGACGTGTTTCCAGGCTGGGCTCTTTGAGTTTTCGACGGAGTGCAGTAGGACGGCATCGGCGCGGTCCAGAAAAGTTTGCGCGGATGCTTTGAAATCGGCGGTTGCTGGATCTAGCACGGTTAGATAGAGATCTGGTTTCATGAAACGCAGGATGCTGTTCGACTCGATGATTGCGTTTTGCGTGGTGGCGAGAATCTTGCGGATGCGGGGCATGGCTTCAGCGAGGTGTCCCTGCTCGGTGCGGACCCACCAGGAGTGATCGGCCCCGGCGATCAGGAAGCGCGAAGTGTCGGATTCGCCGGAGCGGTTTTTTTCTTCTGACACAGCAAAGGAATGATCGGCGGTGGCACAGTCGCAGGGTGCGCCGTTGGCGGAGCAGATGCCGTGTCCGTATTGCGTGATTTTGAGGGCGGTCCAGTGGAAGCTGGGCAGGGCGGCTATGAGGCCGGCAACGACGCTGGTTTTGCCGACGCTGCGAGTGTGTCCGCCGATGACTAGGATGGGCATGAGAAAGCAGCTCTTAGCGGTTAGCACTTAGCCGTTAGCCATAGGTGCGTAGCTCGTCGCACGGGCTTAGACGCGGCGAGCCGCGTCTCTACGGGAAAATTGAATTCTGCTCAGCGGTCTTTCTTCGCTGACCGCGATAGGAACGCCAATTCCTTAAGATACTCCCGAATGGGGCGGGCGGGGGTTCCCCAGAAAACGACGCCCTTGCCGCGAATTATTTTCTTGGTTGGGATGCCGCTTTGGGCTCCCAGGATGGCGCCGGCTTCGACGCGCACGTGATCCGCGATGCCCACCTGGCCGCCCATGATGACGTTGTCTTCGATGGTGACGCTGCCGGAGAGTCCTGTCTGCGCGGCTATGACCACGTCCTGGCCGATCTGGACGTTGTGGCCGATGTGCACGAGGTTGTCGATCTTTGTGCCGCGGCTTATGCGGGTTTCGTCGAGAGCGCCGCGGTCGATGGTGGAGTTGGCTCCTATCTCGACATCGTCTTCGATTACCAGGCGTCCGATTTGAGGGAATTGTTCGTAGTGTCCGGTTTCGGAATCGCGGACGTAGCCGAATCCCTCGCTGCCTAGGACAGCTCCTGCCTGCACTATGACGCGGTCGCCTAGAGTGGTGCCGGGATAGATGGTGACGTTCGGATCGATGCGGCAACGGCTTCCGATCCTCACTGCCTCGCAGATTACTGAACCGGCTCCGATGGTGGTTTCATCGCCGATCTTGACGTGTTCACCGAGAATGGCGCGGGGGCCGATGGCAACGTTCTTGCCGATCTTGGCGGAGGCGGGAACGATGGCGGTGGAATGAATTTCGCAATTGCGATCGGGGTCGCGGAGAAGCTTTGCGGCTCGGGCGAAGGTGAGGCGCGGCTGGGCGGAAATCAGGATGGGCTTGGAGGTGGCGGTGGTGGCGAAGTCTCCGGCGATCACGGCGGCGGCCGACGAGCCGAGTGCGGCGTCGAGATGCTGGGCATCCTCCACGAAGACGAGGTTGCCGCTGGTGGCGGATTGTAGGCTGGAGACGCTGGTCACGGTGATGGAACTGTCTCCGAGGAGGCGGCAGCCGAGCTGCTCGGCGAGATCGCGCAAGGTTTGCTTCATGGTTGTCTATTGTCGCTTTGCGAGGCGGGTGTGTACAACGCCGAGTTCTTTGCCACACGCGGCAGCTGCCGAGCTTCGCTCGGCTTGGACGGGCGAGGCGCCCGTCCCCACACTAAAAGCTTAGTAGAGCGGCGGCTGGCCTGCTGGGCGAGTTTTCCAGCGGCGGTGTACCCACAGCCACTGGTCGGGATAGCGGCGGATGAAGTCTTCGATGACTTTGGTGAACTTGGCAGTGTTGGCTACGATGTCGGCCTGGTCATCACCGGTGCGAATCAAATCGACGGCGGGATCAAAGCGCAGGATGTATTTGCGCAGTTTCGAATCCCAGACGGTAAAGCCGGGGACTACCGCGGCGTCGGTGCGCAGGGCGATGCGGGCTAGGCCGCTGGCGGTGCAGGCAGGGATGCCGAAGAAATCGACGAAGACGCCTTGGGGTGGAGTCATGTTTGTGTCCATGAGGATGCCCACCGTTTCGCCGGCGCGCATGGCGGAGAGCAGGCCGCGCACGAAATCGTCTTTGTCCACGGTGCGGTTACTGTGCATGGTGCGGTAGCGCTGGATGAAGGCGTCGATGTAGGGATTGTCGAGGGAGCGCATGACGATCGAGAGCGGATGGCCCTGCAGAGAGTGAGCGAAAGCTGAGAGTTCCCAGGCGCCGAGGTGAGCGGTGAGAAAAAGAACGCCTTTGCCGCGAGCGTACGCGCGCTCGAAGTTTTCAAATCCGTCATAGACGACCACGCGGGAGACATTTTCGCGGGTGTAGCGAGGGAAGAGGCAAACTTCGGCGAGCTGGCGTCCGAGGGAGATGAATTCGCCGCGAAGCAGGCGGCGGCGCTCGCGCTGCGACATTTCGGGGAAGGCGAGAGCCAGGTTGCGCAGGCCGACGCGACGCAGGCGTCCGTGAACGGCGTAGACGGTTAATCCGAGTGTGATTCCGATGGCGCGCGCCAAGGGACGAGGGAGCAAGCCCAGGATCTTTACCCAGGGCCAGACTAGAGCGTACTCAAGGCGTTCTCGCACGGTGGGCGGTTTTCAGTGTAGAGACGCGGCTTGCCGCGTCTCCTGCGGCAGAATGAGACGGGGCAAGCCCCGTCTCTACAACGAGAACCGAGAACTGATTATTTTGACGCCTGCTGCGCCCACTTGGCTAGCGTGCTCAAGAAGGGGTAAGCGGCTTTGGGAGGTTCGATTTCTCCCGTAAGAGATGTTTTGAAGGGCACCATGCGGCCGTAGAATTCGCGGGTGCTGTCCTTGTCCTGCTTGATGACGGCGCCGTGGAGTTCGAGCCCGGCGAAGAGGCCGCGGGCGCGCGAATAGGTCAGCACCTCAGCCCTCATCTTCCAATCGGTGTCGGCGGAGGCGTGGCGTCCGACGGGGCCGGCGGCGGCGCTGGCATCGGCTCCGAGCTTGAACTGGCTGGAGAGCAGGTTATTCATGCCGTTCTTGTTCATGATCAGCATGACGAGATCGACCGCCTGGCCGCCGATCTGCAACCCGAAACTGCCGCCGCCGATGGTGAAGAAAGCGGGGGCGCTCCATCCTTTTTCAGTGCGGCAACTGGCAACGCCTTTGCCATAACGGCCGCCGACGACGAATCCCCCCTTGAGCAGCGACGGAACCACGGCCACACATTCGGCCGAGCCCAACACTTCTTCGGGAATACGCTGGTCTGGAGCAGCCTCGATTTCATCGAGCACCGTGCCGGCGGCCTCGATACGCCCGGCGGCTTTGGTGTGGGCTTCCGCGGCCTTGGCGTCTTCATCAGCGGCAAGGAGCGTTGTTTGGAAACATGTCAGGAAACAGACGAGCAGCAGCAGAACGAGGGAATGTCGCATTATGCCTCACTTGGGAGATCAGAGTGTGGATTCTGTTGTCTTATTTGCTAGCTCTGATTCTATTCGATGCGGGGTGCAGAACGGGGGTTATCGGGGGAGTGATCAGGGTGAGTCAGGTTAAAGGCAAAAAAAATGCGGGGCTGAAAGCGGCGACCCTAATCTCCGTTTCCAACCCCGTCTCCCAGGTTCTGTGGTAGGTGAGGCGAGTATGCGGCAGGCGGCGGAAGCGGACAAGATTACGGGGGTCACAGTACTTAGGTAACCGGACGAGGGTTTGACTAGTCCCTGGCTGGTCATTGGTGTAATTGGGGGATGTTTCAACAACTATTCGGGATTTCGCAGTGACACGGTTTAAGATTTCGGTAGGGAAAGAAGGAAGAAGCCTATGAAATCGATATTTTGTAATCGCATCATGCTCGGCGCCCTGATGCTCGGCGTGACGGCTTTCGCGGCGACCACGGTCAACTATCACCTGGCGAACACCTATAAATTCGGGGCAGCGCCGGGAGACCGTGAGTATTTCGATTACATCACCTTCGATCCCGACTCGCGGCGCCTGTACCTATCGCACGGGAGCGAAGTACTAGTCGTAAGTGCAGACACGGGCGAAGAAGAGGGAAAGATTTCTGGGCTGAAGAAGAGCCACGGTGTGGCAGTGGTGCCCGAAGTGGGACGCGGCTTCATCAGTGACGGCGCGCAGGGCAAGGCGATCATATTCGATCTCAAGACGCTGAAGGTGGTGGGTGAGGCGAAGGCTGCGCCGGATGCCGACTGCATCATTTACGACCCTGCGTCCAAGCACGTCTTCACCTTTAATGGCGACAGCCATAACGCGACAGCAATTGATCCGGCAACGGGAAACACTGTCGGCACGATTGATCTGGGCGGGGGGCCGGAATTTGCCGCTGCCGACGGGCAGGGGACCATCTACAACAATCTGGAAGATAAGAGCGAAGTAGTGGCGATTGATTCCCGCAGCTTAAAGGTGAAATCGCATTGGCCGATTGCGCCCGCGGGAGCGCCAGCTCCGATCGCGATGGACCGCGACCATCGACGGCTGTTCGTCGCCGGCCGGGAACCGGCGATGCTGGTGGTGATGAATGCCGATGACGGCAAGGTGATTCAGTCGTTTCCCATCAGCGGCGGCGCCGATGCGGAGGTGTACGACTCGAAAACGGGGTTGATCTTCGTGTCCACTCGCGAGGGTTGGGTCCATATTTTTCATGAGGACTCGCCTGACCACTACAGCGACGCTGGCAAGGTAAAGACGGAGTTGGGTGCCAAGACCATGGCGTACGATCCGAAGACGGCGCGTATCTTCGTCGATACGGCCGAGTTCGGAAAATCGCCGGAACCGACCAAGGAACGTCCGCATCCGCGGCCCGCGCCAATATCGGGCACGTTCCACCTTCTGGTTTACGCGCCATAATTCGGGCTCCAGCTACCGCGGTCCATGCCGGAGTAGTTGTTGTAATCGGCGTTATCACTCAGAACCCGGTCGATGAGTGTAATCGGGATTTTTCGACAATTGACGCTTCGATAGCTCACCAACTCCTCTTGCTTCATTGACTTGCCCGACTTGCAGTCCTAACATTTCAGCCCAGCTTTGAGCAGCCAAATGATCGGACAGGCCATCTCGCATTACCGCATTCTCGAAAAGCTTGGCGGAGGCGGTATGGGCGTGGTGTACAAGGCCGAAGACCTCAAGCTCCACCGCTTCGTCGCCATCAAGTTCCTGCCCGACGATTTCGCCGGAAATCCTCAAGCACTGGCTCGCTTCCAGCGTGAGGCACAAGCGGCTTCGGCGCTAAACCATCCCAACATCTGCACCATCTACGAGATTGACGAGTGCGACAGCCGGACCTTCATCGCGATGGAACTGCTCGAAGGGCAGACCCTCAAGCACTTGATCGCGGCTCGGCCGATGGAGATCGAAACGGTGCTCGATCTCGGTATCCAGATCGCGGAAGCCTTGGATGCGGCGCACTCCAAAGGAATCATTCACCGCGACATCAAGCCGGCCAACATCTTTGTTACGAGCCGCGGTCACGCGAAGGTTCTGGATTTCGGGCTGGCCAAGGTCACGCTCAAACCGGAGAATGTTGATCCGAGCGGCCCGACCGTCGAGTCCGAGGATCATCTCACAAGTCCCGGCAGTGCGCTGGGTACAGTCGCCTACATGTCGCCCGAGCAAGTGCGGGGCAAGGAAGTCGATGCTCGCACGGATTTGTTCTCGTTTGGGGCGGTGCTGTACGAGATGTGTACTGGAATGCTGCCGTTTCGGGGCGACACTTCGGCGCTGATCTTCAATGCCATTCTGGAGCGAGCACCGGTAGCGCCTGTGCGTTTGAATCCCGATGTCCCCGCCGGACTGGAACAAGTCATCAACAAGGCATTGGAAAAAGACCGCGACGTTCGCTGTCAGTCTGCCGCCGAGCTTCGAGCCGATCTAAAGCGTCTGAAGCGTGACACGGAGAGCGGCAAGATCGCTGCCACACCAACACTGCCTGACAAGACGTTCCAACGTCGCAAGCTCTGGTTCGTCATAGCTGCCTGCATCACCGCCATTGGACTGGTGGCTGGTGGCGCTTGGTATTTGCGATCTGGCAGGACAGCCCGGATCGATTCGATTGCCGTGCTCCCCTTCACAAACGGGGGTGGCGATGCCAACACCGAATATCTCAGCGACGGCATCACCGAGTCGTTGATCGGTAACCTCGCGCATGTGCCCCAGTTGAAGGTGAAGTCGCGCAACTCGGTCTTCCACTACAAAGGGAAGGATGTAGATGCACAGAAGGTAGGCAGCGAGTTAGGCGTGTCGGCGTTGGTGAGCGGCCGAGTGGTGCCACGGGGTGACAGCATCGAAGTGAGTGCCGAGCTTACCGATGTTCGGGACAACACCGAAATCTGGGGGCAGCACTACAGCGGCAAGAGCGCGGACATCATCTCGTTGCAGCAGCAGATTGTGGGCGACATTGCGGAAAGGTTACGTAAGCTCAGCGTCTCACAAAAGCAGCAGGTCACCAAACAGGGCACGCAGAATCCAGAAGCCTACGAGTTGTATTTGAAGGGGCGTTACTACTGGAACAAACGAACGGCTTCGGACATTCAGGCAGCAATCTCCTATTTCGATCAAGCCATTGCCAAAGACCCCGGCTATGCTTTGGCGTATTCGGGTCTGGCCGATGCCTATGGCATATTGCCTGACTATGGTGGCGCTCCCAGCGAAAACTTTCCGAAGTCGAATGCCGCCGCCCGCAAGGCGCTGACGTTGGACGCGACCTTGGCTCGTCCCCATGCCGTTCTGGGCTACAGCGAGATGGAGTACGAGTGGGATTTTGTCGGAGGGGAGGCTGAGTTCAAGAAGGCTTTCGAACTAGATTCCAACGACGCCACGGCACACCAATGGTACGCGGAACAAATCGGCTGGATTGGTGGCAGGCAGCAGGAAGCCCTTGCTGAAGCCAATCGTGCCCATCAACTCGATCCGCTGTCACCGGTCATCAGCACGGCTGTCGGAGTCAATTATATCTGGGCACGCCAGTACGACGAGGCCATTGTCATCTGTCAGAAGTTGACAGATGAGAACCCGACATTCGCCTTTGCACACCTTTGTCTAGTTCTTGCCTATCGGGGGAAACGCATGTACCCGGAGATCATTAAAGAATGGAAAGCCTATGGAAAACTCTCCGGCGACCGAAACGAATCTGAATTCGCTTCTGCTATGGAGCAAGGATTTCGTTCCACGGGCTGGAAGGGCGCTCTCACAAAAGGCATCGAGACTCGGCAAGCGCAACGCAAGACTGGCTATTCGTCTGCGTACAGAATCGCTGAGCTGTATGCCGACTTAGGACACAAAGATGCGGCTTTCAGGTGGCTCAACACCGCTTATCAGGAGCGCGATTCTTTGCTGATGGGTTTGAAGACTAACGTCGTACTCGATCCCTTACGTTCTGACCCACGGTTTGCTGAACTGGTGCAGAAGGTGGGGCTGCCGCAGTGAGAGCTACGTCAGCTTGCCTCATCGTGCAAGGCTGCCGACCCGGAAATCCCATCTTGAAGGAAGCCAAAGCCGAATACGCGAAGCTGCAGTAACCAAGGCAATCCTTCCATGCTCCTGACTTGTGCACAGGAATCGTCAATTGTCGTAATCAGGGATTTAACGCCAATCTACTGCCATTGTGACGAAAAGAGAGCGAAAAATACAGAATTCGATGTGGTGCTGATGTAAAATCAGCCGCAATTGCGCTGCTCACTCTTCACGAAGAGGAAATCAGATGAAAACTCGACTGCTGCCGGCATGTCTTGCGGTCGCCGCGCTGCTCTGCACAAATGGCTACTCGCAACCGACCAAACATCAAGGAAGAACAACGTCCGCCACAAAAGTGCGCACGTACTACCTGTGCGCAGAAGAAGTTGATTGGGACTACACGCCGGATGGAATAGACGTCATGATGGGTAAAGATTTCGACGGTTACGGAAAAGCCTTCACCGAGCATACCGCAAACCGCATCGGGCGCACCTATCGGAAAGCTGTCTTTCACGAATATACCGACGCCACGTTTAGCACGAAAAAACCTCGTTCCCCGGACCTGGCGCATATGGGACTGCTGGGGCCCGTTATTCGTGCCGAGGTGGGAGACACGATCAAGGTAGTTTTGCGTAACAACACGAGTTTTCCGGTCAGCCTGCACCCTCATGGCGTGGCGTACGAGCGCGATTCAGAGGGCGCTATGTATGCGGATGGCATGGAGCATCCCGAAGCGAATGGCTTAGTGCCTCCGGGCAAGACTCACATCTACACTTGGGAAGTGCGCCCCGAGGCTGGCCCTGGACCGCAGGATGGAAGTTCGATCGCGTGGCTCTATCACTCTCACAACTACGAACCCAAGGACGTAAACGCAGGCCTAATCGGCGCGATTGTGATCACTCGGAAAGGCATGGCACGCCCCGACGGCTCGCCCAAGGACATCGCGCATGAGTTCTTTTCGCTGTTCATGATCATTGACGAGAACCAGAGTCGTTACTTCGAGCACAACGTCAAGACGAATTTCGCCGACCCCTCGAAGGTCAATATGGCCGAATATATTCCGCTCGATCCAGAGGGTAATGGAGATCTCCCTTTGGGAACCGGGTTCGGCACAAGCAACATGAAAGCGACGATCAACGGATACCTCTTCAGCAACGGACCGATGATCACCATGCGCAAGGGAGAGCACGTGCGCTGGTATGTGATGACGATGGGCATCGGCTTCAACTTTCACACGCCGCACTGGCATGGCAACGTGGTCAGCGTGCAAGGGCAGTACATGGACGTGCTGCCGACGATCGGCCCGGCGCAGGTCGTCACCGCCGATATGGTGCCGGACAGGGCCGGCACATGGATGTTTCATTGCCACGTGGACGACCACATGAAGGGCGGAATGCAGACGCTGTATCGGGTGCTGGACAAGGACAAAACGGTTCGGAGCGCAACCAGCACACGGGTTTCAGCAGTTGCGAATAATCAGCACCTCGAATCCCACTAACGATGATCAGAATGGCTTGGATCTCGTAGCAGTTCCGGACGAGACAGCAGCCTCAACTGTCGTTAGCGGGCGTTAGCGCTCAAAACCCCGGTTGCGAGGTCAACGAGCGCTATGGTGATTTTTCTCCAACAACCGCAGATCAAGGCTCCGTTCTTACTCCAGAACGGCAACGGCTTCAATCTCGATCAGGAAATCTTTGCTGGCTAGAGCGGATACACCGATCCAACTGCTGGTCGGCAGATGCTCTGCCGGGAAGAAGCCGAGTAAGGCTTCACGCACCGATACGGCGTTGTGGATCTGGTCGCCCACGATGTACAAACGCAGTGATACGATGTCAGTCCGACTCCCGCCGGCTGCTGCGACGGCAACCTCGATGTTCTCCAAAGCTTGACGGGTCTGAACCCCGAGATCGGCGGGACCGGTGATTTGTTGGATAGCGTTCCAGCCCACCTGACCGGATACGTATACCGTAGTTTTTCCCTGCGTGGCGACTCCCTGAGAGAAACCATACCGCTGACTTGGGAAGAGGGCTTGGGGATTCAGATACGTCTTCGACATGGTTACATTCTATGGGGGGGAACCGCATGACCGGAATGCCTCGCGGCACCAGCTTCCCAGCCTCATTGTGCCACTGAATCGCTGGAGGAGGACGGTTTTTGACGAAATCAGGGATTGCACTAACTGAGAATTATGGTTTACTGGAGGGCCAATCTCACAACAAAGCGGTGCCCGCAGCGCTGACGTGCTGCGCCACCCAAAATCAAGTGCGGAATCGAGGTTTCCCCGCAGTCTGCCAGAAGCTACTTCGCCGTCACCAGGGAATGCGTGATGGCGTGGACGGAGAGGGCGATGCGGTTCTGCACTCCGACTTTGCGCATCAGTTTCGCGACGTGAGCCTTCACGGTGCGTTCTTCGATGCCCAGGGCGGAGCCGATCTCTTTGTTGGAACGGCCGGCAACCAGCATCTCCAGGACTTCCTTCTCGCGGTCGGTAAAGGTAATCCGGCCGGCGGGGAAGATGCGACCGGGGGATGCGCTGACGCGTTCGATGAAGGTCGAGAGTACGCGGCGCGAAGCCCACACCGAACCCTGATTCACGATTCGGAGAGCCTGGATAAACTCGGCTGGCGAAGCGGCCTCGTCCACGTAGCCTTTAGCGCCTGCCGCGATGGCCTTGAGGACGCTTTCGTCGTCCATGCCGGAACCGGTCACGATGATGCGCAGATCGGGCCGGATGGCCTTCATGCTGGCCATGATGTCATACAGGTTCTGGCCGCCGCGATTGCCCAGAAGCACCAGATCGATGGCTTGCAGCTGGCCAAGATCGGCCAGCGAGGCGGAGACCAACTCCAGATCAGGTTCGGTGTCAAAGAGGGCCCGGAATCCTACAAATCGCAGTGGATCGCTCTCCACTACGGCGACACGGATCAGCGGCTTTCTGGCGACGGCAGCTTTCATCAAGGTTTCCCTGTTAGGATTGCATCCTGTCCAAGCTTGCCTGAAGCAGTGAAGAATTGAAACGATTGGTGATCGCGACAAATTACGGGGGTAACCCCCAAATCTGGCATCAGAGGAGGACTTTGCGGTGAACCGAGGGCGGATACAGCAGTATTGTTCAGGGATTCTGGCGGTCGGCATGGTTGGGGCGGGGCTGGGATGGGCGCAGGAGCAAACGTCAGGGCAAACGTCGGAGCAAACGTCGGCGCAAACGACAGCGCAACCTTCAGCAGCGTATCAGCCGAAGTTTCCGGGCGATCCGGCGCGATCGGAATCGGAGGCGCAGGCGCTCGGCTACATGCGGGTGGTGCTCCGGGCGGAGAACGCATACAAGAAACGGCATAGCAAGTATGCGGATTCGCTGGCATCTCTGGCGGGGACGGGAACCTTCACCAAGCGCATGGCGCACACCACCGAGCGCGGGGATTACACGGCCAGCTTCCGGTCCAACCATGATCGTGCGAATCATGACGGTTTCGTGCTTACCATGACGCCCAAGAACATGGACAGCGACCACAGATCGTTTTATGCAGAAGAGGATGGGGTGATTCACGGGGACGATCAGAAGGCCGCGGATTTGGATTCGCCTAGAGTGAAGTGATCTCGTCGCGTTGCTCTGGTTGAGGCTTCCCGCCTGGGCCTTCTAACTGCGCAAGGACGGGCGGGGAGCCCGTCTCTCCACCGGCGTCAATTCCCGTCTGATCCATCGGCCTTACTCTTTTGGACTATGCGGTCCGTCGTCGCGATCGGAACGAGTGGGTTCGGGCTGCACGGTGTGAATCTGATCGGCGATGCGGCGAACGGGGAGAGGGCCGCTTTCGGTGCCGTGGCGCCGCAATTCCTTCACGATGTCTGCATGGTCGTGCGCACCATAGTCGCGGGCGAAGCGGGTAAGGGCCTCGGTCAGAATGTCGTGGTGGTGGACGTTTTCCAAACCCGGTTCCCGGGTGACATTCAGCCACAAGCGATGAAGCAGGGCGACGTCCTCGTTCTTCATGGTGGGCGTGTGTGGGCCGATACGGAAGGTATCGACGATGCCTTCGGGCTGAACGATCTGCAGTACAAATTGCTTTTTGGGTTCCGGTATGGCTTCCCATGCGCTGCCGAGGGCGAACGCCTGCTCCGCGCTGGTCATTTTGCTGGAGAGGCCGGCGGCGACAGTGGAAGACTCGAGGTTGTGGGCGGTCTGGGCGATGGCCGACCAGGGGTCACGAGCCGGAACCACCAGGAGTGAGACCTTTTTACCGACACTTTCGGCGACGGAGACGGCGCGCGTAAACAGGGTCTGCTCGTAATCGCTGAAGACCTGCTCGCTGGAAAGACCGTAAGCGGCGGTGCCGAATTGGCTTACTCGGGCGGTCATGACGACCACGTCCTGTTCGCTCGTGTCGGTATGCTCCAGGACCCAGCGCAGGTGATTGAGAGTGTTGTAGTCGCGGACGGGCACCAGCACGTTGCCGGGGCGGATGCCGAGAGAGCCGCGGTCGACCGTGTCGCTCTGCAGCAACTGGAAGTGATCCTTCACATGCTCTTTGGCGAGCGCGTGCTTTTTCCGATTCACGTGTTCGGAAACCGTGAAGATCACGAAAAAGACGACCGAGAAGGAGACACCAGCGACGGTAGCGACGGATTTGGTGGCCAGGTTCACGAGGGCCGTTGAGAGTAGAACGAGGAATACCGACAGCAGACCGATGGGTATTTCGGTTCCGGCAATGGTGACGTTCGGGGGAACCTTCCAGCCGCGCACACCTTTGTACTTAAAGCGAAGGACAAGCATGGACAAGCTGTTGAAGGTGAAACTCCAAATCACGCCAAAGGCATACGCTTCACCGAGCACATAGACGTCGCCGCGGCTCGCCAGAATGGTGAGGATCTGCAGCAGAACGACCATGTTGATGATGCGGGAGCTTGTCCCGTACTTGCGGTGGGGAAAGCGGAACCAATCGGCGAGGACGCCATCTTCGGAGACTCGGTTCAGGACGCCATTGGAGCCGATGATCGCGGTATTGACGGCGCCCGAGAGGATGAGGAACCCGACCACCACGACAAATGCGCGGAAGATCAGGCGCAACAGCAGCGGACCCCAGAGGTACATGGCTAGGCCCGAGATTAGATTGTCTTTGTAAACTGAAACCCGGACCGGGTCCGGAATCAGCATGATGAAGAGCAGGGCCGTGAGACCGGTAAAGACGAAGCTGTAGATGGCGATGACGATCGCGGCGCGTTTTAGATTTTTGAGCTTGGGATGAGCGAGTTCGCGATTGACTTGGGCAAGCGATTCTTCGCCGCTCATAGCCAGCACGGAATGGCCAAACGCGATCAGAATTCCGAGCAGCCCGAACATCTTGGCCAGACTCTGCTCGGGAAAACTGTGACGGAGAAAGCCGAGAGACTCTTTGGAGAAATGAAGGTTCTGAGGCGTGGGCAGAGGAACCGGCTGGTATCCCGACTTGAACAGGGTGAGTGCCGACCAGGCCAGCAAAATAACCACCATCACGGTGGTGATCTGCATGACGCGGAGAGCTTTCTCGCTGGACTCCTGGATACCCTTGATGTTCTCCCACCAGAAATAAATCGTGACGGCTAGAGCGAAGACCACGGACGTCAAGTTGACGTTGAAGTGCGGCGTGCCATGGAAGATGTTGTGGACTGCGCGAGGAATCCAGCCGTGGACGTCGGCGGTGATAAAGGTTTCGTTGATCAAGCCGACGAAGTACTGGCCAGCAGACACCCCCGAGATCGGCCCAGTGAGGATGTAATCGAACATCAGGGCGGAGACGCTGAGCTTGGCCAGAGTGCCGCCCAGCGCTTCCTTCACCACTTTGTACACGCCGCCACGGACGAACATCGAGCAGCTTTCGACGTACACGGCCCGCACGGCGAATGAAAACAGCATGACAGCGACGATGAACCAGGGAGCCGACTTTCCGACTGCCTGCTCGGCGATTCCACAGGCATAAAAAGCGGACGAGCCAAGGTCGTTCAGCACGATGGCGGCGGCCCGCCAGTAGGAGATGAAGGTGAGCATCACCGAGGTGGCGACGACGATGCGAACGCGATTCGACGGAGATGTGGGCGGGAACGAGGACATGGCGACTAGGAGTGGTTCTCTTCCTCCCAGCCAAGAAGCATCTTCAAATCTTCAATCCCGGTGAGCACTATGACGACAACGGAACCAATAGCGCCGACGACGAACATGCCCTCGAGAATTCGCACCAGCACGGTGATGATGAGCAGACCCATAAGCAGATTGTAAACAGACTATGTTATTTGAAACGAGGCAGGTTGACCAATTCGAAGATTGGGACGGAGTGATTTGCGGGTTGACAGTTTAGGGCTGCATTCGCCAAGGCCTCAATCGGTTTAATGATCGCGGCGAGATCAAAATCTTCACCACAGGGAGCACGAGGAACACAGGGGAAGGCTTGAGTTTTGCGTGTGTTCGTCTCGTTGGCCTCTAAACCACAGACGCGTCATTCTTTCGGACTGTCTTTCGGCCTGCTAAAGCGACTTTGCTATGCTGACGTGTGCGACGAATCCCTTCCAGCGCCTGGCGACTGGCCGTGCTGTCAGCCGGGCTGCAGATCGTCACTTTTCCGCTTCCAAATCTCTACTGGTTTTCGTGGATCGCGGTGGCGCCGCTGATCATCGCGATCTTGCGGGCACGCGCTCCGGAGACTCTACAACTACAACTCGACGATCAGGCGCGTCTGCTGCCGGCCGCGCCATGGCAGGGGTTCGTGCTGGGCTACGTGTGCGGTATCCTCTGGTTTGCCGGAACCTGCTACTGGATCTTTGACACCATGCACCGGTATGGCGGGCTGCCGATTCCGGTCGCCGTACTGGCGCTGGTCTTGTTCTGCATGTATGTCGGCCTTTATCACGGGATGTTTGGGCTGCTGCTGGCCTTGATTGCCGGGGCGAAGGTTGGCGGATCAGCAACTGCCGGGTCAAAGACTGCCGCATGGGGAGCGTCGATCCGGCGAACTCTGGTGGCCGCTCCGTTTCTTTGGGTTGCGGTGGAACTTGCCCGGACGCGGATTACCGCTTTCCCGTGGGAGCTTCTGGGATACGCGCAGACAGAGAATTTTCCGCTCACGCGGATCGCAACATTTACCGGCGTCTACGGACTCTCGTTTGAAATCATGCTCGTGAACAGCGTGTTCGCAGCTGCGTTTCTGGCCGCGAAGGAGCGACGGAAGCGGCTGCTGGTAGCGGCATGCGCGGCGGTTGTGATCCTGCAGACGGGGCAATGGCTGGCGCCTCCTCCGGCGGCGGCGGATCACACTGCGCTTTTGGTGCAGCCGGATATTCCGATTCAGGCAGGGGAGATGTGGACGAAGGAGTATTTTGAGAGCACGCTGCGGGAATTGACCGCGATCAGCTTGCGTCCCGCCGGAGAAAAATACGGGCAGCGGCACGACTTGATTGTGTGGCCGGAGTCGCCTTCGCCGTTTTATACCAACGATCCTCTGTTTCGAGATGCGGTGAGTGAACTGGCGAGGCAGTCGGGAACTTGGGTGGTGGCGGGCTCGATTGGCATCACGCCCGCGATGCACGCCACTATGAACGCTACTATGAACAGCGGCGGAGAAAGCTCGCAGATTTTCAATTCTGCCGTGCTGGTCAATCCGCGGGGGGAGTGGGTCGGACGCTACGACAAAGTGCATCTCGTGCCCTTCGGTGAATATTTGCCGTTTCCGCAGGTGTTTGCGTTTGCCGGAGGGCTGACCAAAGAAGTGGGAGAGTTTCAGCGAGGCGCGTCGCGAACGCCACTGGACGCCGGGGGCCAGCGGCTCGGGATGTTCATCTGCTATGAATCGATTTTTCCCGACGAAGTGCGACAGGGACCGCTGCAGGGGGCGCAGGTTTTGGTGAACATCTCGAACGACGGCTGGTACGGCGACAGCGGCGCCTGGAAGCAGCACCTGCAGCAGACACAGATGCGGGCGATCGAGAATGGGCGGTGGCTGTTGGCCGCGACCAATACGGGGATGACGGCATCGGTCGATCCTTATGGACGGATCGTAGCGGCAACTCCGCGCAAGGTGCGAACGGCGCTGGCGGCGCCTTATGCGCTTAGTTCGAGTACCAGCTTTTACACGCTGCACGGCGATTGGTTCGCATATCTGTGTGCGATAATTTCAGCAGGCGCTCTGGTGATGCGTTTTGTGGGTCATGGTGGCAACGATAAAGATCTGGTCGTTAGTCGTTAGTCGATGGTCGTTGGCAAGAAACCGCGAACGACGAACGACTAGCGACCAACGACTGGCCGAGAAAGTAACCTGAGTGATAAGCAATGCTAGATGAACTGGAACAGCAATACACTTCTCTAAAGACCAAGGTTCACGACCTGCGGGAGTATCTTTGACGCGGGTAAACTGCGCCAGCATTTTGCCGAAATCGAAAAGCAGGCGTCGGACCCCAATCTGTGGTCGAATCCGGCAAAATCTCAGCAGGTAATGCGCGAGCGGAAGCGGCTGGAAAGCTTGTTGTCGCTCGAAGGCGACTTGGCGCGCCGAACTGACGACATCGCCACCTATTTCGATTTGGCCGGCGAAGGTGAGAATGTTGCGGCGGATTTGCAGCGCGACATGGACTCTCTGCGCGAACTCGTCGACAGGGTCGAGACCGAGACGCTGCTTTCGGGCGAGAACGACGGCCTGAATGCGATCATGACGATTCATCCCGGGGCGGGCGGCACCGAGTCGCAGGATTGGGCGGAAATGCTGCTGCGAATGTATCTGCGATGGGCGGAGCGGCAGGGATTTAAGACGGAGATGTACGATTACCAGCCCGGAGAAGAAGCGGGAATCAAGTCCGCGACGTTTTCGGTGATTGGACAATATGCATTCGGTTATTTGACCAGTGAGATTGGAGTGCACCGGCTGGTGCGAATTTCGCCCTTTGATCAGGCGAAGCGGCGGCATACGTCGTTTGCAAGCGTGTATGTTTCGCCGGAGATTGACGACAGCATTGAGGTCGTCATTAAGCCCGAGGATATTCGGATTGACACGTACCGTTCGAGCGGCAAGGGTGGGCAGCACGTCAATACGACTGATTCAGCGGTGCGTATCACGCATATCCCGACGGGCCTGGTAGCCAATTGCCAGAATGAGCGCTCGCAGCATAAGAACAAGGAGAAGGCGATGAGCATGCTGCGATCGAAGCTTTACGAATTCGAATTGGAGAAACAGCGCGAGATCACGAAAAAGATCGAGGATTCGAAACTGGATATTGATTTCGGTTCTCAGATACGGTCGTATGTGCTGCAACCTTACCGGATGATCAAGGATCACCGCACGAAACTGGAAATTGGTGATGTAGATCGCGTCCTGGATGGCGATCTGCGGCCGTTCATGCAGGCTTATCTGCGGATGCGGCGGGGTGAGAAGAAATAGGGTGAGAAGAAATAGGGGCGAGCAAAATTAGTGGCGAGAACCAAATCATGACCATGCGCGCGGCAACCGTCCATCGCGGTCTGAGCCTGGAGTACTTCACGGTGGTGTGGAATCTGCTGGAGGCGGTGGTCGCGTTGGTTTCCGGGGCTGTGGCCGGAAGCATTGCGCTGATAGGATTCGGGCTGGATTCGCTGATCGAGGTGTCGTCGGGGGGCATTCTGCTCTGGCGCTTGCGCGCGGATCACAACGAGGAACGAAGGGAACGGGTGGAGCGGAGTGCGCTGAAGCTGGTGGGTGTGAGCCTGATTCTGCTGGCCGCTTACGTTGCGGGAGATTCGGTGGTCAGCCTGGTCGGGCGGAAAGCCCCGGAGAGAAGCCTGCCGGGAATTGCGTTGGCGACCGCGTCATTGATTGCGATGCCGTTGCTGGCACGCGCCAAACGTCGAGTTGCGTGGGCACTCCGCAGTCCGGCCCTGCGGGCCGATTCGCGGCAGACCGATATCTGCGCCTATCTTTCCGCCGTTCTGTTGCTGGGGCTGCTTTTAAACGCCACCTTTGGGTGGTGGTGGGCTGACCCGGTGGCCGGACTGGTGATGGTGCCGCTCATCGGGTATGAGGGAAGCGAGGCGCTGCGTGGAAAAACCTGCTGCCAGCATTGCGGGTAGAAGATCACGAGTAGGAGATCATCCGGTCGTATGTTCTGCAAGGAAAGCTTAAGCACACGCCGAAATCTTTACCACAGGGGGACACAGGGGATACACAGAGGTACACGGGGGGAGACCGCTGGTCGCAGCGAGTGGCAGTTTTTATGAAGGCTAGACAGAAAATTTCGTTGAAGCCGCCGAAGCTCGGTCCACGCTTGCAACGCGCCTTCCGCTATGCTGCGGCAAAACACGCGGGACAGACGCGGAAGCAGACGGCGGTGCCTTATCTCTCGCATCTGATGGCGGTCGCATCGCTGGTGCTGGAAGCGGGCGGTGATGAAGATATGTCGATTGCGGCGCTGCTGCATGACGTGGTCGAAGATTGCGGCGGCATGCCGAGGCTGCGCGAAGTCCGCAAGCAGTTTGGTCCCCGGGTGGCGAGGATCGTGGAGGGTTGTACGGATGCATATGTCGTGCCTAAGCCGGAGTGGCTGGAACGGAAGAAAAACTATCTGCGCGAAGTCAAGCATGCTGATGCGGAGACGCGCCTCGTGTCGGCTGCCGACAAGTTGCATAACGTCCGAACGATTCTGGCGGACTATCGGCAAGTTGGCGAATCCATCTGGAAGCGGTTCTCGGGGAAAAAGGAAGGCACGCTCTGGTACTATCGCGCTCTGAGCGACGAATATCGACGTCGGAACCCGAACCGCATTACGGGTGAACTCGAGATTGCAGTCGGGGAATTGGAGCGGGCGGTGGGCAGGAATCACAATCCGCGAAGAAGAAAGCCATGGCGAATTCTGGGAGATAAATGATGTCCCGAATGCTTGATATGATCCGCAATTCGCAGGTGCCGTCGAACCTCATGCAATCGGCGGCGCGCGGAGCCCTAGCGGTGCCGCCTGAGGAGACGATTGAGATCCTGGTCTATCTGGCGCTCCATCACAAATTGTTTGGCGAGCAGGCGCGTCTAACGCTGGCCGGTTGGGATGAAAAAGCCAGCATGGCGTCGGCTGCCGATCCAAAGACCAGCGCCGAGGTGCTGGGGTATTTCGTTTCTCCGAAGAATCTGAGGACTTGTCTGCTGCCGGCACTGGCGGAGAATCCGTCGGTAAAGGACGAGGCGCTGGACGAGCTTGCGGTATCGGGGTCGCGTCCAGTGGTGGAAGGTTTGCTGCTGAGCACGCGGGTGATGAAGTCTCCGCCGCTTTTGCAGGCGCTGCAATCGAATGCCAATTTGCGTCCAACTGAGCTTGCCGAGATTGAAAAGAAGCTCGCTGCGTTGGAAGCGAATCCGGTGGCGGCGGCGACCGAAGTGGACGCAGCCGATGAAGTTGTCGAGAGCACAGTCACAAAGTTTCTGGAAGAGAATGCAGCGGAACTGGCAGCCGAAAAGGACAAACCGTTTCAACCCATAGGGATGTCGCTCGATGGTGAGGGGGGCGAGGCGGGGGTCGCGGCGGCGGCTGAAGTTGAGGCGCAAACTGCCGCTGCCACGGCTAGTGCGAGTGCTGACGCGGCAGCGGGGAAATCGCCGACGTCTGCGGCGGGAAAGCCGGCGGCGTCCGCAGTCGCTGTCAAGGCCAAGAAGCAAGCACCTCTGGGTATTGAGGAAAGGCGCGACAGCGTGCTGCAGAAGATTGCCAAGCTCGACATCAGGGGGCGGATCACGCTGGCGATGCGCGGCACCAAGGAGGACCGGTCGATCCTGATTCGCGATTCCACGAAGCTGGTGGCGATCGCGGTGCTGGAGTCGCCCAAAGTTTCGGATGGCGAGGTGGAAAAGTTTGCGCTGCAGAAGAATGTGCTAGAGGCCGTGCTGCGCGCGATTCCGCTGAAACGCCGGTTTGCGAAGAATTACAACATCATGCGGAACCTGGTCCAGAACCCGCGCACGCCGCTCGATCTCTCGTTGGGATTGATGAAGAACCTGCTGATTCATGACCTGAAGAATCTATCGGGGAACAAAGAGGTTTCGGACACGATTCGCAAGCTGGCGCTGCGGATGTTTAAGCAGAAGATGGAAAAAAAGGGGTGACGGGGAAGGTCGCCGCACATGTTCGCCGCGTATTTTTGGCTATCGCGACAGGGCGCGGGCGCTTCCGGAGACGCGGCAAGCCGCGTCTCTACGAGAAAGCATTGAAGGAATCTGATCCTATTTACGAACTGCTGTCGCGGGCGAAAACGATTGCCGTGGTTGGATTGTCAGAGAGTCCGATGCGGCCGAGTCACGGCGTCTCCGCGTACATGCAGGCGGCCGGATACAAAATTGTCCCGGTGAATCCGCGGATTGCGGAGGCGCTTGGGGAAAAAGCGTTTCCGTCGCTGCTCGAAGTGCCGATCGAAGTGCGGGAGAGGATTGATCTGGTGGATGTGTTCCGGCGGCCCGAGTATGTGGATGAGATCGTGGAGCAGGCGATCGAGTTGAAGATTCCCGCGATCTGGCTGCAGGAAGGCGTGATCAACGAACGCGCGGCGGAGAAGGCGCGAAAGGCCGGAATCTTTGTGGTGATGGACCGGTGCGTTTTGAAGGAACATCGGGCGAGATTCGGGTAGGCGGAGCGCTTGCTCGGGTTTCGGTACGTATTTCTTTGGCAGGAGCGATGGTTTCGCTGCCCGGGACGACCAGCCCCTAAAGGGGCATCTGATTTTTAAGAACTTACGGCATCGCCCTGATACGAAGCAATCGCGATACCGCGATACGAAGCAGATGTCGTCACGGCGCGGAGGTCGTTACCGGGCTCCCACCAAAATCACCGAGGCGTCGTCGCGAAGTCCGGTTCCATTCACGAATTTTCTGACAGCTGCGAGCAGGCCTTCGGGAGTAACGTCTGGTGACTGCATTTGGGCGAGAAGGCGCTCTGCTCCGTATTCTTCGCCGGAATCGAGTTCAGCCTCGGTGATTCCATCGGAATAAAACGCGATGCGCGAATGCTCACCAAGCGTCACCGCGGTCTCCGAAAACTTGCTGGCGGAAATTCCCAGCGGCAAGCCGTGCTCGTGATTGATCCAGCGGTGGCCGGAAGGCTCGACTAGCAGCGGCGCGAGGTGGCCGGCGTTCGCGATCCGCAAAACGCGAGTGGACGGGTCGAGCTCGGCATACACCATGGTGACGAAGCGTCCGCATGGAAAGTCCTCGATCATCATGTTGTTGAGACGAGTAAGGACTTCGGCCGGTCCGGAACCGGTTTGAGCCAGCGAGCGTAGCATGCCGCGAGTGGCGGACATCAGAAGGGCCGCCGCCGTGCCTTTGCCGGAGACGTCGGCCAGAACCAGGCCCCAGCGTCCGTCAGGCAGGGGAATGAAGTCGTACCAGTCGCCGCCGACTGAGCCTGCCGGAATCGAAAGGCCCGACACACGGAACCCCGGGATCAGAGGAGAGGTCCGCGGCAGCAGAGCCTGCTGAATCGCTTGAGCTTCTTCGGCCTCGCGGCTCATGCGCTCGCGCTGTTCGCGCTCATCTCCGAAGCGCTGGGCATTATGTACTGCGACGGCAACATGAGCGCATAGGCCCTGCAGCAGCCGCAGTTGGTCGGGACAGAAAGCATCGAGGTCGCAATGAGAAGCGGTGAAAACTCCTACTAGATCGCCTTCGCGTTGCAGTGGGATGGCGACTTCGGAGCGCGTGTCCGGCTCACAGGCTACGTAGTAGGGGTCGAGGGTGACGTCGGGAGCGTAGTGCATTTTGCCTGTGGCCGCGACGTGCCCCACCATTCCGGAGCCTACCTCGAGGCGATGGCCCTTGCCATACATGCTGCAGCCGCGAACGCCGGCCAGTACGAATTCAGAATGTTGTGGGTCGCGAAGGTACAGGTTGATCTCGACGCAGCCGAGCGAGGCCGCCACCTCATCGACGATCCGCGGGACCAGTTCTTCAATGTCGAGGGTGGAGGTAATTCGTTGCGCGAATTTTTGCAGGCGTACGAGTTCCGCTAGCTTTTGCGCGGGTGTTTCAGGAAGAGGTGGATTGGAGAAGCCGAAATCAGTGAACGGGGTGATGGACACGACAAAATCCCTCCTGCCGATCAATTGCAACTGCTTATGAGATTGCAGGAGTCATGTTTCAGATTCTCTTTTTGTTCGGCTTTTCGTCGGATTGGGCGCCCGATTTGAAGTGGGTTGCTTGAGCCGTTTGATTTCTTCGAGACGTTCGCGAATCCGTTTTTCCACTCCTTCGTTGGTTGGGCGATAGTACATGCGATCGCGCAGGCTGTCGGGCAGGCATTGCATGTCGGCGACCTTCGCTTCGGTGTCGTGGGCGTATTGATAGTCCTTGCCGTAGCCTAGCCCTTTCATCAGGCTGGTGGGGGCGTTGCGCAGGTGCAGGGGTACGGGCTCGGCGGCGGTCTGCTCAACATCCTGCTGAACCGCACCGTACGCGGTGTAAAGCGCGTTCGATTTCGGCGCGACCGAGAGATAGACGACCGCTTGCGCGAGGGCTAGGTTGCCTTCGGGCATGCCGATAAAATGGACGGCGTCGCGAGCGGCCATGCACAACGCGAGCGCATTCGGTTCGGCGAGGCCGATGTCTTCGACCGCCATGCGGACTACGCGGCGGGCGATGTACAGCGGGTCTTCTCCGGCTTCGAGCATGCGAGCGAGCCAGTAGAGGGCGGCGTCGGGATCACTGTTGCGAACTGATTTGTGCAGCGCGGAGATGATGTTGTAATGCTCTTCGCCGCTTTTGTCGTAGAGCAGAACACGCTTCTGGAGGGCTTCGTGGATGGTGGCTTCCGATATCTCGGTGGCTCCGGGCGGAGATGCGGCTAGCCGCGTCTCTACGGAATTTTCAATGGTGAGCGACGCAGCTACCTCCAGGACGTTGTAGGCGCTGCGGGCGTCTCCGCTGGAGTAGGCGGCGATTTTGCGCAGACTTTCTTCCGACGCTTCTAGATGCATCTGACCTAGGCCGCGCTCGGCATCGTTGAGTGCACGGCGCAGAAGAACGACAATCTGATCTTCGGTCAACGGCTTCAGCACATAGACGCGGCAGCGCGAGAGCAGCGCGGAGTTGATTTCGAAGGACGGATTTTCGGTGGTGGCGCCGATCAGGCGAATGCTGCCTTTCTCGACGTGGGGGAGGAAGGCATCCTGTTGCGCTTTGTTGAAGCGGTGAATTTCGTCGACGAAGACGATGGTCCGTGTGCCGTACTGGCGGGCGCGCTCGGCATCGCTCATGACCTGCTTGATTTCCTTGATGCCGGCGAGAACGGCGGAAAACTCGATGAAATCGGCCTTGGTGATGCGGGCAATGATCTTGGCGAGAGTCGTCTTGCCGGTGCCCGGAGGGCCCCAGAAGATCATCGAGGTGGGGTCATCGCGCTCGATTTGCACGCGCAGCGGTTTGCCGGGGCCGACCAGGTGCTCCTGCCCAACGAATTCATCGAGCGTTCGCGGGCGCATGCGATCGGCCATCGGTCGCGCGCCTTGGGCGGCGGGCTCGTCGTTCGGGATGGGCGCGAAGAGGTTCATAAAAGGTTAGAGGTCAGAGGTCAGATTGCAGAGGCGAAGGCTCTAGGGTGCATATACACGATTTCCAGGCCAAGGTCTTGACCTCAGCAATCTGACCTCTCACTTCTGACCTGCTCTCGCGGCTTCATACAATACGATGCTGGCGGCGACTCCGGCATTGAGCGATTCGACTTGCGAGGCTTGCGGGATTACGAGTGTTTCGTCCATTTGGCGCGTGAGTTCGCGGGATAGGCCCGCGCCTTCGTTGCCGATGAAGATGGCTAGCGGCAGAGCCCATGATATCTGCGGGAGCGCAGTTCCCTGGTGTGAAGAAGTCGCTAGCAGGCGAACGCCACGCGCGCGCAGAAGAGGAATTAGTTCCGCGCAAGAGATCTGCAAAAAAGGTAAGCGGAAGATCGAACCCGCCGAACCGCGCAGAACTTTCGAGTTGTACGGGCTGACGGTTCCTTCGGTCAGAAAAATTCCGGCGGCGCCAAAGGCTTCGGCGGAGCGCAGGATCGTGCCCAGATTGCCTGGGTCCTGCAGGCCAGCAGCCACCACGAATGGGCCGTCGCTCGAGCGGTCGAGAAGTTGAACGGAAGAAAAGGCCGCCAGTTTCACCAGTGCCGCCACGCCTTGGGGAGCGTCGCTCGGCACGATCGAGTTGAAGAGTGCATTCGGCAAGACGAGGGTTTGGGTGCGGGCGCCAATCTGGGGCAGAAGTTTTTCGGCGAGGGGGCGGGCCGATTCGCTGAAGAATACACTGTCCAGATGCTGGCCGCTGCGCAATGCTTCTTCAAGCAGTTTGACGCCTTCGATGGCGCACTCTCCCTGGGCAGTCAGCTCGCCGCGGCGGAAGGCGAGCCGCAATTCTTTCAGCCTCTGGTTGTGGCGGCCGGCGACGGGCCGCAAACGGTCGGCTTGATTGCGAGTTCGCGCGGCCTTCGCGTCTTGCTTCATGGGTTGGTTCCGAGTCAGGGCAAAAGATCAGGATAAGATCAGGATAATACCAGTAGCCTGCCGGGCTTCGGCTGAAGCTCGTGGTATGGTACATTTCATTGTTTATACAGACAATGTTTGTGCTGGGAATGTTTACGCTGGCAACCAGGAAGGGACCAGAGTGCGCGCGGAAATTCTGAAAATACATGCCGAAACGCCTGAAGCTTCGCTGATCAAGTACGCTGCCGAACAAATTCAGGCCGGCCAGGTGCTGGGAATGCCGACCGACACTTTCTATGGTCTGGCGGCCGACCCGTTCAACCTGCGCGCGGTGGAGCGGGTGTATGAAATCAAATCGCGTTTACGGCACAAGCCGCTCTCGCTGCTGATCGAGAACGTGGACCAGGCGGAAGAATTTGCTCGTCCCTTGCCGGATGATTTCCATCTTCTGGCGCGACGTTTCTGGCCGGGACCGCTGACCATGATTGTGCCGGCAGCGTCGCATCTGCCGCTGAAGGTAACCGCGAATACGGGGAACGTAGCGCTGCGCGTGCCGGCGTCGGAAATCCCGCTGGCGGTGGTGCGGGCGGCAAAAATTCCGATCACGGCGACCTCCGCCAACCTGAGCGGCGCTGCGGAATGTACGACCGCGGAGCAGGTGCTGGGGCAGTTGCAGGGCCGCATCTCGCTGATCGTGGACGGTGGGCCGTCTCCACGCACAGTCTCATCGACGATCGTGCACTTCAAAGAAGACGGTACCTGGCAGATTCTGCGCGAAGGCGCGATTCCCGCGAAGGATATTATCGAAGCATTGTCTTGAAAGGGCCGCACTGCGATCCCGGCACTACGATGGCCGAAGATACCAATCTATCTCCTCCCAAAAAATCTCTATCCCCGTGGACGCGCCCCTGGTCGTTATTGTTGCTGGCGCTGGGAGGAGCGCTATGTTTATTTTTAGGGGTTACAGGGTCGCGCATCGTGCATGCCGCCAGCGAAGCACCCGCAAAAAAGGCGGATGTGATCGTTATTTTCGGAGCGGCCGAGTACGCGGGACATCCTTCTCCGGTGTACCGGGCGCGACTCGATCATGGGTACGAATTATTTCAGAAGGGAATGGCGCCGGTGGTGATCACGACCGGCGGATCGGCGCAGGATCCTAATTTCAGCGAAGGCGGCGTGGGCAGAGACTATCTTTTGCGGCGCGGTATTCCGGAGCAAGCTCTGATCGCCGAGACGCAAGGCTCAGACACGGCGCAGTCGGCGGCGCGGGTGGCTAACATCATGCGGACGAATGGCATGGGCAGTTGCATTGCGGTGAGCGATGCGTATCATGTATTTCGCATTCGCGCTTTGCTGGAGCATGAAGGTGTGCAAGTGGAGTTGGCGCCACGTCCGGAGTCGCGTCCGCACCCACTCTGGGAGCGGTTTGTGGCGGTGATGCGTGAGGCAGCGAGTTATCTGGCGTGGAAGGCGGGATTGCCGTGAACGAGCTGTCAGCACTCAGCAATCAGCACTCAGCCAAGGCGACTGAATGCTGAGTGCAAAATGCAGACCCCTGACCCTACCATCCCATTTTCTCTCGTAAGGTCGTGATGTGCGCCACGTGATGGCGTCCGTGCCAGGAGTAGAGTGCGAGAGTTTTTTCGAGCGACATCGGGCCCAGGTCGGGATGGCGGAAGGTGCGCTTCCATTCCGCGTCGGTGAATTCGCGCAGCATCAGCATCCAGCGCTGGTGCAGGGAATCGAGCAAGGCCAGCGACACTTCGATGGGGGCGTGCTTCGCCTCGGGCAACTCGGCCCAGAGATTTTCCATGTAGGGCTTGATGGTGGGCTCGTCTTCGGTGAGCGCCAGCTTGAAACGCATGTAAGAGTTCATGTGGCTGTCGGGGACGTGATGGGCCACCTGGCGCGGCGTCCAGCCGCCATCACGGTAAGGCGTATCCAGTTGCTGGTCGGAGAGTCCGCGCAGGGCGGCACGCAGCCGTGCGGGAGTCTGCTCGATGTCGGCCAGGTATTGCTGCTTCTGTTCTGCGGTAAGCGGGCCGGTGTAGGAAAACTTTCCAATGGGATAGCGCGGGTCGGACATACAGTTTCCTCCGGACGAGTAAAAGAGTAGATGATTCAGAGTGAAATGTGGTGCTGAAAAAATGACGACCGACCAGGACTATCGCACCATCGCGAGGATGCGGACAGCAGTCTCGCCAGGCTGCTTGTTTCTTGCCGGGGCGACGATGATGAGCGAGCCGGTCGCAGGCAGCGAGGTAAAGCGCGCGGT
This sequence comes from uncultured Acidobacteriaceae bacterium, assembly GCA_963772195.1. Classification (GTDB taxonomy): domain Bacteria; phylum Acidobacteriota; class Terriglobia; order Terriglobales; family Acidobacteriaceae; genus Acidiflorens. The sequence continues at coordinate 161,280 of CAVYWE010000008.1, read as the reverse complement.
TCTTTCCACTACATAGCTTCCGTGGAGGGCGAGTTGGCGCGCCAGTGCGCGGTCGGAGGTCATGTTCACCGGTGTTTCGACGGCAAAGCCGATGGTGTAGCGAGCGTCCATGAGGAACTGCGCCGCGTCGCTGGCGATAGGAAACGGCGTGGCTGACATATCATTGGTTGACAGATCGTTAGTCGTCAGAGCGTCGTGTGCGCTGGCACGGCGGATGGCGATGACGGCTCCTTGCGGAATCATGCCGTGGTGCGATTGCCACGCGGCGATATCGTCTAGAGAAATCTGCGGGCTGCCACGCTGCACTGCGCTCAAATCCATCACTACCAGCGGAGCGACGAGGCGCCCAGGCGGGATCTGGCCGGCGGCCCAAGTCCCAGGAATCAGCGCACCGGGAGCAATGATGCGAGTTCTGGATTCCATGGCATGCGGCGCCGTCGCGTTTTGCGCATCGGTGAGGTCCACCACGTGCGAATAGCGATCTTGCTGCTTGGAACTGGGTCGCCGGTCGGCGAACAGTAGAATGGCGAGCACGAGCGCGTAAGCGATGATGAAACTGCGAATCCGCATTCAATTCCTTAGCCTGAAGTAAGTAAGACGTACGTCTTTGTCTCTATTGTTGCCCCAAGAGATGACAAGTTCAATCCACGGTTGTACATGACCCAGCGACTGGCTCCGAACGCTTGCTGGTGGAGAGCTGGGCATACCCGCCGGGCTGGACCCTTCGACTACGCTCAGGGAGGCTCGCGAGACGCCCGTCGCTCCATTTATAGCTACCAGCATTCGAGTAGAAAACTTTCGTTTCCGTTGCAATATTTCGGGCAACACGGGCCGCAGGTTAGAATAGAGTTAACGTTTCCAGCAGCTTTCCAGGACGATCGCAGTCGCCGATTTCGATTCCGGCTGGGGCGCCTGTGCCTGCTGGCAGGAACCGAGGATTGATGTTCGGCCGCGAAGAAAAAGTTTCCGCCCTCCGCCTCACCGCCGTGCAGTACATCGTAGTGTTCATTTTCCTGTTTCTGGCTTACGGGCTATGGAAGCTGCAGGTGATGCAAAGTGGTAAGTACGCGCAACTGGCGGAGCAGAATCGCGTTCGCAATGTTCCGATTCTGGCGCCGCGCGGCAAAATCCTGGATCGTGAAGGCCGCATCATTGTCGATAACTACCCGTCGTTTTCCGCGCTCCTGCTGCGCGATTCTACGCGAGATCTGAACGCGGACGCAGAAGCAATCGCCAAGGGGCTGCATTTGAACGCCGACGAAGTGCGGCAGCGCATCCGGCGCTTCTCGTCGATGCCTCAGTACCAGCCCATTTTCTTGAAGGAAGACATCACACCCGACGAGCTGGCATTCATCGAGGCGCACAAAAACGAGTTTCCAGAACTTGAAACGATCATGGCGCACCGGCGACTGTATCCGCGCAACGGCTTCATGGCGCACCTCGTCGGCTACGTTGGCGAAGTTACCGAGGACATGCTCAACCAGCCGCAGTTCGAGCTCTATAGTCCCGGCGACGTGGTTGGCGTGAGCGGAGTCGAGAAGCAATACAACGGCATCCTGATGGGTAAGAACGGATCGAGGCGCGCGATCGTGAACAGCCGCGGGCGAGAAGTTAGCCGTCTGGATGAAACTCCAGCCGAGCCCGGCAAGCAGCTGAAGCTGACTCTGGACCTGGATTTGCAGATCGCGGCGGAACAGGCAATCGAAGGGAAGAACGGCGCGATCGTGGCCATGGATCCGCACACCGGCGAAATCCTGGCCATGGTGAGCCGGCCAACTTTCGATCCCAACGATTTTGCGGTGAAGATTTCGCGGGACGAATGGAACAAGCTGATTAACGATCCCGACAAGCCGCTGTTGAACAAAGCGATTCAGGCCCAGCTCGCGCCGGGGTCGACGTTCAAGATCATTATGGCGACAGCCGGGTGGCAGGAGGGGATTGCCCAGACCCTCAACGTGCATTGCAATGGCGGCGCCACGTTCTATGGCCGGCGCTTCGGTTGCTGGGTGAAAACTGGACACGGCGCGGTCGATCTGCCAAAAGCGATCTACCAGTCCTGCGATGTTTTCTTTTACACGTTGGCGGAAAAACTGGGCATCGATCGCATCGCAAAGTACGCGACCGCCTTTGGATTGGGGCAGAAGACTGGTATCGATCTGCCCAACGAAGTGAGCGGAGTGATGCCGTCGGAAGAATGGAAGATCCGTAATTTCAAGCAGAAGTGGTTCGCCGGGGAAACGATTTCGGTTGGCATCGGCCAGGGCGCGGTGGCGATCACTCCCGTGCAATTGATGCGCGCCGTCGGCGCCATTTCGATGGATGGGCGCATGGTTGTCCCGCATGTGATCAATCCGACGAACCTGCCGCCGGGGTTCGTTGAGACCACGCACTATACGGAAGTAAAAGAAATTCCGATTGATCCGACCGGATGGAACACGATCACGGATGCGATGGGCCGGGTGTTGCTGCCGGAAGGCACGGCTCCCTCGGCGCACATTCCGGGAATGGACATCGCCGGCAAGACCGGGTCGGCACAGATTGTCTCGCTGGCTCTGCGCGCGAAGCATCAGAATAACGAAGACTTCGCTCAGAACGGGTGGTTTGTGGGGTTCACGCCGCGGCGCAATCCGGACATCATTGTGTGTGTGCTGTTCGAAGGCGGAGAGCACGGGAAGCTGGCGGCGCGTTTGGCGACCCAGGTGATAAAGGCTTACGTCGATAAGCAGCGACGTCAGCCTACCAAGATGGCGGCCTCGGGCAAGGTGGAGGTGGGCAGCATGTGGACCGATCCCGGCGGCGAAGATGGCATGAATGAAAACGGCGCGAACACGAATGACCATTTGCAGGCTGGCCGCTTCCTGATTGAAGTTGAGCGCAAGAAAGCTCCTCTGGCGGTTGCCGCGCCCGGCATGCGCTGACTCTGGCTCACGGCAGACCCAACAGCGCTTCCCGGAACAACAGACGAGGTCGAAACAAAAACATGACTCAAGCAATCGACTCCAGGCCCGAGAAGGCGCTCTCCCAGGCCATCAAGGATCGCCGAGCCACGCCCAGTTTCTCGTCCGATCCGGTGCCGGAGAATGACCTCAAGAAAATTCTTGAGGCGGGGATTTCCGCTCCCAGCGCCTACAATCTTCAGCCCTGGCGATTTGTGGTGGTGCGCGAAGCGGAGCAGCGCGCGCGCTTGCGTCAGGCGGCGATGAAGCAGCCCAAGGTGGAAGAGGCTCCTGTGGTGATCGTGGCCTGCGCCGATCTGGAAGGTTGGCGTAATGGCGATCTCGACGAAATCATCCGTCTTGCCCAGCAACACGGCTACGGCGATGAGGCTCGCCATGCCGCCATGCGCAAGAACATCGCCAATTTCTTTTCTGCTCCGGGTAATGCCGGAGGATTAGCGCCCGACTTTGCGGTGTGGGCCAACCGGCAAACGATGATCGCCTTCACCACCATGATGTGGATGGCCGAAGTGCTGGGCTACGATACCGCGCCCATGGAAGGCTTTCACGAAGACCAGGTCAAAGCAACGCTTGGCATTCCCGCTCACGTTCGGGTGGTCGCGCTACTTGCCATCGGCCATATCCAAGGCGAAGACAAGCGATTCGCCGGACGCTTCGCCATGCAGCGCACGGTATTTGCCGAGAGGTGGGGGAATCCGATGCCGTAGCGCGCGGTGGCTCGACGGCTCTGCTAAGCTCATTTCCGCGTGGATCAGAAATACGACGTCATCATTCTCGGAGCCGGCGCTGCTGGCCTGATGTGTGCCATTGAAGCGGGGAAGCGGGGCCGGCGTGTCCTGGTACTGGAACGCGCGGATCGCATCGGCAAAAAAATCCTGATCTCCGGCGGCGGCCGTTGCAATTTCACTAACCTGCACACCAGCCCAGAGAACTTTTTTTCGGCCAATCGGCACTTCGCCAAGTCGGCGCTTGCCCGCTATACTCCGGCCGACTTCGTGCGCCTTGTCGAAAAGCATCGCATTCCATATCACGAGAAAAAGCTTGGACAGTTGTTCTGCGATCGAGCGGCGAGCGACATCACCGCGATGCTTGAGCGGGAATGCCGCGACGCCGGAGTAGAAATCCGGTGCAACACGAAAGTGACCGCGGTGCGCAACAACGAGGTGCGCAAGAACGACGTGCGCAAAAACGGCATTCACGAAAACGGCCAGTTCACCGTGCAAGCCGAGGACGCCAGCTTCGGCGCGCCCCGCCTGGTGGTTGCCACGGGAGGCTTGTCCATCGCGAAAATCGGTGCCACTTCGTTTGGTTATGATCTGGCCCGGCAATTCGGACTGAAGGTCGAGCCGCCACGGGCCGCCCTGGTTCCTCTCGTCCTCAGCGAACGGGACCGCAAGCGGTGGTGCGATCTGGCAGGGGTCTCCACCGAGGTGATTGCTTCGACACGCAGCACGAAACAGACTTTTCGTGAAAAGATGCTCTTCACTCATCGGGGCATCAGCGGGCCCGCGATTCTCCAGATCTCTTCTTACTGGGACGGCAAGAAGCCTATTCATCTCGACCTTGCGCCAGACCGCGATCTGACTGCCGATTTGCGAACGCGAGAACATCGCGACGAATCGAGTTGGAAGTTGCTGCTGAGAGAGATCCTGCCTCGCCGCTTCGCCGATCGCTGGCTCGAAGCTTATGCGTTGGCCGGCACCTCCGATCGCGCCTTCGCTGACGCCGAACGTCAACTGCATGCGTGGGAGGTCAACCCGGAAGCGACCGAGGGTTACGGAAAAGCGGAAGTCACGGCGGGCGGCGTCGATACCGATGAACTCTCCGCCAAGACCATGGAATCAAAGAAAGTGCCCGGCCTTTTTTTCATCGGAGAAGTGGTCGATGTCACCGGACAGCTCGGCGGCTTCAACTTCCAGTGGGCTTGGGCGTCCGGATTTTGCGCCGGACAGGCGATGTGAAGAACTGGGTAATTTGCAATTTGTAATTTCAAACAATCGCCAGTTGAGCTTCAATTGCCAATTCCAAATTACCAATCACAAACCCTAAATCTCCGCGCCTTCCTGCATGAACGGCATGCGGGAGAGAATTTCCGCGGCCTGCTCCAGTTGCTTCAGGTCTGCGTTGGCGAAGTCCGCGCCCGCAAGCGAAGCATCCAGCCCTTTGCGCGAGACCTGCACCACTCCCATCACGCTTCCTCCGGAGGACACTACGGGAACGGACATGATTTTCTGAATCGGCATTTGCTCCTGGCTTCGATCTTCCTCTGCGGCTCCCAGCTTGACCGCTTCAAACAGGCTGACATGTTTTACGCGCATGAAAGCATTCGAAAGAAGAGGAGTGCGAGTCGCCGCCGTCCGCGCCGCAACCGCCGATCCGGTCAGAGGCAGTACACCCGCGGATCGCAGTTCGGGCGGAAAGATAAATCGCAGACTACCCTTGTCTAGCCTGAGCAGTGCCACTTCGCTGCGCCGCACCCCCAGGATCTGGGCCAGCTTCAGGCAAACTCTGTCTGAGCTCGGAGATTCCGAGAGCATGCTCTCCAATTCGCTGACGCCGGCCTTCGCGGCCTTGGCGGCGGAACCTTGATCGCCGGTCGATGACATGTTGTGACCCTTAGGCCTTACGCATCTATCGTGCGGGCACCAGGAACTTTTCCACAAGTTACCAGAGTACTTTTGCCTGCCTCCGACAACCCCCCTAGGCGTGCCCAAAAGAGTGTCTTTTTTATACGGAGCAACTATTTTTTTCGTCGTCTTTCCCGCACACTTCCACAGGCGTTCGCGTTATATTTGGATAAACCCTTCGTCGCAGATAGCCGGATAGCGGCTATTGGGGTGCGCGTATGTCGCTGGTTCATTACGTAAGACCGTTCCTGGAATTGGGAATCTGTAAGGAGTACCGTATGGCTCGCAAGACAACCGAAAACGCTACGACCATTCGCGGCAAGAGAACCGGAGTCGCGGTTCCGTCTGACGCTGTGCAGGGTGCGCTCGAAGTTCGCAAGGAAGTTCGCAGGGACGGGAAACCGTCCAATGTTGTCCCCATCAATCTTGAAGAAGAGATTCGCCGCCGCGCCTACGAACTTTACCTGGAGCGCAGAGCGACTGCGGGCGGGGAGAACGGCAGTGGCGACGAGAACCAGGATTGGCTGATTGCAGAACGCGAGATCCGTTCGCGCCACAGCAATCAGGATCGCCACACGGCGTAGCTCCCGGCGGGTTCGGCCTGGAATTCTATCGAGAGCTCCCGCCCTGCCTACTGGCTCTGCGCGGGTCGCGAGACGACCGGCGGTCGAGCCTGGGTCGGAGCTTTGGTGCGAAGGCCTGCCAGCCACAGTCGCAGGCGGTCGATGTAGATATAAACCACCGGAGTGGTGAACAGCGTCAGCATCTGGCTCACAATGAGCCCACCCACGATGGTGATGCCGAGCGGACGCCGCAGCTCCGATCCCGTGCCGGTACCTAACCACAGCGGTAATCCGCCGAGAAGCGCCGCCATGGTTGTCATCATGATCGGGCGAAAACGCAACAAGCATGCCTCGTGAATCGCGTCGGTCGGAGACTTTCCGTGTTCGCGCTCGGTGTATAGAGCAAAGTCGATCATCATGATGGCATTCTTCTTGACGATGCCGATCAGCAGGATGATCCCAATCATTCCGATCACGTTGAGTTCGTTCTTCGTAAGCAGCAAAGCGAGCCACGCGCCAACGCCGGCGGAAGGAATCGTGGACAGGATCGTGAACGGGTGCGCGAAGCTCTCGTAAAGAATGCCCAGCACGATGTAAACAGTCAACACCGCACACAGGACAAGGAGCAATTGGTTCGATAACGCGTCCTGGAACGCGGCCGCCGTGCCCTGAAAACTTCCACGGATCGTGGACGGAAAACCGATGCTGCGCTCGGCGTCGTCAATCACTTTGGTCGCATCGCCGAGCGCAACTCCGGGGGCTAGATTGAAAGAGAGCGTCACCGACGGATACTGTCCCTGGTGGTTGACCGCAAGCGACGTGTTCGACGGCCCGAAGTGCGCGAGCGCCGCCAGCGGCACCGCCGTGCCGTTTTTTGCGCGTACATAAATGCTTTGGAGAGCATCCGTGCTGTTGGCAAATTCCGGAGCAACTTCCATGACCACGTGATACTGGTTCAACGCCTTGTACATGATCGAGACCTGGCGCTGGCCAAAGGCATCGTAGAGGGCGGCATCGATATCAGCGGCGGCGACTCCAAGACGTGCGGCCGTGTCGCGGTCAATCACAACGCTTGCCTGCAGTCCTTTATCCTGTTGATCAGTGTTGACGTCACGCAACTGCGGCAGAGAACGAAGCTTCTGAAGCAGTCGCGGCGCCCAGTCATTCATCTCCGCAAGGTCTTCCCCCTGCAACGTGTACTGGAATTGGGCCTGGCCCATGCGCCCGCCGATGGTGAGATCCTGCGCCGACTGCATGTACAGCGTCGCGCCCGGAACCACTGCTAACTTCCCTCGCAGTCGTCCAATTACTTGATCGGCGCTCATCTTGCGTTCGGAAAGGGGCTTCAACATGATGAACATGCGCCCGGTGTTGTAGGTGGTATTACCCCCGGCGAAGCCCACGACCGTGCTCACCGCAGGGTCTTTCATAATGATGTTCACGAACTGGCTCATCTTCCCCTTCATCGCGGTAAAAGAAATGTCCTGTGCAGCCTGTACCGACCCCATGACTCGCCCCGTATCTTGCTGTGGGAAAAAGCCCTTCGGAACCAGGATGTAGAGATACACGCTGAGAAAGGCGGTCGCGATGGTTACCGCCAAGGTCAATGGCTGATGCCGCAAAACCCAATCAAGGCCACGGCGATAACTGGCCAGCAGTTGGTCAAAGGCCCATTCACTGGCGCGGTAGATATGCCCATGCTTTTTCTCACCCTGGGTGCGCAGGAACTTGGCGCACATCATGGGCGTCACGGTCAGTGAAATCAGCAACGACATGAGGATGGCGACGCTAAGCACGACGGCAAATTCCCGGAAGAGCCGTCCGACAATGCCCCCCATCAGCAAGATAGGAATAAAAACCGCCACCAGCGAGGTGCTCATGGAGAGCACGGTGAATCCGATTTCCCGCGCTCCGCGAAACGCCGCTTGCACCGGGGTCATGCCCTGCTCGATGAAGCGGGTGACGTTCTCGAGCACCACAATCGCATCGTCCACCACGAAGCCAGTCGAGATCGCCAGCGCCATCAGCGACAAGTTATCCAGGCTGTAACGCGCCAGGTACATCACTCCGAAAGTGCCAATCAGCGACAGCGGCACCGCTACGCTCGGAATCAAGGTGGCGCGCGCCGTACGCAGAAACGCGAAGACCACGAGGATGACGAGGATGACCGAAATGATGAGCGTGACCTCGATGTCGTGTACCGAGGCACGCACCGTAATGGTGCGGTCCATCACCGGACTCACATCGATGGCGGGAGAAATCGAAGCCTTCAACTGGGGCAGCGCCGCATAGACCCGATCGGCAGTCGCGATAATATTCGCTCCCGGCTGGCGCGAAATGATGATCAGCACAGCGGGCTTGCCATTGGCCAGTCCGACGTTGTGAATATCTTCGACACTGTCCTGCACATCGGCGACGTCGGCCAGTCGGACCGGCGCGCCGTTCTTGTAGGCAACGATCAGTTTGCGATACTGATCGGATTGGAAGATCTGGTCGGTGTCGTGAATGCTCCACGCATTCACGGGGTCGCTGAATTCGCCCTTGGGAGTGTTGGCATTCGCCTGGTTGAGGGCGGTGCGGACCGAATCGAGGCCCACGCCCAGCTTGTTCAGCAGCATGGGGTTGACTTCGGCGCGGACGGCCGGTTTTGCGCCTCCACCGACGAAGACCTGTCCCACTCCCTCCACTTGCGCCAGTTTTTGGGCGAGGATCGAGTCCGCGGCATTGTATATCTCGGACAGCGGAACCGTGTCGGAAGTGAGCGCCAAAATCAAGATGGGAGCATCCGCCGGGTTGGACTTGCGATACGTGGGGTTGCCGGGAAGGTATGAAGGCAACTGGCTGCGCGCCGCATTGATGGCCGCTTGCACGTCGCGTGCGGCGCCATCGATGTTTCGGCTCAGGTCGAACTGGAGAACGATGTTGGTGGAACCCAGTTGACTGGTTGAGGTCATCTGGTTCACGCCGGCGATGCGTCCGAACTGCCGCTCCAGCGGAGTCGCCACCGCAGAGGCCATCGTCTCCGGACTTGCTCCGGGCAAACCCGCCGATACCGAAATGACGGGGAACTCCACTTGCGGGAGCGGAGCTACAGGCAGGAAATTGAATGCCAACGCTCCCGAAAGCAGCAGCGCCGCCGCCAGCAGCGAGGTGCCGACGGGGCGCTTGATGAAGGGAGCGGAGATATTCATGTTTTGATATCCAGCCCCTAAAGGGGCATCTGACTTCGCGGACTGACGGCATCACTAAAGCGATGCCCTGATACGAACCTTAAAGCGACGTCCTGATACATACCGTGCCTTAATCCCCTGTGGCCTCTGGAGCCGGCTCCTCCATCGGATTGCCGATCTTGTAGCCTGCGAATCTCTGCGCCAGCCGGTCAAACCACAAATACACGACTGGGGTTGTGTAGAGAGTGAGCAACTGGCTGAGGAGCAATCCGCCGACAATCGTGATGCCGAGCGGATGGCGCAGTTCCGAGCCGGTGCCGCCGCCCAGCGCCAGCGGTAATCCGCCGAGCAATGCGGCCATGGTGGTCATCATGATTGGACGAAAACGAAGCAAGCACGCCTGGTAGATGGCTTCTTCCGGCGGCTTGTGCTCCACGCGTTCGGCTTCGAGCGCGAAGTCGATCATCATAATGGCATTCTTCTTCACGATCCCGATCAGCAGGATGATGCCGATCAGGGCTACGACGCCGAGATCGTTGCGGGTAATCAGCAGCGCGAGAATTGCGCCGACACCGGCCGACGGCAGCGTGGAAAGAATCGTGAGCGGATGAATGTAGCTCTCGTAGAGCACTCCCAGCACAATGTAAACCGTGATGATTGCGGCCAGAATGAGCCAGGGCTCGCTCGAAAGCGAATTGTGAAAGGCAGCCGCGGTTCCCTGGAAACTGGTATTGATGCTGCGCGGCAGGTTGATTTGCTGTTCCGCCTGTTCGATCGCCGTGGTTGCCTCGCCCAGGGAAACGCCAGGCGCTAGGTTGAATGACAGGTTGACCACCGGAAACTGTCCCAGGTGATTGAGCGCGAGCGGGGCATTGCGCATCTCGATGCGAGTGAAGGCGGAAAGCGGAACCTGGGTAGTGTTGGCGGCCGCGCCCGTGGACGGTGTGCTCGAGGCCGATGCGTTTGGCGCCGACGCGGTGGTGCTTGAAGTGCTGGTCGCCGTTGTGCCGGCGCTCGATACGCCGCTCGTTGACTTGACGTAGATGTCCTTCAAATCGTCCGGGGTCGTCTTGAATTGCGGCCCCACTTCCAGTACGACGTGATACTGGTTCAACTGCGTAAACATGGTGGAGACCTGCCGCTGCCCAAACGCGTCGTAGAGCGTGTCGTCGATAGCCTGCGGCAGGATGCCCAATCGCGAAGCCGTGTCGCGATCGATGATCAGGTTCGCTTGCAATCCATTGTTCTGCTGATCGCTGGCCACGTCGCGCAACTGCGGCACGGTTTGCAGCTTTTGCAGAAGTTGCTGAGACCAGGTGGCCAATTCGGTGGCGTCGGCGTCTTCCATTGAATACTGGTACTGGGTGCTGCTGACGCGGCTTTCCACGGTCAGGTCCTGCACCGGCTGCATGTAGAGCGTGATGCCTTCCACCTTCGCCAGTTCCGGCTGCAGATCGCGAATGATCTCGGAAGCAGTCTCTTTACGCTGATTGCGCGGCTTCAGATTGATCTGGATGCGGCCGCTGTTCGGCGTGATGTTCGTGCCATCGATGCCGATGAACGAAGCCAGGTTGTCGACGTTCGTATTCTTCAGAATCACCTTTGCCAGCGCCTGCTGCTTCTCCGCCATGGCCGTAAACGACGTATTCTCTGCGGCTTCGGAGACTCCCATGATCACGCCTGTATCCTGCACCGGGAAAAAGCCCTTGGGCACGTAGACATAAAGAAGGAGCGTGGCGATAAGGGTTGATACCGTGACCAGAAGAGTGGTGGTCTGATATTTGAGGACCCACTTCAGGGTCCGGCCGTAAAAGGCGATCACGCGGTTGAAGTAGTCTTCGGTGACGCGGTAGAAGCGAGAATCCTTGCCCGGCTGTCTCTGCTTTAGAAGCTTCGCGCACATCATCGGCGTCAGGGTCAGCGACACCACGGCGGAAACCAGAATCGTCACCGCCAGGGTAACCGCAAACTCGCGAAAGAGCCGGCCGACGATGTCTCCCATGAACAGCAGCGGGATCAGAACCGCGATCAGCGAAACGGTCAGCGATACGATGGTGAATCCAATCTGTCCCGCTCCCTTGAGTGCGGCTTCCAGCGGCGTCTCACCTTCTTCCAGGTAGCGATCGATGTTCTCGATCATCACGATGGCGTCGTCCACCACGAATCCGGTTGAGATCGTGAGCGCCATCAGCGTCAGGTTGTTCAGGCTGTAGCCGAGCAGATACATCACTCCGAAGGTGCCCACCAGGGAGAGTGGCACAGCAACGCTTGGGATAACGGTCGCGGCAAGATTGCGCAGAAAGAGGAAGATGACCATCACCACCAGGGCCACCGTCAGCATCAACTCGAATTGCACATCGTTGACCGATGCGCGAATCGTCTGCGTGCGGTCGATGAGGATTTGAGCTTTGACGGCCGCCGGCATCGAGGCCTGCAGCTGCGGAAGAACTGCCTTGATGCGATCGGCCACGCTGATGATGTTGGCCCCAGGCTGGCGTTGAATATTGAGCAGAACCGCGGGCGTGGTGTTAACCCAGGCCGCTTGCTTCACGTTTTCAGCGCTGTCGATGGCGGTGGCTACGTCCGACAAACGTACCGGTGCGCCGTTCCTGTAGGCGATGACTACGCTGTTATATTGCTGGCTCGATAGCAGTTGGTCGTTGTCGCCGATAGTGAACGATTGCCGCGGGCCATCAATCACTCCCTTGGCCTGGTCCACGTTGGCGGCGGCGAGCGCCGCGCGCACATCTTCGAGACCCAACTGGTAGGAAGCCAGAGCTGTGGGATTGGCTTGGATGCGAACCGCCGGCTTCTGCCCTCCGCTGATCGAAACCAGGCCGACTCCCGGAAGCTGTGAGATTTTCTGCGCCAGCGCCGTCTCGGCCATGTCTTCGATACGCGACAAAGGCAGCGAATCCGAGGTCAGCGCCAGCGTGAGGATGGGCGCATCGGCTGGGTTCACCTTGTTGTAAATCGGAGGGTTGGGAAGATTTTGCGGCAGGTACGTCGTTCCGGCGTTGATCGCGGCTTGCACCTGCTGTTCCTCAACATCGATGTTCTGATCGAGAGCGAACTGCAAAGTGATCAGCGAACTGCCGAACGAACTGGTCGAGGTCATCTGGTTCAGTCCGGGGACTTGTCCGAACTGACGTTCTAATGGAGCTGTGACCGACGACGCCATCACATCGGGAGCGGCGCCGGGGTAGAAAGTCATCACCTGGATAGTCGGGTAGTCCACCTCGGGTAGAGCGGAGACCGGCAATTGGCGGTAGGCGACGAATCCGACGAGCATCACGGCCGCCATTAATAAAGAGGTGGCGACCGGCCGCAGAATGAAAAGGCGTGAGGGGTTCATGACGTCGGAGCTGTTTTCGCTGGCTGTGTAGTCGATTGCGAAGCGCTGGGGGTTCCGGTACCGCTGCGAGTTTCAACCTTCGCGCCGTTCTGCAACTTGTCCTGCCCGTCGATGACCACGACCTCCCCGACCTGCAGGCCGCTCCCAATCGCGCTCTGATTGGATTGCGTGAGCGCGACGGTCACGGTTCGTGCCTCAACCGTCTTGTCGGCTCTTACCACGTAAACAAAATTTCCTTGCGGCCCTTTCTGGACGGCCACACTGGGAACGATCGTACTGTTCTTACGCACATCGAGCAGCAGGCGGATGTTGACAAACTGATTTGGAAAGAGCACGCCATCCTTGTTGTCGAAAATGGCCTTCAGGCGGTCCGTGCCCGTTGTTTGATCAATTTGGTTGTCGATGGTCAGCAATGTGCCGGTAGCCAGCTTGGTCTGGTCGTCGCGACTGAACGCATCAACCGCCAGAGTTCCCTGTTTCATTCGTTGCACCACCACAGGCAAGCTGTCTTCCGGCAAAGTGAAGATGACCGAGATCGGCTGCAATTGCGTGATGACCAGCATGGGATTCGCATCGGTGGCATGGACGATGTTGCCGACGTCGACCAGCCGCAGGCCGATACGGCCGTTCACCGGCGCCGTGATGTGGCAATAGGCAATCTGAAGTTTCGCATTCTCGATTGTTGCCTGGTCCGCGCGAACCGCGCCTTCAAATTGATCCGCCGTCGACTTTTGCGTATCCACCTGTTGCTGCGACATTGCGCCAGATTCCTGCAGCAGATCTTTGAAGCGCTGATAGTTTAGTTGCGCGTCGCGGAGTGAGGCCTGATCTTTAAACAACTGCGCTTGCGCCTGCGCGAGTTGCACCTCGAAAGGACGGGGATCGATCAGCACCAGCAGGTCGCCCTTGTTGACCTGCTGTCCTTCGCGGAAATTCACCTGGATAAGCTGGCCGTCCACCCGGCTCTTCACGCTCACCGTGTTGTAGGCGGTGACCGAGCCTAAGCCGGTCAGGTACACCGGCATGTCCTGCGAGACGGCGGACGCAACCGCCACCGGTATGGCGCGGGTCGTGGCTGCGAGGGCTTTTTGGCTCTTGGTGGAATTCGCGCTTTGGCAACCGCCAAAGGCAAACAGCAAGAGTAAGATCACGCCGAACTGCATCCACTGCCAATTAACATTTCTATTCATGTTTCTAACCGTTGAAAAGCTGCGCGAAACAAGAGCCGCGCAAACGGTAAGTAAGTTCGTTGCAAAATCGATGCGATCATTTGCCGTCCATTTGCCGATCTACTTGCGAATTCTCTGGCCGCCAGAGCACAGAAACTAGTAGAAGATCATACTCTTCTAAGAAGATGGTTCCGGGAAAGCGAAAGATGGTAAAGGTTTGTAAATTGTAGATTCTGCGCAAGAAACGAGAGAGAGATCATCAAAACACCGGAGCTGTGCACGAAGTTGCACAGCGAACATACGCGACGCTGAGCCCCAACTGTCTTCCACCGTGGAGTTACTGCTGCACGGCTTGAACCAGCGCCGGCCTCACCTGTTCGCGCTGAATTGCGGAGGCGTCCCACGCGCCGCCCAGAGCCTTCACCAGGAAAACGGAAGTGGTCATTTGTTGCCCGAGCAACTGCGTTGCCAGGCGTTCGTTACTCAGCAGCGTGGTTTGAGCGGTAATCACATCGAGGTACGTGGTGACGCCGCCGACGTAGCGATTGTTGGCGATGTCGAGCGCGCGGCGAGAATCGGCGACCGCTGTCTGCTGACTTTTCGAAGCCTGGTCAAGGAGCGCCATGCCGGAAAGCCCGTCCTCCACCTGCTGAAATGCAACCAGCACAGATTCGCGATAATTGGCTACCGATTCGTCATAGGCGGCGCGGCTGACCGCCAGGTTAGCGCGATTGCGGCCGCCATTAAAAATCGGCTGAAGCAGATCGCCACCCAGCGACCAGAAAGCGCTTGGAGCGCTTACCAGTGTAGCAATGTCGCGGCTTTCCCATCCGCCACTCCCACTCAAAGTAATATGCGGATAAAACGCAGCCACCGCTAGACCGACTTGCGCATTTTCGAACGCCATCTGGCGCTCGCTGGTAGCAACATCAGGCCGACGCTCCAGAATCTCCGATGGCACTCCGGTGGGAATCGCCGGAGGGGCGGCGTCGAACGGCGCCTCAGCAACGTTGAAATCCGAGGCGGACTTCCCCGCCAGCACGGCGATGGCATGTTCGAATTGCGCCCGCTGCTGCAGCACGAGCGAAAGCTGCGTTGCCGTCGAATCCAGCAACGCGGCCTGCTGCGCCACTTCCAGCCCATTCGCGACTCCGCCTTCGTGACGATGGTTGACCAGATCCAATCCTTTTTGCTGGATTTCTACCGACTGCCGCACCACTCCAGCTTCGCGATCAAGTTCGCGCAGGTTGAAATAATCGGCGGCGAGTTCGGCGGTCAACACCAGGCGCACATTTTCCAGGTCAGCCGCGCTCCCTTGCAGCGAAGCGTTGGCCGCTTCAAGATTGCGGCGCACGCGTCCGAATAAATCAAGCTCGTAGCTGACGGAAAACGGGACGGTAAAAACATTCTGAGTAACTGGCGCAGTCGCAGTCGTGCTACCCAAAACCGGACGATTGCCGGAAATGCGCTGGCGCTGTCCGTTCGGATCGGCGCTGAGCACGGGGAAGTACGCCGACGACGCGATTCGCGCCTGCGACCGAGCTTGCGAGAGGCGGTCCTCAGCCGCAGCCAGCGACTGGTTTGCCTGAAGCAGTTCTTGCTCCAGCCGGTCTAGTTCGGCGTCATGAAATATCTGCCACCATGCGCCCTTGGGAATTGCGTCCTTCGGAGCAGCCGTCTGCCACGGCCCCGCGCCTTTCCACGCGTCGGGGACCTGCGCGGCGGGGCGTTTGTATCCCGGCCCCACGGTGCAGCCGAGCGCGCAGACCAAGGCACAGACCAATGCACACAGCACAAGCACCGAATTCCCGTAGAGACGCGGCTTGCTGCGTCTTGCCCTGTCTCTACAGGTTGCAATCAATCCCTTCACGAGCGCGCAGCTCCCTGGTTCGGGTTGGCGACGTGCACTTTCTGTCCTTCCTCGAGTGAGTCGGACGGGTTGATGATGATCCGATCGCTGACCTCGAGACCGCCAAGAATTTCAAGCGTAGCGCCGAAGTCGCGCCCAATGCTGATCGGGTGCAAATGCACCGTATTGTCCATATCGACGACCGCGACCCTCGGCCCCTCGGCGCGGAACAGCATGGCGTTCACCGGGATCGTAATCCTCGGAACAGAAGTCCCAGTTGCAAAATGCACCTGGCCGAAGGAACCGGGCAGCAGCTTGCTATCTTTGTTGGGAACATCCACTTCAGTATTCAGCGTGCGCGTCGCAGGATCGATGGCATCGGCGGTGCGAGCCACGGTTCCCATAAATTTCTGGCCGGGGAATTCCTGCAGCGTGACGTTCGCCTTCATCCCAACTTTCATGTTCGGCGCATACGCCTGCGGAACACTGATGTAAACACGCAGCGGATCGACGCGGGCGATATCGAACAGCTCTTTGCCACTCAGCCCGGCCCCGGAATTAATGAGCACGCCCGGATCGACATTGCGCCGGGTAAGCACGCCGGAAAAAGGAGCGTACACTTTCTTGAAAGATTCGAGTTCTTCCAGGCGGCGAACATTCGCGTCCGCCGCTGCAAGGTTGGCTTGCGCTTGCTGATAGCCGCTCGTTTGCTGGTCAGCTTCCTGCTGCGAAACCGAATCGGTCTTGCGCAGATTTGTCCAGCGCTCAGCAGAGATCCTCGCCAATTCCAGCGCTGACCTGACCTGCTCGCGGCTGGCTCGCGCCTGCGAAAGTTCCTGGTCAATCTCCGGAGTATCGATCGCCGCCAGCAGTTCACCCTTCTGAATCTTGCTACCTATGTCCCTGTACCAGCGCAAGAGGTAGCCGTTGGTGCGGGCAAAAATGGGGGACTCTTCGAAAGCCTGCAAATTTCCGGGCAAAACAAGCTCGTCGTTTCCGGGCTCGGCCTGCGGTTGCACCACCGCGACGGTCGGAATCGAGACGGCTTCGGTTTCTTTCGCAAGCGCGTCAGATTCGCTCTTCCTGTTCAGAAAAGTAACTACGCCTGCGGTGATTAGGACGAGTAGCACGGCGCCAATCAGAATCTTTGCCCGCCCTGCCGGAGCGGGACCCGGATCGCGAGGCCGACCGTTCTCCGAACGCACCGGCTGCGTCTCGTTCTGCTGCGTCGTTACAGGCGGCGATTGTACTGACATGATTGCGGTCTCCAACGAATTCTCTATTCTTGCTCGTTTCTATTATTCTGCTCTACTTATTCTGCTCTACTTATTCTGCTCTACTGCTGCTCCGCCAGCAGCCGTGCTTGGCGGCGGCCATGGATAATCGTAAATACACTTGGCACAAAAAATAAGGTGGCTACGGTTGCGAACAGCAGGCCGCCAATCACGGCACGGCCTAGCGGTGCGTTCTGCTCACCGCCCTCTCCGAAGCCCAATGCCATCGGCAGCATGCCGATAATCATGGCGAGGGCGGTCATGAGCACGGGCCGCATGCGCGTGTAGCCCGCTTCGACCGCCGCTTGCAGTGCGGGTACCCCTGTATCCATGCGGTCGCGAGCAAACGAAACCATCAGAATCGAATTCGCGGTCGCCACCCCCATGCACATGACCGCGCCTGTCAGCGACGGAACGTTGAGCGTAGTGCGCGTAATCAGAAGGAACCAACAGATCCCCGCCAGCGCTCCCGGCAACGCCGTAATGATAATGAAGGGATCGAGCCACGACTGAAAGTTGACCACGATCAGCAAATAGACGAGCACAATCGCCCCCAGAAGACCAAGGCCCAGGCCGACAAATGAGGATTGCATTGTCTGGACCTGCCCGCGAACCACGATGCGGGTTCCGCGCGGCAGATGGTCCTGGAATGGTTTGAGCGCCTTCATGACGTCCGACGCGACTCCGCCCAGATCGCGCCCCTGCGTGCTGGCATACACATCGATCACCGGCTGCACGTTGTAATGGTTGACCACTGCAGGACGCGCCACCGGCGTGAGTTGAGCCAGATTGCCGAGCACTTGCGGAGCCTGCGCACTCGGGTTCGTCACCGGCGTGTTCATCAAGTCCTGCACCGACGTCATACGATACTGCGGGCTCTGAACAGCGACGGAATAGGTAACACCATTCTTTGAATTAAGCCAGAAATTGGGAGCTGTCTGGAAGCTTCCACTCAAGCTGATCAGCACACTTTGTGCGACATCACGGGCATTCAGCCCGACCTGATTGATGAGGGTGCGGTCCATATCCAGGTGGAGAGTGGGCAGATTCATCATCTGTTGCACGTGCACGTCGGCCGTGCCGGGAATCTGGCGCACCTGATTTGCGATCTTCTGCGCGATGCCGTAATTCGTGCTCATGTCGGCGCCCATGATCTGGATGTCGACCGGCGCGGGCAATCCGAAATTAAGAATTTGCGACACGATATCGGCGGGCTGGAAGAAAAACTCCACGCCCGGAAAACGGGCAGGCAGCTCGCGGCGCAACCGGCGGACATAGCGTGCCGTCGGATGATGGTGTTCCGGATTCAGCGAAATCAGAATCTCGGCATCACTCGACCCAATCACACCCGAACTGCTGTAGGAAAGGTTCAAGCCAGAGTAGGGGACGCCGATATTGTCCAGCATGGTCTGCAACTCTTCCTTCGGAATTTCGCTGCGCAGCACTTGCTCCACTTCATCGCACAGACGCGCGGTCTCTTCCACACGCAGGCCGGACCGGGCGCGAAGGTGCAGACGAATCAGGCCGGCATCCACTTGGGGAAAGAAGTCCTGCCCCAGAAAGAACACCAGCCCCAGCGACAAAACGCAGAAAACCACAAAGCCGATGGCGAATAATCCCCGGTGTTCGAGCGTGGTTTCCAGCAGTTGCTGATAGCCGCCGCGGAATCTTTCAAAACCGCGTTCAAATCTCCGCTGGAATTTTGCAAGGAAGTTCGTCGGCTCGGCGGCGCGGTGCTCGTGGCCGCGCATGATAAACATCACCATGGTCGGAATCAGGGTTCGCGACAACAGGTACGACGCCAGCATGGCAAAGGACACCGCTTCCGCCAGCGGAACAAAAAGAAACTTCGCGACTCCGGCCAGAAAGAACATCGGCACGAAAACGATGCAGATACACAGTGTCGATACCAGCGCGGGCACCGCAATCTGCTGCGCTCCGTCGAGGATGGCCTGTTTCATCTCCTTACCCATGGCCAGATTGCGCTCGATGTTTTCGATCTCCACCGTCGCATCATCCACCAGGATGCCGACGGCGAGTGCCAGTCCTCCCAGGGTCATGATGTTGATGGTCTCGCCGAGCGCGCTCAGCAGAATCACGGAGACGAAGATGGAGAGCGGGATCGAGATCGCGATGATTATCGTCGGACGCCAATCGCCCAGAAAGAGCAGGATCATGGCGGCGGTAAGACAGGCGGCGATCAGGCCCTCCCGCACGACTCCCGCAATCGACGCGCGCACGAAAAGCGACTGATCAAACAAAGCCTTGATGCTAAGCTCGGGCGGCAGAGATTGTGCGGCCAGCGGCACAATCGCCTTCACCGCATTGACGACCGTCAGCGTGGAAGCCCCGCCCAGCTTGAAGATCGACATCAGCACGCCGCGCACTCCGTCTTGCCGCACGATGTTGGTTTGCGGCGCAAATCCATCGCGTACGTGCGCCACATCGCGCAGGTAGAGAGTGGACGAGTTCGAAGTCTTCACCGGCAGGTCATTCAGTTCAGGGACGGTCTGCGGAGTGCCGTTCATCTCCACGTTGTACTCGGTCGGCCCGATCTTCGTGGTGCCCGCCGGCAGAATCAAGTTCTGCGCCGACACCGCGTTGACGATGTCCGCGGGCGCCAAACCATAGGCCTGCAGCTTGGCAGAATCGAGGTCCACCTGAACCTGGCGCGGCTTGCCGCCGTAAGGATACGGAGTGGCCGCGCCTTGAACCGTGGTCAACTGCGTGCGCAGAAAATTCTGTCCCAGATCAAACAACTGCTGTTCCGGAAGCGTCTTGCTGCTCAAGCCCAGTTGCACAATCGGCGTCGAGGACGCCGTATAAGTGATGACCAGCGGCGGAGTCGTGCCCGGGGGCAATCCCCGCAGCACGGTCTGGCAGATTGCCGTGACTTGCGTCAGCGCCACGGAAATGTTGGCGGAAGGCCGAAAGAATATCTTGATCACGGCAATCCCGCTCAGCGACTGCGATTCCTGGTGTTCGATGTCGCTGACCGTGACCGTGAATCCGCGCTCAGAGTTGGCTACGATCCGGTCCGCCATTTCGCTCGGCGCCAGGCCCGTGTAGTTCCATATCACGCTGACGACGGGAATGTTGATTTCGGGGAAAATGTCGACCGGGGTGCGCAGGATGGTGATGGGCGTAAGAATGATGATGAGCAGAGCCATCACGACGAATGTGTAAGGGCGGCGAAGCGCTAATGCGACGATCCACATAGGACTGGCGAAAACCCGCCGGGCGAAAACTTGCCTGGCGAAAAATGGTCATGCTGAAACGTGATACTAGCGGAAATCAATACTGCCAAAGCCGCAGCCCCCATTGGTCTACGGACTTGCAAATCAGATTCAAAACAGTACGTTTCGGATTTAAATTATATTAGACTTTAGCCATGGCTCAAAATCACACGCGGCGCGCCGACGCCCAGAACCGAAACAATGGGAACGGAATCAACGGGACCGGCGGGAAGCGACCGCCCGGGCGCCCACGCAGTGAGGAATCGCGCCAGTCCATCCTGCGTAGCACGCTGAAACTGCTCAAACAGGATGGTGGATTCCCGGAGCTCAGCATTGAAGCCATCGCCGCCGACGCCAACGTTGGCAAGACAACTGTCTATCGTTGGTGGCCAACAAAGGCGGCCCTGGTCGCCGACGCTTTCTCCGCCAGTGCCGACGAGGAACTCCGTTTCCCGAACACCGGCTCCGTTCAAAGCGACATGAGTCTGCAGATGAGGCGGCTGATTCGCATCTTCCGGTCCAGGCGCGGCAAGGTCGTCGCGGCGCTACTCGCTGGAGGGCAATCGGATCCGGAGTTGATAGAGGCCTTTCGCGACCGATTCTTGTGGCCCAGACGCAAACAGGCCTATCAAACTTTGCAGCGCGGCATCGACCGCGGTGAACTACCCGCCGGCAGCGATCTTGACCTCGTCCTCGACTCGCTTTACGGGCCAATCTACATGCGCTTCTTGATTCGACACGACAAGCTCGACGAAAGCTTCGCCGATGAAATTTGCGGTTTGGTGCTGAATGGTTTGAAATGTCTGCCGCACCGCTGAAACGCACTAAATCTTCGTGAGCAAGAATCCGAGGAGACCGGCAATGGGCGCGTCAAGGAGTCGTTGGATGCGGCGGGTCTTGACAGGATCTGCGCTTGCATTTCTTCTCGCGGCCGCTCTGGGGTTCACCTATGAGCAGAATGGCCGCCGGCAAGACAGTCACCATCGATTCCGAATTGGGCGCTCGATTGATATTGGGGGCCGTAGCTTAAACATAGATTGCTCGGGCTCCGGTAGTCCAGCCGTGATCCTGGAATCGGGGGGCGGCGGTTACGGGGGCTATGGCTGGCGGGTAGTGCAGTCGGAGGTCGCGAACTTCACCAGAGTTTGCTGGTATGACCGCGCCGGGGAGGGCTGGAGCGATCCCGCGCCAACAGCCCGTAACAGCGCAACCATCGTTCAAGATCTGCATGAACTGCTTCAGCATGCTCCAGTGGCGGGTCCGTACGTGCTCGTTGGTCATTCAATAGGAGGAGAGTACGCCCGCATATTTACAGCTAAGTTCCCGTCCGACGTGGCAGGCTTGGTGCTCGTCGACTCGACCCATCCCGACCAACGAGAGCCACCAATAATGGTTTCCCCGATCAACCGCGTCCCTACGCTAGCTCGCCGGCTTCTGTGCTCTGCGCTGCCGCTCATAGGAAGATTTGGAGTCATACGGGTACTGATGCGCAATGTACCCGTTTATGTGCCGCCGCAATTCAATTCTGAACAAAGCACCGCAGCCCTGGCTCTGCGCAATCAGCGAGTCAAAGCGTTTGAGACGGAGGCGGCTCAAGGATGCGCGGCAACCGAAGGCGGCGCCCTGAAGCCGGATAAAGGCAGCGGGGATCCGGAGGTTGATCAGGCGGCAAGAAACGCTGGGACGTTAGGCGATCGCCCATTGGTGGTGCTCACAGCCGGTCGATATTGGAAGCCAAACGATCCCAGTGTCGCCCAAGAGGTCGCGCAGTTTCACGAAACTTCGGTACATCAACTGCAGCCCGAACTCGCCCGCCTGTCTACCGCTGGGAAACAGATCATCGTTGAGAGCAGCGATCATGGCATTCCGGAAGAGGCGCCAGGGGTGGTTGTGACCGCGGTGCATGAGGTCGTCATTGAAGTGCGAAAACGACAAAATCAGTAGCAGTGCCTCGGATTGGCCAACCTCTTCACTTTGTCAAAATGCTCAAGTGGTAATCAGCTACGAGGCTAAAGTTAGCGCTCATTGCCCTACTTCCCTAAACCCTTTGCCTGCCGAAATTTACCGTTCAGTTGCCGAATCCAACCGATGCCTGATCGGCCTTGCGCGAACTGACCGTTGAGGCTAAAATCGAAATACGACTGAAACAGTCGGAGTTTTATCCGACCAGATAGGTCGGCATTCGGCAGCATGCTGAAACTGACGAAAAAAGCGGACTACGGGCTGATGGCCATGAAACATCTGGCCGAGCACGTTGACCAGGGAGCCTGCAGCGCCAAGGACGTGGCCGAGGCCTACGGGATCCCGCAGGAAGCGTTGGCGAAGATCCTGCAACGGCTGGCGAAGGTTGGTTTGGTGCGGTCCCAGCATGGCATGAACGGCGGTTACACGCTGACGCGCGATCCGAAGACGATTTCCGCGTTCGAAGTGATCAAGGCCATTGACGGCCCGCTGTTCATTACGTCGTGCGTGACCGTCCGCGGCGAATGCGATCAGACCGATCGATGCACGATTCGCGAGCCACTGCGCAAGGTGAATGAAAGCATCGAGCAGGTGCTGAAGAACATCAAAATTTCGCAGATGAAGGAAGAGCCGGAGGTTGTCCGTGCAGACAAGCAGGAGACCAGGAAGCCGGCGGAGTTGGTAACGATTTCGTAGCGTTTTCAAGGAGACAGGTAATCATGAGTACGGATGTGAAGACGGCGACCCCAACCAGTCAGGACCTCGGACAGCGCACCGCGCCCAACGGCGTCAAGCTGCCCATTTACATGGATAATCACGCAACCTCGCCCATGGATCCCCGGGTTCTCGAAGAAATGCTGCCCTACTTCATGGAGAAATTCGGCAACTCCGCCAGCCGCAATCACCCGTTTGGATGGGCGGCGGAAGAAGCGGTCGAATTGTCGCGCGAGCGTGTCGCAAAGCTGATCGGCGCAACCGCGAAGGAGATCATCTTTACCTCGGGTGCCACCGAAAGCGACAACCTCGCAATCAAGGGTGTTGCCGAGATGTACCGCGAGAAGGGCAACCACATCATCACCGCGGTCACGGAGCACAAGGCGGTGCTCGACACCTGCAAGCATCTGGAGAAGTTCGGCTTTCGCGTGACCTATCTACCGGTCCAGAAGGATGGGCTGGTTGACCTCGACGATCTGAAACGCGCCATCGACGACAAGACGATTCTGGTCACGATCATGGCGGCCAATAACGAGATCGGCGTGCTGCAACCGATCGCGGAAATCGGCAAACTGTGCCGCGAACGCGGCGTGATCTTCCACACCGACGCCGTGCAGGCAATCGGCA
The DNA here is from genome assembly GCA_963772195.1 of uncultured Acidobacteriaceae bacterium. Lineage (GTDB taxonomy): Bacteria > Acidobacteriota > Terriglobia > Terriglobales > Acidobacteriaceae > Acidiflorens. The sequence continues at coordinate 137,777 of CAVYWE010000008.1, read as the reverse complement.
AAGTGCCGGTCGACGTGAACAAGATGAACATTGATGTCGCGTCCATCACAGCGCATAAACTCTACGGGCCGAAAGGCGCGGGCGCGCTGTATGTGCGCCGCAAGAATCCGCGGGTGCAGTTGGTGCCGCTGATTGACGGCGGCGGGCACGAGCGGGGAATGCGCTCTGGAACGCTCAATGTTCCCGGCATCGCCGGCCTCGGCAAGGCTTGCGCCATCGCGCAGGAGGAGATGCCGCAGGAATCCTGCAAAATGGCTGGCCTGCGAAACCGGCTGAAAGACAGCATCATGAGCCGCCTTGACGAGGTGTACATCAATGGCTCCATGGAACATCGCCTGCCCGGCAATCTGAATATCAGCTTTGCCTATGTGGAAGGCGAGTCGTTGCTGATGGGCATCAACGATATCGCGGTTTCGAGCGGATCGGCATGCACCTCTGCGACGCTTGAGCCATCTTATGTATTGAAGGCTCTCGGCACGGGCGACGATCTGGCGCACAGCTCGATCCGCTTCGGCATTGGACGCTTCAATACCGAGGCCGAGATCGATTACGTGGGCGACCGCGTGGTCGAAACGGTGCTGCGTCTGCGCGAACTTTCGCCGCTCTACGAAATGGCGAAAGAGGGCGTGGATTTGAAGAGCGTGAAGTGGGCGGCAGAAGCACACTAGAAGCTGCCGAACATTTGGGCTTCGTATCAGGGCATCGCTTTAGCGATGCCGTAAGTGTTCGTAAGCAAAAGCCCCTTTAGGGGCTGGGCATAGAAAAGTTCCCAAGGAGATAGAGGATGTCATACAGCGATAAAGTGATCGACCACTACAACCATCCACGCAACGTCGGCTCCATGGACAAAAAGGATGCCGATGTGGGCACCGGCCTGGTCGGCGCGCCCGAGTGCGGCGACGTGATGAAGCTGCAGATTAAGGTCAATCCGCAGACCAACATCATCGAAGACGCCAAGTTCAAGACTTTCGGCTGCGGCTCGGCGATTGCGTCGTCTTCGCTGGCGACCGAGTGGGTCAAGGGCAAGACGATTGACGAGGCCCTCGCGATTAAGAACACAGAGATCGTGAAGGAACTGGCGTTGCCGCCGGTGAAAATTCACTGCTCGGTGCTGGCCGAGGATGCGATCCGGGCCGCGATTGGCGACTGGAAAAAGAAGCAGGAAACTGCGAAGCCTTTGGCAGTGCAGGCGGCGCAGTAAATAGATCTCCTGTAGAGACGGGGCTTGCCCCGTCTCCCGCCGCGAAATCCCGCGGCGAAAGAAGATGCGGCAAGCCGCGTCTCTACGGGAAGTCAGAATCAATCATGGATCAAGCCGTCAAAGATCAAGCCGTCAAAGACGAAGTCGTCACACCTGCCGTGCCCACGGCTCCGGCCAAGGGCATCCAGGTGACCGACAACGCGCTCAAGAGGATTCGCTCCGCGATGGTGAAAGAGAATGTTTCGCCGGAGCAGGGCGGCCTTCGTTTGGGCGTGCAGGGTGGCGGATGCTCGGGCCTGAGTTACAACATACGGTTCGATACGCAACCGCGCGAGCGCGACCGCGTGTTTCAGTTCGGAGATGTGCGGGTTTTTGTGGACCCGAAGTCTTTCATCTATCTGCATGGGATGACTCTCGATTACCACGAGACGCTGATACAACAGGGATTCGTGTTCGTGAACCCGAACTCAACCAAGTCCTGCGGCTGCGGCAGTTCTTTCTCGTAGCGGAGATCGTGTGGTGACGGGCTCCGCCCCGTCCAGACGGGCCAGAGGCCCGTCACCACACAACCAGTGGTGTGAGGGCGGGCCGTGCGCCCGCCTTGAATTTTTATATGGCAAATCTGGAATCCAAGTCGGCGCCGGTCATGGCAGGGCAAGCCGCCGGAGACGCCACCCCGAGGTGCTGGTCGTGCGGCACGATGCGCGCGGTGCACTTCTGCAGTGCGTGCGGCAGAGTGCAGCCGCCGGTCCCCGTGGACTATTTCACGTTTTTTGGATTTCCGCGCAAGCTCAACCTGGACGCGGCCGCGCTGGAAAAAGAATTCTACGCGCTGAGCCGCCGGCTGCATCCTGACGTATTCGGGCAAGCGGACGACCAGGAACGCGCCTGGAGTCTGGAACAGAGTTCCATGCTCAACGACGCGTACCGCACGCTAAAAGATCCGATCAAACGCACCGAGTACCTGTTACGCCTCGAAGGCATCGAACTGGAAGAGCAATCGAAGCAGGCGACTGAGAAAGCTCGCGCTACCGGAGAATTGAAGAAGCAGGTCGTACCTCCCGGCCTTTTGGAGGAGGTCTTCGAACTTAACATGCATCTGGAAGAACTGCGAGTCCAGAAAAAAATGGGCGAAGACGACCCCGCTTTACTTGAGGAAATCGGCAAGGCCAAGCTTTCGCTGGAAAAAAAATACGACGCGCTCCTGGACGAGCTGAAGACCGAGTGGAACAACTGGGACAAGGTCGTGGACGGCAGAACAGAAGACAATGGAACCACTGGCGGAGACGGAGCTGACCAGCGGAAGATCCTCGACAAGATGGTGGACGTGCTGAACCGCAGAAACTATATCCGGAACCTGTTGCGCGACGTGAATGAGGCGATGGAAAACTAGGTTAGAGGTGAATGCTAGGTCAGAGGTAAGAGGTCAGATTGCAGAGGTTGGAACCTTGATTTTCACCTCTGCAATCTGACCTCTGACCTCTGACCTCTGCAATTCTCTACACAATGGCTACTGATTACATCGTCGGCATCGATCTTGGCACCACGAACTCGCTCGTGGCCTACATGCAGGGGGATTTGCCTGTCGTCATCCCCGGAGAAGACGGGCTGAACCTTGTGCCTTCGGTGGTGGCGCTCGACGAGAAGAACCAGATCGTAGTCGGCAACGGCGCGCGCAAGTATCTGATCGAAACTCCGGAACGGGCGGTCTACTCGGTGAAGCGCCTAATGGGTCGCGGCGCTGAGGATATACAGGATGAACTGAAACTTTTTCCCTTCAAGTTGGCGGATGATCTCGATCAGGGAGAGGTTCTGCGCATCAAGATTGGGGAGCGAACCTACACTCCGCCTGAGATTTCCGCACTCGTGCTGCGCCAACTGAAGCGCAATGCCGAACGATTTTTCGGAGCGCCCGTGACCCAGGCGGTCATCACCGTCCCCGCATACTTCAATGACGCGCAGCGGCAGGCGACGAAAGATGCCGGCCGCATCGCCGGGCTGAATGTTTTGCGGCTGGTGAACGAACCGACGGCGGCATCACTCGCTTACGGCCTGGACAAAAAGAAGAACGGCATCGTTGCCGTTTACGATCTGGGCGGCGGCACGTTCGACATCTCGATTCTCAAGCTGCACGATGGCATTTTCGAGGTGATTGCCACCAACGGCGACACGCATCTCGGTGGAGACGACATCGACAATCTGCTGATCGCGATTGCGCTCGACGACATTCGTGGCGAACTCGGACTTGATCTGCGGCGCAACGGCGAAGCGGTAGCGCGCATCCGCCAGGCCGTGATCGAGGCCAAGATTGCTCTTTCGTCGCAGCCTTCAGTGAAGCTCGATGTCGATTTGTCCGGTGGGAAAAAATATCAGCGCGAAATTTCGCTCGAAGGTTTCGAGGAGATGATCCAACCGATCATTGACCGCACCGTCGGTCCCTGCAAGCAGGCACTCAAAGACGCAGGCCTGAAGCCCGAACAAATCGACGAAGTCGTTCTGGTCGGGGGCTCGACGCGCATTCCGAAGGTGCGGCGGTTGGTGCAGGATCTGTTTGGACGCGCGCCACACACGGGTTTAAACCCGGACGAAGTGGTTGCGCTCGGCGCGGCCGTGCAGGCGAATATTCTGGGCGGCGGCTCCGAAATCACGCAAGACATGCTGTTGCTCGACGTGACCCCGCTCTCTCTGGGAATTGAAGTAGCGGGCGGCGTGACCGATAAAATCATCCTGCGCAACTCGACTGTACCGGCTTCGGCAACGCAGTACTACACCACCCAGGTGGATGGCCAGACCAATGTCGCGATTCACGTGCTGCAAGGCGAACGCGAACTGGCGCGGGATTGCCGGTCGCTGGCGCGATTCGATCTGAAGGGCGTTCCACCGATGACCGCTGGCATGCCGCGCATCGAAGTGAAATTTCTGATCGACGCCAACGGCATTTTACGCGTCTCGGCGCGCGAGCAGCGCAGCGGACAAGAGGCTGAAATCGACGTCCAGCCCACTTACGGACTCACCGACGAACAGGTCGAGAACATGCTGCTCGAATCGTTCGACTATGCCGAAGAAGATTTTCGGCAGCGGCAGGTCATTGAAGCGCGCCGCGAAGCCGACGCGATCCTGACGGCGCTAGCGAAAGGCAAAAAGAATCATGCCTGGCAAGAGATCACGAACGACGAACGACGCAACGTCGAGACGCTGGAGAAAGATCTGGTTGAGGTAAAGGATGGCGATGATTATCACGCGATCCGCGCCTGCATTGACGCGCTGAATGAAGCCACGATGCGTCTGGCGGAATTGATGATGGATACGGCTGTCTCGACCGCCCTCAAGGGAAAGGCCATGGACGATTCCGATCTCGAGGAAGGGCCGCAGTCTGGCCATCGAGTGGCGAAAGCAGATTTCAAATAAGAAGCGAAAAGTAAATAAACAAGATTGCAACCCAGGGGTCTTATGTCTGAAGAAAAAACGCAGGGAACGGGAACCACCACAGTGGATGCTCCCGGTGAAAACACGGTTGAGGTCACCTTTCTTCCCGAGGGCAAAACGGTGACCTTCGAACACGGCAAGCTGCCGTATAAAGATCATGGCAAGGAAGAGTCGCTGCTCGATGTGGCGTTGAACTTCGGCATTCATCTCGATCATGCTTGCGGCGGAAACTGCGCCTGCACGACCTGCCACGTCTGGGTGAAAGAGGGCGCCGACCTGATCTCGGAGATGGAAGATGACGAAGCCGACAAGCTCGACATGGCCGCCGATCTTCAGCTAAACTCGCGTCTCGGATGCCAGACCGTGATCAAGAAGCCGGGCAAAGTGGTAGTGGAAATCCCGGCCTGGAACCGGAATTACGTTTCGGAAGAACACTAAAAGCAGCTTTCAGCCGTCAGCTTTCAGCCTTCAGCTAAAGCGTAATTTTGGTTGAGATGGCGGTTCTAAGTGCGAACTACTAGGAGCACTGATTCATGCCGAAAGAACTCACCTGGAGCGACGCTGACGACATCGGGATTCTGCTCTCTGAAGCTCACCCGAAAATCGACCCGCTCGCCGTCCGTTTTACCGACCTGCACAAATATGTGATCGCGCTCCCTGACTTCAAAGACGACCCCACGAAGTCGAATGAAGCCAAACTGGAAGCGATCCAGATGGCTTGGCACGCGGAGGTTCTCGACCGAACTCAAGGCTAGGTTAGCGGGCGACTACCACGTTGGGAGCCACATCTTCCACGCTCGCCTCGCGCAGAAACTTCGCGGCCTCTTCGGGCGGTGTGGGGTTGATATAGAAACCGGTTCCCCATTCAAATCCCGCCGTCTTGGTCAGTTTGGGCATGAATTCAATGTGCCAGTGATAGTACTCATTGGCCGGATCCTGCGCCGGCGACGTGTGCACGACCAGGTTGTACGGTGGATTGTCGAGCACGCGGTCCGCTTTCATCAGCAGCAACTTGAGGGCTTTCGCGAGATTTTCGAACATGTGCGACGACGAGTTCTCGAAGGCGGACTCATGGCGCTTGGGGAGGATCCAGGTTTCAAAGGGAAACCGCGGAGCATAGGGAGCGAGAGTCAGAAAATCTTCGTTCTCAGCCACGACTCGAGTGCCGGTGTCGGTTTCCTGGCGGATGGCATCGCAGAAAACGCAGCGCTCTTTGTAGATGTAGTACTGCTTGGCTCCCTGCAGTTCCTCCACCACGTAAATGGGTAGAATCGGCAACGCGATCAGTTGCGAGTGCGAGTGCTCGAGCGAGGCGCCGGCCGCTTCTCCGTGGTTCTTGAAGAGCAGAATGTACTTGAAACGCCGATCTTTCTTGAGGTCGAGAATACGATCGCGGAAGGCCCATAGAACGTCTTCGATTCTCTTCGCGGAAAGCGAGGCCAGAGTGGCGTTGTGGTCGGGCGTTTCGATGACCACTTCGTGGGCGCCGATGCCATTCATCTTGTCAAACATGCCCTCGGCCTGCTTATTCAAATTGCCTTCGATACCGAGTGCCGGGAACTTGTTCGGAACGACGCGGATCGTCCAACCCGGACTGTCTTTCAGAAGAGTACTGCCGTTGGCGCTCGGGCGATACGCCAGGATCTCCGGCGGGGTCTTGCTTTCATTGCCATAACAAAAGGGACAGAATCCGCCCTTGATCTTCACAGCTTCGCGCACAAAGTCGGTCGGCCGCTTGGCGCGATCCGTGGAAATAATCACCCACCGGCCCACGATGGGGTCTTTTCTTAATTCAGGCACGTACTAAATCCTTTCAGTAGGAGTCTCCGAATCTGGACTCTGAGAATTTATGATTGTACGACACGGAAAACGCATTCTGAAATAACTCGAAAGAGGGCCGCCAGCGGCTGCTGTCATAGTATACGGAGAGCACGTCGAACCGCCACTGGCAAGAAGCTGGCATCTGGCGAAGAAAGTCCCGGGCGACCATCGATAACTCCTTTTGTTTATGGCGATCTACGGCGGCTTCGGCGGCCTTGACGTCATGCGTCGTCCGAGTTTTCACTTCGATAAAACACAGGACATCCCGATCCCAGCCGACAAGATCGAGTTCGCCGCGATGATGCGGGGAGCGGTAGTTGCGGGCGATGATGGTATAGCCCCCCCGACGAAGAAAAAAATAAGCGTCTTCCTCGCCGCGCCGGCCGGTGCGCTGGTGCGCGGGCATGTTCTCCGGCGAAAGCGTTCTTGCTGCCAGCCAGTCTAGTGCGCGTAGTGTGGCTTGGGTCAGGCGTCCGGCGAACATGGGAAATCTCCATATTCACCTTAGCTTGGACCGAACGCGCGTGATGTGATCGTGATCACTGCGCGTCCGGTACAATTCGCCGCTCGCGCGCTTTCTGACCACCGACGGCGATCTCAGATCACCACCTCCGAAACAAGCGAGGCGGCCGCTTCGACCGCTTTCCCTTTGTCCAAATTCCTTTTTCCGACGGTGTTCACCAGCACCACGCCGCCGAGTGCGACCGCGCCGCCGACCAGAGAAATCAGCTTGGGCACCTCGCCCAGCCAGATCCATGCAATGCCAATGGCCACGATCGGGATCAGGTAGAGCAGCGTCGAAGTGCGTCCGGCGGCGCCGTGCGAAAGCACGTATGCCCACGCCACATAAGCGAGCGCTCCCGGAAAGATCCCCAGATAAATGACCGCCAGCGTCGCCGAGGCAGGAGCGGAGCTCAGGGTATGCAACAGACCTTTGCCGAAGGGCAGCATCAGCGCGGTTCCGAACCAGATCGAGTAAGCCGTAAATTCGAGCGCGCTGTATCTGCCCAGATAGTGCTTCTGCATAATCATGTAGAGCGCGGACGTAACCGCGGCGGCAAGAATGATCAGCGCTTGCGGTGAGAGACGGATGCCTTCGCCTTCTCCGCTGGCAATCAGCGCGACTCCCGCGAAGCTCACGAACACTCCACACCATCCGATCGCAGTCAATTTCTCGTGCAGCCAGAATCGGGCGGCCAGCGCGGTCCAGATCGGCACCGAGGCAATCAGCAGGCTGGCTGCGCCCGCGGTCACACGCGTCTCTCCGTAATTGAGTGCCAGGTTGTAAAAGGTGATTCCGAGGGCGCCGGTCAGGATCAGTCCGGGAATGTCACGCAATTCCGGACGGCGAAAGTGCGCTATCCCGGCGTAGATCGCGAGCACCAGAGACGCGACCAGAAACCGCACGATGGCGAGATTCGCGGGCGAATAACCGTGCAGGCCGGCGCGAATGCCGGCGAAGGCCGAGGCCCAAACCACCAGAGTGAATGCAAGAGCGACAAGAGTGCGAGATGTAAAGCGTGGCATCGAGAGGCCTCCTTCCAGTAAGTGTTGCTGTTGATGAATTCCTGCTTATGCAGAGTGGCTGCGTTGGGATCGGCGGCACCAGGTGTCGCTATCGTGCGTCGCTCACTAGGTAAGGCTCACCAGGTATCGCCGCCTCGTTCAGGAGGCCAAGCGCCGAACTGGCGGCGGAGCAAGGCAATCTGGCCGGCGTGATAACTGTTATGCGCCGCAATTTGCCAGAGCATGGCATGCACCGTGGACTCGCGCGGAGACTTTGGCGAGCCGACGTTCTGAATTCTTCGCTCCATCTCCGACGAATCGGATTCCGCGAACTGGGCAAGCCGCGCGAGCAAATCGGTGAAGCGGCGAGTTGTGGCCCGCCACGCCTCAGCGTCATCGCACGCGCGACCCTCGGCGGCAGGATTCGGAAGCGTCGGCCAGCCTTCGATCGCTTTGTCAGGGTAAGGTCGATTCTCTCCCGCAACTTTGCTAAGGTCGTAGTCCATCCAATAGTTCATGTGCTCCACGATCTGCCAGATGGAATGCGGATAGTCCGGTACGGTCCTGGCGGCCAGCTCCGCCGAAATATCTTCGACGCAGGCGACCGGATCCACGTGGGCGCCTTTGCCGTACACGAGTTCGCGCAATGTGGTGTCGCCCATACCGCACATCCTTCTGTAGAGACGCGGCTTGCCGCGTCTCGGATCGCCAAAAAGTCATGGGGAACGCGCGGAATTCGCCGCAACATGCCCAGCCCCTAAAGGGGCATCTGATTCAGAATTTTGCGGTATCGCTAAAGCGATACCCTGATACGAAACGGCGATACAAACTTGAGCAGTGTTGGCTGTGCGGAGACGCGGCAAGCCGCGTCTCTACGGGATTGTGATCTTGTCGCCGACGCTTATCGTGCCTGGCGTTAGAATCTGCGCCCGCAATCCCCCGCGGTGCAGCAGGCCCTTGATCACCGGCTTCCCCGTCACCTTCTGCAAGTGGTCGCAGGGCTCGCACAGGCGGATGCCTCGAATGCGCACCTCGCCAATGGCAAACTCCTTTCCCACTAGATGATTCAGCGGGACGTTGCGAGTCACGATATTGCGGCGAGCTTCGCCAACAGCAAGCTCGACGTGATAGTCCCGCCGCAGCGCCTCAATCGCTTCCGCCTCAATCAGCGTAAGCTCGTGATCCGGCGCAGGCTTGTAGAACGTGCCCAGCTTCAGCGCGTACCGGTCACCCTCAAGCCCCGCGCCCGGAACCGCCGTCGCCTGAGGAACAGATTGCGGCGGTGCTTCGGCAGTGGAAGCAATATGAATCGATTCCACAGTTCCGTTCCACACGGCGCACCTCCAACGACTTAACAAACAACGACAAACGACTTAACGACCAACGACCAACGACTACGCGTTCTTTTCGACGACAGCGATTGACTCTTCCAACGCATCCATGGCAACGTCCGCTTCGTCCTTGGTAACGATGAGCGGCGGCGCGATGCGCACCGTGCTCGGACCGCATCCCAGAAACAACACGCCGCGCTCGAACGCCGTCTCCACAATGCGATCGCGCTCGCTGGCGCCATACTCGCGAGTCGTTTGGTCCTTCACGATCTCAACCCCGATCATCAAGCCACGTCCGCGGACGTCGCCGACAATCTTGTGCTTCTTCGGCCAGCCGGCCATGCGCTTCATCATGTGGCCGCCGACTTCCTGCGAGTTCTTAAGCAGCCCTTCTTTCTCGATCACGTCGAGCGTAGCCAGGGCGGCGGCAATGCAGACTGGGTTCCCGCCAAACGTCGACGCGTGCGAACCGGGCACCCAGTCCATGATCTCGGCCTTGCTCATGGTGATGCCGAGCGGCATTCCAGACGCAATGCCCTTCGCGATGCAAACCATGTCGGGATGCACGCCGGTGTGTTCGACCGCAAACCATTTGCCCGTCCGGCCGATGCCACTCTGAACTTCGTCCAGCACCAGTAGGATGCCGTGCTTGTCGCAGATGCGGCGTAGTTCCTGCATGAAGATCGTCGGAGCAACGACGTATCCGCCTTCGCCCTGAATCGGCTCGACAAAGATGGCCGCAACTTCTTCCGGCGCGAGGATGGTCTTAAACAATTTGTCTTCGATGTAGCGGGCACAACCGAGAGCGAATTTCTCCGCATCTTGCGGACTGCCCGCACCGCCCCGATACACGTCGGGATAGGGCACGTGCGTAACTCCCGGCACAAGCGGCGAGAAGCCGCGCTTCTGTTGCGGCTTGGAGGCGGTCAGCGAAAGCGCGCCCATAGTGCGTCCGTGGAAAGCCCCGAAGAAGGCGATCACCTGTTGCCGCTTGGTGTGATAGCGTGCCAGCTTCAAAGCGCACTCGATGGCTTCGGCTCCGGAGTTTCCGTAATAGACCCGGTGCGGCCCGGGCATAGGCGCGATCTTCGATAGCCGCTCGGCTAGCGTCACCATGCTCTCGTAATAGAAGTCGGTGCCCGACATGTGGATCAGCTCGCCCGCCTGCTTTTGAATGGCAGCGACCACTTCCGGATGGCAATGGCCGGTCGAGGTCACGGCGATGCCAGCGGAAAAATCGAAGAATTCATTGCCATCCACATCTTCGATCACAATGCCGCGGCCGCGCTTCGCAACCAATGGATACGAGCGCGTGTAGGAAGGCGAAATATACTTTGCATCGCCCGCGAGAATGCGCTTGGCATTAGGGCCCGGGAGCGCAGTCTTGAGCTTGGGGCCGATGGTCAAAGTCTTGGTGGTCATGGAGTCCTCCAGAATCAGTTCTCAGTTCCCGGTTCTCAGTGGTTTTGGGGCCGTAGTTCGAGCAGCGTCCACGGAGATAAGCTGCTTAGGCTGGGAGCTAAGGGCTAAGAGCTAAAAGCGATTAGCGAAGCCATGGAGAAGTAAGAAAAATTAGTCGCTGCCAAAGAGATTGGCGCGCACATGCGAAGGCAGCACGGAAAGGTACCGGCGGGGACAAGCGCGTCCCTCGACCCAACACGTTCGGAGAAGCGAGATGTAGCCGTTTGAGCGCATGGCAGCTGTGAACATTATATCTCGGGTTTGATTGCGCCGTAACCCCCTAAAAGATACCCATTCTCCACATATCACGTAGGGACAGTCGATGTTGGCAATTCTAACCGGCCGCAACTCGGCAGCTCATCCAATTCTCTCTTCCCGGTAAAGCCGGATCGTGTTCTTCAGGCTGACGACGATCAGCATCAGCGACATTCCGACTAATCCAATCGCGCCGCCAATATCAAACAGGCGGTAGCGCCCGTGAATCACCCACGGCCAACGAAAAAGCGCCAGGTTGCCCGCCACCAGCAGGATGCGCAACTCGGTTGGGCCGAAGTGCCACATCGAAAGGTGAAACTCACCGATCGTATATGTCGCGAGATACGACTGAATGGAAAGCAGCAGAAACGCAATCAGCAACCCAATCGCAATCACCGGATGCATGTATCCGGAAAGCGCCAGCCCGCCCATCATCGCCACGGCACCGAACGAGTCGATCATGTGGTCCACGTAAAAGCCGTAACGAGGTCTCTGCTGCTGGCGCACGCGCGCCAAGGTTCCATCGAGGCTGTCGCCGAACCAGTTCACCGCGAGACAGACAATGGCGACAAGCAGCATGCGGCGATCACGGGCGGCGAGAGCATAGCAGACGCCAGTCGCGATTTGAGCGGCAAATCCGAGGCTCGTCAGATGATCGGAATTCACCCAAGCGGGCATGCGCTCGGCCATCCAGATAAGAATGCGCTTCTCGGCAACCGCCAGGAAACTTCCGTGGACGCGCGTCGCCTGCTGGAAGTCGGCGCGGCGTTGCTCGGTCAAAACAGGTTCGGCCACAGGCGGATTATAGCGTGCCGAAGACAGGCTGCAGGTTGTCCCAGTCATCGCGCTGATTGCGCTGATTGGGATTCACCAACTCGCCATATGCGTCAGGGTGTCGCGAACCGGTCAGCGGAGATTGTGTACAACCAGAATCATGCCCGGCCGCAGGGCCGCGACATTCCGGTTGTCGTGCTTCAGGGCCGAGACGGTGGTGTTGTACGAGGTGGCGATCGAAAAGAGGGTTTCGCCGCGCTTGACCCGGTGATGCAGAACCGCGTTTGTCGTTGTTGTGGCGGCATGGGTTCCGGACGCAGGGTGGTGCGATCCGGTTGAATGATTGCTCGCAACCTGCATTTCACTCGCGCTCCGACTAACGGGAAGATGGAGATACAAAACCCTTCTTCCGGCGAGGCTGCTGCCTTTCAGGTGGTTCCAGACCCGAAGCATCCTGGCGGAGACGCCGAAATTCTCGGCGACCGACTCAACTGTATCGCCTCTACGTATTTTGTAGTGCGTAGTGGCATGCGCGTAGGTGCTGGTGTCGATCTGTTTGCCGGGGGCGATTGGGATGATGAGACGGGTTTCGGGCGAGAGCGACGCGTTTTTCGGACCATCGCTCGGACCGCCGTCAAGGCTGTTGGCTTCGGCGATTGCTCTTGGAGTCGTGTGGTAGGTGCGGGCGATCGATGCCAGCGTTTCTTCACCTTGCACTTTGTGATAACGCCACCAGACACGCTTGTCGGCTGGAATCGAGGCTACCGCGGTTTGAAATTTGCCGGCGGTTCCGGCGGGCAAGTGGAGGTCGAATTCATGATCCTTCGGCGTGGTCAGCCGGAGCAGGCTGGGGTTGAGATCGAGCAAGTCCTCGGCGGTGGCATCCACGCACTCGGCGGCTAGCCTTAGATCGATGGGATAGTTGATTTTGACGGTGTCGTAGGGAACCGGCTTTTCCTTCACCACCGAATCTAGTCCGTATTGCGCGGGATTCTTGGCCATGATGGTGACGGCCACGATGATGGGGACGTAGTTGCGGGTTTCCTTCGGCAGCACGTTGCGGCGGTAGAGTTCCCAGAAATCGGCGTAGCCGGTGCGCTTGACCGCGCTCTGGACTGTTCCTGGTCCGGAGTTGTAGGCGGCCATGGCCAGGTACCAGTCGCCGAATTCGTTGTAGAGGTCTTTCAAATGGTGAGCGGCGGCACGGGTGGCTTTTTCGGGATCCTGGCGGTCATCGACCCACCAGCTGCGCTCTAGTCCGTAACCTTTGGCGCGGCTGCCCATGAACTGCCACATGCCGCGAGCGCCGGCGCGGGAAACAGCCAGCGGATGGAACCCGGACTCAGCCTGGGCTAGATAGATCAGTTCCTGCGGAACGCCTTCTTCCTGCAGGGTGCGGCGGATCATATCTTCGTAGCGGCCGGAGCGGGCCAGGGCGCGTTCCAAGGTGCCGCGTCCGCGGTTGGAATAGTAATTGATGTAGCCGGCGACCTGGTCGGTCATCACCAGCGGCAGGCCGGAACGCGTGGATTTGATCTCGGCTTCGGCTTTGGCTTTGACGTTCTGGTCGACTGCGGGGGTGAGTTCGTTGGCTTCGTCGATGGGCGCCGGTTCCGACTTTTGCTCGGCAAAGCCATCGCCCTGCTGCAAGGCGGCGAGTTCGAGGCCGTTGATGCCGTCCAGAATGCGGTCGAGTTCGGGCTCCAGGCGGTCGTCGGAGCGGAGATCGAATCCGCTGCCCAGCAGTTGGTTGAAAGCGGAATCGAAATTCTGCTTGGCGGCTTCGAGGTGCCCGGCGCGATAGTTATCCTGCCCTGCCTGGTACTCTTTTTCGACGCGGGCGATCAGGTCGGCTACCGGATCGACTTCGAGAGCCTGCGGTACCGGCGGCTTCGATTTGGGCGCAGCGGCTGACGCGGCAGTCTTCTGCTGGTGCGGATCAGGGGGGCTGCTGGCCGCGATTAGGGATGGAGCTTGCGCCTGGGCGGGAGGCATGAAGGCAGACGATTTCTGGGCGCTCTGGCAGGCGAGGGTCGCCGCCAACGGGGCGGCGAGAATGATGGCCAGATACCGGTGAGAAGAAAATCTCATATTTTCAGAAACTTACTGCAACCGCTCCCGGGCGGACAAGATGTACGTCCGTCAGTACTGAGATGGTACTATCGCAAAATTCGTTGGGTCAATTCCACAGAAGACCCGTAAGCCCTATTACTTTGGGCACCGGTTGGGCATGTTACCCCAGGGTTGCGCGGGATAGCAACGGGTCTTTAAGTCTTTAGGGCAGGCGGATTCATCGAAAGCGACTATGAAAGCTATCCAGATAAAGCAAACGGGTGGGCCGGAAGTGATGGAACTCGTGGACTTGCCGGTTCCGCAGCCGAAATCGAATGAAGCGGTGGTGAGGATCCAGGCGGCGGGCGTCAACTTTATTGATGTCTATAACCGCGAAGGCCGGTACAAAGCGCCACTCCCGCTGGTTCTGGGGCAGGAGGCGGCGGGCGTGGTTTCAGCCGTCGGGTCCGAGGTGCGCGAAGTGGCGGTCGGCGATCGTGTGGCTTACACTGCGGTGCTTGGGAGCTACGCCGAGTATGCCGCGGTGCCGGCCGACCGTCTGGTGAAGATTCCGGCCGGACTGGGAGATCGCGAGGCTGCGGCCGCCATGCTGCAGGGGATTACGGCGCAGTACCTGACTCACGATACCTATCCGCTGAAGAAAGGTGAGACAGCGCTGATTCATGCGGCTGCCGGGGGAGTTGGGTCGCTGCTGGTCCAGATGGCGCACAACATTGGTGCGCGCGTGATCGCCACGGTCTCGACCGAGGAAAAGGCCGAGCTGGCGCGAGCAGCGGGAGCGGATGAAGTCATTCTTTATACGCAGGCCGATTTTGAGGTGGAGACGAAGCGGCTGACGGGCGGCAAAGGCGTGGATGTGGTGTATGACTCGGTGGGCAAGACGACGTTCGACAAGGGGCTGAATGTGCTGCGTCCGCGGGGGATGATGGCGCTGTTTGGAGGTTCGAGCGGGGCAGTCGCGCCGATTGATCCGCTGGTGCTGACGCAGAAGGGGTCGCTCTTTTTGACGCGGCCTTCGATCGGGCACTACATTGCTACCACGCAGGAATTGCGGCAGCGGGCGGGAGCGGTATTCGGTATGATTCGCGAAGGGAAACTCAAGTTGCGGATTGAGCATGTCTATCCGCTGGCGGAAGTGCAGCGGGCGCACCGCGAGTTGGAAGGGCGGAAGACTACGGGGAAGTTGCTGTTGCTGCCGTGAATGGGACGCGGCTTGGAGAGGACTCCAGCCGCGAAGCGGCGGAACAGGAAAGCCCCGGATGTAAGTCCGGGGGCACCAATTGCGAGCGACCGAGTCCCGTAGGGACGCCACTTGGGTTCGTGCGCACGGCCTCGCCGGTGTCGTCCCTGACGGGACTCGCGTTCTCCCTTCCACATTTCCCGCACTCACGTGCCGGGCTTTCCTGTTCCGCCGCTTCGCGGCTGGCGACTTGGTATCAACTAAACTCTCTCTCTCTTGCGCGGCTAGCGACCGGGCGTCACTTAACTTTCTCTCTCCTCCGCGAGTAATCCTTCAGGTATGCCGGCAGTTCTTGCTCGCAGCGGTCATCGCGGATTGCGGCACCTACCGTCATCTCTAGCGGGATTACTCCTGCCCAGGTCCGGAATGCGTAATCTTCATCGTCGTCCATGGGCGGGCCTACGCGGACTTTGGCGGAAAATTCAGTGAGCGGAAGGCGCAGGACGGACGTTGCCTTCAGCTCCGTTTCGTTGGGCTGGCGCGAGTCGTCCCAGCGATGGGGGATGATGTGCTCGCTTAGCGCGCGCAGGGCGGCGAGTTTTTCCGCCGGATCATCGACTATGGTTGCCGTGCCGAGAATTACCACTGAGCGGTAGTTCATCGAGTGATTGAATACGGAGCGGGCGAGGACCAATCCATCGAGCAGCGTGACCGTGATGCAGACCGGGACGCCCTGATCTAGATTGCGCAGCATGCGACTGGCGGCCGAGCCGTGGATGTAAAGCACGTCTCCGTCGCGTCCGAAAGAAGTGGGGATCACGAAGGGCTGTCCGCCGGTAACGAAGCCGACGTGGCAGAGGAAAGCCTCGTCGAGAATCTGGTTGACGGCGTCGCGGTCGTAAACCGCGCGCTGCGGTTCGCGCACTATGCGCGTGCGTGTAGTTGAAGTGGTAGTAGGATTACTGGACATATTACTGAACATGGAACTGACTTCCTAGGCTGGCGCCAAGAGTGGTGAAAGGAAATTCTAGCAGGTCGGTGGAGCGTGCCGGAGCCGACGTTTGCGGGTCAATTGCGAAACCTTTAACCACAAAGGCCACTAAGGTACACGAAGGAAACCCCGGAGACGCATCGGATCGCCGAAGAGGTCTACTGTCGCGACGGAGGGAAGCATCATGAACTCAGGATTTGCGCTGTTGCTGGTGTTTGGTATTGGCGTGGTGACAGGGTTGCGATGCATGACGGCGCCCGCGGTTGTAGCTTGGGCGGCGCATTTGGGCTGGATTAATCTTAACGGTTCTCCCCTGGCTTTCATGGGTTCGGCTTGGGCTGTGGGTATCTTTACTGTTGGCGCCTTGGGCGAATTCGTTGGCGATCTACTTCCCACGACTCCTGCCCGTACGGCGGCCGTCGGGCTTACTGCACGAATTGTCATTGGCTTGCTTACTGGTGCCTGTCTCGGCATCGCGGGGGACGCGTCGATTTGGCTGGGGGCGCTGATGGGGGCAATCGGCGCAATCGCCGGCGCATTCGGCGGTTATCAGGCTCGCGTTAGACTGGTTCGGGGCCTTCATGTTCCGGACGCTGCGATTGCCATCCCCGAAGACCTGGTTGCAATTGGGCTAGGCCTGCTGCTGGTTTCCAGATTCTGAAATTCTCCAGACGTATTTACGCACATCCAATCGCGAGCGTGCTCATGTCCACTTCGCAGCAATACGACGCCATCATCATCGGCTCAGGGCAGGCAGGTACTCCTCTCTCTACCGCGCTTGCGGCAGCCGGGATGCACACTGCTCTGATCGAGCGGAAACATGTGGGCGGGACCTGCATCAATGAGGGATGCACTCCTACGAAGACGATGGTGGCAAGCGGCCGTGTCGCCTATCTGGCGCGGCGCGCGGCCGATTATGGAGTGAACACTGGCCCGATCAGTATTGATCTTGGAAAAGTTCGTCAACGCAAGCGCGACATTGTCGACAAATTTCGCAACGGCAGCCAGGCGCGCATCGAAAAGACAGCAAACCTTGAGTTGATTTTCGGCGAGGCCAGGTTCGCTGGTCCAACGACGATTGAAGTCCGCTCGAACGATGGCGCGCAGCGTTCTCTCTCCGCCAAATATATCTTTATCAATGCCGGTACTCGCGCGGCCCGGCCCAAACTAGATGGCTTGGACGACGTTCCGACTCTCGACAACGTGTCCATCATGGAACTCGACACTGTGCCCGCGCATCTTTTGATCCTGGGTGGCGGCTACATCGGTGTGGAGTTTGGACAACTCTTCCGGCGCTTCGGCAGCCGTGTGACGATTGTTCAATTGCGTGGACAACTGCTCGCCGGCGAAGACCCAGATGTCGCGGAAGAAGTCACCAAGATTTTTCAGCAGGACGGGATTGAGGTCTTGCTGAACGCCAAAGTGATTCGCGTCAGACAGGCGGATGGGAGCATTCGGCTGGAGGTGCAGCAACAGGGCCACGCAACGACTCTGGCTCTGGCCGGTTCGCATCTCTTGGTGGCTACGGGACGCGTGCCGAATTCGGACACGCTGAACCTTGCGGCGGCGGGGATTCAAGTTGACGATCGCGGCTTCATCAAGGTGAACGACCGTCTGGGAACCACGGCTAGCTGCGTCTATGCGCTCGGTGACATCAAAGGTGGGCCGGCGTTTACGCATATCTCTTATGACGATTTTCGTATCATCCGCGCCAATTTACTGGAAAAGAAAAATGCCTCGACTCACGGTCGTCTCGTGCCCTATACGGTCTTTGTCGATCCGCAGTTGGGCCGGGTCGGCCTGACCGAGACGGAAGCTCGCGCGCAGAAGCGGAACATTCGCGTGGCGAAACTGCCGATGACTTCCGTTGCCCGGGCGCTGGAGACGGATGAGACCCGCGGCTTCATAAAAGCCATCGTGGGTGCCGAAACGAATCAGATACTGGGTGCCGCGGTGCTCGGGATTGAAGGAGGCGAAACTATGTCCGCGATTGAGATTGCGATGATGGGAAAGCTGCCGTACACCACGTTGCGGGATGGCGTGTTCGCACATCCTACTCTGGCGGAATCGCTGAATAATCTGTTTACGGCGATGGACAGTGGCAAGTGAGTCGAGGTGGCAGAAAGCGGAATTCTTCTTGCGGCTACAGCAGCCCGCCAGTCTGTATTGCCAGGTTGTTGAGCGCCATCTCTAGTTTGGTTATGGCCTCGCCGAGTTCGGGATGATCTCCGACCTTTTTTTGCAGGTCCTTAAGAAGCTGGTGCGCACTTGCTACATGCTTTGCAGCCTGGACTGGATCTTGCTTGGGCTTAGGTTCGCTCGGTTTTGGCATGGTCACTCGCTCCCCGGTATAACTTAATTCTATACAGGATCGTCTTTAGGGCGTCGATATATGTTGGGATTCGGCTCACGGATGGTGACGCTGTTATTGCTTTTCGGAGCTGCTTCGGGCCAGCAGGAGCCAAGCTTCAGTTCCGAAGGCAACTTAGTACCGGTGCCGACGCTGGTGAGAGACGCACAAGGTAACGCCGTTTACGGACTGCGGGCGCAGGACTTCATCATCGAGGATGATGGCGTCGAGCAGCCAGTTCATCTGGACGAAGCTGCAGAAGCTGAACCCATATCGTTGGTGATCGCTGTGCAGTGTGGGCGTCGCGCCGAGCGGGAATTTGGCAGAATGGCTGGGTTGGCTGCGATGCTCGATCCGGTACTGAGCGGGCGTCAGAACGAAGCAGCTTTACTCACCTTCGACAGCAAACTGAATCTGGTGCACGACTTTACAAAGCACGCCGAAGTCATCGAGGAGGATTTGAAGAATTTGGAGGGAGGGGACCACGGAGCCGCCATTCTCGACGCAGTGGCCTATTCGGCGAAAATGCTCGCCAAGCGGCCGGAAGGACGGCAACGCGTGCTGCTGCTGATCAGCGAGACGCGCGATCATGGCAGCCGCTTTGCAAAGATCGACGATGCCGTGAGGTTGGTAGGAGTGACTCACACTCTGGTCTACGCGCTCCCGTTTTCGCCATATATTTCGCAGCAACTGGATACCGCGCGGGGTAGCAACCGAGACGAGTGGGGTACGGGCGTTGATTTCATCGAGAAACTTGCTGCCGCGCGACAGGCGATGAGAAAGAATTCCGCGAAGGCGCTCGCCTCGATGACGGGCGGCGAGTATGAGCTGTTCGCCACGCGCAAGGGCTTTGAGTCAGACATGACTAGCTTTGCGAATCATCTCCACAGCCGTTATCTGCTGAGCTTTGAGCCGAAGGACCCACACACCGGTCTGCATCGGATTCGAGTAAGTCTGAGGAACGCGGGCTCGAATCAGACGCTGCTGTTCAGAAGCACTTATTGGGTAGCGGACTCGCGTCGGTGATGGTCAATTTCTGAGAAGATCATTTGCGTCGGCGTGGGGTTGCACGTTGCGGCTGCTCTTCAAACACCGCGAACTGGATCTTCTTCTCTACCGGATCAATCCGATCCACCAAAACCCTGACGCGATCGCCGAGGCTGTAGGTCTTGCGCGAGCGCTGGCCGATGATCTGGCGTGCGTCTTCGTGGTAGGTGTAGCGGTCGTCGGTTAGCGTGTTGAGGGGGACGAGGCCCTCGACGAAGAGGTCGGTCAGTTCCACGAAGAATCCGAACTTGGTCACGCTGATGATGAGGCCGTCGAAGTCCTCTCCGATCCGGCGCTCCATGAATTTTACTTTTTTCCATTCCATCAGGCCGCGCTCGGCTTCGTCCGCGCGTCGTTCGGACTGGCTGGATTCGTCGGCAATGGTGTGGAGTTCTTCGAGAGTGATTGGTCCGCCGAGGGGTTCGAGCGCCTGACGGTGGGCGTCGTGGTCACGGCGCTTGGACCAGGGCGACGGTGGCGTGTCTTCCGGTTGCCCGTGTGGGGACGGGCCTGCGCCCCGTCCAAGCGGGGCAGAGCCCCGCTTCCCCGCGATGAGGGGAGATTGCGACGTTCCGACCGGCACTTCTCCATCCATTTGTTCCGCTGACTCTTGCAGCACTGCTTTCAGAATGCGATGCACGATCAGGTCGGGGTAACGGCGGATGGGGGAAGTGAAATGTGTGTACGTCGTAGCGGCTAGCGCGAAGTGGCCCCGATTCTCTTCGGAGTAGCGGGCTTGTTTCAGCGACCGCAGCATCAGGAAACTTAGGATCCTCTCTTCCGGCTTGCCCGCGATCTTCTCGGTGAGTTTCTGGTACATGCGCGGGGTGATGTGGACTTCCTTGGGAACTTCGATTTCGCGAACACGCTTGCCGGTGCCGCGAGATTGGCGGCGGTCCGCTTTGAGCTGTACGCGTTGAATGGGCAGTGCGCCCACTCCCAGCGAGTATCCGAAAGTGGCGGCGATTACTTCGAAGTCATATACGCGTTTGGCGTCGGGCTTTTCGTGGATGCGGTAGAGCGAGGCGATACGTTTATTTTCGAGATAATGCGCGACGCACTCGTTCGCCGACAGCATAAATTCTTCAATGAGGCGGTGGGCGACGTTGCGCTCCGAGCGGGTGATGCTCTTCATCATTCCGAGTTCGTCAAACTCGATGACTGGTTCGGGGAGATCGAAATCGATCGATCCACGGCGTTTGCGCTTGCGGTTCAGGATCATCGCGAGATCGCGCATGCGTTCGAAGTGCTCGACCTGAGTGGCGTATTCGCGGCGGGCGGGCGCGTCTCCTTCGATGACGGCATTCACGGCAGTATAGGTCATGCGGTTGGCGCTGCGGATCACGCCTTCATTGATTTCATAGCCGGCGATCTCGCCGTGATGATCAATCTCCATAGAGCAGGAGAGTACGAGGCGGTCGACCTGCGGGCGCAGGCTGCAAATGTCGGTCGAGAGTTCGAGCGGCAGCATGGGGACGGCGCGGTCGGGGAAATAGACGCTGGTGCCGCGCAGACGGGCTTCCTGATCTAGCGGCGAATTAGGCGTTACGTATTGGGCGACGTCGGCGATGTGGACTTGCAGTTCGTAATTGCCGTTTTCGAGTTGGCGGACGTGGACGGCGTCGTCGAAATCGCGCGCGGTTTCGCCATCGATGGTGACGATGGGAAGATCGCGGTAGTCGCGGCGGCGACGGAGTTCGCTGGCGTGAATCACATTCTCGATGGCTTGGGCTTCTTCGATCACTTGGGGCGGGAAGCGGTGGGGCAGGTGAAACTTGCGGATCATGATCTCGACGTCGACTCCGAAGTCGTTTTCTTCGCCTAGAATCTCGATCACGCGGCCGCGTGGATTTTGCGTCGCGCTGGGCCAGTCGGTGATTTCTACGTCTACTACTACGCCTTCAAGATTCTGCGCGGTGGTGTGGACTGGTGCTTCTTTGCCTATTACTCTGTCTTGGGATCTCTTCTTCTTCGGCCTTGGTGGTTCAGCGGGAGAAATCTTTACCACAGAAGGCACGGAGGACACAGGGGTAGAAGCCACAGGGGACTGCGGATGCTCCATCCCTGGCGGGATCACGATTTCCTGGGTTACTTTTTCGTCTATGGGTTTGACATAGTTGTGGCCGTGTCCGTAGTGGAAGATGCCGACTACGGTCGGATGCGCGCGCGAGAGGGAGCGGATGATGCGGCCTTCGGCGCGCCCGTCGGGGCGGATGGTACCGACTTCGACCAGGACGCGGTCACCGTGCATCGATGATCCGGTAGCGTGCGGAGCAATGAAGACATCGCCGGCGAGACGTGCCTTCAGACTGGCATCGAGCGAAGTGGCGTCGGGAATCACGAAGCCGAAGCCGTCGCGATGCATGGTCAGGCGGCCGACAAGCATGTTGCGTGGCATCAGGTCTCAGGTCCTAGGTCTCAGGTCTCAGGTCTCAGGGTTTAGTCTCCGGCGCCGCGACTGGGGCGGACGGGGGAGGGCGCCCGTCTCTCCACTTATTTCAAGTATTTCTCCTCGATTATCCGGCGATGATGCAGTTCGTGGCCGGCGATTATGTAGGCCAGGGCTCGCACCGTCACCTCGTTCTGGTTGGCTACTCCGCGTCGGCTCCAGTCGCCCTCGTCTAGATTGCGAAATAGCGAGATGGTGGCTCTTCGGACAGCGATGTAGTCCTCGATCAAGTCAGCCAGCGGAAGGCGCGCGAACGGACCATTGCGGACGTAGTCATCCTGCTCGTAGCCTTCGATGGGAGTCGCGTCGCCGCGCGAAATGCGCAAGGCGCGATAGCTCATGATGCGCTCGGTATCGTTGACGTGGCCAAGAACTTCCTTCAGGCTCCACTTGTCAGGCGCATAGCGGAGGTTGCCGCCGGCCTCGGTGCGTCCGCAGAGTAAGAGAAGCATCTGGCGGCGCTGATCTTCTAAGGCGGCGAGAACGTCGTTAGCCGGAACCAGCGAGATGTAGCGGTCGTAGTAGGGAGCGTATTCTCCTGACTGGGGCCGGAAGGAGGCCGTCGCCATTGAAGTCGTCGCGGTCAGAGTCGTCGCTGGTAAAGTCATGGATTCCTCTTCTGGGAACGCATAGGGTCTGGTTGTGCTCCCACGGCTTCATAGTATCGGATAGGAGTACCGCGATAGAAGAATTACCGCAGGCCGGGCAGGGCTTACACGATGGGAGGCGCGACCGAACGTGCGGGTGCGCGGGGGAACCACGAGGGGAACTATGAAAATCAATAAGAAAAGCTGGATTTCCACAGCGCGGGGCGTTTTGTCAGGAGTACAATTCGTTTTGGCCCCAGAAATGCGGCGCTGATTCAGAATCCCCTAAGGTTCAGAATCCCTTAATAAAAGGAAAGGATTTCGAAGACATGTGGAAGCCCACGAATCAACCTGCGACACCTGGCCGGCCGGCTGAGCCGGAGCGTCCGACGACCACCACGGGGACGACGGCACCGACCACAAATATGAGCACCAGCGAGCCCGGTGCTATGCCGCGCCCGGTTGCGACCACCACCACCTCCACTTCGGACCAAGCCACGATCGGCAAGTCGCTGGTGATTAAAGGTGAAGTGACCGGTTCCGAGTCTTTATATATTGATGGCCGCGTGGAGGGATCGATCAACCTCTCGGGCAATCGGGTAACCATCGGCCGCAACGGCGTGGTCGCGGCAAACATCAGCGCGCGGGAAATCGTGGTGCTCGGCAAGGTGCGGGGCAACCTGACCGCGAGCGACCGGGTGGACATCCGCAGTGATGGCTCGCTCACGGGCGATGTTGTCGCGGCGCGCATTTCGATTGAAGACGGCGCCTTCTTCAAGGGTGGCATCGACATCCGCAAAGCCGGAGGGGCAGTAGCGTCGAAGCCGGAAGAAGTGACGAAGAGTGTCTCGAGCGCGACGCCGGAACCGGCGATTGCGGCGAGAGCGTAAGTCGGCTTCGAGGCTGTAGCCGCGAAGTATCTAATAAAGGCATCCTCATTGGGGATGCCTTTTTTCTGTAGTCCACCCATTGATTGCGGTCCGATGCCGACTCTTAGGGTTCTTTGCCGGTCGCCATTGTTTCTGCGGCTTGGCCTTCGGCCACGCCTGGGAAGGCAGCTGGTTTTCTTCTGCGAAGATCTGCCGGCAATTCGGAACGCAACAACCAGAGTCCTGCGGCGACGGCTGCGGCCCAGGTTACGGTGCCGAGCGCGAGGGCGAGGAGATCGGCGCGGCGGCTGCCATCGAGCGATATGGTGCGCATGACTTCATAACTCAATCCTCCGGATACGGCGCCCACCAGCGCAGCCTTTCCTAATTCTTTCCAGTTCAAGCCGGCGAACGGCACCATCCCGCGAAAATGTAGGAGCGCGGCGATGGCTAGGGCGTTGGCGGCGATGCCAACGTCCGACGCGATGGCCAGCCCGGTGACCGACAGCGTCCGAAAAAACAGCGCGTAGATGGGCAGAGAAGCGAGAGTGATGAGGCTGGTGGCGATCATCGGGGTCAGCGTATTGCTAGAGGCGTAAAACGCGCGGGCATAAAGCGCCTGACTGGACCACAAAGCGAGCGACAGCGAAAACCAGAAAAAGTAGAGAGCCGTGGATTCGGAATCCGCAAACGTGAAGTGCCCGCGGCGATAGACGAGATCAATGAGTGGGACGGCAATGGCCATCATCCATCCGGTG
Source organism: uncultured Acidobacteriaceae bacterium (assembly GCA_963772195.1). Lineage (GTDB taxonomy): Bacteria > Acidobacteriota > Terriglobia > Terriglobales > Acidobacteriaceae > Acidiflorens. The sequence continues at coordinate 113,698 of CAVYWE010000008.1, read as the reverse complement.
ATTAGCAGAGATGCCGCCGTAATGCGATAGACCGAAGCATTCACGGTGGCTGCGAATTCCGCGAACTTTTTTTCTCCGAACAGGCGCGAGAAAAATGGGAGCGACGCCTGGCCGGTAGCCTGTCCGAGAATTGCGATGGGAACGGCGAAAAGACGCTTGGCATAGTTCAGCCGCGCGATGTCGCCGATTCCGCTCGAGGCAAAGTAGCGGAGGATCCAGTCGTCGGCGGTGACCAGTGAGACGCCGAGCATCAGTGGGATGGAGAGGCGCACCCACTCGCGGAATGCAGGATTCTTCACATCGAACGAGGGGCGGTATCCTGTGCCGATTTTGGCTGCACCGATTGCGTTGATCAGAAATGGTCCGGCAATGCTCCCGGCGAGGGCGCCGAAGGCAAGGGATGCGATTCCCATCTGGCGACCGGCGACGACTCCGCCGGCGATGATGAACACGTTGTAGATCAGCGGACCGAATGCCGGCAACAGGAAGAGACGGTGCGAGAGCAACACCGCTGAAACCACTCCCCCAACATAAAAGAAGATCTGTGCTGGCAGCAGGATGCGCGTCAGATGAACGCAGAGCTGCATCTGCTGCGGAGTGAAGCCATGGAACATCCAACCGGCGAACTGGGGCGTGAAGATTTCGGCCAGGATGGTGCCGGCGACCAGCACGGTGGTCATCACGGTAATGATGATCGAGAACGTTTTCTGCGCGTCCTGCTCGCGCTTTTCCGCCAGAAACCGAGTATAGATGGAGATGAATGTGATCGAGGCGGTGCCGCCGGCCACGATGTAATTGAGCCAGTCGGGCAGGGTGAACGCGGCGACGTAGGCATCGGTCTGCTGTCCGGCACCGAAGGCGTAGGCGATGTAGGCCTCGCGGATGTATCCGATCACGCGCGAAAGTGTGATGGCCGCCATCAGCAGAAGCGTCGCCGAGAAGGCGGTGTGCTGGTGTGACGGACGGAAGAAGCGCAGCAGACGCATCCTTCGCAGATTAACGCATCTTGCGGTTGCTGGGAGAGTTATTGGCGGCTGGAATCGGGAATGGCATTAGCTTTCCCTTGTGTACCTCTGTGTTCTCTGTGGTTCAGGCTTTTGATTGCCAACCACAGAGGACACAGAGTTACACAGGGGAAACACAGGGGAAATCAAAATCTCTACTGCTAAGCGCTAATTCAACTGCTCGTCCAAAGGCCGGTGCCGCGGCCGCCCCGGATGAGCACTAATGCTGCGGAATTTGTGGTAAAGCGCGTGCAAATCTTGGCTCAAGAGCCGCACTACTTCCATGGAGAAGTCGCCATGATCACGCAGAAATTCCAGGAAGTCCGCGCGCGGTATGAAAGCCGCCATCGTTTGCTCGCCCGCTTCAGCCGTGATCCGATAGCTCTCGCCGCTCATGCTTTCGCTCAGTCCGAGCATCGTTCCAGGACCGACAACCTCCAGAAGCTGCTTTTGGCTCTGACCGGTTGGCAGCAGGACACGAACCTCGCCGCTCTCCACCAGGTAAACGCCCGTTGCCGCGGCACCCTGCTGAAACAGCTTGGCGCCTTTGGGGAACAGCCGAACCGATTTGATTCCGTAAAGGGCCTGCAACAGATCGGGACTCAATTTGCCCGGCGTAGGCTGCGACGACACAATGTAACTCCCTCTTGCCTCAGTCTATCTTAATCCTACAGACACTATCCGGCAGACACCCGGGACCGCAGGCTGTGGTTTGCATCATGGCTCCGAGTGACAGGCGACCACGAGCCGCTGGCTCCAGATTACACCAATGAGGGCCGACTGGCGGCTCATTCCCGATTAATGCCTAGAGCTTTTGCAATTGAGTTTTCGCGGAAGCCGAAGGGACTGTTCGCGCCCGACCAGAAGTGTGACCAGAGGCTCGTCGAATCGCAGCTATTGCCGCTCAAGAATTTCGTCGACTGCGACCTTGCCGCCTTTGTCGACGCTGACAACTTTGTGGACCGGCTTGAAACCGGTCAGCGTGAGATCCACGATGTAGTTTCCCGGTCCCAGCATGACATCAACCGGCGAAATCTTATCAAGGATGCGTTGATTGATCGCGACCTGCGCGCCTTTTGGCTGGGTGTGAATGCTGATCGCACCCATGCCCGCCGTGCTGTCTCCGCCGCGTTGTCCAAACAGCTTGTTGAACTTGCCGACGGTCCGCATATCCTCGGCATTGCCCAACGCTCTGAGCACGGGCGCGTACTGGAAATTCTGAGCGGGACCGAGATCGGCAGTGACGGTCTCGTCGAGGTATCCTTGTTTGCGCAATAGAACTGTGTGGCTTCCTTTTTCCACCGCGAACCGCGCCGGGGTCAGTAGTCGGCTAGGCTTGCCGTCCAAAATGACGTCGGCACCGGGCGGCGTGCTGTTCACCACCATCAATGCATTGACCGGCGACAGGTGAAGCACCAGAGAGGTCTTGCTGCCGGCAGCGACATCGACCGACCGTATCTCGGACGAATAGCCGGACTTACTCGCAGATATGATGTGCTTACCCGGACCCAGACCCGTCACATTAAAAGGCGTAACCCACGACGGATCGCTTCTCCCATCGACCTGAAACTGTGCGCCCTGCGGACTGGAGTCGATCAGCGCCTGGCCTGGGATGACGACCGGCACGGTGGCCCGAGCATGTGCCCGTCGACCGCTGTTCGAGCTGCTCTTTGCGACTTGGCGTACCGTCAGCCTCGGTTGAGCTTCCGCAATCAGCGGAGCCGGCGTCTCGATTGGTGCCGCCACCGTAGTCGGCGCAACCGGCTGGGTTGAGGACGAGCTTGGCTTCACGGCTTTCGTGGGCCGCGGAGCCGCCGTGGAACCATCGTCTTCCGAGCGGACGTGAAAAAAGATTGCGAGCGCAACCACAAGAATCAGTCCAACCGCGCCCAGGATCGAATAAATCATCAGCCGCGGCGGAACGGTGGCCATTTCGTGGATTGCCTTTTGCGCGACTTCCCGCGGCTGAATCTTTGGTTTCTCGTCTTTCCGCGGGTAGATCTGCGCCACCGGGCGCGACGGCTCAGCCGGTTCGCGAACCGGCGGCGCGAAAACGGGTTCCTTGAGTGGAGGCATCTCGGCCAGGTCAGAGAAACTCGTGCCGGATGAACTCGCCACGGGCTCGGCCATCATTGGATCAACCGCCACACGGGGCGACTGCTGCTCCAATTCTTGCTCCACTTCTTGCTCGACGACAGCTGCCGATAAAACCGGGCCGTGCGCCGCTTGGGATTCGGAAGCGCTTACTTCAAATTCGCCTGCACCCTCGTCGATAAGTCGCGCGCCAGAGTTCGAATTAGAGTTCGCATTGGATACGCGCGCAGGACTCCCTCCGGTAACCGCGCCCGCAGCGGCCGCTGAGGCTTTGGTGGTCTGCGCAGGTACTGGCGCTTCACCTCCATGCGAAGCAGGTTTGGCCGCGCTTGAGCCTGCCGAGACGAACTTGCTGGCCGCTGCCGCTCGAGCTGCGGAATTCACCGCAACATTCGGCGCCTGCGTCGTCTTCTTGGAATCGGTCGGGGCTTTCTTGCCATTTTCCTTGCACTTCTCCAGGTCATGCAACAGTTCGCGCGCGTTCTGATAACGCTCGGCCGGATCTTTCGCGAGCGCTTTCATAATCAGCGCGCTCACCGCCGGCTGAATCTTGGAATTCACCGAACACGGGCCAGTGGGCATCTGACTTTCAATCTGGCTTATCAGCGTAACTGGATCTGCGGCGTCGAAAGCCTTCCGGCCAACCACCATCTCGTAGAGAATCGCCCCTAAGGTAAACAAATTCGAACGCAGGTCGATGGCTTCTCCGCGGATTTGTTCGGGAGAGCAGTAGGGCATCAGCCGGCCCAAACCTTTTCCCGAGTCCGCTCCAATCAGGCTCATGTTAGAGATGCCATAGCCGAGGATTTTGACCATCCCGTCCCACTGCACCATGATCTTGGCGGGCTCCAATGAATGGTGGGCCACACCTTTTGTGGCAGCGTGCTCCAGGGCGGCGCAAACCTGGCGTGTTATGTCCAGCAGATCCCAGATGGAGAAACCTTCTTTGCGCGCCAACATGGTGGCAACGCTGTTGCCCTGGATGTACTCCATCGCCGCGCAGAACTGGCCGTCGATTTCGCCTGCGCCGTAGAGCAGCACGATATTCTGGCTGGCAAGATCGCGCGTACTCTCGCCTTCGGCGATCAGCGTGTTCACAAACGCGTCCGCACGGTCGCCAAGCGGCTCCAGACTCTGCGTCTTGAGCGCCACGACCTGGTTGGTTTCCGTGTCGATCGCCTTATAAATCAAGGCAGTATCTGACTGGGAAAGTTCACTCTGGATATCGAACCGGCCAAACATCATTGCCATTACAATTGTCCTCGCGGTGACAAGCCGCACTACGCCTGAATTACGGAGTGACTAAGAACAGGGGGAGAATCGAACCTAGAATACCGCCTTCAACTGCCCAGCCGAGAGTTACGAAAGTACTTATTTACGTCAAGCGTTTCCTGCAAGTTGCAGATTCAACAGGTCTGAAAAAATCGCAGGAGTGCTCGACTACGCGCTGTTTTGGGACAATTTGGGACAGGTCATCTCAGCCCAGCAACCCGCAGAGTGCAGGGCAAAAATTTGGGAATGGAACTCCGAAGACGTTCCGGTTGTACTCGCTCGGCTGACTATGCGCTCTTCAAGAGACTGGTTTGGGGACTGCCGTAAGCTCCGATCTGCTTCAACATACCCAACTGATCCCAATTATCCCATCCCTCGATAATTTGTTTGTCGCGAATGCGAGCGATGGTAATCCCCGTCATTCGCACAGGCTTGCCGCTGGCGGGCATTCCCAGATGATCTCCGCGATGCGTCATCGTAGCCGACCAGCGCAAGACGACTTTATCCTCTGCCCCGAAGGCATCCTCCACCACCACGTTGATGTCGGGAAAGGCACCGCGAATGCGCTCTACAAATGGCACGAACTCCGCTGGTCCACGAAGCGGCCTGCCATCCTCGTGTTCGCCGATTCCGATGCCATCAGGAGCTAAGAGATCGTGAATCGTCTGGGTTCTACCTTCATTCCAAACTTCTTTGAACCAGCGCCGCATTAACTCCACATTTTCTTCGACTGACATAAAGATCTCGCTCCTTATTATGGGATTGGTTTCCTGAGAACCTCTGAATCACGCCACACATTATCTACTTGGTCCAACATACTGCAAGGCCTAATTTGTGATTGGTGGCCCGACAGTATTCCATCGAGAGCCGTGATAAGCTGAGGAACTTGTCAGCGCAGCCGCGAGAGTGCTTCCTTATTGATCGCGGGAGGCATCGTACATGTCCATTCGGCAAATGGCTTCAAAAAAAAGACTCTCAGACTGTCGATTTCGCTGCTGCTCATTCGTCGTCTAAGCAGAGCTGGGGTTTGGCGGGTCGAGACCGTCTGGGTGGTCGCTCGGTAACAATAGACACCTCGAGAGTGTCTGGCCGGCTTCGCTGCCGAAAGGTGTGCAAGAGGGAAACAGGCGAGTTGTCCATACCCCGACCGATGCTTTATCCTCGGAGCGAACGGTGCGAACGTAAATTGCGTCGGCGGTCCCTCTCGCGAAATCTTTATCTGGTGAGCCTTCTGGGAGTTATATGACCATAACCCGCTTCGTGACCAAGAGCGCGTTCCGCAACAAGCGGCGCAGCATCCTGACCGTGTTGAGCATCACGTTCTCGCTGCTGCTGCTGACCGTCATGATGACTGTCTGGCACCGCTTCTACGTTGACAAGGGCGATGCTCAGTCGGCTCAGCGGCTGATTACTCGCCATCGCGTTTCTTTGACTCAGAATATGCCGGTGTATTACCGGGAAAAAATGCGCACCGTGCCCGGAGTTGTGGCAGTAGCTCCAACGCAGTGGTTTGGCGGCCTGTACAAAGACGAGGGAAAGCCCGAGAACTTCTTCGCACAGTTTGGAACCGATCCCGCGGAAATCTTTACGGTGATGACGGACTTCAAGATCCCCGACGACCAACTGGCCGCCTGGCAGCACGATCAAGCCGGGTGCGTTGTTGACAGTGAATTGGCCAAGAAATTTGGCTGGAAAATCGGAGATCGCATCACTCTCAGAGGAACCATCTTCCCGGTGAATTTGGAACTCACAATTCGCGGAATCTTCGTTGCGCCACAGCCCAGCATCACGGTTTACTTCAACCAGAAGTATGTCGAGGAGGCAGTTTCCTTTGCCAAGGGCCGCTCTGGGACTTTTAACATTCTGGCCGACTCTCCCGAGGATGTTCCCAAGGTCGCGGCTGGAGTGGATGCCATGTTCCACAACTCTCCCGAGCCCACAAAAACGGAGAGCGAGAAGGCGTTTCAGCTCAGCTTTATCAACAGCATGGGGAATGTGAAAGCGTTCATCCTTAGTATTTGTTTTGCGGTCGTGTTCGCGACTCTGCTCGTCTCCGCTAACACCATGGCCATGTCCATCCGCGAACGCACTCGCGAAGTGGCGGTTCTGAAGACGCTCGGATTCACGCGGCAGTCGATCTTGAGGCTTTATATTGGCGAATCCGTGCTGGTGGCTCTGACCGGCGGCGCGCTAGGCTGCCTGCTGGCGGCCGGACTGGTGATAGCTCTGGCGAATGCGCCCGGCATGGGATTCTTCTTCCTCGGAATGAGAGTAACCACACCCACTTTTCTGCTCGCCATTTTCGTATCTGCTATGGTGGGATTACTGAGCGCGATCGTGCCTGCCTACCACGCCGCGAAATTGGATATTGTGGAGGGTTTGCGCTACATCGGGTAGCCCCGACAGTAGCCAAAGAGAGAGTATGGCGATTCCGATCAGCTATAACATTCGCAATCTGAAGCTGCGCAAAGGCCTCACCATCATGACAGCTCTGGGCATTGCGCTCACCGTGACCACCGCGGTTTTCCTGATGGCACTGCTGGCCGGATTGAAGAAGGCCTTCATGTCCAGCGGCGATCCGGTGAACGTGCTCGTCATGCGCAAAGGCTCCGTGGCAGAACTTTCGGGAGGCTTCGACGCCAGTCTTTTTCCAACTTTGAAAACGTTGCCCGGTATTGCCAAGGACGGCCAGGGAGAGCCGCTTGCCTCCGGCGAATGGGTGGTTGTCGTGGTGCTTCCGCGTAAGGATGGAACTGGTGAAGTGAACGTGTCGGTTCGCGGCTTGATGCCGGCGGGCCTCACGCTGCGTCCCAGCGCAAAACTGGTCGAAGGCCGCTGGTTTACTCCCGGACAACGCGAAGTTGTCGTTGGGCAGTCCATCCACAATCGTTTTTCCGGCGCCAACGTTGGCGACAATCTTGATTTTGCCAAGGGACAGTGGAAGGTGGTTGGCGTCTTTGATTCTGGCGGCACCGCTTATGATTCGGAACTCTGGGGCGACGTCAATCAGATCGCCGCGGATTTCGACCGCCAGGGGGCCTTTGCTTCAGTTTATCTGCGTGCCACCGATCCGGTTGCAGCGGATGCGCTCAAGCACCGCGTCGCCGACGATCAGCGGTTGAAGCTGGAGGGCACGCTCGAAACCGAATATTACGAGAAGCAAACCAGTTCTGGTGGAGTGATTAAATTTATCGGCACGGTGGTGGCGGTCATCATGGCCATCGGTTCCAGTTTCGCAGCCATGAATACGATGTATGCCGCCGTCGCATATCGCTCGAAGGAGATCGCAACCTTGAGGATCATCGGATTTTCGCGCCCGAGCATTCTCACCTCGTTCGTGATCGAAGCGTTGCTACTTTCCTTGCTAGGAGCGATTGTCGGAATTGTCCTGATATTGCCGTTCAACGGCATGAGCACCGGAATCGGCAACCAACTCACGTTCAGCGAAACGGTTTTCAGTCTGCACATGACTTGGGGAGTCGCGATGACGGCGGTTATCTTTGCGTTGGTCATGGGGTTGCTGGGAGGCTTCGCGCCCGCCTGGCATGCGGCGCGGCAGGATATTTTGACGTCGCTGCGAGCCTAGTATTTTATTCGTACAATTGATTTTGAACCACCAAACAAATTAGAACGTACCTTCACCAATGCCCACGGAAACCGAACACACGGATAGCAAGCACGAAGACCTGCGAAGTCTGCGCATCGATCATTCGCTGCGCGACGGAGGCGGAGAACCGCCCGCGTGGTCGCGCCGCTTCATTCTGGGTGGCATTGCCGTAGTCGTCCTGCTGGGATTAGTCGCACTGGCGTTCCGTTTTCTCGCCTCGGACGCACCGGAAGTGGAAGTCGCGCGGGCAACCGCGGAAAGCAGTGACGTCGCGGGCAGCACCGTGCTTTCGGCGAGCGGATACATTGTCGCCCATCACAAAATCAGCGTGAATTCGAAGGTCACGGGCCGCGTGGCGTGGATTGGCGTGGAAAAGGGCGACAAGGTAAAAGAAGGACAAGTTTTGGTGCGCCTGGAGGATCAGGAATTTCGCGCCCAGTACGAACAGGCCCGAGGGGCGGCGGAAAGCGCCAAGGCGCGACTGCTCGAACAGCAGAATGGATCGCGCCCGGAGGAGGTCCAGCAGGCGGATCACAACCTGTCTGAGGCGCGGGCAACGGCGATGAATGACAAAATCAATCTGGACCGCGCGCGCGATTTATTTGCGCAGGGAGTTACCTCCAAGCAGAGTCTGGACGATGCCGGCGCCAAGTACGAGGCTTCGCTGCAACGAATGAATTCGCTGGAGCGTGCCTTCCGGCTGATGCAGCTCGGGCCGCGCTCCGAAGAAATTCAGCGTGCCAAGGGCGACCTGCTGCAGGCCGAAGGCCAGATGGCATACGCCAAGTCTCAACTCGACGCCACGGTGATTCGCGCGCCCGTCAGCGGCACGATTCTGGAGCGCACGGCGGAGAAGGGCGAATTAGTCACCGCTCAGTTCGCCAGCGGCGCCGAAGGCGGTCCGCGCGGATCGGTGGTGGCCCTGGCGGATCTGGAGGACATTCAGGTCGAGCTCGATATCGCGCAGGATGACTTTGCCAAACTGTCTCCCAAGCAGGAAGGCGTCGTCACTCTCGATGCATTCAAGGATCGCTCTTACAAAGGCGAGATCGCCGAAATGTCGCCGGAAGCGAATCGCCAGAAAGCGACGGTCCAGGTCAAGGTTCAGATTCTGAAACCCGATTCCTACCTGCGGCCGGAAATGAATGCGACCGTGCAGTTTAAGGCGAAGGCGAACGAAGTGTCGAGTGAAGTGTCGAGTAACGACAAGAACGCGTCGGCGAAACAGACTTATGTCTTCGTCCCCACCGCCGCATTGCGCGACAAGGATGGGACGAAGTTCGTCCTTCTCGCTTTCAACGGCAAGGCTCTCCGCCGGGTTGTTCATGTTCAAGGCCAGCGTTCGGGAGGCTATCTGGTGGACTCGCTCGTGGGCGGTGAAAGCGTAATCACGGCAGGGCCCGCGGATTTGCAGGACGGGCAAAAGATTCGTATCAAGGGGCAATCATGAGCGCAATAACAACGACGACACCAACCACACAGACGGCAGTGGGCAGCAAGGTCGTGCAGGCCCGTGAGGTGAGCAAGATTTTCAAGCGCGACGCGTTTCAGGTCACCGCGCTCGACAACGTCTCCCTCGACATCGCGGGCGGCGAGTTTCTGGCGCTGATGGGGCCGTCAGGATCGGGGAAGACGACCCTCCTCAACATGATCGCAGCCATTGACCGCCCTACATCCGGCGAACTGCTGGTGATGGGCGAAAATATATTTCGCCTGAGCGATGGGCAGTCCGCCAAGTGGCGCAATACTCACGTCGGTTATGTTTTTCAGACCTTCAATCTGATTCCGGTGCTGACCGCGTTTGAGAATGTCGAGTTACCTCTGTTGTTGACGAAGATGACGACGCAGCAGCGCCGCGATCACGTGATGACCGCGCTCAAGCTAGTCGGACTTGAGGATCGCGTCCATCACCTGCCCAAGCAGCTATCGGGTGGACAAGAGCAGCGTGTGGCCATCGCTCGCGCCATCGTCAGCGATCCGACGCTGATTCTCGCCGATGAACCTACCGGCGATCTCGATAGCAATTCGGCAACAGAAATCCTGGAAATTCTGAAGCGGCTGAATGAAAACTTCAATAAGACCATCGTAATGGTGACGCACGATCCGCACGCGGCCCAGTATGCGCACGTGATCCGGCATCTGGAAAAAGGACGGCTGTTGCCGGCGTAGCAAGCCATCGAAAGAGTTGGGTTTCGGCTCTGCGCTTCGTATCAGGGTATCGCTTTAGCGATACCGCAAGCGGTTGAAGTCGATTGCCCCTTTAGGGGCCGGGCGCGCACCTGCTCACGCCGTTATCCTGGAAGCCACCACATCCGCCTCCGTCTCGGTGTCGCTGATCCACTCCCAAACTCGGCGGCCGCGGTCGTTGCTCAGGCTGCGGGCCTCGCCATAATCCACCAGACGATTCAAAACGGTTGTGACTGAGGCCAGCGGGTCCTTGTGTCGCGCCAGGATTGCCGGAGCATATCGCTCCAGTTCCACGCAAACCTCGCGCGCTCCCAGCGGACGCCGGACCTCCATGAGTACCCTTCGGCATGCCTTGGTAAAGCCGGGCTGACGGCCACTCGGCTTGCGGTCGATCAGTTGCAGCAAGTCGTCGCCGAGCACCTGTTCGCCGAAAAGATTCGCCAGTCCGGCAATCGTCTGCTTCACCGTGCCAATGCGCTTCATGACCTCGGCGCGCTGCCGCATGAGCTGGAGAAGTTCTTCGTGCGCAGCCTTCACCACCTGCTGCGCCGAAATGTTATTGGCTTGCGCATCGATCGCGTGCAAACCATCGCGATTATTTTTCCCAACTTCCATAAACGCCTCCTCCAGCAAACAGACACCGACCAGGATCCTTCGGCTCTTGTCTTCCAATACGGAAAAGGATCCTCCGAAGTTCCGTCGTAAGTTAGACTCTTTTGGAGAAGAAAGGTTATCGGAGAAAGCAGTGGTTCGTGTGGCGCGGACACTCTTGTCCGCGAACTGCGGCGGTATTCTCGGAGTGTAGTCTCGGAATGCTCCCGGGCCGCACGCGGACAAGAGTGTCCGCGCCACACAGAGGCCTGTGCGCTAAACAATACTCTAGCCCATCACGGTAGTGTGCTCCGGCCGGATCTTGTACATAACGCGAACCTCTCCCGGCTTCGAGTACGGATACTTGTCGACTCCCATGTACTTCTTTGCCAGCTTATCGATGTGTTGGGCGGCGCCGTCCTCGGTAATCTCAACCACGGTGCCGCGGATTTCCAGATAGCGATAGGGATTGTCGGGGTCGATGATGGCCAGCGCCACCCGCGGATCGCGGCGCACATTGCGGTCCTTCTGACGTCCGCGCGCCGAGTTGAAAATGACGTGTTGGCCATCGAAGTCGCACCACACCGGAGTGACCTGTGGTCGTCCGTCGGGCATCAGCGTGCCAAGACTGGCAAAAGCGCGCTTATGGAAAAGGTCGACGTATTTTTCAGGAATCACGTTGGACATCGCTGACTCTCTCCTGGATAGATTTATTTCCGTCCCCGATTATAGACGCCGGAAGCGGAACGATGGCGCAGTAAACTGGTACGCGTGATGACTCGTACGGAGAGTTCGACTTTATGAGGATGACATTGACCCCCGCTCAAAAATCGATACGAACCTTTTGCTTGTGGTTTGTGTTTCTGGCCGCGATCCCTGTGCTGGCGCAGCAATCCGCCGCGCAACCTCCGCCCACCGTTGTCTTCATGACTGATTTTGGCATCCTTGACGATTCGGTGGCTCTTTGCAAAGGCGTCATGTACGGCATAACGCCGAACCTCCGCATTGTCGATCTCACGCACCAGGTGAATGCTTTTTCGATTCGAGACGGCGCTCGCTTTCTGTTCGGCGCCTCGCCCTACTTCCCGTCCGGAACGGTATTTGTGGCGGTCGTCGATCCCGGCGTGGGCAGTTCGCGCAAGGCTGTCGTCGTGAAATCCAAGCGCGGACAATTCTTCGTGCTGCCCGACAACGGCCTGATCACGATGGTCGAGGACCGCGATGGCATCGAAGCGATTCGTCAAATCACCAACCCTGATTGGATGATTGGCGCCAAAGTTTCCTCCACTTTTCATGGCCGGGATATTTTTTCTCCCGTCGGCGCGCACATCGCGCGCGGCGACGACTGGACCCAGGTCGGACCGACAGTTAGGCAATTGGTCCGTCTCGACCTGAAGCCCGCAACCGTTGACGACAAGGGTCTGACCGGCGACGTGATCGCCCTCGATGGTCCGTACGGCAATCTGATCACGAACATCAGCGCCGACGATTTTCTGAAGCTCGGCTATCAGCTCAGCGACAAGTTGAAGGTCAGCATCGCGGGACGCGAAATCGAGATGCCGCTGGTCAAGACATTCAGCGACGTGCCGCTCAAACAGCCATTGCTGTTCATCGATTCTCGCGGACGAGCCAGCTTCGCGCTCAACCAGGCAAGTTTCGCGGCGGAGTACAAGATAGATCCGCCGCAACCGGTGTTCATACCCCGCAAGGTGCACTGAGCGATAAAAGACTTTCCTGTAGAGACGCGGCTTGCCGCGTCTCTTTATGCGAGCGAAACAAATCTAGCCCGCCTTCTGTAACTCTCCCGATATCCGCGGCAGCACCGCCCGTAGCAGTGCGATGAATTGTCCCATCACTCGCCGCCCCACTTCGAGCACTTCTTCGTGGTCGAGCGCCCGATCGAGAATTCCTGCGGCCATATTGGTCACGCATGAGATTGCCAGGACGTTCATCCCCATGTGCCGTGCCGCGATTGCTTCCGGGACGGTTGACATGCCTACCAGGTCGGCGCCAATTGTGCGCAAATATCGAATCTCCGCCGGAGTTTCGTAACTCGGGCCGGCAAGCGCCGCGTACACGCCCTCGCGCGGCGGAATCGAAAGCTTCTTCGCTTCCTCGAGCGCTATCTCGCGATAACGCTTGGCGTATGTATAAGTCATGTCGGGGAAGCGCGGGCCAATGCGTTCGTCATTCGCACCCGTCAGCGGATTCTGTCCCTGAAGATTGATGTGATCTCTAAGGATAACCAGCGCGCCCTGTCCGTACTCGACGTTAATGCCACCGGCGGCATTGGTGAGAATCAAAGCGCGTATGCCAATTCGCCCGAGCACGCGCGTCGGAAAGGCCACCTCGTCAGCCGAATAGCCTTCGTAAAGATGCACTCGCCCTTGCATCACTGCAATGGGAACGTCGCCGGACTTGCCCACCACGAGTTGTCCGGCATGCCCAATCGCCGTCGAACGCGGAAATGCCGGAATGTCGGCATAGGGAATGCGGACCGCTGCGGTAAGGTCGTCGGCAAACGCTCCGAGTCCCGAGCCGAGGACGAGCCCGATCTGCGGCCGCAGGTTGGTCTGCGAAAGCACAAACGCTGCTGCGGATTCAGCGCGAGTAAACAGGTCTGGGTTCATAGACAAAGTTCATAGACAAAGTGCACAGCAAACACGTAGGGGCGGGTGCCCTCACCCGCCCCCAGGCTCTCTGGTTCGCGATGTCTAGTTACTTCACGCCGCTGCCCGAAAGGGCTCGTCGTAACTGCCGCCATAGATCGCGGGCACCTTCGATCCCATCGGACGCAAATATGTGGCCAACTCGCCCCGATGATGGATGCTGTGATTGTTTAGGAATGCCAGATAGAACGCCGCCGGTAAGTTGAAGACGCCAGCAAACTCGATCGGTGTCAGCAACTGTGCAGCCGACAAAGCGCGAACCCGATCCGCGCCGCGCTTGACATTCCTGTCGTACCAATCCACCACCTCGGCGACGGTCTTGGGCTTGTCTTCCGCCGCCGGATTCGCCATTGTGAACTTCAGGTCCGCAATCCCATTCAGGAACTGGACGTCGGTATTTGCGAGATGCCAGGCCAGTTCCCAAGCCGTGCGCGCGCAGGGATCCGGCCGGTAGTCCTTTTTAGCGTCGGGGACGGCAGCCAAAACTCTTTTGGTCGTTTCAACTTCCCGGGCAAAGCCATCGAGCATCAGGTCGCGATAGCCCAGGGCAAATTCGGGCGTGGGAGCAGACATAGCAGTTCTCCTTATAGGCTGGGGGTTGATAGAAGCAAACAAGATCGCCTGCGATCAGGCGGCCTTCACTATAGTTCAAGAAAACAGGAAGAGCAACCGCCCTCTAGCAGCCCGTGGCGCAAACGCGATTCGCATCGGGGTCCGCCTTCAGGCGCCTGCCAAAACAACGTTAGACGCCCACCGGCTGCTTCGATCCCACCGCAACCGGCGTCAGCCAGTCATAGCGGTCCGCCTTCTCGCCGCGAACAATGCCGTAAAATTCTGCTTGCAGGGATTTGGTCACCGGGCCGAGTTTGCCCTTGCCCACGGTAATTTTGTCGACCGAGCGAATGGGCGTGATTTCAGCGGCGGTGCCGGTGAAGAAAACTTCATCAGCGATGTAGAGCGACTCCCGCGGAATCTGCTGCTCGACGATCTTGATGCCAAGGTCGCGCGCGATCTGTAACACCGAATCGCGCGTGATACCCGGAAGCACTGAATTCCCAAGCGGAGCCGTGTGCAGCACGCCGTTGCGGACGACGAACAGATTCTCGCCCGAGCCTTCGCTGACGTAGCCGTTCACATCCAGCGCGATGCCTTCAGCGTAACCGTTGACGATGGCTTCCATCTTGATGAGCTGCGAATTCATATAGTTCGCACCGGACTTGGCCATGGCGGGCAGAGTGTTGGGCGCAATCCGCGTCCACGAAGAAACGCAAACATCCACTCCCTCAGTGGCATCCGTCCCCAGATATTTTCCCCAGGGGTAGTTGCAAATGTAGACTTCGGTGGGGGAATTGAAGGGGTTGACGCCGGCTTCGCCGTACCCGCGTAGGACTATGGGGCGAATATAGCAAGGCCATACGCCATTATGTTTCACCAGATCGACCATGGCGCGCACGATCTCGTCGCGTGTGAAGGGGACGTCGATGCGGTAAATGCGGGCGGAGTCAACGAGCCGCTGCATGTGTTCGGTGGCACGGAAAATCGCGGGGCCGGTAGGAAGCGCGTAGCAACGAATGCCTTCAAACACCGAAGAGCCGTAGTGCACAACGTGAGACATCACGTGGAGGGTAGCGTCGTCCCAGGCGATGAACTTGCCATTGTGCCAGATTTTGTCCGTCTTCTGAATGGCCATGCAGACTCCTTCGGTATAAAGATTCGCGGAAGCGAGCCGGGGATTCTCCGAATAATCAAATGATCGAAGAAACTTCGTCTTCCAGAATGGAATTATAGCGTGGAAGCGGGGCTTACTCCCAGCGCCTTCGGCACCCTGAAGGAGATGCCTGATAAGAATCTCTCTCTCGCCATCGGCGGGTTAGCGAATCGCAATAATGTTGTTGGCGACGAAGCCGCTTTCCCCGGCTACGATCAGTCGCATCGTAATGCGTTCCGCTTTGTAGTGGTGGCTTCGATGCAACAGGTACACGATTCCAACTCCTGCGCCAAAACCTAAAGCGGACCCGGCAGCCTCTCCGGCGGCACCACGCGTCACGAAGGGGCGCATGACTGGATTGACTTCTCGGAGACCCTGGTTCAGACCGCGCTGGGTGGTGAAGGCGTCGGCGGCGACCAGTCCGGCTAAGATGCTCACGTTAACTTTGTTCTCGACAGTCCAGAAAGGACGTTGGCTGGGCGCATCGGGAAGCGCGGAACTGCCGGGCGCCAAAAAACTCTGCGCTGCCAAGGCAGTGCTCAGCAAAAAAATCGAGAGAAAGTGCTTCATCTGATCTCCCACAATTAGTTGGGTAGGGTTGGGTAGTTAAGATGAGAGTAAGTGAGGGAAGCACTGTATCACATGGCCATCTCGTGGGATGAGTGGCCCATTGGTAAGAGTGCCTTTGGAGTTCTGGCAGGTTACTTGCGCGCTCTCTAAGCCCGGTAATGGGCTGAGGATAAGCAATATGAAGTACCGCTCTCACGGTTATGACCCTTTCATCACAAGTAAAAAACCGCCCAAGCTAGCTTGGACGAGACAACTCACGAATTGATATTCTGGCTGGTGCGAATGCCGTTTCATGCCGATCGCATCGCAGTCATTCTGCTGACGCTCAGCCTGCTCTGCGCCTGCGGCCCCCCTCCGTCTGACAACTCCTCGAACCCCGATTCACAAAAGCTGCCTTTCGATCGCCAGCCGCGTTCGACCGGAATTTCGCCCAGCCAGTCGTTGATTCCATCCGCCACGAAACTGCCCGACGGAACGCCCATCCCGATTCGCCTGCAGACCGCACTTTCAAGCGCGTCGTCACACGCGGGAGACACCTTCAATGCAACTCTCGATGAGCCGGTCGTAGTCGACGGCCAGACGTTAATTGACCGCGGCACACCCGTGACCGGCCGCGTGCTCGAAGCCAAGCCCTCCTCAAGTCCGCTCGGACATCCGCTCGAACCCGGCTATCTGCGGATCGTGCTGGTAAGTTTGAACGTAGGCGGCAGGCCGGTCGGGATCGAGACCTCTGCCATCTTCGCCAAAGGCGGCACCCGCGAAGGACGACACCCAGCAACCAGCGCGACTCCTGGCGCCAGTCAAAAAGATAAAGATAAAGATAAAAAAGATGATAAAGACATTGTCTTCGGCCTTGACCGCCGTCTCAATTTTCGTCTGGCCCAAGCCGTTGATTTGCAATAAGCCTGCACTCCCCCGCGCATGCATGCTTCGCGAAGTGGAATTTCCCGCTGGCAGACTGGTACATAAAATCCAGTACGTACACCTACATCAAACAAGGTATATGGGAGGGCGTACATAGAATTTACATTCCAAACAGTGGCACGACTGGCCGACTCGCAACTCTGCGGCAAGTTATGTTGCAGTAAGAAAAAGGACTTCTCGGCTCTGGCATGCAGCGTGCTCTCTTTTTCTGTTTGGCAGATTGAGAGGTGTTCATGCTTGTGCGATCTGGACAATGAAAAGGCGGCCTCCAACGTTGCAGGCCGGCGATCTCGCCTTTCAATCCACGCAACCCGCGGCAGCAGAGCAATACCGGGCAAAACGAGGGATGGTAGGCAAGAGGGATCACAATGCATGTTCGTTTGATTCGTACGCTGTCGTTCGCGCTGCTGTTCGAGCTCGTCGTGCTGTGCATCCCGGCAGCATCGTTCGCACAAATCGGCGTGGGGATCGTCGTTAACTTCGCCCCGCCCCCACTGCCTATCTATGAGCAGCCTCTCTGTCCCGGCGAGGGTTACATTTGGACCCCCGGGTATTGGGCCTATGGCGATGACTTTGACGATTACTACTGGGTGCCGGGCACATGGGTGCTGGCGCCGGAAATCGGTTTCCTCTGGACTCCAGGCTATTGGGGTTGGGGCGGCGAGGGGTTTGTTTTCTATGAAGGGTATTGGGGTCCGGTGGTTGGTTTCTACGGCGGGATCAACTATGGCTTCGGCTACTTCGGAGAAGGTTATGAAGGCGGACGGTGGGACCGTGACCGCTTTTTCTACAACCGTTCGGTGAACAACATTAACGTCACTGAGATTCACAACGTCTACAACACGACCGTAATTAACAGGAACGAGAACCATGTCAGCTACAACGGCGGCAACGGCGGAATCAACAGGCGTCCAACGCCTCAAGAAGAGGCTGCAGCGCATCAGAGGCATATCCCGCCGTTAGCGGTTCAAACTCAACATGCGCAGGCGGCGCGAAGCAACCCGCAGCAACGGGCTTCCATGAACATGGGCAAGCCACCGGTCGCAGCGACACCGAAGCCCGGAGTATTTAACCATCCCGCAGTGGTTCCGGCGAAAGCGGCGGGGGCGCCTTATACTCCCCCAGCCAACCGCGGCGCAAATCGTGGCGGAAATCAGCCGCGTCCGGGGAATAACAACAACGTTGGTCGGCCCAGCACGCCCGTCCATCCTCGCGACCTTCCGCCCGCGACGCGACCCAGCGCTCCGAACACAGGCAACCCAAAGTTGGATCGAAAGTACCAGCAGCAGCAGAACAAGGTATTCGCGAAGCAGGAACAGGAACGGCAGAAACTCCAGCAAAAGCAGGATCAGGAACATCAGCGCCTGACCCAACAGCACGCTAATGAAGCGAGACAACAGCAGGTAGAGCAGCGGCATCAGCAACAAACGCAGCAATTGCAGCAGAGGCATCAAGAGCAGCAACAGCAATTGCAGCAGAGACAGCAGCTGCCGGCGAACCGGAATCGGTCGAAGCCCCCGAGGTAGGGCCGTCCTTCGACGGAGAAGCCTTAATCGTTCATTGGGCGAGGAGCATTGAACCAGAACTGTTGAACGAGAACCGGGCGAGGTATCAGCTATCCACCGGATGCCCCGCCCGGCCCAGATTGCCAATGCAAGATTGGTAACACAGGTTGCTACTATGAACTCAAGGTTCGGGAAATTTTGGGAAGCTGCGTATCAGATGGTCGACAGTTTCTTTGGGCGGCTTCCTTCGCTGATAGTGGGCCTCGTCGTATTTCTCCTGTTCTACACGCTCAGCATTCTTGTCAGCCGAGTAATCCTTCGCGCGACTCGCAAGCACCGCCGAAACATGGGTGTGGTTTTCGCGCGCCTGATCTCCGCCGCCACGATTCTGCTCGGCTTCCTGGTAGCTTTCTCAGTCGTTGCCCCGTCCTTTCAGGCTGGTGATCTGATCAAGATTCTCGGCATCAGCGGCGTGGCCATTGGATTTGCTTTTCAGAATATTTTGCAGAATTTTCTGGCGGGCTTGTTGTTGCTCTGGGCTGAACCGTTTCGTATAGGGGATGAGATCAAGCTGGATCCTTATGAAGGCACGGTGGAAGAGATTCAGACCCGTGCAACCATCATTAAGACCTACGATGGAAGGCGAGTCGTAATCCCAAATGCCGACTTGTTCACGCACTCGGTCACGGTCAATACGGCGCTCGACATTCGTCGCTGGGAATACGACTTGGCCGTGAACGGCATCCGGGAGCTAGCTGAACTCAAATCTCTCATCGTCAATGCCGTGAGCAAGGTGCAGGGAGTTTTGACGGATCCTCGTCCCGAAGTTCTCGTCATGGATCTGGGGGATCCAGACTTGAACGCGGTCAAGGTGCGGGTTTTGTGGTGGACGAAGGCTCCTCGCCAGCACGAAATGCTTGCTTCGTACGACCAGGTGTTGACTGCAATCAGACAGACTCTGAACCGTTCTAGAGTCGGCCCTGAAATCGCGCAAAATCGCGCTGCGTAATCGCTATCAAATCATGGAAGCGGACGGCAGCGTTGGGGCCGCTCCATGAAAGCGAATCTGCCGGGCGAGCAGCAGGTGCCTCCCCTATGTGTCCGGCATGCGCCGCCGGGCGCGCGCTGGAAGCCGGCATTAGTTGAACACTGACTGCCAGGGATGCCGCAGTCGCCGCGATCGGCAGCAAAGTGCACCGGCCCGTGCCATCCCAGCGTGCCACTGGTGCTCAGGCCGTCATCTCCGCGTGACGATCTGGTTTCACGACTATCGCTGGCAGTCTCAAGCGGAAGGTTGTGCCGGCTCCGACGATGGAATCGAACTCCACCGAGCCATAGTGCCACTGCATGATCTGATAAGTTTGCGCCAGGCCGATTCCGCTTCCACCTTTGTCGCCCTTGGTGGTGAAGTAGAGTTCAAAAATCTTCTCTTGAGCTTCGGGGGGAATGCCGCAACCCTGGTCCTGCACCTCGGCGAGAATCATTTCGTCATCGCGCCGCGCCTTCAGAGTGAGCGTGCCACCCTCGGTCATGGACTGCACGCCGTTCAGCACCAGATTCAAAATCGCCTGCTTCATCAGATCGGAATCGACTCGGACCATCAGTGCGTCATCTTCGTTCCGCGCTTTATCAGTAGCCGCTCGCTGGTTGGGCAGTTCCAGCACCACGCGCACGCCGTGACGCGCGGCATCGGGTGCGGCCAGCACCGATACACTCTCCAGAAGGTTGCGGAAGTCCACGTCCTCCAGCCGCAAATCGCGGGGACGGGTGAAGTCCACCAGAATTTGCACGACGCGGTCGAGGCGGTGGATTTCATTGCCGATGATGTCCATGTGGCGGCGCGTGTCGGGATCGTCCTGCTGCAGTTTGTTTTGCAGCAACTGCAGGTGCAGCACGATGGCGTTGATGGGGTTCTTGACCTCGTGCGCCACGCCTCGGGTCATCCGCCCACTGGCGGAAAGGCGCCGTGAAATTTCAATCTCGTCCTCGATGCGCCGCACCGATTCGGCGTCGCGCATGGTCAGCAGTGCGCCAATCGACGTTCCTTTTTCCTGGATGAAATCGAGCGACACCTGAACCCGCCGGCCATCGGCAGCGTCGAATTCATACTGCACCAGTTGCCGCTGCTGCTGGAATGCGGGCAGAACCACCGCGCCCAGAACGGTTCCATCCGAAAAAATTTCTTCCGCGGTACGTCCCAGAATTTCGCGGCGTGGCCGTCCCAGAAACTTTTCCGCCGAGGCGCTCACCAGCACTACCTGCGAATCGCGAGTGAACAGCATGAGTCCGTCCTGCAGCTTGGTCATGACTTGCTCGACATTATCTTTCAGCGCGGAGAAAATCTGGTTGGTATCGCGAATCCGCCGGCCCAGGTGCGCGATCTTCAGCGATACCAGGCCAACCTCGTCGCCTGCGCTGGTCTCGTCGTCCGGTAGCAGATCGCCCGCGCTCGCGGTGTCGAGGTTCCGGGCGATGGCCTTCAAGGGGCCGAGCGCGACGTTGGAAACCACCGCCGCCAGAACCAACGAACAAAAAATCGCAACCACTGAAAAGAAAGCTGCCTGCTGCAGTTTCGGCGTCAGCTCATTGCGCAGAAAAACCGTCGAGACACCTACCCGAACGCCGCCAAACTCCTGCCCGTCGAGCTCCAGCCCGATGCTCACGTCATAAACCGTGGCCGGGTAGAGCATGCGCAACTGGCGGATGAAGCCCGCATCGCGCAACATGCTCAAACGAGGACGGTGCGGAACCGGCTTGCCATTCAGCGCCGGATTCGTATCGAGAATCGCCACTCCATTCGGATCAATGATGGCGGCGTCGTAGATGATGCGGGAATTTCCCACCACCGATTCCAGCATGTCGTTGAGGTTGATGTCGGCATGGAGATAAGTCGTGATGGCGGCGCGCAGCGCCTTGGGATTGTTGGTATCAACCCGCGTGCTGGTTAAATCGGGCACCGCTTTGGATGCGGCGTACTCCAGTTGATTGGTGAGCTGGGAAGCGGTTTCATCGGCCCACAGCAAACGCTGGCGCAGCAATTGCGACAGGTAAATCCAGGAGAAGCCGACCACCAACGCCGTGAACAGCGTGGTGATCACGAATACGATGATGAATTTACGAGTCATCTTAAAAGCAGGTCTCAGGTCTCAGGTCTTAGAGATGTCTTGGGGCGATCGCTGAGACCTCGGACCTAAAACCTGAGACCTGAAACCTGAAACCTGAAACCTGAAACCTGAAACGTGCGCTTCTCACTCCTCCGCTGCCATTACCGCATCCTGGGGCCGGCCGTATTCCTTCAGCTTGTTATGCAGCGTCTTCAAGCTGATGCCGAGTATCTCCGCGGCTCGCGTTTTGTTGTTACTGGTCGCCTGCAATGTTTTCAGGATCAACAGCTTCTCCGCTTCGCCGACCGTCGTGCCCACGCCCAGGTGCACGGCATCGGGATCATTCACCACCGGCCGCACACTCTGGCCAAATCCCGGCGGCAAGTGCTTGGTCTCCACCAGTCCGCTTTCGCAGACGATCACGGCGCGTTCCAGCGTGTTGCGCAGCTCTCGGACATTGCCGGGCCACGCGTAACTCTGGAAAATATTGAGCACCGCTTCGCTCACGTCCGCCACCTTGCGATCGTGCTTCTGATTCATGTCCGCGAGCAGGCTCTTCACTAAGTCGCGGATATCTTCTTTATGCTCTCGCAGCGCCGGCATATGAATGTTGAAAACATTGAGCCGGTAATAAAGATCCTCGCGCAGTTCTCCGTTGGCCACGGCATCGTCGGGAACTTTGTTGGTCGCGGCGAGCACGCGCACGTCCACCGAAGTTTCGACCTTGCTGCCGAGCCGCCGCAGTTTGTGGTCTTCGAGCACCCGCAGCAGCTTCGCCTGCGTGCCCACCGGCATCTCGCCAATCTCGTCGAGCAGCAGTGTCCCGCCTTCGGCCAGTTCGAAGCAGCCGGTGCGACGCTCCAGCGCGCCCGTGAACGCGCCTTTTTCGTGGCCAAAAATCTCGCTTTCGATCAGCGTCTCGGGAATGGCCGCACAGTTAATGGGAACGAAAGGTTTGTTCCGCCGCGGACTCATATCGTGGATGGTGCGCGCCACTAATTCCTTGCCGGTTCCGCTCGCCCCGGTAATCAATACCGAGGCCGTGCTCGGAGCCACCAACTCGACCAGCCGGAAAATCTCCTGCATTACAGGGGACGCGCCGACCAGCAGGCCGAGCGCTCCTTTATCGCGCAAGCGGCGCCGCAACGATTCGTTTTCGGTGCGGGTGTTCACAATCTCACCGATGTTGGTCAGGATGGAGCGCAACCGCCGGAAGTCGATGGGCTTCTCGATGTAGTCCTGGACGCCCAGGCGACCCGCATGAAATGCGGTATCGGTCGCCTTCTGGGCCGTCACCATCACCACCGCGATCGACTGTGACAGGTCGGCAAGCCGCTCCACCAGTTCCATGCCACCCATGCGGGGCATCTTTACATCCGTAATCACGATGGAGGGAGCAAAGACGGGAATTTTTTCCAGAGCTTCCACGCCGTCCGCCGCCGTGTCGGTGCGATAGCCCCATCCCGAGACCAATTCGGCCAGCCCGGTTCGTTCGTTCTCTTCGTCTTCAACAATCAGTACGCGTTCCTGCGTCATATTCCTCTGCTATGGCCCAACCTGCATTATTCAGGGAAGCGCGCCGCCTCGCAACCCGGCCCGGAATACCGGAATATCAAGAATATCAATTTGAGATCACTCCGGGGCGAAACCTACTGGTAAACACAGACCCTGAAGAGCCCTGGCTGGCGAGCCATGAAGCCTATGAAAATACCCGTTAACTAATCTTCCTCTTTTGCAAAAGTGCCCGGTTGCTGTAGAATTCGGTGTTTCCCAGGTGCAGCCTATCTGTGCGTGCCGTCAGTCTTTATCGATTCCAGTTCTATTAAATAGTTTGTAGTGGATTTGATCGGAGGAACTCAATGTCACGTTGTCAAGAAACTTACCGGAGATGCGCGAGTGGCGCGCTTGTCCTCGCCATCGTTCTGCTTGCGTTACCGACTTTGGTGAACGCACAAACATTGCGGTCGGACGACACGGTGCCAAAATGGGAATGGTTCATTGGCTATCAGTGGGTAAACCCGGGCGGCAACATTCCCGATGGCAGCACACCGCCCTTGGCTATCAAGGCGCCCTCGTCGGCGACGGGGGCCGGTACCAATGTGTCCTACAATTTCACCAAGAATCTGTCTCTCGAAGGCAATTACGGCGGGAACTGGCACGGCGGCAACGTCAGCTACCATTACAATGCATTCAGTGTTGGGCCGAAGCTTACCTATCGTGGCGACGGTGTGAACTTTTTTGTGCACACGCTGTTCGGAGTGCAACGCCTCAATTCGAATTTTAACAAAGGCACCACCGGCATTGCCGCGATTCTTGGCGGTGGCATGGATATCAAGCTCTGGGAGCCGGTTTCGCTCCGGCTGTTTGAAGCCGACTACCAGCTCGGGCGCGAAAACTTCTCGGCCGAGGTGCCGCCCAACGACTCCTCATTGCGGCGTCAGACTTTCAACGGCGTCCGTTTGACCACCGGTCTGGTGTTCAATTTTGGAAGCCTGGCTCCCGAACTTCCCGCAGCGGCGTCCTGCTCCGTGGACCACCCCGAAGTCATGGTCGGCGAACCGGTGCACGCAACTGTCGCCGCCAGCAACTTCAACCCCAAGCACACGCTCACCTACGCCTGGACCAGCAACGGGGGCAAAGTCGACAGCAAAGATACCGGCGCCACCATTGATACCAACGGCGTCAGCGGCGGCAGCTACACGGTAACCGCCACGGTCACCGATCCCAGGGCCAAGAAGAACAACACTGCGAGTTGCACCGCCAATTTCACCGTGAAGGAACCGCCCAAGAACCCGCCGCAGATTTCCTGTTCGGCGAGTCCGTCGACGCTCCAGACCGGTGCTTCGGCAACCATCACCTGCACCTGCACCAGTCCGGATAACGTTCCGGTGACGGTGGGTGAATGGACCACGAGCGGCGGCAGCATTTCCGGCAGCGGAAACTCTGCCACCCTGGACACGACTGGCGCCTCGCCCGGACCAATCACTATCTATGCTACTTGTACCGACTCGCGCGGCTTGACGGCTTCGACTACGAGCTCGGTGACGGTTGAAAATCCGCCACCGCCTCCTCCGCAGGCCAGCAAGCTGAACGAGTGCACGTATCCGAACGAAAAGAAACCGTGGCGCGTCGACAACACCTGCAAGGCCGCGCTGGACGATGTTGCACTCAAGTTGCAGCAGGATTCAGAGTCCAAGCTGGTCATCGTCGGAAACGCCGATCCGAAGGAAAAGCGTAAGAACCTGGCCGCCGAGCGAGCGGTCGACGTAAAGGCCTACATCTCGGGAGGCGAGGCGAAACAGAACATCGACCCAAGCCGCATCGAGACCCGCACCGGAAACGCAGGCACGGCGACGTCTGAACATTGGATCGTTCCGGCGGGCGCGACCTTCCCTGGGGCCGACACCACGACCCCGGTCGATGAGACGAAGGTAAAGGCGATTCCGGATCATCCGAAGCCGGTGGCCAAGAAGAAAGCGGCGAAAAAGGCTGAATAGCTAATGTAAGAGCACGAAAGGCTGGTGGGGTTTACCCTGCCGGCCTTTCTATTTTTTGACACTTCGGTAACCTTGCCCCATCCGTGCTAGCTTGTCTAATGTGTAGCGAGGCGAACATCTTCGCAGGGGTCAAACTACGGGCATGGATTTCACAGGGAAACGGAACGTTCTCCGCACAAGTTTATTGCTTCTCGCCATCAGTCTTTTGAGCACCGCGCTGCTGGCCTCCGGGCCCTGGCAGGTGTTAGGTCCGGATGGCGGCGATGCGCGTAGTCTGGCCTATGACGCGCACAACCCAGATCACATCCTGCTCGGCACCAGCACCGGTCAGATGTTTGCTTCGAACGATGCCGGACGCACCTGGTTGCGCCTGGCGCGCCTTGGCGACGATTACGTGCTCGACCACATTACCATCGATCCGCAGGATTCCAACCGTATTTATGTATCGGCGTGGAGCGTATCGAGCCAGCAGGTTGGCGAAATCTTCCGCACGCGCGACGGCGGCCGCAACTGGGAAAACCTGCCCGCGATGCACGGCAACTCGATCCGGGCCCTGGCCATGTACAAGGGTAATTCCAAGGTGCTGGTCGCGGGCGCGCTCAATGGCGTCTTCCGCACCAAAGATGGCGGCGATTCCTGGGAGCGTCTATCACCCGCGAATTCCTCCGATATCAAGAATATTGAATCGATCGCCGTCGATCCCAAGGATCCCAACACCGTCTACGCCGGAACCTGGCACCTGGCCTGGAAAACTTCCGACGGCGGCGCCAACTGGCAGCATATTAATAAAGGCATGATCGACGACTCCGACGTCTTTTCAGTCATCGTTGACCATGACAATCCTTCAGTCGTTTTCGCGAGCGCCTGCTCGGGAATCTACAAGAGCGAGACCGCGGGCAATCTGTTTGCAAAGATTCAGGGCATCCCGTTTTCGGCGCGCCGCACCCGCGTGCTCAAGCAGGATCCGACCAACGAAAATATTGTTTACGCCGGAACCACCGAAGGCCTCTGGAAGTCGACCGATCTGGGCAAGGTGTGGAAACGTGTGAGTAATCCTGAGGTCGTCGTTAACGACGTACTCATCGATCCGCGGGATTCCAATCGCGTGCTGCTCGCTACCGACCGCAGCGGCGTGATGGCCTCGACCGATGGCGCTTCCAACTGGACTACTTCCAACAAAGGCTACGCGCATCGCTATGTGTCCGCCATTCTGGCCGATAACAAAGACGCCAGCACGCTCTACGTTGGCGTTGTCAACGACCGCGAATACGGCGGGGTATTCTATTCCCACGATGCCGGACAACACTGGCTGCAGAAAGCGGCCGGCCTCGGCGGAAAAGACGTTTTCGCGCTCAAACAGGCTCCCAGCGGAATGCTGGTTGCCGGCACCAACCACGGCATGTTTTCGCTGGAGCACAATGCCAGCGAATGGCGTCCCATGAACGTTGTGGTCATCGAGCATAGCCTGAAAACCGCGGGCAAGGGCAAAGGTTCGCGCAAAGCGGCCACCACGACCACCTTCACGAAGTCGCAACTCGAATCGCGCGTCAACGATCTGGAACTCGGTTCCGGACGCTGGCTGGCGGCAACCACCACTGGCATCTACTCCAGTACCGACCAGGGAAAAACCTGGAAGGGTGGACGGATTCTAGGACAACTGGATTTCGTTTCCGTGCGAGCCGAGGGTTCCACGGTGGTCGCGGCGACGCGTTCCAGCGTCCTGGTCTCGAATGACAGGGGCGCGACCTGGAAACAGGGCGGTCTGCCGACGTATGTAGTCAGCATCCGCAGCGCGGCGATTGCTTCCGACAACCAGATCATGATCGCCTCACGCGAAGGCGCGTTCCGCAGCGGAGACGGTGGCGCGACCTGGGAGCATGTCGTCAACGGCCTCCCCAGCAAGGACATCACTTCCGTTAGCTTCGATTCCACGCACAAGCGCATGCTGGCCACCAGCGACGCGACGGGCGTGATCTTCGAAAGCCGCGACGGTGGACGTTCCTGGCAGCGCGGTCCTGACAGCGGATTCCCGCTGCGCCGGGTCAGCGTAATTGGCGGACGCTTCGTCGGTGCGACTCCATTTGATGGTGTTGTCCTGCAACCGGAAAACGAATCCATCAGCGCGGCCGCCGAAGCCGGCAGCACCGAGTAAAACCGCATTCAAGCCGAAATACCAGCGGGGAGGCGGAAACGCTTCCCCGTTTTTTTGGTATGGACGGCGCATCGACCTTGCGTTCTTTGTACGGGTGGGAAACAATCTTTTTGTCACCGATATGCGACTTGCCTGCGGACTCGCGATTGCGCTATGGCTCAGTTCCCCGGCCGCGGGAATGGCTCCCTGGCAACAGGATCCGGCCGGTTCCGCGAATCCCACGGGACAAGCTCAGGCTCCCCCCGCGGCTCCAGCGGAGACCGCGCCGGCGGAGAAGTCACCGGCTCAGGCGGAGAAGCCGCAGACAGAACATGCGCCCGCGGAGCAGGTTCCGGCAAAGACCACGCCGGATGCGCCCGCTAATCCGCAGACGCCGGATGCGGTGAAGCCAGCGCCGGAGAGCGCGGCAAAGAAAAAGACGGATACTGGTTCGGCGAGCGGAGCCGGAAGACGCCGCAAGCGCGCCGCGTCAGCGCCGAATGGTGCTCCCCACAAGATTGTGGTGCGCGAGGGCGGCGCGCGCGAGCCCGCGGCGCAGATTGCACCCGGCATGACCCCCGCGGAAGCCACCCGCCAGCGCCACAACGCGGAACAGTTGCTGGGCGCTACCGACGACAAACTGAAACGGCTGGCGGGACGCACCTTGGACCCAAAACAGCGCGAAACGGTGGGACAGATCCGCAACTATATGGAAGGTGCTCGTTTGGCGTTGAAGGAAGGCGATGTGCGGAGAGCCAACACGCTGGCGCAGAAGGCACATTTGCTGTCGGAGGATTTGGTGAAGCAGTGAGGGCTGCCGAAAGAGTTCGTGATGCTAGGATGTTTCACACGAAGAAGACGAAAAGATCAAAATCAACAAGCGCCGGCGTGTCATCGCTCCGCGAAAAACAATCCCTGATTTCCTGGTACGGATGCGCAAGATCTACGGCGACAAGGTGCTGGCCGTCAGCGGCGCCGAACTGCTGTCCGCAGATCGGGATCGGCACTGAATATCCGCGTCGATCCAAAAAAACGATACCCTAATACGAACCCCGAAAATTCACAGTAGAGACGCGGCTTGCCGCGTCTCCGCCCGGGCCACCGGCTCTCGCGCTGGCAGCAGGAGACGTGGCAAGCCGCGTCTCTACCTCCGCCCTTCGCGCTTCTGCGCCACGACCAGTCCCCGCGGCGTCGGCAAGAGCGCTGCTGAGATCAGGCCGTCTTGTTCAAGTTTGAGGGCGGCTTCGCGGACGATCTTCAAATGCGAACTGGCGTCATGCATCAGGATCAGGCCATAGGGGCTGATCTGCGGCAGAAAGCGACGAATTTCCTGCTCGCGGATGGGCATGTCGCTGTCGCTGAAGAAAAGATCGATGGTGCCCTCGACTTTCATTTCGAGGCTTGATTCATTGCGCAGTTCGATCCACTCGGCGAGTCCGGAAGCCTGGATTCGCGCCTTTGCGTTCTCGTATATCTTGTAGTCGAACTCGCAGGTGATGACGCGCCCGCGTCCGTTGGCTTTCAGTCCCTCGGCGATCCAGAGGGTGCTGATGCCGCTGAAGGTTCCGGTCTCCACCACGAGTTCGGGCTTGATGGTGGTGACGACGGTGCGCAGGAATTCGAGCACCTCGGCCTCGGCGGTCATGGAATCGAACATGCGCCAGCGCTCCGGATGCGGACACTCGGGTGTAGGGCGATGATATTCGGGTTCCAGCCGATCGCCGGTGCGCTCGATCTGTCGCAGGATGCGGCGCTCCTGCTTTTCTTTGTGGAACAGGCGGCGAAGGAACATAGAGAAAGGTCTCAGGTTTTAGGTGTCAGGTCTCAGGAGAAACATAGAAATCCGATGCCCGTGAGATTTTCCTGACACCTGACACCTGACACCTGACACCTGACACCTGACACCTGACACCTGACACCTGACACCTGACACCTGACACCTGACACCTGACACCTGACACCTGACACCTGACACCTGACACCTTTGCCCTACTCACTCGTGAAGTAATCCACGGTCACGGGGTTTTCAAACAGGGAGTAATCGCGGGTCACGACCGTGATGCCGCTTTCGGTGACGAAATAGCGCTCGCGGTCGGCTTCGGCATCATAGCCGATGGTGGTTCCTTCGGGAATGTGCACGTCCCGCTCGACGATGGCTTTGCGGATGCGGCAACTGCGTCCCACGTTTGCGTGCGAAAACAAAATGCTGCTCTCGATTTCGGTGAAGGAGTTCACGCGCACATCCGGAGACACCACGCAATTCTGGACCAAGCCGCCGGAAATGATGGAGCCGGAAGAAATCAGCGAATCGACCGCGTGGCCCATGCGCCCGCTTTCGGCAAATACGAATTTTGCCGGCGGATACTGCCGCTGGTGAGTGCGGATGGGCCATTGATCATCGTAAAGATTGAATACCGGCGAGACCGAAACCAGGTCCATGTTGGCTTCGTAATAAGCTTCAAGCGTGCCCACGTCGCGCCAGTAGAGGGCTTCTTTTTTGTTTTCGTCGACAAAATTGAAAGAGAAGACGCGGTAATCCCCCAGCATCCTGGGCAGAATATCCTTGCCGAAATCGTGACTGGAATCGGGATCCTCGGCGTCTTTGAGCAGCACCGGAATGAGTACGTCGGTATTGAAGATATAGATGCCCATCGATGCCGAAATTTTTGTCGGATCGTATGGCGATCGGATATCGGTCTGTTTCGGTTTCTCCAGGAAGCCAATGATGCGATGGTCGTGGTCGATGTCGACGACCCCAAAATGGCGGCATTCGGCCGGGTCGGTCGTCAGAGTGGCGACGGTGACATCGGCGCCGGCGTCCGTGTGCTGCTTGAGCATGCGGCCGTAATTCATTTTGTAGATGTGGTCGCCGGAGAGGATGAGCACGTATTTGGGCTGCTCGGAGCCGATGGAATAGATGTTCTGATAGACCGCGTCGGCCGTCCCCATATACCAGTTCTCGCTGACCCGCTTCATGGGGGGAAGGATTTCGATGAACTCGCCGATTTCACGGCCAAAAATATTCCAGCCTTCGCGGATCTGACGATTCAGCGAGAGCGCCTTGTATTGAGTAAGGATATAGACGCGCCGCAGGCCAGAGTTGACACAGTTCGAAAGCGTGATGTCGATGATGCGGTAGATGCCGCCGAAGGTTACGGCTGGTTTGGCACGGTCGCGGGTGAGCGGATAGAGGCGCTCGCCTGCGCCTCCAGCGAGCAAAATTCCGAGCGTATCATTCATTGGCACACCGTCATCGGCACACCGTATGGACGCAACGTGCAATTCGGACGCTGCCCCGGGCTCAACGCGAAATACTAGCACACGCGGCGATCTAACTGACGGCTGAAAGCTGAGAGCTGACAGCTGCCTGCTAGCAGTGCACGATCTTGTCGCTCTTGATGCCGCGGGTGGCGTTGCGCGAATCCACCACCAGCTTAGCCTCGCTTACAATCTTCTTGTAGTCGTAGTCGGAGTGATCGGTGACGATGAGCACGCAGTCGTACTGGCCAAGATTGTCGAGCGAGGAGCACTTCATCTGAAGGTCATACTTGCGGCCGCGGCCGACGAAGGGGAAGTAGGGGTCGTTATAGCCGACCACCGCGCCCTCTTTTTGCAGCAACTCGATGATGGTAAGAGCGGGCGACTCCCGCAGGTCGTCAATATCTTTTTTGTAGGCAACGCCCAGAACCAGAATCTTCGATCCGTTGATCGGCTTTTTCTGACGGTTCAGCGCGGAGATGGTGGACGCGATTACGTTGTAGGGCATGGCCACGTTGATTTCGCCGGCCAGTTCGATGAAGCGAGTGCGGAAGTCGAACTCTTTCGCTTTCCAGGAAAGATAGAACGGGTCAACCGGAATGCAGTGTCCGCCGAGACCCGGCCCGGGATAAAACGGATGGAAGCCGAAAGGCTTGGTGGCGGCGGCGTCGATGATCTCCCAGATGTCGAGGTCCATGCGCAGGCAGAGCATCTTCAGTTCGTTGACCAGCGCGATGTTGACGCAGCGGTAAATGTTTTCGAGCAACTTGGTCATTTCCGCGGCGGCGGGCGACGAAACAGGAACGGTGCGGCGAAAGATGGCGCCGTAGAGCGCGGCTGCGATGTCGCTGGCCTGCGGATCGAGTCCGCCAATCACTTTCGGAATATCGTGACGAGCCACCTGGGTGTTGCCGGGATCCTCGCGCTCGGGCGAAAATGCGACCCAGATATCATTGTCCCCGGCTGCGCCATTGCGGGAAGCTTTCAAACCAGCCTTGTTCTCCTGTTCGAGAATCGGAATCAGGACTTCCTCAGTCGTGCCCGGGTAGGTTGTGCTCTCCAGGATGACGATCTGACCGGCGCGCAGATAAGGCGCAACAGCGTGAGCGGTGTTAGTGATGTAGCTGAGGTCGGGCTCGTGATACTCGTTGAGCGGCGTGGGGACGCAGATGATGATCGCGTCCATGGCGGTGATCTGCGAATAGTCGGCCGTGGCTTTGAAGCCGCTTGATTTGGCAGCCGCAATCTCCCCGGGCGTGATACGGAAAATATAGGTGCCGCCGCTGGCGAGGGTGTCGATTTTTCTCTGATCGATATCGAAACCGGTGACGGGAAATTTCTGCTCGCTGTAGAGCAGAGCCAGCGGCAATCCGACGTAGCCGAGGCCAATGATTCCGACCCGAGCCTTGCGCGTCTCGATGCGGCTTTTCAAGTCGGTAAACAGGGAAGTAGCGGTGAGTTGAGTGTCCATATATGGCAAAAATAATTCTAGCATTGGAAGTTGCGCTTGGGCCGCGGAAGCTGCGGTTGTCATGCGATTTTTGCAAGGTCCATTGCGATCTTGATTACTTCGGTAATCAAAATCGCCCGCGCGACGGTTTCCTTAGTAATATGCGGGGTGCGGTGACATGCACTTTAAATGCGATTCTTCCGACTAGTGATCGTGTTGTTCCTCGTTGCTATCTTTGCGCTACTCGCGAGCCAGGCGGCGCGCTTTCTGGTGGTAGACGAACCTGAAAAGTCCGACGCCATCGTGGTGCTGGCAGGGGAGACTAATGTCCGTCCGGCCCGCGCTCTGGATCTCTTGCGCCAGGGCATGGCGCCGCACGTGTTTCTGGATGCTGAGACGCGAGATGTAATCTACAATCAGCGGCTCGTCGAGATCGCCCAGAAATACGTGAACGATCTAGCGGAAGCGAACCGCGTCTCGGTATGCCCGATCGCCGGATATTCGACCATCGCTGAGGCCGACGATGTAAGCCGATGCCTGCAGCCGCTGGGCCCACATCGTGTGCTGATCGTGACCTCCGAATATCACACCCGCCGTGCCTTAATGATCTTCCGCCATCGCCTGCCGCAATATAAGTTCAGTGCAGCCGCGGCTCGCAATCCAGCGCAATTTGGCGAAGCCTGGTGGACGACCCGCGAATGGGCAAAAGTTACGTTTGATGAATGGGCGAAGATGCTGTGGTGGGAAGCGGTGGACCGTTGGCGGCACTGAGGAGTTCTCAGTTCCCGGTTCTCAGTTCTCATTTGCAAAACAAGCACATGAAGAAAAACACCGAACATGCATGCCAGTGGTTGCGCGTCCTTAGCTTTTTCTGAGAACTGAGAACTGAGAACTGGGAACTGGGAACCGGGAACCGGGAACCGGGTTCCAAGCACTGGCAACTTCTTTCGTTGTGCGATAGTTTGAAGGTACTCATCTTCACCGGAGGTTTCATGTCGCAAGTCACGATTACGGTGCGCAAGAATGGTCCTTTGCGCATAGACGATCCCAACGGTGTTGTCGAGATGGTGGACGCCGATGGCAACAAATACGACCTGACGGGCAAGACGGTGTTTTCCCTCTGCCGCTGCGGTGCTTCCGCCAATAAACCTTTCTGCGACGGCAGTCACAAGGTCGCCTTCCAGGTCCCGGATACGGCGATCAAGATCGTATAGGTGCCCAGGTTCAACTGTAGAGACGGGGCTCGCCCCGTCTCTGCCGCGGCCGGAGACGCGGCAAGCCGCGTCTCTACAGGAAATCTCGGGCGCTCCTCTATCCCCCAAACCATCTTAATCAGCTTCCCCTAGTGTCTAACTGTAAACGGGGGCGGCGAAATTACGTGCCCGGGCCTTTCTCCTGATCTAGCATGGTCCGTGGACAATTGTTGCCGGCGTCGACGGCACTAGTTTTCAAACCGACGTTATGAGGCCGAAGAACCTTTTGCCTGCTAACCCTATGGGCCCTTCGGAAAAAACACAACACGCCATTCGCCGCAGCACGCGGCTGCCGCTGGAAGTTCCGGTGCTGCTGACCAGCCTCAACGCCGCCGTCACGTATTCCGAGCAGTGCAATACCACCCTGGTGAACGCGCACGGATGTGGGCTGATCGTTCCACGCGTGCTCGCGCAGGGCATTCAGGTCCGGCTGGAAATCGTTTCGGCGAAGCGGCACACCACGGCGCGAGTGGCGGAGGTGGTGCCACTGGGCGGCGATCCCGAGACCTGGCTCGTCGGCCTGGAACTAGAGGTCCCCGGCAACTTCTGGGGAATCGAGTATGCCCCTGCGGATTGGAAGATCGAAGAGAGTCCATCGCCGGCCGCAGAGCAGCCACCGTCAGATCAAGAGCCCGGCGCGGCGGCAAAGCCGGCTCGATCGCGACGCTGGCGCCTGACCGACATCAGCGCTGGCGCCTGCTACCTGGAGACGGCTGCGCCGTTTCCCGCCGACACTCCGGTGGTGCTGAGCATTCGGGAGTCGAACACGGAGTGTCTGCTGGAGGGAGTGGTGCGGGTGTCACATGCGCAAACGGGAATGGGAGTCGAGTTCACGCAGGTGCAAGCCTACGATCAGCGGGCGCGGGTGGGAGAACTGATCGGCCGGCTGGTGAGCAATCGCGAGGTTCCCCGAATTTTCGTCGGCCGGAAGGAAGGCCGGAAAGAAGGCCAGCACGCGGCGCCGAATCCCGCGCCCGACGCGGCGCAGCATGCCGAATCGCCTGACCCGCTCCTGGAACTGGTTCGATCTGGAGCCTCGCTGACCGCGGAGCAGTTTCTGAATGATTTACGCGCGCAGCGGTTGGGCAAGCGTCGCGACCCGCGGATCGAGCTGGCGTTGCCGGTGCTGCTTACCGGGACCGACGTCAGCGGTCGTCCTCTGGATCAAAGAGTGATGACGGTCAATATCAGCCGGCGCGGAGCGCTGTTGGAGGGCATCCACGGCGTGCTTGGGCCGGGCAACAAAATTTCTCTCGCGCGCTTGCACAAAAAGGAGCAGTTTCGAGTCACGTGGGTAGGAAGAGAGGACACTCCGGCGGCAGGTCAGATCGGTGTGGCCGCGGTCGATCCGAATACTTCATTTTGGGACGAGGTGCTCGAAGCGACGGCGCAGTCAGGATTGGAGGCGGCCAGTCTTCGCGGGAACGACGGCGGGACCGACCACGGCAACGGCGGCGGGACGGGACATTAGCAGGTCGCTAAAAAAAACTTGATCTTGATTTTGATTTTGGGTGGCGCAGCGCTTCACCGCTGCGATAAGTGCCTTGTCTTCAGATGACGGCGTCAGAGGCTGCAGAAAAACAATGGTTTCGTATCAGGGTATCGCTTTAGCGATATCGTAAGTGCTCTAAATCAAACGCCCCTTTAGGGGCTGGTCATCGACATTCAATTTTTCGCAGCCTCTTCAGCCGCTGACCGTGACTGTGGCGCGACGCCCCGCCTCTTTCAGCAATCTGTCGGCGGCGCCGGAAATGTTACACTGCCTCGCCGGAGGGTTTTGTGTCAGACGAATTTGGGCCATCTGCAAAAAGAGAACGGGACCGAGCACTGGGCATGGGCGCGAGAATTACGCGCCGAGATTTTCTGAACGGCGTCGCACTGGCGGTGGGAGCTTCTATCGTTCCAGCGATCATCCCGCCTGAAATGTGGGCTGCTGCCGCCGATCTGGAAGCGCAGGACGTCCCAGGTTACTATCCTCCCGGCAAGACCGGCCTGCGCGGAAGTCACCCCGGGTCATTCGAAACCATGCACAAAGTCCGCGACAGCGCCTTCTGGGACGAGGCTCCCAAGGCCGAAGACACGGGCGAATCTTACGATCTGGTGATCGTGGGCGGAGGCATCAGCGGACTCGCCGCGGCGCATTATTTCCGCAAGGCCGCGGGCGACAAAGCGCGCGTCCTGATTCTTGAAAACCACGATGACTTCGGCGGACATGCCAAGCGCAACGAATTCCGCGCGGGTGGCAACCGTACGATTCTGGGATTCGGCGGCACGTTTTCCATCGAAAGCCCGTGGCCTTATAGCGCAGTCGCGAAGTCTCTGATCGAAGAGCTCGGTATTGATGTGCCTTCGTATCCCAAGTACGTCAGCAAGGATCTCTACCGTTCGTTGAGTCTGAAGCCGCGCATTTTCTTCGATAAGGAAACCTTTGGGACCGACAAGCTGGTCGCGAACGCGGTTCACACCGGATGGGATGAGAGCGGCATCAACGATGTGGGCGGCGAAGCGGCCTTGCAGGAATTTCTGAAAGAAGCTCCGCTGTCGGCAAAAGCCAAAGAAGATTTTCAGCGTCTGCGTACAGAAGCGACAGATTATTTCCCCGGTCTCACCTCCGACGAAAAGAAGGCGCGCCTGGCCCGCATGAGCTATGCGAAATACCTGACCGATACGGTCGGCGTGAGCGATGAGATCGTGAAATTGTTCCAGGCCTTCCCGCACCCGCTGTTCGGCTTCGGCATTGATGCGGTCCCCGCGCAAGACGCCTGGGGCCTCGAATTGCCGGGATTCAAGGGCCTCAAACTCGATCCCACACCGGGCAAGGGGATGAACCGCGACGCCATCCACAGCGACGAGGCGGAAAAATACTTCTTTCACTTTCCCGATGGCAATGCTTCGATCGCCCGGCTGCTGGTGCGCAAGCTGATCCCGGCCGCGATTCCAGGAAGCTCGGCCACCGGCGTGGTGCTGGCGAAGGCCGATTACGCGAAGCTCGACGAGCCATCTTCTGGCGTGCGCATCCGGCTGAACAGCACCGTGGTCAAAGTGAATCACCGGGGCGATCCGGCATCAGCGAAGGAAGTGGAAGTTAGCTACTTCACCGAGGGGAAGCTCAAGACGGTACGCGCCGCGAACTGCATTCTGGCGTGCTGGCATGTGGTGATTCCGTATATCGCGCAGGAATTGCCCGATGCGCAGAAAGAAGCGCTCGCTTCGGCGCAGAAAGTTCCGCTGCTCTACAACAATGTGCTGGTGCGCAACTGGAGCGCCTTCCAGAAGCTGGGCGCGAGTGCGATTTATTCGCCCGGCATGTACCACACCAGCGTGAGCCTGGATCTTCCCGTCAGCATCGGCGGCTATGAATGCACGAAAAAGCCGGACGAGCCGATCGTGGTGCATATGATGAAGGCAGCCTGCAAGCCGGGACGCCCAGCGCGCGAGCAGCACAAGCTGGGGCGCATCCAGCTCTATAGCACGACGTTCGAAACTTACGAGCGCAACATTCGCGAGCAACTGGCGCGGATATTAGGTCCAGGTGGTTTCGATCCCGCCCGCGACATCCTGGAAATCACGGTCAATCGCTGGCCGCACGGCTACGCGTATGAATACAATTCGCTGGCCGACCAGTTCTGGCTGGAAGGCGGCGAGACCCCGTGCGAGGTGGCGCGCAAACCGTTCGGGCGGCTCGCCATCGCGAACTCGGACGCAGGCGCATACGCGTACACCGACAGCGCCATCGATCAAGCCTACCGCGCGGTGCAGGAGTTGAAGAGGAATTAGTGTGGCGCGGGCACCCCCGCCCGCGTAAGGCGGCGAGTAAGTGATTCAAATTCAAGTGGCGAGACGTTCATTCCCGAACGTTCATTCCAGGGCGTTCATTCTAGGACGTTCATTCCTGGATATGCAGGACAAGTTCGCGCGTTTGCCACTCACGTCAAGCTTCCCATTCCAGTCGCCGGCAATGGACAGATTCTGGGCGACAACGGTCCCGTGTTTGACAAGCGCTCTTGACCGCGTCCATTTTAAAATTGCGGTGCTGCCGTCGCTCATATAAAGAGTTCCATCACTTGTGTTTCCATCCTTCATTTTCAAGGACGCCGCCGCGCAAACTCTTCATGGCCAGTCAGAAGCTGTAAGACGATTCGAATCAATCTATTCTCCCGAGTTGGTTGGTGGCGAAGTCATTTTTACCGATTACGAGATGATCTCCGGCAAGCGGTAATCGCAGAGCTGATCGTTTACGCCCACCCGCTTGGCCGGCCCAGCGGTGCAGCCAGCGTAGATTTTACAACGCCCGCCAAGGCGGGACTGCACGCAATATTGGACAACCTTTCCAACAGCACATTTGAGAATCCAAGGTGCAAAAAACGAGTCGGATCATCTTTTTGCTGCCAGGCAAGGTACATTTGAGTGCCAGGTTCATTGGCCTGCACGTAAGCAACAGACTCTTTGATGGCCTGCTTGACTTTGTTCACTGCTGACGGTTTCACTTGATATCCACCAGTCTGATAGAGCGGCATTACGAAATCTCCTGAACTCTTGATGTATCCGCGAACATAGGTAGGTCGAACGGTTACTGATTCTCCCGCCAATTTTCCATTCGATAGCCCCATAACAGACGCGCCAGAATAAGATTTGTTAGCTGGGCCGGTCAGGTTTGTGTAGGATCAGTGCCTGATTAGTCTTGGTCCGCAGGGTGCATGACGCCCGCATCGGCTGACGCGGGCGGGGGCGCCCGCGCTACACAAGTCATGGAGGTTCTTAATATGCCTGCGCGTCCTTCGAAGCGATCATCATCGCGATCATCGTCTAGATCAGCGACGCCCGCGAAGTCGCAACCTAAGGCGGGCCGTCCCTTTGCGCCAGGCTATGGCATTGTCGGAACTGAAGACGGTAAGGGCCTGCTCCCATGGGCCTGGGTTGCCAGGAAAATGAACACCTGCCGGACGTTCTGGCTGGCCACGATTCACGCGGGGCAGGGACGCCCGCATGTAATGCCGGTGTGGGGAGTGTGGCTCGACGACGCTTTCTTCTTTTCGACCGGACGCAAATCCCGCAAAGGTCAGAACCTCGCTGCCAATCCCGCGTGCACGATTGCGAACGACAATGGCGAAGAAGCTGTGATCGTTGAGGGACTGGCGACTCAAGCCGACGATGCGGCGGAGCAGGAGCGCGTCGCGGTTGCTTACAAGAAGAAATACAAGATGGATCCGCGGAGCATGGGAGAACCGATCTTCCGCGTCCAGCCCAGCCGCGTCTTCGGTTTTGTGGAAAAAACCTTTCCGCAATCCGCAACTCGATGGAACTATGATGGATAGTAGCGATACCCCACGTTCGTAACGGGCCTCAGCGGTTACTGCTAAAGCTAGGAAAAATACGATTTCGCAGTTGCCGTCCGGCTGCTGATGTGGAAAAATGAATTCTGTTCATAGAACCCTTCCCCCTTGAATCTGCTGTGTTGCGAACACTGCCCTAGTGCTTTTTAAAAGTGCGCTTGTACTCTGAGGAATTTGCTCACGCCGGCGATTTTTCGAAGACGACCTTCATGTGGTGAGGGAATATGATTTCTGGCCGCTCCGTCTCTGCCCTGTCGCAAAGTCAGCATGCTGACGTATTGAAGCGTCGAAGAGTAATCCGAATAGCCCGCCCACAACCGGTTGCAAGGTTAGGCGTCGTTTTGTTCGTGCTCTGCCTCGGATTTTCCGCGGCTTGGGGACAGAACGATGTTCTGACGCAGCACAACGACAATACGCGGTCGGGCTTGAATGCGAATGAGACTCTACTAACGCCGGCGACGGTTACGACAAGTAAATTTGGAAAGCTCTTCACGCACGCTGTCGATGGCATCATCGTCGGGCAGCCGCTTTATGCCAGTAATGTCTTGATGAACGATGGCCAGATGCACAACGTCGTATACGTCGCGACTCAGCACAACACCGTATACGCCTTCGATGCCGATGGCACCCAGGGCAATAACGCCTCTCCGCTATGGTCGGTGAGTCTGAATGATGGCGGGACACCCGATCCGATCTCCGACTATGGTTGCACCGGGACACACTACACCGAAATCGGGATCATGGGCACCCCGGTGATTGATCCGGGCAAGACCACGCTTTATGTCGTGGCCAAGACGGTGACCGGGACATTGAACAATTCGGTGCGGAACTTCAGTCTGCATGCCCTGGACATCACCACCGGCAACGAATTGTTGGGAGGGCCGGTGACCATTACGGGCACGGCGCAGTCCAGCGACGGATCGGGAACTTTCAATCCCATCTTCCAAATGCAGCGTCCCGCGCTGTTGCTGCAAAACGGTGTAGTCTACATCGGATTTGGTGGAAACGGATGCGACGTATACGCCTACAATGGCTGGCTCTTTGCCTACAACTCGCAAACGCTGCAACAGGAGTCTGCTTTCCTGGTGACTCCCAGCGGGAGGCAGGGTTCGATCTGGCAGGGTGGAAGCGGCCCGGCGGCGGACGCAGACGGCAACATTTACCTGGCCACGGCGAACGGGACCTATGACGGGCTCCAGGGAAATAACGACTTTGGCGACAGCATACTCAAGATGGGATGGAACGGGAATGCTTTGAGCGTGCTGGACTTCTTCACGCCTTACAATCAACTGCAACTCAAGCAACTAGATCTCGATCTAGGTTCGTCCGGACCCCTGGTTCTTCCGGACCAACCCGGCCCCTACCCGCACTTAGTGGTTGCGGGAGGGAAGCAGGGCACACTCTACCTGATCAATCGCGATGAGATGGGGCAGTTCAACCCGGATGCTGACAACATCACCCAGTCCATTGCCAACGCGGTGGCGACTGAACTCACAGGCGTACCCTCGTACTGGAACGGTAACCTGTACGTAGCCGGAGATGGCGACTATATCAAGCAGTTCCCTTTGGTTAACGGACTGCTCACCCAACAGCCGGTTTCCCAAACCACGGTCTTCTTTGGCGGCGCAGGGCCAGCTTCGACCTCGATCACCGCGAATGGGAACAGTAATGGAATCCTTTGGGCGATCCGGCACACCACCTCGGCCCTGTTCGCTTTCGATCCCACCAACCTCGCGAACAAGTTCTATGACAGCACGCAGGCGCTCATGGGGCGGGACCAATTAGTTCCCGTCGCTCGCTTCGTAACTCCGACCATCTCGAACGGCAAGGTATATATCGGCGGAACGGTCGCTCTGCAGGCGTATGGCCTGCTGCCGAGGCTCTCAGTGGGAACCGGCAATAACCAGACAGGTATGGAGAAAACGATTTTACCAGTAGCGTTGAGTGTGGCGGCCACCGATGCCTACGCGTCCAAACCGCTCGCCGGCACAGCGGTAACCTGCAAGGACGGGGGAGCGGGAGGGCTTTTCACCCCAATCCAACCGGAGACGACGGATGCGACGGGAACGGCGACTTTTACTTACCAGCTTCCTCCCAGCCCTCACGCCGTGAAAATCACTTGCGCCAGTCCGGGTTTTATCAGCGCATCGTTCAGCGAAACGAGTGCGGCGGGCCCTCCGGTGCGAATGGTCCCTATTTCCGGGTACAACCAAACGGCGCCTCCGAATACGCCGCTGCCGGCGCCTCTTGTGGTGAAGGTACTTGACGCTAACGGTTTTGGCGTATCGGGAGTGACCGTGAAGTTCAGGGACAACGGCGCCGGTGGGACTTTCGTTACCAATTCGGTCATCACCGGTTCGATGGGAAAAGCCACTGCACAGTACACGACGGGCCCGAATACGGGGACGGTCACCATTACCGCCTCGACGGCGGGGCTCAACTCGCTGAACTTCAAAGTGACGGTGCAGTAGGACCCTTTCGCGGGCGGAAAGCTGATTCCCCGTAGAGACGCGGCTTGCCGCGTCTCCGCCGCAAGACGGGACAAGCCCCATCGCTACAAAGAAATCCCTCTTAGCCCAGCAAATGTTTTCGCGCCGACAAATGCGCTCCCGTCAGCAGCAGCAGCCCCGACAGGAATGCCCAGAACATCAGGCTCACCGAGATGGCGAACGGGCCATACACTTCCGCGAAATTCAGCCGGGGGAGGGCATAGATATAAGCGTACTTCAGCGCCTCGGAGAGTAATCCCATGATCACCGCCGCCGGCAGGACTCCCTTAGCCGGCACCTTGCCATTCGGCAACAGCCAGTAGACGAGGAAGAAGATGGCGATGCTCGCTCCGATCGAAAATATCTTCATGATCACAAAGTCCACCACTTGCACATACCAGCCGTCATAGCCGTGCAGCACATTCTTCAAGATGGTTACGTTTTCGGCGGTCAATCCTACCGAGAGCAGGGCAAGCGATCCGCAGGCAAACACCAGCCCGAGCGACATCAACTGATTTCGCAGGTAGGAGCGGTTGTTGCGAAATCTCCAGACACGGTTCAGCGCAACTTCGAGCGGCAGAAAAATTCCGGTGGAGGTAATCAGCAGCATGGCGAGCGAGAACACTTGCGCCCGATGGTGCGCGCCGACCAGCGCATTCAGGTTCCGGATCACGAACTCCTGGCCGGTCGGAATATAGTCACGCAGCAGATTCTCGACGACACCATACATCACCTGGGAATGAATGACGTATCGGATCAGCGTCATCAGCAACAGCAGGAACGGGAAGAAGGACAGAATGGAGTTGGCGGCGACGGAAAAGGCAAAAGTGTGCACTTCGGTCCGGAGCAAATAGCGCGCGGTGGAGCGCAGCAGGCCTTCGGCCGGAGCGGCGCGAAGCTCGGCTGCACCCTTCTTGTCGGAAAGCTCGATGGGAGTGATCGACGACACTAGTTTCTCAATATTATCAAATACTTAGGGGTTTCCGTCGAGGTACTCCGGGCTTGGGTCTAAGGTGGCCTGGCGATGGATGGGTTCCAGGGTCATCTTCGTTTCCGTGCGTTCTAAGAAATGTCTCAGAAATGTCTCCGCAATGTCTCCGCAATGTCTCCGCAATTTCGCTCTTGCCAATCAGAATCTTCCTGCTATTATCTGGTGCTTCGTCAATCGGACCGGTTGGCGAGTGTGCAGCAGTGAGCAGCAGGATTGACGTTTCCGTGCCAGCAGTGGGATATCGCGCCTTCGTTTTCGCGGCTTCACGGCATTTCGTCGCGGGCAACCGTTCGACGGAATGCAGGGGAGCCGTTTCTGTTGGTGTGTTATTGCTCGCGCGCGGCGATGCCAGCAAAATTCTTACCGTCGCTTTGAGAGAGTGCCTTGTATCGGATATCCGGTAAAGCAGGGCAAACAGAAAAGAGACGGGAAGAATAATTCTTAGACCAGGCGAAAGGAGTTTCTTTGTGAGAGAGAAGGGTACTGTGAAGTGGTTCAACGGGGCGAAGGGATACGGATTCATCCAGCGCTCCACCGGCGAGGATGTATTCGTGCATTTCTCGGCCATCCAGGAGAACGGCTACCGCTCGCTGAATGAAGGTGAGACCGTCGAGTTCGATCTGCTCAAAGGCCCGAAAGGCTTCCAGGCGGGCAACGTCGTGCGCGCGGCATAAATTTCTCCAACCAGTTCGCAAACCCTCTCAGATGTGTGGAGAGGGTTTTTTATTTGGCGGAGAAACTTGCCTCGGAGGGCCTCCGAATTATGGTGGTTTCTACTCCATTTTTGGATGTTTACTGGATGGGTATTATTCAGTACATTATGCCCCCCCCCAATTTCCCGCAACGCTATGATTTTACAGGACTTACTCCTAACAACTACATGGATATGGACTTAAGCCCGATTTTCGGCCTAAATTCCCATTTTGGGGCGGTTTTGGGAAGAATTCGCGCTCTTCCGCACCGGGTGCCATCACGTTCGCTGAACAGCTTGGTTTATCAAAGAGTAACTGGCGGCTGCGGCTTCTCGAACTTTTTGAAGACAGCGCTCCGGCTTTGCCGGTCAGAGGTCATCGTCGCACGGGCTGAGGTGCGCGTCTGTGCTGGCGGTCACGGTTGATTGTGATGAAAAAAATCGGTGGTCGATAAAGAATTTGCCGCATGCGGCCGGTGAGCCCACGCCTCGAAAATGAAATCGCGAGACGTGGGGCACCCTCGGTGTTGCTCTGCCGACGTTAACTGCCTGTGGCTTTCTGAGGGACAGATGTGGGCCACCTCCCGTGCCGCTAGCCCTCTTGATCTACTTCCACGGCTTAGGGGCGGCATGTCTGTTGAAACTCGGTCCCCGGCGCCAATCCTGGAATGCACTCGGAAGCCTGGGGGTTTTTGTCGTCGACCGAGACCGTACTTGCCCACCCGAATCCGCCGCCGCGCTTCCATCCACAAGCGTGTAGTCACATCCCTCGATGCCCAGGTGCTTCTCGTCACACGGGATCAGCACAACCGCATGATTGTTGCCGTCCGGTGTCAGGGCATTGGAAGTGATCTCGCCCCGATCGTTGATGAACAGGTCCGGCATCAGAGTGAGGTTCGGTCCGCTGATAACAAGGTTTTGCAGGTTGACCATTGGGCCATTGTTTTCCCAGAGAAATACGTGAGTGTTCCCCTGTGAGTAAGCCGACCAGCCAACAATCTGTCCGCTTGCGTTGACGACTTCGGCGAGGCTTTTGTCATCGCCCTCCAGGAAGTTAAGGTCCGTCAGGACGCCATCCCTCCACAAAAACGCATGAGGGATTTGATCGCCCGGGATGCCTGCCCAACCGACAACCTCTCCCGCATCATTCATTCCGAATGCGACTCCGTAGTTTCCTCCAAAAGTGCCCAGATCGACGAGCGATTGCCCATCCCACAAAAAGGGATGGTATGAGTTGTCGCCGGCCACGTTCATTGCGCCCGGGACTTGACCTTTCGCATTGAGGCCCGCGATTTGCTGGACCAGCGTGCCTCCAATTGTGCCGAGGTCTTTCATTTTGCCGTTTTCCCATAGAAATGGATGCATTGTGGGCAATCCGGTGCTGGCATTGACGGTGGTATCCGTGAACGACTGCCCTGCTACCTGGCCTAGGTCATTCACATAGAAGGCCATACTGTCAGTTCCGGTGCCCAAGGTTCCCAAGTCGTGCATGATGCCATCTTGTTTCACCAGGAACGCGTGCACTTGAGTTGCCCCGGAGATGAAGAAGTTAAAGAAACTACTTGTATATGGATCGGAGATTGTGTTCAGCGCTCCCCCGACAATTTCGCCGTGCTTGCTCACACCGTAGGCGACGCTCTCATTCCCGCCTAATGTTCCGAGGTCGAAGACGGATCCATCCTTCCACAGAGCGGCGTGAATTTCCG
Source organism: uncultured Acidobacteriaceae bacterium (assembly GCA_963772195.1). Classification (GTDB taxonomy): domain Bacteria; phylum Acidobacteriota; class Terriglobia; order Terriglobales; family Acidobacteriaceae; genus Acidiflorens. Next base: position 69,664 of record CAVYWE010000008.1, on the reverse strand, counting down.
GAACTCCGAGCAGAGGATCAATTTGCCCGTTTGTGGATGCGCCAACGATCAAACCCCTGTCATTGACCCACTGGGAACAGCTGCTCGTACCTCCAGGGAGGGTGCCTAGATCCTGCAACTTGCCTTTCTGCCAGCGGAAGGCATGCTGCACATAGGGGTCTGGACCGAAAAAGGGATTGATGTTGGGGTAGTTTGAATCCAAGTTGGAGGTGTCGGCACAACTGGTGGCAACCCCTCGATTATTGAGAGGACCCGTCAGCCCGTAGATGACACTAGCCGGTCCGCCGAACGTTCCCATGTCGATGAGCTTGTAACGATGGTGCATGGCACGTCCTTCTTGCGCCGCAAGCAAAGGAGACGCGGCTAACCCGAGCAATACGGTGACGGTTATGCTGAATGCAAGGTTTCTGGGCCTCATAGAGCTCCTCCTGAAAGATTGTGTGGCTCGCGCCTGGCCGTAGACCGGGAGAAGCCAGGCTGCGATCAGCGGGGAGTTTGAGTCAACGGACCTGCACGGTCAAATAACGAGAAGGTCACATATTGATAACATCGCGTAAGTCGCAGTCTTTCACAATGTTGGGACAGGTGGGGGAAGAGCCAGTCGTTTGCGTGCTAGACTCTCGTGAACGATTCTCGGGTGAGGTCTGTCCCGATGGGAAATACAGCAGAGTCCCGCCACTACTTCCGTTTCGGTGAATTCGAGCTCGATCCCGGGTTACGCCAGTTGCGGATTAACGGTCGTGTCATCAGTCTGCAGGAACAATCGTTTCAAATACTATCGGCGCTTCTCGCGTCTCCCGGCCAACTCGTTAGTCGAAAGGAGCTAACCGACCAACTTTGGCCCGAGGGCACCTTCGTGGATTTCGAGCACAGCCTGAACACGGCCGTCAATCGGCTGCGGGAGGTGTTGGAAGATTCGGCGGAGCACCCGCGGTTCATAGAGACGATGCCGCGCCGTGGCTACCGATTTATTGCACCAGTTACCAATACCGAAGCAGCGGCTGTTGTTCCTGGCATTCCGTCACTACCCAGTGATCCGCAGAAGACGCGCGAGGGAAATAGCGAAGCGGTCGCGAAGGCTCCTGTTCCTTTCTTAGAGAATCGCAACAAGAATCGCATCGTCAAGATTGCCGTGGTTGTGGCGTCGGCGCTTCTCATTCTCATTGCGATTCTGGCCGCAGGAGTCACCTCGTATCTCCGTCCGACGCCAAAGCTCACGGAGAAAGACTCGATTGTTCTTGCGGATTTCACAAACGCCACCGGCGACCCGGTTTTCGACGGGACGCTCCGGCAAGGGCTGGCGGTTCAACTTGAACAGTCGCCATTTCTGGACGTGGTCTCGGACGAGCAAATCGCAGAAACACTACGCCTGATGGCCCAGCCTGCAAACGCAAAACTTACTCGGCAATTGGCGGGGGAGGTGTGCCAACGCGATGGCAGTGTGGCGGTGCTGGAAGGTTCCATTGCCAACCTGGGAGGCGAATATGTGATTGGCCTCAGTGCTGTGGACTGCCATAAAGGACGGAGCTTGGCGCAAACCCAAGTCATGGCTGGCTCGAAGCGGCAGGTGCTCCACGCGCTGGGAAATGCAGCCACTGAGGTTAGAAGTAAGTTGGGCGAATCGCTTAGTTCCGTGCAAACCTTCGATACGCCGCTGGAACAGGCCACGACCCCTTCCCTTGAGGCGCTGCAGGCTTACAGTCTGGGGCGCAAAGTCTTGACGGTAAATGGTGACAATGGTGCTGCCCTACCTCTGTTTCAACGCGCGATTCAGCTCGACCCCGATTTTGCCGTCGCCTACTCCTCCCTTGGAATTACGTACATGAATCTCGGCGAAAATCTGCTCGCAGCCGAGAAAGCGCGAGAAGCATTCGAGTTGCGGGAACGGGTTAGCATGCGGGAGAAGTTTTACATCGAATCTCACTATTATGACGTCGCGACGGGCGACTTGGAAAGGGCGCGGCGAATCTACGAAATCTGGAAACGCACCTATCCGCGAGACTTCATACCGTTGACCAACTTGGGCGACATCTACACTCAGCTTGGTCAATATGACAGAGCCCTCGCCGAGGACCTTGAGAGCGTTCGCCTCGATCCAGCGAACGGTTCAACGCATGCCGATGTCGTTTCCGATTACGTGTATCTGAATCGCCTGGGGGATGCCCAGGCTGCAGCTCAGCAGACGCTATCCCGGAAGCTCGATACTCCCAAGCTTCGCGGCAAGCTCTACGTGTTGGCTTTCCTCCAGAACGATCTGTCGGGGATGAAGTTGCAGACATCCTGGGGTGCGGAGAAACCCGGCGTGGAAGATTGGTTCTTCAACCTGGAGGCCGACACCGCCGCGTACATAGGGAAGTTGCGTCAGGCAAGAGATCTTTCGCGACAAGCGGTCGTGTTGGCCAACGGCTCAGGAGAAGTAGAGATCGCCGCAGGCTACGAGAGCTTTTCAGCAGTACGCGAATCCCTAATGGGGAATCCTGTTCAGGCCAAGGAGCGCGTTACTGCTGCCCTTCGCCTTTCCAGGGGCCGGGAGGTACTGGCTGCGGCTGCGCTGGCACTGGCCTTCTCGGGCGATGTGGCGGAGTCAGAAGCACGTGCAAACGAATTGGTCCAACGTTTCCCGGAAGACACGCTGGTAAAGTACAACTACCTGCCGACGATTCGTGCCCGGATCGCCCTGAATCTCAATCAGGCCTCGAAGGCAATTGAAACGGTGGAGGTTGCCGCTCCCTACGAACTCGGGGCGGTGGGCGACAGGCCTTTCACGCTCAGTTTGTATCCCGCTTATGTTCGTGGGCAAGCGCACTTGGTTGCGCGTCATGGTAGTGAAGCGGCAGCGGAGTTCCAGAAGATCATCGATCACCCCGGCGTCGTGCAGAACGAACTGATCGGTGCCCTGGCGCATCTAGGCCTTGCCCGCGCCAATGTTTTGCAAGGGAACACTCCGAAAGCCCTCGCGGAGTACCACGAATTTCTCAGGCTCTGGAAAGACGCCGACCCTGAGATCCCTATCCTCAAGCAAGCGAAAGTGGAGTGCGCAAAGCTGCATTAACGGAAAGATGAGCCGGGTGGCCGGGGCCAGCGCAATCATTTGAACTCACCAGGGGTGCCCCGTCCAAGCTCCGCTTGGGCGGGCCCGCTAAGCGGCCGGATGCGTCCGTACTATTGGAAAGATATCTGCCTGCTCTCTCCGCCGCGCGGTCCGCTGCGACTCGATTTCTACCCACTTCGTCTTCTCCCGGCACGAGTTAAAGGCAGCGGACAGGAGTGTCCGCTCTACACGAGCCAATCTTCGGGACGGACTACTAACCCGCCGGGTGCGCCCCTTCTCGCGGATAAAGCCACGATGATCGGACGCGTGGAGGATCACGAATGTGACTCCAAACCACAAATAATACTTGACACAACCGTACGTCCTAATGTACGGTAGCGTACAGTGAGCCGGACCCGCATCCGGTGCGTCACTTTACTACTTACAAAGCAAAAGATGGCGCATTGGTTCCTCTCCGTAACCCACGGGACCGCGCGCTTTATCTACTCATTCCCGCGATTGTCACGGGAAACTCGGCCCCATAACCTGAGCAAGATTGCACAGACTCCGATTCTGCACACATTGGTACTGTGTTCGCGGAGGAATAATGGGTAACGCGGTCGAGCCGATCCATCGCCTGATCCACGATGTGGATGGTGACTTGCACGTAGTCCGAGCGGCGAGCGAGCAGGGCTACATCGAAACCGCCCTGGAAGCCTGCCTGTCGGCAAAAGAGAAGCTGCAAGCGATCCGCGAGGAACTGCTCAGGCCGGAGCCGGGGATTGCGGACCCACGATATGACTACAATAGCTAGCCTTTGAGCGCGCGGCTAAGCTCGAACCCCGAAGAAAGGAACATGACACTGACAGATTGCCGGGTGCGCCACCGCCAGGGCGGGACCAGACTTTTCTCGCCGCGCCGATCGCGGGCGCTAAAGCACGGCATCTTTTTGGAGCGTTAGCGGCACGACTGAACTCGTGCCCCTCCCAAAACCAGCTCGAATCGAAGAGAAGTCGTCGGCGAGGGCAGGATGCGCTCGCGACAGCCGGCAAGATGCCGGCGCTACCTGATTGCTTTTCTTTCCACCGTCTTAATATCCAGGCTCTTCCACAGATACCAGCACGCGATCGAGCGATAGGGCGCCCAGGGTTTCGCGATCTTCTCCATCACTGCGGGCTTGGGCCATTTGCGTTTCTTGTAGTGCTTCTTGATGGCAGCCTGCACGCCGTAATCGCCGGTCGGCAGAATATCCGGACGTCGCAAGGTGAACATCAGGAACATGTGCGCCGTCCAGACGCCGACGCCCTTGACCTGGGTCAGATGCGCGATCACTTCTTCTTCCGGCAGTTCCGGCATGCGCTCGAACTCCAGCAGGCCGGCTGCGGTCTTCTCGGAGAGATCGCGCAGATACGCCGTCTTCTGCCTCGACAGACCTACGCCGCGCATTTCGGCATCGGTGAGTTTGAGAATGCCTTTCGGCGTCAGGGGATCGCCGGCCAGAGCGGTGAATCGATTGAAGATGGTCACGGCCGCTTTGCCGTTCAACTGCTGATAGAGGATCGCCTCGGCCAGGGCGTGAAACGTGGGCTCGCCATACTGCATGCGGAATGGCCCGATACGCTCGATAATCGCGGCCATCACGGGGTCGGATTTCTTCAGGTGGTTGATTGCTTTGCGCATCGTTATCGGCTCCTCGGTTGGCTCGTCGGTCGCCTCCTCGCTGGACGGGGAGCAAGTTTAACATAGAGGCGAACAAATGGCGAATCACAAAAATCGGGTGATCGAGCCATCGGGTGATCGGGTCATCTAAAGGCCTGGGTATTCAGATGACCCGATGGCCCGATGATCCGATGGCCCGATCCTCACGACGGAAAATGGAAGTGCACGTCGTGCCTGGAGGCGACTGGCGTGCCGTCGAGCGTGGCCGGCTGGTAATGCCACCGGCGAAGCGTGGCCTCGATCTTTTCGTCGATCCCGTGGCCGATCGCCTGCACAATTTTGGTTTCGACGACGTTGCCCTGAGAGTCGATCGTGACTTCGATGACGACGTCGCCCTGCAGGTCCCGGGGAAGCTCGGCTCGCGCTACGGGAGGATCGGGATACACGACCGGATACGCAACGTGGACTTCATGGCCGGTAACCGGTCCGTCAATCGTAGTCATAGTGCCCAGCGCAGATCCGGCGCGGGTATTGTGGTCGCCCACTTCCGCGTCGGCAATTGCAATAACCTGCTGAGGATCGGGCGCAGGCTTTGATGGCTGGGACTGCGGGCTCGGCTTGAGCTTGCTTATCCGCGGCGGGAATAACAACTTGGCCGCGTCAGGCGGCTTGCCATCATTATTGGCGCCCGCTGGAATGTAAACCAGTTTGTAGGTGTGGGCCCCGTCTCCGTGGGCAAGCCAGGCGGGACTCAGGTCGATCACTCGGGGATTATGGAACACGAGCACGGCTAACACCGCCAGGTGCGCGGCCACAGATAGTCCTACGGCCCGATGGCGCCGGAATCCCGAACGCATGGGCTGGAGACTCGTGGGCCGAAGAGTCGAGGGCTGAAGAGTCGTGAGCTGAAGAGTCGTGAGCTGAAGATCAGTGAACACGCACTTATTACCTTACCTGATTGACGCGCCAAGAGAGAAAAGGTTTCGAACGCGGGTGTTGGCACCCGTCCACGTTCTTAGCAATGAATGGTATGCCGACCTGCCTACGCGCCAGCCTGCTGCTCGGCCATTTCGCCGATCACGGGCAGCTTGAACATCTGCCCCTGATAAGCTTTGAGCACCAGAATCAGCCAGATCACAAACCCGGCTAGACTGAACAGCGGCCACAACAGAACTGTCGCCCATCCGAGCAATGGGATATGACTAATGAACGCCAGGCCGATCCAGAGCACGGTCCAGGCGATCGCAAAGAAGAGGCATTGAAAAGCGTGAAAGCGGATGAAACGATTCTTGTTGAACGGCTCCAGCACTAGAAACACAATCGCGGGGATGATGGTCACGTAGGCCAGCGCGCCGGCCACGTTATCGGTGAGTCCGGCGGCCGCGGGTGTGACCGCACTCGCGCCGACGCCGCCAGCGCACTTCGGACAGGTCGCTCCATCCGCGATCTGTGTTCCACAGGTTGGACAAAAAGCCACAGGGGCCTCCTTTGAAAGACGACAGGCACGTTATCAGAACGCTCGCCGGGGCGCAATGGCGGCGGATCAGGCACGGTTGGAGGTCGACCGATTTCGTCGTCTTTTGCGTGTGAAGGCGGCGCGATCAGGCCGATTAGAATTTCTAATCGACTCGTCACTAGTTGTCGTCTCTCGATGCTCGTCTCTCTGGTATATTTCCCGGATTCCGCGGAGTGGTTTTGGCCGATTTACTGGCTCGCGCCGGGTGGATGAAACGGGAGCCGCGTCAACTTTTATGGGCCGCATCACAATTCTTTTTCTCCGGCGGTTGTGGCTGCCCACGCTCGTGTTCGGAGCGTTCTGCATGATATGTGTCGCGGTCTATACCAGGCTGGAGGGGCTCCGCGCCATCGACGCATTCTTCTGGATCTTTCATCCGCATTCGATCGATTACCGTTCTGTGCGCGCTGCGACAAAGCTGTTTTCGATTTTCGTATACGTCGGAGTGTTCGCCTTTCAGGTGTGGATCGCGGAGCGGGTACTGGTCACGATCTTCAACCGGCAGGGTTTGGAGGCTTGGAAATCTATGATCAACGATGCCAGTATCGCGAAGCTCAAGAATCATTTCATCATCTGCGGATACGGTCAGGTGGGCCGGACGGTGGTCGACCAACTCACCCGCCTGGAGATTCCGTTTGTGCTGATCGAGACCAACGAAGGACTCTGCCGTGAGCTGCTGAACGACGGCGTGCTGGTGATCCAGGGCGATGCCAAGCGGCACGACGTGCTGCTGCAGGCGGGAATTGAGCGGGCGTGCGGCATTTGCATCGTGATTGACAGTGACTCCGACAATCTTTACATCACGGTCACCGCCCGTTCGCTGAACGCCAAGGCAAAAATCATCACGCGCGCCGGCCAGCAACGCTACGCAAACGCGATTCGCAACTCGGGCGCCGATGAAGTCATCATCCCGGAATACGAAGGCGGCCTGATGACCGGACGAATGATCCAGAAATATTATCCTGCGGTGGGGAGTTTGAAGTAAGGGCGCTCGACGAGCATTGATTGGCAAGAAACGGGGTTGGTCGGAGCCGGTTGCGGCCATCGTCTTTGTCCGGCGGCCACGTTCCAACTATCATTTCAACTAGAGGATTTTAAATCCGACGGAGCGTGCAGCCCGCCTCCGCTATTTCCATCTCTGGAAAGGCACTGATGATCACTGTTGTTTCGGGACTGCCGCGTTCGGGCACATCGCTGATGATGCAGATGCTCGATGCAGGCGGCCTGTCGGTTCTCTCCGACGGCGAGCGCAAAGCCGACACCGACAACCCCAAGGGCTACCTTGAGTGGGAGCGCATCAAGCAGCTTCCGAAAGATCCCTGTCTGATTGCGGAGGCCGAAGGCAAGGTGGTGAAGGTCATCTCGCAACTGATTCTGTCGCTGCCATCGGGCCACGAGTACCGCGTCCTCTTCATGCAGCGTCCACTACCCGAGGTGCTGAAGTCGCAGGAGGAAATGCTGCGACGCCGCGGTAATGCGGATTCGAATGCCGACACATCCCCGATCGAAGAGGCCTTTCAGCGCCACCTGATCGAAGTGAACAAGTGGCTCGCGGGCAAGAAGAACGTGCAGGTCTCGCGCGTACATTATCATCGCGTGCTGCGCGAACCGAAGGCAGTTGCCGGAGAAATCGCCGCGTTCTTAGGAGTCTCGCTCGACCTCGAAGCCATGGTCCGGCAAGTGGATGGAAGCCTGTATCGCAATCGTATGAAGTAGTGGGGGCGGCATGGAGGGGAGCGCCGGCCACCGCGTCCCGTGTTTGAGGTTGCAAATTGCAACCTCAAAGCAGCGTATTCGCGGGGTGCGAAATCTGAAGGAACCCATTCCCGGTTTGCACTGGAATTAAGATGGCAACTAGCCCGTCCGCGCCGGCGGGAGCGCGAACCCAATCTTACTTTTGCGGTTGGCTGGCGGGTTCATCAGTCTCGTGATGACGTTGATGATTTCCTGGATATTGCAGTCGTGGGTCGCCAGGTGTTTTTCCAATTCTTCTATTCGGTCGGCGAAAGCTTTGTTTGCCCCCAGCATCGCACGCAAGCGCACAAACGCCCGTACCACAAAAACGCTCATTTCTACTGCTTTTTTAGAATTAAGCACGGTCGCGGCCATGATTGCGCCGTGTTCCGTGAAGGCGTAGGGGAGCGAGCGTCGGCCACCGCGTCCCTTTTTTGAGGTTGCAAATTGCAACCGCAAAGCGGCGAACTCGCGGGGTTTTAGCTGGAACATGAAATCAGAAGGGAACCGCTCCCGGTTGCGGTTCACCTGCTGATTGAGGCGCTTTACCGGAACTCCGTAGATCTCGGCCAGCGCAGTATCAAGGATGACTTTCTGATGGTGCAGAACAGCGATACGAGATTCGATGGGCACCACGGCAGCTCTTTTACGGGTTGCTAGCAGTCGCTGTGCTCGTGCGGGATTTGGAGAACGGACTCTCATCCCGCCATCATAGCGGTCATCAATAACAGAGGCTGTGACGAACGAACGCTCCGAATGTGATGAATGTCGGTTGCCTCTCGCAGGCTGTTGAGTAGGGTCAGGAGCAAGAAATTGCGACATCTCCATTTGAGGTTGCAAATTGCAAACTCAAGTCAATCCTGAAGACGAAACCGGAAGCAGGTTGCGGCGGAATCGACCAAACATCATAAGAATTTACGTGACGCTCACTTCCGTATACGTCCCATACACCTGCCGCAACGCATCGCAGATTTCGCCAACGGTGGCGTAGGCGCGGACGGCGTCGACTATGTAGGGCATGGTATTGGCGTCAGAAATGTTGCCGTCGGCGCCCGCGGTGGGAGCCTTGGCGGCGGCTTGCTTCAACGCATCGAGGCGACGCTGGACTTCTTCGTTCGAGCGGCGGGCGCGCAGGGCTTTGAGTTTCGCTCCCTGAGTGCTGGCTACCGATTCGCCGATGTAGAGAATGTTAGGCGACTCCTCTTCGATGACGAAATCATTTACGCCGACCGTGATTTTCTCGTTGGCTTCAACGGCGCGCTGGTACTGGTAGCTAGCTTCGGCAACTTCTTTCTGGGGATATCCGCGCTCGATGGCTTTGACCATGCCTCCCATCTGGTCGAGCTTTTGAAAGTAATCGAAGGCGCCGTTTTCCATGTCGAGGGTTTGCTTCTCGACGAAGTAGCTGCCGCCGAGCGGATCGACAGTCTGGGCTGCGCCCGATTCGAAGGCAATGATCTGCTGCGTGCGCAGCGCAATTCGCGCGGCTTCTTCAGTGGGCAAGGCGAGCGCTTCGTCGTAGGCGTCGGTGTGCAAAGACTGCGTGCCACCGAGCACCGCCGCCAGCGCCTGCAGGGCGACGCGCGCGATGTTGTTCATCGGTTGCTGAGCGGGCAGCGAGACGCCGGCGGTTTGGGTGTGGAAGCGCATCAGACGGGTTCGGTCATTCTTGGCGCCGAAACGGTCCTTCATCAATCGATACCAGATCTTGCGCGCGGCGCGGTATTTGGCGATCTCTTCGAAGAAATCGTTGTGCGCATTGAAAAAAAAGCTGAGGCGCGGCCCGAATTCGTCGACGTCGAGGCCGCGGCGTCGCGCCCACTCGACGTATTCGACGCCGTCGTAGATAGTGAACGCGAGTTCCTGCAGCGCGGTCGATCCGGCCTCGCGAATGTGGTAGCCGGAGATGGAGATGGTGTTGAAGCGCGGCGTAAACTTCGACCCGAACTCAAAGGTGTCAATCACCAGGCGCATCGAGGGCGCGGGCGGATAGATGTATTCCTTCTGCGCGATGTACTCCTTGAGGATGTCGTTTTGCAGCGTGCCCGAAATCTTCTTCCAGTCGGCACCTTGTTTTTCCGCGACGACCAGGTACATGGCCCAGAGCACACTGGCCGGTGAATTGATGGTCATCGACGTAGTGATTCTTTCGAGGGGGATGCCGTCGAAAAGGATCTCCATATCTTCGAGCGAATCGATGGCCACGCCGCACTTGCCGACTTCGCCTTCGCTGGCCGGGTGGTCGGAGTCGTAGCCCATGAGAGTAGGCAGATCGAAGGCGACGGAGAGTCCGCCGCCGCCGTGTTCGAGAAGATATTTGTAGCGCTGGTTGGTTTCTTCGGGCGAGGCGAAGCCCGAGAACATGCGCATGGTCCAGAGCTTGCCGCGATAGCCGGTCGCGTGAATGCCGCGCGTGTAGGGCGGTTGGCCGGGATAGCCGAGGTATTGCTCGTAATTCCAATCGGCGGGGAGATCCGCCTGGGTGTACAGGCGGCGAATCGGGGCGTTCGAGATTGTGCTGAAACGCGCGTGGCCGTGTTCGTCGAGGTTGGTGCCGGTGGGAGCGCCGATCGGTTTCTCGGGAGCCTTGTCGAGCGTGGTCGCCAGCGTTTTCTCGGACCATTGTTTTTCAGACTCAGCAGGGTGACGGCCGTCAAAGACATCGGCAATCGGGTTTTCGGCTACAACCTTAGACAGATCGGCTTTCGGTTTGCTTTCGGGCATTCATGTCCCCACGTCAGTTCCAACTACGACTTTGATGATAGAAGAGGATCGTCATGCCGCAAAATGGCGCGACCGACCGAGCGGTTGGTAAAGGGGAAGGAGAAAATCTTCACCACAGGGGACACAGAGGGGCACAGGGTAAACCCTCCCTTGACGGCGCTTTTCGCGCGCACCTATGCTTGGTCTTCATTCGGCGGAGGGATTCTGAAAGCGTTCCGGCGGTTGTTGCAGCGTACTCCTGTGTACGGAGCGTACAAGGCGCTTGGCCACTATCCCGACTACTGGTATTGGATACTGCGCGGGCGGCCGACGCGATCTCCTCATCTGTTGAAACAGAAAGTCGTGCGTGAATACGGAGAGAAATTTGGGCTGAAGACCCTGGTCGAGACCGGAACTTACTATGGCGAGATGGTTGCCGCGATGAAGAACCGTTTCGACCGCGTCTATTCCATCGAATACGTCCCAGCGCTCGCGGAGCGGGCCAAACGCAAATTCGCGCGCGCAGAGCACGTCCGGATTTTCTGTGGAGACAGCCGCGCGGTCATGCCCGAGGTGCTCGCATTATTGAAAGGCCCGGCACTTTTCTGGCTGGACGCCGGTTACTACGGCTGGATTGGGATGCAAACGGACGAGCAACGCCTTTCGGCGGAACTGGCGATGATTCTGAGCCATCCGTATCCGCACGTGATTCTGCTCGACGATGCGCGCGGACTCACTGGGCGCGACGGGATTCCTTCGGTCGGCGACGTGAAGGCTTATGTGGAGTCGAAGTTTCCGCAGCGATCGGTGGAAGTGAAGTTCGACATCATGCGCCTTACACTGCGGGAATGCTGAACGCCTCCAGAGACGCGGCGAAGGCTGCTGAAAAACTCAGGTTTCGTATCTCAGGTTTCGTATCAGGGGTATCGCTTGAGCGATACCGCTAGTCCTTCGAAATCAATCGTCTTTTAGGGGCTGGATATCGAATGCCGACTCTTGCCGCCGTTCTGTTCAGTCGTGCCGTAAGTGCCGCAGTCTGAGACGCGTCTCTACGTTGATTGCCTACAACGATTCTCTCTTGCGCGCAAGTTCCCAAGCCTTCGCATATTTCCACGAAACATAGACGGCATGGTAAAGGTGCAGGAGGAGACCTTCGCGTCCGTCGAGAAATCCAAGGCGGAAGAAGTAGTTGTAGATGAACGTTGCGATTGGGCGTAGCACGATGTTGAACAAGCTGAAGCCGCGGGGGCCTTTGGCAATTGTCATCTCCGCGCCGAGGGACGAGTAGCGGTTCATGTGGTCGATGTAGTCGGCGAGCGTGGGGTAGGAGTGGTGCAGTAGTGAGTGCTTTAGTCTTCCGGAGATGCCATCGATGAGTCTTGCGTCTTCATGCACAAGGCGCTCTTCGAAACGCGCCATGCCCTTGTGAAAAAGTCGCAGTTTCGGATCTGGCCAAAAACCGCCATGCTTGATCCAACGGCCGAGGAACTCGTTCTTGCGGGAGATCCAGAATCCCGTGACGTCCACAAAGACCCCGCCTTCAGTCAAGCCCTTTTCTTTTGTTAGTTTCTTGAATTCTCGAATGCTCTGGTGCGTGATGAAGTATCTGGATTGTTTAACCCTTTCGAGAAGTTCCGCCTGGTTGGGTCGAGCAGAAGGAAAGCGGGCTGCGATTTCCACTGCAAGGGGCTGTTCCACCTCTTCATCCGCATCCAAGCTCAGAATCCATTCGCCCGCTGCCTTGTCGATGGCGGAATTCTTCTGGGCAGCGTAGCCTTTCCACTCCTCAATGAAGACTTTCGCGCCGAAGGATTTCGCGATCTCGACGGTGCGGTCGGTTGAGCCGGAGTCGACGACGATGATCTCGCCTTTGCCTTCGGCAACCAGTGGCTGTACGCTAGCTAGCGTGCGCCCGATGTTGGCTTCTTCATTGTGAGCGATGATGATGACGGAGAGGATCACTCGGAACTCCTGCCGCTACCAACCGAGAGCCTGCCGAGCTGCGCTCGGCTTGGACGGGCGAGGGCGCCCGTCCCCACACGAACCGTCCCCACACGAACCTTCTCCACACTAACCTTCTCCACACTAACCTTGACGAGTATCGAGAGCTTCACGGAGAGAGGATACGCGAGAGGCGGCATGCGGCAAAAGAAAAACGCCACAAAAGGGAAACGCCGGGCGGGGGCGCCCGGCGCTCCATCGCGGATAGTTTCAGACCCTACTGTTGCGGTGCCGCTGGCTGGGCCGGAGGTGGCGCCGGTGCTGGCTGGTTGGCGGGCCGCTCCACCACGTGCGGAATATTCGGCACATGCGTGACCTCGCCTCGCTCAGCGTCGGCGATCTGAATACCAGCGTGGTCGAGCAGGAGACCGATGGCCCGATCCAGTTCGACTTCTGCCTTTTCGTACGCAGCTTGGGCGGAGACGAGCGTGACTTCGGCCTGGGTCATGGCCGCTTGGTTCTGCAACACCAGCGTTGAGGTGGATGCGCCGAGCGCGTATTTCTTTTGTTCGGCATCGAGAGACTGGCGCCCCAGATCCAAGGCGGCCTGGGCGGAAGCGACGCTGGCGCGATTCTGCTGCACGCCAAACTGCGCGTTGCGCACCTCGATGCGAATTTGGTTCTCGAGTTGCTGGATGCGCAACTGCGCTTGCCGGTATTCGAATTCCGAGCGCACCTGCGTTGCTTGCGCGGTGCGATTGCGGAGTGGAATACTGAGCGTCAAGCCTACCCCTTTATCGGGAGCAGTAGAATCGACCAGTTGACCTAACGCACCAGAGTAGGATGTGGCTGGATTGGCGTTCCCAGTACAAGGATTGGGATTTGGCAAGCAAATATAACCCGGGTTCAGAGCGCCGCCCAACCCGGTTCCCTGGTAGTAGGCGAATAAGTCCAGACTCGGCAACAGAGAACTGCGAACGGCCTTGTTGCTGATCTCGGTATTGGACAGGTTGATTCGCGCTTCCGCCAGCTCGGGACGATGGCCGAGCGCATCGTTCACCAGATCCTGCGTAGGGATAACCGCTTCCTGCGCGGGCAATTCCATAGTCGAGGTAGGAATTACTTCGGCGTCGGCCAGTGCAGGGTCGACCAGCGTTCGGCTGAGCGCATTCTTCATCAGTAATTGCTGCAGCTCAAGATTGGTCAGCGCCAAGGTCAGCGTTTGCTGATTGGTGGCGACCGTGCTCTGCGCGCGGACTACTTCAATCGGCGCCAGGGTCCCGATTTGCACTTGCTTCTGGTTGTCAGAAAGAGTCTTCTGAGCGAAAGCCAGCTGCTCCTTCTGCACCCTGACGTTCTCGTAGGCGAACACCAGGTCCCAGTACATGTTCTCGATCTGGTCGACCGTGTTGGTGATTTGCCAGCGGAAGGCCACATCTGAGATTTCGCGGTTGTTCTTCGCGATCTGAATGAAACGAGTGTTTGGGGCGAATCCGAAGCCTTGCAAAAGGTGCTGAGTCGCCTGGGCGCGAAAATTTGAATTGTATTGGGTGGAGAAAGGTTGATATTGCGAAAGTGGGCTTGCGGTGCCCCGAGTGTTGTTGAATCCGACGGAAAGATTTGTACCCCACTGGAATCCTTGCTGGTAGCCAAAGTCCCAGGTGCTCGTATGACTATCCGAGAAAGGGGGGGCGAATGGGCTTACAACTTGAGTACGGTTCTGATCCAGTTGAAAGGTGCCAGTAAGAATCGGATCAAAGCTGGTGATGAGCGGGCCGCTGCCGAGGGTTGACACGACCAAGCCGCCCGTGCCGGTGCCGGCGCCACCGGCTCCGACGGAGGTTCCGCCCTGGCCCGAACCAACTTGTGTACCGAGCCCGCCTACGCCGCCGCCGGGCGTGTTCTGTATGACACCGCTATTAACACCGAGAATGGCCGCACCCGCTTTGGAGCGCCAGATGTCGGTGTCCGCAATGTTCAGGTTGTAGCGGGCGATCGCGATATCGAGATTGTTTTCGAGCGCCAGTGCGACCGCGTCGTTCATCGAGATGTAGAGTTTGCCGTCGTGCATGAGTTGGTCAATGCGCGGCGTGTTGGCCACATTCGGCGGCGCTACGTGGCGCGCAGTGTAGGGCGCGAGCAGGTTGGGGAAGGCCGACCGCGGTTGCGAGTACTCCTTCACATCAAACGGCTGCGACTTCGACGGCACGGCCTGCTGGGCCGGCACCTGCGCCGATGGAGCGCTGGGCACGGACGAGGTATCCTGCCCCCACCCGGCAGGTACCATACTGGCGGCAAGAAGAAGGGCGGCGGTCCGCTGAAACGCAGTCAAGACTGTAGAACGTTGCATTCGCATCATCTCCATTGGTCACACTAAACGATCAGATCCATAGGAACGGACGTGCTGGTCCGCACGTTTACTAACCCACTTCTGATACGCAGAACGACAGGCAAGAGTTCCTTGCAATCTTTAATCCTTCATCCTTGCAGTCCACTCCTTGCAATGCTGGGCAAAGGCAATCTTTTCCATTGATCGTCAGTGAAATTGCTCGCAAGTGAAATAGTATAGCTGACGCGCCGGCGCACCTTCCGCGACCCCGGCGGTAAAACTTTGTAAACAGTTACGATGATACTCAGGCGGCTTAGGACTCGAAAAAGAACGTGCGTAATCTCAGACTGACCCTTTCTTATGACGGCGCTGATCTCGCCGGCTGGCAGGTGCAGCCCGGCCGGACAACCGTCCAAGGCGCGCTGGCCTCAGCCATTGGACGATTGAGCGGGGAAAATGTACTGCCCCAGGGTTCGGGCCGCACCGATGCGGGCGTGCACGCGCTGGCCCAGGTGGCGAGTTTCGCGACCGCGTCGACGATTCCCACCGAAAACTGGATGAGAGCTCTGAACGATATTCTTCCGCCTTCGATCCGGGTGCTGGAGGTGACGGAGGCCGCGCCCGAATTCCACGCACGCAAGTCGGCGCGCGCCAAAACTTATCGGTATCGCATTTACCGCGGCGCGATCTGTCCGCCGTTTCTGGCGCGGTATGTGTGGCACTACCCTTACCCACTGCAGGAATCGGCGATGGTTACAGCCGCCCGCGTGGTTGTGGGCGAGCACGATTTCACGTCGTTCGCGGCGGTAGATCCGGAGCGGGTGGAACGGATCGCTGCTGGCGAGAATGTTCACACGAGCAATGTTCGCCCGACCAACGTTCGGACGATCTTCGCTTCCAGTTGGACGCGCGAAGGCGAAGAATTAATCTATACCGTTCGCGGCAGCGGATTTCTTCATCACATGGTGAGGAACCTGATCGGCACATTCCTGCTGGTGGGAAAGGGAACGGTGAGCCTGGAAGATTTGCGCCGCATCCTCGAGGCGCGGGAGCGTACTGCCGCCGGAGCGACGGCGCCCGCCAGCGGACTCTACCTAGTCGAGGTGGAGTACTAGTGTGGCGCGGACACTCTTGTCCGCGCCACAGCGCGATAGCTGCAAGCACGCGGACAGGAGTGTCCGCGCTACACGTGCAATTCGCAAGAACGATTATGACTCTGGCGCGCCTGTTCCGTCCCGCGTACACTTCTTCGCAGATGGCCACCAACGTCGAATTCGCTGTGTCCCGCATCGCCTCGGTGAACCCGGCTACGGGTGAAGTGTTGGGCGAACTGGATAGTGCCGGTCCTACCGAAGTGCGCGCTGCGGTGGCGCGCGCGCGCGCCGCACAGCCGGACTGGAACGCGTGGGGAATCCGCAATCGCGTGCGGATGTTGTGCCGTTTTCAGCAAATTCTTCTCGCTCATAAAAACGATATTGCACGGCGCATCACGCAGGAAGCAGGCAAGCCCGCGGTCGAGGCGCTCGTCACCGAAGTTCTGGTGGTGCTCGACGCGGCGCGATTCCTGATCGACAACGCATTCGCGGTCCTGCGCGAAGAAAAACTCCCGCACGGAAATCTCGCGCTTAAGACCAAGTCAGGACGCATTCTGCTCGAGCCCTACGGTGTGATCGGAATCATCTCGCCTTGGAATTATCCTTTTTCGATTCCGGCGACGGAGGCCATGGCGGCTCTGGTTGCGGGAAATGCGGTCGTTCTCAAGCCCTCCGAATTGACGCCGCTGATTGCGCTCGAATTACAGTCGCTGCTGCGCGAGGCGGGAGTTCCCGACGACGTTTTCCATGTGCTTCCGGGCGAAGGCGAGACTGGGGCCGCGCTGGTGAAGAGCGAAATCGACAAACTTGTCTTCACCGGCAGCGTCGCCACCGGCCGAAGAATCGCGCAGATCGCCGCCGAACGGCTGCTTCCGGTTGTGCTCGAACTGGGCGGCAAAGATCCCATGGTTGTGCTCGAAGACGCCGACGTCGATGTCGCGTCGAGCGGCGCCGTCTGGGGAGCGTTCGTCAACGCGGGTCAGACCTGCTTGTCGGTCGAGCGCTGCTACGTCCATCGGGCTTTGTATCCGGCGTTTTTGGACGCCTGCTCCGAGAAGGCGCGCAAGCTGCGCGTTGGCAATGGGATGGACCCGGCCACGGAAATCGGTCCCATGATTCACGAGCGGCAAGTGCGGGTGGTGGAATCGCACGTGGAGGACGCAAGGCAGCGCGGCGCCCGGGTGCTAGCCGGAGGCACGCGGCTGCGCGAGCTTGGCCCAACATTTTTTGCGCCCACCGTGCTGGCCGATGTCGATCACAGCATGCGCGTGATGCAGGAAGAAACCTTCGGTCCGGTGCTGCCGATTGCGCCTTTCAAAGACGATGCCGAGGCGGTGCGGCTGGCCAACGATTCCGACTTCGGATTAGCCGCCAGCGTTTGGACGCGCGATCGCACCCGCGGCGAGCGACTGGCGCGCCGGATCGATGCCGGCACGGTGATGGTGAACGATGTAGTGTCGTGTTTCAGCATCAGCGAAGCTCCACATGGCGGCGTGAAGTCAAGTGGCCTGGGTCGTACGCATGGACGCTGGGGCCTGGAAGAAATGGTGCGCGTGAAGTATCTCGACAGCGACCTGGTCCCACGCCTGAAAAAAATCTGGTGGTTCGGGTACGGTAAAGGATTCACGGGCGAGATGGAAGGCTTCCTCGACCTGCTGTATGCCCGTCCGCTGCGAGGGAATCTGAGAGCCGGCGTGCGCGCGGCCGGAGCGCTGTGGCGGAGAAAACTGTAAGAACCAGTTCTCAGTTCTCGGTTCTCAGTTCTCAGTTGTAAACTAAAGGACCTTTCTGAGAACTGAGAACTCGACTATGACCGACAACCGCGCCTTCCTACGCCACACCCTGGCCACGCTCGCCTATCGCGGAACGAAAGCCATCCGCAACGCAGGGCCGAGCTTTGCCGATTACAGTTGCGGCGAAACTTCGCGCACGCCGATAAGAATCCTCGCGCACATCGGCGACCTGATGGACTGGGCGCTCAGCATGTCTGAAGGCCGCCGCGAGTGGAAGGATTCCTTGCCGCTTCCGTGGGAAAAAGAATGCGAGCGCTTCTTCGCCGCCGTGAAAAATCTCGACGACTACTTGGCGTCGGAGAAGCCGCTCGAAGTCTCCGCCGAAAAATTATTTCAGGGCCCGATCGCCGACGCCCTCACCCACGTCGGACAGATCGCGATGCTGCGGCGGATGGCCGGCGTGCCGATGAAGGGCGAAAGTTATTTCGTAGCTGAAATCACCGTCGGACGCGTTGGTGCGGATCAGGCGTCCCCGCGCAAGGAATTCGACTGAGGGTTGACCGCTCTCTTTTTCGCCGAGGTTAAGCGACGTCGAAGCGATCGTGGTCCATCACCTTGGTCCACGCCGCCACGAAATCTTTCACAAACTTCTCCCTGGAGTCCGTGCACGCATAGACTTCCGCGAGGGCACGCAGTTGCGAGTGCGAACCGAAGATCAGGTCGACACGGGTGCCGGTCCACTTGACCTCGTTCGTTTTGCGATCGCGTCCTTCGTAGACGGTTCCGGAGCCATTGGACTCCGTAGAGGGCTGCCATTGAGTGCTCATGTCGAGGAGGTTGACGAAGAAGTCGTTGGTCAGCGTCTCCGGCCGTTTGGTGAAGACGCCGTGCGTGGACTTCCCGGTATTTGCGCCAAGGACGCGCAGGCCACCGACCAGAACCGTCATCTCCGGCGCCGTCAGCCTCAGCAATTGCGCCTTGTCCACTAACATCTCCTCAGCCGACAGACGCTGCTTGCCGTGGATATAGTTGCGGAAGCCGTCCGCTTTCGGTTCCAGCGGTTCGAAGGATTCGACGTCGGTTTGTTCCTGCGACGCGTCCATGCGGCCCGGCGTGAAGGGGACTTTCACCTTGTGGCCGGCCTTCTTCGCCGCTTCCTCGATGGCTGCGCAGCCGCCCAGAACGATCAGGTCGGCAAGCGAGACCTTTTTCTTGCTGGACTTTCCTCCAGACTCTGAGCCGTTGAACTCCTTCTGGATCGCCTCCAGCTTCCGCAGGACCTTCGCCAGTTCGGCCGGCTGGTTCACTTCCCAGTCCTTTTGGGGCGCAAGACGAATGCGCGCGCCGTTCGCTCCACCGCGCTTGTCAGAGCCGCGGAATGTGGACGCCGACGCCCAGGCAGTCGAGACCAGTTGGGAGATCGACAGTCCGGATTTGAGGATCTTGGCCTTCAGTGCGGCAATTTCCTTCTCCCCAATTAATTTGTGATTCACAGCGGGGATCGGGTCTTGCCACGGCAGGTGCTCCTTCGGAACGAGCGGGCCGAGATAACGCACGATGGGGCCCATGTCGCGGTGCGTCAGCTTGAACCACGCGCGGGCGAAGGCGTCGGCGAACTGATCCGGATGCTCGTAGAAGCGGCGGGAAATCTTTTCGTACGCAGGATCGAAGCGCAAAGAGAGGTCCGTGGTCAGCATGGATGGCGCATGACGCTTTGAGGGATCGTGCGCATCGGGCACTGTGCCGTTGCCTGCGCCATTTTTCGGCGTCCATTGATGCGCACCGGCCGGGCTCTTGGTCAGTTCCCAGTCGTAGGTGAAGAGGTTGGTAAAGAAGTTGTTGCTCCACTTGGTTGGCGTCTGGGTCCAAATAACTTCCAGGCCGCTGCCGATGGTGTCAGCACCAAAACCTTTACCAAATTTATTCTTCCATCCCAAGCCCTGGTCTTGGATGTCGGCACCTTCTGGTTCCGGGCCCACGTAGTCAGCGGGAATGGCAGCGCCGTGGGTCTTGCCGAAGGTATGGCCGCCGGCAATCAGTGCGACCGTTTCTTCGTCGTTCATGGCCATGCGGTGGAAGGTTTCACGAATGTCCCTGGCGGCTGCGACGGGATCCGGTTTGCCGTTTGGGCCTTCGGGATTCACGTAGATCAATCCCATCTGAACCGCGCCGAGCGGATTTTGAAGATCACGATCGCCGCTATAGCGCTCGTCCGCCAGCCACGTGCCTTCGGGACCCCAGTTGAGCTCTTCGGGCTCCCAGACATCCGCGCGACCGCCGCCGAAACCAAAGGTCTTGAATCCCATCGACTCGAGGGCGACGTTGCCGGCGAGGATCATCAAGTCAGCCCAGGAGATTTTGCGGCCGTATTTCTGCTTGATCGGCCACAGTAGCCGGCGCGCCTTGTCGAGGTTCACGTTGTCAGGCCAGCTATTGAGCGGTGCGAAGCGTTGCTGGCCGGCTCCGGCGCCGCCGCGGCCATCGCCGATGCGATACGTGCCTGCGCTGTGCCACGCCATGCGGATGAACAGTCCTCCGTAGTGCCCGAAGTCGGCCGGCCACCAATCCTGCGAGTCGGTCATGAGGGCATGAAGGTCTTTGATCACGGCATTCAGATCAAGACTCTTGAATTCCTGGGCGTAGTCGAACTCCTCGCCCATTGGATCAGACAGGTCTGAGTGCTGGTGGAGAACCTGCAGGTCCACTTGATTGGGCCACCAGTCGCGGTTCGTGGGAGCGGAGGATCCGTGGTTGAAAGGGCACTTGGATTCGGTTGACTTGTTCTTGCCCTGATCTTTGCTCTGAACTTTGCCCTGAACTTCGGGGGAAACAGTTCCCGAGGAAGAGGCAAGTGTGTTTTCCATATGCGTTGGATTTTCCATTTGTTTTTCCTTTTGAATTAGTTCAAAACGTTGATGATCTACGAACCCATCAAACTGCGGTTCGCGCAATTAGCTGCCGACGCGCTTGCTTGATCGGCCCTGTCCAAAAAGAATCCGCACTCTCCAGGCTTACATCTCCAGACTTAACGGGAAGCGCGCCTCGGAGCGCACTTCGTGCAGAGTCCCCGGAAGATGAGTTCGCATTCGCGAAGAATCCGCTTACCGAGAGAGCCCGGGCCCGGCCTGGGCACGTCATACCATTTAATATCCTCAACATTGCCGCAGCGGTCGCAGATGAAGTGGTGATGCTGGATGCCCTTCGCATCGAAGCGCGCGGCGCGGCCCTCGATGGCCACTTCACGCACCAAGCCCGCCTTCACTAAGTCCCGCAGATTGTTATAAGTCGTGGCCCTGGAAGAGCGCGGATCCACGCGATTTACGGCTTCCGAGATTTCCGCAGCCGTTGGGTGCCGATTGCGTTCCAGCAAGAATGCCATCACAGCGTAGCGTTGCGGAGTGCACCGCAACCCGCTGCCGTCGAAGGACCGTTTAATCAACTTGGCGTCCATGAACAGTTTAGACTATGTCTAATGTGAGATTCTGTCAAGAGTTGGGGTTTTGGTTGCTGCTGCGAGCAGAAGGCTGGCGGATGCCGCATTGAGTATCCTCAGACGGATGCGCTCAACTGTTGAGCTATCGGAGGATCGGCTACATTCGGGCATCTTCAGAAGCGTCAGGCATGGTGCATCTTCTCTCCCACGCCCTTGAAGAACGTGTAGCAGAAGACGCCGTCCGCCTCAGCCGTCCTGTGAAGATCTCGAACACCTGCATCAAAGGCTTCAGGATCGGTGATACCGGCCGCAGTGGCGGATTCGCGAACGCCCTCTATCATTGCCGTAAATGTCTTCCGGGTAAAGCCTTCGACGAGGTCCGGTCTGCTCGAATCGACATACACCATTCGCGGAGAGACGTGTACCGCTTCCAGACCGGCCTCGACCATAAGTGGATAGAGCTGCCGGCCAATCAACGCGTTGCCTCCCGCCAAGCGCTGCAACCCGACTAGACACTGGATTGCCATACGGGCTGCGCTGCTATCGGGGTGGAAGTAAGTCGATCCGTGGTCCCCCTCAATGACGGTCATGGTGCCACCCGGCCTGAGGAGCTGGTTGAGAATCGTCAGCGCTTCAACGGGTCGCGACAAGTGCTCCAGGACGAAGCAAATGAAAACGTGATCGAAGGATTCAGGGGCGAAGGGCAAGGCGAAGATGTCCGCCTGTTGGAACTGCACATTGGTGATCCCCGCCGCATCCGTCATCCTTTTAGCTTGCGCGACAGAGTCCCCGGAGACATCAAACGACGTGAATCGGGCGTCCGGACTCCGTCGAGCCAGGGTGACCGTCTGGGCTCCAATGCCACACCCCGCTTCTAGGACCACGCTTCCAGGCGGGTATGAAGTGTCGCAGTGCAGGAGATCGACCAGCGTTCCGGCCTGATCCTGCAGGCGGTCGCTTTCACGACGATGGTAGCCGTGTACATATGCCCCGCGTCGAACTTGTCGACTCACATAAAGTAAAATAACAAGAAGCGGCCCTTTCACAAACCCGCGCAGGAGACTCAATGGCTTCCGGTGAAACGGCGACCGCAATCACGAGCAAGATTCCGCAGCTTCCTAATCACAAAGTCAAGATCAAGAAACCGGGACAACGTTCCTGCAACGAGAAAAACGAAAAGGGCAAGTTCTGCGGCGGACACCTGAAACGCTGGTTCTATGCCGCCGACGTGCTCGAACAGGAATGCGGTGATGTGGAGAAAGCCTGGGGAGCGGACGCCGAAGTGTATCGCTGCGAATTTTGTCAGACGCTCTACCTGCCCAACCCCGAAGATGCGCGTGGAATGAACGTCGCGGGCCCTGGACAATATTCGATTTTCGGTTTTGTTGTTCCGCCGAAGGACGAAAAGAAAACGTAGAAAGGCTAGGTGACAGGTGGCAGGTCCCAGGTGTCAGGAAAATCGTGCTCTGACGCCTGAGACCTGAGACTTGCCACCTGACTCACCGTGGATATTTCTGATCTCATCTACGACTGGAATGCTCTGTATCCGAAGTCGCTGCATCCGCCGGGACCGGTGCGCCTGACCGATGAAACGTTGCGCGACGGCTTGCAATCGCCTTCCGTCCGCGATCCGTCCATTGATCAAAAGCTGGAAATCCTGCACTTGATGGAAGCACTCGGCATTAACACGCTGGACCTCGGGCTTCCCGGAGCGGGTCCGCGCGCGGTCGAGCACGTCACCGCGCTGGCGCGCGAAATTGTCGCCCACAAATTAAAGATCACGGCATACTGCGCCGCCCGCACTCACGAGAACGACATTCGCCCCATCGCCGAGATAGTCCAGAAGACCGGCCTCCCTATCGAGGTTGCTGCATTTATTGGATCAAGTCCAATCCGGCGCTACGCCGAGGGCTGGACCGGCGACTTCCTTCTTCGAACGACCGAAAAGGCCGTCAAATACGCGGTCTCGCTTGGCCTCGAAGTCATGTACGTCACCGAAGACACGACCCGCTGCGATCCGGAAACGGTGAAGCAGCTCAACTCGGCGGCCATCAATTATGGAGCGCACGCTCTGGTGCTCTGCGACACCGCCGGACACGCCACGCCCATGGGCGCCGCCGCGCTGGTCAAATTTGTTCTTGAAGAAGTGGTGAGGCCTTCCAGAAAAAAAATTCGCGTCGACTGGCACGGCCACTGCGACCGAGGATTGGCAATTGCCAACTCGATGGCGGCTTTGACAGCGGGCGCGGATTGCGTGCACGCGACGGCGCTCGGCATCGGAGAGCGCGTCGGCAATACGCAGATGGACCAGATGCTCGTCAACCTGAAACTCATGGGTATTGCGCCGTGGGATCGGCAGGACCTGACCAAACTCAAGCAGTACTGCGAGGCCGTCTCTGCCGCCACCGGCGTTCCGATTCCGGCGAACTATCCCGTGGTTGGCGAGGACGCATTTCGCACCGCAACCGGCGTTCACGCCGCGGCCGTCATCAAAGCGTATAAGAAAAAAGATATCGAACTCGCGAACGCCGTCTATTCCGGAGTTCCCTCGCACTACTTCGGCCTTGAACAGATCATCGACATCGGCCCGATGAGCGGAAAATCAAATGTTCTTTTTTGGCTGGAGCGCCGCGGCCTTCCGGTGGACGACGAAGTAGTCGAGCGGGTATATAAGTGCGCCAAGGCGAGCGACCACACCCTAAGCGAATCCGAAATCCTGGCGTGCGTCCAACCCGCTCCGTGACCGTGGAGCGACGGGCGCCCTTCGCCCGTCCTCCTCGCAGCGTCCGATTCCGCCGGGCGAGGCGCCCGGCTCTCCACTAGCAACCGCGAATGCGTCCCTACTCCGGCTCCCGCGCCAGTTCCGGGCTCGGCACCGTCTCTCCCTCCAGTTCCTTATGCCGCGCCGCGCGCTGCTCATTCAGCATCTTCGTCGCTGACGCCAACTCCTCGCGCCCTTCTTTGTTGCGTCCCATGCGCATCAGCACCTGCCCCCGCAGATAACGCGCGCTGGCGTTCCCGCTGTCGAGCCGGATGACCTGATCCAGTGCCGAGAGCGCCGCAGCGTAATGCCGCCGATGCTCTTCAATCTTCGCCAGACCCATCCGCGAGTTGGTCCGCTGCGGATCGAGCTTCAGCGCGCTCCGATAATTTTTCGCCGCCTCGTCCTCGTTCCCGGCCGTCGACTCCAAACTCCCCAACTGTTCGTAGCTAAATGACACATCCGGCTCCAGCACGATGTCCTTATGAAACTCGTCGCGCGCCCGGTCATAATCTTGCTCATGCACATACGCCAGCCCCAGGTTGAAATGCACGAACGGTAGCTTCGGATCGGCCTGCGCCGCCGCTTCCAGTTCCTTCAGCGCGTCGTCATACTCTCCGCGATTGATATGCGCCTTGCCCATCAGTAAATGAAATTCCGGAGAACCCTCTCCAATCTCAACCAATCGCGCCGCCGCCTTTTCCTCCAACGCTGGGTTCTTCGCCTTGTCTGCCGCATGCTCCAGCACGTAGAGATAATTCAGCTGGTCCGACGCTCGTCCCCACAATGGCTCCAGCGTCCCAATCGCATCCGTCCAGCGATCGTTGAAGAAGTAGCAAAGCCCCAGCAGATAGCGAGCTTGATAGGAATCCGGCGACTGCTGCACGACCGACTCAAACGGCGGAATCGCCCGCGCGAAATCGTTCTGGCGGAAATACGCGAGCCCGATGTTCAACCGGATTCCCGCAATGTCTGGCGCGAGCTTCTCAGCCTTGTGCAGCATTTCGAGGGCCTGCGGCCACTGCTTGCGGCGCATATGAATCACGCCGAGATTCGCGTAAGCCCCCGCCACTCCGGGATTGATTGCCAATACCTGCCGGAACGCGCGCTCGGCTTCATCCAGCCGGCCCGCATGCAGCGCGGCTTCTCCGGCTTCAAACAGCTTCTGCGGATCGCGCGCCGCCGGCGCCGCTCTGTCCGCTTTCTTCGCCGCTGCCGTGCTCTGGACACTTATCGTATTCGTCACACCACTCGTCACCCCGCTCGAAAGAAAAAGCAGTGAGAGAACAACGAATATCACGCCGATGCTTGACACTCGATTCATCGTCCTGTAGTGTCCGCCAGCAAGAGGCTTAAATTCAAGGAGTCATTAGCCTGCTGAAACATGGAATCCGCCGATTCGAAGCCTACGCGAAGTGCCTCCTCGGCGAAATCCCGCCGGGCGTCAATCTCCGACTCCTCCCGCAAGCGGACGCAGCCGGCAGCAGTCACCATTCGCGACGTTGCCGAGCGCAGCGGATTTTCTTCCGCCACGGTTTCCATCGTCCTGAACAACGCGCCGCTCGCCCGTTACATTCCCGACACCACCAAAGGACGCATCCACAAAGCCGCCCAGCATCTCGGCTATCGTCCCAACTTGTTTGCCCGATCGCTGCGTGGCCGTCGCAGCCACACCGTCGGCGTCATGGTTTTCGACATGACCGACCCTTACTGCACGCTCGTTCTGCGCGGCATCGAAAACACTCTTTACCAGTCGTCGTTCCTCCCCATCCTCACCGATGTGCACAACGAGCGCAGCCGCTTCGAGCGCTATCTGGAAATGCTGCTCGACCGGCGCATCGAGGGACTAGTCGTCCTCGCGAACTGGCTGTTTGTGGACATCAACGTCCTCGCCGATCTGGAGAAGAACAACATTCCGACCGCGACCGTGGGCCGCGAGCTCAAGAACGACAATATCAGTTCAGTGATCGTCGACAATAATCTGGGCGCGCGCGCCGCTCTCGAACATCTGTATTCGCTAGGCCATCGCAAGATCGCGTTCATTCGCGGCCCCCGCCAGTTGTCCGATACCGAACCTCGATGGCGGGGCGTGCGCACACTTGCCCGCGAACATAACCTCGAACTCGATTCGCGGCTGATCGTCGACCTACCAGAATCTGGAGATCCGTTTTCGAGTTTTGAACAAGGATACAAATTAACGGAGGAATTGCTGCACCGCCGCCGTCCCTTCACCGCGCTGATGGCCTTTGACGATATGACTGCCTTTGGTGCTATTCGTGCATTAGCAAAAGCGGGGATTCGCGTTCCCGATCAATGCTCGGTGGTGGGTTTTGACGACGTCTCGCCCGCCGCCATCTATTCTCCCGCGCTGACCACGGTGAGACAGCCCATGGAAGTTATGGGAACGGCCGCAGCAACCCTCGTGCTCGATGCCATCAACGCCGGTCTTGAAAAGAAACCGATCCGCACCATTCACCGCAGAATCGTTCCCGAGCTGATCGTGCGCGAATCCACCCGCAGCGTAAAGTAGCGGTCCAAAGCACAACTGGTGTCCAAATCAGGCCTTGAGTAGGGCGCCCTTCAAAGATTGCGAAAAAACTATGAATTCGTGTAGAGACGGGGTTTGCCCCATCTCGGATTGCCGAAAAACTTTGAGTCGCCTAGGTTTGGGAAGGGCACGACTGCACTGGTTGTCCCCGAGGGTCACTGTTTTCCATCACGCATTTTCTCTTGACAGAGAGAGACACCTGAAGCAGTATTGATACGTTTTAATAAAGGCATTTGGCCGTTTTTGAGGATGGAACGATGGTGGTGCTGATGAGAAGCGTCTGGCATTTGTTCGACGGCGTCGCATCGGCGAGGAGTGATCAATGAGAAACCGTCTCTTCTGTGGAATCGTGGTGCTGTTGGCAGTGTTCGTGGCAGCGAAGCTTCACGCCCAGGACACCGGCGCGATCACCGGCACGGTCCGTGACAACAGCGGCGCGGTGATTCAAGGAGCCGACGTAAAAATCAGCGGCACCGCGGGCGGCATCGAGCGCACGACAACCACCAACTCCGATGGCGACTATCTGGAAGCCGGTCTGCCCGGCGGCACTTACAACCTCACCATTAGCGCGAAAGGTTTCAAGACCTTCAAAGGCGATGGAATCGTATTGCGCGTCGGCCAGAAGGCTCGCGTGGACGCGGCGCTCGCCGTGGGAGACATCGCCACCGAGATTGTCGTGCAGGGTGAGCAGTTGAATCAGGTCGAAACCCAATCCTCGGAACTGGCCGGAACCGTCACCGGAAGGCAGATCACTCAGCTTCAGCTCAACGGACGTAATTACACGCAGCTTCTCGCGTTGACTCCCGGAGCGACCAATCAATCCGGCGCAGACGAACCGGGCACGGGCTTGGCGACTGTGGCGTACAGCGTCAACGGTGGCCGCACCGAGTACAACAACTGGGAGGTTGACGGCGGCAACAACATGGATGACGGCAGCAACACGACGTTGTTCACCTACCCAAGTCTGGACGCGATTGCTGAAGTCCGCGTGCTCAGCTCGAACTATGGAGCACAGTACGGCAGGAACAGTTCCGGAACGGTCGAAGTCGAGACCAAGTCCGGTACTCAAAAGTTCCACGGAGATGCCTACGAGTTTGTTCGCAACGATGCCTTCAACGCCCGCAACTACTTCTTGCCGAACGTCCCGGCTTATAAGAAAAATGATTTTGGTTATACGATCGGCGGTCCGGTGACGATCCCTGGTCTTTATAATCAGGATAGGACCAAAACTTTCTTCTTCTTTTCCGAGGAATGGCGGCGTGATCGGGTGCCTGGACAGGTTTTCAACGCTGTTGTCCCATCTTGTGTAGAGCGCGGGTTGCAGCCCGGTACCGGTGGCGTGGGCTGCACGGGATCGCAGGCTGCCTTCGGCGATTTCAGCGAACTCTGTCCGGGAACGACGCCGCCGGCTCCGCCGGGGCCGGGGCCGGACTGCCCAATCAACCCCGCAAATGGAAACCCATTCGGAAACCCGAGCTACGGGGGATCGGGTCCGCCGAGCAATCCAGTCCTTGTGCCCATCGATCCCCACGCCGTACCGCTGCTGGCGATGTTCCCATTCCCCAATTTTCAGGATCCAAGCAGCGGACTCTGGTTTTACAACCAGGCATTTCCCAGTCCAACCAATTGGCGGCAGGAACTGTTCCGCATTGATCACAACATCAATTCAAAATTGCACGCTTCGGTTCGCTACATTCATGACTCGTGGAATTCGGTGAGTCCGATCCCGCTGTGGACCGGCGCAGGCAACTTTTCTCCTAGTTATCCCACGATCGGGGATGCCTACTCACAGCCGGGAACGAGCCTGGTAGCACATCTCACCGCGACCATTACTCCTACGCTCCTGAACGAGTTCGTAGCCAGCTACTCGGCGAACCACATCACGATGCAGCTAACTGGGAACGCGTGGCAGCGGCAACCGCCTGACACGACCCTGGGTCTTTTCCCAACTAACGGCGGCAAGCAGCCTGGGTTCGGTCTGAATGGCGGGAATGTGTTTGGGGGACTCTCTCAAGACCCGGGTTACATCCCCAACGGACCGGTGAACTCGAATCCGAGCTACACTTACCGCGATAACGTCTCCAAGATCGTCGGCAAGCACAACTTGCAATTCGGCGGGTATTTCGTTGCTTCCCAGAAAAACGAACTGCCCCAATTCCAGCCCTCGCTGAACGGCTTTATTACCTTTGACACCACGGCACTCCCTCAATCGACTGGTAATCCTTTCGCAGACATGCTGACGGGGAATATCGCCAACTATCAGCAGGCGAGCGGTCAGCCGAAGTATTACCTCCGCTACAAGATCTTCGAACCCTATTTCCAGGACGACTGGCGTATCACGCCGCGGCTGACCCTTAATCTGGGCTTGCGCATCAGTTTGTTCGGCACTGTCTACGACGACAAAAAACAGGCTTACAATTTCGATCCGGCAAAATATCAATTCGGCGCAACTACTCTCAATCCCGACGGGACGATCACGCAAGGAACCAGCCAATTCAACGGATTAGTTCAGTGCGGTGTAGGAGGAGTCCCAACCGGTTGCGCCAAGGGACACCTGTTCAATCCCGCTCCGCGCATCGGTTTTGCGTGGGATCCTTGGGGTGACGGCAAGACCGCGATCCGCGGTGGTTACGGCATTTTCTTCGAGCACACCAACGGGAACGAGGCGGTCGCTACTGCACTCGAAGGCTCTCCGCCGCTGGTACAGAACCCCGTTCAACAGAAGATACCCACCACCTTTGATGCAAGCGGCAATATTGTGACGTCCGGATACACGTCAGTGGGCGGAGCGCTCGGCGCCCAATTCCCACAGAGCGTGGTATCACTCCCAGATAAGCAGGTCTGGCCTTACGTGCAGCAGTGGCACTTCGACTTCCAGCACGAACTGCCGAAACACATCGTTGCAATGGTTTCGTACGTCGGTAGCAAGGGGACGCATTTGGGAGAGCGTTACGATCTCAATCAGATCCACTCCTACACTCTGACCTCGAATCCCTACAAGGCTGGTGAGCCAATCGGGCCAAACGACTGCTCTTCCGGATTTACACCGAGCGGCGTTCAGATTCCTGGCTATAACCCCGACCAACTGGCTGCAGATCAAACGCCGGGAACCCCCGGGGTTAATATGTATGTTGCATGCGGTAACAATCCCGATTTTTTCCGCCCCTTTTTGGGATTTTCGGATATTCGGGCGCAGAGAAACTCGGCCTCGTCGATCTACCACGGTCTGCAACTTTCGGGACGGAAAACGGTAGGGACTTTGCAACTCAGCGCTTCCTACACCTACAGCCACTCTATTGACGATGCGTCCTCCGGCGGAGATGCGAGTTTCGTCAATTCCTATAATCTGCGGTCAAACCGTGCTAGCTCCAATTTCGATCAGCGCCACGTATTCACCTTGAGCTACATCTATGACCTGCCATTCTTTAAAGGGTCAGGGCTAACGCACACGTTGCTCGGAGGCTGGCAGTGGTCCGGCATCACCGCACTTCAGACCGGAGCGCCCTTCAGCGTGACCAATGGAGGTGCCGGGAGCATTCCTTCAGACAATGCCGGAGTGGCCAACGGCACAGGGACCGGTTCGCACCCAGACCTTGTCGGTAACCCGAATTCGTCAATCCCCAAAACGGATTTTCCGAACCAAAATGGCCCGCTGTTGGTGAACCCGACAGCCTTCGCTGCGCCCACCGGACTGACTTTCGGCGACTCGCCCAGAAATGTTGCCCGAAACCCCCGTCAGACCAATTTCGATATGGCGGTATTTAAGCACTTTGCCATTCGCGAAAGTGTTGCGCTCGAATTCCGCGCAGAAGCGTTCAACGTCTTCAATCATACCGAGTGGGGCTATATCGCCGGTGGCGCAGGTTCCGCCGGCGGGAATGGCAACTCTACCGGCGGGAGCGCCGGGGTGGGCTGCTATGGGCCCGACGGGAACGCCGGATACAACCCAGTCCCCACCGACCAGAGTCAAGGCTGCCTTGGCAACAACTTCCTGCGCCCTGGTGCCGCCCACAATCCGCGCATTCTGCAACTGGGCTTGAAGTTCATCTTCTAGGTGGAAGCGTTCGCGCCAACAGAAAATCCTGGCTCGCCACGAGCCGGGATTTTCTGTTCAAAGCGGATCTCCCCGAGGGTCAGTCCGCTACGCCCACACGCACACGTTCTCGACTAAGCACGCCTAGCCCCTTCTCCAGGTCGGCAATCAAATCCTCGACATGCTCGACGCCCACCGACAGCCGGATCATCTGCTCAGTCACGCCCATCTTTTTCAGCAGCTCCGGATCGATCAGGTAGTGCGAGGTTAGCACCGGGATGGTCACCAACGAATCCACTCCGCCGAGGCTTGGGGCCAGGGTAAACAGGTTCAGCGCCTCGGCCACGCGGCACGCGTCGGCGCCGCTGCCTTCTATCTCGAAGCTCAGGACGCCGCCTGCGCCGGTCATTTGCTTCTTCGCGATCTCGTAGTCAGGATGTTTTTTCAGCAGCGGATAATGCACTCGCGTTACCTTTGGATGCTGGCTCAGAAACTCGGCAATCCGCAGCGCGTTTTCGTTCTGGCGCTCGACCCGGACGGCCAGCGTCTTGATCCCGCGCAGCAGGAGAAACGCCGCGTGCGGATCCATGCAGCAGCCGAGCGTCGTGCGCAGGTGGTGGATCTGCTCGATCAAGTCGCGTCGTCCAGTGGCGATGCCGCACATAATGTCGGCGTGTCCGCCAAAATATTTCGTCCCCGAATGCAGCACCAGATCGATGCCCCACTCCGCCGGACGGCAATTAATTGGCGTGGCAAAGGTCGAATCAATCGTTGTAATCAGGCCGTGCTTGCGCGTCAGCGCCGTAATTTTTTCCAGATCGACAACCCGCACTGTCGGATTCGTCGGCGACTCGATATGCAGGAGCTTTGTGTTGGGCCGGATCGCACGCTCGTGCTGCTCCATGTTGTTGGTGTCGACAAACGTCGTTTCGATCCCAAGCTTCGGCAGCCACTGCGAAAGGAATCTGATCACGCCGCCATAAACATCGCGCTGCGCCACGATATGGTCGCCCGCCTTCACCAGCGCCAGAATCGAAGTCGTGATTGCGGCCATGCCCGAAGAGAACAACAGCGCCGCGTCCGTATCTTCCAGTTCGGCGATGGCATTTTCGGCGGAGGTATTGGTGGGATTGCCGTAGCGAGTGTAGTAGAGGTCGGTAGGAGTGGCGCGCACCTGCTCCTGCATGTCGGTGACTTCGAAGGTCGAAGTCTGATAGATCGGCGTCGAGAGCGGGCCGTTCTTTTTGCCGAGGTTGGAACCGCCGTGCACTGCCTCTGTTTCCTGGCGAAATTGATGCTTCTTCATTGCTCATTCTCCTTGGCGGTCAGTGGCAGTTCTCAGTTCCCGGTTCTCAGTTCTCAGTCAAATCCGTTTCGAGTTTCTCTGAGAACTGAGAACTGAGAACCGAGAACCGAGAACTAGACTGCTAGCTTCGCACGCCTGCCGCATTCAGCGCGGGCACAGGAGCCAACCACTGCGCGGAGCGAGTGTGCCGTCCGCTCACCAGTTTGTCGAACTCCTGTTGCAGGGCGCGCGTTACGGGACCAGCCTTGCCATCGCCGGTAACGCGAAAATCAATTTCGCGCAGCCCGATGACTTCCGCCGCCGTGCCGCACACGAAAACTTCGTCGGCAATATAAAGCTGATCGCGCGAGATGGGCTCCTCAACCACGGAGTAACTCAAATCCCGAGCCAGCGTGATTAGAGTATCGCGAGTAATGCCTTCCAGAATCCCGGCCCGCGGCGTGGTGTAGATGATGTTATTGCGAACGAGGAAAAGGTTTTCGCCAGTGCACTCCGCCACGTATCCATCGGGCCCCAGCATGATCGCCTCATCGAATCCGGCGCGTTGCGACTCCGTCTTGGCCAGAATTGAGCTCACATAATTTCCCGAGACCTTGGCCTTGGTCATCATGATGTTCGGATGGAGCCGCGTGAACGAAGCAATATTGGCGCGGATGCCGCGCTCCTTCGCCTCGGCCCCCAGAAAAGTCTTCCACTCCCACACCGCGACCACGAAGCGCGGTTCTCCGGCCTCGACGGTCAGGCTCATTGCGCCGTCCAGGTAAATCATCGGACGGATGTAGCACGATGAAAACTCGTTCGCCGCAATTGTCTGGTTGATGGCCGTCTTCACAAGCTCGGCCGTAACAGGCAGATCGCGAAAGCCCACGATTCGGGCGGAATCCATCAGGCGTTCGACGTGTTCGTTAAGCCGGAACACAGCCGGACCATTATCGGTCGAGTAGCAGCGGATGCCCTCAAACACGCTAAAGCCGTACTGCACGGCGGCGCTAACAAATGGGACCACGCCTTCACTGGCGGGCCTCAACGAATCGTGAATCCATATGTAACGAGCGGCTCCCATGTTGTCCATTATAATGACGCGGCTATGGAAACCGGACTCAGAAACCGCGTCGCCATCGTTGCCGCCTCCAGCCAGGGGATCGGGCGAGCCACCGCCGAGGCCTTCGCTGCCGAAGGTTGCCGTCTGGCGATCTGCGCGCGCAACCGGGAAGCGCTCAACGCCGTCGCCGAAAAGATTCGCAGCCAGCACAAGACGGAAGTGCTCGCCGAGCCGTTCGATGTCACCGATGCGGGCGCTGTCCGCGATTTCGTTAATGCGGTGGTTCAGAAATTAGGCAGCGTCGATATCTGCGTGACCAATGCCGGAGGCCCTCCCGCCAAGGGTTTTCTCGCCACTACGATTGACGAGTGGAAGCGCGCCGTCGAAGTAAACTTCATGAGCACCGTCTACTTCGCGCACCAGGTCATCCCGCACATGCAGAAGAGAAACTGGGGACGCATCATCACCATCACGTCTATCACTACCAAGCAGCCTGTGGCCGACCTCGTTTATTCGAATGCTGTGCGGGCTGCGGTCGTTGGATTAGTCAAGAGTCTCGCTAATGAGTTCGGCAAAGACGGCATCCTCGTCAATAATGTCGGTCCGGGCTTTGCAATCACCGACCGCCTGAAGGAACTCGCCCACTCGCGATCCGCTGGGCTCGGCAAGACCGAGAAAGAAATATTCGAAGGCTGGGCCGCGGACACTGCCCTGAAGCGTTTGGGCGAATCGCGCGAACTTGCCGACACCATTGTCTGGCTGGCCAGCGAGCGCGCTTCTTATATCACCGGCCAGACCATCCTCGTCGACGGCGGCCTGTATAAAGGGTTGTAGTATTGTTCATCGAGACTCTCGTATGAAAAAGAAAAAACTGAAAGCGACGGCAGGGAAGAAATCCGCAAGCAGAAAAACGACGAAAACGGCGCGCCCCGGAAGTAAAGTTGCGCTCAAAGGCACCGTCCGGAAAAGCAGGCCACTCAAGGCTGAGTTGCGCCACATTCCGTGGAGTTCGGTCGAGGTCGAAGCCCTGAACCCTTTGCTTGGCCGCCACTTCGTTGTCGGACAGAATGTCATGCTCGCCCGCGTCCTGCTCAAGAAAGGATGTCTTGTGCCCGAGCACAGCCACCACAACGAGCAGATCACCTATGTGCTGGAAGGCGCGCTGAAATTCGGGATCGACGGCAAGGAGATTGTGGTGAATGCGGGCGAGGTCCTGACCATTCCGCCCAACATGCCGCACTGGGCCGAGGCGCTCGCGGACACCGTCGATCTCGACATCTTTAACCCGCCCCGCGCGGACTGGATCAATAAGACCGACGCCTATTTGCGATAGGGCTCGTGTAGCGCGGACACTCCCTTCGACTTCGCTCAGGGCAGGCTCTGTCCGCGTGTGGACAGCGCCGAAAGATCAAGGCGTATCGGGGTCTCGCCAGTGCATGCGTGCCGTATCATGTCTATGGGCGAGCGTTTTTGCAGGCCGCGGAAGAGCGGATGTCGATTGTCCGCCCCTAAAGGGGCATCTGGTTTCGGGAAGCTTGCGGTATCGCTGAAGCGATACCCTGATACGAAACGCGAGTTTTTCCGCAGCCCGTTCAACCACCACTTTCACCGGATCATAGCCTTTGTCGATTGCTCAAAATACGGAAACCGCCGCGAAGCTCCGCTGCA
This sequence comes from uncultured Acidobacteriaceae bacterium, assembly GCA_963772195.1. Taxonomy (GTDB): domain Bacteria; phylum Acidobacteriota; class Terriglobia; order Terriglobales; family Acidobacteriaceae; genus Acidiflorens. Next base: position 35,133 of record CAVYWE010000008.1, on the reverse strand, counting down.
TTTCCTGCGGTGCCACACCTGCGTCGGCCGCCCAAGACTTTCGTTGTACCGCTTGCGGCGATCTTTTGGAATTCTTTTTTCCCGGATGGACTTCCGAGTTGAACGGGCGAGGCGCCCGTTCCTCCACCAAACCGGCGGCACTGAAATCTCTCTGGCTCAATCGCCGTACCTCACGCGAAGCGCTCGACCAGAGCGGCGTCTGGCGCTTCCGCGAACTTCTGCCGCACATTCCCAATCCAGAAGAGCATGTCATCACGCTCGGCGAAGGCAACACGCCGCTGTACTGCCTGCCACGGTGCGCGCGCGCTGTCGGCGTCGAGAATCTCCACGCCAAGCACCAAGGCATGAACCCGACCGCATCGTTCAAAGATACGGGCATGACGGTCGCTGCGTCGTCCGCCCACCAGCAAGAATTCCGCTGGGTTGCTTGCGCCTCCACCGGCAACACTTCAGCCTCTATGGCTGCCTATGCCGCGCGCGGCAACATGCGCAGCCTGGTGCTCATCCCGGATGGCAAAATTTCATGGGGCAAGCTCTCGCAATCGCTCGACTACGGAGCTCTCACCTGCCAGCTCCGCACCGATTTCGACGGATGTGTCCGTATCCTCAACGAGCTGGTTCGCCAGAAGCCGGTCTACTTGCTGAATTCGGTGAATCCTTATCGCATCGAAGGACAGAAAACTGCCGCCATCGAACTCATGGAGCAACTCGCATGGGAGCCGGCCGAGCACATCATCGTCCCCGGAGGGAATCTGGGAAACAGTTCCGCGATCGGCAAGGCGCTGCTCGAAATGCGTGAGCTCAAACTGATCTCGCGCCTGCCGAAACTTTCCATCATCCAGGCGCACGGCGCGAATCCGTTCTACCGCAGCGTGCGCGAGTTTGACGGCAAGAAGCTCGAGCCCATGACTGCCGACACGCTCGCGACTGCCATACGCATCGGCAATCCTGCATCGTGGAAGAAAGCGCTGCGAGTGCTGCAGGCGACCGGCGGCGAGGTCGAAGAGGTCTCGGAAATCGAAATCGCCACGGCCAAAGCCGAGATCGGAGCGGATGGCATCGGTTGCGAACCTGCCTCCGCCGTCACGTTGGCTGGACTCAAGAAGCTGCGCCGAAGTGGATTTGTCAAATCCGGCGAGGCCGTTGTTCTGATCCTGACGGGCCATCTCCTCAAGGATCCCGACTTCACGATCAAGTTCCATCGCGGAGATCTGTTTGGTGGAATCCCCGACGCGGCCGAGGCTGCCCAGACAAAACATCTTCAGCGTGCCCCGATTGTGCTCGAAGCCGATTTGGGAGCCGTCATTGCCGCCCTCGACAGGGCCGAGAGAAATTCAAAATGACAAAAGTTGAATGGGGTCCGTGCTGTTTCTGTGGACTTGATGTTCAGCCCTCCGACGTTGACCCGTGCCGAGTGGAAGTGTCAACGGCCAGTGGCAAGTGGCAGGTGTGGTTTTGCCATGCGGCCTGCTTTAAGAAACGGATCGTCAATCCCCAGGACGCTCCCGGATTGCTTGATCCGGCTCACTTTTAGGCTCCGGTTCGCCAAAGACATAGTTCCGGAGAAATTCGTAGCAGTTCGCCGCAAATTCGTGTATAAAACACAGTTCAATCGTTGCTGCCGATCGTTAGCGGTTCTACGTAGGCCGGATCAGGCTAAAGCCTTTAATTCCTATTGTTTCGAATGGTTTTGTTCGACGAAGAGTTTCTCTGTAACCTATGCCTTCACGTCCCACATCTCAAGACCGCTCGCTGCGCTTGGCGCTGCCGGCGACCTCCGCCAATCTGGGCCCTGCGTTTGACGCCGCTGCTCTTGCCCTGGATTTCCACCTCCGCTTGCGTGCCGAGCGCGCGCCCGACTTCTTCGTCACCGCCGAAGGCCGCGACGCGCAGATCTGCGCCCGGATGGAGAACCACCTCATCGTCACCACTTATTGCGAAGTCCTCGAATCGGAGAACCGCAAGATCGCGCCGTTGCGAATCCATATCGAAAACGAGATTCCCATCGGCCGAGGTTGTGGATCGTCCGCCGCTGCGCGCCTGGCTGGGATCGCGCTGGCTGTACATTTCGGACATCTGCGCTGGAAAAATGACCGCATCGTCGGCGAAGCGTCAATGCGCGAGCACCATCCCGACAACGCCTCTGCCTGCTGGATGGGCGCGCTCACGGTGGCCCGAATGGCGAATCAGGTTCAGGCGCAGGTGGTCGAAGTGAAGCCGAAAGGGAAGTGGCCGCTGCTGTTGGCGGTTCCCGAGGCCTCGGTCTCAACCGAGCAAGCTCGCCGGGTGCTGCCGTTCCAATATTCGCGCGCCGACGCGGTTACCAACATTCAGAACTCGATGCTGCTGCTCGCGGCGTTTACGCAAGATCGTCCCGATTTGCTTCCTGCGGCACTCGAAGATCGCATTCATCAGCCGTATCGGGCGCCGCTCTCTCCGCTGCTTCCCGCGCTCAAGGAACTCACCGGAGATTCCGGCATCCTCGGGGCCGCGCTTAGCGGAGCGGGCCCGTCCGTGCTGGTATTCCTCGATCCGAAGGTTCCAGCGAAAAGGGCAAAGCAAAGAATCGCCGCGCACCTGACCAAGCGCCGGCTTACCGCCGAACTCCTCCTCACGCAGATCGCCCTTCATGGTGGACGCGATGGAGCGGATTGGCGCAAGCATCATCCTGCGGCAAAGAAGTAGGTTTCCTACTTTCGGCTAGCCGGAGGCACGATGCCGTTCATGCGCAGATATTCCACTATTTGTCCGTAGTGCTCGTACCCATGCCATGAGAACAGCATAGCCAGGCTAAGTCGCGTGGTCGTTGATTTGCCGTCGAAAGAGGGAATCGGTTCCACAACATTCGCTTCGGTAATGGTTGCGACTGCCTTGTGGGCATAGGCGAAGGAATCTTTCAGATACTTGAGGATTTCGGCCTTCGACTTCACGCTGTCGGGGCCCTTTTCGTCGTTAACATCGACTGGCGGCTTTTCGCCAAGAATCATGGACGCGACCAAGTAGTTGGTAGCGGCATAATGCTTGATCTGTTCAGCGAATGTACGAACACCCTTGAACTCTCCGTTCGTTGGCGCGAAGCTGTATTTATCCTCGGCATGGCCTCGGCCGCGGGAACAAAATCGCGTTCCAGTCTTTGGGTCGCACTGTCGACGACCTGGCTGAGTGTCTTCTTTTCGTCTTTGGTTTGCGTTTGCGCCAGGCCAAAACTGCAGAGGATCAACACTGACCCCAGAATCGCTGTGATCGTTTTCATCTTGCCTCCACTTAAAGTTAAGTGTCGAATCAATCTCGAATTACCGCCGGAGACAACTCCAGTTCACTCGCAGTGATCCGATGCCCGCGCAGCGCCAACACTCCCAGGGCCAGCGCTACCGCTGCCACGCCGAGAGCATCCGGAACCCCAATCCTCTTCGCCAGCGCGCCCCACAGCGTGGCTCCGACGGCCATGCCTCCCTGCAACACCAGCAGGTAAAACGATAGTGCGCGCGCACGCACATAGGCCGGACACATGGTCTGAGCCGCTACATTCAGGCAAGCCAAAATCCCAATCCAGGCCGCACCCGCAACCAGCATCACTACACACAGCAGCGCAAATGTTTCCGTCCGTCCCGCCGCAAAAGTCATGCCGGCAAAAATAAGGATCGCCGTGACCACCACGCCATCCACCGAAAGTTTTTCTCGCAACCGCGGCAGGGCTAATGCTCCGAGCAGCGCGCCCAGCCCAAAGCAGCCGAGGAGCACGCCGTATCCCCTCGCCCCATACGGACGCGCGATGATTGGCAGCAGCGCCAGCATGGCAACGGCCGCCACGCTGAACGTTCCCGTTCGAAGCAACACCGACTTCGCCAGTCCGCTCTCGCGCACATAGGAGAAGCCGTCGCCGATTGCGGACCATACGCGCTGAGTCTTGCGTCGAGCTTCGATCGGCCGCTTCCAACGATACAGAAACAGGATCACGCCCAGGAACGAAAACGCATTCAGGAGGAATGTTGTGCCGCATCCGACCGCTGCCACAATCAAGCCTCCGATGGCCGGTCCCACCGCTCTTGCCACGTTGAATCCCGCGGAATTCAGAGCCACGGCTGAAGCATGTTGCTTCGCCGGAACTAACTCCGGAGTAATCGCCTGCCAAGCCGGATCATTCATCACCGCGCCGAGGCCCAGCAGGAACGTAAACAGCAGCAGCACCCACGGTCCCACACAACTGGTCAACGTCAGGATGCCGAGCGTCGCTGAAGCTAGCACCATCCATCCTTGTGTCAGCAACAGAAAGCGCCGCCGGTCGACCATGTCCGCAAGCGCGCCTGCCGGCAGGATCACCAGGAATACCGGCACCGCTCCGGCCGCCTGCACCAGTCCAACCATCAACGGATTCATGGTCAACTGCGTCATCAGCCAGCCCGCGCCGACATTCTGCATCCACGTGCCGGTATAAGAAATGACCGAAGCAATCCACAGCGATCGAAACAGCGGCTCGCCCAACGGTGCCCACGGCGAAACCGATTGCTTTGCCGCGATCGGCGCCACTACTGGCATGTTGATAATTTCCGACATTTTGCTTTCTGATGGAGCGCCGGGCGTCCCCGCCCGGCCACCTCGCTGCCGGACCCTTCGACTTCGCTCAGGGCAGGCTCGCGAGGCGCCCGTCGCTCCACGAACGACTAACGACTAACGACTAACGGCGCATTTCCAAACGGCCACTCCTGCCGCCGCCATGCCCGCACACAATAAACAACAATGCCGACTATCAATATCACCGCCGCATACCGAATCTCCCGCAAAAAGCCTCGGCGATAAATCAGAATGAAAACGTAGCTCACGGATGCCACCAGTGCCGGCACTGGATAAAGCCACATCCGAAACGGGCGCGGCATGTCGGGCCGCCGAATCCGCAGCACAATCACACCAATGCTCTGCACCAGAAATTGCAGGATAATTCGAATGACCACCAGCGCGGCAATCAAATCCTGCAGGCTCAGAAAACAAAACAACGCCGCCACGCCCGCCAGCGCCAATAACGAAACATAAGGAAACTGATACACCGGATGCACCCGGGCAAACGCGCGAAAATAATTCCCGTCAACCGCCGCCGCATACGGCACGCGCGAATAACCCAGCATCAGCGAGAATACCGACGCAAACGCCGTCCACATCACCAGAGCCGATACCACTGACGCCGCCCCGTGCCCATAGGCCTTTTGCATAAATGTCGAAACCACGTACAGCTTGCTGTTCGACGCCCCCGACTGCGCCAGTTCCCGCCACGGCACCACGCCGAGAATGCTGATGTTCATCACTACATATAGACACGCTACTGCGAGAATGGATAGCAACAACGCCCGCGGAATATTTTTCCCCGGATTCTTGATCTCATCCCCGAGGAAGCAGACGTTGTAATAGCCCCAATAGTCATAAGCGGCGATCAGCATTACCCCACCCAGCCCATAAAAAAAGTTTCGCGAAAGCGAAAACGAGCCTGGGGGGAAATCAAAAGCCTGCCGCGCATTGAAATGGGTTAGGCCGGCAAAGATGATCCAACCGATCGTCCCCATGACGCCGACCCAAAGCAGTGTTGAAAGCCTTGAAATCGCCGTGATCCGCCGGTAAAGCAGAAACGCCGTGAACAGGACGACTCCAATCGCCAGCAAAGTCGCGGGCATCGCGACCCAGGCAACTTGCAGTTGCCCCAGCAGCGGCAGATTCAGGCTCAACGTGCGGGCCGCCCAAACTCGCTCCAGTCCCGGCCAGAAGAAAGCCGCGTACTGCGAGAGCCCGACCGCTCCCGAGGCAATCGAAAGCGGAGCGCTGAAGGAGAGTTGCCAGATAAATAGGAAGGAGACCGCGCGCCCTAAAGTCTGCGGCCCATAGATCTCTCTCAAATACCGATACGACCCGCCCGATCCCGGCATCGCGGCGCCCAGCTCGGCCCACACCAGCCCGTCGCAGACGGCCAATACTGCGCCCAGCACCCATCCCAGCATCGCCTGCGGACCGCCCATCACGGTCACGATCAGCGGAATCGTAATAAACGGTCCCACGCCGATCATGTCAATCATGTTCAGCGCAGTAGCGGAGCCAAGGCCGATGCCGCGGACGAGTTGCGGCTTGGTGTCGGGTTCGACTTCGAGCGGAATTGTCATGAAGTAGGTCGTTAGTCGATGGTCGCTTGTCATTGGCGAACTGGTCGTCGTAGTTCGTTCGCTATCCGCAGTTCGCAACCACCCCGACCGACCAACGACCGACGACCAGCGACTAACGACCTGCCACCAAATTCACAAACAACCGCACCGCCCCCGGCACGCCAGCCGGTAACTGGCGAAAGAAGGCATATCCCGTGTAGATATACGTCCCCTTGCCATAGTGTGCCACCAGCAGCCCGCCCTTCTGCTCGCCTTCACCTGGATCATGCGATTCGAGCAGCGGAGTAAAGTTGCTATCCCACTGCGACATAAAGTACAGCCCGCGCTCCTGCACCCATCCCTCGAAGTCTTTCTGCGTAATTTCATTTGGAGAATGAAAGATCGGGTTCGTTGGATCGAGAATCGCAACCGGAGCCTCTTCCACCGAAACCCGCGCCCGGCTCAGGGTCGCCGGATAGGGCGTGTATTTGCCCGAATTAAAATCGATCGGCACCCCAAAAGATCCCAACGTGTTGTATTGCACGACCAAGCGCCCACCGTTTTCGACGAAATCGAGCAGCCGCTTGTTGTTATCAATCACGCCTTTCTGGGTATCATAAGCGCGGATGCCCAGCACGATCGTCTGGTACTTGCTCAGGTCCTCGCTGGCCAACTTGTCAGCCGGAATCATCGTGACACTCATCCCGATCTGCTCGAGCACCGCCGGAATGTCGTCGCCCGCGCCCATGATGTATCCAATTTTGAGGTCTCTGGGAACCTTCACATCCACGATCGACACGCGTTGCACGGCAGGCTGGTAGTAATAAAAGGCGCCGAGATCTTCGCGCGTGACCACCGTATATTCCTCGCCGTAGGCCTTTTTCCCGCTCGTGAGTTCCGCTCGAATATGAGTTTGGCCTTCCTCTAACTTGGAAGGGAAGACCTGGAATGAGGCGTCCTTCGACTCATCTTTGGGAATCTCAACCGATTCATGCGCCGGCTCCGCGCGCCATCCGTTCGGCACATTCAAAGCAATCTGCGCCTCGGAGCCGCTACTCTGATCGCGCGCCGTGGTCGTTACGCTCGTGCTGCCGCGCTTGTCTGAGGGGATGACTGAGTTCGACGGTGACAACGCAATTGAAAATTTCGGGCCAATCGCCAGCGGATGCTCGCCCTCGCTTCCGTCAGACTGTTTGAACCGCACCATGACGGGAACTTCGATTGATCCAGATAGCCCTTCATATTGATATTCCATGCGCACATGAAATGGCGGTGGCGGGAAGGGGAGCGTTTGATACGCTGGCTCATCAATCGTATTCAGCGCATCGCGCTCTGGATCGTGTCGATGCCAATACGGCCGTGTGTAGCCGGCCTTCGCGCACAGTGTCATGCGGAAATCGAACCAAGCTGTCGAAAGTTTGTCACGCGACATTCCTCCTTCTACGATTCGCTGACAACCCGGTGCGTCTATGATCAACTTTGCCGAGACTACGATCCCGCTCTTGGCAAAACCCTCTGACTTCACGGCAACACTTTCTCCCGGAACGGCCATCGCTGCCGATTCGGGAGAAGACGCGGGTGGGGCATCGTAAGTTGCCGTCAACTTGACTCCCAACGCGACGTTCGCTGCCTGCTGGAACTGATTGCGCTTCGCCTCAAGTTCACGTGTAAGCAACTTTTTCGCGTCATCCGACAGCGATGATTGTCGAACGCGTTGCAACAGATCATCAGCTGCCTTTCGTCCACTCAGGAGAGCTATCGAGCTCTTTGCCGAGTCGCTATCAGGGTTGTGCTCAACTTCGGCAATCCGTTGGTGGATCCGAGATAGTTCATCACGCAGCCACGGCACCTTTTTCTCTTCGCTCCCCAGCCTCGACGCCAGCCCTGGCAGTGTGATATCGATTCCATCGAAGAAATCCTGCTCGTGACCCTCGCTGTCCTTTGGAGATTCAATGACCGAATCGACCAGCTTGTAATGGGCAAATCGATCGCCCTTGGGAATCGAGATGCCGCCCAACGCTTGCGATCGCTGATGTCGCAATCCCTCGATTGCAAACTGCACGTACGACTCGCCAAGCAGCGGATCTTCTTTTCCAGTGTTCAGCTTTACCGTGTAATTGGCAGCATCACAGGTCGAGGCCCCAAAGCCGCAGACGTTCCCGATGTACAACTTCTTCGGCTGCCACGGCTGGAGGCCCTCTGAGATTTGCTCCGGAAAACGCTTCGGATCGCCGGCCGCTCGGAACGCCTCTTTCGTCAAAATCGCGGATGCCTGGTGATGTCCGTGCCCGTCGCGTTCCGTGCCCGAAAATCGCGCGATCAGCACGTCGGGCCGAAACGTCCGGATCACTCGCACGATATCGCCCAGCGGAATGTCGTGTCCCTGCCACTTCTGAAAAGTCTCCTCGGGCGTCTTCGAATATCCGAAATCTGCTACCCGCGAGAATCGTTGCTCCACCCCGTAGTAGCGGTCCGCGGCCAGCACCTCCAGCGTCCGCACCACGCCCAGCACGTCGAACAGATTGCTGCCCAGTTCGTTCTGCCCACCTTCGCCTCGCGTCAGCGTCATCAGCAGCGTCGAAACGCCTTTCCCGCGCGCCTCCAGCGTCAGCATGCCGCCGTCTTCGTCATCGGGATGCGCATCCACCTGCATCAGCCGCCCCGTGGTTTGCAGGCGCCGCAACATCAGCTTCAGCCCCGCTGCGCCGGTTTCCTGGGGGAGGGGTTCGTAGTAATGATCGACCGCGCTCTTTTCGGCCTTCTGCGCAGCGGCAGGCATCGCGGTTAAAGCTGCCGGCAGAACCAACAGCATCGCAGTCGCGCGACGGTTGCGCAGAAATCCAGACAACTTCTTCAGCATTAATGCAGACATGACCATCTGATGGATTTTCCTCAAATAAAGGATCAAATATATTCCGCTCGTGTGGCAGCGGGCGTCCCGTCCGCGAACTGCCGCCCGCGAACAAACTGTAGCCAGGCCACTATCCACTATCCACTTCACTAATTAGCGCCGCCGACGATCCGACCCATTTCATATTCTTGTTGTGATCCACACCCATCATCAGACCGCGGCCCATGCGGACGATCGTCAGCACCGGAAGTAATTCATCGAGCCACACATACATGATCCGCAGTTCGACCTTGGTCGCGCCGTGGGGCGTTTCCACCACCGGCGTGAAATTCAATCGCTCCTGCAGAATATATTCGCTGCGTTTCGTTGCAGGAATGGCGTCTATAGCGGCACGCGAAGGCGCAATCACGACGCCCAGTCCGGCAAACGAATACAGCGGCTTGAGCACAAAATTCTCGAGATCCGCCGGCACTTCTGGCAGTTGATCCAGAAACCACGTCCGCGGCACCGACAGATGCTTCAAGTAAGGAATCGAATACTTGCTGATCCGGAAATACCAGTTCGGATGTCCCGCCCACTCCACAGCCAGCTCATCCCGAAAATCAAACGGCAGAGCCACGCCCTTGCGCTCCAGTTCATCCACGATGGTGCGGTTATAAATCCGCTCGATCGGAACCCGCTTGCCGCCTTCTTCATAAAACAGCCGCCGCCCGTCTTTGCGAATCTTGGTGATGCACACGGTTCGAATTCCGAGCAGCTTCTCCGTCAGCAGAAAATCTGGACGCGTCTTCTGCTCCTCGGGATGGATCTCCATCAGCACCACATTCGCCGGATCGTGCCCCGCTACAATCGCGTCCTTCAAAAGCTGCTGGTAGGAAGCCGAGTCCAGCCCACTCAAAAAGTAGCGAAGCTTCGGATCGAGCGAGAACACATCGATGTAAGCCTGCGCTAAGACCGGCTGGTACGCATAAAGGGAAGGGAAGGCCTGTAACTCGACAAGTTTTGGCTGTAACTCGCCCGCTGCATTCCGCACCAGCCCGAAGTCCACCTGGATAAACATCGGATGCGGCGATTCATTCGGCACGCGAAACTTGGCGGGAATCGAAGCCTCCGAGCGTGCCCGATACTGGGGATTTTCCACCAACTGCCGGATCAGCGCTTTCCCATCCTCCCCCATGCGCTCGACCAGCGCATCCGGGAAAAAGCAGGGCGTCTCACAAAGCGCGAATGGGACTTCCATCCCGCACCGCGCTGTCATCTCGCGCCGCAACTGTTCGTATTTTTCAGGAGTGAAGTTCGAATTGAATGCGTGCCGATAAGAGGGGATCATCGAAGTTCGCGGAGCGACGGGCGCCCTCGCCCGTCCACGCTGACAGCCCCTAAAGGGGGCGTCACTACTGAGTCACTACGGCATCGCTAAAGCGATGCCCTGATACGAAGCGCAGGTCTTTCCGCAATCGCCAGATGCCAAGAGCTAAGAGCTAAGAGCTAAGAGCTAAGAGCTAAGAGCCGATCTTACGCCTCAATCAAGAATTGCCCGCCCCGCATAATCTGTCGGCCGTCCACCCAGATATCAAAGTTCCGCCCCACCACATCAATGTGTGTCGACGAATACCACTCCGCTCCGGTGTGCGCCCCATATGGATTTCCAAACGCAATGTGGATGCCAGGATACTTCTCATCCTGCAATATCTCCCCGATCACATCTTTCAGCTCGATGTTCGTGCCAATGGCAAATTCGCCCACCCGGTTGCTGTTCTCATCCGTATGCGTATAGGCCCAGAAATCGTCCTTCAATTCCTTGTTCGCCGAATGCGCCGCGATCACGCGATTCCCCTTCACCTGGATGGTCAGCGGATTCGCCTTCAAATCGCCAAACTTCGCGCACAAATAATCGCCCACTACTCCATCAATTACAAATGTGCCATTCACCTCGCCCGGCGTCGTGAACACTTCGCCACCCGGCAGGTTTCCCCACTTTTCCGGACTGATAATCCCGCTCGTCTTCACCCACCGGTAATCGGGATTCAAATCCGCCACCAGGTCGGTCCCCGCCGGCGTCTTCGCCCGGATTTGTTTCGCCTTGCGCACCGTCTCCAGTACCTTCACACTCAGCCGGTCCACCTTCTGGAAATCCGCACGCATACCTTCAAGCATGATCCGCTTGTTGATGTTGACCATGTGTGCGTGCCGGATCTTTCGCCGATTCACCACATCCGTCAGCTGCATGCGCGATTTCAGTTCGTTGGTCTGCGCTTGCACCGCAAAAATGCTGACCTGGCTCGACTCCAGAGCTTCCGCGATCGCCAGTGGCAAATCCGTCAGAGGACGAGCCGCCACATCCTCCAGCACCCACGTCTGGTAGCGGCAACCCACATCTTCGAGTTCGCGCACCAGCGCCGCCGCTATCTCCAGGCTCACTTCATCCGTGATGACGGTGACTTTTTCCGAAGGCTGCACGCGCAGGCACACGCGCACCGCATTCCGCGCTCCCGGCGTCAGTTGCGGATCGAAAGCCATCTGATTCAGTTGTCGGTTGGATTGTTCCGCAGTATTTATCGTAGTCTTTATCAAGCTCATCAGCCGGTCCGGGCGGTGGGCAAACTTTCCACCTCGTCCACGCCCACCTCAGTCTCCTCAATGATGTAGTCCATCACGGCTTTCATGTCGCCGGTCTTGCGGTACACCTGCAACTGCCGGTCCGCGCCCGTGCCCATCTTCATAATCTCGCGGATGTACCCCACTTCTTCCCGGCAATCCAGTTCGTCCAGCACGTCATCGACGAATTCCAGATACTCTTCGATCAACTCGCGCTCCGAAACTTCCGTCTGCTTGCCGAAGTCAATCAGTTTTCCGTTGATCCCATAGCGCGCCGCGCGCCACTTGTTCTCCATTAGCAGCGACCTCCGGTACATCCGGAATCCCTGATTCTGCGAGTACAGTTTATACAACTTGGCAACCGTCGCCTGGATCAGCGCCGCCAAAGCAATCGTCTCGTCAACCCGCATCGGCAGATCGCACACCCGGAACTCCAGCGTGTCAAAGAATGGATGCGGCCGGATATCCCACCAGATTTTCTTGGCGTTATCGATCGAGTTCGTCTTCACCAGCAGCTTGACGTAATTCTCGTACTCGCCCCAGCTCGGAAAATAATCCGGCAGGTTGGTCCGCGGAAACTTGTCGAACACCTTGCAGCGGTACGATTTCAGCCCCGTATCCATCCCCAGCCAGAAAGGCGAATTCGACGACAGCGCCAGCAGGTGTGGCACAAAATATCGCGCATGATTCATCATCTGGATCAGGGTCTCGCGATCCTCGATGCCGACGTGCACGTGCAGCCCGAAAATCAGGTTGGCCCGCGCCACCAGTTGCATATCTTCGACAATATTCTTGTAACGCTCGCCCGGAGTAAGTTCCTGCACGCGCCAATCCGCAAAAGGATGCGTTGCCGCCGCAGCCAGGCGCAGGCCATTCTCCCGCGACAGCCGGATCATGTGCCGGCGCAAACCCTTCAGTTCTTCCCGCGCTTCCTTAATATTGGCGCAAACCGATGTCCCTACTTCCACCACTGACTGGTGCATCTCCGTCTTGACCCGCTCCTGCAGGACCAATTTGCCCTTCTCGATGATCTCGGCATGAATATGCGACCGAAGATCCCGAGTCTCAGGATCGACTGTCTGATACTCCTCTTCGATTCCGAGCGTGAGTGTAGGCTTCATCGCCGCACCAAAGCTGCCAGACAAGAAGACCTGGTAGAGACGCGGCTTGCCGCGTCTGAGACGAGGCAAGCCTCGTCTCTACAATTAGCCAGTATACCAATGAGAAGGTCGCGTGGGGACGGGGCTATGACCCGCCGCCACGCCTACGCTTTCTTCCGCACCTTCGGCGCCCGGCTCTCCACCGGCTTCGGCCCATTCAAAAACGCCGCCCAGCGCAATTCCTCCACCGGATTCTGCCCGCTCAGCGCCTTATTCACTGCCATCTCCGCCACCGCGTCGACTATCCACTCAAAATTCTGCTGCCCCACCGACGTAACCTCTGCATCCGGCGCCGGATTCATGAAGTCAATCGCATAGGGGACGCCATCCTCCACCGCAAACTCCACTGTGTTCAGGTCGTAGCCCAGCGCGCGGCACAACGCGAGCGCATCTTTCTCGATCCGCTCCATTAACTTCGGTGCCGGCTGCGGATTCCCTTTCACATAGCGCTCGTGATGCGGAGCTCTCGGATCGTACTTCATGATGTGCACTTTCTCCTGCTCTACCACGTAACAGCGGTAATAATCCTCAAACTCCACACCATGCTGCAACGTCATGCACAGATCGCGCGTCCGGTTATAGTTATCGAAGAACTCCTCCGGAGAATGTACCTTGTACACGTGCTTCCAGCCGCCGCCCGAATAAGGCTTCAAGAACGCGGGAAACCCGACATAGGCAAATACCTCTTCCCAATTCAATGGATACATCAAATTCCGCATCGATCTATCGGTAGTATCCGGGGGATGCTCGTGATGCGGCAAAATCACCGTAGGTGGAATCGCCACGCCCATCTTGTGCGCCAGCGCATAGTTAAAAAACTTGTCGTCCGCCGTCCACCAAAACGGATTGTTGATCACAATCGTCCCGTGCAGCATCGCGTTCTTCAAATATGCCCGGTAGAAAGGAATGTCCTGAGAAATCCGGTCAATGATGACGTCGTACTTCTTCGGCTCATCCATCCGGATGCCGCCAATCTTCACAAATTCGGCGGTAACGCCCTCGGCCTTGATGGAGTTGATTTTCTCGACCAATGCCGGCGGAAACGTATTCTCCATTCCGAAAAGAATTCCGATTTTCTTGTTTGCCATAAGTCAGATCCTCTTCCAAAATTTTGAGGGTGAGGCGCCTGGCGTCCCCGCCGTCCCCCATGGGCTTGACGGGCGAGATACCCGTCTCCACACTAAAAATGCTTTCCCGCCATCCGCTGCCACAATGGCCAATCATGCTTGCTGTTATCGCCGTAGATGTCCAACCAATGGGGAATCCTCTTGCCCTGCAGAACCTGAGCCATCTTTACATTCGCGTCGAGGCACATATCCCAATCGGCTGTTCCCAGCACAATCTTTACGTGCCGCAACCGGTTCAGCTGCCACTCATCGCTCAAGTTCGGCAAATAGTCGGGCGGATTGTTAAAGTAGCAATTGTCGTCGTAATAGCCGTCGAGGAAACTCTTGATGTCGAATGATCCGCTCATGGTCACGCAAGCAGTAACCAAATTCGGATGCTTCATCGAAAAATTCAACGCGTGATAGCCGCCAAAACTGCATCCTGTCACCGTGATCTGCGGAGCCCAGTTCTTCCACTTCAAATAAGGAAGAAACTCGTTGATCACGTAACGCTCGTACTGCACATGCCGCCAGATCCGCGCTCCCGGATGCACGGCCTTGTTGTACCAGCTTTCGCCGTCGACGCTGTCTATGCAGAACACCTGGATCGCGCCCCGCTCCAGCTTCTCACCCAGCGCGCGGATCATCCCTGCATCTTCATATTCAAAAAAACGTCCCCTGGATGTCGGAAAAACGAGGATCGGTTGCCCGGCGTGCCCGAACACCAGCGACTCCATGTCGCGCCCCAATTCGTGGCTATATTGTTTGTTATATTCGCGGTTCATGCGCGCGAGGATTGTAACCGAACCGCCCGACCTTCGGCATCTACCCGCTTATCAAGGTCCAGTATGAAAGTAATAAAATTCAGAGACGCATGGCAGCAGTCGATCTGGGGTGAACTAATTCCCCAGCGGTTTTTTCCGCGGATTGATTCCAAAATGCTTCATCTTCGATTGCAGCGTTGTCCGCTTCAACCCCAACCGCATCGCGGCCCCTTTCGGGCCGCCAATCTGTCCGTGGCTCTCCCGCAAAGCGCGCAGAATGTGCTCGCGTTCCTTGGCCTCCAGCGTTTCATCTACGCTTTTCTCCTCCCCGCCAATCGGGGCCAGTTCGCTTAACGGCGCCACTAGCACCGAACCTTGCGTCAGAATCACCGACCGCTCGATAAAATTCTCCAACTCGCGCACGTTCCCCGGCCACTCCCATTGAATCAGCGCATCCATGGTTTTCTTCGGGATGCTGGTGATTGACTTGTTCATCCGCCGGGCGCACTTCTGCACAAAATGCTCCACCAGCAACTGGATATCCTCCCTCCGTTCCCGTAACGGTGGCAGGCGGATCGGAAACACGTTCAACCGGTAATATAAGTCGCTCCGAAACTCGTTCTGGCGCACGACATCGGCCAAATCGCGGTTCGTCGCAGCAATCAAACGAAAGTCTACTTTCAGCGTCTGGGTTCCTCCCAGCCGTTCAAACTCCTGATCCTGCAAGACCCGGAGCAGCTTCGGCTGCAACGCCAGCGAAATCTCCCCGATCTCGTCGAGAAAGAGCGTACCCTTGTCGGCCAGTTCGAGTCGTCCTATTTTCCTGCTTACCGCTCCGGTGAATGCGCCCTTCTCATTACCGAATAACTCGCTCTCCAGCAACCCCGACGGAATCGCCGCGCAATTCAATTTGATGAAACTATTGTCGACGCGCTGGCTCAACCGGTGGATTGCCCGCGCCACCAGCTCCTTACCTGTTCCCGTTTCACCCAGCAGCAGCACGGTGGCATCGCTGGCCGCTACCTTCGCCACCTGCTTCATGACGGCTTGCAGGGCCTTGCTCTGTCCGATGATTTCCCCAAACCCCAGCTCTGTATCGATTTCCTGCTCCAGATAGAGCTTCTCTTCCGTAAGCTTTTTCTTGGCTTCGCGTAACGCTTCGCTTGCTTCGCGGAACTCAGTGACGTCCATGCTGGCGCCGGTCAGTCCAATCACCGCTCCCGAAGAGTCCAAAACCGGTTCGATGGTCGTATCGAAGTAGCGCTTCCTGCCACTGTAGGTGAGCTGCATTACATCACGTGTTCCCACCCCGGTTTCCAACACCCGCCGCCGAACTTTCGCGGTACGCGCAGCCTCCGCAGGGTCGAAGATCTCGCCCATGGTCTTTCCCAGCTTTTCGCTGTCCGACAACGGAAGCTGTGAATTGTACATCCAGGTGTAGCGCAAGTCCCGGTCCTGGTTGAACACTGCAATCGGAGAATGCTTCAGCGCCACCCGGAACCGCTCCTCGCTTTCCCGCAACGCTTTCTCCGCCTGCTTCAGTTCTGTCAGGTCGATCGATGCCCCCACCGCTCCCCGAGGCTCGCCGTTCTCATCCAGCAGCGGAACCGCATTCACCACGGTTTCCCGCTCCGTGCCATCCTCAAATACCATCGTCAATGCGCGTCCATACACCGGCTCCCCCGTAGCTGCCGCCTGCTGCATCGGCAACAAATCCGCTGGAATCTCCACTCCATCTTGCATCACGCGGAACCCGGGCTGCTCCTCGGGCGGCGTGCTTTTCGAAAAGTTTTTGCCCCCCGCGATACGCAGCTGTTCATATGCCGACCGATTGCCTGTAATCCGTCTGCACTCGGCGTCATGCGAGATGTAAACCGGTACCGGCACCGCCTCCAGCACCGTCTCCAGTTCCTTCGCTCTTGCGCTCTCCCGAGCTTCGCTCTCCCGTAACGCCTGCTCCGCCCGCTTCCGCTCCGTGATGTCGCGCAGAATGCACGCCACGCGATCGATCCCCGCCGAACCCTCTACCGGAAAATATGTTAGCGATAGGTCCCTTTCCCCCATCTCCGGATATTTATACTTGAGCTCGTAGCTGACGACCTTCCCCCGGAAACACTCATCCAGCTTTTCCTTGACCACTGTTTCAAACACCCCTGGGTTCAATACCTCCCCCAATAAACGCCCTACAACCTGTTCTTTCGTCAAGCCCCGATAACTCAGGAACGCCCGGTTCACGATCACGTACCGGTACCCCCGGTCCACCACAACGATCATCTCTTCCAGATTCTCCACTACTCTTTCGAACTCTCGCAGCCTTTCCTCCGCCCGCCTCCGCGCCGTGATGTCGCGCGACACGGCCACGACATACTCCCGGTCCAGTCGCACCTTTCGTAAATTCACTTCCACCGGAAACGTAGTTCCATCTTTCCGCCGGTGCACTCCTTCAATGATTGCGAATCCCCGCTCCCGCAACTGCTGCTCCACCTCCGCCCGCGAACTTTCGTCGTAGTCCGGGGCGATGTCAGAAACCGTCAGGGACAAAAGCCGTTCCCGGCTGTACCCCAGTTCCACGCACGCCTTCTCATTCACATCGAGAAAACGCAGGGTTTCCGGATCGATTACCTCAATGGCATCGTTCGATTGGTCGAGCAGCGTCCGGAACAGCGTCAGCTCATGGAGCATCCGCTCCCGCTCCCACAACGTTTTCAGCAGTTCTTCGTTGGTCGCGCGCAGCGCCTTCTTCGCCCGCACCCGTTCCGTGACGTCGTGCGCGATCCCCCGCACAATCGGCGTTGCCACTCCCTCGGTTCGCAGCGTGTTGTAATACTCCCAGATCCGCTGCTCTCCTGATCGCGTTACCATCGCCATGACCCCGCGACACTCCCCGGTGCGCTCGATCTCGCGCAGGTAGACATCGAACTGATCCCGGAATTGTGGATCGATAAAATCCCGCATCGGCTTCTGGAGCATTTCTTCTATGGTGTAACCCAGTAGACGCGCTGAACCGGGATTGACCGACAGGAATCGGCCTAGAAGGTCGTGGACGCACAGTAGGTCTTGGCTGTGCTCAATTAGATCGCGATACCAGTCTTCGTTTTCTTCCAGGGCCCGCCGGATTGGGTCCCACTCGACTGGCGTTTCGTCCGGAAAGTGGCGCTTCCTCGCAGGGTGCAATGCCATGGCCCACCCATGGGCGAGCCGCTTGGATCGTATACCTATGATCGGCCAGATCGAATTCCAGCGACCGCCCCAATATTAATTCTCGGAGGTCTTTCGCACGGCTCCTCCCAAAATTGCCCAATAACTTGTCCGAGTCAACAGCCCGCACTCGGTGTTTGCGGAAAGTCTAGCAGAATATCGTTTCGTTACACTTAGTAAGTACTGATTTTTTCGCGGTGACAGCAAATTGCTCAGGAGCCGTTAGAATCTTGGCATACAACTCCTTGATTCGATCATCCGGGCGGCGGAAGGGCCATAGCTCAATAGTGCTACGGCCTTATGCAGTGCTTGCTGTATCACTTACAGCAGAACTCCGTGCCGCATTGCCGAGACTCGTCGGTACAACCCTAACCGCTTATCGGCGGTTTAAAGCCTGGTTGCACGAGACCGTAACGCCTTACGCGCCACATTGAGCCTTCCTCTCCTTCAATCACTGATGACGGAAATGCCACCTGACCCAAGTCCCGCGGTTTGACGTGGATTCGAGTCGCGCCGTAAGGTATGGTTTTGCGCGATCCAAAGCGGCGCGGCGGTCAGTCAACCGCAAGGGGGACGCACATGTTCGATGAGACGATTATCGTAGTCGGACGCGCGGTGTCATCTGTCATTCTCTGCTCTGCTGCACTGCTCAGTGGACAAACGCGCAGTCAGCAGACGCCCATCGCGCACAGTTCCGCGGGAGCGCGGGAGTTTCCTGTGATCATGCGGCAAAACGTAACTGCCGGCAGAACCCCCGTCGGCGCCAGGGTCCAGGCGAAACTTGCAGTCGCCACCCTGGTCGATGGCGTAGTAGTTCCGCGGGACGCCATCTTGTCCGGAGAAGTTACCGAGTCCGTTGCTAAGTCGGCAACCGAGCCGTCCCGCCTTGCCATCCGCATGGACTCCGCCCAGTGGAAAAAGGGATCAGCGCCCATTGTGCTTTCGCTTGCGTCGAAGGTTTACTTGACCGCATGGTATTACCCCGCGGCGGCGATGACGTCGCAGGATCTCTCGTATGAGCCCCCGGACGCGCCAAGCGGCAAGAAAAATCGGAATGGGATGGGCACATACCCCGACCGGAACAATCCGGCTTCACAGGAGCCGTTTCCAGGCCGTGACACGGGGACGGACACGGGTTCCTCGGCGTCCTCACCGGGGTCAATTATTTCGGAACACCGCGCTCTGATGAAAAATGTGCAGTCCTCGCGCAATAGTGACGGAGCCGTCAGCCTTACTTCGAAGAGTTTCAATATCAAGCTTGATAAGCTGACCACCTATGTGCTCGCGACGGGCGACATGCTACCGACAAATTAATCAGGTGGTCTGGTTGGCCGGACGTCCTCCGTCTCGTCGTTTGGGGCGTGGAATGCACCTGTGTCAATCCAGAAAGCCCAGGCCACCCGGCCGATCCTCAGAAGCGATCGTTCCACCGAAAGGACGTACTTGCATCAAGTCTTGCCGCCGAAGGCTCAACGAAACAAGAGGGTATCTTCGGTAATCTTTCTGACCCGCGACTCTGTGTGTACTCTCAACGTAAGCCTTAACGTGGCTGAATCTCTCAGACAGCCACCTTCTGAGTTTCTTATCCTGAGTTTCTTGTCTAAAGGAGGCCACCGCCCCTATGTCTTCTCCTACGAATGGTGTACCGAATATAACTCCTTCCGCTCCGCCGACATCCGCAGTCGCCGCCGCTGCGCCGATGTCGACTCCTGAGCTGCTGGCGGCGATGCTAAGAAGTTCGCCGAAAATCAGCGACCTCTTTTTTTCGCCCGGGAAGCCGCCGCTCGTGGAAATTAGCGGAAAACTGGCCTCGGCCGGAGCGACACGAGTTCTCACGAATGACGATACCCGGCGCATTGGGTCTGATCTCATTGGCAGCAACCAGGAGGCAATTGATAACTTGAAGGAACTCGGTTCCTGCGACGTGTCCTACAGCTTGCCGGGTGCACATCGGTTTCGGGTCAACGTATTCATGCAGCGCGGCTCCTGTGCTGTCGTGATGCGGGTAATTCCCAGTAAGATCCCAGACTTCGCAACGCTGAACTTGCCTTCCGAACTGGGGAAGATTGTGGAGCTGCGCAATGGAATCGTGCTGGTGACGGGCCCGACCGGCTCCGGCAAATCGTCTACGCTGGCGGCTATCATCGACAAAATTAATAAAGAGCAGTGCTATCACGTGCTCACGATCGAAGATCCCATAGAGTTTCTTCATCCCCACAAGAACTGCATTGTGAATCAACGGGAATTGCACAGCGATACGCCGAGCTTTGCCCTCGCCTTAAGGGCGGCGCTGCGCCAGGCTCCCAAAGTGATTCTTGTGGGAGAGATGCGAGACAAAGAGACCATCGAAATCGCGATGGAAGCAGCGGAAACGGGTCACCTGGTGCTCTCCACACTGCATACCATCGACGCGTCGAAGACGGTGGAGAGAATCGTGGGAGCCTTCCCGATGGCGGAGCAGCACACCCTTCGGAACCGCCTGGCGAAGAGCTTTCGCTACATCATTTCACAGAGACTTATTCCTCGTAAGGATGGGACTGGACGGATCGCTGTGATTGAAATATTGAAATCCACTCTGCGCACTCGCGAGTATGTCGAGAAAGGCGAATCCGACGGCAAGACCTTGCTCGATGCGATGCGCGTTGGCGAACAGGATGGCATGCAACATTTTGACGGCAACATCGAGAGACTTATCCGCGAGGGGGTCATCGAGATGGACACAGGACTGGCTTATGCTACTAACCCGGGTAATCTTCAGCTGGAGATGTCCGATCTAAAACTCGAAGCAGAGGTAGAGGCCGATCCGCTGCTGGAGACTAGCGCCACCTAGGTGAGCACTGGGCAGGTAACTCGGGCCAGCCGCATTTTGAGAACCGCGCTCCGGAACTGCTTACTAAGTCGGTGACGAAAAACCCCGCCCAAGCGAAGCTTGGACGGGGCACCCGCTAATATTCCCTAACTATTTCAGTGACGCGAGCAGAGTCTCTTCTGTGGCGGACGTGTTCTGGGCGCGCAGTTCAGCCTCCACTTTGCTTTCTGGCAGACGGTAGGTGATGTTGCTGCCCTCGAGCTTGATCCCCGACAGGAAGTAACGGTCTCCGTAGTGCTTGAAGACCAGCGCATAATGAGAGGCGTCTTCTTTGCCCTCTGCCTGAGATGACGGAGAAAGCAGGGCCACCTTTGCCTCCGTGTTGCGGATCATCAGAATCCTGCCATCGTCGTTGGCTGCCTGTACGACGCATTCGCCGGCGGGAACGATCTTGTTTGCGACCATGAACTCAAATGGCACCTGGGCCACGACCCTGGTGCTGCCGATCTTTTGCGCAGCCGCTATGCCCGAGAGCACCACCAACGTCACTACGACTAACCAATTTGCCTGCTTCATAAACTGCCTCCGGGAGCTAATTAGCTCAGCGGGGAAGTGATGCCATCTTGCCCCGGTTTCGGGAAAACGTCCATGGAGCCAGTCTGAAGCCGTCTGAATTGATATGAAGGCCTCGGTTTGTTCGGCAAATAGGCTAAAAAGCCTAGGCTTCTGTTGTATACTCCGTTAACCGGGCGGCAGGTTCCGCCAGTCACTCCTGGCCGGGTGCGGCAACCGTGGCTCGCTTCCTTCCCCTTATTTGTGCTTGTGGAGACAGACCATGGAAAGACGGCATGTGCGCCGTCCTGATGACGAGCCAGCAACCAAGGCCGAAGGCACTGCTGCGGTAAAATCCCCTTCGGACGTTGGCTCATCTCCAGCATCAGACAGTCTCACTTCGGAATCGTCCCCGACTCGTTTCGAACTCACTTCGGATGCTCCTACTGTTGCGGAAGGAACTTTCGCGGCCAGCGCGGGAACGAGTCGTCCTTCCGACTCGGACAACCAAACCCTCTTGCGGCCCGGCACCGTACTGGGGCGCCGATACGAAATCCTGCAGATTCTTGGGGAAGGAGGCATGGGAGCGGTTTACCGCGCGCGCGATCGCGAAGTGAATCGCACGGTTGCGCTTAAAGTGATCCGTCCGGAACTGACTGGAAATTCTGCCATCCTTGACCGCTTCAAGCAGGAGCTGGTGCTCTCCCACCAAGTCACGCACAAGAACGTGGTTCGCATTTACGACATGGGCGATGCCGATGGAATCAAGTTCATCACCATGGAGTACATCGAGGGCCAGGACCTGCGCAGCCTGATTGCCCAGCACAAGATATTTCAGCCAGAGGAAGCGGTGGAAATAATGCGGCAGGTCTGCCGCGCCCTGGAAGCAGCCCATGCGGTGGGCGTCATTCATCGGGACCTCAAGCCGCAAAACATCATGCGCGACAAACAGGGGCGGGTCGTAGTGATGGACTTCGGCCTGGCGCGCTTGCTGGACAGCGAAGGCGGCATGACTCAGACCGGCGCCATCGTGGGCACGATGGAGTACATGTCGCCGGAACAGGGACTGGGCAAGCCACTGGACGAACGTTCAGACCTGTTTGCGGTGGGATTGATTTTTTACGAGTTGCTGACCGGCAAGATGCCCTACAAAGCTGACAGCGCTTTGGCAAGTCTGGTCAAGCGCACGCACGAACGCGCTGTACCAGTTTCGGAGCAAAGCGCCAGCATTCCACATGCGCTCAGCGATATTGTCAGCAAGTGCCTGGAACCGAAACTTCCGGACCGCTATCAGCACGTGGGCGAGATCCTGACCGACCTCGAAGCCTGGCAGGGCGGACGCGCCGCAGCCACACTGAAGTTCCCGAGCAGCAGCCGGCCCTGGGGACAAACCATCCCCTGGCATTGGTTCGGCGGAGTCGCGGCGGTGCTCGTGCTGGCGATTGTCGGCTTCCTGCTGCGTGACAAGCTGTTCAAACCGACCAATGCCCGAGCCCCATCCGGCCCAGTGGTCTCGCTGGCGATTCTGCCGTTTCGCAATGCCTCCGGGGATCCCGCCCTGGACTGGCTGGGCCCCAGCCTTTCCGACATGCTGAGCACCGACGTCGGGCAATCGGCGCAGTTGCGGACCGTCAATCCTAATAGTCTGCACCAGGTATTCGCCGATTTGCGCATTTCCTCCACCACCGTCCTCGACCCGGCGATGATCCGCCGCGTGGCTGATTTCAGCAACGCCGACCGCGTGGTTTGGGGACAGTACGCCAAGTTCGGCGACCAAATCCGCATTGATGCCACGCTTCAGGACATCAAGAACGGCAACGCAGTTCCGCTGAAAATTGATGTGCCAAGCGAAAAGGAGATTCCAGGCGCGATTGATCGCCTGGCGGAGTCCATCCGCCAGAAACTTGCGCTCCCCGAAAATGTACTGAAGGAGCTGAAGGCCAGTTCTTTTCAACCCAGTTCACACTCCGTCGCTGCGCTGCGCGAGTACAACCAGGGAATCAATTCCCAGCGTGAGGAGAAAAATCTGGAAGCGCAAAAGCAATTCGAGGCGGCGACCAAGGATGACCCAGCCTTCGCGCTGGCATTTTCCAAGCTGGCACAAGCCTACAGCAGTTTGGGCTATGACAGCGAAGCGGAGCGGTCCGCCAAGAAAGCCGTGGGGCTGAGCCAGGACCTCCCTCAGGCGGAGAAGTATCTGATTAATGCCATCGAGTTGCAGGTGATGAAAAACTATCCCGAAGCCATAAAGGCTTATGAAAACCTGGCTAAGGCCTCGCCTGATAACTCTGACGTCAGATCGGCGCTGGCTAGCCTCTATCAGGATTCTGGCGATCTTGTAAAGGCCCGGGACTATTACCTGAAAATCCTGTCCTCAAACCCCAAGGAGGTGGGAGCAACTCTTGACCTTGGCCGCATCCAGATCAAGAGTGGCGACCCGCAGGCAAGTTTTGATCCCCTGAATCGCGCCTATAGCCTGGCTGTACAAGTGGACAACCCGGAACAAAAAGCCACCAGTCTGCACCTCATGGCTGTAGCGTACAGGATGTTGAGCAAGCCTGAGGAAGTTCTGCGCAATGAACAGGAGGCAATCACAATCTGGCGCCACATCGGTCAAAAGCGCGGTTTGGCCTTCAGCCTCAACGAAATGGCCAGGGCCCAGATTGCGCTCGGTAATGCCAAAGATGGGATGTCCAACCTGCAGGAAGCTCTGCAGATTCGCCGTGATATCGGCGATAAGCGCGGCTTGGCCGACACTCTTATCGATTTGGGCAATTTCTCCAACGACCGCGGCGACCACGATGAGGCGCTCAAGATGTATAAGGAAGCGTTGGGGTTGGAGCGAGACATCGGCAATGAAAGTTTGCAAGCTGTCTGTCTGAACAACATTGGAAGTGTGTACTCGGAAAAAAATCAGTACGAGGACGCTCTTACCTACTTCCAGCAAGTACTGCAGCTTCGCGAAAAATCGAAAGTGCCACAGGATATCGTCGAGGCGATTCAGAATCTAGGTCAGGTTTCAGCCAATATGGGTCAGTACGATCAGGCTGTTTCATACTACATGCGGGCGCTGGATTTACGACGCAGCATGAACGACCCGCACGGCACCGCTCTCGCATCGTATGGCTTGGGTGCTTTGTTTGATTATCAGGGACGTTTCGGTGCGGCAATTAACTCCAAGCAAGATGCTCTCAAGACCTTACGCGATCTCAAGGATCGGACTTCCTGGATGCCAGAAATTCTCGGGAGTTACTCAGAGTCGCTCATCTTCGCCGGGCGCGGAGATGAAGCAAAGGGTCCTTTGGAGGAAGCGCTCAGCTTGTCTCGTGAACTGAAGAACGACGGTTTGGTAGCGAAAATTTTGGGATTACAAGGTGATGCGTTCTTCTATCAGGGGAATTTCAAAGCCGCTCATCCCCTTTACGAGCAGGCATTGCAGGCCGCCACACGCAGCAAGGAAGTGGAACGGATTCTGCTCGCCAAAATCGGCCTGGCCAAAGTCGAAGTACGGGAAAAGAGCGGACGACAGATCATTCCGATCCTGCGGGCGCTGGTCCATCAGGCTGATGACTCGGGTCTGAAATACTCTTCGGTGGAGTGCTCGATTTTCATGGCGGAAGCTATGATACAAAGCCATGACTATACCCACGCTCGGCAGGAGTTAGAGCGGTCTTCGCTGCTTGCGGACAAACTCGGACAACAGGCGCTGAGCGCACACGCACACTACCTGCTCGCGACGATCGCCCGCGATTCCGCCAACAATACAGAAGCCCAGGATAATTATCGAGCAGTTATCCGCACCCTGGAGGCGATGAAAAAAGAACCCGGTGCGGAAAAGTTGTTGCAGCGCTCCGACCTGAAACTCATGTACGAAGAGTCCGCCCACTGGTCGCAAGCCGGGAAAAGTTAAGAAACAAAAGTAAGCGGCACCGTGAGGCTACCTCGCGACAGATCCCGCGGGATGTCCCCGGGATGACAACCAGCTGGACTTCAAACGCCACCATCGTCATAGCGTTCTTGTGCTGCGCTATTACCCTCACTGGATCAGGGATGTCACGTTGATCAGTCAAAAATAGGTGGCGCAATAAAAAAGCCGAGCCTTGAGAATGGCCCGGCTAGGATGTTCGACCTTATATCCTTGATCTATGATCTATTAGTGTTTCTTGATCCCATTGCCTGTGATGGCGACTTGTTGGGGGCTTCCTGGCGCATTGTCGGTGATGACCAGGGTACCGGTTTGGGTCCCCAATTGGTCCGCCCAGAACCCCAGGAAAATGATGCAGCTCTTACCCGGGGCCAGCGAGGCCGGACACAAATTCACAAACCCGAAATCTTGATCGGCCTGCCCGAAGGTTAGTGAAACCCCACTGATGTTAAGTGTGGCGTTTCCAGTGTTCTTTAGTGTCAATGTCTTAACGGCAATGTTAAACAAGTACACATTGCCAAAGTTAATGGTGGTTGGGGTCAGGCTGAGCAGTGGTCCAGTCGCGTTTACGGTCTGCGTGACCTGCGGTGCCGCCGAGTAGTTCGTATTGCCCGCCTGGTTGGCAATCACCGAACATGTTCCTGTGCTGTTGGTCATCAGGTAGGTTGCTGTACCCGGTGTTGTGCCCGTGATGCTGCAGACCCCGGAACTCGTAAAGGTCACGGGGTTCCCACTGGCGCCACCCGTGGCCGCCACGGTGAAGCTGCTGTTGTAGGCTGCACTGGTCGGTGCGCTTGTGGTGAAGGTGATCGTCTGACTCGCCGGGTTGACCACTTGGCCGCCGCTCAGTGTCCCCGTGCTTGTGCCGTTGCTGTTGTCGCCCGAGTAGGCTGCGGTGACGATGTGCGTCCCCACCGTCAGCGTGGAAATGCTGCCCGAGGAAGCCGAACCCCCAGACAGAGTGACCGGCGGACCGAAGGAGCTGCCGTCAATCGCGAACTGCACCGTCCCCGTCGGAGTCCCCACTCCCGTCACGGCCGCAGTGAACGTAACGGATTGGCCATAGTGCGAAGGATTCGCGTTGGAAGTGACTCCCGTGCTCGAAGTCCCCTGCACGTAGTAAGTCACCGTTGAAGAGGCGGTGTTCGTGGCGGAGTCCAATACGGTTGCAGTGAAGGTATGTGGACCCGGCGTGCTGGTATCGAACTGCGCCCCATTAGCGACCGGCGCGCTGCAGGTACCTGTCAAGTACGGTCCGGTTGCAGTATAGGGAGGGTAGGTTCCCCCGGTTGGAGTATTGACGCCGTTGTATACCGTGTCGCAAGTGTAGTTCGCTTTAGTCGTTGGGTCATTCTGGTTCTGCAGATATACGCCATTATTCACGGGCGCAGCGACGGTAACGCTCGGCGCCTCACCCGGCGTGCCGTACAATAGCTTCCAGCACGAACCCGTGCCTCCGCTACCGCCTTGAATCGGTTTAGAGCCGGGATCTACGAAAGTGAAGGAGCTGGTCTGGTTGCTCAAGGAAACCGGCGGGGAATTTGGATTCAGTGTGCACGGGTGCAGCGGATCGGGACCCACGTATTTCAAAATGCTTACCAGTGGGTTGCCTCCGTTGTACGTTAGAGTTTCATTAGGAGGAGTGCCGACCAAGCCGAGACCCGGGTTGTCGCCAATGTTGAAAGAGAAATCACTGCCTAGCGTGGCAAAGAAATTGGGGAGTGCGTCCGAGCCACACGTACCATTCGTACCGGAATACCCAGGACATGTGAGCTCATATGCCACCGCCGCTGTGGCCGTACCGCCAGCTACGAAGCACTGAGCGCCAGCAAAGGGTGTGTTGGTAAAGCTGCTGTTGCAGTCGGTTTGGCTTGCGAACGTAATCTCAGTGACCGACGAGGTTACAGATGTCCCGCTCGTCAGCTGTGCAGTGTAATCGGTGCCGCCGTTTGTGTAGCCGCCGTTGTAATTGAAAGTAGACGGTGTCTCCGTGTTAACCGTCTGCGTCACTGTTTGCCCTGGTATATCAAAACTCGCGGTGACGTTCTGCGCGGAGTTCATCGTTACGTTGCACGTCGTGGTCGTTCCAAAGCTCGCGCAGGCGCCGCCCCAGCCCGCGAATGTGGACCCCGAGCCCGCGTTCGCCGTCAGTGTCACCACGGTGCCGAACGGATAGCTCGCCGAACACGTTCCCGTTACGGTTCCGCTAGCTTCGCTGCAGCTGATCGCCTCGGTATTATCTGTCACTGTGCCAGAACCCGAGTCCAGTAGATTCACGGTCAGCGTCTCTGGTACGCCGACGGCAGTGTATCCCGTCACCAAACCGAACCCGGATTGCACGTTTCCGATAGCCCCACAATCAACTCCCGCTCCCTCCGTCTCAGAGCAATAAACGCGGCCCATAATCGTATTTGCAGTATTTGAATCAAAAAAGATAAGACCACCCGGAGCCGTTGTACCGGTTGCAACGACGGTCATTAGCAAATTTCCCAAGGAGGGATTGTAGGTAAATGGCGTGGTCAGAACAATGGCAAGCGTATCCCCGAAAGCCCAAGTTTGGGCGAGATTGCCGCTGAAGACTTGAGTGTTGTCAAGTCCTATATTGGTGCCGAAAGTGGCCGAGAGAGTGTTCCAATTGGCAGAGGTGGTGGAAAGCGAAATCGTCCACGTGCCGGAGTTCATGGCAGTTGCGCTGTTGTTGTACACGGTATTGTAGAAATATAGTTCTGTGATAGTCACTGGCCCGGAAAACTGGCTGCTGGTATAGACCTGTTGGTAATGCCCATTGTAGGCGCACCCAAACGGGAAGCAGTTTCCATAATTCGGGGTGGCAGGTAACCCAATAATCGGGTCATTCGCTCCCGAAGCAGGTAGAGGTGCAGCCGGTCCGCTGCTAGGGTTGGGAGGTCCGCCGTCAACCTGAGCCATTGCCGCCGACACCATCAGAACTAAACTCACCAAACCGCATGCGACGCCGCAGAAAAGCGCAAAGGCTACCTTCTTCAGGGTCGTCAGAGTAGTAACCGGCATCAAAAGTCTTGTCATAGAACCTCTCTCTTTTCTCTTGTCAGGGGGCGGAGATTTATAGTCATGGCGCGTTCTCTCTTGGGGAAGTTCTGCCTGGACTCGAAACAAAATTTGGAATCAGGAAGGGGAATCCTGTAATTGACAAAAGTCCTGGCGCAAGCCGAAAAGTACGATTGCAACTGCGGCCAGTGGTCCGAACGCCTTGTCATCCGAGACCCGGCAGCCGCAGCGACGGAATTGTGCTCCCAAATGGGTCGCCTGTCAATGGAATTTAAGTTTTGAATGGTGGGCTACTCTGGTCAAATCAGGCGGGTGGTGCGGGCTTTCGCGCTCAGCACTATTTACTACGGTGCCGCGTCCAAGCTCCCGCTTCGACGACAGTTTTCGGCTGGCGTTTAGGTCGCATGGTCCTGGATCCGCCTCAAAAGACCTCGACGCCAGATCAGCGCATCTACCCTGTCTTTTCAATAACTTACCACCATAAAATGCCCGAATTCGCCGCTTAACCCCGATTTTCTCCCCTTCATTGCCTTCTTCGTGCTTAAAGGCCACGGTTTCAATAGGATCACTGTGACCCGTTCCACGCATCGAAACTTCTGGGTTTCACAGGTAGGTTTCTCCGTGGAAAGTCTGTTTACATAGGTTCCCGTACGCGGGACCGCGGGGACAGTTCTAACTCCCGAGTTTAGGAAAGCGAGAGCAGAATGCACAAGCCGATTAAGTATGTTGAGAAGGCCGTGACGATTGCCGCCACCGGCGCATGGGCAGTTTTTGAACGCCTGAACCGCGTTTCTCCGAATGCGTCGCCGACTCCGAAGTGGTCCGATAAGCCGCTGCTCAAATCGTGGGAAAAGTCGAAGCCGCCGCTCGGCTGGCCGCGCTCGACTGATTCACTTTGTCCGAAGTGCGTCCCGGAAATTCGGCAGCAAATTCTCGACGGCCATCTGCCGGTTGACGTTTTGATGGACGAAAAAGTCGGCGAGATCAAGGCCCAGATCATCGAACGCGATGGCAAGATCTGGATGGTCAAGGACTGCGTGAAGCACGGTCACTTCGAAGACTTGATGTCGATTGACACGGAATTCTCGCAGCATCTTGAAGAAGTTTTCCCCGGCCGCGATATCAAGGCCCACAACGACGAGAAGCTGCATCACCACGGTTCGTCCACGGTGAAGTATGGACGTGGATCGGTGCTCACCGTCGATCTTACGAATCGCTGCAACATGATGTGCGATCCCTGTTTCATGGACGCGAACCAGGTTGGCTACGTCCACGAACTTACGTGGGAAGAAATCAAGACGGTGCTCGACAACGCGATTACGATTAAGCCGCGGCGTCAGATGTCGGTGCAGTTCTCGGGTGGCGAGCCTACGCTGTCGCCTTACTTCCTCGATGCGGTTCGTTACGCCCGCAAAGTTGGATACAACAGCGTGCAGGCGGCAACCAACGGAATTGAGTTCGCCAAGAGCTATGAATTCTGTCAGCAGGCGGTTGAGGCGGGAATGCGATACGCCTATCTCCAGTTTGACGGGATCGGCAACGCCGCCAACGATCATCGCGCCGTCGGCAACTTGTTCGATGTGAAGTTGAAGGCGATCGACAATCTGCATCGCGCGGGCTGCGAAATTGTGCCCGTGGTTACGATCATCAACGGTATTAACAATGAGCAGGTCGGACGCATCATTCAGTTCGCGCTCGATAATCCTAAGAAGATCGGCTTCCTCAGCTTCCAGCCGGTTTCGTTCACGGGACGCGACGAGGCCATCACCGACGATCGCCGGCAAGCGCAGCGTTACACACTGGCGCACCTGGCGCACGACGTTAAGAATCAGACCGGGTTCGGCGTCCCGGCCCGCGACTGGTATCCGATCAGCTTTATGAGCACGTTCTCCGACTGGGCCGACGTCATGCACGCTCAGGATACAAACAACGACTGGGGCCAACTTTCCTGCGGATGCCATCCCAATTGCGGGACAGGGATGGCGTTGATGATTGATAAGGAGACTAAGGAAGCGGTTCCGGTCACGGCTTTCCTTAAGGGCGATCAGCTGGCTAAGGATATTGCGAAGGTCAACGATGCGGCTCGCAGCAAATTCTGGACTGCGTTTGGGATGGCTTTGTGCCTGATGAAGAACTATGATTCGTTCCAGTCGCCTACGCACTTCAAACTTACGGACCTGCTCAAGAAGTTCGACAAGAACTTCAATGCTACGGGCAAGAACTATGGCAAGGTTGGTCCTGACCGGACGATTGACGACGTGATGAAGCGGCGTCAGGACCGGTGGAATTTCCTGTTCATCGCGGGGATGTGGTTCCAGGATCTGTTTAACTACGACTTCCGGCGCACCGAGCAGTGCATCATTCCTTATGCTACGCAGGAAGGCGAGATCAGCTTCTGCGCCTACAACACGGGCGTGGGCTGGCGCAACATCATTGAGAAGATGCACATGACGTCGACGCTGACCAAGTGGTACGAAGAGCACGGACGTCACGAGATCTTCGCGGGCGGCAAGAAAGTGAACATGGAAGACAAGGAGCACGCGCTCTATCTGCGCGAAGAGATCGTTACTCACGAAGTGCAGCACGATCTCGACAAGCTGGGCATTGCGAAGACGGCGCGCGAAGAGAAGAAGCGGGCTCGCGACAGCAAGGCCGAGAGCAACAAGGTCAAGAACGACGCGGCCTACGACGCTCGCATGGCGCAGCTCTATCGGGAAGTTGTTCTGAAGGAGAAGCCGGCAACGTCGAACGAAGGTGGATTCATTCCGCTGGGCGCGATCACAGCGGCGATTGCTCCCGCAAATGGGAACGGTGCGGCGAGAAAGAGTCAAGAAGTTGGCGAGCCGGTGGCCGGAGACTAGAGATCGGTTCTTAGCCGTTAGCTTTTCGCTTTAGAAACCAAGAGGCTGCTCGAAAGAGCGGCCTTTTGTATTTGCTGACCACGATATGCAGTTCAGGCTCCCCGCGTTTTTTCGCCTACCCGCTTTTGTTCATTCCAGAAATTGACTTTGGTAGTTGTGTTTTATTCGATGGCCATGAACTTCAGGCACACTGGCGAGGGGACGTGGAGCGTCTGGCCGGTGGGAGTTAGTCTTCCGGAGTTGGGGTCGATGCGAAGAACCACGATGTTATTGGTGTCCTGATTGGCCACGAACAGGAGTTTGCCGGTGGGATCGATCTCGAAGTTGCGCGGCGTCCTGCCTTGGGTGGGGAAATGATCCACGAAAGTTAGAGTGCCGGTATGGCTGTCGATGGAGAAGACGGCGATGCTGTTGTGTCCGCGATTGGAGGCGAATAGAAACTTGCCGCTCGGATGCACCTTGATTTCGGAGGCGTCGTTGCTTCCGGAGAAGCCTTTGGGAAGTGTCGAAACCGTTTTCAGCTTATGCAGTTCGCCGTGGCTCGCATCGTAGGAAAACGCGGTGATGCTGGACTGCAATTCATTTATCACGTAAGCGAACTTGCCGTTCGGATGAAAGGCCAGGTGGCGAGGGCCGGCGCCGGGGGCGAGCTTGGCGTAGGGAGGATCGTTCGCGGTTAGGGATCCCGGCTTTGTCTTTGCGTCGGCGTCGAAGCGGTACACCAGCAGCTCATCCAGGCCGAGATCGACTGCGATCGCAAAACGATTGTCGGGTGTGGTCTCGATCCAATGCGCGTGCGGGCCTTGCTGGCGTTCTTTGTTGACGCTCGACCCGACGTGCTGAACGAAGGCGGAGGACTCACCTATGTGGCCGTCCGCTCGGGCATCGTCTCGTGCGTCGTTTCGGGCGTCGCTTCGAGCGTCGTTTCGAACTGGGAACACAGCCACGCTTCCTCCGGTATAGTTTGCCACCAGGGCGAACTTGCCGGTCTTGTCGAATGCGATGTAACAAGGGTCGGCGCCGCGCGAGGCGACTTCGTTCAGGAGCGATAACTTGCCAGTCTGTCGATTGATGGCGAAGGCGCTGACTGCTCCGCTGTCGGCACCTTTATACTTCCGGACTTCATTCACTGTATAGAGGAAGCGGCGGCTCGGATCGATCGCGAGGAATGATGGATTGGTGGTTTCTGACGCTACACCGAGCGGAGTTAGCTCAGAGGTGGTGGCATCGAAGCGGTAGGCGTAAATGCCTTTGCTCTCCTTCTCGGTGTAAGTGCCGACGAAAAGGAGGTATTTCTTTGTTGGGGTGTCTTTGGCGGCGCTCACGGTGAGTAGCGAAAGGAGGAGGAAGATCCAGCGCAGGCAGAGGCGGCGAGAAATTGTCATGTGGTTTATCAAAGCGTATACGAGGTGCGAGCGCAAGTGGGGCTGCGGGGAAATCCATTGAGGGCGAGATGGCCGCTCTGGGTGTGCCATGCGGCGGGAGTTCGCGGGCGGGGCGCCCGCGCCACACGGGCGATGCGGTATGCTTCCGACATGTCTTCGCGGCGATTGCCGGCTTCTGATGGCGCGCTGATCCAGATCGTGGACGCTGCTCTGGCCGATGCCGCGCGGCGCAGCGGCGAGTGGTTGGTGTGTCGTCCGGGATGCACGCAGTGCTGCGTGGGCGTATTTGCCATCAATCAACTGGATGTGGTGCGGTTGCAGGAGGGGCTGGCTGACCTCGAAAAGACGGACCCGCAAAGGGCGGGGCGAATTCGCTTGCGGGCGCGAGATTCGATTCAGCGCTTGTCAGTGGAGTTTCCGGGCAATGCGAGAACGGGCGTGCTCGACGAAGGTCCGGAGGCGGAGGAGCGCTTTGCGGAATTTGCGAACGATGAGGTCTGTCCGGTGCTCGATCCGGAGACCGGATTGTGCGATCTTTACGATGCCAGGCCGATGACGTGCCGCACGTTTGGTCCTCCCGTGCGGACAGAAGGCGGGCTGGGAGTCTGCGAACTTTGTTTTCACGGCGCGAGTGACGAACAGATTGCTGCGTGCGAGATGGTCGTCGACTCCGACGACCTGGAAGCGAGGCTGCTGGAGAAACTGGAGAAGACACGAGGTCCGCGCGGGCAGACGATTGTTGCCTTCTGCGTGAAGTGAAAGGCAGGCTGTGTGGTCCATTCTCATTGTGTGGCGCGATACCAGCGGCGTACGGCCACGAGCGACCAGATGGCCTCGACGACTCCAAAGGGCCATGCGCCCTGCAGAAAACCGTAAGCAGAGCCGAGCGCGCAGGCCACGGCGAACGCCAGGATGAACCAGGAACTGCGATTCTCCAGCGCATAAGTGACCAACATCGCGGTCACTGCGAACAATCCGAATAGCGTCAGCATGTTCACGTGGCTGGCTCCTCTTCTGGCGCGGTGCGCCATTTGCGCGGTGAATCATCCTACCAATTCTTGGATAGCCAAATTTGCGGTAACCTCGAATTTTCCGCTTCGGCGGCGAGTTCGCGGACAGGAGTGTCCGCGCCACACAGACGAAGTGGTGGAGGGGATTCGTGACAGAACGTTCAAGAAAAATTGAGGCGGTGCCATGGTTGATGTTGTGCGCGGCTTTGACGGTTTTGAGCGTGCGCTCGCCTCTTTGCGCGGAAGCTGTTTCGCTGCAGGCACTGGTCACGCCTTCCACCACCATCCCCAAGGATGGTCGGCCAGTGACGTTCGCGCTTCATGGCTTCATCGAGTTCAAGTCGCTGGCTGAGTTGTTTCAGTACATCGAGTCGCAAACGGGGCGCTGGAATGTTGAGGGTGGCCTGGATGACGGGCAGCGGCGCCGGCTGGCAGGCGAATTGCTGCGGCGCGGGATCGAAAGCCGGTTGATCTCGATGGAAGACGAACGGCCCCTGGAGACTCTAGTGACGCACACCAGCGAAGAATTGCGGCGGGCGCTCGCACGCGTGAAGGAGCCGGTTCCGCCGGGGTATGGCGAGGCGTTCCTGGCGGTGCAGGAGAAATGGAAGCATTCGCTGAACTGCTGGAGCGCTTCGCCATCGATTCCCGGACGCGTGCTATCGAACTGGTATCCGATTGAAGAGGGTATCCAGCTCTATGGCGCGACCTACGATTGGACGGAACATTTCTGGCAGGCTGTGAAGTATAACCCTGACGTTACACTGGCGCAGTTGACGGAATTACTTGGCATGCTGGCACAGAACGACTGGGGTCCGTGGCTGGCGCGCCTGGATGGTGATCCGAAGATCTACTTGCCGAACGCTTACGCGGTGGAGTTCCTGCGGCACAACCTTGCCAGGGAGCGATTGCAATGGTTTCGCGAGGAACTGGGGCGTCATGCGCTGAGCGCGAACGATCACGCGCGGGTGGTTCAGCAACGCGGCGCGGCCTCGTTCCGCTTCAGCGCCTTCGAAGAGAAAGTACTGTGGGGCGATCTGGCGGACGTGCTTCACCTGGTGTATACGTTCTCTCTACCCGACGATCCCATTCGAAAGGCGCTCAGGACACGGCATTTCGACGCGGTTTATTTGGGAGAGCGAAGGATGGGCTTTATCAGCGAAGAGTTTCGTTCGTTGATGCTCGAGATCTGGCGGGTGAAGTATTTGAAGATGGCGCGGTTCCGTGAAGTCATCAGCTCGATTCCCATGGAGATTCGGCTGTCCCATTTTCTGAATGATGGGGACTCGCCGGATATTCCGATTCCGGTGTATGTGGAGTACTTGAACGAGATCCGGGAACTGGCGCGGGCGCAGTGAGGGGGGGCAGCAATCAGCCGTCAGCCGTCAGCTCTCAGGGTCGGGACGCTTGGTTCACTGCGTCCTTATTTATGGGTGCCTGAGGCGACACCGGGAGAACCCGGTGGAGGGGCGCTGGCGGTTATTCTTCGTCCTTATATATGGGAGAGGTTAAAATAGGTGATTCCGCCCTGGTTGCTGGGGTCCTCTGAGCCGGGGAGCGTTTGTATCGAAACGTAGCGCCACCAAATATTGATTCGTGGAACCTGTGAACAATCTCGAAGAAGACCGAACGCGGACGTCGCTCGACTCCGGCGCCTTGGAAGCGGGCGTGCCGGCGAACCCGCGTGTCGCTCCGGTCGTTCTTCCGACTGTTGTTCCGGCTGCGGCTCCAGTAGCCTCTCGGTCCATCGCTTTGCCACCTGATCGCT
>CAVYWE010000007.1:0-1500015 GCA_963772195.1 uncultured Acidobacteriaceae bacterium | reverse complement strand
GCCTGCGGCCAGTGCTGAAACCGCTCGGCGATGGCCCGGCTGTGCTGCTGGTCGACAAAGTAGAACTTGCCCTTCTTTGCCGAGCCGCTTGCCCCGACCAATTTGTAGTGAATCCCGTTCCAAACGAGCCGGGCAAGGGCGTTCTCGACCTGTGATTCTTCGTAATCGTCGAGAGGCTCAGCCGGCACGTTCACACTCGCTACCTTGATTCCGGGATAGAGCACGCTGAGCAGCGTGTTCTGGAGTGGATCAAGATCGTGCAACCGCGGAGTGACCCGTCCGTTGCGGTCGATCTCAAGGTTCTGGAGCTGATCGGCCGGAATTCTGTACTTGTTCGTCTTGGTATTCTTCGTCATTTTTTTATTCTCCTTAACTGTTTGTTCCGGGAGGCCGGAAAGAGTTAAGGAGTTTGCGTGACCGCAAGCTTTCTCGCTCTTGCCTGACCCCCATTTCGGGTTCGCTTGGCCAGGCCTTCAAGTGAAAAAAAGCCCCGGTCAGCACATTTCCCCGCATAAAGCCGCAGGGCGCTCAAAGGACCAACATCATCGTTTGGTCATCTGAGAACTCTTCGTGCTGATCTTTTCGAACTAACTTTGAGTCGGCTTCTGGACGACAGCCTGTTTCACGATCACAGGACTACCGCCGCCATTTACCTCCGGAACGGCTTTCCATGCCGTCAACGTATAGAACGGCTGGCCGTTCTTGAACGCTTCGATTAACGCTTCACCCTCGCTGGCCATCTCCTGGCCCAACTCCGGCTTGGCCGGAGAAGACCCTGATTTGGGGAGAAAGTAACGAAGATTCGGGTCACTGCCATTACGGTGTCTGCGGCGTGTATTTGCACCACCGACGCTTGTGGTCGCTGGCGCCGCAGAGCTGTCTGGTGTTTTGGTTTCCATGTTTCCAACTCCTTCCGTCCGCCTCATTGCGGGCTATTCAGACCGGCTTGCTGCAGCACCCAATCGCGTTTTTCGCCTTCGATCGCGCGCTCCCAATACTCTCCAACCAGCAGGCCGCCGGGGTTCTGCTCCGACCGCCTCTCGACCAGCAGCCTTACGTGGAATTCGCTGACCACCTTGTCGATGGTTTCGTTGTGTTCGTGAATGTGATGGACTTCTTTGACCCCGAATGCCGTATAGGTGAGCGGATCTTCCTTGGAGGCTTCAAGCGAGCGCATCTGAAAGTCCGAGGTCGTCTGATCGTCTTCGATCTTTCCAATGAAGTCATCCTTCTGCATGCCGGCGTATGCCGTGCGGCGCAGATTGGCAGTCATCATGTTCAAACTGTCAGCCCAGTTACGGCTCACATTCGTCGGCGAAAAGTTCAGATAACGTTCCAGGAACAAGCGCACGAATGCCCGCTTCTCAAACTCGGTCGGCTCCGATCCCGGGCCTTGCGTCACCGAAATACCCGGTTTCGTCACACCCAGAACCGTTGCCAGTCCGTTCTCATCCACACGAATGACTGTGGGAGGCTGTAGGCGGACATAGGCGGCGAAGGCGAGCGCCAGCATCGTTGTAGGCACGCACAAGAACGCCAGCACCATTGCGCGGTTGGCGTAGGCCCGTAAGATCCCATCATGCTCGTAATAGCGGCTGTAGCGGAGCTTCTCCGGTGCATCGGCTTCTTTAGACGGATTTTTCTTTTTCAACCACATGTTCGCGTACCTTCTTCGTGTTCAACGACAATCAATGACGCCGGCCAAACAAACGGCCGAAAAACCTTCCGATATAAAAGAAGATCAGGGTCGTGATGCTGTACGGCCGGAACTTCGTCCCTTGCGGCTCCCAGATCGGCGGCTGCCTCCACATAGAAACCTCCTCTGCCAGAGCTAATTGTTCTCGGCATTGTTCCTTCCCGCGGCTCTTCCGAGCGCCCTCCCCACGTTAAAACTGACGACTTGGGTTACCGAATGGGGTCGATAACTGGACCCATGTCGGCCACTGCTGCCCGACATGGCAGCGGCAAGATCTCGCTTGTCAGAACTTTCGTTGCTGCTTGCATTAGATGCAGGCACGGCTGGGCTGCTGTTGCTGTTCATCGCGCTCGCAACTCCCGAGCGAATGAAATCGGGCATCGAGGGAGTAGGGGGCGCAGTGGACGACGCCAGGACAGTAGACGTGGACGAAGCGCCCACACCACCCGACGCTGTAGCGCCGGCAAAAGCCGGACTCGCTCCCGCCGCAAAGCCGCTGACTCCAGCCAGGGCGGCGCCGGCCGCAACCCCGCCTGCTCTCACCAGCGCAAACGCGGTTGACCCGACATCGCCCGAGATGATCCTTTTCGCAATGAAGGGAATTAACGCGATGGCCAGGGCGTAAAAGATGCTGACCAGCCCTAGGATGATCGAGTCCCCCGCCCCCTTCAGAAAACCAAGGAACCCGTTGCCGAGGATGTTGTTCACTTGGTTGACCTGGATGGCGGTGATGAGCGCGCCGAACACAGCATAGAGAATGCCCCAGGCATTCCAGATCATCACATTGACGGCATACGACTTCCCCAACTGGCCGACCCCCGGGATGGGAATGAGCGCGAGCACCAGACGGGCCGACCACGTAGAGCACTGCGCCAAACAAGGTGTAAAAAAAGCAGAACACGATCATCGCGAGGGCATAGAGAAGGTAAGCAACTACGAGCAGGACCACCGTGATGGTGGCTGGCTGCATCGCCCGTGATGATGTCCGTAAGGGTCAAAGAAGGATTGTTTGCGAACTGCTGTTGGAGCTGTCCCATCCAGCTCTGGAACATGTCGCCTGCACCGGAACTGCTGCCGATGGAATTTGCGATCGTGTTAAAGGAGCCGTTGACGCCGCGAAACACGGTTGCCCAGTTGGAAACGATCATGGCAACGACCAGATACTTGATCGCCGTTCCCGCCAGCGCCTGCAGATCGCCTCCACGAAACGCCGCTTGATAGAGGCCGATCAGGAAGCCAATCAGCAGGATCGCGAATGCGATGTTCGTGACCGTCGAGATGATGGCGGTGCCGTCGATCCCGGCTAGCGCCGTGTTCAGAAGTTGCTGAAAATAAAACACGGCTACTGGACCCCCGGTTGCAAGACCTGGTTGCCCGTAGTCTGAAGCGTTGACGCATGAGAAGCGCTGAACTTGAGCTGACCGCTCGAGTTGGCCAACTCGATCGAGCGCACTCGCACCAGTTCCGCCATCGCGGATTGCGTGTATGCGTTGGCCCTCACGAGCCACGCCGCGGTCTCGGCTTCCAAAATCGTGGAACTGCCGGGCGCGGCGGTTTGCAATTGCTGATTGATCTGTTCGGCCGCCTGAAGCTCCAGGTTGGCCAGGGCGTCGATTTCCACCGCCTTTTTCATGGCGGCTTGTGCTTCCGCGTCGGTCATATCGACCATGTTCCGGACCGACTGGGGCGCGTTCGCCGGCGGCATCACGGTCCCGTACAAAGCGGAGTAGTTGCTTGTGATTTGCGGCATTGCGCCCGGATTGCCTGAGAGCAGGCTTTGTTCGAGCAGTTGCGGTGTGCGCAGGGTCGCGCTCGATATCGGCAGCTGGAAGAGCTGGCGCATCTGGACGAATTGGCCCTGGAATTGGACAGCCATGTTTCTGGCTTGAGTAATCGCGGCCAGGGGAAACACCACCTGCTGCTCGAAGTTTGCTGATTGCTGCTGGCTTTGCTGAATAGAACCCAGCGGCATAGCCACGGAGTTTCTGAGCAGGCCCGAGATTGTGTTGAGCCCGACCTGCATCATGGCGCAGCACGGATCAAGCCCGAGCTGGCTGCGAGCCTTGCTGGGCAGCAGCGCAATTACGATGAACCAGACCGCATACCGCGGCCACTGCGTTCCGGAGAAACTTCCAAAGACGAGAGAGCGTAGGTCGATTCATTTTCCGAACTCCTTATGGATGAGCTAGAACTTGCTGGATCTGGTTGAAAAGATTTTGCGTCGTTGTGGCGCTGTGCTTGAGCGTCGCATTCTGGTGCGCCAGTTTCGTTGCTTCCTGGCGCAGTTGAGCGGCAAGCATTTTCGCGAGCTGCGCCTGAGTTACAAGATCGGCGACGCGGGCCTGGGCAGTGACCATAGACGCCGACCCAGGAGCCGCAGTCATCGCCTGCTGTTCGAGAGAATCGGCGAGAGTCAGCATCCCCTGAGTCGTTTGGTCGGAGACCATGGAAGTCTTCAGCGAATCCATGGCCATTGCATCGTCGATGTCCATGAGGTTGCGCTGCCCCGGCTGGGCAATTCCAGCCAGCGCAACCGGCTGGTAGACCTGCGTGTACAGCGAAGGGATCTGGCCGATGGACCCCGACTGGGCGCCTCGGAACATCGACTCCAGCTGCATGGGAAGAGCAAGAGTCGCGCTGTTGTTCTTGAGGCCTTCAATCTGGGACATCAGGCCGGTGTAGTGCGCCCGCGTTGCACTGACAAATGATCTCGTCTGGTTGATCAGGGCCAAAGGCCAGATGATCTGCTGGCGAAAATTGTTGACTGCGGCACTCATCTTCCGCATTTCGCTCAACGCTCCGCCAATCGGGCCTTGGAGGGTGCTGGTGATGGTGTGAAAGAGGGACAGAATGTCGCCGATTCCGTCAGCCCGCGTGTTCGAGGGAATCAAGCACAAGGTGATCACTGCTACGAACAGCCATCGCCTGCTGCGGCTCAATCTGTGTTGAAAGTTGCGAAGGAGCTCCAAAGTTTTCATCTTCATATGCGTGTACCTCTTGCGACTTCTCCTGAGATTTCTTCCGGAAGTGGATCGACATCGGCCAGCCCTGCCGGGAACCTTTCAGCCAGCTCGCGATAGGCTTCAATCAAAGGCGCGGCTTTCCGCTGCTCCAGCCACCACGACCGATACACACGTTCCCGCGCATAGGTCGTCATGATCCAGTAGTCGACCGTTGTCGGTGACATGCGGATCGTGTGCGTGGTGTCGGCTTTCTCCCCGATCACGATGAGCGCGTCGGCGCTCTTACCCTTGATGGGAGCGCTGAAATGCTTGATCTGGTTCAAAGCGGTATCGTTCAGGTGCAGGTGTTCCCGCAGGGCGGTCATGTCTCCCGGTTGCTGGCCGATGATCTTGGTGGTCGAGTTCTTTACGATGCCCGCCCCGTGCGGCCTGGGCTTCGATTCCGTCCCCACAAAATCTTCCGCTGTTTGGCTCATTCCCCAGACGCTGGCGTTACGTTTGCGCGCCGTACGAAACAGTTGGACCACTTCGGGCGCCAGCACCGGAGAATCCAGCAGGAACCAGCACTCATCAAGAACCGTGATACTCCGTCTGCCCGCCTTGCCTGCTGCCCGTTGCGCAGTGGCGTGAGCAATGAGAAGGCTCATTGCCGTTTCCAGTCGCCGGTCATCGCTCAATTGCTCCACGTTGAAGAACAACCAGGGATTGTCGAGTGAGATCGTTGTGGGACGGTCGAACAGCTTCGAATACACTCCCTTCTCGCCGGTCCAGCTGCGCAGCTTGATCGCCGCCAGGTGGGCTTCGTCCATGACGCGCTGGTTCTTTTCCTCGTCACGCCACTGTGAGAGTTCGTCGCGAAGGTCGGAGAATGTTGGAATGGGAGTCGAGGGCCGGATTGCCGCCCTCTTATAAGTCCGAAGAATGGCCTCGGTGATGAGGTTGTCAAGAAGTTGCGTGTCTTCGGCCCCGCCCTCGCCGAGCATGTGGCGCGTCAGATTTTTCAGAAACGCGACTTGATCCTTGCTCGGCTCTTTTTCTCCTTCCGGCAGATCCCAGGGATTGATCGTTTGGTCGCTATCGAGCGACATGGTGATCATCCGTCCGCCCATCAACTCAACCAGTGGACGATACGAATCGCCACGCTCAAGAATCGAAATCAGCGGGTTACTCCTGGCGGCCATCAGAAGAAACTGCTGCACCATGACGGTCTTTCCGCCGCCTGTTTTCGCCATCACCAGCATGTTCGCGTCGCTCAAGCCGGGATCGAAGGGCGAGAAAGGAATGAGCTGGCGGTACGGAGTTTCAAGCAGGAACAGTGGTGACCGCGGTGTTCCGCGCCAAGGTGTCTCTACCGGCACAAGATCCGCCGCATTCGAGGTGAGCAAGTCTTGGTCTCGCTTGTCGGGCTCCGCCATTGCCGGAAGTGAACTAAAAAACAGGCGCTTCTTCGCCAACGACTCAGCCACCGCCTTGGCGCCGTTCATGCGGGAAATCGCGTAGAGAAGCTGTTGGCGCTGGTTGTCGATGGTTCGCTCGGATTGCTCCAGTTCCGCGGTCGTGATTGCCGGGCGTGAAGTGCGCGTTCCGATGACCAGGCTCAGCTTGGCCGTCTTAACCGAACTCGAAATGATGTCCTGTTGCACCCTGACCAGTTGGGACTCGGCAACCTGCGCTTCCACGTTGGTCCGAAATCCACCGTTCGAGTCGCGTTGCACAGCCTGCATCTTGCGCAATCGGCTCTTGTAGCCTTTGAGCACTTTCGCCTGATCAGGAATCGTGATCTGCGCATTGACAATGAGTGGGAAATCAAGACCGACCAGTTCTCTCAGGATTCCGGGGAAAGTGGCATCCGGGAGTTCTTTCAGACTTACAAAGGAATAGAGGATTCCACCGACATTCAGATAGGAGTCCGTCTCATCGGCGATACTTGTGTCAACGATCTGCTCGCGGGCGCTCCTGTATTCCAGTTGCTCCTCACCGCGCCTGTACGGCCGATGATCCGGAGACAAGGGATTGAGAGCTCGTTTTGCCTCAAGAAACAGATCCTCGTCGGTCAGCCGGCGCGCGCCGAGTTCTGCGGCTTCGAGCGTCGTTTCGAGGCCACGCAGCAGACTCTCGAATTCTGCCAGCAGCTGCTGATGCTCCTGATAACTGCGCTCAATGCATTTCCGGGCCGATAAGCTGAAGAGTATTGCCCGTCGGCTTGAGCGGTTTACCGGCAATACGGCGATGAACGACCGGGTCCCAGATGAAGTACACGTGTAAGAGAGGCCGCATGTAGTGGCCGTTCGCCTCTTTCATTCGCCATCGTTCGACGCGCAGCTCATCGAGTGCAATTACCTCTGCCCGTTCCGATTGCTGGGCTTCGCCATACTGCTCAAGCAGGTCTCCGAGATCCTCCACTACTTCGTAGCGGAACTGCACTCTCATGCTCTGTTCCGGCAGAGAGCGCAGGAGCGCCTCCAGCATCAACTTCCCCCGGTCCCGGCCTTCGTCGCTCGCGAAATACGATGCCAACCCCTTCAACTCGTAGCCCGCAACAAAGGCGCCATTGGTGCGAACGACAATGTTGTCCAGGTAGTCGCGGACCGGAAGTTGCTCGCACAATGCCGGATCGTGGAGTTTTCGCTCGTGTTGTTCAAGCGTTAGCGGCACTGCTATTCCTCCCTCAGATACGCCGACCGGATTTCGCGGTCGCGTGCCAACGCGCAGTAGGCATGCGGTTTCATGTACCAGAAAGCAAGATCGCGAACGTAGCCCCGCGGCTTGCCATACTTGAAGGCCATCAGCACTGGCACCATCAGCAGTGGCACTCCGTACTGGAGGACAATGCTCATTGGCATTCCCGCGACCTCACCTCCCACGAAATGACCAACCACGTTCATGATGGCTGCCGCGCCAAGCACGATGAACAGGTCCTCCAATTCCAGAAGCATGAATGTCACTCGCGTCTGTAAATTGCG
Organism: uncultured Acidobacteriaceae bacterium; assembly: GCA_963772195.1. Lineage (GTDB taxonomy): Bacteria > Acidobacteriota > Terriglobia > Terriglobales > Acidobacteriaceae > Acidiflorens. The sequence continues at coordinate 1,492,393 of CAVYWE010000007.1, read as the reverse complement.
ATTCACGGGTGTCACTTGCAATGGCATCTCGTAACTCCTTCCTAGCGCACTCCGGCCGTTCCGTGTTGAATCCAGAACTCTCCTAAGCGCAACAACCCCGACAGTCCGAAACAGCACATCGCTGCGACCAGGTTGCGCACCCAGGCTTCGCCAATCGTCATGCGTTCGAGCAACCCCGCGAAGTGCACGACCGCGAGCACAACCTGGCCGGCTCCGTACAGTGGCAGCAGAACGTTCCCAACCCAGTTCACAAGCGTCAGGACTGAGATCCAGTAGCGGTCTGGGTTGTTCCAGGATGCTTGGTTGCTGAAGGACTCCATGACGCGCAACAACCCAGAGCACATCAGAGAAGCCAGTGCCGCGTAACCGAGATGTTGAGTACGGGTGCGCCTTGCTGAAGCGGTAAATCGCGGCGGCGGCGAACAAACCTGCCATGGTCGGCATGATGACGTTGCCCAGCCAGTTCGTCAGGTTGAGCAAACCGTTTGAAAGATTCACAGGATCACCTCCAATCCTCATCAGCCGGCCATGGCCTGGACCAGCTTCCAAATGGCCGAAACACTCAAGAAAGCAAGACCCGATCCAACCAGCGGCATGAATGGCCGATGGCGCGCATAATTGAAGATCGCTCCCACAATCGCCAATCCCGCTGCTTCCGGCAGGATCGTCCCAGCGAGAAAGTTCCAGGCTGCGGTCAGCATGTCCGTGGTTGCGAACTGTGACCCGCTGTTCCAACTCTGGAAAAGCTGGACTGTGCCGGACGCAGACAGCAGAAAAATAGCGGAGACGATGGACCCCAGCGGGCTGTACCCCTCAGCCGCATCGAGCGCCGCTTTCAGCACGCAAAAAGCGGCGAGCACGGGAGTCAACCGGGCAACCACGACGTTCGAAACAAAACCGCTGAAGCTCGTTTGCAAGCTCGCGACCCACGAACTGCTGATGCCTCCGCCTTGCGCAGGCATGGCGATACCCTGCGCCGCAAACCAGGAGAGCAACTGCGGAAGCGTCAAGAGAATTACCGACCACAGGGCCCATCTCTGGAACCTGCCGCCCGCCTGGAAGTTCACGCCGCCTTCCTGCCGCAATGCGATTCCAGCCAGCACCATCGTGCAGATGGCGGCCGGAACTGCCATGTCGAATAGCAGTGTCAACAGATCGACGATGATTTGGGGCAGCGTCATTGCCTGAGCACTCCGCAGTGAGCGTTCCTACTGCACGCCCGCCGTACCGTTCTGAATCCAGAACTCGATCAGGCGAGTGAGGCCTGAGATCACCAGCAGTCCGGCCGCTGTTACCGCCCATCGCGCGACACCGCGTCCTTGGGAATAAGAGATGACTGCCATGACCACCGCCAGCGCCGCTCCGACAGGAGAGATCACATTGCCGACCCAGTTCACGAGATTGAGAACCGTTCCTTCGGGTTGGGCCGCGGTTTGACCTTGAACTGCTTGCCCTGTGGCAGGCTGCGTTCCCAAGTTCTGGGCATGAGACACCAGCGGATACAACTGGAATGAACAAATCGCCAGCACATAGACGAGGGCAAGGCGAAGGCGGGTGTTTCTCCAATCTGACAATCTCATATGCTCCTCTTCTGCGGTTGCGTTGCATCGCGCGTGAGTTTGATTTCTACGTTGCAGGCGGAGAACATACGGGCATTTCAGATTTCGGGCAAATCAGGCCGGCCGCTCGGAACTGCTTTCAGAACCGTGGCACGAACCTGCAGCTTGCCGAATAGCGATTCGAATCTTCGAGAGCATTGTGATGGCCTTGATTTCACAGGCCAGGTTCGCAGTGTGCGCGTGGGAGCAGAAGAATTATGAGATGAACAAATGTTTGAGTTTGGTGCATCTCACAAGCACGGTTGGACCTCAATCAAGCGGTTCGGATGAGTCGAATTCTCGGTTTCTGAGAAGCCCCAGACCTTGACCTCGATTCGGCGGACACCAAATCGCTCTGCGGTCCCAGTTTCACGGCTCACTCCAGGGTCTTGCTGAGCCACGTCGCTTCCGCCAGTTCCTCCGACAGCTCTTCCAGCAAGACTGGGTCATCTATGCCAAACCACCCTTCGGCGGTCCCGAGCATGTTCTGAACTATCTCGCTCGCTATACGCACCGCGTCGCCATCTCCAACCATCGACTGGTGGCGTTTCAGAATGATCGAGTCTCGTTTCGCTGGAAAGACTATGCACACGGCGGCAAGCAGAAGATCATGACGGTCTCCGCAGAGGAGTTCCTGCGCCGATTCCTGATCCACGTTCTGCCCAAGGGCTTGGTCCGTATCCGCCACTTCGGCCTTTTTGCAAACCGCAGGCGGGGCAGTATCCTCCTACGCTGCCGTGCTCTGCTTGGCGCAGACGACTGTGCAATTGATCCCGAGATCACCGCCCAGTTGCGCTGTCCGGTTTGCTGCGGCCCCATGCTCGTCGTCGAACGGATAACCAGTAGCCAGCTTCATTTCCGCTCAGGCCTGATACTGCCTGATTCACAGAGGCGCAGCCTTGATTCCTCCTGAGATAGCGATGATGCAACTTGCTTCGATCATCGTCGGTCGCAGGCGTGTTCAAACACGTGATGCCCTCGTGTGCTCAACCGGCGGTTCTGCCCACGGATACGGACTCTTCTTCTGCAGTTCGAGACTCCACGACCGCTTACAAGAACAGCTCCACGACTCTCTTCGTTCCGGTTTGTGGCTACAAAGACGCTTCCTAACCTGCACACCTGAATTCAAACCCCATAGACCTCACCGCATCCGCCGCAAACGCTAGCGGCTCAGTTCAAACGACCCTATCGAAACTGCCCCGACCATACTAACTTGCGCATCCCGGCATTTCTGCTTCGGGGCAGTCCCGATAGGGATCTATCGTTTGTCGGTACGAATCCCGAAAACGCAGCCAACTTCTGTATTGCCCGCCGGTCGGGAGGAATCCCAGCGAGTGTCGGGGACAGACTTCCCCCATTCGCGCCCCCTTCCTTGGCTCCGATGGCTGTTTCCTCAACCGCGCCAGGTTCGGCCTAGAACTTCGGTCGCACCCGCAGCGCCGGCTCGGGTTTGGGAGCGCCCGTCTCGAGGTCCTTGTTCTTCATGTCGGCTGCCAGGTTTGTGAGCCGCCCCGTCATTTCGCGGGCATCGGCTCGCTGTTGGGGAGTGAACTTATAACTGTGCGGAGGATCGTTATCACCCCGGTTGATCAAGCTCATGATGGTGGTGTCGCCGGGCTCAGGATGCTCCAGGGTTTCGGCGAATTCGCCCACGAACTGCTCCAATAGCGAAACGCTGGAGCGATAACGAATCCAGCGGTGGTTGTCCCACGTCATAGGCGTAGGCTTGCCGGCGTCGGTGCCGTCAATGAAATGCTGGATCAGATGATCGGCAGCCTGTTCCCCATAGCCGCTGAGGGCGGTGACAACGTCGGCCGGCATGTTCAGGTTCAGGCCGCCTTCGCGTTTATTCAGGAAGACGTGAACGATGCGGTCGCGATATCCGGGCGCCGCCGCCTGGAGATTGTCCATCCAGTTACGCGCCGCATCGATCATGGAAAACACGGCGTCGAGCGTGTTGCCAATGCTCGTGGTGGTACCCAGCCGCGTCCACAGGTTGGCGATACCGCCAAAGTTCGAGGTGGGCATCCAAGTTCGGGGCGAGTTGTCTTGCCGATCGGCCCGCAGGTCGGCCAAGTCCAAACCGAAGGTTGGCCATTGTGGGATCGGGCTGTCGAACAAGTGGAAGGGAAAATTACTGGTGATGCCGCCATCGGCAAACCAGACGCGCTCCGGCTTGCGTAGCTCGTCAGGGCCGATGGCGTCGCCAGGGACGCGTTTCGCGGGCGCGGGCTCATCGGCAGTTCTCCGCCGTCGGGTGAAATCGACCGCGTAAACCGGCACTGCGCAAAATAGGATGGGGAAGCTCAAGCTTAGCCGCACTGCCAGAATTACGGGAAGATTATCGTGGTCAGGCAGTGGCTTGAGACCGTTGAGGTCAAGTTGTTCGCCGTGGGCCTCGTGGTGCGTGGCTGGCGGATGATCTTCCATCCACTTGATTACATCGGCCGGGAAATATTGGCCCAGTTCCGACGGGGAGAAGTAGAACTCGTTGGACTGGAAGGGAAGAGTAAAAGGCCTGCCGAAGGTCAAGCAGGTGGTGATCATTTTCAGGGTGATATTGGCGTTGTTCAGGTCTCCAAAGGTGAGCGGTTGTGCAGCCGGCAGGGCGGCAAAGCTGTTGAGCTTGTCGTTGAGCCATTCGACCAACGATATAGGTTGGCTGTCGCTGGTGCGTTTGGTGTATCCGAAGCAGAAGCCGTAGTGATGGCTGGGCAAGCGACGGAGTCGAAGCAGCAGCCCCGCGAGGCTGGCGAGGAAAACGCCAGCGACGATGGCGAGTATGCCGATCACCCAGTCGGCTACCAAGAGCCATCCGGAGTTTTGCCAGCCGAGGTATATGACGGCGACGCCGAAAGCGAAGCCCACCAATATCTCGAACCACAGCACGCGAATCACAGCGCCGGCGACTGCAATAAATCCGCTAAGCAAAAAGGCTGTGGCGAAGTGGAATAGGCCCTTCATGCCTGGCTGTGGCTGGAAAAGATTGAAGAGGTTCGAACCGCTCGCGTGCTCGGACTTGGCCCCAAGAAAGAACGGAACCTTCGCCAACTCGGGGAATACATTTCGCCCCTGTCGGCGCGCTAACTCGGCGGCTGCGGTGAGTCCTGCTGCGATGCCGCCCGCCGATGTTCCTCCAACGTTCTGGAATTGGTATTTTTCGGCGAGCTTACAAACTACTCCCGGGTAAACGATGCCCGATGTGATCCCGCCCTTCATGACAATGTCGCACTTTTTCATTGCGGCCAGCCTCTGGCGGGCTATTATCGCATGCAGTGGTTAGGTCTAATACATCCCCTAATGTCCGAAGTCGAGCTGTTGGTCAGGTCGATGCGAAGTTATCGGCGAACTATGCGCTCGAATGAACAGCAATGACATGTGACGCCGGCGAAGAGCCGAAAGGGAAGACCCGAGCCGCTCACCGCCTGAACGCTGGCCAGAAGCCAGCTTCGGGGAGATTACTCCCGGGAAGTCGGCTAGGCTGAAGACAAATCCTGGATGCTCGCGCGTTTATGAAGACTCAACTCATCTCCTGTCGCTTGCAAAAGCCGATAGCGCTCTATTACGGTCGTCGCTCTTTCACCATCTGTGCCGTTTCGTCTCTTCTTCTTCAGGTTAGCGTAGGCGAGGGAGTCCCTTTGCCGGGGCCTCGGATCCAGGTGGTTCACGGAACGGTTCCACAGAAATGCGCTCGTAATACACTTCCAGCACGGTCAGGTATTCTGTACCGTCCGGCACTTGAAGGACTACGCTGTCACCCGCTGCCGACTTCATCAACGCGCGCCCCAGAGGTGACACCCAACTGATGTGGTTGCGGTTGAGATCGACCTCGTCGGTGCCCACGATGCTCACCACTCGCGACACTCCCGCGACATTGGCATAGCGCACGGTCGCTCCGAAGAATGCCCTCGTCGCCGCCTGCCCCGCTCTCGGAGCTTCCGGGTCCACCACTTCCGCGGCTTCGATTCGCTTCGTGAGAAAGCGAATCCGCCCATCGATCTGCCGCAGCCGCCGCTTGCCGTACCGATAGTCGGCGTTTTCACTGCGATCGCCGTTGCTGGCAGCCCACGCCACCACCTCCGTCACGGCCGGGCGTTCCCCGGTGAGCAGAAACCGGTGCTCATCTTTAAGGCGCTGCAGCCCGCTCGGCGTGATGTAGTTCTTGACTGGCGTCGCGGGCTCGTCCCTTTGTGGTTTTCTCGTAAACCCTTTTCGCATCTCGTCATTTGTCTCCTTTTTGTTCTATTGTTAGTACCTGTGGCGGCTCATGAAGTCGGAGGAACCGAATGATCGTTGCACTGATTCACTGGCGCATCAAGCCGGATACCAAGAACAAGAATGCCTTTATAAAGCATTGGAAGACGAACAACTTCATTCCCGATCGCACAGGCCTCATTGCGGAGTTCCTGAGCGATTCTATGAAGATCGCAGACTTCCCGTGGATCACTTGGCACTTGGACCCGGAGTCGCTCGGCAACTTCAAGTCTTACGTCACTGTGGGACTTTGGCAGGATTCTATCCACTTCAAGGATCAGGTTGCCAACTACTTCAACGATGACAAGCCGATGTTGCCATTTGAAAAGTACCGTAGGCGGCGGGTTATATTTCATCCGGTTGGCTGGAGGATCGGTGAATCAGAATTGCCCAAGAAGGATTCGAAGGGCGTGAAATGATTACCAGCCAGTCTCCGTCTCTACGATCTGTCTTCCGATACAGCCGACAACTACACCAGCGATGAACCTTCCCGGCTTGCTCTTCGGCGGGTGGCCCATCTTTGCATTGCGCCAATCCCACGGCGGGTGCCCCATCCTTGCGTTTTTGCAAGGGTGGGCCGCGATGCTGCCCGCGGGCCACACGCCCGTAAAAGGTTCAGGTGGAAAGTCACTCAACGTTGCATGGATAGCAACTGTCCATCGTGAAGCGGACAAGGATTGTCTTGGTGCGCTCGGCCACAAAGGGTGGGATCGTGCCCTCCGTCATTCCCTGAACAGAATTGTCGGAGGCTGCAGCAACATTTTCGGATGGTCCCGGTATTTCCAGAAGCACGAAGCCGTCGGCATCTTTCAGCGTGAACGTGTAGTTTCCAACGTAGTGAACTTGGTCCGGTGGGCCGATTTCAAGACCGCCCGCGGATTTCGTGGTTTTCAGATACTTTGCTGGCAATGCTGACGTGGGATTTGCTTTGATAGGAAGCTTAAGCACGTAGCCTAGCTGAATGCCTCTGTCGCGATTTAGAAACTTTACTTTGCCGGAGGGAGGATCAGTTTTGGGCTCTGGAATATCCGTTTTAATGATGTCGATTGCCCAACTGACCCCGAATTCCTGAGCTTTGACCGGAATCCATTCGCTCGTGATACCCCCTTCGGTTCTCTCTTGAACATGTACATCCCCGCCGCGCCGAGAACGAAGGCGATGACAGCGACACCGACCAGAGTGAGCAACCGTTTCATCGGAATAGTTAACAAGATACTTCATCGAGGCTCCTCGCGGTAGGAGAAGGTTTTGGGAGGCTGGCCCAGCTTTGCCGTCACCATACTAGATGAGGCTGCCCCAATTTGTTCTTTGCGATAATTAACCTAGAGATGTCTGTACAAGGGAGGAAGCGCGATTGGTTCGATCTCGGCGCTAAAGCGTACAGTCAGGCGTGTCCGGGTATATACGCTGCGCCGACGTACGTGTGCCCGATTTGCCGGAAGCCGTTCACAGTCGAGGCGCTCGAAGATGGTCGGCTTTCGAAAGAGCACGTGCCACCGCAAAGCGTCGGCGGTCATGAGCTCCTCCTCACCTGCACGGCGTGCAACAACACGGCGGGAACCAAGCTGGACGCGGCAGCAAAGACCAAAGAGGACGTACGCCTGGCAATGACGGGCGGGCCCGACCGGCCGCATCGCATCAAGGCGACCATCGGCGGAATCACTGTGAATGGCCAGCTTCACGCGAAGGACGGCTCATACTCGCTTACGATCCCCAAGCATCTCAACAGACCAGGAACGAGCGAAGAACTTCAGCGGCTCGGACGCGCTGGTACCTCGCTGACCGTGGAGCACGAACGGTACTCGGAACTTGGCGCGCGCATTAGCTGGTTGCGCGCGGGCTATCTCGCTTTGGTGGCGATGGAGGGCTACAAGATTGTTCTCGACCCCGCGATGGACATTGTGCGAACACAGATCCGGGAGTGCGATGAGCGACGTATGCTAACCTTCGTTGCTGACGCACAAGAGGACTTCCCCCTCACGATACGACGCGTTTTGCGCGTACTTGAGCCAGCATGGCACCTCGGGTGGACCGTGCAGTTCGGTCCCTACCTTGTCAATCTTCCATCCCTGGGCGATATGACCTTCTACGAACGACTCGCAAATAACGGCTTGAGCCCCACCGTGCAATACACGACCTACGAGTACGTGGGTTGGCCTACCTCCCCAACCTTCGGCCTACTGCAAAACGAGGCCACATGAGACCGGCGGAAGATGGCATGGTGCCGCGAGTTGCTCCTTCAAAATGATCTCTTTCTCAAACATCAATAAGCAGTATGGCAAGCAGTTGCTCTTCGTGGATGCTTCGTTTCAGTTGAATCCCGGCGAAAAAGTCGGACTGGTCGGTCCCAATGGGGCGGGCAAGACAACGCTATTCCGTATGGTGGTCGGCGAGGAAACTCCCGACGAGGGCGCGGTCTCTGTCCCCAAGAAGTTGACGATCGGCTACTTTCGCCAGGACGTCGAGGAAATGCAGGGCCGTTCGGTTCTGGATGAAGCGATCGCAGGCAGCGGACGCGTCGGCGATCTACACCACGAGCTCGAAGCCTTGCAGCGGGAAATGTCCGACCCTGACAAGGCTGATGACATGGACCGCATTCTTGATCGCTTCGGTCACGTTCAGGAGGAGTACGAGCATTTAGGCGGTTACGCGCTCGAATCGCAAGCCCGGGAAGTGCTCCACGGTCTGGGATTCAAAGACGATCAGATTGACGGCGACGTGGGCGCTCTCTCGGGCGGATGGAAGATGCGCGTTGCGCTGGCGCGCGTCCTGCTCGGAATGCCGGATGTATTGCTGATGGACGAACCGACGAACCACCTCGACATCGAATCCATCATCTGGCTGGAGCAGTTTCTCAAGTCATTTCCTGGCGCGCTGCTGATGACTTCGCACGACCGCGAGTTCATGAATCGTCTGGTCTCAAAGATCGCGGAGATCGATGGCGGCGAGATCATCACCTACTCGGGCGACTACGACTTCTACGAGCGCGAGCGGGCGGTGCGAGAGACCAACCAGCAGGCAGCATTTGCCCGGCAGCAGTCCATGCTTGCCAAGGAGCAGCGCTTCATTGATCGTTTCAGGACGCACGCCGCCAAAGCGGCCCAGGTGCAGAGCCGGATCAAGGCCTTGGACAAGATCGAGAAGATCGAACTACCGAAGAAACGCCAGGTGGTGAAGTTTGACTTTCGTGTCCCCCCCCGATCCGGCGAACAGGTGGCCGTCCTTGAGAATCTGCACAAGAGTTACGGCCCGCGTGTGATTTATGAAGGATTCAATCTCACCATCCGCCGCGGAGAACGCTGGGCCGTCATGGGGAGAAACGGCGCGGGCAAGACCACGCTGCTCAAGATGATTGCCGGAGCCAGTGCTCCAGATGCCGGAAGCGTGCGGCTCGGCGCCAGCCTGTATATGGGCTACTTCGCGCAACAATCGCTGGACGTGCTCAATCCCGATCTCACCGTCATCGAACAGTTGCAACAAGATTTCCCCCACGACGGTCTCGGGGCGTTGCGGAACCTGGCGGGAGCATTCCAGTTCTCCGGCGAAGACGTGGATAAGAAGATCCGCGCACTCTCCGGCGGAGAAAAGTCGCGGCTGGCCATAGCACGCATGCTCTACAACCCGCCGAACTTCCTGGTGCTCGACGAACCGACGAATCACCTGGATCTTGCGACCAAGGAGATGCTGGTGGACGCCCTGAAGGATTTTGAAGGCACGATGATCTTCGTATCGCATGACCGCATGTTCCTTCGCGGTCTCGGCTCACGTGTGCTGGAACTGGGCGGCGAGAGCGGCACGGACCGCCATCCCACTGTTTATCCTGGGTCATACGTTGAGTACGTGCAGAAGCTTGGACATGAGGCGCCTGGGATCTATTCGTAGGCCTTGCAGGACTTTTGTGGCGGGTGGCCTTATCAGACGATGTGTTCTACTTCTAGCGCAGATGTGGGCCACCCGCCCAAAACACATTCGCTTTTTCTCCGGAGCAATCTATGAAGTATGACCCGCTGAACGACTTGATCCATGCAATTCCGACCTCCCGGCTTCTTCTACAGAAAGCACACAAGGAAGGGGCCTTGATTGAAGGCCTTTGTTTGTACGTATCCACAATCGATGCTCTGCTTCGTCTTGCGTTGGTTTACAGCCGTACCCAGAAAGCACCCAACTACACCTACAGCATTCCCAAAGAATTGATTAGGCAAGATGAAGGCGAAAAGACGTACCGAGAAAAAGAGATATACGAACTTTGCGCTCAAAGAGAAGGCGATTTCCGACGATTTATACAAGCGACTGTATGAGATGTATGACTATCGGAATAGAGTCGTGCATCGTTTCAACATCTCTGGCATTCGATACGCTGATATTGCCGAGGTATGCACAAAGTTCGAGCCGTTGTATCAGGAAGTCATTAAAGTCGTGGATGTCTTGGAAAATGGACCGCACGGTCCACGCGAGATGAGCAAGGAGCAACACGCGGTCGTTTTTCAGAAAATATCGGACAAAATCGGATCATGATCACTATCTCATCGAACTCCCAGACCCGCGTTCGAGAATTTGGGCTGATGAGATAACCGCGATGCTAGAATCCGAGGCCATCATGAGAAGAACCGTGCATCTCCTAGCCTTGCTTGCCCTGTTCTCCACGGCGTCGGCTCAATACGTAGAGCCGTGGGGCGCTACCAGAGCACTCCGAATGAAAGAGGCAGCCAAACTGCACGACGAGCTGTCCGCAATGGACAAGCAAGTCCCCTACTTGTCTCCGGCAGAGCAAAAGTGGCTCGACGGCGAGCTCAATTCAGGGAACGGCAAGATTACGGACAGGTACATCAGGGCGACGGACTCGCAGGAGTACGCCGTCTCCACTGCAAAGTCGGGCTTCGCGCTGGTCCTTATTCCCCTCAATAATCTGAGCTCACTCAAAATGGCGTGCAAGGACGAGGTGCTGATGTGGACCGAGGTCGCAAGCAGGTTGCCGGACACTCAGCTCTGGCAGGCCGTTGACCACCTCGTCGAACGCAAAATAGTCTCCAAGAAGTCGGCGGAGGATTTCGGGAACTCATTCCTCGGCGCCAACGCCACGTTACGCTCGCAAGCTATCTTGAATGCAGTGGTGATTCCGTACTTGAGAGGCGATCTGAATTGCCAATGATGCGAAAACTCAATCTGTCCTCCCTCAAGGGCTTCGACAAGTTCGAGGCTGCCCTAGCTAACGACGGGCTGCCAGATATGGTTCGCATGCTGAAGTCGAAGAAGAAGGCCAAGCTCCTCATGGAGGAGGTCCGCAAGCACATCTTTGAGCTGGGCCCTCCGACGCCGCCAGGGAAGAGGACGGGCCGCAAGAACTACCACCAGCTTCTGACGTACCACCTAACAGAGATTCAAACCACGCTGGACACGATGAGGGACATCGAGTTCTACATGGGACGGTTCCCCTACGACGAGGCGAAGATCGCCAAGCACCGCCATCTGATATTCCACGTCCAGGCGTTCCTCAACGAGCTCTACATCCTGCACGAGAGGCTGCTCAGCCTCCTTAAGTTCGTCGAGCGCCAGTACAGGAAGGACCCAAGGCTGGACTACATAAAGGACGTGTGCAAGCTCCTGAGGAACTTTGTGACCGAGTCGATGAAGAAGGGCATCGCTATCCGAGGCCACCACGTCCACGAGTGGAGGCTATCGGACAACGACCACGATCGGCTCATCGGCATGAGCCTTCACATGAGGATGCCCCACGTAGAGGTGCAGAAGGCGTTCAGGGCATACTATGACTCGGAGTATAAGAAGATTCGGGCGCGTAGGCGGAAGTGGGTCGCCAGCGGAAACGAGGTTTCGCAGGAGCTTGTAGACGGCTACTTCGACGCGCTCTTCGAGGTGGTGTTCGACGCCAACGGTGTCATGATGTACCCGACCCGACTGAAGTTCTGAGGGGACAATTCGCGTAGCCCATTGCCGCCCGTTCAAGCCGGGAAGGATCCATCCGTCAGGGCGATCTTGATGAACCACAGAAAAGGAAGTTGGTGAGAGTCGCCACCTTCAACATTAACAACATCAATAAGCGGCTCGACAACCTCTTGGCTTGGTTAGCGAACGCTGAACGGGACGTGGTGAGTCTCCAAGAGCTCAAGGCAGAACAGGAAGCCTTTCCTGTGAATGCTCTTCGGACTCTGGGTTACGAAGCAGTCTGGCAAGGCGAGCGCTCTTGGAACGGAGTGGCCATTCTCGCGCGAAACCACGCTCCCGTGCTGACCTGCACAAGTTTGCCGGGAAATCCTGAAGATCATCAAGCTCGCTACATTGAAGCGGCGGTTCAGGGAGTCCTGATCACTTCCATCTACCTCCCCAATGGGAATCCGCAGCCTGGACCGAAATTCAATTACAAGTTGGCCTGGTTTGAGCGCCTCATTGTCCACGCCGCCGAACTCATGGCGAGCGGCGCACCCGTGGTGTTGGCCGGTGACTACAATGTCGTGCCGACACCGCAGGACATCTATCCGACTCGATCGTTGGATAACAACGCGCTAATCCAACCCGAGAGCCGACAGGCCTTTGCGCGTTTGCTGGCTCAAGGCTGGACTGACGCCATGCGGAAGCTACATCCGGACGGGCCGCTCTGGACATTCTGGGATTACAAATTTGAACGGTGGCAGAAGGACAAAGGCATGCGACTCGATCACTTTCTGCTCTCACCGAATTTGTCGGTCCGGCTCGTGGACGGCGGTGTTGACCGATGGGCGCGTGGGCAGGAAAACGCGAGCGACCATGCCCCAACATGGATCATGCTTGATCTCTAGACCAGAGTCGAGGTTCCAGCCAGAGTTTCTTGTCAGACCGCTCCCAGCAGCGTAAGGAGCTGCCTTTTCCCGGGCAAACACTATAGCAGATTCCCCCAAGGCACTTGCCGTTATAAATCGCAGTGGCAAAGCACATATATGAGGCCGACCGACCGTGAGTTTGCTGAATTCGGGACATCGATAGCGCGAGCTCTCGGGCCAGTAGCAGGAGTGACGTGGGAGGAGCAAAGCAGCTTCGTTCTTTCCGAGGCTGGCAAACAGTATATTCAACGGATTGAGAAGAGCACGGCGCCTCTCCGAGAGAAAATGAAAGATTTCCAGTGGCGTCTCAAGAGTTGATGCAGTCTCGAACGCCTGCATGACTGGCGCTCCCGTTGCAGTAGACTCGTGTTCGTGAGCAAGACAATCAAAGAGAAACTGTGTGTTTACTGAGGCACGAATGATTCAACGACGGCTGATCACGTAGTTGGGTGAGAGTTTTTTCTGCCCACCGTCGCATCAACCTCCCGAGGGTGCCCGCCTGCGCTGAGAACCACTCGTCTACTGCGCTGGTTGGTTGCTTGCGGACGGTTGGTTCAGCTCTTGCTGCAACTGCAACAGTTGGCGCAGTTGCTCAACATTGGCGGAGTTGGATGTTGGAACGCTCCTCGTACTTGGTTGCTGAGAAACCTGTCTGGTCTTGGGGCTCTGCTCGAGGACCACGTAGATCGGAGTATCCGCCGAAATCGTCACCGCGATGTGCTGGGTGATCGCTAATCGGGAAACCTCCTCATCTCCCGCCTCGCCGACATTGTTGCTGACGCGCTCCCGCATTAGGTCCGACTCGCTCAGCGGCTGGTTCAGACTGCCTTGTCCCACCAACATCGAGCCAGCTTGGCCGATTCCTGACAGCGATCTGACCAGGATATTCTTTCCCGTGTTCTTCCCCTCGACTTTTCCTTTGAGCGGCCGCAAGTCCAAACCCGTGGCGGCGGCCTCGATGGGAACGACTGCACCATCCGGCAGCAGGAGAGAATCGAACTGGATGTCAACGTAACCTGAACGATCTCCGTTCCGGATGTGCCCAACCGCTTTTGCTCCCGCGGGGACGATAATTTCTCCGTCCCGCTCATAGTTGTACTCGATCACCGCCAGGACCGGAGTTCGCACTGCGGTGCTGGCCGCTGATTCCAGGCGTGCACGCAATCGCGTACCCGTGGCCAGGCCCAATCCCAGTTCCCGTGCTGGATCATTGATTTCGCGGGCCTGAGCACTGCCCGAGTTGGCAGAGACGTTTCGCACGTAGATTAACGAAGACTTCTCCATAGCCTCGCGCTCTAATTTACCCAAGTCTGGAGTCTCGGCGCCGGTGCCGGTGTTCGAGCCTGGCTGGTACGGCGGCGCTTGCCAGGGCTGCTGGTCGCCGAAAGGCGGTATCGACCCCAAAGTTCCCGCTCCGGTCGCCACCGTCCTTCCCGCTGCCGGCTTGGTTGCGGTTCGTTGTAGATCTCGTTCGTTCAGAAAGCCTTCGTGAGATTCCTTCGTGACGGGCCGGCCAGAATCGGTGATCGGAAATAGGCTCTTATCGTTGCTCGCGGTGCCGCTGTCCAAGGCCAAGTCTTCAGACGCAGTGGCGCCACGACTCTTCACTTTCTGTGGCGTGCCCCGATGGGGCATAGACGACGCAACGAAGATCAGCAGCGCGATGACGATCGCTCCAGCCCCGATGATCACAAACCGGTTCTGTCGGATCTGCTGCCGGGCTCTCTGTTTTGCTCTGGTTGCGAGCTCGGGAATTGGGCCGTTTGCGTCCGGAGAGAGTGGCAGGTCGTTGTTGCGAGCTTCATTTTCCTCTAGCTCCTGAAGGACTGCAGCGTTGCCGTTGTCGTTGTGTCCGTTTGGATGAATCACTTTGCACCTCCCGAGACCGGAGCCACAAACGCAATCGGCGCCAGGACTGGACGGTCGACCTCTTCCGCTTGGGCAACCGCGAGCAAGAGCCGTTCCCGGGATTCCTTGAAGGTAGGCCGGTCGAACACAACGATGCCATCGGCCCTGGCGCCAGGTGCGAGTCTACGGGAGGTAATCCAGTAGTCCTTGATCGCGACCGGCTCGGCCTTGATCGCTTTTCGATGCTTGTCTTTCGATGTCCCCGCAAGCTGTATTTGCGGCGGCAGCACTTCAATGGTCCGTGCAGAAGAGTTCAGAACGGCGAACGGCACGGCCATCTGTTGCTCTTTCTCGATCGCCCGTCCTACCGCAACCTGCAGTTGCTTGCCTTCCCAATGTGGATTCTCAATCCGTTCTGCCCTGAGCAAATCCTGCTCTTGTCTGCCAGGCTTCTCCGGGGCAGTGCTGGTTGGCGGATTTTCTGTGGCAACGTTCTTTGTTTCGCCAACCACAAACGCGGGATGAGTCGACGCAATCAGAAAGCTGCGCGGGCGCTCACAGTTGAGGACATAGTCCACGGGCTCACTACGGTCTGACTTGCCTTGGCTCACCAAGCTCAGCGAGATCTCATGGCCTCCTCTGGTGGTAATCAAGGCGTTGGTTTGCGCAGGTTTTGCGCTGGTTGCTTTGAAAAACACCAATTGCGGCTCGGCTTCGGAGTGGTCGGCCTTAAAAGCACCCGGATCGCCCAGTACGACCGAGCTCACCTCCTCCAGCACCCGCACCGAACTGACGTATCCTGGCCGCAAGTGCAAGACCACAACTTGTTCTGGGTCAACATTCAAGCTCACGATTCGCGCCTGTGGAAGATCGGACTGCGCTGACGCTATATGCAGCAGCAGGAGACTGGCCGTTGTCAGATGCACCAAACTCAAACAAATTTTCATCTCACATCTCTTTCCGAACTGGGGTTCGTAGTTCTTGGTTTAATTCCGGCTTCGCGGAGGTAAGTTGTTCTAATTCTTGCCACGTAGGCAATTACGTCGGGATTTCGATAGGCGAGGTCTCGTCTGCCGATTACGTCTTCGCCGGCGTAGTAAGCGGCAGCCACTAGCCTGAGATCGTTATGAAACTGTTGCATCAGCCATGCGAGGTATCGCACGCCCCCGGAAACGTTTTGATCGACATTGCACCGGTCTCTTACCCCGAGTCGCTGAGCGGTCAGGGGCATTAACTGCATTAGTCCTGCAGCGCCTTTGGGAGAGACCGCGCATGTTTGCCAGTGCGACTCGCGTTCGACAATGGCGCGTACCAGCGCGACGGGCACCCGATAATGTTGGGCGTAGGCTACGACGTAGTATTCGGCTTCGAGCCGTGCCTGTGGTTTGGGCGATTGCGCCCAGCAGATCGAGATTGCACAGAGCGCTTGGGCCAAAATGAGTACCAGCTTCATGCCGCGTTACCTCGCAGAGCCTCGGCGCTGTACTGCTGCGCGTCAAAGATCAAGCTGGCAAACCCATCCCGCAAGAGCAGCTTGCGTCGATCGGCCTCGGTTTTGGCCAGCAACGGCAGGAGAATGTCTCTCATCTCCGCCGTAATTTGTTCACTTCCCAGAACTTTGAGTGCCTGCGCGAGGTCGAGAATCTCTGAGACCGAGGGCGGTTTCTCCATGCTCCAGCCACGCAAAGCCTTGGCGAGCCCCGCCATACCGGCATGGAATTCGTGTGTGGAATCCGGCGTTCTCAGCGCAACAATCTCTGCTTCTCGCTCCGCGGTGGGGTGTTCAACCCGAAGGTAAAAGCTGCGCCGGCGCAGGGGATCGCCGATGCGCCTCTCTTCATTCGATGTCAACACAACGAAGGGAATGCTCCTGGCTTTGATGGTGCCCAGCTTCGGAATGCTCAACTGCCACACGCTAAGCAATTCCAGCAACAAGGCCTCAAAAGCGTGGTCCACCTTGTCCAGTTCGTCGATCAGCAGGACACAAGGCCTTTCACACTGCAACGCGCGCAGAAGCGGCCCGGCACCGAAGAACTGCTGGCTGTGCAACTCCGTCCGCAGAGACTCCCAATCAACATTGGCAGACTTGGCTTTGAGTTCAACGCAAAGCCTTTGAAGGGGTTCATCGAACTTGCCGATGGCCTTCTCTTCGTTGATGCCCTCGTAGCACTGCAGGCGTTCGACGGTTGTATTCGCTGCGTCGGCAACCGCATATGCCAGTTGAGTCTTACCGCTGCCGGCGGGGCCTTCCAGCAGCAACGGCTTCTGCAGTCTCGCCGCCAGGTAAACCGTTGTCGTGGCTACCGAATCCGCAATGTAGCCACTTGCGCGAAGGCCTCCTTCGAGTTCTTGAAGAGACGAAAACACTCGCTCCTCCTCCGCCCAGGACCATGCCAATTCCGGTCCTGACCGTGAAGAAGCTAAGCCCAAATGAAATTTCGGTCAAATCCGCGACAACAGTGAAGACTAGTGGCGGTATTTTGTTCGACTCGCATTGCGCCTTTTGACCGAAAAACAGGGTTGTTCTAAAAGAACGAAAGCAGGCACTGGGTTTTGTTCACGAGTAAGGATAAGAAATGAACGAATCAGACCGGGTTGCGAGAATGTTCAGACGCGCCCACCAGTGGCCGCGCGGGATAAAAAGACATGCAAATCATAGAAACGCTAGAGAATCGCAAAGACGCTGTTAAGGTTTCCGAACTCGCAAGGCTCTTGAGCGTGACCCCGAAGCACATCTACAAGACACGGGCTGCGGGGCGGATTCCGGGAGCATTTCGGGTAAATCGCGCACTTAGATTCGACCCACAAATCCTGGCAGAGTGGTTGAAAGGAGAGCTCATGCCTGACGTGGCCGCAAGCCGCGGAAAACAGAAGAGAACCAGGTAGGAAAGGACCTCTCGTCGCCCCTAATTGGCGCTGTAGTCCGAGAGGCAAGGTTAAGTGGGTGAATAGATGGCGGCCTGGCAAAGGCATTGGAACGGGCGGCAATCAGCATCGGGAGCTGCTTTCGGAATTGCGGAAGTCCGAGGCCGAATCCCGAATAGAAGCACCCATAAAACGCGTTGTCGCTGATTGCTCAATCGTAAGCCTTTTGTATGCAGTTGTTTACATAGTTATGTAAACTAAATTTGCTCGCTAAACAAGATGTGTTTATTGTGCTATTCTAGTTTAGCGATGAGGGAATCCAGCGACACGCTCTTAGTCAATTATCTCAGCACAATCGGCGGAGACTTGCCGTGGATTGAGCCGCTCCCGGAGCTCGCTTCGAAACTTCCTCCATTCCTAAAACAGCGATATCGGATTTCTCGCGCCGATCTGTTTGGGCGAAAATACCTACTCGCGATTGAAGAGCCACGAGAAGGTGACCCGTCCCCGACGGAGTACGCCCGCGATGCTCGCACGATCAAAGAACGGCTTACCGCA
Organism: uncultured Acidobacteriaceae bacterium; assembly: GCA_963772195.1. Lineage (GTDB taxonomy): Bacteria > Acidobacteriota > Terriglobia > Terriglobales > Acidobacteriaceae > Acidiflorens. The sequence continues at coordinate 1,474,458 of CAVYWE010000007.1, read as the reverse complement.
GACGTCATCCTCGTCTTATCGAATATTCCTGCCTATGTCAGAAACCGCTTGATACATCAAAAGGTGCCATTCATAGTACCCGGCACGCAGATGTTTTTGCCGATGTTGATGATCGACCTGCGAGAGCATTTCCCAAAATCAAAAACCAAGTCCCAAGACGTTTTGTCCGCCGTTTCGCAGCTCGTAATTCTCTATCACCTCTCGCGGGAATCGCTCAGCGAGACGCCTTTAGGACAGATCGCCTCGCGTCTTCGATATTCGCCAATGGCGATCAGCAAGGCTCAAGACGAACTGCAGAATGCTGACCTGTGCGAAGTTCATCGCTCGGGCCGGACGCTTTCCTTGCACTTCGGTTTGAGGGGAAAAGATCTTTGGCAAAAAGCCGCACCCCTATTGTCGACTCCTGTGAAGCGGACACTGTGGTTCCGTTGGGGAAAACAAAATGTGCCTGCCGTGACTGCGGGAATGACAGCTCTCAGCAAATATTCAATGCTGGAAGACGATCCCCTCCCCACGTACGCAATGCGGGACAAGGATTTCGTCGCTGCGTTACAAAAAGGCGAGGTCTATGGCTGTGGTGGCCGCGAAGACGCGGAGGCACGGATGGAAACCTGGAAATATGATCCTTCGATCCTTGCCCGTTCCGGAATCGCTGATCCCTTGTCTCTCTACCTCAGTCTCCGGCATTCAGCCGATGAACGGGTGCAAAAGGAAATCGAGAAACTCATCCGCCAGGCACTGCCATGATAAAAGGTTTAGACAAATTCAAAGCACATTTTGCCCAGCACACAAAATCGTTCGTCTTGATCGGCGGCGTTGCTTGTCATGAGTGGCTTGCGACTCAGGGTCTGGAATTCCGCGCTACCAGAGATATCGACATTGTGCTGATTGTCGAAGCTCTCGACCAAGGATTTATCGCCCGATTTTGGGAATTCGTCGAAGCGGGGCAGTACGAAATCAGAGAGCGGGCTACAGGGAAGAGAGAACTTTATCGCTTCTCGAAGCCCAAGGATGACACGTATCCCGCCATGCTTGAGCTATTCAGCCGACAACCGGGAAAAATCGACCTTTCCCAGGAACAACGCGTAATACCAGTCGAGATCGACGAAAACTCCGCCAACCTTTCCGCCATTCTTCTAGACGACGACTACTATGCTTTGATTCTCGAACACCGTCGCGAAGATGACGGCTTGCCGTTTGTCACTCCCGAGGCTTTGATTCCGCTCAAGGCTCGCGCCTGGATCGATATGACAGAACGCCAAAGAAAAGGTGAAAAGATCGACTCCAAGGACATTCAAAAACATCGAACCGACGTCTTCCGACTGGGTGCGACACTATCCGGAGAATCCGGCGGTCATCTGGCGCAAAGAATCGAGCAGGACCTTAAGACGTTTCTGGCGGCATTTCCTGAAGAAAGTTCCGAGTGGCCTTCGATTCTGGGTTCGTTGAAAACAACCTTTGGAAATAGCAAGTTGAAGAGCGCGGACCTGATCGGGGCCATTCGGCAGTACTTCAGAATTGCCTGATGCCCATTTCCAGCAAAATGATTTTCTAGACGGTATCCGTCCGTGATGTGAAGCGCGATAAGGATTTTGGGCGACGACCGAATTTCGGTCTTCATGGAATGCGCCGGAATGGGACAATTCCACGGTTTGCGAAAGCCAGCTGATACCCCTCTCTCAGCTGGCCATTCTTTTGCGCCATGTGCGTGGCAAAATGGCAAAACAATTCAAGCACGGCTCGGCCGATCGATTTCCTGCGAGCTCTGTTTGAGCGCTTGCGGAATTGCGAAACCGGCGAGTTCGCTATTGTCGAGTCGCTCTTGAACGTCCTTGCCACGAACGTATTTCAAATACACCATGGTGGACGCGAGGTCCTTGTGGCCGAGCCATTCCTGCAGTTTACGAATACTGCAGACATTGCCTTCCAGGTTGACGGTCGCAAATGTGTGCCGAAACTTGTGCAGGAACCAGTTGCTGCAATAAGGCCCCTCGGAGCAGCGGTTGCCGTGCCGCGATGCACAGGTTCCGCAGTTTAGGCCGGCCCGCTTGGCGATGTTTTTCAGCTTGCTTTCGAAATTCTTGTCCGGGCGCCCTGCCTCGGTGGGAAACACCAGATTGTAAGGGTTCGGTCCCTGCTGGCGGTTCTTGTAGTCTTTCAACGCTTCCAGCAATGCAGATGGCACTGGGATCTCTCTCTCCTCCTTGTTCTTTGGCTTGAACCCTAGCTGCGGCTTGGCCGTGACACGAACCGTGCCCCGCCGGAAATCGATGTCTCTCCAGGCTGTGAAGCGAACTTCTTTGTCGCGTTCACCGGTCAACAAGAAAAACAGGTAACGGACTCTTTCATGCTCAAGGCAGGCCGCAAACAGAGTCTTGAGTTCGTCAGCCTCGTATATTTTTCGAATGGCATCGACATATTCCGGCCAGTCACGCTTGTGCAAAAGGCCCTTGACCCCATTGAGCTTCAGGAACTGAACCACGATGTTGGCACGATTGTAGGCAGTACGTGCACTGCAGCCCGATTCGTATTGGCCACGGATAAACTGGAGCAGGTCCGCGCGCGCGATGTGCTCGATGGAGGACTTCGCGCAACCTTTTCGAAAAGCATTCAGGGCATACTTGTAGGCCGTATACGTTTTGGGCTCGCGTTGCGGTGGCTTGATGTCGTCCAGATAGTGCTGAATCGCCACATCGAGGGGAATTCCCTGAGTTACCTTTTCGCCGCGATTTAGGGCATCTGATCCAACCTCGAGTCCTGCTCTTGCAGCCGCCAGTGCAAGAGCCTTTCTGTTGGCAAGATCCGGAACGCGCGCGCGGTCGGGGATGGCTTCACGTTTGCGCTTGGGTCCCTCCCACCACTCTATGTAATAGGTGCCCTCGGAATGGATTTCGATAGAGCCGCCAATTCTGACCTTGTCTTTCAATCTGCCGTTCGGCTCTAGAACGGCGGGCATGAGCTTCCAGGCTCCATCGACCTTGATTTTTTTGAGAATGTTGACGCGAGGGGTTTGAGTGTTCGAGGCGTGCCGTTTCATGGATGCTGTTGTCTCCTGAGATCGCCTTTCGGTCAAATCCCACGGATTTCAGACACCAGAACAGACACCAAAGCACTTAAGCTATTCAAAACAAAAAATCTGGCGGAGAGAGTGGGATTCGAACCCACGTTACCCTTTCGAGTAAACACGCTTTCCAAGCGTGCGCCTTCAGCCACTCGGCCATCTCTCCGGCGCCATGCGAAGCGATTGTTTCGATTCTAACAGTGCTTCGGATTGCCCGCGAACTGCTGATCCCTCACTTCATCTGGGGATAACAACTGAGATGACAACTGAAAGAACTGGCTTCTGCTGCCAGCCTGATGTTGCTAGCCTTCCTCAGGCTCGTGCAACTGCTGGGCCAGATAGTTCTCGTAGGTCATCTCTTCAATCGCGTGCAGTTGGCCCTCCAGCCAGTCGATGTGGTGTTCTTCATCCAGCAGGATCTTTTCCATCAGCTCGCGCGAACCGTTGTCGCCGACAGCCACGCTGGCCTTGATCCCATCGTTCAGGCGTTTCACGGCTGTGTATTCGAGTTGCAGATCGTTCTCCAGTTGCTGCTTCAGGGTTTGCCCGATGTTGATCTTGAAATAGTCGGTCATGTTGGGAGCGCCATCGAGCAGCAGGATGCGTTCCATCAGCTTTTCGGCATGCTGCATTTCTTCGATGGATTCCTTGCGGGTGTGCTTGGCCATCCGTTCGTAGCCCCAGTTCTCGCACATCTCGGCATGAAGGAAATACTGATTGATCGCGGTAAGCTCAGCTTTCAATACTTCGTTTAGGATGGCAATGACTTTGGGGTCGCCTTTCATGGTTCGCCTCTTCAGGGATGATAGTTCAGTTCTCAGTTCTCAGTGGTCCGATTTCTCAGGCCTCGGTCTCAAAGAAAAGTTCAACGGTTCTCTGGGAACTGAGAACCGGGAACTGAGAACTAGACTTGCGCGATTGTACTAGAAGAAAAGAATCAGGAGCGTGATCCCGAAGCAGCGGCCGCGGCGTTCGGCGTTTCGGGCGCGTCCGGAGCAGCATGGCCGTTCGTTGGCGGGGCGGGTGGCGCGGGTGAGGTTGGTTGGGTGGGCTTGGCCTGACCCACGCCCTCAACCACCCGATGACTCAGGCAGTAGAGCGCGAGTTCCAGCCGGTCGGCGACTCCCAGCTTATCGTAAACTTTGCGGAGATAATTCTTGACCACTTGCTCGGTGGTGCCAACCCGCAGGGCAATCTCTTTGTTCTTCATCCCCTGCGTAACGCAGGAGACGATGAGCGACTCTTTGGGCGTAAGCGACACTTTGGGACGCGACCCTGCCGGACGCACGCTCTGCGTGCGATAGGCCTCCATCACCCAGGCGACGGCGCGGCTTTCGAGCCAGGGTTCACCTTGGGCGACTTTGCGCAGGCATTCGACCAGCATTTCCGGCTCAACTTCGCGCGAAACGATGCCGTGTGCGCCACGCCGGAACAAGTCGAGCGTCATCTCCTGGTCGGGCTCCTGCAGCACGACAACCAAACGGCAGCTCGTACTCTGCCGGAGAAGATCGGAAACAGCGTCCGCTGGAATCGGCGACAGGGCTGCCTCGAAGATCACAATGTCGGCGGAGAATTTTTGAATGGCAGCAACGGTCTGATCGAGGCTCTCGGCCTGGCCAACAACCCGAATGTCGTCCTCGAGCGCAAATATCTTTCGCAGCCCGACGCGAAAAATGGCTTGGGTATCCGCCACAATTACGCGGATCGTGCCTTTGCCGTTCTCAGGCTGAACGCCTTCGCCTGGCTCGACACTGCCCGAAGTGCTGACCGAAGTGCTGCCCATCCGTCCTCTTTTCGCGCCTACCTGCGCGGCCGAACTGCGCGCAAACTACCTGCGCTCAAAACGGTACTCGTCAATCACCACACCGACTCCACGCCGGCCACCGTCTTCAAAACTGCGCACCACTCGTCCGCGACAATCCACCTGCACGTCGGCCTCTGCGCCCACGACATCGGCGGGAAGAGAAAGCGTAAAATCGACCGCCGAACCTACAGGCACATCGGCATCCATGCGGAACAGGACGCCGTTGGCAGAAATGTTTTCGGTCTCGACCGTCTTCCCTGAGACGCCCTGGCCCGCGACTCCCGACTGGTTGACTGCCGACGTCGACTTCAGTGCCACCGGCAGTTTTATGGGAAAGCGCGGCGCGCCTTGCACGTCCGTATAACCCCTTCGATTCTTGCTGACTTCAGCAACGGTTTCCTTGGCGGTTTCAGACACGTTTGCGACGACCTTCCTTCCGGTTCGTGCCGTGCACCACTCCAATTGAGCATGTGCACATTTCAGGCCGAGATTACACCCCAGCACCCGCGATGCAAAGTTACGGAAGTCATGGAACAAAGGCGTCGAAGTGCCACTGGTACAGCGACTTAGGGGCGTACAAGAGATGCGGTGAGCGAGGTCACTGCGGCGGGAGCTGCCAGCGCTTAGCATTTAGCAGTTAGCACTTAGCCTGCCCGGCTCGCTACTGAAGGCACACTTGAAGGACTTTCACGACTTGCACGTTTGGGAACGATCTCACAGGCTCACATTGGCGATTTATGCCGCAACCTTGAAATTTCCAAGAGAAGAACTTTATGGCCTGACGAGTCAGATTCGGCGATGCGCCGTTTCCGTCGGGGCGAACATTGCCGAGGGCTGTGGAAAAATGGGGAATAACGAGTTTCAACGTTATCTTCGGATTGCATCCGGCTCGGCAAGTGAACTGGATTACGAGTTGCTCCTGGCGAAGGACTTGGGTTACCTGGCGAAACCCGACTACGCGAAAATCGCAGATGAACTATCGCAGATCCGAAAGATGTTGAGCTCTCTGCTACGAAAAGTTAACGTCGACCGGAAAGGCTGAGGGTTAAGCGCTAACTGCTAATTGCTAAGTGCTAATTGCTGCCTCTTCAGAACTTCGTCGCCTCCGTAAAATTAAACTCCCGCACCTTCATCGCCGGCACCACCATATCAAACGACTCCTCCCCGCTGGCGCGAACCGGAACGCTCATCGCCTCGACATTCGATAGCATCGAGATCAGGCTCTGATTAAAGCGGAAATTGCGCAGACCACATTGAATCTTGCCGTTCTCCACCAGGAAGGTCCCGTCGCGAGTCATGCCGGTCACGATCTTCTCGTACGGATCCACTTCACGGATATACCACAGCCGCGTCACCAGCACGCCGCGCTCGGTTGATGCAATCATATTTTCTACGCTGCGCGGATTCTCGGGTACCCCGAACACGATGTTCATCGGCATCTCGCCCACCTCGTTCGGCAAAGGGAATCCGTGCCCCGTGGGTTCGATGGGACCGACCTTGGCCGCATACTCCGAATTCTTCATCTTCTGTGCGGTGGCGCGCGCATATACCACGCGCTTCACTACGCCGTTCTCGACCAATTGCACGCGCTGCCGCCGCATCCCCTCGCCATCAAACGGCGAACCCGCCTGCAGAGGATGCGCCACGTCATCGCAGATGTTGATGTTCTCGCCAAAAAGTTTGGTGCCGATCCGATCGTTTAGAAACGAGCGTTGATCGAGAATCGCCACCCCGCTGTAGTCCCAGAACATGAACCCAACAATGTCGAGGACAGCAGCCGGTTCAAGAATTACCGTGTACTTCCCCGGCGCAATCTCTCGCGGATGGGCTGACTCGGCGGCCTTTTGCGCAGCCGTCTTCGCCAACCACGCGGGATCGAGTTTACTCACATCGGGGGAGTTCGCTTTCTGCCAGCCGGAAGAATCCCCGGCTAGCATGGTGATGGAAATCTCCGCCAACGTCTGGCGATACCAATTCGCCAAGCCGCGTGAATTGAAGATAGCTTCCTCGGATTCCGAGTTCGAGTAGATGCCCGCCATGGTCATCTTGTGTTTCCCCGCAATAGACACGATGCTCTTGACCACCTCGGCGCGATCGGCCGGAGTGATGCTCGCTGTTTCCTCAAAAAAACGTGTGGCGCGGGCGCCCTCGCCCGCGGCATTTGCTTCGTCAGACGTTGGCATGGGCAGCAAGTCTGGATCGGGCGTCTGAACTCGCGCAAGATTCTCCGAAGCCTCCACCGCCCGGCGCAAACTCTCGTCGTCAAACTGATTGGTGGTGGCGCGCGCCGTCCGGCCCGCAAAATTCGTGCGGATCGAAACGATAGAGTTCTCCTCCTCCACATTCTGATGAATGATGTTGTTGGCGAAGCGAGTCAGGGCAAAGCGGGAGCCGGTGAAAATGGATTCGACCTCATCGGCAGACGAGAACCGCCGGATTCGGTCAAAGATATCCGCGGCTCGCTCTTTAGTCAGCATTCCCTGCTTTCCCATAGAGACGCGGCTCGCCGCGTCTCCCCCCGCCACAGAACCGTCGCCCCGCTGGCAAAGACGTCCAAGCCCCGTCGCTACGAATACGCCGAGCCGACGCGAATATTCCGGAACCGCGCCGGGCTTGCCCCATGTCCCGTGCCCACCACCTGCTGCGGCTGGCCCTTGCCGCAGTTTGGAGTTCCCCACAGCGTCCACTCGTCGCGCGAGCAGATCGCGTCCATCGAATTCCAGAACTCCGTCGTGATCCCGGAGTAAGAAGGATTCTTCAGCATCCGCACCCGCTTACCGTTCTTGATCTCCCACGCAATCTCGCATCCGAACTGAAAGTTGTAGCGCTTGTCATCAATCGACCACGACTTGTTGGTCTCCATGTAAATCCCCTCGTCGGTCGCGGCAATGAGCTGTTCCAGACTCAGCGGCGTCTCTCCGGGCAGAATGCTGACGTTGGTCATGCGAATCATGGGCAGCCGGTTCCAACCTTCGGCGCGCAGTGTTCCGCCGGAGCGCGCCGCGCCGATGGTGTGCGCAGTTTCGCGTGAACTCAGATATCCCGTAAAGCGTCCATTGGTGATAATTGGCGTCGACTGCGCGGCCACACCTTCATCGTCATAGGCGAAGGTTCCGAGGCCCGGTCCGTGTTCCTGCCGAGCGTCGGCCACGACGTTGACCAGTTCGCTGCCGTAGCGCAGATTTCCCAGCTTCTCGATAGTAAGAAATGATGTTCCCGCAAAATTTGCTTCCATGCCCAGCACACGATCCAGTTCAATCGGATGCCCGATGGATTCGTGAATCTGCAAGCCCAGCTGCGATCCATCCAGAATAATTGTCGCCGTACCCTCCGGGCATTGCTCCACCTGGTGCAACGCGACCGCTTCTTCCGCAACGCGCTGGGCATTCTCCACCAATTTCATCTCTTCGATTTGCTCATACCCTCGGTTCTGCCATTGCCCGCCAAACGAGTTCGGATAGGACCGCTTCTGAATCTCGGATCCCGCGAACGCATACGCCGTATACCCCGCGCCGGTCGAATATTTTGTCTGATGAATCTCGGAGCCCTCGGAAGAAAGAAGCCACGACTCTTCGCGCTGGAAATTCATGCCGGCTTCGGCAAGCGTGACTCCGGCAACGGCGCGAATCTCCGCGTCAACCTTCAGCAACAGATCGAGATTCTGCTCCACCGACGTGATGAACGGATCGACCTTGAATGGTGTCGTCCACTCCGCCACCGCCGCAGGTTCGGGAGCCAGTCGAACATCCTCCCGCTTCACACGCGCCGAGGCTTTCGCAATTTCAACCGCCCGCGCGGCGGCCCCTTCCACTGCGGCGCGGCTCAAATCCGCAGACGCCGCAAACCCCCACGCGCCGTCCGCAATTACGCGCACGCCGATGCCGAGCGACTCGGACTCCGAGGCATGCCCCACCCGTCCGTTTTTGGTGGTCAGCGAGCGGTTGCGGATCGACACCACGCGCGTGTCGGCATAAGTCACTCCGCGCACAGATGCGGCGTCCAGAGCGAAACGGGCAGCAGTCTTCATTTTCAGGTTTAACGTATCACGAGAGTCGGCCCGGAAGCGGAGATTAACAATTCTTAATGATCAGGTGAGGATTGCTGCCGCCGAAAAGTCCGCAGCCGCTTGCTCGTCGAATTTTTCGCGCAGGCCTATCTTTTCTAAACGTGGAATGACCTCATCGCGAAAGTATGGAAACTCTTTTACGTAGTCCACAAAACTCAGGGTCGTCCCGGCAAAGCCGGATGCCGGAATCTTTTCCATCTCTTTCACGATGGTCTCGGGATCGCCGACCAGCGGATAGGTGCCGTGTCCGGCCGCGAAGCGATCGCGCAGCATTTCCAGCGCCTCCGCCGGGAAGGATTGCGCGTGCATGCCCTGAAGGCGCATCAGGTTGTCGACCGCGCCCCAGTCGGCATTCTCATGAGCATAGTAACGGTAATATTCTTCGGCCTCCCTTTTTGTTGGGCGGCAAACCACGTGACACAACGTGAAGACTCCGGTATTCCGCCCCAACTTGGCAGCGTTTGCCTTGATCGCATCGACTTCGGTTTTCGATTTCTCGAGGTCGACGGAGATTGCGAACAGAAAGTCGGCGTTGCGCGCGGCAAATTCGCGGCCCTCGCCCGATCCCGCCGCGTTCATGATGGGCGGAATGCCGTCGTAAGGACGAGGGAATCCGTACACGCCCTTGAGGTGATAAAACTTCCCGTTCCAATCGGACGGACCATTGTGGCTCCAGATCGCTTTGACCACGTCGAACCACTCTTGCGCGAGCGCGTAGCGGTCGGCGTGCTTCTCCGGCAAATCAATGCCGAACGCATCGTACTCGGGCTTGTTCCAGCCGGCCACGATGTTGAGGCCGAGGCGCCCGTGACCGAGTTGGTCGGCGGTGGCAAGTTGCTTGGCGGAGACCACGGGATGGATGAACGCCGTATGTACAGTAGCGAAGACGTTGATCCGTTTCGTGTTCGCAAGCAGCCCGGTCGCCCAGGTAAGCGTCTCCAGCACGCTGCCGTGGAAGTCGGTTTCCCCGCCGTAACCGATCCAACGTGCGATCGGCAGCAGAAATTCGATGCCGGCTTCGTCGGCAAGCTGCGCCAGCCGGATATTATTGTCCCAGGAATTGACCCAGCGCTCAGGAACTTTCGTGACCGACATTCCGCCCGAGCAGTTCGGAGAGAAGAACCCCAACTTCAATTTGTTGTTGTTCAGGATGGGAGACTGTTTTCGGCCCATGAAACCTCAAAGCAATCGAAGCGCAGGATTTTACGCAATTGATAACCTGCGAATTATGCCTGAAAACTCGAATTGTTCAAGTCTCATAGACGATGAAGCACGTGGAAGGCTGGCAGTCCAAGGCGCGAGTATGGTTAGCAAGCTGCGTGAAATCTGGATTCGCTGATCGTACTTTCAAGATGCTGATCGTACTTTTAAAATAAAGAAGTGGCGCAGACTCTCAATTGCTGCGCCACTAGAGGAGCAAAAACGACCCGGGTGGGGGGAAATCGCGTAGCTCCTTCTCATCTCCACATCGCGTCTTGCTATCGGAGCACATTACAGCGGTGCCAATGGATTGTCTGTCCAGAATTGCACAGTTTTGAAACAAGTCGATGTAGGCGCTCGCGGTAGGGAGCAAGCTGTCGATAACTTTGGTAGCGCTACCGGGAATCGAACCCGGGTTTGAAGATTGAGAATCTTCCGTCCTAACCCCTAGACGATAGCGCCACTCGGGTGGATTCGACGAAGTCCGATTATAACAAAAGCTCGTTCTCACCATGCCGACTGGGCTTGCAGCGCGCCGCTTTTCGGAGGGCGATTTCGCTCCCAAAAATTTCTCCGCAAAGCATTGTGAATCTTTAAGTTGCAGGTCTGGCTGATGATGCGGATTGATGATTTGAGGCGAATCGACTTGACAACGGCGAGACGGAGAGGGATACTCACGTAGGCGAATAAAAAGCGAACACTAAAGATGAAGCTAAAGACTTCGCCCGGGCTGATCCTGCCCTCTGCGTTCCCTGACAATTACGAACTGACAGTAGCCGAGGAAGTATGTCTGCCTCTCCAATTTTTTCATCGGCGGCCATGGGCCGCCCTTTTATTTTTCCTCCGCCATCTTCTCCGCCGCGCTCGACCGCGGAGAAGACCGCAAACGCAAAAAAGAAGAAGACCGCGGAGGTTTTGGCCGCCGTGGGCGCAATCTCAAAGCTGGCAGTGGTCGTTCCCGCTTCGCGCCTCGATGTCCGCCCGGCGCCGGAAATGGTTTCGAGCGGCATTCCGCAACTGGACTCGCTAACCGGCGGCCTCGCTCGCGGTTGCCTCACGGAAATCTGCGGCACGGCCTCATCGGGAAGGACCAGCGTGTTGCTTTTCGCGCTGGCCCGCGCTACCCAACGCGGAGAAGTTTGCGCGCTGGTGGATGCAAGCGATGCGTTCGATCCCGCCTCAGCGGCGGCGGCCGGGATGGAGATGAGCCGTTTGCTGTGGGTGCGATGCGGAGAAAAATATCCCACGCGTAAACATCCTTCGCCTGCGCGCAAAGCAGGCTGCGCAAAAAGGGACACATATCAGAGTATCCCTTCACGCGATTCGTATCAGGCTATGCCCGATTCGTATCAGGGTTTGTCTTCAAGCGAGTCGTATCAGGGTATGCCTTCAGGCATACCGCAAGTAGCCGAAAAAAGATTCGGCTTTAGCCGTTGGGAATCGCAGCTCGGGCAAATGCTGAAAGTCACCGACCTCCTGCTGCAAAGCAATGGTTTCGGAATGATCGTTCTCGATCTCGGCGATGTTCCGGTGCCGAGCGCGCGGCGAATTCCTTTGGCATCCTGGTTCCGCTTCCGCCGCGCCATTGAGCACACGCCGACAGCACTCCTGGTTTTGGAACAGCAGCCGATTGCCGGCAGTTGCTCGTCGGTGCTGGTGAAGGTGTCAGGTGCCAGGTCTCAGGTCTCAGGAAAAGGGCTGTCAGCTGTCAGCTCTCTGCTCTCAGAAAACCGTGCGTCACATTCGGAATTACCGCATTCGGAACTATTAGATCAATTCGAGATCACTGCCGAGTTGTTGCGCTCGCGCTTGGAACGAAATTCGGAACGCAAGCCGGTGCAATCGACCGCAAGTTTTAAGAGTCGAGCAGCATGGGCGGGATAACTTATGCCGCAGATCGAAATCATCCAGTTCTCTCAGTTCTCAAACTGGCACTCCTTGTCCTCATCATTTAATGCATGAGCTTTTACTGAGAGCTGAAAACTGAGAGCTGAGAGCTAGCATGTTTGCCTGCATCTTCATCCCTGATTTTTCCGTGCAAGCGATCATTCGCTTTGAGCCGGAGTTGTGCGCCCGCCCGGTCGCGGTGCTCACCGGACGCCCTCCGCTGGAGAAGGTGGTGGCGCTCAACGAAAGAGCGCGCCAATCAAGCGTAGAGGCAGGCGCGACCAAGTCGCAACTGGAAGCATGGGAGAACCTGGTGCTGCGTGCGCGCTCGGAATCCCAGGAGATGTCGGCACATGCTGCGCTGCTGGATTGCGCGCAATCATTCTCTCCGGAAGTGGAAGACACGGCGCCCGGCACCGTGCTTCTGAATCTTGCCGGGCTCGAGCCGTTGTTTGGTCCGCTGCCGAAGATTGCCCACGATTTGGCGCGGCGTGTCTCGCAGATGGGACTGGAAGCGAACCTTGCTGTGGCCGCGAATCCGGACGCTGCTTTGCTCGCAGCCCGTGGTTTTCCCGGCGTGACTTTGATTCCCGAAGGCCGCGAAGCAGAGCGCCTGGGAGATCTGCCGGTGGATGTGTTGCTGGAAAGTTTTTCTTCCAGCTTTTCTTTCGACGTTGAGGAGGCCGCACGCTGGGTTGAAACGTTTGATCGCTGGGGCATTCGCACGCTGCGCGCGCTGGCGGCTCTTCCCGAAGTTCCGGTCAGCGAGCGCCTGGGGCAGCAGGGAATCCGTCTGCGAAAGCTGGCGCGGGGCGCGGCATCGCGCAACTTGCGTGTACTGGAACCGCGGCTGATTTTTGCCGAGACTGTGGAGCTGGAATATCCCATCGTGCTGCTGGAACCGCTGGCGTTTTTGCTGAGCCGCATGTTGGAGCAAGTGTGCGCGCGATTGAGAGCGCGCGCGCTGGCGGTGCAGGAGTTGCATCTGAACCTGGAACTTGCAGCGACGCAATCTAATGGTTGCACAACGTCCACCAGGACGTTCACTCGCACGCTGCGATTGCCAACTCCCATGCTGGACACAAAAGTATTTCTTAAATTGTTACAGCTTGATTTGCAGGCGCATCCGCCGGGAGCGCCCATCGCGAAGATTCATTTGTCGGCCGATCCGGCGCGCCCGCGAGCCCTGCAGAGCGGATTGTTTCAGCCGGTTTTTCCTGAGCCCGAAAAACTCGAACTAACGCTGGCGCGCATCGCAGGAATTGTCGGCGAAGGGAGAGTGGGGTCGGTGCAATTACTGGATACGCACCGCGAAGGCGCGTTTGCGGTGCGGCACTTTGCGCCCGCAGAGCCTGTGCGCGTAGAGCCCGCATCCACAGAACCCAGAGCAAAGCAGTCTGAAAATCGAACGAAGGATACGTCCATGCAAGAAAACGACAGTGTATGCCCGGCCGAGGAAGACGCAAACGGCAACGCAAAAGAACAAATGAGCGCGGTGATCGCCTTGCGCCTGTTTCGTCCGCCGCTAGGCGCGAGCGTTACTTTGCGCGAAGCCAAGCCGGTGCGGATGCGATGCCTCGAGCGCGAGGAAATTGCCGGCGAAATCGTCTGGACCGCCGGTCCCTGGCGCTCTTCCGGCGACTGGTCGGAACAGGAAGGCTGGTCGCGCGAGGAGTGGGACATCGCCGTACCCGCCGAAACTGGACTCGTGTTGTACCGCTTAGTGCAGGACAAACTAAGCGGAAACTGGTTTGTAGAAGGAACGTATGACTAGGAAAAGTTCTCAGTTCTCAGTTCTCAGTAATTACGCGAGCCAACTGAGAACTGAGAACTGGGAACTGAGAACTGATGTACGTTGAACTCCATTCCCGCTCCGCATTCAGCTTCCTCGAAGGGGCTTCGATTCCCGAGGAACTGATCGCGGTGTGCGCGAACCTGGGAATGCCCGCGATGGCATTGCTCGATCGAGATGGAGTGTACGGGTCGCCACGCTTCCACCTCGCCGCAAAAAAGACGGAGATCAAGGCGCATATTGGGGCGGAAGTAACGTGTGCCGCGTTTTCACCACGAAAACACCGTGGATTTCGTCTTCCGCTTCTGGTCGCTTCGCGCGCTGGATATCACAATCTCTGCCGCCTGATTACGAAAATGAAGCTGCGCGTTGGGAGAAAAGAAGGAGCCTCCGCGTCCAGTTCGGATTTCATTGAGCACGCCGACGGTCTGATATGCCTGACCGGTGGAGAGGAAGGACCACTGGCTGCGGCGCTAAAGCAAGGTGGACCGCAAGCTTCGTTCGAAGCGGTGAAGCGACTAACAGAGATTTTTGGCCAGCCGAATGTTTACGTCGAATTACAACGCCATTTTCATCGCGAGGAAGAGTATAGAAACCGGGTTGCGATCGAGATTGCGGAAGCTTTGCACCTGCCGCTGCTCGCGACCAATGGCGTGAACTATGCCACCCTCCGGGAGCGGGAGTTGGCGGATGCGTTCATCGCGCTTCAGCATCATCGCACGCTGGCCACTGCCGGACGTCTGCTGGCGCGCAATGCCGAGCGCCATCTCAAATCTCCCGCAGCCATGCGAGCGCTCTTTGCAGATTTTCCGAATGCCATTGCCAACACGGTCGACCTTTCCTCACGGCTTGAGTTCACGCTGAACGATCTGGGATACGAGTTTCCGCGTTATCCCGTGCCTGACGGGGAAACCATGATGTCGTTTCTGCGGGAGCGCACGCGGGAAGGAATGCAGAGCCAGTATGGGCGAGCGGCTCCGGAACTCAAGAAACGCGCGCGCCGGCAAATTGAGCGCGAGTTGAGCTTGATCGAAAAGCTGAAGCTTGCCGGGTACTTTCTGATTGTTTGGGACCTGGTGCGCTTCTGCCGCGAACAGAAAATTCTGGTGCAGGGCCGCGGATCGGCCGCCAATAGCGCGGTTTGCTACTCACTCGGCATCACGGCGGTGGATCCGATTGGCATGGAATTATTGTTTGAACGGTTTCTTTCCGAGGAACGGGGAGAGTGGCCCGACATCGATCTAGACCTGCCGAGCGGCGACGAGCGCGAACGAGTTATCCAATACGTCTATCAGCATTATGGGCAGCGCGGAGCGGCCATGACCGCCAACGTCATCACGTATCGCAATCGCATGGCCGCGCGCGAAATGGGCAAGGCGCTGGGATTCGACCCGGACACGCTAAAGCGAATTTCAGCGGCAGTCGCGACCTGGGAATTCAAGGACGAGAACGATGCGCTCGATCGCCGTCTGCGCGATGCCGGACTCGATCTTACGCATCCGCGGATTCGCAAATATTTCGAGTTATGTCTAGCGGCGCAGGATCTGCCGCGGCATTTAGGGCAGCACTCGGGCGGCATGGTCATCTGTGAGGGCCGTCTGGATTCCGTCGTGCCGCTCGAGCCCGCTTCCATGCCAGGTCGCGTGGTCGTGCAGTGGGATAAAGAAGACTGCGCCGACATGGGCATCATTAAAGTCGATCTGCTGGGCCTGGGAATGATGGCCGCGCTGAAAGATTCTCTCGAACTTATTCGCGATCATTACCACGATCCTGACAAAAAAGAAGAACTGGATTTGGCACATCTCCCAGCCGATGACCCCCTCGTATATTCCACGCTGCAAAAAGCGGATACGGTGGGGATGTTCCAGGTCGAGAGCCGGGCGCAGATGGCGTGCCTGCCGCGTCTGAAGCCGAAGAAATTTTATGACATCGTGGTGCAAGTGGCGATCATACGGCCGGGGCCGATCGTGGGAAATATGGTCAATCCATTTCTCAAACGGCGGCAGGGCAGAGAGGAGGTCACGTATCCCCATCCGTCGCTCGAAACGGTGCTGGGCCGTACGCTCGGCGTGCCGCTGTTTCAGGAGCAGTTGCTGCGCATGGCCATGATCACCGCCAACTTTACGGGCGGCGAAGCGGAGGAGTTGCGCCGCGCCATGGGCTTCAAACGTTCCGAGGCGAGAATGAAACCGATCGAAGAAAAGCTGCGCGCCGGCATGACGCGCAACGGAATCCTCGGCGAAACGCAGGAGCAGATCATCCAGTCGATAACTTCGTTTGCTCTTTATGGATTTCCGGAATCGCATGCTGCCAGCTTTGCCTTGATTGCCTATGCCAGCGCTTATTTGAAATGTCATTATCTGGCGGCATTCACGGCGGCGCTCCTGAATAATCAGCCAATGGGTTTTTATCATCCCTCCACGATTGTGAAAGATGCGCAGCGGCACGGATTGAAGATGCTGCCGATGGATGTGAGGCGGTCGGATTGGAAGTGCACGTTGGAGCCGTCAGCCGTCAGCTCTCAGCCCTCAGTACGTCTTGGATTGAAATATGCGCACGGGTTGCGCGAGCCGGCGGGGCAGGCGCTGGTTCGGGAGCGCAGCCTGGCGCCGTTCGCTTCGATTCAGGATCTGACGCGTCGCGTGCCCGAGTTGCGCAAGGATGAGTTGAAGACACTGGCGGAGATTGGGGCGCTGAATTCAGTGGCTAGTGAAGGTCGAGACATACAACTTCATCGCCGCGATGCGCTGTGGCAGGTGGAGCGCGCGGTACGCTGGTCTGGGCCCTTGCTGGATGAGCTTCCGGAAATTGATGGAGAATCTCCGCTCGCGGCTATGACGAACGAAGAGCGATTGGTGGCGGATTTTCGCGCTACCGGGCTGACGGTAGGTCCTCATCCCATGCAGTACCGCCGGGCAGAGATTAAGAGGATGGGAATTTATCGCGCTTCCGATCTGGCGCACCTGCCGAATGGACGGCGATTGCGAATCGGCGGATGCGTGATTGCCCGTCAACGCCCAGGGACGGCCAAAGGAATGATGTTCCTGAGCCTGGAAGATGAAACGGGGATCGCCAATGCGATTGTCGCTCCCGATCTCCTGCAGAAAAACCGTGTGTTGCTGATCTCCGAACGCTTCCTGATGATCGAGGGGATTCTGCAGAATCAGGACAACGTGATCCACATCCGGGTAGAGAAAATTTCACCGCTCAGCATCACGCGAGCCGAAACAGTCTCGCACGATTTTCATTGACGCGAGTAGCCCAAGCATAACCAAGCATCTGATTTCGAAGCTCTCGGCATCCGTAAAGCGATGCATTGATACAGGATGCGTGACATGGCCGTCCTGTCGTCAATTATCAATCTACTTATTCGTAATCCTGGCAACCCCCGAAGCCAGCGGCAAATCTAATTAGATTCAAGCTCTCGAGTCCGGTCTCAGCAGCCTGCGTTCCCATCAAAGGGAGCGCTTTTACAAGGGAGTGTCTTTGCAATGATTGCCTTTTCAGCCGATGAATGGCGGATTTCCCGGTGCCACAGCAATCCCTCAATATTGTGCCTCCGGGCGCTGGTTCACGCGGCGACGGTGCTGATGATTACCTTGCCCGCCTTTGCGGGACTGGGTGAAGAAGTGAGTTCTGTGCAGGCCGACCAGGCCCACATACAAGGCACTCTGCGCACCACCCAAAAACCGTCCTACACGGTTCATGAAATACAGGCTCCGACCGGCACCATCGTGCGGGAATACGTTTCAACATCGGGCAAAGTGTTCGCCGTGGCGTGGCAAGGGCCATGGCCTCCTGACATGCGCCAGATATTAGCGGGCTATTTCGGGCAGTACCAGCAAGCCGCCCAGGCTCAGACAAGTTCGCGAGCCGGGCGAAGGCCGCTGGTCATTGAGCAGCCAGGACTAGTCCTGCAATCAGGCGGACACATGCGTTCCTTCTCAGGTCGAGCCTACATCCCGGAGATGGTTCCGCAGGGAATCAGTGCGGAGGAGATTCGATGATGACTGCAGAGGGCGTACGGCTACGGAGAACGATACCGAATCGACTCATGATTGTCGCGGCTTGCGGCGCGTTGCTGTTCACCGTTGCATGCGGAGGCAGCGGGTCGCACTCGTCGAATACCTCAGGAAATTCAGGTTCAAACGTGCAAGCCATTTCCGTGAACTCCGGACCAGCCGGGAACTATGCCAATGGCGCCTTTACCAGCGTGACCGTCTGTGCGCCGGGCACATCCACCTGCCAGACGATCGATGGCGTGCTCGTCGATACGGGGTCATCAGGGCTAAGAATTCTTTCTTCGGTTCTGACGACCTCGTTGCCGCAACAGAAGGCATCCGACGGCAATCCGGTGGTTGAGTGTCTTCCATTTTTGAGCGGCTACACGTGGGGTCCGGTCCAGATGGCGGACGTTCAGATTGCCGGGGAAAAGGCCGGTTCGGTGCCGATTCAAGTATTGAGTGACTCGGATTTTCCCGTTCCGAGCGCCTGCGCGAATAATAATGGAAAATCGCAGGATACGCTTTCGACTCTGGGCGCAAATGGCATCCTCGGCGTGGGAGTCTTTGTGCAGGACTGTGGCGGAGCGTGTGTATCCACGGGGCCCGCGAATCCTGAAGTCTATTACGAGTGTCCGGCCTCGGGCTGCGTGGTGGTCGGGGAAGGATTGTCGCAGCAGGTAGTAAACCCGGTGGCTTTCTTTTCGACCGACAACAATGGAGTCCTCATTGAACTGCCGGCCGTGAGCAGCCCCCAGACAACCGTGAACGGCTCGCTCATTTTTGGTATTGGAACGCAATCGAACAATGGGCTGGGCGGGGCAAAGGTCTACACCGTGGACGCAAGTGCGAACTTCGTCACTACGTACAACCAGCAGCCTTATAACCAGAGCTTCATTGACAGCGGCTCAAATGGCGTCTATTTCTTGACCAGCAGCATTACGGGAATACCAGTTTGCAGCGACGCAACATTCTTCTATTGCCCCACCACGACGCAGAATCTTTCGGCGATTAATTCCGGAGCGAACGGCGGAGCCAGTGGCACGGTCAACTTCAGCGTAGCCAATGCCGACGACCTGTTTAAAAACAACCCCAACGCTGTAGTATTTGAGCAACTGGCGGGACCGAACTCTTTGTCTGGCTTCGATTGGGGCTTGCCATTTTTCTTCGGGCGCAATGTGTTTACGGCCATCGAAGGCCATACCACCCCGGGCGGAACCGGGCCTTACTGGGCGTACTAGACTCAACAATCCTGCCAGGAAACTCGCATCCAGAAGCGCCAGGTGCATCACGACTGGGACGGCTGAAGAGTCCTGCCAGACACCCCTCACCGAGAATCCCAGGAGTTAGGCCGACGAAAGCTTTCTGGCATTGTGGCGCAGCGATCGGCCTTCAGCCAAACTGTAGAGTTCCTCAGCCAGGTTCTTGGCGTGATCGCCGATGCGCTCCAGCGCCTGGGCGGCGAGAAGGACATCGAAATTCTGCTGTCCGCTCGGAATGTTCGGCTCGGCTAGATGTCTCTGAAACAAGGAATGGCACAAGCGATCCACTTCCGGATCGGATTTCAGAACCATCTGCGCGTGCGACACGTCACGCTTGAGGAAGCCCTGGTGAATCTGTTCCAGCATTTCATAAAGCAGAGAAGCCATCTCCACGAGCTGACGGGAGTCCGCCGCCGGCAATTTTTCGCGGCGCGATTGCAATTGCATGACCGCATTGTAAGAGAGGTCTCCGATGCGTTCCAGGTCGGTGATGAACTTCAGACAGGCCAGCAACTCACGCGCCTTGGCTTCGGTTACGCGCGTGATGGCTTCCGGCAGTTGCTCATCGATCTTGCGCTCGATCTGGTCGAGTTCTTTCTCGCAATCCTTGATGGCGAGAAAAGCCAGGCGCGAACCGTCCGCGAGAAAGTCCCTGACATTGAAGACCGAGTCGCGGGCAATCAGGCAGCCCCGGACGACCAGGGCCGTCAGTTCATCTCCCGACAAATCTTCATTATTATTGCGGGTCTCCGCCAGACGTGTGCGAACTTCCGCAGCCCGGGATCGCGTCGATGTCGAGCGCCGCTTCGTTCGTGCGGGCGGAGACGGTCGTTTTCGGGTCATGGGAAACTCGCGCAACGCAAGACGACCAGGCAACTATAACGCAGCTAGCATAAAGCGGGAATGTGAAAGGAACGTAAATGTAAATGTAAATGAGCGGTGGTGCGGTCGCGTAGAAGCGTCACTTCTTTTATTACTTCTTTTGCAGCGCCACGGCCTGCTCCTCAGCGCGCTTGGCGTCTTGTTCTCTGCCGAGTCCGCGATAGGCGCGCGCGAGCAGGCGCAGGGCTACACCGTTTCGCGGATCAGATTTGGTGAACGCTTCGAGATCCGGCAAGGCGCCGGCAAAATCGGATTGCTCAATTTGGGCTTCCGCCAAACCCAAGCGCCCGTCACTGTTGTTCGAATCAACCAGCAGCGCCGCCTCGAACTGGTCGGCCGAGTTCTTCGCGTCTTTGAGTTGCAGGTAAACGTGGCCTAGCAGCAGCCGCGCGGACATTTGGCTGGGCGCGAGCTTCAAACTCGATTCGAGTGCATCCCGCGCCCCGGGCCAATCGCCGGACTTCTCCAGCGCCTCGCCCAATTCGAACGCGGCGGTGGAATCATCCGGACGCAGTTCGCATGCCCGCTTCAAGTGGACAGCGGCTTTGGCGAAATCTCCGGCAGCGAGTTCAAGCTCGCCCAGCTGACGGAGCGTGGTCGGCGAATTCGGGTCGAGCCGCAGCGCTTTCTCCAGGAACTGGTGCGCGTCACTCGATCGATTATCGTCGCTGGCCAGCATGGCGTTGTGCAGCAGGTTCTGAACTTCGATCTTGTCTTTGGGATCAGGCAAAGGTTCTCGGGGCTTGGCGGAGTTGCTCGACGGCGGCAGCTTAGCCTTCCACTTAGCCATTTCGGCCTGCATGCTCTGGGCTTTGGAACTGGCGCCGTCGGGAGCGTAGAGATTCTTCAGCTCCTTCGGATCACCCTGCAGGTCGTAGAGCTCGGGCCGGGGAGCTTCGATCCACTTCGTGTTATCGGTGCGTAAGGCGCGCAGAGGAGCCCATCCCCAGCGGAGGGGATAATCAGTTTCGCCGAATAGAGTGCGATTTGACGAGGCTCGCGCGTTGTTAGTTTGTTCGAGTAGGGGAAGCAGCGATTCGCCGTTCAGCTCTGCCGGGGCGGCCACGCCGGTCGCCGAAAGAATCGTCGGAAGGATATCGGTGGTACGTACCTGAGAATCAATCACGGCGCCGTGATGAGTGGTTGCGGGAGTTTTTAAAATGAGCGGGACATGCAGCGTCGAATCATAAAGAAAAAGGCCGTGAGTTTCCTCTCCGTGCTCGCCCAGACCTTCGCCGTGATCGCCCGTGACTACGATAATGGCGTTGTCGTAGGCTCCAGCTCTTTTCAGAAATGCAATCCAGTGGGCGACCGCGGAATCGGCATAGGCGATTTCACCGTCGTACAGATGGTCTTTGTATTTTTCCGAGAACGGCGACGGCGGTTCGTAGGGATCGTGCGGATCGTACAAGTGCACCCACACGAAATGAGGTCCGGTGCGATGCTTCTCAAACCAATCTTCGGCGTGCTCGACGACTTCCATGCCGCGGCGCTCGACGCGTCCCCAGCGCTCTTTAGCTTCAGTCTTGGCGGGAAAGTTATCGTAGAAATCGAAGCCGCGATCGAGGCCGGGAGCAAGCGTGTTGCTGTCAAGAATCACGGCTCCGATGAAAGCCGCGGTTTGGTAGCCACGATTCTTCAGCAGTTCCGCAGTGGTCACATGCTGCGTCGAGAGAGGGACGCCAAAATCGGTGACGCCGTGCACGCTGGGCAAGAGGCCGGTCAAGATCGTAATGTGCGAAGTGTTCGTGATTGGGCTATGCGTGAACGCCTGCGTGAAGCGAACACCGTCGGCGGCGAGCGCGTCCAATGCAGGAGTCTCGACCTGCTTGTACCCGTAGCAGCCAACGTGATCGGCGCGCAGCGTATCAATGGTGATGAGGAACACGTCGGGAGAAGAGCTTCGTCGAGAGGGCTTCTGACCGGAAGTCTGACCGGAGTCTTGGCCCCAGGCCGAGGTGCCCGGCATCGTGATGCCGACCAATATCGGGACGAAGATGATGCCGAGGAAAATGGCCAGCCGTCGCATAAGCGCCCAGCCTACCACAGTCCTTCCGCGGCGTTGGGCCTCTACCGGCACCCGCGCCAGCATCTTCCCTACGATAACATGCGATAAACTGAACTCACCGATGGTGCCTACTTTTCGTCGATTGATTCTCATTCTAACGGCCTTCACCGCGCTCTGTGCGGCGGAGCAAACACCCGCAAAGCCGGCGCTGAATGTGGTCCTGATCACGATTGATACGCTGCGCGCCGATCACGTTGGCTGCTACGGATACAAGCAGATCAAGACGCCCAACATCGACGGCCTGGCTGCGGATGGAGTGCGCTTCGAGAGGGCCTTCGCGGTCGTCCCCGTGACCCTGCCCTCGCACAGTTCGATGCTGACGGGAACGTACCCCATGTTGAGCGGCATGCACGATTTCACCGGCAACAAGCTCAGCCCGCTTCAGCCCACGCTGGCTTCGGTTCTCAAACAAGCCGGATACCAGACGGGAGCAGTGATCGGCGCGGCGGTACTGGACTCGCGCTTTGGATTGAATCAAGGATTTGATTTTTATTACGACCACTTCGACTTCAGCCGCCTCGACGAAGCGAATCTCGATGAGATGGAGCGTCCGGGCAATGTTGTGGCCGATGTGGCGCTGGACTGGCTGGCGAAGAATTCGCAAAAGAAGTTTTTTCTTTGGATGCATCTCTACGACCCACACTTTCCCTATCATCCGCCCGAACCTTACAGTCGCGAATATGCGGCGCAACCATACGACGGCGAGATCGCTTTCGCGGATGAGCAGGTGGGGCGGCTTCTGCGATTTTTGAAGGAAAAAGGAATCTATAAGAACACGGTGATCGTGCTCTGCGGCGACCATGGTGAAAGCCTTGGAGAGCATGGCGAAAAGACGCACGGATTCTTTATCTACAACGCCACGATGCATGTGCCCCTGATCATCCGGTTGCCGGAGAATTCCGCGGCGCGCGTGGTTGACGATCCGGTATCGCTCGTCGATGTGATGCCCACGGTGCTGGGCGCCGTCGGGCTGGAGATTCCGCCGCAGGTGCAAGGTCGCAGCCTGCTTGCCGAGCTTCGGGCTGATCGCACCGATCGCGAACGCAGCAACCGCAACCGCATGCTCTACGGAGAGACGTTCATGCCGCGGATTCACTTCAACTGGAGTGAACTGCGGGGCTCGGAGAACACAAAATACCACTTCATCGACGCGCCTCGACCGGAGCTCTACGATCTGGAGAAGGATCCGGGCGAAGTTCACAATCTGTTCACCGAGAAGAAAGCAGTCGCCGAGGAGATGCGCGCGAAGCTTGTCGGCATGATCCGCGATTACAGCGCCGGCAAGGAGCTGGCCGAAAAGACCGGTCTGGATCCAGCGCTGATGGAACGATTGAAAGCTCTAGGATATGCAGGATTTTCCGGGGGCAACGATCCGACTATCAGCAGCCGCGATCTGGCGGATCCGAAAGACCGCATCGCGGTGTATGAGGAGATCTCCGATGCCATCGCCGACAGCCAGCACGGCCGCTATCAGGAGTCGATCGAAAAACTGAAGAGTGTAATCAAAACCGAGCCCAACTCTGTTCCGGCTCATTATCTGCTGGGCCTGGACTACTACCGGCTCAATATGTTTGCCGCGGCGGTGGACGAACTGCAGAAGACTGTTCAGCTGAGTCCTGACTACGCGCTTGCCTTTTTTAATCTCGGCATGGCGCAGGCTCACGCCGGGCAGATGGATGCCGCCATCGCGACGCTGCAACGGACTCTGCAACTGGATGCCACCAATTTCGAAGCTGCCTACAATCTGGGAGTGGCGTTCATACAGAAAAAGCAATTGGAGCCTGCGGCCGCTGCGCTCCGGCAATCGGTTACGATTAATCCGGAGTTTGCGCGTGGACATCGCGCCCTGGGCGAGACCCTGCTCTATCTGGACAAGCTTGACGACGCGATTGCAGAGCTGCGTCGCGCCGTCGAGTTAGCGCCGCAAGAGCCCATCATGCACGAGTCCTTAGCCAAAGCACTAGCCGCCAAGGGACTCACGGCAGAGGCAGACGAGGAGACGCGGCGCGCGCACCAGCACCCGGCACCGCAATAGACGCATGTTCGGACGCTTCTCAACTTTCTTATTTACTTTTTTCTTGATCGTGATCATGCCGGCTCTCGGCGTCACAACTTGCGCGCAGCCCATTCCGACCAAGCCAGTGGCGACAAGACGGCAGCCGCGAGCCGGATTTACGAAATCCAGCGTCATATTGATCACCATCGATACCCTGCGTGCCGATCACGTGGAATGTTATGGAGCGCAAACCGTCAAGACTCCAACCCTTGACGCGCTGGCTCGCGACGGTGTCGTGTTTGAGCGGGCGATTTCGCAGGTCCCACTTACCTGGCCTTCCCATGCGGTGATCCTGACTGGCACTTATCCTTTTCAAAACGGTGTGCAGGATTTCACCGGCCAGCCGCTGGCGCTGCAATTTCGCACCGTGTCCCAGGCCTTCCAGCAGGCGGGTTACGCCACCGGAGCCGTGGTCAGCGCTTTCGTTCTCGACCGGAGTTGGGGACTGGCGCGCGGCTTCGATTTCTACGACGATGCGTTCTCGGCGGAAACCTTCGAGAAAAAAGATGCCGGTCTGGTGGACCGTCGCGCCGGGGAGAGCGTAGCCCATGCCATCGCCTGGTTGAAAAAAACTCCGCGACGTCCGTTTTTTCTCTGGCTGCATCTTTACGACCCGCACAGCCCGTACGATCCTCCGGAACCTTACCGCACCGAATACCGCAGCCACCTCTACGATGGCGAGATCGCCTACGCGGATCACGAGCTCGGCAACCTGATGTCATGGCTCAAGCAAAACCGCCTCTATGATTCGTCGCTTATTGTCGCACTCAGCGATCACGGCGAGTCTCTCGGGGAACATGGCGAAGACGAGCACGGATTCTTTGTCTACAACGCCACGGTGCATGTGCCGCTGATCGTGAAACCGCCCGCCGGGAGCGGCATTACGGCTGGCCGGTACCGCGAGCCCGTGGAGACCACGGCCGTGGCCCCGACGCTTCTGCAACTGGCGGGCGTGAAGGATTCGGTTGATAAAATTTATGCACAGTTCCAGGCGCATGCTTTATTAGGCACGATGTTGGCCGCGAAGTCAGGCACGAATCAGGCACGGAGTCAGGCGGCGAATCAAACTCCAAAAGATCCGGCCTACAGCGAGACTTTTTATCCCTTCAGTTCTTTCGGTTGGAGCCCGCTGCATGCGCTCGAGAGTGAGCGTTTTCACTTTATCGAGGCACCCAAACCAGAGTTGTACGATCTTGAAAGCGATCCCGGAGAGACCCGGAATATTGCCGCCGAGCAACCCGCCACGATTGCCGTGCTTCGGGAAAAGATGCAGACACTTTTGGCCCACAATCCCTTCACACGCCAGGATGCCGGTGTTGCAAATCTGAGTCCGGACGCACAGGAAAAATTACGCGCTCTGGGCTACTTCGGATTTCGTGCCGCGGTTTCTCCCGAGTCGCTCAAACAAGGGCTCGCCGATCCCAAGGACAAGCTGTGGGAGTTTAATTCCATCCTGAAAGCACAGGACGCTTTTCAGCGCAAGGAGGACGATCAGGCAGAGGCTCTTCTCAGCAACGTCCAGCAAAAGGATCCGCAAATCTACGTGATTCCTTTCATGCTGGGCGAGTCGGCCTTGCGGCGGCAGAACTGGGAACGCGCAGCCGATCAACTGCGACGCTGCCTCGAATTAAATCCAACCTTCGACAACGCCATGACCGGCCTGGCGCGGGCCCTGGCGAAGCTGGGTCGCGCGGATGATGCAAAAAGCTGGCTCAACAAAGCCTTGCAGAGCAACCCGCAAAACTACCGGGCCTGGTATCAAATGGGGTTGCTGGATGCGGGGACTGATCCGGCGGCAGCCCAGTCTGCATATGAAAAAACAATTGCCATCCAGCCTAATTTTTCTGCCGGCCAGCGCGAACTGGGGATGCTTCTTTTTCAGCAGAAGAACTATGCCGCCGCGGCGCCACACCTGGAGAAAGCGATCGAGCTCGGACTGGAAGATGCGCATCTGCACAACTTTCTCGGCATTTGCTATAACCGGACGAATCGGACTTTAAAAGGAGTCCATGAGTTTCAGCGCGCCATTGAGCTTGATCCGAAACTGGCGGAAGCTCACCTGAACCTGGCCTATGCCCATCAACTGTTGCACCATCCAAAAGCGGCGCATGAGGAATACGCAGCTGCCTGCAAGCTCGACGAAACATTCTGCAAATTCGTGCCTGCGAACTGACTCGTGCGCAAAGTTACTCGCTTTGACGACTCTTTCACAACCGTCGACCAGTTCACTCCTTGTCGCTCGCTCTCAGCCGTCGGGCTGCCGCCCGCTCCCGCTCCGCATCGGCCTGTTGTCCTAGCTGGACGTACGCGTCGGCCAGAAACCTGTGCGGCTCGGGCGATGTCGGCTCAAGCTCTGCTGCTGTAACCAGATTCGGCACGGCGGCCGCGGGATTTCCCGACAGCGCCAGGGCTCGCCCCAGAAGCAAGTGCGCGCCGTAATGCTTCGGCCTGAGGTCGATGACTTTCGTGTACTCCGAAATAGCGTCCGGCAAGCGGCCAGCTCGCGCATACGCAGTCGCCAGCGAGAAGTGCGCTTCCGCCCAGTTCGGAGAGCGCGCCACGGCAGTCTCAAACTGGACCGCCGCCGCCGCGAAATCTCCGGTCTCGAACAGCGCCGAGCCGAATTGGTATCGCGGAACCGTTAAGTCCGGACGCATTTCCACGGCCTTGCGCAATATTGGTAACGCCTTCTCGTAGTCCTTCAGCGAACTCAGGGCTGTACCGAGTTGAAGATAAGCGATCGGCAGATTAGGTTCCAGCCCGATCACCTGCTCGAGCAGCGGCACCGCTTCCGCGAAGCGCATTTCTTCTTTCAACATTTCCGCGCGGTGCAACAAATTCACAACCTCAACCTTGTCCTTGGGATCGGCCCCGGTGTCCTTAATGCCAGGCATGCTTGAAGCGCTGTTATCGGTGGCCACATATCCCAGCGCGTTCAGTCTTTCCTGGAGATCGGGATCGGTGCTCACTTTCGGCGCTCCTTTTGCGCTGCCAGTCTTCCGCCGGAACGCATCGAGCTGGCTGGCCAGTGTGTCGGTGACTGCTACGGACGTAGCCGATAGATTATGCTCCGCCTTCGGATCCGCGGATTGGTCATACAGTTCCTTGTGCGGCGCCTCAATGAACAGATACTTTCCTGTGCGAAGCGCCCGCAGCGAACTCCATCCAAAAGTACGGTGCGGATAATCGCTTTCCGCGTAAGCGGGCCGATCTGGAGCCGATTCAGGAGCCTTGCGGGTCGCTGCACCTGCCTGGCCTGCAGGGGCAAGCTTCAACGTCGCAGGCTTCAGCATTGCCGGCTTCAACATGCCCAGAAGAGATTCCCCCTGCACGTCATGCGGAACCGCAATTCCCACCGACTCCAAGATGGTCGGCAACACATCGACCAACCCCGCGCGGCTCTCGATCCGTTTCCCCGCGGAACGCTCTCGCGGCAGCTTGAACAGCAGCGGCACGCGAATGGTCTCATCGTAGAGAAAAATCCCGTGTGTAGTCTCTCCGTGTTCCCCCAAGGCCTCGCCATGATCGGCCATGACGGCAATCAACGCGCCGTCATAAAGCCCCCGCGCGCGCAACTGACTCAGCAATTTGCCCACCGCCGAATCTTCATAAGCAATCTCGCCGTCGTAGGGCGCAGAAGCGTACCGGCTCTTGTACGGCTCCGGAGGATCATAGGGATCATGCGCGTCGTAAAGATGCACCCAGATAAAAAACGGCCCCTTCTGATGCACGTTCAACCATGCCAGCGCGTGCGCCACGACTTCACCGCCGCGCCGTTCAATTGCCTGGTACCGGTCTTCTCCCGGACGCCGCCTGTGGAATCCGGCATCGTAGGTGTCAAATCCACGCTCAAAACCGGGAGCCGACCGCGCCTCAGGATCAAGGACCAGCGAGCCGACAAACGCCGCCGTATGATATCCGTTACCTCGAAAAATATAAGGAGCGTAAGGTAGGTCCGCCGCCAGCGGCACGCCGAAATCGTTTACGTGATGAAACTGCGGATACGTCCCAGTGAGGATTGTCGCATGGGACGCCGTAGTCAGCGGAACTTGGGAGTACGCGCGGGTGAAAACCACAGACTGGCGCGCCAAAGCATCAAGGTTCGGCGTGAGTCCGCGCTCGGAGCCCAGGAATCCCATGCGATCGGCGCGCGTCGTATCCAAAGTGATCAGAATGACATTGGGAAGCCCGGTCTTGAGAGGTTGAGCCGCGGGACGTTGAGGCGCGGCGGTGCCAGCCATCGCACTTACCATCAAGCAAAGAACGCACAGCAGGCCGCGTGTCGGGAACCGTGTCAGGAACATAGAGTACAAAAAGTTTATCATTGGGAGTTTGGGCTGTTTACCGACGGTGGAGTGACGGGCGCCTCGCCCGTCCAGCCGGGCGGGGACGCCCGGCTCTCCCCACAAGATTAGATCGACAGCAGGGTCACTGGGGATTTGTGGACGCAGTCGCGTTCCCCTGCAACCGCTTCAGCAGCTCTCGCGCCTTTGGCGAAAACGGCGAATCGGGAAAAGCCTTGAGATAGGCCTCAAGTTGGCTGATCGCCTCGGGCGCGCGTTTCTGTTGCAGATACAAATTCACCAGTTGCAGATACACCTGCGACATCTTGGGATCAAGCTGCAGCGCACTTTGCAAACTCTTCTCCGCCAGCTCGGGCCGCCCGGTGCGCGAATACACCGACCCCTGCAAGAAGTGTCCGAACGCGGAATCCGGCCGCCGCTGCAATCCTTCTTCGATCTCACGCTCGGCGGCGGGGTAATGCTGCGTCAACAGCATCACGTTGGCGAGATTGAAGTAAGCTTGTGCGTCATTCTGATTTGCTTTGAGAGCTGCTTCAAACTGAGTTTGGGCACCCTCGAAGTTCTGCCGGCCCAGATACGCGGAGCCCAAGTTGTTGTGCGCTGGATAAAAATCCGGCGAATAACTTAGGGCCTTCTCGTAATGCTGGATTGCCTCGTCCGTCTTGCCCAGGTGGTCCGCGTCTACACCTCTGTCGAATTCCTTGCGCGTCTTCTTCGGAAATCGCCGGTTGTAGTCGGCGGGATCGATCAGGAACGGGTTGCTGCCCTCGACCCGCCCCGGCATGGGATCTTTCTTGGCATTCGGGCGTGGCACCAGCGTAAGTTGCACGATGTTCACGGGTGAAACGTCCGGGTTCACCTCTGTCGTCTCGCTGACGGGTTCGTAGGCATCGTCGTCGACCGAAACACGGTATTCATTAGCAACTAAAGCATAGAAGCCGAAGCGTCCCTGGTCGTCACAGTACGCGCTCCCTATGGGAGAACCTCGCATGTCGATATGAACCAACACTGGGTGGGCAGGAAAGTCCCCCCTCACCACACGGATACTGCCTATGATTTTTCCTAATTGATTCTGCTGGGCAGAGAGCCGGCAAGGAATAACGAAGGACGCCAGAACCCCCAACGACACAACAGCGCGGGAACATGTGCCCATGACTGCACTCCAGCAAAGAATACCACCGCTGAAGGAAAGAGGGCTTGCTCCGAAACGGGAACAAGCCCTCGAAATAAGACGGTCTTCGGTTAGAAGCTGATCTTCACCCCGAACTGCAACTCTCGAGGATTGAGAGTGGCTTTAGCCTGTCCGAACTGGACACGAGTGAAGTTGTTGTTCGCTCCTCCGCCCACGTTGGCAAGGAGGAAGTTGGTGTGGTTGAACACATTGAAGCCGTTGGCATCGAACTTCATGCCGACCCTTTCCGTGAATTTGAAGGTCTTCGACAACGTCATGTCCGCGTACCATGCGCCCGGGCCAACGAACGTATTGCGACCGAGGTTGCTCACGCACGCCAGACAGGGCGCCGAGAGTGTAACACCCGGGGAACCGTACGTGTAGGTCTTGACGCCCAACGAGTCCTTAGTCACCGTCTGTCCCCAACCGTTGGCCCAAGAGTTATGTGATACGCCGCCGATTCGCGAGAGGGTTGAGTTGGGCCGGTCATTGTTGCCGCCGTCCAGATTGAAGTCACCGCCGGAGTTCTCACAGGCCCCTGAATTGACGCCAGCCTGCGTGCAATTGCCGACGAGGTGGGAGCTCGACGCAATTGTGGGCTCCCAATGCGCACCGGACTGGAAAGCCCATATGCCATTATACGACCAGCCGCCCAAGACCACCCCCAAAGCTCCCTTCAAGTTATATCCAGGCAACTGGTAAACGTAGTTGACCACCAGCCGGTGCCGTATGTCATAGATCGAGTCGCCGCGATCCAGACCCGGATCCGTATTGCTGGTTGTGTAGCCCTCGCCAGCGCCGGCACCGTTGGCGGTGGTGGCGCCGCTATGCCAGGTCGAGCCATTGTCAATCGAATGGCTGTACGTGTAGTCCACATTGAAGAGCAACCCGTGAGACATCTGGTGTTTGACCGAGGCCTGCAGCGAGTTGTAATTGGAGTTGACCGCATTCTCCCAAGTCCGCAGCTTGAGATAGTTTGCGTTCAAGCGGCCGTTCGGGTTTGTCGGACCTCGCATTCCAGTCCATTGGTTGCCGAAGTTGTCGGTAACCACGACTCCTGCTGGCAGCCGGGTTCCGGGTTCGCGGTTTACGTCCTCAGAGCGGAAGAGCTTGTGGCCAGCGGTCCCTACATACTTCACGTCGACTACCGTCTTGGGCAGGATTTCACGCTGGATACCGAAGTGGAAGTTGTACACATAAGGATCGCGAACGCCATTTTGGAAGACGATTCCGGTCAGGTTCGCAAAGTTGGGATTGGTTGGATCCCAGCCATTGATGTTGCCCTGGGCCTGCGGTTGCCCGGCAGGGCCCTGGTTGGGGTTGGTCGGAGGCCCGAGGTACGCCACCGGTACGTTGGAAAGCTGGTGACAGTTAGCACCCCCCGTGCCGTCGCAAACCGACGGGCCATAAACTACGTCGGCTCCCGGTTGGCCGACCCCGCCGCCGAGGATCTCGTCGAAGGAATAGTAAGGGAGGTTCCAGCGAGAGTTCGAAAGCGGGTTGTAGAGCGTTCCCTCATAGGCTATGCCAAAGCCGCCGCGTACCGATGTTTTGCCGTCGCCAAACACATCCCAGGCAAAGCCGACGCGAGGTCCAAAGTCGTTGTGGTCGCCCTTTCCCAAACTAGGGGATGGAGCGAAGCCACCCGGTCCGCAGCCGGAACCCACGAGCGGGACCAGCGACAAATTTACGGTGGTGCAATCGTAGGTAGTCCCGCCGATCGTACCGATTGTTCCCGCGGGTACATTGGCATTTTGAATCTGCTGTACAAGATTCGCACCGGGGCCGGGTATGAACGTGGTTGCATAATTGGCCTCTTCGTGGTGACGCTGATAGAGGTCATAGCGCAGACCGAGGTTCAGTGTGAGGCGCTTGCTGACCTTCCAGTCGTCCTGGAAATAGCCTCCGAACTCGAGATTGCGCCAGTGTCGGAAGTTGTCACTCAGTTGCGCCTGAGGATTCTTGTTGTACGAAGAAACTGGGCAGGGTGCCTTGCAAATCCCAGGATCGACACCGTTGACTTGCAGGTAAGGTGAGTCGGCGGCGAAGAAGACCTGATCGTAGAAGTAGTAGGAGGGACGAGCGATGTTGAACTCACTGTTCTCGATGTTGCGCCGGAAGTCCACCCCCACCTTCATGTTGTGATTTCCGTGACTGATCGAGACCATGTCGGAGTAGGTGTAAATATTTTCCTTGAACGCTTGTGGATAGCCATTGTAGGACCCGAATCCTGCCGTCCCGTCGGTGAAGCCCACGGCTGGCACGCCGGCACCGACGACAACGTCTATCAGGTTGTTTTGCGTGTAGCCAACCCGTAGCTCGTTCAGGATGGTCGGGCTGAAGGTATGCACAAAGCTCAAGGATCCCGTCGGGAACAAACCACGCGTTGGGTCCAGGAAGCCGCGAGTGCAGGAATTGGTGGGGCAAGCGCCATATTTATCGGTGGTCCGCAGGTAGTTGAAGTTGACGTACATACGGTTGTTCGAGTTCCAGTTGTAGTCCAGCCGGATCGATCCCTCTTTTCCGTTGAACAAGTTGCCGAGGGATTGCGTCTGGGAACCGAAACTAGAAACGCTCGTCTCCTGAATCGAGGCTGAACGGTCTATCCCTACTCCTGCCGGGGTGAGGCCCGGAGTCATGGTGCAGTGGCCCGCCATGGCTGCCAAATCGGTTGGCTTGACACCAAAAACGTAGCCAAGCTTCTGATGCTGCAACGTGGTCATTCCGTTAAGGCCATTGTCGAGGCAAAGCAGGTTGGTGTAATTCGGTATGCCGAGGTTGCTACAGTCTTTATTGCCGTTCACTGTCACCCACACATAGCAGTCCGAGGTAAGACCGGTCGTCGTGCCGGTCTTGTTGGCCGGGGCAAAGTTCTGGTACAGCAACGCCGCAGTAGAGTTGAATTGTCCCGATGTGAGGCCCTGTGTAGCGGAGAACGCACCATTACCCTTTATGACGGCGTCGCGCCACACTTGCGATTCCTGCGTGATCGTTGTCGGCACCGCATTAGTGCTGAACCTGTCGTCCTGCAGAGAGAGGAAGAAAAACAGCTTGTCCTTGATAATCGGGCCGCCGAAAGTCAGGCCGAACTGGTTGAAATGCAGCGGCGCTCTTTTCGTGGCGTTCTGATTATTGAAAAAATAGTTGGCATCGAGCGCGTTGTTGCGGATGTATTCCCAACCGCTGCCGTGCCAGGCATTGGTGCCGGCCTTGGTGACAAGGTTGACCGTGCCGCCAGCGCTACTTCCGTACTGTGCCGAGAGGTTCAACCCCAACTGCTGGAATTCTTCGACCGAGTCCTCGATCGGCGTGTTGACCGCACCACCACTCAGGCCCTTGTTCGATATGCCATTAATGAGGAAGCCGTTGAAATCCTCACGCAAGCCGTTGACTACGGTATTGTGGCCGTTTTCGAAGTCAACACCCATCACGTTCACGGCGCCGCTGCTCATTTGCATCAGGTCGAACACGTTGCGGCCGTTGAGAGGCAGGTTGTTAATCTGCGTCGAACTGACCGTCGTGGAGAGCCTCGAATCTTCGGTGTTGACGGCGGCCGCTTCACCGGTGACCTCGACCACTTCCGAAGCCTTGCCGATCAGCAGTTTGAAGTCCACGTGCGCGATGGTGCCGGCGTTTGCGGTCACACCCGCATTGGATACAGTCTTGAAACCCGGGGCCTCGACCGTTAATTTGTAGACGCCCGGCGGAACTTCCTTCACCGTGTAGTTGCCACTGGAATTGGTTGTAGTGGACAGGTTTAGGTCGGTTGCCGGATTGGTAACCGAAACCTTGGCATTCGCAATCGCGGCGCCGGTCGGATCAGTCACGGTGCCAGTAAACTGGCCGTTCTGCACCTGTGCGAATGCGCTCAAGGTCAGAGTCAGCACGGCAAACACTACGAGGCAAAACTGCAATCTTTTCATTTACCTACCCCCTGGAAGAAGTGGCACGTGGTTTTGTAGCATGCACGGAAATTCTTGTTGCAAACCCTTGTCGCGAACCTATGTTGCCAAACTCTCGTTGCGGCCGGAACTCTTACATTCCCACCAACTGAAATCACATCGGTAGGGTTGCCGCATCACCTGCTACTGCGAAGCGCGCAAAATTCTGCGCCACGAACTACCGTTTTGTCAACCATCTTGCTGATTCTGTTGAACGAACCGGGTGGAAGGCGTTGAAAAAACCACTCGATCGCACCGGAAACAGCAACACCTAGTGCCTTCGAGCTAGCACCGCACTTCTTGAACCAAACAACAGTGCCCAATGTTTCAAATACTTACGGGCGCAATGCCCACTATTCCTATGACTAACTGAAGATCGAAATGCGCTAGGCTACCAAATTCCGTAGATCGCCGCTGTTCCCGACCCTCCAAAGGCTTTTCCTGGTCAGTGCTTGGGCATAACCGGTGTGTGCCCTTCAGAATTTCTTTCCGGGATTTCTTCCAACGACGCCACTCCCCTCTTTGACGACCAGTTCCTGGTCCGCCGCCTCCGGCCCTAGTTTGTCGACCTGTCCACTCGGCCAGCGAATGACAATCGCATCGACTCTAGTCGCCACGCCCAATCCGAAATGGACGCGCGGGTCGCTCGAACTCTCAAAGCTACTTCCGGCGCGCACCTCCGCATAGCGAGTCGATCCCTCGACCGTGATCTCGACCTTCGCGCCGAAGCCATCGCGGTTCGATTTGCCGCCGATGGTCTTGATCCGCAGCCAGTGCCCGGGTGACGGAACTTCGTTGCGCAGCAGAACGGGAGAAGCGTCGAGGTTAGTGATCAGCAGATCCTGACGGCCGCGATTCCAAAAGTCTGCGGTCAAGGCGGCGCGGCCCACATATTTCTTCGCCAGCGCCCCGCCCGCCTTCTCGCCGACTTCTTCGAACTTTCCGTTATGCAAGTTGTGAAACAGGAACGGCCGCTCGGCGTAGCCCACACCAAAGGATTGTCCTTCGACCTGCGGGTCCACATGACCGTTCGCGATGAAAATGTCGGGCCAACCATCATTGTCGTAGTCGAGAAACTTCGCGCCAAAACCGAGATACGGATTGCTGATGGCTCCAATCCCCGCCGCACCGGCCAGGTCGGTGAACTCGCCATTGTGATCGTTGTGATAAAGGTTGTTGGCATCGTCAGAGAAATTAGTCTTCACAATGTCGGGCCAGCCGTCGCGATCATAGTCCGCCGCGTCAATGCCCATGCCAGCCTGTTCGCGTCCGTCGGAACTGTAGGCCACGCCGGCCTCGGCGCCGACTTCGGTGAATCCACCTTTGCAGTTATTGTGATAGAGCAGGCTAGGCGAAGAGTCGTTCGCTACGTAGAGATCGAGGCATCCGTCCTTGTCGTAATCCAGCCACAAGACGCCGAGGCCGTAGTAGCTTTCGGTATCAATGCCGAGTTTCTCCGTGACATCCGTGAACGTGCCGTCACCGTTATTGTGGTAGAGACGATCGCGCGACCCCTTCAATCCGCGCGGCCCGCAATTTACCGGGATGCCCCGATACTGGCAAAACACGCCGTTGCCGAACTGCGGCAGGTTGTTGATATCGAGGTCCACATAGTTCGCGACATAAAGATCGAGATTGCCATCGTTGTCATAGTCACCGAAGGCCGCGCTGGTTCCCCAGCGGTCGGCGTTGGCGACGCCAGCTTTTGCGGTGACGTCGGTGAACGTGTCATCGTGGTTGTTGCGGTAAAGCGCCGAACCATGGAAGCCGGTGATGTAGACGTCTTCCCATCCATCGTTGTCGAAATCGCCGACAGCCACGCCGTAGCCCCACCCGCAAAAATTCAGGCCTGACTTCGCCGACACATCGGTAAACGTACCGTCATGATTATTGTGATAGAGCCGCGGTGGATGGCACTTGCCCGCGCGGTAGTCCGCCAGCGTCGAACCATCCACCAGTAGAATGTCCATCCATCCGTCGTTATCGTAGTCGAGCGCGGCGGCGCCTCCGCACTGGGTTTCAACGATGTAGAGTTTTTCCTGGCCGCCGCAAGTCAGATGAAAATCAATTCCAGCGGCGTGCGTGACGTCAACGAACAACGGTGGATTTGTCGCGGGTGTCTTCGCGTCCGGATTTCGCGAGGCCACCGGCTTCGCCAGCGGACCATTATTCTTCGGCGCAGCCGTCTGCGCGGTTCCCCACAAAATCCAACTGCCGCTCAGTGTCATCAGCAGGACGGCCGCCGCAACCGTGACGCGCAGGTTTCGCATGATCGCTATCGCTGAATCCCTATCACTGATCGCGCCCGGTGGCCATTCCTGCTGCAGCCGGTTGCGCCTTCTTCAGTTCCGCGAAGCGTGCTCGTTCGCTTCGCGCTTCTTCGGTCTTACCCAATTTTTCCAGGACGCGTGCCAGTTGATAGTGCGGGCTCGGGTCCTTCGGATTCAGCTCCGCCGCCTTCCGCAAAGAAGATTCCGCGTGAGCCGCCTGCCCCCCAAGCGCCTGCGCCTTGCCCAGGTTGTACCAGACTTCGGGATTCGGCGCGTCCAGTTCCGTCGCGCGCTGCAGATATCTCACGGCCAACTCATACTTTCCGCTCTCCAGCAGCGAGCGCCCCAACTCATACACCACTGCGGGACTCTCCCCCGACCGGCGCAACTCCTCTTTATATTCGCCGATGGCTTCATCGTTACGTCCGAGGCTGAAGTAGGCAAATCCCAGATGGTAGTGGCCAAGTCGAATCGAGGGGTCAAGCTTCAAAGTAGTTTTGAACTCCTCGATTGCCTGCAAGCTGCGATTCGAATTCAGATACGCTCGCCCCAGCAGCATATGCGCGAGCGCGTTCGAGGGGCGAAGCTTGACCGCCGCTTCGAGCTCCTCCGCCGCCGCCTCGTAATCCTGTTGGCTCAATAACACCAGCGCCAGGTCAAAATGCGTAGCGGAATCTTTCGGGTTCAACTCTCGTGCTCGCGTGAGCTGCTCCTGCGCCTGCTTGGGATCGCCGGTCTTGAAGTAGGCCACTCCCAGATAGTGACGGAATTGCGCATCGCGCGGCCACCGCGAAACCGCTTGTTGACCAAGCAGCACCGCATCCCGCAACTGGCCCGAGTCGAGGTCTCGCAGCAACTGCTGGCGCATTTGAGCTTGGGTCTGATTTTGCGTCTGCCCTGGCGCCGACACGCTCAATACGCAGAGTAAGGTGGCAACAACGGTGGTAATAGGAATAACGGTGGCAATAACAATAACAAAGACGGAAGCCAGATTTCGGGTGGCGCAGCGCTTCAGCGCTGCGATTACGGGCTTAGCTAGAGGACCGGCTTTAGCCGCTGCGGTCAAACTGTGGCGTAGAAAATACTCAATCAGCGTGTTGTGGAGCCGCCGGCGTGCAGTCGTGCCCGTCATCGCATCATTTAACATCGTGACGCTTGTCATCGTATCGTCTTAGCGCAGCCAGTCGCAACGCGTCTGGCCTTTGTTCCCTCTGTGAACCTCTGTGAAACCCCTGTGTCCTCTGTGGTTAAGACTTTCGCCTTTAACCACAAGCGTCGCCCCGAGCTTCCACCCCTTTCGCTGCTATCATTTCACCAATGAAATCAGCGCCGACCAAACTCCTCCCAGCATTGTTCTATCTGCTTCTGGTGGCCCGCCTTCAGGCTGCCGAAGAACCCAAACTCACCCCACTTCCGGCGCCGGTCTCGAACAATGCGGTTGCCGTTTCGCATGATGATTACGGATCCAGGATTTTTTCCTTCATGGGCATTGGCCCGAAAAAAACCTGGGATGCAATCACCGCCAGCGCGTACGAAATGGATCCGGGCAGCGGCAAGTGGACGGAAAAGCGTCCCGTGCCAGGCGTGGCCGGGCGCCTGGCGGCATCGGCCGTAGCGCTCCACGACCAAGTCTTCATCTTCGGAGGCTACGTCGTCGACGCGCACGGCGGAGAGACCACCGTATCCGACCTGAACGTCTTTGTCCCGGTTGAGAACCGCTATTATCGAGGCAAAGATATCCCCGTGCCTGTCGATGACGCGGTCGTCGGCCTCTATCGCGACCGTTTCATTTTCCTCGTCGGCGGATGGTCAACCTCGAAAAACGATGCCGTCGGTAACGTCCAGGTGTACGACACCGACAAAGATACCTGGATGCAGGCCACACCGATTCCCAGTACGCCGGTCTTCGGTCACGCCGGCGCCATCATCGGCGACACCATCGTTTACGTCGACGGCGCCTACAAGAATCCGAGCGGCCCCTATCCCAAGTACGTCGCGTCCAGCGAATGCTGGATGGGAAAAATTCCCAAGAAGGGTGACATCACGAAAATTGAATGGACAAAGCTTCCTGCACATCCCGGTAACGCTCACTATCGCATCGCGGCAGGCGCGGGACCGCTGGAAAAAAAATCTGGCAGAATCTATTTCTCCGGCGGAACCGACACCCCATACAACTACAACGGAATCGGCTATAACGGCCAGCCCGCGGAACCCTCCCCGGTCACCTTCGCTTTCAATGTCCACACCGGCGAATGGGAAACCATCAGCGACAATACTCCGGAGCCCACCATGGATCATCGCGGCCTGCTGGTTACCCACCGCGGCCTGGTCATC
Source organism: uncultured Acidobacteriaceae bacterium (assembly GCA_963772195.1). Lineage (GTDB taxonomy): Bacteria > Acidobacteriota > Terriglobia > Terriglobales > Acidobacteriaceae > Acidiflorens. The sequence continues at coordinate 1,436,359 of CAVYWE010000007.1, read as the reverse complement.
GTAGGAGGCATGGAAAAAGCCCAGCAGGTGACCGCCAAAGTGACAGTTGTAAAACCTGCATCCAAGAAGTAACCTTATCGCCGCTGCAGTTTGTGTGGAAGCGGGGCTTCGCGCCGCTTGGACGGGGCAAGCCCCGTCACCACACGGTACGGCCGAGCTTCCCGTCCCGCCGTCCAATCACTACAGCCGCAATTCAGAGGCGCCCTGCATTTTGACGATCCATTCATCTAACAATTCGGAGGCAATTATGAGTACCATCATGGAACCGCCCAAAAATAACGCTGCGGCGGACTACATCAATCAGGTTCTCAACCTCGTCAAGTCCAAGAATCCCGCCGAACCAGAATTCCACCAGGCCGTCCTCGAAGTGTTCGAGTCCTTGCGCCCGGTCTTGGAGCGCCATCCAGAATATCGCGAAGCCAAAATTCTCGAACGTATCACGGAGCCCGAACGGGTCCTCATGTTCCGCGTCCCCTGGTTCGATGACAAACGCAACGTGCAAGTGAATCGCGGCTTCCGCATCCAGATGAACAGCGCCATCGGCCCCTACAAGGGTGGGCTGCGCTTCCATCCCTCGGTGAACCTCGGCATTCTGAAATTCCTGGCCTTCGAACAAGTGTTCAAAAACTCGCTCACTACGCTGCCCATGGGCGGCGGCAAGGGCGGAAGCGATTTCGATCCGAAAGGCAAGAGTGACAACGAAGTGATGCGCTTCTGCCAAAGCTTCATGACCGAACTGCAGCGCCACATCGGCCCTGACACAGACGTTCCCGCCGGCGACATCGGAGTAGGTGGACGCGAAATCGGCTACCTGTTCGGCCAATACAAGCGCCTGCGCAATGAATTCACCGGCGTTCTAACCGGCAAGGGCCTAGCCTGGGGAGGTTCGCTAATTCGTCCCGAGGCCACCGGCTACGGCTGCGTCTACTTCGCCAGCGAAATGCTGAAGACCCGCAGAGACAAACTCGAAGGCAAAGTGTGCCTGGTCTCCGGCAGCGGCAACGTCTCGCAGTACACAGTCGAGAAACTGCTGGACCTGGGCGCGAAGCCGGTTTCCATGTCCGACTCCGACGGCGCCATCTACGATGCCGACGGCATCGACCGCGAAAAGCTAGCCTTCGTCATGGAGCTGAAGAACAATCGCCGCGGCCGCATCAAGGACTACACCGACGAATTCAAGGGCGCCATCTACAACGCCACTAATACTAATACTGATAAGAAGCTCGACCACAACTGGCTCTGGAACATCAAAGCCGATTGCGCCTTCCCAAGTGCCACGCAGAATGAGATCAACGCAAAAGACGCGGCGAACCTAATAAAGAACGGCGTGAAACTAGTCAGCGAGGGAGCGAACATGCCCAGCACCCTCGAAGCGACCAGGCTGTTCCTCGACACCAAAATTCTCTACGGACCGGCGAAAGCCGCCAACGCCGGCGGCGTGGCCACCTCCGGACTGGAAATGGCGCAGAACAGCGCGCGTATCTCCTGGACCCGCGAAGAAGTCGACGATCGTCTGCACAACATCATGATCGCCATCCACAAGAACTGCTTCGAAACGGCCGAAAAATACGGCACGCCCGGCAACCTGGTGAACGGCGCCAATATCGCAGGCTTCCTGAAAGTCGCAAACTCGATGCTGGATCAGGGCCTGGTGTAGTCAAGAAACCTACGATGGAGCGCCGGGCGCCCTCGCCCGGCCACGATGCTGTCGAAGCCGCAAAGCTGGTCCCGGCGACACCAGTCCATTCTCGCGGGCGGTGGCTTAGCTGCGAACGCCTTTGCTTGTCGCCGCGCCCAGGATTCGGGCGGGGATCGCCTCCGTTCCACTCGCTCAGGATCACGGCCGACCAAACGCCTCAGGGTCCTAGATCCTTCGCTTCGCTCAGAAATTTCGTCAGCGGGCTCCCGCTTCGCTCACGCCCGCTAAACCGCTCAAGTTGTCAAAGAGCGCCGGCAATGGCATGTGTAGGGCATCGAGTTTCCATCTCTGGAGGCGAAGACACTTCTGCTTTGGCCAAACCGATCTTTGATTTCTATTTCTATTTTCGGGCATGGCAACTGGCATGTCTGTGATGACGGTCATGGATGATTGTGACGAAAAATCGATGGCCCGCCTGGCTCTGCTCAAGGGGGTGGCAACTTCTTTTTCTGTTCCTCGATCACAGCCTCAATCCATTTCCTTAGGCCCCCATCGGCGCAATTCTTCAGGGCCTTTTCCAATCTCTCGATCTCAGCCCGGATCGTCGCTAACTCTGTGCCCTCCACCTCCCAGAAACTACCATTGCGTCTCTCTACAAGAAACCCATACCTAGGTATAGGGTGTCATCTCCGCGGGTGCCCCGTCCTATCGCGAAGCGAAGGGCGGGGATATTCAGCCCGTCCGCAAGTCTTGCTCAGGGTGGGCGCGAGAAGTGGGGCACCCCGCACTACCAAGCAGGGTACGCATTCCCAGCTAAGGTGGCCCACCCGCCGAATGTGCGGGGAAACCCGGCGGTGTGCGAACGTTCGAGAAGTGGGCCGCCATAGAGTCCGACACCGCTTATGAAATGTAAGTCTCGGGCGCCTAGAGTCTCTTATTTCAACGACGCGATATCAATCACAAAGCGGTACTTCACATCGCTCTTCGCCAGCCGTTCATAGGCCTGGTTAATATCCTGAATTTTTATCAGTTCAATGTCGGAAGTGATGCCGTAGTCGGCGCAGAAATCCAACATTTCCTGAGTTTCGCGAATACCTCCGATGGCAGAACCAGCTAGACGGTGTCGCCCTAGTATCAGATTGAAGGCAGCCACTGGAGCGGGTTTTTCCGGCGCGCCCACCAGCGCCATAGTGCCATCCTTCTTAAGGAGTTGCAGGTAAGCATTGAGGTCATGCTCGGCGGAAACCGTATCCAGGATGAAGTCGAAACTGGTGGCGTGCCTTTGCATCTCCTCCGGGTTGGTGGAAATGACCACATCGTCAACACCCAAACGCCTCGCGTCGCCAATCTTTTTCGGCGATGTTGTGAACAGCACTACACTCGCGCCGAAAGCCTTGGCAAATTTAACGCCCATATGCCCGAGGCCGCCGAGTCCCACAATCCCTACTTTTTGACCGTTGCCAACATTCCAATGGCGCAGGGGCGAATACGTGGTGATGCCCGCGCACAGCAGCGGCGCCGCTCCCGCGAGGTCGAGCTTGTCCGAAACGCGTAGCACAAAAGCCTCTCTCACCACTATGCTGTCTGAATATCCGCCGTAAGTGACGCCCCCGAGAATCTTGTCCTCGGCGTTGTAGGTCAAAGTTGGAAAATTGACGCAGAATTGCTCATCGCCGGCCAGGCAGTTAGCGCACACGCCGCACGAACTGACCATGCACCCCACGCCGACAATATCGCCTTCTTTGAATTTTTTGACGGCACGACCGGTTTTTGCCACCCGGCCAATGATTTCGTGCCCAGGCACGCAGGGATACACGGTCGGCATAGTGTTCTGCCATTCATTGCGTACCTGATGCAAGTCTGAATGGCAAACGCCGCAGTATTGGATTTCAATCTGCACGTCGTCGGGGCGCAGATCGCGCCGCGGAACCGAGAACGACGCCAGCCCTGATGTGGCACTCCTGGCTGCATAGGCCTTCGCATTGTAGGCGGGGGATTCGGGGGCTTGAGCTTCGGCTGTCGGTATTGCTATTCCACTCATTTTTATCTCTCCTGAAATTTGTTCGATATCGCGTTGAAATACAGCGTTGAAAGAGTTCGCGCCGTAGCAGACATATTCGGGCGCTCTGACTCAGACGTATTTTCTTCCTTTCAGATGCCCTGCTTCCGAGAAAGGACGCAAGAAGTGGCCGGTGCCCGTCAATTCTCCATGTCGGAATTCTTCTTGTTCTTGCCGCCCCTGCCGAAGATCTTCTTGCCCAGCTTCCCTATTCCCTTGGCGCTTCCTTTGCCGATCTTGGCCGCGCCTTTTCCGGTGCCGACTCCGACGTCCTTGCCAGCACCTGCGGCGCCTTTGCCGAGATCGGCGGCGGCGTGGCCAGGATGCAGGGTAACGAGATTGCCGGCGGCTCCGGCAGTGCCTTTGCCCAAGCTCTCCGCCCCCTTGCCCGCGCCCTTGCCAATGTCCTCACCGCCCTTGCCGACTTCCTTGCCGGGGCCGGACTGAGCCTTCCGGCTCTTGCCCTTTTGCACCGATTGCGTTTGCTCGGTCGCCTGATCCTGAGGTGAATTCGCGGCACGTGCAACTACGGGTAGACTCAAAAACAACAAGGTGCCTGCCGCCACAGACATCGCGAATTTGGCTTTCATTTTCATTTTCCTTTCTCCTGATGATCACGCCCTTATGAATTATTGATGATTCCTACGGCGAGACGGTTACAAAGCTGGTTTAGAAAAAGGTTCTTGAGCAGTTAAAGTATGTCAAGTAAGGAAAATATGGTAAAGTAAGGAATCGGAATACGCCATGCAAAAGCAAGCTAAAATCACGAGCAAAGGCCAAATCACAGTGCCCATCGAAGTTCGCCGAATCCTTGGCGTTCGGGCCGGAGACCGGCTGCTGTTTGAGACCGACAGCAAGGGCGTGCATATCCGTCCCGTTCGCAGCCCAAGCGTATTCGAAAAATATCGCGGCATCGGCACGCCTGGAGTTGGATCCGGCAGAAAGGCGATCAACCGCTGGCTGCGGCAGATGCGGGGAGAGTGATGACGACCGCTCTCGACACCAATGTGGTCGTCGCGTACTGGGGCCCGGACCCATCGCTGAACTTGGCCGTGCACGCTGCCTTGGAATCAGCCTTCGGGCAGGGAAATGTAACCGTGGCTGCCCCGGTCTTTGCCGAACTGGTAGCGGGTCCCGGCCGAACTGAAAATTTCGTGAATGGGTTCTTTGAAGACACCGGAATCACGATCGACTGGCATCTGACCGAAGCGATATGGCGATCTGCCGGCCGAGCGTTCCGAGGCTATGCGGAACGGCGTCGAAAGCATCGCGACTTGGGCGCGCGACGGATTCTTGCTGACTTCTTGATCGGAGCTCATTCCGCAGCGCACGGCTATCGGCTATTGACCATGGATGAGCGCCTGTATCGCGCGGCATTTCCAACTCTGAAAATCGAGACTATCTAGAACCGAAACAACCTCTATCGCCTCACCCCGCCCCCTGCTTTTCGAGAAAATGGGGGTATCTCACTCGGATCGTTTGCGGTGATGCAAGCGACGGGTATTGTCCCCTGTCCCGGTGTGTCCGGGTGGCCGGGCGGGGACGCCCGGCGCTCCACTACCTCGCCCGCGCCAGCACCAGCGTTACGTCATCCGGTTGTTCGTTGTCGCCGATCCAGTCGTCGACGGCGACGGTAACAATTTCGGTGATGCGTTCCAGTGGCAAATGGCGATTTTCGCGCACCAACTGGATCAGCCGCTCCTCGCCGAACTCACCATAATCGTTTTCCGGTTCGGTCACCCCATCGCTGTAAGCCACCAGCACATCGCCCGGGCGAAGTTGTACGGTCGCTTCCGGAAAACTTAAGTTATCGAAGAGGCCGACCACGGTTCCGCCGCAGCTCAGCAACTGAGACGACCCATCTTCGGAAATCAGGATCGGTGGCAGGTGGCCGCCGTTGCTGTACGTGAGCCGGCGCGTCTCTCCGTCATAGATTCCCAAAAACAAAGTCGCGTACTTTGCATCCGGAGTGCTTTCGTAAAGTTGATGGTTCAAGAGCGTCAGCAGCGCCGCCGGAGACGCTTCCGTCCATTTCAACTCAGAAGCCAGCATCAGCCCCGAGCCCGCCACGGCGCCGACCGTGGCTGCTTCGCGCAGCGCTGGTTCGCGCAGCTTTAGATCGCGCAACACTGATCTGTCTTCGATGCTGTATGCCCGCACCGCCGAGTGGATCGTCGCCATTAGCAGCGCCGCCGAAATTCCTTTCCCGCTGATGTCGCCGACCGCCAGCATCAGCTTGTCGGAATTCAGCGCGAGAAAATCGTAGTAGTCCCCGCTCACTGTCCGCGCCGGACGGCAGAAACCGTGCACCTCAAGATTTTCGAGTTGCGTAATCAACTTGGGATAGAGCTGCGCCTGCACTTCCTGTGCAATCGCCAATTCGCCTTCCAGACGCTGCTTTTCCTTCTGCTCCTGAACCAGTTTCTCGATCGACGTGGTCATCAAGTTGAAGGAGTTTGCCAAGGTTGCAAGCTGGTCGCTCGACTGCACCGGGATCCTGTGGCTGAAGTCAGCCCGATTGATGTGCTTGGTGGCTTCGTAGAGTTGGTCCACCGCCGATGTGATGCTGCGTGTCAGTTTGGTTCCAACGAACAGCGCCAACAGCTCGATGATTGCGAACACAATCGCGATCGACAGCAAAATATATTCCACGCCCTTGGCGTAATCTCCGAGTGCCGCAAAAAGTCTCGCATAGAGCACCGAGGGTCGCGTCTCGACCTCCGCAAGCGCTCCCGCGCGCTGTCGTTCCCCCGTGGCCCAATCCACCACCTGCAGGGGGATCGGGAAAGTAATCTCGTGATCGAGCGTGCTGCTTGCTGGCGGAATCGTCCCCGCGGAGAAAGTTTGCTCGCGTTGCTTCCTGTCCGCGAATGCCGGGTAGGGCTTCGAGGCGCCCTGTTGCGGCGCGGTCGAGCGGGCATTGGGACTCGCAGTCGGGCTCTGGGTTCCGTAAACTGCAATCAAACCGAGGTCGCCCGCGATCTTCTCGACAAAATCCTTGTCGAGCGGCTCGCTCAAAATCACGCGCAAGGACTCAGGCGCAAGCACGGTTTCTGTTCGCAGATAGAGTGTGCCGTGATCGCGCACAATATCGCGGAAATCCTCAGTGATAAATGACGGAGAGTCAAAGCCAGCCGCGCCCTCCGGCCCCACGCACTCAGGCTTCGGCTGGTTGCGGTACCACACGCATACCTCCCGCCGCGCCCATTCCGGACGATGCGGTCTTGTATGTCCGAGAACGTCTGCATCGAGCTTTCCACTCCCTGAAATATGTGCTGCCAGGTGATGGGCGATGGCTCGGTTGGCGGCCTCCATGCTACGCAAATGAGTTGTGATGTCGGAAGTTACGACAAAGCTGGCGAATTGCCCGGCAAGAAGATAGAGCGTGATCAGAGAAATCATCACCAGCAGAAAAACCGGAATCACGCCAATAAAAACATAGGTGACAATCAACCGGTTCCGCAGCCTCCAAAGTAGTTGCGACCGTAGCCAGCGGAATCCGGCAATTGCGAGCAAAACAATCGCCACTACGCTGAGAAAAGTTACCCAGCCCCCCAGGCTCGCCGACATTGATGGACTCACATGACGCGTCAGCCACTGCACCGCGAACAGAAGCAGATCGAGTGCCAAGACGTAGAGCGCCGCCCACGCGACGCGACTCTGCGGCCAGAGCCCATTTTCGTGCAGCTTGCTCTCGAGTTCCAGAGAGATCAGTCTCATCGCATGGCCTGATTTGCCGTCTGGTTATAGGACTCCGCGCTTGCGGTTATATCTCAGGCGTCATATCTCAGACGTCATATCTCAGGATAGATGTCAAAAAAGGCGGCGAGACTCGTTTTGAGTTGCTTCTCGATCTCGTCTTTACTGCCCTCGAGAGTGTGCATAGTGACATGCGCCTCACGCCCATTTTTTAGTTTGACTGGCGCCTCGCCGACCGCCTCGACTTCATCGGACGGCAACAGACGCAGACCGTAAACCAATGTCAGGTTCGCCATCCCACGATTGTAAGCCAGAGAATGCAGGCCAGAAGATGCCAGCCGAAGAACGATCAAATCTCGCCAGTGGAGCGCCGGGCGTCCCCGCCCGGCCACCTCAGACTACACAAGCGAGACCCGTCACTCCACCGTATGATTCGTCACGCGGTCGCGTAGTAGCGGACCTAGCCCGGCGGCCATTGCAGCGAACGCCCGCCGATCAAGTGCACATGCAGATGAAAAACCGATTGCCCGGCGCGCGGACCCACATTCAGCACCGTGCGGTAGCCATCTTCAATCGATCGTTCTCGTGCAATCTGCGCCGCCGCCAAGTGACATCGCCCCACCAGCTCCGCGTCTTCCGCCACGGCTTCCTTCAAACCAGAAATATGTTTTTTCGGGATGACCAGCACGTGGGTCGGGCCTTGTGGGTTCAGATCCTCAAAGGCATAGGTGTGCTCGTCTTCGTAGACTTTCTTGGATGGCACTTCGCCGCGAATGATCCGGCAGAATAGACAATCCGCCATAAGTCAGTCTCCCCTCAGCCTGCGATAACGATCATCAGGCCGTCAATATGGAGTTAGGTTATATCTCGGGAAGAAACATATCACCCAAGCTAGCGGCGCTTTGTAAAGAAAAGTATTTCAGTCGAGCCGCACCAGAAACACCGAGCCCTCCGGAGTCTCCGTCTCGTGGGCCAGAGCGGTTGCGCGCTGGCGGTTGTCGTCCAGCACTCGGACCCGCACCCACCAGTCTCCCACCGGACTCACGAATCTTATGACTTTGGCTGTCTGGTAGCGCTTCTGCAGGTGTTCCGCAAATTCAGCAGCCGCTTTCTGCCCGGTGAAGGAGCCGATCTGAACCGCCCATCGTCCACCCGTTTCGAGAGGAACAGGCGACTGCAGTACCTCCAGCCGAACTTTCGCAATGCCGGGCGAGTACACATCAACCGCCTTCGCGGCGGCCAGCGATAGATCGATGATGCGCCCTATCACGAACGGCCCACGATCGGTGATCCTCACCAACGCTGAATGTCCAGTCTTCAAATTCGTCACGCGCACGATCGAGCCCAGCGGCAAAGTAAGATGTGCCGCCGTCATCGCGTGCATGTTATAAACCTCGCCGTTCGATCCGCGCCGGTTATGATACGGAGCGCCGTACCAGCTCGCCATCCCGGTTTCTTCAAAGATCGGCTTCGCCCCGGCGGGGACTTCGATCTTCTCGTCTTCACCCGTTTCCGCGGACGGCGGAGTCGCGACAGGTTTTTCGTTTTCCCGCGGAAGTGACGGCGGCGGCGGAACCGGCGGCGGCGTATGCTTGTGCCCGCCACAGCCGCCCAGAAGCGCGCTGCCCAATAGAAGAAGGAACAGAAGACCTGGCAGCGTCCATGTCGCTGGCGGCCGCCGCGCGTCCCTGGGCGGGTTGCTGGAAGGGAGGCAGTTCAAGAACTCTTTCGCTGTGTCTCCAGAAAGTCCGCGAACTCGGAGAGCTTCCCTGCCGCCGTTCGCAGCGCCTTCGACGAATGTGTCCGCACCGCTGGCACAACCTCGTCGTTCAGATACGCCACCAGTTCTGTCGTCTCTTTTTCCAGAGTCTCGGCGATATTCGCTACCGAGCGATTGAAGCGAACGGAAGCCTCTTCCACCTTGCGGTCGAATTCGGTCATAATCATCCTGCCGGTTCGGGTTAATGTTCACGCGTGAGCTGCGGTTACCAGGCTTCATCATTATCGTGGGCGACTCTCCCAGCGGTCAAATCCGGATGAATCTGCTCGGGCACTTGCCCTCGTGCGGAGATCGCACCGCCTCACGGTACAATCACGCCATGCGTCCGAGGATAGCCGTCGAATCGTCCCGGTTTTTCTTGATTTGCCTGCTGTTGTTTGTTCTGACTTTCGCGCCGGCCTGTACCTTTTACGGCGAGCATCCGGCGCGTACCTTGTCCGAAGCAACCGGAGGCGAGGGCCTGGAGCGCGTCTTCTGGAAAAACGTGCAAGCTTCGAATTGGGTTGAAGTGGAGCGCTCTCTCGCTTCGAATTATGCAGGCGTAACGCCCAACGGAGCGCTCGATCGCTCCGCCACGCTTGAGCAGTATCGCCAGTGGCAGTTGAAAGACTTTGCTCTCGGCGAGCTGAACACCGAGATGAACGGAACCACCATCGTGGTGACCTACACAATCACTCTGAATGGAACCTTGAATGGAACCACCGGGAATGGAACCGCCGGGAATGGAACCGCCGGATCGCAACCGCTCCCCTCGGCGCCGCAGCACATGATGACCGTATGGCAGCAGCAAAAAAAAGGATGGGTCGTCATCGCGCACAGCGTCACCCAGTAAAAAATGAGCATCGTATCCGCCATCCCCGTAGAGACGCGGCTAGCCGCGTCTAGAACCACCACGGCTCCGTCCCCGGCCAACTCCGCTGTTTCCGCCAAACGCCTGTCCGCTTTTCGTCGCGCCCTCCTCCGCTGGTACGACAAGCATCGCCGCGACCTTCCCTGGCGCGAAACTCGCGATCCGTACCGCATCTGGCTCAGCGAAATCATGCTGCAGCAGACGCGCGTGGCCGCCGTCCTTGGCCATTACCGGATTTTCCTCGAACGTTTTCCGAATGTGCAAGCGCTCGCCGCGGCTTCTGAAGACGACGTGCTGGCAGCCTGGAGCGGTCTGGGCTACTATCGCCGAGCGCGCATGTTGCATCAGGCCGCGCAGCAGATTGCTAAACAAAACGGCGGCTCCTTCCCACGGAGTTCCGAAGCCTTGCTCGCGCTGCCCGGCATAGGACGCTACACCGCCGCCGCCATCGCCAGCATTGCCTTCGCCGAACCTGTAGCAGTCGTCGACGGCAATGTCGAGCGTGTGTTGCAAAGATTCATCGGCATCAATCTCACCACGCCACAAATTTGGCAACACGCGCAATCGCTTCTCGCTAACTCGCGGCCCGGAGACTTCAATCAGGCCATGATGGAACTCGGCGCAACCGTATGCGCGCCGCGCGAACCCCGCTGCCCAGTGTGCCCTGTCCGGAATTGGTGTGCAAAGCAACAATCACTACAATCAATGGAGCGCCGGGCGCCCCCGCCCGGCCCAGCGACGAACTCAACCCGCCAGGTTAAGAAAGAAATCTGGTGCGTGCTAAACCAGCGCGACGGTGGCATCCGCCTCATCCAGCGCTCGAAAAAAACCTCGCTCATGCCCGGCATGTGGGAACTCCCCCAATCGCCCGAGCCTCCGCGCCCATTGCCTGTCTCCGCGCCCTGGCGCACGTTTCGCCACTCCATCACCGTCACCGACTACACCGTTCATGTGCTACGGGATATGCCGTTACACAATGAGCCGTTGCCGTATACTCCGTTCGCCGTGAAAGGCAAGTGGATCGCAATTGATCGTATCCAACAGATCCCGATTACCGGATTGACGCGGAAAATCCTCAAGGCCGGCGGCATCATCTAAATAACAATAAGAATGTGAGGCATTTCCTCTATGAAGTGGCTCGATCGCTTATTCGGAGGTCGTAACGATATGGCTGCATTGCCGCCCGGAACCAAAGCACCCGATTTTTCCCTGCCTGCCGTCTTTAGTGGCAAAGACAGTGGCAAAAACGACGGCAAGTTCTCATTGCAAGCCGCTCTCAAGCAAGGACCCGTGCTCGCCGCCTTTTTCAAGGTTTCCTGTCCGACTTGCCAATATGCGTTCCCTTACCTCGAACGCATTCATAAAGCGCACGGCGGCAAGAAAATCACCGTCGTAGGCATTTCGCAGAACGACCAGCGCGACACTGCCACCTTTCTAAAAGAGTACGGCGTTAGCTTTCCCACTCTACTCGACGATCCGAACGGCTACGCGGTCTCAAATGCTTACGGCCTGACCAATGTCCCCTCTTTGTTTCTGATCGGACAAGATGGACAGATCGAAATCACCAGCGTGGGATGGATCAAACAGGAAGTGGAGGACATCAACCGCAAGCTCGCCGCCGCCGAGCAAACTCCGCCGCTCCCGATCTTTCAGCCCGGAGAAGAGGTCCATGAATTCCGCGCTGGTTGAAGCTCCAAGAACTGATCCCGCGGTCGCGGGATGTGGATCGGCCTTTGACCAGCATCACATCATAAGCATTGGCACGGCTGGGGATACGGCCCACAGGACATCCCTTTAGTAACCTCCTTCTTTATGACTCTTTAACAGTTCGCCATTTACAATATTTGTAGACATTATAGATAGATGATCAATTAAGGGGTGTCAGTAGTGGACAGCGTAACGAGAACTCGCGAACGTCAGAAATTGATGGTGGATTTGCTGGAGAGAAAAATACGGCTGCGGGCGGGCCAGCTTTACGATGAGCGCGGCCGGGTGGAGGGGCTCGCGCTGGAAGACTGGGTGCGAGCTGAGTCGGAAGTTCTGAAATCGAGTGTTCTTGCGCCGCTGTGGAATGCGCGCCAGGAGCGGGAACTGGTGGAAGTGTAGAGTCACCGCGCTTCGAGCACCGAACCGTATTTCGAATCTAACCACATATCGAATCTAACCAGGAAATCTTGGCGCTAGCTTGAGATCCGCACCAGGAATAACGCGGATGACAGGCTGAGCACTGGACCCGCGATGCTGAAGAGCGCCCTGCCCCAAGCCGATCCGGCTGCCGGCGGTCCCCCAAAATATGCGTCCAGCACAAATGCCGTGGCGCAGGTCGCGCCGACTGGGATGAGCCACGATTTTGGAAAGCGCTTCAGGTCCGGCATTGCGGTGGGCAATAGCCACAGAAAGATGTACCAGAGATTTCGATCATGCAGCGACACAGCGAAGTGGAAGCCGTCTCCGCGATGAAGCGCGAGACCAAACTGCAGCGGACTTATTAACCTGCCGGTAATCGACCATTGCAGTACCATGATCGCGGTGAGACTCAGCACCCAACTGGTTAGGATCCACGCTGCGGCCGGCACAAAATGATTTCGCGCGTCGTCGGAATTTCGATCGGGCCGGGTTGAGAACCACCAGGCAGTCGTGAAGACGATGCTGAAGGGGATGAACGATTCTTTCGTCAGTGCTCCCAGCACGGCGATGACGGGCAAGGCCCACAGTTCGAACTCCGACAAACTCCAGAGCAGTGCCAGCAGAAAGAAGCCTTCGCCGGCGTCGACCAATCCAACCAACCGAAGATTCGGGACGGCGAAGTTGACCATGTACAGCAACGCGGCAACCAGTCCCGCCGCGGAACCACCCATCTGACGGTTCCCGAGACTAGCCTCAAGAATGCCCCCGAGGATAACAATGAGAACGGTGGTTCCGGCGACGAACAAAGCGTCGGCAATGAGAAGTCCAAACATCACAGGATCCCACGTTGCAAATCGTCCTTGCGCGAGCCGGTAGAAGGGCTTGGCGAGCCACGGAACCAGCACGCGGAAGCGGACGTATCCGGCGTCTGGGCTCGCTGTCCCGGTCACGAGCGATGCGTAAATCTTTACGTCGGAGAGCCCCGGCGTCTGGCGCGGGTCAAATCGGTTGAGGATCGGATAGCCCAGACCGCACGCGATCAGGAAGAAAACGCAGAAGAGCAACGCCAGTCTGGCGCTCGCGATTCTCGTCGGGTTGGCTTGTAGGCTCGTCATTTGTATTGCGGAAGGTAACGTCAGTAGTGCGACATTGCAACTCAATTCGCCGGGCGAGCTTGGCTTTTGCGGAACGAATCTGTTAGCTTTCAGCGTCGGCATGCGACGAAAATTGTCGCCGAAATCTTTGTGGAGGATCGACGTGGGATCTCAGAAATGGTGGCTGGGCCTGTTTTTTTATGTGGTATGTGTTGTCTCGATGCAGGCGCAACAAACGGCGCCAGCGGACGAAGCCACGCGGAAGCTGGCGCTGGACATTTTCAAACAACTGATCGAGATCAATACCACGGACTCGGTGGGCAGCGTGACCGCGGCCGCCGAAGCGATGGCGCAGCGCTTTCGTGATGCCGGATTTCCAGAGAGCGACATACAAGTACTCGGTCCTCGTTCCAACGACCGGAAGAAGAACGTCGTCGTGCGGCTGCATGGATCGGGCAAGCACAAGCCGGTGCTGTTGATCGGGCATCTCGACGTCGTAGAAGCGCGGCGCGAGGACTGGACGACAGATCCGTTTCAGTTCGTCGAGAAGGACGGATACTACTACGGCCGCGGCACCAGCGATATGAAGGACGGCGACGCGATCATGTCGGCCACGCTGATCCGTATGAAGAAAGAAGGATACGTTCCGAGCCGCGACATCATTCTTGCGATGACGGCGGATGAGGAAGGCGGCACATCGAACGGAGTTGACTGGCTGATCAAGAATCATCGCGACTTGATTGACGCCGAGTTCGTGCTGAACCACGATGGCGGCGGAGTGCTGGCCGATCATGGCAAGCCGGTGATGATGGAAGTGAACGCCACCGAAAAACTGTATGGCGACTTCGTGCTGACGGCGACCAATCCGGGCGGTCACAGTTCGCTGCCACGGCCGGAGAACGCGATCTACGAACTGGCGGATGCGCTGACGCGAATCGCGCACTACCAGTTTCCATTCGAGCTGAACAACATCACGCGCGCGTATTACGAGCGGCAGGTAACGATGGCAACACCGGAGCGCGCCGCCGACCTGAAGGCGATGCTGAAAAATCCTCCCGACATGGAAGCTGTGGCGCGGCTATCAAAAGACCCGCTGGACAACTCGACCATGCATACGACGTGTGTAGCAACGCGGTTGAGTGGAGGCCATGCCAACAACGCGCTGCCGCAAATGGCGCAGGCGAACGTGAACTGCCGCATCGAGCCCGGACACACCCTGGAAGAAATTCGGCTAACGCTGGAAAAAGTTGTGGCCGATCCGAAGGTGAAAGTGCAATTTCGCGAGAACAGCAATGTGCTGATGGATCATGGCTCGGATCGGCATAGCTATGTGCCGCCGGCTCCACGGAAAGAAGTGTTCGATCCGTTGGAGAAGGTCGTGGCGAAAATGTGGCCGGGGATTCCGGTGCTTCCGAATATGAGCACGGGCGCGTCGGACGGCGTGTACACGAATGCGGCGGGCATGCCGACGTATTGTGTGTCCGGCGAGCAGTACGACCGGGACGATATCCGAGCGCATGGAAAAGATGAGCGGATGGGGGTCGAGGCGTTTGCCCGGGGCGTGGACTTTTATTACGTGTTCTTGAAGGGAGTTACGGCGGAGTAAGTCAATACTCCACCAAACTTCTTTCTATTAAACCCTGGCCCCATTCAAACCTTGTTCCATTTTGAAACTCGGATATGTCCGTCGTCTGTCCGTAAGGGTACCCCCTCCCCCCTCGGTATATTAGAATCAAGACTTTAGCGGGTAACTCCCGCCAAAGTCTTGAGCGGATGAGAGTTAGAGGCAAAGTCTTGATGATAGAGGAGTTATCGACTAACTTTGGGTGTTAGTCGTCCTTTGGTCGCTTGTTAGCGCCCTGAGTATGTTGTCAAGGAACTTGGTGGTGTGTGCCTTTGGGCCTAGTAATTATCTTACCAGAGGTGTCAATGGTTGATGAGGGAGAACCGCGCGGCGGAGAGCGCAAGCAGGACGGACGAGTGGCCCACTCAAGCCCGATTTTGGCTTGAGTGGGGATGTTACACGTCACAGACTTAGTCCGACCGACAAACTAAATTGTGCTCGATGTCCATGGGGGCTACACGTTTTGGCCACTATGCAACAGGCGTGAGGGGCGGTGGAAATCGAGTCGGAATAGACGACACGAAAACACGAAAGAGCGGTAGGAAGACTGTATCCAGCTGTAGAACTGCCCCACTCAAGCCAAAATCGGGCTTGAGTGGGCCACCCGTCGCAAGAACTCTTCCTCGCTGCGGCACTCAGACCCACCAACTCTCGATTCCACGAGGCCCTTTTTCAACACCAACGCCTGATTGCAACAACTGACCTGTGGCGCAGTGTCGGGTTCCGTACTTCGCTCCCATCCGTTCGATGTAGAATCATGCGCTTAGTGGCTACACACTTCGTGATCGAAACAAGTCTGTTCATGTGTGCAGAACATTGCAACTCAATGCAATAAGATTTGCAGCCCGTCTGATTTTTGCCTTGACAAACGGTGTGGCCTGTCACAGAATGCGCCGGGTATCGCGCAGCTGGCTGAGTCGCAGATCGATAAACGCGACGACTTTTTCTGGCTGGCGCTTCCCTCCCCGATACCCGTCTGATTGTGGCCCTTGTTCAGGAAAGTCAATTTTGCCCCCAGCGCACGCGAGCTTTTATCTCGTGAGCGCGCTGGGACACGACCTAAGAACATCTAGACAAATCAATTGGGAGGGATGTTTATGAACTACGGTTCCAAGGCATTGGCACTGGTCGCCGCGTTATTGGTGTTGCTGGCACTACCAGCAGCGGCGAATACCGTCGGTACGGTTCAGGTTACCGACAGTTGCTCCGGCTTCACGGCTAGCATTACAGCGACAGGCCTGTCTTACCAGACTGCCACTGTAGACTTTACCATCACGCTGACTCCAACCAGTGGCACTCCGATCACGATCTCAGATTCCTTCGTTGTGCATCGGACGCCACCGCACGGATACACTGGGACTTACACGCAGACGTGGGCGCATTATGGCGTGACGCTGAACACCACTTACACGCTAACCGGTAAAGCGACGTTCGGGCCGCCAATTCCACCGCGCTACAGGCCCATGGCGTTTTCGCCAAGTACGTTGGATTGCGCCCTGCCGCCGCCGGGCTCTTGCCAGCCGAGCAGTTCGCTGGGCTTGCTGGTCCAAGGGAAGAACGTAAACACGTATGTTCCGAATGGCGCGTGGGAGACGGGCAACACCGGCTTATCGGTCGTTCCAGTCGAAGGGGCGGGATCATCGGCCACCATCTCGACGCCTAATGTAGTGAATTCCTGCGCTTCGAACTCCTTAACCGGCGAAACTGTCTGCACCTCCAATGTCAACGACGTTTACCTGATTACGGGGTCCACGCTCAATACCACACTCTCCAGCGGTGGCAATCAATACTCTGGCTTCTCTGGCGGCAGTTGCATCACCTGCGGTGTCGCTATGAACGCGACGGCAAATAAAGCCGTAGTGACCATAGGGCTTAGCACAGCGCCATCGGGAAGCGGGCTTCAGTTCCTGGATCTTGCCAGCAGCACGTTTGGCAGTCCGGTGCCGCTGTCCAATTTAGTATCGGAAGACGTTCTGTGGGACCAGGGGCGCGATCTCGTGCTCTCACCGGACGAAAGCGGTAATTACGACATATACAACCATACGTCGGGCGGTGAATTTGGCAATTCCATCGGGGGCACACTCGATTCGGCGGCGGAGGAATGCTCGACCGGAATCGCTCTGTCGACGGACGAGTTTACTTCCGAGCTGTTCATCGCAGACTTGACGCAAGCCACCTTTACGGCGGGCTCACCGGGAACCTGGACGATGACGGCAGAACAGTTCCAGAATTTCCCCGAGTTCGGCGGCTTTGCGGCGGGAACCAACGGCATCGCGATCGCTCAGGGAAGCCACCAGGGAGTTGTGACCGGCGAGTTTTGTGGAAACGCGTTCGGCGAAATTCAGCTCCCGTCCACCTCCGGTTCGGGCACACCTGCCGTGGTAGATTATGCAGCGGCGGTGCTGCCGAATACACCCGACGGGGCCACCTTCGAACAAGGGTTGGATCCACATACGGTAACAGCGTATGTGAGTCCAAATAGCAGCGATGCGATCGGGCTCATAGCCAATGGGTGTTTCACTCCGCCCACGTGGCTGGCCGTGATCGACTTGAACAAACTGCAGGCCGCTCCGCGCTTGTCGGGCACACATACGGTGGATCCGTCGTATGACTTGATCCTCAACGGAGTGGTGTCATACTTAGCCGTTCCGTAAGAGAGGACAGTAGAAGCAACTGCCAACTTAGCCCCATCCTGGTGGATTATCCGCCGGGATGGGGCCTTCTTGTTGCTTCTTGTCGCTCATGGCTTCCTTCCAGTCGCCTTAACCGTTCTGCAGGGACCCATTTGGTGGGTGGCTGTGATCTTTCAAGACGTTGTCCATTCGATCGGAACCAGAGAAGCTGATTGTGACGAGCAATCCAGTTTCCGAGGAAAGACCGAATGGACATCCATAAGAATGCCCGACTCACCCTGCGCAGTCGAGAAGCGTTGGTTCGGTATGCGGCTTGCGGCCTCCGGTTGAGGGCCGTTGCCGCGAGCTTCCATGTAACTCCCAAGACCGCCGCCAAGTGGGTCCGTCGTTATCGCGCCGAGGGAGAGTCCGGACTGTGGGACCGATCTTCTCGTCCCCAGCACAGTCCCCGCGCCACTTCAGCTTCCTTGGTAATTCGAGTCGTCGAACTCCGCCGTGCGCATCGCCCGGGCTATCAAATCGCTCAAAGCACCGGACTGAGTCCAGCCACCGTCAGCCGTATCCTGCGGCGTGCTCATCTCAATCGCTGGCGCGATCTCCATCCCGCTCCACCCGTGGTGCGCTATGAACATCCGTTTCCGGGGGACTTGCTCCATCTCGACATCAAGGGAATGACCCGCTATCAGCGGGTTTCCATTCGTGGCGATGGACGGCGTCGCGGACGTCCGCAGCACGCCGGTTGGGAGGCGCTCCATATCGCCATCGATGATCACTCGCGCCTGGCCTTCTCGCGGCTCTTGCCCAACCAGAAGACCCAGACCACGATCGCCTTCTTACACGACGCCATCGCTTTTTATGCCCAGCACGGCATCCGGATCCGCGGTCTGCTCACGGACAACGGAAGCTGCTATCGCTCGCACCAGTTCCGCCACACCTGCGTCGAACTCGGCATTCGCCATCGCTTCACGCGGCCTTATACGCCACGCACCAACGGAAAAGCGGAACGTTTCATTCAAACCGCACTTCGCGAATGGGCCTATGCTCGCCATTGGACCAACTCCGAGGAACGCGACCAGCACCTCCTGCCCTGGCTCCAGCACTACAACTTCGCCCGCCCACATGGTAGTCTCGGCTACGCTCCACCAATCAGCCGCGCTCTTTCAGGTACAACGTCTTGATAAACTACAGGTGGCCCACTCAAGCTCGACGGGTGGCACACTCAACCCGATTTTGGCTTGAATGGGGATGTCACACGTCACAGACTTAGTCCGACCGACAAACTAAATTGTCCCCATGTCATGGCGGCTGACGCGTTTTGGCGACTGTGCAACAGGCTGTGAGGGACGATGGAGATCGAGTCGAAATAGACGACACGAAAACACGAAAGAGCGGCAGGAAGATTCTGTCCAGCTCTGAACTGCCCCACTCAAGCCAAAACGAGGCTTGAGTGGGCCACCCGCGAATGCTAACGATTCTGTGTGGGCGTGTTGCGGAGGACAAACGGAAGGCCACGGGGAGCATTGCGCGCCACCGTGCTTTGCAGGTCGAGAGCTTCGAGCGGGATGTGGCTTCGTGTGCCGTCTGGGCTGGTGTATTCGAGATAGCCGTCAGCCACCCAGTAGTCGGTCACGGCGCGGCTGGTTCCATTCTTCACCACCAGCACGAAGACTCCCTTGCCCAGGTCCCGGTCCTCGGTCGCTGCACCGGGCGTGGGTTCGGGACGCGCCGGCGAATTCCCTGTGTCGTCATCCCATGCATTGGCAGGGGGCGCGATCGCGGACATTTCCAATTGCGTGGGCCCCTGGGAATCGCCGCCGAGGTCCAGCAAGTCTCCGCCGACACCGAAGCCGGAATCAAAGGGATCAAAGTCGCCGGAGAACCAAAGCAGCGGCAACCATGGTTCGAAGAAGCATACTTCGGTCATGCCGTCGAAGAAGCATCCGGAGGAAGAAAAGCACGGAAGCCGGTTGCGGAAACCACGATGATGCCGGCGCACGTGAGAAGAAGCGAAAGAAACTCGACCGTCGGGGCGGGTTTGGAATAGCGCCGGAGACCAGAGAAGCGTTGGCGGAGTCCGCGCAATGGATGGCCTTCGGCCTGGCGTGGAGAAGCTCCACAGGCCAGACGCCAGATGGGGCACAGTATCCGGAGTAGAGGACGCTGCGAATTCCGCACGCCGGGCAGAGTGCCTTCCCAACCCGAAGTGGAGCCAACCGAAGTGCCCGCCCGCGTGGCTCCCGCCGGAGTGTCTGCCGGAAGAGTGCCCGCCACCAGAGTGACCGCCTCCAGAGTGACCGCCTCCGAAATGGCCTCCTCCGGAGTGACCGCCTCCGCTTGGAGGTAGCGCTCCTGCGGGGGCGAGCAGAGCAATTACGGACAGCAAGATCGCGAGGATGCGCAGCGCCCGCACAAGGAAGGCAGATCGAGTGGCCATGGCCTTCCCACCCCAGGGAATTTGCTTACAGTTTACTCTTGTTCGGGTGATCGGGAGTGCGTGACTTTAAGCACAACGCGATTCTCCTACATCGCCTGCGCAGGATTGAATCGCTAGCTCTTGAAATACTTATCGCCAACCTCGAAATCCAAGTGCCTGCATTACGGCACGGTGACCATCCTCACATTGAGTCGTGACGACGATCATTGCTTTCCTGCGTTTAGCTGCATAGCGTTGCCAGAAGGTGGAAGTCTACGCATGGAAAACGCGCAACCTCGCTTCTCGACTTTGGCCGTCAAGACCGTTGTTAGTCATACGCTCACGTACTTCGTAATGGGAGCGCTGGCTTTTCACTTCCTCCATTACGCGGATTTCATCAATAAGCCCAATTCTGGGATGCGCCCGATGACCAGTCCGTTTGTAATGCTAGGGCCTGCCTTGCAGATTGTGCGCGGGGTGCTGTTTGCAACAGTCTTGTATCCCTTCCGGGAGATTCTGTTCGGGTGCCGCAACGGATGGCTGTTGATTGCATGGATACTGATTGGCGTGGGCATTCTGGGAACATTCGCCGCCCCTCCCGGGTCGCTCGAGGGCTTTATCTACACGACGGTTCCACTGACTCTTCAGGTGCGTGGCTATTTAGAGATCGTTCCGCAGGCACTGCTGTTGTCCGCATTGCTCTTTTACTGGGTGAGACATCCTGGCAAAGCATGGCTCAATTGGGTACTTGGCTTGGCATACGCGATCTGTGCGCTCCTCCCAATTCTTGGGCTGCTCGCTCCCAAGAAATAACGATCTCAACTCTCCGAATAAGGGCCCCTCTATTGTCGATAACAAATCCCCGCAAGAACTCTTCCTCGCTGCGGTACTCAGCCCCACCAACTCTCGATTCCACGAGGGCCTTTTTCAACACCTACTCCCGATTGCACTCAATGACCTCCTGTCCTGGGGCAAACACTTCTCTCCTGCGAGAGATTCCAGCCTCGCCTTAAGGTGTTTGTGAATCGTGTTCTGACTGCCCCTCCTTCTTGACATTCGCCTTACCTTCGCCTATGCTCCCGGCATGGCGATCACTCGGCGTCAACGCGAGCTGTATGACTTCATTTCGCGCTTCGTGGCGGAGAAGCAGTACTCCCCTTCGTTTGAAGAGATCAAGGAAGGCATGGGGCTGAGTTCTCTGGCCACGGTACACAAGCACGTCACCAACCTGGAGAAGAAGGGGCTGCTCACGCGGGACTATAACCGCAGCCGTTCGATTGATCTGCTGCCTCCGAAGGGCAAGTT
The DNA here is from genome assembly GCA_963772195.1 of uncultured Acidobacteriaceae bacterium. Lineage (GTDB taxonomy): Bacteria > Acidobacteriota > Terriglobia > Terriglobales > Acidobacteriaceae > Acidiflorens. The sequence goes on along the minus strand of CAVYWE010000007.1, from coordinate 1,415,136 downwards.
GAAGCAGTCGATGGCGGTGAACACGGCGGTGGTGCTGCCGCTGGTGGGCAGGATTGCGGCGGGTCGTCCGATTGAGGCGGTGGAGCACAACGAGACCATTTCGCTGGCGGATTTTGTGCGCTCGAAGGAAGTGTTTGTGCTCGAAGTGCGCGGCGAATCCATGCAGGACGAGGCGATTCTTGACGGCGACTACGTGCTGGTTGAGAAGACGAAAACGGCGCACAACGGGGATATTGTGGTGGCGCTGCTCGAGTCGTCGGACGCGACGCTGAAGCGCTTCTTTCGCGAGGGAGAGAACATTCGTCTCCAGCCTTCAAACGCGGCGATGAAGCCGATCATTGTGCCGGCGGCGTCGGTCGAGATTCAGGGACGGGTGATTGGGGTGCTGCGGAAGTACTGAGGGGCAGCTGTCAGCTCTCAGCTATCAGTAAATGCCAAATTGGGCTCACCTGACTGCCAACAAGGCCGCGACAATTTGTCCGGGCCCTGTTTGGTCGTGAGCTGATGGCTGACGGCTGACGGCTCACCTTACGTGGTGACCTTAACTACGTGCCGATCCAAGGCTTTTTGAATGTCGTCTTTTGAGCGGTAGCCTACTAGTTGTTCCACTACCTGTCCGTTCTTGAAGACGAGCAGGGTTGGAATGCCGGTGACTTTGTAGCGCATGGGCGTCGCGGCGTTGCGGTCTACGTCCATTTTGACGACCTTGATTTTGCCTTGATATTCGCCGGCGAGTTCTTCGACGATCGGAGCGATGGCGCGGCAGGGACCACACCATGCGGCCCAGAAATCGATCAACACGGGCTTGTCGGACTTCAATACATCAGAATCGAAATTGGCGTCGGTGACTTCGACGATACCGTTGCTTGCCATTCATCCTCCAGAGGTCTCAGCCAGGTCCCAGCTCACCGCCAGGGTGGACCGCGTGGTCTCCTCGGGGCGGGACTCTATCCTAGCACTGTCTAACTGTCTATTGGATGCTCTGCAAGGGCGGAAGTCGCAGGCGCGGCCGGGCATGGGGCGGCGGGCGTGAGCGCCCTGGAATGATGGCCTTAGAATGGTCTTGAACGAAGGTCTCGGAACGAAGGTCCTAAACGGGTTTTAACAAAATGGCAGGCGATCTCGACAATCTCCGGGTAGTGCTCGTGGCAACGCGGAATCCGCTGAATATTGGGGCGGCGGCGCGCGCCATGAGCAATTTTGGGGTCCGGCGATTGCGGGTGGTGAATCCTTACGAAAAAGCGTTTCGCGAAGCGCGGTCGGCGGTGGGAGCGGCGGGGTTGCTGGCTAAGGCGGAACAGTATGACGGCGTGGCCGAGGCGGTCGCGGACTGCCGGCTCGTGGTCGGAACGACCGCAGTGGGTCGTCGAGACTTGCAACACCGATTGCAGGGACTGGTCGAGGGCGGGCGGCTGATCAAACGGCAGTTGAGATCGGCGCCGGTGGCGTTGCTGTTTGGTTCAGAAAGATATGGACTATCCAATGAGGAACTGAGCCACTGCCATTGGCTGATGCGGATTCCGACGCGAGAAGAACACGGGTCGATGAATTTAGGGCAGGCGGTGGCGGTCTGCTTATACGAACTGGTGCGAGGACGGAAGACGGCGCCGGCAAAAACTGCGTCCGGAAAAAAAGAAAAGACTCCCGCGACGTCGCGCGAACTGGAGCGGTTGACGCAGGCGATGCTTAAGGTCCTCCACGACAGCGGATACATTAAGCCGCGAGCAATGGCGGCGAAAGAAAAGTTGCGGCGCCTAGTCCGGCGCATGGAGTTGAACGCCAATGACGCCGAGGTATGGTTGGGGATGCTGCGGCAGATCGCGTGGAAGCTGGGCGCGAACGAAAAGGACAACGAATAACCTGAACAAATTTGGTTGTTAAGTGTCAATTGTGCGGTACGCGCGGGCAGAAATCTTCACCACAGGGAGCACGGGGGAACACAGGGGAAATCTCAAACGAATTCCGCGCTAACGCTTGCCACTTCCGTGAGTCGAAGGATTAGCGGGGCTGGTCGGCGTTTTCAGACGTTCTCTTCCCGTGCTGACTCTGAGGTGGCGACAATGCGCATGCTGCTGGACACCTTCGCGCAGACCCTACGAACTCTGTGGGCGCACAAGTTGCGCTCCTTCCTTACCATGTTTGGAATCGCCTGGGGCGTAGGTTCGCTGCTATTGCTCGCCGGAGTGGGCGAGGGCTTCCGCAATGGCAATCGCAAGCAACTTGAAACTTTCGGCAAGAACATCATCTTCTTTTTCGGCGGGCGCGCGCCGGCGGTCGAGGGCAGTTTCAACTCGATGAAGTGGTTCACCCTCACCTATGACGATTACCTCGCCATCAAGAGCGAATCGAAGATCGCAATCAATATTTCTCCGCTGATTGCGCGCGATGATATCCGCGCGGTCAGCGATTACACCAACACCAACGGGCAGGTTTCGGGCGTGCCTCCAATCTACAGTCAAGTGCGGACGATCCCGCTGGCAGTCGGACGTTGGATGAATGACGACGACAATGACCAGCGGCGGCGGGTGTGCATACTAGGGCGGCAAATGACGCGCAACATGTTTCCCGGGCGTCCCGCCGTAGGCAACACCATCCTGCTCAATGGCATTCGTTTCCAGGTGATCGGCGTGCTCTCGATGATCGGTCGCGAGGAGCAGAACGCCACCAACATTCGTATTTTTATTCCGTTCAACACCATGCGCGAGTTGTTTCCGCTGACGGGCGACAACTCGAAAGAGGGCAACGCGATTTCGTTCATCAACTATCAACCGCGCAGCTTTGACGAGAACGAAACTGCCAAGGATGAGCTGCACCGCATCGTAGCGCGCAATCACGGCGGATTCGATCCGAAGGGCACCGACATCTGGGAAGAATGGGACACGATCAAGAACCAGAAGACGATGGGCAAGATCTTCACCGCCATGGATTGGTTCCTGGGCGGGGTCGGTCTGGTGACGCTGGCGTTGGGCGCGATTGGCATCGTGAACATCATGCTGGTGGCGGTTACGGAACGCACGCGCGAGATCGGCCTGCGCAAGGCGCTCGGCGCGACCAACCGCAGCATCCTGTTTCAGTTTTTTCTTGAGGGCGCGTTCCTGACGTTGCTGAGTGGCGCGATCGGTGTCGGCGGCGCGATGCTCGTCATCCGCCTGCTCTCGGGAGTACAACTCCCGCAAGGTTTCGATACCCCGCGGATCGTGCCCGTGTCGGCGATCGGCGCGGTGCTGGCGCTGGCGCTGGCTGGCATTACGGCGGGGCTCTATCCGGCGCGCAAAGCGGCCATGCTGGAACCGGTGGAGGCTCTGCGCCAGGAGTAAGGAATGGATTCGTGGAGAGACGGGCGCCTCGCGAGCCTGCCCTGAGCGAAGTCGAAGGGTCCAGTTCGAAGTAGCCGGGCGGGGGCGCCCGGCGCTCCACTAGCAAGCGAGCAGAGGAATAGACCATGACCAACGATCTACTGAAAGAAGCTTACGGGGCGATGCAACACAATCGCCGCCGCACCACTCTGACGATGCTGGGAATGGCTTGGGGGATTGCGACCGTGGTCATCCTGCTGGCCTTCGGCTCGGGATTCGAACGCGCCATCAACATGATTTTCAGCTCATGGGGAACCGACGTGATCGGAGCATTTCCCGGACGCACGTCCCTGCAGGCGGGCGGCGCAAAAGCGGGAAGCGAAGTGCGGCTAAAGCTGGCGGATGTCGACTACATCCGCAACGAAGTGCCGATGGTGAAAGGGGTCACGCCGATTTTCGACAAGCGTGGCGTGACCATTCAGCACGACACACGCACGTTCACCAATCTATTTCTTACGGGCGTCTATCCGGTGTACCAGCGCATTCGCGGCTTCGACGTAGCCAGCGGCCGCGGCTTGAGCGAGCAGGATCAGGTGGAGCATGCCCGCGTGGTGGTGATCGGCGATGAGGCGAAGCGGAGGCTGTTCTCGGGTGAACAAGCTTTGGGGCAAAGCATTCGGATCAACGGCGTGAGCTTTCAGGTGATCGGCGTCTACCAGCACAAAGTGCAGGGTGGCGACGATAACGACAACAGTATGGTGGTGATCCCTTTCAGCGCGATGGGCGATCTCTACGACACGCAGTACATCACCGGCATCTTCATGGACTACGAGGGGCAGGATCATCAGCAGCTTTCGCGCGTAGTGCGGAGCGTACTCGCCGGGCACCATAATTTCCGTCCGGACGATCGACGAGCTGTTTTCATCGCCGACTTCAAGCAGGACTATGACGAGTTTGCAATCGTGACCGCTGCTCTGAAGGTGTTGCTCGCTTTTATCGGCGCGCTGACCTTGGGAATCGGCGGCATTGGCCTGATGAACATCATGCTGGTTTCGGTGCAGCAGCGAACGCGGGAGATCGGCGTGGAAAAGGCGCTGGGCGCGCAAAAGAGCCACATCCTTTTTCAGTTTCTCGCGGAAGCAATGGCCATCACCTTTGCGGGAGGAGTGGCAGGGATCGGAATCGCTTACTTGATCTCGTGGGGTGTGGGGGCGTTGCCGCTGATGAGCGCCTTTGGCGATAACCTGCAGGCCGGCGATATCCATCTGCATATCAATGTCGGCAGCCTCGCCGTGGCGACGGGCATTCTTGGTGTGGTGGGAGTGCTGAGTGGAATGGTGCCGGCGATTCGGGCGGCGCGACTGGATCCGATCGAGAGTCTGCGCTACGAATAGCGAGAGTTTTCCTGCAAAACGGTGTTATCGGGATTCTGAGTGTAAACGCTGTTCTCAACAGTTGAGCCACGGCCTCACTTTGGGGTGGCGCCCCCGCTTTTACCGGGGCTATCAGAAAATCGGAAATTCCGTAATACAAGCTGCACAATTGGATGAGGCCAAGACTCAAAGTTACTGAGACGTGCCTCTACGGGCAGAACGTGAGTTTCAAGTATTTCCTTTTTTGTTGGGACAGTCATGAGGGCATCATAAGAGAACCCGCGATTTAGCTTGTTCTGGACGCTCAACATCATAAATGGGTTCCCTTTTCCGTCGGTTTCCTGCGTGAATGAGAACAGTATGTCGGCCTTTCCGCCGTCTGGCTGATAGGTCACTGTTAAGAATTCAGCCTTCGTATCGGTAAGATTCACCCCGAAATGATCGTCAACAAAAAGGTACACGTCACTCCCCGCGACGTAGGGGACCTTGTCGAAGTGCTGCTCGTAGTAGTGTTGTTTGTCAACCCGCAGCTTCAGCGTAAATGGTTCACGGAAGGTCGGCGCGGATTCAGCGTTAGGAGACTGCCCCTGAGCCAACGATGCGCAGGAAAGAATCGTCAGAAATAGGAACCACGGCGGAATGATTTTCATGCGCACCTTCTCGGAATGCGAACATTTTATGCCGCAAAGCTACCCAACTGTTGAAAAATCGCGGTTACACTCACAATCCTTGCCGCTTTGCAAAACAAGGCCGTACAACAATGCGCGCACTCTCCTGCGGTTCAGGATTTTTCAGAATTCGCTAGGCGGTCTTTTGCCGTCGGCTTATCACGCCGACTATCACTGTGCCCAAGACCAGTAAGCTGACGAGAGAAATCACTCCGAGCGAGATGACGCAGTAGATACACCATACGCCCAGCACCGCCGACTCGATGTGGGCGAGGTAAAGCGCAAATCCTAAACCACCAAGAGCGGCCACCAGCATCACCCGGTAAGCTTTCCTGAAGGCGAGCACGCCGAGCAGCAGGTATCCGGCGATGCCAATCACCGCCACGGGAACTCCAAACAGCATGGCGTACGGACTGTGATTCACGATGCCGCAGTCCCAACGTTCATTAATGCTGCAAGGCGAACTGTCGGTGCGGTAGTGCTCACGCAACGCTAACGAAGAAGCGACGATACCGACGAGGGCGAGCACAATCAGCACCCATCTCATGCGGGACTCCCAACCCGAGGTAAATGAAGTTGCATTCCTGAGATAGATATTATCTGCGATTTCCGCCAATTGATATTGGGGACTCATCGCGCGGTCACGATACTACCGCCAATCAATCATGGTACCGCTTCAGGTGTGGCAATTTCCCAAGTGGCAATCAACAGACTCTAGCTCTTTCATATTCTGCCAGTCATACATAGTCGAACAGTGTCATGAAACCGAAATCCATGTGCAGTTGCTGATGACAGTGGCATAGCGTCAGTCCCGGGTTGTCGGCGACGAAGTCGATCTCCGCCTCCTGATAGCCGCCCAGCATGACCACGTCTTTCAGGATTCCGGCAGTGGGCTTTCCCGCTAACTTCGTGAGTTCAAAACTATGGCGATGAAGGTGGATGGGATGGATATCATCGCTGTCATTGCGCATACGAATTCGGTAGCGCTTGCCTTGCTTCAGGTGAAACGAGGCTGGCATTGGCTGGTTGCTCATCGGATAAGCCACTCCGTTGATCGTCCATCGGTTGAAGCCCTCTTCGGAGGCATTGTCCTTCGCAAAGATCATCTCGAACGTTTCGTCTGGAGGCTCGGCAGCAGCACCGGGCTTAGCGAAAAGTCCGTAGTTCCAGCGCGAGTTCAAGCGAAGAGGCGGCGGCGCAATCCATTGCCCCTTGCCCTTGAACCCCGCGTATTCGACGACGATTCCCATGCCGTGCCGACGATCATCATCCGCCAAGTCGCCCATGATCCAGACACCAGGGTGTTTCATTTCAACGATGGCAGAAACGCGTTCCGCAGTGCCCAGCCAGAGCACCGGAACCATCACCGGATTGGGCACAGGATTGCCGTCCAGCGCCACGACATGAAAGGAATGGCCGGGGAGTGCCAGACTGCGAATCTCAGTCGCGCTTCCATTCAGAATATGAAACAGGACTCGTTCTCCGCGCTTGACGCGGATCGGTTCTCCGTGGCCGAGCATGCGTCCGTTGATCGTGAAAGACCCATAGCCGACTTCATAGCCATGCGGCATACCCTTGGCGAGCGAGGCTTTCATGGCGGACTCGCCTTGTTCTTCGAGTGCCTTCACCTTGGTTGGCGGAGCCAGGAAATTCTGCGCCATATCTCCGCCGCGGCTGAAAGTTGGCTCAAACTCTTTCAGCACGAGAAACACCTCGCGATCGTATCTACCCGGCTCGTGCCCAGGCTCAATGTACACGGGCCCAACTTCGCCGCTGTATTGTCCAGCGGTGAGGTTTGCAGCCGCGTGGTTATGCGTGTGATAAAAGCGGAACCCAGCTGGCCTAGGCGTGAACACGATCCGCCGCTTGCCATGCGCAGGAATGAACGGTGTGCCTTCCTCGGACGCGCCGTCCACGTCCGGCGGTACCATCTGGCCGTGCCAATGCAATTGCTCCGGCGTGTCCGTGTCGTTGAACACGTCTACTGTGACCTGCCGGCCTTCCTTAAAGCGAAGCAGTGGCCCCGGGAATTGCCCGTTGTAGGTAGTCGCCGAAATAATCCGGTTGGGCGCGATCTCGACAGGAGATGTTTTGATGTGCAGCGTGTAGTCGGCGGAGCCGGACTCCGAGGAGGAAACAGGTGAGTCGCTGCTATGCGTTGGCCTGCCGGATTCAGCAGAGACGTTGACGGACGAGAGCAAAACCGCTCCCGCCGTCATACCCGCTGTTTTTAGAAACCGGCGCCTGGATTCTGACAAACTGTCTCCCTGCAAACGCGGCTCGCTGCCGCCCCCGCGCGATACCTCGCATTTCCGGCAACGTTGGGAAAAAACGGGACGTTGATCTCCCCGTTACAATTCACCCGGAGAAATCACCGCGCGGGTCGTATACTTCCCGCTCATCGCATTCCACCGGATCCGTAAAACTTCGACGAACATTCGGAGGCCGTCGCGGAAAGGATGCAGCCGCGTCCCCTCGCTGTGCGCCCAGAGAACCGGGACCTCGTCAACCCGCAGTCCCGCGCCCCGCGCCAGAAACAGAATTTCAGGATCGAATCCCCAGCCTTCAATTCTCTGCAGAGGAAAAACTCGTTGCGCGGCGTCCCGCCGGAAAGCTTTGAATCCGCATTGCGTGTCCACGAAACGCAAGCCCAGAATCACCCGCAGCACCAGATTGTAGATTCGTCCAAACGCCTGCCGGTACAGCGGCTGGCGCTCGGTCTGTAGTTCCGTCCGCAGCCAGCGAGAACCGATCGCGATGTCGGCACCTAGAGCAATCGCATCGAATAGTTTCTGCGCCTCCGATATCGGTGAGGAAAGATCGGCATCCGTGAACAGGCAAATGTCACCGCGCGCGTGCAACATCCCGTTACGCACGCTGTAACCTTTGCCGCGGTTCCCGGGATTCTCCACCAGCAGAATCTGCGGATGCGCCTTGCCGTATTCGCGCACGACTTGCGCCGTATCGTCAGTCGAGCCGTCGTTCACCACAAGAATTTCCGCATCCCATCCCTGTTGCTGCGTATATCTGAGAAGCTCATCGAGCGTCGGCCGGATGCGGCCGCTTTCGTTATAGGCGGGAATGACGAAGCTATAGGTCAACAAGTCCTCGCGTATGGTGCTTTCTCCGCACAAAGGATTGCGCGGATGGGTTGCGCGGACGTTGTGTCCGCGCGACGTTGCCCGTGAAGACTACGCCACCTGACGGCGCTTGTCGAGCATGGCGAAAAACTCCGACACCAGTTCGACGTCCCAGAGCCCGCTGCGCGCCTCGGCGCGCATGGTCACCGCGGCCTGCTCGTGGCTGAGCGCCGGCTTATAAGGACGCGCCGTGCGCAAGGCATCGTAGATGTCCACCACCTGCAGGATACGCGGCAGAAGCGGTATCTCATCCTCCCGAAGCCCATCCGGATAGCCGCTGCCGTCAGAGTGCTCGTGATGATGCCGGATAATTGGAAGCACCAGCCGCAACGACTTCAATGGACGGCAAATCGTCTCGCCCGTCACCGGATGCTGCTTCATGATCTCCCACTCCGCCGGCGTCAGATACTTCCCCTTCTTCAGGATTTCATCCGGCACGGCAATCTTTCCCAGGTCGTGCAGGTAGCCGCCCCGGCCCAGGGCCACAATGCATTCTTCTTCTACCCCGAGAAAGCGTCCCAGATCCGCGGCATTCTGCGCCAATCGCTCGCAGTGGCCTTCGGTGTAAGGGTCGCGCGCTTCCACGCTCAGCCCCAGCGTGCACAACACCGAATCCGCAGTCTCCAGTTCGTCGGTGAATTCTTTCAACTTCAGCAGTGAACTCACGCGCGCAAACAATTCCTCGGAGCTGATGGGCTTGGTCAGAAAATCGTCGGCGCCCGCTTCAATTCCCTTCAGGCGGTCTTCTCGATCGGTGAGGCCGGTAATCATGACGATCGGAATCAGCCGCGTCTTGGAATCCTCTTTGAGCTCGCGGCACAGGTCGTAGCCGCTCTTGCCGGGCATGACCACGTCAAGCAGGATCAGGTCTGGAGCTTCGCGCCGGATTTCCGCCTCCGCGGTAGCCGCATTCTGTGCCGTAACCGTTCGATAGCCGCGGCTCCCCAGCAACTCCTTCAGCAGCTCGGTGTTCATCAGCTTGTCATCGACCACCAGAATCAACTGCTTCCGGCGGCCTCCGAGCAGGTCACCCATACCCGAGTAAGCGCCCAGGTGCGGAGAAAGGTTTGTCCAGCGCTTTCGTGGAGGAATACTCATCATTTCACTTTGCTCAATTCGGCGCGATATTGCAAGTTCCCATCCGGGAACATCAACTACCTCCCATCAACTTTGACAGCTTCTTTTTTGGGAGCTTCTTTCGCGCTCGGCACTGCGTTCGGGACGGCTTCGCACTTGTGCGCATTGAACTGCTGCTGAACTCCCGCCTGCCCGAGCTGACGAGGGTCTGCCGAGAACTGCGTATGGCACGATTCACAAATTCCCAGTGACGGGATGTTGCTGACTCGTTTCAAGATCCGAAGACTGCGCTTTGCCATGACCACAGTTTCCCACATTCCCCCGAAACTGCGCCACCACCCAGGCTTGTGGAGGGACGGGCGACCCTTCGACAAGCTCAGGGCAGGCTCTCGCCCGTCCAGCCCCCCGACAAACCGAACATTTTCGCTGTTCAAGCGTCATTGCGCCGATTCCGCGCCCGTGCCAGTCTTCCAGCATGCTGCGGAAACTCTTATTGATGTTCGTAATGCTCTGCATAGCCTGGAGCGAATGCGCGGCCGTTCCGAAACCGCATGTCATCACCTTTGGCAAATGGATTTCCGCCAAGTGGCCCAATGCAACCGGACAGAAGCTGCTCGATTTGAAAGTTCGTCCGCTGTTTGTCGATACGCGACTCAAGGAATACACCACTGGAACTCCGCATGAGCTGACCGACCGCCTGTTCGTGGTCCGGCGGGCCTTTCGCGTGAACGATGCGCTGCCCAGCGAAAACTCTAATGCCAACGCAAACACTGCCCGCTGGCAATGGCAACGCGGCGGCTGGCTGCTCGTCGACCGCGTCACCGGACGAGTCTCCCAGCTCAACCTGCCCGAGTTCGATCCTTTCTATTCGACCGCTAGCTGGTATCGCGATTACATCGCCTACTGCGGCGTCTCCGAAGATGGCAAGAAACTCTACGCGGTCGTCGCTCAGGTAGGACGGCGCAAGCCGATCCTGAAAAAAGACGCGGGCGAACCCGCGGGAACCGACGACCCCGACTCCGAGTGTCCGCCTCCAGTTTGGGAGCGCACTCCCATGCGAGTCACCTTTCAGCCCGACGACGATCAGAAGTTGGTCTTCAACATCCGAAGCCGCGTAGTCGATGTAGTAAACGACGCCGAAGAACCAGAAGAATAGCCTGGCAGCCGGGCCTAGCAGCTGTGAATTCAGATGACCGCGACAGGCTTACCAGGCGCACCGAAGAATCATTCTAGTTATGAGGTCTTGCTCCTAGAACGAAGCACAATGAGGGGTGCTCAGGGCTCAGTCGCTAAGACACGGGTTGTCACCAGACACCCAGTTTCACGAAAAGATTGCTGGGTCTACCATGTATTGGGAGCCACCTGAATACGACCCGGACTACGATCCGGACATCGAACAACAAGAAAGTCAGCCACGTGACCCCGTTGTCGATCAAGCGAAAGAAGAGATACGAGCGTTTTTCGGGGAAGAGCGCTCGAGTGTATTTTATAAGCAACAACTAGAAGTGATTTTTGAAGACCGATACTTTCACTGGGTCACATCGCGCGCCTTATCGGAGTTAGCAGCAGAGGGGCATATCGCGCTAGAGCGTGAGATTTTGCCCGGTACCGGGAACATCTCCTTCTACCATGCGACAACGCATCGCTATTGGCGCAGACAGGCACAGGATGTGATTGCGCTTGTCTCGCAGTTCTCTGCTCCTCCATTTACTGCTGGGCTAGGGGCACAGGGTGAAATGATGTTCGATGCCGCTCTTGCGAGTGTTGGTTTCCTGCCGACTGCGAGAAAGGTTAGGACATATGCGGGCAAGGTTTGGGCTGCAACGGAGCACGATTTAGACCGCGTGTTCGAGAGAGATGGCGTTGCTTACGGCGCGGAGATTAAGAACACCCTGAAGTACATTCCACGCGACGAGCTAACGGTGAAACTGAGTATGTGTAAGCATCTCGGACTGCGGCCGCTATTTATCGTGCGAATGGCCGCCAAAAGCTACATCAACGAAGTGCGTCTGGAAAATGGATTCACGCTAGTGTTCAAGTTCCAGCTATACCCATTCGGGCAGAAGCCGTTTGCTGATAGGGTGCGCGAAGCTCTCAGGTTGCCGGTAGATTGCCCCGCCAGAATCGCGGATGGAACGGTGCAGCGGTTCCTGAAGTGGCACCTGAAGACGGTGCTTAGACGCGGGTGAGAAGGGCTGAACTGTGTGAATTGCTTTCGCAATTCGCATTGGGGAGCAGCTAAAACCCGTAGAATGAGTAGGCTATGGGTATCCCCTATGAATACAATAATCTCCGGCCTATCGAGCCCGGCGCTGGTCACGACGACTGGGAAGTGAGAACTGCAACTTCAATCTCCCGCAGCCTCAACCGCAGGAAGCTCCTCCACCGCAGGCCGAGTCGAAACCTTCGCGCTCGTCACCAACACCACCGATGCCACGATGATCGCGCTCCCCATCAGGATGTAGCGGTCGATGCGCTCGTGCAGAACCAGCCATCCCAGAAACACTGCGACCACGGGATTGACACAGGCCTAACTTATTCGCCGTATCTTTCTTTTAGCTTGCGGCCCATTTCGTCGCGGAGTTGACGGTAATCGGAGTGGACGGTCGCCCGTAGAGCAGCTTCGGTGGAACTGCCTTGCGAGAGGCGTTCCAGGATGCTCGTGATTTCGCTCATGCCATACGCGTCGCGGAGATATTCGGCGGCGGCTAAAGATTCGGCATAGGCGACGGTGGCCTCGGGCGCGGAGAAGCTCATAAAGCTGCCTTCGAGCAGATTAAATGGGATCTCATTTCCGGCGGCGAAGAGCTGCGCCAGTTGATGTCCGGTGGAAGCGGATGACTTGCCTTCTTCAATCTGTGCGATTCCTTCGTTCAGCCAAGCGGGGCAGCGGTTGCTGGACATCTGCGAGACGAAAGAGTGCGTCAGCTCGTGTTTGAGGACGCGAGTGAGCTCGGGCGTGACGTTCGACACGCCGCTGACTGGGATGCGCAGCTTGCCATCATTGATGGCGCCGGTCCAGGAAGGCGCGCGGGTCACATCGAAGAACGCTTGCTGGGTGTAGAGTGTGACCGCGATGTTGTTGCGGGGCGAGTAGCCGAGATCGCGCACCAGGTCGTCATACTCGGAGTCGAGGGTGGCGAGGAGGTCGCGGCGGAAGGTCTCGGAGGTATCCTTTCCTTCGAAGTGGAGGTTGAAGTGGCTGCTTTCGCGCTGCGAGAAATCGGATTCGGCGCTCGATTCGCGCTCGGCGCGGGCGAGATACTGGCTGACCGTGGCGTCGGGACGCAGCGCGAGCGACTTCTTCCAGGAGCGAATAGCGTCGGGGGTATGATCGCCGGCGAATTCAACGAATCCCAGCATGGCAATAGCATCGGGTGAGTCGGGAGCAATGACGACGGCGTGTTGTGCATGGGACAGAGCTTCCGCGGCTTGGCCGGTGCGCATCAGGGTGGCAGCGTAGTAGATCAGCAGCGTCGAGTTATCCGGCTGGAAGCGGAGCGCGGATTCGTAATAGCGCTTCGCCTGCGGGAAATTGCCGCGATCGGATTCGTGCTTGCCGGCGAGGAAGTAGGCGGTGGCGGCGCGTTCGGGATTGGCGGTTTGCGCGAGGCTGGCGAGTGCATCGGTATCAACCTTGCCGTCGCGGATGACTTTTTCGGCGATGTCGGCTTCGTGGTCGAACGAGGGCGCGGGCGGAGTGATGTCGGGAGCGGATGCTGCGGAAGCGGCGTGAACGGGGGCGGCGCCGCCGACGTCGATGCGCTCGACGGATGATTTTGGGATGGCGTAGGTGTCTTCGCCGAGGTCATACTCGACGCGGTCTTCATTCTTATTCTTACTCTCGCGGACCTGGTCGGCCCAGATGGTGCGTCCATTCTTAAGATGAATGACGTCGGCGGGCGCGGGAAGGGCTGGCAGAAGCACTAGAATTAGGACGAGGGCTCGCACTCGGCTGATTCTAGAACGCCGCCGAGGGGGCTGTAAGGTGACCAAGGTGCTGGGACTAGGAAGTTCTCAGTTCTCAGTTCTCAGTTCTCGGTTCTCAGTTCTCAGTGGGAGTCGGGTTGGTCGTTGGGTTTTTTCTGAGAACTGAGAACTGTCTATGAACCCAGGACTGGCTTGGTTGTGGCGGATGATCGGGTTCGCGTGGTTGCTGCTGGCGGCTACAGCTTGGGCGCAGGCGGCGGGACCGAGCCCGCACTGTCCGCCCACGACAAGCGCTCTTTACGCGCGGATTCGTTCGGTCGGACTCGATCCGCAACGGGTGTACCACGTTCGGGATGCCTCGATTAACCGGCCTAATCTCCATCTTGATTTGGACGACGGCACACTGGCGTTTACGGAAGACATTTGCGGGCAGATTACGGGCGCGTTCTTCGAGGGTGAGGGTGAGATTCGGCTGCGACCCCCGAATCGGGTCGAGCGCGGATCGCTGGCGCTGTTTACGGGAGGGGCGATTCTCGAAGAGCAGTTCACTTCGGGATATCTGCGCTTCAATGACGACACGGCGGCGGTCTTGCAGCGCTATTCAACGCCAGTGCCGGAGAGCGCGGAATTCGTAAAAGAATGGGACGACACGAGCCACACGCTTGCGGAGTTCGATGCCCTGCGCTTGCTGCTGGACTTTAGTCATTTTCTTCCGGCGGAGAGCGGCCGAGAGCCTGCCCTGAGCTTGTCGAAGGGGCGGCCGCCCCTACGCGAGCCGGATCCAAAATTTCCGCTCCTGTTGCACGCGCACTTGATGGGAAAGCAACTGGGCGGCTTTGAAGTCTTCTGGGATGCGGCGGGCGCGGAGCCGTTGTGGGCCGGGCAGCCGCGGGTAAGAGACGACATTCTGTTCTTCGATATCTGGACTTCGTTTGTGCCCGCTCGGACGGGCGGTGCAGCTATCGCTCCCCCGGTCCCCGACGCCTCAATCACGGCCTTCCGCATTCGGGCGTCGGTGCAGCCTCCGACCATGTTGCGAGCATCGACGGAGGTGAATGTTCGAATTCGCAGCGGTGGAGAAAGAACGCTGTTGTTTGAATTGTCGCGCTATCTGAAGATTGATGCGCTGGAGGCGGATGGGCGGCCCGTGGACTTCATCCAGAACCAGGCGCTCGAAGGAACGCAGTTGCGGCGAAAAGGAAATGATCTGGTAGCGGTGGTGTTCCCTGCTCCGCTCGTGCCCGGTCAGGAATTGAAACTGCGCTTCAGCTATGCGGGCGAGGTTCTGTCGGAGGCCGGCAACGGATTGCTCTATGTGGGCGAGCGCGGCACGTGGTATCCGAATTTCGGTTTGAGCCCGGCGCAGTTCGAGATGGAGTTCCACTATCCCGCAAACTGGACGCTGGTGGCGACGGGAAAACAGATCTCGCGCGCGGGCGCCGACGAAGCCGAAACAAATGAACAAGCAGCGGGGGAGAAAGTTTCGCGGTGGACCTCAGAGCGCCCGATTCCGGTGGCGGGGTTCAACCTGGGCAAGTACGTTCGGGCGGAAGCGAAGGTGGGCAACATTCTGGTGGAGGCGTACGGCACGAAAGGAGTAGAGAAATCGTTTCCCAAAGCGCCGGCGGAGGTGATCGAGCAGCCGACATTTCACGGCGGTCCCCCGTCAAGATCGAGATCGATGGCGCCGATGGTGGTGACTCCTCTGCCTCCGTCGCCGGCGCGCGATGCACAGGCCGTCGCGGACAAAGCGGCGAAGGCAATCGGCAGTTTCTCACAATGGTTCGGGCCGTATCCGTATGGTTCGCTGGCGTTGACCCAGATGCCAGGGAATTTGAGCCAGGGCTGGCCTGGGCTGGTGTTCCTGTCGAGCTTTGCGTTTCTCAGTCCGCAGGAGCAGACGGATCTGCGTCTTGACCCGGTAACTCGCTCGCTCTATAGCCAGGTTCTGGTGCACGAGACGGCGCATCAATGGTGGGGCGATCTGGTGCTGTGGAAGAGTTATCGCGATCAGTGGATTGCGGAAGGTCTGGCGAACTATGCGGCGCTCTTGATACTGGAGCAGCAGAATCCGGCGCAATTCCGGCAGGTTCTGGAAAAGTATCGCCGGGACCTTCTGAGCACTAACAAAGATGGAGAGCGGCTGCGCGACGCTGGGCCGGTGACGCTCGGGCAGCGGCTGGAGTCGTCGCATTTTCCAAGAGGTTACGAGGCGATCAGCTACGAAAGAGGGACGTGGCTTTTTCACATGCTGCGGATGATGCTGCGCGATTCCGAAGTGGCATCGCGTTCCCGGAAAGGGCGGCCGAATCCGGGGGCGAATTCAGACGAGCCGTTCTTCCGCGCGCTGCGAAAAATCCGGGAACGATACGCGGGAAAGCGCATAAGCACGCAGGAACTGATGCAAGTCTTTGAAGAGGAACTGCCCCGCCCACTTTGGTATGAGAAACATCCCAAGTTGGATTGGTTTTTGGAAGGTTGGATCGACGGCACGGCGATACCGGAACTGGAAGCGCACGAAATTCGCGTTACGGAGAAGACTGGAGTGACCACGGTTACAGGTGTGATCGTACAAAAGGACGTACCCGACGATCTGGTAACGGCGGTTCCGGTGTATGCAACGACGACGGGAAACACGCTTGTTTTCCTCGGCGAAGTGCTGGCAGACGGCGCGGAGACCGGGTTTCGGCTGATCGCGCCCAGCAACGTACGCAAGATTGTGCTCGATCCGAAGCAGACGATTCTTACCGCACCGAAGTAAATTCCGCTTAATAGAGACGTTATTAGGAAGCGCGCCGCTTTTCGAAAGGCGGCGAGGCCATGCGCTTGCTGAAGAAGAGTTGTCAGGAACGTAAATCCAGGATGATATGACTCTTCAGCCCCATGTATTCGCAAACGATCGGCCACGTCGGCGCACCATCCTTCTGGTTGAGGACGAGCCTTTCGTGCGCGAGGCGACGTGCTGCATTCTGGAAAGCGCGGGCTTTGAAGTGCTGCCGGCCGAAGATGCGCAAGATGCGATGAGGGTCTACGAAGAGTGCAAGCGAGCAATTGATCTGGTGATGACCGACATGGTGCTTCCGGGACGGTCGGGCGAGCAACTGGGCCAAGATCTGCGGCAGCATTCACCAGAGGTTGCGGTGCTGGTGACGTCCGGTTACAGCAACCTGGAGTACGAGACGGAAAAGCCCGGGTCGCGCACGTATTTTCTCGCAAAGCCGTATTCCAGGCGCACCCTGGTCGAGAAGATTGAAAAGATTCTGAGCGCGGTATCGCCGGTGCGGGCGGCGTCGCAAGCCGGCTAGTGCCGCGACTGCGTGATAAATCATACGGTGGAGAGACGGGCGCCCTCGCCCGTCATTTAGGCAATTGGGCGGCCGGGCGAGGACGCCCGGCGCTTCACCGACGAGCTTTGCCAACCAGCGGGCTTCCGCGACGTTTATAATCCTCCGTTCGTAGCTTCCGTTCAGAAATCCGATTCCTAAGTTTGGTTCTCAGGAGCACTCATGAAACTCGAGGGGCGAGTCGCGCTGGTTACCGGAGCGTCGCAGGGGATCGGTCATGCCTGCGCGCTGGCGCTGGCGCGGGAGGGCGCAACAGTCGCGGTGGCGGCGCGCAATCAGCAGAAACTCGACGAACTGGTCGCGCAGATCACAGCCGCGGGAGGCAAGGCCTCGGCTTTCGTCATGGACGTGGCGGAGGAAGAGCAGGTGAAGTCGGGGATCAAATCGGCGCTGGCGCAATTCGGCAAGATCGACATCCTGATCAACAACGCCGGCATCACGCGTGACCAACTGGTAATGCGCATGAAGCGCGCCGACTGGGACGCGGTCCTGAACACGAATCTGACGTCGGCGTATCTGTGCATCCAGCAGGTGATCGGCTCGATGCTCAAGCAGCGCTGGGGACGAATCATCAACATCACCAGCGTCTTCGGGCAGATGGGGCAAGCGGGACAGGCGAATTACGCAGCGTCGAAAGCCGGGCTGATCGGGCTGACTATGGCGATGGCGCGCGAGGTGGCGTCGCGCAATATCACGTGCAATGCAGTGGCTCCCGGATTCATTGAGACCAGCATGACCGCCGCTCTGAGCGAAGAATTCAAGCAGAGTGCGGTGAAAACGATTCCGCTGGGGCGCGTGGGCGCTCCCACCGACGTTGCAAGCGCAGTTTGCTTTCTGGCGTCGGAGGAAGCGTCTTACATCACCGGCCATGTGCTGAACGTCAACGGCGGATTGCTGATGGGATAAGGTAGGGCGGACACTCCTGTCCGCCGCCCTTGATCTTGGTGTTGATTTTGATTTCCCGAGCCCAAAAAATCAAAGTCGGTGAGGCATGAAGAAAAATATCTGGAGAGCGGTGATCGAAGTCGGTTTTATTATCTTCCTGTTTTATTCCAACCTTTTGATGGGAGAATTTGAGCGCTCAGGCATGGGGCAGACGAGGGGTCTGGCCTGGACAATCGGAGATGTTTTTACCGCTGCCAATTTTGAAATTGCCATGATCGCGGCGCTCATCGGTTATGTTCTTTTTGAATTTCTTCGGAAGAAGTTCTAAACAACATGGCTCGGCGGTCAGGCCGATTGGTTTTGGGAATGGCATGGCTTCAGCCGTGCTGTCAGTACCCTCCACAAGACCGGTTTCACAGACTGCTGAAAAACTCTTTGTGCGCGCGGCACTCGCCCTCAGCGGCTAAAGCCAGCACTGAAAAAGAGGCCGCATATCGCAGCGGTGAACCGCTGCGCCACCCAAAATCAAACGAGGTCGAGAAGCCACAGGGAGGAGCCGCAATTGCTGCGGCTCTCCTGAGACGCGTACGCATCGGATCACTCCACCGAAATGCGTTCTCCCGTGACATTCCCGGCTACCTCGAATTGGAAGTTGCCGGAAGGGTCGTAGAAATCCAAGGTGAAGGAACCGGTGTGCGTATTGCCGCCGTCCCTCAGAGTGAGCGTTTCACTGAGGTGGATGGTTCCCATGAAGTTTCCGTTCGCGTCATAGTTCCACACGCGGTGCGCGAGCTTGTAAGTCCCGTGCGAGGCATGCTTCCACACCCCCAGGCAGACGTTGCCCGATCTCGGATCAACATTCGGGTTGTGAATCTCGGTGCCCCCGGCATTCCAGAGCTGGTACGCTTCCTGGATGGTTTGACCGCCGACCGCGAACTGGACGTGCCAAAGGCCAACGATGGTCGATTTGCGGGCGTCGTCTCCGGCAGACTGAGAGTTTTGTTGTATCGGACGGGATTGACTCTGTACGGAAGCAGCCTGTGCTGCCATCGCGGAGAGGGAATCGCCGCACGACGCTAAAGCGCTGGCGCTGAGTCCAACTGCCAGAACCATGCAGGCAGCGAACTTGACGAAGTTCAGAATTTGAGTCGATTTCATATTGTTCCTCCTTGTGAAAGTGAGCGGCGATCTGGCCGCCATGCCTCGCTTCTGCGGGCCGGGCTATGCCTGGATCCGCCGAAAAACCGCTTACACCCCAAGTGCCGCAAATAGCGAAGCATCGGGTATTCCAAGGCGGCTCTTTATCGCTTAACCGCCGGGAGTCCGGCAATGCAAAATGCATCACCTCTCGAACAGTTCGAGAACACTGTGTAGGTTATTCATTACTAAGCGTGTTATGTCGTAGGGAAGCGGTAGGGATGGGAGTTTCTTGACTGGAGCTTGAACAGGCCTCAGAATGGTGCGGCTGCGCTGCAGTCGCAGGTCTCCCCTCCCCTGGGCTTTCGGACATGAAAACTACCACCTCGCGAATCGCCTTGTTCGGCCCCTATGCGCTCGATCTGCGCTCCGGCGAACTGCGGAAGTTCGGGACGAAAGTGAAGATGGGAGAGCAGGCCTTTCAGATACTCCTTATGTTGCTCGAACGCCCGGGGGAAATGGTGACCCGGGAAGAGCTGCGGGTTAGGCTCTGGGCCGACGACACGTTTGTCGACTTCGATCATGGCTTGAATTCCGCCGTGCAGCGGCTGCGGGACTGCCTTTCCGACTCTGCGGGAAAACCACGCTGGGTTGAGACCATACCTCGCCGTGGTTACCGCTTTTTAGGTCAAGTGGAATGGTCGGACGAGGGTTTTTCTTCCGAAATACTTTCTAAACCCAGCGGTGAAAGTCAGGCCGAGGGCTCCGACGGAGAAATCCCGCCCTCTGTCAGAGTGGAACCTTCTCAAGCGCCGGCAACCGCAAGGGCAAGTGGCTTCGGCCGACGAATCGCTCTGCTGGCAGTCCTGGTTATGGCCCTGTTTCTGGGAGCCATGCCGATTGTCAGACGGATGCAGGATGCGCGTTCCGCCAAGCAAGCCCGGCTCATCAAGTCCCTCGCTGTGCTGCCGCTGGAGAACCTGTCGGGGGACCCGGCTCAGGAGTACTTCGCGGACGGTATGACCGACGAAGTGATTACCATGCTGGCGAAGAATCCCTCCTTGCGGGTTATCTCGCGGACCTCAGTGATGCAGTACAAGAAAGTTCACCGACCGCTGAGGGAGATCGCGCAGGAACTGGGGGTGGATGGAATCTTGGAAGGTTCGGTGGGCCGCTCGGGGAACCGGGTACACGTGACGGCACAGTTGATCCATGCTGCCAGCGACACGCACGTTTGGGCAGAGAGCTTCGACCGCAATTTGAGCGACGTGGGATCTTTGCAGAACGAACTCGCGCAAACCATCGCCAAGCAAGTTGGGGCGACTACTTCGGGCTCCGGCAGACCGGAACGACGAATCAACCCAGAGGCGCACGACGCTTACCTATTAGGGAGGTACTACTGGTTCGCGAGCGAATACGAAAAGAGCCGGGAATACTTCCAGAAAGCGATTGACCTCCAGCCCGATTATGCCGCCGCATGGGGCGGTATCGCCGATTCCTATACCGCAACTGTGGTGGAAGGGGACTATCGTCCGCAGGCGGTCATGGCACAAGCGGAGGCAGCTGCCAAAAAGGCTGTGGAACTCGATGATTTGGACAGTGAAGCGCACAGAGCCGTGGCCGCCATTCAGCTTTTCTATCGGTGGGACTGGGCGGCCGCCGACAGAGAGTCCGCACGGGCGGTGGAACTCAGTCCCAGTCTTGCCGAGTCTCACCACCTGCGTTCGTACGTGCTGTGGACTCTGAATCGCACGGACGAAGCATTGCAGGAGCAGAAGAAGGCGACAGAGTTGGAACCATTTGCCAGGCCATGGGGCTTGGGCTATGCGCTCATTCGTGCTCGCCAGTTTGACGCTGCGCTGAATGAAGCGCGCGTAAGAAGCGACGCCCAACCGAACAACGCCGACCTACACGATCTACTTTCCCAGGCATATTTCTACAAAGGTATGGAGAAAGAAGCGGAGGAAGAAAATGAACGCGCCCTGCAGCTCGCGGGCGAAAAGGATCTGCTAGCGGAGCACGTCCAAGTTTACCAGCAAGGGGGATACCGGGCGGTGCTCGCGTGGAGAGTGGAGGTGGTCAAGCGAAGAGCCGCAAAACACTACGTTTCGCCGATGGATTTCGCGGGTAAGTATGGACAACTCGGACGTAAGGAAGAGACCATCCGCTATCTGGAAGAGTCTTACCGGGAGCGCTCGCCTGGCTTGGTGGACGTCCAGAACGATCCAAATTTTGATTTCGTGCATTCCGATCCGCGCTATCGCGCCATCGTAAGAAAGATGGGGCTGCCCCCGGCGTACTGAGGATGGTGCGTGACGTTGACCCCTTCTCGCTCGTCAGGGAAACCCGAGGACAGATGGGGCGTTTCCCCAAAAATTCGACCCCGATGGTTGTAGAAATAGAGGAGCACCACCGTCCTTCATTCGACCCCACTCGCTGACAACTGCACAATCGCGTTCCCGGTAAGCTTCAGCGCCACCCCCCAATTCTGGCGCGCGCTGGCACTGTCGTTCCCGTAGCCGCTCACATACAAGGTGCAGTAAAAACCTTCCCGGACGCCGCCATCCTCCCCGAAATAACACCGCCGCACGCAGACCTCCGCTGCCGATGGAGTCTCCGGCACCCGCCGCAGCAACTCAACCAGCTTTCGAGCAAACCGTTCGTGAGCAGGCAACGATTCACGCAACGACGACTGGAGCAACGAAGACTCGCGCAAGGAAGATTGACGCACATCTATGTTAGAAAACACGGCGTCCACATAACTCACGAACTTATGCGAAGCATCGTAGACTTCTTCCTCCGGACTCAGCTCCGTCGTCGCCCAGGCATCGCACTTCGCCGTCTCCACCATGCTCCGCGCCGAGTTCATCACCCGAAGAAATTCCTTCAGCTCGGGAAACTCTTCCGCCTCCTTGATCCGCGCCATCAATTTCGGATGCCGCTTCAAGTCGACATAAGCAAGCTTGCCCGCCGGATCCTTCCAGGGAAAATCCAACACTGGATCTTCCCGCCCCAGCTCGATCGAGAAGTCAGCATCCATCAGAGTCCATCAGAACGCGCGCAGGAAGTTCACGATCTCATGCTCCGCCCAATAACCGTCGTCGTAACAACCATCGCTGCCATTCCCCACCCCAGCGCCCGATCTGGCGGAAGATCCAGCAGACTCTCCGACAGGCGAGCCGATAAACGCGCAGTGCCCGCCATCGGGCGTCTCGACGAAGGTGACGTTCGAGTTCGCCGAAATCTTTCGCCGCGTCTCCGCGGTGATGCGTATGAACGGATCATTCGCCGCATGCAACACCAGCGCCGGCACCGCGATGCGCTCGACGACGTGCGCCGCCGAAGCGCGATCATAGTAATCGTCGACGCCCGTGAAGCCGCAATAGTAAGCCGTCACCTTGTCATCAAACTCGCGCAGACTCCGGATGCCGCGCAGACGGCTCACGTCGAAGTGATCGGGAAAGTGCCGCGCCTTCTGAAGCATCCGCCGGTGAAGCGCCCAAAGAAAATACTTTTCGTAAATCCGGTTCGCGGGTTCGTGCAGCGTATCCGCCGACGTTGCCAAATCAATCGCCGGGCAACAGACAGCGACAGCTCGAAACTGCGGTGGCGCTTGCGCTCCCCACTCTCCCGCCAACTTCAGCACGATGTTGCCGCCCATTGAGAAGCCGACCAGCGCCAGCCGCGAAACTTTGTCGCGCGCGATAATCTCCCGCGCCACTGCCGCAACATCATTCGACAGGCCCGAGTGGTAGAGCACCGGGGCGAGCGCGTCCGTGCCACCGCAGTTGCGCTGGTTGTAGCGGATCACATTCATCCCGGCAGCCAGCGCCTTTTCGGTGACGCCAAGCATGTACTGCGAGGTGCTCGACCCTTCGAGCCCATGCACAATAATGACGGTCAGCGCGTGCGCGCGATCCGCTTGCCAATGGCAGTGGCAGAGGACTTGGACGCCGGGCTCTACTTCGATCAACCGCTCCTCGGGTGCTGGCACATGAAAACGTCGCACGATTAAAAAGCTGGCAAGCGTTTGCACGTGCCCACCGCGCAACCAGCGGCGTGGTGTGAAGGGGCGTGTCTCCTCGTGTGTTTGCGAAGTAGCCACGGTTTGAGTTTAAATTGAAGACAGCAATTCTCTTCACGGAGTTTTCTTCATGCCCATCTTCGAGTACGTCTGCAAGGAATGCGAGCACGAGTTTGAGGCTCTGGTCTTCGGCAAACAAAAGGCCGAGTGCCCGAAGTGCCAGAGCAAGAAACTGGAGCCGCAACTGTCAGTATTTGCCGTTTCGGCGAAGAGCGGAGCGGCGATCCAGCCGTCGATGCCGGAGTCGGCGGGACCGTGTGGGTCGTGCGGCGACGCTCGCGGGCCGGGCGCGTGCTCGCTCAAAGATCTGGACTAAGTCCTTGTGCGATCGAACGTGTCCCGTGTGAAACATAGGTGCGTTTTATATTCGCTGCAAGATATACCCAGGAAACAAGTATTTACTCGATTATTTTCTCGCTAACGCAACGTAACTTCCGGAACTCTTTGGCGTGTAACTGACGTGACGTTTCGCTTCCGGGCGCGCATGGTTATGATCCGTTTGAATCGGACAGCGCAGCGGAACTCGGAGCGGAAATGGATCGGCGAAAAGAGCGCAGACTGAACCTGGAGTTGCCGGTACGGATCTGGGGAGTGGACAGGATGGCGCGGCCTTTCGCAGAGATGGTTCGGGTGCGAAACATCAGCAACCACGGTGCAGTTCTGATCGGCATGCGCTCGAAGGTGCAGACTGGAGAGGTGCTGGACGTGCAACATGGCGCGGCGCGGGCGCAGTTTCGCATTGTGTGGTTGAGTCTTTCGGGAGAAGCCGGCATACAGGCTCTGGCAATGGAGCCGCCTGTCTTTAGTATGAGCATGGGCATCGGCACCGGCTTCCCCAAAATTTTTGAGATGGTGGGGACCGGATAGGCCAAAGCCGAACGGCACTAATCGGTCAACTAACGTGGATTCACGTGACCGGTTCCCACTTTTGTTTCTTCGATTAGGAATCTGGTAAATACTTCGTTGGATAAGAGGCGGCCGCGGGCGGTGAGGCGCACGGTTGTGCCGTCCTGTTCGAGCAGGCCTTCGCGCATGCTTTGCTGGATCGCGGAATCCCAGGCAGCGATAGTCTCGCAGCTCACCTGTTGCTGCCGGCGGCAGGTGGCCTCAGCGGCTAAAGCCGTCTTTCCCGTTGCGTTCATGGCACGACTAAAGTCGTGCCCTTGCCAAAGCCTGCTCTCCGTCCGAAGGCGTTCCAGATCGATACCGCGATTGAGGCGCAGACCGAGGAAAAAACTTTCTTCGATTGCTGCCTGCGCGGAAACCGGCGTTACCGTATGCGGCTCGCGATTCATGTAGGCGTCGAGCGAGTCGGGGGTTGCGAAGCGGATGGCTTGGTGATGCTCGGTCTCGATACCGTCGGCAGCTATCGCGAATCTGGGGTTACTTGAGCCGCGGGCAGCTGCCGAGCTGCGCTCGGCTTGGACGGGCGTGGGCGCCCGTCCCCGCACTAGCGGCTCTAGCATCGAGTGCGCATCGACTCCGAAACCTAGATAGGGCTGACGGGTCCAATATTTCAAGTTGTGGCGCGACTCGTTATTTTGTAACTCGTCACCGGGAGACCTCGGGGCGACGCGGGCAAAGTTGGAAATTTCGTACTGCGCGATGCCGGCCGCGGCCAGCATCTGGCATGCCTGCTGATAAAAATCCGCGGTCGCGTCGTCATTAGGGACAAAGTGGGCGTGGTAGCGAGCGCCTCCGGCGATCAGTTCCCTGCCCAGGCGAGAATCTTCGTCTACTTCGAGCATGTAAACGCTGACGTGCGGGACACCGGTCGCAATCGTCTCCGACACCGAGAAGGCCCAGCTCTCCGCGGTCTGGTGCGGCAACCCGGCAATTAGATCGATGTTGATGTTGCCGATGCCAGCCTCCCGCAGACGGCCGATCTCTTCTAGAACGGTCGAGCGTTTGTGCAGCCGTCCCACGGACTGCGCTTCCTGATCGACGAACGACTGCACGCCCAGGCTCACCCGGTTCACGCCACATTGCAGTAGAGTTTCGATGAGAGCGGGCGTAAGCGTGCCCGGAGCGCATTCAACCGTGATCTCGGCATCGGACGTAACCGTAAATTGATCGCGAACGCCGGCGAAGATGCGCTGCAGTTGCGAGGCATCGAGAATCGACGGCGTCCCTCCGCCGAGGTAGATGGAGTCGGCAGTGTCGTCTTGCGTAAATCCGAGCGTACATCCCAGTTCCGACGCAAGCTGGCGCGAGTTGGCGATATCTTCGAGCAGGCGGGCAACATAGTTTTCGTAGGCCGACTTCGAGAACACGTCGGAGGCGAAGTTGCAGTAGCTGCACTTGGTCCGGCAGAAGGGGACCGAGATGTAGAGGCCGAGGGGCATACTGTGTTTATTGTATGGGAACGACGTCTGCCGACGGACTGTTGACCCTCGGCGTGAAGAAAGTGTGAGCGCGATCCCGCGAAGGTTTGGTCGATGTGGATGCGAGAGACCGGACGCCAGCTTGAATCCGCTCACGCGCGGATGTAAATTAACCTTCTATGGAGCAGCCACCCTCCCTGGATAAAGAGACCTCCACGCGAACGGGCCGCCGGTTGTGGAGTGTGACACTCGGCATCGCTGGGTTGCTTATTCTGATAGGCCTCATTTTCCTGCTTATCGGGAAGCATATCGGCCTTCGGTACCATTAACCGACGGACTGTTGCGGAGACTGATGGAAGAGGCTGTGATATCCGTTTTGGCGAGAAACATGGCGAGAACAAAATATGAGCGATGAGATCGATATGCTATGCGAGGAATGCGGCCAGACGTTTTCCGCCTTCCTGCACGAAATGGCCGACAAGAATGCGAAGGTCGTATGCCCAAATTGCCGGGCGAGCCGCGACTGCAATTCTCCGAAGGCTGCCGAGCCTGTGGCGGGGGCGTAGTCCGTCAGAAGAATTTCTTAGGGGTTGGTTTGATCGTTTGGGCAGGTACCCATTTCCCTCGTCCGTGGACTTTGGAGCTGTTGCCTTCCTGGTGCCATCCTGTTTATTGTGGCAGTAATACCGTCAAACGCCAATTAGTGGCGCGGCTTCCTTTCTCGAGGTTGGGGCATCAAATGGGGTGTGGAAACCAATATGAGCGATGACAAGATTGACCTTTTATGCGAGGACTGCGGCCAGACGTTTTCAGACTTCCTGCATGAAATGGCCGACCAGAATGCCAAGGTTACAACATGCCCGAAGTGCGGCAAAATCCATGAATTCCCTTCAAAGGCTGCCAAGCCCGGGGTGCCATCCCTCAAAAAGATTATTTAGACCGTTTAGCTTCTCCGCCCCTGCTGCCGCACGCCTTTCGTCCGGCATGACCACCAATTTTTCTTAAAACAGATCGCACCGCACTCTTTCTCGCTGCCAAGCTAAACTAGGCTCATGAGTGACTCCTCCCACAACGCTCTGGCTCGGGCTTCTTCCTCCTACTTGCGGTCGGCTATGCATCAGCCGATCCGATGGCATGAGTTTGGGGAGGAGGCATTTGCGGCGGCTCGGCTGGCGAACAAACCGATGCTGTTGGATATTGGCGCGGTTTGGTGTCATTGGTGTCATGTGATGGATCGCGAGTCGTATGACGATGCTGAGGTGGCGGCGATCGTCAACGAGCATTACATCGCGGTGAAGGTGGACCGGGATGAGCGTCCGGATATTGACAGCCGTTATCAGGCGGCGGTCGGCGCGCTCACCGGGCAGGGTGGATGGCCGCTTACCGCTTTTCTTACTCCCGACGGCAAGCCGTTTTATGGGGGGACGTACTTCCCTCCCGCGGACGCGTACGGGCGGCCTAGTTTCAAGCGCGTGCTGCTCTCGATTGCTGAGGCCTATCGCGACAAGCACGGCGAGGTGCTTGAGCAGGCGAAGATGGTCGAGAGCGCGATCTCGCGGGCGGAATCCTTTTCGGGGGGCGGCGGGAAGGTATCCGCCACGGTGATTGACGCAATTGCGGAATCGGCGCGGAAGATGTTTGACGAGGTCAACGGCGGATTTGGCGCGGCGCCCAAGTTTCCGCATCCGGCGGCGCTGGACTTGGTCATGGATCAGTATGTTCGCACCGGATCGAGCAAGGATCGTGCGGAAAATCAGGAACTGCGCACTATTTTCGTCCACACGCTGGAGAAAATGGCGCGCGGGGGCGTCTATGACCAACTGGCGGGCGGCTTCCATCGCTACTCGGTGGACGAGCGCTGGATCGTGCCGCACTTCGAGAAGATGTGCTACGACAACTCGGAGTTGCTGAAAAACTATGTGCACGCTTATCAGGCGACGGCGGATGAGTTCTTCGCTGAGGTGGCGCGCGACATCATTCGCTGGATGGACGAATGGCTCAGCGACCGCTCCCATGGCGGCTTTTACGCCTCGCAGGACGCCGACTACTCGATGGACGATGATGGCGATTATTTCACCTGGACCCTGGAGGAAACGAAAGAGGCGCTGACCGAGGATGAGGCTGCGGTGGCGGCGCTCTATTACGACATCAACGAAGTCGGGGACATGCATCACAATCCGGCGAAGAACGTGCTCTATGTTCGAAGCTCGGTGGCGGAGATTGCGCGGCGGCTGAACATTGCGGAAGAACGAGCGCGCACTCTGCTGGATGCGGCTAAGAAGAAGATGTATGCGGCGCGTTTGCTGCGTCCAACACCGTACGTAGACAAGACGGTCTATGCGGGCTGGAACGCGATGTGCGTGTCGGCTTATCTGGAAGCCGCCAAGGTGCTGGATCTGGCGGGAGCGCGCCACTTTGCATTGCGTTCGCTGGATCGGCTGCTTGCAGAGGGATGGAACGCGGAGCGCGGGATGAAGCATGTGATTGCTTACTCGGATCCGAGGGCGGAGCAGCGCGAAGTCACTGGCCCTGTCCCTGGCTCTGTCTCTATCCCTGGCGTGCTGGATGATTATGCTTTCGCGGTGATTGCGTGTCTCGACGCTTATGAGGCGACAGCGGTCCTGAGCTACTTCCGTTTTGCACGGTCGATCGGAGAGGCGATGGTGGCGGGGTTCTTCGATCCGGTGGCGGGCGGATTCTTTGATACGCGCGGTGGGTCTTCGGGCCGAGCGGCGGACGGAGCTCCGGACAAAAAAATCGCACTCGGCATTTTGGGGACGCGTCGGAAGCCGTTTCAAGATTCGCCGACTCCGGCGGGAAATTCGGCGGCGGCGATCGCGCTGCTGCGTCTGCATGGTTATGCCAACAATGCATCCGATAATCATGTTTCATCCAAGGGCGTGTCGTATCGCGACAAGGCCGAACAGACGCTGGAGGTCTATGCCGGGGTAGCAGGGCAGCACGGCATTTTTGCGGCGACTTACGGGCTGGCGGTGATCCACTTCAGCCAGCCGCACACACAAGTGGTGGTCGTCGGAAAGGATGAAGTTGCCGCGGAGCTGTATCAGGCTGCGGTGCGGCCGCTGGGCTTGGTTACTGCGGTTCTGCGTCTGGACGCGGATAAGGTTGTCGCGCAGAATCTGCCACCGGCTTTGGCGGAGACGATCCCGAATCTTCCGGCGCTGGGCGAAGGGCGATCGTTTGCGGTGGTGTGCTCGGGCTTCACGTGCCAGCCGCCGATTTTCGATGCGCAGGAACTGGCGCGCACAGTAGGATCGCAGGCGCGTCCAGCGGCGTGAGATGGGCAGTGTGAATCTTGTGACGCGGGTGGAACGCTCCGGGGCTGACTCCCGTAAGCACTAGATTGGGTAGAGTTCCTTCCGGGTATCCCGTGATCCCGCTACAACCGGGCATTCACTCGTGACCAACCCACTCGGCCTGCAGACTCGGCGGTCGCATTAAGGTCTGCATCACCACGCAATACTGTTCTGTTTTCTCTCGCAATCCGAGCAGTTGTTCGGGTGTTGCCTTAGGCGCAGCCACATCAAAATTGAGATGAATGCTCTGAAAGCCGACCGGCACGTCTTTTGATATGCCCAGGGTACCTCGGAGATCCAAGTCTCCCTCCACCGTAACCTCAATCCGTTCGGTTGGTATACCCATAGCCGCAGCCACCATCTGACAGGTGATCTGTGCGCAAGCCGCCAGAGCCCCCAGCAAGAGATCACCGGAACAGGCACCGGCACCGGCGCCTCCGACTCCCTTGTGGGCCTCGGCCTGGTAGATGGCACGTCCGAGGTCAACCGAGCAAGTCACCGGAACATCCGTCTGCCCGCCTTTCGCCCGCAGAGTGATTTGCGAGGCATTTGGGTCGTTGCGGTATTGCTCTTTCAGCGGCTTCTGAAGCGATCGAATATCCATGGCAACCTCGTTCCTGATATTTACTTGGCGATTTTTCACTCACCGGGAGAGCTTCGGCCAAACCGCCTTGAAGCCGCTCCATCTGCATGCTAGCATCTGTGGACATCGAGGGGGCCATGCCCAAATTTGTCATCGAACGCGAAATCCCGGGAGCCGGAAATCTATCCGACGCCCAATTGCGGGAAGTCTCCCAAAAGTCGCTCAGCGTTCTGAAGGGAATGGGTCCCGAGATCCAGTGGCTCCATAGCTACGTGACCGGCGACAAGGTTTATTGCATATACCTCGCGCCGGACGAGGCGACCATTCAAGAACACGCCAGGCGCGTAGGCCTTCCTGCCAATCGCGTGTCCGCCGTGCGGCGACTTATTGACCCGACAATGGCGGGATAAGCCCTAGCTGACTTCCTTCGCTCTCAACATCAGCCTGTGCGCTGACGCGAGGGAGATGCAGCCGCGGGCATCAGCGCCTCTTCAATAGCTTTTTCGACCGTCAAAGCCCAGCCTTCTAACCAGGCCGTCACGCCTGCCGTGTTGGTCAATGCCTGGCGTGCCGGCTCCAGAGCGGCTTCCAGCTTGGCCTGTTCCGCGGGCGTCAGCGGAGCGCCAATGTTTTGGCGCAGCGCAGCCGCTGCGCCTGCCAGCCGCAGCGAACGCTCTGCCTCGAGTTGAGCAGCCGCTGAGCTTGCGAAACACTCCAACAGGCGCGCAATTCCGCGTTTATGGTCCAGCTCCTGAAAGCTTTTTATGCTTTCCTCGTACAGAGAGCGCGCCGCAGGATAATTCCCCTGTTCTTTCGCCAAGCTCCCCAGATCAGCGAGCGTGCCAGCAATCCCCCGGCGGTCACCAAGTTCCCGAAAAATTGCCAGGCCCTGTTCGTACAATGTCCGCGCGGCTGCGGAATCACCTTGATCGCGCGCGACATCCCCCTGGTAGTTCAGGGACCAGGCGACATCTGTGCGATCCCCCAGTCCTTGGAAGATTGAGAGACACTCGGCGTATAGGGAGTGCGCACGGGCATAGTCACCTCGCAACCTGACGACATTCGCCAGGTTGCTGAGAGCCCGAGCAACAGCCTTTT
Source organism: uncultured Acidobacteriaceae bacterium (assembly GCA_963772195.1). Classification (GTDB taxonomy): domain Bacteria; phylum Acidobacteriota; class Terriglobia; order Terriglobales; family Acidobacteriaceae; genus Acidiflorens. The sequence continues at coordinate 1,384,880 of CAVYWE010000007.1, read as the reverse complement.
GGTCGCCCAGTTCTCTCCAAAGCCCAAGACTTGCTTCGAACAGGATGTGCGCAGTTGCGACATCACCCCGGCCGCGGGCAAAGACCGCCAGCGCGTTCAGAGAGACGGCGACACCCGTTTTGTCACCCAACTCATGCGCGATGTCTTGACTTTCGCTGATAAGCGCATCCGCCGAGGCATAATCTCCCTGCTCGCGGGCGAGCACCCCCGCTGCAAAAAGCGCGCGCATGCGCAGCTTCGTGTGAGCTGCCGCTCCTGTGAGCCTCAGCAATCTGCCTAACCTGTCCCTGCCTTCGGCGAGACACTCGCGAATCTCCCAAAAGCGAAAGAGGGCGGTGCCGAGACGCAAACCCCACTCCGCGTCTCCAGTTTTAGTCAGCCACTCCAGAGCCGCGCGAAAATTGTCGCGTTCGAACCTGAAGCGTTCCAGCCAGTCCGCCCCCTCCCCGCCGCTCTGCTCCGCAGCCTCTTCTTCTGCCAGCACCAGGCAGTAGGCGGCATGGGCACGCTTCGTGGACGCCTCCTCCCCGCTTGCCTCCAGTTTTTCCAGAGCGTACTCGCGAATCGTTTCCAGCATCACGAACCGCGATTCACCCTTCGCTTGCTCGACCTGCTGCACCAGGCTTTTGTCCACCATGGATGCCATACCGTCGAGCAGGTCCAATTCGAGATCGCCTTTGGTGTCGCACACACTTTCGACGCCCTCCAGATTGCATCCGCCCACGAACACCGACAATCTTCGGAAGAGCTTCTGCTCGGCAGCGCTCAGCAGATCGTAGCTCCAATCCATGGCGGCGCGCAGTGTCTGCTGCCGCTGCGGCAGATCCCGCGAGCCGCCCGTTAATAGCTGCAGACGGCTCGCCAGGCGTGTCAGCATGGAGGAGGGCGAAAGAACTTTGACCCGGGCGGCTGCGAGTTCGATCGCGAGAGGCAGACCATCCAACCGGGCGCAAATCTCGGCGACGGCGGACGCGTTTTCCCGGTTCAGTTCAAAATCCGGCTTCACGGCGGCGGCACGCTGCACGAACAGTGCGACCGCAGGGTACTGCGACAGGGCCTCAACCGGAGGCAGGGACCGCGAATCCGGCAGCGCCAGCGGTGGCACCGGAAATTCATGTTCTCCGTACAAGTGCAGCGCTGCGCGACTCGTCACCAGGATTTTAAGATTGGGACCGGTGGCCAGGATCTGTGCCACGGTAGGCGCAGCCTGAATCAGGTGCTCGAAATTGTCCAGCAGGAGCAGCATTGGTGCTCGCGATGAATCCTGTAAATGCTTCTTGAGTATTTCGAATGGCGACTGCCCTCCCGCCTCCCGAATCCCCAATGTCTGAACGATCACGGAAGCGATCAAGTCCGGATCGCGTAGTGAGGAGAGCGGAACAAAATGAATGCCACCTGGAAAGCGCTCGACAAGGCCACTCGCCACCTCCACCGCGAGGCGCGATTTGCCGATCCCGCCTGGACCGGTGACCGTGACCAGGCGCACATCCTGACGGAGCAGGAGTTCTTTGGCGGCGGCTACTTCCTTCTCCCGCCCCACAAATCCGGTTCGCTGCACAGGAAGATTCGTCGGGCGGGTCTCCACCTGCCTAACTGGCTCCTCCGAGAAGCAGTCGCGTATGGCTGCAAGTTCCCGAGCCAGATCTCGGGTAGAGACGTAGCGCTTATCGGGTTCTTTGGCCAGGCACCTCTCAATAACCCAACACAGCGGAGCGGGAGCATCGCGGTTTTGCGTTGCGATCGGTTCGGGCTGTTCCCGGAGAATGGCCACCAGGGTCTCCGCTGCTGTGCTTCTCTGAAAAGCGCGCTTTCCGGTCACCATCTCGTAGACCACCAAGCCGAACGAGAACTGGTCTGACCGGAAATCCAGCCGATTATCGCCGCTGGCCTGCTCCGGCGACATGTATCCCACCGTTCCCATAACCAAACCGGGGGTCGTCGATGTGGCACAAATATCCGATTCGATGGGTGACGCCAGCTTCGCCAGGCCGAAGTCGAGGATTTTGACGAATCCATCGTCAGAGACCATCAGGTTCTCGGGCTTTAAGTCCCTGTGCGCGATGCCCGCTTCATGCGCCTTGGTCAGACCTTCCGCAACCTGCGCCGCGATTTCGATCGCCTTTCGCATCGGCAGCGAGCCCGAGGCAAGCAGCTCGCGCAGGGTCTTCCCCTCTACCAGTTCCATTGCGATAAAGGCGCGGCCATTGGCCTCGTCAACCTCGTAAACCGTACAGATATTCGGATGGTTCAGCGCGGAGGCAGAGCGTGCCTCGCGGCGAAAACGCTGAAGCGACTCTGGGTCGTCGGCGAGTTCCTCGGGAAGAAACTTCAGCGCAACATGGCGGCCGAGCTTCAGGTCTTCGGCTTCGTAAACCACGCCCATGCCGCCGCAGCCGATCTTGCCAAGAACGCGATAGTGGCCGATCACGGTGTCGGCCAAGCCAGATTTTGGATTTAAAGTTGGATTTAAGGTTGGATCTAAAGATCGAGAGCTGCGTGGTCGCAGTGGGGACGCGCCCGCGTCAGCAAATGCCGGCGTCTCGATGAAGCTCGTGGATTCACGGTGATGCGCCAGCAGCGATTCCACCTCGCGGCGGAGGTCGTCATCCCCGGCGCACGACTGCCTGACCAGTTCGCCTCGGCGGCTTTCTTCCACTTGCAGGGCAGCGTGAAATATTTGTTCGACTTGTCCCCAACGCTCACGCTCCATCGGTTTTCTCTCCGCTCAGCTCGCGCAGCAGCCAGGCCTTGGCTAACCTCCAATCCCGCATCACAGTATCGGGTGACACCTTCAACACCTCCGCGGTTTCCTCTACGCTCAGGCCGCCAAAAAAGCGCATCTCAACAACCTGGCTCTTGCGCTCGTCGACTCTCGCGAGCTGATTCAGAGCGTCATCCACTGCAACCAAATCGGCACTCGCCTGTGGGACGGCCACCAGAGCCACATCCAGCACGACCGGTTGCGCTCCGCTACCGCGCTTATGCGACTGCCGGGCGCGTGCCTGGTCGGTAAGAATGCGCCGCATCTGCCGCGCGCACAGGGCAAAAAAATGCGCGCGGTTCTGCCAGTCAATCAGCTTCAGATCGGAGAGGCGCAGGTAAAGCTCATTGATCAGCGCCGTGGTTTGCAGAGTATGGCCGTCACGTTCCCGTGCCATGCAGCGCTTCGCTGCCCGATGCAGCTCCCGGTAAACCTGAGGAGTTAGCTTCTCCAGAGCACCTTCATCGCCCTGGCGCCATGCCTGAAGCAGTTCGGTAATCTCGTGTCCGAGGGCCTCATCCATCCCAAAGCCTCTGCACCGCAAGGGGGAGTCAGGGGCGGTCACAGGAAACATTAGCATACCAGTCGCAAGTTTCGGTTCCGTGAGCCGGGGGCAGGAATGCTTCTTTCCTCTGTTACAGGTTTTCACCACAGTTCTCGCTATAGGAAGTGACAGGCAAGAAAAACACGCGCGGTCAGCACTAAGGCCGTGACGACAATTCAAAGGAGAATCAAAAATGAGAATCCTGACAATACGCCTCCTCGCAACGTTTCTTGTCGCAGCGGCGACACTCGGTTTTGTGCCCGCGGCGGTTGCGCAAGCCAAAATGCCAAGCGTCGCTCAGGTCGTGGCCCTGGACGAATGCGATCCGGCCACCTTCAATGCGGTGCTGGGGCCTGACTTCTGCAAGAACGTCGCGCTGGCCGCGCTTGGATACGCCACGACGTTGTCCGACTTATTTACAGAAGCAGCCAAAGGAAGTCCGGACCCGGGATGGGACTTCGAACCGGACACGGTCAAGATCAAAGAAGGAACTATTCTTGCCGTAGTCGACCAGGGCGGCGAGCCGCACACTTTCACCGAGGTGGCGAAGTTCGGCGGCGGCTTTATACCGGGGCTCAATGACGGACAGGACACGGTTCCCGAATGTGCCGGCGGCTTTAAGAATGTCGCGGTCGCCAAAACTCGAATCCTTCAAGGCAGCCAAACCCAGGTCACAAATCTGTCGAAGGGCGAACATCTTTTTGAGTGCTGCATCCATCCTTGGATGCGGGTGAAAGTCGAAGTGAAAGGTGGAGATGAGAGTGAAATGACCCTTGGCACCCGATAGAACACGGGCCGGGTGCTAGAGTCGAACGGAGGCGAAGCCTGGCAGAGTGCTTCGCCAACGTTGCTGTTCCGCTGATTCCTGCGACCAAGCGTCACAAGGTCGGCAACGGTGTGCAGCGACTCGCCCGCCAGAAAATGCGATGGACCTTTTACTGTTAAGGCGGCGCTCAAGCCGCGCAGCGAAAAAAGGGCGCCAAGTCCGCCGTCTTGTGGAGATTGCTCAAAGTTTGCGCACAGTTGGACCAAGGGTGGTGGACCTGGGGTGTGCATTACGATTGCAGGAGATCACTGCAAGTGTTTTGAAATCTTGGTGCCGGGAAGGGGAGTTTATTTTTCCCGCCCCGAAAACACCAACGATACTGGCAAATTTTAGCCCGGTCAGTAACTTAGGGTCCAGCGAACACCCCTAAAAGTGGCCTTCTGACTCGCTACTCCCAACCAGAACGGTAGGGTAAGCCGCGCCGGTCTTTGGACCGAGTTTTGTGCCGGAGGCAAGCGCCATGGTGCGCGCAATTATAGCCCGCGCAACACAGCAGAAGCGACGATTCTGGATGGGTTGTCGGCTACTCGGAAATTACCGGCCGGGAATTTGCGCCATTCCAGATTGAACGCCGAATTCCAGCCCAAGCAGGTTAAGTTGACGCTTATGGGATTGAATCCTCAAGCACTCGCAAGCTAGGGGCCTGAAGGTCTGCTCCTATCGCGCCGATATCCAGGATTGCGGGCACGCGATAGGCATTATGCGATAAGGCAGAGTGCGACAGGCAGTGCACTATCCTTTTGCCCTTCTGGCCCCTGAAGTTCCCTGCCTGGGCTGCCGATGAAACTAGAAGGCGGCGCGGCCAGTCATGTCTTCAAATCTCCTCGATAACCCGAAGCTGTTCCGGCATTTGGTGGAAGACTTGCCGGTGGGGATTTACATCGTGGACCGGGAACGGCGGATCCGTTTTTGGAACCATGGGGCGGAACACATCATCGGGCATCTGGCGCACGAAGTAGTGGGACATGTTCTGGACGATGTGGTGCAGGCCTGCGACCGGCATGGCAACAGATTGAGTGACGAGCGCTGTCCCACAATGATAACGATCAGGCAGCGGGAGCCGCAGCAATGCACGGTTTTCTACCTGCACAAAAGTGGGCACCGGGTAGCGGTGAAGATCCGCACACGGCCGATACTTGAGTACGGCGACATGATCGGGGGTGCGTCCGTTCTATTCGAAGAAGCGTTTGTGGACCGTGAGGAATCGACCGGACCGCCGATGTACGGATGTCTGGACGCGACTACAGGTGTTCCTTCGCGCCGTTTGACGCGAGCGGTGTTGAGCGAATGCATGGCGGGCATGGAGGAATCGCATCTCGGCTTCGGGTTGCTGCGGATACGGGTGCTGGGGCTGGAGGAGTTCCGCGCAAAACACGGTCCTCAGTCGGTCGTGCCTTTTCTGCACGCTGCGGCGCAGACATTGCGAAACAGCCTGGAGGCGGAAAACTTTCTGGGATGCTGGGGAGAGAACGAGTTTCTGGTGGTGCTGCCCTCGGCGAGTCCGATGATGGTGGCAAAGACGGCCGAGATCTTATGGAACCTGCTTAGCCAATCGGAAGTTTCGTGGTGGGGCGACCGTTTCCTGGTTGAGGCGGAGGTGGCCTGTACGGTGGCCACCGCTGGCGACGACCTGGAATCGCGTTTGAGAGAGAGCTTTGCGGATCAACGTCCGCGCAATTTAAAGGATGCATTGGATCCGTCGAACCGGCGCATTTCGATCATCGTGCAGTACTTCAGCAGCAACGTCGACGAGGCGGAATCTCCTGGCGGGGATACCAAGAATGGGTAGAGGGGAAACCTTTAGCAGTAGGCGCGAAGACGGAATCTGAAAACACGGGTAAGTAAAGAGTAAGTAAAGACGAGAAGTAAAAAAAGAGGCTGGCCATGGAGGCCAGCCCGGAAAATTGCTTTCGTGATGCAAATGTTACGTCATCTTGCTCAAGTAGCTCTGTAAATCGTGCGACTACGCGTCGCACAGCGGATGACTGGGAGGACACAACGGCATCGGCCCCGACCGAGGAGGATCTCTCGGGACAGCAGCATACGCAAATGTGCCTACCAGACCTACCAACAGCAGTAACGCCCTGAGCGAACGTTTCATGGTGACTTTCTCCTTAGGGTCTGCCGGAAGGCTAAGGGTCAAACTGCCAGCCTTCGGCGTCGCGAATTATACACAACCCTGCAACTTTCTGATTAATAGGAGGTTACTTCGAGATGCAAAACAATGCGACACCCTGAGAGGCACGCCGAGCAATGATGGGGCCATCCGGTAGGCAATCTGACCACTGTTTACGCTGATTTCTTAACGTAATGGTTTGAAATAGAATTACGGCGCCGCAGGCTCTGGGAGAGGGATTGCGAGGCGCCAAAGATTCCTCTTGACAAGGTTCTTGCGCGGGGCCGTTTTTGGGGATAGCGAGGCTATGGTCGGGTCTTGGAACCGGCTGCCGCGGAATTGGCTCGGGGTACATTATCAGAGCTGTTGAGCGGGATATGACCTTCTGGAGACTCCAGATTCGAACTTCGCGAAAAGGCGCGCTCCACCATGCCTTCGAACATCGGGATCAGCGAATCGGAAGGTACCGGGTGTTGAAGATCCGCCAAACCCTGTTCCCATCGCTGGGTCTGCAAATGATTGACGGCGCCCACGCGCACGGCTTTGCGCGAGAGCGAGTAGCCGAGCCAAACAAGAATGGCTAGAACATAAGTGACCATGTTGATCAGGTTGAGGTTGCCCATCCTGACAAATCCACCCGAATTCAACGCCATCAGCATCAATTCCACCCCGGCGAAGAGTCCAAAACCGAGAGAGATTCCAAAACTGACCTGCTTCCGCGACACTCCCAGAAAGCTCGAAAACAGCAGCATAAAGAGAATAAGGCCCAGCTGCACGATGCGGACCGAGCGCTGCAAAGTGGTAACGGCGTGCACCAGCGGGCTCTGGTCGAACGAATTCGAAAAGGCGACCACAACCGAAACCAGCAGCATCACCACACCCGCCCACTTGAACAACAGCGTGCCCAGATCTTTCAGAGTGTGATAGGGGCGGAACACGTCGAGGAAAATCTCATGAATAACCTTGAAGCCGAGAACGGCGTTGACAGCCTCGCCCAGCCAGAAAGGCCAGAAATACAACCCGTAATTGCCGGTGCGCCAAAGCGGAAAGATGACGGCAAAATTCGCAACCTGCGCCAGGAGGAACAAGAAGAACACGGGAAACTGCTTGTGCAACTTACGGCGCCATAAGATTACGGCCACCACCGATTGCAGGATCGGTTGCGCGCACCACAAATAAAGGAAGACGGTATGGCTGTGCCAATTCATGGGGCATGGGGGGGAAGTACGCGACTAACCGCGGAAACCGTCGCGCCTCAACCCTTCCCCACATCCTGAGGTAGGGGGCCCTTCTGGGTCAACCTACTTAGGTAACCTTAGTAACCATTACCATCTAGCCAGCTACCCTCCAGCTACAGGGGGTGAAGACGGGCAATTCTATCCGGCGTCGGGTGTGGAATGCAGGTAGGCGCGCATCATGCGTACTTCATCGTCTTTTTCGTCGAGGTCGTGGAGAAGAATGTCGCGCAGGGAAACAACGCCTTTCAGTTCACGTCCCGCGCAGACCGGCAGGTGCCGGAACCCATGCCGCTTCATCAGGGTCATGCAAGTCTCCAGGGAATCGCTCGGAGCGATGGTCAGAGGATCTTCGGTCATGACCTGGCTGACCGGAGTGCGAGCGGGGTCCTTGCCGCCGACCACCACGCGGCTCATCAGATCGCGCTCGGAGAAAATGCCGGCCAGTTGGCCTTCCTGAAGAACCGGTACGGCGCCGATGTTGTGCTGCACCATCATGCTGGCAACTTCGAGCACGGTCTGGTGGGACTCGGCGGCTATTATGACTTGATTCCTGAGCAGATCACAGATCAACATTTGCACCTCCCGGGGACGCTCCTCCTGTGGACTTCGCCGATCTTGATTCCTTCATTCCAGACGAATTGACACCGTTCGCCGGGCACGCTTTTATCTACGGACCCGCGGCGGAGTATATGTCGAAAATCGCCCGGAAGGAAGTAAAAAATGAAGACTGGCGACGCGTGGGCCTAGCCGGGAGCACTTGTCTCCGCGAACAGTCTACGCGCTTTGGCCCGCGCCCAACGAAATGACATAGGATCTGGCGGCCAAAGCGGCGGGCATCTCGGCCGCATCACGGGCGGTAACGATCACGTTGTAGTCTTCACTGGCCCGAAGACGATTGAAAACCGGGGTCGCCTCCTCCGGCTCGACCAGCGCCAGGTATCGCAGGAAGGTAAAGACATCTTCCGTGGGTTCCAATCCCGGCGCGACGAAGGAGACTTCGACATCTTCGTGATGGAAGTGCCATCCCAGACAGGCGGCCAAGCGCACCGCTCGCTCATACACCACGGGCGGCAGCACTCCGGGTGCTGGGTTGTCAAACACGATGCGGAGCTTGCGCTCATCTTCGCGGCTGAACTCGCGCACTTTGAGCGCGCCAGTGCGGGCCGTGGCTTTCCAGTCCACATGGCGGGCCGAGTCGTCGGGCATGTACTCCCGGATGCGGTAAAGATCGTATCCGCGGCCGCGCACAAAGGTTTCGAACTCGCCGGTGACCATGGGAAGAACCTGTAGGAACTGTTCGGTAGAATCGACGACTGGATAGACGATCACTTCGCGGGGTAGGGTAATCCGCCGCGTCTTCATCAAGAAGGAAAAGGGAAAGCGTGTGGCCAGGCCAAAGTTTTTTTCGCCGTAGCGGCCGCGGGCCGGGAAGCTGATCTCCAGGTCGGCGCGCAGTTGCTGTCCGGGAGCGAGAAAAGGGAAATACACAGATTCTTGCAGGATGGGCTTCTCTGCCTCCACACGAACGCGGCGCAGGCGGCGGTCGGGGAGGCGGAGCCACTGGTTCTGGGGCGCACGGTTGCGGGGCCAGGCGAAGGTCGAGGCTTCCCAGCGCCACCGTTCTTTATTACTATTACTATTCTTGCGCTTGGCAGGAACCACGCGCACGGAAAAGGAGGGCAGCCACGAACTGGCGTTGCGCAAGAGCAGGCGTGCCAGCATCGGACGCCCAGCAAAAACGTGTTCGGGCAAGTGGACATCGAGCGTGAGGCTGCGGAGCACCAGCGCTGAGGCGATCCCGGAAACCAAGATGGCCGAGAGCAGCGCAGCGACGACAACGTAAAGCAGGTTGTTCCCGGTATTGATGGCGGCGATTCCGATGACGACGCTGATCAGGATGTAGATCATGCCGGCGCGCGTGACATCGTAGTCCATCGCTTCGCGAACACGGCTGGCGACGACCCGCCGCGCCAGGTAGGGCACCGTGGTCAGACCGACGAAGGTGGCGAGCAATAGCGCCGCCGACGCCAGAATGATGGTTCCCCAGATGTTGCCGGCCTCGCGCGCTACCGTGGAAAACAGCGCTATACCGAACGCAAGCATGAGGCCCACGATGGCCAGCAGGAATCGCACCCAGACCTGCGGAAGTGCCGGCCGCGGAAAATGGGGCGCAGTTGAGGGTTGCAGGCTGGTTTGGGTGCGCTCGGAAATCACGTCGTTAATCAGATTGCTCTCCGCTGCTGGGCGGTGCTTCTTCAGGATATGACGGCGAAGGGACACGGGGGAAGTGACGGAAGATACTTTGACCGGAAAAGAGGCCTCAAGTCAAGCAACGATCCTTAGCTTTTGCATTTTCACTTCCGGACCAGTGATCGGTATGATTGCCTACGCGGGGCCTATCGAATATGCGATTTATCAGTCTTGTTTTGCTCGTCTTAGTGAGCGTCCACAGTTGGGCGGGAGTGACCTTTTTCGCCTCAAGCTCATTCGCAGAAGGTGGAACATCCAGCGCTGCGCTTGCAGTCGGTATTGCCTGCTCGGCGGGAAACCTCGTGCGGGTTACTTTCGCGGATCGGGTTGGAGGATCTGTGCCTACGATTGCTGACACCAAGGGCAATTCCTGGAAGCTTCTTGCCGGCCCAACTACAAACGCGGTGCGGAAGACGGAGTGGTACTCGGTCATTACGCGCGGCGGTCTGCTGACTATTAGAATTATGTTTGACAAGAGTACAAACTCGCGGGCTGCGGTTGTAGCAGTTTTCACTGGAACTTCTTCTTCTCCCCTTGATGCTAATCCTGCGGACAGGACGGGCAGCACCAGTCCCTTTGATGCCACATCCTCCGGCACCCTGGCAGAGGCGAACGAAGTTGTGACGGGCGGCTTTGCGCTGGAAGGATCAACCGATGACACTATAGCGACCTCGACTGAAAACGGCGTCGTGTTGGCAGCTAGTAATAGCATCGTGCGTGTTAGTTCCGCCTCAGGCAGCGGAGGGGGCGATAGCGCCGCCACTATGGTGGTTACCGGGGCGCTGACAACCGAGGTCGGCGATCTGATCGTTTTAGTCGGTGCGGATCAGATTGGGACTGGATCGTTTACGATCACCGATAGTTTGGGGAACACCGTCAACCCTCTCAACGGCGCGACGAATGCGGTGAGAATGACCGCGGCGTATATTGTTGTTGCGCCGGGCAAGAGTGGCAGCACAACCTATACCGGAACATTCAGTTCAAGCAGCAAATACCGTGCCCTGCTGGCGGTCCAATATCGCGGTCTGACTATCACGCCGCTCGATGTAAATCCAGCGATCAGCAACACGTCCGGCAGTACTCCGGTATCTCCTTCGAGCGGGACGCTGGCACAACAGAAGGAACTCGTTGTTGGTTTGTTTGCGGAGAAGGGCAACGATAGTTGGAACGCCAAATCGAACATGCAGAAGTTGGACCAAGTACTCAGCGGCGGAGACATGACGACGGGCGTGGGGGCGGTAATCGGGACGCAAATGGTCCGCAGCACAACGGCTTTCACCGAGTCAATCGCCTGCGGCACACCTTTCCTCGGCGTCAGCGGGATCGCATCGTTCAAAGGCGTTCCGTCGGTGGAGAGCATCGCGGCAATGACCTACCGGATTGTCAATTCCACCGCTGCCGTCGCGCCCCAGATCACCGACACCGCAAATCGCGCGGGTGTGATGGGAACCTCAACATTTAAGTCGGCGTCGGCGCAGTAACTAGCGCGATTGCCTTCGCCCCGCTGGACAGCCGAGGGCGGCTGTCCCTACGTATGGACGGGCGAATCGGCTAATCATTTTCCGGCGGCGGGTGCCGGCGATATCTCCACCACAAATATAGGATCACCGCCGCGGCGACAATCAAAACGGCGATATTGAAGCGCTGCATGGCGCGCGCGAGAGTGCGCCAATGCTGACCGAACAGATATCCGGCACTGGCGATGCAGGTGACCCAGAGGACCGCACCGAGAAAGTTGAAGAAAGCAAATTTTCGCCAGTGCATGCGCAGCACGCCGGCTAGCGGTCCGGCGAGAACACGCAGGCCGAAGACGAAGCGGGCAAAGAAAACGGCTTCTGCGCCATAGCGGGCGAACATGTCCTCGCCGCGTTTCAGCGTGGCCGGCTGGATCCGGAAGAATTTTTGATAGCGATCGAGCAGTGGACGCCCGCCATAGTGGCCGAAAGCGTAGCCCAGGTTGTCGCCCAGCGTGGCGGCGCAGGTGGCCACCACTATGATCCATCCGAGATGGAGCCGGTGTTCGGAGTAAGCCAGAAAACTTGCCAGCAGGAGCGTGGTCTCACCGGGGACAGGGATGCCGGCGTTCTCGCACAACAATGCCAGAGCCACGGCCCAGTAGCCGTAGTCGGCGACGAATTCGCGCAGCGAGTGAAAAATCGTGGGGCCCATGAATTGATGAAACAAGTTCCCAGTTCTCAGTTCTCAGTTCTCAGTTCTCAGTCAAACCCCGCTCCTCTGAGAACTGAGAACTGGGAACTCGGAGCGCCGATGAGGAAATCGACGAGCGCACGGTTGAATTCCTCGGGCGCCTCTTCATAGGGCAGGTGGCCGACGCCTTCCAGGGCCACCAGGCGGGCGTCACGAAAATTCCGCCGCAGCAGCTCGGCGGATTGAAAATGAACGGCGCGGTCTCTAGTGCCCCAGATGAGGAGAGTGGGGTAATCGCAAATCTTGGGAAGCGCCGTTTCCAGTTCCGCAAGGTCCGCCGTCCAATTCCTTACGACAAGCGAACCGTGAGCCAGCGAGCGATTTTTGATAACGGGTATGCGGTAACCCCCGAGCGAATCCGGCGGAATTCTTGATCCGTCGCCGAACATGCGGCGCAGCCACAGGTAGTCGAGCGAACGCCAGCGCGCAATCGTGTTGCGGAAGAGCATGGAACCGAAAGGGCTGCCCAGAAAGGGCGCGAATCGCTTGCCATGCGGTGACCAGGGATTGACGGGCGCCACCAGCACCAGGCGCTGCAGGCGGGAGTCTTTTCGCTCCCCACTTCCTTCCGTGCTTCTTTCCGTGCTTCTTTCCCTACAAACCGCCGCCACCATGATGGCAACGCCGCCGCCGTGTGAAGTGCCCAGCAAATCGAAATCTTTAATGCCGAGAGCGTCCGCGAACTGCAGGACGCGCTCGGCGGTGGCGCGTACGGTGCAGTCCATGTCGTCGCTAGCTGTCGACAACCCGGCGCCCAAATTGTCGATGGCATAAACGGTCGCGTGGGGAGCCAGCGCGGGGATGGTAAATCTCCAGGAAAAGGAGTACCCCATCAGCCCATGAATCAGGATAATCGTCGGGCCTGATCCGGCCTTGAGGTAGCGCATGCGTCCGCCGGGGAGTTCGAGCCAGTGTTCTTCGACTTGCGATCCCAACGCGGATCCAATTCCCGTATTGCCCGAGCTGGTGTTGTGCTCGCCGGCAGAGGCGGGGATGATTGTTTTTTCGGGATGTTGGGTTTCTGTGGGCAACGAAGTCCTCGCAGACGGAGTCTCACTCAGTGATACCGCATCTGTCGTTTTGGGGGAGCTGAGTTCTGGCTCCCCCTTTTTTTCGTCCCGCATCAGTTCGCCAGCGCGGCGATGCCGGCGGGAACCACGTGCTGCGCTTTCTTCCGCTTCTTGCCCAGCAGCTTCTTCAGAACTTTGATTCCCTTATCCACGTGTTTTTCTTGCAGCAGAAATGGCGGCAGGAAGCGCAGGACGGTGTCCTGGGTCGCATTGAAGAGTACGCCCTCGGCCAGGCCCTGCTCTACTAATGGGCGAGCGGGAATGTCGAGCACCAGGCCCTGAATGAATCCGCGGCCGCGCGCTTCACGGGTCGCGGCGAACTTGTCGACGAGTTCCTGAAGCTGTTGATGCAGATAGCCGCCGACGTTCACGACGTTTTCGAGCAGGTGCTCCTCTTCGACAATCGCCAGATATTCGAGCCCGACGCGGCAAGCCAGCGGGCCGCCGCCAAAGGTGGTGCCGTGTTGTCCGGGCGAAATCGCGGAGGCGAAGTGTTCTTTGGACAGGAACGCGCCGAGCGGCACTCCCGCTGCGATCGGCTTGGCGATGGTGACAATATCGGGTACTACTCCGAAGCCCTGGAAGGCGAATATCTTGCCGGTGCGACCGAGGCCGCACTGGATCTCGTCGAAAATGAGCGCGGCCTGATACTGGTCGGCCAGCGTCCGGCAGGCGCGCAGGAAGTCTTCGGAGCATTCGAGGATGCCGCCTTCGCCGAAGATGGGCTCCAGTACGATGGCGCAGGTGTTGGCATTGACGGCGGCGCGCAATGCTTCGACGTTGTTCTGCGCCACAAAGGTCACATCTTCGAGCATCGGCTCAAAACCCTTGCGGTACTTTTCCTGGCCGGTCAGGGACATGGCGCCGAACGTCCGCCCATGATACGAACCTTGCAGCGCTACTAGTTGGGACTTGGAATCGCCGCCCGCCTTGTGCCCGGCGAGACGCGCCAGCTTGATGGCACCTTCCATGGCCTCGGTACCGCTATTCGAGAAGAAGGCGCGATCGAGGCCCGAGAGCTGGCACAGGCCTTCGGCAAGTTGTCCCTGATACTCGTTGTAATAAAGATTCGAAATATGAATAACCCGGGCCGCCTGCTCGCGGATGGCCTTCACGATGCGAGGATGAGCATGGCCCAGCGCGTTTACTCCGAGCCCGGCCACGAAGTCGAGATACTTCTTGCCTTCGAAGTCGTAGAGGAAAACACCTTTGCCGCGCTCGAAACCAACGGGATAACGGTTGTAGGTGGGGAGAAGAAAGCGTCTTTCAAGATCGGCGATCTGATCGAGGCGGGACATGAGTTAATTGTAAAACGAACGGACGCGGGGCATGGAATGGATTGTTGGTCAGTCTGCGGCAACCGTGTGTCGACCTTTTACCATGAGACAATTCGGTTGCGACGATTCATGAGTCCAAGCCCTCTCAAAGTGTCAAGAGCGCAAGGGTGCCGATATGATTTGCTGGCGGCAATTCGATCCTCGCGACGAAGTCAGCTTCCTAGCGATTTATTGCGTGTTACTTCTATCCTTTCGGTCTTACGCGCAGCAAGCCAAACCTAACGCCGCGACGAGCTCGCCCGCCTGCAAGGTCGCGGACTTCGACACGCGCGTTCAGTTTGTCAACGGCCCCGGCGATTACTACACCACCGCATTCAATTTCCGCAATATTTCGGGACATTCTTGTGTTCTCGATGGCTCTTTGTACGGTCCCACCTTCATGCCTGACCGAGTTCCTGGCGGAAAGCCCTTTACGACTTGCTACGACTGCGAAAAAAGGTTGCCGAATGGAATGTCGCCAGTCGTCCCCCCGCTCGCGCTCCAACCCGATGATCTCGCACACCTGTCATTCCGTTGGAAAACCGCCCCTCCCGACGGAACCGTTCAATGTCTCAAGCCAACTGCGATGGTCGGACCGGTTTTGGTAAACGCGCCTGAGCTCCTAAAGCAAGTATGCTCAGACGTCGAAGTCAGCAGGTATGGCCCCGGTCCTTTTCCCGGATTTGCTCCTGAGGATGAAGACCTGAATGACGGTGGCAAAACGCAAGTATTTAAGCTGATGACGGACAACAGTACATACTTTGAAAGGCAGCCGTTCTACCTCCACGTCTCCCTTGCGCGAAATCGTTTTCAAACAGCGCCGGAGGAGGGGGTTTGCCCGAAGCTTTACTTGCTGCAAAGAGACCCCGATGGCGGAACTCGCCTTGACGCAACGGTGCCCGCTGCTTTCAAAGGGTGTTCCCAGTTTGAGATGGGAGCGGAGCCCGGCGATTGGCAGTCCGGATTCGACCTCAGCGCGCTCGAATTGGAGCCAGGAGAACGCACGTTTGAGGTACTGCAAGAGAACGCATCCTCCGATGATGGCAGAATCCGTTTCGTTCATTCCAATATTGTTCATCTTCAAATCATCGACCCGTCGACTGCGCCTCGCGAGTGGGGTCCGAAAGTAAAGGGCGTCGCTGTGGATGTAACCCTAGACAAAGAAATATTTCGCTTAGGCGAAGATGTACCTCTCCATGTTGCTCTTGAGAACTTTGACGCTGACGTCCCAATTTATGGCTTCCAGCCAATCTGGGACCCCTGCTCGGTTATCGCCATTGAGGTTCTGGATGCTGCAGGAAAGACCTTGGCCACAGATGAAAGGTTTCCGCAGAGTTCTCTGTGTATGGGACATGGGCGAATATTGCCCTACCCGAAGGGGGAGCTTTTTCCACTGGAAACTACTCTGAAGTCTGAAGGGTGGCTGCCAAAGCGCACGGGCACATTTACGGTGGTCGTGAAGTGGAGTCCGGCACAGGGATCAGAGGCGAAGGACGGTAGGTTCCCACGCGTGAGCCGGAAACCCTATGCGATCACCCGAGCTTCGGCGACGATTCGCATCGTCGGGAGGGACTGATCTAGTTACGATGGGTTGCGCGGGAAACTGTGGTTCTAAACTTCTCCGCGACTCTTCGGATCGCCCTTGGGATTTTCTGGATCCAACCCGGCTGCGGTCATGATGGCGCGTCCCAGCTCTTCGGCGGAAACGGTGAGTCCTTGGGCTGGCGCCTGGCCGCTGGCATCTTCCTGGGCGGTGGGCGCGACGAAGCGATAGCCTCTTCCGACTACGGTCTGCAGGTATTGCGGCTCGTCAGCATCGTCCGCCAGGGCGCGGCGGATCTTGCGGATGGCGGTATTGATTCCCTGTTCGACGTCGACGAACACATCTTTGCTCCACAACTCGCTGGAGATCTGCTCGCGGGTGACCAGTTGGCCCCGCTTCTCTACCATAAACATGAGTAATTGCAGGGGCAGGCCTTCGAGCCGAACCGGGCGTCCACACCGGTAGAGCTGAAAGCGGCTGTAATCCAGCTCGAAATCGTCGAAACGGACTTTCTTATCCGGCAATGGACAACTCCTAGGGCGCTGTAGCGAATTTGTTGCTCTCACCAGCGGCGGCTGCCGAGCGTTGCTCGGCTTGGACGGGCGAGGGCGCCCGTCCCTACACAACGTGGCCCGTCCCCACACGAATCTAGGGCGTCAGAAATTCTGTTCTGCGGGGCTTTTCCTGTCAAGCGTCCTACCGTGAATTTCTTCAGATCAGTTCAGATGGCTTCAGACTGGCTCCATGGACGTTTCCGGGAATCAGGAGCAATATCACACTCACTTGCGGGATTTGCTTACCTCTCCTAATCGAGTCTGGTAAGGCCAGTAAGTGAGGGGTTCGGGAAACGGGGAAGGTTTCCGAACCCCTCAAACACCAAATAAGGGTTTGGGCACGTCATCTAACTTCACTTCAGAAACAGGCCCACCACAAAATCCGCTAGCTCCTTCAAGCATACCCAGCTCCCAGACCCTCTTCCCACGCCAAATGGCATCCCAAAAAGCAGAAGCTATCTTCCATAATTCATAGCCGCCATCCCGAATCCTCTCTATAATTGTGGAAGTCGCTCTATGGAAGCGACTTACGAGCACTGGAGGAGACCGGAGGGTGGCAGTGAAGTTGCTGATACCTGAGAGGCGTCGACTGTCTGGCCGCGTCGTCACTGCAACCGTCCTTGTCCGTGAATCGCGAACTATGAACCGCGAATTTGAGGCCCGATTTACCGCCATCCTACTGGCTCTCCTCACAGTAGCGGCCGTACTTTTCGCTGGCTTCAATTACAAGATCGAACACCAGTCCGCGATTCCCGACGACGGGGCGTGGTGGATGGAGCGGAACGGCCATCCGGTGGCGGATCGGCTGGAGCCGAACGGGCCGGCAGAGCGGGCCGGAATCCGCCGCGGGGACGCCGTCGTGAGCATCAATGGCCGCGCGGTAGATACTGCGGCCGCCGTGACGCGGCAGCTCTACTATTCCGGCGTGTGGTCAAAGGCAACCTACTCACTGATCCGCGGCTCGGTTCCGCTGGATGTGGAAGTGGTGCTGGTTCCCGCTGATCGTTCGTCAAACGATTGGCTGCGGCTGATCGCGCTCATCTACCTGGGCATTGGGCTCTATGTATTGCTGCGGCGTTGGACGGCGGTCGGCTCCACGCATTTTTATATCTTCTGCCTGGTGTCGTTCGTTTTCTACTCGCTGCACTACGTTGGCAAATTTAACGCCTTCGATTGGACCGTCCTATGGGCTAATGAAGTCGCGTGGCTGCTGCAGCCGGCGCTGTTCCTGCACTTCGTCTTGACCTTCCCGGAACGGCGCGATTTCGTCAACAAGCATCGCAGTTCGATTCCGCTGCTTTACCTGCCGGGAGCGATCCTGCTCGGCATCCAGATAGTCGCGCTTGAGTACTTGAAGGCCAGCGCTCGGCTGCGTTTCGAACTGGAGCGGGTGCACTGGGCTTATTTGACGATCTTCTTCGTCTCAGCGGCTGCGGTTCTGTGGCGCAACTATCGCCAGGCCTCCACTCCGATTCTGCGGCAGCAACTCAAGTGGATTACCCGCGGCACTATCCTCGCTATAACGCCATTCACGCTTTGTTACGTTCTGCCGTATCTGTTCGGAGTGATGCCTTCACCCACCATGAAGGTGTCGGTGCTGTCTCTGGGATTGCTCCCCCTGACGTTTGGATACGCCATTTTCCGCTATCGGTTGATGGACGTGGATCTGATCTTCAAGCGAGGCATGGCATATACGCTGGCGGCGGCGGCCATCGTGGGAGTTTATTTCGCCGGCGTGGCCGCGATCGCGCTGCTCGTGAACACGCGCGTGCCCAGTTCCGGACCTTACGGGTTGATGGTGGCTATCGTGGTCACCGCGCTGTTGTTTGATCCGGTACGGAAATGGATCCAGGAGAAGCTTGACCAGTTCTTCTACCGGACCGGCTACGACTACCGGCGCACGCTGATCGAGTTTGGACGCGAGTTGAGTTCGGAGACCGACCTCGACAAAATGCTTTCCTCGCTGGTGGACCGGCTGGCACGAACGCTGCTGGTGGATCGCATCGCGATCTTCCTCGGCAACAGCGACTCTTCGCGCTTTGAACTGTCGAAATCGTTCGGGATCGCGCACGTCACCGGTCTCGACCTGTCGTTCCTCGCGAAACCGCGAATCGAAGACGCTGTTGGGCATATCTTCTTCGAAAACACGCACCAGTTGCCGCGTGAGAATGCCACTGCGCAAGAAGCCATCGGACGCCTGGATCTGAACTACTACATTCCCTGCCATGCGCGGCAAAAGACCATCGCCTTCCTCGGACTGGGCAAGACTATGCAAGGCGACTTTCTTTCGAGCGAAGACGTGGAGTTGCTCGAAGCGCTGGCAGGATACATCGGCATCGCGATCCAGAACGGGAGGCTGTACGCCTCGCTCGAGCAGAAGGTGAGCGAGTACGAGCGGCTCAAGGATTTCAACGAGAACATTGTTGAATCCATCAACGTCGGCGTGATGGCCGTGGACCTGCAAGACCGCATCGAGTCCTGGAACTCGCAGATGGAAGTCATGTATGCCCAGCCACGCTGGCAAGTGGTGGGGCGATCGTTGAGCGAGGTTTTTCCGGCCGCCTTCGTCGAGGAGTTCTACCGCGTTCGGCAGAATCCGGGCATCCACAATCTTTATAAGTTCCGGTTGGGAACTCCCACCGGCGAATCGCGCATCGTCAATGTTGCGATGGCGCCGCTGGTAACGCGCAAGTTCAACGTGGTGGGGCGGCTGGTGATCATGGACGACATCACGGAGAGGATCGAGCTTGAAGTCCAGCTCACCCAAGCCGACAAACTTTCATCGATCGGACTGCTGGCCGCTGGCGTTGCGCACGAAGTGAATACGCCGCTGGCTGTAATCTCCTCCTACACGCAGATGTTGGCAAAGCAGTTGCAGTCGGATCCGCAGAAAGCGGGGCTCCTCGAGAAAATCACTAAACAGACATTCCGCGCCTCGGAGATCGTCAACAATCTGCTGAACTTCTCCCGCACCACCGGCACGGAATTGACCGAAATCAGTCTAAACAAAGTCATCGCGGATACGCTCGCGTTGCTCGAACACCAGTTCAAGGTGGCTCACATCCAGGTGCAGTCCGAACTCTACGAAAACCTTCCTTTGATTCAGGGCAACTCCGGACGCCTGCAGCAAGTGTTTCTGAATTTGTTCTTGAATGCCAAGGACGCGATGTCCAGTGGCGGAGTCCTGAACGTCGCGACGCTGAACGGGGAATTCGTCAGCGTGCGCGTCTCTGACACCGGCTCGGGCATTGCGCAGGAACATATTCAGCGCATCTACGATCCATTTTTCACTACCAAGACATCTCCCGCGGATGGCCAGAATCGCGGCACCGGTCTTGGACTTTCTGTCACCTACGGCATCATCCAGGAACACGCGGGCAATATCCGCGTGGAGAGCCGCCCGGGCGAAGGCACCACCTTCACCCTGGATTTCCCGCTGATCAGGAAGGCAGTCCATGTCTGACTTAGCATTGTCTGAAGTAACGCCAATCACGCGCCGAAGCACGCCGCAAAACACGCCGCAAAGCGCGGGCAGAATCCTCATCATCGACGACGAAGCCGAAATCCGGGAGTCGCTCGAAACCCTTCTTCAGCTCGAGGGCTACACCGTCTTCGTCGCGGGCAGCGGACGCGAAGGTCTGGCGCAGATAGGACAGCGCACCTTTGACGTGGTTTTGCTCGACCTGGCGCTACCCGATAAGAACGGGATGGAGGTGCTCTCGGAGATTCGGCTGCTGCACGCCCAGCAGCCAGTGATCATGATCACCGCCTATGGCTCGGTGGAGAACGCGGTCCGCGCCATGCAGTCCGGCGCTACCAACTTCATCCAGAAGCCGTGGGACAACGAGAAGCTGCTGGCCGACGTGCGCGCCGCCGTCGCCCGCCAGAAGGCGGAAGAAGAAAACATTCAACTGAAGCGCGCGCTCAAGCAGCGCTACAACTTTGAGCACATCGTGGGCAAGAGCGAGCCCATGCTGAAGATTTTCGATCTGGTCGCCCAGGTATCACCCAGCCGCTCGACGATCCTGCTGCAAGGCGAAAGCGGCACGGGCAAAGAACTGATCGCCAAGGCGATCCATCTGAATTCCACGCGACGCGACCGCCCGTTCGTACCCGTCAACTCCGGGTCCACACCGCCCGACCTGCTCGAATCCACGCTGTTCGGGCACGTGAGGGGGGCCTTTACGAGCGCGGTGGCGTCGAAGAAGGGGCTGTTCGAAGTCGCCGACCGGGGCACGCTCTTTCTCGACGAGATCGGCACCATGACCATGGACACGCAGAGCAAAATTCTGCGCGTATTGCAGGATCGCAAGTTCATGCACCTGGGCGGCGTGCAGGAAATTCAAGTGGACGTGCGCGTGATCGCCGCCACCAACGTTGATCTTCGCCAAATGGTGCGCGAAGGCCGCTTCCGCGAAGACCTGTTCTACCGGCTGAACGTAATCAGCATCGATCTGCCGCCGCTGCGGCAGCGCCGCGAGGATATTCCGCTGCTGGTGCAGCACTTCCTCCAGAAGTATTCCGAGGAAAATGAGCGGCCCCGGCGCCGCATTACCACCGAGGCGTTGCGCCCGCTGGTGAGCTATTCGTGGCCAGGCAACGTCCGCGAATTGGAGAATACGATCGAACGCGCCGTGGTGCTATCTTCCGACAGCGACATTGGGCTCGATCTGCTGCCCGACCACATCGTTGGCCGTGGCAGTTCGATTCCCAACCTGGATGCAAATGCGGGAGCCACGCTATTCGGCATCATGGAGGACTGCGAACGGCGGATCATCATCGACATGCTGGAGAAGTGCGGATGGAACCAGACCGAAGCAGCGGAGCGCTTCCACGTCCCGCTCTCCACGTTGAATCAGAAAATCAAACGCCTGACCATCGAGATCAAGAAGAAGAACCGGGAGTAGAGATCTCGTCTTACACCTGTAGAGACGGGGCTTGCTCTGTCTGCCGAGACGCGGCAAACCGCGTCTCTACGGGAAATCAGACTCTGCTATAGTTCCTTGAGCAAGCAGTTCCCTAAGCAGACATGGCGCTCGAACTCGAACTGATT
This sequence comes from uncultured Acidobacteriaceae bacterium, assembly GCA_963772195.1. Classification (GTDB taxonomy): domain Bacteria; phylum Acidobacteriota; class Terriglobia; order Terriglobales; family Acidobacteriaceae; genus Acidiflorens. The sequence continues at coordinate 1,363,401 of CAVYWE010000007.1, read as the reverse complement.
TCGCCCCTTGAAGTCGCCAAAGACGTTGCTTTGGCGGTTCAGGAATACACCCTGCTGGCGGCGCAATCCCTCGCTAACTTCTTCCGGCGTCCGCTGTACATGGGAGACATGGTGCAGCAGGCGGACCTGATCGGCGTCGGGTCGCTACCCATAGTGATCCTGACGGGACTCTCCGTCGGCGCGCTCCTCGCGCTGAACTCAGCCAGCACATTGCAACGATTCGGCGGGGTCACGCTCATCGGCCAGCTCGTGTCGCTCGGCATGGTCACGGAACTCGGACCGCTCATTACCGGGCTGATGGTGGCCGGCCGGAACGCCTCCGGCATGGCCAGCGAACTCGGTTCGATGATCGTGACCGAACAGATTGATGCCATGCGTGCCCTGGGCACCGACCCTACCAAGAAACTGGTTACGCCACGAGTTGGGGCCACCGCCTTCATGCTGTTTTTTCTGACCATCATCGCCGATCTGCTCGGGCTGGTCGGTGGCTATGGCGTCGCGCATCTGCTGTTCGGGCTCGACACTCAGCAGTATTGGACCTCCGTCTGGCAGATCCTTGTCTTCCGCGATGTCTTCACCGGCCTCGTCAAGCCCGTGCTCTTTGGGTTCATCATCGCCACCGTAGGCTGCTATTACGGCATATCGACGCGTGGCGGGACGCAGGGCGTGGGCCGTTCGACCACCCAAGCCGTGGTCGCTTCTTCGGTCTTGATTCTGATAGTGGACTTCTTCGTTACCAAATTGATCTTCGCAATTTTTGGTTACAGGTAAGCGATGTCGGCTCCCACTCTGCCCAGCGAAAATCCGGCTGCTTCGGCGGTAAGTCCCTCTGGCTATGCCATCGAGTTCGATAACGTTTCGATCGCGTTCGATGAAAAAGTCGTGCTCGACGGCATTTCATTTCAGTTGCCGCACGGCGAAACCAAGGCGCTGTTTGGCGTCGCCGGGTCGGGCAAGAGCACTCTCCTCAAGCTTGCCATTGGACTCATGCGGCCCGATAGCGGTCGGATCTTTATGCTGGGAGAGGAAGTCACACGCATGACAGAACAGGAGCTGTTCGAACTGCGCCGACGCGTGGGCATCGTGTTCCAGGAAAGCGCGCTCTTCGATTCGCTCAAAGTATACGAAAATGTCGCTTTCCGCCTGATGGAAGAGGGGATTTCCGCGGAGGAAATTGAGCGGCGGGTCCGCGAGGTGCTGCGTTTCGTGGAGTTGGAGCAAACCTACGACATGTTTCCGTCCGAACTGTCAGGCGGCATGCGGCGGCGCGTGGCCATCGCTCGCGCCATCATCACCGAGCCCGAGGTGCTGCTCTACGACTCGCCTACCGGCGGACTCGATCCCGTAACCTCGAATACGATCGTCGAACTCATCGTGAAACAACGCGACGTCTACAAAACCAGCGCCCTCATGGTGACCCACCGACTTCAGGATGCCTTCACCATGGCGACTCATCACTTCGACAAGGCCACCAATCGGATGGTCGCTCTACCCAAAGGCCAACGTGGCGAAGTGCCTATGAGCTTTCTGATCCTGCGCGATGGCAAGGTCATCTTCGATGGCGACGCTCAAAAGCTCGTCGCCTCGCGCGACGATTACATTCGCGAATATGTTTCGTAGAAGCTAGTGTGGGGACGGGCTTCCCGCCCGCCCAAGCCGAGCACAGCTCGGCAAAACTCTGGCGTCGCTATCACGACAATGAGGCAACCGGCATGAAGTTGAGAAATGGCCTTCTGACGCTGCTGGCCGTGGTGCTGGCATCATCGGCCGTGTTCGACGCGCAAACGGCTCCGGGACAGACGGCCAACGTCGTCCACTACACCACCACCATCGACAACGTGAAGTATCTATTCGCCACCGCCGAACCGGTGGCGCGCTTAAAGTCAGGCGACATCCTTGATACCAACACGCTGGACTGCTTTGGGAACGCGCTCAAGAAGCCCGGGGACACGCTCAGCCTGGTCAAAGGCGACAATCCGCTGAGCGGGCCATTTTTCGTCGAGGGTGCCGAGCCCGGCGACACGCTCGCCGTCAAGATTCTCGATCTCCAAGTCGATGGCGACACGGGCGTGGGCGCATTCGCTCCCGGATTTGGCGCGATCAACGAGACCAATTACACCCCCATGCTGCATCCGCCGCTGCCCGAGCGCATTTGGTACTACCACATTGATCACGCCGCGAACACGGCCCTATTCAAGGCGCTCGATTCGGATTTCTCCGTCAAGATTCCCATGCATCCTTTCTTCGGCTGCATCGGAGTCGCACCAGCCAATGGTGAGGCGCGCAGTTCAGTGGTCCCCGCGGAATTTGGCGGCAACATGGACTCGCCCGAAGCCAGCGTGGGCAACACCGTGTATTTTCCGGTGAATGTGAAGGGAGGACTGTTCTACATCGGCGACGGCCACGCCGCCATGGGCGACGGAGAAATCGCCGGCACCGCCATCGAGGTTCCGCTGAAGGCGCGCGTGCAGTTGAGCCTGATCAAGGGCCGCACCATCGCCTGGCCCCAATTTGAAAACGACGACGCCATCATGACGGTGGGCGCTTATCGTCCTCTGGATGATGCGGTGCGCATCGCTTTCACCGAACTTGTGCACTGGATCCACAAGGACTACGGTTTGTCGGAACTCGATGCTTATGAGCTGCTGTCAAAAGTCGCGCGGATTCATCTCAACGAAATGGTGGACCCGAACTACGTGGTGGTCGCCTCAATAGAGAAGAAATATTTGCCCCCGAAAAAGAAGTAGAACTTCGCAGAGTGGCCGCGATTGCAACCTCCGCGGACCGGCGCTTCCTGAGTTCGGAAGGGTTGGCTATTTTCCGAAAAGCACATCAAGCAGGCGCGCCAGCTCGGCCTTCTCCTGAGTTCCACCGGTGTTGCGGGGAGCGTTGTCGGAAGTGTCCTCGGTGAGCTGTGCGAGCCTATGTGCGAGGATGCGCTCGGCTGTGTGTTGAGGAAGGTAGATCGCGTTCCGCGAAGGGGTCAGCTTCCAACTCTTACTGTCGTCGCGCCTCAGAGTCCATCGTTGCCGCTCCGACCGTTTGCGCACCTCCACCTTACCTCCCGTGAGAGAAACCAATTCATCGATCTGAACATCGATCCAGCCCTGGTTTCCTGTAATATGCACCTTCTTTACTTCGAAATCGCCGAACACAACCAGAGATTGAGCCGGCTTGAAGAAGTCACGCCCACGGAGCGTCTCCTCCGAATCATTGCATGCTTGCAAGAAGGCCGCCTGCACCTGATCCGGTTTGTGCCGAACGAAATTCAAGAACACAACGCGAGGTGTTTCCGCGTTCACTGGCTGACTTTCCGCAAGCCTTGCGGAGGATCCGGTCTCATTGGACGCTGCTTCATCAGCAGCCGTTTCGCGCGGTTCCGTGTTGCTCGAGACCTTGGTTTTCCAGCTCACAGCCCGAATCTGGGTGGAGCGGGCGCCGCTAGGAATCGACTTGGCGTAACGAAAGAAGTGGGGCCGTCCCCGCTGTTTCCAATACGGCGAATCGTACGAAGCGACACCGGGGCCCGAACGCAGCACGCTGAAAAAGGAATGCTGAACGGGATCAACTACAATCCCAGCATGTCCGCGCCAGACGGCCAAGTCGCCCGGTTGTGGACGTGCGACTCGTCGAAATTCGTCGATCCCCGCGTAAAGGTCCGAAGAGCTCGCGTATTCATAAGGGAAACCGGCGCGCTCATAGATTCCGTGGACGAAGTGGGAGCAGTCGAAAGCAAACTGCGCATGATAGCGGGAATCCAGCGCGAGATCCAGAATCGACCGACCCTCACTCAGGGTCAGCGCAGGGGACCCGATCGGCGTCTGGTGCAGGTCGGGAGTCTCTCGAGTGGCTCGATAAGCTCCGTTGGAACTTGCCTGCTTCTCTTGCGCTGACGCGACACGGGCAGCTGGCACGCAGAGCAGGAGAAATAGCAGGGCGGCTTTGGCATGGAACCGCATAGTCCCTCTTATAACGCACTCTCATAAGGAAGCATAGGTCTCAGAAGTGCCGCCACGTCAGCGAAAAGCGCCTTGCCCTCAGATGCACCTTAGAGTCCAAGTGGTTTATTCCGCGCGGGGAGGACACAGGTGCATTGTGGGATGGGCTCTCCCGCACTTCCCACCAACGCGCATGAGACACTCGGCTCCCCTGGCCTACCGATCTGCGAGCCTGATCGTCCTGCCTGTTCTTGCCGACTCTCGCGCGGCGTCCAGGATGCGGACCACGATAATGTTCGTATCGAGCGCCGAAAGTCCGGTGGGCTTGATCTCTCCGGAGACGACTGCGATCAGGTATGAGATTGGATCGTCGTACGGAGCGGTGAGCGCCGGAGCGGATTGCTGCCGCTCTTCATCGTCTCCCTTCCGACGTATGCGAAGGTCGTCGCGGCGGACCGTGATCGCTTCGCCGGTCTCTCCATATACTTCCATGTCTTTGCGGTCGAACGGCCAATTCCATGATGCTTGCAGAATGGCCTGCGCCTTCGGATAAGTGAGAATGACGGTCGCCTCATCATCGACGTGCGGATAAATCTCAGGCTTCAGTTGTTGAGTGACCGCCGTGACCGTGATTGGCACTGACCCCTGCATCAGCCACGTCATGAGGTCTGCGCCGTAACAGCCGAAATCGAACAGTGCTCCCGCACCGTTGCGCGCTGGATCCGTCAGCCAGGAGAAGAATTCGGGTTCGACATTGATCTCCTTCGGACCCTTATGGCCATCATGTACGACAACCTTGCGAATATCGCCGAGCGCACCATCGCGCACAAAGTGATACACAGCAGTATTGCTGGGATACCACGTGGTTTCGTAGTTCACCAGCACAGGGATGTGCGCCGCGTCGGCCGCCCGCTTGATCGCCAGCGCGTCTTCCAAGGTGACTGCCAAAGGCTTCTCCATCATCACCGGAATGCGATGGCGTGCCGCGACTTCCACAATGCGGCGATGATCGCGCGTGTCGGTGTACACCAACACGGCCTGCGGCTGCACCGTCGTCAGCATCGGTTCAACATCGCTGTACAGCAATTGCGGATCGAGCTTGAACTGGTTCGTGTACCGGTGTCCGAGTTGCTGATCCGGCTCGACGATACCGACAATCTGGATGTCGCTGCGCTTTAGGGCGGGACCGAGAAAACCGGCGACATGCCCATGCACCAGTCCGACGATGGCGACGCGTAAAGGCTTGCCGTTAGACTGAGCGAAGGACTCCGCCATGGTTAGGGCAGGCAGGCTGATACCGACGACCAAGAGCGCCAGGAAGCAGATGAATTTACCCACGAGAGTCTCCTGTGATTTGATTCCGAGCTGATCCGGTTTCTCGGAGCGCGAAGTGCCGCCGTTTCAGAATACTTTCAGGAATATGCTCCAGAATACAAGACTTGCCTTGACCTTACACTCTTGCCCTTACACTGAAGACAGATTATGACCAGCGTACGAATCGATATATGGCTCTGGGCCGCCAGATTTTTCAAGACGCGCGCACTGGCCAAACGTGCCTGCGAACTCGGCAGGATCGAGTCGAACGGCCAGCCGGCCAAGCCAGCACGCGAGGTCCGTGTTGGCGACCGGCTGCGAGTGACAACGGACGGCGGCGACTTTCAGGTAGAGGTTCTGCTGTTGAGTGCCGTGCGGGGTCCGGCCTCGGTTGCGCGAGGACTCTATTTCGAAACGGAGGCCAGCCGTGAATTGCGGAAGAAACTGGCAGACGAGCGAAAAGCGATGAAACAGTTCGAAGAGTTACCCGCAGGCAGACCATCAAAACGCGAGCGCCGGAAGATCATCCAGTTCCGGGGTAGAGCCTGATCGAGGAAACAAGGATGGGGCGGACAGATCCAACCGAAGTCCTTCTGGCACTGAATCTGCATTGGCGGGAATTGACGTAGGAACGTAGCTGACAAATACTGCTCAGGCAGCTTCTTTGTCATTCGACTTCCGCTCCCCGACTTTTGCATCGCAACTCCATACCCATTCCATGGTGGGCGTGGTCGATACTCATTTGGATTCTCATACAACCATTTCGAAACTCATGAAGCAACAAAGTCGTATGCAGAAGTCGCCTATTATCGCCAGTTGACATCCCAATTTTCGAATTGATTGTCACTATGTGGGTTTCTGAATGATTCATCCGGGCCATGATTCATCCAGCCACGAGAGCTTTAGTGGTGAACTGCGACTGGCTGGGGATCTCTGGAGGCTGCGGATTCAAGAATGGGGATGACTAACTGCATGACGAGCGGTATGACCTCCTCCGCCGGAGGACGGCCCGCGGTGCTGAACCATTCCTTGACGGCCCCATAAATGGCCCAACTGGCAGCAGTGGCAATCATCTCGGGTGGTGGACCCGAAGCAGAACCGGATTTCGGCATGCCTGCCATCAACACCCTACGAATGGCTGTGGTCACTGCCGCCTCGATCAGTGGCTCGAAGGCGCTTTGGCGCTGGCATTCCGTGCCACCCGCGTGAGTTTGGGTCAGGTAGTCGCAGGTCGCCAGGATGACGGCCCTCACCGCAGACGGGCAGGTCCCGTTATAGGTGACATTGCGTTCGTTGAGAAGCGTATGGAAGCCACCGGCGACCATGGCTTCCAGCAGCGCATATTTGTCAGTGTAGTGATCGTAGAAAGTGGCGCGATTGACGGTGGCGGCCTCGGTGATATCCTGCACGGCGATCTCGTCGAAGCTCTTGCTCTGCATGAGGTTACGCAGGGCACCCTGAAGGAGCTGCCGCGTTCGTCGCATTCGTGGATCGCGTACTTCGCAGTCAGAGATGGGCATGGGACTCTCTTTATTAGAGGGTAGCATAGAGAAAAAGAATCCGAAAAACAACGCACGTCGTCTACTATATACGACACTAGTTGTCTAAACATCTTGCGTCGCCTAAGGAGATCGACTATGCCTACCCTGTTACATCTGGATTCGAGCCCGCTTGGAAGCTCTATCAGCCGCGAGTTGACGCGCGAATTTGTCAAGACCTGGCAAAACGCTCACCCTGACGGAACGGTGATCTACCGTGACCTCGCAGCCAATCCCCCAAAGCCGGTGGATACCGCGTGGATCTACTCCTCGTTTACGCCTGAGGCCTCACGCACGCCGGAGCAGAAGGCAGCGTTGGCTCCTTCGGACGAAATGATCGCCGAGTTGTTGCGCGCGGACGAATACGTTATCGGTGTCGCGATGCACAACTTCTCCATTCCCTCCGTGCTCAAGCTCTGGATCGACCAAGTCGTTCGCAAAGGACACACGTTTGTCTATGCCGAAAGCGGACCGCAGGGAATGCTCCATGGCAAGAAGGCTACGATCCTCGCCGCCAGCGGTGGAGTCTATGCGGCGGGCACGCCCGCGAGCGCGCTGAACTTTATCGATCCTTATCTGAAGACCATTCTCGGTTTTATCGGCGTGACCGATGTGAAGTTCGTGACTGCGGGTGGAGCAGCCCAGGTGATGACGGGCGCCGTGGATCGTGAGACTTTCCTGAAGCCAACTTTGGAGGCAGTGCGCGCGGCAGCAGCATAAATCGAACAGAAAGGAACCAATACATTTATGAAAATCGCAACCTTAATTGCGCGGATTCTGCTTGGCCTGCTGTTCCTGGTCATGGGACTAAACGGTTTTCTTCACTTCATCCCCATGCCTCCGCCGACTGGTCTGGCGGGACAGTACTTCACCGTGTTGTTTGTTTCGAATTACATGGTGCTCGTCTTTCTGCTGCAGGTGATCGGTGGAGCGCTCCTGCTGGCGAACCGCTTTGTTCCTCTGGCACTGATCCTGCTGGGACCCATCCTGGTGAACATTCTCTTGTTCCATTCGCTGATGGCACCGGCCGGTCTACCACTGGCTTTGTTGGCGACAGCGCTCTGGGGCATCGTATTTTACGGAGTGCGCCGGGCATTTGCCGGCGTGTTCGTGCAGCGGGTGCAGACTGAGGCACAGAGGCGCCTTGCCTCCGATTTGTAATTTCGAGAGCAGGCCTTGCGAGAGGAGGTCCAACGATGGAAATAGGCATCGACAGCTTTGTTGAAAATACGCCACACCCTGTGAGCGGTGTCACGATCAGTCCTGCCGAGCGCGTGCACGATCTGCTCGAAGGTTTCACTCCCTGCGGGCGAAAAGGTCCACGTCTCATAGAGGAGATAATGGGTCAAAAAAAGAACGGACTGAGTGATTGCAATGAAACCGATTAACTCTTTTCGTACACGCATGGTTCATTAGATTCCCTAACCCGCCATTCGGATTGTTGGCATAACCTCTCGGAAATTCGCCTGCGGATTAACCGCACGAATGCGTTGCCTCGTCGATTCCCTCTAGCCTCCACCCGAGAGAACGCGCAAATTGCTCCGAAGACGTTTCGGGTCTCCATCCGGAAGGAGACCCGCGATTTCCTGGTGGGTACGCTCCCAAATGTCGGAAAAGAGTGACGGCGTGCCAGGCGAACGGCAGTTCGTCACTCGACTAGAAGGTGAGGCTCAGTGACATCTGGATCTGCCTCGGAGGTCCGATGGTCTTGTTCGTGATGCCCAGGCCACCGAGCGTCGGACAAACGTAAAGAGAGCCTGTGAAGTTGGGGTTGCAGGGCGGAATCGTTGCCGGCAGGGGCGGAGGCGGGGTTGTCCACGGGAAGCCGTTGAAGTTAGGGTTCTGGCTCACGTCGTTGATCGGGATATCAAAACTTGTGGTGTTTGTCAGGTTGAAGATTTCCAACTCGTACTTGAGCGAGTAGCGTTCGGTGATCTGTGTCGTCTTGACGACTGACATGTCGGGGCGAATCTGCCACGGCTGCCGGAAGATATTGCGCTGGCCATGGTCGATGAAGTTGGTTTCGTAGGGATCGTTGGTCGGAATGGCACCATTCAAAGCGCCGGGCGCCAGCAAGGGAAGGCCAAAGCAGCTGGCTTTGAGCGAGGGGGCATTAAGGTTCACGCCCGAGGCCCCGGTGACAGCCTGTTGCGGCGTGCAACCGGAGAGCGGAACGATTGGATTCGTAATGCCGTCGTTCACGCCATAGAATATGCTGCCCACCGCTCCAGAATAATCGACCACGCTATACGGCTGGCCACTCTGAATCACGGTCAAACCCGAAATCGCCCATCCATTGGCAACTCTTCCCTTGATCGAGGATGCCGAGAAAAACCTCGGCAGTTCGTACGTATAGGTGAAATTCAGTACGTGTTTGCGATCGAAGTCGGAGAGAGCATAACCGGAGCGCAGATTCAGGGGATTGTTGCCGTTGTAAAAGAGGCCCAAAGCGCTTTGTTCGTCGGTCGCGTGCGAGTAGGTGTAGGAGACTCCTAGAGCGATGCCATGACTCATGCGCTTTTCCACGTGCGTCTGAAGAGCATGGTAGGCCGAAATGCCCGCCGCAGTGTAAGACTCAGATTCCGAGGAGTAACCAATGTAAGGAACGCGGAGGTCGACATTTCCGCCTTCGAATGTTTGCTGATAGGCCTGGCCGCTGTCCGGGAGGTTGGTGACGGGGAGGGTCGCGGCGTTGAAGGTATTCTGTTGGGTGACAATCGAGTAGCCGTAGGTGTGATCTTGCTCAAACTGCGTACCCTTGAGGATCGGGCTGGATGGCGAGGCGATCCGCGCCTGGTTGAAAGGCAAGGGAACAATTTCATGGCGGCCGAGATTGCCGACATAGCCAATCTCGATGGCGAGGTCGCGACGCGGCTGCCATTGAATGTTGAGTGTCTGATTAAGAGTGTAGGGAAGCTTATTGGCGCGGTTGTAATCGGCGAAGGGGAACAGCGGTATGCCGGTTGTGATCAGGTTCGCATTCGGCAGGAACAGATCTTTGGGGTTGCCGGTGGGAGGGGGACCCTGCGTAAGCCCCCAAGGGTTTTCGAAGGTGCATGGCGAGTACGCGTAGGGGCTGCAAGCCGAAGCATTCACCCACGGCGGAGTCTGGTTCACACCGAAGGGGCCGCCCGCGATCACGCCGGAGGCAAAGCCAGGAGAGAGGTAGGTGAAGAGCTCTCCGCGATCGTAGTACATCCCCCAGCCCGCGCGCACGACGACCTTGTCGTTGAACATCCTCGGGCTCCACGCCACGCCAATGCGCGGCGCCAGGCCCCACTGGCGGCCGGTGAGCGTCGAATTGCTGACGCCTTTCGTTGGGAATAAAGGATTGTTGCCCGCGACAATGAATCCGTTCGAAGTGATGGTGTCGCTAGTCGCATCGTAGCTGTAACGCGACGGATCGAAATTGAAGATTTTGCCGTTCTTTTCCGTTAGACCTCCGTGGTCGTCGAAGCGCAAGCCGAAGCTGACGCTGAGATTCGGGCGCAGCTGAAACTTGTCCTGGACGTATAGGCCGCTTTCGTTCGACCGATAGTAACGGTTGGCGTCTCCCTGCAAGAAGTTAGTGTCAATGAAGCCATTCGCCGAGTAGGTCACGGCACTGCCCGTGAGGAAACTCAGGAAATTGTCGAAGCCGATCGTGCCCGTGTTCGTTCTTCGATCGCGGGCATTGAGCTGCGTGTGTGAGAAGCTGCCGCCGAAAGTAACGGTGTGTTTGCCGTGGTTCCAAATGGCGCTGGCGGAAGGCATCCAGCGATTTTGGAAAATTCCGGTGAACGCGCCCTGCGAAGCTGCGGTACCTCCAATATTTAAGCCAGCGTTAAAAACGCCGCCGGTATTAGCAGCCGCAGCGTTCCCTAAATCATCAACGATTGTAATGCCAGGAAAAACCGTCGAGCCAAACGCATTGATGCCCATCGCTTGAGGAGTGAAGGGCTGGCCGATGGTGCTGTAGATTTTCTCGCGGATGAAGCCGAAGACCTCCGTCACGCTGAAGCTGGATGTGATCGATTGCGTGTTGGTGATGCTGGCCACCTGGCTGCCAGCGTCTAACTTCTGGGTAAAGCCTTGGACAGAAGAAAAGCCGAATGGCGCCGTGGTTGGATCATGCTGGTAGTAATACTTCAGGGCGAGCGTGTCTTTCCTGGTGACGAGATAATCGAGATCGGATACGGCCTGGTCGGTGATGAAATACGCCGGCTGTGTGAGGAAAACATTTTCCGGAAAGTTAAGGGTTGGCGTAAAACTAGGATTTGCCGACGGGATCAGGTACTGGCCGTTCGGCAACTTGGCATTCAACATTTTGAGGGCGACCGAATCCACGTTGGCAGCGGTGATGCAGGCAGGCTGGTTAGTTTGTCCGCACGCTGGTTGGAAGTCGTTGTTGGCGAGGGTTGCGAGTGCCGTCGTGTCGTTGCGAATCTGGTCTGTGAACCCGAAAGGCACGGCCGTGCGCGAGGTGCCAATCTCGAGATCGGAAACGTGAGTGTGCTGGTAGCTGAGGTAGCCGAAAAGCCTGTCTTTGATCAGCGGGAAGCCGAGCGTTCCGCCCGCCACGTAACGGTGCAACGCGGGCACTTTTTCGTTGCTGGGGATGTTGCCATCTTGCTTATAGAAAAACGGAGCGGCGTTCAGGCCGTCGCCGCCATGGTGAAAATAACCGCTGCCGTGGATGGCGTTGGTGCCGGAGGCGGTGCTCATGTCGATGTGCGCGCCGCTGGTCGATCCTTGTTGGGCGTCATACATCGAGGTGTTGACACGAAATTCCTGAACCGTCTCTGGAGCGGGCGTAGGCAGCGCCTGGCCGATCGCAAGATAGGGCGCGGCCGAGCTCTGAATAATTTCTGCCGTGGTGCTGCTGGCGCCGGCAACGCCCGTATTGTTGACGACGCGGGCGGATGCGACAGAACTCGTGGTCTTGCCGTTGAACAGATTGCTGGCGTCGACGCCGTTGAGCAGAAAAGTGTTGCTCGTGTCGCGCTGGCCGTTGGCCCAGATCGGCTGATTGCCGAGTCCGGCATTGGCGCCGGTGCCGGCGGGCAGTTCGGCATTGACTCCGGGAGAAAGAATGGCGAGCCCCGTGAAGCTGCCGGTCGGCAGCGGGACGTCCGCAATCTGATCTTGTTCGAGGATGTAGCCGTTCGTCGTGTCGACCGCATTCATCAGCGGGTCGGCTTGCACTTCGATGACCGTGCCTACTTGGCCGACCGGCAGTGCCACATTGATGGTTGCCGTGCGATTCGCTTGCACGGTGATCGAGGGGATTTTCTGCGTTTGGAATCCGTCGTGAGTGAATGTCAGCGTATACGTGCCGATGGGCAGATTGACGAAGTCGTAGCTGCCGTTGGCGTTGGTCTTGAGGCTGCGGGTCAGCTTGGTCTGGTCGGCGACGATCGTCACCTCAGTATCCGGCAGCACGCCTCCGGTCTTGTCAGAGACAGAACCAGTGATGCCGCCGAGCGTCTGCTGCGCATGAGCGAGAGGCGCAAAAATACCCAAGGAAAATATTGCGAGCAGAACGACCAACCCGACTTTTTTAATCATGAACGGCCTCGGAGATTTCCGGCGTTAAAACCGTGCAGCGCCGCCACGAACGGTCTTTTCCACCACTCCTGTCTTGTCGGAAACAATGTTCGTGGCCTGGCTGGTTAGCGCGCGTCTGCACGTAAACAAATGAATACCGAATCTACGCCCGTTGAGTGCGGAAGGAAAGACTTCAAGTCAGTCAAAATTTCTTTGGCACCGATTTAATATTTTTATGGTTGCGGCTGCCCTGCGGATATGGCTGGCGGCGTTGCCCTTAGCTTTTGCCGGGCGCTGCTTCTTTACGGCGTCCGCGCAATGCGAACCACAGAAGTCCAGCCATCAGATAGGCAAGATAGACGTAGGGAAGCTTGCCGTACGGTCCTTCGGGCACAGGGTATAGATTTCCAGCCAGTGCGAGCAGCATGGCGGCGCCCGCCAGCCAGGGAACGATTGAGGCGCCCGAACGGTAAACGTCATGGTCGCGCAAGTAGCGCGGCAGGGCAAGGCAAACCAACGCATAGGCGACGATAAAACCGTAGGTCGCCAGTGAACCCATCCAGCCATAGACATCCAAACCGCTGGCGCCGCGGGCAGCAAGCACCGCTACCGGCAGCAACGCGGCTGCTCCCGTGATGATGACAGCGCGACTTGGCGTTTGATTTTTTGCATGCGTGGCTTGCAAAGAGTCGTGGGCAAGCCCGTCGTGCGCCATCAGCATCAACACGCGCGCCGCCGCTGTAATACATGCCAGAGTTCCCGCAAACATGCTCACGAGCACACCAATATCGATCAGGAGTCCGAGCACGGGGACGCCTCCAACCTGGGCCAGCAGGTACATCGGCGCCTGGCTTGCGCCCAAGTCATGGCCCACCGTGTGGAAACCCAGCACTTCCGCATAGGCACAGACGGTAAAGAAAGCTCCGGAGAGAATGGCGCTTTGGATGACCGCGCGTGGAATTGTCTGCAGCGGGTTGCGCGCCTCCGATCCCAACGTGGTCGCGCTCTCGAACCCAACGAAACTAAATAGCGCGAGTACCAGTCCCAGCCGCAACCCGCTGCCGGTCATACCATGGAGATGGACTTGTTCCCCATCCCAGTGCCAGCCATGGCGCACCAGAAGCAGCGCGACCACAATCACAATCACCGTGACGGAGGTGGCCTCAATCCACAGCATGAGGCGCGCGGAGATCTTCACGTCGCGGTAGGCAATCCATATGGAGACGCCGGTGACCAGAGTGGCCAATAATACAGCGGAGTAGACATGGCCCGTGGCATCGCGCAGCAACAAATTAGCGTAGTGGTAGAAGCCGCCAATGACGCTCGATCCAGTCGCCACATAAGCAAGCAACAGACTCCATGCGACGGTCGCGCTCAACCATGGAGGCAGGGTCATCGAAGCGTAGGCGTACAACGAACCAGGCGATGCGGAATGCCGAGCATAGCGACTAATGCACAAGGCAACGAGCAGCACAGCGCCGGTCGCCAGCGCATACGCCAACCATGTCCCATTGCCGGCAAGGGCGCAAACTAAAGGGATCGTGGCCGCAGGCGTAGTCGTCGGAGCCATGGTGGAGACGGACTGAGCCAACGTCTCCATCGGAGAGAGAATCTCGTGACGCAAGCCATAGTCCGCGGTTGGGGGATTCTTTGTGGCGGCTTGAGTCATGCGCGGCGACTTTTCCTCAAGTTGCATTGGGGTCGGATTGTACATCAGTGCTCGGACCCACTCAGGGGAGAGAAGTACCGTGGGAATCAGCTAAATGCAGAGAACCGCTGGAGGCGCGGGTCGGAATCGAACCGACGAATAAAGGTTTTGCAGACCTCTCCCTTACCACTTGGGTACCGCGCCCGATTGCTTCCACAGTAGAAACCTCGGGCGTGGGTTTGTCTAGAAGGCCGCGAGGGTGCACCCCGGTTCACACTGGTGTCAGGGAACGTTCGTATTCTCTCGCAACTGTTTTCTTGCGACTGGATCTGTGCTACAACACGGTGCATGAGTTCGACTCCGACCCGGAATTTGACTATGAGGTCGCACGGCTCCGCGACTGCGCCGAACGCTTCTGAAACCGCGACCGTCTTTCCTGCGAATCTCGTCCCGGCAAATTCGAAGAAGGATGCAGCCTCGATCTGTCCCAACTGCTCCTCCGAGTTGCATGGACACTGCTGCAAGGTGGTTTGCAGGAAGTGCGGCTTCTATTTGAGCTGTTCTGATTTCTACTGAGAAAAGAGCCCGCCTTTGCGCGGCTTTCCTACTCGCTATCGCGTGTCACCGGCGCCCAGTGTCCGTCGTTAGCGTTGTACCAGTCTCTCCAAGCGACGGGGTCGTGGGGCAGATTCTGTCCGGTGATGTCGCGGAGCGCTTGAAAGACCCACTTGTGAGTTTCCGAATCGAGAGACGTGTCGGCAGCGAAGTCGAGCAATTGCGGCACTGCACTGCGGCGTTGCTTTTCGCTCAGCATACCCGACTGCGCCAGGCCGCAAGCGGCGCGCTCGCGGATCATCGGCTAAGGGTCGTCATGGAATACCTGCAAGAGCGGAGCGATGGTGTCGTCGGTGCCGAGATAGGCTAATCCTTCCACTGCCCAGTAGCGGATGTTCACATTTTGATCGTGGATCGAGGCCAGCAGGATCTCGGTAGCGCGCCCGGGTTCGACTCCCCGATTGGCGAGCAGCGCGATATCCCACAGCGCATTGGCACGCGCGCCCTGTTCTCCGAAACGAGCGTCCTGCTCGAGGCCGTCCACTGCGGCCACGCTCTTTTCGAGATTGCGACAAGCGAGATCGATCTCGATGGCGGCGGCACGCACCCGGAGATCGTCGGAATTGAGCGCAGTCATGAAGAGGGAATTCAATTTCTGATCGAGCTTGATCTTTCCGCGCCACCGGTCTACGCGCTGTGCGATCTGATCGTTAGCCCCGCGATAGTGATTGATGGAACGTTCGAGCAGAAGCTGCGCTTGGTTCTGCGGCGTCATCTGGTCGAGGACTTCGATTTCATGTTCCGAGAGCACGTTGGCCGACGCCGGCTCGGGCTTGCCGTGCAGGCTGAGGAGCTGAGCGATCTCCTGCCAAGCCGCCCGCGCTGTGCCCGTTCCCATAAAGAGCGTTCCCGTAAGGACCCCGCCCACAGCGGCGGCGATCACCAGCCAGCGGCGAGAGTTGGCGTTTCCCGGTGAGAGCACACCGTTTTCCGGCGGCGGCGCGGCCTGCTCCGAGCGCGGATCGGGATTGGTGTTCACGGGGAGAGTATAGAAGGTGGGGCTGCACTCGAACAGATTACTCCGGGCGAGTCGGGGGTAACTGGTAGCGCGACCTTTGGCTCTGCAGTTTACTGAACAACTCCGGCTTCGTATCAGGGCATCGCTTTAGCGATGCCATAAGTTCTTCAAATCAGAAGCCCCTTTAGGGGCTGGACGTCGAAGTCGAGTTTTCAGCAAACTCCCGGCCCTTAGTTCTAGCGCTCTAACTGAGGTGGGCATAGCATGCTGAAAATCTCTATCCCTTTTACAATGGCTGGAGTCTTGATTCATCTTAAGTTGAGGAGATTGGCATGCAACGCAAAGCGAGTGCAGTCTGGAAGGGTGGTCTTAAAGACGGGCAAGGGACGGTTTCGTCCGCCAGCGGTATTCTTTCGAACACGAAGTATTCTTTTAAGACTCGGTTTGAGGATGCTCCCGGAACGAATCCGGAGGAACTGATTGCGGCAGCGCATGCAGCGTGCTTTTCGATGGCACTGTCGGCGCAACTAGGAACCGCGAACCTGACGCCGGAGAGCATCAGCACGGCCGCCACGCTCACTATGGAGAAACAAGATGCGGGCTGGACCATCACTGCCGTGCACTTGGATGTGGTCGCGAAAGTGCCGGGTGCGAGCGCGGAAGCCTTCAACACCGCAGCGAAGAATGCCGAGACGGGCTGCCCGGTATCGAAGGTGCTGAACGCGAAGATTACGATGGACGCGAAGCTCGGCTAGCGCGTGATGAGTCTTACGGTGGAGCGACGGGCGTCTCGCGAGCCTGCCCTGAGCGAAGTCGAAGGGTCCGGCAGTATGGCGGCCGGGCGAGGACGCCCGGCTCTCCACGAACGAACTCGAATCTAACTTTGCGAGCGCAACACCTGGCGCAGCTTGTGATTGATTTGTACCGCTTCCTCCGAGGCCTGATCGATCAGTTCGACCCAGCGGCGCAAGTTTTCGGGCGGCGCAGCTTGCGAAATCAGGTAGGTGGCTTGCACGATGGTTTCGAGCGCATTGCTTAGATCATGCGCAAGCGTGCGGAGTTCCCTCGCCACATCCGCCGGTATTTGATCGGAGGTATTTCCCATGGTCTTGGACGACCCGGCGTTTTTCAAATGACGGCGCGTGGAAAGGTTATGACGTTGCGCTCGTTTGACACCAGACGCCAGCCAGTAGATATTAGTGTAGTCGCCCTGAAAAAAGGGCCCTGCCGATTTTTTCTTTTATGCGGATGTGGCGGAACTGGCAGACGCGCTAGGTTCAGGACCTAGTGGCCGCAAGGTCGTGGAGGTTCAAGTCCTCTCATCCGCACCAAAAACCAGCCCTTAGCCATTAGCTTTTAGCTTGTCTGTCCTTGTCTGTCTAAGGTTACGGCTTCGCGCCTTGGACCGTCACGCCCCGGCGGACAAGCGGTGCGTGCTTCGGCTTTGCGCGATGTTATACTGGCGAATTTTATAGAGCAAAGCTTTGTAGCTGATCTTCAGCAGCACCGCGGCTTGTTTGCGATTCCAGTTCGTCTCGTCGAGCGCACGGGCGATAGCTTCGGCCTCCGCCTCATCTTTGGCATTGCGCGACAGGGACTTCAGGCCGCCGCCGGAGTCAGCGCCCGCGCTTCGGCCGCTTCCATCGGAGTGCTGTCCTCCACCGCCATCGGGCCGGGGCTGTAACTCGGATGCAGCGAGCGTTTCATCTCCCAGAACCAGGTAGCGCTTGATGAAGTTGCTCAGTTCGCGCAGGTTCCCCGGCCAGGAATGGCGCAGGCACGCCTCCATCAACGGGCCCGAAAGTGGCAACGGGGACCGCGCGTACGATTCCGACATGCGCGACATGAAATGCTTCAGCAGGATCGGGATTTCTTCCTTGCGATCGCGCAACGGAGGCAGCGACAGCGTGAAGGCATTCAGGCGGTAATAGAGATCTTCGCGCAGACGCTTGTTGGCGAGCGCTTCGGGAATGTTGATATTGGTGGCGGCCAGGATGCGGACGTCGACCTTGACCACGGTGCGGCTGCCCAGGCGCGAGAATGTTTGGTCCTGAAGTACGTGCAGCAATTTGGCCTGCAAGAGCGGCGGCATTTCGCCGATCTCATCGAGCAGGATGGTGCCTTTGTTGCAGAGTTCAAACTTCCCAGGCTTGGCATGGGTCGCGCCCGTGAAGGCTCCCGCTTCGTATCCGAACAGTTCACTTTCGAGCAGGTCGGCGGGCACCGCGGCGCAGTTGACTTTGAGGAAGGTGCGGTGGGCGCGAGGAGAAAGTTTGTGGATCAGACGCGCGAGCACTTCCTTGCCGGTACCGCTTTCACCGAGCAGAAGGACCGGGATGTCGACGTTGGCGACGAGCGCGGCCTGGGAGCGGATCTTCTTCATCGCCGGGCTGGCAGCGACGAAGAACACGTCGTCGCAAAGTTCCTCGATATCGCTGGCGTAGGTTTCGCCCTTGGCCGTGCCGACGCACTGTCCAATGACCGCGTCGAGTTCGGCTTTCTGGAACGGTTTGGTCAGATAGTCGATCGCGCCGAGGCGCATCGCCTGCACGACTTTGCGCGTGTCGTTTACGCAGGAGAGCATGACAACTTTCAATCCCGGCTTGAGCTGGCGCAGCTTTTCGAGAGTCTGTAGCCCGTCGATGCCGGGCATGAGTAGATCGAGCAGCACCAAGTCGGGCTGCAATCCTTTTTGAACGCGCTCGACCGCTTCTTCGCCGGTGCTGGCGGTCTGAACTTTGTGCTCATCCACTTCCAGCAGCGTGCGGATATAGCGCAGCATTCCCGGTTCGTCATCCACCAGCAAGATGTTGGCGGCTTCGCTCATTGGGTTCCTCGTGGAGGACTACTCAGAATTGGCTTCAGCGGAACGAGAAAGGAAAACTTGCAACCTGCGCCCGGCTCGCTTTCGACCCAGATCTTACCGCCCATGCCTTGGAGAAGGCGGCGGGCAATGGCGAGTCCCAGCCCCATGCCCTCGGCCGATTCGCTGCCCGGCAGGCGAAAGAAATCATCGAAGATTTCCATATGAAACTCCGGCCGAATTCCCGGGCCAGTGTCGGCTACGCTCACTTTGACGGCATTAGGCAGGTTCGCCGCTTGACGGCGGCGGTCGCCGTTGGCTCCGGATTTGCTCACGCTGCGACGCTCCCACATATGAGGTTCGGCGTGCAACCAGACGGTGCCGCCTTGTGGTGTGTACTTGGATGCATTTTCCAGAAGATTGGAAATCACGCGCTGGATCTTGGGCGCATCGAATGCAAATGGCGTCAGTTTGTCATTGGCCAGAAAATACAGAGCGAGACCGCGCTCCTGAAAGCGGCCTGACCAGTGCCGGCAAACTTCAGAGAGGCAGCCATTCATGTCACCTTCCACGTACTGCATGCGCAGTTCGCCGGTCTCCAGCACGCTGAAGGTTAGGAAATCCTGAATGAATTGCTGCAACCGCTGTCCGCTGGAAAACATATCACCCATCACTTCGCGCTGGCGTTCATTCAGCGGTCCGAGTTTCTGACTCTGCAGCAGCTCAATGTAGCCGTTGAGGATCGCCAGGGGCGTCTTGAGGTCGTGGGCAGCAGAAGCCAGAGCGCTCGTTGTCTTGCGGAAACGGTCGCGCAATTGTTCGAGCTCGCTTGTCCCATCGTCCGTGGAGATGGGCGCGGCAGCCAGAGCCTTTTCGGCTGACGGCAAGCCATTCTTCGGATTAGCGCCAGTGGGAACGACGGCTGGGCTTTTTTCCGATATCGAAGCCATGGGGATCCAAATAACGCATTCTAGAGGGAGGGATGTCTACTACTGTCAGAACGAGGGGATAGGGTGATCCTATGTCAGGTGCAACCGACTGTCAATTGGAAACGGCGCCGAAACAGGCACCGAAGCGAAAAACGTTGCACTTTTGTGGTCTGACCGATAGTCATTATAAAACCCCAGGTCGGATGGTACTTCGGTAATCTCCGTGTTGGTAGCGAGGTTTGGAGCAATTCCGCGCCAGCTCGACCCCGCTCGAAGTTTGGCCCCTGAGGTGCTTTCCTAGGTTTGAATACCTCAAAAGGTGGTGCAGACGCGTGCCTCGTAGCTTATCGAAGAAGGAAGAACGCAAGTGGGCACGGTTACAGCTGGCCATTCCGGTTTTTATACGCACCCGCGACGGAAATGGCAGGGATTCCCTGGAGTTTGCCACGGCCATTAACATCTCTCCCGGGGGTGCAATGGTGATAGTTCGGCGTTCTTTGCCCAAATCGGCGCTGGTTTCACTCGAGATTCCGAGCGCTCCAATCGGCCCCGCCAACGGTTTGAGGATCTCTTCGCGCATCATGCAAGCAAAGGCGGTGTGGGTTATGCACCTTGACGACTACCATCTTCTTGGTGTGAAGTTCGCGCGCCCCTTGAATACCGACGCGGCGGCTGTTTCCGGCAAGCATTTGAGGAAAACCGCTTCTGCGATGTGAACTATTTTTCCCTCCCCTGGCCCGTCTCATAATGGCACGTTGGTGCCATGCCCGATATTCTCGCTCTCGGGATATCATCACTCCAAGCCATTCATAAGTTGAGCATTTAACGGAAGTCCTCCAGGTCGTTCTGCTCTCCTCCTCGGTTTGGTGCTCGGGATGCACTTTTACTGCATGCGGGGTGAACAATCACCGCAATGGGGTATTCAGTCTTATGACGTCACTTTCGGTAAGTGCTCTGGCGCAGTCGCTCGGCGAGGTTCCCCCGGACCACATAATTTTTGGCCACTCTGAGGCCATGCAGGCGGTTCGTTCGCGGCTGGGAAAAGTAGCCGCCGCCAACGTTCCTGTCCTTATTACCGGTGAGAGCGGCACCGGGAAAGACATCATTGCCCGGCTTATCCATGGGCTATCTCCCTGGAAAACCGGGCCCTATGTAAAGGTAAACTGCCCCGCCATTCCCGGAACGCTGCTGGAAAGCGAACTGTTCGGCTACGAAAGAGGAGCCTTTACGGGCGCCGTTGGGTCGAAGCCCGGACGTGTCGAACTCGCCCACCGCGGAACATTGTTTCTCGACGAGATTTCCGAGCTTGATCCATCGCTGCAATCAAAGCTTTTGCAACTTCTGCAGGATGGGCAGTTCTGCCGGATCGGCGCTCAGGAAGACAAGAAAGTCGAGGTGCGGGTGGTCTGCGCGACCAATCGCCGCCTGGAATCCGAAATTGAATCGGGCGCTTTCCGCCAGGATCTTTACTACCGCATCAACGTGGTGAATCTGCACATGCCCGCGCTGCGGGAACGCCGTGGCGACATTGAAGATCTATGCACCTACTTCCTCGAATACTACAACCGCAAGTTCAACTGCCGCGCACGGCCCCTGTCGAATGAAGTGATGGCAGCGCTGCAGAAATATCACTGGCCGGGAAACATCCGCGAACTCGAAAACCTGATCAAACGTTACGTGATCCTGGGCCATGAGGAAGTGATCACCAACGATCTGGTGGCACGCGAGCCGGATTTTTTCAATCCCGAGATCTCGTTCGACGGTCCGATTTCTCTGAAGAAGATGACGCGCCAGTGCGTGCGCGAACTGGAGCGCAAGGTCATCCTGAAGGTGCTGCAACAGCACCACTGGAATCGTAAGCAGTCAGCCCGCACACTGGGCATCAGCTATCGCGCCCTGCTTTACAAGATCCGCGATGCCGGCTTGCCCTCGAACCGTGCTCTGCGTCTGCGACAGGCGGAGAAGAACAGCAACGCCGGTGACAAGAACGATTCCACCACCGGGGTTGCGGCCGCCGACTGATTGCGTAGGGACAGCCGCCCTCGGCTGTCCAGCTTAACCGGATTGAGCGCTCAACAGCTGAGTCGTTCCTTCAACTCGCGCAGCGCCGCGCTCCACTCGTTCAATCCCTCCGCCTCGAGCCACAGGTCTTTGAGTTCGGAGTTAGATCGCACCCTCTCCACCGCGTGACGGGCGGCTTCAACCAAATCGGGCGGGGCTACAGCCTTGCCGTTGCTTATCCAATCGAGGATTTGCCGTGGTGTTGCGGGCGAAGACGTTTCGTCGTTTGCAGCAGCGACCAGCGCCGCCACAACTTCCGCAGCCGCTACCGCCGCGCCGCTCTCCGGCGCTTCGAGATAGTCCTTGTCGCCAGCATGAGTCAGCATCTGTCTCAGATCGTCGACTCCCATGGAATTGAGACGCCCCAGAAAATTCTGCGCGTCCTCGTTGTCGAAGCTGCCCGTACCCCAGCCTGGCATGAAACCTCCGGCTGAATTATAGAATGCGCGGCACACCCTGCTTCTTAGGGTGCTCTAAGTAGCCATCCATCCAGAGTCGTCGGATTGTCTTCAATGCCCTTGCTTCGGACTATAATGGCGCGACACCGATGGCCCTTTCCTCTGGCACGAAACTCGGCCCCTATGAAATCCAATCTCCGCTGGGCGCCGGCGGAATGGGGGAAGTTTATCGTGCGACGGATACCCGTCTGGACCGCACGGTAGCGATCAAAGTTCTCGCTTCTCATCTTTCTTCTTCGCCGGAACTCAAGCAGCGCATGGAGCGCGAGGCGAGGGCCATTTCCTCGCTGAACCATCCGCACATTTGCCATCTCTATGACATCGGCTCGCAGGATGGCACCGATTACCTGGTCATGGAGTTCCTCGAAGGCGAGACTCTCGCCGAGCGCCTTCGTAAAGGTGCAATGCCGCTGAACGAAATTTTCAAGATTGGCATCGCTGTCGCCGAGTCGCTGGCGGTCGCGCACCGGCAAGGCATTGTCCACCGCGACCTGAAGCCGGGCAATATCATGCTGACCCAAGCCGGCGCCAAGCTGATGGACTTTGGGCTGGCTAAACCGCTGGGCCTGCAAACCACGGGCACGGCTTCAGGAACAGCGCCTTCGTTCACCGCCGCGGCCACGTTAAGTGGGCCGAGCCCGTTAAGCCCGCTGACCTCGGCCGGCAGCATCATCGGCACCATTCAGTACATGTCGCCGGAGCAGATCGAAGGAAAAGAAGCCGATGCCCGTTCGGACATTTTTGCGTTCGGGGCTGTGCTCTATGAGATGGTGACCGGAAAACGGCCCTTCGCGGGTAAGAGTCAAATCTCGCTGGCGTCCTCCATTCTGGAAAACGACCCGGAACCGGTCAGCGCCGTCAAGCCTCTTACACCAACTGCCTTTGACCATGTCGTAACCACCTGCTTGCAGAAGAATCCAGAAGAGCGTTTTCAGTCGGCGCAAGACATCAAACTGGAACTGCAGTGGATTGCGGCAGACCGGTCTGGGCCGGCGGTTGCCGCATTGCCGCCGTCGCCACCGCATGCCCGCGAGCGCCTTGGTTGGGCTGCGGCCTTAATAGTCGCGATTGTCCTGGGCGCGGCCGCCGGAATGTTCCTCTACCATCCTGCCCAAATCCCGCGCGCCATCCGCACTGTCATCAATCCTCCAGAGAAAACCACGCTCAATCTGACCGGCGATGGCGCCGGGCCGCCGGTGCTGTCGCCCGACGGTACGTCAATCGCCTTTGCAGCCACCAGTGTGGACGGCAAGACGGGCCTATGGGTTCGTCCAATGAACTCGCTGGATTCCCATGCGCTTCCTGATACCGATGGTGCGATTTTTCCCTTCTGGTCACCGGACAGCCGCTCGCTTGGATTTTTCGCCGATAGTAAGTTGAAGACGATCGAGCTGAATGGCGGCTCCGTGCAAGTGATCTGCGACGCCCAGCTCGGGCGCGGGGCTGCTTGGGGACCGGGCGGAGTGATCGTGTTCTCTCCCGACCCGCAAGCGCCCCTGATGCGCGTCAGTGCCAGCGGAGGAACTCCGGCTCCGATCACGAAGCTCGACGTGGCTCAGCACACATCACATCGCTGGCCATTTTTTCTTCCCGACGGTAAGCATTTCCTCTATTTCGCAATTCACCACGATCCTTCCAAGTCGGCGAACAATGCGATCTATTACGCATCGCTCGATGGGAGCGAAAATCGTCCGCTTTTCCGTTCTCAATCAAACGCCGTTTACGCCAGTGGATTTCTTTTGTTCGCGCGGGGCGACCAGCTGATGGCTCAAATCTTCGATCCGGCGAAGGGAACACTGAGCGGCGAACCACGAAGCGTGGCGAAAGGAGTGATGAACGACGTCAGCACCTGGCACATGGACGCATCGGCTTCCGGCGATGGATTGCTGGCCTTCGGCAGCGGCGGGAGTGGCGATCTGCAGTTAGTCTGGATGGAGCGTGGCGGGAAACAGATCAGCACCATCGCCGACAAGATCACAAATCTGCAATTCGCACGGCTTTCCCCTGAAGGAGATCGCGTCGCACTCCAGATAGACGCTGGCGTAAACGACATCTGGGTGCTGGATTTGGCGCGTGGGGTGCGCACGAGACTGACCTTTGGACCCATCGCCAACACGTTCCCAGTTTGGTCCCCCGACGGCAAGTGGATCGCCTACAGCTCCAATCGCACCGGTCACTTCGACCTCTACCGCAAGCCCTCCGACGGTAGCGGCGCGGAAGAGCTCCTGTTCACCAATGAGCAGGAGATCACCGCCAACGATTGGTCGCGCGACGGCAAGTCCTTGATCTATACGCGGCGTACTCCGGAAGGCCACGGCGAGATTTGGGTCTTGCCGCTCGAAGGAGAGCGCAAGCCCTCGCTGGTCGTAGCGCGTGGTAACCAGGGACAACTTTCCCCGGGCGGCCATTGGCTGGCCTACGGTTCGAGTGAGTCCGGTGCGCTTGAAGTGTATGTGGTGGCCTTTGGCGGCGGGCAGGGCAAGTGGCAAGTCTCGGCCAGGGGAGGAGTGCAGCCGCGGTGGAGCAAGGACGGCAAAGAGCTCTACTATATGGACCCGACTTACAATCTTTTCGCGGTGCCGGTAAACGACGCCGGCGGCGCCCTGCAATTCGGCGCCCCTCAGAATCTCGTCAGCAATTGGTCCGCTCCGCAGGTCTTCTACGATGTCACGCCGGACGGCAAGAAAATCCTTCTCGACCGGGTTTCGCAACAGGTCAGCCAATCCGTCACTGTAGTTACAAACTTTACGACCGAATTGAAGAAGTAAGCGGGTTCGGTGGAGCGACGGGCGCCCTCGAACTTCACGCCCAGAACGTGCGATCCAACGTTCTGTATTGAATCGCCTCAGCGATATGTTTCGGCTCAAGCTGCGGAACTCCGTCCAAGTCGGCAATCGTGCGTGCAACTTTAAGGATGCGGTCATGCGCCCGGGCGCTGAGCCCTTGCTGCGCCATGGCGCGTTCGAGCAGCCGCTCGCAATCCGCGGAGAGCTCGCAGAATTTGCGAATGGACTGCGGCGGCATCTGGGCGTTGCAGTAGAGTTTTTGGCGTTCGGAAGAAAACCGCGTCAGCTGGAGATCACGGGCGCGGATCACACGCTCGAGAATTTTGCCTGAACTCTCCGGCTCTGAGGTGCTGCGCATTTCTTTGTAGTTCACCGCCGGGACGTCAATGTGAATGTCGATCCGATCAAGCAACGGTCCCGAGATTTTAGAGATGTAGCGCTGGATCATCGGCTGTGTGCAGTGGCATTCGCGGGTGCGGTCGTTGTGAAATCCGCAGGGACAGGGGTTCATTGCGGCGGCGAGCATGAAGCGCGCAGGGAAGGTCAGCGACATGGCAGCTCGTGCGATGCAGACCGTACCGTCTTCGAGCGGCTGGCGCATGACCTCAAGAACGTTGCGCGGGAATTCGGGAAGTTCGTCGAGAAACAGAACGCCATTGTGAGCCAGCGAAACTTCGCCCGGCCGGGGTATTGCACCGCCGCCGATCAAACCTGCGTCAGAAATAGTGTGATGAGGCGCGCGAAAAGGCCGCAGCCCGACCAGTCCCGCGCGCGCGTCGAGCACGCCCGCGACACTGTGAATCTTGGTGGTCTCGAGCGCTTCTTCGAAAGTAAACGGCGGCAGGATGGTCGGCATGCGTTTTGCCAGCATCGTTTTTCCCGAGCCTGGAGGCCCGATCATCAGAATGTTGTGACCGCCGGCGCACGCGACTTCGAGGGCGCGCTTGGCAGTTTGCTGGCCGCGAACGTCTTTGAAATCCACATGGAATTGCTGCGCCTGGCTGAGCAGTTGATCGGTGTCGATCTGCAGGCGGGTAACGCCGTTACCGGAATTGATGTAACGAATGACGTCGAGCAGTGACTTGACGGGGTACACCTCAACGCCCCCGACCATGGCAGCTTCGCGAGCATTGACCTCGGGCACGATCAGACGCTTCACCTTCGTCCGACGAGCCTCGATCGCGATAGGCAATGCGCCACGCACTCCGCGCAGGCTGCCATCGAGCGAAAGCTCGCCCACAAACAGCGCGTCGGGAATCTCCTTCTTATTCAGGCCGCCGTATGCGCCGAGGATGCCCAGAGCCATCGGAAGATCAAAGCCGGAACCTTCCTTCCGGATGTCGGCGGGCGCCAGATTGATAGTGATCTGGGTGGGTGGAATGTCATAGCCGCAGTTTTTCAGCGCCGCGCGCACTCGGTCGCGGCTTTCGCGGACAGCAGCATCGGGCAGTCCGACCGTATGAAAGTGGTCCTCGTTCATTTTGACGCCAGAGACGTCCACTTCCACTTCGATGATGTTGGCATCAATACCGTAAACAGCGGCGCTCAGAGTCTTATAAAGCATAGGAAACACCAGTGGGCACACGAAGGGGCGAACGCGGATGGGAGATTCCTGTCGACATCATAGCCGATGCGAACCCGCACCGCTGTGATGGGGATCACCCGGTTACCGTGATGGAACGCGATGGAACGTTCTGTCGTGAACGGCCGCTTTCGGTGCTACGCTAAAGGCAATCTGGCGGAAACGACGGAAATGACGGAAACGAAAGACCGTTATTAATAAATCCTTTCCGCGCCAGCGGAGTCCCCCAATGCTTGACGAAGGTCCCACTTCAAACCGGTCCAATCCGGCGTCAAACCGGCTCGAACGCGAAGAGAGCCAGTTGTGGCGATGGGCGCTTGGCCTGCTCGTCTTGCTTGCAGCGGCAGTGGCGGCGTTGTCATGGGAACAACTGAAAGACCTTCCTTACCGGTTGTGGGCAATTCCCACCGGCCTTTTTTTGCTTGCCATCTTATTCGCCACCTATGCTTTCGGGCGTAAGCGCGAGGTCTCGGAGCTCAAGCAGATTCTGAAGGGCTTTCAGAATCAGGCCGGCGTCACACCTTCCGAAGAGCAGTTGGATCAGTTGGGCCAGTTGATCATGCGTTCGCAGCGCAACTTCAAAGAGCTGATCGATTCTCTCGATGACGCGGCGCTCGCTATCTCACTCGATGGAACCCTGAAAACGGTAAACCGGCGAACCTCGGAAACTCTCGGCGTTCCTTATGCCCAGCTGGTTGGTCACAAACTTGAGGAATTCCTCGGCGCGCCATTGCGTGCCGAGGCGTCCGGGAGCCTGGAACGGTTCCTGGAGAAGCGGAACTGGTCGGGAGTGGTCGAGGTCCACCTTAAGAACGACCCGCGGCGGCTTTACTACGACTGCGTGGTCAATGCCATCGTCAAGGGCGACGATGTGACCGGGGCGAGTGTGCTGGCCCGCGACATCACCGAGAATCGGGAGAAGGAACAGCGCTTCTCGCAGTTGTTCGAGTCTCTGCAGGAAGGCGTGTACATCAGCACTCCAGAGGGCAAACTGCTCGAAGTGAACCCGGCGCTGGTGTCAATATTGGGATATGACAGCAAGGAAGATTTGTTGAACCTCCCGCCCGAGCAGCTGGGTGTTGATGCTGGCGGGGAGTCGGTGCTGGGACGCACCGGGAGCCAGAGCGGTCGCACGCGCACTCGAGAGCTGCGGCTGAGAAGAAAAGATGGCGGAGTCGCGGTCTGCGTCGATACCTCGACCGGCGTGATGGAAGAGGGGCGGCTTGTCCGTTACCAGGGCACGCTGGTGGACGTCACCGAGAAACGCACGATGGAGCGGCAGCTGCGGCGCCAGGAAGAGTTCCGCCGGCGCTTGCTGGAAAGCTTTCCAGATCTGATTTTGGTGCTCGATATGAAGGGGCAGTACACGTTCGTGAGTGCGCGCATAAGCGAGCTTCTCGGCTACGGACCGGAACACCTCATAGGCCAGAACGTCGACGATGCCGAGAACACTTCACCGGAACTGGCCGCACTCTACCGGACCGTCGCGACCGGAAAGAGTTCGCGGACCTCGTGCGAATACGGCTCCCGGCACCGCGACGGCACTTGGCGCACCATGCTGGGCATGGCAAGTCCGCTGCTGGATGCCGAAGGCAAACCAGCGGGCGTGATCATCTCCGTTCGCGATGTGACGATGGAGAAAAAACTGGAGCAGCAGATTATTCAAAGCGAGCGTCTCGCGGCCATGGGGCAGATGATCGGCGGCTTCGCACACGAGCTCAATAATCCGCTGACCAGCATTCTGGGCATGGCGGAACTGCTGCAGGAAGGCGGCGCCAGCGAAGCCGCTCGTAAACAAATCGGCATTCTGCACCAGCAGGCGCGGCGCGCCGCCGAAATCGTGCAGAACCTGCAATACTTCGCCCGGCCGCCGGCTCCGGGGCGCAGCCAGGTCAATCTGAATGAGCTCGTGCAGCGTACCGTGCAGATGCAAGCGTACCCGTTGCGCAAGAGCAACATCACCGTGGACTTTCTACAAGAACCGGCAATACCCGCGATCGTAGCCGATCCCAATCAGCTGATGCAGGTGTTCTTGAACCTCCTGCTGAATGCGGAGCAGGCGATCCGCGAGAGCCGCGAGAAAGGGACGATTCGTGTGCGCATGGGACGCAATCCCGCCTCGGTATGGATTGTGTTTCAGGATGATGGTCCCGGAATCGCACCCGAAAACCTGACGCACATCTTTGATCCGTTCTTCACCACCAGGCGCCCCGGCCGCGGGACCGGCCTCGGCCTGAGCATCTGCAAGACCGTCCTGCGCGAGCATGGAGGAAACATCGAAGCAGCATCAGCCCCGGGTGGAGGCGCGGTATTCACCATCACGCTGCCGATAGTAGCGGCAGAGTCGGGAACAGCAGCGAAGTAAGGCGGGGTTCGTTCTGTCGCGATTCTGAGAGCTGCACCCTTTTCTGTTGACAAACGTAGGCCCGCCCAATCACAATCCAAACCTTAGTCAGAAAGTGTGTTATGGGCCCAATTCAAAGCTCTCTCCGCCGGTTGTGATTTTGGACCTCTTCCCCACTTTTCAGTTTTCCCGCAAGCAAATTTCACCCCGGAGATTTCCCATGGGACCCAACCGCACCAAGCTGTTGCTGATCGCTCTGTTTCTGTCGCTGGCTCCGGCGGCCCTGGCAAGCACATGGTATGCCGACGGGGTGAACGGAAGTGACAGCAACGACTGCAAGTCACGCAAGACCGCCTGCGCAACCATCGGGCATGCCATCTCCCTGGCTCTGTCGGGCGATTCAATAATGGTCGCCGCTGCGACCTATACCGAGAATCTCAACATCACTATTAACTTAAGGCTAACCGGTGCGAGCCCCGCGACGACGGTTATTGATGGCGGGGGCAATACTCATGTGATCTCAATCCTCAATAAAGCCCTTCATGTCACACTTTCAAAGGTAACGGTTCAAAACGGTGTCGCGAGCGGAGGAGGCGGCATCATCAATTGGGGGATACTCACGATTAGCAATGGCATCATAAGCGGGAATTTCGCGGCCAGCGCCTACTCGGCGGCTGGCGGCGGCATTTATAACAGCGGCAATCTAACGATCAATAACAGCACCCTCAGCGGCAACGCAGGGAGCACTAACTTCATCTATGGCGGCGCCATCTACAACAGCGGCACGCTGGCGATCAACAACAGCACCCTCAGCGGGAATAGCGCAGCGGGATTTACCGGTGGTGGCGGCGGAGCCATCTACAACTCCGGGAAGGCAACGATCAGCAGCACTACCTTCAGCGGGAATAGCGGCTCTCCCAACGGCGGCGGCATCTATAACGGCGGTACCAGTGTTACGCTCCAGAACAGCATTGTCGCGAACAGTTCTTCAGGTGGAAACTGCTACGGCACGATAACCTCGAAAGGCTACAACCTGAGCAGCGACAGTACTTGTAGTTTTAGCAATGCCGGTGATCTGAACAATACCGATCCCAAGCTCGGCCCGTTGCAAAACAACGGTGGACCGACCCAGACCATGGCTCTACCGAGCGGCAGCCCGGCCATCGATGCGGGCAACCCGGTTGGCTGCACCGACAACCATGGCCATCTGTTGAAGACCGATCAACGCGGCCAGACGCGGCCGGACAAAGAGGACACGGGCGGCTGCGACATGGGAGCGTATGAAAGGCAGAGCGATTAGCTCTGGCTTGTCTGAAGGAATCAACTCGAACGGGGCAATGGCGTGTTGATAAATCGCCATCTCATTTGCAACCGACTTCTAGCCACTACCGCTCCACCGCCATAGCCACCGCATTCCCTCCGCCCAAGCACAGCGCAGCAATCCCCCGGTGCACGTCGCGCCGAATCATTTCGTAAATCAAAGTGACAAGCACACGCGCCCCACTAGCCCCAATAGGATGCCCCAGAGCCACCGCGCCTCCGTTCACGTTCACGCGGTTCATATCGAGCCCCAGTTCGCGGATCACGCCCAAAGCCTGCACCGAGAATGCCTCGTTCAATTCGTAGAGATCGACATCATCTTTCTTCCAGCCCGTCTTCTCCCAGATTTTCTGCACGGCGCCGACCGGAGCCATCATCACCCACTTCGGCTCGACGCCGCTGGTAGCCTGCGCAACAATGCGAACCATCGGAGTCGCGCCCAGTTCTTTCGCGCGCGCCGCACTGGTCACGACCAACGCCGCCGCTCCATCATTCACTCCGGGAGCATTGCCGGCAGTAACGGTGCCATCTTTCTTGAACGCAGGCTTGAGCGCGCGCAGCACTTCGATAGTGGTGTCCTCGCGCGGGCCTTCGTCCTTGTCAAAGATTACGGGCGGCTGCCCTTTTTTCTTAGCCGGGATTTCAACAGGAACGATCTGCGACTTGAACCGGCACTCTTTCTGAGCGGAGACGGCTTTGCGATGCGAATTGACGGCGAACTCGTCCTGCTCTTCGCGCGTGATGCCGTATTTTTCGGCAACGTTCTCCCCCGTCAGCCCCATGTGATAGTCGTTGTAAATGTCCCACAGTCCATCGTGCACCATGGAGTCGACCAGCTGTCCGTTGCCCAGACGATATCCCTTGCGCGCGTTCGGCAGGAGATACGGCGCGTTGGTCATGGACTCCATGCCACCGGCGACCACGATCGAGCTGTTGCCGGTTTCGATCGCCTGCGCCGCGAGTGCGACCGCTTTCAATCCTGACCCGCATACCTTGTTGATTGTCATGGCACCCACCTCGGGCGCGAGCCCGCCGAATAGCGCCGCCTGCCGCGCAGGATTTTGACCAAGTCCGGCAGAGACGACGTTGCCCATGATGCACTCGTCGACTTGCTGTGGCTGTAGATTCGCCCGCTTGACTGCTTCGCGCACTGCGATCGCGCCTAATTGTGGAGCGACTATGTCGCTCAAACTTCCCTGAAATTTTCCGATTGGCGTGCGGCATCCCGCGATGATTACAACATCATTCGAACCGGCCATGGTTGCGCTCCTTGGACGCTCTTTAGACGCGCTCCTTCAAGCATCGTCGGCAAAATCGTCTCTTAATTATAGATGGCGAAAAGCTTCGCGAAGGTTCGCGCCGCACAATCCCGCAGGCATCGCAGCGAGCGTTCCTTTGAAGCGCGCGAGCGGAGGACACAACGCGATCAGGGACCACGGCGGAGTGAGTTGTGATGTCGCGCGAACTTTTTCTTCGCGTGCGAGTCGCGCATGTGACTTTGGTGCATCGGTGCATACGCTCGTTTCGATAATTTTTCTCTTGACTTCGTTCTGCGTTGACTCTATACATTCAATCAGTTGCAACAGAAGACCGTTGCGAAATTCCATGAACAATGGAAAGGGAGAATAGATCCATGGCAACCAAAAAGAAAGCAAAGAAGAAAAGCAGCAAAAAGCACTAACCAACTGCAACAGGCAACGACAAAGGGGACGCGATGAGCGTCCCCAAAGTTTTTTACGACATCTTTTCGGACTTGTCTGTCAAATCGACTTTGAACCTCTGTGCCTCCCCTGTGTCCCTCTGAGCCCCCTGTGGTTAAGCCCTTGACTCTAGTTCGTCCGCGCCGCCCGCTCTTTCTGCGAGGCGACAATCCTCTCCGTCGCGGGACAGAGATTGCGATACGGACAGAACGCGCAGTGATACTTGGGATTCGCACCAAACTCCCCGCGCGCGATTCCGTCCGCCACTTTCTGCACTCGGACCTTCGCTTCTTCCAGTTCCCCATCAGTCCGCGTCGTGCAGACGGCCGTGTTGTTTTCGAGGTTATAGAGGACGAGGCGGTCAGCATGTTTTCCCAACGTCTCCCGCGCCGCAATCGCATACAAGGACAGTTGCAGGCTCTCGTCGGCATCCTCTTGTGAACACGGCTTGCCCGTCTTGTAGTCCACGATGGCTACCGTGTCCGGCCCGGTGCGATCCATGCGATCCACACGCCCCGTCAATTTTGACGACCCCACTTGCAGTTCAAACCTGTGCTCGGTCTCAATAATGTCGGGCGGCGGCCCGCTGCGCGCGACCTCGAAGAACTGCCGCAACTGCTCCATTCCCTGCCGAAGATACAGCTCATACTGATAGCGGTCGGCAATGCCCGCACCCGCCAGGTCAGCCCGAAATAACTCGATCAAGTCGTCGTCACCAATCTCGCGCTGATAGTGTTGCGCATCGTAGAAGCTGTGCAACACACGGTGCATGGCCGCTCCATAGTGCAGCGCCGCCGCGACGTCGCGGGGAAGGTTCCACTCCCGCTCAAGCTTGAAGCGCAGCGGACACATTTCGTAAGTGCCGATGGACGACGCGCTCAGGCCGGTGCCAAAACTCGCGGAGGGCGGCATCATCAGCCACGTGGCCACATTCGAATGCTCCAGGGCGATTCTCTGTTCCTCTTCCGCAAACAAAGTATCTTGCACAGCCGCTGCCGAGTGCGCTGACCAAAACCTTCTGTAAGGCACACTAGCCATGAACTCCCGCAGGAACTTGCTTGGCCGCGTTTCCTTGCCCGTGCCCTGTTTCGCATAGATCGCAAGCGTGTCCTTGGCGCGCGTCATGGCCACATAGAAAAGCCTGCGCTCTTCCTGCTCGTGCAGCGTCTTGTCGGGTATCAATGACGCGCCCGACCTGCGCAGGTCCGCCGGAAAGGCAATCAGCGGCTCATGGTAACTGCAGGGAAACGAGGTTGACGAACCGCGCAGCACCGAGACGTGCCGATACTCGAGCCCCTTCGCCGCATGCGCTGTCAAGAGTTGCACCGCATCGCCCGGGCTGCGCGGAAGCGCAATCGAGCCCCGCGCCTCCACAAAATAATCGAGGTACTCGAGAAATTCGGCAGGAGCCCCAGTTTCGGTAGTGGCTTTCTTATGCCACTCCTCCACAAATTTCAGGAACGCGAGCACCAATGCCGACCGCGGCAGTTCGAAGTGCCGGACGATGAGATTCGCCGCATAGTCCGCCCGTGCCCCGTCCTTCTCCACATCGCGGTGCATCTTCTCTACGCTTTCGAGCACCGCTGCACCGTTCGGCAGCTTTCCCAACACCATGCGGAGGTCAAGTTCGTCCCGCCGCACCGCCCTCATCGCTGCCCGCAATTCCACGGGGTTGATACCAAACTGCGGCAGCGCCGCCACGCGAAACAGGCTGGCCGCATCGTTGAGCGATACCGCCGCGCTTAAGCACGCCAGTACATCGCGGACTTCGGGCGTATCGAGAACGTCCAGACCCTCGATGGAGAATGGAATGCCCCGCTCCGCAAGTTCATGAACCAACTCATCGCGATGGCTATGCTGGCGATAGAGCACCGCAAAATCGCTCCACTTGCCGCGCTGCTCCCTATGCTTCTTCTGAATCCGATAGGCGAGGTCGGCGGCCTCCACCTCCCTGCTCAACCAGGTAACGATTTCGACGACCGGCGTTACGGTGTTGTCGCCTCTCTGCGCAGCCTCCTCATCACGCAGCGATACAAGGGGCGTCCGCTGGTACGAAATCGAACTCGCTGGTTGCGCGAATACCTGAGGGTTCTCCGCCACAATACCAAAAGCGCAGCGCAGGATCGGCGTAAGCGAGCGCCGATTCTTTTCCAGAGCGACGACTTGCGCCCCAGGAAATTTCTTAGCGAACAGCGTGAACGCTTCGCTCGAAGCGCCACGAAACTGGTAGATCGCCTGATCCGGATCGCCCACGACAAAAACATTCGCATCCGACCCGGCAAGTAGGGAAAGTATTTCGACCTGGGCAAAATTAGCATCCTGGAATTCATCCACCAACAGGAAACGCGTGCCAAGCCGTTCTTTTTCGAGGAGCGCGGGATCGTCCTTCAGCAACTGATACGCCTTGGTAATCATATGGCCGAATGTGCCCAGATTCTTTTCCCGAAGCATGTCTTCCACGGTAGCGAAGATGCGAGCAATCTCCTGGCAACGCTCCAGTATCTCGACATCCTTCATCTCCGCATGTTTTTTCGAGCGGGCAACACGAGGAAGCGGAACCTCGCCGCGCTCAATGCGCTCGACATAGCGCGCATACTCCGCCGGGCCGACCAGTTCGTCCTGGCACCGCCGCATGAACTCGAGCAGGCTGTCGAGGAACTGGCCGACGTTAGCAGCTCGCACGAAGTGCTTGAGACGCAGATCGCGGATCCGGCGTCGCAAGAACACCCAGAGATCCTTTTCGTCGAGCACACCGAAATTTGCCCCGCGACGGTGGAGCAGTCCGTTGCACCACGCATGGAAGGTGCAAGTCTGCAGCCCGTCGATGGCGCTACCCTTCAGTTCCCCTCTGATGCGGGCCCCCATCTCCGCGGCGGAGTTGTCGGCATAGGTGAGCGCAAGAATTTCGTCAGGGCGGGCGTGACCTTCGCGGATGAGGTTGGCCACGCGCTGCGTAAGCACGGTGGTCTTCCCGGTACCGGCGCCGGCAATCACCAGCATCGGACCATGAACGTGTCCAATAGCTTGCTGCTGGCGTTCATCGGGGAGAATCTTCGTCGCGGGCAAGACAGTCGAAGCCACTTGAGAACTCACTAGCCGGAGAATATCAGAGCTGGTTGTGGAAGGCTGTAGCCGGCTTCGGAAAACTCGGGGTTTCGTCTTCCGGCTTCGTATCAGGGCATCGCTTCAGCGATGCCATAGGATTCAGATGCCCCTTTAGGGGCTGACCGAAAACATCCAACATTCCCGCAGTCTGCCAGGGAATCAACGCAGTGCGTCAATCGCAAGAGCCGTCGCAACAATCGCCGCCGTCTCCGCTCGCAGAATTGTGTCACCGAGCGAGGCCGCGATCCATCCCGTTTCGTAAAACCACGACAGCTCCCCGTCAGCCCATCCGCCCTCCGGGCCTACGGCGAGCGTCACCTCGTCTTCGGTTTCGACTCCGGACGAGTGGGACTGCAAAATTTCGCCCAGCCGAGTGTCCCCGTCAGATCCAGCAAGCGACTCGGCGAGAACGACGCGCAGCGCTTCAGCGGCCAGCACGCCGTCGACGTCAAGATCTTTCAATTTGACCGGGACTGAAATCTCAGGCGGCGCCGGCCTTCGCGACTGTTCGCTCGCCTGACGAACAATACGTTGCCAGCGTTCCCGGCGCTTCACCGCCGCGCTGGCTAAATGAGCATCCGTCCGTCGGGCGATTACAGGGATGACGCGCGCGACCCCGATTTCCGTGCATTTCTCGATCGCCCAATCCATGCGGTCGAATTTGAAGATGGCGAGCGCCAGCGTGATCTTCGGGGCGCCCGACCTTAGCGTAAGGTGTTGCTTCGCGCCGAGCGCGAACTCAATGCGATCATAAGAGATCGTAGTGATTGTCCCGCGGCGAACTTCTTCGCCGGTTGCAATGTCAAACTCCTGCCCGATCTCGGCACGCAGGACGCGCGCAAGATGCGCAGCGTGCTCGCCCACCAAAGCGGCGGTGTCTCCCTTTACTTCGTCGGCCATCCAGCGGCGGCGTGTCATGGTTCAGTTCTCGGTTCTCAGTTCTCAGTTCTCAGAAAAAACACTCAAATCGAATGTGCGGCAAGAAGTTTGGGCCTTTACTGAGAACTGAGAACCGAGAACTGAGAACTTTCCTACACAAACATGTCCTTCACCCGTCCCAACAGCGACCGGTGCTGCGGTTTATTTTCCACCGGAGACAGTTCTGCGAGTTCGGCCAGCAGTTCGCGCTGGCGTTTACCCAGCTTCCCAGGTGTTTGTATTCGCACCTCAACGAAAAGATCGCCTTTCCCGTGCCCATTCAGCACCGGCACGCCCTTGTTCCGTATGCGAAACGAAGTTCCCGACTGCGTGCCTTCGGGAACTTTCAGCTTGTGTTCTCCCTCCAGCGTCGGAACCATAATCTCCGTGCCCAGGGCAGCTTGCGGGAACGAAATCGGAACCACGCAGTGCAGGTCATTGCCCTCGCGCTCAAAGAAGGCATGCTCCTTGACGTGCAGGACGATGTACAAATCGCCGGCAGGTCCTCCAAACGCGCCCGCTTCGCCGAGACCGGTGAAACGAATTCGCGTGCCGTCCTCCACTCCTGCGGGCACCTGGGCTTCGACCACGCGCTCGCGCAGCAACCGGCCTTCGCCTTTGCACTTCGGGCAGGGATCGGTGACCACGCTGCCCGCGCCCTGGCAAGTTGGGCAGGTTCGAGCGATGCTGAAGAAGCCTTGCTGATACCGCACCTGACCGCGCCCATTGCACGACCGGCAACTGACCGGAGCTTTGCCGGGCGCCGCACCGTGCCCGCGGCAAGCGTCGCAGGTCTCATGGCGGCGCACATTCACTTGCTTATCGGTGCCAAACACCGCTTCCTCAAATTCGAGATGCAAATCTTCGCGAAGGTCGGCTCCGCGTTGGGCGCGGCTGCGACGACGTCCGCCCTGGCCGAACACGTCACCAAAACCGAAAATGTCGCCGAAGATATCGCCGAAATCCTGGAAAATTGCCGGATCGAATCCACCCGGAGCTCCACCGCCGCCCACGCCGGCATGTCCGAAGCGGTCATACAGCGATCGCTTCTCGCCATCGGCGAGGATTGCGTACGCTTCCGTGATCTCCTTGAACTTGTCCTCTGCCTCAGGATTATTAGGATTGCGGTCAGGATGATACGTCATCGCAAGCTTGCGGTAAGCGCTCTTGATTTCAACCTCGGTGGCCGCGCGGGTGACACCGAGAACTTCATAAAAATCGCGTTTCGTATTAGCGGCCAGAAACTCCCCCCACTCTTTAGTTAGATCAATCAGTAGTTAGATCAATCAGTAGTTAGATCAATCGGTAGTTAGATCAATCGGTAGTTAGATCAATCAGTAGCTAGATGAACCAGTTGTATCAACAATGGCTTCGTATCAGGGTATCGCTTTAGCGATACCGCAAGAGCTCGAATCAAATGCCCCTTTAGGGGCTGGTCATCGACACTCGAACCGCTTCCCTATCCGCGAGCATTGCGCGCAACCCGCACCATCGCGGGACGCAGCAGGCGCTCCTTATATTTGTAGCCGCGCTGCAATTCGTCGAGGACGTGATGATCCGGCACCTCGCTCGTATCCACCATCTCAACGGCCTCGTGAACCCGCGGATCGAAAGGCTGCCCCACCGAAACAATCGGCTGCACTCCGATTTTCTGCAGCGCATCCTGGAACTGACGATAGATGAGCTCAATGCCATTGCGGAACTCGTTGGAGTTGGAGTTGGAGTTGGAGTTGGAGTCGCCGCCAGCCTTCAGCGCGCGCTCAAAACTGTCGAGGATCGGCAGAAAATTCTTGATGACGTCGGCCGCGGCAAATTCGCGGAAATCCTGCTGCTCACGCACCGCACGCTTGCGGGCGTTATCGAATTCCGCCTGCAGACGAGCCAGACGATCAAGGAGCGCGTCACGCTCTGCCTTGAGCTTTTCCGTTTCCGACGCCGCACTCTCGTCCGCTGCCTTGCTAGCAATCGGGATGGGCCCAGTTTCTTCTCCATCTTCCGCCGGTGGAAGCTCCCGATCCAGATCCAAATTCACTTCAGTCTTTCCGTTTCCCTTAGCCATACCGCTAATTACTCCGATTCATTCAAAAGTTTGTCAAACAGCCGCGCGATGTAAGACACCGCCGACATGGTGTGTTGATAATCCAGCCGCGTAGGTCCAATCACCGCCAGCGACCCCATCACTTCGCCGCCAACCCGCGCAGGCGCCCCAATCAGCACGAAATTCTGCAAATTCGACGCAGGCAGCGCCTCGTCCAGCCCGATGACCACGCGCACCGCTTCCTGCCGCGTGTCCAGATAAGCACCGAGCAGCTTCACGACTTTTTCCTTCTCCTCAAGCGTGCGCAGCATGTCCTGCAAACGCGAGCGATCTTCGCTGCCTGTCACGTTGTTCGTAACGAGGTTCGCAGCGCCTTCCACAAAAACCGCCTGCGTGTCGTCGCTCGAAGCCAGCGCCCCCTGCTGGTAGAGCTGCTCGATGGACTTCATCAGCCGGTCATACTCGCTGCGTTCCTTTTCGATGCGGCGAGCCAGTTCGGCGCGCATGTCGTCCATTGTCCAGCCGCGAAAATTTTCATTGATGTAGCGCGCCGCCAGGTCGAGATCGGACTGCGGAATATCGAGCCGAAGCACCCGATCGCGCACCACCCCCGAGCGCGTGACCACGACCGCCAGCACCTTCTGGTCACTCAGCCGCGAAAAATAAACGTGATCAAGCGCATTGCGAGGCCCGCTGGTAGCCACCGTGACCCCGACGCTATGCGAGATCAGAGAGAGCACATGCGACGTGCGCTCCATGAACTCCTCCACGTCGGTGACGCCGGTCAAAGTGTCCTGGATAATGCTCTGGTTTTCGTGCGAGAGATGCGCCTCTCCACTAAGCTGTTCGACATAATAACGATAAGCCTCCGCCGTAGGAACGCGCCCCGCCGAAGCGTGCGGCTGCTCCAGAAATCCCGCATCAGCAAGATCAGCCATCACGTTGCGGATCGTAGCCGCACTCAGCCCTTCGCGGCTGGCGCGCGCAAGGGTGCGCGACCCCACCGGCTCTCCGCTGGCGATAAATGTCTCGACGATAGCGGTCAGGATTTCCCGTTCCCGCCCGCCCGCTGGTCCTGCTGGCATATCTACCTGAGACGGGGCCGAAGCGCCCCATTAAATTCTTTAGATGCAGTGGCTTAGATTAAGATTCCACCACTCCTAAATGGAATTCTAGGGAGCGCTGGCGAGGGTGTCAAGGATAGCGCGGGCCCGCTCGTTTGCGCTCTCCGCATTCTTCCCCACGACCCAAACGTGCCCCTCTCGCGGACCCAGCATTGCAAGTTCGTGAAACCACCTCGTTCTCACCGAGCGATTTAGATACAATCCCTGTTCTGATCCCATGCGCAATCGACCAAAGCAAGTCGGCAGGCCAACTAACGGACCGACAAGCGCGCCGACAAAAGCGAAATACATCGCCATCAACGCTTTCCTGATCTTTCATATTCTGGCGATTGCCTGCTGGTGTCTCCCCATCGACAGCCCGCTAATCACGCTTTGCAAGGACCGGGTGCGACCCTATTTTCTGTGGTCCGGACTGTTTCAATCCTGGGACATGTTCTCCCCGTTACCCAAAGCAGCGAACACTTATATCGAAGCCACCGTTGTTTACAAAGACGGATCCAGAACAACCTGGACCTTCCCGAGAATGGAGCAACTCAGCCTGACCGAGCGCTACTTCAAGGAACGCTACCGCAAGTATGCGGAGAACCTCCCGCTGGATCAAAACGACGCCTTGTTGCCAGATGCCGCACGCTACATCGCGCGTCTGAACAGCACGCCCTCGCATCCGGCAAGGACCGTCATGCTGATCCAAAAGTGGCAGTTCATTGTTCCCCGCGCCGACGGCTCCTACATTCCCGAGCCTTGGAGCCAGCATATTCTCTACGGCTATGGCGTGAAGCCCGAGGATTTGCAGTGAGACTGAGGTCGTTACTTGAAGAGTGGAATCAGTTCTTCTTCGCGCCCCAATCGCCGATACCCATTGCATTGTTTCGCATCGTCTACGGTTTGCTGGTCATCGCGACTCTTACCTTGCTGCGGCCGGACTGGCTGGCCTGGTATGGCCCCCACGCCTGGGTAAGCCTGTCTACCATGCATGCGCTTGAGCCGGGCACGCGACTAAACTTGTTCGCAGTCATTCCGCAAACCGATGCCTGGATCAACGCGTTCTTCTGGATATTCCTCGGATCGGCCACCCTCCTAACCATCGGCTTCCTGACTCGCCTCAACAGCCTGCTGGTTTTTCTTTGCCTCGCCTCGATCCATCAAAGAAACGTTTACATTCTCCATGGCGGAGACACGTTCTTGCGAGTCGCCGGATTCTTCCTGATCTTCGCCCCCGCTGGCGCCGCTCTTTCCGTAGATCGTTTTATTCGTATCTGGCGTGGGAAGGAAGACGCCAGCATCCAGCCGCGCAGCCCATGGGCACAACGCATGATTCAGTTCGAATTAGCGCTCATGTATTTCGCGACTTTCTGCGTAAAAGTGAAGGGAGCCCCCTGGCTGCAAGGAACCGCAACGTACTACATACTTCATCTTGATGAGTTCAAGCGCTTCCCCATACCTTCGTGGTTTC
Source organism: uncultured Acidobacteriaceae bacterium (assembly GCA_963772195.1). GTDB lineage: Bacteria > Acidobacteriota > Terriglobia > Terriglobales > Acidobacteriaceae > Acidiflorens. The sequence goes on along the minus strand of CAVYWE010000007.1, from coordinate 1,323,243 downwards.
TCCACCCGCTAATCCTCAAGCTGGAGAGCTGGACGGCGCTCGTGCTGGAATTTTCCCTGGGCGTCTTAATTTGGGTAAAGGAACTCCGATACATCGTACTGACGCTCGGATTACTGTTTCATCTCAGTCTCGAATACTCTCTAAACATCCCGTTATTCCAGTGGGACATTCTGTCCGCATACATCCTGTTTGTCGATCCCGCCGACATAACGCCCGCTTGGAATTGGCTACGAACCCGGCGGGTCGCCAGCCCTTCCCATCCAGCATGACTCTCGAGGGTGCCCCATCCTAACGTCGTGCTCTTCGACGGGTGGAGGCTTTGACTTTGGTGGAGGCGATCTGTATCCGCATCGCCTTCAGACCTGCCGATAGCCTTTCAAGAATTGTCATTATGGCCATGAGCTCGTCGAGGGCAGGATCTGTTGTTCGCCGCAAACTGCATATCTTCTGCTTGCTCGGGACAACACAGGTTGCGAGGGACAAAGGCCACTTCAGCATCAACGAGAATCCTAAGCCGGAGACAACCGTGGAATCCCACCCTTCATCGAACGAAGGGTGGGCCCGCGGCGGCCCATAAACGCGGTTGATCTTCGTTGGTCAATTTTGACCATTTCTTTCATGCATCCTATTCTTTAATGAAGGATGGACAAGATTATGGTCGCTAGCCCGAGCCTCGAAAATGAGCGAGGGAGCAGGTCAGGAATAAAGCGGCTCCTCCGCTTTAGCCTTGTGGGTGGCGTGGCTTTATACTTTGCCTCTACACTATCTTGCGGCGGTCTTAATTTAGGTGAGGTTCAGCCGCAGGATCTTTGCAAATGCGTACCTCTTGAACCGCCCATAGCCGACTTCCGCCACTACCAGAAGCATGTCCCAATTCCGGATAATATGACTCCAATAGAGACTACGGTTGACACCATTCTCAGTTGGCCGCAGGATGTCATCGTTCTTCCGGACGCACCCCGAACTGGGCGCGAACTGCAGGTCTTCCATGTTGCGCAGGCATTTCTACAGAACGTGAGCGTTAACGGCGAAGACTGTGACGTCGACCTTGAGATTTCTCAAACGGCAGATAGAAACGCTCCCAGAGTAATTGTGGAGACGCCTGTTGATAGCGAGTTTTGCAGCGCGCGAAAAAATATTCAATCGCAATTAGCGTCACATGGGTTTCGCCTTGACGTAGAGCATGGTGGGGAACTGCCACAGGCTTTGTCAGCGGAGGTCCTGGGAATGGCATTCGAAGATTTTGAGCACAATCGCGGATCTGGCCAGGTTGCGACGTTATGGGAACTCCACCCCGCAATTGTAAATCTGCTCCCCTAAGCCGGAATTCCAAGTAGTAGAGATCATCGGAACTCAAAGTCAACCGAGAACTGCAATTGCCTCGGAATGGACGGGTGGCCCATTCAAGCCGTCTTTTGGCTTGAGTGGGGCAGTTCTATCGCTGGACGTATCCCGCCGTGGTTCGCTAAGCAGGAGGTGAACATGCTCCGGCATGACTACGTACCGTAAACGTGAAGCCTGAAACTGCGCCGCACCCGCTCCAAGGCTGACTCGAAGATTCGTCTGCTTTCGTCGGTGGTAAACAACCGGAGCCTGCCCTGAGCGACTGAGCGCAGCGAAGGAGTCGAATGGGGCGATGGTAGCAGCAGAAAGCTGAGGCGCCTAGCGGGCGTCTGAGCCCGCTGCCGAAATCCCGCCTTTGCCGAAGCCCTGAGCGCAGTCGAAGGGGAAGCCGAGGGATCATGATTCGTGAAAACGCGTTAGTTCCCATGGCATGAGGACAATCTAGTTTGTTCATTGGCCCAAGTCTGTGACGTGTGAACATCCCCACTCAAGCCAAAAGCGGGCTTGAGTGGGCGCCCGCGGGTCTGCGAAAAAACACTATGCGCCTTGGGTACAATCAAGACAGGAAGCATTGGAAGCGGTTGCGGTAAGCGAGGATAAATGTCAGTCCACAAAGTAGAGATGAAAGAGGGCGAAGAGCCTTACAAATGGAAAGTGATCAAAGTCGCCGATATTGGCGGCGATGAAGAGTTCACGAAGCAAATGCTCGAACTCAGCACGGTCCTTGAGGCTGGCATGATCGAGGGAACGCAACGTGAGGAGGTCAAGCACGCTCTCGTTTCCATTTTGATTGACGGCTTGATGCCGGCATTTCTGAAGCTTGAGGAGATTCGCGCTTCAGTCGAACAGGCGATGCCGCTTATGAACCGGGAACAATTGTATGAAGATTTCGCCCGGAAATTATGGAAGGCGTACAAGGAACTGATGCAGGTGGCGCTCGATCTGATGGGCCACAAGATCGGCTTTCTCTTTAGGAGCGAGAAGGAATTTCGAGAGGGACTAGTGGATCTGCGTGGCCTGAATCCGGAGCTTCGTACGGAGTTCGAAAAGTTCCTGGAAGAAACGCGCGACGAATGGCAGAACGATCTCTCGAAATTTCGAAATACCTGGGTTGAGCATCAACGAGGCGAACGCAAACAGTTTCAGAAATTTTACGATCCGAGAAACGCTGAGTGGTTATTCGATACGGTGTGGCGCACGATCACGGATATTTTGCCGGTGTTTCTGGAACTGCATTTACCATACGGAACCCGATTGATCGAGCAACATCCGAATGATCCGGGGCCGCGATGGGGTCAACGGTTTCGGTATCAGCTTGCTGATGATTACAAGTTGGAATGAGGGTCAGCGACCTTGCCCCGGCAACTTGGCCTGAAATTATCTCATCAGCCGACTTCAGCGCACGACGGCGAAACCGGGTGTGAAGTTGTCTTGGGCCTTGTCATAGAAATGCTTTCCGCAGACTGCACACGTCCTGCGGAGACCTCCGTTCCAGTCGTGGGGATGTGGCAGAAGGACGAGCTTCCCTTTGACGTCGAAACACACCTGGCAGTAAGGTCCTTTCTCGCCCACGTAGTAGTAGACACTTGGACCAACCTGCCTAGGCTCGGGCGCCACCTCTCGCTGGCCTCGCAGTTCGGCGATCCTCTCGGTGAGTTTTTCATTCTCGCTGACGACTCGGGCGACCGCCTCTTTGAGTTCCGCCATCTGGTCGTAGGCGGTATTGATGAGCAGCCTCATCTGAGTGTCTTTAGAGGTGGCGGCGTGCTCCCGTGCATCGTTCAGAGCTTTCCTGGCGGATAGGAGGAGTTGAACTGCGGTGCTGACTGTGGTCATCGACACTAGGATAGCCTTACACCTCCTCCAGGCTTCCGTCAACACTGTGCCCTGCTTCTTTTGGACAAACCCTGGGGACATCCATGATAAGTAAAAGTCAAGAAGATGGGCGACTCGTCCTGTGACTTCCAGAAGCGGAGAATGACCGCGCGTTAGAATTACGCAATGGACATGCTCACATATCTCCCTGAGATTGAGTACGCAGCGACCGAAAGCATCAATCTTATGCTGAAAGAAGTAGAAGAGGTCGCTCGTCTTGAATCGGAACTGAAGCCATTAGCGCAAGCAACTGAGCGCGACTACAGACAGGCAGAGACCATCGCAATGATGGATGACGACGACGGCATTAGCACACTATTGCATTGGGAGACGTACTTTGGAGTAGATAAAAACAGGCACCATAAGGAGGAAGAAGTTCAGGCAGTCGCTGAGCGAGTTGCTACACATCAAAAGTCAGTCACCTTGATTGCAGGGAGCCTCTTGCAGTATGCGAAGCAAGGTTTGTCTCAGGTATACGGCTCGCCGCAACACTGGCCGGCGTGGGCAGCGATTGGGACACAAGGTTTTGGGAATATCATTCTGCAATCACGAAATCAGACGATGCACTGGGATACGCCGCCGCTCACACAGCGCGTTCAAGATTGTTTCACGAAAATGGCGACGGAGGTTGATCCCGTCTTCAACCAATTTCATGCGCGGTCTTTAGCATTCGAAGTGGTCAGTGAATTGAAGTGGAAGAACTTCGCGAAGTTTCTGGCGGACATGCTAAGGGTCTAAACCGCTAGTTTGAATCGCAACCCAGAGAGAAGGCGGGTGGGCCAGTTTAACGAGGGAATATAACGCGGGTTGACAGTACCGAAAATAGCTGGGGGTGCGCCCCTTCCCAACTGCCGACACCTGACACTGCGGTGCCCCTAATCAGCCCTTAGACCTTTTTCGTCACATTTTTCCCGTACGGCTATCACAGACACCCAATCAGAATCGCGCAATAATTCACCGACAGTACAGCATCGAAAAACGGTGCCCATCTCCAGAGACGGACCTGTCATCCACCGCAAAACATCTTCGGCGGCTCTTTGACAAAAGGACAACAAGTACACAAATAAAGCAGCAGAAGCGGCCACCATGCACCCCGGTGAAGTGCACGCCAAACCGCAGCTTTCCCCCGCTAAGTCCTTATTCATCTAGATGATGGAGCTAAGTACTTTAATTAGAATAACTTAGCGCAAATTTTTTTTTGGGGGGGGGGACATAAAGTTATGTATTGAGTAATATCCATACAGTAAACATCCAAAAATGGAGTCAAAACCACCCAAACTCAGAGGTCCCTCCGAGGCAGGTTTCCCGGCAAAATAAACGACCCTCGCGGGTCGCGCCCACGCGGCTCTTAGAGCAATCTCACTTCTTCGCGCCGGTCGAGATATACTTCGCGAGCAAGGGACAGGGACAAAGACAAAGAAGGGGCCCACGCGGCTTGAACCCATGCCTGAAGAAAAGTCTGCCTCTCCGGATCGCATTCCGGCTCCCAGGCTTTCTCGCCGCACTGCCTGTAAGCTGGGAATCGCCACGGCGTTGCTGGCGGCGGGGCGAAAGGTGGCGGGCGCAGTTTTGCCGCTGACTGAGCACAGCAGTGCTCCGGCGACTAAAAACCGAATGACCAGCAAGCCTCACATCGCGGTAATCGGAGCAGGCGCCTTCGGCGGATGGACCGCTCTCTATCTTCTTCGCGGCGGAGCGCAAGTCACGCTGCTCGATGCCTGGGGTCCCGGAAATTCGCGATCGTCATCAGGCGGCGAGACGCGAGTCATCCGCGGCGCGTACGGCCCCGATCAGCCTTATTCGAAACTCGCCGCACGAGCGCTCGTGCTCTGGAAGCAACACGAAGCCCAGTGGAAGCGAAAATTCTTTTCCCCCATCGGAGTGCTCTGGATGGTCGAGGACGATGGCACATTCGAGCGTGGCTCACTTCCCTTCCTGAAAGACGCCGGAATTCCCTTCGAGCAGCTCGATGTGAAAGAACTAGCGCGCCGCTGGCCGCAGATAAATTTCGAGAAAGTCGAATGGGGCATTCACGAGCCACAAAGTGGATACCTGCTGGCTCGCCCTTCGACGCAAACGGTAGTCGATCAGTTCGTAGCCGAAGGCGGCGAGTATCGCCAGGCAATGGTAGCAGCGCAGGATCTCGAAAGCAGCCAGTGGAAATCCCTGCCGCTATCGGATGCATCAACCTCGAATGGGTCGAGCATCGTCGCCGACCGCTACGTCTTCGCCTGTGGTCCATGGCTGGGAAAGCTCTTCCCGCAAACGGTCGGTCCACATTTCATCTCAACCAGGCAGGAGGTATTTTTCTTCGGCACTCCTGCGGGCGATCCACGTTTCAACGAAGGCAACATACCAGTTTGGGGAGATCACAGCGAGCACTTCATGTACGGAATTCCCGGCAATCAGGGACGCGGTTTCAAAATTGCCGACGACACGCGCGGCCCCGAGTTCGATCCAACCTCAGGCCAACGACTGGTGAGCGAAGATGGTCTGGCCGACGCGCGCCGTTATCTCGGCTACCGTTTTCCGGGGATGAAAGATGCACCGCTGCTCGAAACGCGAGTCTGCCAATACGAAAATACAACCGACCACAATTTCATAATCGATCGGCATCCCGGCAATCCGAATGTGTGGATCGTCGGAGGAGGTTCAGGCCACGGATTCAAGCACGGCCCAGCCCTCGGCGAGATGGTGGCAAAGCTCGTGCTGAAAGACGAAACTGCGGACCCGCTATACCGCCTGGCAAGATTTGCAGCAAATACCACAAAGTGATTTGCCCCTGTGAACCCCCGTGCCCCCTGTGGTAAAGATTTTTTCAACTCGACGACACGAAGGAAATTGCCGAGCCCTACTGAATCTGAATCACGCTTTCCGAACTGGAGGCTTTGATCTCCTCAACTCGCGCCGCCACGTTGCGGGCAAACGCGAACAGCGATTTCGCGTGAGGCGAGTCTTCTCCCTGGAGCACAGACGGAGAGCCGCTGTCGCCCGATTTGCGAATCTCCGGATCGAGTTCGACGCCTCCGAGAAAGGCGATGCCGAACTGTTTCGCCGTCTTCTCCGCGCCGCCGCGCGAGAAGATATCGATTTCATGCTGGCAATGCGGGCACACAAAGTAACTCATGTTTTCGACCATGCCGACGATGTCCACCTTCATCTGCCGGAACATCTCGATGGCCTTGCGCGCATCTTGCAGCGAGACATCGGACGGTGTAGAGACCACAATCGCGCCGGTCAATGGAACAGTCTGGATCAGCGAGAGCGCAACGTCGCCAGTTCCCGGAGGCAGATCAATGACCAGATAATCAAGCTGTCCCCACTGCACCGATCCCAGAAACTGCTTGATGATCGAATGCAGCATGGGACCGCGCCAAATCAGCGGCTTGTCTCCAGGGTTGAGAAAACCAACCGAGATGACCTTGAGCCCATGCGAATTGATGGGCGCGATCTGGTTTTCGCCCATCACTTTGGGTTGCTCGTTGGTACCAAGCATGAGCGGGACGTTCGGCCCATAGACGTCGCCGTCGAGCAATCCAACTTTGTGGCCCATCTTGCTGAGCGCGATTGCGAGATTGACAGAAAGCGTGGTCTTGCCGACTCCGCCCTTGCCCGAACCGACCGCGATGATAGCGTTGACGCCAGGTAAAGGCTGCGGAGTGGGCTGTTGCTGCCCAGGATGTTGGGAATGAGCGCTCATATTTCGATTATACGGGAGGGAAAGGCTAGCCATTGCAGAGGTCAGAGGTCAGAATTCAGAGGTAAAACCCATCGCCGTCGGAGCCTGCGCGAAAGGCATATTGAAAACAAAGAGCGGAGCGATTTTCACCTCCGTAATTTGACCTCTGACCTCTGCAATCGCTAGTAGTGCCCTTCTCCAAGTTGCACCTTGCCGCGAAACATGCGGTAGACGAATACAAAATAGGCGACCACGAGCGCTGCGGCGAACGTCCACCAAGCCAAGCCGACGCTCAGTCCGTGATTGCCAGCGGCGCTGTTGTATATGGTGAGGTCGTATTGGTGGTCGCGGGCAGGAAGTAGTACCGGATAGAGCGCAAACGCCGCGCCCACCAGCATCGCGGTGATATACAGGCTGGAGGCAACGAACGCGAGTCTCTCCTTGCCCTTGGGATTGGCCCAGAGCATCACGGCCAGGCTGGCGACAACGGCGATCGGAATCAGTATCCCGATCTTGTGCCTCCCGTAGTTCGCCATGATTGCGGGCCGGATGAAGTAGGTCGCAACCAGGGTACTGAAGGTCAGAAAAAACTGCGCTGGCCAACACAGCAACGCAAAACCGCGGGCGCGGCGGCCGAGATCCTCGTCGGTTTTGAGCGCGATGTAGTAAGAACCGTGCGCCGTCAGGGTCACTAATGCCAACACGCCGGTGAGTACCGTGTACCAATCCAGGATGCCCGTCTGCGAGCCGAGTTTGAAGTTGGTCCAGAGCGGTTCAAAGAAATAACCGGTTGAATCGAGCGGAACTCCGCGCACCACGTTGCCCAGCGCCGCCCCGAAAAACACAGTCAGCAGAATGCTGGAAATGCTGAAGATCACGTCGAAGAAGTCCTGCCAGACACGGTTCTCGATGTGAGCGCGAAATTCAATGCCGATGCCACGCAGGATTAGCAGCCACAGGACGATCATCAGCGGAAGGTAGAACCCGCTAAAGCTCGACGCATAGAGTCGAGGGAATGCAAAGTAAAGCGTGCCGCCGGCAGCGATCAACCAGACTTCGTTGCCATCCCACACCGGGCCGATGGCGCGCAGCACTCGGCGTCGTTCGTCATTCGTCTTGGCTGCAATCAGATAAATCGCGCCCGCGCCAAGATCGAATCCGTCGAGCACGACATAGGTCGTGATCATTGCTGCGACAATCCAGAACCAAAGGCTCGCCATATTCACCTTGCTCCGTTACCTCGCCTCCGTCGCCGGATGAAGATCGGACACCGATTCGTTCCCCGCTAGAGGGCCGTGCTCAATTTCCCGCCAGATCAGGAACAGGAACAGAATGCCAAGCACAGTGTAAATGCCCATGAATCCTAAAAGAGTAAACATGCCGTTACCTGCAGAAACTGTTTTGGAGTAACCGTCTTCAGTGCGCATCAGCCCATAGACAAGCCAAGGCTGGCGGCCGAGCTCCGCTGTCATCCAACCGGCAGTATTGGCGAGATAAGGAAAAGGAGCTGAGAGCATCAGGATCCAGAGCATCCACCGGGCGTTAAAAAGTCGACCGCGCCACAGCAGGAACAGCGCGGCGACCATGATGGCGACAAACAACGTCCCCAAGCCAACCATGATGTGATAACTGTAATAAAGCAATGGGATGTTACCCGGCCAGTCTTGTTTGGGGAAAGCGTCAAGTCCGCGGACGTGGGCACTCCAGCGTCTGTAAGTTAGCATGCTCAACATTTTCGGAACTTGAATCGGGTTATCCATCTTCCCTTGCTGCACATCAGGTTGACCTATGATGACTAATGGAGCACCGGACTGACCGTGAAACAATCCCTCCATTGCCGCCAAGGTCACAGGTTGCAGGTCGGTAACCATTTTGCCCTGTTTGTCGCCGGTTGGAAAAATCTGCAGCACGCTGAACAGGCAACCGACGATCACGCCGGTTTTGACGAAGATGCGGGCGTGCGCAGTCCACTTGCCCGAGAGCAGATAGAACGCACCCACGGACGTTATGATGAACGCGCCAGTGATCGCTGCTCCGCCCATGTTGTGAGCGTATTGCCATCCGGCCCATGGATTCAGCACGAAATCCCAAAAGCTCGCCAGCTGCAAGCTCCCATCTGAAGCCGTGAAATAGCCGACGGGATGCTGCATGAAAGCGTCCGTAGCGATGATGAAATAGCCCGACAACCACGAACCCACAAAGACTGCGACCGCCGACAGCCAGTGTGCTTTCGGGCTCAACCGCTTCTCTCCGTAGAGGAATAATCCGAGGAACGCCGATTCGAGGAAGAAGGCGAACATGCCTTCCATGGCGAGCGTTTGGCCGATGACGCCGCCCGCGAATCGTGAAAAGTGCGACCAGTTGGTGCCGAACTGGAATTCCATCGGAATGCCGGTCACAACTCCTAACACGAAATTGATCCCAAAGATCCTTCCCCAAAAGCGCGCCGCCTCGTTATACACAGGATCGTTGCGCCGCAAGCCGATCGTCTTGAGCACGACAATCAGCAGGGCGAGTCCCATAGTGAGTTGCGGGAACAGATAGTGAAACGTCGCGGTGAAAGCGAAGTGAAGGCGATGAACGAGAAGTGCGCTGTCCATAAGTAAATAAGGTCTCAGGACTCAGTTGCTAATCGGCTGCCGAAAAGCTCTGGCTTCGTATCAGGGCATCGCTTTAGCGATACCACAAGTTCAGCGAAATCAGACGCCCCTTTAGGGGCTCCGCATCGAACCACGCCTAACTCCGCACTTCTTTTCTGCGCGCCGACTCCGCCCGGCGCATCTCCCGGCGGCGCGCGGCATCTTCGTAGCGACGCTTTTCATCCGCGGTCTCGGGGACGACGGGCGCGACCGCCATGCGATTTCCGGCAGCATCTATCGCGACAAAGGTCAGATAAGCCGAGCTGACGTGACGGCTTTGTTCAGTGTGATAATTCTCCACCCAGACCTTCACACCCACCTCCATCGAAGTGTGGTAGACGCGATTGACCGACGAGCGCAGGACTACGAAATCTCCGACTCGAACCGGCACGAGAAAATCTAGATGATCAATGGAAGCCGTCACCACGTACTGGCGCGAGTGGCGATGCGCGGCCATGGCGCCGGCGAGGTCGATCCAGTGCATGAGGCGTCCGCCAAGAAGCGCGTTGAGCGGATTGGCATCGTTAGGCAGAACGATCTCGGTCATTTCAGAGGTCGATTCGCGCACCGGCCGGGGAGTTAACTTTGCTTTGTGGTCGTTGTTCATAGACTGTTAGACAACAACAGCGCTCTGCCGGACGCGATATGTCTGGAGATAGCAGGTTGCGAGTCTGAGCACACGCGGGTCCGCGTCTGCGTTGAGCCAAGCCTCGCTCGCCACGTCGAAAGTCAAGTTCCCATGTTCGATCGGAGCGTGGTCTAACTCGCAGACAAAGCAGATCGTGACCTGCTCCCCGCTGGCACGGGCAACCGAAAAGCGAATTGCATCCCAGTCGCGGCGTGGAGGAAGATGCGGACAGGCGGTTGCATAGCCAAGATTGCAGAATTCCCGTATGTGCGCTTCCGATGTCGCTAGTTCCTGCCCCGAGGCGCGGCAGTTCCCCGTCCATCCCGCTCCCAGTGGGAGACGCGAAGGATGCGGCCAGGAGCCGTCGTTTACGATTTCCAGCGGCACAAAAAAAGGGCAAGCCAAATTGATCCCTCGGAGAAAGCCCATTGTAACGCGGGCCGTGATATGAATGGAGAGCAGCTTTTAACTTTTAGCTTTTGGCCATTGGCTTTTAGTTTTTTCTGAGAACTGAGAACCGGGAACTGAGAACCTTCTCTATGGATCGCATTGCCATGTTGAGCGAAATTCTAACCGTGAATCCCGATGACTCGTTCGCCCGCTACGGACTGGCGCAGGAGTACTCGAACGCCGGACAAATCGAGCAGGCGCTGCAGGAATTTAAAACGCTGATCGAGAAAACTCCGGATTACACGCCCGCATACTTCATGGCGGCACAAGCGCTAGCCAAAGCGAGCCGCGTCGATGAGGCCAAGCGCATGCTAGTGGACGGCATCTCCTCCGCAAGACGCACCGGCAACACCCACGCGCAGTCAGAGATGACGGCCATGTTGGAAGAACTGGGGTGAGGCGATTGCAGAGGTTAGAGGTCAGATTGCAGAGGTAAGAACTCCGGGGCCTGTGATTGTTTCACCTCTGCAATCTGACCTCTAACCTCTGACCTTGTCCGCAGTGCTACACTCTCCTGTTCGCCGGAGGTAGCGCATGCGCCGTCTTACTGTTCTTCTCGTTCTCCTCTTCTCTTTTCCCGCCTTTTCTCAAACCAAGCATCCCTTCACCTTCGAAGACATGATGAAACTGAAGCGCGTCGGCGAGCCCGTGCCTTCGCCTGATGACAAGTGGGTGCTGTTTGCTGCGGTCGATGTGGATCTGGCGGCGAACAAAAAGACGTCGCACATCTGGACCGTGCCGCTGGCGGGCGGACAAGAACGCGTGCTCATTGCCGATCAGGACGGCGACCGCCCGCGCTGGGCTCCGGATGGCAAGCGCTTTGCGTTTCTCTCGAATAAAGAAGGCGGCTCGCAGGTTTGGATTGCCGATTTCGATGGCGCCGCTGGCGCGGTCAGCGGCGTCCACAAACTGACCTCGATTGCGACCGAAGCTGGTGGCGAACTCTGGTCGCCGGATGGTAAGAACATCCTATTTACATCCGACGTCTACCCCGAGTGCGATGGCGCGCCTGAAAGTGAGGAATCCTGCAATGCCGGGAAGTTAAAGGAGTCGGAAAACTCAAAAGTCAAAGCTCTCGTTTTTGACCGATTACTCTATCGCCACTGGAATGCATATAAGGCAGGCAAGCGGAGCCACATATTTGTGGAGTACGCGCCGCCGGCTGGCGTCACAGGGAACGCTTTCTTAATCAATGGGATTTCGCTAGACCCGTATCCCCGTGACCTGACCCCCGGCGACTACGACGCTCCCGTCTTCTCGCTCGGCGGGCAGGACAACTACGCCTTCTCGCCCGACGGGCAGGAGATTTGCTATACCTCGAATCACGACAAGGTGGAAGCCACTTCGACGAACAACGATCTGTGGACCGTTCCTGTGAATGTAGAAGACGATCCCTCGCGACCCCAAACGCCTGCTCATGTGCTGGCCAAGACGAAGAACATTACCGCCGACAATCCCGCCAGCGACTCGACGCCGCTCTATTCGCCCGATGGCAAGTACATCGCCTACCGCGCCCAGCAGCGTCCCGGATACGAGAGCGACCGCTTCCGACTGATGCTGTACGAGCGCAAGACGGGCGAGAAGACGGACTTAACTGAGGGTTTTGATCGCTGGGCCGGAACCTTCACATGGGCGCCGGATTCAAGAATGATTTACTTCAGCGCAGACCACAAAGGCCACAGCCTCATCTACGCCGTCGACATAAGACCGACCATTGCATCCAGTAAGGGGCGGCCCGCGTTCTCCAAACGCGTCCTTGTGGCCGGGTACAACGATGATCTGGCAGTGACCCCTGACGGGAAGACGTTGGTGTTCAGCCGCATGTCGATCGCAGCACCGAACGAAATCTACGCTAGCGATGCGGGCGGCGACGGTTGTCCCGCTAGGACCGGGGACGTTGATCCAGGGAAAGAGGATTGCACCTTAAACAAGGATTGGGCGATCACTCGAGTGAACGAGAGCTTACTGTCCCAAATTAGCATGTCAAAGATCGAATCCTTCTTCTTCACCGGCGCGAAGGGCGACAACGTCGAAGGCTTCCTAGTCCGTCCGCCGAACTTCGACGCTACCAAGAAATATCCTGTGAAATTTCTAATCCACGGCGGGCCGCAGGGCGCCTGGGGAGACGACTGGAGCTATCGCTGGAATCCCGAACTCTTTGCCGCCAACGGATACGTCGTCATCATGATCAACTTCCACGGCTCGACCGGATACGGGCAGAAGTTTATTGACGCCATCAACGGCGACTGGGGCGGCGCTCCGTTTGAAGACCTGATGAAGGGCCTCGACTATGCCGAGAAGACTTATCCGTTCATTGACAAAGACCGGGAGTGCGCGCTGGGCGCGAGCTACGGCGGATACATGGCCAACTGGGTGCTCGGCCACACCAACCGTTTCAAGTGCATCGTCTCGCACGACGGCATGTTCAACACATTCTCGGCATGGGGCACAACGGAGGAGCTCTGGTTCAACAACTGGGAGTTTCAGGGCACGCCCTACACCAATCATGACATGTACAACAAGTGGTCTCCGCGCAATTCGGCCAAGAATTTCAAGACGCCCACACTAGTCATCCACGGACAGCTCGATTACCGCCTCGATGTAAGCGAAGGCTTCCAGCTTTTCACCACGCTGCAGACGATGGGCGTGCCGTCCAAGATGCTCTATTTCCCCGACGAAGGCCACTGGGTGCTGAAGCCGCAAAATTCGCAGCTTTGGTACAAGACGGTCAACGACTGGGTGGATCAGTGGACTGGGACAAAGAAGTAGCCACCAGTATAGCAAATCATGCGATGGAGCGACGGGCGCCCTCGCCCATCAAGCTAGCCCCCGCAGCATTAGAACAGAGGCCCATCTCCGGCTAATACCTGGCAACTTCGCTTGTCCTCGGGAAACGAGGTGCCTGACGAGGGCTGGGATTGAATCTGCACCTTGCTCTTGGCATCGGTGCTCGCAGTATCGGCGCGCGGAGCATCGATGGCAGCGACATCGCCCTCGACTCGCACCACCTTCTTCGCAGCTTTGGCTTTGGCTGGCTTCGATCTTGCAGATGGCGGAGGCACAGAGTTCTCGCTCTTTGGACTGGCCGCCGCCGAGCCTCTCTGATCGGGACAAGCATCGTCCGCAGGCGATTCCGGGCACGCGCTTGCGTTCGAATCCACCGCCGGTACGTTTCCTGGATCGCCCTGCGGAAACACGAACAGCATGTCCGGCACGCTTTGTGACGCAGCCGTTGGCGCGCCAAATTGCCGACCACGCGGTACAGACGGAGTTTTTGGGTGTCCATTTTTTGGTTGGCTACCCAGGACTATCGCTGCCACGCTCTCCATTTGAAACTCCGCGGTCGATTGCCCGGCGCTCACCGTGATGAATACATCGCACGGGCCCACACTTCCGGCTGAGGGCACGATGGAGGCGACGCCGTCCTGAGCGCTCACGACCTGCGTCTGCGACGATCCGAGGATAACGGGCATTCCGTTTTCCGGGACTCGCGCCAGCGTGGTCTTAAAGGTGACGTTCACTCCCATCACCGGATCCGCAGCCAGCGAGCCGTCGGTCACTCGCATGACCAGCGGCTGAAAAGACTGCCCTGTCGGCACAACCTGCGACGATCCGCTTACCGTCTCCAGCGTCCAGAGCGAAGATGGCGTCGAGAACAAAGTAAAAATCTGGCAGGGCGAATTGTTCGGAGCGACGCAAGCACTTACCTGTACATCGGCATTTTGATTCGTGACCTGTGCGGTGATGGTGGCGAATCCCGAGGCGTTGGTGGTTGCGTTGCCCGCCGAAAGCGAAGCGGTACCCTTAGTGACGGCGAAATTGACGACTACATTCGCCTTAGGCACGCCCAGATCCAGCGCTTCGACGGTGAGCGGAACAGCGAGCGTTGCGCCTTGTCCAACCCAACGTGTCGGCGTCACCGCAACCAGGTCGAGCGTGGATGAGGTCCCAACCACCGTGGCCTGTTGCGACTGCGGCGGCGTGTACGAGGCTGGCGCCAGAGCGATCGTGATCGTGCTTTGTCCGGTCGCGGTTGGAGTCACCCAACTGGAAGATTCTCCCGCTTCATCGCTCAGCACCGAACACGAAGAAGCTCCGCTGCACACCGAGAACTTCAGGCCGTTGGTCGCACTCCAGGCAATCGTCGCCCCGCTCACCGGCGTAATTCCATCCGCTGCCACTGCGCGCACACGGATGGCATTGGCGGCTGCAGACCCAACTGGAGTTGCCGGCTCCGCACCTTGCAGCAGAAGCAGGAGATCTGTCGACAACGCGCCATAAGTCAGGGCACTAATCATTTGTGAAAACGCGCCGCTCACGGGATCCGTGACCTCGATCGAAGCAGTCCCGTCCTGCGATCCGGAAGGCATTGCCACCTCAATGTCGCTCGCAGATGCCGAAAGTATGGTGCCTGTGTTGCCAGCCACGCTCACCTGCAATTTCGGATTGAAGCCGGTGCCATTCAGCGAGGTCACGCCGCCAGCAAGACTGAGGCGCGCCGGCGTAACCGTATCCGAGTAAAGGAGGCTGGCACGGTAGAAGTAATCTGGACGACCGTCGCCGCGGAAGTCGGCCACTCCCACTCGGAACGTATCTGTCACAGTGAACTGCGCATCCAGACGGCTCATTCCCCAAGTGGTCGTGTTGAATGCCGAGGCCGTGGACGCGGGCGCGGGATTGCCGCTCTGGTCGCTCAATTGCCAGATCCCAATCACGGGCAACAGTTTGGTTTCGCTCGGCTGGCCGGTTTCGTCGAGCGCGGTCACCGAGACCGAGGCCGTCCGGTTCGCCTGCGCGGTGAACTCGAACCAATCGGCGCTGCTGTAACCGGAGATCCACGAGCCCCATCCGCCCCCTTGTGGAAGCGCTGCCGGAAGCGCGTAAGTCGACCCGGTGCCGGGATGCGCTTGCGCGATTTCATTCTGCAACATCAGGATGTCCCGCTCCACGTTCGACCCGTTCGTGACGGTGACGACCACCGGAGCGAATGATCCCGAGGGCGCCACCGGTGTGGGAGCATACGGTTCGACGCCCACGGACCAGATCGCGTCCAGCGCTTCCACCGTTAACTGATACTGGGCGATGGTTTGCCCGGTCGGAATCACCAGTTGGCCGAGATCGAAAAAACCCTCGAGCGCGGGATCACTGGACCCCCACCGGTCGTAGCGAAGGCCATTTGCATCCACGTATCCATTAATGATGTTTCCTGCGTTGCCGTGAAACGCGAATCCAGAGACGGAAGCCACAACGTATTGCCGCGAGGGCTTGCCGGTTCCGTCGATCAAGCGGGCTACCACGTTGACGCCCTGCATCGGTTGCACCGCATTCCCGGAGGCATCGGTGAAGTACACGCTACCGTAAATTCTGCCCGCCGGTTGCGGGTTCACGTTGCTTGGATAAAGCCGCGCGAGAACATTGATGTCGTCCATTTTGGGGACGGCCGCATTCGGATAGCAGAGGCTAACGGGCACGCAGGAAATCGGATCGATAAAGTGCATGAGCGGAAATCCCGCAAAATCGGCGCTGGCCGGAGGTGGCTTCAGCGTCAACACGTTCAGGTTGGCTTGCGACCATCCCAAGCCGAGAATGCGCCCCAGGACGCGTATCAGCCGGTATTGAACGTCAGGCAGTTGTGCACTGGTGGCCGCGCAGACTCCGTTGATCACCACGAGCGCGTGCGCAATGTTCCCGCCGGTGGTGAAGTTGTCGGGTCCGCCGTAGACGGCGTTGGTGAAGCAATCGGCCAAGCCTCCAGCGCCTTCGCCCAGCAGCGCATCGGTGACCGTTCCGTCGTAGTCGTAAACAATTCCAATTGGAGTGCCGGTGGCTGCAGATGTGATATCCGCGGGGGCGGTAATCGTTCCGTTGGTGTCGGCTGCGATATTGCCGCCGTTCACGTCTTCAGCAAGATGTCCGCCCTGCGATGCGGCGAGCGCAACACTTGCAATGCTTGTCCACGGGCTAAAGGCGGCGGCAACAAAAACATCAGCCTGCGCGTTAGGGAGGATAGGGCTCAGGTCCCCCTGATCGGTGAAGTAGTGCACAGAGCCATTCGCCCAGATCAGAGAATGGCCTTCGACTCCGGGAGCGTAGCCGGAGCCCGCGATAAAAGCCGGGCCTCCTGCTCGGCTGGCAACAGCAGTGCATGTCAGAAAAACGGCAACCGCCAGAATTCGCGAGCGCATGCTTACTCCTCTTCATTTCTGGCGCTGCGGATGGCCCGCTCCAGTTGAACGACGCTAACGCTACGGGGGTCGGCAGGCACAGGTGGCCGCCGAGTTAAGTCGTTTCCAATTAGTGCGGGAGGCTTCCGCTTATACTTAGACACGTTCTTCCCGGTGGGGTCGAGCGCAACCTGGCCGAGTGATCCACCTACAGGGCTGGTAAAGCCCAAGCGACTTAGCGGATATAAGAAGATCAGCATGTGCTGGCCGCGGCTCATCGGGCGATGCATGGACCACGCGCCCGCCCACTCGTGAATGGTGAGAATTTGGCCGCGCTCGACGCCGGCGATCGCATGGTCCACGCGAAAACTTAATTGGACCGCCGGGGTCGTTGAAGGAGTCGTCGCCGGAACTACCTGATCGGTTGCCGCGACCTGGGTCGTCACAGTCTGGGTCGCGGCTGCGAGCGGCGATGCGGTGAGCACCGTGCCGGCGAATATCATTCCGGCCCGGCGCGAAAGCTGTTTCCATTGCGGACCGAGAACGCGCTCGGCGATGACTTGATCCGATTGCTGCGTGGCGGCAAAACTCGACAGACAGACGATAGCAACGACCAGCACGCGTCTTGGCAAAGACATAGCGAGTCTCTTTCTGGAGGGCACTGGACCGGGAGAGATCCTGGGAGTGCAATCAGAGTAGCGCGTTATGGATCAGGCAGATGTGCGGGTGGTCACTGTAGATTTGTGATGTATCGGCACATCGTGCAGGCGCTAGAAAAAAGAGAGGCCGAAGCACTGGGGAGGTTCTTTGGCACAACCGGTCAATCACCGGCGACTGCAGAAGACGGTGGGGAAACCCTGCGCGAATGCCAAGGGTTATCTAGTACGGCCGTTCTTCTTGGCAGCGTTCCGTCGCGCCTTGTCGTATTTCTTCATTGCTTTCCGCTGTTTTTTTGACATCTTCTTTAGCACTTTTTGCTGCTGCTTAGCTTCCTTCCGGGACCGCCGCATATTTTCCGCGGTCGTGGTGCGTTGGGCTTGTGCCGGTATCGACGCTGCAACGCCCAAGGCGGCCAGCAGCAGGATGAAAGTCGCGATTTGTTTCATAACCGTCTCCGAACGGAATCTTGCAGCGATCTTACACCGAGATTGCGCCCGGCGAGCACACAGGGCATTACTTCTGTAATCTGATGTCTCGCGTCCGCAATCGCTAGTGAATCGTCTTCGTCTTCCGCGACATGTAGTCCATCAGCAGATACTGGCCGAGCGTGTATGGCGTCGTGAAGTAGGCTTTGCCCCGGCACATCTGCGTCACTTTCTGGACGAACTGCACCAGCCCATAGTCCGACGCCAGCATGAATGTATTGATCAGCACGCCCGCCCGTTTGCACTTCGACACTTCTTCGAGTGTCTGGCTGACCACCAGCGGATCGAGGCCGAACGCGTTCTTGTAAATGCGCCCGTCGTCGAGAGTGAGCGCGGAGGGCTTGCCGTCGGTGATCATGACGATCTGCTTCATGTCCTTTCGCTGGCGCTGCAGGATGCGCTGCGCCATGCGCAGACCCTCGCGCGTGTTGGTGTAGTACGGACCAACCTTCACTCGAGCTAACTGCGAAAGCGGGACTTCTTCCGCGGAATCGTGAAATAACACCAGCGACAATGAGTCTCCCGGATACTGCGTCCGAATCAGCTGCGAAAGGGCCATCGCAACTTTCTTTGCCGGAGTGAAACGGTCTTCACCATAGAGAATCATCGAATGCGAGCAATCGAGCATCAGCACCGTCGCGCACGATGACTGGTATTCGCACTGATGTACCTGCAAGTCGCGGTACTCAAGGTTCAGAGGAAGCCCGAGGCCTTCTCGCTGAATCGCCGAAGAAAGCGTCGCCGTGATGTCAAGGTTCAACGTGTCGCCAAATTCATATTGCTTCGACGCGCCGCTCGCTTCGATGCCCGTCGCCATGTCGCGCGTGTCATGACGTCCAAAACTCGATTTCCCGAGCGAACCCAAGAGATCGCGCAGCGCTTTGAATCCCAGGAAATCGAGGCTCTTGTCGGTGATCTCGAACTTCGCTTGCTGCTGCGCGTCGCCGACCTGTCCGCCAACACTCGACTGCTTCGCAGGATCATGAGGTTGATCGATCGAAATATAGTCTTCCTGCTGCATGCGCTCGATCAGCCTCTCAATCAGTTCTTCTAATTCGCCGTCCATCTGCATCTGCAGAAGCCGGTCGCGCATTTCTTCGTCGAACATCTCGCCATTGAGCAGCGCTTGTTCTAACGCACGCCTAAACTCCTCGAGCGTTTGCTCGCCCTCCGGCAGTTCGTACCAGAAATTGTCGTTGAACCCGCTCTGCAGAAAATAGTCTGAGAGCGCGCTGAGCAGGTCTTCCATGCTCATGTCGGCGGCCGGGTCGGGAACGTATTTGGAGTAGCGAATGCGTTTCATAGACAGCTCTCAGCCGTCAGCTAACCCACATCGGGTGCTTACAGATTGCGGCGGCCCACCAAAAGATGCCATCCCTCGCAGGTTCTTCCTGAGGGCTGATGGCTGACGGCTGAGAGCTAATTAAACCCTCGCTTCCGTCCAAACTCCGACTCATCCCGCTCAAACGACGGCTTCTCAGCGATCTTTACCGGCTTCTCGCCCGCCGTAAACACGCGCTCCTCGTTGCGTCCGATTTTCTTGTGCGCGTGCAGACCTTCGAGGACGAACTCCGCCGCTGACACCTGCACCTCGGCGCCGTCTTTCGTGTTCACGCTCAGCTTGCCGAGCTTTTCCATCAGCCCCTGAATCTGGCTCAGGCCTTCGAGTACGTCCTCGGCCGCGGCATTGTCGCTAAGTTGAATCTCGCCGCCCAGATCGAACCACTGCACCACCTGATTCATGTTGACGCCGTGAAGATAAGTGTCGAAAGCCTTTGCGACCGCTGTGCGAATCAACTCGCGGCTCACAAAATCCGCGCCCTTCATCTCGCCTTCGTACTCCAGTTCGAGTTTGCCCGTTATTGCCGGGAGTGCGGCATAGATGTCGCTGATTCGCGGTACGATGAATTTCTCGTTATGCGTCAGCGCGCGCCGCTCAGCATTCGACACCACGTTCTCGATGGCCGAGATTGGCAGGCGCTGGCTCACGCCCGACCGCTTGTCGATTTTTTTGTCATCGCGTGCCGCGAACGCGATGCGCTCGATTACTTCCTGCACGTACTTCGGGATGTGCAGCCGTGATCCATTGCGATCAATCCAGGCTTCCTGCGCGGTAATCGCGATGCCTTCTTCCACCGTCGCGGGATAATGTGTCCGAATCTCCGACCCGATACGATCCTTCAGCGGCGTAATGATCTTGCCGCGCGCGGTGTAGTCCTCAGGGTTCGCGCTGAACACAATCGCGACATCGAGCGCCAGCCGGATCGGATAACCCTTAATCTGCACGTCGCCTTCCTGCATGATATTGAAGAGTCCGACTTGAATCTTGCCCGCGAGATCCGGCAACTCGTTAATCGCAAAAATTCCGCGATTGGCGCGAGGCAGCAGGCCATAGTGGACGGTGAATTCGCTTGATAGTTCGTGCCCACCACGCGCCGCCTTAATGGGATCGATATCGCCAATCAGGTCCGCTATGGTGACATCCGGCGTGGCCAGCTTCTCTACGTAGCGGTGCTCGGGCGTCAGCCAGGCGATCGGAGTGGCGTCTCCTTCTTTTGCAACGAGTTCGCGGCAGCGGCGGCAGATTGGAGCATATGGATTATCGTGGATCTCGCAGCCCGCGACGTATGGCATTTGCGGATCAAGCAGCGCGGTCAGCGCCCTTAGAATTCGGCTCTTTGCCTGTCCGCGCAATCCGAGGAGAATAAAATTGTGCCGCGAGAGGATCGCGTTCACGATCTGAGGCACCACCGTGTCGTCGTATCCAACGATGCCCGGAAATATCGGGCTGCCCTCGCGCAGCCGCGACATCAGATTCTCGCGCAGCTCGTCTTTCACCCGGCGCGAGCCGAGACGCTGTGCAGTGAAAGGACTTTGGCGCAACTCGCCGAGAGTCCGGGCGAAACTCATGGTGGGAACCTCCGAAGGACAGCCTTATGCAGATTATACCGCTGGGGAACGCTGTCAGCTTCAGCCATCAGCTCTCAGTAAAAACTGATTCAATTGGAAACTGGGAGCATCACCATCACGGCCATCACCTGAGATATACTTCCAAGAATTTCAGCCGCTCATGGCATTAAGGACTACTCTGAATGGCCGTTGGCGTTCGTACTCAGGACCTGCGCAAAGTCTATAGCTCCTCTCCACCGTTAGGCGCTGCCGGTGGTTTTATTGCGCGCGCCGATGCGAAAGGCGAGAAGCAACCGAAGGCCCAAATTTCCGCTCTCGACGGACTTTCACTCGAGATTCTTCCCGGAGAGATTTTCGGCCTTCTTGGCCCAAACGGCGCAGGCAAATCCACCACCGTGGGAGTCCTAACCACCCGGGTGCGGCCAACGTCCGGCCAAGCCTGGATTGGTGAGCACGACGTGTGGAAGGAACAGACCCGGGTCAAGCGCCTGATCGGCGTTGTGCCGCAGCGTCCCAATTTAGATTTTTCTTTGACTGCCCGCGAGATCCTCATTTTTCACGCGGCTTACTTTGGAATTGGATCAAAGCAAAGAAATGAGCGCGCGGACACGTTGCTCGAGAAGTTCAAGCTCACTGAGCGCGCAAACCAAATGGTGCGCGGTTTTTCGGGCGGTATGATGCAGCGGCTTTCCATCGCCCGCGCGATGATGCACGATCCGCAGGTTTTATTTCTCGACGAGCCGAGCGCCGGGCTCGATCCTCAAACCCGGATTCTCTTGTGGGAGATTATTCGTGAATACCACCAGGTGGGAAAGACCGTTCTGCTGACAACTCATAACATGGAAGAGGCCGACGCGCTGTGCCAACGCTTGGCCATCGTTGACCACGGCCGCGTTATTGCCGTCGGTACACCGGTGCAGTTGAAGGCATCGATCCCCGGAGGATTCGTACTGCGCCTTCGTTTCGGGAATCAAACTGCGGATCTGCTGCAGCATTTACAGGCGCTGCCGGGAGTCCGCGAGGTACGGGCGTTGGACGGTACGACGGACAATACCGGTGCCGATGTCTATGCGGACCGCGGCGGTTCTCTGATTCCCGAAATCGCGAACCTGGCTGCGAACTCAGGCGCGGAACTGTCAGACGTTCACATCTCTGAGCCGAGTTTAGAGAACCTTTTTCTGCACCATACGGGAAGGAGTCTCCGCGATTGAATTGGAAGACTTTTGGCGCAATGCTGGCGCGCGATGCCCACGTAGCGCGGCGTAACGCGATTCAACTCCTGTTGCAGACCTTCCTGCAGCCGTTACTCTTTGTGTTCATTTTCGGACGGGTGATGGTCGGCAGCGGTTATCTGCCTGCGGCGTACAAAAGCCTTCTGCTGCCCGGCATTATTGCGATCAGCATGGTCTTCACCGGAATTTGGGCGGTCGCCATGCCCCTCATCGCCGAGTTTCAGTGGACGCGTGAAATCGAAGACCGCCTGCTCGCCCCCATCGACGTTGCCTGGATCGCGATCGAGAAAGTTATCGCCGGAATGCTGCAAGCGCTGGTCGCCGGGCTGATTGTTATCCCGCTAGCGTGGCTCGTGCTTCGGCCCGGAGTAGAGATCAGTATTCACGCCCCGCTGACCTTTGCCGTGATCATTGTGCTGGTGGCGACCTTCTCCGCATGCGGAGGACTGGCTTTGGGATGCAGCATCAATCAACAGCATATTGGGCTGATGTTCGGCATGGTGATTACCCCAATGATTTTTTTTGGTTGCACTTATTATCCCTGGAGCGCTCTGAAGACTTTTCCCATCCTGCAAAAACTTGTGCTTATCAACCCGCTGGTGTATGCAAGCGAAGGAATGCGCGCCACTTTGGTTCCCCAGTTTCCGCATTTATCAATCACAGCGGTGCTCGTTGCTCTGCTTTTCTTTGACGTTCTGCTGCTGCTTGTTGGGCTGCGGCAGTTCGAGAAAAAGGCGGTCAGTTAGCATTAGTTCCAGCGCGCTTTTGACGCCCGCCGCAGACCAGGCAGAATCGCCTCGAGATAGCCGATCACTGCCTCCAGACGTTTTGTTTCCGACAGAGTCGAGAGTAGGTTCTGCTTGAAGTCGAGGTCGAGCGGAAGCGATCCTGCGAGTAAGAAGGAAAGATTGCCGGCATGTTCGTCGGGTCCAGAGGGTTCTTCCCCGGCTAGTTTCGCGATCTCGGCGTGCAACCGCACTGCGTGCGTCACCATCTGGGCTGCGGGTTTGCCGGGTTCGTCTTCGTCTTCATCTTCGTCCTGCACCACCGAAATCTCGGCTTGCAAGAACGATCGATCTTCATTGACCTGGATCACCTCAAACCGATCGACCCCGCGCGTCAGGATGTCCATGCGTCCATCGTCATACTTCTTGGTGACGGACATGATCTCGGCCGTGCAGCCGATATCGGCGACTCCATCGGAAGACGCCCTCACCACCCCGAACGGCTTTTTCCGTTCCAGGCATTCCGCGATCATCTCCTTATATCGCGGTTCGAAAATGTGCAGCGGCAGCGGAACGCCCGGCAGCAGCACCAGTTCGAGCGGGAAGATGGGCAACAGCGAACTCACGGCGCCTCCAGTGCTGACGATTTTACGCCATTAATAAGTTCTCCGTTCCTAGTTCCAGTTCTCAGGCAACCCGTCTAGCAACTTCAGTGTTCCTCTGTGATCCCCCTGTGCCCTCTCTGGTGAAAGCTCTCAACCGTTCCCAGTCGCTACCCCTCCCACTGAGAACTGAGAACTGGGAACTGAAAACTTGCTGACATTGACTTCCGCGCCCTCCACGCGATACAAGGGTCGCCATGGAGATGGACGGGAAAGTAGTCGTCGTGACCGGGGCTTCCATGGGAATTGGGGAAGCAATTGCCAAACTTTTTGCCGATGAGGGAGCCAGCGTAGTATTGCTTTCGCGCGATGCCAGTCGCGCCGAGGCCGCCCGCCACCGGGTTGGCCACACCGACCGCACGCTCGCCATGGCCTGCGATGTTCGCAATCGCGAAGATATCGACCGTGCGCTGGCACTGACGCTGCACCACTTTGATCGCGTGGATGTGTGGATCAATAACGCGGGCGTGGGCATCCGTGACTCAGTCGCTGATATGGAGATGTCCGCGTGCCGCGAATTGTTCGAAACCAATTTCTTCGCCACCATCGCCTGCACGCAGGCGGTGGTGCCCGCCATGCGCGAAGCGGGCGGTGGGGACATCATCAACATTTCAAGCGTTGCCGGACATATCCCGGTGCCGTTCATGGCCATATACTCGGCCAGCAAGTTCGCCGTGAACGCTCTCGGGAAAGGCGCGCGGCTTGAGTTGAAACGCGACAACATCAACGTGCTTACGGTATGTCCCGGCTACGTGCGCACCGATTTCGGCAAGCACGTGGTAGCTGACCGCCAGTTCAATGTGCGCCCGCAATCGGTTCAAGGCGTCACGGTTGAGCGAGTGGCTCGAGCGGCCTATCGCGGCTATCGTAAAAGAAAGCGCGAGGTCGTCGTACCCTGGACCATGATCCCGGTCATAAAGCTGTACCAGTTATTTCCGGGAGTGGTCGAGTGGGCGATGGCAAGAGCCATGCGGAACGCGCGTTAGATTCGTGACGGCGTTTGCCAGTGGAGAGCCGGGCGTCCCGCCCGGCCGCCGGGCTGCCAAAGGACGGGCGAGGCGCCCGTCGCTCCACTGTCAGAATATGAAAGTAAAGAAAAGTAAATCCAGCTAACCTTCATGCGGTCGAAGCATCCAATGAAATAGGCAGAACTGCAGTCTTCCACCCCTCCTAAGGGCCGTTTGCACGGCGGCTCTGGGGGTGGAGGCTGCCGTTAACTTTTTCGTGCTCCCTTTTCGTTAGAATAGGGTTATGAGATTCCAGTCGAGACCTAAGCAGCTGACGTTCCCATTCATTCTTTCTCTGGCCGCACTTTTTAGCGTCCTCTTGCCGATCATTATGTTGCCGACGGTGGCAGGCGCGCAGGAAGGCGCCCTCGACAAATCCGAGCCCAAGGGAATTACCGTCGAGGAAATCATCAAGCGCTTCTCCCTCAAGGAGAAAGCGTTCAAGGAGGCGCGCGATCAGTACACCTTCCGGCAGGACGTCAAAGTTATGACGCTCGACGGCGATACTCCGGACGGCTTCTACCAGCAAGTGTTCGATGTGACCTTCGACGACAAGGGGCGCAAGATTAAAAATGTTGTGTTCGCGCCGCAGCCCACCCTGCAACGCCTCATGATGACCCAAGAAGACTTCGACGACATCGAGAACCGCCTTCCGTTCGTGTTGACCTCGGATGAGATCGGGGAGTACGACATCCTGTATGTCGGCCAGCAAAAACAGGACGAATTGAATACGTATGTTTTCGATATTACCCCCAAGCAGATTGTGGGCAAGAAGCGCTATTTCGAGGGACGAATCTGGGTGGACGACCATGACTTTCAAATCGTGGAAACTTACGGCAAGACTGTACCCGATATCCGGAAGAAGAAGAACGAGAACCTGTTCCCCAAGTTCACCACCTGGCGTGAACAGATTGACGGCCAGTACTGGTTCCCCACCTACACGCGCGCCGAGGACACCCTGAAGTTCTCCATGGGTGACATCAAAATCCGCGAGATCATCAAGTACACGAACTATCGCCGCTTCGGTTCAAAATCCAGGATCACTTTTGAAGGCCAGGAAGTAAAGAAGGCTGAGCCGAAAGCGGGAGAGCAGAATCCGCCGGAGCCGCAGAAGCCACAGTGAGCAGCTACTCAAGCGAAAGTTGGCTGGTGGCGGCGAAAAAGAATCGATAGACTAGCGGGCATGGAACGTCGACAGGCATTGTCTAGAACCGCATTGTCTAAAACCGCATTGTCTAAAACAAAGATAATCATGGGTCTGATCACGCCGGGGCTCGTAATGGGCGCTTTGGCACACGGGCAAGCATCTGCTTCTTTCAAATCCAACGAAGTGCATCCCGACGGAAGCATCACCTTCCGTTACAAAGATCCTGCCGCCGGCGAAGTTCTGCTCAGCCTCGAAGGCGCGGCCAAGCCGCTGCCGATGCGAAAAGACAGCGACGGTGTGTGGAGCGTGGTCACGCCTCCGCTCCCGCCGCAGATTTACGGATATGGATTTGAGGTCGATGGGCGACCGCAATTCGATCCAAAGAATCCGGTGGTTAAGCCAAACCTCATCAATGTCGGGAACTTGGTGACTGTGCCGGGCAGCGCCCCCCAGCTGTGGGAGGCGCGCGCAGTGCCGCACGGTGTGCTGCATCATCACTTCTACACGTCCAAAGTGGTGAAGGGCCTGGTGGACGGGCAAAGTGAGTACTACGTCTACACGCCTCCGAGTTACGATCCGAAAAGGGCCAAGCCATATCCCGTCTTATATCTTCTGCACGGTTGGAGTGACATGGCGAACGGCTGGATGACGGTCGGACAGGCAAATTTTATTTTCGACAACCTGATCGCCGAACGCAAAGTGGAGCCGATGCTCGTGGTGATGCCGCTTGGCTACGGCGACATGAAGTTTGTGACTAGCGGCCATGCGGTGTGGGACGATGACGCGGTGATAGACCACAATGTCGCGCTTTTCAGCCAAGCGCTGCTGACCGAAATACTGCCGCAGGTGGAGTCCGCCTATTACGCTTCGAAGGACAGGAATGACCGGGCGATTACTGGACTCTCCATGGGCGGCTTGGAAAGTCTGACGATTGGACTGACTCACCCCGAACAATTCGGCTGGGTTGGAGGATTCAGCTCGGCGATGGGACACCGTGAAGAAGATGAGCTTGCTGCGCTGCGCGGAAATACGGCCCGTCTGCACCTGCTCTGGATTGCCTGCGGCACGCAAGATGACCTCATCACACCAAACCGCAGGTTCATCGCGTGGCTCAAGTCCAAGGACGTTCCAGTGACGGCAATCGAAACGCCAGGCATGCACACATGGATGGTGTGGCGAGATAATCTGGCGCACTTCGCGCCGCTGCTGTTTCAGAAAAAATAAGAGACAGGTCTCAGCGTTGAAGGGGGAACCCAGGACTGTCTGGGCCAGCTAATAGAACAAATACTTCCTCCACTTATCGTCCGAATGCCCCATCAGGCGCATGATGTGGCGACTGGTGTGGAGATTGAAAGACCGCGGTTCACGCGAAGGCCTCATGTTGACTTCGTGAGGAAGCTGGTTGCCCTTGCGGCGGTTACAGGGATGGCAGCAGGCGACGAGGTTTTCCCATGTGGAGAGGCCGCCGCGCGAGCGCGGAATCACGTGGTCCAGCGTAAGTTCGCCGGATGGAAGCGTGGTGCTGCAATACTGGCAGGTGTTGCGGTCGCGCAGCAGAATGTTTTTCCGCGACAGCGCCCGCGACTGGTGCGGAATGCGGCGATACTCCAGCAGACGGATGACCGAAGGCACGCGCATGGCAACTCGGGCGGCATGCAGGAAGTGTCCATTTTCTTCTTCGGTCATGGCTACCCCCTTGAGCACCAGCACGATCGCGCGCCGCGCGGCACAAACATTGATCGGCTCGTAGGAGGCGTTCAGCACCAGCACGGGCAAATGCAGAGCGTGGCCGTCACTCTCCTGATGTATGCCGGACGCAAGCATCGCGGCCGGGAGGTGCGACCGCATGCTGCCAGCGAAATTGTGCAATCGCAACGACATGATTTCTAGCCGTGAGCCGCCACGCGCTGGCGATCTTCACTCCCCTCCGACAGATTCTCCGGCAAAACGATGACATCGGAAATCTTTAGCTTCAATGTTCGCGCCACCGTCGCCACCCACACCCGCGCTGCTCCCGCGCGACGAAGAACCCGCGCGCACTCCGAGGCCGTCGTGCCCGTGGTGTAGACATCATCGATCAATAAGATGTCGCAGTTCAATATTCGCGTTGGATCGCTCACCGCAAAAGCGCCGCGCATGTTCTCGCGACGTTGATGGCGAGTCAGGCCGATCTGGCTTCCAGTCTCGCGGCGGCGCAGCAAGACTCCCGTGCAAAGATCGAATCTTTTCGGACGCGACAGTTGCTTCAGCGCGTCCCGCGCGATCATCTCTGCCTGGTTGAATCCGCGCTGGGCCTGCTTGCGCGTGTGCAGGGGAACGGGTATCACCGCGATCTTGCTGGAGAAGAGCGTTCCGGCGGCCATGGCCTGTTCCAGGTTGGTAATCGTCTCTGCCAGCATGCGTCCCAGAACCGCCGACGCGGGACGAACCTGCTGGAACTTCAGCAGATGGATCAGGTCGCGCAATTCCCCGTCATAGCTACCGTAGGCGACCGCCCGCTCGAACGGAGGATCCGCGCGCTGGCAGAGCAGGCACTGCGTCTCAACTTCAATGCGATCCGCCGCTAAGCGATCCGTCTCTCCGCGATCCGTCTCTTCTCGATCCGTCTCTCCGCGATCCGTCTCTTCTCGATCCGTATCTCCGCGATCAAAGTAAGCCGGAACGTGCAAGGCTTCTCCGCAAACCGTGCAGTACGACCCCTGCAGCGGCCGCAGCGCGATCAAACAGGTTTCACAAACGGGAAGGCGGGAAACTCTGATGAGTGGGGAACTACAAATACGGCAATCGGCGGGGAAAAAAGTGAAGAATAAAGTCGCAGCAACGCGCTCGGCCCAGCCTGCGAACCCATGACCCGACAACCCATGGTCCGCCGCTCGGCCCTGGGCAGCCCGTATTCGAAACTCAGTACTGCCACTGCTACTGCTGAAGACGGCCTCCAGCACCCGGCAAGCCGATGATACTTTTTGCCGAGCTACACTCCCTCAGTATAGCCGTGGCGCCCACCCTATGCAACGCGGCTACTGGACTTCGACCCGCCTGGCGGCGCGCTCTGTGACTGCTTGCCTTCAGACTCCGCCCGTTCGAGCGCCGGAATCGTCCGCAAGACGTAGCCCCGGTGATAGCAATGCTCGCAACGGACCGTTTGCAATAACAAAAACGGAAGCACATATTTTTCAAAGAAACCGCGAGGGCGGGAACGATATGCTTCGTGTGCGCCACATCCCCGGCAATGGAATTCCCCGAAAAACCGGCTCCCAGAGGGGCTGGCAGTGGGAGTCACAAAATACCTCCTGAACATAACTAATTCTAACCCCTTGGTTTATTCTAACCCTCATTAAGATGAAAGTTGCGAATAAAAGACTGGTCTGCGTTACAAGATTATCGTTGCCCTTGCAATGTAAGACCGTCGCACTTGTAAAGCTGCCATTCGGCATGTTAAGGTGCGCCGTCGCTGCAAACTGTGAATCGGCAATGAAATCCCAAGTAACCACGAGGACCCTATGAGCACTCCCGCGGGCGATGTCCCCGGAACGATCCGTAAGCATCGCCCCTACGTTCCGGAAACCATGGAAATGAAGGAGTTGACCTTCCGGGCCATTTTTCTGGGTTTGATTCTGACGGTCGTTCTCGGCGCGGCCAATGCGTATCTCGGATTGCGCGCCGGCATTACCATCGCGGCGACTTATCCAGCAGCGGTCATCTCCATGGCGGTGTTGCGCGCCTGGAAGGGATCGCTGCTCGAAGAAAACATCGCTCGAACCGCAGGATCCATCGGAGAGTCGGTGGCAGCAGGCGCGATTTTCACCCTTCCCGCCTTCGTTCTCGCCGGAGTCTGGCCATCTTTCTGGTCCTTCGATTCCTATTGGAAATCGACCGCATTGATTATGGTAGGGAGCATCCTGGGGGTCCTCTTCATTTCTTTAGTGCGACGCGTCATGGTCGAAGATCCCGAACTTCCCTTCCCCGAGTCGGTGGCAGCGTCGGAAATTCACAAGGCTGGGCAGCGCGGCGCGCAAGCGGCGAAATATCTTTTTTGGAATATCGGCGTTGGCGGAATTGTGTACATCCTGGGAAGCTTCGGACTCTTCGCCGCCAGCAAGGATTTTCACTTCGCCGTGGGAAGTCTTGGACGCAGCCGGGTTCGGCTCGGTCTTGCCGGAAGCAATAATATCGTGGCAACAGGCGGCGTTAGTACTTTCGCCGCACCTAGTGTAAGTCCGGCTTATCTGGGAGTCGGTTACATCATCGGACTTCGGCTCGCATCCATCCAGTTTGCTGGCGGAGTACTCGCTTGGGGATTGATGGTACCGCTGCTCATTTATTTCCTCGGGCCGCAGATCAGACAATATCTCCCGTCAGATACGCCCGATGACTGGATAACCATGTCCATTTCGGTCTGGAAGTTCGTGGTCCGTCCGATCGCGGTCGGGGGAATGCTCGTCGGAGCCGCCTACACTTTGTTCAAAATGGGCAAGAGCCTGACGGCGGGCTTCGGCAAAGCAATCAGCGATTTACGTCAGACCGCGGACCAGCGGGCCGAGCTTTCGCGCACCGAACAATACATGAGCTCGAAGGCAGTCTTTGGCTTGATTGCGCTCATGTTCGTGTTCATGTGCATACTCTATGTGAATCTGACCGGTCTCGTCGGGCCGGCAATTTTTGCGGCGGCGGTGCTCCTTGTGGTCGGCTTTTTCTTCGCCACCGTTTCTGGAAATCTAGTCGGCTTCATCGGTTCTTCCAATAACCCGATTTCAGGCTTGACGCTTTCGACCCTGCTCATCGCTGCCCTGCTTATGGTTTCACTGGGAGTCTCCGGAACATCTGGGGTGTTAGCCGTATTAAGCGTGGCAGCGGTGGTTTGTGTTTCGTCAGCCGTCGCCGGTGAGCTGTTACAGGACTTCAAAGTCGGCTACATTCTCGGCGGCACACCGCGCAGGATTCAGGTGGCCGAGTTGATCGCTGTGGTTGTGGCGAGTCTGGTGATGTACTTTCCACTCGCGCTCTTAAATAAGTCGTTCGGTTTTGGCAGCCGCGAACTGGCGGCCCCACAGGCCGGACTCATGGCCACGCTGGCGGTTGGGGTCGTGGGCGGAGACATGCCGTGGCCCCTGGTGGTTGTAGGTATCTTCATGGGCATCGCCATGATCATGATGCAGGTCCGCAGCCCCATGCTGGTGGCGGTGGGAATGTACCTGCCCTTCGAGACCACCTTTGCGATCTTCCTCGGCGGCGTTTTCCGCGCACTGGGGGATTGGCTCGCCAAGCGGCGCGGCTTCAATCCCGCGCAAATGGCGCGCGTAGAGAACGCCGGAGTGCTCACCGCATCCGGGTTAATTGTCGGCGAATCCCTGCTCGGCCTGGTTTGGGCTGGAATCGTAGCCGTAGCCAAGAGCCGCAACTGGGAAATACCCCAGATATTTTCTCACCCCTCGTATCTCGCGGGACTCGCCGTAATGGCTGGATTGGCCGGCATCATGATCAGGATTCCACTTTCAAGCGCAGGCGATCCCAGCGAACCTGCCCCGCCGGTCGGCATGATGTGATCTCGTGTGGGGACGGGCGTCTCGCCCGTCCCAAGTTGCGTAGGGACAGCCGCCCTCGGCTGTCCAGTTGAGACCAGATCGGCCCAGCCGATAGCGCCGATGCCAATAGAGATTCTCCTTCGTGATACTTTGTGTCCTTCGTGGTTTTCGCTTTATGTCGATTGCGGAAAATATCGCCCAGGTACAAGAGCGGATCGCAGCAGCGGCGCGGCGGGCGGCCCGCAATCCAGACGAAATCAAGCTGATGGGCGTGAGCAAGACGTTTCCCGTAGAACGCATCCGCGAAGCATACGCAGCCGGCCTGCACGTTTTTGGCGAGAACCGGGTGCAGGAGTTTGCGGCGAAGGCAGATGCTTTGCGCGACTTGCGTGACGCCGAATGGCACCTCATCGGACACTTGCAGACAAATAAAGCCGCGAAGGCGACGGAGTTGTTTGATGCGGTGGATTCAGTTGACTCAGTTCGGATGGCGGAGAAGCTGAATGCGTCCGCGGAAAGCGCGGGCAAGACATTATCTGTCCTGATCGAGATCAACGTCGGTGGCGAGCAGGCAAAAAGCGGAGTCGCCACAAGCTCGGACGAACAAGGTTCAGACGAATTGGAGCAGATTCTGCTGGGCGCGCCGCGTTGGGGAAATCTCAAAATCAGCGGCCTAATGACCGTCCCGCCTTACACAGAAGATCCGGAAGGCTCGCGACCCTACTTCCGCCAAATCCGTCAGATTCGCGACAGCATTGCTGCGCGCGACTTGCCGCAAATCGGCTCGGCAGTTCTCTCCATGGGCATGTCGCATGATTTCGAAGTAGCGGTTGAGGAGGGAGCAACGTGTGTGCGCGTGGGGACGGCTATCTTCGGGGAACGAGCGAAAACTTAAACACAGGGGGGCCACAGAGGTACACAGAGGAAAATCTAGGCGATGTTGCAGGTTTCCTCTGTGCACCCCTGTGTACCTCTGTGCCCCCTGTGGTAGCGCCTTTCGATGGTAGCAATTCAAAATTCGCCCAGCGGTGCGACCTTCGCCGTCAAAGTCCACCCGCGTGCAAAGAAGAATGCCATCACCGGCGAAGTAGGCGACGCATTGAAACTCGCCCTGACCGCCCCTCCCGTGGACGGAAAAGCCAACGAAGCCTGCATAGATTTTTTCGCAAAACTTTTGAAGGTACCGCGTTCCTCCGTTACTATTGCAGCCGGCCACGGCGGCCGAAATAAAGTAATTCGAGTCGCGGGGTTGCAGGCAGAGGAAGTTCGAAAACGGCTTGCCCGCTAACGCCCAGAATACAGCCGCGGGAGCTCACGCGCGCGGGTCACAAGAGGGTTTGCCATGCTACATGCGCACGCTTCCACCGAGATGCTCGCGCACCAGCTCCCGCGAATCAAACTGCTGCATACGGTAATCTGGGCCATCATGGCAGGATCGGTCCTTGCCCTGCCCTGGCTCGGTTGGCTTAGAAAGTTTCGGTGGGCTTTTGGACTCACGCTCTTAATCATTGCCGAGTGCCTTGTCTTGGCCATCAACCGGGGACGCTGTCCACTAACGGATATAGCCGCCCGCTACACGGACGACCGCGCCTGCAACTTTGATATCTACCTTCCGTTGTGGCTGGCATGCTACAACAAGCACATTTTTGGTTTCTTGTTCATCATCGGTGAAGGTATCGTTGTGTGGCGGTGGGCCAGGAGGCCCAGACCTTGACCCTTTCCGAACGCTTCCACGAACGCCTCGACGAGATCCGCACCGGCTTCGAGCGCCCCTTCTGGGTCGCGAACATCAGCGAAATTTTCGAACGTCTTTCCTACTACGGAGCTTTTGCTTCTCTAGCCCTTTACCTGCAGGAAAAGCTGAATTTCTCGACCGAGCAAACTGGAACCCTGACTGGCTTGTTCGGCGGCATGGTATGGTTTCTCGCCATCTTCGGAGGAGCTGCCGCCGATCGCCTCGGCTTTCGCCGCGCACTTTCGATGGCCTACCTCATCTTGGCCGCAGCCTATTTCCTGATCGGATCGATTGGAGCATCCTGGCTGGCGCCGGTGCGCAACGCGGTGCCGCTGGGACTTTTTGTCGGCTGCATTCTCATCCTGCCTGCACTCGGCATCTCGCTGGTGAAACCGTGCGTGGTGGGCACCACGGCACGAGCGTCAAAGGAGAACGTCCGCTCCATCGGCTACTCGATCTATTACACGATGGTCAACATCGGTGGAGCTCTTGGGCCTTTATTCGCATCCTGGGCCCATCGCCACCTGGGTGTCGAAAATGTTTACCGCGTCGCAGCGGTCAGCGTCTTCGCCATGTTTTTTGTGGTCATTATCTTCTTCCGCGAACCGCGCAAAGCCGAAGATGCGCCTCCCCCTTCGATCGCCACGGTCGCGCGGAGCTTTTGCGTTGTGCTTGGCAATTACCGGCTGGTTCTGCCGGTACTCCTGGTCGCGCTATTGCTGCGCCTGGGATTGTTGATTTATCCCCAATACAACGTGCCTTGGTGGATCTGGTGCGTGCTCCTGATTCTCGTGCTCGCAGGTATCAGCCGGTTCATGTGGTTCCTCGTGCTCTTCGCGGGCTACTGGATAGTGTTCTGGCAACAGTACATCAGTTTGCCCGGCTACATTCACGGCTACATTAACTCCCAGGCTAAAGTCGAGCTCATTCTGGTAACCGACGGACTGACCGTGATCTGCCTTACGCTCGCGGTGAATTACTTGACCCGCAAGATCCCGGCATTTCAGGCCGTGATTTTGGGCACCGTGATTACTTCTGTCTCTTGGATAATCCTCGCCTTGCGGCCGACGATCTGGGGGGCGGTGCTCTCCTTGTTTGTGCTGGCGCTCGGCGAAATCATCCAATCTCCGCGCTACTACGAATACATCTCGCGGCTCGCGCCTCCCGGACAGCAGGGCACTTACATGGGCTTCGCGTTCCTGCCCATAGGAATTGGCTCGCTGATCGGCGGTTGGTTTGGCGGCACGCTGCTTCACCACTTCGGCGAAGTCACTCATCAGCCGGAGCGGATTTGGTTTAGCGTTACGGCGGTCGGCATCGCAACTGCGGCGCTACTCTGGATTTATGACAAGACTTTGCGGACGGGTGGCCCTGCTCCGGAAAAGTAAAGATCAAGAGCTTAACCACCGGGGGCACAGAGGTACACAGGGGAAAAGCAAAAACGGGGCTTTGGTTTTCCCCGGTGTGCCTCTGTGTACCTCTGTGCCCTCTGTGGTTAAGACTTCCGTCGGCACCCCTTCAAAACCTCGCCGTCATGGCCCTTCGTCCTCGAGGAATTTCTCTACTTCGTACGCGGCCATGCAGCCGGAACCCGCGGCAGTGATGGCTTGGCGGTAGCGGCGGTCCTGCACGTCGCCGCACGCGAAAACCCCCGGCACTTTCGTGAAGACGTTCTTGTGCGTGACCAGGTAGCCATCCGCATCGGTTTCGAGCTGGCCTTCGAAGATCTTCGTGTTCGGGATGTGGCCGATACCAAGAAACATAGCGCTCGTGGGGAAATCCCAACTCGTGCCGCTCTTCAGATTGCGCAGACGCAGACCCGTGACTTCCTTCTTGCTGACATCGAGAACGTCATCCACCACGGTGTCGGTGAGAAATTCGATCTTTGAATTAGCACGGGCGCGATCAAGCATAATTTTCGAAGCGCGAAACTGCTCGCGACGATGGATGAGTGTCACTTTGGTCGCGAAGCGCGTCAGAAATGTCGCTTCTTCCATGGCGGAGTCACCGCCTCCGATCACCACGATTTCCTTGCCCGTAAAAAAGAAGCCGTCGCACGTCGCGCAGGAAGAAACACCATGACCGATCAGCGCGTGCTCATTTGGCAGGCCGAGCCAACGCGCCGACGCTCCGCTGGCGATAATCAGCGTGCGGGTCTGAATGATCTCTTTGCCGACAGTCAACTCGAACGGATGCTTGCTCAAATCGGCTTTGACCACGTGGCCTATGCGATACTCGGCGCCAAAGCGCGCCGCCTGCTTGCGCATGTTCTCGATCAGTTCAGGCCCCTGGATACCATCAGGAAAACCGGGGAAATTTTCTACCGACGTGGTCAGCGATAATTGTCCGCCCGGTTCATGGCCTTCGATCACGAGTGGCTTGAGGTTGGCGCGGGCGTTGTAGAGGGCGGCGGTGTGACCGGCGCATCCGGAGCCCATGATCACGACGTTGCGTATATCCATAGCGGTGACTAATTAGATTCGGAGCGACAGATTTCGCTTCAAGCTTGCCGATGGAGCGCCGGCGCCCCCGGCCGGCCATCCCAATGCCGACGAGCGAGACGACCGTCTCCCCACCGGACTACGGGGATTTCTTTGTGCCCACGGCTTGCTTCGTTGCAGTTCCCACGCCCAGACGAGCCAGTTCCTGAGGTATCATCTTCCGCGCGCCCAGAGCGTCGCGATAGCGCTCCATAATCGAAGAGGCGGCGTGGAAGATTGGCTCGTACGCGCTTTGATCCGTCGCCGGACTTCCTTCTCCGCCTGAGCACCGCGCCAGCGCCACCGACGCTTTCCCAAAGCGCTCCAGTTTGACGCGCGACACCGGCGTACTGGTGGACAACATCGCGGTCGCGGAAGCAACGGCGGAAGCGCTGTCCTCGATTGAAATCTGCATCAAGTCTTTTGGGTCGCGCACGCGGAGCACGAGCGTCTCCACCATATTCTTCGCATCGACACTGAACGAGTACTGGACGTTGCTGAACAGAGTAGCGTCGGGGAACTCGCGCCGAACCCGGACCCAGTCGGCCGCCGAGACCGCACCGGGCGGCAAGGGTTGCATGCCGGGGATCGGAGTGCTCTGATCGAGCGTGGAATGTCCACGAGACACTTCGTAGTCTTTGCTGAATGCCGGCGTGCCGGGCACCTTGGCGAGCGCCGACGATAATTCCTTTTGCTCGTCGGCCGACGGTGCGCACACGTTGAGGACGTTAACTTTTACGGGGGGCTGCTGGGCGGAAGCGGCCGCAACTATCACCAGGGCTGCAGTCATGATCAGAATTCTGTGAGGGAACACGGCGAAATTGTATCAGGGGAATGCAGAGGTCAGACGTCAGATTTCAGAGGTGAAATCCTATGTGTGGAGACACCAATTCTACGGAAACTAAGGACATCCCATAACATCGTAGGGGGCACCTCTGCAATCTGACCTCCGACTTCTGCAATGCTCAGTCGGCGGCCCCGGAATCGGGCTCGATGGCGCCATGCCGGCGCAGCAACTGCGGCAGATTCTGCGAAAACGCCGAGCGCGGCAATACCATGTCACATCCCACTTCGTGCGCCTTCTGCTTCAAATCGCCCTGCACGTGCGAAAGAAATCCAATAATCGACGTCCCCTTCTTCAGCTTGCTCTTCAGTTTCGGGATTAGCGTCAAAGGCTTGGCATTGGCATTGTTCAAGTCGAAGATGATCAGGGAAGGTTGTTCTACGCCGTTGCTCTTCATCCGGTCGGCGAGGTCTTTCTCAGTCTTCACGAACTCGACCTTCACATTCATCTTGCGGCCCGTGTCCTGAATCTTGCTCAGGAAAAACAGGTCTTCGACAAACGCGAAGACGCGCGAAGCGGCATCCTCTCGTGGGGCGGGAAGCGGCTCAGGATCGGCGACGGGATAGGACGCGGAAAAACCGGGCCGTCGCGGTCTGCCGTTGCCGTTGCCACTATCCATGCCCATATTGGCGCGGTAACTGTGATCCATGGGAGCGGTAAAGATGCCCTGATGCTCTTGGCGGTCGCGGCCCATCGGGCCACCCGCGCCTCGTTTTGGCGGACGCCGTCCACGGCGCCGTTTGTGTCTCCCTCCGCCTGCGGAGGGATGTCCGGGTCCTGCATTCATATTTTTCTCTTGATAACCTTGATGTTATTACCCTTGGCCTGGATCACAGGCCTGATTGTTTCGTCTTTCCTTGCGGTCGGCTCGTTATTCGGCACTCTAAAACGTGTGGCGCAACGCGTGGCTCACTGCGCACCGGCTAACGGCAGACCAAACCCCACATCGGCTGGATGCTATTCGAGAACGCTGTCAAAACTGTCGATGTCTAAACTATCTGGCGCCTGGGGTCTTGTTTGGCGCGAACAGCCAGCCTGGAAGCATGGCCATTGGGAACATCTTGATGTTACTCATGAAAGCGCTGACTGCGCAAGGGGGGAATGCCTTTAGTTTTCCACATTTGGGGCATTACCAAAGTGGGCCACGGACCCTCCCTCACTGTACGCATGGATTGTATTCCTTCATGTCGCCGGTGGTGAGCCTTTGAAACCAGTCCATTCGCTGCATTTTTATATTTTTCCCGAAGCTGACAGCCTCGCAGCTCCGCCTGAAGTTCCGCGACGGCTACGCCGATATAAGAGGTGTGAAACCCGTTCCTGCCAAAGAGAGAGTGCCCGCAGCGCCCTCGCTTGCGCTGCCGGGACAGCGCTTTGTTGCCCGCCAGCCAATTTTTGACCGCGTACAGAATGTGTTTGGTTACGAGATTCTTTTCCGAAACGGGGTCGAAGACTACTTCAACGCCGATCCCGAACTTGCGGCCCGCGCCACTCTGGATAGCTCCCTGCTTTACGGCATCGAGACGCTTTGCGATAAGAAGCGCGCTTTTGTGAATTGCACTCGCGAGGTCCTGTTCAAAGACCTGATTACGTTGCTGCCTCCCAGCCAGACCGTGGCCGAGATTCTGGAAACGGTTGAGCCCGAAGACCGCGTCATCGCCGCCTGCAAGCGGCTGAAAGCGGCTGGCTATCTCATCGCCCTCGACGACTTCGCACCCAACGATCCGCGCATACCGCTTTGCGAGTTTGCCGACATCATAAAAGTCGATTTCCGCGCGACCAGGCCGGAGGAGCGGGCCGGCATGATGCGCCGGTTTGGGTCCGCGAAGTGCAAAATGCTGGCCGAAAAACTCGAAGCCCCCCCGAGTTTCACCAGGCCCGTGACATGGGCTTCGTGTATTTCCAAGGATATTTTTTCTGCCGACCCGAAGTTGTCATCGGCCGCGAAGTTCCTGCCAGCCGCTTGCACTACCTACGGCTGCTCGAAATGGTCTGCCGTCCGGAAATCGACATGCGCGAATTCGAGAAACTGCTCAAACAGGAATCCTCGATTTCTTACCGCTTGCTCCGATATCTGAATTCCCCCGTCTTTGGGTTTGCGCTTGAAATCAAGTCGATCCGCCATGCCATGGCCGTTCTGGGAGAGCGGGAAATGCGGCGCTGGGTGCGGCTTGTCGTCACCGTGGGCGCGGCCGAGCAGAAATGCAGCGAGCTGATACTGATGGGATTGGCCCGCGCTCGTTTTTGCGAACTGCTCTCTACCCGGCTGAAATCGAATACCGATTTGTTCCTGATGGGGCTGCTGTCCGTGATGGACGCCATCCTCGAGGTCAGCATGGACGTGCTCCTGGAACAACTGCCGGTGGAGCACGAAACCAAGACGGCGTTACTCGGCCAGAATAGTAGCCTCCGGCCGCTATACCAACTGATGCTGGCTCAGGAATCGGGTGAGTGGTCGCAATCGAACGAACTCGCCAAACAATTGAAACTGTCCGATGAGGAAGTCGCCTCAACCTGGTGGCAGGCCCTGCAGTGGGCGCAAGAAGCAACCAGCGGCGTCTGAGAAATCGAAAAAACGGCTTTTTGCCGTTGTTTTGCATTTGCTGGCCGCGCACGCGTCGCCGCCCTCCGCTTCTCAGAACCCAGGTTCGGCAGAGTCAACCCGAGCAGCTTCGTCGGATCTAGATACGCCCCATTCCACCTGACCCCCATATGCAGATGTGGTCCCGTCACGCGTCCCGTTTGCCCGGAGAGTCCCAGCCGCTCACCCTTCCCAAGCTTGTTCCCCGCCTTCACCTCTAATTTCGACAGATGCATGTAGATAGTGAAGAACCTCTGCCCATGATCCACGATCACGCAGTTGCCCTCGTAGAATAATTCCTTCGCCAATACCACCGTCCCCGAGTTCGATACCACAACCGGCGCACCCTCATTTACCGGGAAGTCCGTTCCCCGATGTGTACTGGTCAATTCCTCATTGAAAACCCGGGTCATCCCAAACGACTCCGTCGGCTTAGCGTTTACCGGCGTCACAAAATCGCCCGACCACTGCGGCGCGGCTATGAAATGCGAGAATGCCCGGTTCTTCAGCACCTCATCCGCCGCAATTTGCTTCTTGCTTGCCGCATCCGGCTCGACGAAGTTTTCCGGCACCTCTACCGTGCCGCTCCGAAAGTTGGCCGCTCCGATGTCCACCTTCTTCAATGAGTGAATGACCCTCCCCCCAGCCATCACTGCCGTGATGGCTAAATCGTATGTTCCAGGCTGCGTCTCCAGGTCCGCACCCGCCAGCGCATACCAGATCTTCGGGTTGTCTGCCTTGGAGAATGCCAGATTCTTTCCAATCCACTTGCCCGTCACCCGACGCGGGACTCGATCGAGTTCCACCGTGATAAAAGCAACCGATCCTTGCTGCAGCTCATTCGGCTGCCAAAACACATTTTTGATTCGATGAGCGGGGGGCTGCGAAAACATTGGCGAGATCGCGCCGGCGAGGATGATCCCGGCTAGAATGATCAATATAGCAACACTTCGAAAGCGCCTCATGGGTTGTGTCCTTGGTGCTCTAAGTGTTCCGTTTAGTTCCCAACGGCCCAACACTATATACCCATCGAGGGATTCTCAGCTCACAATTTATTCTTTGGCTGGGCCCCAGAGCCGCGCCCGCTTGCGTCGCCGGCGGGCCCAGCCAAACGTCGGTTCAGCGATGTTTGATGAAGGCGCCGGTTTGCAGTTCGGCCATTGCCCGGCGTAGCTGTTCTTGCGTGTTCATCACGATCGGGCCGTACCATGCGACCGGCTCCTCGATCGGCTTGCCCGATACAAGCAGGAAACGGATGCCCTCGTTGCCCGCTTGCACCACTATCTCGTCGCCGCGGTCGAAGAGCACCAGCGAGTGATTGCCGACATCATAAACGGGCGGCGCGTCCCGTTTCGAGACCTGCTCGGTCAGAACCGCGCGCGGATCTGACGCGTCGCGGAACGTGCCAGAGCCCGCGAACACATAGGCAAAGGCATTGCGCGTGGTCTCGACTTTGAGCCGCTTCCGCTGGCCCGGGCCAACCGAAATATCGAGGTAATTCGGATCCGCGGCCACGCCTTCCACCGGTCCCCGCTTACCCCAGAACTCGCCGCAGATAATGCGCACGCGGGTGCCGTCGTCGTCGGTGACCTCGGGGATCGCGCTTGCCGGAATGTCCTGATAGCGCGGATCGGTCATCTTCAGCGACGAGGGCAGGTTGGCCCAGAGCTGGAAACCGTGCATACGGCCGTGGTTATCACCTTTCGGCATCTCCTGATGAAGAATGCCGCTGCCGGCGGTCATCCACTGCACGTCGCCGGCGACCATCTTGCCCTTGTTGCCGAGGCTGTCGCCGTGCTCGACCGAACCGGCGAGTACGTAGGTGATGGTCTCGATCCCGCGATGCGGATGCCAGGGAAATCCCGCAATGTAGTCTTCTGGATTCTCATTGCGGAAGTCGTCCAGCAGCAGGAACGGATCGAAATCTTTGGTTTTGCCGAAACCGAAAGCGCGCTGCAGTTTCACGCCAGCGCCCTCGATGGTCGGCGTCGTTTGAATGATCTGTTTAACTGGGCGGAGTGACATAGGATTCTCTTTCTGCCGCCAGGAAACACGCCGCTTGGACGTGTGCCTGGCGATCCGGATAATTTATGCTTTCACGAACTCGACGTCGAGCGTGATGGCCACCTCGTCGCCAACGAGAATGCCACCGGTCTCGAGCGCCGTGTTCC
Organism: uncultured Acidobacteriaceae bacterium; assembly: GCA_963772195.1. Taxonomy (GTDB): domain Bacteria; phylum Acidobacteriota; class Terriglobia; order Terriglobales; family Acidobacteriaceae; genus Acidiflorens. The sequence continues at coordinate 1,282,306 of CAVYWE010000007.1, read as the reverse complement.
AGGTCAGGCCGAAGTCTTTACGGTTGATCTTCGTGGTCGCCGATACCGCAACTCGGGTGTTGCCCCAGGGATCCTTCGCAGGTGGGGTCGGGCCTTCAACGGAAAAGATGACCTTGCGCGTGACGCCCCGAATGGTCAGGTCGGCCTCTACGGCCAGTTCTCCGTCCCGGACTTGGCTGATGTGGGTGGACTTTAAGGACAGCGTGGGGAACTTCTCCACGTCGAAGAAGTCGGCGCTCTTCAGGTGCGCATCACGCTGGGTGTCGGGCGTTTCGATCGAGGCTGATTCGATCAAGGCCTCGACGCGAGAGTCTGTCAGGTCGGATTCGTCCAGAGACAACACTCCCGTGACTTTGGCGAATTGCCCCTTCACATTGGAGATCATCATGTGCTTGACCTTAAACTCGGCAACAGAGTGAGCCGGGTCAATGTTCCAGGTTGTGATTGCGGTGGCGGTGGTCTTGGTTTGCGGTGTAGCCAGTGTGCTCATGGTGGTTATCCTTTCTCCCGGCTTTAGATGCGTTATCACGATATTCGTTGTAACACTTATTGAAGCAAAAAAATCAAGCCACATGGCTGCGGGAAACGCACAGCAATTCAGTCAACGCCCCCAGGCGCTCCCGCCCCAGATGGCCTAATTGTTTGCGATGGGCGGTCTGCACCGGTTCGTTGAGCCGGGCCAGGAGTTTTAGCCCCTCCGGCGTGATCCGGGCCATGACCATTCGCCGGTCCTTGGTTTCCCTGCAACGTGAGATCAGGCCACGCTTCTCCAGGCGGTCGAGGAGCCGGGTGATGTCCGGATCCCGAGTAATCATGCGGTTGGCGATTTCCCCGCACGGGAGCCCTTCGGGTGAGCCGCGCAGGATGCGGAGCACGTTGTACTGCGTCCCCGAGAGATCCTCAGTCCTGAGAACCTTTACCAAGCCGCGGGACAGCATGTCGGTGGTGCGTAACAACTCCAGGAACGCCGCCTCTTCAGGACAGGCTGCGCGTCGTCGATTGTTCCCTGCCTTAGTCGCTCTTTCCATCCAATACTGATAATACTCGTTACAACGACTATTGTCAAGACGGCTTTAGAAGTAAGCAATTGAGACGGGAACGCTGCCGAAAAAGAGGCGCGGAACACACTTGGGGGCGTGTGTCGGGATGACGCGTACGCGGAAAACTGATCCACCGCCAAAACGAGAGGGCTTTACTGACGGCTGATAGCTGATAGCTGACAGCTGAGATCTGACAGCTCCCTACGGCGCCTCGATCAACTCCATCTTGCCTTCCCTTGTCCGGTGCAGCACCATCACTTTACCCTTGGGATCGCGGAACACGAAAACATCGCGGTCGCGGAAGTGCGCCTCTTTGATCGCTTCTTCCAACGTCATCGGACGAAGTGCAACCGAGTCCTTGGCATGCACTAGATGCACTTCGGTGGTCCGCGCCACCGATGGAAATTTATGAACGAGAACGGAAACTGTGGCACTCTCCGCCAGTCCGAGCGCAGCCTCAATATTTTCTTCCAGCGACTGACCGTCAAATTTCTTCACCGCCTTGCGCTTTTTGCTTAGCCACTTCGTTTTATATTTGAGCGTCTGGCGGTGCAGGTGATCGAGGGCTTGACTCACAGCCGACCCCATATCGGCGGTCTGGGCCAGTCCGATGATGGGACCGTGGGGCGGGTCAATCGTGATTTCGGCTTTATGCCGGCGCTTTTCCACGGCCAAAACCACTTTGGTCTCGAATCGGTCGCCTAGAATTTTGCGGATCTTGTTAAGGCCGGTTTCAACTTCCTTGCGGATGGTGGGAGTAATTACGTATTTCCTCGCGGTATATTCCACGTTCATTAAGCAGCCTCCAGAATCTCTCAGTCCAGGGGGAAAAAAAGGTCAGAGGTGAGAGGTCAGATTGCAGAGGTGAAAACCAAGCTCGCAGCTATGGGGTTCACCTCTGCAATCTGACCTCTCACCTCTGCAATTATTTCTTAACTCTTCTCTGGTGCGTGCTCGGAATCTTCATATCTTCCCGATATTTCGCGACCGTTCGCCGCGTAACCTGGATACCCTGCGATTGCAGAATGCGAGTGATCTGTTCATCGGTTAACGGCCGGCTCGGATCTTCTTCTTCGATCAGTTTCTTTACGCGGCGTTTCAAAATCAGCAGTGAAGTGCCGCCACCTTCTGGCCCTTGCACGCTTTCCGAGAAGAAATACCGCAATTCGAAAACGCCCTGCGGCGTGTGGACATACTTATTCGCGACCGCGCGGCTGACGGTGGAAGGGTGCACGCCGATCTCTTCTGCGACTTCTTTGATCATCATCGGCTTGAGCTGATCGATTCCCCGTTCGAGAAAATCCTCCTGGCGCGCCACGATCGAATAGCAGACCTTGGTGATCGTCTGCTTCCGTTGTTCGATATTTTTGATCAGCTGAATGGCGGACTTGTAGCGATCTTTCACGTAGTTACGCGTGTCGCGGTCATTGCCGTCGCGGGTCAGCAGGCGCTTGTACGCGGGATTCAAGCGCAATTGCGGCATGTCTTCGTCATTCATGATGACCAGCCACTCGTCGCCATGTTTCACGAAGGCGACATCGGGCTCAATCAGCCGCGCCGGAACCTTGTTATAGCGCAAGCCCGGCCGGGGATCCAGCGTGCGGACATACTCGAGGCCCGCCTGCACCGCTTCGATTGGACGCCCAATCGCACGCGCAATTTCCTTGAACTGCTTTAGCGTGACCGCTCGCAAATGCTGATCGACCACAGCCATCGCGTCTCTCACAACTTGCTCGGACAGAGCACTACCGTTTCTGTGCTCCCGCAACTGCTCCAGGTGGTAGCGCAACTGATAGAGCAGGCATTCGCGCAAGTCGCGACAGGCGATGCCCTGCGGATCGAACTGGCGCACAACTTCCAGCGCTTCGTGCAGATCGACGCGGTCGAAGTTTACGGATGCAATCCGGGCGGGCGCTGTCGCCGCTCCGGTGCCCGCTGCTCCCGTGGTTGTGGTTCCCTCGCTCCCCGGGTTGGGCGGCGGAGCGTCGGCTGACTGAAGCTCGGCTGCCATCTCCGGGCGAACCTCTGGCTCAGCATCCGGCTCAACAAAAGATTCGGTTCCGCCGTCTTCCGCCGTCAACTCCGCGAGGCTGGGGTCTTCTGCAGTGAGGTCGTCGGCCGCAAGAACGGAAGTTTCGGGATCAGAAGTATCAGGATCAGAAGTATCAGGATCAGAAGTATCAGAGCCAGAAGTTTCGAAGTCAGAGGTTTCGGCCGGCTCCTCGGCGACAGCAAGCCCCAGCGCCTCCGCGTCACCAATGATCTTGGCCGCCACTTCCACATCTGCCTCGGGAGTCGCGACCGGAGCAATTCCCAGCAGTTCCTCGTCGCTGGCAATCAGGTATCCTTCTTCGTTCAGATTCCCAATGATCAGCTCGGCGGCCTGGTGCACAGGCGGCCGCACAGAAATCGCGCCCAACTGCCATAGCAGATGGTCGCTCAAGTTCCCCGGCTTCGACAGGAAGTTCTCAAACGAAGGCTTCTCGATCTCTTCCATTTCTCCCGAGCTGCGATAGCCGGGATCCAGATAGTCCTGGAAGAACGAGCCAAAATCAATCTCCTCGAAAGGATCCTTCTTCTCATCCGCGATCGTCGGACCCTCTTCCGAGGTCGCCTTGGCGGCCAGCCGGTCGCGTTCTTCCTCCTGGCGCCCGACATCATCGAGCAGCGGAACGGCATCTTCCAGCTCTTCGAGTACCGGATTCTCGACCATCTCGGCATTGATCATGTCCTTGAGCTCGAGCTTGTTGAGCGCGAGCACGGAGACCATTTGCACGAGACCCGGCGTCAAAATCTGTCGCTGGGACAACTTGACGTTCAGCTTGTGCTGAAGAAGCACCATTTCTCCCCAAAAGTTCTCGGTTCTCAGTTCTCAGTCAACCCGCTGCCCTTAACTGTCCGGCACACGGGGTGTGGAAAATTTAGCTTCTCATGCACCGAGGTAGATCGTGGGGACACGAAAGGACAATGCGCCCACGCCTTGGTAACTAGAAACAGTTCTCAGTTGTGTTAGTGGAGTGCCGGGCGTCCTCGCCCGGCACTCCACTCTGCCGGACGGGCGAGACGCCCGTTGCTCCATTGGCACGGCAACTGTCCCTTCACACCAATGAGAAGCTTTCCCCCAAATAAACTCGCCGAACCTCCGGATCACTACCCAACTCCTCCGGCGTACCGGAGCGGAAGATCCGGCCCTCGTTAATGATGTATGCCCGATCCGTCACTGACAACGTCTCGCGGACGTTGTGGTCCGTGATCAGGATCCCGATCCCACTAGCCCGCAAATCGGAAATTATCTTCTGCAAATCCAAGACGGCAATCGGGTCGATTCCGGAAAACGGCTCGTCGAGCAAAATAAATGTAGGGTTGATGCACAGCGACCGCGCGATTTCCACCCGCCGCCGCTCGCCGCCCGACAACGCATATCCGCGATTCTGCCGGATATGTTCCAGTCCGAGCTGATCAATCAGCTTCTCCGCTTTTTCCCGGCGTTCGTGCCAGGAAATCGGCTGAACTTCGAGCACGGCCAGGATGTTCTCCTCGACCGTCAGTTTGCGAAAAACCGACGCTTCCTGCGGGAGATAGCTGATGCCGTACTGGCGCGCCCGTATATACATGGGAACGCTAGTGATATCTTCGTCGTCGTACAACACCTTGCCTGTGTCGGGAGGAACCAGACCTACAATGGAATAGAAGGTGGTGGTTTTTCCGGCGCCATTCGGTCCCAGAAGGCCGACTACCTCGCCCTGTAGAACCTGAAGACTGACTCCGTTTACTACGCGTCGGCCACGATAGGATTTCCCAATTTCGTCGGTGGCCAGCGTGTGCATTTATCGTGCCACTTGCGTCCTAGTGACGGTCGGGGACGTCTCTTTGCCTTCAACGAGCACCCTATCATCGTGTCTGTAGAAAGTCAACGAATCGCCAGTGATTTTGCCCCGTTCGGCATCAAAAATGCTGGGAGTTCCGCCCGATGACCCGCCGGTCAGGACGAACTTGTCCTCGGCCGCCGTGTACACCAATCGGTCCCCGGTCGCGTGCCGCGTCGGCTGCGTGATCACAACCTTGCCTTCGGCTACGATCCGCTCGACTTGCCCAGGCGTTCCCGGGCCCGCACCTGCCTGCGACTCGCTCCGCGACCGCAGAAATACCGTCATCTGCTGTGCCGTCAGCGTGGTGTCGGATCCCTTCGCGGTCACCCCGCCATCGAGAAAAATTTTTCGCTCCGCATCGGCGTAGTTCAAGCGCGCGGATGTGATAGTGACTGGGGTCGCCTTGCCGCTCTTGTCTACCTGCACCAGCACGGTCGAGACCGGTTGGGTTAGAGGTTGTGTGGGAGCGGGGCTTTGCCCCGCTCGGACGGGGCGAAGCCCCGTCCCCGCACTGTCTTGCCCCATTCCTTGCGCGACGAGCGACCGGTGGTCGCGATCAAATTGAAGCGTGGGCGCCTCCACTACGTTCGCGTTTTGCCATAAGCGGGCATCGCCGGTGTACACCGCAACCGCCGGTGAACGATGTGCCGTCATGCTGCGGCTCGTCACGTGGATCGGATCAGCGGAGGCAAGCATACCGCCATCCGGTTGCGCCTTTAGATCGGAGTACGTGCTCTTGACGTTGCCCTCGGCAATGGCGTCTCCGGTCGTCCGGTTCATACGAATCGTCTGGGCTGTCGTCGTCATGCCGTTGTCCACCACCCGAGGCGATTCGCTAAGCACCAGCAGTTGATCTGCAGCCGTGTACTCTCCCCGCTGCGCCCAAGCCTTCAATGTGCCGTCGACGTAGGTAACACCACCTGCCTGCTTGATCGATGCGACGCCGCCCTCTGGCCGGAAGATAACATCAAGCATCTGGCTGGTCGATACGCGATCGGGCTGCCCCGGCGCGCCAGTCTTACCGTCGCCAATCTTACCGTCACCGATCTTGCCGCTGACAATCTTGGCGTCAGGTTCTCCATGCAGCGTGGCCAGGCGATTCTTCTCCGTGAATTTCGCCGTGAACTTGGCGGCCGTAACCACCGTCTTCTGATTCGAGCCCGGCTGTGTGATCACGATCTGCGGCGGTCCGCTCGTCTCGGCACGCTCCAGCTGACGGCCGTCCTTCACGATGAAGTCCATCACCGGGGCGGTCATCTCGACGTCTTGTGCGTCTCCCTTTGTTGGCGACGACGCCGTTGCCGAAGAATTTGCCGAGGACATCGCCACCGCTTCGCTCTGACTCTTCTTCTGCGCCAGCCGCACGCCGTCCTCGGCGTGAACGGTTTGGAGAATCTGCTGACCGGAAAAATGCAGCGTCACGCGCCCGGCAGACGCCTCTGCGACCTGCGCTCCCCGGTCCCGCAATCCCTGGTTCTGCTCTCCAGTGTTCCGCTCTCCGGTAGAGACGCGGCTTGCCGCGTCTCCGGAAGCGAGTTGCACATTGCCGCTAAGAATGGCGGTGGTCAATTGATTCCGCGTCCCGGTCAGGAACAGTTCGGCGCGATCGGAACGACCGTGCGCGCCCGAGTTGGACGTATTCGAGTTCGACATTTCCGAGTTGAATGACGCCCGGCCATGAAACTCGCTCCGCACATTGCCCTCGGCAAGAATGCGGTCGACAGTGTTGTCCTCGCGCAGGAAGAACGTCGCCCGGTCGGACTGCAGTTGCTGCCGCTCCCGCGTCAGTCGCACCGCGGTGAGCACGACCTGCCGGGGTTGCTTCGAAATCAGGCCGCGATCCGCATTCAGACGAAGCGCTTGCGGCCGGCTGACATCCAGCGCGACCGACGACAGCAAGGTCATCGTGCCCGTCTTAGCCACATATTCGATACCCACAGCCGAACCGGATGCCTGCGGCGTCTGAAACACTATCTTGCCTGTGGCGGAAGCGTTCCCGGTATTCCTGTTGAAGACCAGCCCGCTGGTTTCAAGATGAATCGGATCTCTCGTTCGCTCCGGAGCCGTCTGGTCCGAATGCCGCATCCCCTCGGGATTCGCTTCCAAGTCAATCAGCACCGTGCCCTTCGCGCTTACATTGCCCGACGCGGGATCGTACTCGAAATCATCCCCGGTAATCCGGTCGAAGCGGCCGGCATCTTTGCCGTAGATGACGATCTTGACGTTGTGCAACTCAGCCCGCCCGCCCCCTTTGAACTGAACCGCCTTGGAGGCGCTCACCGTAAACAGAGTGCGTCCTTCCACGGATTTGGAGACGGAAAAGCCTTCGGCCGTCTGCTGAATATCCAGCCCGATTTTCGCGGGAATGTCATGCACGACCTTGTGCACACGCCAGCGCGCGTAGAAATACATCCCCGCGACCGTTGCAATCATCAGAATCGCGCCCAAGGCAAACCAGCGGCGCAGCCGTGAAAACGGAAGGGCCATCAGAGGCTAGTGTAACTCGCAGGTGGCGGCCAACGGCGCTCGCGCTATCGTGTTTATCCCATGCGCCGACTTAGCGCAGAATTCCTTCCGAGCGCGCGGTCACCCGGCGCAACCAGGTGCGAGCGCCGATATCAAGCTCGTGCACCGCCACTGGATGGGTGACATGTGTGTGATAGACTTTTCTTCGCTGCTGCCGATTCCAGCGCTTCAAACGCATCGTGCAGAGATAGAATTCTGCGATCTGAAAACTGTGAAACCACGTGGCGCCTTCCGGTTTAACCTGCATCCTCAATAGCGCTTCGGGTTGCCACCCGGGTCCGGAACTGCGCGAAAAGCTCTCCCGAATATTTGCTGAAAATGGCACGCCGGCGCGCATTCTCCTCGCGTCCAGCGGCACTGAAATCCCCGAGTTGGCTCGCCGCGCCGTGAAAGAAAATAGCCAAATCATCGTGGCCGGTGGCGGTGACGGCACCGTAAATGCCGTGGCGAACGAGCTCATGGGATCATCCATCACGCTGGGCGTTCTTCCGCTTGGAACCTTAAATCATTTCGCGAAGGATTTGCGCATTCCCCAGGATCTCGAAGGCGCAGCTCGCAATCTCGTCAGCGGCCGCGCCATATCCGTGGATGTCGGTGAAGTGAACGGCCGCATTTTCCTCAACAATTCCAGCCTGGGCATCTATCCGCGCATCGTGCGCCAATGCGAGGAGCAGCAGAAGAAGAAAGGCCGCAAAAAGTGGGTAGCTTTTGCTCAAGCCTCCCTTTCGGTTCTGAGGCACTACTCGCTTCTTCGCGTTCGCCTGCTCCTGGATGGAAAAGACCTGTTGCGCAAGACGCCCTTGGTATTCATCGGCAATAATAGGTATGAAATGGAAGGTTTGAATATCGGCGAGCGCAGAAGGCTCGACGCGGACGAGCTATTCCTCTTTGTGGCAAAGCGCGCTGGCCGCGTTGACCTGGTGCGACTGGCCTTCCGGGCACTTTTTGGACGCTTGCACGAAGCCAGCGATTTCGATGCTTTGATTACGAAACAATTCTCAATCGAGACGCGGAGACCCCGGACGAGCGTCTCCACGGATGGCGAAGTAAATCAAATGAATACTCCTTTGAATTACCGCACCCATCCTGGCGCTCTGCGCGTGATCGTGCCCGTAAGAAACGGCGCGGGAAGCAGCGGCTGACTACACTCTAAGTAAAATGCGCACCGTTGCTCATCTATCGGATCCTCACTTCGGTCGCATCGAGCGCGCCACTGTACAGGCCTTGATCGCCACCGTCACCGAAGCCAGGCCTGACATCGTCGTAATTTCCGGCGATCTTACCCAGCGCGCGAAAGAGCACGAATTTCAGGAAGCCCGTCAGTTTCTGGACGCTCTCCCTTCACCGCAAATTGTGGTCCCGGGCAATCACGACGTGCCTTTGTACAACGTTCTGGCCCGCGCCTTAAAACCCCTCCGGAATTATCAGCGCTACATCAGCAAGGAGCTGGAGCCGTTCTACTGCGACGATGAAATCGCGATCGTAGGAGTCAATACCGCCCGCTCGCTCACCTTTAAAAATGGCCGCATTAGCCACCACCAGGTCACCCGGAGTTGCGCGCGGCTCGAAAAATGCGGCGAGAATCGCACGCGTATCATCGTCTCCCATCATCCCTTCGATTTGCCCGAAACCCACGAGGTTCACGGTTTGGTCGGACGCGCGCACATGGCAATGGCAGGCTTTGCGCGCTGCCATATAGATCTAATCCTCTCCGGCCACTTGCATATCAGCAGCACCAACGAAAGCGCAGCGCGTTATAAAATTCCAGGCCACTCCGCACTCGTCATCCACGCCGGAACCGCTACCTCAACGCGCGGTCGCGGCGAACTAAATTCATTTAATATCATTCAAGTGGATCGCTCATCCGTTGCCATCCAATGCCTCACTTGGAACCGCGAACGCAATTCCTTCTTTCCTTCCGTCACCGCGCAGTTCCAGCGCACGCCCGTCGGATGGTCCCGCATCCCACGCTTGGATGCGACGGGCAAGCCGTGATTCAAAGCCGTCGGCGTTTATCTTAAGTCAGCACTACCAGGTCTATCCCCGCCGCACCAGCGTCCCGGCCAGCAGATCGTGCAGTCCCTGCTTGCGCTCCGTGAACCCGACCATGATGTAGCCGATTCCAAAGATCATCGTGGAAAGCCACTTCGCAAAATGCCTTCCGGTTGCGCGCTCGAATGAGATTCGGTTGCCATTGAGATCGGTAACTTTCATCCCAAAGATCATCTTGCCCAGCGTCGCCTGGTATGACGAACTCTCCATGAAAGCCTCATACAGCCAGGAACCGAAAATCAACAAGATGATCGTAATGCCGCCGCCTAAAAATCTAAGGCCCCTATGCGGAATTCCACTCATCATTCCTGCCATCCCGAGACCGCCGAAAATCATGCCGACAGGAGCCACTACAATCCGCAAGATGATGGCGTCGATAATGGCCGCAACCACCCGAATCCAGAACCCTCCGTAGCCGACTCCCGCTATAGGCGCAACCGCCTGACACGCAGTCGCTGAGCCGGCGTATGGCGACGACGCGGTGTTAGATGACGCAAAGTTGGGCGAGGCTGAGGGCTGCGATGCCGCTGTCGGGACAGCGCTCGGAGTCGGGCTCGTGGAAGCTCCACAACGATTACAAAACTGAGCGCCAGCGGAATTCTGGGCGCCGCACTTGTTGCAGAAGAAAGTTCCGTTCATGTCCCGGCACTATAGAACTGGATTGGCCTCTTGTCAAAGGCGGACGGCAATACGGAAGGCAGGAGGCGCAGAAAAAGAAACAGGCGAACTCACCGGGCGCGCATCACGTCGCGCAGCGTAAGCTCCAACCCACCAAATTCAGGATGGTCATTCATGCCAAGCGAGTAGGCGATATCCAGGCGGTCACCGGCCAGCAACTGTAACCGGTCGCAGGATTCCTTCAGCCCCCAGCCCATAGCTTTAAACACAATATTGTCGCGCCAGGATGAGTGCTTGGATTGCACAGGTTGTGTGGATTGTGCAGATTGTGTGGTGGCGGGGCTCCGCCCCCCATCTCGTTTTGGAATGGCCGCCGCATCGGGATGACAGCGCGGAGTGAAATCTTGCGCTGCCGCCGCAATGGCCATTCTGTCATTGGTGGCAGCCGACACGCGCAGCCGAACATGCTTGTCTTTCACCGCCTGCGGAGGCGCCATCAGCCGCACCGCCCGCGCGGCGAAAACCGGCTCGCGATTCTCCATCCCAAAAGGTTCCAGCAAAAGCAGCGCCTGCTGCAGTTCGGGCGTGACTTCTCTCAGCGGGAGTTCGCGATCGAACTCAAGCTGAGGTTCGAAATCAGCAGGAGTGAGCCGCGCTCGCGCGTACTGATCCAGATGCTGGCGCAGTTTCTCCACGTTGGCGCTGGGCAGTGCAAAGCCAACCGCGTGCGCGTGTCCGCCGTAGCGCGAAAACAGCTCGTGGCACGATTCAATCGCATGCAGCAGATGAAACGCCGCTATCGATCGCCCCGAGCCGTGCGCTTCGTTTCCTTCACACGAGATGACGAGCGTTGGCCGCCCATGGCGTTCAACCACCCGCGACGCGGTGATGCCAATCACGCCGCGATGCCAGCCTTGGCCATCCACCACCACGCAATACGCTTCGCGCAATGCCGGCTCTTTGTCAAGGCGACGAAAAATGCTGTCCATGATGCGCCGCTCTTCTTCCTGACGCTCGGCATTCAACTGGTCAAGGCGGCCGGCAATCTTGCGGGCACGCTCCATGTCTTTCTCATTGAAAAGATCGACCACGTCGCGGGCAACATCCATGCGTCCCGCAGCGTTCAGGCGAGGCGCGATGCGGAAGGCAACTTCGGTCGCGGTCAGCGCCCGCCCGTCGCCGAGTTTCGTAACTTCAAGCAGCGCCTTCAGCCCGACGTTCACGGGACGACGCAGCCCCTGCAATCCCAGCTTAGCGAACACGCGATTCTCCCCCACCAACGGGACGGCATCGGCGATGGTCGCGATGGCCACGACTTTCATGAACGACATCAGCAGGCGGGACTGATCTTTCGCATCCAGCCGCCGCTGCATCAATCCCTGGGCCAACTTGAACGCGACGCCCGCGCCGCACAAATGTTTGCAGGGATAATCGCAACCGTCTTGATTTGGATTCACTACAGCGAGCGCCTGCGGAACGCCGTCCATCCCCGGAAGATGATGGTCGGTGACGATCAGGTCCACTCCGGTGCGGCGCGCCGTTTCGGCGGCGGCGAACCCGCGAATGCCAGTGTCCACACTGATGATCAGCCGCACGCCGTCGACAGCAGCGCGCTCGATCACCTCGTCGCGCATCCCATAGCCTTCGCGGATCCGGTGCGGAACATGAAAGTCAGCCGCTCCGCCGCACAGCTCGATCGCCGTCTTGAGAATGACGATCGCCGTCGTGCCGTCCACGTCGTAGTCGCCATAAATCAGAATTTTCTCTTTGCGCTCTAACGCCGTTTCCAGCCGATCGAGCGCCAATTTCATCCCGCTCATCCGCAGCGGGTCGTGGAGATCGGCAAGTTGTGGAGAAAGAAAACGGGCAGCCGCTTCCGGTTCGTCGATCCCACGTGCAACCAGCAGATCAGCAAGCACCGGTAAAGCAGCAGGAGAGATTTTCAGTTTGGAATCATGTAGCGCAGCTTCGAGCACCCTGGCTTTAGGAGAATTCAGCGGATTGGAGATCCATCGCATGAGGCAGGTCTTAGGTGCCAGGTCTCAGGTGTCAGGGAATTTCGTAAGCTGATCGATCGGAAGGCTTTCCTAAGACCTGAGACCTGTCACCTGAGACCTGCCTTACCGTTCTTCGTCCTGGTCCGGCTCATCGATCATGAATCCGCCGCTCTCATCCGCCAGTTCGCGCAGGTGCTGATAATGCTCGTACCATTCGGTGCCGGCCTCATAAACGAAGACGCATCCCTGGTACGCCCATCCCAGTTGTACGAATCCCGTCTTTCCGACATAGCTCTTCAGCCAGCGGCTTTCTTCCAGATCTTCTTCGCTTCTGTAATCGCCGTCGGCGAGCCGCTGGGACAAGCGCTCCAACTCTTCGCGATCGAGCGCCCAGGAATGCATAGTCAGGAAGGGCGCGCCCGTGGACTTGGCCAGCTCCACAAAATCTTTCCAGCCATCCGGATTATGTTCCGAATCCCAAAGCACGCTGGGGACTTCTTCGCACTCGACATAGCCAAAGAAACGGCGCATGCCCAGACCTTCAATAAAGGCCGTCATATCCTCTTTCATGCCCGTCAGGTCGTCTGGATGTGGAGACATGGAGTGTCATTATTGTACGGCTTGGCCCCAGTCACCCGCCACTGCGACGAGCAGATGCCTTGGTTCTCCCCTGTGAACATTTTTCCCTGTGAACCTCTGTGCTCCCTGTGGTGAAGAAAGTCTTAACCACGGGGAGCGCAGGGGTCCACAGAGGAAAACATGAGGCTTTCACTGGCGTCACGCGCGGCCAACGTTGTGTTAGACTTTCTGTTCACAAAAAACACCGCGTCAATCATGCTTTTTTCCAAAGAATATGTGGGCTATCTCGCCCGCGAAGTCTCCAAAAAACTGGTGGCGAGCGGTCTCATAGAGACCAAGGCGATGCCTGCTCTTACCGAGAAGGTACACGCCGCGCTGCTCGAAGAGCTGGCGCTCGAAGACCGCATTAACGATGAGGTCCGCGTCATTCTGGAAGCCTATTCCGACGAAATGCAGAAGAGCGGCGCAAATTACCAGGAAATGTTTCGCAAGGTAAAGACCGAGCTGACGAAAAAATACAAGGCTATTCTTTGAGAACGACGAAAACGACTCTGAGGACGCCACTGCCGTGCGATTGAGCCGCGACAAAGTCAACAAACTCGCCCACGTCGTCACCGACGCCGTCGCTGATCTGGATGAGGTCGAGTTCATTGAGGACCGCAACACCATCCGCCTCGAAGTCCGCAAGATTCTCGAAGAGCTTCTCATGCAGGAAGCCCGCATCGACCAGGCCGCTCGCCAGAAAATCGAGAGCCAGCGTCGCACGATTATCGAGGGCTCCGAGGAATGGTCCATCCTCTATCGCAAGTATTACAACGAAGAAGTAAAGAAGCTGGGTTTGTAGTTACTGGCTGCTCGGTACTGCATTCATCCGCAGGACATCATCCTGATCTTTATCCTTGGCCTTGATCCCAGCCGCATCGAGCTGACGCGCCACCGGCTGCACCACTTGTAGAATCCGCGCGAGCGTTTGCCCTACAGCTTCCCGATCGCTGTTATCCGGCCCCCGGCGCTCAATCAGACTTTGAAGAAAAGTTTTCGGACGCGGAAAGACCACGATCTTCACGTCATCGCCTTCGGGAACTCCAGCCGCTTTCTTCGCCAGCTTCAGCGCCGTATCGTAGCCGCCGAGTTCGTCCACTAAGCCAAGGTTCTTCGCATCCTGGCCCGACCAGATCCGCCCCTTCGCAATCTCCAGCACGCTTTCTTTCGGAAGCTTGCGGCCCTCGGCAACCTTGCTGGTGAAATCCACATACACGCGATCCAGCCACGACTGGAAGCGTCCCCATTCTGCCGGCGTGTAATCGTGCGTTCCCGTGAACATGGTGGCATTGCCGCCCTGATGCACTTCGTCCCACGAAAGCCCGACCTTGTCCCACAAACCGCTGGTCAGCATCTTCCCGCCCAGCACTCCGATCGAGGCCGTGATGGTTCCCGGCTGGGCAACGATTTTGTCAGCGGCCATGGCGACAAAGTAGCCGCCTGATCCCGCCAGATTTCCCATCGAAACAATTACCGGCTTGCCCGCCTGGTGCGCCCGCACCACTTCGCGCCATATGGTATCGGAGGCGACATACGAACCGCCTGGACTATCAACCCGAAACAAGATCGCCTTTACGTCCTTGTCTTCCGCAGCCGCTCGAATCGCGCCCGCTACCGTATCCGAGCCCATATTCTGGCTGCCTTGCACCGGATCGTAATCACTCTTACCACGAGTGACACCGCCGACGCCGAACACCAGTGCAACAGTCTTCCCGTGATCGTGCGGACGTCCGGCGCGATGCAGATATTTATCCAGATAGAGCAGCTCCGCTCCCTCACCGGCCTGACTCTTTACTTTGCCGTAGACCTGATCGCGATAAAGAACCCCGTCCACCAGTCTGGCCCCGACGGCTTCCTGGCCGAGATAAGGCCCCGCGTCCACCAGCGACTGGAACTTCTCCGGGGCGATCTGCCGCGCCTGGCAGATGCCGTCCTTCATCTGGTTGAACCATGAAGTCATGATCGCGGTCATCGCTTCTTTGTGTGGACCGGTGTACTTGGTCTCAGTGAAGAAGTTGAGCGCATTCTTATACTCGTAGCGGTGATCGCCATGAAAAGTCACGCCCAGCTTGGAGAGCGTTCCCTTGATGAATGGCGACTCCATGATGATGCCCGTCAGTCCGACGTCGCCCGAGGGCTGCAGATAGATTTGATCAAACGCCGTCGCGAGATAATAAGCGCCATTGCCCGGACCAAACTCACCGAAAGTTTCCGCATAGGCGACGGCAAATTTTTTATGCGCGCGAAATCTTTGGACTGCATCGCGAATCTCCTGGGTCTGCGCCATTCCCATCGGAGCCGCGCCGATCTTGGCAATCATGCCGACGACGCGATCGTCACTCGCTCCGCGATCGATCGCATCCACCACATCGCGCAGCGTCTGTTTTTCCGTCAACATCAAGCGAGCTGTGGGAGTGTCCGGCGCGTCCTCCAGGAACGTCTGCTCGAAATTAGCTTCGAGAATCGTCTTGGATGGAACTCTGCCCTTCGCTCCGATCACAACCACCAACACGATGACCATTCCGATCAGCCACAGTGCGCCCAGGATGGCAAGGAAACGTACGATTAGCTTGGACATTCGCTTTCTCCTTGGTAAGTGAGAGCAAGTCTAACCAAGTGCCAGCCTGAGCGCTATAGTGGCGTAGTCGCGGCTGGAAGCCACGACTCTTCAAAACAAAGTCAAGACATCAGGTTTTCCGCAGCCTGCTAGGGCCTGGAGTGACTCAGGTGGGCGGGGGTTGTAATTGCGCCTTCTGACGCCGACCTTACTAGCGCCGCGTACTTCGCGAATACACCGGTCTTATACTTCGCTGCTGGGGGTTTCCATTCCGCCATGCGGCGCGTGATTTCGGCGTCGGATATTTCAAGTTCCAGCCTTCGGATCTTGGTGTCGATGGTGATCTTGTCGCCTTCGCGAATGGCAGCTATCGGGCCGCCCAGCGCCGCTTCTGGAGCTACGTGGCCAACCATCAGGCCGCGGGTCGCGCCGCTGAAGCGTCCGTCGGTGATCAGGGCTACGCTCTCACCTAAACCTTCGCCTACGATGGCCGCAGTCACGCTCAGCATTTCTCTCATGCCGGGACCGCCCTTCGGCCCTTCATAGCGGATCACCACCACGTCTCCCGCTTTGATTTGCTTGCTGGTCACCGCTTGCATCGCGGCTTCTTCCGAATCGAAGACGCGCGCCGGGCCGGTATGGGACTGGCGTTCGTGGCCGCTCATCTTTACTACTCCGCCGCCGGGAGCTAGATTGCCTTTCAAGATGACGAGGCCGCCTGTGGCTTTCAACGGCTTGCTCAACGGAGCGATCACCGTCTGGCCGGGCGTTTCTTTCGCGGCGTTTGCTTCCTCGGCGAATGTCTTTCCGGTCACGGTCATCGTTGAACCATTTGCGTGCTTGCCATCGAGTAGGCGCTTGGCAATCAGTTGAATGCCTCCCGCTGCATCCACATCGGCTGCTACGAATTTTCCCGCGGGCTTCAAATCGGCCAAGAGCGGCGTGCGTTCACTGACTCGCTGAAAGTCATCGATCTCCAGCGGCAGTCCCATCTCTCGCGAGATCGCTAACAGATGGAGCACAGCGTTGGTCGAACCCCCGGTTGTAGCGACGCCTGCTATCGCATTTTCGAACGCGGCGTGCGTCAAAATATCGCTCGGACGAATCCCTTGCTTCAGAAGATTCATCACCACTTCGCCGCAGCGGAATGCTACTTCGTCCTTGCGCGGGTCCATCGCCGGAATTCCGTTGAAGCCCATGGGCGAAAGGCCGATGAGTTCCATCACCGTGGACATAGTATTTGCGGTGTATTGGCCGCCACATGCGCCCGCTCCGGGACACGCCGCGTTTTCCAGCGCCAGCAAGTCCGCGTCGCTCATCTTGCCGGCGGCATTCGCGCCTACGGCCTCGAACACATCCTGAATGGTTACGTCTTTGCCGCGAAACTTTCCGGCGGCAATCGTTCCGCCGTAGAGCACCAGGCCGGGCAGGTTCATGCGCGCCAGCGCCATGGCCGCGGCGGGGATCGTCTTGTCGCAACCGACTATGCAAACCGCCGCGTCGAAAAGTTGCCCTCGGCAGACCAGTTCGATGGAGTCGGCAATCACCTCGCGGCTCACAAGCGACGCCTTCATGCCTTCGGTGCCCATGGTCTCGCCGTCGGAAATGGCAATGGTATTGAACTCCATCGGCGTGCCGCCGGCGGCACGAATGCCTTCTTTCACCTTGGCCGACAGGCGGCGCAGGTGGAAGTTGCACGGCATGGTTTCGATCCAGGTGTTGGCTACGGCGATCAGCGGCTTGGCGAGATCGGCGTCGGTGAATCCAATGGCCTTGTACATAGCGCGCGCCGGAGCCTGGTCGCGCCCGTCAGTGATGCTGCGACTGCGATGTTTGAGGTCGATGTCCATGGGGATGATGCAGATAGTGTAGCTGAAGGGAGAAAAGTTCTCAGTTCCCCGTTCTCAGTGAGCACCGGAGATTTTTCTGAGAACTGAGAACTGGGAACTGAGAACTTTCTTCTAAGCGTTGACCACTTTCGGGGGCGCCGGCTTTGCCTCGGCTGCTTTCTTCTTCTCCGATGGCAGCCACGACATCATCGCCCGCAACTGCTCGCCTACTTTTTCAATCGGGTGCTGCTTCTCGCGCTCACGCAGCTTGGCAAAGTTCTTGCCGCCGCTCTTATTCTCGGCAATCCATTCCCTGGCGAAGCTGCCGTCCTGGATTCGCGCCAGCACTTCTTTCATCGCCTTGCGCGTCGTATCTCCGACAACCATTTCGCCGCGGGTGAGGTCTCCATACTCTGCCGTGTTTGAAATCGAGTAGCGCATGCGGCTTAATCCGCCTTCGTAGATCAGGTCGACGATGAGTTTCATCTCGTGCACGCACTCGAAGTAGGCAATCTCAGGAGCGTAGCCGGCCGCGACCAGCGTCTCGAAACCCTTCTCCATCAGCGAAGTCAATCCGCCGCAGAGCACAGCCTGTTCGCCGAACAAGTCGCTCTCGGTTTCTTCTTTGAAAGTTGTCTGCAGCACGCCGGCGCGCGTCGAACCGATGCCATGCGCGTAGCTGAGCGCGAATTCGTGCGCGCGTCCACTGGCATCCTGGTGAATGGCCAGCAGCGAGGGCACGCCGCCGCCCTGCGAATACACGCGCCGCACTAAATGACCCGGGCCCTTCGGCGCAATCATGACCACGTCGACATCTTTCGGAGGCTCGATGGTCTTGAAGTGAATCGCGAACCCGTGCGAGAAGCCGAGAATTTTGCCTTTGTGGAGGGCCGGCTTGATGGCCGCTTCGTAGAATTCGGCCTGAGTCTCGTCGGGCGTGAGAATCTGGATCCAGTCGGCGCGCTTGGCGGCTTCGGCTGGAGCGACAACCGTCATGCCGTCCGCGCGTGCCTGCTTGGCGGAACCGCGCTCGGGATCGAGGCCGATGATGACATCGTATCCGCTGTCACGCAGGTTCTGCGCCTGCGCGTGGCCCTGCGAGCCGTATCCGAAAACGGCAATGGTTTTGCCCTTTAGGGCGGAAGGGTTGGCATCGTTCTGATAAAAAACTGTGGCCACTGGAAAGCTCCTTATGGATGTCGAGCAATGAACCGACCGATCGGTCGGTTTTAGAAATGCTACCCACCCGAACCCCTGGTGTCAACTGCGGATTCCTTCGGAGTCTTTCCAGGGAGCCAGTCGGTTCGCGCGCGGATTCAAAACTCGAAGTACGATCCGGAGCGCGCCGGATGCGTCCTACCAGAAGTTCCGGTCGCTGGGAGCAGGCCTTCTGCTTCCTCAATGCCATGCAGCGTTTCCCAGGCGGCCTCGGTCAGAGCCGGGTCCGCGCCTACAATGTCGCGGATCATTTGCCAGGCGGCGAGGTTGAGCGCGCCCTCCGGCGAGGGACCCATCGCCAAGGAAACTGAGCACTGCGGACAGAAACAGATGCGCTGTGCCGAAGACTTCTGGCGCGGTCTTACCCCTACGGTCTGCGCGAACAGGTATACTGCGACCGATTTTTGTCCGGCCTCGAGTTCCCGGCTACAGCGAAGACAATACAGGTTATTCAAAAATCCCGCCCCCAACAATTCGAAAAAGAAATCGCGACCCCATCCCCTAAAAGAGGCTTCTCATTGGAAAGACTAACGGCATCGCTAAAGCGATGCCCTGATACAAGCCTACTGTCTCCAAGGCACTGCCGACGGCACAAGTATGTAGGAGGATTCCCGCAAGCGTGCCGCCTCTTCTGCGCGCGCGAACCAAGCTCGCGAACCAAGCTCTCGCGAACCAAGGTTTGCTCTAGGCAGAAGCGTAGAGCATCGCGCATTCTAGGTGCCATGGGAGTTGATCCATCCGCAAAATTCTTGCAGCCGTTACGAGGTTCGAAACGACGCCAGCAGGTGGCCGCCGTGTGTTACCGCATGCGGAAACGCGGCGTCGAATTCCTGCTGGTTCAAACCCGCGGCGGACGCTGGATTTTCCCTAAGGGTGGCGTTGAACCGGGTCTCACCCACGCCCAGTCCGCCGCGCTAGAGGCTTTTGAAGAGGCTGGGGTTCATGGCCGCATGGAGGAAATTGCATTCACCAGATACTTCCGTCGCAAGCCTGACCCTGCAACTGCTGCCCAGTCGGCGCAGCCAGAGCTTGCCGTCAATGCGCACCTTTGCCAAGTGTCCCAGCTCGAATCGCCGCAGGAATCGAATCGAAACCCCACCTGGGCTTCCGCTGAAAAAGCTAAGCGGCTTCTACTGAAAGACCGTCCTCCCGAATTTGGCGCGGAGCTCGCTCGGGTTGTCGAACGGGCCGCATTGCGGATTCAGCGGCTGCACAGCGGAGCCCACCACGTTCCAGATCGCATACCGAGGGATGGATTGCAGAAAGTCCGCTTTGAGGCTTTTGAAGATGGACGCTTGCCTGATGATGTCAGACAGGCTGTGCTCACCCGCTATTTTCTCCAGAATAACGGCGCGCATGAGGGAATCCGCCGCTCAGTGCTTCGGCTGGGCATCGGAGCGGGTTCTCCATCTGAAAAAGCTCAGAACGTCACGGTGATCGACAGCGGCCGGAGACCAAATCTCTCAAAGCCCGCCTATACGGCCTCCAGCAAGCACAAGATCACGAGCAAACTCGTTGGCGGTCGAGCGCAGAAGAGTTAGCGATTGTCGTCAGCCGAAACTGCAAACTGAGCGACCCGCGCTACAGCCTCCCTCCGATGTCATCAGCTCAAAATGTCCCGGTGGTACACTCTCACCCACATCCATATCTATGCTTGAAGTGAAACACCTTACGAAGAATTACGGAAAGCTGATTGCCGTCACCGGCGTCAGTTTTCGGGCTGATGGCGGAGAGACCATCGGCTTGCTCGGGCCGAACGGCGCCGGCAAAACGACCACGGTCTCCATCATTGCAGGATTGCTGAGCCCAGATTCCGGCGAAGTCCTCATCGAAGGCAAGCAGGTTAAGAGTGACACCGACCCGGTCAAGCTGAAGATCGGACTTGTGCCGCAGGACATGGCGCTTTATGACAAGCTCTCCGCCCGCGACAATTTGACCTTTTTTGCGGCGCTTTACTCGCTCGCCGGCGCGAAGGCCAAGCGGGCAATCGATGACGTCCTGAATCTGGTCGGACTCTCGGATCGCGCCGGTGACAAAGTGGAAACGTTCAGCGGAGGCATGAAGCGGCGTTTGAATCTGGCGGCGGCCCTGCTTCACGATCCGCAAATTCTTCTGCTCGATGAGCCGACGGTCGGCGTCGATCCGCAAAGCCGCAATGCCATCTTTGACAATCTCGAGGCCCTGAAGAAGCGGGGCAAAACCCTTATCTACACCACCCACTATATGGAAGAGGCCGAGCGCCTCTGCGACCGCATCGTGATCATCGATCACGGAAAGATGATTGCCAACGACACGTTGCAGGGACTGCACAAGCTGCTGCCGGTCACCAACGTGATTGCCATCGATCTTGACAATGCGGACGGTTTCAAGCCGGGGCAGATGTTGACGCTTCCGGAGGTGAAGTCCGCTGAGTTGCACGAAGGCACTCTCCGAGTCGGAGTTCATGATCTATCTCACGGCGCTCCTGGCGTTCTTCGCTGGCTGACGGAGAACGGGCGTTCCTACCATCATGTCTCGAGCGAGCAGCCGGATCTCGAGACCGTCTTTCTTACTCTCACGGGAAGGAGCCTTCGAGACTCGTAATGATTCAATTCCTGGCCCTGGTGCGAAAAGACCTGAAACTGTTCTTCAACGATCGCAAAGCTGTGATCGTCGGATTGCTGGTTCCCATCGTGTTGGCCTCGTTCTTCGGCTACATGTTCGGCGGACAAAGCGGCAAGGCGGAGACGAGCAAAGTGCCGGTGCTGATAATTGATCAGGACGGGAGCGACATTTCCAGGGGGCTCATCACCCAACTCGGTAGCGACAAGAATCTCGACGTAAAGCCATCCACGCTGGACGCCGCGCGCGAAGCGGTCCGGAAGGGGAAAGCGACCGTCGCGATCGTCATCCCCAAAGATTTCGGCAAGGATGCCGGGCGCGCGCTTTTTACTGGTGCGAATACGGGCGAGAACAAACCTCAACTCAGTGTGCTCTACGACCCTTCCCACAACGTGGAACTCGGGATGGTAAGGGGCATCCTGAGCGGCGCGGTGATGGAGACCGTCAGCAAAGAGATGTTCACCGGTAAGAGCGGGCGCGAAATGGTGAACGAGTCCCTCGCGCAGGTGGAGAACAATCCTCGGATCTCAGCGGAAGACCGTAAGGCTCTGCGCCATCTGCTTGGCGGCGTGAACGAATTGAACGAGCAGCGAGAACGTGAGGGCGAGTCCGGGCAAGGTGCGATATCCGGCGGCCTGACGATGCCGTACGGTACGCGAGAGCAAGCGATCACGTCGGGGAAAGACATCGAGTACAACGGTTACGCGCACGCATTCGCGGGGATGGGGATTCAGTTCATCCTCTTTATGGGACTTGATGTGGGGGTCGCGCTACTGATGCTGCGGCAGAGCGGGCTCTGGCAGCGGCTTCGGGCCGCGCCACTTTCCCGAACTATGCTGTTGGGCAGCCGGACGGTAAGCGCTTCCCTGATTGCGGGATTTATTCTGCTGGTCTTGTTCAGCTTCGCCCGGGTTGTGTTTGGCGTCCACATCCTCGGCAGCTTCGCGGGCTTCGTGGGGGTCTGCGCGGCATTTTCATTGATGACCGCCGCCTTCGGCCTCATGGTCGCCGCTCTCGGTGAGACGGTCGAAGCCACGCGCGGCTATTCCATCATGGCAACGCTCATCATGGTGATGCTCGGCGGCGCCTGGGTGCCGACTTTTGTCTTTCCGGCTTGGCTGCGGAAATTGACTGTGGTCGTACCGACCCGGTGGGCGATGGATGGGCTGGACAGCATGATCTGGCGCGGATTGGGATTCTCTTCGGCGCTTGCACCCATCGGGGTCTTGCTGCTCTTCACGCTGTTGTTTGGGGTGGTGGCGGTGATGCGATTTCGCTGGAGGACGGAATGATTTGAGTTGTTCTTGCTTTTGGGTGGCGCAGCGGTTCACCGCTGCGATAACAGGCTTGTTTTCAGTGCCGGCTTCAGCCGCTGAGGGCGACTGCGGCGCTCAGGCCGAGTTTTTCCGCAGACTGCTAGAGCGGAAACCCCATTCCGCG
Source organism: uncultured Acidobacteriaceae bacterium (assembly GCA_963772195.1). Lineage (GTDB taxonomy): Bacteria > Acidobacteriota > Terriglobia > Terriglobales > Acidobacteriaceae > Acidiflorens. Next base: position 1,259,938 of record CAVYWE010000007.1, on the reverse strand, counting down.
ATACCATCTTTGGATGCTTCGCGAAGCCGCCCTCGATCCTCGTAACGAACCTCGACAGGAACCCCGCCAGGAAATTCTGCGCACTGCCGCCCGCCTCTTTCAGCAGCAGGGATACGATGCCACTTCCATGAATGATGTGGCCGCCGCGCTCAAGCTTTCGAAAGGCGGCCTCTATCACCACTTCCAGTCGAAGGACGAAATCCTCTTCCACATCATGTCGCATGCCATGGAGATCACCGAGGAACGGGTCATCAATGTGGTGCGCCGCATCGAGGGAGCCAGCCTTGAGGGAACCGAGGAGCGCTTGCGCACGCTCATCCGGCTGCACATCCAGGTTGTGCTCAGTCCCGAAGACCGCGAAATTACGGTCATGCTGCATGAGAACCATCCGCTGCCGCCGGCGTTCCGCCGCAAGATCAACGGACGCAAGAAGGACTACCTGCACTTCGTCGAGAACCTGATCGCCGACGTCCAGCGCAAGCGTAACTCCCCGTCTCGGGTCACGCCGCGGGCGGCGGCCTTCGCCCTGGTCGGCATGATCAACTGGATTTACCAGTGGTACAAGCCCGGCGGGCCGCTGACTGGAGACGCGCTGGTGCAGCAGTATACGGATATTTTTTTTCACGGCGCGGTAGGATGAGTTTCTCGGCGGCATTCCTCTAGAGACGCGGCTTGCCGCGTCTTTTGGCGAACACAAAGCAGTTGACGGTCCGTATCAGGGCATCGCTTCAGCGATGCCGAAATCGTGGCGAGAGCCATGCCCCTTCAGGCGCTGCGTGGCATGCCAAGAAACGCATGACTCACTTTTTCCATATCGACGATCTCTCCCGCCAGCGTGCGGGAAAAAACAAACTCTACCTCGAATTCCTCCGCGTTCCCGCCATGAGCGCCGGCGTCTATGTTCTGCCGAAAGGTGGCGCCGATCCCCAGAAACCGCACCGCGAAGACGAGATGTACTACGTCATCCGAGGACGTGCCCACATGCGAATCGGATCCGAACATGCCGAGGTGCGTGCCGGATCAGTTATTTTCGTGGAAGCTGAACTGGAGCATCGCTTCTACGACATTCAGGAAGAACTCGAAGTCCTGGTCTTCTTCGCTCCCGCGGAACAGGAATGACCTTGATGACTGGTGGAGCGACGGGCGCCCTCGCCCGTCCAGCACATGCCACTGCGGAAAAGCCGGGCGAGGACGCCCGGCGCTCCACCGGCGATTTACTAGGAGAAATCATTTCGCCGGCACCCAGTACACTTCTTCTTTTAAGTTCTCTTTCTGGAAACCGATTCGCTTCAGGATGCCCTTCGCGTGCTCGACCATCTCCGGATGCCCGCACAGATACCCCACACTGTTCGCCCCGGTAAGTCCCCACTGGTCGGCGTATTTGCGAATCAGATCGTCGACGCGTCCGACCTCGCCCTTCCAACTATCGTCCTCCCACGGACGGCTCACCGTGAAAACACAGCGAAACCACGGCGCTTGTTTTGCGAAGCTTTCCAGCTCCTCGCGATAACCGAACTCCCACGATCGGCTCGCACCGTTCAGCAGAAATAATTTGTGGTCGCCCGCAAACCTGCCTTCTTTCCAGTCCTTGAACAGGGTTCGCACGTAGCTGACAAAAGGCGCGACCCCGGTCACGCTGCTCACCATCAAGTGGTTCGTGCGTTCCGGTTGGGAGGTGTCGAATGCGAAGCGCCCCTTCGCAACTTTGCGCACCAGAACTTCGTCGCCCAACTGCAGGTCATACAGCGGAGGCGTTGTGGCGCCCTGCGGCACCAGCTCAAAAAAGAATTCCAGTTCCTTTTCGTAGGGAGAAGAAACAATCGAGTAGGGACGCTCCAATGGCCGCGCGTCCCGCTGAATCCCAAGCGTGGCGTATTGGCCGGGAGCAAACTTGAACTCCGATCCGCGATCAATGCGGATCATCCAAAGATCGGGCGCAAAATCCGCGCGCTTGGTGATCCGGGCCCGGTAGTGCTTGTCATCCATAGGGCAGGTCTCAGGTCTTAGGTGGCAGGTGTCAGGTGTCAGTTCTCTCAGTTTCAGTTCTCAGTTCTCAGTTTCAGTTCTCAGTTCTCAGTTCTCAGTTCTCAGAAAGTTCGACGACGGATGTCGGACGAAGGATGCAGCATTCCGCGAATTGTGCGCGGAGGGTGAACCTGGCTGGCATTTCGGATCCGGTTTCTCTGAGAACTGAGAACCGAGAACCGAGAACTAAAAAGAGAACAGCCCGCAAGCTCTTCAGCCTGCGGGCTGCCCGGTGGACTGTTTGGGATTGACTGAGGTGGTCACTCTCGTGGCCCCTCGCTCACTCCGGTGCCGGACACAGCCTGTGCCCGGCGGATCAGCCCATACTCACGGATTGTTTGCGAGAGATCGTTCCCGATTCCCCCGACCAAAGGTTCCTCGAGAACTCCCCTTAGAGCAACCGCCCTAAGACTCAGCCACCTCACCTGGTCTGGTACTACTGTGACTATCAGAACTTGTCATCCGACCACCTCCTTTCCGGTGTAAACGCAGATTACAAAAAAGCCGACTCTGCGTCAACTGCACGGACGTGGAGTGCCGAAACAGCCAATAGTTCTCAGTTCCCAGTTCTCAGTGATAAGCGCATGAACCGGATACTGAGAACTGGGAACTGAGAACTGCCCTTCGCGGGTACACTGGTTTCGGGTCTGCGCCGGCCGTCGCGCATGCTGAATTGGGCATCCCTAATCGACGAATGAAAACAACCACTGTGGAGTTCCGCTGAACATGCCAGCCGTGAGCGTGGCATCCACCGTTCTCAATGAGAGCGATGACATCGACTCACTGGTTGAGAGTCTGATGCAGCAGACGCTCGCTCCCGCTGAGGTCATCATTGTCGATGGCGGTTCCACCGACGGAACCTGGGAGCGTCTCGAAGCCGCCCGGGCGAAATACCCGACCCTAGTTCCCATCCGCGATGAAAGCTGCAGCCTGCAACGATCCCCGGGACCGATTGCACGCGGTCGCAATGTCGCAATCGCCGCAGCCTCCTCCGATATCATCGCGACCGCAGATGCCGGCTGCACCTACCATCCGGACTGGCTCACCAACCTCACGGCCCCGATTTTTGCAGGCGACTCCCAGTATTCGGTTGGCGGATCGTATATGGATCCTGGAAGTTCCACCGTCTGGGACATTGCCTCCGCGCCGTTCTTCGGAGTCAAGTTAAACGCCAACGCCACGACCAAATCATGCACCGCTCGCTCCATGGCCTTCCGCAAAGAACTCTGGCGGCGTGTCGGCGGATTCCCGGAGACCGTCTTCCTCGGAGAGGACACAGTATTCGATTCCGAGGTCCGCAAGCTTGTGACTCCCGCCTTCCCGGAACGCGCCAAGGCGTCTTATCAGCCACGCCACACTTTCCGCTCGGCAGTCCGGCAAATGGTCAGCTATTCCGTAACCGATGGCGTTCTGGGTGGACGCTCCGCTCGCCTATGGCGGAACGTAGCACGCTGCCTCGCCGAGGTTCTTGCCATTCTCGCGCTCGCTTACTCGCCAGTCCCGTTGTTGTGCGTGCTCGCCCTCGAAATCTACTTCGCCTTCAGGTTAGACTGGCGCGATCTTCGCAAATCTCCCATGCGAGTGCTGGCCGCGCGCCTGGTATTTTCGCTGATCGTTCCGTGGGTGGTCGCGTGGTATCAGACTGTAGGGAGCATCACCAAGAAGAACCGTCCCAACCGGCAGAATTTCTAGGAGAAGTTCTCAGTTCTCAGTTCTCAGAAAATCTCTGACGATGCGGTTCGTTCCCACACTGAGAACTGAGAACTGAGAACTGAGAACTGAGAACCGAGAACTGAGAACTGCCTCTGGCACTCGCAGTACATGCCCGCCAGATACCTACCTTCGTTATCGCCCCTTCCCTAGACTGAAAGCACCCCTGCAAAGCAGGAAAGGCTTCCCCAAGTCATCGATCTTTCAAGAAGCTCTCGGTTCTCAGTTCTCTCAGTAAAACTGTGGCATTGTCGGAATGAGAGGTTTTTCTGAGAACTGAGAACCGAGAACTGAGAACTCGCTTCAGCCCTTCCAGCGGTATGCATTTTGTTGGGCCAGTCCTATATGCGCCAGCACCCGGTTCGCGAATTCCTGTGCCATCTCATCGGCGCTCGACGGGTGGTTATAAAACGTTGGGACCAGGGGGAAGATCGTCGCTCCCGCGTCCGCCGCCAGCGCCATATTGCGGATGTGGATTTTGTTCAGCGGCGTCTCACGAACGCACAGCACGAGCGGCCGACGCTCTTTAAGGCTTACATCGGCGGCGCGTTCGATGAGGCGCGAAGACGTGCCGTTGGCAATGCGGCCCAGCGTTCCGACGCTGCACGGGATCACGACCATCGCGTCCGAAGGATACGACCCGCTGGCCACGTTAGCACCGATATCGGTGTTGGACTGTTGCTGAATCTTTGTCGAAGACGCGCCGATGATTTGACGTAGGAGATCAGATCGGCCTTCGACACCGAGTTCCTCGGCCATGACGCGCAGACCGCTGTCCGAAGCGATGAAGTTTACTGTCTTCACCCGAGGATCGCGCTCCACGGTCAGTAGAAAGTGCTTCAGAAATACCGACCCGCTGGCGCCGGTAGTGGCAACAGTAAGGTTTTCCGGCGTAAGAGGCAAAGGTGGCGCTCCACGAGGCATCCAATGCGCGGCCTCGAAAGCTGAGGATAGGGATGCTGGAAAAGCAAGTCAAGGCGGCGCCGGAGCTTGGCTGCATCTTATGACTTGTCATCCCGAGCGGAGCAAGGGATCTGCAGTGTTGTTGACTTAGCGAACGGCGAATTTATGGCAACCACCGGCCTTTTACGATCGCGGCGCAGTGCCGCTCAACTCCACGCCATCGCGAGCGTAGAGCGTGAGATTCGCGCCATTGATCCCGCCGGCGGACGGAAATATCTCCGCGACTTTCGCGACGCCTATTGCTCCTATCAGAAGGTTCTAGACTCCAATAGTGTCCGGCGTGAAATCGCCAAATCTGGAATCGTTTTGGTCGGCGACTATCACGCGCTGCCCAATTCGCAGCGCTATCTGGCTTCGCTCCTCCGCGATTTCGATTTCCACGGGCGCCCCATAGTACTGGGAGTCGAAACCATTTTCTCCCGCGACCAGCATATTCTAGACGAATGGCTCCGCGGCGAAATTGACGAAGGCGAGTTGCGCCAGCGCATCCGTTTCGAACTCGACTGGGGATACGAATGGGCTCCATTTTACGAACTGCTCTCCGCCGCCCGCGACCAGGGCGCCGCCATCTACGGGCTTGATTGCATGCCTCGCGAAGACTTGCGCAAGATCGGAGCCCGCGATCGCCATGCCGCCGACAAGATTGCCGAACTTCGCCGCCGCCATCCGGACGCGCTCATCATTGCGTTGTTCGGTGAGTCTCATCTTGCGCCTCAGCATATGCCGGCCCTGCTCCAGCAGCAGCTCCCCGACGAAAGCATGCTCACCGTTCTGCTGAACGTCGACGCCCTCTACTGGCTCGCCGCTGGAGAAGCGCGCGACCACGTCGAAGCGGTCCAAGTCCGTAAAGACGTCCGCGAGAATGTTCTGTGCGTCTTCAACGCCACGCCGCTGGAGAAATACGAGAACTATCGCCTCTGCCTCGATCGCTGGGGACGCAATGAGGATGACCACAGCGCACCCGACCTCCGCCCCACCCTCTACAATCTGATCGACGGTATGGTGCGTTTTTTAGGCATAAACCAATACTCCGCACACAACACCACGCAGCCCAAGCTTCTGGTCGACTTAATGCCCGAAGTCCATTCGCGCAGCTCCGATGCGCTCCTGCGTCGCCTGTTATCCCGCAAAGGATTCACTGCCGAACATCGCCGATCCTTGCTCCGTCAGGTCCGCGAGCGCGGCAGCGTCTACCTCACGCCCATCAATGCGGTGTACGTGCGCCAGTTCCGCATGACATCTTCCGCCGAAGACGCCACCCGCTTTCTTCATCAAGCCTGTCGCGGATTGCCGAATCTTTCGAATGGTAAGGCTTTAGCCCAGCACTCCGCACCGCACGCCGCGGCAGGGACTCAGCCGCTAGATAGGGACGATGCGTTTTACGTGGCCGTCTTCGAACACGCGATCGCCTTTTTCGGATCGCGCATCTTAAACCCAGCGCGTCCCGCTCTCCGCGATATCGACATTGCGAATCTGTTCGACGTGACTCATGAAGATCTCGAACAGCAGACTTCGCTGCCCTTCGCCGATGGCGTCGAAGCGCTCGACTTTCTGATCCAGCATCGCCAACACGAATTTCGTTCCGTGCAGGCTCCAGCCTTCACTGGCCACAAGTACGAATATGTCGCCCAGCAACTTGGATATCTCACCGGCACCGATCTCTACGACGCGTACATCGAGGGTCGCTTGACCACCGCCGCCCTGCGCAAGCTCTTCCTGACCCACATAGAACAGCCCGGCCTGGCGCGCGAATCCTATGTCCGGCTACGAACGCGCCTGCGCTCCGGAAGGCGCGCATAAAAAATACTTCCTAACCAATACTTCTTAACCTCGGGATTGAAGGTTCTGGTTTTCCCTGTGTCCCCTGTGTCCCCTGTGTACCTCTGTGTCCCTGTGGTTAAGGATTTTGATTTTCCTTAGTGCCGCCTGAGTGTCCTTGGTAGTTAAAGAGTTTCGCCCTTTCTCGGCGTTCTCCACGTCTCGGCGGTTCAAGGTTTTAGATTTTGCAGCCGCTGCGGTATCCTCACCTGTCCAATGCCTGACGACCTTCCACTCCAGTCCCAGACGCCCGACGCGCTCATGCTCTTCGGTTTCTGGTACCGCGCGCTCCCGGCGAATCAACTTCGCAGCGGACAGCTAGCCAAGACGATGCTTCTCGAACAGCCACTGCTAGTGGGGCGCGACCGGCCAGGCCAGCCCTTCGCTCTGCGCGACGCCTGCCCGCATCGCGGCATGCCGCTTTCCTGCGGACACTTCGACGGCGAGCAAATCGAATGCTGCTACCACGGCTGGACATTCGACGCCCACTCCGGCCAGTGCCAGCTGATCCCGTCCCTCGTCCCCGATCAAACGCTGAAAATCGACCGCATCTACGCCGGCAGCTATCCCTGCGAAGAGCGCGACGACTTCATCTGGGTCTTCATTCCCGATCCCAGCCCAGCCGGCGCCGGATTCTCGAAACCCGCGCCCGCGCCCACTCCCGCCCCCGGGATTCCAAAATTCAGCGAGCATTACAAACTCGCCTATCTCACCGCCGACCTCCCCTGCTCTGTCGATCACGGCATCATCGGCTTGATGGATCCCGCACACGGCCCCTTCGTCCACCAGGCGTGGTGGTGGCGCTCGCAGAAATCAATTCACGAGAAGCAGAAGAACTTCGAGCCGATTCCCTACGGATTTCGCATGAGCGCGCACACGCCCAGCTCTAACAGCGCTCCCTACAAGCTTCTGCGCCTCTACGCCGATGCCGATTCGATAACCACGACCATCGATTTCGTCCTGCCCAACCTGCGCTCGGAAATTATTCGCGCCGGCAAATACTGGTTCTCGAGCCTGACCACAGTCACGCCCATCACGCGCAACCAGTGCCGCATCGACGTAGTGGCCGCCTGGAATTTATTTCGCTGGATTCCTTTCGGCCCCCAGTTGCTGAAATTCGTCTTCGCAAAATTCGTGGAGCAGGACCGCCGCACCATGGAACTCCAGTCCGAGGGTCTGAAACACAACCCGCACCTCATGCTGATCGACGACGCCGACCGCCCCGCAAAGTGGTATTTCGGTTTGAAGAACGCAATGTTGGATATGAAGAGGAACGGCGGCGAGTTCAGGCACCCGATGGCGGGGCCGGTAACGCTGCGCTGGAGAAGCTGAGCAAGGCAGGTCTCAGGTCTCAGGTCTCAGGTCTCAGTCTTTAGGTCTCAGGAAAGGCACCATCAGAGCACCGGTGAATGGCGGCAAAGAGATTTTTCCTGAGACCTGAGACCTAACACCTGAGAACTATTCCCCCACCAGCCAGTCCATCGCCTCTTCCCGCGTCTTGAACGTGACAATCTCGCGCTGGGAAAAACTCTCGAAGTTTTCCATGAACGCATGCGGAACACTCTCCGTGCCGACCCACGCCGTCTTCTTCACGAACGGACGATCAAGCGTCAGCACTTCTTTAAGCTTGGTAGCGACGGCGTGATCCACTGTTGCGCCGGTGAAGTCGGCGAGTGTGACTAGCGACTCGCGTGCGTGCTTCGCCACCGTGATCCGCACCTGCTCCAGCAGAAGCTGCATCTCGTGCGCATTGGCATGCGAAAAATCCAGCAGCAAAACCTGCTTGCCCTTGTGCTCGATGAATCGTATGCGATCATCCATTGTGGGCCCCAATGGTTTTCCCTGTGCTCCTCTGTGTCCCCTGTGGTAAAGATTTTTTTCTCCCCCACGGGGGCAGAGAGGACCACAGGGAAAACTACCTTAAAAGCGACTCCACGACGTTGTACACCGAGTCCAGCGCCGAGTCCAACGCCGCCACATCCTTCCCACCCGCTTCGGCCAGGTCCGGACGCCCGCCGCCTTTGCCGCCAACTTTCTCCGCCACCGCACCCACCACTTTCCCCGCCTGAATGCGGCTGGTCAAATCTTTGGTGACGCCCGCGATCAGCGAAACGTTTCCGTCCGCCGCCGATCCAACCACCACCACGCCCGATCCGAGTTTGTCACGCAGTTGATCGACCAGCGTCCGTAGCTGCGCGCGTTCGAGATTATCCACCCGATGGGCAAGCACTTTGACGCCGCGAACTTCTTTGACTTTGCCACTGTCACTTATTGAAGCAACCGAAGAGGAAGCCGACTTCATCCGCGCCTGGTCAAGTTCGCGCGTGAGCCGTTTGATTTCCGAATCGCGCTTATCGAGTTCGGCCCGCAGCGCTTCGGCGGGAGACTCGGCGGGTGCCCCATCCTTTCGCGTCCTTTGCGAAAGGGTGGGCCCAACGAAACTTGCAACCACGCCTTCCAGTTCGTGATCTTTGCGGAAATGCAGCAGCGAGCCTTCGCCGGTCACCGCTTCGATACGCCGCACGCCCGACGACACACTTCCCTCTTTCAAAATCTTGATCAGGCCGATCTCGCCGGTCTGCGCTGTGTGCGTGCCGCCGCACAGTTCAGTCGAAAAATCACCAATCTTGATCACGCGGACTCTGTCGCCATATTTCTCACCGAACAGCGCCATCGCGTGATATTCGTTGATGGCCACGTCAATCGGAACGTTCTCGATTACCTCGACGCGTTCGTTGTGCAGAACTTCCTTATTGATCAGGTCTTCGATATCTTGCAGCTCTTCTTCGGCGACACCGGTGAAGTGCGAGAAATCAAAGCGGAGATGGTTCGGAGCAACGAGCGATCCCGCCTGCTTCACGTGCTTGCCCAGAACTTCGCGCAGCCCGGCTTGCAGCAGATGCGTGGCTGTGTGATTCCGCATCGTGGACTCGCGAATCGCGGTGTCGACGACGGCATCCACCCTCTGCCCAACTCGGATTGCTTGCTTAGCAATAACCTGGTGCGCACGGACGCCTTGAACCGGGTAGTAGCATCCAGTCACTTCGGCGACGACAGTGTTGTGATCGTCGGAGTAGAGCCATCCACGATCGCCGACTTGGCCACCTGACTCAGCATAGAAGGGAGTGTGGTCGAGGATGATCTCGCCGGAGTCTCCGGGTTTGAGTTCCTGCGCGCCTTGACTGCCCTTGATGATGGCTAGGACTTCGCAGCCGTCAGAGCGCGTCTGGCGATAGCCTTCGAATTCAGATTTCGGGAGCTGCCGGTAAGCAGGATTGGCAGTTTGTTTGGCCGCGCCTTTCCATGAGGCACGAGCGCGCTCGCGCTGCTCGGCCATGGCGCGATCGAAGCCTTCCTGATCGAAGGTAATCCCCTGGTCATGCGCCGCGTCTTGAATGAAATCGAGGGGCATACCAAAAGTGTCGTAAAGCTTGAACGCATCCGCGCCATCTAGCATGTGAGCCCGACGCCGAACATAAGCCAATTCGTCGGGAGACGCACCACTCGTGATGTTCGAAAGCGCTTCGTCCGGCGTGCGATCCAACCCTCGCCTTGCCTCATCGAGCAGATCTTCCAGCTTCTTGAGCCCAATGTCGAGAGTGTGCGCGAACCGCGTCTCCTCCGCTAACACAATCGCTGAAACTCGGTCCGCAGTTTCCTTGAGTTCCGGATATGCATCCTGCATCAGATCGCGCACAGCAAAGACCATCTCATGCAGGAAAGGCTTCGTCTGTCCCAGCACGCGGCCATGGGTGATGGCTCGCCGAATGATCTTACGCAGCACGTATCCGCGTCCTTCGTTCAAAGGAATGACACCGTCGGAGATAAGAAATGTTGCCGCGCGCGAATGATCAGCGATGACCCTCAAGGAAGCAGCCGACTTCGTATGTGCTTCTTTGTCGAGCTCCTTTTTCAGTGACGTGCCCGTCAACTCCGTTGCCCGCTTGATCAGCGGCGTGAACAAATCCGTCTCGTAATTCGAAATCACGCCCTGCATCACCGCCGCCAGTCGCTCAAGCCCCGCGCCAGTATCAATCGACGGCTTGGGCAGTGGATTCAGCTTGCCGCTAGCATCCCGGTCGAACTGCATGAACACCAGGTTCCAGAGTTCGACATACCTCCCGCAATCGCAGCTAAACGTGCAGCCAGTGTGCCCCTGATCGGATGCCGCAGGTCCCATGTCGTAGTGAATCTCGCTGCAGGGGCCGCAAGGACCGGTGTCGCCCATCTGCCAGAAATTATCTTTCGTACCAAACTCGTAGATGCGATCTTTCGGCACGCCTTGACCGACCCACAGGTCGTACGCTTCGGCATCCCGCGGCACGCCGTTTTCGCCCTTAAAGATCGTGAGGTACAGCTTCTCTTTATCAATCCCAAACCACTCAGCCGACGTAATCAGCTCCCACGCGTACGCAATCGCGTCTCTCTTGAAGTAGTCGCCAAAGGAAAAATTTCCCAGCATCTCGAAAAACGTGTGGTGACGATTGGTGAAGCCGACGTTTTCGAGATCGTTGTGCTTGCCGCCCGCGCGCACGCATTTCTGCGAACTCGTTGCCTTGTTGTAGTCGCGCTTTTCGAGGCCGAGAAAAACGTCTTTGAACTGGTTCATGCCGGCATTGGTAAAGAGCAGCGTCGGGTCGTTCGCCGGGACGAGCGACGAGGAATGCACCTCGCGGTGTCCCTTCTGAATGAAGAAGTCCAGAAACTTGCGGCGAATTTGGCAGCCTGTGAGCATGGAAGGCTAAATTCTAAATGATAACCACAGAGGATACAGGGGGACACGGGGAAACACAGCGGAAGACGGCGTACGACTACGAAGTCAGTCCGGCGAGCGGAGGCCGAGAGTCGAGTGCTAGCGCGCAAAATGCGCTTGCCCGGCAACAGCCTCGACGAACGTCGAAGACCTGCTGCGCCAGCGGTTCGCAGCCGGCACTTCGACGCCGTCATGAGAAAGCGGATTTACTTCACGGATTTACTTCACAGATTTACTTCACTACGTCTTCGGTTTTCTCGGCGCCCTTCTTCACTCCGTGGCCGACTGCCTTGGTGCCTTTCTTTACGCCATGCCCGGTGTCCTTGGCAACGGTCTTAGCGGCGTCGCCGGTTTTGTCGGCGGCCTTTTCTGTGGCTTCGCCAGTCTTCACGGCCGCCTTCTTGGTGGCGTGCCCGGTCTTCTTTACGGCGGATTCAGTGGTGTCTTCGGTTTTGTCGGCGGCCTTTTCAGTGGCGTGCCCCGTTTTCACCGCCGCTTTCTTGGTTGCGTGCCCGGTATCTTTGGCCGCGTCCTTCACGTCGGTTCCGACTTGGCCGTACGAGAATGCAGTCAAAGCGAGTAGGGCTGTTGCGATCGTTAAACAGAACTTCGTTAAACAGAACTGCGTTTTCATAGTTCCTCCAGAGGAATTGAAGAGTTCTTCAGTTGCAGAGTTCTATCAGAGAATGGAGACGGGCGCAACCCTGGCGAGTGCACCAGGGGGAAAGCAATTGTGTCGCAACTTCGCTGAGATCGTTTCGAGTTGCCCTGGCTCAGTGAGAAGCCTCAGAAGTCTCGTTTTCGAGCTCGGTCAGAGTTTCTTCGTCCACGTCCCATTTTTTCAGGATCGTGAAAATGGTTTTCGCGCCAAATCCAGCGCGCATCAACTGGCGGAAGATGCGTGCTGTCTGTTTCTGATCTCTGTCCTTGGGCTTCTGCAGGCGTTTGCGGCGCAAGTAGGCGCGGGCGAGATTTTCTTCCTTCACTTCGTCATAGACGGAAGAAACAGCCTTCTCGATGACGTCGCCGTGCACTCCCTTGGCCTTCAGGTCGTTGACGACGCGCATGCGCCCGAGCTTTTCATTGTCGCGGCGGTACGACGAAAAGGCCGCCGCGTACTTGGCGTCGTTCAGATAGCCCTGGTCTTTCAGTCGAACCACAATCAATTCCACTAGCGTCTTGCCGATTTCCGTATCGGCCTCCACACGGTTTCGCAGCAGGCGCTTCAGTTCCGCGACCGAGCGCATGCGGCGCCCGAGCGCACCTACGGCGTAGTCGTAAAGCTCCGCTTCGGTAAAGAGTTTTCTGGGACGGCCAAACGCCATGTCTACACGATAGCGCGAGACGCGGCTTGAGGGTTAGCGCTCGCTAGCTCTGTTTTACGGAATGAAGAGCTTTCTCAACGCGCGACGAATTCTTAATGTTGTTCAGCCTGCTTATTTTGGCGGCGGCACGGAACTAGGTACGGAACTAGGAAAGACCGGTGGAGGCGGTGCGGGCGTCGCAAGCGGCATACTCGCCGCTGGCGCGCTGGCCCCAATGGGCGTGACCAGCACCGTCTTTGCCGAGGATGGCAGCTTGTCGGCATTGGCAACCAAAAGCGCCAATTGCCACATCTGAGTTTCAGAAAGCGACTTGCTGAAGCCGGGCATGCCGGTCAGGCGAATGCCATTGAAGATCTTCCAGTAGCTCTCGCCCGGTTCATCGTCGGTCACGCCTTTTCCCTCGAATAGGAGCGGCGGCCGCGGATACATTCCGGTCGCAATCGCCGTCTTCGGCGCCAGCGGCAAACCGTGGCAAACGGCGCAACCCTGCTTGTAGAGCTCGGCGCCCGCCAGGTAGTTGGCTTCGGTCGGCTGGATGGGGACATTCTTCGGCATGTCTTTTTTAATGCGCGCATTCAAAGCCTTGTGCGCGAAAAAAGTTTCGAAGGGGAAATCGGAGTCGGTGATGGCAACGGGAGCGCTGCCGCCGGCGACATACAGATAAGCCCCGAAGGGCACGAGGAGGAGACCAAGTAGCAATCCGACGATGAATTTCACTGGTTGAACCTGCCTTTCTGAATTTTCATACTCTAACACCGCAGTCCGCATCTAAACTTTAATCGGCATACTTTATCGGCATACTCGGCATACTTTATCGGCATACAATGTTGGGGCGCCCTCGGCGGCGAGATTGGCCCAGATCCTCCGAAAACGGAACAACCATGCGAATTGTAAGCGCGGCGAGCGCGTTTCCCGAACATTACTATTCCCAGGAGATGTTGCTGGCGGCCCTCCAGGATTATTGGGGCGACCAGATCGAAAACCCGCAGGTGTTGCGGCGTTTGCATCGTCACGTGGGCGTCGACGGACGATTCCTCTCCCTTCCCAAAGAAGAATATCTGAAGTTGAAAACCTGGGGAGAGGCCAACCATCACTGGATTCGCACGGCCAAGGATTTAGGTGAAAAAGCGGTTAGAGGCGCGCTCGCGGACGCTGGTTTGAATGGCCACAAACTGGGTGCATTCTTTTTTGTTTCGGTGACCGGCATCAGCAGTCCCTCGATTGACGCGCTGCTCATCAACCGGATGGGATTGTGCAGAAACATTCGCCGCGTTCCGATTTTCGGGCTGGGTTGTGTGGCGGGAGCGGCGGCCATTTCGCGCGCGGCCGATTATGTGCGCGCGTATCCAGACCAGGCCGCGCTGGTCCTATCGGTCGAACTCTGCTCGCTCACGCTGCAGCGCGAGGACGTCTCGATGGCCAACCTGATTTCGGCCGGCCTGTTCGGAGATGGCGCCGCCGCGGTGATCGTGGCCGGCGCCGATTGCGGGCTTTCTGGCCCCAGCATCCTCGCGACTCGCTCCGTGTTTTATCCCAACACTGAAGAAATGATGGGCTGGGATGTATCGGAAAAAGGTTTTCGCATTGTTCTCTCTCGTGAAATTCCGGACCTGGTTCGAAAGAACCTGGCGCGCGATCTCGACGATTTTCTTGCCGAGCGCGGATTGACTCGCGCCGAAATCGGCAGCTGGGCGCTGCATACCGGCGGGCCGAAGATTCTGGAGGCAACCGCCGAGGCGCTCGGCCTGAAGAATGGTGAACTCGACGTTTCCTGGCAATGCTTGCGCAGGACCGGAAATTTGTCGTCGGCTTCGGTGCTGGTGGTGCTCGAAGAAGTCATGAAGAATCGCCGCCCGGAGCCCGGCACGCTCGGCTTGCTGGCCGCGATGGGACCGGGGTTCTGCTCGGAATTCGTTTTGCTGAAATGGTAAGAGGGTCATTAATAAAATTGAAAGTAAGAAAGTTGTCGATAAGAGACTTATGGTGAGTAGTTTTCCGAATCCGGTGGATGTATTCGTAATTGGTGGCGGACCTGCCGGTCTAGCGACGGCCATCGCAGCGCGCCGTCACGGTTTGAGCGTGGTGCTGGCGGATGGCGCGGTTCCGCCGATCGACAAGCCCTGCGGCGAGGGATTGATGCCGGACGGAGTGGAAGCTCTGAACCAGCTCGGTATCACGATTCCCGAGGGCGAAGCCTATCCATTTCGCGGTATTCGTTTCGTGAGCGCCGGCACAAAAGCCGAGGCTGAGTTTCCTCGCGGAACCGCGTACGGAATCCGGCGTACCGATCTGCATCGCGCCGTGTTGGATCATGCGGCGGCATGCGGCATTCGCATGCTGTGGCAGGCGGCGGTCACCGGGCTTCATCCGGAAGGCGCGCTGGTGGCCGGAGAATTGGTGCGCGCGCGCTGGGTTGTGGGCGCCGACGGAACCAGTTCCCGCGTCCGCAACTGGGCAAAGCTCGATCAACACAAACTGGATGCACTCCCGCAAAAGAATCTGCGTTTCGCGTTCCGGCGCCACTATCGCGTTGCGCCCTGGACCGGTTTCATGGAACTGCACTGGGGCCGCTACTGCCAGGTTTACGTCACGCCCGTCAGTCGTGAAGAGGTTTGTGTGGCGCTGATCTCGTCCAGCCCGAAGTTGCGACTCGACGACGGGCTCGGAGAATTCCCGGAACTCTGCGCACGCCTCCAAAATGCGGAACTCGCATCGAGCGAACGAGGCGCGATCACCATCACCCGAAAACTGCGGCGCGTGTATCGTGGCCGAACCGTGTTGGTAGGCGACGCCTCGGGCGGAGTGGACGCCATCACCGGAGAAGGCCTCTGCCTCACCTTTCGGCAAGCCGCGCTGCTCGGCGATTGCCTGGCGACCGGAGACCTAGCTCGCTATCAAAAAGGTCATCGAACCCTGATCCGCCGTCCCGCCCTGATGTCTCGCATGATGCTGTTCATGGCCAGACATAGTCATCTGCGGCAACGCACCATGCAGATATTCCAGTCGAGTCCCCGCTCCTTTGCTGGGATGCTGGCGATGCACGTCGGCGAAGGCTCCGCGCGAGACCACATCTCGAACGGAATTGCCTTGGGGTGGGAATTGCTGAAGGCCTGACGCATCGCCGACCAGTAGGAATCTATCTCGTTATCCAGATCGCCATGGTTACTTCCTTCTGATTACCGGAAGTTACTACCAATCGTTACTCGGGGCGATTTGTCTCCAACCGGAACGAGACAATGCTGCACACTCTTTCACTTTCCCATTTCCGCAATCGGCAAGTGCTTGCTGCAGTGGATGCAAACTTGCGCGCCCGTTGGTATTGCAGTTGCACTTCTACGTCGCGTAGATCTCGCCAGTAAAGCTCGACGACTTTGAGTTTGGTTTTGGAGGCTCTCTATTGTTAGCTAACCGTTCTCTCTTGTCGGTTGCTGCCCTGTTCCTCACGACGCTGGCTTCAGCCGATTCCACCAATGTCACCACGGCGTTTCTACACTCCCGCGCCGGCGCCTCCGATGTCGCCAACACACGATTCACGACTAACAGATTCACGACTAACAGTGGGACGGCCACACCCGGCCCCACGTCCATGATGTTTGCCGCGAACAACAGCTCCACCTCGACGGCTGCAAACGGGAATACTCGGCTCAGCGGGCCGCCGTTTGGGAAGGTCATGTATGACTGGAACGTCACTGCCTCCGATTCGACGCACATCCCTGTGGCGACGCTGCACAATAACTATAGACTCCGAATCTCTAACTGGAATATTACGGAGGACGGACACGGGCCGTCCACCCCGGAACCCGCCAGCCTACTGCTGCTCTCGACGGGCCTGATCGGGATCGCAGGATTGATCCGGCGCAAGCTGCGCGCCTAAATAAAATTTCATTTTTCACGTTTTCGCAAACCAAGTTTTCCTCGTGCTTCTTTGATTGCCGCCATCAGCGCAAATCTGATGGCGGCTTTTTTCTTCGATCTCCTAGATTTCCGGCCACCGAAGCCCTGTAACTTTCATCCGCTCGCCACATCTCATGTGTGGCCCTGCGGAATCAGGGCGACAAATCCCTAACAATTCAACAACTGGAGATGTGTTCATGAAAAACATGTTTGTGAAACTGATGTCCACCATGATGTTGTTCGGCGCCCTGGCTTTCGCGCAATCGGGCGACGCCATGAAGCAGGATGAGATGAAGCACGACGATAGCATGAAGCACGACGACAGCATGAAAAGAGACGACTCGATGAAGAAGGACGACATGGCAAAAGATTCGTCCAAGAAGCAGAAGAAATCCAAGAACTCAAAGAAAGACGCTATGCAGAAGGACGAAATGAAGCATGACGACAGCATGAAGCACTAGCGGCCATTACCGCGTGATTGTTATTGCTGTCGATCCGAGCTTGCTAGTGGAGCGCCGGGCGTCCCCGCCCGGCTGGACGGGCGAGGCGCCCGTCCCTCCACCGCTGACGCGCTACTCCTGATACTCCGGCTCGCGTTTCCATCCTGAAAGCATGGAGTAGAAATTTGCCCAGCCGTGCAGCACAACCATGATCAGGTGTCCGGGAATAAACGCAAGGAATCCGCACATCGCCGCGAAATGCCACAAGCGCGTAAGATGAAACCCGCCGAACAGAAACGCCAGCCATGAGAACTGAGCCGGCTTGTAGAGGACGATCCCGGTAAGCAGCGCCAGCGCGCCGAACAGAATGGTCGACGTGTAAGCCAGTTTCTGCAGCGGGTTGTACTGACCCGTGGCCGGGGGCTTCGGACCAAAGAAAAAATAATGCCGCGCCATCGGCCACACGCCCGGAATATCACGGGGCGTGAACAGCATGGTGCGGTAGTGCCCGCTGA
This sequence comes from uncultured Acidobacteriaceae bacterium, assembly GCA_963772195.1. Taxonomy (GTDB): domain Bacteria; phylum Acidobacteriota; class Terriglobia; order Terriglobales; family Acidobacteriaceae; genus Acidiflorens. The sequence goes on along the minus strand of CAVYWE010000007.1, from coordinate 1,242,495 downwards.
CGATTTGATACACCACATAAACCACGCCGCTAACGGCGAAGAGCCACATGAACGTGAAATGCCACTGCAAGGCCCCGCCAAGCCATCCGCCGAGCGTAAGCGACTTCGGTATATCGAGCAGAACCTTCTCTGGAATCTTCGGGCCGAAGCTGGGGAACGCGCGGAAAATCCGCAGCCCACTGGTCACCAGCACGAACAGGCTGATGGCATTGACCCAGTGAGTAATCCGAATCGGCAGAGGATGCTCGTAAGCGGCGCGGACTAGCGACGCAGGGTCTTCTGCTTTCGCCGCTGGCTGAGTCGGCGCACCCTCCGCAGCAACAGGCTCGGCCGCAACCATATCCAGTTTCGCCACCGTTGCTTCGACCGCCTCAGACTCGGCGTCCGCAGCTCGATCCGGCGGTGGAGCGGGTTGCTTTTTCTCTTCCTCGTTCTCCATCATAGTCCTCCGAACCAGCTATAACCCTGGTCTTCCCAGTAGCCGCTCTTGCCGGGCTTCAGAACATTGGTTACGCGGATGGTGTCCAGATACTTGGCCTGCTTGTATCCAAGCTTGGTCGGCATCTGCAGACGCAGCGGCGCGCCGTGCCCGCGATCGAGCGGCTGTCCATACATCTCGTAACAGAGCAGCGACTGCGGATGCAGCGCCGAGGCCATATCAATCGACTCGTAGTAATCATCCGCGCACTCGACTTCCAGAAAACGCGCGCCGGTGTTCGCTCCCACCAGCGTTAGGAAGTTCGAGATGGGCGTCCCTCCGAACGCGCCGACTACATCCCAGCCTTCCACGCACACGTGGCGCGTGTTCTGGTTGAGCTTCGCCAGCCCCTTAATCTGCGCCAGCGTGTACTCTCCTGGACGCTGGACGTCACCTTCGACGGTCAGCCTCCACTTCTCAAAATCGACTTCAGGATCGAGCACGTCGTAGCCGTTGTAAGGAAACTTCGCAAACGGAACGACTTCGAAATCTGAAAAGGTCTCTGCCGGATGCTGCGAACGAAACAGCGCGCCGGACGCCCAGTCGCTGAAGCGAACCCCAGCCGCAACCAGCCGGTCGCTCACCTTGGGAAACGCAAAAACGCCCAACGCGGCGACAGGCGCCAGTTTGAGCAGTTGCCGGCGACTCTGCCGTTTGAGTTCTTTGTCTTCGAGTCGAGTGATCATGTTGGTCTTTCCAACCGCCTGCGGAAAAACTCCCTCCGTAGAGACGGGGCTTGCCCCGTCTCACTGCATGCGGAGACTCTACCGGAAATCAGGCGTCCAATGAGCAGACGTTAGCACACAATGCGATGCGGAAGCGGGAGTTAAGTTTCAAGGTCTGCGTTCGACATCCCGCACTCGTGAATGACAGGCGACACCCGATTCGATGATCGGACTGATCGCAGCCATCCCCGTGTCACCCCACACACGCCCGCGTTTCCGCAGACACGCGTTCCAGCCTGGGCGCGACAGTAACCCCATTCTTTTCAATCGCCTAGTTCTGGCTCCCCGCTTGCTTTTTCTTCTTGCGAGGGCACAGGAGCCAATCGTGGAAACGGTGCTGCAAGGTCTGGTAATCATTGGCGGTCTAACTTTCTCGCTGGCCGCGTCTCTGCTGATCGAAGAACTCATCTTTGGACAAATCGTCCGCGTGGCATTCGCGCGCCGCGCGGAATCTCCTAAACAGTTTTCCGAACACGCGCAAAAGAATTGAAAGGAGTACCACCATGCTGTTCCTGAAGTATTTGCTGTTGACTGCGGGAATCGCGATGTTCGTCATCGCCGCTGGAATTCTCACCTACGACGCTTACCTGCTGATTGCCTGGCAGCGCCGACGTTTAAATCTGGACCCTGCGGCAAGCGCGCTCGGACTTGCACCCCCAATCCGATGGCGCACCTCGATTGCGTTCGCGATGCTGGCATGGGCTCCGCTGCTCATTTCGGCTGGCATAGTGATCGTCCCCAGCGGAATGGCCGGCGTGCGCGTGAGCCAGACCAAAGGCACGCTAGCCGGAACTCTGTATCCCGGCGTGCACTTCGTCCTGCCGCTGATCGAGCGCGTCGAACTGTTCAACACGCGCGATCAGTTGTTCACCACCGGCATCAGTGAAGATTCGTTGGCTAAAGGCGCGGCGAAAGGCGAAGCTCTGCGTGTCCAAGCCCTGAATGTCCAAGCTAAAGAAGGACTCACTCTGGGCCTCGCCATCACCGTGCGTTACCAGCTAGACCCAAAGCGTCTGGACTACATTGAAGCCAATCTACCGCAGCCGCTGGAAAAAGAAATCGTGCCGCCCGTGGTTGCCACCGCGTGGCGTGAACTGGTCCCGGGTTATACCGTTCGCGAAGTCTTCTCAGCCAAGCGCGAAGAAATTCGCCAGCGCTCCGCCGAAATCATTCGCAAGCGGCTGGCCGCCGACGGCATCGTGGTGAAAGAAGTCATGCTGCGCGACATCGAACTTCCGCAGGAATATGCCCAAGGCCTCGAGTCGCTGTTGTTGAAGGAACAAGAGAATGACCGCATGGGCGTCGAAACCGAGATCCACCAGAAGCAAGTGAAAGTCGCCGAGGCAGACGCCGAAGCAACCAAGGTTCAACAGGTAAAAGGAGCCGAAGGACAAGCCGCCGTCCGCGTCCTGCAAGCCAAAGGTGAGTCCGATGCCATGCAGTATTTGCTCCCGCTGAAAGAGAAACAGATCCAGCAATCAAAGCTCGAAGCCGAAGCGCGCAAAGAAGCGACGGTCAAGAATGCCGAAGCTGCCGGCGAAGCCAAACTCATCGACAGCAAAGCCGAGGGGGAGCGCCGCAAACTTCTGGCGCAAGCCGAGGCTGAGCGCATTCGCTTGACCGCCTCCGCCGATGCCGAGCGCATGGCCAGCGAGGCCGCGATCCTGAAGCAGAATCCGCTCCTGATCAATAAGATCGTCGCCGAGCGCCTCTCCGACAAATTGCAGATCATGATGGTCCCGGCTGACGGCAAGTTTTTCTTCAACGATGTAATGCACGGAATGAGTGCTCCGAGCCATGTGAGCCAGGCGGAAGACGTGGAGACGGCGTCGGACGGAAGACCCCAACAATAAAGGGCAGTTCTCGGTTCTCAGTTCTCAGAAAAATCCTTTGACCACGCGTTTGGTTCTGAACTGAGAACTGAGAACTGGGAACTGAGAACTATCATATGGACAGGCCGCTATCAATCACGCGCTATAATCACCGCATTCCACACATGCGAGCGCGAGAGTCCACTCGAGAGTCCACTCGAACGTCCAGCGGTCTGCGGCTTGGTTGGCTGGCTTCGTTTTTACTCGCGACGGTTTTTCTTCCATCTTCGTTATTCGCTTCGGGTCTGGCAGACACTGCCCGCCAACTGGCAAACAAAATTGCCGCCGCCGCCGGGCCCGGCGCCTTCGCACTCGAGGTCACCAACCGTTCGTCGCTCGACGACAAATCAGTACGCGAAATGCGAAGCGCGCTCGAAGCCCAATTGCACGTCGAAGGCGTGAGCACCGCCAAAGCCGAGCAAGCGATGGGAACGGTCGAGATCGTGCTCTCCGAGAGCCTGCGCGAATACGTTTGGACCGCCGCGATTATGATCGGCTCCGACGAAAAAAAGGTCGCCCTGGTCTCGCTGCCGCGATCGTCAATGGGAACGGGAGCGCCCTTCACCGCCGCGCTGCCGATCATTCTGAAAACAACTCTACTGTTCGCGCAAGAACAACCGATGCTCGATGTCGCCCTGGTCGAAATGCCCGGAGGAGCTCGCCTCCTGGTGCTCAATGGCGACGCTGTCGCAATCTATCGCCATCATGGCGCTAACGCGGCTGGGCAATGGGAACTCGAAGCTTCGCTACCCATCACTCACTCGCGCACCTTTCCCCGCGATTTGCGCGGCCGCCTGTTGCTTCGCCGCGATCATCTGTTCGACGTTTACCTGCCGGGAACGTTTTGCCGGACAACCTCCACCTCGGTCGCGCCGCTTACGCTAACCTGCAACGACACTGATGACCCGTGGCCCCTGATGCCGGACGACGGCAGCGTGCGCGCCTTTTTTGCGGCCTCGCGCAACTTCTTTACCGGAGCACTCTCTCCCGGCATCGGAAAAGTCTCCAACGTTCCTTCGTTCTATTCGGCGGCACTGCTTCCGCGATCGAATTACACGCTATGGGTGCTCACTGCGGTGGATGGATCGCTGCATCTTGTGGATGGGATGACGGACCAATTAATTCGCGGCGGAAAATGGGAAAGCGATCTGGCCGCGGTTCACTCCAGTTGCGGCACGGGCACACAGTTGCTCGCCTCCGAGAGCGGAGATGCGGAACGCGACGGCCTGCGCGCATTCGAGGTCCCCGATCGCGATCCAGTGACTGCCAGTTCAGCTGTAGAGTTCGACGGACGAATCGTCGCGCTGTGGCCGGAAAGCAGCGGTAACAGCGCGGCGGGAATCGTAAAACGTAAAGACACGGGATGGTATGAAGCGTATCGCGTATCGATTTCTTGCGGCAATTAGCACCGCTCGTGTAGGGACGGGCGCCCTCGCCCGTCCAAGCCGGGCGAAGCCCGGCAGCTGTCTGCGTTCTCGACAATGTTGGATCCGGCAAAACCTGCCGTGCGCGGCCCTGATGACGTTGACGTCGATGATCGCGTCGATGATCGCGTCAATGATCGCGCTAACGAACGCATCAGCAGAAACCCGTCCGCACTACGGTGGAACCCTGCGCGTCATGATGCAATCCGCGCCCAATACGCTCGACCTTCCCGCGAACGCCACGCCCGCTGACTACTGGGACACCGCGCGAACCCTCTCGCTCATCGGCGACACGCTCGTAAAACTGGATGCGCAAGGCCGCCCGCAGCCTGCGCTGGCCATGGCATGGCAGAGTGACCCGAGCGCACGGCATTGGCAATTCACGCTGCGCCGCGGAGTGAAGTTTCACGACGGCAGCTTGGCGTCGCCCGCAGCCATCGCGCAGATTCTTGGCGCACTCCATCCCGGCTGGAACATGCGCGCATCGGCGGATTCGGTGTCAATAGATAGTGAGACAGCCATGCCTTCACTGCTCGCCGAACTCGCGCTGCCGCGCAATCTCGTGCTCAGGCGCAGCGCTAACGCGAATGAGAACAGCAATCGCTTTCCCATCGGCACCGGCCCATTCGTCGTCGCCGGGTGGCAGCCGGGGAAATTGCTCAAACTCGCCGCCAATGAAGAGAGTTGGGCAGGGCGTCCTTTTGTGGACGCGATCGAGATCGAATTCGGTAAATCGCTGCGCGACCAGGCAATCGCGCTCGAACTGGACAAGACCGACGTGATCGAGACAGCCCCACAGGCAGCAAATGGATCGCAGCGGCGCGGCGCATCCTCATCGTCGTCGTTGCCCGTGGAATTGCTCGCGCTGGTTCTCTCCGCGAACTCAAAGGCGCAGGACCCTCGCCTTCGAGAAGCGCTGGCACTCGCCATTGATCGCAAGCCCATTCAGTCTGTGCTGTTGAAAGGCGCGGGAGAACCAGCTGCCGGTATTCTTCCCAACTGGATGACCGGCTATAGCGCAGTCTTTTCATCGCAGGCGAATCCGCAACGTGCCCGGACTCTGCTTGCCGGCTCGCGCCAACCCGCGCTCAATCTGAGTTACGATCCGAGAGACCCGCAAGCCCAACTGATTGCCGAGCGCATCGCGCTCAACGCGCGCGAAGTTGGCATCACCGTGCAAGTATCCTTGTCGGGAACAGAAGACATCCGCCTGGTGCGTGCAGTGCTGCCGAGTCCCGATCCCGCCACGGCGCTTGTCGAAGCCGCGCGGCAACTGGGATTGCCGCAGCCCGGATTCCCGGCCACACGCGGCAACTCTCTGGACGATCTGTATCAAGCCGAGCGCAGTTTGCTCGATGGATACGCCGTCATCCCGCTCTTCCATTTGCCGGTGGCAAGTGCGGGAAGTGCCCGCGTGCGTGGCTGGGAACCGGATCGACTGGGGGAGTGGAGCGTCGCGGGGCTTTCGCCGGCTGATCTTTGGTTGGCAGATTCGCGGCCCTATGATTCGCGCCCCAATGACGCGCGGCCCGAGGCGGGCGCGCGATGAGCTTCCGCAAGAAACTTCTTCTGTTGTTTGCGGCGACGGTGTTGCTCTGCGTCGCAGTCATTTCGGCGTCGGTGTACAGCACTATCCGGCGCTCGTTCGAGCAGGCGAATCAGGATCGCGCGAATGCCATCGCTGCTCAGTTTCGGTCGGAGTTCCAGCGCCGAGGGTCCGAGGTTGTGCGCAAGGTCGAGTCGGTTGCCGCCGGCGAAACCGTTCAGCACCTCGCTCTTGATATGAACCGCGGAGCCACCGACTCCGGCGAGTACGTAAGCGCGGCGCACACTCTGGCCGGTCAGCAGCAGCTCGATTTCCTGGAATTCGTCGACAATCGCGGCACCATTCTTTCCTCTGCGCAGTGGCAGGCTAAGTTCGGATATCCCGAAGCCGCAATTCCCGAAGCTGCGACCACCGCCGCCGCTGCCCCGGCCGGAGCGTTTCTAAAGCGCGAAGAACTGCCGGATGGCCCAACCCTCGGCCTGTTTGCCATCCGGGCCGCCCGCGTCGGAGAACAACCCTTGTACGTGATCGGCGGCGAACGGCTCGACCAGGGTTTCCTCTCGACACTCGACATCCCAACCGGGACACGCGTGCTGCTGTATCAAAACCTGGACACAAAATGGAATCCGAAATCGCTGCTCGATTTGAACGGGCCAGCCGCCGGCGCCGACAAAATCGCTCCGCTGGTCGCACAGGTGCGCGACACACTGCAAGAATCTCAAGGCGTGATCCATTGGACTTCCGATCCCGCTGACGCCGAAGTTTTCCACGCCATCCCGCTGACCGGACCCATCTTCATTCCAGCGAATCAGAGTCCAACTAATCAGAAGTCGGCAAATCAGAGCGGAACAAACCAGCAACTGATGGGCGTTCTGCTCGTCGGCAGTTCGCGGCGTCCGCTGATCGAATTGCAAAGGCAGGTCGTCTCCACCGCAATGTTGGTCGGCGGCGCCGGAATTCTGGTGGCGGTGCTGGCCAGCCTGTGGTTCGCGGCCCGCGTCACGCGTCCGGTCGTGTCGCTGGCTGAGGCTGCTCGCCGGGTCGCGGCGGGTGATCTCGGCTCAAAGGTCGAGGTTGAATCGAGCGATGAACTGGGCGAACTCGCTGCATCGTTCAACCGCATGACGGAAGATCTCTTACAGCAAAAAGACCGCACTCTGCAGGCCGAGCGCGTCGCCGCATGGCGCGAACTGGCGCGGCGATTGGCACACGAACTGAAGAATCCCCTTTTCCCCTTGCAGGTCACGGTTGAGAATCTGATGCGCGCCAAACAAAAATCGCCCGAGATGTTCGAGGAAGTTTTTCACGAAGGAACCGCAACCCTGCTCGCGGAAATCAACAACCTGAAAACCATCATCGGCCGCTTCAGCGAATTCTCCAGGATGCCGCAGCCCCAGCGCCGGCCGACGCAGGTGAACGAAGTCGTCCGCTCGGTGCTGCGCGTCTTTCATGCGCAGTTGCAGAATCACGAATTGCAGAATAACGAATTGCAGAATCGTGAATTGCAGAATAACTACAAGAATCGGATTGCCGTGCACACCGAACTGGCCGAAGCGTTGCCCGAAATCTCAGCCGACCCCGATCTGCTCCATCGCGCGTTACAGAACCTGGTGCTCAACGCGATCGACGCCATGCCGCAAGGTGGAGAGTTGGCGATTCGCACCCGAAGCCGGGGCGACCGAATTGAAATTTCGGTCTCCGATACCGGCTCCGGCCTGACCCAGGAAGAATGCAGCCGCTTGTTCACTCCTTATTACACGACCAAGCAGCATGGCACGGGGCTCGGGCTGGCGATCGTGCAGTCGGTAGTGAGCGATCACGGCGGCAAGATTTCCGTCGAAAGCACAAAAGAAAAAGGAACGACGTTTCGGATCGAATTACCGCGCGGACCGCAGCCGTGGCAAGCTGGACAAAATTAATCGGAGTTCTTGACGAGGAGAAAACCGTGCCGCAAAAAGCGCACCTACTGATCGTCGATGACGAAGCCAACACGCTGGCGTCGCTGTCGCGCGCGTTTCGTCTGGAAGGGCATGAAGCCACCGTCTGCGACAACGCAAACAAGGCTCTGGAACTGGCCAAGTCGCAATCGTTCGACTTGATACTCTCCGACGTGGTGATGCCCGGCAAAGACGGCCTCACACTTCTCGAAGAACTCAAAGCGCAAGGCGTGCCGACCCCAGTCGTCATGATGTCGGGACAAGCCCACATCGAGATGGCCGTGAAAGCGACACGCCTTGGCGCACTCGACTTCCTGGAAAAACCGATCTCCACCGAAAAACTTCTGCTCACGGTGGAGAACGCACTGAAGCTCGGCCGCCTCGAGCGTGAGAACCGCGACCTGGCGCGCCGCCTCGGCAAACATGAGATCGTCTGGAAAGGCGAGACCATGCGCGGCGTGATGGCGCAAGTGGAGCGCGTGGCCGCCAGCGAAACGCGCGTCTGCATTCTCGGCGAAACCGGCACGGGAAAGGAATTGGTGGCACGCACTCTGCACGAGCGCAGTCCGCGATCCGGCGGTCCATTCGTCACGCTGAACTGCGCCGCGGTTCCGGCGGAGCTGATTGAATCCGAATTGTTCGGCCACGAAAAAGGATCGTTCACCGGCGCGGCCGGCCGCCATCTTGGCAAGTTCGAGCAGGCCCAGCACGGCACCATCTTTCTCGATGAAATCGGCGACATGCCACTCACAATGCAAGCCAAGCTGCTGCGCGTCCTCGAAGAAGGCGAAGTCGAGCGCATCGGCGGTGAGCGCCCTCTCGTCGTGGATGTGCGAGTCGTCGTTGCCACCCACCGCGACCTCGAAGCGCAAGTACGCGACGGAAAATTCCGGCAGGATTTATTTCATCGCGTGTTCGTATTCCCCCTGCGCCTGCCGCCGTTGCGCGAACGCCGCGAAGACATCCCGGCACTGATCGAGTACTTTGCCCTGCAGGTGAGCGCCACCAATGGATGGAAGCCGATGCGCTTCACCGAAGACGCGATGGCCGCGCTGCAAGAGCATCCGTGGCCAGGCAATGTCCGCGAACTCAGAAACGCGATCGAGCGCCTGATGCTCCTGGCAACTTCCGACGAAGTTACTTCTGAAACCGTCGCGCTCGCGCTCCCCACTTCAATTGCCCTACCCGATTCTGGCTCGTCAGGCACTGGCCCGCTAGCCGACCGCGTCCGCGCGTTCGAGAAACAAACCATTCTGGCGGAGTTGAAACGCAATCACCACCAAATCTCAAATACGGCGCGGGCGCTGGGCCTCGAGCGATCGCATCTTTATAAGAAGGCCGAGCAGGTAGGAATTGATTTGAAGGCAGTCAAGAACGAGGGGGACCGCTGACCGTCCCCAATTGCCGGATAGGTCATTAGTCCGTTTGCAATTTCCCTGTCTCACAGACGACAATCGATCCGTGCCCAGCACTAGCTTTTATCAGGACCCCCAAACTGTCAGCCCGTTCCGTCCCGGCGCGCTCGTGATCGCGACGTTGACGAACCCTCGCGAAAAATTCTGGGGCGCGATTCTCCATCTTGCGGGCGAAGGCCTGAGCCTGCGCGGTGTCGATGTAGCATCGTTCGACGACCTGGCCTCGCAGGTCAAGAACGGCGAACCCTTTACCTCCGGCGTCGTCTTCTTTCCCATGCACCGCATTGAGCGGATGGAACTCGATCTTCCCGAGGGAAACCTCCTCTCACTCGCCCAGCGTTTCGCGGAAAAGACCGGGCAGGATCCCGCCCCAATTCTGGTGAGCGAATTTCTTGGGAGCGCCGCAGGGACCGCCGCAGGAAGAGCCGTAGGAGAAAAGTAGCGGTGAACTTCCGGCAGATCCTGACCGCGCCCAACCAGCTCACGCTGCTGCGCATGATCTTCCTGCCGTTCATCGTCATCAATATAGTCAAGCACGATTTCAAATGGGCGCTGGCGCTGTTCATTCTCGCCGGAATGAGCGACGGCCTCGACGGACTCCTCGCCCGCACCCTCCATCAGCAAACCCTGCTCGGCCAGTATCTCGACCCAATCGCCGACAAGCTGCTGATGAGCACCATGTTTCTAGTGCTCTCGATCGAACGAATGATTCCCTGGAAATATACAGTCGTGGTGTTCAGCCGCGACGTTTCCATTCTGCTGATCAGCGGCGTGCTGTTCATGATTGCCAGCCTGCGCGATTTTCGCCCCAGCATCTTCGGCAAAGCCAACACCTTCGCCCAGGTGGCCGCGATTTTCTTCGTGCTGCTGTTGCTGGTCGAACCCGTGCGCTGGGTCTGGATCGCGCGCACCATCTTCCTGAAAGCGACGTTTTTCTTCACCATCATATCCGCCGTGCACTACGCACTTGTGGTGCAACACCGGCTGCATGCGCCCTCGTCAACGCCTGCCATCGAGTCTTAGACATTCGGGGTAGTCTCGATGGAGCGCCGGGCGTCCTCGCCCGGCCACGATGCCGCATGTGTCGCCTGGGAGGGGCGTGGACGCCCGGCGCTCTACCACCATCGCAGCCCATTTGCCCCTTTTCTTGCGCACCCCTAGAATGAAAGATTCGCGCCGCGCTCGCGAACTCATCCATCATCCATGCCACTGCACCTCTATAACACTCTTTCCGGGAAGATCGAAGATTTCCATCCGCTCGACGACAACCGCGTCCGCATGTACGCCTGCGGACCGACCGTCTATGACTACGGACACATCGGCAATTTCCGCACATTTATCGCCGTCGATCTTCTCTATCGCTTTCTGCGCCAGAGCGGATACGACGTCCGCTACGTCATGAACATCACCGACGTGGACGACAAAATCATTCGCAACGCCGCGCGGGACGGCGTCACCGTGCAGCAGTACACCGCGAGGTTTGTTCAGGCATTCCTGGACGATTCGACCACGTTGAGCATTGAGCAACCGGTCCTGGTGCGCGCAACCGAACACATCAATGCCATGGCCGACTTCATTGCCGAACTGGAGAAGAAAGGCTTCGCTTACCGCACCGACGACGGTTCTTACTATTTCCGCATCGCGAAATTTCCCGAGTATGGCAAGCTTTCGAAGAAAGATTTTGCCGGCATGACCGACGGCGCGCGCGTCGACGTCGACGAATACGAAAAGGACAGCGCCCGCGACTTTGCTCTCTGGAAGGCTCCGAAACCGGGCGAAGCTTCGTGGGATACATCGATCGGACCGGGCCGTCCGGGCTGGCATATCGAATGCTCGGTGATGTCGATGGAGGAACTTGGGCCAAGTTTTGACTTGCACGCCGGCGGCGAAGACCTGATTTTTCCACATCACGAGAACGAAATCGCGCAGTCCGAAGCGCTCACCGGAAAGCAGTTTGTGCGCTATTGGTTTCATCCGCGTTTTCTGCTGGTCGAGGGCCAGAAGATGTCCAAGAGTATCGGAAATTTCTTTACCATCCGGGATCTCGTGCTGCGCGGCCACAAGCCGTCATCGATCCGCTGGCTGCTGACGCAGGTGCCCTATCGCAATCAGCTGAACTTCACTTTCGATGGTTTGAAGTCCGCCGCAAGTTCGGTGGAAAAATTGCGCAACTTCCGCTTCCGCCTGACAAGCTCGCAGTTCCCCGCCGGCGCAACCTCGCCGATGGCGCAACTGACGGATGAAACCATCGCGCGAATTAAGAGCGCCCTGGACGATGATTTGAACACCGCCGAGGCGCAAGCCGCCATGTTCGATATGTTGCGCAAAGCCAACACCGCGCTCGATGCCGGGGAAGTTCGCCGGGACGACGTGAAGCCGCTGCTAGGGGCGCTCGAAAAGTTCGACGAGATATTCGGCGTGCTGAAAGATGACGACCAGCCTAAGATGAAAGTGATCCTCGACTGGGCCCGAGCTGAAGGTCGCGAAAAGGAAATCAGCCCTGAACTGATGGAGATTGCGGGCTCCGCCCAACTCGCCGATGAACAAGTCAATCTGAAGCTGGCGGAAATGGAAGCCGCGAGAAAAGCGCGAAAGTTCAAAGAGTCGGATGCCATTCGCGCCGAGCTTGTCGCCGCCGGCATCATCGTGGAGAACACGAAGGATGGAGTGCGCTGGCGAAGAAAGTAGCGCCGGCATCTTGCCGGCTGTCCCGAGGGCGTCTCGCCCTCGGCGCGGCGGGCGAGGACGCCCGCCGGACAGCCGCCGGGACGGCGGCGCTACAATTCAAAGAGCCATGACTTTGGACGAGTATCTCCGCGAAGCCGAAAAAGCCCACGGCCATCTCTGCGCCGGGCAAGTACTCGGCGTGCGCCTGGCCATGTTAGGCCTCGAGAAGCTAGGCATCGAAGATCCTCGCGGAAAAGATCGCAAGCGCCTAGTAACGTTCGTCGAAATCGATCGCTGCGCCACCGACGCCATCGCCGTAGTCACCGGATGCCGTCTCGGAAAGCGCGCCCTGAAATTTCGCGACTGGGGAAAAATGGCCGCGACCTTCGTGGACGTGAGCACCGGCAAAGCCATCCGTATCGCCGCGAAAGAATCGTCAAAGGCGCTGGCGCGCTCGATGCATCCCGAAATCGAAAGCAAAAACCAGCAGCAGATGCTAGCCTATCGCGAGATGCCGGAAGATGACTTATTCACGAAGCAGTGGGTGAAGGTCGAACTCCCCGCGGAAGAATTCCCCGGATATAAGGGCGAACGCATCGTCTGCGCCGAGTGCGGCGAAGGCATCAATTTCCGCCGCGAGGTTCTGCGCGATGGGCGCGTGCTCTGCCGGGCTTGCGCTGGCGAAAAGTACTACGAACCGCTCTAGGTGTCCCAGCTCTCGACCTATGGTCCGTCCTCAAGGCCGGACCAAACCTTGTTAGTTAGTTCGGCGCTCCCATTTTGGAACTTAGCCGCCGTCGCGGGGTACCCCTCCCCCACCCGGTATATTAGAATCAAGACTCTACGGGGAATTTCCCGCCAAAGTCTTGAGCGCAAGGGAGTTAGAGGCAAAGTCTTGACAACAAAAGGGTTAGGATTGACTTTTCCAGAACGCTTTCCAGCGCGGCCCGAGTTATCCTTTCTAACTAAGTTATCAAAGAACCAGGCGACTGCGTGTGCACTAAGCACTTACATCTATTGTAGCAAGTGATGTCAATAGGGATACGACGCTACGGCGTCAGGTCTAGACTAAGAGTGCCCTAAAGCGAACGACTAACGACCAACGACGATCTCTCCCGCTCATACGCATGCGCGACTCTCAACAGCGTAGCCTCATCGAAGTGCCGAGCAAACAACTGCAACCCAATCGGCAGCTTCTCGTGATTCTCGCCGCACGGGACTGAGATTCCCGGGATGCCCGCCAGATTAGCAGTTACGGTGTAGATATCGGCCAGATACATAGCCAGCGGGTCATTTACCTTCTCACCCAGCCGGAACGCAGGCGTCGGGCAAGTCGGCGCGGCGATCACATCCACTTTCTTGAAGGCCTCATCGAAGTCGCGTGTCAGCAGCGTGCGCACTTTCTGCGCCTTCAGATAGTAGGCATCGTAATATCCAGCGCTCAGCGCGTAAGTGCCGAGCATGATGCGGCGCTTGACTTCCATTCCGAATCCGCGGTCGCGAGTCTGCCGATACATTTCAGAAAGCGTGCCCGCCTTGGCGCGGAAGCCGTAACGCACCCCGTCATAGCGCGCCAGATTCGACGACGCTTCCGCCGTCGCCACAATGTAGTAAGCCGGAATCGCATACTCGGTGTGCGGCAAACTGACCGGTACAACCTCGCAGCCCAACTCAGCCAGCTTCTGAATCGCAGCCTCAACCGCAGCGCGCACCTCGGGATCGAGCCCGGAGCCGAAGTATTCTTTGGCCATGCCGACCTTCAGCGCTTCGCCCGAACTCTTGACCGGCTTTTCCAACTCGGCGACGTAGTCAGGCACCGGCACTTCTGCGGAAGTCGAATCCATGGGATCGCGGCCCGCAATCGTACGCAGCATCAGCGCGACCTCCTTGACCGTTTTCGCAAACGGCCCGATGTGATCGAGCGACGAAGCAAAAGCAATCAGCCCATACCGCGACACGCGTCCATACGTCGGCTTCAAACCAACCACGCCACAGAACGACGCCGGCTGACGAATCGATCCGCCCGTATCGGAGCCGAGCGTCGCCACCGCCATCTCCGCCGCAACCGCGGCCGCCGAGCCACCCGACGAGCCACCCGGCACGCGGCTCTTATCGCGCGGATTATGCACCGCGTGATAAGCCGAGTTCTCAGTGGACGAGCCCATGGCAAACTCATCGCAGTTGAGTTTGCCCAAAATCACCGCGCCCGCTGCTTCCAGACGAGCGACCGCCGTGCAGTCATAAGGAGGAATAAAATTCTCAAGAATTTTTGAACCGGCGGTGGTGCGGACGCCACGCGTCACCATGACGTCTTTGATCGCGACCGGAACGCCCGCGAGCGGCGGCAAAGGCTGGCCCTCCGCGGCCATCTGGTCGATCAGCCCCGCCTGCTTCAGCGCGCGCTCCTCGCAGAGAGTTAGGAACGCGCCAATCTCGGAATCTTCTTTCCGGATGCGATCGTAGAACTCGGTCGCGAGCGCGGTCGCCGTCGTCCTGTCCTCGATGATCGCGCCGCGAATCTCGTCGATCGTGAGACCGACTGTATTTGTTTTTTCCGCGATCTCTTTTCCTGCGGTCATTACGCTATCTCTCAATCACTTTCGGAACCTCGAAGAACGTCCCGTCCGTGTCCGGCGCATTTTTCAAGGCTTCCTCGTGTGGCAGCGATTTTCGCAGACCCTCCTTCACATCTTCCCTGATGGCATACGCGAACCGGTCGCTTCCCTGCCGCGATTCGTCCACGCCGTAGCGGTCAGAGACCTGGGCCATGGGCGCAACTTTGTCGGTCTCCAGTTCGCTGAGTCGCTCGATATATTCCAGAATGGAATTCAAATCGCGCAGCATGTGAGCGCGCTCTTCCTCGGTCAACTCGAGGTTGGCCAGATCGGCCACGTAGGCGACGTCTTTGTCGGTAACTTTCACGTCTTCACCACGAATTCAATCCGCTTCACCGAAGTCGCGGAATACTTATTGATCAAGGCCAAATAACGCGGCGCCAGGTTTATGAGTTCCCGCCGCCATCCCGCGTCGGCAACTTCCACGCGCAGAACACCGTCGGAGAAACTGAGCGCCCGAGTCCGCTCGGCGACCGCACTGCCACACGCGATAGGCCAGGCCAGCACCGCGCTCTCGCTTGCAGGGGCGCGATGAAGAGATTTGGCGATAATGTTTTCCAGGCCGGCGGAAGCACGGTTCAAGGCATGACTCCAGATTCGCGAATGCGATCAGAACGTCGATTAGTAACGGCGATCGGAAAGACGATCGGAAAGAAATAATTGTAGCATCGGAAAATGCTGCCTCCGTCTACGAAGCTGAGTGTGCCAAGGCCGCGGCAGCCTTGGCTCGCTTTTTAGCGAGCTTGCGCAGGTGCGTGGCCGAATATAGACTTCCGCGACAGCGCCGCGCCCCGCATAAACAGGGCGCCTCATCCTCGCCATCGTAGAGGTTGTAGTCGTAGGTCAATTCTTCTCCCGACTCAATATCGCGCAGCGCGATGATCCACATCTTGCCGCGGATCTGATCGGTCTCGCAATTCGGTTTGCAGGAATGATTGACGAAGGCAGCCACCCCGTAGCCATCGATGATCCGCTTGCCGCCGTCCAGACCGAATAAATACGTGTTCGGAAAATGGTCGTAAAGATCGTCGGCCTGCTCGTAGGTGAGGTACTCGCCCACGTATTCGACGATCAACTTCCCTTTGCGAATCGGCCGCGTGGTGTAGCAGCCATAGGAATGAATGCGAGATTGACGAATGATGAGCGTCATGGGCCGCGATGAAGAGAGCGCCATTAGATTTTATCTGCAAGCACGTACCTTTAGCACGCCGGTCTTCAGCACCGCGCCAGCCATTCCCCAGCCGCCTGCTATCATTCTCAGGGGCAAGCATCAGACCAGTTGGGGGATCGACAACCATGGCCCAGCATCCACCGCGCTTTCTGAAGATTGTCGAAGACGCCAAGCAGCGCGTCCGCGAAACCAATGTTGACGAAATCAAAGCCCGGCTCGACCGCGGCGAGAAATTTGTTCTCGTCGACGTCCGCGAAGACCGCGAGTTCGACGCCGACCACCTGCCCGGAGCCGTCCACCTGGGCAAGGGCGTCATCGAACGCGACGTTGAGGGAAAGTATCCCGATCTCGAAACTCCGCTCGTCCTCTATTGTGGCGGCGGTTTCCGTTCCGCGCTAGCCGCCGATAATCTGCAAAAAATGGGATACACCAACGTCATCTCGATGGACGGTGGAATCCGCGATTGGCGCGGAAAGGGTTACCCGCTGGAGAAATCGCGGTAAATAGCGCCTCGCAAGTAGACGAATTGTACTTCCCATTGTCCGCCGGATTGCATACGATCTGCTTCTCTGAAAAAATAGGTGAACACAGTCTGGGGTTCCTGCGATGTCTCAAATCGGCAGCTTTGCGCTCCTGCTAGCGCTCGGCCTGAGTGCGTACTCTTTCCTGGCAGGCCTCTTGGCATTATTCCGTAAGGATGCCGCTTCGGCTCGCCTCGGTGAGACCGCCCGCCGCGCCGGAATCGCCACGTTCGCCGCGGTGCTGTTGGCTGCCATCGTTCTTGTGGTGAGCGCGTTCAGCGACGACTTCTCCATCGCCTACATCTTCCATCACAGCAACCGTGACCTGCCCGCAGCCTATAAGTTCGCCGTGCTGTGGTCTGGGCAGGAAGGGTCGCTGCTGTTCTGGTCGTTGCTGCTGGCCGGCTACGGATTCGTTCTCCGCTTGCGCTACAAGACCGATCAGCGCCTGTTCGCGCACGCTTCGGTGGTAATCGCCGCAGTGCAGGTTTTCTTTCTGCTGATTCTGAATTTTGCGGCCCACCCGTTCGCCATCATGCAGGGCGGAGTTCCCCCGGACGGCTCCGGACTCAATCCTCTTCTGCAATATCCCGAGATGGTCATCCATCCGCCCATGCTGTATCTCGGATACGTCGGGTTCACCGTTCCCTTCGCCTTCGCTCTGGGCGCGCTCATCATGAAGTATCCCGGCGAGAAATGGATTCACATCACCCGCCGCTGGACCATGGTGACCTGGTGCTTCCTCACCATCGGCGTTTTCCTCGGCGCGCACTGGGCCTATGCAGTTCTCGGATGGGGCGGCTACTGGGGATGGGACCCCGTCGAAAACGCCTCGCTCATGCCCTGGCTCACTGGAACAGCGTTTCTGCATTCCGTCATGATGCAGGAAAAACGCGGCATGTTGAAAGTCTGGAACATGGCGCTCATCTTCGCGACCTTCCTGCTCTCGATGCTCGGAACATTCCTCACGCGTTCGGGTGTGATCAGTTCGGTGCACGCCTTCGCGCAATCGTCGATCGGCTCGTGGTTCCTGGTCTTCATCGCGTTGACCCTGGCGGTCTGCACCTACTTTCTTTTGGTGAACCGGTCGCACCTCAAGAGCGAGCACAAACTGGAGGCGCTGGTTTCGCGCGAATCCAGCTTCCTGTTCAACAATCTCCTCTTGCTCACCCTCTGCTTCACCATACTGTGGGGCACGTTTTTTCCGATCCTGTCGGAATTCGTTCAGGGACACAAAGTCACGGTTGGGCCGCCTTTTTTCAATCGCGTTGCGGTGCCGGTTGCCTTGCTGCTCCTGCTGCTCACCGCGATCGGACCGCTGCTGGCCTGGCGTAAGACTTCCCTCGAAAGCCTCAAACGGAACTTCCTCTACCCCGCGATCGGCGCGCTTTCGATTGGCGGGATGATGATTCTTTTCGGCGTGCGTCCCTGGGAGGATCCCTCTTATTTCTACGCCACGATGGCCGCCGTTCTCTCAGCGCTGGTGATGTTTACCGTCATTTCAGAGTTCCTTCGCGGAGGCCGCGTCATCGCCGGCAAGACGCAGCAAAATTTATTCTCCGCGATGCTTCAACTGTGCCACCGGAATACGCGCCGTTACGGCGGATACATTGTCCACTTCGGCGTGGCGCTGGTGGTGATTGGGATTCTCGGGACGCCTTTCAATAAAGAGGTCGAAAAAGAAATGGGCTTTGGCGACAAAATCTCCATTGGCCCCTACACCCTGGTCTGCCAGTCCTATACGCAGGACGACAATCCCAACTACGCCAACGAGTGGGCAATCATCAACGTGTTCCGTGGCGGGAAGCAGATTACGACCATGTATCCCGAGCGCCGCTTCTATAAAAGCAGTCAACAGCCGCAGACCCTGCCGCGCATTTACCCCAGCTTCCGCGAAGATTTGTTCCTGGTGAACGACGTTTATCTGGTCTATGAAGGCAAGAACGAGACCACCGGACGGCCCATCATTAAAGCGCACTTGAATCCGCTGGTCCCCTGGATCTGGATCGGCCTGATCATCATGGTCTTCGGCACCATCGTCGCACTCGTGCCGAATGCCGTGGCCGTCCAGGTGGCCGCAACCACTCCGGTTCGCGCTCCGGCGCATGTGGGTGCAGGTGACTGAAATGAAATCCTCGATTTCGTTTAGAGCGGATTCAGTGTCTTGTGTGGGGACGGGCGCCCTCGCCCGTCCAAGCCGAGCGCAGCTCGGCAGTTGTCGGCGGACACAGCAACTCTGGATTCGCTCTAGCCGCTGGTTGCAGGCCGCTACGCTGGCCGTCGCCGTAATTGTTTTCATGGGAGCAGGAGACGATTCCGCGCGCTTCAAAGACCTGGGCCATCGCATGATGTGCGCCTGCGGATGTAGCCAAATATTGCTCGAGTGCAATCACGTCGGCTGCACGTACTCGGACAAGATGCGCGATCAACTTCAGGCCGCGCTGGATAAAGGCAATAACGATGACCTCATCCTGCAAGGTTTCGTGCAAGACTACGGACCGACCGTGATCGCCGCGCCCACCGCCACCGGCTTCAATCGCGTGGCCTGGATCATGCCCTTCGCCGCGCTGGCGTTCGGCATCTCCTTCGTCGTGTACGTCGTCCGCTCGTGGAAGAACCGGCCAACACCCGCCCTCGCCGATGGCATCAGCATCCGGCGCGGGAGCGAGCTCGACGAGTTCCGCCGAAAGGCTCGCAAGGAGACCGACTTATGACGATCAAGTGCGGCAAGAGAAGTAAGTGTGGCGCGGGCGCCCCCGCCCGCGAAAAGCCGCAGTCTAGTAACGACGCTTGGCCTAAGGAGACCGCCCGATGATTGCCTACGTTTGTGCCGCAGTTACCGCCGCCGCTCTCTACTACGTTTTCTTTTTTCCCGGCGAAGTCTACGCCGGAGAAGAAAAAACGCGGCTCGGCTATCTCCGCGAGCGCAAGGAAGCGGTCTACGAGAACCTGCGCGATCTGAATTTCGAATACAAGGCCGGCAAAGTGCCTGACGCGGACTATCAATCCATGCGCGCCTCACTCGAAGAGGAAGCGGCTGCGATCATGGCGGAGATCGCGCGGTTGGAGCAGGCCGCCGGCCTTGTGGCGTAATCGCCCTCCGAAACAATTATGTTGTTGGAGACCCTCTCCGGCACCGTCACCAACGGCACCACTTGCAAGCCCGCCGAAACGACGAGGTCGTCATTGCCAGTCGCCTGTTGTGGTGATTTTCGCTCGGTGCGGGTAAAATAATGCACAGTCCCATGAGCCTAACCACCATCAAAGAGATTGAACGCGCCATCGGAGCGCTCACGCCGCACGAAATAGAGGAATTGTATGTCTGGCTTGAGCAACACTGCCCGCCGCCGATCGATACTCGCGTCCAATCCGATCTTGCGGCCGGACGCCTCGACACGGCCATCCAACGCGCTTTGGACGACGAGAAGAACGGTCGCACACAGCCGCTCTAGCCCCAATGCAGCATCGCGCCACCACCGATTTTTGGCGGCTATACCATACCCTCTCGCAGGAAGTCCGCGCCCGCGTCGACAAACAGTTTGCATTGCTGAAAGCAAATTCGCAGCATCCTTCATTACAATTCAAGAGAGTGGGAGAGCGCCACGGCCAGGAAATGTGGTCCGCCCGTATCACGCTGAACCATCGCGCTCTTGCGATCAAACGGACGGATGGATATTTGTGGTTCTGGATCGGCGATCACAAGACCTATGAAGCGCTGATTTCCTAGCGCCGCTGTCTCCAGAAAAAGATCTGCAACAGCAAGGAGCTTTTTGACCAGACTAGCAAAGCCCGCCTTACTAGCCGCTATCCGTGCCCTGTGCGTTCTGGCGCTCACTTTCGCCTCAGCCCTTGCCCAGACCCTCTCCGGCACCGTCACCAATGGAACCACCGGCAAGCCCGCCGTCGGCGATGAAGTCATTCTCATCAACCTGACCACTGGTATGGAAATAGCCGCCAACACCAAAGCCGACAGCAACGGGAAATTCAGCTTCAAACTCACCGGCGGCGCGGGGCCACACCTCATCCGCGCCGTCCATCAGGGAGTTACTTATCATCAGATGGCGCCTCCCGGCGTCAACTCGGTCGACGTCCAGGTATATGACGTCGCGACAAAAGTCACCGGCCTCAGCGTGACCGCCGACGTCATTCGCTTCCAGGCCGACAGCGGAACCATGCAAGGCGTGCGCTTGTTCGTGGTGAATAACACCTCTTCTCCCGCGAAGACGCAGATGAACGATCACAACTTCGAATTCTATCTGCCCCCCGGCGCGAAGATTGAACAAGTACAGGCCCGCGCCCCGAACGGCCAGCCGATCAGCTCGGAAGGCGCGCCCGAGACTGGGAAAAACAGCGCCGAGAAGAACCGCTACGCGATTAACTTCCCGCTCCGTCCCGGAGAAACGCAGTTCCAGTTGGAGTTCACTCTGCCCTACACCGGCGAGATCAAGATCGATCCCAAGCCGCTCTATCCCGCCGAGCACCTCGTCGTCGTTCTTCCGAAGACGATGCAATTCAAGGCCGCAAATCCGCAGAGCTTCCAGTCCATGCAGGATCCCAGCCAGGGCGACAGCACCGTGGAAGTCGCGCGACAAACGCAGCCCGGCCAGCCGCTCGGCTTCACGCTGACGGGCAACGGAGTCATCACCGAATCGCCGGGATCGATCGCCTCCGGCGCGGCCCGACAGCAGGATCAGATGCAACAACAGCAGCAGCAACCGGACCAACCACAAACCCGCGACAATCGGCCAGGCGGCGGACTCGGCGTCCCCATCGATGCGCCCGACGCGCTGCAGCAATATCGCTGGCCCATCCTCGGCGCGTTCGCCGTGCTGCTCGCGATTGGCGGATGGGTGGTCACGAAACGGCAACCCGTAACCGCAATCGCCGCGACCTCTACCCCGAAGCTTGCCGCTGCATCGAGCGGCCACAGCGCAGTCGTCCATCCAACGACGCCAACCGCGCCGGCGCCCGCGGCCGGCACTCCGGTCGCAAGATCATCAATGCTGCTCGAAGCGCTGAAAGAAGAACTGTTCCAATTAGAGGTAGAAAAAAAGCAAGGCAAGATCACGCCCGAGGATTACGAAAAAGCCAGGGCAGCCCTCGACCAAACCCTCGACCGGGCGCTGAAGCGCCAGAGCTAGCCCAGCGCTGAGACCAGAGGCAGCTGCCGAGCTTCGCTCGGCTTGGACGGGCGAGAGCGCCCGTCCCCACACGAGCCTAAAGCCCTGGGTCCCGCATCTAATCGATTGAGCCAAAAAAACTGAGGCAACAATCATGAGCAACATTTTCAAAACCACGCTCCTGCTCACTGGCATGACGCTGCTGCTCATGCTGGCCGGCCGCGCTTTCGGCGGGCAGAACGGGATGCTGATGGCGCTCGCCTTCGCCGCCGTCCTGAATTTCGTCTCTTACTTTTTCTCCGACAAGATCGCGCTCGCCACCTACCGCGCTCAGCCTGTCGGTCGCGACGATCTGCCGCGCGTCTACAACATCGTCGAGCGCCTGGCGCAAAAAGTCAGCCTGCCGATGCCCAAGGTCTACCTCATCCCGACCGATTCGCCCAACGCCTTCGCCACCGGACGCAATCCGAACCACGCCTCCGTCGCCGTAACCCAGGGCATCCTCGGACTGCTTAACGACGACGAACTGGAAGGCGTGCTGGCCCATGAACTCGGCCACGTGCGCAATCGCGACATCCTCATCAGTTCGATCGCCGCCACGTTAGCCGGCGCGATTACTTACCTGGCGTCGATTGCCCGCTGGGGCATGATTTTCGGCGGCATGCGAGGCGAGCGCGACGATCGCGGCGGAGGCAGCGGGATCGCCGCCATTGCCATGATCATCCTCGCCCCCTTCGCAGCCATGCTGATCCAACTCGCCGTCTCGCGCTCCCGCGAATATGGAGCCGACGACACCGGCGCCCACTGGACCGGCAATCCCTACGCCTTGGCCAGCGCCCTCGCGAAAATCGAAGCCTATTCCCGCCAGCGCCCGCTGATAGCCAGCCCATCCACCGCGCATCTTTTCATTATTGCGCCGTTCTTAGGAGGGATGAGTTTCGGCAACCTGTTCTCGACGCATCCGCCAACCGCGAAAAGGATCGAGCGGTTGACGGGACGACCGGCGGAATTCTTCCAGTAAGTTCTCAGTTCCCGGTTCTCAGTTCTCAGTTTTCAGTAAAACCGAACATTTTATGTGGTTGATGGTCACAGAGTTTTGGCCCTAGGAGATGCACAATCTCCTATTTGGGGGCAGCATGGGCCGTTCTTATCGTGATCTGGTCGCATGGCAGAAAGCCATGAAGTTTGTCACCGCAATCTACGAAGTGACGCAGCGATTTCCGAGTGAAGAGCGTTACGGGCTAACTAATCAATTACGGCGAGCTTCCGTCTCGGTACCAAGTAATATTGCAGAGGGGCAGGCTCGCTTTTCGCAAAAAGAGTTTCATCACTTTTTGAGTATGGCTCGTGGATCTCTGGTCGAGATTGAGACTCAACTTCTCATTGCTAGAAACCTGAAATATCTCCAACCGGCCAGGGCGGAGGACCTGATGGCTACTGCGGACGAACTCGGCAGAATCCTGAATGGTCTCATCTCCTCAATAAAGAATCGCGCGGCGTAAGCTGGTGTTGTTTTTACTGAGAACTGAGAACCGGGAACTGAGAACTTCTCTGTGACATTGGTAACCGCCACCTCCGGCACCCGCATAGTAAAATCGCCCCTAATGGCTCCCGAAGCTCTGGTGGCAACCTCCCGCCGCGCCGCGGAACTCGAAAACAGTCTCCGCACCGTCATCCGCGGCAAGGACGACGTCCTCCGCCTTGCCCTGGTTTCCATTTTCGCCAAAGGACACCTGCTGATCGAAGGCGTTCCCGGAGTCGGCAAGACCACGCTCGGCCAGGCGCTCGCCCGCGCCATCGACTGCACTTTTCAGCGCATCCAGTTCACCAGCGACATGCTGCCCTCCGACGTGCTGGGCATCTCGATCTACTCCGCCATTGAGCAGAAATTTGAATTCAAGCGCGGACCAGTCTTCGCCAATGTCCTCTTAGCCGACGAAATCAACCGCACTACTCCGAAGACCCAGTCCGCCTTGCTCGAAGCCATGAACGAGGGGCAAGTCACCATCGACGCGCATTCCTATCTGCTTCCGCAACCGTTCCTGGTCATCGCCACCCAGAATCCCATCGAGCACCACGGCACTTATCCCTTGCCCGAGTCGCAACTCGATCGTTTCCTGATGCGAGTTCGCATGGGATATCCCGAAGGCAACGCCGAACGCGAGATTCTGCGCGCCGAAGTCGGAGCCGCTCAGCTCGAAAACCTGCGCCCCGTGCTCAACGCCGCCGACGTAGTCGAAATTCAGCAAGCTGTAGCCCAGGTCCACGTGGACGAATCGCTCATCACTTACCTGCTGAACATAGTCACTAAGACGCGCGAGTCCGAGTATCTTTCTCTCGGAGTATCTCCCCGAGGCTCGCAGATGCTCTACCGCGCCGCCCAAGCCATGGCCTTCCTCGAGGGCCGCGATTACTGCACTCCCGAAGATCTCAAGCCCCTGGTCGTCTCCGTCTTCGCCCACCGCGTAGTAGTAGGTTCGCTCTACACTTCCACCCTGAAAAAATCCGAGCAGGCCGAGCAAGTGCTGCGCGAGATCGTCGAGAGCGTGCCGGTGCCGGTATAGAGAGGGGCTTGCTCCGTCTCCGCCTGTCCAGACCCCCGCTACCTCGACCTGCCCAAGCGCATGGGCCTGACGCCTTAAGCTTTGTCCACCGAGGGTTGCTCTTGGCGGTCAGAACCTGCGATCAGAACCTGCCGCCGGTGCTCGACGGTCTGAAGTGTCGGCTGTATGAATATACGAACAGATTCACGGGCACCGTATAGTCGACTGCTATGTATGGGCCCGGATTCTCCGGCGTTTCGCCGCGTCGCACCGTCACCTGTTTTGGGTCGAGCGCGATATCATGGCCCTCCGCTTTGCGGATTACGATGATGCGAAGTTCTTCGTCGGAGTTTGGCGCTGACATCCCCGGCCGCCAGCTCGGTTGTGCCGCAAGATCATGCAGCTCATCCTGAAACACAATGTTGGTTATTTCGGGCTCAAGAATCGTCCAGCCCGCGATCACAACGGCCACCGTCACAGCGATCCAGAAGACATACTTCATCGGAATCTCCCTTCCGACACGGGACACCCTCGCTTTCCCAACCGAATCCACGAGGCGAGAACTCAAGCTGATTACTAAGTTCCTAAGACGAGTTTACTCGCCCGAGGCCACCGGCGGTACCGGCTGCAAACTGGAAAGCCGCGAGATCGTCGCCACCATCATTCCAGACAGAAACTGCATCGTGGCTACATCGTTGTTGTCGAACGCGTGGGGCATCGACGACAGCACCTCGAAGACTCCCAACGTTCGGCGGAAATGACGTAGGGGAGAAACCAGAATCGAACGCGCTCCCATTCTCCGGCAACTCGCCCAATCCACTCGCGGGTTCGACTCGGCATCATTGCACAGCAGCACTTCCCCGGTGCGCACGCATTCGGCCGAGAGGCCGTGATCGGTTTGCAGGCGAACCCCGATATCCGGAGCCGTGCGGCCGGTGCGCGCGCGGCAAACAATTTCGTTGCCCCGGCGCAGCGCGATGGCGGCCCCGGTGGCGCCGGTTAGAGTTTGCGCTTTTTCCGCGATGATGCTGATGCCCGGCTCGAGGTCAATCTCTCCGGCATTGATCTCACTAGTATGGCCCAACGCCTGCGGCGCGGAGACCAGCCCATCATGATGATGGCGAGGCCGTGCACGATAGCGAGTGGAGAACTTTGCCGCCGCGGGAAGTTCGAACCGGTGCTCGGCGATTTGATCTTCGCCGGTCGCCGCAACCTGAGGAACCGTGTAGAGCAACGATCGCACCAACCGGTCCAGTTCCGCATCCGCGATGAGATGCGCCGTCTGCTGCCCGCGAAGCGATCCGCCGAGTACCCGCGAGAGACTCAGCACCGCGCCACTGCCGCAGGCCAGACACTGCGGCGTGTTGTTCTCGCTAAGCAATTCACACTGCACGCAAAATATTGCCGACTGCAAGGACAAGAAATTCACATCGGTGGCCGTCAACGAACTCTGCATTTAAATGATTCCTTCCGGATGAATGGAAAATAATGAGAGTAACCAGTGACACGTACCGGAGTAAGTGACAGCGCTGGTTCGGGCTGTGGATAAGTCTTTCACTACATCTAATTTTTCACCGCGAGCGAAGCGAGGGATCTGCATCTTGCCGCGAACTGCAGATCCCTCGCTTCGCTCGGATGACAATTCTATGAAGAGTGTGTTCCTGCCTCTATAATCCCGCTCATGCCATTTCTCCGGTTCCTCATGCTCTTGTCGCTCGTGGTCTGGCTGGGCGGACTGATTTTTTTCGCATTCGTACTCGCGCCCACCGCGTTTTCGCCCGGACTGCTTCCGACCCGCCACCTGGCAGGATCGATCGTGAGCCGCTCGCTCGATCGACTGCACTACATGGCCATCGTTTCTGGAATTGTTTTTCTGATCGCGTCCATGCTCTATAGCCGGTTGGCCTCGGGAGACGCGCGACCGCTGGCGGCGCGGCACATTCTAATCGTGCTGATGCTGCTGTTGACGGTGATCTCGCAGTTCGCCATTTCCCCGAAGATGCACGCCATTCGGGCTGAGGTTGGCGTTATCGATAACGTGCCTCCCGACAATCCGCTGCGCATGGAATTCGACCGCCTGCATGCGTGGTCGGAAAAATTCGAGGAGGCAGTGCTCTTGCTGGGGTTAGTTGCGTTATACTCCACCGCGCAAGCATTCCGGTGATCGGCCAATACTTCGTTGTCAATTCACCGGATTTTGTCATCCTGAGCGGAGCGAGGGATCTGCACTTTGCGGCGAACTGCAGATCCCTCGCTCCGCTCAGGATGACAATCGGTTATACATATCGCTACTGCGCCGCTTTGCCTGGCTTCGCTGCCCCCGCCGGTTTCAGCGCGTCATCGAGATACGCCAGATAGGCTGCGATCAGCTTATAACTATCGTAATAATCGTTCATCTTGATGGCTGCCAACTTGTCGGACGGTGAATGCAGGATCGGCCAGCTCTTCTCTGTCACCGAGTGCAGGGTGATGCGCGGGATCCGGTAGCGAACGAACGATTCGGAATCGGCGGTGGCGCCTTCTGGCACGTTCATGGCGCTCACCGGGAGTTTACTCGCCGCCGCAACAAAAGCCAGCGCGTCAAGTAGCGATTTGTCGGCGTGTGAAGCCCAGACTTCTGTCGGACCGAGTCCCAGACTGTCGAAGTTCACCATGCCCTCGATGTGCGCGCGCTGCGCGTTAGTGAGGTGGTCCGCGTAATACTGCGATCCGACCAGCCCCTTTTCCTCGCCCGAAAATCCGACGAAGATCAGCGTATGATGACGCAGTTGCCCGCCGAGGCTATCGAGGAGGGCCGTCAGCAGTACGGCTCCCGTCCAGTTGTCGACCACTCCGTCGCCAACGCCGTCGACCTTATCGGTGTGTGCGCCGACCAAAATAACTTGCTGCGTTTCGCCAGGCAACACGCAAATAACGTTCGGTGGAAGCTTGCGGTCGAGCCCTTGCTCAGAGAGATTCGCGCCCTTGCATCCAGACTCGGCAAACCACTTCCGGATCAGCGCTTCGCGTTCGACGTTTTTGGTTGAAAAAGACTTGAGTCGCCCTTCGACAACCTCGCGGGTCTGCAAGCGGAAGTGAATCCGCGCCGGACTCTGCGCCGGACTTTTCGCAGAAGACCAGGCGGCACAAGCGATCAGCGCAACGGCAAGATGGCGAAGACGGTTCATGGGGAGAAGGTTACCGGCGCACCGCATTCTGCCGAGCGTAGCACGACCGCCGAGTGCTTGGTATTTCACTTGCTTATGCGTATCGATCCCGATGATTTATTCTTTTGACTGAACTGATAGCTGACAACTGATAGCTGAGAGCTGAGACTTCCCCATGAAAACCGGCATCATCGGTCTGCCGCAAGTCGGCAAGACATCTCTATTTAGCATTCTGACGAAGGTTCATCTTTCCGAGCAGGCGTATTCAAATCCGCGCGAGGCGCACATCGGAGTCGCCAAGGTGCCTGACGAGCGCCTCGACAAGCTGGCCGCGCTCTACCATCCAAAGAAGCTGACGCACGCCTCGGTCGAGTATGTGGACGTCGGCGCTATCGGCCAGGACGCGCTCAAAGAGACGGCCTACATCGGCCATCTGCGCCAGGTAGACGCGCTCATTCACGTGCTCCGGGCGTTTGAAAACGATGCCATCCCGCACGTCGGCCCCCTCGATCCGCTGCGCGACATCAAGAACGTTGATTTCGATCTCATGGTCAGCGATCTCGGCCAGATCGAAAAACGCCTGGACCGTCTGGAAAAAGATTTGAAGAAGATGAAGACACCGGAACTCGAAAAAGAAAACGAGTTGCTGATCAAAGCCAAAGCGTTTCTCGAAACCGAAAAGCCGCTGCGCGAAATGGAGATGTCAGCCGAAGACAAGAAGCGCATCCGCGGCTTCATGTTTCTGAGTGAGAAGCCAATGCTCTACGTGCTCAATATCGGCGAGAGCACCGAACTCGGCAAAGACCTGGAAGCGGCGGTGGGAAAATATAAGCTGACCGAAGTAGCCGCGCGTCCGAATGCCGGGGCCAGCGCCATCTGCGGCAAAGTGGAAGCCGAACTGGCGGAAATGAGCGACGAAGACGCGGCAGAATTTCTCGGCAGCTATGGACTGACCGAAAGCGGGCTCTCGCGGCTGATCCGCAAAAGCTATCACCTGTTGGGACTGATTTCGTTTTTCACAGCCGGCGAAGACGAATGCCGCGCATGGACGATCCCGCTGAACACGCGCGCCCAGAACGGCGCTGGCGCGATTCACTCAGACCTGGAAAAGCACTTCATCCGCGCCGAGACTATTCGCTGGGATCAGCTGTTAGAGGCAGGTTCCGAAGCGAATGCGCGAGCCAAAGGAACTCTGCGCCTCGAAGGGAAAGACTACATTGTGCAGGACGGCGACGTGATGCACATCAGGCATAGCGGGTAAGCAAGTTCTCAGTTCTCGGTTCTCAGTTCTCAGAACAAATCAGGGGGGTCATACTGAGAACTGAGAACTGAGAACTGAGAACTGAGAACCGGGAACTGAGAACTGCTAGTGCACGTGAAAGAATCGATCCAGCAAAAACATGCACGCCGTCCCGACGAAGACGAGTAGGGCCATTTTCACCCCAGGCTCTTTATTCACCTCGGGAATCAGGTCCGACGCGGCCACGTAAATCGTAACGCCCGCCGACAAGGGCAAGCCGAAGCTTACTTCCTGACGGAAAATTGCCATCGTCATCACTCCCGCCACAGTGGCAACGCCCAAAAGCACGGACGCTCCCCAGGCGAACGCGCGGCTTCGACCGCTCGCCAGCATCACCGATGAGATGGTGAATCCTTCCGGAATCTTGTGCAGGAAAACCGCCAGGAAGATGATCCAGCCGAGCGCTGGGGAAACGAGGAATCCCGAGGCGATCGCGATGCCATCGAAAAATGTGTGAATCAGCAACCCGATCAGGACCGAGTATCCCTTATGAGAATGCACAAACTGGTCAGCATGGGTTTCTTCTCCAAAGTGGAAATGCGGCGTGACCGTGTGCTCAAAAAAATGCACGAGCAGGTATCCCGCGAGGATTAGAAATCCGGCATACGCGCCACGCAGATGAATGCTCTCCGGCACCATTTCGACCAGCGCCGTCGCCAGCATGAAACCTGCGCCGAGCGCGACGAAGTAGCGGAGGTAGGAACGCTCCCAATGCTTCTGAACGATGATGGCGCCGCCGAACACATTCGCGCCCGCCGCGGTCAGCCCCAGCAGCACACTGGTCAGGATGGGGGACATGAGGAAGAAGAATAACAGGAAGCTGTGGCCCGCGGTCAGTTGCCAGATGCCGATCGCCTGCGATGAAATTTCACAGCCACGACAAACCGTGGCGAGAGTGCGTTTCGTATCAGGGCACGCCTTCAGGCGTGCCGTAAATATGACCTCATGAAAGCGCCTTCAGGCGCTGCGGGCCAGCGATTGAATTCGCCACTGGTCCCTAAAGGGGCGGCTATTTCGATGAGCTTATGGTATCGCTGAAGCGATACCCTGATACGAACCTCAATGCCGCGTTGCTAAGATTCTTGTCAGAAGCGAGAGACCGAACGACACTCACGTGCTTCACTGGCTACAAATCATCGGATGGCTAGTCTGCGTACTGTATTCGACCATCCCCGCCTTCTGGCTGATGATTCATCCGTTTGCTGAACGCTGGCGCGCACTGCGTCGCTCATATCGTCGCTCGCCATACGCGGTGCTGTTGCCCGCGTGGATGGCGATGTGGGTAGCGGTCG
Organism: uncultured Acidobacteriaceae bacterium; assembly: GCA_963772195.1. GTDB lineage: Bacteria > Acidobacteriota > Terriglobia > Terriglobales > Acidobacteriaceae > Acidiflorens. Next base: position 1,212,724 of record CAVYWE010000007.1, on the reverse strand, counting down.
CGCTGGTCACCCGGCCCTGGCGAGAGGTACTACTCTATCGAGCAGACTGGCTGTGGGGAGTATCGGCATTGCTGTTCGTATGCGGGTTGTATGTGTATTCGCAATCCGGGAAAAATTTCAGCGCGAAGCAACTCGCCGGACTGCCGGAAGTTCAGGGTGGAAATCGCGATCAGCAACTGGTAACGGATGGAATCCGGGCGCACGTGCGGCATCCCGTGTACCTGGCGCATCTGTGCGAGATGCTGGCATGGAGTGTCGGAACCGGACTAGCCGTCTGCTGGGGGTTGACGGCGTTCGCAATGGTAACGGGAGTCGTGATGATCCGACTGGAGGATGCGGAGTTGGAGGAGAGGTTTGGCGACTCCTACCGCGCCTATCGCCGATCCGTGCCGGCGGTTCTGCCGCGAGTAGGGGAAGCGCGCCAGCTATAATCCGCAGTAACTGAAAGCTGATGGCTGATAGCTGACAGCTGCCTCTCATGCGCTTCGAACTCTTCGTCGCAACTCGCTACCTTCGCGCCAAACGCCGCCAGGCGTTCATCGGCGTCATCACGGGAATCTCCGTCTTAGGCGTTGCGGCGGGAGTGGCTTCACTGATCGTGGCGCTCGCCATCAACAACGGCTTTCGGCAGGATTTGCAGGCGCGGCTGCTGGGTTCGACCGCGCACATCAGCCTGCTGCGGGTGGAAAGCGACGGCATCCGCGATTGGCGTCCGCTGCTCGATAAGCTATCGAAGCAGCCGCACGTGGTAGCAGCCGCTCCGGCGATTTACGAGCAGGTGCTGATTTCGCGCGGACCGCGGGCGCGCGGCGCGGTGCTGAAAGGGATGCTGCCGCAGTATGAGCGCAAGGTCAGCGATCTACTGCAAACTGTCACACTCGGATCGGCGGCGGCGCTTGAGGAAGCACCCTCCGGCGGGATGGCGGAGCCTCCCTCGGGAGCAAGGTCAACGTCAAATTCAAATGCAGCTTCAACGGCAGCGGGCGAGGGCGCCCGCTCTACACAAACAGAATCGCCCGACGATTTGAGCGGCGTGCAGCAGCGCGTTGCCGCGATGCCTCCCATCATTCTCGGCAAAGACCTGGCGGAGGAGATTGGCGCCACCGTCGGGTCGGTGGTGCTGGTCACTTCTCCGCAGGGCGAGCTGACTCCGTTTGGAATGGTGCCGAAGTACATCCGTTTCCACGTCGCGGGCATCTTCAATTCCGGTTTTTTCGACTACGACTCTTCCTGGGCGTTTATCCGGCTTTCTGACGCGCAGGAGTTATTCGGGTTGGGCGACGTGATCTCAGTCATCCAATTCAAGCTCGACGATATCTACCTCGCTGGCGACGTGGCGCACGCTCTCGAACAGGCCGCCGATCTTTACTCAGGAAGCCACGGCTTTATGGCCACCAGTTGGATGGAACAGAACAAGCCTCTTTTCCGCGCGTTGCGCCTGGAGCGCGTCGTAACGTTTATCACCATCGGCCTGATCGTGTTCGTGGCCGCGCTCAACATTTTGATCTCGCTGATCATGATGGTCATGGAAAAGACGAAAGACATTGCCGTCCTCATGTCCCTGGGGACGAAGAAGGCGCAAATCCGCCGCGTCTTCATCGCGCAGGGCGTGTTGATTGGCGTGATCGGGACAGTGATCGGTCTCGTGCTCGGCTACGGGATCTCGTGGGCAGGCGGACACTACCACTTCATTTCGCTCTCGCCTGAGGTCTATTCGATTGACTATGTCCCGTTCGCGCCGCGTCTGATCGATGGAGTGATCGTGGCGCTGGTTTCCATCGGGATTTCGTTTGTGGCAACGATTTATCCGTCGTGGTCCGCGGCGCGGATCTTGCCGGCCGAAGCGCTAAGGTACGAATAGCATTTTAGTGTCAGGCAATTACCTTAGAGTTTTTGCACCGTAAATTCGCTTTGCTTTAATCTGCGTTTCACATATCCGCAACAAACACCCAGTAGCCTTTCCCTATCTTTAACTTTGTGAGGAAGCTGACCATGAACTGTCCCCAGCAATCTCCGCTCAAGTGGCGCTCCGCATCTTTGCTCAGCGTCGTTGCCTTGTCGATTCAGTTGATCGCACCCGTTTTTGCAGTTGCCAAGGACAAAGGACACAAAACCCAGACTCCGATCCAGCACGTGATCGTCATCATCGGAGAAAATCGCACCTTTGACCATGTGTTCGCCACCTACAAACCAAGCCAGGGCGAGAGCGTCTGGAATCTGCTCTCCAAAGGCATCGTCAACGAAGATGGAACGCCGGGACCCAACTTTTCTCTGGCCAGCCAGTCGTCGGCCACCGACTCCAGCACCGACGGTTATCAGCTGAGTCCATCCGGAAACGTCCCGTATTCGATCCTGCCACCAGTGCTCGCAGGCGGATATTCCAGTGGGCCGTTCCCGGATGTCGCAACCGCTAAGAAATATGAGAACGGGCTTCCGGACGACTATTACGTCTACCTGACCACCGGCGGCACCGGACTGGCGCACGGAGCGGTCGATACTCGCGTCCCGAACGCGACGTCTCTTCCTTCCGGTCCGTTCCAGCTGACCTCGGCAACCCTGCCCTACGACTCCTACGCGAACAGTCCCGTCCATCGCTTCTACCAGATGTGGCAGCAGTTCGATTGCAACGCCGCCAACGCCACAAGAAGTAACCCCAGCGGATGCCGCAATGACCTGTGGCCCTGGGTCGAAGTCTCGGTCGGGGCCGGCACCAATGGAAGTCCGCAACCTTCCGGCTTCGACGTCTACAGCACCAAAGAAGGCAGTACGTCGATGGGCTTCTACAACATGCTGCAAGGCGATGCGCCTTACTTCAAGTCTCTCGCCGACAACTACGCCATGAGCGACAATTTCCATCAATCCGTCATGGGTGGAACCGGCGCCAATCACGTCATGCTCGGCACCGGTGACGGGATCTGGTTCAGCGACGGCAATGGCAACGCCGCCACGCCACCGCACAATCAACTGGTCGCTGCCGGCAGCCCCAACGCCGGAGTAGTGGACGAAATCGAAAACCCCAACCCGCAGCCTGGCACCAACGATTGGTATACCGAGGATGGCTACGGCGGCGGCTCCTATGGCTCCCCCTCCTACGGTGGCGGAACCTACAGCAACTGCTCTGACACAACTGCGCCGGGCGTTGGCCAAGTGGTGAGCTATCTACATTCGCTCCGCCGCCCCATCCATCCCAATTGCGATCCGGGACACTACTATCTGCTTAACAACTACAACCCCGGATACTACGGTGACGGCAGAAACGCCTATGCCGACATCGGCAATCCCAACGAGACCGTCTTCACCATTCCGCCATCTCCCCTCCGCAACATCGGCGACGAGTTAAACGAAAAGAGCATCTCGTGGGCATACTACGGAGACCAGTGGAACGCCTACCTGGCCAATCCGGACAACAACTATGTGACCCCTGACAACACGTACTGCAACATCTGCAACTGGTTCCAGTACTCAACCTCGATCATGACGAGCGCATCAGGCCGGGCCCACAACCAGGACACCACCGTCCTTTATAAAGCGATCCATGACGGAACGCTGCCGGCCGTGTCTTACGTGAAGCCTGATGGCTGGCTCGACGGGCACCCGTCTTCTTCGAAGCTGAACCTGTTCGAGGGCTTCGTAAAGAAAATCGTCGACGGCGTCCAGGCCAACCCGCAACTGTGGGCCAGCACAGCCATTATCGTCACGTTCGACGAGGGCGGCGGGTACTACGACTCCGGCTACATCCAACCCCTCGACTTCTTTGGCGACGGCACCAGAATCCCCACGCTGGTCGTCTCTCCCTACACCAAGCCCGGGCACATCTCCCACACCTACAGCGACCACGTTTCGATCCTGAAGTTCATCGAGGCCAACTGGGGACTGGCTCCGCTAACCGACCGCAGCCGCGACAATCTGCACAATCCGGTAACGAACCCGCACAACCCTTACGTTCCTTTGAATCGTCCAGCGATCGGCGATCTGATGGACTTGTTCAGCTTTGACGACCACCACGGGAAGTAGCACTGGTTTCGTAGAGTCCAGGTAACTGAGTCTCAGCCTGATTGGCGTCAACCGGCAAAAGCTTCTCGCCGGCTGACGCCATTTCTTTGCGGGCCTCTTCTCAGCATCCGCCCTTGTAAACTTTTTGTCTTTTCTTCTCACGCCATCGCGCAGCTACCCAGGTATTGCGCCGCTCTGAAGCTGTCGAAATCGCTGCCGACGCGCTCTCATCCGAGGAATGTTCCCGCGCCGCCACGTTGTGACCACGGTCACATTGCATTTGTTTTCCAGAGGTATACAGTCTTTCGCATACCTCGTTCCCAAAAACGGAATCCCGGGATCGGGTTGTTCTTCCTCATGATCTAATGGATCACAGATCGTTTTCTACTGCGTTGCAGTTGGAGACGGCCAGCTAGCTTGATACTTAGGAGGGGGAATTTGCATCAAATAGCTCAAGAGCCTCTGTTGCGGGTCGAAGGGTTAAGTAAGGTGTTTCGCTCAGGCGAAGCGGAGCTCGTGCTCTTTGAGAATCTGTCTTTCGAAGTCAGGAAAGGAACGATGCTGGCCATCGTCGGACAATCAGGTGCCGGAAAGAGTACCTTGTTGCACATCCTCGCGGCCCTTGATCGTCCCTCCGCGGGTGCCGTATACTGCGCCAACTCTCAAGTGAATGCGCTCTCCGAGGACGATGCCGCCGAGTTCCGTAACCGCCAGATCGGCTACGTGTGGCAATTCCATTACCTGCTGCCGGAATTCACCGCTTTGGAGAATGTCGCCATGCCCCTGCTGACGCGCGGGCAAGCGCTGTCTTCAGCCGAACAGGAGGCTTCGCGGTGGTTACGCGAGGTAGGACTGGAATCACGCGGGCATCATCGTTCGGGCGAACTTTCCGGAGGCGAGCAGCAAAGGTTGGCGCTGGCACGGGCGCTCATCACCCAGCCGCAAGTACTGCTGGCCGATGAGCCGACCGGCGATCTCGACGGGCGCACCGGGGAATTGGTTTTTGAACTGGTCGCGCGGTTGCATCGCGAGCATCAGTTGACGTCTTTGATCGCCACGCATAATTTGGCATTTGCACGACGGTGCCATCGCGTTTTACGGTTGGATCAGGGCAAAATGGAAGAAGTGGCGCCGGAGTCGCTTCCGGAGTAACGAAATGCAGAACAGAACCACAATTAAAGACAGGGGAACAAAAAGACTTGAAGTTGAAAAATTCGGAATTCCCAAAGTAAGACGGTATGGGTTACTCAAGACGGATATCGCTTGGGGGATTAGGCGATATAAATGCATAATAAAGGGTTGGGGTCAGGGGTTTGGCGGAGGGCGAGGCGTTCCGCGCAGACTCGGGGGGGAATGGGTATATGTTCGAACGCTACACGGAGAAAGCCAGGCGCGTAATCTTTTTTGCGCGGTACGAAGCCAGCCAGTTCGGATCTCCATATATTGAGACCGAACACCTGCTGCTCGGACTGCTCCGCGAAGACAAGGCCCTGACCAATCGTTTTCTGCGCTCTCATGCCTCGGTGGAATCGATCCGGAAACAAATTGAGGGTCACACCACTATTCGGGAAAAGGTTTCCACTTCGGTCGATTTACCGCTGAGCAACGAATGCAAACGCGTTCTGGCCTATGCCGCCGAAGAGGCGGAGCGGCTTTCGCATAAGCACATCGGAACCGAGCACCTGCTATTGGGATTGTTGCGCGAAGAAAAGTGTTTTGCGGCTGAGATTTTGCACGAACGGGGATTGCGGCTTTCCACCATCCGCGAAGAATTGGCGCGTACGAGCCAGGAAAAAGCTGCGCCGCAACGCGGACAGCGCGAGTCCTCATTACTGAGCGAGTTTTCCCGCGACCTGACGCAGTCCGCCATGGATAGCCAACTCGATCCGCTGGTCGGCCGCGACGGCGAAGTGGAGCGCGTGGTGCAGATTCTGTGTCGCCGCACCAAGAATAATCCTGTGCTGATCGGCGAGCCCGGAGTAGGCAAGACCGCCATCGTAGAAGGCCTGGCGCAACGCATCGCGGACGGCGAGGTTCCTTCATTCCTCGCCGACAAACGTATTCTGGCGCTTGATCTTTCTCTAATCGTAGCCGGCACCAAGTATCGCGGACAGTTTGAAGAGCGCCTCAAGACCATCATGAAAGAGCTGATGGAGTCGCAGAATTCCATCATCTTCATCGACGAGCTGCACACGCTGGTGGGCGCGGGATCGGCGGAAGGCTCGCTGGACGCCGCCAACATCCTGAAGCCGGCCCTGTCGCGTGGCGAGATTCAGTGCATCGGCGCAACCACGCCGGCTGAATATCGCAAGTCGATCGAAAAAGACCGGTCGCTGGAGCGCCGCTTCCAGGCCGTGAAAGTTCCGCCGCCAAACGAAGCCGACGCCATCAAGATTCTTTTTGGGATCAAAGAACGCTACGAAAAATTCCACGCCGTCACTTATACCGACGACGCCATCAATTTTTCCGTGTCGCATTCGAATCGCTATATTCCCGACCGTTTTCTGCCGGATAAAGCTATCGACCTGATCGACGAGGCCGGTGCGCGCGTGAAACTGCGCCAGACCACGCTGCCGGAAGAATTGACGGAAGTCCAGAAGCGGATCAAGTTCATCGTCCATCGTATGGAGAATGCCATCGCGAACCACGAGTTCGAGAAGGCGCGCTTCTACTCGGATGAAGAACGCAAAGAGCGCGAGAACCTGCGCGCCCTTCGCGAAAAATACCACCTCGATGAATCCTCCACCGGCGTAGTCGGTCGGGAGGACATCGAGGATGTGGTATCGCGTTGGACCGGCGTTCCGATCACTTCAATTAAAGAAGAAGAAACCCAGAAGCTGTTGCGCATAGAAGAAGAGCTGCACAAGCGCATCATCTCGCAGGAAAAAGCGATCAGCGCTCTGGCTCGCGCCATTCGCCGCTCGCGCGCCGGGTTGAAGAGTCCGAACCGTCCGATTGGTTCGTTCCTCTTCCTCGGACCAACCGGCGTTGGCAAAACAGAAGTCGCTCGCACTCTTGCACACTTCATGTTTGGCAGCGACAAAGCTCTCGTGCGTTTCGATATGTCGGAGTTCATGGAGAAGCACTCCGTCTCGAAACTGATCGGCTCGCCTCCCGGATACGTGGGCTATGAAGAGGGTGGCCAACTGACGGAACGCGTCAAGCGGGCGCCATATTCTGTCGTTCTGCTCGACGAAATCGAGAAGGCGCACCCCGATGTCTTCAACATTCTGCTGCAGGTTTTTGAAGACGGCCAGTTGACCGATGGCTTGGGCAACACTGTCGACTTCAAGAACACCATCATCATCATGACGTCGAACATCGGCGCCCGGCACCTGATGAAGCGCGAGGGCCTGGGCTTCCAGTCGTCGAAAGACGAGATGGTTTCCGAGAAGGTCGAAGACCTGGTGAGGAGCGAGGTCAAGCGCACCTTCAATCCGGAATTTCTGAACCGCGTGGATGAGATCATTCTGTTCATGGCGCTCAGCGAAGCCGACCTGATCCAGATTCTCGAACTCATGGTCAGCCAACTGAACCAGAATCTCGCCCAGCGCTCGATCACAGTAACCGTGGCCGACGAGGCGAAGAAGTGGATTCTGAACCAGACCCTGACCGACCGCAGCTACGGAGCGCGTCCTCTGCGGCGCGCCTTACAGAAATACATCGAAGATCCGCTATCGGAAGCCTTGATCCAGGGCACGATCACCACAAGGCCGGCGTTCATCGAGGTCTTCCTCGAAGCGAATAAGCTGTACTACCGCCCAGTGGACGCGGAGAAGACCGAAGGCGTGCTGCTGTACGAGAGCTAGCAAAAAGCCATCAGCGTTCAGCACTCAGCCGTTAGCGAAAAGCTGGCGGCTTTTGTTTTGATAGTGTGGGGACGGGCGCCCCGCCCGTCCAAGCCGAGCGAAGCTCGGCAGGGTTTTTGGCGGTCAGCGGCTCATGCGATATCAGCAACCTCAATTGTGGCAGAATGATCCATCCCGATGGCTGATCTGCCCAGATTCCCCGGAACTTTAATCGACCTCAGTCACACCGTCGAGCATGGCCTGGTGACCTACAAAGGCCTGCCCGCCCCGATCATCTGCGACTACCTGAGCCGCGAAGCGTCGCGGAAGCTCTACGCCCCCGGAACTGAGTTCCAGATTGGGAAGATCGAGATGGTGGCGAATACCGGGACCTATCTGGATTCTCCATTTCACCGCTACGCCGATGGCAAAGATTTGTCGCAACTCGATCTGCAAAAACTCGCGAACCTCCCCGCCCTCAAAATACCGGCCCAGCACAAGCAAGCGGTCGATATCTCGTGTTTTCCGCGTAGCGAGGATCTCACGGGCAAAGCCGCGCTGGTCGAGACTGGCTGGTCGCGACACTGGAACACGCCTCAGTATTTCGATGGGCATCCGTTCCTGACCGAGGACGCGGCGCGCTTTCTGGCACACTCTGGCGTGGCCCTCGTTGGAATCGATTCGCACAACATCGATGATGTCGAGGACTTGCGGCGCCCGGTTCACAGCATTCTTCTGAAAAACGAAATTCCCATCGTCGAGCACATGACGAACCTGGCAGCGCTCCCGCAAGTGGATTTCAGGTTTTTCGCCGTGTCCGTGAAAGTAAAGGGGTTTGGAACGTTCCCCGTGCGGGCTTTTGCGATTGTCTAGTGGTTGTGTTCCGCATGTTCGTGGCATCCAGCCACGAAGCGACGGCACAGGAAAGCCCGGCACGTGAGTGCCGGGAAAGCGGAAGTGGCCAAATCGAGTCTCGCAGGGATGGCACTTGGGCGATTGATGTCTGAGGGGGTGTGAATGCGAATGTCAAAGAGAAAGACGGGGAAAAGTAAGATTCCGCTGAGCGTTGAAGCAGAACGCGACGGTCAGCGCTGGAAACGCCCCTGGAAAGCCGAAACCGTCCAAAGAAAAAGCTAGCGAAATAGAGCAAATGCGGGCAATCGGCCTTTTTCGGGACTTAACCCTACTCGGCTGTGGCGTGTCGGGTATAAAAACCTTACGGCGCACCGACCGCCCGCCTTCCAAGAGTCTCCGTTCAACAGTTTAGCGAAGCGATCCCCTAGTACTCCATACAGGAGAATGTGTATCTCCAAATGCGGCGCGAGACGGAAGTTCTACTTGGGTTTATGAAAGGGATAATCTCGTTTTGCGGGATTTTCTTCCTAACCCTATGATTCCAAAAGATCGGGAGAAGTAGGAAACACCGATCACTTAAGAGTAAACACGTCCAGAAAACCAGGCAAGAAGTTGCTGGCGGAAATGTGGCAACTCTGCCAGTCGACTCGGAAAGACAGACTCCCTGTTGCAACAAAGACACGCTCTGATCCCAAAGTTCGATTGACCTCAGAATGAACTTGTGATTAACTCCTCTGAATCGGGGCTGGCTCAACGCGGTAGTTTGGTAATACGAACCAAAAATTCCGGGGCGTGAGACCGAGGTGCGTTATGAAGTCCAGCTCGTATGCAGTTCTGGCGGTATCCCTTCTAACTTTGACCCTGACTTTGACTCTGAGTGCCAGTGCGCGGGAGATGGTCCTGCCCGCCGGTACCCTTCTGAAATGCACATTGAATGAACCGAACCTTTCTTCTGCCACGGTTGCGGTCGGCGATCCCGTGCTCTGTCATCTGCACTCGGTAACCGAATTCGGCCAACAGGCATTTCCGCGCGGAAGCTACCTTGTCGGACATCTGGAATCGGCCCAGGACCCAGGCCATTTCTGGGGCAAGGGCAACATGAAACTGATGTTTGATCGGATCGGCATGCCGAACGGCGATATGCCTTTGGACGCGAAAGTGATCGCGACCCGCGGCTACAAGGTCAATAAAGACGGCGACATCCGGGGCAAAGGGCACGCCAAGCGCGACATCGTCGAATGGATGCTGCCGCCGCTTTGGCCGTGGAAGATCATTATGCTGCCGGCACGGGGGCCGCGTCCCACGCTGAAGGGCGAGAGCCAGCTCACGCTGCGCCTGATGGATGATGTACAGATTCCGCAGGTCGCGGCGACCAACGGGCCGGACTGGCATTTCTTTGGACGTCCCGAGCCGACAGGCGACTCGTATTATCGCGGTTCGTCCTATGGTGCCGCGAACACAAATGCCACGCCTCAGTTGGCGATGCGCGAGGTAAGACCCGCAGCCAGCGCACAGCCGATGGCTGAGGAAATTCCACAGGTCACCTACGCCAGCTACGTTGCCAGAGATCCGGCAGTGCGCAGCGGGACGGCGCCGGGAGTGCCGGTGTTTGTGCTGAAGACGGGTATGGTTCTGGCGGTGGGAAATTACACCTATCAGGACGGCCGCATCAGCTACGAACTGGCCAGTGGCGGGAACGGCGTGATCAGCACCGATGAAGTGGACTGGAGCACGACCACTCGCGTGAATAGCCAACGCGGCGTGCGGGTAACGCTGCGCGGTGGACACCCGGGCACCGGTGAGACGGGATTCTAGAAGCCGTCAGCAATCAGCATTCAGCCGTCAGCGCCCAGCTGACGGCTTTTGCTTTGGTTGTGTGGGCACGGGCGCCCTCGCCCGTCCAAGCCGAGCGAAGCTCGGCAGCCTTTTCAGCCGTCGGAATTTTCCTGCGACGCCTGAATGAGATGCGCCATCTATTAAACACGCAGCAGCGGGACAACCTCTGAGGATTCCATGTCCAAAGTCAACATCGCCGAGAAGTTCGCCAACATCACTGAATACTACAAGCCCCGCATCGCGGCGGAGCTCAACGGACAGCAAGTCAAGTTCGTCAAGCTGAACACCGAGTTCGTCTTTCATCATCATGAGAACGAAGACGAGATGTTCCTGGTAGTCAAAGGCCGCTTCCGCATGGATTTCCGCGACCGACATGAATGGATCGAAGAGGGCGAGTTTATCGTTGTTCCGCGCGGGGTGGAGCACCGTCCGGTGGCGGAGCAAGAATGCTGGGTCGTCCTGTTTGAACCAGCCACGACGCTGAATACCGGCAATGTGGAGAACGAGTTGACGGTGCACGAACTGGAGCGAGCGTAGTGTTGGTAGAGGCCCGTTGCTATTTCAACGTGAGGAAAGCGACACCGTATCCATTGAGAGTTACGGGAATCTGGTGCGCGGGCGTAACTGTGGAAGGTACCGGTCCGCTGGCCACGTTGGTGTTGGCATCGATCGTCAGGAGACTGCCCGAACTAAAGTTCCCCAGAGCTGTCGTGTCGATCAGAATGCTCCGCGGAGCGCCGGGGCCATTGTTGTCGCCGGATGATTTGACAGCGTAGTTCGCGACCATCACGACAACGCTTCCATCAGCATTGACGACCGGAAGAACCTCGATGTCGGACGTATCCGTGGTCGTATAGCTCATTAGTTCCGCGCCTGGCGGCGAAGGGAACATCCGCGCCAGCCAGTAGTCCACCCAGTAGCTCAACTGCAGGGCTCCGGTGGAATAGTCGACTTCGCCGAACTGTTTGTCGGCGTCGAAGTCCCAGTGATACAGGGCCCGCACTCGAGCCTTGCCTAGCTGCGAAAAAACGTAAGGACGCCAAGCGGCAAAGAACGCGCTAGAACCTCGTAAGTCCGAGACAAAAGTGCCGCCATTGCAGGCGCTGATGCCGCCACCCTTGTCGTAGTCGGCATTGACGTTATTCTCCGTGACCCACACCGGAACCGAGGTGAGTGCTGGGTTCGTCTGCATTTGCGCATAAATGTCTCCCACCTCGCTTACGAAGTCCGGGATCGTCGAAAAGAGCTGGGCGTCGCTGTCTTTCTGGTTACAGGTCGAGTAGAAGTGCGCGGCCAGCACGTCCACGTGAGCGCTCACTCCGCTGACGAAGGCGGGCATAAACGCATTCGCCAAACCGGCATAGTCGCCGAGTTCCAGAGCCGCAAATTTCAGAGATGGATCGACCGCCTGCATCGCCGGTACTACGGCGTTGTAAAGCTCCGTGTATTGAGTGGAATCGAGGTTATTGAAGTTAGGCTCGTTGTAGATGCCCCACCATGTAATGGGATAGGAACTCGCCGAGACGTGGAACGAACCATCACCCGAAGTAAAACCGCCCGTGTTGTAGTAGCGCACCAGATTCTGCGCGTAGGCCCCGAAAGTCTTGTAACTCGGATCGAGAAAATTATGATTTGCGTCGTACATGAATGCCGGCGCTACCGCGATCTGAAACTCTGGGCTATGATCGCCTACGCCCAGCACCGGCTGCGTGACGTTGTCCAGCACGGTGAAATCCCACGTGTTGGCCGTCGTCTGCGGCACTCCTTGCGAAATACCCTGCAAGCGGATGTGTGCCGGCTGCAGGTTCCCTAGAGCCGTAGTCGCCGTTGGATTCAGAGTGAAGAATTGATAATCCCACTCTGCCGGCTGGAACGACGTGGACATGGCAACTTGGAAGCCGCCGTTCTTCGTGATGCCGATCTGGGCAACCGCTCCAACCGCAAGCGAAAACGCCGCCGAACCACTGACGTTGCCATCGCTGGCGGTCACGGTCAAAGGATAGGTTGCCGCCGGAGTCGACGAGGCAGAGAGGGTGATGCTGCCGCTATTCGAAGGACCGGGCGACTGGACGGTCGCCGCCGCGCCTGCCGGTACTCCCTGCACGCTGAGCGTTACGTTCCCAGTGGTACCTTGGCGGTTGAGCGTAACGTTGACCGTGGCGGCGGGTTGACCGGGAAAGACGAGCGCAGACGCGGGTGAAAGCGACAGCGACAGGCTGCCCCCGGAATTGGAGCTTCCTCCACTGCCACAGGCAACGAGCCCGAGCAGGGAAAGATAAGCGAGAAGCAAAGCAGGAATTCGCATACGGCGAGCATTGTATCGGTCAGACTGGGAGACTGCGGAAGGAAAAAAGTAGTTTGCGCAAGAGGAGGATAGCATTTGATGCGAAACAGGCGGTACCGCCGGAGCGATACACGGCAACGGGCCGGGGTTCTTCCGCAGCCTGCTATTCTAAATATCGAAGAGACTTACCCAAATGGAAATCACCGTTTATTCCACCCTTTGGTGTCCCGATTGCCGGGAGGCCAAGCGCTTCCTCGACCGGCACCAGCTCCCATACATCGACATCAACATCGAGACCACTCCGGGAGCTGCCGATGAGGTCGTCAGGCGGACCGGCAAGCGCGCCATTCCGCAGTTTGTGATTGATGGAGAATGGGTCCAGCCCTACCGTCCGGGCGAAGGGTTCCTCTACGAAGAGATGGCGAAACGGCTGGGGGTTGAGCAATAGCCTGTGTAGATACGGGGCTTGCCCCGTTTCCGGCAGCGAGGTACTGCCGAGACGCGGCAAGCCACGTCTCTACTGGCGATAATTTTGGTTACCTTTGGCCTTCTGCCACCCGACTTCTGTACCCTACACGCCGTGGCCCGAATACGTCAGGATAGTGGCTACCCGGAGATCTCCCTCCTTCCGGGCCTGACGGCTCATGTTCAATTCCGATAGTGGGGAAAGCGAAGTGGTGGAAACCTGGCAGCGGTTTGTGCAGGGGCTGCTGGGCGTGCTGGCCCTGGTGGGCGCCGGAGTGATGGCGCACTACTACGCTCCCCCGGAGACTACCGGCCTGGAGCAGCAGGTTCACCAGCTCTCGCGCCAGGTGGCGGAGCTGGAACGGGAGCAATCGGTGTCGGCGGCGGCGGTGGACGATGCCCGGGATTCGGTCGCTTATATCTATGGGATTTATCATGTGTCCGGCCGTGGGCAAGATTTTCGCGCGCGCGTGGCGGGGACCGGGTTTGTAGTGGCGCCGGGCCTGTTGGCCACCAATCGCCATGTGGCCGAGCCATGGTATGGCGACCGCGAAGTCGCTGTGGCATTGCGGGCGGGCGGAACGCCGGTGCTGGAAACGCTGGTGGCATATTTCCCCGGCTCGCCGTTTCCGGTAAATCTGGAGACGGCCGTGCTGGCCAAGCATGGCGATCTGGCCGTGCTGCGCCTTGAAACAACCGCCTTCACAAAGAAACTGCGCCCCTTGACTCTGTCCCGGGCGCTGCCGCATGTGGGCGAGTCGGTGAGCGTGCTGGCTTATCCGATGGGAGTGACGGGCATGGTGGCGAAGTCGCCGGCGGTAGTGTATGAGCGGCTTTCGTCGCATCCGGATAACGCCGAAACGGCAGGCGAGCTGGCGGCGCTATCGTTGATCAGGCCTTCGGCGACGTTTGGGCACATCGGCGATGTAACCGGCGACAAGCTGATCTATGACGCGCCTACGGCGCGGGGAGGCAGCGGCGGACCGGTGCTGAACCTGAGCGGCGAAGTCGTGGGCGTCAACTCCGCCTATATCGACGGCTTCTCCGGGGGCACGCTCGGGATCACCGCCGCTGAGCTGCGTCCGTTGCTGGAAACCGCAAAGCGCGCGGCTTTGGAGACGGCTGCTGAAGAATCAGGTGTCAGGTCTCAGGTCTCGGTTGTCAGGTAGACGTAACAGCTCTCGACTGAGAACCGGGAGAACTTCTGGACTAGCAGTGGACTGTCTCATCCTGAAAGCTGCATTTCCTTGCGCAGGCAACTTTGCCGCCTTCCGCCGACACCTCTCCTTACACTGCCAAAGTGCCTTGGATTCAGGTACATTTGTAACCTGCTGATTTGAAAAACAAATTGGCCTTATGGCTGCTCGGAAATTGGGATGAGTCCAAGATGGAAGCCGCGTCTTCGGACAATGTCTTAGTCTTACGGCCGATGTTCTCGGGCAACAGATTCCCCCTGTTGGGTTTAAAGAGACTGATACAGCAAGACTGGTTCAAAGATTCTAAGTTCAAATAGACTTAGTTCAAAGAGATCCGATCATCATGATAAAAAATTGTCTGTTTGCGGCGGCTTTGCTGAGTCTGGCGCTGGCTGGCGGTTGCGCGAAGGGCGGCAACGGCACGGGCAGTGGAATTACGGTTAGCGTCGGTGATGGCAACATTCCTGCGATTTACCCGAATCAGCAGCTGACATTCACCGCAACAGTGACGGGTACGACCAACAAGACCGTTACCTGGAGCCTGAGCGGCACGGCATGCACGGGTACGGGAAATCCGTGCGGGACGATCGACAAGAATACTGGCGCCTACGTGGCACCGGCAGCCGTCCCGAGCCCGGCGACGGTGACGATCACTGCGACCTCCGCAGCCGACAGCACGGCGACGGGTGGCCTCCAAGTGCATATAGTACTGATCTCGGTGACGGTGACGCCAACGACGGTGACAGTTGGGCAAAATCTAGTGCAGGAGTTCACCGCCGTCGCGGTACCGGACGATGCGCCGCAGACGTTCACCTGGACGTGCACGCCAAGCGGCAGCTGCGGAAGTCTGGTTCAGGACCCAAACGTTTCCGGTCTGGCGGTCTATGCCGCACCGGCCACCAATGGGCCTGTGGTGGTGGCGGCGACTTCGACAGTTCAGCAGTCTCCCGCAGCCGTTGGTCAAGCTAAGGTTACAGTTGCGACCTCGCGCCTGGCAGCGGGCACGTACGCGTTCCGGTTTTCGGGATATGACACCAGCAATAACCCTGTCGCAGCGGCGGGAAGCTTCATCCTGACGGCCAATGGCACGATCACAGCAGGAGTCGAAGACGCGCTGTCTGCCAGCGGGCCGCATCAGTATCCCATTACCCAGGTCTTATACAGTCCGATTTCCAAAAACAACAATCTGGGGACGCTTACTCTGAGCCTTAGTGGAGGCCCCACCAACGTATACACCGCGGTTCTCACATCATCGGGCATCATTCGGATGATCGAGGCCGACAGTGCGGGAACCGGGTCCGGCGTCTTGCAAAAGTCGGCGGCGAATACAGTCTTTGACGCTGGGGCGCAGACATTCGTATTCGGATTCACCGGTGTGGACAAGGCGACGGCTGGCAACCGGGTTGGGTATGTCGGTATCCTGCCGATGGACGGAAGCGGGAAGATCACCGGCGGCCTGTTTGACACCAATGACAACGGCATTAATGTGTGCGGCGCGCAACCTTGCAACGTCAGCTCCACTAGCACATACTCCCAGCCCAACGCAAACCTCCCCACGTGGTGGCAAATGACGCTGAGCTCGGTCTCGACGCAAAAGTTTGACTTCTTTGTTTCTGGCGGGCAAACACAAACCAAGACCGGTCCCAATCCCCTGACGCTCTATGTCATTTCCACTGACCCGATCGACGGGGCTCATCCCGCCCTTTCTGGATCCATGGTCTACCAGGTCCCGATGACCTACAACAATGCAGCCTTCAGCGGCACATCGGTTTCAAATCTGACGGGGACGAACGCGAATGTCTCGCTGACTCTCGGCACCACGGATGGCACCTCGGGCGGAACAGGGGGAGCGGGCGGTTTCACGGGTACCTTCGATCAAAATGATAATGGAGCGATTGTTTCAGTTCCGGCGACGAAGCCATTCTCGTACACCTACGTGGCGACCGGCACGACCAACGGACGATACACCTTCCAGATGCTGGGCAATCCGACTGCAAACCCGGTGGTAGCGCCGCTTCCATTCGTTCTATATGCCAGCGGAGCGAATCGCGGTTTTCTGCTTGATCAGTCCAGCGCGGCGGTGATGACGGGCACAATGGACCCGCAGCCCTCGAAAGCAAGTTACGCTCCAACGGAGCTGCCCGGTACCTACGCTTCGGCCACGATCAGCAACAGCGATTCCAGCATTGCGCCGGTCGTCCAGAACCTGCTCCTCACATCGACTGGAGGGGCAACGTACAACGTCGCCGGAACGCAGAACCCCGGGAATCTAATGCTGAGCGGGGGAAAGTACACGATGACGGGCACAGGAGTGGGCACGATCACGCTAACCGCTCCGCCCCCTCCGACCGCTGCGACGAATGTGATCTACGCTATCGACTTCGATGCTGTGAATTCCGTGGTCACCGATTTCATGATGATGGGCACGACCAGTGGAACTCCGAGTTCCATCATGTTCGCGCAGCAGTAAGAGAAGGCAGCAGGTTAGAAGTCGGATGGCAGAAGTAATACACAAGCCCTGCGAGCTGCCTTCGCTCGTGTATACGCCACCAGCCTTCCTCGGCGCGAATAAGTCAAAACCTTAACCACAGGGGACACAGAGGCACGCAGGGGGAAACTGTGATTCCTTTCCCCTGTGCCTCTCTGTGTCCCCTGTGGTTAAGATTTTTCTATTTCCCGCGAAGCACCGTCTTTGCGGTGGCCAGATTGTCGAAGCGATCGTAGGCGCGAACCACAACGACGTGGTCATTTGCCGTATTCCCGGCCATCAGCGCCGGCGCAGCTTCGGGTTGCGGCACGGCCACGCGAAAGTCATACTCTTCCGTCTTGGAATCGGACAACTGGCCGACCGGCTCGACGAACTGCCAGTCGCCGCCATCGAGCGAATACTCCGCCCGCTTGATCGGCGAAAACGAATCGCTGGCACGGAAGCGCACGTGAATCTGCCTGCCATCGATCCGCCTGCCATCGATCTGCTTGCCGATCTGCGTAACCTCGAGCGTAGCAGTCAGGTTGTCAATGACCGGAGCAGTCGTGTCGACCTCGAAGCGGGCGCTGACACGTTCGGCGTAGAGGGCTTCTCCGGGCGAATGCGAGGGCGCATCGGAGGCGATGACCCTCACGGCGTAGCCGCCGTCGGGTAAAAGACTGGCGTCGAAAGAATAGTAGCGATCGGAGAGGTTGTTCTTCAGCAGCAGCCAACGCGATTCGCCGTCGCCGCGGTAGTAGACGCTGTAGACGAGCTGATCGTCGTTGTCGTCATGCGCCGACCAGCGGATGCCGACCGAGTCGCGGTCGCGGACGGCGGGTGGTGGAGGATCGAAGCGCGGCTGCCCGGGAGTAGGCGGCTCGCTGCCGCTCACATGGGAGATCGCCTGATAGCGATAGCCGGGCTGTACCGTGATGTCGTCAATTTCAGGAGCAACATTCTTGGGCAGGTAGTTCAGCAGGACAGAGTCAACGCGAGGAGCGGGATTGCCGGCGTGGAGGACTGCCTTCCACTGCACGAAGCGTGCCGGCGGAATCTTGAGTTCGGAACCGGCGGCGAGGGCGAGGGCAAAATTAATGCGCGTCCAGGGACTCCAGTTGCGGTCGGGATTGTCCACATTGCCGCTGCGCGCATAAAGCTCGACGTTGGAATTGCCGGCGCTGCGGACGCTGGCGAGTCCCCAGAGCGAAAAGATGCGCGCGTCGAAGACATCACTTTCGTACGTGCCTTCCGACTCGGGGCCGGGGCCGAGAACGAAAATCTTTCCCAGGTTGCTGCCGGAGGCGTAGAGGCCTCCGCCGGGCGCGGCTGCGAAAGCGGTGATCTGCGTGGCGCTGGCTTTGATCAGATCGGTGAAATCATCAACGCCGTTGATGGCAAAAATGTGACCGCGATTGCCGGTGCCGGCGACGAGGCGTCCGTGCTGATCGAAGGCGAGAGCGTAGACGAGATCTTCATGGGAACTCCACAAGCGCGACGGGGCGCCATCGGGCGCGATGCGATAAATCTCGGAGCCGCCAGTAGCGCCAAGTCCGGGAGCGGGGAAGGGGGCGGTAGGCGTGCTGGAAGGCGCAGTGACGTTGAGATTGCCGCTGGGTGCGGGCGAGGTCTGGGCTGGAGTGGAGAGAGTGATGCCCATTCCTGGGTTCGTACCTCCGGGGCGCTTCTCTCCGGCAGCTGCCGCGTAGATATTGCCGGCGCCGTCGATGGCGAGCGCGGTAATTTCTTTCTTGGGCGCGCTGTAGAGAACGAACGCTTCGCCATTCGGCGCAATGCGATACACAAGCCCGCTGCCATCGGAGCCGGCAATGAGATTTCCGTTGGGATCGAGCGCGAGAACGCGAATATGGACTTCATCGCTCTTGAAGAAGAGCGCGTGCTGGCCATTGGGACTGACTTTGTAGATTTCGCCGTGATCACCGGTTGCGACATACAGTGCACCGGAGTTGTCGAGCACGATGTCCCAGATGTACTTGGAACCGGGATCGAAGTAGGGGGTCGCGCTCCAGCTTTTCGCTCCCGCCTTGGCGGATGCGGCTTTCGTTTCTTCGAGACGATACACCTTGCCGTCGGGCGCCGTGGCAGCGTAGACGATGCCTTTCTTGTCGACGACCAGAGCCTGCACCTGTAATTCCTGCGGTTCGAAGATGGTCGCGCTTTGACCATCCGGCGTGATGCGATAGACGCGGGCCGGCGATCCGGCGGCGGCGTAGATGTTGCCCCCGGGATCGGATGCGATCGACCAGATGTAGGTCGAGGGCGTGGTCGCGAGCGCCTTGAAAGCCGGGGCTAGTTCGAGGCCGCCCTCACTGCGCAGAGCGATTCCCTTGGCAGTGCCCTTGGCCAGTTCTTCGAACTTGGATTGTTCCCAGGTACGGGTACCCTCGGCAAGGGCACATACGGAAAGCGCGAAAGTGAAAAGAGTAATTGCTGATAATAGGGCGAGCGTCTTGCGAGCCAAAGTCATACCTCATTTTAAGGGAGTGGAGGGCCGGGCGTCCCCGCCCGGCGGACGGGCGAGACGCCCGTCGCTCCACTTAAGCGCCAGCTACTTGATGCTAATCGTCAGCATCTGCGCGCCGGAGACGACGTAGTCGAGCGGTTCGGTGGAAGCTTCGCTGACCGACGATTCACCGAGCACGACCATGTCCTGTGTGCCGCGCATGTTGTCCATGACGTTCATGACGGAAAGCGGCAGCGTCGGCATCACTTTGTCGGCGATCATGGCTTCGGGGTCGGAATCGAGAAGCGAAACATATACGCGATCGTTGGCGCGCTCTTTGTTCAGCAACGCGATCGTCGGCGCCAGGCCCAGACCATGGTTCATCATCGGCGTACCACGGTGCATGCGGTCGAGCGTGTCTCCGTCGCTGACCAGGATCCGCAGTGTTCCCTTAGAAGTGGAGGTCGGAATCCGTATGGCAATCTGTCGCACCAGCCGCTCGCCGCGATACGGGCGAATCACGGTCTCAACCATAATCTGGTCGCCGGGACGAGCTTCGGTCATGTCGGTGCGCGCAGCTTCCAGGCGAGCGGAGCGGCGCTCGCGGACAAGCTCAAAATCGAGCTTCACGCCCTGAACGTCGGGGACGTCAAAGGCGTTGGTATAGATGCGTCCAAAACGGTCGCCGATGGTGGCGGCGGCCAAAGCCGCCGCAGGCTGCCCGTTGTCTTGCGGGGCAAACATATTTCGCAGCGTGACGTCAGGATAGCCCTTCACACTGAGCACGCCGTTCATGCGGTAAGTAATGTCCTCGCCGTATTCGTTGGTGCCATGCAGCGCATTGAAGACGGTGGCCATCATGGCGAGCGGGCTGAGCCGCGCGTTATTGAGAACTTCGTAATGGAACTCTTTCGTCGACGTTCCCGGTCCACTGTGCATGGCGACGGTCACGGGAATCATCTTCGACTCCCGCCCCGGAACGCCCATAATGCCGTTCTGGCGGTCCTGCACGAAGGCGCCCACCGTCTCAGTCGTGTTGACGATCTTGAACGCATTCAGTGGCGAAGGCAGCGTGGCGAGCACGGTAGCCTTCGTCATCGGCAAGTCAACTTCGCCAAACTGCAAGAGCGGATGTCCGCAGGCGAGCAGGCGCTGCGGATCGACATAAGTCACGGTGCAGGTGGCGGCAATATCCATGTCGCCACGAACCAGGACGGCGCTGACGGCGGATCCCGCCTCGATCGGTTCCGGCTGCCTGCGATCGCTCGCGGAGCCGATGCCCATTACCGGAACGATGCCCGCCGCGGCGAATTGCGACGCGTAGCGCTGCAAAGTCTCGTTAGAAAAGCCGTTGAACACAAGAGGAGTTTCGATTGGCTGCAGATAGTTCTGGGCCGGAAGCATCGCGTTTTCGCCGGGGCTTGAGGTTTGCGTGGTTCCGCTTTGGCTCGGAGAATTGGCTGGAGGATTGGCGTCGGGAAGACTAGCACGCATCGGCGCCGGAACCGGACGATGATCGAGCGCATTGATCTCCAGCATCTCCTCGATCGGCGTCACACCCGCAATGGGTTCCTTCGAAAATTCACCGATGCGGAATGCAAGTGCGCCCGCCAGTTTGCCGTCGAAATAGACCGGGCTTCCGCTCATACCTGCAACCACTCCGGTATATTCGGGCTTGGTACCATGCAGGCGGACCAGGATAATGTCGCCCTTGGGGCCGTTCACGTTGTGCATCACGCCCAGAACTTCCACGTCCATGGATTCCGGTTTCACACCCTGGAAGACGGTGAGCGCCGTGCCTTTCATGCCCTCGTGGATCTGACTAAGCGGAATGATAGCGGGCGATAGCCGGTCTTGCGCGGTAACATTTTGTGCCGTAACCCAGATGGAGGATGAAAAACACAAAAGGGCGGCGAGTGAGCGTACGGCTGTTCCCATGAAGACCCCGGAGGTCAAAAAAATTGACCTTGCTATTTTTCCAAGACTCCGCTTGCCATCAGAAGGGTTTTTGCCAGGGGAGGCGGCGTTATTTAAGGCGCGCAAATTATCCCAACCGCAGAGTTCTTGCATCTATACTAACATAGGTGTTTCGAGGATTTTCCAATGTTTTCTGGCATATTTGGCAGGCAAAGCCCGGCGTCGTCGACCTCCCGCAAGCGTGTGACCCAGCGTATGACCCTACGTGTGGTCCTTCTGGCGTTTGGCCTTTTTTGGACGATTGCCACGACTTTCTCGGCCCAGGCTCAGGACACACCGCAGCAACCCCCGGCGAATCCGAACCAGCAGGAGGCTCCGCCCTCAGCCGGAGGCCCGCAAAACGATGTCGGGCCGTATGTGGTCCCCAAGAGAAAGGAAGAACCGCCCCCTCCGGCCCCCGAAAAACCGAAAAAGATCGAGAACATGCCCGACTACTCGATCAAGGTAGACGTGCCGTTAGTGAATCTCGATGTGCTGGTCACCACCAAGGACGGCCAGACCATTCCCGGGCTGAAGAAAGAAAACTTCAAGATCATGGAAGATGGCACGCCACAGCAGATTTCGACCTTCAATCAGACCGAGGCTCCGATCACGGCCGTGCTGCTGGTGGAGTTCGCGTCCACTAATTATTACTTCATTGTCGATGCCTTAAATGCATCGTACTCGTTCGCGAACACCCTGAAGAAGGATGACTGGGTAGCGGTGATTTCTTATGACATGAAACCCCAAATTCTCGCGGATTTTACCCAGGACAAGCGCGCGGTCCAGGCCGCGCTAAACCAGTTGCGCATGCCGGGCTTCGCGGAAACCAACTTGTTCGACGCCTTGTTCGACACACTGGACCGGGTCGATCGCATCGAGGGCAAAAAATATATCATTCTGGTCTCCACCGGAGTCGATACTTTCAGCAAGCTGACCTTGGATAAGATCCTTAAGAAAGTCAAGACTACGAAAGATGTCACGATCTACCCAGTCAGCGTTGGCTGGGCTGAGCGGGAATGGTGGGAGTCCCACGGACGCGCCGCACCGCACGGTATGGGAATACCGGTCGGCAACATGGACTACCTGCAAGCGGATAACGAGATGAAGACATTCGCGAGCCTGACCGGTGGGCGCGCCTACTTTCCCCGCTTCGAAGGCGAGTTGCCGGGGATCTTTGCCGATATCGCGTCAGACATTCGCAATCAGTACAGCATCAGCTACCATCCCACGAACACCAAGCTTGACGGCACCTACCGCAAGCTGAAAGTCGAACTCCATGCGCCGGACGGCGGGCCGCTGAAGGTTCGCGACCAGAAGGGCAAGGACGTGAAGTACATCGTCTACGCGCGAGAAGGGTATACGGCGAAGCACACGGTGGAATAGGAAGTTATACGGTGGAGCGACGGGCGCCCTCGTGAGCCTGCCCTGAGCGAAGTCGAAGGGTCCAACCGTTCAGCACAGCCGGGCGGGGACGCCCGGCCCTCACGAACAACACGCAGTTGCCCGCCTGATTTACAATCCCCAGTTCCCCCTTTGGAGAGAGCCTCGTGATCCCACGCTACACCCGGCCCGAGATGGCTCGCATCTGGAGCGACGAAAACCGCTTCCGCACGTGGCTGGCGGTCGAAGTCGCCGCGACCGAAACTTTGGCCGCCGCCGGCATCGTGCCCAAAGAAGCTGCCAAGGCGATCCACGCGCGCGCCGACTTCAGCGTTGACCGCATCTTCCAGATTGAAGCCGAGGTCAAACACGACGTCATCGCCTTTACAACGGCAGTGGCCGAGATCGTCGGCCCGCACGCCCGCTGGTTCCACTATGGCCTCACCTCGAACGATGTGGTCGATACGGCGCAGGCGTTACTCATCCAACAAGCGTCCGTTTTGATAGCGAGCGATCTCGACCGTCTGGCCGAGGTGCTCGAACGCCGCGCCTGGGAGTTCAAGGATACGCCGATGATCGGGCGCACCCACGGCATTCACGCCGAGCCCATCACCTTCGGATTCAAAATCGCCAACTGGTATTCGGAGACGCAGCGTAACATCGCGCGCTTCAACGCCGCCGCCGAAGATCTGCGTGTAGGAAAGTTCTCGGGCGCGGTGGGAACGTTTGCCCATCTCACGCCGGAACTCGAAGAGAAGATCTGCGCCCGCCTGGGATTAAAAGCCGCCGCCATCTCGTCGCAGGTGATTCAGCGCGACCGCCACGCCCACTATCTGGCAACGCTCGCTACGATGGCGTCGACGCTCGACAAGATCGCAACCGAAATCCGCCATTTGCAGCGCACCGAAGTCCGCGAGGCCGAGGAATATTTCAGCGAAAAGCAGAAGGGCTCATCAGCCATGCCGCACAAGCGCAATCCCGTCAGCAGCGAGCAGATTAGCGGATTGGCGCGCGTGGTACGAGCAAACGCGCAGGCCGGATTCGAGAATGTCGCGTTGTGGCACGAGCGGGATATTTCGCACTCCTCAGCCGAGCGGATCATCATTCCGGATTCGACTACGCTCACTGATTACCTGCTGAACAAGACGGCGAACTTGATCGAAACCATGTTCGTTTATCCCGAAAGGATGCTGGCGAATCTCGAGAGCACGCGCGGCCTCGTCTTCAGCGGACAATTGTTGCTGGACCTGGTCGAGAGCGGCGTCTCCCGCGAGGACGCCTATCGCCTGGTGCAGAATCACGCGATGCACGCGTGGCAAGAAGGCCTGGACTTCCACGATCTAGTCGTAAACGATCACGCAATTCGCGGACGAGTGCCGCGAGCGAAGATCGAGCGCGCCTTCGATCTTAAGCGGCAGTTGAAGAACATCGACAAGATCTTTGCGCGCGTGTTTCCGAACAAGACTGCCGTAAAGAAGGATGCTGCATCGTCAAAGAAGAGAGCTGCAAAGCGAAAGCAATAGCAGCAAAAGGTTTTTACTTGGCGCTCTCGGCATCTCGGCGCTGAACAGTTCTTCGCCTACGCACCAGTTCCAGCAACTCAATCAACTGCTTCAGCTTTTCCTGTCCGACGTGGCGGAGCATTTCCCGGCCAAACTTTTCGAGGGGCCCGTCCATTTCGCGGAGAAGCTTCAGCCCGGCAGCGGTGATCTTTCCGTAGATGACGCGGCGATCGTGCTTGGCGCGCATGCGCTGGACAAAGCCGTGATCTTCCAGACGATCGAGCAGGCGCGTAACGTCGGGATCGCGCGTGATCATGCGCTCGCCAATCTCGCGGCACGGCAAACCCTCCGACCCAGCTCCGCGCAAGATGCGCAGCGCATTGTATTGCGTTCCGGTGAGTCCAAACTCTTTGAGCCGGGCCTCGACCTGCGTCTGGAGCGCATCGGCCGTACGCAACAAAGAAAGATAGGCTTCCGCTTCTCGACTGGCGAATGGAATTCTCTGTTTGAGTTCCGCTTGCAAACCCCGGGGCATGGGTGGAGATTAGTCGTTATGACAAGGACCTGTCAACTTTTGTAATAATTTGTAAAATCACCCTCGCCAGCATCCTGGACGACCCGCCGCGCATCTATTTAACTAACCGGTTAATACCGCGAGAAAGCGGATTCCGGTAGGGATGGTAACCATGAAAAAGCAAGGACAAGGACTTGCGGTGACTGTGGCATTGCTCGTCCTGCTGAGTATGACTGCAATGGCCTCAACCGGCCGCTATGATCAGCAGATTCAGCAGACGGCCAGCCATAAGCTGCATGACGCGAAGCAACTGCAAAGCGTGAACTCGAGCGTCGAAGATGGCATCGTGACCCTGACCGGCACGGTCAGCCTTTATCAGGACAAACTCGATGCCGCCAAGAAAGTTAAGAAGCTCGCAAACGTCACCGGAGTGCGAAATGACATCGCGGTCGCGGGAGAAACCGTGCCCGATAGCCAGCTCCAGCAGAAACTGGCAAAGAAGCTGGCCTATGACCGCGTCGGATACTACGACAATGCATTCAACTATCTTGCGCTCAGCGTGAAAGATGGCGTCGCCACCATCAATGGCGATACCCTAAACGACGTAGCGAAGGATTCGGCGCTCGCAATCGTTGCGCGTACACCCGGCGTCAAGGACGTTGTGAACCAGGTGAACGTGCTGCCAGTTTCTCTGTTTGACGATTCGATCCGGGTGCGCACGGCTCGCGCGATTTATCGCGACTCGGTGCTTGGCCGCTACGCGACCGACCCGGTGCACCCGATCCGCATCGTGGTGGACAACGGACACGTGACGCTCTATGGAACCGTCGGGAGCGCAATGGACAAGACCATTGCCGGAATGCGGGCGAGTGCCGTACCGGGCGCGTTCAGCGTTGAGAACAAGCTAGTGGTGGACTAACTCGGACGACTGACTTTCTCCCCTGTGGCGCGGCGCAAGCCGCGCCTTTTTTATCCGTCAGATTGGATACTCCAGATGTCACCGGCTCTGCGCTGCCGGTTTCCACTTGTTCAGGAATGCCAGAAAATCTTCCGGTGCGAGCGCTCGCGCATTCTCGAATTCGCCATTCTTCTGGCTGTAAACCAGCTTCCCATCCGCATCGAGCACGGCCAGCCCTGGAATGCCTCGCTTCATCGGAACCTCGTACTTCTTCATCAGATCCTGATTCTTTTCTCCCTTTCCAATATCGACGTGCACAACTTCGTAGTTGGCGGAGAGTATCGGCGCCAAGTCTGAACGATGAAAAGCCGTATCGAGCACGTGGCAGTCGTAGCACCAGTTTGCTCCAAACACGACAATGACGCGCTTGTGTTCCGCTGCCGCTTTCTGCAGAGCCTCTTTGATTTCGGCATGCGCATCGGCGCTTTCGGAATAAATTTCCTTCTTTGGAGCCGCCTGACTGAAGCAGACGCCGCTCGCTGCGACAGCAAGCGCGAGACTCAGCATCAAAATCCGGCGATGAAGGTTCATCTTGATCTCCTGCACTCCTGGATAGAAAGGTGACGCCTGAGTATAACCGGGAAACAACTCTCGTTGATCCGCAGCGCAAACGGACGCACGACGCAGCGTTTTTCAGTTCGCCTTGCGGGAGTGCACCAGCTTCAGGCTGTCGCCCTGCAGGATGCGCTGGATCTGATGTTTGGCGTGCACGGTCCAGGGGCCGGTGGTGTCGAGCTTCACGTAGGCACGCCAGTGTTGCAGCGCCTTGCGCGGCTCACGGATCTTCTCGTAGGCCAGGGCAATGTTGTAGTGCGCGTCCGCGTAGGTGGGCGCGAGTTGAATCGCGGTCTTATACGTGTTGATGGCTTCCTCGACGCGTCCGGTTTCGTCGAGCACGTTGCCCAGGTCGAAATAGGCCAGCGCATATCGCGGATCGATCTGAATCGCCGAACGGTAGTGCCTTTCGGCGAGCGCGTATTCCTGGCGGTTGTAGTACAGCGTGCCCAGATTGATGTGCGCGGCGGCGTGAATGGGATCCATTTCGAGAACCTTTAAATAAACTGTGATCGCCTCGCTCTGCGTGGAGGGATTTTCTTCCAGCGTGATCCCGCGCGCAAACAAGTCGGCAACGTCGGTCACCACCAGTTCCGGTCCATTTCGCGGCTGGCTGGTTACCACTTTTCTTTCTTCGGACGAGAAATCGAACATGAACTGTCCGGCGATGGGCTCCAGCAGCCGCCCCTGATGCCGGAAAGCAATGCGATGTCCGCTCTGATAGGCGCCGGCCTCGAGCAGTGGATTCTCCATGCCGGCAACCTGCTTCTGCATGGCTTCGAGCGATTGCCGGATGACGGCCGGACGAACACGCTGGGCGCAGAGGTCGCGCACTTTCTTTATCTGCACGAGATCGAAGAAGGAATAATCTTCGCTCGCCGTTACCAGTCCCGCCTTCTCCCAGGTCTGAAGCTGGCGAGGAACGAGCCGGAGAATGCGTAGCAGGTCTGCGCGGCTATAACGATACACGGCGATCAACTCTTGTCCATGATTATCCGGAACTTGTGTGGGGGAATGCAAGTAGCAAGCTGGTGGAAGGCTGTGGAGAATCGGGCAAAAATGGCACAAAAGTGGTGGGTTTTCTTGCGCTGGCACTTCAAAGTAACGCCGAAACTTACGTCGCGCTCGCGAATCACACTAGGCTGGAGAATCCGAACCTAAGTTTTTTCCTCCTGTAGAGACGGGGCTTGCGCCGTCTCCCGCCCGCTAGTCTGAGAACTGGATGCGCTAGCAGAGACGCGGCAAGCCGCGTGTCTACAGGAGGGCGATCTGTCGGGCATAATGGGTGTCGAGTCAACGGTGAGGAGCGATGCCGGAGAGGCTGATTTCGCTGGAGCGTCCAGCCGAACAATTCAACGAAGAGATGCTGATCCGGCGTGTCCTGGCTGGCGAGCACGAGCTCTTTTATGAGTTGATCCGCCCCTATGAACGCCGCGTGTACGCAGCAGCGTTTGCGATTCTACGGAACGAGGCCGACGCCGAGGATGTGGCACAGGAGGCGGTGTTGAAGGCCTTCAAACACATTCGGCAGTTTCGCGCGGAGTCGCGGTTCAGCACATGGCTGATCCAGATCACCGTCAACGAGGCGCGTATGCGAAGAAGGAAAGCACACGCCAACATTATGGAACCGATCGCCGATCGTCAGGACGAGGAAGGCAACTATACGCCTCGCGATTTCGCCGACTGGCGGGAGATTCCGTCGGAAACGCTGGAACGCAACGAGGTCCGGCAGAAGCTCGCCGAGGCGCTGGCCGAGTTGGGGCAAATCTACCGTGAAGTTTTTGTCCTGCGCGACATGCAGCACCTCAGCATAGAGGAAACGGCTAAGGCGCTCGGTATCTCCACCGCATCGGTCAAAACTCGGTTACTGCGGGCACGGCTGATGTTGCGCGATCTGCTCGCGCCCGGTCTCGGCGGCGCCTGGAGTATGACCAGCAAGTTGTCTTTCGTAAAGGGGACGAAGCCATGGTAGTCAGCTGCGAAGAAGTTTGGCGCGAAGTATCAAACTATCTCGACGGCGAAGTTGAACCCGGTTTGCGCGTTGCCATGCAAGAACACATTCGCGGATGCAAGCGCTGCGCCGCCGTAGTGGACGGCACGCGCAACGTACTCCAGTTGTATGGCGATGAACGCATGCTCGAAGTGCCCCTCGGTTTCAGCCAGCGTCTGCACCAACGACTGGACGAGAATATGCCGGCCACCCGAAGGAGCTTTTTGGGGTGGATGGTAGCCGCCGCGGCGGCATGCCTGGTCGCCGGCACCATCGAGGTGGCCCGCTCCTCAGCCCTCCACGCTCCTGAGCTGCGTTCCGAACACGCGAAACCCGGCACCGGCGTGCCTCCGGACATGATGGTCGTAGTTTCGGAAGATGGGAAACTGTTTCACGTTGCTGGATGCGAATTTATCCACGAAAAAACGAAGCTGCGGACAATCACTGCCGCCGAGGCCGAGCGGCAGGGTTACTCTCCCTGTGTGCGCTGCATGAGAAAGTACCTGGTGACCGCGTGATGAGTCATCCGACAGAGCGACGTACCGAACGATGGAGCAATGGAACGATGGAGCAATGGAACGATGGAACGACGGGCGCCTCGCCCGTCCCAGCTCGGCTCCCAGGCTCGTGCCAGCCGGGCGGGGACGCCCGGCGCTCCACCGGCAATATCTGTAACTTTTGTCCGGCTGCCGACTCTACTTCTATTGAAGGAGTTCGTTACATATATGTCCAGCTTCTATTCGCGCGTATCTGCTGTGCTCTTGATGGTAACCCTCGTGGGCGTGGTCGCCTGCAACGCCAGCGACCATTCCGGTGCCGCCGTCCCCAACCCTGCTGTCGACGCCACGTTGGCGACGGCCAAGTCTGAACAAACCGCCGTCATCTCCGGAGGCTGCTTCTGGGGCATTCAGGCTGTTTTCCAGCACGTGAAGGGCGTGATCAGCGCCACCTCAGGCTACTCCGGCGGCGCGGCCGGCACTGCGGAATACGAATTGGTGAGCAACGGTGACACCGGCCACGCCGAATCGGTGAAGATCACTTACGATGCTTCTCAGATCACCTACGGACAACTTCTTCGAGTCTTCTTCTCCGTCGCGCACGATCCCACGCAGTTGAACCGTCAGGGACCAGACACCGGCAGCCAGTATCGTTCTTCCATTTTCTACAACAACGACGAACAGAAACGAATTGCCGAGGCGTACATCGCGCAACTTGAGAAAGCCAAAGTCTTCCCGCGTCCTATCGTGACTCAAGTAGTCGCGTTGAAAGCTTTTTATCCCGCCGAGGCCTACCACCAGGATTACGCCACCCGTCATCCCGACAGTCCCTACATCGTCTATAACGATGCGCCAAAAGTTGCTAACCTTCGGCAACAGTTTCCGGATCTCTACACGGGCAAGTAGCCACCGCCGCGGCTTTCGCCACTGTGGTTTTACGCGCTTCTCTGTTGAAGACGAGTGACGGGTGCGTGCGCCTGCGCAATAGGCCCCTCAGGTCCGTGGACCGCATCCGAATACATGAACTGCACGGGAACCGTACCACTGTTGTCCGTGAGTTCCACCTCCTGAAATACCTCCGTCAAATCGCCACCGGCCTCCGACACCGGAAAATCGCCGATCTCCTCGCCCTGATCCGATACCCACCCAAGGAACGAGTTGGCGTTGGGGTTGTTCCCGGCACGGATTGCATCTTCGACATCCGCGTCGGTTCGAGCCTCATTCAGTTCGTGATAGAAGGTGGCGACCACATTTTTCCATGGCTGGTCAAACACCGCGATGCCGTTCACCGTCCCATTGGCTTCGGTTTGCGAGTAAACGCCAACCGCGTAATAGACGATGTCGGTACCGGAGACATGCACCGATCCATGGTAGCCACCGAGCCCGTTGAGCGAATCAGCGTCATCTTTGGGTACGAGGGCTCTGGGCACGACGGCACGCGGTTTCACCGCACCCACTTGCCTCTCGACCCCGGACGCCACATGCTCTCCACCACCTGTGGTCGCGGTGTCGGTATTCAACACGGTTCCGGGCGGAAGCATGAAGTTGAAGAGCGTCGTCGTCAAGTCATGACCGGTCAATTTACCTCCGCTGTAGAACGTCGCCACCAGTTGCTCGACGTCCCCTTGTGACATGATCGCTGGAGGGGAGCCTGGCAGGGTTTGGGAGCCGTCAAAAGTCGTAGTAATCGGACCAGGAAAGTACTGCACCATCACATTATTGAGATCCTGGTCGGACATCGCCGCGGAGAGGGCCTTATCGATATTGGCGATATCACCCTTGTCCCAGGCATCCCCGCCAACGTAGAAATTCATGAATCTCAAGTCTTGAATTGTTTTCCCGCCCTGATATTTGAGATCGTGTTCCGGAGTGGGTGCAATGCCTGGCGCAATCGCCTTTGGCGAAGGCGATCCAGCGCGTTTCCTGAAAGCCTTCTCCGCACTGGAGCCTCGCCGAACATAAACATTCATCGGACGCCGCGGTTCTGTGATTCCCTTGGTGCTCATGTGACCTCCTCTGCTCTTGATTCCTGCTACCACGATACCGCTATCAGCGGGATGGCAGCCGCTCAGAAGTACTATCGGTTCACTCCCCCTGGGCTTCGGCGACCGTGGGAGCGCACCGACTCACTTATGCGGCCTACGCGGTGTCGGTGTCGGTTTCGGTTTTGGTTTCGGTTTTGGTTTCGGCGGTTGTACCGGCCCCGGCACTCCCCCAGTCCCTCCGCGTCCCAGCGCCGTTGGCGCCGGAAGCTTCGGTGGCGCAAGCGGCGCCTGCGTTGGATCAAAACAATCGGACATGTCATCGGCGGTATCCAGCCGAGGATTGATGGACGGAACGCCGAACAATTCCTGACAGAATTTCAACAGGCTGATATGGGAGTGTTGTGTCTGCGAGACATATCCCTGCCGCGCATACGGACTGATGACAAGACAAGGAACGCGCGAGCCGTATCGAAACTGCTGGCCATCAAACTCCGGATGCGCGTCCCCCGGATACTGCGCACGACGGCTGTCCCATTTTTCAACATTGGGGGGAACGACATGGTCGTACCATCCGCCCCAGTCATCCCAGGTAACAAAAACAACGGTGCGCGGCCACAACCCGCCATCCACGATGGCCTGAATCTGTTGACCGGTCCATTCCGAACCTGAGGTAATGTTCTGCCTGGGATGTTCGCTGTACGGGGGGTTACCGTCCCCATAGACCCAGGAAACGGAGGGGAGCTGGCCTGCGGCCGCCTGATGGGCAAACAAATCCCGACTGTGATTCTGCGAAAGCGCCGCCAGTTCGCCTATGTAGTGAAACGCATAACCGCCGTAGTTTCCCCAGGTAAGTCCCGCTTTCTGCAATGCAAGCGGCAGCGAGCTCAAATTGTATAAATTTGTTGGCGATGAGCTAAAGGGCGGGTTGTTGATGACGGGAGAATCAGCCGTAATCAGCATGAGGTGGCTGGGAGTCGAGGGCCCCGCTACCTCCGAAAAGAAATGGTCACAAATCGTGTATTGGCGCGCCAGCGCAAAGTAGGTTGGGATGTCCGCCTCGGAATATTGCACCCGATACCGCTGGTCCGAATCACGCGTCATCCAGGTCTCATGGCGGTGGTCCGGGCTGACATTTGGAGGATTCGGCTCCTTCCCCAGTTTGTTATCGCCCTCAGAATTCGGGAAGGTGCCGAAGTAGTTGTCGTAAGTGTGGTTTTCTTTGACGATGATCACCACATGGTCTACCAGCGGACTCAGCGATACTGCGCTGGCGGCTTTCGCTTTCATCCTTCCCTCCTTGGAAATGGCTTTGTGCTCTCCTGGAAGTCTGTCATCTCCCGCAGCGGTCTTCTCATTTTAAAGAATAGTGCTGAAAGAAAGGGCAGCGTTTCACCCTGTCACGCAAAGACCGTGGAAAAAATGCGGCGACCGGTGCGGTCGTTATGATTTATGGACGCCCCGCACTTAGGCCTTATCCACTAGAACGAGAGCCGGGCATTTTCCCCTTCACGGCTATTTGAACACTTCAAACGTCTATGGGACCTGGCGTGAGGGTTCAGCTAAACGGACTTGAGACAGATTGACGGGGTGAGGGGGCATGATCGCGGGGTTTGCCCCGCGGCAAGGCAGAGGGGCGCCAGCGTTTGATAGCCCTTGGAGAATCGCGATTTCGCGGCGAGACATTGACATTGACATCTGTCAGATCGACATATCAGATCGACAAAGATGTCCGAGTCAAGAAGCGGAAGCTTGCACTAGGAATAGTCACAACCAGCGGCATGGCCGGCATTTGTAAACACGCTCATCGCATTCAAGAAATCTGATATTCGCATTCCGGAGTCCAGCATTTGAATGAAATCAGCAGCGGTGATGCCCTGGCGCTGGGCGATCTCCAACACTTCAACGATTGCGCATTCTACGAACTCCGGGTCCGGCTCTGCGGCTGACTTGTGCTGTCCAATATTATCCATTAGCACCTTTTACGAAGATCTGTATTTTCGTAAAACCACCGCCGGATGCGTCCGAAGTGCTGGCTCAGGGCGTTTTTGAAGTTTTCCAATTGCATCTTCAAATTTTCGGAGCATCCGGGTTTGCGAATCGAGTGTGCACAAGGATTCTTGCGGAACGCCCCGGCCCTGTCTGTTCAAAAGTGCACACTCTTAGCTCGTTCCTGATTGGCGGGGTTGAGGATGAGTCCTTTCGAGCAATGCTTCAACGCCACGCCCTGCAACCAGACTGCGTACGAGTCAAATGGGTGGTCAAACTCCAGTGAGAGGGCACGTTTCATCCCCATGGTAGTCTCACCCTAGCAACAGATTGACAACCATCACGCCACTACCCTAATATCATGTTCACGATGACTTCGCTGACCCATCGCCATCACCATCATCACCATGCGATGAGCGTGTCGGCGGGGGACAACGGATAACCAAGAAGCACTCATAGGAAATCCAAGCCCGCTGGCGCACAACTCGCCCAGCGGGCTTTTTGCTTTTGTCCGAGCTCTGAAAATCTGGTACGGAGATTAGGAGGATCCAATGGAAATCGACTTCGACAAGATGCAGGGCCTGGCACCAGCTGTCATTCAGGATGCGGGCACCGGCGAGCTGCTGATGGTGGGCTTTATGAATCGGGAAGCTCTGGATAAGACCCTGCGCACTCGATTCGTGACGTTCTATAGCCGCACCCGCCAGACGCTGTGGACCAAAGGAGAGAGCTCCGGCAATCGTCTGCAAGTGGTTGCAGCCTGGACCGATTGCGACCGGGATACGGTACTGCTGCGCGTCCGTGTGCTGGGCGAGGGCAAGGTCTGCCACACCGGGACGCGTTCCTGCTTCACGCAGGAATTGCCTCTAGGGAGCGGGCTCGAAACTCCACTTGAGCAAGCGAGGGCGGACCGATGAAACTGCGACTGGGCATCCCCAAAGGAAGTTTGCAGGAAGCGACGTTGAGCCTCTTCACGCGCGCCGGGCTACGCGTCTACACCAACGCCCGTTCTTATTTCGCCTCCACGGATGATCCCGAGATCGAATGCCTGCTCATTCGGGCCCAGGAAATGGCCCGGTACGTCGAACATGGCGCCCTCGATGCCGGCTTGACTGGACTGGACTGGGTGCTCGAAAGCGGCCTCGAGGTAGTCAAGGTCACCGATCTGATCTATGCCAAACAAAGCATGGGCACGGTCAAGTGGGTGCTGGCCGTCCCTGAGGATTCGGCCTTCCAGAAACTCGAAGACCTCGACGGCCGAATCATTGCCACCGAGCTGGTCAGTTTCACCCGCAATTATTTCGCGAGCCGGAACGTTGCCGTGCGGGTCGAATTCTCCTGGGGAGCAACCGAAGTCAAGCCGCCGTTGCTCGCAGACGCCATCGTCGAAGTCACGGAAACGGGCAGTTCGCTGCGCGCCAATCACCTCAGAATCCTCGAAACAGTTCTCGAGTCCAACACGCAACTGGTCGCGAACAAGGCCGCCTGGGCCGATCCTTCACGGCGAGAAAAAATTGAGAACCTGGCGGTGATGCTCAGTGGGGCTATGGCCGCGCATGGACGGGTCGGTCTGATGCTCAACGTGCGCAAAGCGGACTTGCCTGCCGTCCTCGGCCTTCTGACAGCGTTGAAAAATCCGACCGTCGCGCCCCTGGCCGATGGCGAGTGGGTCGCAGTCAATACAGTCATTGAAGAGCACACCGCATGGTCGCTGATTCCGAAGCTGAAACAAGCCAACGCTCAGGGGATTGTCGAATATCCGCTGAACAAGGTGGTGATGTGATGCGGAAGGTGATGCGCAATCGCGTGACGCGCAACGATGTGATGCGCATTCTCGAAGGCGCCGCCCAAGCTCGTCTTGTGACTGCGCTGGCCGAGCGCGGCGCGACCGATCTGGCAGACGTCGAGCCGGTAGTGCGCCGAATTGTGAATGACGTCCGGCGTAACGGTGATCGCGCGCTACGTCGCTACGCCGCACGTTGGGACGGATTGGGCACGGGCGAGCCACTCCGTGTTCCCGAGGCCGATCTCCGGGAGGCTTGGGAGCAGACCGATCCAGAGCTGCAGGAGGCGATCAAGCAGGCTGCGGACAACATCCGCCGCTATGCGGAGTGGCAAGCGCCCCAAGCGTCCCCCCAAGCGTCCAACGAGTGGCGGCGCGAAATCCAGCCCGGCGTCTTCGTAGGCCAATTGTTGCGTCCTCTGGAATCGGTGGGATGCTATGTCCCGGGCGGCCGCTATCCTTTGCCGTCTACGTTGCTCATGACGGTAATTCCCGCGCAGGTCGCCGGTGTGAGGCAGATTCGCGTTGCGTCTCCACGCCCGGCCCGAGCAACCTTGGCAGCCGCTGCATACCTCGGCGTGCGCGAGTTCTACCGAGTCGGTGGAGCACAGGCCATCGCCGCCCTTGCCTACGGAACTGAAGAAATCCCGCGCGTAGACAAGATCGTCGGTCCGGGCAACCGGTACGTGACCGCCGCCAAGAAACTCGTAGCTTTCGATTGCGCCATTGAATTCCTGGCTGGTCCCACCGAAGCGGTCATCATCAGCGCAGACGGCGATCCGGCTTGCATCGCTTCCGACCTGGTCGCCCAGGCGGAACATGATCCCGACGCGCTGTGTATCTTCATAACAACTGCGCCCGCGTTAGCAAAAAGAGTTCAGAAAGAGGTGCAGAAGCGCACGCGTGCCAACCCTATCGCCGCCCAATCACTCTCGCGTCGCGGCGCCATCCTTCTGGTCGCGTCTCTTGACCAGGCTGTCGAGATATCGAATCGCATCGCGCCCGAGCATCTCACGCTCCCGGCGGCATTGGCGTCGGCAGTGCAGCACGCGGGCGCGGTTTTTCTGGATGAGTTCACGCCTCAAGCCGCAGGCGATTACGTCTCCGGACCAAACCATGTGCTGCCCACGGGTGGGATGGCGCGTGGGCGTGGCGGTCTCAGCGTGTTCGATTTCGTCCGCGTCATTGCCTGCCAGCAAGTGTCCCGCGAGGGAATCCGCCGAATCGCGCCTCCAGGCATTACGCTGGCCAATGCCGAAGGCTTGAAGGGACACGCGGAGGCATTCCGAGTGAGGTTATCCCATGCTTGAAGCTCGCGACGCGGTGAAAAATCTGCACGCTTATCGGCCTCCTCTGGCGGGGCGAGTGGGACTGCGTCTAGATTTCAACGAAAGCACCGTGGGATGTTCGCCGCGCGTGCTGGCGCGGTTGCGCTCGCTCGATTCCGAACTGCTGGCGCGCTATCCCGAGCGCGAGCCGGTTGAAAAAGAAGTCGCCGCCTTTCTCGGACTCGATCCGGCGAAGGTTCTGCTCACTAACGGAGTCGACGAAGCGATTCATCTTCTCAGCTCCACGTATCTAGATCCCGGGGACGAAGCGCTCATCGTTACGCCCACCTTCGCAATGTATGCCATCTTCGCTCAGGCCGAAGGCGCGCGTGTTGTCGAAGTGCGCGCCGGTGACAATTTCACCTTTCCGGAAAAGGCACTCCTCGCTCAACTCAGCCCGCGAACCCGGCTCATCGCGGTGGCGAATCCCAACAATCCAACCGGAGCAGCGGTTGCAGGCAATGTCCTGATTCAGATTGCGCAAGCAGCGCCGCACGCTGCTGTGCTCGTCGATGAGGCGTACTTCGAATTTCACGGAGAAACGCTTATTGAGGCGCTTATTAACCAACCGCGGCAGATCGAGAATCTTTTCGTGGCGCGGACTTTTTCCAAGGCTTACGGCCTCGCTGGTTTACGCATTGGCATTCTTGCGGGAGAAGCCCGTCAGATGGCGATGGTCCGCCGCATGGCATCACCCTACAACGTCAACGCCGCCGCCCTCGCAGTCCTGCCGGAGGCTCTTCAAGATCAGGAGTACGTCAACCGCTATGTCGCGCAGGTGCTAAGCAACCGCAAGCGATTGCAGCAGGAACTTGACAATCTCGGATTGCATTACTGGCCGAGCCACGCCAATTTCGTGCTCGTACGCATTGGCTCAGCCCACGCGGAGTTCGTTCGAGCCCTGCGCGATCGCGGGATTCTGGTTCGCGACCGCCACTCCGATCCCGGTTGTGAAGGTTGCGTCCGCCTGACGGTGGGATCGGACGGACATTCAGAGATTCTCCTCACTGCTCTGCGCGACGTGGTCGAGCAGCTTGGATTGCGAACTAGTTTGCCAACAGGAGTGCGGGCGTGAGGAAAGCCAAACTGCATCGCAAGACCGCGGAAACAGAAATTCGAATCGCCCTCACCATTGAAGGCCGTGGAAAGTACGAGGTCTCCACCGGTATCCGTTTTCTCGATCACATGCTGGAACTGTTCACGCGTCATGGCGGGTTCGACTTGAAACTCGCCGCTCTGGGCGACTTGGACGTGGATCAGCACCACACCGTGGAAGATGTCGGAATCGCCTTGGGCGAGACCTTCGACCGCGCTCTGGGCAACCGGCGCGGCATCCTGCGAGCCGGCTATTTTTTGATGACCATGGACGAGACTCTCGGATTGGCGGCAGTGGATTTCGGCGGCCGCGCGGTGGCAGTGGTTCAGACCAAGGTCCGCGCGGCTCGGGTCGGCGATCTGCAAACGGAACTGGTGTGCGACTTCTTTGAGGGTTTCGCGCGCGGCGCGCGCGCGAATGTTCATGCCCGTGTGCTTTACGGGCGCTCCAGCCATCACAAGATCGAAGCCCTGTTCAAAGCTTTTGCACGTGCGCTTCGTGTAGCCTGCTCCCGCGATCGGCGCCTCGGACGCATGCTGCCGAGCACCAAGGGGCTGTTGTGATCGCCATCGTGGATTACGGCGCCGGCAACCTGAATTCGGTGAAGAAGGCGTTTGACTATCTCGGCGCAAAAGTCGTCGTAACCACGCAACCTGAAGTCGTCGCAACCGCGGACAAGATCGTTCTGCCCGGCGTCGGCCACTTCTCCGCGTTGGGCGGCCTCGACAACACGGGCTTGCGAGACGCCGTGCTGCAAGGCGCGAGAGCCGGCAAGCCATTCCTTGGCATATGCCTGGGAATGCAATGGCTATTCGAGGGCAGCGATGAGGCTCCCCAGTTCGCGGGAGCAGGAATTTTTGCTGGCAGATGCCGGCCGTTTCCGTCATCGGTGAAATCGCCGCACGTCGGATGGAATTCGCTGTTGGTACGGGAAAGCTCGGCACGGGAAAGCTCGCGCTTGCTGCGTAACGTCGCACCCGACTCCTTTGTTTACTACACTCACTCTTTTCAAGCGCCGGTGGTTGCCGCCACCATCGCGGCGAGCGAATACGGAGCGCACTTTTCCGCCGCCGTCGAACAAGAAAATATTTTCGGGGTACAGTTCCATCCAGAAAAATCGTGGACCGTGGGACTTCTCATCCTCAAGAATTTCTGTGAGGTGAAATGCTGACCAAGCGCATCATCGCCTGTCTCGATGTGGACGACGGCCGGGTCGTGAAAGGCGTGCAGTTTCTCAATCTGCGCGATGCTGGTGACCCCGCGGACTGTGCCGCTGCTCACGCCCGCGATGGTGCGGACGAAATCGTTCTGCTCGATATCACGGCCACGAGCGATAAACGCCACACGATGCTCGATGTCGTCTCCCGCACGGCACGCGGTTTGTTTATTCCGTTCACGGTCGGCGGAGGAATCCGTGAACTCTCCGACGCCGAGGCCGTGTTCGAGGCCGGCGCCGACAAGATTGCCATCAACTCGGCGGCGGTAAAGGACCCGATGCTGATCGGAAAAATTGCCGCCCGTTTTGGCTCGCAAGCGGTCGTCGTGGCCATCGATGCCCGGCGGGTGAACGGCGGTTTCGAAGTGTTCGTTGCCGGAGGGCGCATTCCCACGGGCCGCGACGCGCTGCAATGGGCGCGGGAAGCGGCCGATTGCGGTGCAGGCGAAATCCTGCTCACTTCAATGGACCGCGACGGAACCCAGGCTGGTTTTGATTGTGAACTGGTGCAGATTGTGGCCGACGCAGTTTCGATTCCTGTGATCGCGTCGGGCGGTGCCGGTTCGCCACAACACTTCATAGACGTATTCCGCAACGGTCGCGCCGACGCCGCTCTCGCCGCCTCCATCTTCCATTTCGGTATCGAAAACATCGGACAATTGAAACGCGAACTCCACGCTGCCAACGTGCCGGTGAGGTGGCCATGCTGATTCCGTCGATCGACCTTATGGACGGAAAGATCGTTCAGCTAGTCCAGGGCGAGAAGAAGAAACTGGAGTTCGACAACTTCAACTATTGGATCGAACGCTTCTCGAAGTATCCCATGGTCCAACTCATCGACCTCGACGCCGCCCGCGGAGTCGGTAACAACCGGTCATTGGTGAAGCAAATCGTCGGCCGCCTGAATTGCCAGGTTGGCGGCGGCATCCGCAGCCTTGAAACCGCGCAGGAACTTCTGGACATCGGCGCGCG
Source organism: uncultured Acidobacteriaceae bacterium (assembly GCA_963772195.1). Lineage (GTDB taxonomy): Bacteria > Acidobacteriota > Terriglobia > Terriglobales > Acidobacteriaceae > Acidiflorens. Next base: position 1,173,655 of record CAVYWE010000007.1, on the reverse strand, counting down.
CAAGGTCATTATCGGTTCCGCGTTGTTGACTAATGGCCGCATCAACCATGAACACGCGCGCGCACTGGCAGACGACCTCCCAAAAGCAGCTCTAATGTTTGCTCTCGACTCCAGAGGAGGCCGAGTCGCAATCGACGCCTGGCGCACGAACACTGCGGTCACGGCTTTCGACATGATTCGCGAGCTAGAACCTTTCTGCGACAGCTTCCTCTATACCCACATCGACACGGAAGGCTTGATGGGCGGAATCCCGATGGAAACGGTTCATTCCATCCGGCGCGCCACTGCCCGGCACCTCATAGTCGCCGGCGGTATCACCGAACAGCAGGAGATCGAAAGCCTCGACGCGCTGGGAATTGACGCCGTGGTGGGCATGGCGCTCTATACCGGAAAAATTCGCGCCTGAACCAACATAATCCGCAGCACCCTAATGGAACCCAACCGCCGTCATTGCGGCAACAGCTTCAGGGTTCTTCATGAATGTGTTCCATACGAAGCCGGTGCGCTGGTTCTCCGCCATCAGCATCATGATGCCCAAATCAATCCCGATCACATCGGTGTCGTACCAGCCGGAAAGAGGATTGAACGCGTCCACAAAGCTGTACCTTTGCCACGCCTTCGGGAACCCGCTCTGGATGTTGCGCAGCACCGCAATGCAGTCCGCGGACAGAAACGGAATGGATCCGCCAGCGGCACAGGGAACGATGGAACCATCAATCGGCCCCATCGCCGGTGGCCCGCCCCACGCCACATAGCCGTTCACTGAGTCCGACGCCGTGATTCCCCACAGTTTGCCGGAATAATCGGAAAACTGACTGGCGAGCGAAGAACAGAACAGCTTGTGCGCTTGCGTTGCAGTGATGGAGTTGTTGAAGTAGTTGGCGTAGGCGTCCTGCTTGTTGCGAAAGTCGAACCAGGCGTGGGAATACTGATGGATGAACAGCGGCGCGTTGGTATTCGTAATGTAGGTCAACCCCTGGTAAGTCAGCGACGGCCGCGCAAATACTTGCCACGCGCTTGCCGGGATCGGGTTCACGGTAGCGCCGATTCCCAACAGGTACAGCATCATCAGCTCGGAATAAGTATCCCAGCGCGCAGTCAGAAATCCACTCTCCGGCGTCCAGCCCATGGAGAAGGTACTTCCGCCGTTGAGCATCCACGGCCAGTTGATGCGCTGATAGATTTGCGTCGCGAGATCTACGATCTGCTGGTCCTGAAAGTGTTGCCGGCAGGTGAGAACGCCGCACAGCAGGATTGCAGTATCAATCGAAGAAACTTCAGAGTTGTTTGCCCTCTGCCCGGTATTCATGTCCGCGAAGTGGTAGAAAAAGCCGTTTTGGTTCGGCATCTGGTTGAGAAGGAAACTCAATGTAGCCTGGACACGCGCGACAATGTCGGCGCTGGCCATGTAGCCACGCTGGTCCGCGATGCACAGAGCAGTTAGACCAAAGCCCGTGGCGGCAATGCTTGCGACCGTGCGACTGTCGTTCCCAACGGCGAAGGCACGATCCTTCACTTGGCCCGTAGTCGAACTGGCCTGCTCCCAGAAGTAGAGGAAGATGGCACGCTCGATTTCATCCAGAAATTGATCATCTGTCGGTGGAGGCGGCACGGAATTGCTGGTTCCAGACCCGCCGCAGGACGTACTGATCATCGTCATGTTGAACCACGCCATGTTCAACCAGGCCATGTTCAGCAAGGGAGACGCGAGCATCGTCCTGCCCAGCCGCGCAAGCATTTCGCGGCGGCTCAGAGGTGTGGTTGGGGCGGGAGAACTCATGAACATGACCGGAGAAGGATGGAGCCGACGACCAGAGTTGAACTGGTGACCTGCCGATTACGAATCGGCTGCTCTACCAACTGAGCTACGTCGGCCTTCAACCACGTACGGGGAAGCTGTTTCGCGAAACCATTTCACATCATTCTAAACTATCGGCAGGTTTAAATTGGGATGCGCCCCTCGTGTGCGATTGTAGTTCACGCCAACAACCGGGGAAGTCGCCGCGCAGAAATCGCGCGTAGAAAATGCGCAGCGTGCTATGCGGCCTGTGCCAGCGCTTTGTACTCGTCGTCGGATTGCCTGGGTAGCAGCACCCACAGCGTGTAGATGCCGAGCGCCGTACCGAGCGGGACATTCAACAACGCCACGAAGCCCACAACCAGAGCAACCGTGCGCGCCCATTCCTGCCGCTGCAGCAAGCCCCAGCCCGCGAAAAACCCTGCCGCGGCTTTCGCCAGGATCAACCATCCAACGAAGGTGAGGAGTGGCCGAAGCCAGACCGAGGCCCCAGGTGGAGGACCGTCGGGAACGTGGATCACGTTACCGAAAATCGTCTGCGCGACAATGATCAGGGCCGCTCCGGCAACCACGTGCAACGCCGAGTATGCCATCCAGAGAATGCCTAACAGACGGACATGCTCGCGCACCCGGCTACGCCGAAGCTCGATGAGCCCGAGCACGGGTTTGCCGCAGCGTCCGCAGCGTACCTCTCCCGTTTGCAACTGCGAACCACATTGATCGCAAAACATTGCCTCTCCTCCATGTCGCACTAATTCTGCCCTGCGAGTGATACGGATGCAAGCGCTCGCTAGTTTCGAAAAGAGTTCTCGGTTCTCAGCCGGCTAAAGAATGGGTTCGGTTTACTGAGAATGGGAACTGAGAACTGTGAACCGAGAACTCACCAAACTGCTTCACAAACGAAAAGGCCACCCGGCAACTTGGGCGGCCTTTTCTTTCAAGGGAGAATAGTCCCAACGGAGGTTTCATCCATCAGAACTTTCTGCGGGAATCTTATGAGCCTTAAAAGCACAGTGTCAAGCAAAATGTGTGACTTAAATACTCTTATTTTCAACAACTTACGCGCTACGTGCACAAGTCAGCAAACGAGCTCCAAATCGGGTGAAATTCCTGTTTTTCGACTCTAACGACATTTGATTGAATGACTTACCGCTCCCGAGGCGCCGGCCGGGGGGTGTCTTCCAGGTGCAGCGAGATGATTTCCATCGCCTCCCGGCGATCAAACACGGAGTCGGGAAAAATCCGCTTCACGAGCACCCGCAAGCCGCCAAATGCGATACCAGCAACCAGCGCCAGGCCGGCTACGATTCCGCAAAGAACAATCACGTTGAACAACAAATTTGCCAGATTGTCTTTCTTGGTCACGTAGGTATTTTCATTCCACGTGACATCGGCTTCGTAGCTGATCGACGACATCAGCGATCTCGCTTCGCTTTTTGAAAGCGGGCCTGCTGCGATCACAATGATCGGCCCCGTGCGTGTGTCAAAGAATGGACCCACATCAAGAATGGTCGCAACCCCCGGCTGTTGCTGCGGGACGGGGTGTGAGGGATCTACGTGCGACGAGTCAATCTGCCGCAGTCGTTCCGACGCAATCTGCGGCGTTGGATATTCGATGAGCATCAGCGTGGCATCGCCCGCGGCCGCCGCATACTTTCCAATCACAACTTCCGCGCCAGACTTGAAATCCACCATCGAAGCCGGCAGAGGCGATCCGACCCGATCGAGTGCGACCGGACCCAGAATGTACTTCGTCGTATTCTGTTCGAGATTCCTCTCGAAAGCCCGCTTCGGAAGATAAGTTGGCAGCGCGGGAGAATTGTCCTTGCTGCCTTCCGCTTGCGGCAGCAACCCGGCCAGTACCCGCAATTGCGCGGCCGACATTACGCTCATTCGGTCGAACACGGCATCCACCAGCACGTTCCCCTGATGGAACAGCACGCGGTTATTCAGAAACGCCGCCTGCCCGCCAATTGTTTCCTCCCCCATCTCGGCAGAATAGTAGTAGGTGAAGGCGCCGTAAGCGCCGCTGGCATCTTCAAACACAGCGGCTTTGATCACCAGATTGCGGCCGTCGTCGCGTGTATAAGCCGCCTTCTCCAAACGCTGGAAGCCGTATTCCTTCAGTACGGGCGCATTCACTGCATCGGCGGCAGCGGGATCGTCACTCCGGACAACAACGCCTTTCACCTCCCAGCCAGCGAACGCATTGGGAAGGACTGCGGTCGGAGAGACAGAGGTCTGAGGAACGGCGACCGGCGCGGGCGGCCCAGCAGCGAAGGCCGCCGCGCAAGAAAAGGCGCAAAAAAGAAATATGAGCACAACAGAGAGTTGTCGAGAGAATTTCATTCGGGAAAAAGCACACCTGTGCTATTGGATTAGACTACCGGCGGCCCGTGAAAGTTTCCACCAGGGGAAGGATTTGAAGAGGAGGATTGAAGAGGAGGACTGAAGAGGATTGCCACAGACAGCCACCCGCTACTTACTGCCCTTCGCCTTTGTCGATCTTGCTCGCCACTTTCACGCCGCTTAGGCCGCTGGCGTACTTGGAGACACCTCGATAGAGCGACTCGGCGATGCGCTGACGATGCTCCGAGGTTTCAAGTTTTCGCTCGTCGGTGGGATTCGACACAAACGAAATCTCAGCCAGAATCGAAGGCATATTCGCTCCAATCAGCACGATGAAGGGCGCCTTCTTGGTCCCGCGATTGCGGATCCCGGCGTTGTTCAGGGAAAGGCCTCCGTAAAGCGATTCCTGCACGTCGCCGGCAAACTCGCGCGATTCGTCAATTTTGTCTTTCAGCGCAATTTTTTTCACCAGATCCTGCAGTTCGTGGATCGATTTCTCCGACACCGCGTTTTCGCGGGCGGCAACTTCCAGCGCTTCCGGCGACGAGGTGAAATTCAGGTAGTAGGTTTCGACGCCGCGCGCATCGGAATCACGGCTCGAGTTGGCATGGATCGAGATGAACAAGTCCGCCCGCTCCCGGTTCGCAATCGCGGTGCGGGTTTCGAGCGGAATAAAGGTATCGTCCTGCCGCGTGTAAATAACTTCGGCGCCAAGCCGGGTTTCGAGTAAACGGCCAAGGCGCTTGGCCACGTCGAGCACCACGTCCTTCTCCAGCAGGCCGTTCGGACCAATCGTGCCGGTGTCATGGCCCCCGTGCCCGGCGTCGATGACGATCTTCCCAATCTTCAGACCTAGAGCGCGAATCAAAGATCGGTCGCCGGCAGCGGTGGGACGCGCTTCTCGAGTTTCAGGACGAAGATCCGCGGTGTCAGGCGCGGCTGCGGCTGAACGAGACTTTTTCCGGCGCGATGAAGATGAAGACGTCACTTCGGGGCGAAGTTTCTCGTGCGTGAGCGTAGCGACAGTCGACGGCACACTGTCCTCCGCCTCGACGATCGTTTTCGGGATCCCGTGATTCGACCCTTTGACCGCAACCGTGGTCTTGACTACTCCAACGCCGTTCGCTGGATTCGCGGGGTCGGGCGGCTTGGAGTCCGTAGCAACATCTTCGGCGGGCAAGTCCGTTTCGACGGGTCCCGATTTCGAAAAGCGAACCGCATCTTTATCCGATTCTTGTTTCCGTCCCGCGGATTTTGAGTCTCCGCTTGACGACGCCGTGGGCTCGCTGGAATCGTCGTCTGATTCCGCGGACGCCGTTGTGGCCGTCTCCGCAGCGGCGCGGTCTTTGATGCTGGCTGTGTCCGTCTTGATAATGTCCGTCTTAGCTGCGTCTATCTTCGAATTGCCCGTCGCCCGGCTCTGATTCCCGTGCATATCCTTCCCGTGAATATCAATGATGAGCCGGTACGGGTCAGGCAACAGGAAAGCGTCGTACCTCGCGAGGTCGTCCACTTCCAGCACAATTCGCGTGCGTCCCGGCTGAAATTCGGCAACGCGAATCTTCTTCAGGAAGCCATCGTCCACGTCGAAGGTCTTGCCGACCAGGGTGGAAGCGAGTTTCGTGTCGCGCAGGTCGAAGAAAATGCGGTCCGGATGCGAGATGCGCTGGGAACCGAACTTCACTTCCTGCTCGACGTCAATGGCGACGCGTGTGTAATCGGGCGTGGACCAGTGGCGAACCCCAGTGACCCGCGGCAACGCGCTGCGTCGGTCGCTCGCGGCATTTGCGAATTCGGAGGCGGCGTCGGTGTTGCTGTTGGCGCCGGCGTCACTGGCATTACCACCGACACTAGCAGACCGCTGCTGTTTGCGCGCGGCCTTCTGCGCCGCGCGTTCCCTTGCGTCCGCCTCGGCGTCGATTTCCTTCATTGCCGCGCGGGCGTCGTCGGCCAGCCGGTTGCGCGGATAGCGATGAAGAAAGTCTTCGAAGATCGCTCGCGCCTCTTCAGGATCGTTGAGATCGTCCTTATAGATTTCGCCGATCGTGAAGAGCGCGTCGAAGCGGTATTTGCTGCCGGGATACTCTTTGCGCAGGAAACGGTACTGGTCAACGGCGCGGCGCAGAATCTTGTTGTCGTCAAAGCGCCGGCCCATCTCGATCATTAGTTCAGCGGTCGCCACCACGCTCGGGTCCGCCTTCGATGAGGCCGGAGAACCGAAATAAACGCGGCGGTACGAGTCGATCACACGCTGGTATTCGCGGCGACTGCGCTCTCCAACGGGGCGGCCATTGAGAGCCTCCCGCATGCGTTCCGCCTTGGCGAATTGCTGACGGGCCCAGGCATCGTTGTGGTGGATGCGAGCCGATGCGGTAGCCAGCGACAGCAGCGCCAGCAAAAGCGCTGCGCCGAGGCGCAGGGCGCGGGGGCCGCGAGTTAGGGTCGTAGAAGCCTGGGTCTTCACTTGCCGATTCCGTGCTTACTGTCACGTACTAACCGGTTGCGGAAGAACTCCGGTCCAGTCTCAGTGTATCGCTTTAGCGACAACGATTTCGTATCGGGGTATCGTCTTTTACCGCTACCAACTTCGTATTAGGATATCGCCTTTACCTCTACCGGTTTCGTATCAGGATATCGCCTTTTACCGCTACCAACTTCGTATCAGGATATCGCCCTTTACCGCTACCGGGTTCGTATCAGGGTATCGCTTTAGCGATACCGCAAGTTCCTTTAAATCAGATGCCCCTTTAGGGGCTGGGCATCGAAAAATCGACGTTTTCGCAGTGTTCTTGCTCAGCCCACGCTCCCGCTACCAGCACGGGAGACGCATGCTATTCCGTGTTGCTGATGTGCAGCACACCCCGAGCATCGCGTTGCACCCGGACCGGTTCATGTGCCGGGTTACCGAAAATGTACGACCCCGGTTCGCTGCCACCGTTGTACAAATTCGTGATCCGGCGAACATAATTCTGCGTTTCCCTGAAATGCGGAACGCCCGCGCTGCGTGCCACCGCTCCCGAACCAGCGTTATAGGCTGCCAGACTGAGGCGGACGTCGCCACCGTAGCTATCCAACAGTCTCCTTAAATGTCTAACCCCAGCATCCACGTTTTGTTGTGGGTCAAAAGGATTGGAAACATTGAGCGAACGCGCCGTCGAGGGCATCAACTGCATCAGCCCCATGGCGCCCTTGCGCGAAACCGCATTAGGATTGAAATTCGATTCCACCTTTACCACCGACCGTACCAGGCTTGGATCCACGTTGTGGCGGGCGGCCGCCTGGTCAATCGCGGCGTCGATGTCCTGCGCGGTAAAAGCGCGGTTAAGAGTCTGGTGAGTCTGTGCCCTGCCGTCGAGGTAAGTGTTGACTTCCAAAGCCGCCGAGCGTGCCGCGCGCATCACCGCTCCGCTCGTCGGAACCGGCTTGAAGCGGTGTTCGGTCACACTCCAATAAACCAGGCCGGATCGGGAAGGTGTCCAAGCCTCCGTCCTCGAGGCAGTGGAAGGCCCATCTCCGTTGATATAGATCTTGCGGCCGGATTCGTCTGTAGTCGCGGTAATCGCGTCCGCGCGCGTACCTGACCGCGCGCCCGACTGGGCACGCGCCGGCACCGTCCAGAACAGTGTGGAAAGAAAGGAGATCGCGATTAAGCTGCCGATCAGCGTGATTTGCAGGCGTTTTCGCATACGTGTTTCAGATCGGCCAAAAGGCACACTTACTCTAGGGCATGCCTACCTGCAAACCTGCCGGAGAATCCAGAACCAGAGTACCGTGATTATAGGGTGCTCCGGAGACACCGGCAATCTATCCGAGGGGCGTAGAACCACTAGAGTAATCTAGGTAAGTTACTGAAAGGACTTGATTTTTGTCGGGAACGCGCCATCCACGAAGCGCCACAGCAGACCCTGCACTGGTCAAAGCGTAGCCTGAATGATCGGTTTTCCCTGTGGGGGTTGCCCTGTGCTCCTCTGTGTCCCCCGTGGTTGATTTTGCCCCTCCTCGACTCAACCCAGCCCCCGCCAATCTACAATGACGTCTGCATGAATTCCCAAGCACTTCGCAAGCTGTTCGAGCAGGTCCGAAAAAAGCGTCTCTCTCCGGACGAGGCCGTAGAGCGCCTGCGCCACCTGCCCTTTGAGGATCTCGGTTTCGCCAAGGTCGACCACCATCGTGCCCTTCGCCACGGAATGCCCGAAGTCATTTTTGCCGAGGGCAAAACGCCGCGCCAGGTGACGGACATTTTCACCCGTCTCGCCGCCCATGGCGGTAACGTGCTGGCGACCCGAGCTACCGAGGAACAGTATGCCGCCGTCGCCGCCGCTGTTGACCTGGCCGAATATCGTCCAGAATATCGTCCAGAGTATCGCCCAATCGCTCGCGCCATCGTGCTCAAGCGCGACCGCAAGCGGCACGGCAAGGGAGTGATCGTGGTCGTCTCCGCGGGAACCAGCGACATCCCAGTGGCCGAAGAAGCGGTCGTCACCGCAGAACTGATGGGCAATAACGTTCAGCATATCTATGATGTCGGAGTCGCGGGCATCCACCGCCTGCTGGCGCATCGCGGAGCGCTCGCGAAAGCGCGTGTGATCGTAGTCTGCGCCGGAATGGAAGGCGCGCTGCCGAGCGTAGTCGGCGGCCTGGTCGGCGTCCCGGTGATTGCCGTCCCGACGAGCGTTGGTTATGGCGCTGCCTTCGAAGGCCTCGCCGCTTTGCTCGGAATGATGAACTCCTGCGCCTCGAACGTCAGCGTAGTAAACATCGATAACGGATTCGGCGCGGGCTACGTCGCCTCGCTCATCAACCGCCTCTGATGAGTGTGGTGACGGGGCTTCGCCCCGTTACGGGCCAGAGGCCCGTCACCACACGAATGCCGCGAACGATGTTGAGCAAACCATGTTGAGCAAATGATTCTGTGGCAGAGTAACAAGGAATGCTCACGTCCAGTGCCGAAGACCCGCGCCTTGCCGGACGAGTAGCCTTCACCTATCCCAACTTCGTCTCCTACACGCTCGCGCGGTTCTTCATCGTCGTGGCGCTCGAGATGCAATCCGTCGCCGTGGGATGGCAAGTGTACGAGATCACCAAGCGCCCGCTCGATCTTGGATACGTCGGCCTCGCCCAGTTTCTGCCCGGCTTCGCGCTGTTTCTCGTCGCCGGACACGCCGCCGATCTCTACGACCGCCGCAAGCTGCTGATGTGGTGCTATGGCGGCTTTGCCCTCTGCTCGGCGCTTCTGCTCGCGATCAGCTGGCGCTCGCCGCAATCGGTTCATTCGATTTACGTTGTCCTCGTACTGCTCGGGATCTTCCGCTGTTTCAACTGGCCGGCGAGCCGCGCGCTGCTGCCGCAGTTGGTGCCCGAAGAACATTTCTCGAACGCGGTCGCCTGGAACGCCAGCACCTTTCAGATCGCAACCATCGCCGGTCCCGCCATCGGAGGAATGGCGTACGCCCTGTTTGACTCCTTCGCAGCCGGCCACGGCCCGGAAGGTGTCTATACCATCGCCCTAAGCGTTTCCATTCTCTCGACCCTCTTCACCCTGCGCCTTCATCCACTGTCCACATCGCCCGAAAAAGAACTGGCGGAGAAAGAACCAGTAACTCTCCGCACCGTGCTCGCAGGTTTTCGTTTTATCTGGGAGAAGAAGCTGATCCTCGGCTCGATCTCGCTCGACATGTTCGCCGTCCTATTAGGTGGAGCGGTCGCGCTGCTGCCCGTCTATGCCAGAACAATCCTGCACACCGGTCCCTGGGGACTCGGCCTGCTGCGCAGCGCTCCCGGCGTGGGCGCCGCGCTGATGGCGATCGTGGTCGCTCATCGCCCAATCCGCCGACGCGCTGGCCTGACCATGCTTTTGTCCGTAGCCGCATTCGGCGTGTTTACCATCATCTTCGGAATCTCGCACAGCCTTATCCTGTCGCTGGTTGCGCTCTTCCTGCTGGGCGCGAGCGACATGGTGAGCGTCATCATCCGGGCAACCCTGGTTCAAGTCGCAACTCCCGACGAGATGCGCGGCCGCGTCAACGCTGTCGACATGCTATTCATCGGAGTATCGAACGAGCTAGGCGAGTTCGAGTCCGGAGTAACCGCGCAATGGTTCGGCACTGTCCCAGCCGTAGTCCTCGGAGGAGTAGGAACTCTGCTGGTGATCGCCGCCTGGGCTTGGCTGTTTCCCGAATTGCGCGAGGCCGATCAGTTGACGGTGGCAGAGCTGGTGCCGAAATAAAGCTGTCTTTAGCCGCTGGGGGAACCGCCCTTTGTAGCGCCGCCGTCCCGGCGGCTGTCCGGTTGGCGTCTCGCCAACCGCGCCGAGGGCGAGACAGCCTCGGGACCACGAAGGCGACCGATTCGCCTGCAACGCGCATCAACCGGAGTTTCGGTTTGACTTCATTTTTGGGTGTTTACTATACGGATATTACACAGTATATTACTTTATGTCCCCCCCCCCCCCCCCCCCCCCCCCCCCGAATTCCCCGCAACGCTATGATTTTACAGGACTTACTCCTAACGACTACATGGATATGGACTTAAGCCTGATTTTCCGCCTAAATTCCCATTTTGGGGCGGTTTTGGAAGGAATTTGGCGCTTTTTCCGCGCATTACGTTCGCTTCATTTTGCTGAACCGCTTGGTTTATCAAAGAGTACTGGGCCGCTGCTTCTCGAATCTTCTTGATGACAGCGCTCCGGCCTTGCCGGTCATTTGCCGATCATTTTCCGATCGTTGCTCAGTGGTCATTGTCGCATGGGCTGAGCTGCGCGTCTGTGCGAGTGGTCACGGGATGATTGTGATGAAAAATCTCAGAGTGGACTTGTCTGGGGAATCCCGCTTCTTCCTTTGGAGAAGCGGCCTACGGACAACCCGTAACCGTGGGATGGTGGCGGCCACATCGCGGGCCCCCTTCGGCCTCAGTGATCACTTCAAAAGCGGCCAACGATTATCACTTCAAAACCGGCCAACGGAAGACGCCAGGGACTTAACAGTTCTACCTTGCCAGCATCTGGTCAGGCAAGCCTAATTAATTCACCAAATGCTTACCCGGCTCTCAGGATTGAGATAGAGTTTCTCGTCCGCCCTTACATGAAAAGCTGAATACCACCTATCCAAATTCCGCACTTCGATGTTCACGCGGCACTCATCAGGGGAATGAGGATCGATCAGGACTTGCTCTTTAAGCGCCTGCTCGGTCTTTTTGCTGCGTCGCACCTGGGCAAATGAGAGAAAGAAGCGCTGATCACCAGTCAGTCCATCGATCACCGGAGCCGGTTTGCCTTTCAACGAGGCGTGGTAGGCGTCCAATGCCAGGACTAGTCCGCCTAAGTCCGCGATGTTTTCGCCCATTGTTAACTTGCCGTTCACGTGTATTCCCGGGAGTGGCTCACAAGCATCAAACTGCGCGCCGAGATTTGCGGCCTTGGCCAAGAAGTTCTTGGCATCGTCAGCGGCCCACCAGTCTCGCATGCGTCCGTCACTATCGAATCGGCGGCCTTGATCGTCGAAACCATGGGTTAGTTCATGCCCGATGATTGCTCCAATGGCACCGTAGTTCACTGCGGAATCTGCCTGGGGATCAAATGCTGGGGGCTGCAGAAGTGCTGCCGAAAAGACGATCTGATGGAGAGCACCGTCGTTGTATGCATTCACGGTTTGCGGTTCCATCGCCCACTCCTGCCGATCTACCGGCGCACGAAGCCTATTGACACGGAACTGCCAGTTGAAAGCCGACGCATGCTCAATATCTCCGACGAGATCGCCTTCTTGAATCTGCAGTCCGCTGTAATTGCGCCAGTGATCTGGATAGCCAATTTGAATCGCGTACTTCTCCAGCTTATGGAAGGCTTCAGTCTTTGTTGTTGGTGCCATCCATGTCAGTGACTCGATGCGCGCATGCAAAGCTTCCTTGACCTCGGCAACTAGCGCTTCCATCTGTACGCGCGATTCTGGCTGGAAATACGCCGACACATAAAGCTGTCCGACCGCATCCCCAAGGTTGGCAGCACTCTCGACTTGGGTCATGTCGTTGCCACCGCTCACAAGGGCTAGGCCTTGCTTCCATCGCGCCGATGGTTGCTTTTGTCCCTTTAACGATTTGCCGCGCAGCTCAAATGCGGCGTTGGCAAATGGTTTTGATAGATAAGGTGCCGCATGTTCAAGAAGCGTAAACGCCTCCCATGCCTGAAGTGTCGCCAGTGGTGTCTGCCCATACAAAGCGGCGATCTGGGGAATTGCAGTCTTTTCGACGACGATGAACTTCTCTTCGTGACTGAGTCCCGCGGCCGTTAGAAACTCGATCCACGCGAAGTCCGGCACGCTGGCCTCAAGCTGTTGCAGAGTTACAGGATTGTAGGTCTTCGCAGAATCCCGTTCCTGCTCCCGATCCCAACTAACCTCGGCGATGCTGGTTTCAAATTGCACGATCTCTTCCGCGCGCTCGTGTGGCTCAGGCCAGTCTGCCAGCTCAAGAAGCTCCGTGATGTAAGTCTTATAGTCGCTACGCTGCGTCGCGAAACTGGCATCGAGATAGTAGCTGCGATCAGGCAGACCCAGACTGGGCTGACCGATTTGAATAGCATAGTGCTTAGGGTCCATGATATCGGCCGAAATATCCAGATGAAATATACTGCCCAGGAAGCTAGTATTCTCTCGCCCCATCAGAGCAACCAGAGCTTTTCGCGAACTCGCCGTTTGAATCGACTTCAACTCCGGCCACAGCGGCGTGATGCCGAGATGCTCAACCCGCGCGTCGTCCATGAAGGCTGCGTAGTAATCCCCAGCCATGCGCCCAACGGAACCAACTTTACCCCGCAGCGCCGCATCTTCCAGCAACGTACGTACCTTCGCCTGTGCGGCATCCGTCAAAACTGAGCCCGTCGAATAGCCAGACCGATCTGGGGGTATTACCAGCCGATCCAGATAACCTCCGTTGGCATAGCGGAAGAAGTTATCTCCAGGTCGGACCGCCGTGTCGCGCCCACTCAAGTCAAGACCCCCGGCTCCAAATGCCAATCCGTTAGCAGAGCGCCCACCTGCTTGACCGAACGCGGACGGGAGCGTGGCAAAGCAGCAAAGGGACAACAGAAACAGGGAGGTTCTTGTCATTGCTGTATTATTGCCGATTGCGAGAATGAATACGCGTGCATCTCTGCAGTCAAAGCAACTACGCCCTATTGTTCTGGCGCGTCCAGTTTGGTTCTCCAACTTCGCGGGAAACATGGGAAACATGGGGACAGACGGGACGTTTCCTGATTTTCTGTCATGTGGCCCGAGAAACGCCCGACAGGGCGGCCACTGTGGAATCCCACCCTTGCGCAAAAGGCCGCGCAAGGATGGGGCACCCGGTCGTTTTGGCTCGTTCTTTGCGCACTCATGACGGCAGGTTCGACGTTATCCTTGCTGGATATCAAGTGGGAACACTGTGTCCATGATCGAGGCGCCGCCGTCCACATGCAGTACCTGGCCAGTAATGAAGCTGGCTTCCTCCATGCACAGCAGTATCGCAGCATTGCCGACGTCTTCCGGCGTGCCGAGACGACGCATTGGAGTCCAGCCGCTCTCGTGCCAGTCTTGAACCGCGCGCTGTACCTGCGGCGGCAAAGTAGCCAGCACGCCACCTTCGATCAGATTTGGTGCACCAAAGATCCCGCCGGGACTGATCGCATTCACTGTAATGCCACGTCTGGCCAGGGCGACGGCAAAATAGCGCACCAGCGCGTCGAGCGCCGCCTTGGCAGCACCCATGCCTACCCATGGTTGCCAGCTGCCAGTGCGCCCGCTAGGCGAGTAGGTGATAGCGATGATGCGGCCGCTATCCCGCAGCAGGCGACTGCATGCCTGGGCGCCGACTAGGAAGGCGCGCGCTTGCGAATCCATGGCCGTCTGCCAGTGATCGAGCGTGATGTCCAAAGGCTTCTGGTAAAACCCTGGCAGATCGGGCCGCGCGTTGCTCACAAAAATATCCAGGCTGCCGAATTCATTCTGGACGCGGTCGAACATGCGGCCGATATCGTCAGGGCGCGTCACATCGGCCTGCATGGTGAAGCCATCGGAGCCTTGTTCGCGTACCTTCGTAAGCGTATCCTGCGCGGCCTCTTCATTTTTATAATAATGAACGGCTATCTTGACGCCTTGGTGTGCCAGCTTTAAGGCGATCCCTCGACCGATTCCGCGGGAGCCTCCGGTGATGAGAGCGTACTTCCCTTTGAGCGGCATACAACACCTTCGTAAAGGGCAAATTCTACCACTCGCCATCGCTGGGTTGGGGCGTGGATCCGCAGTCGTCATAACCATCCGCGACCGAAAATAAATTGACTTAAGACCCGCCGTGCGCGAAAATAGAAATCTGATTGGGGCAGTTTCGAAGTCCGTCTACCAAGACGGCCCTCGAAACTGCCCCAAAGCCGTTTCAGCGCTCTTTTAGGAGCTAAGTCCTTATTTCGGAATACTTTGATATAAGTCCTTTCGATTCAAAGACCAAGTCCGAAAATTCCCGCTAACTCTATGATTCCAGGAGACCAGGGGGGAGGGGGGTGGGGGTACTAAGTGGTTAATAGATATGAAATAATGGAGATTCCACGCCATCTCTCAGAACACTGTTTTTCGACAGGACCAGACGGGGCAAGCCCCGTCTCTACACAAAATTCCTTCCCGTTCGGCTAGCACGTGCTGCTCATTGCCCCGCCCCAGACTTTGTGTTAGATTTCGCCGATTATGGCAGGCCTGCTTTCACGACTCGGGTTCGGCACAACGGCGGAGGAAGTTCCGGAGATCCTCCAGGGGGACAGCCCCGCGCTCCAGGGCGCTGACTTGGCAGTCGCTTATTTTTCCTCGCGCGCCGGAGGCGATCTTCACGATTTCCTGCGGGTGAGTCCGCACCGTTTCCTTTTTGGATTGCTCGACGTGGCCGGCAAACGCGAAACCAGCGGCCCCGTGCTGGAAGCCGCGCAGGCTTGTTTCCGCTCGTCGGGCGAGGAGATCTTCGCCGTGTCCGAATTGAACGAATCGGAAGCGATGATCGAACTGTCGCGCCGTTTGAATCTTGAGATCATGCGCGCCGCTCGAGGCGTGCGCAGTTGTCCGGCCTTCGCCGGCTGCTACAACGAAGAACTGGGCACGGTTTGCTACGTGAATGCGGGCCACACACCCGGCTTGCTGCTCGATGACGAAGGCGTTGTCGAATTGCCCGCCACCGGCCTGCCGCTCGGGCTGTTCTCGCTCGCCCCAACCGATGCCCGCATCGTTGGCCTCGGACCGAAGGGCTTGATGGCGGTGGTCTCCCGCGGAGTGGTGGAGGCCGAATCGAAGAAGGTGGAATTTGGTTTGGATGGGGTCAAGAGCATCTTGCAGGCGAGACCTTCTTCGGCGAAAGACCTTTCCCAGCGCATCCTGCAAGGTGTGCAGGACTTCATGCACATGGCTCCCAAGCACAATGACGTGACCGCACTGACGCTGACGCGCGGAAACTAGGCGGTCAAACCGTTGACCACAAAGGCCACGAAGGTACACGAAGGAAACCCCTGAGACTAAAAGCCTTCGTGATACTGACTGGCTCCGACGCTTGGCCTTCACGCTGCTCGCGGCGTAAAATAGACAAACAAATTTTCCCGGGTTTACCCCAGGTTTCGAGAGAGCCCTAATGAAGAAGACCGCACTTCCCCTGCTGTTGGCTGTTGGCTACACGCTGTTGCTCCCATCGCTTTCGCCGGCCGATACCGTGGTTGAAGAGATCATCGCCCGGGTGAACAACGAAATTGTCACGCGCACGGAATACATCCGCAGCCGCGATCAGCTGAAGCAGGAAGTTCAGCAGCAGGACCCGGCGAACGCCGATCGCGCGTTTGCCGAGAAACAACGCGACGTTTTGCGCGATCTGATTGACCAGCAACTCCTGCTGGAAAAAGGCAAAGACCTCGGCATCACGGGCGACACTGAACTGGTCAAGCGCCTCGATGAAATGCGCAAAGAGATGAAGCTCGAAACCATGGAAGAGCTGGAGAAGGCAGCGGAGGCGCAGGGAGCTTCGTATGAGGACTTCAAGCAGAACCTGCGCAATCAGATCATCACGCAGCGCGTGATTGGGCAGGAAGTGGGTTCGCACCTGGCCATGAACAAAGACGACGTGAAGAAGTTTTACGATCAGCACAGGGCGGAGATGGAGCGGCCCGAGCAGGTTCGCCTGAGCGAGATTCTGATCGCGCCCAAAACGCCCGCCAAATCCGGCGTCGACGGCAAGCCCGAGCCGCCATCCGAGGCGGAGACGGAGGGAGCGCTCGCCGCCGCCCAAGCCAAGGCGCAGGACGTGCTCGACCAGATTCACAAGGGAGCAAAGTTTGAGGACCTGGCGAAAAAGTACTCCGATGGGCCGTCGGCGAAAGACGGCGGCGACCTTAGTTATTTCAAGCGCGGCACGCTCTCAAAAGAACTGGAAGACAAGGTCTTCGCACTGAAGGCCGGTGAGGTCACGGACGTGATTCGCACCAAGCAGGGTTATGTGATCCTGGAGGCGAGCGAGCATCAGATGGCGGGCATTCCCACGATGAAGGAAGTTGAGCCGCGCATCCAGGATGCGTTGTACATGCAGAAACTGCAGCCGGCGCTGCGCGCGTTTCTGACCACGTTGCGCGAAGAAGCCTTCATCGACATCAAGTCCGGCTACCTCGATTCGGGCGCGAGCGCAAAACAGACCAAACCGGTCGAGACTACGACCAAAGTTGTCACCGCCAAGAATCTGAAAAAGAAGAAGAAGCTAGGCGTGTTTTAGGCTACTCTTGGCTGTGCTCGCGGCGGGAAGCCGATTTCGCGGAGGCTCATGAAAGAGTTCTTCATCTCCGAATGTTCGCAGCAGGAAAACAAGATCATCACCTCCAGCTTCGTGGTGGCGTCGAAGCAGGTGAAGGCCAAAAAAAATGGCGAGCCTTATCTGGCGCTGATCCTGGCGGATCGCAGCGGCCAGATCGAAGCCAAGATGTGGGATAACGTCGACGAATTCATCCTCGCCTTCGAGCAGGATGACTTTCTCAAGGTCAAAGGGCTCGTCAACAAGTACAAGAATCGTTTTCAGCTCACGATTCACAAGCTGCGGCGCATGGAAGAAGGCGATATTGATTTCACCGACTACCTGCCAAAGACCACCAAGGATATCGGCGAACTTTGGAGAACGCTGACGGAGTTTGTCGCCACATTCCAGAATCCGCACCTGAAATCGCTGGTCGAACTATTCATGGCGGACTCGGAGATCGCCGAGCGCTATCGTAATGCTCCGGCGGCCAAGACGCTTCATCATGCCTACATCGGCGGACTGCTCGATCACGTCGTGTCACTGTTCCACTCCTGCGATTTGATCTGCCGCAACTATCCGCAGGTCGACCGCGACCTGCTGTTGACGGGAGCGTTCCTGCATGACATCGGCAAGATTCAGGAACTGACTTACAACCATGCGTTTTCTTATAGCACCCGCGGCCAGCTGCTCGGGCACATGATCATCGAACTGGAGATGCTGCAGGCCAAGCTGGCAAAACTGCCGGGCTTTCCCGAGGAACTGAAAATTCTGCTCGAACATATGATCATCAGCCATCATGGGCAGTATGATTTCGGATCGCCCAAGCTTCCGATGTTTCCGGAAGCGCTCATGCTGCACTATCTCGACGATCTGGATTCCAAGATGGAGGCGATGCGCGCCCACTTCGAGCGCGAGGCTATGCTCGAAGGACCGTGGACCAGCTATAACGCGTCGCTGGGACGCCCGCTGCTCGATTCGCGCAAATTTATGCAAGGCGAGAAGGCGGCCGCTCCAAAAACCGATGCGGAAGATTCCAGCGCTCAGCCAGCCACATCCGTGGCGCCGGAGGGCCCGGCTTCCGCAGCGCCGGTGCTTGACGTCTTCAGCGAACAGAAAGCATAGCGAGTATAGAGTCCGCGCCTGAAGGTCGAATCGTCCCGTTGCGTTTGGGCACTGCGCCTGCTTCGATTACAGTTTTGGCCTCAACAACTTTGTTCCGGAGGGAAAGATCATGCGTTCTCGTGCGCTGTATTTATTGTCAATTTTCCTGATGTTTACACTCGCGGCCTGCTCGAACAAGCCAGCCGATACGGCTTCCAACTCCGCCAACCAGAACACGGCAGCGCCATCGAACGATGCCAGTGGAAATGCGAGTTCTCCAGCCGCGCCAGCGACGGCAGCGCCACCGCCAGCACCCGCGCCGCAGCCCCTGGTCGTGCCCGCGGGCACAACGCTGACCGTAAGGCTGGGAGAATCGGTGGGATCGAAGATCAGCTCGCCGGGTCAGTCTTTCAGCGCCACTCTAGTTTCCCCGGTCACGGTGGACGGGAATACAGTGATTCCTGCGGGCGCGTCGGCGCGTGGTACGGTGGTCGACGCAAAACCTTTGGGCAGGTTCAAGGGCGGGGCTATCCTGGAGGTCCGGCTGAATTCAATTACGGTAAACGGGACCGAGCAGCGGATTAAAACGTCAGCCGTCACCCGCACGCTGAAGGGCAAAGGCAAGCGTACAGCGGTGATGGCAGGCGGTGGCACAGCGCTCGGCGCAATCATCGGCGGTTTGGCCGGCGGGGGCAAGGGCGCTGCGATTGGTGCGGCCGCTGGCGCAGGCGCTGGTACGGGAGGAGCGGCATTTACAGGCAACAAGGAGATCGTTCTTCCCGCAGAGTCGGCGCTCAGCTTTAGGCTCACGTCTCCGCTGGAAGTGAACCCGTGAAGGTAGCGTCGACAGAAGGGCTGGCTTACCCGCGCCGCCGATAATAAATATTGAATTCGAATCCGGGGTTGGGTGGAAAGATCTCGGCGATTTTTCGGAGCCGTTCGGCCATCGGAGTGGGGGCGAGCAGCGGATAGTCGCGCTCCCGCAGATCGTAGTAATCGACGTCAAGATAGAGCGAGAGCAGGTAGATCGAAATCGCATCCGCAAAACTGGCGGCAAGATACTCGTTCTTAAATTTCTCCGCCTGAGGACCGTGGGCGGTGGCGAACTTGCGCGCTTCCCATGCGTCGAGTGAAGTTTCTCCGCGCACCCCGGACTCCACTTGCTGCCAGGCCAAATCCGCGAAATTCTGCGATACGCCTGCGCGTTCGACCAGCGCGTGCCCGACGTTGATGTAGAACTCGAACGCCACCGAAAATTTGTCGTCCATCAAGCGGGTCGAGATGAAGACGCACTGCGCGTCGCCGAGATTCAGGTTGCGATGGCAAACCGCGTTGTCGCTGAGCGCAACGTCGTAGCGATCGGCAATCACGGTCTCTTCGCCCTGGGTCACGGTCAGCGGCACGAAGTAGTACGCCTTGCGGCTGAGCGCAGCAGCCACCGGCACTGGCACCGCGGCAATCATGCGGTCGAGATCGTTCTCGGCAATAGTAATCTCGCCCGAGCGGGCATAGCAGATGCCATTGGGCGCCTGTGAAACCGGGCTGTTTTGCACGATCTCCGCCGGGCTGCGGACGATCGCGGAGGCGGCTTGCGACATGACGGTATTGTAGCGTATGGGCGCAAAGCGAATGGCTTTTCGGCCGCCTGGAGACGGTGGAAACGCGCTTGCGGCCAGGGGATATAATCGAGGGCATGATGCAGGAAGCCCAGGAATTATTGAAGAAAGCCCTTGCCTTACCCGACAAGGAGCGTGCGGATCTGGCTGCCAGTTTAATCGACAGTCTTGACGACACCGTCGATGAAAATGCGGAAGCCGCTTGGCAGGAAGAGATCGTTCGCCGTTTGGAAGAGGTTCAATCTGGGAAAGTGAAGACGACTTCATGGGACGAGGTCCGGCAGAAGGGGCGTACGATGCTCCGTAATCGTTAAACCCATGACCAGCAAGCCGCTTGAGTTTCATCCGGAAGCGGAACAGGAATATCTGGAAGCGTTAGCGTGGTACCGGGAACGAAGTCCGACCGCAGCGATCGGCTTCGAAAACTCATTTGATCGCGCGATAAGAACAATCAAAGACGCTCCCCATCGCTGGCCGCTCTATCTCGCCGGCTGCAGAAGATACACTCTGCACCAATTTCCCTTCATCGTTGTGTTCGCGACCCTCACTTCCCACACTGTCGTTCTGGCAGTCGCCCACGGCCACCGTCGCCCGGGCTATTGGAAAGATCGCGTGTGACATGTTCAAGGCGACAATCGCGATGCTCCCGACCGATGGTGTAGCCTAAAAGCATGGCGAAAACGAGTTCGGACGCACCACGCTGGATCGGAATTCCGGCGCGCGTATTGGCGATGACGTTTCTGTTGACTGTGCTGTCGTTCGCGGTCGCGCTGCTGCTGAGCATTCTCGGGACAGTGGTGTACTCGCAGGTGAAGCACGTCGCGCCCAATCTTACGTTCGCCTACCGGCACATTGCGTTTCCGTTCGCGATCACGGTGGGTGCGATCGTGCTGGTGCTGTTGCTGGTGATGGAAATCCGGAACTACCGGCAGCGCAAGACGCTGGCTGGGATCGAGCGGGTGAGTTGAGCGTGAGTGAATTGAACATGAGCGAATTGAAAACCACAACGCCGCGGATTGCCATTCCCGTGCCGCATTCCGGGGATCGCGAGTATGCCGAGCGCGCGCTGCCGCAGTATGAAGATGCCGTGCGCAGGGCCGGTGGAGAGCCGGTGCGCATCGAACTCGACGAGACACCGGTTCAGGTGATGAAGCAGATCGAGCGCTGCGACGCCGTTCTGCTGCCCGGTAGCCGGGCGGATGTCGATCCGCGGAAGTACAGCGCGAATCGCCATGAGAAGACAGCATCCGCAGACGCCAAACGCGAACTGGTGGATGACCTGCTGCTGCAGGATGCCTACAACTTGCATAAGCCCGTGCTCGGCATTTGTTACGGATTGCAGTCATTGAATGTGTACCGGTCGGGGACGCTGGTGCAGGACATCGAGTCGGCGATCGTCGATTCGAAGATCAATCACAGCGCGGGACGGGCGGTGGCGAAGGCGCATACGGTGAAGATCGAGCCGGAATCGAAGTTGGCGGAGATTGTGGGGGCGAGCAAAACCGTTGCCGTGAATTCGTCGCATCATCAATCAGCGGACGCTGTAGGCGATGGTTTGCGCGTGGTGGCGCGTTCCACCGAAGATGGAATCATCGAAGCTCTCGAAGGAACCGCCCCCGAACATTTTGTGCTGGCGGTGCAGTGGCATCCGGAGCGGAGTGTAAACGATGCGCCGGAGCTGGCCGAGTCGGCAAAGGTGATCTTCCGCGCTTTCATTGAGGCGGCGAGAGCGAAGCACGAAGAGTTGGCGAGTGAGTTGGAGCGACACCTGACATAATTTGTCATCCCTCGCTTCGCTCGGGATGACAATCCATAAAAAATTATCGCGAGCACCTCAGACGCGTCGAGGTTCAATCACCGTTAGAACATCGCACGAATCCTCGGCACCGCCCGATTCTGAGCGTTTCAGCAAAACCGCTACATTTGCAATTGCGGCGTTGTCGGTACCCATGCCTTCGGGCGTTTTTGCTTTGATGCCGACACAGTCCGCTGGAATTCCGCACAACTTGGCGACGTGTTTGCGAATCGCGTCCGCGTGCGGGCCGATTTTCGGAGTGGCGAGGATCAACGTGGAATCCAGGTTCACGAGTTCGTAGCCCGCGGTCTTGACGCGCTGCAACGCCTCGCGCAGAAATACAGCGGAATCGGCGTTTCTCCACTGCGGGTCGGAAGGCGGAAACAGCGATCCAATGTCGGGGCCGGCGATGGCGCCGAGAAGCGCGTCGGTGATTGCGTGCAGCAGGACGTCGCCGTCGGAATGGCCACCGAGACCTCTGTCGTGCGGCAAAGTCACGCCGCCGATTTTTAGCGGAATTCCGGGCTTGAATTCGTGCGAGTCCCAACCGTAGCCGATGCGCATTTCAGGTTTCAAGATTTGATCCCGTTCGGCCCCTAAAGGGGTGTCTGACTTTCGCGCTTACGGCATCGCTAAAGCGATGCCCTGATACGAGACAAAGGATGCGAAACAAAGATACGAAACAAAGATACGAAACCTAAGCGCTCGCTGCTATGTCCCGGTTTTCAGATAGAACTCTGCCAGTTCCATATCGGCGGGCGTCGTGATTTTTATATTGCGCGGCGAGCCCATTACCACTACGACCGGCAGGCCGGCGCGCTCGATCAGTGAAGCTTCGTCGGTCCCGAGAAAGCCGTCGGCGACGGCGCCATCAAACGCTTTCTTCAGGATATCGTAGCGAAAGCCCTGCGGAGTTTGCGCCATCACGACGCTCGCGCGCGGGATGGTGGCTTTGATTAGTGCGCCGTCCGCGGTTCGTTCCACCTGTTTCACCGTATCCACGGCGGGCCAGCCCGCGATGGCGGCTCCATGTTTGTGCGCGGCCTCGATCACATGGCCGATGATTTCTGGCGTAACAAATGGGCGAACGGCATCGTGCACCAGAACGATGTCTTCCGGACCGGCCGCCGTATGGGCTAGAGCGCTTGCCACCGAGTCCTGACGATGTTCGCCGCCTTCGACCATCTGCAGGCGCTTGCTCAAAATTTCCGGGTACTGCTTTTCGACTTGGGTGCGGAAGCCGGCAATCTCGTCCTTGCGCAGCGCGACGATGATTTCGTGGACGGCAGAGGTGGCGGCGAACTTACGCAGCGTGTGGACGAGAATAGGCACACCGCCCAGTTCCTTGAACTGTTTGCTTGGGGCTTTTTTCCTGGATTTCGCGCCCGACGGCGGGACCATCCGCGTGCCCAGTCCGGCCGCCGGAACAATTACAAAAACCTTCATAGGGGCGATCAGTATAGTACAGGGTCCAATGTGTCGCAGTATCCAGCCCCTGAAGGGGCGGTGAATTCGGAGAATTTGCGGTATCGCTAAAGCGATACCCTGATACGAAACTCGAGTTGTTCAGTGACGTCGCAGCACAGAGCCTAGTCGGCGGCCCGATCGGCCATTGTAGGTGGCTTTTTTGCCGGGTCGGAGGGCGACCCAGCGGCGCCTGGGACCGGAGGCACGGCCACCGGAGGCGGCAATTTAGAGTCGTGGCGGCCCGTCGCGCGCTCATCCCACTTGCCAAAGATCATCTTGCCCGCGGTGGTTTGCAAGACCGAGGTCACAGAGATGTCGATGGTCTTGCCAATCATCTTGCGCGCGTTATCGACGACCACCATGGTGCCGTCATCGAGATAGGCGACGCCCTGGTTGTATTCTTTCCCTTCCTTCAGGATGAACACCCGCATAATTTCGCCAGGTAGAACGATGGGCTTGAGCGAGTTGGCCAGTTCGTTGATGTTGAGCACGGCCACGCCCTGCAACTGGGCGACTTTGTTGAGATTGAAGTCGTTGGTGATGATCTTGCCTTCATACAGCTTGGCCAGTTCGATGAGCTTCATATCCACTTCGCGGACGCTGGGGAAGTCGTCTTCCACGATCTGGATTTGGACCGAGGCCGTCTTCTGAAGACGCTGCAGGATGTCGAGGCCACGTCGGCCGCGATTGCGTTTCAGGGAGTCGGCGGAATCGGCCACCAGTTGCAATTCGCGGAGCACGAACTGCGGGATCACAATGAGGCCGTCGAGGAACCCGGTCTCGGCGATGTCGGCGATGCGGCCGTCAATAATGACGCTGGTATCGAGGATCTTGTAACTCTTCTTGCCCGACCTTTCGCCGCCGAAGATCCCGCCGAGCGCCGCCAGATTGAGCAGGTCGCCCTTGTTGGCGCCGACCGCCAATCCCACGTAAGCCATGACCAGCATGACCATGATCTGGAGGAAACTTTGGATAGGGCCCGGAGGGATACTGTTGCGAATGACGAGCGCGAAAAGATAAGCGCCAATGATACCGAGGACGCTGCCGATGGCGGCTCCGATCAGGCGCTTCAGGCTCATCGCGCGCAATCTCCACTCGAACACGATGATGGCGACGCCGATCAATAGACCGACGACGGCATCAAGCCTTGAGGGCAGATTAAACGGATGAATAAGAGAGCAGATGACACCGACAATGAGGACAAACAGAAGGCGTATAAGGACGACGTCCACGAGTAAGACCTCTCTCGGGGAAGGCACCGCTCGAGCGATTCCTGCCCCCGCCGGCCGTCCAGGGCGAATGATATTAAGATCCCTGCGCCCGACGTTCTATTCGCGGAGCGGTATGAAGAATGAGAACGTGCCCCGCGCCCGGTCAACCCGGGTTACCGCAATAAGTACCGCGAGCAGTATATACCCGGTTGAGAAGGGGAACCAGACTCTAACTGGGCACCTTTAGCTTTTTGCCTGTTTGCGGAGCTGCCTGCGATTTCTCAAGGAAAATCCACGTCTAGCGCGTAAATGTCTTGCGTGCTCACGTCGCGCACAAAAAGCCGCGAGTCGTCGGGCGCCTGGCCGCTCCACGAACCCCAGATTCCGAAATAGCGGCGCAGTCCGTTTAGGCTGAAGAGATCCTCGGGACGGTTATCGCCGACCTTAATGCGGCGGCACTTGGGGTTGTCTGTAGTGAAGTTGTCGTAATAGATGTAGCGGCTGTCCGCCGACCAGTACGGGTAATCAAAGTTGTCGCTCTCGGTGAGCCATTCGGACCACTTCTGGGTGCGGAAATCATAAAGCATGAGCTTCTTCGATCCTTCGACGCTCATCGCTGCGAGGTAACGTCCATCGGGAGACCAGCGCGGCGAAAACAAGCCTTTGGAGCCGGGGAGGGTGGACGTCTGGCGGGTCTTCATATCAACCAGCTGAATATCAACTGTTCCGGTATTCATGCTGGAAATGCGTCCGAAGGCAAGCTGGGCCCCGTCCGGAGACCAGGCAGCGTCCACTTCGCCGACCTGTTCCGGCAACAACTCCTCGGGCGACCCCCCTTGCGCGGAAACCAGAAAAATCTTCCATGGCTTTCCGAACTCAGCGGAAATGTAAGCGATCTGGGTTCCGTCCGGAGACCAAACGGGAAGCGTTGCTGCCGCGGGTGGATAGGTGAGTTGCAGGCGCTCGCTGCCATCAATGCGGCTGCGCCACAGCGTATTGCCGGGAACGGCCACGTAAGCCGCCCACTTGCCATCGCGGGAGAAGGCCACGTCACTGGCGGAAATACCGCCGAGAAAAGGAACAAATTGTTTGGAAGCGGCGTCGTAACGCACCAGTTCGGCGCGCGGCTGCACGCCCTGCACAAATATCTTCCGGCCGCCGGGGTCGGGCAAAACGGTGGAGTACAAGATGGGGCCAGTGGTCAGTTGCGTGGGCGTCGCGGAAGCTTTCTGAAAAATGCCGATGGCATCGGGGAGAGCAAAGATGTCGTTTGACGTACCTTTGCCCGACTCGAAGACGTAGTAGCGTCCATCGTGCGTCCAGCGGCCACAGCATTCGGTGGGCGGAGTGTGCCATCCTTTGAGAAGTTGATGCAGATTTGATCCGTCGGAGTGGACCTCCCACAATGAACTCGTGTTGGCTTGATCTTGAAGTGAAAAGCGAATGCGGCTTCCGTCGGGAGAAAAAGCGGCGGCATAGGCGGAACCGGGCGCGGTGACGAGAAGGTGCGCGGCGGTGCCGTCGGCATTCGCCAGGTAAAGGTCCGAACCTTTGATAAACACCAGCTGCCGTCCGTCTGGCGACCAACCGCCCCCACTGCCCTCGATATTACTCAGGCGGCGCGGGGAACCCGCGGGCAACGGCAGAGCCCACAAAGGGGTGGCTCTGTTGCCGGTCGTCACCATGCTGCCGACCAGCAGTTGAGAATGGTCGCCAGAGATGTCGTGGATTACCATGCTCTTGACTGGTGCCGGAATCGCGGAGGTCTCGCCCCCACTCACCGAAACCTGGGCCAGAACCATACCTTCGGGCCGGAACTGGGTTACATAGACGCGGGCGCCATCCGTCAGCATGATTCCCATTGGGAAGCCGTCATGGGTGATCTGCGTAGTGCTCGTGACTTTAGGCGGTCTCACTGGTATGAGAAACCAGAGCAGCGCCGCCGCTACCAGCAACGCCGCTGATGCTGCAGCCACCCACGGCCAGCGACGCTTTCCCTTTGGAGCCTCCGAGGAAACCGCAACCGCAGTGCTCACTCTGCCCGAAGTTGTGTCCCGTTTCAGCCGCTTCAAGTCGGCGCGAATCTCGGCGGCGCTTTGATAGCGGATATCGCGGTCCTTCTCGAGCGCTTTGCCGATAATGTGATCGAGCTCTGAGGGGAGATCGGGGTTTAGCCGCAGCGGCGGTGCGGGCTCCTTGCGGAGAATGGAATCGAAGATGGCGGCCGTGGTATCTCCGCGAAAGGGCAGGGTTCGGGTCGCCATTTCGTAAAGCACTGCGCCAAAAGAGAAGATATCGGTACGGGCGTCGAGGTCTTTGCCCAGCGCCTGTTCGGGAGACATGTAGGCTACCGTGCCCAGAGTGCTGCCAGGACTGGTGAGGTTCGGATCATTATCGATGGTGGCGGCGGTGACCCCGACCGGAGTCGTCAGCGCATGGGTTTTCGCTAACCCGAAATCAAGAATCTTCGCATGTCCCCGGTCGGTCAAAAACAGATTTGCAGGCTTGATGTCGCGATGAACGATTCCTTTGGAGTGGGCTGCGTCCAGGGCGTCGGCAATCTCGATGCCGATATCGAGCAAAGACTCCAGCTCGAGTCGCCGGCCAAGGATCACTTCCCGCAGAGTCTTGCCTTCCAGATATTCCATCACCAGGAAGAAGCGCCCCTGGTGCTCGCCAATTTCGTGAATGGTGCAGATGTTGGGATGATTTAGAGCAGAGGAGGCGCGGGCCTCACGCCGGAAGCGCTCGAGCGCTTGCGCATCACTCGCCAGGCTGTCTGGCAGAAACTTGAGGGCGACAAAGCGGTTGAGTTGTAAGTCCTCGGCCTGATAGACGACGCCCATCCCGCCGCCGCCGATTTTTTTCAGGACGCGGTAATGTGAGACCGTCTCCCCAAGGATGGATTGATCGTCAATCACTGCGGCACATCTTAACAGAGGGCGTGATGCGGGGCTTACTAAGTTTTGCTCTGTTTCCCCGCTTATTTTTCGCCGTCCCGTAGCGGCCGAACTGGGCCCGCTTGATTGCTAAGTGCGCTCTTTACATTCCATCGTAATTCGGGCCGCCGCCACCCTCGGGTGGGACCCAGGTAATGATCTGATAGGGGTCCTGAATGTCGCAGGTTTTGCAGTGCACGCAGTTCGCGGGATTTAAGCTGATGCGCTTGCCGTTGGGCGCGGTTTCGTCGTCCACCATCTCGTAGACGTTCGCGGGACAGAAGTTCTGGCACGGGCTGCCGAACTCTTTCACGCAACGGTCATTGCAGATGTTGGTGTCTTGAATCAGCAAATGCGCCGGCTGATCTTCTTCATGCTTGGTGCCGGAATGATAAAGGTCGGTGAGTTTGTCGAAGGTTAGCTTGCCGTCGCCTTTAGCGGGACCAAGCATGTGCGCTTCCGGGCCTCCATCTGCGGGGAGATTGGCGAGCGGTTGCAAGTTCTCGTGCCCCGCATGCGATGGCACGCGGTTGCGAAGGCCGCCGTCGAAAATTTCCTGGAGCGCGGTGTTGAATACTCCCGCGACCATGCCATTCTTGAATCCCTGGTGAAAGTTGCGCACTGGCCAGAGCTCATCGTGAATCCAGCTGGTTTCGACGCGGCGCTGGAACTTGCCGAGAGTTGCTGCGGACGAGTCGGAATTCACCACGGCTTCAAATGCAGTCTCGGCCGCCAGCATGCCGCTCTTAATCGCGAGGTGAATTCCTTTCAGGCGCGCGGAATTCAGAAATCCGGCGGAGTCGCCGATGATCATCCATCCATCGCCGGCGAGCGGCGGCAGCGACCACCATCCGCCATAGGGAAGCGTCTTGGCGCCGTAGCGGATCATTTTGCCGCCAGCAAGCAACTTGGCAATAAAAGGATGCTGTTTGAAAGTTTGAAGTACGTGCTGCGGGTCGAGGCGCGGGTCGCGATAATCGAGTCCGGTGACGAATCCGAGGGAGACGATGGTGTCTTTCGAGCCAGGGTTTTGCGAGCCATATATCCACGCGCCGCCGTATTCTTTCGTGGTCAGCGGATAGCCCATGGTGTAGATGACTTCACCCGCCTGAATGCGGCCCGACGGGACTTCCCACAGTTCCTTTACTCCTACGCCATAAGTCTGCGGATTGCGGTCCTTCATCAGGTCAAACTTCTGGATGAGCTGCTTGGTGAGCGATCCGCGGGTGCCTTCGGCGAGCACGACGACCTTCGCTTTTATGTCATAGCCGGGCTCGAAATTTGATTTCGGCTGGTTCTGTTTGTCGACGCCCTTGTCGTCGGTGCGCACGCCGGTGACTCGATCGCCGTCTGGGTCGCGTTCAAAGAGCAGCTCCGATCCGGCGAAGCCCGTGAAAATCGTGATCCCCGCTGCTTCGACTTTGCCCGCCAGCCACTTTACGAAGCGGTTGATCGAGATTACATAGTTGCCGTGATCCTGCAGCGGCGGAGGCGTGATCGGAAGCTGGTAATGGCCGGTGCGCGTCAGGAAGTAAACAGCATCTTTGTTGACCACCGCATCGAGCGGGGCTTCGCTTTCGAATCCCGGGAGGAGTTCTTTCATGGAACGCGGATCGAGGAGCGCGCCGGAAAGGCAGTGCTGTCCGGCTTCGCGCGCTTTTTCGAGGACGTAGATATTTTCTTTGCTGAGCGGGGATTCGGGATGGCGCGCGTTGTGATCGTCGATCAACTGCGAAAGCCGCAGCGCGCAGGCCATGCCCGCGGGCCCACCGCCGACGATGACGACGTCGGCAGGCATTTCGGGATGCTCGATGTTGGGGAGCGGCTTGCGGAAGATCAGCATTTGGCAGTTGGCCTTTAGCTCTTAGCTCTTAGCTCTTAGCTCTTAGCGCGGAAAACTCTCTATGATACGGGAAACAGCATTGCTGATGCATCGCTATTGCGCTGATTGCTTGTTTACGTGGGTCTGCTTGCTTCACCACTTTTTAAAAATGATCGCGACGGCACCGATCATCATGGCGAAACCCACGAGGTAATTCCACTTCAGCGGTTCACGAAGATATAAGACCGAGAAAATCGAAAATACGGTTAAGGTGATGACCTCCTGGATGGTCTTCAACTGCGCCGTCGTGAATTCGTAAGAGCCAATGCGGTTGGCGGGTACCTGAAAACAGTACTCCGCAAAGGCCATGAGCCAGCTGATGACTATGACCTTGAACAGCGGCGCGTGGCGATACTTCAGATGGCCATACCAGGCGAAGGTCATGAAGATGTTGGAGAGGGTCAGGAGCAGAATCGTGGTCATGCGAATATGTTGCCTGATTCGGCGCTTCGATTGCACGCTTAGCGTCGGTGGAGCGACGGGCGCCTCGCCCGTCCACGTAGTGCGGCGGTAGTATGGCGGCATAGTGTTGCGGTAGTGTGGCGGTAGTATGGCGGCCGGGCGGGGACGCCCGGCTCTCCACCGTCAAGAGCGTCGGGTCTCCGCGACCGCCTCGCGAATTGCCCGCACCACTCCATCCATCTGTTTGGGCGTTCCGACGGTGATCCGAACACATCCGTCGCAGCCGGGGTTGACCGATGAATCGCGGACCAGAATGCCACGCCGCTGCATCGACTCCACGAATGCTTTCGCTTTCGCACCTACTCGCACCAAAACAAAGTTCGTTTGACTCGGCCAGAAGCGCAGGTCCAGCTCGTCGAACAATTGCGCCAAGCGTTCGCGACCGCGCTTTACCTGCGCGACATGCTCGCTTACGAATGCCCGGTCCGCTAGCGCCTCTTCGAGACAAGCGAGCGCCACGGCATTCACGTTGAACGGCAAACTGAGTCGCCGCAGATGGTCGATCTGCTCGGCCGCACCGGTCAGCACGCCCAGGCGCAGGCCGGCGAGCCCATAGGCTTTCGAAAACGTACGCGCGACGAATAGGTTCGGATGACGCGCTAAGTCCGGGATCATTGTCCTGCAGGTCAGTGCCGCGCCGCAGAACTCGAAGTAGGCTTCGTCGATCACGACCGCCGCATCGGGCGCTGATTCCGCAATCCGCAACAACTCAGCGCGCGGAGCTGCGAGGCCGGTGGGATTGTTGGGATTCGCGATCGCGATCACCCGGGTGCGTGGCGAAATGCGAGCCAGGAAATCGGCGACAGGAAGCGCCAGGTCTTCGCCCGACTGCAGGCGCACCACTTGCGCCCCAAGCGCTTCGCCCAGCATGGGATACATCACGAAGGTCGGGTCGGCAAAGAGCAATTCGTCGCCAGGGCCGAGGTAAGTTGTAAAAACCAGCGATAGCGCCTCATCCATACCATTAGTGAGCAATACCTGCTCGGGCGCGATGCCCAGGAAATTCGCGACCAGCCGCTCGCCAGCCTCGCGCTGCGGATACAGCGACAGGTCCGCCGCCGAGAGCGAGCGCAGCCGCGCCAGCACGCGCGGCGAGCATCCGGCCATGCTCTCATTGAGATCAAGGCTGAGCCCGGCACGGCTCGTGATCGGCGAGTGGTACGGACTTAGTCTGGCAATCGATTCCCGCGGTTTCAGCATGGAATGCGCGTAAATGACTTGCGCGTAAACATGACGCGATGAGTTTACGCGATTTGTTTATGACGGTGCAGGAGGTCGCAGTGGAGTACGTTCTCCCTGCCGCTCATTCTGCATCCTTCGTCTAGAGACGAGACTTGCCCGTCGGAGACGCGGCAAGCCGCGTCTCTATCAATCATCCTTCATGCCGCCTCGCATACTTCACCGCGACAAAGATCGTCGTGCAGATTGCGAAATCTACCAGGAGGCCCCAGTCCTCCTTGAAAAGCGTGTGCCGCGCCACCATGGGCAGATGTGGCATGAGCAGGAAGTAGATGGCGTTGCCTGCGAGCACGGCCACGAGCGCGTCGAGAAAATTCTTCATCGTCTTTCTTCGCCACCGCAGCCATTGGGAACTTCAATCCCGAGAGCCAGCACCTGAAGGCGGATTCATTCTAAACGCTAGTGGCAGGCCTGAAGGTATGCCCTGATACGAATCATGTTTGCGCTGCACATTGCAGGCGCTTGAGGGTTCGCCCCCCTTGCCATTCGGGCTCTGGCCCAAGCCGGCCTCCGGTCCCCGCTGGCATTAGTCCTGCTAACATCGCTTAAGATGCTGGAACCGTCCACTCCAGTGCAGTATGTCAAAGGCATCGGCCCGCGCCTGGCGGAGATCCTTGCTGCCAAGGGTATCGCGACCGTCGACGACCTGCTGCACTACCTGCCCTTCCGCTACGAAGACCGGCTGAACCCGCGTTCGGTCGCCGAACTGCGCGCCGGAGAGATGGCAACGGTGATCGCCGAAGTCCGCAACTCGGGACTGTTTCGCACGCGCCGCATGCCAATCTTTCAACTCACCGTCGGCCAGGGCCGCACAAAGTTGAAGTGTATCTGGTTCAACGCCGCGTATCTTCAGGATCGCTTCCAGGCCGGACAGTTGGTCGCACTCTACGGCAAGGTCGAAGAGGACCGCGACGGCGAACTGCAAATCGTGCAGCCGCAATTCGAGATTCTTGGCGACGTCAACGAAGAAGGCGGCGCCGATGAAGCCGAAAAAAAGGCAGCCGCGTCGCTCGAGATCGGACGGATTGTTCCCATCTACGAATCGACCGGCCAGGGCAAACTCACCCCGCGCTGGTTCCGGCGCATTATCCGGTGGACGCTCGAAAATCTGAAGCTCGACCTTCCCGATCCCATCCCCGCCGCGGTGCGAGCGCATCTGAGCCTCGTGTCTCCGCGCGAAGCATGGTGGAAAGTTCACTGGCCCGATGCCGGCGAAAGCTTCAGCGATCTGCAATCGTCGCGCACAGCGGCGCACATCCGGCTGATTTTCGATGAACTCTTTTTTATCGAGCTCGGCCTCGAACTCAAGCGCCGCGAGCAGAAGGCGCAAACCGGAATTGCCTTTCGGCTTGACGGCGGCGTTCGCGAGGCCATTAAGAAGATACTGCCGTTTCATCCGACCGCTGCCCAGAAGCGGGTGCTGAAGGAAATCGCCACCGACATGCAGACAGCCTGCCCCATGCGGCGTCTGCTGCAGGGCGATGTGGGATCGGGCAAGACCATCGTGGCCTTCCAGGCGGCGATCATCGCCATTGAAAACGGATACCAGGTCGCCTTGATGGCGCCGACTGAAATTCTGGCGCAGCAACATTATTTTTCCGCACGCCAGATTCTCGAACGAGCCGGATACCGCATCGTGCTACTGACCGGCTCGCTCGAACAGGACCGGAAACGCGACGTACGCCGTCACATCGCGCAAGGCAACGCGCAACTCGTCATCGGGACGCACGCGCTGATTCAGGATCGCGTGGAGTTTGAGAATCTGGGTCTGGTCGTAGTGGACGAGCAACACCGCTTCGGCGTAATGCAGCGCCTGAAGCTGATGAGGAAATCAGATGAGGCTCGTGTGGAGGCGGGCGACTCGCCCGCCCAGCCGGGCGAGGGCGCCCGGCTCTCCACTAATTCAAAAGATCCTGAGCCCGATGTGCTGGTGATGACCGCAACTCCCATCCCGCGCACGCTCGCGCTCACTCTTTACGGCGACCTTGACGTCTCGGTGCTCGACGAGCTTCCGCCGGGACGCACTCCGGTGGTCACCCGCTCCGTGCCTGACGAGCGCGCGCCCGAAGTCTGGGACTTTGTCCGCAAGCAGATCGGCGCAGGACATCAAGCCTACGTGGTCTATCCAGTGATTGAGGAGAACGAAGAGCGCGAACTGAAGGCCGCGCAGCAGATGCACCGGCAGCTGCGGGAAAAGATTTTCCCCAACCTTCATGTTGGTCTGCTGCACGGCCGTCTTGACGCCGACGAGAAAGAAAGTGTGATGCGCGAGTTCCAGCAGGGCAAAATCGAAATTCTTGTGGCTACGACCGTGATTGAAGTTGGCGTCGACGTCTCGAACGCAACCGTCATGGTGATCGAGCACGCCGACCGCTTCGGATTGGCGCAGCTCCACCAGTTGCGCGGACGCATCGGCCGCGGCGCGGCGAAATCCTATTGCGTGCTGATGCGCGGTGGCAAGGTTTCCGAAGAAGGCGAGCGGCGTCTTGACGCTATGGTGCGATCGAACGACGGTTTCCAGATCGCGGAGCTTGATCTCGAACTGCGCGGCCCGGGAGAATTCTTCGGGACCAAGCAGGCGGGCATCCCAAGCTTTCGCGTGGCCAATATCATTCGCGATCGGCAGTTGCTGGAGGCGGCCAAACGCGAGGCTGCGTTTGTGATCTCCGGGCCAAATGCGGAGATATCGAAAGATGAGATTGATCGGGCGCTTCGCGAGATGCGGTCGCGCTGGGCGATGAGTTATGGGTTGGTGGAGGTCGGGTAGGAGCGTCTAACAAGTCGGTTTGAGGGTTATGTAAACTATTGCTCTCGAATTACCATCCAAGCGATGCCTTCTCCCCACAAACAATTGCTGCGCGATCCACTTTTTCTTTTGTGTCTAACTGCGGGCCTGCTCGCGTTCGTCGTGCAATCCGGCGAGTTGGGGACGGCCGACACGGTGCACCGGCTGCAAACCACGCATTGGCTCTGGACCTCCGAGCCGCAGGTTTTTCCCAACGAGTATCCCGAGTTTGGGCTGCGCGGCCGTGGCGGGCGTCTTTATAGCTGGTATGGCATTGGCCAGTCCCTGCTCATGCTGCCGGCCGATCTCCTGGGGACTTGGATGGAGCGGTGGCCCATCTTTTCGGATTACCGCGACGATCCTGACGTGCGCTGCATTGTGGTTAGCTACATCACTAACATTTTGGTGAGCGTTCTCACCGCGCTGATCGCATTCCGGTTTCTGCGTCAGTTGCGCTTTAGCGTGAAAGAGTCGGTGGCGGGCGTGCTGGCGTTGATGTTCTGCACCACGCATCTTCATTACACACAGAACATGATGGAGAACAACTACATCATGTTGCTGACGCTGACTGGATTTTCATTTCAGTACGAGTGGCTGCGCACGGACAGCCGGCGCGCGCTTTTCATTGGCTCATGCGCGCTCGGGCTGAACCTGCTTACGCGGCTCACCACGGGTTTGGATCTCATTGCCGGAGGAGTCTTTATCCTGCTTGCACTTTGGTTCGAGGAAGCGCGGTCCGAAGGAGCACGCGGCCCTGGGTTGTGGCGGCGTCTCCTCGCCTACTGCAAGTTCGCTGCACCGGTTTACATATTCTTTTTAATGGTCGATCGTGCCTACCAGTTTTATCGCTTTGGATCGTTTAGCAACACCTACATAGCGACATTCGTCCGGGAATATCGCCAGCGTGATCCTTCGCTGCCGGTGAACTTTCCCTGGAGCACGCCCTTTCATGTTGGCGTGATCGGCGCGCTGTTCCAGCCGGAGAAATCTATTTTCCTCTTTGATCCTCTTCTCGTGCTGGCAATTTTCCTATTGGCATGGCTGTGGAAACGCCTGACGCCGGAGATACGCGCCTATGGGGCGACCTCTCTTCTCCTGTTGCTGGCCTATATCTGCTTTTACGCGAGATACACGTACTGGAGTGGCGACTTCGCCTGGGGCGACCGCTATGTTTCGACCACCGTGGAGCTGGCGACACTCGTTGCCGTGCCGCTGCTCATGCATTATCGAGAGACTTTGGGAAGAACGATCTGGCGCGCGGGATGGGTGCTGGTCGCAGTCAGCCTGGTGATTCAGCTGGCGTCGCTCGCTTTCTGGTTGCCGCTGGAAATTTACCAGATGGAGACGTTTGGGCATCCGACGTTTGTGATCGCCCTGCGTTTCAAGAACATCGTCGCCTTCGCTTTGGGCAAGATGGATGCCTGGGGCTTGAACACCGAGGCTATGTCCCAAGATCAGTGGGATTATGTTCACGTCACGACGTGGAATTTTCTGCCGTTTCTGCTGCGCCGCGTGGGAGCAGCGCCGGGCTGGGTGGTGAATACGGCGCTGGCTATCTGGCTTGCGGCGATTGCGGCGCTGGGGGCGGTTTTGCTCCGGTTAAGAAGCAGCTTGCAAACGGTCGGCTGAGGACAAGATCCGGGGCTTCTGGCGTGCTTCGTTCCCGCTATCACTATCCATGCTGACGCTTCTGCTATGATCGCGGCTGGGCCGGGAAAACCGGCGGAATATACCCTTCATCAGGAGTTTTTTATCATGGAAACGCCCGCTCTTCCCCTGGGCTCCCGCCGCAACGAAGACATCGCGCTCGACCTCATGAAATTCATCGCCATGACAACTGGCTACGGCAAGACCATCGGGTCAGGAGTCGGCTTCCAAGGCGGAGGCGCGGCCGCCAAGCCCGAAGATTACGCAGCCCATTTGCTGGAACTCTATGGGCGTTGTTTGCACTCGGTAGGCGTGAAGTAAAGTCAAGTTCTTCACCACAGAGGAACACAGGGTAAATCCGCTTCATCTGTTCTCCCCCTGTGGTTCCCCGTGTCCCCTGTGGTTAAGAAGTCGACTGTTTGGGATGATGCCTTCCCGGTAACCCCTTGCCTTTGAACCTCTTCGTTGACAAGCGCGCCGCTGCTGGGCTATCCTAAACTTCTTTGGAAGTCCTGCGGCTGCCCGCCTGGAACACCTAGCGCGCGTTCTGCGTGGATAGATCATTGATCGAAGATCATTGATTGAAGATCATTGATTGAAGATCATTGATTTTATAGATCGTGATTGATAGATCATTGATTAGGGCACTCAGCGGTCTTCATAATAGCGTTCTTTAGTCCCTGGGAGAATTCTGATGTCAACCTATTTCCCGAAAGAGGGAGATATTGCGCGTAAGTGGTTTGTAGTGGACGCAACCGGGCTGCCGCTCGGCCGCCTCGCCTCGCGCGTGGCCCGCATTCTGATCGGTAAAGAGAATCCAAAATACACGCCATTTATCGACACCGGTGACCACGTCGTCATCATCAATGCCGAGAAGATCAAGATCACCGGCATGAAGGCTGATCAGAAGGTCTATCACCGCTATACCGGGTATCCCGGCGGATTGCGTTCGGAAGAAATGAAGAAGCGCATGGTCCGCAAGCCGGAGCTGGTGATTGAAGACGCCGTGTCGCGGATGCTTCCCAAGAACAAGCTGGGCAAGCAAATGTTTACGAAGCTGAAGGTTTACCGAGGCGACAAACACCCGCACGAGGCGCAGAAGCCGGAAGCAAAGGTGTTTGCGTAGTAAGGCAGGTGTCAGGTGTCAGGTCTTAGGGATTTGACATTTGGAAAAATTGGAAAGGTGACAGGCACTTGGGTTAGCTGAATGCTGACGGCTGAGTGCTAAATGCTTAAATGGCAGAAACTATTCAATACTACGGAACCGGACGCCGCAAGACGGCGATCGCACGCGTTTTTCTTCGTCCGGGCAGCGGCGAGTTCAAGGTCAACGGCAAGGCGTTCGATGAATACTTTGTGACGCCCTCGCAGCGCATCGCGGCGAAACGGGCGCTGGTCTCGACCGACACTGCGGCCAACTTCAACGTGCTGGCGAACGTGTGCGGCGGTGGAGTCGCTGGACAAGCCGATGCGGTGCGGCTGGGCATTACGCGCGCACTCATGCTGTTCAATGCTGAATTCCGCGCCAAGCTGAAGGCTGAAGGCATGGTCACGCGTGATCCGCGCGCCAAAGAGCGTAAGAAGTACGGACAAAAAGGCGCACGCAAGCGCTTCCAGTTCAGCAAGCGGTAAGGTTTTGTGTTTGGCTGAAGGCTGACGGCTGAGAGCTGTTTTTAAAATTCATCCCCCACCTTCCAGAGGCGGGGTGGACGGGAATGGCAATCCGGGGCCTCTTAGCGTCCGGATGCAGACCAACTGAGGAGGTTGATTGGCGAATATCACAATGAAGGAGTTGCTCGAAGCAGGCGTTCACTTCGGGCACCAGACGAAGCGGTGGAATCCAAAGATGAAGGAGTACATCTTTGGCGAGCGCAATGGTATCTACATTATCGATCTGCAGAAGACGCTGAAGATGTTCAAGGAAGCGTCGAAATTTGTGCAGGACCTGGCCGCCGATGGCCGAATCATTCTTTTCGTAGGCACCAAGCGCCAGGCGCAGGACGCAATTGCCGAAGAGGCGCAACGCTGCTCCATGTACTACGTGAATCAGCGCTGGTTGGGTGGCCTGCTGACCAACTGGATCACGGTACAGAAATCCGTGAAGCGGCTCAAGGAACTGGACGAAATGGCCACCGATGGCCGTTACGATCTGCTTCCGAAGAAGGAAGTTATCAAGCTCGAGCGCGAGCGCAAGCATTTGCAGGCTAATCTGGCCGGCATCAAGAACATGACCCGGTTGCCGGATGCGATCTTTGTCATCGATTCGAATAAAGAGCAGATCGCGGTGCGCGAATCGCGCAAGCTGGGCATCCCCGTGGTCGCCGTTGTCGACACGAATTGCGACCCGAGCGAAGTGGATTACGTGATACCGGGCAATGACGACGCGCTGCGGGCGATCCGGCTGTTCACCTCGAAGATATCGGAGTCGATCGCCGAAGGTGTCCATGCCAGGGACGATAAGCAGATGGCGGACATTCAGGCGGTGGCGCAGCCAGAGCCGGTTGTAGCAGCCGCAGCTCCGGACGCTGAAGAACTGTATGCGGAAGCTGCAGCCGGAGGCGAAGGTGCCACCCCCGCTGCGGGGCCCGAAGGCGCGACACCCGAAGGCGAAGAGATTCGGATGGAAGATGTGCTGGGCAAGGGCACGCGCAAGCGTCCCTCAGCCGCCACGGAAGACGTCGACGAGCTACAGGCGGAAACGCGCCGGTTCTAGTATCGGCTGCCAGTAGCTATTCGCAAGCACCAGATCTGACCCGCGCAGCTGGTCTGTGCGCGGGTCGAGTTTTATAACGGCAAGTTTCAACCGAAGGAATGAATTCCGAATGAGCACTACTATGGCAAATATTTCCGCTGCCCAGGTTAAAGAACTCCGCGACAAAACCGGAGCTCCGATGATGGACTGCAAACAGGCACTTACCGAAGCCAAGGGAAACTTGGAAGATGCGGTTGTACTGCTGCGTAAGAAAGGCGTATCAGTCGCAGCTAAGAAAGCGACGCGTGTGACGAGCGAAGGTTCAGTGGGCCACTACATTCATGCCGGCGGCAAGATTGGCGTACTGGTCGAAGTCGATTGCGAAAGCGATTTTGTGGCGCGCACCGAGGACTTCAAAGAGTTGGTCCACGACATTGCTATGCATATTGCCGCGAGCGACCCGAAGTATGTGCGCAAGGAAGACGTCACACCGGCAGACTACGCCCGCGAGAAGGACATCTACCTCGCGAAGGCCATTGCCAGCGGCAAGCCTGCACACATCGCTGAGAAGATGGTCGCTGGCATGATGGAGAAGTTCTACGAGGAGGTCTGCCTGCTGGAGCAGCCTTTCATCAAGGATCAAACCATCAACATTGCGCAGCTTATTGCTGCCAAGGTTGGCAAACTCGGTGAGAACATCGCCGTGCGGCGCTTCGCCCGCTTCAAGGTCGGTGATGCCACCGCTACTGTCGCCTTCACCAGCACCAAGCCGGACGAGGGCGGCGAGGCTTCCGCTCCGGTTGCCAAGTAGCAGCCGAATAATTCAGGGGCGCTGCGGCGCCCCTTTCGTTTATGCTTTCCTCCACGTAGCTAGTCATCGTCACTAGTCATCGAAGCTAATTAGCATAGCTAGTCATTCTGTGCGAAGTGAAGGACCCGACCTGCCATGTCTCTACCGATCTTCAAGCGCATCTTGCTGAAAATCTCCGGCGAAGCCCTAGCCGCCACTCAAGGTTTCGGCGTCGACACCACCCGCATTCATGAAATCGCGGCTGAACTTGCCGATGTAAACACTCTCGGCATCCAGATGGCGATTGTCGTAGGCGGCGGGAATTTTTTTCGCGGGGTTGCCGAGCAGGCCAAGGACATGGATCGCGTCTCCGCCGATCACATGGGCATGCTGGCCACCGTCATCAACGCCCTGGCGCTTCAGGATGCTCTCGAAAAACAGAACGTCTTCACCCGCGTGCAAACGGCCATTGAGATGAACCAGGTTGCCGAGCCCTTCATCCGACGCCGCGCCATCCGGCATCTTGAAAAAGGACGCGTCGTCATCTTTGCCGGAGGCACCGGCAACCCGTATTTCTCGACCGACACAGCCGCCTCGTTGCGCGCGATGGAAATCAAAGCCGATGCCATCCTCAAAGCCACCAAGGTGGACGGCATCTACGACGCCGACCCGATGAAAGTGAAGGATGCCAAGAAGTTTTCGCAGCTTACATACATGGATGTTTTGAAGCAAGGCCTCAACGTGATGGACTCGACTGCCATCTCCTTGTGCAAGGACAACAATCTGCCCATCATCGTTTTCAACCTGAACCAGCGTGGCAATATTCGCCGAGTCGTGCTCGGGGAGAAGATTGGGTCGTTGGTCAGCGCGTAGGAAATGTCAGAGGTTAGAGGTCAGATTGCAGAGGTGAAAACCGTTGTGTTCCCTGAGATTTTACCTCTGCAATCCGACCTCTAACCTTTGACCTCACTCGGTTTATAATGCACCGTTCTGCTATCGCTATGTTTGGGAGCTGAGAGATGGCTCATCCTGCCCTGAAAGAAGTTTTCGCACAACTCAAGACGCGCATGGAGAAGGCGGTGGAAGACTTCCGCCGCGAGATGGCCGCCACGCGCACCGGGCGAGCGAACGTTCACATGCTCGACACCGTTTCGGTCGACTACTACGGGTCGCAGATGCCGCTTAACCAAATCGCCCAGATTCACGCCCCGGAGCCGCAAATGATCACGGTGCAGCCCTTCGACGCGTCACAGTTGGCGGTGATCGAAAAGGCCATCCGCGGCGCCGACCTGGGGCTCAATCCGATGAACGATGGCAAACTTGTGCGCGTGCCCGTGCCCGCGCTCACCGAAGAGCGCCGCAAGGAGATGGTCAAGCACCTCCACCGGATTCTCGAAGAGCACCGCACCGCGGTGCGCAACATCCGTCGCGACGGCAACGACGCCATCAAGAAGACGCTGAAAGATAAGAAAATTGCCGAGGACGATGAGAAGCGCGCGCTCGACGAGATCCAGAAGCTCACCGACGACGAGATCAAAAAGATGGAAGAGATGAGCAGAGCCAAAGAAAAAGAAGTGCTGGAGTTCAAATAAATTTCCTGTAGAGACGCGGCTTGCCGCGTCTCCGCCCGCGTTCTCCGAAGACGGGGCAAGCCCCGTGTCTACGGAATCTTTTATAATCCGTGGATGAAGCGCGTCGTCCATGCCGCCTGCCCGCACGACTGCCCTGACGCCTGCGGCGTCCTGATCACTATCGAA
This sequence comes from uncultured Acidobacteriaceae bacterium, assembly GCA_963772195.1. Taxonomy (GTDB): domain Bacteria; phylum Acidobacteriota; class Terriglobia; order Terriglobales; family Acidobacteriaceae; genus Acidiflorens. The sequence goes on along the minus strand of CAVYWE010000007.1, from coordinate 1,133,351 downwards.
GACGGCCGCGCCACCAAAATCCAGGGCGATCCCGAGCATCCCGTTACCCGCGGATTCCTTTGCGCCAAAGTCGCCAAGTATCTGGACCGCGTGTACTCGCCAGATCGCGTGTTGTATCCGATGCGAAGGGTGAAGCCGAAGGGGGCAACTTTCCTGCGGGAAGGACCCTTCGACTGCGCTCAGGGCAGGCTTGCGGGGACGCCCGTCGCTCCATCGAATGAGTCGGCTTTTGAACGCATATCCTGGGACGAGGCTCTCGGCGAAATTGCGCAGCGCTTGCGCCGGATCGCTGCCGAATACGGCCCCGAATCCATCCTGCCTTACTCTTACGGTGGAACGCTCGGCACACTCAACAGTGCTTCCATGGACCGCCGTTTCTTCCATCGTCTCGGCGCTTCACAACTGGAGCGCAGCATCTGTTCCACCGCCGGCGAAGAAGGCCTGAAATCGGTGATTGGCATCAAGCTCGGTACCGAGCCGGAACAGTTTGCGCATTCGCGCTACATCATCGCCTGGGGCTCGAATATTCATGGCAACAACGTTCATCTCTGGCCCTTCATCGAAGAGGCTCGCCACAAGGGCGCGAAGCTGGTGGTCATCGATCCGTACCGCACACGCACGGCGAAGTTGGCCGACTGGTATCTGCCGATCAATCCGGGCACCGATGCCGCTCTCGCCCTCGGCCTGATGCACGTCATCATCAACGAGAATCTTTTCGACGCCGACTATGTCTCGCGCCATACCATCGGGTTCGAGGAGTTGAAGGCTCGCGCGCAGCAGTATCCGCCGGAAAAAGTTGCACACTGGACCGGCATTTCCGCCGACGACATTCGCAAGCTCGCCCGCGAGTATGCCACCGAGCGTCCGTCCGTGATCCGCGTCAACTATGGCATCCAGCGCTCCGAAGGCGGGGGCATGGCGATGCGCGCGGTCACCATGCTTCCCTGTTTGACCGGATCGTGGAAAGAAGTCGGCGGTGGACTCCAGCTCTCGCTTAGCGGTTCTTACGGCCTGAATAAAGAAGCGCTCGAAATGCCCGAGTTGATGCAGAAAACCCTGGGACGCCCCGCGCGAACCGTCAACATGGTGCGACTCGGCAGCGCGCTGAACTCGCTGACCGGGCCGCCCATCCAGGCGCTGTTCGTTTACGGCTCGAATCCCGCAGCGGTCTGCCCCAACCACAATGAAGTCGTCCACGGGCTAAAGCGCCCCGACCTTTTCACCGTGGTCCACGAACAGTTCTTCACCGACACTACCGACTACGCCGACATCGTGCTGCCCGCCACAACTTTTTTCGAGCACAAAGAACTGCAGACCGCTTACGGCCACTACTATCTTCAAGTTTCCGATCAAGCGATGGAAGCGGTCGGCGAATGCCGGTCCAATGTCGAGTTGTTCCGCGCGCTCGCCGAGCGCATGGGCTTTGAAGACGAATGTTTCCGCGAAACGGTGGATTCCATGATCGACCGCGCCCTGGAGTCGCCCAATCCGCGGCTGCAAGGGATTTCGCGCGATCGGTTGGAGCGCGAGCATTTTATCCGTCTGAATTTTGAAAGCAACGAAGACTCTCGCCGAACTGCGCTCGGCGGGACGGACGAAGGCGTCCGTCCCCACGTGGTTCGTGATGCCTCCACCGATCCCTTCCTCCCCTTCGCTCAGGGCAACTTCCCTACGCCGAGCGGTAAAGCTGAGTTCTACAGCGAAGCTCTGAAGCGTCGGGGGCTTGATCCGGTCGTCGCTTTCACTCCGCCGAACGAATCGCGACATGGGTCTGGATCGAAAGCCGCCGGCTTCCCGCTCGAGCTTCTCGCCCGCAAGCCTGACAACCATCTCAATTCGTCATTCGCCAACCTCCCATCTGTCCGCGTGATGGAACCATGGATCGGGGATCTTGAGATGCATCCGACCGATGCTAAGGCGCGCGGCGTTCGCGATGGCGATCGCGTTCGCGCCTTCAACCTGCGCGGCGAAATCGTTCTCAATGCGCGCGTTGACGGTTCTGTACGTCCCGGAGTAGTTGCCGCCCGGCTCGATTGGGCACGATTCAGCCCCGGCGGCGGCAATATCAATGCGCTAACCTCAGAAAAACTTACTGACCTGGGCAACGCGGCGACGTTCTATTCCGTCTGTGTTGAGGTAGAACTTTTTCGGGCGTGACTCCGGGGAAGAAATTTGTCCCTGCCTTGGACGGTTCTGACTCTCTACCGTATAATTACCGTTTTCCTAACTCTATTTTTTCGAGGTAGTTGCGATTCATCGTCGTCATCATGCTATCTGTGTGCGTGCCCCCCGTCTCGGCCACGACATGGGCTCCCAGAGAGACCCTTATTGGTCTCCATCTTCCTCCAGCATAAGAGTTTGGACGCTGAGTTCTGCCTGGAATCGCGTCCTCGGTTTGCTGACGCTTCTGCTGCTGGCGGTACCTGTTGTTGGCCAGCAGGATCTCATCGTCGGCATCAGCGTCCATGGCAACCGCCGCATCCCTGCCGAGACGGTCAAGGCCCGCATTTTCAGCAAGGTCGGCGATATCTACGACGCTGCGGCCATCGAACGCGACTTCAACGCTCTCTGGAATACTGGCTACTTTGAGGACATCCGCTTTGAACGCGAACAGAACGCCAAGGGTTGGATCCTTCACATTTACGTCAAAGAGCGGCCGACAATTCGCGAGATCAATTACACCGGCCTGAATGCGGTATCCACCAGCGACGTGTTAGACCGGTTCAAGGAGCGGAAGGTCGGACTCTCGGTCGAGAACCAGTACGATCCCACGAAGATCAAGAAGGCCGAAGTTACGCTCAAACAACTGCTTGCCGAGCATGGGCGTCAGTTCGCCACCATCCGCACCGAAGTCCGCCCCATCCCGCCCGCCGCAGTGGGCATTACTTTCGTCGTCCGGGAAGGGCCTAAGGTTAAGGTTGGGCACATTCGCTTCCGGGGCAACAAACACATCAATGACCGGACGCTGCGGGCAGCCATGAAGAACCTCAAGCCCATCGGCATCCCGCACTCCATCTTCCTGGAAAACCTCTTCTCCAAGACCTACGACGCCACCAAGCTCGAAGAAGATACCGAACGGGTCCGCGCCGAGTTCCAGAACCGCGGCTACTTCAAGGTGCTGGTCGACGAACCTAAGACTGAGATCCACGACACCGGACACACGGGCTTTCACATCCCGTGGCTCCAGCCAGGGCTGGGGAAATCCGTCGATATCACCATGCCCATCGAGGAGGGTGACCGCTACCGCCTCGGCACCATTACCTTCAAGAACAATAAAGCCATCTCGAACAATGCCGCGCTGCGCAGCCTTTTTCCGATGAAGGACGGCGAAATTTTCAGCCGCGAAAAAGTCGCCAAGGGTCTTGAGAACCTTCGCAAAGCCTACGGCGAGGCCGGCTACATTAACTTCACCTCCGTCCCCGACACCAAGTTCGACGACGAGAAGAAGATCGTGGATCTGACAGTCGATGTCGACGAAGGCAAGCAGTTCTACGTGCGCCGTATCGAGTTTCAGGGCAACACCACGACCCGCGACAAAGTCATCCGCCGCGAAATCGCGCTCGAAGAAGGCCAGATCTACAACTCGCGCTACTGGGAACTGAGCCTGCTTCGCCTGAACCAGCTCGGCTATTTCGACCAGCTAAAGCCCGACGATCCCAATACCACCGAACGCCATCTCGACGAAAAGGCTGGGACCGTCGATCTCACCCTGAAAGTGAAAGAAAAAGGAAAGAACAGCATCGGACTGCAAGGCGGCGTCAGCGGTCTGGCGGGGGCCTTTATCGGCCTCAATTACAGCACCAACAACTTTCTTGGATTAGGCGAGACGCTCTCCGTACAGGCGAGTCTCGGCAGCCGCCAACGCGACCTGGTGTTCGGATTCACCGAACCCTATTTGTTCGACCGGCCCATGCAGGCCGGCTTCCAGGTCTACACCCGGAAGACCAGCTATGACCAGGCCCGGCAGTATGCCATTGCCACCGGACAGAATCTGAACCTGCCCTCGGCCTACCTGCAGAACCTGCAAAACTACTCGCAGTCCAGCACCGGCTTGAGCCTGAGCTTAAGTTATCCGCTGCGCCGTTCCTTCAAGCGTCTGGGCATCAGCTACTCATTCGACCGTTCATCGCTGGTCGCCGTGAGCAATGCTTCCAAGCTGTTGTTCGAGAATCTCAACTTTAGCGGCATCACTGGCCCCAACGCGCTGAACGGCATCACCACCAGCAAGATCACCCCCAGCTTCACCATGAACACTCTTGATGCGGCCTACGCGCCCCACCATGGCAAGAGCCTGTTCATCGGCGGGGAGTTCGCGGGCCTCGGCGGCACGGTTCACACAATCCGGCCCATTCTGCAGTACAAGCAGTTTTTCCCTGTCCAGAAACGCCGCAATGCGATTGGTTACAACGTTCAGGCTTCGTTTATCACGGGGTATGGCGGGATCGTCGCGCCTCCGTTTGAACGAGCCTACCTCGGCGGCGAGAATGATATCCGCGGTTTCGACATTCGCACCATCTCTCCCATTGCTTACCTGCCCAGCGCCCAGACCGTGTCCCTGCGGAACGCCGATGGAACGTTCGTACCCGCCAACCCACGGTTTCCTGTGCAGATAAACTCTTCGGGAGGGTGCGCCAGCAACTGCTGGAATATCCCGGTTCCGTACAATCAACTCGTGACTCCCGGGGGCGACCTAAGTCTGAACGGCAATTTTGAATACCGCATCACCATCGCCGGGCCTGTTGCCATCGCACCCTTTGTCGATATGGGCACCGATCCGATTATTCGTACCTCGCAGTTGCAGACGAACTTGACCCAGTACAACACCCTGATCAACACTCTATTCGGCTGTCCGACACTGGATTCGGCTTTCGCCTGTACCGGTGGGGCAAAAATTAGCGGCATCCCGCGGGATCTCAGACCGGTTCCTGGCACCAATTGGGTGGCGCGTATGTCCACCGGCATCGAATTGCAGACGATGCTTCCCGTCGTCAATGCGCCCTTCCGCATTTACTACGCCTACAACGCCCTGCGCCTCGATGGCAGCGCATCGCCGCCCATACCGATCACCCGCAACATGTTCCCGAACAACGCCGCCGGCCTCTACACCTACCAGACCACGCTCTCGACCCTGGGCTCCAGGTACACCCTCCTGGAACCACGCAAAACATTCCGCTTCTCCGTGGCCACAACGTTCTAAGGGCAGCATTCAGCACTCAGCCGTCAGCACTCAGCATTCAGCCAAAGCCGCACTCCAAACTACGTGTAATCTCTCAGGGTTCGCTGGTGAGCAGAGGTTTTTCCGGGAGGTTTGCAACTGAATGCTGAATGCTGAATGCTGAATGCTGAGTGCTGAATGCTGAGTGCTGAATGCTACTCGATGTGCACCAGTCCGCTCGCTGGCTCGGACGCCCGTGCCGGCTGTTGCGGAGCGCGCCACGCATCCAGGACGGATACCTGATGCACGCATGATACTGTGCAATGCGGCGCGCACGGCTTCTCCGTATGGAACTCGCGGCGTATGTCGGCAAGCGTGTACTTCTCCAGCGGAATGGCCGGATAGCCACGCTGCTGCGAACAGTAATGCACCAACCCGTCCTCGCAAATATATAAGTAGCGGGCGCCGGCGCGACAGCGCCACTGATTCGGATGGCCGAGCGCGATGTTGTCCTGAAACGCATTCACACGCGTGAAGCTGCGTTTCTCCAGTCCCTTCATCTCGTGGTACACGCGCTGCTCCTCGTCGTTCAAAGGCTGCACCTGCCCTGAGCCGTCGTGGATGATTCCGATGGTCGAGCTGAAGCCAAGCTCCAACGCGCGCTTGCCGATGGTCAGCGCGTCCTGCGGATGGCTCACCCCGCTGCCCACCACCGAATTGATGTTCACGTGAAAATCCGCGTACTCGGCCAGCAGTTGCAGCTTGCGATCGAGCACCTTCAAACTCTTTTTGGAAACTTCGTCGGGATTTACGTTATCAATCGAAATCTGCAGCCACTCCAGGCCCGCCCGGTTCAGCCGCTGGATGCGGTCCGCGGTCAGCAGATAACCGTTCGTGATCAGGCCCGATACGATCCTGCGTTTCCGCATGTGGTGAATAATGTCGTCCAGTTGCGGATGCAGCAGCGGTTCGCCGCCGCTGATCGTGATCACGGAAGTTCCGAGATCGCCCAGTTGATCCACCCGTCGCAGCATCTGCTCGGTTGGCACGGGCTTCGAAAAATCATCGAACTCGTTGCAGTAAGTGCAGGCCAGATTGCAGCGCCGGATCGGGATCAGATGGGCCAGCAGAGGATGGTCCGTCGACACCACGGCCTTCAGGATTTGCCACAATCCATGAACGTTCCGTTCCGCCGCCCTGAGCTTGCGGCGCAATGCCACTGACCTGGTTGTCATCGGAAATTGACCTGCTTATATTTCACCACACTCCCTGCAGAATGCCCAATTTGCCCCAGTATTCGGCGAAAAAACAGGGTCGAATGGCAACCTGGCCACCTCGCCCTCAACCATCTTCTTCAACCTTTTCGTGTCCCGCCACGGCGAGCGCCGCCACCGCCTGCTCCAGATTCTCCGGCTTGATCAGCACATAATCCGTATCAAACGTCGAAATCGCGAAGATAGGAATCCGAGCTTCCGCCAGCGGTTGCAGAAACGACGCCAGCACGCCGGTCATCGAAAATGCAAACGGCCCTTCGAGTTTCAACGCGAGCCATCTGCGCTCGGCGAGTGCGCCGTCCGGAATACGATCTTCCCGGCAGGCGTCTTCCGTGCAGGCGTCTTCCGTGCAGACAATGGAAAGCTCATCGCGCGTACGCACCACGCAGAAAAACCCGCCCTCCAGCGCCCAGGTAGGAACACGGGCATCGAAAGCAAACCGGCACACCGCCAGCCGCTCCATAAGAACGCGGTATTTCAAATTGTGAGGCAATTACAGACAAGGAAGGTTACTACATCAGCCCGCAAACTTGCCGATGGAGACCCGGGCGCCCCGCCCGCCGCCGGGCTGCCCAAGGACGGGAAAGTCGGGCGAGGGCGCCCGTCGCTCCATCGTGGGACGCGGTCGCGCCTACTGCATTTCTCCGCCCATCGGCACGTAGCGGAACTTCCTTCCGTCGAAGAACAAAGCGGAGCTTTCGTTAAATTCGCCCAGTTCTTCAATGTACACCGCTTCGATGGTTTTCTTTCGCAGCTTCATTTTTCGAACCGAGAGCGTCCGATATGGCAAATTCACAATCACGAACTTCGCCTTCGGAGTTGCTGAGCGCCAGCCGTCCGGCCCCGCGCCGTGAATAATCAACACGGCCAGCCCCCGCCGCGCCGGATCGGGCTCTTTGAACGTGGTTGTAACCTTGGGATCGCCATAGCCATAAAAGTCGTAGTAGGGGTCCATCACCTTGTAGTCGTGCTGAGCTTCATCCAGCATCGGATTCTTGCAGCGCGCCGCAATCACCACGTCTTCCACGCCGTCGCCGTCCAGATCGCCGAACACGGGTGCGAGTTCCGGCAGCATGGTGAACTCCTTGCCAAACTGCTGTTGGACGAATTCGTTATCCACTTTACGCGCCGCCGACGGCGCCTGCCCGAAGGCCGGAATCAACATCGCGATACTGAACGCCAGGAGTAAAGATAGGAGTAAAGATGCTTTTCGCATGGGTCTACTCTAGTCCCCCGCTGTCACCATCGGCAGGTAACGAAAGTCACCTGCTGGCTTTGATTTGGGAGAGCAAAGAGCTTGAACCACAGAGGTCACAGGGGTTCGCAGAGGAGCAACGAAAGAGGGTTTTCCCTGTGTTTCTCTGTGTGTCCTCTGTGTCCTCTGTGGTTAAGAATTTGAGCTCTCAGCCAGTCGAACTGAAATTACAAAATTACCAATTACCAAATTACAAATTTGCCCCGAAGTGCTCCCATCCCCCGGCCTTGAGCGGCCGCCGTTTCCCATCCGCCCCGATCAGCCGCATACCGGCGGATTTTGTCGTCTGGCCGATCCGAGTCACTCGAACTCCCGCGACCACCGAGGGAACCGCCGCTGCGGACGTAAACAGCAGTTCATAATCGTCGCCGCCGTGCAATGCCAACTCGAGCGCCACCCGCTTTTTCCCCCGTCCAACCCGCGCCCGAGGAATCGCCTCCGCTTCGATTTCCGCGCCCACCTGGCTTTCCTCGCAGAGGTGTTCGAGGTCGGCGGAAAGCCCGTCACTCACATCAATCATCGCTGAAGCGACTCCCCGCCGGCGCAGCCACTGGCCCACCGCCACCCGCGCCAGCGGTCGAAAGTGGCGGCGGTACGCCGCCCCCACCGGCTTCGATTCCGCCAGCCGCGCCAGCGCCGCCGCGGACCCGCCTAACTCCCCGGTCACATAAATCCGATCGCCCGCCTTTGCCCCCGACCGCAGCACCGCCTCTCCCTTGGGCACCGAGCCCACCACCACGATGTCAGCCTGAATTCCGCCTGCCGACTGCGCCGTGTCCCCGCCCGCCAGCGGAACCTTGAATTCTTCCGCCAGATCCAGCAACCCCTTCAGGAAGCGGTTCACCCACTTCTGCGGAACATCGCTCGCGACGGCCAGCGACAAGAATGCCGCCCGCGGCTCTCCTCCCATGGCCGCGATATCGCTCAGGCCGCGCGTCAGGCAGCGCCGCCCCACCAGCTCTGGACGGTGCCAATCTCGCCGGAAATGCACATTCTCGATAGTGAAGTCGGTCGTTACCAGCACCTCGTGTCCAGGAGGAACGCGCAGCACCGCGCAGTCATCCCCGATGCCCGTCACCACCGACTTCCCTCCGCGGGCAGAGCGGCGAATCTGCCTAATCAGCTTCTTTTCGCTAAGTGGCATGCCGGTCACTATAACCTGCCCCGTGCCTTGAGCGCCCACCGCTGGCAGCGCGGTAACGGGTTACCTGACCCCCTTACGGCGGTAATTTGTCCTGATGGGCACCGCCAATTACCCTGCCTTAGTAATCGTCCAGAGGGTCCTAGTGAGGTTGACACGGAGAATTAGGTTTGCTACCTTTTAACTCGCGATTCACAATATTTGACGTACCAAGTGCTGCAACATGAATCAGTTGCAGCCAACTTGGATTTCAGCTTGCCTAGTTCCGTGGTTTTAGGACGAGCCAGCCTGTCCCGATCCGGCTGGTGGAATCAGGCTTCCGAGCCCGAGCATGACAGTTCCGCTCCGGCAGGATTCCGAAGGAAAACTTAAAAATCTTTACCCGGAAGTAGGATATTGCGTAAACGTTTCTACATATTCTTCGTGGCTCGCGACGAAGCTGGGCAGCTTCGCAAGATCTCCATTCCCGTCCAATACCTCTACGTTGTTCTGGCCGGGGCGGCGATCGGCGTCCTTTGCCTGACGGGAATCGCCAGTTCTTATACCCGGATGCTGCAGAAGGTCGCCCACTATAACCAGCTCCGTACCGAGCAAGACCAGCTCAAGGACCGCTATTCGCGTCTGGAGCAGGTTGCCAAGGAACGTGATATTCAGGTAGCTTCTCTCGGCTCGTTGGCCAGCGAGGTTTCCGCACTTTACGGCCTCAAGTCCGATCCGGCGATGGTCGCCGCCTCCTCGACCGAGCAGATTCAAGAAGCGCAAGTAAATTCTTCGCTCGACCAGCTTTACGCGCTCAAGCATACGGCGCTGACCGGCGCTGCCAGCGTAGGAATCTCACTCGGCCTCACCAAGAACTCAACGACTGCCGACTGGGTGCGCGCCAACTCAGCTCCGAACCTGTGGCCGGTCGAAGGCCAGATCACCGCTTCCTTCGGCGAGCGCATCGATCCCTTTAACGGAGAAGGCGCGTTCCACTCCGGTGTCGACATTTCCGCCAATGTGGGCTCGCCTGTGATCGCTCCTGCCGACGGTGCCATCACTTTCGCCGATTTCCTAGGCGGCTACGGGCGCGCCATCATGGTCGACCACGGACACGGCATCACCACGCGCTACGGCCACCTTTCCAGCTTCGCCGTCACCGCCGGCCAGTATATTCACCGCGGCGACACCATCGGTTACGTGGGTTCAAGCGGACGCTCCACTGGCCCGCACCTCCACTACGAAGTCCGCATCAACGACGCTCCGGTGAATCCTTACAAGTATTTGCGGCTGACCGTGGCACACGTCGGCGGGTTCGCCGCCGGTTCGTAATCCCCGAAATCTTTCATACAAGATTGTGTGGCGCGGACACTCTTGTCCGCGTGAACCGTCGCTTGTCTGAGGGCAGCCGTGGAGACTACTAGATGTCGTTCCCCGAAACCTTGAAACCTGCCTTCTACCCCTTCGCCTTCTTAATTCCCTCAATCAGAGGCGGCACGATGTCGAACAGATTTCCTACGACGGCATAGTCCGCAATCTCAAAAATCGGTGCCTCGGAATCTTTGTTAATTGCCACAACGCTCCGTGCACCCTTCATGCCAACAATATGCTGGATCGCCCCCGAGATTCCCAGCGCCAGATACAGCTTCGGAGCGACCGTCTGTCCCGACGACCCGATCTGCCGGTCCATGGGCAGCCATCCGTTATCGCAGATCGGACGCGACGCTGCGAGCTCACCGCCCAGCGCATCCGCCAACTGTTTTGCCAGTTCGATATTTTTCTGCTCCTTGATGCCGCGCCCCACCGAAACGATAATCTCGGCTTGCGTCAAATCCACCGCTTGTTTCGCTTCCTTGAAAACTTCCTGCGGCTTGTTCCTTACCACGCTGTCTGGAACATCGACGGTTACCGTCTCAACTGGCGCAGCCGCTTCACCCGCTTCGACTTTGTCGCCGCGGAACGAGCCATTCTGAAAGGTCACAAAGTAAGGCCCCGAGCCCGCAAAGCTCACGTCGGCCACAAACTTTCCCTGAAACATTTGCCGCGTGAACAGCAGCTTCCCGCCTTCATACTTGTACCCGATCGCGTCGGTGATGGCCGTCGTTTGCAGGGCCGTTGCCAGTTTCGGCACGAAATCCCGCACCTGGTATGTATGCGGCATCAACACCAGGGTCGCCGGATGCTTCCCTAAAAACTCGCGCAACGCATGCGCAAAAGCGTCTGGAGTATACGGATCGAGCCTCGCCGACTCGACGTCATACACTTTGGCGACCTTCTTCCCTGCTACCTCGCCCGCGATCGCAGCTACGCCCGAGCCCACCACCGCCGCCTCCAGCGCCCATCCTGTGTGAGCGGCGATCGCCTGCCCAGCCGCAATTGTCTCCCACGAGACGCGATTCAGTTTTCCCGCGCGCTGTTCAACGATTACAAGAATAGTGTCCATAAAAGAGTTCTCAGTTCCCGGTTCTCAGTTCTCAGAAACAGCCCAAGTTCTTTTTAACTGAGAACTGAGAACCGGGAACTGAGAACTGGGTTTTTCAAATTATCCGCAGTTCATTCTTCAGTTTTTCCACCAGCTTCTTCGCCACTTCCGCAGGAGGCCCTTCCAGAAACTCTGTATTCTTCGACTTCTGCGGTACGTGCAGCTTCTCGATCTTCTGCAAATTCCCTCCGACTGCCGACTGCACCTCGGCCATCGTCACCTTGCGCATTGGTTTCGTCTTTGCCTGCTTGATCCCGATCAGGGTCGCATAGCGCAGCTTGTTAATCCCCGACTGGATCGTCAGCACCGCCGGCAATGGCATGTCTACAAACTGAAAGAACCCGGCTTCCAGTTCCCGCTTCACGCGGATGCCGCCGTTATTCTTTTCAATCTGCATAATGATGGTCGCGTGCGGCAATCCAAGAATCTCCGCCAGAATCACGCCTGTCTGCGCATATCCATAATCGTCCGATTGCAAGCCGGTGAAGATCAGGTCAAACTTTTCGTCCTTGCCCTGATCGATAACGATGGCCGCCGCGATGGCTCGCGCCGTGTTGTACGCATCGAGCCCGACAAAAGCGTCGCCCTCGAGATGGATTGCCCGGTCCGCGCCTTTCGCCAGCGCCTCGCGCAATACCTGCATCGCCCTCGCCGGGCCCGCGGTGACGACCACGACCTCGCCCGTGTGCTTTTCCTTCTGCCGCAGCGCTTCTTCGAGCGCAAAGGCGTCCGGCTCATTCACTTCGTAGGAAACATCTTCGCGGATCCACGTCCCCGCATCATTCAGCTTCAGCGGAGCGTCTTTCTGCGGCACCTGCTTCATGCAAACCAAAATTTTCACGGATCCACTCCGATTCCTCGCGGCGTCAGGCTGGTTGGTTGGTCGTTAGTCGATAGTCGTTGTTCGTTCGCGATCCATTTACGATTGTGCGAACGACCACCGACCGACGACTCCCTATTGCAGAAACGCTACGCTCTGCACGCCCGTAATCTCAAAGCGCTTGCGGCAGCGCATGTTCTTGCACATCATCATATCGTCTCGTCGCAGCATGTAAGACTGCGCCTTGGCGAACTTCGCCCGGTCGCGATCGTCCGCCCGCGGCGGCAGACTCTTCTTTTTCATGCGCACCAGCCACTGGATCTCATACTCCGCCGACTGATGGCAATGCGGACAGCTTAAATTTGCCGGCTTTTTATCGGACCGTTCGTCAAAAAATTCGCGCTCATCCATAAATATCAGGCCCCTCGGCTTTAGGCTAACGCGGCGCGTCGCGTCCGGTCGTCGCGTGCTCGCGATTGGAACTCGCGCCAACCTCAGATTATTGCATTTTTGGGTATTGAATGTGCGAAGATGCGAGGATTACGACCATGCCGCGCAAGCGCAAGAAAAAAATCTTCTCCGCCGCCAAGATCGTCCGCGAAATGGCCCGCGAGCGCGTCGGCAGTCCCAAACCGTCCAGCCTTGTGCCGGGAAAGAAAAAGAATGCGGAGAAGCACAAACCAACGCTGGGCAAATTGCTAACGGACGAGTAGCCGTAGAGTTCTCCACATACTCACTTATTAGAAAGTTGCAGTCACAGCCGTGCCGCCAGTAGGTATAGTGATTGGGCAAGTGTCGCCGGACGACCCGGGACAATTCCCCCAGGTTACAGGGAGCTGGCTTGCCGTAAGCAAGACCGAGGCCCCCACGCTATAAGTTGCAACGCACGTTCCCCCGGTTGCCGTGCAACTGATCGCGGCCGGGAGACTCGTCACTCTCCCGCTCCCGACGACCCCGACGGCTAATGTCGCGAGCTTGCCGCCGCCGGGACAGAGTATGTTGGCGGGATCGTCCACCGTGACGGTCGCAAGCGCGATCACGACATTGCCCGAACCACCCGTACCCTCAGGAACACTTGCCGAGATATCCGCGACACCGCAAGGCCCTGGCGTGCCCGGCGGGGCGCCTGCCGGCGGAGGCGTCGCAGTGAACAGGCCGGGAGACGTCAAGGTGGCTACTCCGTTATCGATCTTCCAAGTGGCCTGACTAGTGACGTCCTTGGTGGCGGGAGGATGGATGTAAGTGGCAATCGCGGTGTACTGTTGCGTGGGGTTGGGAGGGGGTGGAGTGAAACCCGGTTCCAGAAAAGTAGATGTTGTGGGCGTGATGGTAAGGCTCACCAGCTTCTGGTCGTGCCCGCAACTTGGCAGGCTCAGCACCGCTCCCACCGCCACCAGCGCGCCCAAGGCGAGCCCGATATAACTCCGCTGCATACCCACCGCTCCCGGAGGCAGGTTTCCACCTGCCCACTCGTCAGATTAGGGAAAAGGGAAATCTAGTGGAAGCCAGCGCAAAAAGCAAGAAACGCACGAGTCAGACTTGCCGGTGGAGCGGACAAAGGCTGCTACGGACCCTGGAGAACCTGCAAAGGTTGAGGTGTTTGGAGCCTCTGCCGAAGGATGGCATTCCGGGTGGGGATTTCAGCAATAGCATCGGCATGGATCACGTAGCCGCCGTGCGGTAGCGTGTTGCCAAAGGGAATTTTAACGCTGGTCGCGCCGGCCTTCAGCGGGAAATGCTCGTAGCCGATTGCCGTCGCTCGCCCGTTGTCGGCCACCGCCACGATGATCACAGTCAGGTCGAAAGTGTCTCCGGAGCCGTTCGATACCTGGACGACGCCGTCAATCCGGTTGTCGCGGACCTTCGGAAGTTGAAGCCATTCGAGCAGCATAGAAGCGGCGACCACGGCCCGGAAGTCCCTGGTAATCGTATGCGCAGGATGTCCCGAGTCCTCAACTTTTAACGTAAAGGTGAAGGTGCCGGGCGTGGCGGGTCGTCCAGCCAGCAGCCCCTCCGGTGTGAGCGTGACTCCTTCGGGAAGATCGCCACCGGCCACGCTCCAGACGTAGGGCGGAACGCCGCCCGTGGCATGCAGAAGCACGTGAAATTCCACACCTGCGTCCATTGCGGGCAAAGCTTCGTCCGCAATGACCAGTGGGGGAGCCTGCGCGGCAAGCACTCCGCAGAAAAGAATCAGGATCGCAATAAGCCGCATGATCTTGGCGAAATTCATCATGGTCGTTTGATTTTACGCTGGGCACGGCGTAAAAGAACTGCAATATGCCTTATCGTGTGTCGCGTGTTGTGGTTGGTCTCTTACTTGTCGGCTCCCTCCTCGTCTATTCGATCCTCTCGATGATGAGCGCGGATGCTGTTGCGCAGATCCCCGCTCCTTCCAACCAGAAAACGAATAGCGCTAACTCTAATTCTAATTCTGAAGAAGCTGCGGTCTTCGAACGAATCCTGAATCGTGTCCACTTTGAAAATGACGGAACAGAAGTGAGCGAGACCGAGGCCGTGATTCGGATTCAAAGCCAGGCGGGCGTGGAAGAATTTGGCCAGCTGGTTTTCGGATACTCCTCGGCAACCGAGAAGTTGGAAGTCGAGTATGTCCGGGTGCGCAAGCCGGATGGGCGGGTGGTAGTGACGCCGGAATCAACCGCGCAGGATTTCGCCCCCGATGTGCTGAAAGAAGCTCCGATGTATAGCGACTACCGCCAACGGCATATTTCCGTGGCTGCGCTGCAGCCCGGAGACACGCTGGAATACCGCACCGTGATTCGGGTTCTCACACCGCTGGCCGCTGGAAACTTCTGGTACGAATACACATTTCCGAAGGGGGTGGTGGTCAATGAAGATCGGCTCGAGATTGACATTCCGAGGTCGCGCGAAGTGAAGCTCAAGACGCCGATGCGAAAGCCGGAGATTCGGGAGACGGGAGACCGCCGCATTTATACCTGGGTGGTGAAGGACATCAAACCGGAACGCGGCGAAGATAGAGACAAAGACAAAGATGAGGACGAGGAGACCGGTCCCGATGTGCAGCTGACGACTTTCACCGATTGGAAGCAAGTCGCGCAATGGTATGCAAAGCTGCAGGGCGAGCGCATGACGGTGGATGACAGCGTGCGAAAAAAAGCCCAGGAGATCACAAGGGGCGCGGACACGTCCACCGAGAAGGCGCGCCTGCTCTACGATTTCGTGGCGCGGAATGTGCGCTATGTGAGCATCTCCCTCGGAGTCGGGCGATATCAGCCGCACGCAGCCTCAGACGTTCTGCAGAATGGCTACGGCGACTGCAAGGACAAGCACACGTTATTCTCCGCTCTGCTGCGGGCAGAAGGAATTCAGAGTTATCCGGTGATGATCCACAGCACGCGCAAACTGGATGTGGACGTTCCTTCGCCGGCCCAGTTCGATCACGTGATCACAGCGGCCCGACTGGGGACGGGAACCGGGCTGACTTGGCTGGATACGACTCCGGAAGTGACGCCCTATGGGCTCATCCTTTACCAGTTGCGAAACAAACAAGCTGTGGTGGCGTCGGAGGGCAGCGAAGGAGGTTTGCAGCGAACGCCGGCGGATTCGCCGATCAAAACCTTCATGCACTTCACGCTCGACGGCAAGTTCAGCGAGTTTGGCGCACTCGATGCCTCGCTCGAGGTCACGGCCCAGGGAGATCGGGATTGGCCGATGCGCGCCAGTTTCCGGCGCTTCTCGCAGGCACAGTGGAAGGATTTTGTTAAAGCCCTCTCTGCGAGTTGGGGTCTGCCGGGGGACGTCGACCAGGTTCAACTCGATCCCATCGAGGACACGAGCAAGCCTTTTCATCTGAAGTATCACCTGCATCAGGACAGGTATTTTACGGTGCCATCGACAAGCGTGAATTTCCGTCCCATCCCGCCGCTGGGGACGCCTGCGATTCGAGCGTCGGAAAGGAGCACGGAGCCGATGAACATTGGTCCCGCCGGAGAAATGGACTACCGGGTAAGGTTGCAGTTTCCCGCCAACTACACGGTGCACACGCCGACCGCAGTGAAAATGTCGCGAGACTATGGCGACTATTTATCCACGTACTCGCAGAACAAGGGAATTCTGGAAGGCGAGCGCAAACTGAATGTAAAGATGAATGAGCTGGCGGCGGCGCGGCGTGCGGACTACGAATCGTTTCGCAACGCAACGCAGAGCGATCAAGATCAGTTGTTGTCGTGCACGATCCTGACGCCGTCGGGGCAAGGAGTGGCGACGGCGGCTTCGAAGATGGAAGGAACTCCCGGGGAGCTGCATAGAGCCGGAGTGAAAGCGCTGCAGAGCAAGGATTATCGCGATGCGATCGACTTGCTGAAGCGCGCAGTGGACGGGGATGCGACCCTGGCGAATCCGAGCCTCAAAGACGGCTGGTACGACCTCGGACTGGCATACGCCGGCGCCAACAACCACGCGGAGGCGATCGGCGCCTTCCGCAAGCAGATTGAGCTGGATCCGAATCATAAGCACGCCAATGGCGACCTGGCGATGGAGTTGCAACAAACGGGGAAAACTGACGAAGCGGTCGCGGCTTATCGTAAGCAACTGGAGGCGGCCCCTTACGACAAAATGATGCTCAAGAATCTTGGCTTGTTGCTGGCGCAGCTAGGACGCGATGCCGATGCGCGCCCCGAGCTTGAAGCGGCCGCCGCGATTCCTCCGGATGATCCGGAAACGAAGCTGGCGCTGGCGCAGGTGTACGCGCGGTTGGGAGAGAAATCGCAAGCGCAAGAGTTAATGAAGGGACTGACGGGCAGTGCGGGCGCGGATTCGGATCAGGATATTTTCGCGTCGGCGTTGAAGAATGACACTGATCCGACGCAGGCCGAAAACGATGCGCAGCAGGTTCTCTACGACATTGGAGGGCAGTTCGATTCGGGCGAGTTCGACCGGCTCGGGCCGTCGGCCTTTTCTTCGATGCGACTGGTGGCGCTGGCATGGTCGAGGATCGGATGGGCGAAATTTCAACGCGGCGAAAATCTGGCAGCGATGCAGTTTCTCACCTCGGCATGGCTCCTGAGCCAGTCGGGGACGGTTGGCAACCGCCTGGGGCAGGTACTCGAAAAGCAAGGCCAGCGGGAAAAAGCGCTTCATATCTACGCGCTCGCCGTCGCGGCGGGAGGAAGCGCTAATACTAGCGCTAACAGTAATGAAGTGCAGGATTCGCGGGCGCGCTTCGCCAAGCTGGCCGCCGATCTCGGTCCCGCGGAGAAAAGTGCGGCGGAGAAAGACATCGCACAGGCGCCGGCGGAGTTAGCGCTGTCACGCACGGTGAAGCTCGGACCGATCACAAGCAAGCCAGTTTCGGCGCGGTTCAACCTCGTGTTCGACAGCTCGCCTCGTCCGGAACGCGCCGAGTTTGTAGACGGTGACGAAAGCCTGCGTTCGGCGGCCGAGCAGCTTCGAGAAAAAGATTTCCCCGTGAGATTCCCGGATGTGTCGTCCGTGAAAATTGTTCGCCGGGGGCTGCTAAGCTGCGGAGGCTCGGGGTGCGGCATAGAGCTGCTCCCGATCGAGAAGGAATCTTCCGCGCGAACCGCGCCGGCCGGCTCGAACAAGTAACGCCTCCGTAGAGACGCGGCTCGCCGCGTCTCCGCTTCCATCCGTCAGATTCAAAGCACGTGATGGCCGCCCGCGTACACCGTCCCCTCGACGCATCCGCATCGACTCCGATAATCTAATGGGTCTTGCAAGGGAGGTCCTGCTGATGCCGGGAGGCCTTCGAACGTAAAGCGACTTTGGCAAGAACCACGTAGGGACGGCCGCCCTCGGCCGTCCAGTCGGACGAAGCACTTACCTGCACAGCCCGGGGGCGGCTGTGCCTACGTGTGCAGGGCAAACTTATGACAGAATTAAAACAGACGATTGCGTCGGACCTCACCGCCCGCTACAAAAAACTGGCAGGCGTAATTCACGAACTGAGCGCGTCGCTAAGCGAGGAGCAATTCTGGGCCAAGCCCTTTGCATTCGGAAACAGCTTTGGCCATCTCCTGCTCCATCTCACCGGTAACTTGAATTACTACATCGGGGCACAGATTGCGGGAACTGGATATGTGCGAGATCGTCCGCTGGAGTTTTCCGACGCGGCACGGCCATCCAAGAAAGAAGTATTGAAGAAATTTGATGACGCGATTGAGATGGTGCTCGCCGCGATCAGCAGGCAATCGGCGGAAGACTGGTCAAAGGAATATACGGCAGTGGGTGCGGACGCCCGCGACAGGTTCGATATGGTTCTGCAGTGTGCGACCCACCTGCATCATCACATTGGGCAGATGATGTACCTCGTCTTCGAGTTGAAGCGAGCGGCTAAGTAAGCGGGAGTTCATCATGGGTCAGACCACCGTCGAAGAAGAGGACATCACGGCGCAAGTCGAAAATACCTGCGGCGAGCCGGCGCCGCCGAGTTGACATCGACGTTCACGGCGATGGCACGTTCGCGGGCAGACAGGTATTCTGATCTGCCCGATTTTCTTTTCTGGAGGCGCGAGTGCGCGGGCTGAAAGCCAAACGAATTCTGATCACTGGCGGCGCCAGTGGCATAGGAGCGGCCACGGCGGCGCGGTTTCTCGAAGAAGGGTCCGTCGTGTGCGTGCTCGATCGTGACGCTGAGGCACGGCGGAAGATCCAGCATGAACTGCCCGGCCTAGCCGCGGCGCTGGATGCCGATGTTTCGAACTTGAAACAGGTGCAGGCCGCCTTCGCCGAAGCGATTCGCCTTATGGGCGGCGTCGATGTGCTGGTGAATAACGCCGGCATCAGCATCCGCCATAACTTTCTCGACATCACGCCCGAAGAGTGGGACAAAGTGATCGCCGTGAATCTCACCGGAGTGTTCTACGTTGCGCAGACGGCGGCACGGCATATGATGGAGCGCGGCAGCGGCGTGATTCTGCAAACGGCGTCGACCAACGGCGTCATGGGATATCCGTTTTATGCGGATTACAACGCCACCAAGGCGGCCGTGATCGAGCTGACGAAGTCGATGGCGCTTGAACTTGCGCCGAAAGTAAGGGTCTGCGCGGTGGCTCCGGGATACGTGATGACGCCGATGCAGCGCGCCGAGTACACGGATGAAATGCTCGCAGAGGTTAACCGGAAGATTCCTTTGCGCCGTCATGCTCAGCCAGAAGAGATTGCGGCGCTATTCGCATTCCTCGCTTCGGACGATGCCCAAAACATCACCGGCCACGTGTATACGTGCGATGGCGGAGAAACTGCCGGAGGGCTGGCCAGCCGGTAAGCCATGCCACCTTCTGGAAGAGTTACGAAAAAAGTTGCGCTGCTAACGGGCGCCGCGTCGGGCATCGGACGCGCGACGGCACTCCTATTCGCGCGCGAAGGAGCAGCGCTTGTCCTTGCGGATGTGAATGCGGATGCTGGCCAGCGCGTTGTCGATCAGATTACCAAGTCCGGCGGGCGCGCCTTCTTCGAAGGAATCGACGTGACCCGAGCCGCGGATTGCCAGCGGCTGGTCGAGCGCGCGATTCGCGAGTTCGGACGAATCGACATTCTGTTCAACAACGCCGGCATCATTCGCAGGGCAACGGTGCTCGATCTCAGCGAGGACGACTGGGGCCGGGTGATGGCGGTAAACGTGAAGTCGATTTACCTGCTGTCGCGCGAAGTGATTCCGCATATGCAGAAAGCGGGCGGCGGAACTATCATCAACACGGCTTCAGGATGGGGACTGACTGGCGGTGCGAAGGCTGCGGTTTACTGTGCTTCGAAAGGCGCTGTCGTGCTGCTGACGAAGGCGATGGCCATCGACCACGGCCCGCAGAAGATTCGCGTGAATTGCATCTGCCCCGGCGACACCGATACCGGCATGTTGCGCGAAGAAGCGAAGCAACTCGGAGAAGAGAACAGCCGCTTTCTTGCCGAAGCTGCCAAGCGTCCGCTGGGCCGCGTGGGGACACCTGAGGAAATTGCGCAGGCCGTGCTGTATCTGGCCAGCGACGCATCTTCCTTCGTCACAGGCACGGCGCTGGTCGTCGATGGTGGAGGACTGGCAGGATCGGTTTGACTGATGTGCCTCGACTGATGTGCCTCGAATGATGTGCCTCAAATGATGCGCCTCGAGAATAAAGTAGCTCTGATCACGGGCGGCACGTCCGGCATCGGCGAAGCCGTGGCCGAACTGTTTGCGCGCGAGGGCGCGAAGGTCGCCATCACCGGCCGCAATGAGTCTCGCGGCCACGCGGTCATGGCGCGCATTCTTGAGGCTGGCGGGAAGACAATTTTTCTACGCACAGATGTTCGCGAGGCCGCCGAATGTCAACGCGCAGTGGACGAAACGCAGCGCTCGTTCGGGCGGCTCGATATTCTGTTCAACAATGCGGGAGTCTTTTTCCCGCAGACGGCGCTCGAGTGCTCCGAAGAAGAATGGGACCTGCAAATTGACATCAACCTGAAGGGAACGTTCCTGATGTCGAAGTACGCGCTGGTGCCGATGATCGCCCAAGGTGGCGGAGTGATCATCAACAACAGTTCGGGCTGGGGCATCGTCGGTGGCGACAAGGCGGTGGCGTATTGCGCTTCGAAGGGCGGAGTCGTTCTGCTCACCAAAGCGATGGCCGTCGATCACGGCCGGCAGGGCATCCGCGTGAATTGCATTTGCCCCGGCGACGTGGACACTCCGATGCTGCCCGAAGATGCGCGACTGCGCGGCCTGGACTGGAAAACCTATCTGGCGGGTTGCGAGAACCGGCCGTTGGGACGGATAGGGACCGCCGATGAGATTGCGAAAGCCGTGCTGTTCCTGGCGTCCGATGATTCGTCGTTTATGACCGGAGCAGCGCTGGTGGTGGATGGCGGAGGCACGGCAGATTAGCGATTGGCTTCAAATTCATCAACCTAAATCTCAACGATTTTAATTACCAATGACCACGAACATGACGACGAATACGAACAAGCGCGAGCGGTCGCGCGAGTGGTATGAGCGTGCGCAGCATTCGCTGATCGAAGGCGTGAACTCTCCTTCGCGCGGCGCGGCTGTGTACTCGCCGGGGCCGGTGGTGCTGGATCGTGGACGCGGATCGCACGTCTGGGACCTCGACGGGAACGAGTACATCGATTTCATGATGTCATTCGGCGCGCTGATTCAGGGGCATGCTCATCCGAAAATTGTTGAGGTTGTTTCGCAGACGATGGCCGGCGGATCACATTTTGCAGCCGCTACTCCGGCGGAGGCGGAAGCCGGCGAACGCTTCCAGCGCATGGTGCCGTCCGCGGAGGCGGTGCGCTTCACCAACAGCGGCAGTGAAGCCACGATGCTCGCGTTGCGCCTGGCCCGCGCACACACCGGACGAACAAGGTTCCTAAAATTCGAAGGCCACTACCACGGCTGGTACGACCCTTACTGTTTGAACGGGCACAGCCATCCGGCGGAGGAGCTCGGCCCGAGAGAGAATCCCACCCGCTTTCCGGATTCGGAGGGCATTCCGGCGTCGGTGTTCGACGATGTGGTCCTTGCGCCGTGGAACGATCTCGACGCGCTCGAAAATATTTTGCGCCGGCACGGACGAGAATTAGCCGCCGTGATCACTGAGCCAATCATGGCGAACATGGGTTGCATCCTGCCGCACCATGGATATTTGCAGAAGGTCTGCGATCTGGCGCACGAATACGGCGCGCTGTTTATTCTGGATGAAGTTGTGACCGGATTCCGCTACGCGCCCGGGGGATGCCAGCAGCATTACAACCTGAAGCCGGACCTCAGCACGTTCGGCAAGGCTTTAGGAGCGGGGTTTCCGGTTGGCGCCGTGGCGGGGCCGCGCGCGATCCTCGACCGCATGCGCTGGGGCAGCAACATGGTGCTGCACTACGGAACCTTCAACGGCCACCGCCTCACCATGCGCGTGATCGCGGCGAATCTGGATCTGCTCATGGCCAACGAGGGCGCGGTTTACAAGCAGATCTATGCGGTCGGAGATGCCGCCATCGCCGGTCTGCGTGATGTGTTTCGCCGAAGAAAGATTGGCGCGATCGTTCAAGGGTTCGGCCCGATGTTTCAGATTTACTTCACCAACCGCGACGCGATCCACGATTATCGCGACTACTGCCAGTACGCCGACACGGCAAAGTACTCGCGATTTATCCACGGACTGCTCGACCGCGGCATCTACATGACCCCTTCAAACGGATTGCACTGGATCATCTCGACCGCGCATACCATTCAGGATATCGAGACGCTCTTGCCGGCTGTTGACGAAGTCTGCGCGGGGATGGCATGAGCACGGTCGTCTTCCTCGGCGGAGGGCGGATCACATGGGCGATGCTTGCGGGTCTGCGCCTGGCCAAGACCAGACACCGCCTCATCGTGCATGATCACAATCCAGGCAAGCTTCGTGATCTCAAAAAGCGTTACGCGGTTGCAGTCGAGCCCGATCTGAACAGAGCCGTCAAACAGGCGGATGTGCTGATCGTCGCAGTTCGCCCGAGTTCGGTTCGCGAAGTCCTTCGCGCGCTCGGCAACGCACTCGGCAACGGAATCCGCAGCATCGACCGGCCATTGCTCGCGGTAAGTCTCGCTGCAGGTGTGCCGCTGCGCCTGCTGAGCAAGCTGGTCGGGCGACCCGTGCAATGGGCTCGTGCCATGCCGAGTCCGGTCTGCCGCAGCGGGCGCGGCCTGACGGCTGTGACCTTTCCGCGTACGTTGTCGCGCGCAAATCGGAAATGCATCCAGGACTTTTTCGCCGACTTCGGTCAGGTCGTCGAAATCCCAGAAAGCAAGTTCGATGCGTTCACCGTGATCTACTCATGCAGCCACGGCTATCACGCGCTCGCGACTCTGGCGCGAACCGGGCAAGCGGCAGGTCTCGATCGCGACACGGCGTTGCTAGCGAGCGCGCATGCGTTGGCGGATGGGATCATCGCCTGGCGTGATGGAAACGATTCACTGGACTCGCTCCTTGAAGAGGCGGTCACTCCTGGTGGCATTGCATCGGCGACTGTGACCAAAATGGACGCTGCCGGATACGGGCGCGCAGTGCGCCAGGGCGTCGCTGCCGGATTGCGGCGTGCCCGTGCGAATGCGGGGAAATGATTTTTCAAGGAACTGATGACCATCCGCTCGCGTATTCGTCTAACGGAACAGGACCAGTGTGTGAGAAATCTTCCTCAACACCAACAAAATATTCTTCTGGAGCTCCAATGCGATTTTTGATCTGCCTCCTTGCCGTGCTGATTCCTGCCACCGTGGCCGCCGCGAATCCACCGGCCGATCTCGCAGCGCGGCGCAAGGCGCTGAACGACCTGCTCCACGAGCGTTGGGAATATACGATGCGCACCAGCCCCATCTACGCTTCGATCCTCGGTGACAAACGCTACAACGACAAACTGGACGACTTTTCCCAGCAAGCCATCGACGACGATCTGGAACAAACCCGGCTTTTCCTCAGTCGCTTCGAGGCGATTGACACAACCGGCTTTCCCGAGCAGGAAGCGCTGAACAAACAGCTCATGGTTCGAGATCTGAAAATGAGTCTGGAAGGCGCGCGCTTCAAGCCGTGGGAGATGCCGGTAAACCAGTCCAGCGG
The DNA here is from genome assembly GCA_963772195.1 of uncultured Acidobacteriaceae bacterium. Lineage (GTDB taxonomy): Bacteria > Acidobacteriota > Terriglobia > Terriglobales > Acidobacteriaceae > Acidiflorens. The sequence goes on along the minus strand of CAVYWE010000007.1, from coordinate 1,109,681 downwards.
AATTCACATCGACGCGCCGCAACTCGTCAGCGTTCTTTCGTTCGAAAATGTGAAGGATTACGAAGACTACATTACGCGGCTCAAGCTACTTCCAGTTTTGTTCGACCAGACCATCGTGCAGATGCGCAAAGGCATGGCGGCGGGGTTGATGCCGCCAAAGATTCTGCTGGAAAAAGTCGGGACGCAAGCGAACGGAATCGCCACGACGGCCCCAGATCAAAGCCCGTTCGCTCATCCTTTTGATAAGTTTCCCGAGGCAATTTCCGAAGCCGACCGCAAGCGGCTGCGCGAGGCAGGCTTGGCTGCCATCCGGGATTCTGTGATTCCTGCGTACGTCAAGTTCACGGCGTTCGTCCGGGACGAGTACGCCCCGAAGGGCCGATCAGAGCCCGGTGCCTGGGCTCTGCCGGACGGCGCCGCCTGGTACGCGTTTCGCGTGAAAGAAAGCACGACGACAAATTTGTCACCCGAAGAGATCCATCAGATCGGGCTGGAGCAGGTGAAGGACATCGAAAGCCGCATGCTGGCGGTAGCGAATCAACTCGGCTACAAATACATGAAAAGTCTCAATGCAGCCGTCGATGCGGACCCCAAACTGCACGCGCATTCGCGACAGGAAATCCTCGACTTGTACCGCAAGTACGTCGATCAGATGTACACGCGTCTGCCGCAAATGTTTGGACGATTGCCGAAGGCCAGGCTGGAAGTGATGCCGGTCGAGGAATTCCGCGAAAAAGAAGCGTCAGGCGCGTCCTACGTTGACGGCACTCCCGATGGTTCGCGGCCGGGCCACATCATGGTGAACACGGGCGATTTTGCCAAGCGCAGCTTGTTGGATGTCGAGACGACCGCGTATCACGAAGGCGTGCCCGGGCATCACCTGCAGATCACAATCGCGCAAGAGTTGCCCGAACTGCCCCCTTTCCGCCAGCACGAATACTACACAGCCTTCACCGAAGGATGGGCGCTGTACTCGGAGAGACTCGGCAAAGAAGCCGGGTTCTTCCAGGATCCCTATAGCTACTATGGCCACCTGCAGGATGACATGCTGCGGGCGATTCGCCTTGTCGTCGACACCGGCTTCCACTCCAAGCACTGGACGCGCCGACAGGTGGTCGACTATTTCCACGATCATTCCGCCATCGACGAGCCCTCAGTACAGAGCGAGACCGACCGCTACATGGCGTGGCCGGCGCAGGCGCTTGGCTACAAAATCGGACAGCTTGAAATTCTGAAGCTCCGCCAATACTCCAAAGACCAACTCGGCGACAAATTCGACTTGCGCGCCTTCCACGACGAGGTGCTTGCCGGCGGCGCGCTTCCCATGGACGTGCTCAGCTCGCGCATTCATGAATGGGTGGGACAACAGAAGACACAAGCGGCACTACCGTTATCACTGTCGACCCCGAATCAAAGCCAGTAACGAGCTCATTCCCGGAGAACTGGTCTGACAGTTAGGTCTGGGTAAGTTTTTGGGAAGAGCACGGCTTCGCAGGCTGCGGAAAAACAATAGTTTCGTATCACAGTTTCGTGTCACAGTTTCGTATCAGAGTTTCGTATCAGGGTATCGCTTTAGCGATACCGTAAGTCCTCCGAATCAACTGCCCCTTTAGGGGCGGGTCATCGATATTCGACCATGTACGATAGCAGTTCGGGTATCATGTCCGGCTATGACGACACCGACGCCTGAACAGGAACGGGAACGCGTAGCTGGTGCGTACTCCGCGATGAGCGACGAAGAACTTCGCCAGATCGCTGATAGCGGCGATGAATTGAGCGCCATCGCTCAGGAAGCCTTTCAGGCCGAGGTTGCGAGGCGTGGCCTCAAGATCACGATTGCCCCGCCCATGGGCGAAGACGTCTTCGAGTTCAACGAAACCGTCACCCTGCGCCAGTTCCGCGATCTTCCCGAAGCGCTGTTGGCGAAAGGTAGTCTGGAGTCGGCGGGGATTCAGGTCTACCTCGTGGACGACAACATGATCCGCATGGATTGGTTTATCTCCAATCTTCTCGGCGGAATCAAGCTGAAAGTTCGCGCCGAAGACGCGGAAGCAGCCGTCGAAATCCTGAACCAACCCATCCCCGAAATGATCGATGTTGAAGGCGTCGGAAATTTCGAGCAGCCGAAGTGTCCGCGCTGCCAGTCGCTCGATGTCACTTACATGGAGTACATGCGGGGATGGGCCTGCAGCGCGTGCGGCAATAAGTGGGAAGAGCAAAGCCACGCGCCGTCGTAATTTCCCGTAGAGACGGGGATTGCCCCGTCTCCGCTCGCAGTGGCAACACTCGCCGCAGAGACGCGGCAAGCCGCGTCTCTACAGGGAAGTTATAATCGGCAGCAATGCGACAATTTTTCCGCATGCTGCTTTTGGCTCTGGTACTGATGACAGTGGCGCTGATTTCCGCGCTCACGGCCATGCGGCTCGCCATCCACGGGCGCGAGGTGACCATCCCGAAACTTGTGGGCATGAGTCCGCTTGAAGCCGAACGCGCGGGCGCGGCTTCGGGCCTGCTAGTAGTGGTCGAGCGGCAGTTCTATAGCGCTGATATTCCCGAAGGAAGAATCATGACCCAGATGCCGCCGCCGGGAACGAAAGTGCGGCGAGGCTGGTCGATCCGCGTGGCTCAGAGTCTGGGGCCGCAGCGGGTGGCGATTCCCAACGTGACGGGAGGCAGCGAGCGAGTCGCCGAGTTGAACATACGACGCCGTGGGCTCAGTCTTGGTTCGGTCGCGCACGTCAACTTGCCGGACGTGCCGCAAGACCAGGTGATATCGCAAAGCCCGCCGGCGAATGCCAGCGGGGTCTCTGCACCGAAGATCAGTCTGCTGGTCGGCGACGGTCCTGAGCCTGCAATCTATGTGATGCCGAATCTCACCGGACAACCGCTCGGCAGCGCGACGCTGGCGCTACAGGACGCCGGCATCCGTGTCGGTAAAGTTAGCGTGCTTCCACCGCCGCCGTCGCCCTTCGAGCCGCAAACCGCGCCAGTTACGCCGTCTGCGATCTCCGAGCCGAGCGCAGCGAGCATGATCGTGACCCAGACTCCGGCGCCGGGACAGAAAGTCGTGGCTGGCAGCGCGGTGAATTTCGAAGTCCGCTAGCTTTGGCTCGTGGAGAGCCGGGCGCCCCGCCCGGCTGGGCCTGGCGAGCTGCTGCACCGATTATCTCCGCTCGATCATCTTATCTGCGCTCGATCATCGCGGCGAAAAAGCCGTCGCAAGGATGCACTCCGGGAATTGTTCTTAGATAGGGTCCAGCAAGAAGCGACGCGATATCCTTCCAACACATTTCGCCGGACTGTCTCAGTTGCTCCAGCTCTCCCTTCAAATCGGCGACCTTGAATTCCGCCGTGCCCTCAAGGGCAGCTTCCACCACCGCTTCGTTTTCCTCGCGTTCCAGCGAACACGTGGAATAAACAAGCCGCCCGCCAACCGCAAGCTGCGCAAGCGCGGATTTCAGGATGGCCACTTGCCGCGACTGAAGATCGTACAGGTCTTCGGATTTGATCCGCCATTTAATCTCCGGGTTGCGAGCCAGAGTGCCGGTGCCGGAACAAGGAACGTCGGCGAGTATACGGTCAAACGCGCATGAGAAGGGCAAATGACGAGCATCGGCAGCGACTACGTGGACGTTAGGCAAGCAGCTGAGGCTCCGCAGCAAACGCGCGCGATGCGAATGCAACTCTGTCGCAAACACTTTGGCGCGCGGGTTGCGCCTGGCGAGCAAAGCAGCCTTCCCGCCGGGAGCGGCACAACAATCGAGAATCCTCTCTCCACGACCGGCCAGCAACGCGACCAGTTGCGAAGCTTCATCTTGAATGGAGACGCGGCCTTCCCGGTAGGCGCGCGTTCCCGTTACATCGCCCGCAAGAACGCGTCGTGCCGCCGATAGCAGTCGACCCGGCGAGAGCTGCACTCCCGCCGCGGCAAGTTCGGCATTAACTTGATCTTTATTAGATAGATCATCACTAGATAGATCGTCGTGAATGTGAATGGCCGTGTCGGGCACCATCTGATCGTGTGCGCAGATCTGCCGCGCCGCTTCAATCCCATACTGCTCAGTCCATCGTTCCACCAGCCACACGGGATGAGCAGCATTCTCGGCCAGCGTGATCGAGTCGGGCGATCTACTGATTTTCGTGAGAACGTCTTCTGCCACGCTGTCTTCCGCGCCGGTCCCGGCAATTGTCCGGAGAACCGCATTCACGAACGGAGCCGCCGAGCGCTTTCGCGCGGCTTTGACCAGTTCCACACTTTCAAAGATCGCCGCTCGCCCCGGCACTCTGGAGAGAAACTGCAATTGATATACGCCCAGACGCAATGCAGCCAGAACCTCGCCATCCAGCCGCTCAAGCTTCTGCGACGATGCGGCAGCCAGGCGCTGGTCGAGCAGAGACTGCCAGCGAAGAACTCCCATGACCAGCTCAGTTGCAAGCCCATGATCACGGGAGGAGAGCTTTACGAGGCGCTCGGAATGGAGCAGTTCGGCGGCGTAGGATTCTTCGCGCTCGACCCGCAGAAGAATCTCGAACGCCACGGATCGAGCAGGAGAAACGGGCATTTTCAGCCTTCAGTGCAGCCTATTGTCCCAGATGGTCGCCGGATTTGGGCCGGTAGCCGTTGATGAATTCTTGCGCGGTCATGCGGCGCTTGCCCTCGACTTGAATCTCGATAAGCTCCAGCGCCGTCTCAGTGTTTTTGTCTTTACCGCAGCCAACGAACAGCCGCGTTCCCTCGACTGCAACTTCTCCGGGCGTCAACTTGACCGCATATTGCCAGGGTTGAGCGCGGTGCACTTGCAGCGTTTTACCCTTAAACATCGTGAACGCCCCAGGCCACGGCTGAAACCCGCGCAGGCGGTTGAACAGGTCTTCTGCGGAGCGAGAGAAGTCCATGCGGCCATCTTCTTTTTTAAGAATCGGGGCAAGCGTGGCTTGCGCATGATCCTGCGGAGTCGGGCGCACTTGCCCCTTCTCGAGTCCGCGCAGGGTCTCGACCATCAACTCCGCGCCGATGGACGCCAGCTTCGGACCCAACGTCTCGGCTGTATCGTCCAGGCCAATCGGAATTTTGCGCTGCATGAGTATGTCACCTGTGTCGAGCCCCGCGTCAATGCGCATGGTTGTAACTCCGGTGACGGATTCACCATTAGCAATCGCCCACTGAATCGGCGCTGCGCCGCGATACTTTGGCAACAGAGACGCATGCAGATTCAAATTGCCAAGCCGGGGAAGATCAATCATCCACTGCGGAATGATGCGGCCATAGCCGACGACAACGATCGCGTCCGGAGAAAGCGCCGCAAGCTGATCGCGAAATTCAGAATTGTTCTTGATGGTGCCGGGTTGCAGAACGGCAATGCCCAGGCGCGTCGCCGCATCTTTCACGGGAGAAACAGCCACGTCCATCCCGCGCCCCCGCGGCCGATCAGGTTGCGTCACCACCAGCGGCACAGAATGACCCGCCTCGACCAACTTCTCAAGGGTCGGAACCGCAAAGCGAGGCGTGCCGCAGAAAACCAGGAGCATAAGTCAGGTCTCAGGTGTCAGGTGTCAGGTCTCAGGACTTCACAAAACAAAAAGGGCCACACGATCAACAGCGACCATCAAGGCTCACGGAACAAATGTTCTCCTGAGACCTGCGACCTGGCACCTGAGACCTGCCTCACCACTCTCCCGCCTTCGCCAGTTTCTTGATCTTGCGCTTGATGAGGTCGCGCTTCAGCGCGCTGATGTGTGAGATGTATAGCTTGCCGTTCAAGTGATCGGTCTCATGCAGGAAGGCCCGCGCCAGCAGCTCTTCTCCCGTGTGCTCGAAAAATTTGCCTGTCAGATCCTGCGCGCGTATCGTCACGGTTTTAGCGCGCGTGACCTCCTCGCGAAATTCAGGAATGCTCAAACATCCTTCGGTGCTCCGCTGACGGCCTTCTTTGCTAACAATAACCGGATTGATCAGGACCAGTTTGGCGCCCGGTTCTTCTTTGAAGGTCACGTCCACGACGGCGACTCGTTTCGAAATGCCAATCTGCGGAGCTGCCAGGCCCACGCCGCGAGCCGCGTACATCGACTCGAACATGTCTTCCACCAGCTTCTTCAGTTCGTCATCGAAAGTGGTCACCACTGCCGCAGGCTTTTCCAGCACCGGATCGCCAAATTTCACAATTGAGTGAATCATTTTGGGATTACTAATCTCGATTACAAGTTTCGGATCAATAGTTCTTCAGCTGTTCCAGATAGCCTTGAAAATTTCGCTTCGTTTCTTTCATCGAGTCGCCGCCGAATTTCTCGAGCGCACAGCGCGCCAGCGTGAGCGCCACCATCGCCTCGGCGCCAACCCCGGCCGCGGGTACCACGCATACATCCGAGCGCTCATACGCCGCCTTCACCGGTTCGCGCGTCGCGAAATCCACCGACTGCAATGGACGCCGCAGCGTGGAAATCGGTTTCAGATAACCGCGAACCCGAATCTCCTGCCCGTTGGAGACGCCACCCTCCAGACCTCCGGCATTGTTGCGCGTGCGCGTGAAGCCCGCAAATCCCTTGTCGCTCTGATAACCGATTTCATCGTGCACGGCCGACCCTGGCGAATGCGCTGCCTGAATCCCGCTTCCAATTTCGACCGCTTTCACCGCTTGCAACGACATCACCGCCGCGGCCAACAGTCCATCCAGCCGCTCATCCCACTGCGCGTAGCTGCCAAGGCCGGGCGGAACGCCGTGCGCCACCACCTCGAAAACCCCGCCCACCGAATCGCCCGTGCGCAGAACCTTGTCGACTTCTTCCTTCATGCGCTGCTCGGCATCGGCGTCAGCGCAAGCCAGCAGCACTTCGTTCTTGCGCGATAGTGCCTCGATTTGCTCCCACGCGATCTCCCGGTCCGCAATCGAAACCGCGCCGACCGCGATCACATGACTCAGGACTTCCATGCCCAACTCTCGCAGCAGCAGCTTGGCGAGCGCGCCAATTGCAACCCGCGCCGCCGATTCTCGCGCCGAGGCGCGCTCCAGAACATAGCGCGCTTCGGTGAAATCGTACTTCAAAGCTCCGGCAAGATCGGCATGGCCCGGGCGCGGCGACGCCACGCGTTTGTGTTTCTCCGGGTCGCCCGTCTCCACCGGCAGCGCCTCTTTCCAATTCTGCCAGTCGCGATTCTCCAGCATCACCGCAATCGGCGAGCCGATCGTCTTGCCGTGATGCACGCCTGAAAGAAAGTGCGCCCTGTCGGTTTCGATCTTCATGCGCCCGCCGCGTCCAAAGCCCTGCTGGCGACGCCAGAGTTCGCGGTCGACAAATTCCTGATCCACCGCCAGCCCGGCAGGCAGGCCGGAAAGAAACGCCACCAGCGCCTCGCCGTGAGACTCTCCGGAAGTGAAGTAGCGCAGCATGTGGAACAGGCATTGTAAATGAAGTGGAAAAGTTCAGCTCTCTTTACATTTTCACGCCGATTTTTGCACCGAAGGCGTGGCCGATGCAGGTACAATAAGAGGTTACTTTGTGCTGGTAGTCGCCGGACGACCCCGGCGTTCCAGACTCATCGCGCCACTTCGTCAGAGTACGCGAGGATTTGTCCATGTTGACCACCAAGGTTGGTCCGTTTCATATGGAATTTGCTGAGCCCATCCGTTGCGTGATCGTCGACGATCACGAAATGCTGCGCTACGGCGTGCGCCGCTTGCTGGAAGAAGCGCCCGACTTTGCCGTGGTGGGCGAAGCGGACAACGCCGCCGAGGCGCTCAAGTTGGTCCTGGAGCACCGCCCCGACCTGGTGTTGCTCGATATCAGCATGCCCGGTATGTCGTCGTTCGAAGCCGGACGCCTCATCGAAGAGCACACTGGTACCCGCATCGTGTATCTAACCATGCACGAGGATCGGGAGTATGTGCAGCAAGCCCTGCGCTCGGGCGCCAGCGGCTATCTGCTGAAAGATACTCCGGCGCCGCTTTTGTTGCGCGCCCTGCGCGAAGTGCATCGCGGCGAACGATCAGTGAGTCCCCGCGTCGAGACGAAATTGAAGGACGACGCGACCCTGCGGAACCAGGGGATGCGGGTGCCGCAACGGAGAAGTACCCTGACTCTGCGCGAACGCGAAGTGATGAAGTTGCTTGCCGAGGGACATACCGTCAAGCAGTCGGCAGCAATTCTGGGAGTCAGCGTCAAGACGGTGGACGCCCACAAATTCAACTTGATGCGCAAACTCGATATTCACAACAAGGCCCAACTGGTCACGGTCGCCATACAGCGGAAGATTCTTCCGCTGCCGCTCCCGATGTAGATGGATGTAGATGTAAGACTAGCTGCCTGCCGAAGCATCAGTCCTGTGCAGGTCTCACAACCGCTGCGGCGAGGCTGGCAAGATCGGGAACCTCCAAGTCCGCTCGCTTCTCGGAGGCGAGTGCCGCGGAGCCTCGAACCGCGCCAATCCCCGGACGCGCCGATTTCCGATTCACCCAGACTGTCGATATTCCCAGCGACCGAGCCGGCACCACGTCGTGATAGATGCTTTGCGCGGCATGCAGCAGTCGATCCGGAGAAAGCGCAAGTGTGCGCAACGCCATCTCAAAATTGTTGATGGAAGGTTTGTAGCTTCTCGCCTGTTCCGCCGTGATCACACCATCGAATTCCACGTCCAGTTGCTTTCGCGTCTCCGCAAATAGATCGTCGTCAATGTTTGAAATCACCACGAGCTTGTAGCGCTTCTGAAGTTCGCGCAGCGCAGCCACCGTATCCGAAAAAGGCGGCCACGCATGGACTGATTCGTGCAGCGAGCGAATTTCCGCGAAACTGGCTTCGAAATGGAGCCGGTCTGCAAACGCCCGCACCACCGATTGCAGCACCTCCCGGTAGCTTTGGTACGGGCCGCTTTCCGCCTCCGACTCAAATTCTCCGTAGAGTTCGAGAAGGGCAGCGTCGGTGAGACTTTGACTTTGACCATGGCTTCCGAGCACGCGCCGCAGGGCAGGCAGAATCCCCGACTCCCAATCAATCAGAGTGCCGTAGCAGTCAAAGCTGATGGTAGTGAATCGTGAGAAATCCATAGGCAATGAACAGGCGAGTCAGGCGAGTCGATTGGATAATACAATTCTCACCCGCGCCGCAGGCAGAGCCCGCGGAGGGGCGAACGCATTCGTCCGCCCAGCTGACTCCCTGGCGCGACCACGAAGGCCGCAGCCGGAGCCAACCTTAGCAAAAAAATCAGGGGCCGGGTGTGGGACCGGCCCCCGTCCTCCGAGACTCACCTCGTCAAAACGGCGGCGTAAGCCCCGTATAGTCGCCCACAGCTTTGGCGTCGTATGGCGAGTTGAGTCCTCCGTCGGCGACGTTCTCGGTGTTGTAACCGAGGGAATCGAGTTTGCCGAAGGTGCGAACGATGTGCTTGGCGTGGTTCACCTCAATGACGCGGTGGTTGTATTGATCGCTGATCAGGGTGTGACCGTGCCTCAGACGCACGGCGCGCGTGGGCGATGGGCCGGTGCCTCGCGGCAGGTTGCAGCCGGCACCGTGACAGGTGAAGTACTCCCACACGACGTTCTTGTCTTGATCGATCTCGACGATACGGTTGTGATTCGAGTCCGTGATCAGCGTGTGGCCGTTCTTCAGCCGGCTGGCAAAAGCGACACCACTCACCGGTTTGCCGTTGTTCGGGTTACCGCTGCCGTATTGCCAGACAATATCGCCGCCAAGCGGGAGCTTGGGCGTGACCTCGATGGCGCGGTTGTTGTTTTCGTCGCAGATAAGAATGTGACCGTTCTCGAGAAGCTCGGCGCAGTTCGGGTTGTTGAGCTGATTGGGACCGTTGCCGGAGACGCCCGTGGTGCCATATTGCCAGACGATGTTCTTGTCTAGATCGACCTCGATGATTCGCTCGTTCGCCTGATCGGTGATGAGAATGTGGCCGCTGGGAAGCCAAGTGTTTTGTACGGGAACGTTGAGCTGATCGGGGCCACTGCCCGCGACGCCAAACTGTCCATATTGCCAAACAATGTTTCCATCGCGGTCGACCAATAGCACGCGGTTATCGGGGCAGCCGCTGGGATTGGTGCAGTTGGGCGCTTCGGGCTGACCGCCGGGCGTTCCAGTGCCAGCCATCAATGTCAGCTCTCCGACTCGCTGGGCATCATTGACGCCGATGACCGACGCGGGCGAGAAGTCGCTCGGGCCTAAGCCGAAATGCCAGACAATGTTGCCCCGATGGTCGACTTCAATCACACGATTGTTGAATTGGTCGGCAATGATGTAATGGTCGGCTGCCCTAGATGGGACGGCGCACGCCAGCACAACCGCAAGCAAGGCGGCGAAAAAAATGATCTTGACGGGACTTTTCATGGGCACCCTCCGGTAAGAGACGGGCCGTTCGGTCCGGACAACTAAGCCCGGAAAACCGAGTCCAGAAACCACCGGCCCAGTAACCCAAGAAATTTAGACCGGAGCACCGGTTGAGTTGTCACAGAGTTGTCACAGAACAGTCACTTTCTTGTCAAAAGATCCGCTAGATTCTTGCGCACCTTGGTGCCCTTGGCGGTCAGAGAGGTTCCAGCTTATGCTGAAAGTAGACTGAAAGGCTCAGGTTCCTTTTGCAAATGATCTCGCTTCGTCTCTACACACTTGTGCTGGGCGCGCTTGGTCTGGCCCTCGCCAGCTATGCCCTGCTGCGTCGCAGACCCAAGACCGCCGACGACGTCGAGCGCGAGCGCCGCGCCTGGCTGAGTACGGTCGGGCGCATCACCGACGGCACGGTGATTGATGTTCAGGAAATCGCGGTAGACACGAACCGCCCCGCTACCATGCTGATTTACCAGTACGACGTAGCCGGCGTTTCCTATGAGGCCTCGCAGGACGTCACTTATCTTCGGCAATGGATCAATCTACATTCATGCCGGCTGGGCTTGCCAACCTCGGTCCGTTACGATGCGCGCAACCCCGGAAATTCCATGGTGATTTCAGAAGGCTGGATGGGATTGCGACAGTAAGCGCTCAAGGTTTGCTAATGGAGAGCCGGGCGCCCCGCCCGGCCGCGATGCTTTCAAAGCTATTGGACCGCCAGCTTAATCAGAGTTTCCCCACCGCGGCCAGAACCATATAGAGAACTTGCGCGGTAGCCAGCCCGATCCAGATTCTCTGCCGAATACGCGAGCGGCGTAGATCGCGCAGCAGGTCGGCAGCGGTAGGTTCCGCGACCAGAGCTTCCCGCTTTTCCACTGGCAACGCCACCGGTTGCAGATTGGCTGGCCTCATCGCGTCGGCCGCCTTCGGCTTGTCGGGATAAAACACCTTCGGCGTGTCCACGACTTCCGACCACAGCGGCAGCAGGATCCAGGACTTCGGAATGATGTCCAGAATCGGCTTGGAAGTCAGATTGAGCGCCGGCATTGCCTCAGGCGAGACGCGATCGGCCAGATTCCGCAGCAGCGATCCCCACCAGAAGTGGCTGAGTTGATCGGTGATGAGTTCGCCGACATCGACGGGCCGCGATTCAAGTTCAAGCGGCGGCAATGTTTCCGGCGAGATCACGTCTCCGATGTTGGTGAACACGGTGCGAAACCAGGGCAGGCGCAGACGCTCCCCAAGCAGCAGGCCGACGTTCACCGGCCGTGAAGTGAGTTGGAGCGGCGGTAACTTCTCGGGCGCGAAGGTATCGCGCAGATTGCCGACCAGCGACCTCCAGAGCGGCTGCGTCAGGCTCGCCGGCGGGAGCAAATCCAGCAGAATTTCCGACTCTGTGGCCGTGGACTGCGGGTCGGGATACCAGGCTTCGGCGGCGTTTGAGCGGTAAGACATAAGAATTCAGATGGCCCCAAGGCACGGCTCTGGCAGCGTTTACTAGCAGCCACCATCCGTCCCACTAAACTATGTTAGATGCTGCACAGTGCATCTGTCACGCGTCTTTACGCAGCTTTACGAGGCGCGGAAAAGCCGGCTTTTGATGCCTGGGCCCGCGGCAGAGACGGGCAAGCCCCGTAAGCGCTAACTTAAGAATTACTTCCGTATTGCCGTCACTCGGGATCGATGGGGAGCACAGTTTTGACTTAGATCCCCAGCGTGGTTGGGCGACTGTCGACTTCGCGTGAAACGGAGGCGACGAGCTGCTACCCTACGGTGCTTGTTCTTGCACACGTGAACGCACGGACCTACTCGGTCGTGTGTTTCACCTCCAGATCGAACGAAGCTCCCAGCGGTCACCCCCTACTGAAACTACCTTCCCGCTTGAAGAGAAGAGTGCAACCTTGCTGTTTCGTGAAGCGGGGAAAATCAAGTCCGTCATAGCAATCGTGCCGTTCTGTGCGTAAGCCTCTATGGATGAGCGATCAATGATGAGTTTGAAGTCGTAGGGGCGGCTTGCGATCAGCGGAGCCGTTGTCCTCGCCGGGAAGTCCGGTGTAATAGCCGCACCCGACTTTGTGCGATCGATGTAGAACTCTCGCTTCGGCTGATCAAACCCGATCTCTGTCCAATGCTGCTCGTCGGTGTAGATGCGTATGCCAAAGACTTGTTCAGATGGTCGGCCAAACTGCAAGTCTAACTCGAAGGGGGCCTGCATGTTACCGGAGAGACTGCCGCCCTTTGTCGTAGAGATGTCGGAATGATCTGCACGGAGAGGAGCGATAACGGGGTCCTGCACTACTGCCAATCCGGCAGCGTCCCTCAGTAGCGAGAGGCGTCTTGGAACACTCATCTGCCCGCGCCAGGGAGAGGTCGGCAGTTGCGACGCGTACTGCCAGTTGCTCATCCAGCCGATCAGAATCGGCTTCGCGTCCTTCGGCAGCCCGTTAAAGCTGATGGCGCAGTAGTCATCCTTGCCATAGTTCACCCATCCGTGCGAACCAGGCTCGCTGGACGCCGTAAACCGCTTCCCGTTGAAGTTGCCAAGGAAATACTGCTCGCCGGAACCGCCTTGCGGCGCGCCCGGATTGAGACCAATTTTCAGGGCCCACATGTCACCTGTTCCATTCTCGCCGGGGATACGCAGGAGGTCTGGGCATTCCCAGGCTCCATCGACGTCGCCAGCGGGTCCGAAGTCGCTCAGTTGCGTCCACTCCTTTAGGTTCGGTGACGTATAGAAACGAATCTTGTGCTCCATGGCCAAGGAAACCGCCATCAACCAACGGTTTTCCTTCTCATCCCACGACACGCTGGGGTCACGGAAGTCGGCCATGTGCAGATCGATTACGGGGTTGGCGGGATATCGGGTCCAGGTCCGTCCGTCGTCGCGGCTGTATGCAAGGTTCTGTGTCTGCCGTGTTCCTTCGCTCGTGCTGCGGGAACCGGTGTATACCGCAACCAGGCACTCTGCTCCGGGCGCGCAGAAGCCACTGGTGTTCTCGCGGTCCACTACGACGCTGCCCGTGAACGCCATTTCGCCGTCCTTCTCTCGGATTGCGACCGGAAGCTCCTGCCAATCCAAGAGGTTCGTGCTAACGGCGTGCCCCCAACTCATGTGGCCCCATTCATCACCGAACGGATTGAACTGATAGAAGAGGTGATACTCCTTGTGAAAGTAAACGAGGCCGTTAGGATCGTTCGTCCAATGCTCGCGAGGAGAGAAGTGTACCTGTGGACGGTAGGGCTCGTCGTAGCGGATGACTTGGGCCCCCGCAATCGATGTAGAGAATGCAAGTGCGCACGCGAGTAAAGTGTCGATAAGCTTTAATGAAGGCATCCTCATTGTCACATCATCTCGCATCTGCCGCTCGCAGCGACAGAGACATTCCTTCATTTTGCTTAAAGACGATGGGGACCAAGGTCGCTCAAGAGCCGAGCGCCGCTTGCTCCCGGTTAGTCGGCAACTCGGAAGTTACCGCCCAGAAACCGGCCGGGAGGGTCAACTCTCGCCCGGCCTGCTTAAGTTAGCACTTATGGCGGCAAGCCCTCGTCTCTACAGGTAGAGGGCAATCCCCCCGAACGCTCACTTCTTTAGTACATGGCCTTTGATGCCGTTGAGAACCCCCCTCGCTCTCAAGCACAATCGCAAGGGTGATCCCCCATTTCCCCGCGACTCAAAAACGGGCCTGAAATCATGACCCGAAAAGCAAATCCGAAATGGAGAATCTGGATTGAGCGACCACGCACAAGCGGCATCCAAAGCTTACCAGCGGCGTTTCTCCCGCTATCATTTGGACGTGCGCATTCAGGTGTCGGTGTTTCGTGAGGGCGTGACGACCACATATTGGGGCCGAACCAGTGCCCTAGGCCAGGACGGCATCGGGGCGACCCTCAGCGGTCAATTACAGGCCGGCGAAGTTGTTTCCCTGGAGTTTCCCATCCCCCTCCCGCCTCACGTCATGAAGTTGCGCGCCGTGGTCCGTTATAGCGAAGGCCTGAGCTGTGGATTCGAGTTTCTCGTTATGACCAGCGAGCAGAAACTGATGCTGCACCAGGTCTGCGTAGTGCTGGCGAACGCTTCCTGAATTTTTATTGTTTTGGCCCCAAAATTCATTACCGCGGTAACTAACGGCGGATAACCCGCCCCACTTACCATCGCCCTAACGCTAGTGCACTCTGGGAAAGGACTGTATGGGTGAGAAAATCGCCGTGCCGCCGGGCTTCGCCCACAGCTCCGATCCCCCCCCGGCCCCTTCGCCCGCCAACGGCAATGCCGCCGAAGTCCCCCTTTCAGTGGAGAAAGCCTACCTCGAACAGATCATCGAGAATGCGCCGGAAGCGATCAGTATTGTCGATCAGGAGCTCCGCATTCTGCGTATTAACGGGGAGTTTACCCGCGTGTTCGGCTTTACCGCGGACGAGGCTGTAGGAAAACGCCTCGAGCGCCTCATCGTGCCTCCCGATCGCTACGCGGAAACCGCGTGGATCGCCGAGTGCATCAAGACTGAAAGCAAACTTTCGCTGGAGACCCGGCGCCAGCGAAAAGACGGCTCACTGGTCGAGGTGCTGCTCTCTACCTCGCCCGTAACGCTGAATGGCAAAGGAGTTGGCGCGTACGCGTCCTATCGCGACATCACCGAGCAGAAGCGCACCGATGATTTGAATGCGGCCTTGTACGCTATCGCAGCGCGCAGCCAGTCCGCCGAAGATCTGCAACAGTTTTTCGCCGCCATTCACAACATCGTCGGTCAGTTGATGAACGCACGCAACTTCTACATCTCCCTCTACGATCCGCAGTCTCAGCTGTTGAGCTTTCCCTACTTCGTCGATGAAGAGGACCCTACCCCCACCCCAAAGCCTCTGGGCCGCGGTCTGACGGAATATGTTCTGCGCTCCGGCGAGCCGCTGCTGGCGACACCGGCGGTCTTTGAGGACCTGTTGAGGCGCGGCGAAGTGGAATTGATCGGTGCTTCGTCGCTCGACTGGCTGGGGGTTCCCCTGAAAAGCGGCACGACCTGTATTGGAGCCCTGGTCGTCCAGAGCTACAACGAAAACGCCCGCTTCGGAGAGCGCGATCGCGAGATTCTGAAATTTGTTTCGCAGCAGTTGGCCGCGGCCATCGAGCACAAGCGCTATGAAGAAGCGCTGCGCCGCTCCGAAGCCCGCTCCCGCTCTCTGATTTTGAGCGCAGCCTTCGGCATCTGCCGCTGCACGCTGGGCGGAAGATTCCTCGATGTGAATCCGGCGCTCATCACCATGCTCGGGTATGGTTCGGTCGAAGATCTTCTCCAGCTCGATGTAAGGCGCGAAGTCTTCGTTAATCCCCGTGAGTTGGGCCGGCTGGCTGAGGACTATCGCTACGCTGGAAGTCTGAATGGCGTCGAAGTTCAGTGGAAACGCAAAGACGGCCGCGTCATCATCGTGCGGCTCAGCGGCTGCGCCGCCAGTAGCGCCGACGAACCCGAAGGAGTGGTATTGGAGCTGATCGCCGAAGATATCACCGACCGGCGCCAACTCGAAGAGCAGCTTCGCCAGGCCCAGAAAATGGATGCTGTCGGCCGCCTCGCCGGCGGTGTCGCCCACGACTTCAACAACCTGCTGATGGTGATTAACGGATACACCGAGGTGTTACTGGAGCAGCTAGAAAAAGACAGCGCCATGCACCATAAGGTCCAGTCCATCCAGCAGGCAGCCGACCGCGCCGCTACCCTCACGCGACAGCTACTGGCCTTCAGCCGCAAGCAGCTCCTCGAACTCAAGGTGATCGACGTCAACGCCGTCATCGGCGACATGGAGCGCCTCCTGCGGCCCTTGATCGGCGAAAACATCGAATTGATCACGCGCCTCTCCACTCAAACTGGACACACCCGCGCCGACGCCGGCCAGCTCGAGCAGGTCATCATGAACCTGGTCGTCAACGCCAAAGATGCCATGCCCGAAGGTGGCAAGCTCACCGTGCAAAGCTCCGACGTCATCGTACGCCAAAACTTCAGTGAACACCGTTTTATCCAGCCCGGACGCTATGCCGTAATCTCGGTTGCCGATACCGGCCACGGCATGGACCCAGAAACTCAATCCCGCATCTTCGAGCCGTTCTTTACCACCAAGGAAAAAGGAAAGGGCACCGGCCTCGGCCTCTCGACCGTTTACGGCATCGTCAAGCAGAGCAATGGATACGTGTTCGCCGAAAGCGAGCCCGGAGCGGGCACAACTTTCTACGTTTATTTGCCCCGCGTCGAAGAATCCTCCGAAGAGCTGGCCCCGGCCAAGCTCCAGGAGAACGAAGCGGGCGGATGCGAAACCGTCTTGCTGGTGGAAGACGAGGAATCCGTGCGCGAACTGGTGCGAGTAACCCTCGTCTCTCGCGGCTACAACGTGCTCGAAGCCGAAAATGGCGAGTCCGGCCTGCGCATTGCCGAGGCCTTCGAAAAACACATCGACATCCTTATCACCGACGTCATGATGCCCGGCATCGGCGGCCGCGAACTGGCCCGGAAGCTGCTCTTGCTGCGTCCCGGCATCAGCGTGCTCTATCTTTCCGGCTATACGGAAGATGCCGTCGTCACCCACGGCGCGATCGGCCCCAGCATCGCGTTCCTGCAAAAGCCCTTCACCCTTCAGAACCTAGCCAAGAAAGTCCGCGAAGTCCTTCGCTCCAAACCCGCCGCCGCATCCATGGCGAAATCCGCTTCCAATTAGTGGAGCGCCAAGGAATTAGTGGAGCGCCGGGCGCCCTCGCCCGGCCACCATACTGCTGGACAAGCGAGACGTACCCCGCCCCCACCGCCCGCAGATGCAACTTTTTTCCCGTCCCCGAGTCCTATACTAAAGTGAGGGGTGAGCAATGCTGATCGGGAAACCGGCTGCGATTCCGTCTTCTGAAATTACTCCCAAAACGACCTACCTGAACCGGCGCAACTTCCTCGCCGGCGCGGCAATCGCCGGAGCGGCCGCCGTCACCGGTGTCGCCTTCCGTGATTTTGCCACTCCCTCACTCACCGCCCGCGCTAACGCCAAAATTGATGGCCTCCAGAAGAGTCCCTTCAGCACCACGGAAAAAGAAACGCCATATAAGGACGTCACGACCTACAACAATTTCTACGAATTCTCCACCGACAAAGACGGCCCCGCCGACGTCGCAAAAAATTTCAAGACTCGTCCCTGGACCGTGACCATCGACGGCGACGTCAAGAAAAAACAGGTGCTAGACGTCGACACAATCATAAAAATGGCTCCGCCCGAAGAGCGCATTTACCGCCATCGCTGTGTCGAGGGCTGGTCGATTGTTGTTCCGTGGGTCGGATTTTCCCTGGGCGAACTGATCAAGCGCGCCGACCCTCTGCCCAAAGCAAAGTTCGTCGAGTTCACCACCTTGTACGATCCCAAACAAATGCCCGGCCAGCGCACCAGCGTCCTGAAGTGGCCTTATGTCGAGGGTCTTCGCATGGACGAAGCCATGCATCCGCTCGCCCTGCTTTGTTTCGGTTTGTACGGCGAGGCGCTCCCAAATCAGGACGGCGCTCCACTCCGCATCGTAATTCCATGGAAGTATGGATTCAAAAGCGCGAAGTCGATCGTCCGCATCCGCTTCACCGGCGACCAGCCCCTGAACACCTGGCAAGAGGCGGCTCCCAGCGAATACGGTTTCTATTCGAACGTGAATCCAAACGTCGATCATCCGCGCTGGAGCCAAGCCAAGGAACGCCGCCTCGGGGAATTCCTAAAGCGGCCAACTCTGATGTTCAATGGATACGATCAGGTGGCAAGCCTGTATTCAGGCATGGACCTGAAGAAGAACTTCTAGAAATTTGTAATTTCCGATTTGTAATTTGTAATTGAAAGACCCAACCGTTCCTGAGCTCGGCGCAAGAGCTGAATTCCGAATGTCTTAAATTACAAATTACCAATCACAAATCACAAATGAAACTGCGTCTGACAAAAACCGCGATCTTCCTGGCCGCGCTGATCCCGCTAGAACGCCTGGCGTGGAAAGCGCTGCACCACGGCCTCGGCGCCAATCCCATCGAATTCATCACGCACTCCACCGGCGACTGGACGCTGATCCTCGTTCTCACCACCCTCTCCATCACGCCTCTCCGCCGGATCACCCGTCAGTACTGGCTGATCGGCGTCCGCCGCATGATCGGACTCTTCGCATTCTTCTACGGCTGTCTCCATTTCACCACCTACATCTGGCTCGACAAGTTCTTCAACGTCCACGAAATGTTGAAAGACATCGCCAAGCGCCCCTTCATCACCGTAGGATTCTCCGCCTTCGTCCTCATGATCCCCCTGGCCCTGACCTCGACTGCATGGTCGATTCGCCGCCTCGGCGGAAAAAACTGGCAGCGCCTGCACCGCCTGATCTATCTCACGGGAATCCTCGGGGTAGTGCATTACACGTGGCTGGTGAAGGCCGATCTCCACAAACCGATAGAGTACGGAGTCGTGCTCAGCCTCCTGCTGCTCTACCGCGTCGGAGTCTGGGCGTCGGACAAACGCAGACAAGCCATTCCAACCCCGGCTCGAAGCCAGCCCGAAATCACCAACCGTCTAGTGTAGAGACGGGGCTCGCCCCGTCTCCGCTCGGGGAAACGCTCCCGCCAATTTTTTCCCTCAAAACTTTCTTCTCCAATCCGGGTTAGCGCATCTTAAGCATTAAAGACAGCAAGAATTAAAGACAGGAGTTGTCTCATGCATCCCCTTGCTTCCTCGAAGTGTGCCAGACGTGTGCTCATGGCTCTGACGGCGATAACCAGCATTTCTCTGGCAGTCGGCTGCGGCTCCGGCAGCGGAATACTCCATTCCCTCGGCGGCGGCTTCAGCAAGTCGAGCTTGAAGGGCCAGTATGTGATCTCGCAGACCGGGATCGGGGTTAACCAGGCGGGGAACGGAGTTAATGCATTTTCCGAGACCATCGTTTTCACATCCGACGGCAGTGGCAACATAACCGTCACCGTGGATGACTTCGATCAGGTCGGCGGACCATTCGTTCTGTCGTCGTCCGAAACCGGCACCTATTTCATCGCTAGCGATGGCACCGGATCGCTGTCTTTCGGCGGTTCAAATTACGCGATCACCATGATCGACGACAGCCATTTCTATATTATTGAGCAGGATTTTTTCGCAACCGCGTCGGGTTTCGGCGAGAAGCAAGACACGACCGCTTTCACCGCCGCCCCGTCAGGTACTTTCGTATTCAAGGCACACGAGATTGATACCAGCTCGCGGGTTGGAGGAATCACTATCACCGCGGGTGTCGTCGCCGGCACCGAAGATCTTCTCAGCCTCGGATCCCTTTCCTCGAACATGCCTATCACGACCTCGGCAGCTATGACCGTACCTGACGCCAATGGCCGTGGCACTTTCACCCTGACCGACGGGAGTTCGTTCCATTACTACGTCGTAAATTCAGGCAAGTTCTATATCATGTCGAACTCCGCTAGCGGCTCTCTCGAAATCGGTCAGGCAGAAATGCAGGTCGCTCCCGCTGGCGGATTCTCTCCAGCCAATCTCCCCGGCTCGTACGTATTCGGCAGTTCCGGTGACACAAGCGTCGGCGGGGCGGCGGGCATTCACTCGGCGGGCGTCTTTACGACCGATGGCAAGGGCAATATCACGGCGGGCGCCGTCGACTACGTGCAGGATGCGACTGTGAACTCCAATCTCGCGGTCTCGGGCGGCACCTACACCCTCGCCTCCACCGGCCGCGGAACCGTCAACCTGACTTTGGCCGGCGGCACCATAAGCCCGCAGATTTTCTGGACGCTCAATGGCACCCGCGCCTACTTCCTTGCCGACAGCACACTCGCGGTCGAGGATGGCACTTTCTCCCAGCAGCAAGGCGCTCCCTTCACTGCTCTCACCAGCCAGGCCGCTTTCGTTATGGACGGCTTCGATGTCGCCTTCAAAGACCGGGTCGGACTTTTCAAGCCCACCAACGGCGGCTTTAACTGGAACCAGTCAGCGAACTCTTTCGATGCGACCACAGGCATTGGCAATCCGTCGACTCTCCCAACCAGCGGTACTTATCAGGTGAGTTCGAACGGACGTGTCACCGTGACCGTCAATGGCATAACCAGTAGCCTGGTCTTCTATCTGAGTTCAGCCAACACCGGATTCATGGTGCAGGAAGATGCCGACATAGGAGGAGCCTTCACGCAACAGGCCAGCCAGTAAGTTGTAGAGATGTAGTGCCGGGCGTCCGCTACTCAATCTGTATCAGTCGAGAAAACACCCAACCAAGACTGGGACTCCATTTCTCGATTTCGGAAATCTTGTCAAGCCCCTGTCTTGGCGATTTCCTGTCTAAGTCGATGAATTAGTTGGAAAAATAAAGTTCGAAAAGTTGGCGGGGTAGGTGGGTTGGAATTGATATAATAGAACTATAGAGACAAAAAAGGGTGCGGAGCTACTCCCGCACCCTTTGTTATTGTTAGTGTATGCCCGCTAAGTCCTTATTCCGGAATACTTTGATATAAGTCCTTATGATTCAAAGACCAGGTCCAAAAATTCCCGCTAACTCCATGATTCCAGGAGACCAGGGGGGAGGGGGTACCGGTACTAACTGGTAAATACCTCCGCATTTCCATAGATCGTGCCCCAATTTCATACTCATACAGGAGCTACAAAAATGTCCTTATATCCGATTACGGTAAAGCGCTGTCAGCACATCAAGATCAACGGCACGCAATGCGGTTCCCCCTCTCTACGCGACAGTAAGCTTTGCTATTACCACGTTCGCTACCATTGGCCGGAGTTGGAGGCTCTGCCAAACAACCACGAGTTGCACACACCATTGCCGACGCTTGAGGATGCAAATTCCATACAAGTGTCGCTGGCCAAAGTCATCGAACGTCTGATACTTCAGGAAATCGATCACAAGACGGCAGCGCTGATGCTGTATGCGTTCCAACGGCGTCCATGAACCTGAAACGAACCTCGCTGGAACCGGCACTGCCGACGCAGGTAGTGATTGATCGCGAGTCGGTGGCCAACCGTCCGCTTGGCGCTTCGGCATGGTCCAGGGTCGAGGGACGCGAGTACGACGACCTGACCGGAGGCGAGCCGCCCGCGAAAAAAACCGGCGACAAGCGCGAGCAACTGGGCCCTTAGGACCCGGCGCTCCACGAACTTACTTGATCGCTTCCGCCGCGATCCTCTCCGTCACAAACGCCTCGATCACGTCGCCAGCCTTAATGTCGCCGTAGTTAGAGATGGAGATGCCGCACTCCATACCGCTGGTAACCTGCGACGCATCGTCCTTGAAGCGCCGCAGCGACGCCACTTTCCCTTTGAACACGACCACGTTATCGCGCAGCAGCCGCACTTCGGAATCGCGCTTGATCAGGCCATCGCTCACGCGGCAACCGGCAATCGTCCCCACCTTCGGAATGCGGAAGGTTTCCAGCACGTCGGCGCGGCCTTGGTAAGTTTCTTTGATCGTCGGTTCGAGCAATCCGGTCATGGCGCGCTTGATCTCGTCCTGCAGTTCGTAAATGATCGAGTGCAGCCGTATGTCGACTTTTTCCTGATCGGCCAGTTCCTGGGCCTTGCGCTCTGGACGCACGTTGAATCCAATGATGACGGCATTCGACGCCGACGCCAGGAGCACGTCGGTCTCGGTGATCGCGCCAATGCCCGACCGCAGCAACTTCAACCGCACTTTTTCGTTCGATAGTCTGCCCAGCAAATCGCCCAGTACTTCGACCGATCCCTGCACGTCGGCCTTCAGAATGACGTTCAGTTCTTTCATGCCCGCCGTCTTCAACTGCTCGGCCAGACCTTCGAGCGAGACTCGCGAACTCTTGGCGAGCGTGGCTTCGCGCGCTTTCTGCCCGCGGTATTCCGAGATATCGCGCGCCTTCTCGCGATCGGTAACGACAACGAACTGATCGCCCGCCTGCGGCAGCCCTTCCAATCCGATAATTTCCACCGGCGTCGAGGGCGGGGCTTCCTTCAGCGCCTTTCCGCGATCGTCGAACATCGCTCGGACTTTTCCATACACGTTCCCGACCACGAAATTGTCGCCCGCGCGGAGCGTGCCGTTCTGCACCAGGATCGTCCCCACCGGTCCGCGTCCCCGATCCAGTTTCGCTTCGAGCACCAAGCCGCTCGCCGCGCGTCCCGGAGTCGCTTTCAATTCCTGGAGGTCCGCCGTCAGCAGGATCATTTCCATCAGCAGATTGAGATTCGTTTTCTGCTTGGCGGAAACGTCGACAAACACCGTCTTGCCGCCCCAGTCTTCCGGCAGCAGCCCGCGATCCGCCAGTTGCTTTTTGACCCGCTCCGGCATCGCGCCGGGCTTGTCAATTTTGTTAACCGCCACAATGATGGGAACTTCGGCGGCGTGGGCGTGATCGATCGCTTCAATCGTTTGCGGCATGACGCCGTCGTCGGCCGCGGTGACCAGCACCACGATGTCGGTCGCTTTCGCCCCGCGCGAACGCATGCGCGTGAACGCTTCGTGACCGGGCGTATCCAGGAACACGATCTCGCGCCCGTAAGCCGGAGACGCCTTATCCGTGATGGCAACCTTGTATGCGCCGATATGCTGCGTAATGCCGCCCGCCTCGCCTCCAGCCACATTGGTCGAGCGGATCGAATCCAGCAGCGTCGTCTTGCCGTGATCCACGTGGCCCATGATCGTGACCACCGGTGGACGCGGCACCGCTTCCGCGCCTTCCTCTTTGCTCTCGGTTGCTTCAGTCGTATCTTTCGCAGCTTGTTCTTCGAAGGTGATCACTTCCGTATCCGCTCCGAAGAAGCGCGCCATTTCGCTTGCCAGTTCCGCGTCGAGCGTTTGATTGATGGTCGCGAACACTCCGCGCACCACCAGCCGCGCAATCACATCCTTGGCGCGAATGCCCAGCTTCTCGGCCAGGTCTTTCACCGAGATTCCTTCTGTAATCGTGATGTTGCGCGTGATCGGCGCGGGCTCGTTGCTGATGGTCAGCCGCGGCGGCGGAGTGTAGCCCTTCATCGGGCCTTCCTTCACTCCTCGCGGTACATACCTCTGTCCCGGTCGCCGCGCCGGACCACCCGGACGGCTTCCCGGACGCGTTGGTCCCGGCGGCGGCAATCCCGCTCCCGGACCTACTCCCAGCGGACGCGATCCCGCTGGCGCCACTCGCGTCGGATGCATCGGTCGCCGTTCACCCGGACGAAGCGGCGGACGCGCCGATCCCGGCGCTTGCGGACGCGCCGTGCGCTGAAAAATTGGCTGCCCTGGCACCGGTCGTCCCGGTGCCGGACGCGAAGCTGCACCCGGCGCAGGCGCTCCTGGCGCAGCCAGAGGCGCCTTGTATACGGGGCGCGGACCGGTCTGCGGCATGATCATTCGCGGCGGAGGAGCAATCGGAGCCGCCGACTTCGCGGGAGCGTCTTGCATCTGCGTTACGTTATTATGTGCCGGAGGCTGCGCCGCTGGACTCGTAGCCCGCGGCGGAGCGGCGATGGCTGGCGGTGCAGCAGTCGAACTTGTAGCAGCCGGTGTGGTCGCGGCAGGTGGTGCGACTGGAATCTTGGGCGGAATCACGACCACCGTTGGCGGCCGATACCCGGCAGCTACCGAAGCCGGCGTCACCATTCTGGGCGCAGGCGCAGGCGCGTCAGTCACTGGCTTGGGTGGCATTGCCTTCGGTGCCCCTGCCTTCGCTTCTACCGCCGGCTTCTCAACCGTCGGCTTGACCGCTGGACGCGCCGCAGGATGATCGGCAACGCCCTTTTGCTGCGTGATGGCGCGCAGCACGTCTCCAGGCCGTGAAATATTCGACAGGTCAATCTTGGTCTTGATTCCGTCGTCGCCGTGGACGGCGCGCGAAGCCTTCCCCGCACTCGGCGCTCCCTCGGAGCGGCCGCGGAGATGCTTCCGCACCAGTTCCGCTTCGTGATCTTCCAGAGAACTGGAGTGCGTTTTCTTCTCCGTAACACCCACCGTAGTCAGAACGTCAAGAATTTCCTTGCTCTTGACTTCTAACTCACGGGCCAGATCATTGATTCGAATCTTACTCATCCGCTCTCGTTCCTCTTTTTGTCCCGCTAATTTCGAGTGTCTAAGCTCGCATGTCTAACCTCATATGACTAACGTTTGACGAACCCCGCACGATCGGTTCGGACGCAACTCCGAACCCGCCACGCTCCCGGTTCAACTCTGCTTGTCTTCCGCGGCTTCTTCGGTCGCAGATTCGGCGGTCGCGGCGTCTTCAGTCGCGGCATCTTCAGCCGCCGCTTCTTCAATCGAAGGTTCGGCGACTTCTTCTGCCGCCGTCATTTCGATGGGCTCCGTTTCGGCAGGCTCCGCTTCGGCGCCCAGCGCATCCGCCTCAACCGAGCCCTCTGCCAGCGATTCCTCGCTGAAAGCCGCTTCGGTGGCGGCTTCTTCCGTGCCCTCTGGTTCCGCGGCGGCTACTGCCTCGCCGCCATCCAGAGTGGCAAAGTAATTATTGACCGCAATACTGATTTTTTCCACCGTTTTTGGGCCAATGCCTTCAATCGCTTCCAATTGCTCCGGCGTCATATCGGCCAGCGATTCCACCGTGTTCACGCCCGCCGCCTTCAGTTTCTCGACCAGCCCCTCGCCCAATCCAGTAACAATCTCCAGCGGAGTTACGGTCTGCGTGACCAGCGCCGACATCTGCTGTTCGACTTCCTGCCGTTTTTCTTCTTCGCTCTTGATGTCGATCTTCCAGCCCAGCAGCTTCGCCGCCAGCCGCACGTTCTGTCCTTTTTTCCCGATCGCCAGCGAGAGCTGTGTGTCGTCGACCACCACTTCCAAATGCTTGTCCGTCGCATCCACAATCGTTACACGGCTCACTTTCGCCGGCTGCAGCGCCTTCTCCGCGAACGTAACCGCATCCTCGTGATACTCGATGATGTCGATCTTTTCTCCGCGCAACTCGCGGATGATCGACTGCACCCGCATGCCCTTCATGCCCACGCAGGCTCCGACCGCATCGACATCTTTGTCCTTCGACATCACCGCGATCTTCGTGCGCTCGCCCGCTTCCCGCGCAATCGCCCGGATCACCACCGTACCGTCATAAATTTCCGGCACTTCGGTCTGGAACAGATGCTGGACTAATTCCGGAGCGGAGCGCGAAGCGACCACGCCCGGACCTTTCACCGCTTTTTCCACCCGCACGATCACTACCCGAATCCGTTCGCCCACCGCGAACGATTCCAGCCGCGACTGCTCCTTGCGTCCCATGCGCGCTTCCGCCTTGCCGATATCGAGAATCACGTCCGGACCCTCGAGCCGCTTCACGGTCGCATTCACCACCTCGTTCACGTGCCCGATGTATTCGTTGTAAACCGTGTCGCGTTCCGCCTCGCGCACTTTCTGAAAGATGACTTGCTTCGCAAGTTGCGCCGCAATCCGCCCCAGAATCCCTTCCGTCACTTTCGGGATCAGCAGTTCTCCGCCCGCTTCCGCGCTCGGATCCAGTTTCCGCGCCTGCTCTACCGTTACCTGAAGATTCGGATCTTCCACCTGCTCCGGATTCTCGACGATCGACTTCACCGCATACGCGCTGATCTTGCCGCTCTCTTTGTCGAGTACGGCGCGCAAGTTCTCCTGCGTCTTGTAGTACTTGCGCGTGGCCACCACAATGGCGTCCTCGACCGCGCTCACCACAATCTGCGGATCAATGCCCTTCTCCCGGCTGACCCCTTCGATGATGTTGTAAAGCTCACTAGCCATATAAATTCTTAGGTCTCAGGTCTTAGGTGCCAGGTCTCAGGACTTGCTTTTCCTGAGACCTGACACCTAACCACCTGACACCTTGCTCCCTAGATTTCTGGTACCAGATTCGCTTTCTCTACGTTCCGTAACTCAATCTCAACGTTCAGCGCCTCGCCGTCTTTTGGACGCATCTTCTTCTTACGCGCCGCGCTTAGATCAAGCAGCAGCTTTCCGTTCTCGAAGCTTTCCAGCTTCCCTTCAAAATGCCGGTTGTTGTTCACCGGCTCCCGCGTCGTCAATTTCACGCGATGTCCGCGGAAGCGCTCAAAATCCGACGCCTTCGTCAGCTTGCGATCCAGTCCCGGAGAAGAAACTTCCAGCACATACGATCCACCCGGAAAAGCATCTTCAACATCGACGATCGTCCCGAATTCGCGGCTGAACTTCGAGCAATCCTCGTGCGTCACGCCGTCCGGACGATCCGCTGCTGGCAGCGCTCCGGGCCGGTCAATAAAAACGCGCAGTGTACGGTGCTTACCCGCCCCGCACACTTCCACTTCGACTACTTCCAGCCCGCTCGAGCCCGCCACCCGCTCGGCAATCTGCCGGACCTTATCCAGATCAAAAGCCATGTTTTCAGCAATTTGCGCCGGAGTCGCCGCGCCAGCCCATTCCCGATGATCGGCCCAACTAAAAAGTGGGCTTTCGCCCACTGGTGTGCTTCGACAATCCTGGCACTACGACACAACAGTTTTCGTTATCAACTATACGCCGCCCATATGGAAAACACAAACTAGGATGCCTTACAGCAAAGGGCAGAACACCGCCTCTCTAACTCGCTAGGAACCTTGTCACATACTCGCGTAGGGGCGGCCCGCGCAGGGGGATGCCGTCGCCCGTCCAAGCCCGAGCGGGGCTGGGCAGCGAGTCGGGCGCCCGCAAGTCAGGACGGACCACCCTCTCCCCAGTTACGGAAGTATCTGAAGTAACCTTGCCCTCGCGTCGCCCATCCCCCAAACTTCTCCTGATGCGCTTTTCTCGCGCCCATCTCGCTATTGCTCTGGGCTCCGCTGGCCTGCTCGTGCTCGTGTTCCTCGGCTATGTGTACTGGCTCAGCAACCAGCCGCCGGTTCTGTCGCGCTCCGAGGAACGCGACCCGCTCACCCAGATGCCGATCAGCATCACGATGAATCCGTTTCGCGATCGCACCATCGAACGCACTGCCAATAGCTTTATCTCGGAGATGCGCGACGGCAATTGCCGCAAACTGCTCGCCCAGTGGGAAAAGGATTACCGCAGAAAGCGGGCCGACTTCCTCTGCAACTCCGAAGCCCAGCATCCGCTGATTTCATGGAACCTGGTGCAATGGGAGGACGCCCCGCCCCTGGTGATTCTGCAGTACAAAGGCCAGCGTTACAGCAGCCCGAGCCAGACCGAAACCTACAAAGATCTTTTTTCCGTAACCGAAGAAAAGAAAGATTCCGGCTGGACGGTTACTAAGTACGATTCCTTCTACTGATATTTTTCTGGCAGATTCGCGATCAAACAGCGCTCGGCAAAGCAGGCTGATTGAAAAAGCCGGGCCGCCCTGCTGGTGGAATCCACAAACTGCCAGGCGTCCCGGCTTCCGCAATGCTCGATAATGATCCAGGTATTACTTCCGAAGAATTGCCGCTATGAATTACTTCGTGACGGCGTTGGCGGCCGCCTCTTTCGCCTGTAGTCTCTGGGCCTGCACATCACCAGCACCGGCTTCCTTCGCGGTCTGAGCCTGAGTCTCGGTTGCTTCCTGCAGAGCTTGGGCGGCGACGCTGATCTTAACTGTATCAGTAGCTGCGGGCTGCGGTTTCCCCGCGGCCGTGGGTTGGCGTGCTGCCGGCGGCTGAACTGCAGCCTGGGCCTGGACCTGCGGCGGACTAGTTACTGGACTGACCATTTGTGAGAACCCCCTAATGTTCCTGATCGGCGCAGGAGTCGATAGACTTTAGCTTCCGCATCCGGAGCAATGCGGCCGGCGCCTGACTAGGTTCTAGTAACTGAGTGTTGATTACTTAGGTCTGAGTTAGGGGGCAATTCTCGGAGCACTCTGCGTCGCGGCGGTGAAGCAGCTTACCCTCCGATATGCACCATAGTCCGCGAGGCAGGCACAAATCCCGGCTCCCCGATATGGTGCCGTTCTTCTTTCTTCTCCACCACCTTCACAATGAACTCCGCGAGCTTCTCGTCCGTCGCGCCGCGCCGCATCAGCTCATGCAGGTCGTGATCCCACACGGAAAATAAACACGTACGTAGCTTGCCGTCCGAGGTGATCCGAATCCGGCTGCAATGTCCGCAGAATGGATGCGACACCGGCGCGATGATTCCAAACTCGCCCACGCCATCGGAAAAGCGATATCGCCGCGCCGTTTCGCTGCGCTCGTGCGCAATCTCCTCCAGCGGGAGATACTCCGACATGCGCGCGAGAATCTCGTCGAGCGTAACTACAATTTCCGGAGTCCAAACACGGTCCTCTTCGAGCGGCATGAATTCGATGAAACGCACCACCACCCGCTCTTCCCGCGCGAACTTTCCAAAGTTAGCGATTTGATCTTCATTGAAGCCGCGCAGCAGCACGCAATTGATTTTTACCGGATCGAGTCCCGCCTGCCGCGATGCGCGGACTCCCGCCAGCACGCTCTCGTATCCATTCGGCACACGCGTGATGCGCGCAAATCGCTCCGGATCCACCGCGTCCATGCTGACCGTCACGCGGTCGAGTCCAGCGTCCTTCAGGGGCTGCGCGATCTCAGACAGCAGGTGGCCGTTCGTCGTCAGGGCAATTTCAGGCTTCCTGCCGTGCGCGGTCCGCAGCTTCGCGAGCTCGCGCACAAATTCGACAATGCCCTTGCGCAGCAGCGGCTCGCCGCCCGTCAGGCGAATCTTCGTGATCCCGAGCCCAACCAGTATCCGCGCCATCCGCAGATAATCTTCGAACGGAAGTTCCGCATACGCCGCGCCATTCGTCCCCGTCCGGCAGTAAACACACCTATAGTTGCAGCGGTCCGTGATCGATATCCGCAGGTCGTGGATCGAGCGCCCGAAATTGTCGGTGAGGTTCAGCATTCAGCACTCAGCAATCAGCATTCAGATAATCCAGTTTTCTCAGAACCCGGCAATCGCCTTAAGGCCTG
The DNA here is from genome assembly GCA_963772195.1 of uncultured Acidobacteriaceae bacterium. Taxonomy (GTDB): domain Bacteria; phylum Acidobacteriota; class Terriglobia; order Terriglobales; family Acidobacteriaceae; genus Acidiflorens. The sequence continues at coordinate 1,080,512 of CAVYWE010000007.1, read as the reverse complement.
AATGCTGAGTGCTGAATGCTGACGGCTACATCTTCGAAGCCAATCGTTCTCTGATTATTCGAATTCCTAAAAGGAAAACAGCAGGCAGGGGTAATCCCAGCGAGCGTTTCCTTTCCAACACGGGAGGCGCGGACGTTTCCATCCGCACCCTCGGATCGCACCTCAAACCAGCGCGACCCTCGCCCCCGCCGCCAGAAAATTTCTCAGGCCACGGGGATCGGAAACTCGATCATCATTATAGATGCCGAAGCCGCACTTGTGGAAACAGCTTTTCCGTGGTCCCGGACTGTTAAACTCTCCGCATGAAAGCTCTCGTCATCACTCGTTTCGGCGGGCCCGAGGTCCTCGAATTGCAGCAGGTCCCCGACGCGCATCCTACGCCGGAGCAGGTTCTAGTAAAGGTGGAAGCGGGCGGCTTGAACTTTGCCGATCTGATGACAACGCACGGCGGATACGCCAACACTCCCAAGCCGCCGCTCACTGCCGGCCGCGAATTCTCCGGCGTCGAATTAGCCGGCAACGGCGAGCCCACTGGACGCCGCGTGATGGGCTACACGCAGTGGGCTGCCTTCGCCGAAAAAACTGTGGCGCATCGCAACCTCGTTTGGCCCGTCCCCGAACATTGGACTGCCGAACAAGGCGCCGCTTTCCCTGTAAATTTCTTCACCGCCTATTTCGCCTACTGGAAGGCCGGTTTGCTCGTCCCCTCGAAAGATAAGGCTTCCAGTTCCCGCGTCCTGATTCACGCCGTCGCCGGCGGAGTCGGCACCGCCGCCGTGCAAATCGGGAAAATCCTCGGCGTCGAAATGTACGGAACTTCTTCCTCCGACGAGAAACTCGCCCGAGTGCGCGAACTCGGCCTGCAACACGGCATCAACTACAAGCAACGTGATTACGCGGAAGCGATCAAAGATCTCACGCGCGGCGAAGGCGTCGACGCGGTTTTCGAAATGCTTGGCGGCGAGCACGTCGCGAAGAGCGTCAAATGCGTGCGCGACTTCGGACGCGTCATCGTCTACGGCGCAGCGACCGGCGAAACTCCTCAACTCGACACCCGCATTCTCTACGCGAAAAACGCCAGCGTCCACGGACTCTGGTTGTCGTATCTGAGCGCGAACCGCCCGCTCATGGAATCCGCGTGGAAGCAGCTTTCAGAATGGCTGGCCGCGGGCAAGCTCCATCCCGTGATCGGAAGAGTTTTCCCATTGGAAAAGGCGCGCGAAGCCTACATGCTGATGCAGGAAGGCAAGAATTACGGCAAGATTGTGCTGAAGATTGATTAGCAACGCTCCGCACTCTATAGGTTTGTGATCCCGACCCTGAGCGAAGCCGAAGGGGAGGCATCCGCAGTTCGTCAGCATTCACTGAGCCCCTAACAAAACACCTCAACCCTGTTACTCCAGCAACGCGCACATCCGTTGCTAACCCGGCAAGCACCCGCGCGTCTAATAAGCACGTTCGCAAAAAAAATACTTCGCAAAGAAAAAGTAAAATCGGGAACTTACTCAAACCGAGATTCGTATCCTGTAGCGAACCAACATGGGGTGGACGAAACAACCCTCGATCCACTTCAGAGAATTTGCAGGGTGACGGGACTGGCGCACGCATGGTTTGGCGGCCCTGGTGCTCCTAGTCCGGTCAAAAAGCACGAGTGTGAGGCACGCGTCTTTTTGCGTCACCCTGACATGCGCATTGTAGGACTTTGCAAAAAAAAGGCAAGCCCTCAGTCGAGAGTCCTCGAACTATCACCAGCCGCCCCTAACGTCCCGGCCAGAAACCCGGGTAGAAAGCAAAGGAGCATATGAAACTGAACAATCTGGCACTGAATCATTTGGCAAAGACTGTTGTGCTCGGGCTGGCCGTGTTGCTCGCATCGAGTGCTTTTGCAAGTAACAATGGTACGCTGAAGGCGCATGAGACGGTCGAAGTCAACGGCCAGCAGCTCGCCGCGGGTGAGTATCAGGTGCGCTGGGACGGCACCGGATCGAATGTCGAAGTCAGCTTCATGCGGGGCAAGAAGGAAGTCGCGAAAACTTCGGCAAAACTCGTCAATCTCGATCAAGCATCCGACAGCGACTCGACGACTGTAGATCATTCCGGCGGCAAAGCAATAGTTACCGAAATACGCTTCGCCGGCAAGAAGTACGCTCTAGCTCTCGGCGCGACCGAGAAAGCCGAAATGAGCGACGGCTCTAACAAGTAATTTACTAACTTCTGGAAGAGAAGAGTAAGAAGGGAGCACTTCGGTGCTCCCTTCTCAAAAGAACGTACCCCTCCGGCCATCTCACGGTTTGGGACCAGATGCGTGTTGTGCCAGATAGGGGGCGAAATCTGCAGCTACGGTGTTGATTGTTTTCTGGTCGAGCACCTTGACCTTTGGCTGGCTCGGGTCCTTTTCGGAGAATAGCTGCAGCGTGACTGTTCCACAATTCGAAGTGATAGCATCGGCCGGGTACTTATAGAAGCCATCAAAGGTGGCATCTGTGATGTTATACGATGCATTGCGGACATCGATCACTCTTTCGATCTTGCCTGGAAATAGCGGTTTGATTTCGATGCTTCCGCACAACAATTTCATTTTGTAGAAATCAGTCTTGAATCTCATTTTTGCGGAACCGGTGTAGTAAGCACCGCCTGAGGCTGCCATTCCTCGTCCAAAAGCGGACCAAAATGTCTCCTTCAATTTAGGGCTCGCCTGCACCACCAAAACCGGCTCATACTCTCCGACATACTCTTCCCATCCCTTAAGCTCATTCAGAGGCTCGAATGTATCTTGGACCGCACGAGCGTTCCTGCGGTTACGTTTCTCTTTCTCCTTGGCGGCCTTTACGCCGCTCGCGAGATGGCGATATTTCAAGATCGGGGTTATGAACGCGACGTCGTAGTCCCCCATCCCAAAGACATACGGACCCACATTGAATTTCTCGATGTTCGCGCCCGCCTTGATTGCGTCTGTGGGGTAGGTGTCAGTTGGAAGGCTGGGTAGGAAGTCGGCGGACGGGCGCGGCACTGAATTCATTCTAATTTTAGCCTCTTCTAAGAGAGGGAGCGCATCCTCAATGCGAACTATCCCCGAGATACCGGGACCACCAGCATGTGTAAAGTCCCCGAAAGTCGTTATTCCGATCACTCGACCCCTAGAATTGAAAAGAGGGCCGCCGGAGTTTCCGTGATTGATGTTGATGTCGGAAATGATTGCGCGCGCTTCAACCTTGCTAACAATGCCGGTCGTCATCACTTTGCTCTGATGAAGAGGGCTGCCGATGGTGAAGACTCTCTCCCCCTCCTCGGCTGGCACATCTCCTCTCTTCAGCAGGGGCGCGGCTTGAGCCTCCGCGACCTTGGAAAAATTCACCCACAGTACGGCTACGTCTTTCGTCGGGTCGGAAGCAAGCACGATCGCTGGGAGCGTCCGATCTTGATCGAACTGAACCGCGATGTATTCGGAGGTCGTGACTACATGTTGGTTCGTGATTACAAGTCCTGCCGGGTCCGCGATAAATCCGGTTCCGTGACCCGCGCCCACTTCTGCCCAGACAGTGACAACTGTATCGCGATACTTCTTGAACACGGACGCTAGGTCATCGATAGCGGATGGGCCCCCTTCGACGATCTTGGCGTTGTCGTTGCTCAGTTCTAGGCTAGTGCCGGACGGCTCGACGGTGAATTGCATGTCCCATAAATAATGCTTGCCTTCGAAATCTAAAGGTTTCGCTGACGTAATTCGGTAGCGTGCGGGGGCTACCTGTATCTCGACTGTTCCATCAAGCTTGGTAGTAAGAATTTGGACTTGGGTCTTGCCGACCTGATCCGTAATGAGCTCCAGGTTAAATACAAACTTGGGTATCGGCTTCACGTTCAGATCCCGGTCGATGACCATCGCCTTAACCGTGAGGTTGACACTTGTCGGTGGCGCCAGTTGTTGTTGTACCGATGCCGTCTGGTTTGAAGCCATCGAGGGGGGCGAGACGGTTTGAGCAAAGCCGTTGAGTGAAAGGATAAGGAGCACGATTGGGAAAACCGAGCGGTTGATCATTGGAAGCTCTCCCTTTTTAATGAAAAGTTGTTTTCGGGACTCGGGGACCTATGTTTTCGAAAGAATCTAGCTGGCTATCTGGGGAAGGACGCTAAGGATGCCGGCACAGACGCATTATGCGCCTTATACGGTAAAAGTCAAATTGTGATGGCTCAATTGCTAGTCGAATCGGTCCGCTTTCACCGGAACGGGGAAGGCGGAGCGCATTCGCGCTCCCTGTTTAACCTGACAACTGAGAACCGAGAACTGTTTTCAGTACTTAGGCATCTTAGGATCGATCCGCTCCGCCCAAGCCGTAATCCCGCCCGTCAGGTTACTAACTTTAGTGAAGCCTGCCTGCTTCAGAAATGCAACTGCCTTCGCGCTCCGTCCACCCATCTTACAATGGGCGACGATCTCGCGGCTGGAGTCGAGTTCGCTCACGCGCTTCGGCAAATCGCCGAGCGGGATGAGATATCCGTTCAGGTTGCAGATCTGGTATTCATGCGGCTCGCGCACGTCGAGAATAAAGATGTCGGCCTTGGCGTCTAACTTCTTTTTCAATTCTTCTACCGAAATCGCCGGCAAATCGCCACCGGCCGCCACGGGCGCTTCCACGCCGCGGATTCCGCAGAACTCTTCGTAGTCGATCAGCTTGGTGATCGTCCGGTGGGTGCCGCAGACGGGGCAATCGGGATTCTTGCGCAGTTTCAGTTCGCGGAACTTCATGCCGAGCGCATCGACCAGCAGCAATCGTCCGACGAGCGAATCGCCCTGCCCCAGAATCAGCTTGATGGTCTCGGTCGCCTGAATCACGCCGACCAGTCCGGGGAGGATCCCCAGCACTCCGCCCTCTGCGCACGAAGGCACCAGGCCGGGCGGTGGCGGCTCAGGATAGAGACAGCGATAGCACGGTCCCTCTTCGGTCGCGAACACGCTCGCTTGGCCTTCGAAACGAAAAATCGAACCGTAAACATTGGGCTTGCCGGTGAGCACGCAAGCGTCGTTGACCAGGTAGCGGGTGGGAAAATTATCGGTGCCGTCGGCGACTATGTCGAACTCGCGAAATAATTCGAGCGCGTTGGCGCTGGTCAGTTTCGTGTCGAAGGTCCGTAGGTTGAGGAATGGATTAATCGCCTTCAGTTTATCGGCCGCGGAGTCGAGCTTCTTGCGGCCCACGTCGGCGGTGGTGTGGATGATCTGACGCTGCAGGTTCGTATAGTCCACCACATCGAAGTCCACAATGCCGAGCGTGCCCACGCCCGCAGCCGTCAGATAGAGTGCGAGCGGCGAACCGAGGCCGCCCGCTCCAATGCACAGGACCTTCGCGGCCTTCAGCTTCTGCTGCCCCTCCATGCCCACCTCGGGCATGATGAGATGGCGCGAGTAGCGCAGGATTTCGTCATTGCTTAAAGCGGCTTCGGGTTTGGCTTCTGTCAGAGTGGCCATAAATTCCTTCTCAATTTTAGTCAGGTCAATTTTAGTCAAATCAAGGGCGAACTAGATCGCGAAATACAGACAGCGGCGACAGCGCGCGGGACGGGATATTCGGCGATGTGGCAGTCCGCAAGTCATAACTCAAATCATAACTCCGCCGCCGGCAATCGACGGCACGATGGAAATGGTATCACTGTCTTTAAGCACGGTGGCTTCTTTCTGGAGATAGCGCATATCTTCGTCATTGACGTAGACGTTCACGAACGCCCGCAGCTTTCCGTCCTCAGTATAAAGGTGGCGCTTCAGCTCGGGATGCCGCGAGACCAGGCCAGCAAGGGCCTCGCCCACGGTCTTTGCAGGGACGTCGATCGAGGCCTGTTTCCCCGAATATTGACGAAGTGGAGACGGAATCTGGATCTGGGGCATATAGATTAAGGATGCTATGGTACTGGCCAAAGGTGCAAGTCGAAATGGAGCGCCGACCGCCCTTGGCCGTCCGGCGCGAAACGGAGAAGACGATGGGCACTGACGAACACGACCGCCCGCGCGGCTTTATGGCGATCGGCGTGTTCTTCGTGTTTGGCGCTACCATGGCCGCCTACGCCGCAGCCACTCTGCTCAAACCTGGGACCGTGCTCGATCGGATGTGGGTGTTGAACAAAACGGGCCATGCTCAGCTCGCGTCGCTGGGCAAGGGTGTCGCGCTTGGTTTCGTTGTGCTCTCGGCGCTCTTGTGTGCCGCGGCCGTCGGCTGGTTCCGGCGCCGCTACTGGGGATGGGCTCTGGGAACGACGATCATTGCGATCAACGCGGCGGGCGATCTCATCAACGGCGTAAGGGGAGAGTGGCTGAAAGGAGCCGTCGGAGTTGCCATCGCGGGCTTGCTGCTGATCTACATGAGTCGGCCGGGGGTGCGGAATTACTTCGGTACGGAAATGAAATAGAACAGCCACAAGTACAGAAGTATTCTCGGCCCCCGGAGCCACGTCCCACAGGCACTAATGCTGAACCGGCGTTCTGCCGATCTACCCTCTAGGCGGTGGTGCGCGCATGTCTGAACTGGCCCGCGAAATGGAACGGCAGTCCGGGAAAGTAAGTTTCACGTCCGGACGCGATTGCCCCGATTGCAACGAGACTATACGCGAAGCGAAACTCATCCAGACCTCGCTGCTGCCTACGCACGGGCTCCACAACGAGTCCGTCGACATCGCGTTCCGCTTCATCCCCTTTTCCAACGTGGGGGGCGATTTTGTAGACTTCTTCCTTCTACCGAACGGACTCATCGCCATCTACCTCGGGGACGTGGTCGGGAAGGGCTTGTCGGCAGCCATGTTTGCCGCGCTCGTAATGGGAACCCTGCGCGGGATTCACAAGACGGGGACGGATACCGCGCGGGTCCTTGCCCTGCTGAACGAGCGCCTGGTGCAGCGACCCATCAGGGGCCGCTTTTGCTCGACCTTATACGCTCTTTTCAACCCCGCCTCGCGAGAACTCATTTTCTCCAATGCCGGGATGCCACTGCCGCTGCTGGTCTCCGGAACCGCGTGCCGCCAGTTAGGCGAGGGCGGATTACCTTCGGGAATGTTCCCGGGTTCCATTTACGGGCGGCACGTGGTCCAACTCGTCCCGGGAGACAGCATTCTGTTTGCGACCGACGGTCTTCATGAATTGCGCAACGGGGAAGGGATCGAGTTCTGCACCGCACAGACGGGGGCGGTTTGGGCACAATGCCGGCACAAATCGGCAACCGAATCGGCGGACTTCGTCTTCGACCGCCAGGTGGCCTTCTCCGATGGCAGCGTGCCGCACGATGATATTAGTGTGGTGGTGCTGAAAGTGCTGCGCTAGCGGCTTCAGGCTAGTCGCTCATCAGACCACTTCGGTTTTCTCGTCCACGAATTTCTTGTTGGCCTCATCCGCTCCCGCCAGCTCGAACGAATTGGTAATCGTCGCCGTACCCTTCTCCACGCTCGTGATCACGTAGGAACAGCCGAACCAGTGGGCTTCCGCAAGGTCGGTGGGCGACCATTGCGCGGGATGGTCGGGATGCGAGTGATAGAAGCCGACGATGTCCTCGGCGCGCTCGCGGCCTTCGCGCTGAATGCGGATGAGTTCCCTGGGATCGATTTGGTAGCGGTTATGTGGCGAGTCCGCGCGCGTGTTGCCGCAGAGAACGACGCGCGAGACGGACTTTGAGACGGACTCGGCGCCGTTGTCGTCAAAGCGCCCGAGCAGCACGCCGCAGCACTCGTGGGGATAGGCTTCCTCTCCGTGTTGACGAAGGGAGAGGTAGTCAGATTGGGAGAGCTTGAGCATCGGTTAAGGTCAGAGGTAAGAGGTCAGATTGCAGAGGTTAAAACCCAAAGGCTTTGCCGTCGGGAAGGACGAGGTTTTCACCTCTGCAATCTGACCTCTTACCTCTGCAATTATTGTTCATTCCAAAACCTCTCGCTCAGATATTTTTCGCCAGAGTCGCAGAGGATGGTCACGATGGTGGCGCGTTGATCTATTTTCGGGCGCTCTGCTTTTAGACGATCAATTTTTAGACGATCAATGACTTGCAGGCAGCCAACCACGGCCGCGGCGGCGGAGACTCCGACGAGCAGTCCTTGTTCGCGCGCCAGGCGCCGGGCCATGGCGTGCGCGTCTTCGGTCGCGATCTCCAGATTTTCGTCGGCGACGGACGAATCGTAAATGCGCGGCACGATTGCCGAGGGCAAGTGTTTCGCGCCCTCGATGCCGTGAAAGGCGGAGTCCGGTTGCAGCGAGATACAGCGAATCTTCGGATTCAATTCCTTCAAACGGCGCGTGGTGCCGACGAAGGTTCCGGTGGTGCCGAGCATGGCGACGAAGTGCGTGATACGTCCTTCGGTTTGTTGCCAGATTTCGCTGGCGGTGGTTTCGTAATGCGCGCGCCAGTTGGCGTCGTTCGAATACTGATCGGCGTAGAAGTAAAGGTCGGGATCGCGCTCGGCATACTGGCGCGCGGTCTTGATGGCGCCGTCGGAGCCTTCGGCGGGATCGGTGTAGATGATATTCGCGCCGTATGCCTGTAGAATCCGTTTTCGCTCGGGAGAAACATTCTCCGGCACGCAGAGCGTGACCGGGAATCCGAGAGCGGCGCCGAGCATGGCGTAGGAGATGCCGGTGTTGCCGCTGGTGGAATCGAGCAGAATCTTTCCAGGAGCGAGTTTGCCCGAGCGGCGTGCTTCGGCCACAATGCGGGCGGCGGCGCGATCTTTGACGGATCCACCGGGGTTGTACCATTCGGCCTTGCCCAAAAGGTGGACGTTGGGAAGCTGCGCATTGGCAGGTTGCGCATCGGGAAGATCGCGGATGAGCGCGTCGAGTGGCAGCAGGGGCGTGTTGCCGATGCCCGCGAGCAGAGCCTCTCCTCGTCGACTTGAAGTTTGATTTGACGTTCGACTTGACGCGGCTTCGGCCTGAGAAGGCAACTGCGGTGGCGCGGAGCCGGAAGCTGATGATGTCATTGCGTGGAATGCCCCAGTGACTACGGTAATGTGCCCGCAATCCTAAAAAGGTATATCTATACTAGCGTTACTGTATTCCTTCGTCATTAGATCGCGGCGGCCGGTTTTGGTTCCCAAACCGTTCAAACCGCATCTAACCTGATGCGATGATAAAGGACAAACGAGAATTGAGATTATAAAATGACAGCAAAAGTCGAAGAGCGAACCTACGAAGACGCAGTCAGCTGGCTGCGCGAACATGGCTTTGACCTGATTGAGGCTCCGGGCACGCAAGGGCGAGTGTTCCTGAGAAAGTACAACTGCTCGGCGGCGATCCAGAAGACGGACGACGGTGGCGTGAAGATTTTCGCGTACCCGGGATACCTGATTGGCAGCGAGATTTCGAAGCTGGTCAATCGCGGCTACCAGCAGTTTCTGAAGACTTCGAAGACGGAAGTGCCCGCGACGGCTGATCACCTGAAAGCGCTGCAGCAGTTCTCCGAAGAAATGAAAGAAGCGCTGGGATTGCCTAGCCTCTACAACGAGTCGCTCGGAACCGTAAGCGAGTCGTACCAGTACGATCGCATCAAAGACCGCGACCAGCCTGAGGTTGAGCGTCCGAAGCGGCCGTGGGAGACGGTGAAAGCGAAGGTCGCCGCCGCGACAAAAAAGGGCCGGGCGTAGATGTCGCGCGCTCAGCCGTCGGCTTTCATGCTGACGTGTTGAAAAGCGCTACCGTTTCATAAGCACCCTCAATACCGCCTTCTGCGCCTCCATCCCCGCAGGACCCGATACATTCACAGTAAGGTATGCCGCGAGTCCCCGCAGCATGTAGGTGTCATTCTCGAAGGTTTGCAGCAATTCGAGATGCGGCGGAGTATCTTTCCAAACTTTTTGGTCGGCGGCGTCCAGCGCACTAAGCCAGCTGTGAAATGCCGGCGCATCAAAATCTTTTCGCGCTACGATCGTTGCCGCGAGCGCCGACAGCCGTTCTTGTTCTCCGTACGTGAAAATCTCATGGGCGGAAGATAGACGGCGCGCAATCGCATCAAGCAAACGTACCTGATCTTCATTTTTTAGCAAGGGATTAGCGGCTAATGCTGCCAGCAGATCGGCGGTATGCGCGGTCGCATGAATCCACCCCAGTGTTGGATCAAATCCGCGCAGATCGCGTTCATCCCTAAGATAGGCGAGCGCATTCGCCAGGAATGCACGGTACAGCTCTTCGCCGAGAAACGGCATCTTCAAGTCCCGCTCCGCCAGAGCTACCAATGACAGGGCTGAAAACGAACGTTTGAGGATGCCATCATTCCCAGTCTCACCAATCCCGGTCCGCAAGTTGGCCTGCCAGTCATCGAGCAGCGAGCACAGTTCGTCGGTTGAAATTTGCTTTTGATGCTTGATCCAGATGGTTGTGATGGAGTACGCGAGGTCGTCGCGAAGTTCGGGATCCCTCGAACCGAGGTACCCACTTAACTCACGCAGCAACGGGAAGACTGGCTGCCCGTCCGGAACCGCATACCGGTTTTTCACGATGGCCCGCCAGAATTCGCGGTCGTGCAACGACTTTCCCTGCACTCCCTCGACGGGCGCTTGAGACTGCACCAGCACCGGGAAAGACATCAGGAACAGTGCCACAAACATCACCGTCCATTTCATAATTGCTCTCCTGACAGATAATTTACGCGATATCTGACGCACCGAGACTAGCGGGCTAAGATGAGACGCTGAAAACGGCCTGACGTTAGCACTGTTCTAGACTCAAGTAGATGAGCACCGATGGCGAGTTGACGAGTTAAGGAGCAGAAGGGATTATGCGCGATTTCATTTTGTTGATGGGGGTGATTGCTGGGCTAGCGATCTCTAACGTTGCGCAGGACGGCGGCGATGCCGCGCGTGCAGCGATCCGAAAAGTGATTGCAGAACAGCAAGCGGCCTGGAACCGGCAAGACCTGGAAGGCTTCATGGCGGGATATTGGAATTCCGCGGAGCTGACGTTTTTTTCGGGCGCGCATGAATCGAAGGGATGGCAGGCGGCGCTCGATCGCTATAAGAAACACTATCAGGGCGCGGGGCACGAAATGGGGAAGCTCGAATTCGCGAATCTTCGGATCGAGATGCTGGGGCCGGAGGCGGGATTTGTGCGCGGCGAGTTTCATCTGACTATGCCGGATGGGAAGACGCCGCACGGCTTGTTCACGCTCGTCTTCCGCAAGTTTCCCGAAGGATGGAAGATCGTGCACGATCACTCGGCCGGAGAGTAAGTGGAGAGCCGGGCGCGCCCGCCCGGCTGGACGGGCGAGGACGCCCGTCCCTCCACCGCAGGACTCATCACGTCGTCACGCTCTAGTGCGGCCACTTCGCCAAAATCGCTCCCATCGCGAGGTAGCAGACCAGTTGGTATCCGGTGTTGATCAGGTAGAGCTTTGTGGGCTGCTTGCCGAATAGTGCGCCAGTAAGTTGAACTGTGGTTACGAATCCCAGCCAGACGGCAAAGCCGATTTTCATTCCGTAGGGAATGGTGTTGACGCTGGTAAGTTCAATGATCTTGGCGAGCACTACGGCGGACGCGACGCTGGCGACGAACGCGAGGCCGTAGGTTTTGCTTGCTCCTTTTTGCATCTCGGCTAGTTTGGCTTTGTCGTTGGGATCGATTCCCATCAGGCGCATCCAGGGATTCGCGAAAAGCATGGGGGAGTACCAGAGAAATCCGATTACCATGGTCGCGATGGCGCATACCAGCACGGCCCAGAAATTGATTCCAGCAAACGACTGAGCTCCGATCATCGTGTCGTCCTCCTGAGGTGGCGATGACGGCGCAATGGTAATCCTGGGGGCAGGGTGAAGGGAAGGGGAAAATTCAAGCTTTGGCCTCTTAGCGGCCCCTATCCATAGCCTCGTTCGCTAGCCGATCGGCGATCCGGTTGTGTTCGCGCAGCGCATGCCGGATTTCGAAGTGCTCGAGCCGGCGGACCAGTTGCTGCGCCTGCTCATACAGCTTGCGAAGTTCGGGATGACGCACCTTGTAGATACCTTTCATCTGCCGGACCATCAATTCGGAATCGCTAATCACCTTGAGCGCTTTGATTTGATTTTCGGCGGCGTAGCGGAGAGCGGCGAGCAGTCCCTGATACTCGGCGTAGTTGTTGGTGCGATGGCCGAGGTATTCGCTGAGCTGGGCGACCGGGTGGCCGGAGGCGTCATTGATGGCAACCCCATAGCCGGCGGGTCCAGGATTGCCTCGGGCTCCGCCGTCGACGTGAGCGGTGTGCGCGGCGGGCGCGGATTTCGGCGCGGAGAAAAGATTGCCGGAGTCGTGAGAACGCGAAGGCATAGGGCGAGTTTACAACGCGGGCGGGGTTCGGAATTGACCAAAGCAATCTAGAGCGTCGCAATTTCCAGATCAGTGCGCCCTATCGACGAGGGCACATCTGGAATCAGCAAGAAATCCTAAGTGTTCTATCTTCCCGTAGCAAGTCGCGTGGCCAACCGCTGCGGCAGATTAGCTGCCAAGATTTTTTCCTGCGCCACGCGCAGGTTGTAAGGCACGCGATAGTAAGTCACGATCCAGGCATCTGAGTCGAACACGGCAAATGCCGCCCGCCAGTCGCCATCGCGCGGCTGGCCGACGGAGCCGGGGTTGATGAGATAGCGGCGATCCTTTCTTAGCGGCCAGGCGGACGACTCGGGCTGGCCTACGGTGCGATATCCGGGATGGTAGGCTTCGCTGATTTCGCCCGTGAGCACGAAGCCGCCCTGGAGGTGAGTGTGTCCGAAGAATGTGAGGGGGACGGGAATGGTGATGAGCGGTTCGATGGCGTCGTGGGCGCTGACCATATATTCATCTTCGTCGAGCGGGGAGCCGTGGACGAACTGGATGCCGGGGAGTTCGTCGACGTGGATGGGACCTTGAGGGAGCGCGCGGAGCCATTCGAGATTCTTGGGAGTGAGCTGGTCGCGCGTCCAGAGAGTGGCGAGGCCGGCGACGGGGTTGAAGTCGTCGAGATTCATGAGGCCGCAGACGGCTTTGTCATGATTGCCGCGGACGAACACGCGTCCCAGAGCTTGCGCTTTGCCAATGACTTCGTTCGGATTGCCGCCGTAGCCGACCGTGTCTCCGAGATTGACGACGAGGTCGTGAGCTGGAGCGGCGGCCAGACAGGAGTCCAGCGCTTCGAGGTTGCTGTGAATGTCGCTGAGAAGAAGGATACGCACAAAGGGAGGATTATAGCTTTTCTCGGGAGGAAACGACGAGGCGCGGGGCGGCGAAAGTCAAAATCGGCAACCACAGAGGAAATAAAGGAACACGAAGGAAGCCCTTGAGATTCGTACCTTTGTGCAACTTCGTGTCCTCTGTGGTTGACGAATTTAGGATATTACCGGCTCGTTGGCATCAGATTCGAGGTGGATTCACGACCGGGCAGCGCGCCCAATGTCCGGGATGGACTTCGACAAGCGGCGGAAGTTGCGCGGCGCAGGCGGCAACGCGGTACTGACAGCGCGGTTCAAACGGGCATCCGGGAGGAAGTTGAGCGATGGGTGGGACGGTGCCTTCGATGGTCGCGAGTGGAACGCCGCGGTCGGTTGAGAGCGTAGGAATGGCGCGCAGCAGGCCTTGAGTATAAGGATGCGCGGGCGCTCGGAAAATATCGGCCTTCGTGCCGAGCTCGACCAGGTTGCCGGCATACATGACGGCGACGCGATCGGCGACGTGCGAGACGACGGCGAGATCGTGCGAGATGAAGAGCATCGCCAATCCGAATTTGTGGCGCAGGTCGTTCAACAGGTCGAGAATCTGCTGCTGAATTGTGACATCGAGCGCGGTGGTGAGCTCGTCGGCGATAAGCAGTTGCGGACGGTTGACGATGGCCATAGCGATCATGACGCGCTGGCGCATGCCTCCGGAGAGCTGATGCGGATAACTGCGCGCTCGCTGTTCCGGGTCGGAAATGGCAACGTCGCGCATGCCTTCGACCGCTTGATGCCATGCCTCCGATTTGGAGACGCGGCGGTGAGCGAGGACGGCTTCGGCGATCTGTTCGCCGACTCGCATGACCGGGTTGAGGGCGGTCATCGGTTCCTGGAAAATCATGGCGATGCGCGAGCCGCGAAGTTGGCGCAGCTGATCGGAGGGGAGTTTGGTCAGATGCGTGGGCGGGCCGTCGCCATTCTGGAAAGTGATTTCGCCGGTGACGATGGCGGCGGGTGGGAGCAAGCCCATGATGGCAAGCGACGTGATGGACTTTCCTGAGCCGGATTCGCCGACTAGTCCAAGAACTTCGCCCGGCGCGATGGAGAACGATAGGCTGCGAACAGCGGTGACGGGCGCGGCAGCCCCTCCCGGCTGAGTGGACGAAAGTGCCTGCCCACCGCGGGATTGCGGGAACTCGATGGTCAGGTCGCGGACGTCGAGCAGCGGGCGCACGAAGAGTATGTTATCAGCGCCGAGACTACTTCTTTGGCCGCGACTCGGGCGGCACCAACCCGGCAACGCGGTAATACACGACGAGTTGTCCGTAATGCTCTCCGGAGTGCTCGAGGAGGCCCCAGGCCATATCGGAAACCCGCGTCTGCTGATTTGCGAATGGATCGACGATTAGGTCGTTCATCCCCTTATCGCCCTTCAGCCTGATTGCCGCGGCGCCATCGGCAAACGCTCCCTTCACAAACGTGACCACCGCGGCTTTTGTTTTGTACTGGTCGCGCTTGGGATCTTCTCCGGCCGGCGGCTTCAGTCCCATCACCGGGTTCGTAAAAAAATAATTTGCATTCGCGACATGCAACAGTTGTTCCGCGAAACTCCGCTGCGCAGGCACCGGCTTGAAATCGTACTTGTCCTCAGGAAAATCTTCCGCCATCGCAATCAACTTCCGCCCGACATCGTTCCAGTTGTCCAGCAGGGCCTGCGACGGCCCAACCGCCGGCTTTGGCGGCGCGTCTTTTTTTGTGGTGTCTTGCGCGACGGCGAGCACTGCAAGAGCGGATAACGCGAAGACTATGCTGATGATTTGCTTTTTCATTTCGTTCCCTCCACTAATCACTTCTCACAACCAGCCCCAACCCTGAAGGGGCGTCCGATTTCGGAACTTTTGGCATACTCCAGTCCAGCCTTGCCCAGCATCTCCAGAAACTGCTTCTGCGTGCGCATATCGATCGACTGCGCCACCAGCTTTCCTTCGCGGTCATAGACAAAACTTTTCGGAATCCCCTCCACCACAAACATTTCGTTTACCTTCCGCCCAGGATCCAGCAACACGGGAAACGAAACTTTGCGCTCGCGGATAAACGGTTCCACCTTCGCCGCCTCTTCATCGGAAATGCCGAGCACCACCAGCCCCTTCGATTCGAAGCGCCCGTAAAGCGTCTCCAGATCTGGCATTTCCTTGCGGCATGGCGGACACCAGGTCGCCCAGAAATTTACCAGCACAACTTTGCCGCGCAGTTCCGCGAACGTCCAGGTCTTGCCGGAAAGATCTTTCAGCGTAAACTCCGGATGCTCCCGCTTGCGGTCATCCGCCTCGAGCCGGGCCATTGCCGCCCGATACTGCTCATCATTATTAAGATCGACCGGCGCCTCGACATGTTCGTAACGCACCAGCGTGGCAAGCTCAATATATGGATACGCCGGCGCGTGCGGGGCAGCGGCGTTGCTGCCCGCGTCGGAATTCTTTTGCTCGGCCGGCTTCTCCCACGGCACAGGCCGCTCACGTAAAGTCTCGGCCAGCGTCGTCGCCACTTCCTGCAGCGTGTCGTGTCCGAAATCGCCTTCGGTGGAAAGTCCCGCCAAATTCACCGCCAGCCGCAGCTTGTTTTCGGTCGCTGGCAGCTTCCGGATCTTCAGCGCCAGATCTTTCGTCGTCCCCGCCCGGACGTTGTCCGCGAGAGCCCGCAGCCCGTGAATCTGGTCCGCGATCGGCTTCTCGTCCGTGCTCCAGACAACTTCTTTTTTCTGCGCCGAGACGAGCTGCAGGCCGATGGTCGCTAATGCGGCCAGGATCGCGACCAGGGTAAAGAAAATTTTTGCCGGGCGAATCGAGGTCTTGGGTTTCATAGCCCACCAAGCTTAACAACAGACCGCCTCCCGCACCAGCGCTGGGACTAATCCCGAGCGCTCTTTTCTGCTATGTTCCGAATGAAACGGCTGGCTGGTTCAAGTCAAAAGGACGGATCGCCGATGAACCATCCGAGGGAGGCTCGCAAATGAAATCGATTTGCTATTGGATCGTCGCTCGTTGGATCGTCGCTCTTTGGATGGTCGCTCTTTGGACTCTGGCGCTGCTGTGCGCGCCCTCCATGGTTCACGCGCAAGACAACGATGCCGCGGCCCGCGATCAGGTCCTCGCCTTGGAAAAGGCCTGGAACCAGGCTTATAAGGCCGGCGACGCCAAGGCTCTCGCCGCAATCCTCGACAATTCGCTCGTCCTGGTCGAGGACGACGGCTCCCTCAAAACCAAATCCGAGTTCCTCGCGAGCGTCAAGTCGTCCAGCGGCAACGAAGAGCAGGTCGCTCCCGAATCGCTCACCGTGCGTGTCTTCGGAAACACTGCCATCGCGATCGGAGTGATCGCCGTCAAGGCAACCAAGGGAGGCAAGTCCGTAGTTCACCGCGAACGCTTCATTGATACCTGGATCAACAAGAACGGTTCATGGGTCTGCATCGCTACCGACGCCACGCCGATGACGCACGCTGGGTCTTGAGACCTGTTCTCTTCGCATCGAAATTTCAAGCAGCTCTGGCGTATTGGTTATCAGCGTGGTCTACAAGGGACACCATCTCTTCGAATGTCGCAATGTCAAAGCGGAGCATAGCGTTGTTGTGTTCCAGCTTACCCCTAACCGAGTTGATGGGGTTATAAAGCTTAAAGTGAATGTCATGGTCTTCAGCCCAGCGCTGCAGAAACCACAGCATTCCCAGACCACCACCTTCGAGTGCTCGCACTTGCGTCAAATCAAGCACCACGATTCGGACATTTTTCTGTGCGGTGAAAGCCTCGTGCAACTTCAAAGTTGCATCGCTCTCCACAATTCTTCCCTTGCACTCAACAATCGCCAGGTCACCAATGTGTTCAACACTCAAGGTCAGCATAACGCCTCCTAAGCTTTGGTCCATCCGTTCTGAAGGCGTTCTGAAGAACGCGATACCGATTTGAAAATAATGTCAAACAACCACAAGAGCACAATTGCATCAACAAACCGTTCGATAGGTTCGATCCATTTCACTGTAGGTCTCCCGTTAGAACACCCAAACTGGAAGCAAGAGCGTTGCCAAAATGAAAGTTGCTTTGTTTACCTCGCGATACGGTGGAGGGAATGGAAGAACTTGCCGCGATCTGGGAAGACTTGCACTACAGGGAACAGCGTATGTGCTGGCATGGGAACGAGAACTTTTCTGGGGAAAACGTGCCGCCAGTCTTCCGAAAGATCTTAGAAGTCCGATGGAAATTTCCCATGATGCATGAGGTCGTGGAATTCCACGCTTGCGCACGGGGCGACTCAATCCACATGTTCGCCTTCTCCGAAAAATCCGATCTCTGGCGGCGGGAGTGTGTCGCCGGGGCGCGCCCAGAACACGTACAACGATGGTAACAAAACGATGCTGACCAGCAGCTCCACAATCAGTCCGCCTACGATCACAATGGCAAACGGCCGTTGTGAGTCTGAGCCAATATCGTGGGAGAGAGCAGCGGGTAAGAGGCCGAGGGTGGCTACCAGCATGGTCATCATGATCGGACGGAGACGAAGTTCCGCGCCTTCTCTGGCAGCCTGCCGCGGGTCCAGGCCGCGGGTGCGCAACTGGTTGATGTATTCGACCATGATCACGCCGATTTCCACAGAGACGCCGGTCAGCGCAAGGAAACCGAGGCCCGACGATACAGAGAAGTGCGTCCCGGTCGCGAGCAGTGAGAGCACGCCGCCCAAAGGCGAAAGCGCGACGACGGCAAAGATAAGGCCGACCCATTTCCATGAGCTGAACATCGAGTACAGAATGAAAGCCATGAGCAGCAACGTAATTGGCACGATGAACGCGAGCCTTCGGTTAGCGCGCTGCTGGCTTTCGTATTCGCCCGTCCAGTCAAGGTGGTAACCCTCTGGAAGTTTTACTTTTTGGTGGACCTGTTCGATGGCGTCGCGAACCGTGCTGCCGAGGTCGCGGCCGCGAACGCTGTATTTGATGGCGATGTAGCGGGAGTTGCCTTCGCGGTAGATGGTGGAAGCGCCATCTTCGAGCTTAACGTCGCAGAGTTGGCCGAGCGAAACGCGCTCGCCTGAGGGAGCCAGTATCCGGATGTTCTCGATGTCTTCGACGGTTCTGCGAAATGGTTCCTGGTAGCGAACGGTGAGATCGTAACGCTGCTCGCCGATCAGAATCTGGCTGACGGCCTTGCCACCGACCGCGGTTTCGACCGCATCCTGCACGTCACTGACGTTGATTCCAAAACGATCGGCAGTGGCGCGGTTGACCGCCAGATTAACGTTGGGCTGTCCGCGGACCTGAAAGGTGCCGAGATCGGCGATGCCGGGAATCCTGCTCATGACGTTCTGCATTTCGTCGGCTTTCTGCTCCAGCGTCTTGAGATCGCGGCCAAAGAGTTTGACGGCAAGTTCACCCTTGACGCCGCTGACGGCTTCCTCGACGTTGTCGGAGATCGGCTGAGAGAAGTTCCAGACGACGCCGGGAATCTGGTTGAGCGACTTGTCCATGGCGTCGATGAGTTGTTCTTTCGTACGGTACTCGGCGCGCCACTCTGACCGGGGCAGAAGGTCGACGAAGAATTCTGTGTTGTAGAAACCGCTGGCATCGCTGCCGTCGTCGGGCCGGCCGACCTGGCTGACGATCTGCGTCACTTCAGGGAATTGGGCGAAAATGGCGCGGGCGCGCTTGGTGACTTCGATTCCGGTACTGGGTCCAGTGCTGGGGGGGAGTGTGCCGCGGACCCAGATCGCGCCTTCATCGAGGTGAGGAAGGAACTCGGAGCCTACGATCCCGCTGAAAAAAAGGAGCAGCATGACAGCCAGGGCCGCCAGTCCCATGCCAAGCGTGAACTTCATGTGGTCGAAGCACCAGTCGAGCCGGCGGCGGTAGGCGTTCTGCAGGATGCGCATCATCGGGTTCCGCCATTCCTTGATTTTGCCGTCGGGGAAAGCGAGATGGCAGAGCGCGGGCGCGATCAGCAGCGCGAATAGAAGAGCACCCAGCAGGGCGAAGGCTACGGTCCAGGCCATGGGGTGGAACAGACGGCCTTCGACACGCTCCAGGGTAAAGATGGGTAGATAGGAAACGATGATGACGGTGATGGCGAAGAACACGGGCTTCTGTACTTCATGAGCAGCGGAAGCGATCAGCTGTAAAAAAGTTTTCTTCCCTTGAGAAAACTCGACGTGGCGCATGATGTTTTCGACCATTACCACGGAGCCGTCCACGACCATGCCGAAGTCGAGTGCGCCGAGAGATAGAAGATTCGCCGGAATGTGCCTGAGATCGAGAAGAATGGCGGCGAAAAGAAGTGAGAAGGGGATCGTCATTGTGACGATCAGCGCGCTGCGAACGTTCCCCAGAAAAATAAAAAGTATCAGCGTAACCAGGATCACGCCGTGGGTGAGATTTCGCAGAACGGTGTGGGTGGTGTAGTGCACCAAGTCGCTGCGGTCGAGATGGGGGACAACTTTTACACCTTGTGGCAAGAGCCCATTATTCAGTTCGTTGATCTTGACGTGGAGCGCATCGAGCGTGGCGTCGGCTTCGGCGCCTTTGCGCAGCAGGACGATGCCTTCGACCACGTCCTCGTCGTCGATGACGGTGCCGTCTTCGCGACGGATGGTTTTTCCGAGCTGCCCCAGACGAATCTTGGGCGCTTGCACGACGATGGCGATGTCCCGGACGCGGACGGGCGTTCCATTCACGCTCTTGATGACGGTGGCGGCGATGTCGTCCGTAGTCTGCATCAGTCCGACGGCGCGCACGTTGAGCGCCTGCTGGCCGCGTTCGATGAATCCACCGCCGGCGTTAGTGTTGTTGTTGGTGAGCGCCTGCTCGACTTGGGCAAGCGACAATCCATAAGAAACCAGCTTGCCGGGATCGACTTGCACCTGATATTCGCGGGTCGGACCGCCAAAGATGTTGACGTCGACAACGTTGGGCACGGATTTCAGCTGGTTCAACACGAACCAGTCGTTGAGAGTCTTCAGCTCCATCGCGTCATAGCGCGGATTCGTGCTCTTGAGAGTGAAGAACATGATTTGGCCGGTGGGGCTATAGTCGGGGCCGAGACCGGCGTTCACGTTAGTTGGGAGCGTCACCTGCTGCAGGCGGTCGAGCACTTCCTGACGGGCGTTGAAGGTGGAGATTTCGTCGTCGTAAATAATGGTCACGACCGAGAGCCCGGCGAGCGAGACCGAGCGCAGATGGGTTTTGTGCGGAACCCCGTTCAGCGTGACTTCGAGCGGGACGGTGATTTGCTGTTCGACCTCTTCGGCAGCGTGGCCGGGCCACTGTGTGATGACCTGTGTGTAAGTGTCGGCGACGTCGGGATAGGCTTCGATGGGCAGATTGCGAAACGAGATGATGCCCCAGATGAACAGCACCAGCGCCACGCTAAGTATCAGGATGCGGTTGCGCAGCGCGAAATCGATGAGCAGACGAATCATTTGCCCTGCTCCGAAGCTGCGGCGGAGAACGCAAGCGCGTTCGCGACGAGTTCATCTCCCACCTTCACCCCCTGACGGATTTGCTGCAGGCCGTCAGATAGGCCAGCAGTCTGGACTTCGAGGCGGCGGAAAGAGTTGGCAGTCTCCTTACGGAAGATCCAGTCTCTATCCTGCAAGCGCATGATGGCGGTCGCAGGCACGACGAGGTGCGGCTTCTGTTTGCGCGAGCGGAAAGTGGCCACCGCGAACATGCCAGGCCGGAAAGCTCCATCGCGATTGGCAAGAACGATGCGAACTTTGGCGGCGCGCGTGTTGGGATCGAGGACGCGCGAGACATCACTGACGCTGCCTTTGAACACGCGGTCAGGCAAGGCGTTCAGGCGAACCTCGGCGGGATCGCCGATGTGAACGTCGCCAATATCGTTTTCGTAGACGTCACAGATCACCCAGACGTTCGAGAGATCGGCGATGGTAAACAGGTTGGGCGTGTTGTCGAGACTCTTGATGCCTTCGAATCCGGCAACATTCTGCTCAACAATGGTTCCGGCAACCGGGGCGCGCAGTTCGATCATGGCGCTGGGGTGGGCGGGATCTCCGCCGAGAATGCGCAGGCGGGTTTCGGCGGTCTTCTGATCGGATATAGCTTTGGCATCGGCGTTTTCGGCGACTTCCAAATCTTTCTGGGCGAGCGCGCCGCGCGAGTAGAGCAGTTGGGCACGTTCGAGGGCCTTGCGGGCGAGCGCTTCATCGGCGGAAGCCTTGTGATAGTCGCCCATCGCCGCGGCGAGGTCGGGACTGGAAATCACAAGCAGTACCTGGCCCTTTTTCACGTAGTCCCCGAGCCGGACTTTGAGATCGGCGACGCGGCCCGAACCAAGCGAGGTGACGCGGATAGTTTTGTTCACGTCAGGCTGGACGGTCCCGTTCGCGTTCAATTCCGTGGGCAGGTCGCGAGTTTCCACCTTGACCGTCTGGAACAGTTCCGGATGGTCGACAGTCAGGAGGTTCGGGTCGACCGTGATTTCCTGTTTTGTGGGTGCTGCTTTCGTGTTGTTGGAACAGGCTACGGAAACGGCGAGCAGAGCCAAACCCAGCAGGAGGGCCGCGGACCGGCGGATGCGGGCCGCAAAGAGTTTCGGCGCGGAGACAGGGGGAAGGGCTGAGACCGCGCCGCAAGAGTCCGCCGACTGCACAGCTTTGGCGGCTCTTGAACTCAATCTTGAACTCGACAAGTATATCGCTTGCGATGTCATGGGATCACCTCGCGGCCCACGGCCAGATTTAATTGGCTGGCTGCGGACAGATAGGAACCGACCAGGTTCACGTAGGCCAATTGCACGGTGCGGTACTCCGCCTGCACGTTCAGGAAATCCAGCAACGAGGCTCCGCCGTGTTGATAAGAAAAGAAAATCGTATCCCGCACTCGGACAGACTGCTGCAGGTACTTGGCCTTGTAAGGCCGCAGCAGAATCAGATTGCTTTCGAGCGTGGCGTAGCCGGAATCTACGTCACTCAGCACGGTTGCTTCGGCGGCGTCGCGCAATCTCTCATTGCGCGTGATATCGAGTTGCGTGCGCAGCTTTTCTCCCTGGTTGCGGTCGAAAATGCGCAACGGGATGCTGACACTGACGCCGAGCGTATTTATGCCAAACGGATTATTGTTAGACGAGTTGTGCGTATACCACGCGCCGAAGGTCGGATCGGTTGAGCCGTTCGCAATCGCCAGCTTGTGGTCGGTCTGGGCTTTGTCTATGGCTTCGACGGCGGCCTTCAAGTCTGGCCGCGTGTTGAGAGCAATTTTCCGGAATTCGTCACGCGGCATGAGCTGGTCGATGAAATCGAACGGCCCGGTGACGTCAAACTGATCTATGGGCGTTCGGTCGTTAAGCAGCGTGAGTAGTTGAATCTTTGCGTTTTCCAGGTTCTCCTCGGCAGCTTGCAAATCCGATTCATACTGGACGCGCTGCAGTTCCAGCCGATCGAGATCAATCTGCGCAATATCGCCAGCGTCGAAGCGAGTTTTGCTGATTTCAAGCACGTGGTCGTAATAGACAAGGTTGTCTTTTGCCAACTGCAACACCGCTTTCGCCTGCAGCGTTGACACAAATGCGCTACGCAAGTTGAAGAGCAGAGTTCTTTCCAAGTCGGCATGGCTCGACTCGGCTATCAGAGTCCCCTTTTTGGCGCTCTCGAGACGTAACTCCCGCTTGTGACGCCGTTCGTGCAGATAGCTAATGCTGGGCGACTCGAACGTCCCCGCGAACGGTCGCCAGACGCCTTTATCAGGAGCGATTTGCGTCCCATCCGCCGACAGAGTGAACGTCGGATTCGGGCGTAGGAAAGCGGTAATCTCCTGCGCCTTTGATTCGTCGATATTCAGCTTGTCCGCCAGCAACTTCGGATTGCTCTGCTCAAAGCGCGCGCGCACCTGTTCCCACGTGAGGGCCTGCTGCGCTCGGGCGCTGGCCGCTGCGAGGATTAGCCATAGCCATAACCACGCGACCAGACTGAAATTGTGAAACTTGAACATCGCGCGCTCCGTGCGCATGAGGAAAAGCGGATCGCCCAATGCGCGTGCATGCGAAAATCTTCAGGATTTTCCGGACAAATAAGACTGACTTCGGATTTACAGCGAGGTTGGGTTTTCGAAAGGAGGAGCGCGGCCCGAGGGTGCAGAGGCAGAAAAAGTTCTGAGTGATTGCGGCGTGAACGGCAGAGCCGTGCCGATCTGCTCGAACTCGGGTGTCAGAGAAGCGAAACTGGGCAGAATGGGTTGCGAGGAATGCGTCAGAGCATGAGGTGTGCAAGCGCAATTGCCGGCGCGGCGGAAACCGCGTTCCGACTCTTCCATCTCAGGACGCACGACGTGCAGGTCGTCGGTCGCCGAGATCACGGGGAACAGCAGAATGAGTGCACAGCCAAGGGCGCAAAGGAAGATGAGCGGGGGCGCTGGCGGACGATCCGAAGAAGTCCGTTGCCGCCACAGCAGATAGCAGGGCAGCAACAGAGAGAGCCAGCAGAGATTGAGAAAAAGCTCCATACAAAAAATGCCCAGGTATTCTCGCGGGAAACACAACCCACCCTAACCTGGTTCGGTCTGCCTAAGGATAATCAAGATAGCACAGACCCGGCACCGAGGCGGACAATGCAGCGGAATCCAACTTTCGAACGGCGAGGAAAGGTTGGCAACCCGGCCGCCGGTACCCCCCCCCCCGAATTATGCTAAAGTATTGATTCTACAGTGTTTATCGGCAAAGTCTTCATAACATTGGAGTTATGGGGCGTTTTGGGGGGGCGACTCTCCAGGTCATGCTGCAAATAAAGGACTTACAATTGACGGGTCGTGCAAAGTCTTGATTTCAAATAACTTAGTACAAATTCGCGAAGTTTTCGCGCTTTTAGTGCTCGGTTCTTTGGCGGCCAACTAATGCTAAGTGCGTGACTGCGAACTCTGCTCTCGACTTACCCCTATTATATCTCGCTGTGTCAAGCCGAATATTAGTTATCGCCTAGGTTCACCGCTGCAAACTCCTACGGATTGAAGACCCAGTAAGTCATCTGCTGCAGGATCGCGGCGTGCATGCCAAACCGCCTGCTGGGAGGCGAGTTGGTTTGCATCACCTCGAACATATCCGAGAGAATGGAGCGCCGGTCGCCGAAATACGCGTGCCCAATTAGCCCCGTATCGACCGCACTGGCATCAACCGTATCGATTTTGGGCACCACGCAGATGTGAGTGGAATCGCCGACCCGGTCGTACTGGTGAATCCTCTCCGAGGCCTCGATGGCTTCGTCTCGCGACGATGCATAGAGCGTTATATCGCTTGCCGCCGAGGGGAATGTCGCTGCCAGTTGCCGGAACACGCCCACATCAATGTCGGGAGCCGCCAAAAACACGTGTTTGAACATTGGAGGAACACCCGCATGTTTTTCCGCGATCGCGAATAACGCTCGCGTCAACGCACGGTTCCCCATGCTGTGCGCGATCAGGTGCACGGTTGTCGCATGCGACTGCGCGGCCACCGTCTCCAAAAATTTCTCGAGATGTGGAGTCGCCCAGTCGATGGTGGCTTCGTCAGCTGTGTACGCCGCCAGCTTCCCCTTCGAGGGCCAGGAGTACATGATGGGCGCTCCCTGAAACCCCAGATCGTAGGAAAGCTGCGCCGTGCGCCACGCCGCTTGCTCAAACGTGTTGTCAAAGCCGTGAATAAAAACAAATGCGTCCTTGTTGGCCGACGACTGCACCTTGTTCGCAAGTTCGGAGTAGAACTCCTGCTCTGATTTCGGCAGGACGCTCAGCAATACCACGTGCTTGTCCGGGTCTTGACGGAATTCGAGCCTCCAGATCGAGGGTCGCTCGATGCGTCCCATGCGATGGTCGCGCGGGATGCTGACGTCGAGCGTGCCAAAATGCATGGTCTCGTCCAGTTGCCGGTCTCCGCCATAGAAATTGCCGGCGGCGCTGTTGCCCGTGGGCTGGCGGTCCGTGGCATAGAAAACCTTCACGATGGCGTAGTTCTCGTTACCGCCTCCGTCCCTAGCAGTGGCACCATCTGCCTCTGCGCGCGGTGGCGGGGGAGGCGGCGGTGGTGGAGGCGGCGGTGCAGCGGCTGTTGAATGGCTGCCCGAGGTGGTTGCCGGAGGGCCAGTCGGAGCTGGGCGCCTAGCACAGCCAAGCAGAAGAAAAAGAGACACCAGCAATGCTGTAACCCGCAAGCGGACGGATAGGTTCATGGGAGCCTCCACGCACAAAGTCGGCAGGGAAAGCCGGGAGGGAAGATCAATTAGCCCAGGATTACAGGCGAAGCCTAAGACCTGTAATTGGGATTGTCAAGCGCAAGTATTGGATGTGCCTGTCGCGGGATTCGCGTTCCCTGCGACCCCCCGGATCCTGGTTTTTCGCAAAATCCCTGCGGGGACGGTGACGTGGGAATCCTACATTTCGAAAGGCGCGGAGGATGGGCACCCGGCGCGCAGAACGCGCAAGAATTGAGTATGAGACACCCGGCGCATTTTTCGAAAGGTTGGGGAAGATGGGACGCCTCGGCCTAGTATTTCACAGGACTTCCTCAGCCCAGCTTCTGCTAATGTCTGCCTAATGCCGGTGGCGGACTTTGCAAGCTCCGCCCGCACGAAGGTATACGCTCATGATTCGGATTTACTGTCCGGTGAGGGTTGAAATTGTGGCCATTATCAAATAAACCACAACTAATTGTGGCGAAGACTTGTTCGCCCTAATTAATTGTATACTTGCTCTTGATCTTTAGCCTCGAATAGCAATACACTTCTCTACGGATTGTGGGCCACGAATCGAATCTCACTCATTTGGTTCGAGATATGCAGATGAAGGAAGTAAGAGATCCGGTCCATGGTTTCATTTATTTCAATGAAACCGAAATGGAAATCGTGAATACAGCAGTTTTTCAGAGGCTGCGGTACATTCGTCAGTTGGCGTTCACACATCTAGTTTATCCCGGTGCCGAACACTCTAGGTTCGCACATTCGATGGGAGTCATGGAATTCGCGACCAAAATGTTTGATACGCTGACGATGAAAGATCTTGCGAGAGTAAAGAAATGGAACAAGGCACGAGTCAAGCGTAATCGACAGCTTTTGAGATTAGCTGCCCTTTTGCACGACACTGGACACGCTCCCTTCTCTCACGCCTCAGAGGAGTTGCTGCAAGGTGTCAAACATGAAGAAATTTCGCGGAGGTTCATTCTTTCCGAGCCCATCGCCCCCCTGATCAACAAGTTCAAGAAGGACCTCAGCATCACCGCTGATGAGGTTGCCGGTTTTTTCTCAGCAACGAATCTCGATCCGGATATTGCTTTTCTCAAGGAGATTTTCGCGGGCGAGATCGACGCCGACAAGCTCGACTATTTATATCGGGACAGCCTCTTTACCGGAGTCCATTACGGGAGATTCGACTATCAGCGTCTCATCCAAAGTCTTTGTCTCATCGAGGACCGTGACGACGTGGGCAATTTTATAATGGCAATTGAATATGGGGGATTGCACGCCCTTGAAGCGATGGTGCTTGCGCGCTACTTCATGTTTACCCAAGTGTACTTCCACAAGATTCGCAGGGCCTACGATCACCACCTCCTGGATTTTCTGAAAAAATACGTCAGAAGATACCCGCCTTCGTTGAAGGAATACGTGAAGTGCGATGACAATGTCATTTTTTCGTTGATGCGTGAGCATTTTAGGGATGATGACGCGAGAAGAATTCTCTTTAGGGACCCTTTTGTCCAGTCATTTACCACTCCAGAACACATTGATGCGGAGCAAAGGACGAGGTTTAGTTGGCTTCGGGAGGCTATCGGCCGCGAATTCAAAGGAACCAAGATCTTTTTCGATGCCGCTGAAGGTTCACCGCATAAGTTTGAGAAAATCGGGACCTACGTTCTAAGCCCGAGCACAGGCGCTCCAAGCTTGGTTCAGGCGGAATCCGGGATAATTCGCAGCCTCCAGAAGATCGAGCAGTATAGAGTTTTCACCCCGAAAGAAAACAAAGAGAAGGTACACAATTTTTGTACCCAGTTTTGGAGCGATCACGCGGTAGGTACTGCCGGCGCAGCCGCCGCTAGCCAGTGAGGGAGTTCGAAAATGCCACAAGACCTAAGAGTAGCTGCAATTGTTGAATTGGTGCAAAACGCTCCGGCAAGGCTTGGCAAGACACAGGTGCAGAAACTTGTGTACTTTGCGCAGCAGAGCGGGGTTCCTTTGGGATACAAATACGAAATCTACCATTACGGCCCCTATTCCTTCGAACTGTCGCACGATTTGGGCTCGCTAGACTCCTTGGGCGTCCTGAACGTCGACAGTGACCCGGGAGGCTTCGGGTTCGACATCTCGATCGGTAAATTTGCTGAGAGGTTTAAGGTCGAACCCAAGTATCAGAAGAAAATCGAAAAGGTCACTAGCCAGTTCGGATTGAACACCCCCGCGCAACTGGAGGTTAAGGCTACGGTCCACTTCGTCCATTCCGTGGTAAAGGAAAAGGTTGCGGCAGGTAAGGTGAAGTCCGAAGTCATTCAGAAGGTGCGAGCGCTGAAGCCTCGTTTTACCGATGCCTTCATCAGGAGCTGCTACTCAGATCTGGAACAATCGCACTGGATCTAGTTGACCCGACCCGGCTAGATTATGACGGCCATAGCTGCTTTCATTTGAGACCCCGCGGATAGAAACATCGCCAATCCCTGTCCAGTAAGGGGTCTTTGAGCCCATGAGAAAGATAGAAATCCAGAGCAAGGCCGATCGTTCTGAGTAGTTCTTGATCTTGTCCGCTATACCCAGACTTCTTCAGGTAGAAGCCGATAGCTTGATGGTAAGGGTAGGTATAGTCGAGCGTCTCCAACAATGTGACCAGCTTTTTTATAGAGACCCTGCTGCGGGCGGCTTTGAACGCGGCCAGGACACCCGGCACTCCGCCTGCATAGGCGGGGCGTACGGCTGCGTCAATGAGGCTGCGCTCCAAACAGGTCACTTGAACGGGCTCCCCCGTGGGCGCAGCCCCCGCGACTACGCCTAAACGATTTGTATGCTTTCCACCTACTATCGTGATCTTTTCCCTTCCATAGCGATAAATCAGTTTTGTCTGGCGCTGACTGTTCTTGAACGCCCGATTCACGGACTCCTGCGTGAGAGATGACGCGTCGTTCGGAGGTTTCTCCCGTTGTTCTTGATTTACATACATCTCGTTAGCATTTCCTCCGACATCGTGTATCCAAAGGGCAGATCCATGGGAAAAGTAAGACTCCCGCTTTGTCGAGAGTGCCACAAGAACTGGGGATGGGTCGAGCCCCCAAGCATATCGAATGATCTCAGGGTATCGAGGGGACGTCAGTCTTATTCGGGTAAGCTTCCTCTCTTCCTGAAGCCAGCTGACGAATCCGGGAAATTTCATTTCATGGGGCAGTTTCCAGCGGGATCGTTGCTTTTGAAAGACTGCGGCGAGTTCCGAGGGCCAGTAAATTGTCTGGGCCGAGGATCGAAAAAAGGACTCAAGCTCTTTCATAACTCACAAAAGGTGATGGCCGTGAATCTTCTCACCGCGGTATATATACCGCGGTGAGAAGATTCACGGCCTATGACGAACTTCCTTAGTCGGGATGGATTGGTATATATACCAATCCATCCCGTTTGATTCAAACAGCAACCCAGCCTACAAACAGCCGCTGGTACTCCCGTAGCTCATGCATTTATAGCAACTGCCGTTGCGGACCGTCGAAGTTTGGTTCTGGTTGTGGCACGGCTTGAAGCCGGGCCCTTCCCTAATCTCTGGGTTCCGCTCCGCAGTTACGGACTTGTTTTTCAGTCCACCAACAAAGATCAAGAGCAACAGCAAAGTCAAAGGCCGCGGGCAAGAGTGCCCGCGCTACACGGTCAACTGCACCCGCTGGTGCTCCCGCAGCTCATGCACTTGTAGCAACTGCCGTTGCGCACCATGATTGAGCCGCAGACGTGGCAACTGGGAGCGTCGCCCATGTCGATGAGTTCGGACAGGGCGTCGGCGGCGTGGATGGAGGCGGGGACTGCGGCGGGCGAGGGCGCCCGCCCTACACTGGAATCGTTTAGATCGCCTACTCCTTCTGGGGCCGGTTGCGGCTTAGGGCGCAGGTTTTCGAAGAGGAATTGCTGCTGTCCGCTTAGGAAGCGCATTTGCAGCCAGCGGAAAATGTAGTCCATGATCGACTTCGCAAAACCAATGTCGGGATTGCTTGACCATCCGCTGGGCTCGAAGCGCGTGTGGGCGAATTTTTCGCAGAAGAGTTTCAGCGGCACTCCGTGCTGCAGCGAGATGGAGACCGCTAACGCAAAGCTGTCCATGAGGCCAGAGACGGTCGATCCTTCTTTGGCCATCTTGATGAAGATCTCGCCGGGCTCGCCGTCGGGATACAGGCCGACGATGATGTAGCCTTCGTGGCCTCCGACGTTGAACTTGTGGGTTACAGACATGCGCTCTTCTTTCAGCTTGTGACGGAGGGCTCGTGGGGGAGCGTCGAGGTTGTCATCAACGTCAACGGCAGCGGGCGAGGGCGCCCGCTCTACACTAGCTCCACTACTTAGAGCCGTCTTGCTGCCGGCGGCGGAGAGGGGCTGACTCTGCTTGCATCCATCACGATAGACGGCTACGGCTTTCAGGCCCAGCTTCCAGGCTTGGATGTAGGCTTCGGAAATGTCGTCTACCGACGCGGCATTCGGCAGGTTCACGGTTTTCGAGATCGCTCCGGAGATGAAGGGCTGGGCGGCGGCCATCATCTTGAGATGTCCCATGTAGTGAATGGAACGCGTGCCTTTCGACGGCTTGAATGAGCAATCGAAGACGGCCAGGTGCTCGTCTTTTACGTGCGGCGCGCCTTCGATGGTGCCGGTTGCGTCTATGTAGCTCACGATGGCGTCGGTCTGCTCGTGGGTGTATCCGAGTTTGAAGAGGGCGCCGGGGACGGTGTTGTTCACAATCTTGATCATGCCGCCGCCTACCAGCTTCTTGTACTTGATTAGCGCCAGATCGGGCTCGATGCCGGTGGTGTCGCAGTCCATCATGAAGCCGATTGTGCCGGTGGGGGCCAAGACTGTTACCTGGGAGTTGCGATAGCCGTGCTTTTCGCCGTGGGCCAGGGCTTCGTCCCAGGCTTGCTTCGAGGCTTCGATTAACTCTGGCAGTTGGGTGGCTGCGGAGCTTCGCTCCGCTTGGACGGGCGAGGCGCCCGTCCCCACACGGGCAGTTGTGCTGCCTATGTTGTTTACGCTGGCTCGGTGCATTCTTATTACGTCCAGAAAGGGCTCGCGATTTATGTACCAGCCGGGGCAGGCTGCTCCGGGCATGTTTTCCGCGGTGGTTACTCCTAGACGAGTTTGTACTGGGTCGGTGATTGGCGCCAGCGGCTCGCATAGTTCGGCTATGCGTGAGGATTGGAGATACGCTTCGCCGCACATGATGGCAGTTACGCAGGCGGCGTAGTCGCGTCCGGCATCGCTGTCGTAGGGGAGACCGGCGGCCATTAAGAGCGCACCTAGATTTGCGTAGCCTAGACCTAGCGGGCGATAGTCGTGCGAATTCTTGCCTATGATCTCGGTGGGGTATCCGGCGTTGTCTACCAAGATTTCCTGCGCGGTGATTACTACGTCTACTGCGTGGCGGTAGGCTTCCACGTCGAAGGTGCCGTTGGGTGCGAACTTCAGCAGATTCAGGCTGGCCAGATTGCAGGCGGAATCGTCCAGGAACATGTACTCGCTGCAGGGATTGCTCGCGTTGATTCTTGCCGTGTTTTTCGAAGTGTGCCAGCGGTTGACGGTGGAATCGTACTGCATTCCGGGATCGCCACATTGCCAGGTGGCTTCGGAAATCTTTCCGAGAAGGTCTTTGGCTTTGTAGGTGTTGACTACTCGGCCGTCAACGATTGCTCTGGTGGAAAAATCGGTGTCGCGCATTACGGCTACCATGAAGTCGTCGGTGACGCGGACGGAGTTGTTGGCATTCTGGAAGAAGATGGAGCTGTAGGCATCGGAGTCGGGATGCGATCCGTCGTATCCCTGCAATACCAGCGCGTGGGCTTTGGCTTCTTCTTTACTCTTGCACTCGATGAAGTCGACGATGTCGGGATGGTCGATGTTGAGGATGACCATCTTGGCGGCGCGGCGAGTTTTGCCTCCGGACTTGATTACTCCGGCGAAGGCGTCGAAGCCTTTCATGAAGCTGAGCGGGCCGCTGGCAGTGCCTCCGCCGCTTAGAACTTCGGTCGAGGAGCGCAGCGTGGAGAGATTGGTGCCGGTGCCGGATCCCCACTTGAAGAGCATGCCTTCGGTCTTGGCGAGGGTGAGGATGGAGTCTAGCGAATCCTTCACCGAATTGATGAAACAGGCGGAGCATTGCGGGCGGGTGTATCCGGTGACGCCGAATTCGACCTGGTTGGTGGTTGCGTTCCAGTGCCAATTGGTGGCGTCCGATTTTGGCTCGACTCGCTCGCAGCCTACGTTGAACCAGACGGGCGAGTTGAAGGCTACGTGCTGGCGGATTAGCAGGTGGACCAGTTCGTCGTGGAAGGTGGCGGCGTCTTCGGAGGAGCGGAAGTATCCGTCTTTCATGCCCCAGTCGCGAATGGTTTCGGCTACGCGGGCGACCAGTTGACGCACGCCGGTTTCGCGCTCGTCGGTGCCGATGGGTCCGTGAAGATATTTCGAGGCGACGATGTTGGTCGCGGTCATCGACCAGTCTTTGGGGACCTCGACGTTCTTCTGCTCGAAGATCATGCCACCCTGGGAGTCGGTGATCTGAGCGTTGCGGAGTTCCCACTCGACTTCGGAGTAGGGGGCGACACCGGGCTTGGTGAAGAAGCGGCGGAAGGTCAGGCCTTGGGCCTTCTTCTTGTTGACGGCCGTGTTGCTGGCAGCGGATTGGGTGTTGATTTGGTCGCGCACTTCGGGCATATCCTTCTCCTAATTAGATGATGGCAAAGAGCAGATGATCTAGAGCCAAAACGTTCTTTCGACCAGATTGCGCGCGGGCTTGCCGCGTCTTCTGGCGCTGAGTGAGACGGGGCAAGCCCCGTCTCTACGGACAAATTTCTTGCGAGCCTTTTCGGTAATTGTGCTCCGGGAGCGCAGTGGTAAGAGTTGGCTCAGCGGGGCGGACGGTTTGGACTGAATTCGGTCGGGCCTGCTGAGGATCGCCGGCTGGGGATTCGATGCCATGACGGGCAAAGGAGGCGGCTACGAGTTCGATCAAATCTTCCATCGGGGCTCCTAATGGCTCGCAGGAAGCTGGGCCGGTCGGGGAGCAGCTTCAGGCGCAAGATTCTAGTTCTGCTGATGAATCCCCCCGAGGGGATGCCTGGCAGGGCCAGACCGGGGGGAAGTCACCGCTCGTTTCCATCCACTCCGGAGGGATGGTTTCCCGTGAAGGGGAAGACGCGAAGTCAGCTCCAATCAGCTCAACTTTGAGTCTCGCCCCGGTGTTTTACGGTCTCGCCTCCTTAGAAGGAGGTCTGCAAAAACTGCTCTGGGATGCTTAACGTACTCCCGTATATGGTGCCTGTCAAGAGGGAAACACAACATCTTGTAGCCCGAAAGTGGTAAGGGTGCCGAGTTGGGAAAGTGGAGCCAGGTTTCAAGGTTTCGAGTTCGAACAAATGAGGCTTGCTTGGAACCCTTAAACCTGGCCTTATCCTATGTTTCCGCCGTTTCAGGCG
This sequence comes from uncultured Acidobacteriaceae bacterium, assembly GCA_963772195.1. Taxonomy (GTDB): domain Bacteria; phylum Acidobacteriota; class Terriglobia; order Terriglobales; family Acidobacteriaceae; genus Acidiflorens. The sequence goes on along the minus strand of CAVYWE010000007.1, from coordinate 1,047,747 downwards.
GTGGCGCGGATGCGATCTTCTGGCGAGGCGCGCGCCACGGGCCGGTTTAGGACGGTGGGCGCGGCATCGGTATGAACTCCTCCGTGAACTCCGGTTTGAAGTCTGGTCTGAAATTCGGGAAGTGGGGAATGAAGCTGCGTGGTCGCGAGAGGCACGTAGATGTCTTCGAAGAGGGCTTGAGTGGTGATCCGTTTTATTCCGGCAGAGGTCTCGACGAGGTAATCGCCGGGCTGGCCGGATTGTTCGCGGCCGAGAGCGTCGGTAAAAACGAGGGATTCGGTAAGTTGACGAGCGCGCACCAAAAAACGGGTGCAATAGACGGTCCATTGGCTTTCGAGATTCATAATGCTTTCTTTCACCCCACCCGGTTTGAGTTTCGGTTTTGACCGAGCGCGACTCTCGCTCGGCGGATGCTTGTTTCAAGTGGAGCGACTGTACGCGCAGAAAAGGGTCGGGTCAATTACATAAGAATTGTGCAACGGTGGAATTTCGGTTCGCGAGTTCGATGTGATGAATCCGGATTAAGCATGGGTCTAGGGTAACCGCGGTTGGCATACAAGGGGCGGGGTTTGAACGGCGGGCGGAAAATTGCGGCGGACGCTTTTGTGCTCGGCGACTTGAATTTGCACAAGGGGTGCACAGGTTAAGAACAGTTCTCAGTGTGTTCGGTGCGATTCCGAAAACCGAAGAGCTGCTTTTAACGCGGAGACGTTGTGATTCTCTAGCCAGCGGGCCACGGAAAAACAACTAAGCCGGTTCTGCACGCAAACGCCCCGAGTAGGATAATGTTTTCCTTCAAGGAGGTCTCCCATGGGCAGTGTGGCTCTTCTGCAATCCCTGAAGGAAAGTATTCTTGGGCAAGCGAGCGTGAAGACGATCTACGGCGAACCTATCTCGGCGCACGGAAAGACGATCATCCCGGTGGCAAAAATAATGTATGGCTACGGTGCGGGCGCGGGCACTGGAGGCGTGGGCGATACCAGCGCTCGAGGCGAAGGCGGTGGCGGCGGCGGAGTGCGAGCTGTCCCGGTGGGCGTTATCGAGGTGAGCGAACAGCAGACCCGGTTCGTTCCGATTACGGATCGAAAGAAGCTGACCGGGGCGGTGATGGCGGGGATTGTATTTGGGATATGGGTGGGGTGGCGCGGACTTCGCCGACATTGATCTGTGGCGTACAGCATAACCACAGGGGGCACTGGGGAACACGGGGAAACACAGGGGAAGACGGAGACCTGAGTGACGTTACTGTTCGGGGCAGAAATGACAAGGTGGAATCGAGGGCACGGAGGTTTGGAGTGAAGAATTTTTTTGTATTCTTGGCGGCGGTTGCATGTTGTGCCAGCGGGTTCGCTGAGGATCACGCGGCTCGGGCTACTCGCGTGGTCGTGTTGGGGACGGGGAATCCGAGTGCGGATCCGGATCGGTGGGGGCCGGCGGTGGCGGTGGTGGTTAATGATCGGGCATATCTGATCGACTGCGGTCCGGGAGTGGTGCGGCGTGCGGCGGCGGCGGAGAAGAATGAGATTGCGGCTCTGAAGGCAAAAGAATTGAAGATCGTTTTTATAACGCATCTGCATTCGGATCACACTCTGGGTTATCCGGACCTGATTTTTTCGCCTTGGGTGCTTGGACGGAAAGAGGCGCTGGAGGCTTATGGTCCGCATGGGCTGAAGAATATGACTGCGCACGTCGAGAAAGCTTGGACGGAAGATGTGCGGATTCGGCGGCGGGGATTGGAGCAGGCTAACGCTACGGGATACAAAGTCAACGTACATGAGATCCGGCCGGGACTAGTGTATCGCGACGAGAACGTTACGGTTACTGCGTTTCCGGTGAGGCATGGGATATGGAAAGAGGCGTATGGATATAAGTTCGAGACTCACGATCGGAAGATTGTGATTTCGGGCGATACCTCGCCTACGGACGAAGTGGTGAAGGCTTGCGATGGGTGCGATTTGTTGCTGCATGAGGTCTTTAATCCGCATGGGGAGGAGTTGAAGGAAGAACACTGGAAGGAATATTTTCGGACGTTTCATACTTCTCCGGCAGAGTTGGGAGAGATTGCCCGGCGGGCGCGGCCGAAGTTGCTGGTGGTGTATCACCAGGTGTTGGAGAAATTGCCGGAAGCGGATCTGGTGGAGCAGGTGAAGAAGGAGTATTCGGGGGCGTGGGTGTCGGCTCGGGATTTGGGAGTGTATTAGGCGGACATTCGATTGCGGATTGCGGAAGTCAACAGCATAACCACAGGGGGCACGGGGGAACACGGGGAAGCACAGGGGAAACCGTCCGCAGTTTTATCGTGGGACGAGGAAGTGGCGCGGACAGGAGTGTCCGCGCCACACGAGTCACCATTACTTTTTTAGCGACGACTGGTAGCGCTTGTTGATTTCTTCCCAGTTGACTACGCTCCACCAAGCTTGCAGATATTCGGGGCGGCGGTTGTTGTATTTGAGATAGTAGGCGTGCTCCCAGACATCGTTGCCGAAGATGGGAAAGAGGCCTTGGGAGATGGGGTTGTCCTGGTTGGGAGTGGAGAGGATTTTCACTCCTTTTGAGTCGCCTGCCAGCCATACCCATCCGCTGCCGAACTGGCCTACACCGGCGGCGTTGAATTTTTCCTGGAAGGTTTTGAAGTCGCCGAAAGTCTTCTTGATTACGTCGGCGATGGGACCGCTGGGATCGCCTCCGCCCTTGGGCTTCATGATGGTCCAAAACATGGTGTGGTTGACGTGGCCGCCGGCATTGTTGCGGACGGCGGCGCGGATGTCTTCCGGGACCGCGTTTAGGTCGCGAAGGAGATCTTCCGCAGTTTTCTTGTGCAGCTCGGGATGCTTGTCTAGTGCCGCGTTGAGGTTCTTGACGTAGGCGGCGTGATGCATGTCGTGATGCAAGTGCATCGTCTTTTCGTCGATGGTAGGTTCGAGCGCCGTGTAATCGTACGGCAGGGGGGGGACTTCATGCGCCATTTTCACTTCCTCCAAAGTTTGTGCCATTTTCTTTTCCTCCAAAGTCTTAAAGATGACGGGGTGTGATTGAAAGATTCATGTGGGGCGGGCTTGGTTGCCGTGGAGACGCCTTATATTTGTATCACTTTGGAGGGCAGGGCGGGGGCATACATGCGCCCGAGGAGGTCTTACGTTGAGCACATCTAAAGTGAGAACTGGGTCGTCTCTCCGGGACTTGAATCATTTTCCCTACTTTCCCCAGCGCTGAAGCGCGGGGCTAAGCTAGTTCGCCCCTCCGGGGCTGGATTCGCGCCCTTCGTTCGACTGGATTGTCTCCCGAGTTCTCATACACACTCTTAGGGTGCGTCTGATTTCGATTTGCGGTATCGCTAAAGCGATACCCTGATACGAAACCTACGCCGTTATAATTCTCTTTCATCAATTGTGACGAGGTTCGGGGAGGGTATTTGAAAGTTCTATTGCTGGAGAACATCAGCGGGGTGGCGGTTTCGCAGTTTGAAGAGGCGGGGTTCGAGGTGGAGTCGCTGAAGGGAGCGCTTGATGAGCGCGAGCTGATCGAGAAGGTGCGCGGGGCTTCGATTCTGGGGGCGCGTTCGAAGACACAGATCACGGCGGCGGTGCTGGATGCGGCGCCGGAACTGGTATCGGTGGGGGCGTTCTGCATTGGCGTGGATAAGATCGACCGCGCGGCCTCGAGCGAGCGGGGGATTGCGGTGTTTAACGATCCGCACTCGAACAGCCGTTCAGTGGCCGAGTTGGCGATGGGGGAGATCATCCTGCTGATGCGGCGGACCTTTGAGGCGAGCACGCAACTGCATAGCGGGGTGTGGAATAAATCGTCGGCGGGATCGCATGAAGTGCGCGGACTGACGCTGGGCGTTGTCGGTTACGGGAAGATCGGGTCGCAGGTTTCGGAACTCGCCGAGGCGCTGGGCATGCGGGTGGTGTTCCACGATGTGGCGCATGTGCTGGCGCGCGGAAATGCTCGCGCTGTGAGCTTTCGCGAATTGCTCGAAACTTCCGACGTGATCACTTTGCATGTGGATGGGAAGGTGCAAAACCAGGATTTATTTGGCGAAGATGAGATCCGCGCAATGAAAGATGGAGCGTGCCTGATCAATTTGAGCCGCGGGTTTGTGGTGGATCATGAGGCGCTGGCCCGGCACTTGAAGAGCGGAAAGTTGGGAGGAGCGGCAGTGGATGTGTTTCCGAAGGAGCCGGAGAGCGGCGGCGCGTTTTCAAGCCCGCTGAAAGGGTTGCCGAATGTGATTTTGACTCCTCACATTGGGGGCAGCACGGAGGAGGCGCAGCAGAATATTGGACAGTTTGTTTCAGCGAAGATGATCGATTATTTCCAGAGCGGGAATTCCCTAATGAGCGTGAACCTTCCGCATTGTCATCTGGACTATGAGCCGGGATCACACCGTCTGATGCATATCCACCATAATGTGCCGGGGATTTTGCGGGCGATTAACCATATTCTTGCGGATGAGGAGATCAACGTTGAGCGGCAAGTGCTGGATACTCGCGGGACGCTTGGATATGCGATTTACGACATCAATCGGGCTTGCGATGAGCAGTTGCTGGCTAAGCTGCGGGCTGTTCCGCATACGATTCGGGTGCGGGTGCCGGGAGTGGTCGGGTAGGTTGCAGAGTTCAGAAAAGCCTAACCACAGAGGACACAGGGGTGCACGGGGATGCACAGGGAACACCTGGATCCGACACTTTGATCCGACTAGCGCGGGTGATGAAAATCAGCTGGAGGCGGACGCGGCGTTGGTCTTAGCTGGAGCTGTGGTGTCGTCAGGGCCGGCGGCTCCCTCGATGTGCGGGCCCGGAGTGGTTACCGGGGAAGCGGGGATTCCATTGATGTAGATGGCGGGGGCGACGGTTCCGCCACGCACGGTTTCGCCGGCGGGCAGAAGGCCGACTGCCCGGTTTCTTCCCGAACCCTTGGCCTGGTAGAGCGCATAGTCGGATAAGACGAGTACCTGCTCGTGAGCCACGAGCTTCGGCTCCATCGCCAACCACGGAAAAACCGCCCAGCCTATCGAACAGGTGATGCGCAGATCCGCATTGGCGCCTTCAACCCGATAAGGCCTGGATCCGACCGAATCGAGAATGCGAGTGGCGAGAGTGTGGGCTTCTTTGCGATCGGTGTAGCGCGACAGGAGAAGAAATTCCTCGCCGCCCCAGCGGATGACCGCATCGGAAAGCCTAGCAGCAGAGTTGATGCGACGGGCGACCTCGGTCAAGACCAGGTCTCCAATCTTGTGCCCGAACTGGTCATTGACCTTCTTGAAGTGGTCGATGTCGATCAGATAGAAAACCAGGTCACGATTGCGCAGGTCGGCGGATGGATTGCTGACAAACGAGCGCAGCACCTGTTGCACATCGGCCTCAATCGAATTGGTGAAGAACCGCCGGTTGCGAACGCCGGTGAGCAGGTCGGTCAGTGAAGCGTCAAGCAACTCATGATTGGCGTTGGCCAGTTCCTTTTCGAGGCGGGCCTGTTTCACAATGCCGACAAAAGCGAAGACCACAATGGCGGCCAGCGACAACACAACGCGGAATTTCCAAACCGGGTCTGGCAGACTTCGGTCGAGGAACGACCATGCCGCCAGCAGGGGCAGGATGAGGGTAACCGGAGCGGCCAGTCGCGAAGCCCACCGCCAGTATCGTTCACCGTTGGGATCGCCATACTCCGAGGCGGGTTCCAGACGGTGTGCCATGAGAGCGGCAAACGTCATGCCGGCGAGGCAGGCTGCCGTCGTGGAATCGTACCAACTCCCGCTAAAGTAAATTCCGGCTTCGACGAGCGTATCCACAACGTATTCCAGGATGGTGTCGATGGCGACGATGACCGTGAGCAGGGCATAGAAGTGCCGCCATCGGCCGGAGCTGTGGAGCCAGCCATGGGCGACGATTGAAAGCAAGACAACGTCCTGCGCTAATGCGAGAAACTTGTAGGCCGGGCCATACGAATGGGGTTCAGGGGCCAGGTACTGCCATGGAATGACGAGAAACAGATACAGGTACAGACCGGCCATTAGCAGTAAGAGCAGATCCAGTGTTCCCAGGCGCTGATGTTGCGGGGTCGGCTCGACGTGAGGCCGCAGAGCAAAGCCCAGAATAAGGATGGTCCAGGCAAGAAAAATCCAGGCGTCCCCGAGACTCATGACGGGCGTTTGCCTCACCACCAGCTCCCAATGCATCCACAAGATCTGGCTGCAGGATTCGATGGCGTAGCCGGCGCCGAGAAGGATCCACACCAGGCGTTGCCGGCGGGGGCCGCTGAATGCATTCCTGGCAAAGGCAACCGAAGCGGAGACCATCAAAACGAAGATGATCGAATCGGTGATCGCGGTGAGCCGGTAGGATCTCGGGAGGAGCATGGAGGCGAGTGCCTGCGCGATCACCAGGCAGGCGACGGCCCCAGCCCAAATCTTCGAGTTTGATCGAAGACGCACGATTTCCCCCATTCTTAGGCATTAAAACGTGTTATGCGCGGGAACCCAAGTAACAGTAGTAACGTCTAAGAAAATTGGCAGGTTTCGGACAGACTTCTCAGGAATTCGAGGCAGCGCGGCGGAGGCGGTCGTGGATGGCTTCCCAGTCGGGTGTGCTGGGGGGGAGGTCGACCGCGATCCAGTCGTAATTTCCAGCATCGGCTTGGTGGAGAATTTCGTAGAGCGCGGCAGCGTAGTCTGGGGCGGCGGCTGGCATTTGGATGGTCTGGACGGACTCGCGCGACGGGAGATGCTGGTGCTGGAGATAGATTCCCGGGCCTTGGCCGGGCAGTTTCCCGTCTTTCACCAACAATAGAGGGGTGCGCGGGCTGTAGTGGCGGGGGTGCATCCCGGGCGAGGGATGGGCTCCGGCTTGGGCTTCCTGGGCAGAGACGACTGGCCCGACTATCGCTTCCAGTTCCGTCCGCGAAATTCCGCCGGGACGAAGCAGGGTTGGCATGGGCTCGACTAATGACAGCACTGTGGATTCGATACCTACGCTGCAGGGACCGCCATCGAGGATGTAATCGACGTCGCTACCGAGACTGTGCCGGACGTGGTCGGCGGTGGTGGGAGAGAGTTCGGTGAAGCGGTTGGCGCTGGGCGCGGCGAGTGGAACGCTGGCGGCGCCGATGAGAGCAAGGGCGATCGGGTGGGCGGGCATGCGGAGACCGACTGTGGGGAGGCCGGCGGTCACTATGGCGGGGATCGTCCATGACGAAGACGACGGCGCTGCCGAGCTTCTCCATCCTGTCAAGCCAACACCGGGCTTGACGGGGGCCCCGGTTTGCTCGGCTGGGCGGAAGAATGCGTCCGCCCCTACGTGGGACTTGGGAAGGACCAGCGTCAATGGGCCGGGCCAGAATCGGCGGGCTAGGCGGTCGGCGGTTTCTGGCCAGTTCGCTACTAGGGACTGCGCCATTTCGATGGAAGCTACGTGAACGATGAGGGGGCTGGTGGGGGGCCGGCGTTTGACGGCGTAGATGCGGGCTACGGCTTCGGCGTCGAGGGCATTGGCTCCGAGACCGTAGACGGTTTCAGTGGGGAAGGCGACTAGGCGGCCGGCGCGGAGGAGACGGGCGGCGTGGTCGATTTCGGCGGGATCGGGCATAGCTAAGGATTGTAGATTGCAGAAGACAGATTGCAGATTGCAGAAGTCAAGAGCTTAACCACTGAGGGCACAAGGGGAACACGGGGGAACACAGAGGCGGGCGTATCGCCTTAAGTGAAGAGCGGTACTGCGATCGGTTGATAATTTGCGGTGGAGTAACGGGCGCCTCCCCCGTTCAGCCGGGCGGGGACGCCCGGCTCTCCACCGGTAAGCTTGCGAAACTATTTCTTCTTGTCTTCTTCTTCCACTACCAGGTTGTTGGTGACCGAGAATGCACCGGGAACGCTGTTGGCCTGTATGCCGGCGATTGTCTTGTCCATCTGGCGGGCAACTACCCCTTCGAGCGTGATGTGGCCGTTTTTGACGATGATGTGAATGGGAGGAACGGCACGCAACTGATACTGGCTTAGGACCTCGTTGCCGTAGATGGCGCGGTAGGCGGCGCGGCGGATTCGGTCGTCCTCGATGGAGGTGGGCAGGACCTCGATATTGTTGACGACTCTCTCGACGCCTTCAATGTGCTTGACGGCGTTTTCGGCATCCGACTTGAGAACGGGACGCGAGACTTGGCCGAGCAGGGTCACGGTGCCATCAGGGTCGACCTTGTAGGCAAGGTTGTCGAACACGCCGTAAAAAGGAAGCATCACGAGTTCATGACGGACTTCCTTGGTGATGCGATCGAGGCTCTTTTGACTGATCGCGCCAGCTGCTGGGTTGTTCTGGGTGGTGGGATTGGCGAGAGCCACCGTCGAGAAAATCAGTGGGAGAGCAAGAACTGCGAGCAGTGATTTCATCATTGTTTTGACCTCCGCAAGACTTCTTACAATGTGGTGGGAGCCCGTGAGCTTCTTCGCACCTTCAGACGTTGGAAAGCGCCGAGAAGTTGCTTTTTTCTTTCTGCCGAGGACTGACGCCCGCAAGCTTACTCCAATCGCCGGTTCTAGTCGAACGATTGGCGATAAAACGCTGTTGTGGCGAGCTGCGGCTCGCCTGGACAGCCGAGGGCGGGCGGCTGTCCCTACGCGGACGGGCTAGGACGGCCGTCCCTCCACTTGCTTAGGCTGTTTTGGGTTTGCTACGGCGCTCGCGGAAGCCCTCGATCAGCAGGTAAAGCACGGGAATAAAGAACAAGTTGAGGATGGTGCTCATGATCATGCCGCCGAAGACGGTGGTGCCTACGGAGTGGCGTCCGTTCTCTCCGGCGCCGCTGGCTGTAACCAGGGGGACAACACCGAGGATGAAGGCGAGGGAGGTCATGAGGATGGGACGCAGGCGGATGCGGGCCGCTTCGACGGCGGCTTCCAGAATGGTTCTGCCTTGTTTGCGCAACTGCTCGGCGAATTCCACGATCAGAATGGCGTTCTTGGACGCCAGGCCTACCAGCATGACCAGTCCAACCTGGCAGTAGACGTCATTTTGCTGGCCGCGGATCCATTGGGCGGAAAGCGCGCCGAGCAACGCCATGGGCACGGCGAGCAGAATAATGAAGGGGAGCACGAAACTTTCATACTGCGCCGAGAGGGTTAGATAGACGACCAGCGTTCCGAGACCGAAGAGGATGAGCGTTGTGGATCCCGAGGCCAACTCTTCGAGTGAAATTCCGGACCATTCGTAGGTGTAGCCCTGAGGCAAGACTCTTGCGGAGAGCTGCTGCATGGCTGTGATGGCCTGTCCGGAGCTGAAGCCGCGGGCAGCGGAGCCGTCGATTTCCGCTGAGCGGAAAAGGTTGTAGTGATTGATGACCTGGGGCGCGGCGGTCTGGGTGACGCTGACTAAGTTTTCGAGTGGGACCATGGAACCGGAATCGGAGCGAACGTAGTACTGCCCGATGTCCTGCGGATTCGAGCGGAATTGTTTGTCGGCCTGTATATAGACCCGATAAGAACGGTTATTGAAATCGAAATCGTTGATGTAGGCCGAACCCATGTAGACGCTGAGGGTGTCGGTGATCTGGCTGAGCGGGATGTGCAGGCTCTTGGCTTTTTCACGATCGATGGTTACGACGTATTGCGGATCGTTCGCGGTGTAAGTACTGAATAGTCCGGTGAGATCTTTCTCGCTGCGCTGGCCGGCTCCCCGAATGAGGTCGTGAGTGGTCTTGTCGATATCCTGAAGGGTGTGCGTGCCCTGATCCAATAGTTCAAATTGAAATCCGCCAAACGTGCCGAGACCTTGCACGGCGGGCGGCTCGAAGGGGATCACGATCGCGCCGGAGATCCCGAACAATGGGCCGCGGAGTCGATGGATGATGGAGGCGGCGGTGTGCTCGCGGCCTTTGCGCTTCTCGTAAGGCTGGAGAGTCAGGAACGTGAGACCGGCGTTGGGGGTGGCGCCTCCAAAGCTGAAGCCGGCGACGGCGAAGGTGCCCAGGACTTCAGGAATAGTTTTAGAGATAGCGGTCACCTGCTGGCCGATCCTCCTGGTGTAGTCAAGCGAAGCTCCGGTGGGCGCTTGCACGGCGACGATGAGATATCCCTGATCTTCAGTGGGAACAAAGCCCTGGGGCACTTTCAAAAAGACGAAGTAGGCGAGACCGAGTCCAGCGGCAAACAGGATTAGCGCGACGACTTCGAAACGCAGGAAAGCGCGGAGGGCGCGAACGTAGCCATTGTTAATCGCGGCTAGAACGCGATCGACGCGCTTGAAGAACCAATTCTTTTCTCCGTGCTCGCGGCCGAGCAGGAGCGCGGAGAGCGCGGGCGTAAGGGTAAGCGCATTGAAGGCGGAGATGGCAATGGAGAAGGCGATGGTCAGCGCGAACTGGCGGAACAAAATGCCGGTTGTTCCGGGAAAGAACGCGACCGGCACGAAGACCGCAACCAGCACGAGTGAAGTGGCAATCACCGCGCCGGTCACTTCCTTCATGGCGTCAACCGAGGCTTTGACGGGATCGGACTCGCCTTCCTGCAGATGGCGCTCGATGTTTTCGATAACGACGATGGCGTCATCGACCACCAGTCCGGTGGCGAGCGTAATGCCGAACAGAGTGAGCGTGTTGATGGAGAAGCCGAGCAGCTTGACGAACGCGAAGGTGCCGATGAGCGAGACCGGAATGGTGACTGCGGGGATGATGGTGGAGCGCCAGTCTTCGAGGAAAACGAAGATGACCAAAATGACGAGGAAGATGGCCGTGCCCAGCGTCGAGACTACGTCGCGGATGGATTCGCTGACTGCGTCGGTGACATCGAAGGCAACCTCATACTTCATGCCGGGCGGAAAGTGTTTGGAAAGGCGATCGAGCTCGGCGAGGCACTTGCGATGCACGTCGAGGGCGTTGGCGGTGGAAAGCTGAGTAACGGCGAGGCCAACCGCGTCGCGCCCGTTGTAGTCGAGGTCTGAGCTGTAGTCCTCGGCGCCAAGCTCGGCGTGGCCAACGTCCTTCAGGCGGACAAGCGTGCCGTCAGCATTGCTCTTCAGGATGATGTTATCGAACTGACTGGTTTCGGAAAGGCGGCCGACCGCGCGCACGCTGATCTGGAAATCCTGCCCGGGCATCGCGGGCTGTGAACCAACTTGCCCGGCGGCGACTTCAACGTTCTGTTCCCCGAGCGCGCTAACCACATCGTCGGCGGTAAGGGAACGGCTAGCCATGCGAACGGGGTCGAGCCACAAGCGCATGGAATACTTACGTTCGCCGAAGATCAGGACATCGGCGACGCCGGGAACGCGCTTCAGGGTGTCGCGGACATACACATCGAGGTAATTGCTCATGAAGAGCGTGGAGTAGCGACCGTCAGGCGAGAAGACGCCGGCGCCGAAGACGAAGTTCTGCGAGGTCTTGGCGACTGTGATTCCGATTTGCTTGACCGCGTTGGGGAGACGTCCCTGAGCAGTGTTGACGCGGTTCTGGATGTCAACGGAGGCGAGGTCGGGATCGCGGGTGATGTCGAAGGTGGCCGTAACCGAGCTGACGCCGTTGTTGGTGCTGGAGGAGGTAATGTACTTCATGCCTTCGGCGCCGTTGATCTGCTGCTCAAGGGGCGTGGTGACGGCGGATTCGACGGTCTGGGAACTGGCTCCGGTATAGATGGCCGTGACGCCGACCTGTGGGGGCGCCAGGCTCGGGAATTGAGCGATGGGCAGTGTCGGGATGCAAACCGCGCCCGCGAGAATAATGAGCAGAGCGCAGACGGTGGAAAATACGGGGCGATGGATAAAAAAGTCGACCATAAGAGACAGTTCCCAGTTCTCGGTTTTCAGTTCCCAGTCTTTAGCGCTGCTGCTCGCTATTTGTCTGAGCTGGTTTCGAGAAAATTTCTTGGGCTTTTAACTGCTGCTGCTTTCTTGCGGGACTACGGGCACACCGTCGATTAGAAACTGGGTGCCGGAGACGACTACTTTATCTCCCGGCTTCACGCCGTCGATCACGACATAGTTGTTGCCGACGATTTGTCCAATCTGGAGCGGCTTCTGGTGGACCACGTATCCACCTTTCTGGTCGGCCTCAGCGACAAAAGCGAAATAGAGGCCGCCGATTCGCGACACGGCTACGACCGGAACAACCGGCTTTTCCTGACTGCCCCAAATCACACGGGCGCGGATGAACTGGGCAGTGCGCAGGCTATCTTTCGAGTTTGTGATTGTCGCTTTGGCGAGCACGGTTTGCGTCGCGGTATCTACCTCCGGCGAGATGAACGTGATGCGGCTGGTCGCGAGCATGTTTCCTGAACTGTCGACGATCTGGACGGGAAGTTTCATCTTCAGCTGCGCAGATTTCTCGATGGGAACGTAGATGTAAGCTTCGAGGCTGCCGGGATGGTCAACGGTGGTGAGCGTGGTGGTGGTGAGGACGCGGTCCCCAACGCGGACGGGAACGTCACCAACGATGCCGGCGCGCGGGGCGACCACCTGGTAGTAGTGCAACTGGACCTGTTGCTCGCGGACCTGAGCCTCGAGCGAGTGCAGTTGCGCCTCGGCGGCGTCGAGAGTCGCGCGCGCCTGGTCGAGTTCCTGCCGACTGACTACGCCGGCATTGGCAAGGCCGCTGACGCGGTCGTAATTCTGCTGCGCCCATTTGACCTGCGCGAGCTGGGCGGCGCGGGCGTTCTCCTGACTTCTGACCGTGGCCTGCTGTTTGGCGGGATCGATCTGCATCAGGGGAGCCCCGGCGGCGACGCCCTGGCCGGAGTGGACGAAGATCTGCGTAATGATGCCCTCGACCTGCGGCATGACCACGGCGGAGTCCCGCGATTTCAAGGTGGCGACATAGTCGGTGGTGTCGTCAACTTTCTGGGACTTCGCTGTTTGGACTTTGACCGGCATGGCTTGCGGAGCGGCCGCTTTAGCTCCCTTGCTGTCGCCGCAAGCGGTTGCGAAAAGGAGCGCGGCCAGAAGGACGGGAGGCATTATCGAGAAGGACGTTATTGCGGAAAATCTAGACATAATTGTTACGCTTAAAGAAATTTCTCAGTCGACGGACAAAGCAGTTCCGAGCCGGAAGCGTGACCTCAGCGAATGAAGCAACCACCCGAAGACGATCGACACGCCGTGAACCCGTGACCTCTGGCACACCATATTAGAGCAGAAATCTACGATTCCTCAACGACGAAACCGCCCGGTACTGGTCAACGAACAGAAACCAGCTCAGATGTCTGAGCGCGTCACCAACTCCGAAAATTTTGCCAAATCAATGTTGCCGCCACTCACCACGCACACGATCTTTCCCGAGCCGCATTTGCCGCTAAGGCCAGCCGCTACGGCACAGGCGCCTGCGCCTTCACTGATCACGCGATTGCGCTCTGCCACAATCCGCATGGCCTTGCGTGTCTCCTCGAGCGTGCAAACAATGGACCCGGCGAGCAGATGATGTGCCAGGTCCCACATTCGCGGAAAGACCGACTTGCCTCCGCAGCCGTCCACAAAACTCGCCTTCCAGTTAGGAAAACTCTGGGGCGATCCCGCGGCCAGCGACCGCGCCAGCGGAGCCGCCGTCTCCGGCTCTGCCGCAAACACCTTCGCCTTGTGTCCGCGCGCTTTCAAGGCGGAGGCGATCCCACACGATAAGCCTCCGCCGCCGAATGCCGCCACCACGCAATCCACGTCGGGCAGGTCCTCCAGGATTTCCAGCCCTGCCGAGGCGTTGCCCGCAATAAACGCGTCATCTTCGAAGGGATGAATAAACGCGCCGGCCATCGCGGGATGCGCGCGGTCGGCCAGCGCCTGCCAGCACTGGTCGTACGAGGCCTTTACGACTTCTCCGCCGAGACGGCGTACCGCATCGAACTTGGCCGCCGGAGCCGCATCGATCATGAGGATTTTGCAGGGGACGCCGGCCTTGCGCGCCGCCAGCGCCACTCCCTGGGCGGCGTTGCCCGCGCTAACGGTCCAAACACCGCGCCGGCGCTCGTCTTCCGGCAAAAGCCGAACAGCATTATACGCTCCCCGAATTTTGAAGGAACCGATGGGTTGCAGGCACTCCAACTTTAGATAAATGTCGGATGGGCCGTCGTAGTTGAGCCGCACCAGCGGAGTGCGTATGGCAGTTTCATAGACGTGCCTGCGCGCGTCGTCGATGAGCAGCGTAGGAATGTTGCGCTGCGTCGCGGTGCCGCCGGATGCAAGGTTAGTTGCCATAGCGGAATTTCAATTAGACCAAAGATATATATTACTGGTAAGGGCGGGAAGCTCCGAACGATTTTCGCTTCTGCTAGATTGTCTTGACATGAAACCGAGCCGAAGTTTTGCCAGTGACAACAATGCGTCGGTGCATCCCGAGGTGCTGGAGGCGATACGACGGGCTAACAATGGCCCCGCGGCAGCCTATGGGGATGATCCGCACACGGAATCGGCGGTGGAAAGATTTAGAGAGCAGTTTGGAGCCGATGTAGCGGTCTTCTTTGTCTTCAATGGGACGGCGGCAAATGTGCTTAGTTTGCAGGCCTTGACACGGCCATTTCATGCGGTGCTGTGCCCGGAGACGTCTCATATTTACACCGATGAATGCGCTGCGCCAGAAAAGTTTACAGGCTGCAAACTTGTGCCTCTTGCAGCGCCTGATGGGAAATTGACGGTGGAAACTGCGGCCCGTGGGTACCAGGGGATAGGGGATCAGCATCATGTGCAACCGCGGGTAATTTCGATTACGCAAGCTACCGAGATGGGGACTGTCTACAAGGCGGTAGAAATCGAGGCGCTGGCGCGGTTTGCCCATCAACGCAAGATGTTCCTACACATGGATGGGGCGCGGATTTCAAACGCCGCCGCGGCGCAGCAACTAACTCTGCGCCAGGCGACGCGCGATCTGGGAGTGGATGTGCTTTCGTTTGGCGGGACGAAGAACGGGCTGATGGGCGCGGAGACGGTAGTGTTCTTTCGTCCGGAACTGGCGGAAGATTTTTTGTTCGTGCGGAAGCAGGGGATGCAACTGGCATCGAAGATGCGCTACATGTCGGTGCAGATGGAGGCACTGCTGACCGACGATCTTTGGCGGCGCAATGCGGAACACGCGAACCGGATGGCGCGACTGCTGGAACAGGAAGTGAAGAAGATTCCGCGAGTCAAGATTGTGTATCCGGTGGAGGCGAACGGGGTATTTGCGCAAATTCCACGAGAGGCGATTAAGAAGATACAGGAGCAGTACTTTTTCTATGTGTGGAGCGAAGAGGAGTCGGTGGTGCGCTGGATGTGCTCGTTCGACACGACCGAAGAGGACGTCCGGGAGTTTACGGAGTTTGTGGCGGCGGTGGTAGGGGACCTCGCGAACTGAAGTCCCCGCGTTGATTTTCCGTAGAGACTTGCCGCTGTCCGGAGACGGGGCAAGCCCGTCTCTACAGGCGGGAGGCCAGCACACCTATTTTTTCTTGGCTGCCCTAACCCTTGCCCATCGCGCCCGCTGCGCCGCTGCGATTCTCTTGCGTCCGGCAGCCGAAATTGTTCGTTTCTTGGGATGTGCGGACGCTCCACGCCTGCTCCCCTTGCTTCCGTGCAGGAAGACTTTCCCGAAAGTAGTTAGGGCGGCGGTCACGCCGTGGAGTTCATTCTCAAGTCGCGCACGTTCCTTCTGGAGTTGAGTGACTACGGACTGAATTAGTGTTTTTGCCATGAGATGGATTCTATCACTTGTAAGTTGAACATCAAGTGAGTTGGCACGGGAAAGGGTTGCCGACTGGCGCACTATTCCCGTTTCGGACGAAATCCCGCTCTGGGCAAGGACTTCCGGCTGAAGGCGCATCCTTATATATAGCGACGGGACGGCGTGGAGTCAGGTCCCAGTTCCAGGCCAGTTCCGGTTGGATGCCTTTTGACAGGACATGACTATTAAGCCGATCCGGAAGTAACGTGAGAAAAGCTGCGCGGGATGTTGCGGCTTCGGCGGAATCTCAATACCATCTCTACTGACAACATGACAAAGCCTCGCTTGTCCCGGTCAACAAGTCGCAAGGCGGGAATGTTTCTCACGGTGGCGACCGCCATTTTCCTAATGTTGGCGGGGCTGCCCGGAAGGCCAGCATCTGCGCAAGCTCAGACCGGAACGTCAACCAAAGGATTCCGGCCACCTCCTACCCTCCCACTGACGAGCTTTTATGACGCGCCACATCCGCTGGCCCGGGGCAAGCCTGGAGAACTGATACGCTCGGAACCAAACGACCAATACAACCTTCCGTACGAATTGTCCGCGGTGCGGATTCTTTATCACTCCCGGACCACTAACGGAGAAGACGTGGCCGTCTCGGCCGTGGTACTGATTCCGGACGGCAAGCCTCCGGCGGGCGGATGGCCGGTAATTGCCTGGGCGCATGAGTTCAGAGGAGCGGCGCGGCAATGCGCTCCCTCGCTGATGAAGAATCTCGGCGCTGGGCCGATCCTCGCGATGTACGCCAATCTCGGCTATGCGGTGGTTGCGACCGACTACTCCGGGTTGGGAGCCGATTCTGGCAAGCCAGTGCTGGACATGGAGTCGAACGCGTTGGATGTGATCTATTCGGTGGCGGCGGCGCGTGCGGCCGTGAAAGAGATCGGGCCTAAATGGATCGCTGTGGGATCTTTCGAGGGAGCTCTGGCCGCAGTGGCGGTGGCGGAGAGCGAAGTCCACGATCCCAACTATCTGGGCAGCGTCGCTATTTCGGGGGTAGCCGACGCGCAGGAGGCATACCAGCGCTTCGCGCAGGGTTCATCCAATCGCATGCTGCTTGTCCTGGCATCGACCGTCAAGGCGGTTTATCCGGAGTTCCAGATGAGCGACATGCTGAAAGACACGGCGCTTCCTGCTTACGAGCGTGTCGCGCAGACCTGTGGAGGAGAAACAGAGCCGGAGTTCACAAGCGGAATGCTGAAGCCGGGGTGGGAGGACAATCGGTTCGTAAAGGAATTTTTTCGCAGGAACACTCCCGGCCAAAAGGCGGCCCACGGCCCGCTCCTCGTGATCAGTGGCGAGGGGGAGGTTGCCTTACCGGCGGAAATGTCGGAGAAAACCGTGGCTCGAATGTGCAAGCACGGGAATCGAATCCTCTTTTTGAAGTATCCGAATCTTGATGACAGCGGCGTGATGGGAGCGTCGGTCGCGGACCAGATCAGTTGGATCAAGGCACGGTTTGCCGGTTATGTTGCTCCTGGCAATTGTCGTTGAGCGACCTCAGCGGCTTAAGAGTTTGCTGAAAAACTCGGTTTTCGATGGTCCGCCCCTAAAGGGGCATCTGATTTCGAAGAACTTACGGCATCGCTGAAGCGATGCCCTGATACGAAACGTGAGTTTTTTCAGCAAACTGTCCAGCCGCAGTCAAAAAACGCAGTTATCGCAGCGCTGAAGCGCTGCGCCACCCAAAATAAGCTACCACTTGCGGTCAGAGTCGGGCGCGTCATCCTCCCGTCTGACCTGATTGCGTTTGTGATGCACAATGAAAATCATGCCCACGGATGCGAGTGTGGGAGGAATGACAAGGATCAGAATGCCGCTTTGCAACGCTGCGATCATGCGAGCGCCAGCGGAAGCCGCTTGGGTATAACAGAGCGAGCAGCTCTGCGAAAAAGCGGGCGCAGCGGTTAGTAACAGGATCAATCCTGTTAGCGAAAGCCATGCGAGCCGAAGACGCGATTCACGCATTTGATCACTCCAAGAATTAGCTTGGCCCGAAGCCTGTAAGTCGGAACAGAAGCAGCCGGAAGCTGTCCGTCCAGAGATAGCTCATCCCTGCTAGCACGAAGAGCATGAAGAAAGCGACGAACTGTAAGAAGTTCCGCTTTTCCGAGCTCAGATTCATTAAGAAGAACACCACGAGGATGGTTTCGATGACGGCAAATGTCAGCATCCGCACCACTAGTCGCGGTCCCTCGATGTTCTGATATCCGATAAAGAACTGTAGTGCCACAACGACTAACAGGCAGACATAGACGGCCACATATTTGCCGATGCCATGTGTTTCAGCTGTCGCCATAGTATTTCGCTCCTTTTCATTTCATCGGTCTAGCGCGCCACGTTCATCAGATAGACGACTGGAACGATAAATAGCCAGACCAGCCCTACGAACTGCCAGAAGAGGTTCACGATTTCGATGTCGTCGGCGTTGTACCGGCCTCCCTGATAGCGGATTGCCACGACGAACAGAGCGATCGTACCGCCCGAAATGTGGAGCAGGCTAAACCCGGTGATGGAGTAGAACGCTGCCCCAAAGGCGGCTGTCCCCCAAGGGTTTTGCAATAGGCCGACGCCCTGGCTCATCATATTCATCCAATCGCGGATGTGCAGCAAGGTGAAGATGAAGCCCAAGGCCGCCGTGATCATCATCCAGCGGAAAGCTCCGGCCTTGTCACCGGTCTTGGCGGCCCTGAAGGCTATCAACATAGTCGCGCTGCTGGCGATCATAATGAACGTCATGATGCCAACACTGGTTACGCTATGGAAAGGCCGTGGCCAGTCGGGAGTAGCATTGCGCGTGAATGCGTAGGCGGCCACACAGGCAGCGAACGTCATCACGTCTGCCATGATGAACAGCCACATCGCCAGCTTCTTGGAAGGAATCGCAAATGGGGGTGCTTCCATCGGAGGAGCCGAATGTGCTCCCATGGTCACATGTGCTTCGCTCACAGTGCCTCCTGTGTTGTGTGCATTAGATCTTCATCCAAAGCAGTAACAGCAAATACACCCAAAGAATGCCCATGAAATGCCAGTAATAGGAGAAACTATCCAGCGTGCTCCGGCGCAGGACGACTCTGTGCAGTTTATGCATCACGTAAGTCAAGCCGACTAACCCGCCGAGCACGTGCAGCGCATGGATTGCGGTCAGCAGATAGAAGAAGGAACTGTTCGGATTGGTCGCGAGATACAACCCTTCTGACCGCAATTGCAGCCAAGCCACATATTGGCCGGCAACAAAAACCACGCCGAGGAACGCAGTAACGTAGAGCCAGCGCGCGGGGTTGAGGTCCAAAGTTCTTGGACCACCCATGAAAACGGCGACCCGGCGACGCGCGATTTCTAAAGTTACGCCGCTGGCCAGCAGCACCAACGTATTCAAGTAAAGAATCGGGGGGAGGGTAAGGTGGTGCCAATCCGTTGAAGCTCCTTGCCGGACGACCAAGGCACTGGTAAAGGCGGCAAAGGACATGGCAATCGCAGCTATTACCACCCAGATCGCTGATTTTGAAGGAACGGGCGCGTAATCCTGAACTGCAGGCAAGTTGCCGTCAGTCGGAACCAGATTGCGGAAGCC
The DNA here is from genome assembly GCA_963772195.1 of uncultured Acidobacteriaceae bacterium. Lineage (GTDB taxonomy): Bacteria > Acidobacteriota > Terriglobia > Terriglobales > Acidobacteriaceae > Acidiflorens. Next base: position 1,028,516 of record CAVYWE010000007.1, on the reverse strand, counting down.
CCCGTTGCCGGGATGTCCTGGCTCCGGTGAGCGACGCGGCTTGATCTTCGGCGGTACAACCGTAGTTGCCATAATGTACTAAAACTCCTCAAACAAATTGCAGGATCGTTTCTTTTATTTTTACGGCTCTTCGTTTATTTTTACGGTTCTTCGTTCTCGGTCTTCACTTGCTCGGGTGAATCCTGCATCACATAGTCGCCCTTTGAACTCTGCACGCCATATTGATAGGGATCGTGATAAACCACCATGTGCCTGCCCCCGAAGTTATCCCACGGCGGCGGCGAAGTTGTTGACCATTCAAGCGAGGTACCTTGCCACGGGTTATCCGTCGCGGGCGGTCCCCAGAACCGGCTGTGAATGAAGTTGTAAAGGAAAATCAATTGGGCAGCACCGGTGAAGAGGGCTGCTATCGTGATGAACTGGTGCACACCGACAAGTGGCTGCATGTAGTCCGGCGCAAATGACGAGTAGCGGCGCACATTCCCGGCCAGTCCCAGGTAGTGCATCGGCATGAAGATGGCATAGACGCCGACGAAGCTGCACCAGAAGTGAACCTTTCCGAGCGTTTCATTCATCATCCGTCCCCACATCTTCGGGAACCAGAAGTAAGTTCCAGAGAAAATGCCGAAGACCGAGGCGATGGCCATTGTAAAGTGGAAGTGAGCCACCACGAAGTAGGTCGCATGGAGCAGGATCTGGATCGAGGGCTGCGCCAGGAAAAAGCCGCTCACCCCTCCGGTGATGAACAGCGAAATAAAGGCCAGGGCAAACAGCGAAGCTGAGTTAATGCGCAACTTCGCGCCGTAAAGGCTCCCAATCCAAATCAAGACAATGATTGTGGATGGGATCGTAATCAACAGCGTGGGAAACGAGAACAGCACCGACGACACGGGATTCATCCCACTAACAAACATATGGTGCCCATACACCATGTAGCTGAGAACGGCCAAGGCGCCAAAACTGTAAACCAACACGCGATGGCTTAGCATGGGCTTGCGCATGTTGGTAATGAGGACATGCGACACGATGCCCATCCCGGGCACGATAGCGATGTAGACCTCAGGATGTCCGAAGAACCAGAACAGGTGCTGCCATAGGAGAGTCGATCCTCCCGAGTGCGGTTGCAATTGGTCGTTAATAACCAGATTGGAGGCCACGAAGAAGCTGGTCCCGGCCACGTGATCGAGAATGAGCAGGATGCAGGCCGGCATCAACACGGAGAACGACGTCAGCCCCATGCACGAAGTGATGAACCATCCCCAGGTAGGCAGGGGCAGCCGCCACATGCTTAAGCCCTTACAGCGCAGATCGAGAATATTGGGGATAAAATTCAGCGACCCGAACAACTGGCCCACGCAAAAGATGGCGATCGATGTTGCCCAAATCACCACACCGGCGCCCTGTCCGGGACCAGCCACCGACCCAACTGCACTGAGCGGGGCGTATTGGGTCCAACCACCCAAGGTGGGGCCGTCGCTCACAAAGAACGACAAAAGCATGACGCAGAAGGCCACGAACGTGGTCCAGAACGACATCATGTTGAAATGCGGGAAGGGCATGTCCTCAGCGCCCGTGTGGATGGGTATGAAGAAATTGCCGAAGGCCGCGAAAGGTGCAACCGTAAGCACAAAAAAGACCATGAAGGTGGCATGCATGGTCATGAGTTGCAGGTAGAACTCCGGCGTCATCACATCCCCGGGGGCGCCGGTCTTGGAGAGCAAATGCAGCCCCGGAATCGCGAAGTTCGTCCACCCCAGGTGGATGCGCATCAGCCAGGAAAGCACCATGCCGATGAGCACCGCGGCTAAGCCCAGATCGTAATATTGCTTGCCGATTACTTTATGATCCAGGCTAAAAACGTGCTTCTTGATGAAAGTCGTCGGGGGCCCGTGGTGTGCCGCCGCGTGCGCTGACGTATCGTGCATATGCTCACCTCGAAACGAGATCTCTACGTCCTAACCAGTGCAAACGGTCTTTCCTCACTCATTACTGCATCGCCGCTTGTTTCTTAAGCCAGTCGTCATAGTCCTGCTGCGAAAACACGTCAAGGTAGGCTTTCATGTTGTAATGCCCCAGGCCACAGAGCTGGCTGCACACGATTTCATACCTGCCAATTTTCGTTGCCGTGAAATGAAGTTGGAGATCCAATCCCGGCACGAAATCCTGATGAATTCGCAATGCTGGAACATAGAACGAATGGCTGACGTCTTTGGCATGCATCAGCAAGCGGATTTCCTTGTTAACGGGAATGGCCATTTCGGCGGTCACGATGTCATCTTTGGAATCCGGATCGGCGACAGGATCAAGACCGAAGAAGTTCTGGTTGGCTTCGCTGATCTTGTCGGCGTGCAGTGGACCGAACTTTCCATCTGGCCCCGGATAGCGGAAATAGAATGCAAACTGCCCGGCCTGGACTTGAACGGGCAAGGCGTCCGCACCGGGCTGTGTGAAGTAGATATTGCCCCAGGCTTTTACTCCGAAAATTCCCAGGGCAAATATTTCCACGCCGACAAGGATAATCGCGCCAGCCACGAGCCCGGTTGCGCCGCCGGGAAAATTCTTCGACTTCTCGCCCGGTCGACTGCCGGAGAACCTCCAGATGAACCACGCCAGGATAATCTGGGAGGCTAGGAAAGAAAGTCCGGCCTCCCACATCGTGTCATCCAGTTGTTTGTCGATGGCTTGACCATGGGTCGAGATATCCTCCATCGGGTGCCAGGTGTTGCGGACGATGGGAATCGCGGAAAGGATCGCGATTACGAGTATGGTGATCGCAAAGAATTTCGCCATGATGCTTCGTCCTCCGGCCGGACTTGCCATCCGGCCTCGTCAGCTTTCCTCAAAACCGCCGCACGGTTGTCCTGCGGTTGCTCTCCGGCTGATTCGACTCCTTACTTTGCCTTGTAGGTAAAGTCAGCCGTTGTCGGCTTGCCCGCCGCGACCGTCACCTTCTGGCTCTGGCTGCCATAGGCTTCCTGCCAGGTCGTCACCGTGTAGTTGCCCGGCGGCAAGTTGCTGATGGTGTAAGAGCCGTTGTCATCTGTCACTGCCGTCGGACCTTTCACCACCGCCATGTAGCCGTGCATCCAGGGATGGATGTTGCACTTGACCGGAATCGCGATTTCTTCGCCCGCCCAGACTTGGTCGAACGGTGGAGTTCCTGGCGGCTGCGACCGGTTCCATTCATGATTCGCCCCATTTGGTTTCGGCATGGGATGGATGTTGTGAGAGTGCGGATCGCTGTTGGACACCTCGAAGTGCTGATTCACATCCAGCGACATCACGTGCGGAATGTACTGACAACCCTTTTGATCCCAAGTCGGCTTCACTGGAGGCACCTGGCTGGCAGTAGCGGCGTCCAGTCCCTCGGAGATATACACCACAACCCACTTCAGGCCTCCCGTCGGACCGACAATGACGGTCTCCGTCGTCACCGGATTGCTGGCGTGCGCCTTTGCGCAATTCGGCTCTTTCGACATGTCAATCGGCTTCTGGTGGGGGGGCGTGCCGTCAAGTTTGATCGTTCCCGTGATCCCGCCGGTTGCGGCGGCGCTCACATTAAGCGTCTTACGCGTCGAGTACAAGAGACCAAACCCAAGCATGAGCAGCGCAGCGGCAATTACCGCAAATTTTTTGTAGTGAGCTTTCATCGAATTTCTCCCTTTCTATGACTAGGTTCGTGACTAGTTCGCGCCACCGGGCGGCTTATTATCGGCCGGCGGGGCGGCTGCTGGCGGCGGGTTTTTATCCACGTACGGGGGAATAACTCCGTGCGCAGCCGACAGAACTTCGTTTTCCTTGCTGTGACGGTCGACCTGCAACGTACGCAGGAAGTGGACGAGATCCCAGGCGTCGTTTGGCTGGATCACGTCAGCGAATGAAGGCATGGGCGTGCCGTCCAGGCCGGTCATGAAGATCTTGTAGATATCCTCGTTGGTGTTGCCGCACTTGAAGCGCGAGTCACCCTTGCCTGCGGCGAAGTTGTAGGGACGAATTGGATTGTCTTTGCTGTCGGTGAGGGTCGCGGCAGACGGACCGTCGCCTTCCCCGTGAGGACCATGGCACTTCCAGCATTCGAGCTTGGTGAAGAGCGCTTTGCCGTGGGAAATACTCTCCATGGTGATCGGGGGTTCGGCAGGAATCTTGATCGGATCGCCGGCTTTTTCCTTTTCCCAACGGGGTGAGAATATCTTGATATAGGCCACTAAATCGGCGCGCTGCTGTTTGGTGAAGCTACTCCAGACCGGCATGTTGGAGTTGGTGAGGCCGCGCGCGATGGTGTTGAAGATATCTTCATCGAGGGGCAGCGTGCCGGTAGGAGTGGAGCGGCACTTGAAAGTCGCGATGGTGAAGTCGCGCGGCTTCGGATCAAGCCAAACCGCGTTCTCACCGTTGGAATCGCCGTAATCTCCGTGACAGCCGGCGCAATAGCGGCGGTAGTCGGACTTCGCGGCTGCGGCATGCCCGGTGATGTTGCCGATGTGGCTCTCCATGGGCTTGATCACAAGACGCGGCTTCGGGCCTAACTCGGGCACGTCCTGGGCGGAGGCCCGAGCGGCGAATCCTAATCCTAGAATCGCAGTGAAAAGAATCGCCCCGGTAAGACTGATTGGCTTCAAACAGTTCATAGTCAGCACCCTTGCACCAAAGTCAGCGCCGGCGAATCGAATCGCCGGCGGATGATGGTTAGAAGTCGAAATCGAATCCGGTCAATACCTCGCTCGTGTTGATGTTCGTGCCGCTCAGCCCCGATGTCCCGACCTGATGAAACAGGTTGAACTCGTTGTGCCAGGCAAATCCAGCGCGGCTGGTCATGAACGGGTTGTAGCGATAGCCGACGGTGTAGGTGGTGATGTTGCCAAAGTCGGAGCGCGTTCCGGGGGTCGATTGCTGCGACATCTTGATCGTTTCGTATCTCGCGAGAAAGATGAGTTGCGGACTGTAGACGTAGTGAGGCTCGACGAGAACGCCATTCCAGGTGGGGTTGCGTGAGCCAGCAACGAGTTGGGTTCCCGGGATGTTGTTACAGGGCTGCTGAATCGTCGACCCAGGCGTTGGGCCTTGGGCGTTGCACACGGCGGTCGAACTATTATCGGGGAAGTCGCCATACCCTTGTCCGAACCAAGCGCTATCCGATCCGTGTTGCGTCACAACCTGCACATCGAAGTGCTGTCCAAAGTAGAACTGGCCGACGAAGCCTTCGCGACTGAAACCCTTGTTGTTGGTTCCTGAGCCGGCGACGACGTTGCCACCGTTGGTGAGGTAGGTGGTCGCCGCCTCGCCGACCATAGCGTAGAAGCCGAGCCGCTGAACACCTAACTTACCGGTATCGAAGGCCTGGCTGGCGGTAAAGAATCCGGTGTAAGACTGAGAGCCGTAGGGCAATCCGACCTGGCCGTTATTGGTGCTGAGCAAAGAGGCGGAATAGCGTGTACGGTCGTTGAAGGAGTGTCCCATCACTTCGACGCCAAGTTGGTTGTCTCCGATTTGGCCAAAGATGTTGGCATCACCCTGCGGCAAAAAGTGATAGAGCTCATAGATGCCGCCGTTGGCCGTGAGCGTAAGGATACGCTTCTCGGAAAGCAGGTTGTCGAGTTCGAACTTGCCGAACTTCACGTTCAGCCAAGTGCTGCCAAACAAGTTGTCCAGCCGCGCCATGACGGTTTCAAAGTGAAAAGAGGCGGCGTTGTTGGAGGAAGGGAGCACGTAAAACGAAAAATTCTTTTCCAGTGTGCCGCCGGTGTGGAAGTCGAGACCGCTGAGATCGAAGCCGGACGACGTGACCCTCTGCTCGGTTTGGCCGGTGCCGCTGAAGTTGTCGATGGGAACTTTGCCGGTGCTGACGCGATGCCAGATTGGAGTGATGCGGAAGGTGACCGGCCAATATGATGCGTTCTGCCAGATCGGAGCATCGCGATCGTTCATGAGTTGGTAGCCGTTGTCTTTGAACTTTTGGCCGAAGTAATTCAGCATGGGCCAACTTTCATGACAGGCCGAACAGCGCAGGCCATACTTTCTGGCAAAGGCAGGTAACGCGCTCGCCGACTGGCTGGCGCTCAAGATCAGAAAGATTAACGCAAAGGCAGCGGCGAGGACGGAGCTTATCCGCTGCGGCTTCTGATAGAGATGAGACTGCGCCCACATACGCATGCTGCACTCCTCAGCCGAGTTCATAGACTTGCAAAGACGAAATTTCGCACGACGCCCAAAACGACAGCAGCCAAGCAACGATCAAACATAACCTCCGTTGCCTGGCACGTCCGTTTCGGCAAAACCGCAAAGCTTTTCCGGTGAAGTGGTCCAACCACTCACAAGGGGTGGATACTACTACCGGCTGTGACGAAGTGCAAGAGGGTTTACAAAGATTTTTTTACAATTATTTTACATAGTGCTGCGGAAGGAGAACCGGGGCCAAGATGCCTGAGGCGCGAGTTGACAGCGATCATCCCAGCGTATGAGACTCTTGCCACAGGGACACCGGAGCCGGTTGTGATCTGGGAAAAGAGTTTTCGCGGCGAGGGACTGAATGGTAGGGCTTCGTCTAATCCAGATGCCGGATTTTCCTCATGTTATCTCCGGGCGGCGGCAGCATTTCTCTTGCTGACTGCGGCGGCGCTCCCCTCGCATGGCCGCGAAAAAGATGTTCTTCAGTATGGCGCGGGCCTGATCGTCAACGTTCCGCTGCCGGAGCCGGAAGTCACGCAGGTCGTGGAAGACGTGGCGCAGAACACTTTTATCCGGGGAACCAAGGAATACAACAAAGACGAGTACATCACGGGAGCGGTCGCGGTCGCGTCCACGCCGGTGTTTCCGTCATGGACGGAGGGCGGCAAAGTCTTCTACAAAGTGCGGAAGCAGGCGCTCGATCCGCGGAATTTCAAGAACAGCGGCGATGTTGGAACGCTGGCCGTGCGCTACGTAGTGCAACCCCAGGGCGACAAGAATACTGTGTTGAGAATTGATGCTTTGTTTGTGGAAGATTTTCGGCACAGCGTGCACCAATCGAACGGGTCGGTCGAAAGCAGCGAGTACAAGGACATCCAGGATCGCCTGCAAGCGGTTGAGCTGATGAAAAAAGAAAATGCCGAGGCTGAACAAGCAAAGCAGGAACGCCTGGCGAAGAAAAACTTCGGCATGGGCGATGACACAGTTCTGCTGAGCACTCCGCCGTCGACGGCGCCACAAACATCCCCTGCGTCACCGGCATCAACGCACGCGACGCCGCAACCGTCGGCGGCGTACGAGCAGCAGGGCGATGAATCGCTGGAACAACACGTTGCAGAATTGCGCCGGCAGGTGGAGCGGCTGGTTAAGCAGCCCGGGGCTCCGCTCAAGTCCGCTCCGTTCCACACCGCGAGCACGCTGAAATCACTGGAGCCTGGCGTCGAAGTGCTGATTCTGATTTCAACGCCTTACTGGTACGGAGTGGAGACGCACGACGGCCAGCATGGATGGATGCGACGCGATCAGTTGGAGCAGATGCCATGACGCGGCGAAGTTTCCGAGTCGCGACTTTATCAATTCGTCGCCGATTCCTTCCTGCCGCGCTGCGAGCCGTATTTCCGCTAGTCGTGCTTCTGGTGGCCGTGCAGAGTGGTTATGCGCAAGCTGGCCCGTATGAGCGCACTTACCGTCAGTCGAAAAGCGCGGTCGAAAAGGCGCTGAAGGAACTGCAACCATCCATGAGTGGACGCCTGCCTGCGTTGGAAGGGTTCGCTTCGTCTGGCGATCATCCCCTAAACCGCTACCAGCGAGCGTATTACCAATCTGCCGTGCAGGTGAGTTCGACGGCGTCGGGTGGATCGCTGGTGCGAGTGAGCACGAAGGTGACGGCGTGGTACGCGGATTCAATTCCATCTCGTTCGGGATACCAACTGCTGACTTCGAATGGCCGGATCGAGTCCGATCTTCTGGACCAGTTAACCGATCTGCTGGCGACCAGTTCCACTGCGATGAGTTCCAGTCAAAGCTTTCCGGCGGCTTCGGCCAAGCGACCCTTAACTGCGGAAAAAGGTATTGAGAATAAGGGTACTAAGGAGCCGACCATCTCGGCGCCGATGCCGCGGTTGCCGGAAACCGGGCGCACGTTTTCATCTTCGGCGGACGCGGGTTTGTCGGCACAGCAACTGTCGGATTCTAAAAATTCGCTGAGGCCAACAGATCGAACAGCAACCGGCTTGCAGGCGGAGGCTGCGAGTCTGGAAGAGGTGCTCAAGAACCAGGCGCATCCAAAGAATCTGGTGGCGATAAAAAAATCGGGAACTCCGGTGGTTGCGACTCCCAGTTTGAATGGCAAGACTTTGTTTCTGGCGAGCGCGCACGATGAGTTTGAGATGCTGGATTTCAATGCGGACTGGGTGCACGTGCGGATTTCCGGCTTGTCGCGGGGGTGGATCTGGCGCACGAGCCTGGAGATGCCCGAGGGCATTTCCGACATTCCACAGGCCGGCGCGAGTGCCAACCTGGTTGCGGCCGATCTGTTTCAGGTAACGCGCGAAGAGACTGCGCCCTTCCCGGGAGATTGGGAGCCGCTTCGGGGCAAGAACGTGAAAATTATCTCGGTGCAAAAAATCCAGGAAAACGAGAAGGACAGCGGCGCGCGGGCGAAGCTGGAATTCGCCAAGTCTTTGCTCGACAAGAACTACGCGGAGCTGGCGGCAAAATCGCAGGAGCTAGCCGGAGTCGTGTTGATCTTCGATTCGGTCGATGGCGGTATGATTGCCGCAACGCTCCCAACGGTTCAGCAATGGAAGGCGGGCACGTTGTCCGACGCAGCGCTTTGGCATCAGTGTTATTTTGATCCGCCCGAGACATTCACTGTTGCCGGCCCTGCCGGCGGTCAGTAGTAGCCAGTTGCGATTGCCAGTTGCCAACGACTGCGTTTGGTGCGAGCATTTGATGGCGGGACGCGCCGTGGATTTTAGTTTTGGCTTGACATTGAACATACGGCGCGGTACGAATGCTGTCTTTTGGAATTCTTTCTTTCATGAGAATTTTTTCGGCGACGCCGGTTTGAGCTAGGCCGCCGAACGAGGGCGGAAGGGAGCGAACGGGTGAGTGTGGGGCCTACGTTGCAAAAATTTGTTTCTCGGCTGCGCGATTACGCTGAACTGACTAAGGCGCGCATTACGACTCTGATCGTCCTTACGGCGTGGTGCGGCTACTTCTTTGGCGCGCACAAGTTGGGCGTGTCGTCGTGGTCGCTGGGACTGGTCCATGCCCTGTTCGGCGTGGCGCTGGTTTCGAGCGGGACGGCGGCATTGAACGAAGTGCTCGAATCGAGCGTGGATGGGCGGATGCGGCGTACTGCGCTCCGTCCTTTGCCTTCGGGACGCATGACCAGGACACACGCGGCCGCAGTTGGGTTGGCGCTGACTCTGGGTGGCTCCGCTTATCTCGCGATCTACGCCAACTTACTTACTGGCCTGTTAGTGTTCTTGACTTCACTGGTGTATCTGGCGGCATACACTCCACTGAAGAAAGTTTCGCCGGTGTGCACATTTGTTGGCGCGTTTCCAGGAGCGATGCCGGTGGTGCTGGGTTGGACGGCGGCGCGCGGAAAATTGGACGTCGAAGCTCTGATTCTTTTTGCCATCATGTTCGTCTGGCAGTTTCCGCATTTTCTCTCGATCGCGTGGCTTTATCGCGAGGACTATGCGCAAGGCGACATTCGCATGTTGCCTGTGGTCGACTCCGATGGGAAGTCCACCGTGTGGCGGATTCTGGCCTATTCTGGAGCACTGATTCCGGTGAGCCTTCTGCCCGTCGCGTTGGGAATGGCGGGACGCGTGTATTTGGTTGGCGCCATCCTGTTGGGCGCGGCGCTGTTTCGTGTGTCAATGGGAATGGCGTATCCACAACTGCCGGCAACAGCGCCCGCGTCCAAACCGTCGGCTCGCCGCTTGCTGCAGGCGACAATTATCTATCTCCCCGCATTGTTCGCGCTTATGATGGCTAACTCGGGTCGTTAGTCGGCAGTAACAAAACTGCTGAAGAAGTTCCAGCCCCTAAAGGGGCATCTCATCTCAAAGACTTACGGCATCGCTAAAGCGATGCCCTGATACGAAGCCCGCCCGCGTTACTCCAACGCCAATTCAATTGTCTTTGCCGCCGGATCAAGCTTTGCGATCCGAAACTTGCGGATCTGCCCGGCCCGCATGCCTTCCGGCTTCACCTCGTCGGCGGCAGCGCCGCTCTTCCAACGCTCCTGCAGCATGGAACCGAGCGACGACAGATCAGGCTTTGCCGATGAAGGTGAATCCGGTTCCGGGTGTTTGTCCGCCTGCGCTGGACTTTCCTCTGGCATCCGGCACGTTGCCACTACGCCTTCGCCAAGCTCCACACGCGCGCTTCCTGCGGAAACCTCGATCATGCGGCCCGTGACGATATCGCCTTCCTTATGCTCGGCGAGGTATTCATCCAGGCCGGTTGGAACCAGTTGTTTCATGCTCAGGCGTATGAGCCGCTTTTCCGGGTCGAGCGCGAGCACTTGCGCCTTGACCATTTGCCCGGCCCGCAGCGCCTCTTGCGGGTGATTGATGCGTTTCTCCGCGCTGATTTCGCTGACGTGAATCATGCCTTCAACGCCTTCGGCAAGCTGCACGAAGGCGCCGAACTTCGTCAGGCTCGTTACCGGCCCTTCGATCATCGTGCCCGGCGCAAATTTCTGTGCCACTCCCGCCCAGGGATCGCCCAGCGCCTGCTTGAGGCCGAGAGAGATGCGGCGTTCTCCCGCGTTCACTCCGAGAATGACGGCTTCGACGGTCTCGCCCGGTTTCACTACGTCGCTTGGAGTTCTGATTCTCTTGGCCCATGACATTTCGGAGATATGTATCAGGCCTTCAATGCCAGGATCGAGTTCAACGAACGCGCCGTAATCGGTGAGGCGGGTAACAGTGCCGCGCACCCTTTCGCCAGCCTTATATTTTTCGGCGACGGCGTCCCACGGATGCGGTTGAAGCTGCTTCATGCTGATCGCAATGCGCCGCTTGTCCGAGTCGATCTTGATGATCACGGCTTCGATCTGCTGGCCCGTGGAGAGCACGTCAGAGGGCTTGTTGACGCGACGCCATGAAATTTCGCCGACATGAAGCAGGGCGTCCGCGCCTCCGATATCGACGAACGCACCGTAATCGGTCAGGCTGCGGACCTCGCCTTGCACAGTATCGCCCTCTTTGAGTTCCGAGAAGCGGCGCTGCTTGCCGGCGCGTTCTTCGTCTTCCGCAATGGCGCGGTGATCGACCACCACGTCTTCTTCAGCCACGTCGAGCTTGATGATGCGGCAGCGGATTTCCTGCCCGACCAGCCTCTCCAACTCGGACGTATCGCGAGTTCCGCTGCGCGAGGCGGGCATGAAGGCTCGCACTCCCACATCCACGCTCAACCCGCCCTTGACCACGCCCGTCACGGTGCCAATGATTGTCGACTTCTCTTCGAAAGCTTTCTCCAGTGACGCCCAGTCAGTTGGACGCTCGACCTTGCCGCGAGTCAGTTCGTAGTAGCCCTCTGGATCGCGCCCCTTGACGGTGACTTGCACCTTGTCGCCGGGCTTCGGCGGCTTGTCCGGCGGAAACGCCGTGAGCGGCAGAACGCCTTCCGTCTTGAATCCGATATCGAGAATGATGGAGTCGGCGGTCACGGCAATCACCGTTCCTTCACGTCTCTGATTGCCGGCTTCGCCCTTGCGGGAATGACTCTGCTCGTACTCGGAAAAAATGTCTTTGAATGATTCAGCCGGGGATGACTCGATCGGCTCGGCGGCTGGCGTGGATTCAGGAGTGTCCTGGTTGGACGTCTTTGCTTCGGACGTGTTTGGATCAGGCGTGTTTGGATCAGACATCCTTGGATTGGACATGAGGAGGTTACAGCAGCGGCGTGATCCCGCCTTAGGATAACACCGCCGAGCCGGGGAGGGATTTCAAACTCGGGTGTAAACTATTTTTCGTTTCCAAAGTCTAAAGAGCTGAGACGAGATCGGCCTGCGGCTGAGACGTCGTTGAGGCACGCCTGGCCCCAGAATATAGTTCCCAAAATTGGTTCGGAGGTTTGAAGGATGAGGACGTTATTTGTGGTTTTGTTCCTCGTGCTCGCACTCGTGACGAGCGGTTCGGCGCAGACCAAATCGGCGCAACGAACAGAAATTGATATCCCGTATGAGCGCTTCGTGCTGGACAACGGTCTGACCGTGATCGTGCATGAGGACCACAAGGCGCCGATCGTGGCGATCAATACCTGGTACCACGTGGGCTCGAAGAATGAAAAACCGGGGAAGACCGGGTTCGCACATCTGTTCGAGCACCTGATGTTTGGCGGCAGCGAGCACGCGCCGGGGCGGTACATCGACGGCATGGAAAGAATTGGTGCGACGGATTTGAACGGCACGACCAATCCGGACCGCACAAATTATTTCGAGAATGTCCCCACCTCTGCGGTGGATTTTACGCTGTGGATGGAGTCCGATCGCATGGGGCACCTGCTGGGTGCGCTGGACCAGAAGACGCTCGACTTGCAGCGGGGCGTGGTGCAGAACGAGAAGCGCCAGGGCGAGAACCAGCCGTACGGAGTGACCCGCCAACTGCTCACGCAAAATACCTATCCGGCGGGGCATCCGTATTCGTGGACGACGATCGGAGACATGGCGGACCTGGATGCGGCGTCGATGAAGGACGTCCAGGAATGGTTCAAGACGTATTACGGGCCGTCGAATGTGGTTTTGGTATTAGCGGGCGACATCGACACGAAGACCGCGCGAGAAAAGGTCGAGAAATATTTTGGCGACATTCCGTCAGGACCGCCGGTGGCGCACCAACAAGTGTGGGTCGCAAAGATGACAGGAACGCATCGCCAGGTGGTGCAGGACCGCGTACCGCAAGCGCGAATCTACAAAGTGTGGAACATTCCGGAATATGGCAGCGCGGAAGGCGACTATCTGGATCTGGTAAGCGATTGCCTGAGTTCCGGGAAATCGTCGCGGTTCTACAAGCGTCTGGTGTACGAAGACCAGATCGCGACCGATGCCGTGGCCTTTACCGACTTAAGAGAAATCGGGGGTCAGTTCTACGTCCGGGCGACAGCGCGGCCGGGACAGAGCATTGCGCAAGTGGAAAAGGAACTGGATGAAGAACTGGCGCGATTTCTGAAAAATGGGCCAACGCCCGAGGAGATGCAGCGCGTCAAGGCTCAGTACCAGGCGAACTTCATCCGCGGAATCGAGCGGATTGGAGGGTTCGGCGGAAAATCGGACCGGCTGGCCGAGAGCCAGGTGTATCGCGGAAGCGCGGACGCCTACAAGATCTCGCTCAAACGCGTGCAAGAGGCGACGGCGCAGGATTTGAGGGCGGCGGCGCAGCGGTGGCTGTCGGATGGCGTGTACATCCTCGAAGTGGATCCGTTCCCCGACTACAAGACCGCGTCCGCAGGCGCGGATCGCAGGAAAGCGCCGGATACAGGCACGCCGCCCGAGTTGAAGCTACCGAAGTTACAGCGGGCGACGCTGTCGAATGGATTGAAAGTAATCCTGGCGGAGCGTCACGAAGTTCCGCTGGTGAATTTCACGCTGGCCGCCGACGCCGGATTTGCCTCCGACGCATCGGCGACGCCTGGGACTGCGAACCTCGCGATGCAGGTGCTGACCGACGGAACACGCACGCGCAACGCGCTGCAAATCAGCGACGAACTGGAAACGCTCGGAGCCACATTGCGCGGGTCTTCGAACCTCGATCTATCGTTCGTTTCCCTCTCGGCGTTGACTTCGAAACTCGACCCGTCGCTCGACCTGTTTGCGGACGTGGTTTTGCATCCGTCGTATCCGGAGAACGAAGTGAAGCGCGAGCAGAAACTGGTGCTTGCTGGAATCGAGCGCGAGCAAAACACGCCTGCGACGCTGGCTTTGCGAGTATTGCCTGCGCTGTTGTACGGACCGGGACACCCGTATGGCAATCCGCTGACGGGCTCTGGGACGAAAGAAAGCGTGGCGAAACTGACGAGAGAAGATCTCGTGAAGTTTCATGACACATGGCTGCGTCCCAACAACTCGACGCTAATCGTGGTGGGCGACACAACCCTGAAGGAAGTGACTCCGAAGCTGGAAAAGCTTTTTGCGGGATGGAAGAGCGGAAGTGTTCCGGCCAAGAATGTGAAGACCGTTCCCGTTGCAACGAAGTCCACCGTGTACCTGATCGACAAACCCGGCGCGCTGCAATCGGTGATCATTGCGGGAGTGGTGGCGCCGCCGAGGGGGAATCCGCAGGAAATCGCGATTGAAGCGATGAACGACAGTCTCGGCGGGATGTTTGGCGCTCGTCTGAATATGAATCTGCGGGAAGACAAGCACTGGTCGTACGGAGCGCGCACCGTCCTTCGCGACGCCCGTTCGCAGCGGCCGTTCTATGCGGTCGCGCCCGTGCAAACCGACAAGACGAAGGAATCGCTGGTGGAGATTAACAAGGAGTTCCACGGGATCGCAGGCGACCATCCGGTCAACGCCGACGAGCTAGCGAAAATTCAGGCCAACGAAACGCTGAAGCTTCCGGGATCGCGAGAGACACTGGACGCGCTGGGACAATCGATCGTGGACCTGGTGCAATTCGGCCTCCCCGACGATTATTACGACACATACGCAGGAAAAGTTCGCGCCCTCAAAACGAGTGACGTAAACAATGCCGCAAAAGAAGTGGTGCGTCCGGACAATCTGATCTGGATCGTTGTGGGCGATCGGGCGAAGATCGAATCCGGGGTGCGAGAGCTGAACCTTGGCGAATTCCGTCTTATGGACACCGACGGAAAAGTGCAGTAGAGCTTTGAGGAGGTGCCAGCGGCGGAACTCGAATCTGCGACCGCAGTCGCAGCCGTCACTGACTGGAATGGACTGGAATGGACTGAAGCTGCTATTTGAATGAGGCGAGCGCCTCTTCTTGCTCTTCGAAAACCTCGAACAGGTTCAGCAATCCAATCATCTTCAGAGTTTGGACTGCGAACTTTGTGGGGTTGAGAAGCTTTATGGCCCCTCCCTGCTGCTTCAAATTCATCAGAGACCGGACCAGCAGGCCAATCCCGCTGGAATCGATCATTGGAACCTCCGCCAAATCCAGGATAAATCGAGTGTCCCCTCCCGCGACGAGGTCATCGATTGTGGAACGTAAGCGGTCGACAGACTCACCCAGAGTGAGTCTACCCTTGAGCTTAACCAGCTTGACTTCCCCCAGGTTGCGAGTCTCGATTTCCACGTTGTCTACCTTCCTAACCGATAATAATTGCCATTTGCCAGCGCGTAGGAGATCATGTTGACTCTCCCCTAAGCGTTTGCTACAGTGCCCGCTCAAATTAGAAGAAGCCCGGCTTTTTTGCAAGCCGGACGTCGCTCGCGGGGGGAAGCGAGGTTAGTGACGGTCTTCGCATATCATGGCACCCCAGGAATCTCAGCTGCGCCTCGACATCGTTGCCTTTGCCTCGAGACTGCTTGAAGTGCATGAAACCTCCGCCCGAGCGCGGGTTACGGCACAAGCAGTCCTGGAGTGGCTCCCGGGGACAACTGTGACCGTCTACATCCTGCAGGAAGATGCTGAGAAGCGCTACTGGTCGGCGCGCTCCACGGTGGGAGAGGAAGCGCAGCCGGACCAGGTCGTCCCGGCAGAGGCCGGAACCCTGGGTGTCATCTTCCGCGATCAGAAAACGACTGTCTTTGATGGTGCGACCCTGGAGCGTGAGGCTTACGCGCATCTCAATGTTCGCCGCACGGTGAAGTACCTGGCCTGTGTGGCTCTGGTCAACGACGAGACGCTTATCGGTGCGATTGAGATTCTCGGCTTCGAACGAGGTTTGGACCGTGTAGCGCTGCCGGCTCTGGAACCTCTGGCCAATATAGCAGCCCTAGCCCTTGTCTCCTCCCAGTTCTACGAAGAAGAACGCCATAACTCGATGACCTCGATCACCCGGTTGACCCAGTTCTACGACATAGAAAAGGTTTTCAGTTCAACTCTTGAGATGGATGAGCTGCTTCCGATCATCGGCGGCAAGATGCGGGAGATGCTGGAGTGCCAGGCGGTCAACGTGTGGATGGTTCAAGGCGATGGAAGCCTTTTATTGATGCACCAGGCAGGATGGGATCCAACCACCCGGCAAGGAATGACACAAAAAGGAGGTCAAGGGATCGCTGGCGACGTCTCCGACACCGGGGAACCCGTGCTGATTACAGATCCTCACGACGAACGTTTGATTGGCCGCAATCTGAACACCGACGAAGGGCGGGTCGAGTCCATTGTGATCGCCCCCTTGCTCGACAAGGAATCTCTGGTCGGCGTAGTGGAGGTGGTCAACCGGCTGGACGGAACGCCTTTTGATGAAGACGACCTCTTCGTACTCAGCAGTCTGAATGAGACGGCAAGCATCGCCCTGCACAATGCCAGCCTCCTGTTGGCAGAGCGCAAAGTAGAAATCCTGGAAATGCTGGTGACCGTCAGCCGCGAGATCACCTCCACGCTGAACCTGGAGCGTGTTCTGCAGACGATTGTCAACGCGCCGCAGGCGGTGATCCCCTACGAGCGTGCGGCGGTGGCCCTCGAGCACAGTGGAAAGTACAAACTCAGCGCCGTCACGGGGGTCACGCAGGTCGATGCCAACGCCCCGGACATCGCGCCGCTCAACGACATCCTGCGCTGGGCCATGCTTTCCGAGGAAGTGGTGCACGTTCGGCAGCATGGTGCCGAGATTGACGCTGCGCGCCAGGAGACTCGCGCGAAATTCCAAAGCTATTTTGAAACTTCGGGGATGCGCGGGTTCTATGCGATACCGCTGACTGACGATACGGGGCGGGTTGGCATATTGGGCCTTGAAAGCGCGGATCCCGACTTTCTTTCACCCGCCCACTTGGAGATTCTTCAAGTGCTCGCGGGACAGGCGACGGTCGCGTTGCGCAATGCGCAGATGTACAAAGAGGTGCCGTTCATTTCCGTGCTTGAGCCGTTGCTGCAGAAGAAGCGGAGATTTATGGCCATGGAAAAGCGGCGCCGCACCCTCATCGTCGCCGCAGCCGTCGTGCTATTGATCTTCCTGGCGGGATTCCCATTGCCACTGCGGGTCGACGGAGATGCCGTCGTGTCTCCCGTGCACTCGGCACAGATCCAGCCCGAGGTGGAAGGGGTGGTCAGCAAAGTGTACGTTCGTGAAGGTGACCATGTTACCCGTGACGAGGTTATTGCGGACCTTGCGGATTGGGAGGCTCGCACGGCGCTTGGCCAGGCGGAGGCCAAGTATCAAACGGCGCTGTTGCAGATGAATCGCTCGCTGGCAGCCAATGATGGCAGCGCAGCCGGCGTGCAGCGGATACAGGCCGACTTCTGGAAGTCGGAGGTCGCAAGGGACCAGGCGCTGTTGGACAAGACCCGGTTGCGGTCCCCGATTGACGGCCTGGTGGCGACGCCGCACGTGGAGAACATGGTGGGAAGGCGCTTGCAGTATGGGGACAGCTTCGCCGAAGTGGTCGATACATCGCGGGCCATCGCGGACGTGGCCGTCGACGATACCGATTCCGGCCTGCTGCGCGCCGGATCACACGCTTCCATCAAGCTCAACAGTTTTCCGACACGAATCTTTCGCGGCGACGTGATCGTCGTCAGCCCCAAGGGAATCCTCCAGGGCGATTCGAGGGTATTTTTCGCGCGGGTCGCGATCCCGAACCTCGATGGAGCAATTCGCGCGGGCATGGAAGGACGAGGAAAGGTGCGAGTGGGATGGTATCCGGCCGGGTATGTCCTGTTTCGCAAACCGCTTTTGTGGATTTATTCACGAGCATGGTCGTGGCTTGGAGTGTGAGGAAATGCAAAATAGAGGACGGAACGATCTTGCTCTAGTCTTGCTGGGCACGGCTCTGCTGGGCGCGGCTCTGATGCCCGGGCTGGGTTGCTCGCAGAAGAGCACGGAAGTCGCAGCCGCTCCCTCTTCCCCACCTCCGGGAGGGTCGGCGCCCGCTCCGGCGGCAAGCGCTTCCGCGAGCGACAACGGCTTCACGGTTTCAGGACCGCTGATTGTGGAGCACCAGCTTGACGTGCTCGCGCAGCGCGAAGGCGTGATCGCCGAACTGCGGTCGGAGGTGGGCGCGCATGTTCGCGCCGGGGACCTGCTGGCGCAGATGGATGACCGGCAGCTAATGGCGGATCTGGAGGCGGCGCGGGCCAAGACCCGCAGCACCGAGGCTGACCTGAAGGCGTGGCAAGCCGAAGCCAAAGTCCTGCAGTCCGACTATGACCGGGCGGAAAAAATGTGGGAAGCCCGGATCAACACAAAAGAGCAACTCGAGCATGCGAAGTTTAAGGCCGAAGCCGACCAATTTGACGTGCAGAGGGTGGAACAGCTGCTGGTCAATGCCAAGGAGACGCAGCGTTCCCTTGAACTGGAACTGGACAAGACTAAGATCCGCGCGCCCTTTTCGGGAGTAGTGGCCCGCCGCTACGTGCGGCAGGGACAACAGGTGGCCAAGGGAGACCGGCTGTTCTGGGTCACGGCCGAGGGCCCTTTGCGGATGCGGTTCACGGTTCCCGAGAAATTTGTCGGAGTGCTGAAGGTCGGCCAGCAGTTGGCCCTGACGGTTTCGGATTTTCCGGGACAGGAACACAAAGCCAGAGTCGTGGAGTTGAGTCCGATCGTTGATCCTACCAGCGGCACCTTTGACGGCATGGTCGAAGTGATGGGCGCTCCAGGCTCGCTGCGCCCGGGTATGAACTCGATTCTGCACATCGATACTCATCCATGAATCTCACTCGCGCACTCGAAGTCGCTCTGCCGGAGATTCCGGCGCGCCTGATCGCGCAAAGCTGTCCCCGCCTCCACCCCCGTGCTGTCTTCAAAGAACACATTGTGGATGGCCGGCCCGTGGTGCGAATTGTCGTGCCAGATGTCGACGCCATCTTCAACCTTGCGCCCCAGACCTGGGAGTTGGTTCGCCTTTTTGATGGCCAGCGCAGCTTCGAACAAGTGGCGGAAGCGTACGCCAGGGAGACCGGGCAGCCGGTTTCTCTCGATGACGTGCATTGGATTGCCGATGATTTCGAATCCATTGATTTCTGGTACAAGACTCCGCGTGAAAAAAACATCGCACTCATGCTGCAGTCCGCGGATCAGCGCCGGAATGCGCTGAAGCGAAAGAAAAAATGGGGCGACATGGGGTTTGTCACGTTTCCGGCATTCAATCCCGACAACTTTCTGGTCTGGCTGGAAAAGCGCGTCAGGTTCGTGTTCACGTGGTGGTTCACTCTCATCACGCTCGCCGCATTTGCCTGCACGACGACGATCTTCGTTCTGCACTGGAGCGAAGTAAGCCGCGATACGCTGCAGTTCTTCAATTTCGCCGACAAGACCTGGTTCGATGTTGCCGTGTTCTGGGGGATCACGCTGGTGTTGTCTGCCGTCCATGAGGCCGCCCACGGAGTTACCTGCCGGCACTTCGGGGGCCGGGTCGAATCGATGGGCTTTGCCCTGATTTACCTGACGCCGGCCTTTTATACCGACACGACCGAAGGGGTTGTTCTCTGCCCGCCGTTCGAGCGTATATTGATTTCAGCCGCGGGTGTGTGGTCGGAGCTATATCTGTGCACCGCCGCGACAATCATCTGGTGGGGAACCCCTCCCGGAACCCCAGTTCACGACTTCGCTTACGTCGTCTTGCTGATGACCGGCATCGCAACCGTCCTGCTGAACTGGAATCCGCTGATGAAGCTCGACGGATACCACATCTTCTGCGACATCATCGGCATCCTCGATCTGAAAGAAAACTCCACGGCCTATGTCTCTGCCTGGGTCAAGAGATACGTCTGGCGCTTGCCGGTCGAAGTTCCCTACGTCCCCAAGCGGAGGCGGCTGGGCTTTGCTGTTTATGCTATCGCCTCCGGCCTTTACAGCTACACCGTGCTTTACATACTCGCGCGGTTTGTGGGCAACGTCTTTCGCAACTTCAATCCTGACTGGTCATTTATTCCGGAACTAGCTACTGGAGCCTTGATTTTCCGGTCGCGGATCCGTTCGGCGGTGAACCTCATGAAATTTGTATACCTGGACAAGAAGGACAGGCTTCGAGTCTGGTTGACTTCTAACTGGCGGCCATGGGCGGTCGCGGGAGTCATCGGGTTCCTGCTTCTTCCTTTGTGGCGCGAATCGATCAGCGGACGATTTGTCCTGGAGGCCTCGGACCGGGCCGTGATCCGTGCGCAGGTCGCGGGCGCCGTCGAGAAGGTGTACGCCGAAGAAGGCCAGACCATAACGTCTGGTGCACTCCTGGTGCAGCTCCGGAATGTGCCGCTCGAATCCAGGCTATCCCGAACCGAAGCCGACTATCGGATTGCCGCCGCAGAGGTGAATTCGGCCGAACTCCACTACGCGGGAACCGGCGTGGCATTGCAGAAACGAGATCAGCTCGCACAAGAGAGTCGTATCCTCGTTTCCGAAGTTGCGGCTCTTGAACTGAAGGCTCCGATTACTGGTGTTGTGACGACGCCCCGAATGGCAGACCAACTGGGAACCTACGTGACGACGGGGACCGAACTGGCGGAGGTTGACGACACGCGGACCATGCGTGCGCGAATCTATGTCTCCGAGTCCGAAATGTACAAGTACCGCCCCAACTCGCTTACCCAGCTGCAAGTGGAGGGTATCTTCCAGAAATGGGATGCCGGGTCGCCGACGGTCTCGCCAACATCATCCGAGAGTGCGCCGGGGTTGCTCGATCTGTCAAAATTCAAGGGGATGCGCGCGCCGACTTTCTACGCGATTGATCTTTTGGTGAAAAACGAGAACGGCAGATTGAAACCGGGCATGGTGGGCACAGCCTGGCTCTATGGCCGACGGCGGAGTATCGCCGGCCTTTGCTACCAGGCGATGGTCGATTTTGCGGGCCGAAAGCTCTGGTAGGAAAGGAAAGGGCTGCGGTCCCCGGCCGCAGCCCCCCTTTAAGCCACACCTCTTCTGCTATCTGCGAGCTGACGGGGTGCGAGCTGACTGGCTGCGAGCTGACTGGCTGCGAGCCGACTGGCTGCGAGCTGACTGGCTGCGAGCTGACTGGCTGCGAGCCGACTGGCTGCGAGCTGACTGGCTGCGAGCTGACTGGCTGCGAGCCGACTGGCTGCGAGCTGACTGGCTGCGAGCTGACGTTCGTCCTTCGCTGGTCGAGACGCCCGTTGCCGGGGTGCTGGCGACGATCGCCTTCCTGGTGGTGTTCAGCGTGCTGATCAAGGATTTCTTCTGAATAGTCACGGGACGCTCCTCACGCTAGATTTTGATCGCTTCGACTGATCGCTTTCCTCTAGAGCACGGGTCGTACCAAACTGGAAGAGCTCACGATCGAAACCACTAAGTGCAACAGTCCAAAATGTTTAGTAATTGTTTCCCAGAGTTTTCGAAATCGTTCCCGAACGGTAAAAAATTGTTATTGGTCAATTATTAACCGCGTACTGGTCAATTATTAACCGTTTGCCGTCGTCCAACCATCAAAGCTTTAACTTCCGGCAGAGGTACTTCATGCGTTGTGGGTCGATCCGAAGCAGAGCGGCGGCAGCGGACTTCTTGCCATCACTCCGGCGGAGCGCGGCACTGAGATAGGCAATCTGAATGTTCTCCATCTCGGCATCGAAGTCTACTCCTCCTTCGGGGATCAAAATGGCCTCGTGGCTGGCCGCGCTCGAAGAGAGGAGGTGCTGCGGCAGATGATGGGCCGCGATCACCGGGCCATCGCTCATGATCACCAGGCGCTGGATTACGTTTTCAAGCTCGCGCACGTTGCCCGGCCAGGGGCAATCCTCAAGAATCCCCATGATTTCAGGCTGCAACTGTTTGGCCGGTTTCCGGTTGGCGGTGCAATACAGCCTGAGGAAATGCTCGGCCAGCAGGGGTATGTCCTCGCGGCGCTCGCGCAGGGGAGGAACCACGATGGGGACAACATTAATCCGATAAAACAGGTCCTCACGAAACCGGCCTTTTTTCACCTCACCTTCCAGATCGTCGTTGGTAGCGGTGATGAGGCGGAAATCAATTTTCTTGGCAGCTCTTCCCCCCAACCGCTGCACCAACCGCTCCTGGAGAGCGCGCAGCAGTTTGCTCTGCAACCCAAGGTTGAGGGTCGTGATCTCGTCCAGAAAAAGGGTGCCGGTGTGGGCCAGTTCAATCAAGCCTGGCTTGGCGCTGTCGGCGCCGGTGAAGGCGCCCTTTTCGTATCCGAAGAGCTCCGATTCAATCAGTGTCTCCGGGAGAGCGGAGCAGTTCAGGCACACGTAAGGTTTGTCATGGCGTTCCCCGCTCTGGACGATCGCCTGGGCAACCAACTCTTTGCCCACGCCACTCTCGCCCCGGATCACGACGCTGGCGTTGCTGCCCGCGACCGCCTCGATCGCCCGATACACCTTGCGCATGGCCTCGCTGCCGCCGATCAGGCCGCAGAAGGCAGAGCGGTTTTCGACCTGATCCAGCAACCATCGGCCTTCGAACTGCAGAGCTCGCTTCTCCATGGTCTCCAGCAGCACGGTTCGCAGCTGCTGACCGTCAACCGGTTTAAGAAAGAAATGGTCTGTCCCTGCCTGACTGGCCTGCAGGGGAAGTTCGCTGCTGGTCGAAGCGGTGATCGCCACCATGATCAGGTCATCGCGCAGCCGGCGCATTTCCTGCAGCACCTCGATGCCGTCAGCGGCGCCATCGCCAATGCTTTCCAGATCAAGAACGATTCCATGGATGTCCGAGTCATCGATAAGCATCTTGATTTGTGATTCAGTGCTGGCAAGAATAGCGCGGAAGCTGGAAGCGAGCGCCCCGCGCATTTCCCGAAACATCTGCTCATCCAGCGTAATGACGGCGATGGAATACCGCTCTGCTGGCAGGATACGGCGTTCGCTGTAGGGTTCGGCACCCATGGACGCTCGGGATCAGCGCCGAATTATACGGCATGTTGGGGCTAAACGTTGAGGCGAATGCCCTAGCCCAATTTCCCGCGCCGATAAGGAATCATTCTAAGGCGAAGACGGCGAAGCACTTGCTCGTACGCTTTGGAGCAACGGCTGCCATACGCTGGCCGCCTAGGTGGTGTTTTCTTCCTAAGTACCGTCTTCGCCGGATAGCAAACAACTCCGGCATCTTGTCGAATGCTGGTTAGGGTTAGAGCACACCTGTGTGCCCTAAGCCTGCATTGGTGCAATCTTGGCAACTCAGTCGCAGCAGTCTTCACGAACAGGAGCCGGATGCGAAGACTTTTCAAAGGATCTTTTCCGCGGGAGAATCTGAAGAAGTGAGCATTCTCGAACAGTCGCACCACTGTGGCGACAGTACTATTACGAACGTAATGGTTCGGTGAAATCGCAGTTAACTTAAGACCACGGGAGATTTACAGATGAAAGCAGCGTTGATTCTCATTGTGCTCGCACTTGCTTTACCCCTCACGGCTTTCGCCGATGCGATCAGTCTTACCAATCGGTTCGGCAGCATTGCAATTTCGAGTGCGGGCATCACTTCAACGCAATCACAATTGACGAGCTTCAACGGAATTGTGGCCGCTAAAGGACACTCTCTTGGTTCTGTTAGCTTCTCGACCGGCCCCTTGATCAGCGGAAGCATTTCAGCCGGCGGAACATTTTCCAGCGTAGGTTCGACATTTGTTGTGGATGGAAAAGCAAAAGGAGTTCCAAGTGGTGCCCTCTTTACGGGCGCCTTCACGGGTCCGATTGCATGGACGCTAGTGAAACAGGGCGGTACCGTAATTTACACTCTCAGCGGCACAATCTCCGGCGTGCTCTACACCGGAAGAACGGTCAACGCTACGGTTACGGAGACAACTTTCTCCACCCGTCAACAGCTTAATAAGGGTATTGGACACATCAGCGGGGGAACTACGGGACTCGCTACTCCTGAACCAACTACTTTGAGTATGCTGGGCACGGGACTTGCTGTTATCGCGGGACTGTTTAAACGAAAGTTTTCCGGCTCGAAACCTATCCTTTAATGTGAAGGTTGGTGGCGGCGGTAGGACTCGAACCTACGACCTACGGATTATGAGTCCTAGTACGGGCTCTGAAAACAAAGAGTCTGCTTCACTTCCCTCGGCAGAATCCGGCAAAGTCCTGCAAAATCCGCAACCCCCGCGCAACAAGATCAACCACAAATTGGAGGAGTAGCTTCATGCCGATTGATTTTAGTGAGCTCAACGGATTCGCACCAGGCGAGGATAGCGTGCGCGTCAGTATCTTAGCCGAGCTGGATGGGCCGGTAAGTTGCCGCCAACGGAGATGCTCATTAAGCTCAGGTGATAGAGCAACGCCCTTTTAAAACTTCCGTTTATAAGCGGACCACGAAGAATCAAGCGGATAGCGCGGAACACAGGCCCGCTCAAAGGGGCATGTCGTGCTTCAGCGGCAGCGATTGCGGGTGAGTACCAGCCCACCCCGTCGAGGTAAGAAGTTCCTGCCGAAAGCTTCTGCCGCCGAGCCTGATCCCAAAATGCACCCGCCCAAATGGGCGGACACGAGTTTCCGCTCGCTGCTGGAAGCTGCCCCTGACGCCATGTTGGTGGTAGACCGAGCAGGGGAAATTGTTGTTGCCAATCTGCAAGCACAGAATCTCTACGGATACAGTCGTGAGCACTTGATTGGAAAAGTGGTCGAATCGCTGACCCCGGCTAGGCTTCGCGACCGCCATCGGCAGCATCGCGAAAACTTTTTTGCCAATCCAGAAACACAAGCTAAGCAAGTACTGGAAATCTTCGCTGTGCGTAGCGATGCCAGCGAAATTCCCGTGGATGTCAGCCTCAGCCTTTTAACCATCGGGTCTGAGACGTTCGCGATTAGTGCAACTCGTGACGCGACTGAGCGTCGTCGCATAGAGGAACTGAAGAGGGCAGAAGCGGTGCTGCGCGAAACCCGCGAAAGCGAACAACGCTTCCGACTGATTGCCGACACTGCCCCTGTACTTATCTGGATGTCAGGTGCCGACCAACTCTGCACCTAGGAAAAATGGATGAGTGTTTCAAGGGCAAAGTCGTCCAGTACGAGTTGAAGTACAGGTATACCAATCTGGGCGAGAGAGACCTGTTCGTGTCGTACTTTCCCATCGAGGGACCCACGGGCGTCAATCGAATCGCTATTGTCTTGCGGGACGTCACGGAGCGAAAGCGGGCGGAAGATGCAATCAGGGAAAGCGAAAAGCGGTATCGCAGGATCGTTGAGACCACCAGCGAAGGAGTCTGGCTCCTTGATTCGGAACTTCACACTTCCTATGTGAATCGGCAGATGGAGGAGATGCTGGGATACGAACCGGGAGAGATGGTTGGGCGGAGTGTATTCGATTTTTACTTTCGCGAGGATGTCGAGCACAAGAAGCAAGCGTTGAAGCGCCGACAGCAAGGGCTGCGCGAGCAGATTGACGAACGGCTCCGGCGAAGGGACGGTTCGGAATTGTGGGTACGAATGGCAGTTAGCTCTCTGATCAAAGACAATGGAGAGTTTGATGGGGCGCTGGCGATGGTGTGTGACATCACCGAGCACAAGCGGGCGGAAGAGGCACTGCATGAGAGCGAAGGACGGTTTCATTTGGCAGCTCAGGCCGGAAAGATGTTCGCCTATGAGTGGGATGCTGCCACCGACGTGATCGTGCGCTCGGGAGATTGCGCCGAGATTCTTGGGATCGATAACGTGGCGCACGTTACTACTGGGCAACAAATATTGGCTAAGGTTTACCCAGACGACCGAGAGAAACTTTTGGCCGCAGATGCTGCGCTTAGCGCTGAAAAGCCCCACCTTCAAGTCAGCCATCGAATGGTACGTCCTGACGGTAGTGTGATTTGGGTGGAGAGAACCGGTCGCGCGCACTTCGACGGACAAGGCAAAATACTGCGGATTGTAGGCATGGTAGCGGACATTACCGAGCGCAAGCACGCGGAAGGGGCCCTGCGCGAGAGTGAGGATAGACTCCGACTACTTCTGGACTCGACCGCCGAAGCCATTTATGGGGTTGATCTCGAACACCGCTGCACGTTCTGCAACCCTGCCTGTCTCCGCGCTTTGGGGTATGAACGGGTTGACGAACTCCTCGGCAAGAATGTGCATGAACTGATTCATCACACTCGTGCGGATGGGACTTTGTTCCCCGTGGAGGAGTGTCGAGTTCACCGGGTAACACAAACTGGGGAAGGAGTCCATGCGGACGACGAGGTACTATGGAGAGCGAACGGAACAAGTTTCCCCGCTGAATATTGGTCGTATCCGCAGCGGAGAGGGCACGAGGTTGTTGGAGCTGTGGTCGCGTTTATCGACATCACCGAGCGCAAACTCGCCGAAGCGGCCCTCGCCAGCGTGAGCCGCAAGTTGATTGAGGCACAAGAGCAGGAACGTACCCGGATCGGCAGAGAGCTTCACGACGACATCGGTCAACGCCTCGCCATGTTGGCAATCGAGATACAACAACTCCACGAAGACCCTCCCAGTTTGCCCGAAGTCCACAGCCGTATGGGCGAACTCCAGAAACGGATTTCGGAGATAGCCGCCGATACTCAATCCTTGTCGCACGAGTTGCACTCGGCAAAACTGCAATATCTGGGTATTGCTGCGGCCATGAGAGGCTTCTGCCAAGAGTTCGGCGAGCAGCAGAAAGCGGAGATTGACTTCAAAACGCACGATCTGCCAAGCCCTTTGTCGCCGGACATCTCTCTTTGCTTCTTCCGAGTTCTGCAAGAAGCCCTGCACAATTCCGCGAAACACAGTGGAGTACGGCACTTCGAAGTGCGGCTCTGGGGAACGTCGGATGAGATTCATCTCACGGTTAAGGATTCCGGCGCAGGCTTTGACCGCGAAGCGGCCAAGACGAGCCGAGGTCTTGGCCTGGTCAGTATGGAGGAGCGACTGAAGCTGGTGAAGGGAACGCTGTCAATCGACTCGCAGCCCAAGCGTGGTACTACGATCCACGCCCGTATTCCTCTCGGTTCGGGAAGCGATTCCATGCGTGCTGCTGGGTAAAGTAGATAAATTGGAATTGTTTCTGCATTTGATTGGCGGTTTTATGTCGCGCGGTCTTCTCGAATCATGACGAAACGGTCCCCGTCGAATCTCGGAACGAGGCTAAGATTGCTTTCTTGGCCGACCGCGCTGATCGGAATCGTAGTCATCAAAGCCATCCTTTCGCTCGCCGTAAGGCCGGGTTCGTTCCTAGTTTCATACAGTGGGATCAGTTATTTCCTTCTCCTGCTGTTAGCAACCAGTTTTGCGGTTCGCAACGGAATTCAGAACACGCAGGGGAGTCGACCGTTCTGGGTGTTCCTCGCAATTGCCTATGGCCTCTGGGCGCTGGACCAATGGCTCTTTATTTACTACGAGCTTGGTCGGCACATCGAGGTGCCCAACAATTCGATCGCTGACCCGGTGCTGTTCTTGCACATCGTACCGCTCATGGCGGCTGTCGCAACCCTTCCACACCGGAACGTATCCGATCGCAAGCTATAATCTTCGATGAGCCACAAAGACTCACACGCATCGCGCTCGCCTTCGAAGAAACCGAGACGGAACGTACCCAAGAGTTCGTCTTGCGATGGTCTCCAGATGGTGGACGCTCATTTCGAGAAATTGTGCGCCAGCAGTGGAATTTCAGTCCCCCTAAGACAACACGCGAGGTCGAGGAATATCAGGTTGAACTCTCGGATGTCACCGTTCTTGAATTGGTCATTGTGCCTGACATCAGTCGAGGAGCGGCTCGCGCCTCGCTCAAGAGTCTGCGCCTGTCTTGACTCGCTGCGACCCTGCTATCTGAAAGCGAAGCTAGAACGAACCGGACTCACTCGATGATCACTCCGAGTAGCCGTCATCGTCCTTGTCGTCATCGTCATCATCGTCATCTTCTTTGCCGTCGCCTTCGTCTTCCTCTTCGTCTTCTTCTTCGTCTGGCTCCTGTCGGAAAAGAACATCGTCGGCTACCACCCCATTAGAACGGTCTGAGTCAGGGCATGCTGAATGTATTCTGCTCATGCCCAAATGGTACGCCTCACTCGTTTGCAAACGCAGACATTCCCAAGCTACGAATGTGTATCGCCCATATCTCGCCTGAGCGGATAGTCAACGATGATGGCGCGACCATCCGTCAGAGCTTTGACCGAGTGGCGCACATTGCTGGGCACAATCCCCACCATGCCCGGTCGAGCAACTTGCTTGACGCCGTCGATGGTCAGTTCGAGTTCGCCTTCGATCCTGACTTGAGAGTAGCCCGCCGGAAACAACCAGATTCTCTGCGGTAATCTCCAGTCGACTCAATGGCTTGAGCCGATAGCGCTCTGACCTTCCTGTCCTGCATTGCGTTCTCCTAGTCGAAGATACTGTCTCCCCAGATCGGGTCGGGCCAGCGAAGATGTCCTGGCATCAGTTCCAGCATTCGCTGGTGCGCTGGGCAAACCTTCTCCTCTTCCGGCCAAGGAATCAGTTCCTGCAGATGGCTTACTGCCTTGCTCAGTGCTCGGCGATTCTCCGCGCTTTGCTCCGCTATGTAGGCTAGAGCCGCCTGCTGGAGTTCCGCGTCGGCTTGCAAGGATTCAGCTAATTGTTGATCGGGATGCTGCCGTTCGGTCTGCGTCATATCGTTCTCCCGGCTGGATTGTAGGACATTCTGCGGTGAGTGATGGGCGATTCTACCTCTGCGATAGAATTGCCGCAGCCAGCGCCTGGCGGCGTGGCTGCGTGCGTCCCGCAGAGGTTTTTGGAACGCGGCTGAGCGATTCTGTGGACCGTCCCCAGCCCAATCCCTAACTTCTTCGAGATCGTGCGCCAGGAAGCCCCAGAAGCGCGCATCGCGAAAATCGCAGTTTCATCGACTACAACGCGCGGACGTCCGAGGCGCTTGCCTTTTGCTTTCGCGTTCCGAAGGCCTGCCTTTACCCGCTCCTGGATCAGCGAACGCTCGAACTCGGCCATGGCCCCAATGATCTGAAACATAAGCCGACCGGATGGCGTACTGAGGTCGAGATTGTCCCGCAGGCTGATGAAACTGAGCCCGAGCGCTTCGAGTTCTGCGAGAGCGTTGACCAAGTGCCGGAGGGATCGGCCGAACCGGTCCAGCTTCCAGACCAACACGGCATCAAAACGGCGCCGCCGAGCATCTGCCATGAGTTGATTCAGGGCTGGTCGCGATTCCTTCGAGCCCGAATAACCTACGTCGGTGTATTCCTGAACGATCGTCAGCCCGCGCGATGCGGTATATTCGCGCAGCTCGCGAAGTTGAAGCTCGGGATCCTGGCCATGGTTCGTGCTCACTCTTGAGTAGACTGCTACACGGTTGGTGGTCATTGCCCGCCGTCCTTACGCGCCTTCGCTACAACCATCGAGGACCGCAAGCGTCCGATTAGTTCATCTTCCAGCAAGAGGGTTGCGAGGATCGCCTGTCGGCACTCAAGTTCGGCAGCCGCGGCGTCACGAGCGATCTCTATGGGATCTAGCCGCACAGCTGAGCTCTGCCCTTGAGCGGGAAAAGGACTGATGCTAGGTTCGTATGTAGCCATTTGCGCCTCCAATTAAGGTGCATTTCGGTTAGCTCCGTCCAAGTGTTAGTAGCACTCGGGCGGGGCGCTTGAAAAAGGGGCGGTGGGGACCGCTCACAGAATCGCTAAATGCTGTCTTGGCAACCCTCCCGCGCAGAACGGGAAGGAACTTAAGCAGGGTATCTTCTCCCAGGTTTTGTCGCACTCCGCAAAAGTACGCCGTAATCCAAGCTCTGGCCGCGTCCGGGGCGACGTCATATTCCCGCCACTCACCATCGTTGATCTTCATCGCAAACTCGTTGACGATCGAGATCTTGCAGTCAGTCTCGTAGAGAATGTTGCCTTGTCGCTTCAACCCCTCAACGAAGAACCGAGCTTCGGTGCGGGCGAACAAGTCTTCGTACCATCCGATGCCGCCTGGACTTGAGCGAGCCTTTGCTTCGACACCAAACTGAACAACGTGGCCGCGTTCATGACACTTCGTGCGTTCGATGTCGGCTGGCGAAATGATGCTGCAGGCGATGGCGATACCGTCATTCGTGAGAGTTTTTAGAACATCTTGAGCAAGTTTCTTCAGGTTGGCGTGGGCTAAACCTTCCCCGTAAAGACCATCAGAAAGGACATAGAGATTAGCCAACAACTTTTCACCCTCCAAGCTTCTCAAAGCCACCCCAGCCCAAAAAACGCTCCTCTCGAAGGTGGAGGAAATTATGGATGCGCCCTGGCAGTTCACTATCAAGACAGGCGGGCCGCCACGTGAATCAGGCTCACAATAACTCTCGGCTTGTTCTGCTAGTCGTCTGATGCCAAGTCTTCTAGCTGTTTTCATTTAGGTGCTCCCTTGGTTTCAGTATCTCACCGTAGCGCTACGGTGTACTATCTACACCATGAGTGACAGAAACACGATTGCGAAGGTGATGGCGGCAATGGGTAAGCGCGGCGGTCGTGCTCGCGCCAAGGCAATGACACCCGAACAACGCAGGGAAAGTGCGATCAAAGCCTCGAAGGCCGCGGCGAAGGCACGAACACGGAAGGCGAAAGAGCGGAAAGCGAAGAAACGAGAATCAGCCTGAACAGCGACCCGCTATTGATCTCCTAGCGGCCTCGCTGGTGGTTCATCGGATACACGGGCGATTTCCCAGGAGGGGATATGGCCGTCAAGAATCTGTTCAGCGGTGCAAGGTTCATCGGTCAGGCGGAGGGTGAGAAACGGATCACTACATCTTTCAGGGGGAGAGTGGCTATCTAGTGGCCACCCCTCAGTCGCCCAGAAACTATTCCGTCACGCTTGTCCAGAAAGAAGTTCCCGATGTGATCAGTCGCAAATTCAAGGGCAAGCAGGTGACGGTCAATATGTTGAAACCGAAAGGAAACCGAGCAGGTTTGTTCCGAGACTACTTTGATCGCCTGAATGCACTCTACGTCATGGTCGCGTTAGGACGAGCGAGAAAACTCAAGAAAAAGTTGGGCAAGGCCATGCTGTTCAGAGTAAAGTGAACCCGGAGCGAATGCAGAAAGGCGAAAGAGCGGAAGGCCATGCAATCGGAGAAGTTCAGTAGATGAAGGCAGTGGCAATAAAAAAGGGTCAGATCCGACAGAAGGCGGCGGATTTCCATGAAATGGGTACCCTGCGGTGTGATGCTTGCGGCGAGGAGTTCGTCATCGCTCACGAGCCCGCGTTCGTGGATAAGTGGGTCGCTGACCAGCAAGCCCATTGGCTCGAAAAGGTTCTTGCGGAAGAGCACGAGCGGGATAAGAACCACCCCGCATACTTGAGCGAACGAAGCCACTGCTCCACCGCGACTGCTTTGACCTCGGTTACGTGATAGCTTCCCCAACGGGGCAAAATCCACTTTCGGAAATAGCCTACGTAGGTGACCTGCGTCTTCCGCGTTTTGGTGCAGTCCGGCCCCAGCTCTTTTTCCCGGTAGTGTTCGACAAGCGTTTGAACACTGATCGGAGTCAAGTTGGTGCGCAGACTCTCAGAGTTGATGTCTGCCCGAAGTGCGGCGACGGCCTTCTGAGCCGCCGTCTGGTTCGGATATCGCTCGAGGCCCGAAAATAGAATCGTGTAAGATCAACGGAAGTAAGGACGATGTTTAGGTCTGCGAAGCGGCGAGGACATCCACTCTGAAATATGGAACGCTTCGCCGCAGCTCTCAAACCGCTCCATGAAAGCCAGAGAACAGACAACCCACGGGGCTCCTGAAACCGACTCCTATCATCGTTCTCAGGTGATTTGGGCTGTTCTGACAGCCCTGGCGCTGCGCCTGATGGTTGTCGGTTTCGTCTATCAGGACTTCTTGGTTCCAGGCCGCGACCACTGGGAGTTCGGCTACGAAATGGGCAAGATTGCTTACTCGATAGCCAATGGTCATGGATTCAGCAATCCGTATTGGGTCGAGACTGGGCCTACGGCGATGATCACTCCAGTTTTTCCCTATCTGATGAGCTCTGTTTTCTCATTGTTTGGGGCCTACACAAGAGCTGCGGCGCTGGCGGTGCTTACCTTCAATAGTCTGACTTCAGCTCTAACTTGCATTCCAATTTTTTCTCTGGCGCGAAACAGCTTCGGTCTTCGAACGGCTAAGGGGGCTGTTTGGACTTGGGCGTTTTTCCCTTACGCGGTCTACTTCTCTGCCAGCTCGATGTGGTATCACAGCCTGGTCGCTCTGCTTCTCACGCTGCTGCTCTTGATCGCTTCGTATCTGGAAACGCGGACTCGCCTTTGGATGTGGGCAGGCTTTGGATTTCTCTGGGGGTTTGCGGCGCTCACTACTCCCGTGGTCTTAGCCGTTCTGCCGTTTCTGGGCGGTTGGGCTTGCTATCGACTGCATCGCAACAGAAGAAACTGGAAGATGCCTGCGGTGACCGCGGTGTTCGCCCTGCTCGCCACTGTTGCGCCCTGGATGGTGCACAATTATCGGGTGTTCCATCAACCCGTATTCCTGAAGGATAATTTTTGGATGGAGGTCTGTGTCGGCAATCTCGGGAATGCTCCGCATTGGTGGAACGATTCTGTCCACCCGGCAGGCAACAATGCGGAACTGGCTGAATTTCGCCAACTGGGAGAGCTGGGTTACATGCTTAGGGAACGTCGGCAGGCGCTTGCCTTCATTCAGAGTCATCCAGGAATTTACCTGTGGCGCTCATTTCGCCGCGTCGTCTACATGTGGACCGGTTTCTGGAGCCTTAGCCCGGAATACCTGCGCGAAGAGCCGTTGGACCTGGCGAACACGTTTTTTTGCACGACATTCACAGTTCTGGCTATGACTGGTTTGCACAAAGCACTCCGCAGCTCACGGAATGCGGCGATGCCCTATGTTCTCGTTTTGCTTGCGTTTCCTTTGGTTTACTACTTCACTCATTCGGAGATTTCCTATCGGCTCCCGATAGAACCGGAGCTTGTGGTTCTTGCTTCATTCGCCGTATTCTCGCGCCAGAAAGCTATCCTCAGGCATCCTTCTTTCGGTGACAAAAGCGATTCCAACGGGTGATTCCTTGGAAAGGGGTGCGATGATCTCATTGTCGCAATCAGAACAGAACATCGAAGTCGAGCACAAATCGCCGACCAGTGTTCCCAAAGAAATCGCCATACTGCGGATCGGCAATGTTCGAGTGCACCTCGAGCGGATTGAAGTGGTTGGTCAGATTACGTACTGTACCCGAGAGGCGCACTGCGTGTTTCGGGTCCACCTGAATATCTTTCGAAACTCGCAGGTCGAGAGAGAAGTATTTTGGGAAACGATATTGCGGACCGTAGGTTGCAGCTACGTACTGCTGGAACACGTCGGTCGGCTGGTAGGGGAAACCGTTACGAAGCTCCACATGTGGCGTGACCATGATTTTCCGTGGAAAAGCGTATGAGCCCCAAAGCAGAAACCGGTTGGGAATCTCACTGGGCAAACTGGCTGTGAGGCCGTTGCGCACGACAGGAAAAGGATAATTCCCCAGGTAAGAGTTGGCATCGCTGATGTCGCCGTGGGCATATTGCCGAACGTAGGAAAAGAAAAACTGGCGATTGGAAGCCGCTCCAATCCGCGCCGTAAACTCGGCTTGCCGCGTGTGCGCCGAGCCGGATGCCCCGAGCACAAACGCATTCTGGTTCTGGATGACTTCCGGCCGGAGCGTTATCATGCCCTGTTCGTGGCTCTGAAGGTATTTCACCCGAAGCAGCAGAAAGCGATTCACGGAGCGTTCGAACGCCGCGTTCCACGCCACGCTGTAGGGAGCGAAGTTACCGTTCTTCTGAGCACTATCGATAAACGGAAAGGCCGATTGCGCCGCCTGGGCGGTGAGGTTGAGGTATTGCACCGGAGGCCCCACGGGGACGCCGGACGAATTGTACGTTGTGATCGTCTGCTGGGGATAGCTGTTGAACGCATAAACATCGAGCGGAACGGAATCGTAAAAGACGCCGATGCCACCGCGAACGATCGTTTTCCCCACATCAGGGGTCCACTCGAAACCAGCGCGTGGAGCAGCGCGGGTGGTGTAAGTAATCGTCTGAGCTTCGAGGCGGAGACCGGCGTCAATCGCCAGATGAGAATTGAGCACCCAGTGATCCTGGGCAAACGCCGCCGGCTCCACGTCGGCAAGATCGAACGCTCCTGCTCCGGAAAAATTGATCTGCTGCAGGAGATTACCACTGGCATCGTCGATCAGCACCGGACGAGCGTTGAAGTGGCCCACATTCTCGCTATGGCCGAGCACCGATCCAAACTTGAGGGTGTGCTGCCCGGCGAAGTGAAACGTGCGCGCTGTCCATTCTTCAATCCATTCAAAACGATTGGCATGGCGCGATTCCTGGCTGAAGTAGTTGCCAAGGTTTCCGATCGGAGTCAGTACCATGTCGGCTGTTCCCTGTGCCGTAATGCCACTGCTCACCACCCTGCTGGACACCGTGCTCTCCAAGAGCCCGCCGCCGAGGGCCAGCCGGTCTGTGAGCGTGCCGGTAGTCTCGTGGAAATCCGCGTTGGGCGTTACCGGTTGCGGATTGAAGTAATCCAGTCCGGCATACTGCAGCGTATGTGGAGCGAAATGGAAACTGCCGGTCAGGGTTTGGTGGGCAGAAAGGATCGCATCGAATTGCGTGAAGGAGTTGAACGCCTTTGAGGTGCTCAGACTCTGGGCAAACGGCAGGGTGCGAACCTCCTGCTTGTCGAGCAGGTATTCGACGCCTTCCAGAAAGTACAGGCGGTTGGCAATAATGGGGCCACTGAGATTGAATCGAGGAGCAGCGTCCCTGACGCCGTCCAGGTGCCCGCTTCTGATGAAAAAGTCGGGAAACGGATCATTCAGACTGTAATCCCATTTCTCACCTCCGCGTCGTGTATCGGCCGCGACTACACCCGCGGTGAAGCGCCCATACTCTGCGAGGTAGGGCATCTCCGACACTTCGATGGTCTGCACGCTGTCGATCGGGACACTAAGTCCAAAGCCCCCGGTAGCGGGATCGGTCACATCCACCGAATTGATCAGCAGCGCGCTATGGTCTTCGCCGAAACCTGCGATTCGCACGCTCCCGTCCGGGCCGCGCACGATGCCAGGTATCAGCGGCAGGGCATCCACCAATGTAGCTGGGAGTAACGGAGTGTCTTTGGCTTTCGTAGGAGCCAAGGTTGTGGCGCCGCTTGAGGTTTCGGTTATGGGATTGG
This sequence comes from uncultured Acidobacteriaceae bacterium, assembly GCA_963772195.1. Taxonomy (GTDB): domain Bacteria; phylum Acidobacteriota; class Terriglobia; order Terriglobales; family Acidobacteriaceae; genus Acidiflorens. Next base: position 993,389 of record CAVYWE010000007.1, on the reverse strand, counting down.
ACGCCTCGCCCTTGACTTCCACGCTCTGCTTACTCAACGCCGCGGCACTGAGCACAACATCGATATCCTGGGCAGCACTCCCTTCGCTAACTTCCAAAGCGGTCTCAGTCGGCAGGTAGCCCTTCTTTTGAATGCCCAGCGAATAGGTCCCCGGGACGTCGACCCTGAGCGTCGCATTTCCCGTAGTATCTGTTTTGGCAGTAATTGCTAGCTTATCGCCTAGCCGAAGCTCAATCGTCGCATCAGCCACCGGCTGATTCTTTTCGTCAATCACCGAGAGGCGTATAACCCAGGTGCGTGAATCGGCGGCTCCAGAAAGGCTGGGGATGCCACAGATTGCCATACATAGCAGGAATGCGCTCGCGACCGCTTTGCGGAACAGGGCCGACGGTGATCGCTGTCCAACACTGGCAAGTTTCATTCGCATACGCTTGGCAAGAAAGGAATACGTTAAGTTTACGATCATCTTCCGCTGGGCTGACAAGTATCTTCTTCAGCATTACGAATTCGTCATTTGTCGCGGTCTCCGCAGGCCGCGAAAGACGAAGAAGATGAACGAAATGTCATCTGGGTGCAAAAGAGATCACTATAAACTATGATAACGAAGTGAGTTCATTTGGACAACGTGCGCACAACTCTCTTAAGTAACCAGGCAGAGTTGAATTCTCGCCCCCGAGCTTTATGTCGATGCCAAGGAAGGAATAGCCGATCAAAAATCCGGTGTGCGTCAAAGCACGAAGCGCGAAACACATTCCTCGTCCGCTGGAGGTGGAGAGTTCCAAACTTTCGAGGCGGCCAATTCTTGTGAAAAACAGAGGCGCTGGGCAATTCTGGCTTGTTGGGCTCGCAGAATGTGGGGGGATAATCATCGCTTCGGCAAGGTCGTTCATCTTCGGCGCGCGAGGGTCTCGATGATTTTCAGCATCAGGCATGTGCTTCTCGCCGTCGCTGCCATCCCATTTGTCTATTATTTGATTGCCCTGTTCAGCTCCTGGCAATTCTTTCGCCGCACCGCGCGTCGCAGCGTATCCAATCGTAGCTTTACTCCGCCGGTGAGTAATCTAAAACCGATTCGTGGGCTTGATCCGGACGCCTATGAAAACTTCGCCACCTTCTGCCGGCAAGACTATCCAGATTACGAGCTGCTCTTTTGCGTCGGCGAGGAAGACGACCGGGTTGTTCCCGTCCTGCAGAAGCTGGCGCGCGATTTTCCGGAACGCCGCATTCGGGTGTTGTTTGGTTCAGGCGGAAGAGGATCCAACGACAAAGTCGTCAAGTTGGCCCGCCTTGTCAGCGAAGCTCAGCACGAAGTGGTTGTAATTAGCGACAGTGACGTCCGAGTACAGCCCGACTATCTGCGCACGGTGGTTGCTCCTTTGGCCGATCCCAAGGTGGGAGCTGTGACCTGTTTTTACGTGCCGATCGTAGAGAAAACGCTCACCGAAAGTCTCCAGACGATTGGGATGTTTTCCGACTTCTATGCCGGCATCCTGGTCGCACGTCAGCTTGACGGAGTGAAGTTTGCGCTGGGGCCGACTATTGCCACCACGCGCACACGACTGGCCGGATTCGGGGGCTATGGAGCGATAGAAGACCGTCCTGCCGATGATCTGCTGGTGGGCCGCCTCATCGCCGAACAGGGCTACGAAGTCGAACTCTTGCCCTACACAATTCTGACGGTCACCGATTATCAATCGCTGCGCGACCTTCTCCACAAACGCCTGCGTTGGATCGTGGTAATGCGCCATATGAGGCCATGGGGACACCTCGGCCTGCTGCTCACACAGGGGTTGCCCTGGTCTTTGGCTGCGATTGCAGTCCACCCCTCAATGGGAGTTGCGCTCGGTTATCTCGGCACCTATCTTGTCCTGCGCTTTGCCATGACCTGGATGATTGGCATTTGGGGCCTGAAGCATGATGTGCTTTGGAAGAAGTTGGGACTGATCCCGGCATGGGACGCCCTGGCTTTCTTCATTTGGGTGACCAGTTTTGCGCGCAACAGCATCCGCTGGCGGGATAGCGAGTACTACATCCGCGATGGCAGGCTCGTGCCCGTGACTCCAACCACGGTCGAGCCCGCGGGCTGAGACCCAGCTCTCCCTCAGTCCGGGCTTAAGATTCAACCGGCTACGCGCGCTCTTCTCGCAGTGCGACGCTTACCGTTACTCTTCTCGTCCGATCCACCCACGGTCTCAAGCGAAGCTTCGACCAGACGGGCGGGTTCTCGACTGGTCTGCACCCGGCGCTCGTTACGGGGTTGCCGCCAGTTGATCCGCGGCATCATCACATTGGGATCGACCCGGTCGCGATACTTCAACGCAACATTCATCAGCGAATCCAACAAAGAGTCGGAAAGCAAATGCGGTTCCAAACCGAGTTCGATCAGCTTCGAGTGTTTCGCGTTGTAGTAGTGTTCCTCTGCCTCCACTCGCGGATCGGGGAGGTGATCGATCTTAACTGTCAGACCTACCTTTTCCCCGGCGATTTCGACCATTCGCGCCAGGTCCAAGACTGAGAACTGTTCGGTGAACTGGTTGAAGACCCGGCACTCACCTCGGGCCGCAGGATTCAAACAAGCGATCTCGACACACCGTACCGTGTCGCGAATATCCAAAAATCCGCGGGTTTGGCCTCCCTTGCCGTACACGGTGAGCGGGTGCCCAATGGCTGCCTGAACGCAGAAACGATTGAGAACGGTGCCGAAGACCTCATCGTAGTCGAAGCGATTGATGAGCGCTTCGCTCAAAGCCACTTCATCGGTCATGGTTCCATACACCACGCCCTGGTTGAGGTCAGTGGCTCGCAGTCCCCACGCCTTGCAGGCGAACATGATGTTGTGACTGTCGTGCACTTTCGAGAGATGATAAAAGGAGCCGGGCTGCTTGGGATACGGCACGGTGTCTCGTCGCCCATTGTGTTCGATGGTGATGTAGCCTTCTTCAATATCGATATTGGGAGTGCCATATTCACCCATGGTGCCGAGCTTGATGAGGTGACAATCGGGCTGAAACTCGCGCAGCGCGAATAGCAGATTGAGCGTGCCCACCACATTGTTCACCTGAGTGAACACCGCATGCTTGCGATCGATCATGGAATAGGGGGCGGCTCGCTGCTCGGCAAAATGGATTACTGCATCCGGTTCGAAGTCCTGGATAACGGAGGAGAGAAAGTCATACTCTGTCACGTCGCCCACAGAGAGCTCGATGGTCTCCCCAGTGAGATCCTGCCAAACGCTCAGGCGATCCGAAAGCGGGCGGATCGGCGTCAGGGTTTGCACCCCAAGTTCGTGGTCCCATTGCCGGCGCGCAAAATTGTCGACAATCGCAACCGAATGTCCTTTCTTGGACAAATATAAAGCGGTTGCCCAACCACAGTAGCCATCGCCTCCCAGCACCGCAACTCTCATATGGCTTCCTCGCCGGATGTTCTAATAATGATTACCGATCTCTCGTTTGCATACTGAACTGAGTGCGCTTCGGACCACTGTGCAATCGTTTTCGTCCCGCCAGTCGCCTCGGGCGGTTCGCCTCTAGAAATAGCAATTGGGAGATTCGTCAGAACGACCTTGCCGCCACTCGCCGCCACCAGACTAAGATGCTCAGCGCCCACCAGGGATTGGAGTCGAGGAACCACATTCTGGTTTGCGATGATGTAGGAACGTTCCGGCTTAAGCCAGAGATTCGTGAATTGCGAATCGTCTATGAACACATCGGGTACACCGGGAGCGTAGGCGCCGTATTCCAGATTATTGAAGCGGCCGTTGCGCAGCAGCGCGGTGCGGTTGGTGTAGAAAAAGACGGAAGAAAACGTGTAGTAGTGGTGATCCACAATCAGCGTCCCCTCCGGCGATTTCAGGATCGCCTCCGCCAGCGGCAGCGAGGAAAGATAGGGATCGAAGACGGCCATGGCAAGGCGGGCCGCATGGAAGAACAGTACCATCATCAGCGCCGCGGCCAGAAATGCGGGCTGGCCGGTCCACTTCCAGGTTCCGAATGCACCCAGGCAGAAGGCAATTGCGGCCACCAGCAGGGGCACCCGAAGATAGGCAAAGGACTCAAGGGTAAGGTCCTGCATGTGCCCCAAGGAGAGCGTATAAGCACCGGGGTGGTGGCTGAGCGCCTGCGAGATGTCTCCCGGCGCGGGGATGTGGCGAGTAAGAAAAAAGAGAGTTAACGTTACCAGTCCAACGCACGCCGCAACCACCGAGAGCACGCGGGTGCCGCGCCGTATCCAGTCGCTCTCCATCGCCATCGCGGAGCCCAAAAGGAGTGCTAACGCGGGATAGCAAGGCATCGAATAATATTCCTGCGTGGTGGAGAAAGTGAAGAAGACCAGTACAAAACCTGCCCAACAGAGCGCCAGAAGGCGGGCTCGCCCGGCGCGGTCATTGGACTTGGACTTGGGCTTGAAGGAGAGTTTGGCAACCGCAGGAAAATACACACACCAGGGAAACAGCCACACCAGGTGCAGCAGCCAGAAGTAAAGGCGCGGCACCGTGTTGTAGTCTCGCGGATAGCGCAGATTCAGAAAACGGAGCAACTGCTCATTGATGAAGAAAAACCAAAAAAATCCGTGATATTGCCCCTGCCCGCTGTGAAGGGTGAAAGCGAAATAAGGTGGATTGCGCAACGTCGCCAGAATGTGCCAGGGTGCGGCGATGAGCAAAACGATCAGCAATCCACTGAAGGGATGCAACCGTCGCCATGCAGCTGCAGAAAAGAGCTGGCGAGTGATCACAAGATAGATCGCACCTGCCGCGAGCGGAAACAGGATTCCGATCAAGCTCTTAAGCAAAAGTCCCAATCCGAGGTTCACGGCCAGCGCGAAAGCCCATAAGCGCGGATGAGGTTCCTCTTCGTCCAAAGCGCGAAGAAACGCCCACATGGCGAGGGCGACCGTGAAGGTCAGCATGACATCAGGGATTAAAACCCGTGTGAACAAAAATAGCCCAATGCATGTGGCCATGCACAGACCAGCATAGAATCCCGCCCGCTTACCGAATGCCCAAGCCCCAAACGCCATCGTCAACCAACAGAGAGCGATGGCCGACAGGGCTATCGGGATCCGCGCTGCCCAGTCGTGCGCACCGAAAATCACGTAGCTCGCCGCAATAGCCCAGTACACAAGGGGAGCCTTTTCCAGATACACCACGCCATCCAGCCGCGCCGTCACCCAATCGCCCGAAGTCAGCATGTTACGCGCGATCTGTGCCTGTACGGCGTCCACGTCGTCCATGAGGGAGGGAGGAGAAATAATACAACCCAAGTAAATGGCCCCCGCGACCAGCAGAACGCCTAGATATAGGTACCAGTTTTTTCCGGTATCCAAACGCTCGTCTCCTGGGAGGTCGCTGTCTGAATCCCCCATTTTTTCATCCACAGAAAGAGCACCATCAGACCCCATAAGTGATATCCAACATTGATTTGACGCTCCAGGTGTTGGCGAATATAAGTCTCGATGGCGTCCTGCCGAAATATTTTTGCGTGTTCGGACGAACCGTCCAGCAAAACCTCCATCATCAGCGGGCGCAGACAGCCTCGAAGCCAATCGTGCGCTGGGATGTCGAATCCGATCTTCTTCCGTCGGAGAACCGAAGGTGGAAGCTTATCTCGCATCAATTCCTTCAGAAGAACCTTCTGCCTCGAACCATGAATTTTCAGAGACGCGGGCAGGGAGGCAGCGAATTCAACGATTCGGTGATCGAGGAACGGCGGCCTCACCTCCAGCGAATGCGCCATGCTCATGCGGTCCGCCTTGTTCAGAATATCGTCGGGAAGATAGTATCTCTGATCGAACCACAAATACCGTGCCAGATCATCGTGGGGAGCAGACCGATCGCGCAGTTCGCCTAGAACACCGTTGAGAGCAGCCGGGAGTTCCGCGCGCAGCAGGTCCCGCTTTTGCGCTTCACTGAAGGCTCCGTTCCAGTAGACGTGCGCGCGCTCGGGAGTCATCAGGGAGCCTTCGAGAAATCGCTTCAGTTGGTATTCGAAACTGATTTTTTCGTCAGAAACTGGCCAGACCCGTAATGCGTCTAGCGCGCGTTGGAGCACTTTTGGCGGCAATCGCCGGGCGAGCGCAGCGAGGCGGTTCGCTCGATGAGTAAGATAGCCGCCAAACAACTCGTCTGCACCTTCGCCGCTAAGGCTAACCGTTGTCTTGGTCCTGCTCAGTTTGGAAAGGAACCAGACCGGAAGCGCTCCGGCGTCCGCAGACGGTTCATCCGAGTAATACGCGAACGCCTCGATCGCACTTCGCAGGTCGGTCTGCGGATTCAGATCCAGTTCCTCGTGGTCGGTCTGGTATCGCTGTGCAACCTCGCGAATGTATGCGGTTTCGTCGAAGCTCCGCCCCTGGAATGAAATCGAGAAAGTCTTGAGCGGTGCACTGGATTCCATCGCCGCGTAGTGCAGAATCGTAGAAGAATCGATGCCACCGCTGAGCCACATACCCAGCGAGACATCGGAAAGCAGATGCTCGCGAATCGACTGCCGCAGAAGACCGTCTAATTCTTCCCGAGCAGAATCCAGGGTCCAAACACGGACGACTCCGAACGGCAAGCGCCAGTAGGAATCGGTAGAAACCTTGCCATCCCGCCACTCCAGCCACTGCCCCGGAGGAAGCTTCTCGATGCCCTCTACCAGAGTCCAGGGACACGGCACATAGTTCAACGACAGATAGCAATCGAGGCCGTCCAAACTCAACCGCCGCTCGATCTCAGGATGGATCAGAATTGCCTTCAATTCAGAGCCGAAGAACAAGTCGTCTCCACGCCGCGCGAAATAAAGTGGCTTAATCCCCATGCGATCGCGTGCCAGCACGAGCCGCTTCGTCGATTTCGTCCAGAGCGCGATCGCGAACATGCCGCGCAAACGTGCAAAACAAGTGGTATCCCATTCGAGGAACGCTCGAAGAACAGTTTCCGTGTCGCAGTGTGAGTAAAAGCGATGGCCGAGTGCTTCCAGTTCGCGTCGTAGTTCCTGGTGGTTGTAGATTTCACCGTTGAACACGATGGCTACATCACCATCTTCAGACAGAATCGGTTGGTCGCCGAGACCCAGGTCTATAATCTTGAGCCGCGTCGCTCCCATAGAGCAGAGGCCGGACTCGAACACACCTTGCTGGTCCGGTCCACGATGAATGAGTGTGCCAGCGGCGTTCCGAATGCGATCGGAATCAGGTACCCAACGTTTGTGGGTGAAACCGACGATTCCACACAAGTGCGTGCACCTCTATCGCTTTCTTAGAATCAGCCTGCAATTCCCGCGAATCGGCTCGCGGAGACTGTGACTCCCGGAACCAGGGCCGGCGCCAGCTATACAGGCAAGAATGTAATCTTAACGACCTTCTTTATGATGCACAACCGAGCGTAGCCGTCGGAGTTTTTCGAAAGGCCCAACGCGAGATTCCTCGCAAGCTCAGTACCTGCCAAGAGCTCAAGAACTAAGGTCTACTAGCAAGGCTGAAAATCGCTCTCTTCCGTCCCTAAAGCGTGCATCCAGCTTTTCCCGCCACATTACGCCCGACCTATGATGACCACGGCGACCCCGATGCAGACCAGAAGCACGCCCGCCCACCTCCTCGGTGTTACCTGTTCGCTGAGAAAGAATTTTCCTCCCAATGCGCCGGCCCCGTAGCTCAGGGCTGTAACCGGAACCACCAAACTGACATTTTGCCTCGATAGCACCAAGAGCAAGGAGAAGAAAGCAGTCCCCATGAGGCTCAGACCAGCCCACATCCACGGAACTCGCAACGCGCGGGCGAGCACGCCCACCAGAGCAATGGGACGAAAATCCTTCACTTCGCCCACTGCCTTCATAGCTCGGGAGACGCATAACTCGCCTCCGGTGCCAGCACCAATAATCAGAAGGTAAAAGATAAAAATAAGCATTTAGCTTGACTCCGTGGTGCGCGGAGGCGTGTGTCCAACCACCAGGACGCCCAGGCAAATGATCAGCACCCCAGTCCAGCGCGTGGGTGTGACCACTTCGCACAGCAGGAAGTGAGCCAGTAGGGCAGACATGCCGTAGGCCACCGACGAGGCTGGTTGGACATAGCTGTAATCCGCCCACGAGAGCACCAGCATGTTGGCCGCAAAAAAAATAATGAGAGATCCAATTCCCAGCCAAATCGTGCCTGACGTGAGGACGCGGGAAAGGAGGTCAAGCGCCTCCGCCGGCGTTCCGATGCTCACCGCGCCAATGCGCTTCATCCCTTTGCCGAGCAGCACGTTGCCCACGGGACCAAATATCACCATCAAGAAGATCAGCAGATAGGTTTTGAAGAGCAGACCGGCAGTGGACTTCATTCGTGACAGGGACCTTCCGTCTGGTTAAAATCGAGTCCCTTGTCCTGCGCGAAATGGTTCGTCGATCGCACGAAAAGCACATCTCCGGCGGGAATAATCATCCCCGAAATAGACATCTTGATTCCATGTTACTTGATTTTCCTGGTTAGCCCAAACTCTCGACCGCGCCCCTGGCCGGAGCCCGTTCGGCCCGACCGGGCTCACTCGTATCGCAGACTCTCCACCGGGTCCATCTTGGCAGCGCGTGCGGCTGGCACCGTTCCGAAAAGAATACCTACCAGCGCGGAGACGAAAATGGCTACGATCGCGGATAGTCCCGAGATGGGGATGCGGTAATCAGTAAGGAACCGAACCGAGAAGGGCAGTGCCAATCCGACTACGACCCCGCCTAAACCGCCGATCAGAGAAATCAGAACTGCCTCCGATAGAAACTGAAACCGAATCTCGGCATTCGTGGCACCAATGGCCTTCCGAATGCCAATTTCATGAATTCGAGAGGTTACCGTCGCCAACATAATGTTCATGATGCCGATACCGCCTACCAGCAAGGTCACCGCCGCAATGAGAAGCAACACCAACGTTAAGGCATTTGCCGTGCGATCGGCCAGGCTGAGCAACGCAGTGAGATTCTGGACGACATAATTCGATTCTGGTCGATGGCGCGACCGGATCACTTCGCGAATTTGTTCCGTCACCGGAACCACCATCGAAGGATCAGACGCCGAGAAGTAGAGCTGCTGGACATATGGCGTGTTGGTAAAATACCGGCTAACGCTGTAGGGAATCACCATGGAGCTGTCGGTGACTTCCGACTGCCCGAATGTGTCGACTCGCTCCCGGAACGTTCCGATGACGGTGAAAGGCAGTCCGCTCAGCTTGACAACTTTTCCTACTGCATTCTCCGCGGGTCCGTAGAGTTGTTCGGCAAGTTTCTGCTGGATCACGGCGACTTTGTTGCGTGCCTGTTCGTCCTCCGCGTCGAAAAATCTTCCCGAGACAATTACCAGATTGCGCACGGAGCGGTATTCGGGAAGAACCCCGAGCACGCGAACATCGCGCTCCTTGCCATACCCAATGGGAATCCGGTTATCCAGCGGAACCACGGGCGAAGCAGTCACGACTCCAGATACGCGTTGCAGCACGGCGTACATGTCGTCAATCGTCAAGCGATCGGGTGTAGTGCCGTCGCCTCCACCCTGGTACTCAGCATCGATCATGTTGGCGCCGATCGATTGAATCTGGTTTAAGACGTATTGCTTGCCTGTCATTCCGATTGTGACCACTAGAATGAGGGAAGCTGTACCGATGACCATTCCCAACGCGGTGAGTGAGAAACGCACCTTGTTGCTGCAGAAGGTGTCATAGGCGAAACTAAAAATTTCCCCCAAAACCAGTTTGGGTGGACGGCTCGCCGTGGCCGTAGTAATCGCCATGCTGGGTCAGATGCTACGCGATGTCGGGAAGAGGCGCAATTTTACAATGCGTTGTTGACAATGAGCTAGAGAAAACTCTTGATAGCAACCAAGCCCTTACGCGGGGACCTGCCCACCCCGATAGGCGATGTCAGAGGTGGGACTCGGAGCTGGAGCTGCCTTCGGACGGCGCTGATTTCTATCGAGTTGACGAACCTGTGAAGTGTTGCTTGGCAAATCGCGCAGGAGTCGAGCGGTGTTTGGTAACGGTTTGGTTTCAGCACAGGTATGTGTTGCACCCTGATGTTGACCAGCGTTCTCCGGAGGCCTCGCTTGGACGCCTATGGATGGGTGATGTTGCCGCTCTTCACTGTGGATAGCACTGGGATGGCAATACGGTTTTACTTTCTTGTGCTGTCTCGCATCCGCGAGAAGCAGCCACCCGAGCATGTATTAAAGGCCTCTCTGCGCTAAGGTCCTTCTCGCTGTCGCAACATCCGCAGCATCCACTGAGTCAGTTGGCGTGACATCCCCATTTCACTCATTGACCGGCATTGACCAGGTGCCGGAGGGAACGGCCGAAACGGTCCAGTTTCCAAACCAGCACGGCATCGAACCTCCTCTGGCTCGCGCCGCCATCAACCGGTTTAGGGCCGGGCGGGAGTCTTTCGAACCTGTCATCTTATCGATGTATTCGCCGACGATGCCCACCGGTGAGGGTGCTGCGAGTACGCGCCCTAGCTATAGCGGACCTCCCGGCGCGTAGTACATTTCCAAGTGCCGTCTCAAACGCCCACGGTGACCCACTCTCTAAGCTGGACGGCTTGGGCAAGGTGTGGCACAGTTGTTCACACATTTCGAGTGAGGATAAGCGCGATTGGCCCAAAATCAGCTGTCCTGTTTTTGGAACGAACCGGACGCCGGCAGAGAGTACCGATCGGCTGTCTCACTGCACAGTCACACGAATCACTCCAAGGAAAGCCTCCGCTTCATTCTGGAGTTCACTGAAAAAAGACCTCTTCTCCGCTGGGCGCTAGAACGCCAGAGCCGCAGATCGACGTCTCCAAAATAGCGGGATGTCACCGGGAGCGTGGCACATTACGGACGAGACCCCTCGCAGTGCAATTGAGAAGAGTACGCCAGATTCTGCCGAGGATCCGGGTCGAGTCAAGCGCTGGACGGACGACCGTTTCAAAGTCGGGAGCCATCAAAGGAAGAAATTTGAAGCTCTGTGCCGCCGGGTGCGATCCAAAAGCACTGCTGAGTTTTCTGACCGTGGCCGCTCTTGGATTTGGGGAGAAACGAACAGTCTATGATGTTTTCCAGGCATCGCGATCGTCCCTAGTCAAGCTGCCTGCACTACTAGATAAGGCTTCTGGCGAACTAGAGTCAGTTACCCGGATTCTTGGAGTGTATTTCGAGGCCGCATTTGTTCAGAATCCTAGTCTCTCTGACCAAATCCGATCTAGTGGACGACGACAAGCCGCCGTTTATAGATGTACTCCTAAGCTACTGCAGGCTCTCGCCCGCGACATTCGAATGGCGTGCGGTTGGGTCAACCATAACTTCGGGCCCCGAAGATACGACACACTTCGGACGTCAGTGATCGGTCTTCTTGAGTACGTGGATGTCTCAACCGGCAGCCCGCATTATGAGCAGGTTTCGGAGCTGCTTGAGCATGTTTTCTCAGACAAGACCTTTCAGAAGGTTACAAGCGCTCTTGCCAAATCGGAGCAAGGCGGCGCGAGGAACGCGAGGAAAAAGAAGAAAGTCGCTCCTTCAAGATTGCTCAGCAGTCCTGATGCCTTGAAAGCGCTCTACCGCCGTTCTGCAATATACGGCTTCCGAAAGAAAAAGCCGGCAAGCAAGCCTCGTTAGGCCGTGACACTTTCGTATCAAACAAAAACCCTATCTGTTCTCGACTGTCGGTTCGTGCCGTGGCAACTTACTAATCGCGTCACCACACCTACTGGAGTGACAGCAGGTGACGCGGCGCACCACAAATGCGAACGTGGCAGTGGGTTCGATAAACGCAGCCTGGCAAGACGAGCTACAGATATCGCCCACATACAACCGGGTTTTTCTATTGGAGGAAACAATGCAGAGTGGCCTGACCGACGAACAGAATATGTCTCTAGCACTGCCGCGTTCTGCGGCAGCTCGCGCTATCGAGCTCAGCACCCGGAGTCTTGATCGCCTTATCCAGGCAGGAGCTATCAAGACGATCCCGGCGTTCCGTCGTCGGCTTGTACCGGTCAAAGAACTGAACCGATTCCTGTCGGACGGTGGATACGTTGAGGAACCAGTAGAAACGGAATGAAACCGACAGTGTGACGGGTAGGCTTTCAAATCAAAAGGCGGTAGAAAAATTAAAGCGGGGAGGAGGCTTGCACATGGGAAGCCTAGACGGAGAAATTCCAGAAAGGCAGATCAGGGCGCTGCTCCGTCAGGAGAATCCACGGGTGCAGTGAAGATGCCAAACTGGATGCCAGCGATGAATCCGCAGCTCTTGCAGGCAGCTGTTGGACGCCAACAGAGGACTGTCAGTTCAGAAGTCCCGCAGACCTTCGCGGAGAAAAGTCAGGCTGCTATGCTACGGCCCATCTATCACTATACGTCTGCGTTGGGGCGTGCCACTACCCCGGCGATGCAGGAAGCCCTTCGGCGGCAGACATCTCCTCAGAACGTTGCCCCTCCAAATGCCCAATATGGAATGTGGGGGCGAGAAGGTGGTGTTCAAGCTTAACGTAAGACGCATTTTGTCAAATTGAAAAGGCCGCCCTGCAAGGCGGCCCGGAAGGGACAACTAAATTGGACAAGCAAGAAAGTATCACGAATGAATACGATATTCAAACATCGACTCTTAACTCACAGTCACCGACTTCGCTAAAGAGCGCGCTCATCCACGTCTGCCAGGTTAGGCTCCTGCTTCTCCGTTCGCGCTCGGAGGTTCTGGACCGTAACCGTTGCGAATGTCTGAATCGATTGCTTCAAGCCCTGGATCACATCGGCTCGGCACTGGAATGGCTCGGCAAAGGGGGGCCTTCGGGGGACGTTATTGCCACAGTTCCAGACGTTATTCCCGCAGTATGTGCTGGGGATGCGGATCTAGTCGGAGGGCTGCAGTGAAGCAATCGCACGCAACACAACGCGGCCGGATCCTAGAGTTGCTGATCGCTACCCGCGGCGACTGGGTACCGTTGCCGACAATCGCGGACTGCGCCGCGCAGTATAACGCCAGGATTTTCGAGCTCCGGTGCCTCGGGTTCCGCATCGCGAACCGGACGCAACTGGTGAACGGCACCAAGCACTCATGGTTCCGGCTCGAGCCCAGACCGACAACCGCTACAAGTCCTCAAGAAAGACAGCCCGCGACGCCCACAACCGCTTACTCGTTTCCCGAGTTTGGTGGCTTGGCGCCGGAAAGGTGGTACCCAGATTGAAACGACCAAGCTTTCAGTTCTACCCGGGCGATTGGTTGCGGGACACAGCGCTACGTGCGTGCTGCCTTGCAGCCCGTGGATTATGGATGGACATGATCTCTTTCATGCACCAGGGGTCCCCATATGGTTATCTCACACTCCCTGCAACGGGGAAGGATGGGGAAATGGATACCCTTCGACCCATCCTTCCCCCGGTCCTTGCCCGAATGGTGGGGGGTGCCGCAGAGGACGTAGAGCGACTACTTGCCGAGCTTGAGCATGCCGGGGTGTTCAGCCGAACCCATGACGGGCTCATCTTCAGCCGACGCATGGTGTGCGACGAAAAGATTAGGGAAACCCGCGCCAATGGCGGGGCGAACAGCCTAAAGAATCCCAATGTTCCACGTCCCAAGGGCGGCCGGAAGGATACCTTCGAGGGGTCCTTACCGGGGTCCTTGCTGGAGTCCTTCGGGGGGTCCCCTTCTTCTTCTTCTTCTTCTTCTTCTTCTTCTTCTTCTTCTTCTTCTAAAAACTCTTCGTCCGAACAAAACAGCCGTTCGGACCAGGTGGATGTTTCGACTGATAAGAAAACGGCGACCGTACCATCTCGGGAGGCGGTCAGACTGGCTGATCTCCTGAAATCGGAAATTCTACGCAACAAACCCGATTACCGGGTTACTCCGCAGCAGGAACGCGATTGGGGTATCACTGCAGATCGAATGCTTCGGCTCGATCAGCGCAAATTTGAGGAGGCAACCGAGATTATCCGGTGGGTGCAGAGGGATGAATTTTGGATGGCGAACGTGCTCAGCATGGGCACGTTGCGCAAGAAGTTCGATCAGCTCTCTCTGAAAGCCAAGGCCAAGACTCAAACACATCCGGCCCAGGCACAGAGGTTGCCTGCTGACTACGTCCCCGCGAGTGAAGAGATAAGGCGAGAACGGGAGAATGCGGCGGTGACCCAATGAACGCGGTCATGGATTACAACGTCGAGCAATCCCTGCCGGCCAGCGTCGAGGCCGAGCGTAGCGTCCTGGGCGGAATCCTGCTCGACGCCAATGCCTACGAGGAGGCAGCCGCCCGCGGCCTAACGGCATCGGACTTCGCGCTGGATTCCCACCGGCGGATCTATTCGCGCATGGTCGAACTGGCCGAGTCATCCCGCCCCATAGACACGATCACACTGGTCGAGGAATTGGAGCGGCACAAAGAACTTGGAACAGTCGGGGACGTGGGCTATGTCTCCGGTCTCATCGACGGAGTTCCTGACCGCCCCAGCATCAAGCACTACGTCGACATCGTGCGCGAGAAGGCCAGGCAACGGAAATTAATTCAAGCCTGCAACGCGATTACGGGCGCCATCTCTGACGGCGCATCCTCGCGAGAGTGCATTGGCGACCTCAGTGAGAGGCTACTTCAGATCCAGACCGGCTCAGACGACGCCCCAGCGGAGCGCGTTCTGAAATTCTCGGACGCGGTTTACAGCGAGTGGGAGCGATTGGCGGATGATTCCGATGACGTAGTCGGCCTGACGACCGGCATTGATTCGGTGGATCTCGTGACTACCGGAATACGTCCGGGCGAGACCTGGGCCATCGGTGGACGCACTGGAGACGGCAAGACTTCTCTCGCTTTGCAGATCGCGGCGGCGAACTGTCGGCGGGGCGTAGCTGTGGGTTACTTCTCGATCGAGATGAGCAAGGACGAACTGTTGCAACGGCTTTGGTCGCATGAGGAGAATATCCCTTTCGGTTACATCCGCAATCCCCGCTGTGCGAGCTCCGACATTCGATCCCACGTGCGACGCGCGATGACGACGGTAGGGATGTGGCCATTGTTCGTCGCGGAGGATGGTTCGCTGTCGCTCCAGAAGCTAGTGGCGAAGACGCGATTGCTCATCCGCCAAGAAAAGCTCGGCCTTATCGTCGTTGACTACGTGCAACTCATCTCCGCGAATGCGCCGAACGAGCGTGAGCGGATAACCAAGATCTCCGGTCAGATCCGCGCGCTCGCAAAAGACTCTGGTGTCCCAATCGTGGCGATCAGCCAGTTGAACCGCCCGAAAGACAGAAACCAGAATGAGCGTCCAAACAAATTCTCGATGAAGGAGAGCGGGTCGCTTGAGAACGATGCGAACGCGATTTTGTTGATCTACCGTCCCATGGACGATTTTGGCCGGCCAACGGAAGATGACGAAATCGTAATCGCAAAACAGCGCCACGGTCCGCTCAGCAACGAGACGGTGAGATTCGATTCGAAGACAATGACGTTCTTCGACAGGAACACGAGGGAACGTGAGATGCATGGGTAGGGGATTGACAAGCTGGCGTTCCAATAACACTCCGCCAGCGAGCTCTGTAAGTTGTTCAGCCGACGTAGGGGCCAAGCGTCACAAAGCAAGTTCGAGAAACAGATGATTGTGGAACAATCACAACCCGAGTGGCTAGACCTGAAGGCACTGCAGCGGCATGCCTGCGTCTCAGAACGGACCATTCGGGACTGGATCCATCGCGCGGTCGATCCTTTGCCCGCGGCGCGGGTGGGCACAAAGATACTGGTGCGTCGCAGCGTGTTTGATCGCTGGATGGAAGCTCACCAGATAAAGCGGGTTGACATAGGTTGTATTGTGAATGATCTGATCGCTGGGGTGACGAACTGATGGGTGTGAAGATCAAGAAACGGGGCGTCAAGTGGTACGTATTCGTGAACTACCATGGGCGACGCAAGGCGAAATGCGTCGGCAGTAGCCGAGAAGTCGCAGAGCAGGTCCGACGCCAGCTTGAAGCGAAACTCGCCTTGGGTGACCTCGCAGTTTTTGACGACGACGAAAAACGCCAGACCTTCGGCTCTTACGCGGACAAGTGGCTGAAGGATTACGCTCGAGTGGAGTGCAAGACTTCCACCGCTGACGGGTACGAAGGAGTGGTCGAGCAGTATCTTCGACCGCGCTTCGGGAATCGAGCCCTAGACCAAATCAAGCGCGATGACATCAAGGCGATGATTAACGAACTGGTCGCCAAAGATCTGTCCCGCAACACAGTCAGAAATGCGCTGTGCGTGATTCGAGGGATATTCAACGACGCTATCGAAGGGGGGATCGTCGAAGTGAATCCTGCCGCGCGGCTCGGGCGCTTCACACGGACGGCAAAGACTGCCGAGGTCAAAGGAACTTCTCTGACGCCCGCTGAGGCCGAGCAGTTCTTACAGGCGGCAAAGGAAATCTGCCCGGAGTATCACCCGCTATTCCTGATGGCATTACGTGCAGGTCTTCGCCGCGGCGAGCTTGTAGCCGTGCAGTGGGGAGACATCCAGTTCGGAAGAGATGAGCACGATGCGAATCGCTTTATTGTTGTACAGCACAATTACGTGCGCCGCGAGCACACGACCCCGAAGAGCAAGAAGAGCCGTCGCGTGGACATGTCGCGAGAACTGAGGCGGGTGCTGATCGAACTTCGTGACAAGCGTTTGCTAGAAGCCTTCCTGAGAGGCGAGAATGACATCTCCGAAGAGCTAGTGTTCCCCTCGCCGGAAGGATCGATTCTGGACCCGGACAATCTCTACCACCGCTATTTTCAGCCAGTGCTCTCCAAGGCCGGGCTACGCAAGATCAGGCTGCATGATCTCAGGCACACGTTCGGCTCGCTGCTGATCCAGAGCGGAGCCTCGGTCGTGTACGTGAAAGAGCAGATGGGCCACAGCTCGATTCAGGTCACGGTGGACATCTACGGCCACCTCATCCCAAGTGCGAACATCTCGTTCGTGGACCGGCTAGATGAAGCAGTGAAGCAGGAAGAAAAAACAACTCTGCAACAAAACGCAACCCAGGCGCAACCTGCGAAAAACAGGGAGGATGCGATTCCCCCGGAAGTTGCTGATTTAGTTGGTGGCGGCGGTAGGACTCGAACCTACGACCTACGGATTATGAGACCGTCGCTCTAGCCACCTGAGCTACGCCGCCGATCCGGAAATACGCGGAGGAAAACAGGGATAGCCCGGAAATGGGGAAACAATCCCGCAGACGCGGGTGGACGCGTCCCTAGTGCATTCTAAGAGTGCGCGGAATGGAGTGTCAAACAGCCAGGCGCCATGCGAAACTGGGCGCATGAAAGTCATTGCTGTGATTCCGGCGCGGTTGGCTTCGACGCGCCTGCCCCGCAAGATGCTGCGCGAGATCGCCGGCGTCCCGTTGCTATCCTGGGTATATAGGGGAGTACGGCGGTGTTCTTCGCTGGAACAGGTCGTCGTTGCCACCGATTCGGATGAAATCATGCGGTTCTGCGCGCAGCAAGGCTTTGTTGCGCGCATGACTTCGGCGGCGCATCGTTCGGGCACCGAGCGGGTGCATGACATCTCGACCGTGATTCCGGCGGATGTTTATTTGAATGTTCAGGGCGATGAACCCCTGACTCGGCCTGAGCATATCGAGAGCTTGATTGCCGTGATGCAGAGCTCAGAGGTCGAGGTGGGGACGCTGAAAACGCCGGCCCCGGAGGTTGACGTCAACAATCCGAGCGCGGTGAAGGTGGTGGCGGATGCCGCGGGACGCGCCTTGTATTTTTCGAGGGCGGTCATTCCGCATGACCGCGATGGAGTGCGGCCGCAATACTACAAGCATCTTGGGTTCTATGGCTATCGCAAGGACGCGCTGGACAAGTTCGTGCGCTGGCCGGAGTCGTCGCTGGAACGCAGCGAGCGGCTGGAGCAGTTGCGCTTTCTCGAGAATGGAGTGCCGATCTACGTCGCAGAAACGCCGTTCGATACCGTCGGCGTGGATACAGAGGAAGATGTGCGGAGAGTCGAAGAGATTCTGCGAAGCGGGATTGGACGACGCTAGCGGCGGATGAGTTGTCGGAACGCGGACAGGAGTGTCCGCGCCACACGTTCAATGCGACTTTGCCCAGGCTTCGGCGGCGGCCACTCGCTTTGCGATCGCAGGATGGGAGTGGAGAAACCACTCGACCCAGCGGGAAGGCGTTTTTTCGGCGAGATTCTGCTCGGCCAACTTATTCATCGCCGAAATGAAGGGCTCGACGCTGGCCACGGACTGGAAGCAATAACGGTCCGCCTGCCGCTCGTTGAATCGCGAGTAGGCGTTGAGCGCGGGCATCAGCACAAACGAGAGCACGGTCGAGACCAGAATCAGCAGCGGTAGATTAGCAAAATCCGACATAGCCGCGAACATATTGCGACGATACACGGCGTAGCTGAGAACACTGTTGGCCAGCCAGAAGCCGAACAGGGTGATTCCCGCCTGCACAAAAATGCTCTTCAGAATGTGCCGGTGCACGTGGTGCCCAAGTTCGTGCGCGAGCACCGCTTCGATTTCGTCATCAGAATAATTGTCCAGCAGGGTATCGGCGAGAATGATGCGCCGGGTCGCACCGAGTCCGGTCAGAGCAGCGTTGGCTTTTTTGCTCTTCTCGGAAAGATGCCACTTGTAGACGCCGCGGACGCGGGTGCCGGCGCGTTCGCTCAGAACGATCAGGCGGCGCTTGAGTTCTTCGTTTTCGAGCGGTTCGAACTTGTAAAAAATCGGAAACAGCACAACCGGCGCGAGTTGCGCGAGCAGTACCATGAGTCCCAGGAAAACAGCCCACGCGATCACCCACCAGTACTGCGGGGCCTGGCGTATGAGCATATAGAGCAGCTCCACCACAATTACGGCAATGATCAGGCCGAGCAGCAGACCCTTGCATTCGTCCCAGAGCCATGAACGGAGTCTCTGGTTGGAAAGGTGATAGCGGTGTTCGAGCCGGAAGCCGTAGTACTCGAGCGGAAGTCCAAGCACTTTGCTGATCAGCATCAGCATCAGGACGTAGAGGAAAACGGCGAAAGAATAATTCTGCGAAGCGCCACGCTCCGCCAGATCGTGCAGAGTCCCGCTCAAGCCGGTGGCCAGGAGCACGACAAGCAGCCCGAAGCCGATCACGAAATCGCCGATACCGAGCCACCGCTTGATGCGGTTGTAGCGGCGCGATTCCGGAGAATCGGCGAGAACCGGTGCGATTTCTGTGGTGGCCATCATCGCGAGAGAGTTATCACTATCCTATCGCGTTCGGGGCTTCCCTACGCGTGCTTTACGAATCTTTCGCCGTTTTCAAGAATTTCCTCGACCAGTTCGGGCGTGGCAGCTTCCACATAGCACCGCAGCATACGTTCGGTACCGGAGGCGCGAAACAATACCCAGGGGTCGGCGCCATTGCCGTGCTTGGGAGCGTCGAGGAAGAACTTCACGCCGTCGCGATTCTCCTTGCGCAGGATGGAATAAGCGCCGAGCTTCGTCGTCTGCGGATCGGCAGCGCGGCGGATGGCGCTGTCCTTGAGCTCATCGGAAATGTGCAGATCGCGTCGTCCATAGTAGTGCGCGCCGAATTCACGCTGCAGGTCGGCAACCAGCTGGCCGAGCGGCTTCTTTTCTTCCGCCATCACATTCGCCAGCAGGAGCGCGTTGAGAATGCCGTCGCGTTCGGGAAGAAAACGTCCGTATCCGATGCCGCCTGATTCTTCTCCGCCGATCAGAATTTCGTGGTCCATCATTAGATCAGCAATGTACTTGAAGCCGATCGAGGTCTCGTGCAGCTTGCGGCCGTGCTTCGCGGCGATGCGATCGATCATGCCGCTGGTATTGAAGGCGCGCACCACATCGCCCGGCCACTTCTTGTACACCAGCAACCAGTTCAGCAGGACAGCAAAGCACTTGTGCGAATCGACGAAGCTCCCGTCTTCCGCCACGGCGCCGATGCGGTCGGCGTCGCCGTCGGTGACCAGGCCGGCATGGCATTTTTCTTTCACTACCGTTTCCTGGAGCAGCGCTACGTGCGGCAGAATCGGTTCAGGATTAATGCCCGGAAATAGTGGATTCACTTCCTGGCGGATCGCTACGTAGCGGATGCCGTGCGCGTCAAATATTTTTGTCAGGACTCCGCGGCCGGAGCCGTACATGGAGTCAATGGCAAACTTGAAATTCGCGCCGCGGATGAGATCGAGATCGGCGAACTGGGAAACCGCTTCGACATATGCGGGCTTCAAATCTACTTCTTCGATTTTCGCCGCGGGGATTTTCGCGGGTGCCCCATTCATTCGCGTTGCGTGCGAAAGAGTGGGCGGTCGAACGCTGGGCACGGCGCCATCGCTAAGTTCGTCTTCGATGGACATCATGATCGCGGGCGTGGCCGAGCCTCCAAACTTGGCTTTGAACTTCACGCCATTCCAGTTCCATGGATTGTGGCTCGAAGTGACCATGACGCCCCCTGCTGCGCCCAGCTTCTTGACGTTGTAGGAAACTGCGGGTGTAGGCACGTAGTCGTTGGCTAGCAACACGGGAATCCCCGCGCCAGTGATTACTTCAGCAACGACACGAGCGGCGCGATCGGACAGGAACCGCGTGTCATAGCCGACAACAACGCCACGAGCGGGGTCTTCGTGCTTGAGGACGTAGCCGGCAATCGCGCAGGCCACTCGGCGCACGTTATCGAAAGTGAAATCGTCCGCAATAAGGCCGCGCCAGCCGTCGGTGCCGAATTTGATTTGGGTCATGGTAGTTCGTCGTTGGACGTTGATCGTTGGTCGCTGGTCGTTAGCGATACTCGGATCCTCATCCCGAGCGAAGCGAGGGATCTGCACTTAGCTAACGACTAGCGACCAGCGACCAACGACTGCCTTTTCACACCAGCTTATGTAGCTTCTTCTCATCCAGATGCTTCACCACTTTGCCGACATCCTGCGATTGGTCGAGCGTGGTGATTAGCAGGGCATCTTCGGTCTCGACAATCACCAGGTTACTCACGCCGACCAGGGCGACGAATTTGCCGAGCACGTGAACATAATTGTTCTGCGCGTTCAGCGTAAATCTGGTGGACGTGGACACCGGATTCCCACCACTGCGTTTTGCCTTCGCTACGTGATGCTCATGCAACGCAGTCCAGGAGCCCAGGTCGTTCCATCCGAAGTCGGAAGGCAGACAGAAGATGTATGACTGCGCTTCTCCTTTGGCCGAGCGCGGCTCCAGCACCGCATAGTCGATGCTGATGTTTTCGCATTTCGGATAAAGCTTCCGAAAAGTCTCGGCGAACTTGCGCGTGCCATAAGCGGCTGCAATCTTTTCGAGAAGGAGAGCGGTCTTGGGAAGATGCTCGCGCAGCGCGTTCGCAAGCGTGTCGGCGCGCCAGAGAAACATGCCGCTGTTCCAGAAGTAGTTGCCCGCGTCGAGAAACTGCCGGGCGAAGCCGAGGTCCGGCTTTTCCGTGAAGCGGCGCACCCGCAGGGGCAGAGCGCTGGGGCGATCGGGCGCACCGGCCTCGATATAGCCGTAGCCGGTTTCGGGGCGAGTCGGGCGGATACCGAGCACAACGATGTTTTCTCCCGCAGCAGCGATCTCGATTGCTCGGCTGAGAGTCGCGCGGTATTGGGCAGGATCGGCAATGACGTGATCGGAGGGAAACAGACCAAGCACCGCCTCGGGATCGTGACGAAGCAAGAGGAATGCCGCTAATCCAATCGCGGGCGCTGTGTTGCGCGCGGCGGGCTCGGCGATGATCTGCTTTGCACGAAGCTTCGGAAGCTGACGCAGGATGGCGGGGCGCAGGTCGTCATTGGTGATGATCCAGAAACGGCTCGGCGCAGCCATCGGTGCGAGGCGCGCGACGGCCTGTTGGATCATGGTTTGCTTGCCATCGAGCGCGAGCAGTTGCTTGGCACGGCGCTTGCGGCTCAGCGGCCAGAAGCGCGTGCCTCGGCCGCCAGCTAGGATTACAGGATAGAAGTGCGGGTTCGCTTTCACAGTTGTACGAAGCCTACCATCTGCGCGCCGGGCGGCAAAATCTTCACCATAGGGAGCACAGGGGATCACAGGGGAGAAGAGCTTGGCGCTATTACTCTGTGCCTTCCCTGTGCGTCTCTGTGCTCCCTGTGGTAAGGATTTTTGCGTTACAACCGGGTCGCGGGCTCGGGCACTATCCCGCCGGGCACGGAAGCTTTCAAGAATTCGACCGCCCACTGCGGACGCACTATGAAACCTTGCAGGGTGGCCGGAATCACGACCGCGTCTCCTTTAGCCAGCGTCACCGGATCGCGGCCCTGCGCCTCGACAACTCCGCAGCCTTCCACCGCGACTAATATCTGCACAGAAGTCTTGCCCGCATCGTCGGTGGTTGAGAACTCCTGCGGTTCTTTCAATTCGAACAAGTCCACGGTGAAGTAAGGCGCATTGATCATCGAAGAACGCCGGCTCTTGCCGCCATTAATCGCAACCGGCGCCGGCCGAATCACTTTGCCGGACGCAGTCCGCTCCTTGACCGAGGCGAGGCCCCGCTCCAGATGCAGCGGGCGCGGGCGTCCGTAGTCGTAGAGACGATACGTGGTATCGGACTGCTGCTGCGTCTCCACGATGACGGATCCCGGTCCCAGCGTATGCACCGTACCCCCGGCAACGTAAATCATTTCGCCCTGATAGATGTTGATCCAGTTGAGCAGCTCTTCCGCGTGCTTGTCATGGATGCTTTGCTCGAATTGAGCCACGGTAACACCGGGCTTCAAACCCAGCGCGATTTGCGATCCGGGCTTGGCATGGGCCACGTACCAGCATTCGGTTTTACCCCACGGCTCGCCGAAGCGTTGAGCGGTGGCGTCATCGGGATGCACCTGGACAGAAAGTTTTTCCTCAGGAAACAGAAACTTCAGGAGCAACGGAAAGCGCTGCGGATCGCGCGCGGCCGTGCCTACAAGTTCGGAACCGAATTCTTTGCTCAAATCTGCCAGCGAACGTTTTGCGAGCGGACCGTTCGTGACTACGGAGTTGTCGCCGGTAAGCCAGGCTTCGCCGATTCTCTCGTTGAATTTGTGATTTGGATAGATCGCGGAAAGATCGAGCGTGCCCCACGGGCGCGGGTCGAAGGCGGGCGACATCAGGAGTGGGTAGAGTTGGGTCATGGGAGCGACCTGCGAAACGAGTGCCGTGTCCCGCAAGTGATTGGCATAAATCCCATATTGTCATCCTGAGCGAAGGGAAGGATCTGCTGTCTCTTGCGCGGACAAAAAAGCAGGTCCTTCGCTTCGCTCAGGATGACAACTCAATTTGTGTAGCGAATTTGCGCGACGCGATGCTACAGCCCACCAAAGAACTTGCGCATGCGCTCCAGCGCCTTGTCTATATTCTCCATCGACGTCGCGTACGAGATGCGGACATGCTCGGTGGTGCCGAAGCCTTCTCCCGCCACCGTCGCAACGTGCGCTTGATGCAGCAACCCGTGCGCGATGTCGGCTCCGGATTTCATACCGCTCTTGCCGAAAAACGCCGAGACATTCGGATATGCATAAAATGCCCCTTCCGGCATGGTGCACTTCACTCCGGGAATCGACCGCAAGCCGGCAACAATGTGGTCGCGCAGCGTAATGTATTCCGCGCGCATGTCGGCCACGCACTGCTGCGAACTGTTCAGCGCCGCGACCCCCGCCTTCTGCACAATCGACGTTGGATTCGAAGTCGACTGGCTCTGCAGTTTCTGCACCGCACCCACGACCGCGGCGGGACCGAGCGTGAATCCCAGTCGCCAGCCGGTCATAGCGTAGGTCTTCGAAAGCGATCCGACCACCAGAAAGCGGTCGCGATACTCGTTCAACGATCCGACTGAGAAATTCTTGCCCGTGTAATTGAGGTACACATAGCACTCGTCGGAAATCACCCAGATGCCGCGCTCATGCGCCAGCCGCACAACCGCGGTCATGTCCTCGGGGCTCATCACCGCGCCCGAAGGATTCGACGGCGAATTCAAAATGATCAGCTTCGTTTTCGGCGTGATCAGCCGCTCCACCATCTGCGCGGTGACGCGGAAGCCCTGGGACTCGTCGGCTTCGAGCAGCACGCAGTTGCCGCCGACATAGCGCACCATGTCCTTGAACGAGACCCAGTACGGCACGGGCAAAATCACTTCGTCACCGTGGTCGACCAGCACCGAGATGACGTTGAAGAGCGCATGCTTGCCGCCGACTGAGGCGCATGTTTCCTCGCGCTTGTAGGCGGAACCGAAATCGGCCGCGTGGCGGCGGATGATCGCATCCTTAAGTTCGACCGTGCCGCCCACCGGCGTGTACTTCGAGAAATTTGCGTTAATGGCCGCAATGGCCGCGTCTTTAATGTGCTGCGGCGTCGCGAAGTGCGGCTCGCCGGCGGTCGCGTCGACCACGTCGATGCCCTGCTGCCGCAGCTTCTCCGCCTCGGCCACGGCGGCCATGGTCGCGGAGGGCTCGATACGATTGATGCGTTCCGTCAGGCGGACGGGATGGGTGACGGGTGTCATTACTGTGCTCATGATTTCTTTGCTGTCCTCATAACTTCTTTTTCCTGAACTTGCTCTTGCCCTCGGAAGGCGTTTTGCCCGCGGACTGCTCGCGGTTCGCGAACTTGTGAGCCACATCTATTTTCTCACGAACTTTCTGCTCGACAAGGTCAGGCACCAGGCATTCAATCGATCCCCCGAGCTGCGCCACTTCGCGCACCAGACGCGAACTCAGGTACGAATACTTTTCCGCGGGCATCATAAACACCGTCTCCAGACCCGGCTGGAGTTTGCGATTCATCAGCGCCATCTGGAGTTCGTACTCGTAATCGCTGATCGCGCGAATGCCGCGCAGGATCGCCCTCGCCTCGACCCGCAACGCATAGTCCACCGTGAGGCCGTCGAAAGTGTCGACCGAGACGTTGTCAAAGCCCGAGGTCATCGCCTCCAGCATCTTGCGACGGTCGGCGACGCTGAACAGCGGGTCTTTCTCGGGATTCCGAAGAATGGCGACGACCAGTTCGTCGAAAATTTTGCTGCCGCGCTCGATCAGGTCAAGATGCCCGTTGGTCGGAGGATCGAACGATCCGGGATAGATAGCTTTGATGCGCTTCACGAGGGCCTCGGATGACGACAGGGGCAAGGAAAAGAGGATTGTATGCGGACGCAAGCGGGGATGGCAATCAGAGCGAAGTGATGGAGAGCCGGGCGTCCCCGCCCGGCCACCTCGGACTCGACGGGAGCGGACGAATGCGTCCGCCCCCACGTGAGCATGACTACCGTCTCGCTGGCACTTTCCCTGCTTCCGCCGCCGATGGCATCGTCGTAACCCGTCCCTGCGTACCGGTAGCCTGCGCCGGAACCCCGGTCGTAGCCGGAGCCGCCGACGCTGCGGCCGGGATCATCCCCAGAGCCTTTCGGACCTCGGCATCCAGCTTCGCCATGGTGTCTTTATTTTCTTTCAGGAAGCTGCGGGCGTTCTCGCGTCCCTGCCCGATGCGCTCCCCTTTGTAGCTGAACCACGAGCCCGATTTCTCGAGGATATTTTGGGCCACCGCCAGATCGATCAGGTCGCCTTCGCGCGAGATGCCTTCGCCATAAAGAATGTCGAACTCCGATTCGCGGAACGGCGCCGCCACTTTGTTCTTCACGATTTTGACTCGGGTGCGCGAGCCGGTGACCACGTCTCCTTCTTTGATGGCCGCGATGCGACGGATGTCGATGCGCACCGACGAATAGAACTTTAGCGCGCGTCCGCCCGTCGTAGTTTCGGGATTGCCGAACATCACGCCAATCTTTTCGCGGATCTGGTTAATAAAGATCAGGCAGGTGCGCGACTTGGCCACCGTCCCCGTCAGTTTGCGCAGCGCCTGCGACATCAAACGTGCCTGCAGGCCCATGTGGCTGTCGCCCATTTCGCCGTCGAGTTCGGCCTTCGGGACCAGCGCCGCCACCGAATCCACCACCAGCACGTCAATGGCGTTCGAGCGCACCAGCGCTTCCGTGATTTCAAGCGCCTGCTCGCCGTAGTCGGGTTGCGAGACCAGCAGGTTGTCGACGTCCACACCCAGCTTCTTGGCATAGCCGGGATCGAGCGCATGCTCGGCATCGACAAACGCCGCCATGCCTCCGGTCTTTTGCGCCTCGGCAATCACCTGCAAGGCGATGGTAGTTTTGCCGGAAGATTCCGGGCCGAAGATTTCAACGACACGTCCGCGCGGAAAGCCGCCGACGCCCAGCGCGGCATCGAACGAAATGGCGCCCGTGGAAATCACCGCGATGGGGACGATAGCTTCCTTCGACCCCAGCCGCATGATGGATCCTTTGCCAAACTGCTTTTCAATTTGTGCGAGCGCGAGATCAATTGCTTTGACACGCTCGTTGTTGCGCTCTTCGGTCCTGCTACGTTCGTCGGCCATGATGGCTGCTCCTGTTTATGAATCTGGAATTCGGGGTACGAATCCCTCGTAGCCTACACCCGCGGGCTGGAGCGTGAAGTGTTGGCCGTCACATCAGTTTGGTCAGTTTAGCACGAAGCGAATAAAAGGCGAAGCGAGAAGAAGTTGACGCGGATGGTTCAGGACCCGCCGCGAACTGCACGGCATGGCCGATAAGAGTCTTTACCACCGGGGGCACAGAGGAACACAGGGGAAATCATGAAGTTAATGCTTTTCCGTGCTTCCCCTGTGTTCCCCGTGCCTCTGTGGTTAAGATTTAAGACAGGATGCTCAAGCTCGGACATGGGAGAGAACCAGATTCCGCCCGCACTGCACGCATCCCCCGCTTCTTGCTAGACTCTCCGCATGCAGGCATCGCGCAACGGCGAAAGCTCCGACCAGAATAAGATCGGAGGTCCATCCCTCTATCTCGTCGCCACGCCTATCGGCAACCTCGAAGACATCACCCTGCGCGCCCTTCGCGTCCTCAAAGAAGTCGACCTGATCGCCTGCGAGGACACACGCCAGACTCTCAAGCTCCTTAGCCATTACGGCATCCACACGCGCACCGTCAGCTATCACGAGCACAACGAGATGACGAAAGCCGCCGAACTCGTCGTCGACCTAGAAGGCGGCGCCAAGATCGCTCTCGTCACCGACGCAGGCATGCCCGGCATCTCCGACCCCGGGTTCCGCCTGATCGCGCTAGCCATCCGGCATCATGTGCCGGTCGTGCCGATTCCTGGCGCGTCGGCATTTTTAGCCGCGCTGGTAGCAAGCGGCCTGCCCACCGATTCCTTCCGCTTCAGCGGCTTCCTCCCCGCTAAGTCAGGACAACGCCGCAAGCTGCTGGAAAGCGTGAAAGACTCTCCGCGCACGCAGGTGTTCTACGAAGCTCCCCACCGGCTGCTGGAGACGCTGTCGGATGTGGTCGAGCTTCTCGGGAACGACCGCCACGTAGTGGTTGCACGCGAAGTGACGAAGCTGCATGAAGAGTTCCTGCGCGGACGGGCAGCGGAAATTTTGGAGCAATTGAAGGCACGAGGGGACGTCAAAGGCGAAATCACGCTCCTGATCGCAAAAGCAGAAGAGGGAGCAGCTCCGTCCCCATCCGAAAGTATGAGCGTCGCCCAGCGCGTGCGCGAAATCATGGCCAAAGAAAAGGCCGATGAAAAATCCGCGCTGAAGAAAGTAGCCAAAGAGCGCGGCATCGGGAAGAGCGAAGCGTATCGGGAGTGGCAGAGGGGGAAGTAATCCCCTACTTTCCCGCCAACTCCTTCTTCACCGCCTCGCTAACCACCTTCCCATCCACCCGCATCCCCGCCGCCGCGAAGCGGGCCATTGCGGCTTTCATTACTGTCCCCATGTCTTTCATGGCAGGAGCAGGCGTCATCTCGGCAATCGCCGCGCGGACTTCGGCCACGATTTCTTCTTCGCCCGCAGCCTTAGGTAGATAAGCCTCGATCAGCTTAATCTCGGCGGCTTCTTTGTCGGCCATCTCCTGGCGTCCGCCTTTCGTGAACTGCTCGACCGAGTCCTTCCGCTGCTTGATCAGCGTGGAGAGCACCTGCTGCGATTCCTTGTCGTCGAGCGGCGCCATCTTGTCGACTTCTTTGTTCTTGAGTGCGGTCTTAACCATGCGTAGGGTGGATAGTCGCTGCTCTTCGCGGGCCTTCATGGCTGCTACGATGTCCTTCTGGATCTGGTCGATGAGGGGCATGGGAGGATTATAGAACGCTACAAAGGTTAGAGGTCAGAGGGCAGATTGTAGAGGGTAGAACCTTATCCTGAAACCCCCCAGGGTTTGTAGCGAGTGATTCTAACCTCTGCAATCTGACCTCTGCCCTCTGCAATCACTTTCCGAATCCGGTTGCATCCCTTATTCTGATTTATTCCCATGCTCAAGAAAAACAGGCTCTTCACTCCCGGACCGACGCCTCTTCTTCCAGCCGCCCAAACGGCGATGGCTTCCTATAGCGCGCACCATCGCACCGCCGATTTCCGCGCCCTCTTCACGCGCGTTCTCGCCGACCTCAAGGAGTTCATCGGAACCAAGAACGACGTGCTCGTGCTCTCCTCGTCGGGCACCGGATTCATGGAGGCCTCGATCTCGAACCTGACTTCTCCCGGCGACCGCGTGCTGGTCTTAACCGCCGGCAAGTTCGGGGAGCGCTGGACCTCACTGGCAAAAGCGTTTGGCTGCGCTGTGGAGACAGTGACCGCTTCGTATGGCGAAACCATTTCGCTGGATGAAGCGCGCCGCAATCTGACGCCGGAGATCCGCTGCGTCTATGTGCAAGCGACCGAGAGTTCGACGGGCGCGCGGCATGACGTCGAGGGAATTGCGAAACTGGTGCGTGCTTTGCCGGATACTCTATTCGTCGTCGACGCGATCACTGGGTTAGGCACAACGCGTCTCGACGTCGACGCCTGGGGAATCGACGTCATCATTGGCGGTTCGCAGAAGGCGCTGATGATCCCACCCGGATTAGCCTATGGCGCAATCAGCGAGCGAGCGTGGCAGCGCATGGAGACAGCAAACTCTCCGCGGTATTACTTCGATCTGCGGAAGGAACGAAAGTCGGCGGCCAAGGCGGAGACGGCATACACGCCCGCGACCTCCCTGTTTGCCGGACTGGCCGCGGCGCTCGATTATGTGCGTCAAATGGGCGATGGGAACCTTGCCGCGGGGCGCGATGCCCTGATCGCAAACGCCGAGTTGTGTGCGGCGATGACGCGCGCCGGCGTGCAAGCGCTCGGCCTGAAGTTATTCGCGGCGAGTTCTCCAGCGGCCGCGCTGACTGCCGTCACCGCACCGGCCCGCGTCGATTCCACGGCCATTTGCAAACGCTTCCGCGAGCAGTTTGGTGCGGTCGTGGCCAACGGACAGGCGGAGATGAAAGGACAGCTTTTCCGCATCGCTCACATCGGCTACTACGATTATCTGGACACAGTGGGAGTGCTGGCCGCCCTCGAACATGTAATCGCCGAAACCACGGGGAGCAAGGTCGATTTTGGATGTGCGGTGCGCGCAGCGCAGGAAGTATACGCGAAGGTCAGAGGTGAGAGATGAGAGGTCAGAGGTAAGAGGTCAGATTGCAGAGGTTAAAAACCGTTGCTCGCACGCCGTCGCCGAACCTGGAAATTTCACCTCTGCAATCTGACCTCTTACCTCCGACCTTCTAGCTGTCCAGCGCTTCTCTGCGCAACTTGCGGCTCTCGGCCAAGAGCGACATGGAGTGCATCAGGTTCTGCAGGGTGACAATCCCGACCAGTTGCTGCTCGTCGACAACCGGGATGATGCTGAGATTGTTCGCGGAGAGCTTGCGGAAGGCGGAGGCGAGCGACTCCTGCCGGGCGGCAACTTCGAAAATGCGGTTCATCACAGCCTGCACGTAGCCGTTGCCTTCGGCGCGCAACGCTTCGAGGATTTTTTGCTTCGAGACGACGCCAACCATGTCGCTGCCGCGCACCACGGGAAAGTCGTCCTGCAGCGTGTGTACGGCCTTCTCTAGCGCATCTTCCAGAGTGTCGGCGGGCGAGAGGGTGGCGAAATCGGTGAGCATGACTTCTTCCAGCCGCACGCTTTGCAGCACGGATTGAAATACCGCTGAACGCTCTTCGAGTTGTGCGCCAACGAAGAGGAAGAATCCGATCATCACCAGCCACCAGTTGCTCATGAGCATTCCGACCATCATGAACATAATGGAGAAGACATGGCCGATGCGGACGGCGCGCTGCGTGGCTTGAACCATATCGGTGCGGCGCGAAAAAACAGCGCGCAAGACGCGTCCGCCATCCATGGGATACGCCGGCAACAGGTTGAACAATCCGAGGTAGAGGTTCGACCAGACGATGCTCCGCAACAGCGCGCTTGAGTGGAGAAGCGGCCTCGCGCTAAGCGAAAAGCCTGGTATGGCTGCAAGCAAAACGATTGCGGACAATCCAGCGATGACAAGATTCACCAGGGGTCCGGCAACCGCGATTCGGATATCACGCTTCCACGCGTTGATCGAATCCGGAATGGCGTGCGCTTCGTCGAGAATGGTGATTCCGCCGATCGGCAGCAGGATGATGCCCTTCGCCGGAATGCCCGAACCGCGCGCCACTAGCGCGTGACCTAATTCGTGCAGGACCACGCTGCCGAAAACGATGCCGACCAGAGCCAGACCGCGCAGGGCGGCGCTGGCGTCCTGCGTAGCGGCTTCGGTGCTCCACACGAAGACCAGCAGAAACAGGAAAGTCAGATGAATGCGGATCTCGATTCCGAAAAGACGTCCGACCGGGATGGACCAACTGCGCATCGACATGCCTACGAGTATTCTATCTACTTAGACACCGATTCACGCTGCGGAGTTGGGAAAAGGCAAATCGGAAAGGCCGGGTCGAAAGGGACATCTCCCGTAGAGACGCGGCTTGCCGCGTCTCAGACAGACGGCCCAAGCGGGGACGACGCGAGCTGAGACGCGGCAAGCCGCGTCTCTGCAGGGCCGCTATAAGCGCGAAGATATGAGAGTGATTGCGGGACAGTACCGGCGCAGCACGTTGCGGTCATTGCCCGGGCTCGAAATCCGCCCAACGGCGGACCGGCTGCGCGAGACGCTGTTCAATGTGCTGTGCGCGGGCGATCCAGCCGCCTTGGCGGACTCGACGTGGTTCGATTTATACGCGGGGACAGGCGCGGTGGGCATTGAGGCACTCAGCCGGGGCGCGCGGATGGTGCATTTCGTCGAGTCGTCCAAAACGGCGGCGGAAGTGATTGCCGGGAACCTGAAGTCGTTGGGGATTGCAAGCGGGTTCCAGGTCATGAAGGTCGAGGCCGGAAAAGCCTTGCGCCAATTGGAGGCGCTGGGGAGGGTTGCCGATTTCGTGTTTCTGGACCCTCCGTACTCGATGCGGGACGAATATGCGAAGACGCTGGCGGCGCTGGCGGAATCGAAATTGTTGCGCGAACGGAGCATGGTGATCGCGGAGCACGAGAAGAGGTTTGATCCCGGAGACGCGTTTGGGGAATTGCGGCGGTATCGGAAGCTGGTGCAGGGAGAAGCGGCGCTGAGCTTCTATAGGCGCGGGTAGCCTTGCGAATCGGTGGAGCGACGGGCGTCTCGCCGTCCCGCGTGCGCCAGCATCGTCGTAGCCGGGCGAGGACGCCCGGCTCTCCACGAACAGGGTCGCTATAATCGAAACGCATGGCTAACTTTCCACCGGTTGACGAACAACTGGCATACATCAAGAAGGGCGCGGCGGAGATCGTCAAGGAATCCGAACTGCGCGCCAAGCTCGAACGTTCGCTCACTTCAGGCAAGCCGCTGCGGGTGAAGGCGGGCTTCGATCCGACTGCGCCCGATCTGCACTTGGGGCACACGGTGCTGCTGCGCAAGCTCAAACATTTTCAGGATCTCGGACACACCGTCATCTTCCTGATCGGAGATTTCACCGGGATGATCGGCGATCCGACAGGACGCTCGGCGACGCGGCCTCCGCTGTCGCGCGAGCAGATTGCGGACAACGCCGAGACCTACAAGGCGCAGGTTTTCAAGATCCTCAGTCCAGAAAAAACGGTAGTGGACTTCAACAGCCGATGGTTCTCGAAGTTCTCCGCCGAAGATTTCATACGTTTGACAGCGAAGTACACGGTCTCGCAGATGCTCGAGCGCGAGGACTTCCACAAACGCTTCCGTGACGAGAAGCCGATCGCCATGCATGAACTGCTTTACCCGTTGGCGCAGGGATACGACTCGGTCGCGCTCGAAGCGGACGTGGAATTGGGCGGCACCGACCAGAAGTTCAATCTGCTGGTCGGGCGCGAATTGCAACGAGCTTACGGGCAGGAATCGCAGGTCGTGCTGACCACGCCGATCTTGGAAGGGCTCGACGGCGTCAACAAGATGTCGAAGTCGCTGGGGAACGCGATTGGAATTCACGAACCGCCGCTCGAGATGTACGGCAAAGTAATGTCGATTTCCGACGAGATAATGTGGCGCTATTACGAACTGCTGACGGATGTGCGGGTGGAGCAGATCGCGGCGATGAAGGCGGATGCTGCGAGCGGGAAGGCGCATCCGATGGCGCTGAAAAAAGAGCTGGCGCGGGGGATTGTGGCAGATTTCCATTCCGCGGAGGCAGCAGCGAAGGCGGAGCAGGACTGGGCAAAGCAGTTTCAGAAGGGCGGAGTACCGGAAAACATCGAGAAGGTTACCGTACAACTCGATACGGTGGTCGGAGCGAGCTCCAGCGTTGAAATCGAAGACCTAATCAACCACCCTGGATACTTCTGGTTTCCTGATCGCGACACCGTGATGAACGCGCCTCTCGTTAAGTTGATCAGGTTAGACAAGTTGCTCGCACGGGCGGGATTTGCCGATTCGACGAGTGATGGTTCGCGCAAACTGAAGCAACGCTCTGTTCAAATCGGTGGGCAGGTTGTTACCGCACTCCATCTGTTGGTCCTACTGCCAGCGCCAGAGATCTCAGTCCGAGTAGGTCGGAAGATGAAGATCGTTTCCATTTCCTCATAATAAACAGTATGGTCAATCCTGAGCGCGGACGGGCGAACGTGCCCGTCCCTACGCGGTCTGTGCTAATCCCGGCATTTTTTCATGCCATTCTGTCGCTTGTTCGTAGACCTGCGCGGCTTGCAGCAATACGATCCCGCGCCCGGGACCGGCCGCTAGTTGCAGGCCGATGGGCAGGCCATTTTTTGTAAATCCGCACGGTATAGAGATCGTCGGAATCCCCCAGACATTGAAGGGCCGCGTGTTACGCAGCATAATCAACTCTTGCGGACGCAAGTCTTCGGGACGCTTCAGCAGATCGGCAATCACCGGCGGCGGAATCGGAACTGTCGGCGTTAGCAGCACGTCCACTTCATCGAATACTTTTCGGATCGCCTCACGGCTCGCACGAAGATCGTCGGTGGCGCGGAGAACATCATCCGCTGAGATGTTGGCACCGGCCTGTATGCGGGCGAGCGTCGCGGGCTGATAAAGCTCGGGGGAGCGCTCGACGAAAGGTTTGTGATACGCATAGGCTTCGGCCTTCGCGAGCGTGCGGTCGGTGGGGACTTCGAGTTTGACATCGCGAATCTCGACGCGTAGTGCGGCGAAGACCTGAATCGCTTTCTCGATTGCATCCGCAACCTCGGGATGAAGGTCGTCGAAGAAGAACTCTCGGGGCACACCAACACGCAGAATCGCCGGAAGCTCGTCGAACGCTGAGATGAAACTGGGCTCAGCGCAGGGATCGGCTGAGGCTCGGCCCGTCATCACTTGCAGCATCAAGGCTGCGTCATAGACCGAGTTTGCGATCGGGCCGACGTGATCGTAGGACGGCGACAGCGGGATGACACCGCGCGCGCTCACGCGGCCGTAGGTCGGCTTGAGTCCTACAACGCCGCAGTAGGCTGCGGGCAAGCGGATGGAACCGGCGGTATCGGTGCCGACAGCGGCGAAGCCGAGAGCGGCGGCAACACTGGCGGCGGAGCCTCCGGAGGAGCCGCCAGCGACCCGCGTCGTGTTCCACGGATTGTGGACCTCGCCGAAGAAGCTGATCGTCGAACTGCCGCCGTAAGCGAATTCGTGCAGGTTCTGCTTGCCTAGAATGATTGCGCCTCCGCAGCGCAGGCGGCGCACGACTTCGGCGTCCTCGGTGGGAATGCGATCTTTGAACAGCGCGCTGGCTGCGGTGGTGGGGACTCCTGCGACATCGATAATGTCCTTGAGTCCGATGGGAATGCCGTGCAGCGGTCCGAGATAGGCCCCGCGAAAGATTTCGCGCTCGGCGACACGGGCTCGTTCGAGGGCGGATTCCGCCGTGACCGTGATGTAAGCGTTAAGCGCCGGGTTGAGCTTTTCGATGAGCACGAGGCAGTGGTGCGTAAGTTCGACGGGAGAGATTGAGCGGTCGCGAATTTTTCGGCTTAGTTCGCAGATTGTAAAGAGCACTTGATCCTCGCTCGACCGACGCAACGCCTGAAGGCGCAATTCTCGACGTTCAATTGCGATATCGCCAAACAGATATCCTGATACGAACCTCGCGATACTTGCATGCGAACCTACTCTGCTTTGGCCACCTGTTGCCCTGCGCGCTTTGCGAACCATTTCACCACAAAATAAACGATTGGGCCCCCTGCAAGCGCCCATGGTCCCCACCGAATCGCGATCGAGGCACTGTAGCGCAGGGCGACGCAGGTCATCACGAGCGGCATGGCGATCACATAGATGAGTCCGAGGTTGCCGCCAGGGACGCGGAAGGCTCGCGGCAAATCAGGCCGTTTGCGGCGCAATCCCCAAGCGGAGAGCACGGTCAACACAGTGGTGGCGCCTCGCAACCAGGCATAGATGCTGATCAGCTCGCCGAGCGAGTGCAGCGCCAGCGACGCGTAGATCGCGGCGGAGATCAGAATCGCGAT
Organism: uncultured Acidobacteriaceae bacterium; assembly: GCA_963772195.1. Lineage (GTDB taxonomy): Bacteria > Acidobacteriota > Terriglobia > Terriglobales > Acidobacteriaceae > Acidiflorens. Next base: position 958,627 of record CAVYWE010000007.1, on the reverse strand, counting down.
CCACGGCGTGCCATAGCGCGGATGCCGGCGCGTCAGGAACTGCGGCAGATATCCGTCTTCGGCAAGCGTGAAGGGCATGGGGGTGGCGGTGAGCATGGTGCTGTTGAGCAGCGCCACGTTGCCAACCATGGCGGCGATCGTCATCAGATTGCCGAGCCAGGGGCCGCCTATGAGCAGAGCGGCGGTGGAGAAGTATCCATCTTTCCATTGTTGCCAGTTGCCGAGCGCGGCCAGCGCTGCGAATGGCGGCAGAAAGTAGGTCGCGATGGAAAGCGGAATGACCAGGGCGAGCGCCCGCGGATAAGTGCGCTGTGGGTTCTCTACATCCCCCGCGACCGAGGAAAGTTGCTCGTATCCGGAGTAGAGCCAAATGGCCAAGGCGAGACCCACTCCGAACACTTTGGAAAAAGGCTGGTTCGGCGGAACCAGCGGCACAAAGGGATTGTGATGCCACTTGGCCAATCCGAGTATGACCAGGGCGATCACGGGAATGAACATAAACACTTCAAGAACTGTTGCCGTTTTGCCGACCATCTGGATGCCAAGAATGTTGACCCACGTAACGAAAGCGATCAGCGCGAAGGAAACCAGCCAATGCTTCCAGCCGGTGATCCCGGGGAAGTAGAAGGTCAGGTAATCGGTAAAGAGCACGGCATATGACCCGCCGAGAAGGAACGAGGCGGACCAGTTCCACCATCCGGCGAGGAATCCCAAGAAATCTCCGAAGGCGGCGCGGGTCCAGCGATAGAAGCCGCCTTCGACGGGCATGGCGGTAGTGAGCTCGGCGGTGACTAGTGACACCGGGATGCACAAGAACAGCGGGATCAGCAGGAGATAAAGCAGGGTCATGCCGGGACCGCTGGTGGTGACCATCGCTTCCAGTCCGAAGGGGCCTCCGGTGGTGTAGGAAAACATCACGAAGACGAAATAGAACAGGCTGGCCTTGCGGATAGTGGAAGTCGTGGATGAGCCCGGGGCGTTCACGATGAAGATGGCGGCTAGTGTACAGCAATCGCGCCGAACGTCCGCCTGTAGAGACGGGGCTTGCTCCGTCTGCTTTGGCCCGAGACGCGGCAAGCCGCGTCTCTACCGGGAATCTATGCGCCGATCCCTAGCGAAAGATGAAAACTGCCTTGTTCAAGATCGAGCAGCTTGCGTTTGATGTCGAGACCACCGCCGTAGCCGCATAGCGAGCCGCTCGATGCAATCACCCGGTGGCAGGGGACAATGATAGCGACTGGATTCCGGTTGTTCGACATGCCCACCGCGCGATAGGCGTGCGGATGCCCAATGGCTTTAGCGATGTCGCGGTAGCTGCGGGTCTCGCCGTATGGGATTTCGAGCAGCGCATGCCAACACGCGAGTTGGAACTCGGTTCCGCGAAGATCGAGCGGGAGGGAAAACTCGCGTCGCCCGCCCGCGAAGTAATCGTCGAGTTCGCGGAGATAGGGCGCGAGGGCTGGTTTGGACTCACGCAACTGAGTCGTGTCGGCATTCAGCTTCTGCATGCGGGCTTCGAATTCGAGTCGCACCAGACCTTTGGTGGAAGCGGCCAGAAAGAGCAGGCCGACGGGGGAAGGCGTGCGGACGCAGAACAGAGTTTCCATCTCGCGTTGGAGGATAGCACGATGTCGTGTGGCGACGGGGCTTTGCCCCGTCCGCTTCCCCAAAATAAAAAACCCTCCCGTTTTCACGGAAGGGTTTTTAGGGGAGGGTACTACTACTACTACTTCTGCTGTACATCCTGAGACGGCGTCGGTGTAGTGCCCGTCGAAGCGAGCTGCTCCAGATTGTTCTTCAGGAGGCTGATTTCAACGCGGCCACCGGTGATGCGCTTCGGTTTGGTGGCTTCGCCCGTGGAGGCTGTTGAAGCCGGAACCGGTGCATTACCCATGCCAACAAGGTAAATCCGGTAGACCGGAATGTCATGGTTCAGCACCAGATAGCGGACTACCGACTCGGCCATCTTCTGTGAGTTCGAGATCGCCACCTGTCCATGGCCGGAAGAGAAGCCCTGCACTTCGACGACATAGCCATGCTGACTCTTCAGCGGGGTGGCCATTTCATCGAGAGCGGCCTTGGCGTTCTTGCTCAGCACTGTCTGTCCGGACTTGAAAAGGATTTCGGTCTGGGTCGTCGGCTGATACTGATCGATGTTAGTGACCACCTGTTCGACCGTGTTCAGACGGGTGTGGGCCTGTTGCGCGGTCTGCTGCGCGGCTTGCGCCTTGTTGCCAGCGTCGATGGCGTGCTGATCGGCTTCGTTCGCCTTCGACGAAGCAAGCTGGATTCCCTGCTGCGCGCGGGCATCGGTATCCTTGATCGCCTTGCTGTTGGAGGCGGTCAGCTCATCGAGTTCGTTGATGCGGTCGCGGATCGGCTGGGTCTGACGCGCAACATATTTCTTGCGCGCGAATGGATTCATGTGACCCCAAAAGCCTTCGCGGGTCTCCGGTTGCAGGGGTTCTTTGCCGGTGGCGGTATCCCTGCTGGTCGTCGGGGCCGTCGACTGGGTCGCAGGCTGAGTCTGGGTCGCCTGAGTCTGGGGAGTGGAATTATCTTGCGCAAAAACTGGCATGGCTAGGAATGCGGCCAGCAGCAGAGCGAAGATGGTGCGGTTTTTCATTTTAACTTCCTCCAAAGAGTATGGGAGCGGGGGATCCACTCCAAAACGCCTTCCGGCGCTATTTTTATTGCGTCGTTTTATTGACAGGAAGGCAAGCGCCAACGCAACAGACGCCTCAAAAAGCTTGCCTCGAAAAGCCGGCCGCGTCACAGGCCTGCATTTCTATAAACAGTTTGGATGCCAAATGCCCCGGTTCCGGGGGTAGAGCGCAAGTGCTTTCTTTTCATACATATTGTACCTTATCGTTCCCCTGCGACGCCTCGTGCTTAGCGGTAATTTTGGCGGGGGCCGATATAAAAACTGCGTGCACAAGTAGTATTCTTCCACGGGAGCCTCCGATTGCTGAGGGACTGAAAAGACGACAATGGCCCAACTTGGGATCATCCTGAAGCGGATAGGAATTATTTTTCTGTCCTTCATCGCAGTGTTGTCTTGCGTAGTCGTATACCTCGCTTACACCACTTTTGCGAATTTTGCCCGCGCCGAGAAAACTCATTTCGATCTCGCGCAGCTAAAAGCGCCGCCCGGATTCCACATCTCAGTTTTTGCCGAGGAAGTGGACGGCGCCCGCATGATGGCCTTCAGTCCGGGCGGGGTGCTGCTGGTCAGCGAATCGGGAGAGGGCAACGTGGTCGCGCTTCCCGATCCGAAACATGCGGGGAAGGCCCAGCGGACGGTAAATGTCCTCAGCGGGCTGAATGAGCCGCACGGCCTCGCGTTCTACGAAGGTAAGCTGTACGTCGCCGAAAACGACAAGGTTCGGCGCTATGACTGGGACGAGGCGAACCTGCGGGCGTCCAATCCGAAAGCGCTTGCCGATTTGCCCGGCGGTGGCGGGCACTCGACCCGCAGCCTCGTATTTCACGGCAGCAAGATGTACGTCGCGTCTGGATCAAGCTGCAACGTCTGCATCGAAAAAGATCCGCGGCGAGCGGCGGTTGTGGAATTCAATCCGGATGGCAGCGGCCAGAAGATCTTCACGAAAGGGCTGCGCAATGCCGTGGGGCTTGCGGTGAATCCGAAGACCGACACGGTTTGGGTCACGGTCAACGGACGCGACTGGCTGGGTGACGATCTGCCGCCGGAGACTATCTATGATTTAGGTAAAGATGGCGGAGATGCCGGCTGGCCGTATTGCTATGGCGACCGCGTGCCCGATTCAAACTTTACCAAGCCGGGCGACAATCGCTGCAGGAGTGTGATTGCGCCGAAAGTTCAGATGCAAGCGCACTCCGCTCCCTTGGGGCTCGCGTTTTATGAAGGATCGGAGTTCCCGGCTGAATACCGGAACAACATCTTCGTCGCGTTTCATGGATCGTGGAATCGCAGCGTACCGACCGGATACAAAGTTGTGCGCGTGAAACTCGACGATAAAGGCCAGCCCCAAGGCGGCGCGGAAGATTTCATTACCGGATGGCTGGCGCCGGGCGAGACGAAGAAAGGCCGGTGGATGGGCCGTCCCGTGGGGATTGTGTTCGCTAGCGACGGGGCGATGTACGTGAGCGACGATGCCGCGGGCTTGATCTACTGGATCACGTACGCGAAGTAAATTGGCAATTTTAAAAAGGGGAGCTGAGAACCTCTCGGTTCGTATCAGGGCTTCGCTTTAGCGATGCCGAAAATCCCCAAAATTAGAAGCTCCTTTAGGGGCTGAGCGGCGAAGACAGCCTGTTGCAGCCTGCCAAGAACTAGAGCGTGTGGTGAATTTGAATTCCGAGACCCTGCGCCTGAAGGCGGATTTATTGACCGGCATTCGGCACGCCTGAAGGCGATGCCCTGATACGAATCTCGCTTTCGCCACGGAACTTATCCGCAACAATACTTCTCATACTGCTGATAAATGAACGGGTCGGTCATGCCGGCGATGTAGTCGCAAATAACCCGCGGCAGCGGTTCCTGGGCAGCCTTTTCGCGGTAGTTGCGCGGCAGATCGTCGGGTTCTTCCATCCAATGGGCGAAGAGCTCTCCGGTGATGCGCTCGGCGTCTTCTTTCTCTCCCGCCAGTGCCGGGCTGTAGTAGAGATTCTCGTAGAGAAAGTCTTTCAGCCGGCGACGCTGCTCTTCCACGGACGGGCTGAACGCGGCCAGTCGCTCGGTATGGCGGCGGACATCTTCCAGAGAATGCGCGCCTGCCGCTTTCACACGTTGCGCCGTGTTCGTAATCAGGTCTCCGACAAATCCATCGAGAATGCTCTTAAGCGCCTCGTTAAAAACCAGCTTCTCGGCAACGTCTGGGTACTTGTTCTTGGCCAGCCGAAAATGGCGGGCGAACAGATCCACGCCTTCCGCAATCTGCTCGACCGTGAGCAACCGCGCTTCGTAGCCATCGTCGAGGTCGGCAGTGTTGTAGGCAATCTCGTCGGTAAGGTCGATCAGCTGCGCTTCGAGCGGTGGCCGCTGATCGAGTAGATACTCGGCGAGTTCAGGATGCTTTTTGACGTCGTAATCGTGCGAGTGCTTGATGATGCCCTCGCGGACTTCGAAAGTCAGATTCAGCCCGCGAAAAGCCGCGTAGCGCTGTTCAAAGTCTTCGACAATGCGGAGCGCGTGCAGATTGTGGTCGAACGAAAACCCGTGCTGACGCATGGCAGCGTCGAGCGCTTTTTCTCCCGAGTGGCCAAAAGGAGGGTGGCCGAGGTCGTGAACCAGGGCGAGCGCCTCCGCAAGATCGGTGTTCAGTCCAAGTTGCGCGGCGATGGTGCGCGAGATCTGCGCCACCTCAATGGTGTGCGTCAGCCGGTTGCGGAAGTGATCGGAGTAACGGCGGGTGAAAACCTGCGTCTTCGCTTCCAGGCGTCGAAAGGCGCGGGCATGGACGACACGGTCACGGTCGCGCTGAAAGTCGTTGCGGTAGGGATGCGGAGGCTCGGGATGGCGGCGTCCGCGGGAGTTTTCAACGCGCACCGCATAGTCGGCCAGCATGGGGAAAGTCTAGCACTGAGGATTTTTGATTGTTGGCCAATCAACATTCAACCTATTGCATCCCACGTAATTGTTGCAGCACTTCCGCGGCCTTGGGAATCTCGGGGATAGTAGCGGAAACCTTGCGCCAGCGTTCACGACCATCTTCGTCGATCACAAAGGTCGTGCGGATGGCGATATCGGTGTCACCTTTACCATGCGGGTGAAGCAGCCCGTATTGTCGAATCACCTGCGCCTCGGGATCGCTGAGTATGATGAATTGGTGGGCGGCCTGCTTGTCCCAAACCAGGTGGGCATGTTCTTGATCGTCCACGCTGATCGCTACCAGGCGCGCTTTCGCCTGCTCGAATTCACCAGCGTGCTGCGCGAACTCGCGCAGTTGGCGCATGCAGAACGGTCACCAGTAGCCGCGATAGAAAACCAGCACGACGCGAGATCCGCGCAGACTTGAGAGGGTGAAGGGTTTTCCATCCTGATCGTTCAACGTGAAGTTCGGAGCCGGTTGCAGGCTGGCGAACGACGATTGAGGCTTGGGCACGATCATCTTCCAGGCGACGAGAGCCGCAGCCAGCAACAGGAGCGAGAGTGTAGTCAGAAGAATCTTGCGGCGTCTTGACATGTCCGTCTTGACATGGCGTAGCGTGTGAATCGAGAACGAGAAACGCGCCAATCTACTGCTTCGCGCCCTCTTCCCTGGCCAGCTTCATCTTCGCGGAATCGAGCTTCTTCTGCACCCGCGCCTGATCCGCCGGATCGACTTCAGCGGCAATTGTGCGGTTCCACTCATTGAGCGCGCGCTCCCAGTTGGTCGCGGCCAGCTTCAGCCGTCCGGTCTTCTGGTACAGATCGCCCAGGTGATCGTGGACGGTGGGATCGGTATTGATTTTCTGCGAAGCCTTCAGCAGGTTGTCTTCCGCCAATTCATATTTTCCCAGGCGGAAATAAGCCCAGCCGAGGGAATCGAGATAGGCGCCGTTGGCGGGATCGAGTTCCACGGCGCGCTTGATGTATCCCAGTGCTTCTTCGAGCTTCATGTTCTGGTCGGCCAGCATGTAGCCCAGATAATTCAATGCCGAAGCATGCTCCGAATCGCTGGCCACGACCTTCTTGAACTGTTCTTCCGCTTCGGCATAGCGCTTCGCACGCTCAAAAGTCGAGCCGCGGAGAAACCACACGTATTCCTTGTCGTCCTGCTTAGTCGATAACTGCTCGGCCTTGTCGAGCGCCTGCTCGGCATCGCTGAACCGGCGCAGCCGTGTGTTCATCTGAGCCAGCGCGATATAAACCTGGCGATCATCGGGGTCGCCCTTCAACATCGCGCGGACGTCCTTTAGCGCTTTGTCGGCCTCGCCCATATCCGCCTGTTGCGACGCCAGCACCAGTTTCAAGTCGCGGCTGCCGGGCAGCTTCTGAACCGCCTCTTTGGCGGCGTCGGTGGCCTTCTGCCATTCCTTGGCTTCGCGCCAGGTATCGATGATCTGTTGATACCCGCGCTCGATGTTCTCATCGCCACCCAGGGCGACGATCTGCCTGAAGACCTCGTTGGCAGCCTGATTGTTTCCCTGGTCGCGGTAGATCGTGCCCAGCCTCTCCAGAAACACCGCCCGGTTGCTCTTCTCACCGTTCGAGTACTTGCCGTCGGACTTCTCCGACTTCTTCAGCAGGTCGCGCATGATCGGAATCGCTTCGTCGTAACGACCCTGCGCCTGGTAGATGGAAGCAATGTTGTAGGGAACTTCAACCGAGTCCTGCACCATGGACCCAGCTTTTTTCAGACTGTCAAGCGCGAGATCGAATTTGCCCTGCTTCCTGTAGATTTCCGCAATGCGAACGTAGGTCTGCGCGTCTTCCGGATTCGCGTCCGCGATCACTTTGTATTGTTCGAGAGCGGCGTCGGTCTGGCCGTCATTCAGCAGGTTCTGAGCCAGGCCTCGAATGGCGTCCAGGTTATCGCGGTCCAGTTCAATCGCGTGTCGATACGCCTCGACGGCGTTCTTGTATTGCTTTTGCTGCTCGTAGGTGTAACCGAGCGCCGAATAGAGCTTGGCCGAGCGCTCCGCGTTTGGCACCGAACTGAGCACCTGAGTGGCGCGAGCCGTGTCGCCCAGTTCGTTGTAGAGATAGGCCAGGGTGGTGACCGCCTCTTCGGAATCCGGCTGGAGCTTTACTGCGGTCTTGAATTCGCTCTCCGCCTTTTGCAGATCGTTGTTCAAGCGATACAGGCGCCCGAGGAGCAGGTGGTCGTCCATGCTGTCGGGTTGCAGGCGGATGATCTGCTCATACTGCTCGATCGCCAGCTTCAGCACGCTCTCCGAACCGCTGCCGGCCTGCATGTCGCCGAGCGAGCGGAGATAGATCCTTCCGAGCAGGCGGCGGGCTTCGAGATTATTTGGATTCCGCTTGATGATGTCCTGCGCCTCGACGACGGCGTCGCGAATGCGGCCGGTCTTGGCATAGAGCTCGGCCAGGCCCGAGGTCAGATACGCGGAGGTCGGGTCCGCATCAATGGCGGCACGGTATTCCTCGATGGCTTTATTGGCCAATTCGCTGCGGCCATAAGTCGCCACTTGTTCCTCGTACATGTGCGCGAGGGCGAAGTGGTAATAGGCGGCGGCGCGGTCCGGCGTCGTGCCCTTGGTAGCGGACTGCGTCCCAGCGGCGGCAGGGGACTCTGCAGCGCGAGCCAACTGGTTCTGGGCCAGTAAAAAAGACCCCGTAAGGACGACACTGACTATCCACAACTGTTTTTTCATGAAAAATCCTGCAACCTGTAAATAGCAGCCCACACACTCGTTTTGATGCAAAATGATTGGATGCTGATCCGCGGCCATCCGGACTTCCTTATTCTACATTCGGCGGGCCTTTGGCGGGGAGAAAGCGCAGAGCGGAACTAAAGCCGGAGGTACACGGGCTTTCGACGGGTATTGTCAAAAAAAGTAAAGACTAAGTAAAGACTAATGTCTGAAGTGCCGCACTCCGGTAAAGATCATGGCCAGCCCCAGCCGGTCCGCCGCCTCGATGACCTCCTGATCCCGCACCGAGCCTCCGGGCTGAATAATGGCGGTAGCCCCCGCTTTGGCGATCTCCTCGACGCCATCCGGGAAAGGGAAAAAGGCATCGGAGGCGGCCACTGTACCCTTTAGCGGCAACTGCGCCTTCATGGCACCCAGCTTGCACGCATCGACGCGGCTCATTTGTCCGGCGCCAACGCCCACCGTTTGCCCATCGCGGGCATAGAGAATGGCGTTCGACTTCACGTGCTTGCAGACCTTCCACGCGAAAAGCAGCGCCCGCTTTTCTTCCGGCGTCGGCGAGCGCTTGGTAACTACTTTCAAATCAGACTCGGCCAGCTTGTGAAGATCGGAATCCTGGACAAGCATCCCTCCAGAAATGTTTTTCAGAACCCAGCTTTGCTGTCCGGTAGGAACTTCGACTAGCCGCAGATTCTTTTTCGACGAAAAAGCTGCCTTAGCGCCCTCATCGAAAGCGGGAGCGGCGATCACCTCCAGGAAAAGTTTGGCCATTTCGTTAGCGGCCGCCGCATCCACCGTTCGGTTCACTCCAATCACTCCGCCAAACGCCGACACCGGATCGCACTCCAACGCCCGCACGTACGCCTCGGCGAGCGTCTTCCCGGTCGCAGTTCCGCATGGATTTGTGTGTTTGATAATGGCGCAGACCGGCTCGTCAAACTCCTCCGCCAGATCCCACGCAGCCTGCAGGTCGACGATGTTGTTATAGGAAAGCTCTTTGCCCTGCAGTTGCCGCGCGTTCGCCACGCCCGCGCCCGAACCGTCCGCATACATCGCGGCCCTCTGGTGCGGATTCTCTCCATAACGCAAGTCTATCTTCTTCTGAAAAGACAACCGAAGATTTTGCGGAAAACCTTCCGATGCGTGCAACGTGAAGTCGGCGCCCACCTGCTCGAGCGTCGAGGCGATGGCGGAATCGTAGGCTGCCGTCATCGCAAACGCTTTCTGCGCCAGCCGCCACTTCGTTTCCCTGGACAGCGTGCAGCCCGAGTAGGCCATCTCCTCGGTAATCGCGGCGTAATCGGCGGGCGAAGTGACGACCGCGACATCCTGAAAATTTTTCGCTGCCGAACGGATCATCGACGGGCCGCCGATATCGATGTTTTCAATCAACTCCTCGAAGTGCACGCCCGGCTTGGCTGCGGTCTTCTCGAACGCGTAGAGGTTGACCACAACCATGTCGATGGCCGGGATGCCATGCTCGGCAACTGCCGCGCGATGGCCGCTGTCGTCACGGCGATGCAGGATGCCGCCGTGAACCATCGGATGCAGAGTCTTGACTCGCCCGTCAAGCATTTCAGGAAAGCCGGTCAACTCGGAAATGTCTTTCACCGCGATGCCAGAGTCGCGCAACAGCTTGGCCGTCCCTCCGGTCGACACCAACTCCACGCCGAAAGCGACGAGTTTGCGAGCGAAATCTACAAGCCCGGATTTGTCGGTGACGCTAAGAATGGCGCGCTGGATTTTAGACACGAAGACACCTCAGAACAATGAAGAACATAAGGATATAAAACGAAGAGAGATTCTAGCAGTTGCCGGCCCTACAGTTGCCAGCAGTGTGTAAGGTGAATCTGCGGAGCTTCGCTCCCATGGACAAGTCCCGCGCGCCGAAGGAGGGCTGTCCCCGTGACCTCTTACTGAGAGCTGACAACTGATAGCTGACAGCTTGTTCTACGCGTGCACAGTCGCGAACGCCTGCTTCGCGGCGGCGATGGTCTGCTGCACGTCGCGTTCCGTGTGGGCCGCGCTCATGAATACCGCTTCGAATTGCGAAGGCGGCAAGTAGATTCCGTTTTCAAGCATCGCCCGGAAGAAACGCCCGAAGGCCTTCGTGTCTGACTGGGCGGCTGAAGCCCAGTCAGTAACTGGGCCCGGCGCAAAGAACCACGTAAACATCGAGGCGACCCGGTTATTGCACATGGCAACGCCCGCATCTTTGGCGGCGGACGCGACTCCTGTGACCACTTCAGCTGCGAGCTTGTCGAGCCTGGCGTAAACGTCTCTGTGCTCGCGCAAGTAATGCAAAGTGGCGTAACCGGCGGCCATCGCCAGAGGATTCCCAGACAGCGTTCCGGCCTGATACACCGGGCCGAGCGGCGCAACCAGATCCATGATTTCGCTCGCCCCGCCGTAAGCGCCCACGGGCAAACCTCCGCCGATGATTTTGCCCATCGTCGTTAGATCGGGTTGGATCGCGTAGAGTTCCTGCGCGCCGCCGAAAGCCAGACGAAATCCGGTCATCACTTCGTCGAAAATCAGCAGCGCCTGATCGCGGGAGGCAATGGCGCGCAGAGCTTCGAGGTATCCGCGCGCCGGGGGCACGCATCCCATGTTGCCGACGACCGGCTCCACGATGACGCAGGCAATCTGGTGCTTGAATTTTTCGAAAGCTTGTTCGATCGCGCCGGGGTCGTTGAAGGGGAGCGCCAGCGTGAACTGCGTGAATTCTTCCAGAACGCCCGCCGAGCCCGGAATGCCCAGCGTGGCCACGCCTGATCCAGCTTTCACCAGCAAAGCGTCGGCGTGTCCGTGATAACAGCCTTCAAACTTCACAATGTATTTGCGCTTCGTATACGCGCGCGCCAAGCGGATGGCCGACATAGTCGCTTCGGTGCCCGAACTTACAAACCGAACTTTTTGCATGTGCGGAAAAGCGGAAATCACCAGCTCCGCAAGATCCGCTTCAGCGGGAGTGGAAGCTCCGAAGCTGGTGCCCTTACGCGCCGCCGCGATCACCGCCTCGACGACCACGGGCGCCGCGTGCCCCAGGATGAGCGGGCCCCAGGATCCGACGTAGTCCACATACTCGTTGCCATCCGCATCCCAAATGTGCGAGCCCTGGCCGCGCACGATGTACAGCGGGTCGCCTCCTACCGCACCGAAAGCGCGCACCGGGGAGTTCACCCCACCGGGAATGAAATGTTCAGCGCGTTTCTGCAACTTGCGGGATTGTTCGGTCTTGCGGGCCATAATTCCTCACAGCAGCGACAGCTAAGTCCGGGAGCCTCAGCTACTCAGAACAATATAACAGCGGTGTGTGGGGGTCGCAGCGGGGGTTTGCGGTGCGCGAGCAGGCCTCGAATTTCATCGGACGTTCACGAAATTGCAATATTCGTGCAATCTCTCGCGGCTATCTTGATGTCAGTTGCCCTTCTAACCGGAAGGGTCTATCAGGACGGCCTTGGGGGGCTCCGGGCTGTCCTTTTTATTTTTTCGCCAGCGCTCATCGCCACCCAATCCGAGTCCGACATGCGCAGCCTCTCCTACGCGATCAGCCGCTCGGGCCGATGACGAATGCACGCCTTTATTAACCATAGTTAACGGTTTGTGATACATCAGTGCAGTCATCATGATGATAGATTGACTATCGGGCAAATGAGGAAACGGAATCGCAAATCGATACGCTGGACGACAGGTACGCTCCTGGCCGTGTTGTCGCTGATGGCGGCCGCGACATGCACAATCCCGGCATACGCGCAGCTGCCTGATGCACCCACTCAAACACCAAAGAGCGACACTCCTCCTGCAGTTGCGGACGATCCGGCCAACGCACCCGACACTGCCATTACCGATCCCGAATCGATGCTTCCGCATCTTAACGACACGCGCTTCTGGCTCTCCGGGCAGGCGAACTTCATCTTCCAAACTCATCCTGACTTTCACGCCGACTACAGCGGCCCGAACAGCCTCAGTCCACACTATGAGAAAGCCACTTCGCGCGTCATGACGCTTTACACCGGCGTGCGGCTCAACAATTCCACCGAGCTTCTCGTGGACATCGAAGAAGCCGGCGGCCAGGCGCTCAGCACCGGCCTGGGCTTGGCCGGGAATACGGATCTGGATATCGTGCGCAATCCGTTGTTGAGCAAAGCCCCATACCTCGGACGCGGCATGATCCACAAAGTGTTCGCGTTGAGCAAGGATAAGGTCGAGAACCAGCGCACCTTTCTGTCACTGTTCGACGAATTGCCGAGGCGCCGCCTGGAAATTCGCTTTGGCAAGTTCAGCATGCCGGATTTCTTTGATGTGAATTCGGTCGGCACCGATACGCATTTTCAATTCAGCAACTGGTCCGTGGACAACAACGGCGCCTGGGATTACGCTGCCGATACGCGCGGCTATACCGTGGGCATCATGGCGGATTACGAGGACCGCAACTGGGGTTTCCGTTTCGCCGAAGGGCTGATGCCGAAGGTCGCGAACGGAATCGATCTGGTATGGCGGCCGTGGCAAGTTCATGCGGAAAATTGGGAATACGAGCTGCGCCATGGCGTCATACCGAAAAAATCCGGCGTCGTGCGGCTGCTGGCGTACACGAATTATGCCAACATGGGCATTTACCGCGATGCGAATGCTCAGTTCAAAGAAGGCTTGGTCCCCGTTCCGGACATCACTCACCACCCCTGGCACATCACCCGCAAATATGGCTTCGGCGTCAACCTGGAACAGAATCTCACGCGGAATGTCACCGCGTTTGCCCGCTGGGGTTGGGACAACGGCAAAACCGAGTCATTTGCCTACACGGAAATTGATTCGACCTTCGACGAGGGTATAGGGGTGAAGGGCGCGCAATGGCATCGCAAGCAAGATCGTGCCGGCATTGCCTTCGTGTCGAACGGCATCAAGAAAGATCACCAGATCTATCTGGCGGACGGCGGGCTCGGTTTCCTCCTGGGCGACGGAAAGTTGAACTATGGGCGGGAGAACATCGTCGAATCGTACTACACAGCGCACGTCTGGCGCGGAATCTATATCGCCCCCGGAGTGCAGTACATCGTCAATCCCGGCTATAACCGCGATCGGGGACCGGTGGTGGTGCCGAGCCTGCGGGCTCATGTGGAATTCTAGGGAGCGGACGCGCGCGCGGTCCATTTAGTTAGAGTGGAGAAGCAAGGTTCCCCTGTGCTCTTCTCTGTGCTCCTCTGTGCCCCCTGTGGTTAAGGTTTTTGTATTTCGCTGAGAACTGAGAACCGGGAACTGAGAACTGGGTTCTCTCGCCTGAAGTCTCACCAAGCAGAGGCTCCCGCTTCAACCGTTTCGCGTAATTCCGGCCTCTTGTTTTTGTACAGTATGGAGCGCCCAGGCCATGCGCGGAGTATTGTGGGCAATCCCGAAACGGCCCATAGCATCGAGCAGAATGATTCCCCCGTGGCCGTTGAGGCGCTGCTTCAGATAGTTCATCGCTTCCGACGCGACCCACTCGGGTAAGCTGCCGGATTCGACGCGATCCGCCGCCCACTTCGCCAGCACCAGCTTCATGATGGGTTCGCCCCATCCGGTGGTGGAAGCGGCTGCGCTGAGATTGTCGGCATAGCAACCGCAGCCGATGAGCGAAGAGTCGCCGAGACGTCCTGGCGCTTTATTGAGGGTGCCACCGGTCGAGGTCGAAGCCGCGATATTGCCGTCGCGGTCGAGCGCGACGGCTCCGACAGTATCGTGAGAAAGCAGGTCGTGCGAAACGGTAGGCGCGAACAGATCGTTGCCGCCGGTCGAGAGCTGCGCCTGATATTCGCGCAAGCGCTCGACCTCCCTGGGGATGACAAGGTCCTCGTTGCGGCAAAGAGTGATGCCGTGCTCGGCGGCAAAACGCTCGGCGCCCTCGGCCACGAAATAGACGTGCGGACTGTCGCTAAGAATTTTCCGGGCAGCACGAACCGGGTTTCGCAGGCGCTCGACACAACCGACCCCGCCACCGCGCAGCGTCGCGCCGTCCATGATGAAAGCGTCGAGTTGCACCTTCCCGTCGCGGTTCAGGAAACTGCCGCGGCCGGCGTCAAACGTCTCGTCGTCTTCGAGAACGACCACGGCTTCCTCGACCGCGTCGAGAGCGGAGCCGCCGCGTTCAAGTGCACGCCATCCGGCGGCCGCGGCATTGCGCACACCGTTGAGGTACGCCTCGACCATGTCGTCGGGAATAGCCCAGGCACCGCCATGCACCACCAGAACAGGATTTGTCGGCACTTTCAGTCCTTGCGGGAAGTTGCGGAAATTAGTCTAGCAGGCCGCGGAGGAAGTGTGATTCGTAGAACTGTAACGAGTAGTACTGTCATGCGTAGGTGTGTGATCCGTATCAGGGCGTCGCTTCAGCGATGCCGAAAGCAGCACCCTCTAGACGCGCCTTTAGGCGCTGCGGAACTATGCGGCTCGCGCGGGTGCGTCCATCTCCGTCGTCCGCTGCCAGGTGTAGATAATGCGGTGGATTACGGTAATAGTCGACAGCACGGCGATCACCCACAGCACCGGAGCCATAACATTGAACAGAGCGCCGATGATCAGCAGCACCAAACGTTCAGGGCGTTCCATGAAGCCGACGCGGCAGGTGCCAATCAGCGACTCGGCGCGGGCGCGGGCATAGCTCACCATGATGGCGCTGATCATGGCCAGCGCGGCCAGCACTACGTAGAAGAATCGGTTGCCACGACCGTAAAAAACCAGCAATCCCAGGAAAAGCGACGCATCGCTGTACCGGTCAACTATGGAATCGAAAAATCCTCCGAAGCGGGTGACCTTGTTCGAGGCGCGGGCGACACGGCCATCCACCAGGTCGAAGAATCCCGATCCGATGATGACCAGTCCGGCGTAGAAAAACATGCGGCGCTGGTTGTCGCCATTGGCATATCCAAACAGAAACGCGGCGTAGGTGTTGACCACTAGCCCCATCAGGGTCAGAACATTGGGATTGATCCGCGATAGCGCGAGCAGGCGCACGATGGCATCGAGCAGAACGCCGCAGGCTCGCCCGACTCCGCTCGTCCAGGTCATAGCGCGTGACTCTTAGCTTTGCAACGCTTAGTTTTGCAGCTCATTGTTCTGCAACTCATTGCTTTGCAGCTCATTCCGATTTAGGCTTCGATTCCATTTCCAGCTTGGCTTCGGCGAGATCGTGCATCGTCGAGAGCTTTAGGACTTCCATTTCACGGCTTCCACCCGGCGTGACGACCATGGCGGTATCGCCAACTTTTTTGTTCAGCAGGGCGCGCCCGATCGGCGAAGTCGTCGAGATTCTGCCCGCGGCCACGTCCGACTGTTCGCTGGCCACCAACTCATATGTCATTTCTTCATTCTTGGTGCCGTCGAAAACCGTCACCGTCGATCCCAGGCCAACTTTATCCTTGGGGATATTGTTCATGTTGACCAGGGACAGGTCGGCGAGCCGCTGACCGAGCTGCCGGACGCGCGCCTTCAAATACTCCTGACGCTGCTTGGCGGTGTGATACTCGGCATTCTCGCTAAGGTCTCCGAGGGCCACGGCCTTTTTAAGCTCTCTGGGGATATCGAAAGCCAGCTCATGCTCGAGCGTGTTCAACTCTTCCCGAAGCTTCTTCTTGATCTCTTCCGTCATCGCTTTGGGAATTATAACCCTTCGGTCGCCTTGAACTGGCGCGCGCGTTGCGATTCGCGCATAAAGGCACTGTCCCAACCTGCTCAACCGAAATGACTTACGTTATCCAGCCTCCGGGCGCCCCTTCTCGATTGCCTTAAGCGCGCCGGTCGGCTAGACTAGATGAAGTTCTCCAGCTTCCCCTCGGGCGAGGGCCCCTCCATGAACGGCAACAGTGTTTTCCACATCGGCGACAAGGTCGTATACCCCAACCACGGCGTCGGAATTATTGAGCAAATCAGCAGCCGGACCATGGGGACTTCGGTCGAGAAATTCTACCTGTTGAAAATCGCGGCCAGCAGTTTAAAGGTAATGGTGCCATTCGCCAACGTCGACAGCGTGGGGATGCGTCCGGTAGTGCGCAATGGCGAGGTGGAGAAAATCGTGAATTACCTGTCCTCCGGCGAATGCATTAACGCGGCCGACTGGAAAGACCGGTTTAAAGAAAATTCCGATCGCATGCGCACCGGGTCGCTCTCGGACGTAGCCGCGGTGCTGAAGAGCCTGCTGATCCTCGGCCAGGGCAAGTCGCTTTCCTTCCGCGAAAAAAAGATGCTGGAGCGCGCCCGCTATTTACTCGTCAGCGAGATTGCCATCTCGCGCAACTGCGAAGAGAATCTGATTGAACAGGCGCTAACCAAAGCTCTGACAAAGTGTAATCTGCGCTTCCCCGAAATTAGTGAACTAGCCTCCTGACCATGCTGGTGTCTTCCCCTGTGGACCCCCGTGCCCTCTGTGACCACCGTGGTGAAGATCTCTGTCTTTGCTCAGCGACTGGCCTGGGCTTCCATCCACGATTGAAGAATCAACACGGCGGCCATCCGGTCGACCGCTTGCCCCCGTTTCTTGATTGAAAGATCGGTTTCGCGCAGCAGCCGGTTAGCTTCGGTCGAGGTCCAACGCTCGTCCCATAGATGGACGGTCAAGCCAAAATGCGCGTGCAGATCATCTGCGAACCGGCGCATCTTTTCCGATTGGATTCCTTCCGCGCCGCTCAAGCGCAGCGGCAGCCCGACCACAATCTCCCGGACGTCGTATTTCGCGAACACCCGTCCCAGGGCTTCCAGATCGCGACGTTTGTTCTGACGCTGGATCGTATCCAACCCCTGAGCGGTGATCCCCAGCGGGTCCGAAACGGCAACCCCGATTCTTTTCGAGCCAACATCCAGAGCCATGATGCGCCTATGGCCGATCATCCCAGGTGCATCCATCCGTCAATTGTAGATTGCGGAGCGCCCCGCGTCGCCCTGTGTTCTCATATTGTGGAATGCCAGAGGCCCAACTCAAGATTTCCCCCGTGTTCCCCTGTGAATCCTCTGTGCCCTCTGTGGTGGGGTTTTCGGAATCAACCAAAGTGCATTAATTGCGACTCTTGTCGAATCTGTAATTCCAATAGTGCAATTCCCGCGCCACTAAGGCAGAATTGTTGCCCAGTCGGGAGCGGCGAAGCAACGCAGTTATGGAAACCTCTGAAACACGTAGCGAACATCACTGGTCTCTGACGCTACTGGGCATGGCCCTGGTCATCATGTTCGCGTACTACGGCGAATCGGTGCTGGCGGTGCTCTTCTTTGCCATTCTGCTGAGCTTTATGCTCTCTCCCGTGGTGCAGGCGCTTGAGTATCTGCACCTTCCAAGAGCCCTGGCCGCGCTGATCAGCGTGGTCGTTCTGCTGGCGGTGCTCTATGGCATCACCGCTGCGTCGTACAATCAAGCCGTCATTTTCGCCGACAACGTTCCAAAGTATTCGCAGAAGATCCGCTCCATCCTGCAACCCTTCCGCCAGGAAGCGGAGAAGCTCGAGAAGACGGGCGAGGTTGTTGGCGCCGCAGAAGACACGAATGTAGTGCCGGTGCGGCAAGTGCAGAGCTGGTCCGAAGTGCTCACGCACGGAGCCGGCACTTTGACCGACATCCTGTTGGCGGCGTCCTTCATCCCGTTCCTGGCCTACTTTTTGCTAACCTGGCAGAGCCACGCGCGTTCCGCTACCGTCATGCTGTTTCCTTTGCATCACCGGCACACGGCATTCGTGACGCTGGGCCTGATCGGCAAAATGTTGCAGAGCTTCATCGTGGGGAACCTCCTGATCGGACTGCTGATTTCGGGCGTGAGCGTGGCGATTTTCGGGTTGCTGCATGTTCCGTTCTTCTACTTCATCGGCTTTCTCAGCGGATTTCTGAGCCTGGTTCCATACCTGGGAATTGTGCTGGCGATGGTGCCGCCGATCCTGGTCGGACTGGGGCAACTGGAGCCCGGAGAGTTGTTGGTGGTCGTATTTTGCGTGGTCGGACTGCATCTGTTCGCGCTGAATGTTCTTTATCCGAAGCTGTTGGGGAGCCGCCTGAGAATCAATCCGCTGGCGGTCACGCTCGCGCTCCTGTTCTGGGGAGCGGTCTGGGGAGCAGTCGGCCTGGTGCTCGCCATCCCCATCACCGGCGCGATCAAGATTGTCTTCGATCACGTCGAGTCGATGAAACCATACGCGGATTGGCTGGGCGAGTGAGAGCTAAAAAGTGGAGCGACGGGCGCCTCGCCCGTCCAGCCGGGCGGGGACGCCCGGCTCTCCATTGCGCAGTGGCTTGACCGAACATATCGGTCTTTTCGGTCTTCGAAAATTACTCCCCGCGGTGTTTCCTGAGCCACGAGGCGACATTCAATTCAACCCCGAAGGAAACCGTATTCACGGCGTTGTACGCACTGTAGCTGTAGCCGGCGCTCAAATCCACTGAGCGCGTGAGATTGTAATCGAGTCCGACGTTGATCCCGTCGTCCCGCGTCAGGCTCGCGCCCCCTTTGGTTGAACCAGGAGAGCTTTTCTTGCCACGAACGAAGATCTCTTGCGCACCCCATGGGAGTATGTAGTAACCCGAAGCACTAACACTGAACTTGTCACCCAGGTCCATCTCGGAGCCGCCCTCAAAGTGCGCCAGCGTGCCGAGAGAAGTGTAGGGACGCTTCAGGAATCGGGTGTCAGGAACCGAGTTGGCAACGCCGGCGTCGAGAAACGGAGTAAAGAGATCAAAGCCGTGAGCGAAATGATTGTCCCAGTCAAAAGTCACACGGCCCGTGCTCAGCCCCTTCGCAGAACTCGCTACGGGAAACGCTCCATTCACACCTGTGCTGAAATCAAGCACCGGCCCTTTCGTGGAGTATCTGAAACCTAACGATGGGTTCCCCATGCCGGACGTGGAAGTCGCGCCGGTCTTTGAAGTAGATGGGTTGACGAACAGATATGCCACGCCCATATTTACCGAGAAATGTGGATTGAAAACGTAACCCACCGACGAGTTGATATCGCTGACAAACCCATCGGTATCGGCGCTGCCTTCATATGTCTCGGTCAAGGTGAAACCCTTCTCCGGAACCGCAGTCTTGCTCCCCACAGCAGCCACGGCCTCACCCAGCGCCGAAACCGCAAGCAAGCATGAACCAGCAAGAATCGCGAATAGACGAAAGTAAACTTTCATATTAGTGCCCCCTCTTGGCAGGTACCTCTAGCCGATGGTCCGCCCGGTAATGGCCAGACGCCCAAATCTTTGTCCTTCTTCTACCGGGTCCATTTCAATTGCTGAATGAGCCACTATTCTCGGGGGGGCATCGAGAAGTGGTCCAGTTACGATGGTCCAATGATTGGTTGGCGGGTTGATCCGGAAGTGCCGGAACGGGCGCTGTAGTGTTTCGGCTGCGGCGAGAAACCTTCGCATGGTTCGTGAACAAGGTTGGTGAACGGCGGTTCGAGTGAGGGCGTAGATCGAACTTTGGATCACCTACCGCAGTCTCTTGCGGAAGCCCGAGTCACACCTTAGCCTGATGCGTGGAAGGAAACTCATGAAATCAAGCCGATGGTTGCATACCTTCGCCATAGCAATACTAGCGCTAAGCACCAGCGTGGTTCTTGCCCAACATGAAGATCATGGACACGGGCGCGGTCACGATAAACATGGCAACGAAGACGAAGATAACGATAACGATCGAAAGGGTTACAGCAACAAAGACAACGGCCATAAAGGCCATGGGCATGGGCATGGGTATGGGTATGGTGACCGCGATCATGAGGTTATGCATGGCTGGTACGAGGGCCATCGGGGAAACTTGCCGCCTGGACTCGCAAAAAAGGATCGATTGCCGCCTGGCCTGGAACGCAACTGGAACTTCGGGGCACGCTGCCGCCCGGTTTAAGGGGGAAGATTTATGCTGTTCCCGTCGATCTTCAACGGGAGCTGCCTCCGGCTCCTCCCAATTGCGAGCACGTCTTCATCGGCGGACACGTTGTGCTCCTGAATCGCAGGACGTTTGTGGTAGTAGATGTTATCCACCTCGGGTTCTAGCCAGACCTGCTCCTCCTGAATCGTCCAGCAGTTGGCAGGTGCATTTATCCGGTCCAAAAGAACGTGCCGAATCTCGGGGTGGCGGCGTGACACTTGGCCCGTGGACGGCAACCGGTTCTTCCGGCCCTGTACTCCAGCCACTTTGTGGCAATCTGAAAACCTTCTACACTAAAGCCTTGCGGACGCTGATCAAACTGTTCTTAATTGTCGTTCTCGCCGTCGGCGGCTGGGCGGCATGGCGGCTCTATGTCCCGATTACGCCGCCCGCCAATAGTTCTTTGCTGCTGCGTCCCGGATATTCGACGCGCAGGATTGCCGCGGAGTTGAAAAAGGCGGGGGTGATCCGCAGCGAACTCGTTTTCGGGCTTTGGCACTTCTTGCATCCCAAGCCATCCCTGAAGGCGGGCGAATATCGTTTCGAGCGGCCGGCGACGCTTCCACAGGTTTACGAGCGCATCGCGCGCGGCGATATCTACTTCCACGTGGTCACCATTCCCGAAGGCTACACAATGTTCGACATAGCTAAGGCGATGGAGGACGCCGGGCTCGGGCCGGCGGCCGACTTTCTGCATATTGCCGAAACCCAGACGCAGCTGATCTCAGATCTGGCGCCGGAGGCCAAGTCGCTCGAGGGCTATCTCTTCCCCAACACCTACCAGTTCACGCGCACGCAGAGCCTGGAGGAAATGGCGGCGGCAATGGTCCATCAGTTCAGGCTGGTGGCGCAACAGATCGGGCTAAACTCCAACTCGGGTCCAAACTCGGGTTCAAACTCGGATGTGCACCAGGATGTGCACAAGATTGTGACCATGGCCTCGATCGTCGAAAAAGAGACCGCAGCTCCCGAGGAACGGCCGCGCGTGGCCAGCGTCTACTACAATCGGCTGGCGCGAAACGTGGCGCTCGATGCCGATCCAAGCGTCATCTACGCGGAGTTGCTGACGGGCACATACCAGGGAAGCCTCCATCACGCGGACCTGGCCGTGAACTCCCCGTATAACACTTATCGCTTTCCGGGATTGCCACCGGGGCCAATCAGCAATCCGGGAAGAAGCTCGCTGGAAGCGGCTTTGCACCCCGAAAGCACGGAATTCTTTTATTTTGTCAGCGACGGCAACGGCCACCACCGCTTCGCCCGCAGCCTGGAAGAGCACAATCGTAACGTGGTCGCCTATCGACACTCACTCGGCCTGAGGTAGCAGCCCATGGCGAGATTCCGCCCTCCCCTGTGGGTGTGTCCCTGTGGTTCCCTGTGTCCCCTGTGGTTCCCTGTGTCCCCTGTGGTTGCAGTTTGTCGGATTTCACCCTTGCACTCCGCGCTCTTTCATCACAAGCCACATGTGTGACGCCCCTCACAGACAGGTAATCCGCCCCATGCGACAATACTCATCTGATTGGGGCAGTTCGGGGCGTGCCCGTCAACCATGACGGCCACTCGAAGCTGCCTCAAACCCATTTTCAGCGCTCTTTGACAAGGCGATTAGCAGGCCCGAAGTCTCGAGGAGACCGGCGATTTGGGGAGTTTGAGACATGCGGATGTCTCCTTTCGGCCCCCTCCCAACCCCGCGCCAATCGAAGCATTTCGAAGCTAAGTCCTTACTTATCTAGAGTATGGATCTAAGTCCTTACCCTTCAATCGTTTAGCGCAAATTTGGGGGGGGGGGGGGGGTACAAACCCGGTATATCCCTGATAAAAACAGACCGGGGAGATTCCTGGCAAAATGATCGATTGACGCAGGCATGTAGAGCTAACCTGTGAAGGCGTGCCCGATATGAACCGTACTTACCACACGACCTGCGGTAAACGAGGAACCCTTCGCTGCCATATACTAATCAAATACTCATGTGGCAAAAGTCCTTCTGGGTACCGGCATAGGAATGTATCGCCCTCATCTCCGCTTCCTCTTGCTCTTATTGCTGACGACGGCTACTTTTCCGCTCGGCGGGTGTCTGTTCCGGACACGTACTCTGGACCGTCAGCTCTCCGACCGGCCGCTGAAAACCGCGACCCAGCAGGATTTGATCGAATACGTCAACACCCAGGCCGCCAAGATTCAGTCCATGCAGGCGACCGTGGACATCGACGCTTCCGCCGCGGACCTGAAAAACGGCCGGGTCACCGATTACAAAGAGATTCGCGGATATGTGCTGGCGCGCAAGCCAGCCATGCTGCGCATGAAGGGCCTGCTGCCGCTGGTGCGGAACACGGCCTTCGATATGGTGAGCGACGGACAGGAATTCAAGGTATGGCTCCCTACCAAGAATAAATTCGTCGTCGGCTCGAACAACGCCGACAACTATCAGCCCGACAAACGGCTGGAGAACATGCGGCCGCAGTACATTTACGACGCGCTTCTGATTCCGGCAATCGGCGCGGACGAAATTGCGGTTCTTGAAAATGGATACGAAACCGTCCTGGACGCGAAGAAGCATCGGGTTGAGCAGCCCGATTACGAATTGGCGGTCATCCGTAACGGTCCCAAGGGCTGGTATCTATCGCGCCGCATCGAGTTCAGCCGAACCGATCTGCTGCCGCACCGGCAAAGGATCTATGACCAGCAGGGAAACGTCGCGACCGACGTCCACTATCAGGATTACAAAGACTACGCGGGGACTACCTTCCCGAGTACGATCGAGATCGAACGGCCGCGGGAGAATTACGACATTGCCCTGAGCATAATTAAACTGGAAATCAACAAAGCGCTGACCGATGACCAGTTTGCGCTGGAGCAGCCACCAGGGGCTGACGTGGTGCGCCTCGATCAGCCCAATCCCAGCGCGGCGAAAGCGTCAGGCGCCCCAAGCAAGTAGCATGCGCCCCATGGAATAGGATTGTCGAAGAAAAGGACTTTGCTACCGAAAAAGTCACGAGTAGTATCGGACGGTTCGTATCAGACGCTTCGTATCAGACGATTCGTATCAGGGCATCGCTTTAGCGATGCCGAAAGCCATCCCAATCAGGCGCCCCTTTAGGGGCTGAGGGCCAAACCTTTAGACATGATGAATCGCATGATCGTCGGGAATTTGGTGCATCGGCCGCTGCGCTCGCTGATCAGCGTCGTGGCCGTCGCGCTCGAAGTCACGCTGATCCTGCTGATCGTGGGCCTCTCACTCGGAATGCTGCAGGACGTCCGCACCCGCACCGCCGGCATCGGGGCCGACGTGCTGGTGCTGCCGCCAGGCTCTTCGTTCATCGGCGGGCTGACAGGTGCGCCCATGCCGGTCAAGATCGGAGGCGTGCTGGCAAAGCTTCCCCACGTGAAGAGTGTCGCCCCGGTGATCACGCAACTCACTTCGGCTGGAACGCTCGAGATTATTGCGGGCATCGACTTGCCCAGCTACGAAAGCATGTCGTCGGGCTTTCACTATTTGGAGGGCGGTCCATTTCAGGGGCCGTACGACGTGCTGGTCGACGATCTTTTTGCCCAGTCCAAGCACGCCAGGGTGGGGGATCCGATTGAGATTCTTAACAACAAGTTCCGCATTTGCGGGATCGTGGAACGAGGCAAGGGCGCCCGCAAGTTTGTTCCGCTGGCCACTCTGCAAGACCTGATCGGGGCCAAGGACAAGGCCACCATCTTCTATCTCAAGCTCGACGACCCGGCAAATGCGGATGCGGTGGTCGATGAGATCAAACACGTGCCGGGCATGGAACGTTATGTGGCGAACTCGATGGCTTCCTACCTGGCCATGATGACCACCAGCAATTATCCGGGGCTCTCAACTTTCATCAAAGTCGTGGTCGGTATTTCCGTGGTCATTGGATTCATCGTAATTTTCCAGGCCATGTACACGGCAGTGATGGAGCGGACACGCGAAATCGGCATCCTGAAGTCGATGGGGGCGTCGAAGCTGTACATTGTGAATGTGGTGCTGCGGGAAACGGTGCTGCTGGCCCTCGGCGGCATCGTGCTGGGCATCATGGTGAGTCTGGCGGCCCGAGCGGCCTTGGCACACAAGTTCCCTTTGCTGCAGGTGGTTGTGGACGGTGGCTGGATCGTGCGCGCAACCCTGATTGCGATTGCCGGCGCGATTGTCGGCGCGCTCTATCCGGCGTTCAAGGCGGCGCAGAAGGATCCCATTGACGCGTTGGCCTACGAATAGGGCACGCGCCAGGCCACCGTTCCCTTATTTCGCTTTTAATTCGCCATGGCTTATGGGATCTTTTCCGTCCTTAACAATTTCCTAATAATTTTCTCTCGCAAATCGCGTGAGAATGCACGATACTGCCCGTGAAACTGCCGTGCTATAATCACGCGCCGTACCCAAAAGCAATGCAGTTTCGCAGCGAGTTGTCCTAATTTCCTGGCCCTGCGCGCGGATGCGCGCAGTTGACGAAATACTTAGGAGGAGATATGCGCTTCAATGATCCGACTCTGTACGGTCGGGACGATGAGACGGATGAGTACAGCGACAGCGGCGCCTACGGCGAATCGCTGGAAGAGGATTTGGAAGAAGAGGAAGAAGAGGAAGAAGAACCCGTTCTCGTAGAGGAAGGTGACGAGATTTCCGCACCGCCAGTACGGGAACCTATGCGAGCGCCTGCCCCCATAACTCCATCGGGTGGCGGCGGCAGCCAGGGCGGGCCTCCAAGCAAGAAGAAGCCGGCCAAAAAGGCTCCAGTCAAGAAAAAGGCGGCAAAGAAAAAAGCGGGGAAAAAGCCCGCGAAGAAAGCAGCCAGGAAGCCGGCAGCGAAGAAAAAGGCAAAGAAGAAATCGGCGAAGAAGCCGGCCAAGAAAAAGGCTGCTAAAAAGTCTCCGAAAAAAGCTGCGCGCAAGAAGGGCCGTCGCCGTTAGTGGGTCACGTGATCAGGCCGAATGATGGCGGAAGTCCGGCACCCTTTCCGGCTTCCGCCGTTTCATTCATTTTCCATCGGACACGATTGCGTCCGCTTCGATTTCCAGCAGCATCTCTGGAGAAACCAGGGCCGTGATCGCCACCATGGTGCTCGCGGGACGAATCTCGCGAAAAAACTCTCCGTGGGCTCTTCCTACTTTTTCCCAATCCGCAATGTTGGTAAGGAACACGCGCGTGCGGACGACGTCTTTCAGCGAAGCTCCGGCCCGCTCCAGCGCACGTTCAATGTTCTTGAGGGTCTGAACCGCCTGCGCATACGCGTCGCCCGCGCCGACGATTTTGCCTTCGGTTCCAGTCGCGGTTGTGCCCGCAACGTGGACATACGCGCCAACGCGAACCGCACGAGAGTAACCGACAACCGGTTCCCACGGTGTTCCACTTGAAATGTTGATACGCTCCACTTCCGCCTCCGTTTTCCTTCTGCTTACGCGGTGAATAGCGCGGTGAATAGATTGATTGGATCAGATTTTTCGATTGGCGATGCAGAATTAGCAGTCACCTCCGTTGGCTGCCAACAAACACCTTGAAACCTCGGGCCCCGCGCGGGCTTCTAACTATGGTGAGTGGCTCAATGGTGACTTGCGTTGGGTAAGGATTCGCGGTATCTAATCCGCACAGGGTTCTGTGCCGATTGGGAACCATAGAGGTCCGGTTGAGGGGGAAGTGGGGCCATGGACATGGAAATGATTCCGGAGACGCATCCGCTGCAGCAGCTGTTTCTTGAGCTGGTCGGCCGTCACTATGCCGAGGAGATCGGAATTCGCGATCCCCAACTCGTGAACTACGTCGCACATCTGCTGTCGGAGTTTTGCGATGCCGAGCAGTTGCTGAAAATCCGTAATGCGGCAGGCAAGCCGTTGAACGATGTGGGCGAGATGCTGATCGAGTCGGACCCGATCTATGGTCCAGCGCCCTCGTTCGATCGCGAACGCCAGGTCCGCAAACACATTGGCGACTTTACGCTGTTTTATGCAGGCATGTTTCCGGAGAGCATCAACCATTATCGCCTGCGCCGTCAGCGGGTCGAGAGTTTCGTGGATTGGATGAAAGCCGGGAAAGAAAGCTATTACATCGTCTCAAAGTTCGAGCACTTCGAATATGCCAAGGTAGCGCCGTTGTTCGCGCAACTCTCACAAAGATTTGAGCAGTGCGTTTATGGACTGAATCTGGTGAAGAACGAGCTTGAGGTGATGCAGCATCCGATCGCGAGGATGAGCAACGAACTCATTATGTAGGATTGCAGAGGTGAGAGGTCAGATTGCAGAGGTGAAAACTCATGCGTGCTGAATTTGGGTTTTACCTCTGCAATCTGACCTCTCACCTCTGACCTTTCACGATCCGTCTCCCCGCGATGTCAAATTTCCCTTCCAGCACAATCCTGATCGCTTCGGGATATGCGATGTGTTCCTGCTCAAGTATGCGAGCGGCAAGCGTGTGCTCGTCGTCGGAGTCCAGTACGGGGACGGTCTTCTGCACCAGGATGGCGCCGTGGTCGAGTTCCTCATCCACAAAGTGCACCGTGCATCCCGACACTCTCACACCATAGGCGAAAGCCTGCTGCTGCGCTTCAAGACCCGGGAAGGCAGGTAGCAAGGACGGATGTATGTTGAGAATTTTTGCCGGAAACTGCTGCACAAACCAGGGCGAGAGCAGGCGCATGTAACCGGCGAGGCAGATGAGATCGACTTTGCTGTCCAGGAGTGCAGACACAACTTCGCGGTCGTGCTCCTCGCGCGGCTTATCTTTCGATGAAATGACAAGCGCGTTGAGTCCACGTTGGCGGGCGGTTTCAAGACCAGGAGCATCGGCACGGTTCGAAATCACGACAGCAATGCGGGCATTGGGTACCCTGCCTGCCGCAATGCTGTCGGCGATGGCCACAAAATTTGAGCCGCGTCCAGATAAAAGGATGCCGAGATTTTTCATAGGACAACATTATTCACCATCTGGAGTCGAGATGGAGCTTGCCCGTCTCCTTTGGATGCAGGATCTACGCGGCGAGGGAGACGCGGCAAGCCGCGTCTCTACAGGACAGGAGTCTAGCTGAACATCACCTTGCGATCGCCTTTGACGATGCGGCCGACGCTGTAGAATTTTTCTCCGGCTCGCTCCAGCAGCGTCTGCGCTTTCTTGAATTTCTTGGCGGGAACCACGATCAGCATACCGAGGCCCATGTTGAAGGTGCGGAGCATTTCTTCTTCAGCGACGTTGCCGAGTTTCTGCAGATGTTCAAAGACGGGTAGAACCGGCCAGGTGCCGAGTTCGATCACGGCCGATGTGCCTTTGGGTAGCACTCGGGGCAAGTTCTCGGTGATGCCGCCGCCGGTAATGTGCGCCAGCGCCGCGACGCACTCGCCCGCGATCATCTTCCGAATGATCGACCAGTAACTGCGATGGGTCCGCATGAGTTCATTGCCGACCTTGTTCTTGATCTCGCTGACAAAGGTCTCAAGGGAATAGCCCGCGATTTCAAAGAGCAGTTTTCGGGCGAGCGAGTATCCATTGGTGTGCAGGCCATTGGAGGGCAACCCGAGGACGCAATCCCCCACCTGCACGTCTTTGCCGCTGATGATGCGGTCGCGCTCGACCACTCCGACAATGAATCCGGCAAGGTCGTATTCGCCTTCGGAATAAAAACCTGGCATTTCGGCAGTCTCGCCGCCAATCAGGGCGCAGGCGTTATGCTTGCAGGCTTCGGCGAGGCCGCCAACAATTTTTTCCGCGACTTCCGGGTCCAGTCTGCCCGTGGCCAGGTAGTCCATAAAAAACAAAGGCGCCGCACCCTGCACCGCGATGTCGTTCACGCAGTGATTCACCAGGTCGGCGCCAACGGTGTGGTGCATTTTCATTTCGAAGGCCACTTTTAATTTAGTGCCCACGCCGTCCACGCTCGAAACCAGCACCGGATCCAGA
The DNA here is from genome assembly GCA_963772195.1 of uncultured Acidobacteriaceae bacterium. Taxonomy (GTDB): domain Bacteria; phylum Acidobacteriota; class Terriglobia; order Terriglobales; family Acidobacteriaceae; genus Acidiflorens. Next base: position 930,568 of record CAVYWE010000007.1, on the reverse strand, counting down.
TACTTCTTATCGACCGAGAACAAGCCGCCAAAACCGCCAATCTCGCTCAGTACTCCCTTGGTAAAGGTTTTGTGGGCAAGATACTTGATGCGCTGCTTGGTGCGGTTGCCACGATCGAGGCTGACACCGGCGTCGGCGTAGGTGATGGAGTCGCCTTGTGAGTTAGGATGCTGAGCCACTTTTCAATCCGTCGTTGCCCGGGTGGAGAGATCTGATGCGCCACCGAGCCGGTGGAAGCGTTTCAGGCGCAACAAATTCTAGCACGTCAGGAGTAGCGTTCGGCGGGTGGCGGGTGTATCGCCGCAAAAAGAAAACCCCGGCCAGTACCGGGGCCTAAAACGAGAAGGATAATGAGCTTATTTTGGTTGGTCGCTCTTCATCTCGTCTTTCTTCATTTCGTCTTTGTTTTCTTTCTTGTGATATTTGTGGTGGCGCTTTGCTTTGGTGTCGTCCTTTTTGTCCATCGGCTTGTCCATCTTGTCCATCGGTTTGTCCGACGGCTTGTCCTGGGCAAACGCGAGCGACGACATCGAGACGGAGAGAGCAATGACGAACAGCAACGCGAGTACCTTCTTCATACTTGGATGCTCCTTCGAATGTTCATATCTACACACGAACTCCCGGAAAATTCTGATTTGATTGTGCCGGGCCAGCGAAATTGTAGACCTCGAACGAGGCTTTTCCACGTGCAATAGCGAACACGCATTTATAATGCTGGTCCAACTCTTTTCTCCCGGAGACATAGATGAGAATTCTGATAGTTCTACTTTTCGCCATGCTGACGATCCCGTTTGCGGTGGCGCAACAAAACCAATCACAGGACACGACGCCGGAGAGCGCGAGGCAGGTTACGTCCAGGAAAGATAAAAGCAAGAAGGAACCAACGCCGGCGAGCACCGTACCTCCGGACAAGTCCACGGAAACCGGCAAGCCCGCGGAGCCAACCAAGGCAGAGTCAAGCGAAGCCACCGATAAAGATAAAGAAAAGGAAGAACATTACGATGTCGCGGAGGTTCCGCCCGCAATCACGCATCACCAGGTCGCGTTAAACGGCAAGACGCTCAATTACACGGCGACGGCCGGGAGGCTTCCCATCAAGCGCGGCGACGGCAAGATAGAAGCCGAAATGTTTTTCGTCTCCTACACGCTCGATGGACAAGAAGCCGGAAGGCGTCCGCTGACGTTCTCGTTCAACGGTGGCCCAGGCTCTGCCTCGGTGTGGCTGCACATGGGCGCGCTCGGACCGAAGCGCGTGGTGCTTCAGCCGAACGGTTTCATGCCGGCAGCGCCTTATCGTCTGGAAGACAATCCCAACACGCTCCTCGATCGCAGTGACATCGTCATGGTGGACGCCATGTCCACCGGCTACTCGCGCGCCGCGACCGCCGAACTTGCCAAGAAGTTTCTGGGCGTAAAAGGCGATGTACAAGCCTTCGGAGAATTCATCCGCCTCTACATCTCCCGCTACGATCGTTGGAGCTCTCCGCTGTTTCTGCTGGGGGAAAGCTATGGCACGACGCGCGCCGCCGGCATCGCCGGATATTTGGCTGATCATGGCATCGCTTTCAACGGAGTGACCCTGCTCTCGATGGCCGTGGATTTCCAGACTCTCGAATGGAATAAATCGAACGACCTGCCTTATTTTCTGCTGGTGCCCACATTCAACATGATCGCCGGCTACCATCACAAGCTGTCCGCCGATCTTACTCAGGATATGGCGAAGACGCGCGATGAGATCGTGCGCTGGTCGACCAATGATTACGCGCTTGCTCTGGGCAAAGGCGATGCCTTGACCGCTGAGGAACGCCGCAAGATTGTCGATCAACTTTCACGCTTTATAGGGCTGCGCCCGGAAGTGATCGAAGCGCACAGCCTGCGCATCGACGTTCCCACCTTCACCCACGAACTGCTGCTCGATCAGAAACTGGTGGCCGGCCGCCTCGATGGCCGGTTTAGCAGCCCAAATCCAGACGAAGATCGCCTCTTCTATGATCCGACCAGCGCCGCCATTCTGCCGCCTTATACCTCCGCATTCAACGGGTACCTGCGCACCGAACTGAACTACAAGTCCGACATGCCGTATAGGGTTTTCGCTTACGACGAACCCGGCTTCCAGAAGTGGGAGTGGGGTAATGCCGTGGAAGGCTTTCCCAGCACGGCAGGCGGCCTGCGCTCGGCGATGATCAAAAATCCGTATATGAAGATTCTGGTGATGGAAGGCTACTATGATTTGGCCACGCCCTTCGCCGCTGCCAACTGGACCATGGACCATCTGAACCTCGACGGGCAGCTCCGCCAAAATGTTTCGTACGCCACTTACAACTCGGGGCACATGGTGTACATCGATCGCGCCGAACACAACAAGATGAAAAAGGATCTGGTGGACTTCATGGAGAAGTGCCTGCCGAAATAGTTCGCGTGCTCGTGTGGGGACGGGCGCCTCGCCCGTCCAAGCCGAGCGCAGCTAGGCAGTTGCCTGTCGTCACAGCAATCCTGGATTCGCATTAGTGCTGGACATCTGACGCTTATCCCATGCGCGCCGCCGTCATCTTCGGATTGGGAACTTCATCGGCAGATTTGAGGCCGTTTCAAGCCGACTCAAGAACAGAGTGGCTGCAGGGCCTGCCCGCCGCTTCCGGCGACGCCGACGCCATACTTATCTTCGGCGGGGACGGCGCCATTCACCGTCACCTCCCAGCGCTGGTGCGACTCCAGCTTCCGGTACTGATCGTCCCTGCCGGCAGTGGAAACGATTTTGCCCGCGCGCTGAAACTGCGCTCGATGCGAGACTCGTTGCATGCGTGGCGTGATTTCGAATCGGGGAAAATTCAAGCGCGGGCAATGGATCTCGGGGTCATCGTTCCATCCGCTGCGCCGGAGCGCACCCAATATTTCTGCGGCGTAGCCGGGTGCGGTCTGGACTCTGCAGCCGCTCGGCGCGCCAATCAGATGCCGCGGTGGCTGCGCGGACACGGCGGCTATGCGCTGGCGCTCTTGCCGCTGCTGCTCAAACTTCCCGCATATTCCATGCGGCTGACTCAGGTCAACGGTGAGAATTGCACCGATGCCGAAAAGCTAACTGTGCTCGCTGCATTCGCCAATACGCAGTTCTACGGCGACGGTATGCGTATCGCCCCAAAGGCCGATTTCGCCGATGGCAAGCTCGACATCTGCCGCATCGCCACACTGAATCCCTTCAAACTGTTTTGCATGTTTCCGACGGTGTACTTCGGGCACCATCTCCTGCTGCCCGAAGTTGAGTACTCACGGGCGGAGCGAGTCCATGTGCAGACCGAGACTCCGCTCGATATCTACGCTGACGGAGAGTTTGTATGCGAGACGCCCGCCGAGATTTCAGTTGCAGCGGGCGCGCTGCGAGTGATTCATCAGCCGCGCCAGGAATGATTTCGTATGGTGGAGCGACGGGCGTCTCGCCCGTCCAGTTGGGCAGACGGGCGGGGACGCCCGGCTCTCCACTAGCGTTGTCGCCCATACCGCGCATCGAGCGCAAGATTCAGTTCGAGCACGTGAACGCGCGGCTCGCCCAGAAATCCCCATTGCCGGTTCTCAGAGTTCTCAAGAACCAGGCGCGCGACTTCAGCTTCTGGAATCTTGCGTTCCGAAGCCACGCGACGAATCTGAAACTCCGCCGCCGCTGGCGAGATATCCGGATCGAGTCCCGAACCCGATGTAGTAACCAGATCGACAGGGATGGGAACACCGGGATTCTCGGCTTGCAGCTTGGCGACGTCTCCATTGACGCGAGCAATCAACTGCGCGTTGGTCGGGCCGAGATTTGAGCCGCCGGAGGCGCTGGCATCGTAGCCTGCAGCGCCCGCGGCAGAGGGCCGCGAATGAAAATAGCCCGGTCCCGAAAATGGCTGCCCGATCAGCCGCGACCCAACCCCCACTCCGTCCTTCCCTTGGATTAGCTGACCATTGGCCTGCTTGGGGAAGATCAGTTGCGCGAGTCCGGTCACCAGTAGGGGATATAGAATTCCCAATAGGACTGTGGTCGCCATCGTCATCAGTACCGCTGTGATCAGATTTTTCTTCATTGTCTCTTCCCTACACCAGCCTGATGCCGGTGATAAACATGTCGATCAGCTTGATGCCGATGAACGGGACCACCAGTCCGCCAAATCCATAGACGAGCAGATTTTGCCGCAGCAAAGATTCGGCGCTCATGGCTTTGTATGCGACCCCTCGCAGCGCCAGCGGAATCAGAGCAACGATGATGAGCGCGTTGAAAATAACGGCCGAAAGTACTGCCGACTGCGGCGTCTGTAGCCGCATGATGTTCAACGCATTCAGCACGGGAAACGTTCCCGCAAACATTGCCGGAATGATCGCGAAATACTTGGCCACGTCGTTCGCAATCGAGAACGTGGTGAGCGCCCCGCGCGTCATCAGCAGCTGTTTGCCGATCGCCACCACCTCGATGAGCTTGGTGGGATTCGAATCGAGGTCGACCATGTTTCCGGCCTCTTTCGCCGCTTGCGTGCCGGTATTCATGGCTACGCCCACATCGGCCTGAGCCAGCGCGGGCGCATCGTTGGTGCCGTCGCCGGTCATTGCAACCAGCTTGCCGTCGCCCTGCTCGCGACGAATCAGATCCATCTTGTCTTTCGGAGTCGCCTCCGCCAGAAAATCGTCCACGCCCGCCTCGCGCGCGATTGCTGCCGCCGTCAGGGGATTGTCGCCTGTGATCATGACGGTCTTGATGCCCATGGCGCGCAGTTGACTGAAGCGCTCGCGCATCCCGCCTTTGACGATGTCTTTCAGGTAGATCACGCCGAGCGCCCGCTGATTCTCCGCCACCACCAGCGGCGTTCCTCCCGAGCGCGCAATCTGCTCCACGCTGGCTTGAATCTCGCGTGGCAGCGATGTGCCGAACTGATTTAGATATTTAATGATGGCGTCGACCGAGCCTTTGCGAATCTCCCGGCCATCGAGGTTCACGCCCGACATGCGCGTTTGCGCGGTGAAGGGGACGAACACTGCTTCGTGCGAAGCCAGTTCACGGCCGCGCAGGCTGTACTGCTCTTTCGCCAGCACAACAATCGAACGGCCTTCGGGCGTCTCGTCGGCGAGCGAAGAAAGTTGAGCCGCATCGGCCATCTCGACCGCAGTAATCCCGGGTGCGGGGATGAACTCCGCTGCCTGGCGGTTTCCGAGCGTGATCGTTCCGGTCTTATCGAGCAGCAACGTGTTCACGTCCCCGGCTGCTTCCACGGCGCGGCCGGACATCGCCAGCACATTGTGCTGCACCAGTCGGTCCATGCCGGCAATGCCGATCGCGGAAAGCAAGCCGCCAATCGTGGTCGGGATCAGGCAGACCAGCAGGGAGACGAGAACGAATACCGTCTGCGGCGATCCCGAATAAATCGCGAAAGGCTGCAACGTAACTACAGCAAGCAGAAAAATGATGGTCAGGCCCGCCAGCAGAATATTGAGCGCGATCTCGTTCGGAGTCTTCTGCCGCTCAGCGCCCTCGACCAAAGCGATCATTCTGTCGAGGAAGGTCTCGCCTGGATTCGAAGTGATGCGGACTTTGATCACGTCGGAAAGCACGCGCGTGCCTCCGGTGACCGCCGACCGGTCTCCTCCGGCTTCGCGAATCACGGGAGCGGATTCGCCTGTTATCGCAGACTCGTCCACCGAAGCAACGCCTTCGATGACTTCGCCATCACCGGGGACGAGTTCGCTCGCCGCAACCATCACAACATCGCCCGAGCGCAGCTTCGCACTCGGCACAGTTTCTATCGAACTGTTTGGCAGCAAACGCCGGACCTCAGTTTCAGACCTGGCTTTGCGCAGCGTGTCTGCTTGCGCTTTGCCGCGCCCCTCGGCCATGGCCTCCGCGAAATTCGCAAATAGCACCGTGAACCAAAGCCAGAGTGTGATCTGCAGATTGAATGCGAAGCTTTGTTTTTCGCGGAATAACAGCACGGTCGTCAGCACGCTGCCCACCTCGACCACGAACATGACCGGATTCTTCATCATGGTGCGCGGGTCGAGCTTGACTACGGCATCGACCAGCGCCCGCCGGATGATTTTTGCGTCCCATAAACTCTTGCTCTTTTTCTCTGCCATGTTTTGTCTCAGAAAGTTTTCCCTGCCATCATCTGCAGATGTTCGAGTACGGGTCCCAGACTAAGAGCCGGGAAAAATGTGAGCGCGCCCACGATCACAATCACCGACACCAGCAAAACGGTAAACAGCGGCGTAGTCACCGGGAACGTACCCGCCGAAGTGGGCACGGTCTTTTTCTTCGCCAGGTTGCCGGCAATCGCCAGCATGGGAATGATCATGAAGAAGCGCCCCACCAGCATCGTCATTGCGCCCGCAGTGTTGTACCAAAGCGTGTTACCGTTCAGGCCCCCGAATGCGGAACCGTTGTTCCCAGCCATGGACGTGAACGCGTAGAGGATTTGGGTCAGGCCGTGTGGACCCGCATTGCTGATGCTCGATGTGCCAAATCCTTCGACCGATGAAATGGCGGTGAGCACCAGAATGATCAACGGGAAGACCAGCGTGACCAGCATTGCCATCTTCACGTCGTAAGCTTCAATCTTCTTGCCGAGATACTCTGGCGTTCGCCCAACCATAAGCCCGGCAATAAACACCGACAGCACCACGTAGATCAGGATGCCGTACAGGCCCGCGCCCACTCCTCCAAAAACAGTCTCGCTGAGCATGATGTTGACCAGCGGCACCATGCCACCCAGCGGCGTAAAAGAATCATGCCAGCTGTTGATCGCACCGCAGCTCGCATCGGTGGTGATGGTCGCGAACAATGCGGAATTGGCGATGCCAAAGCGGACTTCCTTGCCTTCCATGTTGCCGCCGGGCTGCAACGCCGTGACATGCTGGTCAATTCCGTGTAGAAGAGGATTGCCTCTGGCCTCAGCCCAATACGCCGCGGTAACACCGCACAGGAAGAGAGCTGCCATCGCCGCCCAGACTGCCCAGCCGTGACGTTGCGACCCTGTCATTCGGCCCAGGGTGTAAGTGAGACCTGCCGGGATCGCGAAGATAGACAGCATCTGCAAGAAATTACTAAGTGGTGTGGGATTCTCAAAAGGATGGGCGCTGTTGGCATTAAAGAATCCGCCGCCGTTCGTGCCCAGCATCTTGATCGCCTCTTGAGAAGCAACCGGTCCTTGCGCGATGGTCTGGTCGGTCACGGTGTCCATTACGGCTTTGCCGTCCGGCCCGACCATCGGCTTGCCGTCCGTTCCAGTTTTCTGGACCTGCTGCGGTTCGATCAGCTTCGCGGTGTCATACGGCTTGAGGTTTTGCACGACTCCCTGAGAAACGAGAACCAGGGCATACACGATGCAGGCCGGCAGCAGCACCCACAGGGTGGAGCGGGTCATATCGACCCAGAAATTCCCGATGGTTTCCTTTTCCTTGCGCGCGATGCCACGAATGAACGCGACTGCCAGCGCGATGCCCACCGCCGCCGACGCGAAGTTGTGATAGGCCAGTCCAGCCATTTGCGTGAGATAGCTCATGGTCGACTCGCCTGAATAGTTCTGCCAATTGGTGTTAGTGGTGAAGGACGCAGCAGTATTAAAGGCCAGTGCCGGAGGCACGGCGGCAAACTTCTGCGGATTCCACCAAGGCAACAACTGCTGCGCACGCTCAATCAGATAAAGCAGCAGCATCGAGACGCCGCTGAACAGCAGCATAGTGAAAGCGTATTCGGTCCAGCGCATCTCGTGCGCTTCATCGACACCGGTAAGGCGATACAGCAACCGCTCGACCGGTCGAACCACGGGATCGAGAAAAGTGCGCTCATGGCTGAACACTCTTGCCATGAACACGCCAAGCGGCTTGGTGAGCGCCAGAATTACAGCCAGAAATACGAAGATCTGCATCCAGCCATTGGTTGTCATTTCAGAATTTCTCCGGTCTCAGCAACGCATATAGCAGGTAGACCATCAACCCTGCACTTACAATCAGCACGATGATCGATTCAGCGTTCATAATGATTTACCTCAGGCGACTAGTCCTCAGCGAATTCGATCGCAGAATTGCACATAACCCAGCGATAGCAGGAAGAACGCTATCGCAACCACGACAAAGATCACGTCTTGCACGGAACCCCCTCCTAATGCAAACTAACTTCTCGTCACGATCAGAACTTAACCAGTATGGCCAGGTTCAGGCGGTTCTCATCCTTGCTGAGATCCGGTGTCCACCCCGAAACCTGCGAGCCAGCGGGCCCCGTATTGCCTCCCGGCGGCGTAACCCCACCGCGCCCTGTGAAATAAGGAACGTTCGCCGCGCGATGGTTGTACTCCCAGCGAAACGTTATGTATTGACTGGGCATGTAATCGTAGGTTGCGGTCATGTCCCAGGCCTTGTAGGGATCGCCGGGATTTTCCGTGAAATAGGGCGTGCCGGAGATCGCGGTCGCACCGTTGATGGGCGGCAACAGTACCAGGTAACGGCCTGGATTGTTTATCTGGCCGCCTCCGAGCGTTACTGCGTAGCGGTCTTTATGGAACCACAGTCGGTTGTAGATCATATATCCAACAAAGCTCTGCTTGGGATTAACAATGCGCTGCCCCCCGACCACCTTAACGGTATTGCCGAAGCAGCTAACGCCACCGCCGCTTTCGCAGCCCAAGTCTCCGGTAAACGAAAAGGCCGCTTTGTCCAGAAGTCTCCCAGGATTGTCGTAGTACTTCACTTCGATACTGTCGTCCGTGTGAAAGCGCGTACGGTTGGGTACTCCCAGCGTGTCGGTGCCCATGCCGTAGTTATTCAAGATAATCGACACCGCACCGTTCGGACGGTAGTTGATCTGCCCCCCGAGCCCGGGCTTCTTGTTAAATTTGCCGTACGATTGCCAACCGTTGATGAACCAGGGTTCAATTTTCAACTTCGCTGTCGGAAACACCTGCAGGCGTACACCGTTAAAAAACCACGGTGTATTTGACGACACATAAGACGGTTGATAGGCCCAGTTATCGAAGTTGTAATAACTGAACAAACCGATATAAGAGACGAAGATGCCGGCGTCGAGGTTGATGCCGTGCAGCGCATTGAAGTGATACCCGCCATACGCCTCTGATACATAACGATAGGCATTGTCGAGGTTCCACTGGCCGTGAGCAACGCTGGCGTCGTTTCTGGGTGTCGTCTGGGAGTACATGCCAAACTGCGTCATCAGCCGGCCACGAACATTGTCATAGTGAAAATCGCCACCCACTCCCAGTTGCGTCACTTGTACTTCGCCCGACCGAAATACTTCACTCGACCCGCTGATCGTGTTGTCTCTTGGATTATTGAAATCGTAGATATACGAAACGTCGGCTCTGATCTCCGGCGTGAAGAACTTGCTGTCAAACGCCGCTTCTTTGGTGCGCGCATTGCCATTGAGCCAGGTCCAGTCAGCGAAAGCAAACGGTTCGGCGGGCTGTGTCGCGGGAGTACTCGCCGCCGGCGGAGCGGTTTCGCTTTGCGGCTGGGCAAGAGAGGGTTGAGCGAGCGAGGCGGCAGCTAAATTGCCCCCGGGAACGTTCGGCCCCTTCGATCCTTCTGTAAATCCTTCCACAGCGGAACCCGTCCCCGGCTGCCCGTCCCGCTTTTGCAGCTGGGCTTCGAGTTGCTCGATCCGCTTTTTCATCGCTTCGAGTTCCTTCATAACCGCCGGGGGGATGGCTTCGGAAGCGGATGAATCGGCGGCAACTTGATCGGCTGCGCTTTCGGTGCCAGAGACGTTCTGTCCATGCAATGGAAGGCTAAGAATAGAAGTAGCGAGCAAGACCAGCGCCGTGCGCTTTGCGGTTTTCGTTGTGGTCTTCCCGAACTCAGATGTTCTCAGATTGATAAACATAAGTCTCCCCAACTCCTACTCTTATGAAGCCGCCGAGAATCGCGCCCGGCTAGTAAGCCATTATTTGGGCCGACTCTTAATTAGATCGGTCTTTGCATAAAGAGGTGACAAGTGATTCGTAAAAAAGCCATAAGGGGAAGGGAGTTGTCGACAGTCGTAATTGTGGGAGCGGGACCCCTACGAACAATTTATAAACCTTTTACTCAAAATTTGCGGGTGTTTTTATCTAACGATTGGAAAGGCAATCGGGGCGCGCACGGTGACCATGGTGTTGGGCGCATTGCTCCTCACGCTTCCACTGCATGGGCAGCAGACTCCTTCTGACGCGAGTGGCACCGCTGTCCAAGGGGGACATGGACGACGGTCACGGAGGGCGGAGGACGGCCCGTCCTCTCCTATCGAACTAGTACCGCAGTCTGCGTCGCATTCGGTCAGCTTTCCCTGTGTGTGGTGCGGGGTGTCGGCTCTCCTGGATCAGCGCTATCAGGACCCACAACAAAAAGCCCTCAGCCAACGCGCACAATATGAGCAGAAAATAAATCATTGCGGTCCGCACGGTAGCGGCTTCCGTCCATCTCAATTAAATTCGGGGCACCATAAAAAGGGAGTAAGGATGTCGTAAGGAAGTCATATAAGAAGCGCTGACTTTCGATTTCGATACAGATAGAGGGACAGGCCGCCCTCCAGCGGGACCTACAGGCGACAGGAAAGATGACCCGGGCTTAGTGAAGCGACCGGAAATCAGACTCCGGGCTCGAAGCGATAACCCACCCAAGGATCGGTCACAATATACCGAGGGGAGTTTGGCGAAGGCTCGAGCTTCTTGCGGAGTTGCCCTACGAACACGCGCAGGTATTCAACCTGTTCTGTGCTTTGACCACCCCATACCGCACCCAGCAAAGCGCGATGCGTTACCACTTTGTCAGCGTGGCGGGCGAAATACACGAGTAAGTCAAATTCTTTCGGCGTGAGGTGGACCGCCCGCGCTTTTACAAAAACGCTGCGCGCTCCTGGATCGATCTTGAAGTCGCCTACTTCTATCGGCGCCAGTTCCGACTCTTCCGCTCGCACGCGGCGAAGATTGGCGCGGACGCGCGCCAGGAGCTCCTCCATGCCGAAGGGCTTGGTCACGTAGTCATCCGCGCCCGCATCCAGCGCCTTGACCTTGGTCCGCTCCTCACCTCGCACCGAGAGCACGATGATCGGAATTTGCGTCTTCGTCCGTAGCCGCCGGCACAACTCCAGTCCGTCCATGTTGGGCATCGCCAGGTCGGTGATGACCAGATCCGGCGACCAGTCTTTCATGATCTCCAGTGCCGTCTCGCCGTCGTTGGCTACGCGAATGTCATAGCCGTGGCTGGAAAGAGAGGTCCGCAGCACCCGCGTGATCTGGGGTTCGTCGTCCACCACCAGGATGTGTTTATGCTCCAACTTTTATGCTCCGGCGTTGTTCGTCGACATTGTCCAATCAGTTCGGTTCCTGGGTCACGATGTGCACGTCCACCGCCGGCGCGTCGCGCAAAAACTGATGGATCGCCGAAAGATAAAAATATCGTTTCCAGCCCCGCGTGGCGGAGCGTCCGAAAACAACTTGGGTGATGTGTTTCTCGTTGACAAATTCCGCGACCGCCTCGGCCACGCTCTTCCCTTTCAGCTGCACCATGGTTGCACCAACGTTTTCCGCGAAGCGCACATTCGCGGCCAAGGTTCGCTGATTCGCATCGCTCGAGTCCTGCCCCAAGTCGGTGTAGACAACAAAGAGCTCGGCGTTCATGGCCTGCGCCATACGCGCCCCGCGAGCGATCAAATACTGCGCCGCCGGGTTCGAGCTGATGCATACTGCAATGCGCTCGCGGATGGCAACCGCGCGTCGGTCGTGATCTCCCTCCTGGTCTCCGCGGTGCTGTTCCAGACTTTGATCCACCGCCTGGGCCACTTGGCGCAATGCCAGCTCGCGCAAGGCGATCAAGTTCGTCTCGCGGAAAAAGTTTTGCAGCGCTCGCCCCACGCGTTCCTCCGGATACACGTCGCCGCGCCGCATCCGGTTCTGCAGCGCCTCCGGAGTCAGATCGATCATCACCACTTCATTGACTCGTTGCAGCACCCAGTCCGGAACCGTTTCCCGCACCTGGATCCCGGTGACTCCTTGCACCGTCGGGGTCACGCTCTCCAGATGTTGAATGTTCATGGTGGAGAGAACGTCGATTCCCGCATCCAGCAGCTCCAGTATGTCTTCATAACGCTTGCGATGTTTGCTGCCCTCGATGTTGGTGTGCGCCAGTTCGTCCACCAGCGCGACGCACGGCTTGCGCTTGAGAATGGCGTCCACGTCCATCTCTTCGAAGACCGCGCCCTTGTACTCGATCGCTTTGCGCGGCACCACTTCCAGATTCGCGACCAGTTCCCCGACCGCTTTACGTCCGTGGGTTTCGACAACGCCGATCACCACATCTTCGCCGCGAGTGTGCCGCCGGATCGCCTCGGTCAGCATGGTGTGGGTCTTGCCCACGCCGGGAGCATATCCGAGAAAGAGCTTGAACCTGCCTGCCTTTTTCGTCGGCGAACATTCTTCCAGCCACTGCTCGGGAGTCTTGGGCATCGCGATTATTGTCGTTGAGATAGTGAAAGGTTACAAGGTTGGCGTAGGGACAGCCAACCTTGTAACCTGTCTTTGTCATACAATCGGCTCGTGACCGCCGCCGCCAGATCCGGATCCGGATACCTGATCGCGGCGCTGTCGGTAGCGGGAATTACTCTTGTCGGCCACCGCTGGCTCCATCTGAATCCGACCACGATTGCGCTCGCCTTCCTGCTCGGCGTGCTCGGGATCTCCGCTTCCTGGGGCTTGCGGCAAGCGGTTTTCATGTCGGTGATCGCCACTCTCGCATTCAATTACTTTTTTCTGCCTCCAGTTGGCACCTTTAACATCTCCGACCCGCAGAACTGGATCGCACTCTTCGCTTTCCTGGTCACCGCGGTAACTGCGAGCGAACTGTCGGAGCGCGCCCGGCGCGCAGCGCGCTCTGCCATCGAGCGCCGGCAGGAACTGGAACGCCTCTACGCATTCAGCCAGTTGCTGCTTTCGAGCGACAACCCGGCCGAGTTGTTGAACCTGATTCCCCGCTATATCGTCGAGTCATTCGGCATCCGCTCAGCGGCGCTTTCTTTGTCCAGCCGCAGCGACGTGTATCGCTCTGGCCCCAATATCGACGGATTGGAATCGCGCGATCTCCAATTGATCGGCTTGCGCGGTGAACCCCGAATCGATGCTGTCCATCAATTGGCCTTCATGCCGCTGCGCATGGGGATGCGCGTGGTGGGCTGCATGGGCGTCGCCGGTTCGGCGCTCTCGCGGCAAACGCTGGAGGCCATCGGCAGCCTGGTGTCCATCGCTATCGAGCGCGCGGGCGCCGTCGAAAGACTCAGCCGTGCTGAGGCCGCGCGCGAAAGCGAGCAATTGCGTTCCGTCCTGCTCGATTCGGTCACCCATGAGTTCCGCACTCCACTCACCGCCATTAAAGCGTCGGTGACGTCGCTGCTCGGCAGCCGCAGCCATTTACAGGATGGACAGCCGCAGGAGGGTCATTCGCCGGAAGAGAGACAGGAACTGCTGACCATCATCAACGAGGAGAGTGATCGGCTGAACCGTCTGGTCGGAGAGGCCGCCGAGATGGCGCAGTTGGATGCCAACAAAGTGGAATTTCGTTTTGAATCCGCGCCCATCGGCGCTGTGGTCGAGGAAGCGCTTGCCGAACTGAAACAACTTCTCGCGCAGCATCCCGTGGATGTCAGAATCCCCGCTGGCCTTTCCAACGCGCGCATGGATGCAGCTCACGTCAAGGAAGTCCTGGTGCACCTGCTCGAGAACGCTGCCAAGTACTCACCGGCCGGTGCTCCGATCCGCATCACGGCGGAAGCCAAGGACGACTCACTCGTCATCAGTATTGCCGATCGCGGTCCTGGCATCGACGATTTTGAGCAATCCCTCGTCTTCGAAAAATTTTACCGCGGACGAAACCAGCGCGTGCAAGTCCACGGGACGGGCATGGGACTCGCGATCTGCAAAGCCATCGTAGAAGCCCACGGCGGGCGGCTGGGAGTTACCAGCCAGTTGGGGCACGGGTCGGTTTTTTACTTTAGTTTGCCGGTGGGGTGATGGAGACGGGTGCTTTGGGATGGGGAGTGTAGTTGACGAGGAACCGCCACTCGCGACCCTATCAATGAGTGAAATGGCGATGCCACTTTGTTCCGCACCACTGTAAGAACCTCGGCCAACTCAGGCCAGGTTCCGGGAGACAGCTCCGCCACCGTTAGATTTGCTCCTCCAGGAGTTGACCTCCTGCCGAAGCGTACGGAGGCCGCTGAGGGCGTCGCTCAGTCGCTCGTGTTCGGCGGAGAGGGGTTTAGTGAGAGTCTCTTGAATCCGGTCAAGGATCGCTTTATGCGCGTCGGCAATGAGGGGCGGGAGTTTAGCCGGATCGGTTTCCAGGATGGCAAGTTGATAGAGTTCCTTCCAATCCTGCTGGCGGGGCATGCCGTTGGTTGACATGACAAATCCTTCGGCTGGCAACAATTCTTTGCCCACCTAGGGGGCCATCTGTCGGGTAGGCTAAAAGAAGTATTACCGAAGAATTCACGCTTGTCGGTCCGATCAGCAACATTTTGATGTGCGGTTACGCACAGAAATTAATTCGCTTCTGTTTCCCAAGCCGTTAGCTGTCGTTGCACGATTCCATAGCAATCACACGCTGCGTCTTCGAGTTTTTTCCGGCTCAATATTTTGACACTCCCCCGTGTGTAAGAAATCAGTCCCGCCTTTTGCAATGTGCCCGCGGCCACAGTCACACTTGACCGGCGCGTTCCCAGCATCGTCGCCAGGAATTCCTGGGTTAGCGGAAGGTCGTCTTCGAGTATCCGATCGTGGCTCATCAAGATCCACCTGGCCAATCGTTCGACCACGTCGTGTAATCGATTGCAGGCTGCGATTTGCGTGGTCTGCATCGCCAGGCGATGAGCAAAACGATGCAACTGCTTTTCCAGGCCGGGACATTGCTGGATAAGTTGCCGGAGTGTATCGGCATCGCACCGGTAGGCCGTGCCATCTCCCTGGGTTATGAGTCTGGTCGGGCTGCTATGGTATCCCACAAGGAGAGGTACACCCACAAAGCCTTCTTTGCCAATGAGGCCAACCTCCACGGATTTTCCGTCAGGCTGAACCGCCAGAACTGAAACCACTCCTGCGTTGACGAAGTAACCAGATTTGATGGTTTCTCCGGCCTCGTGAATCACCTGGTGAAGTTTCAGCCGCACCAATTCCAGTTTTGGAAGCACCCGGTCGTATTCTTTGCGCGGGAGACTGAGCAGAATTTTGTTGGTAATTGCTTTTCCGTCACCATCGATCGGGGCTTTTGCAGCGGAGGCGGAAACAGACGGTCTTTTCACCATAACGGCTCCTTGCGTGCCAGCGAAAACGCTGTCTGATTTCGCAGGGAACCGTCACCCTGACGGGGCGCGGCGGAAAAGTGCTAGAAGAGACTCTTTCAGACTACTCCCTATTTAACCGTCCGTCCCGGAATTCGCATTTGTCGTCCCTATAGCCGTTCGTCACCGAACCATCTAATGTGCGCTAGCGTACAGTATTCAGGGTGTTTACTCCCGCGGCTCAGGGCGTAGGGTGGAATGGTCCTTCCTTACCGTCGTTCCGTCGGTTCTGGCCATCGACAGTGCGACGGGGCACGGCCAGCCCCTGCTAAGGGCATCCGAGGTTGTTTTGTCCTACTCAGTTCTGATCGTCGACGATAGTGCTCTGATCCGTCATTCGCTCCGGTCATGCCTTGAGCAAAACCCGGATTGGCGGGTCGGTGGCGAGGCGGAAGATGGCAAGGCAGCTGTAGAAAAGTCAAAGAACTGCACCCCGACGTAGTGATTTTGGATTTGCAGATGCCCGTGATGGACGGACTCGCGGCCGCACGACAGATCAGTGTCGTCGCTCCGAAAACGGCAATGGTAATGTTCACGATGCACAGCGACGGGCAAGTTTTGAAGGCCGCTCGGGCGGCTGGTATCAAAGACGTTGTGTCAAAATCCGAGGGAATCGCCGACCATCTGTTTGCTTCGCTGAGAAATGCGTGCAACAGCTCGATTGAGCAAAGAGCAAGCTGAGGAAGCCAGATTTACGCGGTCTCCATCGTTGAGGCTGGTGGGCCCGCTTGGATTCGAACCAAGAACCAACAGATTATGAGTCCTAACGCACCCTCCCAAGATCAATCAGATAGCGCCTCTCCCTCGGAAAACTCCGGCAAAGTCCTGCAAATGCGCAACCCCGCAATCCCCGCGCAACCTCGAATAGCCCCAAATTCCCCTTGACATAGCTCGCCGCGTGCGGATAATAAGGCAATTCTGGCTGCGCGCTCGAAAGCCTACGCCAGCCGGTCGTCACTAGCAATCCCTTCCCCTAGGTAATCCCTTCCCTTTGGTTATCGCGCACGCAAATGGAGCCTCCTGTGTCCACAAGTACCTTATGGTGGCCGACGATTGTCGTTGCGTCCATCGTTTTCTTTGCTCGAAACCTTCCGGCTTCAAACAACAAAAACTCTAGGAGGAAATCTTTATGCCAAGAACAGTCTGGGTCATCTGTTTAGCTGCTGTGCTCTTGAGCGGTCTGCTGGGGCAGAGCCTCGCAACAACTACGGTGGTTGTAGGTCCCAGCACCTGCAAGCCTGCTTACGTGCATTTCTCGACCATTCAGTCGGCCGTGAGTGCGTCCCCTTTTGGCACCATCATCATGGTCTGCCCAGGAACCTATCCCGAGCAGGTTACTATCAATCAACCGCTCACGCTGGAAGGGGTCACCGATGGTAAGGGCAATGCCGCCGTCATCACCGTGCCGGGGGGTGGCTTGGTGCAGAACGGCACTTCCGTCAGTTTCGGACCAGTAGCGGTGCAACTGCTGGTCGAGAACACCGTCGGAGTGACCATCAAGAACCTCGCTGTGGATGGTAATGGAGCCAACTGCCCGGCTGGATCCAACCGCAACGTCGGCATTGGGGTTTTTAATGTTGGTACCCCAAATGACGGCACTGCCGCCGCAATCATCTCAGATCTGGTGGTCCGCAATGAGCTGAACTGTTTCGGGGATGGTATTCTGGCCGACACTTCCTACATCACGATTACCGGCAGCGAAATCCACGATATCAACCAAACTGCCATAGATGCCTATAGCGCGAAGTACAGCATCACAAACAACAGCATTCAACGCGCCCACGCCTATGGGATCGTTCTCCTCAACAATGCCAGCGGTTCGGTCGTCTCCGGAAACGATGTCTCGGACGGCACTACCGGCATTTTGTCCCAAGGTCCCAACTCAGCAACCATCACGAAGAACACCTTGCTCAACGATTACTATGTCGGCATCTACACGTTCTATGCATATCATCAGACCGTCACCAATAACGTGGTAAGCAACTCGTGGTGGTCCTTCGTAATCGAAGGAGGGTACCTTGACACCGTGCAAAACAATAAGTTCAGCGATGCCTTGTTCGACGGCATCCTCGACTATTTTTCCTTCGGTGGGAATAACATCACCAAGAACACGGTGAACGAAGCGCAATTCGGGATCTTCGCCGACGGTACTACTGGTGGGGACACCTTGGTTCCCAACACTTTTTACAATACGGTGAACACTATTGACCCCGGACCGCCCCAGACACCGACCGATCCGGTGCAACCATAGGGATCCGACGGCGAGAGGTCTTCCTCTGAGACAGAGTCGTGAGATCAACCGATGAGTATCCGTCGTTCCGTCCAGGAGGCGGGCTTCTTACCGCCCGCCTCTTGGGTTTTCTCCGCGACCCGCTTTACGCGATCGCGGTAACTGTCCTCGGTGGGACCCAGGCCAGCCTCTAGGTCACGGCGAGAAGCCCAACATCGCGTTGCGGTTCTGGGTAGGTGCTTGCCCTACGCCCGGTAATGACCGGGCGGGAAGAGTGGTTGCGTGTGCGTGGCTCGGGGCTCGCGACGTTATTCCGGGAGCGGACATCGCGTGGGTCGGTCAGTTGCATGTCAAAACAACTCCGCAAAAAAACTCAACTCCCACGCAACTTGCAGTTAGAAGCGAAACGGAAATTCCGCCGGAAGTAGTTGAATCGAGTGGTGGGCCCGCTTGGATTCGAACCAAGAACCAACAGATTATGAGTCTGCTGCTCTAACCGTTGAGCTACGGGCCCATCCTTTTACAATCAGCGCTTTAGTAACTTACCGGCGCCGACGTGCGACCTTGCCTTTCACTACACTTTCACTTGAGACCCCGCTCAGTTCTACCTTCTGCATCGCTTTCCGCAGGTCGCCTTCGCTGGCGATGGCGTAGCGGTCGAACACTGCCCGCGTCTTGTGGCCGCTGATTTTCATGGCACGCGTTTCGGACACCCCGGCTTCGACCAAGTTTCGTACGGCAGACCTTCGCAGGTCGTGAATGAGAAGCCCCCTGTAACGATACCATTTGTACCCTTCCTTCGGTTCGACCAGCGTTCGCTTTCCGAGCCCGCACGCATCGCAGGCCCGCTCCCACTCGACGCGCAAATTTGTATCGTCGAACACACGCCCCGTTTTCGGCTCGATGTCTCGAAGCATAGCGATGAGCGGCGACGGCAAAGGAACAACACGCGGTTCGTCGCCCTTGGTTTGCTCTTCGTGTAACCGGATGACGTGCCGCTCAAGATTCACTTGCGCCCAGTCGATTTGGAGCGCCTCACCGAGTCGCACGCCGTCGTAGTACAGGAACGTCACGAGCGGTCTGAGATGCGTCGGCAGCAGCCCGATGAGTTCATCGAACTTCCTAAATTCGAGAAAGCCTTTGCGGGCTGGGGGTTCTTTCAGAAAATGGAGCTTCGGCATCCGCTGGAGCTTGCCGTCGTCGTACGCTATCCGCAGCATCCGACGAAGGCACGCGAGCGAGCGGTTCACCCACGCATTGCCGACGCCATCGGCCAGCCTTTTCTTGACGAACTCCCGCCCCATATCAGAAGTGATTCTAAGGGCACTCGGGCCCGGGTGCTGCGCGTCGTATCCCAAGAACTCGTCAAGCGCTTTCAGCGCGGTGATGGTCTCTTCCCCATCGGCATTCGTTTGTAGCGAACGATTCCCGCGCTCGACGTACGAAGCCAGCAAGCCCGACCGCAGGTCGCCGTACGTTATCTTGCGGGCATCGGTGAACGGCGCGAGTCCTTTGTCGGCATCGTCCATAAGCCGCCGCAGCATGGAGAGAGCTTTCTGCCTCACAGGTGTCTTCGTGGACACGCGCCGCTGTCGTCCCTGCGCGTCGTAATACTGGGCAAACCAGTTTTCACTGATGGCTTTTTTCTTCCCCGTCACCGGGTCTTTCTTCCCGTATATTTTCAGCAGTGACCCTTCCCCTTTTGCGCGTCTCATCGTGTTCCACCTTTCACTTACAAATCTTACGCTCTAAGTGAAAGGGTGCAATGGCACGAAGGTACTCGGCGTTCGTCGAGAGAGCGGAAAAGCCGTGTGTTTACGGGCCTTCGAACCCGTCACACTTGACTGGTATGGTGAGCCGAACGGACTCCTGACCAGAGTCGCAACCATCTCAAAAAACAATCTTCCGTAGCGCCTAGTCAGCGTTTCGGCGTTCGTTCCGCTCACCGCCAAGGGGATCAGGAAACTGATCCCCCGAAGCGGACAAGGAGAACTTATGCCAGAACAGGACGACGGCACCGTCTACAGCACGCTGCACTGTAGCGCCGCCTACCACATCACACAGCTTGAAGGGCGCGGGGCGTCTTCCGCCTTCGTTCTATATGACCGTTGCTGTGCTCTCGGACATGAATCACAGAAGGCATTTCTAAACCTTCGGCAACTTGCGCCGTACCTTCACCGTGACGAGCAAAAACTATACGGAGCCGCCAAGCTGCTCGTAGGGTCAGGATGGTTGATAGTCGAGTCTCGCAAGAATGGATCACCGACAACCTACCGTCCTGTGTCGCATGACGCATACGTCGCCGCTCACGGCGCGGGCACGTGCGTTCAGACTTACGCACCCGACTATTGGAAGAGCGACACGTTAGGCTCCGCGTTCTACGGGATCACGGGCGGCGTCAGGGTCGCCGGTCCTAACGTCCTTGCGGGATGGCGCAAACTTTTCAGCAGGGATGAACTGATACTCATGCACGCGGAGAAGTTCGTCTCTGTCAATCCTCTTCCCGCCCACAAGCACGAGTACACGATATGGCTGAAGGGCTTCGGTCAGTACTTGCGGGAACAGTCATGTTGAGCAACCTACAGGTAACGTCTATCACCACGGACATACGGGCGTCTATCACCACAGCAATACGCGTCTATCACCACAGCACTACGCGTCTATCGCCACAGCACTACGCGTCTATCACCACGGACAGACTGAGGTTTGATCTTAAGCCAGCCGCTAGGCGAGAAAAGAAGCCAGACAGTAACCGCGATACCGAAAAGCAAAAAGCGCTTTTCGGAACTGGCTGTCTGGCTGGGCGTCTTTACATAAGGGGGCTTCGCCCCCTTAGACCCCCGCGCAACCATGAAGAGCAAAACCCCAGTGAATCTTGGACGGCAGAGGAAAAGAATGTCACAGCGCAAGGACAAGGTAGGGATCACAAAATGATTTCACACGGACAAGAAGCATACGACGATAGAATCCGCGAGCGCATCGAGCGCGAAGGGGAAGAGCGCCGTCGTCTCGGACTGCCCGAGCCGCCGCCGTGGCCGCCGCCGACCCGGGAAGAACTGGATCGCCTGAAGCCGAAGAACGCCCGCAGGAAAAGCCGCAAGGACTTCGCAAAATGGATGTAGGAGCGATCATGCCAGAGACAAGAAAACCGCAGCATCCGTACTGCCCGGTCAGATTCACAATGTGCATTCCTGACGGGCTGAGCGCCTTAACCGACATCGAATGGTTCGATGAGAACGGAGAGCAGAGCCGTGCCATGCCTAAAAGTCAAGTATCGCTCAAGGTCTAACGCACAAGCCGCCATTGACCGCCTGACGCGCCGTCGGAAGGTGAACCTGCGAATCTACTCGTGCGGGGATCACTTCCACCTGACATCGCAGCCGTTCTCCCGGCTTCTGAAGTACGCCGACCTGCGACAAATCGCCGAACAGCAGGGTAGGGATATTGACGCCGACCTGAAGTACTGGGCGCAAAAGCAGGCAGAGCAAATCACCGCAGAGATGGAAGAGACAATTCTCGCAGCGTTCAGGGAAGCACTGGTGCTGCGCTTGATGGGGAAAAAACCGTGAGCAATCGACACGACTGGGACAAGCTGTACCATCGACAGATTTGGAAGCACCCCGTCAGGGGCATCAGAGCCGCGAAGCTACGCCGTGACCCCTACTGCGAAGTACTGGGCTGCGACCGGCCAGCGACCACCGTTGACCACCGCGTCGCACACAAGGGTAATTGGTTCCTCTTCATCGGCGGCATCGACTTCGAAAATCTCCGCTCTTGCTGCGCTGCCCATCACGACGCCAAACGACTCGCCGACGAGAAGGCGGGCGCACCCGAGTTCAACCCGGTAAGCGCTACGGGCGCGAGTGGCCGCCAGTTTCAAAGCGCTACATTGACAGCAGAGCAAATTAACGCCGCACTCCCGCAGTCGCAGGCAGAGATAGACGACCTGTTGAGTGGAATCCCTGAGTGATTTACTGGCGGGGTTGTTTGGGGGTTCTGAGTAAAACGCCATCTGATTTCGTCAGTCTGTGAGGCGCAAGCTGGTGTTTGCGATTTCCTTTTGGCTCCAATCTCGCTCGGAGAGCCGATTCTTGGCACACGACATGTGTAAACCCAACAACCGCAAACACCTTCTTGCCCATGAGCACCTCACCCGCGAGCAAGTTAACCATGTATTCGTCCCGATATAGGTTGTCTTGGACAGCGATCTGGTTGAGGAAGGTGTCAGACCTAGTTGGGTCGAACCAATCGGCGGGAACGTTTTTGAAACTTCCGCTGTTTGGGAAGTAGATTGAATATAAAGTCTCAAGTTCAGATACGGTACTGGGTCTCGTTTTCAAACCTGGGGCCGCATTCAAGTTCGCGAACGTAATTCGAAGCTGATCTTCAAGTGATCGCGTCGGGTGGTTTATATGTCCATACTCACTAACCTGACGAAGAATGAAAAATAGTTTGACCTTTTCCCTTTTGAATTTCTTGGTCAGCTCGACTGCCTCCTCCTCACGAGGTGGATCGATGCTTGCCACTGGGACACCGTCCCGAGCCGCCATGAAGCGTACTAGACCCGGTTCTCCAAACTTCTTGATGGATTCATCCCGCAGCTTTTCTGTGGGGGGATTCCCCCCTTCGTTGAAGGCAATCTCTGGGTGGAATTGTGCCCAGCTTTGCTCAATCTCCGAAATCTGCGGGTCATCTGGATTATTGGTGTGACTTGCTCCGAAATAAATGAGACTCGCTGTAGGTCGGTTTATTCTGAGCACGTATGGCGGTATGTAGAAGTGCGCCGAATACTCTTTCGGAGTCATGATCCTAACGTGGCGGGCGCAGCTCACGCTTGTACACGCGAGCAGGCATAGCAGACCTGCCATTCGCATAGACATGAGAAACAATCCTAAACGACACTAGGGATCTTAGTTGGCGATTAGACCAACAACCCCTGTCGTTGTTGTGCTGCGTGGACCAGCTAAAGCGCACATCTGAACCGCTCGATTTCGCTAGGATTCATGCGCCTTTTCGGGCGCTTCTGCGCTGGTCTGCTCTGCATTTCCTGTGCGCTCAACGTTCGGTGCCTCGACCTAACCCCCACCCCTACCAAACTGATTCTACAGGGGATAGCCCACTTCGAAATGAAAACAAAAACGATGTCGGTTAGCGCCGCCGCTTGTTTACGAACGAACGTTCTTCGTTTCCGCGAAATGGGGTGGGGGTGTCACACCCTTCCGTCAACAGTAGGAGCCTTATGCCGACGCCGAAGAAGCCCGCCGCACTCCATGCCCTGACAGGAACCAAAAGCCAAGCCGCCGTTGACGACTCGCCCGACTTCGCTTCTGGTCGTCCGAAGATGCCCGCCGACTTACCGCCGCTCGCCGAGCAGGAATGGCGACGACTCTGCCCGAAGTTATGCAAGCGCAAGACGCTGACGAAGGGCGACGCGTCCGCACTCGAAATTTATTGCCGCATGTACTCACGCTGGCGCAAGGTCGCCGACATCGCGGAAGCCGATCCGTTGGAGCGCGTCTCATGGTTGGACACGAACGGCAAGGAGCACAGCAAGACGGTCGAGTCCGCCGCGTCGAAATGCGCCGCCCGACTCGAAGCGAGCCTACGGAATTTCTTGATGCAGTTCGGCGGCACGCCCGTCACGCGCTCGAAGACGCAGCCGCCGAAGCCAGAAAGCGAACCTGCACAGCCGCTGCCAACACGAGACGAGACGCCGCCTATTGACGACACGCCCGACGTTGACATCTGGGCGCTCGACGAAACACAAGGGGGAACCTTATGAACATATTCGGGGAAACATCTCAGACTGAGTTCTACCGGGCAGTAACGATAAGCGGGCACGACGCGGGACTAGGGGCGAAGTGTCCTGTCTGTTCTGGTTGCGTTCGCTACGGGCTGTACAGCGACTCGACTTTCGAGCACTGCGGCCGGAAGGAATCAGTCCCGACCGACTGGCACAAACTGCCCGCCCGTTCTCTGCGTAGTGGAATGCCCGAACTGCCGAAGGGATTTATCACGCTCGACACTTGGGACGACATCGGCGGATGGGACGAAGAGAACGCCGCGAAGTCTGATGATCCATCCGCGTACGAAGTTGGTTGGGTGTAGAGGCAAGCCCGTCACAGTATTCGCGGCACACTGAGGGGAAACATTATGTCGCTGAACTGGCCGACGTACGCGAAACAAGAACCGAACAACCAAACCGACCCAGTCGGTAATGCCGTCAACGTAATGGTGAATGAGCACCGGGCGCAAGCCGCCGCGAACATGCGACAACTGCAAGCCGCACGAGCCGCCGACGCGAAGCGCCAGAGACAGGAAAGTCTCGACGCCGCGAAGGTACTCGACACCGACTTCCGAAGGGAATAGCACCATGAACGCAGAGACCAGACAACTACTCGAAGGCGACGAGAAGAGAGCCGCCCGCAACCTGCCCTTGTTGGGCTATGGCGACGCTACGACAGCGCCGCGACGCTTCGCCTTGAGGATAGCCGAGATACGTTCCGCCATCAGGGATGGCCGTACGATACCGCCGCCCAGCGCTGAGTATCGGGCTTCGGCGAAGGCTTTCGAGCAGACACTTTTTCCGACACGCGCCAACCAGCGCCCGGAACAAACGACGACAACCAACGTCGATAAACTCAGGCGTTCTCTGAGCGCCTTGAGCATTTTTTAGGAGCAACCATGTCAAAACCTAATCAACATCTCGTCTTCGGGCCGCAGCATGAACCGTTAATAGTCACTGAAGAGGAAGCCCGTAACTGGGAAGCGAAGAACGTCGAGCGCCGCACCGCGAAGCCCGTTACGGAAGACGACGAAGACGAAGTCTGCCCGACTTGCGGACGCCCGAAGCTGGCCGCTGAAGAAGAAGAAGACGAAGTCTAACAAGTTCGCAGTACACAACGGGGTGACCCCGACGCGAGTCACAGAAAAGGAAATAACATGTCAACCCTAAGCAACGCCGCCGTGCGGGAAATTTTCTCGCTTCAGACTGAAGCCGAAAACCTTCTCCGCGCTTCCAACGTTTCCCGAGCTGAGCAAAAAAGAGCCGATGTAATCATCTCCCGAATCGCCGCCATCCGTAGCACTGGGCGCAGTTCGGACGAGATGAACGTTGTACTAGCGAGCGAGATGGGACGCGAGATGGGCGTACCTGTGCCAACCTTCCGCGCACCGAAGACCGCCGAAGCCCGCGCATACACGCGCTGGCTGCACGGCGCGTCGCAAGAGAGCGTAGCGCGTGAGATGCGGGCTTCGACGTTCGTCACGAGCGCCGAGAACACGCCGACCATCGGCTACAGCGCGGGCGATAATTTGGGATTTGTCGTGCCTCTCCAGTATCACGCAGATATTGTGGAAGGCATGAAGTTAACCGACCCGCTGCTCGACGATGCCGTTGTCACTGTCGTGCGGGAGAGTGACTACTCACTTCGCCCTCTTCAGGCACCGGGCTGGGATTTATCGTCCGTGAAAGCTGTGAAGGTCGGCGAGAACGTACAGGAGAGCGCCGCCACAATCCCGACTCTGAATCAGCCGCTGCTGAACAAGTTCGGCTATCGCACCGCGTTCGACATGTCCATCGAGTTCGAAGAGGACGCCGTCACCGCGTACGGCGTTGACACTGTCTCCGCGCTCTCACGGGCGCAGGGAATCGCAATTGCACGGGGCGTCGGTGCTGACCTTGTCAACGGCGACGGCTCGACCGCACCGCAGGGAATTTTGACAGGCGCAGCCGACAGCGGAGTTACGACCGCAAACACTGGCAGCATTGTCCATGACGACCTGTCGAACGTATTCTACAGCGTCAACCGCATTTATCGCAACTCGCCTAAGTGCGCTTTTCTCGTGTCGGACGTAGTCGAGAAGCAGCTTAGGAATGCGAAAGACACGTCGAATCGTCCGCTCTTTCCGACTTCGGACGGCGTGTTGCAGGTGTTCGGAAAACCTGTGTACGTCTGCCCGTCTCTGCCGCTGTATAACGCGTCGCTGGGCACGCAGGCCGCTGGTAGCTTCTGCGTATTTGGGGCGCTCGACCACTATATCGTACATGCGAGTAGCGTACTTCAGCGTCGCTTCACCCAGTCGCCCGGCTTAATCGAGTACGGCAAGGTTCGCTTCCACTCGTTGATTCTGGTCGATGCAGTTCTGAATGATCCGACGAGCGGCGCGAGCGCCCCGATTGTGAGCGCACGACTCAAAGCGTAAGTTTTCGAACGTTAGACATGACGTTCGGATGAGCCGCCCCAGCAGCGGCGAAAGGAGCGGGAGCGAGCAGACCCCATCGTGCTAGATACACGATGCTGCGATGACCTTCCGCTCTTCCCCTTTCTGCGCGTCACACTTTTGTGACTCAGTGTGCCCTTCTTACCCGTTCACCTGCCCGAACAAAACGACGACGGCTCATTCCAAGATGGGCTAGATTTTTCCGATTACGTTCGCTGTCAGACCCAGACCAATAGCAGCCTTTTCAAAGGGCGTGCGGGCTGCCCGTCGTGGGCGTCGAATCTTCGGCAACTGGGCGAATTACTCGCCCGCTATTTCGAACGCAGGGCGGGCCTAATCTGCCCACGCGTCGGCACGCCCCAGCGCCGCATCGTCCACGCCCAGACGAAGATTCTCGCCGCCATTCCCGCGAACGTCGCCCTGCTCGACCGTCTTTGCAAAGAGGCTGACGTTCGGAACACGGACACAACTCCCGAGCGCCGCCGCGTTCTTGAAGCGCAGATAAAAGCACTCGACGGTAAGCTGGTCATCGACATGCACGGGCCGTCGCTCATCGTCGGAATTGCGCTGTATTTTTTTCGCTGTGGGTACGATTCCGTCGAGACTTCCGCTGCACTCAACCATCGCGTGTCGCCCGTTGCTGTCCGCCAGATTGCGTCTCGACTCACGCAACTATGGCAGCGAATGCAGGACGGCACCGACCGCAAGCCAAAGCCCGCCGAGATGCGGAAGTCAAAGACCCGCGCATGGTGGAAATTGTCTGGCTACAACCAAAAGCAGCTAGAGCGGGAGAAAGCAGAGCGAGCCGAAGAGACGCCCGCCGAGCGCGACGCCCGGTTGAAATGGCATCGAGATTATTACCACGCCCACAAAGAACGAATCGCCGCACAGCAAAAATCTAACTGGAAGCGCAGAGACAGAGCGGCGGAAGTCTACCGCACACTCACGTCCGAGCAAATCGAAGAGCGCAGACGGAAGGCGAGAATCTACATTGCCAAGCGTAGAGAAGAACTCAACCGAGCACAGCGGCAACGGCACGCCCGCAAAGCCGCCGCGATGACGCCCGCAGAGCGAGCGATTAAGAGAGCACAGAGCCGCGCCTACGCCGCCGCCCACAGGGAGCGCATTCGAGAAGTTCATCGAGCACACCGTGCAAGGAAGAAGGCAGCAGAGGCAGCCGTTGCAAAATTGGGGGTTGGCCCCGAGTTCAGCTTTCGCTAGAATCTCGGTGAATGGCCGACGCGACGCGCTTCGTCGAAGGAATAGGTATCGTAGGCGGAGCAGCAAGTGTAATCGGACTGGCCATCACCGTGTGGGTGCTGGTCGTCGCAAAGGGTGCTAGGAAAGCAGCCGAAGACGCGCGAACGCTCGCCCTAGAAGAAATCTTGTCGAAGAACTAGACGATGCATCTCACAAGCTCCAGCAAATCGGAATTTTCCTCCACCAGCAACAATGGTTCGGCATCCAGCTAAGAATCGATGAAGTCGCGGCCATATGCAGATCGGCGATGACTCGGTGGCCCGATCATCTCTCGGAAGAGAGAAAAAACGACGTTCTCACTGCCGTGCAGCTCATGCGCTCGATTGCCGCACTATCGGCGGAGCTATCGAGAAGGGAGCCTTCTTCGGCTGAGACCAAGAAGCTCACGACAACTCACTCAAGGGCGTCAGAACTGATTAACGACGCGCTAGGCGAAGCTCATAAGGGCGAAGAAAGGGACGGTACCAACAATGGCAACTGAAAAGGACATCGCTCTCACTGCGTATCTTCTAAAGCTGACACAAGAAGGCAAGCTCAAATGGGAACCCACGGCCCGCGCAGATGAGTTCACTGCGAGTATCAAGGGGAAATACACCGTTGTGCTAAGCAAGGGCGGTTTCGGCAGGTTCCGCACTGAGGGCGATCCGGAATACAGTCTCAAGCTGATCGACGAAAAGGAGCAAGAACTTTTGAGATTGACCGAAAACGAATTTCCCCCTCTAGTACAGTTGTTTGAACTAGTACGCCGAGCCTCCTTTAATGTGGATGCGATCATCGACGAGATTCTGAGCGATGACATTCCCCTCTGATAGCGCGTAACGCAGACATCGCAACCGACATTGGCGCCGTTGCTCTCAGGGCGAAAACTTTCACCGAAACTTTCACCGTTTAGTCTCACGGCGTCTCACTTAACCAAACGATGCCTAACGTGTTTTCAGCAATTTACGATAAATGGCGGGCCCAAATTCGATTATGAGTCTGCTGCTCTAACCGTTGAGCTACGGGCCCCCGCGCTTTCCATATCTTAATCTTACACATTCACCGCAAAGGTGTGGCGCGGGCGCCCCCGCCCGCGAAGGCTGCCAAGGAGGCACGCAGCCGGTTACCACCGTCACGCGTCACGTACGACAGCGTCGGCGCCCACGGCAACGTCGTCGTATGATTACGAAAGAAACCTTCAGCGGTATGAAAAAGCTGCGCTTCCTGCTTTCGTTGACCAATGACGATAACGATTACCAGATAGAGCAGACCTCCGCTGCCCGGCACGCGGCCCGCAAACTGGGAGTTGACCTCGAAGTTGTCTATGCCGGCAACGACGGCATCAAGCAGAGCCAGCAACTGCTGTCCAGCATCCAGTCCTCTAGCGCCCCGCGACCCGACGCCATCATCTTCGAACCGGCCGGATCGACCGCGCATCCTCAGATCGCGCGCGCCGCCGCCACGGCTGGCATAGGAGTGGTGTTGCTGAATCGCGACGCCGAGTACATTGCCGAGCTCCGCCGCGTTTTCCACGTTCCCGCATTTACCCTGACCTCGAACCACGAAGAGATTGGCCGCATCCAGGGGCAGCAGCTAAGCGCCGTGCTCCCCGCTGGCGGAATCGTGCTCTACATTCAAGGTCCCGCCGAGAGTTCAGCCGCCAAACAACGCTACACCGGTTTGCTCGAAACCAAGTCCGATGGCGTGCAACTTCGCGTCCTCAAGGCCCATTGGACCGAAGCCAGCGCCTACAAAACGGTCAGCTCGTTTCTCCGTCTTTCGACTTCCCGGCAGGCGCAGATTGAAGCGCTCTGCGCGCAGGACGATTCCATGGCCATGGGAGCGCGCAAAGCCTTCGAAGAATGCCGCGAACTGCATGAGCAGTGGCAGAGGATGCCGTTTCTCGGTTGCGACGGACTGCCAAAAACCGGGCAAGACTGGGTGCGGCGCAAGCTGCTGACCGCCACTATTTTCATTCCGCCGAATGCTGACTTAGCGATTGAGACGATGGTGAAATCGATTGCCACCGGAACGCTGCCGCCGGAGCGCACATTCACGACCGCCAAGTCCTTCCCCACCGTGGAAGTCCTTAAGCAACAATCATCGTCACACGCGCGCGCCGCATCCCGCTAAGCGGAATTGCTCAAACCCAAATTCTTGCGTGTATTCGTGCGCTTAGGAAACACTGGTGTAGTTCTTATTGAGCGAAGCGAACGTAGGGACCCCGCTGCGCCGCTTAAGTGCAAGGATGGACAAACAAAACACCAAGCGAGCGGCGCTCGCTTGGACAGCCCGGGGCGGCTGCCCCTACGAATTTATGCAAGAACTTGCGGCGACATGACTCTAGTGCGTGGTGGGTGGCGCGGACGGCGGCGGCGCTGCCGGAGGAATTACCGCGGCACTGTTGTTCACCAGATCTTTTAATTCCTTACTGGGCTTGAAGAACGGAATCTTCTTTGCCGGAACTTCCACTCGGTCGCCTGTTTTCGGATTCCGCCCTACGCGCGACTTGCGCTGGCGCGTGCGGAAGCTGCCAAACCCACGTATTTCGATCTTGTCGCCCACCCGCAGCGAGCGCACCACGCTGTCAAAGATCGTGTCCACAATCACTTCGCTGTCTTTGCGGGTGAGTTCCGCCAGCCGGGAAACTTCTTCGATCAGGTCAGCTTTCGTCATAAGCCTTTGCTCCCTTTTGGGGCCGGTCCCTTTTTGGGATTGCCCGCGCCCGAGGACATCGTCGCCGCCGCTGCCGCACTGCGCCTGTCTATAACCTTCTCAAATTTAAGGGGTTCTATGCAAGTAGGGAAGCGGGCACCTGGAAAGAGTTCCCAGCTCTCGGTTCTCAGTTCTCAGTTCTCAGAAAGAGCGCCGGTGTCCGTCACCGAGAACCGAGAACTGAGAGCTACTGCTCTCGCGCCGCTTCCAAGGCGGCTGCACCCAATTATTTCCAAAGATAGTAAAAACCGACCTGCTGCTCCAAAAGCTTCTCCCGGGTGGGCAAGTAGTCGGAAACGTCGCCAAACAGCAGATCGAGCCCCGACCGCCTCTGTTTCGGCGGGTAGACAAGCGTCGGCTCGCCGGAAATATTCACCGCCCGAGCCGTGTCCTTCACCGCCCCTTCGAAGTCTGCAATCTGATCCACCAGTTTCAGCGAAAACGCCTGCTCGCCGGTCCAGACTTTCCCGTTCGCGATGGCGCGGATGTCATCTTCTTTCGCATGCCTCCCATCGGCCACCGCCTGGATGAACTGGGTATGCATGTTGTCAATCAAGCCCTGCATGTACTCGCGTTCCGCGGGCGTCATCTCGCGCGTCGGATTGCCCGTGTCTTTGAATTCTCCCGCCTTCAGCGTGATAGCGTGCAGTTTCGCCCAGTGCAGGAGTTCGCCGTAGTTCACCCACTCGGCAATCACTCCGATCGATCCCACGACGCTTCCCTTGTCCGCATAGATCTTGTTGGTAGCAGACGCCACGTAATACGCCCCGCTAGCACCCACCGTCTCAATCGAAGCCACAATCCGCTTTTTCTTTTCGTCCCGAATCCGCTTCACTTCACGGTAGATCTCTTCCGACGCAGCCACGCCGCCTCCGGGCGAATTCACATGGATGATGATGGCTTTGACGGAATCGTCCTGGGCAAACTTCTTGAGCTGTGGGACTATCTGCTTGGGAGAGAAAATTACGCCATCCAGTTCAACCACGGCAATCCTGGACCCGAAGGCGGAAAATGATTCTTCATCCCTACCGCCGAAACTCAGGAACACCAGCGTAAACACTGCGACGACGAACAGCGCAAACAGCCCGCCGCCCACCAGAAACCATACCCAGATTCGCGAACGCCCTTCAGCCATGATCAGACGAGTGTAGCACTGGGCGTTTCAGCCATGCAGGGAAGAACTTACTTAATGTCAAAGTTTCTCGGATCGAGAGATATGTTGTGGGATATTTTTGCCTCGGTCACCTCAAACTGGCTGATCGAACTTGCCGACCCTCGGCCGATGTTCCTCCCACCTCCTCCCGAAGTGAACTGTATGGTCCAGCGGCCAGGTAGTGAGAGATTGTCGATGTTCTTGAAATCCGCAAAGCGTTCTTCTAGCCGGAAACGTCTTTCCTCCTGCCCTGCCGACGCCGTAGGTCCACCACCTGCCCTGGCCATGACCGAATATGAGTAAACGGTCATGACGTGCCGAGCGGTATCGGGCTCAAAATAGAGTTCGATCTGCAGGTCGCTACCTCTCTTCGGGATGTAGTCGACTCGATGAAGCTCACGGCCGTCTACTTTCTTCATGCCTTGATCCTGCAGTTTCGCACGACGCTCGTCCAAGTGGGAAAGAGCCCAGGCGGTCGACAGGGTGCCGCCCCATAGGCCTTCGGTAAGAACCTCATTGTGCTCGAACACAAACTGGCCTAGTGCGGAATAGGTGCCGGGTCTCACCTGTTTGACAGCGGTCTTCTTGCCGTCGCTCGCAAACTGCTCGCCCCAGTAATCGGGGCTCGGTATTTTCAGCACTGAGACGAACTTGTCGCCCTCCGAGACGAACTGCAGAGTGCCGTTTACGATCCCAGCAACGTTCAAATATTGGAAACTCAAGTCCCCTAGGACCAACTGGTTTTTCACTGCCGCTCGGGCCTGCTCTGTGCCGATGGAATTCAAATGCTGCTTGACGAAGTCAGCGGCTTGAAACTCATCCTTGGCTACGCTAACCGAAAGCAGAGCCACCAGCGCTACAAACACCGCGGGGGATCGCATCGACCACCTCCGATCGACATTTCTTACTTGTCGAAGGCAGTCAGTATAGCCCACAATTGCCCCCGACTTGGCGTACACTCGTCACGCACATGCGTGATCCTGTCGAACTCGAAGTCTTCAAGAACCTCTACCACTCCATTGCTGAAGAGATGGGAGCCGCGCTGCGCCGCACTTCCTTTTCCCCCAATATCAAAGAGCGCCGCGACTACTCCTGCGCTGTCTTCGATTCTGAAGGCCAGGTCATCGCCATGGGCGATCACATGCCAGTGCACCTGGGCTCCATGCCGATGTCGGTTGCCGCTGCTATAGATCAATGTGAACTCGAACCGGGCGACGTCGTCATGCTCAATGATCCTTTCCGCGGCGGCACCCACCTCCCCGATATCACGATGGTGATGCCGGTGCACCTTTCCCACTCAGGAATGAAGCGTGGGGACGGGGCTCGGCCCCGTCCGGGCGGGGCACAGCCCCGCCACCACACAACGCCCGACTTCTATGTCGCTTCCCGCGCCCACCACGCCGATGTCGGCGGAACATACCCGGGCTCCATGGGCCCATGTCGCGAAATCTACCAGGAAGGCTTCCGCATCCCGCCCGTCAAAATCATGCGGGGCGGAAAACTTGTTGCCGACGTGCTCGCCCTCCTCCTCAGCAATGTCCGCACGCCCGAAGAACGCGAAGGCGACCTCGGCGCTCAAATTGCCGCCTGCCAGACCGGATCCCAGCGCCTTCGTGAAATCTGCGCCAGCTACGGAATCGCCCGGGCCAGACAAGCCGCCGCCGACCTGCTCGTCTATTCCGAGGAAATGATGCGAGCCTTTCTGCGCACCATCCCGCCCGGTCGCTACCAGGCCGAGGACTTTCTCGATGACGATGGCGTCGAAGACAAACCCGTACGAATAGCCGTGACCATCCAAGTCGCGGCGGCATCCAAGGGGAAATCTCCTGTAGAGACGCGGCTTGCCGCGTCTCCGCCCACGTCGAGAAGGAAGAAGCAGTCCGACCAAGTCACCATCGACTTCACCGGCAGCGACCCACAAGTCCAGGGCGCGATCAACGCGGTCGAGGCGATCACCTACTCCGCCTGCTTCTACGTCTTCCGCTGCCTGCTTCGCGAAGACGTGCCCGCCACCTCCGGCCTCATGCGCCCCATCCGTGTCATCGCTCCATCGGGAACCGTTGTCAACGCGAAACCTCCCGCCGCCGTCGCTGGCGGTAATGTTGAAACTTCGCAGCGAATCGTCGACGTGCTGCTGAAAGCGCTGGCGCAGGCGATTCCCGACCGCATCCCGGCCGCGGCCTCCGGCACCATGAACAATGTCACCATCGGCGGCATCGATCCACGCTCCGGCGAGCCCTTCGCCTATTACGAAACCATTGCCGGCGGCATGGGCGCGCGCTCTACTAAAGACGGAGTCTCCGGCGTCCACACCCACATGACCAACTCCCTCAATACCCCCGCCGAGGCCCTCGAATACGCCTATCCAGTTCGCCTGCGGCAGTATTCTTTACGCTCCAAAAGTGGAGGCACAGGCCTCCATACCGGTGGCGATGGAATTGTCCGTGAAATCGAAGTCTTAACCGACGCCCAGGTCACTCTGCTCGCCGACCGCCGTTCCCGCGGACCGTACGGCCTGGCTGGCGGAGCCGATGGCGCTCCCGGCCGCACCCTGATCATCCGGCGTGATGGCTCTGCTGAAGAAATTCCCGGCAAGACCAGCGTTCGCCTGCGTTCTGGAGAGAGAGTCCGCATAGAATCCCCTGGCGGCGGTGGCTGGGGCAGGCCAAATGCAATCTGAACCGCAGAGAACGCAGAGTGCGCAGAGAAAATTGTTCACCACAGAGGACACAAGGGAACACAGGGGAAAACTAGTTAGACAAAACTCTGCGTTCTCAGCGCACTCTGCGGTAAATCTCACTTTTCGCTAGAATTCAAACTGCAGAGTTCTGGGGAGTACCCACGATGAGATTCTTGCGTCCTTTTATTTTCGCAGTGGTTCTGGCGTCAGCCTTCTTCTACTTCACCACCTATCGCAACGGACGTCTCCACCCCGCCAACGGGATCAGTGGTCCGCAGCACATAGAAATCACCGAAGCTGCGGGCGGCGAAACGCTTGACGCCGAAGAGCAGAACAACATCGGCGTTTACCGCAAAAACATCGGATCCGTCGTCAATATCACTTCGCGCGTCATGACCTACGACTTCTTCTACGGCCTAGTCCCCCAGGAAGGCCAGGGCTCAGGCTTCGTCATCGACAAGGAAGGACACATCCTCACCAATTATCACGTCATCGAAGACGCGCGCCAGGTCGAAGTCACACTCCACAACCGCAAGAAATACAAGGCCACTATAGTCGGCACCGACAAGTCTCATGACTTGGCCATAATCCAGATCAAAGCTCCCGACCTGCAGCCGATGATCCTCGGCGATTCGACGAATCTGCAAGTCGGCCAGAAAGTTTACGCGATCGGCAATCCCTTCGGACTAGCAGGAACCCTAACGCGCGGCATCGTTAGTTCCATCCGCCAGGTGCAGGAGCCCGACGGACTGGTCATCGAAGAAGCCATCCAGACCGACGCCGCCATCAACCCCGGCAACTCCGGCGGCCCGCTCCTCAACTGGCACGGCGAAGTCATCGGCATTAATACCATGATCGCCTCCAGCGTCGGACAAAGCGCCGGCATCGGCTTCGCCATCCCCATCAACACCGCCAAAGCCGTGGTCAACGATCTGGTTACGCTCGGACGCGTGCGCCGTCCCGCGCTCGGCATTCGCACCATCCCAATCGATCCCGAAGTCGCGAACGAACTGGGCCTCGCCGCCGACTACGGATTGCTCATTGTTCAAGCGGTTCCCGGCGGCTCCGCCGATCACGCCGGACTGCGCGGTGGCTCCGACCGCGCCTACCTCGGCAACACTCCCATCATGATCGGCGGAGACTTAATCGTCGCTATCGATGGAGAGAAAGTTGAGAGCCAGCAAATCCTCGCCCAGATCATGAACAAACACCGCGCGGGGGATACCGTGAAGGTAACCATCTTCCGAGGCAAGAAGCAGCTGGAAGTACCGGTAGTGCTGGGAGAAGCCAGAGACCAGGTGTAGCTCTTGCCTGTGTGGCGCTGGCGCCCTCGCCCGCGTGCACTTGCTTGTTGAAGCTGGAACGTCGTTCACTCAGCGCTATCATCTCCTAAATGCCCGACGTGGAATGGATCCGCAAACTGTGTCTCTCCTTCCCCGACGTAACCGAGGATATGCCGTGGGGCGACGACCTCTGCTTCAAAGTCCGCGGCAAAATCTTCGCCGGCATGGTCCTCTCTGACGGCCGGTTCCCGCGCATCACGCTTAAATGCGCGCCGGAAACATTCCACGAGCTGCTCGAGATCGAAGGCATCTCCCCCGCGCCTTACGTCGGACGCTACAAGTGGGTAATGCTTGCCAACTCCAACGTGCTGTCAGCGAATGAACTCGAATCCCTCATTCGCCAGTCGTACGACCTAGTGGTAGCCAAAGCGCCAAAGAAAAAAGCCGCGCGTCAGAAAGCCAAACACCGCAAGAACTAATCAGATTTCCCCTGTGCCCCTCGGTGCCCCCTGTGGTTAAGCCTTGGCTTTTCTCGGCACCCTCCGTGTCTCGGCGGTGAACCCGGTTTGACTCCCCACAATCCGCTGGGCTAGCCTCGTATCTCATCCCAATTCATGCGCATTCCAGATAGTTCTTTAATCCGCTTTCTGATCCTGTGCACCCAGTGCGCTCTACTCGCCGCCACCCTCGCAGCCGCGCCTCTTCGCCCTACGCACGCTCCGCATGCCATCGTCACCAGCGTTCACGAACTCGCTTCTCGCGTCGGCGTTGAGATGCTGCGGTCCGGTGGCAACGCCGTTGACGCCGCCGTCGCCACCGGCTTTGCGCTCGCCGTCGTCCATCCCCAAGCCGGAAATCTCGGCGGAGGCGGCTTCCTTCTTCTCCGCAATGCCACGGGAGAAACTCACTTCATCGACTTCCGCGAAAAAGCGCCCGCCGCTGCCACCGAAAACATGTATCTCGACGCCCAGGGAAACGTCATCCCAAACTCCAGCAAAGACTCCAGCATCGTCGGATACAAATCCATTGGCGTCCCCGGCTCGGTGGCCGGCCTGGCTTACGCGGAAAAAAAATACGGCAAGCTGTCGCTGGAAAAAGTAATCGCTCCGGCCATCAAGCTAGCCCGCGATGGTTTTCCCCTCGCCTACGAAGACACGCAAGATCTGAAAGAAGATAAATACCTAGCCCAGTTCCCCGAATCCAAACGTATTTTCTTGCGCGACGGAAATTACTATCAGCCGGGCGACATACTCAAGCAGCCCGAACTCGCGCACACCCTGGAACGCATCGCCAAAAATCCCGACGACTTCTACCACGGCGCTATGGCCCGCGAACTGGCTGCGGCCATGCACAAAGGCGGAGGCCTAATCACAGCCGAGGATCTCGCCGCCTACGAAGTCAAAGAACGCGAGCCCATTCGCGGCTCCTATCGCGGATACGACATCATCAGCGCTCCGCCTCCGTCTTCCGGCGGAGTCGCGCTCGTCGAAATTCTCAATATCCTCGAAGGCTTCGACCTCGCAAAATTGGGCAACCGCTCCGCCGACGCCATCCACCTCCAAGGCGAAGCGTTTCGTCGCGCCTTCTATGATCGCGCCGATTTCATGGGCGATCCCGACTTCTCCAAAGTGCCTGTCGCGCAGCTCATCGATAAAAAGTACGCGGCTGCGTGGCGCGATTCCATCGACCCCAACCATGCCAGCGTGAGCCAAGACCTGAAACGCCCGTCGATCTTCAATGAGCTAGAACGCGTTGCCCAGTCGCACACCACGGGCATTCGCGAACCTGAAAACACCACTCACTATTCCGTAGTCGATGCCGAGGGCAACGCCGTTGCCGTGACCACCACGCTTAACGATTCCTTCGGGTCGCGCGTCACCGCCGAGGGTCTGGGCTTCCTGCTCAACGACGAAATGGACGACTTCGCGGCCAAACAGGGCGTGCCCAACGCCTATGGACTCATCCAAGGCCCAGCCAACGCCATCGGCCCGGGCAAGCGCCCGCTCTCTGCCATGACTCCGACTATTGTGCTCAAAGACGGCAAGCTCTTTCTGGTTCTCGGCTCGCCCGGCGGCCCCAGGATCATCACAATTGTTGCCAACATTCTGATCGGCGTTGTCGATTTCTCCCTCGATATCCAGGAAGCCGTCAACGCGCCCAGGTTTCATCATCAGTGGCTCCCCGATCAGATTCTCGTCGAAGACCGCCTTTCTCCCGATACAATGAATGTTCTTCGTTCCAGGGGACACAAGCTGACGGTCCGGCATTTTTGGGGAGACGGCGAGTGCATCATGGTTGACCCGAAAACCGGCGAGCGCCTGGGCGCGAGCGACGGACGCAACAACGGGAAGGCGGTAGGTTACTGATGCTGAGGGCGGTATCGACATACGTCTATGTAAAGGAAAGGCTCCATCCGGGCTTGCTTGACGAGCTCGTCAAGGCTGGAGCTCAGTCGATCGAAATCTTCGCCGCCCGCCAGCACTTTGACTACGCCAATCGCAAGCAGCATGTCCGCGAGATTGCCGACTGGTTCCGCTCCACCGGCATTACGCTTAACTCCATCCACGCGCCCTTGTACTCCGACTATGAGTGGGGACGCGCCGGTTCTCCGCCCGTCAACATCGCCTCTACTGACCGGGCCGGACGCGTCGCTGCCATGGACGAGATCAAACGCGCCCTGGAAGTCGCGGAGCACATTCCTTTCCGCTTTCTGGTCCAGCACATCGGCAATCCGAACGACGCCTTCGACGAAAAGAAATTCGAAGCTGCCATGACTTCGGTCGAACACCTGCGCGCCTTCGCCAAACCGCTCGGCGTTAGAGTGCTCATGGAGAATATTCCCAACGAACTTTCCACGGCTGACCGCCTCGTCGAGTTCATCAAAACCATGCACTTCGACGACATCGGCGTGTGCTTCGATTGCGGTCACGCCCACATGATGAATGGCATTCCCGAAGCCTTTGCCATTTTGAAGAATCACATCTGCTCGACCCACGTCCACGACAACAATAAAGATAAAGACTCTCACCTCTGGCCGGGCAACGGATCGATCGACTGGAAACAGACCATGGAATTGCTGCGCACCGCACCACAAAAGCCGCCCTTGTTGCTCGAAATCGATGGCGAAGAAAAGAAAAGCCCCAGTGATGAGGTAAGCGCAACCTTCCAAAAGCTGGAAGGGTCGGAGAGCTAGGTTAGAGGTGAGAGGTCAGATTGCAGAGGTTAACCCCCAACCCAACCTGGTTTTTACCTCTGCAATCTGACCTTTGACCTCTAACCTCCTATGTCACCCATCAGCACGATCGCACAAATCGGCGCCCACGAAGGCCAGTCCGTCACCATCCGCGGCTGGCTCTACAACCTCCGCGAAAGCGGCAAGCTCCTTTTCCCCCAATTTCGCGACGGCTCCGGCGTCATCCAAGGAGTAGTCCCAAAGAACGCCGTTACGCCCGAAGTCTTCGACGCCATCAAAGGCCTCACCCAGGAATCCAGCGTCATCGTCGAAGGCAAAGTTCGCGCCGATAAGCGCGCCCCCGGCGGTTATGAACTCGATGTCTCGAACGTCGAGGTCGTGCAGCGCGTGCCCGAGTCGACTCCCTACCCCATCACTCCCAAAGAACACGGCGTCGACTTCTTAATGGAGCACCGTCATCTTTGGCTGCGCTCGCAGCGTCAGGCGGCCATTCTCCGAGTGCGCGCCGAAATCATTCGCGCCGCGCGCGATTTTTTCGACACCAACGGATTCACCCTCACCGATCCACCCATCCTCACGCCCGCTGCCTGTGAAGGAACCTCCACGCTCTTCCCCGTGGACTACTTCGAAGAGCAGGCTTACCTCACGCAGTCCGGCCAGCTATATATCGAAGCGACAGCGATGGCGCTCGGCAAGGTCTACTCGTTCGGTCCAACCTTTCGTGCCGAAAAATCCAAGACTCGCCGCCATCTCACCGAATTCTGGATGGTCGAACCTGAAATCGCCTACGGCACGCTCGATGACCTGATGGAACTCGCCGAAGGCTTGCTAACCTTCCTGGCTAAGCGATGTCTCGATCGACGCCGCCCCGACCTCGCAACCATTGGCCGCGATCTCACGCAGCTCGAGAAAATCGAGGCGCCCTTCCCGCGCATCATCTACGACGAAGCCGTCCAGAAATTGCAGGAAGGCCATGCTCAAGGCAAACTCGAAACCAAATTCGAGTGGGGCGGAGACCTCGGCTCGCCCGACGAAACTTATCTCTCATCGCTCTTCGACCGTCCCGTCATGATCCATCGCTACCCAGCCAGCGTGAAGGCGTTCTACATGGAACCTGATCCCCTGCGCCCTGAACTCGCTCTCTGCGTGGACGTATTAGCCCCGGAAGGCTACGGCGAAATCATCGGAGGATCGCAGCGCATGGCCTCTCACGATCTGCTCCTCCAGCGCATTCGCGAGCACAATCTGCCCGAAGAAGCCTTCAAGTGGTATCTTGATCTCCGCAAGTACGGCAGCGTTCCTCACTCTGGCTTCGGCATGGGCATCGAGCGAGCCGTGGCCTGGATTTGCGGATTAGAGCACGTGCGCGAGACTATCCCCTTCCCGCGCATGCTCCATCGCCTGTACCCGTAGTTGAGTTCTCGGTTCTCAGTTCTCAGTAGAATCTGCGGGCTGGGTTACTGAGAACCGAGAACTGGGAACTGAGAACTGAGAACTGCTTCTATGCCTCTACGAAGCACGACATTCAGCAACATCACTCCGCGCCAGATCCGCGTGATCGGCGTTCCTCTTGACCTCGGCCAATCCCGCCGCGGCGTCGACATGGGTCCTTCCGCCGTCCGCGTCGCCGGACTCGAAGCCCGCCTCGAAGCCATCGGGCACATTGTCGAAGACGCAGGCAACATCGTCGTGGCCATCCCTGAACAGAAAAAAGAGGGCGCTGCCAACTCCAAATACCTCAAGGAAATCACCGCCACCTGCACGAAGAGCGCCGACCTGGTATTGAAGACGCTCGAAGCCGGCAAAGTTCCGCTCATCCTCGGCGGCGATCATTCTGTAGCGGCCGGTACGGTGTCAGGCGTGGCCGAGTTCTATCGTCGCAAGAACCAGAAAATCGGCCTCCTCTGGATCGACGCTCACACCGACATGAACACGCCCGATTCTTCCCCCAGCGGCAATGTCCACGGCATGCCGCTCGCGTCGATCATGGGCCTTCCTCCCTTCGAACTCGGCAACATCTATGACTTCTCGCCCAAAATCCAGCCGGAAAATTGTGTGCTCGTCGGCATCCGCGACGTTGACAGCTTCGAAAAAGAAAACATTCGCAAATCCGGCGTCGAAGTCTTCACTATGCGCGACATCGACGAACGCGGCATGCGCGCCGTGATGGAGGAAGCTCTCCGCATGGCCGGACGCGGCACCGCCGGCTATCACGTCTCGCTCGACATGGATTGGATCGATCCCGAAGACGCGCCCGGCGTCGGCACTCCGGTCTGGGGCGGCGCCACTTATCGCGAAGCGCATCTCGCCATGGAAATCATCTCTGACCATGGACGCATGACGAGCTTTGAAATCGTGGAAGTGAATCCCGTCATCGACGAACACAATCAGACTGCCGACTTAGCCGTCGAGCTGGCACTCTCGGCGTTTGGGAAGAAGATATTGTAGCCGTTGTTAGACACCTCTATGAATTGTCATCCCGAGCGCAGCGAGGGATCTGCATTTTGCGGCGAACTGCAAACAATTTATGGAAGGTGTCGCTCACTGCACGTCCGACACCTTCCCATTGAGAAACGTCACCTTCAAGTCCTTGTATATAAAAATCTGTTTGGAGCCAAAATTGACGATCTTGTCCGGCTGGCCGAGCACGGCTCTTACTTGATCGGGGGTTTGTCCTTTTTCAATCTGCTGAGGCTCGGGTGGAGACGCTTGTTGTTGCGCTTGTCCGACACCACCACCGGGGTTAGCTGCTTGCTGGTCATTAGAATTTGCAGTGGCATTGGCATTGGCATTCGCATTCGCATTCGCATTACCATTGTCGGCGCCATTGACATTGCTGCCCTGTCCGACACCTTGGTCGCTGGGGCTGTCATCGATGTTCAGGAGTTCGGCGATCGTATCTTCCACCTGTGACAGGCTGGTAGTCGCGAGCGCTCCTTTGGGGAACTGGAAAACCACGTCGGCTTTATAGAAGGTGGCCGGACTGACGTTGTTACAGGAATCACAAGCGATGATGCCGATAGTCACCTGATCTTTCGGCAGATTTACAGCGATCTTAGAGGGATATACTCTTTCGCCCACCTGGAACAATCGCGGGGTTTGCTGCTTCCGGCTGCCCCTCGCCCCGATCGTCGAGGCGCCGAGAGAGCGCACCGTTCCGTCCTGATATTTGGCGGCGACGGGCCGATCGCCGTAGGGCACGCTGAGGATTCCATCCTTCTTGATGACCAGGACGGTGCCCTCCGCCACTATGGCATCTCCGCCCGAATCCGAACCCATCTTCACCAGCGTGTATTGCGCTTTGAGTTGGTCTTCAAGCGAAACCGCCGGAAGGTCCTGCGCAACCAGCAGGCAGGGCGTGATCCCGACAGCAATCAAAGCGGCAACTCGGACGGCCATCTCGATTTTCTGCCGCATTGCAATCTTTCTCCTGTGAAAGTCCCGTTCGTATACTACTCCGAACCCGGCTTTCACCACGGGATCCCAAGGATTCTCGGCGATCTCGGCGGCAAGATCCGCGCGGCAACTTACAACCGGCTAAACAAAACGGCGGAGCCAGGCAGCGCTCCGCCATCCACTCCCGACCCGAACTTCGCCTACTGCGTTGTCGTCTTGACAGCGTCCCCAGTTTTGAAGCCCGTCCCTGAAACCACCGAGCACACCGAGGAAACATCGTCGACGTCGGTGACTTTCAACAACCCGATCGATGTGCTCATACGGCGCAGGACCTTCCCCGTAGCGGGGTCTTTGATTTCTCTGCTTACCCGTTCCACGCTGAGCTGATCGCCGACTTTCACGCCCGCTTTGGCACCGACATTCAGGATCACCTGTCCGCCGTCCACCGCCGCTACCAGACCTTCCACCATGATCGTCCGCGCAACCAGTTTGTCCTTGCCGGCGATCACTTCTGCGCTCATGTTCTCGACTGCCGCTTTCACGGCTTCGCCAATGATTGTGTTCTGAAAGTCGCTGCTGCCAAAATCGACGCCTCCGGCGCCGAAACCATGCCAGCTACCTCCGCCTCCAACGAGCGAAGTGCTCGAGCGCTGCGATTCGCCTTTCCCCTCGGCGATAGCCAGAATTTCAGCCGTGTCAATATCCACAATGCGGGCATCCAGCGCCACGATCGCCTTCGTATTGGAGTGCTTAAATCCACCCAGGCCAAAACCGCCCAGGCCTCCGCCGGCTCCGCCGACGCCGGTTTTCTTGGTGTCATTGCCGAATTGCGTAATGCTGCCCACGATGATGGCGTCCGCGCCCAGCAGTTTGCCGATTTTGGCGGCGGAAGCCGGGTTGGCGCGATCACTGGTAGAGAAATTCTGCTCCGTCAGGATCTTGTCCATGGACTTGCGCTCAAGTACCGAGTAGCTGCCGTCCTTGACCAGATACTTGACGAGCAGGTCGGAGACTCCCTTGCCGATGTCGACGTCTTGGCCGAAGATCGCGGCTACACCACCATGCACGGTGGCGTAGTCAAAGTCGAAGACGGCGACGCGTTTCTTGCGAGGCGTGGGAGTGGTCTGTGCCATCACCGCCGTAATCCAGGTCGTGGCTATTAGCCCCAATACCGCTACGGCAAATAGAGCTTTTTTCATAAGTGATCCGCCTTCCGGGAATTCAGGAAAAGACACCTCGGCGTGCCGCCCTTCCCCTTTGACCAGCGAGGCTAAACGCCCCTCTGAAACTTGTCAACTCAACTAACGGGCTGGTCGGGGACGGCTCTTCAGGGGGCGGCATCGGGTACCCATCCTGCGATTGACGGGGGACCGGTAGGCGGCCAAACTGAAATGGTATGGCAAAGCTTCGGGTTGGCATCCTCTTTGGCGGACGCAGCGGCGAACATGAAGTGTCGTTGCTGTCGGCGGCGTCCGTTGTGAACGCAATTGATAAAACGAAATATGAAGTTGTCCCCATCGGCATCACGAAAGACGGCCGCTGGCTCACGGCGGAGCATGCCGAGCGTTTGCTGAAGGGCAAGGGTGAGGAGCAAGCGGACAAGAGTGTCCGCTCCACACAAGCTACGCAACTTCGGGCCGGCGATCCGGAGGCGACTCCGGGGGCGGCTGTGCTGGCTACGGGCCAATCGGTGGTCGTTCCGCCGGAACCGGCGCGGCGCGATGCTGGACTCGCTCCGTTTCAGACCGATGCGAACCTGCGGCGCGCTTCCGATCGCGCGATTAATGTGGATGTAATTTTCCCCGTCCTGCACGGAACTTTCGGTGAAGACGGCACGATTCAGGGACTGCTCGAACTGGCCGACATCGCCTACGTCGGCGCAGGCGTGCTCGGCTCCTCCGCGGGCATGGATAAAGACATTATGAAGTCACTGTTCCGCGCGGCGGGATTGCCCATCGTGAAACATGTGACGGTGTTGCGCAGCCAATTTGATGGCGAACCAAAAAAGGTAAAGAAGCTGGTGGAGAGCAAGTTGAAGTATCCAGTGTTCGTAAAGCCCGCGAACCTCGGATCGTCGGTGGGAATCTCGAAGGCGCACGATCGCGAGGAACTTGGTCCGGCCATCGCAGAAGCGGCAAAGTTCGATCGCAAGATCGTGATCGAAGAAGGAGTCGGAGGAAAAAAGCATAAAGCCCGCGAGATCGAGTGCGCCGTACTCGGCAATGACGATCCCAAAGCGTCGATTGCGGGAGAAATCGTTCCCTGTAAAGAGTTCTACGACTACGACGCGAAGTATCTGGCGGAAGGTTCCGAGCTGATGATCCCCGCAAAGATCACGAAAGA
The DNA here is from genome assembly GCA_963772195.1 of uncultured Acidobacteriaceae bacterium. Taxonomy (GTDB): domain Bacteria; phylum Acidobacteriota; class Terriglobia; order Terriglobales; family Acidobacteriaceae; genus Acidiflorens. Next base: position 886,779 of record CAVYWE010000007.1, on the reverse strand, counting down.
GGAAATGAAAACCGTCCAGCGGCTGGCGATCGCCGCGTTTCAAGCGGTCGATTGCACGGGTCTGGCGCGCGTGGATTTTCTAATGGATCCCAAATCGCGCAAGATCTACGTCAACGAGATCAACACCATGCCGGGCTTCACCGCGATCAGCATGTATCCAAAGCTGTGGGCGGCATCGGGAGTGACCTATCCCGAATTGATTGACCGGCTGATCCGGCTGGGGATGGAGCGGCACGAAGACAAGAAACGGAATCAGTACAGTCGCTGAAGGGCGCTGCGCAGAGACGCCGGAAAAGTTGCGGCAGAGCAAGAAAAGCGGAAAACTAAATAGCACTTAAGCGTTAGCGACATCCTCCTCAACGATAAAGGGCACCGAAGTCTGGAGTTTGTAGGCCCTTGGCTTCTTAAAGCTTCCCCCTTCGCTTATCTCCCGATAGAAAGTCAGAACGCCAGCGGTGGAAATCGTAATGTCGTGCGCATTGGCATACTCCTGCGGCTTGCCTTCGTGATACAGGGTGACCTTCGCCATGCAAGAAAAACTACCAGCGCGCAGGAGAGAAGCCTGTTGTACTTTCGTATGGGAAACCGAAACGCAGGCTGGGGGTGTGTCACATCGATTCGGGGAAATCCCGCTTGACAGACCGATTGGTCGGTTGTAGTATTTGAATCCGAGTTTGCTCTTTTTTGAGCAAGCTGGAATTTCATGCAGAGTGGCTGAGGGACGAGCCCTAGGACGCCACGGCAACCGGATCGGGATCATATATCTCCATCGCAGGTGCCAACTCTCGCCCGGTAACGGGGACCATGAGATTCGGGTAAGCGAAATTGATTCGCATTTCCCGAGCCTCTTTTCCCATTCGGAAAAGGGGTTTTGTATTAACTGGGGTTTTTACCCGGCTCGTCCCGCAGTCACAGAAAGAAGTTGCAAAATGGGGACGAGCACGTACGAACTCCGCTGCCGCGAATGCGGCAAGACCTGGGGCAACCAGCCGCGCAGCATCTGCGAAGATTGTTTCTCGCCACTCGAAATCACCTACGATTACGATTCTCTCCGACCGCGCATTTCGCGCGACCTGTTCGCCTCACGCGCGCCAAACATGTGGCGCTATCGCGAGTTGCTGCCGCTACCCGCGGGGTACCAACCCTCCCTCCCAGTTGGGTTCACCCCGCTGGTTTCGGCGCCACGGCTCGGCGAAAAGATCGGATCGCGGCGGCTTTTTGTTAAAAATGATGCGGTGTGCCTGCCAACACTGAGCTTCAAAGACCGCGTGGTTGCGGTCGCTTTGGCGAATGCACGCAGCTTCGGGTTCGATACGGTGGCATGCTCGTCGACCGGCAATCTCGCAAACTCGGTGGCGGCACAAGCGGCTCGCGAAGGTCTGAAGGCGTGGATTTTTATTCCTTCGGATCTTGAACCCGCGAAGATTCTGGGCACCCAAGTATTTGGCGCGGAGCTGGTACGCATCAACGGCAGCTACGATCACGTCAACCGCCTGTGCTCGCAGATCGCCGACGAACATCGCTGGGGATTCGTGAACGTCAATCTTCGTCCGTATTACGCCGAAGGCTCGAAGACGGTGGGCTATGAAATCGCCGAGCAGCTGGGCTGGCAATTGCCCGATAACGTTGTGGTGCCGATGGCGGGCGGATCTTTGATTACTAAGATCAAGAAGGCGTTTGATGAACTGATTCTCTTGAAACTGGTCGAGCCGAAACCGGTGAAGTTTTTTGGCGCGCAAGCGACTGGGTGCTCGCCGATTTCGACCGCGATCAAGCAGTACAGCAGCGAGATCGAGCCGCAGCGTCCGAAGACCATTGCGCGGTCGCTGGCGATCGGCAATCCGGCCGATGGACATTACGCATTGAAGGCCATCACCAAAAGCGGTGGATGGTCGGAAGACGTTTCCGATCCCGAAGTTGTCAGTTCGATCCAATTGCTGGCGGAGAGCGAGGGCATCTTCACCGAAACCGCGGGCGGCGTAACGGTTGGAACCGCACGCAAGCTGATCCAGCAGGACCGCATTCTGCCTGACGAAACGACGGTACTTTGCATCACAGGCAACGGACTGAAGACCACCGACGTACTGGCTGATAAGTATCAGGCAGAAGCGCCGATCGCTCCGAAGCTTGCCGAGTTCGAGGCGTATCTCGCGGCGAAGGCCGGCGCGCTGCCGGCGGCGGTTGCGGAGACCACAGCAGTAGCTTCAGTCGTTGGTCGCTAGTCGTTGGTCGTTAGGTATTGGCTGTTCGCAAGCGCTCGCGGCGGTTCGTCGTGGTCGGGTTTGCGAACGACTATCGACCAGCGACTAATGACCGACACACTTTCGTTCGGGCTCTTGCCCGGGAGGTTCTTGATGAGCATCACCGTTCAAATTCCCACCGCTCTGCGGCGGCTCACTTCTGGGACGCCGCGCGTCGTTTGTACAGCTGCGAACCTCGGTGAGCTGTTCGCGGAACTCGACCAGCAGTTCCCCGACTTGAAGCCCCATTTGCGGGATGAAGCTGGGGAGACGCGGCGGTTTCTGAACATTTATGTGAACGAGGAAGATATCCGCTTCCTGGGCGGCGCTTCATATTCGTTCCAGGACGGCGACGAGGTGCTGCTGGTGCCTTCAATCGCGGGCGGCTCGCCGTAGCGAACCAAGAACCACATAGGGACGGACGCCCTCGTCCGTCCAGCCAAGCGAAGCTCGGCAGCGCCGCTGGCGCAACTACGCAACCCGCATTAGACTCTTCGTGGCGGTCATTTCTCTCTTGTTATCGTGCTTCTTCTGCGTTTACTTCTTCCTGACAATTCTTGCTTTTGCTCGGCTGAACAAACCAGGCCCTCCCTCCCTAGATCAGCAGGGCTGGACGATGAGTTTGTGGTGGACAATGTGACTATGCCGCTGTAATCTAACTAACTAGTTAATTATATGAAACAGTCTACGACTATTCGTCGTCCGCTTCGGCCGCGTCGTTCCCCGGGCCGCGCTGGCCCTAGGCGGCCCACTCCTCGTTTAGGAACTCGCGGGCAGCCGGAGGAGAGCCGGGCGGCGATTCTGAAGGCAGCGGTGGCGGAATTTGCCGAGCACGGGATTGCGGGCGCTCGGACGGATGCGATCGCGCGAGCGGCGCACGTCAACAAGGCGCTGCTTTATTACTACTTCGAGGACAAGGACGCGCTCTACGAAGCGGTGCTGGACCACGTATTCAGCGGTCTGCGGGCGCGGGTGATGCCGGTGCTCGAAAGCAAACTGCCGCCGCGGCAGAAGATGTTGGAATATCTGGGGGCATATTTCGATTACATCGCGGCAAATCCGCGGTTTCCGCGGGTGGTGCAGGCAGAGTGGATGCGGTCGGGCGCAGGCAGCGCGCCGATGCAGCGGGTGGCAAAGGAATATTTCCGCCCGATCTTCCGAAAGCTGGCCGATTTATTACGGGAGGGCATTGAGGCGGAGGAATTTCGGGAGGTGAATCCGATGGATTTCCTGCCCTCCGTGGTGGGAGTAATTATTTTTTATTTCGGCGCGGCGCCGCTGATGAAGACACTGCTGAAGGTGGACCCGTTGTCGGTGGAGCGGATACGGGAGCGGCGGGCGTTTGTCTTGGATTTCATTTCGGCGGCACTGTTTGCCAGGTGAGCACTCCGAGGCGCTGAGGACGCGGAGAAAAAACCTTTAACCACAGGGTCACGGAGGACACAGGATAACCAAAAAAGAGGAATGTGGTGGTGCACACGAAAACCCAGCCTCTGGAGCTGATATGCATGGAGATTTGAATGAGTGCGCGGAATAAATTTTTGATCGTCCTGGCGATCATCCTGGCAATTGCCTCGGCGTACTACTTTTTTTCCACGCCGGGAGGGAAAGACCTGGTGCTGGTGGGAACGGTGGATGCGAACCAGATTGTAGTGAGTCCGCAGATGCAGGGGCGGATTGTAAGGCTGCTGGTGGAAGAAGGAACGCAAGTTAAGCAGGGGGATCTAATTGCGCTGCTGGATCCGTCGGAACTGGAGGCGCAGGAGCGTGCGGCGGCGGCGACCATTGCGAGTTTGCGGTCGAAGGTGAGTGAAAGCGAATACACGCGGCAATCGACAAAAGGATCGACGGCTGGAGATGTGGCGAATTCGCAGGCGCGACTACAGGCGGCGCGAGCGCAATTGGCGCAAGCGGAAGCGACTTTGGCGCGGATCGAGAGCGACAGCCTGCGAACGATTGGACTCGCCCAGGCAGGTGTAGCGTCAGAGCAGGAGAAGGTGCAGGCGGAGATGAATCTGAAGGCGCAACAGGCGAGTGTGCAGGCGCTGAAGGACCAGGTGGCGGCGGGGCAGGCGGATTTGAATTCGGCAATCGCGCGGACGAATCAGGCGACGGCGGCGCAGAGTACGGTGGCATCGACGCGGGCGCAGGTGGATAACGCGGTGGCGCAGTTGAAGGAAGCGGAAGTGCGGCTGGGATATACGAAGATTTATTCGCCGGTTACCGGGACGGTGCTGGTGCGGGCGGCGCGCGAAGGTGAAGTTGTGAATGCGGGGCAGGCCATCGTGACGGTGGTGGACTTCAGCGACACGTGGGTGTTGGCATCGATTCCGGAGACGGACGCCGATCATATTGGACTCGGGGACACGCTGCGGGTGCGGCTGCCGGGCGGGACCGTGGTTCCGGGGAAAGTCTTCTACAAGGCGGCGGAGGCGGATTTTGCGACGCAGCGCGATGTGGGGCGGCGGAAGAGGGACATTCGGACAATTTCGTTGAAGGTGCGGCTGGAAAATCCGAAGGGGGCATATGTACCGGGAATGACGGCGGAGGTGCTGGTGAGTCCGGAGCAGTTGAAGGGGAGCGTGGAGGCGGCGGGGAAGAAGTAGCGAGCTGCCGGGGTTTGCTCTCGGCTGGACGGGGCAGAGCCCGTCCCCACACGAGCAAGGGGAGAACGGGGATGGAAGTGAGCAAGACTAACGGCGGAGGGATTGCGCCTTCAGAGTTTAACGGGCGGAGCGATATTGCGGCGGACGCTCCTAATGCGATTGCGGTGGAGCATATCGTTAAGCGATATGGGGACTTCACGGCGGTGGACGATGTTTCGTTTGCGGTAAAGGAGGGTGAAATTTTCGGGCTGCTGGGACCGAATGGGGCGGGGAAATCTACTTTGATTCGGATGATGACCACGCTGATTCCGATCACGGCCGGTACGGTGCGGGTAGAGGGACATGATGTGGCTCGCGATCCGGATGCAGTGCGGCGGACGATTGGCGTAATTCCGCAGGCCCTGACCAGCGATCTGGATTTGACGGTGGAAGAGAATCTTAATATTTACGCGAAGTTGTACGACGTTCCTACTAAGCTGCGCAAACAGGCGATTGCTGAGTTACTGGAGACGGTGGACCTTACTAAGTGGCGAGGAGCCCAGACTAAGACCCTATCCGGCGGGATGCGGCGGCGGTTGGAGATTGCGCGGGGGCTGGTGCATAGTCCGAAGATTTTTTTTCTGGACGAGCCGACCACGGGCCTCGATCCGGTGTCGCGCGTGGCAGTATGGGAGATGCTGACGAACATCAAGGCCAGGCGCAAGCTGACGATCCTGATCACGACTCACTACATGGACGAAGCGGACCGGCTGTGCAATCGGATTGCGATTGTGGATCACGGAAAGCTGGTGGCGCTGGATACTCCGGAGGCGTTGAAGGCGAGCGTGCCGGGATCGAATGTGATTGAGGCGCACTTCGAGAATCCGCCAGCCGATTGGGAAGAGCGCCTGCGGGCGTTGCCCGGGGTAACGTCGGTGCAGAATGAAAGCGCGGGGATGTTCCGGGTGCTGACGGCGAATGGGTCGGGCACGACGACGGATCTAGTGGAGATGGCGGTGGTGGCGGGGGTGCCGCTGAAGACGTTAACGGTGCAGAACACCACGTTGGACGATGTATTTGTCCACTACACGGGGCGGCAATTGCGCGATGAACTGGTGAAGGCGTACGCGTTCACGATGCCGCAGAGACCAGGGTTGCAGCCATGAACCGAATGATGGCGATTATTGAGCGCGAGATGCGGAAGTTTTTCCGGTCGCCGGCGCTGATGATGGTGTCGATGATTTTCCCGCTGGTGCAGCTGATCGTATTGGGGAATGCGTTTGGCGGAAAGATCCGCGACGCAAAGATGGGGATTGTGGATGAGGATCATGGGACGCAGGCGATCCGGATCAAGGAAGCGTTTGACGCGGTGCGGGCGAATGCGGCGACGTTTGTCGCGGTCCCTTATGACAATGAAGTGCAGGCGCGGGAGGACGTGCGCAACGGGAAGATTCAGGGAGCGGTGATTATTCCGGCGCAGTATTCAAAGATGGTGTACGAGAAGAATCATCCGCGGATCGCGCTGATCGTGGACAACAGCGATAACTTCATGAGTTCGACGTTCGAAGAGAAGATGACCGAAGTGACGAACGCATTGAACCAGCCGGACGTTTCGCCGAGGCTGTTGCAGCAGACCGCGCTGGAGGTAGTGGAGCTGTATCCGTATATCGAGTACATGAAGTATCTGCTGCCGGGATCGATCACGTTGGCGATGTTTGTGTCGGTAATGATCGGCGGAGGGATGCTGTATATCGACGACAAGGCGCGCGGCGTGCATGAGGGATATCTGGTGACTCCGATCACGAAGTCGGAACTGGTGTTTGGACTGAACGGGGCGGGGGCGATCAAGGCGGTAATGACCGGCGTGGTGATAACGCTGGTCGGGTCGCTAGCGTCGGGAGTGGGGACGATTTTTAATCCGGGGACGATGGTGGGGCTACTGGTGATGATCGTACTGACCTCGGTGGCGTTCAACACGATGATGTTCTTGATGATGGTGAGGATTGAGGATCCGCTGGTGCCGCGCGCGATTTTTGGGATTCTGAATACATTGTTGTTCTTTCCCAGCGGATCGATTTATCCGGTAGAAGCGTTTCCGGCGTGGCTGCGGGCGATCGCCAAGGTGGATCCGTTTACGTATGCGGTGCATGGATTCAAGTCGCTCCTGCTGAAGGAAACGGGGCTGTCGGCAATTGTTCCGGACATGATTTATCTGTCGATATTTGCGGTGGTGACGCTGGCATTGGCGGTGCCGTTGTTTAAGCGGACGCTGTAGAGAGTCGAAAGCATGGGCTGCCGAAACTCTTCAGGGCCACGCTTCAGATTCTGATTCCCCTGTGCCCCCCGTGGTTACGCTCTTAGCTTTTCTCCGCGCCCTCCGCGTCTCGGCGGTGAATGAAGACTGACATACAGGAGGACGTCCGTCCTTACGAGGTTCGTGGGAGAGGATTGGAGTGGAACTGGCGGGAGGGGCGGGTGGAGGGGAAGGGGCGGGTAGAGTCGGTTGACAAGCGGAACAGAACGTTGGTGGCTGTGGGGCACGGCTTGGAACGTGTGTCATCGGCATAGACATCGAGGCGGAGCCAGATGAAACGTCCGATGCGGCTGAGGCGGACCGCTTCGGGACTCAGGCGGGCGGTACAACTGGAAGCGATGCGCGCCATTTCGGTGAGGTCGTTCATGGGTCCGAATTCCACGTCGCTGGGATGGGGCAGTTGGCGCATGGAGTCGAGTTGGCAGGCAATACTTTTGCGTCCGGCAACGCAGGGCTGAGTACGGCAAGCGAGAATTTTTTCGATTGCGTAGAGAGCTCCGTGATCGACGCGTTCTCCGAAGGCGAGGTAAAGGGTGTTGGTGGCGGCAACATGGTTGAGAGGGAGCATCTGAAAGGCTTCGAGGATGGGAAACGGAATGCTGCCGAGAGAATGGATCGTGGAGGGATCGAAGGACGTTGCGACGGGGCATCCCCATTGCAGAGCGAGGGCGGTGGTGACCTCCTGTTCGGTGGCAAAGCCAAGTTTTTCAGATTAGCCCCGCGCTCGCTGCCGAACTCCAGCCGCGCGTGCAGCCCTCGGCCGCCGCACAAAAACCGGATTACGCGTCACCGACGTCGTTGATCCTGCGCCTGCTCTGGGATCGCCCGTCTGATTCCCATCGTCTGATTTTGTTAAGATCGTCTGATTTTGTTTAAGAATGTGCCCAGGAATGACTGCCCTATGACAGACTTTTCGGGGGGACATTAGTCTCAGGGACGTTTTTCTCATGAACATTTTTCTCAGGAACATTGGTCATAGGTCACCTGCGGTCGGAAGCGGGGCGTCGAGGGAGAGAACGCGGGCAGCGCGGTGGGCGCCGAGTCGCACCGGGGTGGCCGAACACAGACGAACATCACCGAGCATCATGACGGCCGGGTCGGAGGCGTCCTTGGAAAAAAGAAGCAAGTGGCCGGGAGCGAGATCGGTGAGGCTCTGCAAAGGCACTTGCAACCCGGGCATGGAGAGTTCGACGGGGAATAAACAGTTAAGCAGCTTTTTCTGAATCTGGAGGCGGGCTTCGATGGGACCGCGAGGGTGCTGATAGCTGAAGTCGGCGGCAATTTTTCTGAGCAAGGCATTGGAAACCACGGCGGGGACGGCGAGGTTGAGGGTACCGCGCGTTTCCGACATTTTGATTTCGAAGCTGAGGCAAAGATTTTTTTCATCGGGAGGCATCAGCCGCTGGGTCTGCAGGATCTGCTGGCGCGCGCCGAAATTGAATTCAAGCGAAATCGCCTGCCAACTGGTTTGCAACTCACGGCACACGATGCGGATTACACCTTCGAGAACCTGTTCTTCGATCTCGGTGATGTCGCGGGTAATTTCGCTGCTCTTGCCTTCCCCTCCAAGCATTACGTCGATGATGGGGAAACGACGCGAAGGCGCGGGCCAGTGGATGCTCGGCGTTACGCGCCGGATCTCGTGGGGTTGGAAACGAGGAGGACATGAATATCACCCTGCAACGGCGATGCCAGCCCGGCATAAATTGCCTTAGAGCGCTCTCATGCGGGGTACGGATGAAGACGACCTATTGATTGAACTATTGCTCGAACTATCGCTCGCCGAATCGGGTTACTGAAGCGCGTCCGATTTCTCGTAGAGACGCGGCTTGCCGCGTCTCCCGCCGCGCACGAAGAAACTTGGCATGTCGCGGCCCTAGCGCGCACCGCAAAAGCTGGCGTCCGCGAGCAGCAGATGCTCGGGGCGAATCACCGCCTCATCTTCGGAGAGAATCAGGGCGCGTTCGATCACGTTCTGCAATTCGCGAATGTTCCCGGCCCAAGGCTGCGTCTTGAGCAGTTGCAGCGCCTCGGCGGAAAATTCCGGCGCGGGCAGGGGCGCGGCAAATTTTGCGAGAAAGTGCGCGGCCAGCGGCGCAATGTCTTCGGGCCGGTCGCGCAACGGCGGAATTTCGATGGGGAAAGCGCAGAGACGATAGTACAAATCCTCGCGGAATCTTCCCTCGCGAACCAGGGTGAGCAGGTGCGCGTTGGTGGCCGAAATGACGCGGGCATCGACACGCACGACTTCGGCGCTCCCCAGGCGCTGCAGTTCTTTCTGCTCCAGAAAACGGAGCAGCTTGGGTTGGAGGCTCAACGGCATTTCGCCGATTTCATCGAGGAAGAGCGTGCCTCCCTGCGCCGTATGGATTCTTCCCGCATACGATTGCATGGCTCCGGTAAAAGCGCCGCGAGCGTATCCGAAGAGTTCGGCTTCGAGCAGGGTCTCGGGAATCGCTGCACAATTAACGACTGCGAAGGTCCGCGCGGCCCGCGGGCTCAAATGATGAATGCCGCGCGCGACGATCTCCTTGCCGCAGCCGGTCGGGCCCGTGATCAGGACAGTTGTGTTGCGCGGCGCTAGCAGGCGCGCCAGATGATACACGGGTTGCATAATGCGTGAATTGCTGATCATTCCGGGTAAGGGGTCTTCGAGAATGGAATGGGCGGCGCGGGCTGGAGGCAGAAGCTTGTCTTCGTGCTTGTCCCTATTTTTATTTTTATCTTTGTTTTCGTCTTCGTCTCTGTCCTTGACCTGGGATAGCGCGGGCCACATTTCCGGAAGCAGGTTCCCTTTCTCTCCGGCTGCGGTGGTTTCGGCATCACTTTCCGGATCGAGCAGTACGACTTCAATTCCGGGAAAGCGCTGCCGGACGGTCTGGCTGAGTTCCTCGGCGTCGAGGTCGGGCAGGCGGCGATCGAGAAAGAGCACCTGCCAGAAGCCGCTCTCCAAATGCACCAGAGCTTCGGCTCCTCCGCTGGCCTGTTCGAAACGGCGGACCGGGGAACGCAGACTCTCGAGGACGCGCTGGCGTACCACATTGCTGGGACTGGCCACCAGAACGTGGTTAGCATAGTTATGCGGAATCGGGAAACTCGTCATATCGTCGATTTGAAGCGGACACGGTTAGAAAGAGATTAGTTGGACATTAGAAGACTCTGTCGAAAGGAACCCTTCGTGTAGCATGCTGGGCAACTTTTTCTTTACAAGCGGATGTTTCTGTAGGCTTCGGCATTCTCTGCAGGGAGATGAGGTTCGCGTAGGGACGGGCGCCTCGCCCGTCCAAGCCGAGCCCCAGCTCGGCCGCAGCTCTGATACCACCTCTTCTTCTGAAGTTATTTCTCCACGAACACCAGTTCGCCGTTTTCGACTTTGAGATCTTTCACGTTGCTTGGAAGCTTGAGCTGATCGCGCTGCTCGGCGAGCTTTTTCTGCAACACTTCATTGACCAGCGACGCGGGCACAGAGAGATCGCCAACCTTAACCTCAGTGGCATCGAAGGTGGCGTAACCATCTTTGGAGCCGAGATGTCCGGCGAGAGTGAGATAGACGTCTTTGCCAGCGATCTGGGTGAGAAATTGACCGCGAACGATATCTCCATCCATGGAGATCTGGTAGTCCTTAATATTTGGAACCGCGCCGGGAAACTCCATTGCACCGCTTGCGCGAGGAGAATTGGCGGAAGGCGAACCCGCGGAAGTATTCGCGGGCGCAGGCGGTGTTGCGGGCAGCAGGCCGGAAGCTTCGGCGAGCGCAGCCGACAATTCGCCGGAATTCATGCGAACTTCGCTCTCCTCTTCGCCGGGCACCCTTGTCTCCGCGAGCCGGTTCACCTTCTCCTGGAAGGAATGCGCATTGGCGGCAGCCGCAGCGGGCGAGGCCGCAGGCGCAAGCGGCGCCGGCCGTTTTAACACGAGGACGAGCGTAAGAATCGAGATTGCCAGGGTTGCGAAACTGATAATCCGCTGCACCTTCACGAAGACACCCCCGCCATTGCTAACTGTCGTTTGCTATCTGTCGCTTCCTTCCATGGTACGCGCGGACAGAAACAGGTTTGAGATGACATAGGTTCTGGGGCTGTCGGACGGTTTGGGCTGTTGGCGGAGAGCCGGGCGTCCCCGCCCGGCGGGACGGGCAAGACGGCCGTCTCTCCATCTTCATTCCACGATGGCCAACACGTCGCCGGGGTTCACCGCCGCGCCTGGGGCTGCCGATATCTTTTTTACGATCCCCTTTTTTGGCGACTTGATTTCGTTCTGCATCTTCATCGCTTCGACTACGACGATACCCTGGCCGGCTTCGACTTCCGAATTTTCCGTGACCAGCAGACGAACGATGCGTCCGGGCATGAGAGCGACAATTCTTCTGGGGCCCTTATCATCTCCGGCATCTTTGTTACGCGAGCGCAAGGAGCGCGGATCGCGCAACTCGACCGCGAAGCAGGCAGTGCCGACCCACATATGGAGATCGGTGGCAGTCTGCTCGCGCTTAATTTCGCAGGCATGGCCATCGACCAACAGGGACAAAACGTCGCTTCGCGTAATCACCGCGTCTATAAGGACCGGTCGCCCGTCCAAGCGGCATTCCCACCCGGCAGCGACTTTTTCAAGCTCTAGCCGGTGCGCTTTGCTGCCCGCTCTGCTGCTTACGAGGACTTCATAAACCATAAAGATCAGCGCAGCGCGTCCGACCGTCCTTTCTGTTTCCAGTTGGATGGAGCCGAAACCTGCCCAATGGTGTCGGCATTCTTGCTGACGGGCGAAGCCGGATCGAGCGCCGCAAACATTCCGGCGGCAATCGCTGCGATCGCCTCCAGCGCTTCGATTTGGGGCTCCGCTGCGGCCGAGGCGCCGTCCTGATTGCCTTTCGCCAGCAAGCGATCGAGGTATCCGGTATCGAATTTTCCCTCCTGGAAATCGGCATCGCGCAGGATGCGCTGGAACAGAGAAATGTTGGTCCTAATGCCGGCCACGAAATATTCGCCGAGCGCTCGCTGCAGCCGCATGATCGCTTGCTCCCGGTCGGTTCCGTAGCCGATCAGTTTGGCGAGCAGCGGATCGTAATCCACGGGAACATTCCAGCCTTCATACATGCCGCTGTCGCGACGGATTCCCGGTCCCGAGGGCGCGAGCAGCAGAGTGATCTTGCCGGGACTGGGAAAATAATTGTTATCGGGGTCTTCGGCATAGATGCGGCACTCGATGGCGTGCCCGCGCATCTCCACGTCGGATTGCGTGAAGGTCAGCTTCTCGCCCGCAGCGATCCGGATCTGCAGGTGCACGAGATCGAGTCCCGTGGTCAACTCGGTGACCGGATGTTCCACCTGCAAGCGCGTGTTCATTTCGAGAAAGTAGAAGTTCTTTTGCTGATCGACGAGGAATTCGACGGTGCCGGCATTGGTGTAGTTGGCCGCCTGCGCGACTTTGACGGCAACTTCGCCCATGCGCCGGCGCATGTCAGGATCGACGATCGGCGATGGCGCCTCCTCAAGAACTTTCTGGTGGCGGCGCTGGATGGAACACTCGCGCTCGCCGAGCCAGACGGTGTTGCCATGTTCGTCGGACAGCACCTGCATCTCGATGTGGCGGGGATTGACGAGCGCCTTTTCGATATAGATTTCGCTGTCGCCGAAAGAACGCTGCGCTTCGCTCTGAGCGGATTCGAGGGCAGAACGAAGCTCCTCGCGGCTGTGCACCAGGCGCATGCCTTTGCCACCGCCGCCGGCTGCGGCTTTCAGCATCACCGGGTAGCCGATGCGCGCGGCGACTTCTTCGCCTTCTTCTGGAGAAACGAGACCGCGAGAGGTTCCCGGAACAACGGGCACGCCGGCTTTTTCCAACTCCTGACGGGCGCGGGTTTTCGAGCCCATCATTTCCATCGAGTGCGGAGTTGGCCCGATAAATTTCACGCCCGCATCGGCGCACGCCTGGGCGAACTTCGCGTTCTCGGAGAGGAAGCCGTAGCCGGGATGGATGGCCTCGGCGCCAGAGCGCTTCGCTACGTCGAGAATCTTATCCATCCGAAGATAAGACTCGGCGGCCGGAGCCGGGCCGATGGAGTACGCCTCGTCGGACTTACGGACATGGAGCGCGGCGCGGTCAACGTCGGAATAGACGGCGACGGTCGCGATGCCCATTTCGCGGCACGCGCACATGATGCGCACCGCGATCTCTCCCCGGTTGGCGATCAGGATCTTCTTGAACATTTCAGTTTGGACGCGTCGCGCCGCCCTGATTCTACCTGTGGGAGCGGAGGGTGTGCATGCCGCAAATCACTTGCGGTTGTGGAAAGCCGGGCGTCCCCGCCCGGCTGGACGGGCAAGGACGCCCGTCCCTCCAGCGGCTGCTTATTTGTTCTGATCAATCACAATGGCGCCCGCGGGCTGTTTTTCTGCCTTGGCTTTTTTGGTGGCCATAGTCTTGTCGACCCACTCGTCGGCGGTCTTCAGATCGGCGGCGCGAGCTGCCGGATCGTCGCACTGGATGTCGGCGCGTTCACGGTACATCAGGTTCAGGTAGGCCATGGCATCGTCGTAGTCGGGACGAAGCTGGAGCGCCTTGTTCAGGTTATCGATACCTTCCTGAACGTTGGGAGTATTTTTCTCTCTTATGGTGGCACAGACCTTCTTGTCCTTGGCAGGCAGGGAGTCCTCGGGCTTCAAGCCGAGTTTGGCCCGCTCCTCCTGACGCGGCACGTAGGTCTGAGTCCAGTCGATAACGGCCACCGAGTAATAAGGCTCGGGGTCATTGGGATCGACCTCGGAAGCCTTCTTGTAGTACTCCTTCGCCAGGTCGAATTTTTTCATCTGCAGATAGAGATAGGCGATGCCCTTAATGCTGTTGATGTTCCGGGGATCGACCTGCAGCACTTGCTTGTACTGCTCAATCGCCTGCTCGGCATTGCGGTTGTTGTCGGGAGTATCGGCGCCCGGAATGTACTGCTGAGCATAGGCGGTGGCCAGATACAGGCGCGCATTGATAAGTGAGGGGTCGAGGGCGACGGCTTGCTGGAAATGGTCAATCGCCTGCTCGAACTTGGAATTCTTGTAAGCCTGTACACCCTTGTTGAGATGGTCGCGCGCTTTAAGCTTGTTGCAGCCGGTGCTGGAGAGGATCACTAGCGCGGCGGCGGCGAATACCACCAGAAGCCTTTGAGTTGTTTTCATTGCTTATAAATCTCCCTCACCACGGAGTGTAAAGTCTGAAATGGAGAGCCGGACGTCCTCCACCGTAGGACGCTTCTAGCCACCCGCTTCGATTTTGGCTGTGATCAAGCCGACCTTGTCGACGCCGGCCGAATGCGCGATATCAATAACGTTGGCCACGTCGGCGAACGGTACATTGTCATCGCCCTTCACGAACATGATCTTCTCGGCACGCGTCTTGAAAATATCTTCCAGGCGGCCCTGAAGAGTTTCCCAAGTAACGTCATCCTGATTGATCTTGAGACCCGGCGGGTTGCCGGCACCATGGTCAATCAACTGCACCACGATGGTGCGATCGGGCGTGGGCGGCGGTTTCTGATCTTTGGGCGGAGGCTGCGGCACCAACGCGTCCAAGCCCTTCGGCGTTAGCGGCGTGATCACCATGAAAATAATCAGCAGCACCAGCAGAACGTCAATCAGCGGCGTGACGTTCATGTTCGCGTTCTGGCCCCCTTTGGAGCCCATTGCCATTGCCATAATCGATCTCCTGTATTGCTACCGGGTGCTACTGCCCGCCCGTGGGTGTAGGTACCGGGGGAGTGGCCGGCGGCGGCGTAAAGGATCCGGACTTCTTTTGATCGGTCAAAAGGCCGAGTTGGTCCACACCGGCCGCGCGCACATTGTCCACCACTTCGACCACCCAGCCAAACTTCGCCCGGGCGTCGGCCTTGAGAAAGACCCTCTTGTCGGTGCGGTTCGCCAACTTATCCTTGATCTTCTGCGTCAGATCGTCCGGGTTGATGGGGTCGGTCCCGAAGAAGACGTGGTTATCGCGAGTGATGGCAACCTGCAGCGCGTCCTCTTTGTCGGCGTCGTGCATATCCGTTGGATTATTCACTTGGGCCATGTCCACTTGCTTGCCGTGCTGCAGCATGGGCGTGACCACCATAAAGATGATGAGCAGCACCAGCATCACGTCCACCATCGGTGTGACATTGATGTCGGAGGTGACGTTGGCCGCTTCGTTTCGCTTTGCTAATGCCATGGAATTCTGTCTCCTGCGTATGCTTGCACTGGCCGACCCCAAACTTGCTGACGGACTGCCGGGCGTTCCCGCCCGGCTGGACGGGCGAGACGCCCGTCCCTCCATCGCTCAGCACTCATGGGTGCAACCCTCTGCCTACCCTAATTACGACCGGCGCATGCTCCGGCGCTTCAGGAAGTAATCGATCAGTTCGCTCGACGAGTTATCCATCTCCACGTCGAACGCTTCCACGCGACCGGTCAGATAGTTGAACATCATAACCGCCGGAATCGCCACGAACAGGCCGACCGCGGTGGTTACGAGCGCTTCGGAAATACCGCCGGCGACCGCTGCCAAGCCGGTGGCCTTTTCCTTGGCAATACCGTTGAAGGCGTTCAGAATGCCAACAACCGTCCCGAACAGTCCTACGAAGGGAGCCGTCGAACCGATTGTCGCCAGACCGCCCAAGCCGCGTTTCAGTTCGGCGTGCACGATGGCTTCGGTGCGCTCCAGTGCGCGCTTGGAAGCCTCAATGGTCTCGCCAGGAATTTCACCCGGGCTGTCCTGGTGGGCCTTGAATTCCATCAGGCCTGCCGTGACTACCTTGGCCAGGTGACTTTTCTTGTTGCGCTCAGCCACTTTGATCGCTTCGTCAATCTTGCCTTCGCGCAGCGCTCCGGCTACTGCGGGAGCAAAGGAGCGGGATTGATTGCGGGCGGCGTTGAAAGCCATCCAACGGTCAATCATCACGCCGATGGACCACCCCGACATGATGAACAAAATGATAACCACGACTTTCGCCAGAAGCCCCATCTGCTTCCAGAGCGAAATCGGGTCCCAGCCGACCGAGCTATCTTGAAAAAGCCAGGCGGCGAAAAGATGGAAATTACAGAGTGCGACTGCTGCCAGATTCACTACCATGAGTTGCTTTCCTCCTCAGAACTGTTTCGAAAGAACTGTTCGAACTACTTTCTAAACGCTTCCAAAATGCCCTGTAGAAACGTGGCTTGCCCCGTCTGCTCTGTGGCAGGAGACGCGGTAACCGCATCTCTACGGGAAAACCGATGCCTAGTCACTTGATCACAATCGTTTGATGCAAGAAAACCAAAGTGGGCGGAATTGCCCCCGGATTGCCAAATCCACCCCGCTTCCCCGTCTTGGGAAAAAGGTGGCATGGGAGGGCCCTAAACCGCCACAACGTTTTACAGCTACAAGCGCCGGCCGGGAGAGTCTAGCCTCCGGACAAGCTAAAGTTCACCTGCACCGTGGTCTCCACGGCCACCGGCTCGCCATTGAGCAAATATGGCTTATAACGCCACTGCCTTACGGCCTCAATCGCCGCCGGCGCCAGCATCGGATGCCCGCTAATCAACTGCAGATTCTGAATCGTGCCATCCTTGCTGATTTCCGCCTGCAGGACAACCGTCCCCTGGATGCGGGCCTGTTTGGCAAGTTGCGGATAATTGGGCGTAACTTTCTTGATCAAAAGACCGGTCGCGACACCCGTCGACACGCGAACGCGCTGCGGAGTTGCGACTTTCGGGATAGCGGCATTGGCCGAGCTGAGGATGCCACCCATCACGCCGCCCGTCGAGCCTCCTGGAATGCCGCCCGGGACGCCACCCGGGACGCCACCACCCAGATCCGGCGGCGCTTCTTCTTCTTTGATCATCTGAACTTTGTCTGGAATCTTGGTCGGGGTGCGCAACTGGCCGTTGATGACTTCGCTCTGGATCTTCACCACCTTAACGGCGGCCGCTGGGGGCGGAGGAGGAGGTGGCGGTGGCGGTGGCGCTACCAGGAAGGTCATCAGGTTCCCCTTGGGCAGCGCGTCGGTATAAATCAGCGGGATCAGAATCAGGATCCCGATGAGCCCGACTTGCAGCAGGAAGGACAAGATGGTGGTGCCCAACCGCTTGGTTTTCAGCTTGTTGCCTGACTCAATGAGGCTGTCTTCAAACATAGGCTTCTCCTACATCAGACCTCTACGAGAACTTAGACACCGGCCGCATCCGCTTTGCTCCCGGTCTTAAGAGCCTTGTCTCTGCGAACTCTGCCTCTGCGGCAGGTCAACGATTCACGCCATCCAACTTGAAATAGTTTCCTGAAAAACGCACGCTCTGTACATCAGGGCATTGCTTTAGCCATGCCGTAAGTCGTTCAAAATTCGACCCATTTAGGGGCTGGACAAAGCAAACGTTCTACGTCACAGGGCCCCAATTTAAACCTTAACCCTTTCCTTCGGCTGCGTCGGACTGCTACCGGGCCGCAGCGGCATGGCAATCGGCTTTTTGCCCCGCTCGCCTCGCCATTCCTGGTAGGCAACGAGAATCGGGGCGGCAATCGCGATCGACGAATACGTCCCAATCAGGATTCCGATAACCAGGGCGAAGCTGAAGCCATGCAGCACTTCGCCGCCGAAAAGGAACAGAGCAAGCACGGTAAGGAAAGTCAGGCCCGCTGTCAAGATAGTTCGACTTAAAGTCTGATTAATACTTTTGTTGACGATGTCGGCCAGCCTGTCCCGCCGGAGCAGCTTGATGTTCTCCCGGATGCGGTCAAAGACGACGATAGTGTCGTTATTGGAGTATCCGATCAGGGTTAAGATGGCTGCGATCACGGTCAGGGATATTTCCCAGTTCAGCAGCGAGAAGGCGCCTACGGTAATCAACGTATCGTGGAAAACCGTCAAAACGGCGGCCACTCCATAGATCCATTCGAAGCGCAGCGCCAGGTAAACCAGCATCCCGGCTAGCGAATAAAGGGTGGCGAGGAGCGCCTGCTTGCGCAATTGCTGCCCGACCTGCGGGCCGACAATCGCGACATCGCGGATGCCAAAATCAGAGACGAAGAAGTTGTCCTGGAGCGAGGCGACGACGGTGGGATCGGCCACACTCTTCAGCTCGTCAATCGAACCGAGGACTCCGCCTCTCGTCTTGTCGCGATAGTCAGCAATGGCCTTAGCTATGTCGTTGTAGCGCGCGCTAGCGTCCGATCCCAGGTGGAGCGGATCCTTCCCCAGCAGATAATTCGCGATGGTTAAGGAACTGGAGTTGTTGAGATCCTGCTTGCCCGCGGCGGCATTGCTTTCGAGCGCCTGAATGATCTGGGTTTTGCCCTTGTCGAGGGCCTGTTCACTAGTCTCCTGGATATCGAGCGCGATCAGCACTTCGTTGTTGGCGGCTGGCCCGTATCTTTGGACGCGGGCATTCTTCAGACCGGCGCGTTCGATCTCCGCGTGGATGGCTGCCGGATTAGGCGTATGCGCATACTTCACATAAACCAGCGTGCCGCCGCGGAAGTCAACACCCAGCGGGATGCCGTGCCAGAACGCCATGGAAAGCACTCCGGCCACGCTGAATATCAGCGAGAAGGTCAGGAAGTACCACTTCTTCCCGAGGAAATCGATGTTTGTATTTCTAAAAAATTCCACGCTGCTTCGATCCCTTCAAAATCAGTCGTTGGTCTTTAGTCGCTGGTCGTTCGAGCTGCATCGTTCAGTTTCGGCTTTGCGAACGACTATCGACCAACGACTAACGACTGCCCTAAATGCTTAACGCTTCGCCGCGCTGTTTGCGGCTCAGCACCCAATCAAAAATCACGCGCGACACAAACACTGCCGTAAACAGGTTTGCAGCCAAACCGAATACCAGCGTCGTGGCAAAACCTTTGACCGGCCCTGTTCCAAAGATGAACAGGATCGCGGCGGAAACAATGGTCGTAACGTGCGTATCGACGATAGTGATCCAGGCGTGACTGAATCCCTGCTCCACGGCCGAGGGCGGTGTCTTGCCGTTCCTCAGTTCTTCCCGGATGCGCTCAAAAATCAGCACGTTCGAATCCACACCCATACCCACCGTCAGGATCACGCCGGCAATCCCCGGCAGCGTCAGCACCGCTCCGAAGTAGCCCATGAATCCGAGTAGGATGACCAGATTCAGTATCAGCGCGATGTCGGCATTGACGCCCGCCCAGCGGTAGTAAATCAGCATAAAGATGAGGACGGCGAGCATGCCGTAGATGGCCGCGCGCACTCCCGAACGAATCGAATCGGCCCCCAGCGATGGCCCGACCGTGCGCTCTTCCAGATACTTGATTCCGGCTGGCAGAGCTCCGGAACGCAGCGTCATCGATAGGTCCTGAGTCTCTTGCTGGGTGAACCGGCCATTGATGATGCCGGTATCATGAATGGCGTCTTTGATCACCGCTACTTCCTGCACCTTATTGTCGAGAACGACCGCGAGGTTATCGCCGACGTGAGCGGAAGTAAAGGAGTAGAACTTGCGGCCACCCTCACTAGTAAGAATAAAGCGGACTGCCGGCTGGCCATTTTCGTCGGTGGTCGGTTCCGCGGTACGGAGATCGCGCCCGGTCACGGCCGAGGCGCGCGAGATCAGGTACCAGGCTTCCCCGGTCTCGGTGTTGCGTGAGCCAATGCTCTTACCGGGCATCAGGACAGCGTCCGGAGGCAGGACGCCGCCGTGCTCCTGCAAGGCCTGCTGCTCGCTCGAATAGGGTCCACCGAGCGATTGCCTGATTTCAAGCATCGCGGTGGATTGCATAATTTCCTTGACCCGTGCCGGATCGTCCACGCCCGGAAGTTGGACGAGAATCTGATACTGACCCAGGCCATGCTCCTGAATTACCGGCTCGTTGACGCCAAGCTGGTCAATTCGATTACGGATGGTCTCGATGGCCTGGGCGACCGCGCGGTTCTTCAAATCGGCGAGGTTTTGCGCCTTCATCGAAACAGTCCACGAATTCTCCGCGCCCGAACTGGCGTCGTATTCTGGCAGCCGGTCGGAAATAATGCTCTTGAAATCGCTGGTCTGCTCCGGCGGAACGCCCTTGACCACGATCATCTCGGGATGGTTCACCGGATCGGGCTTGGTGATGTCGGCGTAATTGATCTTGCGCGCGCGCATATCCTCTTTAAGGCGCGCAATCGCATTGTCGGAGTCGACATTGACCGCATCGTTGACCTGCACCTGCAAGATCAGGTGCGTCCCCCCGCGAAGATCAAGCCCCAAATGAATCCGGTCGGTGATCGCGGCCAGTACTCCCTTGCCCGACAAGTCCTTCGGGACACCGAAGATGCCGAACAAAAAGACCAGCAGGATCCCAACGATAACTACCAACTTCCACGTAAGGTTCTTATTCATGAAAAACCAGTCGATTGTCTTTGGTCGTTAGTCGTTAGTCGTTGGTCGTTGGTCGTTGGTGAAAACTAGAGTCGCTTCGCGAGCGACCAACGACTGGCGACCGACGACTACTTTCCTTCATCCGCCGGCGTCACCGATACCACCGATGCGCGGCTGATTTCGAGCTTCAGATTGTCGGGCGGCACGCGCAAAGTCAGCGCATCGTCCTTGAGGCTGACGATCGTTCCGCGCAGCCCGCCGCTGGTTACGATCCTGTCCCCGTTTTTCAACTCGCTCAGCATGGCTTGCCACTTTTTCTGCTTCCGCTGCTGCGGCATAATCAGCAGGAAGTAAAAAATGGCAAAAATGAACAGCAGTGGCGCCAACCCAAGCAGACTTGTGCCCCCGGGTAGTTGCAACCAAAACGCCAATCCGCCAGTCATACGAGACGCCACGCCAGACAATATAATTTCCACCGCTAAGTCGATCCTAGGTAACGAAATATGAGACGAAATATGGAGCGAAATACCTGATTAAAACCGCCACAGTCCGAAGCGCCGATTCAGGCCAATCGAGAGGAACTCGGCACAACTTTGCTTCTTCCGCCGCTTAACTTTCTCCGCTGAACTTTATCTGCGTGACTTTTTTCTGCTCAGCTACGGGAATTTTTCTTCTAAGGCCGGAGACCCAGCGCTTCCAGGCTGGAACCGGCGATGCCGCGCGAACGGCACAGAAAGAAACGCACCTTATCCCCAAGCTAAATAGAATGCCGGACGGCTCGCAAGGTGTCAAGGACACCACACCGAATTTACATCTGCAAAGCGCCGGCGGCAGGCACATGCCCTGCCCGTATCCAGGCCCGGACCGTCCGCATGGTCGCAAGGTAAAAGTGCAGGTTGTGGATCGTATTCAAAACCTGGGCCAGCAGTTCGTTCGAGGCATAGAGATGGCGCAAATAGGCACGTGAATAACGCAGGCAGACGCGGCACTCGCAGGCAGGATCGAGCGCGCTCTCGTCCAGCGCGTACCGGGCCTGCTTGATCGACACCTTTCCTTCCGAAGTAAACAGCAATCCATGCCGAGCCGCGCGTGTGGGGAGCACACAATCCATTATGTCAACGCCCGCCTGGGCGTAGTGGGCAATCTCTTCGGGAGTGCCAACCCCCATCAAATATCGCGGCTGGTCGGAGGGCAGATGCTCGAGTGTGGAAAAGACAATGTCGCGAGTAAGCTCGCGAGGTTCGCCAACACTAAGCCCACCAATGGCATATCCGGGAAAGCCGATGTCGATGGTCCGATCAGCAGACTCGCGGCGCAGCTCAGGATCCATCCCCCCCTGAACAATGCCAAACAAGGCCTGGGTAGCTCCAGCAGCCCGCGTCGCCCCTGCTCGCGTAGGGGCGGACGCATTCGTCCGCCCCGCGGAGCGAAGCTCCGCAGACTCTGCGCGCGCCCACGGCACCTCGTGCTTATGCTCTTCAAAATAATTCTTGCAACGCGCGGCCCAGCGCACGGTCAACTCCATCGACGCACGCGCACGCGCAGCATCAGCCGGATACTCGGTGCATTCGTCAAACGCCATGATGATGTCAGCCCCCAGCTCAATCTGCGCCTCCATAGCTTTTTCGGGACTCAGAAAATGCGAGGAACCGTCCAAGTGCGAGCGGAACGCCACGCCTTCTTCGCTGACCTTGCGCAGATCGGTGAGACTGAAAACCTGAAACCCGCCCGAGTCGGTAAGGATGGCGCGATCCCACGACATGAACCGATGCAGCCCACCCATCCGGCGAACAGTATCGACGCCAGGCCGCAAGAAAAGATGGTAGGTATTCGAGAGCAGAATCTCGACGCCCAGCTCTTCGAGCACATCCTGCGAGACGCCCTTCACCGAAGCCAGCGTTCCCACCGGCATGAACACAGGCGTCTCGACCTCTCCGTGAGGAGTGATGAGCTTGCCGACGCGGGCGGCACCGCGGGTAGCTTCAATCTGCAAGTGAACAGACACTGCGGAGGATTCTAAAGGATTGCAGAGGTCAGAGGTCAGATTGCAGAGGTACAGCCGAAGTACCAAATCTTGGCGCTCACCTCTGCAATCTGACCTGTGACCTCACTTCGCGTAAAGATTCTTAACCACCTCGCCGCCCTTCATCACAAACTTCACGCGCTCCAGAGTGGTCACGTCGGCCAGCGGATCGCCATCGACAGCAACAATGTCGGCCCACTTTCCCGCCTCAATAGTCCCGATCTTGTCGGACCAGCCCAGCAGATCGGCGTCATTAATAGTTGCGGCCTGAATTGCCTGCAGCGGAGTCAAACCAAGCTTCACCATAACCGCGAATTCGTGCGCGTTAAGCCCGTGCGGATACACCGCCGCATCGGTCCCGAACCCGACTTTCACTCCCGCGGCAAATGCCCGCGCGACATTCTTACGCGCCGCTGGCATCACTTCATGTCCCTTGGCAATCAGCTCGGGCGGCGTACCAATCTTCTCCGCGTTCTCATAAAACCAGTCCATGAGATAGAGGGTCGGAACCAGATAAGTCCCATTCTTCTTCATGACGGCGATGGCCGCGTCGTCAATGTAAGACCCGTGCTCAATCGAATCCACGCCCGCCTCCGACGCCCATCGGATGCCCTCCGCGCCATGCGCATGCGCCGCGACCTTGCGCCCGAGCCGGTGCGCGTCGGCCACGATCGCCTTCATCTCTTCGAGTGTGTACTGCGAGGCCTGCGGATTATCGCCATGCGAAAGCACGCCGCCGGTGGCGCAAATTTTGATCAGGTCCGCGCCGTACTTGATGATCTCGCGCGTTTTGTGCTGGACCGCTTCGACGCCATCGGCCACGCCTTCGCTGTGCACGTGAGACTCAAACGGCAGCAGATTGTTGTCGCAGTGTCCGCCCGTAATGCTCAGAGCAGGTCCGCTGACCAGCATGCGCGGTCCGGGGACGTCGCCAGCGTTAATCGCATCGCGCAAGGCAACATCTGTGAACCCGCTCGCGCCCACATTGCGGATCGTCGTAAAACCAGCGTCGAGCGTGACGCGGGCATTGCGCGCTCCGTTCAAGGCCTCGCGCGGCACCGAAATCGCAAGTCGCGAGTAGCCGAAATTCGTAGTCATCGTAATGTGCGTGTGCGCGTCGATCAATCCGGGCAGGATGGTGGCGTTCGAGAGATCGACCACCTGCGCTCCGTCGGGAGCCTGCGCCCCAGACCCAACGCTCGCGATCTTGTCGCCCTGAATCACGATGATTTGGTTGGTAAGCGTCTTGCCGGTTTTCACGTCAAGCAGGCGCCCCGCGCGGATGACAACCGTCTTCGGCGCAGGCGCGGCCTGCTGAGCCCAGCACACGCCGACGCAAGAAAGCGAAACAATCAACACGTACACATAACATCGGAGCTTCATTCCATCCCCCAGCGAGAATTGAGTCTAGGCCGAGTACGTTACAACTTCGAGGCGGGTAACAGCAACCGTAGGCATCCTCGCCTTAATGTTCAGGACAATCAGTTTTGTTTGTGAGGGCGCAGCCACCGCTAGTATTCTACGAGCCTCGATGCTCGTGTGGTGACGGGGCTATGCCCCGTTCAGCCGAGCAAAGCTCGGCAACTGCCCGCGGCAACTCTGGACTCGCTACAGCGAGAAGTATGACTGACGATACCACCAATCCCATCCCAACTGGAGTGCGCGCCATAGCCGCCCTGTTCGCTCTCTGCGCAGTTTATCTGGCAGTCGCAGGCGCGTTGATGCTGGTTCGTCCGGGCACGATACCACTGTCGGCGGGCGCACCGCTTTTATTCGGCCTGGAACTATCTGGACCCTACATGTTCCTGCTCATGGCCGTAGTCGGAGGCGGAGTTGCGTGGGGTCTCGCGGAACTCAATAACATCGTCCGCCACGCAGCGTTGCTGATCGCCATCGCTGGAATCGTAATGCTGGTGCCATCGGTTTCAGCCGCAACCGTCATGGTTCAACCAAAAGCGCTAGCCTTCGGCGGGCTCGAGATTATCGTGCGGGTAATCGTGGCGTGGTATTTGTCGCGAGGAGAAGTAGCGGACCAGTTCAAGGCACCGCCAAGAACCACGTAGGGATGACTTTTTGAGGAGCAAATGATTGCTGGGCCATGATTCAAATCTCGGCTCTGTCTCACGACGAAACGACCGGATCGCTGGTTGCTTCGTTGGGCTTGCGGTGGGAGACGCACTCGGCGCCCCTCTCGAATTTGTTAGTCGCCGCGAGGTCCGCAAGCGCTACCCTGCAGGCCTCCGGGAGATGATCGATTCCCGTCTTTGGAGAGCGGGTGAATACACCGACGATACTCAAATGGCTCTCCTGATTGCAGAATCTTTTCTCGATAAGAAGGGTTTCGAGCCATTCGATCTCGCCCAGCGCTTCCAGACTTGGGCGGCAACAGCTAAAGATGTGGGCGTCCAGACCAGGGCCGTAGTCAACATGGCTGGCTACCTCAGCGATCCGCAGGGCTGTTCGTCGCGATACTACGCGGCTCATCCCAACTCGAGTGCTGGCAACGGTGCCGTGATGCGTTGCGCTCCCGTCGCGATCTTCTGCTTGCACTCTCTCGATCAACTGGTCGAAGTCTCCCGCGCCAGTGCCCGTGTGACTCACCATGATCCGCAGGCTCAGTCGTCGTGCGTGATTCTCAACTACTGGATCCAAGCGGCAATCTGTCGCGGCGTTCGGGACGGCCGCGCAGAAGCCATGGCTTTGCTAAACGAGGCAGAGCGTTCAGTCTGGCATCGGCTGGAGTGGATCGATGCCTACGGAGAAGACGACATCGTGAGCTCGGGCTACACGGTCCATACACTGGAAGCTGCAGCCTGGAGTTTCCTCACGACGGAATCCTATGAAGAGGCGGTGATTCGGGCTGCGAACCTGGGCGACGACGCCGACACCGTGGCCGCGGTCTGTGGTGCACTCGCCGGTGCGTTTTACGGATACGCGGCCATCCCGTCAAAGTGGCGGAGCCAACTTCAGAGCGAAGCCCGGATCCACGAGATCGCGCTGGAGTTGGGCAGAACGCAAGGATGAGTTACTTCTTCGCCTTCGCCGCCACTTTCTCCCCCACCCTCTCACTCACCTTGAACGTCATCTTCCCTGTTTTTCTATCCGCGTCCACCACCACATGATCCCCATGCAGCACCTCGCCATCCAGAATCTTGAGCGCCAGCGGATCCTGCACCAACTTCTGAATCGCACGCTTCAGCGGACGCGCTCCGAAGTTTGGATCATAGCCTTCGGTGAAGAGCAGTTCTTTCGCAGCATCGGTCAGCTCCAAGGAAATCTTGCGGTCGGCGAGCAGGCGCCGCAAATCTTCCAGGCGTAGGTCGACGATCTTCACCAACTGCTCCTTCCCCAGCGGATGGAAGATGATAATGTCGTCCACGCGATTCAGGAACTCGGGTTTGAAATGCCCATGCAGCGTCTCCATCACCTGCTTCGAGGCGCGCTCGAAGGCATCGGCGTCGCGAATGTTTTCCGACTGCAGATACGACGAGCCCAGGTTCGAGGTCATGATGATGACCGTGTTCTTGAAGTCCACCTTGCGGCCCTTGCCGTCGGTGAGGCGGCCGTCATCCATGATCTGCAGCAGGATGTTGAACACATCGGGGTGCGCTTTTTCGATTTCGTCGAACAGCACCACCGCGTAAGGATGCCGCCGCACCTGCTCAGTGAGCTGTCCGCCTTCGTCGTAGCCGACGTATCCCGGGGGCGCGCCGATCAGACGCGACACGGCATGCTTCTCCATGTATTCGGACATATCGATGCGCACCATGGCGTGCTCGTCGTCGAAAAGAAATTCGGCGAGCGCGCGGGCCAGTTCGGTTTTACCGACGCCGGTTGGCCCCAGGAAAATAAACGAACCGATCGGCCGCTTCGGATCGCTTAACCCGGCGCGCGAACGGCGGATGGCGTTGGCCACGCGCTCAAGCGCCTCATCCTGCCCGATGACGCGCAGCCGCAAGCGCTCTTCCATGTTGATGAGCTTCTTGACTTCGCCCTCAAGCATTTTGGAAACCGGAATGCCGGTCCACTTCGAGACGATGCGGGCTACGTCTTCCTCATCGACTTCTTCTTTCAACATGCGATGCCCGGACTTGCTGTCGATCTGCGCGGTGACTTTATTCAACTCTTCTTCAGTGTTGCGAATCAGTCCATAGCGGATCTGTGCCACGCGCTCAAGATTTCCTTTGCGTTCCTCGGCAGCTTCTTCGACCTTGAGCTGCTCCAGTTTTTCTTTCAGCGCTCGTGCTTTCGCGATGACGTCTTTTTCCTGCTTCCACTTGGCTTTGAGCGCGTTTGATTGCTCGCGAATACCGGCCAGTTCTTTCTCAACGTGGGCGAGGCGTTCTTTGGAATTAGGGTCATCTTCTTTCTTCAGCGCCTGCTTTTCGATTTCCAGTTGCGTGGCCCGCCGCTCGAGTTGATCGATTTCCGTGGGCATGGAATCGATCTGGATGCGCAGCGAGGCGGCGGCCTCGTCGATCAGGTCGATAGCTTTGTCGGGCAGGAAACGGTCGGAAATGTAGCGGTGCGAGAGCGTGGCGGCCGCGACGATGGCCGAATCTTTGATGCGTACGCCGTGATGCACTTCGTACTTTTCTTTCAGCCCGCGCAGGATAGCGATCGTGTCCTCGACGTTCGGCTCGCCCACGAAAACAATCTGGAAGCGGCGTTCGAGGGCGGCATCTTTCTCGATGTACTTGCGATATTCGTTGAGCGTCGTGGCTCCAATGGCGCGCAGCTCTCCACGGGCGAGCGCCGGCTTCAGCATGTTCGAGGCGTCGATCGAGCCTTCGGCGGCACCCGCGCCGACGAGCGTGTGCAACTCGTCGATGAAGAGGATGATCTTGCCCTGCGAGTCTTCGATTTCCTTCAGTACAGCCTTTAGTCGGTCCTCGAATTCGCCGCGATATTTCGCGCCGGCAAGCATGGCTCCGAGATCGAGCGCAACGACGCGCTTGTTCTTTAGAACTTCAGGCACGTCGCCCGAGATGATGCGCTGCGCCAGGCCTTCGACGATGGCAGTCTTCCCTACGCCCGGCTCTCCGATCAGCACCGGATTATTCTTGGTCCGCCGCGAAAGCACCTGCACCACGCGGCGGATTTCTTCATCGCGGCCGATCACGGGATCAAGCTTGCCGCGCCGCGCCTGCTCGGTCAGGTCGCGCGCATAGCGCTCGAGCGCCTGGTACTTGCCTTCCGGGTTCTGGTCGGTGATGCGTTGCGATCCTCGAACCGCGGTCAGAGCCTTCAGGATGGCATCGTGCGTCGCGCCGTGACGCACCATCAGCTCCTGCGCCGGATCGCGCTTCAGGCTGGTCAGCGCCAGCAGCATGTGCTCGGTCGAGACGTATTCGTCTTTGAAGGTATCCGCTTCTTTAAAAGATTTCTCCAGAAGCTGGTTGACCTGCGACGACATGGATGGCTGATTCGCGCCGCTCGTGCCCGACACTTTGGGCAGCTTGTCAATTTCTTTGTAGACGTCGCTGAGCACGGCCTGCGGCCCAATGCCGATTTTTTCAAGCACGGGCGGCACGATGCCTTCGCGGTCTTCGACCAGGGCCGCCAGCAGATGTACGGGGGCCAGTTCGGGATTGCCATGCTCGGAGGCCAGCTCATTCGCGCGCTGAACTGCTTCCTGCGCCTTAACAGTAAATTTGTCCCAACGGATCGCCATGTGTCTCTACTCCTGATCTTTATCTCTCAAATTTGTATCTGCAAATTTTGTGATTGCTGATTTGTAATTTGTAACTATGAAAGCCTACTCTCAAATTACCCATTACAAATTGCCAATTACAAATAAAGCGCGGGAGGCGCCGGTGCAGCCGCCTCCCGCTAAGTTTACAGTTCGTGTGGGACGGGCGACTCGCCCGTCCAGCCAGGCAAAGCCCGGCAGTTGTCGTTACGCGGCTTTGGTTACGCTCTTCGGCTCTTTGCTTTCGAGCGTCTTCTCGCTGCCGACGTTTACCTTGATCTGCTTCGGCTTGGCTTCCGCTTTCTTCGCCAGCTTGATCTTCAACACGCCCTTGTCGTAGTCGGCCTGAACGTTTTCATGATCGACCGTCGAAGGCAGATTGAAGGTGCGAGTAAAGCTGCCGTACTGACGCTCCACTCGGCGGTAGTTCTCTTCTTTCTCTTCCTTCTCGAACTTGCGCTCGCCGTGCACCGTCAGAGTGTTGTTCTCGATGCGGACATCAATGTCCTTCTCGTCGATTCCCGGCACTTCGATCTTCAGGGTGATGTTGTGCTCGTCCTCATAGACGTCCACGGGCGGGGCAAATGCGGTCGTGGTTAGCGATTCATCGTGCCCTTCCGGCCCGCGGGGGTCGCGGAACAAACGGTTCATGCGGTCCTGCAGGGTGACAAACTCACGGAAAGGGTCATAACGCGTAATCAGGGTCATAACTTTAATCCTCCTTCTTCAACTTCATTCGGGGAGCTTCTAGAGCTCCCGGGTTTTCGATTAAGTGTGACGCCAGCATAAAATCTTAGTGTATTATTGTCAAGTACTATATCTTGCTATTATTCAATTACTTACACTCAATATCAGGCACTTCAAGTAGCCGGTTTCGGGGACGTTGAGCAGCATTGGATGATCCTTCGCCGCTCCGCGGTTTTTAATGACGCGAAAAGATTTGTGGGCATCGCGGGCGGCGTCAGCCACGACTTCAAAGAAGTCCGCGGCGCTAACGTGGTACGAGCAGGAGCAGGTGGCAAGAATCCCTCCCGGACGCAGCATCTTCATGGCGCGCAGGTTCAGCTCCTTGTAGCCGCCCAGAGCTTTTTCCAGGTCCCGCTTCGTCTTCGCAAACGCCGGCGGATCGAGAACGATGGTGTCGTAGCGTCGGCCGGAGACGGCGTACTCCCGTAAGAGATCGAAAGCATTGGCCTCGATCCATTCCAGTTCATGGCCGTTCAGAGCCGCGTTCTTTTCCGCCATTTCAAGCGCCGGACGCGAGCTGTCCACGCCGGTGACGCTTGAAATCTTTCCGGAGGGGTGAAGAGCAAAGTGCAGCGCAAATCCGCCCTGGTAGCAGAAAGCGTCGAGCGCTTCACCATGCGCGTACTGCGCCGCCACGGCGTAGTTCTCCCGCTGATCGAGAAACGCGCCGGTCTTCTGGCCTTCGAGGCCGTCGAAGTGGAAGCGCACGCCGCTGTTCATGGTGCTGTTGATGGCAAAGACAGTCGAACTCTTCTCTCCCCAAAGCAGTCGGGACGCAAGCGGCGGCAGCTGCTCGAGTTCTCGAATGCGAGCATCCACGCGCTCGACGATCCCCACCGGTTGCAGTTCGTCGCGTAAGGTTTGCAGGACGGCTGCGCGCACGGGCGCAGCGTCCATTGCCTGGATTAGAATCTGAAGGCAGAGCACATCGTTGTAGCGATCGACAATGAGGCCGGGCAGGAAGTCCGCCTCACTGAAAACGACGCGGTAGGCGTCGGTGTTCGAGACAAGTTCTTTCCTGTAGGCGATGGCGGCACGAATGCGTTCCGCGACCAGAGCAGGCAGATCGGCCACTGACCCGTGCGAGATCATGCGAATCGCGATCTGCGACGAAGAACTATAGAGCGCAGTTCCCAGAAATTTCCCACGCAGATCGAGGACGCGGACGAGCGAGCCGGGCGGCACGCCGTTCGCCTCGGTAACATCCGAGCGATAGACCCAAGGATGCCGCCCTTGCAGCCGCGCAACGCCTCGGACGGAAAGTTTTACAGAAGGCTCCGCATGCTCGGCGGAGACGGCAAGCTTTTTCGGCATCAATAGATGTTATAGCGAACCCGGTTGCCGTGACCGCGCTCGTGTGGTGACGGGGCTCTGCCCCGTCCAAGCCGAGCGAAGCTCGGCAGCTGCCAACCCCTTAACCGCGGATCACGATCCCATCCAGATCCCGTTTGCGCCGGCCCAGTTCTCCCGCGCTCGGCATCGCGCCAACACTCGCCGTCACCGCTCCCGACATCACCTTCTGCCATGCCGCCTGGAACTGTTCCATCTCGGGCGCGGTCCCAATCGTGATGCGCGCATACGTCGGCCACACCGGCCAGATGCGTCCAATAAATATATTCTGCTTGGCCATGGCATCGATCGCCGCCTTTGCCGGCCGTTTCGTGTCTAACATGAAGCAGTTCGATTCCGAAGGAACGTACGAGTATCCGTTGCGGTCGAGCCAGGCAAAGACCTCGCCGCGGATGCGGGCGTTGATGCGCTTCCGCTCTGGCACCAGTTGCGCGTCTTTCAGGCTGGCAGATGCCGCGACGAGCGCGGTAATTGGCATGAAATTCCAGCCGCCATAGTTTTCGATTTTTTCCAGCAGATCTGGTCGGCCAAATACGGCGCCACAGCGCAGACCCGCCATCCCATAAATCTTCGAGAACGTACGCAGCAGGATCACGTCCTTGCCGGCCTTCACCAGATCCATCACCGAAACCGCGTCGGCAAAATGAATGTAGGCTTCATCAACCAGCACGACGGAACCCTTGGGCTTGTTCTCGACCAGGTATTCGATGTCGGAATGGCTGGTCAGCGTGCCGGTCGGGTTGTTAGGGCTACAGACATAGAAAACGCCCGCATCGGGAGCCGCGGCTAGCATTGCCTTCACATCGTGGGCGTAGCTTTTCGTCAGCGGGACTTTCACCACCTTCGCACCAACCGCATTGGCGGCGAACATCCCGGCTTCGTATCCCGGATCGGCGGTCACATAGCTGCGCTGCGGTGAGGCGAAGGCGGCGACCGTGTGGTGTAGAGGCTCGCTCGATCCGGCATAGACGCGAACCTGTTCCAGCTTCAGGCCTTCCATATCCGCCAGCGTCTTCACCAGATCGTCCGTCAGCCAGTCGGAATAACGACCGCCTTGCGGAACGATAGCGGCGGCCGCCTCGCGCGCCGAAGCGCCGGGGCCGAGCGGGTTTTCGTTCGCGTCAATCCGGATCGCATCTTTCGGAAAATTGTGCACGCGAGCGTGAGCAAGCATCGGTTCGGTCACAATGCGCAATGCCAGCGCGGCGGATGCGGCGGCAGACAAGCTGAGAAACGAACGGCGGGATGCGGAAGGAAGGCTAAGGTCTTTATTGTTGGCCATCATTCACCTCGTGGCCGCAATCTTACCGCAAAATCGATCTTGAATTCGGCTTCAGATCTTTTCGCCGTCCTTTGCAGACCTGAGCGCCTTGCTCTGTGAATCTCGGTGTCCCCCGTGGTTAAGACTTCCCCGCACACCCACCGAGGGCGCGGTAGATCGACGCTACTACTTTGCCAAGAACTGCCTCACCGTATCAGTATCGTCATTGAGATCTCGACTCATGCGGATGGCCTGGGACTGAGCCACACGCGCCGCTTCCGCCCGTCCGCCGATGTCAAGGGCCTGCGCCAGAAATAGATAACCCACCGGCGATGGCTGAAGTTCGACCGACCGTTGGTAATCTTTCGTAGCCCGTGTGATGTCGCCTGCTCGCTGTGCCACCAAGCCCAGCCCGCGATAGGCCGGCGAATTTTCCGGCTGCTGGTTTAGAGCAGCTTCGAAGTCCTGCTTCGCGCTGTCGTATTGTTTCAGCGAGTAGTGGGCATATCCGCAGTTGACTCGCGCCGTCACCCTCAAAGAGAGATCCTTTGTGAATTGAGGTATCGTCGCATAGCCATCGATAGCGGCCTGATAGTTGCCGTGCATCTGCTCGTAGGTTGCGATATTGATCGTGGCCAATGCGTCGTCGGGCCGCAAGAATCTCGCCCTCCGAAGGTGCGAAATCGCTTCCTCTATCCTGCCCTGGGCAATCAACGCGGTCGCCAGGTTATCTTCGGCGCTGTAATTTCCCTCGGTGATTTCCAGCGTGTGAGTCCACAGCGTGACATTGTCGCCCCAAAATCCTACCTGCCGATGCAGCGCAATTGCCAGTGTGAGCAGGATCGCCGCTGTGCCGGCGAACGACACCGCCGTTGGAACATGCCAGATTTTTATCAGATCCGCCGTACCCCAGCAGACGATTACGAAAATTCCCAGCAACGGGATATAGGCGTAGCGGTCGGCCATGGCGTGAACGCCTATCTGAACCAGTCCGATCATCGGGACCAGCGTTCCCAGGAACCAGAACCATCCCACAATGAAAGGGCGGCGCCGCCGAAAAATCACCGCAAGAATGGTGGCGACGATGATTGCGAATGCGGACAGCGCCGCCGCCGGAATGCTGATCGAACCCTCTGGATGCGGATATATGAGCGCCAGATTGACCGGCCAGAAGGCCCTTCCGAGATATTTAACATACGACAGAGCCGCATTTCCCAGGTGTATCCAGAGCGGCAGTTTCGATTGGGTTGCGTCCGCCTCCGCCTTCATGGTGATAACCGCGCTCACCGCCGACAGCGCAAACCATGGCACCTTCTCCCAAATCAAACTCCCGAACGAAGGGCCGAAAGAAGAAGGGCCGAAAAACGACGGGCCGCGGGCGGGTCCGCCTGCCAGTTCCCTGTCTGCTTCGTTCGGTCGCCCAAGACCTTGCCCGGAACTTTGCCAGGAACTTTGCCCGAAGCGACCGAGAGGCCAGTAGTCCAGCAGCAGAAGAGCAAACGGGAACGTAATTACCTGCGCCTTGCTCATCAGGCCCAAAGCGTAGGCAAGAGCAACTGCCATATATCGTCCGACACTAGGCCGGCGCGTGTACCAGCCATAGGCAGCCAATGCGAGGAGGAAGAAGAGCATGCTGAGAACGTTCTTACGTTCCGAGATCCAAGCCACCGACTCCACATTGATGGGGTGCAGAGCGAAGAGGGCGGCGACCACCAGGCTGCGCCAGGCCAGGCCCGTAGCACTCTCCAAAATCAAAAACAGCAGCACCGCATTGGCCGCATGGAGAAGCACGTTGATGGTATGGGGGCCTGCTGGGTTCAAGCCGAAAAGCTCGCAATCGAGAGCATGCGAGAGCCATGTAATCGGGTGCCAGTCCGACGTTTCGGAGGTCTCAAAAGCCCAAACAACGGTTTTCCAGGTAAGTCCGGCACGAACATGCGGATTGTCGGTAACGTGCGCGGCGTCGTCGAAATTGAGAAATGGAGCGCGGGTGAGGGGGTCGTAGAGCGCAATGGTTGCCAGAACAAGCAGAAGGCAGAAAATTAATCTCCGCTTTTGCGGGAGTTGAAAAATCGAAGCATCAGGCGGGCGCTGGTCATGCTTCTGCTCCAACAAATCCCGCTCCAACAAATCTGTGGATTTCATCTGACCTGATCTCCGCGCCCGCGGGGAGACATTATCATGAATGAAACCATGGTTCCGATTACAAAAGGGCTTTCCCTAATCCACGGTAATCAACATCCACGGTAATCGATTTCAGCGTGAAACTAGCGCGCAGCCGTTTGCTCCGCCGGAGAGGTGGAATGGTCCTTGTGCGCCCGGTGCTCGCGCCGGATGGCAAGAATATCTTTATGCAGTAGATCGAGCGCATTCGATGGTATTTCGGAACCCCACTCGTCGATTTCTTTTTCTTCCCAATGGCCGTTGAGCCGGAGGGCTGCGTCGGTTAGGTCCTCGGGAAACGCCTGACGGTAATTCCCTTCGCGCACCAGCACGCCGCCAACCTGGCGTCCAGTGTGCATTTCGTAGATGCGCCGGGTCGAACTGCCGGAGCTATTGGTGAACACGAGCAGCACTTCGCCTTCTTCGCCGTAATCCGGACGGTAGAACCATGCCTGCGGCGCATCCGCCTTGGGGCGCGCGCGTTTTCTCCCGGTAACCGTCACGACTTCCTGTTCCGGCTTCACTTCGTTCGCGGGATTGTAGTAATAAACTCTCGAGCACGACTCGCAGACCATGACCTTCCCGCCATTCCGCACTTCGTTGTAGGTCTGCGGACGCAGCATTACCTGGCAGCCCATACATTTATGGTCGCGGACTTCCGCGAGCCCAGTGCCGCGAAATTTCGCCACGCGCTCATAGTGACGAAGAATATCTTCGGAAATCCCCTGGCGCAGCCCGTCGCGTTTGGCGTTCCACTCGGAGAGCTTCTTCTGATCTTCCGCGGTAACTTTTCGCGCGTCTTCTTTTTCTTTTTCGATCTCGGCCGTCTCCGCCTTGAGCTCGGCCTCCGCCGCTTTGACTTCTTTTTCGCGCGCCTCGACGTTGACCATCACCTCCAGGATGCGGTCCTCGTTAAGGCGGATCTCCTGCTCGGCAAACTGAATCTCGTGCAGCAGCGCTTTGTATTGTTCGTTGGTTTTAACGTCGAGAGACTGGTCGCGATACTTGGAAATCTTGCCTTGCAGATCTCTAATAGCAGCTTCGAACTTCTTGCGGTTGGTTTCGTCACCCTTGGCTGCGGACTGCGCCTTTTCCAGTTGCGCCTTTGTGCCGGCCAGCTTTTGTTCGATCACTGCCACGCGTTTTGGCAACGCGGCCACTTCGTCCTGCAGCTTGCGGATTTCCTTGTCCGCCACCTGCAGCTCCAGCAATTTATCGATATCAGGAAGCATCGGTTCGGGGCATCACAATAATGATTCTAGCACGCGACAGCGGCGAAGCTGCGGCTAGCAGAGTGAAGGTTCTCTGTGTGTGTGTGGAGCGGGCGCCCTCGCCCGCTGCCTTTTGACCTTGATCCCGCATCCCAGATTGACTGGCGGCCGGGTTCCCCGCCCTTCGTTTTTTGAACGGCGATTGCTGCGTCGGCGGCTGGCACGATGGTCAGAGGGCGCATCAAAGACCAGACGGGGCGCAATTCACCAGATGGAGTAGACTAAGTGACTGATTGACTTCCACTTTACTCGGTGTACATACTGTACCGCTTGAATTGTGTTCTTGGGCTTGGAATGGCGAGAGCGACCACCAACCGGAGCCTTGAAGGGAAGACTCTGCCTACCGGAGTTGTAATACCTCTCTGCCCGCCGGGGCAGACCGCTTCGAGCTCCTCCGCGGATTCCCACCGGGAACCATCGCAGCGCAACACGTTGCAGGAGTTACTGGAGTTCTTGGCGCTACACGAGCAGGTGCGCCGGAGGAAAACCCTGGAAACACGCCGGAACGGGGGCGATGGGGCCGTTCCCGAGGGGGAGCTTGAAGAGGGAGAGCACTTCACTCTCGATGAGGTGCTTCAGCTCGTCGCAGACAGAGCAGTACTGATCACTGGCGCGGACGGCCTGGCGATTGCGCTGGCGGAAAACAACGAGATTGTTTTGCGGGCGGCGGCGGGCACCGTCCGGCCCGACCGGGGCGCGCGCATCGACCGCGATTCGGCCTTCTCCGGGATCTGCTTCCGCACGGCCAAGATCCTGCGCTGCGACGACACCGAAACGGATGCACGGGTCAACCTGCAGGCGTGCCGGCGCTTGGACGCACGCTCCATGATCGCGGTGCCGCTATGCGGGCACGGGCGCGGGATTGGGGTGCTGCAGGCGTTTTCAGCGCAGCCGTTCGGATTCGACGACAGCGATGTTCGCAATCTGACTCAGCTGGCTGAATTGGTGGTGGGAGCGCTCACGCCAGAGGAAGAGGACCGTTTTGCAGAGTCCGCGCAGGTCGCGGCCACGAAGTTGGAAGTGACCTCGCCCCCGCCGGAAAAGGTGCAGGCTGCGCTTGTCATTGCCAGGCACCTCCTAGAAGAAGATACATCTACACAGGACGAGGTCACACCCGCACCCACGGCGGCGATTCTGCCCGAACCAGCGCTTGAACCGGAGGAGACGGTCTCTGACTCCGAGCCGACTGTCGCTACCGAAGCGTCCGCTGAACCCGATGAGGATCCCTTTACAGAGCCTCCGCCGGTCGCGGCGACGGAGTTGGACGCGCTTCCGAGCGAGCCAGAAGCCGTGCCCGTCGCTGAAAACGAGATGCCAGCCGAGGAACCGGATAGCGTGCCCCGGCGGCCTCGCATGCTGGTTCTGCTGGTGTGCATAGTCATTGCCTCAGCATTAGCGGGAGGAATCTGGTGGAAGCTGAAGCCGTCGCACTTGGCCAACAAGATGGTGCGGACGGAAGAGATGGCGCCGAAACCGATGGGCACAGCGGCTAAGGACGCGCCGGCTGCTCCATCCGTCGGGGCGGCAGCGAATCGCGCCACCATCAATCCGGGCGCGACTTCCGATGGAAGCCAGACGACCAGTTCACCTGCCAAGCCGCGGGAATTGGCGAAGTTTCCCATGGTCACCGGAATCGAGCACTCGTCGTCGGCGGATTCGAGTACAGTGGTTGTCAATCTTGAAGATCAGGCGCAATATGAAGCGCACCGCCTGGCCAATCCTGATCGCATCTATTTCGATCTGCACAATACGCAACTAGCTTCCAACCTTGCATGGAAATCAATCGAGGTGGGCGATGCACTGCTCAAACGCATCCGTGTGGCTCAGCCCGTTACCGGCATGACGCGCATTGTGCTGGAGACGAAGGCCAACACAGATTTCTCGGTGAGCCTGGAGCCAAATCCCTACCGCCTGGTGGTCGAAGTGCGCAAGATCGGGGCGAGCCCCAAGGGCGCGGTGAATCGGTTCCCGAATGCGACCGAGGCGGAGAAAAACAAACTACCAATCCTGGTTCCGCCACCGACGCAGGAGGATTTGCAACTGCAGCGGCGTGTGACCAAGATGCGCATCGTGGTCGATGCCGGCCACGGTGGTCGGGACTGGGGCACGGTGGGGCGCGACGGCTTGCTCGAAAAAGATCTTGTGCTCGAGATTGGGCAGCGGCTGGGCAAGCTGCTCGAATCTCGATTGGGAATGGACGTAATCTACACGCGGCACGATGACAGCTATATTCCTCTGGACGAGCGCGCCAGCATCGCCAATCAGGCGCATGCCGATCTATTCATCTCCGTGCACGCCAACTACAGCGATCTTCCTTCGGCGCGCGGGGCGGAAACGTACTACACAAACTTCTTCATGGTGCCTGCTTCGAAAGATGTAGATATGCTGCCAGACGCAGGCGGCGCAGGAAATGCGGCGACAGCATCACTTTCGCCTTCCGACTTG
The DNA here is from genome assembly GCA_963772195.1 of uncultured Acidobacteriaceae bacterium. Lineage (GTDB taxonomy): Bacteria > Acidobacteriota > Terriglobia > Terriglobales > Acidobacteriaceae > Acidiflorens. Next base: position 849,378 of record CAVYWE010000007.1, on the reverse strand, counting down.
CAAGAGCGGGCTGAGCAGTCGCTAAGGCTGGCGGAGAGTGTGCAGCGCTCCCTGTACGGGATCCTGTCGGCGCAGAATCCGGGTCTGCGCGACCGCGGCATCAAAGAGGCTAGCTTCTTGGTGCTGACGGAAAGCGCGATGCCAGGGATCCTGGCGGAAGTTTCGTTCGTCAGCAGTCCCACCGACGAGCGGAAGTTGCGCAACGATGGCTACCGCGAACAGGTCGCCGAAGCGCTGTACAAAGGCGTTGCACGCTATGCCGCTAGCTCCCATGGCATCAAGGTCGCAAGCGCGCGACGCTAGTGTGCAACCGCGAAGGCAGTAATTCGACAATGCTCAGGGCGGAATAATCTGCTTCTGGCAAGTTCCGAGGAGGCCACTTCACCGGATTCCGCTGCAGGTGAGGCTGTTTCTCGTTTCCCCAGCGTCTCTCCCAGCCTCGACAAGCCGCTTTGTGGTAGCCTGCGAAGTTTGGTCACGGTTTCGCATCAAACCGCATGGAGGCCATTCTTGAAGCTGCTTAATTCCGCACTCTTTTCGTATTTGCTCTTGCTCATCATGTTCGTCCTCGCCACCCCCGCAATGAGCCAGCAGGACAAAGCCAGCAACGTCCTCGTCGAGCGCGTCGGCGACACCGCATTCATTCAAGTGCGCGCGCCCAGTTTCCAGGCGCTTTCGCTCCGACAGCAGGCCCTGGCGTACTGGCTGACGCAAGCTTCGATCGCCATCGACCCTATTATTTACGATCAGTTGTCCGCCTACGGTCTGCGACAGAAGCGTCTGCTCGAGGAAATCATGGCGCATCCTAAGGGAATCGACCCGGCGGCGATGGCAAAGATTGCCGAATTCGCGAAACTTTTCTGGGCCAGTCGTGGCAATCACAACGCTCTGACGTCGCAGAAATTTCTGCCCGCTTTCACGTTTGAGCAACTGGAAAAGGCCGCGCTGATTGCGCAGCAAAACGGAGCCTTTCGGACGGCTTATGCCGATCTCCCGCCGCTGAAAAAACCAGCGGACCTGATGCGGGAACTGGAGTCATTGCGGGCTTCGCTTTTTGACCCCGCATTTGAGCCGATGATTACCGCCAAGAATCCGGCGGGAGGAAAAGACACGATCCAGGCCAGTTCGAACACTTTTTATCAGGGCGTAAGCCTGGACGATCTCAAGGGATTTCAAGAAAAGTATCCGCTGAATTCGCGGGTGGTAAAAACTGCGGACGGCAAACTTTCGGAACTCGTCTACCGGGCCGGCACGCCCGACGGCAAAGTTCCTCCCGGGCTGTATGCGACGTTCCTGAAGAAGGCTAACGAATTCTTACAGAAGGCGCGCGGCTACGCCGAACCTCAGCAGGCGGAAGCGATTGACCATCTCATCCGCTACTACCAGACGGGCGAATACGCGGACTGGGTTCGGTTCGGCACTGTGTGGGTTCAGAACGATGCCACGGTGGACTTTGACAACGGCTTTATCGAGGTCTATCGCGACGCACGCGGAGAGAAAGGAAGCTCGCAGAGTTTTGTCACCATCACCGACAAGCCGGTTACCACCGCCATGAAAAAACTGGCGGAAAATGCCGGCTATTTTGAAGCGAAGGCTCCGTGGGATGCGAAGTATAAGCGCGAGTCGTTCAAACTTCCGGTAGTGAAAGCAGTCGAGACCCTGATCGAAACCGGCGATTTCAGCGTGAGCACGATCGGCGACAATCTGCCGAACGAAAACGAAATCCACGAGAAATATGGCTCGAAGAATTTTCTGTTTACCGGGAGCAAACGCGCTCTCGACGAAGCAGTCGGCAAGACGGCCATCGCGGAATTCGCCGCCGATGCCGCCGAGGTCGAACGCACCATGAAATATGGCACGGAAGCGAGCGATCTGATGACCGCCTTGCACGAAGTGATTGGCCACGGTTCGGGCAAGCTGAGTGACCGCGTCAGCGGCGGCGCCCAACCTTTTCTGAAGGAATATTTTTCCACGCTCGAAGAAGGGCGCGCCGATTTGATGGCGCTTTGGAATGTCTGGGATCCCAAGCTGAAAGAACTGGGCCTGATCTCGAACCAGGAAGAAGTGGCGAAAGCCATGTACGACAACGCGGCCGAGATCGCCTTGACGCAACTGCGGCGTATCCCACACGGCGACACGATTGAAGAAGACCACGAGCGCGACCGCCAGTTGATCGCCCACTACATCGCAGACAAAGTCCCTGGCTCAATCGAACAGTTGACGCGCGACGGCAAAACCTACGTTCACGTAGCCGATTATCAAAAGATGCGTCAGGGCGTTGGGATGCTTCTGGCGGAACTAATGCGCATCAAGGCGGAAGGCGACTACGCAGCGATTAAAGCGCTGGTCGACAAATACGGTGTCCACTTCGATCCTGCGCTGCGCGATCAAGTGCTCGCGCGGTATCAGAAGCTCAACCTGCCGACATATTTTGCCGGCATGAACGCTCACTTGACCGCCAGGTTTGGCAAGAACGGCGAAGTCGAGAAAGTGGATATCAACTACCTGCATGATCCTGTGCGTCAATACCTGGGCTACGGGGCGATGTACGACAAGAACCTTGCGCCAAGCGCAGGGATAGGAATCGCACCAGCGGCGCACTGATCGAACCCACATAGCCGCCGTTGCAGAGTTGCGCTATACAGGGGTACGATCTCAGCATTCGGCTTCAGTCTGCGGTTGCACGCAGCCGCTTCTCCTTTACCACGCGAGGAGGCTTTATGAACGTCCTTCTGCTCTCCATGCCGGATTCTTTCGAGCACATGCCTCCGGTCGCCGTCCGCATGCCAAATGGCGCTCTGACCTCGCTTGCTGGAAACGTGGACGATCACCACCGCGTCGCCGTTGCCGATCTGATCCTCAGTCAGCGTCGCGTCCGGGAAACTATCACGCGGCTGTTTCAGGACCATGATCCAGAGGTTGTCGGGCTCTCCGCGATGACCTTTCAGCGCCGGACTGCTCGCGGCATCATCGATCTGGCGCGCGTCCTCAAGCCCGGAGTGAAGATTGTTGTGGGTGGTTATGATCCGAGTCTTGCCCCCGAGGCCTACCAGGAAATGGCGGTGGATTACATCGTCCGCGGCGAAGGCGAGGTTACTTTTCGCGAACTGCTGCGTGCTTTAGAGAGCGGCGGAGGCTTCGAAAATATCTGCGGCCTTTCGCATCGCGAGGGCGAACGTTGGATCCATAACGCGGGTCGGCCAGTCCATCGGCTGGAAGGTGACGACATCCGCTTGCCGAATCGTGCGGCTCGCGTGCTCCAGGGCTACACTCTGCTCGGCCGCCAGGTGGACGTGGTCGAAACCTCGCGCGGCTGCACCTACGATTGCAGTTTCTGCTCCATTATCGAAATGCGGGGGCGGAACTTTCATACGTATTCCTTTGAGCGCGTGTTGCGTGATATCCGCGATGCCCGCGACCACGGAGCCCGCACCATCTTCCTGGTGGACGACAACATTACCCTCAACGTGCGCCGGTTCGAACAGTTGTGCCATGCCATCATCGATGCGGGACTGAACAAGCTCGATTACTTCGTCCAGGCCATGACCTCGCCCATCGCGAGCCACGGTGAAACCCTCGCGCCTCTGATGCACCGCGCGGGCTTCCGGTACGTTTTCCTGGGTATCGAAAACATTCTGGAAGGCGACCTGCAATTCTTGCGGGCGGCATCCAAGAACACGGAACGCGAGAACGGCGCCAGCATCGGGAATGCCACCTTGAAAGCCATCGAGTGCTTGCATCGAAACAAAATGTATGTCGTGGGAGGGCTGATCGTCGGCAATCCTGACGATACACGGGAGTCCATCGAGGCCAACCTCGAATTCGCCCGCCGCTACGTGGATTGGCCTTACATCCAGCACCCAACGCCTTATCCGCGCACGCCCATGACCGAGCAGTTCCGCCAGCAGGGGTTGATCGCGAACGAGCGAGTAGAGGAGCACGACGGGACCACCGCGGTAGTGCGCACTAAATACGTGTCTGCGGATGAAGTCGAGTACTTACGGTGGAAGGCTGAGCGCTGGATGAAGACTCGCCACCTGCCCGCAACCTTTTGGCATGATCCGTGGTTCGTCTTGCGTCACGCTCCGGAGATGGCTGCCCACACTTTTCGCGGCTCCACGCTTGCTTCACTGTTGGGGCTGGAAGACAATCGCAAAGCCTTTGAGCGCTACAAGGCAATACGGCGCCAGGAGCGGGCGTACGTATAAACGGGCGCCGCTTTTTCGACCGGTGTGGTAAACCTGATATTTGGCACTCCATACCATCGTCTTCCTGTTTTTCGCGGGCGCTCTCGGCGGCGCGCTTAATGCCGTCGCCGGCGGTGGCAGCTTCATCGCCTTTCCCGCTCTGCTCTTCAGCGGAGTGGCTCCGATCGCGGCCAACGCCACCAATACCGTGGCGCTCTGGGTGGGAGTGACCGCCAGCTCCGGCGCTTATCGCAGGCACCTCGACCTTTCGCGCCGCGTCATGATTCCGCTCACCGTCACCAGCGTGATCGGAGCAATTGCCGGCGCCTACCTGTTACTGCACACGCCCGCGCAGACCTTCCTGCGCGTTCTACCGTGGCTCATGCTGGGAGCGACGCTGCTGTTTATGTTCGGCAGCCGCCTAGCTCGCGGTTCCAAAGGCTCGATCGCCCACGATGCTTCCACCTCGGCTCTGGCCGTCGCGTCTCTCTTTGAGTTGGTCGTCTCAGTCTACGGAGGCTACTTCGGCGGCGGGGTTGGGATTCTTAACCTTGCGATGCTCGCCGCGCTCGGCATGACCGACATTCACGCCATGAACGCCTTGAAGGTCGTGCTCGGCGGGATCATCAATGGCGTCGCGGTCATCATTTTCATCGTGACCCCCGGTGCCGTAATGTGGAAACAGGGCAGCGTCATGATCGTGGGCGCGATCTTCGGCGGATATTTCGGCGCCCACTACGCTCAGAAGCTTCCGGCCGCCTGGATTCGCGCCTTCGTTGTCGCCGTGGGCTTGGCGATGACGGCGTACTTTTTCTGGAAGAGCTACCACTGACGAGTCGGCCTACGGCTGCGGCAGTGACACGTGCTCGTGTACGATCAGCCACTTCCCATTCTGCTTTTCGAAGACGGCCGTCCACCGGAACGTAGACATCTCGGCTTGCCCGACTTCGCGTGCGTCTAGGCGGAGGAAGACGGGCCAATGCCAAGGCCGAACTTTCGTAATCTGCCCTGCTGCCTCCTACTGAGGCACAATTGACGCAGAATGCCGGCCATTACCCAAAAGGGACACCGGGGCTCGCGCGTCAAGCTCGGCGGTTCCATCCTTGCCCTGGTGCTGCTCGAAAACGGGCGTCAGGTCCGCGGCCGCATGAATCAGCTCTCCGTCAACGGCGGGTTGATCTCGCTCGAACACCCGCTCGACGAAGGCATCCGAGTGACAGTTTTGTTCCACCTCGGCTGCACCAGCATCCGCTGCCGCTCGTACATGCTGTTTCCCATGTGGGCCACGCAAGGATGCCTGCAGCCTTTCCGCTTTTTGGATTTGCCTGAGGCCGACCGCGCAAGTCTGAATCGGGAGCTGGAAAACCTGGTTCGCGCCGGCGCGTCTCAGGAAGAGGAAGAAGCCGAGTAGTCGCTCCTGCCGAGAACCTGGTCTTGCGCCAGATCCCACGGAATCCAGATCCTACGGAATCAGCTTCTACGGAATAACGATCCGGCTGCCTGCCTCTTCTCGCCTCGCGATGGCCGAGTGCGTTTCGGGGAACTGCGCAAAGAGGAAATCGACGAACGCCCGCGACTTCGGCCTGCCCGAAGTGCGTCCCAAGCCCAGTCGCAGGAGGAATACCAGCGCCTTCAGTACTTCGGAATCCCGCAGCCGCGCGTGGCCTATATGTTGCTGCTCGGCCTCACGAAATTCCCTGACCATGGTCTCGACTTCGCGAGCGATATCTCGAATGATGTTTTGGAGCCCCAGGTTGGCGGTCGGCGGCTCGTAGATAAGGCTCGAGTTCACCAGCGTTTGGTAGCTCTTCGCGAGCGAACTCAAAGCCGCGATCAGATCACGATCCATAAGCGAGCGGTCGGCGCGAGCGCTCTTCGCCAGCGCAAAGCTGAGTCCGAGGATCAGGTGCTCGCGTTCGTAGAGAAACTGCTCCGTAATCTCAACTTCTGGAAACAACGCCTCGCGATCCCGTGCTCCCGGCTGCTCGTAGTCCGTTTTCGCGGGGTGCGCGGTCGCGTGCTCACGCGCCTGCAGCAGATAAGGACAGTCGCTGGGACAGTCGAGCGTCACCTCGCGCTGCTCGCCGCAACACTGCGGGCAGATTTTCCCGTGCACGGCCTGGCAAAACCGCTTTTCTTTGCGTTCTTCACAGATCGCGCAAGTCAAGTGTAGTTCCTCGCATTCGATTATTTCACGGCGCGCCGTCCGCCTGGGTAAAAGAGGACCATTCACGAAAAAGGTCTTCACTCCGCGGCCTCGGCGTCTCGGCGGTGGGTATGGTTTCCCTGAACTGCACCGTTTCTGATGCAAATCGGAAAAGCTAATCGTTGCTATAACCGATTTCTATTTGTCTGCTTGCGCCTGACACGATAGCCTATCTGGTCAACCCCGGTCATTTCGATCTTGCTGGGTAGCGCACAAACTCAAGGAGACACATGTCAACTGAACTGCGTAATTTTCTGGCGATCCCCTACGACGAACTGGAAGAGCTGAATCTGAAGGCGAAGAAACAGCGCCTGGACCGCGTGGCTCCTCACAAAATTCAGGAGGAACGGCTGAAGTACCTGACCGACGAGAAGCGCATCAAGGCCCTGACCGTGATGTTCAGCGACCTCGAAGGCCGTCTGCACATGTTGGACTACGACAAGAAATTCCTGCTGAAGAGCTACGACAACCTGACGTTTGACGGTTCGTCGATTCGCGGCTTCACGGCGCAGCGGGAAAGTGATCTGCGCTTAGGCATTGACTGGGGCGCATTCTACTGGGGTCCGGCCGATATTTTCGGACCCGGCAAGGTTCTCGTCTTCGGCGAAGTCATCGACAAAGGCGGAGAGCCCTACACTGCCGACATCCGCAGCATGCTGAAGCTGTTTGCCAACGGATTGCACAAGAAGCACGGCTACACACTCAATGCCGCGAATGAGATCGAGGGCTTCCTGTTCCAGGGGCCCGAGGCCGAGCGCAGCTACCACGAGACGGGCAAGTTCGAGTATGTCAATACGGGCGGTTATTACCACTCGTTGCCGGGCGATCCGCTGCGTACGTTTATCGATACGACCGCTGAAGTGCAACGGTCCATGGGCTTCCAGAACGAGAAGGACCATCCCGAGGTCGCGCCCTCGCAGTTCGAGATCAATTACAGCTACGCCGAAGCGGTGGCCGCCGCCGATCATATCCAGCTCTACAAGCTGATCTGCCGCCAGGTGGCCCGGAATATGGGCTTGACCGCCTCCTTCCTGCCGAAGCCGGTGGTGGGCGTCAACGGCAGCGGCATGCACACCAATGTCTCCGTTAGCCAGGAAGGCAAGAACCTGTTCTGGGATCCCAAGGGCGAGGAGAAGCTCAGCAAGTTCGGATACGAGTTTATGGACCGCATTCTCACTCACGGAAACGACCTTTGTCTGTTGTTCAATTCCAGTGTCAATGCCTACCGCCGCCTCGATCCGCACTTCGAGGCACCCAACCAGCTCAAAGCGTCGGCCGTCGACCGGGGCGCCATGATCCGCATCCCGATCGGCAACGAGCGCAGCATGCGTACCGAGGTGCGCGCCGTCGCTCCCGACGCCAATCCCTACCTGGTGATGTACTCCATTTTCAAGACCGGACTGGAAGGCGAGACGGCCAAGATCAAGAATCTACGCTCGGCCGAACGCTACCTGCCCGACAACATCTACACGGCAATCGACAACTTCCGCAAAGCCGAATGGACAAGCAAACTCCTTGGGGAAGACGTCAAAGGCCGCTACGCCGACCTGAAACAGGCATCGGCCGACCGCTGCCCGCGCCTGCTGGGCACGATTGTCAAGCCGGCTGAAGTGCAGTTCCACCACGAGGTGTACAACCAGTTCCTGTGGAATCTGTTCTAGATAGAGCGCGGATGCTCGTGTGGGGACGGGGCTCTGCCCCGTCCCAGTCGAGCGCAGCTCGGCCCCCCTCTGCGCCTCATTGCACCCAAAAGGATCGTCTTGGCCATGCACCTTTCGGGGACTATGGCCCTCGATCCTGCCCTGCGATAATTGTTGTATCCGATGGAACTCACACTTTTTGACGAGCGCTGGCTCCCCAAATCAGTTCTTTGCCTGCGCGATTACAGTCTGAATAAATTCCTGCACGATCTGCTTGCCGGAATCACCGTAGGACTGGTGGCGTTGCCGCTGGCGATGGCCTTTGCGATCGCGTCGGGACTCACGCCCCAAGCCGGCATTTACTGCGCCATCGTGACTGGCTTTCTGATCTCCGCGCTCGGCGGATCGACGACCCAGATCGGTGGCCCCACCGGGGCCTTTGTGGTCGTCATCGCCGGTATTGTCGCCGTTCATGGCGTCGAAGGCCTGTTCATGTGCACAGTGATGGCGGGAGTCATTCTCGTCATCATGGGGCTCACTGGCATGGGTACGGCGGTAAAGTTCATTCCGCGCCCAATCGTTATCGGGTTCACGAACGGCATTGCCATCCTGATCGCCAGCACGCAGGTGAAAGATTTCTTCGGCCTCAATCTGGAAAAAGTTCCCGGCGTGTTCTGGGCGCGCATGCAAGCGCTGGCCCAGAATTTTCATACCTTCTCATTCGCAGCCACGGCGCTGGCCGCCGGCTCGATCGTCATCATCATTGTCTGCCGCACAGTTTCAAACCGGATCCCCGGCGCGATTGTGGCCCTGGTGCTGGGTACGCTAGCGGTATGGATTTTCAAACTGCCGGTCGCAACCATCGGCTCGCGTTTCAATGGAATTCCCAGCGGCATGCCGCATCTGCACATTCCCGCGTTTCGTTTTGATCTGATTCACGGACTTCTGGGCCCGGCACTAACAGTCGCCATGCTGGGCGCCATCGAGTCGCTGATGTCCGCAGTGGTCTCGGATCGGATGAGCAATACCAGCAATGTCGATAGAAACGACCGGCACAATCCGAATGTCGAGCTTGTTGCGCAAGGAATCGCCAATGTATTTTCGCCAATGTTTGGCGGCTTGCCGGCAACCGGCGCCATCGCCCGTACTGCGACCAACATTCGATCGGGAGCAAAAACGCCGGTAGCGGGCATGATTCACGCCCTCACGCTGCTGGCGATTCTTCTGTTTGCTTCGAAGCTGGTGAGTTTCGTGCCCATGGCGGTGCTGGCGGGAATCCTGATGGTGGTCAGCTACAACATGGGCGAGTGGCGCGAGATTCCGTCGCTTCTCAAGCTCACGAAAACCGACATCAGCGTGTGGCTAGTCACGTTCGCGCTGACGGTCTTCGCCGATCTTACTGTAGCCGTGCAGGCGGGTATGATCCTCGCGGCGCTGCTCTTCATCAGCCGCGTAGCGGCCACCACGACCGTCTCGCAAGTCACCGACGACTACGTTGAAGATGGACGCGTGCACATTTTGCAGGATAAGGACATTCCGTATTACGCAACCATCTTTCGCATCCACGGACCGTTTCTGTTCGGCGCGACCGACAAGATTGACGTGGTCACTGAGAATATTCACAAGCTTCCGCCGGTCGTGATTCTGCGGCTCCGAAATATGACGGCGCTCGATGCCACCGGACTCTTCGCGCTGGAAGAAGTCGCGCGGACTCTGAAGGCGAGCGGTCGCCAGTTGATTCTTTGCGGCGCCAGGGAGCAGCCCTTGCAGCTGATCCAGCAGACGGAGTTTGAGGAGTTAGTCGGTCCCGAGAACATTTGCGACAACGTGCAGGACGCCCTCGGCCGGGCGGAAGAGGCTTTCGAAAGGCTGCAACCGGTGGGCAAGGCAACGACTGCAAGGTAGGCCCGCGAACCGCATCGGGAGCTTTCCCCTGTGTTTCCCTGTGTTCCTCTGTGTCCCCTGTGGTGAAGATTTTCGCCGCGAACTTCGGGAGACACGCCGCTAGTGCATCGCCACCGCATTCGTAAGGTTCGCATTCAGGTAGCGGCTCATCGCCAAATCAACAATTGCGCCGATCATCTCCGTGTAGGAGAGCCCGTGCGCCTTCGCAGCCATGGCAAATTCCTGCCGGCTCGCCAGCCAAGGATTCGGATTTGCTTCGATGACATAGACATCGCCGTTCGCAGCGAGTCGCATGTCGATGCGTCCATAGTCGCGCAGCTTCAGCGCCCGGTACGCAGCCAATGCGGTATCGGACAACCGCTTAATCGTATCTTCGTCCAGATTTTCCGCGATTGATGACTTGGTCAGCTTGTAGGCTTCGGTGTTCTTCTCGAACTTTACGTCGTAGCTGGCAATTTTCGGCATGCCTTCCGGCAAGCGTGACAGATCGAGCTCCACCAACGGCAAAACTTGCGTCCGTTCGTAGCTGCCCAGAATTCCAGCGTAAATTTCCCGCCCCTCGATGTATTCCTCAATCAGTGCGGGCGAATCGAATTCGTCCTGGATGTACTCGATGCGCTCCATCATCTCCTTGACGCTTTTTACAACGGAGCCGGCGTCGATACCGATCGATCCATCCTCCCACGACGGTTTGACGATGAGCGGAAAAGAAATGTCGTGGGCATGTTCAATGCGCCCGCGATAGGCAGTCGCGAAGAACGGAGTCTTGATACCGTGAAACGCGAAGATCTTCTTGGCAATCGCTTTGTCCTGGGACATGAAAATGGAATGCGGACCGGCGCCGGTGTAGCGCAGTCCCAGCAGGTCGACATAGGCGACCACGTTCATTTCCTTGGTGTCGTCACCGTCGAAAGACTCGGTCAGGTTGAAAATGAGGTCGGCATCGCAACGCGAGAGCGAGTGCAGCGACTGCGGCCTCCCATCCAGCTCGAAATAGGAAGGCTCGTGCCCCAGCTTCTGCAGCGCGTCAAAGATCTCCTCGCGGTCGGTCTTTTCTTTTTTTACCTTCTTCACTTTCTTGCGACGCTTGGGCGCAGGTACTGCCTCTTCCTTCGCCGCCGCCGCGACCGGATCTTCGTTCCACAGGTCATACAGCAGCGCGATTTTTAGTTTTGCTCCGATCATAATGTCTCCTCGGAAACCAACTTGCCAGTGGAGCACCGGGCGTCCCCGCCCGGCCACGTTGCTGCCAGACGGCCGAGGGCGCCCGTCGCTCCATTTTTTATGGCTGAATAAATTTTCCTTTCGTCACATAAGTCATCACCAGCGCGGTGGCATAGGCCGTGACTTCCGCGAGATGCTCCGCGCTGCGTGTCTTGTCGGCGCGCAAGTCAAGTTCACCAGCGCGCTTTTCGATCGTGTCCATCAAAGTCTTGATCAGCGGACGCTGCGCTCCCGTCCACTGCGCAACTTTATCGATCACCGCTTTGCGATGCTGATGCAAAAACTCGTGCGCTGGCAGCGCCGTTTTCCGCCGCTTCGATACGGGAAAGATATCGCGCAAATCCGTATCCGGCGTAAGCTCGGTAACCGCAACTTCTTCGCGCGCCGACTGCTGGAGGTGGTAAAACTCCGCCACCGTACTCTCCATGTCATCGACCGTGATGTCGGTCTGTCCGCGCCGCCGTGGAGGGTCGCTCTTCCCCAACTTGCGCGCCAGCCGGTTCAGGTATTGCAACTTCGACATCGCACCCCAGCCGCGATACCGCTTGCGCCAGTTCGACCGCGGTGTCAGCCACACCGCAAACGTCTCGGCAAAATCTTCATCCGGATGCTTCTGCGCATACCATCCCGGCAGATGCCGCACATAGTCGCGCGAAAACGGCGCGGGCCGGTAGTTGTCACGATACGGACGGCGGAACGGCCCAAAGGTCTTTTTCCATTCCGGTGAATTGTGCAGCTTGTACGCATAGGTGAACGCGTGTCCTGCTTCATGCCGCAAGTACATCATGATCTCTCTCGCGTCTTCCAGATCGTGCGTTTCCTTTTCCAGTTGCGCCAGCGCCGCATTCGCCAGGTAAAACGGAATCCCGATAATCGGCTCGCCCGACGGGCATCCCCATTCATCCGTCAAGTAAACAGCCGGCCGAAATTTCGTCAGCCCCTTCGCCTCCAGCTCGCGATAGAGCTGTTCGACAAAACGTTCGACCGGCGACCCGGCAAGCGTAAGCCCCAGCTCGCGAATCGGCCGACTCAGAAGTTCCTGGTACGCGGGTTCAGGTTTTGCGTTTACGATGTCGTGCACAAACGCTCGCTCACGAATAGTCTGCAACCGCGCGGGCACACACGGGGAGGGGCAGTATCACTAAGGTTAACAATAATGGAAAGCAGGGACATTTAGAAGTAACTGCGGTAATGCGCCATGCTTCTAATAAAGTTCGCGATACCCGAACAATAACGAGCGGCGCTCGGCGGGGCGGACGAATGCGTCCGCCCCTACGTAAGCCTACTGAATCAGCGTTCCGTTCCCATTTGGCTCTTCCGGCGGAATCACCACCGCCGCCGCGACCCGGTCTCCCGGTTCAACATTCAGCAGCCGCACACCCTGCGCCGACCGCCCCGATTCGCGGATGAACTTCGATTCGATGCGAATGATCTTGCCATACTGGCTGATCAGCATCACCTCGGATTTCTCACTCACCTGCGAGATGCCGACGACTTTGCCGTTGCGTTCTGTAGTCTTGACGTTGATCACGCCCTTGCCGCCACGATTGGTCAGCCGATACTCGTCGGCGGGAGTGCGCTTGCCGTATCCGTTCTCAGTGACGGATAGAATGAGCGAGCCTTTTTCCGGGACGAGGTCGGCGACTTCGGGCGCGACATCGCCTTCTTTCGCCACCGCTTTCGCCTCTGGCTTGATCGTGGTGGCCATGCCGACGATGTAATCCTTCTCGCCGAGATTCATGCCGCGCACTCCAGTAGCGTTGCGTCCCATGGGGCGCACGTCGTTCTCGTCGAAGCGAATCGCTTGTCCGTCATGCGATGCGAGGAAAACGATCTGATTGCCGTCAGTCAGCGAGGCCGCGACCAACTCGTCTCCTTGTTCAATATTGATGGCGATGATGCCGCGCGACATCACGTGCGAGAAGTCTTTCACCGCAGTCTTCTTCACCGTGCCGTTATGCGTGGCAAAGAATACATATCTGCCCTCTTCTTCCAGATCACGCACGGCGAGCATGGTGCGCACGGTTTCTCCGGGCTGCAAACCAACGAGGTTGCCGACGTGCTTGCCTTTGCCGGCAGCCGCGATGTCCGGGATCTCATAGACCTTCAGCCAGTACACGCGTCCGGTGTTGGTGAAAATCAGAATGTAAGCGTGAGTCGAGGCGATGAACAGATGCTCGACGAAATCCTCGTCGCGCGTCTTCATGCCGGTGCGCCCAGTGCCGCCGCGCCGCTGCATGCGGTAAGTCGAAATCGGTGTGCGCTTCATGTAGCCGGAATGGCTGACCGTGACCGCCACTTGCTCGTCGGCGATCAGATCTTCCAGCATGATTTCCGCCGCTTCGTCTTCGATGACGGTTCGGCGCTCGTCGCCGTATAGCTTCTTGACCTCTTCCAGTTCTTTGATGATCACGCCGCGCAGTTTCTTCTCCGACGCAAGAATCGATTCGAATTCGCCGATCGCCTCCCGCACCGACTTCAATTCGTTAGAAATTTCGTCGATCGAGAGCTTAGTCAACCGGTGCAGTTGCAGTTCGAGGATGGCGTCCGCCTGCTTCGAAGTGAACGGCTTGTCAGCGTCGAGCTTCGGAGCGCGTCCAGTGGTATTGATGTCGATCTTCTTGCCGCCAAAGTACGCGACCAAATTCTCCCGAGCGTCAGCCCGGTTCGCACTGCCGCGGATGATCGCGATCACGTTGTCAATGTGATCGAGCGCGGTCAGGTACCCTTCCAGAATGTGCTCGCGATCGCGCGCCTTGTTCAGCAAATACAAAGTGCGCCGCCGCACCACATCGACGCGATGGTCGATGAAGTGTTTGATCGCCTGGATCAGCCCCATTTCCTTCGGCTGCCCATTGACCACGGCCAGCAGAATCATGCTGAAGCCCTCTTGCATCGAGGTGTGCTTGAAGAGCTGATTCAGCACGATCTGCGGTTCGGCTCCGCGCTTGAGTTCGATCACAATGCGCATGCCGTCGCGGTCGCTTTCGTCACGCATATCGGAGATGTCGTCGATCGTCTTGTTGTTGACTAGGTCCGCAATGCGCTCGATCAGGCGCGCCTTATTCACCTGATAAGGAATCTCGGTGACGATGATCGCCTGCTTGTCCTTGGTGACGTTCTCGATGGCGGCCCGGGCGCGCATCATGAAACGTCCGCGGCCAGTTCTATAAGCCTCAAAGATTCCAGCGCGCCCGTGAATAATGCCCGCCGTAGGAAAGTCCGGTCCCTGTACGAACTTCAGAATTTCCGGCAACTGCGCGGCGGGATTATTCACCAGCGTGATCGTGGCATCGACAATCTCAGTCAAGTTGTGCGGCGGAATCTTGGTGGCCATGCCAACCGCGATCCCGTCGGATCCATTAACCAGCAAGTTGGGATAACGCGCCGGCAGCACCGCGGGCTGCGTCTCGGTGCCGTCGTAGTTAGGATAAAAATCGACTGCTTCTTTATCGAGGTCTTCAAGCAGCGCGGTAGAAACACGCGTCAAACGAGCTTCGGTGTAACGATCCGCCGCCGGAGGGTCTCCATCAACCGAGCCAAAGTTGCCCTGCCCATCAACCAGCGGCGCGCGCATGGCAAACGGCTGCGCCAACCGCACCAACGCATCGTAAACGGCCAAGTTTCCGTGCGGATGATACTTGCCCATCACCTCGCCGACGATGCGGGCGCATTTGCGCGTGGCGCGTCCGGGAGCCAGCCCCATCTGCTGCATCGTGTACAGAATCCGCCGATGCACCGGCTTCAATCCATCGCGCACGTCCGGCAAAGCGCGGCCGATAATCACCGACAACGAATAGTCGAGATACGACCGCTTCATCTCGTCTTCAATGTTGACGGGCTGCATGTTGAGGGCGCCCGGAGATTGTCCGTCGCCTCCAGGGGGAGGAGTTAAGGGGAGTTCAGGATTCTGATCGTCAACCATGAAAGTCAGTTCTCAGTAAGGCTCGTGTAAGGACGGGCGCCTCGCCCGTCCAAGCGGAGCGAAGCTCCGCAGGCTCTGTCCCACAACAAATGCCGCTAAGTTCTTGCATCTACAGGTGCTTATGTGGTCGGATTTACTAGAGAATTATACCACGTTCGGGATGCCCCCGGGGGCAGGGGACGTTGGCTTTTCAGGCTCTGCACAGGGTTTGCTTTTGGGCGGCGCAGCGGTTCACCGCTGCGTTCCAGGAGACCAATTCTGATGGCTTTAGCCGCCGAGGTTCCGGCTGGCTACGCCTTCCGCAACGTTAGCAGCGTGACCTCCGGCGGCACACCAATCCGCACCGGAAAGCCAAATGTTCCGAGCCCGCGATTCACATAGAGCGCCGCCTTCTGCAAACCGTTGCCAGCATGCGCCGCCCCAGTGTGCCCATTCATCGGAATAGGCAGCCGGTAAAGCCCCGCCACAAACGGAGTGATCAACCGAGCCGGACTAACACTGTGATCCACAATCTCAAACTTAACCTGCCCGCCATGAGTATGCCCGGCAAGACTAAGCTCAATGCCCAACTCCGCCGCCCGCCGAAACGAATTCGGATTGTGCGAGAGCAAAATGTTAGGCATGTCGCGCCGAATCAAAGGCTCAATCTCGCGCAACATCGGCCCCGTACGCTCCCCGCTCGTCATGTGGTCGCGCTGATAATCGACGCCCAGCAGATTGAAGCGCCCTCCTTTGTGCTCGACAACCGCATTAGCCGCCCGCAGCAACCGCATTCCCTTTTCACGAAAGAGCCGTTCCGCGTCGTCTTCCACTCCCGCATAAATTTCGTGATTGCCGTTGCATCCCCAGACACCCAGCGGAGCGCGCAGCCTGCTCAACTCAGTAATGCAGGCGTCCAGCGGATCGCCTTCGCTCGAGACAAAGTCTCCCGTAACAAAAGAAATGTCGGGTCGCAGATCGTTAGCCATATCTACCGCGCGAGCAATTTCGCGCGGCGGCATGTAGTCCCCAATGTGGATATCACTAAGCTGAGCAATGCGC
The DNA here is from genome assembly GCA_963772195.1 of uncultured Acidobacteriaceae bacterium. Taxonomy (GTDB): domain Bacteria; phylum Acidobacteriota; class Terriglobia; order Terriglobales; family Acidobacteriaceae; genus Acidiflorens. The sequence continues at coordinate 833,250 of CAVYWE010000007.1, read as the reverse complement.
AGCCCATCCAGCTCCGGAGGAAGATTGGCGACCGGCACATCGACGCGCTCGATCGTATAGCGCAAGCGCCCCGCGGCAAATCCGTAGGTAGCAGCAAGGAATGGAAAGCCGCCAGCAAGAACCGCGGCGTATTGAAAGAAAGTCCGCCGCGAGGGACTAAACCCGCCCGCCGCCGCTCCAGAATGAGGCAGAAGCCGCGCCGCAACATTCGTGACCCACTCGATCGCTCCCACCGATTCAACCGCCAGGAATCCAAAAAATGAAGCGACCATCCACAAGCGGGCAACTGTAGTGAGCGTTTTGCCCAGATTCAAACTCCCAAAGCCGAAACGCGAAATCCCGTGCCCAAACAGCGGATCAAGCAGCGTCGCAAGCAGCAGAGCGGCCAACGCAATGAGTCCAGCATGAAGTCCGAAACGCCAGTTGGCAGTCGAGAACGCAGCAATCCACGTCCACGCCCGCATGAACCAGAATCGTTGGACGGCGTAGACCGCTAAAAGAAACAGTGCGAAGAAAAGAACTCGGGTAAGAATCAGGGTAACACTCCAAATCCAACTGCAACGTTAGATGCGCTTCGGGAGGGACGGGACTCGCGGAGCGCGCCAGATCTGGAGGGTCGCCAAAATCCTCCTCTAATGCTGCCCGGCGTAGGTGCTGACGGGCTGCCGTCAACCTCTAGGCCTCCTTTATGCTCCCGCTGTGTCCCCTGTCCCTCTGTGGCCTCTGTGGTTTTCAGCTTTTGATTCTCGGGTACCCGTTTTAGCTAGTGGCTGGCGATTTGTTCCCGCTCCAAAGCCCGCAAAGCCGTAGCCCGCTCCCGAGCATTCTGCAGCGCCCGCTTAACGTGACGAGGCGCAGTCCCTCCCGGGACGTCATGCAGCGCCAGCACCTCAGTAAGTCCGAGGCACGAATGGAAGCCCGCGTCAAAGCTCGAGTGGATCGCCTGCAGATCGGCGAGCGGAAGTTTTTGCAAATCGCATCCGCGCTCCCCCGCCAGAGCAACGGCCTTGCCGACTGCTTCGTGGGCGAGGCGCGAAGGAACTCCGCGTTCGACGAGATATGCGGCCGCAGCCCACGCGTTCATAAATCCCGAACTTGCGGCCTGATTCATCTTGGCGTCGTTGAATTCGACGGTGTTCATAAATCCGGTCACCAGCGGCAACATGCCGATAACCATGTCGGAGGCGTGGAACAAAGGCTCCTGCGTTTCCTGCAAATCTTTGTTGTAGGCGAGAGGCAGGCCCTTGACCAAAGTTTGCAGCGTGGTGGCGCATCCCACGACCCGCGCCGCCTTGCCCCGCACCAACTCGAGCAAATCAGGATTCTTTTTCTGCGGCATCGCGCTGCTGCCGGTGGAGTAAGGTTCGGGCAACTCGACAAATCCGTAAGCAGGCGTAGAGAACAAGATGATCTCTTCCGCCCAGCGGCTGAGGTGGAGCGCAAGCAACGAGAGCGCGTCGACGAATTCGATGGCAAAATCGCGGTCGCTGGTAGCGTCGATACTGTTCGCCGTCGGACCATCAAACCCCAGTTCGGCAGCCATGGCTTGACGATTGAGCGTGAGCGTGGCTCCAGCCACAGCGCCCGATCCCAGCGGACAAAGGTTCGCGCGCTTGCGGCAGTCGGACAGGCGCGAAGCGTCGCGCAGAAGCATTTCGACATAGGCCAGCAACCAATGCGCGACCAGAACGGGCTCGGCTGGCTGAAGGTGCGTGTAAGCGGGCATAGCCAATATCGAAGACGCGCTGCCCGCAGCGTCGGCACGCGCGAGAATCGCCTCAATCCAATCGGCGACCAAGTTTTGCAGGATGTCGATGCTTTGGCGTACGAAGAGGCGGAGGTCAGTCGCAATCTGTTCGTTGCGGCTGCGACCGGTGTGCAACTTGTAGCCAGTCGCTCCGATCAGCGCGACGAGTTGTTTTTCTAGGAAGTGGTGGACGTCTTCGGCTTCCGGATCGTTAAGAAATTCTGGTTCGGATTCTGCGCGCTGGCCAATTTTCTCCAGCGCTCTCACGATTTCCGAAAGCTCTTCGGAGGAGAGCACTCCTGCATGTTCGAGAGCGTTAGCGTGGGCACGGCTGGCGGCGAGTTCGAAGGGCAGTAGGCGTTGATCGTAGGGAAACGACCGCTGCCATTTTTCAAATTCAGGGTCAAGCGGCTGCCGGAAGCGGCCCGACCACATCTTCATTGCGGAACCTCAACCTTATGCTGCGTCTGGGCGCGGCAACGCGAGGGCAATCCCAGAATGCGGATGAAGCCCTCCGCGTCTTTCTGATCATAGCTTGCGCCCATGGTGAATGAGGAGAGGTCGGTGCGGTAGAGCGAGTAATCCGATTTGCGGCTGACGATGTTGAAATTGCCTTTGTAGAGCGAAAGCGTGACTGAGCCGGTGAGATTCTGTTGCGTGGTTTCGACGAAGGCGTCAAGCGCTTCGCGCAGCGGCGTGAACCACAGGCCGAAGTAAACTAGCTCGGCGTACTTAAGCGCGACGTGCTGCTTGAAATGCAGCAGGTCGCGATCGAGGCAGAGAGCTTCTAGTTCGCCGTGGGCGGCAAGCAACAGCGTGCCTCCGGGAGTCTCATAGCAGCCGCGCGATTTGATGCCAACGAAGCGGTTCTCGACAATATCGACGCGTCCGATGGCGTTGCGTCCACCGATTTCGTTCACCAGTTCGACGAGCGATACAGGATCGAGAGCCTGTCCACCAACCGAAACAGGTTCGCCCTTTTCGAATCCGATTTCAACGTGCTCTTCTTTGTCGGGAGCCTCTTGCGGCGACTTCGTCAATTGCCAAGTGCTCGCGAACGGCGCATTGGCAGCGTCTTCGAGCTCTCCGCCCTCGTGGCTGAGGTGCCAGAGATTGCGATCGCGGCTGTGAATCTTCTCGCGGCTTGCAGTCACCGGAATGCCACGCTTCTCGGCATAGTCGAGACAGTCTTCGCGCGATTTCAGATCCCACTCGCGCCACGGCGCCACGACTTTCAGCTCGGGAGCGAGCGCCTGGTAAGCCATCTCGAAGCGGACTTGGTCGTTGCCCTTGCCGGTGCATCCGTGGCTAACGGCCGAGGCACCTTCGCGCAGCGCGACTTCAACCTGATGCTTCGCGATCACGGGGCGTGCGAGCGACGTGCCGAGCAGATACTTATTCTCGTACACTGCGCCCGCCTTCAGCGCGGGCCAAACGTAGCCCGTGAGGAACTCTTCGCGCAGATCTTCGACCACTACCTTGCTGGCTCCAGTCTTGTAGGCCTTCTCCACGACGGCCTCGACGTCATCGCCCTGGCCTACGTCGGCGACCATGGCGATCACTTCGTAGGCATAGTTTTCCTTGAGCCACGGAATGATGATCGAGGTATCGAGCCCACCGGAGTAAGCGAGAACAATTTTTTCAGGCATGCGCGCTCCGAGTCGGGAAGCGGCCCACGCCGCCGCCCAACAGCCATACGAGTATAGCCTTCTGAATGTGCAGACGGTTTTCCGCCTGATCGAAGACGACCGAGTTCAGCGAGTCGATGACCTGATCGGTCACCTCCTGGCCGCGATGCGCGGGCAGACAGTGCATGAATCGTGCATGAGGCTTGGCGAGTTGCATGAGCGCGGCGTTCACCTGGTAGGGAGCGAAAATCACGCCACGTTCCGCCTTTTCCTGTTCGTGTCCCATGCTCGCCCAGGCATCAGTATAAACCGCATCGGCTCCGGCAACGGCTTTGCGCGGGTCGGTCAGGATGCGGAGCGAAGCCTTAGTCTCGTCCGCGATCGCCTTCGCCATGGTAACGATGACGGGATTGAGCCCGTAGGCCTCCGGAGTCGCAATGGAAACTTTCGCGCCTACCGAGGCGCCTGCCAAAAGCAGCGAGTGCGCCATGTTGTTGCCGTCGCCCACGTAGGCGAAATGAATCTTGGAGAGATCGCCGAAGTGTTCATGCAGGGTGAAGAAGTCGGCAAGCGCCTGGCAGGGATGTTCGAGTTCGCTCAGCGCATTGATGACCGGAACACCGGCGTAGGTGGCCATCTCTTCGACCACACTATGACTGAAGGTGCGCAGCACAATGATGTCGATCCAGCGTTCGAGGTTGTGGGCGATGTCGTAGAGAGACTCGCGGGCATTGAGGCGGCTGGCCGTCTGGTCGACGAAAAATGTGCTGCCGCCGAGGCTGTCCATGCCGGCTTCGAACGTGAGGCGGGTGCGCAGCGAAGGCTTCTCGAAGAACATCACCATCTGCTTGCCGGCGAGAGTGCCGCGGAAGTCTGCGGGCCGCTGCTTGAGCATGGAGGTGAGGTTAAAGAGCGAGAGGATTTCGGCAGGGGCTAGATCGTGGATGGAGACGAGATCGCGCGGCGCGACCGGTTCCATGAGCAGGTTCGGCGGGTTCGTCTTTGTCTTTGTCGTTGTCGTTGGCGGGTTCATCAGTGTCATGGGATCGGTTCTCATTTGCGTTTCGTAACACTCCATTTCTGAGAAATTCTTACGACAGCTCGCGTATACGCCGCGCGAGCGCCTGCGCTTTCTTTTTGTCAGTAGCGATGACCAGCACGGTATCGTCCCCGGCGATTGTGCCGACCACCTCAGGCCAGTGCGAGGCGTCAAGTGCGGCGGCGACGGGCTGCGCGCTGCCGACCGTGGTCTTCACCACGAGAAGGTTCTGGGCCTGGCGTAGTTCGACCACAAACTGATGGGCAAGATGCATCACCGACGGCAAAACGCCTTCCGCGCTTAGGCTTTCGCCCGCCCGTCGATACCCCTCGGGGCCTTTGACGAGTTTCAGTTCGTGGATGTCCCGTGAGAGGGTCGCCTGGCCGACGTCGTAGCCCTTGCGCTCAAGCCGCTGCTGGAGAGAGTCCTGGCTTTCGACAGGACCGTCGTCGAGCAGGTCGAGAATCGCTTTGTGGCGCGCTGTTTTCGACATGAATAAAAATGCAACTCAATGCATAAGTATCCATTGGTCGGGAGGGACGTGTCAAGCGGGAAATGCCAGAAGGGCTAACAACAGAGGACACAGGGGCCTCGAGGTTTTCCCTGTGTTCCGCTGTGTCCCCTGTGGTTAAGAACTTACTGCCGCGTAGCGCTTGCCGGAATTTGGAAATCCACGCCATGGTCGTCATTGGCTTTCCGTGTGGCTGCGAGATCGAGGTCGGCGAGCAGAATCTTGTGGGTGCGACCCGCTCCGAAGTCAAACAGAGTATCGCCCACGATGGCGTAATTGATCACGTCGGACTGATGGCCGTCTTTGAAAACGAGCACAGTCAAAGGCTGCGCGGTCACGGGCTCTTCTGGTTCACCGGAAGTCGGTTTGGCGGACGCCGCAGTTTTCGATGCGGAATCGCGGGTCCCAGCGCGCTTGATTGGAGGCTCCATGTTTCGCTCTATGTTTCGCGCGCCAGGCGCGCGGACGTAGTCGACGTCGCCTGAGTCATCGTCGCCTTCCTCGTCGTAGGGGACGGCATAAGGAATCGCGTATGGAATGTAGGCGGGCTCGCTGACGCCGACGGGGAAATCGGAGTGATCCCCGTGGCGGTGGCGCCGCCCCGAGGACTGACGACCCGAGAACTGACGGTCAAAGAACAGCGGGGGATTCGAGTTCGCCGGAAAGAAGAAGTTGGCACAGCAGTTTCCAAAAACCGGGCGGCTGTTGCCGTAACCATTTGGTCCAAGGGACGTCACGCTGGCTCGGACACCGGGATTGGGATTGTCACTCCCGCCGAAACCGAACGAAGTGACCGAGGCGGGCACACCGTGAATCTGCGCCTGAACAGCTGCAACGGAAAATACCAACAGGAAGGAAAGCAGGACACAGGACCGCACACCGGCCAGCATGAGAAGCCTCCCCCAGGGCGGGGACACCGGCTCTGGGCCTACCTGATTAGAAGGCCACGGCGACGCGAAAGTTGCGCGAAAAAATCAGACCGGCAGAAATCCGCTGGTCACGCCGCGGTGAGAGGCGCGCGGGACGTGATCCGGCGCAGTTCGAGCATGCGATGACGGACGTAGCCATCCTCTGTCAAATGGGCGGAAGCAATGGCTTTGCGGGTGGTAGCAACCATCTGATCAAGCGGGCGGCGTTCGGGAAATTCCGGGTCGAGTTCCCGGCAGAATTCACAAGGCCGGCTGGAGCGTGTGTCGAAACGGTTGATGACGGCTGGATCTCTATGTTCCACGGAAGGCGGCTCCTGGGAGAGGCGAGAACGGATTCGCCGGGTTAGTGGGGCAGAGACAAAATATTCTGCCCTCGGCTGATGCATTGACTGTTAGACGACGCCTTTGTACTACAACGGAAGGGATCTGTACAAGCCCTTCGTGGCAGCCGCAAATTTCCTGCTTTTTCGTGCTTCCGGGATAGCTCAATTGTACAGGAATCGCGGAAACCCGGACGCAACGTGCTGCGACGGGGCGGTGATTTCTGGCATGATAAGGCCACGTTTTATTCTGGAGATCGCGTGAATCAGGCTGCTAGCGACCCAAACATCGTATTCTTTTTCGACGTGGACAATACGCTGCTCGACAATGATCGCGTGGCGGAAGATCTGAAACACTACCTCACGAATAAAGTGGGCGAAGCCAGCGCACAACGCTATTGGGAAATCTTCGAGCAGTTGCGCACCGAGCTCGGATACGCGGACTATCTGGGTGCGCTGCAGCGCTATCGCGTCGAGCGGCCGCGCGATCCGAAGCTGCTGGCGGTGTCGCACTTCATGATCAATTATCCCTTTGCGAACCGGCTGTTTCCGGAATCGCTGGATGCGGTCGAATACGCGAAGCGGTTGGGCCGGGCTGTGATCTTGAGCGACGGCGATGTGGTTTTTCAGCCGCGCAAGGTGGATCGGTCGGGCCTGTATGAGATCTTCGAAGGGCACGTCTTGATTTATATCCACAAGGAACTGGAGCTGGACGACGTGGAGGCGAAGTATCCGGCGCAGCAATACGTGATGGTGGACGACAAGGTGCGCATTCTGGCGGCGATCAAGAAGTATTGGCGCACGCGGGTGACGACGGTGTTTCCGCGCCAGGGGCACTACGCGCTGGATGCGGCGCTGGTGGCACGGTATCCCAAGCCGGATATCACTCTGGAGCGAATAGGCGAATTGCAGAAATATTCCTTGGAACAGATTCTGGCAGCCTCAGGAAAATGAGCACCCACTCGGCATCAGGCTGCCAAGAAATAGAATCAGAGTTGGCGGACTGTCTGCCCGCCAGGCAATGCCGTCAGAAGTTCTTGCGCAGTTTTCCCGAGTGCGGGATGCCGCGCCTCGGGAGCGATCTCGACCAGCGGTTCCAGAACAAACCGGCGCTGGTGCATTGCCGGATGCGGAATCTTCAAGCCCGGCTCATCCACCACCGAATCTCCAAACAGCACAATGTCGATATCAATTTTGCGCGCACCTTTCTCGCGCATGCGAAGACGTCCCATCGCCGCTTCGACCCGCAACGCAAGCTGGAGCAGTTCTCTCGGCGTCTTATCCGTTTCAATCGCCGCCACGCAGTTTAGAAACCACGGCTGGTCTGGGACGTCCACCGGCTGGGTCTCATACAATGCGGAGACCGCCAGCACGCGGCCTGCTACGTCCAATTGTGCGACCGCCGCGCGCAGGTTGGCCGCACGATCTCCCAGGTTCGACCCCAGCGACAGATAAGCGGTTTCGCTCATCAAGCTAGTTTCGCGGTGAAAGGCGCGGTAATCCAGCAAAAACTGATCGATGCCAAGGTTTTTCTGCGATGACGAGAAACTGCCTTCGCGTAGTGCCTCGACCCGGTACCAAGGTCACTTTCTTAGCTTCCCCTATACCGTTACTATCAAAGATGCTATGAACTTGGACTCTCTTCTCATCAGCAACGATGCCAGCCTGCTCGACGTGCTGCGTCCGGCGCTGGAGAAGATCTCGGTCAATATCGAGGTTTGCGCAGGGTCCAGAGCCGGCAACGATCTGCTGGCGAAGCGCAAGTTCGACGCAGTCATCGTAGACTGCGATGACCTGCAGAACGGCTTTGATCTCCTGAGCGCGCTCCGTCAGACTCAAAGCAATGCCAAGTCCGTAACCTTCGCTGTGGTGAATGGAAAGACGACGACCCAGCAGGCCTTCCACTCCGGGGCCAACTTCGTTCTGCAGAAGCCGCTCACTCCGCTGCATGCCGCGCGCTGTTTTAACGCGGCTCTCAATTTCATGGTGCGGGAACGGCGCCGGTATTACCGCCATCCGGTGGAGATGCCATTGCGAATTACCCTTCCGCACAATCAGGAGTTGACTGCCACGACGACCAATGTGAGCGAGGGGGGCATGGCCATTCGCGTCCTCGGCAAGTTGCCCAAGGATGCGCAGGCGCAGTTCCGTTTCACGCTTCCCTCGGTTAACATTTCGTTCGACCTGAAAGGTCAAGTCGCCTGGGCCGACGGAACCGGGCATGCCGGCATCCGCTTCGTCGAGGTTCCGCAGAGCTCCCAGCATCAGCTTGAAAAATGGCTGACTGACCACTTCCAAAATGAAATACCCGAGCAACTGCAAGGCTACGCGGCGCTTCCCTAACCGATCGCCCGGCTCCAGCAAAACTCCCATCCACCCGCATCCAGCTTGCAACTTGCGCCCTGCCATTGCTGTGGCACTGTATAGACGGGGATTGCCGCGTCTATAGCATGATCACATTGGAAGAAAGAATCGCCAAAACTCAGCGGTTGCTGCGTCGCATGGAAGAGGACCAGCCCTACTTGCACGTGCGTTTATCTGCACTTGGCGCCGAACATCGCGAGAGCGCCAATGCTTTCGCCGGCCGCGTGCGCGCCGAAGCCGAAGCTGAACTGCAACGCCTGCTCGCAGAACGAGCATTGCCCTACGAGTGGAACCTGCCCCAACCCGCCGACTGAAAGTAGCCAAACGTCTCAGGTGTTAGGTCTCAGGTCTCAAAGAGAACAAAGTTCTGCGCCCTGCGACCGTGACCACGGAACGCTCTGGGGGCACTTACGGGACACGCTAGGCGCTAAGACTGGCCGCCGACGCGAGCGCCGGCACCGCAGCTTCATCTTCCAATTCCAATGCTGTTTCTTCCCAATACGACCGATCGCGCAAAATGCGCGACACGAGCGCGGTATGCATGGCATGGCCGGCGCGGTCGGCCACCACCGAACCCAATATCTGCTTCCCGAGCAGCGCCAGGTCGCCGATCAGGTCTAGAACCTTATGGCGTACGAACTCGTCCTGAAAACGCAGCGGAGGGTTCAGCACTTCGTCTCGGTTCAGCACGATGGCATTCTCGATCGACGCGCCACGGATCAGCCCCTGCTGCCGCATGGCATCGGCTTCATGCAGAAATCCGAAAGTGCGCGCCGGCGCAATCTCTTTCAGATAACTGCCATTTGTCAGCCGCACGCAGAAACTCTGCTTGCCGATGAGGGGGTGAGGAAAGTTGATCGAATAAGAAACCGAATAAGCGTTTGCCGGATACACGGCAATGAATTTGTCGCCCTCGCGCAACTCAATCTCCCGCATGATACGTAGATAAGTGCGCGCTTTGCGCTGTCGCCGAATCCCGGCCCTTTGAATCATTTCGACAAACGGCCGGGCGCTGCCATCCAGGATGGGCAACTCCAGATTGTCCAGTTCGACGATGGCATTGTCGATGCCGACCCCGATGAACGCCGACAACAGGTGCTCGGTAGTGGAGATTAGAACGCCCTTCTTCATCAGACTGGTGGCGTAACTGACGCGGGCCACGTTGCGTCCACTGGCTTCGATCGCAAAGCTGTCCAGGTCAGTTCGGTGAAATACAATTCCGGTTCCAGCAGGCGCGGGCAGAATCCGCAGACTGACTGGCGCGCCGCTGTGGAGACCCACTCCGGTGCAGGCCACCGCAGCACGAATTGTTTGCTCGCGTGTCAAGGGGAAGACGGTGTAAGTCTTTTGTTGTGTATCAGCTTACCGTGATGGGCAGATTTATGCATGTGGCAAAACAGCCACACTCCGTGGTTCGGGCGACCGTGGGGAACGCTAACTTGTTCAGGCGGTTATGGATGTTTCGGGGTGACTAGGGAAGAACTTGGCCCGGTTTTGCCCGTTAACGACGACTTTCGTGCACCGACCTCTGGGTGATAGTTCGTGTTTTGCTCGCAGCAACCCTCTTGCAGGCGCCGCATAAACCACAACGCCTACCGCTTCTTCAGAGGCATTTTCGGGTCGTACGTCACGGCCGCTTCGAACAGCGAATCCGGCAGCTTCAGGTTGTAGCTCGCAGTGTTGATGAAGCGCTGTTGGGAGGTTTCTCCATTGAAATAACGGGTGACGGAGTGGGGTGTCCAGATTCCTTGCACCAGTTTGTAATTGTCGTAAACTTCATCTTCCACGTTTTTCTGCTTGTCCTGCGCATCGCGCCAGGAATAACTGATCTTGACCGGATAGTGCGAATTCTCGTCCAGGAAAACGCTAACCGAGTCATTCAAGCTGTTGAGCAGCGTGACGCCTTCGGTTTCCTTCCCATTCACTACCGCCAGACCATCGTAGAACCAGGCCACGTTCGAATCGCGTATCCACTTGCGGAACACCCATTCGAGCGAATGCTGCCGGCGGCGAAGGTAGTTCTCTAAATCAAGCGGTTCCTGCGCTGCCGTTCCCTTGTACGTCGTCTCGTATCCTTTGTCGCCGTTGTGAATCAGGACAATATCGAACTTGTTCTTGACCTTGACGTTGCCTACTTGTCCCTCCACCAAAAAAATGTCCTTCAGGTGGATGACCTCGAAACGGTCCTTGTCCGGATACTTGAGATAGTAGTTGTAAGGAATCCCGGTGCTCTCGGTGCGCCCGTGATAGAGCGGATAGTAGCGGCCTGTCTCTTCCTTGCTTTCGTAAGTGAGGTAGGCTTGTCCTCCCAGTGCCTGGATCGTCTGATCGAGGACCGCCCGCGCTTTGCGGGCATTGTCGGAGTCGTTCATGTTGACGGCAGGCGGAGCGACGGCAGGCGCAGGTGGAGCAGTCTGGGCAAAGCCCGGCGCACACATCAGCAACACAAGAAGAAGACGGTTCATGATTCTATTGGCTTAGAAGCATCCAGAACGATTTTAGCTGTACCAAAGACCACGTGGCGACGGACGCATTCGTCCGCCCGCGTGCCCGCCCATGAACAATCAGTGTCCCGACAGCACAAAGTTCACTGTGACCTGCGTCTCGACGTTAACCGGCTGGCCGTTAAGCAAGTAGGGCTTGTATTTCCATTGCTTGACCGCCTCCGTGGCGGCTGGGGCGAGCGAGGGATGTCCCTGAATGAGAGAAAGATTCTCGACGTTTCCCTTCTTGTCAATGACGGCTCTCAAAACAACCTTCCCCTCAATGCGGCCGTGCCGCGCATCTTCAGGGTATTGGGGCTGAACTTTCTTGATCAGGAGGCGTTCGGCAACCCCCTGGGAGATGTGGGCGAGCCCTGACGTAGAGCGTAGCATCTCTGGCGCGCCTCCTGGATGGTCGCCTGCCGAGCCACCGACTTTGCCCGTTGAGGGTTGCTGGGCGAAGGTTATGGCCGGGGCCAGAACCAAAGCGACTAAGTGGAACCCAAAATTCTTCATGCCTCCCTACCCCACCAGCACCGCCCCGCCATTCACGTTGAAAACCTCGCCCGTGATAAATCCAGCAGAGGGAGTGCACAGAAACAGAATCGGCCCCGCGATCTCTTCCGGCGTGCCGACGCGCCCCATCGGGATGCCTCGAAAAATCTTTTCTTTCGTCGTCGGATCATTCAGCGCCGCCGCCGACATGTCCGTATCCACCCATCCCGGAGCCACGCAATTGACGCGAATGCCGTCGCGCGCCAGTTCCGTCGACAATCCTTTCACCATGCTGATCAGCGCACCTTTGGAGGCCGCATAGTCGCAGTGGAAAGCTTCGCCGCGCTGGCCGGCCGTCGAACTGACCAGCACGATGTGGCCGCCGCCCTGCTTCTTCATCTGTCCCACCGAGTGCTTAACGAGCGAGAACACGCTGTGGAGATTCACGGCAATCGTGCGATGCCATTGTTCATCGGACATGCGATCAATGGGCACATCCTCGGGCGGCCAGATACCGTGATTCGCGACCAGAATGTCGAGACGCCCGAAGGCCGAGATTGCATTCGCCACCAGTTGCCGCGCCGCTTCCGTGGTTGAAAGATCGCTCTGCAGCGCGCGACAATTTTCCGCGCCGCATTCCCGCAGCAGACCTTCCGCCTGCGCTTTCGCCGATTGATAATTGAAGACAACTTTCGCGCCCGCGGCCGCAAACAACCGCACCGCCGCCGCACCAATCCCGCGCGATCCTCCGGTGATGAGAGCAACTTTAGAGTTTAGAGTCAGATTCATAAACGCATACGAGTATCGCACGGTGTGGCATGTCTCAGGTCTCAGGTCTGGTATGCCAAGATTGATGATTCCTGAGACCAGAGACCTGTCACCTGACACCTATCACTCGTAGCGCAGACTCTCGACGGGATCGAGTTGGGAGGCGCGGATGGCGGGAACGGTGCCGAATAGGATGCCGACCAGCGAGGAGACAACGATAGCGATGATGGCGGAGAGGCCTGAAATCGGGATGCGGTAGGCGGTAAAGTAGCGGACCGAGAAGGGGATGGCGAGTCCGATGACGATGCCGAGAATGCCGCCGATAAGGGAGATGAGGATAGCCTCGGAGAGGAACTGGAAGCGAATCTCGCGGTTGGTGGCGCCGATCGCTTTGCGGATGCCGATCTCGCGAATACGGGCACTGACAGTGGCGAGCATGATGTTCATGATGCCGATTCCACTGACCAGAAGCACGACCAGCGACACCGCGAGTAGAACCACGGTCATCGCGGTCGCTGTTTTGTCGGCAACAGCTACGAGTTGGGTCAGATTCCTGACGCTATAAACGGATTCCGGCCGGTGGCGTGATTGAATGACGCGCTGAACCTGGGCCGTGATCGGAACCACCAGAGACGCATCGGCGGCCGAAAAGAAAATCTGCTTCACCGTGGGCGTTTCCTGAAAATAACGGATCACGGTGTAGGGAATCAGCATGGTGTTGTCGGTCACCTCCGATTGCCCGAATGTGTCGACGCCTTCGCGGAAGGTGCCAATGATGGTGAAGGGCAGCCCGCTCAACTTGAGCGTCTTTCCTAGCGAAGCCTGCTCGGAACCGTAGAGTTCGATGGCCAGCTTGGGCATGATCACGCCGACCTTGTTGTGGGCGTGTGAATCCTGCTGGTCGAAGAATCGTCCCGCGAGAACCACAATATTGCGGACCTGCTGATATTCAGGGTACACGCCCATGATCTGCAGGTCTCGCTCCTTGCCTCCGCCGACTGCCACGCGCTCGTTCAGGGGGACAACTGGAGAGGCGTAGGCAATGCCACTGATCTGGTGCTGAACCGCTTCCATGTCGCCGATAGTCAGAGCGTCATTGCCGGTGTTGGTGATGCGTTCCCCGCCACTCTCGTATTCCACGTAAACCCAATTGGCGCCGATCGCCTGAATCTGGTTCAGGAGGTACTGCTTCCCCGTAAGACCGATGGTGGTAACCAGAATCAGCGATGCGGTTCCGATGACCATGCCGAGCGCGGTGAGAGCGAAGCGAACCTTGTTGCTCATGAAGGTCTCGTAGGCAAAGCTGAAGATCTCGCCGAGTGCAAGGTGGGCGCGTCCGTTCGGGATCGTTGCAGTATTCATTTACTGATTAGATGCTACGGCGAGTTGGCAGACGCGGCAAGCACCCCTTGGGCCAGCGAGTTGCGTTGACCCCGGCTTCCCGCGACCGGTATCCTCTCCGGTACTCTAAAATCTGCATCATTCATCGTCATGTGGCGCATCAGGGCTTGAAGGCCTTTCTCCAGCCGGACGGGCGATGCAGTTGACGACACAGAGAGAGGAGTCAACCCGAAGGCATGGACACCCACGATCCGCAGGCGAGCCCTATGCGCACAAGCGTGAACCGCTGTTTTCAAAGCACTCTCTGCATGGTGCTTGTCGCGCTCACCATTCGACTCGTCGTAGTGGGCTTCCTGTATCAGGAACAACTGGACCCGGACCGCGATCACTGGCCGTTCTCTTATGAAAACGGCAGGTTGGCGCGCTCCATCGTCGAGGGGCGCGGCTTCAGCAGTCCCTTGTTTGAGGATACCGGCGCGAGCGCCTGGATGACGCCGCTCTATCCGTACGTGACCGCGGGCGTTTTCAAAATCTTCGGCATTTACACTGCGGCCTCGGCGATCGTGCTGCTCTCCATGCAGTGTTTGTTCTCCGCCTTGAATTGCCTGCCAGTCTTCTACCTTGCCCTCAACCTTTTCGATCGACGAGTCGCATTGTGGTCGGGCTGGGCCTGGGCATTTTTCCCATACGCGGTTTACTTTCCGGCGGAACGAATCTGGAGCACGTGGTTGTCGACCGCGTTGTTCAGCGTGCTTTTTCTCTGGACCTTGTACCTTGAGCGGTCTGCTCGTCTTTCTCGCTGGATCGGAGTCGGGCTGCTATGGGGCCTGACGGCGCTGGCGGATCCCATCGTGCTGGCAGTGTGGCCTTTCATGAATGGCTGGGTCTGCTATCGTATGCACCGGCAGAAACAACCCTGGGCGGTGCCTCTGGCCGCGAGTGTGCTCGCCATGGTCGTCATCGTGAGCCCGTGGTTTGTACGCAACTATGAAGTATTCGGCAAGTTCATCCCCTTCCGGGACAACGCGGGACTCGAGATCCACATCGGGAACACCGGCGACACTTCTCACTGGCGTCCACGTTGGGTCGGGCCCTGGCACAACGATGAAGAGTGGAAAGCCTTCAAAGAACTCGGTGAAATCCGCTACATGGAGAGGGAAAAACAGAAGGGTATCGAATTCATCCGTACTCATCCGCGTTGGTTCGCGGTTGTCACAGTGCGCCGATTCTTTTACATCTGGACAGGATTCTGGAGTTTTGACAAGCGCTACCTGGCCGAGGAACCTCTCGATCCGCCGAATGTTTTTTTTGATACCACACTCACGGTCCTGATGCTCATCGGCCTTCGCCGCCTGTGGCGAGAGAATCGTTCAGTTGCGATTCTCTTCGCGATGGTCCTTTTGTTCTTTCCCGCGATTTACTATGTGACGCACGTCGAGGTGTATTTCCGCCGTCAAATCGATCCGCTGATTGTGGTGCTTGCCGTGTACGGCGTTTTGCCCAAAACGGCCGGGCCCTATGAGCCCCGTACTGAACCGAGCGTTGCCACCTGACCTGTGAAGAGTGAAGACCTTACTTGTGCTCGTGGTACTCCATTTCGGTATTAACCTTCCAGATCGACGCCTTGTCCGTGGAGCCGGATATGATTGCGTCCACTGCCACCATTGCCGTTAGCATCGAATGGTCCTGGTTGTTGTATTTATGCATTCCGTTCCGGCCAACCAGAAAAAGATTCTCGAAACCATCAATGTATTGCCGCACTTCCTCAAAGCGATCGTATGTGCCGAAATAAGCGGGATAGGTCTTGGGCATGCGGATGACGGTGGAGTCGAGCACGTCGTTGCGGTCGATGATTCCGATGTGGTCCAACTCCTCTTTGGCGAGGGCGGCCATTTCCTCGTCGCCCTTCTTCCAGAGGTCGTCGGTTTCGTAGCAGAAATATTCGACCCCCAGCCAAACGCGTTCTGGGTCCGCCACCATGTAGCCACTCCAGTTGTTGAAGATCTGCAGGCGCCCAGCCAGGACATCGGGCTCCTGGATGTAGATCCAGTTATCATCGATGAGCTGGTGGGAGCCGTTGTTCTGGTCGATTTTCAGCTTCTTGAGCAGCAAGCCGACGGTGATGAAATCGCGATAGAGTAAGCCGTCGCTGACTTCGCGCACATTTGCCGGAACAGTTGTGTCCAGCGACCGGATGAGCTCCTGGATGGGCATGGTCGAGAAGAAGTAATCCCCTTCGAACTTCTGTATCTGGCCCTGTTCATCAGTCCCCGAGACAGCCCGTATGCGCCCATTTTCACAGTGGATCGCGCTGACGTTGAAGCCGGTCACAATCTTCCCACCCATTTGGATGACCTTCCGGGCGACGGTTTCCCACATCTGCCCGGGCCCAAGCTTTGGGTACAAGAATTGCTCAATCAGTGAAGTCTCGGTTCCCTTCTGAGCGACACCCGAATTTTTTTTCGCTTTCGGCTTCAGGAAATGGAGAATTGCTTTGGTGATCGAGAGGCCCTTAATCCGCTGTTCTCCCCATTCGGCGCTGATCTTGTTGCAAGGCACGCCCCACACTTTTTCGGTGTAGTCCTTAAAGAACGTCAGATACAGTTCGCGTCCGAAGCGGTTGATGAAAAACTGTTCGAGATTGACGACTTCCTTTTCTGGAAACAGCATGCTGCGAAAGTAGCTGAAACCGATCCGCAGCGTGCGTACCAAGCCGAGCTGGACCAGGGTGTTTCGGGACAACTGAATGGGGTATTCGAAGAACTGGCGCAGGAAGTAGATGCGAGACTTGCGCTTGCGCACAAGCATCACCTCATCGGTGCACTGAGGATCGGGTCCCGCGCCGGCGACCCCGATTTCACGGCGCTGCTGCTGGTACGTAATGTTCTGCGAGCCCACAGCTCTTGCTTCGAGCGGCAAGTGCTGCAACCACCAGTTCATTACACGGTCGCTTTTGGAGAAGAAGCGATGGCCGCCAAGGTCGATGCGATTTCCCTTGTAGTTGACCGTTCGCGAAATACCTCCCATGTAAGAACTTTTTTCCAGGATTACTGGGATGACATCGGAACGGCATAGCAGTTCATAGGCGGCTGTCAGGCCGGCGGGACCGGCGCCGATGATGATGGCTTTTTTCTTCACGCGAGAAACTACAGTCACTGGCGATCGAACTCGGCGAAATCAACCCGATTGGGATAACCCAATATATTAGGTCGGCAGGCTATTGGGGTTGGGCAAAAAGAAGGCGGCCAACCGGCCGCCCCACTGAGCACGACTCACTTGATCGCTAATCTTTGCCCTTAGGCTGTCGCCGGCCGCTCGCCGCCCTTGGCGGGAGCCCGCTCCGGCTTGATCACCTGCTGCACGCCGTCGTCGGTCTTCGCCGGCAGCGGCTTGATCGGCGGCAGGTCCAGGCCCTCGACCAGCAACTTGATTTCGGAAGCGTCCAGCACTTCGCGTTCGATCAGCGCCTTCGCGATCCGGATCAGCGTTTCGCGATTCTCCGAGAGTATCCGCTTCGCGGTCGCGTACCCCGCGCTCACCATCTTCCTGACTTCTTCGTCAATCTGGATGGCGGTGGCTTCGCTGTAGTCGCGGTGTTGCGCGATCTCGCGTCCCAGGAAAATCTGCTCTTCCTTCTTGCCGAAGGTCAGCGGCCCCAGGTCGCTCATGCCCCATTCGCAAACCATCTTGCGCGCCAGTTCCGTGGCCCGCTCAATGTCGTTGCCTGCGCCCGTCGACATCTGACCCAGGAAAAGCTCTTCCGCGATACGCCCGCCCATCAGGATGGCGACCTGCGTGTCGAGATAGTTCTTGTAGTAGTTGTGGCGATCGTCGGTCGGCAACTGCATGGTCAAACCGAGAGCCATGCCGCGCGGAATGATCGTGACCTTGTGCACCGGATCGGAGTGCGGCAGCATGGCAGCCACCAGCGCGTGTCCAGCCTCGTGGTACGCGGTATTCTTCTTCTCCTCATCGGAGAGGAGAAGCGACTTGCGTTCCACGCCCATCAGCACTTTATCTTTGGCCACTTCGAAGTCGTACATCAGCACGGCTTTGCGGTTCTGCCGGGCAGCTGCCAATGCCGCTTCATTCACCATGTTGGCCAGGTCGGCGCCGGAGAATCCCGGTGTGCCGCGGGCGAGCACGGACAAATCCACATCGTCCGCCAGAGGAATCTTGCGCGTATGCACCCGTAGAATTTCTTCCCGTCCGCGGACATCCGGGCGATTCACCACCACGCGCCGGTCAAAACGCCCCGGCCGCAGCAGCGCAGGATCTAGCACGTCCGGACGGTTGGTCGCCGCCATCAGGATCACGCCTTCGTTCGATTCGAAGCCGTCCATTTCCACGAGCAGTTGATTCAAAGTCTGCTCGCGTTCATCGTGTCCGCCGCCGAGCCCAGCGCCGCGATGACGTCCGACAGCGTCAATTTCGTCGATGAAGATGATGCAGGGAGCGTTTTTCTTTCCTTGTTCGAACAGATCGCGCACGCGGCTCGCACCCACGCCCACGAACATTTCCACGAAGTCCGAGCCGGAGATGGAGAAGAAGGGGACGTTTGCTTCGCCCGCCACCGCGCGTGCCAGCAAAGTCTTGCCCGTTCCCGGAGGCCCAACCAGCAATACGCCCTTTGGAATGCGTCCGCCAAGTTTCTGGAACTTCTGCGCCTCGCGCAGGAACTCGATAATTTCGCGAAGTTCTTCCTTCGCCTCATCCACGCCAGCCACGTCTTTGAACGTGATCTTTTTCTGCTGCATGGAGAGCAACCGCGCCCGGCTCTTACCGAACGACAGCGCCTTGTTTCCACCCGTCTGCATCTGCCGGATCATGAAGAACCAGAGAGCGCCCAGCAAAACCAGCGGCAGCAGATTAAGAATCCAGCTTGGCCAGGTGCCGTTGCTGATGTCCTTGAAGCCGTACGGGACGTTCTTCTCCGTCAACTTCTTGTACATGTCGGGATAATTCGCCGGCACAATCGTATGAAACGGCGAGTCGTTCTTAAACTTGCCTTTGACTTCCTGCCCGATAAACATCACGTCGCGGACATTGCCCTGATCCACATCAGACAGGAATTCAGAAAAGCCGATTTCTTTTTCCTTCTGCGCATTGCTCCCGGTCTTCACAACCTGCCAGAGCAGGAAGGCCGAGACCACGATAACCGCCCAGAAAAGTACTGTTTTGATTGTTGAATTCACCTAAAACTCCTCTAAGTGCAGCCCTTTCCCAGCAAAGAAAGACGCCGCCTCTCGACCGGTATTAGATGCCGGAGGCGGAAATTCGACTGGGAAAAGCCTGCCTCTTCATTCTAGACCTTTTCGCTGGAAAACGGAGTGATAAAACCAGGCACAGAAGTCACGGGGGAACATTCGCGGGCAGCGAGGCTATGCCTCACTTGGACGGGGCGGAGCCCCGTTCCCACACGATCTACGTAGTCGCAGCCAGATACGGCAGGTTCCGTCCCGTCTGCTCCGGACTACCCAACCCATAGCCGCAAAGAAACGTATCGTCCACCAGAAATCCGAAATAGTCGGGCTGTAGCGGCACGCGGCGCGCCGACTGCCGATCCAGCAGCGTGACCAGCTTCACCGAAGCCGCGCCCCGCGCCCGCAGATCGTTCATCAGGTACTCGCTGGTCACTCCCGAATGCACCAACCCTTCCACCAGCAGCACATGCTTGCCTGCAATCGCCAGTTCGTGGCTGAAGAGAATCTCCAACACAGCGGATTCGCCCTGCTGGCTCTGCTTGTAGCTCGGCTTGATAAACGAGCAGATGAGGGGAATATCGACCGCCCGCACCAAGTCGGCCATGAACAGGAAGCTGTTCTCCAGAATACCCAGCGCGATCATGGTCTCGCCGCGATAGTCGTCGGAAATCTGCCGTCCCAGTTCGCGAACCCTTTTCTGAATCTGGTCGACCGAGATCACCTGGCGCAACCCGGCATTCGGCGAAACATTCATAGTAGAAGTGGCGCCTCCAGCGTGGTAATCCTGAAGCTGTAACGGTGCAGCAGCGACTCCAGTCATGTCATGTTACATCATGCCCGCAATCTCCCGAATCCAAATAGCTTTTGCGGCTCCCGCTGGCGCCCGAAAAGACGCCGGAACCGCAAAGTCCCGCATCCAGATCAGCCCGTAGCCTTTCGCGACCGCAACCGGCCAGAGCTTTTTCGCCACTCCGGTCGCATGACGGTCACTTAGCAGCTCCTTCACTTTCTTTGTCGCCGCCGTATGGGCCGGCCAGAAACGGTCGCCCGCCCGCCAGTTGCGGATCAGAACTTCCTTCGGCATGCGCGCCAGATCCAGCAACTGACCGCGCTCATCCTCCGGAACGCCGCCCACATCCACCACCCGAGCTTCTATTCGAGCGCCCAGTTCGCGAACCTCCACCGCGCCCGGCACCGCTAGAGCGTACTGATAATTCGCCGTTTCTCTGCGGTCGGCGAAGGTTTCCAGTTCCAACAAAAGCTCTTGCCGTCCGCGTCGAAGATACCACCCGCCCGGCAGCTCCAGTTTCTTGCCCGCCGTTCCTCTATTTGACGATCCGCGCGCCAACTCCAGCGCCTCTTCGATCAGCCGGAACGAGATACTCAAATGTGGCGCATTCATTTCCAGCCACGCGCGGATCAGCCGGCGCTGCGCCGCCAAAGGAAGCACCGACAAACGCCCCACCCGTAGAGACGCGGCTAGCCGCGTCTCGTCACGATCTCCGGCACTCTCGGCGCCACCGCCCTGCCCCCGAACCTCCGGATGCGCTCGCTCCCAATGCTCCTCCTCGGCCCGCGCAATTTCCGCCAGCTCACCCATGTGTTCGATCGCGGCTTCGCCAAATTCTTCCCCGATCATTGGCAGCAGCCGATGCCGCACGCGATTACGAAGGAAGGCAGTATCCCGATTCGACGAGTCCTCGCGCCAGCTCTGGCCCCGCTCGCGTAGGAATTCCTGCAATGCAGCGCGCCGGAAGCCCAGCAGCGGCCGCACTAACTCGCCAAACGCGCGCCCCTGCTCTTCAAAGACGATCCGCGGATGAATGCCCGAAAGCCCCCGAATGCCGGTACCGCGAAAGATGCGCAGCAGCACCGTCTCCGCCTGATCATCGAGCGTGTGCGCCGTGGCGATTTTCGTGACTCGACCCTCACGCGCGAGCTGACGAAAAAAACCGTAGCGCAGCTCACGCGCGGCCGCTTCAATACCGGAACTGACCCCAGAAGTATTACTGCCGTCAACCGCCGCGTCACAAGCATGTAGTTCGAGCCCGTGCTGCCGCGCCAACTTCGCGACAAAGCGCTCGTCCTCGTCCGCCTCTTCACCGCGCAGCTTGTGATTGACATGCGCAACCGACAGCACGATCCCGAGCTCGGCCCGCAACTCCAGCAGCAGCCAAAGCAAAGCCACGGAATCCGCCCCACCTGAAACCGCCACCGCCAGACGGTCCCCCGCCCGAATCGACTGCTGCTTCCGAATTGTTTTCAATAGCCGTTCCGTCAGCCCATGCACGGAGAAATGGTACAGCAGGAATAAAGTTCCCAGTTCTCAGTTCTTAGTGGCAGCGGTTTGGCGGGTACTGGATACTGGCAACCGAGTACCAGCAACTGCTATCCTTTTACGCAAATGTGTAGCGCTTCTCGCTGGATTGCAAGATTTCTGCTGCTGGTCATGCTCGCCCCGGCCTTCGCGCCGCTGGCGATGGCTCGTGCTGCCCAGCCGGGAGCCATGCACTGCATGCGTCAGCCGGTATCCGGTCACCCGGCGCAGCCTGCGATGCAATGCCATCATGCGATGGCGCAGTCAAAGACGCCCCAGCCAGAATCATCCCCGGTCGAATCATCCCCCGTTGAATCGTCCGAAGCCTCGTTTCAAGCCGTCGCTAACTGTTGCCTGAACCACGATTGCTGCTGCCGCGCAGCTACCTTGGAGTGGGCGCATCCCGCCGTCAATCTGCTCTCTTTCTTAAGTCTTCTGATCGAACCCGCGCGTGCGTCGCAAAGCATGATCCTGCTCTCAAGCGACATCTCCGGACATGATTCCGCCCGCGCCCCTCCTCATAGCTAACCCTTTTGCCAAGTCCTGAAAATTAGCGCGCGTTGCGCAATGCGGCAGCGTCCCTGGCCCCTAAAAGGAGCGTCCGAGTTCGCACTTCTGCGGCATCGCTGAAGCGATGCCCTGATACGAAACCGGATTGTTCTGCTGCCTGCAACGGCATGCGGAAGGCGATTCTGCTTACGAGCGCAATTTCGTGCCGGAGAGAATCGCCACAGAGGACATGAAATTATGACTCGCCACAAGCTGCTAGCGCTCGCCGCCGTGCTGTTTTTCGGTCCCGCCGCGTTCGCCAACATCTACGGCGCGATCCGCGGCGTCGTGCACGACCCGCAGCATCGTCCCATCCAGAACGGCATGGTGATGCTCAAAGCAAAATCGTCGGACTGGGCAAAGAGCGTTACCACCGACGCCAATGGTGAATTCCAACTCAACGCTGTGCCCCTCGGCGACTATTCCGTCAGCGTCGCCAGTCAGGGCTTCGCGCAAACTTCACAGGACGTCACGGTCATCTCGGGATCTGTGCCCGTCGTTCACTTTCTTTTGAAAGTCGCAACCGCGAACGCCAACGTCACTGTCTCTGGCGAGCCTGAGGTGGCCCCGACCGATTCCGCCACGCCCACAACCCTCGTCAGCCGCCTGGACATCGAGCGCACTCCTGGGGCATCCCGCAGCAATAGCATGGCGATGATTACGGATTTCGTTCCCGGCGCGTACGTCGCGCATGATCAACTGCACATTCGCGGAGGTCACCAGACCAGCTGGCTGGTGGACGGCGTTCCGGTGCCCAACACGAACATTGCGTCCAATATAGCCCCGCAGTTTGATCCTAAAGACATCGACTACATGGAGGTCAACCGCGGCAGCTACGGCGCGGAATTCGGCGACCGGACTTATGGCGTGTTCAACATCGTTCCGCGCTCCGGGTTCGAGCGCAACAATCAGGCTGAGCTGGTTCTCAGCGCCGGCAACTTCAATCAAACGAACGACCAGTTCAGCTTCGGCAGTCATACAGAGCGCTTCGCTTACTACGCCAGTGTGAATGGAAACCGCACCGATCTCGGCTTGCAAACGCCTGTGTCGAAAGTGGTGCACGATGCCGCCAATGGCTACGGCGGTTTCGGGTCCCTGATTTTTAACGTAGACCCTTCCAATCAGTTGCGTTTCGTTACCTCGTTGCGCAAGGACTACTACCAGATCCCGTACGATCCTTTTCCCAATGACCTTGAGAACGGATCGATACCCGGGAATGACTTCACTCCGCAGTATCCCAGCATCGGTCTCCGCGATGGCAACCATGAATCCGATGCGCTAGTGAATTTCTCCTGGGTTCACACTTTCAATTCAAAGCTGCTGCTCACGGTCTCGCCTTTTTACCACCGCAACGGCGCCAACTACGACAGCTCACCTGCCGATGTTGATCTCGCCACCACTGACCACCACACCTCCAGTTACGCTGGCGGACAGGTTAGTTTCAGTGCCAACATAGCGAAGAATAATCTACAGGCGGGTTTTTACGGGTTTCACCAAAATGACAGCCAGTTCTTCGGAATTATCTTCAACGACGGCAGCAATAATGCCCCTCTTGCCGAGCGCGATACGGCTTCGGGCGGTTTGGAAGCTTTCTTCATCGACGACAAATTCAAACCAGTTTCCTGGTTGACGCTTACCGCGGGAATGCGCCCCACGCACTTCAGCGGCGGAATGACAGAGACCGCCATCAGTCCTCGTTTCGGCGCAGCGTTGAATATCCCCCGCCTGAATTGGACCTTCCGCGCCTTCTACGGCCACTACTACCAGGCGCCGCCCCTCCTCACGGTTGGAGGACCTTTGGAGCAATTTTGCACTTCGAACAATTGTGGGTTCCTCCCCCTTCAGGGAGAGCGGGACGAAGAGCATCAATTTGGAGTCACGATACCCTATCGCGGCTGGGTGCTCGACGCCGACAATTTCCAGACCAACGCTCACAATTTCTTCGACCATAGCTGCATCGGATCGGGGCTGTGTTTGCCGATCACGATTGACGGAGCCAAAATCCGCGGTTGGGAATTGACGCTACGGTCTCCGCGCATCGCCAACCGTGGACAAATCCATCTGGCATATTCCAATCAGGTCGCCGATGGCAAACTGCCCATCACGGGCGGCTTGACGAATTTTGCTCCGCCCACCCCGCTCTTCGCCCTCGACCACGATCAGACAAACACGCTCAACGTCGGTGCCGACGTTTCCCTACCGTGGCGCTCGTATGCATCCACGAACGTCTATTACGGCTCCGGCTTTAGTAACGCGTTCCCGGGCAGCCCTTATCCTGGACGGCATTTGCCCCAGCACACCACGTTCGATCTGTCTCTCGGCAAGGACTTCGGAGAACGTGTTTCCGCCTCCCTGAACGCCATGAACGTGGCCAACCGTCGCGTGGACCTCGACAACAGCCAAACCTTCGGAGGTTTTCATTGGAACAACCCGCGCGAGATCTACGTCGAACTGCGCTACCGATTTCATTATTGAGGGTTGAGTGCGATGGGATGAAGGCCCCTATGATGAGCTGGCAGTCTCCGTCTAAACCCATGACTCCAATAGATCAAGGGAGAGATGCCGTGGTACTAAACAGTGACCCAGAGGGCGTTTGGTTTTCCTGACCACTGAGAGCTGATAGCCGACTGCTACCGGCTTGGCCGCGTCGAACTAATGCCGCATCGAACTAATTAGAAGAACGGCGAGCAAAAACAGCGAGGTCCGTTTGACGCTATTCCTGCACGCTCCGTATAATGCAGAGCGTCCACACCCTGATCACCACGCTTGCGGTTCGGCGCGAAGGAAGCCAGGCGTCGTACCCGCCTTGCGGGCTCGCTGCTCCGGTTTCAGGTGCATGTTTCAGGACTACGACTAATAAGCTCGGGTTGCGATCAGTTTCGTTGAGCCCAGCGAGCTGGAGGCTTCCAGCATTTCCGAAAAATCCGAAGGAGTTCAAAGGATCCAATGATTAAGAAGTTTGTGATTAAGAAGTCTGCGTGCGTCACCGTGGCCGTAGTGTTCGGCCTCTCCCTCTTCGCTCTGGCCCAAGCCGACCCGGCTGCCGGCACTACTGCGGCGGCTGCCACCACACCCAACGCTCCCTCCGCTGCTGCTGCGGCGGCGGCCAAGGCTACCGGCACCAAAGTCGGCACCATCAACATCGAACAGGCGATCTTCGCCTCCAATGAAGGACGGCGGGATTTCGACGTGCTCGCCAAGAAGTTTGAACCTAAGCAAAACGAGCTAAAGGGCTCGGCCGACGAAATCGACAGCCTTAAGAAGCAGCTCAATGCCCAGCAAGACAAATTGAATGAGGAATCCCGCGACAAGCTGGTGAAGCAGATTGAGGCGAAGCAGAAGAGCTTTGATCGCTCCACGCAGGACGCGCAAGAAGATTTCCAGAACCAGCAGGGCGAGATCGGAAATAAAATCCTCACCAAGATGGCTCCACTCATCGTGAAATATGCCAGCGAAAACGGCTATGGCATGATCCTGGATACGTCCCAACAGTGGCCGCGCGGCCCGGTGATCTGGTACGGACCGGCCGTCGACATCACGCAACCGATCGTGGAAGCCTTCAACGTGCAATCCGGTGTGCCGGCGCCAGCGGCGGGCAGCACGCCTGCCAAGCCCGTGAGACCGGCAACGTCGCCCGCCAGCAAACCTGCTGCGCCCGCGACCAAGGCACCGGCCACCACTCCGCCGAAACAGTAAGGGACACCGCTCGGATAGTTTCAGTTCCAGATTTTATTTATTAAGACCGCGTCCAGACGCGGTCTTTTTTTTCGTCTTTCTGGTGGAGAGCGATCGCTCAGGATCAAATCGCAAGGTGTAGGTGTCTGTACGGAATATCGGGGCCCGTTCCGGAGGACACATTATGTTCAGCACGCTCGAAAGCAACTGGAACCGGTCTGCCCGTCGCGGATGGACCACGCTCGCATCCTTCACCATGCAGGCCCTTGGACTGAGCTTGCTGCTACTGATTCCCTTACTCGTGATTCAGGGACCGCCCAAGCTGCAGTGGTTCGGCGAATCGCCGATTCTCACGCCACCGTCAGCACCTGCGCCACCGGGCGGACAGCGGCTGATTCATTCGCAGAACGGCAACCAAGGACTACAGGAACCGACAACGATTCCAAACACCATCGAAAACCTGAGCGAACAACCGGTTGCGTCTTCGCCGGATGTAAGCAATCTCGGCGTGGAGGGAGGAACTGGCATAAGCAGGCGCGGTGTTTTGGACTCGACCGGCCTTTCAGTTGATGTTGCTCCAGCGCCGCCACCTGTGCCCACGCATCCTCTTAGAGTCTCGCACTGGGCCGAGGGCAACATCATCTACCGCGTCCAGCCAGCCTATCCCCCAATCGCGCGCCTTGCGCGAGTTCAGGGCGCCGTCGAATTGCGGGCGATCGTCAGCAAAGCGGGGACGATTGAGAATCTGATCGCGGTCAGCGGACACCCGATGCTGGTCAAGTCCGCGATTGAAGCGGTCCGGCAATGGCGCTACCGCCCGTACCTCCTGAACAACGAGCCCATCGAAGTGGAAACTGAAATCACGGTGAATTTCGTGTTGTCGGGCAGTTGAAAGTCATTAGTTACCATTGGCACTTAACAACGCGGCTCGCGCGGTCACTATAATCGGCTGTGTGAACGCCCCGCGCCAAGATTTGTTGAAGATGCCGGAAATCCGCTCGCTGATTCTCGACGGCCGGACTTGGGCTGAGGTTTCTCTCGGAGCGCTCGGACAAAATTTTCACGCGATTCAGAAGCACGTCGGCGCAGGCGTCACCATTTGTGCCGTGGTCAAAGCCGACGGTTACGGCCACGGCGCAGTGGAGTGCGCGCGCTCTCTCGAATCCGAGGGCGCCAAGTGGCTGGGCGTGACCGATGCCGCGGAAGGCTTGGCGCTGCGGGGCGCCGGCACCAAAGCCCGCATCCTGCTGATGACGGGAATCTGGAAGGGCGAGGAAGACGGAATCGTCGCCCAACATCTCACTCCCACGATCTGGGAGCCCTGGCACATTGAGCTGCTCGAACGCGCGGCGCGGAAACGGCAGAGCGATCTTCCGTCACATCGTTTGCCTGTGCATTTGAAAATCGACACGGGCATGAACCGTCTTGGAGCATCGAAGGAAGCGTTGCCCCGCTTGTGCGAGATGTTGTCTGCGTGCAAGCACCTGACTCTCGAAGGAGTGAGCACGCACTTCGCGTCGGCGGAAGTGCTCGACTCCGAAGACGCAGTGCGCCAGATGAAGCGCTTTGAAGAGGGACTTGCGGTGTTGCGGAATTGCGGGCTCCGGCCGCCGCTGGTTCACATGGGAAATTCCGCCGCCATGAGCGCGCGGCCCGAGACCTGGAAGACAATGGTGCGTCCGGGAATCGCACTCTACGGATATTCGCTGGCCTTCACGCGTGGCGGCGAGACCGCCGCTGTGGCAGAGTTGCCGCTGCGTCCGGTGCTTTCGTGGAAGACGCGCGTGCTGACGGTGAAGGAGGTCGCAGCGGGGCAAGCAGTCGGCTACATGGGCACCTTCGTGACCAAAGCGCGGAGCCGCATTGCAGTGCTGCCCGTCGGTTACGCGGACGGTTATCCGCGGCTGCTCTCGAATCGCGCGCGGGTGATCGTACGCGGCGAATACGCGCCGGTGGTGGGACGCGTCTCGATGGACCTCACGATCGTGGACGTCAGCCACATAAGCGGCGTCGCGGTGGGGGATGAAGTCGTCTTAATAGGTAAGAGCGACAGCACAGGCACCGGCGAAGGCAGTGGCAAGAGCGTGGATGCCGTCGAACTGGCGCGTTGGTGCGAAAGCGTGCCCTACGAAATTCTGTGCGGATTGTCGCAGAGAGTACCGAGGGTTTACAGCTAAGCCGTCAGCATTCAGCACTCAGCATTCAGCCAGCGCTTTTCGTATCAGGGCATCGCTATAGCGATATACCGTAAGTTCTTCGAAATCAGTTCAAGGGGCTGGGCATCGGAGAACTACTGAATGCTGAGTGCTGACTGCTGAGTGCTAAATCCCGCCATTAAACTGGACCCGAGTCGCCAATCCGAGCCCGCTTGTTGTATTCCTAGATAGAGATGCTTTCGCGCTACGCTCAATGGATGTACGACTGGGAAACCCGGCTCACGTCGGTGGACAATAACCGCGTCGTGCGTCCGCTGGACTGGGGGCTCGATTGGACGCACAGCTGGCCCGGCCGCAACGGCGGTCCTTCTGGACAAAGCTCTGGGCCGGACTCCGGACAGGGCTCGCGCGACCTGCTGGAATATTTCTCGCGTTTCAATGATCGCATCGTCAACGCGAGCGACGACTTTTACTCTTACCAGAAGCCGAGAGATTTCCGCCTGGAGCGCCGCGAGGTTCAGGTATTCAGCACGCGCGAAGTGCCGGACCCGCGACTGGAAGAAAAAGTTCGCGGCACGCATGCGGAGTTTCTGCGCTTCACCTCGCCGGTGGCGACGCCTTTTCCCGAAAATAATCTGGTGAACGCGCGCTGGTTTCCGGCACGCGGGCGAAGGGCGGTAGTTTTGCTGCCGCACTGGAATTCCGATGCGATTTCTTACAACGCCCTCTGCCGAGTTCTCAACTGGATGGGGATTGCGGTGCTGCGGCTGAGCATGCCGCATCACGACATTCGCCGGCCGCCGGAGATCGACCGCGCCGACTATGCCGTTTCCGCCAACATTGGCCGCACGCTCGATTCGGCGCGCCAGGGCGTGATCGATGTGCGCTGCTGTCTCGACTGGCTGGAATCGCAGGGTTACAATCGGCTCGGCATCGTCGGTACGAGCCTCGGGTCCTGCTATGCGTTTATCGCCACCGCGCACGATCCGCGGATTCAGGTGGCCGCGTTCAATCACGCCTCGACTTACTTTGCCGATGTGGTGTGGCACGGGCAGTCCACGCGCCATATCCGTGAGGGCCTGGAAACGGCCATCGATTTGGAGAATCTGCGGCAGGTGTGGCGTGCCGTCAGTCCGATGGTCTACTTCGATAAGTTTTCGCGCTGGCCGCGCCGCTCGCTCATT
Organism: uncultured Acidobacteriaceae bacterium; assembly: GCA_963772195.1. GTDB lineage: Bacteria > Acidobacteriota > Terriglobia > Terriglobales > Acidobacteriaceae > Acidiflorens. Next base: position 804,540 of record CAVYWE010000007.1, on the reverse strand, counting down.
ATCTATGCGAAGTACGACATGACCTTCCTGCCGGAGTTTTCGGAGCAGGTGGTCGAGCAGTTCGAAAAACGCAAACTGGATCACAAAGTCGTCGTGCTGCCTTGCGGGCATTACACCATGGGGGAAACGCCGTACAAATACATGGATGGATGGCAGCTCGCGAGTTTTCTGCGGACGGCGTTTGACTAGGGCCCAACTCCCGCGATTGCTTGGGCGTTATTTCTTGGCCGTGACCTGGTCCGCAATTTTGTCGTACTCGGCCTTGGACAGGATGTGGCGCTTCACCAAATCACTGGGATCGTTGTAGGGACGTCCCGCGATTACGCGATCGCCTTCGGCCTCAGTCATGCCCGGCAGGCTCAGCAACTGCTCTTTTGTGGCGGAGTTCAAATCGAGTGGCTTGTCACGGCTCCAGCCCTCGCGGATTCCTGCCGCCACAGCTTTGGCATCGCGCTTCACTTCGGCCGTTGCTTGCGCGGTTTTTTCTTTCAGCTCCTGCGAGTTTTGTGGTTGAGTGCAGCCTGCGAGTGCGGCGAGCAGAAGAATTGTGGGAACGTGCCGATATCTGAGGAAGTCCATTGTGATCAGCCTTTCCGTTGCCTTGGATGATATCTCAGCCCTGTTCGGTTGGCCATTCTTCTGGGTGAAAGACGTCTCGGGTCCGAAAAAGTTCGCCGCCTTTCGCGGACAGGAGTGTCCGCGCCACAGTAAAATAGCTTCCGGTCCCTAACTATGAAAAATTCTGACATGTCCCGCCCACTCTATGAAGTTGATCCGCAGATCGCGAACGCCATCGACAACGAAGCTCGCCGCCAGCACGAAGGGCTGGAGCTGATCGCTTCCGAAAATTTTGTGAGCGAGGCTGTGCTTGAGGCCGCCGGATCCGTGTTCACCAACAAATATGCGGAAGGGTATCCCGGTAAGCGGTATTACGGTGGATGCGAGTTTACCGATGTGGTGGAAGAACTGGCGCGCGAGCGGGCGAAGAAACTTTTTGGCGCGGAGAATGCGAACGTGCAGCCGCACTCGGGATCGCAGGCCAATCAAGCCGCTTACTCGGCTGTGTTGAAACCGGGCGACACGATTCTTGGATTGAATCTGGCTCATGGCGGGCACCTGACGCATGGGCATCCTCTGAATTTCTCCGGCAAGACATACAAGATCGTTCCGTACGGCGTAACCAAGGAAACGGAGACGATTGATTACGATGACCTGGAGAGGATTGCCACGCAAGAGCGTCCGAAGCTGATTATTGGGGGAGGCAGCGCTTATCCGCGGATCATTGATTTCGCCCGCATGCGTCAGATTGCGGACAAAGTTGGCGCACTCTATCTGGTCGATATGGCGCATTTCGCGGGACTGGTAGCGGGCGGAGCGCATCCATCGCCCGTGCCGCACGCGCACATTGCGACTTCGACCACGCATAAGACGCTGCGCGGGCCGCGCTCGGGCATGATCCTGAGCAAGCAGGAATTTGCGGCGGCGATTGATAAGACTGTCTTCCCCGGAATGCAGGGCGGGCCGCTGGTGCACATTATTGCCGCCAAGGCGGTGTGCTTCCTCGAGGCATCGCAACCGAGTTTCCGCGACTACGCGCGCCAGATCGTGGCTAACGCAAAAGTAATGGCCGAAACGCTGGCGGCCGATGGCTATCGCATCGTCTCCGGTGGAACGGATACGCACCTCATGCTGGTGGACGTATTCGCGAAGGGGATGTTGGGAAGCGAAGCGGAGAAAGCTCTCGGCGAGGCTGGCATTACGGTCAACAAGAATGCGATTCCTTTTGATACGAATCCGCCGATGAAGCCTAGCGGCATTCGCATTGGCACTCCGGCGGTGACTACGCGGGGAATGAAAGAAGCGGAGATGCGGCAGATTTCGCACTGGATCGCGGAGGCGCTCGATCATCGGACGGACGCTACGGTGCTGGGGAAAATCCGCAAACAGGTGTTGGGGCTGGCAGAGGAATTTCCGCTTTATGCGGAGCGTCGGGCGCGGGCCCAAGCGGAAGTGCGAGCCTAGCCTTCCTAATAGTTTGTCATCCCGACCCTGAGCGTAGCCGAAGGGGAGGGACACCTACTCCCGGCAGACATTCTCGGGCGATAGGGGTCCCTCGCTTCGCTCGCGATAACAAGGTTATCGTGAATTCCCTGTGTTCCCCTGTGCTCCCTGTGGTTAAATTCAGGCTGTGAAAGTAGCCATCGACATCCGTCGCATGACGGAATTCGGGGTGGGCACCTACATCCGAAACGTGGTCCGCACGCTGGCGCGCCTGGATCCCGAAAGCAAATACTTCCTCATCGGATCGCTAGCGAAGGTGGCGGAATGTGGACCGCTGCCGCCCAACTTCCAGGCGGTGGAACTGGCTCGGCGCGACGATACGCTGAAAGGGAATCTGGAATTCCGGGCGATCGTGCGGCGGTTGGAGTGCGATCTGGTTCACGTTCCACACCTGTTCTGGATTCCGCGCGGATTGAGTTGCCCTTATGTTCTGACAGTGCACGACCTACTGGAGCACATGTATGGGTCGCGCAACGCTTCCAGTTTGCGCCGCAATCTGCACTTTTACCTGACGCGGCGCGTATTGCGCAAGGCGGCGCGCGTGATCGCGGTATCACAATTCACCAAGAACGAGATTGAAAAGTTGTTGGCCATTCCGGATGAGCGCATCGAGGTGGTGTACAACGCGATCGACGAGCGTTTTTTGCACGGCCACGCCACCGAGGCGGACCGCGAACTGATTGCCCAGCGCTATCTGGTGAACTATCCGTTTATTCTGTATGCGGGTGCGATTCGGCCGCACAAGAATGTGGTGCGCATCATCGAAGCGTTTTCGGCGCTGAAGAGCGAGCTTCAGAAGGAGCAGCAGTTTCCGGATCTGAAGCTCATCATCATTGGAGACGATCTTTCGAGCCACCCGCGGCTGCGTCGCACCGTGGTGCGCAGCGGCGTGCAGAACGACGTACGTTTCCTGGGATTCGTACCCATCGAAGTGCTGCGCATTTTTTATGATGTAGCCAAGATTTTTGTGTTTCCATCGCTTTACGAGGGATTTGGATTGCCACCACTCGAAGCGATGGCCCACGGAACTCCGGTGGTCACTTCGAACACGTCGAGCCTGCCGGAAGTCGCGGGGGGCGCGGCGTTGCTGGTGAATCCGGAAAACGTGTTTGAGATTCGGCGGGGTTTGCAGCGAGTGCTGCTTGATCCGGTACTGCGCGCGCGGATGAAACAACGCGGCTATGAGCAAGCGCAGCGATTTTCCTGGACCAGTTCTGTGTCGAGAATCCTCGAGATTTACCGCGAAGTGGCGGGCGACCGTGTTCCTAGCGGGGTTGCCGCGGACTAAGGTTGTGTGGTGGAGGGGCTCCGCCCCGCAAGGACGGGGCAGAGTTTCCGTACCCACAGTCCCGTATAATGATTAATCCCGCAATGAATCCCAGCGCTGCGCGCGATCTCGATCCGCCGACAATCAAAAGCGCGACCCTTCCAACCATGATCCACCCGACAGACTATACGGGAATGACCCGTCCGAACCAGTTGCTCTCGGACTGGCGGATGTCCGTGCTGGTGTTGATTGCGCTGTGGGCGGTCATCTACATGGCCGGACTCTCCCGGCCCGCCTTGCTCGACGATGCCGACACGGTGCATGCCGAGGCGGCGCGCGAAATGCTGCAGCGCCACGACTGGGTCACGCTCTACGCCAACGGCATCCGCTATTTGGAAAAGGCTCCGCTGATGTATTGGGGCGTGGCTACGAGCTACGCGCTGTTCGGCGTCAGCGAGTGGAGCACCCGATTCCCGCTCATGCTCGGCGTGCTGACAATGATTCTTTCCACGTACGGTTTGGGACGCTGGGCTCTGGGCAGCGAAGGCGGATTCGATTCCGGACTGGTGCTGGCAACCGCGCTCGGGCCATTTCTCTTTACCCGCTTTCTGATTCCGGACGTCGCCGTCGGTCTGTGGCTTACGCTGACGTTCTGGCTTTTCCTGATATCGCTCGAGCAACCGAAGCCGGCGCGCTGGACCTGTTGGGGTATCGCCGCCATGTGCGCGCTCAACGTACTCACTAAGGGACTGATCGGGCTCGTATTTCCGATAGGAGCGATCACGCTTTATCTGCTGCTGACGGGGAATTTGCGGCACTTGCTTAAGCTGCGTCTGGTTTCAAGCGCGCTGGTATTTCTCGCAATCGCTGCGCCATGGCACATTCTGGCAGAGTTGCGAAATCCGGCGCAGGGAAACGTCCGCGGGTTTTTGTGGTTCTACTTTGTCAACGAACATATCCTGCGCTTCCTGAACCGACGCGTTCCGCGCGACTACGATAAGGTACCGCTGCTTCTGTTCTGGGCGCTTCTGGTTTTATGGCTCATTCCCTGGACTGTGTTTCTTCCGCAGTCGCTGCGGGAAGTGCCGCGGCGGTGGCGCGAGTTCCGCTCGCAGATGACGCGACGCCAGCGGGCGTATCTTTTATTTTTTCTGTGGACCTTTGTCATCGTGGGCTTCTTCAGCCTCTCGACGCGGCAGGAATACTACACGATCCCGGCGATTCCGGCGATGGCATTGCTGGTGGGCGGATGGCTGCAAAAAGAGAGAGCGTCCGCTGCGGATAGCCGCGAACGACGCAGCGGAATGATTTCGTCAGCGGTGTTACTGGCGGTTGGCGTCATCATTGCGGTGGTTGGCTTTGCATTGCTCTTCTTCTCGAAGGCGCCGGCTGCGGGCACGGATCTGTCGGACCTGCTGCGAAAAAATCCGCAGGATTACGCGCTCTCGTTCGGGCACTTTCTGGATTTAACCCCGCAGGCGATGGGTGCGTTTCGCGTGCCGCTGTTTGGCTTTTCACTCGCATTTCTGCTGGGAACGCTGGCCAACTGGATTCTGCGCCGTCGCGGACGGGCGGGAGCGGGCAATGCAGCGCTAGTGGCGATGATGGTGGTTCTGCTGGCATGTGTGCGGATTGCGTTTGGCATCTTCTCTCCGATACTTTCGTCGAAGTATCTGGCGATGGCGATTCGCGAGCAATACCGGCCGGGCGATCAGATCGTGGTGATAGGGCTCTATGAAAATGCGTCTAGTTTGAATTTCTACACCGGGCTACCGCTGCACAGTTTGCAGACGCCCGGTGGAAACATGTGGTACGGTACGCAGTTTCCCGGAGCGCCGCGAGTTTTCGAGACACAGGCGTCGTTTGTGGAGATGTGGCGTGGGCCGCAGCGCGTTTTCTTGTGGGCCGAAGAGGATGAACCGCCGGCATTGCGAGGTTTGACGAACTATGTGGTCGCGCGGCGAGGCGGCAAAATTATTTTTTCTAATCAGCCGATGGCGCCGGCTTCGCGATAGTCAGGCGACCGTCTTTCAGATCGAAGACATCTCCTCGCCAATGGATGCGATTCCCCATAAAACTTGCGGCCCAGACGAACGGCGCAATCAGATCTCGTAGCGGAAGCAGGAGAATGTAAGGAAAAAACTGGTCGTCATTGAGCACGACAATCGCCGCGACAAAGCCTACGGCGATGCGCACAGCGAAAGTCATCACGAGCAAGGACCACGCCCACGGGGCCCCGCGTGCCGCTAACAGCGTCAGCAATGCCCAGGGCAGGCCGAAGGTGAAAATCAGTCCGGCGTATCCCCAGCGACGGGCATCCCGAATGGTCCGCGACCAGCGCAGTTGATGGCGGAAAAACTGCCGCAGTGTGTAGGCAGGCAGAAATGTGACGACGGTCGCGGCGCTGAGTTTGACTCGCTTTCCCGTCGATGCGATGCGGCGGCCGAGTTCATAGTCGTCGGCCAGAAAGTCGAGCAATGCCTCGAAGCCGCCGATGGCTTCGAGGTCACGGCGGCGAAACGCCAGCGTTGAACCCAATCCGAAGTGCAATCCTCTCTCGAGAAATCTGGCGCTCAGAACGCCGGGCACAAAGTCGGAGCTGATGCCCAATGCTTCGAGGCGCGACCCAAGTGTCGGACCGGCGGTCGGGCTGGCGACGCCGCGGTAGAGGCAGGTCACCAGCCCCACGGAAGAGTCGGCGAGCGTAGCGATCACCTTGCGCAAATAATCCGGAGGGACACGGATGTCGCTGTCATTCACCACGAGGAGTTCGTGTCGTGCGGCGGGCAGCATCTGCGCCAGATTACTGACTTTGATATTCGCTCCAAGAACGCGATCGCACACGATCAGCTCAATCGGAAGGTTCTGATATTTTGCCTGAAGCTTACGCACGACCTCGATAGCGGGATCGGCGGGATCGCTGACCCCGAAGATTAATTGAAAATTGGGATAGGCTTGTTCGCAGTGGCTGCAGAAGCTTTCCCAGATTTCGGGATCGACACCTCTTAAGGGCTTGAGGATGGAAACCGGCGGGAGTTGGGTTGGCGGCAGTGGAACCTGCTTGAATTGTTTGCGCCTATCGCCGATGAAACTGGCTAGGGAGAGCGCGGAGAGAAAATAGAAAAACAGACTGCCAACAGTTCCAATCGCGGCTATCGTTTCGAGCACAGTTCTGATTGTAAGAGGCTGGATCAATGGCGCCATCAGCAGCATGTTACTCGTAGCGCAGCGACTCGATCGGATCGAGGTTGGCCGCCTTCCACGCGGGATAGATGCCAAAGACAAGTCCCACAGCGGCCGAGGCGACGAAGGCGAATATCGACCAGTACAACGACATGGTGGCCGGAAGCGATGGAAACACCACCGGGACGATCGTCGTGATGAGCGCGCCCAGCAAGAGCCCGATCACTCCGCCGACGGCGGTAAGCATGACGGCTTCGAGCGTGAACTGCACGAGGATGTCGCGCTTGCGGGCGCCCATGGCTTTGCGCACTCCGATTTCGCGCGTGCGCTCGGTCACCGAAACCAGCATGATGTTCATTACGCCCACGCCGCCAACGATCAACCCGACACTCGAAACCGCAAACATGAAGACGAAAATCATGCCCGTGACCTGATTCCACACGTCGGAAAGCGAATCTTGAGTGAAGACAGCGAAGTTGTCTGGCTTCTCGGTCGGGACCTTCCGGCGGCGGCGCAGCAACTCGCGCATTTCGTCCATTGCTTTGGGCATGTCAGCATGCGAGGTGGCTTTGACGCTGATCCAGTACTGTTTCAGCTCGGGATGCAACTTGCGGAACGTGCTCAGCGGAAAGAACACGATGTTGTCATCAGGATTCTTTCCTCCGCCGAACACGCTCTTGCGAATCTTCGCCACGCCGATCACGGTAAACAGTTGCCCCTCAATGTCCAGCTCTTTGCCCAGCGGCTGCTCACTCGGGAAAAGCTCTTCCGCGGTGTCGTGGCCAATGATTATGGTCGGGGCGCGGCGCTCTTCATCGATATCGCTGAACCAGCGGCCGGAGTCGAGGGCGACGTCAATGACGTCTTTGTACGAGGCGGTGTCGCCTTCCAGAATGGTTTGCTTCGCCTTGCGGTCTTTGTATTTGACGGAGTAAGTGCCGGTGCCGAGTTCCGGCCGGAAAAAACGCACGCCAACGGTGACCGCTTTCACGTGCGGCAGATCCTGCATCGCCATGGCGTCGTCGAACGTCAGTTCTTTGCGGGTGCGCATCTCTTCTGTCGGACGTCCGAAGGTGAAGGGCTCCAGGTGGAAAGCGAAAATAATATTGGAGCCCAGGCTGCTGATGACCTGACTTACGTTGTCGTTCAAGCCGCGCACGATCGACGAAATTCCGATGACGACCGCAACCCCAATCACGATGCCAAGCACGGTCAGCGACGAGCGCAGCTTGTTGCTGCGGATCGTGTCCACGGCCATGTTGAGGCCTTCGCCGAGTTCACCTTTTACCAACATCGCTTCACAACCTTTTTACCGCCGAGACGCAAAGGCGCCGAGAAACCCGCTCTTGCTCTGTGGCTTTTCCCTGTGAACCTCTGTGTCCCCTGTGGTTCAAGGTTCTCATGTCTCAAATCGCAGCGCCGCGATTGGGTCCAGCAGAGCCGCGCGTTTTGCGGGATACACGCCGAAGAAAACACCCACGCTCGCCGCCACGAATACTCCTGCAAACACTGCCCAGAGTTTAATCTCCGAGGGCATGCCGATCGCAAGCGTAACGACCTTGGCAAAGGAAATGCCGGACACTACGCCGATTGCGCCGCCAAGCAGGGCCAAGGTGACGGACTCGATGAGAAACTGCAGCAGGATATCATCACTGCGCGCGCCCATAGCCTTGCGGATGCCAATCTCCCGAGTGCGTTCCGTCACCGAAACCAGCATGATGTTCATGATCACAATGCCGCCGACCACCAGTGAGATTGCGGCGATGCCGATCATGGCATAAAAGAACGTGCCACTGAAGTTCGACCAGATACTCAGCAGGCTGTCGTTGGTCTCAATGTCGAAATTGTCGTCGTCGCCGGGGTGGACGTGGCGGCGGGCGCGCAGGACAGCCCGCGTTTCATCCATAGCCTCTTCGAATCCGGCGCCGCTGGCAGCGGCCTTGCCCGAGATGCGGATGCTGCTGTGCGAACCATTCTGTTTCTGAAACGCGGTGATCGGCATCAGCGCATAGTTGTCCATGCTTTGGCCGAGCGTCTTGCCTTTGCGTTTGCCGACGCCGATTACACGATAGACCCAGCCGTCGATGCGGAGTTCCTTGTTGATGGGATCCATGCCGGGTATCAGGTTATCCACGATGTCCGGTCCGACGACGACGACGGCGGAGTTGTTCCTCATATCTACATCGTTGATCATGCGTCCGGCGGTGAGGTCGATATCGAGAATCGGCACCATGGAGGGCGTCATGCCGCGGACGATGGTATCGCTGATGGATTGCTCGCCGTACTTAACGTGTCCGCTGTCGTTGCGCAGCGCGGCTCCCACCCACTCGCAATGCTTGCAGGCTTCGAGGACGGCTTCGTAGTCCTCCATGGTGAGGTCTTTGCGCTTTTCGCCCTCGAGATATTTGTCGATGTTGGTGACGGCGGGTGAATTTTTGAAGACGATGAAAACGTCGGCACCGAGATTGAAAATCTTCGTGGCCACATAACCATTGATGCCGTTGACGAAGGTGACCACGGCAATCACAGCGGCAACTCCGATCACCACGCCGAGCAAGGTGAGCGCGGAGCGAAGTTTGTTCGCCCACAACGACAGGAACGCGATCTTGATGGCTTCGGTGATGTTCATGGGCCAGGTCGCAGGTGTTAGGTCTCAGGTCTCAGGCTAAAGACGCTCGCCCGAGCTCCTTACCTTAGCTGTCAGTTTAACAGTCCGACGCTGGACCCCTGCGACTTGAGTCACATGATGGAGCGACGGGCGCCTCGCCCGTCCCGCTGGTTGGCCGGGCGGGGACGCCCGGCGCTCCATTACCAAGCATCACATCCTGCCGGAAGCAACGCGCATCGAGAGTTTCACCGACACAAACGCCACCAGCAACGCCAGAACGGTCCAGATCGCTGCAGACCCGATGCCCCCGTGGAGGATCGGCGGAGGCACGGGCGGCATGGACATGGAAAGCTGTGGAGTCGTTGTTTTGCCCAACTGCGCGATGGCCGCAACTCCCTTAATCAGAATCAGTACCAGTGCCAAGCCCGCAACCACCAGGCCGGGCAGGGCGCGCTTCCATGGAAATGGGATCGGCGGCGGTGCCGCGGCCTCACGCCGAACCGCGTCCATGACGGAGACGGCGAAGCCCGACGACGGAAGTATTTCATCCTCACGGGAAAGAATGGAATTGATCTCGGCCTCGTCCTGTTCAGTCAAGCGTCTCATCAAGCCTCCTTCAGATGCGGCACAGCCAACAGTTGCGGAAGTTTGCTGCGCAGGATTTCGCGCCCGCGAAACAGTCTCGCCTTGACTGTGCCCTCGGGCAGGCCGAGACTTCGCGCCGCAGTGGTGACGTCCATCTCGTGAAAGTAAAAAAGAGTCAAGGCCTCGCGATACTTCGCCGGCAAAGCGCCGACCGCCCGCCGCACCGCCAGATCCCGATCCTCATCTTCTTGCCCTTCGCCAGAAGCGCGCGTATCCGGAGGTTCGGCAATGTCTTCGAGTGACACCGTCCGCGCCGGGATGCGACGCAGCTCCGAACGATAGAGGTTCGTCGCCAGCGCGAAGAGCCAGGTGGAAAAGACCGCATCCTTGCGCCACTGGCCGAGCCCACGGTAAGCACGCAGAAAGGCCTCCTGGGCCATATCTTCGGCGCGGCCACGATCGTGACAGAAGCGGTAGGCCAGGTTAACCAGCGGAGTCTGCCAGCGCTGGACGATCCCTTCAAAGGCGGAGATGTTCCCAGCCAGCACTCTTTCGACATCGGCCTGATCGTCGGTGGCGCTCGCGTTCATTCTCACTCTGGACTCTGCCTCAACGGTATGACACTGCGAATCCGCGGACGGTTGCATTATTTCAAAAATGCGTTCCGGACGAAGAAAATGCAACCGGAACCGCGGGAGGCTGGTCCTACCTGACGTAAACAGCAGAACTTCAAGGAGCTGACAATGGCATTCGATGTGGACGGCAACATGGTCGGGGTCGTAGCAGTCTTTATACCCGTCGTAGGAAGCATTGCCCTATTCTCTTTTCTGTCCGTCGCTGTGTGGTCGGATGCGCGCCGCAAAGAGAGAGAAGAATACTACAGGAACGAAACGCTGAAAAAAATTGCGGAGAGCTCAGGCGAGGGTGCCAAAGCCGCGATCGAACTGCTGCGGGAGCAGAATAGGACCGTTACAAAACGGCGCCTCGAAGGCATGAAGCTGGGCGGATTGATCACCGCCGTCGTCGGCATCGGTGTCATGGCGCTTCTGCGTGGGCTGGTCAACGACGAACCAGTCTATCTCGCCGGACTGATTCCGTTGTTGATCGGGTTGGCCCTACTGACATACACATTCCTCCTCGCACCCAAAGAGGTGGGGTGAGAGAACGCACCATCCGACGCGCGCTATCTGCCTGCAATGTCTGCGGTCCACGATAATCGTGCACTATAATGAAGTTGTTGGCAGCCGGACCGGACGGTCGCTCGTCGCAAGACGGGAGGAAAGTCCGAACTCCGCAGAGCAGTGTGCCGGATAACGTCCGGGAGGACCCCCGCGCTTGTATGGGCGGGATCGTTCGACGGAAAGTGCCACAGAAAACATACCGCCCGGGCCGCAAGGCTCAGGTAAGGGTGAAAAGGTGCGGTAAGAGCGCACCGCCGCCGCAGTAATGCGGCGGGCAGGGCAAACCCCACACGGAGCAAGACCAAATAGGGAGGGATTTCCTGAGAAGCTTCGGTTTCGCAGGAGCGCGTGCCGGCTCGGCGCGCCACAACCTCCGGGTAGGTCGCTTGAGCCGCGCAGTAATGCGCGGCCCAGAGGAATGACCGTCCTGCCGGAAACGGCAGACAGAATTCGGCTTACAGGTCCGGCTGCCACAGTGTTCTCAACTGCGGATCCCTCACGCGCGTCATGTGACGGAGAGCGGCGCAGCTATCGAGAAGCATTACCGTTCGACGAGTTGGCAGGGTCCTCCTGCGTGATTCCGCAGCTCGAAGCCGGTGGGCAGTTACGCCCCAACGCCAACTCTGCTGGCAATGACCCATCGGTTGAGCAGCCGCTCAAGCCGCGTTTGCAGTAACGGCCGGCTGACGCCGCATCTGCTCCAACATCTTCTTCTTCATTTCCTTCACTGTCGGTTCGGCTTGGTGCGTCCCTACCATCCACGCGTATCCATCCGGATCTACGACGGCGCCGCACCGATCGCCCCAAAACATGTCCATGATCGGGCCTTGGCCTTTGGCTCCGAGGCTGACGGCTTTGGCGACGACTTTGTCGGCGTTTTCCACGTACACAAACAGACCCGCGGGCGAGGCGCCAACGCTCTTGGCCGTGCGTTTGCCCATCGCGGGATTTTCCGGTCCCAGCATCAACGTCGCACCGCGAAGCGTCAACTCGGCGTGCATCGGTTTGCCATCGGGACCGTTCATAATCCCGCGCTTGGTAAAGCCAAAAGCCTTTTGATAAAAGCTCGCAGCCGCCGCAACATCGGAAACTGTGAGCATGGCCGTTACTGCGCCATACTGCTTCTTGTTGAGTGGATCAATTTTCTTCTTAGCCATGGTATTCCTCTCTGAAGGTGTTCCTCTCTGAAGGACTAACATTCTAGCGAATTCCGGTGGTGTGTGCATCTCGGCTTTCATGCCCTCAATTTGGTACGCCTTAAAATGGATCTCAATGCGATGTTATCGATGCGATGCGATCTCGCTAGCCGGATCAAGCGCCGCCCGCGACTAACTGCTAAATAGGACAGCGATGCCGCGCACAGCACCACCAGCGCACTTCGCAGGTAAACCGCGGTTGACATTGAAATTCCGATTCCGGTTCCAATCGCAAAGTAAGCAGCCAGACAGGCTGGGCACTTTGGCAATAGCGCCAGGATGCCGCTCGGAACTATCCACCGGGCAAGGTCGAGGCAACGCCTCACTAACGTCGGTGCGCGCGGATCGCCGATAGCGACCCGCGCCCCCGCCTTGTGGCTAGAACTGGTTGAGACACCATCGCTGCAACGATGGGCGATCACGAGTGATGCTCCTCCGAACAGCACGACGATCCCGAACCCTTCGGGGCCACGTACTGCGCCTTGGGATCGACGACGTAGCCCTGAGCGTATTTGTCGTGATGTCGAACCCACGCCATGCTGAATGCCAAACCATCCTCGTCCCGACCTTTCGGCGCCAGGTCGAGGAAGTTGTACGCCCCGACCAAAATGTCGAGCCCGCGGGCGTAAGCGGAATAGGTATGGAAGACGTCGCCACGAGCGCTCTTATAGAAGACGCTCGCGCCGGGTCCTTCCTCGCTCCCGAATTCGACCATGTCGTAGTTGTAGGGGACTTTCCCTTTCGCCATCTCCTCCTTGGTGAACGATACGTGGTAGTCGCGATTGAAATGGTTCCCGAACGATGACACCCACTTGAAATGCCAGCCCATGCGTTTCTTAAACGCCTCGATCTGGGCCCGTAGCGCTCGCGAAACCACGACCAGCGTGACGTCGCGATTCGCCAGATGAACCAGACTTCCGTCAAAATGATCGGCCAGAAACGAGCAGCTTGGACAACCCTCATCCCAACCTGGACCGAACATGAAGTGGTACACAATCAATTGACTCTTGCCGTCGAAGAGATCGACGAGCGTCTCCTTACCGTTCGGACCATCGAACACATATTGCTTTTCAACTTTCTCCCATGGCAGTTCGCGGCGTTGCCGGCTCAATTCATCTCTTAATTTGGTGAACTCCTTTTCTTTCTTGAGCAACTCTTTCCGGGACGCAATCCATTCGTTCGGTGAAACCACTTCGTGCCCTTGAATCCCGGCGCTGGTGAGTTGGGTTGCCATAGCATTCTCCTTGTTCTGTATTTGTGTCTGTGTTGCGTTTTCGGTTGCAGACCGCTCGGTTGCAGACTGCTGGGTTGCAGACTACTGGTTGCGGCCTAATGTTTTTTTCGCCTGCGAGAGGCTCCTCGCCTTCCGCCCGAGCTTTCTGTCTCAGCCATATCCTTGATCCCCAGGAGTTCGCCCGACCAAAGCTCCTGAAACGGGCCGACCCACCGTTCATAAATCTGCCGGATCGGAACGACGTTCAACGAATTCACCCGCTGCCTACCGGCTTCACGCGTGGCGACCAGTTGAGCTTGACGCAGCACCTCGAGATGCTTCATCACACCGAAGCGACTGAGCTGCGGAAACCGCTCCACGATCTCGGTCGTGGTGCGGGGACGATCCCGCAGAAAATCCAGAATCGCCCGACGCGTCGGATCCGAGAGCGCCTTCCACACCGGGTCGAGACTGTCCTCTTTACCAGCAGCGATTTCTCGCACGCCGCTACTCGCAATCCTTCCTTATTTCTGCCAGCATGTGACTCCATCCAGTCCCCACACCCTTTCGGTGCTGCGGATCGATCATCCCTATCGCCCGATGCCGCAGGGCAACTCGGCAGCCTCCAGAAACCGGTTCGATCTTGACTTCCACGTGATTGTTGGCCGGATACGACATGAACATCGGGCCGCTCAATTCCAGCAGGCTGGGAGGCTTGATGACCTGCACAAACCCCCACAGGTGTCCCACTCCCTCTCCTCGGTCCCGGTACCACCGCCCGCCCGGTTTCGGTTCAAGTAACAATTGCAGGGACTGGCCATCGGGCCTGGTGTTGCCCTTCCCGAAGCGGTGGAGGACGGCCGCGAATGCCTTCTCCGGCGTGGCCTTGATGTCTATGTGCTGCTCAACGTCGAGCGTCAGATCTTCCAATGTCATTGCAGTTTCTCCTTGGGTATTCATGAGCGTAATCGTCGTAATGTGAATATATAGTAACGTGACTTTATGGTCACGTCAAGCGAAATTTTATTGCCCGGGGATTTTTCTGCGAGATGCGGTCCGAGTCCTCAGAATTGCCGGGGAGAGGAATGTATATACAATCGGTCTGGCACGACTGTGGTCCCCAACACTCCAACTCATCCTAACCCCGGCCTTTGCCAGAGTTGCCAGCATGCGCGCCGGATTGAGTCCGATCGCGGTTCGATTTTCCTTATGTGTAAGCTTTCGTTCGAGGATTCGCGGTTCGCAAAATATCCGCGTCTGCCGGTCTTGGTTTGTGGAGGCTATCGGTCTGAGACAGAGAATCCGCCAGCCGAGGGTGCATAGTAGCGATCGCCATCCTCTTTGCCAGCACTGCCGATGAACCCCTATAATTGAGTCTTCGGCACGAGTCCGCGGCGCCGGCCGTACTCTGACTCGTAATTTCACCGTGTGTCTCACTGAAGATCAGTTACTGAATACCGGCACCGAACACCAAAGGAGAACTCCATGTCCGCACCCAGCCGCCGTCCGGAAATTCGCCGCCGCCGCACCCGCGCTGAAAAAATCGCAAAGCTGCGCAAGCGCCTTGCCGCTGCTTCTGCTTCTAGTGACAAAGACCTCCTCACCGCTAAGCTGCATCGTGTCGGTTTGGTTTCTCCAGGAAACCCGTTGGTCAAGAGCGCGTAGAGCGGAACAGATGTGCTGTGGTCTCGAACTGCCGAGTTGCGCTCGGCTTGGACGGGCGGGACGCCCGTCCCCACATAAACAATCTAGAATTCCACCGTCACGAATCTCGCCGGACTCTTCCCCACATTCGTCAACGTGTGGGTGTAGCCTCCCGGCAGCCATTTAACATCGCCGGACTTGAATTTCCCGGGCATCGGGCCCATTCCCTCGACGTCGCTGCGTACATCGAGATCGGTGATCGCGATCAGCAGATGCGGGCCGTCGTGATGGTGGCTGGGTACAATTGCGCCTGGTTCGAGGTTGACTTCGGACACGCGCACTCCGTCTTTCACGAAAAGAATTGTGTTGTGGCCACCCGGGAAAGTTTTTTCGCCACTCTCCTCCGGCCAGTGGGATGGCGTCTGCCGCAATTTTTCATCCTGCATCAATTCAATCGTCACGTTGCGAAAGGGCTGGTCCGAGAGATTCTTTGCGACGTGGGCAAAGTTGCCCGCCGCAAACCGGGTATCACCGTCGGCGAGCTTGAGGTCTGCGGGAGGCTTGCCTTCGACTTCGTTAGAGACGTGAGCATCGCCGAGTGTGACGAAGACGTAGTCGTGGCGATGGCGATGCATAAGCGTCGAAGCATGGGGCGCGACATCAACCTTGAAAACGCGAATGAATTCGTTTTCCAGGGCAAGGTGGTGCGAGGGCTCGGCGGTGATCTCGACTTCGGTCGCAGTCTGTGCAGCCAGGAATGGAAGCAGCAGAAGAAGGAGAAGTACACGCTTCATGGCCGAGGATTGTAGCACCGGAATCCAGAGCACTTACGGAATGATGCGGAAAGCGCGCTTGTGCCCTGCCTGGTACACCGAGAAGTCTCGCCGATCAAGCGTAAAGATCACGTCAAAACCATCGCGCTCGGCCAAATAAACTAGTGCGGCATCCGCAATTTGGGGGCGAATATTTCTGTATTTTTCAATCACCTTCCCGATTTCCGTCGCCTCGGCGCTCTCGACGGGAAGAAGTTCGAGGAATCCGGCTGAAATGCTGTCCAGCAATTGCCGGACGACCCCTGGGCGTCGGCGCAATAACCAGGCTGCCTCTGTGATGACTGGCCAACAGGAAAACAAGGGGCCGGGCAGATCGTGCAACACTTCAAGGCAGGTCTTGTGGTGCTGATCCGCGGGTGACATGATCGCCACCAACGGCCCTGTGTCCACCAATACCCGCTTCATCGGCTCTTGCCAAAATCTTCGAAATGCTTGCGATTGACGCTCAGGTCAGATGGCAAACCACGCGCGCAGCCGATCAAGCCGGCTTCTCTCGCCAGATCGTAAGCTGAACTGGGAGTCGAGGCCTCTCCGAGATAGTTCTCCAGGGCTTCACGCACCAAGGCAGACTCGGAGCGGCGTTTCATCCCGGCCTGTTTCTTCAGGCGTTTAACCAAAGACTCGGAAATGCGGATAGTAATGCGCTGCGAGGACATGATGTCAGACATTGTAGCACATTTGTCTGACACTTGGGGTCTCACCCTGAATACACGATCCTTCCGCCGACGATCGTCGCAACTACCTTTCCCGTCAGGTGCCATCCGTCAAACGGCGTGTTCTTCGATTTCGAGTGCGACTTGGCGGCGTCGAAGGTCCATTTCTTCTTCGGATCGAAAACCGTAACGTCGGCGACCGAGCCGCGGACAAGCGAGCCGCGGCCGCGAAGATCGAAACAGCGAGCCGGACCGGCGGTGAAAAGCTCCACGATGCGGGCAAGAGGGATTCGCTTCACGCGATGCAGCCTGGTGATCGACAGCGCGAGCGCTGTTTCAAGGCCGGTGATGCCGAATGCCGCGCGCTCGAATTCCATTTCTTTTTCGTGGACGGCATGAGGGGCGTGATCGGTGGCGATGGCGTCCACCGTACCGTCGGCGAGCGCCACCACGATGGCTTCGCGATCGGAGGCTGAGCGCAATGGGGGATTCATCTTGTAATTGCTGTCGTAGTCACGCATGTCCTCGTCAGTCAGCGTGAAATGGTGCGGCGTGACTTCAAACGTGACGCGCGCCTTAGCGCGCTTGCCCCGACGCACACTCTTCAGTGCGTCCGCCGTGGACAGATGTGCAACGTGCAGGCGAGCGTTGGGAATGTGCATCGCAAGCTGCACGTCACGCTCGACGATCGAGGCTTCGGCAGCCGCGGTCATACCGCGCAACCCGAGACGGAACGAACGCGCGCCCGCGTGCATAGAGCAATTCTCGGTCATACGAGTGTCTTCGGCATGTTGCACGACCGGGAAATTCATCTCTGCGCCCAGCACCAAAGCCTCGCGCATAATGTTGTCTTCGAGGATGGGCTTGCCATCGTCGGTGACCGCAATTGCTCCAGTGGAGTGCAGCGCGCGAAAGTCGGTGAGCGTAGCCCCCTTGCTCGACCGGGTCGCGGCAGCGATGGCAAATACATTGACGACCGCGCCGCGCTCGGGCTGCCGAAGCCACTCGATCCACTCGACCGAATCGACAACCGGCACCGTGTTGGGCATGGTGCAGACCGAAGTAAAACCGCCAGCAGCTGCGGCCGCCGTGCCCGTCGCGATCGTCTCTTTGTGCGCCTGGCCGGGCTCGCGCAAGTGCACGTGCAGATCGATGAAGCCGGGCGCGACGATGAGTCCGCGGGCATCGAATTTTTCGTCCGTGCTCCTCCTGATCTTGTTGGGAGGAGCCACTTCGGCAACCCGGCCATCCTTCAGCAGCACGTCCATGGGCGCGTCGATGCGAGCCGCCGGGTCGATCAGGTGGCCGCCCTTGATCAGCAAACTGGTTCGATTCTTTTCCGGGCTGGTCATCGCATCTTTCCCATCGCCCGCGCCAGAATCGCCATGCGCATGGGCACGCCGTTATGCACTTCCTCCAGGATGCGCGCTTGAGCGCCATCGGCGACTTCGCTGGTCAGTTCCAGACCGCGAATGATCGGGCCGGGATGCATCACGATGGCATCTTTCTTCGCCATCTTCAACCGGGCCGGGTTCATCTGGTAGCGTGCGACATATTCCGCAAGGTCGATTTTCAGCCCGGAAAGGCGTTCTTTCTGCACGCGCAGCAGCATGACAACATCGGTGCCGTGTAAGGCGTCCTCAATGTGGCGAGTCACGCGGATGCCGGGCGCAAGGGTGATCGCAATGTCGGGCGCGAGTTCCGGCGGACCGCAAAGAATAATCTTCACGCCGAACTTGCTTAGCAGATGGCACGCCGACCGTGCTACACGACTGTGAAAGATGTCGCCGACAATCGCAACCTGCAAACCTTTGAAAGTTTTCTTGTTGCGCAGAATTGTGTAAGCATCGAGGAGCGCCTGCGAGGGGTGCTCGTGCAGTCCATCTCCAGCGTTAATGACGGGCACGTCGATGTGCTGCGCCATGACGTACGGCGCTCCAGCGTTGGGGTGGCGGATAACGATGATATCCGCGCCTACGGCGCGCACCGTGTATCCCGTATCCAGCAGCGATTCTCCTTTCTCGATACTGGAACCAGCGGACTGTATGAGGACGGTGTAAGCGCCCATTGATTTGGCCGCGATTTCAAACGAGCTCCGCGTGCGAGTGGAAGCTTCGTAGAAAAGAAGAAGCACACGCTTGCCCTTGAGCAGGGGCCGTGGCTTGTCCGGATTCATGCGCCGGGCAAACTTCAAGAGTCTCAGGATCTCGGCTGCTTCCAGGTGCTCGATACCGAGCAGCGAACCGCGCGCTGGATTCATAATCGTCTAACAGTCCCTGCTGCAATTGCGATTCGTATCAGGGCATGCCTTCAGGCATGCCATAGGTGCCGCGTTTATGAGAGCGCCTTCAGGCGCTGAGGCCGGAGATTGGAGTTTCCCGGCTCCTAGCTCTAGTTTTCTACTGCTTTTCCATCAGCAGGACTCTCTCCGCGTCATCGACCTCGCGAAGTTTTACCTCAATAATTTGATTTCCCGTTGTTTGCACGGTTCGTCCAATGAAAGCGGCCTCAATCGGCAATTCCCGATGACCTCGGTCGATCAATACGCAAAGTTGCAGGCGTTTGGGACGGCCCGCCCGGAAAAGCGCGTCCATGGCCGCACGCGTGGTGCGGCCGGTATAAAGCACGTCGTCAACCAGCACCACCGACTTACCCGTAATCGGAATTTCCATCTCGTGTTTCTGCACCACGGGCTTGGAGGCGAGGGTGGAAAGATCATCGCGATAGAGGGTAATGTCGAGCGTGCCGAGCAGCACCGGTTTCTTTTCGATGCGCTGAATAATTTTTGCCAGACGCTCCGCCAGCGGAACTCCACGACGCCGGATGCCGACCAGCGCCAGATCTTCGACGCCATTGTTCTTCTCGAGAATCTCATGCGCCAGCCGGATCAAGGTGCGTTCCACTTCGGATGCCGACATCAGTTGCGCTGTCTGATGGAGCTCGGCGGGGCGCCCTGGCGCGCGTGAATTCATAAACGCTGCATCATACGCGTGCGGAAAGATGAGAGCAAGGGCGGGCATGAAACCCACGTCGACTGTGAGTAAAATTACACGCGGGTGTTGCGAGGCCGCAGAATCAGCGAGGCCAGCGCACCGCCAACGGAGGCGAGCACGACAGTAAAAATCATTCCAAAAAAGAAAGTGATCGCCAGCCCCGCCGGAGTGAACAGGTTGTGGATGCTGGCTTGAATGTCAGGGTCGGACACGTTTGCTCCGAACCTCTGAGCGATTTTCAGGATGGCATCGGTGTATTCCTGCTGCGCATGGAAAACGAAAATCCGGATGGTAATCATCAGCGCGTTGATGGCGAAGGCGACCACTCCGGCTGCTCCGCCGAGACGCGATCCGAGCGCGGTAGGAGGCGAGACTCTATTTTCGCGGCGGTAGAAAAAGACGGCCAGTGCCCCAGTCAGCACCATGCCGAGCAATGGGATCATCCCGATGAAAACGCCGAGCACGCCCGCCTTGAGCGCGGCACGAACGGCCTTTCCCCTTTCCAGCGCGCTTCCCGACGAGGCTTGCCGCGTCTGAAACGAGGCAAGCCTCGTCTCTACAGCAATCGCCGGAGAAAACTCGTCCGGCGCGCGATTTAAGCCCGGGGCAGTTTCAGCATCCGAAATCGCAACCTGCACGTGGATTTGAGGAGCGCGGCATTGCGGACAAAACGGCCTGCCGTCCTCGACCGCGGTCCCGCATTTTTGGCAAGGGTGCTCCACGTCATTGAAGCTAGCCCACAACCAACCAGGAGAGCAAGGCGGGGCAACGGGTGATCGGATCATCGGGGCATCTTACCCCGCACTTACGATCACCCGATGACCCGATGGCCAGATCACCCGATGCGTTTAGATGGTGTTGTCCTTGCCAGTGTGCATGCGCACATAAACCAGCGCAAAACGTGATCCCTGGCTGTTGGGTTTGATCGCGACGATGTGCTGGTTCGCCTCGGTTCCAACCTTCAATTCCACCGAGTCTCCGCTGCCGTCCTTCCCGCACGAGACTGGCCTGGAGCCTTCATAATCCTTGCCGGGCGAGCTTTCCACGTGACCGCCGCTCCAGGCACCGTGACACTGAATAGGCTTTCCATATTTCTGCAGCTCTTTGCTGTAATAGGCGATGACTTTGTCAGGTGCGTCGTCGGAGAGGAACTCCGCAGCCACCACTTTCAGCGAAAATCCCGGAATCGAAAGATTTACATTGGCGCTCTTCTTGTCGTCGCTGTCGTCTTTCGGAGCGGGCTTGGCCCCAGGATAAAGCGTCAGGCCGGCATCGCGAATATCGGCTTGCTCGCTGACGTGCAAATCGCCCATGGGAGACTTGATGTCAACGTGCGCCACGCCATCCTTGCTATTGTGCTTGTCGTTCGCATTGATGCTGCAAGCGGGAAGAACGCAGACGGCGGCAAACAGCGCGCCTAGGGAAAGTGTTGCGATCGCGGCACGGCTGAATATCTTACGGCTGGACACTTTACTGTTGAACATGGGAGGAACCTCCTGAGCTTGGTCGAGCTGAGATTGGCCGGGCGGGGCGTTCGAGACCCTCGCCTCGGGATGCGACTCCCGGAATCGTAACCGGCAGATGGCCGCTGATCGGGATCTCGCCGAAGATCGCCTTCACGGCAGCGGTTTCCGACACGGTTGCGTTGGAGAACGCGCAAACATAATTCTGGATCGCGGGGAAATCCTGCACCACATAGGGATTACCCATGGCGAGTACCATGGTACGACTGGCCGCGCGATCAAGAATCGCGGTCAGTAAAGATCCCGTGGCATCGTCCATGGCAACCGTATTCGTCAAACCTCCTCCAGCAGCACGCATGGCCTTGCCCGCGACCGGAACCACATACACCGCAGCGATCACATGCTCCGCCGCATCGACTGCCTCGACAACGGACGGCTTCATGCCCACGGCCGAGCGTGCATCGACGTAGATGATGCGGGCATCAGGCACGCGAGCTAGAATCTGGCGTTCGAGCATACGTCCTGAGTCGGTGCGCAGGTCGTCGGAAAAAATAACCGCGACCAGACGATTGCGCACCTCTGTCATTGATTGATACGGAAGCGCGGCCTCCCTGGTTCCAGGAGAAGTTCCCAGAGACTGCAGTGGGATCACTTTACCGTTGTCGCGCACCAGGGTAATCGCTTCGTCGCCGATGCGTTGGCCGGCGGCCAGATTCTCCGGTTTCGCAATCTGGATCGAGAGTTGACTGAGATCCGCCAGCCGCGCCTTGTTCAAACCGAGGGAAGCTTTTAGTTCCAGAATCTTGCGCACGGATTGATCGAGCCGCTGACGGCTGATCTCGCCGCTCCGCACCGCTTGCAGTACCGAGCGGTAGCTGGCGTCGAGATCGGCTGGAATGATCAGCATGTCATTGCCAGCCTGGAAAGATTCGACTGCTGCCCGGCCGATATCCTTCGCATACATGCGCGTCAGCCCCGCCATGTCCAGGGCGTCGGTCACGACGATCCCTTTGAATCCCATGTCTTCTTTGAGGAGTCCGGTCACAATCGCCCTTGAAGTTGTGGCTACCCGGTTGGGCTCGGGATCGAGAGCGGGAACAGTTACGTGAGCGACCATGATGGCATCCACTCCGGCGTCGATCGCGTGCTTGAAAGGTGGCAACTCAACCGCATCGAGCCGCGCTCGGTCGCCGGTGACTTGAGCGAGGCCAAGATGAGAGTCGGTTGCAGTGTCGCCGTGTCCGGGAAAGTGTTTGGCCGTGACGAGCATGCCGCCTTCGTGGGCGCCTCGGATGTATGCCGCTACAAAATCGCCCACCTGCTTCGGGTCTTCTCCGAACGAGCGTGTGTTGATGATGGGATTCGCAGGATTCGAATTGACGTCAGCATCGGGAAAGAAATTCCAATGCACGCCGATGGCTCGCGCCTCGAGCGCGGTGATCCGTCCAAACGCTTCGGCATTTTCCGTTTTCCCGGTAGCTCCAAAGGCCATCGCGTGGGGAAAGACGGTGGTCCCATTCAGCCGCATGGAGACTCCGCGCTCGAAGTCTGCTTCGACCAGGAGCGGCAGCTGCGATGATCGTTGCAGCCGGTTGAGCAGCTCGGCGGCAACATACGGTTGGCTCTTGAGCAGGACGGCGCCTTCCACCGGAACGCTCATGACCACAGAGCCGATGTGATATTTGTGGATGTTGTCGCGCAGCTGGATGAAGATGGGATCGGCGTCATTCAGGAATTGCACTCTCACCCAGATCGAGAAGATTTGGCCGACCTTGTCTTCGGGCGACATCTTGCGCAATGTCTTGTCGACCCACTTCCGTCCGGCTTTGTCGATGTGGATCGGACCGGGCTGCAGAAAGCGGTCTTTGCTCTTGTCTTTAGCAAAGCAAAGCGCCGCGGCAAGCAGAATCGTGACCAGCAGAAGATGTCGGAGCATGCAATTGACAATAGCAAAATCCGGCGGGAACGTCCTCCAGCAGTTGCACAGTTGCAGCCGAGTGATCGCTCACGAACTCTTTCAGATCTGCGGTTCGACGGTTGCAACGCCTTGCGCCTGGAGGTCTGCGTCATCGCCGAACCCGGCCAGCCAATGCACATCCGGTTCTCGCCGGAACCATGTGATCTGGCGCTTGGCATAGTTGCGATGCGCCTGCTGCGCCGCGGCGAGCGCCGACGACCGATCCAATTCTCCGCGCAAAAACTGCAGTGCCTGTTTGTATCCCAACGACGCGAGCGGGCGCGCTTGCGCGCCATATTTTGCGAGAAGCCTTTCCGTCTCGGCGATCAGTCCTTGGTCAAACATGTTCGCAGCCCGTTGATTGATGCGGGCATAAAGAGCTTCGCGATCCGGATTGAGTCCCAGGCGCAGAATGCGAAAGCCGTGCAGCGGTTCGCGTCCTTCCTTCCAAAGTTCGGTCATATTCCGGCGCGAGGCCAGGCAGACTTCGATCGCCCGGATTACCTTCGCAACGTCGTTGGCGTGAATGCGGTTTGCTGCTGAAGAGTCGAGCCGCCGCAGGATGCGATGCAGGTTCTTGGTCCCATTCTTCTCCGCGCGGGCGCGCAGTCTGTTGCGCAGCTCTTCGGACCGCTGCGGACCGGGAAAAAGTCCTTCGAGCAGCGCGCGAAGATAGAGTCCGGTTCCTCCGCTGACGATGGGCAAGTGTCTGCGCTGCTCGCTCTCATGCAAGACGCTCTCGCGCAGAACTATATCGCGCCGAACTGTCTCGCGCAGAATCCGCCGCGCCTGCCGCGCATATTCTCCGGCGCTAACGTCGGCGAGAGGATCCACGCAATCCAGCAGGTGATGCGGAATTTCCGCGCGCTCCGCCGCACTGGGCTTGGCCGTGCCGATTTCAAATTCGCGGTACATCGCAACCGAGTCGCAGTTGACGATTTCACCGCCGAAGCGCCGCGCGATCGCCAGCGCCAGAGCGGTCTTCCCGCTCGCGGTGGGACCAAACACCACTACAACGAGCGGTTCGCGATCCGTCACCTTTAGCACATTCGGCAGCTTCTGCAACTTCAGCGCACGCTCCAAGGGATATACCGCCAGTAGCGGATGATGGTGAGAACGAGCAGCAGGACCGCGATGACAAGCAATCCGGTGGCTTCCGCGGCGTAGATGGGATGGCGGTGCTCATGCTTGTCGTCCTGATGATGGTTGTCAGTTTTCGGCTTCGGCTGAACGGGGGCGTTCACGCGGCTATTGTAGCCCTTTGGTGGAGCGTCGCTGGTCGCTGGTCGTCGGTCGCTGGTCGTTAGCGAGCGTCGTAAGGAAACACTGATCGCGAACTGGCCATTGCGCTGCTGCTTCCACAGATCGGCGTGGTTTGGCGTTCGCCGCGACTGCGGCTTTGCTCTACGGGCCTTTTTCGGAGAGAACTCCGGTTCGCTTGCCCATCGGGAAGGCTGAAAACAGCTATTTACTAGTTGGTACCTATAGGTACCCCCCCGCAAATTTGGTTAAAGTATTGATTCTAAGGTACTTATTTTCAAAGTATTCATAACAAAGCGGTTAAGTACAAAGTAATGAAAACAAATGAGTTAGTTTGCCCCTTCTGGGGCGACCTTTTATGGTCTAGCCTTTGGAATCAATGATTTACAACTTACTATGCCTTGCAAAGTCCAGATGTCAAAGAACTTACGTGAAAGCACTCACTCGCCGCTCTGGGCTGCGCTGTCGATTCTACTTCGACCTAGTTCCATTATACCTGCGGCTGTCAACTGGATTGTCGTAGAGGTTTGTAACCTCAAGCTGGGGTTTCTGTGGATCTCGGGCTCGGCAGGCGCGTGAGGATTCATTACAAAACGGACGAGGCGGAAAATTAAGGCTATTTCCGCCTCGGATGGAAGAAGTCTTTAGGCCTAGCCACCACTGACGATGACCGGCGCCATGCAATCACGTAGTGGTCCGAAGAAGTAGATCGCCGCCAGCAGATGTTGCCTGAGACCTCCTGCGGAACCACGGACAAAGAAACTCGGAAAGCTTGGGGCCATCTCCGCTTTGACCGGACGAGGATTTTGCGGATCTTTGCCATGGCAATCGCTGGGATCGTTCGCAAAATCCAAGAACAGCGTTACGTTCACGAGCTTGGTCAGAGCGCGGAATGCTTCTCGCTCGTGGGTGTGGCACTTATCGGCGGGATCGGGGTCATGAGCCGGTTCGATTAAAAAATTTATGGTTGGCGTTTCCACCCGGAGCAAGAGCGGATTGAAGGCGCCGCTATCGGGAGACCCTGCCAGGGAAAATCCGGTGAGCGTGGTAACGCCGTAGCGAAGGGAAACAGAGGTGACATAATCCTTTTCTGTTGAAGCATCAGGCGGATACGCGGAGCCAGCGCGGCTGCGATAGTGGGTAGCCGCCACATACGCCTCCGGCTTGGGAAGGCGTATGGCGTACCGCTCCGACTTGCTGTCGAGCACATGTTGAACGCTCTGGGGGTCAATTTTCGCCTGCAGGATATTGGGGTCGACAGTGCCAGTCGCCGGTCCGCTGCGAGCTGGAAGCGAGAGATCGTAAATTCCCGAGGCCAGCGTTTTGTCCCAGGTCTGCACGATCAGATCGCGATGGCTTTTGGTTTTCGGCGCGAGCGCAATTACGCTGTTGGCGTCTTTCGGATCGGGAGCGAAAGCCCACGGGCCTTCAAAAACCACGTAAACGTCTTTGGTCGGGGCGGCCGAGGACTGCGTCGCGGCTGGAGCTGCTTGTTGCTGAGATTGTTGACACGCGATGAGGAAGAACGTGGCCAGAACGGCGCTGGCCAGGGCAAGTGGGGAGCTGCTGAAGTAGCGTGGATTTTTCATTGGGTCTCCTGTTGGTGATTTCACAAATGGCCCGCTGCATCTTGAGAACGCAAAGTTCATTGTTCTTTACTCGGGTAGGGGTCTTTCGACTCCGCAGGCTATTCGCTTCGCGAATGACCTGCTGCGCTCAAGATGACAACACTTCTAATTTCATGGCCGTCCGTACGCTGCAAAGGCTGACCAGTAGTAGGGATGAGACGTGCGCGGGTTGGCCAGCATGTTCCGGGAGGTCAGGCGGATGGCCTCGGAGACGGTCTGGCCAGACAGCGCATTGTGATAAAAGTCCTGTACGAATCCTCGGGTTTCAGCAGAGTCCACTGCCCAGCGGCTCGCGACCACATGGGGCACACCCGCGCGCAGAAGAGCATCGGTGACGCTGTCGAATCCACTCGAGCCGCCGCTGCCGGACGCGGTGCTGCAGGCCGAAAGCACCGCCAACTGCAAGGTTTGCAGATGAAGTTGCCGCACCACGTTTGCGTCCATCAAGCGGGGGATGTTCGCTTTTCCGTCTTCGGCTTCCAGCAGCAGACCTGCTCCTCCGTGAGCGGCGAGCGAGTGTCCGGCGAAGTGGAATACCGCGGCCCTGGGTAGTTCGCTTCGGACCGCGCTTAGCGTGGCATTTCCGCCTTTGAGCACGAGCGCGGGATGAAAGGCGCTGGCGACGGTGTCCGCTTCCGCAGCCACATCGGGCAGAGGAATGAGTCCATCCGCCGGCGATGAAGCGGTGCTGCCCACCACCAGGACCGGTAAGTCTGGCGAAATACCGGTGTCGCTGCGCAGCCGTCCCTGCGAATCCTGACCCATGGAATGAACAATGGACACACGCTCGATCAGATAGTGATCGTTCGAATCAAGCAGCGCTTCGAAGGGAACGCGGGCCAGCCATCCATCCGTCTCTATCACCAGCGTGCGTCCCGGCGCGAGGTCTTGCTCCACCGGAGCGATGAGCGCTTCGTAGAGGCTGCGAGCGTTCCGGCGCAAGGCGCTTAGCTCTGAGCTGGGATCCGAGGATTGGGCATAGAAATTGGCAGCCAGATCCTGCAACTCCTGCGGCGATTTCGGAATCCACTTCGTGCTCACCCCGCGGTCGTCATAGACCCAAATGGCGAGGCCATCGGGCAGCGCCCCAAAAGCGAGTACCGTCTGGTTGGAGAGAAGTGGAAGTCGAGCGGGCAGCCGGGACGGATCGGGCAGCGATTGCGATATGCCGACACGCTGCGGAGCGCCCAGGTACCACTCAAACACATCGAGCGATTCCTGTTTACGCCCTCGAACCAGTTCGGCTTCAGCGAGCCCCAGATATATCGGAGCCGCGTCTTTGCTCCAACTCGTTCGGCTCTTCTCGGAAGTCAAGGACGCCAGGTTTTGCTCGGCCAAGCGCAGCGCCGGACGAAAAGCTTGCGCGGCCTCCGCTGCATGATGACTGCGGAGTTGCACTTCGCCCAGGGTGGAATAAAAAATCTGCGCGAGAAAATTATTGGAAAGTTGCCGGACCTCATCCTGTACGCGAGTCAAGCGGATCAGAGCGGCGTCGAATGCGCCTTGGCCCGTCTCCAACTGAGCGGTCATGATTTCGCTCCCGAGGCGGTTGGCCCGTGTAGCCTCGGTCTGCGGGGCAAGGGCATAGAGCCGGGCGGCTTCCTCGTACTGGCGTTTGGCCACCTCAGGCTGCCGGGCGCCGCTGGCCGCGTTGGCCATGGTGCTATGGGCCTCGGCGCGTGCGAGCAGATTCTCGTTGGTATCGATCGTGGCGACGGCCTCGCCCCAGATTGCCAGCTGAAGGTTCGCCTGATCGGCCTCGGCGGCGAGAGCCTGTTCGACGTACAGGTTGTAGCCCCGCATCGCGGGAAATTGCCCCGTCCAGTAGCGGTCCAGGCCGGCGCAAACGAGCCTCCAGACGCCCGGCCGGTCACCGGTCTCGAGTTTGCTATTCGAAACAAATCCCAGGGCCCGCAGATAAAGAGCGCCATAGCCAGCCTGCTGCGCGCGGTCCTGAGCGCGACGTGCGGCTTTTTCGTGGGTGCCGAGATCGCCCGTCAGTACCGAGCAGACGCTGTCCTCCAATCCAAGTTGAATCTCTACCCAAGGGTACGAATAACGCCTGGACTCTGCTCCCGCAGCTATCGACCTGCGCCGGCAGTCTTCGCTGCGGCGCGAGATCTGGTCCGCGAACGCATGTTCAAATTCTGCGCGCAGCGCACCCGCGGAGTTGCCGGACGCACGAAACAATCGTTCGGCAAGATCAGCCTGTCGGCGGGAGACATCATACTCGCCAGTGTCATTGGCTCTGGCGGCGCGGGCGAGGGCGGTTACGGCTTGCGGAAAACGTGGAGCGGAGGAACCGCGGAGGAGATCAGAGAGCCAGCGGTCATTGTGCTGCTGGCCGGTCAGGTCCGCAAAAAAAAAGCGCCTGGCGCGCTGCCGGATCGAGCTGGGAAGCCGTCACGGGATAGGCACGAGGCAACCAGAGGCGCACGGCGTCGTGCAGGTATTCTTCGATGCGCTCGTCCACGGCTGAACGGCGGGTGGAGTCGTTGGCGGGATCCATTAGCTGCGCCGGCGCCATCAGCGGCGTGGCCTGACTGTTGTGCTTCTCCAGCTTCGCGCGCACCGCGTCGGCACGGTTGCGGGCTTCTTCACCCCACTGCGAGTTCGCGTCCACGCGAAGGTAATGCTCCCAGTCATCCAGTGCCTGGTGGTAGAGGAACTGATGCTCGGCGACGATGGCGCGATTGAAGAGCGCGACCGGATCGTCGGGGTGGAGTTTCAATGCCTGGCTTAGGTACTCGTAAGCAGCGCCGAGATCGTCCTTGCGGTCTTCCTGCTGGGCGCGCTGGAAGTAGGCGGTGGCTAGATCGGTTAAGAGCGCTGGTGAATGCGGTTCCAACTCGAGGGCGCGGCGCAAGGCTTCGACGGCCGCGTCGTACTTGCCTTCAAGCACGTCCGCTTGCGCCTTGGCTTGAAGCCAGGAGGGATCGGAGGGATGGGATTCGAGTTGGCTGGCAATCAGCGCTTCCGCTTTTAACAGCGGCTCTGGACGGCTGGTAAAGGAGGCCGCGGGTCCGCGTGACACGCGCAGAGGAGCGTAGTCGGCGCCTGCGATTCTAAGTTCCAGGGTGCGCTTCTCGGTGTAGGCGCGGGCGAGGAGTTTGTCGGCGGCGGAGGGCTGGTTCCGATTGGCGTTATTGCGATGTACGACTACCCACGATCCCACGGCAACTATGGCTACAACTACGGCTAGAAGAGACGCTCCCGTCATTGCTAGACGAGGAACGGCTAGACGAGGAATTGCAAGACGTGGGACGGCCAGCCACCGCTTCCACCACGGCGCGGATTCCCGATCCGGCGCCGAATGCTGTGTTTCGGCGATTTGCTGGGCCAGTTTCTGCTGCCAGTCCGCGCGCGCACTGTCGAGGATCGCGATAAGCGCCCGGTCCGCCTCGGTGATCTCCCCGTTCAGATCGGCCAATTCGGCGACCGCTCCGCGCAGCAACGGACCGCAACGATCACAGCGGCTGGCATGTTCGAGGGAGGCAAGCGTCTCGCCGGGAGGTGCCAGCCCGCCGGCAATCTCACGCCATAGCGCCGGGCCCCGACACTCGCCCTGACGCGGCGCCGACTTAGCGGGTCGCATGCCCTTCATCTGGCGATCGAGTTGGCGATCGAGCAATGCCAGGTCCTCAAATTGCTCCCGGCAGGCCGGACAGGCGGCAAGATGAGGGTGCATATCGGCAGCGTCGGGCGCGGATTCCGCACGCCGGCGAGATTCCTCGAGCAGCTTCGCCAGTTCCGCCGTTCCAACGTGCTCGCTGGGATTTGTGTCCAAAACTAACTCCCTACCCTCTTAGAACGACTTTGCCGGGGCAAAACCTTCACTTCGCGGTGAGGGGTTGAACTTATGAGGTGAGCCCGAATCATGGCGGCCAGGCGCATGAGCACGCTTTCAACACCTTCGGTGGTCAGGCCGATCGATGGGATGGATGCGATCTCACTGGCGGTAACTCCCTCGCGGTGGCGCAGCCAGAAGATTGCGCGCTTTCTTGCCTGATCCTTACCCGCCGTAAGCTGGGTCAGGATCCTGTCGAGCTGCTCGAGCTGGAGACGCTGGCTCACCGCATCAAAGCTGTCGGGGCCAGTCGTTCTCGGGTGCATTTGGACTGGATCCATGATCACTTCCGTTTGGCCCGCGCCACGCTTTGCGGCGAGGGCGGACTTGAAATGATCGTGGACGACATTGGCCGCAACCACTTTCAAAAATCCATAAATGGAATCTTCGTGGCGGGGCTGGAACGACCGCAGCAAACGGCTATCGTTCTCGCAGAGCTTCAGGTAGGTATCCTGGATCAGGTCGTCGAGTTGCGGGCGTGATGGTTCGCCCCAGGGACGGGCGGTCCTCAGCACGGCGGCGGCGATCACCACCTGAAATCGCCGGATGAACTCCGCCCACGCCTCCTCGTCTTTCGAGCCAGCGCATGCTCTTATCAATTCTGTCGATGAGGACTTCGCGTAGCGCGCCAAGTGTCCACCCCAAGTTGGGCGGATTTTACAACAATTTTGCCAGTCGTATCGTCAAAAGATCGCGGTGCTTGTCCGGGGAGAAAGGGGCAGCAGTCTGAGACGGGGCAAGCCCCGTCTCTACACGAAGTCCTTATTAGATTAGGCCAGAAGTTTCGCCGCTTCCTTGGCGTAGTAAGTCAGAATCATACTGGCGCCGGCGCGGCGGATGCAGAGCAGCGATTCCATCATTACTCGCTCCCGGTCGATCCACTGGTTCCGGGCCGCAGCCTCGATCATCGCGTACTCGCCCGAAACCTGATAGGCAGCCAGCGGCAGGTCGAAACGATCCCGGGCCGCGGCAATCACATCCAGGTACGGCATCGCGGGCTTCACCATGATCATGTCCGCGCCTTCTTCAATGTCCAACTCGATCTCCCGCATCGCCTCGCGAATGTTCGCCGGGTCCATCTGGTAGGACCGGCGATCCCCGAACTGCGGCGCCGAATCGGCCGCCTCGCGGAACGGTCCATAGAAGCCGGAGGAGAATTTCGCCGCATAGGAAAGAATCGGGGTATTTTCGAAGCCAGCCTGGTCGAGCGCCACGCGAATCGCCCCGACCCGTCCGTCCATCATGTCCGACGGCGCGATGATGTCCACGCGTGATCGCGCCAGCGAAACCGACGTGCGCGCCAGTAGTTCCAGGGTCGCGTCATTCACGATTTCGTACTCGGCGGTAGCCGCTAGCGCCGCGGCCGCGCCCAGCGATTGCGGTCCCGACTTCTCTTTCGCATTAACTTTCACCTTCTCATTCGCATTAACTTTCACCTTCTCATTCGCATTAACTTTCACTTTCTCGTTCACCTTAACTACGCCGCAATGCCCATGCGACATGTACTCGCACAGGCAAACGTCGCCCATCACTACCACGTCTCTGACCTCACTCTTGATGGCGCGCGCCGCCCTCTGGACGATGCCATCTTCCGCCCAGGCGCCGGTGGCCACTTCATCCTTTTTCTCCGGGAGCCCGAACAAAATGACTGAAGATACCCCCAGCGCGCGCGTTTCGCGCACTTCCTTCACTGCCTCGTCAATCGAAAGGTTGAAGACGCCGGGCATCGAGCGCACTTCTTTCCGGATGCCCGTTCCGGGGCAAACGAACAGTGGATACACCAGAGATTCAGGAGTAAGGCGTGTCTCGCGGACAAGGGCACGCAACGTTTCAGACTGCCGCAAACGGCGAAGACGGTTAGCGGGGAAAGCCATGACAGGCAATTCTAGCAGCCGAAGCTAGAACCCGCTCGAAGTTACCATGGTAACCACAGGTAACCAGCCCGTGATCTAAACATATCGCGGCAAACGTCATATGATGCAGCGTGGTGTCTCGGCCCCACATCTCGTCGCTCTTCTGGGGAGTTGGTCTACTGCCGGCCTTTGTTCTTGTGGCAGTAATGGTCCCCAACACAGTGCTTCGCCTGGCGATGGGGGACGTGGTCCCACTGCTGGTGATCACGGCTGCTTTTATCGTCTCCGCCAGAAACGCCCTAGACAGCCGTGGGCACACACGCCTGTTCTGGAGTCTGATGACGGCGGGCATGGCCATGTGGTGTTTCAACCAGGCATGCTGGGTGTGGTTTGAAGTCGTGCTGCGCAAGCCGCTGCCCGACCCCTTCCAAGGGGATATCGTGTTGTTCCTGCATGTTGTCCCCATCATGGCGGCCGTGTCCATCCGCCCACAGGAGGCTGAGGAACGCGAAGGGATGTTGCCCAGTGCACTGAATGTCATCATCCTGCTGGTGTGGTGGGTGGTGGTCTATGCCTTCTTCGTTTTTCCCGAGGAGTACGTCGTCACCAATGTCTTGGTGTACAGCCCGCGCTGGGATCTCCTGTATTTCATCGAAGGAATGATGTTGATTGGCGCGTCAGCATCCGCATTCTTCACCAGTTCCGGATCGTGGCGCGAACTCTATCGCAACATTGTTTTCGCCAGTGCTCTGTACACGTTTTCTTCGTCAGCCATAAATGCGGCCATCGCACGCGGCACCTACAAGACTGGCGGAATCTACGACGTCCCGTTTCTCGCCGCTACGCTTGGGTTCCTCTGGGTCGCCATCGCCGGGCGGCGCTGCCTTCGCGATATTCAGATGATGCCGTCGATCACACGTGCCAGTCGCCCCATCGCTCCTGAACTTGCGAAACTCGCCCTGCTCTCTCTCCCCATCATGGGATACTGGGCACTGTTCCTGAGCAACCAGCAGCCTTATCTGCGTCAGGTCCGTTTTGCCGTGGCTATGGGCGGCGTCGCCGTCCTCGCCTTTGTCGTTTTCCTCAAACAACATCTGCTGGACCAGAGACTTCTGCACCTGCTCAATCATTCGCGCAAGAGCTTCGACAACCTCCAGCGGCTGCAGGGAAGAGTTGTCCAACAAGCCAAGCTAGCTTCGCTCGGAGAACTGATCGCGCTTGCCGCCGGTGAACTGGAGTACCCGCTTTCGGCCATCCTAAGCCGTTCCGAACGCATGGCCGCCAGCAGCAACCTCAGCCGTGAGCAACTCTCGAACGCGCAGAAAATCGGCCAGCAGGCCCGGCGCACTCGCGAACTCGTCAGCGATCTGCTCAGCTTCTCCCAGCAGACTCCGGGAGAAAAAAGTTTTCTCGAACTGAAGCCTCTTTTGCAGCGCGCAGTTCAAATGGAAGGATTCAAGCTCGAAAACAAGAAGATCAGCCTGACCGTGGAGAGCCACGATCCCCTGCCTCGCGTCCTCGGCAATCCGAACCAACTCTTGCAGGCCTTCCTTCAGATCATCGAGAACGCCGTGGACGCATTACAGGAAATCGGCGGCGGGCGTCTCCAGGTCTCTCTCTGGCGCGAAGGCAACGAAGTGGTCGTCCAGTTCGCCGACTCCGGCCCCGGCCTGCGCGATCCCGAACGCGTCTTCGATCCTTTCTATACCACCAAGCCGGTAGGCAAAGGAACCGGCCTCGGACTCAGCGCCACCTACGGCGTAGTTCAGGACCACAAGGGACAAATCACCTGCTACAACCGCCCCGAAGGCGGAGCGACGTTTGAAATTCGGCTCCCCGTGCTCAAAGTCGCCGCCCCCATCCCCGAAGCGGCACGGGCCTGAATCGTCCAGGTCGCCTAAATGTTGTCACGTCGGGATAATGCTCACGAACTTAGCCTCTTTGCGTCTCAGAGTAAGGGCTAACAACGTCGCGGATAGGAGTAATCCCACGATGATCGGCAAAACGTCATTCTTTTTCCTTCACATTTTCGTGCTAGTTCTACTCACTTTGCCCTCTCGCGCCTCTGATGCGAACCAGGCAGCATTTGATCTTCCTCGGCCCAATGGCTGCCACCCCGTGGGCACTAGAACGATTGTCTTGAGAGACCCGCGCCGCAGCCGGGATCTGCTGGTTACGATGTGGTATCCGGCAATGGAGAGTACGTCCGCAATTGCGCCCTACATGGACAAGAAGACTGCGGATGCGCTGGCCGAAGAGTGGAAACTTCAACCAGAGTTCCAACGCCTCGTGCGCACGCACGCTAGACTCCTGGCACCCCTAGCTGAGCGCGGCCCTTTTCCAGTTGTTCTTTTGGAACACGGCTCAAGCGTCGTGCCGGCCATCTACACAGTTCTGGCGGAGGGTCTGGCAAGCAGCGGCTTCATCGTGGTCGCCACCAATCATCCCCCTGACTCCCTGATTTCGGTGTTCCCAGACGGGCATGAACTCAAATTCACGCCCTACTGGCCCGCTGGAGCCGACCGGCGAACTCAGGGCGTGGCCATTGGTAAGTTCGCGGACGAGGTCTTAGTGGCAGATGTGCGATTCATTCTCGACCAGCTCCAGGAAATGAATTCGCATGATCGTTTCTGGCATAGCCATTTGGACTTGTCCAAGATTGGAATCGTAGGTCACTCGATGGGTGGAACGACCGCAGCACTCGCCACGCAGGAGGAACCCCGGATTCTGGCCGGCGCCAACCTGGACGGCTCCTCCTATCCTGGCATGAACGCGGATGTTCGACCCATTCCAGTGCACAAGCCGTTTCTGTTTCTTGCTACCGAAGAACACGCGTCGGGCGAGACCCGAGCTCGTGAGTTCGTCGGCAGCGAGTCCAATACTTACTACGTGGTGGTGAGCGGGGCCGATCACATGAGCTTTACCGACGCTGGCCTGGTTTCGAGCAGGTTCACGCGGGACCTGAAACCTGATGACAATGCATTTGAACGGGCCCTGCTCACGAGCACCTTAACCCGATCTCTGGTCGAGGAATTTTTTGCCAAATACTTGAGGGCCGCGGCCGCCCCAAATCTCGACCTGGTTGTGCAGGTAGATAAAAAGTAGCAAGCGACCCAAACACGGAGTCCTTCGGAGATCGGAACGGTGGCTTGGGATTCCTCCGCCCCGGGTCAAGCGGCTCGGGCATGAGGTTTCCCGAAACCGGCTTTTTCATTCCTGCTTTCGCGATGGCGCACCGTTCTCAACAGGAATCGGACCTTGGTAGTACAGTTGTCCCACGCAGGTGTGCGGATCGTAGATGAAGAAGGCCATGTGGAGTATCGTCGGGCTCGCTTTGGCGGCGCTGGGCATTGTGTTCTATCTATGGTTCACCCCTGGGCGCACGCCCGCCATCCACGGGCCCAACAGTATCGCGTCGCTGGAACGCATCCGTATCGGTGATGTAGAGCAATACATTCTCATTCGTGGAAACGATTCTTCGCTCCCGGTTTTGCTCTTCCTGCACGGTGGTCCCGGGATGCCCTCCATGTATCTGGCTCACGCATTTCAGCGTGAACTTGAAGAAGAATTCGTGGTAGTCCAGTGGGATCGCCGGGGTGCCGGCAAGTCCTATCGCGAAGACATCAGCAGCACACTCACCACGGAACAGCTTGTCGAAGACACGGTTGAATTGACCAATGTACTTCGTTCCCGATTCCACCAAAGCAAGATTTATCTTGTAGGACATTCCTGGGGTACCTATCTGGGAATGCTCGTAATTGAGCGACATCCAGAGCTGTACCGCGCTTATGTCGGGATAGGGCAACTCGCCCGCTCATCGCCTATCGCTGGAATTCAGGATGAATACATTCGCCAAAGTGCAAGACGCATGGGAGATCAAGACGCAATCAAGGAGCTAGAAGAAAAGGGTTCGAGCGTCCGGGAAACGCTACTCTTCAAATTTGGGGGTGAAATCCATAATGCGAAGTCGTTTATGCCGCTATTACTCACCGGGCTGGCCGCTCCCGAGTATAGCCTTCGAGATGCACGCAACATCCCGAAGGGGGTGTCGCTATATTCGAGAAACTTCGTTTACAACTCGATTTCGGGAGAATTGATGGATGACATCACACAAGTGGACATTCCCGTCTATTTCTTCACAGGCCGCTATGACTACACCGATCCATTTGTGCTCACGGAACAGTACTTCTCGAAGATCACTGCGCCGGAGAAACACATCGTATGGTTTGAAGAGTCTGCACATTTCCCTTTCTATGAGGAGCCCGCAGCCTTTGTACGGCAGATGCGAAACGTGCTCACTGCAACCAGTCCCCCAAGTTAACTGACCGTGGGCTTGGCTCGGCCTATTGTCTACGTTTCTGACCGGTCACTTGGCGAGTGGTCGGCAACTCGGAAAATACCCGTCTTAGAAACCTGCCGCACGCGTGTTGAAGCTCGACTTCCAGCCCCGCCGGCTTAGGTTAGCGCTTATGGGGCGAAGCCCAGACCACGCTCTTGAGAACAAGGACGAAGCAAAACCCGTAGCGAGCTGCGCTCGCTCGGACAGCCAGGGCGGGCTGTTGCTACGTGTTGCCTTCTTTCTATCCGCCACTCGCCAGAATCGCATCCGCCACTCGTGCCGCGTCCACCGCAAATCGCACATCGTGCGTCCGGATGATGTGCGCCCCCTTCAAGATCAAAGCTGTTTCGGCGGCCAGCGTCCCATAAAGCCGCTCGGCGACCCCGGCATCCTTGCCATCGCGCGCCAGCGTTCGCCCGATGAATGACTTCCGCGACACGCCTGCCAGCAGCGGAAATCCCATCTGCTGCAGCTCGGCGAAGTGCGCCAGCAGCGGATAGTTCTCCTCGAAACGCTTTCCGAACCCAAACCCGGGATCCAACACCAGGCGATCACGCTTGATCCCCGCCAGGGTCGCCGCCTCGGCCCACTGTCGCAAATCCCGCTTCACCATCAGCACCGGATCGCCAATCGGCGGCAGCGACCGCCACTCCTCGGGCCGCCCGCGCGTGTGCATCAGCACCGCTCCCACTTTGAGTTCGGCCAGCGTTTTCGCCATCTTTGAATCTGGATCCCAACGGAACCCACTGACATCGTTCACAACCTCTGCCCCGGCCTCGACCGCCGCCCGCGCCACGCTCGCCTTGTAGGTATCGACGCTTATCACCGCATCCGGCCGTCGCCGCTTCAAGTCCCGGATCACCGGCAGCACCCGCCTCCGTTCCTCTTCTTCGGATACCGGTTCCGACGTTGAAACTCCGGGCCGCGTCGACTCTCCACCCACATCTATGATGGACGCGCCTTCGTCCAGTAACTGTTCGGCGCGGACCACGGCCTTTTCGGCATCGAGGTAGAGTCCCCCGTCCGAAAACGAATCGGGAGTTACATTCACGACGCCCATGATTAGAGTGCGGCGTCCCAACTCCAGAACTCGAGAGCCAATGTTCCACTGAAAAATTGCCCGCATGTTGCCGTTATTCTAGTGGAGCGACGGGCGTCTCGCTGGCCCAATGGTTCGGCGGCCGGGCTGGGACGCCCGGCTCTCTACTAACAGTTACCGTGTCGCAGCACTAGAACGAACCCATTTCTTCTGGGTGTTACAATCTTCCCAATGCTTCGCCGGCGATCAGTTGCGCGTCTGCTCTCCATCGTCCTTCTTGTCACACCACTGCTGGCCGCGCCCGTCAAACTGCCGCAGGATCGTCCGTTACAGGATCGCGTTGCCGGCGTGCTCAGCGCCCCCGATCTTGCCCGTGGCTTCTGGGGGATCGAAGTAGTTTCTCTCTCGACGGGCAAAACGTTGTACTCCCAAAACGCCGAAAAGCTTTTCACGCCCGCTTCGAACACCAAGTTGTTCACCACCGCCGCCGCGCTCGCCCTGATCGGTGCCGATTACAAGTTCCGCACCACCGTCGAGACCACCGGCACTCTCGATCGCTACGGCCGCCTTAATGGAGATCTCGTCCTCGTCGGCCGCGGTGATCCCAATCTCTCGGGACGCGAACTCCCGTACGATCTCCGCACCCAGCGCAACGACGATCCCATTCAAGCCCTCGAATCGCTTGCCGACGCGCTCGTGCAAAAAGGCGTGAAATTCATCGATGGCGACATCGTGGCGGACGACTCCTACTTCGCCTTCGAGCGCTATGGCGAAGGTTGGAGCCAGGACGACCTCGTCTGGGCCGATGGCGCTCCCGTCTCCGCCCTCACCATCAACGACAACGTAGTCTTCGTCAACATCCTGCCCGCCGACCGCCCCGGCGAAAAAGCCTTCGTCAGCGTCAAGCCCTTCGCCGAGTACTATCGCCTCGACAATCGCATCATCACCACCCCGGCCGGCACCGGACGCAAATTCTTCGTCAACCGCGAGCCCGGCTCGACCGTTCTGACGCTCTGGGGCAACATGCCGCTCGATGACGCCGGCGCCAACGAAGCCCTCGCTATCGAAGATCCCGCCGAGTTCGCTGCCGGGTTGTTCCGTCAGTTACTGGAGAAACGCGGCATCGTCATCTATGGACACCAGCGCACCCGCCACACC
Source organism: uncultured Acidobacteriaceae bacterium (assembly GCA_963772195.1). Lineage (GTDB taxonomy): Bacteria > Acidobacteriota > Terriglobia > Terriglobales > Acidobacteriaceae > Acidiflorens. The sequence goes on along the minus strand of CAVYWE010000007.1, from coordinate 766,579 downwards.
GAACTCGCCACCCTTTCCACTTTCAGCGTGACCGCGAACGCGCCATCTCGCGGGGGCAGTGTTAACGACAAAGACGACGACGGCCAATCTCGTCCACTGAAAACCGATCAGACCATTACGCTCGCCAGTTATGAGTCGAAGCCGCTCCTGCAAGATGTCCGCGTCGTCAACAAAGTCAGCCAGAACCTGCATGCCGAAATTCTGCTGCGTCTTTTGGGACGCGAGCGCGGTACCGCCGGAACGATTGAAGGCGGCCTCGAGGTTCTTCGTGGATTTCTGACTCAGGCAGGAATCCCCAACGATCAGTACGTTTTCTACGACGGCTCCGGACTCTCTCGCCAGAACTTAGTAACTCCCCACGCCATTGTCGAGTTACTGCGCTACAGTTCGACGCAGCCCTGGGGCGCCGCCTATAAGGCGACCTTCCCAGTCTCTGGGGTGGACGGGTCGCTCTCCGACCGCCTCAACTCTCCCCGCCTGCAAAACCGCATCGTGGCCAAAACCGGCTCGCTGGGCGGCGTGAAGGCGCTCTCCGGATACGCGACAACCGACGCCGGACAAGTGGTCGTCTTTTCGATCCTCTCCAATAACTTCAATCTTCCCACCAAGCGAGTTACAGACGCGATTGATCAGTTGGTGCAGGCGATTGTGGAGGATGCGCCGGTGGGACGGTAGGTCGTGTGGGGACGGGCGCCCTCGCCCGTCCAAGCCGAGCGTAGCTCGGCAGTTGCCCTGTGGTCACAGCAACTCCGGATTCGCCATAGCTAACGCTTGAAGTTCCCTGGCCTTCGAGTGCTATTCTTCCAGAAGAAACTCACGAAGGGATGCAAAATGCTCGCTTCCAGCAAGATCATTGGCTTCGTTCCTACCAAAGATTCCGTGAAAGCAAGAGGCTTTTACGAAGGCATACTGCAATTTGAATTCGTCAGCGATGACATGTTTGCCCTGGTAATGAAAGCCGGTGAAACCATGCTCCGCATTGGCAAGGCTCAGGACTTCACTCCCGCACCATACACCGTGCTCGGCTGGGAAGTTTCCAATATCGAGGAAGTCGTCAGGTGGCTTCAGAAAAGAGGGGTCGCCTTGGAAAAGTTTCCCTTCGTCCAGGATAAGGAGCTGGGAATCTGGACTACGCCCGACGGCGACAAAGTTGCGTGGTTCAGAGACCCCGACGGAAATGTGCTTTCTGTCAGCCAGCATAAGTAGACCGCGGGCAAACCGCCGAGCGGTGCTCGGCATGGACCCTTCGACTCCGCTCAGGGCAGGCTCGCGAGGCGCCCGTCCCCACACACTCGATCATCCAAGAATTCCCATCTTCTTTCCAACTCGCTGTAGCACTTCGAGCGTCTGCTGCAGTTCTTCTTTCGTGTGGGTGGCGGTCATGATGGTTCGCACGCGCGCTTTGCCTTCGGGGACGGTGGGAAATGCGATGCCGGTTCCAAGCACTCCTTCTTTAAACAGCTCGCGGGAAAAATCCATAGTCAGGCGTCCGTCGCCAATGATGATGGGCGTGATCGGCGTTTCGCTCGCGGGCGTTGTCTGACCGCCGATGTTGAAACCGAGCAGGCCGAGTTCTTTCTTCCAGAAGCGCGTGTTCGCCCAGAGCTGTTCCATCCACCGCGGCTCGGTTTCGAGAACGTCGAAAGCCGCAATGCAGGTGGCCGCGACGGAGGGCGGATGCGACGTCGAAAACAAGAAGGGACGCGCGCGGTGATAAAGAAAATCGATCAAATCGCGCGTGCCGCAGACGTATCCACCTAAAGCGCCAATCGCCTTCGACAAGGTTCCGACCTGAATATCGACCCGTCCGTGCATATTGAAATGATCGATTGTGCCCCGTCCGTTGCGGCCGAGCACGCCGGAAGCGTGGGCGTCGTCGACCATCATGATCGCGCCGTATTTCTCGGCCGCCTCGCACAGGCCGGGCAGCGGGCCGATGTCGCCGTCCATCGAGAACACGCCATCGGAGATCAGTAGCTTCTTCCCCGGCTGATTCTTCACGCTGGCGAGTTGCTCTTCGGCGTGGGCAACGTCTTTGTGACGGAAAACGAGAATCTTCGCCCGCGAAAGGCGGCAGCCATCGATGATCGAGGCGTGATTGAGCTCGTCGGAAATGATGAAGTCGTCTTTGCCCAGAAAGGAAGAAACCGTTCCCGCGTTCGCCGTGAATCCCGACTGGAAAACCACGCAGGCCTCGACGTTTTTAAAGCGCGCGATCTTCTCTTCCAGTTCCATGTGGATTTTCATCGTGCCCGCGATGGTGCGCACGGCGCCCGATCCGACGCCGTATTTGCGCGTAGCTTCAAGCGCCGCTTCGCGTAGTTTGGGATGCGTCGTGAAGCCAAGGTAATTGTTCGAGGCGAGGTTGATGACCCGCTTGCCGTCGAAGGTACAGACCGGAGCCTGCTCGTCATCAAGGACGCGCAGCTTGAAATGCGTGCCCTTGGCTTTGAGCTCGTCGAGCTGATCGGTCAGGAACGAAAGCGGATTGGTGCGCGTGGCAGTGGGCATGATTTACCTCTGGTGTTTGTTGAAAGCCTAATCAGTCTAATACTGACGGCGATGGGGTGGGAACTTGGGTTCGTGGGTTATCGGCGAGAGTTCTTTACCACAGGGGACACAGAGGAACACAGGGGCGAGCACAGGGTTGAGAGCATCCATCACTGGATGTTCTTTTTCGGTTCTGCGAGCGCGGCAAGCTGGCCGTTGGTCGCGCGTAGGTAGTCCCCTGGTGCGATCAGAATCTGCAATCCCCGAACGCCCGCCGAGATGGAAACAACGTCGAACAGTTCGATGGTTTCATCCACGTGCACGGGAAAGTCGCGCTTGGCTGCAAGCGCGGTCACGCCGCCGCGAATGTAGCCGGTGAGCGATTGCAGTTCTTTTACCGGGACAAGCTGAACTTTTCGCTCTCCCGCCACAGCCGCCAGCGCCTTCAGATTCAGCTCCTGATCGCCGGGGATCACCGCCATAACAATTCCGTTGCGGTCGCCGCGCCCGATCAGCGTCTTGAAAACCTGCTCCGGCGGCAATCCGATTTTGGCGGCAACCGTTTCCGCGGCGAGGTCGTCGGGATCGACTTCGTACTCGCGCAACTCGTAGTGGATTCCCATCTGATCGAGCAGCCGCGCTGCGTTTGTCTTCTGAGCCGGTTTCACGTGTATAGTGTCCAATCATTGGATGAAGGAGGCCTATCGTGCGACTTCTACTGCATTGGGTTCTAAGCGCTCTGGCGGTGTGGATCGTGGCCCACATCGTCCCAGGCATTAGCGTAAGCGGTCCGGTGGCGGCGCTGATCGCGGCTGCGGCCATCGGCTTGATCAATGCGACGATTGGTTTGGTGCTCAAGATCCTCACCTTCCCGCTGACGCTGCTGACGCTCGGCCTGTTCTGGTTTGTGATCAACGCGCTCATGCTGGAATTGGCGTCGGCGGTGGTGACTGGATTCCATGTACGAGACTTTGTGGCGGCTTTTATTGGCGCCGTCCTGCTGAGCATCGTGAGTTCGGTGCTGCAATGGCTGGTGATACCGAGACGCAACGCTAGCTAGAAGTCTTGCCGGGCTGCCGGGGCCGAGCTGCGCTCGGCTTGGACGGGCGGGACGCCCGTCCCCACACGAGCCTTGCTTGTTGTCAAAGAACTGAGCGCAGCGCGGCGAAAACGCGGTTCACCTGCTGCTCGGTTGCATCGAGCGATCCGGAGTTGTCGATTACAAAATCGGCAGCCTTGATTTTCTCTTCGTCGGGGATCTGTGCGGCCATGCGGCGCGCGACTTCGGCTCGGGCGGCGTCTTCCGAAATTCCCAGGCGGCGGGCGAAACGCTGAATGCGCTGTTCGGGATTGCAGGTCACGACGATTAAACGGTCGAAACGACTGGCGGTGCCCGCTTCGAGGATCAGGGCAGCTTCGACGATAACAATGGCGTTCGGATCGCGCCGACTGATCTCTTCCATCCATTGGTTTTCGTGGTCGATCACGGCGGGATGGACAATTGCGTTGAGTTCCTTGATGCGCGGGGGTGCACCGCCGGGTGTGCCGAACGCGGCTTCGGCCAGCCGGGGACGGTTGATGCTTCCGTCGGGATTCAGGATTTCGCGGCCGAAGCGGCGGACGACTTCCTCATAGACGGCGCGGCCGGGCTGCATGAGCGAGTGGGCGACAGCATCGGCCTGGATCAGGTGCGCTCCGAGTTTGACAAATATCTCGCCGACAACTGATTTGCCGCTTGCGATGCCGCCGGTGAGTCCGAGTTTTAGCAATGGGTGCTCACGGTTGTGGATGCCCAGCCCCTGAAGGGGCATCTGGTTTCGAAGAACTACGGCATCGCTAAAGCGATGCCCTGATACGAATCACGATGCCCCGATACGAACCCCATATTTTTCCGCAGACGGGCTCCTAAGCCCGGCTTAACTCGGGATGTCTGAGTCCGCGCCGCAGCATTGCAGCTCTTACGGTGTTGGCCATCAGCATGGCGATGGTTAGCGGGCCAATGCCTCCGGGGACGGGCGTGATCGCTCCGGCGATTTCGGCTACCTCGGGGTGGACGTCGCCAACCAGGGTTGAGCCTTTCGCCAGAAACGCTTCTTCGCGCTTTTTGTTTCCGGGGAAAAAGCGGTCGAATTCTCTTCGGTCGGTGATCTTGTTGATACCGACATCGATCACGGTGGCTCCGGGCTTGACGTAGTCGCGTGTGACCATGCCGGCACGGCCAATCGCCGCCACCAGGATGTCGGCGCGGCGGCAGACTTCGGGCAGATCGCGTGTCTTCGAGTGGCAGACGGTGACGGTGGCGTTCTGATTCAGCAGCAGCATGGCTACGGGCTTGCCGACAATATCGCTGCGGCCGACGACCACGGCTTCCTGTCCGGCGACCGGAATCGCGCTACGCTTCAGAATTTCCATGACGCCGGCCGGGGTGCAGGGCACGAGGCCGGGACGCTGCGTGGAAAGGTAGCCCACGTTCATGGGATGAAAACCGTCCACGTCTTTGGAGGGATCGACAGCCAGCAGAATTTTCTTGGCATCGACGTGCGCGGGGAGCGGCAACTGCACCAGGATGCCGTCGATTTCATCGCGGCGGTTCAGGTCGGCGATCAGCGCGAGCAGTTCCTCAGTGGTTGCGCTTTCGGAGGGCGTGTGTTGTTCGCTGTAGAGGCCGACTTCCTGCGAGCTCTTTACCTTGCCGCGAACGTAGACCTCAGATGCGGGGTTGTGCCCGACCAGCACCACGGCGAGCCCCGGACGCAGGCCCGATAATGCCAGGGCTTTCGCCTGGGCGGCGACTTCCGCGCGGATTTCAGCGGCTACTTTAGTACCGTCGAGAATCCTGGCTACCATCCCACCTCGCTCCAGTGTCCAGTGTGCGGTGAATTGAAAGGCGATTCTATCGCATTGGTATCCCGGCAGATGCCCGATCTCGAGAGTTTGCCGCGATTACAGCCGTACTACGGAGTTGAGAGTGTCAGTGCAGGAGTTCTTAACCACAGAGGGCACAGGGGATCACAGAGGGGTTGGGAGCCCTCTCTGGTCGCTGAGCCAAGGCTACGCGCACTTTCCGCTACCTCACCTCGCGCTACAATGGACCAGCTATGATTTCCCACGATCTGCTTGACATGCTGGTCTGCCCGGTTTGCAAAAAGCCGGTAGTCCTGAGTGCGAACGGGGAAAGTCTGAAATGCGGCGAATGCCGCCGTGTGTACCCCATTCAGGACGATATCCCGATCATGCTGGTGGACGCCGCCAAGATCGACGCGGCCTGAAACCGGAGCCGCCAGGACCTCCCAGGGAGACCACCTGACAAAGTTCGGTTTCCCGCCCCGAAACGACACTTAGTGTCACTCTGGCGACACATGCCACTGTTTTGTCTTCCGCCCGCCTGCGGGTAACATCCGCGCAACCTTTTGCAGAATTTGGGGTTCTAAGAGCTAGAGGCCCCAACACGAGGTACTTGGTGATGTACCAAAGTTACGGCATTTCGATTGCATGTAACGAAGCAGGTTGCCGATGAATCTAATTGAGCAACGGTAAGGGGGTCCAAGGTGAGAATGGCCAACAAGGAAAGATTTACAGTGACGGAACTATGCGCCTTGCGAAACGACCTGGTCCAGGGCGGTATGGTGGATTCCCGCGAAGCAGCGGAACTGCTGCAGGTTTTCTTAATGGGGCGCGGCTATGGCGTTTCGCAGCAGGCTGCAATCGACGCCGCCGGCCGGGTGGAAATGGCAGGCTGTTCTCTGCCGGTGCTGGAGCGTGAATTGGAAGGGCTCGCATGGGTGATGTAAGGTTTTGCGCCATAATTGAACGAGGTTAATGGGAAACTGATCTAGCTCAACTCAGCGATTGACAGTTTTTCAAGACGAAACGCCGGGCATAATCGCCCGGCCTTTTGTTTTTTTAGGGTGGAGAGCCGGGCGCCCCGCCCGGCGGGACGGGCCCGGCGCCCGTCCTTCCACCGGTTTACGGTATTAGAGATCCTCAACCGCCTTTTGCAGTGCCCGCGCGATTTCCTCGGGGTCGCTTTCTGGCGCGAACTGCACCGGCTTGCCAATGCGCACGTGAATCTTCCCGGGGGCAGCAAACTTCTTCCCGGCATGCTTGAATTCAAACAAACCATCAATCCGCATCGGCAGGATGGGGATGCGCAGATTGTTGGCAAGCAGGCTAACTCCGGTGCGGAACTGGCGGATTTTGCCGTCTTCGGTGTGCTTCCCCTCCGGAAACACCAACACGCTGTAGCCACGATCGACGGCCTCTCCAGCGTAGGCAAAGCTCTTGCGGAAGCCGGACTGGCGCGGCAGCGGGAACAGGTTCAGCAGGGCGACACCGAGCGTCCACTGCACGCGGTCGTAGATGCGTTTGAGCCAGACGCGATCCGGGCCGGGCGAGCGCAACTTTTCCAGCGCCTCGCCGCCGGTTGCGGTCGCCAGTTTGTGGCGGATGCGCGCGGGAATCGCCGTCTGGATGAAGCCGACATCGACATCGGCAACATGGTTCGAGATGACGAGCAGCGGCCCGCGAACACCCCGCAGGTTCTCACGTCCGGTCACGCGGGGCCATCCCAGAAGAAACACCGCCGGGTGCACCAGCAGATAATGCGACGCCAGACGCAGCCACGTGGTCGGCCAGCGAAGAGCCCAGCGGGGATAGTGAAAGGCCGACGAGTGAATCTCACCGCGCTCGCCGCGATTTCCCTGCAGCAGTTTTTCGAGATCGCCGACCGTCGCCGCATTCGCGAACTCCGTTTCACTCAGGTCGATCTGGTAGCGGTCTTCGAGCGCGCTGAGCAGTTCGACGCGATCGAGGGAGCTCAGCCCCAAACCGCTTTCGAGGTTTGCGTCCGGCGTCAGGTTCTGCACGTTCTGAATGCTGCGGCCAGTGATTCGTGTCAGCAGTTCGGATAGCGGACTGGCGGCGTTCGCGGGCGCTTGTCCGCGGAGGCCCGCTTCAACCGCATCGCGAATCACGTTGCGGCGTGGCTTCTGCGTGGAACTCCGGGGGAAATCTTCCTCAGGCCAGACGAACCAGGTGCGCATGCGCTGATATTCGGCCAGTGTTTCGTTGGCGCGCTGCACGATGGTCTTCACGTCGACGGTCTTGTTATCGCCTGCCTGAACATCGACTGCCTCGGCGTTGGAATTGCGATCGCGCAGAATCAGCACAGCACAGGGCTCGGCATTTCCGCCGCGCTCGAGTCCGACGACCACGCAATCGCGAACCTCTTTCTGACCTCGTAACGCCGCTTCCAGGTCCTCGGGATAAATGTTCATGCCCGCGGGCGTAACGATCACTTCTTTTTTGCGGCCCTTGAAAAAAAGATTGCCTTGCTCGTCGAGCGCGCCCAGGTCGCCGGTGCGATACCAGCCTTCATCTTCCGAACGCGCCACCGGTTGCAGTTCGCGACCGTCCCAGTAGCCGCTGGCGACACCGCTGCCGCGCACGAGAATTTCTCCGTCATCCGCCAGCTTGATTTCGCGGCCCGGCAGAACTTTGCCGATGGAACCGCGGCTGGTGTGGAAGGGGTGGTTCAAGCTGATCAGCGAAGTGGTTTCGGTCAATCCGTATCCCTGGACCACGGCGTATCCCAGGCGATGCCAGAATTCTTCGGTCTCGCGATCTAGAGCGGCGCCTCCACTGATGATGGCCCAGAACTTCCATCCGAACTGGCGGCGCAGGTCGCGGAAGGTCCACCAGCGGCGGAGAAAGTGCTGGTTCTTGGCGGCGGCGTAGCGGGCAGCTAAATTCTTGCTGCCACCGCCATTCAAGCCTCCGTCGAGATCGCGTTCGATCTTCTGTTTCAATGACTCGATCATTCGCGGGACGGCCACCAGAACCGAGACGCGCTCCCGGCGAATCGTCGTTATGACTTCGGTTGGGTTGAATGTGTTTTCGAACACGACGGTCGCGCCCAGCAGCGGTGGGAGAAAAATCCCCAGGAATTGTCCGAAGACGTGGCTTAGCGGCAGCAAGTTCAAGAAGCGAATCGGATGCACCAGCCGCTCGTACTTCAGATATTTTCCGATCTCGGTTTCGATCGGGACGAGGTTGCCGACCACGTTGGCGTGGGTAAGCACCACTCCCTTGGGCTCGGCCGTGGTGCCGGATGTGAAAACAATTTCGAGTGGATCGGAAGGCTGAATCTGAGCTGGACGAAAGCGCTCGGCGAGGCGTTCTGCGACTGCGGCCACCAGATCGGCAGGATCGATGGTTGCGATCTTCTCCGCAAGCCCGTCAAAAATCGAGGCCCGTTCGCGCGGACACAACACCAGCCCGGTTCGCACCTGCGTGCTGATCCGGAGCGCAAAATCGAGACTGGCGGCATCGTCGACAGGAACGGCAATTACCCCGCAAAGCGCGCATCCGAGAAACGCCGCCACCCACTCGGCACAGTTCGGACTCCACAACAGCACCGCATCGCCCTTGGCGATATTGCGCGCTTCGAGTTCGCGGGCAAACTGATACGCCACCCCGGCGACGCGCTGGTAGCTCCAACGCTCACGCCGGTATCCTCGCGGAAACACGTAGGCGCAGTCGTCATCCTTGCCCCAGCGCTCGAAATCGTCCAGCGAATCCAGCACACTTGCCCGCACACCCTGTTTAGTAGCACAATTCCCAGAACTTTACAGGGATCCCGGCGCTCGGGCCGTAGTCTGGGGCTGGCGGGGCTGGATGACAAGATTTTTTACAGTTCGTAGCGTCATAGTTCGTATCGTTGCTGCGCTGGGGATGTGCGGCCTGATCTCGTGTCAGCCGCCCGCTTCCACGAATGGGGCGAGTTCTGCAGCGCGAGTGGAGTTCCGCCAGACAAATGGTCCGGTGCGCGACCTCAGCCACGACGAGGCCGCTGGCGGCCACATTCTTCGCAAGCATGTTGGACAGACTGATGAGCAACTGCGCGAGCGGCTGGAGCAGGAACGCCACATCACCGGCGCGTCGACTTACACGGACCGCTCGACTGCAGAGCATGTAGTGGGAGCGGCGATTGCACAATCGCAGGGGCGAATCCAGCGCTGGCTCTACAGCTCGGGTGGACATCCCAACCTGGTGCTGGACTACGATAGTGAGGATCCGATTGGCCGCACCATGAATCGCGGCGAGAACCAGTCGCATCCGTGCACGCACGCGCTGGTCGTTCTTAAATACGACCTGAAATATGCCGGGCCCAACAGTTACTATGTCTTGACGTCTTATCCGGAGTGCCGCTAATGAACTCGAAACTGGAAATCACCGCCGCCAACTTTCCCGCGCTGCATACCTTCCTGCGGGGCTACTTTCACGAGGATGTCGCCGACGAGTACGGAACGCCTCCGGAAGCGGCCGATCAGTTTTGCGAAGATGCCGAAACCGACGAGCGCATTCCAGTTGCGAGGGAGTGGCAGCAACTCTCGGAACTGACGCAGGCACAACCCGCCGCCTTGAATGCGGCACTGAAGAAACTGGGCAGCGCTATTCGGTTGACTGAAGAGGAAATTCCGCAGGTGGCGGCGATCTTCGCCCGTTGCCTGGCAGTGAGACCGCACCGCCGGGTCGCCAACGAGTAAGAGTCAATAAAGAACGATCCATCGCCCTTAACGCCACGCCCCTAGAATAAGACCCATGAGCGTGAACGAGACGGTCATGTAGCCGCCGTTGATCAGGACATACTTCCACGACCGACGCTCGAACAGTGCGATCATCCCGAGACCCAGCGTCACCCAGCCAAAGCCGGCCAGAAAGCCGGCCGTCGCGCCCCACAACGCAGTGGTTTTGGAATCGGCTAGGAACGCCGCCAGATTGGCGGACATCAGCAGCGCGAATATAAACGACAGGCCGAATATCTTGGCCATGTTGCTCTTGTTGAGGTCTTCCTGGGTGAAGCTGTTGGCAGACATCCAGGCCCGCCGAAACAACGCGGGCGAGTACCAGAGTCCTCCAATCACAAAAGTGGAAACTGCAGCAGCGACAACCGCCAGCCAGTTCAGATGAGGCATGGTGCCCTCCGTAAATTGTTTGCGCAGGCAGAATGACGGATGCCTCGGGTGCTGTATTGTAAGAAATTTCCCGTCAGTCGACGGCCACGTAGAGAGGAAAATCCGTCCGTCCGCGCAGATACTCAGAAGGCGTGAGTCCCGCCAGTTGCTGGAACTCATGGATCAAATGCGCCTGGTCGTAGTATCCGCAATCCACCGCAAGGTCCGACCAATGAGGAGTCGTCATGGCCGCGTTCGCGGCAGTAAGAGCTTTTTGAAAGCGCAAAATTCGCGACGTCACCTTCGGCGTCATTCCCACGCGGCAGTCGAAGCGGGCGAGCATCTGCTTATGGCTCAATCCCAACCGCAATGCCAGTTCGCGTAACGAAAGCATCGGCCACGAACGCAACGTTTGCAAGGCCGCAGACACGGTCAGGTCCGGTTCAAGACGCGACTGCGCCTTTGCGATTAGGTACGCCTCCAACAGATCGAACTTTCCCTCGGGAGACGGCGTTTCCAGCAACTGCTCACGCAACGCCAAAATTTCGCGCTTCCAGATCAAATCCAGTTCCACCACATTGCCCGAAAGCTCCGACAACGGAAAGCCAAAGAACGGGGCAGCCCCGCCGGTCCGGAAGTGCGCTCCCATCATCGACGAACCTTGTTCCACGCCAAGCACGATAAACTGCCGCTGCATTCCGCTCACCCAGCAGCGGTTGTAGAGGGAATAACGCCCCAGATCGCGATTATCGTAAAGCTTTTTGGGCCCGTCGCTGAGGTCAATAATCAGCTCCATGGAGGCGTCGGGCAGGAGCTTTTCCTTGGAGTGATCCGTCTCCAGGTCCTCGTAGAGCCAGAGCAACTCCACGAAGTAAGAAAGCGGCGCCGCCGGAACTCGTGTCAAATAAATCATCAGCTGAATTGGACGGCACTTTCCCCGGCTGGTTATCGCAAGGTCCCTACTCTACCGAATTTTCCAAAGCACCGCATCCTACCGCCCTACGCCCAGCGCGTCGGCTACGCGGTTAATGTAGTTGAACCAGGATGCAATCAGCGTGATCTGCAGGATGGCTTGATCCTCGAAGCCTGCGGCTCGTAATTTCTCGTGATCGTCTTTCCAGATCTTGGTGGCATCTTTGGTGAGTTTCACTACGTAATCGATCATCACGCGCTCCTGCGGCGTGATGGGCGCAGTGGTGTAATCGCACTCCAGAGCTTCGACCAGTTCCTTATCGAGAGTGACGCGACGCAGAAACTCTGCGTGGGATTCGATTCAATACACGCACCGGTTGGTCACCGAAACCATGGTGGCGATCATCTCGTGATGACGCCTCTGGAGCGGCAGGTCGGGGGACAGCAGCGCGCCAAAGGTCGAGAACGCATGGTGAAGCGCCTGCGGAATCAAAGAGTGCGAGGCGACGATCAGGGAGCCGCAGCCTTCGGCAGGATGTATCGGGACGGCATACTCCTGCGGATAGAGCGCCTTCTGCCCCTCGATCGCCTGCCGCAGCTCTTCGTCGGCTTCCGAGAACGGAATGGTACGAATCCAGGTCATGATTTCGATTTGCCCTCCACACCCTACACGCTCGCCGCCGCAGTTGCCAATAGTCGGAAAATGCTACGCGTTCAACTAGATTTTATCGCGGCGCCTCTTACGCAATCAGCGCCCGGTGCTGGTAGCATTACCCGGTGCTGGTAGCATTACTTGAGTCGCGACAGAATGCAGGAGGGCTCGGATGCCGCAAGATACCTTGACAATCACCGACAACCGCACCGGGAAAAGCTACACCGTTCCGGTCGAAAACGGAACCATCCGCGCGATGGATCTGCGCCAGATCAAGACCGGCCCCGACGATTTCGGCTTGATGACCTATGACCCCGCCTTCATGAATACTGCTTCCTGCCGGAGCGCCATCACTTACATTGACGGTGACAAAGGAATCCTGCGCTACCGTGGTTATGCCATTGATGTTCTCGCCGAACACTGCACATATCTAGAAGTTGCCTACCTCCTTCTGTTCGGCGAACTGCCCAAAGCGAGTGAATTGAAGAGTTGGGTGCATGACATCACGCACCATACCATGCTGCACGAAACCACGAAAAAATTCATGGAAGGCTTCCGCGACAACGCGCACCCCATGGCGATGCTGGTGAGCACGGTGGCGGCGCTGTCAACGGTGTATCCCGATTCCAAACATATCCAAGATCCCGAGAACCGGCTGCTGCAGATTAAGCGCCTGATCGGCAAGATGCCCTCCATCGCGGCCATGTCGTATCGCCACATTTCCGGATTGCCGTACATCTATCCTGACAACGACCTCACATATACCGAAAATTTCATGAACATGCTGTGGAAGATGGTTGAGCCGAAGTATGTCGCCAATCCTGTGCTTGCGCGAGCGCTCGACATCCTCTTTATTCTGCACGCCGACCACGAGCAGAACTGCAGCACGAACGCCATGAGAGCCGTGGGCAGTTCCCACAGCGATCCCTACCTGGCCACGGCTTCGGCCGCCGCCGCGCTTTCCGGGCCGCTGCACGGCGGGGCTAACGAAGAGGTGCTGCGCATGCTGGACGAGATCGGTTCCAAGGACAACGTCCCCGCCTACATAAAGAAGATCAAGGAAGGCAAAGGCAAGCTGATGGGCTTCGGGCACCGCGTTTACAAGAATTACGATCCGCGCGCCAAGATCATCAAGTGGGCCGCTGACGGCGTGTTCGAAGTGACCGGACGTAACGCCAAACTGGAGATTGCCCTCGAACTGGAGCGCATCGCTCTCGAAGACGATTATTTCGTGCAGCGCAAGCTCTATCCGAACGTGGACTTCTACTCGGGCATCATGTACCAGGCGATGGGATTCAAGCCCGAGATGTTTACCGTGCTCTTCGCGATTCCGCGCACCATCGGCTGGCTGACGCAATGGCAGGAAATGCTGACCGATCCGGAACAGAAGATCGCGCGACCGCGGCAGGTTTGGATTGGGCACGACACGCGGGAGTTTGTGGCCATTGAAAAGCGTTGAGAGCCGCTCGTCTCGCCCGTCCAAGCCGAGCGCAGCTCGGCAGCTGCCGTGGTCACCGCAACTTTGGATTCGGTCTAGCCGCCGGCAATGGCCCCGATGATGATAAAAGGCTCCTTCCCCGAAGCAACCGCCTCGGGCAGTGGGGCATCCGGCGGCTCATGGGACAGATCCTCCTCGCAGGCGAAGAACCGCAAGAATGGCCGGCGCTGCAGCGTGACTTGATCGCGGATCGTCCCGCGCAGCATGGGATAGCGGGCTTCGAGCGTGTCGAGGACCGATCGCAGCGTGACCGGGCCGTCGAGCTCAAGTTCTACCTCGCTGCCGACGTGCGCCAGCGTTCGCAGATGTTGCGGAAGTATGACTCGGATCACCTTGACATCCCATTGCAACTGTAATGAGCAACGCGTCTAGATCGTTGGAATAAGAATTTCGGTGACCAACTGTTCTTCAGGAGTTGTTCTTGGATCATTGGCATAATTTTCAATACAGTAGTCATCGCGAAGCCGTATTTTTTTCTCGGAGACAATCTCAAAAACGCGGCCACTTGCTTGCGGTAAGTTTGAATAAGATCCTGTCAGAACAAAACGACTGTACTTGCCGCCGTCGAATTTTGAATATCCAAGGCCCGCTGGTAATTTTACCGGCTCTGCAGCGAGCGAGACTCCTGCTCGATATATCTTTGGCTGCACTTTGTAGAGGCTCAGATATCCCGTGATCTTATTGTGTTCTGAAATCCCGGAAACAAGCTGATGCAAGTTTTGCCAAGCTTGAGGAGCGATATTCTGGAACGGTCCAGTTTTCTCGATGAAAACGTAGTTCGTTTCTGGCCAAGTCACAATTTCGGGTTCTTGCGTGAGATTCATGAAAGTCTCCTGTTGGGATGGGCTCATGCCAGCGTCTGCACCTCAACCGAAAGCACTCCCGGCAAATCGCGGACAATCGGGGCCCAGCTATCTCCGGCATCGGCCGATGCGTACACCTGCCCGCCGCTGGTGCCGAAATATATGCCGCATTTGTCGAGCGTGTCGACGGCCATGGCATCGCGCAACACGTTCACGTAGCAATCCTTTTGCGGCAGGCCTTTGGTCAGCGCCTCCCACTCGTTTCCGCCGGTGCGGCTGCGGAACACGCGCAGCTTGCCGTCCGGAACAAAGTGTTCCGAGTCGCTCTTGATCGGAACGACGTAAATGGTTTCCGGCTCGTGCGCGTGAACGTCGATCACGAACCCGAAGTCGGTCGGCAGGTTCCCGCTGACTTCTTTCCAGTTATCGCCCGCGTCGTCCGAGCGCATCACGTCCCAATGCTTCTGCATGAAGAGCACGCCCGGGCGCTTAGGGGACATTGCGATGTGATGCACGCAGTGGCCGATCTCTGCATTTGGATCAGGGATGTATTGCGAGTGCAATCCACGGTTGATCGGCTTCCAGGTCTTGCCGCCGTCATCGGTTCGGAATGCGCCCGCCGCCGAGATGGCGATAAAGATGCGCTGAGGATTGCTCGGATCGAGAATGATGGTGTGCAGGCACATGCCACCCGCGCCCGGCTGCCATTTGGGGCCCGTACCGTGCCCGCGCAGTCCGGAGAGCTCCTGCCAGTTCTGTCCGCCGTCGGTGGAGCGGAAGATCGCGGCGTCTTCCACGCCGGCGTAAACCGTATCCGGATCGGTGAGCGACGGTTCAAGATGCCATACGCGCTTGAACTCCCACGGATGTTGCGTTCCGTCATACCACTGGTGCGTGGTGAGCGGCGCTGCGGCCGCATCATAGACGAACTTGTTGCTCTCGGCCTTGGGCTGGCCATCGGGCGCGGTGACCGATTGGCCGGCGGGTGTTCCGGGCTGGTGCCAGGTCTTTCCGCCATCGTCTGAGCGTTGAATGATCTGCCCGAACCAGCCGCTCGTCTGGGACGCATACAGCCGATTCGGATCCGCGGGCGATCCTTTAATGTGGTACATCTCCCAGCCCGCGAAGTGCGGACCCCTGACATCCCACTTTTCGCGCTTGCCGTCCGACGTAAGAATGAATGCGCCTTTGCGTGTGCCGACTAGAACTCGTACCTTGCTCATCTTTTTCTTTTTCCTTCCTGTGTTTTGCGTACGCAATATTAGACGATCGAAGTCCCACTTGGACAACCGTTCGCAGGAGAATCTATCGCATATTACTTGTTAAATGCAAGTGATAATATGCTACCGTAGAAAGGTGCCGAAGAAGCGCAAAGCCAGACGGCGTTCGGAGTGCCCTCTGAATGCCTCGGTGGAAATGCTCGGCGACCGCTGGTCGCTCTTGATCATCCGCGACATGATGCTGCGGGGGTTCCGGACCTACAAGGAATTCATGGAATGCTACGAAGGCATCGCGACGAACATTCTGGCGGATCGCCTGAAGAAGCTGGTTGCGTACGGAATCATCACGGCGGCGCCAGACCCATCGGACGGGCGGAAGCTGATCTACTCCCTGACCGCGAAAGGAATCGATCTTGCGCCGGTTCTCACGGAAATGGTGCTCTGGGCAGCCGCGCACGAGGAAACCGGCAATCAAGCGCTCGTCCGGCAGATGCGAGCAGACAAGGAGAAATTTCTGGCTGGGGTGCGGGAGCGCTGGGCTAACCGGCATTCACTCCCGGCCTAGGTCCCAGTTGCCGTCCTGATCCGCGGAGCGGTGTGGCATCCGGGCGCCGTTTCTTTGCTCCCGTTCTGGAAGCAGGGAGCGGGTTTTTTCCGAGAACCGGACGTACACTCCCTTTCGGTAACCCCTGGTAATCGTCGGTAACCATCGGTATGAACCTACCCGGCCTTACAATTACCTTACTCCGCCATCCGGGTTGCGCGGTTTGCGGAGTTTCGTCTGGGAATCTCCCGGCGAGGTTCGGACCTGTTCGGCGCTGGCGAAAATCGCGGGCGGTCGGCGGGGAAAAGGCTGGAGTCCGCACACCTTATGGCGTTTGGTTTTGGCTTTAACAAAGAGAAGGTTCTCAGCGCCGCGGAAAAGTTTGTCCAGCAGGGCAAGCTGCAGAACGCCATTGCTGAGTACGACAAAGTCCTGAAGCACGATGCCAAGGATCTTACCGTCAACAACACCATCGGCGATCTCCACGCGCGTCTCGGCGACATCCGCAAAGCCATCGAGTGCTTCAAAACGGTTGGCGATGCCTATGCCGCGCAGGGCTTCACGGTCAAGGGCATCGCCATGTACAAGAAGATCACCAAGCTCCAGCCGAGCGTGGATGCAACTTTGAAACTGGCGGAACTCTTCACCCAGCAAGGGTTGTTCAACGACGCCCGCGCCCAGTATCTGCAAGTCGCCGAAGACTTCATGAAGAATGGCGACTTCGACCAAGCCGTGCGCCTTTTCCAGAAAGTCCTCGAAATGGATCCGGAAAATGTGCCCATGCGGGTCAAACTCGCCGAGGTTTATATCCGGCTGGGAAAAAAGAAAGAAGCATGGGAGATTTTCAGCGCGGCGGCTGAAGCGTTGCGCGCGCGCGGATCTCTCGCCGCCGCCGAAGACATTCTCAAGCGGATGCTGGCGCTCGATCCCGGCAACGGCTACGTTCTGCTGCTGCGCGGCAAGGCCGCCCTCGAGAGTGACGATCCGAAGAGCGCCATCGCATACCTGGAAAAGGCTCCCGAACTCGACACTCATCCCGAGGGTTTGCGCGATCTGCTGAAGGCATATCTGCAGACCGGGAACTCGACCAGGGCTACCCCCATCGCGGAGAAACTGCTCACGGTGCACAACGATCCCGAGGGGCTGTTTCTGCTGGCCGAGGGTTGCGCCCGGCTCGGTCAGAATCACGAGGCGCTGGACGTTTACACCCGCCATGCCGACCGCCTGCTGGCGACGGACTCAACCAAACTGCTGGCAAGCCTGCACACCATGATCAGCCATGTGCGTGACGATTCGGGCGCGCTGGACGCGCTGTTGCTGCTCTTGAACAAAGCCGGCGAGAGCACGCACGTCAACGAAGTCACCGAGCTTCTGGCTCATTCCTCCGTCAAGGACGGGAACCTGGCCCGCGCTCGCGACCTATACCAGATGCTGGCCACCACCGAGCCCCAGAACCTGTTGCACATACAGAACTATCAGCAGGTGGTGGGACGCATGGAAGGAGCGGCGCCCGCTAACGGGATCACCGCCGAAGAGGGAGCGGTCATAGTCGAAGAGTTGGAAGCGACTGCGCCGGTCATTGATCAGTCTTATCCCGACCACGTCGCGATCGCAGTGCGTTCCGCGGTCACCGATGCGGATCTGTTCCTCTCTTACAATCTGCCGGACAAGGCGCTCGTGCCCCTGCTGGGCGCTCTGCCTCAGGCGCCACGCGACGCGCGCCTGAACCAGCGCCTGGCGGCGCTTCATACACGCTTCCTGCGTTTTACGGAAGCGGCCGTCTGCTGCCGCACACTTGAGAGTGTGTACCACGATGCCGGTTACCCTGATGAAGCCGTGCGCTACGGAGAATTGGCGGAGCGCTACGAGCACAACGCGGAAGCCGCTTCATTGATTGCGAGTTCGAAAGCTAGTTTGAAAGCTACTTCGAAAGCTACTTCGGCGACTGCAGCTTCGTCGGCGATGGCAGCTACTGTCAGCGGTTCGTCCGTCGCCGCTTCCGCCGCGCCCTGGCCGAGGGCCGCGTCCGCGGCTCCTGGCCATGAAATTGCCGCCGCGCATCCGGAATTCGCGATCGAGGAACTGGCGGTGCACGCCCCTTCCGGCGCGCACGATCTTTCCGCCGACTCAGCCTCCGACCTGGCTTCAGAGTGGGAGAATTCCCTTTCCCTCGACGAGCACGCTCCAACTGCCGGACTGCCGGCCCCGGCCGACGCCGATGCCGATGCTTCCAGCAATCCGGAGATCGCCGAGACGGTCGAAGAAATCCGCTTCTATCTCGAGCACTTCATGACGGACCAGGCCCGCGCCGGGATTGAGAAACTCGAATCGCTGACCCGCGATGCCCGTATTCTTGATCCGTTGCGCGCCGCCGTTGAATCCGGCAGCCGTGCATCGGCCGAGCCGGAGCCGAAAATCGCCGCGATCGGCGACGACGAGCCCGCGGACTTCGAAGTTGCAATGGACACTCAGCGCGGGTCCGAAATCGCCGCCTCGCAAGATCTGATGGCCGGTTACGACCACGCGACCCACAACGAAATCCACGACGATCTTCCGGCCGAACCCGCGCCTGAACCGGCGTACGCCGAACCCGCTCACGCAGAAGCCGTGCATGCGGAGGCGAGCGAACTGAGCTCGTTCGTCGCAGATCTGGAAGCGTCACTTGGAGATTCTTTCCCGCAAGCCGCGCCGCCCGACACCCATCCAGCCGTAACTCCGCCCCTGCCGGAGTGGCCAGCGCGGAAGCCGGCCACGGCGCCAGCGCCGGCCGCAGCCCGAACGCCCGCGCCGGAACCCCAGCCCGTGGCACATATCGAAATTCCTGCTGCCCCGGCGGCTATGCCCGCGATAGCAGCATCGGCCGGAGGCGCCGCGACTGCCGCCGCTCCTGCACAAGGTAACCCTGCCATGAGCTACAGTCCTGCTCCCATTCGCCCCTTGGGAGCCGGAGCTCAGGCCATGCATCCCTCCGACAGCGTCGATCTTTCGGAGATGTTCGGCGAGTTGAAACATTCCCTCGAAGAAGAGGTCGCGGCCGGCGATGACGACCCGGACACGCATTACAGTCTGGGCGTTGCCTTCCGCGAAATGGGCCTGCTCGACGAAGCCATCGCTGAATTGCAGAAAGTCTGTACCTCGATCGAACGCGGCCAGCCGTTTTCGCAACCCATCCAGACCTACACCTGGCTGGCTCAGTGCTTCCTCGATAAAGGAGTTCCTGAAGCCGCCATCCGCTGGTATGAAAAAGCGCTTAGCATTCCCGGACTCGATGACGAAGCGCGCCTGGCCATCAACTATGAACTGGGATCGGCCTGTGAAACTGCCATGGACAAGCCCGCCGCTCTTCGCCATTTCACCGACGTTTACGGCGCAAATATCGATTATCGCGACGTGGCCGAGCGCATTCAGGCTCTGAAGTCGTAGAATGCACGGAGTGGGTTAGAAATTAGCGTTGGGGATGCGATCCGATCCCGCGCCGCCCCACGGCCTTACTCACGGCCTTACTGACGGCCGTACTGACGGCCTTACTGACAACGACGCGTGCAATGATTTCCGACCCCAAGCTACCCTTTGCCAACGACTCCACCAGTATCGGAGAACTCAAATCCCGGGCGGGAACATCCATCCCGGTCGCTCCGGTGCAAGCGCCCGTGCCAGTTCCCGTTTCCGGGCGCTCGCCCTCGGGCGTGCGTTTGTGGCTCCGCCGCATGGGAGTGCTTCTGTTCGTGTTTTTGTGCGCAACGCTGGGGGTGATGCTCATGATCTTGCCCTGGCGCCCCGAGTGGTCCGACAACCCCCTGCTCCTTCCATATCCCACGCTTCGTGCCGTGGTAGCCAGCGGCTTTGCGCGCGGCCTCTCGACCGGCTTGGGCGTGCTCAATGTGTGGATCGGATTTTGGGAGGCAATTCAATATCGGGAAGAGGAATGAAGAACAGTCGTTAGTCGTTGTTCGTTAGTCGATGGTCGTTGGTCGTTCGCGAACCAAGGCCATCGGTTGCAGCCCCATTTATCGAACGATTAACTGGCGACCAACGACTAGCGACCAACGACTTACTTATGACTGATCAAGAATCCAAGCGCGCGCCGCTCGCTTATCAAAACAAACCGTTTCTCAACAGTCCTGACGGCAGAATTCTGCGCCTGCTGTCCGAGTACAGCGAGCCGCTCTCGCGCTTCCGCCGCGAGCAGATTCAGGATACGGTCGTCTTCTTCGGCTCCGCTCGCATCCACAGCCGCGACAACGCCAGCAACCGCCTGACCGCAACCCGCGGCAACAGCGCACAAGCTTCCGCCACGCAGCAAGCCCAGAATATGAAGCGCGCCGAGGCTGCCGTTGACATGGCTCGCTACTACGAAGACGCGCGCCGGCTGGCCTTCCTGCTGACCGAATGGTCCACCCAGATCCCCGCCAAGCGCCATCGCTTCGTCGTCACCACCGGCGGCGGCCCGGGCATCATGGAAGCGGCAAATCTCGGCGCTCACGAAGCTGGAGGGAAAACCATCGGCCTCAACATCCATCTGCCCTTCGAACAGAATCCGAATCCCTACATCACGCCATCGCTCAACTTCGAATTCCATTATTTTTTTATGCGGAAGTTCTGGTTCGCGTATTTGGCCAAAGCGCTGGTGATCTTTCCCGGAGGTTTCGGCACGCTCGACGAGCTTTTTGAAATCCTCACGCTTGCCCAGACTGAGAAGCTGGCCAAGAAAATTGTCGTCGTCATCTATGGCAGCGACTACTGGAAGAAAGTTATCAATTTCGACGCCATGGTCGATGCCGGCGTGATCTCACCAGAGGACCTCGAACTGTTCAAGATGTCCGATTCGCCGGAAGAAAGTCTGGAGTTCCTGAAAGAAGGACTGACCAAGTACCACCTAGGCGCGCAACAACCCAAGCCCACCGGCGAGGCGGCCGCCCCAGAAATCGCCAAGACGCGACCCTAGCTCGTGTGGCACTGGCGCCCTCGCCCGCGTGCCTTCGAAAAATACGCCAGACTAGCGAGCGCCCTCGCACTCCATCTGAACATCGGCGGCCTTGTCTCCGTATACAATCTTGGCTCGTAGTTTCCGGAGACAGATTTAAGATGTCCTCACGAACCCCCTTGGCGACCGCATTCTGCTGTGTGATTTTGTTCTGCGCAACATGCTGCACAACTCCCACGCTCGCTCAACCACCATCCGCGAACCAGATGCCATCCGTGATCCAGGTTCCGACGGAAGCGCAAGCCTCGCCGCACTTCGACTCCACCGCAGCCACCAACGCTTACCTCGCGCAGATTCCCGCCGACAAGACGGCCCGTTCCAACGCCTACTTCGAAGGCGGCTACTGGATGATTCTTTGGGACTTTCTCTATGGAGTCGTAGTCGCGCTGCTGTTGCTGAATCTGCGGTGGTCCGCCCACATGCGCGACCTGGCGGAGCGAGTCACTCGCTTCAAGCCGGTGCACACATTCGTGTACTGGTTGCAATACCTCGTGCTCACCACCATCCTCGTCTTCCCGCTCACGGTTTACGAAGATTATTTCCGCGAACACAAATACGGACTCGCCACGCAAACCTTTGGCCCTTGGATGGGAGATCAGATGAAAAGTCTTGGGGTAAACCTGGTGCTGGGCGGCCTGCTGGCGATGATGCTGTTCGGCGTTGTCCGACGCCTCCCGCGAACCTGGTGGATCTGGGGTGCGGTGGTGACCACCCTGTTCCTCATCTTCGCCACGCTGATCGCGCCAGTCTACATCGTTCCCATCTTCAATAAGGTCACTCGCCTCGACGATCCGAAGATTGTCGAGCCCATCCTGAGCATGGCGCGAGCCAACGGCATCCCCGCGAAAGACGTGTACGAGATCGATGCCTCGCGCCAGACGACGCGGATGAGCGCCAACGTCAGCGGCTTCGCAAACACAATGCGCATCACCCTCAACGACAACCTCTTGCGCCGCGGCTCACCGGAAGAAATTCAGGCAGTCATGGGACACGAAATGGGACACTACGTTCTGCATCACATCTACAATGGCATCATGTTTTTCCTGATTGTCACGGTGCTGGCCTTCGCCTACTTACGCTGGGCTCTCGATTGGACGCTCCAGCGCTGGGGCGAGAAGTGGCAGATTCGGGGCGTGGGCGACACTGCGGTTCTTCCGCTTGTGGCGCTGTTGGTCTCCATCTTTGGTTTCGTCATCAGTCCCGTCATGAACACCTTCACCCGCACTCAGGAGTACGAAGCCGACATGTACGGGCTCAACACGAGCCGGCAGCCCGATGGCGAGGCCCAGGCGGATATCCATCTCGGCGAGTACCGCAAGATGAATCCCGGCCCCATCGAGGAGTGGATTTTTTTCGATCATCCCAGCGGGCGCAATCGCATCTACGCCGCGATGCGCTGGAAGGCCGAGAATTTGAAGCTGTTCGCTAGTCAGTAGTAGTTGGCCGTGTGGGGACGGGCGCCTCGCCCGTCCAAGCCGAGCGCAGCTCGGCAGACTGCCTGTGGTCACGGCGACTCCGGATTGCCTGTAATGCCACCGCTTTCGCGGACAAAGCCTGCCCTGAGCGAAGCCGAAGGGAGTGTCCGCGCCACACGAGAATCTCTCGTAGTACGCTGAGAGTTGATGGCGGACCGCTGTCTGCTCTATTACATCACCGACCGAAGCCAGTTTCGCGGCGACGAACGCGCCCGCCGCCACGCTCTGCTCGCCAAAGTCGCCGAGGCCGCGCGCGCCGGCGTTAACTACATCCAGCTCCGCGAAAAAGATTTGAGTGCGCGGAAGTTGGAAACTTTGGCGCGGGAAGTGGTCGCGGCCGTGCGCGAGAATTCGCCATCAACGCGCCTCTTAATTAATTCGCGCACGGACGTCGCGCTTGCCGCGGGAGCCGATGGCGTCCATCTGCGTGCCGACGATGTCAAACCTCATGAAGTGCGTCACGTATTGGAAGTTTCTGCCCACCGGCCACAAGCCACTGACCACTTTCTCGTGGCCGTCTCCTGCCACACCGCCTCCGATGTCTTCCGCGCCGAATCTGAGGCGGCCGACTTCGCCGTCTTCGCTCCAGTGTTTGAAAAAAAAGACACGCAGGCAACGGGCCTCGCCGCCTTGCGCGAAGCCTGCCGGGTAAAGATCCCCGTCCTGGCTCTCGGCGGCGTTAACGTAGAAAACGCCGCATCGTGCCTGAATGCCGGAGCGGCCGGCATTGCAGCTATCCGCTTGTTCCAGGAGAATAAAATCGAAGACGTCGTCCGCACGCTGCGGGCGCTCTGACACCATGGACCCGACGGCACCGACACAACCGACGCCACTATCCCGATCCCGAGCAAGCTCATGTGGCGACGGAGGCCCTCGCGAGCCTGCCCTGAGCGAAGTCGAAGGGTCCATGCCGAGCTCAAGCTCGGCAGCCGCCTGTGGTCACAACAACTCTGGACTCGCGGTCGTCCGCATCCCCGCCGGATGGTTTCTCATGGGCTGCGACACCGGACAGGACAACGAGAAGCCCGTGCATCGCGTCTGGGTTGACGAGTTTCTCCTCGCCGCTCTCCAAGTCACCAACGCCGACTACGGTCGCTTCCTGCGCGACACCGCGTCTCCATCCCCTCCGCCACCGTTCTGGAGCGACCCTGCGTTCAACCATCCGGAGCAGCCGGTCGTCGGAGTGTCGTGGTTCGAGGCAATCCGCTACTGCGAGTGGCTCGGCGCGAGCACCGGCGGAAAGTTCCGCTTGCCGACTGAGGCCGAGTGGGAGCGAGCAACTCGTGGAGGTTCCGAGGGTTCCCTGTTCCCGTGGGGCGATGCGCCTCCGCAGTCGCTGGCCAGCTACGCCGATCGCTGCGCTGGTAATTGGCAGACGGGCCCCGAGCCTGTCGGCCACGCCGAATGCAACGCATACGGCCTCTACAACATGTGCGACAACGTGCACGAGTGGTGCAGCGACTGGTACGCAGCCGACTACTACGGGGCGTCGCCCGAGCGCAATCCACGCGGCCCTGAAACCGGCGAGAGGCGCGCTTCCCGCGGCGGCTCCTGGCGTCACCACGTCAAGATCTCGCGTTGCGCGGCCCGCTCCAGCATCCCACCAGAGTTCAAGTATGCGGACTATGGATTCCGCGTCGCGTGCGACGCTGTCATCGTCGCGCCGCTACAATCTCCAGAACCCCGGGAGTGATCATGCGGGCTCCCGGTGTTGCTTGAAGGTTAGTGAAAGCCTGCCAGATGGATTCGGCGCGGCTGGGGGACAGATATCCCAAGTCGACGAGGCGACTGCGGCCGACTTCGACGAAGGTCGCCATCCAACTCCAGCTCAAGTGCCCGGGTTGCACGACGTCGATAACGGGACGAGCACTGCGAATCTCGAAGTCGAGTTCCTCCAGCCAACGAGGCAGCCACAACGCGATGTCGGGCTCTCCGCCATTGTTGCGCCAACTCGCCATCACTGCGCTTACGAATTCTTCGAGTTCAGAACGCGGCGGCGCGGCGCGCCAAGTGGAATAGTCGAAGTACTCGTGCAGAACGATGACCCCATCCGGTGCGAGCGCGGCGGCGATCCGCGCCAGAACGGCGCGAGGATTCTTGACGAAGGCGAAGACCCAGCGACACCAGGCGCGATCGGCGATTACGTCCGGAAACTCACCCGCGTCGAGATCGGCTGGGTATGAGGTGATGTTGTCGATGCGGCGCTCGCGACATGTCGCATCGAGCGCGCGCAGGAATCGTTCGGATTTGTCGATGGCCACGACGCGGCCGGAAGGGCCGACCAACTCGGCAATATCCAGCGAAGCCTAGCCGGGCCCGCACCCGACATCCAGGACCGTTTGACCAGGGCCGATCCCGGCAGACCGCCAGGCGTCAAGCGCACGCTGCCGCCACGCGCGGTGCTGCAAGCCGAGCCGCGCGATCTCCTCATCGTGCATGCCCAAGACGTAATCTTTCGTGGAAACCATCCTTGTCCCTCGCGCGCCGTGTCTCACGTTTCGGTTTGAGCCTATCGGAAAACGGCCCGCAGCTTCTATCCGATTCTTGCGGTCAAATCCCGGGTCAGGAACGCCGATGATCATCGGGTCCGTCGTAAAATAGCAGCGCGAAATCCTAGTCCATAAAACGCAACCTGGACTAGTGGAGAGATCTCTATGGCTGACCTCGCTTCCGACTACCTCGAAGAAATCAAGCGCCAGTTCCGCGGCCACAAGCGCATGGGCGAAGCAGCCATGGCTCAGCTTGAGGACATGGATTTCTTCGTCACGCTCGATCCGGAATCGAATTCCGTCGCTGCCCTGGTCAAGCACATCGCGGGCAATGCGCGCTCACGCTTTACCGGCTTCCTCACCAGCGACGGTGAGAAGCCCGACCGTTTTCGCGATCAGGAATTTGAAGTCTCGGCGAAAACAACGCGCGAAGAAGTCTTGCGCTGGTGGGAGCAGGCGTGGTTCCACGTATTTTCCGCGCTCGATTCGCTCCAACCCGAAGATGTGCAACGCACCGTGACCATCCGCCAGGAACCGCACACCGTCATGCAGGCGCTCAACCGCGCGCTCGCCCACTACGCGCAACACATTGGACAAATCGTCTTCCTCGCCAAACACCTGCGCTCTTCGCAATGGCAGACGCTAAGCATTCCGCGGGGCAAGTCCGAAGACTACAAGACCGCGAGCCCAAAAACGCATACTCGCGGAACGTATAAACCATAGCTGTTATCTCAAATCGGTTAGCAGCCCCCGGCAGCAATCCGCGGACAAGCGGAAACGCACTTTCGACAGTGTAGAATAAACAGTTTGCTCTTCTAATTCCGCACTCGTTAAAGGGGGTTTCCGTGCGCAGCACCATGCTCGCGGTGGTCAAGCCGGAAGCCGCGCCGGGCGCGGAAATCCGCGAAGTCAAAGTTCCCGGCTACGGCCGCAACGAAGTCCTCGTCAAGGTCAAAGTCGCATCCATCTGCGGCACCGATCTCCACATTTATGAATGGGACCGCTGGGCTCAGGGACGCATTCATCCGCCGCTGATTCCCGGACACGAATTCTGCGGCGAGGTGGTCGCCTTCGGCGATGAAGTCACCAGTGTCAAGGAAGGCGATTTCGTATCCGCCGAAATGCACGTGGCTTGCGGCAAGTGCCTGCAGTGCCGTACTGGCGAAGCCCACATCTGCCAGAACGTGAAAATTATCGGCGTCGACTCAGACGGAGCGTTCGCCGAGTACGTCGTCATCCCCGAGTCGAATATCTGGAAACTCGATCCCGCCATCCCGCAGGAGTACGCTTCCATCCTCGATCCGCTGGGCAACGCCGTGCACTCTGTGCTGGCCGGAGAAATCGCCGCGAAGACAGTGGCCATCACCGGCTGCGGCCCGATCGGACTGTTCTCGATCGCTGTAGCGCGAGCCGTGGGCGCAACCACCATCTTCGCGATCGAAATCAACGAACATCGCCGCAAGCTCGCGACCAAAATGAAAGCCGACTACGTGCTCGATCCGTCCAAAGAAGACGTCCGCGCTATCGTCGTCGAAAAAACTGGAGGCCTCGGCGTGGATGTCGTCCTCGAAATGGCCGGCCATCCCGACGCGATTCGCACCGCTTTCGACATCGTCCGCCGCGGCGGACGCATCTCTCTCCTCGGCCTCACCTCGAAACCCATCCCGCTCAACTTCTCCGAAGACATCATCTTTAAAGGTCTCACTATTCAGGGCATCAACGGCCGCCGAATGTACCAGACCTGGTACCAGATGACAGCGCTGCTCAAGAGCGGACGCCTCGATCTCCACCCCGTAATCACCGACCGCATCCCGATGAAAGATTTTTCCAAAGCCATGGCCCGCCTAAAAACCGGCGAAGCCAGCAAGATACTGGTGTATCCAAATGGGACAAAATGATCGATCGCTTCGGTTGAGAGCCGCACGTCCCCGCCCGGCCACCTCGCTGCCGGACGCCCGGTTCTCAGCTAAAATTGTGCCTATAGTAAAACTGTAATAGACGGAGAGGTGGCCGAGTGGTTGATGGCACCGGTCTTGAAAACCGGCATACCTGAAAGGGTATCGGGGGTTCGAATCCCTCCCTCTCCGCCACACAGTCTCGGTTGCAGAGAAATCCGGCGGTATTGCTCTGAAAATTGCTGGAAATCGCCGGAATTCCGCAAATCTTGCTCTGAGACTGGACCGGAGAAAGTGTCCTGCTCAATGCTACACGCAGGCTTTGCGGCCTTTTTCTCCGGAGGGCAAACGAGCAGTCCGGTTTCAACGACTCCATCAGGCGAATGCAATGCGATCCTAAACCGGCAATGCGGCGAAAGCGACTTGACTTGTGAGCGTCTAAGAGAAGCCCCGGAATCGATTTGCCCGGAGGGCCAGCCCTGAGCGTAGGAATCATTGGCCGGATCTAGGGCGCGACTGACGGCCGTTCAGTCATCCTCCCTTCCAATCAACCGACCAATACTTGCGTTACCGCCCATTGAGTGTGCTGGGAGTGTGCCTTACTTTACGGGCCAGGGAGAAAACCTCTATGGCTCGCAAGGTTGGCCAAATGATCGCACGAGGCGACGGCAGAATGGCTCATCCGGGTCTATCTCGGCCGTCAGGCTCTTAGTGCGCGATGGCGGGTGCGAAGAAATAGACAATGACGAAAACGGCTAGAGCTCAAGTTGCTCCTATCGCGGCACGCTTCCCGAATTTAAGCGTCACTTTCAACATTCCTGACAGGACGGTGGCAAATCCTCCCGCCGCCGATGGCGGAACTCAACGAGGCGCGTCGAAGTCTTCGAGAACAAGCCGCCTAACCCAACTGCTGCACCACAACAGGCGCTTTAGGGTCTCTCCCGGTAGACTCCGCGCCTTTTGGTTCGATAAATAGTTTCTGTTGCTCGTAAGGCCCAGAAGGTGAAACTGTCGCGTGGTAGGCGCGGGACATGAGCTTGGGCGCTTCCTCGTGGTCGGTCGCGTGAATCATGTAGTACATGAGAGCGCCGCAAGGTCAGGCTTCCGAATATGGGCCACGCCTTGGCAGAGCGGTATCCTAGCTCGCGTTTGAAGCGGTCAACGAAGGCATCGCGCCGGTCATCGCGCGACATGTCCCGTACCTCTTTCCAGTCATCTCGCCCCCACCAAGCCTCAGGGACATCGAGGTTCTTTTGAGCTTTGAAAGCACGTTCCTGCCAGCTGTTGGCGAGGAAATAGAAGAGCTCGATCTTGCGCTCCTCTCTCTTGAAACTCGCCAGCTTCTCGACCGTTGCCCAATGACATTCGAAAGTTCGCTGATCAAGCAGGCAAAAGGTGGCCTCTTTCTCTGTGATATCGCCTGACTGGAGTATCTTGTCGACCTTTTGGGTTAAAGCTGCCTCCGTAGATTTCGATATTGCGGGGCGGATCGCAGGGAGGTTGCGCTGCCCTGAGTTGCCTGAGGAGCTTTACCTGAGAGCGTTTGTGGTCGCAGAGATGAAAATGGCGCATCCACTGGGGGTGGCTTTCTATGACGAGCTTCGCAGCCCAGGTATCGCAGAGTTTCTCCTCCTGCGGCCCGGCGATCCACAGTGGCGATCAGAGCGGACAGCGTACGCGGGGGCGTATGGCCCGATCGGAAGAATGGTGGCAGCCGAGCGGATCTTCCGCAGCCGGCACTTGAAGATATGCCATTGTCCTTGGTCGTAAAGCGTTGTGAGAACCGTCTTTTGGTAGACGGATCTGGATTTGCAGATTCGGAGTCGCGAGAGAACCGTCACTCAGCACTGTGATTGGGATCACTTGCGTCCGAGACACTGTCGGCCTAGACTCACATCATGCGACGTTTCGCCGCTATAGCCGTCGTCTTCCTGGTGATCTGCTGGACTGCTGCGCCGCTGTTGGCGTGCATGATCCCCGACAGAGCGATGACAGCTCCAGAGATGGAATGCTGCAAGCACATGGCCCAGATGTGCGGATCGGCGAACATGCCGCAGTCGCACTCTTGTTGTAAAACGGAAGTTCGACCGGGCACGACAATGGTTGTGACACACAACCAGCAGGTTCGTCCAATTTTGCAAGTAGTTGTGGCTCTTCCTGTTCCGATATTGCCGCCGTGCTCGAACCGGTTTCACAACAACACTTCGGGCCATCCACCAAACGAATACCTACCTAAAACCACTGTCCTGAGGGTCTAGGCAGTTCTCCGTCTTCCTGCTTGTTTTGGGCCAAAGCCCGAAGTGTATTTCTACTAACGGAGAGAATTATGAGAGTTCCATACGCACTGTTCTTAGTGTGCGCGTGCATGGTGAGCGCTGCAGCCGAGGACCCCTTCCCCGCTGCAAATGTGTTGTTGCCACAGCACGAGCATTCGGCCGCATCGGGTCCCGACTTCACGCTTGACGAGATCGAGCAAATGGCACTGGTCGGTAATCCCAACATCCGAGTCGCAGTTCGGCACTTGGCTGTCGTCGAAGCCCACGTGCCCACGGCTGGCACCCTCGATGATCCCTCATTAATGTATCGAGGATGGGGTGTACCTCTGCGCCGGCCCTGGGATTACAACGCGGCCCAAAACATGTTCATGGTAAGCCAGACGTTTCCGGGGTTCGGAAAACGAGGGCTACGCACTGACATCGCCCACAGCGATGTAGCCGAAGCAAAGGCAGCACTCGATAACGCGCGCCTCGATGTCCGGGTGCGGGTGCGCAAAGCCTTTTATGATTTGCTGCGCGCTGAGGACGAGCTTCGCATCCACGACGGGCACGTGGCCATCGCTCGGCAGGCAGTGGAGGCAGCCAGGATCAAATACACGGTGGGCAAAGTGCCTCAGCAAGACATCCTGAAGGCACAAGTCGACCTGACTCGCCTGGCCGAGCACCTGATTCATTTCGAGCAGGATGCCGAAGTCGCCCGCGCTCGCTTGAACACCCTCCTGGGGCATGACCCAGCCGAGTCTATCAATGTTGGCGGAGACTACGCCATTCCGCAGCAGTTGCCAGGGACAGAAGCGCTGGAAAAATTGGCGATTGCCTCGCGGCCGGATTTTGCCCAGGCGCAAGCCGCCTTGGAGAAGAGTCATCAGCAGCAAGCGCTGGCAGACAAGAGTTACGCCCCCGATTTGACCGTCTCAGCGGGTTACATGCTGATGCCGAGCGGCTCGAATTACCGCAACAACTACATGGTGGAAGGCTCGATCAACCTGCCCTGGTTGAACCGGGGTAAGCATGACGCCGAAATTTCTGAGGCCAAGGCTCAGGTCAGCGAGCAAGATGCCGAGCTTGCCGCTTTGCGGAACTCCGCATTCGGCCAAATTCAGGAAGCACTGGCACAGGTGCGGTCCGCGAAAAGGCTTGCAGACCTCTATAAGAGTTTGCTGCAGCCGCAAGCTCAAGCCACTCTGCGCTCAACCGTTATAGCTTACGAGAATGACCGCACGGACTTCCTCAATCTCCTCGACAGCCAGACGACTGTTGTGGACATAGACCTCGCTTATTTCCAGTCCATGGCGGACTTCGAAACGCGATTCACTGATTTGGAACTCGCGGTCGGAGCGCCAATCGACAGGACAGGACAACCCAATACCCCGGAGGTGACGAAATGAGCGAACGCACTTATAAGCAAGCCTTTGTAATGAGCGCAGTAATTTGCCTTGTGTTGGCCGGCACGCTTGCGTATGTCGTCTGGGGTCGCGGTCGCGTTGCGCCTGCAACCGATGCTGCGAGCCCTGTGATGGCCAAAGGCCCCGACGTTCCGGAGCAAGCGCCGGGTAGCACCGTCCCTTCCTCCGGTGCATCTGTATCCCTCACTCCGGTGCAACTTTCTCCGCAGCGGATGCAGGCAATAGGCGTGAAGACTGCGCTTGTTGAGATGCGAAACGTCAGCAACGAGCTGCGCGTGCCGGGAAACGTGGATATGAATGAGAGGCAGCGCGCCTACGTGCAAACACGTTTTCCTGGCTGGATCCAGAAGATATTTGCTAATGCCACATACCAGTACGTGCGCAAGGGGCAGCCGATCTTCACGATCTACAGCCCCGAGTTGGTCAGTACCGAGCAAGAGTATCTACTGGCCAAGCAAAACCAGCAGGCTTTCGTGGGCGACGCGCATGGGACTGCATCGCACGAGAGCGATTGGCTTCTTCAGGCTGCTGCCGATCGTTTGCGCCAATTTGGGGTGCCGCCGAGCGAGATCGCCAGACTGGAGCAAACAGGCACAGTGCAACATGATGTGACCATCGATTCGCCTGCATCCGGCTACATCACCGAATTCAACGCACTTCCCAATCAATACGTGCAACCTGAAACGAAGCTCTACACCATCGCGGATCTTTCCACAGTCTGGGTAAATGCCAACGTTTTTCAAGCCGGCATCGGCGCCCTCAAGCCCGGAATGCCCGCCACAGTAACGGTTGATGCCTATCCAGGACGTACCTTCAAAGGACGCATTGATCAAGTCCTGCCTCAGGTCGACGTCACGACGCGCACCGTGCCCGTGCGCTTCGTTTTCAATAATCTGGGCATCGCGCTCAAGCCTGGCATGTACGTCAACGTCAGCATTGCGGTTCCACTTGGCCGTCAACTTGTCATTCCTGCTTCTGGCGTCCTGCATTCCGGCACGCAGGAAATGGCCTTTATCGACCGTGGCGACGGTTATCTCGAACCGCGTGTGATTGAGGTCGGACCGCGGCTAGATGATCACGCAGTCGTCCTGAAGGGTTTGAAGGTTGGCGAGCGTATTGTCAGTTCGGCCAATTTCCTTGTGGATTCAGAATCGCAGCTGCAGGCAGCGATTGGGTCGTTCACGCCTCCTCCGCCGGGTGCAGGAGCGGCGGCGGCGATGAATGGACCGGCCGAGCGTATTGCTGTCGATGTCAGCACTGATCCGTCACCGCCACATAAAGGAGCGAATTCGGTTCGAGTGAAGCTCACCAGTTCGGACCGCAAACCCGTCGCCGGAGCGGAAGTGACCGCGACCTTCTTCGTCGCAGCAATGCCGGCAATGGGTATGGCCGCTGTGCGAAGCGTAGCCACACTCCGCGAAAAAGGGGATGGCGTTTACGAAGGCCCGCTGGATCTCGAAACCAGCGGGACCTGGCAGGTCACGGTAGTGGCGAAACGTGGCAGTCAGACGATTGCCAGCAAGCAGCTCAGCGTGAGCGCCACGGGAGGCAAGTAATGATCTCCCGAATTATTGAGTGGTGTGAACAGAATCGTTTCCTGGTTTTTACCGGGGTCGTGCTGCTAACGGTAGCGGGTGTTTGGAGCCTGCGTCACATCCCGCTGGACGCGCTTCCCGATATCAGCGATGTGCAGGTGGTCATCCACACCGAATGGGCGGGTGAGCCGCCCAATGTGATCGAAGACCAGGTCACTTACCCAATCGTCACCACGTTGCTGGCAGCACCTCACGTTAAGTCTGTGCGTGCCCAGACAATGTTCGGGGACTCGTACGTTTTCGTCGTATTTGAAGACGGAACGGATCTTTACTGGGCGCGTTCGCGGGTGACCGAGTACCTGCAGCAGATCGGGGGACGGTTGCCAGCGGACGTTCATCCCGCCATTGGACCCGATGCCACCGGAGCCGGTTGGGTGTATGAGTACGCCGTCATTGATCGTACTCACACCAAGAGCCTGGCCGACTTGCGTGCTCTGCAAGACTGGTATCTACGCTACCAACTTGAAACCGTCCCCGGCGTGGCCGAGGTCGCAACCATCGGTGGCTACGTCCGGCAATACCAGGTGAAGCTCAATCCGAACAAGCTGTTCTCATATGGCATTCCGGTCTCTACCGTAATCGAACGTGTGCGCGATAGTACAAACGAAGTTGGCGGCAATGTTCTCGAAATGAACGGCGCCGAGTACATGGTGAGGGGACTTGGCTACCTGCGGTCAGTGGCCGATTTGGAGAACGTTCCGGTCGCGACCAACAATGGAACGTCCGTGCTGCTGCGCGATCTGGGCAGCGTAGATTTCGGGCCGGAGGTACGTCGCGGGGCTGCCGATTGGCAGGGCGAAGGGGAAGCCGTTGGCGGCATCGTGGTCATGCGGTTCGGTATGAACGCGCTTGAGGTGATCACTGGTGTGAAAGCCAAACTGCGTGAGATTGCACCGTCACTCCCTCCTGGAGTTGAAATCGTGACCGGCTACGATCGCTCATGGCTGATCAATGAATCCATCAAGACTCTGAAGCGGGATCTGATCGTGGAAGCCATCATCGTCAGCTTCGTATGCATTGCCTTCCTGTTCCATCTTCGTTCGGCGTTGGTGCCTATTATCACGCTGCCGATCGCGGTGCTAGCGGCTTTCATCCCGATGTACTACCTCAACGTAAGTTCTAACGTGATGTCGTTGGGCGGACTGGCTTTGGGGATTGGGGTGTTGATAGATGCCGCTATCGTGATGGTCGAGAACGGGTACAAGCATCTGGCCGAACGTAGCGGACTGGGCGCCGGCGAACATACCGACAAACTCAGCTCCCAGGAACGCAGATCCATATTGGTGCGATCGGCAAAGCAGGTTGGCCCCGCGTTATTCTATTCGCTGATTATCATCCTCGTGTCGTTCTTGCCCGTTTTCTTGCTGGAAGCACAGGAGGGGCGCATGTTCCGCCCTCTTGCCTGGACCAAGACGTCGGCGTTGGCGTTTTCCTCGCTGCTTTCGATCACGTTGGTTCCCGTGCTCATGCCATTGTTCATTCGCGGCCGCTTGCGTCCTGAATCGCAAAACCCTGCGGCCCGGATCACTCAAGCGATTTATCTCCCAGTCCTACGCTGGTGTTTGCGGCACTGGAAACTGCTAATCGCGATCAATCTGATCTTTCTGGCGGTGACCATTCCGTTGTATTTCAAACTAGGCAGCCAATTCATGCCTGCGTTGTACGAGGGATCAGCCCTGTACATGCCGACGGCACTGCCGGGGATTTCCATTCAGCAGGCGAGCCTGCTGATGCAGGAGCAGGACCGTATTATCCGCTCCTTTCCGGAGGTGGAAAGCGTGTTCGGCACCGTGGGCCGTTCCGACAGCGCCACTGACAATGCGCCGCTCGATATGTACGACACCACTGTCATGTTGAAGCCCCAGGAGAAGTGGCGACCGGGTGTTACGTATGAAAAGCTGATCGCGAAAATGGATGCCAACCTCCAATTCCCTGGTCTGACCAACACGTGGACGATGCCGGTGCGAAACCGGCTGGACATGGAACTCACGGGCATCAAAACTCCGCTTGGTCTGAAGATCCAAGGGCCCGATCTGACGCAGATTCAGGATATCGGCGCACGAATGCAGCAGATTCTTACCGGCATACCAGCGACCAGTTCGGTATTCGCAGAGCGAGTGTCGCAAGGCTTTTACCTCAACGTAGAGGTGAATCGACCGGAAGCCGCACGGTACGGGCTAACCGTGGGAGACGTTCAGCGGGTCATTACCTCTGCCATCGGCGGCGCAAATATCGCTCAGAATATCGAGGGACGCCAGCGTTTTCCCATCAACGTTCGCTACGAGCGCGATTTCCGCGGCGATCCCGAAGCCGTAGGCCACGCTCTCATCGCCACTCCGTCGGGAGCGCAAATCCCAATCAGTGAAGTAGCGCGCCTTTCTTTCTCGCGAGGACCGGCGATGATTCGCGATGAAGACGGCGCACTCACTGGCTACATCTATCTCGATTTGAAAACAAAAGACTACGGCGGGTTCGTGAACCAAGCAGACAAGTTGTTGCGGAGCAAGCTGGATTTGCCAGCAGGGTACACCTATCGCTGGGCGGGCGAGTATGAGTTCGAACTTCACGCCAAAGAGAGACTGAAAATTATCCTGCCGATCGTGTTCTTCGTCATCTTTCTGTTGCTCTACATGGTCTTCAAGTCCGCGGCCGAGGCGGCGGTGCTGATCTTCCCGACCCTCTATGCCATGTCTGGCGGACTCATCCTACAATGGGTGCTGGGTTACAACTTCAGCGTCGCTGTCTGGGTGGGATACATCGCGCTGTTTGGTATCGCGGTCGAAACCGGCGTGGTGATGGTGGTTTACTTGCACGAGGCGCTTCAACACCGGCTCGCCACAGGTACGACTTTAACCGACGAGGACCTAGAGCAGGCCACAATGGAAGGCGCGGTCCAGCGGTTGCGTCCCAAGTTAATGACCGTGACCGCCGTAATTCTTAGTCTTGCGCCGATCTTGTGGGAGTCGGGCATCGGATCCGATGTCATGAAACCGATTGCCGCGCCCATCGTGGGCGGGATGATTACATCGACCATTCACGTGTTGATCTTGGTCCCAGTTTTCTTCTTCTTACTGAAGCGCCGCGCGCTGCGGCATGGCACTTTGACAAAACAGCCAACGGAGCAAGCGTGAATATTGGCTGTCGCGGGGATCACCCCCGCATGTAATCGGGACAACAAGCCTTGAGCAAGAGTGCTCATACTCGCCCGATCAATCGGTTCCACCCTCAACGTTTAACGAATACTTGCGTGCAATCTGGCAACGTTTGGTTTTCCTTTTGGGAGTTCAAATGGATCACGGCACATGAAGGCCACGGACAAGCGGCCGACCCACACGCCGGCAGCAAGATGTCCGGCGCCCACGGAAACCATGATCGCCACGCCGGACACTCCGTCGGTATGTTTCGCGACAAGTTCTGGTTGAGCCTGGCACTCACGATTCCCGTGGTCTTCTGGTCGACGGACGTCCAACACTGGTTGCGGTACACAGCGCCTTCCTTCCCCGGCTCGAAATTTATCCCCGCAATCCTTGGAACGGTGGTCTTCGTTTATGGTGGGCTAGTCTTCATCCGCGGGGCGTGGCGCGAACTTGCCGATCGGAAGCCCGGCATGATGACTCTCATCAGCCTGGCGATCATAGTCGCCTTTGGAACGTCGCTCGCCGCGACCTTCGGCCTCTTCGAGATTGAAGTCTGGTGGGAGCTCGCATCGCTGATCACGATCATGGTCCTCGGCCATTGGCTGGAAATGCGGGCCATTTCCCAGGCTCATGGCGCGCTCAATGCACTGGCTGCGCTGCTCCCAGACACTGCCGAACGCATAAGCGGAACCGAAACTCAGAGCGTTTCCAATCTCTGGGTTGAAAGTTGGTGACGTTGTTCTTGTCCGGCCCGGAACTCGCGTCCCGGCAGATGGCACTGTCGTTGAGGGCGCTGCCGATGTTGACGAGTCGATGATTACCGGAGAGTCCCGGACAGTCTCGAAGGGACCTGGCGAGACCAAGTCCGACTTTCCAACCGCCTTCCATGGAAGCCCGCGTTTTCCAGCATATGCAAGGTGAGATGACCGTCGATGCTAAACAAGGAAGACTGGCAGCGATTAAGGGGCATCTTGTGGAAGATGTGAAATTCGGAGGCGGACTGTTAGGGCACTTAGACAAGGGGGGCCGCTTTGAAGTCAGGCAGACAGAAGTTGCACCAGGTCAATGGGAAATGACTGCCCTGCTTGTGGACATGAAAGGGAAAGCTCTCCTTTTCAAGACAATCGATGTGCAGCAGGCCGAAAGCCACAGTGATTTTCACCGAGTGCCCGATGACCTGACACTTGCGGAGGCGGCGAGCATACTCAACGGCCCGCCGTATTGGATAATCGCTAAGGCAAAGAAGTGCTGCCAAATTACGCACCCGTCAGTGCCACTCTCAAGCGGACCCTTTAGGCTCCTATCGGCTCCTCACTTTGTAGACGATCGCATGCGCGCCCCGCCGACCGTCAGCGCAATCCCTTTGTCGCGAAGGATAAGGACGATCTTGTCCTCAACATAGATCGCAAGGCAGCCGAACATGGAGCGGGTCCGGGGCGACAGCGAAGCTATCGTGTCGAGTACGAATTCATGCGGAACAGGCTTGACCGGATCGCAGCCCTAACCCGCCCTGGACGCGAACGGCAAATATTAAAAGCGGCGGTCAGAACCTCGGCCTACCGGCTCGTCTTCGTGGTCGCCACCACCGGGACCGTCACCCGCAGATTGCCGGTCGCCGGGTCCCCGGTATCGGTGCCCTCTCCGATAGGCTTCGTTGTCGTCGCGGTTTTGAGAGTGCAACTGTGGGCCAACGGCACCGGAGCACTCTTCGCAATCTGTTGCCACTGAACGATTGGGTTTGCGGGATGAACATAGTGCGCTTCTCGAAGTGCGGTTTCAACTGACTCGGTGCCCTGACCGAAAGCTACCGCAAAGGCGAGTTGAGTTGCTCCCTACAACTGGCGGAGAACCCGCCCCCGCCAAGACCGCCAATGAACGGTCTTTTTCTGGCGGACGTGTACTTTTCAGATAGGCCGCCTACACAACCCGGGTGGCCGCCGCGATAGCATCCGAGTGGGCGACAACACGTCCGGAATGTGCCCGGCGCGAACGTGTCGCTCCTTTATACGGCCTGCGTGAGTGCTATTCTTGGGCCGCCCTGTGCGGCAATCTATGCGGGTTGGCCTAAAAGTACTTAGGCCCGCCTTGGAGGTGTGCAATGACTGTCCGGCTGGAACATGCAAACCTCTGTGTGCGCGACATCGAGGGGATGATCCGTTTCTTGCAGACAGCGTTTCCTGAATTCCGCGTACGCGGCGAAGGCACAAGCAACGATGGCACACGATGGGTCCACATAGGCACCCATGAAACCTACATTGCCTTGGGTCAATCGAGGTTGGAGCCCGCGAAGGGCTGGACCCCATATCAGGGGCTGCCGGGCGTGAACCATCTCGCCTATGAGGTCGACGATGTCGAGGCGCTGCGCAACCGAATGAAGTCTGCCGGATACAGAGATTCCACACCTCCGAATGCACATCCGCACCGCAAGCGCATGTACTTCTACGATCCCGAGGGCAACGATTGGGAGTTCGTCCAGTACCTCTCTCAGGATCCCGCTGAGCGTAACGATTACAAGTTGCCGGATCGATAGCGTGCCCGCGCCACAGGAAGGGAGGAGCCATGGGCAGTTCAGGTGAGACCAACCCGTCGCGGGGCTTCTGGAAGCCGATCTTTCCGGCCGTAGCACTTCTCTGTACCCTGCCCCTCGTTGCGCAAAAAGCCCAGGAAGCAAGCCCCAAATACGACGTTCACACCGAGACCAAGATGAAAGGCACCGTGGAGGAAGTGAAACTGCCTCCAAAAGGCAGTGAGAAAGAAGTTGCCCACTTGCTGGTAAAGAGCGGGACGGACACCGCCGACGTGTATCTCTGTCCCAAGTCCTTTCTCGACGACATGGGCGTGAGTTTCAGCAAAGGGGACGAAATCGCCCTCACCGGCTCAAAAGTCAAGCAGGGCGAAGCCGACCTCATCCTCGCCCGCGAAGTCGTCAAGGGCACTGACACCCTTCTCCTGCGAGACGAGAAAGGCAATCCCGTCTGGAGTTCGCACCGCTGACAGCGGTCTCTAGAAAATCGCGGATAGTCAAATACGATTACGTCCGCGTCTCTTGGTCCGTATCACCTCAAGAGCAGTGACCACATACCAATAGCGGCCTTGGGGATGGTTGGAGAACTCTCGAATCGAATACCCCGACGGCAACCGCTCGATGCACCGTTGCTTCGGCACGATGCACGTGTTGCGCGCTACGACGAACGGTCGGGAGTTCGTGGGCACGGCACACCCAAAAGGTGCATCTATCCTCCCATAAGAACGTCTGGATTGGACTTAGGAGTGCCGTCTTCGACACCCCGAGAGGGGGAAAGGCACGCCTTTCGGAGGC
The DNA here is from genome assembly GCA_963772195.1 of uncultured Acidobacteriaceae bacterium. Classification (GTDB taxonomy): domain Bacteria; phylum Acidobacteriota; class Terriglobia; order Terriglobales; family Acidobacteriaceae; genus Acidiflorens. The sequence continues at coordinate 727,929 of CAVYWE010000007.1, read as the reverse complement.
TCAATCTTTTGTCCGGCCGCCATCGGCAAGCAAACCTCCAGCCACCGCAATACCGTGGATCTACCCTTGACTTTGTTCGGCATCGCCCTCCTGTCCGCCGAAGAAACTCATCGCTTCCTCGTTGTCGATGTCTTGCGGACGATCGACGACCTTGACGACTTCCTGCAGAGTACAAATAGCGTCCTCACCAAGCAGAACATGCCGGACCATTTCTTCGAGGTCGCTGTCCTCTGGATCCCAGTCACACCAGACTTCAATCAGTACCTTGTAGTACGCCATCGGACCTCCTTCCGGCCCCGGGGCTGTCTGCTCCGCGACTTCCGCTCCACCTCGCCCGAGGCGTTTATACGTGCTACCGGTACCTTCCACAAACTCGCGAAACTCAGGTTTATTTGCAGAATTCAGGACCCACTCTTCAAAACCCTCCCACAGGTCCTGAATACTTCTCCCGAGGCTTCAGGAGATAAAGCAACGCAGAGCAGCAGGGTTGAGATTTCCGCCTCGGGGTCGCAAGAACATCCGCATGATGAGCGGCTTGCTGGCGAAAATCATAAATAGGCCCCCGACAGCGGCGAGAACGGAGAACACACCAAAATGATTCGCAAAGCACGATAGGGTGGACGGGACATGGGAGCGAACCTCCCTTCGTTGGATCAGAAGATTATACGGCTCGGGCTGGAAAGAATCCGCAGCGGTGGAAGAGCGCGCTCCGCAGGTCTACAATTCTTGCAACACGCTCACCGTGGGAGGTCCATATGCCCCTCTACGAGTTCTTCTGTCACACCTGCAAGAAAACATTCTCAAAGATCTTAACGCTTGCCGAATATGAGGAAGGCGAGGTCATCTGTCCCCATTGCGGTAGCGCCAAGGTGGAACAGAGCTGGTCAACCTTCTACGGCATCAGCTCCAAGAAGAGCGCGTGATCATTTCCCGTAAAGAGGCCAACAGTATTCTTGACCTGCCCTGATGCCGAAACGATGTGATTTTGGCCCGACTCTCCGAGGCAATCTATTTGCTGCAAGAACAGCAAGTTGCCTCCATTCACGACTTCCTGGAGTTGCAGGCGCTGGACCATGACAATCACCTGTACGCACAGGTTGCCGCGCGTTGGGGTATGTGCAACAAGACAGAAGTTGGGGTCGGGCTGTCCATTTCCCTGACCAGCAAGTTCCGCCGCTTGGGCCAACAGGCGCTCGAAGGTATTCGCCTCTGGCAGTCTTACATCAATGCTCAAGGCGGCATTGCCGTGCGGAACGGGGAGAAAAGGTCTGTCCGGCTGATTTGGTATGACGATCGCAGCCAGATCAGCTTTGCCCGGAAGAACGTATTCCAGCTTCTGCGAGCAGATCAGATTGACATTCTCTTGGGCCCGTATTCCAGCAGCCTGACAATGGCGGTAGCGGAGATTGCGGAAGAACACAAAAAAGTCGTATGGAACTATGGCGGCTCCTCCGACGACATCTTCAGCCATGGTCGGCGCCGTTTGGTGGGCATCGCGAGCCCGGCAAGTGACTACCTGCGAGAGCTTCCGCACTGGCTGGCGGAAGAGCACCCCGCAAACTCTTCCCTCGAAAACTACGACACCATTCTTCAGCCCCTGTTCGACATCGATCCGGAGGTTGTCGTTCTAGCGGTAACCTTTCCAGACGAATTGGGCATCATGCGAACTCGTCAGCATTGGCCCAGCACTGTTCGTGTGGTGGCGGCTGTTGCTGCTGGCCTCAGTGATTTTTCCGCTGAACTCGCGCAAATAGCGGATGGAGTCCTCGGACCTAGCCAGTGGGAACCGCGTGTGACCTTCCCAAACGTCACGGGCCCGGCTTCGGATTGGTTTCTGGATAGCTTTCACAGGCAGTTCGGCCATGCGCCCGACTACATTGCGGCCGGGAGCTTTGCGACCGGATTGGTTTTGACGGAATGCGTTTGGAGGGCCGCTTCCTTGGATGACGAGAAACTACGAAGTACAGCGTCTGACCTGGACTGCAATACGTTTTACGGTCGGTTTCACATCGACTCCCGAACCGGAATACAAACGGGACACCGCGTGCTGCTCATCCGCTGGCAAGGAGGCCACAAAGTAGTGCTGCCTTCGCGATCTTACTAGAGCGGAATGCATGCCCACAGCGCGCTAACAGCATTTCCGATGATACGTTGACGAAGCGAAAGGGGTGACGTGCCTAGTTTGATCAACGCTCCGGATCTGGGAGAAAAAAGAGGAGGTTTACAGATGGCAGTAGCGAGTGCGACTAGGGCGGAGAAAACCGGGACCCGGGGGCTCGCTGGTCTCTCACCTTCATCCTCTTGCCCAATCGCCCGAACAGCCCACAATTAAACAGTTACCGATAGGAGAAACGTCGTGAAAAACCTCTTTGTTGGAAACCTGGGTTCTGAGGTGACACACGAGGAGCTTCGGCGGCTGTTCGAAGCCTACGGACAGGTGGTGCAGGTTCATATCATCGTGGATCGCGACACCGGTCTGCCGCGCGGGTTTGCATTCGTGGAGATGACGAACGACGCTGAGGCTGAGAAAGCAATCCGAGCTCTGAATGGCAGCATTTTAAGAGATCGTACCCTGGATGTGAATTACGCTCGCTCCGGACCAGAACGCCCAGCAGCTTAGGTGAGCGCAGACCGCGACGCCGCGGGCGTCGTGGGCGTGTCGGCGAATGTTTCTAGCCCTGCGCCGGGACCCAGGATCTTATGGGCCAAATGTGGACGATCACTATCTTCGGATCGGTGGCAAGGTTTGTGTCGCGCCGTAATCCAGGTCGAAGCCAAGCTGGAGCTTGGCCGCATCCGACATGAGGCCGGGATGCCATGACGGATCGAACACGACTTCAACATGAACTTCCTTGACACCGGGCAACCGCGAGAGCCTGCTCTCCACGTCGGCCTTGAGCACGTTGCCCATTCCGCAACCGGGAGCAGTCATGGACATTTTGATATGAATCCTGTTCCCCCCTTGCTCCAGGGGCGCAATCACGCACGAGTAAACCAGACCCAGATCCACGATATTGACCGGAATCTCCGGGTCGTACACGGTCTTCAACTGATCCCAGACCATCTGCTCGCTGAAAGGCCCTTCCCGGACTGCAAGTTCTTGTGCCGTCGCCGCGTTGGAGAGCCCCAGGGCATCCGTATCCTTGGCATCGACACGGTAAGTGTAGCCGCGATCGGTAGCCACCGTGAAGCCGCTGCCCAGGGACTGCATGATCCTTACGACGGCAGCGGCCGGGAGGGTAGCGCGAATCCCACTGGGGATCTCGATGACTTCACAAGCCCGACTCAGCGTGATCGGTTCACTCGCACCCATATAGAACTCCCCTCGTAGCTGTTCTTTCTCCTTACTCTATGTGGGCGGGCTACTCCGTCGACACAGTGCCCTGTTTCCCTTCCAGCGAAGCGTGCAACGTGTGCCAGGCAAGGGTGGCGCACTTGACCCGCACAGGAAACTGGGAGACGCCGGAAAAAACAGCCAGCTTGCCCAGTTCTGCCCGGTTCCCGTTCGCCGGCGACTGGCCAGTGACCAGCTTGTGGAACTGGTCGAAGAGTCTTGCCGCTTCCGCCCTGGTCTTACCCTTCACGCTTTGCGTCATCAGGGATGCTGACGCCTTAGAAATCGCGCATCCTGAGCCTTGGAAGCTGATGTCGCGAATCGAGTCGCCCTCCAAGTCCAGGTAGACGGTGAAGTGGTCACCACAGAGCGGGTTATATCCTTCCGCCCTGTGGTTCGCTGTCGCCAGTTCGCGATAGTTGCGAGGCGCCTTGCTGTGCTCCAGGATCACTTCCTGGTAAAGCTCGCGTAGATCACTCATCAGGCGAACACCTCCCGTACCTTCTGGATGCCCTCGACCAGAGCGTCCACTTCTTCTCTGGTGTTGTAGAGAGCGAACGAAGCACGCGCCGTGGCCGCGATGCCGAAGCGCTGCATTACGGGTTGGGCGCAGTGATGTCCTGTTCGGATAGCAATTCCCTCCTGGTCGAGGATGGTCCCGATGTCGTGCGGGTGGGTACTGTCCAGCAGGAACGAGAGCACGCCCGCCTTTTCTTTTGCGGTGCCGATCAGACGAATGCCGGGGATTGCTGAAACGGTTTCAGTGGCATAGGCCAGCAACTCGTGCTCATGCGCAGCTATGTTGTCCATCCCGAGGCCATTCACATACTCGATGGCTGCGCCCAGGCCGATGGCACCCGCCACATGGGGCGTGCCAGCTTCAAATTTGTAGGGCAGCTTGTTGTAAATCGTCTTCTCGAAGGTTACGGAACTGATCATGTCGCCGCCGCCCTGGTACGGAGGCATGGCATCCAACAGAGCAGATTTGCCATACAGAACGCCGATGCCGGTCGGACCATACACCTTGTGACCGGAGAACACATAGAACTCGCAATCCAGGGCCTGGACGTCCACTTTCAGGTGAGGCACGGCCTGGGCACCATCGACCAGCACCGGGATGTTCCCGCGGTGTGCCATTTCGATGATCCGCTGAACAGGGTTGATCGTACCGAGTGCATTCGAGACGTGGGTTACGGCAACGATTTTGGTTCGCGGTCCCAACAACTTCTCGAAGTCCTCGAGCAGCAGCTCGCCGCTGTCGCTGATTGGCGCAACCCGCAGCCTTGCGCCCTTCTCGTCGCACAGGATCTGCCAGGGCACAATGTTGGAGTGATGCTCCATGGCGGTGATGAGCACCTCGTCGCCGGCGTGAACGTTAGTGCGACCGTAGGTCTGCGCCACGAGGTTGATACCTTCCGTGGCGCCACGAACAAAGATGATCTCGCTCGCATCAGCGGCGTTGAGGAAACCTTGCACCGTCCTCCTCGACGCTTCATACTCTTCGGTCGCATGTTCGGAAAGAAAATGCACGCCCCGATGGATGTTGGCGTTGTCCCGCTCGTAGTACTGACGAATCGCATCAATGACCACCTGCGGCTTTTGGGACGTTGCTGCATTGTCCAGGTAAACCAGCGTCCTGCCGCGCACTCTCTGCCGGAGGATAGGAAAGTCATGGCGGACCTTCTGCACATCGAGCTCCGCACCGGGGTCCCGCACGTCCGGCGGACGGGACGTTCTGGGCAATCTCTTGGCCACGGTGGTCATGCGATTTCCTCCCAATTTCTTCCGGTGTCCTCGCGGTGGTTCTCTGTCGACACACCAGGCGCAGAGTTGGCCATCGGGAGCAGACAGCGATTGATCAGCCCTTCCACGTGTCTGCGGACCGGCCCCTGCTTCATGCGGTCGAGGCACTCGCTGGCAAAGGCGAAGAGCAAGAGCTTGCGCGCGGACACCTCGTCGATGCCGCGAGAGCGCAGATAGAACAGGGCGTCCCCCTCAATCTGGCCGATGGTGGCCCCATGGGTGCACTTCACGTCGTCGGCATAGATCTCCAGTTGCGGCTTGGTGTCGATCTGCGCATCATCGGAAAGCAGCAGGTTGCGGTTGGTCTGCTTGGCGTCGGTTTTCTGCGCATCCTTATGCACGATGATGCGGCCGTGGAAGACGCCGTGTGCGTGGCCATCGAGGATCCCGTTGTAGAACTGCCGGCTGCCGCAGCGCGGGCTCCCATGTTCCACCAGCATGTAGTTGTCCAGGTGCTGGTGGCCGTTGCCGATGAAGAGGCCATTAATCAGGCACTCGCCCCCTTCGCCTGCCAGCACCGGGTGCACGTTGTTGCGCACCAGCGCTCCGCCCAGCAGTACCGAGTGCGATGCGACATTGGCGCTTCTTCCCTGCTGGATGCGCAGCGTGGAGATGTTGAAAGCCTCCGTGTGCTCGCGCTCGATCATGTAGTGAGAAAGCACTGTGTGGTCGCCGGCCACCAGTTCCGTGGCCGTGTTGCAGAACACGGTGCCGCCGTCGAGCGACACATAGTCCTCGACGAATGTGGCCTGGCTGTCTTCCTCCGCCACAATGAGATTGCGCGGATGACTCATGGATGGCGCATCGTCGGAGGTCGAGACGAACAGCAGGCAGATGGGCTCCTCCACCAGCGTGCCTCGTCGGATGTGGACATACGCTCCGTCTTGCACGAAAGCCGTGTTCAGGGCGCAGAAGGCATCGCGGCGGATATCAAGGTAGCGGCCGAGGTGCAGTTCAATCGCTCCGGGATTGCTGGAAATCTCCTCGGCAAGACCGTTGACCTTCACCCCATCGGGCAGTTTGCCCAGCAACGATAGCTCGCGCGCAAAGTGCCCGTTCACAAACACGAGTTGATAGGCAACGCCCGGAACCCGGTACGGCTCCAGTTCCTGTTGGGACAGCCGGACGCGGCGGTTGCAGGTGAGCCGGAAAGCAGTCCGCGCGATGGCAGAGACGTTGGTGAACCGCCAGTCTTCGTCGTGGGTGGTTGGGAACCCGGCTTCGCAAAAGCGGGCAAACGCATCCTGGCGCAGATTCCGCAACCATGGCAGGGCATGGCCGGCGGCGAGCTTCTCGAACTCGCTGAAGCTCTCCAGGTAACTTTCCAACTGTTGAATTGCCGTGATCACGTTGTTCTTCCCTCGTTCTAGTTCTCATTAGGCGGGAGTAGCATGCCGCGCCTCGGTTTCCATCGCGCCATAACCCTTCTCTTCCAGTTCCAACGCTAGTTCCGGGCCGCCCGAACGCACGATTCGGCCATCCAGCAGCACGTGGACGAAGTCAGGAACGATGTAGTTCAGCAGGCGCTGGTAGTGAGTTACCACGATGATGGCGCGCTCCGGGTTGCGCATAGCATCGACGCCCTGGGCCACGATCCTCAGCGCGTCAATATCCAGGCCGGAATCGGTCTCGTCCAGGATGGCGAGCTTCGGCTCCAGCACCGCCATCTGCAGGATCTCGTTGCGCTTCTTTTCGCCGCCAGAGAAGCCTTCGTTCACGGAGCGGTTCATGAGCTTTTCGTCCATGTCCAGCAACTTCAGTTTCTCCCGGAACAGGGGCAGGAAATCGATGGCATCGATCTCATCCAGCCCGCGGTACTTGTGGATGGCATTGAGCGCCGATCGGAGAAAATAGGCGTTGCTGATGCCAGGAATCTCCACCGGATACTGGAATGCCATGAAGACGCCTTCACAGGCGGCCTCCTCCGGTTTCATGGCCAGGAGGTCCTTGCCGTTGTATGACACCTCGCCCGAGGTGACCGCGTAGGTCTCGCGGCGGGCCAGCGCCTGCGCGAGCGTGCTTTTGCCCGAGCCGTTCGGGCCCATGATGGAGTGCACTTCGCCGGCGTTCACCTTCAGGTCAATGCCCTTGAGGATTTCGTGGTTATCCACCCTGACGTGCAGATTCTTGATTTCCAGCAGGCTCATTCCCGTTCCTCTCATTGGCTGCGTCGTTTCTACACGCAGGAGCTCAGCCTTACCCGACGCTGCCTTCCAGACTCACGCCCAGCAGCTTCTGCGCCTCCACTGCGAATTCCATGGGCAGCTCGCGGAATACGCGCTTGCAGAAGCCGTTTACGATCATGGAAACGGCATCTTCCGCCTTGAGCCCGCGCTGCCGCAGGTAGAAGAGCTGATCCTCGCCTATCTTCGAGGTGGAAGCCTCATGCTCCATGCGAGCTGTCGAGTTTCTCACCTCGATGTAAGGGAACGTGTGGGCACCGCACTTGTCGCCGATCAGAAGCGAGTCGCACTGCGTGTAGTTGCGGGCCCCGGTGGCACCCTTCATGATCTTTACCTGACCTCGATAGGTGTTCTGGCCGTGGCCGGCAGAGATGCCCTTTGCGACGATGGTGCTGCGCGTGTTCTTGCCAATATGGATCATCTTGGTCCCGGTGTCGGCCTGCTGGTAGTTGTTGGTGAGAGCCACCGAGTAGAACTCGCCCACCGAGTTCTCACCCTGCAGGATGCAGCTCGGATACTTCCAGGTAATGGCGGAACCGGTCTCCACCTGCGTCCAGGAAATCTTAGAGTTCACGCCCAGGCACTTGCCCCGCTTGGTCACGAAGTTGTAGATCCCGCCTTTGCCTTCTTTGTCGCCCGGATACCAGTTCTGCACCGTCGAGTATTTGATCTGCGCGTTGTCGAGCGCGATCAACTCGACCACCGCGGCGTGCAACTGGTTTTCGTCGCGGATGGGCGCGGTGCAGCCTTCGAGGTAACTGACGTAGGAACCCTCGTCGGCGACGATCAACGTGCGTTCGAACTGGCCGGTGTTCGCCGCGTTAATACGGAAGTAGGTGGAAAGTTCCATCGGGCAGCGGACGCGCTTTGGCACATAGACGAAAGACCCGTCCGTGAACACGGCCGCGTTCAGGGTGGCGAAGAAGTTGTCCGTATAAGGCACCACTGAGCCCAGGTACTTCTGCACCAGGTCCGGATGCTTCTGCACCGCTTCCGAGAAAGAGCAGAAGACAATTCCCAGATCAGCCAGCTTCTCCTTGAACGTAGTCGCCACGGAGACGCTGTCGAACACCGCATCCACCGCCACACCCGCGAGGTGCTTCTGCTCCTCGAGCGGAATGCCCAGTTTCTCGTAGGTGCGCAGGATTTCGGGATCCAGTTCCTCCAGGCTCGTGAGGCCGGGCTTCTGTTTGGGCGCGGAGTAATAAACGATTTCCTGGTAGTCGATCGGCCCGTACCTGACATTAGCCCACTTTGGTTCGGCCTGCGCCTTCTCCAGCGACGTCCAGTGGTGATAGGCCTTCAACCTGCACTGGAGCATGAACTCCGGTTCATTCTTCTTGGCTGAGATCAGGCGAATAATGTCCTCGTTGAGTCCCTTTGGGACTCTCTCTTCCTCGACAGAAGTGACAAAGCCCCACTTGTATTCCCGCTCCGCCAAGTCTCGGATCGTGTTAAGGTTCGTGCTCACTGCATTCTCCCGGATACAAAACCAATAGTGGGCACTAGGTCTCCGCGCGCATTCCTGATGGTGGTCAGGTGTAAGGGTTGACTGAGATCGGAAAGCATCACCTTCTCTAGTGCCCCGCGCACCACCTGGCTGATGATCCGCTGATTGTTCTTGATGGGACAGCAGGGCTCCAAGTCGCACAGCCCGAAGATGTCAGTGCTGCATTCAGTCAGCGCGATAGGACCCTCGAGTACAGCAATGACTTCAGCCACCGAGATCTCTCGCGGCTTCCTGGCCAGACTGTACCCACCCTTGATGCCACGGTGCGAAACCAGTAACCCACCCTGCAGAAGCTCCTTCAGCAGCTTGCTCACTGTTGGCAGGGGCAGTCGTGACTCGACGGCCAAGTCACGCGCTGTGTGCAGCAACCGATCGTCGTTCTGCGCAATGTGAGTCATCAGGACCAACCCGTAGTCCGTCAATTTGCCTAGTCGGATCATCAGTCAATGCCTCTGTCTCAGAGGTTTCCGAACCGCCGTACATGAGCAGATTTTTAAAATAGTACCAATCTGGTACAATTTAATTGTACTGCGCCGATGGCGCGGCTGACAAGGCCCGGCAACCGTTCCTAAGCGGGTGGCTTCTGGCCCAATTGCACGTCGCCTTAGGCTGGGCGGCCCCGGCGGTGTGCCGGTCTCAATCGGTCAGATCAGCGGGTTTCGCTATGTTGCTGACTCGGAGAGCATGTTACGGTCTCATCGCTGCGAAGCACTTGACAGAGCACGCTGGCGAGGGTTCGTTCAGCGCCCATGATTTGGCGGAATGCTATGGACTGCCCCATGAAGCATTGGCCAAGGTCCTCCAGCGACTTTCCACAGCTGGGGTGTTGATGTCCCACCACGGGATTAAGGGCGGATATACACTCGCCCGCGACCCGCGGTACATTTCCGTATTCGACGTGATTGAGGCAAGCGAGGGACCGCGGCGAAGCGGTATTCACGGCGAACGCTGGCGGCACCTGGAGGCCGTTCCCGGTGACCATGCCCTGTGTAAGGTGAGCCACATCGTCGAAGATATGCTGCGCGAGCTTACGATTGAAGACTGCTACAATCTATGTTCGTAGGCTCGAGGAGATATATATGTCGACCACAACGACTGCTCCGACGACCCCGACAAAAGAGGCACCCATTAGCCTGACTCCAAATGCCATTGCCAAGGTAAAGGGAATCATGGCGCAACAGAATCCCGCGCCGGCTGGCCTGCGCGTGGGGGTGGTAGGAGGCGGGTGCTCGGGCTTCTCCTACTCCCTGCAGTTCGACACCAGCGCCGGCATGATGGACAAAGTGTTCGATATGGACGGCCTTAAAGTGTTCGTGGACGCCACCTCGATCATGTATCTGAACGGCTGCCGCGTGGATTACGTCGAGACGCTGGAGGGCGCCGGTTTCAAGTTCGAGAACCCGAACGTGAAGAGCACCTGCGGCTGCGGGTCGTCGTTCAACGTCTAATCAGATTAGCGCGAAAACTACGGAAGCCTCGTCGCAGGACGGGGCTTTTCTTCTGCTTGCGCTTTTTTCATTGACTGCTGGATCTTCGACATAAGGAGAGACTCGATTGTCAGGCACCATAAAAGCGGGCGCTATCATGATGAAGGTGGGCACGATCATTCCCCAATCCTTGCGAGTAGAAACGGAACTATATTCACAGGGCTGGGAAATAATCAAGAATTCCGACGCCGACGCCCTCGATCGAGACATCCGACGAACTGACTGGAACTTCTTTTTTCTGGCTGGCAGCATTCAGGCGACCGCCTTGGGTTATTGGAGAGAGAGAACCGTACGGAGAGCAATGGAGCGAGTGCTGGCGAAAGCGGAACGATCGAAATTTAATTGCTTGGAAATAACGAAAATCTCCGCAAAACAATTCCTCGGCTTTCCCTATGTACACGTCTCGGCGCACTCACGGCATATCCAGAAGAGCCCATTTCTACAAGCGCCTGCCGAACGGGCCGAGCCGTAGTGGATGCCGACTGGGCTACCGCCCGAATCCTTCGTGTCGTGGCCAATAATCTGTTTGGAAGGCAATGCAGCGATATGTCCCCAACGTCTACCGCTCGCACGCGCGATCGGGGGAAGGTTTCGGCCAGCCCCCTACGCAGCAGAAAAAGTGCAACCAACCCTACCTTGAACCAGTTAAGAGTGGAAGCGGCATGGAATCAGGGATCAGTTTTCAGGAATTGATGCACTACAACGACGCTGAGACCCGCCGCTGGCGCGAGTTTCTTGAGCAAGACTGCGATGCGCTGGATGATTTTTCCAAGACACGCTGCGAATGAGCTTATAAACTCGCCCGTAGCACATTCGCAGACAGACCTCAGACATGAAGCGCGCAGCCATCGGCGTTCGAATGCATTCTGGTTGGGGAGCGCTCGTGGCCGTCTCAAACAGCGCCGGCACAGTGGAGGTAATTGACCGGCGGCGCGTCGCCATCACTTCCCCCGGAACCCCCGGAGCGAACCAACCCTATCACTTTGCGGAGAATCTCGAACTTCCAGAGGCGGAGAAGTTTCTTGGGAACTGTTTTGCGGCTTCAAAACGGCTCGCCATGGCGGCTGTCCGGGATGTGGTAGGCGAACTGCACGGTCGCCAATATCGTGTCGTAGGTTCTGCCGTCCTCCTGGCTTCAGGTCGCCCGCTGCCGCCTCTTTCAAAGATCCTCGCCTCACACGCCCTGATTCATGCGGCAGAAGGCGAATTCTTTCGCGAAGCCTTCTCGAAAGCATGCGAGAGTCTAGACCTTTCTGTCACCGGGTTTCGAGAGCGTAACCTCGACGAATGTGTCCAGACAACGTTCGGCAAAGCGGCGACTCGGATGTGGCAGCAAATTTCTACCCTTGGTCGTTCTCTCGGACCGCCCTGGACCAAGGATCAGAAAACGGCGGCAATTGCTGCGTTGTTACTTCTGGCAAACAAACAAAGGTGATTCCCGCTAATCGTCGCTCCGAGGAGGGCTCCACCTCGGAGAAGCAGCTGGGACCATGTATCTCTTTTTAATCCCGAAGGCAGCGTTCGCCTTGATGCCCTTCCCGCTTGTGATCCAGTATCGCGACAAGGCATGAAAACTCACGATCTGTCCATCCCAACGAATCTATGTCCCGGCTTTCCGCCCTTGCCTGAATAAAGTCCCATTCCAGTTGGTCCAAATGTTGGCAAACCATACAACAACTCCCGCTTTAGGCAGCGTGAGTTTCACACAATGCCTTGCTAAAGTTCTTGCGTACATTTTGTGTCTACTACGCTATGGCTCTCAGATTAGCCTCTGCTTGGTACCAATCCTGTTCTGCCCGGCCATTTACTCTGCCGCCACGCTCGTAGAGCTCGTAAGCGCGGGTTTGCACTGCCGAGTCTGCCAGGGCGATAGCCGCATTGTCCTTAATTGGGGATTCTGGTTGTGGGGAATGGGTGGGTTTCGAGCGAATGTTGATTTTTGGATCAATCACGTCGACCTCCTCAGTTGTCGCAACTAAGAGGAGCGAACTTCAGAAGGGCTGACTTAGTTCAGAGGATCTGAAAGAGGAAAGGAGCTAACTCACTCACCTGTGATACTACGCTGATCCCTTAGGACCGTCAATTCGATGGCTGACGACGATTTCTGGCGAGAAGGTCTTGTTCGCCACCTCATTCAGCAGCGGGGTGGAAGAGGTTGGACGGACCGATCGGGCGGAAAGGAGCAGTTTTGAGTTAACAAGATTGGCCACATTCCGCGCACCGGTCTTCCCGTAGATCTGCTTAAACGGTCTTCCCGTAGATCTGCTTAATGGTGTGCCAAAGAGCAATCACGTTGCTGCGCGAAGATTCCGTGGCAGAGCTGGCAGGGTCCTTGGCGAGTTCCTCCTCGTACTTGCCGAGGAGGAATCTACTCTGCTCGCCAAGACCTTCGATTGTTCCTGAATCAAGCTCCTCTAAATAATCCATGCTACATTGTACGCATAACGCTGAAGGAAAGTTCGGCGTCAATCGAAACGTGGCGAGCTGCTTGACAGTCCTGCCGCTTAAGAATAGGGTTGTAGTTGAGGTGGTTACCACCCTCTCCTCATTTCAGGTTCCCTGAGCTAAGTCAGCCCATCTGAAGTTTTCTTTCTTAGCAACCCCAACCCTTAAGGAGGTTGCCCATGTTTGCACGCAATGTCTCGATTCATCTGAAACCCAATACGCTTTCCGATTACACGCGAGCTTTTGAAAAGGAAGTCCTTCCTTTGCTTCGTAAACAGAATGGTTTTAAGGACGAAATCACATTCGCTGGCCCAGGCGGAGTTGATGTGACTGCGATCAGTCTGTGGGACAACAAAGTCGCTGCCGAAGTTTACAACACCAATACCTATCCGCAAGTGTTGAAGACGCTGGCGAGATTTATCGAAGGAACGCCCAAGGTTCAGACCTCTGACGTTGTCAACTCGACCTTCCACAACAGCGCCGTTCACGCAACAGCGTAAGAACTGTGAGCTTTTCGCACGGGAAGGCGGCCTTAACCGCCCTCCCCCGGCGTGCAAAGTGCTGAGGCATTTAATTCGTTTGGAACGGAGGTTCCTCGTATGAAAACCCTTTTAGTGGCCATATTCGCTCTCTGCTTTCCCCTAAGCGTCGCCGCCCTCTCGCCGGACGCTACGAACCAGACGCCGCGGAAGACCCAGGCGATCGCAGGGGCTCGGCTGACAACCATCATGGGCACAATTCAGGAAGATGGCGACAAATTGAGGTTCGTAACCGACCAAAGAGTCTGGAGGGTGGACAATCCGGAGATCCTTAAGGGTCATGAAGGACACTACGTGCACGCGAGGGCTTACGTCTACCCGGAGACAAATTCAATTCACATCACCGAAGTAAAGTTGCCCACTCCAAGTGAGAGCGAGAAAGATGACATAAAATAGGCACGACCACCCACAGGTCTGTTGGTCTGTTGGGCTTTTCTGCCTGTCTGGCTTTTGCGGCAACCGATACTGCTAAACCGACCGACTACCTTGGAAGTCCAATCGCTTGACAATCCCACTGAATTAGGACTAGCGTCAAGGTTGAGCGATCTTATCTTCCGCTCCGTCAGATTTTCTGAGCTAAGTCAGCCCTTCTGAAGTACGCCCCTCTTAGTGCGACAACAACAACCCAGGAGGTTGGCATGCGTGTTACCAAATACACATTTGTAAGTCTCGCGGTAATTCTAGCAATCGCGTCGTTTACAGCAACAGCGCTGGGCCAGACAAGCAGCGTCCCTACCGGTCCCGATGCCGTAGCTGCGATCACGCAGATGGAGAATGCCTCAGTAAAAGCGGATATGGCCGGAGACCCCTCGTTTGTCGAGAAGAACTACGCGGAGAACTTTACGGGCGGGTCGAGTTGGGGACAGTGGGAAACGAAACAGGCGATCCTCGCGGACATGAAGGACAGCAAGAACAACAAAACGAACAGCGAAGCGATCTCCGATCTCAATGTGCGCGTCTACGGCGACACCGCAATAGCCACGTACAAAAGCACATACGATTCCCTATACCACGGGAAGCACCGCGCCAGAACGATTCTGTCGACCGACACGTTTGCGTTGCAGAACGGTTCCTGGAAGCTAGTGGCAAGCCACAGCTCCGAGCTAGCCAAGTAACGTTGTACGAGAGTGCACCTGATAATCCACCTCCGGCGTCCTGCCGGGGGTGTGTGTTTTATCACGGCATCAGTGGTCGCCATCAGGGAAGGCGAATCGATGTCAAATACTTAGCGGTTCGCTGCCCTATTCGCAGTCCAGCGCCCGCAGAGCCGCCCGATTGTTGTCGTAACATCTTTCCTCGAGGTCGCTCTCCGCAGGATTCCAATCACACCAGACTTCAATCCGAACCTTGTAGTACGCCATCAGACCTCCTTCTGGTCGTATGGGCTGTCTTCTGTGCGACTTCCGCTCCACCTCGCCCGGATGGCCCCGGTTCTTGCATGAACTCCCGAAAGGAACCCGGGGCGCTTGACCATGTGGATCGATAAACTCGCTAGCGGTGGCGCCGCTCACTTTTTCAATACTCTCGAAACGTTTCGGCCCACTCAGTTCGGGCACGGGGGTATACTCAGGTTTCTTGACCACGAAGACCCATCGCCGCAGCTAGACCAATAACCCTGCGCCTTCACGATTAAGGCTGCCCGCCTCGAACCCGGGCACAGAAGGTGTGTTTATGTCCTTGCATCTCTACGCTTAGAGAAACCATGCGTTCAAACCAACGCCCTACAAAAGGAGCGATCATGCGTTCTGATCGTATGCACAAGGCTTTGGTCAATAGGTCAATATCCAGAATCGCTTCATGTTGTGCCGACTAGTCTCAGGGGCAACACGGAAATACCATGACCCTGGTCGGCGGGTTCAAGACGTCATCAACGATGTAATTGGGTGGTTCGCCGACGCAGAATTCGCGACGCAGCAATTGAATTCTTGCGGACCTTGAGACGAAACTCCCCGCCGCATAGCTGTATCGGCGAAAATCAGAGGTGGACCCCTTTTAGGCTTCAACGGCCTTTAACGCGACAGCTCTCGAGCGGACGCTTCACTTATTGTCAAAGCTCCTTTTGCTCCATGCGGGAAGGCGCTGAAAGGGATTCCGCCGGCTCTTGACGACGTTAAGAAACTCATCGATGCTGGAAAGGAAAGGGCGTATCTCGCCTACAACGAGGTGAATGAACTGATTCCCCAAAATGATGTCCGTTCCCCGGAGGATCTGGACGACGTGCTTGCCACCATCGGCACGCTGGGCATTGACGTGCTTAAACGCCAGCCCAAGCTACCTTCCTCGGTCCTGAAAAGAAAATTTGAGGAGGAAGTGGAGCCCGGCGAGGACCTCGGACTCGACTTGGTCCCCGGCGCTGTTGAACAGACCGACGATCCGGTCCGCATCTATCTGCGGGAGATGGGCGTAGTCCCTCTGCTCACCCGTGAAGGGGAAGTGGACATTGCGAAGCGTATCGAGCGCGGACAGCGGCGCGTGCTGAAGGCGCTTTCACGCTCGCCTATTGTGATCCGCCAGGTTCTGGCCATTGGCGAGGATTTGAAGCGCGGCGCACGCTCGATCAAGGAAATTGTCGTCTTCGATGAGGAAGAGATGACCGAGGAGATGCTGCAGAACGGCGTCAAGGACACCACGTGCCGCATCGACGAGTTGCAAAAGCAGTACAAAAGAGCCAGCCAGCTGGCCGTACGACTACCGACCATCCCGGCAAAAAAGAAAGCACGCGAATACCGCCGCTGCCGATGTGGCCTGGGCCGCGAGATCGTTCGGATTTCGCTCATCATCCGCAACCTCGGTTTCACCAACTTCGAGCGCGAACGCCTGATCGATCGGGTGAATAAGACCATGGACATCATGCGCTCTCTCGACCGCCGGGTCAGCGACCTGGAAGGGAAGATTGGGAGCACGCGCAGCGAAGAACTCAAGAAAGATTACCGCAAGACCAAGCGGCGGCATCGCGCCGACCTGGAAAGGTTAGAGTGCGATGCCGGAGTGTGCTTTAAGGAGCTGCACCGCACCCAGCGCGAAATGATCCAGGGTGAGATGGACGGGGAGCAGGCCAAGCATGAGCTCATCGAGGCCAACCTGCGCCTCGTGGTTTCCATCGCCAAAAAGTATGCCAATCGCGGGCTGCAGTTCCTGGACCTGATTCAAGAGGGCAACGTCGGCCTCATGAAGGCGGTGGACACGAATGACGCCGGAATCTGTGCACGCTAAGGAGCGGAAGTCGAGGGGGACGGCCTGTGTATCCCTCGGTCTGTCCCCAAAATACATGACTGGCCGCGGCCTCCTGCCCAAGCCCTTGGAGGCTGCGTTGAGGAGAGTGGTGGTTCCCCCGAATTCGACCCAGCAACCATTCGTTTCTCGCAGAATGCCAATGGCTCGCCCGCAGTTGTCCCGACCCACAAAGCAACAGTTCTGAACCAACCAGGTCTCCTGACCGCGCACCCAGTGCGGCACCGAAACCGGTTCAAGCGACACCTCCAGAAGTCTATGACCGAGCCCGCGCAAGGAGAGATGAGCCCGGCAATGCCTGAGGCGGTGGCGAAAACAAATGGAACGAACAAAATGCGGCAAGTCTCGCCGGCCCCGACTGGCATCGGGGCTTTCTCTGAATGGTATTTAGTCCCCGAGGCAGCGTTCGCCCTGATGTCCCTCCCGCTTGTGATCCAGTATCGCCTCAAGGCACGAAAACTCTCGATCTGTCCATCCCAAGGAATCTATGTCCAGGCTTCCCGCCCTGGCCTGAATAAAATCCCATTCCAGTTGGTCCAACTCTTCGCAATCCATAAAACTAACTCCTACGCTGATCGCGCTTTTAATGCCAAGAGAAAAGCAAACTAGGACACTCCCAGATTTTGGTAGTTGCTTCGCAAAGCGTGCAAAGCGTACATCACGTCGTCCAGAGCCTCTGTCTCTTCGCCGTTATCGCCGTCTGCCTGAAACAATTCCCGCGCCCGCAGCACAACTGCCCTCTCGGCTTCTGCAATTCGCTCCGGTAGTTTGCTCTTGTCAATCTCAGAGAGTGCAGCTCTGTACAGCTGCCTCCAATATCTGCTGTCCGGAGACTTGGAAATACCGGTACTCATACCCTTCGCGATTTTCGAGAGATTGTCAGAAAAGCCGTCGGTTGGTGAGGGTCCGGCAGTCGAGTCTAAAAATCAACGGACCTGACCGTGAAATCGAAGGTTTTGTCGAAACCTCGCCGCCATTTTTGTTCCAAAACGCACCCATGGGCATGCGATCAGCGATCCGGTCCTGAGTGGAGAGCCTGTTTACAACTGGTTCGGCAGCTTGACAACAATGTTCCATAGGAATAGCGTTGATAGTGAGGTGGCTCCCACTTCTCCTCTTTCAGGTTCCCTGAACTAAGTCAGCCCATCTGAAGTTCTCTCCTCTTAGCGATAACAAACCTTATAGGAGGTTGATATGTTTGCACGCAACGTCTCTTTTCGCCTGAAATCCAACATGCTTTCTGATTACACCCGGACCTTTGAGAAAAAAATTCTGCCTCTACTTCGCAAGCAGAAGGGCTTCAAGGACGAAATAACATTGTCAAATCCCGGCAGCCTGGATGCGACTGCAATCAGTCTGTGGGAGAACAAAGCCAATGCAGAAGCTTACAACACCAATACCTACCCAGAAGTGTTGAGAGTGTTTGCAAGAATGATCGATGGAACGCCCAAGGTTCAGACGTGTGAGACTGTCACCTCGACCTTCCATAACGTCGCTGTAGCAGTGTAAGGGGGATCGTCCGCCGTACAGGGCGGCCTCCTTCAGAAGGCCGCCTCTTTCGAAAGCCGTGACCCGGCGAATGGGTGAGAATCAGCGATCCTTTAGGCGGACCGAATCGTTGCCTCAGAGGCCTTCTCACAATAGTGCGATCGGGAAGAATACCCCAGACATGTGCCGACCTGGGTTGGGTGTCCGGCCGCGCGCGGCTCGGCAGGGTCGGTCTTGCAATCACCGTACCAGAGGAATCTAATTGAATGAGGGGGGCCTCCCCCAAAGCCGTCGAGCTTCGTCAGGTCCAGCGGAAGCTCAACGATCTTCACAAGTTAGAACACGAGCTTCGGACTGCGCTTTGCAGTTGCAAGAAAGAACTGCACAAACGATCTGCTCGCTGCCCACTATTGCGCGACCCGACACCTTCCCGGAGAACTTGGCGTGGGGGCTTATATGTTCGAACGCTACACGGAGAAAGCACGACGCGTCATCTTCTTTGCGCGCTACGAGGCCAGTCAGTTCGGTTCTCCTTCCATAGAGACGGAGCACCTGCTGTTGGGACTTCTGCGCGAAGACACAGCTATCATCAACCGGTTCCTGCGTTCTCATGCCTCGGTCGAGATCATCCGCAAGCAGATTGAGGGACACACCACGATCCGGGAGAAGCTCTCGACCGCCGTCGATCTCCCGTTGAGCAACGAGTGCAATCGGGTTCTGGCTTACGCTGCCGAGGAGGCTCAGCGCCTTTCGCACAAGCACGTTGGAACCGAGCATCTTTTGTTGGGACTGCTGCGTGAAGAGAAGTGCTTCGCCGCCAAGATTCTGCACGAACGCGGCTTACACCTTTCGACCATCCGCGAGGAACTGGCCCGTACCAGCCAGGGAAAAGCTCAGCCCCAGCGTCAGCGCGAATCTTCCCTGCTGAGTGAGTTTTCCCGCGACCTGACCCAGGCCGCGATGGATACCCAGATCGATCCTCTGGTGGGACGTGAAAGCGAACTGGAGCGCGTGATTCATATTCTCTGCCGCCGCACCAAGAACAACCCAGTACTGATCGGCGAGGCGGGCGTAGGTAAGACTGCCATCGTCGAAGGACTGGCACAGCGCATCGCCGATGGCGAAGTTCCGTCGTTCCTGGCAGATAAGCGCATCCTGGCCCTTGACCTGTCATTAATCGTGGCGGGCACCAAATATCGTGGCCAGTTTGAAGAGCGCCTGAAGACCGTCATGAAGGAGCTGATGGAGTCGCAGAACGCCATCATCTTCATCGATGAGCTGCACACGCTGGTAGGCGCGGGTTCTGCCGAGGGTTCGTTAGACGCGGCCAACATCCTGAAACCGGCTTTGTCGCGCGGTGAAATTCAGTGTATCGGCGCAACCACGCCGGGCGAGTATCGCAAGTCGATCGAAAAAGATCGGTCGCTGGAGCGCCGTTTCCAGGCCGTCAAGGTTCCGCCGCCGGATGAAAGCGATGCCACCAAGATTCTGTTCGGCATTAAGGACCGCTACGAGAAGTTCCACGCGGTCACTTACACCGACGACGCTATCAACTTCGCGGTTTCGCATTCCAACCGCTACATTCCGGATCGCCTCCTGCCCGACAAGGCGATTGACCTGATTGACGAGGCGGGGGCGCGCGTGAAGCTGCGCCAGACCTCATTGCCTGAGGAGATCAAGGAGGTCCAGAAGCGGATCAAGTTCATCGTACACCGCATGGAAAACGCCATCGCGAACCACGAGTTCGAGAAGGCGCATTTCTACTCGGAAGAGGAACGCAAAGCCCGCGAGAACCTGCGCGCCCTTCGCGAAAAATACCACCTCGATGAATCCTCCACTGGCGTTGTCGGTCGGGAGGACATCGAGGATGTAGTATCGCGCTGGACTGGTGTTCCCGTCACCTCGATTAAAGAAGAAGAATCGCAGAAGCTGCTGCGCATCGAAGAAGAGCTGCACAAGCGGGTCATCTCGCAGGACAAGGCCATCAACGCCCTGGCCCGTGCGATCCGCCGCAGCCGCGCTGGCCTGAAGAACCCGAACAAGCCCATCGGCTCATTCTTGTTCCTCGGACCCACCGGCGTCGGCAAGACCGAAGTGGCCCGCACGCTGGCGCAGTTCATGTTCGGCGGCGAGAAGTCGCTGGTACGCTTCGACATGTCCGAGTTCATGGAAAAGCACTCGGTCTCAAAGCTGATCGGTTCGCCTCCGGGATATGTGGGCTACGAGGAGGGCGGCCAGTTGACAGAACGCGTGAAGCGCGCGCCCTACTCGGTGGTTCTGCTTGACGAAATCGAGAAGGCGCACCCGGATGTTTTCAACATCCTTTTGCAGGTGTTTGAAGACGGCCAGCTCACCGACGGTTTGGGCAACACGGTGGACTTCAAGAACGCCATCATCATCATGACTTCGAACATTGGCGCCCGACACCTGCAGAGACGCGAAGGCCTGGGCTTCCAGTCAACCAAGGAAGACATGATCTCCGACAAGGTCGAGGATCTGGTGAGGAACGAGGTCAAGCGCACCTTCAACCCCGAGTTCCTGAACCGGTTGGACGAAATCATCCTGTTCAACGCGCTGAACGAAGGCGACCTGATCCAGATCCTCGAACTCATGGTCATCCAGCTGAACCAGAATCTTGCGCAGAAATCAATCACCGTGACCGTAACCGACGAGGCTAAGAAGTGGGTCCTCAGTCAGACACTCGGCGATCGCAGCTACGGCGCGCGTCCGCTGCGGCGGGCTTTGCAGAGGTACGTCGAAGATCCGTTGTCGGAGGCGCTGATCCAAGGCACCATCACCACGCGGCCGGCGTTCATCGAGGTCTTCCTCGAGGACAACAAGCTGTACTACCGTCCGGTGGACGCGCAGGAAACCGAGGGCGTGCTGCTGTACGAGAACTAAGTTTGTAAGTTTAATTGGCAGAGGCGGACCAAGTGGGTCCGTCCTCTGCTTTTCTCGGCTCGCCGTCGCAAAGTCCCATGCGCAGTCTCCGTCTGTCCCTGCTCCAGGTTATTGAGGTAGCTGCAGACCACCCGGACCTCGGGCTATTAGGACTCTTGAAATGCCATGTTTACTTTGCCGGTCTGCCGTGATGCAGGCATAGTGCGACCAGATCCGAGACGTTCGCTTCGCCCACGCACATGACCGTGTCTGCGCCCCCCCAATAGATTTTCACGGTTCCATCGGACTCTGGAACGGCACCACAGGTGAAGACCACGTTGTGGACGTATCCAGTTATTTCCCAAGGATCTTCCGGTTGCAAAATCCACGAGTCGCCCACACCGATGACCTTTGCCGGGTCCTCGAGGTCATGAAGAGCAACCCCCAAACGATAGACCGATCCATCCATAGTTCGGAAAACTCCGTGATAGATGGAAAGCCATCCCTGGTCCGTTTTGATCGGCGGCGCGCCGGGACCGATCTTCATTTCGTCCCAGTGATATGGTTCAGGCCTCATGATGAGCTGAGATTGGCCCCAATAGCGTAGATCCGGAGAATAGGAAATCCAGATGGACCAGGGGGCGATTTCCGAATGGGGACGGTCAAGTCGGGCATAAAGCCCATCAAACTTCTCGGGAAAGATCACCACATTCCGATAATCCGCCTCCGTGATGAGGGAGACCCTTTCCACCTGACTGAAGTCCTTCGTCTTGGCCAGGGCGATCCGCACTCCATTTCGCGAGTAGGCGCTGTAGGTGATGATGTACTCCCCTTCCAGTCGGGTCACGCGTGGGTCCTCCACGCCGAACTCTTCATAGGCGGCAAAAGGGCTGTCCTGCGCAGGAATCAGAAAGGGCTGTGGATCGGCGGTAAAGCGGAATCCGTCGGGACTGCGTGCCAAACCAATGATGGAGCGTCCGGTGCGGAGATGGGAACGGAAAAGCATGATGTATTCGTTCTCATGCTTCACGACCGCCGCGTTGTGAACGGTTTCCACTGGATAGGGGATTTCGGCCTTGGTGAGGATGGGGTTGTGGCGGTACCGTCTGACAATGTCTAGCTTCATGGTCGTCTCTTCGCTTCCAGATCAAAAATCGTCGAGTAAACCCGTTCGTATCCCTCCACCATGGTATCGATCGAAAAGTATTGCCGGACACGGCTGCGGCAGGCACGACGATCGATTTCAGAAATTCGTCCCAGGGCCCGAACTGCTTCAGCGACGTTGTCAACCAGAAAACCGGTCTGCCCGTCCTTGATCACCTCACGGCAAGAGCCGAGGTCCATCGCGATGACGGGCACGCCAGCGGCATTGGCTTCGACCAGGACAAGTCCGAATCGCTCCGGGATGGTGTTCAGGTGCAGTAGAGCTCGGGCTCGGGCAAACAGTTCGTTCTTGCCCGATACGCCCACCGGTCCAATATAAAGGATGTTTTGATCGTCGAGATGGGGTTTGACCTGCTCCCGGAAATAGGCCTCATCCTGGATAATACCAGCGATGATCAAACGCATTCCGCTCAAACGAGCAACCTCGATGGCCAGATGAACACCTTTATCCGGGTGGATCCGACCGAGGAAAATCAGGTCATCACCGCCGGGTTCCTGAAGCGGGTACAACGAGAGATCGATGCCGTTGTAGACGGTCGCCAGGTAATTCAGCCCTGCGGCTCGATCGGAGTCGCTGATGGAAACAAAATACCCGTCACGATATTTCTGATAGACAGGCATGATTTTGGCTGACGAGAATCCGTGGATGGTAGTGAGGACCGGTGTCTTGACCAGCCGGGTGTAGGTCAAAGCCATGAAGTCGTAGTGGCTGTGGATGAGGTCAAACTCAGCAGCGCGCTCGAACGCTTCGGAGATGTGAAGGTATTCGGCTACTTTGGAATCAACAGTGGAATCCTCTTCATACCCCTTTTCCAACACGGCATGCAAGTGAGCGCGGGTCACAGAATCCCCGGTAGCGAACAACGTCACGTCCCAGCCACGGGCGACGAGCCCTTCGGTGACGTTGCTAGCCACCGTTTCCCAGGCGCCGTATTGCCGAGGAGGCGTTCGCCAGGCTATCGGCGACAGGATCGCCACTCTTTTGTCGGGGTCTCTCATGCTGTTCGACGGCACTTCCTAGTCCATGGCAGCCAGCACTTCATCGAGGGGAACGGTAGCGAAACCGGTGGCGTGATCCGCCATGCCATAGGGAATGATCAGTTCGCCGTTGTGGAGGAGAGCGCCACAGGTATAAACGACGTTCGGCACGTAGCCTTTACGCTCCTTTTGGTCCGGTTTGAGCAAGGGTTCGCGGAGGCGGCCGATCACTTTGCCGGGATTATCGTGATCGAGGAGGAACGCGCCGATGCAGTACGTTCGCAGGGGGCCGACACCGTGGCTGAGGACCAGCCAGCCTGCTTCGGTCTCAATGGGGGACCCGCAGTTCCCAAGCTGGACCAACTCCCAGGGGAACATCGGTTTAAGGAGCACCTTGCGTTCATACCAGAAGTGGACGTTGTCGGAAAACATGAGGTAGATGTTCTCGTTGTCCTGGCGGGAGAGCATGGCATAGAGGCCGTTGATTTTCCGGGGGAACATGGCCATGCCTTTGTTTTCCGCGGCCGGACCGTTCAAGGTGATGAACCGAAAGAGGAGGAAGTCAGAAGTCTCTACCAGCTCTGGCAAGATGACCTTCCCATCGAAGGCCGTGAAGGTGGCATAGTAGACGTGGGTTCCGTCATCGTTCTGGAAACAGACGAACCGGGCGTCTTCGATACCGTTGCGTTGTGATGGCGTGGCTGGGAAAAGGACCCGCTCAGACAGCCCCTGCTGGTGCTGAAACTGAACCTCGTAATTGGACCGGGCCAGCATCAAAATTCCCTGGATGGCGTTCTTATCCGACAGGCGGGACTGCTTCACTTCGGCTTCGAGATTGACGCGAAGTTCTTCCAATGCAAACGACTCCCCCAGCTTGTTCATGACCCGGCCCGTGAAGTCGTTGGTCAATCCCAGCTCAAAGAGTTTCCGCTCGAAGAGCGACTTCTCGTAGCGGGGGTTCGGGATTTGACGCGGCTCGGTGAGGAAGCCCGTTGGGGGTAAGAC
Organism: uncultured Acidobacteriaceae bacterium; assembly: GCA_963772195.1. Taxonomy (GTDB): domain Bacteria; phylum Acidobacteriota; class Terriglobia; order Terriglobales; family Acidobacteriaceae; genus Acidiflorens. The sequence goes on along the minus strand of CAVYWE010000007.1, from coordinate 703,882 downwards.
CTCGATCCGATGGTCGACGTGGATGATACCCGTTCGAAAAGTGATGGAGGAAATGTGTCCCTCCCCCGTAGCGCGCAAGCTGAGGATAAAACGCAGTGCACCGGGAGGCAGGTCAGACTGGTCAGGGTGCGGGACGATGGAAGGATTGAACAGGGCTGCGGATTCCAAGGAGTATTCGCAAACGAAATAGGAGCCGATCAACAGCTGTCGTTGTTCAGAAATTTTCTCATCGGTCAACAGGAGGTCGCGGACCTGTTCGAATCGTTCCAGAAAGGATTTGTGGATCTGCTGGTGTCGCTGGGAGAATTCGGCGGATACTTCGTCCAGGAGAGGGCCGACTCGGTTTTCCTGGAGCGACATGATCCTGGCGATAATCCTGCCGGCCCGCTGGGGATCCTCCGGACTGAATGGCCGCAGAAGAACGCGTGACTGGTCAGGCCTGAGGACCGTGGCCGTGCGTTTGACGTGAATCGAGTTGGCGTTCACGGACTTGGTTAATTCCAGAGAAACGAGACCGGAGGCCGCAATTACTTTTAGGCGGCGATCGGTTCCTTAAAACTCGTCAGCATATTTTGCGCCAAGCGCATCTCCGCCAACGAAAACAAGAAGGCCACGGTTGATTCCGCTCCCTGGTTCAGGTTGACCCGATCCACGTGCAACCCATCGCGGCAGCCGCCTGTTTTGGGAGAGCAGAGTTCCAATCCGAGATCGTTCCAGCCGATGAACCAGTCGAACGCGCGTTGCGCCTGGTCGTACCACCAGAGGTCCGATGTGGCGCGATAGGCTTCAAGACAGGCTGAGACCATTGCTTGCGCCTCGATGGGCTGCTGGTCAAAGTTGGCGCGCATGCCGCCGCGGCGATAAAATCCGTTGGTGCCAATGGGGCGAAAGTGACCCTTCTCGGGGATTTGCAATTCCGTCAGCCAGCGCAGGGCCTGCAGGCCGCGCTCAAACACCGCTGGTTGTCCGGTTGCACGTCCGCTTAGAATCAAGGCGTGTGGGAGCTTCGCGTTGTCGTAAGTCAGATCCTCTTGAAACCAGAGCCAGTCCGGCTGGGCGGTCCTTTCGAAGAGTTCCATGAGCCGGGAAGTGAGTGTCTCACGGGTTTGGTTGGCCAGGCTGTCACCGCTCAACCGGCGCAGGTATTCATGAATACCGATAAGGCCGAACGCCCACGCCCGCGGCGAAGTGAACTCCGTCAGAGCTGGCAACGCCAGCGCGAAGAGTTGTCCAGCCATGATCTGGAAGCTCCGATAGGGCGAACGCCCCACGCCTACGCCCAGCGCCCAGAGCGCTCGCCCTTGACAATCCTCTGACCCTTGTTCGTCGAGCCAGCGGCGGTCGAAACTCAGGTGGTTGTGGAAGCGTTTCAGTCTGAGATCGAACGCGTGATGCAAGAACGCCGCGTAGGTTGTGGCCAGCGTCCGCACGCGCTCCGGCTCTTCTCCCAATTCACTAAGCAGTACCGCGAGGATGAATGCGCGAGCATTGTCATCCGTACAGTAGCCTTCCGAAAAATTCGGGATGCTCAAAATAGCATGTTGGAAGATTCCGGTCGAATCGGTCATCCGCGAGAGATGACTCAACTTCAACTCCGGCAGTTCCCGCGGTTTTTGGTCGAGCATCTTCGTAGCAAGAGATTTTCGAGATCGCGCCGCCCCCTCGATCCGCGACAACTCGAACGAGCGCATATAGAGCCGCGCCACGTTGCTCCAGACCATCTCACGGCCCAGGTTGTAAGCATTCTTGCGAATGGCATGCCGGCGGGTGTCGTCGCGCAGCAAGCCAATCACCTCGCGGGCTATGGCCGGGGCGTCGCAGAACGGCACCAGCACGCCGTGGTCTTCCGCCAACAATTCTGCAGCGTGCCAGTACGGTGTCGAAATTACCACTTTGCCCGCACCAAACGTATAGGCTAGCGCGCCCGACGTGATCTGCGCTTCGTTGAGATAAGGCGTGATGTAAAAGTCTGCGGCACCGATGAACTCCTTCAGAATTTCAAGTTCTACGAACCGGTTGTAGAAGATGACGTTCTTCTCGAGTCTGTTCTTTTTGGCAAGGATTTCGAGGCTGAGCCGGTAGGCTTCGCCATGCTCGCGTAGTTCGTTGGGATGGGTGGCGCCCAGCACAATATAAACAACGTCGGGAAACTCCGCTAGAATGTGCGGCAGGGCGTTGAGCACATATTCGATCCCCTTGTTCGGCGAAAGCAGCCCGAACGTGAGCAGCACCACCTTGCCTTCCACACCGAACTGGTCCTTGAAATCGGTCGGATCGACAAAACCTACGTCGGGAATGCCATGCGGGATGAGATCGATCTTGGCCGGCGGTGCCTGGTAAATCTCCTGCAACATCTGTCGCCCTCGCTCAGCCATGACCACGAGCCGGGTCGAGAGCGCGACTAACTCGTGCATTACGCGCCGTTGGTTGGCTTTCGGCTCACGCAAAATGGTATGAAGCGTAACGACAACGGGCATTCTCAATTCGCGCAGGAGTGCCAGGATATGGCCGCCGGCCGTCCCGCCGAAAATGCCGAATTCGTGCTGCAAGCAGACGATGTCCACGTCGCTGATGTTGAGGAAGTCCGCAGCACGTAGATAAGACGACAAATCCTGCTCCTCAATCTCGAAGCGAACTACTTCCGGGTATTCGTAGCCACCTTGAATGTCATTCACCGACACCGAGAAGCACTGGCTTTGGGGATGCGCGGCTGCCACGGCGGCAAGCAGGTCAGACGTGAACGTCGCAATGCCGCACTTGCGCGGCAAGTGGTCGCCGACAAACGCGATCTTGCGAATTTTGAAACCTTCTTCCATGAGGCAGTCTTTCATTCCTCGCGCCCCGCACTGCTATGCACACGAGTCTGCCCGCCGACTGCACATGTGCCGTCTCAGCGCGAAGTGGGAAGGAACGTTCTCCGGGAGTGTAGATTCCCCTTCGGGCGGGGGTTTTCAAGCCATGCGGATCTACCGATCCGTTGCGGGTTGGCAGGAGCGCGAGAAGGATATTCGCGCAGATGCAGTGATCGTCTCGATGAGCCCAACCAAGCTATCCCTCGGCATGGTTGCATCCCAGCAGAGCCCGCTGCCGTTTCACCTGGCAAAATCATTGTACCTCGCATCGTGATTGGAGGAGTGATTCTTGATCAGCCTGCTGGCGGCGGAATTGACGCTGCCGGAGTGGGGTTCCCTTGCGGGTACGCAGGTCACGGACACTCCCCCCCGGGGCGCGACAAAAATGCTCTTGATTCGGCACGCTCCCGCTTGTGGAGTGTCCTCAGCGTGAAGCTCGAGAAGTATCTATCCCGGCCCGACTACGAAGGCCACATCTCGTTCATTGAGACTTTTCACGAAGGACTTCCGCAAGATGGTATTGGCTGCCCAGATGCTTTTCCAGTCGAACTAAGACCGGAGATGCTGCACCTCGGAAACTTCTTAGCGACGAAATCGCGCAGATAGTACCATCAATTGAGCGCAGACCCGACACCGAGAAGAGCGAAAGAGAAGAAATCAAGCGCAAGAGCGAAGCGTAAGAGGGTGTCTCTGGATTTTGTTTTTCCTGTAGCGCTAGGCCCTGCCCGCAATCTAGCAGAGATGGTTTAGCCCCCGGTGTAAGCCAGTTCGACGACAGTGCAGTCGTCGTTGAGCGGCGTGCCTCCGCAAAAATCGGCGACTGCGGCGAAAACGTCCTCCATTGAAGCACTCTTCCCGGCCACAACTTCCAGGCGTTCGCTGTCAAACATATCTCCGCGCGCGTTCTCGGCTTCGGTGACGCCATCAGTCACCAGGATCAGTCGATCCCCCGGCCTCATCTGGCAGTGGTCGCTCGAGTAAGTCGCATCCGCCAGCAGCCCCACGGGCAGGTTGCCGTGGGATGGCCGGAGCACTTCGTTGCCACAGATCCACACCGGTGGAACATGTCCGCAGTTGACGTATTCCAGGTCGCCGTCGCTGCGCAGGCGAGTAATGATCATGGTCGCGTATTTCTCACCGATGTGCTTGTAGGTAAAGAAGCGATTTACCGCGTCCACGATTTCCGTGAGTGGCATGCCCGAAATCAGTTGCGAGTAGACCATCCCCTGGAGAATGGAAGCGAGCAGCGCGGCGGAGACTCCTTTGCCGCTGACATCGGCGAGAACGACGGCCAAGCCTTGGGGCGTATTCACGGCTTCGAAGAAATCGCCACCGATTTCCTTACAAGACATATTGCGGCCGTTCACCCGCGCAAAAGGAACTTCGGGAAGGGTCACCGCCAATAGACGCTGCTGAATGGACGCTGCAATCGACAGTTCCTGCTGGTAACGGCGACCAGCTTCTTCGGCCTGCACCAGCCGCGCGTTCTCAACCAGCTGGGCAGCTTGAGTCGCGATCGCCCGCAGAATATCGTGGCTGACGCTCGTGATATCGCGCGAGGCAAAGCGCGAATCGACATACAGCGCCCCCATCACTTCCCCACCGCCCGGCTGCTCACCACGCGTGGTTTGCACCAACGGCTTGCGCAACGGCATACAGATTACCGTCCGCAGGTCGAAGGCGACGATACTTTGCCGCTCCTTCACATCGATCATCTGACTGGTGTCCGTGACCAGGTATTCGGAGTTAGAGGTCAACGCGCCGTCAAGCACCGACCGAGAAATTGTCTTGTCGTCGAGCAGCGGCTCACCCTTCGAGTTACGCCCGGCGGCAAGCGTCAGCGTCCCGTCGAGGTCGCGAAGGAAGATGTATCCGCGTTCGGCCCGAGTCAGTTTCAGCGTGGCTTCGAGCAGCGTCACCAGGATTTCATCGAGCACGCCGATGGTGTTCAGCTTGCGCGCCGCTTCCATGAACAGCGTCAGTTTCTCAAGGTCGCTGGCCTCCGGGGCGATCTGAATGCCCGAGATCTGGCTGAGAAACTCCCGCGCCGTGTTCGAAGTCGTGTGCAGGGGATGGAAGATCAGGTAGGAAACATCGCGCGCGCCAAATTCCAACCGGTCGTTGCGTTGCAGCTTGTGGCGGTCCACCTTCTCGCCATTGACGAAGGTACCGTGTTTGCTGCCCAGGTCTACGACAAAAAACCCGCCGTTTTCTGAAACGATGGAAGCATGCTCGCGAGACACGCGCGGGTCGGCAATCACCAGGTCGCGATCCACCTTGCGGCCTACGGTGTAAGGAGTGTGATTCAGCGATAACGTCTGCTGATCGTTCCCCTGCACGAAGATCGCGATGGGAAAGATGCTCGATATGCCTGAATGCGACGAAGCCGACATTTACCCTGGCCTCTCCTGCGGCCATCGCAGGTCTGAAAGTGTCTCCAATGGCCCGTCAATCATCAGATACGATGGCGGCGGTGATCCCTCACGGTAGGTGACTCGTGTTCATCACGGCGGTGGAGTTTGGGACGAGCTTCATTGACAAGCAGGATGCGCCCGCCGTGGACTGAACCGTTCAGGACGCGAATAGCGTCTCGCGCCTCCCCACCACTAGTCATCTCCACGAACGCAAATCCCCGCGGTTGACCTGTGTCGCGATCCGTGACGGTCGTGACTGTTTTAACTGCTCCGTACCCCGCGAATAGTGTCCGAAGCTGGTCTTCGGAAGTGGCAAAATCTAAGTTACCGACGTAGATATTAGTCATGGCTTACCTCCGGTGGTTTGAGCATCGCTCTCCACTACGTGATGGTCCAACCCGGTCACCAGCTTCACCAACGATGTCTAGTCACAGTGATCTTGAGGCCGAGGCCAGGACGGCTTTTCGTTCGTTGCTTCCTGCTACTTCGCCTTCTGCTTGAAGCCAGTCTTCCGCATGCATCCCTCTTGGTCAAAAGCTCCGGTTTCATGGAATTTTCTCCTTGATTTATTGTCTGCATCGGGGTTTGGACGGGGGTTTCGCCTGACTTGCAGGGCGGAACTCAAAGGTACGAGCAAAAAAACTCAAACACTCGGTCGTGGGTCGGCATACAGCCGGCTGCTATTAGGCGGTAAGGCCCTATGCGACAGGCAGGAGTCTTAGCCTCTGCACCCCGTCTTCAGCAACCTTGTCGCGAGCAATGATCTCGTCGACGCAGGTAGGAGACAGGTACGTTGGGGGTCCAACAAGGAACCTGATCCGCTGCCCTGGATGCCGGCGCCGAATCGTTCTCCAGAACTCCACTGCTTCTTTGGATCTCTGGCGCACGTCCAGCAGTACCAAATCGAAAAAATCAGGTACCCAGAGCAAGGCTGCTTCCGTGACGCTTTTGGCCGTGTGCACATGAACTCCGCGGCTTCTCAGCACGCGAGCGCGCAGCGTCTGCATGGCTTCGTTGCCATCGATGATGAGCACGTTTTTCGTGCTCATTTGAGAATAAATCGGCGATTGCTGGGACACAGAACACCTCCAAGCCTTCTGGGGGCAGGCGTTTCGGAAAGCAGTGCTGCCTTTGAGAAGCGGGCGTCACCAGAACGATCTAAATCTCGACTCTTGTCTCTTTCGCAAGGGGGCGGGGATTGGTCGCCCCCAAACCGAACGCGAAAGCCTGTTTGCTTCAGGCTGCTACGCGAGCAGCGGTCCTTTGCAAGGTCGAGCTGGCCACGTCAAAGTTTTGGACCTCAGGAGTACCGTCGACCACTTTCGCCAGCGCCTTCAGCACTTCTGGATAGCTTCCGCGGTGATAGGCCTCCGCGTCTTCTTTCTTGTCCCAAAGACTGATGGCGACCACTTCCGTTCCAGATCCGGGGGCGACGAATGCGATCTCGTCTTGGAAGCCGTGCTGTTTTCGAAGAACGGGAAGGATCTTGTTCTCGATGGTCTCGGTAAACTCCGCACGGGTATTGGGCTTCAGCTGCATGGAAACGTGACGAGCAAACATATCAACCTCCTGGGTTGTCGTGACATAAGAGGGAGGAACTTCAGATGGACTGCCTTAGTTCAGAGGATCTGAAAGAGGAGAAGACGTGATTCGCTCTATCTAATAGCGTATGCCGAATCCTAGTGTTGTCAAGTCGGAAATGGGTAGGGTAGTAGGCTACTTTGCACGAGGCCGTAATCCGAAGTCGGTTCCGTGCTCGAAGTGGCTTTCAGCGCCTTCACGACTGAACGGGTGTTCCGGCTGGGGCAAAATGACCGAGCAGACGACCTCATGGCCGGCAATCTGCGCAGTCAGGAACACTTTCCCTTCCAGAAGCTCATCAGAGTAGGTAAATTTCATTATCTGACCGCCTCGACCGACATTTGTCCATTCATCTTGCATTTGTTTGCTCTGGCCTTGGTGTCGTACGGTCCCGTTTTTATGCCGCTCTTCCCGCCCTCCGCTGTTCGTAGGCTTCCCAGAGGTCCACGAATCCAGTCTGCTTTTCCAGAATCGGCCGAACTTTGTCATTGACGGCTTGAGTGAGTTTACGTGCTGTGCCCTGTTTGGTGGTTAGGTCAACGACACTCGTGTACATGGGAAGCACTCCTTTCGGTGGTAAGAATGTGAAAGGAACATCGCGGAAGCTGGCGCAAACTCCAAGTTTACCTGCGTGGACGGCAACACCATACGCCTGTTCTTTTTCGCGGTCAATTGCCCAAACTTGGTGCAGTGCTGCGGGCTTGGTTCTCAGGCGCTCTTCTTGGGAGTGATGGAGTAGAACACTGACCAACTCTGTTCTACGTTATCGCTGCCGCAATGCGGACAGAGGACTTCGCCTTCCTCGTATTCGGCAAGCGTCAGCACCTTTGAGAATGTTTTCTTGCAGACGTGGCAGTAGAACTCGTAGTCGGGCATACGGACCTCCCGCGTGGTTGTGAAGGGTAGTGGCTAAATTGTAGACCCTGGGTGGGGCGGGTTCCACCGGGTTGGCTCAGACGTATAATCCCTTCCGAATCGGAAAGGGCACCTTATGTCCGAGCCACCCTATCGTTCGCTACGGATTGGATTGCGGATTGTCTCCATACTAATCGCCGTTGGGGGCCTTCTGATGATTTTTGCCGACAAGCCGCTTATCGTGCGAGTCTTGCTGCGACCACCCGAGGGCGAGGTTTCGACCCTACTCCTGTCACTTCTGAAGGAGATGGGCGGTGTCATGCTTATGCTGAGTCTGATTTTATGGTTTACCGCGCGCGACCCAGTGCGGAATGTGGCGATCCTGGACGCGCTGATTGCCGGGCTCTGCATTCTCTCCCTGACACCCCTCCTCTCGCTTTGGATGACGGACATCCGCGGTATTTATCCGGCGTACCTTATCTGGGGACGATCCGTGGTGCGGCTCGCCATAGCAGCTTTGCTCTATTGGCTAAGACCACGGGAGGGGCGCTGGGAATCTGCGGGACGTTTTTGAACAACGCGAGGGCCTTGGGTCTCGAATTCTGCGTGATTGGGTCGCGAATTTTTCAGGAGATCTGGGTCTCGGATTTTGCGTGGTTGGGGCGTTTAGTTTTGGCTTGGGGCTGCGGAAAACAGCGTGGCAAGTGGGCGTCGTTTCAGGTATTAGGGTTGGGTACGGATGGTGGTCCTTCGTTTTGGGGTTTTGCTTCGTTTTGTGGGGTTTTGCGTGGACGGGAGTTGGGTTTTGGGTATCCTCTATACATAGAGGATGCGGTTGGATTTTCTCTGACTACATGATCCCTGTTTCCTACAAACCGAAGAAGAAGTTCATGCAGCTGGCCATCGCGGAGGCTAAGCGCGCCCGTGACCGAGGCGACTATCCCATTGGCGCGGTCATCACCCGCCTCACGGGCAGGCGCGAAGTGGTCATTGCCAGCGCCGGTGACCGAGTAAAAACTTCGGGGTCAAGCATCAAGCACGTAGAGTTGGAAACGCTTAAATACGTATCAAGCGGTTATGGCCGGTACCTGCCCGACTTCGTGCTCTACTCCACGCACGAGCCCTGCGCCATGTGCGCCGGCGCCTGCGTGTGGGCTAGAATTGGCGCGGTCGTCTACGGCGTCTCCCAGGACGACATTGCCGCTTATGGCCACAAGCGCGGCACAGAAGACTACAAGTGGCGAGCTTGCCTCATCCCCTGCCGGCTCGTCTTCGAGAAGGGCAATCACCGCATCCCCGTCACTGGCGGTTTTCTCCGACAAGAATGCCACAAACTGTTCAGTTACAGGCCTTCATTAGTGGCCGCTGCTTTTATGTACATAGATCGGAAGTAGAGTCGGACGCAGTTGTAACCGCCGATGCAATAGAAAGTTTCCATTTCTCGAACGCACGATAGCTCACGGCCCTCAACTCATTGCCCGCAAGGAAGCGGCGGCTCATGACCACTCCGAGCGCGAGGCCGCCGTTGCCGGTAGCAGCCTGGGACGCGTGATGGAACTTAGCGAGGAGCAGATCAGAGATATCGCACTAGACGCTTAGCTTCGCCACGCTCGATCTGAAAGCTCAAGCTGGTCAGGCAGTCAGGTGCGCGTGCCACCTGCCTTACTCGGGTTTCTTTTCGGCAGGCAGAGAAGGCGGAGGGCCATCCACTCCGCGGTGCATCATGCCGGGCCCCATGGACTCCATGTGTTTCAGCATCCGATCCATGTGGCCGACCATCACTTCCCACATATCCACGTTGTTCCGCCAGCGTGCCATCTCGTTCGTATCCTTGATCGTGAGAAGGTTAGCCTTCATCTGGGCGAGAGAAGACTTCATCTTCTCCACGTCGGCTTTCATGGCTTCCATCTGCTGTTTATGCATCTCCATCATCTTTTGGTGTTGCGCGCTGGGCGTCGGGCTGCTCGCGGATGCAGGCGCTTGCGAGGGCGCAGCCTGCGGCCACGTCGCGGATGTCAGGGTGAACATCAGGACGAGTAGAAGACTCTTGAATTTCATTGGCTCTCTCCTTTCCGACAATCTCACTCGATGAGTATAGATCCTGAGGCAGTGGCGTAGACTTTTCGGTATGGCGGTTTCGGTGGAGATGCATCACACGGGCTGCGTGCCTGTGGTGCGGTCGGAGATTGGGGCCATCATTGAGCACACGCTGGCGGATCGGCCTGGGTATTGGCGGGTTTCGATCATCGGGTCGCAGGCGAATGACCGATGGGAGATGAAGATTACGGGCCCGAGTGCGTTCGAGCGTTCTTATTCGCTGGAAGGCTCGGCTGGCGAGCATGAGCCGCAGGTCATCGGGAAGCTTGTGGCGAGGATGGTACCGGGGAGGAAGCCTTGAGCGAAAATTCCGGCCATTGCTTGTGGCTGTATTGGTGTCCGGGCCTGACGCTGGAGCGTTGGCAGGAGGAGTGCCGGTTGGTCGAGGAGCGCTTCTCGCTCTTTCGGCCCTTCGCGGAAGCGCCGTTTTTTGGGTTTCGCGGGATCGTCTCGAGATCAGCCTCTATATATAACATCACGGTTGCGGCGGAGATGGACATGTATCCGAAGTACGTAGCCTTGGGTTTTTGTCACCCCGACCATTCTTGGTGCGCGCGAGGATGGGAAGCTATGCGTTGATGTCGACTGGCATCGTGATTCGACGTTTGCAGATGTGGTGGCGGCTGCAACTGGGACCATCTCAAAAACCCGACGACACAGAAATTAGCGCACATCCCTCTCAAGCTGTAACTCTCACGACAACACCCAGCTTCTCCCGATCCGGCGGATAAATCTCCCCTAACAAACGTAAGACCTCATCCGAGCCCCAACCCGGAGCAATGTGGTCAGGGTTCTCGTGCCTGAGCAGTTCGGCAAATGTCTCGTAGCGACGTACTGCTCCAAGCCTTACAACCTGCGTTTCTGAACGCGACACGAAACGAATGCGTTCCCCCGGCTCAACGGTCTTGATCGAGTCGTACCCCACTCTTACTTCAAGAGTTTTTTGACCCCGTTTGATTAAGTCAAGAAATTTCTGTTTTAGTCGCATTGTTCTCATAAAGTCTTCGCCTGCAATGTCGAGGCTCCACTGCTGAGTTACCTGATCGTCGTGGTACGCAGCTGGCATGGCTGCATCCAGTCTCCAGCCCCTTTGTTGCAAAGCAATTGTTTGATCAACTGTCGGGATAATGTGTGTATACAATTTTCTGCCATACTCTTTTAGCGCAAATGGAATATCAGCCAATAAAGCAACGAATGCAGGCAAAGAACAAGCTATGAAAGGCATGAGCTTTATCGGTTCACCCTTTTTTGGCGTAGCCCCCACAACTCCGTTCACTCTGTCGCTTCTATCAATGGCGACAAACATAAGTTTATACTTCAGGTTGATGTCCTTAGTTCCTCTTCGGTTGTACCCTGAAAACAGAGATTCAACCCACGTATCATCGATACCATTAAATTGGTGTGGAAGCGTAAGCGTGGGGCGCGGTCGCGTGCGGCGAGATCTGGGGTTGTCGACCCGCCAGCATCTCTTGCGGCTTGACGAATCCGATGGCGCCGTGCAGCGGGACCTTGCAGTGAGTCACATACTGGCCAATCAAGCGCCGCGCATCCTGGGGATTCAGCAGCGTTGTGCTGGACGACTGCAAGATGGCCTGGGGCGCCGGAGTCTTGATCCCCGTGAGTTTCGTGTAGAGCCGCCCCGCAGTTCTAGCCCCACCAACTCACGGTACTCTCTCAAGGAGCCGCTTCCATTCTCCGCTCGCGAACTTGTTTTTCAGCTCCCGCAACACGTTGGTTGCGGTCTGAACATCATGCATCGAAATATCTGCAGCCAAGTCTGCGATCAGCTTCGCCTCGCGTCGCATCAACGCCTCGACAAACAGGTGCCCGTTTAGAGTCAAACGCACTAGTTTTGAGCGTTCATGTGCCGGATTGGGAATGAATTCCACTAAACCTTCCAGATTCAACCTATTTACTATCTTTTGAAAATGCTGGCGCGCAACCGGCCTAGCGCGAGCCATATGGGCAACTGTGCGCGGTTCATTGCGGGCGAGCTCTCTGAGGATGCTTCGTCGCCCTGATGATCCAGCACCTTTCCCCATCAAGTCCGCAGCAGCGACTTTCATTCGAAAGAAGAGCAACGCCGATTCAGTCATGAGAGTGTCTACGGCCGCCACCTTCTCCTTGTCTACGGTCACGGGCTTCGTCGGCTGTTTGGAGCGTTGTCTCTTGCTCATCCTGCGAACCTTGGCATAACGGTCGTTCCGATGCACAATTCCTGATCGTTCTAACACTATGCTGGCGGCTTCAAAACATCGGGGTTGGGATGTCGCCCCAGACTACATGCGCCGGGGGAATTTCGACCGCGGTGACCGAAGCTGCCGCTATATTCACCCTGACAAGAATCAAGGGATTGCGACCGTAAGCCCATTTGACGATGTCCTTGCCCGCCGATTCATGAAAGTGTGTTTGCGCCTGCGTAAATAGAACCTTGTAGTAGCGGCGGTCAAAGTTCTTGGGAGTGCGATGACCCCCAAGTTTGTAAAGCACTTCCACGGGTAAATCCGGGAGGTACCATTCCGACGGGATCACATAAACAATCAGTTTCGCCGACGGCCCAACAGACTGCAGTTTTTGCTGAACCTCTGGATTCGCGGCTGCCAATTGGTATGCCGAGGATAGCTCGTTTTCGGTAAGGACGGCAGGGGACAGGACTGCTGCATTTTGGGAATACAGTGATGAAACTTTCGACAGAGAATAGTTCCTGAGTCCAAAGGCAAAGCCAACCGCTGCTCCCATGGCGACCGCATAGACTGCAAGCATTGCGGTAAGCCGTTTACCTCCTGTTTTCGGTAGGACGTCTGGAATCCAGTGAATGAGGCTTCGAGGTAGAAACATCCCAGTCCGCGCCTGGTACGAATGGTAGCTGTCACCGTATTTGTCCAGGCATCGCTCTTCTTCCCAGCCAGCCAACAAAACATAGAGAAACAGCATAGTGACGTAACACACGAGCGCCAGAAAACGAGGCCAAATCAACATGGTTCCGAATCCCAGGACTGCCAGACCTAAGTACTGCGGGTGGCGAATGTATGCGTAGACTCCGCCTGTGACTGCATTTTTCCGCAGAATTTTCGCCCAATAGATCTGGGCTGCTCCGATACCAAAAATCAACAAGCCCGAGAGCCCCACATTTTCGCCCACTTCATGCAACTCATTGAGGAGCAAGCTGCTCGTCTGGGAAAAGTGGGGCAGGAAGAAGGCGGTCAGCCAGGCGGTGCTTGGAGATCTGTGCAACAAATTGAGTGCTGGCCCGTAGGCGGAGTAGAAGTAGAGAGCTAAGGGGCTGATCATGTAGAGAAACTCAAGGACGATGACGAGATAGAATCCCCACGCTGCAAACACTGCAAGAGCTCTGCTCTTCGCCATCACAATACCCGCCTTTCGACAAAAGTGACATTTAATTGTCAATATGGAACTTAGTTGTCATTATACGCATTATTGATTAGCGGTGGACAACAGGAATCTGGTTCTCTAAGCGGAAGTAGTGGAACAACAACTCCGTGCGCGGTTGCTGACCCATCATCGTCGGCATCCTATTGTTGGGTCAGAAAGAGGGGCAGCAAACCTGCCATCAACTCGCCATCAAAAACAAGCTGTTTTGAGCTATTTGTAGGTGTAGCAAAATGCGGAAAAGCTAGATGAGGAAAGGGTTTTAGAGTTGTGACCTCAAAATTGACACAGAAGAGGTCTGTTTTCGAGCGAATCAGATTCGGCCTGTTCTAACCCGTTCGACACAACTGCAGGCAGCAGCATCAACCTTCCCCCTGGCTGCATAAGAAATCGAAAAATGAGTTTGCAAATCTCTGAGCTGAGAAACAAGAAAGGCCAGCATCATCGCTGTGCTGGACGTGGAAGAATCTGCTGCTGAAATCGTTACTTGGTGCAACTCTGGCTGACCATCTTCAAGCTGATAACGCGCAGTTCACCGAGTTCCTCTTTTTGGCCCGCGTTCTGAACCTGGCCCTCTTTCTTTTCTTCTGCCTTCGTTTCCCGGGTGGGCGAGCCCGTGACCGTCACCTGGTGGCCGACGTGGTCGGAGAGTTTAACGGTGCTGCTGCGCAAGTCCCAGCTCTTGCCGTCTTCGCCGGTGATGGAGAACTCGTCTGGCTGGTCGCCTTTTTGTAGGCAACCGGTCACAGCCTTTGTTTTGCTCGCAGATTTTTCTTGGTTTTCTTGCGGGGCAGTTTTGGTATTGTCTTGTTTCGCCTAGTCATAGCTAGGTTTTGTGGTGTCCTGAGCGAGAGCTGTCAGAGACACCAACAGCGCCAGCACTGTGGAAAGCAGTACTCTTGCAAGCATGGTCAACCTCCTAAGGTTGTCGTTCGCTAAGATAGGGAGAACTTCAGATGGGCTGACTTAGTTCAGGGAACCTGAAAGAGGAGAAGAATACTCACTCCACCCTACCGGTGCATTTGAGTGGCCCTCTGCATCAGACGCGCAACTTATTGTATCGATACGTCAGAAGCCAGATCCGGCACCGCAGAAGTCTGGGTACCGTCGTGTACCTTTGGCCAAAAGCAAGCCCAAAACGGCGGCGTGCTAACACCGACGACGCCCGGAAGATTTCGAAGTCTTGGGTCAAAACTCGCTATCAATTCGCCATCAAAACTAGGCCATTTTCGAGCTGTTCTTAGAATAAGACGAGCGAATTCAAGGCTGGCCATGCGACTTCTTCCGCTGATTTGATCGGCAGCGATTCCATGACAGACCTGCACTTCGCAAACTTCATCGCGGGAATCCGTAAGGGCGAGAAACTCAACGCTCCAATCTCAGTCGGCAACGTCTCGGTTACGATGCTGCAGCTCTCCAACGTTGCGTGGGAAATGAACCGCGAACTGCACCTCGATACGAAAGACGGACGAATCCAGGGAGATCCGGAAGCGATGAAGATGTGGGGGCGCGAGTACGAGAAGGGCTGGGCGCCGCATGTCTAAGAAAAACAGCTTCTCCCGTCGAGATTTCGTTCGCTCCGCGGCAATGGTTGCGACAGCGTGCGCAGCTCCGAGCGACGTCTTTTCACGGACTCAGCAACCGCCATCGACCAACGAAGCATCGCCGATTCGCTTGGGCCTAGCAAGCTACACCTTCCGCAACTTCAGCCGCGCGCAGATGATCGGTTTCATGAAGCAACTCAACGTGTTCGCGCTGAATGCGAAGGACGTCAAAGACCATCTCCCAATGGCCCCGCAGGAGGAAGGAACCGCGCTCGCGGACTATGCCGCAGCGGCCATCAAGCTGCATGCTGCCGGAGCCATCTATTTCGCCAAAGATGAAGATGCGGATATCCGCAGCAAGTTCGAATACTGCCAGCGAGCAGGAATCGGCGTTATTGTTGCGGGCGACCCTACACCGGAGACTCTGCCTCGAATAGAGAAATTCGTAAAGGAATACGACATCCGCATCGCGATCCACAATCACGGCCCCGAGGACAAGTTGTGGCATTCGCCATTGGACGTACTGAAAGCGGTGAAAAATATGGATCCGCGCATCGGCTGCTGCATCGATGTCGGGCATACGGTTCGCGCCGGTACGGATGTCGTTCAGGCGATCCACGAAGCAGGCCTACGGCTCTTTAACGTACACATGAAGGACCTCACGAACTTCGAGAGCAAAGAGAGCCAGGTCGCGGTGGGAGACGGCATCATGCCAGTGCGGAAGATGTTTGAAGCCCTGATCGCGACAGGGTACAAGGGCTTCGTCGATCTGGAATATGAGATTCATCCCGACGATCCGATGCCGGGCATTATCGCCAGCTTCGCTTATATGCGAGGCGTACTGGCGGGCATGGGATTCGCCAGCAGGAACTGAAGACCAAGCCACTTGTTGAGCCCCAGATGATGGCCAGATCTCAAAAGGTTCTGTGCAGTAGAAGTAGCCAAGTGCCCATCTATGAGTGAGTGGCGGAGCAGGCAGTCTGGCGCTAACTTTTCTCCAACCAAATTCCCTGCTAACAGGGAATTTAACAGGGAATTTCCGAAAATTTCGGCCTCCCAATCCGCACTGTTTCTCTCTAACCTCCACATTTCAGAGAGGAAACGCCTCTTCGGTCGAAAATCCGAGCAGGGAATTTTCAACGATGTATCAGGGAATTAAAAATGGATATCAGGGAATCACAGGACTTATCAGGGAATTTTGGATTCGCGGGTCTCGGAGGGTGGCAGGGGAAGGTCTCGCGGGGACAAAAAGCTCCGAAAAATCAGGGGTCTATTGAACCCAGGGATCCCGCGTGGACGGTGTGTGTTTGCTGGAGGGAATCCCAACCGTTCACGCTGTTCGGACCAGCTCAAGGGAAGGTCCTGACACAATTTGTCAAAGTTCAAGTCGCGAGGCTGGCGACCCGCCAGGATGGCTTCGACGATATCTGGCGACAAGAAAGCACAGCGGAAAACCTTGCTCACATAACGGTCTGTCAGTCCGGCATCGCGTGCCAACGATCTCCTATCGAATACTTGTCCTTGAATCACCCTCTCCAACCAGCTGTGAGCCCGCGCTACGGCTTTGATCAGCGGGAGCTTCGGGTGCTCAGGCGAGACACCGGAGTTCGGTGGCACGATGAGATGAACTTCGCCGCCGCACCTTTTTCTCTTGGCCTCGACAGTTAAACTGATCCAGTCGCTCGGGGCGAACGTTTTTTTTGCGTCTGAGCGATCGGCAGGAATGATCTTGCTGCCATTTTGTAATTGTCTCCGTAGTTCCTTCCTGCTGATATTGATCTCGATCGTGTTCTCGTGCAGCAGGATGCGCCAGAGGAAGGAAGCAAGCTGTTCCCGAAGGTCGTGGGAGGAGAACGAAGGCAGACGCGCGGCAAGTTGTTTCGCCGCCGTGACCAGTCGGCTCGCAATCGCAGGACTCTCGTCAGCAAGGTTCAGCGCATCGAAGACGTCGGCATCCGATTTCAGGAAAGCGAGAAGCTTCTCGATGACTCGGTTTTCCAGTTCCTGCGCTGGCACCCGCGTCGGGCCAACTCCTTCGCTCGCCATGTTCTTGATTGCAAGTTGCGAAACATAATAGCGATATCGTCGACCTCTCCTGACAGTAAACGACGGCGTATACCGGGTGCCATGCTCGTCTTCAACAAGCCCCGTCAATAGACTGGACGCCCGTTCTCGAACCCGGTTCCGACGCTTCCTAAGATTGCTGTTCAGCTGAGCCTGGACCCGCTCCCAGAGCGCTCGCGGTACGATGCTCTCGTGTTCTCCGGGATACCACTGGTCGCGATGGCGGGTTTCGCCGAGATAGAGACGATTCCGCAGCAGATGGTACAAGGCGCCACGGGCGAAGGCCACTCCTCCCAGTCGGGCCCCAGTCCGTGTCATCCAAACCTTGGTTCTGATCTTTTCGCGATCGAGTCGCTCGGCTAACTTCCTGACGCAGCCCAGTTCGAGATAAAGGGTGAAGATCTTCGAGACCAGTTCTGCCTCTTTTGGATTCGGAACCAGCTTGCGGCCCTCCAGGTCGTAGCCCAAGGGCACCAGTCCTCCCATCCACATGCCCTTCTTCTTCGAGGCTGCGATCTTGTCCCGAATCCTCTCCCCGGTGACTTCCCGTTCGAACTGTGCGAAGGAGAGCAGAATGTTCAGTGTAAGCCGCCCCATCGAGGTCGTGGTATTGAACTGCTGGGTCACCGAGACAAAGGAAACTCCCTTGGCATCGAGAGCTTCGACGATCTTGGCAAAATCGGCCAGGCTCCGGGTCAGCCGATCCACCTTATAGACGACAATGACATTAATCTTATTCGCCGCAACGTCTTCGAGCAGGCGCTTCAGGGCGGGCCGCTCCAAGCTCCCACCCGAATATCCTCCGTCGTCATAGCGTGTCGGCATCGTTCGCCAACCCTCATGCCGCTGACTGGCGATAAATGCCTCGGAGGCCTCGCGCTGGGCGTCCAGTGAGTTGAACGACTGTTCCAGACCTTCTTCGGAAGACTTCCGTGTATAGACGGCACAGTGCATCGCGGTTTTTTGATCCCGACTCATTGGACCTCCTCTGATTTGGCGTTGGCAGACTCGCGCTTGATTCCGAAAAACAGTGGCCCGGACCACCGCGTGCCGGTGATCAGCCGGGCAATCTCGGACAGGCTCTGGTAGCGACGGCCCTGGTATTCGTACCCATTGGTTTCGACATGAACGAGGTGAGCGCGATCGCCCCACTGACGAACCAGCCGGGTTCCTGGCCGGATGCGTGGAGTACGACCGGCGGTGGGATCACTTCTTTTCTCGAATGCTCGACTGAGCTGGCGAAGTCGTTCCTGAGCGCGGGCACTGAGAGGTGCAAATGCCTGCTCTTGAATTCGGTAAGCGAGAATCGGGATCATCAGATCGCGGCGCAGCCGGGACGACGGAGCGGAATGGAAGAGCTGCTTCCAGAGATCGCACAGCGCCCCTTTGCTCAGCGTGGGCAAGCCAGCAAGACGCTTTTCAACCGGATCCGGCATCTAGAAACCTCCAGCCCGACATTGACGCTTCCTTTGCGCTAACAGTCAAGTGAAATGTCGGACAAGAACTCAGCCCCTATAAGGTTGCGCGAACAAGGGATCTTTAGGCGGGTGACCGCAATGATTTCTCAAATCAGCGCGATCATTAGGCGTCCTTTGGCAGGCGTCATGCGCCGCATCAAACTTTCTGACCACAAATAGGTAAACGAATATGTTCGTGAGATGGCGACGGTTCCTGAAGATGGTTCTCTTGGATATCACTACAAGAGGCTCTTGCCCTGTTGCCTCCTCTTAACGTTCCATTCAGGGTGTTTCTGCCACGATCTGCGTTTCGCTGCTCGTTTCGAATGTGCAGCACATTTCGGGCCACAGAATTTCTGGTTCCTCCAAGTGGCGAAAAAGAAGGGCTCCGAACAGTCACCGTTGGCACATCGCCGAGCGCGGCTGCTCTCGTTCTGCAGGTGTGAGATTGCTCGGTACAGAGGCATCACCGGCGGATCGTCTGGTGCGTCCCACCCTTCTGGTGTCAAAAGCTCCCAAACCTGATTCCTAAGGCGGCCGATTCTCCATTCGCGGGTTTCGTAAATGGAAGTTTCCCACGCCTGTTGCACATCGACACTCAACAGCAATAACAAGAGCACAGGAATCTTTTGCGGGTGCCCCAAGAGTTCGGTGAATGCCTCTTCAGAGCACTGGCGACGCAACCGAGCGATGGAAATGGATCGGAACGGCTCGGTGGTGGACCATCCCAGACCGTTCTCTTCTCTTGACAACCGTTGGCGCAGGAGGTTGGCCGGTCTGCTGTCGGTGGAAAAGTCAGGGAGGAACTCGGGGAACTCTCGTCTTAGCTGCTCGACCGCTTCCGCATTGGCCTGAAGGTTGGCGAGCTTCTTGAGGAATGACTCCAGCCGCTTCCGGGAAATAGCTAGAACGTTCATAGTCTAAATATAGGTTGCACACTTAGATTAATCCTGTCAGAGTATACCTGTCAAGCACAAAAAGGAGCGGAAAGAAATGGCGGTAAATCAGTTGACGGTTAGCTACGAGAAAATTAAGAATCTTGTCCCTTATGCGAGAAACGCCCGCACCCATTCTCAACGCCAGATTCGTCAGATCGCGGACAGCATCCGTACCTTCGGCTTCACCAATCCGGTTCTTGTAAATCGCTCTCGAATGATCGTTGCCGGCCACGGTCGCGTTCAGGCCGCAAAGCTGCTAGGTACCGACAAGGTTCCGACCATATGCCTCGACAATCTGACCGACGATCAGATTCGGGCTTACATTCTGGCCGATAACAAATTGGCCGAGAAAGCCGGTTGGGACCATTCCATCCTCGCGATCGAGCTGCAGCATTTGACTTCGGTTGACCTGGACTTTGATGTTTCCGTCACCGGCTTCGAGGTAGGGGAAATTGACCTGATTCTGCAGGAAGCTGCGGCGCAAGAAGAAGAAAAGGACGAGGAGCCAGTCGAGATCGGCTCCGGTCCAGCGGTCACCAAGCCGGGAGACATTTGGCTCTTGGGGGATCATCGTCTGATCTGCGGCGACGCTCTCGATGCATCGACCTACCACGCCCTCATGGAGGGCAGGAGAGCGGATGTTGTGTTCGCCGACCCGCCCTATAACGTGAAGATTGACGGGAATGTCTGTGGCAAGGGAGCGATTCGTCATCGCGAATTCGCCATGGCTTCAGGCGAGATGACGGAGGCTGAGTTTCTCGACTTCCTATGTACGGCACTGTCTCTCCTCGAGCGTCACAGCCGGAACGGTTCCGTTCACTTTATCTGCATGGATTGGCGGCATGCCGCCGAAGTCTTGCTGGCTGGCAAGAAGGCATACGATACGCTCCTCAATCTTTGCGTCTGGACGAAAGACAACGGCGGCATGGGCTCCTTCTATCGGTCTCAGCATGAGTTGATCTTTGTCTTCCGAAAGGGAAAAGAGCAGCATCGGAACAATGTTCAGCTGGGAAAGTTCACGCGCAATCGTACCAATGTCTGGCGCTATCCCGGTGCCAATACACTGTCGAAATCCGGAAGCGAAGGCAGTCTCCTGGCCCTCCACCCGACGGTGAAACCGGTGGCGATGATTGCCGATGCCATTCTGGACTGTTCGGCGCGCGGTGACACCGTTCTCGACAGCTTTTCTGGCGTCGGTTCCACGATCCTTGCGGCGGAGAAGGTCGGCAGAGTTTGCCATGCGATCGAGATCGATCCCTTGTACGTCGATGCCGCGATCAACAGATGGGAAAGGCACACAGGGGAAATAGCAGTTTGCGCCGCGACCGGTAAGCACTTCGATCAGGTGGAGGTACCCCATGGCCGATGATTTTGAAGACCAGGTTGGTTACAAAAAACCACCGAAAGCAAAGCAGTTCCAGAAGGGGCGCTCCGGCAATCCCAGTGGACGCCCTCGGAAAGCCTTCGGGATCCCGGAGTTGCTGAGAAAGATTGCCAAACAAAAGGTTCTGACCAACACCAAGAGCGGCCCCAAGCGGATGACCAAACTTGAGGCCAGCCTCACGCAATTAGCGAATAAAGGCGCTAGCGGGGATGTTAAATCAGGACAGATTTTTCTGCAGCTGTTGGATCAGTACTCAGAAGCCATAAAGGAAAAGAACACGCAGGAGGCGACAGATGCGAGAAACAAGCTCCTCGCCGCTCTCGAGCGCTATCAAGGCTGAGCGGTTCAGGGCTCTTTCGTCGGCAGTGCGCCGCCAGGTGATCGGGGAACTTTCCGAACGCGACGCAAATGCCCTTTTGTACGACTGGGAATTCTGGGCCCGCTCGGCCCAGCTTGCTCCGGCTGGCGATTGGGTGAACTGGCTCATTCTCGCGGGTCGGGGGTTTGGAAAGACTCGCGTGGGCGCCGAGCAGGTCCGGCGTTGGACGAAGGAATTCCCGATCGTGAACCTGATCGGTCCGACGGCTGCCGACGTCCGCGACATCATGGTGCAAGGCATCGGCGCGGGCTCGGCGATCATGGAGGTATGCCCCAGAAATGAAGCGCCGGTCTATGAGAAGTCGAATCGCCGGCTGGTCTGGCCGAACGGCGCCGTCTCGTTTCTTTTCTCTGCCGAGGAACCGGAGCGTCTGCGTGGTCCGCAACATATGAAGCTCTGGTGCGACGAGATTGCCGCCTGGAGGAACCCCGAAGCCTGTTGGGAGCAAGCGGAGTTTGGTTTGCGTCTCGGCGCCAAGCCGCAGACGGTAATCACAACGACGCCGAAGCCGACGAAGCTGATCAAGCTGCTTGCGCATAGTAAATCGACCCACCTCACGCAGGGCACGACCTATGACAATCGCTCCAACCTGGCACCCGCCTTTCTCAAAACGATCATCGCCAAGTACGAGGGCACGCGGCTCGGCCGTCAGGAGTTGAATGCCGAAATCATTGAGGATCGCCCCGGCGCGTTGTGGACATTGCGGGCGATCGACGTGGATCGTGTGCCGGAGCCCCCCATCCTGCGGCGCATTGTTGTCGGAGTCGATCCGGCGATGACGAGCGGCGAAGAATCGGACGAATGGGGAATCGTTTGCGTGGCCGAAGGCGCTTCGCCTTCGGGCCAGGAATGGCCGCCACACTATTACGTGTTGGACGATTTGAGCGGAAGGTTCACGCCGAACGACGCGGCGAAGTGCGTAATCCATGCTTACAAAGCCTACAAGGCCGATCGCATCGTGGCCGAAGTCAATAACGGCGGCGATCTGGTCGAAGCCCTCCTGCGCACGGTCGATCTGAATTTCGCCTACAACGGCGTGCACGCCTCGCGTGGCAAACTGATTCGCGCCGAACCAATTGCGGCGCTCTACGAGCAGCACCGTGTTCACCATGTTGGCACCTTCGGAGCTCTCGAAGACCAGATGTGCGATTACGTACCCATGGTCTCAAAGTCTCCGGATCGCATGGACGCGCTTGTCTGGGCATTGACCGAGTTGACTGACAACGAAGAGCAGGAGCTATTCTTCGAGT
Organism: uncultured Acidobacteriaceae bacterium; assembly: GCA_963772195.1. Classification (GTDB taxonomy): domain Bacteria; phylum Acidobacteriota; class Terriglobia; order Terriglobales; family Acidobacteriaceae; genus Acidiflorens. Next base: position 681,677 of record CAVYWE010000007.1, on the reverse strand, counting down.
ATTCCGAGATTCACGCGATTTCGCCGGATCTCGACGCCTTTGAGGGTTTCCGGAGCTTCTGAGGGCCTGAAACCACCAGACATGACTCGTGGTGATCGTAAGATGGTGCCGACTAGAGCAGCGGAACGATGGTGGATGCAGCTCCCGCTCGGACAGGCTCTTGCTGGTTCAAAAAACTGTACCGAGAGTTCGAATTCCTCTCGCTCCGCCACACAGTCTGGAGTGCAGAGAAATCCGCTTTGATTGCTCTGGAAATTGCGGGGAATGGGCGCAATTCCGCAATTAGTGCTTTCAAATCGGACTAGAGAAAGTGTACTGATTAATCCTGCAGGCGAGCTTTGCGGCTTTTTCTCCGGACGGCATCCGAGCAGTCCGGTTTCGACAACTTCATCCGGCGAATGCAACGCGATCACAAACCGATGATGTGGCGGAAGCAACTTGACTTTGTCAGGTCCTGGAACTTGGCGATCTTATCCTGTTTGCCTACCACCTAGAAGTTCACTCACTCAGTACCAAATCGTCAGTTGTTTTGGATCGCGAACTCGACGAAGAGAAAAGCCGTGGTTCTTCAAGTTCGCGCATCCGCTGCCCGCTCTGCGGCTGGACGCCCCGCAAAGAAGACCGATGGTCTTGCTCCTGCGGACACGAATGGAACACCTTCGATACTGGAGGCGTGTGCCCCGCGTGCCTACACCAGTGGACTTCGACGCAGTGCCTCTCGTGCGCTCGCTGGTCGCCACACTCAGAGTGGTATGTGCATTAACGCTCTCACGAGCGGCAGCAAACCCCATACCGCTGCCAAAGCCGAAACCACGGGCTACTGGCTTGCCGCTCATCATGCCGCCGATTCACAGCCGAGAGGTCGCTCGCGCTCAGCGGTCTGGTGTCCGGCACGGCGAAGATGCGCTCTAGCCGCTCGATTTCGGCAATGGTCTGTTCAGCGTCCATCCGTCACAATATCTAACAGAAAGGCGCAGAGGTCAATTCGGAGCGGCATCTCCAAAAGACCGCGACTGCGCGATTTGTCCGCTGCCAGTCGATTCGCCAACGCCCGCCTGCTACCTGAGTCTGATTTCGAATTGTCAAATCGCCACGATCACGCGCCCCGGCTTTACCGGGTGTTCGACCAACTCATGGGCGCGTGCTATTTGATCCAACGGAACGATCTCGGCGATGTCCAGCCCCCGCCATCCCGCCTCAAGCGCCTGATTGATAGTGCGAGTGGCTTCGATCTTTGCATCGGGCGGCACATCGTCGCTGCCTACAAAGAACATTCTGGCGTTCATAAAGACGAGTTGCCAGAATGGAATTTCGGGCGTAGGAGCGTTTGTGGCGTAGGTCGCGATAGAACCGCCTTGCGCCAATACCGCCGCATCGGTATTGATGTTCGCGGCGAAAGCGACTTCGACAATGTGATGGACTCCATCGGGAGCGGATGCCCGGATTCGTTCCACCAAGTTCTCCCCTGTGAGCAAAACATCGTCGGCTCCTGCTCGCGAAGCGATTTCACTGTCGGTTTCGGCGCGACAAGTGGCGATGACTCGCGCTCCCGCTCGATGCGCGAGTTGAACAGCACAAGCTCCGACCGCGCCTGCACCGCCTTGCACTAGAACAGTTCGTCCCTTGACAGAACCCGCGACATGAACCGCCCGATGAGCGGTTATGCCGGGAATACCGAGGCAGGCACCCTGTTCTAGTGGCACGCCTTCGGGGAGTTGAGCCACCTGCTCCAAAGGAACATTGGTGTACTCGGCGGCGGTTCCGAAAGCACGGTAACTTTGAGCGCCGTAGCACCACACCCGCCGCCCGATCCATTCCCGCGATACTCCTTCGCCCACTGCTTCAACGGTGCCCGAACCATCGCTGTGGGGAATGACACGCGGATACGGCATCCCGACGCCAAACGCATTCTGGCGTTTCTTAACATCGCCGGGATTCACGCCTGAAAAGGCAACGTGAATCCGAACTTCTCCTCCACGGGGCTGCGGATCGTCCATCTCATCTACAACAAGCACATCCAGCGCAGCGCCCTGTTTTTCGTACCACGCGGCTTTCATGACTTGAGATCGTCCTCCTACGCCGCCTCTGCTCCAACACTGCAATGTGCACCTTCAGAATCGACGAACTGCGCCAGCACCCCACCGAAATCCTGCTTCTTTGGCGGCATGCTGAAGAGCACGCCTTTCGTGCTCATGTCCCGGTAGAAAGCCTCCACGTCGGCGACAGTGAACCCCAATTCGACCTTTCCAGCCGGGTTCTTTTCGGAAGCCGGGTGCAGCGCGAGAGTGGTTTCGCCCGTCACGAACTCACTCCAGCCCGGTGACTCGAACTTAAGTTCGAGACCCAGAACGTCGCGGTAGAACTTCACGGCTTTGCCCATGTCGGTGACGAACTTGATCACGTATCTAAACTGTGTTCCTTGCATCGCTGCCCTCCCTGTTACTTCGTTGAAGTGTGGTACGCAGAATGTGGCTTGTCAAATTTCGGTCGCGTTCGTGGCTGGTCTCGAAAAGGCGAGGATCAGGCTCCCCTTCGGTATTTGCCGAACAAAATCTCAGCACATTGAGCGAGGCAGCACGTGCCGAGGACGACGAGGAGGAACAGACCGGGATGCAGCACCACCATTCCCCACGCCGACAGTGCTACGAAAACGGCTGCGAGAAGGAACAAGGGACCGGTGATGTAGCAGTGGATTCGCCCACACCGGACTGCATTCGCTAGGCAGCTCGCGCCCATCACGGCAAAAGCTGGCACCCATAACCAGAGTCTCTCGCGATCCCAACTAGAGCCTACGATCACAAGCAGAATAGGCACGTACCAAAGGAACCACGCAGTCTTTCGCCCGGTCAGGTCTCTAGCGGAACATTGACTTGAGCCACCGGAATTCTCCATTTCAATCTCCCGCGCCGCCTGAAAACCCGGCAACCTTCTTTTCAAGAACAGGCGCTGCATCCACAACGGGACCGTCTGCGAAGACAGGCGAAGAATTGCCCCATTGCGCTTGCTTCCCATAGAGCACAGCCAAGTCCCAAAGTACGCCTTTACGCTGGCAGCAGCTTGGCTCGGACGAAAGCTGCTGGCGCAACTCTCCTGCGATGAGATGGTCATTGTCCCAGTATTGGATAGCCCGTCTGTCTGAGATTCGGGATTGAACCATCCCACTGGGTCGCGACCAATCTGTCGGCAGGATTGGCTCCCAAACCACGAGGACACGGATCGGCTGTGAATGCGTCTGATTCAGCAAATTTTCGATTGCGGACGCCCCCCGCAAGCAGGTCGGTCAGGTCGGCGACAGCAGCAGCACCAACCGGGCTTCGTCGCCCGCGCCATTGAAATCGTGCTTAAACTGGTCGAGGTTGTTTTGTGTCAGTGATGTGAGCGGAGGTTGACCGGGTGGCGTTCCTTTCGACAGCCAGAGATACCAGACGATCACGAACGCAGCAACGATCCCGACCAGCCAAAGCCCGTATTTGGCTCTTCGCGATTGCATGTCTTATCCGGCAAGCAAGCTGGCTATCAGTTGTGGGAAAAGGATCACTAGAAGGACGATTACAGCAGCGCCCCAGAACAAGGCGATGCTCAACGGGCTTCGCTTTTGGCATTGATTGGGCCGAACGTACAACTGAATGAAACCGATGCCGAACAGGATGACTGCACTGACGAGCAACCAAGGACGCAGTGACTGCAACCGGACGCCCGCTCCTGCCAGCCCCAGCGCTCCCAGAAAGGTAAATGGCAGGCAGCAAGCTATGGTCGATAGCACAGCGATAACGGCTGCCACAGGCGTTGCTCGTTCTGCTACTCGCATGCGAATTGTCACTCCCTCCGCATCGCGTCTGAAATCGCTACCCGCAACAAATTCTCTGACGGAATGCCACTCCGATTTTCATACAGGCGACAGGCTAAGCTGGGTACGCTCGTCTGACGTGGTTCGACATCCTCGCCGTTGACGCGAACAGTGGGAGAGCCGGGGAACAACAGAGCCTTCGCTTCAACTTCGGTGGTAACAGGTATCCCCTGAATTCCAGTCTTCACCGCTTCGGATGCCAAGACCGCTTGCAGTCTCTCGAACGTAGGCTGGTAGTTCGGGCAGCCGGGGACGTACAGAATCTCAACCTTCATTGACTCACTCCTGCCACCTCTTCGAGCACCGGGCAAGGGCAGGCTGTGTGCCGCCGACGATGGTTCAATTCACGGCTACATTTTCGCAAATCCATTTCTAGCTCCGACTCCAGAGGGCTTAGCTCTTGCAGCTTCGCCCGGACGCCGATCAGTTTTGCCCTCAGCAACTCTTTTACCGATTCGCAGGCATCCACCTTCCGCTCTCGAAACTGGATCAATTCCCCGACCTCGCGCAATGAGAAGCCGAGTCCCTGCATTTGCTGGATGAAGTGAAGTCGCTCGATGGTGCCCTCTCCGTACAATCGGAACCGACCTGCGCTGCGAACCGCCTTGGGCAAGAGCTTGCGCTTCTCGTAGAATCGGATCGCGTCTACGGTTAGGGAACTGCGTTTCGCGACCTCGCCGATCTGCATCGCTGCGCTCTCGGTTTGGTGATTGGTCGCCATGACAAAATCATACAATCTGGAGTGCAGTCTAGAGTCAAGAGAAATGGAGCGGTTGCAAGGGTCTTTGAGCTCGAAGCATGCGAGTACGGTGTCATAATGCTGTGAATGGCTTCGGTGCTACAAATCGCTCCTCCAGACGCGATCCGGCGAATCCAACGTGTGCAAACCGTCACAATCGCATGGATGAGTGTGGAGGCTGGGGTATCCCTCTTCGCGGCTTGGCGGGCGAGTAGCCCTTCGCTGCTCGCTTTCGGTGGAGACAGCGCCATCGAACTCTTCTCGGCGGTAGTAGTGCTGTGGAGATTTCGTGCAACCGCTGCTCACGAAGACGCGGAAAGGCGGGCTGCCCGTGTCGCGGGAACCTTGTTGTTCGTGCTGGCTGCGTATGTCGCTATTACTTCGGTCGCGAGTCTACTGGGGTATAGCGAACCCAAGCCCACGCTTCTAGGGATAGCAATTTTGGTCGCAGCCGCCGTCGTCATGCCGTGGCTTGCGAAAGAGAAGCGCCGTCTTTCGGCAACTACTGGTAGTGCAGCGTTAAGGGCGGACGCCGCACAGTCGGCACTGTGCGCTTACCTCTCGCTCATCGCCTTAGCGGGACTGGCGATTAACGCGATATGGCACGTAAAGTGGACAGACCCGCTTGCGGCTCTTGCCGTTCTGCCTCTCATCGTTTGGGAGGGTCGGGAAGCCATGCGCGGTAAGGTCTGCGGCTGTTGCTAGTTTCGACCACCATCGGTACCCGATAGGAGTGTGTCATGCCAAACCCAAAGGACGACCTCAAAGAACGCCTCGCCCGCTACCGCCAGATCAAGCTCAACGTGATCGGCAGGAAGTCTGGGAAGACAATCTCGATTCCGGTCTGGTTCGTGTTGGAAAGGGACAAGCTGTAGCTTCTGCCAGTGCAAGGCTCGGACACGCAGTGGTACAAGAACGTGCTCAAGAATACGCAGATTCGCATTGATGCGCGGGGCGCGGAGGCGGGATTCCAAGCTGTCCCTGTGACCGATGCCAAAGCGGTGAAATCTGTGGTCGATAAATTTCGAGAGAAGTACGGGGCGAGGGACGTGAAGAAGTATTATTCGAAATTTGATGTGGCGGTCGTTGCTCCTCTACAAAAATGAGGTCGTCCGCATGAAACTTCAGCACTCGGGTTCCCCTTGAGTCTGGGTATCAATGAAAAGGTCTCGCCTCAGCTATTACTCTTCCCCTTTATCGACTTAGCGATTGCTGCCCAAGCCTTGCCTTGACCTTCGGCGATCTGTGTGCACGTTTCATCGCCGAACCACATCGCCGTGATGCCAAGGTCATTCAGAAGCTCGACATAGTCGGACGCAGGGCTAGGAATCGTTAACACGACAAGGTCTGTGGCGGGTTGGCGATCACGATGTCGTGCATAATCAAATAGCTGTCCGATAGCGATTCGAATCGACCCCTTGTCGGCATCCGGTTTCGCTTCAATCAAGAGATCACGAGACACGCCATCGTAATCTTTAATGATCGCGTCACAGCGCCCGGCAGGGCTGGTTTCCGTTGTGGGATTGAATCGGCTGAAGATACGATTCACCGCAGTCGTCATCTTGTTGTGGCGCATCCTGTACGTGGCGGTTTTACTTGCCAAAACAGCACTGCGCTCCTCCTCATCGTAATTTCGCAAGGGGGATTCGTGAACTTTCTGTTGCGCTGTGTTCCTGCTCTGGCGCTTCAGCAACGGGACGCGCTTGATTACCTCTTCGCTCATCACATCCAGCATGAAGGCATCCTTCTGAGCAATGATCCCAATGAGTCCTTTCGCTCGATCTGCGAGGTTACTGTGGTCTAAGCGTAACTTTCGAAGCAAGGAGTTTACGGCTTCGCGTCCATTGACGATTGGGAATCGATTCTTTGGATCAAGGCATGCGATCAGAGGCGTGAGCAGCACTCCAGCCGCAACTTCGGTTTTGCCATTCGGTGAATCGACAGGCGGCAATCTGTCAATCCGAGCCGCAACGTTGATTCGTGCTTGGTCGTTTGCTGGAAAGTTGGCAGCAGCCCGAATGATGCTTCTTAAGTCGTCACGATTGTGCTTACACCATTTGCGCGAAGAATTCCTCCACGTGCCTCGAAAATTGACCATCCCAGTTTCTTTTTTCGCACCTTGTGCAACCGCGTCCGGGAGATTCATGGAATCAATGGTCGCTGCCAAGTCCGAGTTGCCAGTGGCGCTTTTGCCAAAAAGGGCTTCCAGCGCCGGAACTTTGAGTCGCACCCAATGAGTGGGGGAAACGTCTTTCTTTCCCATCGTGATCCACGTCAGTGTAATTAGGCTCCAAATCTGGTCGCTGGACAGCGTGTCTGCCGAGCCGGACTTTACTACTGTTTGGATCAGTGCCGCTGTGTTTTTCTCGGTGTTGTACCATTGCTGCTTGTCTTTACTTACCAGCGGAATGAGGCTGCTCATTTGTACTCCCGCTCGCGCTCGTCGGAGTGTGTGTGGAGATCGGTGCCGATTGTAGCTGGCAGGCCGTGGTGCGGCAACAGGATCAACGCGGAATGCAAAATCTCAAAAGGTATACCGGGCTGACCAGCACGGGCGCGAAACTTTCGACCAGTCAAATCATTTACTTGCGGCGGCTGCAAAAACACACTTTTTGACCGTCATGACTAAGTGCCGAGTTCCGCTTAGATTCGTCCGGCCGGTCTAGCTTCTCAAGGTCGAAGCGAGCCACAACCCCACCCAAAGACTAGCAACAACCAAATTGCATTGGGAGGTTGCGAACTGGCGTCAGCGGCGCGCGGAGCCTCGCCGTTAGACCAGTCTGCCGGGATAACCACTTAGATACTGTGTGCAATTGTGTATGGCCTATATTGACCAGCCGAGCCAGATTCCTGAGCCGTATGATTTAGCCTCTCTTGCTAGACAGGACAACGGGATTTCCCGCGTGAATTGATCGTGCCAAGGAGACAGATGGCGAAACAAACTCTCGGTTTCAGTTCCATAGTTTTCCGCAAAAAATTCCGTGACGGAATGAGTGTGCGGAACTACCGAGACAACGAGATCATTTTTTCGCAAGGGGACAAAGCCGATGCTGTGTTCTACACCCAGAGCGGCACGGTGAAGCTCACGATGGCCGCTACGCGTCGCAAAAAAGCGATAATCGCCGTGCTGCTGCGGGATAGCTTTTTTGGCGAAGGTTGTCTGGGAGGGCAATCTCTGCGGATGTACACGGCGAGATCAATTGGACCCTCCAATATCACTCGCTTGCAGAAGGAGAGGACGCTTCGCACGCTCAAGCGCGACCCGCAGTTTGCAGCGTTGCTTAATGCATATCTGCTTTCCCGAGTTATTCGGGTCGAGGAAGACCTGGCAGATCAATTCTTCAATTTCAGCGAAAAGCGACTGGCACGGGTTCTGTTGTTGTTTGGGCAAATAACCAAGGAATCAAAGCCGGAGAACCCCCTGAAGGTGAGCCAAGCAACCCTCGCGGAGATGGTTGGTACCACCCGCGCGAGGGTAAGTAAATTTATGAATGCGTTCAAGAAGAAGGGCTTCGTCAGCTACAACGGCGGTTTGCAAATAAACAGCGCACTTATCAGCGCCTTTCTGCAAAATCGGCCCATGTCCATTGTCAGGAGGGCGTAGACCGTCCAAAGGGGGCACTGTTCTAGTTGGCCAGCTTTTGTACGTGGAGGTTTGTGTGACAAAAGAACTCAGCCCAAAGCAGGTGCTCGCTGCTCGCTGTCCGACTTGTGGAGCCGCTCCGGGAGAGAAATGTGAACTTAGCACTGGCCAATCGCGTACCAATCCGCATCGTAACCGCCGATTGATTGCAGCAGATGCACGAAGCGAGATTGCAAGTGGTATGTCGTCGCCGAGCAGATGACCAGCCTTCCAACGATGGGTGCGGTGTCAGAAGTACTGACTCCCTACGACGCTCGATTGATGCGGTGCTACCCCGTGAGCACGCGGATCAATCACGTGGCTAACGACGACGAGGAATGGTCCGCACCCGTATCTAGCACGCGAGCCCAATCGCCATCTGGCCTTCGGACATGGAGTGCACTACTGCCTTGGTGCACCACGCTCGACTAGAAGGGCAGATTGCCATCAGCACACTTCTCCGCAGGTTTCTCGATCTGCATGCAGCTTGCCAAAGAGTCGGGTACCGCCGCAATGGCGGAGAGGGCTTGTGCTGCGAGGACTGAAAGACTTCCGGTTACGTTTGCCAAGCGCGGTAAGCCTAAGCCCGATCAGCCGCGCGGGCTCACGCCGTATGCATCCAGCACATCCCGCAGCGTCACAATGCCTTCCAACTTGTGCACATCCGCACGGTTCACGACGGGCAGGATTTCGATCTGATTTGCGCCCATGCGCTCAAGCGCCAAGTCAAGGCCTTGGTCAGGGTGGACATGCGGAAAAGCCAACGCATCCACGAGCTCACCGAGCTTCTTATCAGCACCTTCCGCTAGCTCTCGCTCCAGCCTCGAAAGGTTGATAACGCCAACTACACCTCGTCGATCAGTCACCAGCCACGTTCGGGATTCAGTCGGGCGAACCCGTTCCAAGGCTTCCCGAACCGTGATCTCGGCTGGCAGCAACTCCGTCGCAGTGTGCATGACTCGGAGCACCTGACGCTGACCATGTCGTTGGCGCGTCTTCGACGTGGGCAGGTGTATGCCATCCTGCACGGCTAGGGCTTCGTAGATCGGCTCGTGCTGCAATCGTGAAGCAATGAACAAGCTCACCAGATTCGCAATCATCAGCGGGACGATCACTGCATAGTCCTGCGTCATCTCAAAGATCATCAGCACCGATGTCATGGGAGCGCGCACGATCCCCGCAAAGACCGCGCCCATCCCAACCAGCGCGTAAGCTCCCGGCGTCGCAGTGTACGCGGGGAACAAATGATGCGCGACGGTCCCTAAAGTGCCTCCCAACATCGCGCCAATAAACAAGGACGGCCCAAAAATACCGCCCGCGTTGCCCGAAGCATAACTGGTGGTAACAGCGATAAGTTTCAGAACCACCAGCAGCACCATCAAGTTGAACGCCATCCTTCCGTTCAACGCGTCGCCGACAAACCCATAACCTACGCCCAGAACCTGCGGCACAAACCAGCCCATCAAACCGACCAGCAACCCGCCCGCTACCGGTTGGAACCAGACCGTGTTCTGCGGGAACCGCAGGAACCGCGCCCGCATACCCAGCAAGAGCTTTGTGAAAGCCACTGAAACCACACCGCCAACTACACCGAGCACCGCATAGACCGCAAACTCCAGTGGATGGACCAGTTGATATTGCGGAACCTTGAAGAGGGGATTGTTGCCAAGCAAAATACGCAGGACCGCCCAAGCAGTCGCCGAAGCCAGCACCACCGCGCCCATCACCGGTGCGTTAAGATCGCCCACGATCTCTTCGAGCGCAAACAGCACCGCTGCAAGAGGCGTATTAAACGCGGCTGCAATGGCCGCCGCCGCTCCCACCGGAATCAGTTTCTTTACTTGCTCGGTGCGCAATCCGAGGAGGCGTCCGAGCACGGAAGCAATGCCCCCACCAACTTGAACCGAGGGTCCTTCGCGCCCCAGCGGGATTCCGCTGGCAAGCGTTGCCGACGTGCAGAAAAACTTGCCCAGCACGGTGCGCAGTGTGATGCGCCCTTCGCGTGCATACAGCGCAGCCTTCGTCTGCGGCACGCCGCTGCCACGTGCGTTGGGAAAATAGCGATACAGCAAGTAACCGATGCCGAGCGAGCCCACCACCGGGAACAGCAGACGCCGCCACGGAGCGCCACCCACCGGATACAGCCGCATCCCCATTCGTTCCGTCAGCAGGATGAATGCGACGACCGCCAAGCCAGTCAATGCGCCGATTACCAGCGCCAAAACCAGAATGACCTGATCCTCACGGTGCCGAAGTTCGGCTACGCGGTCCAACAGCGAGGTTTTCCACCAACTCCCGCTCGTCGTCTGGACGCCTTCACTCATCTCTTGGGAGTGTCCCACCAAGAGCATACCTCACTGGATTTGCCTTTGGGCGGAATAGGAGATGCCAACGGCATCAGGTGCGCCGCTGTGCAGGGAGACTCGCGGTTGTAATCATCGCCACGCAGGTTCTAGGGGATGTCGTTAACTGCGTCCGAGGCGACCTGCTGCGCGGCGAAACTGGCGTCATCATCGCGGGTGCACTATTTGCGATTTCTTTTACAGTCAAAAATCAGAGCCGCGTTTGCTTAGAATTTCTTTCGCAGAAACTCGAAACGCGTCGTCTATGGCTACCAGCAACACAAAGCCGATCGCGTGATCGCGGAAGTGAATAACGGCGGCGACCTAGTCGAAGCCATCCTCCGCACCATCAACCTGAATTTCGCTTACGCCGCCGTGCACGCCTCGCGCGGCAAACTCACCCGAGCCGAACCAATCGCAGCGCTCTACGAGCAACACCGCGTGCACCACGTGGGTGCCTTCGGCCAGCTCGAAGACCAGATGTGCGATTACGTTCCGTTTCTCTCGAAGTCTCCCGACCGCATGGATGCACTGGTCTGGGCGCTCACCGCACTCACCGGTGACAACGAGGAAGAAGTGATTTACGAGTACGACGAGCTGCACAGGATCTCGCCCAAGCTCGATGCCTTCGACGACTTGCCAAATTCCTGGCGGATGTGATGGGGGCGAATCTTTTTAAGAGAAGGAGTTTTCAAGAAATGTCGCTAAATCAGTTGACGGTTACGTACGAAGAGATTCAGAGTCTGGTTCCGTACGCAAGAAACGCGCGCACTCATTCCAAACGCCAGATTCGTCAGATCGCCGACAGCATCCACGCCTTCGGCTTCACCAATCCTGTCCTTGTCAATCGCTCGCGCATGATCATCGCCGGCCACGGTCGCGTTGACGCCGCCAAACTATTGGGAATGAAGAGCGTCCCGACTATATGTCTGGAAAACCTTAACGAGGACGAGATCAGGGCCTACGTTCTGGCGGATAACAGATTGGCCGAGAAAGCTGGTTGGGACCATTCGATTCTCGCCATTGAGCTGCAGCACTTGACCGCTGTCGACCTTGGGTTTGATGTCGCAATCACGGGCTTCGAGGTCGGAGAAATTGACTTGATTCTGCAGGAAGCAGCGGCAGAAGAAAAGGCAGAGGAAGAACCGGTAGAGATCAGCTCTGGTGCGGCGGTTACGAAGCCTGGAGACATTTGGTTATTGGGGGATCATCGTCTGATCTGCGGTGACGCTCTCGAGGAATCGACCTATTCTGCGCTCATGGGCGGCCAAAAGGCTGACGTTGTTTTCGCCGACCCTCCGTACAACGTGAAGATCGATCGAAACGTCTGCGGCAAGGGAGCGATTCGGCATCGCGAGTTCGCCATGGCCTCGGGTGAGATGAGTGAGTCAGAGTTCTTCGATTTCTTGTGTGGAGCAGTTTCTCTCCTCGAACGTCATAGCTCGGATGGGTCCGTTCACTTCATCTGCATGGATTGGCGTCACGCCGCAGAGGTCTTGCTGGCTGGCAAAAAAGCATACGACACGCTCCTCAATCTCTGCGTTTGGACGAAAGACAATGGCGGAATGGGTTCGTTGTATCGCTCCCAGCATGAGTTGATTTTTGTATTCAGAAAGGGAAAGGGGTCGCATCGTAACAACGTTTAGCTGGGAAGATTCGGGCGTAATCGCACCAATGTGTGGCGCTATCCCGGCGTGAATACGTTGTCGAAATCTGGTGAAGGCAATCTCTTGGCCCTCCACCCCACGGTGAAACCGGTGGCGATGATCGCCGATGCGATTCTCGACTGCTCCGCGCGTGGCGACATCGTACTCGACAACTTTGCTGGCGTCGGTTCCACGATTCTCGCAGCAGAGAAAGTGGGCCGTGTTTGCTATGCCATTGAGATTGATCCGTTGTATATCGACACGGCGGTCAAGCGATGGGAAAAACACACGGGAGAAAAAGCGGTGTGCGCCGCCACGGGTGAGTACTTCGATCAAGCGGAGGTGACCCATGGCTCATGAGATTGGGTATGAGGTCGGCTACAGGAAACCACCAACAGCATTTCAATTCCAAAAAGGACGCTCTGGCAACCCCGGTGGGCGCCCTCGAAACGTCCCCGGGATCCCAGAGTTGCTTTGGGAGATTGCAAATCAAAAAGTTCTGATCCTTGGAAAAAATGGCTCCAAGTATATAACCATCCTGAAAGCCATTCTCACCCAAGTGGCGAATAAGGGAGCCACCGGTGATTTGAAAGCAGCAAAGCTTTTGGTCGAGATGCTGGCCCGCTTCCCAGCGAGCATGAAGCGGGAGAACATGGAAGTTATGGCCAGCAGTGCCAAAGCCAAACTCCTTGAGTTATTCAAAGCCCGTAACAACTCTCTCGCTGAGGACGCTGCGGAACCCGATCAGCTTTCTGATCGACCGAATGCGATCCCACACGAATGCGATAGAAGCGGGGAATCGAGTGAGGAATCCGGTCGAAGGCAACCGCAATTCCCGTCTGTAGGCGAACGCCATTCCCCTGGACCGCTGGATGATCGCCCAGCATTGAACTCCACGAGCCAGCCGCCTCCAGCGTCGCCGGTCCCAGATCGGGGCGGGGAGTCGCCGCCCTAGCCGACTGCCGTCGTTCGGATTGCTTCCACAACAGCAACCCATCGAACTGTGTGGCCATGCCATGGACAGCAGTCTCGCAATCCTGCTTGTCTGGGAAATAGTCCACAGATTCGCGTTTCGTTCGGCCCACCATCGCCTGGCATTCGCCGTTTGTCGGGCTGCGAAACCGGGGCGACTTTAGTGCTTTGTTCGATGCAGGTCGAATTCTCTGAGTGTATGTTGCTGTTGCAGAATGAGATGCAAGTCGCAGACACGTCCAGGCTTGGAGGTTCAGAAAAACCGTACCGAGGGTTCGAATGTCTTGCTCTCCGCCACACAGTCTGAAGTGCAGAGAAATCCGCCTGGATTGCTCTGGAAATTGCAGAAAATAGGCGCAATTCCTCAACTTTTGCTCTCAAAGCGGACCGGAGAAAGTGTCCTGCTCATTGCTACCGGCAAGCTTGGCAGCCTTTTTCTCCGGAGGGCAGACGAGCAGTCGGCGAGGAATCCAAGCATGCATTAAGGGGGTCACATGTTCATGAAGTGCTTTCACGGAATTGGAGCGGCTACCGTCCTGTTAATCATCTGCATGGCAGCACAGGTGCGCACGGATCGACTGGACAGAGGAGGAGAATGGTTGTCGTGGAGCCCGGGGAAACGAGCTACGTACGTGGATGGTTTTATAACGGGACATCAAGTGGCATCCCATAATGCATGTGAAGTCGCCGAACAGCTATTCGGCCAGCCCGGCAAGATGTATCGCCTTGGGGATAAACACCATTCCAGCGAGATGCCTTCCGCCCGCTGTCTTGCGCGCATGGGGACGTATTCCAAGGTAAAGTTCACAGATTCGGGAGACCTGGATTTCAGCGCTTACACAGATGTGATCACGGAGTTTTACACAAAACACCCTGAGTATCGGGGAATCCCTTTTGCAAGCCTTCTGGATTCTCTGGGCAAAGACAAGACGGCAGACGAGCTCTACCAAATGGCCTTGAAGGGAGAATGGCCACTGCGTCCAGTTCGTTAAAGCAGAGGCGCAAAAGAAGAGCACACCAAAACCCAAGTCCAAACCAAAACCAAAACCAAAACCGCTCGTGAAGGCCAACCCGCCAGTAAAGAACTACCGGAATTCACAGAAAGTCGACTACTTCGCGGCAACGGCTGCCGGTGCGGCAGTGGGGGATCACGTTCTGGGGCTTAGCGAAACCTTCATAGGCCCGCACACTACGGGGACAGACATCTGCACTCCGTGTATCCAGAAGAACAAAGACCTTATTCATGCTGGCGAGTTCGAAGACACTCAGACCGTCAACCCCAACGCCCCTTTCACAGTCGAGAGGCGTTGGACTGTGGACGGACAGTCAGCTCAGGTCTTGAACCAGAACAACATACCATTCGACTTTGAGATTCTTCACCTGTCAAACGAAAGCAACCCTGTGTTTCAACTGGAGTATAAGAATGACCCCTCACAATGAACCCAGAGTCATTGATGGAACTTCGACGATGAGCGAAATGGCTAAGAAGGCAAAGATGAGTCGGCATGTGAACCTGTTTCTCGCTGTTGTGCTGGTACTAGTCTTCGGGCCCGGGAGAACTGTTGCTGCAAACCCGCTCGAAAACGGTGATGACTGGTTAAAGTGGAACAACGAAACGAGGATGGTATACGTCTCTGGATATCTCTGGGGCCACGCGCGCGGTTTCCGCGACGGATGCGAGGCTGGGGAGAAAACGTATTCAACCGGGAAATCCAGCGGACTGCCTGGAGAGAGGTGCATACCTAAGCAACCCAATTATTCAAGAAACTTGGAGGATTATGTCGGCGGCATCACGGACTATTATAGTGCTTACCCTACTGATCGCTACGTGCCCATTTTCAAGGTACTCGAAGGTCTTTCCGATGCTCAAAAACTGACCATTCAGCAGATGCACGAGCAATTTCCCGCGAGTTCGAGGAAACCGCAGTGAACGATCCAGCATTCAGTGAACTGCTGTGGCGCAAAAGCATCACCACCATCATCACAAGTCCAAACCTAAGCTCTCCCCCGCTGTTCGGAACTACGCACGAATTGGTTATGGAGAGTCGGCTGGGCTTCTTCCTCAACCGGCTGCAAACGCACCAGCCGACGCGAATCCGTATGATCGTTCAACATGGGACCAAAAGTCCTTCGAGAGGCTCCACTAGACTCCGCCTGGGGTGTAGCATTTTCCCCTCAATGCGTATAACCCCGCCATTTGCTTGAGGGGTATATACGACACGAGGGGATTTTGCTACACCCCCACCCACCACGGAATTTAAACCCTGGGGGCCGGGGCACGCGTCGTTAGCTAGCAGGGAGCGGGTGAGCCAGAGTGCACGGGTAGCAATTCTCAGTTAGTGCAAACGGGCTGATTTCAACAGTTAGCTTATTGGCACCCGTTCAGCTAATTGTTCGTTTTCAGTTGAGGGGTCGGGATCACGGCCCGAAAAAACCCTGACCACTATTGGGGCTTTCCCTCGCACTCCTCATCGATTTACTGTGTGGTGAAAGGAGATCGCTCAGAATGGCTGCCCCTGATAAGAACGACACGACGGATTTGCTCTCGCGAGCTTTTGAGGCACAGCGAAGGGAACACCGGCAGAAAAAGCGTAAGCCACGGGTTCTCGCCCTAGAGTATTTTGTCGCGGGTGTACCACCGCTTCTCTTCTTCGAACACAACCTCGACGAACTGGACGGCATTCTAGGAAAACATCATCTGGGAGACGCACCGCTAGATGCCTTATCCGCGCTTGGTCTCATTGGACTTGCCGTCTGCGTATCCGGTGTGCAGCGTGCCGCTTGAACTATCCGATCGCTTCCTGCTCTATACCGATGGCGTGACCGAAACGGAGAACGCGGCGGGGGAGGCATTTGGCGACCACCAACTGGAACGGGTCGTACACGATAATCAATTGCAGCCCGCCTGTGAGCTGTCGCGTCAAGTGCTCTCCGAACTCCAGCGGTGGCGACCTGCTGCGGTGAACCAGGAGGATGACATTACCCTTATCGTCATAGATGTTCTTTAGCTGACCCGGCAGCCATCTAAAGGACACCAAACAGTGCTGTGAGGATGTCACCGGCGAACCGAGAATTTGTCAACTGTTGTTATATTGCAATTTCACTCATTGACCGTTGAACGACAGGGGAGGCAAGGGTCTTTGCCCACCGAGAGGCGTACTCGCTTCGCGCCTTCGCGCCATTCAAGGTAATAGGCGCCTTCTTTGTGGGTTTCCTGCCTGCCGGTGACGATTACGAGGTCTGGCTTGACGCGGCCGTTCGCGGAGAGGATTACCGTGCAATACCGCCATCCATGCGGTGTTTGGACCCTTTTGGTGAGTCGCGATTCATTGGTGATCCCCTTTTGCTGATTCTGGTATCAGTATAGGTATCACCGGCTTGCAAGTACAAGATAACTAAAAAACTGGCGGAGCAGGCAGTCTGGCGCTAACCTTTCTCTGCCCCAATTCCCTGGTAACAGGGAAAATAACAGGGACTTTTCGAGAATTTGGCCTCCAAAACGGCACTTCTTTTCTCTAACCCGCACATTCTGCGCGAGAAACCTCGATCGAATTTTGAATCGGAACAGGGAATTTAATCGGACCTATCAGGGAATTAATTCGGCGTGTTTTCGAATTAACTGGGAATCTAGTTGGACTTACCGCGATGACACCTGGGCGAAGCCAAACTGGCGTCGTTGCTCGGTCCAACTGAGAGGGGTTTTCTTCGTGAGCAGCGCAAAGGTCAGGTCATCGGGCTGGCGTCCTTCCAAGATGGACTCGACGATGTCGGGTGCGAGGAACGCGCAGGGGAAAACCTTGCCGACGTATCGTTCCGCAAGGTTAGCGTGACGAGCGAGCGCCCTGAGATCGTATGCCTGCCCTTCGAGCACTTTCTCATACCAGCTATGGGCTCGGGCGAGAGCTTTCAGAAGTGGTGGTTTTGTCTTCGGAGCCGCGGTCGTGGTGGGGTTCGGCGGCACGACCAAGTGAACCATGCCCCCGTACCGTTTCAATCTGGCCTCAATGCCGAGCGAGATCAGGTCGCTGGGATCGACCGGCTTCGGTCGCTCGTTGAGGCTGCTGGTAATTGCCTTCGTGCCGTTCTTCAACAATTGGCTCAAGCGTTTTCTGTCAATCATCACCTGGATCTCGTCCACCCCAATGATGACTCTTTGCAGGAATGAGGACAGCAGGTTTCGGAGATCGTCGAAACCAAGGGTGGATAATCTGTCGGCAAGTTTCTTTGCAGCATTCAGTTGCCCGCGCATTTTTGCCGGAGACTGGCTGTCTCCTCCCAACTGCTCGAACATGTCGGCATCGGACTTAAGGAACCCCACGAGTCTTTCTACAACCTTCGTTTCGATCTCGTGTGCCGGTACGCGAGTCACTCCGGTGTGCTCTTCCCCAGGGTTCTCGATAACCGTTTGAGATACATAGTAGCGATAGCGCCTTCCTCGCCTGGCGGTGAATGACGGAGTCAATCGGCCTTGAACATCTTCGATCAGTCCTGTGAGCAAGCTCGACGCACACTCGCTTCGGCGCTTACTTCGTCTTTTCAGATTGCTTTCGAGTTGCGACTGCACCTTCTGCCAGAGCTCCTGCGGGACTATCCCTTTGTGTTCTCCCCAATACCATTTATCGCGGTGCCGGATCTCGCCGAGATAGAGTCGATTCCGAAGAAGGTCGTAGAGCGCACCCCGCGCAAAGGCCACGCCTCCGAGTCGGGCACCGGTCCGGGTAGTCCAGACCTTGCTGCGAACTTTCTCGCGATCCAGTTGCTTTGCCAGTTTTGAGACACAACCAAGCTGAATATAGAGTGAGAAGATCCGGCAGATCCGTTCCGCCTCTTCCCGATTCGGGACGAGCTTGCGACCCTCCAGGTCGTAGCCCAGGGGCACCAGTCCTCCCATCCACATTCCTTTCTTCTTCGAAGCCGCGATCTTATCGCGAATCCTCTCGCCAGTAACTTCCCGTTCAAACTGTGCGAAGGAGAGCAGGACGTTCAGAGTGAGCCGGCCCATCGAACTCGTCGTATTGAACTGCTGCGTAACAGAAACAAACGACACTCGCTTGGCGTCGAGCGCTTCGACGATCTTGGCAAAGTCGGCCAGGCTCCGCGTGAGGCGATCCACTTTGTACACGACGATGACACTGATCTTTCCGGCTTCAACGTCTTCGAGCAGGCGCCTCAGTGCTGGGCGCTCCATCGTTCCGCCCGAATATCCTCCGTCGTCGTATCGTGTTGGCATCGCTCGCCAGCCCTCATGGCGCTGACTGCCAATAAAGGATTCACATGCCTCGCGTTGCGCATCGAGCGAGTTGAAAGATCGTTCGAGACCTTCTTCGGAGGACTTGCGCGTGTAGATTGCGCAACGGGTGTTCACGAGTTCTGGATTCCTGCTCATTGGATCTCCTTGGGGTTGGCATTTGCGGACACGCTGTTGATTCCGAAAAACAGTGGTCCCGACCACCGCGTGCCGGTGATAAGGCGGGCGATCTCGGAGAGGCTGCGGTAGCGAGTGCCTTGATACTCGTAGGCATTGCTCTGCACGTTTACGAGGTGGACCTGATCACCCCACTGGCGAACGAGTCGTGTGCCTGGACGAATTCGTGGTGCGCAGGGAACGGCGGAATCACTTCCTTCTTCGAATCCACGGTTGAGCTGGCGAAGGCGCTCGCGAGCGCGGGCGCTTAGTGATCCGAATGCCTGCTCCTGAATTCGATAGGCAAGAATCGGGATCATCAGATCTCGTCGCAGTCGGGACGTTGGCTCGGAATCAAAAAGCTGTTTCCAGAGAGCGAACAGCGCTGCTCTGCTCATTGTGGGCAAGGCGGTAAGACGTGTTTCGACCGGGTCCGGCATAGTAGCCTCCAGCCGAACATTCACGCTTCCTTGGAGCGAACAGTCAAGTCAAGTGGCAGGCAAGTGGATTGCTCTGGAAATTGCAGGAAATGGGCGCAATTCCGCAACTCTTGCTCTCAAAGCGGACCGGAGAAAGTGTCCTGCTCATTGCTGCCGGCAAGCTTCGCAGCCTTTTTCTCCGGAGGGCATCCGAGCAGTCCGGTTTTCAAAGACTCCATCAGGCGAATGCCTTGCGATCAATCGGCAATTCAGGAAGCTTGCCGTCAGGATTCAGCTTGGCAATCTCCGGGTCGCTCCACGAGGTTGTTTTTCCAAGGTGGATATTGGCAAGCACTGGCCCCCGAAAGGCGAATGCTGGTCGCGCCGCCCGGTACATTGTAGACCGCAATGCCCACTAGCACCGTGGGCAATTCCACGGCCGCGTGCGCCGCTCTTGATGGCAAGTCCCTTGTCTCCATGGCATGAGAAGCGTAAACTCCGCTTGCTGGAGATCCAAATTTCGGCACAATCAATGGAGAAGTATCATCTGCAAGTTCTTGGCGCGTCAATGCAGGTCATATGAAGGGGGCCCTTCTATATTGTGCATTTGTTCTAACAGTTTTCGCCGCCGGTGCGTTAGTGCTTTTTCACGCAAATGCTCTGGCGACACTGGACAGTCAGTCCCAGCGGGAATCGTTCCAGGCCGGCGGCCTGCGTTCCTTTGAAATTGTTCTGTTGGAGACCGTTTCGGAAACATCCGCCAACGCTAGCATTGGCGACCTCAACGGCGATGGACATCCTGATATCGTCTTGGCCAAGGGTCGTCATTGGGAGGTGCCAAGCCGGATTTTTTTCGGCGACGGCAAAGGAAACTTCACGCCGGGGCCGGCTCTTCCGAGTAAGGCCACCAAGACCTATTCGGCGTCCTTGGCCGATATGACTAAGAGTGGCCACCTGGATATGGTTCTGAGTAATGATGAGCCTGAACCGAAGTTGATCCTGCTCAACGATGGCAAAGGTAATTTCACCGTTGGTGGGACTTATGGCGACCCAAAATGGTCAACGAGAAACGCAGCGGTTGGGGACTTGAACGGTGACGGCTATCCGGATATCGCAGTCGCGAATCGCGAAATGACGAGCTTTGTCTGCATGAATGACGGCAAGCTCCATTTCGATTGCCGTCCACTGCCGGACTCTCCGAGCGCGGCGACGGTGGCCATTGCGGATATTGACGGTGATGGCGCAAATGATGTGATCTACGCCTGCCGGGATGAATGCCAAAGCGCTGTCTACTTCAACGACGGCAAGGGAAACTTTACTCGTAAAGAGCATTGGGGACCGCCGAAATCATCCACTCGCGCAATGGCGGTCGCCGACTTTAACGGCGATGGCCGTCTCGACATCGCCGCCTGCCACGAGAATCTGGGCTGCTTTGTCTACCTCAATGACGGCAAAGGCCACTTCGGCGATGGCATTCAATTCGATAAGCCTGCTGCGGTGCCCTACTCCATGATCGCCGCAGATCTGAATCGCGACAGTCGGCCGGAGATTATTGTCGGCTATGTCGACGCTCCGGGCGTAATCTATTTCAACGACGGCTCGGGAAAGAAGTATCAGTCAGTGCCGTTCGGCGACGGCAAGGGAACGATCTACGGCATGGCGGCAGCCGATCTGGATGGCGACGGATGGCGCGATGTCGTCGTGGCGCGATCTGACGCGCCCTGCTTTGTGATGTTCAACCGCCCACCCAAGAAATGAGCGCGAGGTTGGCTTTCCCCAAGCTTGATCGCAATCTTGCTTGAACTCAGTGTTCTGCGTATAAACTGGTCATTCAAATCGATTGCGAGGTGACGCGGGACATGGAACTGCCAGAAGGGCTGAAGCTCGCGCTCGATGGGCGAGCGCTACTTTTTCTTGGCGTAAGGACGCCAAGCTCTCCTCGACAAAAATCCATGTGAAATTGAGAACCAACGATACCTGTTCAAGCGGCACTGGCGACCCATGCGAGATTGACATCAACAAAGTTCATGACGTCGTATTTCGTTGGCAGGGATGACAGTTCCCCGCTGGGTGCGAACACCAGATCCGAAGCGGTCGGTCGAAGCAGAGCATCTGCTCGAACGCTGGGGCGCGTTGCACGCCGTGAGAAGCGTGCTGAGCGCCGTGGCGCTTTTGCTGTTTCTCTATCTCGCGATCTTCACGAAATCCGCGTGACCGTCCCCAACCTTTTCCGCGGATCTGGGTACCGAGCTGGGAGAATCGCGATCTGCGGCAACTGCTGTGGCACCGCCACCGGATGGTGCAGGCGCGCACCCGGATCATGAACCAACTCCAAGCGGTGGCGCTCAACGAAGGCCTACGGTGCAAGAAGCGGTTGTGGCGAGAGGCCTTCATGGGGCAGCCGATGTAAGGGTAGCCCAGTGCGACTTCGTGCTCAGTGATTTGGGTCACTTGGGGGTTTTGCGCCGAGACTCGGCGCAACCCTGGCTCCTTCAGGTGGGAATACCAAGTTTTGGCAGCAGCCATTGCGTCAAGACTACATAGGCGACAACAAACGCCACTCCCCAAACCCAATTAGGCATGTTCACTCTCCCCTTATCTGCCCACTCCTAGCTTACGCAGGAACGTCATCATCGGGCACCAGTTAGTGAATCCAGACTGAAACAGATTCAGGCCAACAAAAGCCGTGAAAAGGTACCAGTACGGGCTTACGTAGTGCCCAAGTGCCAGAGACAACAGAATAAAGCTGCCAGCGATCAAACGAAGTGTGCGTTCTACAGTCATAGCAGTTCTCCTTCAAAACAAGTTGGTCCTACGCAATTTCGCATTGCGGCGTTTCGCATTCCGCAATATTTTCCGGCGAATGCGGATGCATGGGTGGAAGCGAGTCTCCCCTCTTAGAGAGGTAGTAAAGAACTGGCACTGCCATCCGCGACAGGACGGTCGACGCAACTTCTCCCGCCATCAGCGATAGAGCCAGGCCTTGGAAAATCGGGTCAAAGAGGATCACGCTCGCTCCCACCACGACCGCCGCTGCGGTCAGCAGCATTGGACGGAAGCGCACCGCGCCCGCATCAACGACGGCATCCTCCAAGGACATACCTTGCGAACGACGGAGTTCAATGAAATCGACGAGAATAATAGAATTGCGCACGATGATTCCAGCGCCCGCGATAAACCCGATCATTGAAGTCGCGGTGAAGAAAGCGCCCATGAGCGCGTGTGCCGGCAGAATGCCGACGAGTGTGAGCGGAATCGGCGCCATGATTACCAGCGGCGTGACGAAAGAGCGGAACCAGCCCACGACCAACACATAGATCAATACCAGGACCGCAGCAAAGGCGAGTCCCAAGTCTCGGAAGACTTCCACCGTGATGTGCCACTCACCATCCCACTTCATCGAAAAGCGGTCGGTGCGTTCGGGCATGGTGGTTCCCTTATACTGCTTCACGGTGTAGCCATCGGGCAATTTGATTTTGTTAATGGCATCGCTCATCTTCATGATGGCGTACACAGGGCTTTCTTCTCCGCCCGCGACATCTCCTGTCACGTAGACCACTGGCTGCAGATTCTTGCGATACACGCTTGTATCGATTGTCGTTTGTTGAAGGTTCGTTACTTCCTGCAGGGCTATTTGGCCACCCGAGGGCGTCGGCAGTTTCAGGTTGCCAAGGTCTTCGATCCCCGAGCGATCCGAGCGCGCCAGCCGTACTTCGATAGGGATGTCCTCGCGTGAATGGGGATCGTGGAGCAAGCCGGCGTTAACTCCGCCGAGCCCCACCTGCAATGTGCGGGCCACATCGGCGGGTGAGATGCCACGGAGAGCTGCCTTGTCCAGATCCACTTTCATGTCGTACTTGGTTTGTGGGTCTTCGACGTACCAGTCCACATCCACGACGCCCGGAGTCTGCTGAAAGACCTTCTTGACTTGAGCTGCCAGTTCGATTTGCCCTTTGTAGTCTGGCCCATAAATTTCAGCAACCAGAGTTTGAAGCACGGGTGGACCGGGCGGGACTTCGGCTACCTTGATGCGCGCCCCGAAGGGCGCGGCGATCTTGTCCAATTCCGGCCGCATTCGTCGTGCGATCTCGTGGCTCTGCGCCTTGCGATCATGCCGTGAGAGCAGATTCACCTGGATATCAGCCTGATTGGGCTGACCGCGCAAGAAGTAATGACGCACGAGGCCGTTGAAGTTGTAAGGGCCGGAGGTCCCGGCATAGATCTGATAGTTGATCACCCCGGGCTGCAGGCCGAGATACCGTCCCACGGCTTGCGCCACGCGGGTCGTCTGTTCCAGTGGCGTGCCATCGGGCATGTCGATGATGACCTGGAACTCACTCTTGTTGTCGAACGGCAGCATCTTTACGCGAACCCACTTTAGCGGGACGAAAGTCACCGCCGCGAGCAGCAACAAGACGACACCCCCGAGAAACATCCAACGGCGGCGTGCGTCGAGAATGAGCGGATTCATGATCCGGCGGTACAAACGAGTAGTCCAGCCCTCGGTCTCATGCCCAGAGTGGTCTCTACCGCCCGCATATTTCCTCAGTAGCCGCGATGCCGCCCACGGCGAAACGACGAAGGCTACGATCAGCGAAAACAGCATGGCCGCCGAAGCCCCCACCGGGATCGGGCGCATGTATGGACCCATCAGGCCGCGCACAAAGGCCATGGGCAGGATTGCGCCGATTACCGCGAACGTGGCAAGAATCGTAGGATTGCCAACTTCGTCGACGGCTTCGACCGCGACTTCAGATAAGGATCGCCCTCGGCTTTCCGGCAACCGGAAATGTCGCACGATGTTCTCGACCACAACGATGGCGTCGTCGACCAGGATGCCGATGGAAAAGATCAGCGCGAACAATGTGACCCTGTTCAGGGTGTAGCCATACAGATAGAAGACGGCGAGCGTGAGCGCCAGCGTGACCGGCACTGCCAGAAGTACGACGCCTGATTCACGCCAGCCCAGTGCCAGTGCAATCAGCAATGTGACCGACAAGGTTGCGATCAGCAGATGTTTGAGAAGTTCGTCGGATTTGTCCTTGGCGGTCTCGCCATAATTGCGCGTGACCGTGATGTTCAGGTCATGAGGAAGCACATAACCGCGTAGAGCATTGATCTTGTCCAGCACGCGCTCGGAAATGTCGGTGGCGTTCGTACCTTTGCGCTTCGAAAGCGTGATGGTTACCGCTGGATAGTCCTCGCCCGCCCTTTCCCCGGCACCACCGCGAGCATTGGCAAACAATACGTAAGTGTTTGCTTCGGCTGGGCCATCCTCGAGTTTCTCCGCTACGTCACGCAAGTAGACAGGATGTCCGGCATGAACTCGGACCACAACCTGACGCAGGTCTTCGAGACTCGTGAAAAAAGTGCCGGCCTCGACCTGAACTTCGCGATTGTCACGAGCAAAGCTGCCCGCTTGGCCGCGGCTGTTCGTGTTCTGGAGTTGTCCCACGATTGCGCCCAGCGTAAGGCCGTATGCCGCGAGCCGTTGTGTGTCGAGCACTACCCGTATTTGCCTCGGCTGCCCGCCGATGATCTTGGTTTCAGAAACGTCGTTGAGCGGCTTGAGTGAATTTTCCAGCTCACCCGCGATTCGCCGCAGGCGATAAGAGTCATAGTCTTTCCCCCACAACGTCAGGGCCATGATCGGCACGTCGTCAATCGAGCGGACTTTGATGATCGGTTGTGAGACGCCGGGCGGGATACGGTCGAAGTTGGAGTAGAGCTTGTTGTAGGTCTGTATGATCGCATCTTCTTCTTTGGTGCCTACGTAGAAACGCACCACCAGCATGCTCACGCCCGGATGACTGATCGAGTAGATGTACTCAACGCCTGGCACTTCGCGCAGTAACTTCTCCATGGGAAGGCTGACGCGCTGTGCCACCTCGTCAGCCGACGCACCCGGCATCTGAACAAAAACGTCGAGCATGGGCACCACAATCTGTGGCTCTTCTTCCCGCGGGGTCTTGAGAATGCTGAAGGAGCCGAGAAGGAGCGCAGCGACGATCACCAGTGGTGTCAGTTTCGAGTCGATGAAACTGTGGGCAATGCGGCCGGCCAGGCGCAAGGCCTTCGGGGGCTGTATCATCGACTTGGATTTGCTATCCGCCATTACTGAACCTCAATGCGTTTGCCATTCAGGTCGACAGCGCCCGGTTTGGCCACAAGCCGTTCGCCGTCCTGGAGGCCCGCCAGCACTTCGACCTCGGCCCCGGAAGGTTTCCCCACCGTGATGTAGCGCAGGTTCGCAATCTTGTTTTGATCCAGCACATAGATTCCCTGCAGCTGGCCGCGTTCCACTACCGCCGAACTTGGAATCAACAGTGCTTTCCGCTCGCCACGAGAAAACTGGGCTCGACCGAAGAGCCCCGAACGCAGCCGCGCGTCGGTGGGGAGTTCGATCTTCACCAGGAACGTGCGACTTGCGGCGTCCGCGGCCGGAACGATCTGCACTACCCTGCCGTTCAGCCCCGCGCTGTCGAGAGCGTCGATCGCAACCGAGACCTGTTGTCCGGTTCGTACGAACCGGAGATCGTTCTCGTTGACGGTGGCCTCCAGTCGATAGCGGCGCACGTCCTCAACGGTGAAGATCGGCATGCCGGGTGAAGCAAGTGTGCCGGAATCGGCCTTCTTCTCTGTTACGACGCCGTCGAACGGCGCCCGAATCCGCGTGTAATCCAACGATGTGCGTGCCTGGCTCAATGTTGCCTGCGCTTGGGCCTGGCCGGCCTTTGCCATGTCTCGACGGGCGAGAGCCGCTTGTTGACGGGCTTTCACCTCGTCGAACTCCTGCGGACTCACCGATTTCTTTTCGAAGAGAGTTTGGTAACGCTTCAACGTTGATTCCGCCAGGGCCAGGTCGGAATCTGCCCCGACCAACTGCTGTTGAGAGGCAAGGTCGGCAGCGGTTGCGCGGTCTACGGAGGCACGCGGCTGGGAGTCGTCGATGATGGCGAGCACTTGACCTCGCTGAACGTGGTCTCCTTCGTGAGCGCGGATCTCGACGATGTTGCCCATCATTTGGCTGGCGGCGTCGCTGGTCTGGGCGGCACGTACCGTGCCTATCGCTTCCAGCAAATCGGGCACGTCGGCCTGCTGCACCGCGAGCACGGGAATGTTCCGCACAGTTTCCGGAGACGGAGTGGAGCGGGCTTGCTCGTTGGAGCAGCCGGCGAGGCTACCAACCGCGAGGACCACCAAGAACGAAAGTCTGGGTCCAGTATTCATACGATTCATGGCATCACCACGGGAGATTGCGGATTCAAGCTTCCGCTCGCCAACTCCAGGTTGGCGTAGCTGGTCTGGAAGTGATAAACGGCCTCCCAGTAGTCGGTTTGGCTGCGGCGCGCGGCATCTTCAGCGCCCAACAAATCGGTAATCGTGGTCAGTCCGCTGTCGTAGCGGTCCTGGTTGATGCGCAAACTCTCCTGTGCCTGGGCGATTGCCGCTCGGGCCACTTCGATCTGCTGCCGGTTGGCGTCGGTCTCGTAATAGGCCCGCCTGACTTCGAGGCGAACTGCGTCGCTAGCTGCCTGCTTCATTGCCACGACCTTTTCTTCGAGGGCTCGCTGCCGGGAGAGTTCCGCCCGTTTTGCACCGCCTTGAAAGATGTCGAATTGCACTTCGATCCCGCCCAGCCAGTTGTTGCCCCCGCCCCCGGCGCCGAACATAGGGTTATCCATTTCCCACCATGCAAATGCGTTCACCCGCGGACCGAATGACGACTTGGCGGCCGACACGCTCTGCCGCTGGGCCGCCTCCTCGGAGGCAATGCGCTTCAAGTCAAGCCGATTTGTGAGTGCCTGCTTTTCAACATCCTGCACGGCCGGGATCGAAAACGTGCGTTCAGCCAGCCCTCCGGTGAGCTGGAACGAAGAATCAAGCGTCATACCCATCGCCGTGTTCAGCTGAGCCTGCGCCACTTCCAGTGTGTTCCTGGCCCGGATCACTTCCTGCTGCCGCGCCGCTATGCGAACCTTCGCTGTCAGCAGATCTGACTCTACGGTCAATCCGCTGTCGAATCTCGCCTGGCTACGGTCCATGATCGAAATGGCAGTTTTGGCCGCCTGCTCGGCAACTTCCAGTTCCTTGGCTGCCAATAGAACGTCGTAGTAGGAACTGACCACCCGGAAGACTATCTCCTGATCCGTGCAGTCCAACTGGTGTCCCGCAGCCTCGTTCATCTGCTTGGCCTGATTTACCCCATGCCAAGTGGCGAACGAATCAAACAGGTTCCAGGCTCCCCCAAACCGCGTGGCAAAGTTGCCGAAGGGCAACGGCGTATTCAGCTTGTTCAATGTGAAGTCGGCCTGCGTAAAACGCTGCTGTCGTAGCTTGCTGCCGAACACGTACACGGGGTCATCACCCCGAGTCGCCGTTTCAGAAAAACTCAAATGGGGCATAAGGAAGGAACGCGCCGCGCGAACACCCGCAGAGGCCACCTTCGTATCCGCAATCGCCGCCTTGCGCAGCGGATTTTTCTCCAGCGCGATATTCACCGCCTGCTGCAGGGTGAGGGACGAAGGCTGCGCCTCTTGTTGAGCTGAGGCTGCCCCCAAAGGCAGCCACGCAACGGCGAGGCTCAGAACCACTTTGAAGAAGGTTTTCAACCTTGCACTCCCGCAGGCTGAGCCGGCTTTACCCACTCGGTCTTGTCTTCAACGATTTCGTAGGTTGTGTGAAAACTCGCAGTCTTCTGCACCATGGCCCCCACCGAGCAATACTTTTCCTCGGAGAGACGGATAGCCTCCTCTAGCGCCGCCACGTCAAGTTCAAAGCCGGTTACCACATGGTGGATTCGCACTGCCGTGAACACCTGAGGCGGGCGTTCCGCTTGATCGGCTTCAACCCGCACCTCATAACCGGTGACCTTCTGGTGGTATTTCTGGCGGAGGATGGTGACAACGTCGAACCCCGTGCACCCTGCTAGTCCGGCGGCGACCAGTTCAATCGGCTTTGGGCCGGTACCTCCAGCTGCATCGTCCAACAGCAGGTGGTGGCCGCTTCCGGTCTGGGCTACAAATTGGCGCTGCTGCTTAAGTGGTTGAGTCAGTTCGACTTTGGCTGTGATCATGATTGCCTCCTGCTTTGGTTCTATCGACCAAGCACACGAATAAATGCAGACGGACGGATTTTGTTACAGGAAAATTTCGGCGATACGCGGAGTCTCCGCGCGCTCTTGCCGCCTATATGATTAGGAATCGATAATGCGAAGAGAACTTCAAAATGAGCCTTCGTATCAAACTACGTCCGACGCTCCTTGTCCTCTTTGGGACCGTCACCATCGCACCGGCATCCGTGGCTCTGGCGTATCAGGCGAACCTCATCCTGGCTTCCCGCCTGATCAACCCCGACGAGTTGGTCAAGATTCTTCAGTCCGCCCAGAGCGAGAAACCGCTAATGATTCAAGTGGGTTCCCACGTCCTCTACACTCAGGCTCACATTCCCAGCTCGGAGTACATTGGACCGGCCTCCAGTGAAAGTGGCTTGCAGTCCTTGCGGAAGCGAGTGGAATCCTTGCCGCGAAATAAGTTCATCGTTCTGTATTGCGGCTGCTGCCCGTGGAGCCACTGTCCGAACGTCAAGCCTGCCGACGATGCGCTCAAGGCGATGGGCTTCACCAATGTGAAAGTCCTCTATATCTCAAACAATTTCGGGGCGGATTGGGTCGAGAAAGGCTATCCAGTTGCCAAGGGAGACTAGGGAACTAAACGCTTCCTGGCTGAGGTCGGCATATTGAAGAAAGGGATTCTCCGCGGCCTGGCACTGATCGCAGTGGTAGCGGGACTCTATTTCATGGCCCGTCATCATGGCGGGCCCGCCGGCACGAGGGGCACGAGTATCGGCAAAGAATCCCTGGCCCCCGATTTCTCACTTCCCGACTTAGCGGGACAAAAACTCGATCTCTCATCCTATCGGGGCAAGGTCGTCCTTTTGGACTTCTGGGCAACCTGGTGCGATCCCTGTCGGGAGGAGATCCCGCATTTCGTCGAACTACAAAACAAGTACGGTGACAGGGGCCTGCAGATCATCGGCGTTTCTATGGATGACGGACCGGAACCTGTACGCGAGTTCTACCAGCGCTTCAAGATGAACTACCCGGTTGTGATGGGCAATGCGCAGACGGGTGAACTTTATGGCGGAGTTCTCGGATTGCCGATCGCGTTCCTGATCGGGCGGGATGGCCGGATCAGTGCCAGACATATTGGCGCAACCGACATCTCAGTCTTTGAAAAAGAGATCGTGAACCTTCTGCCGAGCAAAGCTGGTTTGAGTTCGCCAGGCTCGTAACCTGACTACTGTCGGATGTTGTTCGCGACCATGCGCTCGTAATCGGCGAGTACCTTCATGCGCAGTTCGACTGCCTTCTCGCGGGCGGGGCGCTCTGCGAGTGATCTTCGGCACTGTTCGACGGTTACCTTGAGACTCGAGAGGAACGCCTCGCACGGTTGGCAGCCTTTCAGGTGTCGCTCCAATTCCTCACAAAGCGAATCATCCAACTGCTCGTTGAGATAGTTCGAGAGCTCAGCGAACATGGCCTTGCAGCGAGCAGGTCTGGGCTGATCGTGGGAAGATGCCCGCGCAGCGACGGCCGCTCTACTGGAGCGTGGTTTCAACGCTTTCATCAATTCTTTGCGGACGAACAGCCTGGCGCGGTGCAGACGGACGCGTACTGTTCCAGCAAGTAGCCCGGTGATCTCGGCGACTTCTTCATCCGTTAGACCTTCCATATCGCGCAACACCAGAACAATGCGGTATTGTGGCGGCAACCGCTGAATGGCGTCGCGCAAACGACCCGCTTCTTCACTCCGGATGGCAAACGCCTCGGGGTTAATGCTGCCATTCGTCCCCATCTGCTCAAGTTCCTTCCGGTCAGGCATGAGTTCTTCAAGGGAGAGGTCCGGCTTGGGAGCGAACTTGCTCCGGCGCCGACTCATCAGGCAGCGATTCTTTGCCACTTTATAGAGCCACACCACGAGCGCTTTGGGGCTGTCGAATTTCGGCAGGTGCGGAACCGACTTCAGCAGTACCTCTTGCATGGTGTCTTCCGCGTCCTCGCGCTGGCCGCAGACCCGCATGCTAAAGGAGAACACGGTATTTTGGAGCAGAGACAGAGCCTGCTCCAAAGCGGCATCGTCGCCCCGCCGCAGGAGCTCTACAGCCTGTTCTATCTCTGAACGCATTGCCGTAAATGTAGCATGGCAAGGCTGGAATCTGGCTCGTATCGCTGACCTGTCTTTGCCACAATCGGCGTACCAACTCGCAAACGAGAGTCGAATCTGGCTGCCTGGAATGGACAGATCGGAAGCCATCGGCATCTCCGTAACGACAGTTGGGGCAGTCGGAGGAACCGGCCCTATCCACAGGGATATAAATGGCAAAAATCCAGACGGAGGCATGAGAGGGCCGTTTGTCATCCACCCCGTCAAGGCCAACAGTGTGCCCACGTACCCCGCGCTTTGGTCGCACGATGCCGAACGAGAGCGAACGATGTCGTTTGACGCAGACAGCGAAGCTATTCCATTGAACGGTGCAGACTTGGACGAGCAGAGAGTCCATCGATCATAAGGTTGCCAACATTTGGGCAACAGCATCATACTGTCATTGCAATCTCGACTTTCGTTTCAACAGTCAGTCCACCGGAATGCAATTCACTCCACGCCGTACCATCGGTGGTCGCGCATGGCTATCAATCTTTTTGAAAACCGAGGAATTAGAAAAGGCTCTTGTTCTGTGGGCAAATACTTCGTTGGGACTGTTGTTGTGCTGGTGGCACTCCAATAAACAGCAGTCTGGAAGAGGCAACATAGGGAAATCGACGCTGCAAACCATGCCCATCTTGGATGTGACTGGACTCAACGCAAAGCACCTTGCGAAAGCGGTGAAGCTGTTTGATGAGATTTGTGAGAAACCTTTATCGCCGTTGCATGAGATCGACAACGACCCAGTTCGCAAGGAATTGGATGAACGATTTGGAGCTGAAGTGTTGGGCCTGCCTCAATCAATGCTCCAACCTGGTGGTGCGCTCGAAGTGCTGCGGATGAAATTGGCGCAAGAACCTTCGATTCGCGGCAACAAATAGGCGAGCAGCTAACGCGCTCCTTTCAAATGCGGTTGACAATCTGTTCCCAGAAGAAGAATACGTCACCAAAATCCGCGTCCGCATTGTCACTTTGGTAGGGGCAAAGCATCGCCTCGATCCGTCCACTCACATTTGCCAAGTTAGGGAGGCTTTCCACGCTGCTTTGGATGCCTCCAGCCCGCGCTTTGTACACAATCGAACTGGGATCGAAGGATTTGTTAAAGCGAATCGTGTACTCGTCCTCTCGACACGCAGCCGAGAGATGCACAGACTGGCGGCGATACTTCCGTTCTGCAGGTTGTGGTTGCAGTTTTCTCAAGCTCGGGAACAGGACAGTTTGGTTGGTCGAAGCCGCCAGACTTCTCTCCTCGTCCCTTGTTAACCTGTATTGCAACAGCCCAGCGACCGCCAGACCGGGATGCGCCGTCGCGAGTCGATAGACAGTGGCCTCGAAAGACGTACCGAAGTAGGAAGCTAACTTCTCCACTCCCGACAAGCTGAATCTCCCACTGGCCTGCCGTTGAAATTCATTCAATGGCATCACCAGCTCCGACGCCCCCAGATGACACAGAAGTTCAAGTTCGTTCGCCTCTCGTGAACCGGGATTCGTGATTGTTCTGAACCGAGCACCTCTGGTGCTGTTGGGGAAGAAGGTGTGGACGATCTCGTGGCCAATCGTGAAGATGATGCGTGACTTGAGGCGATTTGGGTTGTACAGAACAGTCCATCCGCCACCGGCAGTTGGATAAAGTGCAGCATCTCTTTTTTCTCGGCGCACTTGATCCATGTCCATCGGCAGGATCTTCATCCGGCTCAACGAGGCAATGATTTTCAATCGCTCCAGCGGATCGGTCGGCAGTCCAGAAAAGCCGTTGGCCTTTTCAGTCAAAGCTCGAGCCATGTTCACAATCGTCGATCGGGGATCGATCAGTTCCCCGCTCTGCCTGCAAAGCGAAATGATGTCGGGGTCAGAGTATCGCCGACCACCGATTCGTAGAGTTTCCATCCCTTACTTTTGGCCGCTTCCACCCGCCATTTTTATGGCCTGAAGCACAAACCGCCATCCTTCCTTGTCTCTTGGCCTGTTACCACGAAAGTTCACTTGCGCAAGCTTCTCCAAATTATCCTCGGAAAGCGCGTTACCTGAAAGAGCGAGCTCATCTTGAAGTTCTGCCAGGCCAGGAGGTAAGTCCGCCGCCGCCCGCCGTCTCGTTCGCTGCTCCTTGGCTGTGGAATCCTTCAGCAAATCGTCCAAAGTGACATCAAGAGCCACCGCAATGTTGTAAACGTATTGGATATTCGGCTTGCCAGCTACCCCGTTCTCCAGATCAGAAATGTAAGCCTTTGACACTCCTGATTTGTCGGCCAGATCGGCCAATGCCCAATTCTTCCCCGTGCGTAAAAAGCGTATCGTGGCACCCAACTTCTTGAGATCAATCAGCCTATCGTCCATTAAATTACCAACCCGTTGTAAAAAAGTGTTGACGACGTGACGCCTGCCGTCGCATAATTGCGACGGGTTGTATTTTTCAGGTTACCTCAATCCCGAGGCTCCATGCAACTACAAAGGAGAAGAATAGCATGGCGAACAAGAAACATAAGGTCCAGTTTGATGCTCATCGCACGATCCGCGAAGAAGTGCCGGTCAAGTTCCGGACTCGCGATGGAGAACGGGTCTCGTTCGAGGCTCGGAAAAAAGTAAAAGAGAGCCGGTGCGAGTGAAGTTCATGGCGAAGGGATAGCAGCCCCGTCGCAATTCGAGCAACGACTCCGGAATTATCGATCAGCACAAAACGAAAGGACAACATGGCTAAACGAGTATTCATTGCATTCGCGATAGAGGACAGAAGGTATCGGGATTTTCTTGTGGGCCACGCGAGAAATCCCAAAACACCATTCGAGTTTGTCGATATGTCTGCGAAAGAACCCTGGGATGAGAAATGGAAAACCAACTGTCGGTCGCGCGTCAAGGGCTGCGACGGAGTCATCGCGCTGATTTCGAAGAACACCGTGAACGCAGACGGGGAACTCTGGGAGATAAAGTGTGCCGATGAGGAAGCAGTCCCCACAATGCTGATGTGGATCAACGACGAACGACCGAGACTCCCAGCAGCACTGAGTGGCAGGCGCATAAACGTTTGGAGTTGGGACAACCTGGAGACCTTCGTCGGCAAACTGTGAACACTATGAGAAAAGCCCTTGTAGTCGGCATCAATGACTATCCGAGTGCCCCGCTGCGCGGGTGTGTTAATGACGCGATCGCGATTAGCAACGTTTTCGGAACACATGGCGATGGCTCACCCAACTTTGCAATAAAGCTGAAAACATCTCCAAGCGAAACCATCACACGAGCCACGCTTAGAGGCGAAATCGAGAGTTTGTTCTCTGGAGATCCCGACGTCGCCCTCTTGTATTTCTCTGGACACGGTTTCATCAATAGTCTCGGTGGCTACATCGTGACGCCAGATTTCAAGAAGTACGACGA
The DNA here is from genome assembly GCA_963772195.1 of uncultured Acidobacteriaceae bacterium. Taxonomy (GTDB): domain Bacteria; phylum Acidobacteriota; class Terriglobia; order Terriglobales; family Acidobacteriaceae; genus Acidiflorens. The sequence goes on along the minus strand of CAVYWE010000007.1, from coordinate 648,116 downwards.
AGGCGTTTCGATGGATGACATCTTGAAATTCGCCAACCTCTCGAAAGCAAAGGACAAAATAGTCATTCTGGACTGCTGTCATTCTGGTGCATTTGCGTCACCGACGATTACAGGAAGCAATCTCGCTCAATTGTCGGAGGGGCTGTCTGTTCTAACGGCGAGTCGTGATTCAGAGTCCGCGCTTGAGATAAATGGTAGTGGTGTTTTCACTGCCTTGGTGGTGAGTGCCCTACAAGGTGGTGCAGCGGATTTACGCGGCCACATTACGCCCGGCAGTATATACGCCTACGTAGACCAAGCGTTAGGGCCTTGGGATCAAAGACCAATATTCAAAACGAACGTGACCCGGTTCACATCGCTCAGAACCATCACACCACCTGTTTCGCACGCGACGCTTCGGAAATTGGTTGACTATTTTCCCACGCCACAGGACGAGCATAGCCTTGATCCTTCCTACGAATTCACGGAACCTACTAACGATCCGAAGAAGGTGGCGATAATGAAAGACCTCCAAAAATTTGTGAGCGTGGGATTAGTTGTGCCGGTGGGTGAAGAACATATGTATTTCGCGGCAATGAATTCCAAATCCTGCAGGTTGACCGCTATGGGTTTTCAATACTGGCGACTGGTAAAAGAGAAACACCTGTAAAACGGGGGCAATATGGATTATCGAATTGAGTCAAATGGTACCGTTGTAGTTTTTCTCAGCGAGCGGGCGACGCAGAGGGCGTCAGGGCCAAATCCCAAGATCGGAGCACGGCTGGCATTCAAAACGAAATTCGAAACCGCGCAGTTCGTGCGCGCTGGCGAAGAAGAAGGCTTCACGTTTGAGGGGAAGGAATTTCTGGCGCAGGCGTCGTAGAAACCATCCACGCAAAAGCACAGTGAGGGTGTCAACATGGCCGAAGTAGGGGCAACCTTTAAGCCCGGACAGAAGGTTCCACATTCTGGAATCTATGATGTTATCCACGATCCCGTGCACGCACAGCGGCACCAAGTAATCATTGCGGAGATCATGTCCGTTTCCGCTTGGCTGTGAAAGCGATTCATGTAATGCACGACGAAAACTTTCTCAAAGAAGAAGTAGCAGGCTCAGCCCTGTTAACTCTGCCGATTTCTCTCCAAACTGAAACCGTCTCTCCAATAGCCTGGGCTACGGAAAACTCAGGACGCCTGAACCTGCTGGTGTGTGCAGACCGCCTGCATATAGGCCGTGTATTAATAGGTGCTTTGCGCTAAACTCCAGAACTGGCTGTCAGGCGTGGACTGAGGCCGCTAATCCCTCCCTCTCCGCCATACAGTCTGGGTTGCAGAGAAATTCGGCTGCCTCGTTCCGAAAATCGTGCAAAATCGCCGCAATTCCTCAACTTCTGCTCTCAAACAGGACCGGAGAAAGTGTCCCGCTTTCCTCCTCTCGCAAGCTTTCATGCGCTTTTCTCTGGAGGGCAGACACGCAGTCCGGTTTCAGCGACTCCATCAGGCGAATACGGTCATGATGAGATTCGAAACGCTGAAGACCGCGGCCAACCTGCGCGACTTACTCACGCAGTCACTGCCTAGGATCTCGCCATCGACACGAAACCCTACGGCTGCGAACTGACCTCAAGCAGCAGATGATCCTTGAACTCCGCCGCCAGTTTCGCCACTCCGTTGGCCGCCGCGTCCACCGTGCCGAGTTCTTTGGCCTCGCTGTAGTCACTCACCCGATGCCTCCCGGGTTTCAATCCGCGCAGTTCGACTTCGCCTTTCCAGCCTGCCGTCGGTGCGAAGAACGCATAATACATTTTGCCGTCTTTTGCGATCGCGTATCCCTCGGGCGTGTCGTAGCCGGTCACGTAAAGGTCCCTGAACTCGCCCTTCGAAAGCATCTTCTCGTTATACAATCCGATCCACTTCTTCCATCGCTCTTCTTTCGCAGCGGTTAGATTGACGTCCTTAAATTTCGGACCGGGATCGGGCCAGACGAACTTCGTCCCCACGACGCCTCCGGCTCCAATCGTGGAAGCAAAATCGTCACCGTGTTCTTTCCAGTCGTTTCCAACTTTGGTCATCGCAGAAAGTTCGACGTGATCACCGTAGACCGCAGATTCGGGCCCCAGCAAAGCTTTATACATCTTGATCCGCCGCCGCACTTGCACCGCGCCCACCGGGTCGGCCGTCACCGCCTGGTCGATGAACGGCAGCCAAGCCAGAGAGGGCGGCGTCCCGCAGGGACAAGCCTGGGTCACGCTCTGCGGCTTCAGCGCGCGTGTCGTCTGGAAGATTTCCTTGTAGACGTCCCCCATCGCATTCACAGAATCCTGCGGCGACTTGTGATGGTGCGCCGGGTTGTAGCAGGCTGGAACGCTATAGATGTTGTCCAGTTTGCTGCCGTCGAATCCCCAATCGCGAATGAATTTCTCCGTCAGCTGCTTGTGATACGCCCGCACTTCCGGCACCGCCGGACACAGCACTGCCAGGCCGCGAGTCATGCGTGCATGCTTGCCGTTCTTGTCCAGGATAAGCCACTCCGGATGCTCCTGTGCGACTTTGGAAACTGCGTACTTGTGCGACTCGTATTTTCCTTCGCCATCCTCGACCCCGAGCGGCAGCCACCACAACTGCGCCAGCATGCCTTCCTTGTGGAAATCGTCCGTCATCTTCTTGATGGAATCTCCGGGAAAAGTATCCGCGCGCGGATTCCAGTCGCCGTAGACGTCGAACCAGCGATCGTCAAGCGTCACCCACTTGATGCCCATCTCCTTCAGCTTCGGAACCGTGCCCAGCATCTGCGCCGGCGTCACATTGAACTCGTATCCCCAGCCGCACCAGCTCACGTTGTAGGCTTCGCTCGACGGCTTCGGCAGTTCCCAGCCTTCTTTCTGCAGCACGCTCGACCAGATCCGCAGTGGCTCATAGAAGTCACCCGCATAGACCGAGACAAAACTGCGCGGAGTGGAGTACGTCTCGCCCGGCTTCAGCGTAATGTTGGCGGCAAAGTCCACCTCGGTGTTCAGGCGCCCATCGGTTCCCACTTTTGCGGGGATCGCCGCGGAAATCGGAATCGTCTCCACGTGCCCGATCGCTTCGCCCACCTGGCGCGTCCAGAAAGCCACCACCGGAATCCCGCCACCATAGCCGCCTTTGACCATCTCTCCAAAGGCGTTTGGCTGGGAAAAAGCGGGCGTCAGTTTTACGACATCGTCTTTTCCCCAGTCGTAGCTCGCGCCATGAAATGACCACATTTCCCACGGCCGCGCCTTCGCGTCGCCCAGCCGCGCGTTCAACCGGCGCCGCTGATTCACGCTTTTTTCGATTGCAACTTCGCTCGCGCCGGTGTTCTTGTATTCCACCGTGCTCAGCAGAATGTTCGGGAAGTTGTCATAGACTTCGAGTGCCAGCACGCGCTGCAAATCCGTCCCCGAGGGCCCCAGCGGACGCGCCGGAATCTCCACCCGCTTCCCGGCTCCCATCTTCCCGATCGCTTCGTGCACCTGCGTCTGCTGGAAGTCGAGCGTGAAATGCACATCCTTACCTCCCACCCGCACAAAATCGCTGTCCGCGGGAGCCCCGACGTTTGGCTCGTCGAGCGAAAGCTTCTGTCCGTCTTTTTTCTGCCCATCTGGCAGCAGAGATGCCTGCACATAACCATCCGGTGTCACCAGAAACTCGGCCGCGCTCGTCGTCAGCACCACCGGGCCGCCCGTCTTCACGTCCACCTTGATCGCGGAAGGCTGCGTGGGCTCCGGCTTGGCGGTCGCGGTCTTCAGCGGCGTTTTCGGCAACTTCGAGCAAGCCGTCAGCAGGAGTGTAAGACCGAGCGCCGTACAGACCAGCGCAGTCCTGTGTTTTCGGGCGATCATGAGTAACCTCTTTCTGTGATGTTCTGCCATCTGGGAGGCCGCCCGCCTGCTGCAGGCGCGTTCCGTTAGCTCGGCACAAAATATCCCAGTTGACAAAAGCTATAAAACGAAAGTAAAAGTAATGGTTCGTAATATTACACCGAAAGCTCGTAGATCCAGCACCCGAATTTTCACCTGGCCGGACCGGGCCGTTTGCGAAGATTCGAGTTTAGCGTCCAGGAGCCTCGCCATGCCCATCCGTTCCGCTCGCCTGCAAACTCTCTCGGCCCTCTTCCTTCTTATGGTCCTTACCGTCGTCACTCCGCTATGGGCGCAAAAAGATGCCGGAGCCATTGTAGGCCTGGTGCGCGACGCCAGCGGTGCGGTGGTCACGGGCGCCAAGGTCACCGTGACCGACGTGGATCGCGGCATTGAGCTAACCCTCTCCACGAATGACGAAGGGCAGTATGTCGCCAGCCCGCTCCGGATCGGCCGTTACTCCGTCACCGTCGAGAAGCAGGGATTCAAGAAGGCCGTTGCCGGCCCGGTTCAAGTGAACATCCAGGATCGTGTCGGTGTGGATCTGAAGCTTGTGCCCGGCATGGCAACGGAAGTCGTCACGGTCTCCAGCGAACGTCCGCAGCTCGAAACCGAAACCTCCGAACTTGGCCAAGTGGTGGACAGCCGGCGCATCAACGCGCTTCCCTTGAACGGACGCAACTACGCCCAACTCGCTCTTCTCGGTGCCGGCGTCGCCCCGGCCGAGCCCGGGTCGCGCGTCGAAACCAGTGCAGGCTTCAGCTCCAACGGCGCCCGCTCCCTGCAAAATAATTTTCTGCTCGACGGCATCGACAATAATGCGAATCTAGGCGACGTGCTCAACGGCGCGGCTTACGTGGTGCAGCCGTCCGTGGACGCCATCGCCGAATTCAAGGTCCAGACCAATTCCTACAGCGCCGAATTCGGCCGCGGCAACGGCGCCATCATGAACGCAGTCATCAAGTCGGGCACCAACCAGATCCACGGCGACGTGTTCGAGTTTCTGCGGAACGAAAAATTTGACGCTATCAATGCCTTCGACACCGGTCAACAGCCTTACAAGCAGAACCAATTCGGCTTTACGCTGGGCGGCCCGATCATCAAGAACAAGACGTTTTTCTTTGGCGACTACGAAGGCCTGCGCATTCGCCAGGGTAAGCCGCAACTGTCCACGGTGCCTACGCAAGACGAGATTGGCGGAAACTTCTCCGCGTTTCTCACCAACACTCCCGCCACAGCCATCGATATGAATGGCAATCCCACCGGTCAGAACGCGCTTGACTGCAACGGCAACCCGACGTACCTGGGAGAGATCTTCAACTCGCGGCTGGCACAACCAAACTATGCGGGCAATCCCAACGGGCTTTGCGGCGTCCCGATTGGGACCTCCGGCGGGCAGCCAACCAATATTTTTCCCAACGGCGGCATCGATCCGCTAGCGACACGCTTGGCGGCGCTGTTTCCCATCTCCAATAGCACCGAGGGAGGCGGCAACAATTTTCTTACCGATCCCAAACGCACTGAGACGGAGAACAAGTTCGACATCCGTATCGACCACACCATCAGCAACAAAGACAATTTTTTCACCCGTTTCAGTTACGGCAACGATAGTACCTTTCTGCCTTCGCCCTTCAGCAACGCGCTCGACGGAGGAGGGTTTCAGGATGGCTACAGCGACAACTCAGCCCGCGGCCTGGCTGCCAGCGAGAATCACACGTTTCGCAACAATCTCATCAACGAATTCCGCTTCGGCTTCAATCACCTGAATTCCCATCGCTACAACCTGAACTACAACGTCAACGTATCGCAGCAACTGGGATTTCCCGGAGTTCCCTTCAGCCCCTACATCGGCGGACTGCCATCGATCAGCTTCGGCGACGGCACCGCGACCATTGGCAGCTCGGGATATCTCCCCTCCATCGAAAAGCAATACAGCTATGTCTTCACCGACAATCTAAGCTGGACTCGCGGACGTCATGCCGCGAAGTTCGGCGCCGAACTTCGCTTCGAGCAGTTCACGATCTACCAGCCGGCGGCGCCACGTGGCTCCTTGAGTTTTGGCAACGACTTCACCGACAACCCCGCCTCGCCTGGATCTGGAGGTGAATCGATCGCCACGTTTCTCCTCGGCGTTCCCGATAGCGGGCTGATCACAAGCCTGCACAACGTCGACTATCACCGCCAGATTTACGCCGTTTATGGACTCGACGACATCAAGGTAACTCCGCGTCTCACGCTGAACCTCGGCCTGCGCTACGAACTCTTCACAACCATTAAAGAAGCGAACGACCAGGCGGCCACGTTCGATTTCAACTCGCTCTCGCTGATCGTTCCCAAGGGACAAAACCTGCAACTGACGCCAACTCTGGCCTCGGAACTCGCAGTTCAGCGCAACGGCTCCCGTGGACTCATCAGCCCCGACCTTAATAATTTCGCGCCGCGCGTTGGATTGGCTTACCAGTTGTCCGACAAGCTCGTCCTCCGCGGCGGCTACGGCATTTTCTATGGCGGGCAAGAAAACGGCCCGTTCTCGAATCCAAGCCCTGGTTTCAATCCGCCCTTCTTTTCGTCGCAGGTGTTCAGCACACCGTGCAGCGCAGCTTTCGCAAATCCGAATTTTCCCGCCAACGATTGCTCGATTCCAAACTTCAATGTGCTCGCGCAGGGCTTTCCCTCCAACTCGCTGAGTGACCCGAATACGCCGAGCCTCTACTCTATCGACCCGCATTTGGTCACGCCCTACACGCAGCAGTGGCATCTGGGTGTCGAGTATCAATTGCCCGCCGACACTGTTCTTGAAGTCTCTTATGGCGGCTCGCGCGGATTGAAGCTCTTTGCTTTCTACAACGGCAACCAGGCCACTCCGACGCCGGATGCCAGCCTCGCGACCGCGCCTCGGCGTCCCGCGCACAATGAAGCGCCCGGCGCCACCGGCCCTTGTGATTCTATTGGCTTGGACTACCTAAACTGCAATCCCGCGCTCGATGCCGGCATCGGAACGTTCCGTTCGAATACGCAATCAAATTACAACTCGCTGCAGGTCCGTCTGGAGAAGCGTTACTCTCATGGACTACAGTATGAAGCGGCCTACACTTGGGCGCACGCTCTCGACAACGCGTCGAGCGCCAGCCTGGGATCGGTGAATAACGGAGACTTCCAGGGCCAGCGGTATCCCAACTCTGAATACGGCAATGCCGACTTCGATGTGCGCCACCGCTTCGTTTTCAGTTATGTATACGACTTGCCGTTTGGCCGCGGACGCATGTTTGCAAAAGATGCTCACGGATTCGTGAATCAGATTCTCGGCAACTGGCAAATGGCTGGAGTATTCTCAGCAGCGACTGGCAATTACTACACCGCGTCCGACATCGTTTCGGTCTCGAATTCCGACTGCGGCGGCACTGTCGGCTACTATTGCTCGCGCCCCGCGCGGGTCGGCAATCCCAACGCCAAGCCCTGTGTACCGGGAACGCTGTTCAACACTTGCGCATTTGCCGACAACAGTACCATCCCCGGAATTATCCCCCAGGGAACCTTTGGCAACGCTGGTCGCAACATCATTCAAGGTCCCGGTTACCAGACATGGGACACTTCCCTGGTCAAGCAGTTTCCGGTCAACGAGCGAATGCATCTAGAATTCCGTGCAGAATTCTTCAACGTGTTCAACCATGTAAATTTCTTGTTTGAACAGTTTGGCTCGATCAGCGCCGAGCCGACGCCTCTGGAGATGGGACAGGGTGGCTTCGGCTACCCGCTCTCGGCGCGCGATCCAAGACAGATCCAATTCGCGCTGAAGTTTTATTTCTGAAGGAAGCTTCGAGAACTGGAGGGTATTTGATCTTCGGGCCAAAGCCGTCCCGGAAACGAAGTCAACTGCGATCTTCTTGGTTGGTTTCGACTTGTTACGATTTATTCGAGATGTATAAAGTTCCCGGAGGCAGGCCCGACATGATAAAGCGGATCGTCACCACAGCTCTGCTTCTGGCCTTCGCCTCTGGCCCAGAGAGTTCTGCACAACAAACTGGCATCGGCTACAAACCCGCCACAGATGCCGACAGCAAGAAGACCATCCTGCTCAAGGACTTTCAGCCCGAGCCCGCGCTTCATGCGGCCGTGCACGAAATCCGGCGCGCGAAATTTCCTGTGATCGACGTGCACACCCACACCAATGATGCTGTCGGCATCGGAGATCGCGTCGATCCTAAGGAAATGATCGCGCGCATGGACCGTCTCAACATCAAGACCATCGTCATCCTCACCGGCATGTGGGGAGACAAGCTGCAGACCATTATTGACGACATGGTCAAGCCTTATCCTGGGCGCTTCGTCGTGTTCACGCAGTTCGACTGGTCGAAGATCAACGATCCGAATTTCAGCCAGCTCATGGTGCGACAGATCGACGACTCGGTTGCCCTCGGCGCGCGCGGGCTGAAAGTTTTGAAGGAACTTGGCCTCGGCGTTCGTGATTCGACCGGCAAGCTCATCCCGATCGACGACCCGCGCCTCGACCCGGCATGGGAAGAATGCGGACGGCTTGGCATCCCCGTGTTTATTCATGTGGCCGATCCGGAGGCATTTTTTCATCCCGTCGACGCCCGCAACGAGCGCTACGAGGAGCTCATTGAGCATCCTGACTGGAGCTTTTACGGCCCGCAGTTTCCTTCCATGCAAGATTTGTTTGCGCAGCGCGATCGAATGTTCGCCAAGCATCCACATACCACGTTCGTCGCCCTGCATTTTGGCAGCTGGCCGGAGAACCTGGACTTCGTCGAACAAACGCTTCAGAAATTTCCCAACGTCATGATCGAAACCGGAGCGCGCGAAGGAGAACTTGGACGTCAGCCGCGACGGACACGCGAAATCTTCATGAAGTATTCCGACCGCATCATGTACGGCACCGATGAAGGCGCGGGAGAAGCGATGTATCAGAACTATTTCCGCTGGCTTGAGACCGAAGACGAATACTTTCCTTACGCGCAATATCCGCTGCAGGGGCGCTGGATGATCTACGGCCTGGGCCTGCCCGATGACGTGCTGGAAAAGGTATATCACCGCAACGCGGAGGCGCTGTTTGCGCGGCTCAGGAGTTCGGAACGACGTGCGGAACAGGGCGCTGGGCTGGGCATTTCTGGCGAAACGACCGCCGGAATGGAAGCCGCTAAATAGCCCTTGACAGTTCCGGCGGCCTTCAATGAAAGTTACTATTCGAAACAAATCGAAACACCATGCCTTCAAACGGTCTGCTCAATGAAGAACGCCGCCGTGAAATCCTTGCGGTCCTGCATCGGGATGGACGCGTGCTCGTCAAAGATCTGGCCCGGCATTTCCGTATTTCGCAGATCACGATCCGCAAAGATCTCGAGTTCCTTGACGGCCAGGGGGTAATCCAACGAACCCACGGCGGCGCGCTGCCTGTGCAAGGCGGTGCCCTGCTCGATCCAACGCTGCGCGAGAAAGAGAAACTTCGCCGCAGGCAGAAGATGCAGATTGCCCGCGCCGCGGTTTGCCTGGTGGAAGAAGGGCAGTCCGTTTTGCTCGATTCCGGCACGACGACGACGACCATCGCGCGCGCCCTGAAAGACATGAAGCGGCTCACGGTGATCACCAATGCGATCAACATCGCGGCGGAGTTGGCGGGCACGCAGATTGAAGTGATCCTGACCGGAGGCACGCTGCGCAAAAGCTCGTTTTCCCTGGTCGGTCCCCTGGCCGAGCGAACTCTGCGCCAACTTAGCGCCGACATCTTGTTCCTGGGCGTCGATGGCTTCGACACCAAGGCCGGCCTTTTCACTCCGAATTTGTTGGAGTCCGAAGTGAACCGGGTTATGGTCGAAATTGCCCGCAGGACGATAGCGGTTTGCGACTCGAGTAAGTTCGGCCGCCGCAGCCTGTGCAACATCATGCCGGTCTCGGCGATCCATCAAGTGATTACCGACAAGGAGATACTGAAGGCAGATTTGCGCGCGCTGAAAGAGGCAGGAGTGAAGGTCACGCTGGTGTAGGCGGAACAATCCGAGAGCTTAGAACTAGTTCGGAGTTGAACAGACCCCATGAAATCGGCAGAAATTACGGAACAGGGCCAGCACACGCTGAGCGAGATTTTTTCCCAGCCCCAGTGCTGGAGCGCGTGTCTCGCCCAGCTGGCAACCAGCGCGGAACTGCGTGCGGCCACTCAACTCGCGCGACCCGGAGCGGAGTGGATTTTTGTGGGTTGTGGAACCAGTTACTATCTCGCGCAGGCTGCCGCATCGAGCTTCAACTATCTCAAGTTACTGGCACGGGCTGTCCCCGCTTCTGACTTGTTGATGTATTCCGCGCTCACTCTGCACGCCGGACGGGATTATATTCCGGTCGTGATTTCGCGCTCCGGCCTTACGTCGGAGGCAGTCCGCGCCGCGCAGATGTTGGAGAAGAATCACAATCTTCGCACCATCGCCATTACCTGTGCCGACGGCCAACCGCTGGAGGCGGCATGCAGCGTAACGTTGAAGCTTCTCGACGCCGACGAGAGGAGCACGGTCATGACGCGATCGTTCACCTCCATGCTGCTGGGGCTGCAATACCTCGCGGCAACCGTCTCCTGCAATGACGCCTTCGGTCGCGCATTGGTCGAACTCCCGCACCAGGTCGAGCCCCTTCTAAAGAATGTTCCGCAGCGTCTGCGGTCGTTTGTCGAGTCTCGCAGTTTCTCTGATTTCGTCTTCCTGGCGCAGGGCCCCCGGTTCGGCATTGCTTCGGAATGCATGTTGAAGGTGACCGAATCCTCATCGTCTTATGCCCAGGTGTTTCATTCTCTCGAGTTCCGTCACGGTCCGAAATCGATTGCGGGCCCGGAAACCCTGATTACGTTTCTTATGTCGGAAACTTCCTACGACGCAGAAGTGGAGTTGCTCGAAGAAATGAAAGCTCTTGGGGCGGCTACCTTGGTGATTGCGAATCGTGTCGAAAGCCGGGCCCAGCTTGCCTCCGACTTCGCCATCGAACTTGGCCTCCAGTCGCCCGAGTATGTGCAACCCGCGGCGTTCACGATTTGGGGTCAACTGTACGGTGTTTATTATGGCCTCAAAAAGGGCCTGAATCCCGACTCGCCGAAAAACCTGACGCGCGTGGTCGAACTCACGGACGGCCGCTAGAACCAACTGTTAGTAATTAGCAAGGAACGCCAAAAGGTCCTGCTCCATGTCCAAGCTCGACATCGCGATCGCCGGGGAGATCAATCTTGACCTAATCCTCTACGGTCTGCCCGAGCAAATGCCCATGGAACGCGAACTGCTGGCCAGCGGGTTCGCCATCACGTTAGGCAGTTCTTCGGCCATTCTGGCGCATAATCTCGCCGCTCTTGGCAGCCGCGTGGGGTTCGTCACCAAGGTCGGCGACGACTCTTTCGGAACCCTCGCGGTCGAACGGCTGCGCGAACGCGGAGTGGACTTGGCGGGCGTAGTACATGGCGCCAAGTCTGGCGTAACGCTCGTTCTGCCCCACGGACCGCAACGCCACATCCTCACGTATCCTGGCACAATCTCCGAGTTGCGCTTTGAGGATCTCGACCTCGATTATCTGGCATCCGCGCGCCACTTCCATATGTCATCGCTGTTTTTGCAGCGTGAATTGTTCCCGCATGTGCCTGAACTTTTTCGGCGCATGAAGTCCGCCGGCCTGACCACCTCGCTCGACACGAACGACGATCCCGACGACCGCTGGGACAGCGTCCTCGAAGAGATCCTGCCGTCCGTGGATATCCTGCTACCGAACGAGCGCGAAGCGATGAGAATGTCCCGGGCTGACGACGTGGAAACCGCGCTCTCGCGGTTCGCACAAAAGGTGGAAACTCTCGTGGTCAAATTGGGCGCCAGCGGCGCCGTTGCTATTCGGGATGGGCACCGATTCAGTGCACCCGCCGTGCCGGTAACGGTCATCGATCCGATTGGCGCAGGTGACAGCTTCGACGCCGGGTTCCTCCACCAATTTCTGCGCGGAGCGGATCTCACGACGTGCCTGGCCTACGGAAACCTGTGCGGAGCATTCTCCACCACCGACTGCGGCGGCACGGAAGCGTTCCGCGACGCAGCCCGAATGCAAGAATTTCTCCGCCGGCACGACGCCAGCAATCAAGCGCAATAGACTCTGTGCTCGCTCGCTTCCATGACCGAAGGCCGGTGATTCTCGATCCGCAATGCTACGATCTATGGCTTGATCCGGGCTTAACGGACACCAGTGTTACCTCGCAATTCCTAACACCATTCGATGCTCGGCTGATGAGTTGCTTCCCTGTCAGTTCGCGGGTTAATCGACCCGCCAACGATGATGCGGAATGCTCAGCACCGGTGGAAATCACTCAACCTCAGGGGAGTCTCTTTTCGTAGGAGCTGTGTGAAGACCAAACTCAAACACAAGAGCGCAACGAGTCGACCGAAGGCATTACCCAGTAAATCCTCCGAGCTTCGCGGTTGGCCAGCTATCGCCCAATTCCCCGGCATGCCCAATTCCACTGTTCACCGCTGGGCGAAGGAAGGGATGCCAGTGCGTCGCGAGGGCCGAAACGTGGTTGCGAGCCCGGAAGAATTGAATCGATGGCTACAGCGGACTTCGGGAGAGGCGGTCGGTGTTCATGTCGCTGCCCCGGGCTCCGATCTCTTGAAAGACTTGCGGGCTTCCGTCGCCGCGCAAAGAGGACTCAAGAATTCTCCACGCGAACCCAAGAGCGAGCGCCCCGCGGTGAAAGGAAACAAAACGAAAGCTTCTCGTAAATCCTAATCACTGACTTAGCCCCAATTCGCTAGTGATAGGATTGCTTCATGCCAAAAACACTGATGCAGTCTGTAGTAAGCGAACTCCAGAAGGAACGAAAACGACTTGAGGATGAAGTGCACCGCGTGGCAGCCGCCCTGACCGCTTTCGGAAACGTCTACATGCATGGGAGCCGACCAACGCGCAAAAGGGGAACTATCTCGGTTGCGGGGCGCAAGAGAATTGCGGCTGCTCAACGGGCGCGGTGGGCAAAGATCAAGGGGCAAAAGGTGGTTCCAATCAGTTCTCGCAAGGGACGCACAATGTCTCCCGTTGCCCGCAAAAGGATTGTCGCAGCTCAGAAAGCGCGCTGGGCAAAGTGGCGAGCACAAAAGAAGGCCTAGACTCCAGATCAATTACACGCACGACCTAGTTGTTAGTGCAGTGGCGACTTTTCGTCAACTATCGAGCGTAGCATTGCGAAGGAACCGGGGTGGTCTTATCATTTCGCCTGGAGACGATCCAAAGGCGATGGAATCGACAGCGAAGGCTGACAAGCTGACGCTGTCAGAATGGATTGGGACCACGATTCATGCCACACTTCAACGATAAGGATTTCAAACGAAGACACTACCAAGGGGTCTAATGAAAAATGTCAAAGCCGTACAGGATTATGACGAGGGACAGAGTAGTGTCCGTATCCCGGACTTGGATTGTCAATTTGGAAACAAACTGCGAACCCGAGTAATTGCTTACCCTGTTCAACTGAGCTAGTCCTGCCCGCCAAATCTCTGGTGTGGGGATCGCGTCCGACTATGGAACGATATTTTCCGGTCAAAGTTCCGTCGCCGGGATCGTTTAGAACCATGATTGAGTTCAGTTCATTCAACCACACGCCAGTCAGTGCTTAAAGCGCAAAGCGCTGGTACTGCTCGAACGCATCCCAGTCGAGTAGTTAAACCCGTTACCTTAGAGAACGAGAACGCTCGACAATTCCCTTCACTCGAAAGGGTGTGATTAAAGGCTTTTTCCCTTGACACGGGCTTCTAATGCGCCTACTGTCCGTCCAATCCCGAAAGAAAGATTTTGATCTCAAGCTGTCTCTGAGACTTCTTAGAGGGATTCTTCCCTGCATTCTGTTCGACCGTGCGTTGCGCGTTGGTGCGCAGCGAAGGCATGGTCATGCATAGCGTTCTTTTCATTGCTGTGTTCGAAAAGGGGAGACATTCAATGCTTATCTGCATCTCTACTGCTCTTTCCCGGTCGTCATCCGGCAAGTTCTTCTCTGTTCACCCCTCTCCGTCCTCCACAGACCACTCGCCGATGGGCGATCACGGTCATGTGCTCAAAGTCCGGCCCTTTGGGACTAATATGCTAACCCCAACTTCTCAATAGGAGGCCGGATTTAGATGCGTGGTCCTGCGTAGACTGTTCATTTTCAAATCGCAGACAACACAAAGCTGGGAGAACTCGTGTGGACCCCCGCATTCGAATGACCCTAAGAATCATCGAGGAACACGGATCGTCGATTCCGTTGAGTTTGACGGGAACAAGTAGAACGCTCGGTCTATCGGAGACATACATGAATCGCCTATTCCACCGAGAAGTTGGAAAGACATTTAGAAGACACCTGCTGGAGGTGCGCATGATCCGAGCCGCCAATTTGGTGAAACAACGCGCCCAACCCATGAAGCAGATAGCTCTTGAATTTGGTTATAGCGACTTAAGCAACTTCTACCGAGACTTCAGGAAAATACACGGGACCACTCCAAGGCAATTGCGCAACGACCACCTTCTAAAACAAATCACTGAGTCCCCCGGAATACAAGATGTCTTTCATTTAAGTCCCGCGCAATCCGGCCCTGCCACTCTGCTATCTCATACCAATTCAAGACGACAACCGGTATCCGGGCATGATCAAGAGCAGAACTCTGTCGCCTCTCCTATCCCAGTTGCCGCACGCCTCGATTTCCACCGCTAATCAGGTCTTGACAACAAAAAGCACATTTTGACAATAGCATTCCCTTCGCTGCGGCACTAATGTCTCCGAGATTATGGCCTAACCAGCGACACAAACTCTGAAACCGCAAAGGACAAAATGAAAACACTCAAGAAACTATTGCTATCACTGCTGTTGCTCACTAGCACGCTAGGGCTAGGTCAGGGCATTTTGCCCTACAATTCGTACTCTTCTTACAAATACGACACCATCGCCAACTCCAACCTAAACTTAATAGTGAGTATACCAGTGCGTTCTAAGGCAGGAATTACACCATTCAAAGCCGCATTGGTCGTGAATTCCGATGTAGCCTTAACTATGGACGGAAACAACGTGTATTCCTCTCCATATTTAAGGCTACAAATAGCAGGCACGGGCGCTAGCACGTACCACTCTCAAATGGTACACTGCCCTTTTCCTGACAACAACATTTCAACGCAGTTGAATCAAGGGTTCAAGTTCACTGATAGTACGGGTGCGTTGCATAGTTTTCCTACCATTTATTTTGATTCTGCGGGTTGTTTAGGCAATAACGATAGCGAGCAATCTACAGATGGAACTGGACTGAACGCATACGCTACTACGAATTCAGATGGGACGATTAAAGACTTCATCGTGCTGGACCATGACAACAATAGCATAGATAGCGCGGCGGGTTTGTTAGTGGATAAGAACGGGAACATCATTACTTTTACGAGCACTGGAATAGTAAACGGACAAGCGACCGGGTACTACACAGACACTCTGGGTAGCAACGTGTTGAGTGTGTCTCTCGGAAGTGGGTACAACGGCAACGACACCTATTCATACCTTGGGCCAGATGGCGTTACCCAGCAAAACACCACCGTTATCTATACCCAGAAGACTATTCAAACGTCTTTTGGATGCCCAAGCCACGACATCACTGGCGTGTTGCACTGGGTGCCCACCTCTGTTTCCTTCCCTGACACTTCTTCTCTCTCGTTCGTTTATGAGCACGGGCCGAGTACGCCTGTCGGAACGATCACTGGCAGGCTGGCGTCTATGACCCTGCCGACAGGGGGCACTATCAATTACACCTACTCCGGTGCCAACAACGGAATAGATTGTTCATCCGCTGGGCCAATTAATTTGGCTAGGGCCGAAAACGGTCTTACCGAAACGTACGCCCATACAAAGATTGCCAATGGCAGTTTCTTCGACAATCAAGTAGTCAAAACTCTGCCGTTCGGTGGAACGGAAACAATTCTGTCCGGGTACATCAATAATTACACGTTCTCAGACATTGTAAAAGACTCAACGGGCAGTACTGTGTCCACCGTGCTGACCTACCAAAACGGAGTGTTGGACAATCAATACCCATATCCAATCAGCACTATAGATGTGTACAAGTACAAAGGCGACACGACCGTCACGGCGGCTTCGAGCCACGTCTCTACCACGCTAGACACCACCGCTTACGCCTACCCAACTGACATCAAGACGTACATCCCGGCATCGAGTGGGACTGTGTATACGGAAACAGTACTTCCGGGAGTTAATTATCCGGCTAGCAGTGTCACCACTAGCGGCGGCGTCACTGTAGACTCTTCACAGTTTACGTATGACAATCATAGCAACAGAACATCTATATCCAAGTTGATAGCCGTAGGTGGGACCTCTCAAACAATTCAAAACACATACAATCCCAACGGCAGTGTGGCTTCGACCACGGACGCCTTCGGAGCAGCGTCATCTAATAACGTGACATCCTGCAACAACACTTTAGCGACAAGTAGTTTGTTCAACGGGGTGAGCACTTCTTTTACTTGGGATTGCAATGGTGGAGTACCGACCGCTGCGAGCAATGTTTTAGGTACCTCTACCGCGCAGTATAACGATGTATTTTTTCGCCCTACGCAAGCAACGGATCAGAGTAATTTCTCCGCGAACTCCACTTTTACGCCTAACCGCGTACAGGCGAATGAAACTGTCGGGACTCACACGGTAACTTCATATAAAACCTTCGATGGTGTTGGAAATACAGTGTCCAACCAGGATAAGAATGGGTCTGCTTACGACACTACGTCGAACACTTACTCAGGCACCTTCTTAACATCGATGTCACTGCCTTGCTCCACGACCACGCTGGGAGCAACTTGTACCACTACTAAATTTTCTTATACTTATGACAGTGTTGGCCGTTTGGTAACGAAAACGGACTCTACCACGGGTGCAACTGAAACGTATTCGTACAATGCGAATGACGTAAAAGTGACCACTAGCGGGGGGACATCTCCTGTTGTATCCACCCAGACGGAAGTAGACGGGCTTGGTCGTGTTGTGTCTGTTTGTGAAATTACAACCTCACCCGGATATGCGTCGTGTGGTCAAACAAGTACTGCTTCTGGGTTTTTGACTACTTACGGTTATAACGCTGTAGGCGATCTAACTACAATAACCCAGTTTGCAAACGGCACTCCTCAAACCCGACCAATGACTTATGACCTAATCCATCGCAAGTTGACGGAGACTACTCCAGAATCTGGTCTAGTGCAGTTCTGGTATGACACTGCTCCCTCCAGCCCCGGCGTGGCCTGTACTGCTTACGCGTCTGGGAAACTAGTGAAAAGATATGATGCGCGAGGCAACACTACTTGCTATTCGTACGACGCAATAGGGCGCGTAGCCAGCGTTGTATATAGCGGGCCCGGTTCAACGGGTGTAAACAAATACTTCGTCTATGACTTTGCGACCGTAAATTCACAGACGATGCAAAACACCACCAACCGTCTTGCAGAGGCATACACTGCAACCAGTGTTGGGGGAACTAAAATCACGGACTTTGGGTTCAGCTACAACGCCCGTGGGGACAAGACAGATGTGTATGAGAGCACCCCAAACTCCGGCGGGTACTATCACACTATAGCTAGCTACTACGCGAACGGTGCGATTGCTACCTTGGGCGGAGTACCGGGAATCCCCAATTGGGCCTTTGGGGTTGACTCAATGGGGCGCTTCCAGACTTTATCAGAGACGAGCAACTGTAACGGCACGTGTAACCATCTGGTCAGTGACACCTATTATGCATTAGGCAGAACCACCAGAATCAGCTATGGCTCTGGAGACTACGACGCGTTTGTTTATAGTTCTACAACTGGAAGACAAAGCAGCTATACGCTGCATCAAAACACTAGCACTATTCAAGATGTTTTGACATGGTTTCCTACCGGACAACTGAGCAAACAAGCGTTCACTGACACGGTGACTCCTGCTAATGCCCAGACTTGCACATACACCTACGACTCATTGAACAGGTTATCGAGCGATAACTGCGGCTCTGTTTGGTCCCAGACATTCGCCTACGACCAGTTTGGAAATATCGCCAAGTCTGGAAGTGTAACCTTCTCGGCTACATATAACAATAAGAACGAGATTGCTACTCTTGGCTCGAATGTTCCGACTTATGACGCGTCAGGAAACCTTCTAACCATCAACACGGGAGTGCTTCACACCTATACGTGGGACGCAGAGAACAGAGTTGCTAGCATTGACGGCAAGACCCTGACCTACGATGCGTTCGACAGGGTAGTAGAGGAGAACCTTACTCAGATTCTTTATGGTCCTACAGGCAAACTGGGAGTCCAAAGCGGACAGACCAACACCAGAACGTACCTTGGTCTTCCCAAGAGTGCCGGGATTATTTATGATGGTAGTTCCGTTGTGTATCAGCATCCAGATTTGTTGGGCAACGGTATACTAGGTACTAACACTGCCAAGGGCAAGGTATTGGACCGATTTTTTGCTCCATTTGGAGAAGAGTATGCCAATTCCGGCGCAACTGTTGCTGATTTCACAGGTCACACACAAGACTTAGATGGCAGCCTTTTTGACTTTACGTTCAGAGAACAGAGTCCGATTCAGGGCCGTTGGTTAAACCCTGATCCTTCTGGGATGGCAGCGGTTAGCCTTGGCGACCCGCAAACACTCAATCGTTATGCTTATGTCAGAGGCTCTGCGATGGGTATGACCGATCCAAACGGTCTGAGGGGTGAATACGGGTCGGGCTGGTTTTGGTCTATGTTTGGGGTTCACGGTGGGTACGAGGTAAGAGATTTTGTTGTACCCGATCTTGTTTTAGGTAACTACTCAACACAACCAGATGTAGTGGTGGGCGGCGGATCGAAAGAGGACCAGCCTCTGTTAACCAAGGAAGCTAATGACTATCTTAACACTCCGATTAAACCCTCGACCGGGGTGGCAGAGAATATAACGGTCACGGTCATGAACAACGACAACAATAACGACAACATGGGAGTGTTTGGGCCGCATCTTTCCTTATTTCAGATGGCGTCTAACCTTTTTGGAAACGTAAATTCAGTTTTGAAATTGGTACTTCCGAACAGTTTTGACGCTTGGGCAGGTCAGGTCGCCATGTTTGGGGGAGTAGCATCTGGAGGAGGCGGTAACCTTCTTGATTCCATGTCCTTTACCAAGGATGCGGCAGAACAAGCCTCTTGGGATGCTGCTCGTGATGCTGAGCAAGGGATCGCCCCTCCCCCAGTAGAACTGACTGAAATGAGCCACAGTGCTCATTTGACTCAGAAGCTGGGTACAATAGAAGAACAGAATGCCGCCACAAAAGCTGCTCTGCAAGGCAAAACAACTGAACTGATGATGCAGCGTTCATGGTTCATGGATGAGTGGATTAAAATATTCGGAAAGTGATAGTACTAATTGACAATGAAGACCCCTCAGCCTGAATCTGAGGGGTCTTATTGTGTAAGAGAGAGAAAAGAGGTTGTGGTACTATAACTGTTATGACTAAAGAAGAAATCATCCAAGACTATCGAGAGCTAATGGACGATCCCCCACAGGATGACAGACTCAGGGAGGAGTGTGTGAAGCTGATCCTAGACAGAACAGAACAGCTAGCACCAAAAGAACGCGAAGAGACCATCAGAGAGATGGCAAGAATTTCTGCCAACCTGTATCTGAAAATGAGTGCAAAGGAACAGTCTGAGTTCCTCAGCGGCGCAACGACAATTAGTAAGATAATACGCAAGGCTTAAGGACACAGGGTAACGTGCATGCTATCCTCGCAACAAGCGAACCGAGGGGCAGCCATGAGTTTGGAAAATCCCATTGCAACACATTTTGGAAGTGGGCGTTTTTTGTGCGCGGCAGATGCCTCCGTGTACGTTGCCAGTGCCGCATTCAGTTTTTCGAGATTGAGTTTTTTCCGGGCGATATTACGTCAACTGACGAGGTATTCTGTTCATCACGCCCATTGTTTCAATCTCCTCATAGCCAGACTTCTGGCATTTCAGGGTCATCGTCGGGGTGACGCCCAATGCAGGTAAGGCCCAAGGCCGTCAAATGCCGCCGCGCATGTTCCAGAGAACTGAAGAGAAGTGTTTCGTTTGTCGGCTCGTCGTAGTTGAGTCTCTTTGCAACAAAGTCGTTGGGGTAACCGCGTGGCCGGTCGTACAGCATCCAGGTGACGGCGTTCTTCCATCGCCCCACGTCCCGCAAACGCAGATCGGCAAGGAACACCGGGACCTCCGTGTCGTCCCATTGAACAGCATACATATAGTGTTGTTCATCATCGAACTGTTCCATCTTGGCAGGCCCAAGTGACACGAGGATTGTTCCGAGGTCCCCCGGTCTATGGGCGTCGCCATCTTTGTAGACGCCTGTCGGTGTTACCCGCGTGCCGTTCGGCATCGCCCCCGGAGCTTCGATTCGACGGCGGGGGTACCCGGCTCCCTCAACCCTTAAATCACTCACGGGTCCTCTCCCTTTCTTGCTGCGCTAGGGCTCGACTGACGCAAATCAAGCTAGTCCCTTTGTGGAGGGAGGCGCAAGGTGACCAAAGTAATATCGGCGAGGTAAAGTTCGTCTGCCGCTCGGATCTTATCCGCCAGCTTCACCCCCTCGGCGGCGCCATTTCGGCGAGACCTCGCGTGATCAGCGCCGCTGAAGCCCGTTCAAGGCGATGAGAATCACCCTCACCGCTTAGAACGCTTGGCAGGATGTTTCCGGCTGGACAGGAGGGTTTTAGCTTTCACTTGCCGATATTACCAAACAAAATACGGTATTGAAGGACAGTCCCTTCGTCGTTCTTTGCAAGAGCGCACTCGTTATTCTGCATCAATGGCTGCGAGAGCGGTTCGAGCCGATCTTGTAGCATAGCCGAGCACCGCACAATCCAATTCACAATCCATTATGACTGCCTTGCATGTCCCAGAAGCGCCAAAATTGCCATCCGTTGCTCTGTATCTTGTTGAAGTTACGTTCAAGTGTGGATTCGATTCCTTCCGCGCTCACCATCTTTTCAATCACTTACCGGAGTTGATGTTTCGGGTGTGCCGTAAAGTGTGCCGTAACTCAATCCGGCTACGCCCGTTTCTCTACTGCTGCTGTGTCTTGATCGAGCGCAGCGCGCACGATCTCTAGCTCGGGGTGCTGATACTGCATGGCAGTCTTCACATCCTTGTGGCCCATGGTTCTCATGACGGCAGCCAGGTTTCCGGTTCTCCTAAGAATCCGGGTGCCGTAATCATGCCGTCCACAATAGAGGACAAGATCCTCGGGAAGCCCAGCTTTGACCCTTGCTTCGCGAAATCTCTTCGCCATTGTGGTGAGATGAGCTGACTCGGCGCGTTTCGACGGGAAAACCCATCCTTCGCGTTTTTCTCCGCACCGTTGTTTAAGAACGTCAAAGACGCGATTGCTGAGCGCGTATTCGGAATCAAGCGCCACAGCTTGGTTGAAACACTCCAGTGCAAGCGAAACTTTTACGCCCCGGCGATATAGAAGCGCTCGGCCTTTGACGTAGAGCGAGTAAGCCTCAAGGTTCTTCGTTCCTGGCTTGGCCAGAGGCTCCTGCGATTTGATTTCGACCGTCACCTTCAAGCGACTCCTCACGATCGTTTTGTGATCGTATTACATTCGCCTGACCGAGTCGTTGAAACCGGACTGGTCGTCTGCCCTCCAGAGAAAAAGGCTCTAAAGCTTGCCTACGGCGTTGAGAGCGACACTTTCTCCGGTCCGGTTTGAGAGTAAGAGTTGCGGAATTGCGCCCATTTTCTGCAATTCCCAGAGCAATCCAGGCGGATTTCTCTGCACTTCAGACTGTGTGGCGGAGCGAGAGGAATTCGAACTCTCGGTACAGTTTCCGAAACCAGCAAGAGCCTGTACTACCTTACGATCACCACGAGTCACGTGTGGCGGTTTCAAAGGCCCCTCAGAAGCTGAGCAAATCCGGAAAGGCGTCCAGCTCCGGCGAAATCGCGTGAATCTCGGAACGCTCATAGAACAGCTCCTGCTCTCCGTCGTCAGTCAACTCGGTTAGTGCCCAGACAAGCGCGTCCATGCGGTCCGGAGACTTCGAGACCATGGGCACGTAATCGCACATCTGGTCTTCGAGGGCGCCGAAGGTGCCCACATGGTGGACACGGTGCTGCTCGTAGAGCGCCGCAATTGGTTCGGCGCGGATCAGTTTGCCACGCGAGGCGTGCACGGCCTTATAAGCGAAGGCATGATCGACGTTGCGGAGAATGGCCTCGACCAGGTCGCCGCCGTTATTGACCTCAGCCACGATGCGGTCGGCCTGGTGGGCTTTGTAAGCATGGATCGCGCACTTGGCGGCGTCATTCGGCGTGAACCTTCCGCTCAAGTCGTCTAACACGTAATAGTGTGGCGGCCATTCCTCGCCGGAGAGCGAAGCGCCCTCGGCCACGCAAACAATCCCCCACTCGTCGGACTCCTCGCCGCTCGTCATGGCCGGATCGACTCCGACAACAATGCGCCGCAGGGCGGGCGGCTGAAGCACGCGATCCGCGTCGATCGCCTTCAAGGTCCACAACGCGCCGGGGCGATCCTCGAGAATCTCGGCGTTCAACTCCTGGCGACCGAGCCGGGTGCCTTCGTACTTGGCGATGATCGTTTTGAGAAAAACGGGCGCCAGGTTGGAGCGATTGTCGTAGGTTGTGCCCTGGGTGAGGTGGGTCGATTTACTGTGCGTGAGCCTCTTGATCAGCCTCGTCGGCTTCGGCGTTGTTGTGATCACCGTCTGCGGCTTTGCGCCGAGACGCAAACCAAACTCGGCTTGCTCCCAACAGGCTCCGGGGTTCCTCCAGGCGGCAATCTCGTCGCACCAGAGTTTCATATGTTGGGGACCGCGCAGACGTTCCGGTTCCTCGGCAGAGAACAGAAACGAGACGGCGCCGTTCGGCCAGACGAGCCGGCGATTCGACTTCTCATAGACCGGGGCTTCATCTCTAGGGCATACTTCCATGATCGCCGAGCCCGCGCCGATGCCTTGCACCATGATGTCGCGGACGTCGGCGGCCGTCGGACCGATCAGGTTCACGATCGGGAATTCCTTCGTCCAACGCCGGACCTGCTCGGCGCCCACGCGCGTCTTTCCAAACCCCCGACCCGCGAGAATGAGCCAGTTCACCCAATCGCCAGGCGGAGCGAGTTGGGCCGGTCGAGCCCAGAATTCCCAGTCGTATAAAAGGGCATGTGCGTCGCGTTCGGAAAGTTCCCCGATCACCTGGCGGCGCGCTGCCGGCGAAAGAGCCCTGAACCGATCAGCTTTCATAGCGTTCGAGTATGGCGAGGAGCTTGTCTCTCGCATCTGTCGCCTCCTGCTCTGTGTTCTTTTCCTTTATGGCTTCTGGGAACTGACCCGCCAGCTGCATGAGAATCCGCAGCGCTTTCAGATCCCCGCTGGCTGCTTTATTCGCTAATTGCGTGAGGCTGGCCTCAAGCTTGGTCATCCGCTTGGGACCGTTCTTGGTGTTGGTCGTAACCTTTTGTTTCGACACCTTTCCGAGCAACTCCGGGAGGGTGGGAGCTTTCCAGGGGCGCCCAGTGGGGTTGCCCGAGCGCCCCTTTTGGAATCGGGATGCTTGCGGCGGTTTTTTATAACCAACCTGATCCTCAGAATCAGCAGCCATGGGGCGCCTCCACTCGATCGAAGCATTCGCCGGTTGCGGCGCAAACGGCTCTTTCGCCCGCGTGCTTTTCCCATCTTCGGACCGCGGCATCGACGTACAAGGGATCGATCTCGATCGCATAGCAGACTCTGCCCACCTTCTCCGCTGCAAGGATGGTGGAACCGACGCCAGAAAAGTTGTCGAGAACAAGGTCGCCTCGCGCGGAACAATCCAGAATGGCATCGGCAATCATCGCCACCGGCTTCACCGTCGGATGCAGAGCCAAGAGATTGCCTTCCGCTCCGGATTTCGACAAGGTATTGACGCCGGGATAGCGCCAAACATTGGTGCGGTTGCGCGTGAATTTTCCCAGTTGAACGTTGTTCCGATGCTGCTCTTTTCCCTTTCTGAAGACAAAGATCAACTCATGCTGCGACCGATAGAACGAGCCCATGCCGCCATTGTCTTTCGTCCAGACGCAAAGATTGAGGAGCGTTTCGTACGCCTTCTTGCCAGCCAGCAAGACTTCGGCGGCATGGCGCCAATCCATGCAGATGAAGTGAACGGAGCCGCTGCGGCTGTGACGCTCCAGGAGAGAAAGTGCCGTACATAGGAAATCGAAAAACTCAGCTTCCGTCATCTCGCCCGAAGCCATGGCGAATTCGCGATGACGAATCGCTCCTTTCCCGCAAACATTCCCGTCAATCTTCACGTTATAGGGCGGGTCGGCGAAAACCACATCGGCTCTCCTGCCCTCCATGAGGGCGTGGTAGGTCGATGCATCGAGAGCGTCGCCGCAGATCAGACGATGATCCCCCAAGAGCCAAATGTCTCCCGGCTTGGTGACCGCTGGACCGGAGCGGATCTCGACTGGCTCCTCGTCCTTTTCTTCTTCTTGCGCCGCAGCTTCCTGCAGAATGAGGTCAATTTCCCCTACCTCGAAGCCGGTGACGGAAACATCAAAGTCAAGGTCGACCGAGGTCAAATGCTGGAGTTCGATCGCGAGGATGGAATGGTCCCAACCGGCTTTTTCGGCCAGCCTGTTATCGGCCAGAATGTAGGCGCGGACCTGGTCTTCCGTAAGACTATCCAGGCATATGGTCGGCACTTTCCTGATGGCCAGGAGTTTTGCGGCCTGGACACGGCCGTGGCCGGCGACGATCATTCTCGATCGATTTACGAGAACTGGATTCGTGAAGCCAAAGGTGCGGATGCTCTCCGCAATCTGACGAATCTGTTGTTTCGAATGGGTGCGGGCGTTTCTCGCATAAGGAACGAGGTTGTGAATTTCTTCGTAGGCGACCTGTAATTGATTGAACATTTCTCAATATCCTTTTCGTTGACGTAAAGAGTTGGTCGGCTCTCCCGCAAGGATAAGCAGCCGCATGATCGTGTTGCGATTCAGGCTAGTAAGTCGCTCGGTGCTTCGGATCGAACAGCCCTCAATAAGGCATTGAATCGCACGCATCGCGGTGCCAGGATTCGAGGTCATCGTGTCTCGGGTCAGCCGTTCGTGGGGTTCGCAGAAAGTGGCTTGACAAGAATTGCAGCGCCAACGCTGGATGCGGTGCTTACCGAAGTGCCCAAACGTCGTGCAGGTTTGGTGTTTACATCGGATACAGGTCATGGGGTTCCTCCGCTTGCGTTCTGCGGAGAAACCAGCCAAAATACGATTGGGTTTCAGGCGTGGGTCACTCCGCGCTTTGGATTAGCCCCGCAACCTGTTGATGCAGGAAGCGGGGCGCTTAGTCAACTACTCAGTTGTTGGTGGCTGTCGGCTCATGATCGTTCACCTCGCTTTTTGAAACGCTCCGTGTTCTCAGCGCGGGGCGTTTCGCATATGGAACCAAAGTCATTTCTTGTCTCTAAGACTTCGCTCGTAGGCATTCTCAACGCTCGGCGGAGTGCCAATGCGCTGGGTGCTTCGTTCAAGAGTGATACACCCGGCGATCACGGAAGTGGCTTACGGAGCGAAGCCGGGAGCTGCTGCATGTCTTCCAAGAATCCCATCACGGCATCGCCAACAGTAATTCCACTGTAGCCTCGAAGTCTGTAAGCCATCTGCCCGCCACTTACAGCTTTAGCCTCAACCTCCTCCGGAACCATTCGTTTCAAGGTTGTTCCAATCGAAGCCAAACCACCGGAACCGGAAGCCCCAAAGTCGAACCCAATGTTTTTCAGGTAATCCCGAATTTGAGGAGGGGTAAGCCAATCATTTGTACTTGCTCGCAGTGCCATCACTACACCTTGCTTCAGTCCGCCCTTCGGACCTTCAATGCGCTCAATCACTTTTTGCGCCTTTCGCTGTTGGGCGGGAGTCAGCATCTTAAAAATGGACTGAATGGTTTCCGTGAGTTTTGCAAGCTCCACCTCGACCATTTTTTGCTGCTTCGTCAACTCAATGTGACGTTCGCCCAACTCAACGAAAATCTTGTAGTAGTCAATTGCCATGAAAGGATGATACGACATGTCTAAGTGTGTCCAGGGCATAGTACCACATCTTGTGCAAGTGAAAAGGTACCAGATGGTCGGCTCTAGTGACCTAGGTAACGTCACAGAATGCCTATCTGCTCCCCCCGCCTGAGATCTTGCCTGACACCCTCACTTGACTGTTCGCGCAAGGGAAGCGTCAATGTCTGGCTGGGAGGTTTCCTATGCCAGAACCGGTTCAAAAACGCCTTGCCACCTTGCCCACACTGAGTAAAGCGGCGTTGTGCGATCTTTGGAAGCAGTTCTTCCATTCCGCTCCGTCGTCCAAACTGCGACGGAATCTGATGATTCCGATCCTTTCTTATCGCGTGCAAGAGGAGGCATACGGATCGCTCAGTGCCCGTGCTCAGGAACGACTTCGCCAGCTCAGTCGAGCCTTCGAGCAAGGAAGTGATCCCACTGCCGGTCGCGCTCCGCGCATCCGGCCAGGAACACGACTCGTTCGTCAGTGGGGCGATCGCGCTCACCTCGTCCATGTCGAAAACAATGGGTACGAGTATCAAGGCAATCGCTACCAGAGCCTGTCCGAGATTGCCCGGCTCATCACTGGCACCCGGTGGTCAGGACCCTTGTTTTTCGGAATCAAGCGCGAGTCTGCAAACGCCAAACCTGAGGATGTCCAATGAGTCGGGATCCAAAAACCGCAACCCACTGTGCCATCTATACACGGAAGTCTTCCGAAGAAGGTCTGGAACAATCCTTCAACTCGCTGGACGCGCAACGCGAAGCGTGCGAGGCCTACATCGCCAGCCAGCGGCATGAGGGTTGGCGGGGGGTGACGACACGCTATGACGATGGGGGATATTCGGGTGGCAGTTTGGAACGGCCCGCCCTGAAGCACCTGCTCGAAGACGTTGCGGCGAATAAGATTAATGTCATTGTCGTCTATAAGGTGGACCGGCTGACCCGGAGCCTGGCCGATTTTGCCAAGATTGTCGAAGCTCTCGATGCCAAGCGAGTTTCCTTTGTTTCCGTGACCCAGCAGTTCAATACCACGACCTCGATGGGGCGGCTTACCCTCAACATCCTTCTGTCCTTCGCACAGTTTGAACGGGAAGTCACCGGGGAGAGGATTCGGGACAAGATCGCGGCCTCAAAAAAGAAAGGAATGTGGATGGGAGGGCTGGTGCCTCTGGGCTACGACCTGGAGGGCCGCAAGCTGGTTCCGAATCGGAAGGAGGCGGAGCTGGTCTGGAAGATTTTCACCCTGTACCTCGAAGTCGGTTGCGTTTCCAAGTTGGCGAAGCGGCTGGATCGCGAAAAAATCAGAAGTAAGGTTTGGATCACACGAACCGGCGCTCGACTCGGAGGAGTGACCTTCGCCCGTGGCGCCCTCTACGCCCTCTTACGGAATCGGCTTTATATCGGTGAGATCCGCCACCGCGACAAATGGTATCCAGGAGAACACGAAGGTATCGTACCGCGCCCGCTCTGGGATGGGGTCCAGGCTCAGCTCGACAGCAATCTTAGGAAGCGTCGGAACCGGGTTCGAGAACGGGCGTCAAGTCTATTGACGGGGCTTGTTGAGGACGACCATGGCGCCCGGTACACGCCGTCGTTTACTGTCAGGAGAGGTCGACGATATCGCTATTACGTTTCCCAGCTTGCTATCAGGAAAATGGCGGGTGAAGGAAATAGCCCGACGCGGGTCCCCGCCCAGGAACTGGAAAGCCGAGTCATCGAGAAGCTTCTCGCCTTCCTGAAATCCGACGCCGAGGTATTCGATGGACTGGGCCTTGCGGAAGAAGACCCTGCGGTTGCGAGCCGACTAGTCACGGCGGCGAAACAGCTTGCCCTGCGTCTGCCTTCCACGTCCTCCCAGGACCTGCGAGAACTTATGTCTGTCATCGTCTCGCGAATCATCTTGCAGGAAAATAGGATCGAGGTTCAGATCCGCAGAACGACATTGCGTCAACGGTTGGAAAACGGCGGCAGGGAGGTTCCCAGCGACGTCTCTGGATTGAAAAGCACGATCCCTGCGAGCGACCTAATCAGCCTGACCGTGGAGGCAAAGAGAAAAAGATGTGGGGGCGAAGTTCATCTCATTGTGCCAGCGAGTTCCAGTGTCCGGATGGAGCATCCTAAGCGTCCGCTGATCAAGGCCGTAACGCGGGCCCACAGCTGGTATGAGAAGGTGATTCAAGGAAAGGTATCCAATATGAGATCGTTGGCGCGGGATGCCGGATTGACCCACCGCTATGTCAGCAAGGTTTTCCGCTGTGCCTTCCTGGCGCCAGATATCGTCGAAGACATCCTGGCGGGTCGCCAGCCTCACGACTTGAACTTTGAGAAGTTGTGTCAGGACATTCCCTTGGGCTGGGCCGAGCAGCGGGAGCAGCTGGGATCCCTCCGGCAAACACGAGCCGTCCGCGGTCAATAGACCCTGGTTTTCGGAGCTTCGGTCCAAGCAAGAAGCCTCCTTGCATACATCGCTGATCCGCGAATGCAATTCCCTGATACCTCCCTGTTAATTCCCTGATACATCGCTGAAAATTCCCTGCTCGGATTTGCACCTGAAAATGTGTTTCTCCTGCAAAATGTGCAAGTTAGAGAAAGAAAGTGCGGTTTTGGAGGGCAAAATTTTCAAAAATTCCCTGTTAAATTCCCTGTTAGCAGGGAATTTGAGCAGAGAAAGGTTCGCGCCAGACTGCCTGCTCCGCCATATAGTCTGAAGTGCAGAGAAATCCGCCTGGATTACTCTGGAATTTGCGGGAAATGGGCGCAATTCCGCAACTATTGCTCTCAAACTGGACTGGAGAAAGTGTACTGCTCAAGGCCACACGCAGGCTTTGCAGCGTTTTTCTCCGGAGGGCATCCGAGCAGTCCGCTTTCAACGACTCCATCAGCCCGCTCGGACAGGCTCTTGCTGGTTCAAAAAACTGTACCGAGAGTTCGAATTCCTCTCGCTCCGCCAGTACTTTGGAATGAATGGCTTAGCTGCCATCAGTTCCATCATCAGTTCCAACGGAGAGAGCTCAAGAACGTCGGAGCCGGCACATTCCACCTTACGTCAACAATTCCGCTTTGCCGGTTTGTGGCGATACCACCAACCGAACGATACGGCAGGCCCACGTCGTTCTCCGGTGCGGCCCGCGACGCGTGGTATTGGCCGCCTGATCCGCGTCCTTGAGGTCGATCCTTAGTCGGCGGGTAGCAGAGGGTTGCCGGGCACGGAGACGTAGTTGGTGTATGGGGATTTATCGACAACTATCCCGAAACGTTCGCGTTGAACAAAGCGCACGTTAGTAATAGGTCAGCTTGCGGCGACGGACAGAGCCCGGTGCAAACGGTGCGCCAGGGTCAGAGCGGCCGGCAGTCGTCAGCTCGTTCCAATTGCCATACG
The DNA here is from genome assembly GCA_963772195.1 of uncultured Acidobacteriaceae bacterium. Lineage (GTDB taxonomy): Bacteria > Acidobacteriota > Terriglobia > Terriglobales > Acidobacteriaceae > Acidiflorens. Next base: position 618,791 of record CAVYWE010000007.1, on the reverse strand, counting down.
CGTCGTATTGGTAAGTGTATTGTGTTTCGTATACGGCAGGTGGTGGGGGCGGTTGAGGCTGCCCACCCGGAATCATGGTTCCGGCTTCGCTCACGGTGTATTGCCTTCCTGCTTCCGGATTCATGACCGTAGTCGTCCGCTCTGAGGCGTTGTCCCCATGGTCGTTATACTTTGTGATCCTCACTTCGTCGCCAAAAGGTCCACCCCTCCTGTGCCGCTCCGTAACGCGACCTTGGGCATCGTAAGAGTAGGAGTTAACTCTGTTCTCCACGAGGGAACCAAACGCATAGATGAGCGACGAGAACAGCGTGACCGCAGGAACCAAGTCCCGGTGAGGGGGAAAAGCAGAGAGTATCTGAAGAGTTTAAGATTGGAAGCGGGCCGGTAACGCTTCCACAAGTGTTCTAGATCTCTGCTCACTCTCTGCAAGCGCCTCCAGGGATCATGGTCGGTTTCCGTACCATGGAGGAACTCGTTCCAGCTTGTGCTGTTCTGAAACCGCTGAGTTTGGCAACCTGAGACTTGTTTTATACTCATGACAACTTCGGGACAACCCAAAGCGCGCGCCAGCCCTGGCCCGCGAACCCCCGTTCTTTGCTACCCGACTACTACTTACTTCTCGGCGACGATCACAGTCTCAGATCGCTGCACTCCCTATCCCGTAAATGCACCACGAGCGACATCTGATAGCCATCGGGGATGCAGAAAAATCCGGTCACGTGCTCTTGCAATTCGGTTATCAATCCCGAGTGCTCATCGAGAATCGGTATTCCATCCCGGGCTGCTCAAGAAGTCGACGATATCTGGCCTCAGAAGCACAAAGCGCCTCGTCTGCCCGTTTGCGTCCCCATGGCAGATCATCCTTCAAACGGTCTTCCACTAAAAGAATCCTCCTGCGTTTGCCGTGGTTTCAGCAAGTCTTCAGCGGCGATAATCCACTTGGTAAGTTCCAAAAGAATCTCCCGGCGCCTCAGTTGGCGGACCTTCAATCCCATCAACTCGGTCTCGCTTCTTTGGTCCGCCGACCGAATGATTCGATCCATCTTTTCGATAGCACAATACTCTGCAATGAGTTTCTGCAAGCGGTCCTCCACCGGATCACTCCTAAAGGACCCGGTAGCAAACGACGGACCGAACGGGAACCGGAACGTATGTTGAACATTTCACTCAGCGGACAAAGTTCCGGCGGTAGGATTTGGAGCCCGACGAGTGCCGACATTCCGGCGATACGGACGGCAATTCGGCAGGTCGAACGGAGTGGCGGCAGACATTTGTAGGACAGTTCTACCATCGAGAACTGCCCTAGCCGATAATGCCGTTTCTCAGGTTGGTCCTTGGTCCACTCGGAAGGAGCGCTCATGACCAATGTTCAGGCCGCCCAATACCTCCGGGTATTCACCGAACGTCAGGAGTATTCACTCGATTGTCAAGAGCGGACCCCACCCGTCGGGTCAAATCGCAGCGCTGGGCAGACCGAGAACATCTAACTGGCCCCTATGCGGAGTGAAGCCTGGCGTTTTCGTTCTCTCCACCTTTCCCAGCGTATGCGTTGCGCAGTTGCGATGCTGGCTCTTGCTTGCTGTGACAGCGATCCTTTGGGCCTTGACATCGGAATACCGGCTTGGCCCTTGCACTGAAGCAGGATTGTACGCACGACTTCACAAAAAGAACTCAAGTGTGAAAGCCGTACGCCGCTCTTTAGCCATTTGTGGTTGAGGGACACATTGACTTGGCAGCGATTTGCAATTGGAGGAACCACGTAGAAAAGCTCCAGTGCTGTATTGTCGGCATTCATTCCTGCCACCAGGGACACTAGCCGCTTATCAAGTCCAGCCGGCCGCACTATCCACACTTGGCCTTGAATGACCATAGTCTTGGACCGACACACACGCACGCCTACTCTAGTTCCGTTCCTCAGCCGTAAGCAGTCTTTGCGGATTGGTCCTCTAGAAAGGATCGAAACCTCACCAGGGAACATGTTCACCAACCGATCCATGAGCTCCTTGCGTAATGTTTGGAGTGTCTTCTTACGCTGAGCCATTCGTATTCGAGGTGAGTTGTAACCGGCGAGCTTGAAGGCCGCTGTCAGCGTTCCAAAACGCCTTCTATAGCCATCCGCGCTCAAGGTGTTTGGCTCGCTGCGAATGAGAGTGTAGGTCAGCTTGCCTTTGGTCTTCAGCACACGCCTGAGCGGCTCCAAGACTTGCTCGTTGGAAAGATTCCAGTGCTTTTCGCGAAAAACTTGTTGAGCTGCTTCAAACGTCCTGGCGTCTACGATCGACGGAATGGCGTCTGGGACTACAATCCACTCGTATTCAGGTGTCGGTCTCTGCGGTGCTCTCAGCCTTGCAGTGGTGCGGTTATAAATGGCGGTTCCTTTGTATTTTGGATTGGTTAGGATTCTCCTCACGGAGTGATCCTTCCATCTCCTTGCACCTTGGAAAGGAACTGCTTGCCGGTTCAGTTCATCCGCAATACTTTGCATTGAAAGTCCTTGCGAGATGAACATCCGATAGATTTCACGTACACAACTCACTTCTATTCCGGGTCCAAGCACCAAGACAACGCGCTCGTTCGTAATGCTCTTTCTCTCGCCGACGACAAGCTGACCCTTGGGAACGCCTTCAGAAGAGAGAAGCACCCTTCGGAAACCGTAACCAGGCTGTCCACCCGGTCGGAAACCCTGCTTGGCAACCCGCGTCATACCAGCGAAGACTTTGTCGGACAGTTCTCGGCTGTACTCACCTGCCATTACGCGCTTCAGCGCCTTCAAGATGAGGTTGGGTAGATATGCGTCGTTAGAAAAGTGTTCTGCGCAGTAGTGAACTGGCACTCCGGCAGCCTTGCACAAGAATTCGTAGTGCGCCGCCTCGTCCGGATCTTGAAAGCGTCCCCAACGGCTCACGTCATAGACAAGAATTGCCCGGTAGCAGTGTTTTCCGGTGACCACATCTTGGAGTAGTCGTGATAAACCAGCCCTGTGTTTCATTACCAAACCGCTTTTCGCCTCATCGCGGTATGTCTCGACGATCACGAAGCCGTTGTGCCCGGCGTAACTGGAAATTCCGGCACCTTGAAAATCGAGCGAATATTCTTGACGTTCAGTGGACACGCGGAGATACTGCGCTGCGGGAACTAACGGCTTTGTTTCCATGAGACCTCCAAGGCGCAAGGAAAAACATCGCTGCGATCGTTCTATAAAGTGCTGATAGGGCGGGACTGGGATCCTCCGTACTGAGAGCGGTGCGGCAGGCGCACCAATCCCGTCCTCGGTTGGGGAGATTGGTCATGCACCCCTATATATGCCATTGTGAAACGAGTGCCGAGCTACCGTCCGGGGCCTTCTCGGGTGAGACATACATGTAACCCTCTCCCGGAATAGTCTGGATGCGTTTCCGACCCTCTGACCCCAGCTTGACTCGCAGCTTGTTTATATTTGAGGTGAGGTTCGTGGTGTCGCGGAATTGTTTTAGTGCGGATTGCAGTAGGCGCTCTCTGGAAACCACCTGACCTGCGTTTCGGGCCAAGATCCTGAAAATTGTTGAACAAATTGGCCCAAGGGTAATTTCTTTGTTGCCGAGTGTGATTATCCAAGTGTCCACCCCTATCACGATGTCGTCGACAACATAATTGCGCTCGACGTTCTCACACTGGGATGCGATCTCCTTTGCAACGTCGCAGAAGTCATCCAGTTTCCCGAGTCTTCGCCCGGCGGACAACGAGGCTTTACTCTCTCGAAGGACTTTATATCTTAGGATGGTGTCGCCAATCGGGGGAAACAAGTAGAAATTCAACAATTTAGTAACCGACTGATCTACCGTGCAAAGGAGAGCCGGTAAATCCCTCTCGGGAGAACGCACGCCTAGGAGCCAGCCAGGTTCGCCGGCGCTAGTGTTTCTGATTGGCCGACAGAGATAAATTGAGACCCTGAGGCGACCATCTATCTCCACCATTTGCCGGAACTGCTGTCCCGGTAGACTGATGAACCTCACGCGGTCGCAAAACAGTTGTTTCAGTCGAGTGTACAAGGCATTGCGCAAGAGTCTGATCTGCTTCTGCGTGTGAATCAACTTCAGCGTTGACGGAGGCGGTAGGAACCCAGCCAGCTCATAAGCCTTCACGACCGAACCGAACCGCTTGTAGCGGTTATGGCTGAAGGAGAACTTTCTTTCCAGAATGCTCTTGGTCAGCTTTCCTTCACGAGCCAGCACCTTTTTCATTCCCTGGATAAAATAGCTATCCGATCTCTCAGGGTGGGTAGCCCTCTTCTTAATAAGCGTCTGAATGCGGTCAAACATATCCGGCTTTACGATAGAGGCGAATGCGTGTGGATTTGTGATCCAGAGATGGCGTTCGACCGCGCGGCTTTGCGAACACAGCTTTTGCGTCGTCTTCCCGTAGGTATTGCAGCCAGCATATTTTTCATTCGTCAGGATGCGATAGACCGATGAACGACTCCAAGGTCGTCCATGCGAGCTATGGATGTTGCGCACGTTCAGTTCTCTAGCGATCTCCATTGGAGTCTTACGCAAGTCCGCAAGTCCGCAAGTCCGAAGATTGTGCGGATGCACTTAACTTCTCTCTGCGAACCCGGCACAAGAATGGTTCGATCCGTCTGGATCGCCTTCCGCTCGCCGTCTTTCAAGATGAGTCTCCTACGCCCGTCTGACGACACCATCATGCGTTGCATTCCATATCCAGCCTTTCCCACAACCCGGAATCCTAGAAGTGCGAGGCGGCGCTGCCCCGCCGAGACTTTAATTCCCAATTCGCGGCTGTATTCGGCAGCCATCGTTCTTTTCAGGGCTTTCATCATCGAGCTTGCTAGTGATCCATCATTATGAAATTGTTCTGCGCAGTAGCGCACCGGTATACCTGCACTCTTGCAAAGAAATTCATAGTGGGCAGCCTCATCAACATCTTGAAAACGTCCCCAGCGGCTCACGTCGTAGACAAGAATCGCTTTGTATTGAGCGTAGCCACTTATCACATCAGCCAGAAGTCGTCGGAGTTCCTTTCGATGTTTGATCTCGATCCCACTCTTTCCCGCGTCTGCGTAAGTAGATGCCACGACATAGCCATGGCTTTTCGCGTATGTCTGAATGGCAGCCTTTTGGTTGGCGATGGAGTACTGCTGTTGCTCTGTGGACATGCGCACGTACTGCGCCGCGGGGACTAAAGACTTTGCTTCCATAGGACCTCCCAGACAAGGAGCAAAATCCATCGTTCGTGCGGGCGGCTTCGCTCCTGGTATCCAGCCAAGTTGTCTGCTACTCGGTAACGATACACGTCAGATCTCCGGTCGCATGATTTATCCCGTTGCTGCCCACACCCCGGTCTTAGTTTGCTGATTTCTTTTCACTGCTACAAAGTATCCTCGCTAAGAGTCCGGCTATTTCACTCCGGCAAGGTCTACAGGAGAACCGATATGGATCCCAACGTACGCGTGCCTGTGTCTCAATACCTACGGATGTCCACGGAGCATCAACGATATTCACTGGAAAACCAGGCCTCAGCAATTGAGAAGTATGCCGAGGCCCATGGCTTTTCGGTTATTCAAACATACTCAGACGCAGCCAGATCAGGGGTTGTTTTTCGGAGGCGGGAGGGTCTTCAACAACTGATTCAGGATGTTGTAAAGCGTGTTGCGACCTACAAAGCAATTCTCGTATATGACGTAAGCCGCTGGGGGCGCTTTCAGGATTGCGACGAGGCTGCATACTACGAGTTTCTTTGCAAATCCGCCGGCATCCCCATTCATTATTGTGCCGAAAGCTTTTCAAACGATAATTCGATGCCCAGCATCATTCTGAAGTCACTGAAGAGAGTGATGGCGGCTGAATACAGTCGAGAACTGGGATGTAAGGTGTTCGCTGGCCAGAAAAGACTGGCTCAACTGGGATATCGACAGGGTGGTCCGGCGGGATATGGCTTGAGACGGCTATTGGTCTCTGAGAACGGAACCCCGAAACAAATCTTGCGTGCCGGAGAACGCAAGAGCATCGCAGCTGACCGCGTTATTCAGGTCCGAGGTCTTCCCGATCAAGTGCTTTGCGTCAGGGACATCTATCAGATGTTTGTGAGGCAAGAAATGAACTTCACTGCCATTGCTAGAAAACTGAACCGGAAGCGCATTGCGTATCTTGGCGACGCACCCTGGAACGCGCGCGCCGTCCAAACCATCCTGACACACCCTAGGTATACGGGCTGCAATGTTTATGGCCGGTCGAGCCAAAAGCTCTATTCACCGACTGTGATTCTTCCGAGATCGGAATGGACAATTGTCCCAAGAGCCTTTGAGCCCTTAATCGACACGGGAACCTTTGCACGAGCTCAGGCGCTCATCGGTCTCTGGCCTCGAAACAGGTCTGACACGGAACTCCTTGAGAACTTGAAAATGATTATTGCCAAGGAGGGAAGGATCTCAGAAGCCCTGATCAGGGCAACACCTAACGTTCCCTGTCCTCAGACCTACAGGGCGCGGTTCGGATCACTCGTTAATGCGTATCGACTATCGGGATACAACGGCATTTGGAATGAACAGGGACAAGAACAGAAACGTCGGGTACAGTCTATCCGAAGCAATTTGCTGAGCCAGATAGCGGCGCTCTCGCGGGGCCGCGTGACAATCAATATGAGCCCAACGCGCCATACCCGGCTCCGTCTTCGAACCGGTAGGCTCGTGAGCGTGATTGTAGGGCTTCTGTTTGAATACAAGGGGGAGCCTCGATGGTTAGTGAAGCCTGTGCCTGGTGAACGTCGACAAATCGCGCTCGTAGCCCGCCTCAATGATAGAAATGATGCCATAAAAGATTTCTTTGTGATTCCTCCAGTCCGGAGTTCCCGAAGTCGGGTCATATCGGAAAATGATGCGAGACTGCAACCCGATTTCCGTCTGGGCGATCTTGCAGACTTTTTCGAAGCGGTTCAGACGGTGGCACGGAGTGTACAAACGTGACAAACAGGCCGACTCTGTTCCGTGCTGGTCGGGGGTGTAGCCGAATTTGCCCGAAGAGTACTACCCCCGGAGGCTTAATCCTGCTTTGCTTGCGCTGGTAAGATCAATCGTCAGAACTCGACTCCCGTTTTCTAGCGAAAATCGCGCTCACCTTGTCTGGGTGGCTTACACGTAACACATCGTGCTTTCTAAGCCGACAATGACCAAGTCGCGAACTTCTGCGAAACTGGCGAAGCCGGAAGTTCTGCGGGGCGGGACGCATCCCGTCATTCCGTGTCGGCACCTGCGTGCGCTTTGACCGTCGCTCGCATGCTGAATGGCTCCGACGGAACAGCGGCCAGCGGATGGACTATTCTCCTCTCGGCGCGTCTTAATCCTATGCCGCTGACATCCGCGCGGGCCTCAGAAAGCGCAGGGCCTTAGAACGCCAGCCGGGCTTTAACTTCAGTCCTCTTGCCGGGGTGGGGGGATATGGGGTCTGAATCCCTGTAAGGCCTTCGTTTCGAGGCCCGACGGATAGGTTCTTATACGCGCGCGATGTATTTTCGTGATAGTGAGACAAGTCTATAGACATAGTAGACATTTAGATATCATTCCGGCCGCTTTGAGCCCCCATTCAGGCAGGATTCCGGGGGAGTTGAAAGCGTGCCCGGCTAAGGGTTAGAACCGCAAAAACAGCCTAAAATTGGCCTATTGTTTTCAACACGCTACAAGGGGCCTTTTCTGTAGGAGGCGCTAGGAGCGCGAGTTAGAAAAAGGTGACCCCGGAGTACCACCGAAACGCTGTAGCGCCTCATTTGACCCAAGTTTGAGTTACGAGCGCGTTGAGCCGGTGTCGGCCGTCGGTTGTGTAATCGGGATATTCAACAGTGACGTTTGACTTTGTGCTGGAACTGCACCGCACAAGGCTTAATCCCAAGGTTCGTCGGCGCACTTGTGCCGCTTTTGCAGACCACCTCGGAGCACCATCGCGGCACTGATGTAGTAGTCGTGATCCCCTTTGTCTGGTTCATCTTTAAGGATAATGTTCAGCTGATCTTGCAAGTCCGCTTTCTCAGCTTTAGTAATCAGCAGGTGGCTGACATGATCTTGTGAGTCTGGCTTGGGGTCGATCAAAGTCATGAAGACCAGCGCCGCCGCTTCAAACGCGGCTTTTCCAACGGCATCCAATTCGGCGCGGATCTCCGGGACCTTGGCCGCTAACGCTTGATAGTCCACACCTGCTTTTGGTCCGGCTAGGAATTTGACGTTGATGTCGATCAACTCCTGATGTAACTCGGTCTGACGTTGATAGAAGCCGATTAGATTTGGGATCAATGTGTCAAACGGGTCATTTAAGCGCATGCTCTTGAGCATAGCGACTTGTGAGCCCAACTCTAGCTGGATAGACTTGCTGACGTAGATGCCAGTCGAGAACTGTTCGTTTGGCGTCTTGGCCTCACTGAGCTCCTTCAAACCAGTCGCCTTCAAATTTTCGTCTTCGATGAGTTCACGCACATATTCCTTCACGAAACGGAGGTGTGGTGTCTCGGGCTTAGGTGTCGGCGCGTGCGCCGGTCTGGTCTGCCCTGCTGCAATAGCCGCCAAGAGCAGCAAGGTTGTTAACGCTCTCTTGTTCATGGGGCCTCTTCCCAATGGGCGAAAGGAGCCGTAACCGGAAACCATACCTTGCCGTTAGAACGAAGTAAAGGACTTGCGCGGGTCTCTGCCGCGCCATATTGCGCATCCCCATTAAGCCTAGGTCCGGTTGTCGTGTACCCCGGTTTCGCGATCCAGCCGCGTTCTTCGAGTGCCCCGCTTTTGCGATTACAGCACCGCTGACAGCGTTGCGCGTCGCGTGCCCGGCGAATTCAGCGCAGGAAGTCCTGCTGGCGACATTCCGAAACGAGTTAATGAGTGTAATCGGGATTTTGCAACAGCTCCAACTCTGGGATGCGATGCGAGAGTCTTGCAGGGATTTGGGGACTACAACTGAATCCTGCTTGATTGACTACTGATTTCGTCTTATGATTCGCGCCGGAGATGGACGAATCGAAGAGTCACGATCCCGAACGCAGGCGCTATCCCCGCGTGAAGGCAAAGATTCCTGTCGAATTGATTTGCTCCGGGAGAGCGCAGATGCGTACGGCAACAGACGAGATTAGCCTTTGCGGTTGTTACAATCGAAGCGATGTTCACGATGGACGTAGGAACGAAGCTCGGGCTGGTGTTCTCGCTGAGTCAGGAGAGAGTTGGTACGAAAGGGATTGTTGCAACGAAGCATCCACAGGTCGGGAATGGCATCGACTTCACTGAGATGGCCCCTGAAGATCGATTGAAGTTGAGCGAGTATATCGCACAGTGCGAACGGGAAGCCGAGGCGTAACGACATCCGCATGTACAATGAGTGTAACCGCGATGTTTCGCCAATTGACCGTGGCTTCATCGCTTCCGAGCTGCCGACTAATCGGGAGTTGGCACCCAGTCTGCGGCACCCGGCATCTAATTTTTGAATCCGGTGGTGAAAACAGGCGTCCCTGGTTTCATCGCACAAGGTATGGGAGCCAAACAACAACTGGAGCAGTCCATGGAAGAGGAACAAATATGTGAAGCCCTGAATGCGCACTGGCGCGCGTCGGCAGTCGGCGACGCAAACGCGGAACATGATATTTACGATGACGACGCCATTTGTGACTATCCCCAGTCAGGTGAGCGAATCCTCGGGCGCAGCAATTTGCAGGCCTTGCGGAGTCATCATCCCGGCAAGCCGTCAGGTTTCAACGTCAAGCGAATTCTGGGGAAAGGTGATCTCTGGATTACGGAATACACGATCACCTACCAAGGGCGGCCGTCATACACAGTGAGCATTATGGAGTTCCGCAACGGCAAGGTCGTCCACGAGACACAGTATTTCGCGGACCTCTTCGAGGCTCCGGACTGGCGGAGGCAATGGGTTCAGCTGATCGCGTGACGCCGCACTGAGGATGAGGAAATTTGCTTGGCGGATAGCCGACCCTCGGGAAGTTGCGGGATTGTGGGCGGTGACGGGCTATTCGGCAGTTAACTGTCGCCATCAGAATTACGAACACCTGACAGCACACAGTGAACGCCCTCCACAGACAGGCAGAAGCGAAGTGCCATACTGGGCAGCGATTCCCAACTCGTACCCAATTCCCTCACGGCCCGTTCACTCGCTTGCGACAAGGCCAGTAAACCTGGTGGAAGCCACTGCGCTCTCTTCGTCAGAGTCCCTTTGAGCAGCGCAGAACGGGTCAGCACACCTATGCCCGCGGCAGCCGCCTTGGGAATTACCTTATCGCGCATGCGCTGATCCAGCAGACTCAGAGCAACCTGGAGAATCTGAATTTTGCCGGTACCGATCGTAGCCAAGCGGCTTCCTCGCCGTATACGGAAGCACCGATGTCGCGGAGCTTGCCAGCCTCCCGAGCACGGCTCGAAACCATGTTGCCTTGCTGCAGGACGTGAACGGTTGCATTGTGAATCTGAACGACATCGAGTACTTCCCTTCGTAACCTCCGCAGGCTTTTGGTGAGGGACTCGTTCACGCGACGATTCAGTTCCATTGGGAAATCCCATCTAGGTTCTCAGGGATGGACACCTTCGTTGCGGCCAAACAATCTTTATGGTCTGCGAGTGCCTCGCCTAGCAACTCCTCGCTGCACCCATAGGTGGGTGCGGTATCGAAGAAGTTGACGCCGCCCTCTACTGCGAGATGAATGCTCGCGATGCCCTCGACGCGGTCGACATTGCTTTCCCCCGGCGACAGGATCCCATAGCCGTCAAGACCGAAGGCGGCTGTACCCACACCGAGACGAGAGACGCGTAAATCAGTTGCGCCTAGTTGTAGGTAGTCCATGCTCATTTGATCACGTTAACGCTGGTTAGGTTAAGGCAGACTTAAGATCAGGGGTCACCACGGCGAAAACACTAATCATTTGCCAGGCACCGATGTTCCATCCGCGCAGCCCCGGTGGATTTCAAACTGCACCCCTACCAACGCGAGTCGCGCGCCCTGTCTTGGGTCCCTCCGCTCAGCTCCGCTCGGCAGGTGCAAAGGGACGGAAGGCAACCTGCAGAGCCGAGTGTCCCGAGAATGAGAAGTCATCGTATGTCAAACCGAGAGAGTTACGAATGCTGACCGATCTGCTTTCCGTATTTCGTAACAGAATCACCCCACGCGGAATTAACTTGCTCAGACAAAGTAGTAATTAATGACGGTGCTTTCGAGTCCCCGACAATCTAGGTGCGCCACGGAGTGACCATGCCACGTTCGTCATCGGCCTTGCTGTCCTCGTCGAGACTTTCAACGACCAACTTTTCGACGCTCATCCTCTGCGTCCTGATTCTGTCGACCCTAAGCTTCGCGGCCGCGCCGGACCGCATTGCCGGGGCTGTCCTTTCGAGCGAGACCGTCACTCTGGCCAAGAGTCTTCATCCCAAGGCACAGTCGCAGTACGACTTGGGCCCCGCCAACCCGTCGCGTCAGCTCAGCTATATGACGTTGCTCATGGCTCCCTCGGCGAGCCAGCAGAAGGCCCTGGACCGGCTTCTAGCGCAGCAGCAAGACCCGAAGTCTCCCAACTACCACAAGTGGCTTACCCCTCAGCAGTACGCCGATCGGTTCGGTCTCAGCCAGAATGATCTCGTGAAAGTGATTACATGGCTCGCGTCGCAGGGATTCCAGATCCTTAGCATCGGAGGTGGGCGCGACTCGGTAATCTTTAGTGGAACCGCTGCCCTGGTGCAGCATGCGTTTGGCACCGAGATCCACGGCTACAAGGTCGATGGGGAAGAGCACTTCGCCAACTCGACGCCGGTCATGATTCCCGCAGCGTTGAGCGGCGTCGTCACCGGCGTGATTGGCCTGCATGACTTCCGCCTGCAGCCAGCCAGCGGAGGGAGGCGTTTTATCGGAAGGGGGAACGGCTTCCCCGAGTACTATGACGGAAAGTATATCTTCCCGAATTTCCTCGCTCCTGACGACATTGCCACGATTTACGACATCGCTCCGCTCTACAAAGCTTCAACTCCAATCGACGGTACCGGGCAAAAGCTTGCCATTGTGGGCCAGACCGACATCTATCTCGCCGATATCAATGACTTCCGCTCTGGCTTTGGGCTTTCTACTATCCCGACCACCGGTGCCGGCGCCTGCACAACCGATGCGAACGGGATCGTTGTTGCCCCGTGCACTACCACCAACTTCGCTTATGTACTCCTGGGCACCGATCGCCATGTCACCGTTCCAGGTGACCTTGGCGAATCCGATTTGGACATCGAGTGGTCGGGAGCCGTCGCCCGAAATGCGCAGATCGTCTTTGTCAATGGCCAAACCGCGGGCGGCGTCTTCGACGCACTGTCTGCGGTCATCAATCCTCCCACCGGACCGCCTCTCGCCCCTGTCGTCAGCATGAGCTACGGCGAATGCGAGGCTTTCGGGGGATTCGACCTGGAAACGCTCCTCCAGCAAGGCAACGCCGAAGGCGTGACGATTCTAAACTCCTCTGGCGATGCAGGCTCGGCCACATGTGATCGCAACCCCCCTAATAACACTCGGCCATTCAACCCGGCAGTAAACGGACTGGGTGTGAGCTACCCCGCCAGCAGCCCCGAGGTGACTGGTGTCGGTGGCACTGCCATCTCGCTCGCCAATGATTCTTACCCCACCCCCTCACCTTTCTGGAGCACTACTCTCGGCACCAACGGTGGCACTGCGGTCAGCTATATCCCCGAACTTGCGTGGAACGACGACGCGGAACTTGCGCTGTACTGTCACGCCCCGGCAAACGGCGACACGTTCTGCAGCACAGGCGGTGGTACGTCCGGTTGGGTTCCGCTCACATCATCGGCGACCGCGGCGCAGGTGCAGTCTGACATCTGGATTAACGAAGGCGGCGGCGGAGCAAGCAACTGTTGGTACACGGACACCAACGGCATTTGCTTGGGCGCTGGACCGGGGCCTACCGGAGGCGGATTTGCGCAACCTCAATATCAGCTTGGATTAACCGTTCCAAACGCCCCCGCCGGTGTCCGGTACGTTCCCGACGTCTCCCTGCTGGCATCACCTAACTTTCCGGGGCACATCTTTTGCACAGCGCAGTCGGAGCTCCCCGGTGGAAGCGGCTCGACCAGCTCTTGCGTGAGCGGCATCTTCCAGGCGGTCAACTTTTACGGCTCTTTTGCGGGAGGAACATCCGTCTCGTCTCCGGTTTTCGCGGGCATTGTGGCTCTTTTGAATCAGGATGTGGTGCTGAGCGGAGTTCAAAGCGCGCCCGGGTTGGGTAACATCAATCCGACCCTATATCATCTCGCGGCTAAAAATCCGACCGCGTTTCACCAGGTCACCACTGGCGACAACACGGTATACTGCCAAGCTGGTACACCTTCGGGTTATCCACCCGGTATAGTGTGTCCTACTTCGGGAGTCTTCGGCTACACAGCTTCCAACAAGGATTCCGCCACCGGCTATAACCTGGTGACCGGCCTCGGCTCCGTTGATGTCAATAACTTGCTCACCGCCTGGATCGCTGCCTCACTGGCTACCACCAGCACCACCGTTACCTCGAGCTCCAACCCCGCGAATTTCGGTGCTTCGGTGACCTTTACTGCGACAGTTACTACCACTGGAGCGAATCCACCCACCGGTACGGTGACCATCTATGATGGCACCACAGCTCTGGGCTCCGGCACACTTAGTGGCGGCGCAACGGCGTTTGCTCTCTCCACCTCCTCGCTCACTGCTGGAACGCATTCGATCACCGCCGTCTATGGCGGGGACGCGAAGAACGCGGGCAGCACATCCGCAGTGCTGACTCAAACTATTAATCCCGCCACCTTCACCTTAGTCAGCACTGGCAGCTCTTCGCACACAGTGCTGTCGGGGCAGACGACCCTCAACTATAGCTTCTTGGTCACACCTACCTCGGGATCGACGTTCGTCAGTGCAGTGAATTTCAGCTGTACTTCTTTCTCCCCCGCTGACCCGACCCTAACGAGCAGCAGTTGTGCCTTCAGTCCCTCTGCGACAATTGCGGCGGGGTCGAAGGCATCTACAGTCACAATGACCATCAGCAGCAAAGGCCCAAACAGCGGTCCTGGGAGCCAATTGCAACATCGTTCGGACAACCGTCTCCCTTGGCTGCCGCTGACTTTGCCTCTTGCCGGTGTGGTTATGGTTGGCTTCGCGGGACGCAAAATGTCGAGGGTCGCTACCGTGGCCGGTATGTGCCTGATGCTGGTACTCGCTGGATTCCTCATCGCCTGCGGCAGCAGTTCGCACCCGGTCTCGATCACAAGCGTCACTGGCAGTTCGTCAAGTATCTATCCCCAGAATACCGGCTGGACGAACGCAACGGCCACCTTCACCGCAGTCCTTGTCAATGACTCTGGCAATAAGGGAGTCACGTGGGCTGTCAGCGCAACGGGTAGTGGCAATCCAGGTACGATCGTCTCCGCCGACCCCACCCACGGCACCTACACTCCGCCGACGATAGCTGCCGGCCTCCCGAGCAACGTAACAATCACCGCAACATCTGTGGCTGATACGAGCAAGACAGGGACTGCCTCTATAGCCCTGAACCCGACGACAGTGCCCAATAGCGGGTACAACGTCACCGTGAATGTGTCCGAGACGGGCGCATTGTCGCAGGCGACGAATGTCACGCTCGTTGTGAAGTAGAATCTGTCGTGGCATGCATCGCTGGTGAAACATCCCATTACTCTGATTGAGGGTTAATGAGCGCAAACGCCTGTGGGCTGTTGAAAAACTCGGAATTTTGGAAACTAGGGCAAATTTGGGGGATGGAAAATGTCTAGGCGACCCAAGACTCACACGCATTTCGCTCGTCTTCGAGGAAACCGAGACAGAGCGGACCCAAGAGTTCATCGTGCGATGGTCTCCGGATGGCGGACGCTCATTTCGAGAAATTGTGCGCCAGCAATGGAATTTTAGTCCCCCCAAGACGATACGCGAGATCGAGGAATATCAGGTTGAACTCTCGGATGTCACCGTTCTTGAATTAGTCATTGTGCCTGACAACAGTCGAGGAACGGCTCGTGCCTCGCTCAAGAGTCTGCGCCTGTCTTGACTCGCTGCGAGGTGGGTTTCGGGAGCGACACTTCCTCAAGAATCTCCACAATCTGCGGATACTCGGGACTGTCATTGAATCGAACTCTATACCCATGTTGTCGATGCAGTTCTGCCGCTAGATCGGTTGAGGCATATGCATAACAGCTTTCTACGTAGGACCGCGTCTCTTCTGAGAAGATGTCAAAGCGAACTTTCTCTTCGCGATCCGAGAGCAAGTTCTTTCTGTATGGGCGAATCACTATGGATTGCCCTTGTGCCGGGAATCGAGTAGCCGCGCCCTTGACCATCGAACGCGCAATGGCTCCCGGCTTGTACCCACGGTCGATGTCAGGCCCTCCACGAGTGGCAGCAGCCTTCGCCGCCTTATCAACTCTTTTTAGGACTGGAGACTTTTTGCCTAACGTCCATTCAAAATGCACGGCGATTCCTGTTTTCGTTTGGGCGGAGAGTAGCTGGTTCCATAAGTCAGGGTTTTCTCGGGGCTCTCCGTGCTGGTTCCTCCAGTCATTCTTCTTCCACTGCCTTGCTCGAATCAGATTGTCCTTCACATACTGCGAATCCGTGAAAATTTGAACGCGGGTTACGCTGTCCCACGGCGCGTTCTCTCGAACCCATTTCAGCACACAGATGCAGGCGAGAAGCTCCATTCGATTGTTGTTGCTTTCCTCGCATCCGAAATCGACAATCTGTTCGTCCTCGCGGTCCAAGTGGTCGGGATAGTGAACAATCGCGGCACAGCCAGACCTGCCTCCCGGATTCTTATAGCAGGAACCGTCCGTTGAGATGTGAATGGCGCGAGGGTCAGGCGGCATACCCAGATTATATTTGGAGCGGCTGACCTAGGCCTCAAAGGGCGCGGGCTCTTCGAGGCGTGCTGCCAAGACTCGCTGAACAAACTCCATCAGGAACCTCCACCGGGAACACGCGTTTTCCGATATGTTTGTTGCGTATTTGCTGACACGCAACATCCGCTACGAAGAGGATTTTGGTTGACCAGATTTTCAATTCCAGTGAAAAACGACTGGCCCGGATATTGCTATTGCTGGCTCATTTCGGCAAGGACGGAAAGCCCGAGACTGTAATCCCCAAGATCAGTCAGGAGTCTTTAGCAGAGATGATAGGCACAACCCGGTCGCGGGTCAGTTTTTTCATGAATAGGTTCAGAAAGTTAGGCTTCGTCGAGTATGACGGCGGGAGTGGGTTGCAGGTTCACAGTTCACTCCTCAACATCGTTCTCCACGACTAGCACTTCGTTCTGAAAAAAACGAAACTCTACTCTCTTGCAGACGTAGCCACTCTCGGCTTCGCCATTTCCTTGATGACTTCTGCGAGTGTCGCTTTGGCCGACTGCTTTTTTGTTTTTCTTTTACCCATACCCCATGATTTCACGGGTCCGGGGGCGTCAACAGGTCAATTTGGATCATGTATTCTGAGTCGAAGCGGGCGTATCGCCATTCGGTCGTGCTGAAGCACCTCTCGGAGTGTGGACACCTATATTCGCGAAGCCTGAGCAATTTTGAGCAGTCACCAAGCAGGCCACCGTTGTAATCTCTTGGCAGATATGAAGGAACTGTGCGGCCCATGGTCGTTTTGTTCCTCTGGTGGCGCAGCCGTATATTCGTATACAGGAAAAGTAGCTCATCCACCCGCTGCGCCACATCTACTTTTTGAACGGTTGTTCACACAGCAAGTCAAGTAACTCGACTGCTAGAACCTTTTGTGCCCGCGTCGGCAAACCATTTTTCGACAGCACCAATCAAACTATGAGTGGATTCTCACGGGGGTCACGATGGAAGTCACCATTTCTACAGAAGACCTAAAAGCCAAACTGGATCGGAAAGACCCGATCACGGTCGTAGAGACGCTTGCGCCCGAACGTTACCGCGAAGCCCACCTTCCCGGAGCGTTGAACATCCCGCCCGAACGGATCAAGGAACTCGCTCCGCAGTTGTTGCCCAACAAGAATGCTGAGATCGTTACCTATTGCACGAGCTTGCATTGAAACGCCAGCGAATACGCCGCCCGTGAATTGGCGGCCATGGGCTACACGAACGTTGCGCATTATCCTGAGGGCAAGCAGGGCTGGATGGAAGCCGGATTTCCAGTGGAGAAGGCTGCGTAGAGATCGTTAGGCGCTACGCCACTTTCTTCGACAGCCTAAATTGGCCATTTGGCATCTACTATTCAAGTCCGAGGAGGTAGTCTATGGCTGACGCTCCGCGAATCACGGTCGAAGACTTGAAAAGGCGAATGGACGCCGGAGAAGATTTCACGGTGATCGACATTCGCAATCCTCAGGCTTGGGCGGAATCGGACTCCATGCTGCAGGGAGCGATCCGAGTGCCGTTAGACAAGCTCGAAGAAAACCTTCCCCGTATCCCCGAGAACAAACCTGTTGTGGCGTACTGCACTTGACCAAACGAGGGCTCTAGCGCCAGTTTGGCGCAGAAACTTCAGCAGCGTGGATACAAAGACGTGTGGGCTCTTCAGGGCGGATTGCAAGCATGGCAGAAGGCTGGATTCCCGGTTGAGTCGAAACCACGAGCGGCATAGCGGACGTTTTACCTTGCGAGAATCGTGATCCCGCCGAGTGCCCAACCTGCCGCCCTCACAGCGCTCTCTTCTTTTTCCGATCAGGAGAGTGCTCCCGAACAAACGAGAGCCCACGCTTCAATTCGGAAGTCAGATCAGTCGTTTCAGTAGAGATTTGAACGGGCTCCCCAGCGGATTCGCGTCCAAGCCAGCGGTTCAATTCATCCTGCGAAGCCCTCACACGCCGACCAACGTGGGTGACGGGCATTCCTGATTTTGCCCAGCGTTCGGCCACTGAGATTGGCTGGCCCAAGAAGTCTGCGATCTTTTGCCAGCCGTTTAATGATTCGGGTTGTTTGGCCTTCGCCGTGCGACTCGGAGCCGCCATCCCTCCTCCTACTTAGCGGCAGCCACCGACTTCACCGAAATAGTATCTCCATTGGCTGTGCCCGTAACTTTGGCCTGCTCCCAAGCCAGCTTATTGAGTTCGTCAAGCGCGGCTTTATCCGAGGTATCGAGGGTATAAACCTTGTCGCCAACTACCAAAGCGTACTTAGCGCCTTTCTGCACGCAGACACGAACGCAATCTGCGGGAGCGATACCCCCTTCCATGTGCTTAGCGCCGCACATGGCATCGCTGACCTTTCCGGTAAAGGTCTGGGTGTTGCCCGCAGCCATACCCGGCACAACAGCCAATCCGGTGCTCAGAACCACCGTCGCCATCCAAAGTTGCAATATCCGCAAACGAGACATAAATAATCCTCCTTTAAGTTCTCTGCTCCTGCATTTGGATGCGTCCATATAGAAACACGGACTATTTTTTGACCTCGAAAACGCCCAGCATTTTACCCCGCTTTGACTCCGGTACATTTAGGGAACCTTGTCACTCCGCTTTTTCGTGCTCAGTCCGAGCACGCGATAGGCAAATCACGTCCCGCAGGCACCGCTGAGAATTACTATCGCCCCGGCGATGCCGAGCGCACGACCAACATAAGAATGACCGCTGACCAGAATTCCCGCGATTCCGAGCCCCACACCGAGCGCCACTCGCAAGCGGCGATCCATTTTCCCAAGATTCCTGAGCGATGCCATAGCTATTATCCTACTGCGAGTGCAGCGTGGAGGCGGCGTGACTACTTCCGCTCTAAATGTGTGACCACGTCGAGATGTGGGGCGCTCTCACCTTTTAGATACTTGCCAAAGAATTCCTCAACCAAGGACCGCGTAAGCGTGCTGGTGAGCACCGCACGTTCAAATAAGGTGTCGTCCGCTTTCGAGTCACGGGCAAAACGACTGACCATTAGGTGTGAATCGGTGAAGCTCATGTGGTCGGTTCCGCTCATTACTACGTAGTAGGTATTCGATTCACTCCCAACGAACTCATGAACTCGAACATCAGGATTTGAAGCGTGTTCCTCAGTCATGATGAAGAGCAGCGGCTTGCGCACTTCAATGGGTCGAACATCAGCGTTCATGCCGGGGAAAGTGCTGCCGTCCAAGTTGACACCTGCAAGGATTCGCAGGTCTTCTTTCGTGGCCAACGCTGCTGTGGTTCCTCCCATGGAGTGACCTACGATGCCGACGTGGGACAAATCCAACTGGCCGTGCCAGAAATCATCGTGCGATTGCATTTCCCCGAGCTTGTCAAGGACGAAACGCACATCCCGCACCAGCACATCTTCTGCGAACTTGCCTATTGCCTCGCCCTGTGTCCTGCGATCAGCATCAGGCGGCCAATAGGGCTTAAACCTTGCTTCGTGCCCATCGGGGAAGACTGATATGAGTGAATCCGGTGTGTGGTTCGTAGCAACGACAACAAACCCAGTACTCGCCAATCCCTCAGCTAGAACCGTGTAGATGGACGGCACTACTCCCGTGCCGTGTTCGAGAAAAACGATGGGGAAGGGGCCTCGCTGAGCGACAGGCGCAAGAGTTCTAGAATGTGTGTGCACCTGACGCTCAAAACCGGGTTGCAGCTTCCACTCTTCTGCCACGGCATCCGCCGTCTTTTTGTCCATATAGGGCGCAAAGGGGAGGGTTCCGTCCGTCGCCGGATACCAGAACGTGACTACCAAGTCCCGATTACGCCGTGCATCCGTGAGCACAAGCGTTCTCACTCCGACCGGGTAGCAGCCGTTCGGTTGGGGCAGATCGAGTCCTGTTTGCGCTGCGTGCGCCGGTTGAGTGATAAAGCTGACTAGACTTAACGCACAGAGAGAACATGCAAAAAAGAGGGGCCTCTTAGCCATTGGTCTCCCCAAGGAAGGAGGATCGCACTGAATCGCTTTGTTGACAGACGAATGGGACGTGACTTCGTTAGCGTTACAAGAACAATCCGTTTTGAACCTCCGCAAGTTCCACGGGTTCGGCACATTCTGGATCGTCGTTCGCCACGTGATTGATCCGGGTGCTCACGGGAAAGCACCGCATCAGCCGAGCATCGCAGGGTCGCAACAAGTCGGACACGGCTTCGACCTTTGTCATGCCCGGATCGAGCCACAGATCGTAGCCGTCTGGATCAAGAATGACTGGCATACGGTCGTGGACGGCTGATGTTACCGCGTTTGGGGTCGTAGTCAGGATCGAGCAGGTTTTGACCCAGTTGCCGCTTGCGTCCTTCCAGCGATCCCATAATCCCGCGAACGCGAACAACTCCCCTCCGTTGACTTCAAAACAGTAGGGCTGCTTGGCTTTCGCCGTCCGCATCCACTCATAGAAGGCGTCTGCCGGGATCAGGCATCTACGAAATTTCAACGCATCGCGGAATGCAGGCTTCGTGGCTGCCGTTTCCGATCTGGCGTTAATCATCTTGGCGGCAACGGACGGGTCTTTCGCCCATGAGGGAATGAGCCCCCAGCGGACTAACGACAGTTCCCGGACGGGCTCCCTGGGATTCTGGCGTATGACTGGGATCGGCTGGGTCGGGGCGATATTGTAGCGGGGACTCCAATCATCCTCCCCAGAGACGCTATTGAAGTGCTCCTCGATGATCTGCTTCCTCCGGGAGAGTCGGTAGCGTCCGCACATTGGGAAATTATGGCAGATCGGATAAGTGTTTACACTCGGTCATCGATCGGCAACCTTGCAGCTGTACCGAGAATCGGGACCTGATAGTAATCAACGTTCGCCGACGCGCCGTTTAGCGTCATTATCGCGAAGCAGTTGTTGTATGACGTTCCATTATTTCCCAGCTGACCGCCGGGTTTCCAAGTTGGCAACGGCAAGCCGCCGTACGTCTGCAGACCGCTGGCATTGCGGTAGGATTGCTGATCAGTGAATACAGGCACAGCAGACGCTCCAACGCAGCGCCCTCGTTCCACGCCCATGTACGGATCGAAGACTGCCAGAGTGTGCTCATGTCCCCAGAACCACCAGGCAACGTTCGACGTCACGGCTTGAAAAGTGGCGCGCAGATTCGGGTTGTAAGCGTATGACTGACCATTCACAGTTCCCACCGCCCCGAAAGGCGAGAAGAGTTGGTGGTGAGAAAGCAGCACGGTCTTGCGCGTTCCCGCCAGATTGATCTTGTCCAGCAGCCAATCCTCCTCCGCCCAAGTTCCGAAGGTCACCAGCTTGGTCATATTCGTGGAGACGGTGATGGGATTGTTGTCGTTGTGGCCGGTATCCATGGCGAGAAACTGCCAGTTGGAATTTTGCAGACAGAAGTAGCTGGCTTGCTGGCCGATCTGATCCACCAGCCAGTAGTAGCCTTGGCCTCCAGAATACATGTCGTGATTGCCGCACAGGCTAAAGATGAGCACGTTGTTGCCGAGAACCTGACGACAGATATCCAGAAAGTTAGTCTACGTGCCGGGATTCCTGACCACCAAGGGCTTCCCTTCACCCAAGTTGCATCAAATTCTTGGCGCGTTCAGCGTCAAGCCATTTCTGGCTCAAGGCGCAGTCATCGCTTCCGAAAAACTCGGAGACTATCAATGGGTCTCGCCCGTATATGAAAACCTGCGCCTCATGGTTGCCTACCGTGAAAAGACGCAATACGACCCGAAGTGGAAGTTGTTCTTCTGGGAAACCGCGATGCAGTCGGGCGAAGACAACAACGTCGCCCTCACCAATGACCCGAAGGATCACAACGCCATCATGGCTGTCGACCTTTGCACGTTCCAGCTGCGCGAGTACAGGGCGATGGCCCGGCTCGGGGAAATGCTGGGCAAAAAAACCGAAGCCGCCGAATACCGGCAGAAAGCCGATCAGCTTCGCGCCGCCATGCTGAAGCATCTGTGGTTCGCCCAAGAAAAGATGTTTTTCAATGTTCGCCGCGACACCGGCAAACCTGTTCGCCATATTAGCGGTTCAAGTTTCATCCCGCTGATCGAAGACATCCTGCCCCGCGACGACGCCCGCGCCATGATCCGCCAATACCTGTGGAATCCCGACCACATGCTCGCGCCTTACGGAATTCGCAGCCTCTCGAAACAGGATCCCGGTTACAACAACGTGAGCATGATCGAACCTTACTCAAACTGGCAGGGACCCGTATGGATTAACACTAACTACCTTTACTTCCTTGCCCTCAAGCGCTACGGCTTTGACGACGAAGCTCGGCAATTAGCCGGCATCCTGGGGCGTCTGGTTCTTGCAGATATTCGTAAGTGGGGATCGATGCACGAGTGCTATCACGCGGAAACCGGCGACGGCTTGCCCCCCGCGAGTGCTCATTTGCATTCCGCTGGAAAGAAAGTGCTTTACCACGTCTGCAGCAATTGCGTAATTGAGATTTTGGCCTTCCTCGCTCATGGCCACCAGTCCAAGAATGCTTCCCGAGTCGTCTACAACCGGCCCACCAGAATTCCCCGGATTGATCGCGGTCTGAAGTTGCAGAACCTTGGCCGTATGGTTCGAACCGTCCTTATAACTCCAAGTGTAGCCGTCCCGAATTTGGCTGACTACGCCGGTGCTGTATGACCAGAAATTCCCGTGAGGGTGCCCAATGATGTGAATATCTTCCGCAATTTGCACTTGGCCAATTTCACCTATTTGGAGCGCATGGAGGGTTTCGGGAGGTTTGATCATCTTCAGCAAGGCAAGATCTATGGTCGAATCTTGGTAAATGACCTTTGCGCCAAATGCCTCAGCCTGCTCTAAGTTAGGATTGCCGCTTGGCTTGAGAAAGATAATCGCACCTCGATAGCCGTTTATGACGTGCCAATTGGTGAGCACGTAACCACGGGCATCCACAATGGCGCCTGTGCCGAGACCTTCGGGATCAAAATTATTGTCCTTATTGATGCTTCCGACTACCACTGCGACGACCGCTGGCGAAACACTCCTAAAAATAGACTCTCCCTGTGCTCCTCTGGTCGGTACGGGATCGCGGTACCTGGCGAGTGCCTTCGATTGCGTACCATACGCAAGGAAAAGCTTTTTCATCTCAGACGCTTCCGAGAATGGCGGTGGTCCGTTTGCGGGCCCCCCGCCAACGGTGAAGGTTAGTTTTTCAAGGTCGCTAATCGAAGGAAGCTGTGAGTCCGGGCTGGACGCTGCAACCAACCCAACTAAACAGCACACAGTCCAAGACAGAAAGCAGATGCGACTAGACATCGTTGTTGCCTCCAAAGCAAGGACCGGCCACTTGCGCAGTTTCATGCCTCTCTGATATTAGAACGAGTTTGCACTACAACTTGCAAACTTTTTAAGCGAAAACACATAATCTAGGTTTGACAATGGTATAGGGCAGGCTCGAAAACATGCGCTCAACTCTGCCAGCGCGCCTGCCAATGCCTCGGGTGGGGGCGGCAGCCTCAACGGGAGACACCAATTCGCGATTCGAATCGCAGAGGTTCGAATACTCGCAAGCAAAGGTTGAATTTCCTCCGAATACACCAGAGCCTGTTTGACGCGGCTACTCTCAATGCCGGGCTCGGCTCTTACAAACACCGCATGTTCCACCGTTTTTTGCACAGTCCCACGGACGGGGCAGAGCGTATCATGAAGATGCGGAAGGACGACAGGAAACGAGGGTACGAGAATGAGGATGGTGGAAGTAGATTTGACGAATTTTTTCGGCGGAAATGTCTGCGACACCTGTGGCGACAAAGCAACCCATGCGGTTCGTAACAAAGTGGAAGAGCCTAGCGATTCAGGCTTCAGGAAATTTGTTTATAGCCCTTGGCGTTTTGGCTGCGACATCCATAAGAAGAGACAGATCACCAAGTACCTGAATGGTACGTTGGAACAGGCAGCGTGACGTGAGGCTCCACGTCACTGGGGCAAAACTCAACGCGGCATTAACGAATCGACCTGGGCTATTTGTTCCGGGATAACGATGCTCAAACCCATTCATTCCGAAAACCTCGAATACAAGGAATTAGGCAGAAGCGCGGCGTAACCCAACCTCGCCTTTCCGGTCTCTGGTCGCCACAGTGGTGATCAGATGTTCTTCTCCGAGAGAATCAACGACCCATAACTTAAATGAGTTGTCTTTGAGATTGTCTGGGTTAGTGTCTGCCATAAAGCGTACCCACCCTTCAATCGCCTGGGTCGGTGACAAACAAAATGGAAGCGACGAAAACAGCTGTTTGATTGGCTCCTTTTGGCTAGAGCCTTTGACCTCCAGTCCATATTCAAATTGCATATTGTTGAACTCTATGGCTAGTAGATCATCTTGCCGCTTGAAACCGACGATGCCACCGCCGATTAACTCTGCTGACAACTTCAAATCGCGCACATACCTAGATTCTTTTTTCGATCTATTGACCAGATATAGTTCTACAAGCACGTCACAATCAATACTGGCATCCTGCGGCCTTCCCTGTATGCGATAGACATCGCGTACGAGTTCCCACGAAACTCGCCGACATCGTGGAGCGTGCAGATGTTGGGATGATTCAACGAAGAAATCGTGCGTGCCTCCCGATCGAACCGCTGCTTGGCTTCGGGGTTCTCGGACAGATGTGAAGGGAGGATCTTGACAGCGACCGTGCGGTCGAGGCGCGTATCGCGAGCCTTGTACACCTCGCCCATCCCGCCAGCTCCTAGCGGAGACTGAATTTCATAGGGGCCAAGTTTGTTGCCAGGGGTAAGGGCCATCGCTGCGGGCCATTATAGCCCGCGTAAACACGTTACAGACGATGCGACGATTCTGGCCGGTTTGTCGGCAATCCGGAAACTATCCAGAAACGGGCTTGTGGGAAGCGCCGAACGGCGTTTCCGAAAGCGGACAAAAGTCAAGGCCCTTCGCCTTGTCGTCGGTTTGTGATCGCATTGCATTCGCCTGATGGAGTCGTTGAAACCGGACTGCGTGTCTGCTCGCAATCTCTATTGACATACAAAGAGGAACGCGAAGTATTTGGGAAAGCCGTTGCAGATCAATATATCGCAATCGAAGTGAAAGTACAGAATCGTAATAGTCTTTAGGTTTTTGTTTATTGAGACCGGGGAGGATCACGGTCCGAGACCGGGGAGGAAGTCTGTCCGTTTCGTCCGTTTCACCGTCCGTTTAGTGTCCGTTTCAATATCCCGTCTGTACCCATTTATCGGTCACGGCAACCCGCGTGGCGAGGTCTTCGCGGAGAGTGGCGATTTGTTTCTCCACGTACTGGCGGAGAGGGAGGGATTCTATTACCGCCGTTACCTGCAAGTAGCGATGAACACTACACTTCGGCGATAATACCCTGTGTTTAATCAGGTTACAAGTTAATCCTGTCTTCGGGTACAGTATCTACAGTTTCCGCTACTGCCTGTGTTTCCCGTCAAAACGGTATCACTGGTATCAGTCCGGCAGTGAAACGGCCCAGCTCCAGGCTGTGATACCGCCCCGGCGTCTTTGGATTCGGTGATAGAAAGCGGCGGAGAACCTATCTTGTTTTTCTGATCTTCCCATGTATCGTTCCGATCAGTGCGAGTCTAGTGCTGCCTCAGGGAAGGGTTATTCGCTTGAGGGGATCGGAGGTAGAGCGTTTTGAAAGTGCACCTGTTACCGAATGGTAAACATCTACCGGAGGGGCGGGGCGCGCGGGGTAGGCCCCGTGGCGCGTTTTCGTGTCGTGCAAACGTGCGGTGTCGTGATTGCGCGTGCGCGAATTGCGTGCTCGGGAGCGGGCGCGATCACGCGGACTCCGTTGGCCGGGTTTTTGAGGTGACCCCCATTGGCCGCTTTTGGCCGACCCCTGAGGCCATGCTTCTGCCCCCATTCCGCGCTAATCACAGTGACTTTTTCAACACCCACAGGAGATTACACCAACTACGCGTTGACCCAGTTCAAAAGTGTCAAATGGGTATGCTGGCAAGTTCTTGAAAGCAGGATTCAATTTTGATTGGTCGGGTACTAGAGGACGATTTTCGAACTTTTCTGCTCGGCGGGCTCCCCGAATTGCAGACCGCGGCTATCTGGTAGTTGGTATAATGGGGTTTTGCAACAATGACAGGTGCAATGCTCCAAAACGAAGCGTACACATTTGGTCCAATTGGTTTCCCACCGAAGCCACTCAGGTCAGAGCGACCCTGCTGACTTCTTGACCTGACGGAGCAGCCGGGGCACGTACAACGGGCAGAATCGCAGTCACCCGTGTTCCGGGGCTATTTGACTGGACTTCCAGAGTGCCACCCAATTGCCGCAAACGTTCTCGCATTCCGCGAAGCCCTACGCCGGTGTGAGCCGACGACCCGAACGCGGACCCCTTTTCGAGCGGAATCCCTTTGCCTGCGTCTTCGATCTCAACTCTTAAACAAGCCTCGTCTTGAATAATGCGAATTCCGGCCGTGGGACTCCCAGCATGACGATGAATGTTGGTGAGGCACTCCTGCACAACCCGGAAGATAGAAAGCTCCATCTCTTTGGACAAACCCGCAAAGTTCTGAGGAATGTCCAGCTTCGCTTCGATTTTACTGCGTTTGGAGAATCCCTCGACGTACCACTGAAGCGCAGATGCAAGACCTACTTCATCCAGTAAGGGAGGATGCAGCAGGTGGGAAATGGTACGAATCTGCTTACTAGTCTCCTCGACCATCGCGGCGTTTTCAGAGACGCGCTTGGCCACGTCAGGGCTTAGCTTATGAGACTCCGCCTCCACGAAAGAACTATTTATACTGATGGCGGCAAGTAGTTGCCCAACGCTGTCGTGCAACTCGCGCGCAATTCGTCTCCGCTCCTCTTCCTGCAACACAGTCATTCGAGCGTTAAGCATTTCCAGTTGCTGTGTCTTGCGATGCAACTCGGCAAACACCTTCACTTTTGCCCGAAGCAACTCTGGAACAACGGGAACGGAAACATAATCTACAGCTCCGTGTTTATATCCCTTCAGCCGGTCCAGGTCCGTCACATGAATCCCGGAGACGAAAATGATAGGCGTGTTTTGAAAGCGTGGGTGCTCGTGGATCATCTGCGCCGTTTCGAAACCATCCATTCCCGGCATGCTCACATCCATGAGCACGAGGGCAATGTTGGTTTTCAGCAGATGTTCCAGGGCTTCCATTCCCGAATGAGCGTTGATTAGGTTCTCGCCTAGTCCACTGAGCATGGCTTCATAGCTGAGCAGCCTGCCCGGCTGATCGTCTACCATCAGGATGTTAATCTTTTCATCAATCCCTTGAATGGTGTGCGTGCCTGCGCTCATGGCCAGAAATCCGTCAGGAAGCGGCTGCGGCTGGGACCGCAGTATACCGCGATAGCTTACATTACTTCCGCTCTGCTTGCTATGAAATAAAGGGAACGCTGTATGCGGTAGACAACCAGAACCGGCTACCAGGCGTGCAAGGTGGGGCAGCAAACTTTACCCTGTGGGGCTCTCCACAGCAAATCGAATGGGCGTAGCCAAGTGCCTGTGGCGGGACGACTTTGGGCTCGGAAGTGATTTGGCGGGCCTGAAACCATGCACGCAGGGGGGCAGCGTGACGCTGTTTTATTCCGTGACCTCGTCGAATCTAAGCAGCGAAGGGTACTCTCGCCCTATGCTTTGTCGGTGGTAGGCTGTCCAGCACTCTTTCCAGCCACCGGAAGAGTTGATTCCACTGTGTTTTCGAAAATACCGCTGCTATGCCACTTGCTTGAGCCGCTGCCTCAAGGTGCGAACTTGTGTCTATGCTGAACACGCCATCGGCAATTTGGGCATCAGTTGCCTTAGGCTGCGCCCGGCGGCCAGGCCATCCATCTCCGGCATTCCAAGATCCAGGACCACAGCGTCGGGAGCCAACTGCTGAGACTTGCGAACCGCGTCCGCGCCATCTACGGCTTCCCAGACTTTCCAGCTCGGATGCCGCTCGATCAGGAGGCGCAACTGTTCGCGCAAGAAAGCGCTATCGTCTGCGATAAGAATATGTTTTGTCATGACGTTAGGCTTACCTCCGTGAAAGAATTTAGCAACAACTCAAGGGCGAGGGTATCGGGTAAGAAGGGTATGAGCCGATTCTGTTCAGAGCCTCGGAAGCGCTAGATTTGAGCAAGCAGGTAATAAAGAGCCCAACTCCGGGCTCGGATAATTGTCGCTCCCCCGCCGCGGCACGCGCTTCAGCATCAGCTCAGCTCCAGCTCCACGCCAGCGCCAGCGCAACGTCGCTCAGCTGACCTGTGACTTCTCTACGACACTTCAGGGTTTACGCGAACAACCGTTTCCTGGATTTCCTCAACTAAGCTGTATTCGGGAGGCTCGTAATCCTCTGGCCAATGCCTCTCGAACAGTCGCATTTGAGTCACGCCTGAGGTGGGGCCATGAACGTCAGAATATTACCACTTCTCATTGCCATCTACGGTCTCGCAGGTGGCTCCACCAGCGGCCTCGCCAGAACGCTTCAAGAACAGAATCAAGGGCAACAGACCGTTGAGCCCATGGGCAAGACGCCTGTGTTTCGAGTGAATGTAGTGTCTCGCTCTACCCGAGCGGTCGATTACAGGCACCGTGGGGGTTCTACCAAGGTCGACTTGCGCGGCACGGAGCTTATGCCCGGCGCAAGCGGGGAGGCTAGAGTCGAGAGTAAAATCGGGCGCCTGGAGATCAATGCAAAACTGAACGGACTCGAGCCCGCCAACAAATTTGGAATGGAGTACTTGACCTACGTATTGTGGGCCGTTAGTCCGGAAGGACGCGCCAACAACCTGGGCGAGATTGTCCTAAGCGACGGCAAGAGTGAAATACGCGTGACGACGGATTTACAGGCTTTTGGGCTGATTGTCACCGCCGAACCTTATTTTGCGGTCACGCAACCGAGTGATCTCGTGGTTGTAGAAAATGTGATTCGGGCCGATACCAAGGGAAGAGAAGAAGCAATTAACGTCAAGTACGAGCTATTGCCTAGAGGTCTGTATGCCGCCCAACTAGAGCCACTCCGCGACGTGGTCTACGGAATTGATAGCAAAGCTCCGCTGGACCTCTTCGAAGCTCGCAACGCCGTCCGAATCGCACGAGCCGCCCAAGCGGAACAATACGCCTCAAGTACTTTTGCCAAAGCGGAACAAGACCTGAAACAGGCGGAAGACTATTACAGGCGCAAGCAGGGCAGAACGCCGATCGGCACCGTGGCCCGAGAGGCGGCTCAGACTGCGGAAGAAGCGCGAGTCATGTCACTGAAGCGTCAGGAAGAAGAGCGCATCGCGAAGGACAAGGAAGCTGCGGCTGCCAGGGAGGCACAAGCTAGGGCCGAAACCGAGGCAGAAACACAACGGAGACAACACGCCGAGGCCGAACGCGCATCCGCAGAACAAGCAAAAGCTGAAGCGGATCGCTCCAAACAGGAAGCGGATCTAGCGGCGCGAAAAGCTGAGCAGGAGAAGGCGGAAGCCGAAACCGCCAAAGCGGCCGCGCTGCAGCAACAACAAGCGCTGCAGGCCGAGAACGAACGAACCCGCTCGCAAGCTGAGGAGTCTGAACGGGGGCGTCAAAAAGCTGAACAAGAAAAAGCTGAGATGCGCGCCCGCTTGCTGCAACAGCTCAACGCGATCCTAGTTACACGCGACACAGCCCGAGGTTTGATCGCTACGATGCCGGACGTCCTTTTCGAGACGAACCAGTTTTCGCTGAGACCCGCGGCCCGTGAAAGCCTCGCGAAGCTCGCCGGCATTTTGCTGGCCTACCCCGACCTGCGATTGGAAGTTGACGGACATACCGACAGTGTGGGCAGTGATGCTTACAACCAGCAGTTGTCTGAAAAACGGGCCGCTTCGGTTCGGGATTACCTTGTGCAACAAGGCCTCCCAATGTCTTCAGCCACGGTACTTGGATTCGGGAAGACGCAACCGCTAGCCTCGAACGCGACGGCGGTGGGGCGCCAGCAGAATCGTAGAGTGGAGCTGGTCGTCTCCGGTGAGGTCATCGGGACCGCAATTGGCAGCCATAATCCCAATTGAACGCCTAAGGTGCAAGCTTGGGGCCCGGAAAGTCGCTTGCCGCTTTTGTAGGACTGAATTATGGCGAAGCGAATTGCACCAATCCGAGTCATTTCCTTTTGCCTGTTGGCTGCTTGCGGGGCGTGGTGCCAGAGCGAACGTGCTGACTTGGTTCAGGGGTTACAGTTGGACGGCTCAAACTCACCCGAAGTGCAGCGCCCGGAGACGCGTACGTGGACATCACTTCCCGATGCTCCGTCTACGGTACAGCCTCCAAAACAAGCACAGAAATTCCGAACGTGCGTCGATGAAGTGCGCTCGCCTTTAGCACTTGACGCGGTTGGCATCGACACGGGCGTAATGCGCGGAGCAGAATTGAGAGACGTCACTCCCGGACCGCAGCCCAGCTATACTGCTCCGCATAACGCGGTGGTTGCCCAAAGAGAGCTCCCCACCTTTTTTGGTGAGTACCTGTATCCGTCGTCGCTCAAGCAGAACCTGCGCTATCACCCTTCCAGCGGCGGCGGATTTGTGGGCCGGGCCACGTACGCTGCTTCGCGCATTTTTATCGTGCGTGACGACTCCGGAAAGGGGAGGCTAAACACCTCGTATTTCCTTGGTGCTTTAACTTCGGTCGCTGTCTCCACTGCTTACCGTCCATATTGGGCGCGCTCCTCTTCAGCAACGTTCAACAATTTTGGTTCGACGATTGGCAGCGACGCGGGGATGAACCTCTTCCACGAGTTTGGGCCTGACATCCGGCAAATGGTGAAGGGCCACACACCGAAGTTCGCCTCTAGGATCGGAGAGCGCATCACCAACCACCAGACCCCAAGGTAATCAGGCGTCTCTAACAATGTCGGCAGTGTCAAGCACTCTTAGGGCGCGCTAGCCCTGCGGGCCATTCGTGTCAGTCAGCGTGCCAGTTAACGTCAAGCCGCCACTCGCAATCGAAAGCTCGCTGGAAGGCCCTGACGCGATAACCGAGCTGAAGATAATCAGAAGATTGTTGCCGTCGCTGAAGCGCTACGAGCGGAATGCTGGCACCGCGAACCAACCCTTTCGAGAACGCTTGCAAAAGATGTCCCTTAATACCCTACAGCGGAAAACCGGTTTGAGCAGGCATACCATCCTGCGCGCACGACGGGGAGAGCGAGTCCATCCAAGATCGATCCAGCGTCTCCGCGTCGTAGCAAGTAAAGTCTGAATGCTAAGATTACGAGTCCCCAGATTCATCCAATGGCCACAGTCGATTTCAACGATTGATAGGGATTTTTCTTCTCTTCCAAATTATTATCACAAAAAGGCCCCGGCCCTTCAGCCGGGACCAAATCAAACTTAGGAAGCCCGACGCTGGCCGCCTTGGTCCTGTTGCTTGTGTTTGTCATCCTGCCCTTCGTTGACGTTCCGCGAAGGGTCTTTCTTGGAAGGATCCTGCGGCTTTATCTGTTGCGGCTGTCCGGATTGTTGTCCCGACTGGCCGGATTGCTGACCCTGATTATTCTTCATATCGTCTGTCATTTTATTGCTCCTTGTCGCGCCGAGTTTGGCGGCGAGACTGCTGAATTATGGTTCGTATGTTAGTTGCTCAAAAGACCTGCAACGAGCACTGCACCTTGAAATTTCGGTTTATACATCACGCACTTCGCAAACGGCGGCCTTGTCCATCTTCTTGCCACCGTCTGTGTTCGACATCCTTAGGACTTCAAGCGGAGGTTAGCGAAGTGGAGGAGATTGTTTTCGCACTAAAGGGGCGAGGCCGTTCAAATCCTGAGGTGCCGTTAGGCAGCCAGAAGATCGAATCGGCCCCGTCCGTCTTTCCTCACGCCGGAGCCGACATTAACTTAGTGGAACGTACTCGACCGCGCCCGTATCCCCGTCAACGATCATGTCGTATGGGAACCAATAGATTTCCGCTTCTCCGTTATCGTCGACGTAGGAATAACCGATATAGACTGTGCCCATATCCTGGTACTGAACTGAACGCAAGGACGCGTATACGAGGTGTCCACTCGCCTGCGCCATTTTCTTATTGGTCTTGTACTTGGTGACCGGAATGTCTCCCTTTTCCTCGTGCTTGACATGCACCCCAGCCACCTTTCCGTCTCTCACTTCGACCAAAGTATGGTACTTTCCCTTCCTGTGAATTTCATGGTGCCCGTTGGTTTTGAGCCTCTCGCCGAGCATCTGCTTTGCGTCATGATGGTTGTGATGCTTCGCCTTGGGCTCTGCAACTGCGGCAATGCTAAGAGCGAACAGGCCGAAAATGACTGCCGAAGCAGTGAAAAGACGCTGTATACGATTCATGTTCATGGTTAATCTCCAGTTTTTGCCCAAAATTTCTATTTTCAATTTCCGGGTCCCTGAAGCGGCCAACATCCCGGGATCTACCCAGCTCTTTCACACACAGCTCTCCCTGTTGGGCGGAAGCCGCACTCATCCATAAGAGTACAGAGACAACCTGCGGGACTGTCTATCGGGAGTTTCCTCTAGCGGAGTCGTCCAAGAGACTGTACTTTACTATTTCTTCACTTTCCCAGCTGCTTGAGGGCCGGGCTATTGTCAGTCGCCCCTTGCGGCCTAAGAGCCGGTTTTCTCCCGACGGTTGAGCGCGCGCGGGTGTTGGGAGAGTCGCGGTCTGAGTGGCGAAATGGGAAAATCGGCATTCACTTTGGCATGTAGACGCCAGAGCGGGTGCATATCTTTCTTCATTAAACTCAGCAAACCACGTTCCTTTAGAGGTGTGTCAGACCATTCTTCAAATGCTGGAGATGTTGAATGGCCATAGATCATTCTAGCGGGAAGAGGAAACCGGGCCTTCTTGGGGGATGTGGCAGGTCATGACAGGCACAGGGGGGTTCATATTCCATCCCGTGGTGTTCTCACCCCGTCATTTGCTTGAGGGGATAGGAGATAGAGGCCTCCAAAGTTGCACCCCCCTCCCCCCCCGCCCGCAGGGCTGGTAGGCCGTGGCGCGCGAGCTAGCGGGCGAGGAGGGTGAGCAGGCGAGCGGGGCCAGCGTTAGATTGAGGGGCCTGGAATTCTCAGTTAGTGTAATCGGGATGTGGGTGTTGAAAAAGTCACTGTGATTAGTACGCGGAGCGGTGGCAGAAGCGTGGTAAAAGGAAGAAATCCTTTCCATGCTCTGCTGGATCACCATTCTCGGAGGCGTGCTAATCATGATGGGGCAACATTCTCGTTCGGAAGCGTTGTTCTACTACTTCCGCTTGGAAGATCAGGTTCCTGAGACTCATCTGCTGCGGCTCATCGAAAAGCACATCAGCTTTGCCTTTGTGCGCGAAAAGCTGAAGGACAGCTACAGCGAGACGGGCCGTCCCTCGATCGACCCCGAGCTTTTGCTGCGCATCCTCTTGATCGGCTATTTGTATGGCATCACCAGTGAGCGCAAGCTAGTCGAGGAACTGCGCATGCATCTGGCGTGGCGCTGGTTTACCGGGTTGGGGTTCGATCAGGAGATTCCGCACCACTCCACCAAGGGGACAACCTGTCGGTGGATGGCAGTTTCGTGGAGGCCAATGCCAGCAAGGAGAGCCGCATTCCACGCGAGCAGCTAGCGGAGGCGGCGCAAGTGAACCAAACCGTGCACCAGTACCTGGTGGAACTGGAGCAGCAGAATCCGACCGAAGAGCCAGTGCATGAGCAGAAACTGGTGTCCACAACCGATCCGGATGCGACGTATGCGACCAAGGGTGGAACTCCTGCCCGGCTGGGTTATTACGACAACTATCTGGTGGACAATCACAGTTGCGTGATTGTGGGGGTGCAAGCGACCGCAGCCCGCATGAGCCAGGAGACGGTGGCCGCAAAAGATATGATCGCTCGTTTCGCCGAATGGCAAGGACGGGAACCTGCGTCGGTGGCCGCCGATGCCACGTATGGGAATGGTGAGTTCTTGCAGTGGTTAATGGAGCGGGGGATCACACCCTATATGCGAACACGAGACAGTGCTCTGCGCAAGAACAGCCCGCTCTACGGTCCCGAGCGTTTTACTTATCTTCCCGAAAGCAACAGCTATCTCTGTCCCGCAGGAGAGCAACTCAACTACGGCGGACACAACGCTCGGAACCGTACCCATGTCTACATCGGGACCCGCAAACGTTGTGGGGCGTGCGCGCAAAAAGCGCAATGCACCAGCTCACCGTTGAAGTATCTTGCTATCCACATCCATGAACCGGCCCGGCAACGAGCTCGCGACTTAGTCAATACACCTGCCTTGGTTGACGCGCAGAGAAAGAGAAAGAAGGTGGAAGCGCTGTTCGCGGAACTTAAGAATCAGATCGGACTCCGTCGCCTGCGCTTGCGGAGATTAAAGTTTGTTCGCGAGCAGTTCTTCCTGGCGGCGGCTGCCCAGAACATCAAGCGACTGGTCCGTTTCCTCAGCCAAGGGCCGCAGCCGCCGCTCGCCGTGACGACTTAATTCCCAGCCCGCAAGAAACTCTTCCCGCGCTGTGATACCCACCCACCAACCGCCGCTTCCGAGCAACCCTTTTTCAACAGCCACGGGATGTTTCAACAAAGCCCTAGATAACTACCCATCTGCTGCCCGCATCGAAAGCGCTGCGGAGTTCCGATGATCAGGACGAAAGCCAACGCCGTCAGCGGGCCCACGCCAGGATGAGTCATCAACCGCTGCACTTCGGGAATGTTCTCGGCTTCCTTCTCCACCGCCCCGGTCAACTCGTGGATCGTAGGGTTCAGCCGGTCCATCAGTTCCAACAGGTCTTGCCGGCGTCTGGTGGCCCAGGGAGCAAGCAGGAACGACTCCAATTGCTTTCGTCCGGCCTGGCCCCACAACGCCCGCTTGCGTCGTAGACCTTCGTTCCCGCCGGCAGCGGCATTCTCCACCAGGAGATGCCGAAGGGTGATAACCACGGAACTACCTGACGGCTCCGCGCTATTGCCCCCAGTCAAACTGAAGGGATGGCGAGCACTTCATGCCGACCCCTTTCACCCTGGTCGTACCTTTTTTGTGACCCGAGACGCCTGGCAGCACAGCAAACTGGATGTGTCCTTCGTTGTCGGCTCTCGTCTTGATCGGGCGTCTTTCACCATACGACTCGGAGTCGAACGTGGCTTCGTTATTTGGAGGAAAGCCGCTACCGGTGAAGAAGGCTAGTTCGAAATGTGGGAGCAGTCGTTCAACGCTCAACGAGCACTCCCCATCCTTCCCGATAATCGGATCGGGCACAATGACGATAGCTGCTCGGTGCTCCCCAGATACCACCGCAATCCGGTACGGTTCCCCTTTAGTCGGATTGAACGCGAAATCTATGGGGTCATCCTTCGCGGAGGGATCTCCGCACTGGTCTGGTGTCCGGCCCGCACAGATCAGCGTTCCATCTTTCCCAATGCTCGCACCTTCCATGATGGTTGAGGGTTTCCCTTGCACAACAGGCCAACTCATCACCGAGTACAGTTTGTCGGCAGGTAGACCCGAGACGAGCAGGTTGTATTTAACGAGCCCCCCGTGCCTTTCTGCCTCCTTCGCCCGGATAGACACTCCTTCGCTTGATAGCTTTGATCGCCACGCGATGTGTCCATTTACAAGAGCCTTGCTGATTTCCGCAGCCCTTGCTTCCACATCAGACTGCCCAAAAATCAGAGTCGGGAACGCAAACAGGAATGCAAGGCCGAGAAGTGAGACGAAGGTTCTTTTCATCGAAGGCACCCCTTTCTATACGGGCCGTTACAACAAATCGAGGGATCAGTATCCCACACGGCGTGTATCGGAAGAGTCAATTGACGAAATCAGGCGATTACACTCAAAACCGCAATTGGCAGTGAAAGCACTGTCCGTGTAGTGTGCGCGTCTCTAGCTGGTGCGGCCCCCGAGTTGCTGCTCTTTTTTAGCACGTGCAAGGCTCAGCTGCTCGATTGCTGATGCCATGCTGTTACGAGCATCCTTCGCATAGTCTTTCAAAAGATCATCCGTCTGGAGCGGTAGAACCTCACCGAGACACTCTTCCAATCGTCCCACCAACCAGTCAATCAGTTGTATTGAACGGTCACCCGGCTGGACCGTGGGATCATCATTAGGAAATGCCATTCTCTGTCCTCCCCTGCAACGATAGCACCCAAGGACCTATCTTTTGCCCAGAGACAGCGCTAAAGAGTCGCAGGGGCGAGGATCAGTAGGGAGGTAGCCGTCTGGATGGCGCACCACTGATACAGGCGCTCAACTGATGTTGTAATCAGGCGATAGCACTCAAAACCCCTACAAGGGTCAATGAGTGCTATGGCGATTTTTCGACAGTTGACTATCGTCAACGTGGGACACATGTCAGGTTGCTGCTACCGCTTCACCATTGCACCCCAGTCCTCTGGGCTGCGATCCTTCACGTGCCGCGAGAACAGCCAGTGGTGTCCATCCAGATCCTCAGCCGCGTACTGATACTCGCCATACTCCGTCTCATGCGGCTCCTCCAGAATCTTGGCCCCTGCCGCTTTTGCCCGGGCGTGGTGCTCATCCACATCGTCCACAAAAACCGTCAATGACTGTGTCCCATACCCGAGCTGCGCTGGTGACATCCCAACGAGTTTCGCCAACAGCAGCCAATGCCTCGGATGCGGGCGGTAGCCGACCATCGCTCGCAACACAAATTGGGTGTCGGCTTGCCAATAACCCGGAGCAAATATTCCCGTAGGGTTGGCAGGGATGTCCCAGATCATTGCCAAGGAGCGACAGCCCTATTGTGGAGCAACCTTGGGATGCATTGCACGCTCCTTTAACAGCTCATTGGTATCAGTATTGAACCACACGACTCGTCTCTTGCCTTGTCGATCAAGCACCGTTAATTTGTCGTAGGCGTGTCCGCTGACATGAACAAGTTCCTGGCCCTCGATCTGGGCCCCGAGTGCCTCTGTCATGAAAAAGACCGTTTCGCTGGGAGCAACAGTAAACCACGCTGTCTCGGCGGAAGCCCCATCGCCCGACTGCATGATCGATTTTCCGATCGCGCACACGGCAGCCAAGCGCCGAAAGCGAGAGCGTTTTGACAGGATTTTAACTGCAAGAGGTACGATTCCAAATTTGACGCCCAATCGAAGGGAGATAAGCTCATTGAGCTGGGATGGCTGTAAGGGGTACCCGAAGTATTCCTACGTCGTGGTGAAATAAAGTCTGAACAACTTCAGAGCGTATCATCCTAGGAATGAACTCGCCTCATATGACGCTCGACGAACTCCTGGTGCTTGCTCCTACCGTCATAAAGGAACTAACTACAGAGTTTGTTCGTAGGGGCGACCAATGTATGGGGGCCGATGCGACTTCCCAAACAACCGCATGTTTTCTGCTGGCGCTTAGGTCGGCATCGCTCCTCTGCGGTATGGGACTTCTCCTGAAACCCGCAACCCGAGATAGTTGGGATGTACTTGCAAGATCACTTATGGAATCAACGGATCTGCTGTTGACCTTCAGGTTCGACAACCAGGATATTCGCAATAAGATTCACGCTTGGTCTAAGGGCTCCGCAGACAGCGCGTGGAAAGCACGTCATAAGATATGCGAAGAGTTTGTGGCCCGCCTTGGGGCCGGGGAAACCGAACTCGCAAAGCGATGGAGTGCGTTCTCGGCGCTTAGCCATCCGACCGTTCATGCAGTTAGGCATTCAGCGGCCCTCACTGTCTCGTGGGTAACCGGGCGATCCCGCTCTGAAGACTTCACCGCTATGATGGAACCAAAAATTGCCGATTATCTTGTCTCAATTTCGAGACTGATTGTGGTGACTACTTTTGATTATCCCCAATGGGTTCCTCTGGGCTGTGATATGAGTCGGATGCCGACCATAGAGCCCTTCCGTTTGGATGTTGCTGAGGTAACCGCCCCTATCCTCGCCCGCAACCCAAGTATCGCCCTGCCTCCGGACAGTTATCGGTCATAATAGGGCCGTTAGACCACATGCGCCGAGCGGCGTTGACGCCCGAGAACACCACGTGGATAATTTCGACGATGGCTGCGACCGCGAAGCTAGGGAACCTTCCGCTCAAATCGTCCAACACGTAATAGTGTGGCGGCCATTCCTGGCCCGAAGGCGAAGCGCCTTCGGCCACGCAAACGATTCCCCATTCGTCCGATTCTTCGCCGCTCGTCATCGCCGGATCGACTCCGACAACAATGCGCCGCAGGATGGGGGGCTCCGGCACACGATCCACGTCGATCGCCCGCAATGTCCACAACGCGCCGGGGCGATCCTCAATGATTTCGGCATTCAACTCCTGACGGCCGAGCCGCGTGCCCTCGTACTTGGCGATGATCGTTTTGAGAAAGGCGGGTGCCAGGTTGGAGCGATTGTCATAGGTCGTGCCCTGCGTGAGGTGGGTCGATTTACTATGCGCAAGCAGCTTGATCAGCTTCGTCGGCTTCGGCGTCGTTGTGATTACCGTCTGCGGCTTGGCGCCGAGACGCAAACCAAACTCCGCTTGCTCCCAACAGGCTTCGGGGTTCCTCCAGGCGGCAATCTCGTCGCACCAGAGCTTCATATGTTGCGGACCACGCAGACGCTCCGGTTCCTCGGCAGAGAAAAGAAACGAGACGGCGCCGTTCGGCCAGACCAGCCGGCGATTCGACTTCTCATAGACCGGCGCTTCATTTCTGGGGCATACCTCCATGATCGCCGAGCCCGCGCCGATGCCTTGCACCATGATGTCGCGGACGTCGGCAGCCGTCGGACCGATCAGGTTCACGATCGGGAATTCCTTCGTCCAACGCCGGACCTGCTCGGCGCCCACGCGAGTCTTTCCAAACCCCCGACCCGCGAGAATGAGCCAGTTCACCCAATCGCCAGCCGGAGCAAGCTGGGCCGAGCGGGCCCAGAATTCCCAGTCGTACAAAAGGGCAATTGCGTCGCGTTCGGAAAGTTCCCCGATCACCTGGCGGCGCACTGCCGGCGAAAGAGCCTGGAACCACTCAGCCTTGATAGCGTTCGAATGCGGCGAGGAGCTTGTTTCTCGCATCTGTCGCCTCCTGCGTGTTCTTTTCCTTTATGGCTTCTGAGTACTGATCCAACAGCTGCAGAAAAATCTGTCCTGATTTAACATCCCCGCTAGCGCCTTTATTCGCTAATTGCGTGAGGCTGGCCTCAAGTTTGGTCATCCGTTTGGGGCCGCTCTTGGTGTTGGTCAGAACCTTTTGTTTGGCAATCTTTCTAAGCAACTCCGGGATCCCGAAGGCTTTCCGAGGGCGTCCACTGGAATTGCCGGAGCGCCCCTTCTGGAACTGATTTGCTTTCGGTGGTTTTTTGTAACCAACCGGGTCTTCAAAATCATCGGCCATGGGGTACCCCCACCTGATCGAAGTGCTTACCGGTCGCGGCGCAAACTGCTATTTCCCCTGTGTGCCTTTCCCATCTGTTGATCGCGGCATCGACGTACAAGGGATCGATCTCGACCGCATGGCAAACTCTGCCGACCTTCTCCGCCGCAAGGATGGTTGAACCAACGCCAGAAAAGTTGTCGAGAACGACGTCGCCACGCGCGGAACAATCCAGAATGGCATCGGCAATCATCGCCACCGGTTTCACCGTCGGGTGGAGGGCCAGGAGATTCCCTTCGCTTCCGGATTTCGACAGTGTATTGGCGCCGGGATAGCGCCAGACATTGGTACGATTGCGCGTGAACTTTCCCAGCTGAACATTGTTCCGATGCTGCTCTTTTCCCTTTCGGAAGACAAAGATCAACTCATGCTGAGAACGATACAAGGAGCCCATGCCGCCGTTGTCTTTCGTCCAGACACAAAGATTAAGGAGCGTATCGTATGCCTTCTTGCCAGCCAGCAAGACTTCGGCGGCATGCCGCCAATCCATGCAGATAAAGTGAACGGAACCGTTCCGGCTGTGACGCTCGAGGAGAGACAGTGCCGTACATAGGAAGTCGAGAAACTCAGCTTCCGTCATCTCGCCTGAAGCCATGGCGAATTCGCGATGACGAATCGCTCCCTTGCCACAGACATTTCCGTCAATCTTCACGTTATAGGGCGGGTCGGCGAAAACAACATCGGCCCTCTTTCCCTCCATGAGGGCGACGTAGGTCGATGCATCGAGGGCGTCGCCGCAGATCAGGCGATGGTCCCCCAACAGCCAAATGTCTCCTGGCTTGGTAACGGCTGGACCGACGCTGAGTTCGACCGGTTCCTCCTCCGTTTCTTCTTGCGCTGCGGCTTCCTGCAGAATGAGATCAATTTCCCCTACCTCAAAGCCAGTGACGGAAACATCAAAGTCAAGGTCAACTGAGGCCAAATGCTGCAGCTCGATCGCGAGGATGGAATGGTCCCAGCCGGCTTTTTCTGCCAGCTTGTTATCGGCCAGAATGTAGGCTCGAACCTGATCCTCCGTCAGACTATCCAGGCATATGGTGGGAACTTTCCGGATGGCCAGGAGTTTTGCCGCTTGGACGCGACCGTGGCCTGCAACGATCATTCGAGAGCGATTTACAAGAACCGGATTGGTGAAGCCGAAGGTACGGATGCTGTCCGCGATCTGACGAACCTGGCGTGCAGAATGGGTACGGGAGTTCCGCGAATAAGGGACGAGATTCTTAATATCCTCGTAGGTAACGATCAACTGATTTACCGACATTTTTTTCTTCTCCTTTGGTGCTTGACAGGTATACTCTGACAGGATTAATCTCAGTCTGCGACCTATCTTTAGACCATGAACGTTCTAGCGATTCCCCGGAAGCGCCTGGAGTCATTCCTCAAGAAGCTCGCCAACCTTCAGGCCAATGCGGAAGCGGTCGAGCAGCTAAGACGAGAGTTCCCCGAGTTCCTCCCTGACTTTTCCACCGACAGCAGACCGGCCAACCTCCTGCGCCAACGGTTGTCAAGAGAAGAGAACGGTCTGGGATGGTCCACCACCGAGCCGTTCCGATCCATTTCCATCGCTCGGTTGCGTCGCCAGTGCTCTGAAGAGGCATTCACCGAACTCTTGGGGCACCCGCAAAAGATTCCTGTGCTCTTGTTATTGCTGTTGAGTGTCGATGTGCAACAGGCGTGGGAAACTTCCATTTACGAAACCCGCGAATGGAGAATCGGCCGCCTTAGGAATCAGGTTTGGGAGCTTTTGACACCAGAAGGGTGGGACGCACCAGACGATCCGCCGGTGATGCCTCTGTACCGAGCAATCTCACACCTGCAGAACGAGAGCAGCCGCGCTCGGCGATGTGCCAACGGTGACTGTTCGGAGCCCTTCTTTTTCGCCACTTGGAGGAACCAGAAATTCTGTGGCCCGAAATGTGCTGCACATTCGAAACGAGCAGCGAAACGCAGATCGTGGCAGAAACACCCTGAATGGAACGTTAAGAGGAGGCAACAGGGCAAGAGCCTCTTGTAGTGATATCCAAGAGAACCATCTTCAGGAACCGTCGCCATCTCACGAACATATTCGTTTACCTATTTGTGGTCAGAAAGTTTGATGCGGCGCATGATGCCCGCCAAAGCACGCTTAATATTGGGTTCTGCGGCGGCGATGTAACGGCGTATGTGCTAGACAGGAATCAGCCCTGCATTGAATGCTAGATGCATGGGCATGCTTGGGCAGGACTGACGTGTCCGTAATCGCCTGCCGCTTCTCCGTCGCGACAAGGTATTCGGCTCTGGCTTGTTTCAGAAGGGGAACATCGGGATCGGCAAACTTCCAGACTTCAAAGAAAACATCATAGTCGGCCTTCGCCTTCGCTAA
This sequence comes from uncultured Acidobacteriaceae bacterium, assembly GCA_963772195.1. Classification (GTDB taxonomy): domain Bacteria; phylum Acidobacteriota; class Terriglobia; order Terriglobales; family Acidobacteriaceae; genus Acidiflorens. Next base: position 577,245 of record CAVYWE010000007.1, on the reverse strand, counting down.
GTGATTCGTGAAGCCGAAGGTTGCGGATGCTGCCGCGCATACACAAGCGCGCAAATCAAAGACAAAGTGCACGAATCGCCTCAAAAATGCGGACAGGCGGGCCGGTTAGTCCGTTAAACTTCTCCCAGCCGGGACAATCGGATAATTGGACTTGCTTATTGTCGGCAAGGAAGCGGCAATGGTGTTGTCTAAGGAGGCACCGATGCCTGATTCCGTCGAAACACAACTGAAAAATCTGCCCAATTTGTCGAGAGACGATTTAGCTCAACTTTGGCAAACGCTGTTCCATTCTGTACCAGATCCCAAGATTCGCAGGCCTTCCATAATTCGATTCCTCGCCTACCGGATTCAGGAGCAAGCTTATGAGCCCCTATCGGCTAGCGGCGAACGCCGCTTACGACAACTGGAAGGGGCAATCGGGAATTCAAGTCTCAAGACGTCATCGATTCGAATGATCCAGCCTGGCACACGTCTCGTCCGGGAATGGCAAAACCAGGTCCACCTCGTCAATGTCGAAGCCAAGGGCTATGAATATCGAGGCGCGCGATATCACAGTCTTTCTGAGATCGCTCGTCTGATTACCGGCACCCGCTGGTCCGGTCCGCTCTTCTTCGGACTCAAGAGTCAGCAAGACAATCAGACTGCAAAGGAGGTCCAATGACCGCAAGCCAGAAACCCCTCCAGCGCTGCGCGATCTACACTCGAAAGTCCTCCGAGGAGGGCCTCGAACAGTCGTTCAATTCTCTCGATGCACAACGCGAGGCATGCGAAGCCTTTATCCTTAGCCAACGCGAGGAGCGCTGGAAAGCCTTGCCAGCTCACTATGATGATGGCGGATATTCCGGCGGAACGATGGAACGACCGGCACTCCAGAGGTTGCTGCAAGACGTGGAAGCGAAGAAAGTGAACGTCATTGTCGTCTACAAGGTCGACCGGCTCACGCGCAGCCTGGCAGACTTCGCCAAGATCGTCGAGGCTCTGGACAGCCATGGCGTCTCCTTCGTTTCGGTTACACAGCAGTTCAATACGACGTCATCCATGGGCAGGCTCACCCTGAACGTTCTGCTTTCCTTCGCACAGTTTGAGCGGGAGGTCACAGGCGAACGGATCCGGGACAAGATTGCCGCCTCGAAAAGAAAAGGCATCTGGATGGGCGGACCCGTGCCGATTGGATACGACCTCGCAGCACGGAAGCTGGTTCCCAATACAAAGGAAGCTGCCCTCGTCTGCAAGATTTTCTCTCTCTACCTCGAACTCGGTTGTGTTTCCAGGCTGGCGGTACGACTTGCGCGGGAGAAAATCAGAAGCAAAGTCTGGATTACCAAAGCTGGAATTCGGCTCGGCGGGAATGCCTTTGCACGAGGCGCACTGTACGATCTCCTGCAGAACCGCCTCTACATTGGTGAAATCCGCCATCGCGATCAATGGTATGCCGGAGAGCACCAGGGCATTGTGCCAAGGGAATTGTGGGACAACGTCCAGGCGCGGATGAGTAGCAACCGCAAGAAGCGTCGCGAACATATCCGAGAGCGGTCGTCGAGTTTGCTGACGGGTTTGCTGGCCGACGCGAATGGCAACCGCTTCACGCCGTCCTTCACTTTCAAGAAGCGCCGGAGATACCGTTATTATGTTTCACAACTTACGATCAAGAACCCTGCTACAAAACTCCATGGCCCGATTCGTCTGCCAGCACGCGAGATCGAAAGTCGCGTCACTGAGAGGCTACTCTCATTCCTGAAATCTGACGCTGAAGTGTTTGACAGACTTGGCGCATCCGCCGAGAGTCCCGCTGCCAGCGGACAACTGGTCGCGGCGGCCAAGAAGCTTGCTTTATGGTGGCCGTCGCTCCGCTCGGACGAACTCAGAGATTTACTGGCTTCTTTCGTCCGGCGGATCATCATCCAAGAGGACAATATCGAGGTTCTGATCAGTCGAGCCGACCTCCGTCAAGTGTTGGAGAAGGGCGACGACTTCGTTCCCACCAATCTCGATCGTCCATACCAGTCAATTCATCCCGACGACCTGATCTGCTTAACGATCGAAGCGAAGCTGAAGCGCTCGGGCGGTGAAGTTCACCTGGTGGTGCCTCCGCACTCGGGCGGAGCGCCATCTCCACAACCGAATCCGTCGTTGATGAAAGCGGTTGCGCGAGCCCGCAGTTGGTACGAGAGAGTGCTAGAAGGCAAGTCGTCGAATCAAAGATCGTTGACCCTCCACGCCGGCTTGACGCGGCGGTACATCGGAAAAGTCTTCGGATGTGCATTCCTCGCACCCGACATCGTCGAGGCCATCCTCGAAGGACGTCAGCCCCGTGATCTGAGTTTTAAGAAACTGTGCGCACATATTCCCTTGAGCTGGATCGAGCAGCGGGAGCAGTTGGGATTCTCTCCGGCAAATACGAGGCGGTCCGGGGTTCAATAGACCCTGGTTTTCGGAGCTTCCGTCCAAGCAAGAAGACTGCCTGGCCTACATCGCAGACCAGGGAACACAAATTCCCTGATAACTCCCTGTTAATTCCCTGTTCCGATTTGTGCCTCAAAAGATGTTTCCCCTCTGAAATGTGCGGCTTAGAGATAAGAAGTGCGGTTTTGCAGGCAAAAATTGTCAAAATTCCCTGTTAAATTCCCTGTTAGCAGGGAATTGGCAGAGAAAGGTTAGCGCCAGACTGCCTGCTCCGCCAGATGTTCTGAGTCCCGCAAGCCTAATCATTTTCGAGCTCATTTCAATTTGTTGACTTGTAAAGGCCAGCAGCCTAAAATCCACACTCCATAAGAGATACCTTGAGGAATTCAGTGGCTTTCCTGCAAAATCCGCAAGCCTCGGCTACAGGAGGCAGGAAAATGCTCCGCCCTCCCTTCTCTGCTTCTAACCATCGCCGTGCTGGTATTTCCGCCCTCCTGTTCTTGGTGTTGGTTGGCCTGGCATCGGCGGGATCTGCCAAAACCCCTGCGGACAAAGCGAAATACGTAGTCGCCATCGGCGACGTTCATGGCGATTTTGGTGACTTCGTGACCATCCTTCAACGGGCCGGACTCATCGACGTCCAGCATCACTGGACTGGCGATCAGACTACCTTGGTTCAAGTCGGGGACCTCTTGGATCGGGGCCCGAAGCCGCGCGAGGTAATGGATCTTGTAATTTCCCTAGAAAAGGAAGCGCCAAAAGCAGGAGGACGAGTGGTCAGCTTGCTGGGCAACCACGAGATGATGAATATCATGGGAGATCTTCGCTATGTCACGGCGGAGAACTATGCCGCTTACGCGGACAGCAATTCCGCGGAGCGCCAGAAATCTGCCTACCAGGAGTACGTGAAATGGCGCAATAGTCACGCGCAGCTCTTAGCCGAGCTTCCCCAGCCGATGGAACTAACTGAAGCGGAGTGGATGGCACGACACCCTCTTGGCTTCGTCGAGCAGCGCGAAGCTTTCAGCCCGAACGGATCCTACGGTAAGTGGCTGCGCGAACACTCTGCTGTGGCCAAAATTGGCGACGAGATCTTCTTACACGGCGGAATCCATCCCAATCTGGCCCACTTGAAACTTGACACGATCAATTCCCACATCCGCGACGAAATCAAAGCCTTCGATTCGGCCAAACGAGATTTGCTCGACCAGAAAGTGATTCTGCCTTTTTTTACTCTTCAGGAAATTACTGCCGCGGTGCAAGCGGAACTCACGGCTGAGCGCAAGTCGCTGGTGCCCTCGGATCAGCAAAGGCAAGCCCGGCTCGTAGGGTTCCTGGGATATGGGGACTGGCTGAGCGTGCGGGTTGATGGTCCACTGTGGTTTCGCGGTTACGACCAGTGGAGCGAAGAAGAGGGTGCCGCGCAGATTGGCAAAGTGTTGGAATCTTACAATGCGAAGCGAATTGTTGTAGGGCACACAGTTCAGAAAGGCGGGCGCGTGCGGCCCCGCTTTAGCAACAGAGTGTTTCTAATCGATACCGGCATGCTCAGCAGTTACTACCCTGGGGGCAGGCCGTCAGCCTTGGAAATACAGGACGACGCTAAATTCACGGCCGAGTACATGGACCAGCAGATGGTGTTAGTCGAACCTGCTGGGCCTTCGCTTCGAAGCGGAGCACCGGAGTAAGCTGCTGGGATTGCAGAGATCCCGCAAGCATTTCGGAAAGTCTGCTGTTCCACGAGTCGCCATTGCCAACTGATCGGCGGGGATAAAAACAGGATTACGAAAGAGCTTCCGCGGATGAAAACGTGGATAGAGCGCTCGCTGAATATCCATCCCGGGGATCTGGGGCGCGGCACTCTTCTGTGCACCTGCCTTTTCCTGGTCATCAGCAGCTACGTAATTGGTAAGGTGGCGGGTGCTGCCCTATTCCTCGCGCGGTTCCCGGCGAAACAGCTTCCCTATGCGGACATTTCCAGTTCGGTGCTGGTGGCGCTTGTCGTAGCGGGCTACGTACTGGTTGTGCGGCGGGTTCCTTTTCTCAATCTGCTGGTCTGCAGCATGTTGTTCTTCGCCAGCAATTGTGCGCTGTTCTGGGGGTTTGCCCACTACCATTACAGTCTGACTTGGCTCGCTCCGGCGTTCTACATCTGGGTCAAGATTTTTGGAGTGCTGGCACCGACGCAGATCTGGACCCTGGCGAACTATGTCTTGACGACGCGCGAGGCGAAGCGCGTGTTTGGGATGGTGGGTGGGGGCGCCATTGCGGGTTGGATCTTTGCCGGTCTCTTCTCCAAAACCATAGTCAAAACGTTCGGCACAGAAAGCTTGCTGCTGGGCATGGCTCTGTTTCTTTTGATTTGTGCCGGGCTGGTGATCCTGATCTGGCGCAGCGGGCAAATCGCCGTCGGCGAAGCGCAGGAAATCGCGCAGGAAACTGGCAAAACTGGCCCACGGAACTTGAACCAGAGCATGCGGTTGGTGTTCTCCTCGTCATATTTACGGGCGATCGCCGCTGTAATCTGTATTTCTTCTCTTGTGACCACCTTGACGGGCTGGCAATTCCTGGCCATCGCGCAGCAGGTCTTGAAAAACAAAGACGCACTAGCGATCTTTTTTGGAAACTTCAACTTTTATGCAGGAATGCTTTCGCTATTGTTCCAGCTGCTGTTGACGACAAGGTTCCTGCGCCGTTTTGGTATCGGGACGTCGCTGTTCGTGCTGCCCGTTACCGTGCTCCTGGGGTCAGCCGGCCTGCTGGTTCTTGGCACGCTGGGCGCAGCACTAGCGCTGAAAGGTTGCGACCAAGTGCTGCGCTATTCCATCGACAAGTCCACCACCGAATTGCTCTATCTTCCGCTTTCTGCCCGTATCAAGTTGCAAGTCAAATGGTTTATCGATACGGTGGTCTGGCGCCTGGGCGACGGTCTTGCGGGGCTGGTCGTTCTGATTTTTGCCACCTCCCTGCATATGCCGGCCCGTCAAATCAGCTGGATTGCGCTGCTGCTGGTCGGCGGCTGGCTGGTGGCAGTCTCCGTTGTGCGGCGGCAATATGTCGCTACCCTGAAGGAGAGTATCGGCCAACATCGGGTCGACGTAGAGCAAACCTCCACAGCGGTCTTGGACCGTTCGACCGCGGACGTGTTAGCAATCAACCTTTCCGCATCCGATCCCAAGGACATCCTTTACGCGCTGAGCCTGTTTGAGGTGGAGCGGCAAAGAGCCGTGCACCCCGGGATCCGGAGCCTGCTCATCCACCCCTCAGCCGAGATCCGGCGGAAAGCAATCACTATTCTTTCGGCATCCGGCGACAAGACCGTGCGGCCGGACATGGAGCGGCTGCTGCGGGACCCCGACCTCGGCGTTCGCACCGAGGCTCTGCTTTACCTGACCTACCATACCCATGTGGACCCTCTGGAGCTCATCGAGGGAGTGGGCGACTTCCCCGACTTCTCCGTGCGTTCGGCCATCGTGGCATTTCTGGCACGACCGGGCCCAGCCCAGAACCTGGAGACCGCGCAGCAGATTCTGGCTGGCATGGTCTGCGAGCAGGGTGCAGAATGCCAACGGACCAGGCTGGAAGCGGCCCGGCTACTGGGTTTGCTCCCGGACTCTTTCGACCCGCTACTCTCGACGCTGCTCGCCGATGCTGACATTGAGGTCGCGCGGGAAGCGATCCGGTCTGTGGGAAAACTGCGCAAGCGGCGGCTGGTTCCGGACTTGCTGGATCGGCTGTCACATCACGAACTGTGCGGCGAAGCAGCCAAGGCCCTCGGGGAGGTTGGGGACACAATCGTCGGAGCGTTGCGCGACCATCTCAGCGACTGTTCGGTAGCAATCGAGGCGCGAAGAGAGATCCCGGCCATACTGGTGAAAGTTGGGACGCCAGCAGCGGCGAACGTGCTGATGGAGAACCTCATGGAGAGCGACACCACGCTGCGCTTCCGCATTATCAGCGCTCTCAACAAGCTCTGCGGCCTCCACCCTGAGATCGAGACAGACGTCCAGACGTTGGAGACGGTCTTAGCTGCCGAGATTCTGGGGCACTACCGGTCATACCAGATTCTGGACAAGGTCAGCGCCACCGGGGACAGTCAGGATCAGGTAGCCCCTGCATTGACGGAGTCCATCCACCAGGAACTGGAGCGCATCTTTCGTCTGCTCGGGCTGTTATATCCCCATCTTGATCTGCACGCTGCCTACCTGGGCTTGCAATCCAAGAGTGTAGCTGTGCATGACAACGCGTTGGAATTCCTCGACAACGTCTTAAAGACCCAGCTACGGGACATGCTGGTGCCGCTCCTGGATGGCAAGATCACCGTGGGCGAGCGCGCTCGCCTGGCGAATCGGCATGTACGTGCCAAGATTGAGAACCGGGAACATGCAGTGGCGGCACTCGTCAACAGCGACGATCCCTGGCTAAAGTCTTGTGGGGCATATGCAATCGGCACGTTCGGACTGAAATCTCTGGAATTTGAATTAGATCGATGTCTGAATGATTCGGACCCGCTGTTGCGAGAGACCGCGCGAGCGGCAAAACTACGCCTGGAGGAATTGGCGGCGAAGACGTGAACTCGACGCTCTGAATTAAGCGGGATGCTGCCAAGCGGTAATGGCTTATCAAGGCGGTCGCAAACCATCCCTAAAGGTTGGGCACGCGGAAGTTAGCTACAGTACCGGGGAGAAAAAATCGCACCTGTGGAAATTCGAGGCTGGTGGCCATCGCGAATAATTCTAAGTTGCCGGTCTGCGATTTAAGGAGTAGGCTCTGTGGGCATAATTCGGGGAGGTAATCGGATGCACATCCTTCATCGGCAGGGTCGGAACCTCGCGGTGGCCGCGTTGCTGTGTTTGATTTGGCCAGGTATGGTCAGGGCCGCGGATGAGACTACTTTAACCAAAGAGCAAATCAAGAATTTCCTTCTCACGGCCAAGGTAGTGAAGAGTGAGCAGTTCAACAAAGGCATCACCGGCACCTCGCGGCTTACGCTCACCGACGGCACGGTGACACATGATGCCTCTTTCCAAGGTGTTGATGAACACGCACCGTTGAAGCAGCTTCCTACCGGCACCGAGGTAGGGTTTGTCGATTCTTACAAGTACAACATCGCTGCCTATCGGTTGGCTGAGCTGATTGGCATGGACGATGTGCTGCCGGTGTATGTCGAACGCAAGTGGAAAGGCAATCCAGGCTCGCTCAGTTGGTGGTTGCCGGTGAAGATGGATGAGGCGGAGCGACGGAAAAAGAATTTGAAGGCACCGGATTTGGACGCTTGGAACAATCAGATGTATAGGATAAGGGTTTTCGACCAGTTGGTCGACGATACCGATGCCAACCTCACGAATGTGTTAATTGGGGAGGATTGGAAGATTTGGCGGATTGATTTCACCCGTGCATTCCGATCTCAAAAGGACCTGAAAGATCCCGATGCGAACTTGGTGCGCTGCGACCGTCAGTTGTTGGAAAAGCTGAAGACTCTGGATGGGAAGGAACTGGCGGAAAAAACAAAGCACTATCTGGACAAAGATGATGTTAAAGCGGTGATGGCGCGGCGGGATAAGATCGTTGAGCACTTCCAGAAGCTGGTCGCTGAAAAAGGTGAGAATACGGTGCTGTATTGATTCCACTGAAGACAATGGGTTAATGCGCGCGGTCATGCACCGGGAGTGCTGGATTGGATTCCCAGGTCATGAACGGCTTCCAAGTTTGGATACAGCTTGCTCTTTTGAGTCACCCGGTTTATTGTTTCTTGCCGCACAATCTTTGCGATGAAATTTGCGATGAAAAAGGAGAAGGTCACATGGTGAATAAGCTGTTCACTCTGTTGTTTGCGTCTGTACTTGTCTTCCCGCTGTCAACGGCGGTGTTCGCGCAGGAGGCTCCCAAGGAGGCGAAGGCAGCGCGTTGGGAGGGCGTAGTAATCAGGGTCAGTAAGGATAAATCTACGCTGACCATTCGTAACCAGAATTCGACCCAGGAGAGGACCGTCCAGTTCGACAGCTCGACGAAATGGGTCAGCCAGGAGCACGGCAGCAAAAAAGTCAACGACATCGATTCCAGCCAGGTTAAAGAGGGTGACAGGGTGATAACCGAAGGCACTTGGGATAAGGATGGCGTACTCCACGCCACGATAATCTCCAAGCGGCTCACAAGACTCTAATTTCGGTGGTCCGGGGCAGCGACGATGTCCGACGAGGGGCGTGTCCCGGACCGAGCACGGAAAGGTGCATTTCTGGCCGAAGCATCAACGCAACACGCCGCGAGCAAGGCCTCTAGTACATGTGTCACCAATTCAGGGGGCTATCCCATGCAAACATTTCATCTTCAGCGCCAGAGGCTGATTCTTGTAGCGGTGGTATGTCTGATTTTCCCATGCTTGGTCATGGCCGCGGACGAGTCCGCCCCCAACAAAGAGCAGATTAAGCATTTCCTTCTGACCGCCAAGGTGGTCGGTAGCAAGCAGACCGTTAAGGGCGTCACCCAGCCTTGGCGTCTTACGCTGACTGACGGCACATTGACGCACGATGCCTCGTTCCAGCCGATTGACGAACACAAGTCCATGGTGACGATGGCCAGCGGCCGGACTGAAATGAACTTCGTAGATTCCTACAAGTACAACATCGCTGCGTATGCGCTGGCTGAGCTGGTTGGCCTGGACAACATGATGCCGGTATATGTGGAGCGCTCATGGAAAGGGAATCCCGGCTCACTGAGTTGGTGGCTTCCGGTGAAGATGGATGAGGAAGAACGCGTTAAGCAGAAGCTACAACCCCCCGATGCAGACGCCTGGGCCAATCAGATGTACAAGATAAGAGTCTTCGATCAATTGGTCTATGATGACGATCCCAACCTCACAAACGTGCTGATCGGTGAGGACTGGACGATTTGGAGAATTGATTTCAGCCGTGCATTTCGGCTCAAAAAAGACCTACGGAACCCCGGGGACCTGGTACGCTGCGACCGGCAATTGTTCGAGAAACTGAAGGCTCTGGATGCGAACGAACTGACGGAAAAGACCAAGCACTATCTGACTAAAGATGAGGTGAAGGCCGTGATGGCGCGGCGGGACAAGATCGTGGCGCAGTTTCAGAAGCTGAGCTCAGAAAAGGGTGAGAAGGAAGTTTTCTACTGAATCATGCGGCCCTACTGAAGCACTGCCAAATCAGTGAGTTCTACAAAAGCTTTGGCACTCCAGTCGTCAACTGCTTCGACGATTTGACGATCCCCAGCAGCGCTCACGCAATCGAGGCGCAGGGTTTGGAAGCGCAGACTGCTGAACGGTTCGACTGAATGGCTTGCTCTTTTCAGTCGCAAGGTTTATTGTGTTTTGCCGAACATCCCAATCTTTCGAGTGAACGGTTAAGGAGGAGGTCAACATGGTGAGAAAGTCATTCACATTGTTGTTCGCGTCTGTACTTGTCTTCGGGCTGTCAGCAGTAGTGTTCGCGCAGGAGGGCTCTAAACCGGCAGAAGGGACGGCCGTGAAACAGGCCCGCTGGGAAGGCGTTGTCACCAGAAGTAATAAGGATAATTCCACCCTGACGGTTCGGTCGAGGGACACGAATGTCGAGAAGACTGTCCGTTATGACAGCTCGACCCAATGGACCAGTCAAGAGCACCACAGTAAAACCGTGAACAACATCGATGCCAGCCAGGTTAAGGACGATGATCGCGTGATCTGTCTGGGTACTTGGGACAAAGACGGCATACTACACGCCACTTCGATCTCGAAGCGGCTCACCAGATGAGTTCGTCCTGTGTCCAGGTTGAGATGCTGGGTTTCGCGCGCGCCGTTCAATCCCGCTTCTCGACGGCAAGGTAAGTCTCAGGGAGAAAACCGCAATGGCGGAGCTCTTTGTGCGCGCACGAGTAGAGAATCGCGAGCGCGGCCGTCGCAGAACTAGTCGCCGGCAATGATCCGCAGCTGAAATCCTGCGGGGCACATGTCATTGGAACGCTTGCCATCAAGTCTTTGGAAGTTGAACGCGCCTGAAGGACGCCGATCCGCTCTTGCGCGAAACAGCCCGCGCCGCGAAACTTCGTCTGGAGGCGCTCGCCGCGAACTCTTGAACGTTCGCGGTCTCGTGCAGAGCCCTCACGAATCTAGAGCGGTTGCCCGTACACACAGAAAGCATGACGCCTATGCGCCGCAGGCAGGGCCCCGGGGGCATCTCGAGGAAGTTATCTTGGCAGCCGCAGATCGATGCGCTTCGCGTGCAGCACGCCCTTATCATCCACATGGCCCAGCACGATCACAAACGACGCTTCCTTGAACTCGTCCTGCTGTGCGGGCTTTCCGCCTTTCGTCCACTCGGTCGAGCTGTCGAAGGCGACCTTCCTTAAGTCTTTCGAAGGGGCGGAACCCCCACGGATGTCCATCGTCGACTCGTCTTTATTGATTCTGATAACGTGCCCCTGCCACTTCGTCTCTTTTGCCGCGCCGTCCTTCTTTTCGGCGGCCTGTTGGGCGCCCGCGGGCACAGCAGCAAATACCGCTCCCGCAAGTGCCAAGGAAAGCAAAATTACCGAAACCTTCATTGCATCCTCCATGGTTGAAATAGTTGTTGATTCTCGACCGGTACGATGGGTTAGGATTCCATGCGAGAGGGTAATCCTGCGGAAGAGAATAGTAAAGAAAAATCTGCCGCAACCCGGCACCCTCCGGACTTCCGTGCGCGCCGAAGCGATTGAAGTTGTCTCCACGCATGCCTGGGCGTACAGAAAGGACAATTTTGGGAGGACGCTTCCGTGCGAGAATTGCTCCGGTCCTTAGCACGATCCGTGATCGTTGTTCTCGCTTGCATCGCTATTCCGTTGGCTGCGCATGCGGCCGACGACCCTCTCTGGGAACCAGCCCCCAGCGAATCAGAGATAGTTCGCGAATGGCGCTCCTAGGGGTTCTCCTGATGACGGGCACGAATTGTGTCGGAGCGATGTTGTACCGAGGACTCCAGTCCGCATCATCCGAAATGGCTGCGAACTGCTCTTCCAGAATCTGCTTCCTCCGCGACAATCGGTAGCGTCCACAGATGGAAACAGTATGACCGAAACAGTATGACCGAAAACAATCGACGTGGCACAAGCTGTGGCAAGACACCGACATCCCCATCGTGAAGCAAGCCAAGGTAGAGTACGCGAAGATGCAGTGAGCTGCTGCAAACCTACCCTAATCCATTTCACCATGTTTCGCGCCGGGCTACCGGTCGGCCGGAGGAAGGCAAACCCCGAAGGGGGTTAATGTTTGTGGAATCCCGCCTTGCGAAGGCCAGGAAGCCGGGGGCACCCGGCTGCAGGCGCCACTTGGAATTCACCAGTTCAGCACCACACTCTGCCCCGCCGTGACCGTAGCCGGCCGTATGGTGTTGCCGAACCTGACCGAGTACTTTCCCGCGGGCAAGGAGACCGGCTGGTTGACTTGTTTAGACACAAGCTGCGTGCCAGAAGCGTCGAGCACGGCGTAGTAATCCGAGCTGGCCATTTTCACCGTCAGGGATCCTGACTGATACTCGCCGTTGTGGCCAGCATCCACCTGAACCGTCATGGCGATGTTGTTGAGCTTGGCGCTGTAAGCCCCGGGCACGAGCGAAAGCGCGTGCCCCAGATGCGCGGAGGCCAACTGAGTACCCGCGGAATCAACGATGGCGTAGTACTCGTCGGTGGAACCCTGGAGCACCACGGCGCCGGTCTTGACCTCGGTAGTGACACCAGAAACCATGGTCGCCGGCGTGGTCGTGTTGTTCACCTTGACGTTATACGTGCCGGGAACGAAGGCGAGCGGCTTCTCCAGGTGTGCGGAGGCGAGTTGTACCCCCGCATTGTTCAGGACGGCGTAGTATTCGTCGGTCGAGCCGCGGACCACCAGGGTGCCGGCGGGCACATTCGTGGATTCGCCGGCGCGGACATCTGCCTGGGCGTCGCTGTTGTTGATGCGGACGGTGTAACTCCCGGCAAACAGGCCGAGAGCGCGCCCCATGTGGCTCGACGCCAGCTGCCGGGTCGTAGCGTCCAGAACTGCATAGTATTCGTCGGTGCCGACATCTACATTCACTGTTCCAGGCTTCAGTTCGAACATCGCGCCGGCTTGCAGGTTCGCGGCAACGTCGATGTTATTCAGGCGAACCTTATAACTTCCAGGGAACAGCGACAGAGCGGAGGCCACGTGCGCCGAAGCCAGTTGCCGGGCTGCCTGGTCGAGCACCGCATAATACTCATCGGTCTTGCCGTTGACCAGGATCGCACCCGTTGTGCACTTGGTCAGCATCTTCGAACGGGCCGAGGTTGCATGCGTAGAGTTGTTCAGCACCACCTGATAGTCTCCGGCCGGTACGGGTGTGATCGCATTCACGTGCTCGCTTACCATCTGTTTGCCGGTGGCATCGCGCACCGCAAAGTAGGCGTCGGTAGAGGCCAGCACCTGGATGCCCCCCTGGCCCGAAGGAACCTGTGCGCCCGCGGGCAGCGGTTCATAGCTGCAAACTCCGTCTGGAGGCAAGGCTTTGTGGCAGGCCACCAGAAGAAGAGCGGCCAGGGCGGCCGTCCCCATGGTCAAGTAAGTACGTGCGAATCTCGTCCCAGTCAACATAGACTGTCGCCTCCTTTCAGTCCTTGTGGCTACAGTTTGTCGAGTGCTTTCGTAGCCTTTGGGTCTTTGGTCAATGCCTTCGCGTTCCACCGCTGCTTCAGAGAAGCGTCGCACGAAAGGTTCGCAGCGGCGGAACCTTGATGGCAGTGTCACGGTTCAGCCGCGTGTCGCGCGCCCTATACACCTCACCCATGCCGACCGCATCCGCTGGCGGAACGATCTCGCACGGCCCGAGCATCGTGCCCGAGGCTACAGTCATCGGTGCGCGCAATTATAATCCGGTGCGGCGGGCCGCGGTGGACGCTACGACTCTGGCGGATTGTCGGCAACCCTTCCATTACAGGATTATGTAAGGTTTGCTCGTCACTCGGGACAATCGTCAGGGTGCCTGAAATGCCCACATCTCCGTTTTTGCCGAATACCGAGAGGCAAGGTAAGATTCGACAGACGAAAAGGTCGACTTTCCACCGTCACCATGACTAAAGATGATATTCAGCTGCTCTACGAATACGACCGTTGGGCGAACAACAGAGTTTTGCAAGCGGTTTCCGCGCTCAGCACTGAGCAGTTCACGCACGATCTGGGTGGTGGCTTTCGTTCCGTGCGGGACACGCTCGTCCACATCATCGGCGGCGAGTGGATTTGGCTTGCGTATTGGAAGGAGCCGCCCCATAGCTCCAGCCTATTGGCAGACTTGAGAAAGCGACGGGACGCTCTATTTAATCCGGGTGCATTTCCCAACGTGGCCGCGGTGCAGTCAAGGTGGGTGGAAGTCGAGAAAGAACAGGCCGAGTTCGTGAATAGGGTGACAAACGAATCCTTGGAAAAAGTGCTTCCCTTTCGCACGACACAAATCAGATTGGCGCACCTCATGCAACATCTTGCCAACCATTCCACTTACCATCGAGGTCAAGTCGCACTGATGATGCGGCAGCTTGACGCCGAGCCTCTGGCCACGGACTTCCATGTGTTTCTGGCGGAAGGCCGCCGCGAGGCTGCGCCTGCACATTCTTCCATCCGATAGCAATTGTGAAACCCGATAGTACGGACATTGGTGGCCAGCACATTTCGGGCGTATCGTCGGCTACTCTGAAACTGAACGGAAAGGAGTATCTTTCGACCCAGGTTGTGCGAAACCACCCCAGTCTCAGCGCAGTAGAAGCTCTCCGCTCCGAAACTCCCAACTCTGTCACGGGACATCACGTTTTTGGCATCACATTTTTTTCGTTTTGGACAGAGACCGGCAAAGGTGGTATTCATGAATGAACCTTCGTCTTCACAGGTCGGATACAGGCTAACACTTTGGCGGAGGAGACTGCCTGTGTCCTGACCGAAGCGGATATAAATCCTCGATACAAGCGCCTGTCGCGAGGCCATCCTAGAAAAGAGGGAATGAGCCATGCGATTCTTGATCCCTTTGGTCGTCCTGAGTTTTATCCTCAGTCTTATCCTCGCCTCTTCTGCCTCCCGTTCGACGGAAGCACCTACCGGTTTTGACAACAAAAGCAACGGCGTTGCCGACGATACGACTCATCAGGCCGATCAAACGAAATTCGAGGAAGTCGAGCAGCTGAGTGATGGCCTCGGACCCCTCTACAACGCGCAGTCCTGCCGCGAATGCCATCAGAGTCCGGTTTCAGGTGCCGCGTCCCAGGTCGCGGAATTACGCGTCGGCCATCAGGGCCCAGAGGGCCACTTCCGCAATCCGGACATTCCGATCGCTCACGGAGCCGAAGTGATCTCTGGCCGGTCTCTGGTGAATGATCGTGCTATTTGTCCCAACGCTGCTTTTCCTGACAATGAGATTCAAGAGCGAGTTCCAGAGACGGAGACGATCCGGACATTTCGCCTTTCTTTGAATCTGTTGGGAGATGGTTTCGTCGAGGCGCTTGCCGATCAAACCCTCATCGATCTCGCCCAGCACCAATGCAAATCTTCACATCGGAAAATCTGCGGACAGGTTCTTCAGGTGCCTATCGTGGAAGCACCCGGACAGATGAGCGTAGGCAGGTTTGGTTGGAAAGACCAGCACGCGAGCCTGCTCTCGTTCGCCGGCGATGCCTACCTCAATGAGATGGGCATTACAAACCGCCTGCAACCGGATGAGGTGACCAAGCTTTGCAACACTGCTTCGGAGCCTAATGACACGTTAGGGCCAGACGGCCTGTCCGATATTGATCACTTCGCCCGGTTTATTCGAGCCACGAAAGCGCCTGCGCGTGATTCCCATCTCGCGAGCAGCGCGATTGTAAAGAATGGTAACGGCTTATTTAACAAGATCGGTTGTGCGACTTGCCACGTCGAAACCTTGACCACTGCTCCCGCTGGAACGAAGATCAACGGCGGAACGTTTACGATTCCGGTCGCGCTTGGCTCGATGACATTTCATCCGTATGGGGATTTCTTGATGCATGAAGTCGGTACGGGCGACGGAATCCTGCAGGCGACCCGGGAGCACTACGGGAACAAAGTCTTTCAAATGATGTCAGGATATCTTTCAAAACAGGACTTCGAGGGCAGTCGCAACAAAATACGCACCGCCCCTTTATGGGGAGTCCGTTTGCGTCCACGATTGATGCACGATGGCGCATCCCTGACGCTTCGCGACGCGATCCTGCGGCACCGCGGCGAGGCGAGCCGTGTAAGTCAACAATTTGAAAAACTGAAGAGGGAGGACCAAGAAGCCATCATCGAGTTCTTGAAGTCTCTGTAAACTCCCTTGAGGGCTGCGGCTACGTTCGCGTTCGACGGTCACACACCCGCCGAGCCAAGTGATCAACCTCGACTGTCGTCGGCTACTCTTTCAGAACCGTAGCACCCAGCTCAAGGATTCGGCTCGACGCCAATGCGATCATTGACGGCTGATCGAATCCGCTGCTTGCAGCCAAGGTAGCGTTCGGTGGTTTGAACTGAGACGTGTCCCAAAAGGAATTGGATCTGTTCCAACTCGCCTCCCGAAGCATGGCAGAGCCGGGCACAGGTCCGTCGCAGATCGTGGGGCGCCAACTTCGCCACGCCGATGCGCTTGGCGGATTCCTTCACTATGTGCCAAACCGCCTTCACCGTCATGCCGTCTCCCCATGCCCGCCCTACTTTGTTGACCCGGCAATGTGGGAAGCAGATCGCGAGCTATCTGGGGCTGGTGCCGTTGGAGGAATCGAGCGGGCAGCGGCGACGGCTGGGACACATCACGAAACAAGGCAACTCGCTGCTGCGTTTCCTGCTGGTGGAAGCGGCGCAAGTCACAGTGCGTAGCGACCAGGAATGGCGCAGTAAGTATTTCCACTTGGCAATGCGGCGAGGGCGGAAGATTGCCAAGGTCGCGATGACCCGGAGACTGGCGGTTCGGATGTACTGGATGTGGCGCAAGGGATGGGACTACGAGCGTTTGAAAAAGCTCGGTTCGCACGCGGGACAGCCCGGACATCGCCAAGGTGTGCAGTGGAACACCGAGTAATTGATTGGGCATCCCGCTCCCCTTCACGGGGAGTTCGAAGTAGTAATCATGATCGAAAGTGTGACCGAAGAGATGCATGGGTCGGACTGAATTCCTGACCTGAAACTGGATTACGAGCGAGCCTTGGTTGGTAGAGCAAAACCAAAGGCTTCAACTAGAGCGAAATGGCGCGCTCTTCGGAGTGCACGGGCTAGTGCGCCCCAAAAGTGCTTGACACTGCCGACATTGTTAGAGAGGCGATGTTGCAACAGTTATCGCTCGGAGAGAGCGCTCACTTTTCCAGCAAAAGATGTCCAGGTCTCGCGGCTTTGTCCTGGTGGTAAAGTTGGCCTCATGGCCGACACCACAAATCCCGAAAGCTTTGAGGAGATTGTAGAGTGGGCATACAGCACCCTGCCACAGAAGATCAGGGACCTGCCAGATTTCCCCGGCATTCAAGTGGTTGACGAGCCTCCTGCGGACGTATTGGAGGACATATCGAACAGAAAGAAATGGCGCCGTAGAACTGAGTTATTGGGATTGTACAGCGGCACATTTAGGACGAAACGGTCGTACACCCAGGTGAAGTATGCCCCCGACTTGATATTTGTTTTTCGTGGCCCCATTCTGCGGTGTTCAAGAGGAGATTTGCGGGCCGAAGTGAAACGGGTGGTCTGGCATGAGGTTGCACACTGGCTCGGCTACGAAACTGAGGAGCAAGTGAAGGCCTTGGGTTTATGAGCCACCACCAATTCGTCACTCGCTACTGGATTCTCGCCATCAGCACCACCTACGGTTGTGAGTGTAATCGGGATTTAACGTCAACTGTCCTTGACTAGCTTCGCATCCGCACATAGCATCTCGGACGTAGAGTAGGACAGACTCTCTCATTCGTCGGAGGACCATATGCGTCGAGAACGAGTGCTCAAAGTCGTGCTAGTCGTGGTGGGCCTGGTCTTTGTAGCCGGCGTTTATCCGTTGGTTACGTCCGTTCGAGACGGTTGGCATGCGAACAAGGAGGACTCGTTACCGATGGGCATCAGCCTCTATGTCACACAAGGGGTGTTCTTGCTGTTGGCATCTCGTGATCCGCTGGCTAATCGCGGCGTAATTACCTTTGCGGCGTGGTTGAATTTTGCTCATGCCGCCGTCATGACGGTCATGTCAATCCACCTGCCGAACGAACGCCAAGATCTACTTGTCGCCTCAGCCGTGTTCACCGCCATCGGTGCAGCGCTGATCGCGCTTCTCCCAGCAAAACAATCTTTGAAAGAGCGACTATCGACCGCGTAGGCTCCCGGTTCAACCGAGTCATTAGCCCTTGTGCGGGATTTTGAGTGCAATGGGGATGTTGCGACAACTATCGAGGGTTCGTGCCGCGCCAAGTCCTGCAAGCCGTAGCAGCAGTCTTTCGGAGCATGACTTTTTGCGCAGTCCGGGTTAACCTTGCTGCTCCAGTTTCCACCCATGAGCGAACGCGTGAGCACTCCAGTTGTCGCTTCCAGGAAGCGCTTTCCCTGGCTGCACCGGGTCTTGCAGATCGAGCAGGTGCTGGTCTTCGTCGGGCTCGTGGTCTATGCCATTCTCGCGTCGCTCAATCAGAAGCCCTCCATCGTCGTGATGATGCTTGCGATCTTGACGATGGGAAACCTTCTCATTCCGCTCGCCTTTCTATGCCGTCGGATCTATGCAACCCGTCCGTATCCCTGGAACTGGGTGCTCTTTTTGCCGGTGCAGATCGGGTTTGGGTTTGTATGCGCCGTCGGTTCGATCGTTTTTCTGCAACTTACGAAGCTCGATCCGGAGCCCTTCTGGGTCGTCTTCGAACAATTCGGTTATCTCACCATGGTCGTCGTTCTAGTTGTGAATGTGGTGATGTTCGCTGTGGAGGAGGTTCAGAAGAAACTCAGGGAACGAAACGAATTGCTGGAGCAGACAGTCGAGAAAGGAACGATCGCCCTGCAGCAGCAGGAAGAAGAACTGAAGCGAGCCCGCGAAATCCAGCAGATGTTGCTACCCAACAAACTGCCGCAGCTTCCGGGTGCGCAGATTTCTGCAGCCTGGCAACCCGCACGCGAAGTCAGTGGCGATTATTTCGACGTGATTCAGTTGGATGAGAAGCGGGTTGGAATCTGCGTGGGCGATGTGGCGGGGAAAGGAATCACGGCGGCGCTGCTCATGGCCAATCTCCAGGCATCCTTTCGCGCGTTTGCCACCGCGGATGCTACGCCCCAGGTGGTGTGCACAAAGCTGAACAAGTTTCTTTGCGCGAACATCGCTTCCGGAAAATTCGTCACTTTCTTTTACGCGGTTCTCGACGCAGAGGAGCGCGCGC
This sequence comes from uncultured Acidobacteriaceae bacterium, assembly GCA_963772195.1. Lineage (GTDB taxonomy): Bacteria > Acidobacteriota > Terriglobia > Terriglobales > Acidobacteriaceae > Acidiflorens. The sequence goes on along the minus strand of CAVYWE010000007.1, from coordinate 558,486 downwards.
TGGTATACGAAAATGCCGGTCACTGTCCAGGACTGTTAGTGCGGGAGAACGGCGAAATCGATTCTCTGCGCGGTGGCGGAGCTGTGCTCGGCGCGCTGCCGGATTGGGTTTATCAGGATTACACCGCGCAGCTTGAGCCGGGCGACAAGCTGCTGCTCTGGACCGATGGCATCACGGAGGCCGAGAACGCCCAACTGGAGGAATTCGGCGACGAGCGCCTCGTTGAGGCCGCCCGCGTGCGGGATGCAAGTGCGCTTGATACTCAGCGTGCCATCATGCAACGCGTTACGGCGTTTTGCGGGGCGAACTTTCGCGATGACGCGACACTGCTGGTGTTGAGAGTTTTTGAACATTAGATACCGAAGCGGTTGAGCGTGAGGCTTCTATCCATCTCATTGGCATGCAATCATCTTTGACCACCGTGGGGAGATAACTGTTGTAATCGTTTACGCTGACTGAGAATTCCAGGCTGCTCGATCTGCCCCTGTGCCCCCAGCCCGGCCCCCAAAGTCCGTCTTTCAGATTGACAATGCTGGCGACCAAGAGCAAGCTTGCCGAATGACTAGGAGTCAAAGATGAATCGCACACGACTGTTGGTGATTGGAGTTGTGGCGCTGGTCCTGGGTGCGGCTTTAAGCTCTTTTGTGTATCGAATCCTGCAGGCCAAGTTGGCACCGCCAAAGGTCGGCGTAGATGTCGTGGTGGCTGCCAATGATATCCAGGTTGGCACGAAAATCGAAGATCGCAACCTTAAAGTTGTGAAGTACCCTCCCGAAGATTTGCCTGGCCGTGTCTTTCACACGAAAGCATCCGCAGTCGGGCGCGGCACTGTGCTTCCCATCGGGAAGGGGGAATTTGTAGTGCCTGACAAACTGGCGGCCGAAAACGCGGGGGCAGGCTTGTCGACGTTGATTGCGATGGGGATGCGCGCCGAGGCAGTGAGGGTCAACGATGTTACAGCCGTAGCTGGCTTCGTTGTGCCGGGCACACGCGTCGACGTGCTCGTCACCGGCAATCCTACCGGATCGAGCGAACCTCAGACAGTGACCATTTTACAGAACGTGGCCGTGCTGGCAACCGGGCAGAGGACCGAACGCAGTGCGACAGGCGAACCTCAGAATGCCTCCGTCGTCACGCTGTTGGTCTCCCCAGAAGACGCCGAGAAGCTGGCGCTGGCCAGTCAAGGACGCATCCAATTAGTTCTGCGCAACCCGGTCGATACCAGCCAGGAGAAACCGGCTGTGATAAATCACACAAACCTGTTCGGTAGTCCGATGTCAGCACAGCCCTCGGCCAAAGTAAAGCGCGTAAAGCATGTTCTGCCTGTGAAGCGGATCGAGATAGATGTTATCCACGGAAATCACAAAGAGACTATCCAGCTAAAGGAGTAGCTTTGCTTGGGCGGATACCTCCCGGCCCCGTTTTTCCCACGCGCCCCGTCCACGACGCAGGCGAGTCGGGCAGGCGTAGATTGAGCAGCTTCGAATTCTCAGTTAGTGTAAACGCCTGTTAACATCAGCTAGGTTTGAAATGGATCCGTCGGCTCTCGATGTTCGATTATGAACGCTGATTGAGGCAAGGCGACAGTGTTCTCGTTTTTTCGAAGATGGCGCAGGAAAGATCACACCGATATTGGTGCGTCAGATAGAACGCCACCAGGGGAGCCACAAGATGACGACATGGCTTGGTTTTTTCCTCCTTGTGATGTCCACGACTACACCGTCTGGGACCGCTATTGGCAGGACCAGGTAACCCACGGCCTAACGCCTCCGTTATTCGACATGTTCTGCCACGACGGACCCTTAATTGAATGCTTGACTACGCGAGGGGCTAAGACACTACTATGTGCCGGCAACGGTATTTCCCAGGAGCCCCGAGCACTTGCCGCGGCAGGGTTCGAGGTGATTGCGATGGACCTTTCACCAACAGCGGTACATCTCGCGGAAAGTTGGCAGTTCAGTTCGGAGGAACTTGATAGGTTCTGCGCAGAAGGCCAGCGGGCCCCGGGCGGGACTTCAATGTTTCTGATTGGAGATATTTTAGACACTTCGGTGTGTCCCGGCCCCTTTGATGCGATCATCGAACGCCGCACCCTGCAGCTATTTTCCCCGGAGGAAAGGGGTATTGCATTGGATATGCTGGCGTCGCGACTGAAGCCAGATGGCTTGTTTCTCAGTCATTGCCACGACGGGGGGTGGAAGCCGCCGGATGGGCCAGTACACCAAGTTGAGAACTTCTTCCGTGATCGAGGCTGGACGATCAGCCGTAGTGAGCGACCAAGTCACGCTGGACGCGTTGCTTGGCTGGAAATGTCTACTGGATAGCCGAGGTCGTTTCAGAGCCTTGGTGATTCCCCACGGGTTAATGAGTGTAATCGCCTGTGGGTGTTGAAAAACTCTTTTTAAGGAATTTCAACAGCGAAATTCATTCGTAAGTTATTGAATGTTCATCTGCCGTAGGCGCTGAAATTCACTGAAATTACTGCTTTGGTTCCTTTTTCAACAGCCACGCCTGTTTACATCAGTTACGTCTTCCGGGCCTTCGCAAATGTGCCTAGAGTCTTTGCATGCCGTCGCTGACCGGCGTAAGATGCGTCCACCATGAAGAAAGACACGGTTGCCTTCCTTTCCTCAGTAGCTGTTCTTCTGCTCGGCTCTTTCGGCTTTTCGCAGTCCAGCACAGCGACCAAACCTCCAGAATTTGATCACGCGGCGCTACATGTGCATGACCTGCAAAAAAGCGCAGAGTTCTATGAAAGGGTGATGGGTTTAGCAAAGACTCCCGATCCCTTCAAGGACGGCCGACACGTTTGGTTTCGCATAGGCGCGCACGAGCAACTTCACATCATCGCTGACGCCACTGATCAGCCCACGCGCGACATTGACGTTCACCTGGCGTTTCGGGTCGCGTCAGTGCCCGATTTCATGACTCACCTTGACCAAACCCATGTGACATACCGCAACTCCACTCCCTCAGGTCACCAGACTGCCGGCGTGCGGCCTGACGGAGTAAGACAGATCTATTTTCAGGATCCCGATGGATACTGGCTAGAAGTGAACGACTCTAAATTCTGAGGCCGTGCGGTTTTTTGCTAACTGTTGAAAAATCCCGATTGCACTCTTTGACCCCGTAGGGGGCGAAAAGACGGCGCAAGCTTGTGCTATCGCCTGGTTACGTCAGTTACAATTCTGCGCCGACGGACTGTTCAAAGAATTAAGATCGTGTCGCGGGTTGACACGGTCGTTCCCGTACTCCTTGCCCCTTGCCACGGCCAATTTCATCCCCAGACAGGACAAGACTATGCTAACGAAACGGAGCCTTTAGATGGATGGCATAACAGCCGCGGATGTAGCGCTGCAAGCGCTTCGCGGCGACGTGATCAATATCGTCCTGGGAACAGTTTTCTTGGCCATTGGAGCGACAGCCTGCGCCATCGCAGCGATCCGTTGGCGCAGGGGCGTTCGCATCCTGGTATGGTGGGGAATCTTCAGCGGGATGTACGGCCTCCAAAAACTGGGACAGTCTCCCACCATTTTGACGGTTCTGCCGCACTCCCTCAACACTGCTGCCCCCTACGTGAACACCGCGGTCATGTACCTGCTCTTGATTTCTGCCTTATTCGCCTGGCGAGAGCTGAGCCTTGGAAAACTTAGGTTCCTCGTCCAAATGGAAATTTTCGTAGGGTTGGCAATTGCTGTGGTGGGTATTGGCACGTTCGTTCTTGGTGGCCCAGCCAACAAATGGATGTTCTACAACAACCTGCTCGCAGTTATTGCCATGATGGTCCTCTTAGCTGTTGTGCTGGTTCCAAAATTCTCTAAGTTCCTGGTGATCCTGAATCACCGCGTTACTGAAAGCCATCGCAGAGCGTGCGAAGTTGGATAAAGATAACTTCTGGCTGCACAAGTTCAGAGCGACGTTCGCGACGTGGTCACTCTGGGCTGGTGTTGATCTGCGCACGGTGCAGCAATGGCTCGGTCACTCGGACATGGAGAGCACGATGCGGTATCTGAAGCCCTCGCGCAGTCAGCGCGTGCGGGATAAGGTGAATGAGATATTCGAGCTTTGAAGGAATCGGGATCTCGCGTTCCTTGCAGGCTTTCGGGGTCCAGCCTGGCTATGGCTGACGCGCGAACCGTGCTTACGGTGAAGGTGACGATTCGACCGGTGCGTGTACATGACCTCCCGATCCCGCATGCCTGCCATTAGAGAAGCTCTGCTGCGCTCGGCTTTCAGACCGTCGAGAAAGTCGAGCTTCGGATTGCAGCCAGCAGTCGGGAAAACAAGACGACAGGTCCTTGTCGGATTTCGCTTTCCACGCCTTCAGGCTTTTCACTATCTGCGATCTGTTTGCGTGCTCAACAGTGCTTTAGAGGCTTAAAGGTGTCATCCGGGGCCTGCCAAGCTGTTGAAACTACGTTTGACTGTTGATTCGAGTCCTACCTGAGGAGCCATTCTTTGTCCTGCCCGCTCATCGGGTACGCCGGGTACTCCAACTGAAAAACCCACCCTCCGTCAACGCGAGCCGGCGCTGAACTGGAATACCGTCACGCTGTGGAACTTTTGCCCCGGTTTCAACTCAGTCGACGGAAAGCTGGGGTGGTTGGGAGAGTCCGGAAAATGCTGCGTCTCTAGGCAGAATGCGAATCGCCGGTTGTAGACGCGCCCCTCTTTTCCGGTGATCGATCCGTCGAGGAAGTTTCCCGTGTAGAGCTGCAGTCCTGGTTCAGTCGTGAGCACTTTCAGAATCCGGCCAGTGGTCGGCTCATACACTTCGGCCGCCTCCGCCAACTGACCGGGCGGATGATCCAACACGAAGTTGTGGTCGTATCCCTTGCCGAGGAGCAACTGAGCGTCGTCCGCATTAATCCGCTCTCCGAGGGCATGTGGCGTGCGAAAGTCGAACGGCGTGCCCACCACTGACTTCAGTTCTCCGGTGGGAATAAGGGTCGCATCGACAGGAGTCATGCGGGAAGCGTCAATCTTCAGCACATGCCCGAGAACGTCGGCTTTCCCCTGGCCCGCCAGATTGAAATAGGAATGGTTGGTCAGGTTGAGAACGGTATCTTTATCGGTGGTCGCCGAATATTCGATGCGCAAGGCGCCCCCACTCAAGGTATAGCGCACGGTCGTGGTGAGCGTGCCGGGGAAACCTTCCTCGCCATCCTTGCTTACATAGGAGAGTTCGATTCCATCCGTTATCTCTTTGGCCGCCCAGATCTTTTTGTCGAAGCCGCGGATGCCGCCGTGAAGAGCGTTGTCGCCATCGTTTTTTGGAATGGAATACGTCTTCCCATCAAGCTTGAAGGTGCCATGCGCGATACGATTCGCGTAGCGCCCGATAATGCCTCCGAAATGCGCGGTCTGCGCCTCGTACTTTTGGACCGAGTCGCAACCCAGCACGATGTCGTCGATCTTTCCGTTTCGATCAGGAGTGCGCAGGGAAACGACGATCCCTCCGTAGGTCATGATGCGGGCTTCGACTTTGCCATCGGATAACGTGTAAATATCGACGGCAGTTCCTTCGGAGGTATGGCCAAACGCCTGCTTGGAGACGCTTGTCTTTCCTTGCATATTTGCCGTCAGCATAAGCAGAGCCGCGAAAATTGCATACCAGCCGTTAACCTTGTCTGAAAACATAGTTCCTCTTCTCTCTGTACGACGCCGCATTTTTGTGGCGGTGCGTCACACATCCAACGCTGAATGCCTTCCAGCCTGTCATGGCGCGCGCGTAGGCAACAGACTATCTTAAAATTAAAAATCCTGATTCTAGACATGCGCCGCACCTAACCGATTGTATAAGCGCAAAGGAACCCGGCATAGTGTGGAAGGGAACAGGAAGAGTTTTCCCCGGACCGCGGTTTGCAGAATGAATTGGCGCTTCGCACGCGAAGAGCTTGGCACGGGATGAGGGATTCGAGGAGCATGAAAGGCAATCGCGGAATATGCCATGCGCACTTGTAATCCGGCAAACACGTGGTAATATACCGTCGTTAACGTACACGCTCAGGTAAATCGCTCCGGGACGAAGGCTGCCGATCAGCGGCGGCGAGCAAAGCGACAATGTTTTTTTTGGGGATCGACGTAGGCACTGGAGGTACGCGCGCTCTCGTCATCAATGAACGCGGACGTGTCATTGCCTCCGCAACCGAGGAGCATCGACCGTTTGCCTCGCCGCAAATCGGCTGGGTGGAGCAGGATCCTCGTGACTGGTGGCGTGCGTGCGGCGTCGCTGTGCACAAGGCATTGGCACAAGGCCGTCTGCGCCGCGATCAGATTTCGTGCGTTGGTTTGTCTGGACAAATGCATGGGGCCGTCCTGCTGGACAAACAAGCGCGCGTGGTACGGCCTGCGCTGATCTGGTGCGATGTCAGGACCGAGAAGCAGAGCCGGGATTTGACCACGCAAATCGGTGGCGCACGACTCATTCAACTCACCTGCAATCCCGCGCTCACCAATTTCACACTGACCAAATGTCTGTGGGTCCGGGAGAACGAACCCGCGAACTGGAGCAGGGTTCGCTCGCTCATGTTGCCCAAAGACTATGTACGATTTGAGTTGACGGGCGAACGCGCAACCGACGTCGCTGACGCCTCGGGGACTCTGCTGCTCGACGTCGCCCACCGCCGCTGGTCAAAAGAGATTCTAGGCCTGGTTGAAATGGACGAGTCGCTGCTGCCCGTCCTCTATGAGTCGCCCGAAATTTGCGGACGAATCTCGGCCGCTGGTGCTGCCGCCACTGGCCTGCAAAGCGGAACGCCAGTCGTGGCCGGTGCGGGAGATCAGGCGGCGGGCGCGATTGGCATGGGTGTGGTTTCGCCGCGAACAGTGAGCGCAACCATCGGAACCTCGGGAGTAGTTCTCGCCGCGACTGATACTCCAGCGCTTGATCCCGGAGGGCGCTTGCACACATTTTGCCATGCGGTTCCCGGGCGTTGGATGGTGATGGGTGTGACCCAAGCTGCCGGGCTTTCCCTTCGTTGGTTCCGCGATCAGTTTTTAGCAGCGACCAACGGGAGCAGTGATTCCAGCAGTGATGCCAGCAGTAATTCCTATGACAGGCTCACCACCGAAGCGGCGAAGGCTCCTCCGGGGAGCGATGGTCTGCTCTGGGCTCCTTACCTGATGGGCGAGCGCACTCCTTACCTCGACCCAACTGCACGCGGGATGTTAGTTGGTTTGACAGCATCTCATACGCGGGCTCATGTAATTCGGGCGATTCTCGAAGGAGTCGCGTTCAGCTTGCGCGATACTTTCACGATTTTCCAAGAAATCGAAGTCCCCGTGAAGACGATTCGCCTGGGCGGCGGTGGCGCGAGATCACCGCTTTGGCGCCAAATTCAAGCCGACGTCTACGGACAACCAGTCGAGACTGTCGAGGCGGAAGAAGGCGCCGCCTATGGAGCCGCAATACTGGCCGGAGTCGGCGCAAAAGCGTGGCCGTCGGTTGATGCAGCCTGCGGCGCGGTAGTGCGCGTTAGTGGAAGCACGACTCCGAATTCCACGGACTCGCTTGTTATGGACAAGGCGTATGAGGTATATCGCCGCATATATCCCGCGATGAAGTCCATCCTAAATTGATAGCTGCTGCGGCATGGAGGATACCTTATGACAAGTGCGAACGACTACCAGCCCCGTGCGGAACACAAGTTCTCCTTCGGGCTCTGGACGATCGGCAACCGCGGACGCGATGCATTTGGCGACGCTGTGCGACCGCATATTTCGCCAATTGAGATTGTCTCCATGCTGGCGGAGGTGGGCGCATGGGGCGTCAACTTGCACGATAACGATCTGGTTCCAATCGACGCCACCGCTGCCGAACGCGACTCCATCGTCCGCTCGTTCAAGAAGGCCTGCGAGGCCAATGGGATTGTTGTTCCCATGGCCACTGTCTCGCTCTTCTTCCACCCGGTATTCCGCGACGGAGCTTTCACCGCCAACGATCCCGAGGTGCGCGCGTACGCTGTTCAAAAAACCATGCGGGCGATGGACATTGGAGCAGAGCTGGGCGCGAAGATTTTCGTGTTATGGGGTGGCCGCGAGGGCGTCGAGACCGACGCTTGCCGCCGCGCGGATGAGGCGATCAAGCGATTGCGCGAAGCTGTCAACTATCTTTGCGAATACAACATCGAGCGCGGGTATGGTATGAAGTTCGCTTTGGAAGCCAAGCCGAACGAACCGCGGGCCGACATCTACATGGCCACAACAGGGCAGTACCTGGGCTTCATCCCCACTCTTGATCACCCTGAAATGGTCGGCGTGAATCCCGAAGTCGCGCACGAACACATGTCAGGACTCAACTTCATGCATGCGGTGGCGCAGGCGTGGGAAGCGGGCAAACTTTTTCATATCGATCTGAATGATCAAATGCCAAATCGATTTGACCAGGATCTTCGCTTTGGGTCGTCAAACTTGAAGTCGGCATTCTGGCTGGTGAAGTTTCTCGAAGACGTGGGCTACGAGGGGCCGCGCCACTTCGACGCGCACGCCTACCGGACCGAGGACTATGAAGGAGTGAAAGACTTCGCTCGCGGCTGCATGCGAACCTACCTGATCCTGAAAGAGAAAGCTCGCCGCTGGGCCGCCGACAGAGAAATCCAGGGGATCCTCAGTGAGATTGCAGGTAATGGAAAAGATACTTTTAAGCTGTATCGCTACTCGAAAGAGGGTGCATCCAAGCTGCTAACCCTCGTTTTTAATAAGGATGAGATCCTCAAGAAACGTTTGCCGTACGAGCGTCTCGATCAGCTGACGGTCGACATGCTGCTGGGTGTTAGGTAGAGGTTGTCAGCCTGTCTATCTCGACCGCTTCGTGTTACCGGTTTCTAAGTCGGGGCAGAGACAGCCATAAGGATCGTCGAAGGAGTGCACTTTACAGATCGATGAGGGACAACGAGCAATGACGTCACTGTTGACGACCGCTGTGGCAACTCGGCTTGTACATCTTTCTTCCGTCGATGTAGTGATTGTGGTTTTTTATTTTGCCCTGGTGCTCTCCATCGGCTGGTACTTAAGAGGGCGGGCGAACACCGGCGAAGACTTCTTCATGGCTGGCCGTGAGATGACGGCGTGGGTGGCCGGTCTCAGTTTTCTCTCAGCTAATCTCGGCGCGCTCGAATTGATGGGATGGGCGGGTTCCGCCTACCAATACGGCATTCTGGCGACGCACTGGTATTGGGTCGGCGCCATCCCGGCGATGCTGTTCCTGGCGCTCGTTATGATGCCGTTCTACTACATCTCCAGAACCCACTCCGTGCCTGGATATTTGAAACTGCGTTTCGGCGAGCCCGCCCGCGCCATGTCTGCGCTTTCGTTCGCGTTCATGACCGTGCTGATGAGCGGCGTCAATATGTTCGCCATGGCCAAGGTCATGCAGATTGTGCTGGGATGGGACATTAATTTCAGCATCTGGGTCTCGTCGCTGACGGTGGCCATTTACGTTACGCTGGGCGGACTGCGCTCGGCAATCTTTAATGAAGTGCTGCAGTTCTTCCTCATCTGGGCCGGTGCGCTGCTGATTCCGATCCTTGGATTGTACGAAGCCGGTGGGTGGACCAACCTAAAGCTGCAGATTGCGCAACGAACATCGGAACAGTACGTCCATCTCTGGTCCGGATTGGGCTCATTCACCACCAATCCCATGGGAATCCATTGGACCGGCATTGTGTTTGGGCTCGGCGCGATTCTTTCCATGGGCTACTGGACCACCGACTTCCTGGTTGTGCAGCGCATTCTCGCCGCGAAAGATATTCGCAGCGCGGAAATGGCGCCCATTATCGGCGCCGGATTCAAGATGATGGTTCCCTTCATCGTGATCCTTCCCGGACTGCTGGGCTTGGCCGTTCTGCCCGAGAAACTCGTTCCGGAGTCGGTTGCCGCGGTAACTGGGGGCCACAGCTACAACGACGTTCTCCCGCTCATGCTCGCCAGATATTGCGCCCCAGGACTTCTCGGCCTTGGAGTTACAGCGCTGATCGCGGGCTTCATGTCTGGAATGGCGGGCAATGTGAGCGCATTCACAACTGTCTGGACGTATGACATCTACCGTCCGCTGATCAATAGCAAAGGCAGCGATCATCATTACGTGAACATGGGGCGATGGACCACGATCATCGGCGTGCTGATCAGCGTGGGTACCGCGTATCTGGTAATGCAGTTCGCCAGCATCATGGATTACGTGCAGGCATTGTTCAGCTTCTTCATCGCTCCCCTATTCGGTACGGTCGTACTCGGAATGCTCTGGAAGCGGGCGACTGGCCCGGGCGGATTCTGGGGATTACTGTGCGGGACGCTTTCGTCGATCGGTATGTGGACTTGGGTAAAACTCGATCCTTCGGCGCTGCGCTATGTGGCGCTCTCTCCCCACGCCAAAGGCCTTGCTCAGGATATGTACCAGGCACTCTGGTCCTTTTTAGTTTGCGTGACAGTGACTGTGGTGGTGAGTCTGGCGACGAAACCCATGCCCGACGGCGAATTGACCGGCCTGGTGTATGGGTTGACGAAAGTTCCGTCCGTCGGAGACGTCCCGCTTTATCAGAAGCCTCTTTTCTGGGCGGCGGTGGTAACTGTCATTTTCTTCGTACTGAACATTATTTTCTGGTAAACGATCTTCTGGGTGAATGGAGGCAAGCAGCATGATTTCCATCTGGTTTTTCATCGGCATTTCGCTGGCTGTGAATGGCGCGCTGATCCTCGCTGCGGGAATTTACCAGCTGGTAAATCCTCCAGCCGATCCGGGCGTGGTGCTCTACCACTTGCACGCCAATGTGTGGTGGGGAGCGGCATTGCTGGTGTTCGGGCTGATCTATTGTTTTAAATTCGCGCCAAAGCGACAGCATTAGGAACGTCGTGGCGTAGGGCAGATTCGTATCAGGGCATGCCTTCAGGCATGCCGGAAGTTCTGACTTATGAACTGCGCCTTTAGGCCTTCGCTCTGGGACGGCGCGTGAACCCCGCCCCCTGAAGGGGCGTCGAATTCGGTACGAATTGCGGTATCGCTGAAGCGACACCCTGATACAAATCTAACGAACACGGCGGCCTGCGAGCCAAAGCTACTTCAGGTTTACCGCTTCCTTCAGCGGCAGACTCTGCGACGAACCGCCCACCAGAAAGGTATAGTCTCCAGGAACCAGCTGCCAGGCGTTTCGCTCAACATTGAAGATGGATAGATACAGCGCATCCAGCTCCATCTTTACCTCTTTACTCTCGCCCGCATTCAGTTTGACTTTACTCCAGCCCACCAGCCGCTTTGGCGGCTCGCCAGCGCTTTCCGGCAGTGCAGCGTAAACCTCGGCAACCTCAGATCCAGCCCGTGCGCCAGTGTTCGTCACCCTGAAACTCACTTGAACATTCTTTCCGGGAGTAATTTTGAGATCGGAATAGTTGTAACTGGTGTAAGAGAGACCGTAGCCGAAGGGAAACAAAACCGGTTTTCGCTCCGCGTCGTACCACTTGTATCCAACCTTCAGGCCCTCGTCATAAGTGATTTGGAATGGCGGCAGGCCCGCCGCAATCTTTTTCCAAGCCTCGGGCTCGTCATGTGTTGTGGACGCATCGGGAGGTTTCACGAGAATCGGATGCGGCAGATCGGCCTCACTCTTCGGAAAGGTAATCGGCAGTTTTGCGCTCGGGTTCACTTCGCCGAAGAGCACACGGGCGACCGCTTCGGCTCCTCGACTGCCTGCGTACCACGCTTCAACGATGCCGCTCACCTGATCGGCCCACGGCATGGTTACAGGGCTGCCCGTCTCGAGGACTACGATCGTTTGCGGATTTGCGGCCGCGACCCTGGCAATCAAATCATCCTGGCGATCGGGAAGCGAAAGGTTATCGAGATCCATTCCCTCGCTCTCCCACTGGTAAGCGAACACGACGGCCACTTCAGCCGTCTTCGCCAAAGCCGCTGCCGTTGCTGGATCAGTACCCGAGTCGTATTGAACATTCGCGTGCGGGGCCGCAGCCCTGATGGCTTTCAGAGGTGACGTGGGAAACCATATATGAGCCTGCCAAGCAGGCTTGCCTTTCCCCGGCGGCATGATCGCGTTGCCTCCCGGCGGATCAACCTGGGCTGACCCTCCGCCCGAGATCATGCCGACGTCGGCGTGCCCGCCGATTACAGCAATGCTGGCAACCTTGGAAACATCGAGCGGGAGTTGCGAGTGCTCGTTTCTGAGCAGCACAATGCTTTGTTCCGCAATCTTCTGCGCCACCTCGAAACCGCCTTCCACATCGACCACACTTTTTCCCGGAGGATCATCGATTACACCGCTCGCAAACATGGACCGCAGTATGCGGTGAACATGCTCATCCAGTTCAGCCCGTGGAACGGTGCCGGACTCCACCGCTTTCTTCATGGTTTCGCCGTAGAAGATTTCACCAGGTTCCTCATGGTCCAATCCGGCGGCGGACGCCTTGGCAGTACTGTGCGTTGCCTGCCAATCCGACACGACAAAACCTTTGAAGCCCCAGTCTTTCTTCAAGACATCGGTCAACAGGTACTTGTTTTCACAAGCATAATCGCCATTCACCCGGTTGTAGGAACACATCACCGCGGCAGCGTTGGACTCGCGCAATCCAATCTCGAAGGCCAGCAGATCGCTTTCTCTCATCGACCGCTTATCAATGTTGACGTTGACGGCGTTGCGCCCGCTCTCCTGATCGTTGAGCGCGTAGTGTTTTATGTCGCCGATAACGTGTTGCGCTTGCTCCCCCTTCATGACCTGGCCAACCATCTTCCCCGCCAGGACGGGATCTTCGCCCATATATTCAAAGGTGCGTCCGTTGCGAGGCTCACGCGCCAAATTCACGCCCCCGCCCAATGACATGTTGTAGCCCTGAGCTCGTAACTCGCGCGCGATGAGAGCTCCGTATTCATACGCTGCATCCAGATCCCAACTGGCCGCACCGGCGAGATCGTCAGGCAAAGCCGTGGAGTATCGGCCGTTCTCCCCGCTGTTCCTCACCCCATAAGCCGCGTCCGACATCTGGATGGCGGGAATCCCCAAACGTGGAATAGCCACGACATATCCAGCGCCGCCATTTGATTTCGCGGCCAGCGGACTGACTGGGCCAAGTTTGGCCATGCCGGTTCCATGCAAAAGGGAAATCTTTTCATCGAGCGTCATCTCCTTCACCACCAGCGCCGCCCGCTCATCCGGAGAAAGGCGGCTATTCATCCAGGGCGCCGTCTTATGTTCCGAGCCCGTCTGCGCGAAAGCCGGCAACAGCGCAAGACTGAGGATGGCAATGCCGAGCGACTGTGGGTTCATACGGAGTGAGCGTAGGTGCAAGTTCATAAATCTTCCCCCTACTAACGATAACGAGTACAGTCTTTAATCCGGTATCTTGTCAAGAAGAATATCGATTTTCTAAACGAATTGAGGATATCGAGAAATTGCGCGAGTCGCCTCCGCAGCGAATCCGAATTCCACATTTTTATGCTTTTGGCACAGTTCGATTTGTGAGAACGGAATCGTCAAACTCCATGCTTGCCAGTCTAATCTCTCGGAACAGATGCAGGTTCGAGGACATCACCACCCCGGGGCTGAGATGGACAGTCGGCGGGAAAGGTACCTTGCTGGTGAGGTTGTCTACCATGAGCCGAACCGCCATTTGGCCCTGACGGTGTGGTTGTTGGTAGATGGAGGCCGTGATGGTCCCTTTTCTAAAGTAGGGAGACATCTCCGCGAAGAGATCCGTCGTTATCAATTTGGTCTTTCCGGCAAGGCCGCGCGCGCCGAGGGCACGGCACACGGGAAGGCAGTTGACGGTATTCACGTAAAGTCCAGCAAGAGTTGGGTCACGACCGAGAAGATCAAACGTCTTCTGAAAACTCTCGTCTTCGTCTTCGTGTCCTTCGATGACACTGGCGATCATGCCACCGGGGCAGTGCCGCGGAAATGCCTCCGCAAAGCCATCCGTTTTTTTGCGATGATCTTCGGTGCTCAGCATACCCGCAACCACGGCCACTTTGGAGCCGGGCGGCACAAACTTCCCCATCAACTCCCCTGCCAGCCGGCCGTTCAACCACGGTTCTACACAAACGATACTTGACCGCCGGCTTTCCGGGGCATCGGTGGACACACAAACTACACGGATGCCTCTTTCTTCCGCGTCGTCGATAAGAGGCGTGAGACGTTGCGGGTTTCCTGCCGTGAGAAGGATTCCGTTGACTCCGCTCTTTACGAGTTCCTTGAACGCCTTGGCATCCCCCTCGCCGAGCGCGCGAACGGGGCGGTTTAAAAACTGCGCGCCAAGTTGAACAGCACGGCGAGCTTCGTCCAGGACTCCGCTCCAAAGCTGATCATAGAAAAAATGGATTTCCCGAGGTATGCAGACGCCAATACGAAAGCTGGCCTTGGAGGCCGACAAAGCGCGTGCAGCCAGGTTCGGCGTATAGGATATTTGTCGCGCAATCTGCAGTATCCGCTCGCGCGTAGATTCGTTAATCCCGCTGCGCCCATGCAAGGCGCGATCCACCGTCCCGATCGAGACGTTGGCCAGTTCGGCGATCAAATGGATTCCGCGTCTCTTCTTCTTCACGCCCTGACCCACATCGTTTTACTGAGCGGATCATACGCCTTATCGAGATCGAGCGCGTCAGAAAAACTGCGAAATTTCCGTTTCGTGTACGTTGACGGTGCTATACTTCATCGCGCCTTAACATCGAGCCGCTCATTTCAAATCATACTGCCGTGAGGAGTGCCGCCCCCATGCACGAATATCGTATTCAAATGTTTGCCATGCTGATCGTTCTGTTTGTAGCCGTACTCGGTTCGGTTGCGCAGAACACTGAGCCTGCGAGCGCCCTGCCCTATCTGAATCCTTCATTGCCGACGAATCAGCGCGTCGACGACCTGGTGGCGCGGATGACGCTCGAGGAGAAGGCATCCCAACTGGTGAATCAGGCGCGAGCCATCCCGCGGCTGCAGGTTCCCGCCTATGACTGGTGGAGTGAAGCCCTGCATGGAGTCGCCAATGCTGGAACCGCCACTGTATTTCCCGAGCCGATCGGACTCGCGGCCACCTTCGATGTTCCTTTGATCCATGAGATGGCAGTCGTTATCAGCACGGAAGCGCGAGCGAAACACAACCAGGCAGTACGCGCCGGCCGGCGTGACATCATGGAAGGCCTGGATTTCTGGTCACCGAACATTAATATCTTCCGCGATCCGCGCTGGGGACGCGGGCAGGAAACCTATGGCGAGGATCCATTTCTTACGGGGCGGATGGGGGTAGCGTTCGTCACCGGAATGCAAGGCGACGACCCGAAGTATTTTCGGGTGATCTCTACGCCCAAGCATTTTGCCGTCCACAGTGGGCCGGAGCCGTCGCGGCACACCATCAACGTGGAAGTATCGAAGCATGACATGGAGGACACTTATCTGCCCGCTTTCCGCGCCGCCGTTACGGAAGGCAAGGCAGAGTCGGTAATGTGCGCTTACAACCGGATCAATGGCGAACCCGCCTGCGCCAACACCTTTCTGCTCAAAGATCAATTGCGCGGCGCTTGGAAGTTCAATGGATATGTCGTATCCGACTGCGATGCCATCGTTGACGTCTTCAAAGGCCACCAGTTCACTAAGAGTATGGCTGAAGCCGCCGCGGTTTCGATGAAGACGGGCATGGACAATGAATGCGCGGATTTCTTCACCAAGGCAAAAGACAATTCGGACTATGTGAAGTATTTGGACGCGGTGAAGCAGGGCCTTCTGAGTGAAAAAGAAATCGATGTTGCGCTGAAACGCCTGTTCACGGCTCGCTTCCGGCTGGGATTGTTCGATCCTCCCGGGATGGTGCCCTATGCCCAGACGCCGGATTCGGAAATCGATAGCGACGCGCACCGGGCGCTCGCACTGAAGCTGGCGCGGGAGTCGATCGTGCTGCTGAAAAATAACGGTGTGCTTCCGTTGAATCCGGATGTTAGGAAGATTGCCGTCTTCGGGCCGCTCGCCGAATCCGTCAGCGTGCTGCATGGCAACTACAGCGGTACGGCTTCACGCGCGACCACCGCGCTGAATGGCATCCGCAAGCAGTTCGCCGTCCCCCAGGTCACCTTTTCGCCGGGGATGAACTTCCTGCGACAGCCGACGGTCGTCCCCACAGCCGTGCTCTCGACCAGCGACGGTCAAGCCGGTTTGAAGGGAGAATATTTTTCCGGCGAGAATTTTACGGGTACGCCCCAGTTGGTTCGCGTCGACAAGACGGTGGATGTTCAACTTTTCAATCCGGATCCATCCGCGCTTACGCCGCCCCCCGGCATGAAGGACTTCTCGGCCCGCTGGACGGGCTTTCTGACGCCCGCCGAATCGGGTACTTACGACATCGGTCTCGCTGGTTCGATGAACCAGCTTTGGCTCGACGGTCAACTGATTGTGGATGACCTTGCGCTGCACGATCCCACACCGACGACCAAGACATTCCAGCTTGAGAAGGGCCATCGGTATGCTTTGAAACTTCAATACCTGCGCGGGGGACTTGGTACGAAGCTGGTGTGGCTGAATCCTATTTCCGATCCGATTGCCGAAGCTGTCACTGCGGCAAAGCAAGCGGATGTGGTCGTCGCGGTCGTCGGCATAACGTCAAAACTTGAGGGCGAGGAGATGCAAGTGGACGTACCCGGCTTTAAGGGAGGGGACCGCACCAGCCTCGAGCTGCCAAAAGAGGAAGAGGATCTTCTGGAGGCGCTGAAGGGCACGGGTAAGCCGCTCGTCGTTGTTCTGATGAACGGCAGCGCACTGTCGGTGAATTGGGCAAATGAACACGCGGATGCCATTCTCGACGCTTGGTACTCAGGCGAGGAAGGCGGAACTGCCATTGCCCAAACCTTGGCGGGCGTCAATAATCCGGCGGGCCGGCTGCCGGTAACGTTTTACAAAAGCGTCGAGCAGTTGCCGATTTTTGAAGACTACTCGATGAAGAACCGGACTTACCGCTATTTTGAAGGCCAACCGCTCTATGCGTTCGGGTATGGACTCAGTTATTCAAAATATGAGTACAGCAATTTGAAGCTCTCTGCAACGAATCTGAAGGCAGGCGATTCTCTGAGCGTGGACGCGGATCTAAGGAACGTGAGCCAGCGCGAAGGCGACGAAGTCGTGGAGCTGTACTTGAGCTTTCCAAAGTCTCCAGTCGCGCCGATTCGCGCGCTGCGTGGGTTCATGCGGATGCCGCTCAGTGCCGGCGAAACCAAGCAAGTCCACTTCACACTAGACGCGCGCGATTTGAGCGAAGTGAACGAAAAGGGAGATCGACTTGTCGCCGAGGGGACGTATCGCATCAGCCTGGGAGGGGGACAACCGGGAACAGTTGCTCCATTGGCAGAAGCGGAGTTTAGGATCACAGGCATCCAAAGACTGCCAGAGTAGCGACGATTCAGGAACGGTTTTCAGGAATGAAGCACGTAGTTCGAAGCAACATCGCGAAACGCATCTAACTGTTTCGTCCGGGTGACCTCGTCCCAACCCAGTTCTGAAGCCATCAAGTCGGCGACGGCGGGCGCCACCGCGAGGGCTGCGCGCGCATTCAAGAAAAGAGCGCGCGTGCGTCTTGCGAGAATGTCTTCCACGGTGCGGGCCATTTCCTGTCGCACCGCCCAGATCACCTCCGCCTTCACGTAGGGCAGCGCCGCATTTAGCGGTTCACCGAGCCCGGCATCAGTTGCGATCAGCTTGCGAATCTCATACGCATCCGAACCATAGACCTCCAGCGAGCCTAACTGTTTCGCCGTATCTTCTTTCGCTGGGTCCTCTTTTGCGACATCGCGGAAGCCGTGGATGCGCAGATGCTGCGTCACACATGGCTTTTCCGGCAACTGCGCGAGCGTTGCCGCCTGATCGACGCAATCCTCGGCCATATGCCGGTACGTCGTCCATTTTCCACCGCAGATGGTGACCATGCCGGAACGATCGATGTGGATGACGTGATCGCGTGACAGCGCCGCAGTGTTAGTTACGCCCGTGGCGCGTACCAGCGGCCGGATGCCGGCGAATACGCTCAACACATCATCGCGAGTGGGTGCTTTCGTCAGGTACTGCCCGGCGGTGGCGAGGATAAATTCGATTTCCTCCTCCCTGGCGACGGGCTCGAGCGTTGCGGCTTCGACGGGAGTGTCGGTGGTTCCGACCAGCGTGTGACCGTGCCACGGAATCGCGAATAACACGCGGCCATCGCTGGTGTGCGGAACCATGATTGCGCTTTCACCCTGCAGGAAGCTCGAATCGAAGACCAGATGAATACCCTGGCTGGGGACGATCATCGGCTTGGCGTCGGGCTCTGCCTTGAGTCGAAGCAGGTCGGTGAAAGCGCCGGTCGCATTGATCACGACTTTTGCGGTAGCGCGAAATTCGCTGCCGGTTTCCAAATCGCGTGCGGTGATACCGTCCACAAATCCCTGCGCGTCCTTCGTCAGTCCCGTGACTTCGACATAGTTCAGCAAAGTGGCGCCCCGCTCGAAAGCGGTGGCCACCATGTGGATGAGCAGCCGGGCATCGTCGAATTGTCCATCGTAATAAACGGCGCCGCCGCGCAGGCCTTCGGTCTTCAGTGTTGGCAAATGCTCGAGCGTTTCTTCTTTTGAGAGAATGCGTGAGACGCCAAAGCCGTATTTACCCGCCAGCAACTGATAGAGCTTCAAGCCGAGACCGTAGAATGGAGCTTCCCACCAATCGTAGTTCGGCACGACGAACGCGAGGTCGTGCACCAGGTGGGGCGCGTTTTGCAGAAGCAGTCCACGCTCCTTGAGCGCTTCCATGACCAAGCCGATATTTCCCTGCTCCAGGTAACGCACGCCGCCGTGCGCCAGCTTGGTGCTACGGCTGGACGTGCCTTTGCCGAAATCG
The DNA here is from genome assembly GCA_963772195.1 of uncultured Acidobacteriaceae bacterium. Lineage (GTDB taxonomy): Bacteria > Acidobacteriota > Terriglobia > Terriglobales > Acidobacteriaceae > Acidiflorens. The sequence continues at coordinate 539,647 of CAVYWE010000007.1, read as the reverse complement.
CTCTGCTCGAGCAGCAGCACATCGTAGCCGCGTGCCGCGCCATCGATCGCGACGCCTACGCCGGTCGCGCCTCCGCCCACGACAATCATGTCCCAGGCTTTGGGATGTGCCTCGATGCTGCGCCACATGTTGATGCGATTCATGGCGTCCTCGCTTGACGGTTTCTTTTGTGGATGAATGAGTCAGAGTCTTCACCACAGAGGACACAGGGGAACACAGGGGAAACCATAGTCCTCACCGTAAAGATCGCGATCACCGGATACCCACCAGCTTGATAACGGCTGCGGCGATGCCGCCGGCCATCAACCGACCGATGGTCGGTACGAGCGCGTATCCCCAAGCTGAACTCCCCTTGTCGCTGATAGGCAGGATAGCGTGAGCGACGCGCGGGCCAAAGTCACGGGCGGGGTTGATCGCGTATCCGGTCGGTCCGCCGAGACCCAGGCCGATGGCCCACACCAAAACTCCCCACAACCACGGGCCCAAACCGATCGGAAGGCCGGTGGATGACACGGCCGGGCTCCCGAAACTGAAGCCAACAACAATCAGGCATGTGGTGGCAATAATTTCGGTGAGCAGGTTGGCGGGAAGGTTGCGGATGGCCGGTGCGGTACAGAAGACCGTCAGCTTCGCCTCCGCGTCGGGCGTCACTTTCCAGTGAGGCAGGTAGACCAGCCAGACCAGACTGGCGCCGGCGAAACCTCCCAGGATTTGTGCGGTCCAGAAGAGGCCGACCTTCGACCAGTCTCCCGATAGAACAGCCACCGTTAATGTGATCGCCGGATTAATGTGGGCACCGGGACTGCCGAACGCGATGGCCGTGAAGATGCCCGCTACCACGGCCATTCCCCATGCTGTTGCGATGACGATCCACCCGGAGTTTTCACCCTTCGATTTCTTCAGGAGAACATTGGCAACGGCGCCGTCGCCCAACAAGATCAACACCAGCGTGCCCATGAATTCGCCAAAAAATGGTCCATACATCGCGTGTGAACCTCCTTGTTTTTTCTAAAGATGCATCGTCACTTTTTCAGAGTACCGGTTGCAACAAATGACAGCGCGTATACGACGCGCAGCCCCTAAAGGGGCGTCCGATCTTGTAACTTGCGGTATCGCTAAAGCGATACCCTGATACGAAACCCTCGATTCCAAACCCCCGACTCAGAAGCCTCGATTTCGAAACACCGGATTCGAAACACCTGATTCGAAGCAGATCGCCGGGAGACGCGGCGAGCCGCGTCTCTACGGCGATTCCACCCAGTCAAACGAGCACGTCACCGCCTTCTTCCAAAAGTGATAAAGCCGCTCGCGAGATTCTTCGTCCATCTTCGGCTCCCACCGTTGATCGACTGCCCAGTTGGCGACGAGTTCGTCGGTATCCTGGAAGAAGCCGACTGCCAATCCGGCGGCATAGGCAGCGCCGAGAGCCGTGGTCTCCTTCACCATTGGACGAACTACCGGCTTCGCCAGAACGTCGGCCTGGAATTGCATCAGTAGATCGTTCACCACCATTCCACCGTCGGCACGCAGCACGTCGAGCGTAATGCCTGAATCCTTGGCCATGGCGTCGACCACCTCGCGGACCTGGAACGCGGTGGCCTCCAGCACGGCGCGGGCGATGTGGCCTTTATTCACGAAGGTCAAGCCAGCAATCACGCCGCGCGCATCGCCCTTCCAATATGGCGCGTACAAGCCGGAGAAGGCGGGCACAAAGTAAACGCCGCCATTGTCACTTACGGTTCGGGCGAGGGCTTCGATGTCTGAACTCTTTTCAATGAGTCCGAGATTGTCGCGGAGCCATTGCACCAAGGCGCCGGTAATTGCGATGCTCCCTTCCAGGGCATAGCATGCCGGCTTCGCCCCAAACTTATACGCCAGCGTGGTCAGCAGGCCGAAGTTCGAGAGCACTGCCTTTTCCCCGGTGTTCATCAGCATGAAGCAGCCGGTGCCATAGGTATTCTTCGCTTCTCCTGGTTTGAAGCAGGCCTGACCGACCAGAGCGGCTTGCTGATCGCCGAGATCGCCGGCGATCGCAACTCCTTCAATGGACGGCAGGTGCGCGGTGCCGTAGACTTCGCTGCTCGAAACAATCTTCGGCAGCATCTGGATCGGAATGCCGAAGTCTTTCAATATGTCCCGATCCCACTGCAGTGTGTTGAGGTTCATCAGTTGGGTGCGGCTGGCATTGGTCACGTCGGTCACGTGGACGCCGCCATGCGGTCCACCGGTGAGATGCCAGATCAGAAGAGTATCGATATTGCCAAACAGAAGATCGCCGGCTTCAGCTTGTGCGCGTGTGCCCGCAATCTCTTCGAGAATCCAGCGAATCTTGAGGCCACTGAAATAGGTAGCGAGCGGAAGGCCGGTCCTGGTGCGATAGCGGTCCTGTCCGCCACTTGCCGCGAACTCGGCTATCGCGGGAGCAACGCGAGTGTCCTGCCAGACAATCGCGTTGTAAACGGGCTGTCCACTTTTCTTCTGCCAGACCACAGTGGTTTCGCGCTGGTTGGTGATTCCGATCGCAGCCAGATCTTCCGGCCGCAACCCGCGAGCTTCCATTGCTTCCTGGATGACGCCACCCGTGCGGCGCCAAATTTCTTCAGGATCATGCTCAACCCATCCCGGCTTTGGATAGATCTGCTCGTGCTCTCTTTGAGCTGTGCTCACGATGCGTCCGGAACGATCGAACACGATGAAGCGCGAGCTGGTCGTTCCCTGATCAATGGCGCCAATGTAGTTTGCCATCGTTGGTTTTCCTATATCGTTGCCAGCACTCACCCGTTCAGCTTTCCTCATTGTGCGCGAAGTCTGGATTCTAGCGCCTACGCTCGCTTGCAAGTCCAAGCATATTGGACGAGCCTAGACGGACTCGGCGCCTTATGTCGCGAGGGCAGGAGAAACAACCCGTTTTCCTGACCATCAAATACGGTAAACCGTGAGCATTAAAGGAGTTAGCTGCTATCGGCATGGGTGGTAGCCTTTTTCGGTAACACGGTGCGGACTCTCTTGTAACTGCTCGATAGCACAATGGTGCCGTAGCCGAAAGGGGGTTCGTGGCATCTTATATAGGTAGATAGATGGTTTGCGACAGCGGCAAACCAGGAGCGTGGGCCCCGTGAAGCGTCTGGCCAAGGTTATTCGGTCCATGCAAGCCTTCGGACGCGAACTATCCCGCACATCGAGTGCGGTTGCCGAAGCCAAGTGCGTGCCCGCGATTGGTCTCGCCTTGGGCGGTGGTTTTGCCCGCGGCATCGCGCACGTTGGGGTTCTCAAGGTCCTCGAAGAAGAGGGCATTCCAATTCGCTTGATTGCAGGCACCAGTGTAGGCGCGCTGATCGGCGCCGCCTATTGCAGCGGAGTCACGATCGCGGAACTGGAAGAAGTCGCCTACAAAGTTCGCTTCACTACCTTCGCGCGCTGGACGCTCTCCCGCTACGGCTTCGCCACGAACGACCGCATGGTCTCGTTCCTGACACGAACTTTGAAGGTGCAGACATTTGAAGAGTTGCGTATCCCTCTCGGTGTGACCGCCACTGACTTCAACACCGGTGAAGGAATGGTCTTTACCTCCGGTTCGATCATCGACCCGGTGCGGGCGAGTTGCGCTTATCCGGGGATGTTCCTGCCGGTAGAAATTCGTGGGCGCTGGCTGGTGGATGGCATGCTCTCAAATCCGGTGCCGACGCGTCCTCTGCGCGCCATGGGCGCCGAGCGCGTGCTGGCCGTGCAATTGAAAGGACAGTGGTCGAAGACGACCGCGCCGCGACATCTCTTCGATGTGATTGGACAATCGTTTGCCATTGCGCAGGACATGATGAGTTCTGTCTGGAGAAGCGCGGCCGACCTTGTCATTGAGCCCGATGTCGCGGGCTTTGATTATGACGACTTCAAACGCGCCGGCGAATTGATCCACGTCGGCGAACTGGCGATGCGCCGCGCCTTGCCGGAAGTGCGCAAATGGCTGGAGACTCCTGCGGAAGCGGCCGCCCCTCTGAAGACACCTGCGCTGGTCGCAAGTCCGGCGCCCTTGTCCGCGGACTGAAGCCGCGAGCGCGACAGTTCCTCACACCAGTGCGTTGGAGGCAGCCAGAATCGTCCCCCGGCAACTGCCCAGTCCGATCTGACGGAACCCTTCTCGTTCACAGAATCCATGAAGGATGATTTCGTCTCCATCTTCCAGAAATTTCCTCTGCTCTCCCGTCGGCAGCATAACCGGATCCTTGCCGCGCGAAGTGAGCTCCAACAGGCATCCGCGCGCGGTCTTGTCCGCGCCTGACACAGTTCCGCTTGCCAGCAAATCTCCGGCGCGCAGATTACATCCATTGCTCGCGTGATGCGTCAGCATCTGCGCCATGGTCCAGTACATGTCGCGGAAATTGCTTCGGCCCAAAACCACGGGAGCGAGGCCAGATTCCCGCATGCGGACCGATAACAAAGAAACCTCCAGCCACAAGTCGAGACCGTCGTGTTCCTGATCGCTCTGGTCGAAAAGATAAGGCAGTGGCGCCGGGTCGCCTTCACCGCGCGTGAAGGTGGCCGTGCGAAAAGGAGCGAGCGCTTCCATCGTCACCACCCATGGCGAGAGTGAGGTCGCGAAGCTCTTCGCAAGAAAAGGTCCGAGCGGCTGATACTCCCAAGCCTGAATGTCCCGCGCTGACCAGTCATTCACCAGGCAGACTCCGAAAATATGTTCTTCCGCTTCGCCGATTGGAATGGTCTCTCCCAATCTATTTCCAGCACTCACAAAGAAGCCTAGTTCCAGTTCGTAATCGAGCGCCTTAGTCGGCCCGAACTTCGGAGCGTGAACTTTGTTCGGAACTTGGTTCGGAGCTTTCTTTGGATCGGCATCGCCATCGCGCGTCTGTCCGGACGGGCGCCGGACCGGCGCTCCGCTCGGAACCAACGACGACGCTCGACCGTGATAGCCAATCGGGATGTATTTGTAATTCGGCAGTAGCGGATTGTCCGGCCGGAACAGCTTCCCGACGTTGGTGGCATGGAAGATCGATGCGTAGAAATCGGTGTAATCGCCGATCGCTGCGGGCAGGAGCATGTCAACATCAGACTGCGCGACAAGATGGCGCGTAGCGGCCTGCCGATCGGAGGCAGGCGCGTCCTGGCGCAAAATCGCATGAAGACGCCGGCGCAAAGCACGCCGCGGACCGGCTCCGAGCGCCATCAATGAATTCAGCGAATCGGAGGCGCAAGCATTCGCCGCAAGCAGAACACTCTCCTCCGCCAGCAAGCCCTCGTTTCGCATTCCAGCGACGTCAAGAATTCGGTCTCCGATCGCAATTCCCACTCCGGCTTCGGCGCCTGCCTCGCGTCGCCGAAAAACTCCGAAGGGCAAATTCTGAATGGGAAAGTCCGAGCTCACAACGTTGGCGGATTCTACCCAGCTTTGTACTTTGAAATCGTGGGTCTCGTCGAGGACAGGTTTCATAGCAGGCGAAGAGATTTTAAGTCGTCGATGGGCTCCGTAAACGAGCACGACCCAAACGAAACCGCGAAACTCTGGCGCGCTGCGGCGATTTCATGCCGGCTCAGCCGATGCTGCCGCCAGGAGACTCCATCCAAATCAAAACGGAACGCCTCCACCGATTGCTCCGCAAGCAACTGAACGGCAACCGCGGTTTCCATTCCAGCCCGCAAAAACGCAGCTGTCAGAAAAACATTTATAAAACCGTGCATGACTCCCGATGGACTGTCGGGTTGGTAAGTAAACCGGTGCACCGAGCGCAGCGGATGATGCAGTCCCGCAGTCGCCTTGAAAGACACGTTGGCAGCCGCACACAGGCGAATGAATTCGACCACGCTCTCGGGAGCAGGAAACTTGTCGGCCGTCTCGCCGCCCGTCCGGATCTTGGCTCTGCGACCGCAGCCGGCCACCTCGGCAATGCACTCGGCGCAACTGGAGAGCGGAAATTCGAAATAAGTCACGAATTCTGCTGGGATGATTCCGGACAGCCGCTTGACCTCTGCGGGACTAGCAACCTTCACCTCAACCGACTCGACGACAGCAATTCTGCCGGAACTGGAACTCGCCATTCGAGCATTGAATTCGCGAATGTTAGCGACATCCGCAATCGGATCAGAACCGAGAAGCACTGACAGCCGCCACCTCGTGAAGCCTGTTCCAGGCGTTGGAGCTGGTAATCCCGCAAACGCCTCTTCGAACTCCGCGAGCAGCGCAACCGGAACGATAAAACGCCCGAGGATCCAGTTCCATTCCGACCGCAAATATGCGTCGTAATTCGCCACAGACGGCGCCATCGCCAACGATGCAGGAGGAAACAATCCCGCATAGTCGATCAGATCGCGCAGCAACACGGTGGGGGCATCCACCGCGTCCGCGGATTTTCGCACCGCCTGTGTAGTTTGAAAATTCATCGCTCCATAATTCATCGTTCTACATATAAATTGTCATCCCGAGCGAAACGAGGGATCTGCAGTTCGCTGCAAAATGCAGATCCCTCGCTTCGCTCGGGATGACAAACACTGCCTAGCTGCCCGACCTCTTGAACTTCTTCCGCAATCCCTGCCAAACCTCGAAGTACTGATGATCAAGCTGCGAACTCTCCAGCGCAAACTTTGTCGGCTGGCACACGAAGCGAGTCTCGAACATGAACGCCATGGTGTCGCCTAGATAGACCGGCTTCAGTTCGGCCTTGCTCGCCTTTTCAAAAGTTTCGGCGTCCGGCCCGTGACCAGCCATGCAATTGTGCAGGCTCGAGCCACCCGGCACAAATCCTTCCGCCTTGGCGTCATATTCACCATGAATCAGCCCCATGAACTCGTTCATAAAGTTGCGATGAAACCATGGCGGACGAAACGTATGCTCAGACACCATCCATCGCGGCGGAAAGATCGCGAAGTCAACATTCGCGGTTCCCGGAATTTCCGACGGCGAAGTCAGCACCGTGTAAATCGACGGGTCGGGATGGTCGAAGCTCACCGTATTAATGCAATTGAAGTTCGCCAGATCGTACTTGTAGGGCACGTAGTTTCCGTGCCAGGCGACGACATTCAATGGCGAATGATCGATCGCCGCCGCCCAGAGTCTTCCCTGGAACTTGGTCACAATCCGGTAATCACCTTCTCGATCTTCAAAGGCCGCGACCGGAGCCAGAAAGTCACGCGGATTCGCCAGTCCGTTCGCGCCAATCGGTCCCAAGTCCGGCAGACGAAGCAGCGCGCCGTAGTTCTCGCAGATGTAACCGCGCGCTTCTTTCTCCAGAAGTTCGACGCGAAAACGAATTCCCCGTTGAATCACCGCAATCTCGCCGGGACCGGCTTCGAGAACGCCCATCTCCGTGCGCAGCAGCAGCCGCCCCGTTTGCGGCACGATCAACATCTCTCCATCGGCGTTATAAAAAAAACGATCCGTCATCGAGGCATTGGCCACATAGATGTGAATTCCAACGCCTGAATGGGTATGGGTATTTCCGTTGCCCGCCATGGTGATCAGGCCGTCGATAAAGTCGGTGCGTTGCGAAGAAGCCGGGATCGGAATTGGCCCCCAGCGCAACTGATTCGGTGGGGTCGGCACCTCGTCGAACGGCGCGCTGCGCAGCCTTCCCGGACCGATGGGTTCGAATGGCTTGTGCGCCACCGAGGGACGCATCCGGTAAAGCCACGTCCGGCGATTGACGCCGCGCGGCGCTGTGAATGCCGTTCCGCTCAGTTGCTCCGCATACAGCCCATGCGCCACCTTCTGCGGAGAATTCTGCCCGCGCGGCAGTACGCCCTCCACCGCCTCGCTGGCGAACTCGTTGCCGAATCCCGACTGATAACGGAACGACGCCGTCGCTGGCGTCTTCTCTCTTACACTCGTAGGTCTCGCGTCAGCCATTGCCTACAGATTCCCTCGTCGCGCCTGCTCCATTTCAATCGATTCAAAGAGCGCTTTGAAATTCCCTTTGCCAAATCCGCGGCTGCCCTTGCGTTGGATGACTTCGAAGAACACTGTCGGCCGATCTTCCACCGGCTTCGAAAAAATCTGCAAGAGGTAACCTTCCTCGTCGCGGTCCACAAGTATACCGAGCGAGCGCAACTCTGCCAGAGGTTCCTCCACGGGTCCGACCCGCGACGGCAGCGCCTCATAATAGGCGTCGGGAACGCGAAGAAAATCGAGCCCATTGCGCTGCAGTTTGCCTACCGCGTAGATAACATCTTTGCACTGCAGCGCGATGTGCTGCGCGCCTGCTCCTCCGTAAGCCTCGATGTATTCCTGAATCTGGCTCTTGTTGCGCGCCGGGGCAGGTTCGTTGATCGGAAATTTCACCGAATGCGAATCGTCCGACATCACGATGCTCATCAACGCGCTGTACTCGGTCGAAATATCCTTATCGTCGAACGTAATATAACGATGGAAACCGAAGACGCGAGTGTAGTAATCCGCCCAGTACTGCATTTTGCCGAGTTCCACATTCCCCACGATGTGGTCAATGCGCAGAATGCCACAGTCGTCCCCCGCCAACGGCGCCGCCATGAACCCCGGCAGAAACGGCCCTTTGTAATCCTTATATGAGATCAGCGAGTGGATGGTGTCGCCATAGGTGTGGACGGCGGCGCGGCGAATAGCGCCGTGTTCGTCCTTCATCTCATGCGGTTGCTCCGCCGGCTGAGCTCCTCGACGGATAGCTTCCGCGAACGCCTGATCCGCGTCCTCCACTTCCAACGCGATATCCCGTACGCCATCGCCATGCCTTCGGATGTGATCCGCGGCCAGATCGTCGGGCGTCAAAGGCGTAGTCAGGATGAAGTTCGCCTTGCCCTGACTCAGTGCATAAGAAGTTCGCTGCCGCTCGCCCGTTTCCAGCCCACTGTAAGCAACCTGCGAAAAGCCGAATCCCTTGCGGTAGAAATAAGCCGCCTGCCGGGCGTTGCCTACCCAGAATTCGATGTGGTGAATGCGTTTAAGCTTGAGTGGATTCTCCATCCTCTTGCACTCCAGGATTCCATCTTCGCATATTTTGCTCTCGATGGGCGGCGTCTCTATGATCCGAAAATGATCGGACAATAATCAGAAAATGATTCGGACTTCTCTGCTCTTTTCCTTTTTCTCCGCGACACTCAGTGCACTTCAACCGACACCAATTCTCCTTCATTCTTCCCTGCCGCCCGATAGTTCACCGACACCAGACGATTTGTCCACTCACAGGAAAACTTGTCCTCCCCAATCACCTGCAACGATTTGTAATCCGAAGTATGGAGCTTGTAAGTCGTCATTCCGCTGAGGATCGTAACCGTCGCCGCAGGAGATTTTGAGCAGTCACTGCTTACGATCTTGCCTTTCAGAAAGTGGACCGGCCCGGTCGGCCCGGGCTTGACGGGCACCGGTTTCGGCGCCGCATCATCCTCGTCATCCTGATCCTGCGCCGCACTCGCGGCCGCTGCAGGCACGCCCGCCCTTTTCGCAGGAGTGCTCGCCGCGGTTTCCCCCGCTCGCTGCGGACGCACTCCATACTTCTGTAGCGTCTCTAAATCATCCAATTGCTGCTTCGCCGCCGACGCTGCCGCCCGATCCGGTCCCGCCTTCAGCCGCGTAAACACTTCCCGCGCCAGATCCCACTTCTTCCCCGCAACATAAATCTGCCCCAGGTTGAATTGATACTCGACATTTCGCGGCGCCAATGCGATCGCTTGCCGTTGCGCCTCCAGCGCCGAGTTGATACCACCGCCCTCCACCCGCGCCATTCCCAGCATGTTATACGCGTCGGCCAACTCCGGATACCAATCCGCCACCGCCCGCAGATCCTGCATCATATTCGGCAGCCCCTGCATCTCCTGCCGCGTCGCCTGCGCCTTCTGATACTTCAGCGCCGCACGGTAATACCAAATCCATGGGTCCTGCGGATTCAGCTCCGTCGCCTTTTCCAGTTCGTCGGCGGTCGCATCGAACTTCTTCTGCCGCAAATCGTCCCCAGCGAGCGCGCGATGCGCCGCCTCATTATCTTTTGGATCCGCCGTCAACTGCTGCAAATCGCGCAGCGCCTGATCGCGATGCTCCGGAACGCGCGCCATCACGTCGTCAATCACCGCTCTCGCTTCTTCATCCTTAACCGAACTAACCGCCATCCCGATTTCGTCCGTGTCAAACGGAAGAGCGAAATGATCCGGCTGCTGAGCGCTCACCGGATCCACAGTCGGCTTCTTCGCCTGATCGAGCGCAATGCCTAACCCGCTCAGCGATTTAAAATAAGTCTTTACCGCTTCTTCCATCTGCTCCGGCGACATATCGAACGCCTGCACCATTGCCTTCTCCACCGGCACTTTCTGATTCAGCACCAGATCGAAGTAAGTCCCCGCCTCCGGCATTTTGTTCTTATTCACAAGATAGTGCACAACCATCCACGACTGCGCGTAGTACAGCGTATTGTGCGTCCCCTCGCGCGTCCCCGAACCATCGTGCTTCATCGAGAACAGGTCCACCATCGACAACCATACCGGCGAACTCAGCAACTGCGTCAGCGACTGTGGCGTCCTCGGGTCGCGCCGGATGTCTTCGAAGATGTCCTCGTGCCACTCCGGCGCCAGCTCCGGATCGCCTCCAATCTCCACTTGCTTGCCAATCTGTATCGACCCAAAATATTCCGCCAGCCCTTCGTCGAACCAACCCTGCGCTGGAGGATAGTTGTAATTCACAAGGTAATGCGCCAGCGGATGCGCCACCGCTCTCCACGGATCAGCTTCAAAAAGATTCAGAACGATATAAACGCGATCCGGCCCCGGCACATAAAACCCGCCCGCCATGCTCTGTTTCGCCGGAGCAACCATGCCATACTGCTTGTCGCTCTTAAGCGCGATGACGGTGATAGGCACCGGCATTTTCAACTTGTCTTTCAGAAGCAGTTGCCCAAAAACGTTACGCATCTGCTCCATCCGCAACGCAACTTCCCGCCCGCGCTTCTCGCCGGCATCCGTAATCACGGAAAAATGCGCGGTGTGCACTTCGATCCACTTCGGCTCATCTTTAGCCTTAGCCAATGAAAGGTTGGGGGCAAGCAGCATCGCCAGCAGCGCGGCAACTCCGGTCGCGAATTTCGAAATCTCAGGGCGCTGGCGGCTTCTCATGAAGGGCCTGGAGGGTCAAGCAAATGCTAGCACGCCAGCCAATGAGCACGTCACAAACCACGACCGCCAATAAGGGCAATACAGAAAACAGCGCAACCGGAGAACTTTTGGCGCATCCAAAATCTTTACCGCATTAATCTCGACGAGGTTCGACTTGAAAACATTCCGCCTTATTATCGCCGCGTGTTCTTTAACATTGTCCTTAGCACCCACCCACGTCTCCGCCCAAACCCAGCCGACTAATACTGGCGCGACCCTGACCGCGAACCCCGTGTTCCAAAAGAACTGCGCCAAGTGTCACGGGAAAACCGCCGAGGGTCGCCACTTCGCCGGACCATCGCTCATCTCCGAAAAAATCTCCGCCACCTCCGCCGACGACCTGCGCAACATCATCAACAACGGCAAAGGCCGCATGCCGAAATACGCAAGCAAGCTCACGCCCGAAGAAATCGACACTCTGGTCCAACAGATTCAAGCGCTAAACAAAAAATAAATTGCTAATGGAGAGACGGGCGCCCTCGCCCGTCGCCGCTAGAGAGACGGGAACCGTCGCCTTTCATCTTGGCCCCAGCCCCGCGAGCACGTTACACTCTCGTCCGTGCCCTCCGCCCCTACTTCCCGTCTCGCCTGGATCGACTGGATGCGCGGCCTGGCCTGCCTCCTTATGTTCCAGACGCACTGCTACGACGCGTGGCTGGGTGGCGATGCCCGCAACACTCGCTTCCTCAAAGGATCGCAACTCCTCGGCACGCTGCCCGCACCACTCTTTCTTTTTCTAGCCGGAATATCCTTCGCGCTGGTTACCGACAAACTCATTCGCAAGAACCTGAGTCCCGCCGAAATCACCCGCACCATGCTCCGCCGCGGCGCCCAAATCTTCGCTTTCGGGCTCCTCTTCCGACTGCAAGAATTTCTCATCGCCTGGGGATGGGCCCCGTGGTCTGACTTACTCCGCGTTGACGTCCTCAACATCATCGGCCTTTCCATGATTCTGATGGCGTTGCTCTGCGGCATCACCCTGACCATCTGCACAAAAACCCGCGATGCGAATCAACATATGCTGGCAGGCGATTCGTATCAGGGTATGCCTTCAGGCATACCGCAAGCCGCTGAAAAGGGCCGCGGCTTTAGCCGCTGCGGTCCCGCATTAGCTGCCGCCGCCATCGCCGCAGCGTCTCTAATCGCCTTACTAACTCCGCCCCTCTACACCACCTGGCGTCCAACGTGGCTGCCCTGGCCGCTGGAGTCCTACATCGACGGATGCCACAACCTCGGCGCCCCCCAGTCGTGGCTTTTCCCCATCTTCCCCTGGAGCGCCTTCGCCTTCGCCGGTCTGGCCGCCGGTTTCATCCTCTTCAACAGCCTTCTCTTCAAGGACTCTCGCATCAAAGACCGAGTCCGCAACCACACCGCCCAAACTCTGGCCCTCTTAGCCGCCGCAGGAGCGGTAGCAATCCTCGTAGCCCGCCAACTCGACCGCTCTTCTTTCCATCTTTACTCGACTTACGACTACTGGCACACCAGCCCTAACTTCCTAATGACGCGCATAGGTCTTCTATTACTAATTACCTTCTTGAGTTATGCCTGGTGCAGCTGGGGCCTCGGAGCCCGCGGCTTCAGCCCGCTAATTCAACTAGGCCAAACGTCTCTCCTCGTCTACTGGGTTCACATAGAATTCGTCTACGGACGCTTCTCCTTGCTTCCCAAACGGTCCGAGACCATTCTCACCGCCTCACGAGGGCTGCTGGAAATTTTCGTATTCATGCTAATCCTCTCCCTTGTTCGTACCAAAATTGACTGGAAAAGAATCAACGGGAAGAAACTAGCCGCTTCATTTCGCGGCGGCAAAACCGTCTCCGAAGGATCCAAAGTGGGGTTGTGACATTGACTCCTCGCGGCCTGCGTCGCTCGTGAATAGGGCCTTAAACGCCGATGCCCGAGCCCAAGAAGCTGTAAAGCAGGATGGCGAGCACGATCAGTGTGAAGGCTACGTACAGGCGATCGCGTTCGATCGCGAATCCGGCGACAGAGAAGGCTACGCGCGCGATTGGTGTGGCGATCAGGAGGAGCAATCCCAGTTGGATTAAGCCTCGGCCTCGACCGTGGATGACACTTTGGATGACTCCGGGAATGGTGCGGTATTCGGAGGGCTCGCCGCGAAAAACGTGGTAATCGGCGGGTTCATGCGCGTGCCGCGAGAGGTAGATACACCCTCCAACGAGGACTACAGCAGCCGAAAGCAGAACTCCGGCGCGAAGCAGGTTCCCGAGGATGATTTCGATGCGGCGATCTCTCCACGGTTGTGGTTGGAACGGCCGCGATTGGCGCCCGGGCGCTAGGGCGGCGGGCATCAAATTTTCCCCCAGAAACCGTTGTAGAGCATCTGCAAACCTAGAACCAGAATCACTAAGCTGAAAACGAGGCGAAGCGATTTGGTTTCGGCTTTCACCAGAATCCGGCTGCCCAGTAAGGAGCCGGCCAGGACTCCTAACATGACGGGCATGGAGAGGCCGGGATCGACATATCCGCGGCTGAGGTAGACACCGGCGCTGGCAGCGGCAGTTACTCCGATCATGAAGTTACTGGTGGTAGTGGAAACTTTGAAGGGGATCTGCATGGCCTGATCCATGGCTAGCACTTTGACGGCGCCGCTGCCGATGCCGAGCAATCCAGAGAGCGCGCCGGCGCCGAACATGAGGCTGAAGCCGGTGGGGACGTGCTGGACGTTGTAACTGCGCGGGCCGCCAAGGTCGGGGAAACTGCCATTCATCCGCAGACGGGTGGCGAGCGGATCGGGTGGCAGGCTGCGCTGGGCCTGCGTGCGCGGCTTGCGGGACAGATATGCCGAATAGAGTAGAACGGCGCCAAAGATGATCGCCAGTGCGCTGGTCGGGATACGGGTCGCGAGAAAGGCCCCGAGCAACGCACCAATGGTGGTGGCGATTTCCAAAAACATGCCGATGCGAATGTTGGAGAACCCTTCTTTCACATAGGAGGCGGCGGCGCCGGAGGAGGTCGCGATCACGGAGACGAGCGAGGCGCCGATAGCGTAGCGGATATCCACGTGAAAGAAGATGGTAAGCAGGGGCACGAGAACAACCCCACCACCGAGGCCAGTGAGCGATCCGAGAAGTCCGGCGACGAAGGATACGATCGCGACGACGGCGGTGAATTCCAGGACGGTCATTTGAATTTCTTCTAGGTTAACATTTCTCTTCTTAAGAGCCGCGAGCTCAAGGACGGTTCAGCTGGATTGGGACGGAATTTCTATGACAACGAAGCAGATGGTGCCGGCGACGAGCATCATTTTCCGGAGAGAGGCTTAAAAAGGGAGCCCGTAGGCTCCCTTGTCCGGCAGAACATGCGCTTACTGCAAAATTGCAGGCCAAGCCGCTTCTAGGCGGGCAAAGAGAGCTCGTGCCACATGCTATTGATTTACCCAGACGGTGGGAGATTTTTTCAACTGCGAATGCTGCTGCTTGAGTTCGCGGGCAGCGGCGCCGAGAGAAACGCTTTCTGGCTGCGGGAAATCCGAGGCCGGCCGTTCTCCATGGGCTGAGGAATAACTCGTCGCGGCGAGGATATTCTGTTCCTGAGACATGGGCGCATAAGCTGCGTGTGCCGGATGACCCGCAAACTGGTAGATCTGGGGTTCACTGCTGATGTAGGACACGCCGCCATACTGGGCAAACGCCGCGGAGGTGGAAAGTAGGCAGAGCACGAACAGGACCGGTTTCATTCGCAAGGTCTCCAGACTATCGAGGAAGCGAGGGATCATCCGCGAATCAAGCGGCGGATGTTGGCTCCTACAGGCTGTATAAGAGCAAATCCGGTACCAAACTTTGGCCGAGTAAAATGGCGGCTTGCGGGGGTTGGCGTGGGGTAGGGCAATTGTTTGCACAATTGTGGAGAGGGCATGGAATACACGGGCGAGGCCAATGAAAGCGCTCCCAGGCACTGATTCTCCGGCTTCCTCGGTGGTCGGTTACACCACCGCGCTACTGCTCAAGTAACCCCGCCAGGCACGCTTTTTCTATTACAATCTGTGCACCTTACATTGACAACGATATTTTGAGGTGCCCTGTTGATTCGCAGAATTGCCCTGCTCGCCGCCGTCCTTTTCCCGATTGCCGCATTATCGTCGCAAGACATCTCCGCCCAACAAAAGCCACCCAAACCGCGCGCCGAATCGCATTTCGGCTCGCATCTCCCCCCAACGGCTATCGCCGCCATGCAGAGCATTCGTCCGGACAATATTGAGACCCATGTTCGTTTCCTCTCCCACGATCTTCTCGAAGGACGCGGCACCGGCCAGCGTGGAGGCGACATTGCCGCCGAATACATCGCGGCGCAGTTTGCACTCTATGGACTGAAACCTGCGGGCGAGAACGGCACCTACCTGCAAAAAGTTCCCATGGTCGGCATCACGCCCGGCCCCGACTCGCGCTTCAGGCTCATTCCGGCCAATGCGCCGGCGTCCGACCTCAAGCCGCTCGACGAGTACGTAGCCTACGATCAGAGCCAGCAGCCCGAATCGAACATCGACGCCGAGATCGTCTACGTCGGCTACGGCATCGAAGCGCCCGAATATAACTGGGACGATTACAAAGGTGTAGACGTCAAAGGCAAGGTATTGTTGATGCTGGTCAACGAGCCGCCCTCGGACGATCCGAAGTTTTTCACCGGCAAAGCCCTCACTTACTACGGCCGTTGGGTCTACAAATACGAAGAAGCCGCGCGCAAAGGAGCCGTCGGCGCCATTCTCATCCACAAGACCGAGATGGCCAGCTATGGCTGGGACGTCGTGCGCAATTCGAACTCTGGCGAGAAGTCCTTTCTCAAACTCGACGCCACTCCCCGGCTGAAAGCGGCCGCCTGGATCCAGTTAAGCGTGGCACGCAATCTCGCCGCTGCCTCAGGTCTCGATCTCGACAAGATGATGTCCGATGCGACTTCGCGCGACTTCAAGCCGGTGCCGCTCCACGTCCGTCTCTCCGTTCACATGACCAGCAAGGTTCGTCCTTTCGAATCGAACAATGTGATCGCCGAACTTCCCGGAGCCGACAAGGTTCTGAAAAATGAAGGCGTGATGTATACCGCGCACTATGATCATCTCGGCATCCGGCCCGACATGCCTGGCGACAACATCTATAACGGTGCCATGGACAACGCCACCGGCTGCGGCATCCTGATGGAAATCGCTCGCGCCTATGCAGACGCCAAACAGAAGCCACGCCGTTCGATCTTCTTCGTCTCAGTCACCGCCGAAGAACAAGGCTTGCTGGGCTCCGAATATTTGGGCAAGCATCCCCCGATTCCGGCGGGCAAGATTTCGCTCGATCTCAACTACGACGACGTGAGGCCGCTCGGCGCGCCCGAGGAAGTCCAGGTTTCCGGAGCCGAGCGCACCACGTTTTATCCCGCGGTGCAGGCGACTGCTCAGGATTTCCGCTTCAAGATTCGACCCGACGCGCGCCCCGAAGCCGGACATTATTACCGCTCCGATCACTTCAGCCTCGCACGCGTCGGCATTCCAGCGTTTTCCATCAATGAGGGGATGAAATTCAAGGGCCACGATGAAGCCTGGGGTCTCGAGCAGGACGCCGACTACACCGCCCATCACTATCACCAGCCGAGCGACGAGTATCATCCCGGCATGGACTACACCTCCGACGCCGCCATGGCACGCTTCGGGTTCGCGCTCGGCTGGGAGGCGGCCAATCAGGCGCGTCCCGTCGACTGGAAGAAAGACGACGAATTTGAAAGAGCGCGCCGCGCCAGCCAATAGCCTTAGCGATAGCGATCTTAACCTCAACCGCAGGCGTTACCGCGACGCCTCTCCGCTTACTAGCGTAACTTTCGACCCGTCCCGCCGCCGTGCTAGCCTGCTTAGTAGTGCAGTTTCAGCAATTTGCAGTCAGCGCCAGTATAAGACACGAAAGACGAACCGTCCGCTCCAATGCCCAAGCTCCCGATTTTTCGGTTGCGTAATACTGAACCGCCCAGCCGGCGCGATCTTCAATACTACGGGCTCACGCTCGCGTTCACCGATTTGAAATTGGGCGTCGACAATCTCCGCTACGACGTTTTTCTCAGCCCCCGCATTACCGCGGATTTAAGCTTTCATCTGGCGCGTTACATCTGCCACTTCGGCGAGGTGGAATCGCTCTTCCAGATGGACATTCCCCCTGCGATCCAAACCAAATTCATAAGCGTCGGGAGCGCCACCAAATTGCGCAAGCCCGGCCCCGCCGACCTGAAAACTCTGCTGGTCTCGATTCATCTCGCCATCCTGAATCGCGCCAAGGCAGAAGGCAATCCATCGGTCGATGTGCTCGGCCGACTGGCCGTGCTCAAGTTCATTCGCACCGAACTGCAAGCGCAGTTTGCCAGGATTCTCGAACAGTGCCGAATGAAGTCGAAGTCGCTCGAGGGCGTGCGGCAAACGAAAATGATGCAGACGCAGGCGCTCGTTTCCTCTTTCCAGGTGCGCAAGAAGATCATCATCCGCCGCGCCGGGCAGGAGATGTTTCGTCTGCTTCGCGAAATCGAAAAGGAAACGCTGGCCCGCACTCGCCGCTCGCTGCTTGGTAAATTGCCCGCCGATTGCTATCGTCTGTTCCTCAATCCGCTGATTCTTACCGAAGACGGACGCGACGATTATCTCTGCGCCGAGCTTTATTATATGTTCGGCAACTTCGACAAAGATCCCGACCGCTTCCCCAATCTCCGCCAGTTCGCGCTAAATTTTATGCGCGAACTCGGATACGGCGAAGGCATTGACGATGAGCATCTGGAGCAGGCGCTCAATGTTCCCGAAAACGCGGCTATGCTGGTTGGCGCTGGCAACGGCGAAGACTTGACGCCGGAGGATCGCAATCGAAAAGACCGCCTCGACATTTGGACCCGTTTACTGCAGCGCGAAGGCGTTCTGTCGCACGTGGTTGCTTCCTATGAAGCCGTTCCGCTGCTCGCCGAATATGCGCCGCGGGTGAATCCCCAGCAACTCAAGAACGCGCTGATTTTCCGCGAAGAAGCAGAGCGCGTCGAAAAAATAATTGCCGAAGGCCGGCTCCATTCCGACCGGCTCTTTGCCGCCATCGGACGCGTTGCCTCCTGCCGCGGCTCGGAGCGCAGCCGCTTTGCCGCGCGCCTTCTGCACGACCTGTGTTGCTATCACCGCGACCTGCGCGGACTGGAAGCCCTCACCGCCGGTTTCGACAGCGTCAACCTGGTCAGCGACGACAAAGTCCGCCAGCTCTCCTCGCTCAATGGCATGCTCTACGAGTTCCTCCCTCCAGAAGATCAGAAGCCCGCCGAGGACCGTGTCCTTCACCACGTCATCCTGAAGGCCGACGTGCGCGACTCTTCGCGCCTCACCCGCTCGCTGATGGAAAAAGGTATGAATGCCGCTTCGTACTTCAGCCTTAATTTCTATGATCCGGTAAACAAGTTGCTCGCGAAATACGGCGCCACCAAAGTCTTCCTCGAAGGCGATGCCATCATTGTCGCGCTGCTCGTACGCGAAGGCGAAGCCATGCTCAGCGTCGGCCGCACCTGCGTCCTGGCGTGGGAGATTGTGAATCTGCTGCGCGAGTACAACGAACTCCTCGAACGCTCCGGCCTCCCCCCGATGGAGGTTGGCCTCGGCATCGCCTACCAGGATTCGCCTCCGCTCTACCTGATGGATGGCGAACACCGCATCATGATTTCCGACGCCATCAACGACAGCGACCGTCTTTCCTCCTGCAGTAAGCAGGTCCGCAAGAAAATCGCACCCGATGCCGGGGTCTTTCAGGTGTATTCGGTTCAGATCGGAGGCCGGGACAATAGGGGAGATAAGGGAAGTAATAAAAATGACGGCCCCAACCCCGAAGCCGGACCTGAAACCGAAGAAATGCGTCTTAACTACAACGTCGGTGGGATCTGTCTAAGTGAAGCGGCCTTCCTCAAACTGCGGCAGGAAATTTCCCTTTACTCGTGCGCAGCGAATCCCGGGGAGCCCGGCTTTGCCGGATTGTTTAGCGGCCCCTGGATCGACGATCAGCGCGAGTTCTTCGTCGGCATCGTTCCCATCGCTAATGGAGTATTTCGCAAAATTGCCATCCGAAAGAATCGCATCGCCCAGGTCGATGTTCGCGATCTCTCCATCTTGCACTGGACCGACCGCTGGTATTACGAAGTCTGCGCAAATCCCGCTGTGTACGCTGCCCTGCCCGGAGAAAAATCCGCGTCCGCTCAAAGTTAGTAATGGAGCATTACCCCTTCAAAAACTCCGCCGAACTCGAAACGGAATCACGACCACCGCTTCGAGTGCCACCGGTTTCCCGGCTCTGACTGCCGGCACGAATTTCCAGCGAGCCAAAGCCTTCGCGGCAAAAGAATCCAGACGTTCGTCCGGGCTGTTGAGGACGCGAATGTCACCCACCTTCCCATCGGCGTGGATGACTGCATAGAGCGTGACCATGCCGTGCACATTGGCGCGAATCAATTCCAGCGGATAGCCAGGGTCCGATTTTTCCGTGGCAACTGGCGCCAGCAGTTCGCCTTCTTTCCGTCCCGCATCAAGTTCCGCAAACCGGATCACCCAGCTGCCGGTCGAGGAATTCAGATTCGGCATATTCAGCGCCATCTCGTAAAAGCGCTTACCGCCAAATACCTGGCGGTCCACGTCGGTGACCTTATCGTCGGGAACCGCGGACGCCGCCCGCGCACCCGAATGCGCTCCCGGCGTCGCACCCGCCGAGGAAAGGCTAGCCATCTCGCGTTCGCCATCGGCGCCATTGCCGCTCGAATCGCCGTTAGCATTTCCGTGCGACGATGCGCCGCCGTTCCGCTCGACCGGCGACGTTGCACTGGAGTCCGCCGCGCCAACATGCAGGCCTGCCGGTAGAGAGCCATGGATGTTGTTGCGCGTTTTGGAACTGCTGTCTCCTTTACCGCCGCCCGCCAATTCCGGCGTTCCCGAAGCGCCCGGTTTCCCCCGCGGAGTCGCGGCGAATGTTCCCCGGCGATTGCCTCCCGGAACAGCGACCGGTCCCGTGGGCGCGACGGGATGAATCCCCAACGCGATCAGCCGTCCGCCCGCGCTCGCGCCGCCCGCCGCAGCCACACTGGGCGGTGGGCCCACCGGTTGTACGCTACCGCCCGGCAGCCGTCCTTTGCCGCGCGCCGCCAGCGAATGTTGTTCCGCCAGCGTCAGTTGTGGAGCCGGCGCCACCACGTCACTCGGGCCAATGTTCATCAGCCCGACGTGTCCCTTCGTCGATTGCGTTAACTCCGGAGGTGGTTCGACCACCGCCGTCTCCGGCCTGGCGAGGCCGCGCGTCTGATGGGAAGTCACTTCCGGAGGCGGCGCAATTACATCCGATTTCATCGCTGCTTGAACTACACGATCCCGCGCAAACTCCACGTCCGGAGCGGGCGCCACCACCTGCGTCTCCGGCGAAACTATGCGGGACAAACTCGCTCGCGTCGCATCCAGCGGAACCGCCGGGACGACGGCGCCCGTGGCAACGATGTTGGGCAAGGGAACGTCGCGGTCGAGCTTGAGATCGGGCGGCACGACGATAGTTTGAGACCGGTTGTCCGCTTCCCGCGGAACCGAAAGGATCGGCTGCTTCGCGAAGGCGGGGTCTCCCTTTTGTGTCTTCGGCGCTTCCGATGCGCCCGTGTCGAGCGGTGGCAGATATTCTTCCGGCGAATAAGTAACCAGCGACGACCGGTCAAACACGGCGCGATCGAGAATTTTTTGCTGTCGAATCCAGGAGAGCGAAATCGTCCAAATGAGGGCAACTGCCGCCGTGTGCAGCAGCGCGGATTGCAGGAAGCGTCCCCACGGCAGCTTTTGCTGGACGAACACATCCCGCCACAGATCGAATTCGGGTTCCTCGCTGCCGGGCAACTCCGTCGGGCGAAGCGCCGGGCGCGGTGCTGGATGAAGTGCTGCCCGAACTCCGCTCCGGAATTCTGGGCTCGCCGGATCGCGTTCCACCAAAAGTCTCAACAGGTCTTTACCCGGGGATTCCATCACGCTCCAAATTGAGTTCTAGCCAACTCCAATTTCCTACTACAACGGTGCCCCCGGAAGGCGGGATCCGAGGCATTTTCGCCGCTCGCCGCGGACGGCTGCTGTGTAGCAAGATTATACGGGAAACAGAAACCATCGCTTGAGCGGGCCTCCACTCATTTGTTCCTTTTTGCGCATGGGCGCGTACGACGTGGCAGGTTCGTGGGTAGTGTCTCAGTTTGTAAGATTCAGATGATCCATTTGCGCCCAACCCAGTGCAGCAACTTCTTCCGCTGTTCGCGTGGTAGGAACGCAGCTATCAGGAATACCGGCAGACTGAGGGCCAGCAATATAAAGAATGCGTAAGCCAAGGCATCCGAGAGCACCACGTGTGGAATTATAGCGGTTCTCAGTTTGCCAGGAGTACGACTTCATCAGGACTCCAGACGTGACTGAGACACTATCGGTTCGTGGGTTCCCTTGACAACCTCCATTTCATACTTATGATCTGAGATGATGCCCGAGGGGATGCCTGAGTACTAATATTTTCTGGAGGAATTTCATGAACATGAAAAGGATCACCGCGTGTTTCCTGGCGGCAGCGCTGCTGGGAGCGTCCGCATTCGCGGCTAAGGACACGAAGGAACAAGAACGCGTGAAAGAGGCAGGCGAAGTTCTGAAAGAGATTCTGAACATTCCCGACGACATTCCCCAGGACCTGCTGGACAAGGCCGAGTGCGTGATCATATTACCCTCTGTGATAAAGGGAGCGATTGGAGTGGGTGGCAGTTACGGCCGGGGCGTGATGGTTTGCCGAAGTGGCGAGCATTATACGGGAAAGTGGGGCGCCCCTGCCATGTATGCGCTGGAGGGACTCAGCATCGGCTTTCAATTGGGCGGCCAAGCCACCGATTTTGTGCTTCTAGTAATGAACCCCAAAGGCGCCCGATCCCTGCTTACCAGCAAGGTGAAGCTGGGCGCCGATGCCTCCGCCGCCGCCGGCCCAAAGGGACGCACGGCCGAGGGTGCTACCGATATCGTTATGAACGCGGAGATTCTCTCTTACTCGCGCAACAAGGGACTGTTCGCGGGAGTCTCGCTGGAAGGCTCGACCCTGCGTTCCGACGGCGGCGCCAACGAGAATCTCTATGGAAGAAAATTGAGCGCCAAAGAAATTATCCGCGAGGGAAAGGTCGGCATTCCGCCCTGCGCCCATGAGCTGGTTTCCCGGCTGGATGCGAAGTCGCCCAGGAACAAGTCGGAGCCGAAGTCGCTCCAATAGTATATTTCCCGGGATCGAAATAACGATCGAGATAACTCAGAGCTGAGGACTGAAACTCGGCATCGCATTTTGTCCGCCTCCCCGGGCATGACCGCTTATACTGCCTATAATTGAATGTTCCGAGGTGAGCATGCCGATCCGCACAATTCGCTTTTGCGCGCCGCTTGCGGGTTTCGTCTTTTTTGCTTTGACTTTGACGGTTGCTGGCGCACAGGCGGATCCGAATCTGCAGGATAGAGATCGACAGAAAAAAGCTGGGCAGAACCCGGCTCCGAGGCCGTCAACGCCCGGAGCTGATTACTCCGGCATGTACAGCTTTTTGCGCGACGGCGAGTTCGTACAGGTCACCGTCGAAGACCACGGACGGGTTACCGGCTTTGTTTCGCGCTACGGCGACTCGGAAAGCGATCGCGGCGTTTTTCTGGATCACTTTTTTAAGTCGGCTAAGCTCGATGCCAGCCAACTCGCGTTTATCACCGAGACCGTGCATGGCGTATCGTTCGAGTTTCAGGGGACCATCGACCGGGGCGAGGGCAAGAGTCGCGACGACGAAGCCTATTATGTGCTGAAGGGAACCCTAGTGGAGAACACAACCGACGAAGCAAAGAAAACTTCTTCCCGCTCGCGCGAGGTTGCCCTGAAAAGCTTTCCGCAGGATATGGCGTCCCCACGGGAACAAAAGAAGTAGGTATACGAAGGAAAACGCCTGAGACCAGCCGGTACTTGGGGTACTTGACATCCTTTGGCTCGCCGCCGCAAAATATCGCCACCTATGGGAAAAACGCGCGCTCCCCAAGAGTTTGAACGTCGACTAGTTTATGCCGCCTAGCCATCCGTCGCAGTCCCCCCAACAGAAAGTCAGCCCCGAACTATGCAAGCACCCTCGGGTGCAGATCGTCTCCCGCGACGAAGAATCCGAATATGTGGAATGTCAGGAATGTGGAGACGTTTTCGAGTCCAGTGAATTGAAAGACATGGCAATCGAGGAAAAGAAAGAACCAGAGGAAGAGTGAGCTGCGGCTGGCGAAACCAGCGCGTCGCGTTTAAGCCTTCCCCTGTGGCCTTTCCCCCGTGGTCCTCTGTGCCCCCTGTGGTTCAAGCTTTCTCCCTTTTGCCGCAACCCATCTGAGCATCACCCGATTTTAATAATGAGGTTTTCCGAAGCATCCACCCAAAACTTCTTTCCCGCCGGAATCACCGTAGTCGCACTGTATTCCGTAATCACAGCCGGTCCCCGCAACGATCGGCCGGGAACCAGGTCCCGACGCTCAAACACGGGCGTGGTCACGGAATTGTCGTGAAAGAACACCGGCGCATGTTCGACCGGCGCCACGCGAGCCGACGGCTTTCGCGCCGCTCGCCGCCGCGCAACTTTCAACGGCGGCGTCCGCAAACGAACCCGCAGGCGCAGCGTCACCAGTTCAATCTCCCGCCCCGCGTGGTGATACCCGTAGCGCCGCTGATGTTCGTCATGGAAGCGAGCGGCGGCATTCGCCATGGCGGGCACATTGAGTTCGTAGCCCTGACCGCGATACCGCAGGTCAAGACTCCTTTCATAATAAAGACCGCCGCGCCACTGTTCCGCGCGGAATTCTTTCCGCGCCGCCGCCTCCAGCTTGCGAAATTCTTTCTCCAGTTTTGCCTGCGGTAATGCTTGCCGGACATGCCCGGCGAATCGCCACAACAGGGTGCGCGAGTAATCTTTGACCACATCGCTCACCAGAATTCCAAACGCCGAAAGGGCGCCCGGTCGTGCCGGAATCACCACTGTCGGGATCGCCATCGCCTCCGCCAGTTCGCAGGCATGCAGACCTCCCGCTCCGCCAAACGCCACCAGCGCAAATTCACGCGGATCGTATCCCCGCTCGATAGAGACGACGCGCAAAGCCCGCTCCATGTTCGCGTTCACTACGCGCACGACGCCGGCACAAAATTGGTCCAAGCTCAAACGCGATCCCTGTTTCTTCAGCCATTCCGATGTAATCCGCCGCGCTCTTTCAACATCGAGCGTGAACTCGCCGCCCAGAAAACGGTTGGGGCGAATCCGCCCCATCACCAAGTTGGCATCAGTCACCGTAGGTTCGGTGCCGCGACCATAACAGATCGGTCCCGGATCGGCGCCAGCCGATTCCGGCCCTACGCGCAGCGCCCCACCCGCATCGAAGCGAGCCAGCGACCCGCCCCCTGCGCCCACGGTGTGAATCTCCAGCATAGGAACGCCCACCGGAAGTCCGGCCACTTCCGATTGGCCGCCCGCTCGAACCTCGCCTTGCACCGCCGCCACATCGGTCGATGTCCCTCCCATGTCGAAAGAGAGAATCTTCCGGAACCCGCCGCGGCCGGCCATCGCCGCCGCGCCCACCAATCCGCCAGCCGGACCCGATAACACCGTGCGCACGGGTTCCCGGGCCGCCGATTCCAGCGCCGTGATCCCGCCGCTCGATTGCATGACAAAGATTCGCGGGACAAAGATCCGCGGGACGTTTCGCTTCCGCGCCGCGCCGGAGTCATCTCCCAATTCCTCGGCATGCTCCTTGGCACGCTCCGCCAGTCTTTCCATGTAGCTCTGCATGAGCGGTTGCAGATAGGCGTTCACCACGACCGTGCTCGTGCGTTCGTATTCCCGGAACTCCGGCAGAATCCGATGAGACACAGAAAGCGATTTGCCAAGTTCCGCCACAGCCGCAGCCACGGATGCTTCGTTCTCCGGGTTGGCGAACGAGAACAGAAAAGAAATGGCGATGGCATCTGGTTCTGCAAGCCGCACCGCCTCCCGCAGTCGCATCAACTCCACGTCCGACGGCTGCTCCAATATCCGACCCTCGGCATCCGTCCTCTCTTTAACGCCAAATCGCAGTTCTCGCTGAACGAGCGGCGCAACCCGATCAAAGAAAAAATCATACAGCCGAGGACGCGCCTGCCGCCCAATCTCGATGACGTCTTCAAATCCCGCCGTCGTAATCAGCGCAACGCGAGCGCCTTTTCGCTGCAGCAGAGCGTTGGTCCCGACAGTCGTGCCGTGCAGCAAAGTGAGCGCGGCTCCGGCGCGGTTGTTTCTTCCAGCTTCGCGAGGCTTTCTTGTAGCCTCGCCAATCTTTCTCAGCGCCTCGGCAATCGCGCGCGACGGATCATCGGGAGTCGAGAACACCTTCAGAGTCTTGAGCGCGCCGCCCTCCACCCACACGCAATCAGTAAATGTCCCTCCAGTGTCGATCGCGATCGCCCGTGTGGCGCGGACACTCTTGTCCGCGGCCTTTGACTCTGATGTTGCTTCTAGCCAGTGTGCCGAATGAAGTTCGGAATGCGATGCGCGCGCCATGGGGGTGCAAGATGAACATGGAAGACTATCACCGCTCGCGCCCTGAGCAGTAACGGTGGTGCCCGTGCCCGAAACATAACCGCCTCCTCGCCGCGCGTGCCGTATTCTGAATCAATGCAAGGGAGAACCTGGCAGCCCTGGCTCGTCCCCGGCGGCTTGTTATTGGCGCTGGCGGCGGCGCTTGTCAACAGCTCTCTGTTCGTCCAGGTCGCGCCCTCGCTAGGCTTCTACTACGTTGCCGTCTTCGCCGCCGGATTGCTTCTAGCCTGGCGTTTCAATTCCAGCCGCCTTCTGTTTTCCCTGCTGGCGCTGCTGCTGGCGCATCGCGCGGCCGCTTTCTTCTCCAATGGACCGATTCAAACTGGACAGATTCAAACTGGAAACGTCCTTATCGGACCTGGCCGCACCGCCGTAGCGCTCGCCGCTCTGCTGATCCCGCTGAACTTCATCGTCTTCGCCCAGATGCGCGAACGCGGCCTGACCATCGCCGGAATCGCTCCCCGCTTTGGATTGCTGTTCCTGGAATCGGTTGTCTTCGCCGTGTTGTGCCGTCCCGAAAATAGTTTCGAATATGGTTCCGCCAATCCACTTCATCCCGGTGCGTTCCCAATCCCGCTCTGGATTCTGTTGAGCTTTGTAGCCGCCATCGCAGTGTTCGTCTGGCGCTTTTTTCAAACACGCAAGCCAATTGAGCCCGGATTCGCCTGGTCCGCAGCTGCCGTTTTCCTGTGGCTACAATTCGCTCCCATAGGCAAAATGTCAGACGCCTACGTAGCCACAGCAGCCCTGATCCTCGCCGCCTCGCTGATCGAGACTTCCTACGTGCTCGCCTACCACGACGAACTCACCGGCATTCGCGGACGCCGCGCCTTCAACGAGTCCCTACTTTCGCTCGACCAGCAATATGCCATCGCCATAGTCGACATCGACCATTTCAAAAAGTTCAACGACACCTACGGACACGACGTAGGCGACCAGGTCCTGTGCATGGTGGCCAAGCGCCTATCCGATGTCGGCGGCGACGGTCAGGCTTTCCGCTGCGGAGGCGAAGAGTTCGCGATAGTCTTCCGCAACACTTCCGCGAAAGAAGCGTTCGAACATCTGGACGCGTTGCGCCAGCGCATCGAGAAATCCACGTTTCAGGTGCGCGGCGCGGATAGAAGAGCCGAAAAGAATGCAGAAAAAAGCGCTGAGAAAGGCAGCAATCGCAGGTCAGCGACAAGCCAGTCGGATCGCAGAAAGTCCGCAAAAAGGAAAACCGCCGCCGCGCGGTCATTGAGCAAACAGCGGGAGCTTTTCGCGCAGCCTGCTAGCCAGTCGCCCGATCGCAAATCCGATCGTTCATCAGATCGTCTAGCATCAGATCGCCTACCCGATTGCCTATCAGTGACGGTCAGCATCGGAGTGGCCGAACCAAGTACCCGCCACCGCCAGCCCGAGCAGGTGATCCAGTCCGCCGACCAGGCACTCTATCGCGCCAAGAATGAAGGCAGGAACCGCGTAGAACTGGCGTCCACAGCTCAGTTTCGCGTGGCCCAAGGCAAGCGTGGGAAGGCGTCTCGTTTTTGAGCGTTGTCCCGCGGCGGTGGCGAAAAAAACATCGCTGTTGCGAGTCTTACTTTTTGGTTGACTCTTTTGGCTTGACTCTTTTTGGCTTGAAACCCGCGCTGGACGCGGACTTTGGAGGAATTAGGGTTTTTACCCCCCCCCGATTTCCGCTAAGCTGTTCAAATTAAAGTACTTAGTTCCATCCTCTACATGAATAAGGACTTAGCTGGGGTCTCTGCGGTTTGGCGTGCACTTCACGGGGTGCGGGGTCGCCGTTTCTGCTGCCTTATTTGTGTACTTGTCGTCTGCTTGTCAAAGAGCCGCCGAAAATGGTTTTGCGGCGGATGATGGGTCCGTCTCTGGAGAACGGGCGCAGTTCTCGATGCTGCACTGTCGGGGAATTATTGCGCGATCGCGATTGGGTGTCTGCGATGGCCGTCACACTTGTTTGTGATGAAAAAAGGGCCGGTGTCCATCCTGACCCCGCGCCGATCTGGCAGAAGCGCTTTTACGATTTCGGCGTATGGACTGAACAGAAGCAAAATCGAGAAGCTGCGTTACATCCACCGTAACCCGGTGAAGCGCCGACTAGTGGGGGAGCAATGGGAGTGGAGCAGCTTTCGTTCTTACCTTTACCAAGAGACTGTATTGGTACGGGTGAAATCTCACGAGTGGCCAATGGAGATCAAGGCTCGTCCGGTCGCGAAGTTTGGTGACGGAACGGTGTGAGCCTCCCCCTTGTTCGCGGAGGCCCCAAAATGACCTATGTATCTTTAGTCAAGACTGATAGATAATGATCTCGACCGAGGGGGTCATGGGGAAACCCATGGCCCTTTTTTGGTTGCGCGGTGACCGGGGGTCGCATAAAGAAAGGTTTCGGCTGTGAATGAAGAGGTACTAATTCAGGCGGTTGTAGACACAACCTCCTTCTGCAGCACTTTTCCCCAAATAGAAGGAGTGGAAGTTGGCCGGGAAAACCTAGTTGACGTTCTTGAAACAATGCTGAGGGGTAAGGCTCCCTCAGTACATCTGGCAGGAGACCCCGGCATAGGGAAAACGACCCTCCTATCGCAATTCGCGCGAAGGCATTCCCGTAACTGTGTGTCTGTTTTTGCCAGGAGGAGCAGTTGGTTCACATATGATCCAGATTTTCTCCTCCGGGACCTGTGCGGGCAGATGTACTGGTTACTCAACCACGCTGAACTCCCCTCAGAGCAGGACGTGACGGACGCCATGATGCGAAGGCTCGTGTATTCGCTCAAGTCCTACTCGTCCCGTTTGAACATCCCTATTGTCCTAGTCGTAGATGGTCTGGAAGAGATTCCTGAACAGCAATCAGTCTTGCGCGACTTAATGATTTCTAAACTCCCGTTGGGTTTTGATCATATAAAGGTGCTAACGTCCTCTGGAACTGCGATTTTCCCAGATCCAATTCGGTCGCGAGGCAAGGTGTGGGATGTCCCTGGCTTCGGCATCGAAGACACCAGGACATATTTTGGAAACAAAGTGTCAGCGGAGAATATTCGCAAGCTGCATGAGGTATGTAAAGGCAGACCGGGCTACCTCGCTGGCATAAATCGTCTTTTCGACGCCGGTCAGAGCGAAGACAATGTCCTCATAAATTTGCCCGCTACCATACCTGAACTATTTGAAATGGAGTGGCGGAATATAGACCCGCACGACGCCGAACTATCGGAGTTGCTCGCTCTTTTGGCGCACGACGCAAATAAGCACACAATTGCCGACCTCTCGATTCTGTTTAATACTCCACCCGATGACCTCCGGCGCAAGCTGTCTGCGGTCACATTTATTAGAGTACCTGCGTCTGATAACGAAGAGGTGTTGTTTGTTTCTGAGCTGACTCGGCAGTTTGCCAGCAAGCGCCTGGAAAAGTACAGGGAAACGGTAAACCGACGGGTTGTCGATTCCCTACTTAGAGACCAAGATAGCGGCAATGCCTTGGACTTGTTGCCTGCCTATCTTCGCCAGACGGGTGAGTATCAAAAGTTATTGAACTTTCTGTCGCCTGAACGCTTTGCGCGAATGCTCCTCTCAGCCCATAAACTTGGTCCTGTACAGCAAAAAGTAAAACTCGGATTTGAAACTGCGCTTGAGATCAAAAGCCAAGCCGATGCACTGCGATTCGGAATTCAGTCCTCTGCGTTTGTCGAATACAGCGGGCTCACCATTTCGCGTGCCGAGATTGAAGCGCGGATGAACCTGGGACAGGGGATCGCTTCTCTTGCACTGGCTCAGTCGGCTGTTCTGAAAAGTGACCGTCTGCAGCTCTTAACCCTCGTTGCTCGGAAACGGAAAGAACGCGGCGAAATAATAAGTGAAGATTTAATCGATAGCATCGTTGAGCTCTTTGGCGATGTCGATTGGGCGGAGATTAGTCGTCACGCTGGGACAGAACTCGCAGGAGATTTGCTTTATGTGCGGCCTGATCTCGCGACTCAGGCGCTTGAACGTGCCTCAGGGCCTTCTGAAGATCGACGTTCCTATGTGGACATGGCGATTGCGGGTATATCCCTGGCATCCCTTGCAAAACAAGGGGGCAGTGTGGATGTTGAGGCAACAGAGATTCGCGCCAGCATTTCAGACCCGCAAGTTTTCTCGATCTCATCTGCGTTGGCGCAGCTGATTCGTGTGGGAGGGTCATCAGAGTTCTTGGAGGAGGTTAAGAAAGTTGAATTGATAAAGGATCGGCTGTTCCTGATTCGCCAATGGGCTGTACACAATCGGGATGCGCGCAGCGCGTTCCAGATGCTTCAGTATGCCCTCGACCTTGGAATCAGAACCACCGAATTGACCGTAGACGCACGGCATATGAGGGAGCTTGCACAAGCGCTCTCTCTGGTTGGCGACGTCGGTCAAGCTCAATCGTTGATTCGGACATTCGATACTCAGAAGGCAACGATATTCCGCTTGGGGCCCAGTCTAGACTACGTTCATCTTCAGCTACTCCTGGCAGCTACAGAGTCACGGTACGATAAGGCTTCAGCATCACAGCGATTAGTGGACACCTACCTCTCGACATTCGACCTCACAGATCTTTCGGTCGCGACGACTTGTCTCGCTCTGATCATTGATAATTTGACGCTTATCGATCCAGACGGCAGCATAAGGGCCAAAGAAGGCATTGAGGAGTTGGCTACCGCCGAGTTCGACTCAAGTCTTTCCCGATTGTTGATGGCCACCGCCGATCATGAGGTTACTTCGCGAGACATCATAGCTGCGCTAGTTCGTCGCTCTGCTAACCGAGCGATCGACGTAGCTCTGATGCTCAATACCGAACAGCGTCGCGATAGAGGACTCGAGGGTCTCCTCAGTCGACTTCTAGACGCCCCAATCGAAGAAATTGATTTCAGCGTTGTACCTAGACTTATCGGACTCTTTGCCGATCCGGACTTAGCGGAGAAGGCGACCGTGGACGTGTTGGAGCGGCTGTCACGAGTTAAGACAAGAAGCAAACTTCTTCCGCACAGATCGCTCTTAGTAGAACTCTGCTCCCGAATACAAATGTTTAGCGACTCTTCCCTGAGAATAAAGGGCGCCGCTGCAGGCATCGCCTGTATTAGACACTCCGAAATTCAAGAAATTGCCGGTCTCATACAGAAACTCAGGAAGAACCTGGAGAGCGCGTGGGAAGATCTTGAAGATGACGCAAATAAACTCGAACTAACTTTTTCTGTCGCTGTCCAGCTAGCAAGCGTCGAGAAGGAGCAGGCCGAGAGGTATGTATCTCTTGCTGATGACTTTCGTAGCAAAGTTAGCGTTGGTGGCGCGTTCAGTAGCAGTCGTCATTGCTTGCAACTAGCGATACGCGTCTACGCGGGGATGCTTCTGCGCAAAGTGGACGCAGACGACGATCTAAAAGAACTAATGAGCCGTATTGTAGGCCTGCCATCGAAAATGGATCGTGCGGCACTGTTGACGGAAATTGCTCTCAAGCTGATTCGGTACGAAAAAGAATCAGACGCACGAAAAGTCATAAACCAACACCTGAAGCCTTTGATAGATTCGCTGCCAGCAAACACTATACGGCGTTACCAAGTCACCTGTTTGGCAGCACCGGCGCTATTTGTGGTTGCACAACCAAGCGCGATGGAGTTGATGAGGCAACTGCCGCGTCTATGGAGGCAAATGGCGGTGGCCCACACGATTGAGTTTATTAAGACTAAGCAACCCTATTGGGAGCCTAATGATAATGATCGGGACTTTGTGTATGAGCTAACAGACGATGAGATCTCGGAGATATACGGTTTAATGCCAGAGCTTTCGGTTGACAGCTCGTTTTGCGCCGTTGTGCAAACCATTTCGCGAACGGTCCGGTCGAAGTATGGAAAACGGACGTTTACTCAGAGCCAAAGCGCCGCGATAGCTCAAAAATTGACGGAGCTGATAAACAAACATCTACCGATGCCCGCCTACATTCAGCACGACGGGTACAAACTCATCGCTTTGGCGGAAGTTCAGAGGATATTACGTCCGAATCGATCAGCGTGGACTCAGATTGTTGCGCAGGCACGATTGATATCCAACTCCGCAGACCGTTCTTTGGTTCTCGCAATACTCGCAAAGATTGGTCACAGTGAGGGATACGATGGGGCGATCGATCTACTGAAGGAGGCGCGAGCATGTGCTGACTTATGCGGTTCGCTGCTTGACAAGATGAATCGCTATCACATCATCGCTGACGAGTGCCGGACGATAGACAAGGAATTCAGCAAGCAGCTACTGAAGGAGGCGCTCTTGGCGTCATCCTTGAGCACAGAGCCAGAGGTCGACAAAGAGCGGAAGGCGATCGTCGATGCGGCATACAAGATAGACCCGGAACTAGCGTCGGAATTCGCGTCCGCATTGGACGATGACCGCGCACGTCGTGCGAAACGATCAGTTTCAAGGCAAGTCGAGCTGCTGAACCTTAAGAAACGTCTGGTCGAAGGGTCTGACGGCAATGATAAGGTTGGTACGTCATCACTAGGTCTTCTTCCGCGGGCATCATGGGATCTATTAGGGTCGTTGAATTCTGGCCGCGTCCTTCCATGCGATGACGATAGGATACGCCATTTCCTCAAAGAGGCTTCGGAACTTCCATTTCAGCGTTCGTTTCCTGTATTTTCTTATGCCTTGGAGAATTTAGTTGCTAAGCACAAGGACCAATCTGAGGCTGCAAGAGTACTTCGAAACGCTTTCCGTGGCGTTTTGACGGCTGCTGATCTCTTTGTGGCTCTCGCGGAACGATCTTCGTCCGACATCCCGCAAATACGTCAACCTGAAACCTCCCTTCCAGACGACGGTATCACCGTCGAGCCGGGAGATCGGGAGAAGGGGATTGACTACATAAGGGCTTGGCTGTCCGCCAGTTTGAAAGAGTTCTTGTGGATCAACGATCCGTATCTTGGTCCAGACCAGTTAGTTGAAATTCTTAAGCTGGTCTTGGAATCCCGACTGGATGTGGAGCTCTATCTCGTGACCTCACGATCGGGGCTTGACAACGACCGAGTAACTAAACCCTATTCCGATGAGTTTAGAAACGCATGGCAGAAGGCGTCAATACAGGAAGGTCCGCGAACCCGCGTCATTGTCGCGTCCGTTGAACCTGGTGGAAAAGCACCCATAAAAGACAGATGGTGGGTCAGCCGGGAAAGGGGCATCTCCATGGGCACTTCTTTCAGTGGGCTTGGCGAACGGACCAGCCGAATAGAACTGCTGAGCCCTTCGACGTTTAGTGTAGTGTTCAATCGACTGAGTTCGGTCACAACCATGAGACAGCGAGAACATGACGGCGATCGCATCTCCTACGAGAGTTTTGACCTCTAGTGGGACTGCCGAGA
Organism: uncultured Acidobacteriaceae bacterium; assembly: GCA_963772195.1. Lineage (GTDB taxonomy): Bacteria > Acidobacteriota > Terriglobia > Terriglobales > Acidobacteriaceae > Acidiflorens. The sequence goes on along the minus strand of CAVYWE010000007.1, from coordinate 506,573 downwards.
CAGCCGGTGTCCCCCACTTGCGTCAATCCCAATCCTCAAGGGAGGTTCCGTCCGAGCTCTGCTTGGGAGGGGCGGTTTGATCTTTTTTTCATCACAAACAAGTGTGACGGCCATCGCAGACGCCTAACGGCCCGTCGGCGACAATGGGATCGACCTGTGGTGCAAGGGTAGAGGTGTGTCCGTCAACCAAGACGGCCCTGAAGCCGTGCCCTGTAACACAGGATCAATATCCCAAGCGCGCGGCGACCGTGGAATCCCACCCCGCATTCAAAACAATGCAGTGACCGCAGAGCTGAAGCTCTGCGCCACCCAAAATCAAGAGCCGCAGATCAACAGCGCAAATCAACCGCAAATCAACAGCCGCGGGCGAGGGCGCCCGCGCCACACGGGTCACCACTCAAGCCACACGGGTCACCACTCAAAAAGATGGACAACAAACAGAATCACCGTCGCCCCGAGCGGCACCAGCAGTCCAGCGCCCAGCTTGCCGGTGGAATGCGAGATTACGCCGACCATCCAGGGAATGACGGCGGGACCGACCGCCGCGAGCGAGAACAGGACCGAGCCAATTTTGCGAGCGGCGACTCCGAAGCGCTGCGAAAGACGGGCCACGGTGATGGGATATAAGGTTGCGAAACCCAGGCCGGTAATCAGCGCGCCGCCAATCACTCCGGTGAGCGTTGGAGCCCACAGCATCAGGCCGATGCCCGCCGCTCCCGCTCCATAGCCCGCGCGCAAGACGCTGCGTTCCGAGAAGTGACGCAGGAAAACGGTGCCTAGGGCCCGGCCGACGGTTAGGGCCGTCCAGAAAAATGCGGGCATCATGGAGGCTATCGAAGCGCCGCGCGATCCGAGGCGCGAAACGTAGGAGCCGATCCATCCGCCGACCGCCGTTTCCGCTCCGGGATATAGAAAGAAGATGGCGGCGAAAATCCAAATCGCCGGACTCTTCGCCAGCTCGCGCCAGGAGGGGGATGATGGCGAAGATGACGAAGACGATGACGGCGAAGATCCCGCGGGAATTATGGCGGGAGTTGCTGAGGAAGATGCGGCCACGGGAAACGGGAGATTGCGCATGGCGAACGCGAGCAGAAGAAGAAACAGCGCCACCGATCCGAGAAAAAATGGGAGTAACTTGTGAGCCGCCGTCCAGGCCACCATCAGCGAGCAGAAAACGGCTCCGACGCCCCAGAAAAAATTCAGCAGGTTTACGGCGCTGGCGCGCGAGCTTCCTTTCGAGCTTCTTTGTGAAGCTGCGTCCGATCCCGAACTGGACTCTGACCCTATTTCTGCGATCAGCAAATTGTCAGACGGGACAACCAGGCCCAAGCCCAAGCCATAAGCGGCCACCGCGGCCATGCCGAGCGCGGACGATCCGAGGAGAAGAGTGGACACTCCGCAAGCCATCAACAGCAGCCCCCAGAGAAATGCGGGACGGTATCCCCAGCGCGTCAGCAGCAGTCCCGAGAGTTGGACGCCCGCTAGCGATACCAGGAATTGCACGAGAAACAGATTGCCGGCCTGCGTGTCATTCAGCGACCAGCGCGCGATCAGGATGGGAAGCATCGGGCCGAGTAGCGTCTGGAGAATGCCCGTAGGCAGGAAGGCAATCTGGCCGGCGAGGATCAGTTTGCGATTCGACGATGATGATGACCGGTTCGATGACGAGTGGGAAAGGTCGGCTTGAGGGCTGGTCATGCGCTGGTCATGCGAAAGAGGATGTCCCCTGGTAAGAGGAAGGTTCAGCATAACGCAACGGGCGTGGCTTCGGAGGGACGAGGAAAAAATTCGCGCTTGCTGGGAGTTCAAACTTGTGGGAGTTCAAAACGGCAGCGGGCACGAGACCGAAGCTCCGCCAGTGGTAAGCTATAATTCCAACTATAATTCCGCAACGCCGGAGAGGTGGCCGAGAGGCTGAAGGCGGCGGTTTGCTAAACCGTTATAGGGTCTAACAACTCTATCGAGGGTTCGAATCCCTCCCTCTCCGCCACTCAGTCTGAAGTGCAGAGAACCCCAGCCCGCAATTTTTGGGAAATCGTTGGAATTGGCGGGTAATTGCGCGAATCTTTCGCGCAAAGCGGACTGGAGAAAGTGTCGTTCGCAACTCGGTCGGCGGGTCTTGACGCCTTTTTCTCCGAAGGCAAACACGGCAGTCCGGTTTCACCCACTCCATGGGGCGAATGTATTGCGATCGCAAACCGATGATGCGGCGAAAGGGTACTTGACTTCTGGCCGCTCTCTCAAACGTCCTCGCTTACTACAAGGCGTTTCCCCGTACCGATCTGCGTGAAACTTCCCAGAAGCCGACTTCTGGCCCGGAATAGTTTTAGGATAGCCATCCGACCGGGACCGAGGCCGACGACGCCAGCCCAGTTTGGCGACCTCGAGTCGCTCGCCGCCCATGGACTTCACGGGATACCGGAAGATCGCGTCCACATGTCCGATTCTGCGAATCTGCGAGTTGGTGAGATTGTTTCCATCGAAATAAGACTCTGCTGCGCTCGCATCAATAAAGTACTTCGTCAGCCCATCCCGCAAAATCTTGAGTAAGCTGTTCCGGATGATGAAACTTGGAGCCTCAACCAGCACTTCCATTGTTCTCACATCGCCATTTACTCCAGTTCTCGCCCTCTAAATCACCGGGAGCGTAAATAGACGTGTTGTCTCCCAGAAACCACTTGATTCGCTCGGTGGCAGCATGTGGTGCCTTGATGTTCCCTGCTGTTTGTCGTGAAAATCGATTCCGGTTTCGGTTTGTAGCGCAACGTTGTCTCCGGCAGGCCCAGCACGGCGGCGGCGATTTGTTTGGGGCTTTCCTCGGCGGTGTCGAGATGCGTTTTCAGTTCGGCTTCAGTGACGAACGCCTCCATTCGTGATCGTGCAATTGTAAAACCCGATGCCTGCGCAAGGATATTAATCGCCCACAAACTAATGGTCTTCGGTTGTCAAAGCACCTGGCGTTAATTGCCGAAGATGTTTTTGTTCAGGTATTCATTGCGGAACTTCCCCCGCGGGTCGTACTTCCTACTCAGCTCAATAAACTCAGGCATCTTCTTGTAAATACTCTTCAGTTCCGCCGGAGACGTGGTAAACAGCTTTCCCCAATGCGGTCGCGCACGAAACGGGGCTAATTCTTTCTCAATCACAGGCAACAACTTGCTTACGGCGGGCCAGTCCTGCTTCCAGGTAAAGTGAATCGTTACGCAAGGTTGTTCATAGCAGGGACTCAACCACAGCTCATCGGCGGCGATTGCCCGGATCTCGGAGATCAGTAGATGCGGACTCACCTGCTCGCGTAGTCGTTCCACCGCCAGAATCGCTTCGACCGCATGCTGTCGTGGAACGAAGTATTCTGACTGCAGTTCCTTGCCGGCGCTGGGAGTAAAACCCATGCGAAAGTGCGGCAGGCGTTCGTACCAAGGACCGGGTACGCCCATCTGCTCGGTACAATTCTCCGCCGACAGTTCCGCAATTGGGTGGAGATTGCGGGTCGCCAGCGTCGCTCCGAAAAATTCCGGAGTAGAGTGAAACGCCTGTCCTTCTTCGACGCGACTCTTGATCCAAATTTCATTGAGGCGCTGCTTTTGCCAATCGGTAAACAAGCTCACGCTATACCCGCTGGACTCGATCGCATCAAAATGATCCTTCAACTGGATGAGCGGCAGATTCTCGTAAACATACTGTCGCATCAGAAATGTTGGCTGAATATCAAGCGTGACCTTCGTGATTACGCCCAGCGCCCCCAACCCCACTACCGCCCCGGGAAATGTGCCCTTGTCGCGTTCGCGCGATAGATTCACTACGTCGCCTGACGCCGTCACCATTTCCAGTCCGGACGCCGCCGTAGCCAGATTTCCATTCTTCTCGCCTGAGCCATGCGTTGCTGTGGTGCACGCCCCCGCTATGGAAATATGCGGCAACGATGCCAGGTTATGTAGCGCAAACCCCTTACTGTCAAGATACGGGCACAACTGACCATACGTAATACCAGCACCGACTGTCACGGTATGCTTCGCAGGATCGAGGGCAATTACCTTGTCCATCGGCTTCAAGGACAGGAAACCGTCGTTGCTATCGGCAATATTGTTGAAGCAATGACGCGTGCCGAGTACTTTCAGCTTGCTTTCCTTCTTGACATAGTCCTGCACTTGTTCGAGCGACGTGGCAGCGTACAAGCGGTCGGTGCTGTAGTCGAGATTGCCCGCCCAGTTCTTGAGTTTTTCCCCTCCCGCCCACGCCAACAGGCGCGATACGGCCGGGATCGCCATTGCGGCAGCGAAGAGCTTGATAAAGGTTCTCTTATTCATAGCTAAACTCCAGGCAGAATCTGAGTTGCTTGTGTCGCGAAGTAGGCATTGTATGGTGCACTCCGGAGTTCTGCTCCCCTCCAGAATCGTTTTCTATGCATACCCCTGGCCGCCGTGATCCCCCATTCCCTTGAGCCATCATCTCAAGCGATCCCTAGCTTCTTTTGCATCTGTTCGAGAGTGACGCCTTTGGTTTCGGGGTAGACGAATAAGACCACGAAAAACTGGAGCCCCATCATGAGAGAGAAGAAAACAAATGGGTATCCGCCGGAGGACGCAGCCAGAAGCGGAAAGATTCCGGAAATGAGCGCATTCATGAACCAGTGAGAAAAGCTGCCCAGACTTTGACCTTTCGCCCGGACTCGATTGGGAAAGACCTCGCTGATGAAAACCCAGATGACTGCCCCCTGAGAAAATGCAAAGAAGGCTATGTAGCCGATCAGGAGCCATACCAGAAGATTTTGGTGGCTCCGAGTAAAAAAGATAGCGGCCACCCCTCCGAGACACGCCGCCGTGCCCAAGGAGCCGATCAGCAGCAGGGTTTTCCGGCCGATGCGATCAATGACCGACATGGCCAGCATCGTAAATAGCAAGTTTGTTCCTCCGATGGCCACCGCCTGCAGATCAGAAGACACTTTGTTGAAACCGGCATAGGCAAAAATATCGTTCAAGTAGTAAAGGATGGCATTGATTCCGGAAAGTTGGTTAAACATCCCGATTGAAACGGCCAGAAAAATCGGGAAACGGTACTTCCACGAGAACAAGGAATCATCGGTGACGTGTTCTGCATCGATCGAAACGATAATCTCCTGGAGTTCCTGTTCGTAATCTTGCTCTCCAGTCATTCGCAGGACGTCCCTTGCTTCCGCAATTCTTTGTTTCTTCACCAGCCAGCGAGGGCTGCGCGGAATTCCAAACAGCATGAAGAGGAAAAACAAGGCGGGAACTGCTGGGATACCTAGTTTCCATCGCCACTCGGCGGGGCCAAATTGCATCGTTCCTACAATGTAGTTCGACAGATAAGCAAGCAGGATTCCGAAAACGATGTTGAACTGAAACAAACCCACCAGCCGGCCGCGCCATTTGGCGGGTGCAACCTCTGCGATGTACATGGGCCCGAGTACTGATGAACCTCCAATACCGAGACCACCGATGAATCGGAAAAGAACGAGCTCCGACCAGTTCCCGGCAAAGGCACATCCCAGAGCCGAGACCAGGTAGAGCACGGCCATAACTCGTAGACTGTCGCGGCGGCCAAACTTATCGCCGGGAATGCCAGCGAGCATAGATCCCAGGATTGTTCCCCAGAGCGCCGCGGAGACGGTCATCCCCAATGCCCAAGGTGATAGATGAAATGTTTCCGTCAGGGCATGGGTGGTACCGGCGATCACGGCTGTGTCGAACCCGAAGAGAAGTCCTCCGAGTGCCGCCACCACCGTGCTCTTCAGAAGATATGAGTTGAGTTTCATAGCACCTTTCGAAGTTTCGATACGATTCCACACCGCGTTGTGGCATACATCTCCTGACTATGCTCTAGTCGCGTTCCTTCTCATCCACCAGCGCGGCGGCACCGGCAATGCCGGCATCTTCGCCGTAATGAGCGAGCAGCAGGGTGATGTCAAGGGGGCACGGATTAATGCATGCGCCTCGCCAGCGTTCACGGATCTCATAGAGGAAGGGACCGAGGAGAGAAGAGACCCCTCCGCCGATCACGATGGCGTCAGGCTCCAGGAGATCGATGATGCTTCCGAGCCAATACGCCAACAGGTCCAGAGTCTCGCGCATTACTTCTTTGGCGACGGGATCATTGAGGGCGTGGGCCCTCCCCACCATTTCGCTACTCACGGCCTGAATATCGCCGGCCGCCATTTCCCAAAGAACCGATTTCGGATTCTGTTCAAGTTTGTGACGTGCTCGTCGGGCGATCGCGGGACCCGCTGCCAGCGTTTCGATGCAGCCGCGTTTCCCGCAATTGCAAAGCGGTCCGTTGTAGTCGATCCCCAGATGCCCGCCTTCCGCCGCAGCGCCAGTCTTACCGTGAAAAATGCGCCCATCCAGAATGATTCCTGTGCCGATTCCGGTGCCCACGGTGGCGTAAAAGATGTTTCGATAGCCACGACCCGCGCCCCACTTCGCCTCCGCCAGCGCCGCGGCATTGGCGTCGTTATCGACTCTTATGGGCAAGTTGTACGCTCGGCGCATTTCCTCGGCCAGCGGGTAGTTACGCCAGAGCGGGAGATTGGGAGGATTGATGATGACACCAGTTTTCGGATTCAATGGTCCTGGGGCGCAGATGCCGATGGCTGCGATCTGATTCTGCGAGGACGCGTCAGGGAAAAGCCCGCTGATCGCCGTAGAAACCGCTGCAAGACCGTTTGCTGGCGCACCGGTGGTCTGCATCGGGGTCCTGCTTCTTGCGAGAATTTCGCCCTCAGCATTCACCAGACCGGCCGCGACCTTGGTCCCGCCTATGTCTACCCCAACGACGATTCGGGACTCGTTTTTCATTCAGCCTGCCCGGCCACTGGATCTTTAAAGCACCGGTGCGGTTGCGACGCCGATGTTCTTGTCAGCAGCGCCGTAGTAGAACAGCCAGCGGTTGCCATCCCGAACCATGCCCTCAACAAATACGACATTCGGGACTTGCCCCACCTTTTCCCATTCCTTCTCGGGCGCAAACACTGGTTCTTCCGAACGCGCCAGGACTTTGGTCGGATCGTTCTTGTCGAAGAGAACCCAGCCCGTTGAATAAACCAGTTTGTCATCGGCGCCGTTGTAAATCAGGAAGATGCCCTGCGGCGTTATGATCGGCGGAGGACCCGGCTCTACAACTTGTGAGTCAAAGGAACCTGCGCGGCTTGCCAGAACTGGGTGGTCGAGGGCATCCGTCCAATGGAGCAAATCGTCGGAGTAAGCGACGCCCATTTGAGTGTCCTTCCCCTGTGCGTCGGCCAGATAGTACATCCAATACTTACCATTGATTTTTTCTGGAACAATGGCGCCGGACTTCGTCCACTTCACGTTCCATTTCCCCTTGAAACTCGGCATAATAACGCCCTGCCGCTGCCAATGAACCAGATCTGCGGAGGTAGCCAGACATAGTTGAGCATCTTTCTTGTCCGCCGCCGCTCCGTCCACGTTGTTGTATCCGGTATAGGTCAGATAATAGGTGTCACCAATTTTCTGCAGCCTCGGATCTTCCACGCCGCCGCCTTTTTCGTACGGAGCCTCAGAGACCATGACCGGTTCGGGCCGGCGAGTGAAATGAATACCGTCGTCGCTAGTGGCGTACCCGAGCGCCGAAGTACCTTTACGATCCTGCGCACGGTAAAGCATCACAAACTTTCCATCCTTCTTCACAACCGATGGATTAAATGTTCCCGCGGACTCGAAACCATCTCCCTTCGGAGAGACGATGGGATCGACGGAGAGCCGGGACCACTTTCCAAATGGTGGCGTAAAAGGGACGGCGGCCACCGCTGCAAAAGCGATGAGAGCCAGAGCGGAAACGGTTGCTGTTCTGGCTGGGCCGCGTACAGAAAAACGAGCTTTCATCATTGCAAGACTTCCTTCCTTTACCAGGTACCCAAACCTAAGAAGCAGCCCCCAGAGGGCGTTTTGCCGCGATCAGGAGCGAAACTGACGACTAGTTCAAAACTCGACCATAAGGTGGATGAAAGACTGCTTGGGCACTGTCACTGTCGCTTCGCTGGCCTTGCCATTCACATGCAAGCGAGCGATATGCTCTTTCGCAGCCGGAATTTGAATGTTTGCCGACCGGGCAATGGCGGTTGGGTTGTACAAAATGAAGTTCAACTTTCGCGGCGGAAAATCCCTTGCATGGACGATGTCGAGAAGGTCAAGGTTCACCAGCATCAACTCCCGGTCGTTGACCTGCCCTAGTGCTTCAAACATCAAGTACATCCATATCGATTCACCCGCGCCGTAGATTTCTTTGCCCACATTTCCAGTCATGCCCGCCAGTTCCAGCGTGCCCAGATTTTCGAACGGAATAAATGCCGAGGGGCCCCGCTTGCGATTGCCCGAGCAGTTCTCGAAGAAATAGAAGTTGTTGCGCCGCTGCTGGTCCATAAAGCGCAGGAGACCCTCAAAGACGATTCCCCGTTTCATGACTCCGGTCCAGGGGAGAATGGCTTCCACGTTCTCTTTGAAAGCAGGATAGAGGATGGATGCAGCAGCCTGAACCATGCCCCGGATGTCATGAGACTTCTGACTGCGATCGGAGTACCAGTAAAACATCCGCAGCTGTTCGTAGAGGAGGTATTTCGCCTCCTCTGCCATGCCCAGGTCCGCCGCCGCAAGCGCACCGTAGGCGAGTTCCTGGGGCTCATGGAAGAGGCGTTCCGCGGGCACGGTGTACAAAACATGGACCGCGCGCCGCGCTTCCTCCAGATATTGATTTTCTCCGGTCAATCGGTTTGCCAGGATCGCGGCCCAGGCATACAGACCACCCACAGCATAGTTCGTACCAGCACCTTCCGCTCGTAAAGTAGCCACCTGGTAATAGATAGGAAATAAAAAGTTGTACTGCTGAGCCAGCTTCTGCGCAGTCCGGAAGGCGTCGAGGAAATGATCAATAACTTCCTTTGATCCCGCCAGGGAGCCAATCGCGGGATATTTGATAAGAGAGTTCTCGAAGGGATACCACGAATCGGCCCGCTCATCCGGCTTACGTGCGAAGTCATTGCTGATGCTGTGCGTGTCCGGGTGGTAGAAAGCAGGAAGATCCGCGAGAAGGTCTTTGCATTCGTGTTCGAAACCGGGCGATGGATGAAGCTGAAGATAAAGAAGCGAGGGCCAGAGAACGTCGGCGACGGTCATAAGTTCGAAGGTGTCGGGGACGTCATTCCAAAGTTGCGAACTGGCCTTAACGTACGCACGCAATCCGGTATACCCTCTAGCCTCTATCTGCGTCGCGCTCTTGTCCTGCAAGTCTTCCACTGTACCCGTGGCAAATTCTTTCCAGGAAGTTGCGCAAGCCGGCCAGGTAAGTTTCTCTTCGAACAAGGGAAGCAGAGCTTGCATCCAGCGCGCCACGGACTCCTGCACCGTCAGCAAACGGGTCATGGGCCTTTGCAGCAGCCAGTAAGTGACGTTGACATCACCTTGCGGCAGCACATTGCCCGTGGCCTGGCCTGCCAATAACCCCACCCCTAGGCGCTGAGTGCCGTCGCGCTCGATCTGTGAAAGGCTGGAACAGCGATAGACTAGAAAGCGCGGGAGATTTTCGATCGACATCCAGCCCATATCGCTCATATCGAAGTACATCAGGGTCTCGATGCCAACCCCCTGGTCCAGAAGATAAACTGCGGGAAGATCGTTGCCGTAGGTACCCAGGGAGTTCCGCGTAGGCTGTTCGAGGAGCACGCGCCGCCAGCTTCCCGATTGGCCTTCCATCAAGGTGGAGGTTGAACTCAGCCAGGTGATGATTTGAGGCTCGATGGAGCTTTTCTGCTGCAACCGCAGCGGGGCCGGGAGATGAAGGGTCGTCCGGAAGCGGACCCAGGGGTCGGGACGCTCGTCGCCCAATGTGGTGATCTCGGCGTCCCAATCGTATTGCAGAGGTTTTCCGTCGAGGCCCTCCGCCTCTGCGTTCCCCTCACATCGAACCCGTAATCCCTCATGTTGCACCCGCGAGGTCACCAACGGGAACGAGGCCCCGGTTACAAGGGGAACTCCCGCGAGCGTCGCCGGTTTCCAATCGTTGCCAAACCGCAGAAAGTTTTGGTAGGTAAGCGGTGCGCCCTCCGGCGAGATCCGGAGCCGCTGATTTCCAGACTCAATACTTGTGTAGGCAGATTTGTCTTCGGCTTCAACCGCAGAGAGGGTGATTCCCTTGTGGAATGCTGCATAAGCTGGCGATGAGCTCGCAGCTGTGGCCAGAAGCGTCTTCACAAAGATTCGGCGATTGAGAACATTCATGTGGCTGGAACCACGGTATGAATATGAAGATGATGAGGCCGCTCCGCCCCGGGGGGAAATCCGAGGCAGAGCATCGCCGGCTCAAAATTGAATTTTCAAGGCAAGTTGAATCGCCCGCGGATCTTGTGTACCCGTGAGGGCACCAAAGCCACAGGCAAAGTGTTGGCCAGCGCCATTGCATCCAGGAGCGCCCAGGGGAATGAATGGACTGTTCACATTTCCGTTACCTACTCCGAAGACGTGGCGGTTAAAGATGTTGAAAAACTCCGCCCGGAAGTCGATTGTGACTCTTTCACCGATGACTCTGGTTTTCTTGCCGAGCGTGAAGTCTTCGTCCTTGGATGTGAACCCACGGGCCGAGGCAAGGGAGCGTGATTCGGCGCCAAACGTGAAAGGACCTGCGGCTGAAAACGCAGCGGGATTCCAGAATGGTGTTGTCAAGGGATTGAAATGATCCTTGTTGGTCTGGGGTACTCCCGGAACTATATTTACCCGCGCAGATCCGGTGAAGTGGCAGCCGCCAAATAAGACGTCGCCGGCGGTGTTGTTACACGGGCCATATACTTCCGTAGGTTGTCCTGATTTGTATTGGGCGACGCCGGAGACGTACCAGCCACCCACCACGCGGTCCGTCACTCCCCCTCCGTTCAGGTAATGTTTTCCATGACCGAAGGGCAGCTCATAGAAAAAGCTCGACACCAAACTTTGCGGGATATCGAGTTCGCTGACCGCTTTTTCGGCTTGGCGATTGTAAGAATTCTGCCCGATGAATTCGCCCGTGCCGATGAAGCCTTGAACACCGGGTCCCTCGGAATCGGCATCCGTAAGATTCTTCGAAACGGTATATGACACTAGAAAACTCAGTCCCGAGGCGAAGCGCTTGTCCACTTGCAACTGCATAGCGTGATAGGTGGAGTTACCCGAGCGATCGGGACTAAAGGAATTGTCTTCCTGGTTGAAGTCACCGTACTGCGGGAAAGGTTGAAGTGCTTGATTGATATTTCCAGTGAAGCCGGCGTAAGGAATTTTCACGCCGGCGGCAATAGCGTTGGGACACGTCCCTCCCGCAAGACACATGACATTCTTCGTCAGATCATTGCCCAGCGAAAGATACTTCGGATCCACCTGGTTGGGAATGATGTTCAAGGCCGGCAAGTGAGTACCCTTGGAGCCGACATAGGCGATACTTACGAACAGGTTCGAAGTGATCTGGCGTTGTATGTCGAGATTCCAAGTTTGGATGTCAGCAGGACGCCCGGTGTTAGCGGGAACGGTAATCACTCCATTGCCTCCCCCCGCTGCCGTTCTGTTCTGCCCGTCGAGCGTGAATGGGCCAGAAACGGGGAAGAGGTGAGTCACCCCGTTATCAATTTGAGTGGGGCCGGGCGAAACCGTCTGCTTATTGAAGAATCCCAGCCCATCCTGGTCGGCAAACGATCCTTCCTTGAGCGGTTCGTAGAAAATACCATAGCCGCCTCGTAATACTGTCTTATCGTTGATACTGTAAGCGAAGCCAACGCGCGGACCGAATCCCTTCTTGTAGGTATCCTGTGGGCGCGTCCGTCCGTTTCGGCCGGTCCCGCTTCCAAAGTATGTGTACGCTCCGAGAATGCCGCCGGCGCCAGGATTCGGGAGGGTGGGGTCAACCATGGAAAAGCGATCGAAGGCTTCGGAAGCTGGGATGTCCAGGTCATAGCGCAAGCCGTAATTCAGCGTCAAACGAGTATTCAGCTTGTAGGTGTCCTGCGCAAAGAAGGAATAGTTTTTGTAACGCACTCCGCTGAATGAGCCGTAATTAAGGGTTGTCGTATTCGACAAACCGAAGAGTGAACTGGCCACGGGGTCACCGCCAACTCCTCCGCTGGTGCCTTTTCCAGTCGTGCTGGTCTCTTGAGCGTTAAAATCGAACTCGCCGGAGGCTTGCGTGAGTCGGCGCACGTTGAACTGGAGCGCGCGAAACTCACCGCCAAATTTCATGTTGTGCTTGCCCTTAACCCAACTCACCGAGTCATTGGTCTGGTAGACGTTGTCCGCGAATTGCGAGTCGCCACAGTTGTTGAGCAAATTCTCGTAAGGTGTTCCGGTAAATTTAATGCATGGGAAGGTTACGGGGGATACCCCGGTGAGTCCGATCTTAGCGGGATAATTAGCGCCCAGGCTGTTCGAGACTTCCCCGCGGAAACGACGGCTGAATCCAGTCAGAAACTGGTTCACTACCGATGGAGTAAAAATGTAGTTGTCGCTGAAACGCACATACCGAGTGCTTTGCGGGGTGACTTGGCCGAAGATAGGTCCCAGGTTTGAAGCGCCGCCCGTGCTTGTATTGTCGTAGTCGAAACCGCCGGAAATTCTCTGCTTGTTCGAAATATTGTGATCGATCTTGATATCAAAGAGATTCGCGGTCGTGCTCGAAATCGTGGTGTTAATCACATTATTAGTGAGGGCGGAAGTAGTTGGGGGCAGCAATCCAAAAACCTTGGTCATCACCGCGCTCGGCGTGAAACCAGGATCGTTAGTCAAGATATCGCCGGGGATAGGTTGGTGGCTCGTGGGATCGTAAAGTCGGTGATTCGGATCGTTACAGAGGCCGCCGGTGAATCCGGTCGTACAGAGCGCGGAAAAGTCGCCACTCCGAAAGGCTGCGTTGGGAACGCTAATGGGTGACGTGCCCCCGGTTCTAAAGCGGAAACCCTCATAGTCAAAGAAGAAGAAGGTCTTGTCGTGTCCATTGTAAAGATGAGGAATACGCACCGGGCCGCCGAAAGTGGCGCCAAAGTCGTTCTGCGTATTGACCGACCTAGGCAGTCCTTGTGTGTTATTGGCCCAACTGTTCGCATTCAGCGTGCGGTTAAAAAGATAATCATAAACCGAGCCGTGCCAATCATTTGTGCCAGACTTCATCGTGAGACTCACGATGCCGTCACCCGATTCCCCGTATTCAGGAGAAAAATTACTCTGCAGCACCTTGAATTCCTGCACGCCGTCCGTCGAAACTCCCTTGTTCCACTGTGTGTTGGGCGAAACCAGGGAGATCGAAATGCCGTCCACAAGAATGTCAGTGCCGCCTTCCTGTCCACCGTTCACCTTGAAATCATCAGTCGAATTGTCTCCCGGGTTGTTCCCCGTCTTTCCCACGAATCCGGGGACCAGGTCGATGAATTGAACCGGGTTGCGGACGGTGCCCAACACCTCCAGCGGCAAATTCTGGATGAGGCTCGTTTGCAATGTCACTCCGATATCGGACGTCGCCGTTTCAAGCTGCGTAGCGTCGGCAGTAACCGTCACGTTGTCCGAAACGACGCCAATCTGCATTTGGACGTCCAAGGCGACCGTGGCATCGGTCTGGACCGTGACGCCTTCGCGCGTGTATTTCTTCAGGTTCGGACCTTCGACAGTGACGGAGTACCGGCCGGGCGGGAGGTTCGCCAACGAATAAAGCCCCGCATCGGTGGTCACAGTTGAGATCGTGAGTCCGGTATCCAAGTTTCGCGCAGTGACATTGGCTCCGCCTACCGTGGCGCCACTAGGGTCGGTTACGGTGCCCTGAATGTTGCCGTTCGTTGTCTGAGCGACAACACATACGGCCGATAGCAACAGGAACAACGCGCAAGTACAGACGAGCCTTTTCACGGATTTTTCTCCTATACCGCTCTGACCACCTTCTAGTTAAGGCGCAAAAGCCAAGCTCTCACGCTCGACTCCTGCACCACACGATAAGGTACGCCCAAATTGACCACAGCCTTGCCAGCTAGTGTTTTTGCACTATGCTGGAAGTGTGAGCGGATATTTAACCTTTTGGAAGCTTCGAGGGAAGGGGCTAACACGTGAATTCATTGTGATTCACAAGAATGAGCATTTCGCATGCCGGGATGGGCGGGTCATCGCCAACATCCAGCGAGGCACGGAGTGGAAAGATTCGAAATCTCATATTTTCTGCAGGCAGTCTACGGGAATTCATTTCGGGAAATAGTCAGGATCCATTTCGGGATTCCGCAAACCTGCCTGTTCCAGCGCTTGAAGGATGAACGAATTCCAGGCAAAGACGCGATGGTAGCCGTAGAACGGATGGGCCGCGTCGGTGGCGATGTATTCCTGGCTGGTCGGAAAGTCATAGCTAATGTTGAGTTCCGCCCATAGCCGGTTGGCGATGGCTTTGGTGGCGCCGCTCCATCCGTGGAGCTTTCCGGTAACGTATCCGCAGATTTCAATCCGCATCCAACTGCCACCGTTGTAATAGATTCCGTCCATGCCGTGATTGGCGTAGCTGGCCGCGAAGGAATCGCTAACCATCGGGTGCCAGCTCTTATTGAAGTAGCTCCACCCTTTGCCTCCTTCCGGCAGCCCAATGAAGATCGGGCGCATCGCACCGCCAGTCTCAGGATGCGGGCAATCATTTCGCGGCACGATCGCCGGTATGCGATCGAGATGGTTCACGACCATTGTGTCGGAGAGGATTTTTCGCCCAAACAGCCAAAGGGAAAGATATTCCGGGAAGATTTCCGCAAATCCAATTGCATCCGCAATGTCCCGAGCCGGGCGCATGAACTTTGCCGCGGGATCGTAATAGTTGCGATACAGTTCTTCGGTCTTGCCCAGATATTCCTCGGAGATCGTTTCACTCAGACCGGGAATCTGCAGTTGCTTGATCACGCGCGCGGTGACGGCCAACATGCCCTGGTTTTCACATATGGTTGAGGTGCCATCGGGGTAGCGGATGACGTCGAGCTGGCCCATGACGAACTGCGCCCAGCAAACACCCTCGCGACGGGGATCGTAAGTTCGAAGACAATATTCCGCGGCTTTCCGTACCTTTTCCATGGGCAACTGAGTGCCGAACCGGCGACGATTCAGAAATGCCCACATCAGCCAGAGGGGAGTAGAGTCGTTCGACTTGCGCTCCACATTGGCGAGATTCGGCTCCACTAACGTGTTGATTGCCCCATCGGTTCCCTGATTTTCAGCCCACAGGTTGAAAACATTCTCGTTCAGCTCGCGATTGTGAATGCCATTGAGGGCGAAGAAACTGTCGCGAAGATACATCTCGCCGGCGGCGGAATACCAAATGCTCGGTGCGCAGATCGGCCGAAAGCTCTCCGGTCCCGCGATCCAACAAAGCATCATGAGGTCGGCGTAAACGACTCTTTCGGTCTCCCCACCCCTGAACCCGAGTCCGTCCGCCAGATGGAGTTGACTGGCCAGCCGGTGACCTCGAACCGTGTCCGGTACGTTTTCATCCGCAAATACGAAAACCGTTTTGTCCGCGGGGTGCCCTATCTCCAGCCGATGGTACGGTTGGCTGCGGGTGGCGATGCGGCAAATTTGCAGGCCGCGCACCTCGACTTTTGCGGACCCTGCCGGCGCCTCCACTTTCGTAGCTTGCTCCGATGGCGCGACGGAAATGAAGACAGCGCACCCATGTCCTTGCAATTCCGGTATAAACACTGTCGTTCGGAATTCGGACCATGCTCCCGGCGATTCGGGCGCGCCATCGTTGTACAGACTGATGTCGCCCACCTTGCGCAATTGCTCATCTACATTCCAAATCTCAATTGCCACAAGGGAAGCCGAACGATACTCAACACGCACCGAGTAGACCTCGGTGCCTACCGCCGCAAAGGGAATCATCACCCCATCCTCGGAACTCTTGGCGGAGATGATGGCTACACCGTCGCGCTCGTCCAGAGCCGCCTCGCCATGTTTCTTCCACGACGAAATGTCCGGCAGGACAATGCTTTGCGCGTTCTGCTCTCCGGCTACTTGCTCGAGAACTTCTCCAAATGTCTGCTGCACGAAAAAATCGCCCTGGCTGTGTTTCCCCGCACGCGAACCGGAATACAGATTGGCATCCGGAATACGGCGCGGCGCGGGCTTCACCGGTTTGCCATCCCGACGGATGATTCGCGTCCACTGGTTGCGATAGCCGGAGTCCGTCAGCAGGCCGACGCACAAACCATTCTTTGTGCGGAACCCGGCGGCTGGAAAATATTCATGCAACGCTCCGCCTTGCCAGTCCAACTGATCAAAACTCCAAAACTTCGCTGGACCCTCCACCGGCTCCAAACGATTGCTCAACTGGTAGAACAGCATGAACATATCGTCTTGCTGTAACCGGATCTTTTTTCGCACAACGTGAGGAGTAATGAGTTCATAGTCCACGTGGGCGAACACGGTTGTGTTCAGATTCTTTAGCCTGCACTCACCATCGAGGACCACGTGTGTGGAATCGCCGCTCCACGACGTCGCCTTCCAGTCAGTCACCCGATCTTCCACGCTGCGTTCTTCGTTCTGGAAGCATGCCGAAAATTCGCCACCCCGATCGTGCCGGGCGAAGGGCTCCCCACTGAACAGAAGAGCGACACAGAAGCCCTGTTTGGGATCGCCTGTAATCTTTAACGCCAACCCATCCGTGCCAGGCGGCATTGCCGATGCGGATCCTCGTAACGCTCCGAACCTCGACTCTAGACCGACGGCTAGACTACCCGTGATTGTTCCCTCGATGAAACGACGACGCGAAATGGTTCCGTAGGCCATACTTATTGGTTCCCCCCACGCCAAGTGAGCATTGTGCGGGACTAGCCTTACGTTAACGGATAGTCGGCCTACTGACGTTTCCAGGGGAAGGGTCTCACATCGTGAATCCATGTGATTCACATCGACGGAGCACTCCCCACGAAACACGCAAACACATTGGAAGGAAACGAGTTAGGTTTGCTTGTATTGAAAGCGTCTGTGGTAAAATTCGTTTGTTTCATGGGATCAATTCAAGGAATCGATACTTTATGTCATCTCCGCAACAGTCGGTTCCGCAGGAAACAATTATTGCCGATCTACAGGACGATAAGCGCTGGCAGCTCGTACAGCGAATTGTTTCCAGTCAGCCCTTTCAGAAGAGCACCCGGCTCAGGGATCTGTTGCAGTTCATCACTGAGCAGACCATCCACGGGAAGGCCCACGAATTAACCGAGCAACACATCGGCAACGCGCTGTTCCACAAACCTTCCGATTACAGCCCCTTGGAGGACAGTTCCGTAAGGGTGCACGCTCGACAGCTGCGCCTGAAACTGCACGAGTATTTCAATGAAGAGGGCCGTAATGAGCCGCTCATACTAGACATTCCCAAAGGCTCCTACGCACCGGTATTCAGAACCCCTCTGAAAACCGCTGACCTCCCCGCCGCCATCGCATCGGTAATTCCAGCCGCGGCTTGGCGCCGCCGAGGGCTGGTTCCGTGGGCCCTATGCGGCATTCTGGCCCTGCTGTGCATAGTCTTGTCGTATCGGGTCATCTCGCACCGGACAGTCGCCGCGGTGGCAACCACTCCTCTTTCCTGGCCGTTTTCACAGGTTTTCGATGAGCGGCACGAGACGATCATTGTGGTTGCCGACAGCAACTATGGAATGGCCCGGATCCTCGCCGGTCAGCCTATATCTCTCGACCAGTATCTCCACCGGGATTTTCTCCCGAGGCCGCCCGTCAACAATGTCGGTCAAGCGGATTCTCGGCTGCGTGAGTATATTTCGAACTCTTCGCTGACTTCATTCGCGGATGTAGCGGACGTCGTCTCCCTGTTCAAAATGGCAGGTGCGCTGCAATCGCGGGTGTCGGTGCGCTATCCACGGGACTTGAGAATGCGCGATCTGGACCACAACAATTACATTTTCATAGGAAGCGCTGGCTCCAACCCCTGGGTTACCCTTCTCCAGGAGAAGCTTAACTTCCATGAGAGCGAGACCGCCGTGGGGAAGAGTGCCAAAGTTTTCGTGAACAAGAACCCTTTGGCCGGCGAACAGCCACAATATGAGGGTCTGCGCTGGACGGGATCGATAGGAGAAGATTACGCGACCATTTGCCTTCTGCCCAATGAGACTCACGACGGAAGCGTGCTTGCGTTCCAGGGTCTGCAGCAAGAAGGAACCGAAGCAGCGGGCCGGTTTCTCGCGGATGAGGAAAATCGGCGTCAACTCATGAGCTCGCTTGGCATTTCTCCCGCGGATAGCATTTCTCAAAATATCTGGTTCGAGGCTCTGATTCGATCTCGGACAGTTTCCGGAGCGCCGAACTCCACGACTCTCGTCGCGGTCCGCCGAATTCATTAGCAATTCGGTTAACCGGGTGAATTGCGCCATCAGCCTGCAAGTGCCGGCCGAACTCGCCCAGTTCGAGCGTCTTTCAAAGTTGGAAAGTGAAACTTCGCCGCGCGGTCAGGCTAGAATGAACTATCCAGCCATGAGTTTTTACTCGATCGCGGCGAGCATTATCTTACGATTTCGCATTTTGCTACTCCTGTTCGCGATGCTGGCGGTCCTTGCCCTTAAATTGGCTGGACAAAACGCTCTCCTGCACTCCGCTCGGGATTCGGAGATTGAGTCCCACTTTACCGCAGCCCAAAATGCGCAACGCGATAAGGACTATGCCACTGCGGAGCGGGAATACCAGGCAGTACTTGCCCTCGTCCCTGATTTTGCTGAAGTCCACATGAACCTCGGACTGCTCTATCAGCTTCAAGATCGTACTTCCGAAGCGATGGTTGAACTCCGGCGCGCACTCAAAATCAAGCCAACGCTTGCCGGGGCCAATTTTTTCCTGGGAGTCGACTATTGCAAGTTAGGCGAAGGCGCGAAGGCCATCTCCTATCTCAAGGCCGCGCTGCGCGCAGAACCCAATCGACCGGATATCTGGCTTTGGCTGGCGACCGCGCAAGAAATCTCGGGCCAACTTCAGGCCGAAATCGCAACCCTTCACCGGGCGCTGGAGCTGCAACCTAACGACGCCGATCCTCTCTATCTTTTGGGAAGCACTTACGAGCGGCTGGGGAAAAAAGAGGTCGCACACCTCGAGAAGGTGGCCCCAGGTGCTTCGCGCAGCGAACAGTTACTCGGGGAGAGTTATGCCGCCAGCAATGAATGGCCAACAGCTGTGATTCATTTCAAGAATGCTCTCGCGGCTTCGCCCGAACGCGTTGGTTTGCACGCCGAACTGGGTGAGGTTCTGCTGCGCGCGGGAAAGGTGAACCCGGCGATTCGCGAATTTGACGAGGAGTTGCGGCGCAATCCGGGCAACCTGCTGGCGCTGGTGCGGCGCGGCGAAGTACGGTTGATCCAGGACAACGTCGATGCTGCCTTGCAGGATTGGGAGAAGGCGACGGCCATCGACGTTGAACAAACGGAGAAGATCCTGGGTCTTCGTGAAACCGGATTCGGCGATTCCGCTCTTGAGCAACTGCCTGATTCTACCCGCGAAAAAATCCAGAAACTCAGGCCAGCCCTGCAAGGCCAAGACTCGCCCGCAGCCCACCTGGCGCTTGCGTTTCTCGCTGAGCAGTACGGGGATGCATCTCAAGCAGCGGCGGAGTCAAGCGTCGCCGCATCCACCGCCAAGCCGAACATTGCCGGCGGGACCTGTACCGAAGCAGACGTGAAAAGCGCCCTTCAGCGGGAGCAGTTTTCCAAAATCGCGCCCTGCGCCGGAAGGGTTCTCACTTCACAAACCCCCGCTGATTTTCGCATCTGGGTGGCAAGCGCATTGTTGCAAGGGGGGCAGTCCGAGGCAGCACTCAAGGCTCTTGAGGGATTATCCGCAACCGATAGCGCATCGGCAGAGGCAGCCTACTGGCGTGCGCGTTGCTACGAAAAGCTGGCAACGGCAGCTTATCTCCGGCTCTACCGGGCAAACCCCGATTCCTATCGCCTGCATCAACTGATGGGTGATCTCGAGGCGGCGAAGGGAGATGACGCAAAAGCAATTGAAGAGTTCCGAGCCGCCGTTGCCATGAGGCCATCCTCGCCGAACTTGCATTACAGCCTGGGCCATCTTTTGTGGAAAGACCTGAGAGTTCCCGAAGCGCGCACCGAACTCGAGGCCGAACTTGCGTTGAACCCTCGGCACCGCGGTGCGTTGAACGACCTCGGGGACACCTACCTGCTTGAACATCAGCCCAACAAGGCCTTGCCCTATCTCCAAAAGGCACTGGCCGCTGATTCCGGAAATCCCGATTTACACCGTGATCTAGGCACCGCGTACACCGAACTCGGCGACTATCGCAAAGCCGAAGAGCAGTTCAAGATTGCCGTAACCGCCGATCAGGATGGTTCAGTTCACTACAAGCTAGGGAGGGTTTATCAGGCCTTGGGCGAGAAGGCAAAGGCTGCACATGAGTTTGCTCTATCCACTGCCCTGAATCGTGAATCGCACGATAAGCTCGAAAAGAAAACCGAGCGTTTGGGAGAAGTGACCAGGTCCACAGAAGATCCCTGAAATGAAGATGACATGAAGATGACATGAAATCCCTCCAGATTCTCGTTCTCTGTCTTTGTTCGTGTGTAGTTTCTGTGTGCGCCTCGTCTCCGGGTAAAGCCGCGGATCAGGTTCGACCCCCGGGAGATGCATTTCAGAGGGGTCTCACCGCGCTAAAAGAGAATCGGCTTGAGGATGCCCTGGTAGATCTCACCACCGCGGAACGCGAACACCCCGATGATGCGCGTGTTCGTAACTTTCGCGGGATCCTGCTCGCCCGGATGGGCAAGAATGCCGAGGCTGCCTCCGAATATCAGGAGGCGAATCGCCTTGATCCGCTCCTCGAAGATGCCTATCGCAACCTCGGATTTCTCCGATGGACCGAACATCAACTCGGGTCGGCCCGCGAGGCGTTGGAACGCGCCATTACGCTTTCGCCCGCCGACGATTTTGCCCACTACTACCTTGGGCGTGCAGAACTGGATGCCGAGCGCTACGAAACCGCCTTCCATGAATTGGAACTATCCCATCAACCGTTGCCAGCCGATCCCGCGTTCTTGATTCAAGCCGCCACCGGATACATCTCTTTAGGACGCTTAGACAATGCGCGCAAATCCCTCGATCAACTCGCGCGAGTGTCCCTGAGTGATGCGCAATCGATCCAGGTGGCTTCTTTGCTTCTGTCCATCCACGAGAATGACTCTGCGATCAGCCTCATAGAGAAACTAAGTAGCGGCCATTCCCGACCCCCGGCAGCGTGGGCGCAATTTGATCTGGCGTTGGCTTACCTGCTTGCCGGAAACTATGAAAGAGCTGTCGCACAAGCTCTCGTCAATACCGAAACCCTACGCCCGGCAGTTTCAGAGTCTCCCGGACAGGCGCAAGCTTGGTCCGTGATGGGCATCGCCTATGCGCATCTGAAGCAGGGCGAACGGTCCGTAAATGCTTTTTGGCAGGCTGCGAACCTCGCGCCCCGCGAGGAGGAGCACTGGCTCAACTTGACGCGTGAGTTGATGGAACTGAACCGCCCTTCGGAAGCCATCAAAGCGGTTCAAAGTGGTCTTGCTGCGAACCCAAAGTCTTACGCTTTGCACTTGCGTCTAGGTGCAGCCTACTTGGCCGCTGGCCGCTATGCAGAGGCGGAAAGTGTGTTTCGCGACCTCGTGGCGGCGGGCGACCCGCTTCCGACGGGGTACATCGGATTGGCCCAGGTGTTACTGAGAACCGGCCGCGCCGAGGAAGCGGCCGCTGAGCTTGGCGATGCGGAGAAAAAGTTGGGATCAAAGTTCTTGATCAGCTATTTTCGAGGGCTGGCTCTTGATCGCGCGGGGAAGACGTCGGAAGCGTTGCTCGCTTTTCGAGAGGCCGTGCAATTGAATTCAAGTAGCGCGGAAGCTCACTTGAATCTGGGAAAGATGGAGCTCGCCCAAGGCCAAGTAAATGAAGGCATCACCGAACTCCAGCAGGCGCTTAGCCTTAATCCGGGTGACCGGCAGGTCACGCGACTCCTAAGCCAAGCCTATCGCCGTGCAGGCGACGCGAAAAATGCGGCGAAGTTCGCCGAGGCATTCACAGAAGCTCCGGCTTCCGCCGCAGCGGATATTGTTGGTGACTTCATAGTTCCGCAATGGCGAGCTCCGGCCGAGGGTGCGGAAAGGTAGCCACCAGGCGAGCCGGCCGACTTGACCCGCTTGAAACCGCAACCTACTCTCTAATTGGGGAAAATATTTCAATGCGCCATTCACCCTTTGCCTTGTTCCCAATGAGGTTGCAGCGATGAATCATCTGCTCGCGTGCCTCCCAAAACCAGTGTCGATTCGCCGCGTCTGAGGTAAATACGTGAGGAATGTGTGTTCGCGGGCCGATAGAAGGCTCGTCCACAAAATATCGCTGTGGCCCGCGGTAGTAATGCTGCTGTTCAGCAACCCTCTGCCTTCTCAGACTTCGCCGCAGAAAGTAGCCGACCATCCAGGCATCGCAAATTTCATCGACGTTGCGGAAAAAGCCGGGCTGACAGCACTGAATGTTTTTGGCGGTGTTGATACCAAAAAGTACATCATTGAGACCACCGGGACAGGCGTGGCCATCTTTGACTATGATAACGACGGATGGCCGGATATTTTTGTCGTGAACGGAACCACGCTCGAAGGCTTTCCGCCGGCCCAGGCTCCCACCAACCATCTCTATCACAATAACCATGATGGGACCTTCACCGATGTCACTGCGAAGGCCGGCTTGATCGCCACAGGATGGGGCCAAGGAGTATGCGTCGGCGACTATGACAACGATGGTTGGGAAGACTTGTACGTGACCTACTACGGGAAAAATCGCCTGTATCACAATGACCATGGCGTATTCACGGATGTGGCGGAAAAGGCTGGAGTGGCCGGAACAGGAAAAGCCTGGGGAACCGGATGTGCGTTCGTCGATTACAACCGCGATGGCCGCCTGGATCTGATGGTGGCTAATTATGTGGACTTCAATCCTTCCACCACTCCGGTCCCGGGCGAGGGTAGTTCCTGCGTGTGGAAGGGTGTGGCCGTGATGTGCGGACCACGCGGTCTGCCGGGTGCTAAAAATATCTTATATGAGAATCGGGGTGACGGCACCTTTACAGACGTCAGCACCAAGGCTCACATTGACCGGACCAACGGTCATTACGCGTTCAGTGTTTCCACCTTCGACTTCGACGATGATGGCTGGCCGGATATTTACGTCGCTTGCGACAGCACGCCCAGCATTCTCTATCACAACAATCACGACGGCACCTTCACCGACGTTGCAGTAACGGCGGGGGTGGCGTTCAACGAAGATGGCCGCGAACAGGCGGGAATGGGCACCTCCATCGCCGATTACAACGGCGACGGCCGTCTCGACATTTTTAAGACCAACTTCTCCGATGATACCCCGGTCCTCTACCGCAATGATGGAGAAGGAATTTTTTCTGATGTTACCTTCGTCGCGGGACTCGGCCTCCATACTCAATACCTGGGCTGGGGCACCATGTTTTTCGACTTCGACAATGACTCCTGGCCCGATCTCATTCTCGCCAACGGGCATGTCTATCCCGAGGTCGACAAGTTTCACCTGGGCAGCGGTTACCTGGAGCCGCGCCTTCTTTACCATAACAACGGCAATGCCACCTTCACCGACATCTCCGCAACAGCGGGACCCGGGATCAACGCAGTTTCCTCGGCGCGCGGCCTGGCAGTGGGTGATCTGTGGAACGATGGCCAGCTTTCAGTCGTCATTGTCAATGTTTACGCTAAACCGAGCCTCTTGGTGAACACGGTGCATTCCGGCAACCACTGGGTCGCCTTCAAAACGGTGGGCACCCGATCGAATCGTGACGGGATCGGCGCAAAGATCACGGTCAAAGTTGGAAAGAGAACTCTGGTAGATGAAGTACGTAGCGGTTCGAGTTACATTTCCCAAAATGATCTGAGAGTGCACTTCGGCCTGGGTTCCGCAACAAAACTAGATGCGGTGCAAGTGCGCTGGCCCAGTGGGCTCATTGAGTCTTTCGATAATTTATCCGTAGACACGATTAACACACTAAAAGAGGAATCTGGTACTTCCGTCGCGGCGCCCCCCAAGAAACCTTGAGTGAAGGAAGAAAAACCATCAAGGATTATGTTGCTTATTGTGAGGGTTCTTTTCGGCAGCGTCGTTCGAAGGTTCCTGTATCTGGAGAATCTGATCCCCACGGATATCTCTAAGTGTCTGACGAATCCCACTCGGCCAACGAATGTCGATTGTTCGTGACACCGCCTCCGATCCAAGACCGAAATGTACGCGTTTGTCACTCGAAGAAAGATAACTGCCTGCGGTCGTTACCGTGGCCCACTGGGGGCCTTTGGCAGTTACCACCTTTACTTCTGCTCCAATCGCATCGCGGTTGCTCTGGTGTCCTACAAGTTCCAAAGTTAACCAATGGTTCTGGGTCTGCGTCGAATTATGTAAAACGTGCAAGCCTCCATCATTGGTGGTCACCACAGCGTCCAATCGCCCGTCATTATCAATGTCACCGATCGCCAGGCCGCGTCCCACCCATGCGTTTCGAAAAACCTCTCCGGCTTCTGCCGAAACATCCACGAAATCCTTGCCGGTATTTCTCGCCAGCAGCATGGGTTCCTTGTAACGAAGGTCCGGAAAAGTCAATTGGATCGTATCCAAATCGTGCCCCTGGGTGATAAGGAGATCCTTCCATCCGTCGTTGTCATAATCCAGGAAACGCACGCCCCAACCGGAGTGCTTCATGGTCATGCGTCCGATTCCTGAAGGATAACTATCGTAGGTGAAGGTGCCATCACCATTGTTGCGATAGAGGGCGTACATTTGACTGGCAAGGTCGGTCACAACCAAGTCCGGCAGACCATCGTTGTTATAATCCGCAAAGTCCACGCCCATGCCTGCATAGGAATGGCCTTCACCATTTAGGGCGACGCCTGAATCCAGCGCGACTTCCTCGAATTTGCCGCCGCCTTTGTTGTGATAAAGAAATTCGGGCATCGAGTCATTGGCGACAAAGAAGTCGAGGCGGCCGTCGTGGTCATAATCTGCGAAAGCGATCCCCAAACCCTTGCCCGGAAACCCCAGGCCGGCTTTCTCCGCAATTTCCGTAAAGTGCCCCTTACCATCGTTGTGGTACACCAGTGGCGCAATCGCGTGGAAACTATCCGGATGGCAGTATGCTCGGTAGCCTTCTCTGCGCTCGCCGCACCAGATATCTTCAAAGTCCCACTGCAGATATCGAAGCACAATTAAATCAAGCAATCCATCGCCGTCCAAGTCCACCCATGCCGCGCTCGTGGACCACCCACTCCCAGCAACGCCGGCCTTTTCTGTCACATCGGTAAATGTTCCGTCTCCGTTGTTGTGATAAAGCTTGTTCCCTCCGTAGGCGGTTACATACAAATCTTCAAACCCATCATTGTCGTAATCTCCCACCGCAACTCCCATGCCATAGCCCACGCCCTGCAGTCCGGCTTTTTCCGTTACGTCTTCAAACGTGCCATCGCTCTTTTGATGGTAAAGCCGATTCCAATCCTTGGGACCTGCCTTCTGTGGAATGGTTCCTTTCGGCGTCGGATCGCTCAGGGACGCTCCATTGACTACAAAAATGTCCAGACGCCCATCGTTGTCGTAGTCAAACAATGCTACGCCCGATCCCATCGTCTCAATCAGGTACTTCTTGGATGTGTGCGATGCGATGTACTCGAAGTTTATGCCTAACGCAGAAGTTGCATCGTTGAACTTTGCCGTGTCGGGCGTCGAACCTGCAGCTTGAACCGCACTGGCCGCGTTAGAAATCGACTTCTGTGCCTTCTGGGCTAGAGCGGAAGGAAGAAGGGTGAACAAGACCACGATGTACCCCCACTGACGGAGTGATGGATCGCCCCTAGCCACTGCCTTCCCAAATCCTTTCATTGGGCCAACGACAACTTACTTCAAGAAGATTCTTGCTCTGCACAAACCGCGAGAAGTAGTCTGTGATTAAATCATAATAAATATAAGCTTGATTCAGCGTGTTGACAGCTTCCTATACTTGCTCTTCACGAAGGCAGACCGACGGAATTTTATCAGCGATGGTCGTCCCTACCGCGACAACTATCCAGAAACGGGCTTCTAGGAAGTTGACCGGGTTGGTAGCGAGAAGTTGGGCTACTTGTCTCGCATTGGCAGAGAATAGTTCGATCTCTGACTGCTTGGCACGCATGCAGTCTCTGCTAGCGGAGCGTGACGGTGTGCTCATACATGCTGCGGATGAGCTTGGACGCAGCCACTCCGTAGCCGTGATAGCAGACGAGCAGAATCTCCATGAAGTCTTCAAGGCAAACTCGCCCGAAGAAGTAGACAAACTTATCCTCTGGCCCGTCCATGACCTGCACTCTGGTGAACGCGATGTTCAGAGCATGTTCAAGGTTCGACATGATCTCTTGCCAGAGCGGATGACGCTGATCGAATTTTCGGCACTCGTCAGGAAAGCCGTAAATTGTAAAGCCGTTTGCCACGGGCTGATCTTCTCACGTCCTCTTGTTCAGAGCGTTTCTTCCGGCGCTTACCTGACGCGTTTAATTCGCTGCCGCCGGACGAGCGATCTTCGAGTTTACTTCGTACCTCAAGTGCGTCATGACAGAATTTAAGTAGTCGTCATCCAGCAATTTCAACAAAATCCATCGACGGCTAGGGTCAGGATCAAAAACGAGCATCTCCTGCCCGTTGTTCTGAACGACCTCAACAGGCAGCCCATGTTCATCGATAGCGCGACGTATATCGACCATGCCGATTTGTGCCAGATAAGGCTTGCTCGCAATGACCGCAAGCTTGGTCATGAAACGAATCTGGGTGGTGCAAGCTGCTCGGAACTCATCCGCATTCGATATAGGCACCCGTAGTAGAACCGCTTCCACGGTTTGTTGTGCTCTGGCTTGAAGCTGCTCGAAATAGTGGAACATGCGTTCAAAATTGCCGACATTCGTGATGAACATGTATCGACCATCAGACCAACAGTCGATGTTGCGGTCAAACAGAAACACCGTTTCTTCAATCGTGTCGTAGTGTCCGCGTCTAAAAACCGCTGCGAACGAGGCACCGCGCCCCAGCACCAGCTTTTCACTGGTCTTTCGGAAGAAAACGAACCCTCTCTGCGCCGCGACTCGCGCAAATAGAGCGTAGTAGGCGAGCGAATCGATAAAATCGTTATCCTGCTCGTAAATGACGAGCGCCTGAAAATTCAAGACGCGCTGAACGATCTCCTCAATGTCAGGTGTTTCGTGAAGATCAATCCAGCAAACTTCACCTGCGTCGGGTTTGTATCCCGGCTGGTAAGCGATGAGCCTAAGCTGGTCTGCGAGAGCATTTCCTGCGATTGCGCGGAAACCAGCCTGAAGATTCGCCGTGATATTTAGTCTTCGCAGATCATCTTGCTGATCCGGATTCGGACGAGAGCCAAGAACTACGTTGACAATCGGGTTCTCGGCCATCTCTCGCCTAATGCGGCTTAGCGCCTGTTCTGCTGGCATCCGCTACCTCCAATAGAATCTGCTCACCAAGAGAAACGACGGGGATCGAAGCTCCACTCTCGACAAACCTTCGTCTTGAGAGCAAGGCACTTGTCATGCCGCCTTCAAGTTCGATTTCAAAAAGGTGATACCTCAGAAGATTTAACGTCGGATTTATATAGATAAGATTCGAATGAACGTACAGGACTCCGACAACGAGAAACAACAGAAACAGTGACACGGAACTCGAAATCTCGTCGAGTTTGATATCCAAGAATGGGATTAGATAGGTAACGATGTAGCTCATGGCCTCGGTATCTTTGCCTGAGATTTTCTCGACTACGACGTGGTCAACCGCAAGGGTGGAGGATTGCTTCAGGTAGAACAACAGGAGGGCAATCGAGATCACGGCAAGCAGAACCATCGACAATCCGAAGTAGTGATGGGCTGAACCGTACTTCACCGCCATTATCAGGAAAAGGGGGGGCGTATGAGCTTAGGAACAGCACCACTCTAGTCGGAAGATTGGGCATCGTTGGCTCCCGGCCTCACGAATCGTACAGCAGAAAAGGTCACGTCCACGGTTTTCTGTGGCACTTGTTCGGTTTGTGGAACGGACACGCGCAATCCAAATTCTACAGTAGACGAACAAAAAGCGAAACTGCTAGAATGCCGCCGTGGACGAAGGTCGCAAGCGCGTGCTGTTGATCGCCGCCAGCATCCTCGCGGCACGCAAGCTGGCGCAGTATGACGGTGGGAAGCGCGTACCTGCAACGGTCGCTGCGGTCTCTGATGCCGTTCGGTGGGCCGAGGAAATCATGCGGACGATTGACGAGCGTTGGCCCTCGAAGAATGAGCGGGCACCGAGTTAGGCAACGCCAGCGGGTAACGTTATGTGCCATCCTGATGTGGGGTTCAATGTCTGACAAGTCAAAAATCGAATGGACCGACGCTACTTGGAACCCGGTTCGTGGCTGCACGAAAATCAGTCCGGGGTGCAAGCATTGCTATGCGGAGGTCTTCGCAGAGAGATTCCGTGGCGTCCCCGACCATCCTTATGAGCGAGGGTTTGACCTACGACTCGTGCCGGAAAAACTCGAAGAGCCGTTGAAGTGGAAGTCACCCCGATTGGTCTTTGTCAATTCCATGAGCGACCTCTTTCATCCGGGCGTGCCGGACGACTACATCGTCAAGGTTGCAGAGGTTATGAGCGCGGCTGACTGGCACACGTTTCAGGTTCTCACTAAGCGTTCCGACCGGATGAGAGACCTGCTCAACTCGAAGCTGCAATTCGCCGCTCACTGTGGACACATCTGGTGGGGCGTCAGTGTCGAGAATCGGAAGCATGGACTGCCGCGAATCGAACACCTTCGTGCTGCGGATGTCACGATGCGTTTTCTGTCGATTGAGCCGTTGCTAGAAGAACTGGGCCGCGTGAATCTGTCTGGTATCCACTGGGTCATCGTCGGCGGTGAGAGCGGGCACGGTGCGCGACCGATGCAGAAAGAGTGGGTCGTCTCAGTGAGGAGACAATGCCGCGAGGCGAGGGTGCCGTTCTTCTTCAAGCAGTGGGGCGGCGTACAGAAATCAAGATTTGGCCGAGAGTTAGACGGGCGCACCTACGACCAAATGCCTGCCGTGTTCACACTGGCCGAACGCTACGCCTAGCGAAACTCAGCACCGTTCCTTCTGGGAAAGTGTGTCGTTTCCGTCCGGGCTTCGACCTCACGATGGTGACTGCGCCCTCATCCTCCATAGGTTTGAGCACTGGCGTCCTGATATGTTTCGGTAGATACGGCGTCTCTGTGACGACCCAGCGTTCGAGGTCCGTGATTTCAACTTCCGCGCCGTCATACCTCTCAACAATCAGCTTTCTGAGTGCGTCGAGATTGGGCGTCGCCGCAAATGACAACACGAGTTGGGTGGACGCATCGGTGAGGTCGGAAAACTGAAACTCTCCCGTCGGGTCAACCTTCCACATCGACTCCTTCATCCTCTGCAACCCGAGTGGGTTGTTGGTCACGAAGAAGAGAAAGTAATCGACGCGGTTGCCCATGTTTATCATCTGGAACGACCGCGCATTTTTTGCCCCTGGGGCCACGTCGCGTTGTTTGGAAGCAAGGTCCAGAAACGGTCCGTCCCAAACCAGAAGCTTGCGCTATCAGCCGCTTGTGCCTGATAAGGCCACGGCGGCACAAAAGGGTGTTCTGCTGGTCTCGTTACCGGACACGTCGCAGGCACGACGCCCTTTGCCGTTACGGATTGCTGGGAAAAGGACGTGTGCAGCAGACAAGGCAGACAGAACAAAACCAGAAGGCGCGGAAACATATAGCCTCCCCTGAATGATCTGATTCTACAACGACAAGTGTCGGAAACGGAGATGTTGGGTTCGGCGTCTTCCGCATGACATTGATCCGCTGCGATCCACTCTGAAGCTTGGGTCACGTCGCGCTACAGAAGGCCGGGACTTAATATTTTCGGAACCCATTTTAGAGACCTTACGACTACGAACTCTTTATTCGAGTTTTAACACTTGCAGACTGTCGCGGACTTGGCTATAACTTTTGGCTACAAAGGGGTTGCATCGAAAGGACATTCACAATGAAACGCAACGTGGCTGTTGTCCTCCTTTCGTCGCCGTGGCAGGCTGTGAGAAAGTCGTCCTGCTTTCGATTTTTCTTTATTCCAACCGTTCTGCTTCTCGTCTTTGCAGCAGCCGCGTACCCGCAGAGCGCAATTTCGAGCGGCTCCATTTCCGGCCAGGTGATCGACCCCTCGGGTCGTGCCATCGCCGGCGCTGACGTCACGGCAACTAATCTGGAAACCAGCGCAAGCCGAACGGGGAAAACGAATGGAACAGGGTTCTACAGTTTTTCCTCGCTGCAGGTCGGCCCCTATACCGTGACCATCGCTTATCCCGGCTTCAAGACCACGCGGATTGAGAACATCGTTGTGCAGGTGGGCCAAAGTATGTCGGCGAACGCGACCCTGGTGGTTGGTGCGGCGACTGAAACAGCCACCGTCACAGCGGAAACGCCACTAGTCGAGACGACGGAGGCCAGTGTCAGTACGGTCATCAATCAAGACCTGATTGAGAACCTGCCGTTGAGCGGCCGGCGGTATACCGATTTCGTTCTGCTCACGCCGAACGCCAACACCGACGGCGAGTTCGGATTGGTCAGCATTGGCGGACAGCAGGGCGGGGCGGACTCGGGCTACGCCAACGGCAACGGTTCGAACTACTTCACGGTTGACGGCGCCACCGCCAGCAGCAATTATTTTGGCGAGGCTCGCGGACGGACTCGCGTTCCTTACGTTTTCGGCGAACAGTCGGTTCAGGAATTTCAAGTGGCCGACAATCCGTATAACTCCGCGTATGGCGGAGGCGGCTCGGGCTTCGTCAACACCGTGACCCGATCGGGTGGGGAAAA
Source organism: uncultured Acidobacteriaceae bacterium (assembly GCA_963772195.1). GTDB lineage: Bacteria > Acidobacteriota > Terriglobia > Terriglobales > Acidobacteriaceae > Acidiflorens. Next base: position 475,655 of record CAVYWE010000007.1, on the reverse strand, counting down.
GTTCCACGGCGACGCCTTCTACTACAACCGCAACTCGGGCGCAGGCGGTGCCGACGACGCGGTGGACAAGGCTGCCGGCGTTCCCCGGCCACTCGATATCCTCCAGCAGTTCGGCGCCGACCTCGGTGGCCCGATTGTCCATCAGAAGGCCTGGTTCTATTTCGACTATGAACAGCAGCGGCACAAAGAGCCGATTTCGATCATCATCCCCGGCGACACTGGGCTCGGCGACGCGGACTTTGGCGTGCCGGCAGGAACGAGCCTCCCCGCGCCAAACGGCGTTTTTCCGGCGCCGGTGGACTTCGTTACGTACGCCTACCCCGCGCAGTTCAGTTACTCCGCGCTGACTCCGGCCCAACAAACCGAATATCTCCAAGGCGTTTCGAACGCGCTCTCTGCCATCAACTCCAACCTGAAGCAGCGCAAGCGCTTCGCCAACAATCTGACCCTGTTCCCCAAGATCGATTGGCAGGCTAGCAATGCCGATCATCTCACCTTCGGCTACAACTACAGCAAGTTCGACTCGCCCGGCGGCGAGTATACGTTCAATCCGGTCAACTACGCGGGCGACTCCTACCTCGCAAACAACTTTGTCCGCGACCACCACGCCACCTTTCACTGGACCCATATCTTCGGCCCGAGGGTGTTGAACGACGTCCACGCCAGCTTCACACGGGACGATCAACACGCTACCCCTTCTGGTTTGATTTCGCCCACCCTGCCGCAGATTTCGCTTTTCTCGCCCCAGTTCATGTTTCTGGGCAATGCGAACTACGCAGTCTCGGATACCAAGGAGTACCAGTGGCAGATCAACGAGCGGATCAGCTATGTCATGGGACGTCACAGCCTGGATTTTGGTTTCGATTTCGACCGCACGCGCGTCAGCGATTTCTACGCCGGAAACTTCTTCGGGAGCTACACATTTTTTAGCCCGATCGACTTTGCGCTCGGGAAGTATGGCTCCTTCTCGCAAAACGTCGGCAATCCTCTTTTCCCCTTCACGTTTCCTTACTACGGTTTTTACGTGCAGGACAAGTTCCAAGTTAGCAAGCAGCTGACGCTCAATTTCGGGTTGCGGGAAGATTTCCAGGTCTATCCCCAGCCGCAAGCGAATCCCACGCTTGGCTCGACGATCGCGCACTTGACCGGGCAATTCCCCAACCGGTACCAGCGGCTCGCGCCGCGGTTTGGCTTCGCCTGGGCGCCACGGCAAACCATGGTGGTGAGGGGCGGCTTCGGCATCTTCCGCGACATATTCGATGCCATCAACTACGAAAACTCCGTGACCGGGAACGGTCTGCCCAGCCGCGTGGCCAGCACCAGACACTCTTACGACTCCACAGTGGCGGCCAATGCGCAAACGCCTGCGTTTCCGACCATTCTGCCGACTTCAGCGCCCGTGTTCAGCGCTGCCCCGAACCTTTCGATTGTCTCACCCGGCTTTCGGGTTCCCTACGTTTCAGAGTCGAGCCTGGAACTCCAACAGCAAGTGATGCCGGGTGCGACGTTGACGATCGGCACGATGTGGACTCACGGAACCCATCTGATCGCGTCCAGCGCCTACGACATGAATCTCTGTCCGCCACAGGGCGTCCTGGGCAGCACCGTCTGCCTGCCACTGAGCACAACGACCTATATTCCGCCTTCCGGCGCGCCACTAACGCTTCCCAACTTGGACAGCGGTCTGCTGACCGAGGGCTTCCTGGTTCCGAGCTATGGCGGCCAGATCGACGCGCTCATCAGCCCCGCCAATAACAACTACAATTCCTTTTACGTCAAATTCCAGCAGCGTTCGTTCCACGGCCTTTCGACGCTGCTCTCCTATACCTTTTCGAAGAACCTGCAATCGAACGGAATGGATTTCAATAACCAATTCGATTTCCGGGACACGCGCGGCCCAAGTCTGCTTGACCAGCGGCACCGGTTGTCCGTTGCAGCCGTCTACGCTCCCGGGGCGTCGCACGTCAATAATGAGATTGGACGGGGCCTGCTCTCCAACTGGACGATTAGCACGGTAATGCAATTCAGTTCCGGGCGGCCGTACACTGCGCTTCTAGATTGCTTCCAGATCAATTACCTGAACAACAGCGCCGCCAACGAGTCGTCGGGCAACACCGCCAACGGGATTGTTGGCAGCACTGCTCCCTGTGGCCCCGATCCGTTCATCGGTTTCAATTCCTTCTACGGGCCATGGACCCAGGAGATCGACTTGGGCCTCTCTCGCGGATTCCACATTACGGAAAGGCAGATGTTCACGGTGACAGCACAGGTCTTCAACCTGTTCAATCACCCGAATTACTTCGTGCAGAACGGCGGCGGCATTGGCAATTCCGCGCAGTACGCGGCCACGGCGGCGGCGGGCGATCATTGCGGTGATGCCTTTATGGTTGCGGGCGTGCCGCAGCCTCAGCGGTGTACCCTCGCGCCCGACACGAGCGTCGGGGCGTCTCCCTTCGGAGTGCCTGGAGAGATCAACGAATTGAACGGTCCGCGCACCTTTCAATTTGCATTCCGATACTCGTTCTGAGGCGCCATGTTCCGAGCGCCTTGCGCCGGTGGCTACATTTCTATTACCAGGAAAAACGAATGACGCTCGCCAAAGGGGCGCTGTGTTTCACGCTCGTGATGCAGCTGGTCGTTCCGCATGAGCTGGCATGGAGCTGGGGCGCCGAAGGGCACATGTACGTGAACCAGGTCGCAGTCCAACATATTCCGGCGGACATGCCACTTTTTTTGCGGCAGGCTAAAGCGGAGATCACTTATTTTGGACCAGAGCCTGACCGCTGGCGAAGTCCCGCCACGTTTGCCCTGAAGAACGCGCAGGAGGCCGATCATTTCATCGATCTCGAGAGGGTCGACTGGCTCAACCCACTACCGCGAGGCCGTTACGAGTTTTATCGGAAGCTCTACGAAAGGCATGCCGCCACGGCTGACTATCCCGATAATTATCTGCCGGAACACGTAGGCCTTCAGCCGTACATCGTTGCTGAGATTTATGGGCGGCTGGTTGTGGCTTTCCACCAATACCGGCAACTCCGTGAGCAACATCAACCGACTGCCCCTGTGCAACATGCGATTGTGTTTTATGCCGGCTGGTTAGGCCATTACGTGGCAGACGGTTCGCAACCGTTGCACACGACAATCCACTACAACGGATGGGTTGGACCCAATCCGAATGGCTACACCACTGAGCACGGCATCCATGCCCAGTTTGAGAGCACTTATGTCGCGAAGAATATAAAGGCCACGGATTTCGCGCAAATGGTGCATGCTCCGCAACGGCTCACCGATCCGTTTGCACAGTATGTTGACTACCTCAAGCAATCGAACAAACTAGTGGAAAACGTTTACGCGCTCGACAAAGCGCACGCTTTCACGGGGAAGGGGTCACCTGAAGCGTTCGATTTCACCACTCACCGCTTGGCAGTCGCTTCCCAGATGCTGCTGGACCTGTGGTATACCGCCTGGCAGGAGAGCGCAACTTTCAGCGAGAATGCACCAAGCGCACCAGCGGTTTCTCCCCCCAATTAGTCGGCACCACATTCGTTGGAGCATTGGCGACGAGTGTGTCGAGAAAGCTTACGCGACCCAAGATAGTGGATCCTCTCCTTGCGCAGTCCGGTCATGGACCCACTTCGTTCCGATCCGCGATACAAAAACCGGGTGCCGCGGTTGCGCGTGCCGGAATGAGCATCGCTCACCATACTTCATTACCATTAGCCTCACTAGCAGCTACTGTCGCCAACTCGTTGTTCCTGGATTGCGTGCCCAACCGACAAGAATCCGGAGTTTGTTGTTAGCGCTACAGCTGATATCGACGGTTATTAATTCAACGTCACATAATGACCTCAGCCCGAGAGGAAAAAATAGCTGGCACACGGGCAGGCCCATTTTCTACGACACTCACTTCTTCAACTCTGAATCCCAGTTGGTAACCAGAGTTAACGGAGCGGAACTTTCGGTCGTGGAGTTGAGGAGTAGAAAATGTCCGTCGCGGGTGACGTCGTAACTGCCCCCGCCGATCGACGCTCTAACCCCGGTTTGAAACAATGGGATGGGTCTGCCCATCCGAATCTGGCCCTTGCCCAATTCGACATCGACTGCCATCAGTTTCTGGGTGGGATCGAGATAATACAGATGTTTTCCGTCCTTGCCTCACAAGGGCATCGAGCCGCCTCCCAGAGAGACTTGGTACTTGCTGTCCCCGGCAGGAAACTGGGCGATGTAAACCTCCGTCCGGTGGGATTCGTTGGATTGATACGCCACCCAGCCACCGGTTGGCGCAACCCGCGCATTCCGGGCGCACCGATTTCCTGGCCGTTCGTATCTGCCGCAGTAGGCACCGCGAAAAAGTGCCGGAACAGTTCGTACGTCCCGTCAATTAAGTGCACATCCATGTCAGTCCGATTGTATTTCTGCAAGCGATGTTATACGAGCCAGCAAGATGGGGCTATTTCCGCCACGTTCCTCCGCAAAACATCGCACACCAGCTGAACGCACTCCAGACGCTTTTGTGCCACGTCGATTGTTTTCGGTCATACTGTTTGCATGTGTGGACGCTACCGGTTGTCGCGGAGAAAGCAGATTCTGGAGGAGCAGTTTGCAGCCGTTTCCGATGACGCGGACTGGAGTCCTCGGTACAACATCGCTCCGACACAGCTCGTGCCCGTCGTCAGGCGAAATCGCATGAGCGTCAGTCGCGAATTATCTCTGATTCGTTGGGGACTGGTTCCTTCATGGGCGAAGGATTCGTCGAAAGGCGCGGCTATGATTAATGCGCGATCCGATACGGCAGCCCGCAAGCCCGCGTTTTACGATGCATTGAAATTCCGCAGGTGTCTGATCCCGGCAGACGGTTTCTATGAGTGGCAGAAGGTTGGTACGTCGAGGCAGCCTTATTGTTTTGAAGTCAATCGAGGTGAACTTTTCTCCTTCGCCGGGCTATGGGAAACCTGGAACGATCCCAGTGGGAAAGCCCTGGAAACGTGCTCGATTTTAACAACGAGTCCTAACGCAGTCACCGCTCCTGTCCATGACAGAATGCCAGTGATTCTTGATCCGCAATGCTACGATCTATGGCTCGATCCGGGCACAACGGATACCACTGTCATCTCGGGTTTCTTAAAGCCGTTCGATGCTCGGCTGATGCGTTGCTTCCCTGTCAGTTCGCGGCTGAATCGACCCGCTAACGATGACGCAGAATGCTCAGCACAGGTCGAGATCTCTCAACCTCAAGGGAGTCTCTTTTCGTAGGAGATCTGTGAAGGTCAAACCCAAAGACAAGAGCGCAACGAGTCGACCGAAGGCATTACCCAGTAAATCCTCCGAGCTACGCGGTTGGCCAGCTATCGCCAAATTTCTCGGTATGCCCAATTCCACCGCTCACCGCTGGGCGAAAGAAGGGATGCCGGTTCGGCGCGAGAGCCGAAACGTGATTGCGAGCCCGGAAGAATTGAACCAATGGCTACAACGCACCTCTGGAGAGGCGATCGGTGTTCATGTCGCTACTCCAGGTTCCGATCTCTTGAAAGACTTGCGGGCCTCTCTTGCTGTCCAGAAGAGTAGCAAGAATGCGTCGCAACCCAAGAACGAGCCGCGATCGAGTCGTGGGACGAAAGCGCTCAAAACGAAATCGTCCCGTAAATCCTAATCAATGACCAGCGCCGGTGGCTGCTATTTCCTCGTGATGACAATCCGCAACATGAGAATCAAATGCTCGTTGCAATCTCTCGATGTATTCAGCCTTCTGCGGACGGTGATGAGACGATGCCGCATGGAAGAGCGTTTCGGGACACAATGAGCAGCGGCCTTCGATGGGAATGTCTCCCAGCCATTTCGTGACTCGCAGCGCGGGTTTCTTCATTGTCGCTCGGTGAGTCGCTTCTGGTTAGCATGGCGATCTTGGCACTTCTGGCAGCGCTTGTTGGTGGGAGTCGCGGGTCGCTTGTGGCATCGCACGCAAATGCCCGCTTTGACATCTCGCTCGTAGTTCCGGCGCAAGAGCGATTTCTGATACTTCGAGTGCGCCCGGTTGCATTTCTCGCAGCGTGTCGTGCCACGCTCTGTCCGGCGTCGGAAGCAAGTCACGCAAATGCGGTGCCTCTTGCAAAACGCTCGCACCATTCCACCCGGATTCTTGCCACTGCTGCTCATCGGTCGAGCACATCATAGCTAACGCGCTCGAAATAGAACACGGTTCTCGCCTCGGGCGGCCTTTAGGCCAATTGGGGAGTGATAGGATTGCGTCATGCCAAAAACACTGATGCAATCTGTAATCAGCGAACTCCAGAAGGAACGAAAACGACTTAAGGATGAACTGCACCGCGTAATAAATGCCCTGACCGCATTCGGAAACGTCTACCTGCATGGGAGCCGACCAACTCGCAAGAAGCGAATTATTTCGGCTGCGGGCCGCAAGAGAATTGCGGCTGCTCAACGGGCGCGGTGGGCAAAGATCAAAGGACAAAAGGTTGTTTCAATCAGTTCCCGCAAGGGACGCACAATGTCCCCGGCTGCCCGCAAAAGGATTGTCGCAGCCCAGAAAGCGCGCTGGGCAAAGTGGCGAGCACGAAAATTGTCTTAGGTTCGCACTCCCATATTCCATGTCGAATGCACGTCGCAATACGGCCTCTCTCCCGCCAGACGACACCCTCTATGCCGTCAAGCAGCGCAAGCCTGTTCCGCATGAATTCGTACTCGACGCGATAGCTCCGCTGTCGCCCCGGACCCGCTCCATGTTCGGCTGCCTGGCGATCTATGTTGAGGACAAGATCGTCCTTATCCTTCGCGACAAACGCGACCACGCCGCTGACAACGGCGTGTGGCTCGCCACCACCGAGGAGCACCACCAGAGCCTGCGGCAGGAATTCCCCAACATGCGATCCATCCAGGTGCTGGGGAAGAAGGTGACGGGCTGGCAGGTCCTTCCGACCGATGCGGAGGATTTCGAGGAGGCGGCGCTGCGCGCCTGCGAACTCGTTCTCGCAGGGGACCCTCGAATCGGGAAGGTGCCCGGGCAGCGGGCAAGATCGGCGGCTAAGAAGGCAGCGAAAGTCTCGAAGCGCGCGAAAACCAGGAAGAAGGCCGCAAAAGCTCGCGCCAGGTCGTGAGCAGAGTCCAGTCCTCATCGCCGTGCAGGGCGATATTGTCCGTCACAACGGGGTTGCTAGTCTAATGGGGATATTACGTTAATAAGCGAGTAAGATTCCGTCGATACTGGGTTTTCCCCCGATCAACCAACGGTTCAACGCATATTATGAAGGAACCAATCCAGGCTTTTGGCAAGCTGGACACAGCGTGTAGAAGTCCGCAAGTCTAGGCGCAGCTCCCGACAAGAGCGGGAGCTGCACTCTGCAAATGCGGCGCGTGTCAACGTGGAGATTCGTGCCCCGCGCCCGAAAGCGTTAGTGGTTGCCGACAGCCTTCTGGAGCCAAGGGATCCATAGAATCCTGGGGGCACTGACGGTCGTGCATCCGTGCTGCCCCGGACCCGCAGGACATCCCCAGTAGTTCTCGGTCGCATCGATTGTGCCGGTGCACACATGGGAACCGTCGAGCGCACAAACATCCCCGACCCCGATGCCGACCCCGAGCAGAGTGTTGAGATGGATGTCGACCTCAGCAGGGGTATTGACCGCTATGTCGATATCCTCATCGCTGATCACATTCTGGGAAATGACGGTGCCACGAACCGGCGAAGCGCCATCGCCGCTATTGATGTTGATTCCCACACGGCCCGGGGTGGCGGTGTCGAAGAGGTCGGCAAGGTTTCCGGCAATGGTGTTGCCGATGATCTTGTTCCCACTCATGTCATCTGCCGGGAGCCCAAACGCGGGTCCGACGTGCGTGTGCAGAGCGACGCCCCCCAGTCCGTTATGGGTGAGCGTGTTCCCGATGATCACGTTGTCTGACACGCGGCCGCGGCCAGCGCCATCGGAAAACATGCCCGCCCCTGCACCTCCAATTTTCACGCCGTTGCCGGTAGAGACGTTCTCCGCCACCGTATTGTGGTTCACCCCATGGTGGGGAGCGAAAGGTGGCGAGGTCTTGCCCGACGGCGGATGCGAAGCAAGCACGATGCCGCACTCCAACGGGTTGTTCTTGATTGTGTTGTGGATGAGTAGATTGTCATGGCTTTCGGCGGTCTCGTCACTGATCAGGACGCCATCGGCATTGCCGGTGACGAGGTTCCCGGAAACGATCGAGTTGGCTGTTCCGACCAGGTGAAGGGCGCCGCCGCAGTCCCCGGTTTCATCGGTTTCATAAATGCCATCACCAGGCTGGTTAGGGCAACCGGTAAGCGCTCCGGTGAAATTCAGGCCCGGTGACGTATCGTTGTTGATGATGCTGTTGTTTTGGATCGTGATATCCGAAGCGCTCACCACCAAAACGCCTTCGAACAATGCGTTCTCTACTGTGAGTCCCGTGATGATCACCTGCTCAAGGCCGGGGTGGTCCAAACCATCCACGAAGATGCCATGCGCGAGACCGGTGGCATCAATAATCGAGGCGTGGGCACCGGCACCGACGATCGCGAGTGGAATGCCAATGTCCACTTCTTCTTTGTAGGTCCCGGCTTCAACCTGGATGAGATCGTTGGCCGAGGCATGATTGACGGCGGTTTGGATGCTCGAAAAGCAGTTATGGGAACCGGCCGGATTGACGCAAAGAGTCCCGGCCACGGCAGGCTGGTAGATGGCGGCGAACATAGCCGCGCAACAGACGATTAGCGTTCGGCTCAATCGAGTTGGTTGCATGGACGCTCTCCTCTCCTAAATGCGGCAAAGAATTTAGCACTTCCAGGTCTCCCGATCAAGCGTACCGGTAGCCTAGTCCAGGGTCGAGGACCGCGCTCTTGGGCCCGCCGCCCACGCCCGTCCCCTGACAACCTCTCGATTAGTGGATGTCGTTATCATGTTCACCATTGGACAATAGGTGCATAGACACCCCGAATGCACCAGCATCCCAGTCCCCGCTCCAGCGTCATGAGAATCGTGGCTGTTGCAATCAGGCGTGGCTGTTGAAAAACTCCTTCTCGCAAAATTCGCAAAAATAAAACGCTTCAGGATGCGCCATAAACGATCTTCTCGGGTCGGGTAGACATTTTCTATCCCCCAATTTCAGTCTGTTCTTGAAGAAAACGACTTTTTCAACAGCCACGCGCGTTTGCACTCATGGACGTTTTGGGACTCGAATGCGACCGACGGAAAGCATGCTGCAAAACGCACGGGCAACAGCGAACCTAGTCCGGCTTCCGAGTGAAGATCAGGAAATAATCCACGCCGTCGGCTTTCACGAAATCCTGTGAGTCGCGCAGTTCGTATCCGGCTTGGGCGGCTTCGCGAACGACCACGTCTTTACTCACGCCATGATTTTCTCCGTTGCCATTGCGATCAATGATGCCAATCTTGGCTCCTGGTTTTAGCGATGAGCGAAGGTTCCTGAGTAGCACAACCGGATGGGCTATCTCGTGGTAGGTCTTGAGCAGCAGCACGGCGTCGATGCGGTTGGCCGGAAGCTGCGCATCGTCGGGCTTGCTGAGGATCGTCTTTATGTTCTGGAGTTGCTCTTTTTTCGCGCGCTGGTCAATGTATTGAATTGCCTCCGCGTTGATGTCCACAGCATAAACTCTACCGGAGCCCGTGACGCGGCGCGCGGCGCGCACCGTGAACCAGCCCGATCCGGCGCCGATGTCGGCAACGTTTTTGCCGGGCTCAATGGCTAGCATATCCATGACGCGGTTGATCTGCAGGCGCTCATCGCGCCCGGGGACATCGAAAATGGAGAGATCGCCACTGTAAGGGGTGCTGGTCTTGCGTTGTGCCGACGGTGCTGCGGAACCGGATTGGGCACGAACCAGCCCCGGCAGCCACAGAACTGCCGACAACACTGAGATCGGCCCGAGCCATTTGAGTGCTCGGCTACGACATTTCCAGTTCATTGTGTCCGCGAGTGCATGCGCCGAACCATTAGTTTACGCCGCTTCCGGTGACTTAATGGAGCGGAAGGGGTCCGTCTGTGGTTGTGAGTGATATGGCGATTTTTCGACAGCTATGTTCCGGTCAACGCCCGCTGAGCCCCAGTGTCAGGCTCTATTGGAAATCCAACCTCCAATTTTTCGCCAGCTTGAGCACCGGGAAGAGAATCTTGCCACCTTCTTGGATCAGGACGTATTCGCCGTCCGGTATTTCGCTCTTTTCTTCTGGAACAATCGTCAAAACAATGGCCTCGAATCGAAATTCGCTCGCAAGTTATTGAATCTTCGTTTGCCGTAGGCGCTGAAATTCACTGAAATTACTGCTTTGGTTCCTTTTTCAATAGCCACAGGCGTTTGCACTAACTGAAGATGTTAGTGCAATCGCGAGATTACCCCAACAATCGGAATCGCTACGAAAACGAACTTTTTTATAGCACAGTCGATCTCTGGAACGATGTTCAATATTAGCAATGTGCGGTTGCGCCCAGTGAAGGCGGGTTGGACAAAGGCATAATTCCGAAAATTTCTCTTGCCCCTAAACCAGCGCAGCACTATACTCCCGGCGCTGGTTAGACTAGGGGTCCCTATGGTCTCTTTCTGGGGAAGGGGAGACGATCTGGGGACCTTTTTTTCAATGCAACGTTAGGACACTACCGAGGAGCCCAAAGGGCAGGAAACTGCTGGCTCCTGTGCCGAGCGTGGCATGAGCTTCGGCATTGGAGTCGGTGCGTCGCTCTTGTAGTTCGCCGACCTCACCGCTGGAGGATGCCTGATTTCGACAATTACCCGAATAAAAAAGGAGAAAGCTCTCTCCGTCGGTGTCCCCCGGCGGACTTGCTACAACTTCGGCAGCTTAGAATCGGGCTCCTCCACGACCTCTCCATGGTCGTCATTCTTGAGCGAACGCGGCTTCGTCTGCCAACTCAACTCTTCCAGCCGTTTTCGCATCTCATCCCCGGACGTTTCGCGAGCATTACAATGTTCACAGTCTGGGCGGTGGATTCTCAAGAGGGCCAACAGATAGCAGATCCGGTCATGATGGGAGCTGGATTCGAGCATCATGGGCTAATCGCTTTGGAGTCGGGATCGCGCTTTTGACCGATTGTGGCGTCTGATCCTAAGCCTCACAGCAGTTGGGAATGCGGCTGCTCCCCAGATCGAGAACAGAAGCAGGTACATATCTTTCAGGGAAATGCCGATGTTCTCAAGGGACCAACGAACCACGAAAGCGCCCGTGAGTCCGCGGAGAATGTCGGCCTCTGTCCCGAATCCGTCGTCCCCTGCGATCTTGCCACCGGCCCAACCGGCCAGCGCTGCGGCAAGTAACCAAATGGAATAAAACATCCCCAGCCTCGATAAACCATGTCACGCTAGTCGTGGAGAACAACATTAAGCAGCGAGCTATGGACTTGCAGGCCGCCGTTGTACTGAATAAAGCCCAATTTCCTGAACCGGTTCATGAAAAAGCTGAACCGCGAGCGGGTTGTGCCGATCATTTCCGCCAGCGTCTCCTGACTGATCTTGGGCACTACCGTCTCGGGTTTGCCTTCCTTGCCAAAATGAGCGAGCAGCAAAAGGATCCGGGCCAGCCTCTTTTCGTTCGAATTGAAAAGCTGATCAACCAGATCTTCTTCGTAACGGATGTTCCGCGCCAACAAATAGGCCACGAACAGGTCGGAAAACGCTTGTTCCCGGTGTAGTCGGATGATGATATCGACCGTCATCGACGGTCAGAGTGATCAATTGATCGGAAAAGTCCAAGAAAGATACGGCGTTGCTCGCGAGGAAGCGAAGAAGCAGTTCGACGAGTGGAATTCCGATGTCGCCCGCGGATCCGAGAGTGAGCGGGAACGCAATGTTGAGGAAAGGCGCAAGGCAAGCTAGACCTTCCCCCGTAAATGCCTCTCGAAGTGGAGCCGCTAGTCCGCTCCCCTTTTTCCTTTCAGGTAATCATGCCAGCGCATGTGAACGGGGACATGAGAGAGACTACCCGTTCACAGCAAGCGCCCAAGGTTTATGCGGCGGAACCTGCGGTTGGCTGGGTCGCGGGCGACGATACCTGCACCTGAATAATATCGTTCTTGACCGCATACACCACTAGATCTCGGATCGAGTGGATGTCGAGTTTGCGCATGATATTGCTGCGGTGTGTCTCCGCGGTCTTGGTGCTTAGGTTGAGAAGACAGGCTACTTCCTTCGAGCTCTTGCCCTCGGCCAGAAGCTGAATCACTTCGCGCTCGCGCGGCGTCAATGTCGGCAACTTCGGGGAATCACCGTTTGACCCGTTGTGGCCTTTGTCGAGGAAGCCCGCGAGCACCATATCGTTCACCCGAGGAGTAAAGAACATGCGGTTACGCTGCAATGCGTCCACAGCCGAGATCAGATCCCGGGCGGCGTCCGATTTCAACACGAACCCGCGAGCACCGGCGTCAAGAGCCTCCCGTATTACCTGATCTGAATCCGTGATCGTCAGAACGATGACCTTCTGCTGGGGGTTCAGTTGCTGTAGTTGCCGGGTTGCGGCCAAACCGTTGAGATTGGGCATACCGACATCCAAAATCACCACGTCGGGTCTAACCTGCTTCGCTTTTTCTACAGCCTCGCGTCCGTCTTTGGCCTCACCGCAAATCTCCCAGCCCTCATGGGTTTGTAGGAGCGTACACAGCCCACGACGTACAACCTCGTGATCGTCTGCTATCAAGATCCGAAGCTTCATTGCTCCACCTCCGTGAAATACGCCGAATCGCTAGTTTTCAACCTAGGTGAAAAATCGCGTCGGTCCTACCCTGGCTCGTCGAATCGAACCAGAGCGTCCTGCTAACGCCAGAGATCCAGGCGCAGAGTCGGTTTAGTCAGAATCGCCAACCTGCCCGCGGTTCTTGGCTATAAAAAACTTATGCTGGCTCACCGCCTCCAGCGCCGCCAGTAAATCCCTGGCCGCATCGGACTTTACGATGTACCCTCTAGCGCCCGCACTCAGCGCCTCCCGTATCATTTGCGGAGAATCATGTTGCGTGACGATCAGGACTTCAGATTTCGGCACACTCTTCCTGATCCGCCGGCAAGCTTCGAGGCCGTCCATTCTTGGCATACTCACATCGAGCACAACGACATCTGGCTTCAGGCGATCGGTTTTCTCCACTGCTTCAATGCCATCTTCCGCTTCATCGATAGTCTCCCACTCGGGGCGACCGCCAAGTAGAGTCCTTAGCCCGTGCCTCACGATTGGATTGTCGTCTACTACTAAAATGCGAACCGACATACCGTCTCTCTAGTTTTGTGGAGGGCTGAATCTGGACGATTCGCCCGTTTTCAATGCCGCCCGGCACCTCCGCACCCTAATGTCGCGCCTGACAATCGAGCGACCTGTCCACCCGCCGGATTATGATTGCTAGACGCGGCCCACCAAAACCAACACAAGCACAATGATCAAGATCAAGCCTAAACCGCCGCTTGGGTAGTATCCCCAGCTGGAGCTGTAAGGCCACGTCGGTAAGGCGCCGATTAGCATCAGAACCAGGATGATCAGCAGAATGGTGTACATGTTGTTCGCTCCTTTTCAATAGAAGTCCCCGGACGTGCGCAGCCCGATGCTCATTCAATTCATCCGGGCCAAGTAAAGGATCACAACCGCGCTGGACCCGGGTTCTGTGCCGGCCGAGACTGCCTATCTGGATTCACGATATCAAGCTATAGACTCATCTGTGACTTCCAACATCGGTTCAAGTCTGTACCTCAGCGCATTTGGTTATGTATGGCAGAGTGTTGCCGCTCAGAATCGTCTCGAACGGTACCATCTTACCGAAGAGGATCCTGGTATCGTCCTTGTCCTGGTTTATGACCGCGCCGGACAAATCGATCCCGGTAAAGAGACCTCGGGTCCGAGAGTAGGTCAAGACTTCTGCTCTCATCTTTACATCAGTACCGGCAGTAGCGTCACGTCCCACCGGACCTGCCGCAGCAGAAGCATCCGCTCCAAGTTTGAATTTGCTGGAGAGCAAGTGCTGCATCCCCTGGTCGTTTGTAACCACCATCACCAGATCGACCGCCTGGCCGCCGAGCTGAAGTCCCCAGCTGCCGCCGGTGATGGTAATCGGGGCAGGAGCGCTCCATCGGCTTGATGTCCTGCACGTGGCTATTCCCTTGCCGTGGTTACCGCCGAAGCCAACCGCGATCTTGATCATGGAAGGCACGACCGCGATGCACTTGGCATCATTCATAATGCTGTCGGGAATCGCTTTGGCGGGAGTTGCCATGACTTCGTTCAGAACCCGAGCCGACGCATCAATACGCTTGTTGATATCGGATTCATCTTTGTCGTCCGCGGCCCAGGTCAAGCTGGCGAAGACCAAAACCATCGTGGTCAGCGCCAAGAGACATTTCGTTGGGTTCATATCAACCTCAATTCTGTGCCCAATCTGAGCACCGGGGATTTATTTTAGTAGATTTCACTTTTAGCTTGGGACAGTCATATCGATCCATCCCGTCAAAACCCTAGATCACCCGGGGACCTGCCCTAGCCGGACCACTAGTTTCGCCACCGAAACTGCACCGAAACAACGACGCAACGCCTGGCGACAACGCGACTCCCGTGAAGTGCGATCTGTGTCTGGTGAAGGTGCAATTTGAAGGGACAATCCGAGCCCTACAGGGAATCGTCAAATAAAGTACACAGTCGGACGGATTCTCCGCAGCCACGGAAGTGTCTATGCTCCAACACATGAAATTTATTCTTCAAGTGTGCCCACGTACAGAGCAGGGGCCGGTCTAAAACCGGCCTGCTCCTCGCCTTCCCTGTAGCAACAGAGGGAAGGGGCTAGCGGTCACGATGAGGGACAGTCATTATCAGGTGCTTGCTTCATGAACTAAAACCCTCCGGAGGCTCAAAATGAAAATTGAATCCTTGCGCGACCTTTATGTGGAACAACTCAAAGATCTCTACAACGCCGAACAGCAACTGATCAAAGCGCTACCGAAAATGGCGAAGGCGGCTTCGTCGGAAGAATTGAGGGCCGCTTTTGAGAGCCATCTGGAAGAAACCAGGCAACATGCCCAACGTATTGAAACCATCTTTGAGCAGATGGGGGAGAAGGCCCGGGGAAAGAAATGTAAGGCAATGGAAGGCCTGGTCGCAGAAGGCGGCGAAGTCATCGAAGAAGATATGGAGAATAGCATCAAAGATGCCGCTCTCATCGCCGCTGCACAGCGTGTCGAACATTACGAAATTGCGGGATATGGTTGCGTGCGTGCATACGCGACGAAACTAGGGGAAGATGACGCCGCGACTCTTCTCTCTCAGACCCTCGAAGAAGAAAAAGAAGCCGATGAGGCGCTGAATGATATCGCGGAGGAACTTAGCCTCGAAGTCCCGCAGGAATCAAGTCAATCCGAAAAGCGAACCGCGAAGACTTCTAGCCGAAGATCAAAGTCGGCTGCCTAAGTTGCGCAGTGACACATAGAGCGCGAGAGCTGCGGTTGAAGGGTGACTTGGCAAGGGTTCGGGCCAGGCCTGATTCGTTTAGGACGGTTTGTCACGACCTATTTCTGGGTGTTGCTGTCCATCGTTGTTGGTGTCATCGTTGTTTTGATCCTGCTGCTACCACACTAGCAGCCCCTCTGATCAATGATCGACTGTATTGCGAAGTCAGGCCGCGTCCACTCTAATGGGCTGAAAAGGCAGGCCCAATCATGAGTAATGGGACGACCGTGACTAACAATTCTGACTCCACGAATCGTTTGAAGAGCATTTTTGAGCAATCGCTCGCAGTAATGTGCGAGGGCAAGGATTCTGTAAAAACGGGGTCACAAACCGAACTGGTGCGGCAAAGTTCGATACCCCTGCACGTCGACGCGGTCAATCTTCAGAAGCGCGCATTGGATAACGCCGCGAAAGCGTTGGCGACCCTGTGGAAGATATCGGAATCCAAGCGCCCCAAGCTGCAAAGCCGCGCGACGCAGTGCAGTAGGTCGACTTCTTGACCCGCCCAAACAATGCCACAGCTTTTCAAGACTATTTCTCGACCTAAATAATTCCCTCTCTGCAACGCAAACGTACCCCCACGGCATAGGTCTCAGTTTTCTTGGCAGGAATTTTAAGGATCACACTGTTATCTCGGATCTCTTTCTTTTCAGGAAACTCTTCTTCAGCAATCTTCTTCACTACCTCTACGGGAATCTGCTCGAAATGTGTTTTCGCCCTTCGCATTGCAATTGCTCCTTCTAGTCACTGCCAAACACTATCAGGCCGGGAGTCATGCGGGTCATATCCTTTGGGAATCGGCCTTTTGGCTTAGCTGGGCTAAGTTGTTCAATTTCTGACACTTGTATCCTCTTTTGCCGAAGGCAAGTTTTCGGCGCGGCGAGGAAAGCGTTTCGGTGTTTTAACGGCTCGAGTTTGTGCTTGCCTACGTCGTTACGATGTCGTACTATTTGCGTCACGTTAGTTTAACGTATGTCGCACGCGAAGGAGGCCCGATGAGTCCTAGGACAATTAATGCACCAATGAACTTCAAGACAATGGCACAGCTGGATGTTCCCCAAGGTCGAAACGGAAAACACAAGCCGGTTGTTACCAAAATTCTCTCGGATCTCGCTCAGGTGCCGGATGGCGTTGCGCTCAAAGTGCCCTTAGCGGCATTGGCCGAAAGCAAAGAAAAGGTAAGATCAGCGTTGAATCGTGCAACTCGGAAGGCAGGGCGTAACGTAGCGACTGCAACCGACGTTAACTTTTTGTACGTATGGAACACAAGGTGAATGGCGTTCCCTGACTCGCAGCGATTCATTCTGTGCAGTCGAGAGTTTGTTAGCGTTTTCAGATACTCGGCGGAGGAAAAAGTGAGTACTTCTCCTAGCAACTCCAGTGTCCAGTTGATCCCGTCACTTGCGCCCACGACTGGCTCTGGCCAGGACGGACATTTCGTTCAGTTATATACGGACGATGGTTTTCTTCTCGATGCGTTGAGCCGATTCATCGGAGGGGCAATTGCGGTGGGTGATGGCGCCGTCGTCATCGCTACCAAGGCGCACCAGGACGGACTTGCGCAGCGGCTGAAAGCACGAGGCGTGGACACGGCAAAGGCGATCAGCCAAGGGCGTTACGTCTTACTGGACGCGCATGAAACTCTCCCCAGATTTATGGTAAGTGACTCGGTCGATGAGACCCGTTTCACCAACGTTATGGGCGATGTTTTGACGCGAGTCCGAAACGCTGCTGATGACAAAGATTCGCGCGTTGCCGTATTCGGAGAACTGGTCGCGCTATTGTGGGCGGACGGAAAACCCCTGGAGGCGCTCCGGGTCGAGAACCTCTGGAATACCTTAGCTCAAAAGCATTCTTTCTCTCTTCTTTGTGCCTACCCGATCACGGGCTTCAACAATGAGAGACACATCGAGCCATTTTTGAAAATATGTGCGCAACACTCCAGCGTAGTTCCCAGCGAGAGCTATATGGGCCTGAGCAGTGTCGAGGAGCGGCTTCGCGCCATTGCTAACCTTCAACAGAGGGCTCAGGTACTCGAAAGCAAACTGACCTTGCAGGAAAGCGAGGACCGATTCCGATTGCTTGTGGATGCGGTCCAGGATTATGCGATCTTCATGCTAGATCCCGATGGCCGCGTCAGGAACTGGAATAGCGGAGCACGACGGATCAAGGGATATGAGAGTGCAGAAATTATAGGCAAACACTTCTCGTGCTTCTACCAAGAAGAAGATTTGCGAAATGGCAAGCCAGAATGGGAATTGGAGGTTGCTGCAAGAGAAGGGCGATTCGAAGACGAAGGCTGGCGTTTGCGTAAAGATGGTTCTAGGTTTTGGGCAAATGTGATCATCACGGCCATTAGAGATGATGCCGGCAAACTGATCGGTTTCGGAAAAGTCACCCGGGATTTCACGGAAAGAATGCTGCTGCAGAGGACATTGCAAGCGGAGGTTGTGCAAAGGCGAGAAGCCGAACTACATTTACAAAATTCAGAAAAGTCACTGCGGGAATTATCCCTCCACCTGCTCCGCACGCAGGATGAAGAGCGACGACGAATTGGTAGGGACCTTCACGACAGTCTTGGACAATGGCTTACGGCGCTGAAGATCAAGCTGGATATGTTGGCATCCCCTGCCGGACGAAAGAATGGGGAGGCGGGTCCCGAGATTGCAGAATGCGTTCGTTTGGCGGAGGAGTCGATAAAGGAGGTTCGAACTATATCCTACCTCATGTATCCTCCCATGCTTGAAGAGATGGGCTTGCAATCGGCGATACGGTGGTATCTTGACGGATTCTCGGCACGTAGCGGGATCAGCACCACTTTCGAGGTTGACGATGATTTTGATAGGCTGCAGCGCGATGTGGAGCTGGCACTATTTCGAGTACTTCAGGAGAGTCTCACCAATGTTCACCGTCATTCTGGAAGCCAGACCGCACACATTAGACTGTTAATGAAAGACGGAGCGGTTACTCTGGAAGTGACGGACACAGGAAAGGGAATTCCGCCAGGACTCTTGGAACAATCTGGTCCAGACTGGACGGGCACACTCGGAGTTGGATTGCGAGGCATGAACGAACGCATGCGGCAACTGGGAGGCTGGCTCGAAGTGGTCTCGACCGAAGAAGGCACCACAGTGAGCGCAATGGTTCCAGCAGCAGAATGTTCCTCGGCTCTGACGAAGTCAGCCTAGTCCAGGCTTCGTTGTAGCCTTTAGCGACCTATCTCCCCGGCTCAGCAGTCGGTTAATCGTGGATGTGTCAGCCGGTCACTTTGGCGATTGTGCCAGGATGACGGGCAATACGGAAGTTGTGCCGGGCCAGAAGTCGGCTTCTGGGAACTCAGCCGCGGTTAGTCGACGGGTTTCTCCCGGGATGAATGGCAATGTCCCCGCTCATCGAACCGGACTGGCAGATTTCCCGCATCCGGCTCTCGGAAAAGACTCACGCTTTCGCCCACGGAAGGCTCGCGGTCCGGTGTGATAACTGGACGAAGCCAAACACGGAGTGCAGAGACGCTTCCGGAAAACGCATGTAACCCGGTCGCGGCTCATTGTGTTTGTCGCATAGCCACCGACGCAGCCTCCGGCGGGCGTGCATATCGACCGCCCTGTAGGCGTTGCTGACCGATCCCAGACAGAAGTAGTTGGCCCAGCCGATCAACATCCGGTTGAGCTTTTCCACCATGACCTTCGGATCCAGCCTGACGGTATCTCGCCCGGTCTCGTCGCTGAGAGCGCGACAGATGCGCTGCACCCGTTTCTTGGAGGGAACCGTAATCGAACATGCGGAGCACGTTTCGAAGCACAGAACAAACACGGTCACGATCCGCAGCTCCAGCATCTATCAAACTACGGTCGTCGTAATCGACGGATGCGAGGAGACAAATTAACTTCTACACACTTCGAGCACGGACATCTAAAAGCCGTATTGTCCGAAAAAACAATGTGGCCACAGTTTTTGCAGACCCACCGCCCCTTAGAAACACCGGTCATTAAATGGAACTTCTCATCTACAACACAATAGGGACAACGAAATTCCTTTTGTGTCTCAACTACGCTCCTTCACTCTCAAAGTCTAGGATTCGACACGGCGGTTTACCGTTCGATATCGAACACAGAGAAGTTGCCGAGACTCTGCGCAGACGCAACCATAATTTGGTGCGGAAGCCGAAACGTCGGACATCTTTCCGCGACCGAACTACCCTGTTCACCTGATTGCGCATTCACATCGCACGGGCCACGCTGTCATGGAGGTCGGGCGTGGCAAAAGCGAAACGTATTCTGATAGTGGACGACCACGCAGCCCTGAGAATGGCGCTGAGGCACGTTATTGACTCAGTCCTCGAATTTGAGGTATGCGGCGAAGCGGAAAACGGCCGCGAAGCGATTGAAAGAGCCGGCGAGTTGCAGCCTGATGTAATCGTACTCGATCTTTCCATGCCCGTAATGAACGGCTTCGAGGCTGCGCGAGAATTAAAGGCCCTGTTGCCCTCGGTCCCGCTACTGCTGTACACGTCTTTTGTAACTTCGAACGTGGAGGACGCAGCCCTGGCGGCGGGCGTGAGCAAAGTGGCATCGAAGTCCAGTCCACCGGAAGCACTCGTCGAGGACTTGCGCACGCTGCTAAAGTGCGCTTCCTGATTGTCGATAGTCTCCGCAAAGATTTTAGCAAGACTGCTTACTTCCGCAGCGCGCCGTTTTCAATGTCAGAAACACGGCGTGTCTTTTATTCCCGTTTATCAGAATCAGGACGCCTTTTGACAATTGGTCAGGACTACAGCCTCGTACCTGATTATTAATGACCACGTACAGGATGAACGCTATTTAAGATCCTGCGGCTCTCGATGTACGGTTAATTGTTCATTCACTACAGCGAACTGATCGACTCCGCTTTCGGCAACGAACACGGGAGTGGAACACTAAGGAGGAGTACAGATGAAACATTTCTTGAAAGTGGCTTTTAGTGCGCTTGCGCTCGCGGTCCTGCTGACTCTGGCGTCGACGGCGGCAAATGCACAGGAGCCTTCTGCGGCACCTGCCGCGGATAACACGAAGGTCAACGAGCGGGACCGGAGCAATGCACAGCCGACGGCAGATCAACAAAAGGAAAATCGGCCTGACCGAGAAATCACTCGTGATATTCGCCGGTCTATCACGCAGGACAAGTCGCTTTCTTCCTATGCCCACAACATCAAGATCATCTCCCAGAACGGCATGGTGACGCTCAAGGGACCGGTGCGGTCGGAAGACGAAAAGAGCGCAATCGAGGCCAAGGCAGCCGACGTCGTCGGCAGGGAAAGAGTAACAAATCAACTGGAAGTTAAACCCAAGCAATAAGAAAACAGGAGATTACCAATGGCAGGGAAGAATACAGCAGTATTTGGCATTTATACGGATCGGTCGAGCGTTGATCGCGCCGTGGAAGCTCTCAAGTCAGCCGGATTTTCGAACAACGACGTGTCGGCGCTGTTTCCCGAAAACCAGGGCACAAAGGATTTTGCCCACGAAAAGAACACCAAGGCGCCGGAAGGTGCGACAACAGGTGCCGGCACCGGAGCGCTGCTGGGTGGCGGTCTGGGATGGCTAGTCGGAATCGGCGCACTGGCGATTCCCGGCCTTGGACCTTTCATCGCTGCCGGTCCAATCATGGCGGCGCTGGCGGGAGCCGGCGTTGGTGGCGCGGTCGGAGGTCTCACCGGCGCTTTGATCGGCATGGGCATACCAGAATACGAGGCCAAGCGCTATGAAGGCCGCGTGAAAGACGGCGGGATTCTGCTTTCCGTTCACTCGGACAATTCAAACGAGATCAAGAAGGCGAAGGAAATACTCGAACGCACGGGCGCTCAGGACATTTCTTCAACCGGCGAGGCTCGTGGCGAGAAGACGGCCGTGCCAGCCCGAGAGGTCGCATAGTTACGTCTTTTAGCGCGGCAAACCGGGCGAGGAATATTTCGCCCGGCGCGCCGGAACTATCCTCAGCGTTCTGCGCCGCACTCTGCGAGCGCAAAAAGGAGAAGACCAATGAGCATCTGGACAATCTTATTCGTAGTTCTGTTAATAGCGTGGATCGGTGGTTTCACGGTGTTCCACGTCGCTGGCGGCCTGATCCACTTATTGCTTCTCTTCGCGGTAATCTCTCTGATCCTGCATTTTGTGATGGGGAGTCGGGCAGCTTGACGAGCCAAGCTCTTACGTTTGGGCTCGGTGACCGCGCGGCACGCGTGTCGTTTCTTCTTGTGCGTAAGAAATAGTGCCGGCATGGCGCGGGATCCTAACAGGTTACAACGCTACGACCCTCGTCCACTTGCATGTGACATCGCAGGCAAGTGGGCGTGGAGGAGAGGAACGGAGTAGCAATGTCTGATTATCAGTCTAGCGGGACCCAGGTGTTCTGGGGCGAGATTGCTCCTTGTGAACACATCGCTCAATTCTACGAACACGACGGAGTATTGCTGGATGCGCTGGTGGGATTCATTGGTGGCGGCCTCAAGGCGGGCGAAAGTGCTATTGTCATCGCCACCGCGGAACACCTTAGATCTCTTGAGGAACAATTGCGGGCGTCGGGCGTGGATGTGGCTAGGGCCCGATCGCAGGATCAATATATTGCTCTGGAAGCGGAAGAAGCTCTTGCCAGGTTCATGGTAAAACAGTGGCCGGACGATAAACTCTTCGGCGATCTCGTTACCGAGTTGATCACGCGTGCGCGAGCGAAGAGTCGGCGCGTGCGTGCGTTTGGTGAGATGGTCGCTCTCCTCTGGGCAAGGGGTGATCAAGCGGCTACCATTCGGCTCGAATACCTGTGGCATCAGATATGCCAGAGTCAGGCATTCTCGCTGTTCTGTGCGTATCCAAAGACAGGACTTACCGAGGACACCTCCAAATCGATGAGCCAAATCTGTGCGGCGCACTCTAGGATCATTTGATTAGGCCATTACCAGCTTCTGCACTCTTAGCCAGCCTTCGCCAGATAAACGCTTCAAAGCACCACTGATTCCAACAAGACCGCGAACAATATGCCCAATCTTGGTCTCCGGGTCTGGAGCGGTTGCACAGGAAACCGACGCCCAGAACGGGGCACGGCGGAGGGATGTGTAAGAGACTTCTGAAGCCTAGCACGGGAGAAGTGTTTCGCACCGTCCGTCGTTGGCGGTGAATTTTTCCTTCGTATATCTAACCCAGCATTCGCTTGACGAGACATTGTGTGGCGACGGCAAAAGTGCTGCACGCGCTCCCCGAGGCGCTCTCGCCCACCTCGCCCGCACGTTCCTCATGAGTACACAGCTCTTAACTCGGAAGGTGGGAGGGAGCATTTTGCCGTCGCCATACACTACCCCCTCAAGCAGATGCCCCCTCTACAGCGGCGTCCCTAGACTCGCCAGGCGATTCGGAGATAACCGCACTGGGCGCGAGGGAACGACTAAGCGAAAATCTCGTTCACCTTATCTCGTACATGCTGGCTTCGAGATGGCTTCAGGTACCGCATCGTCGATTCCATGTCAGAGTGACCAAGCCACTGCTGCACCACGCCCAAACAAACGAATTTGCAGGCTGTCAGCAGCGGAGGTCACAACCCCTGTACGCCAATCGAGGTGCCCAGACGGCAAGCTCATGACGTGTTGCCCGAGTACGACATCGGGCTTCGTAAACCGTTTGAAGAGCCCGTCGTCAATCATGGCTTGAGCGCCCTGTGCCGTCTCCTCCCCTGGTTGAAAGACTGGCATCAACGTTCCGTGCCAGCTATCGCGGCTTTTGGCAAAGAGCGAGGTAGCTCCAATCAAGCAGGCCACGTGCATGTCGTGCCCGCAGGAGTGCGCCACTGGCACCGTCTTGCCATCAGGGCCTGTCGCTGTAACTGTACTCGCATAGGGGAGACCAGTAGCTTCCTTGATGGGCAACGCATCCATGTCAGCGCGCAGCATTACGACTGGGCCGTCTCCGTTGCGCAATATACCGACAACTCCCGTCTTGCCGACTCCTGTGGTGACCTCAAAGCCGTTGGCCTTGAGATGATCCGCCGCAATCTGAGCGGTTCGTGTTTCGTGCATCGACAATTCGGGGTGGGCATGGATGTCTTTATAGACAGCCTCTAGTTCTGGAAGCAATGTGGCTAGACTTGCAAGGATCTCTGCCGGCTTCTTCTCGCTCATGAAAGTAGTCTCCTCAAAGTCAAATCGCCACAACATGAGTCGGGTAGCGAGCTAGCGACAAGTGCTGTTGTTAGCGTTGGGAATTGCCAGGAACGTAATGCTGGCGGGCGAGAACCTGATACGACCTGCGAGCGTTCGCTGACCCACGAATTCTGGAACGTCGCTATCGCTGTTCAGTTCAAGCGTCTTCCCGTTGAGCTGCACTGCTCTGTCTTGAAGTTGGTTGGCAGTCAGTGTGTAGCGTTCTGCCTCAGGGACCAATGTGATTTCATGGACTTGCTGTCCGTCGGCATTGATGACCAAGAGCGCGACGCCGCGGGGATGGTTCCGCAGACAGTGCGCATAAACATAAAGGTTCGGGGCTGGTTTTATCTGTGGATCGAGAACGGTCGCACCCATAAGGCGTCGCCAAAGCAAAGCGGCCCAGTAATTCGGACGTGGTGCGAATGTACTTTCGTCTAACAGGCCATAGTCGCTTGATGCCAGTGTGTTGTGCATAATCACTGTCACGCCACGCTGGGCGAGGGTTGCATGTTGAATAAGATATCGGAAGGTGTCCAGAAAAGTCGATGCCCAGGGGTTTCCTCCGCAGGCTGCATCGGCAGTTTCCGTAATCCAGAGTGATTTGCCCGGTTCGTACCTGTCTCGAAGGTCCGCGTAGAATGCGCCAATCTTTTCCGGTCGCGAGAGCCAGTCCTGAGAAAGTGCCGCTGCTGCCGTTGTTTGTGATGATGCGCCCATGCTTGCACACCGCTGCGAAGCAGCGGCATAGAGATGGTACGAAAAAACATCGAATACCGGACCGGCTGCGTGGAGCAGGTCTTCGGATTTCAGCACTCCGCCGCCCATTGGCATTGCGAACGGTCCCTCGCCAACTGAACCTGGACCGAGAAATAGTGTATCGGGCGCTGTTTTCCGAAGGAACGAACGGAACACCTCGAGATCGCGGCCATAGCTTGCGGCATCGTATCCTTTCGGTGCGCCGCCCATCGCTGCAAATGTCGGCTCATTCATGAATTCGCTTGCCGCGATTCGTCCTCCAACAGATTTTGTGTACTCAAACAATTCCCGAGCCTGCTCGGAGGTCCACACGCCTTGCGCATCACGGGGTCCTGGTCCGGTTGCCACGGACGTGACGATCTCGGCATTCACCACATGAGAAAAATCAATGACACCTTTCCATTCTTGTCGCGTTAGGATTCCGCTGAAACCCAATGGCGCATTTGCCGGGGCGGCATTTTCCGAATCCTGAAAATAGGCACTATTGGCCCACGTGCCGCTGACTCGCACATATGCGGGGCTTAACGCCGCTGCCAATTTTCGCAATCGCGGATTTGAAAGATCAATGGGCGCTCGATATTGATAGAGGTTCGGATCTATGCCTGCCGGAGCGAAACCCGCGTGGGAGGCGGACTCCTGCGCTTTACTTTCGTTCGTGGTGCTCCCGTATGGTTTCCAAAATCTTCCGCCGATGACCTCCACCATTTCAATGTTGTAGGACTGAAATCGTTCATCGACCGTGCCTATGCGCGCCATCTTCACGGGATCGAGCGACACAACCTGTCCGACTAATCGAGTGGTTGGAAACACGACAGCAACAGCGCACAAAGCTGCGATTACAAAAGTTCGCAAACCAGGGTTCCTGTTCATTCAATCACCTCTTCGTTTCGAACGCGGGACCTTCACTTCTGCTATCTTCTGCTGATAGCTGTTCTTTTCCACGACCATGTTTTCTTTTTTGTCGTCGGAAAAATAAACTCCTGCTGATCGTCTTTCAGGAATTCCTGGACGAGAGCCTCAAAGGCTCCGCTTTCCGACGGTAGCAAGGCTTAGCACGAAGAAGTGTGCCATATTGAACAGATTAGGTTGCCTGATGGCCGTTACTATTCGGCTGTTTGCCTTCCGCGAGTTGATGGAGGCCTTACAGCGACCAGGCGATTAATTACGACTGGGACGATGCCCGTCTTGCAGCAGCGACGAAATCTATCGCTCGCGCGTGGAAAGTATAGGATAGGCGTGCGTATATCGATCTCGTTCGTCCTGTACGGTGCCATGGATGCATGCGGCGCCCGACAGAGCCGACTTCTCCTGTACGGTTTGCGCTGACGGATGATGGCTAGCACCTGTTTAAGCAATTGCGTATTTTGGGAGGATCACGTGACACAGAACAATCTTGAGCTAATGCGGACACTCGACGATTCGTGGAACGCACAGGACTGGGATACGTTTGAAAAGCGGCATTCCAAGGACACCACCGTCTTTTGGCCCGGTCAGGCCGAGCCAACAAGAGGACGCGACAATCACAAGGCGGAGTCGATCAACTTTTTCAAGACGTTCCCCGACAATCATCTGATTAATCATCCTTATAAAGTGGAGATTGCTCAGGGCGAATGGACGTGCACTGTGGCGGATTTCAGGGGAACGATGACAGGTCCGATGACGATGCCGGGCGGAACGGTGATCCAGCCCACGAACAAGAGTTTCCACGTGGATTTCTGTACCGTTGCGCGCTGGAACGAACAGGGCCAGATCGTGGAAGAGAATCTTTTTTACGATCTCATGGGCATGCTGAAGCAAATAGGCCTAATGCCGACCCAAGAGCAAAAGGCGGCGTAACGACGAGCGATCCAATAATGGCCGAGCGGATGCCAGCGTTGTTCATTGGGCACGGGAATCCGATGAATGCGCTGCTGGTGAACCCTTATACGCAGCGGTGGGCATCGATCGGCGCGACCCTGCCGAAGCCGAAGGCAATACTTTCGGTGTCGGCCCACTGGTACATCGAAGACGCAGCCGTCACCGTGAGCACCGCGCCGAGGACGATCCACGATTTCGGCGGCTTTCCGCGCGAGCTATATCAGGTGCAATATCCCGCGCCGGGTGATCCCGACCTCGCTGCGCGCGTCCAGAAATTGCTTGCTCATGTGCCGGTGCGTCGCGACGACCGCTGGGGTCTCGACCACGGTACTTGGTCGGTTCTGCGCCACGTCTATCCACAAGCCGATATTCCAGTAGTTCAACTCAGCATTGACGAAACGCAACCGCCCTCGTTCCATTACGAAGTCGGCAAGCGCCTGGCACTCTTACGAGAAGAAGGCATTCTCATCCTCGGTAGCGGCAACATCGTGCACAACCTGCATGCCTATGCTTGGGGACGGCACGCACCGGAGCCGTACGATTGGGCGATCTCGTTTGAAACTCGAGTCCGCGAGCTGCTCCTCGCGGGAGAGTACAAGCCGCTCGTGAATTACGAGGATCAGCTCGGCAGTGAAGCGGAACTAGCAGTGCCCACGCCGGACCATTATGTGCCGCTGCTTTACGTTGCGGGCACTCGCACACCATCCGAGCCGCTCACATTTCCTGTTGAGGGCGTAGATGGCGGTTCGGTCTCGATGCTCGCAGTGCAAGTGGGGTGATTAAAACTGGGGAACACCCTGCCCGCAACACGAAAGTGGTCCAGAAACGCGCTTCGGGAAATCTCAACTGAGTCGCTTCCCCCAAGCCGACTTGTGGCCAGCATTGCTGTAAGGTACGTCCCGGGTCCAGTTTCTGCGCTACCGCTTGCGCACCTCCAACTGCACTGGCCGCGCAACGGAAGCTATTTCGGGATCGTAGTATTCGTAAACTTGCGACTTGAAGGTTCGGGCCCGAATGGGATACTTGGCGCGCAGACGATACTTCAATGTGACCAGTTCTCCGGGAGAAAACGAGTCGAAGTAGAGAAGCGCTTGCGTCGCCGTAAGGCTGAATTTCGATAGATGACCGCCCTTGTGGTGGGCGCTCTTCTCCTGGTAATCCTGCAAATCCTCGCTGAGCAGGTCAAAACCGGGAGGAATGCCGAGATCGACCATCACCATGTTGGCCGCCTTCGGCAAGTTGTTTCTGACTGTGGCGCTTGCCGTCGCAATATCGTCCTGCGCGAGGCGTGTGCGGTCATAGGCGACGTCGATGGAAAGCGGCTCGCCCGCCGCTTTTTCATCCCATGGCAGGTAATAGCTTCCCACGATCTGATAGGCGAGACCGCCCTTCCCCTCGAAGTGCAGACCAACCGTTGAGACGCCGTCTGTACTGACGTTCTTGAACGCGAATTGATGGAGTAGATCGTTGTTCTCTGGCGTCAGTTCGAGTTTTTCCGCGGGCTTGCCGTTCAGCAGCACCACCACTGTGCCGCGTACATCGGCTGCACCTTTTTCCGTGGCAGTAAGCAGAGCACGAAGCGCCATGATTGTAGCCTGTGTGGTTCCCCAGGTTCCGTAAGCATCTTTTTTCGACGCGATGTAAGTGAGAGCCTTGCGCGCCGTTCCCGATGCCTCACCCGACTGAAGCAGCGCCTGCACCGCGAGGCCCGTCGTCTCCACCGCGGCGCTCGGCCCGGTGGCATAGACGCTCGTCTCTTCCGCACTCCACCAAACCTGCTCGTCTTTCTCGGTGCGCGCATCGAGAAGCATTTGAATCGCCTGCCGCGTAAATTCGCGGTCTTCTTTGTAGTCGGTAGCAAAGTTGGCGACGACGGCCAGCGTGTAGGGATCTATCTTGGCGGTCATGTGTTTTTCGATAAACTGTTTTGCCTTTTCAACCGCCGGCCCTTGGTAGCCAGTGTCTCTGAGCGCCCAGGCCAGGTAAGCAGTAATCCGTAGCACATCGGAGTTGTAGCGATTGGTTGCCCCTTCATTGATAAATTGCGTATCCGGCTTCCAACTCCCGTCTTCCAGTTGCTGGCTCGCCAGCCACTGCTGGGTTCGCAAGATGAGCTTCGGGTCCACGTCGTGAACCTTTGACATATCGTAGAACTCCATCAGGCCGTAGGCGGTCAGAATCTTGTTGGCCGGCGCATTACCGAACCACGAGAAGCCGCCTCCTGGAACTTCGAAGGTGAGAAGACGCTGGTAACCATTTGCGATGAAGCCTTCAGCTTTTGCGTGTACCTCGGGAGTTAGCTTTTTCGAGCGCTTCATATAGTCAAGCGCCAGCACATTTGGATAAGTGCTCGACGAGGTTTGTTCGAAGCACCCACCCGGCATGCGCAGAATGGCGTCCATCCCTTCCACAACCTGGCTCATCGGACCGGGATAAAGCCGCACAAAAATCTTGCTTGCTTCAGGAATGGAGGTCGCTGGAAAAGCGAGTTCGTGTTGCACTGTATTTTCCAGGCGGCCGTTAAAGACGAGGCTTTGTTCTCGGCCATTGGGAATGACTTCGATTTCTCGGACCACGATGTCGGCGCGACCGTTGTCGGCGCGATTCGAACCGCCTTGCATGCGCGCTGCGAGCGTCAGTTTGAACTTCCCGATGCGCCGGGCTTCCAGCGTGAACTGCGAACCGCCGACCCGAGCCGAATCGACCCCGACAGATTTCTCACCGGAGTCGTCGACCAGCGAAAACCAATCGTCGGATTGAAGTTTCAGGTTCACATCGCCGCGAGAATCCGAGTAGTTGTAGATAGCCACCGGAATCGAAACGCGGTCACCCTGCGTCAGCGTGACTGGCAGATCGAGATCGACGAAGAAATCCTGAAAAACCTTCAGGCTCGAAGTTGACGTGCCGAGCGCTCCCTGTTGCGTGGAGGCAATCATCGCCATGCGCCACGTCGTAATGGAGTCGGCCATCGGAATCTCGATGTTGGCGCGTCCATCCTTGTCAGTTATGATTTCGGGGTTGATGTAGAGCGCTTCAGGAAAATAAGAACGCACATGCGCGGCGGGCGGTCCGGTGCTCTCCTTGGCGAGAACTGCGCTGTTATGGTCTTTTTTCAAAGCGGCAAAATTTTCAAGCCGATCAAAGTTGCGCCCATTGAGTGGGAGGTTTGCAATCCGCTGCCCCGTAATCAAACCGCCAATCACGCCTCCAGCTGCGCCGCCGGGTACACCCGCAACCTCCGCATTCATGGTTTCAACCTGCACCGCCCCCGCACTAACCTCAACCGCTTCATTGACTGAACCTACCGACAACACTGCGGAGAGCACGGCCCTGTCGCGCACCTCAAGCGTGAGTGCCACAGCCGCCGTCTTGAATCCCTGCTGCGTTACCTGGATTACGTAATCACCCTCTGGCAGGCCGGAAAAACTGAATCGACCAGACGCGTTGCTGGTCGCGGAACGGATCTTCCCGCTGCCGCCGCTGCGCACCTCGACATTGGCTCCAGCCACAACGGCGCCAGTTGGATCGGTCACGGTTCCCACGATCTCCGCCCGGCCATTCAACGGGCCTCGGTCATGTTCAATGTTGACGTTAATCCTGGTTGACGCCGGATCGGGCGGGCCCGCAATCCATTTGCGCCGAAAAAGCAAAACAGCCTGCAGATCATCCGTCGTGTTCCATTGGCCGTCTGGCCCCGCGCTTCGCATCAAGTAATAATTCTTCGACGCATCCCAGCGCGCCCGTTCAAATGTGAGACCGTGACCCCATGGATCACGAAACTCCGCATCCCCCGACTGTGCCAGCTTCCCGTAAACGTCCGTCGGATCGCCGGCCTTTGGATTCTTCTCGTAAGCCGCGCTCAGCTCTTTCGCTAACCGGTTGGCCTGCATTTGAAACTGTTGCTGGTAGCGGCGCCAGTAATCGGCGTACTTCGTCATCGGCACATTCTTGCCGAATGTTGTCTCAAATTTGTTCGGAGTCACGATCTCGGTTGCCGAGAATAGCGCGCGCGCAGCCCGGTCTCGCTGGTCGACATGCGACTGCTCGGCCGGTTCGACAACATCCGGCATGCCGATCGAGTGGATTTCATAACGTGGCTTCATTACCTCCTGCTCCAGATAGAAGAAGACCTTGGCAAAGCCCGGCTGCTTTTCCGCCAGTGCAAACACGGCCTCATCGACAATCTGCAATCCAAGCGCGGCATGGACGCCTTCGCCATGCGAGTTGGTCACGCGAAACTTGATGCGCGCATCGCCGCCGGGTTTGTAGACCGAGGCGTCCGCGACCGTCTCGATTTTCAGTTCGTTGGCCGGCTGCACAAACAGCAGTCGGTGATCGCCTACCGGACGTGCGTCTCTGCCGAAGAGATACGCGCTCATGTCAACCGTCCCCGCCATCTCAGGCGTGGCCGTAAGCGATAGTTCCGCCTGGCCATTTTCAAGATCGAGGTCGCGGGTGAGCACCGTTTGGCCTTCCTTCACAATGTCCACGTACGCCGCCCCGCGCGCCTTAGTGGAAAATACCTTCAGTCGAATGCGCTCGCCGGTACGATAGACGGCACGTTCGGTGCGTAGAAGAATCTGATCCTCTCCCTCGCGAGCCTCCAATTCCACTTTGCTCGACGCCTGATTTCCTTCCTGATCCCTGGCTTCAATCTTCAACGCCTCCTTGCCTCCCTTGGCCCTGATCGCGATTACGGCAATCCCGCCATCATCGGTCGACGCATGTTGATCCTCATTCAATGAGGATCGAACCGTCACGTCAGCCTTCGCCGGAGTTCCGTCCGGATAGGAAGTCAGTATGAAGACTTCGTTCTCCAGATTAGGGACCAGTGTGCCGCCCTCGGGAATCGCAGTGATCAACAGCGGCGAATCGCTCACCGTGATCGGCTGCCCGCGAGTCTCCGAATGCCCAGCGGAATCTTTCACCGTCGCCTCAATCAACACACGAGCCGCACCGTGGTTAAGCGGCCGCCCGGCAAAGTATTTCGGCAATGTGAGGTCGAAATGATACGAACCGTCGGAATCCGTCTTCCCAGTGGCTGATGCGGCCTCAAACAGCGACACATCCATTGCCGAAGCCTTCATGGTGAGTTCGGCGTGGTCCACCGGCTTTCCGAAAAAGTAGTTGGCGCGCACCGTGCCCGTAACATGATCGCCTGGTTGATAACCGCGCTTCTGTTTCTTGCCATCTTTCTCGTCCGCAAATTCAACGGCAACCTTGAATTTCGGCAGAACATATCGCTCCACATTAAGCGCGATCTCAGCCGTATTGCTGGGCGCATCGGCCTCCCCCATCAACGCGCGCAGATGATACGTTCCCAGGTTGACCTCGTCGGCCAAGCCAAATTCAGCCGATGCCACTCCGAACTGGTCGGTCGCAGTCGCTTTCTTGAAGACTTTGTTACCGCGAGAATCTTCCACTTCAAACGTGAGCGCGCGCTTCGCCGCTGCCTGATGCTCCGAGCGGTCAAGCGCG
The DNA here is from genome assembly GCA_963772195.1 of uncultured Acidobacteriaceae bacterium. Taxonomy (GTDB): domain Bacteria; phylum Acidobacteriota; class Terriglobia; order Terriglobales; family Acidobacteriaceae; genus Acidiflorens. Next base: position 443,942 of record CAVYWE010000007.1, on the reverse strand, counting down.
AGCGCCCGCGCATGAATCATCTGCCCCGGCTGGTAGAGTGGCTTCTCCGTAGTAAGCAGAATGGAAACCTTATCCTCCAGGTGTACGTCCTGTGTAAATTCCGTCGACCCGATCGGCGTGTCGGCAACATAGCGCAGCCGGTAACTCCCAATCACACCGGCAGGAAAGCGAAACTGCGCTTCCGTAGTTCCATTCCGATTCAAGCGACCCGAGAAAAGGACGCGCGGTTTGCCATCCGCCGGTTTGTCGTCCGCGTCCAGCAATTCGATCTGAACCGAACCGCGTCCGGATATCGCCTCATCCTTGGTGTCTGTAACAATCACGCGCACAGCCGCCTGACCTCCGGCGATATAAGACTGTTGCCCCAAAATATGAATCACCGGCCGGCTCAGGATCTGGGAGATCGATTCCGTCCCTTCGAGATCAGGCTTTGACGCGTCGTCATATTCGAAACGGTACCGAACTCGATGCCACACTAGATCGTCAATGGCCAGACTCTTTTCCAGTCCTACCTCACTCTGCAACTGCCCGTTTCGGGCCGTGATTTTTACTTGCTGCTGGGTGTGCCCGATGGCCTGATCTTCTGGATCCAGGACCTCCACCGTGAATCGCCCCGTTCCAGCATGTAACGCTTCGTAAGGAATGGTCAGTCGCAACAGGCCTTGCGAATAAGTCGCAACCGGGGAGGAAACATGAGACGCTGCCTGAAACGGCTGCTGGAAAACGAATCCGAGCATGGTAAGAAATGCAGCGACAAGCACAAGCGTGAATCTGATCGCCGTCCGGTGCCATTTGCCATAAACCATGGAATCCTCCGAGACACTTCTAGAGTGCCAACACTGCGAAAGCCTGAAGCAGCCGAGGCATCACGCGTCCCCCCTTTGCGTCAAGGACCGGAGGGCGCGCCGCGCTTCGTTCGTTCAATCGGAGTTCGCGCCTGATCGGCAGTCTTGCAGAATATTTTTTGCGGAGTCTTATCCGAGGAGAGTTTAAAAAGTTACTGCTGGCGCCAGTGCGCCCCGTCTTTACTGGTCCAAACCGTGCCGGAATCCGTGGTTAGCAGGAATACTGCCGCCTCGCTCGCCTTCCCCAAGGTCTCGTTCTTAGGTTTTGCTGGAGCCTCACTCGAGTAGGCTGGCGTCAACTCGATGCGGACTGCCTTCCCCGCCCATTGCGCATTGATCTTCTTCCACTTCTTGCCCCCATTCCGGCTCAGGAAGAGATTGCCCGCGTTATCGAGAGAAATAGACCGCTTGCCGTGCGATACAGTCGCCGTAACTGGCAGGCCGGACGGTACCCCTACATCCCGCCCCACTCCGGGTATTTCTGCAACGACCTGGCCTGTTATGACCTGGCCCACGTTGGCCGATTCAGTTTGGAGCTGCGCCGCGGCGCTCGCTACCTCCACCGTTTCTGATACCGTCCCTACATCAAGCACCGGCTCCATCATCGCAAGCTGGCTCGGATTCAACTCGATCGATTGTTCGGTTGTCTTGAACCCAATCGCCGTCGCTGTTAGCTCGTACCGTCCAGCCGGCAGTCCTGTCAGATTGAAGCTGCCATCTGCGCTCGTTGTTGTCTGTCGCGTGTTGCCAATCGCATCGCGCACAGATACGCTCGCCCCCGAAATGGCAGCGCCCGTTCGATCCGTGATGCGGCCGGAAACTCCGGCGAGCGCTTTATCTTGCCCGCTCGCTTGCTCAATCATCAATCCACCCAGGTCTTTCTTCTTGGCTAGGTCATTTTGTGATGCCGCGTCCTGTGCGCCTGAGGGTGCCGGGATTTGCTGCATCTTCGCGAACTTCTGCAGCCTCGCGAAATTCCGACCATTCAATGGCAATTCGGGCGAGATCCCCCCAATCACACCGCCCGCGGATCCCCCCGCACGCCCAACCGGAGCGTTGGCAGAAAGTCCAGCGGCGGTTGTCTCGGGAGCAGCAACTTTTGGCGCCGCTTGCCCGCTCGATTCAGGCATATTCAAGGATTTAGGCAAACTCAAGTTCGCGTGCCCTGAAAGATTGCTCGCCGGCGCAGCGCCTCTGGCTGTTCCAAATCGCTGAACCGTCTCTGAATCGGTGCTAGGCGCGACCGTCGTTGGCGGAAGATGAACCTCAGATTTTCGTAAACTTGCAACCTGCTGCGGGTTCCGAAGAGCGCTGTCACGGTTCCAAATATGGACCATGACCGCAACCAGTCCACACGCCAGCGCCGCCGCGGGCAGCCCGACCGGCAACAGCCGCCCCCAGATCCATCCTTTCACCGGCTCTCGCGCAACTGCTTGCCTCTCCTCCTGCGGCTGCATGAAAAACACCGCCTTCCGGCACTCCGCGCATTCGGCCAGATGCGCCAGCATCCGCTCGTGCTCCCGCGACGTAGCGGCGCCCTCAACGAACACACTGAGCTGGTCAGCGTCAGGATGTATCCCGAGTTGGAAATTCCAGTTCACTCTTGTCGTTCCTTATGAGGATCGCCCTTATGAAGATCCGCCTTATTAGAGTTCGGGCCGCCCTCCGATTCTTGCAGCAACCTGCGCAGATGGATATCCACATCCCTGGGATCGATCCCGAGCGCCTCCTCTGCCGCGCGCCGGCTCAGGCCCCGTTCCCTAAGAGTCCGCAGCAGCTCTTTTCGCAGATGCTCGGTCGCGCGCTTCAGTTTGCGGCTGACCGTCGCTTCATGAACTCGAAGCACGCGGCTTATCTCGTGCAGGGTATGCTGGTCAAGGTAGTAGGCGGAAAGCACGAAGCGCTCTTCCGGGGAAGCCGCGCTCAGCGTCATCTTGATCGCCGCCCGCAAATCCTCTAATTGTTTGAGCTCAATCTGCTCGGAGACTCGCGCCGCTGGTTCGATCTCACCTAGCTCGGTTTCCCGGCCGATCTTCCTGTACTGGTTCACGCGCCGTTGCGCCAGGATCGCGCGCAGCCAACCCATCAACGATCCTCGCCCCGAGTATCGAAGTAGCGGAGACCAGCGCTTGCCCTCGCGTTCCGTCAGCCCGAATAGTTCGGAGTAAAGCGCGCTCGCCAACTCCTCGCCCAGCGTAACCGACCCTGTCATCTCCACCGCGGCTCTGGTCAGCTGTTCCCGATATTGCGCAAGAAAGCGCCGCCACGCGGACTCGCGCCCCAGCGCGCATCCGCGCGCGATGGCAAGCTCCTCCAGGTGCAGAGCCCGCCAGAACGTTTCTCGCTGCCGCTCGTTGGCCTGCTTCCCCGGGTCGAGACCGAAATTGTCCTTAGCTCCTATCGTTTCAAGGGCCTCGGCAAACTCCGCCTTGCTTAACTCGACCAGCTCAGCACGGGCCGCCTGCCAAAGCTCTTCGCCGAGCATTTCGGGTAGAAGTCGGCTCTCCGGCCCGAGCTCCATTTCGACCGCCGCACCCTTCGCCACCGATGCGGTGCAGTCTTCCGCCCCCGAAGGTTCTGTTTGATTAATATTGGCAGGCGGAATGTCCACGCCCGCCCATTAAATCATATCGTCCCGTCGTAGTCCGTTCCTTGCCTCTTTCAACACTGGTGCTGCTCAGAAACGCGCTGTCCGGCTGGGAAAGTGTCAGACGGTCACACGCTGTTTTGTGAGCGGAGCACGAACACAAACGACTGTCGACGAATAAGGCCACAGAATGGACAGATTAATTGGCCAGAAACGGGCTTCGAGGAAGTTGGCCGGATTGGTACCGTGACGTCGGCTTGTAAGAACTAATCTCCGCACTTGGAGTCGATTCTGGATGGACTACAGCCCACCGGAAGGCATCAGTTGCCACTGAATGGGACTTTGACACGGTAGAGGTCCGCGGCGTGCGCTCTATCGGCCCGGTGGCTTTAACTCCAGCCCTCTTGCCGGGGTGGGGATATGGGGTCTGAATCCCCGCAGACGCTTCGTTTCGCGGCCCGACGGATAGGTTCTTACACGCGCACGATGTATTTTCGCGATAGTGAGAAATGTCTATAGACATAGTATATATTGAGATAGCATTCCGGCCGCTTTGAGCCCCATTCAGGCAGGATTCCGAGGAGTTGAAAAGCGTGCCCGGCTAAGGGTTAGAACCGCAAAACAACCTGAAATTCGCCTATTGTTTTCAACACGCTACAAGGGGCCTTTTCTGTAGGAGGCGCCAGGAGCGCGAGTTAGAAAAAGGTGACCCCGGAGTACCACCGAAACGCTGTAGCGCCTCATTTGCGATGCGCGCGGTCGAACCGGCAGTTCCCGGCACACGCGGTAGATGTTTCTCCCACTTCAGAGACGCGCGGTAGAATCTTCAGCAGGCGACAAGGAGGCCACGTGGGAGAGGAGATTTTTCGCAACCTGATTCGGACCCCGGACCTCGAAACAAAAGTCGCTATTCTGCGGAAGAGAGCGGAGCAGGAAAAAGTAACGCTCCCAGAGGATGTGGCGCTCTACATTGCGCAGAATGTCCGGTCAAATGCGAGCGCGTTGGAAGGTGCGCTCGTCCGTCTCCTAGCCCATTCCTCGCTGATCGGCACGGACATTACCCTCAACTATACAAAACAGGTACTGAAGAATTTCATCGACCTGCAGGCGCGCAAGGCCACCGTCGATCCTTTTCAGAAAATGTCCCTTGGACAACGCGGCACGAAGGAAGCCAACATCACGCGCCAGGCTCCGACTGCGGCGGATCGCTCCTTCGTTTTCTGCCTACTGAAAACACGGGAGGGGAGAAAAATCAGCCGAGTTAGACAAGAATTGGAAGTGAACATGCGCGAGCGCGAACGCGAACAACTGGCACGTCGCGACGCATACGAGCGGGCGTTGGAACGTCGTGCTAAAAAGCGAAAACGAGGATGAAGCTTGGGAGAAGGCTCAGCCGATCAAACTGTAACTGATCGCTGACGAAATCACTCACAACCCCGGTCAGTGAGTGTAATCGGGATTTTTCGCCAACTACCCTGAGGTTAACCTTCTTTCCAGGACAAAGGTAACGGCTTCATTGTGACTTTGTAGCCATGGTGGCGACCTAGCTTTCCGTGTCAGCCTAGGTGGGGTGCCACAATGGCCCTGGCGGGAGCGTTTCTCTGGGGGAGGGCGGCGCTCCTGCCGTCTCGCTATTTCGTATCCCGGACAGTCGATTACACCAACTACGGGTCAATGAGTGTAATCGGGATATTTCGCCAACTACCGCTCGCAGGGCTATAATTCGGCGCTGAGGTTCAGTCGTACACATGGAAAAGGACAGCCCCCATGAAACGATTAGCTGTATTGGCACTGCTTGGTGCGGGGTGCTTGCTGGTCGGTGTCGTGCCCGGTGTAGCCGAGAAGAAACCGCCTAAGCCGATCATCGAGACCTTTGAAGCCACGGTTAGTGGCGTTGTACAGAGATTCGAGATAGAAGAATTCTCAACCGATCAAGACATTCAAGAACTTGCGCAGGCGTATGCCAAGGGAGGCGAAGACGCTGTTGAGAGCGCGTTGGGCAAGATTGAGAAGGGAAGATCCTGGGTGCGAGCCGAGGCATACCCGATCAGAGTGGTAAGGTCGGCGTCGGAAGGCGGGGTCCGGACCTTGAATATCGTCGCGGTGGCCGAGGATCGGTTGTGGAGTTTGAACGGCCAGATGTTTATTGCGCATCGCGGCTATCCCTTTACATTTATTCGGCTCCAAATTGATCAACAAGGCAAAGTCACAGGACAGGAGATACGCTTCGCAGCGATTCTGTTCGACAAAAAAGGTAGCATAAACATCAAGCCCATGGTGGTTGGCTCGGTGGCGAATACCGCGATCCCTCTCGCTAATATCCACGCAGTGAGTCAGTAGCACGGTCTTAGTACATGAACGCTTTGGGACTGAGACTCGGTTGTGAGTGTAATTGATTCCATAACAATGTCGGCTCCCGGACCCGAGTAAGCTTGGTGGTGCGAACCAACCAAAAGGCTCGGGAGAAAGGAGCCGAACATGATGATTATAGGATGCGATTACCACCCGGCCTTCCAACAAATTGCGTTTGTGGATACCGACACTGGAGAACTGCAAGAGCGGCGGCTGCAGCAACGCGAGGAAGCGGAGAAGTTCTACCGTGATCTTGCGGCCCAGGGAATAAAGGTGCGCGTGGGGATGGAAGCCAGTGGACAGGCGCGCTGGTTTGAACGGCTGCTGGTGGAGTTGAACTTTGAGTTGTGGATCGGGGACGCCGCCGAGATCCGAACCAAGCGAGTACGCAAACAGAAGACGGATCGCCAGGATGCGCAACTGATTCTGAAATTAATGCTGAAAGATGACTTTCCGCGGATCTGGGTACCGAGCTGGGAGAATCGCGATCTGCGGCAACTGCTGTGGCACCGACACCGCATGGTGCAGGCGCGCACCCGGATCATGAACCAACTGCAAGCGGTGGCGCTCAACGAAGGCCTACGGTGTAAGAAGCGGTTGTGGCGAGAGGCGGGACGAGGGCAACTGGAGGCGTTCCGGTTAGCTCCGTGGGCGAGCCGGAGACGACGCGATCTGCTGGAGCTGATGGATCGGCTGAATCCCACGATCACGGATCTGACGCAAACCATCGAGCAGGAAGCGGAGAAGTGTCCTGCGGCGCAGCGACTGATGACGCATCCCGGGGTGGGTCCACTGACCGCACTGGCCTTCGTGCTAATCATCGGAACGGCGGATCGTTTTCAGTGTGGCAAGCAGATCGCAAGCTATCTGGGACTGGTGCCATTGGAGGAGTCGAGCGGGAATCGACGACGGCTGGGACACATCACAAAACAAGGGAACGCGCTGCTGCGTTTTCTGTTGGTGGAAGCGGCGCAAGTTTCGGCACGCAGCATCCCGGAGTGGCGCAATAAGTACTTCCACCTGGCGATGCGGCGAGGCCGGAAGATTGCCAAGGTCGCCATGGCCCGCAGGTTAGCGGTTCAGATGTTCTGGATGTGGCGCAAGGGATGGGATTACGAGCAAGTTAGAAAGTTCGGTTCGCACGCGGGACAGCCCGGAAATCGCGATGGTGTGCAGTCCAACACCGAGTAATTGATTGGGCGTCCCGCTCCTCTTCACCGAGGAGTTCGAAGTAGTAATCATGATCGAGGTTGTGGACCGAAGAGATGCATGGGTCGGACTGAGTTCCTGACCTGAAACTTGATTGCGAGCGAGCCTTGGTTGGATCGGCACCTTTTCCACGAGAGCGAAATGGCGCTCTTCTCCGAGTGCATGCTGTAGTGTGCGCGAAAGTGCTTGACATCGCCGACATTGTTAGAGACGCGATTTTTCGCCAATTGACCGCTTGGATTGCTCTCAAACTCCTCACCTTTATTGACTTGCGCGACCTTTAGACCTAACATTCCAGCCCATCGGTCGGGAGCGGCTTGAACTTGTCGTTATGGATGATCAACTGAAACGGCAAATGAAAAAGTTTGGTGAGGCAGTCAATAGTGCGCTGTCGGATTCTGAGCAGATCGCTCGTGCCGTAGATCGGATCAAGGAGGCAGGTTACGAAACTTTCGTCAAGTTCGAAGCCACCCTAGGGGTTAGAAAACAGAGTGAAGAGTCCAGTAAAGCGACGTTGGCCTTTGACTTGGATGATCCCAATCCCACCATCACGGATGATCAACTGCAACAGTTTATGAAGGAACTTCGCGAGGCAGTGAAAAGTGAGCTGGATTCCGAGCAGCTTGTTCGTGCCGCGGCACCTATAAAAGAAAACGGCTATCAACCTTTCGTCACGCTCGAAACCAACATCAGGATTCGCAGACCAACCATCCATTGACGCCTACCTCCCGGTCAACGAGTGATATCGCGATGTTACAACAACTACGGGAGTAAAATGGCGCGCATGAGACATCGCCCGTCCTACTTGTTTCCCGTTCTGGTTCTGGTTGCCGTTGCCGTCGCTCAACAGGCCAAACAAGCGACGCCTCCATCAGCTCGGAATACCGCTCAAGATCTGACGCCAGAGGTAAGGGCAAAAGTTGAACAGCTTGCCAAACTTCAAAAACACTTTGGCAAGGACATTAGCAGTCCGGGTGTGGAACTATCTCTGAAAGAGACGAACCGCTCGCGGTCCGCAGATCGCACACTGGTCACTTACAGTCTGTATGGGACCGGCCTGCCTTCAGACACCACGTACACGTTGATCCAAGTTCAGCTTGACGGCAGTATGCCTACGGTCATGGAAGGCGTGACATTGAACGCAAAGGGTGAGGCCATCTGCGCCGGACGGGAGGGAACATGTAAGGGCGATGGCCCCAACGACCCTATTGATTTAGTGGCCTACGCGGGCAAGGGTGAGCCTAAACGATTTGGGTTGGTTTCCAATGACGAAGAGCATGTGAAGGGATTTGTAGCTGTCGTCCCTTTTCCCAATACGAAAGCTGATAAAGGCTGCAGGTTGGAATCCATTATCGGAATGCCTAACGGGGAGTTGACCTTTATTCAGGGAAGCGGGTTTGAGCCGAGCGCGGAGCTGACCATCGACATCGAGAGCTACGGTGAAAAACACCATGACAAAGGCATCGCTCAGGCGGACGGCTCCTACTTCTCGGTATTGATGCCTTATGTAGCTGGCAAGAAATCTGGCAAGACTACTATTGAAGTGAAGTCGAAAAACTGCGATCCGAAGCTCACTTTCGAGTGGGGAACATATCATCTTGAGTAAGCCCTGCCACTGATCGGGGATTCTCAACTGCTGAAATCAGGCGATTACACTCATTGAGAATTGGCCGATCCCAGGGTCAATGAGTGAAATCGGGATTTAACGTCAGTTGAAGACGATTGCATAGCAGTTGGCGGCTCGGATTACTTCCTGTTGGCCGACAATCCAGGAGCTATCGATTACGTCGCCACAAGCGCGTTTGTAGGTCCTGTTGCCGTTCATGCTCTTCTCGCGCCGCGATGGGTCTCGTGGGAATGAAGGGGGTCCGGGGTGTGGTGCCGTTTTTTGGGGAGGAGAGTCCACTTGCAGCCGAGCTATTGTCAAAATGCTGGGAAGCGGTCCAATTCCGCCGTCCGAAAAAGAATTCGATAGTCGTGAAACGGGGACACGGATTCGACGCGCTGTGGCTTGTAACTCACTTTTTGTACTGCGGGTTTTCACCCCATTCATGCCACCCATCTGCATCCTTGATTATTCGTTTTTGGGCAGAAAAGTGGCTTTCACTGACTTTGCGATGCGGATCATCGCTCGCGCGCTGCGTTCGACATCGTCGTCGGTTGTTGCCCACGAGGAGACCGAAATTCGCATCGCGGTATGGCCGTGCCACTCCGTGCCGCCGCACCAGCAAGTCCCGTCGTCCTGAATGCCGGCGATAATGCGGCGTGTCTCATCGGCACTGCCGAACGATACCAGCACCTGATTCAGGACCACGTCGTTCAGGATGGTGAACCCGGCGGCGCGCAGGCGATCGGCAAACATCCTTGCCTGACGGCAATTGCGTTCGATCATTTCGCGCAACCCGCTGCGTCCTAGCGAACGAATGGCTGCCCAAAGTTCAATACCGCGCGCACGCCTCGAAGCGTCAGGTGTGAACTGCCAGGGTTCGCGTTCGGCGCTCTGGGTCAGATAGGCCGCGTTCCCCATCGACAACGCTCTGCGCAAATGCTGAGGCTCGCGCACCACGACGATTCCCGAATCGTAGGGAACATTGAGCCACTTGTGACAATCAATCGCCCACGAGTCGGCGTCGCTCACGCCATCCGCGAGCGGCGCATATTGCGGAGACACGAGGCCCCACGGCCCAAACGCACCATCCACGTGCACCCAGGCTCCCGCGTCCCGGGCTCGGGCGCAGATTTCTTTTGCCGGATCGAAAGCGCCGCTGTTTACGTTCCCTGCCTGAATACAGACGACGGTACGCTCGTCGAGCGCTGGCAGGGCATCGACGCGCATACGTCCCTCACCGTCGGCTGTAACGGTGGTCACTCGCGAGCGGCCGAGGCCCAGCATGGTTAACGCCCGGAGTACGGAGACGTGCACTTCTGCTCCAAGGATCACTCGAATGGGCGGTGCGCCGAACAACCCATCATCCTCGACATTCCAGCCGGTGCGCTGAAGCAAGGCGGATCGCGCTGCTGCAAGGCCGGAAAAATTGGCCATCGTGGTGCAGGTAACAAATCCCATTCCGCTGTTCTCTGGAAAGCCAAGAAGATCGAGAATCCACTCCCGCACAATTTCTTCCGCCTTTGCTGCAACGGGAGACATAACCCGCATGCAGGCATTCTGATCCCACGCGCCGGCGAGCCAGTTCGCTGCCAGCGAAGCCGGAAGCGTGCCGCCGATTACGAATCCAAAGTAGCGGCCGCCGGTGGTTGCAACTGTTGCCGGTGAGCCGATGTCGTCGAGCAAGGTAAGCACTTCCGCTGGATCGGATGGGTTTTCGGGCAGCGGTCCGCTAAGAGCGTCGAGGCGCGCGATGTCTTCGGGCCGCGGCAGAACGCCCCGGCTGTTGACCCCTGACACATACCGTGCGGCTCGCGCCGCCGTCTCAGCTAACAGTTCTTTCAAGAGTTCCTCCGAGGACATTTCGTCCGCGTACTTAGGGACGAATTGCAGGGGCAGTTGTATTGGATTGGCAACACGAGATAGTGCTTCGAAATTTTTTACCGCGATTCAAGCGGCATGGGTTGGAGCCAGCACGTGGTGTGCTTGGGCACAATTCTGGTTGGATAACGGGCAAACCGGTAGTCAACTGCTGTTAACAGGCGTTAGCACAAGCTTGCGCCTTTGTTTCGCCTTTTTGCCGGGTCAATGAGTGAAATCGGGATATTTCAACAGTTGACGTGGTGATGGATTCCCCTACTTGGGTACAGCATCGTGAGCATCTGAATTTGGCGAATCAGTGCCCCCGCAAGCCAATGGCCTGCCTGGCTCAAGCCTAAGCTGCGGAAGCCCGGCTGGCGCTGCAATTGTGGTCGCGACCTCGGCTCCGCCACGCTAAAGTCGCGCCTCGGATCACCACAATTCCGCCACTCTGATACACGACGCCCCGCTCGTGCTCCTCGAATGCCGGACGTGAAAACCTCGTCACGCGACCTGAGTAATTTCGCCCGTCTTCTCCTACTTTCCATTCGAATCAAGGTCGAGCGGTGGGCCAGTCACAATCATTCCGTGGGCTTCGAACACCCGCTTCAATCCGTCTATCTGTTCGGCGGTGTAGCTTTTCTCAATCGCCTGCTCTCGCGTCGGCAGCTCTTTGAATTTGGCCAGCACTTGAAAGAACTCCTCGACTTTGCCGGCCGGTTGGTAGGAATTGATGATCTTGGTTGCGGCGCTGACTGCCGTCCACGCGTGCTCTACGTTGCGTGGGATGAACATGGATTCACGAGTTCCGAGGTGGAACCGCTTCTTGCCAATCTCCAAGTCCACCTCGCCGTCAACGATGTAAATCCACTCATCCTGGTCTCGGTTGACGTGGCGCGGCCATCCGGTGTTGTTCACCTCTAAAACACACATTGCGCCACCGGTGTCCTTTCCCGACACCTTGCAATCAATCGTCGTACCGTAGCGGTTGAACCCATCATTGAATCGGTCTTTTCCTGCGCCGATGCTGAAGCCCATGAACAGTTCCTCACTCTTCATCTTCTTTGCTCCTTTCAAGTGACTGATGGTTTTATCGATGGTCTCAATCAGCGTGCGGGTCCGCGTGACGTTCTTTTCGAGAACCCGGCGGTGCGACTTGAGAGCGGCGATTTTTCCGAATTGTCGCTGGCTCAGGATTTCGTTGATGCGCTTCAGCTCGAAGCCCAGCTCGCGTTAAAGAGAATTTGCTGGAGCGTTAGCAGTTGCGGCTCTTCGTAGATTCTGTAGCCGTTCGCCTTAGTGTAGGCAGGCTTCAACAGCGCCATTTCATCGTAAAAATGAAGCGTGCGCACAGTGACGCCCGACATCACGGCCAATTGTTTGACGGTGTAAGCCATCGATTTTGCCTCGTGCCGTTTTCCATTCTCCGGGATCACGTAACGTGAGAGTCAAGCGAAAAGGTGGTGAATCGGAAGAACTGCCGGCCCGTCAGAAAGAGCGGTTCACGAGACCCTCACATTATTGTGTGTTGGAAACTTTCGAATGACGGCGAGCCGGTGGTGACGCGTATGGGTTGGCAGGAGATTAATATCACGCGATTGTCGAAACCAGGCGATTACACTCATCGGGATTCCATTTCCAACAACTCGTCCTCGGAATAGTCTACGAGGAACTTCCCATGCGTCCGAAGACCTTTGGCAATCGCAATGACGCTGAGAATGGCACGGATGGCTTCCGAATCATCGGCACGCAAAATTTCCTTAGTTAGCGCCCATTTCAGCCAATTCTTGAATCGAGCGGAAATACTCTTCTTGCAACCAGGCGTCACCAACTGAGGATTTCTGCGCTCTAAATGCGCTCTGTTTGCGTGCTCAACAGTGCTTTAGAGGCTTAAAGATGTCATCCGGGGCCTGCCAAGCTGTTGAAGATACGTTTAATGGCGGATTCGAATCCCTCCCTCTCCGCCAGATTTTTAGTTATCTTGTACTTGCAAGCCGGTGATACCTATACTGATACCAGAATCAGCAAAAGGGGATCACCAATGAATCGCGAAGTCAATCTCACCAAAAGGGTCCAAACACCGCATGGATGGCGGTATTGCACGGTAATCCTCTCCGCGAACGGCCGCGTCAAGCCAGACCTCGTAATCGTCACCGCAGGCAGGAAACCCACAAAGAAGGCGCCTATTACCTTGAATGGCGCGAAGGCGAAGCGAGTACGCCTCTCGGTGGGCAAAGACCCCTTGCCTCCCCTGTCGTTCAACGGTCAATGCGTGAAATTGCAATATAACAACAGTTGACAAATTCTCGGTTCGCCGGTGACATCCTCACAGCACTGTTTGGTGTCCTTTAGATGGCTGCCGGGTCAGCTAAAGAACATCTATGACGATAAGGGTAATGTCATCCTCCTGGTTCACCGCAGCAGGTCGCCACCGCTGGAGTTCGGAGAGCACTTGACGCGACAGCTCACAGGCGGGCTGCAATTGATTATCGTGTACGACCCGTTCCAGTTGGTGGTCGCCAAATGCCTCCCCCGCCGCGTTCTCCGTTTCGGTCACGCCATCGGTATAGAGCAGGAAGCGATCGGATAGTTCAAGCGGCACGCTGCACACCGGATACGCAGAGTCAGGTTCAACTCCGAACAACAGCCCATTAGATTCGATGCGCTGCATCTCGCCCTTCTTATTTCGCCAGCACAACAGAGGCGGATGTCCAGCAGCTGAGTAGAGCGCGTTGTGGTTCTCTGTGTCGATCCAAACATAAGCCGCCGAGGCAAACTGGCCGTGTGCCTCACTCCACAGGATACGATTCAAACCGCCAAGCACCCGCGCGGGATCATGGGCATAAACGGCAACCGACTGCATCGCCACTTTGATCATGGAAGAGATGAGCGCGGCCGGGACGCCATGCCCGGAGACGTCTGCCACGAGAATACCGAGATGGTTCTTGTTCGACTGGACGAATTGGTAGAAATCGCCCGCGACCGAGGTCATGGGATGGTAACAAGCAGCAATACGGAGGTTGTCAAGCTCGGGCACGCTCGTCGGGAGAATGGAAGACTGGATCTGCCGTGCAGTCTCCAGTTCCGTCTCGATGGAGAGCAGACGGCGCTCGTTCGTAAACACAATCTCCAGAGCCACGTATCCGAGCGAAAACAGAAGGACGGCAAAGCCCAACGCGTCCACCAAAGGCAGCAGGCGATACTGCAGCACGGTCCCCAAGTTGGTGTACAGCACCTCCAAGGCAAAAATGAGCGTACCGGCGGCGAGAACGCGGTGATTCAGGATCACCAGGAACTTAGAGAATTTTGGAACCAGCACAACAGCTAAGAGGACCATCATGGCAATAACTGCGAGCAGGTTGTTGTAGAACATCCATTTGTTGGCTGGGCCACCAAGAACGAACGTGCCAATACCCACCACAGCAATTGCCAACCCTACGAAAATTTCCATTTGGACGAGGAACCTAAGTTTTCCAAGGCTCAGCTCTCGCCAGGCGAATAAGGCAGAAATCAAGAGCAGGTACATGACCGCGGTGTTCACGTAGGGGGCAGCAGTGTTGAGGGAGTGCGGCAGAACCGTCAAAATGGTGGGAGACTGTCCCAGTTTTGGAGGCCGTACATCCCGCTGAAGATTCCCCACCATACCAGGATGCGAACGCCCCTGCGCCAACGGATCGCTGCGATGGCGCAGGCTGTCGCTCCAATGGCCAAGAAAACTGTTCCCAGGACGATATTGATCACGTCGCCGCGAAGCGCTTGCAGCGCTACATCCGCGGCTGTTATGCCATCCATCTAAAGGCTCCGTTTCGTTAGCATAGTCTTGTCCTGTCTGGGGATGAAATTGGCCGTGGCAAGGGGCAAGGAGTACGGGAACGACCGTGTCAACCCGCGACACGATCTTAATTCTTTGAACAGTCCGTCGGCGCAGAATTGTAACTGACGTAACCAGGCGATAGCGCTCAGAATGTAGGTCAAGCCGCGTCCTCCGCTAAGAATTTAGCCAAAGAACGAATCGACTTCAGCTTGTCCTCCCGCAAGCCGCGCAGCTCTTCCTCGCGGAGTCGCCTTTCGTGCAAAAGTCTCCCGAACACATGCGTCAGTTGCGAATACCGATAGTCGTACTTGCGGTCGATCTCTTTACGGCGTTGGGTCAGGTAATGTTCCAAGTCCCACAGATCCGACGACTGCTGGATCTGGCTGGCCATCTTCTTGGCTTCCTGAATCACCTCGTGAAGCTCTCGCCCCAGGGCAGCGTCGAAGGCTTTGCGGGCGAGGGCCTTTTCTGACCTCGACCAAATCGGTTCGTTTTGGTAAGGATAGCGGTCGGGCGTCGCAGACGGGCTGGTCATGTTCCGATCCTCCGTGGTGGCATTCTATCCCTTGCCGAGATGCCTTTTCTACAGGGTCGGAGGATTTCACTGGGGAAGACTCACCATCGTTTTCATGCGGCCGCCCGTCCGTTCTGAGGTCAAAAAGATCGTTGACCGGATGTCCGAGATTCTGTTTGCAGCCGAGATAGCGTTCCGTCGTCTGCACGGATGCATGCCCCAGTAAGAACTGAATCTGCTCCAGCTCGCCACCGCTCGTGTGGCACAGCTTCGCACAGGTTCTCCGCAAGTCATGCGGTGCAATATGGTCCAAGCCCGCTCTCTCGCAGCAGGTCTTGACCACGTACCACACAACATTCTGCGAGATGCCGTTCCCCCATACCTTTCCTATCCTGGCGACGGCTCGAAAGATTCTTCCCTCCGTGACGCCGGCTGCCACTGTCCACTGATCGAGTGCGGCTTTCACCCATTCTGGAATCGGCACGGTGCGGATGTGTCCGCCCTTCCCGATCAGGTCCACTACTGCCCAATGCCCCTGGCGCATCTGGATCTCATCCAACTCCAAGCCGACCAACTCCGATCTGCGAAAACCACAACCAAACAGCATGGCCAACATCGCGTAGTCGCGTTTCGCTCGCATGCTATCCCCACAAGCACGCTTGAGTACTTCCGAACTCTCCTCTGCGCTCAACCAATTACCGAGGCGGAACCCAAGTTGTTTGACTCCCTTCACTCGGCTAATCCCCGCGGCCAACTCGGGACTCAACAAGCCCGAGTCGGCGGCTTCGTGAGCGAGGCGGCGCACGGCTGCAAGTTGTTGGTTGATGGTGTTTGCTGCCAGCCCACGCGTTTGATTGCTCTGGAAATTGCGGGGAATGGGCGCAATTCCGCAATTAGTGCTTTCGAATCGGACTAGAGAAAGTGTACTGATTAATCCTGCAGGCGAGCTTTGCGGCTTTTTCTCCGGACGGCATCCAAGCAGTCCGGTTTCGACAACTTCATCCGGCGAATGCAACGCGATCACAAATCGATGATGTGGCGGAAGCAACTTGACTTTGTCAGGTCCTGGAACTTGGCGATCTTATCCTGTTTGCCTACCACCTAGAAGTTCACTCACTCAGTCACCCGATGTCCCAAGCGAGTTGTCAGAGCATGCTTTCTTCGTCAATGAGCGATATAGCGATGTTTCACCAAACGCGAATGTAGACGCGGTTAACTACCGATATCCGACGACGCGGAAGCTTTGTCTCGTTCGTTCCGTTGAGAGCAGGTCCGGATGAAATACTCAGCTGCGAGACAATACGGTATGCCGTTGAATGTCAATAGCTCTGCATGACCTTGACTGCATGACCTTGACGTCTTCCCGGTGGGGCCCTGATTAACGTAGAGAACGTGGAGCGAAAGGTATGCCACGACACAGTTCGCGCATGGCGCCATTAGATCTCATTGGACAACAAGGCCCGGGCAATCTTCTCAATATCTTCTCGCGATCCGCGAAAGGCCCAGAGTTGTGAGCGGTCTTCAATCTGGCGCAGCCTTGTATCCCCGCCAATGGCTGGAACGTGATATTCCATTTCGCTGAACATTCCCCAGCGGCTGTTCACGCTGCAAGCTTGCGTGGAATAGCCCCGATCTTCAGGCTCGGTCCAGGGCACGTCGGCGTACTCGCCCGACGGATTAACGAAGAAATTCCGGACAATGAGCGCGTGCTTGTTGCCCGTCGGATACATGTAGCCAATGCGGCCGGTGGTGACCGCCGCCCGCACTCCGATTTTGTGCTCGCCGGCCGCCCGCATCTTGAAGCGGACCAGACGATCGCTGGTCGCGAGTTCGTCGGGAGGCGTGTCAACCAAACCAAAGTAAATTCTTGGCTCGCTTCTGGAATAAGTCGGAATAAATAGTTCCCCCTGATGCGGCATCTGCGTGAGACTCCACAGGCCGACGAGGGGAGCGTCATTGGGGTCCGGATCGAGGATCTTCAGCGAAGTCAGGAGCATGTGCCCGGCGTATTCAATTGCGTCGATCCGAATAGCAGCGTCATAGCGCAACGGATTTTGCGCAGCCGCAACCGATTTTGTGATCTCAAGCTGCACCCGCTTCTTGGATCGAAATCCTTCGATGTTCAGGCGGTTGATGAGCTTCACTCCGTGATTGGTTTTCGTCAGTTCATAGTTGCCAGGATCGAGGCTGCGCGGCTGCCAATAGCCGGCAATATCGACGTTAGGAAATTTCGGGAAGAAGAAGTCAACTTCTGGCGCTAGCCAGGTTCTATCGCCTCCAGAATTTTGCCAGTCGTCACTCGCGTAGTACGTTCGAGCTGACTCCACGCTGTTAAGCGCGGAGTTCGTCCACAGGAAGTTCTCCTCACTGCCGGGCGCGAAAACCCCCAGAATTCTGCCTCCGTATGGCAAAATCAGCAGCCGCGTTCCATCATCGGTCTGATGGAGCTCGGTAGACTTGCCGACCGCTTTCAGCGTTGCAATGAGTTCTCGAAGCATTTTCTTCCTATATGCCTGGGATATAACCTCTACCAAAGGTGTTCGTAGACTCTTTCCTAAAATCGGAGACCAGAGACATGAGCGCAGTGGTTCCTCCATCGGCGACGATAGTTTGACCGACGATGAACGAGGCGTCATCGGAACACAAGAAGGCTGCCAATTTTGCTATGTCTGATGGTTCACCGCAGCGTGCGACCGGAATCGCTTTATAGCCCGTTTCTGCCGCAATTTCTGCGGTAAAGCCGGGAATGCACTTGAAGTAGTTCTCCACCGTGATCCATCCCGGCGCGATCGCGTTTACGCGAATGCCTCTATGAGCCAGCTCGACGGCCAGAGATCGTGTATAGGCAATGATCGCTCCTTTGGTTGCCGCATAGACTGAATGTTCGGGCACGCCTTGCAGCCCATGGACCGAGGACATATTGCAAATGACGCCGCCTCCCCTTTGCAACATGCCTTCCACCAACCTCTGGGTGAGAAAATACTGCCCGCGAAAGTTGATGTGAAACATCTTGTCGAATTGTTCCGGCGTGACTTTGAGGAAGGGGCGGT
Organism: uncultured Acidobacteriaceae bacterium; assembly: GCA_963772195.1. GTDB lineage: Bacteria > Acidobacteriota > Terriglobia > Terriglobales > Acidobacteriaceae > Acidiflorens. Next base: position 426,105 of record CAVYWE010000007.1, on the reverse strand, counting down.
TCATGGTGACACCGGCGTTATTGACCAGACAATTTATCCCGCCCAGAAACTCGCTGGCTTGATCGGCGAGAAGAGTAACCTGCTCCGGCACATCAAAGTCCGCTTGAAATGCCGCGGACCTGCGTCCTAGCGACTTTACTTCCTCGACGGAGGCCTTTACCCCGGAATCGCTTTGGACGTAATGGAAAACAACATCGGCGCCCTGCCGGGCAAATTCGAGACCAATCTCGTTTCCGATTCCAGTGTCGGAACCGGTGACCAGCGCTTTTTTCCCCTGAAGTCTTAGTTCTGAAGGCATAGATGATCAACCGAAATGTGAATATAGATGGTACCGGTCAGAAAGCATCTGTTTGGATGGCAGAACACTTCCCGCCGCACCACGATAACACCGAAGATGCTGCACTGAGGCGGCCGAACATAGGCAGCGCACACTCTACGTGTCTAGTGCGACGATTGTCAACAATAATGTTGACTATGCGAAGCGTACGGAAAACAATGCGGGTGGCACTACAACCTTCCCGCCTTAAAAATCACCGTTATCAAAACTACATGTCCCCCCTCGGGGAATTGCCAGGCAAAGAGGGGAGGATTGTTGCAGTTGTGCTGGATGAGTTATAAGCCAAGGTCTGATCATCCCGCAAAGCGCGGCTCATCCATGCCCCGAATACCCGTTCTCAGGCAAAACAAATCGCCCGACAGGGGATACTGTTCCTTTTGTTGCTTGCTCAGCCCCAGAGAGGCAGAGGTGATGTAGAGCTCGTCCAGCCGCTTTCCGCCAAAGGCACAGCTGGTGGGGTTGGCCACCGGCAGCCGATACTCGCGGTCCACCTTGCCTTCCGGGTTATAGCGAACGACCTTCCAACCTCCGCAATACGCGCTCCACACGAATCCTTCGCTGTCCACCGTCAGCCCATCAGGTATCCCGGCATCAGGAGACGTCTGCACGAACGTCTTGCGATCGGAGATCGTTCCGGTTTCGGCCGCATAGTCATAGGCGTAAATGCTATACCGAAAAGAATCGGTAAAATACATAACTTTCCGATCGGGACTCCAGCCAATCCCGTTTGCCACGGTAATGTTCGTATCCATCAACCGATACGAACCATCGCCCTGAACGCAGAACAACTCACCGTCCGGCCCTTTAGGATTGGCATCATTCAGCGTACCCACCCAAAACCGGCCCAGGAAATCAGTGGCCGCATCGTTAAAGCGATAACCCACCCGGCCGGCAAGCGGATCGCAAAGTGGCTCAAACGTTTTGCGCTCGGTGTCCCAAGTCGAAATTCCCTTGGCGGTAGCCGCAATAAATCCGCCTGCCTTGCGAATCCCCAGCGCCATTATCGGCATGCCCGTTTCGAACACCTCCAGGCGCCGCGTTTGCGGGGAGAACCGAAGGACTTGGTACTGTTCGATGAAATTTACCCAGTACAGGAACCCTTCCTGCGAATGCCATACGGGCCCTTCCCCGATCACATTACGCACTTCAAGAATATGTTCGACTTCGGCCATAGATTAGGACCTTCTTCCTGATTCCTCGGAACATTGAGGTGTAAAAGGCTTTGTCGTCCCAAGGTGTCGATTGGACATTTATCAGCCGCACCGCAAATTGTCAACAATGATGTTGACTATGCTGAATGGGTTCGGTGATAATTTCGAGTTGGCCCTCAAGCTCTTCCCATGAAAATTACGGCTGTTGAAACTATCTATCTTCCACGCGGAATTAGTGTTCATGTTGGAGCGATTACCTACCTTTGGGTTCGTATCCACACCGACGAGGGGCTAATCGGCTTAGGAGAGAGCTATCCAAACGCGGAAGCGGAAGCTGCCATTGTGCATTCGCGGCTGGCCGCCGTGCTGTTGGGACAAGATCCGAGTGCCATCGACCGCCTGTGGGCGGACATGTTTCTGGCCGTCTCCTATAGCGGTTGGGCCGGCGCCGAAATGCGGGCGATCAGCGCCGTCGACATCGCCCTGTGGGATTTGTTTGGCAAGGCTACGGGCCACCCGATCTACAAGCTTCTGGGCGGCGCATCCCGGCAATCCATTCGCATTTACAACACCTGCTACGACCGAGTGGATTTCACACGCGAACCCGCCAAGCTTGCCCGCGAGCTGCTTGCCAGCAATGTTCGGGCTATGAAAATCTGGCCGTTTGATCCGATCGCTAAAGAAACCGGCGGGAATCACATTTCCGCGGAACAACTGCGCCGCGCAATCGAACCGTTGCGCATTATTCGCGAGGAATTTGGCGACTCGATCGAGATCGCTATCGAGTTTCACGGCTTCTGGAATCTGCCCTGCGCAATCAAAATCGCCGCCGCTTTGAAGACCTATCAGCCCATGTGGCTCGAGGAGATGCTGCCGCAGGATAATCTGGCTGCCTATGCCGAACTGGCGCGCTCTACTGAACTTCCGCTCTGCTTGAGCGAGCGACTGATGACACGTTGGGGCTTTCGCGAGCTTTTTGAAAATCGCGCCGCCGGAATCATCATGCCGGACATCTCCTGGTGTGGAGGGATTTCCGAGGGCAAAAAGATCGCAACCATGGCCGAGACCTATTATCTTCCCATCGCGCCGCACAATTGCGGGGGTCCCATCCTCCACTTTGCGACGGCGCATCTAGCCGCCAACGTTACCAACTTCTACATTATGGAGTCCGTCCGACGTCACTACAACGAGGAGTATGAAGGATTAGTCACGCAAAAGCTCGTTCCAGGAGAAGGCGGGGAGTTGCCCTTGCCTCCCGGTCCGGGTTTGGGCGTTGAATTGAGTGCAGAAGTGCTCGCACGCAAGGATGCAGTGGTGAGGCGAACCGCTCTCTAGACACTCTTCGACTCCGTGCGTCTCGGTCAGCAGGCTACGGGTTAGGCCGCTGTGTCGGGTTCATCGTTCAGCATTGCGAGCAGAGTACCGACAGGTACCTTGAGTCCAAGTTCAACCTGGATTGCTCCCAGATATCCCTTTCCCATCGCCTCGACTTCCATTTCGATCTTGTCGGTCTCTACAATAAAAAGGGCATCGCCCTTCTCGACCCACTCGCCTGGCTTCTTAAGCCAACTCGTCACCGAACCCTCCTCCATGGTGAGACCGAGCTGCGGCATGACAATCTTGTATGCCATCTTTAAGACTTTCTCCCTGACTGTTTCATCATGTTGTGTACCTCACTGACGATTCGGTCGACTGACGGAATCATTTGATTCTCCAGAACCGGGCTGAATGGATTCGGAACCGCCAACGAACAAATCCGCTTCGGGATAGAGCGCAATTCGTCGAAGCAATCCACTACCGCAATCGCTAGAAGCTCCGCCGCGAAACTGCAAGAAGATGGCGACTCATCAATCACCACGAGCCTTCCGGTCTTCTTGATGGAGTCGGTGATCTTTTTCCGATCAAGGGGAACGATAGTACGCGGGTCGATTACTTCAGCCGAAATTCCTTCCTGGGCGAGCGAAGCCGCAGCTTTTGCCGCCAAATCCACCATGCGGGACATGGCCACAATGGTGAGATCCTTGCCTTCGCGTACTATGCGAGCGTCTCCTAATGGAATCAGATACTCCTCTTCGGGCACAGCGCCCTTGGCGTTATAGAGAGACTTATGCTCCACGAAGACGACCGGTCCGGGTTCTCGGAGAGCACTCTTGAATAGCCCTTTCAGATCGTAAGGTGTGGCCGGCAGTACGACTTTCAATCCTGGCGTGTTGGCGAACCAGTTATAAAAGGTGTGCGAATGGTGCGCTCCGGCACTGCGCACAGATCCCATGGCTCCCCGAATGAGTACAGGCGCTTTTATCTTTCCGTTGGACATGTAGGAAATATTCGCCGCCTGCTGGACAATTTGAGTGATGGCTTCGAGAGCAAAATCGAGAAAGACTTCGTCCACAATCGTCCGAGTGCCTGCCATGGCGGCGCCAATCGCCACGCCCGTGGCTCCTAACTCGCAGATGCCCGTGTCACGCAACCGGTCGTCGCCAAATTCTTTCCAAAGCCCGCGAGTCTGACGGAAGTTTCCGCCGCGCGGGCCAATGCCTTGCCCGATATAAACAATGCTGTCGTCACGGCGCATCTCCTCGCGCAGAGCTTCGACTCCCGCATCTGCGTACGTAATCACTCGGCCTTGCTCTGACATGACTTCATTCCTCTTTCAAACAGAATGCTCAAAACACATGCTCATTTACGGAGTCCGCCGATGGCTCCGGACTGTTCTCCGCAAATTCAACCGCTTGGTCGATAAGCTGTTCCACTTCCTGATCGGCAGCCAGCAACTTGGCTTCGTCCACTCCATAGTCAAGCAACCGCTTGCGGGAAAGCTTCACTGGGTCCTGCTGTTTCCACTGTTGAACTTCGTCGCGGGTTCTATAATCCGTGCCAGGATCGCCTTCGTGATGGCCCACGTAGCGATACGTTTTGCATTCGACCAGGGTGGGGCCGCCACCCTCGCGAGCACGGCGGATCGCCGCTTCCGCGGTGGCGTCAACCGCCTCCACATCCTGCCCATCAACCTCGACGCCCAGCATTCCATAGGCTGCAGCGCGACTCGCTACGCTGGTGTTCTTGGTGGCACGACTGAAGGCCATCTCCGTCGCGTACAAGTTGTTCTCACACACATACACGACGGGCAGGTTCCACACCGCACCGAAATTGACGGCCTCGTGAAACGAACCACTATTGACCGCACCCTCGCCAAAAAAGCTGACAACCACCTGGCCCTTCTTGCGCAGTTTGGCGCTGAGCGCGCCGCCGGTTGCGAGAGGAATGGGAGCGCCCACAATTCCGTTGGTGCCCATAAACCCGTATTCGGGCGCGTACATGTGCATGCTGCCGCCACGTCCGCCTGAACATCCTGTAGTCTTACCCCAAAGCTCGGCCAGCACAACGCCGGGAGGTACGCCTTTGGCCAAGGCGTGACCATGGCCGCGATGCGTGCTAAAAACCAGGTCGCCAGCTTCGAGATTCGAACACACTCCTACAGCGACCGCTTCTTCTCCTACATACAAATGGACGAATCCCGGGAGCCGCGCGTTGCGGTACAGTTCTTGTACCTTGAGCTCGAACAGTCTTAATTCGAGCATCTTCTTGTAATAAGTCAGGAGCAGGTCGCGATTAATTTGCTCCGCCAGAACTCGTTCCGTCATGGGCGAAATCTCCCGAGGTTCACTGCGATATCGGTAAATGCATGGTTGCGTGTTCGAGTTGCGAACGGTAGACGCCCGTGAATAGCTCAACCACACGACGTCCTGCTTCTCCATCTACAAGTGGCTCTCGGTCTTCTAATACAGCGCCAAGAAAGTCCGCCAACTGTAGCTGGTGGTAATGGGTCATCACATTCAACGGTCGCGAGCGATCCTCGCGATTCCAAGTCTCGAGATTTTGTTCCTCCCCAGGGATTGTCCAGATATCATTGAAAGGCGGATCCATTTTTTCGGTGACGCCCGAAATGAAAGGAGATCCGCTGTCGATCTCGGCGCCAACCGAGGCACCAGAAGAACCGTGTATATGAATTTTTCCAAACAGCCCAGGGCGCTGTGAATTACTCAGGACGATGGAACCCATCCCGCCGTTATGAAAGCGGACGGAAGCGACGACGGTGTCATCCACCTCAATGCCAGGATGGTTATAGTTATCCCAATAGGCATGCATCTCCGAGGCTGGGCCCATAAACCAACTGAGTAGATCGAGATAGTGAGGAGCCTGACTTACTACAACCCCGCCTCCCTCGCCCTTCCAAGTTCCGCGCCATGGATCAGAAAGGTAGTAAGACGGTTCACGCCAGCCGAGCATGGTTACAATTGCGAGCACTGGTCTACCCAACTTGCCGGCATCGATAGCATCTTTCATTCGCTGCACCGGCTCGTACCAACGGCGTTGGCTGATTACTCCTAGTTTGATTCCCGCGCTTCGGGCGGCTGCAAGCGCACGATCGCAAGAAGTGAGGTCGATGGCTAGCGGCTTCTCCGACATTACGTGCACACCAGCCGCCGCCGCGATCTCAACTGCTGCAGGATGTTGGGTATGCTGAGTGCATACCGACAGCACATCGACTTTTTCGCGCTGCAACATTTCCGCGAGATCCGTATAACCCCTCACCTGAAACTTGTCTGCAAATCCTTGCGCTCGCTCGGGGGCAACGTCGCACACCGATACCAATTCTGAATTAGGGAGAGCCCGATACGCCAAGGCGTGAGTGGCGGCAACTTTGCCACATCCGACAATGGCAGTCTTCAGACGGGTTGCACTTGCCTTCGGCATAATCATTTCGACTTCAAACGCAACTTACTGCCACAGGCTCAGTCAGGAATAGATGTGCCATCCGATTCGCCTGGACGGTGCCGCAATTCCACATAAAATCCGAGCATTTCCCGGGTATCGAGAAGTGCCCAGCGGGTGCCTGGGCGAATCCCGGTTCCGGATTGCAGCACGCTTACTCCAGACTTTGCCAGATCCTGAATAACGGGATCGATATCACTTACCTCAAAAAGAACGTGGTGAATTCCACCGCCAGTTTGATCGAGGAAATCCCCGTAGCCACTGCGGCCTTCGACAGGCTGAATCAGTTCGACCTCCACATCTCCCAATCGGACGAATGCCTGCCTGATTCGAATATCCTCTTCCACACCGCGATAGTAGTACTTGGATTCAGCGCGATCGGGCCACTCCACTAGACGAAAGGGTCCGATACCGAATAGAGAAGTCAGCAGCTGCGTCGTTCGATCCCGGTCGGCGACAACAATCCCGATCTGGACGAGCCGCTTCAGCTGCAGGCCGCCCGGAAGCGATGATGACAAACTGGATGTCATGCGTAGTCCCTATCGTTATCGTTGCCTCTCGAAGTCATCGAGCCAGATAGCCTCCGTCTACGGGAAGAATCACGCCTGTCACCATGGAGGAGGCGTTCGACGCCAAAAATAAAGCGGGTCCAACGATTTCGTCGGGCGCACCCACGCGACCCAGAGGGATATTGGAAACCCAGGTTTGCATCAGCTTCGCCGGGTCGAACTGCGGCTTAGCCATGACCTCCTTGAGCCCGGGCGTGAGGAACTGGCAAGGGGCAATGGCATTTACACGAATTCCTCTGTCGGCCCACTCCAAGGCGAGTTGCTTGGTCAAGGCGTTGACCCCGCCTTTGCTTGCGCAGTAAGCATTCGCGCCACGGCCCACACCCACCACGCCTGCGATGGACGAGAAATTAATGATCACGCCACTGCCCTTCTTCAGCATGACGCGCGCCGCCGCCTGGCAACACAAGAACGTGCCGCGCAGGTTAATGTCCAGCACTCGATCCCAGGTCTCGAGTGGAGTCAGTTCGGCAGGATCATGTTGAGGAATCCCGGCACAATTCACCAGGATGTCCACGCCCCCTAATTCGCGAACGGTCGCATCCACCATGGCGAAGATGTCCTCGGGAACAGCAACATTCGCCTTCAAGGCAATGGCCCGCCTTCCCGTTTTGCGTACTTGTTCGGCCGTGCGCTGCGGATTCTCCATGTCGAGATCGCAAGCGGCTATGTCGCAGCCGAATTCCGCGAAGCCAAGCGAAATCGCTTCACCAAAGCCCACTCCAGCCCCAGTGATGAGTGCGACGCGCCCGCTAAGATCAAATAGTTTCCGAAACGCAGCTGGTTCAATATCCATGGTCCAAATCTCAGGGGAAACTCTTCGCTTCCTGCTTTCCTTTTAGCGGCTCTTTGCGTTTGCTGGCACGCTTTCGAATAACAACATCTCCGATGTTCCCGTTGTTTCAAGCCTGATAGGAATTCCATCCGTCATCAGCTGAATGCCGGATAACTCCACCGTCTCACTTCGGTTTTCGAATGTGACCTCGTAAGTGACCGAGGCATCGAGCCCGCGGGGCACAAAATGGTAGACAGGGTCCTCAAGATTAGAGGTGCGGAATAAGGTCGCAACATCGCGCTTCTTGTCTGGGCTGGCATATTCGAGGACGAGCCACGGTGACTGGCTAAAGTACGGCGTCAGCGGCGTGTGATGGTAGACCACACTGTCGCGCAGAATAGGCCGTAACTCGCGTTTATAGAGTTCCACTCCAGAGCGGATTTTGTCCCGCAAAGTAGGATTTAGCTCCGCCAGCGACGGGGCTATCCCGCGGAAGATCGGCAGCGACATCTCTACTTGCCGCAACTGATAGTCGATATCGCCATCGCCCGCCAGATCGGGAACTTCCGTGCCGAAGGTGCGTAACAGGATTTCTGGTGGAAGAACCCATGTCATCCCATTCAAAATCTTTACACCTCGCGGTCCACGCATCCAGTCGGAGAGTTCGGTGTTGTCAAAGTGGCGCAGAATACCCCAATCCAAACGCCCACCGCCCCCGGCACAATTCTGAAAGATAACTCCCGGAAACTGCTGGCGCAGACGATCAAACATGGCATACAGATTCTCGACATGGCGCCACGACGAATTCTCAACGAAGCCTTCGCGCACCTGATTTCCGTCTTCTTCAGTCGACATGTTGTAGTCGATCCGGAAGACGTCGAGATCGTACTTGCGGATGACTCGAGCCATCTCTGATTCCATCCACTTGGCGACCACGGGATTTCCCACGTCAAGATGACGGCCATTGGCGATGGGCTGACCGTCGCGAGTCAGAATCCAGTCGGGATGCTCTTTTCGTAGTTTGGAAGCGGATCCGGCGCCCTCAATCTCAACCCACAGCCCAAACCGCATCCCCTTCTTGCGCGCATATTCGCGGATGGGCTGAATGTCGTTTGGCAACCACGCGCCGGCGTACCAATCACCGACGTTTTGATACCAGACGTTCGGCTCTGGTCCATACCAACCCGCGTCAATGAGAAACGTCTCGGCCCCGATGTCGGCGGCCATGTCGATTTCCTGGTCAATGCCCGCCTCGGTTTCATGATCCACGATATAGCCGCGATGGTTCGCTTCTACATCGAAAACATGTTCTGAAGGTGGGCGTGGAAGAACATCGCGACGCACGTGATTCAAAAGCGCTTGAACAACGTGGTCCAGATCCGCCTTCATGCAGAGGAAGTGAGTCTCCGGCGTTTTGACCGTCTCACCCGGCTCGATCACTCGCAGGGCCGGATCAACTGAGCTTGGGCCCATGTCGAAGAACAATCGGGCGTCATTCACCGGTCTGTCGATTGCGTCGCTGCGGTCAACTGGCGATTTCTCTACCTTGCTCGTAACCCGGATTTTCCAGTTCCCGCTCCATCCCAGTGAAGCGACGAACCATTCTCCGGTTGCATTGTTGCGGGCGAAAAACGTTGGGTGGCCCCATCCGGATTTGCCTCGTTCTCCGGAGATAATCTTGGTTTCGTTGACGATAGGGTCGAAGCGCCATGCGCCCTCGTATCCCCACTTACTGTATTGCGGGTAGGCCACGTCATAGACATTTTCGGAATCAGGTTGAAGCTTTTCCGCGAAATTCGGAGTGTGCCAGAGTTGTCCTGCCCAAGGAGATACGTTGGAGATGGCCGTGGGGCGTTGCCCAGTGTTCACAACTTCGAGCCAGCGCACCATTACTGGGCCGCCGCCCAGCAAGGTGTGGACCCTCACACGAATGGGACGGGCGCTACTCTCAAGATCCACGGTAACCAGTAATCCGTCCGGATTGTGGACTTCGGATTTATTGGCTCCGATCCATTTCCACGTTCCCGAAAGCTCCTGCTTTTCAATTTCAAGCCTGAAGGCGTCAACGGGCAGAGCGTCCATCTGTGCGCGTTCCGCGTCGATTTGAATATCCGCGACGATCTGGCCGCTCGATTCCCAATAACGACTTACCCAGCGACCGTTGCGCAGCTCTTCATCGCAAATCGTGAGACCGGAACTAAAACGAACCCCGGGAAACTGTCCCGTTCTAATGACTGCCGAGCGCGGGCCCTGTCCCGTTGCGACTGCTGCAAATAGAAATGAATGCGGAAATGAGAAAACAAAGAAGACCGCGACAGTATAGGCGAAGGAAGTCCACACACGACAAGTATTGCGCGCAGGGACTATCCCATCGAACAATTCCATCGCTATCTCCTCCCCTCGGCTAGCTCGGAAGAAAGCCCCGGCGTCCAGATGGACTGTGTTATCGCCCACAAACCGGTACTGGAACAGATTGCGGTCAGCGACTGGAGAGGCGATCTGGTGGACGTTTTGGAAGATTTTCATAATCCTGCCCAGCCAGGCACCGGAAGTTGCTAGCCCGGTAAATGCAGAGGTGATACTTTGTCGCGATGCAGGGAGACCTTAAGGAGGAGCCTGGCAGGTCACAATGCCCCGCTCTCCCTCACGTTCCAAATGCCACTCGCACCATACTAAACTTAAAAGGCGATCGTCAACACTTTTGTTGACATAAATTAGGTTTCAGTCGACTCACCGAGCGCCGCAACCTAAATCTGTGCCCGAAAACACCATTCCCAGGAAGCACGCAGTAAATTATTTCACCGCATACCAACTACATCCGACGTGTTACGCCCGTCCGGCATAACTGAGAATCGCAATCGCCAGCACCAGAAAGCTTACTCCCAGAATCATCGTACGGATCGGGCGCGTGCCAGTGCGAGCCCACTCGCCCGTTAGCGCGCCAAAAACTGTGCTAGCAACCACGATAGAAGCCAGAAACAACGGCCATCCGATCGAAGGGCCCAGGTCGCCCAGTTTGACGGTCGAGATACTGTAGAGAATGATGCTGCCATACCACAGAAGTCCCATGCTTGCCGCTGCAAACCAGTAATACCACGTACCCGGCAATCGAAGCTGGCTGACATTACTTTTCTTGCGCATCAGGATGTAACAGTAAATTGCACCCGGAAGAAACCCGGCGTAGAGACAAGGCAGCCATACGGCGTTGGACATCATGGCAACACTCGCGCCCTGCCGCTGCGCGGCACGCTGAATGCTTCCCCCATATGCGAGCCCCAGATTGAGCATCGAGCCAAGAATGCCCGAGACAAAGGCCAGCAAATATCCCAACCAAAAACCGTGCCGTACGCTGGCGCTGGCCTGTTGCAGGGCGGCTTCTCTGTGTTTTCCCGCCAGTCCGCACAGGGCTACGCCCACTATAATCATCAGTACCCCAAGAAAAATCAGGCCGCCCTGTCGCGTCATGATTTGATCGGCATGCTGAGCGATCAGCGGGGTGAGCGCGCCTACCGCAGCCGACGTTCCGAGACATACCGCGAAAGTGATGGCCAGTCCCAAGCGAGTAAGGGCCAGACCAAAGAACACCAGGGACACTCCCCAACTGGCGCCGAACAGCACCATAGCCGCTAATGTCCCGCCAGAAACCGTAGCATACGTCGACCACAGCTTAGGCACAGTAAGCAGCGCAATCACGGTCGGCACCACGGCTACGCCGAGGATGGAAAAAGCAAACCACGAATGCTCCCACTCCCATTTCTTATTCAGCTTCATGGGAAGCGCGTACGCGGCATTCATGATCGCAGCGCACAATACCAACAGGACTGCCTGGACGGTGTTTGATGTCATGACATTTTCCCTAAGTATTCTCGAGGACTCTGGGCCTGCTCACTGAAAGGTGAAGGGTGAACGCTTTCCGATACCGGTCGGTTACGTTCAAGCGGTTGCGTTCAGGCCGAGCCATTGAACCACTCGGCCTCCACTCTGTCAACAACTTTGATGACATCGGATATCGTGCGGAGACTAAGAATAGCTGGGGGAGGGATGGAGAGAGCTCTCCAAATCGTCAAAGCCGGGGAAAGCCGAACCGTGCTCGAAGATGCGGGTATACAACCCGCCGAAGTATCGCTCCACTTCCTCTTCGATTTTATCGAGCGGAGTTTTCAGGACCATTCGCACATACTGCTCATGGTTATCGCACCGGTTGGCCAGCGCGATGCGAGAAGAATACGCGCGGGCGATGATAAAAATGTAGGGATTCATGAGCAGATTGAGAGTTCGGTAAAGGAGCGGTTGGTTGGCCGCCTTCCAGATCGTACGGTGCAGTTCCATGTCGGCATTAAAAAATTGTTCTTCGCTGTTTTTTGCCGCTGCCGCCTTCAGTTTCTTCAGTGCGCGGTTCAGAAGCTCCGGGGGATCGACGGAGGGGTTCTCCCTCATATAGTGAACACAAAGCCCCTCGAGTTTGGCACGCATGCGAAAGATGACGCCAATTTCAGCCAGTGAAATATCGCGGATAAAAGTGCCGCGCCTCGAAGTAGTGACAACCAAGCCGTCGCGTTCCAGGCGCAGCAGAGCCTCACGCACCGGGCCGCGGCTGACTTTCAATTCGTGGGCGAGATCCTCTTCAATGATGCGCTGGCGCGGGCGCAGTTTGCCGGCGTGAATGGCGTGGCGCAGATGGGCTTCCACTCGCTTGCTGGCGGAGACACCGCGCTCTGGTTTGGCAGGATGAGTCTTCTTAGTTCGCATGCGAAGTGGTCGATAGTTATATAAGCCGGATTCGGCCGAAAGGCAAGGATAACCGTCGGCGCAGCCTTGCGGAACAGCATCTGCGCCACAGCGAAGCCGCTTTCCCTTGGTCTGCCAGAACGTCCGAACCTTCCCGACACTCTATCATGTTGTCGACAATATGGGTAACAGCATAGTCGTCAGAAAAACACTCGGCCGGAGCGGCCCGAAAAACGGTCGATCCAGCGTTGGCGGCGCTTCTGCCAACAAATCCCAATTGTTGTAGACATTAGTGTTGACAATATTTCTCTTGACACTTGCCCAAACATAGGTTAACTTCCGCGTCGGTCCATGAGAGCTGCAGAGACATGTCGCCCACTCCACGCCAGAGTGCAACTTGCCGCCAACTCCATGCTCCATGGCGCCCTCAACCAGGGCGCAAAAATTTCCGATTGAAAGCGCTGTCGTCTTAAGGAGGCTCCACGATGAACTCCGCCGCATACCGTTTTCTGACGCTCATTGCAGTTCTTTCCCTGGTCGGCATTGGTGTATTGCACGCACAAACGGCAGTCACCGGAGGCATCGAAGGCAACGTGACGGACTCTTCCGGCGCCGCCATCGCTGGCGCGACCGTCGAAGCGACCGATGTTCCAGACGCGGTGACCCGCGATACCGTTACGAATAACGACGGGGCGTATCGGTTCCCGAGCCTGATACCGGGAACATACTCGATTACGATCAAGAAAGCGGGGTTTGCCACATTTACGCGCGGGGCTACGCGAATCGACGCCGGAATACTGTACCGGGTTGACGCCCAGTTGCCGGTTGGCACCGCAACTTCCAAGGTTGAAGTGACCGGCGAGGCACCTCTTCTCCAGATGGATAGCGCTGAAGTGAACGAAATCATTCACTCCTCGGAAATCAGCAGCTTGCCTTTATTCGGCAACAACATCACTCGATTGTCGCTTTTGGCTCCTGGCGTCTCGATGCCGGGCGGCCAACTGGATCTTCACCCAGAAAATGCGGGCTCCGACTTCAACCTCAACATCAACGGAGCAGCACCCAATGCAAATGGTCACCTGCTGGATGGAGTTGAAAACACCGAGGCGATCCAGGGGCTATCCATCATCGTGGCTCCGCAAGACGCCGTGCAGGAAGTGAAACTCGCGACCAGCAATTACGATGCCGAATACGGCAAGGTAGCTGGCGGGCTGTGGCAGATCACGACGAAGTCGGGCACAAACGCATTTCACGGATCGCTTTTCGAAAACTATCGCACATCGGGGTTTAATGCAGCTGACCAGTTCACTCAACATTTAAGCGGCGTGCCCGGCAATCGCTGGAATCAGTTTGGCGGCAGCGTGGGTGGCCCAGTGATTAAAGATAAACTGTTTTTCTTCGGAGACTACCAGGGGATGCGGAATAACCTGCACGCTTCGGGCAACGAAACGATACCGATTGCTCCATTTAGAACTGGCGATTTCAGTTCCGTAGCAGCCATCGATCCGATCTATGATCCGGCGACGGGCAATCCGGATGGAACGGGAAGAACTCAGATCCAGTGCAATGGCGTCCTCAACAAGATTTGCCCCGACCGAATCAGCAACGCTGCGAAGAACCTGCTCGCGCTGTTGCCTACCATCCCAACTTCTCCGGGATTTAGCGCAAACTACCAGATCTCCAAGCCGGCCACTTTCTACCAGAATCAGTTCGATACTCGCGCCGATTTCTTTGCTACTTCAAAAACCGTTGTATTTGGGAAATTCACTTATTTTAAAGCGACGTTCAATACCCCGACGGCATATGGTGTTGCGGGGGGCGGTCCGCCGTTGGGCGGAACTGGAGTTGCAAACGCGGGAGCTTCGTCCGATCACGACAAGAGCTTCATGGTTAACTATCAGCATACCTTCTCTCCATCGTTGCTGACTGACGCGCGTTTCGCTTTTTCGCGACTCATCATTCAGGAGTTGCAGCCGGATTACAACACCGACGCGGCAACCAAAGCGGGAATCCCGAACATTAACCTGGGTACGGTCTACACGTCAGGCCTACCACAGATAAGTGTTAGCGACCCATTAACTCCCTTCAGCATGGGAGATTTTGGGTTGCCATTCTTTGAGCGCGAGGCCAACTTCGTGTTTTACAACAACTGGACCAAGACCTATGGCCACCACGCCTTCAAGTGGGGAGCGGAGATCGGCAAGTTTTTTGGCATCCGGACCGACGTCAGCGGACGTGGAAACTTCTCGGTTAGCCAAGCGCTCACTCAGCTCAACGACGCCGCCAGCAAGGGGCTGTGCACTAACCCAGCACCCGGTACCTTTTGCGGATCAGGCTTGGCGGCACTTGAACTTGGCCTCACCAGCGGCTTTGGCAGAGACATAACGCTGGTTCAGCCCCAGGAAAAACTCTGGAAGTACGCTTTCTACGGTCAGGATACCTGGCAGGTTACACCTAAGCTAACCCTGACATTGGGCTTGCGCTGGGATTATATGAGTCCGATCTTCACGCCTGACGGCCAGAGCGTCGGAAATATCGATGTAGCCACCGATACACTGCTGTTGACCAACTTGGCGGGAAAATACGCTGGGGTAACAACCCCGAAAACTGAATTTTCGCCGCGTCTTGGAGCGGCGTTTCGGCTGTCCGATCACACAGTTCTTCGTGGTGGATACGGCCGAAGCTACTATATGAATGCGGACGGCGCGGGATTTGGAACCCAGGGCTGTTGCTGGCCCATCAAGCAGAGCCAGACTGATGTCCAGGCCAATCCCTTTGCCCCACTGGCTTACACGTTCGATCAGGGGCCGGGCGCTCCGCCCGCGCTTCCGCCGTTTCCGTCAAATGGCAAGATTTCATTTTTTGGCGCCCCAGGCGGTAGTGAATACTTCGTTGGGGTAGGAACCTATCCCCATAGTTACAACGATACTTACAACGTAACCTTGGAACATTCTTTCCCATATCAGATCACCGCTTCGATTGCGTATGTGGGTAACATCGGACGTCATCTGTGGGATAACTATAACGTCAACGTGCCGCCGCCGGGACCGGGCCCCTACACCTCCCGCGAGCCGTTCTGTCTTGCGTCAACTGTTACAGGTCTTTGCTCCCCCGCCAGTTATGGTTGGGCTGTACCAGAATACCAACGGAACAACGCAGATTACCACCTTCCTGAAATGAGAAGTAATTACAATTCTCTGCAACTTCACGCGGAAAAGCGATTTCATCAGGGATTGTATCTGCTGAGTAACTTTACCTGGGCGAAGTCGCTTGACGTTGGAACGTTTGGGCCAGGAGATGGCAACGGGAATCAATTCTGCTACCAGTGCAATTACGGACCCTCAGGCACCGTAAGGCCCTGGTCCTGGACGAGCGCGTCTACCTGGGAACTCCCATTCGGCCGCGGCAGGGCCTATGCAAATGGTCTGAGCCGTGGTGGGGACGCTGTGGTTGGAGGCTGGGCGCTTAGTGGACTTTTCAATTTCGAGGGCGGACAGTATTTCACGCCGTATAACTTAAGCTCCCCAGGCATCCTAAATTCTCCCATTTATGATCGACCGAATCTCATTGGCGATCCGCATGTGTCCCATCCCAACCGCAATGAATGGTACAATCCGGCGGCCTATGGCAAGCCCGCGCAGTACACCTTCGGGAATGCCGGACGCAACAGCCTATTGGGCCCGGGCTACGGTGAAGTGGATCTATCGTTGACCAAGGCCTTTGCCATCACGGAGACGACCCACATCGACCTCAAGTGGGATGTATTCAACGCTCTCAACCGTGTAAACCTGGCGACCCCAACGTGTTCCGGCGCCGCATTTGTTGATTATGTAAACGCAGGGCAAATTTGCAGCATCGTCGACTTCAGGCGACGAATGCAGCTTGGGGTTCATCTCACTTTCTAAGTTCTCCCTCCCATGTAACCAGACCTGCCTCGGCTCATTGCCGAGGCGGGTCTCATCACCTGCGGTTCAATTTTTGTCGTTTCGTCGAACGCAAGCCTAGTCCAATTCCCGTGGCGTGGCCCGTCCCCACATCAACCGCCGCACTGAGGATTGCCGCATGAGAGCGTTCCTACTCACAGCCTGCCTGGCATGCTGCGTCGCGACCTTCGCAACCGGCGATGTATCCATCACCAAATCGCCCACCGGTTGGGAACTAACAAACGGACACATCAGAGTCGAATTGGCTCGCTCGTCGGGCGCGGTACAACTGAGGTCGTTGCGCCGAGAAGGTGGCACGGAATGGGCGGTCGCGGGCACGCCGCTGCTGGCATTTCCGGATAAAGTGAGCAATGCATACCGCTATTCCGAAGATGCGATTTTGGACTTGGACAAAGGCGGTAAGCAGCTTACGCTACGTTTCCAGTCCGATGCCGGCGCTCTGCTTTCGCTGGAGCTGAAACTGTACCCGACCGGCGCCGTGATTCAGACGGCCATCAAACTGGAAAACCGCGGACAGCATAACTTGCTTCTCAATCCTCACATCGATCCGCTATTTCTGACCTTGAAGAATCCCGCCGGGGGACTCAAGCCCTATTCCTCGATCAAGGGCCAGCACGGATTTCATGCAGCCGCGATGGTCTCGCAAAAGCGCGAATTTCCTGACTGGCTGGTGCTCGAAAATGAAGGCGCTGGAGAATCGATGCTAGTCGGCGGTGAACCCGGCCTCGGTGTGCTCGGATGGAAGGCCAACATTCAATCCTCGGCCTCCCGCACCGTGATCCGCGCCGGGACGATTCTAATAAAGGATAAGAAGTCCGGTCCTCCCGCGACCTTCGAACTTGCCCCAGGCGCGACAGTCGAAACACCGATCAGCTTCTTTGCGCTGGCCAAGGGGGAGAGCGACAATGCCGGCAATGAGACATTCCGCTATCTAAAACAATACGTCTTTCAGGCGCCTCTGCCGGACTCTCCCCTGGTCACGTATTGCATATGGCTCACGGAAAAGAATAGCGAAGAGCCGCTGCTTAAAGAACTCGCGCTGGCGAAACGAGTGGGGTTCGATGTCTTCTACCACGATGCGACCTGGTACGAAGGCGCATCGGTAATTCCCGGTATGAACGATTGGACCCTTGGTCTCGGCAGCTTTCAGGAGAGCAACGAGAAGTTTCCGCACGGCCTCAAAAATCTTTCCGATGCCGTGCATGCCGCGGGCTTGAAATTCGGACTGTGGGTGGATCCGGGTAACGTGGATGCAGCGCGTGTGGAATCGGGCGAGATTCCATCGGATTGGCTGGCGATGATCGACGGGAAGACACTCGGAGCCATGCATCCGTCTCTCGCTCCGACTAAGCAGCTGTGCCTCGGCGATCCCAAAGTTGTGTCATGGATCGAGAGGCAACTGGGAGACATTATTGAAAAATGGCATTTGGATTGGATCAAATGGGATCCTTCCACGACCGTAAGCTACGAGTGCAACCGCACCGACCACGGCCATGGGAAGACCGATGGCGCCTATGCCGCTTATCGCGGCCGGCTGGAGATCATGCGCTATCTACTCGACCGCTTTCCGAATCTCTCAGGGTTTGAATGCGATCCGTCCCTGCAATACGCGCGAACCAATCCCGGCCCTCAGAGTCTTCTGCCGGGTGGGTATACAAATGAGTTCATTACCGGTCCCATGCTCAGCCCCAACGTGTGGGGCTCGCTCGCAGCAGCGGGAAAGGGCGATGCGGGGGGAGAATACCTCACGGGTCGCTGGTACAGCGCTTCCGCCCTCGATTATTATTTTCGCAAGCACTTCACGCATGGGGTGACGTTCGGCAATATCAATGGCATGTCGTCGCAGTTTCTCTCGGCAGCTCCCCCGGGCTTTGTCGAGGCGTTCCAACGCAATCTTTTGTTTTTCAAGCAGTACCGTCATCTTCTGCTGGAGGATGTGTATCACCCGAGAGTAGCGGCGGCTGGGTGGAGTTCTATCCAGTATGTGAAGCAAGATTCAACTGAGTCGGTGGTTTACATTTTTCGGGACGAGTCAGAGATTGCCGACACAACGATTCACTTGCGCGGTTTGGACGCGACCGCCAAATATCGGGTGACCAGCTTGAATGACCGTCCGGGGCGGGACAGAGTCATGACTGGAGTGGCCTTGATGAATGGCATCGCTGCGCATCTTCCCAATGAATGGCTGGCCAAAGGCGATGGCGCCATTAGTGAATTTGCCGACCAGCAAAAGTACGGCTCAGATATTTTGTTGCTTCGACGCCTGCCGTGATTTTCGAGTTGGCCGCAGGGATCTTTGCATCGGTCGCAGCAGAATAATGAGGCGATTTGGCCGTATCCGCGGAGTTCAAACGCAGCCTGGCCAAGCGGCAAGTGGCCAGTGGACCTCTTCCTCGATTTCCAGCAGGCGGTTGTACTTCGCCAGGCGCTCGGACTGCCGGATCGATCCATTCTTAAATTGATCGGCCCGCCATCCGACCGCCAAGTCGGCCGCCCAGTTGTCTTCGGTTTCCCCACTTCGAACGCTTAGCGTGACCGACCAACCTGCCGCCCGCGCTTGCCGGTAGGCCTCAAGCGCTTCGGTAAGGGTCCCGATCTGATTGACCTTCAGCAGCAAAGCATCGCAGGCGTTCGTTTCAACCGCACGTCGTATACGGACGGGGTTCGTGCATAAGAGGTCGTCTCCCAACGTGAGCGCCCGGCCGCCGATCGCTCGACGAAGCTTGGGCCAATTCTCCCAGTCATCTTCTGCGAGTCCGTCTTCTACGCTCAAAATCGGGTATCGATCGAGCCACTGCGCAATTGTTTGGATCATTCCAGCGCTGTCCAGAACCTCTCTATCTTTCTGGTACTGGTTGTCTCGGTAAAAATGCGAAGCGGCAACATCAATGCCGAGAAAAATATCCTTGCCGGGAGAATACCCCCCCCGCTCGATCGCTTCCACGGCCAGACCCAACATCTCTTCGGCAGACCGGCAGGGCGGCGCCAGGCCGCCTTCGTCCGCCGTGAGAAGGCGCATCCCATACTTTCGCAGGATAAGGTCGGCCGCCGCCTGATAAACATCGAACGCAGAAACTAGAACCTCATCGATGGTTCGCGCCGACATCGGTATGATCAGCACATCCTGCACTGATACTTGCTGTCCCGCATGCTTCCCACCGCTGAAAAGATTGATAGTCAGGCGAGGCAGCCTATTCACGGAAGCACCCAGCATGTCGGCGAAATGCTGGTAGAGAGGAATGCCACGTTCCCTTGCGTGGGCTCGCGCGAAGGCGACGGACACGGCCAGAATGGCATTCGCGCCGAGTCGCGATTTGGTGGCGGTTCCATCGAGCGCGATCATCGTTCGGTCTAATTCAGCCTGATCGGTGAACTGACGCCCACCCAGTGCGCCCTGAAGCTCTCCGGCAATATTTGCTGCCGCGCGACGGCAGCCCAAACCCTGATATCGCTTTGGATCCCCGTCCCTAAGTTCGAAAGCCTCAGCACTCCCGGTCGATGCGCCCGAGGGTACGGATGCGGAAGCGCCGATCCCGCCCTCCAGAACGCAGGTTGCCAGGACCGTGGGTCTGCCGCGGCTGTCGAGAATTTCTCGGCCGGAGAGTCGCTCAATCTTGGGCATAGGCTTCGATCTTGTGAACAAACTCATCTATCAAATCGGGTACGCTAGTCGGAGGCTTCACCATAAGTGCGACGACGATATCCCGTTGTCGCGTTACCTCCTGGGGCGTCAGGTAGTCCAGCGGCGACTTTCCCGCCACCCGCGCCAGCAAGCATCCAAGGGTATGACGCACGACTCGCGGTTCCAGCGTCCCGGCCCAGTTCATGCGCGTAATTTCTTCGCGATACACCTGCCAGAAGAACTCCGCTGCGCTGGCTAGATGAGCGCGTTCTTTGGGCAAGTGATGCGCCTTGCTGAGAAAATGCGTCAAAGCAAATCCCACGTCAAACGCGGGATCTCCGAAGTGAACCACTTCGTAATCGAGCAGAATCAATTTGCCCCGATATATGAGCGTGTTCTTGGGGCTGAAATCGCCGTGAACCAGACAGTCTTTGTGATGTAACGTTTCCCGCGCCAGCGCGTTGAGAAACGCGGCGGCTTCTGCGGTCTTCTCAGCGGTATAAAGGTAGTAGGGCTCCAACCGCAGATTTACGAAGTACGTCGTGTCTGCAAACACCCTACAAGTTTCCGCCCCGCAATCCGACGACTCGCGATGAATTGCGCCAAGAAGCAAACCGAATTGCTCGAAATGGTTTGAAACAATCTGGCCCGATAGCAAGACGGATTTCCAGTTTTCGTGTTCTTCCGGTATTGCTTCCATGCCCATCAAGTGGTTCGCTATGTCTTCAAAGATGAAAGCAGGAGTCGTTCCCGGCGGGGCCGAGCGATTAAGCCAGCGTAACGCCTTTGCTTCTACGCCGATCCTCTCAGGGCTGCTGAACCAGTCTACGTTGACTCGCAATTTTGCCAGCGCCTGTTTCAAGACCCAGGCGTGCCCATCCGCCCATGCCACCCTCACTGTCCGGTTCGACACTCCACCAGGAAGTTTCTTAAATGCGAGCGCCTCACCCATTTTTGCGTACCCGTGCTCCCTCAGGTATTCGCGTAAGGCGTCAAACTCTTCGATGTCGAACTCCATTTATCGTCAAGTCCTGAGCTGAGATGACCACCTATCACCTGCCGCGGTCCGCGCCACCGAGCAAGACTACTCGGGCGAACAGACCCGTCGTATCGCCGGAATTCGTCTTGTTCTTACCATACCCAACAGCAAATGTGACGGTGTCGTTAGCTTTCATTTCGATTTGACCTGAATACGCCTCCGTGGGGCTCGCCCCCTGCACCTTGCGGAACGCCGGATCTCCTCCGTAGCCATCGATGTCGGCGTCAAAGAGGGACGTGCCATTATGCAGCACATGCACATCCGTCGTAGACCATACATGGACGCCTTCGAATTGAGCGCTTATCTTGTAGGTACCTGCCACGGGCGCCACGAAGCGAACCAGACTGTATTGGCCGCTATTACTCGCTTCCATGGCGACCTCGCCGCCGCGCACGACCCAGCCATTCGGTGAAGGCCAAGCCTGCGACTGCTTCGTGGTGTTATAAGCAATGTAGGGGTAATAATCCGGGCCCGGCCCGCTGCTGGCGTCCGGATGCCAGAACCCGACTGGGCCGGTTATGTCAGCATGCTTGTCGAATCGAAATTGATCCGGCGCAAGTGAGTTGGTTGCAGAATATCCATACTGCCAAACCTTGTTGGGGTTGTTCTGGAGAGAGAAGTCGTCAGACAAGTCGAAAGTCGTTTGTGCCTGCGCAAGCAGGCAAAAACACATGACTATGAACAGACCGAGTGAATATTTCATGGGTGTATGCTCCTCTGTTTGCTAGTTGGCATTAGCAGGCGTTTACACTCGCTGAGAACCGGGTCGATCTGGGGTCAATGAGCGAAATGGCGATATTACGCCAATTGACCCCGGTTCAGTGCTTGCACACCCCGCCTGCAAGAGTCTATTATGTTGACAATAGTGTTGACAATATGAAATGCATAAATTAATCTTCTCACCGCCCTGCGACGGGTTTTTCACGGTTTCGATGCCAATTGGTAATTGCTGAGCAATCGTTCGACGCAATTAAGAGCCACCGCACGATGTGCGACATCCTTTGGAAATCAATGCCTATAATTAGAATCGTAATCGTCGGCGTCGTCCTAGCAGGGCTACTCTTGTGCCCAAATTACGCTTGTGCGCAATCCCCGCACTCACTGGAGATTCGGTCCGCATCTCTGTCGGTCTCGCTTGATCGCGCGTTTCCACGCGTTTACAACTATCAGGCAGCAACCGGGCGCACCATCCCGGCAGCGCTGCCTTCTCTGCGTCCGACCATCAAACTGAACGGTCAAACGTACACGCTCGGCGATCTTGCCGTCAGTGTTCAGTCAACTCCATCGGTGGCGAATTACTCGATGCGCGTCGCACCGCTTGATTTGCAGCTGGACTGGCGGCTGGAAGTGAAAGGCAACGAACTTAGCTTCGATCTGACCAAAGTGCTTGAGCATGGAAGCTTCCGCCTGGAGACATTGGAATTTCCCGACCACTATCTGGTCCGAGTGCCCGCAACTGGGGGCAAAGGGGAAGCCTATCGCGGCGAATACGGTCGGCAAAAATGGAAAGATTCATTTCCTAATCTTCTTTGGCAGTCGACTGCGCATTTTATGAACATTGGCGAAGAGGATGGAGAACCATTCCCCAAAGACGCCAACTGGGCTTCGGCCGATGTGCCGGGAGTTGTAGCGACCATCTCCGACAACATTCCCTACTGGAAACTCAAGACTCAAGTTTTGGGCGGCGAAGGTCCTGGCACGGATTTTGCAATGTGGCTCGGTACTTACTACTACCGCATCGCTGGCGACGTGCAGCCACTGCTTCAGTCGCGCGTAGCAGTGCTTACCGAAGATCGCAATCACGATGGTGCCGTCAACTGGATGGAAGCTGCTCTGTGGCATCGCGACCATATGCGGACACCGAGCAATACCTACGAACCGAAGACTATCGTTTACATCGTTTTTATCGATTGGGTAAAGCCGGTCAAAGAGCCGCCGGGTGGTTACGCTCCGCCGATTACTTCATTCGCCGAAACCCTGGAAATTGTGCGTGCGGTCGCCAAGGTGACAGGCAACGCCAAACAGCGAGTGACTCTTGTTGGATGGCAGTTCACGGGTCACGACACCGGCTACCCGGCATTGAATCAAGTGAACGAACGAGCCGGTGGAGCCGCGGCATTGCGAAAGCTGGTGAAAGATGCGGCCCAATATAACGCAAACATCGAGTACCACATCAATCTCAACGATGCCTATCCTGACCACCCGTTTTTTGACCCAAGTGTTCTGCAATTCAATCGAGAAGGCAAACCCTACGTCTGGTCCTACCAGTTTGACGGTGGGCCGCCGGACTATCGGATTTCCAATACCAAACAATTCCGCTCCGGCTACTTTCAGCGGCGTGTTAATTCATTTCTAGATACAGTCCCGGTTTCGGAAGGCATCCGTCTGGATACGTTCCGCAATTGTGACATTAGTGTCGGCCCTGGCGAAGACATAGGCATTGTTTCCGAGACAGTTTACGGCGCCAAAATCCTTGATTGGTTTATGGAGCGCGGCATCGTTCCCTTGACTGAAGGACCTGTGGATGCCTACTACGGAAAATCAGAGGGCGTGCAGCATCGCTTCGTGATCTCCGATCCCTTCCAGCTCCTGATGATGCAAGGAAAGCTCTACGGTGGCGGCAAATCTCAGGAAGGCGTGGGGCAGGCATTGGGCTGGTCCATGAATCTAGGCTACTCGTTTCGAGAGACCAACGAGATGGGTGGTTTGCATCTCGATAAGTACAGCGAAGCCGAGATCGCGGACATGTACTACCTCGGCAACCTCACCCAATCCTATTTAACCAAGAAGAACCTGATTTGGCTCGGGACCGAAAAAGTTGGCGAGAAGCAAGTGGAAAAGAATGGAAAGACCGTCGCTGTGCCTGTGAATAACTACATCGCCCGATTCGATGATGGAACCGTGTCAACCGTCAGGGACGATGGGTATTGGACAGTGGTCGACCACGACTTCAAAAGTGTTGACGGTCAGCGACGCGTGCTTCCAATCGATGACAAAGAGATTGTCCTCTACGGGGTAGATGGGGGCCCTTTTGAGTGGACTCTCCCGTCACAGTGGGCGCGGGCCAGCATATCCGCAACTCCGGTTAATGACAGCGTAGCGGCGCAACACTACATCGTCGGTCCCGATAGCAAAGTGCAGATTTCAGCGAAGGGCAGGACTGCTTACATTTTGAAGCGGCTCAATTGATAAGGAGAAACAGATCAATGTCCCATTTGCGGTAGCCTGACTGCAGACTCACCAGTGACAGGAATCTACCAATGTAGGAATTAGAATCTAGGGAATAGAAATGAGCGGAAGACTTGCGGGAAAGATTGCGTTAGTCACAGCGGCGGGACAGGGCATTGGGCGCGCCACCGCCATCGCATTCGCCGACGAGGGAGCGGTGGTCTGGGCTACGGACATCAGCGAGCCGTTGCTTGAGACCCTCAGCCACGATTGGCCCGGCATTCGAACCCACCGGCTGGACGTCCGCGAATCGCAGTCCGTTGCCGCTTTCGCCGCCGAAGTGGGCACGATCGATGTCCTGTTCAACTGTGCCGGATATGTTCATCACGGCAACATCCTCGATTGTGCCGAAAAAGATTGGGACTTCTCCTTCGATTTAAACGTCAAGTCCATGTATCGTACCTGCCGCGCTTTTCTCCCAGCCATGCTAAAAGCTGGGAAGGGAAGCATTATCAATGTGTCTTCGGCTGCCTCCAGTATCAAGGGTGTGCCCAACCGATTCGCATACGGCACCACGAAGGCTGCCGTGATTGGGCTCACGAAGGCAATCGCTGCCGACTTCATTCGGAGCGGCATTCGTTGCAATGCGATCTGCCCTGGCACAGTGCAGTCACCTTCGCTCGATCAGCGGATCGCCGCGCAAGGCGATGTTGAAAAAGTCCGTGCCGAATTTGTCGCCCGGCAGCCGATGGGGCGCTTAGGTCGTCCAGAGGAGATTGCGGCGCTGGCCGTTTATTTGGCCTCGGACGAATCCAGCTTCACCACGGGCCAAACCCACATCATCGATGGCGGCTTTGCTCTCTAGAGGCCAAACCTTGATGGAGAAAAAATGAAATTGCTGCGTTACGGTTCACAGGGCCACGAGAGGCCGGGCCTTTTAGCTGCCGATGGCGAAATCCGCGATTTATCGGGAATCATTCCCGATCTTGCCGGAGAATCATTGCTCCCCGGGTCGATTGAAAAGATGCGAAACATTGACATCTCGCTTTTGCCCAGAGTCGCCGGCCTCCCTCGAATCGGTCCTTGTGTAGGAGGCGTGGGAAAGTTCATCTGTATTGGCTTGAACTATTCCGATCACGCGGCAGAATCCGGGATGGCTGTACCCGTCGAACCGGTCGTGTTCATGAAAGCAACCTCGTCCATCTGCGGCCCCGACGATACTGTTGTCATCCCGCGCGGATCCAAGAAGACGGACTGGGAGGTCGAGCTCGGCGTGGTAATCGGCAAGCCGGCAAAGTATGTGGAAGAGACCGATGCGCTTTCGCATGTTGCCGGGTACTGCGTGATCAATGATCTTTCAGAACGTGCCTTTCAACTTGAGGGCACTGGTCAGTGGGTGAAAGGCAAGAGCGCCGACACGTTTGGCCCCATTGGGCCATGGCTGGTGACTCCCGACGAGGTTCCGGACCCGCAGAATCTGGAAATGTGGCTGGAGGTAGATGGTCACCGTTACCAAAACGGATCCACCAAGACTATGGTGTTCGGAGTGGCATATTTGATCAGCTATCTGAGCCGATTTATGAGTTTGAGAAGCGGCGATATCATCTCAACCGGCACTCCTCCCGGCGTCGGCTTCGGCCAGAAGCCACCCGTTTACCTGCGTCCCGGTAATCGCATTCAATTGGGCATACGCGGTCTCGGGCAACAGAACCAGGACGTCGCAGCCGACTAGCGGACTCTCTCATGACCTAATGGACTTTCTTATAGACAATGACCGCGGCTCCACGCTTCTCTGCAATTGCCACATGGAGTCCGTGCTGCATCAAGTCTTTTCCTGAGATGGTGTTCGGGGTTTTCGCATCGAGATCGGTGACCTCGTACGTTGCGGCCGGATCAAGGCCTCGCAAAGATAGATTCTTTGTGGGTTCCTTGTTCTCGTCTCGACGGAAAGCCTGCACCATTCCATCCCCTTGTTCGGGACGATTAAACTGCCAGGCGGCCCATTCGAACCCAGCGCTATGTTCCTTGCTCGGGTCGGTGGCGCAATCGGAATTCGCACTGCAAGGCAATAGAGGATAGTAGTCGCCGTAATAGTAGGGCCGCACGAGTTTAAGCTGCGCGACCATGTTGCGCATCCAGTCAAAGGGAAAATCAGCTGGTATAAAGCTACCAACCTGGTTCGGGTAGCCAGCAACATTGAAGAGCGCGAATGCCAAGCCAGGGGCCATTCCGCTGCGGAAATGGTAGGTATCGCTTGGCCGGACTTGGAGCAGCGTTCCGAAATGCGGCCTCCAATAAGCAAGGCCTTCGGTGCTGATTTGGGCGCCGATCGGATCCGCATCGGGCGAAACCGGATAGTCTGCGCGGCTCAGGTCGACGGCGCGCGTAATCGTCTCCAGGTCGCCGCGCTGAACAACATCAAGAATGAGCTGCGGATGCCTGCGTCGTAGGCCGTCCCAAAACTCCAGCAAACCTTCCGCGTAGCGTATCTGCGTGATGCCTTGGCGGTCGGGCGTATCGTTTTTCTCCCAGAATGGAGCGAGAGCGAAGTTACAGTCCTGCCTGTAGACGTCAATGCCTTCCTTATCGATAAGTTCCGAGATCGAATCGATCATGAATTGCCTGGCCGTCGGATTGCCAAAGTCAAACATCCGGAACTTCACCACCGGTCTCTCGGTATTTCCTTCAAAATTGGTTGTGACTTCTCCGATAAACCACTCGGGATGCTCGATTGTGAGCGGGGTCCCGACGACTGCCCGTTCCGGTTCAAACCACAGCAGGAACTTCATGCCCCCAGCGTGAGCGGCATCGCTGATCGGCTTCAAACCTTTTCCGTCGGGATGAGGAACCTCATTAACCCGCCAGTTTCCCGCGTGCAGAAACCAGTCTTCTTTACCGAATACCTGAAACTCATCCACCGGACGGTCCGCGCCGTACCATCCGGCGTCCATCCAGAAGTTCTCAAAGCCGATTTTTTCTTTGGTGATCTGCTCGATAAGTTTCAGACTCGTGGACGTCTTCATCCCGCCCCACCCCAAATGAGACACGGGCAGAACGACTGGCTTCCCGTCGTATTGCGGCGTGTGGTATTTCAGGATATGCCGCCGCAAGACATTATGGGCGTCGATATCATCTCCTTCCCATGGAAGCAGAAGGACTTGCGGGGTGCGAATCTCCTCGCCGGGATGCAGAGAGAGGTGTGTCGTTTGCATGCCGGCACTGAGAGCAATTGCTGCCTCGGTTGAACGCGAGAAGTTGATGGTCCACGTTCCCGGCCATCCAAGAGCACCGATCAGGCCGCGCCCCTCCGTCCTTATATCGAAGAACGGTATGGTCTCAACGGTTTTACCGCCACTTTCATTGGAGATTTGAAAAGACTCAAGTTGATTCAGAGTTTTTTTCACCAACGCATATGTATCCATGACACCGCATCCCTTGGAGTAAAGAATGGTCGGAATGCCCTCGCCTGCAACGGGAAATGAAACGTCGAGCGCCTGAACATACTCGAGTATCGGAGCGTCGGCCTTGCCCTCATTCCGGAAATACGCCGTCCACTCCACTACGGGAGAGTTCGCAAACTCCATCGCCTCCAAACGAACCTGCAAGCCGGTTTTCGGATCGGTCCACAACACGGTATGTTCCGTGCGGTCGCTGTCGATTTGCTTGGTTTCCGTCTTCCTCGGCCAGACTTTCAGCAGCGCACCGGATCCCTGCCTGTCATAAGCGAATGAGAATGGCAGTTGGGCCTTGTCATTCAGGAGATGTTCTTTCAGCCATGGGTTGTCTTGGCGCATGCCGGTGGGCTTATCCAGGTCAGCCGCCTTGATGTAGTTAGTCACGAGACCGAATCCGATAATGGCCAAGGCAACGCACCGCGTTACATGGTCCCGAGGGGCCATACGGGAAGTTTGTCGTGCGTCTCTGGGGTGCTTTGTTTTCACTCCACCCATGGTTCGTTTCCGAAATCCCAATCTTGCGTTCATAGCGTACTCGCTCCCGATTTGCCAATATGTCAACACTATTGTTAACATTGCTGCGCCGTCCCATGCAAGCCGAATAACAGTCCTGCGTCGCCTGGAACCTGAAGTTTTTCAATTGAACCAATCTCTCTAGAGATGACGTCGAAGATCAAGATGCCCTAACCTTCGCCGGAAGGGATTTATCAGATTCGTGCCCGACGAGAAACGCAAGTATCGCTCAGCCGCATGGTTTGGGAAGACGGATAAAGACGGTTTTGTGCACCGAAGCTCGTTAAACTTCCTACCAGCCGACTTCCGAGGCGAACTTCGCTCTTAGGATACGCCGTTGAGTGAACCGGTCCCTCTTAGTCAGCGCTGGCAGTTCCCTCACGTTAAACTTGCGTCTCGAAATCTGTACCATGGGTACTGCCCTTTTCTGTGAGCTTGTAGGCTATAACACCCGAGTTCGAGGAGAGCGGAACGAATTTGACATCGTCGATCGGTGCGAACGAGGTCCGATTACGGCAATCTCAGCATGAACGAGTCAACGGTTACCCTCGTCTATTCCGAGAAAGGAGCCTGCGCAATCCAATCGCAGAAATTAGGCGCGCGAAATTCGAGCATGTAGCGATCGCGAATATCGCGCATAAACGTCTGGGAAGCAGCGCGGGGGTGCTTACGAACCACATCCGAACAGGTCTTCACGAATGCGTCTTTGAATTTCAGCCGGGGGAACGCCCTAAGAATTTCATCGACATCGCTCTTCTTTATTAGGGTGAAATCAGGGCCGAGCACGTCAGCTCCGGCTCCCTCGCCTACCAACGCGATCTCAGGCTGCTTGAATTGCCCGATGAAAGAAGCGTGCATGGCAATTCCGTCCCACACGATTGTAGATTTCTCCTGCGAGTATGCCTGCTCTTGCAGGAAGTGTTTCGCTACTTCGGCTCCTTGAATCTCGAAAGGCAGATCTCCCTCAAAGCGTTCGGTTAACCCTAGATCATGGAGAATACACGCAAGATACAGGAGCTCTTCGTCAAATGTCTTCCCCAGCGCTCGTCCGACCAGAGAACCGAAGAGAAATGTCCGGGCCGCATGGTTGAAAAGATACGGCGGGGAAAAAGAACGGCTTAGGTCGGTTGCGGTTCTTGCGATCTTTGAATCCACCATGCGGATACCGGCAACCTCGGATGGCAGCGGTTCTGCCGCACGCTGGGTCGCGGTAGGATGCGGCTGCCTTCCGGAACCTGCCCACGCCGCACTCTGCATCGTTGCACCAAATGCCAGAGCTCCCAAGCCATGGATTGCTTCGCGCCTGTTCATAGATCCTCCTTTTCGAATGGCCTCAGTAATCTCCAGTTGGTAATAGAAGCATGGGTCTGCACGTACTCCGCGAACGGGTCAGCGTAGCATGTTGCCATTGGCTTGATCATCTGCTTTGGGACGTTCAGACGCTAATTGAGGACAGACGGCTGGTTGATGCCGGTTCGCTGCGGCCGAGATTCATTATCATGAGGTATTTCGAGTCTTTTTCTATGATCTGCCAATCAAGCGCTGTAACTGGGTACGGTAGCCTCGGCTGCAGGAAAGCTCTTTACCATTCCTCAGAACCGCAATGTATTCGCCGCTCTCGCAGGGCTGCAGTTCCTTGATCTTGCGGACATTCACAATCACTGATCGGTGGATACGAACAAAGCGATCCGGGTCGAGTCTCTCGGAGATGCTGCCAATACCTTCCCGCAGCAGATACGAGTCTTTGCCGACGTTCAGTTTCACGTAGTTGGCGGCTGCTTCGATCCAGTCAATCTCCTTCACATCGAGGAACACGACCTTCCCTCCTGCGCGGATGACCATGCGGTCGTCAACTTGCTTCGACTCCGTCTTTGGTTCCGCGTTCTTGGCGAGCAGGTCAAGAATCCGGCCGGTCAAATCGCGATTGTGGAACTTCAAGAGCTCTGCCCTGGCTCGTTCAACGGCATGATGGAGACGCTCGCCGTCAAAAGGCTTCAGCAGGTAATCCAGGGCGTGCGCCTCGAATGCTCGAATCGCAAATTGGTCATAGGCCGTGGTGAAGACAACAACCGGCATCTCGTCGGACGCGATTTGCTTGAGTACCTGGAACCCATCCATGTCAGGCATCCGAATATCGATCAACAAAAGGTCAGGCCGATGAGTTTGTACGGCGCTGACGGTCTGTAGGCCGTCCTGACATTCTGCGACCACCTGCACGCCGGGTTCTGAATCGAGCAGCACCCGCAGTTTCTTGCGCGCCAGGTGCTCATCATCGGCAATGATGGTACGGATCACAGGGATAATCATGTGATTGTTTCACCGACCCCATTTCGGGGTCGTTGGTCCCACGCCTATATCGGTTAGACGCGCACCGAGCTCAAAGGATTAGCGGCTTCACTAGAGCTCGTGGTCCTGGCGAAGTTCTCCTCATCCATCGACAATTGAGGCTCAATTCGAAACGGGATCCGCACGCATACCTCGACGCCACCGCTCGGGGCATCGTGAATCTCGAAGCTCTGCTGGTTGCCGTATAGCGTCTGGAGCCTTTCCCGCGTCGTGCGAAGGCCCAAACCGGTTCCCGGGGGAGCGCCGGCAACTGAAACCAGGCCGGGCCCGTTGTCCCTCACCCGCAAGTAAAGATCGCTCCCATCGCGACTGGCGGCGATCCAGACGCTGCCCCCGGAGGAGAGCCTTGAAATACCATGCCGAATCGCATTCTCCACCAGCGGCTGCAGTAATAAGGACGGAACCTGCGCATCCAAGGTTTCCGCCGCGATATCGAGAACGATACTCAGCCGCTCGCCAAACCTGACTTTTTCGATTTCAAGGTAACCGGCCACAAACTCAAGTTCCCGATTCAGGCTGGTGATCTGGATTCCGCTACTCTCGAGGCTCATCCGCAGCAGATCACTGAGGCGGGACATCATCCTATCGGCAGCTGCAACGTCGGTTAACATGAGCGCCGAAATCGAATGCATGGTGTTGAAAAGGAAGTGTGGTTGCAGATGGCTTTTCAAGGCCTGCAGATGCGACCTGCTCAGCTGCATTTCAAGCTTCGCGGAATGTAGTTCTCGATCCCGGAATCTGCGGTAATACGACAGAGCGTGCCCCACCAGCACAATCGGCACATAGGTTCCGGTAGTGTCGTCAACGACGTTTGACAAAAACAAATTCTGGAAGATTTGCCAGTTGACCGCAAATACGTGCGTCTGTGAATTCCAAACGGCGGATACAAATCTCCCCATCTTGGCATCCCATGCCGCATAGGGCGTCAAACCACGCAGTGTGATGTGAGCGATGCAGAAGGCAAGGGCGAACAAGAGATGTAGTAATGACCGGCGCACCCAATTTCCCCGTTGAATGGGGAAGCGCATGGCCAGGGCAAGCACGAGAGGAGTAAGGGGAGCATAGGTGAGTATCTGGCTGAGCTCCGACGCCAAGACGCTGACGAAAGTCATGGGGTAGCCTCGCGACCGCCACAACTCGTAAATCGAACCGGACGCAGCCAAGGCAACGAGGGTCCAGATGCCAAAGCTCGCTGCCCAGATCAGCCACGGACGCGTGCCCCACGGTCCTTCAGAAGCCACTCTCTCATCAATAGCGACCGGGGCAGCCCGGCGCGGTCGACGCGTGAGTTCGCCAGTGCAATTCGGACACGTGCCCCGCGACTCGGAGGCGCACGCGGCACAGAACGTACACTCGTAGGAACATATGTAGGCGTGTCCGTCCGCGCGAAGGAGTGCCGCGCACCTCTCACAGCGAGTTTTCATTTGAAGTTGCATGAACGTACTACCTGCGCTCAACTTAGTTCGGTGGCCGCGGCCCGGGTTGAGTTCGTCTACTGTACTGCGAAATACTGCCACTGACATTCAATCACAGTTATGCTTTGGAGTGGTTGCAGTTCGTCCCCACAAACCCGCTCTTCGTCCCTAATAACTGCCGTTTATACCTAAGAGGCCGCGACTGTTCCCTCTGGAGGCGCGTCCCATCGAATTCTAGACCTTCCTCTTCGGCGAAACGATGGCGCACACACTGCCCCGAATGCCAAGAAGCCTGTGAGTCGGGGAAATCAGCATTTGGGTGAAACAATACTTCGGGGCAACAGCGGTGAAGCACAGTCGGTGGCCAGGCAGGCGAGCGTAAGAGGAGTCGGCGGTTCAAACGGTGCGCGCTTCCATCTCCCAACGCCAGCGGCGAGAGCCCGATCCCTTTAACAAGCTCGCCTCACCCTGTTTGACCAGGGCATTCATGACGAGTGCTATCGCTCGAAACGGACGCTTGTAACCAGCAAAAGTGATGGAGCCGCGCCTCTCAATCCGGTCGTAGATCGCTTCCACAGACGCCGGCTGGTTTGCTTCCATCAGCGCGATGCGGCAGGCTCGCTCCAACTCCGATCGCGTCGGGCGTTTACTCCTGGGATTTGCAGGTGACCGACGATGATCTCTCCTCGCGAGCGGAGGCTGCCAGCGATAGGGTGACCCTGAAGGTCTTGCCGAACGATATTTTCCTCTTGCTTTTCCTCCGGGCCGAATAGCATTGGCGCATTGCGCGAGGCGTTTTAAAAGGTTATGCATCCGCGCAATATCCTTACTTAGCTCCAGACACCGCAATAACAATATGTTTAAGTCCGCCCTCGCAGAGTTTACCTCGTCCGTGCTCGGCGGCATTCCGAATTCCCGATTCACGACACTCTGTAAGAGCGCTGACACGTGGAGTAACCCTGATCCATTGTGCTCCTGCTGTTGGGTTTAAATCAGTACTGCGGGATAAACACATGCGGCGCCGGGATTAGTGCCGGGTAATTGGGGAGTAACTTCATTAAGGGCTTAAATCAACGCCTGTTAGTCCATCGGAGACTCTGTTCCTCCGTCTTGCGCAGCAAGCAGGATTGCTTTATCGTACTGCTTCAACCAAGTGTAAGCCATACTCAGTTGCATATAGGCAATGGGAATCCCCAATTTAGTAGTTATTAGATGTTCAAGCAATGGATCGCTAGTCCAAACTGATTCTCATCCACGTCCAGAAGAACTTAGGGGCTTGCCAAGTCCGGCAAGCCCCGATTCACGATCTGGCGATCTGCCTAGAAGCTCAGCTTCAAGCCGAACTGCAAGTTGCGCGCATTCAATGTGGTGACAGCTTCGCCGAACAGAGGATCCGTGATCTTGTTGTGCGCACCGGTCTGCGGGGTCGCCAACAGGAAATTAGCACGGTTGAAGACGTTGAAGCCTTGAGCCTCAAACTTCAGGTTAAACCGTTCGGTCAACTTGAAGGTCTTGGCCAAGGTCATATCTGCGTACCATTGTCCCGGGCCGACGAAGGTGTTGCGGCCCAGGTTTCCGGCGCAACCGAGGCACGGACTGGAGAAGTTGTTCGCTAGTCCAGGCAATGCCGTTGCCCATCCATTCTCCCAAGCGGCGCGGCTGCTGCCATCGAAGCGTGGGATAACTGAGTTAGGCCGGTCGTCTTTAACCCCGTTAAGGTTATAATCCCCTCCCTCGTTGACGCAGATACCAGTATTGACGTCGTTAGCAGTACATCCGCCAGTAACTGGATCGGTTCCGACCAGCCGGGCCGCGGACCCGCGATAGGGTTCCCAGTGAGCGCCACTCTGGAACGCCCAGATTCCACTGTATTGCCACCCGCCCAATGCGGCGCCAGCAAAGCCACGCTGTGGACCAGGAATCTGATAGACGTAATTGACAACCAGTCGGTTTCGAATGTCGTAGATGGAGTTTCCCCGATCAAGACCCGGAAGGGTCTGGTCAGTAGTGTAGCCATCTCCCCCACCCGCCCCGTTTGCCCCAGTTGCGGAGTTATGCCAACCGGAGCCATTATCGATGGAATGGCTGTAGGTGTAGTTCACGTTCAGAAGCAACCCGCGGCTCATCTGTTTCTTGACCTGCAACTGGAGGCCGTTGTAATTCGAGTTAACAACGTTCTGCCATTCACGCAGCGTGCCGTAATTTGGGTTGAGGAGGCCAGTCGTATTCGTTGTTCCATTCACTTGGCCGCAGAGTTTTCTCCCGAGATTGTCCGTCACGCATCCTCCGGCGGGCAACAGGCCCCCTGGAATGCTATTGATGTTCTCCGAGCGGAACAGCTTATGCCCGGCGGTGCCGACGTAATCCGCTTCCAGAACCCATTTGCCAGCCACCTCCCGCTGCAGGCTGAGGTATTCGTTGTAAACGTAAGGATCGTCGACCCCCTGCGGTTGAATAATTCCGGTAAGGAAGGCCAGGTTCTGATTGCTCGCGACCCATCCGACCAGGTTCCCAGCTGCCTGCGCACCCACACCTTGTCCAACATTCGTCGCCGGACCGCTAAATGTGGGTGCGACCGCGCAGTTGGGGCAGCCGGCACCGAAGGGTCCGTACACCACCGTCTGCGTATGCCCGGGGACCAGGAAGTTGGTTGCGTCATTGAACGAGTAGTACGGCAGATTCCAGCGCGAGTTCGAGAGCGGGTTATACAGAGTGCCCTCGTACGAGATGCCGAAGCCACCGCGTAAAGACGTCTTGCCGTCGCCAAACACATCCCATGCGAATCCCACGCGCGGCCCAAAATCTTTGCTGCGTCCTTTGCCGAGCGATGAAGCTGGGGCGAATCCTCCAGGACCGCAGACACTGGCCAGTTGCGCCAAGGCTATCTCCGAAGCCGTGTCGCAGACACCAGCTGTCCCTACGGGAGCATTGGCCTGCTGCAGCCAGCCCTGTCCAGTGGTTATGTTGTCGATTACCTGGTTCCCAGGTCCCCTCAGGAACGTTGTAGCCGCGTTCGCCTCCTCGTTGTGCCGCTGATACTTGTCCCAACGCAACCCAAGATTCAAAGTTAAACGCTTCGAGACTTTCCAATCGTCCTGTAGGTAAAGACCGGCCTCGATGTTCCTCCAGTGCCGAACGTTCGACGACAGCTGAGCCTGAGCGCTCTGGTTGAACGACTTGCACGGCGGAGCGCAAATGCCAGGATCTACGCCTGCCGTTTGATCGTGTGGTGAATCGATGGCAAAAAATAGCTGGTCGGCGAAGTAGTACGAGGGACGGGCAACATTGAATACGCTATTTTCAATGTTGCGCCGGATGTCAACTCCGATCTTTATGCTATGGTTTCCGCGGCTTAGAGAAACCATGTCGGAATACTGGTAGATATTGTCTTTGAATGTCTGGGGATACCCGGCATAACTTCCGAACCCGAGACTGCCGTCGTCGAAGCCAATCTGGGGTACGCCCGGATGGACGGCGCCGGTGGCGGTGTCGTTCAGCGTGTAGCCGGCGCGAAACTCGTTCAATACCGTTGGACTGAAGGTATGCACCCAGCTCATTTGCCCGCTGGGAAACAGGTTCCGTGAAGGATTCGTGAACCCGCGCGCTCCCTGCGGCTTCAATGGACCGTAAGCATCAGTGGATCGAAACCAATTGTAGTTGAAAGACAGCCGGTTCGCCGTGTTCAGGTTGTAGTCCAGCCGCCCCGACCACTCTTTGCCGTTAAAGAGATTTCCCAGCACTTGTGTTTGCGACGCAAACGACGCGGTAGCGGTGTCAAGCATCTGAATGTTTCTGTTCGCTAGGAGAGCGGGCTTGTCGTATGGGGCGCCCGCGGCACCCAGTGGATTTGTGCACGTGCCGTTGTCGGTTGCGGGGTTGTAACCAATCATTTGTGCGAATAGCAAAGGTACACGCGTAGCACCGGCGGGATCTCCCGAGTAGTTGGTGGGACACAGATAATCACTAATGCTCTGGAATCCGCTCCCACTAAGGCCTGCACTCATGTAGCCACTAATTGTTAAGCCGCTTATCGGGGTACCTTGAGCCTTCGACGGGAACGTCGAGTACAACAGGTTTGCTACGGAGTTTGGGAAGGTGCTGGCGACCAGCTGCGCGTACGCTGGATCCTCCTGGGATACGGTAGTGGGGGGAGCGCTCGTGTTGAAATGATCGAACTGCAGCGCGCCGAAAAAAAACAACTTATCTTTAATCAGTGCTCCACCCAACGTCCCACCGTACTGGCTGAATCGAACTAGGGGTTTTCGGTTTCCGCCCTTGTTGTCGAAGAAATCATTGGCATCAAGGGCGTCGTTCCGGCCGAAATACCAACCGCTTCCGTGCATTGCGTTCGTCCCCTGCTTGGTCACTAGATTGTTGATGGAGCCGGCGCTGCTGCCGTATTGTGCTGAGTTGTTTAGAGTGAGCTGCTGGAACTCCTGCACCGTGTCTTCGATTGGCGTGTTGGTTACGCCGCCGCTCAAGTCCTTGTTGTTGATCCCATTAATCAAGAAACCGTTGAAGTTCTCGCGAATACCATTGACGACCGTGTTGTGACCGTTCTCAAAATCCACGCCCGCCACGTTCACGGCACCGGCGGCCAGCTGCATCAGGTCGTAAACGTTTCGACCGTTCAGCGGGAGGTTCGCGATCTGAGTCGACCCTACTGTGGTCGCCATCTTCGAATCTTCAGTATTCACCGCTGCCGCTTCGCCGCTTACCTCGACGATTTCCTGCGTCTGGCCCACCTGCATCTTGAAGTCCACGTGCGCGACGGTGCCGGCGTTTACGGACACGCCATTGTTCGACACCGTCTTGAAGCCAGGAGCTTCCACCGTGATCTTGTACGTTCCGACCGGCAACTCCTTCAAGTTGTATAAGCCGCTCTGGTTGGTCGCTGTCGTGTCAGTAAAGTTTGTGCTGGGATTGCTGACGGTGACCTTCGCATTCGCTATTGCCGCGCCCGTTGGGTCGGTCACCACGCCAGCGAACTGGCCATTTTGCACTTGGGCGGTTGACCACGAAGCGAGTAGCAGCAACACAGATAACAACCGAATAACAAAACCGAACCTTCGCAGTGCCATGACCAAGACCTCCTGGGTGAGGAATTCTGTGGCGCTTGAGAACTGAACCTGACCCTACCCTGCGTCGCTTGCAGGTGCGGAGCCAATAGATGGGGAGATCAGAGGAACTGGGATGAACGCAACGATTACCGGGATATCAAGGACGAATAACAGTATGAGTAACACTGCCCTGATAGCGCCTGAACGTTCGTTGAGCAAGTTACTCT
The DNA here is from genome assembly GCA_963772195.1 of uncultured Acidobacteriaceae bacterium. GTDB lineage: Bacteria > Acidobacteriota > Terriglobia > Terriglobales > Acidobacteriaceae > Acidiflorens. The sequence continues at coordinate 388,980 of CAVYWE010000007.1, read as the reverse complement.
ACAAGAAATAGCGTGGCGGACTCACTCCGGATATGGAAACTGGTAGTCTCTGAGTGCAGCTACCCGCAAATAACATATTAGACTCGCGGCTCGACGGCCAAGATTTCGTGCTAGATTGATCGGGAATGGAGCGGACGCTAAGCAGTTCAATGGTTGGCGTGGTTTTGTGGGGAGCAATGCAGTCGGCCTTCTCCGGGACGGCGGGATCTCAAGCCGCCGGGCACCCGCCGTCGGCACCACTGGTGGCGGGGCAAGTCATCGAGAAGGTGCTGTGTGCTGGCTCGCCGGGGGAGAGTTATGCCTTGTATCTGCCTTCTAACTACACTCCGAGCAAGCGCTGGCCGATCCTCTACGCCTTCGATCCGGGAGCGCGGGGCCGGATACCGGTAACACTTTATAAGGACGCGGCGGAGAAGCACGGCTACATAGTTGTTGGATCCAATAACTCTCAGAACTTCACGAATGAGCCACCAGAGCGCTCGATTTTCGCGATATGGCTGGACACGCACCAGAGGTTTTCACTGGATGAACACCGCACCTACACAACGGGATTCTCAGGCGGGGCACGAACGGCCACCATGGTCGCCCTGCGCTGCCCGGTCTGCGCGGTGACCGGCGTGATCGCCCACGGCGCCGGATATCCGAACTCGGACAAGCCTTCGCAAAAGGATACGTTTCTCTATTTTGCCGCCGTCGGAAATCAGGATTTCAATTGGGGGGAAATAGCGGAGCTGCGGCGTAAGCGGGAAGAATCGGGTCTGCCCTACAGAGTGGAGGTCTTTGACGGCGAGCACCAGTGGGCATCCGCGGAGATCGTGGAAGAAGCGATTGAGTGGATGCAGCTCAAAGCCATGCAGACGGGCTCTCTGCGGCGAGACGATACGTTCATTGGGCAGTTCTTCAACGAAATGGAGGCCAGGGCAAAGGAAGCGGAGAACCGACGAGACGCGATCGGTCAACTCAGCGCCTATCGATCCCTGGTGTCGGACTTCAGCGGATTGAGGGAAGTGGTGGAGTATGGCGAGAAACTGGCAGCACTGAAGCGGTCCCCACTCCTAAGAGAAGCGTTCAAGAAGGAGCAGGACGAAATTCGCGAGCAAGAGTCGTTGACCCAAACGATTTCGGGACAGTTGTCACGCTTGGGCGATATCGGCGTCCGCGACCAGTCCGGCTTGAGCGAGTCGGTGCGGGAAGCCATGAACCAGCTTAAGGAGGATGCTGCCCACTCGAAGAACCCAGACAAACGTCTTGTACGCCTTCGTGCATTTCATGCCCTCTGGGCGCAGGGCATCGAGGCCGGACAGGCAGAACTTTTGGCCAAACACCCGGCAAGGGCGGAGAACTATTTCCAGTTGATGGCGGACGTGGCCCCGGATGCGTGGTGGCCATTGCTGTTGTTAGCCGAGACGCGAACCGCAATGGGTAACCATAAACAGGCAATCAAAGATCTGCGGGAAGGAATCCGACGGGGATTGAAGAATGGGGAAGTCATCGAAAAGGATGAAAGTTTGCAACCGTTGCGCTCGGAGCCGGAGTTCCAGAAGATGCTGTCTGAACTAACAGGAAAATAGCGGTGGGTGCAGGGACCAGTGACCGGGTTTTATTTCCACTCTACCAATCACCACTGCAAGGGGACTAGTTCCGGTTGCGTAGTCGACGTCCTACTGCGGTATCCATCGTGCATGGGAGGTGAAAAGGCCGTTCACAAAGCAGATCTGGTAAGCGACGAAAAGGCCGAAGCAAAGACTTAGCAGACCCGAAGCTAATGCCAGTCGACGGGAAAACTTCTGACGACCCCTTCCCATCATCGTAAACGCGGACGCAATACTCATTGTGATCAGCATCATGCCGGCAATAGTGCCCACTCCAAAGAGCAGCAGATAAGCGACCGCCCAATGGACGTTTCGAATCGTGGTGAGGACCAGCAAGGCCACAGCCGCTGAACCCGCAAGTCCGTGAACCACGCCCACCACGAACGGCCGAAGATACTGATATAATCCGCTCCTGCCAAATACCCGGTCCAGCCATGCCAGCGGCGTGTGGTCGGGCGCGTAGGGATGGGCATCGGGTCGGTGAGCATGCGGATGGTTATGGATGTAGTCTCCGTGGCTGTGGGGATGAGAGTGGATGACTTCCTCTCCATCATGAGGGTGGATTGATCCGCCAGGCATCGACTGCAGAAAACCGGCTACATTCATCAAGCCCAGGACAATCAGCATCACGGCGACGGACAACTCCATGCTGAGCCCGACCCGCACCGGAATGACAAGATTGAAGAGAATAATTCCCGCGCCGACCACGAAAATGGTGACAGTGTGGCCAACGCCCCAAAATGCTCCAATTAGCGCGGCCCGCAAATTGTTGCGCTGATTGCTGACGATGGTTGTGACCGCTATGACGTGGTCGGGATCTGTGGCGTGGCGCATCCCCAGGAAAAATCCCACCGCGAGCATGGAAAGAAAGCTGATCATGCACTACTACTCTACCTTGGTTGCTGAGAGGATTGCTTAGACTGCCGCTGCCTGGCGCAGTTCGATCAGGCGCACCGCAAGAAATCTCAAAAACTCTTCATTGCCCTCTTCAACCACCAAGCGAGAGCCTTGCAGTGGAGTATTCTCGCAGGCCATTTCCAAAAAAAAAGCCGCTTCGATGACGCAGAAAGGTCTTTCGGCCTTCCTGCGCAATCAAAGCGGCTTCGGCGTCGCTTCCGGCGCGTTTGATTCGCTATGGCTCTTCACTACATCGGAAGTTCCTAATCCCGTTCTCCGCGGTGGTGGTGCGTCGGCAACCAGCAGAGCTCACTGACACACGGCCGGCTGCATCCCAAGGCTGGTGGGCTGGTGTCCTATTTGAGTGCGGGACGTGCCGGACTGGAAGACCTGTCCAGCCCAAATCTCCGCAATCAGAACTCGGGCGATGTCCGACGACGCAATCGAGTTCCCGGTAAGGAAGCGGTCGTAATATGCGAGGAACTTCTTGTCGTTTAGGATATCGAGCTCGGCCAGTGTGCTCCCTCGAAATCCTCGCCGGATTACCGGGACAAGTTCGCGCCTCAGCCAGAGTTGCTCGGGCACCAGAAAGCCCTGCTTATCGCGCCGCCAGCGAAGCGCGGCAGGCATTTCAGGGAGCGCGGCGCGCAGAATGTACTTGGTCCAGCCCCGATGGATCTTCAATTCCGTGGGCAGGTTCACGACAAAATTAACCAGTCGGTGGTCTAGAAACGGGTGCCGAACCTCCAGGGAATGGGCGCCGGAATTGCGGTCTTCGTAGTGAGTTAACGCGGGCACCGAGTAGTGGCATATGTCGGCGATCTGTCGCGACCGAATGTCGCCGCATTGCCAGACGGGCGCCCGCTGGCTGTCGCGCAGCATCGTTTGCCAGATGCCCCTCCGATCGTGCTGCAGATACCGGCGCGCCTCGGACATTCGGAATTGCGTCACAGCCGTGCGGTGCAGAGCGCTCCCGGCAAGGAGCTTCATGGCATCGAGAAATTTCCCCGCTTTGAGCAAGAGTTGGACATGGAAGAAAAAGAACTTAAGGTATCCGAGCAATGTTTCGTCGCCCCCTTGCCCGCTTAGCAGGACGGTGACATCGCTGTCGTTCTTGATGGCCGCGAAAAGTTGGTACTGCGCGATAACGCTGAATTCGGCAACCGGTTCATCACTGTAGTACAGCACCTGTTCGAGGCAATCCAGAACGTCACCCACGCGAAACGTGACCTTGCGATTGGCGACCCCGGCTTGGCACATTACGTCAATGAAGCGCCGTTCATCATAGCCCTCGTGCTCGGAAACGATCGAGTAGGTTTGCAACTGTTCTCCACCGACTTGTCTCACAGCAGTGGTTACGGCCGAAGAGTCGAGCCCCCCACTGAGCAGGACCCCGACCTTGACGTCGCTCCTGAGGCGGATGCGGACGCTGTCGAAGAACAGGGCCCGGAATTCTTCCACGAGATCTTTCGAGGAAGCGGAAGTCGAGCCCGGCGATTCGAAACGCCAGTACTTTCTTTCTTCGATAGTGCCTGAGATGTTGCCCGAGTCCAGCGAAATGATCACATTTGTGCCTGCCGGAACCCGGGTAATGCCGCGGAAGAACGTCTCGACATCATGATCGAGTAAGCCTTGCGCCAAGTATGCTGTCATGGCGCCGGCATTGAGTTCGAGCGCGGGTAGCAGCGGCAACAGTTGCTTGATCTCGCTGCCGAAATAAAGTTCGCCATTCGACTTGAGGAGATACAGCGGCTTGATAGAAAAACGATCCCGGCTCAATACAACCTTACGCGCACGGCTATCCACGATGGCAAATGCCCACATCCCATTCAAGCGATCGAATCCGCTCTCACCATATTCGGAGTAAACATGCAGGACGACCTCTGTATCAGTTCCAGTCCTGAATGTATGCCCACGAGCTTCCAGCTCGCGCCGCAGTTCGAGGTAGTTGAAAATCTCGCCGTTGTAAGTGATCCAGCATCCCTTGCCGTCTGACATCGGCATGTGTCCGGACGAAGACAGGTCAATGATGGACAACCTGCGGTTGCCGAAAAATACGTCGAATACCCGTTCGCGCCGCGAGTCAACCGGTTTGAGCGTGAGAGGGAGGTGACCGCAGTCATCGGGTCCGCGGTACGCTACCAGGTTGGTGAGCGCGACAAAACGGTCAAAATCCGGCCCGTCAAAGAATCCAGTTCTGTTAATCGCTCCAAAAATTCCGCACACTGCGTGCCTCTCTTACAGAGTGTTTGTGTGGTGCCTGGTGAGCTGACTGCCTTCCGTTACTGGCATACTTTCAAGTTTGCTACGCGACCGGGAGGCCGCAGAGCGTCTCTGGCGCTGCTGTTGGTTGGGGCGAGAAACCCACGGATTGATGCTCGCACGCGCGGGCGTCTCTGTCTGCAATAGAGTTCTCTCTCGCGGTTGATTCAGTGATACAGGCTCTCAATTTGATTGCCAAGTCTCGAACAAACGGCTCTTCGACAAGTTGCGCGGGATAAGAGGGCACACAGAAAACTTCCAGACCGCCAGTAACCAATTCATCCCAAGCCATTTCAGGCCTGTTATATCTGGCGTATTGCCGCGCGGGACGGACGTGTAACATTCGCCCCGAGTACATCTTGGGAACATAAGCGCAGGCGGCACGTCTATTACATTTAGCGAGTCCAGATTCGTTAGAGAGCTCGTGATATCTTGCTTGCAACGCCCTCAGCTTTTTCCTGGAGTTCATCGACAAGAAGTGCTGGCAGCTGAACCACACTTTCTGGATATTGAAATAAAGGTCGTGCAGGTATGTTCGCTCCATCATTCTCCAGTTATAGGTATCTAATAACGCCAATAAATCCACCCTTTGCCCCTGCCCGCTGAGTTGCTGCGCCATCTCGAAGGCTATAGTTCCACCCATGCAGTATCCCGCCAGGAAGTAAGGCCCCTCTGGTTGAATGACTCGTATTTCCTTAATATAGCGAGCTGCCATGTCTTCGATTCGTGTCAGAGGACCCTGCTTGCCGTCCAGCCCTTGCGGCTGCAACCCATAGATCGGCTGATCCGGGCCCATGTACCGCGCCAGACTACGATAGATCAGTAAGTTTCCCGATTCCCCATGGATGCATAAGAGCGGCGGACGGACCCCGCCCGGCTGAATTGTCACCAAGGAATGCCATGCGTCCGGCGAGCCCTGCAGGTGAATGACTTTCGCCAATTTCTTTATTGTCGGAGCCTGGACTAAGGTAACCAAAGGAATCTTCAGCTTGAAGTCTTCCTCGATCTGCGTAAACAAGCGTGCAGCAAGAAGAGAAGTTCCGCCCAATTCAAAGAAATCGTCCTCGATACCGACAGGCCGTTTGTCGAGAACCGCTTCCCAGAGCTTAACCAGTTGCGATTCGACGCTGTCTCTCGGTCCCTTGTAAGCTTGGGGTGCGTGTTTGAGCCGCTGATGCTCACGGCTTTCTGCTTGCAGCATCGCAATTCCGAGTTCGCCAACTTGTGCTTCCGGATTTTTCGACATGATACCCAGCACCGTGCCATAGTCTGCCAACATCTGGCGTATAGTATCCGCTTCAAACAGGTCCGAGTTGTATTGCAGGTCGATCTCGAGTTTCTCTTCGAGTTTCAGCCATACGACTAAGTCGAATGCCGTTGTTCCAACATCAAGCGGAAGCGGCCTTACATCGAGCCCGGGAAAGCTCCATTTGTCTTTTGGCGACTCAGTTAGGACCAAAAGCATCTGGAAAAGGTTATTTCGGCTGGCGTCAGAAGCAGTTTCCAGTTTTTCTACCACGCTCCCAAATGGCAAATCCTGATACGAGTAGACAGTAAGAGCTGTCTGGCGAACCTGACGAAGGATGTCACGAAGCGTTGAGTTATCCGCGAGACTCGTGCGAACAATCACATGATTGCTGAAATGACCGACCATCCTCTCATCTTGAGAGGACTGCCGATTTGCGACACAGGATGCAACGCCTATGTCGTGTTGGCCAGAGTATCGGCACAATAGGCATTGGAAAGCGGTGAGAAGTATCATGAATGGACTAACTTTTTCTTTCGGGCTCAATGTCTTCAGGGCATTCGTCAAGCTCTGATCCAGAGTCAAGCGTTCGTGCGCTCCGTGATGCGTCTTACTCTCCGGTTGGACATGGTCCGGAGGCACATAGTGGAAACCGTTTCTGCCGGCCAGTTGTTCCTTCCAGAAGGCAAGGTATTCCAACTCCTTACACTCGAACCGTTTCTGCTGCTGTCGCACGAAGTCTCCATATGGGTAAGAGACCTCGGCGAGAGGAGATGGTTGTCCGGCCGACAAAGCCCCATAACCGAGAGAGAGCTCCCGAAGCAGAATTGCCATGGACCAATTATCGGAGACGATATGATGGGTGGTCAGCAGCAGCAAGTGATCTTCAGGCCCGAGACACCACAGCTTGGCCCGCAATAACGGGCCCTGACTCAAGTCAAACGGCCGATTGGCATCTGCAACGGCAAGCCGCAGTGCCTCCGCTTCCCGCCCAGCATCGCATACGTGGCTCAGATCCACCACCGGTAATTGTTGAGGTTGCGGCGGCAGTACGATCTGGATGAGGCGGCCCTCCATGATACGAAACACTGACCGGAGAGGCTGATGCCGCCTGACAATTTCCTGGATACTCCGTTCCAGCGCGCTCCGGTCTAAAGGACCGCGCATGTGCAGCGCCAGCGGATAGTTGTAGGCGAAGTTTTCCGGGTGCCAGGGATTCTGAACCCACAGCATTTGTTGGAAGTACCACTTCGGCGCCGGAAACGAGTCCTCTGCGGTCAGACCGAGGTTAGTTTGCGGAGATTCGGTCATCATCATTGTGCCATTCTCTGAATCGAAGGTCGGAGTGAGGATCGGAGTTGAAGATCGGAGTGAAGATCGGAATGAGGATCCAAGTGAAGCTGCGTGCAGGTTGCGCGCCCTGGCCGCGGCGGCGGAAGTGCCGGTGCCGCCGCGAACAGGCCTACGCCTGCATTTCGACATGATCGTGAGCTGCCACCGCAGGAGAGCTCACCACCAACTTCTGCATTGCCTGATACAGATCGTCAAACGAAACAGGGTAGGGGTGATAGAGCGTGTAAATCTCTTTGGCCGCGAGTGCTTGCCTTAGTGCATCGCGAAGCAAGTTGTGCACCTTCTCTAGAAACTCATTCCGTATTCCAGGAAACGCGAACTTGAACGCGCGATAGTGAGACATGAGCGACGTGAGTTCAAACTCCATCGCGCACGCCAGTTGATCAGCTACCTTGGCAGGCTCAGCAGGTTCGATCAGAACACGCTCGTCGGAATGCACCGTCCCAATAAAAATCTTGTCAGCTTGTCCGGTGAGGCGGCCGCAGCGGTCACCAAAGATTTCTTTGGGTTCAACCCGGAAATTGAGTTGCCGGCGGAGCGCAGGCATGCCCTCGCACAAAAGCTTCATTGGCCCGAAACTGGCCAACCCTTCGGGCATGGCCCGTTGCACTGCGTCCAGAAAACGAATGAGGCGAAATGTTCCAGCGTTGCCCCCAATTTCAATGTGTTGCAAATGAGAAAGCTTGCGGCGTTGCCATTCCCACATGCGAAACGTGCCCGGCAGTCCATACATTGTGTTGCCATCGCAGCTGAGGAGCACCCACTCGCCGCCAACATACGTGGATCCATACTGAGAAAATGCCAGCAGCGCTTCACTCTTTCCGCTTTTCACCCAACCCGTTACAAGCACGCCCGTGCCTTCGTGCACGAACGCTGACGCGTGGATCGGCACACAGCGATGCTTTTTGAGAGCAGTAAGATTAATGATTGGAATCAGAAGAGGGATCCATCCCACGCGGCGCTCACAGAAGATTTCACAGTCCGAACCAATCTGCTCGAACGGGATGCTCACTTTGCCTTCACCGTCTCCATCGGGGAACACGATGAAACCTGCATTCGAAGATGCGGTCTTGCCCAAGTCCACGTAATGCAGCGTCCCGGCGGAAAGGCGATCCACATAGCGGACGACGATGTCAGGACGCCGCAGCACGCGCGAGGAAGGCGGCCCGATTTGGGCGCTCACCGCTGTAACGTTGGGTGGGGAAGGTCCAACCAAGCGCACGCCCACCAGTCCATGGATGTCGAAATCCACCGCATTGCCGGAGTCAGTGTTTGCGTCGCAGGTTTGTGGGAAATGCGATGTCATTCTGGGCTACGCTTTCCCTGCCAGCACCAGGCACGCACGGAGCCAGCGCGGCGTCTTCGAGATCTCGTGATACCAGACTTGGGATGCACCAAAGGCGCGAAAAAACCTTTCCACGGCGGGAATCTGGGAACCTTCGAAATCGAAGACGGCTGAGCGACCGGAAGCGAACTGCATCATTTTCCACAGGAGCAGAGCGGTTGCACCGCTGGTTCGCAGCGTGGGGTCGCCCCCTCCCGCCAGGTAGTAGGCTCTCTTTCGGTCCCACACAAGCATTGCGGCGGCATGAACTCTGCCGCTTGCATCACGAGCCGCGAAACATTCCCCGGCGTCGTTCTGTTGGGCCGCCTGGTGAACGAGGCGCAAGAGAACAGTGCTCGCGGGAGACTGAAGACCTTGCCGGCCATACGTTTTTGCCAGGTTCTGGGCCACGATTTCGGAGTCGCAACGTTCTACGACGATGCCGCGTCTTTCGGCCTTTCGTATCTCACGACGCTGGTTCTCTCGCATCTCAGCCCACACGCGATCGAGGTCGCACAAATATTCGATCACGTATGTCACCCGGGAGACCTGCCGGAAGCCATGCCAGTGAAATGGCAGGAAGTTGACGATTGCAGGGTGAAAACGCTGCAGGAAAAGCTGTTCTCCGGCGAGGTGGCGAGCAAAGATTGTAAGAATCTCCAGCTGCCGGGTTATCTGATGCACAGGTTTGCCTTCTATCGGTTCGATAACTACGCCCCACGTTTGGGTCAGACTCGGCATCGCGCAAAACCTGACGCCCAGTCGCTTCTTGAAAAATAGCGGAATGCCCGCGATAAGTCGGCCACGATCGAAATATCCCAAAATACGCGCGTCAGGGGCAGCCACCTTGAGCCACCAGGAACGACAGAACAGCGAGCCCTGAGGCGAAGCTTCTACGAGTTCGTCCCATTGCCGGTATTCCGCTTCCGACAAATAGCGCAGCCCCTCACTCTTCTCCACGTGTAATGAGTTCCCAAGTTTTTCGCCCGGGACAGAGCCTAGAATCTTGATTTCGCTGGACCCTAAATTGCAGGAATCGAGAACCGGTTTCACGGAAGCGGACTCCGCGTTTGGGAATCACGTACAAGAGGCTGAACATCGCCTTGTCTGAACAGTCGCCAACCGCGGCGCATCAGGTCCCGAATGGGCGTCCACCAGTCCAGCAGAAAAGGCATGGGATCGCTCCAGGAGAACACGGCATCACGTTTGTAGCCCCGCAGCGAGCGCGCCCACTGTCCCAGCGTAAGTTCGCCCTTTTGCCAGTAGTACCATGAAGACGCAAGATCCTTCTTAAAGTAAATCCATTTTGCCCCTTGGTATTTCTGCTCTCGCTGCGCGGGAAGTGGGAGACCGGCAAGATCACAGTACATGGAGAAGATCAACGGTACTCCACCAGCTTCAGCAATGGCAGACCGGCCCGTCGGACGACCGATGTTAGGTTCGATAATGCGGTATTGCCCGGAATGCGCGTCGCGCTTCATTTCCATATAGCCCAGACCACGCAGGCGCACGCTCGTGAACAGCTTGACGGTTTGTTTCAGCACGGTGTCATTCCGACATTCCTCGCCAGAAGCACTCACACCGAGAACGGGTGGATTCTGTCGAAGTTTGCGGGCGACAAACGTAGTGACGGGCCTCGAGTTTGCGTCGAAGTAGCAATTACAGGAGTACAAGTCGGAGTCCTTGCCTCGGACCCACTCCTGGGCCACGATCGATTCCGCCCAGGAACTGCACCGGTCGTAGGCCGCCAGGAACTCTTGTGAAGAGGAGAGCAAATAGGCCTTCGCTCCCGCCGCATTTCTTTCCCAGTTTGACGTCTTGAACCCCGGCTTCATGATGCAAGGAAATGGTATCTGCTTTGAAGCGGCGATCGCTTCGGCTCGGCTTCGCAAAAAGAACGTAGCTGGGACTGGCAGACCATGTTCTCGCGCAAAGCGAAAGAAGCTGGTCTTGTCCATCAACATCTCAAGTATTTCGGGCTCGGGGAGCGCGATCTGATAATGCTGCTGAAGCACTCCTCTATTACGCGAAACAAGCAGCACACTGGCGTCAGTGCAAGGATAGAGAACCGCCTTTTGATCGAGCTGCGAGCTTATGCCTTCAAGCACGGACATTAATTCGTCCTGACCAAGCGTGGTGAACAGAATCGCGTCGCAGGTGTTGGTGTGAGAAAACGGATGGGTTGGATCGCGGGCGATTCCGACGACAGGAACGCCATTCTCCGCCAAAATGCGCGCGGTCTGAATACCGGGTAGACAATCCAAGCCGATGATTACGGCTGGGGCGTGTTGGCTTCGCGCCTGATGCAAGGCTGGCGTGACGGTAGATCTTATCTTTCTCATACTCATAGAGGGCGGGAATTTAGGGGAATAAGATCTCCCGCGATTGGATATGCGGAAACGTCTGGCTTGCTGCTTGATGGGATGGAACATGCCAAAACCGGTGGCTGGACGGGTAGATATCGCAACTCCGCGGCCTCAAGCTCAGCGGCATTCTGCAAGCGGAAGATTTCCTTGACGGGCACGATGTGTTCCTGGACGGCCGCGACTGATCCAGTCTGGTAGATGATTGAAGCCACGCTTTGCATCGCCGCGGTAGACGCTCGCAAAAGATGATTGGCCCAGATCACGATACTCACTCCCGCGCGATCGAAGACCTCGGCCGGTGTCTGGTAGTAGGTGGTCGGGACGATGACTACGGGACAGCTCTCTTCCCATTGACTCATAAATGCCAGTATCTGGTCGGGAGAAGAGAGCTTGCTGTGGACGAGGATGGCGTCGGCTCCCGCGGAGCAATAAGCATGGGCTCGATCCAGGGTTTCGTTCAGGCCCAAGCCGAGGATGAAAGCTTCAATTCGGGCGACGACGCAGAAATCGCTATCCTGTTGCGTATCCTTTGCCGCCTTGATCTTGCCGGCAAATTCTTCGGTATCGGCAAGGAGTTGGTGTTTCTCATTGAGGAACGAATTCGTCTTGGGAAACACCTTATCCTCAATGCACAGGGCGGGGATATTGCGCTGCTCGAGTTTGCGCACCAAACGGCGCACATTGTTGAAGTTTCCATATCCAGTGTCAGCATCCAAAAGGATGGGAACGCTGCTGGCATCGCTCATCAGTTCCACGACCTCCAGCACCTGGGTCCAACTGGCTTCATTGCTATCGCGCACTCCCATGGCTGCGGACAAAGTAAGGCCACTGGCCCAGATCCCTTTGAAGCCCGCTTCTTCGACCAACTTCGCAGTCAGGCCGTTATGGGCTTCCATCAGAAACTCCAGCCTCCCGGAATGCAGAAGGCGCTTGAATTGAGTAGTCTTTTTGGTCATATACGCACCATTTCATGGGAGAGCGCGCCTGCCGTGACTCTGATGTCGGTCTCGCCGCGCGCCGCTGTCATAGATTGTTGTTCGGATTGTTGTTTGCATTGTTGTTCGGATTGTCGTTCGGACTGTTGTTCGGATTGTTGGACGAATGCTTCGATGATCTCGACAACGCGCACTCCGATCTGCTGCTGCGTCTCGACCGTCGACGCCCCGATATGAGGAGTGAGGACCACATTGGACAGTTGTGCCAGCGGGGAAATCTGGCCTTGACCTTCGTGTTCGTGGACGTCCAGCGCGGCGCCGCAAAGCCGGCCAGTAGCCAAGGCGAAATATAGCGCCGTTTCATCTACTACCCCACCACGGGCAAGATTGATTAGATAACTGCCTTCCTTCATCAATGAAAGCGCTCTCCCGTTGATGAGGTTCCGTGTTGAGTCATTTAGGGGAACATGAACGCTGACGAAATCGGCGGCGGCGAGGACCGTATGAAAGTCTGCGACGGTGATGCCCTTTTCGCGGAGGGTTTGAACAACGGCCGGAGTCGAGTCGGCAATGCAACCGATCGGCTCCATCCCCATGGTGGAGGCTAGCACTCCAAGACGGGAGCCGATGTTGCCCGCCCCCACAATTCCTAGAACTTTGCCAGCGAGCAAATGACCTTCCAACGTCTCCTTTGCCCATTCGCCGTGTCGCAGCATGGCATCGGCTTGTCGAATATTGCGGGCGAGCGCAAACATTAAGGCCAGAGCCATTTCTGCGACAGCCTGCGCTGCCGGTTCGGAAATCCTTCGCAGCACTATCCCCCGCTTACGAACGTATTCGCAATCTAGATTGTCCAGGCCGCATCCGGCTCGCACCAGAAGCTTTAACTCGGGAGCACAGTCCATGAGTGCCCGCGTAATCTCAACCCCACTGCGAAACACCAACACTTCGCGATCACCGATCAGCGAAGACAGGTCCGCTGTTGGCTGATCGAACGCGCAAATTACGTCGTAGTGTTGCTGTAATTGCCGGACGGCTGACGGTTCCAGGTGGCTTGCGACCAGGATTTTCATATTTTTATGCGCTGTTTATACCGCGGGGGGAGTTTCGATTTGCGCTTGTGAGCCAACCTCATACCGGGCGGAGACCTGCCGGACGATGATGCCCACGACATCATCCAAGCTGTTGTCTGTCACATTCACTTTCAAGTGGTCGATGTGACAGTAGGCCAGCACATCCGATATCTTCTCGTCCAGGCTGCGCAAGCGTTCGGGTGTGAACTCCTTCTTCCGCCCAAAGATTTGCTGGTAGTCGCCAGTCAGCCAAAATGTAAGATCAACCGGCCGATCGTAAAGATGGAAGCAATAGTTGTTGATTCGGTCTTTCACCAAGGACGGCCTGGTATTGATCTGCTCCAGCGGATGACGATCGTAGATGACGATCCAGCCGAGACATCCAAGGCAGAATCCCAACCAGCGGCGCAGCATCCGTTCGCAGTGTGCAGCAAACTGCACCACAGGTGAGGGAAAGAACCTTTCGAGCATCGGCAAACATCGAAAATGCGCCGACCCCATAGCAATCACTTTGACAGGACGAGTGAGACGATGGAAGGCATTAGCAACACTCGTTTTTCCCGCGCCGTCAACCCCGAGAAGCGCAATCTCAAGCCCAGGTTTGCGCGGCCGTGTGGCGGCGGGGCTTTGCCCTGCCAGGACGGGGCGGAGCCCCGTCACCACACGCGAGATGATTCCTCTCGATTTCACGGTGTGAAGGTTCGCCAACTCTCGTTGCAGAGTGGTCGCCGGTCCAGCCATAGCGGTCGTTGCTCTCCTTATTGTTTTTGGAATACAGGCAATCCGAAATTGATTAGGCAATCGCGTCGTTAAGCGGAGCCGAATCTCGCGGCGAGCGCAACGACGAAACGGTCCAGCGGGCAGGCTTGAAGTAATCAAGCAATTGCGAGCCTGTCAGCCAGATACCTATCAGAGCGGTTCCGCCCCACGCGAGAGATATCAGTCCCAATGCGACGAGATCATCCTTGCGGCTGCCATGCAGCGGAATGGCCTGTGACGCGCCCCACGCGGTCAGTCCGGCAAAGCTCGTAACTGCCATAACCTTTCCGATTTCACGCCAGGGGAGCTCAGTCAAGCGGACTAGATGACGCCGGTGTAGCAGCAGAGCAAGAACCGTTGCGTCCAACACGATGGCGATATCTGACGCGATCACCAGCCCAACTATCGAAAACATCCTGAACATTACCGCGTAGATCGGGAACGCGATGATGGTGACAATCGTCGAGCCAATCATCGGTGTCAGCGAGTCTCCAGCGGCAAAGAATGCGCGGGCGTAAAGCACCTGTATCGCCCAAAACCCTAGAGCGAGAGAGAAACAGAGCAGGTATACGGCAGTCTGTTGGGAGTCGGAGAACTGGAATCGGCCACGGCGATAAACCAGATCGACGACCGGAAGCGCTGCGGCCATGAACCATGTTGTGCCCAAAATTGAGAGCGTGAAGATTCCGGTTACCGCCTTGTTTACGGTAGCTCCGAACTCCTTGCTTCGCTTTTCACCGAAGAGGCGCGCAAAAAATGGCAAGGATGCTTGCCCGGCTGTCTGGCCGAGGATTCCCAGCGGAACGGTGAAAAGCTGTCTGGCGTAGTAGAGGCGCGAGATATCTCCCGGACTGCCGGAGGCGAAATATCGCTGGTACAAGGAGTCAGCCATCAAGATGCTAATGCCAAGTCCCAGGGGAACCGAAAGACGAACCCACTCGCGGAAGGCAGGATTATGTATGTCGAGCGACGGACGAAAATGGAAACCACTGCGGCCGGCGCTAATCGCATTAAGAAAAAAATGACCGATGAACAATCCAGCCACCACGCCGAATGCCAGTGAAGTGATGCCGAAGCGTCGCGCCGCCACTACACCCGACAGAATGATGCAGACGTTATAGAGAAGAGGTACGGTGGACGGGACCAGAAACCAGCGACGTGAGAGCAGCACCGCGGCGTAAACGCCGCCAAAATAATAAAAGATTTTGCCAGGCAGTAAAATCCTCGTAATCCTCGCGCAAAGCTCGAGTTGCGCTGGCGTGAAGTTGGGGAACATATACGGTTCGATCTTGGACGCCGTCAGCTCGAGAACTGTGATACCCAGGGCCAGGATCATGAGTATCACGGTCATCATTACATTTATGCCCTGCTGTGCCACCTCCTCCCGGTTTTCGGCACGATAGCGCGCCAGGATAGACGTGACCGTTATACCAACCGATCCCGCTGCGAGCATGCAGGAAAACGTATCTGGAAGAGTGAAGGCGGCAACATACGCGTCTGTGTTTGCGCCTGCACCGAACACGGACGCGACATATGCCTCGCGCACATAGCCAAGCAGCCGCGAGACGCACAAAGCCGACACCAGCAGCATGGCTGCCGAAATTGGCGTGTGCTCATGCGAAGGCCGTAGCAACCCTGCGATCCGCGACCACCGGGTCTTTGGAGTTGGAGCCGTGGGGAATGCGGTAAGGTTAGTGGCTAGTGACATGATTCGGTGAAAAGCGGAAGGAAAAACAGGGGGATGAAAAACATGGGATCAGGCCATCCGAACTTCCTGACAGGCCGGAAGCACAATGCGCAAACGCCATCAGCGCCGGTAAACTGCTACCCCGACAGCAGCCTGCAATATGGCCTCCATACTTCGAGCAGCGGCATTCTTCCCCGCGCTACCGGGAATGAAGAGGATGTCTTCGGCTTGCAGCCGGATATCTTTATTACGGCCATCAAGAATTTTTTTGATTGAGATAGGAACGGCCTCGCGGGCGCCCTTGACTTGGCGAACGATCTGGGCCCGATCCAGAGCCGCCATTGGACTATTCCCACCGGCGAGCGCTAAGGCTTGAAGCACAGTGATTTGGTTGTCGGTCATGGGATACCCGCCCGGCTTGTTGACGTTTCCGATCACGTATACCACTCCCGCCGTAGCGACCACGATCGTATCCCCTGTCAGAATCGCAGGGTTGGACGTCGCCGCGAGCTCAGGATCTGGCGAGAGTGTAACCACGCTCGGAGTGTTCTGGCCTGCATGCGTGACGGAAACGGTCTTGGAGGCATTGGGTGTAAGTCCGCCTGCTTGAGAAAGCAAATCCAGCAAGTGGCGATCTGCCAGCAGTGGATACACACCCGGATTCTTCACCTCCCCTAAGATTGAAACCCCCTGCGTGACATATTCCTTCTCGAACACGGATACTCGGGGCTCGCGGTAGAAGCCTCCTTCGACCAGTTGGCGCTCAATCGATTTTTCTGCTTCGGAGGTACTCATGCCGGCGACATGAACCAGGCCGAGAGGCGGCAGGGAAATATCTCCGGAAGAGCTGACCCGGAAATCGGCGTTGAAATCCAAGGTCCCAAACATGGTCACCTGAAGAAGATCCCCGATTCCAATGTGAAGGTCCTGAAGCTTTCCCGCGGCCGCAGCCCCTTGCACAAGCCCATTCGTTGTTTTGGAAGTTACGGTGACAGGGTCAGGGGTCAGCGGATAGCTCGCGGTTTGCGCGCTCAGCCCTGGATGGACCAGGAATAGAGTCGTCACTATCAGTATCAATATCAGGCATCGGGTCTTGTATGTGCTAACCATGGCTTGTCAACCTCCAGCGGGTGTTTGGTTGGATCACTAGGCAGAAGTGGAGCATTCCGTCGTACACGAGATACTGATATCGGCGCGCGTGGAAATCGGCACTAATCCGTTCTCTCCACGTCGATAGTCGCACTGGCAATGCGGGCAGCTTAGAACGTCCTCCACTGCCGTCATCGGGATGCGCTGAGCGCAGACACACATCCAGCCGATCTGCCGTGCTGGATTACCCACCACCAGCGCAAAATCTGGGACCGAACGAATGACCACCGCGCCCGCGCCGATAAAAGCGAAACGGCCAATGGTGACGCCGCAGACGATGGTGGCATTGGCACCAATGGTGGCATTGGCCCGGATCAGGGTCTCGACCAGCGAGTCCGCCGATTTCTTGATATAAGCACGAGGATTCGGATCGTTGGTAAGTACGCAATTGGGACCGAGAAACACGTTGTCTTCGATCGTCACACCCGTCCATACGTTGACTCCGTTTTTTACCGTGACGTTGTTGCCGAGCGTGACGCCTTGTTCGATGTAACACTGTTCACCGATATTGCAGCCCCGCCCGATGCGCGCATCTTTCATTACATGGGCGAAAGCCCAGATGCGCGTGTCTTCGCCGATCTCATCGGACTCAACCAAGGCGAGGGGATGGGCCATATATGACCGTCCAGATTGCACAATGGTCGTCGGAGTCGGAGTCATTAGGCCACGCCTTCCAGTTCCACCAGCGCCGGAGCCGCCGGCCGCACGCTTAAGGGACGCTTGGCAACGTCTTCCAGGACTTGAACCACTTTCAGTCCGAACGCGCCGTCAGTGCGCGGCCGCCGGCCGCTGGTGCTGCAATCGATAAAGTGTTCGATTTCGACGAGTAAAGGCTCGACATTGCTGAGGTTGGGAGCCACCATGTCGCCGAGTCGATAGGTGAGTTGGTGCTCTCCGAACGATTCGGGCTGCTTCACCACTACGCCACGGTCATAGATCTTTATCTTTTCGCTGGGCTCGGTATCGTCATACACGATCATGCGCTTGGAGCCGACGATTGACGTGCGGCGCATCTTCTGCGGAGAAAGCCAACTGATTTCGATGGATGCCACCACGCCGCTGGGGAACTGGAGCCAGATGAAGGCCACATCATTCTTGTCCTTCTGCACGCAGGCACGCCCGAAAGAACTTCCCCAGACGGGCATTTCGTCAAGCCAATGCAGCAGGATCGAGACATCGTGGACGGCCAGATCCCAGATCACATCAACATCTTTCTGGTACAGGCCCAGATTCACGCGAGACAAGCTGATGTAATGGATGTCGCCCAACGTCCCATCCTCAATAAGGTTCTTCACCACGTTTACGGGTGGGCTGTAAATAAAAGTGTGGCCGGTCATGAGCGTGCATCTTTGCCGCTCCGCCAGTTCGACGAGTTCTTCGGCAAGGCGCGAGCTGTGGGCAAGTGGTTTTTCGACCATCACATGCTTGCCGCGGAGCAGGGCTTCGCGGGCGAGTTCGAAATGGGTGGCGATTGGGGTTGCAATCACTACCGCGTCGACACTGTCCCAGAGCTCGTTCACCGACGAGAATCCCTTCAGCGAAGGATAAGAGCGTACGGCTTTGCCAAGGCTTCTTGGGTTGGCATCGCAGCAAGCGACGAATTCACATTTCTCTGTCTGGTTCAGGGCCCGCGCGAGATTGGGCCCCCAGTAACCGTAGCCGATCAGTCCGACTCTCATATTTATCCTGCCTTTGCCAGGGAATTGAGGAGGGCTTGTTCTTTTTTTGCGTTTGACACGACTACCGCATCCAGGAACTGCGACTGAATCCGTTCTTGCAGCAACTCAATATTCGGCATGACGCAATGCCCGCCGATCCAGCCTGGAAAAATGTGTGATGGGAGAAAATCAATTTCCTTGATGAAGGCGTTCATCTCGTCGAACGAACCGTCGTAGGATTCGGCAAAGCGCTCCACCTCCTGGGCCCATCCGATGAGTATGCCCAGCCATGTAGTCTCGATTAGCTTGGCAAGTTCGCCAATCTCTGGCGTGCGGAAGAGGTCAGTGCGGAAACCGGCGGCGGCGAGGTGCTCCAGCGCCAGCGTGGTGGCGACATTATCGATGCCAGCCACGAACTTCTTGTAGCGAAGCAGGTCCTCTCCCATCCGCACATGCTTGCCGCGTGCCGGGCTGTAGGCAAGCCGGGCGCCCGATTCCTCGTAGACTCGGCGAGTCGTACCGGGAACAACTGTGCTGTTGATAATCGTCAGTTCCGGTTTGTATTTGCGAATATAGGCAACGGTCGTGCCGACGAAATCGGGGATCTGGTACGGGTAGCAGATGTGCATCGTCGAGCAGGGCGCGGCAACTTCGACGGGCTCAATGTCAACCCCGACGCACGGATGAGCGCGACTAAAAATCTTCTGAAGCGGTTTTCCAATTTCCCCTTGGCCCACAACAATGACAACTGAGTCAGTCACGAGAGTCTCTCCTGATTTGTAGCCTGATCGTTTGGTTTGGAGCTGGATTATTTCGACGGAATCAACACTGGCCGCTGCTCAAAGCTTGTTTCCAATCAAAGGGAGGGGTGAACTTTAGCACCTCCAATACCGTCTCGTAAGCGCGGCCATAATTCGGATCGAGCAGGCTGTGGTTGTGCCAGAGTAAAGTGAATACGCCTCCCACACACTTGCAACGCTCCGCGCACTGCAATAGCAGCGCCACCGATTCCTCCGGAGCCAGGCGCATGTAGTAAGCGAGGGTGACATCCATGGCCAACAGCGGAATCTCCAGCAAATCGATCTCGCGATTCAGTTCCAGCGACCACGGACGATACGGCACACAAGTGCCTGCCCGGAAACCGATGTGATCGGAAAAACCCACAGTGCTGTCGTACGCTAAGCCACACTTTTCCCAGTCGTGCCAGGTACGCGGGTGCCAGCGTAAGAAGTGCTGCCGGCCTCCGACTCTGCTCTCGTCGATCACTTCACAAATGTGTTCCACCTCATCGCCGAGACGGTGCAGATTATTAAAGGTGTAATAGCTCGGATGAACGCCCAGTTCCACTCCTTCATTCTTCAGGCGGGAGACAACCTTGTGGACATGTTTCATGGATAAGTCATAACCGCTGTCCCAGTCGCTCTTTGGGGAATTCTTCCAGTACAACGCCGAGGCCAATCCGTGGTCCTTTGACAGTTCCGTAATCCGACATAGCGCTTCGAGTAAGCTGGGTCTGAGTCCGAAGGCGGGACCAAGCAAATCACGCAGGGTGGCGAACGGCTTATGCCGTTTTACCGTGTGTCCTAGCGAGTTGGTGAGATCAAGAGGAAATCCTATCTCGTCCACGTCGTGGGAGAGCTTGACGCGCAACTTGCGCTCGGGTGGCCGCCAGCCCGGGAGCAGCAGCTCGATCACTTGCTGTAGGGCCAGACCGTATTCATCCACGATAGGACGATGCAGGAAGTTATGCTTGAACGCCACACTCTGCGTGGCGCGGAAGCGTCCGTGCATATCTCTTTCGTCCGACTGGAACTCCTCGAAGCGGCTCAGGGTCAGAAGCATGGACGCCAGCAGATCAATCGGACATTCCCAGGTGTCCGCGCTGGTCCTCACAAAAAGTGGTCCAGCGTACGGCCGATCCACAAACGGAACGATAAAGTTTGGAACAAGAGCGGAGAGAGGGCTCGCCGGTGGATGTGGCCACGCGACACGCATCACGTAATAATCCCCATTGACAAGGTCGTGCCAAAACGGTGCAGCCACGTGTCGGAAACGAATTCTTGCATCGCGACCAAGCGTCAAAACTGTGGCATCATCGTTGACTTCCACCTTCCACGAATTAAGCAGTTCAAGAGGAATTGCGGCTCGATGCGCCAACTGTCGGAGCGCATACAGTCTGGCCGCCGGGCTGATACCGCGTTCCAGTTGGACTTTGAAAGACGAAAACGGCGAGTTTGCCTCCGCCGGATCGTCAGACGGCACTTCGGGACGCAACGCCTGCGAACCATACAACGCCACCTGAGGCATCGCTGAGCAGTCAAGCCCGGAGATTTGTTTTGCGAGACTCATCGCGTTGCAAATACGTTCCGCGGACTAGCCGCGGACTGGTAGGCTCCGATGTCAATTCCGGAGCCAGATCGGGATCGCTCCTCAATGTCGTCCACCGGTGCACCTTCCGTAGTCCCTGTACGAAGTGCGGGGCTACCTGGCTTCAGGCGGTAGTCGCCGCGGGAATCGCCCGTGTAGTTCACGAATTGCGGGTCAGCGTTGATACTGTCGGCGGCCACGTTGCCGTTTTGAAGCTGGAAAGGCCCGAGTTTGTTCTCGTAGGTCAAGTTCTTGAGATAGCGATTATGGGTACCGGTATTCCCGGATTCCACAAAACCATACCGGCTGTTGTATGCCAGGATGTTGTTGGAGACGAGGCAATTGTCGGCTCGGTTTCCCTTAGGTTTGTCCCCGGCGCCGACGACCAAACCGGAAGAGCCGTTGTTAAAGACAGTATTGCCAGAAATTACAACGTCGGATGCGGCATGCCACAGGTGAATGCCATAAGCACGGTTGTGGTATACGAGGTTGTTGAAAATATGGCCGCCCCGGTTGGCATGGTAGATGCCATGCACCTGGCTGCCCGAGGTGGCACATTGAGAAGCGTTTGTCCAACCGATATCGTGAACTCGATTGCCAATCGTGTCATTGTCGGAACCGGAGTAGTTGCCATGAAAGATCCCCGCGCCACCGTTGTCGCAGAGGGCGGAGGTCGGTCCGGCGATATCGTGCACATGGTTGGCAATGAATCGTACATGAGAGCCGTCGTTGTAAAGCCCGGTTCGCCCGATACCACTTACATCGAAACCAATAATATCCACGTAATTGCCCCGGTTGTCCCAGGCGCTTCGATCAATGACGTCCCCGATGATGTGGGCCTCCCATTTCTGCTCCGAAATGTAAGTGATGCGGGCGCCCGTAACTCCTGAAGCAGCCGTGGCGATTCTTCCTCTGTACATACCGGGGAGTACGTGCACGGTGTCACCCGGAAGCAACCACGTTGCTGCGTACTCAATTGTCTGCCAAGGACGCTTCACAGAGCCCGCATTGCGATCACTTCCATTAGGCGACACGTAGTAGTTTCGACCGCCCGCTGGCGCACGGCTGTCTTTGGATTCCAGTCCATAGGCGCCAATGTTCAACAGCAAGATGCTGGACAGAATGGCCGTCGAGATTCCGTAGAACACCGTGTTAGGGTTTCGCGACATGTCGAGCTCCGTAAATCACACTGTGATAAGGGACAGCGTGATACGAGACTTCAGCCCAGGAACTGCATGTACTTCCGATTTTTTAAATAAGCCGCGCAAACGAACTGCATGTACTTCTGATTCTTTAAACAAGCGGCCGTGCAATAGATAATTCTTCAATTGCATCTGCAGTCCGTGCCAGCGCCACGTCCTCTGGTTGAGCCACAACCTCAAATTCAATTAATCAGGAAGGAATCACATCATGTCTAATGCTGGGAAAATAACCTGTTTAATCTTTTTACTAGCGCGCATCGGAACGATGTCCGCGCAGAGCGTGGGCGACAGCTTTCAGAGCGACAGTGCGAGCGTTTCAGTTGCAAATACCACCGTCGCTCAATATTACGTGTCACCGGCCGGCCACGACTCCAACAATGGCTCCGCCGCTCATCCATGGGCGACCATCACGCACGCGGCGACAATGATTGGCCCTGGCGCCACCGTTCACGTCGCTCCCGGAACATATACGGGTTACATCACCACTAGAGCCAACGGCACATCGACGTTGCGAATTACGTACATATCTGACGTGCAATGGGCAGCGAAGATCGTCGGCAACCTGGTAGACCGTAGCACCTGGCACAATTACGGAAATTACGTTGACATTATGGGATTTCAATTGACCTCGGTTGGGCGCATAGGCCTGTACAACGATGGATCGTTTGTGCGCTACATGGGGAACCATGTCCACGATATCGCAGGTCCAACTTCTGCAACGTGCGACTTGGGTGGAGCTGGAATTATGCATGGCAATTACTCGGCGTCACACGACGAGATGATTGGAAATTTCGTTCATGACATCGGCTTGGTTAACTCGTCCCAGTGCCCCGGCTACTCTACTGTTCATGGCCTTTATCACGCGAATCGGCAAGGACAAATCGTCAATAATCTGGTCATTCATGCCAGGGACTACGGTATTCACCTTTACCATTCGGCGACCGCCGTAATCGTCGCAGATAATACGTCCCTGAATAACGGGGCGAGCGGGTTGGTGGTAGGCAACTCCAATGGAGGCTCGGACAACAATACGGTCGTCACCAACAACATCTTTGCCTATAATACCGACTACGGTTTCCGCGATGATAGCGGCACGACCGGCCCAAATAATAAGTACGACAACAACTTAACCTTCCACAATGGCTATGGAACTTACGTTGCCTCGGGCGGTACGGTCAGTGGCAACATGAGCAGTGATCCACAATTTGTCAACTACACGGGAACCGCCCTGGGCAATTACCAGCTACAGGCTACGAGTCCCGCTATCAAGTCAGGAACAACACTCAACACACCCAGCATTGATTTCGACGGAGGCATACGCTCTGTCGTTAAAGGCTACGACATCGGATGCTATGAATATGGCGCACCCTCTGGGACTTGGCCTTGGTACTGACGTTGAGGGTCCACGGGCGCCCTCAACACCTGTGGGCTCTCTTCTCTTTCAGGAGCACTCGGCTCAAGCAACTCAGAGTAGAACTTGAGCAGTACGCGCTCTTCACTATTCCAGTTATAGAGCTCGCGGGCGGCCTGCCGTCCGCGGCGTCCCATAGCTTCGGCCTCAGCGTCATGGCTGAGCAAGTATTCCATAGCGCGCGCAATCGCCTGCGGATCCCGCGGATCTACCAGAAGACCACACCCGGCTTCCCCGATAATTTGCCTCCACAAGGGAAAGTCTGACGCGATCACGGGTATGCCCGCAGCCATGTACTCGAACAACTTGATGGGCATCGCATTCAAGAAGTTTGGTTCCGGCTGCAGCACCAGAAGACCCAGGCGCACGCGCGAAAGCAGGTTTGCAACTGATGGCCTGTCGAGCACCCGGAGATATTTCACACGAGCCCAGCCCGGCAGCCTCATCAGCTCTGTACGCAGCTCTTCGGGAGAAAACGGCCCCGCTAGCATCATCTGCGTCGGACTAGCCGAGGGAAGAAGAGCGAGTGCCTGTAATATCTCGCGTATTCCCCGTCTCTCGCTGATCGAGCCAATGTAAGCCATTGCGGGAGGACGCTCGTTCCAGGGCAAATCCACGGTGGATGCGATCTCATCAAGCATCGGAAAGTTGTGCACCACAACCGTGTTTGGGTTAATCGAATGAAAGCGCTTGGCAATTGTGGGAGTAGCCGCAATCAGCCCAGAAAAGCGGCGGCAGGCCGCATTTTCCAATTTCCGCACGGACCAAGTCAGTGGCTGGCGCAGCGGCTGGGGAATATAGTCCTTGTGCAATATATCGGCGGGTGCATCCTCATGGATGTCATAGACCACGGTCTTTCCGCGTGCCGCCAGCAACAGCCCCAGAGGTATAAGTTCGGGATCGTGGAAGTGGTACACGTCTCCGTTCTGTCGTAGCGCTTCTCTATATAAGGACCACGCGGTACGGGTCATTCGAACGAGGCGTCCACCACTGATCCGGATTCCTTTGACTTCGACGGAGTCCACTACTTCATCCCGCGGGTGCGGAACAACAAGGACCACGTGCTTGCCCGACCGCGCCAAAGACTTGCACTCCTTGTGAAACACGCGCACGTCGAACGCCGTGTGCACCGAAGTCAGATGAACAATTTTAGGTTGCTGACCCATGGATGCAGGCTGCAAAGTATCCGAGATTCATCCCGCAAAGTTCAAGACGGCATCGATCGTATATTCGATTTGCTCGTCAGTAAGCTCTGCATACATGGGAAGGCTGAGGATTTCTTCGCTAAGCTGTTCCGCCGTTGGCAGGGAACCCTTCCCCGGATAAGCGAGTTGCTGGTAGGCCTCCGTCAGATGCAGAGGAACGGGATAATGGATCCCTGTTCCAATTCCATTGGCACGGAGGTAGCTGCGCAACGCATTGCGTTGTGGCGTCCGAACTACAAACAGATGGAATACATGTTCGCCGCCAGCAGGTACTTCTGGCGGTATGACGGGTGAGTCTACAAGCGCTGACGCCATCTGCGCTGCGTGTTTGCCGCGGAGTTGGTTCCACTGATCAAGATGGCGCAGCTTGATGGAAAGTATCGCTGCCTGGATGCTGTCCAAGCGGGCATTCGTCCCAATGGCCGAATGCTGATACTTCGCCGGACTTCCATGATCGCGAAGCAAACGCAATTTGCGCGCTTCGTCGGAATCGTTCGTGGTCACAGCGCCCGCATCTCCATACGCTCCCAGGTTTTTGCCAGGATAGAAACTGAAGCAGGTAAGCCGTCCCGCGGCCCCAACCTTGGCGCCGTTGTACGCACTCCCATGAGCCTGGGCAGCATCTTCGATAATCTGCAGCCGGTAAGCAGCCGCAAATTCGGCCACCTTCGTGAGATCCATGGCTCGACCGTAAAGGTGTACGGGGATGATCGCCCGGGTGCGAGAGGTAATCATCCTTTCTGCGGAGTTAACGTCGAGGTGGAAGGAGGCCGCATCCACGTCAGTAAAGACCGGCTTGGCCCCCACATTGCTGACCGCTTCCGCCGTCGCAAAGAAAGAATTTGCGGGCACTAAAACTTCATCACCTGGCCCGACGCCGGCAACCTTCAATGCCAGTTCCAGAGCCGATGTTCCTGAGGAAACTCCAACGGCGTACTTCGCCCCGATGTAGGAGGCAAATTCCCGTTCAAAGTTCTCGACGAACGCTCCACCGACGAACTGTGCGGATTCCAACACACTTGTAACTGCACGGTTAATCTCGGGCGCGAGTGCGCGATATTGCGCCTTCAAGTCGAGGAACGGGATTTCGAGTGCCAAGGTTGGGTTCACGATTTCACAGCCTCTAATTGATGTTGTGCTTGTGTTTCGCTCAAACGTATCCGGCCGGCGAGGTCGTGAAACCAGCGGTCCACAAGTAATGGCCAGGGCAGATTCCCTTCGATGAATTTACGACCGTTCTTCCCCAGGCTCTCCGCCAGCCGTGGGTCAGCGGCGAGCTGACAAATCGCTTGTGCGATGGCATCCGGGTCCCCCCGTTCAAGCACGAATCCCGCATTGGCATTCTTCACTAACCGGCCACCTTCTCCCGGACCTATGTACACAACCGGCCTGCCACAGCTCATTGCCGTCAAGCTCTTTACCGGACGGGTGTGTTGGGAAATCGAACTCTCATTCAGGCTGACAATGCCGCACGAGGCAATCGAAAAAAGTCTCCTCACCCGCTCAGGAGGCACCGGATCAAGAAAACTCACGTTGTGTATCCCCAGCTCTTTAGCCTGACGAATCATGGCCGGCTTGGCGGAACCGTCGCCAACAAAGACGAAATGGCACTCCGGACGCCGCTCCTGCAATACTTTCGCTGCCTGCAGGATTCGCTCCATGCCATGCGCATAGCCATGCGTGCCGGCGTAAAGAACGATCTCCTTGTTTTGCAAACCCAATTCGTGCCTGAGGCTGTCATCAGGCTGCATTGGAGCGAATTGGTCGAGATCAACTCCATTGGGCAAGAAGAGCAGCTTGCTTTGAGGCACGCCCTTACCCTGTAGTTCAGAGAGAATTCCTTCAGTAACAGCGCAGACGTAGTCGGCCTTGCGGTATGACCAGAGTTCCAGCGCGCGGGCAAATTTTAGGACGACTCCCTCCTGGTTCAGCTCAAGGTTGTCGCGTACCGCGTCCGGCCACAGGTCCGCGACGTAGAAAATGAATGGCACGTTTCGTAATCTTGAATAAACAAAGGCAGGCACCGATAACGACAGTGGAGGGGACTCGACAAAGAGGCAATCCGCCTTGCCTGGCCGCATAAGGCCGAAGAATGATAGCAACGTAAACGTAAGATAGTTGAGATAGCGCCGCCATCCCTTGCCGACAGCGGCATAGAGCCAGACGCGGTGCACGCGCACACCTTCCCAAATCTCGCAGCTATAAAACTTGCCTCGATAACCTTCGAAGATGCGCCCCACCGGGTAGTTGGGCATCGCAGTTACGACCTCGACATCATGCCCTAGCCGCCGCAATTGGCGAATAATCGCCGCAAGCCGTATTGGTGCAGCGCTCGCCTCGGGTGCGAAGTACTGGGTTAGAAACAGAAATTTCACGGTTAGCCTCTACGATTTCGAGGTTGGCCTTTACCGCGCCCGAGAACCAAGAAGGCTGTTCGCAGCAGAGTGCCGCAGTCGCTCGAGAAAGTAGCATGTTCTGCGTAGTCCAGATCCATTCGGACCTTTTGCGGCAGCAGCTTGCTGACATACAAGTGTTCCATTTCCTCCGCCGGTACTTTGGCTAACTCTTGCTCTTCGTTGCGGAACCTCACACTGGCGGGACTTGTGATTCCAGGGCAAAAGTACATAATGTTGGGATCCTGCCCGGTCAGCGTCTGCATGTATTTCAACATGTCGGGTCGATGACCCACGAGGCTCATATCGCCCATAAGAACGTTGACCAACTGAGGCAACTCATCCAGCTTCCATTTTCGTAACCATCTACCCACTGGTGTAACCCGGCTGTCTCCGGAACGTGTGATGAGCGGTCCTGAGCTGTTTGCGCTGTGGGAATACATGGTTCGAAATTTCAACACTGGAAATTCCTTGCCGTTTCTTCCGACTCGATTCTGACGGAATAAAAAAGGCCCTCGCGAGCTAGCTTTTACCGCTAGCGCGAGCATGACCATTATGGGTGCGGCTGCACTGCAAAGCATAATGGCGCAGCAGATATCAAATAATCGTTTGCTCCCAGAAAGCGACCATGGCGCTGCCTTAGGCGCTCCCTTAGTAAGTGTGGACGCGAGAGCGGTTTGGGTTGTATTTCCCATGATAGTAGCTGTGATGAATTTCTGCGGCGGCGGCCCAGACGCGTCAAGAGTAAACGGTGTAATCCCTGAGGGGCAGACGGTCGAGTCCGAAAGTGTTAGTTGGAAATGCGTGCCGCTCCATTGTGTTGCTGCCATGTAACCGTCGCTGCGCGATACCGGAAAGGGCGAAGATCACGCCGCACCACAGCCACAATGGCCGGTTCACGTTGATGTCGCCACTGGTCATGGTGGCAAGAAGAGAGAACGCAAAGACCGGAGCGATAAAGCTCAAGTCCGGAGAAGTTCGCCAGATGCGCCGCATCGCCAAAAAAACGGTGAGGAAAAGAGTTCCGAGCGCGGCCAAGCCCATCACGCCTTCTTCGGCAGCTATCTCGAGCACGAGGTTGTGGGGATAAGCGGGGACATCGCGGTCGAGAGCATAATAGCTCCAGCCGCCCAGTCCCCACCCTGTCAACGGCTTTTCCTCGAACATCTCGAGCGCCCAGCGGTAAAGGGTCAACCTTCGTCCTGCCGTGTATGTCGGAGTTGAGGAACCGCGAAGCACTTCCTCGATCTCAGCTACTTTCGTCGCCAATTTTCCCTGTGCTGCCTCCTGCCGCTGCAGCCAGTAGAGGGATGCAGTAAATGCCAGAAGACCGCCCAATAGGACGGGCAACCAGACATTGGTCGCAGTCACCGCCGCCCGCACACGGCGCAAAAACAAGAAAGGAACAAGCACCGCCACAAAAAAAAGTACTGGGCCCCGTGCCACCGAAGCAATCAGCGCGGCACATAGCAGAGGGACCGATATCATCAACGAGAGCCGGCGTAAACTGTAGTGAGGGCAGAACAGCAGCCAAAGCAACCCAAAGCCCACCGCTTGACCAGCGCCGATCTGCGTAACGTCGCGACTCTCGGATGTAACAGGATGACCAGTGGTGTCGAACAAGGATGCGTCGTTGACTCCGACGAGCAACTTAATGCTCAACAGAATTGCGCATATCAGCATCGCCAGCGTGAAGTGACGTAGGTCGTCCGTTTTCCTGATAAGGACTAGAGGCGCGACAAACAAGACACCCGAAATTACAAGAAATCGAG
Organism: uncultured Acidobacteriaceae bacterium; assembly: GCA_963772195.1. Classification (GTDB taxonomy): domain Bacteria; phylum Acidobacteriota; class Terriglobia; order Terriglobales; family Acidobacteriaceae; genus Acidiflorens. The sequence continues at coordinate 360,329 of CAVYWE010000007.1, read as the reverse complement.
TCAGCTTATCCCAGCCATACGTTGGGGCTGGGGAGTAAAGGTAGCTAACGGCTGTCATCGCAGCCAAAGCGCCGAAGGAGGCAACACCTTTCCATTGGGCGAGGAGTCCACTATGCCAATTGTGGTCCTTCTTCGTGACCCCGAAGAGTAAGTCGACCAGGATCGACCCGCAAAGCAGCAGCAAAGCGATGATGGTTGGATCGGTGAGGCTGAAACCTTTCGAGTCCGCGGTCTTAAGGTAGCCCACGAAGATGATTGGGGGGATGAATGCCGCGCGGAATTTGCGCATCGCAACCAGGAGCAATAGCGCTAATACCATTGCCGCCAATGCCCAAAGCGGTCCACCTGACTGCAAGGCGTTCGGCAGTTCGATACTGGCGCTTATGCCGGTGGAAGCCGCTGAGGTTGTAACAGCGATGACCATAGCTCGAAGACTAGCTCGAATAATTGTAGTAACTGTACTCAGGCGCGTTCAGGTCCGCACCATTCAGTACTACGCCGAGCACGGGAGCTTGCACATCCGCCAGAATCTCCACGCTTCGGGTCAACGCCTCGCCGGTGGTTGTGCCACAACGGCCTACAAGAATAACGCTATCGACCAACTTCGACAGGACGCGGCCCTCAGGATAGGAAATGATCGGGGGGCAGTCCACCACCACAAATCGAAACTTTTGGCGAAGCGCTACAATCGTTTTTTTCATCTCGGGCGAGTTTGCAATCTCAACCACCTTGTCGCCCGCCGCGCGCGGCGGCAAGAGGCTAAGCCCCGGTACATCCGGTACCCTGATCAGAGCCTGTTCCAGAGGTATCGCATGCTCCAGGACATCTTTCAGTCCGATCTCGGGCAACAATCCCAAAGCGCTTGCCGCCCGTGGTCTTCGGATGTCGGCATCAAGCAAACAGGTTTCCGCTTGTTCAGCTAAAACTGAAGCCAAATTGACGGACAACATGGTCTTGCCCTCACCGGCAGAGGACGAGACAACGAGGATGACTAAACTCGAGTGTTTCGTTTTTGCCATCAAGATGGAGGATTTTAAGCTGCGCACGGCCTCTGCTTGCGGCGACCAGGGATCGGCTAAAGTGAAGACCATGTCGCGGTTCTGAGCCTGCCATCCGAACCGCCTCGGCTCGATGGAATGAAGCAAAGGAACGATCGACATCGGAGACTGGCCGGTAAACCTCTTGACCTCTTCAGGCGTGCGGATCGTTCGGTCCAGCCCCTCGCTGACAAACGCCAGCACCACACCGCCAAAAATTGCCGCAAACATTCCAATTGCCAGGTTCAACAATGTATTTGGACTGGTGGGATTTTCGAGAACTCTCGCCTTGCTCACAATTTGTATATTGCTCGATTTTGATGCGGCCGCAATGGACGCTTCCTTCACGCTGGTATATAGCTTGTTGTAGACATCACTGTTCGTCGCCGCTTCTTTCTTGAGTACGCTGGACTCCGCTAACTTATTCAAATCCTTCCGCATCGCGCCGAGCCGCTGGCCTACCTGTAGCTGGCGGTGTTCGGCGGCGATAGCGTTGGTTTTCAGTGCCCCTACGACCCTTTGCGTTTCGGCTGACAATGAAGCGCTCAGATCATTGACTTGGCTTTGCAGTTGTTTGGCCTTGATATGGTTGGGACCATAAACGGCCAAGCCCTGCGAAAGGTCGGCCTGGGCCTGAGCGAGCTTCTGTTTGAGGGCAAGGATGACTTGGTTATCTTCGACTTGCGGCAGTGAATCTTCTTCGCCGATACTCGCTTTACTCAGAAAACTCTGATACTGCACCCGATCCATCTCCGCTTGCGTCAACTGGCGATTAAGTTCCGCCACGCGCTGTGTAAATGTGTTTTGCTGTTCATCGATGTCCGTAATTCCGCTGGATCGCTGGAACCGAACCAATGCTTGATTCGATTCCTCCATCTTTTGCCGGATATCGTCCAGTTGATGCTCGATCCACTGATAGGACTGCATAATGGAGTCGTGGCGGGAGCGATAATACTGATTTACAAAATTCAGGGCTAACGTGTTCGTGACCTGGGCCGCCAGGTGCGGATCCCGGCTGGCAAAGCTCACGCCGACAATGCGGCTGTTGCCAAGCCGTCTTACCTCCAATTGTCGCTTGAAAAACTCCAGCGCGCGGGATTCTTGCCGAGTCAACTGCAGCTCATCCGGATTTTGACTCGCAGTTTCATGCCGGGGACGATGCGGCAGCCATCGCAAGAGCGACAGGTGCCGTGTAGCAACAAATTCCGGGTTCTGGTCGAGGTGTAACTCCCGGATGGTACCGATGGCCAGCGACTCACTGAGCAGGTTCAGCACCTGCGTCTCGACATAGTCGTTATCGCTAGCGGCCAGATCGTCATGGATAATCGAAAAGGCCTCAGAACCAGGAGGACCGATCTCAATCCTTACGTCCGGCGCGTAGAGCGGTGTCGCGAGCAAAGTCACCAGAACGGTAACCGCCATGATGAGGGCAGCGAATCGGGCCGCGGTACGCCAGCGTCGGCGAAATACGCGAACCACAGTCAGCAAATCTGACTCGTCCTCATGACCCTCTGCGGCAAGCAAGCGGGGACGATGCATCGGGTCGTGCGACAAACGCGTCAACCGATTGGAAGGCAACCGATTGGAAGGCGAGCTTTCATAGGAATCCGTGCCTTCCCCAGGCAAGCGCAAAACATCAAATTGTCGATTCATATTTTTACCGGAGTTTCTCAGCATCAAACCAGCTTGTGCTGATCGAGAATGTACGCAGAGGCGAGCTCGCGAGCGCAATTGAACAAGCGCTCACGCCGCCATAGACTCGGCAAACGCCTTTCGCATCGCGAATCCCACCCGCTCGATATCACTATCGGTCATACGTGGAAACAGCGGCAGAGAGACAATCTGGTTGAAAACGCTTTCGGCAACTGGGAAGTCCCCCGCCTGATAGCCGAAACGACGCTGGTAATACGACATGAGGTGGAGTGGGATAAAGTGAACGCTGGTCCCAATATTCGCTGCGCGCAGGCTGGCGATAAGCTGCTCCCGACTATGCCGCGGAGACTGCACCTGCACGGGGTACAAATGCCAGGCAGATTCAACGTGAGGTAACACCGTTGGGCGCTTCAATGGCAGATGGGCGAGTAAATTCTGATATTGCTCCGCTATCTCCGCACGCCGCTTCAAAAAAAGTGGCAGCTTCCCCAATTGATGTATGCCAAGCGCGGCTGCAAGGTCGGTCATGTTGTATTTGAAGCCGGCGTCGAGAATGTCGTACCGCCACGAACCCTCCGGCCCATAGCGCTTCCACGCATCCCGGCTGATGCCGTGAAGGCTCAGTATGCGTACACGCTGCGCCAACTCGGGATCCTGCGTGGTGAACATGCCGCCTTCCCCTGTGCTGATGTTTTTCGTGGGATAGAAGCTGAAACAAGCCATGTCGGCAAGAGTACCTACCTTGCGTCCAAAGTAGGTGGCTCCGAGAGCATGCGCGGCATCTTCGATTACCTTCAGGCGAAACTCGCGGGCACAGGCGCTAATCTTGTTCATGTCGCATGGATGGCCTGCGTAATGTACGGCGATGATGGCCCGAACCCGCTTGTTGGTCTTCTTTACGTACAGACCCCGACTTCGAGAATCCCACCGGCACTGTGTTTGAATGAATCTGACGAGTTTGTCAGGATCGAGGTTGTAGGTGTCCGTATCGATGTCTATGAAAATCGGCTGAGCACCTTGATGGACGATCACGTTCGCAGTAGCAGCAAAGGTCAGCGGACTGGTGATAACTGCGTCTCTCGGGCCCACACCGATTGCAGCCAATGCCAGGTGCAGGGCCGCGGTACACGAATTGACCGCCACCGCCTCGCCCGAGCCGATATACTCGGCAAATTTTGCTTCAAACGCCTTGGTGCGCGGCCCGGTCGTGATCCAGTCTGAATCGAGGGTTTGCAGGATCTCGTTCTTCTCCTCGTCTCCGAACCACGGCGCAGAAAATGGCAGGAAGGCTTGTTGGTGTGTCTCCGGGGTCAAAGGGATAACGATTTCCGTTGCCATCTTCATTTCCAGTTAGTCAAGAGAAAGGTTTGCAAACGGCTGAACCTGATCGTCCATCGCGTGAGCGTCCGTCGCGTGAACGACAATCAGTTTCAGGCGCAGTCTGCCAGGCTTTGCAGCATGCGCAGAGTGGACTGCTGCGCGGCTGCGCTCTGCGCGAACTCGCGGATCATCGCCTGGTTATTGAACTCCGGAGCCGCTGATAGATCAGTGGTTTGATTAGGCTTGATCCACTCGTACAACTCGCGGATTCCTTCCTCCAGCGTGATCTCGGTCCGGAACCCCAGGCGGGAATGGATCTTGTCGAAGGAGACGCGGTAGTTTCGCTGGTCGCCGTTGTCGACGTGCGCGATTTCAACATGAGGCACAATGCGGGCTACTAACTCGGAAACTTCAGTCAAGCGATGGTTCAGGTTATAGTCGCCGACGTTGAAGATCTCGCCGGCCACGACCGCGGGTTCAGCTTCCATGCACAGCATAAATGCGCGAGCAGCATCCCGGACGTGCAGGAAAGGCCTCCACTGCTGACCGTTAAAAACGGTGATCTTACCGGTAGCGGCTGCTCGAGCGGTCAGCAGGTTCACCACCAGGTCGAACCGTGGGCGGGGAGAGAGTCCAAATAACGTCCCCAGTCGAAGAATAGTGGGGTGAAAGTCGCGAGAAGCCACATCGAGCAGCAATTTTTCTGAGTCCACCTTTGTCTGCGCGTAAGTAGAGATAGGAGAAGGCGCGGAGAACTCGTCCATCAGAAACTGAGACGCACCATATACGCTGCAACTTGAGGCAAACAGAAAACGCTTTACTCCATAACCACGAGCGATGTCGATCAGCATGCGGGTGGCGGCGCGGTTGATCTCTACGGCAAGGCGCCGATTTTCATCGCAGGCCGGATCGCCTACGATTGCGGCCAGGTCGACAACCGCCTCGCAGTCTCTCATGGCATCAACCACGGAATGGATCTCCCGGACGTCCCCTTTGAGTACTTCGAAATTCGGATGACTTCTGAGGCCCGCTATGGACGCGTCTCCGTACACGAACGAATCCAAGAGCCGTACCTTATAGCCCTTGTCGAGCAACTTCGGCATAAGGGCCGATCCCAGGTATCCGGCGCCGCCCAGCACCAGCACGCGTTTCACCTTGGACGGCGGCGGAACTCGCGGTTCGATCCTGTACATCGAAACAATCAGGTCCTTGCCCAGACGGATACCGCCAACACTCAAGAGCATCAGCAGCCAACCCAGGACAGCGACGGCGCGCGAGAAGCCGCCGAGCAAGAAAAAGTGATCGATCACGATGAACACAGCTATAACCAGGCTGACCGCACGACCAATCACCAATGCCTTGTAACGATTCGCATAACCACGAGTCCGGGTGTAAAAACCGTGCAGATGGAAAATCGTTATGGAAAGCACAGACCACAACAGCACGTAGGTAAAGAGTGAGGTCTTTCCACTAGTGATGAGTCGGACGGCGCCAGGGTTCTCGGAAAACAACGCGCGTTTGAAAATGGACCAAATTACCGCTGCGCCCAGCATGGAGCCGTTGGTCAGAACAAGATCAACGGCCACACGCGAGACCGCCTCTTTCCACGGCAATGGAAGCACTTCCCGTTTAGTGCCTTGACGATTCCGCCGCTGGAAATGGTTCTTAAGGAAACGAAATGGTTCGCGCAATTGCTCCATAGGGACTCCGATTCGTTGAGGGAAATGCAGGGGGGAGACGATTTGTTGCGAGAATTTTGACGCCACCGAGCAGAACGATGAGAACCCTGTGCTTAATCGAACCGCGATCTCGCCACGAGGTTGGTAGCCATCCGGTCGGAAGCTGGCGACAGACTTTCGTCCTGCCGCACTGACGCCTAGCTGCCTAATTAATGGTTGATTCCAAATCGGTAGCGTCTAAGTCGAAAATGATCGACCGCTGAATGGCTTCGACGCTAACCACCAGACGCATCCTGCCCTTGCGCCGGAGGATGGTTCCCTCAACTCCAACCAGCGGGCCCGATTTGACGCGGACGCGTTTGCCCGGGATGAGAAACGGGAAGGGTTCGGCCTTACCCAACTCCAGCGCGGCGCGCAACCGATCGATCTCGCCATCAGCCAACGGTGCGGGCCTTCCGCCGAATGTGACTAAACGAAGCACGCTTGGATGTTCCAGGACCCGAATGCGCTCGCCGGCCGATATGCGAACGAACACGTAGCCTGGGAAAAGCGGTAGCTGCACCATTGCGCGACGTCCAGCCCATCGTCGTGCGCTAAGATAAAGCGGCAAGTAGGTCTCCAACTGCCTGAACCCGAGGTGTTCCGCCACCGCTTTCTCGTGGCGAGGAAGAGTGTACGCCGCATACCATGGCGACGCGTCAGCGCCCGGCGTAAAATCTATATTCGGAATCGGGCAAGGCTTCGCCAGAGTCAACGACACCGCAGTCTCCTTGTAAATCACTGTAAAACAAGAAGTTACTTCACATTTCTAGTTCTGCGACTCAATTCTCGTCGGCCCGATCAGAAAGACCCATCCAGTCCGATACGGCGTCCTCAGAAAACAGTTGCATGTCGCCAAACACCGCAAACCCACTCTTACCGCTCTGGCTTTCCTCGACGCGGACAACCCGCCCCGAAGCTTTGATCTGTAAAGACCCGGCGCTCCGTGAGCGAGGTGCCGTGACCTCGCAAGTGAGCTGTGCGTTGCAGGGAGGGCAATTCTCACTGAAAACAAACATTCCCTCAGCACTGATGTCGCGGGTTGAACCAGTTCCGAAATGGTCTTGCTCGTCATTGGTCCACTGAAACGTCACCCCGAGGTCCAAGGGGTAGCGAGACGTCTTTCTCAGCTCCATGGATCACCTGCCACCACGCGAATTCTACAAATGGAGCTCGCGGATTTTTTCTACCGCAGGCATTCCATATGATGTCAAAGGAGTAAGAATCGAACAATGCCGGAAAGTGTGAAGGTGGCACGGACCTTAGTTTAGCGCGCCAGCGGAGGTGGCGCTGACAAGACCCACCCAATTTGCAACTCTACCGGGTGGAGAAATTCGACTCTGTTGGGGGGAGAAAGAGGTCTCTCGTTGGCAGCGTTTCCCTAGGGTACAATGACGGACGATCTACATCGAAAGCCCTATTGCGCTCGCCAGGTATAAACGCTAGTTTAAACAGAATTTGGTGGAGGTAGTACGGCCCCTCAGGGAGGGGATCACTCGTTCGGACGACCCGCGCCACGTGGCCGACGATATCTCAATTCGCGTTCTGGTAGGCGACGCCTCCCGGATGGCTTCGCAACTAATCGCTGGGCAGCTGAGGAGTTGCCGCAGCCCACGATTTGAAACCATCCTGCCCAGTTCCTTCGCCTCCAAGACAATAGCGGACGAGATCATCAAGACCCGGCCAGACGTCGCTCTTGTAAGCGGCGTCCTGCAAGAGAGCTCCTTTGCCGGTTACTCCGTGCTGCGCGCGATCCAGCCGCTGAACCTTGCCACGCGTCCTATTCTGTTGCTGGAAGACTGCGAACATGATCTTGTGATTGATGCTTTCCGCTCTGGAGCCCGCGGGGTATTCTCGCGAGCCGAATCCAGCGAACGGTTATCCAAGTGTGTTTATACCGTTCATAAAGGCCAGATTTGGGCTAGCACTCGCGAGATGGACTACATTCTTGAAGAACTGGTGGCGACGCGCCCCCTTCGGATAGTCGATGCTCGCGGATGCAGTTTGCTGTCGAAGCGCGAAGAAGAAGTTGTCGCCTTGGTAGCCGACGGCTTGACGAACCGCCAGATTTCCGAGGCGTTGAAGCTTAGCGAGCATACCGTCAAGAATTATCTGTTCAAGGTTTTCGAGAAACTGGGGATCTCCACCCGAGTCGAACTCGTGCTCTACGCCTTGTCCCAAAATCACCGGAGCGACCCTGCAATCACCCCGCTGCGCATACCGCAACCGGCAAGACGGCAACCGGCGACGTTACCGCTGATCGCCGGACGGATCGTGATCTGAGCCCAGAGCATCGTGGATGCTCCCGCTTTCCGGGGTGTGAAAAAAACACTGGTCCCCACGAACGAACTAGAAACAAAATCGCGCCAGGATGCCCTACAAACGATCTTCTCGGGTCGCCTGGACATCGTCCGTCCCCCAACTTCGCCCTAATTTTGGACATTCCAAGTCTTTCAAACAGCCACGCCGGTTTGCGTCACCTGATGGATGCACGGTGTCGGGCCTCTGGAATTATTTCAGTACCTTTATGCACTCCTTATGAACTCTATGGTGGACTTGATAGAGCTAAATACACGTCCGAAGTTTTGCATGATAGTCTTCGCGGTTCGCATTCTGGAAGGGATGTTCGTAATAGGAATGCTTGGTTCCATGCTCGTTGTGGTTTTGACGGCCTTTGATGACATACGAGAGCTGTTTGGCCGTCATGATGACGAACATTGAAGCGACGCCCATGCCGTAGTAATTCTCAACCGATATAGTCGCTTGTTTACAAAAGTACTCCACCGAGACTTCGAAGCGATTATGGGACTGGAAGACTCTGATCACCATCACTGCGGGTGGCGAAGCTGTTGAATCAGCGAAAAAACTACTTCTTAAGCACTTCAACCAGCAAGACGCCGTTCACGGGCACTTGCAACTTGATGAATCCTTTTGACAATCGAAGATTTTGAATGAACGCTGTATCTGCCACACGATTCAGTTCGCGGACCTGTGCTTGCGTCGGATATCGTGGACTCCCCATACTCTTGTATGCAGCCAGCGTGTTCCCATGTTCAGAGTCCGCGCGGCTCACGCGCACCTCGCTACCGGGTGCGACTCCGCGAATCTCGAATTCGACGCTGCGCTCAGTTCCGCTCTTATCTGGATCAACCAGACTCCATGCGGCAATCGCGAGTGAACCGTCGTGGCGGCGCGTCACAAGGACGTTGGCATTATCCTGCAACACCCTCTCTTGTCCAAGTTTGTGCAGCAGAGCAAACGCTGAATAACTCGGCTTCTTGATCCCGCCGAGTGCGACCGGCCCGAAGCTGCCGTCAAAAGGTTCGCGACCGGGTCCGCCCTCTTCGAAAACATCGCTGAACGTCTAGAAGGACATCATCTGCACCAGCCCATCACATTGCCGTATGTCGTCGGCGAGCGCGGCGCCCACGTAGACGGTATCCCTGGCATTGAGCGGCCCAAAGGACGGGACATTCCACTCGGTCCACATCAATGGCAGGCCGGGACGTGCCGAGGCCGCGATCTGATCGTGCACCTTCTTAATCGCCAGACAAAGCCTGCGATCCATCGGAATGTCTTCGTTCGTGCCAAACAAATCTTGCACGGTATCATCCGCATAGCCGTGGCTGGAAATGAAGTCGGTAGGAACATTCTGAGCAACGGCGTGCTGAATAAACGAGTCTACCCAGTGCGCGGATGAGGTCGCGGGCCCACCAACACGCAGACGCGGACTTACCGATTTCAGAGCTCGCGCGGTGTGGTCATATAACTCGAAGTAAGTGGCTTGCTTGGGATCGCCAGTCCAGAAGTCGATATTAGGTTCGTTCCAGACTTCGAAGTACCATTCGCTCACCTCATCGAGACCATATCGATCAACCAGATGCTGGGCAAAGGCGCGAATCAGATCGTCCCATTTGATGTAGTCCTTCGGCGGCGCGACGATCTGCTTGTACCAGAAGGGATGCACATCCTGGCGCAGCGCCAGTTTCTTGGGCATGAAGCTGATTTCAACGAATGGACGCACCCCGTTCTTCAGCAAACCGTCGTAGATCTGATCGACGTAAGCGAAGTTGTAGACGGGATGACCCTGCTCGTCTTCGTCGTAGACGCCAACTTCGTCGTGCAGGATGTTATGAAAGCGGGCGTAACTAAACTCAGTGACTTTTTTAACTTCGCGAAGATCGCTGCGGTAACTCTCGCGTAAGGTGAGAATAGCGCGTCCCGACCCAAACGTTTGTTCCCAGAAGTGGGGGAACGGGCGTCCCGGCGCGCGCGCGTCGATAACTACTCTTTCGGCCGATGTTTGCGCCCAACACGAGGCTGCGAAAAACGCCGGCCCGAGCAGAATCCCGAGAGCGAAACGAGACAGTCTCATACAGCTTCTCTTTCCCAGATTCACTAAGGCAAGATTTCCAGCTTCGCATCCGAACCGCTGGCGGAATCCGGACCAATCCAAACGGTGACTTTAGCCGGCTCAACTGCGAATTGATTGCGGTCATTCCAGATCGCGAATGCGTCCGGCTCCGTATGGAACGTGACTTTCTTCGTCTCTCCCGGGGCTAACGCGATCCGCTGAAACCCCTTCAGCGCGCGAACCGGCTGCGCAGTGCTAGTCCCTTGCAGACGGACATAGAGCTGAACCAGCTCTTCGCCCGCACGCGAGCCGGTGTTCGAGACAGTGGCCTCCACAGTCAGCGCGTCTCGCGTCCCCGCTTTGCCGCTCAAGCTTTGATTCAAGTCCGCAGCGCTGACTCGGGTCTTGCTGATCTCAGTCGGCCCATATCCGAAGGTGGTATAAGAGCCTCCGTAGCCAAAGGGAAACTGCGGCGAGTTTTGCTCATCGATGTAGCGCGATACATACTTCGATTCCACGTCGGTTGGCGGACGCGTCAGATCAACTTTGCCGGGCGGCCTTCCGGTGCTCAGGGCGTTGTAATAAAGCGGCTCTTGTCCGACGCTGCGCGGCCAACTTACAACCAGTTTGCCGCTGGGATTGGATTCGCCAAAGAGCGTCCGAGCGAGCGCCGGGCCTGTCTCAGTTCCAGGAAACCATGCTGCCAGCACTGCCGGCACATGCTCAAAGGCCCATGGCACCGTGAGCGGACGTCCGCTGAAAAGAATAAGTACGACCGGCTTTCCGGCGTTGACGATGGCCTCGAGCAATTCCTGCTGGCGCCCAGGCAGACCAAGATTCGAACGAGAAGCTGCCTCCCCGCTCATATCAGGAGACTCGCCGAGCGTGAGAATCACCAGATCCGCGCGCTTGGCCGCCGCGACCGCCGCCGCGATCTCCTCGTCGCTGCCTTTGAGAATCCCGACTCCTTTGGAGCGCAACACATCGCCTTCGCCCAAGCGCCGCGCTAACTCGGCCGGAAAAGATAACACTCCGCTCTTAGCTGCTGTGGCCGCGTTCACGCCCTCCGGGTCGGAAGGATTGTCAGCGAGCGGCCCGATGACTGCCACCGTCTTCACCTCCTTCGAGATCGGAAGCAGAGGTTTGCCGCCCGCCGCCGCAACGTTCCTCAGCAGCACAAAGGAACGTTCCGCAACGGTCTGCGCCAACTGCAGGCTCTCCGGCAGAAAGAAAGCTTGTTTCGCGCGTCCTTCATCAACGTAAGGATGCTCGAAAAGTCCCAGCGCCAGCTTCACGCGCAAGACCCGGCGGACGCTCTCATCAATCCTTGCCTCCGGCACCGCGCCCGAAGCCACGAGTTTTGCAAGCCGATCGTGGTAAAAGCTGCTCGTCATATCCATATCGACGCCGGCAAGAAACGCCTTACGCGCCGCGGTTGCATCATCGGCGGCAATACCGTGTGCCACCAGTTCGCCAATCGAATTCCAATCGCTGACAACGATCCCTTTAAATCCCCACTCCTTCCGCAGAACCTGCGTGAGAGTAAACGGATTCGCCGAAGACGGCACCGCGTTGAGAGAGTTAAACGCGCTCATCAGAGTCGCCGTCCCCGCATTGACCGCCGCGTGAAATGGCGGCAGATAAAACTGACGCAGAGTGTGCTCGGAAATCTCAGTCGTGTTGTAATCCCGGCCAGCCTCCGCCGCACCGTAACCCACAAAGTGCTTGGCACACGCGGCCATCGTGTCCGGCGCATCCAAATGCGAACCCTGATAGCCGCGCACGTATGCCGCAGCCATCGCTGAACCAAGATACGGATCTTCGCCCGCGCCTTCCGCGATGCGCCCCCAGCGTGCATCGCGCGCGATGTCCACCATCGGAGAAAACGTCCATCGAATGCCGATGGCGGAAGCTTCCAAGGCCGCCACATGAGACGCCTTTTCGACCAACGCAGGATCCCAGGTGGATGCCATTCCCAACGGAATCGGGAACTCTGTCCGGAATCCGTGAATCACGTCGAGCCCGAAGAGCAGCGGAATGTGCAATCGCGACTTCTCGACCGCAATCCGCTGGTACTCGTTGATCAGCGGAGTGTCAATGACGTTCAGCAACGCCCCGATCTGTCCCCGGGCGATCATATCTTTGTAGTCGGTGCGTCCGGTACCCGGCCCCGTCGCCTGGCCGGCCGAGTATTGCACCAGCTGCCCAATTTTTTCTTCCAGGGTCATGCCGTGCAGGAGAGACTCGACCCGCGCGTCAAGTTTCGGATCCGCAATGCCGCCGCTCGCGCTACCCCGGATTTTCGTCGAAGTCTGCGCCGAAGTTTTTGCCGAAGCAGGCGCCACCGCCTGAGCCGACACCCGTAGCGATCCACTCCCCAACGCCGCAAAAAGCACCGCGAGCAGCAGCGCGCCTCGCACCCGAAACCTCATGGAGCAGCACCCCTCAACACAAATAACGATTTTGTACTCAACTAAATCGCGTTAGTAGAATGTCGACGGTCTGTATGAAATACGTTTTTGCCGCCGATGTCAATAGCAGAAGAGAAAGTAAAGAAGATAGTAAAGAAAATAGTAGAGTAGAAACCAGATCGATATCTCCGCTTGCCCCCGCGATTTCCTTGTGCGAGACTGCGCTCCGTGGCTACGAAGAAGTCCAAACTAGGCAGCGATGGAGCGGGGCACCCCGCCCGAAAGCCGATGAGCCTGAAAAAGCTCGCGGAGCACCTCGACCTTTCCCCAGCCACCGTCTCCCTCGTCATCAACCGGTCAAGCGTAGCCGACTCCATCCCGCAGGAGACCAAGGACCGAATCTTCGCCGCCGCCCGCAAATTCAAATATCGTCCCAATTTTTTCGCCCGCTCCCTACGCACCCAGCGCAGCTTCACCATCGGCGTCATCGTCCCCGAAGTGAGTGACGGCTACTCCGCTTCCGTCATGAGCGGTGTCGAAGACTATCTCCTTCAAGAGGGATACTTCTACTTCGTCGCCAGCCACCGGCACCGCGCCGATCTGATCGACGAATACCCACGAATGTTCCTCGAACGATCGGTGGACGGCCTGATCGCCGTGGATACCCCCTGGCACCTGAACCTTTCCGTGCCGGTCGTCACCGTATCCGGGCACAACGACGTGAAGGGCGTGACCAACATTGTGCTCAACCATCAGCGTGCCGCCGAGCTAGCATTAAAGCACCTGTTTCACCTCGGCCACCGCCAAATCGCATTCATCAAAGGACAGGAATTCAGTTCCGACACCGAGGTCCGATGGTCGAACATCGAGCGCGTTGCCGAGCATCTTGGTTTGACCATCAATCCCCGCCTGGTAACGCAACTCGAGGGAGATTCGCCGTCTCCTCAACTCGGATACATGGCCACTAAAATGTTGTTGGCCTCGGGAGAAGCGTTCTCCGCTCTCTTTGCTTTCAACGATATTTCCGCGATGGGCGCGATTCGCGCCTTGCGCGAGGCGGGCTGGCACGTTCCCGAAGATGTCTCCGTCATCGGATTTGACGACATTCAAAGCGCCGCCTTCCAGAATCCCGCCTTAACCACCGTGCGTCAGCCGTTGCACGAAATGGGACGAGCCGCCGCTGAAATCCTCTTGAAGCGGATCAACCGCCCAGGGTCCGAACTTCACGATAAGCACACTGTCGAACCCCAACTGATAATCCGAGAAACCACAGGTCCGGCGCCAAACGGTCAACGAGTTAAGAGCAAACAAAGGCGTTAGCCGACCTATCGTTTTTCATACCCTCCTCTGCATTTCCATAGATAAAAACATAGCTAAACATAGATATACTGTGCCGGATCGTGTGCCCTGTTAAGTGCTTGACCGCCGAAATTCAACCGTGCTATAAGCATACGGCGATTGTTTACTAAATCGCTTTTCCAGCGATTTAGTAAACGAGTTGGTCCCTGATTTGCAAGATATCGAAGTTTGCATTGAAGAAGAACAAACAGCACTCTTTCGATTCGAGGAGACTCCATGAGGCGTTCAAGTTTGGCAGTCCACGTCGCACTGCTGATCGTCAGCATCGTTGCATTGACCGCGTTGGTCCAGGCGCAATTTGGAGCGAGCTTACAGGGTACAGTGACCGACAAGACCGGCGCCGTCGTCTCCGGCGCTAACGTCACCGTCACTGAACAGACGACTGGCGTCAGCCACAATACCGCCACCGACGCGTCCGGCTTCTACCGGATTAATGAACTACCTCCAGGCAAGTACACGGTTGTTGTGCAAGCTGGCAACTTCAAGCAGAGCTCCCAGTCCAATGTGGACGTCAGCGCCGAGCGACCTACCCCCGCCAATGTCACCCTCGACACCGGCTCCGCCAGTGAAACTGTAAACGTGACCGGGACACAAGAGACGCTCCAAACCGAAGATGCCACCATCCAGGGAACGCTTACAGCTACAGAGGTCCAGAATCTGCCGGAACTCGAACGCGATCCCTACGAATTGATTCGCCTGGCTCCCGGAGTTTTCGGTGATGGTGCGCGCTTTGGCGACGGTCGTTCGGGCGGATTCCCCAATGGCTCTGGCGCTGTCAGTGGCTCCGCCGGACCCGGTGGTTCAAACACGGCAATCTTCCAGATTGAGAACCAGCAGCCCATCAGCGCCATGGGGCAACGCGTCACGTCGAACGATTATCTGGTGGATGGCGTAAGCGTGAACAGTCTGCAATGGGGTGGCGCGGCGGTCATCACTCCCAGCATCGAATCGGTGCAGGAACTCACGGTTCTCGCTAACGACTACGATGCTTCGGATGGACGCAGCTCGGGTGCCCATATCAAGACCGTTACCAAAGGCGGAACGAATGCACTCCACGGCGGGGGATTATTCCTATACCACGACCCGAATTTCAATGCCTTCAATAAGTTCAACGGCTACAACAATGGTGTCTTTAATCCAACGATACGCGACGATGATGCCTTGCGCCAGTTCGCCGGTACCCTCGGAGGGCCGATCATCAAGAACAAGCTTTTCTTCTTCTTCAACTACGAAGGTGCGCGAGCCCATAACACCACTTTCCAGGACGAGTATGTGGAAACGCCACAATACGACGCCATGGTCCTGGCGCTTCGGCCAGGTACTCCAGTAGCCACGATTCTTCAGCAAAGTGGTCTCGCGCCGCGCATTCGTCAAGTGATAACTCAAAGCACGCCTTGCAGTCCTTTCCCGTCGGGTACCTGCGTTGCGGTCGGTACTGGGGTGAACGTCGGTAGCCCCATCGGCGCATATGGCACGTACGATCCTACGAGCACTTTTTCGAACGGCGTTGGCGGAGGCCTCGATCCGACCACCCCTGACCTTAACTTTGCAGAAGTCTTTTTGCCGGCTAGCACCCAGGGCAATCAGTACAACGCTCGGGTGGATTACAACGCGGGCAAGAACCTGTTTTCCGCCAACGTGTTCCTCACCTACCTAACCACCATTTCCGCTGACGGTTCCGCACAAGGGCGGCCCAGTGCAGACTTCGGTACTAAGGACTTCAGTCCCAGCGGCTTCCTTTCCTGGGTACGAACCATTAACTCGACCACGCTTAACGAGGCGCGCTTCAATTTCACGCGCTATGCCTACAATGGCATCACTGCCAACCCTCAGGTCAACTGGGCCATCCCGCGCATCGAAATTCAAGGCCTTCCGGAGGGAGACCGCGTTCGCTATGGAGCGCAGCAGGGAGACAATACTCCGGCAATCACGGGAGAAAATACGTTCGCGTTTCGCGATGTGCTCTCCAAGGTAATCGGCAATAAGGCGTTGAAGTTTGGTTTCGAGTTCAGCCGCGAAGAAGACAACGACTCTCTGATCGGCGGCGCTCGACCTGATCAGGTTTTCCAGGGTCTCTGGAACTTTGCCAACGGAACACCCATTTTCGAACAGATTGAAGTGAATCCAATAACCGGTGCCGCACCGATCAAGCGTCCACAATATTTCAGGTCGTCCAATTACGGCGTATTCGTACAAAACGACTGGAAGCTTCGCCCGAACCTGACCGTGAACCTTGGTTTGCGCTGGGAATACTTTGCTCCGCCGACGGAGGCGAAAGGTGCTCTCACGAACTTCGTACCCACCAGCAGCCCCACCGATGGGCTTTTGCTTGGATCGGAAATTAATCCCAAGCAGATGTGGAACAAGACTTGGAAACATTTCGGCCCTCGCCTGGGTTTTGCATGGAGTCCCACGAAGTATGACAGCAAGCTTGTCTTTCGCGGAGGCTTCGGGATCGCTTACGACCGCTTCGATGACAATACCTTCAACAATACCCGCAATAATCCGCCTGACGTAGCCAACTATGGAATCTGTTGCGGGACGTTCAATAGCCCATTTGTCAACGGCCAGATTCTTTTCAACACTGGCACCAGCAATAACCCGTTGAGCTATCCGGGGAATCCTAAGTTGGCAACGGGACTTGGGTCCAACGGTTTGCCCATACCGGGGGGGGAGCATACTCCCCACCCAACATCTATGCGAACCCCGTCAATATGCCTGTTCCTTACGTCTACCTTTACTCCATGCAGATGCAGTACAGCCTGCCAAAAGACTGGGTATTGACAGTGGGCTACCAGGGTAGCGCTGGCCACCACCTGACGCGTATCAGGAACTTGGCCTACTTTTACCCAAAGCTAAACCCCAGTGTCAACCAGATATTTGATTTCACGCCCGACACCAACTCAAGTTTCAACGCACTGTTGACTCAGTTTGAACATCGTTTCCACCATGGAGTCTCGGCCAACGTCCAGTACACGTGGAGCAAGTCCATCGACCAACTATCGGCGGAAGGCCCGGGTTTCGTCACCAACCAAACCTACCCGATTGACGATCACACCGAGCGAGGCCCGTCGGACTACGATGCCACGCACAATTTCCGGGCGTATGGTGTGTGGGACCTGCCGATCTTTCGCACCCGCAATGATTTCATAGGCAGGGTTCTTGGTGGCTGGGAACTCAACGGAATTTACCAGTTTCACTCCGGTTTCCCTTGGACCCCTGTTGCAAGCAACCTCTGCGCGGTGCTCGGATCGAGCAGTCTATGTCCGACCAGGCCGATCGCCTACAACGGCGCCGCCGGGGACAACCACGAAACCTCGGCATTTCTGCCCCCAATAGCAAGCAATTTTCCGCTCGTGGCGGCTGCCGCGGCTGCAAATCAACCGAACCCCTACTTCACTCTGCAGACTTCGGGCAACACTCCAGCATTCCCAGGAATCGGACGCAATAGTTTCCGCGGACCGCGGTATCAGGACATTGATCTCAGCGTCCTGAAGAATTTCCGCCTGCCCACCATGAAGGTCATCGGAGAAGCAGGGAGCATCCAGCTGCGGATGACCGCCTATAACGTCTTTAACAAGCTCAATCTAGCGCCGTTCACTTTTGGCAGCAACTCGACCATCATCAGTAATCAGTGTTGTGGCTCACCTACCCCAGCTGCGCAACCGCTGTTCGGCACGGCGACGTCCGGGCTGGCGGGTCGCGTAGTTGAACTCCAGGCTCGCTTCAGCTTCTAATTGCTTTACACTTGACCCAGATGCCGGGGCCCCATCCTTTTCGCGCACTTTGCGAAAAGGGTGGGATTCCACGGCCGTCTCGCGCATGGGGTTTTCCGAGCCTCACGACCCGCCTTTTTCATCACATTTTTCTCGTACCGTCGTCACAGACACACGAATCGCAATCCTGCAATAATTCCCCGACAGTGCAGCATCGAAAACTGCGCCCGTCTCCAGAGACGGACCCATCATCCGCCGCAAAACCATCTTCGGCGGCTCTTTGACAAGTAGGCGACAGTAGACGATAAGCGGACCAAAAGCAGTTAAAAGCGGCGACCCCGCACCCCGAAAAGTGCACGCCAAATCGCAGAGACCCCAGCTAAGTCCTTATTCATGTGGAGGATGGAGTTAAGTACTTTCATTAGAATAGCTTAGCGGGAATTGAAGGGGGGGGACATAACAAATAGGTTAGTAACCCAAGGGTAAACGCAAGAGTAACGAAAAAAGTAGCGCGAACTCTTCCCACCGACTGAAGACTGAGAACTGAGAACTGAGAACTGAGAACCGAGAACCGAGAACTGAGAACTGCTACTACATTGCACCAACTTTGAATCCAGCCTTCTCCATCGCCCTCAGCATTTCCTTATTCTTCATGAACACGTTCCAGACGAATCCGGAGCGAGCATTTTCCGCCATCAGCATCGTGATACCGAGATCAATGCCGAGCACGTCCGGGTTGTACCAGCCCGTCAAAGGATTGAATGCATCGACAAATCCATATCGTCCCCAAGCCTTCGGGTAGCACTCGCGGATCGTCCGCAGCACCAGCATGCAATCGTCCTGCAAGAAGGGCAACGAACCGCCAGGGGCGCACGGAACGACGCTGCCGTCCAGTCGCCCCATCCGCGGAGGACCACCCCAAGCCTGATAGCCCGCCGCCGAATCGGAGGAAGTGATTCCCCAAAGATGCTCGCTGTAATCGGGAAATTCGTCGTGCAGAGAAATACAAAACCGCTTGTGCGCTTTGGTCGCAGTCACCGAGTTCGCGAAGTAATCCGCATACGCGTCGCGCTTGTGGCGAAAATCAAACCATGCCTGCGAATACTGATGGGTAAACAACGGATCGTGTCCGGAAATATATTCGAATTCCTGAAACTTCACCGTGGGACGCGTCCACGCCTTCCACGTTTCGCTCGGAACAGAATGCGTAGGCGACCCAATGGCGAGCAGGTAAATCATCATGAGCTCGCAATAATGTTCCCAGCGCGAGCGCAAGAAACCGCCTTCCGGCTTCCATCCCATGGAAAACGTTTCGCCGCCATTAAGCATCCACGGCCAATCCACGCGCTCGTAGATTGCGGTTGCGAGATCCTGGATCTCGGTATCATTGAAATGTTGGCGAGTCGTCAACACGCCACAAAGCAAAAGCGAGGTGTCGATCGAGGAGAGTTCGCAATTCCATACCCGCTCTCCGGTTTCGATATCGATGAAGTGGTAGAAGAAGCCGTGTTCGTTGGGCAACTGCCCCTTCAGAAAACGCAGCGTCTGCCGCACGCGGTCGCGGATCGCCGTCGCCTTCCCGTATCCGCGCGATTCGCCGATGCACAGGCCCGTGAGTCCAAAGCCCGTTGCCGCAATGCTGGCAACTCGCCGCTTGTCGTTGCCGTTAAGCAACGCGCGATCCCTGACTTGGCCGGTTGTGCTGCTGGCTTCGCTCCAGAAAAAGTCGAACGCGGCACGCTCGATTTCGTCCAGCAGTTGATCATCGGAACCGCGATAAGGATTTCTCTTCGGCTCGTCAAACGTTTTCCGCGTCGACGGCCATGCCAGCGAGGCAAGACTGGGCAAAGTCAGCAGCCCCAAGGCAGCCGAGGTCAGCATCTCGCGTCGTGTAAGCGGCGTGCGCTGGAACATGGTTGACGTTAGTTTACCAGCCGCACGTGTCGTCTTTTTACGCGGCCTGATCGAACGCTTACGTGTTTCGTCGATTTAGTTAGCGACCTGGCGTTATCGGGTCGAGTGAACAGCTGCGATCCCTGCAACTTCTTCCATTCGCCGCAGCACAGCCGAGAAGTCCTCGTCATCATTTTCTGCCAGCTCATGATTCGCTAGCTCAAGGTTTGCCAGCTCATCGGCATTGACGTAAAATGCCGCTTCTGTCGCAGGCATGTGGACCTGCTCTTGTGCGGCCGCAGCCAGAATCAACTGAAAGTCTTTGTTCATCAGGCGCAGCGGAAACTGCGGACTATAATCGTTGATCGTCGCCTTCGCCAGCTTTCCCACATGCGCCGGAGCGATCACCGCTGTCTGCGATAAGACTTCGAGCAGCCGCTCGCGATCGAGACCAGCTTTCTCCCCAAGGACTACAGCTTCGGCGATCGCCTGCATGCCAACACCCAACAGTGTGTTGACCACCAACTTCATCGCTGTGCCAGAGCCAGGACCGCCCAGAAGAAAGTATTGTTTTGCGACCGCTTGGAAGATTGGCTCAGCGGCCCGGAATATTTTCGGGTTGCCGCCTACCAGCAGCGTCAGGATACCTTGCTCGGCAGCAGGAGTGCTGCCCGAGATGGCAACGTCCAATACATCAATGCCACCTCTGGCGCCGAGCCTGTGAAGTTCGCGTGAGCTTCCTGGAGAAATCGTGCTCATCTCCAGCACGACGGTTCCTGACCGTGCTCCAGCGAAAATTCCCTCAGGCTCCGTATAAACGCTCCGAACTGCTTCATCGTTGGTCAAGCAGGAGAGAACCACATCGGCAGTGCGCGCCAGATCACCAATGTTCTCAGCAACGGCGGCGCCTTCTGCTGCGATGACCTGCGTCTTAGCTGGATCCATATCGTATACGGAGAGTTGGTATCCGTGATTAAGCAGCCGATGTGCGATCCGGCTTCCCATGTTGCCCATGCCAATGAATCCAAGTTTCACCTGATTTGTAGTAAGACGTTTCATAGAGTCTCCATTATTTCCTGAGCGGTCGAAGCTCGTGCCTCTAAAAGCTCAAATTCCCTCACCGCGATCCCACCAGTTCGCGGACGCCGGAAAGCTCCTCGTATTCTTCTTCAGCTAAGCGCAGTGAAGCCGCCGCGACATTCTGCTCGAGATGTTCGATCGACGACGTCCCCGGAATGGGCAGCATGATGGGAGATCGTCGCAAGAGCCAGGCCAACGCTATCTGGATCGGCCTCGCACCGTGCGCCTGCGAGATTCGGTTAAGCACTTCCCCGGCAACCTTGCCAGCTCCGAGTGGGAACCACGGGATAAAAGCAATTCCATTACGCTGACAATAACTCACTACGTAGTCCCATTCGCGGTCGGCAAAGCTATAGCGATTCTGCACAGAGACGATGGGGACAATCTTGCGCGCGCGCTCGATGTGCTCTTGCGTCACGTTGGACAACGCTACCAGGCGAATCTTTCCTTCATTTCGCAGCTCAGCAAGAGTTTCCACCGACGCGTCGAAGGACACGACGGGGTCTGGAATGTGCAGTTGGTAAACGTCGATACGGTCCAGTCGCAGTCTCTTGAGGCTGCCCTCAACCGCTTCGCGAAGGTGAGAGGGAGTCGCATCGTGGGTCCACTGATTCGGCCCGGGACGGTTCCAGCCTCCCTTGGTCGCAATCACCAGGCCAGTCGGGTAAGGAAACAAGGCTTCGGCAATCAGCTCCTCGTTGACGTGCGGCCCGTAGGAATCCGCGGTGTCGATAAAATTGACGTCGAGTTCCACGGCACGGCGAAGAACCGCTATCGCACCTTTCCGATCTTTTGGCGGGCCCCAGATGCCGTCGCCGGTAAGGCGCATCGCCCCGAAGCCGAGGCGATGGATAGAAATTTCACCGCCGAGCGAGATATTCCCGGCCAAACTTGCAGAGATTTCTTTCTTGTTCATATTGACCTCCATCACTGTTAATTCAAACTACGTGTCACGCAGCCGCTCAAGGCGCCAACCCCTCAACCGCCAGCGCGCGCATTCCGCCGGCGTCGAGCACTTTACCTTTGACCACGGTCCCAGGAACTCCTATGCGATCGAGAACATTCTCAGGAAGCCGTATGCCGTTCCGTTCGCTGAGCACCAGATAAATCTCTCCGCCCTGGTCGGAAACAAATACCAGGGGACTACCGGCCGCCGCGCAAAGCTTCGCGCAGAAGGCATGGTCGTAACCGTGTGCTTGGCTACCGAGGTAACAATTCGCATCGGTGATTTCACCTCGCAGACTCGCAGCCTTTCCCGGAACCGTCTGTCCCACGAGCAGATCAATGTTCCCTTGCTTGGCCAATCTCCGCGCCTTTGCCAGATCGGAGACCAGGGGTTGCACTTGCCCGATTGGCATATTATTCAAGCCGTACCGGTCTCCGAATTGGAAAGCGCACAATCCCAAAGTCGCGATCGCGCTCAATAACTTAATCACGCGCCTTCTACTCAGACGCGCGCTTCGTACCGTGGCTTGCAGCACTGTGGCTGGCATGGTTTCGTTCACTCGCGCTTTTGTTCGTAGCGCCCGTGTAGCTGATGCGCCAGATGGAGTTCGAGCCGTCATCGGTTACCAGCAGCGATCCGTCATGAGCTACGGTGATGCCGACCGGCCTTCCCCACACGTATCGATTGTCGACCACAAATCCGGTGACAAAATCTTCATACTCGCCACTGGCCCGGGCTGTCTGGTGCAGAGGTACGCGGATCACTTCATATCCGGCGCGCACCGACCGGTTCCATGAACCGTGCTCGGATGCGAAAATGTCTCCGTGATATTCGGTGGGGAATTGCGCGCCTTCGTAGAACGTCATCTCGAGTGAAGCGTTGTGAGGCTGTAACAACACGTCGGGAACAATGACCCTATCTCTCAACTCCGGATGTTTGCCTTCATGGCGCGGATCCTGATGGCCTCCGATGTACCACCATGGCCAGCCATAAAATCCGCCTTCTTCGACATGAGTGATGTAGTCGGGCACAAGATTGTCTCCCAAGCCGTCACGTTCGTTCACCGAGCACCACAACTCACCCGTCTTCGGATTGATCGCCAGCCCGCCTCCCGCGTTGCGGATCCCATACGCGTAGACTCGTATTCCTGAGCCATCGGGGTTGAACTCCAGGATGTCGGCGCGATTCTTTTCATCCGGTGTGGTCTCGGGGTCGTCAACATTCGACCGCGACCCGACTGCGACGAACATCTTCTTGCCGTCGCTCGTGAACTGTACGTCGCGAGTCCAGTGCCCAGCGCCATGAGGCAGGTCGACAATATGCTGCGCCGGTCCTCTCGCTTTCAAGTCCCCATTTTGATATGCAAACCGGACGACTGAGTCGGTGTTTCCTATGTACACCCACTCCGGGTTGTCTCCGGGAGGAAAGAAGGCGATGCCGTAGGGTTGGGTGAGTCCGGTCGCGAAGGTGCCTGTCTGCTCGGGCTTGCCGTCGCTGCTGATTCCGCGGAACACCTTGATTTCGCCGCTGCTGCTCTCTGCCAGGAAAAAATCGCCGTTCGGGGCAGTCCGGATCAATCTCGGATTATCGAGGCCGGTTGCATATTGCTGCACGGCGAATCCGGCCGGAGCTTTGGGCCATGCATCGTGCGGACGGGCAACCAACTGAGGTCCTTTGTTCGCTGACTCGGTGGCGTAGGGCGCGGGAAGATCTTGCGCTGCGATCTTGCGGATTTTCCCAGGTTGCTCAAAGCGGAAATCTGTAAATGGTGCTTGCGGCGGCGGGGCATCGGTTTTAACTGGCTTCACATTGGCAGGCATAGCCTCAGGAGATGCAGAAGCGTTCTTTTGCGCGCTCCGGGAATTCTTGAGTGACTTCAAATAGCTGACAATCTGCCATCGTTTCTGCTCAGGCAGGCTAGCCCAAGCGGGCATGCCGTTACTGACGGATCCGGTTGTGATGAACCAGAAGACCTCTCCATCTGGCACTGTTTGCGTGGCTCCTTGGGATAGCGCAGGGATGTTTCCGGTTCCGCGTCCTTTGATTCCATGGCAAGAGCCGCAGTTCATCGTATACAGTCTTGAGCCTGCTGCGACGGCTGCGGGCTGCCCGGCATATGGGTTCTTCAGCTGAACGCTTGACGTTGGCGCGTTATGAAAATGCGCATCTTGAGCAGCCAGCCTGGAAGACGGAAAAATCGATGTAATAGCACATACTGCCACGGTAAACAAATACGAGCGGGCACCCATTTTCGTGACTCTCCTCCAGCGATGCTTGCTGATTGCTTACAACCCGAACGCACTACAGTTGGCGAAAGAAGTTCTGGTCCTCGCACTCCATTTCTGTTGGACTGAGTTGCGACTTATTCGGTCAACTTGAACAGAAGCAAGTCTCTTGCCATCCTGCGAGGACGTGCCTCTCCGACGGAGCTGCGGGGTTTGTGCTGGACTCGAGCATATTAGGACCCCCAATTGCTCTCTTTTGTTTTCATTACCCGCGGCCATTCGACGACCGTGTTCAATCCTTCGACGCGGGTGTCGAAATGCGGTCACTCGGGGAAACAGATTCTGTTTCGCCGCGGATCCAAACCGAGAAGCACCCTGGGTTTGGCTCCCAAGGGCTTCCATGCAACGTGGCACATAGAATGCTCGTCGGAATGAGGAGAGGGGATCCCCATGGTGAAGCTCAAAGTGAATGGGATCGATCGCAGCTTTGACGGCGATCCCGATATGCCCCTGTTGTGGTACCTGCGCGACGTGCTGGGACTGACGGGAACAAAGTTTGGCTGCGGTATGGCGCTCTGCGGCGCCTGCACTGTTCATAAGAACGGCGAAGCAATCCGGTCGTGCGTCACACCGATGAGCGCCGCGGCGGATAGCGAGATTCGAACGATTGAGGACATCGGAGGAAACGGACTTCATCCGGTGCAGGAAGCGTGGATGGAGACGAATGTTCCGCAGTGCGGATATTGTCAGTCCGGACAGATCATGCAGGCGATTTCCCTGTTAAAGAGCAAGCCGCGTCCGACGGACCAGGAAATCGATGACGCCATGGCCGGCAACATCTGCCGCTGTGGAACCTACCAACGAATTCGCCAGGCGATCAAGCTGGCAGCGGGGAAAATCGCATGAGTCAAATCGAGAATGTAAGCCGGCGGCGCTTCCTCAAAGGAGCTTTTGGGGCGGGAGCGCTTATCCTCGCGGTGCGATACATCCCGCCGCTGCTCAGGCATGGACAACCGACGGACGGCCAAACCGATGCGGACCGGGCAACATTTCACCCAAATCTGTTTGTCGGAATTCAGCGGGATGGAACCGTCTACATCGTGGCGCACCGGTCAGAGATGGGGACCGTCATCCGCACAACCTTGCCGCTCGTGCTTGCAGACGAGCTTGATGCCGACTTTAAACGCGTGAAAATCGATCAGGCGATTGGCGATCAGCGATACGGCGACCAAAATACGGACGGCTCGCATTCCATCCGCAGTTTCTTTGACACTATGCGCGAGTGTGGGGCATCCGCGCGTTGGATGTTGATCCAGGCTGCCGTGCAACAGTGGAATGTTCCCGCGTCCGAGTGTTCAACCGAGCTCCACACGGTGGTTCACAAGGCGACGGGCCGGAGCCTGGGTTACGGTGAACTGGCCGCCGAGGCGGCGCGTCTTACCGTCCCCAAGAAGGAACAGCTCCAGCTCAAACAACCGTCGGAGTGGCGGTACATCGGGAAGGGGGCGACCAGCTATGACCTGGAAAAACTCTGCACGGGAAAAGCGATGTTTGGAATGGACGCGCGCGTGGATGGCATGGTGTACGCGTCGATCGAACGTCCTCCGGTCTTCGGCGGGAAAGTAAAGGCTCTTGACGATCAGGAAGCGCTGAAGGTTGCGGGAGTGCACCAGACGGTTAGCATCGATCCGTTTAAACCTCCCGCGGCCTTCCAGCCTTTGGGCGGTGTGGCCGTGATTGCGGACAATACCTGGGCTGCATTCCAAGGCCGCAAAAAGCTGAAGATAACCTGGGACAGCGGACCCAACGAATCCTACGATTCCGTTGAATACAAGAAAGAGCTTAGAGAAACAGCGCACAAGCCCGGGAAGCTTGTCCGCAATGTGGGCGACTCGGACAAAGCGTTTGCCACAGACAAGAATGTGTTTGAAGCCGACTACTACGTTCCACTGCTGGCCCACGCTGCGATGGAACCCCTGGTGGCGCTGGCGGAATTCAAGGACGGAAAAGTCACTGCCTGGGCGCCCACACAAAATCCCCAGGCCGCGCAGGCAATTGTGTCTTCCGAACTCGGCATTCCGAAAGAGAACGTGACTTGTCACGTCACTTTGCTGGGCGGCGGATTTGGAAGAAAATCCAAGCCTGACTATGTTGCCGAGGCTGCGGTCTTGTCAAAGAAGCTGGGCCGCCCAGTAAAAGTTGTGTGGACTCGGGAAGACGACATCAAGTTCGACTATTACAACGCCGTCGCTGCGATGTACCTGAAGGCAGCCGTCGACAACAAGGGAAAGCCCATGGCCTGGCTGCAGAGATCGGTCTTTCCGCCGATCACCTCCACATTCGATGTGAGCGCAGTTTATGGCGATCCGCCGCACTTGCAACAAGGCTGGACGGATCTTCCCTATGATCTGCCCAACATGCGCATCGAGAACGGTCCTGCGCAAGCTCATGTCAGGATAGGTTGGCTGCGATCTGTTGCCAACATCTATCACGCTTTCGGAGTTCAGTGCTTCACGGATGAACTTGCCCACCGCGCGCATCGCGATCCAGTCGAGTATCTTTTAGACCTTATCGGACCGCCTCGCACTTTGGACTTCACCAATGTGCAGTATCCGAACTACGGCGCGGATTACAAAACGTATCCCTGGGAGACAGGCCGGCTGCGGCAGGTTATCGAAATAGTTGCCGAAAAATCCGGTTGGGCCAAAAAGAAGAATAGAAAAGGGCACGGGTTTGGCATCGCCGCCCATCGCAGCTTTTTGACGTACGTGGCCACGGTCGTTGAAGTAGAGGTGGACGGTCAGGGAGAGATTCGGATTCCGCGTGTTGATACAGCGGTGGATGCGGGGCTCGTCGTGAATCCGGAAGTGACGCGCGCGCAATTCGAAGGCGCAGTCGTTTTTGGCACGAGCATCGTGCGCAGCGGCGAGATCACCGCCAAGAACGGAGTAATCCAACAATCTAATTTCAATGACTATCCCGTGGCCCGAATCAACGAGGTTCCGGTTCAAACCAACGTCTACATTACGGAAAGCACTGCACCGCCCGCCGGCGTGGGAGAACCGGGCGTACCTCCGTTTGTGGCCGCGTTTTGCAATGCAATTTTTGCCGCCACCGGCAAACGGGTCCGCGATTTGCCGCTCTCGAACAACAGCATTTTCGGATAACCATTTTCGGATAACATTGACGGGTGCAGTTGCACAGGGAGGATCTTCCATGACTCTCAACAACAGTGACTCGACTCAACCACGATCCGATCGTTCCGATCGGTCGCCATTGCAAGACACAATGTTCGCGAATCATGACCCCGCCGTGAGTAGAAGAGAGTTTATTGGCATGACTGCCGCATCCTTGTTGATGGCCGGCACCCTAAGTGCGGCCGCAAAGCCGGATACTAAGCTGGATACTAAGAACGGAATGCCATATCGAACGCTGGGCCGCTCCGGCGAGAAGGTTTCACTGATCGGGCTCGGTGGGTATCACCTGGGCAATCAGAGCGATCCCGAAGAGAGCATTCGCATTATTCGCACGGGAATCGATGAAGGAATCAATTTTCTCGATAACTGCTGGGACTACAACGGCGGAGAGAGCGAAATTCGAATGGGCAAAGCGCTGCGCGATGGTTATCGAGAGAAGGCTTTTTTGATGACCAAAATCGATGGCCGAAACAAGACTGCTGCAGCAACCCAACTCAATGAATCCTTGCGGCGGTTGCAGACGGATCGAATTGACTTACTCCAGTTTCATGAAGTGATTCGCGATTCCGATCCGGACCGCATTTTTGCCGAAGGCGGAGGAATGGAGGCCGCTGTGGAAGCCCGAAAGGCAGGCAAGATCCGTTTCATCGGCTTCACAGGCCACAAGAGTCCAGACATTCATTTGAAGATGCTGGCCACCGCCTCGAAGCACGGCTTCACGTTCGATGCCGTTCAGATGCCTCTCAACGTGATGGACGCTCATTTCAACAGTTTCGAGAAGAAGGTCTTGCCGGTGTTGACCAAGGACGGAGTCGGAGTTCTCGGCATGAAACCCATGGGCGATAAGGTCATTCTGAGAAGCAAGACCGTTACACCGCCCGAGTGTCTGTACTACTCTATGAATCTTCCCACCAGCGTCGTCATCACTGGCTGCGATTCGCTCCCAATCCTTCAGCAAGCTCTCCGCGCCGCCCGCAGTTTTCAGCCGATGGACCCTTCCCAAGTTGCGGCTCTTCTGGCAAAAACGGCGAAGGCTGCGGAAGCAGGCGAGTTCGAGCTTTACAAAACTAGTCACCAATTTGACGGCACCGTCGCCAACCCGCAGTGGCTTGGCTAGAAAACCGGCTAGAAACCGAACGATTCGCGCTCATGCGACTAACGTCCGAGCGCGCACAGATCAGCATGATGCGCTGTGCACCTCGGAGAGCTGCTCAGTCAGCAGACGCCGCACTGCGGAGGCAAGCTTCTCCACCGGCTGTCCGGTAGTCACGCAAGCATCCACGCATGACGGCAAGCGGTCGATCCGGTCCCGGCACAATAGGACGATCGGAACATCCGGGTGAATCGCCCGTAGACTTCGCGCGACATCAAGGCCGGCCACTTCTCTCGCCCCATGATGAAGCACGACGGCAGCAACCGAATGCATGATGTATAGCAACGCGATCGCTTGTGCTGCGCTGTTAGTGCTTACAACTTCGTAGCCGGTGCCCTTGAGTGCGGCTAACAGCGAATCGCTGCTGGTCGCCTGGTCGGATATGTAAAGAATTGTCTCGAGTGTCATTAGTATTTCAGCCTCCGTCTCTGACGAAGCACGCGACCTTCCACACGTCCGAATCACTAAAGCATGACGCCGGAGCACGGAGCGGAGGACTCGTTACAGCTCGCGTGCGTCCGTTGACAGCTCTGTCCTAATCCCGACGCCGATCGTCATCTCACCATCCGCCATTGCCTGAATCCCAGGTATGTGCTCCCGCCGCCACGTTCTCATGTCCCACGTCTAAGTACCTGATCCATATAGCTCGATCCGGCATGCGTCCCAAGGCAGGAGGGCTCTCAGGGTCCGTGGTGATTTCAACAGATTCGACACGACAGCACTCCCGTTTTATCACCCTTCATTACAGTTCAATCACTTACGGCCATTTCAACTTTGGCATCCAGGTTGCCTTCTCCTGATTGTCGAAAGAAAGCACATCAGACGATGTGCTTCGGAGGATGGTTATGGCAAAGGTAATTGAGTTCTATATTCCGGCACGGTTTCACAAGCCAGTAAAGTGGACGCCGCCGGCCGAGCGGGGCAAAGTGCTTGAGTTTGTGGTTGAGATGCGGAAATCGGCATAATGGAATATTGAAGATGTCATCTGATCAATACTCGCGCCCAGCGCAACGAGGCGGCTCGATAATACGGGTGCACGGCTCATTTTGCTCAACCGCAACGAAGCCGGCGCGGACGATATTGCGAGCTCACGCCTCGTGTCACAGACCCCCAAACTCACCGTACTGTTTTGTCGGATATTCGTAGGGTCCAAATTCACTCCATC
Source organism: uncultured Acidobacteriaceae bacterium (assembly GCA_963772195.1). Taxonomy (GTDB): domain Bacteria; phylum Acidobacteriota; class Terriglobia; order Terriglobales; family Acidobacteriaceae; genus Acidiflorens. Next base: position 331,102 of record CAVYWE010000007.1, on the reverse strand, counting down.
TCGAACGCGAGATATTGCAATCTCCCGTTGCGTTCGATCTGAACGACGACTGGATCACCAGCGCTGAGGTTGTCGACTATCGCCTGCAACTGTGAGATCGACTCCAGCGGTGTGTGATCGATGGCGCGAATGATGTCGCCCGCCTCCAGCCCGCTTTCCACCGCGGATGGCCCGGCGGTCTGGGCCACGACTACAACTCCGGAGTCGCTGCGAATGCCCTGCAGTAACGGCTTCACCCTCCCGTCCAGGCCAGTGACAAAAATGTTCAGCTTCCGCACCAGGCTCTTCTGCAAGTCAGGAATGTCGTCCAATTCGCCTATCTTCTCGTGGTACACCGTAACGGCAACGTTGAAGGACATCCGGGTCACGCCTCGAAGCACATCGATTTGTAAAACCTGATCAGCGGGATGGAGGTAGAGTGCAGCGATGAAGTCGGGAAGGCCAAGGACGGGCCGGCCGTCAATTGCAAGCACGATGTCGTCTATCCGAAGACCTGCTGCTTCCCCCGCTCCCCCAGCAGCGATGTCGGAAATCATTGCTCCCCAACTCCTCGCCAGGCCCAAGCCCGCCGCCAGCGTAGGCGTGATGTTCTGTGTTCTCGCGCCGATCGCCACGCGCCGGACATGGCCGTACTTGCGTAGGTTCTGATAATCGAAATTCAGAATTGCCGCGGGGATGGCGAAGCCCAGCCCTTCACTGCCGCCGCTCTTGCTTAAGATTGAAGTGTTAAGACCAACAACGTTGCCGTCGATATCGACCAGCGGACCGCCGCTGTTTCCCGGATTCATCGCAGCGTCAGTCTGGATGTAGACCATAGGATCATCTGGATCGGGTTGCCGGGCGACGGAGCTGACTACGCCCATAGTGACTGAATCCAGCAATCCCTCGGGGCTGCCGATTGCGAACACCAATTCGCCCTGGTGGACCCGTACGTCACTGCGCAGTAGCGCGGCCGGCAAATGCGTCGCCTCTACCTTGAGAAGCGCCAAATCAGATTGCTTGTGTCTACCTAACACCTTGGCATCCAGGATCTGCGCGGCATGAATCGGCTGGAGTTCCAGGGGAGAGTCTGCCGCGGACGACGGCAGGATCACCCGGATGCGCTGCGCTCCTTCAACGACGTGAGCATTAGTGAGGATGTAGCCGTCAGGATCGACGATGACTCCGGCGCCAATGGCATGTTGCCGGGCGATTCGCGCGGTGCCGGTGTGTCCATGATCTTCTAAGGGGCCATACCCAGTGACCACGATTTGGACCACTGCGGGTGAAACTTTCGCCACGACCTTTTCCAGAGAGCGGTCCAGATCCCGCAGTAAGTTGGATGATGCAGGTGCTTCTGACCTTACGGCAGCTGCCCCCGCAGACACACGAGTCGCCGCCGTCTGTGCGTGCACCGACGTCGCAACAAGCAAACAAGCAATACCGCATTTCATGCACTGCAATCTCGTCATGGTGTGAGCCTGTGACGCAGGCTACCTAGCGTTGCGTTCTCCCAATACTTTCCTCGACGCTCAGACTGGACTCGGACGGCAGACTCGCGCTACCGCTGCTAACCAGGCTGCTGAAGACCATTTTCGTAAAAACATCCGGGGGTACGTAACCGCTACCCCATTTGGCATCGAAATCCTTAGTTGGCGCTGCGGCCACTGTTTCGTCTATTGTCTTTCCGGCTGCGATCAGCACTTTGATACGCTGCCGAACCTGCACCAGCATGTCGCGGTAGTCTTGTAGATCTGCGCGAGTTGCGACTAACCCATGGCCCGGGACGATCTTTGTCTGCCCATCAGTCTGTGCCAGAACTTGATCCAGGGAATGAATCATGCCATCGATTGATCCAGCTGACGCCAGATCGATGATGGGATAGAAGTGATTCGAGAAAATGTCGCCTACTACCGCGACATTTGCTGGAGCGATATAAATGATTGTGTCTCCGTCCGTGTGTGCCGGCCCGTAATTGACCAACGTCAGCTGCTGAGAGCCTTGACGCAGCGTCATGCTGCTCGAATAAGTTAGTGTTGGGAGTGCCTGCGGCGGATAATGACCATCTTTCAAGCCAGTGAAAGGCACGTCCTGCACCGTCGAAAGCCGCTTCTTCACGTTCTCTTGCGCTATGATGGTCACTCCCTCGCCGCCGAAGTACACGTTTCCTCCAGTGTGATCAAAGTGCCAATGCGTATTCACCAGCCGTGTAACGGGGCGCATCGTCGCTTTGAAAAGTGCGCCGCTGAGCTCAGTAACTCGCGAATCCATTCCGCTATCGATCAGCAAAGTGCTGCCGGGATCTGCGATAGCCGTAATATTTCCTCCGTCCCCGGATAACATGAATACACCGCTGCCGAGGGAAGTAGTTTTCATGGGGCTACTCTCAAACTGTTCTGTAGCCTTCTGGAGGACCGTCTCGCCTGTTGCGTTCTGTCCCACTACCCGCGAGGCTGCTGTTACGACCAGCGCCAAGACCAGTGCCTGGATAGAGGCAAGTGCAGGTCTCGTCTGCTGAAGAATTCGTTTCCATTTCGTGGCTCCGTCAAGGTGAAGGTGGACCCACCCGTGAGAGATTATGTTGCGCATAGTAGGTGTCCTTTCTGTGAGTTGAGCATAAGGTTTTCCGCTGCGGTAAGTATTGCGGGTGATTGCATCTCAGTCGCTGTTCATTCTGCGGGCGCGGACCACAAATCTCTTGGGAGCCGGACCCACGAAGTAAAAGGGATAACAAGTAACCAGCGTTAGCGACTCACCTGTGGAGGGATCCAAAACCCACGTCTCTTTGGGACCAACAATGTCAGTGAACTTGACGCTGTAGACGTACTGCTTTCCTGGAACCGTGAGACGGATGACATCACCGGTTTTGAGTTCGCCCAAGCGCCGAAAGAAAGTATCGCGGTGCGCGGCAAGCGCCACGTTGCCTGCTTGTCCTGGCAGTGCGGTCCCTGGGATATGTCCTGCGGCTACTCGCAGCACTCGCGGCGAGGTTCCTTCGGCAACCATTACCGAGACATGAATCCGCGGGACATCGAGTTTCCCGACCAGCGCCATCCCATTGCTCACCAGCAACGGCATCGGTTGTGACCTGGTCTCAGAACTTCGAGTCGTTGAGGGCTCAGCTAGTTCGGAGCTGCCTTTCCGTGTTTGTTCGCGTGCCCGGATCTGATAATGCATTGCTTCGATGCCCGCAATCGCGCAATATCCCAAAGCCGATATTCCCGCAACCAGGAGAAGGTACTGAACCGAGACCAGAACTCTCTTTCGTTGTGCTGTCATTCTTAGACCTCTTCGAACGTACTTCTTGGAACAGCAACCCTGAGCACTGCGTGATCCGAGAATCTGGAACAAACGTTCTGGCGCCGCCAAGCCGGCGCCAGAAAAGTAATTGGAAGCTCTGAATTACGCTCGTCGAGTCACCGCTTGCAGCGCTAGACCTGCTGCCAACGACAGCATTCCGATCAATCCCAAGAGTGGCAACGAAGTGGCAGTCTCCGGAAGTGAATCGGCTGGCGCCTCTTCCGGCATAATGGGTTGCATAGCGGCGATTTCAGAAACTTCGACTTCCTCGCCGCTCGGAGTCACCGCGTTCACCGGCACTTGTTTAATCTGAGTTGTATCTGGCACCTGCTCGTTGCGCATGGAGAGCACTGGCCGGCTGGTCTGCTTCGCGAGCTGTGTTGCCCGCGTTTTCGGGTACACAAACGCCGCGCCATAGTTATTGCCAGGGTAGAACCACGACTGAATGGCTTCTGGCTGATCCGCGGGCCTCTCCTCGAAATTGATTACCGTTTTTCCCTTGGGTTGCATTCGGTAATCGGGAATCGCGAGAATTGTCGTCACCAGTTGGGTGCGATCCGTATTCCAGATCTGAACGACATCGCGATCTGACGCATTGTCAACGAGGGTGAACCAATAGGTTCCGGCTGGAAGAACCTGCCCTGGGACTTCGACCGACTCGCTGAATGTTAATTTTGTAGCCTGATCCGATTCATCTGCCATCATGGTGCTTGGTGCCACCAGCGCACAAAGCAACACCAGGTAGAGAGTCACTGCAAACCGCTTGAATGTATTCACTGTATCCTCCTTAAACTCAATCGCACCTCGATGGGTCCGACTGGCGTTAGTTCTTCGTATTGGTATGTACCTTCCTGCTCAGTTCTGGTGCTCGCGCCACTCGCTGTAGAAGCTTTTGTTTAACGTTTTGCCGAGTCCGGAGGGAACCCCTTGAACATCTTCGCCACACCTTTATCCAGGTTTTTTTCGTTCTTCTCCGCCTTGTCCGACAACGTATCTTCGGCACTGCCGCGCCAGATCAACTGCTTGGTCTTTGCGTCGTACAAGTCGACAACCAGGGTGCCTTCTTTGTAGTCTTGCTCGGTCGTAGTAGCGTCGCCGAACCCACCGAACCCTCGCCAACCCCATCCCCCGCCGAAACCGTCGTAGAAGGTCTGGAGCGTTCTCTGGGTTTGCGTCGTCTTAATCGCAACGATGGCCACATCGCCGCCGCCATCTACCTGAGTCCAGCCCTTGGCTGCCAACTGGGCATCCACCGCATTCTTAATTCGGGCGTCCCAGAGGGAATTCGAAGGCTTGATTTCCTGCCACGAATAGGATTTGTACTGAGAGAAATTCGCTTGGTGGTCAAAGTCGGTTTTGACGTGCTGTGCAAACGCGGCTCCCAGCACGATCAGGAAAAACATAGTGCAGACTGCTGTACTACGTATGGACTTCATATGAGTCTCCTTTTCGCATGCTAGGAATGCATTTGCGTTTCCAAACATATTGCGCACGGACAAATCCGTTTTGATCCTTATAGTTCGCCGCTTCGCGGATGCGATCCGCTGAGAGTTCGTCGGGCATACAAGGCTGGCACCGTCGACCTGCCGACGGAGTGTCCAGGGACTGTTCGCCTCTCGACAGTTCGATGAGTTCATTCGACGTGTTCATTCCCGCCGCGCTACCGATTGTGAGAGACATTCGTAAAGGCAAGGATGGAGACGCCTGCCGTCCATATATTGTCAAAGTGTCCACTGGCTGACAGAACGCGCTAAGCGAAATGAGACAAGCCGACTCCGGCGAGGAGCTTAGCCTGCGCGATCCTTGGCAACTCGATTGCTTCAGCTGTTTTGATTGCGTACATGAGGAAAGACATCTCCCCGTGAAGTCTACGCAGAGTTAGGAGAGTTCATCGTGATATTGCTAAAGCAGAGTTTGGCACTCTTATTGGTCGTTTCACTTGCGTTAGCCACGGCACCTGCGGCATTCGCGTATCCGGCGGACCAGTCCACCGCGCCGGCGTCGGCCCAAACCGCGCAGCAAACTCCCGAACAATTGCAGCAACTGGTAGCGCCAATTGCGCTTTACCCAGACGAATTGGTCGCGCAAGTTCTCGCGGCCTCTACATATCCCACTGAAATTGTGGAAGCGGATCGTTGGTTGCAGCAACATTCCGATTTAAAGGGCAAAGAACTGGCTGACGAGGTAGACAAGCAACCCTGGGATCCTAGCGTCAAAGCGCTTGCGCAATTTCCTTCGGTGCTTGGCAATATGGATAAGAACCTTTCCTGGACCTCTTCGCTCGGAGACGCCTATGTGAACCAGCAGCAGCAAGTAATGGATGCAGTGCAGGTAATGCGCCAGCGCGCGGAGCAGGCCGGAAATCTGAAGAGCACGCAGCAGCAGAATGTAACGACGCAAGGACAGACCATCGTTGTTGAACCGGCAAATCCAGAAGTGGTCTATGTTCCCGCATATGATCCATGGTTGGTTTACGGAGGCCCAGTAATGGCGTGGCCGGGATGGTACCCGTATCCCGGAATTTGGTATGGCGGCCCGTACCTCTCGTTCGGCTTGGGTTTTGGAATCGGATACTTCGGTGGGTTTGGCTGGGGATGGCATCATTGGGGATCCGACTGGCACGACCGGAGAGTCGTCTATAACCACAACACCTATATCTCTCACAGCAGAACGTTTACCAATCGCAACAATTTCGCTCACGGTGGTGCGCACGGAGGCGCGGTCGGTAATCATGCCGGCGGATTTCACGGGGCCGCACCCGCAAGAGCAGGCGCCGGTGCCAGCCATGGATTTGCGGCACAGCACAGCCGGCCTGGTACGCACTCTGGGGCGTTCAGCGGCTTTAATCAAGGCGGCATCGCGAGAGGGAATTCCTTCGGTGGGCGTTCAAGCTTCGGCGGAGGGTTCCACGGTGGCGGAGGATTTCATGGTGGTGGCGGGTTCCACGGTGGTGGTGGATCCCACGGAGGCGGTGGTCGCAGGTAGGTGGCGTTTATCACGATCTCAGTAGTATCTCGGCAATTGCTTATAAGGAGAACAAAATCATGCAGCACCGTACGATCGAGAGGTTCGATGCATTTCAGTGGCTCGGGCGCATAACAGCAGCTGCCGTCGGGGCGATTCTGTTGGTTATAAGCTCAGCTTCTTTGTCTCTTGCCCAGAAATCAACTCAGGAGATTTTCCCCTCTGCTGAAGAAGCCAGTCACGCTCTCTTCGTCGCTGTTCAAAGTGATAACGAGCAGGCCGTAACGAAGATCCTGGGAGGCGGAAAGGAACTCGTCTCGTCGGCTGACGAAGTCGAAGACAAGCTCAACCGCGAGCAATTCGGCAAAAAATATGATGAGATGCATCGCCTGGTACGCGAACCGGATGGATCCACGGTTCTGTACATCGGTGCCGAGAATTGGCCCTTCCCCATTCCCTTGATGTCGAAAGCCGGAGCGTGGTACTTCGATTCAGATGCCGGCGCCGAGGAAATCCTGTTCCGCCGAATCGGAGAAAATGAAGCCACCGCAATTGAGACCTGCCACGCTCTGGTTCGAGCGAGAACACCGCACGAGACCACGACAGCGGGAACTGAAGCCGTCATTCAATACGCCCAGTCTCTTGTCAGTGCCCATGAAACGAATGCTGCTAACGACGCTGCTGCCAGCAAGGAAAAAGCCTACGGTCCGTTCCTGGGATACTACTTCCGAGTACTAGCTGGACCACGGAAGACAGGCGCCGGAGCGAAGGGCAATGTCTCCGATGCTAATGCGACCACCGGATATACGGTCATCGCGTATCCGACGGAGTATCGATCGTCGGGCGTCATGACACTCGTCGTCACCCCGAACGATGTTGTGTACGAAAAAGACCTCGGACCCAACACGGCGACACTCGCCAAGAAAATGGCCGCCCGTACTCCATCGTCGAGTTGGCACGTGGCGGAATCACAGTGATTGGGCGTGCTTTCACTCACCCTGCCCGCTACTACCCAAGACATGACCGAAATTTCGGGGAAACCATGAAGCGGTTCAGTGGTGACCTGGCTTCGGATACGACTAGTTATATTCAACGCGAATTTGCGCCGGATCTGAAGCGTCTCTTGCGGACCGTGCAGCGAAGGAAATCCTGAGGATCGACCAGAAGCCTCCTATCCCCACTGAAGATAAACCGTAACCAAACCCGCCGGTTTAGAATCAGAGAACACAGCGATCACAATCAACCTCAACTCATCGTAGGAAAAACGAAAAGGAGAATCTCAATGCCATACGTTAATGTCGGTAAGGAAAACTCCGGTGATATCGAACTCTACTATGAAGATCACGGCTCGGGTGACGCGGTGGTCCTCATCCACGGATATCCGCTCAGCGGCGCCTCCTGGGAGAAGCAGATCCCGGTACTTCTCGCTGCGGGTCACCGCGTTATCACCTATGACCGCAGAGGGTTCGGCAAGTCGAGTCAGCCAACAACAGGGTACAACTACGACACCTTTGCCGAGGATCTGCACAAGCTCGTGACCCATCTCAAACTACACAGCTTCGCGCTGGCCGGCTTCTCGATGGGCGGAGGCGAAGTGGCGCGCTATGTGGGGAAATACGGGTCGAAGAGTGTCGGCAAGGCGGTATTCATTGGGGCCGTTGCGCCGTTTCTTCTCAAGACGCAGGACAACCCGGAGGGCGTGGACGGCACTGTCTTCGATGGCATCCAGAAAGCCATCGTCACGGATCGTTACGCGTTCTTCTCCGAGTTTTTCAAGAATTTCTACAACACGGACCTGTTGTTGGGTAAGCGCGTGAGCGAACAGGCCGTCCAGGCTAGCTGGAACACCGCAGCCGGCGCCTCTTCCACGGCGAGCCTTGCTTGTGTGCCAACCTGGCATGAGGATTTTCGCGAGGATCTTAAGCGCATCGACATACCTACGCTGGTCATTCACGGCGATGCAGATCGGATTGTGCCGATCGCTGCGTCGGGACTCCGAACTGCCAAACTTGTCAAGGGAGCACGCCTGTCGGTAGTGAAGGATGGGCCCCATTGCATAACTTGGACACATGCGGACGAAGTGAATAGTGAGCTGGTAGATTTTCTGGGGAAGGGAGCTGCGAAGCGTGCAGCCGCAGCGCCCAGGAAAGAAGCAGTTGCTTAAACGGACCATGGTTCAAGCTGTTACTGAACGGAGGGTGCCGTTTCGAACCGGCACCCCAACCTTTCACTAGGAAATTCGCACTCAACCCGGAAGCTGCGATTGGACCGCATTGCTGTGGCGCAATATATCGCGAGCACCGTAGTTAGTTAACGCCGGGTGTTCCCTTCCAATCGAGAACGTCAACCAGGTTATAAGGGTTCCCGATGAGATTGATTTGCAACTCCCCCTGCTTATCGATCACAAACTCAGCTGCAGGATATAGGACGCCCGTGCTCTTGCTCTTGTCCGTGTCATTCAAGTCGAACTCGCCAGCCGTCAAGTTATAAGCGGTAGATCGGGTGTCCCAGTAGACCTCACCGAATCTGAGGAGCCGGTTGGTGACAAAGCGAATCTTCCGCCCAGTTGGGGTTTGAATCATCCGGATGTAACTGCAGTCATATCCCAGGGTGCCTGTGACCTCAATGTGACCCGCCGCTTTCATCTTACTGAGTGCGTTAACCAACCCTTGATTCTTGCCTTGATCGAATGCCTGCACCAGCGTCTGCCTGTCGGCCCGAGAAGAGTAATCATAAATATTCAGCGTGATGCTGAATTGATTTCCCATCTGGGTGCTCGTACCCATGGCGGTAGCCTCAATCGTTTCCGGCTTGTTAGCACACAGTGCGGCAGTGCTTGCTACGAGCAGCAGACCAGCAATCAGCAAACTGCCGAGCGCAAGTTTGTGACGTTTTGGCGCTCTGTTCTCAATTTGTAACATTGTTGTTTCTCCTTTGAGGTTTTCACTTTTATAGTTAGGGCTATAGTTAGGACTATGGCTAGGACTATCGTTACGACTTGCGGCTCGGAGTTTTGGCGTCCAGTGTCGAAGTCAATCTCTGAGCTGCCGATGGGATGGCGAGATTCCCGGACAAGACGATCTGCCGGGCTGGAATCTTCTGACCGTAGATCTGCTGGTTGGCATCGTTATCGGGACGGATAGTTGATCCGTCGAGAGAGACACCTGCAAACAGGCCACGGGCGCGGGAGTAGCTCAAGATCTCCGCACGAAGGGTGGCGTCTGTTTCTGCCGATGCGTCGCGGCCGACCGGACCGGCGGCAATCGAAGCATCCGCTCCAAGCTTGACTTTGCTGGCAAGAATTCCGCTGGCGCCCCGCTCATTCATTACGAGGAGAACAAAATCCGTCGCCTGGCCGCCGATTTGGAAGCCAAAGCTGCCGCCCTCCAGAGCCATCATTGTAGGTGCGCCCCAGGGCCCCTTGAAATCTTGACCCGTGCGACACGACATAGCGCCCCGTCCATAACTTCCGCCAACGATGAAGGCGGCCTTCAACACGGATGGGAAAACAACCACGCAATCGGCTTTGTCGAGCAAGTCCTGGGGGATGTCGTCGGGAACATCAAGAATCTCCTTCAACACCGTGCCGCAATTCTTCAACCGATCTTCGTCCTTTTCCTGGTTAGCTGCCCAAGCGGATGCGGAAAGACTGGGCAGAGTGACTAGTAACATGCTCATCAGATACGAAACTAATTTCTTCATGTTGCTTCTCCTTTGACGACTTTTGAGCGACGCAGGCCCTGATAATAAGTCATCGGCCGCCATCTATCTCTGGTGTAATAAGCATTTGTCCTGCCAAAGCGCGCCAGTCGCGATCGGCAAGAAGCAGTAGGAGATTGCCGCGACGGCACCGTCAGCGCGGTGACCAGATGTCCGCATTTCGACACGGAGGAGGATTGTCTTAAATCTTCGCCGGACTGTCTGGTGAGGGTAGGTGACGTCCAAAGGCTTGTAAGAAGTCAACGGCTGCGGCCAGACCACGGAGGCTGTCTTTACTCGTGAGTCGCCGTAGCAAACCGAAAAGGCTAACTGGTTTCTCTTTCTCCACGGCGGCTTGTGCAATGCCTTCAGGAATCGCCTGGAGGATGCCCTTGAACTCTTCCGGCTCGATGCTCCCAAGAATGCGGGAGCAAACCAGGAGATTTCTGATGGTTCGAATGACTTCGGGCGTTCTGACGTTGTCCACTACCTTCTCCAGAATGTCGCCGCTCGCCGCCAAGGCGCCACGCATGATCTCCAGCACACCACGACTGTGCAACTCCTGGAGCACGTCGTACGCCGCCAACACAGCTTCAGCATGTTCTTCCGGAGCAAGCTCCAATCGAGAGCGCAACTCGGCGCGCGGGTTGCGCGGAGGAATTTCCAGAGGAATCGGTTGAGCCATTGAGTTCTCCTCGCGTTATTTGTTCGTCTGTATCTGCACCAGACCGTTTCCCGGAGGGGCATAGTCCGGTCGCTTCCACTCACGTAAACGTGCCTTCTTTTTCCAGGCTCGGTGCGCCGGGCAGCACAACATCGGCGTATCGGCACGTGTTGCTGAAAAAGATGTCCTGCACGACAAAGAAGTCAAGCTTGCCGAATGCATCGCAGACTTAGTTGGCGTTGCAGTCAACAATGCTCATTTCCTCGCCGATGACATACATCGACTTGAGCTTGCCGGCATGAATGGTTTCCACCATCTGGTGGTTGTCCAGTCCCTTCGTGGAAGGAAGCGTTACCGACGCTGTCAATCGCAATCTTGACCACAGCCTTTTCCTCTACTCAACTTGTAGCAAGTCCAGGTCCAGTCGCATGGGAGACGAGGTGGCGTTCTGCTGCGAACGTTCTACCTATCTCTCTGTGATTTTGAGTACAAGTTGAAGTCAGAAGCCTGTCGAAATGCGGACGCGGTGTCGAGCGAGGGACATTTTATCGCTTCGCCGAAACGCTACTGCTTAATGCTCGCCAGCAGCTTGCTTTCGTCCGCCGTCGCAGGCTCGAATCTTCCTCCCAGGTATTTTGCGAGAAACTCTTCCGTCGCGGCGTTAAAAGCCATGTTGTTGGTCGGCCGCGCAAAGCCGTGCCCTTCGTCGGGAAACACATAATACTGTACTGGCTTATTGTTCTTGCGCATGGCAGCTACAATCTGATCGCTCTCCGCTTTGTTTACGCGAGGATCGTTGGCGCCCTGGCCAATGAGCAGGGGTGCTTTGATCTGGTCCGCCTTAAAGAGCGGCGACTGCTGCTTGAGTATTTGTTCCGAGTCGCCCATGCGCTTGTGGAAAGTCGCCAAGAGTGTGGACCAGTATGGTGGAATGGTCTTAAGCAGCGTGTTCAGATTGGAAGGACCGACAATGTCAACGCCGCAGGCGAACGCATCCGGCGAGAATGTCACCCCCGCGAGAGTCGCATAACCTCCATAACTGCCGCCCATGATGCAGACCTTTGCCGCATCTGCTATTCCTTGTTTGACTACCCAGTCTTTGCCATCCAGTAAGTCGGTATGCATCGTTCCGGCCCATTGGCGATCGCCGGCGTTCACATATTGCTTGCCGTAGCCCGTCGATCCCCGGAAATTAATTTGCAAAACCGCATAACCACGATTCGACAGCCATTGCGCGTAACGGCTGTAACCCCACTCGTCACGGCCCCATGGACCGCCATGCACAAACTCCACCATCGGCAGGCTCTTGGGTTCGACTCCCGCTGGCGTGGTCAGATAACCGTACAGCTTCATGCCGTCGCGGGCCGTAAACTCGATGGGTTTCATCGCCGATAGTTTGTATTTCTCAAGTAGCGGCCGATTGCTGAACAGCAATGTAGCTCGCTTCGCCGCTCGATCATAGACATACCAGTACTCAGGCGCGTCATCGCTGACAAAGCCGACAATCCATTTGGTGTCGTCCAAGTCTTGCGAGATACCAGCGATATCGCCATTACGAAGTTGTTTCAAAACCTCGAAATCCGCCTTCACATTCGGATCGATGAACACATATTCCGTACGCTGCTTGGAGTAACTCACAGCTTCCAGAGCATTCGTCTTGGGATTGTTGATCGTGCTGTTGACGTCGAACTGCGGATCTTCCGTTATGACCTTGCGCTTGCCGGTGGCAATGTCAATCTCGAGCAGGCGAGCCGCGTTCACGTCGAGACTGGTCGTAATCCAGAGCGACTTGTTGTCGGGTGAAAATCCGTTGACGCCTCCGAAGGTCTCATCCGCGCCCCATTTGATCAGTTCGCGCCAGGGTGACTTACTGTCATCGCGCACGCGGACAATGGTCCCGCCATCCACGGTCTGCGCTTGTGCGCCCCGGATCTGCAACGCATTGTCGGCCTGCCAGCTTTGAACGTCTCCCGGATTCTCAGTATCGAGATCGACTTTCCCGCTGGTGAGATCAATACGATGGACATCAAAGAGCTTCGGGTCGCGCTGGTTCATCTGCACCAGGATCGTGCCCGGAAATTTCCATTCGTAGGCCACGATATCGACGCGAACCTTGTCGAACGGCGTTAGATCCTTGGTTTGCTTGGAAGCAATGTCGGTTTGGTAGAGCCGCCAGTTCTCGTCTCCGCCAAGGTCCTGGGTGTAGAGAATATGCTGATTGTCGTATTGCCAAAGAAAATTGCGGATGCCGCGATGCTTGTCGGCAGTCACGGCGCGGTCGTCAGCTTTTCCCAGAGTGCGAATCCACACATTCAGCACTCCATCGACGGGCGCGAGATATCCGAGCTGCGTGCCGTCCGGCGAAATCTGTGGGTCAGCGCGCTCCGGATTCCCAAACAGTACCTCGCGAGGAATCAGTGGCGTTGTGAGCTTCTCCTGGGCAGCGGCAGAAGCGATAAAAAATCCCGCCAATACCAGAACGGCTAGAGCACGTTTGAGCAGACGCATAGGTCCCTCCAAATTCGCATGTCGTGTTCGAGTAACATGATAGTCGCCAATCGCCGATCTTGCCGTATTTGACGTGCTGCGAATCCAGCGGCTTGTGGAAAGACTCGATTGTTGCACTTGATTTTGGGTGGCGCAGCGCTTCAGCGCTGCATAACTGCGATGTTTCGAATGCGGCTTTAGCCGCTGAGGGCGCAGTTCTTGCTCAGGAGCGAGTTTTTTTTGGCCTCCTAGCGCGACGCCAGGAATTCGACCTGCCGCTCAATGTCAGCGATAGCGATCGGAGCAAAGTTGGCCTCATGCAGTTGCTGATTGAGTTGCGCCAATCTCGTTTGCTTGAATCGGCCCCACTCTGCGATGCGTGCTTTTACCTGTTGGCTTGACTCCTGGTAAACCGCGATCGCCTGCGAAGGCACGGCACGATCCCCACTTTCGACAACTCGCAAAGCTGATGCCAAGCTGGTGTAGGCATCCTGTAGCCCCGGGCCCTCCTCGACCGCGTGTTCCTTATTCGTAAGAATCTTGCCGATTGCCGATCCAGCCTCGGTCAGCGCCACCTTGAGCTCTGAGCTTTGTGCTCCCAGCTTCTGTTGAACTTCGGCAAGCTGTTTCTGAACCGAGCCGATCTCGGCCAGTGCGCGGCGCGCTTCGATGGTTTCGCCAAACATCTGCCGTCCCCACTTCAACTGCTGCGCGAGCACTTCCGGAGTTGCGGGCGAGCGCGGATCCATGATGACTTTCAGCGATTGAGTCTGCACTCTTCCATCGACCGTCAGGCGGACCTGGTAGATTCCCGGTACAACCTTCGGCCCGCTGGGATTGCGCCTTTCGGCGTCTTCGTCCGCACTGGGGCCGCCCGAACTGGCCCAGGTAAGGTTCCAGACGAAGCGGTGCATTCCGGCAGCTTTCTCGAGGACTTCAGGCTTGGGAAACCATCGGTCGGCAATGGGAAGCGGCGGATGCTTCGCCGCAACCGGATCTTCGGAAGAAAATTTTCGGACGAGATTCTGCTGCGCGTCGAAAACTTCCAGCCGAATGGCGCTCGCCGGAGTCTGGAGAAAATAATCAATCATCGCGCCATTGGGAGGATTCTCCGCCGTGGGTTCCTCGGGCGGAATGGGTGTGCCCGAAAACGAGTCGTTATCCACGCGCACCGCTGTGGCCGGACGGTAAAGCCACGGGCCATTCGCTTTTCTCGCCTCAACTACCTGGCGAAGCGGCGTGATGTTATCGAGAATCCAGAACGAACGCCCGAACGAAGCAATCACCAGGTCATCGCCGTGAATCGTGAGATCGCGAACCGAAGTGATGGGCAGGTTCAATTGCAACGACTGCCAGTGGTCCCCGTCGTCAAAAGACACGTAAACTCCGAACTCGGTTCCGGCGAAGAGGAGCCCTTTGCTCTGAGGGTCTTCGCGAACGGCGCGCAAAAATGCCGGAGCAGTAATGCCGTTAGTAATCCGTTGCCAGGTGGCCCCGTAGTCGCGCGTGCGAAAGATGTAGGGCGTCTGATCGTCGAGCCGTCCGCGATCGACGGCTGCGTAGGCAACTGCGGGATCGAAATGCGAAGCTTCGATCAGCGATATTTTGCTCCAGTCGCTCAATCCCTGCGGGGTGACATCTTTCCAGTTCTTTCCACCATCGCGAGTCAGGTGAATCAATCCCGTGTCGCTTCCCGCCCAGATCAGATCGCGATTAAGGCCCGACGGCGCAATCGTAAACACGACCCCATAACCGGCACGTTTCGCGTTCTCGACAGTTGGCTCACTCGGCGGTTTCTTATCTCCTTTATCTTTCGCATCGCGCGCATCATGCGCATCATGCGCATCATGAGCCGCTCCGGTGAGATCGGGACTAATCGTCTCCCAGTGCAGCCCGCCATCCACAGTCTTCATCACATACTGCGTCCCGAGATAAAGCGCGGTGGGATCGACCGGCGAAAGCGCCAGCGCCGGAGTCCAAGGGTCGCGATACTTGCGCTGATTGATCTCGGCTTCAAATGCGAACGCGGGCCATGGAGCAATGTCCTGGCTCAGGCCCGTCCGCTTGTTGAAGCGGGCAACCGTACCATAAGTCCCGCTCAAATAAATGATATTGGGGTCATTCGGATCGAGCACCAGGTATCCGCTTTCGCTGGGTCCAGCGGGGAACCAGTCGCGGGGCGTGATCTGATCGTGGTCGGTGCGGCTTACAACCGCGGCGCTGCCGCTATCTTGCTGCGCGCCATACACGACGTAGGGAAACTGGTTGTCGGTTGTCACATGATAGAGCTGCGCCGTCGGCTGGTTGTACCAACTGCTCCAGGTCAGGCCACGGTTGAGGCTGATCGTGGTTCCCTGGTCCGTTCCGAGGATTATGCTGGCGGAATTCCTGGGATCGACCCAAAGCTCATGATAATCATCGCCGCCGGGCGCGCCGCGCACAATCGAAATTGTTTTGCCGCCATCCTCTGACCGATAGAGAGCGACATTCGGCATGTAGATCACATCAGGATTCTGTGGATCGATAGTGATGCGGTTGAAGTACCACGCCCGGCTGGTCAGCCGAGGATCAGCGTTAGTGAGTGCCCATCTGTTCCCTCCATCGTCAGACCGATAGACGCCGGATTTCTTCGTCGCCGGCTTCTTCACCTCGATAAGCGCGTATACACGCTTGCCGTCCGGTGCGACCGCGACGCCAACGCGTCCCCAATCGCCTTCGGGTAGCCCGTTGCCGTTTCCCCCGTTTCCATTTCCCCCGTTTCCAACGAGTCGGGACCAGGTTTTGCCGGCATCCTGAGAACGGTAAAGGCCACCACCAGGTCCATCGACAGGGGCATACGAGCTCCACGGAGGACGCCGCGTATGCCACGCTCCGGCAAACAAAAGTTGCGGCGCGGAAGCGCACATTGCCAAATCTGAAATGCCGATTTCGGGTCCGAGGCCGAGAACCCGCGCCCAATGCGCTCCTCCATCGACGGATTTGTAGACGCCCCGGTCTTCGCTCGGACCATACACGTGCCCCAGAGCACCAACGTAAACAATGTTTGGATTCTGTGGATCGATCGCAATCCGGCTGATCTGGCGCGTGTCGCCCAGACCAATGTGCTTCCAGGTTGAACCGCCGTCAGTGGATTTGTAGACGCCATTACCGGAAGAGAGGTCTTCGCGAATGTCAGTCTCGCCGGTTCCGGCATAAATAATTTTAGGATCGGAGGGAGCCACGGCAAGCGCGCCGATCGAGCCCACCGGCTGGCCATCAAAAATCGGCGACCAGACAACTCCGGCGTCGGTTGTTTTCCAAATCCCGCCATTCACCGAACCAAAATAGAAAGTGGTTGAGTCGCCCGGCACGCCGGCCACGGCCACCACGCGTCCGCCGCGGAAAGGACCGATCAAGCGCCATTTGAGCCCGTTGATCAGTTCCGGAGGAACCGGCTGGGCAATCGCAGCGACGGTGAGCACAAGAAAAAAACAAGCAGGGAGAGCACGGTTCAAGCAGGACCAGAGTTTGTGCAATTTATGGGACCCTCGTTTTGGACATCCAGTTTAGATGAAGCCGAGGCTCGCGAGGCATGTCGAAACTTTCTTGCCTGGTTTTCATCGGTGATACCATCTACCTGTTTTAACAGCCTGCTGAAAAACTCGATGTTTGATTTTTGGGTGGCGCAGCGCTTCAGCGCTGCGGTAAATGCGTTGTTTTAAAGTGCGGCTTCAGCCGCTGAGGTGACACGCTCTGCTCAGAAACCAGTTTTCCCGCAGCCTGTTAACGGCTCCCGGCACGGCCATCACGGAATGACTCAATCCTCCCGCTCCGTCGCCTCTCCCCGCGTAGTCAGCATCGCGGATTTCCGCGCCCTCGCCCAGCGCCGCGTGCCCCGGGCCGTCTTCGATTACCTTGATGGCGGCGCCGAAGGCGAGGTCACCCTCCGCGAAAATTGCCGCATCTATGAGGACGTCACCTTCCGTCCTCGCCATGCGGTCGCCGTCGCCGATTGCAGCTTGTGCACCCGCGTTCTCGGCTTCGATCTCGCTCTTCCATTCCTGCTCGCTCCCGTCGGCTACAGCCGCCTGATGCACCCCGTGGGCGAAGTGGGCGCCGCTCGCGCCGCCGGCAAAGCGGGCACTGCCTACATTCTCTCCACCATATCGGGACACAAGCTCGAAGACGTAAAAGCCGCCTCGACCGGCCCCGTATTCTATCAGCTGTATCTGATGGGTGGCCGCGCCGCCGCCGAGGCCGCGATTGAACGCGCCCGCCTCGCTGGATTTTCCGCGCTCGTCGTCACCATCGATACCGCGGTCTCCGGAATCCGCGAGCGCGATTACCGCAACGGCATGAAGGAACTCGTCAGCGGCAGCGTGTTCGAAAAACTTCGGTTTCTTCCGCAAGTCTTCTCGCGCCCGGGTTGGCTCGCGAGTTTTCTGCTCGATGGCGGTCTGCCCGCGCTTCCCAACGTCGTAATCCCCGGCAATGGACCCATGCCGCTCGTCGACGTCGCCGCCGCCCTCGCCGAGTCCACCGTGACCTGGAGCGACCTCGGCTGGATTCGCGAACTGTGGCGCGGCCCGATTGTCGTCAAAGGCGTCCTCACCGGAGACGACGCGCACCGCGCCATCGACGAAGGCGCCGCGGCAATTTCCGTCTCCAATCATGGCGGCCGCCAGCTCGATTGCGTTCCCGCGTCCTTGCGAGCCTTGCCCGAGGTCGTCAAGGCGGTCAACGGACAAACCGAAATCCTAATGGACGGAGGCATTCGCCGCGGCACCGACATCGTCAAGGCCCTCTGCCTCGGCGCGAAAGCGGTACTTTGCGGACGCGCCTACGCCTACGGCCTCGCCGCCGCCGGAGAAGCCGGAGTCAACCGCGCCATCGAAATCCTGCGCACCGACCTCGACCGCACGCTGAGATTGCTCGGTTGCGCGTCCGTCGCCGACTTAGATCGTTCGTATGTGAATGTTCCACAAAGCTGGGATAGCAACTGAGGGCGTTCGAAAATATACGCGTTAGAATTCCGCAGGAGCTACACCGATATGGACTTTGCCTGTAAGGGGCTTCACAGATTGCTGAAAAACTCGATTTTGTTCTTGCTTTTGGGTGGCGCAGCGGTTCACCGCTGCGATAGGTATCCCATTTTCAGTGCTGGCTTTAGCCGCTGAGGGCGATTGCAGCGCGCACAAAGAGTTTTTCCAGCAAACTGTTCAGCCCCAGAGGGACAGCTGATCGTGAATCCGGTTTCCAGAAAAGCACCCGCGCATTCCAGCCCCGAAGCGCAACGCCGTCTTGCCTATTTCCGTCTTGCCTATTTCAAGGAGCGCCGCGACGAGATTGTCTCGACCATCCGCGAGCTGGTCGAAATCGAATCTCCCAGCGACAACAAAACCGCGGTGGACGAAGTGGCGGAGGCCATCGCGCATAAATTTTCTCAGCTCGGCGGTGAAGTACGTTTCCATCGCGCGAACGACTTCGGCAGTCACCTGCAGGTCAACTTTGGTGGCAAGTCCGCCAAGCCGGTGCTGTTGCTCGGCCACTACGACACCGTCTATCCGCTGGGCACGCTCGCCAACATGCCATGTCGCGCGGTGCACAACCGGCTGACTGGGCCCGGCGTCCTCGATATGAAGTCCGGCATCGCCCTGATGCTGCACGCGCTCGCCGGTCTTCAAGAATGGTACAGCGAAGGGCAGAATAGCGAGTTGCCACGACCCGTGACCGTGCTCCTGGTTTCCGACGAGGAAGTGGGCAGCAACTCGTCGCGAGCGATCACCGAGTCGCTGGCAAGAAAAGCTGCCGCTGTGCTCGTGCTCGAGCCTTCCTATGGACCGCAGGGCGCCGCGAAAACGGCCCGCAAGGGTGTTGGCGAATATCTCGTCAAAGTAACCGGCAAGGCTGCCCATGCCGGCCTGGATTTCCAGAAAGGCGTGAACGCGATTCTTGAGCTGGCGCGTCAGATCGAGAAAATCTCCAGCTTCACCGATCTGAAAAAGGGCTTGACGGTCAACGTCGGAATCGTAAGCGGAGGATCGCGAACCAATGTGGTTCCGGCCGAAGCCGCGGTGAAGGTCGATGTTCGAATCGCGCGCATGAAAGATGCGGCCGGAATCGATAAGAAGATGCGCAGCCTTCGCCCCTTCAATCGCAAATGCAAGATCGAGATTACCGGAGGAATCAATCGTCCGCCGTTGGAGCGCACCGCTGGAGTCGCCGCGTTGTACGCGCAGGCTGCTGCCGTCGCGCGCGAGTTGGGATGGAAGCTCCGCGAAGCGGCGGTGGGCGGCGGTTCCGACGGGAATTTCACCGCAGCTCTGGGTATTCCTACGCTCGATGGTCTCGGCGGCGTAGGCGATGGAGCGCACGCCTCACACGAGCACATTCTGATCTCGGAGTTGCCACGCCGGGCGGCGCTGCTTGCGGGGCTGATCGAGGCAGTGTGATCGAAGCGCTCGATCCCGGGCTGAATACGGGCAATCGACACTCTTTGACCTGTGGGTCTAACTAACCTAGAATTCAACTGGGGACCTTGGAGTGAGGCTGCGTACGCGCCGGGCAACCCCGCTGGAGGTTTCTATGCCGGGAAAACTGGGACTGCCTGAGATTCTGCTGATTCTTGCCGTTGCACTACTCATTTTCGGACCAAGCAAACTTGCCGATCTCGGCAAGGGTTTGGGCGAAGGCATCAAGAACTTCAAGTCATCGATAAAAGAAGGCGACGAGGGCGGCGAGAAGAAGCCGTAGTCGTTCCGTGTGGCGCGGGCGCCCTCGCCCGCGAACTACCGGCAGAATCAAAAACCTGCGTTACACGATTCCTGCATGCCGTAGCATCCGCCACACCAGCGCTACCGGTAGTCCCACTACATTGCTGTAATCCCCTTCGATACGAGGAATCCATCGCGAAGCGATGCCTTGAATCGCATAAGCTCCCGCTTTGTCCATAGGCTCGCCGCTGGCGATATAGTCGGCGATGTCTTGGTCCGCGATTTCGCTCACGTTAACGACCGTCGTTTCACTGGCAACGGACGGCTGTCCATTCACCACTAAGCACACTCCCGTGATCACTCGATGCTCTCGTCCCGAAAGCAAGCGCAGCATGCGCGCGGCGTCAGCGGCATCCGATGGCTTGCCGAGAAGTTGGCCATCGACGACAACCACGGTGTCGGCGCCGAGCACGCAATCATGCGGACGTTGACGCGCAACCGCGAGCGCCTTCTCACGCGCCAGGCGTTCGGCGCAGGCTTTCGCAGCTTCTCCGGGCAGCGGATCTTCCGGAATATGCGCGGGCTGCACCTCAAATCGGATTCTGGCGCTGCGCAGCAATTCCTGGCGTCGCGGCGACGCGGAGGCGAGGACTAGCATGGGCAATCATTCTAGAGCGAATCCAGGTTTTCTGTGATCGCAAGCAGATGCCGAGCTTCGCTCGGCTTGGACGGGCGAGGCGCCCGTCCCCACACGACCCAACACGAACCTTACTCCAGCGCTTCGGGCTCGATTGAAATATTCTTCTCGCCTTTTGCGCGCTTTTCCCAGTATTTTTTTACCCAAGCTTCGTAGCTCTTGCCGGCGGCGGTGTCGCGTCCGGTGAAGGCGATGGCGGCGATTTCGGAATAGGGGATGGTGGGGCGCTCGCCGCTGGCGAGCATCAGCCGAACGACGGAATTCTCAAGCGTCGGCGCAACGCGGCGGTCGAAAAGATATCCAGAAACTTCGGCGCCATTTTTGCGTGTGATGGTTACGTCCCCGCGATAGTCAAATGCTTTTTCGATGACTGCTCGGATATCGGCTTCGGTGGCGAGTTGCGGGATCCATCCCTGAAGATTTTCGTGCTCGAATCCGGGGACAACTTCGAGGTCGTCAGTCGGGCGTGGCGGCGCAGCAACCGCTTGCGCGCCGTGCGGCAGTAAAGGATCGTGCCCGTGTTCCCGGCCGCTCATACCCGGCTTTCTTCTGCTTGCGGAGCAGCGCTCGGCGCTTCAATCTGCGCGTCGATTTGCACGAGTGGATTGTAGGAATGCACCGGCCGCACCTCGCGATCGAGATCGTCGAGGGCATCTTTATCCGGATAGAGCGAGAAGGTCGCTTTCACCGTGTCTGCGAATCCGCGCAGCGATCCGAATGTATCGTCCACCGACGTCGGTTCGTAGCCGCAATGCACCATGCAATTCGCGCACTGCGGATTGCCCGACTCGGTGCCGTAGCTCGCCCACTCCGTCGTTTCCATCAATTCTTTGTAGGACTCGGCATAGCCGTCCTGCAGCAGGTAGCAGGGCTTCTGCCATCCGAAAATGTTGTAGGTCGGCATGCCCCAGGGCGTGCATTTGTAGTGGCGCTTGCCCATCAAGTATTCGAGGAAGAGCGGAGACTGGTTGAAGCGCCACGTCTTCTTGCGATTCGAAAGCATGGTGCGGAATAGGCGCCGAGTGCGGGCGCGTCCCATGAAGTGTTTCTGGTCAGGCGCTTTATCGTAGGAATATCCGGGCGAGACCATCATGCTCTCGACGCCAACTTCCATCATCTCGTCGAAGAAATTGCGCACGCTGTTCGGATCGGCGCCATCGAACAGAGTCGTGTTGGTGGTGACGCGGAAGCCAGCTTCGATTGCCGCGCGAATCCCGTCAAGGGCGAGGTCGTATCCACCTTCGCGGCAGACGGAGAAATCGTGGTGCTCTTTCTGTCCGTCCACGTGAACCGAAAAGCTCAAGTACTTACTGGGCTTGAACAGGTGTAGCTTTTCTTTGAGCAGCAGCGCGTTGGTGCAGAGATAGATATATTTCTTGCGCGCGACCAAACCTTCGACAATTTCGGCGATCTGCGGATGCATCAGCGGCTCGCCGCCAGGGATCGAAACCATCGGCGCTCCGCACTCGTCAACCGCTTTGAAGCAGTCTTCCGGAGAGAGATCGGTTTTCAGGATGTGGGCCGGATACTGGATCTTGCCGCATCCGGCGCAAGCCAGGTTGCAGCGAAACAGCGGCTCGAGCATAAGCACGAGCGGATAGCGCTTCCGTCCGGCCAGCTTCTGGCGCAGAACGTACGAGGCCACCGTCCACATCTGGGATACGGGAACTGCCATTGCTCCTCCGGGAAGAATGTCTCTCTATTCTACCGGATTCTGGTTGCGACGGCTGCCGGACTGGACACCCTCCTGGTGACCCTCGGATACGGTCCACCTTCTTAGCCATGCCGGCGATAGAGACTTGCTATCGCGCCGCGGCTGCGGCAAAGGGCTTGATGGCCCTTAGCTCCTTGCGAAGCTTCTCTTTGACCTGATGAACCGCAAAAGCATCCTGCAAATTGAGCCAGAACTGCTCGGAAGTCCCGAAATACTTGGCCAGCCGGGCGGCCATCTCGGGAGTAATTCCCCGCTTCTCCCGAACAATGTCGTTGACGGTGGGAGGAGAAACACGAAGTTCTACCGCCAACCGGTAAGCGGAGATGCCCATCGGCTCCAGAAACTCCTCCCGAAGAATTTCTCCCGGATGAACTGCCCAACCCGCCGAACCCTCATTTTTGATACTCACGATTGCTTCTCCTACTCCAGATTTAGTGGTAATCCGTTATCTCGACATCGTAGGCGTCGCCATCCCGCCACACGAAGCACACGCGGAATTGGTCATTGATGGCAATACTGCATTGGCCTCTCCTGTCATGCCGCAGTTCTTCCAGTCGGTTACCGCGAGGAATCCGCAAATCCTCCAGTCTCGCGGCTGAGTTGAGCATGGCCAGTTTTCTCCTGGACGCTTTTCGCAGATTCGCCGGAGGCATTCTCTGGCTCTTGCCTGTGTCCCAGAACTCTTTCGTGCTCTTGTCGGCGAACGTCTTAATCACTAAACAGAGTTTAATGTGTGTCGTTAATAATGTAAAGCATTCAACTCGACAGTGACGACTCTTCGTGGGATCGAGATAGCACTTAAGCTCGAACTCCGGTGGTTATTCTGACGGCATGACCGAAGGGCCACATCGCTGTTCGCTTTGCTGAGGACGTTGAGGTAGCGCCGGCGTCTCGCCGGCTGTAGCGCAGGCGAAAAGCAGGCCCTTTGCTTCGCTCGCGATCACACAATTAGTTACGATGACAGATTTGAAGTTGCAGTGAAAAACTGAAGTAATGCGTGCACCCACTCATTCGCACGACTAAGAACGCGAATGAGTGGGGCAGCCGCAGTGGAGGCGAGTTGACCGCACTTCCGTTTTGATCCGGCTCGTTTGCCGCCGGTTTTACGGAATCGACGGAGCAATCGGGGAATACTG
Source organism: uncultured Acidobacteriaceae bacterium (assembly GCA_963772195.1). GTDB lineage: Bacteria > Acidobacteriota > Terriglobia > Terriglobales > Acidobacteriaceae > Acidiflorens. Next base: position 307,770 of record CAVYWE010000007.1, on the reverse strand, counting down.
ATTCGCCGTGCCGCTGCCATCGCCTGCCTCCATGAATGCGAGGCCGTAGACCACTACACCGCTCGAACCACTAATCGCTGCCGGCAAAGAAGCAGTAAGGGTCTTCCATTTGTTTTTGTGAGGGTCGTACACCTGCACAATCGCCACGTCGCTGGTTCCGCTATTGCCACCGAAGACGTAGAGTTGGCCGTCGAGAGCGACGCTGGCTGCCATCGTAACGGCGGTTGGCATGTGCGCTAAAGTCGTCCAGCTGTTGGCCGCCGGATTGTAAACTTCAACCACATTGGTGAGTATCCCGCTCCCATCCAGTCCTCCTGCTACGTAAAGCTTGCCGTTGATCGCTCCGATGGCGGGAGCTGAGTGCGCGCTCGTTGACCCCAGCAAGCTTGTCCAGGCGTTGGTCGCCGGATCGTATACGTCCAGATAGTTTGCGTATCCGCCGTATCCATTACAGGCAGTCGTGACGTAGAGCTTGCTGTCGATGACGCCGGTCGCGCCACAGGCGCTTAGGTGCGGCATTCCGGCCAGAGACGTCCAGGTATTCGACGTCGGATCATACCTGAGGAGCACGCTGGTAGGCAGAGGACCGTTCCAGCCGCCGGCGACATATAGCTGGCTGTTAATTACTCCGGCTCCGTCGCCTTGATACAGAGTAAGGGGCATGCTGGCGAGAGTGGTCCAAGTGTTTGTCGTTGGATTGAACGCTTGCAGAGTTGAGTTCTTAGCGCTGCCGTTGGCCCCACCGGCTACGTAAATGATCCCGTTAATTGATTCCGCCGCGGCGTAGCCGGTCGGAACGGGTGGAGTCGCCATTGGCTTCCATGCGGCGTTAGCGGGCAGGCTTAGCAGTAAAGCGGCCAGAATCCCGACCATCGCACGGTAACCACGTACAGTTCTCACTTTCGATACCTTCATCTAGTGCTCTCCCTTTACAGAGTGAAGTTTGCGAACGTTTCGGGGTATAGGTCGCTTATGGTCGTTAGGGCACTTGTCGGTCCAAAGCTGCTGAAGATGGGTTGTCGTTGTTATCAGCAACTTACAAACATCTGTCGTGACCCGCCGACTGCCGGAATGCACTGTGCTGCACGCCGCAACGGACGCTTTTCCTAGATCGTCTCAGAACGCGGGGTTGGCAGCTCTTGAGTAGGGATCGAGGTCGCAGTCAAGATCGAACTTCTGTGGTTACTCTCGTGGGATTGCCTAGAGGGGGGCATCGCCAGCCACGCTAGATCTTCTGCAGTCTCTGCACGTCATGCACGCCCGGGATCTGCCGCACTCCGTCCATGATTTTCTGAAGGTGTTTGAGGTCAGCGATTTCCAGCACCACGTCCACGCTCGCTTGGCCATTCTGGCTGCGAGCTTCTATGTTGCGGATGTTGGTGTGGGTGTCGCTGATGAGGGCGGTGATTTGTTTGAGCATGCCGAAGCGGTCGTCGCATAGAAGCGTGATTTTCACGGGATAGGAAACCGGCTGGCCGTCTTTGTCGCCCGCCCAGAGCACGTCGATGCGGCGGTCGGGTTCGTACAGAAGATTAGTGACGTTCGGACAGTTGACGGAGTGGACGGCAACGCCTTTGCCGCGGGTGACGTAGCCGACTATGGCCTCGCCGCGAATGGGGTTGCAACACTTGGCACGATAAACGAGAAGGTCGCCGGCCCCTCGGACTACGATGGCGTTGCTGTCTCCGCCGAAGACTCGGCGCACCACGCTGGAGAAGCCGTGTGATGCAGCCTGCTCTTCAGTGTCGGACCTTGGTTCGGCGCCGGCAGGCGCGAATTTCGCCAGCACCTGGCGGGCCGAGTATTTGCCGTAGCCAATGCCGGCCATCAGGTCGTCGGGGCGGCCTAGTCCGTATTCGCTGGCCGCTCTTTGCAGATCGGCTTCCTTGATTTCCTTCAGCGAGATGCGGTATTTGCGAGCTTCTTTTTCGATCAGCTTTTTTCCGATTTCAATGGCGCGCTCGCGCTGATGGACGTTGAGCCAGTGCTTGATCTTGTTGCGAGCGCGAGTGGACTTGACGATGGCGAGCCAGTCGCGGCTGGGCTTATGTCCCGGCTGGGTGATGACTTCAACGATGTCGCCGGAATGGAGCTTATGGCGGAGAGGGACCATGCGTCCATTAACCTTGGCGCCGGTGCAACTGTGACCCACCTCGGTATGAATCGAGTAGGCGAAGTCGATGGGCGTGGACTCGCGCGGCAGCACCAGGACCTTGCCTTTGGGCGTGAAGGTGTAAACCTCCTCGGGGTAGAGGTCGACTTTCAGGGTGGAGAGGAATTCGTTGGGATCGGAGACGTCGCGCTGCCACTCGACAACTTGGCGGAGCCATGCGAGGCGCTGCTCGTCCTCGGCAGAGACTGGGCCATCTTTATATTTCCAGTGTGCGGCAATGCCTTCTTCGCACATCTTGTGCATCTCTTCGGTGCGGATCTGGATTTCGAAGGTCTCGCCGGTTTCGGTAATTACCGAAGTGTGCAGCGACTGGTAAAGGTTTGGCCGTGGCATGGCGATGAAATCCTTGATGCGGCCGGGCACGGGGCGCCAGAGGTTGTGGATGATGCCGAGAACGGCGTAGCAGTCTTGCACGGAGTTGGTGATGACGCGCATGGCGTAGAGGTCGTAAACCTGGTCGACGCTGATGCGCTGACGAAGCAATTTTTTGTGGATGCTGTAGAGGCGCTTGACGCGGCTCTCGACCCGGCCGGTGATGCCGGCTTCTTTGAGGCCATCGCGTAAAACGCCCTCAACGCGCGACATGAAGGCTTCGCCCTCTTTCCGCTTCGATTCCACAGCAACGCGAACTTGTTCGTAGCCGATAGGGTCGACATGTTTGAAGCCAAGGTCCTCAAGTTCGCCGCGAATTTTGCCCATCCCGAGACGGTGCGCAATAGGGGCGTAGATGTCGAGCGTCTCGCGGGCGATTTTCTGCTGGCGTTCGGGATCGAGATGTTCGAGGGTGCGCATGTTATGCAGGCGGTCGGCAAGCTTGATGAGGACGACGCGGATATCGTCGACCATGGCAAGCATCATTTTGCGGAGGTTCTCGGCTTGCGCTTCTTCTCTGGAAGAGAAATCGATTTTGCTGATCTTGGTGACGCCCTCGACGATGTGGGCAACCTGTTCTCCGAACTCCTGGCGAATTTCAACGGTAGTGACCGAGGTGTCTTCAACGGAGTCGTGAAGCAATCCGGCGGCGATGGAAACCGCATCCATTTTCATGTCGGCGAGAACGTTGCCGACTTCGAGAGGATGCACAAGGTAGGGCTCGCCAGATGCGCGGGATTGTCCGGCGTGATTTTTTTGGGAAAATTCGTAGGCTCTTTTGACGAGGTCGAGGTCGTCGTTGGGACGGTTCTCGCGGAGCTTCTTCATGAGCTCGCGGAAGCGGGTCACCGTGAGCACATTGGTCGCGATCTGTTGACGCAACGTCGCCATGATCGATTTTAACGCAGGGGAAAGCGATTTCACCGCCGAGACGCCGAGGTCGCCGAGAAAGGCGCTTGGGCTGGTAGAGTACGGGGAACGGCGCTGCTTCGCCCATTACTGAGTTGTCCGGCGAAGGGCACGCGGGCAGGAGTGCCGCGCCACACGAGATTGGGAGACAACTGCTTGGAAAGAATATTGGTTAGCGGGGTTTCGGGTCCGATTGGGAGGGCCCTTCTGTCTTCTTTCGAACCCGAGCTTGAGCCTCGGGGAATGCAAATTGTGCGGTTGGTGCGGGGACGCGCTGAGAATGGAGCGCAGGTTTCGTGGGATCCTCTCGCTCCGCTGTCTCCGGTGAAGGTGTCGGGATTTGATGCGGTAGTCCATTTGGCCGGGGAGAGCATTGTGGGACGCTGGACCGCCGAAAAGAAAAAAGCGATTCGCGAAAGTCGCGTGCAGGGGACCCGGAACCTGGCGACGGCATTGGCACGGAGCGAGGCTAAGCCGGCCGTATTAGTGTGTGCCTCCGCGGTCGGGTTTTACGGAAATCGGGGCGACGAGCTTCTGCGCGAAGAGAGTCCGGGTGGGCAGGGATTTCTGCCCGAGGTTTGCCGCGAGTGGGAGGACGCCAGCCGGATTGCCGCCGAAGCAGGCATCCGCACCGTAAACATCCGGATTGGGCTGGTGCTGAGCGCAAAGGGCGGAGCGCTCAGGAGTATGCTAACGCCGTTCAAACTCGGGCTGGGCGGACGGATCGGATCGGGACAGCAGTGGTGGAGTTGGATACATGTGGACGATATCGTGCGGGGAATTCATCACGTGATCCGCACCGAGTCGCTTTCTGGGCCGGTGAACCTGGTAGCGCCCAATCCGGTGCGCAATGCGGAGTTTACGAAGGTGTTGGCATCGGTTCTGGGACGCCCTGCATTTTTTCCGGTGCCGGAGTTTGCACTTAAACTGGCTTTCGGCGAGATGGCCGCGAGTGAATTATTGCTCGCCAGCCAGCGGGTTGAGCCCGGAAAACTTACGGCAAGCGGGTATACGTTCCGCTTTCGCGAGTTGAGGGCGGCGCTGGAGAATCTGCTGTGAGCGGCGTGAAACGCCGCGATCGCCGATGTTTGTGGAGAGCCGGGCGTCCCCGCCCGGCCACCGCACTGCTGGAGGGCGTACGAAAACCAGTTCTATTCTGCGTGCTCTGACGATTGGACGTGGGTGCGCGTGATCCGGTCGTGCCAGCACAATCCGTCCTCGTCAAGAACGCACCAGAGATAGCCGAGTCCAGCAGAAAGCGCGGAGAGAAACGATGCCAGCACGCGCCAGCGCCGCGAGCGACGATTGAGAGGAGAGCCGTCAAATCCGGCCAGCCGCAATCGGGCCGCGCGCAGTCCGGGAGTCGAGCCGGTGTACACCACAAACAGGAATTCGTAAGTCCCCCAGAGCACGACTGCGACTACGCCGAGCGCACCGGCGAGCCTCGGGAGCGGTCTGAGGAGCTCAGGGACGCGGTTCAGGCGCAGAAAGATGGCGCCAAAGACCGCCGCACATGTTGCCAGGACAACTCCATCCAGGAGTGCCGCCAGCGCGCGCCGGGCGATCGATGCGGACGGAGATGCGGATGGCTGGGGGAAGTCGTCGCCTTCTCGCCTGTCGGCTTGTTCTTGGCGGGCGGGTTCCATCAGCATTCCACCTAGTGCCGGAGGAGGAGGCAGAATCTCCGGGACCTCCACTATTCGCGGACGATCACGGTCAAAGACGGGATCGGCCAGGTCGCGCTCGTGAAAGACCGGAATTGCGGCGCAACGCGGGAACTCGATTACCTTGGCGGATTGCTCCGCGACTTGATCCGGATATCGGTACGGGCCTTGCTCCTCCTGGCCTTGCTGGGAAGAATGCTGCGATCCTTGGCGAGGTTCAGCAAAGGCTAGGGCGCCGGCCGCCGTCGAATCACTTAGCGGCGCGGGACGGGACCAGCTCTCGGGCGTGTCAAAAGGCAGAAGCAGTGATGGGTAGCGCGGAGTCCGGGGCTTGCGCCGCGTGCGATAGCGTGCGAGACGAGCGGCAACCTCGACGCGCCAGGAGTCAGAGTTCGGATCGGTATTCGGAACAGCGTTCGCATCGGTGTTCGGACAAACGTTCGGTTCCGAGGGCGCGGTTTCTGCAACCGCGGCGGTGTTGGGCGCCCCCTCGATAGCATCGGTGGCGCAGAGGTGGCTTTGAACAGCGGGATCGCCGTCGGTCGAACGGTTCGTCAATCCGGTCGTCATCAGTCCGGCGTTCATCATTCCGGTGGTCACAAATCAGGTCGTCATAAGCAAGTCGCGAAGAATGCCAGTAGCCCGAGCCAGGCCAGGCACGATTGTCGGAGACCACAAAAATACCCAACTTTGCTTCGCCTGCCGCTCGCGTGCTAAGGTCAGTTCGTTCCCGTTGGCAGACCGGCTGGCGGTGCACGCGCGCTTGCAGATCACCCGCTAAATGATCATCCGCTCTCGAATCTTTATCATGGCCGCGTTGGTCTGTCATCTGCTTCTCGCTCCCGGGATAGTAACCAGCCAGACGCTGCCCCCTGCCGCCGCGACGATCTCCGCTCCCGAGACCGCCCCTGCGATCGCCCCGACAGCCTCTGCCAGCCAGACGGAAGAAGAGGTTACGATCCGGGCTGTGGAACAGGAGAAGGATGGGTCCATCTACCACCTGCGGGGCAGAGTGGAGATTCACTATCGCACTTACATCCTGTACGCGGATCAAGTCAACTACAACGCAGATACCGGGGACAGCGAACTGGAGGGCCACGTCGTGCTGGATGGCGGCCCTTACGACGAGCACGTCGAAGCCAGTCACGGCACTTACAATGTCCGCACGGAAACCGGAACTTTCTATAGCGTGATTGGAACGGTGGGGTTTCGGTTGCGGAAATCCCGGTACGTGCTTACCACCTCCAATCCATTTGCCTTTACCGGAAAAATTGTCGAGAAACACGGGCCCGACCACTATCTGGTGCGGCAGGGCTCGGTCACCACGTGCGAGCTGCCGCATCCGAAGTGGCAATTCGATGCAAAGCGCATTTCGGTGGACGTGGATGGCACCGCCAAAATTTACAACAGCGACTTCCGGCTGATGGGATTGCCGGTGTTCTACTTTCCCTTTGTTACGCATCCGGTTCAGAAAGAACAGCGCCAGAGCGGTCTGTTGATTCCGAGTCTGGGCAACTCATCGACCAAAGGAAAGATTGCCGGCGAATCCGTGTATTGGGTTTTCAATCGCAGCATGGACGCCACCGTGGGCGCCGAGTACTATTCGAAACGCGGTTGGTCGCAACGCGGAGAATTCCGCGCCCGCCCCAGCGACACCTCCTACCTGTTCTTCAATTATGTGGGAGTGGTGGATCGCGGCATTGGCAGTCCCCCGAACCGGCAAAACCAAGGCGGCGAGGATGCACATTTTCTTGCCGAGCGCCGCTTCGGGACTTTCCGCGGCGTGGCGAATGTCGACTATTTGAGTTCATTCGTATTCCGCATCGCCTTCACCGATGTATACACGCAAGCGATCGACTCGGAAGTGAGGTCGCAGATTTTCCTCTCCAATACGACCAACGGATTTCATTTCAATGCGCTGGCGGAGCGCTACCAGAACTTCGAAATCTGCGATCCGAACACCCAGTTAAACGCGGGCTGCACTACGCTAACGCAGACGGAGTTGGTCCGGATTCTGCATACGCCGAGTTTCTTCATCTCCGGTGAGGAGCGGCAGTTGGGAAATACGCCGCTGTATTGGTCGTTCGAGAGCGCGGCCGAGGGCTTGCAGCGCCGGCAGATTTGTACCGCACAACCTTGCGATCCAAGAATTGGGTTCCGGACCGCTCCTCTGGTGGGCAGGTTCGATCTCGCGCCATCGCTCTCGATGCCTATGCAGTGGCGAGGATGGTCATTTCGCCCCTGGCTTACGTTGCGGGATACGTTCTACACGGAGCAGGGCAATCCGACAGTGCAAGCCAGCCCCGTGGACAACGTTCTTAATCGCAAATCCCTGGAAACTTCGGTCGATATCCGTCCCCCGGCATTATCGCGGGTCTTCGATCATCCCTGGCTTGGACGCAAATGGAAGCACGTGATTGAGCCGCGTATGCGGTACGACTATGTAACCGGGATAAACAACTTCGCGAACATTCTGCGTTTCGATGCCACCGACGTGCTGACCAACACCAATGAAGTCGAGTACTCGCTGGTGAATCGCATTTATGCCAAGCATGTGGATCCCAACGTCAACGATTGCGCCGTGCAGGGCATGAGCACGCTGACGATCGGAGGTGTCCCGCAAGTCGGCGCGGTTCCTTGGGAATTGCCTCCGAACTCAGACGCTCAACCCTGTGCCTCTGGCCCGCGGGAGATCTTGAGTTGGGAGGTCGGACAGAAGTATTTTTTCGATCTCACGTTTGGGAATGCGCTGGTTGCAGGGCAGCGGAACGTGTTTGCGACGACCGCGGATTTCACCGGCGTCGCGTTTCTGGCTGGAGCACGGCGCTTCGCTCCCATCATTTCCCGCCTGCGCATCGAAACCAGCCCGCGCACCAATACCGAATGGGACCTCGATTACGACCTCAAGGCCGGCCGCATCAATTCCAGCATGGCACTGGTGAACTACCACTACGGCCCATTTACCATTGGCGGAGGCGATGCCTTTCTGCGCGTGATCGACACTCCAGTGGGAACGCCGTCGACGAGCGAGAATGTTTTCAACCAGTTTCGGGTGCTGTTTGGCTACGGTCAGCTCAACAAGCGTGGCTTGAGTGCCGCCAGCAGCTTCGGTTTTGACGCGGACAATGGGTCGCTGCAGTATGCGACGGCGCAGACGAGTTACAACTGGGACTGTTGCGGACTGAGCGTGGAATACCGGCGCTTCGCGCTGGGATCGGTGCGTAACGAGAATCAATATCGTTTCTCGTTTACGCTGGCAAATGTAGGAGCGTTCGGCAACCTCAAACGGCAGGAACGGCTGTACTGACGCCACGACCGCGTGATTGTTAATGCCGACGATCTTGCCGGTGGAGCACCGGGCGTCCCCGCCCGGCTGGACGGGCGAGCCGAGTCTGTGTCGCAACCCCAAGGGCCGCAAAAAAATGGCCCGCGCTATTCCTCCAGCCGCGAAGCGGCGACACAGGAAAGCCCGGCACGTCAGTGCCGGTAGCAAAGTGGAACAGAGTTGAGTCCCGGAGGGACGGCACAGGAGTTGTGACACAGTCTCGTGACGCCCGTCCCTTCACGAGCGAGGTACAGCAATCGAGCAAGGCGCTCGTCATTCCAATAGAATTGAAGATCGTGAACACAGCCTCCACACTCGATCAGAAAGCCGAACGCTTGCGCGAGATCCTCGCCGGCCGCGCTAGTTTGCTCGTAGCCTACTCCGGTGGCGTGGACTCCGCTTTTCTTGCCTGGACGGCGCATCAAGTGCTTGGCAACCAAATGCTCGCGGTGATTGCCGATTCCGCCAGCCTGGCGCGGACTCATCTCGAAGATGCACTCGCCTTCGCGCGCGAGCGCGAAATTCCGGTCGAGGTTGTGGAAACTCAGGAACTGGAAAATCCCGCGTACACCCGCAACGATGCCATGCGCTGTTTCCACTGCAAGGACGAATTGTTCACCGTCCTCGAGCGCTATCGCGAGGCCCAAGGATTCGACGCCATCGCCTACGGCGTCAACGCCGACGACGAGGGCGATTTTCGGCCCGGACAGCAGGCGGCGCGCCAGCATCATGTTCTGGCTCCGCTGCTCGAAGCCGGTCTGAACAAAGCTGAAATCCGGGAACTGGCGCGACAGGCGGACTTGCGAGTATGGGACAAGCCGGCCTCCGCCTGCCTTTCGTCGCGCCTCGAATATGGACGCGCGGTTACGCCCGAAGCGCTGAGTGTGATCGAACGCGGAGAAGAGGCACTGCGGGCCATGGGGTTCCAGCAATTCCGCGTGCGCCATCATGGGGAAATCGTACGCATTGAGATTGCGCGCGAAGAACTTCCGCGCGCTTTGACCGCAGAGATGGCCCGCGAGTTCACCGCCGTATTCAAAGGACTTGGATTCAAATTCGTAACCCTCGACCTGGAGGGATTCCGCTCCGGCTCGATGAATCAGATGTTGACTGCCGAACAGTTGCTGCGGAAACGCGTTTAAAGGACGCGAGCGTAAGAGATATTGGGAAAGTAGCCCCGAAATAGCCCTATTTCGGCAACACCACCAGTGCGGGTCGCATATCGGATGCGCTCCGGGTGCAACTCTTTTCACAGTGTCGCGAACGGGCGAAATGGGTTCACCCTTATTTACGTCCCTGCGAGGTCGGCGATGAAAACTGCAGCCGTGTTCGCATTACGGGTCCTTACCCTCACCCTGGTTCTGATCATTGTTTTCATGATTGCCATTAACGTGGCCGGCATGGCACAGGCGCCGTTACCTTCAGCCCAGGCTGCGTCCACTCCCGCGGCTCAGGCGCAACAGGCCGCTTCGTTGCTCAGACCACTCCTCGCCTATACGTTCCTGGTTTCGCTGGTGACTGCCTGGATCATCCAAAGCTCGCGTTGGCGCGGATTGAAGTTGATTACGGCGCTGGTCTTCACGTTCTACGGCCTGATGACTTTTATCAGCCAGATCGAAAGCATCGCTTACTTGCGCTCGAAAATGCCGCCCGGGCTGATTAAGAACCTCTTTGTGATGGGAGCGGCGGTCGCGGTTCTGTTTGTTCCACTGGCAGTGCTGATCATGGGGAAAATACGCGGGCCCGAGCAGCCGCACGCCGAGCGCGTTCCTACCCCGAAGAGCCAGGCGGCCCGTTTTTGCATTCTCGCCGTCGTGTACGTCGTGCTCTATTACCTGTTCGGATATTACGTGGCTTGGCAGAATCCCGAACTGCGCCTGTACTACTCCGGAACAACAGAGCTAAAGAGCTTCTACCAGATGATGCGCTCTACCGCGACGGGAACGCCGTGGATGCTGGCGTTTCAGTTCGGACGGGGACTCCTATGGGCCCTATTCGCATATCCCGTGGTCAGGATGTTGAACACGAGGAGAATTGAAACTGCGGCCATCATCGCTGCGCTATTCGGAGTATGGAGCTTCGTGCTGCTCATGCCCAACCCGCTGATGCCCGCTTCTGTAGCGCACAGCCACTTCTGGGAGACGCTGTGGAGCGACCTTCTCCTGGGCGCAATCGTGGGATGGGCGCTGGCTGCAGACGCGAGGCCCACTGCGCGGGACCAATCGCAGGCCATGTCGCCGGGCAGCAGTTAAAACGGGCGCGCGAGGCAGAACGTCTTCGCCCGCCAGATGGTCGAGTAACTAAGCGGCTTTCCTCTCGCGACCCAGCCGGCGATTCTCGAAATATCGCCATCACACTAACAACCGAGTTCCTGGTGTAAACGCCTTAGCCTTGATTTCAACAGTTATCGCTTTTGCGGTAAATGCAGTGGCGAGTTTTGGCCCCTTGGCGCGACAATAAGACCGAACGGCGTGTTCTTTTGGAGGACCGCCATGAAAATCCGTATCGATTCAGTCTTCCTATCGAGCGTGCTCTTTACCATCGCACTGCTTAACCTCATTCCGGCGGGCCTGTGGTATTTCTCTAGCGGAACCGACAAGGTGGCGCTTGCGAAGCTCGATGCGGGCTTCCGGGCACAACTCCAAACGTGGCACTACTACGGCGTTGCTTCTCTGGCAATCACTCTCATCGCGCTGATCGTTGTATGGACCGGGTACATTAAGCGCGCTCGCTTCGCGTGGCTTGTGATGTTTGTCGTCACATGGGCCTGGGCATTCCCGCTTTTCGCATGGCCGTATCTAAGGGGACCGAAAGTCTTTACACTCCCTGAGTGGCTCTACAACGCAATCTACGAGCCGGGGTATCCTCGAACGGCAGCGCAGTTGGTTGTGACATTCGCACTCATGGTGATCGCGCTACTGTTGCCCATAAAATCATTCCTTGCCAGAAAAACATCAGCACCGACTCAGGTACTATCGCTCAAGCTCATCGGCCGCTCCGCTGTCACCGTTCTACTGATTGTGATTGCGCTGTTTGTCTGGATACACGCTCAAGTCTATGAGATTCCGCCCGAACAGCTAAATTTTTGGCAGCAGTTACCGCCACCACCGCCGCCCCCGACCCCAGGCAAGACTCAATGACAGCCAACAGACGTGGTTTTGGCGTTGTTGGCGTAACATCGCCAATATACTAACAACAGGGCTTTTGGGAAGAAGTGGCGTTATGGAAGTGAAAGTTCCGGTTGTTCAAGCTGAGGTCACACTGTTGCCCGATCTCTCCCACGGGCGTGAGCTTCTGACTGCAGGCCAATACAGACCTCACATTGTCATTGGGCCGCAGTCTCAGCGCGTGGCGACTCGCGATGGGAATGTCATCACAGAAAAATATCTTGGCGTCATGTTCGTTGGAGGCCCCGACACGATCAGTCCCGGCCAAAGCGCAGAGGTAAGTCTTGCGCTCATGTACTTCCCCGATGTGAACTACAGCGAAGTCCAGGCTGGGAGCCACATTCACCATTCGCGAAGGGCCATTCGTGGTGGGTTTCGGGGCTATCTTGTCCGATCCTGAACAATCTCCTCAAAGGGCATGACCGCTCCGGCAGTTGGCGTGACATCCCCATTACACTCACAACCCCGGCGGCAAGATTGACGCGCTAGTTCGCTCTGCTGCCCTTGGGGAGCCGCCCACCCCGTGGATCCAGAGAATCAGCGTCAAGCGGACTTCTTTTGTGGCAAGCTGAACGGAATCACCTTCCCATATTCTTCCGGCGGTATCCACTTCGTTGCCTTTCTTCTGAAGCTGCTAGGTACGAAGAATTCAATGATCTTCGCCATAAATCACCCCACTTGTAAGAACAAGACTGAGGCGAAAAAGTTTTCATTTTGACAAATCTCTACAGATGCCTTCAGGCTGTTTCACTTGAAGATATTTGGATACTGAGTGTGATCGCTGTTTACTTCAACGGTGCGAAATACCCTGCATGACGTCCACAATGGAATCAATCTCACCAGCAGACTCGTGACGATCCTTCGCCGATTTCCACGCCGTGGCTGAAAAGCACCACCCTGGTGAAACCCAGCCACCGCAGACTTGCGAATCGCCGTCTGTCCAGGCTGCCATGTCTCTCCTAACTCGCCAAGAAATAATGCACTTAAAGAAATTTTCACTCGCCGCTCGACATTGGCACTAGGCCTGCACCACTTCACGCCAAGGAAACACAAACACCCGCCTGTTGCCGACCTGAGCACGCCCCAAGCAAGCAACCGGCGGGTGACAACGAACTTGTGCACGACCGCCACTGAACCACCGCTTTTCGAATTACTGAACTTTTCGAATTACTGAACGAAGTACTGGCCGAAGGCAAAAACGAAATCTCGATCTCGGTCGACTTATGCGTATTCGGCATTGGGTGATTGTCGCTTTTCTGCTGCTCACGCTGATCGCGGACGCGCAGCAGTCGGCGAACCCGGCAGCATCCGCGAGCACCGCGCCCGCCTCGGCACCGTCTACACCCTCTAGTACGATGGACCAGGTGGTGGACCGCGCGATCGAGCGCGAGCACGCCCTGATGGAAATGCTGAAGACCCGCACTCCGTTCGTTGAGACCTATCTGCAAGACCTGAAGTTTCGTCCGCAAGAGGGCCCGGCGCCGGTGCAAGACCATTACTTCCTCGGCCGCATGGATCTGAGCGAAAGCATGAACCGCCGTGACTATCTTGCCAAAGACACCAGCTTTGAGAGCCGCCTTTTAGGCGGCTTCACCAGATTGTTTAAGTTCGAATACAAACCCCTGGGTTTCTCCTGGATGATCTATGCTGACCGCGACAAGTTCAATCGCCAAACCTACGATTTCAAGTACGTGCGCCGCGAGTTCCTGGGTGATGTCCGCTGTATAGTCTTCGAGGTCTCCGCCAAAAAGGGGACCGGCCATGGCCGCTTTCACGGCCGAATTTGGGTAGAAGACCAGGATTACAACATTGTGCGCCTCAATGGCACTTATGAGCCGCGTGTCCGCGACGCTTACTTCTTTCACATGGATAGCTGGCGCTTGAACCTGATCCCTGGCTACTGGGTACCGGCTTACGTTTACAGCGAGGAAGGCGATTTCAGCGATGGTTCGAAAGACAAGATGGCCTTCAAGGCCCAGACCCGGCTCTGGGGTTATGACCAGCAAAATCGCGCCCAGGACAGCGAATTGACCCAGGTGCGGGTCGACTCCACCGTGAAGGACGAAAGCGCGGCGTCGCAGGATGCTTCGCCACTGCAGGCTCAGTGGCAATGGCAACAGCAGGCGGGAGACAACGTGATTCAACGGTTACAGAAGGCCGGACTGCTCGCTCCCGAGGGTGACGTGGACAAGGTGCTGGAGACTGTGGTCAACAATTTGCTGACCACCAACAACATTGAACTGCCCGGCCCCGTGGGCACCCGTGTGATGCTGACTTTGCCACTGGAGACGTTCAGCGCTGGCAACACCATCGTAATAAGCCGCGGCCTGGTGGACGTGCTCCCCGATGAAGCCAGCCTCGCAATGGTGCTATCGCGCGAACTGGCCCATATCCTTCTCGGACACAACCTGGGCAGTAAGTACGCCTTCTACGATCGCATGTTGTTCTCCGACGAATCGGTCTATCGGAACCTGGGCTTCCGCCACGTTCCCGAGGAGGAAGCTGCAGCCGACAAGAAAGCTCTTGACCTGCTGAAGAGCTCACCATACGCCGATAAGCTGTATGCGCCGGGACTGTTTCTGCGGCAGTTGGCGGTGCGGGGCCCGGCGCTTTCCGCGCTGCTGACTCCTCACTTGGGCACCGGCTTCACCGACCGTAAGGGCACGGTGGATCGGATGGTGGCGTTGAAGGACTCTGCTCCAACCCTCGTTCCCGACAAACTGGACCAGATCGCAGCCCTGCCTCTAGGCGGACGCGTCAAGCTCAATGCTTGGGATAACCGTGTCGAATTGATCAAGACAACGCCAGCGGCCATCACCTCGGGGCGCGGCAAGATGCCGCTGGAAGTGACGCCATTTTTCCCCCGGCTGACCCGCTACGGAGCAGTTGTTAGACCGACCGCAACGGCGAACGCCACGACCGAATCTTCCGGCGAATCAAAGAGCGATGGCAGTCAGCTAAGGGTGGACACAAGCAGAAACTGAAAGGTCCGCGCACGAATCGATTACTAACATCCCTCAACCAGCGGTCAAATTTCTCACGAACTACTCACGCAAGCGGCAGAAACCCTGCGATTCTGTCTACATGGTGGAATCTACCTGTCCGAAGTAGCTCATCTAGTTGGCGAAAGATCCGCGATATCATTCACAACCCCGGCGGCAAGATTGACGCGCTAGTTCGCTCGGCTGCCCTTGGGGAGCCGCCCGCCCTGTGCATCCAGAGAATCAGCGTCAAGCGGACTTCTTTTGTGGCAAGCTGAACGGAATCACCTTCCCATATTCTTCCGGCGGTATCCACTTCGTTGCCTTTTTTCTGAAGCTGCCAGGTACGAAGAATTCAATGATCTTCGCCATAAATCACCCCACTAGTAAGAACAAGACTGAGGCGAAAAAGTTCCTCATTTTGACAAATCTCTACAGATGGCTTCAGCCTGTTTCACCTGAAGATATCAGGCTGGCACCGTCGTCTCTGAACCAGTCGTGGGCGCAATTTATACCAACTGCTTATAGCATCTCGCGCATTTCAAGCGTAATGGTCGAAAAATCCTCATTGCACCAACAACCAGGGTCGCGAAGACCTAAACGACCGACCGTCGCTATTTGCAGACCGATGAGGCCGAGCGTATATTTCGGTCGGGTCCGGAGTCCGATCGAAAAACTCCGGTGCGGAGGCTAGGCATGGGATTCATTACTTGGATCGTGGTTGGACTGATCGCAGGTTGGCTTGCCGGTCAGGTTATGAAGGGCGGTGGCTACGGCGTACTCGTGGACATCATTCTTGGAATCTTCGGCGGCGTTTTGGGCGGCTGGGTCTTCAGTCTTTTAGGAATATGGCCCGGCGGCGGCATAATAGGTGCCATCATAGTGGCGTTTATTGGCGCCGTAATTTTGGTCGGGATTACTCGTTTGCTGAAAAGAGCCTAAAGAGTACGGCTTATTGTGGCCGATCCTTTGTCTCGCATTCCTCGGCCATATTAAATGAACTCTGGCGAGATAGTTGTTGTAACAGTGCGCCGTGAAAGGCGCTGGACTTCAGCGGGCGCAACTCCCGCCCGGGAGTAAGAATGCTACCGAAGCGGGAGGGCCGGAGGCTGCCCCTTCGCTGACAAGCTGCTCGGGTTTTGCGCGGATTATTCCTCGCTAGTGGTCGCGGTGCTCGTCGTCGTTAAGCCTTTTTACTTTGTTCACTTCCAGCGAGCGATCGTCTTCGTGCAATCGCGCGTTGATCTGAACGTGATGCCCCTCATGCTCGCGTATCGCTTCCGTGTTTTGCACCCGGTAGCGTGTTTTGTCCCGGTCATCTTCCACCACGTAATTGTCGCCATCTTTTCGAACGTAGCCTTTCACGGTCGTCTTTCTAACGCGGTGTGAGGTCGCCTGTTGATCATGCCGATCTTGGTTCTGATCCTGAGCGACGGCCCCGGCCGTGCAAATCGCTGCAAGAGCGATGGTCGCGAAAATCGCATTCTTCATGTTTCCTCCTGTAAGCGCTGTGTTGTATCGCAAACAATTGCCGCTTCTATGATGCATTGTGCGCTATCGGCGAACTGTCCAAAATTGCAACAAAGGCAGATTCCAGGAATGGCCGATTACTTCACACGAAGTTTTCCCTGAATCCCGAAAGAGGTTGGGACGGCCACTGATCCAGTGACCGCCCCTTTTTCGAATCCTCCGCTAACGCGCTGACGCTCGCCTACTCCTAACGGCAGTTCGGGAACCTGAGCGAAGCGAGCCAAGTGTCCCAGCGGAACTGGGCGGTCACCGGGTAGTACTCTTGCGTGTACCAGAATGTGCAAGAGTCGCCGCCATCGAGCGCCATGGTCGAGTAGTCGCCCCAACGATCATCGGTATCAAATTGTGAGCCCGAGCCCTGTTTGATCAGAGCCTCGGTCTCCGTGGTGCCTAAAGGATCACCCGCCGTCTGGCCGGAGTAGTAGATCGACGGGTAGTCACCCACGGCCCCACTGGAGCGACTGTACCCAATGGCGATGTTCCCCATTTTGTCCATGGCGGCCGAGCCCATCCAGCGGTACTCGCCGTCATCTGGGGTCTGCCCCGATTGATACAGGGATAAGCTGGTCGTGCCTAGCCCCTGGACCCGGAACTCGTACCATCTGGCCGCCACAGCAGCGGTGTCGTTCACGTTGTGGGTCACCAGAAAGTGCTGAGTGCCGCGCACGTCGATGTGCGCCAGCCGATACATCAGTCGATCGCCGAGCGTGTCCAGTTGATAGATTGTGCCCGGCTGCTGGACGCAGTCGGTGATTCTGTATTGGCCGGCGCAGAACGCCAAATTGAAGGCGGGCACACTGATCGGCATGCTTCCGTTGACCCCGGCGAGGGTTGATTTCGCAGGATTCCCGAAGTTAGCGTTGAACACGTACTCGTAAACGTGAGTGTCACCGGGGAAAAAATTGTCGATGCTTCCCAGTAAGACCTCGGGGTGAGTCGGGCCTGAATCCGAGTCGTCATCGGCCGGTAGCATGCTGTCGTCGAAATACGTGCCGTTGGAGTCATCGAAAATGCAAACTTGCGTCGCCTTGCTGCTGCCTTTCAGCATACTTTTGCCGTCATACGCGCAGACGTTCACACCGAAGAAGGGGGGGCCGACGTCGGGGAAGGTATTCTGGGTCTGGTAATAGACGCTTCGCGTAAGCCCCCACTTCGGGTAGTCGGGGAAGCCCGGCTGTGGGAAGGCGTAACGGTAGTAGCTGCCCGTTGCGTCGGCAGTCTGCGAGACGGCGATGCAGGTCATGTACGGCGAAGAGAACACGTTCTGCGCGGCCAACCAGCGGTGATTACTCTTATCCCACTGGATGATGGGGTCGCCGTCATTGGAAGTCTCACACGGTCCGCCAAAGCCCGCCCAGAAGGCGTTGCCCAAAAAAGGCCCCGCGATGAGGGACCCATTGGACTTGGCAAACACGGCGTAGCACAAGTTGACCCACTGAACCACCTGGGTGTCGCCCACCGCGGCCTCGGTGTCGGGAGGCGCGACATGGAAGCCTAAAAGGGCATGGCAGTCGTGGAGAGCGTTATCGTTCATCCCGACCCCTTCGAAGCTCAGGCCGATTGTGGCACTGATGGGGGAGGCGGTCAACGGTTGGAAGACGCTTGGCGCCGCTCCGAAGTTGCTCTGCTGAGCAGCCGTCAGTTTCGACAGCTTTGGCAGTATAGGCGCGTGCGTCAAACGGTCGCCCTGCTGAGCCGGGGCGGTCAGCAGCGCGGCGGATAGCGGCGACGAAACGTCAAAGTGAATTGGCCCGTTCGCTACCGCATTGCTGAGCACCTGAGGCTTGTCGACACTCGTATAGACCTGTGCCGACGCGATCGACAATGTTGCAAATGCAACACTGATCGTGCAAATTGCTAAGAACCGAAATACCTTGATCATGTGTTTCATAGTCTGGTCTCCTGGAAGTAACTTCGCTTGAGAAGAACGATGTGTTTCTCGAGAATTCGGGCGATTCGCCTCAGGGGGTGTGCGTCTTCAACGGGCTGGAACTGCTCTTCGGAGAGGCGAGAGCATGTTGATTCGAGCAGAATGACCGGCATTCTGTCAATGCGAAAAGTCACATCTTCTGTGACGCGATCGCCAAGGGCGCAGCAGCGCAAAACCACGCCGAATCGGCCAAGGGATGGCAAAGCGGACGCACGCAAGAGGAGTGACCACACTGGGTGCCTTCCTGCCATGAGATAATCAAGCGTTTGCTCATGTTCAGGTGGCTTCGATTGATGATTGTGCGGCGCGCGTTTCTGGTTCTTCTGGTGATCTGTCTCGGTTGCTCGGCCCAGTCGCCTTCTTCCCCTCCTTCGGACATCAACCGCGTGGTCGAGCGGCAGGTGCGGGCGCACTATTCCCTCCCCCCTGACGTAAAAGTGATCTTGGGACCGCTCCGGTCGAGTGAGTTTGCGAACTATGACGCGTTGACGGTTACGTTTGCCAGTCCCAATAAAAAACAGGAGTTCGAGTTCCTGCTCTCCCGCGACCACAAGATGCTGGTGCGCATGACGAAGCTGGATCTGACCAGTGATCCGTTCGCTGCGGTCATGAAGAAGATCGACGTCAGCGGGCGTCCCACGCGCGGCAACAAAGATGCGAAGGTGACGGTCGTCAACTATGACGATTTCGAGTGTCCGTTCTGTTCGCGTATGCACCAGACACTCTTCCCCGAGCTTTTCAAGGAATACGGCGATCGCGTTCTTTTCATCTACAAGGATTACCCGCTCGAAGAAATTCATCCCTGGGCGGTGCACGCGGCGGTGAATGCCAATTGCCTGGCCGCGCAAAACAGTGACGCCTACTGGGACTATGCCGATTACCTGCACGCCAATCAGCACGCGATCAGCAGCGAAAAAGGCCGCGACGGCCAGAACGCCGAACTCGATAAGCTGGCTACTCTGCAGGCTCAGAAGCATAATCTTGACGTTGCGAAATTGCAGGCTTGCGTCAAGGCCCAGGATGAAAAGGCTGTGCGCGCATCGATGCAGGAGGGAGAAAAAGTCGGGGTGGATGCAACTCCGACGATGTTCGTAAATGGACAGAAACTGGATGGAGCCGTGCCCCCGGATGAGGTACGACTCGCGCTCGACCAGGCGTTGATGGACGCCGGCGTTGCGCCTCCGGAACACAAGCCTGCCGCAGCGGAAGCAAAGACTCCACCGGCTGCGCCATCGAAGTGAGGGAATCTGTGATTTGTAATGTGCCTTTGTAATTTGAAAACTGGGCGATTGCGGAATCAAAATTACCAATTACAAATCGCCAATCACAAATTCCTCATTTATATCGCCTGCGTCCCAGGCGTTTCCTGGGATTGACTCGCCGTTATGGCGGAAGGGAAGAACTTGAAAAAGCGTAACTGGTTCCGGCGGTCTGCCCTGGTCATAGTCATCGCGCTTCTGTTGACCGGGCTCTCGGCTTGTAACCGCAACGGCAGCGGCGGCGACGTCATGGCTTCGGTCAATGGGCGGAAGATTTATCGCAGCGAAGTCGACAAGTATTACGCCAACCAGACGGCGGGCTCCGATCAGCAGCCGGCGGGCGAGCAGGCGGTGAGCCTTCGGCTGAGCATTCTGAATGAGCTGATCGAAACCGAAATCCTGATGCAGCGCGCGGAGAAGCTCGGTCTGCTGGCAACCGACGAAGAAGTGGACCGCAAGCTGAACGAAATCAAGTCGCCTTACACCGCCGAAGAATTTAACAAGCGCCTGCAAGACAAAAAAATATCGCTGGATGACTTCAAGCGCGACCTGCGGCGCTCGCTTACCCGCGACAAGGTGTTGAACAAGGAAATCACCTCGCGTATCAACATCACCGACCAGGATGTTTCCGGCTACTACAACGATCACAAGGCCGAGTTCAACCTGATTGAAGCGCAGTACCATTTGGCGAAGATCATGGTTTCCGGAGTGGCGAGCGGCCAGGTGCACAACCTGCAAAACAGCAAGGCGCAGAATGCTGTCGAGGCAGGCAAGAAAATCCAGATGATCGCCAACCGCCTCGATAGTGGCGACGACTTCGCTACCATGGCCATGAATTATTCTGAAGACCCGGAAACCAGCAACAACGGCGGTGATTTGGGAATGGCTCCTGAATCCGCGCTCAAGAGCGCCGATCCGGCAACCCGCGAAGCGGTGCTGAAGCTCAAGCCGGGGCAATTCACGCCGGTGATTCCGATGATCAATCCGACGAATCATCAGCCCTACGCTTACATGATCGTGAAATTGATTTCGAAGGAGCCGGCCGGCCAGAGGGACTTGAATGATCCGCGGGTGCAGCAGGCCATCCGCCAGCAATTACGCGATCGCCGTGAGCAGCTGTTGAAAGCGGCGTACTACGAGAGCCTCCGCGACGACGCCAAAATCACGAACTACTACGCGGAACAAGTGCTGAAGAACGCGGGAACAGTAAAGTAGGACTCGGGCTTCGTATCAGAGTAGTACTCATGCTTCGTATCAGGGCATCGCTTTAGCGATGCCGTAAGGTTCCAAATCAGACGCCCCTTTAGGGGCCGCGCATTGATCAGCGGCTAGCCGTCCAGCTTCTTCGTCAAAACTTCATTCACCAACTGGGGATTGGCTTGACCCTTCGACGCCTTCATCACCAGCCCCACGAAGAATCCGATCATAGTCTTCTTGCCCGCGCGATATTGCTCCACCTGTTTCGGATTCGCTGCGATTATTTCATCTGCGAGTTTCTCCAGAGCCGACGTGTCCCGCGACTGCTCGGGACGCCCCTGCGCTTCGTAAAGGGCAGGAAAGTCCTGGTTCCGTTCGAACGAGAGGTCGTAAAGATCTTTCAGCATTTTGCCCGAGATTGCGCCCGACTCGACCAGATCGGCCGAGGCCGTAACCCCAGCCATCGAAATTGGCGACTGCTCGAGTTCGAGGCCGTGCGCTTTCAGGCGTCCGAGTAATTCGCTCTGCACCAGGTTGGCAACGCGCTTCGGATTTTTTGCAGTGCGTGCCGCGGACTCGAACTGGTCGGCCAGCGCTCGCGTCAGCGTCAGTGTGTGGGCGTCGCCCGCCGTGATGCCGTACTCCTTCATCATGCGTTGGCGGCGCGCTTCCGGAAGCTCGGGCAGGCTGGCGCGGATTGCCGCTTGCCATTTCTCATCCACCACCAGGGGAAGCAAATCGGGCTCGGGAAAATACCGGTAGTCGTGCGCCTGTTCTTTCGAGCGCATGCCGTAAGTCTTGCCTTCGTGCGAGTTGTAGAGGCGGGTTTCCTGCGTGATTGTGCCACCGGCCTCGATGACACCGATGTGGCGCTCGATCTCGTACTCCAGCGCCTGCTTGATGAAGCGGAACGAGTTGACGTTCTTGACCTCGGTCTTGGTGCCGAATTCTTTTTGTCCGCGAGGCCGCACGCTGATGTTAGCGTCGCAACGCAGCGAACCTTCTTCCATGTTGCAGTCGCTTACGCCCGTATAGAGGATGATTTCCTTGAGCCGAGTGAGGTACTCGTAAGCTTCTTCGGGCGATCGCATGTCCGGTTCGCTGACGATTTCGGCGAGAGGCACGCCGGTCCGGTTCAAATCGATGGCGGTCTTCGAGGCAGCGTCGGCGAAGCCCTCGTGCAGGCTCTTGCCCGCGTCTTCTTCGAGGTGCAGGCGGGTAATACCGATTTTCTTTTTGCTGCCGCTGAGATCGATTCCTATGAATCCGAACTCCGCCAACGGCTTGTCATACTGCGAGATCTGGTAGCCCTTCGGCAGGTCGGGGTAAAAATAGTTTTTCCGCGCAAAGACGGAAACTTCATTGATCCGGCACTCCAGAGCCATCGCCGCAAGAGCCGCGAATTCGACAGCCTTCCGGTTCAGCACCGGCAAGGCTCCCGGAAGTCCCAGACACACCGGGCACACATTGGTGTTGGGCGGATCGCCAAAACGAGTCGAACATGAGCAAAAGATTTTCGACGCGGTCAGCAGCTGTACGTGGACTTCAAGTCCGATGACCGGCTCGTATTTCGCGAGCAAATCCTCGGAAACCGCTGGAGTGGTCGCCATATCGGGAGATTATAGCTGGCCTTGTCTGGTGGAGCGCCGGGCGTCCCCGCCCGGCCACGATGCTGCCGGCCTCGGATTCTTCATCTCACCGTCAGTGGCTACGGTCTCTTTGCTTCCGGCGCGCTCAAGTATTTCTCCATCGGGATTTCAAAATACATCAGCTCGTTGCCTTTCCCGTCGCGCACTCCCATCAGGTAGAAGCTGGCGCCGGCCAGCGGATTCGAGATGTCGGCGATATCGAAAAACAGAAAGCCACGCGCTGTGGAATGCGGTTCGACGGCTTTAGTGCCAAACTGAGCCTGCTCGATTTCGTCCCACGTCTTGCGGTCCACTCCTCCTTTGACCTCTTTTCGCGGCAGCGGAATCGGCAACGTGTTCGGCCTGTCGTTCCGCGAAGGATGCGAGAGCCGGCGCACCAGGTCGTCGGTGGTGGAGGGGAACAACTTGCTGCGATCTTTGGTATTCAACTGCGCCTTCATGCCGACGAGAGAGACGGGCTGATCACCATCATTCGTGATTACGAAAAAGACCGGCATGTAACCATGATTGCGGTAGTTGACACTGAAGATCGAAGCTTTGTCCTCAACGTCGTACGGATCGACTGCGACCACAACTTTTTCCATGGGGTGGTCATCGTGCGCCGGGTAGGTGCGGGCGGGTTGCGCCGCGGGCATCACAAAGTCTTTTGCCGCAATCGCACCCAGGCAGAAGAGCAGCACGAAAGCACAGACCGCCGCAAAACGCGGGACGCGCGGCATCGGCGTGCGAACTGATTCTTGCCTACCTGCCTTTTGCATACGTGAATTATAGGATGCCGAATTATAGGATGCCGTCAAGGCGGGCCGTGCTGTCCCGCTACGGTCAAAGATGAGATTTTGGCTCCCCATTTAGAATGGGGCTTCTTTCATGTACGCGTTCTACAGTGCGCTGCTCGCATTTTTTCTGGTGCTGACGCTGCCTTACTGGCTGCTGCAGATGATGCGTCACGGCAAGTATCGGGCAGGGTTCCGACAGAGGTTCGGCGCCGTTCCGGCTGCTCTCGCCGGCCGCGGCGAGAAACCAGCAATCTGGCTGCACGCGGTTTCGGTGGGCGAGGTTGTAGCATCGAGCGCAGTCGTCGAGGCGCTGCGACAGAAATTTCCGTCCCATCGCGTACTGGTTTCAACGACCACCAGCACAGGGCAGAAACTCGCTGCCCAGCGGTTTGGCGCGCAGAACGTTTTCTATTTCCCCTTGGACTTCGCCTTCGCCGTCCGGCCCTACCTCGACGCTCTCCGGCCGGACCTCGTGGTCGTCGCCGAAACGGAATTCTGGCCGAATTTTCTTCGGTGTGCCAAACGCTGCGGGGCTCGCATCGCTGTTATCAACTGCCGCATTTCTGACCGCTCGTTTCCCGGTTACAAGCGGTTCCGCTTCTGGCTGCCGAAATTGCTCGAGAAGACGCTCGCGAACGTCGATGTTTTTTTGGCTCAGACAGAGGAAGACCGGAAGCGTCTCATAGAAATTGGTGCGCCCGAATCGAAAGTTACGGTCGCCGGCAACCTGAAATTCGATGTTGCTCCTCCGCCATCGCCGAAGATCGTTGCAAGTCTTCGTGAGAGCTTCATCCACTCTGGAGCGGGGCCGGTTCTGGTGTGTGGCAGCACGCTCGAAGGCGAAGAAGGCTCTCTACTTTCGGCGTTTCGCAACATCCTGGTCAATCATCCTAAGGCCATGATGGTCCTTGCACCCCGCCATCCGGAGCGGTTTTCGGAAGTTGCAGAGCTCGTCGAGAAACTCGGCTTCCGGATGTGGCGGCGTTCTTTGTGGAGCGGCGACCCGCTCGCTGGCGGCGTGTTTCTGGTCGATAGTATTGGGGAGTTGGCTGCGCTCTATTCACTGGCCACCGTCGCGTTCGTCGGTGGCAGCTTGGTGCCGCGCGGCGGACACAATATTCTTGAGCCCGCCCTCTATGGCGTTCCCATCGTGACCGGCAACCACTACGAGAATTTTCGTGACGTCGTGAATTTTTTTGCCAGCCGCAATGCTGTGCGCATTGTCGGAGTAGCGGAACTCCCCCTGGTCTTCATGGAGTTGATCGAAAATGACGCCCAACGAACTACACTCGGCCGGAACGCACTGGCGGCGCTCGAATCCCAGCGCGGCGCTACGGCGCGGACGGTCTCGGCGCTCCTCCATCTGATGGGGAAAGAATCGCGCGAGGGCTCGGCATGAATCCGCTCACCGGACTTTACGGCGCGGCCACCGCTCTGCGCAATACCCTGTTCGATCGCGGCGTGCTGCCTTCCCGGCGGCTGGAGCGGCCCGTGGTCAGCGTTGGCAATCTGTCGGTGGGTGGTTCGGGCAAGACTCCTTTCGTGATTGCGCTCGGCGAACTGTTGAAGGCGCGCGGCATTCCTTTCGACGTGCTCGCGCGCGGATATCGCCGCAAAACTCGCGGCGTTTTGGTAGTTGAGACGGATGGCAACGCCGCCGACTTCGGCGATGAGCCGCTGCTGATCGCGCGCCGGCTGGGCGTTCCGGTTATCGTCGGTGAAAGCCGTTATGACGCAGGCCGAATCGCCGAGCAGAAATTTCGGTCGCAATTGCACATCCTCGACGACGGCTTTCAGCATCGCTCTCTGGCTCGGGAGTTCGATATTGTCCTGATGACGGAGCGCGACTTTGAGGACAGGCTGCTGCCCTCGGGGCGCCTGCGCGAGCCGCTGTCGTCGCTGCAACGGGCGGATGCGATTGTGCTGCCACAGGACTTTTCTGGGAAGAGCTTTTCTGTGCACGACCTAACCATCGAAAGTTTCGCTCGGCAAGGAAAACTTATCTGGCGCATGAAGCGCGAATTCACCGCGCCCGCCGCGCCCACCGCGCCGATTGTGTTCTGTGGTATCGCGAGGCCGCAGCAATTCTTCGCCCAGGTGCGCGCCGCCGGAATCACGCCGGCGGCGGAAGTCGAGTTTCGCGACCACCATGCCTATGACGACAGTGATGTCAAGCGCCTGCTTGCCATGCGCGGCAAGCTCGGCCCCGGCGGCTTTCTGACCACTGAAAAAGATGCGGTCAATCTCGGGTCAGTGCAGGAAAATCTCAAGCCGTTGACGGTCGCAGCGCTCAGCCTTACGCTGGAACACCCCAATGACGTTCTGGGTGTCATTTTGGCAAGAATCACGGACCGGAAGCCCCGTTCGTGAGAAAATCTTGGATTGCACCACATGAACTAATAATTGATGACGAAGCATATTCATATTAAAGAAAACGACCGTCTGCGGAAGATCGTCGAATCTTTTCCCAAGCTGACGGTAGCCGTCCTTGCGGATCTGGTCGCCGACGAGTTTGTATTCGGCGAGATATCTCGCGTCTCGCGCGAAGCGCCGGTGCTGATTTTGAAGCACCGCGATCGCGAGATCGTCCCCGGCGGCGGCGCCAATGCGATCTGCAACCTCGCCGACCTCGGAGTGAACGTCTTGCCGGTTGGGGTCGTGGGTGACGACGAACCGGGAAAGCTGCTGCTGCGCGCTTTCCGCCACAAACACATCCCGGTCAGCGGAATTTTGAAAGACAGGAGCTACACCACCGTGACCAAAACGCGCATCCTGGCTGGATTCGCGCACACCGCCGGACAACAGGTCGTGCGCGTTGACCGCGAACCCAGTGAAGGCCCCAATGGGCATCTGCGCCGCGAACTCGTACTTGCCGCCCGCGAATATTCCCGGGCCTCCGATGCGCTGCTGATTTCCGACTACGGATACGGCGCCGCCACGCCCACCCTGCTGAATGTAATTCGGGAAAAGCGCTGGCTGGACAAGGTTCCCGTGACGCTCGACTCGCGCCATCGCATGCTGGAGTTTTCCGGCATCACCGCCGCCACGCCGAATGAATCCGAGGTGGAAGAAGTTCTCGGCATCCGCATCGGCAACGATTGGGAGCGCCTTCTGGCCGCCGGACACCAGATCGCAGGCGAGATGAATTTGGAATCGCTGCTGATCACGCGCGGCAAGGATGGCATGGTGGTGTTCCCGCGCCGCCACAAGCCGGTCGATATTCCTATCCACGGTAGCGATGAAGTCGCCGACGTGACCGGCGCCGGCGATACCGTCATCGCAACTTTCACCGCCGCCCTGGCTGCGGGCGCAACCACCGAAGAGGCCGCGCACCTCGCAAACTATGCGGGTGGCATCGTAGTCATGAAACGCGGGACGGCCACAGTCAGCCAGCAGGAATTATTAGAGGCACTGGATAAGTCGCCCCCGGTCGCGCGCGAACATTAGACATGGGCGCAAGTATGCATCGTAGCAGGGCACGCCTTCGCCTTCAGGGCGGTTCGTATCAGGGCACGCCTTCGCCTTCAGGGCGGTTCGTATCAGGGCACGCCTTCGCCTTCAGGGCGGTTCGTATCAGGGCACGCCTTCAGGCGTGCCGAGAGTGCCAGCTTAGAAAGCGCCTTTAGGCGCTGAGGCCCAAAGGGATTTTCGATGCCCAGCCCCTAAAGGGCATCTGGTTTCGAACTTTCGGCATCGCAGAAGCGATGCCCTGATACGAAGCCAATGCTTTTCAGTATCCTGATAAATCGAGATCATTGAGCACATCACTCCATCAGAAGATTGTTTCGCGCGACGAACTTCAGCAACGTGTGGCGAATTGGCGGCGCGCCGGCGATCGCATCACGCTGGCTAACGGTGTTTTCGATGTGCTGCATGTTGGCCACGTTCGCTACCTGCGTTCCGCTCGGGAACTCGGCGGCAAACTGATTGTCGCGGTGAATGCAGATGCTTCCGTGCGCGCGTTGAAGGGCGAAGGTCGTCCAGTAATGCCGGCCGAAGAACGCGCCGAGATTCTAGCGTCGCTGGCGGATGTTGACGCCGTCGTAGTTTTTCCAGAAAAGGATGTGCGCGCTATCATCCGCGAAATACGTCCCGATTTTCATGCCAAGGGTACCGACTACACAGCGGAGAGCGTCCCCGAGCGCGACGAGGTCGAAGCCTGTGGAGGCCGGGTGGTCATCGTGGGTGATCCCAAGAATCACTCGGCCACCGAGATCATTCGTTCGCGTTCGCGCTCGCGCTCGCGGGCGGAGCCGCGAAAATCGTGAGGGGGGTCAGGATGACCGACTCCTTTTCTCTCCGACCCGGCACGCCGCGATTCGATAGCCTGCTCATCGTGCGCCTTAGCGCCATGGGAGACATCATTCACACGCTGCCTGCCGCAACCGCGCTGCGCCAGGCTTTTCCTCAGGCCACCTTGGGATGGCTCATTGAAGAGCGTTGGGCGGAACTGTTATGCACGCTGCGCTATCCGAGATCGGGACAGCGCTCTCCGCAGCGCCCCCTGGCCGACCGCGTTCATTCAGTCAATACGGCGGAATGGCGGCACGCACCGTTTTCATTTAACACCTGGCAGCAGATGGCCGTGGGTTTGAGTCAGTTACGCGGAATTCAATACGACGCGGTGATTGATTTTCAGGGTGCGGTCCGTTCGGCATTGCTGGCACGCTGGTCGGGCGCGCCCATCGTGTATGGAAGCGCACAACCGCGGGAGAATGCTGCCAGCATGTTTTACACGCGAAGGGTTTTGCCGAACGGCACTCATGTGGTGGAGCAGGCGCTGGCGCTGGCGGGAGCGATCGTTCCAACACCGATCATTCCAACGCGGATGGCGGAACCTCAGGTAGAGTTTCCCGTGGACCCGGATGCGGAGAACAAGATTGCTGGCCTGACGGCGGATGTAAGCGACTTCGCGATTCTCAATCCCGGCGCGGGCTGGGGCGCGAAGCGGTGGCCGGCCGAGCGTTACGGACAGGTGGCGAAGGAACTTGCGAAAGATGGATTGTGTTCGCTCGTAAACTACGGGCCGGGAGAAGAAGAGCTCGCCGTGACCGTGGAAGCGGCAGGCGAGGGGGCGGCGCGAAAAATTTCCTGCTCGGTTTCTGAGTTGATCGCGCTTACCCGACGGGCTCGCCTCCTCATCGGCGGCGATACCGGGCCGATGCACCTGGCGGCCGCCTTGAAAATTCCGGTGGTGGCAATTTTTGGTCCGACAAATCCGGCGCGCAACGGCCCCTTCGGAACGCGATCGATTGTGCTGCGAAGCGCCAGCAGTATGACCGATCACACCCGGCACCGCGAGCCGGAACAAGGGTTGCTCGAAATCACTGTCGGCGAAGTCGGCGCGGCGACCCGGAAGCTGTTGCAGAGTCCTATCGCGGAAACTCGTCTTGCAGAACCAGAGTGAATGACGAAAGTGAATGAAGTATCACAACCCGGGTCGCCACCCTCGCCAACCACCGTCGACACCTGGTCGCGCGTGGCCCGTCGCATCCGCGTGCCCCTGGGATTTATTCTTGCAGTTGTCTACATCTGGCTGGCGCAGCCAACACGAACTTCGCTGATCGCGGGCACACTGGTGTTGATTCCCGGGCTAGTCTTGCGCGGACTGGCTTCCGGGCACGTGCAAAAAGACAAGCAGCTCACCATCAGCGGCCCCTATGCCTACACTCGCAATCCTCTGTACCTCGGCTCATTAATGCTTGCCGCCGGCTTCGCTATCGCGGCGCGCAGTTGGTGGATCGTCGCGGTCATGCTCCTGATGTTCGCCGTGATTTATGTTCCGGTCATCGCCGGCGAAGAACGTTACCTGCGTCAGACGTTCCCCGAGTACGACGACTATGCCCGCCATGTGCCGCGCATGTTGCCGCGGCTTACTCCATACGGCAGCCAGCAGAGTGCGTACTCTTCGGCACGCTACTGGAAGCACCGCGAATACGAGGCAAGCATTGGATGCGCGGTCGTGCTGGCTGTCCTCATCGTCAAGCTGATCGCCAAGCTGGTGTGGTAGTCTGCCGTTTACTTATGGCGATCGCCCTGGGAGGCCGCGAAAGAAGTCTCGTTCGTCCTCTGGCCCTGATCGTCCTGATCGCGACCATGTTGTCGGCGCAGCAAGCCCCGCCCACGGAAACAACAACGATCGGCCCCGCTCCCGTGCAGATCGTGCCTCCGCGTCGCAACTATCCTTTTCCCGATGGACGGAGCTACGTGTATTCGGTGGAGTGGCATCTGATCACCGCCGGGACCGCAGTCATGAAAATGGACGCGGCTGGAAGCGAACGCAAAGTCACCGCGTCCGCCGAATCCTCAGGCGCCGTCAACGTTATCTTTCCTGTGCACGACCGCTTCGAATCGCGCTTCGATCCCCGGACGTTCTGCTCGCTCTCGATCTTCAAGCACAGCGAGGAAGGCGCGCACAAGCGCGAGACGTCGATCCACTTCGATTACGCGCGCAAAAAAAGCACGCTCGATGAAAAGAACCTGAAGACCGGTGAGACCAAGCACGTCGAAAACGATCTTGCCGGCTGCGCCACCGACGTCATCACCGGCTTTTACTACCTGCAGTCGCTGCCGCTGCAATCGGGCGCCCGCTACGAGTTCCCGATCAGTGACGGGAAGACGACAATCGTCCGCGCCAGCGTGGATAAGCGCGAGCAGATCAAAGTGCCAGCCGGAACATTCCCTGCCGTGCTGGTTACGGCCGAAGCCACCTCCGGCCCGCTAAAGTCCAAGGGCAAAGTGTGGGTATGGTATTCGGAGGATCCAAGCCACACGCCGGTGCAAATGCGCGCCAAGTTGGGATGGGGCACGCTGCTGTTTCGCCTTCAGAGAATCGAAAAGTAAGTCCTACTTCAGCGCTACTACCGCCTGCTTCGCTTTCGCCAGTTCCGGACGCTCTGAACTCGACCCTTCACAAGTTTTGACCAGCACGGCATAGTACTCCGTTGCCTCGGAGGCCTGTCCCGCCATCTCCGCCGCCTGGGCTGCGCCGTACAGGCTATTGAAGCGATTTGGGAAGAATTTCAAACCGGTCTTATATTCTGCGAGAGCCTGCTCCGGGCGCTTCATCTCAAGCAGCATGTCGGCGAGCATCTCCCGCGCAGGTATTCCGCCATCGGATTCGTCTCCGGACGATTCCTGCCTTTCGGCAATAGCGCGCAAGGCCGCAATGGCGTCGTCATTCTTGCCCTGCGCATGATCCAGCCACGCTGCCGCTTCCTTCCGATCCTGATCTACGGCCTCGGC
Organism: uncultured Acidobacteriaceae bacterium; assembly: GCA_963772195.1. Taxonomy (GTDB): domain Bacteria; phylum Acidobacteriota; class Terriglobia; order Terriglobales; family Acidobacteriaceae; genus Acidiflorens. The sequence continues at coordinate 277,593 of CAVYWE010000007.1, read as the reverse complement.
AAAGCCTTTCTTCTTCTGATCGAGAAGAGTTTTGTGAATGGCCTCAATGTGTTCTATATCAGAGCGTGCCTGCGCGACGTTCCCACTGCGGGCGGCGCCGATCGCCCGCGCCCAGTAGGTAATGGAAGTATCCCCAGCCCACGCCTCGGGAACAGGCGTCAGAGAAGCAGCTTCAGCCCAGTGGTGCATCTCCAACGCGTAGCGGGCGGGAAACGCGACCAGGGCGTAGACACGAGGATCGTATCCCTTTCCATACATATCTTTCATCGGCGGCATGGCTTTCACTTCTTCGATTACCTTGAGCGCATCGGCTTCCCGTCCACTCTGCATATAGGCGGACACGAGGAAATCCATGGCGTGGAACTGGTGACCTTCGCCGCCCATGTGCATCGCCGCCGTCTTGCGCGTTGCCGCAATCGACGCCAAATTCGAATTGATGTCGTCCTGCCAGAGCCCGAGTCGAGCAAAGATATGCGACGGCATGTGCAGCGCATGCGGAGCGGCGGGAGCGATCTGCGCATACCGCCGAGCGGCGGGCAAGCCGAGTTGCGCCAATTGCGGCTTGTCATAGCTATGGATCAGGTAATGCACAACTCCGGGATGATTGGGCTCGGCGGCGAACAGCTTCTCCAGGATCGCGCCGGCCTGCTTGCGGTTGGCAAACGTAGTGTCGTTGTCGGGCTCCGCCGCCAGCAGCGAGAGCGCATAGAAAGCAGCCGCTTCGTGGTCGTCCGGATACTTCCGGTACACCTTCTCCATGGCCGCGGAGTAAGCCCGGGCTCGCGCTTCGTGGTCCGCTTTCTTGCTATTGGAATAGAACGCCTTCAGGGCCAGGATGTAATCGCGCTCGCGGTCAGTCGTCCCAGCCTTCATCTTGCCGGCCTTCTTCAACTCCGCCGAGGCCCGCTTAATGGTCGGTGCGTCCGGTCGATTCCAGAGCTCATGCCACAGGCTCATTGCCTCGCCCCAGTACGCCATGGCGCACTTCGGGTCCTGCTTTTCGACGTCGAGAAAAGCCTTCTCCGACTCTTCGTACCAGAACGAATGCAGCAGCGCGACACCCTTTTCGAATGTTTTCTGCGCATCCGGAGTACACGACACGGGAAAATGCACCGTGCCCAGTTGTTCCTGCGTAAGCTCCTCGTGATGATGCCCTTCGTCAGCCGCCGCCGCGCCGGAGAATGCCGCGGCAATACACAGAACCCAGATTAGTTTGCGCATGGAGCACCCCAGTCGGAGTCTAGTAGGCGAGTTGAGGCGGGGTCAAGGCGGAGGCGGGGATAGTATGTAGCGGGTGCAGACATGTACACACCCTTCTCATTTGCGTTGCGAAATCGCTAGTGTTTATGTGGGCGCAAGTGGTATGACATGCATTTCACCTGCGTCACATAAGGGGTTTCATGATGTGGGGGCAGTCTCGCTGACGTGTCGAGTTTTGCTCGCGTAGAACCTGATCCAGAAAGGCTTGGGCCGGAAGCCTTATCATCGTATGGCTATTCCGAGCGAACTGATCCAAAGCAGTAGGCCTACAATTGACATATAAATAGAGGCCTTCGCAAACTTGCGATTCACTCGTTTCGGGCTTCTTATCATCGCTCCTCCGACAGCTATCCCTAGGCCCGGGATACATAGGTAGGGAATAGCATAAATCGCGAGCCGCAATGGGAATATCAGGAAATCTTCATACTCGGAATCCCAACGGACTATCTGAAATACAAACCGGAGAAAACCTCCGATCATCAAAACGACCGCAATCGGGAATATTACCGCAGAATAGTGGTGGGCGAAAGCCAGCATAATTCCCCCTACTTTATGCCACAAGTACTAGCAACCTTCTCAGCATATGCTTGTGCTACATTTTCTACGAATCCTTGGCTGAGGATCCGCCCTTTGACGTGCTGATCCCAAACCTTATCCATCCCTCCCCATGCAGCACCGATTTGCATATTGAACGCTCCAAAAGGTTGCCACCACTTACCGCCAACGTTAGCAGTCTGGTGTCTATGCGCCAGTTCATGTATCGGAGCTAATGGATCATTCTCCATCGCATCCGGACTAAGAGTAATCTTATCGCTTAACGGGTGATACCAACCATATGGACCTTGATTGGGGGCAGTCGTGATTCTGCCCTGCGCGCTCATTTGGGCCAACTCGTTTCCCACTTGGCTGTACTGTGGACATTTCTGAAGCTGCTTGATGATTACCGCAAGACGCGCTGCGTTGTTTGCGGCGTCTGAGCTACTCGCGGAACCGCCGGTGCCACCCCATTCCGCCCCGGTCAGGAACGAGTAACCGTAAGGTGTAAGCGTTGGATCACTCCAGGTTTGTCCATAGTCAACGCTATGGCTGACAGCCCCACAAATAGTCCCACTGCCCTGATTTAGGCTATCTACAAATTCTGAAAGCCATGACAATCCCGAGTAAGTAAGCCCGTGAGCCCGACAAGCCGTTGTGCAATCGCGGCGGGGTCAAGGCGGAGGCCTTGATGGGGATTAGAACTTGTTGGGTTCTATTCTTTTGGTGTGAGCAGAAACTTCACGCCAACACCAACATAGGTGTGCCCGAAGCCCTCGTCTGAGAATATGCTTCGTCCAACGTTCGCGTACAGGACCATATTGTCTCGAAGACTGCGCATCAGGCCGAAGTTCACAACAAGCAGACGTTCGCGCTTAAGATCAAATGTTGAAATGAAGCGAACCTCCGCCATGGCCGCCATGTGTCGAGTGAGGGCGCGGCCAAAACCGAAATCAAGGGTGCCCGTTGTGTCGCGTTTAGGATCATGAATGGGTTTGTTAACGGCGCCATTGGCAACAACTGTGATGTGCCTGAAGTCTTTCTGCACCAGCAGCGGCAGGATCAATGTTTGCCCCGGGTTGGCCAGGCCCTTCTCGACGGCTTCTGTGCCTGGAACGGTAAACTCAATTTGCGGGTAGAGCGAAGCGTACACACCCTTGTGTCGATCGTCAAAGAAGTTGACCTTGAGGCCGAACTTGGCGGTGCCGATGCCAACTCTCATGGGGTCGTCAGGTTTCTTCGCGCCTGCCAGCGGAAATTCAACTTTCACTTGGGTAGGAAGCTCATGACCAAAGATCATGGGCACAATTCCATAATTGGCATCCACGAACAAAAAATCAACTGTCCGGAGTTCTTTTGAGAAATCGGCGTGCGTAGTGAGATTAATCTCATACTCACCTTTATCGGGAACGCTTGGATCATCTATTTCCAGCGGCGGAGACTGAGGAGTGGCGTCAATTACTGGAAGGCCTAGCGGATTTTTATACATTCCTCGGTGATGTTTCGGGAACAGCGGTGAAGGGGGCGGTTTGACCGTTTGTTCATTCGTGCTCTGCTGCTGTTGGCTTTGTTGATCTTGTCCCTCGCTGCTTTCTTGAGCTTGCGCAAGCGCTGGAATGACGACAAGGATTAGTGAAAGAACCAAGAGTTTTGCGATGCGCAAAAGCATGCGAGAAAAGTGAATTATGAGCTAATATTGGGCGCGTTTCGCACGCGCCCGGAGTTTTGGGTTCATAGACTGCGCACGACAAAAACAATCAACAGAACTACGACAATCGTTCCCGCCAAACCGTAACCTAACATAGTCCCTCCTTGTCCTAAAATGTGTAGGATCTTAAACAATTATGCTGAAAGATGATAAGTTTTTGCTGGTCGGTTTTGCTCACTGCTGCTGAATGGGGGCCTGGCTCTGAAGCTGGGGGTCATTGCTCAGTCGAATTAGGTTTGGCTCCCGGAGCCGTGATCCACTTCAACAGAAATTTCGCGAAGTTTGGGCTTCGCTGATCGTTCTGGAATTTCGCGACACTTACCGCGCTGTTGCTGCCTTTGGATCATCGCTGGATTGTCCTCTGCGGAAACAGAAGTGCGCGCATCGTCTTCTTCGCTTTATGGAGCTGTGATTTCGAGTTTCCGATCGAGCATTGCAGCTGTTTGGCAATCTCATGATGCTGGTATCCCTCAACCTCGTGCAGTTCGAAGATCTGCCGGGCTCCCCCGGGCAACTCTTCGATGGCGCGACGCAATGCAATGCGATCAATCGCCCCACGGAGGTTAAGATCCTCTTTCTCAACCTCGCGCTTGAGTGATGGCGAGTCCCTCGATACAGGTTCATCGAGCGAAAGCACTGGTGGGGATTTACGACGCAACTTCATCAGTACGGTGTTCACGGCAACCCGGTACAGCCAAGTGGAAAAGGCGGACCCGCCACGAAACGAGTTGAGGTTGCGAAACACCTGGATGAAAGCCTCCTGCGTCAGGTCCTCTGCTTCAGCAACATCTTTCGTCATCCGCAGACACACCGAATACACAAGCTTATTATGCAACTGGTAAAGTGTGGCAAACGCCTCCTCGTCGCCGCGCTGCGCGCACTGAATGAGGGTACCTTTGGAATCGTCTCGCTGGTTTTCGGCTCTTAGCGGGATCACGCCTACCGGTGGGGGAACGTTCATTGATGTCGCGGATGTCGTACAAGTCGCCACTGTAATCTCCCTGGGTCATTACACGGGTCTTAAGTTCGGGCTTTCATACAGCAACCCATGACCGCGTTCTTACCTTAAGAAAAACACAGTACCTATTAAAGGCTTCAAGAACTGATCAATTTTGTACACTCCCAAAAACCTGAGCATGATTGGCGACAAAGCGCCAATTCACCAACAATGGGGCCGGGGTTTCGCCCCTTCTCGCGCCTTTCGAGAAAGCCTGCCCTGTTTTGCCGAAGCCCCGAGCGAAGTCGAGGGGGATAGCCGAAGAGGGGCCCTGCCGAACTGCCGACACCTAACATTGCGGTGCCCAGAGGCAGTTCCCAGACCTTTTTTCATCACATTTTTCTTGTACCTCAATCACAGACACCGAATCGCAGTCGTGCGAGAATTCCCCGACAGTGCAGCATCGAAAATTGCGTCCGTCTCCAGAGACGGACCCATCATCCGCCCGCAAAATCATCTTCGGCGGCTCTTTGACAAGTAGGCGACAAGTAGGCGACAAGTGGACGATAAGTGGACAATAAGCAGTTAAAAGCGCCGCCACCATACCCCCGAAAGTGCACGCCAAATCGCAGAAACACCAGCTAAGTCCTTATTCATGTAGATGATGGAGTTAAGTACTTTAATTAGAATAGCTTAGCGCGAATTTGGGGGGGGGCATAAAGTAATATACTGGGTAATACCCCAAGAGTAAATACCCAAGGATGAACTCAAACCACGAACTGAGAATCCTCACTTCATCGCAGCCACAAGCGCCTCTGCCACAAGCTTCCTGGTCTGTTCATCCATTTGCATCTCCGATGGCCCGGCCTTCAGGCTGGCCTCGTTGGCTAAACGCTTGTTCTTGATTCCGATATAGACGGCGCTGTAGGAAGTTTCCCCGAGGTTTTCCACTCTGTGCTTGAAGGGCGGGAACCACCGGGCCTCGCCCGGCTTGGCAAACACCTCTTGTGTCTTGCCATTTTCATCCGCGAAGCGGAGATGCCCGCCTGTGATGACAACGACCACGCCTCCGGGATGCGAGTGCATGCTCGACCGTTCATGCGGTCCATAGTGGACGTTTACCACCTGCACATACTCGTTCTCAAAAGCCAGTTTGTAGTGCGTGGGCTCAACCTTGGTGGGATCCTGGGCGAACGCTGCGGCGTAGAAAAGCAAAACCAGCGACGCGGCGCAGAATGACTTGCCATACGCAAGTTTCCGCATGAGAGACGACCTCGTGGATTCTTCTAAGCTTTCTTCAAGCTTATGCCGCCGCAAGCCGCTGTCAATGAGGGAACGAAGGTTCGGACCAAACTGGTAAGAAGGCACCTGTGCTGGCGAAGTCTCTACTGCAGCCGGAAGCGTTCATTCATCAGCCGCTGGAGTCGCGGCCGGTAGAGAATATCGTAGGCAAGCTCTTTGTCGGGAAACATGCTCAGAGCGGCGCGGCGAGCGTTCGCGGCCATCTCCGCCGCCTCTTCCAGTGTCAGATCGGGATCCTGGCTGATCACCGACATCACCATGCTCATCATGATCTGCAGGCGCCGCAGTCTTCTGGCCTCGTCCACTTGCTCATTGTATTCGCCGCCTGGCTGTTCGGCCCGTTCGACTTCCATACTGCCCCCGTCTTCTTCGGATTTATACTCTGGATTTGGATGTTGGCCGCATTCCCCGCGTTGGCTCCAATCGCCGGCTCCAATCGCCATTGTGGCAGCTTCCGCCCGCGAATCAAGCTGCCCTTGGCCGTACACCTTTGTGACCACAAGACAAAGGCATAGTGACTGCCGTAATCTGTTAACAGCCAGTTCCGTGGAGGACGCATGCCAGAGCCGACTAACCCCGCGCCTCAACCCGAGCACCAGCCCGAGCCTAACGAGAAACTCGTCAAGATTTTCGACACCGAGCGAGAAAACGAAGCGATCGTCGTGCAGGGATTGCTTGAATCTGCCGGTATCGACTCGGACTTGAAATCCATAGATGCGGTCCAGGACGCGTTTCCCGGCGTCGGAGGAACGGTCATCCTGGTGCGTGAAGAAGACGCCCCCGAAGCTGGGAAGATTATCGAGGCGTACCGTCAACTGCCGCCCCTCGATGACGACACCGCCGATATCGATATCAGTGGATGAGCGCGACGTCCGGAGTCACGGACTTGCCATCCAGATAAAAACTGACTGCGCCCTCCTCGTCGGTGCGGTAGGTTTTCACCCCGGCCTGCTGCAGCCGCTCCAGCACTTCGCGCCGGGGATGTCCGTACACATTTCGCGCGCCGACGGAAATAACCGCATAGCGTGGATGAATGGTCGCGAGCAGATCTGCGGAAGTTCCGCTCGCGCTTCCGTGATGCGCGACCTTCAGCAGCATCGCCTCCGGATGCTGTTCCACGACGCGCCGTTCTGCCGGACGTTCCGCGTCTCCCTCGAGCAAAGCGGTCGTCCCGCCAAAAGCGGCGGTAAACACCAGGCAATCGTCGTTCGGCCGCATCGACCCGGTGATTTGGTCGCGTCCGGGAGCGAGCATGTGGAAATGCACTCCGCCGTAATCGAATTGGTCGCCTTCTTTTTTTACTGAGACATTCATTCCCGCTCTTTGGGCTTGCGCAACGATCGGTACCAAAGCCCCCACCGGCTTGTCGATACTCAGCCAGAGTTCTCGGGGATGGAAATTTGCAATCACCGCGGGCATTCCGCGCAGGTGGTCGGCATGAGGATGCGTGATCACGACCACGTCGAGATGATCGATCCCTCGATTCCACAGATAAGAAGAGACCACCTGTTCGCCGAGATCGAAGTCCGAATGCATCCACTGCGGCAGGCCTCCGGCATCAATAAGCAGGGCGCGGCCCTCGGGCGTCACCAGCAGGATGGAATCGCCTTGTCCGACATCGATGGTCGTCATCTCCATCACGCCGGCGCGAAGGTGAGGACGAGAAGGGACAAAGGCAATCCAGACCGCGACGCCAAACAGCAACGCCACTGAAGCGAAAGTGGCCAGGCGCATGCGCCGAGCCGCCAGCATGGCGAACGTCAGCGCGGCAATCGAGGCCAGGATCATCACAAGCGAAGGCATGGCCACCCGCAGATCGGCGATTGATGTGCCAGCGACCGTCTTTCCGGTAATCGGTGCACCGCCCAGCCAGTGCACCGTTCCAGCGATTCCCTCGAGCGCGAGGCCGGAAACCCAAACTGCGGGCTTGGCCAGCGCGCTGGAGATGTATCCCAAGCCGATAGCGGCGGCAGAGGCGGGCATCAGCACCTGAGTGAGTGGAATGACTGCCAAGTTGGCCGGCATTCCCATGGTGGTCGCGCGATGAAAGTGGTAGGCCATGAGCAGCGCGAGTCCCGCCTGCATCAGTGCCGAGATGAAGATCAATTCGCCGAAGCCAATCGCCACCCGCATCAGGATCGCGGGCAGTGTCAGGCTAAGGCGCTCGCCGATGAATCTCTTCAGCCGCCCTGCGATCAACCGCAGGTCGAGTCGGAACTGTGCCACCGCGGGAGTGACGTGCAAATCGTAGCTGGCAGTTTGCAGGAGACGTAACCCTCGCGCGTAGGGCAACGTTGTCCGTTCCAGAATCGGCGAGCCGATGCCCGCGATGATGAAGACGGCAAGAAACGTCAGCTGAAAACTGGCGCCAAACAGGGCGTGTGGATCAGCGATCAGAACTCCCAGCGCCGCTGCCCCGATTGCGTTCATCATGTTCCGTTCGCGATACAGCAGACGCGCGCCTAAATAGGTCGCGAGCATCAGCGCGGCGCGCCACACCGGTGGACCGACTCCCACTACGAACGCATATCCGAACGAGCCCACTACCGTCGCGATGGCCGCGAGCGCGGGATCGACGCGAAACTGGCGCAGCGTCCAAAAAATGGCGAACGCCAGAATGCTCAGGTTCATTCCGGAAACTACGAGCACGTGATACGTGCCTGAGCGTTGGTACTCCGTGCGCGTCGCGTTGCGCAGAAATGTTTCTTCGCCGAGAACCATGGCGTCCATGAGCGAAGCCTGCGACGCGGGCCATAGTTGGTGAATTTTGGCCACGATGCTGGCATGAACGCGCATCCGCCAGAATTGAATCCGGTTGCCGGAAAACCCGGGTAGCCGCTCAATATTGTTTGACTCCGCCGACCCCAGCACGCTGATGCCGTTGTCGCGCAGATAGCCTTCATAATCGAAAGCTCCGGGATTCCGGTAATTGCGCGCCGGATGAAGCTTCGCGCGAATCTGAACGCGCGTACCGTAAGTGAGTGGAGAGACGGGCGCCCCGCCCGTCCCGCTTTGCGGAGAACCTTCGGCAGCATCGACGCCGGGCGGGGACGCCCGGCGCTCCAGGGCCTCGGAGTTCTCTACTTTCTCGTAAATCGTCAGGCGCACCCCAGCCCGCACTGGCCAGCGTTCGCCCTGGCTCGCGATCTCTTCCGTCTCCACATCAATGGATTCGCGAATCGACTTGGGCCCCGCAGCCTGCGCATATCCCTCGCGAATCACGCGCGCCGTGAGTGTGACTTCCCGCCCATCCGACAGGGCAACAATGCGCGCGTCCCCCTGCTGAAGTTTGTCCGTCTGCTGACCCCGAACCTGAATCAGAAAGGCGCCCAGAAGAATCCACGCTCCCAAAGAAAGCGCCTTGGCCAGCCAGGCTCGCTTCGAAAGAAACCATGACGCCGCGAAGACGAAGGCCACCACGGCGATCACCCACCACGACGGCGGCCGCCATGCGCGCACGCCCATCCAGAGGCCGAGCGAAAATGCCAACGCCGCCCAGAACAATGGCTGCCGTGGCGGCTTCCGGTCGTGCGTCATTAGCTTTTGATCTCCGGTGGAGAAATGAAGGTGACAAGTGAGAGGACGAGCGGGCCCTGGTGCGTCCGTTGCTTGCCAGGGCCCTCGGCTACCCACCCGTCTTCCGGGAGGAACTAGGCAACGTGAAAACGGTCAGTGCGCCAGCAGCAGCACCGATTCGATGTGAAACGTCTCAGGAAAGAGATCGAATAAGTGTGCTTCCTCGACGTGGTATCCGGCCGCCAGAAGGGGGGCGATATCCCTGGCCAGCGTCGCCGGGTCACACGAAACATATCGGATGCGGGGCGCTCCGAGTTCCACCAGAGATCGGATCACTACCTTGCCGGCCCCGGTGCGGGGAGGGTCCAGGACGACCAAGTCAGGACGTTTTCGCACCGGCCGGCTTCTCAGGCAGTCGCTCCTCAGGTAGTCCTCGGTTCGCGCGCCGACCGCTTTCACGTTCGCAGGTACATTCTGCACCAGATCGCCATATGATGTCTGTGACGCCTCTACACCCAATATGTGATGAAAGCTCTGCGCCAAAGCCGCGGAAAATAACCCCACCCCGGCGTACAGGTCGAGTGCGACGTCTCCGCGCGCATTGCCGGTCACGACCGAAACCAGTTCGTCGATGAGATAACGGTTCACCTGGAAGAAGGCTCCGGCGCTGACCTGATACTCGTGGTTCTTCGTTCGATAGCGAATTGCCTTCGCGCCCAACTGCGCCAGCGCTTTCGAGTCTAGCGGCGCGTCATCTTCTGCTTGTCTTTTTGAAGTCTGTTTTGAAGTCTGGTGCCGCGAAGAGAAAAACGTGACGCCGCTGATTTCAGGCAACTCGCGCTCGAGCGCCTCCGCCCAGCGCAATAGATCTCGCTTGTCAGCCTCGCGTCCACAGAATGCCCACGCCAGCAATCGCTCATCCGCCGCGTCCGCGAACAGCTCAATCTCTTCAACCACCGCCGGACAATTCAGAGCGCGCAGTTCAAGCAACCGCGCTATCACCCGATTGAGCAGCGGCGAGCTGATCGGACATTCGCGCACCGGAAGAAATTCGTGCGAGCCGAATCGGAAATACCCGAGCGCAAATTCGGGTGCAGTCTGAACCTGCAGCCGCGTCCGATTGCGGTAGTTCCAGGGAGAGGAAGCATGCAGGCCAATCTCCGATTTCAACTCTATTTTTGCAATCCGCTGGAGCGTCTCGCGCAGGATTTCAGCTTTGAACTCAAGTTGCCTTTCGTAAGGAATGTGCTGGTAATGGCATCCGCCGCAATGCCGGAAGTATGGACAGCGCGCTTCGACGCGATCGGGCGACGCTTCGATCAACTGCGCCATCGAGCCGCGCGCGAACCCAGGCTTCTCTTGCCGGATTTCGACGTCAACTCGCTCCCCGGGCAACACAAACGGAACAAACACCGCCATGCTCCGCCCGTCGGCGTTGGCCGGTGTCCGCGCCAAGCCGTCGCCGCCGTAGATTAGTTTTTCGATGGAAAGGAGCAAGTCGTAAGTGTAGCGTGGGCACTCCTGCCCGCGCCGGACGATGCGAGCTTCCAACAAGAGCCTTCTTGGGCGCAGGCAGGCGGACAGGGGTGTCCGCCCTACACAATCTTGGCTAGTGCATATAGAACAAACTCAGTCGCGGCACGCCGCAGCGCTCCACCAGCCGCTTATGCACATACTGCTTGTGCAGTTGATCAACCTGGGATGCCGTCATGTTTCGCCGGTAGGGAGCAATATCCCGATCCGCTTCCGCGCGAACAGTCACCAGGTCTTCATCCGGAGTCGCCGCCATCAACACGGCGAATAGCTTTTCCTCGAGCACTGTCAGTCGCCGTTCCAGATCCTCGAGGCGCGGAAGCTTCCCTTCGCGCTCGATGGCCTCCGCCAGCTCCCGCAGCGAACCCGCTTCTTCCCGTGCCAGCGCTCCAGTCGCGAATCCCGCGCGCTCCGGCAGCTTTGCCTTTTCGAGCTGGTCGGCGTTCTCCCGCAGAAATGCCGCAATCTGCGCCGCTTCAAATCCAGGCTCCCGCCGAGCTTTCTCTTCGCCAGTCGCGCCGACAGCCGCTTCTTTCATATCTTCGGCTGCCGTCAAGACGGCCTGCGAGCAGTACGCCAGGCTGTTCACTTTCTTCGATTTCGACGGACGCTGATCGTATTTGTCAAAGGCCGCATCCACCCCCCGAAGCACGGCCTCCAGCGGCACGCCCGCACTTTTCCAAGTCTCAATCAGAGCCCAATCGAGCGTCGAAAGCAGCAGGTGAGTCCCCCGTCGCCGCAGATAGTGCTCTTCGATTTCCGTGAAGTAGTTAAAATAATTTTCCACGATGCTTCAGCGCGATTTGGCTCAGCGCGTTTTAGGAGACTTCGGCGAGGGCCACGGTTTCGCGGCGGCATCCAACGGCTTGGCCGGCGCCGGTGTCTTCGCAACTTTCGGCGCGGCTTCGCGGCGGAAGGACTGGTTCCGATCCCAAATGATGCGCAGCCCCTCGAGGGTCAGAAATTCGTCCACATCTTTGATAAAGCGTGAAGCGGTGCCAATCAGCGAGCCCAGTCCGCCCGTCGCAATCACTCGTGTCTCCTCACCCAGCTCATCCATCAGCCGCTCCAGGATGCCGTCGACCAGGCCGAGATACCCGTAGTAGAGCCCCGACTGCAAACTGCCCACGGTATTCGTTCCAATCACCCGCGCCGGCTTGCGAATCTCTACCCGCGGTAGCCGCGCCGTGCGCTGAAACAGAGCGTCCGCCGAAATCCCAATCCCCGGACAAATCACGCCGCCCATGTACTCACCCTTCTTGGAAATGCAGTCGAAGGTCGTCGCGGTGCCAAAGTCCACAATCACGCAAGGGCCGCCATATTTCTCAAACGCCGCCACCCCGTTCACGATGCGGTCCGCACCCACTTCCGCGGGATTGTCATACAGCACCTGCATGCCCGTCTTCACACCCGGCTCGATGAAGAGCGGCTTGGTATTGAAATAGCGCTCGCACACCTGACGCAGCACGGAGTCGAGCGGCGGCACCACCGACGAAATCACGATCCCATGTACAGCCGAGACTTCCAGGTTGTCCATTGAGAAAAGGTTGCGAAAGATTACTCCGTACTCGTCGACCGTTCGGTTCAGATGCGAGCCGACGCGCCAGTTCGCAACTAGCCGCTCGTAGCGCGCGGTCTCCGTGGTCACGTCCTCGCCCGGGCGGTGCGCTACCCGCTCAAACACGCCCAGCACGGTATTCGTATTACCGACATCAATGACAAGCAGCATAGATAACCAAGTCTGGAACTGCTCTGTGTGGTGACAGGGCTATGCCCCGTCCATCCGAACCGTTCCGCTCAGAACCGTCCGCAGACCTTCGGCCGTTCTCACCCGCAAGAATCCGCGTTCATCCAATCCCTCGGTAACGCCCACCAGGCCCCCGTTCTCGTCGGTCCTCACTTCAATGCTAACTTTTCCGCCGCGCACCGACGACGAGCTCTCCTCGAACTGGCGCAAGACCGCAGCTCGCGCTCCCGCATCTTCAACTAAGCTCCTATATTCCCGATCGAGCGATTTTAGCAAAGCGGCGCAGAGTTCCACGCGCGACCACTCCGTGCCGGTTTCGATCCGCAACGACGTCGCAATCTCCCGGAGCTCAACCGGAAACTTCACCTGGTTCACGTTGATCCCCACCCCCACCACCAGATGGCGCACCCGCGTTGCCTCCGCATTCATCTCCGTAAGAATGCCGCAGAACTTCTTCCCGCTGAGGAGCAGGTCGTTCGGCCATTTCAGATCCACCCGAAGCTGCGGCGCTATCTCCATAACCGCCGCGCTCACCGCCAGCCCCGCAGCCAGCGAAAAAATCAGCGCATCCGAGGGCGGCATCACCGGACGCAGGATCGCCGAGCAGTAAATCCCCGTCGACCGCGCCGAATGCCACGTGTGCGCGCCGCGTCCCCGTCCGGCCAGCTGTTCTTCGGCGAGAAATACGCTGCCTTCCGGCGCGCCCTCCGCCGCGGATCGCATTGCCTCCGAATTGGTCGAGCCGATCTTGTAATAGTGATGGATCTGCTTGGCATTGCCTAGTCCACCTCCAAAGATTGTGCCTTTCAACGACGGTGCCAACATCTCCGGCAAGAGCAAGTCCGGAACCGCGCGCAGTTGATAGCCCGTCGCCGGATGTCCAGCAACGTCCACGCCCAATCCGCGCAGTTGCTGAATTAGCCGCCAAACTTCCGACCGGCTCGTGCCGATCTCTTCCGCGATCTTCGTACCGCTGACGACAACGGTCGCGTGGCTCATGAGCAGGCGCACGATGCGGCCGAGGCGAACGTCCGTCGCCTTGTGCACAGACGGCAAGCTGCGAGTTTTCGTGGAAGCGGAGATGGAAGGAATTATAACTAGTCGCTGGTCGTTGGTCGTTAGTCGTTAGTCGTTGGCAAATCGAATCCGGGAGAGATGAAGAAGCAGCGATTGTGCCGACCCGCGAACGACCAGCGACTAACGACCAACGACTGGCTCTAGGCCGGAGTGACTCTCAAACTCATGTCCACCGCTGTCGATGAATGCGTCAAGGCCCCCACCGAAATGAAATCCACACCCGCCTCCGCGTACGAACGCACGTTCTCCAGATTAATTCCGCCTGCGCACTCCAGCGGAATCCGCCGCGGCTGCCGCGAACAAATCTCGACCGCCTTGCGCACACCCTCAACGTTCAGATGATCGAGCAGGATCGCCTCCGCCCCGTGATCCAGCGCCTGCTGCAGTTCTTCGAGCGACCGCACTTCAATCTCGATCGGCTGCCGGCCGCGCCGGTTGTGGATCGCGCGCTCCAGCGCCGGGATGATGCCCCCAGCCAGCGCAATGTGATTGCCCTTGATCAATACGCCGTCGGAAAGATCCAGCCGGTGATTCTGGCCGCCTCCGCATCGCACCGCGTGTTTGTCAATCAGACGCAGCCCCGGCGCTGTCTTGCGTGTATCGAGAATCCGAACCCGCGTGCCCTCCACCGCATCCACAAACTTGCGGGTGGTGGTAGCGATTCCGGCCATCCGCTGCAGAAAATTCAGGATCACCCGCTCACATGACAGAATCACCCGCGCGTTATGCCGAATCACGGCGATCTGCTGTCCCGCGTGTACGCGGATCCCATCAAAAATTGAAGGATGGCTAGTCACCTCGTAATGCGAAGTGACCGCCCCATCCAGCGCCGCGTAGACATCGAGAATCCGCGACACACATCCGAGGCCAGCCAGAATGCATTCCTGCTTAGCGATAATGGTCGCCGAGGCACGCTGGTTGGGATCAATACAGGCGTAGCCCGTCGCGTCGCTCGTCGCCCGATCTTCGTTGAGCGCGTTCTCAATAATCGCGGTTATGCGTCGTGAATTCCAATCCATGGCTTGTGTGGGGACGGGCGCCCTCGCCCGTCCATGCGGCTCGCAGAGCCGCCGCTTCGACTGCGTCAACCTTTGCTCGACTGGACAGCCGAGGGCGGCTGTCCCTACGTGAGTCGTGCCTAACCCAGCTCTTTCAACTTGGCGACGATCTTCTCTCGCAGCATCGTCGCTTCTTCTACCTGCTTACGCAATCCTTCCACCACAGGCGCGGGAGCCTTCTTTAAGAACTGCTCGTCACCAATTCTCCCTTGCGCACTCGCCAGCTGCTTTTCAATCTTATCCAGCTCTTTCGTTAGACGCGCGTGCTCGGCCGTAACATCAATCTTTTTTTCATAGATCGCGTGCACATCGAACCGCGACGTACTGCGTGCCCCTGGCAAGTTCGCCAGCGAGCTTTCCACAAATGTGACCTTCTCCACATTTGCCGGACGATCAAGCAGAACCGAACCGAGATTCTTTTCGAGCATCGCGCGAATCCCCGGTTCGTGCGCAAACACCTCGAGCGGCACTTTGACCTTAGGCTCAACCTTCAATTCCGCTCGCAGGTTACGCACACTAACAATTAGATCCTGCAGAATCGCCATCTCCGTCTCCGCGCCCAGGTCAATCTGCTCTTCCCCCGCCGACGGATAAGCCGCCAGCGCAATCGACTTCAGCGGCGGCTTGCCATCGTACATCGCGTGCCAGATTTCTTCCGTGATGAACGGCATCACGGGATGCAACAGCCGCAGGGACGCCTCAAACAGATTTACAAGATTTGCGCACGCAACTCGCGCTGCTCCCGTGTCCGCGCCTTCCTCGAAATTCAGTCGCGGCTTGATCAGTTCGATGTACCAGTCGCAGAACTCGCCCCAGAAGAAGTCGTAAATGCGATTCGCCGCCTCATCAAAACGATACGTCTGCAGTGACTCATTTACGCCCTTGGCCGCGCGATTAAACCGCGAAAGAATCCACCGATCTTCGAGCGAGACAGCCTGAAACCCGGCAATGCCGCGGCTTGTGGAGAGACGGGCGCCCCGCCCGTCCCCGGGCCGCAGACCCGCGTCGATCCGATCCACATTCATGAACATGAACCGCGCCGCATTCCATATTTTGTTGGCGAAATTCCTATATCCCGCCGTGCGGCTCTCGCTGAACGCGATATCGGTGCCCGGCGCCGCCATCGCCGCCAGGGTGAAGCGCGTCGCGTCCGTCCCGTACTGCCCGATCACCTCAATCGGATCGAGCACGTTTCCCTTAGTCTTCGACATCTTCTGCCGGTCGGCGTCGCGCACCAGCGCGTGGATGTAAACCTCGCGAAAGGGAACACTGGCGCGCAGCGCGTCCTCCTCCGCAGCGCTACCTGTCGCCAAACTTTTCTCAGAACTTCGGCCCGGCTTGTGCGGCGGCATCATGAACCAGCACCCAAGCATGATCATGCGCGCCACCCAGAAAAACAGGATGTCGAAGCCGGTAATCATCAGCGAATTGGGATAGAAAACTTCAAGGTCGCGCGTCGCCGCAGGCCAGCCCAGCGTCGTGAATGGCAATAGCCCCGACGAAAACCACGTGTCGAGCACGTCCGTGTCCTGCTCCAGCTTCGTGCTGCCGCACTTGCACGCCGCCGGAGCCTCGCGCGCCACCACCACGTCCTTGCAGTCGTTGTTCGTGCAATACCATGCCGGAATCCGGTGTCCCCACCACAACTGCCGCGAGATGCACCAGTCGTGGATGTTATTCATCCAGTTCAAATAAATCTGCCCGTAATTCTCCGGCGTGAACCGGATGTATCCCTTCTCCACCACCTCAATGGCGCGCTTCGCCAGCGGCGCAATCTTGACGAACCACTGCGTCGAGAGCCGCGGCTCGACAATCGTGCCGGAACGGTCGCACTTGCCGAGCGCAATCGTGTAATCCTTTGTGCCCACCAGGAAACCTTGCGTTGCGAGGTCCTGCACCACACGTTCGCGCGCGGCAAAACGATCCAGTCCCGCGTAGGGACCGGCGTTCGCATTCATCTTCGCGTGCTCATCAATCACTTCGATCTGCGGCAGGTTGTGCCGCAGGCCAGCCTCGAAGTCGTTGGGATCATGCGCCGGCGTCACCTTCACCGCGCCTGTGCCGAATTCAGGCTGCGCCAGTTCGTCCGCGATGATCGGGATTTCACGATTCATCAGCGGCAGCATCACATGCTTGCCGTGCAGATGCGTGTAGCGCACGTCCGTCGGATTCACCGCGACCGCCGTGTCGCCCAGCATCGTCTCCGGACGCGTGGTCGCCACCGTAATGAATTCGTCTTTGCCCGATACTCCGCCAACCACCGGGTATCGGATCTCATACAGCTTGCCCGCAACGTCCTCGTGCTTCACTTCGAGATCGGAGATCGCGGTGCCGCAATCAGGGCACCAGTTGACGATGTACTTCCCGCGGTAAATTAGTCCATCTTCATACAGACGCACGAACACTTCCTTCACCGCATGCGACAGTTTGTCGTCCATGGTGAAGTATTCGCGACCCCAATCGACCGATGCGCCCAGTCGTTTCATCTGATCGAGGATCGCGCCGCCGTAGTGGCGCTTCCATTCCCACACACGCTCGATAAAGTTCTCGCGTCCCAGGTCGCGCCGCTTCTTGCCCTCGCTGGCGAGCTGGCGCTCGACCATCATCTGCGTTGCAATGCCAGCATGGTCCGTGCCCGGGAGCCAGAGCGCCACATGGCCACGCATGCGGTGCCAGCGCACGATGATGTCCATCTGCGTCTGGTTGAGCATGTGCCCCATGTGCAGCCGCCCCGTCACATTCGGCGGCGGCAGGAGCAGAGTGAACACCGGACGCGAATCTCCCGGCGCCGGCGTCTCCACGTGAAACAGTTTTTCCTGGACCCAATACTCGGCCCAGCGCGTTTCAATCGCGCCTGGTTCGTAAGCTTTCGGCAATTCGTGCGGCATCTTTATCCTGACCGTGTAGGGACGGCCGCCCTCGGCCGTCCAGGCCGAGCGCAGCTCGGCAGATTTTCCGGCGGAAGGAAGGGAATTATTGATCTTACAGGCGCAAGAAAAGAAGGGTCAAACGTGCGAGGCGTGAGAACACCCACGCGATGGGAATATCCACCTCCCTCCGATTGCTCGTGCTTTATCTTGTTTGCTCGCGAGTGTAATGTTGTAAATAGCGGTGGTGTATGGAGAATCTTGAAGGTCGTCAGCGAGAGATGCGGGAACGGAACGCTCAGAAGAAGCGTGAAAAGAGTCTCACTCAGCCTGAAATTGCGGCTTCGGACCATAGTCCCGAGGTGCTCCGGTTGAAAAAACGGATTTCGCAGTTGAATGAGCGAGTCCTTGCCCAACAGGTGGAGAACAATCGACTGCGTAAGCAGGAGACTGTCGTGGTGGAGCGATCTCGGGGCCAAGAGAGATCGTACGACAATTCCGTAAAAGAGCAACAGCACAACTTCTTCAAATACAGCAACGTCCGAAAATACTAGGCTCGATTCGTCGCGCGGTCGCGCTGAACTAAGTCAATCAGATCCTGCCAGAGATTCTCGTCGTTTTCAGTCCACGCGCCTTCTTAAGCAAAGTACAATCCAAAGCTGAGTGCTGATGGCTGATGGCTGACTGCTGAATGCCGAAGCTGCCCTACTTCCCTGCCAGCTTCCTTGCAATCTCTTCCACGATCTTCGGGCGAAGATCGGCCATTACGCTGTCCACGATGCTGGCAATCGTGCTGGCGTCCGTTGCAGACATAGACGCTGAACCCTCTGCCGCCGCCGCTGCCATGGCCTTCGGAGACTCCTCGGCCCCGGATTCGGCCTGTTTCGCCGCTTCCACCACGTCACTGTTCGCGGCAGCGCTGGCCGGCGCGGTGTGGATCTGATGCCAGTTCGATTTCCCCGATTTCGCTTTCACGTCCTTACCCATGGAATCCTGACCCCCAGAATCTGAACTCGAATCCTGTTTCTCGTCTGCCAGAGCAGCCGTCGTCGCGCTGACGAGCTCTCCGTTGTGTTCCGCTTTTACCTCAACCTCATCCATACTCACTGCATCCGCGAATGTCGCTGCCGCAACCTCTTCCGCAGGTGCTTCCTCCGCGCCTTTCGCCGGGGAATCTTTCTGCTCGAGCTTTTCTGGTCCGGTCTTTTCTGATCCGATCTTTTCTGGAGTAATCTTCTCTGGTTCGATCCCGTCCACCACTGGACTCGCTGCGTTCGAAACCGCCACCACTTCTGCAGGTGTTTCCACGACCGATGCTTCCCCAGCGGCGGTCTCAGCCGAACGACGCTCGGCCTCTTGGTCCGACAAAGCTTTCGCACTGGCCGCCAACTCTGCCTCTGCCAGTCTGTTTTCAACCGCCGCCGCAATAGCTGAAACTCCGGTGATTCCTGCCGATTCAATTTCGCTGCCGGATGCCGCCGCGAAGGTTGCGCCGAATGTGCTGAACATTTCCGCTTCCAGCGAAATCGCCGATTCCTCCGAAGTCAACGCCACCGACTCGGCTATCCACCGCGAGGGGACCGTGGAGACGTCCGCGTTCCCGATAGCCGGGGTCAGCAAGCGCAATGCCTCGGCCAACTCCTCCGCGCTCGGCGTCCGCTCTTCCGCCTCGATAGCTTCGCTCTTCGCGACGCCTTCGGCAGGCTTCGAGTCAATCTTTTCTTCCGCCACCGGCTCAACCGCACTAGTAGCTGCAGCGAACCGCGGCTCATCGTCCCTGTCCACCGGCGCCGGCTCCTGTGCAACCAGCGCAGTATTCACCGCGACTGCGGCCACCGCGGCCGGCGTTTCTGGTTGCTGAGCTTCTGGTTGCTCGGTTTCTGGTTGCTCGGTTTCGTGCTGGTGTACTTTGACCGCAGCCGGAGCGGCCACTTCGCTCTTGCTTTCGACGACTGCAGCCGCAGGCACTACGCCCGCCGCCGCAGGTTCAACTTCTTTCTTCACTTCCGCCGCAGCCTCGGGAGTCGGTCCATCAAGTTTCGCAGCCAAAGCACTGAGTGCATCCAATTCTTCCGGCGTGATGTCGCGCGGAATATCCGGAACAATTCCCGGCTCCTGTGCTGGCGGCGGAGGCTCCTTCACCGTGAAGGGTACGCTGGCGCCAGTCTTGCCTTTCGCCTTTCGGAAGTCCCGGAAACTCGCTGCCGCCGAGACATCTTCTGCTTCCGGTTGCGGTTCTTCTTTCTTCTTCTTCGACGGAAAACCCAGCCGACTCTTCCATCCAGCATCGGCACCGGCCTTATTTTCCTTTGTCCTGCCGTTTCCCTCGCCGCTGAATCGCTCCACGCCTGAAACCGATGTGCTGAAGCGTCCGCCCTCGGATTGCTGCGGCACCATGCGTTCTTCGAGTCGCATGATCGCAGTCAGCAACTCGCTGGCTTCGAATGGCTTCACGATGTGGGCGTCGGCCTTGACCCGCCGCGCTTCTTCTAGCTTGAAAGGTTCCAGCTTGCCCACCGTCAGCAGCACGGGAATGTGCGCCGTCGCGGCTCCATCCTTCAGCCGTTGGCACACTTCCAGCCCGCTGTAGCCGGGCATGTATACATCCAGCACGATGAGATCCGGTTTGATTTCGGTGATCCGCTTCAGGGCGGCAGATCCGTTGTTGACCGTGACGACGTCATACCCGGCATCGGCCAGGATCTTTCGCCCCATGTTCTGGGCCGTCACACTGTCATCGGCGAGCAGTATTTTCCGGGCCAAGCGTCATCCTTCGCCAAAACAATAAGGAGAGATAACGCGAAACTACCTTGTCCCTCAACCTAAGTCAACGATTCCCGCAGAGGTAACAGGTTACGACTGTTCCTAGCCTGTTGGGAGGGGGGTGGAGGGAGGTCGGAGTTAAGAGGTCAGATTGAAGAGGTGAGAGGCAAGACTTTGAAAATCAGGGGCGTATTGCAGAAGCCGGCTGACAAAACCGGTAGTAACCTCTGCAATCTGCCCTCCTACCTCTGACCTCCCTAGAACGGGTTCAGTTTCCCCAAGCCCTTTTTCTTTTTCTTCTTGCTTGACGAAATATCCGCCAGCTCTTCGGTTTTCGCCGCCGCACTCGAAGAGACGCCGCTCGACGACCCGCTACCGTTCTCCAGTTGATTGCTCTGCTGTAGCGGGGGAAGCGCGTTCGGATCGGCTTCAACGTTCGGCTTCAGTTCATTTGGATCCGCCACATTTGGCTTCAACTCGGCCGCTGCCGGCTGTTCCGGAGCCGGCACCGCCGCATCTGCCACTGCTGCTGCTGGAGCATCGGAACGCGGCGCCTCCTGGTTGGGCGCTACCTTCCCATCGACTGTTTCCACTCCTATCTTATTGTCACCGCCCGCCATTCCTCCCGCGCTTACCACCCTCCGGACCACATCGGTCGGATTCGTCGGCGCCGGGTCCACCATCGTCGGCTCGCCCACACGCGAGGCTTTGGCAACGTCGGGATGCTTCTCGAAATTCCCGAGCATGCTCGACATGATCCCCGCTTGCTGCCGGCTCGCTACTTCCTTTTTGTTCAGTTCGAGCGCCGCCCGCGTTGGCCGCGGCACCGGCTGATGCAAACCCTCAAGCCGCGTCTTGGCGTCCACCGCCCGGTCCATCGCCGGATATCGCTTGATGATCCTCCCGTACGCATCCGACGCGTCTTTCGTCAGCCCCTCGATCATCTTCCCTTTGGCCACTTCATTCATGCGCCCGTTCTTCCGGATGACATCGATCTCGCCTTCGTAGGATTGCCCCAGCAGATACAGCGCCTCATCCGCGCCGCTATACAACGGATACCGGTCCACCAGAGTTTTCAAGCGCGCAATCGCCGCCGGATACGCGAACCGCAGATAATAGAACCGCCCGATGTTGAACTCCCGCTGCGCCAGCACTTCCTGCACTTCGCGCAACCGCTGTTTTGCTTCCGGCACCAGCTTGCTGTCCGGATACTCCTGAATCAGCGACCGGTATTCTTCTTCCGCGCGCATGGCGTGGGTGTAATCACGATCCGCCTTTTCCATCTCTTGATAGTGGATGTTCGCCACCTTCAGCTGCGCCTCTGCCGCCTCCGGCATATTGGGAAAGAACGTCTTGAAATCCTTGTACTCGATTTCGGCCTGCTGCATTGCTGTGGTGCCGCCCTCGGCATACCACGAATCCGCCACCGCCAGCTTCGCCCGCGCGATAAACTCCGAATCCGGATACGTGTTGATCAGCGTCTGCAGCGTCATGCGGGACACGTCGAAGCGGTTGTGCTTCATGGCATCCATGGCTCGGTCAAACAGCACCTTGTCCGGCTGTTTCGACCCGACGTTCGCCAGTGGATTCGCCGATTTTTTGTTCGTGCATGCTACCGTCAAAGTCAGCAGCAATCCGAGAAGTAAAAAACTAGAATTCCGACGCATAAAGAACCTCTGACCTCTGCAATCTGACCTCTGACCTCTGCAACCCTACACCCGCTGTAAACTCGCGCTCCGCGCCGCTTCTAGCAACGCCTGCGCATTCACTTTCGCATCGCCCTTGCCGAACACCGCACTCCCCGCCACTAGAATCTCCGCCCCGGCGCGCACCACTTCCGCCACCGTGTCCATCCCCACGCCGCCATCTACTTCGATGCGGTATCGGTGTCCCCGCTCGGCACGAATCTCCGCCAACTGCCTCATTTTATGCAGCGTTCCTGGGATAAACTTCTGTCCCCCAAACCCTGGATTCACGCTCATCACCAGCACATAATCCACAATGTCAAGCACTTCGCTGAGCGTCTCCACCGGCGTCGCCGGATTAATCACCACTCCCGCCCGGCATTCATGCTGCTTGATAAGGTTGAGCGTCCGGTTCAAATGCCGGCACGCCTCCTGATGCACCGAAATCCAGTCCGCTCCCGCTTCCGCAAATTCGGGAATGTACTGGTCGGGGTTCTCAATCATCAGATGGCAGTCCAGCGGGAGCTGGGTTGCCCGACGCAAGGATTTCACCACCGGAGGCCCAAGCGTTAGATTAGGCACAAAGTGCCCGTCCATGATGTCGACATGGATCACACTAGCGCCGCCCGCCCTCGCCCGCTCCACCTGGTCCGCCAAATGGGCGAAATCGGCCGAGAGTATCGAGGGTGCTAGTTGGATCGAATGCTCGATCAAAACAGGGTCCAAGGTGTAGGGTCAGAACTGTGGAAATTCTAGCACGGTGCGGCGGTGGCTAGACCGCTCGTGTGGGAACGGGCGCCCTCGCCCGTCCATGCCGGGCGAAAGCCCGGCAGCTGCGTGCAGCTCCAAGCAGCTCAGGGCGCGCAAAGTTCGCCCGTTCCGCGCTGAACTACATAACCCTCGTCTCCTCCGAGGCAGCCAGCACTTTCCGCGCCTTATCCACTTCCTCCGCCATAGCGAACTTCAGCTTCTCGATCCCTTCACCGGTAACCGCTGAAATTGGATAAAGCTTCAGCTTCTTGCGCGTCGCCCACTGCTTCAGTTTCTTGAGCTTCTCCGGATTCGCCACATCGATCTTAGACGCGACCATCAAGGTTGGCTTATCCTCCAGCCCTGCCCCGAAACTCGCCAACTCGCCCCGAATCACCTCAACGTCTTTCACCACGTCGGCCCGGCCGCTGCTGTCGGAGACATCCACCATATGCACCAGCAAGCGCGTGCGCTCGATGTGCCGCAGGAATTGCGTGCCGAGACCCGATCCGGAGTGCGCACCTTCGATCAATCCCGGAATGTCGGCGACCACGAAACTCTCTTCTTTCCCCTTGTCACCCGCCAGCACCACACCGAGATTCGGTTCCAGCGTGGTGAATGGATAATCCGCAACCTTAGGCCGCGCCGCCGAGATGACAGAGATAAGCGTCGACTTGCCCACATTCGGATATCCCACGAGGCCAACATCAGCGAGCAGCTTCAACTCCAGACGGAAATTGCGTTCTTGACCCGGGCGTCCTTCTTCGTGCTCGCGCGGCGCCTGGTGCGTCGAAGTCGCAAACTGCGCGTTGCCGCGTCCACCGCGTCCGCCGCGCGCGATCACGACGCGCTCATCGGGCCGCGAAAAATCGTAAACTTTCTCGCCTGTGTCCTCGTCGTACACGATTGTGCCCACCGGCACCTTGAGGACGATCCCCTCGCCGTCGCGGCCAGTTTTCTTCGAGCCTTCACCGTGCCGTCCGCGCTCGGCCTTGTATTCAGGATTGAAACGAAAATGCACAAGTGTATTGTGGCGCTCGCTCGATTCCATCCAGATGTCACCGCCATGACCGCCATCGCCGCCAGAAGGCCCGCCGCGCGGAACGTACTTCTCCCGCCGGAAGGCC
Organism: uncultured Acidobacteriaceae bacterium; assembly: GCA_963772195.1. GTDB lineage: Bacteria > Acidobacteriota > Terriglobia > Terriglobales > Acidobacteriaceae > Acidiflorens. The sequence goes on along the minus strand of CAVYWE010000007.1, from coordinate 253,729 downwards.
ATACAGCCATTGCCGCCGTCCCCAGCCTTCACCCGAATTTTGGCTTCATCGATAAACATGATGTGTGAACATGATCGTGTGGCGCGGGCGCCCTCGCCCGCGAAAACTCGGCCCCGGCGAGAATCACGTAGGGGCGGACGCATTCGTTCGCCCAAACCAAGCGAAGCTCCCCAACGAAAAAGCCTCGACTCGAAGCCGAGGCTGATAAATGTCCTGTAGAGACGCGGCTTGCCGCGTCTCCCCTGTCCGCAAAGACGGGGCAAGCCCCGTCTCCACAGCAAGACCTACTTCGCTTCGATGGCCTCGGGCTCGATCATCACAAACTTCCCCATCGATCCCTTGTTGAGGAACTTGATGCGCCCCGTGATCTTGGCGAAGAGGGTGTCGTCCTTGCCGCGTCCAACGTTCAGCCCGGGCTTCACCCGCGTGCCGCGCTGGCGGACGATGATCGTGCCGCCAGGCACGAGTTGTCCGCCGAAGGCCTTAAAGCCAAGCCGCTGCGCGTTAGAGTCGCGCCCGTTTCGTGAAGTGCCTTGTCCTTTTTTATGTGCCATAAATCAGTTCCCGGTTTCCACTGGCCAGTTGCCAGTAATTCCAATTCCAGATCTTCGCAATGCCAAACTAAAACTGTCATCCTGAGCGGAGCCAAGTCAAGAGCGAAGCGATTGGCTTGGCGGAGTCGAAGGACCCCTACTCATCATCGTCCATGCCCGCTCCGGCAGGGAGTTCTCACAATGAACCTGCAGTCCTACCTCTTTTTCTTCTTCGCCGCTGCCTTTTTCGGTGCCGCTTTCTTCGCATGCGCGTGCGCCACATGCTTCTTCGCCGTTTTCCCCGGCCGTTTCGAAGACTTCACTTCTGCGCCGCCCTCGTGTTCGCCGCCCTCGTGCGCCTTCTTCACCTTCTTCTCTTTTTTCACCAACTCCGGCGCCTTGAACGTCTGTCCATCAAAAGCAATCTCGGTGATGCGGACCGCCGTATAATCCTGCCGGTGTCCACGCAGCTTCTTGTATTGCTTCTTGCGCTTGTAGTGAAAAACCAGAATCTTCTCGCCGCGTCCCTGCTCGACAACCTCGCCAGTTACGAGCGCCCCCGACCCCGCAGGCAATACGCTGCCCGCCTCGGCCGAAACCGCCAGCACGTCGCCGAACTCGACCTTGCCGTCTTTGTCTTCCTGCGTTTCCATCCGGATCACGTCGCCCGGGGCAACACGATACTGCTTTCCACCTGCGCGGATCACCGCGTACATAAACTCTCCTTCGTGCTCGTGTGGGGACTGGGCTTTGCCCCGTCCAAGCCGAGCGCAGCTCGGCAGATACAATCTTGTGCTTGCTGTTTTCCCGCAACGGCTTGTGACCGGAAACGCGGCGCGGCCCCAGAACGGGTCCGCAAGTACAGGCAAACTCAACCAGTCTATCGTGCGCTGTGGAAATCGGTCAAACGGAGCGTGGACCCAGTCCCAAGCCATCACCGCTTTTCGGAATCATCCGCCATGCGACCGCCGCACTCGCCAATGCCAGCCCTGCGCAAATTAGCATGACAATTCGGTATCCAAATACAAATGCTTCCCCGATTGATTGCGTGATACTCGCTTTCGTGCTGGGATCGAGACCAGTCGGCACCTGCAAACCGGCAAGCTTCGTCTCTCCCCCAAGAATCTCCTGCAGTACCCCAGGCGGGAGCGAGAAGTGTGCCAGGCCGTGGTACAGCCAAAAGCCAAAGGCCTTCACCATCACAATTCCAAAAACCGCGATAGCAAGCACGCCCGCTACGCGCGCTACGGCATTGTTGATTCCCGAAGCCGCGCCCACTCGATCTTCATTCACCGAATTCATGACGGAGGTGGTAAGAGGAGCCACAGTGACGGCCATCCCGAATCCTAGAACCACCATCGCCGGAAAGAAAGCCTTCCAGTAGCTGCCTCCGACGGAAGGCACTGCGAACAGCCCGAAACCCAAAGCAACAATGACCGGACCAATAATCAGTGGCCCCCTTGGACCATAGCGCGCCACCAGCCCTCCAGACCAGCGGGAAAGAAGGAACATCAGCAAAATCAAGGGAAGGACCGCGGCACCGGCTGCCGTTGCAGAGTATCCCTGGACTTGAATCAGGTTCAAGGGAAACAAGAAAAAGAAAATTCCAATCGCGGCATATAAGAGCAGCGTAAGCAGGTTCGCTCCACTGAAGCTACGGGACTCGAACAGCGCGAGCGGGAGCATCGGTGAATTGACGCTAGCCTCGATGAACACGAAAGCGAGAAGGCATCCGAAGCCGACAATCAAACTCCCGAAAACCAGCGGATTGCGCCAACCCAAATTGACCGACTCAATAAATCCAACAATCAAACCGCCTAGTCCGGCAGTGGCAACAAGCGCTCCAAACCAATCGATGCGACCAGCACTGGCGCTACGGCTTTCCGGAATCCGCCAAACCGAAATCGCGATCACGGCCGCCGCAAGAGGAAGATTGATGAAGAATACCCACCGCCAGGAAGCATGCTCAACCAGCCAGCCGCCAAGGACCGGCCCAATGGCGGTGGTGATCGCCGTGAACCCCGACCACGTACCGATCGCCTGACCACGACTCTTCTCGTCGAAAGACGAACTGATAATTGCAAGACTGCCGGGCACCAGAAGTGCAGCTCCCACACCTTGAATGCTCCTTGCGATGATGAGCAGATGGATGTTCGAGGCAGCGCCGCAACCCGCGGAAGCCACGGCAAAAATCGCTACTCCTATCGCGAATATCAAACGACGTCCAAACAGATCCCCGAGCGAACCTCCAACTAAGATCAACGCCCCTAGAAACAGCCCGTAAGACTCGACCACCCATTGCACATCCACCAGGGTTGCATGGAAGTTGGCCTGGACCGCGGGCAGGGCGACGTTAACAACCGTGCCATCGATAAAAGCCAGGCTCGAACCAAGAATGGTGGCAGTCAGTATCCATAGTCTCGCGTCTCGTTTAAACGGAACTTCGGTACACAGAACGTCGCCGCCCGCCGATCGCATTACGGCTTCATCGCAAGGCGTTCTCATGAAAGCTATGGATGCTGCTTGGAGTGCGGGGATTCCCGAGATGAGAGGACACCCGACCCTTAAAATTTGAGGTCCCAACCAGATGTAGCAGCTATAACTCAGAACCCTTTCGCCGAATCCAACAAAATCGTGACCGGCCCTTCATTGACCAGTTCCACCTGCATCGTTTCCTGAAAGCGTCCGGTTTCGCAGCGCAGGCCGGCGGCGCGCACTCTCTCCACAAAATATTCGTAGAGTTCGAGCGCCTGCTCGGGCGGAGCGGCCGCGTCGAACGATGGCCGCTTGCCGCGACGCGCGTCACCGTAGAGAGTGAACTGCGAAACCACCAACAGCGCGCCGGCAACCTCCGCGACGGATAAATTCATCTTGCCGCCAGCATCTTCAAAAATGCGCAGCCCAATGGTCTTGTCGACAAGATAATCGGCCTCAGCGCGCGTGTCTCCTACTCCCACCCCGAGCAGTACCACCAGCCCAATGCCGATCTCGCCGACAACTTCTCCGTTCACACTCACCCGCGCCCGGGTCACGCGCTGCACTACGACGCGCATTTAGCGGCTGGCCTCAGTGAGAACGAGAAGCGTCTCCTGTCCCGCGAGCGCCTGCCAGCGCCCATCTCGGTAGGTGAATACGTCGGTGAAGCGGACGCGCGCCACGACCTTGCCGGAAGCGTCCACCAGAGTGGCGAGTCCGCGCGTAAATCCGGAGTTCCCCTCAACATGCGCGCGCATTTCCGTAAGGTGGTTCGTGCCCGGCTTGCGATGCGGGATATGCTCCAGCGTCTGGCCGCGAGTATGCAGCGAGCCATCGACATCGGCATCTTCGAATTCGTCAGCCACCATGCAGCCGACGGCGGCAGCGTCCTTGCGGCTGAGGGCCGCAGCCCAGTTCTGTTCGAGTTCGATGAGCGCGGCCTCCGTCTTCGGCTGATCTTTGGGGCAATCGGCGGCAAGCGCGGACGACGCGAGGGCCAGCAAAACAGCAAGCAGGGTTAGAATTTTCACGTCCAGATCGTGACATGAGTTCGGCGAAATGAGCAAGAGCGCATGCAGTGGTGAGGTTTGACCACTCTCCCCGCCGCCAGTTAGGATTCGGTAGTGATCTTTACACAATCAGCTTTCTTTTGCAGGCTGCTGAAAAACTCCGGTTTCGTATCAGGGCATCGCTTTAGCGATGCCGTAAGTCCATCGAAATCAGACGCCCCTTTAGGGGCTGGGCATTCTCAGTTACTTCCTTTGCATACTTTTCCGATCCCTTTTAGACTACTGGTTTCGACTTCATTCGATCCATTGAGCAACATGCAGTCGTAAATAAGTAAACGACAATCAGCAAACGCCGGCCCGCGACCCGGACCCGCGATCCCCGAGACTTAGAAACGAGGAGAAACATGGCAGCCGTTGATGAAAAAGTGAAACAGATTATTGTCGAGCAGTTGGGTGTGGACGAGGGCGAGGTCACGCCCAGCGCTTCGTTCGTGGATGACCTGGGCGCCGATTCGCTCGATACCGTCGAGCTCGTGATGGCCTTCGAAGAGGCCTTCGATATCGAAATCCCCGACGAGGATGCGGAGAAGATTCGCACCGTGTCGGATGCCGTCGACTACATCGGCAAGCACGCGAAGGCAGGCAAGTAATTTGGCGAGTAATCTGGAAAGACGGGTCGTTATTACCGGCATCGGCCTGATCTGCGCAGTGGGCAATACCACCGACTCCGTTTGGCAAGCCCTGCTCGCCGGCAAGAGCGGCGTCGATCGCATCACCCAATTCGACGCCTCCGCCTTTGCCTGCCAGATCGCAGCCGAGGTCCGCAACTTCGATCCCTTCCAATTCATCGAGAAAAAAGAAGTGAAGAAGATGGGCCGCTTCATCCACTTCGCCGTCGCCGCCGCCGATGAAGCGATGAAGATGTCGCAGCTTAAGGTCACGCCGGAAAACGCCGAGAATGTCGGCGTGCATATTGGCTCAGGCATCGGCGGATTCGACGTGATCGAGCGGGAACATACCGCGCTTATGGAGGGCGGACCACGCAAAATCTCGCCTTTCTTCATTCCCGCCGCCATCGTCAACCTCGCCGCCGGACACGTTTCCATGCGCTTCGGCGCCAAGGGCCCAAATGAAGCGACGGCCACCGCCTGCACCACGAGCGCCCACTCCATCGGCGATTCCTTCCGCATCATCCAGCATCATGACGCCGACGTAATGATTGCAGGAGGCTCCGAAGCCGCCATTACCCCTATGGGCGTCGGCGGATTCGCCGCCATGCGCGCGCTTTCCACTCGCAATGACGACCCCGCTCGCGCCAGCCGTCCCTGGGACAAGGACCGCGACGGCTTCGTGATGGGTGAAGGCGCCGGCATCCTGGTTCTGGAAGAACTCGAGCATGCCCGCCGCCGGGGCGCTCCCATCCTGGCGGAAGTAGTTGGCTACGGTATGTCCGCGGACGCCTATCACATGACTCAACCCGCCCCCGAGCACGAAGGCGGTTTCCGCGTCATGCGCAACGCGCTGCGCGACGCGAAACTCGATGCCAGTGTCGTCGGCTACCTCAACGCTCATGGTACCTCGACCCCCATCGGCGACACACTCGAAGCGCACGCCATTCGAAATCTGTTTGGAAATAAAGTGCCGGTGAGTTCCACCAAGTCCATGACCGGCCATCTGCTGGGCGGAGCGGGTGGATTAGAGGCCGGAGTGACGGTGCTGGCGCTGCGCGATCAGATTCTGCCGCCTACGATTAATCTCGAGAGTCAGGACCCGGAAACCGACGGCATGGATTTCGTTCCCAACCGCGCCCGCAAAGCGCAATTCGAGTACGCCATGTCGAATAGTTTCGGCTTCGGAGGCACCAACGGCGCGCTGCTGTTCCGCAAGTGGACGGAATAAGAACCGAACAATTGCAGAGGTCAGAGGTCAGATTGCAGAGGTTAGAAGCCAAGAGATTTTTTACCTCTGCAATCTGACCTCTGACCTCTTTCGCTGTGCGCACGGAACTGACAAAAATTGAGACGAGTTCATTCGCCTCCTGCACAAGATCGCGCAATTTTTCTGCCGGGAAAATGTTTCCTTCCTGAAAGAGTTCCAGCCAGAAAACTGTCTCGTCTGCTTCTTCCAACACGATTCCTAGTTTGGCTACGAATTCAGCCCGAGACCTTCCGCGGCAGGCCGCTCGGTAGTTGCGCCGATCGATGTGCTGCAGCGAAGAAGCTGGGTACCCAGGATTCGCGCTTCTGTAGTTCGCGAAAAGGAGCGATAGAGTCGTAGGATCCGTAACGCAAAGTCCTTGGTGCGGAGCTTCAGAGCCTCAGAGTCCCGATTCATGCCACGCCTCGTGAAGCGATTCTATACTTTGATTTTTGATCCTGACGTGATGGTCCTCACATCGAGAATGTGACAAATTGCAGAGGTCAGAGGTCAGATTGCAGAGGTTAGAAGCCAAGAGATTTTTACCTCTGCAATCTGACCTCTGACCTCTGATCCTTAACCTATGACCTCTCCTACTCTTTTTTCATAGCGTCAATCATCACATACAGGTCTTTAGTATCCGTTACCTCGACGTACGGCTTGCCATTACGCTTGTTGCTGACTATCCAGATCGTCGGCGTGTGCTCGATGTGCAGACTCATGCCCAACTCTTTGTCCGCCCTCACCAGCCCCGCCAGCTTGCCGGCCGGATCCACCACGAACGGCAAACCAATCTTGTGATCGGAGGCAAACTTGTCCGCAAATCCCCGCAAATTCTGCGGGTTGATCTCCATCTGGTGCTCGAACACGGAGTCACGGAACGCGTTCCCGATCTCCTTGGAATGCGTGTCGAAGTAGCGCGCCAGCACGGCCGCGTCGAACGACCAGTTGTGCATCGGCAGCGGGAAGTCGTGCTGCACCAGCGGAATCTTATAGGTTCGTGAGGCCTGAACCAGCAATGGCGCAGTTCGCCCGCATTGCGGACATTGCAGGTCTTCGAAAACAACGAGCGCAACCTGCGAACCCTTCGGCGGACGGAGAGCCTCCGGCACATCCTGCGCGAAAACCGGCAGGCAGAGCAGAACCACATAAGACAGAGCTAACACCATCACGCACGGCAATAGTCTTTGAATCTTCATAGTTTTTATTTGGATGCGCATCGAGCTGAGAACATCTCTATGTTAGCGAATTCGGCCCATTCGCGCACCTGAAGCCAGCGCTAAACGCTCGTGTAGGGACGGCCGCCCTCGGCCGTCCAAGTCGAGCGAAGCTCGGCAGATGCCTGTGGCCAGAGCAACTCTGAAGTCGCTAAGATTTTCACCCGACCGATTCGCGCGATTACTTCAAGTCGCTGCTGACTTCGAGGTTGTAAAAATAATAGAAACGCAGCCCGAGGATTTGCCCCGGAAATTCCTTCGGCAGCGGCGGGAACGGCGTCGAGGCGGTAATGCTCCCCCATGCCGCCCGGTCGAGCGCCACGTCGCCGGACGAGGTGTGCACCACCATGCCGGTCGTTTTGCCATCCTTTAAAATGACAAATTCAATCGAAAGCTTGCCCTGCTTCAAGATCGGAGGATACACCGACGGCGGCATCAGGCTGTACCAGTTCTGGCGCACGATTTGCGTGATCCGCGTCAGATAAGGCCCAAAATCCACGCCCATCGTGTCGGTCAGGATTTCCGCCTGATCCAGCGCCTTCGCCCCGCTCCGGCCCTGGCTCAAACCATAATCGCCCGCTTGTCCACTACCATAATGCCCGCGGCTTTCGGCTGCGGCCCGCGCTGCCTGTTCAATCGCCGAGCCCGCCGTCATCGAGGTATTAAAATTCGGTTTCGGCCTGCTTGCTTGCGGAGGCGTCTGCAACTGCGCCGTCTGATTGCTCGGCGGCGGCTGCGGGAATCCCTGCTGCGCATTTTCCTGCGGCGCTGGCGTCGGCTGCTGGTTCTGCGCAGTCTGCGGCGGCTGACCCTGTGCCGGCGGCGCCTGCACGTTCGCGCCCGGCCGGCCCGGATGCGCGCTTTGCAATATCTTCTTCAGATCTTCTCGATTGATCTGCGGCGCTTTGCTGGTCGCGATGCGGTCCTTATCCGAAATCACCTTCGCATCCGGACGTCGCGTCAGCTTCTGCGCGTCGGGCGGCAACTCTAAAAACGTCGCGTCTTTCGACTTGTCTGCATTCGTCGAAATCGCCAGGTCCACCGTCTTGTGCGGAAGCAGCATCATCAACTTCTCGCTGTTCCACAACAGAATGATTACGAATAAGTGCAGAATAACTGACAGCCACAACGCTTCGCGCTTGCGCGCCCGCGAGAGATCGTCCTGCAATTGGATGAGAAGATGCGGAACATCGTCAGGATTGAAGCTGCGATAAGCCGTCTCCCAGTGCTGGGCTTCGAACAAATCGCGTTGCTCGGCTTGGTCGGCAAGCGGAGTTAAGGGATCGCGAGGCGGAATTTGAGTGACTGGCATCGGGCAGAGACTATAAAGCTTAGAGCCACGGGCAGCCTCCTGGGTTGCGTAAGTTAGACGCAAAGTTCTGCGTAAAGTTACGTAAAGTATGGAGTTGCGACCGTCAAATCTATTGTCGCATTTTTTGCGCCAGTCGAGTGAGTACCTGAGTAATGCCCGTTGCAGAGGTCAGAGGTCAGATTGCAGAGGTTTGTTCACCTCTGCAATCTGACCTCTGACCTTTGACCTCTGATCTCTAACTTCTCCCCACCCCGATCCGTCCCGCGTGCCGCCCGATCTCCTCGAGAATCGCCAGCCCGAGCTCCAGCGCTTTCCGCCCATCCTCCAGCGCGACCACCGGCCGTGACCGGTCCCGCACCGACTGCAAGAAGGCTTTGATCTCCGCCAGCAGCGGCTCCTCCGCCGTGATTGGCGGCTTCGCCATCTGGATCTGCGGATTCACGCTCGGCTGGATGCCCCACTCTTTCGCGGCTTTTGCGAATGAGTGGGAGGCTACACTTCCAACCGAGAACACCAGCACATCCTGCCGTCCATAATCGATCGAAATATATTGCCCCGCCTGAAAGAAACGCAGCTTGCGAACGCGCTCCGTCGAAACCCGGCTGGCCGTGAAGTTTGCCACGCAGCCCGATTCAAACTCGATGCGCACATTCGCAATATCCACTTTGTCCGAAAGAATCGGCAGCCCCACCGCACGGATTTCCTTCACTCCCGAATTCACAAATGTCAGCACCACGTCGAGGTCGTGGATCATCAGATCCAGCACCACGTCCACGTCAAGCGCTCGCGGAGAAAATACACTCAGCCGGTGCACTTCAAAAAACATCGGCCGATTAATCAGCGGTAGCGTAGCCCGCACCGCTGGATTGAAGCGCTCCAGATGCCCAACCTGCGCCACCCGTTTGTGTGCTGAAGCAAGTCGAAGCAGTTCGTCAGCCTCGCCGAGCGTCGCCGCGACCGGCTTTTCGATCAGTACATCAACCCCCGCTTCCATCAGAGTGCGCGCCACCTCCAGATGCAGAACGGTAGGCACCGCGACCGAGGCCGCCTGTACGTCGCCGTGCGTGATGAGCATCTGCTCGACCGAGCCGAACGCTTTGCAAGTGAACTCGCGGGCAATCGCGTCGGCTCGCGCCGTATCCGGATCGACCACCCCGACCAGCCGCACACTGTCTGCCTCCTGCAGTTGCCGATAGACGCGCACGTGATTGCGCCCGAACGCGCCCACGCCAATCACCGCAACAGTGATAGGGGATTCCTTGCTCAGATGAGTGCTCCGGACCCCAGAAATAACGCACGAAGAAATATCGCGCTATTGTCGCAGTTCCCGACACGAAAGCGCAAAACCCTTCTCAAAACCCGTGTCATCCTGAGCGCAGCCGGGCCAAGCGCGAACGATTGGTTCGGCGGAGTCGAAGAGCCTGCCCTGAGCCTGCCGAAGGGACCCCCTAGCACTTCCATCCCTCGTGCGCTGCCGCAGGGAGTTCTCTCTCTACACCTCGGACTGAAACGGGGCAGTACGCCCGGGCTCTCCAATAGCCCTTTCGACTGCCGGCTCATCACATCTTCTTCAGCAGCGCGATCTGCCCCGCATGATAAAGCTCGTGCTGCACCACGCCATGAAGCATGTAGTAGAAAGTGTAGTGTGCGCCTTCTTTGCCGGGCACGACCTCGTCAAGCCGCGAGTCCGGGAGAGCAGCAACGGCCGAGATCAGTTCCTCATGAACGCGCCGTACTTGCGCCAGCGTCTCGCGCCATGCCGCGTCGCTAGCATCCTTAACCGGCGGAAAATTCTCCGCATCGGAGAGAGTCACCGCAACCCCGCCCATCCGCCGCAGCACCGCGCCATCCCAAGCCGCTATATGCAGTACCAGCTCCCAAATCGTGTGGGCGCTCTTAATCGGACGCGCCGCCGCCCGCGACGCCGTGACGCCCTCCAAAATTTCAAAAACAGAGTCGCCATGCCAAGCCTCACCAGCAAACGCGCGGCGAAGCTGGTCGGCAATGCGAGCCGCTTCTGACATTGTGTGCCTCCCTTTTCGCAACCATACATAAATACCCGGTATTCAGGTATACTGTCTTTTGTGATCTCCAGCTTCGGGGATGCGACGACTGCCGACATCTACCACGGGAGCGACAGCAAAGCTGCCCGCAGGATTGGACGCGAGCTGTGGAGTCGGCTGCAGCAAAAACTCGATTTGCTCAATGCCTGCACGTCCACAGAGGACCTGAGGGTACCTCCCTCCAATCGACTGGAGAAGCTGAGGGGAGATCTCGCTGGCTTTTACAGTATCCGCGTGAACCAGCAATATCGAATCGTATTCAAATTCGCGAACGGCAAATGTGAAGAAGTTCGCTGCACTGATTATCATTGAGGAGTCATCGCCATGCTGCCAGAATTTCGCATCGCAACCCATCCCGGCCAAATCCTGCTCGCGGAGTTTCTCGAGCCGCTGAGACTGACACAGGCTGACCTCGCCCGCGCTCTGCATGTCCCTCTCAACCGGGTCAACGAACTGGTACGCGGCAAGCGCGGCATCACACCCGAATCCGCCCTATTGTTGTCGGAGTTCTTCAGGAATTCTCCCGAGTTCTGGATGAACCTCCAGACCGCGCATGATCTCTCGCGCGCCCGCCAGGAGATGCGCAAGCGCCCCGGCCGGATCATCAGAATCAAGACGCTCGCGAAAGCCCGCCGTCGCGCCCATCCGTAGAGACATGGCTTGCCGCGTCTCCCGATGCACTCGGCAACCCAGCCTATTCCGCGCACACTGCGATCCCCGCCTCATCCGCCGCCCGCGTCATCGCCTCTCCATCCAGCAGCAGACATCGCCCCGCATCCATCGCCAGACAACTCGCCCCGGCGCGCGCCATCGTTTCGATTGTCGTCACGCCAATCACCGGAACGTCGAAGCGCAAATCCTGTCCCGGCTTCGCGACCTTCACTACCGTCAGCGCACGGCTCAGCGTCGAAGTCTCGGTCTCGATTTTCGAATCCGATTTCGGATCTAATTCCAAAGACCGCATCAGCAACCCCGCGCGCTCAATCGTCGCATCCGTGCCTTCCATCGCCTCGACCGCGACACACGCCGATTCCGCGATCACCACCGTTTGTCCAATGTCGTACTCAGCCAGCCGCCGCCCCACCGCGCGTCCGTACTCGATGTTCTTGCGCTCCTGCGCACTCGGAGCCCGCTTCGTGAGCACGCCGACCTTCGCCAGCAGCGGTTCCAGCAGTGCGGTCGAGTTCTCGAGCAGGATGCCCTCATCCGCCAGAACCTTCGCGACCGCACCCAGCAGCGAATCCGTGTTGCGCGTGCCGAGCGAGAGCAGCAGCTTCGCCAGCCGCCAGTCCGGCTTGATGCTGGAGAAAATCTGCTTGTGCTTGACCTGCCCCGCCATGACGGCGCGAGTGATCCCTTGGGCTTTAAAAGTGTCGATAAGCTTTGACAGTTCGCCCAGAGAAAGCCAGTGAACGGACGCCGCGCCGTGCGAGTCAATCTCGGGAGAAGTCTCTTCGCGAATCGCCGCCACCACCACCTCAAACCCCTGCGCCCGCGCTGCGTCCAGCACCAGAAAAGGAAACTTGCCATTGCCCGCGATCAGACCAAGACGTGTCATGAGCAAGAACCACGTAGGGACAGGCTATGCCCCACACTACTTAATTACTCCGCGTTCCGACGCTTCAATAAAGCGGATCAGCATTTCGACGTCTTCACCAAGATCGGCTTCCGCCTTCAACTTTTCAATCGCCTGCGAAGTATTCAGCTTCGACGCCAACAGCACCCGATACGCATGATGAATTTTCCTGATCCGCGCTTTCGTGAATCCACGCCGCTCCAACCCCACCGCATTTAATCCATAAGTGCGCGTTCCGCGCTCGGCGGATGTCTTCGAGAATGGCAACACATCCCGCGTTACGGTCGTGCCCCCGCCAATAAACGCATGCGTCCCAATCCGCACGAAATGATGCACGGGGCACAGCGCTCCGACGCTAGCCCAGTCTTCTACGGTTACATGCCCGCCGAGCGTCGCCGCGTTCGCCATGATGATGTGACTGCCAATCTGGCAATCGTGCGCGATGTGGGTATAGGCCATGATCAGATTGTGGTCGCCGACTCGGGTGTATCCCCCGCCCTTCACCGTGCCGCGGTTGATGGTGACAAACTCGCGGATCGTGTTATGGTCGCCGATCTCCAGCCTTGTCGGTTCACCCGCGTAGCCGATATCCTGCGGTGCCATGCCAATCGAAGCGAAAGGGAAAAAGCCATTGTCCACGCCAATTTTCGTGGGGCCTTCAATCGCGACATGCGAAACCAGATGGCACCCCTCGCCAAGCTCCACCGCGGGCCCAACCACGCAATAAGGCCCAATCTTGCATGAAGGATGTATCTTGCTTTTCGGATCGATGATGGCCGTAGGATGAATGGACATCGTTAAGTCGTTCTTCCCTTGTCATCCTGAGCGTAGCCGGGCCAAGCGCGAAGCGATTGGCTCGGCGGAGTCGAAGGACCCCTACTCATTCCCAATCTCCGTGCCGCCGCAGGGAGTTCCCACACATTCAACCCTCGTCGCCCTCAGCCGCTCCCGCGCCCGCATTCCGCGGCACCAGCCGGCAAGTCACCGTAGCCTCCGCTGCCACCTTCCCGTCCACATAAGCCTTGCCTTCCAGACGAGCGGCCGTGATCCGCCAGGCCTTGACCACCACTTCAATCCGCAGCTGATCTCCCGGCACCACTGGACGCCGGAATCGAGCCTTCTCGATCCCCGTAAACACCATCAGCATTTCGTCGCGGTTCGGAACCTCGGTCAGCAGCAACAGCCCTCCCGCCTGCGCGATTGCTTCCACTATCAGCACGCCCGGCATGATCGGCTTGTCTGGAAAGTGTCCCTGGAAAAAAGGCTCGGTGATGGTCACGTTTTTCAGCGCGACAATACTCTTCATCCGCTCCAGTTCAATCACGCGGTCGATCAAAAGGAATGGATAGCGATGGGGCAGGATCTTGAGAATATCGCCAATATCCATCCCGGTTTTCACCGGCTCTGGTTCTTCAGGCGAAGTGTGTGTGGTGTCAGTCATGCCGTTTCGTTCAAGACGTTTCGTTCGAGGCGAAGATTATACTGTAGCGCATCCTTTTAAAAGCTTCGCTGCCCGTTCCGCGAAAAGATCACATGAGTACAACAAAAAACCGGCTGCATTGCACAATCGTCCTGATTCCAATTCTTCTCGCATCTCTACTCTGGTCCCACTTTGAACACCGCCGGCATCATGCGCCTCGATAAAGATCTAGGGCTCCATCGCCCCGGGCAAACTCGCCGACCTCATCCCGGTCAACGGCAATCCCGCCGCGAACATCAGCGATATCCGAAAGACAATCCTGGTAGTAAAAGACGGAGTCCTTTATAACTCTGCCGAACTGCACGCCGAACTAGGTGTAACTCCATAAGCAGCGCACGGAAAACGCCGCCGGACCCGGGACACTCCCCTCCGTGCCCGCTAACCGCAAGCTCCGCCTAAGCTCACCCCACCCAACTGCCGATAATCATTGCAGGGGCCCTGTGAGCACCCTTCCACGGGAGCCGATTCATGGATTCGTCCAATGCCCAGCCCGCTACGGCGGCTCTAACCGAACGCGATCGCCGCTTTCATCGCCGCTACACCGTCCAGGTCCAAATCGAACTCCGCGAGGAAGGCAACGATGTCCCCATGCGCCTCGCCACCACCGACCTCAGTCGCGCCGGCTGCTATATCGAACTGATGATGCCCCTCTCCATCGGCACTCACATTCAAGCCACACTCTGGCTCGACAGCCATCCCATCGTCATACAGGGACGCGTCGTAACCTGTCATCCCCAATATGGCAATGGCATGGTATTCGAGAAATTCGAAGGTCACGCGGAACAACTCCTGCAACAATACCTGGACGCCATCGTCACCACGACTTAGCCCCGCGTCACGGCTCTCACGTACGCTTCCCCATCCGCACGATCGGCAGCGTCACCAGCAGCGTCGCGAAATTACGGGACGCGACACTCGTCACTTCCGCGCCGCCGCGCACTCCGCGCAAGGACAAACTTCCCGCAGATAGAACCACGAATAAATTCCCAGATCGTGTCTATCATTCCACGAAAACTTCAGCGCATATTTGCCCACTGCCTCGGCCGCCAGCGCTTTCACCGCCGGTTTGAACATCGGCAAAGCCCCCGGCGCCAGCTTCGCCGCCTCGCCTGCCTTTCGTCCCGACTTCCCCCGCTCATCCTCGCAAAGCGCGCAAGGGCAGGCCTCCCGTAAGAACGCAAACGTATAAACGGACCGGTGCCCATCCTTCCACTCAATCTCCATCCCCGAACCAGTCGTCAAATGAATCAACACCGACTTAGGATCGTTCCCCAACCGAGGCGAGTAATCCGGCAGCGCCATAAATTTCAGTATCGCACGCGCAAAGAACGTGTGGCGCGGGCGCCCCCGCCCGCGTGCCGGCGGCCAAACTGCTTGCGTAGGGATGGCGCCCTAGCGTCGAGTTCCACGACATCTTTTTTATTGATCCCTCTAGCCGACAGCTGATAGCTGACGGCTGACAGCCTGCATCTCCTCCACCGTCACAAACTCATATCCCTGATCCTTGCACCGCCGGATCAGATTATCCGTAGCCATCACCGTCTGCGCGCGGTCCGCACCCATGGCGCGATGTCCGCCATCGTGCAGCAGGACCACGTCGCCGCCGCGCATCTGCCGCACGACTTTCTTCTCAATCACCGCAGCCGGCGGAGCATTCCAGTCATAGCCAGTCACGTTCCACATCACCGTCTCCAACCCGAGTACGCGCGCAACTCGCAACGTCGCCGGCCGTCTTCCCCCAAACGGGGGACGAAACAAATTCGAATGCTCGCCGACTGTGTCCTCCAAAGCCTGATGGCAGTCGAGAAGCTGCGTGCGCGTCCGCGCCGCGGATTCGAAGATGAGCAATGGATGTGTGAACGTATGATTGCCGATGACATGTCCCGCCTGCGCCACCGCGCGCGCGACATCAAGCCGCTTCTGTACATAGCGACCAATCATAAAGAACGTCGCCCGCACACTGTGCTTCGCCAGCACATCGAGCAACTTTAGCGTGTGCGGATCGTTTGGCCCGTCATCGTAGGTCAGCGCGATTTGCTTGCTCCCGCGGATCCCTCCAGCAAACGTCCTCCCGAACCACTGCCCCTGCGGCGCCATGGACTGATACCCCGCAGCCGAAGCCACTGCACCGGCCGTAAGTCCAATTAGAGCGGGAAGCATGATCGAATTGTAAATCTAGGCAGAGGGCAGAGGTCAGATTGCAGAGATAGCTCAAGGTTTCAGGGTCCGGCTCTTAACCTCTGCAATCTGACCTCTGACCTCTGCCCTCTCTACAATCCGCAATTGCGTCCGGACGCGAAGCAATATATTCTGCTTCCCAGTTCCCGACGACAGTCGCCAGTCGCTAATCACAAGTCTATGGCCAAGCTTTTCGAGCTTCCCCGTTATATTGCGGTCGAAGGTCCCATACGAGTTGGGAAGAGCACGCTGGCGCGGGTTCTCGGAGAACGCCTGGCCGCCCAGCGCGTCGTCGAGCCGGAAGATAATCCATTTCTGAAGGCATTCTACGAAGGCGAGCCCGGCGCAGGCTTCCAGACGCAGTTGGCATTCCTGATCCGCCGCTTCGAGCAACTGCGCGCGCTCGATCTGGGCCCGCGCTCCAACAAAACCGTCGTCTCCGATTACATCTTTGAAAAAGACAAGCTCTTCGCCTGCCTCAACCTCAACGATCAGGAACTCGATACCTACAATCGCTACTTCAATTATTTCCGCGACCAACTCCCGACGCCCGACCTCGTCATCTATCTGCAGGCCACGCCGGAAGTGCTGAAAAAGCGGCTGAAGAAGAAGAACGCGGCCAGCGAGAAGGCCATCAGCGAGGATTACCTGATGGAAGTCGTGAAGGCCTACGAACACTTTTTCTTTCACTACACGCAGTCCGACCTGCTGATCGTGAACACCTCCGAGATCGACTTCGTCGACCGCAACGAAGACTTGCAGGAGTTGCTGAAAAAAGTCTCCGCCCCGATCAAGGGCACACAGTATTTCCTGCCACTGGGCAACACGGAAGTAGCCAGCGCCTAGGTTAGTTGGCTGTCGGCTTTTCTGGGGGCTTGGTCGACGGCACCTTGGGTTCGTTCGTCTTTTCCACCGAATCGACCGAAAACAGCATGTAATGGTCGTAGCCGTGGCTGCGGTAATAGCGATGCTTGCGATAGTCGAGGTAGATTTCCGCCTTCGTCGGAAGCCACAATTCCACATTCTTTTGGAACCGGACCGGGCCGTACTCTACGACTTGTTGCTCACAACGCAACTGGATCTGCGCCATCGGATTCATCAGTTCTGACTCGATCCGCACGATCTCAAATTTGTCCGCCGTGATCCAAGCGCGGCCTTTCAGCCGCAACGAATAGATTTGGCCACCCACGTTGTACTCGCTGATGAGAGCAGGCCGGTCTTCGCGCTGCTTGAAGTGAACCAACCACGCTGCCTGGCCATGCCAGTTGCCCAGTCCTTCGCACGTCATCTCGAAGTTTTCCCGCATGTGGGGATGAAATACCAGAGCCAAGGCGGCAAACCCGCCGCTGGAGATCCGGTCAGGAAAGTCGGCGCGCGCCATGCGCTCTGACCGATCTTCGTCCACCGCAAGGTACCCCACCTTGTCCTCCGAAATAGAAGCGATATAGTTGAAGTTTCGTGTTTCCTTCGTAATGCGGTTCCCCATTTCATCCACCTGCTCGTGCACCAGGTGTTCGATTGCCGAAATCCGAGAGACATCATCTACCAACTGCTTTACACGCTCACCCGACATCTCGATTACGCTGTCGAAGGGACAGCTGACTCCCTCGGCGACAGACGGTTGGACTTCATCGACTCCGGAGGGGCGCCACGGATTGACTGCGACCGGGAGTTCAGGCGTGGCGAAGATAGGATCGATAATGGTCTCGCTCTTCCGCGTGATTTGAGTACCGGGAAGAGGACTCGCGTCCGGTCGCTCCAGCATAGCGATGAGGTCACGCACCTGGGGGACAGTGGGGTCGGTGGGTGAATTCTGGACGAAAGATTTCAGCGCCCGGATACCTTCTTCCTTCTTGCCCAGATTCACCAGGGCCTGTCCCAGCGCCAGATTTGCCACATTGGCCCCGCCTTTCCCCTTTGCGATGGCCAACTCCGCTTGTTGCCGAGCCCCCTCATAGTTCTTCAGCTTCAGGTAAGCGTTAGCAAGCAGGTTGTGCGTGGTCCAATTCTCGGCATCGGCGTCAGTCGCTTTTTCCAGCGTGGCCGCCGCATCGGGATAGTTTTCCTGTGCGATTTCCACTTGACCGAGCAGCGTCAACACCCGCACATTGTGGGAACTGAGGCTGGCAGCGGTCCCCAGATAGCTCCGCGCCTGGGCAAGGTCTTTTTGCTCATAGGCTATGTAGCCCAACAGATAGTTGACGTCCGGATTCGACGGTGCCAGTTTGTAAGCCGCATCCAGGCTCTTTTTCGCATCCTTAAGATTCGCGGATTTGAGAGCGGAAAGGCCATGCTTGAGATCTCCACGTGCTTTGGGGGGAACCGTTCCCTCGGATATGTTGAGGTCGACTGCGTTGGGATCACGATGGAGGGAGAACTCCATCCGCGTCGTAATGAGTGTGTTGTTGGCTTGGACTTCCTTTTTCTGGCTCAAATATCCGACAGCGCTTATCTCGATTTCATACTTGCCGAAAAGAAAACCAACCGCGGCTTCGGAATTGCCGTCGGTGGTCTGCCAGGTGACGTTCTTAGTGATCTCGTTCGTCATCTTTACGACCGACTGCCGGTCGAGATGATTCCTGCCGTTCTCCGCGAACACGGAAATAATCACCAATGCCTCGCCGTCGCGTGCTTGGTAACTTGCCTTTGTGTCGCGCTCTATGCTCACTCCTTGGGACTGCGCCCAAGCCATGACGGCCAGAAGAGGAAGCAGGAATACCGTTGCGATGAAAAGAGGTACTGCTTTGAGCACTATAGTTCGAGGGGTCATAAGAGACAGCCGTGCTAAGTCTCTCACGCCCATTTCTAGTGGTCAAATAACCTTCATCCTCGCCTCCGATACCTACCTACCTACCTCCGCCGTACTCTTTGCGGGACCGCGACCGGTCCCATTTTGCGGATTTCGGCGGCTTGGATTCCGATCTGTCTTGATCTTGACCGTCATCCCCAATGTTATTACAATTGTAATAACACGAGGGAGCGCCATGGTTGAACTCAAGATTCGTAAATTCGGCAACTCGCTGGGCGTGGTTCTGCCGAAAGAAGTGATCGACCGCTTGCAGACCAGCAACGGGGAGCGACTTTTTCTTATCGAGTCGGGGGACGGCGATTACCGGCTCACCCCGTACGATCCGGCGTTCGAGAAGAAAATGGCGAAGGCGGAAGAAATCATGGGCCGCTATCGCAACACCCTTCACGCCCTGGCAAAGTGAACCGTGGCGGCGAAGAAGAGTCAAGGACCACGCTGGATCGAAGAGCGCGACGTTCTCGCGATCCACGACCGGCTCCTGGCGCTCCACGGCGGCGCAACCGGGTTGCGTGACCGGGGTCTTTTGGAGTCCGCCCTTGCGCGTCCCCGCCAGCACCACGCCTATGCCGGCACTTCGGATATTGTCGAAATGGCCGCCCTGTACACAGCCGGTATCGTCCGCAACCATCCTTTTGTCGATGGCAACAAGCGGACGGGGTTTGTGATTGGCGTTCTCTTCCTCGAACTCCACGGTTTCGACTTCAAAGCCCGCGAGGCGAATGCTACCCAAGCCATCATGGCTCTGGCATCTGGCACGCTCGATGAAGCTGCTTACACCGCATGGCTGCGTGAGAACGCGAAGCGCAAGCGGAGCCGATAATCAATTTCTTTTCTTCCTGCGCTACATCGTCATTGAAGATAATATGAAGATAAAGGACTTGGAGCGACCCAGTATCTGGTTACGACCTACGACCAACGACTATCGACCAACGCCCCCTTTGCAGCTATAATCCCCCCAGCGTCATCAAACACGCATACAGGCTCTATCCGCCCAGTTTGCGGAGGGGCACTGGAGGACATCGTGAGTCTCACGCCGATCGGCGAACCTCGCCGCAAGATCACCACCGCCACTCTCCGCGAAAAGAAGTTTCAGCGCGATCCGATCACCTGCCTGACCGCTTACGACTACGCCACCGCGCGCCTGGTCGACGAGGCCGGCATCGACATTGCCTTGGTCGGCGATTCGCTCGCCATGACCATGCTCGGGTACGAGAACACGCTCTCCGTCACCGTCGATGAGATGCTGCACCACGTCCGCGCCGTGCGCCGCGGGGTAGAAGACGCGTTGCTCATCGCCGACATGCCTTACGGTTCTTACCAGGCTGACACCAACGAAGCCATCCACAACGCTGCCCGCTTCGTGAAAGAAGGTGGCGCGGAGGCCGTCAAGTTGGAGGGTGGCGAGAAGCGCGTGGACGTGATCCGCCGCGTGATTGACGCGGAGATTCCCGTCGCCGGACACATCGGCCTCACGCCGCAATCGGTCAACATGATGGGCGGCTATAAAGTTCAGGGGAAGACTCTGAATGCCGTCGAGCAGCTCATGCGTGATGCGGTTGCCCTCGACCGCGCCGGTGTGGCATGCATCTACCTGGAAGGCATCCCCCGCGAAGTTGCGGCCATGATCACCGCCGAGATCGAAACACCGACCATCGGCATCGGCGCCGGCCCGGATTGCGATGGCCAGGTGCTGGTCTTCCACGATCTCGTCAACCTGACGTTCGGGCAGCCGGCAAAATTTGTTCGCCATTACGGAGACGCGGCTGCCTTGATCACGCAATCCATACTGGCCTTCAAGGCGGACGTCGTTTCGCACCGGTTCCCGAACGATGCTGAGTCCTACCACCTGCCGAAGGAAACGCAGGCCGCACTTGAAACGGTACTCCACCGCAAGCGCGCCATGCGGTGATAAGGGCGGGCGGAGAAGCGTCGTGCGAACTGTCTTACGAACCGTCGTGCGGAATCTAACCACAGTGGACACAGAGGACCACGGGGGAAGGACCACAGGGGGAAGCCTTCTAAGGCATGGCCTGGATACCGGCCGGAACATTGTGCGGAACTCGGTGCGAAACACCTACGTGTTCTTTGTCTGTCTGGTCCTACTGGGGGCTCTGGTGGGCTGCTCCAAACCCCCGCAACCGGAGACCGCGGAAACGCCGCAGCCGACCGGCCTCGAGTCCATTCCCGCGCCGGATCCCTCAAAGTATCCGAACTTCAGCGACATGACCGCTTGGAAGAATCCTTATTTGGTGGTTCGCGAGGATGGGATCGGCTTCGTCGATCTTTCCAATCGCGAGATCCACGTTCTGAAGCAGGAAGAAATTCCAGCGGAGTTGGTCGCTCTTCCGTCGAGCGCCTGGCCTTATGGCCGCGTTGTGTTGGTCGCCCAGGCTGTTCCCAAAAATCCATCCGAACAGACGAAAGCAGATCTGCGCAAGAACCGCGCCCTGCTCCTCGGAACCCTCAAAGAATTGGATGTACAAGTTCGCGAAGCGCCTTGAGCGTCCCGGTGCGGCGCCTGTAGAGGCGGGGCTTGCCCTCTTTTTGGACGCGGCATGAGACGCGGCGAGCCGCGTCTCTACGAAGCATGAAGATTTGCGCCACCATTCCGGAAGCTCGTGCTGCCTGGCGGGATGCACGCACGGGCCGCAAACGCCTCGGCCTCGTTCCAACCATGGGCGCTCTGCATGAAGGGCACTTGTCGCTGGTCCGCGCTGCAGAAGCGCAGTGCGACAAGGTTGCCGTTTCCATTTTCGTCAACCCCACCCAATTCGGCCCGACCGAAGATTTGTCAAAATATCCGCGCCAATTCGATCGCGACTGCCAGCTGCTGGAAAAAGAGGGTGTCGATATCCTTTTCGCGCCGTCGGTCGACGAGATATATCCCCATGGCCAAGTCACCTGGGTGCTGGTCGAAGGGCTAAGCGATAAGCTTGACGGACGCTCCCGCCCCGGCCATTTCCGCGGCGTAACCACAATCGTCTCCAAGCTGTTTCACATCCTCGAGCCCGACACCGCATTCTTCGGACAAAAAGACGCCGCGCAGCTGGCCGTGATCCGGCGCATGGTGCAAGACCTGAACTTCCCCGTGGAAATTGTCGCCTGCCCGATCGTGCGCGAATCCGATGGCTTGGCCATGAGTTCCCGCAACGCGTACTTGAATCGAGAAGAACGCGGCCGCGCGCTCGTGCTGCGGCGTTCGTTGCAGCAAGTGCAGCAGGAATTTCAAGCGGGGGAAAGATTCTCTGCCCAGCTGGTCTCAGCCGCCCAAAAAGTCTTTGCCCGCAATCCGCAAGTCGTGCTCGATTACTTCGAGATCGTCGATCCGGACACGCTTGATCCCGTCGAACGGATTTCGCAAAAGACACTGGTCGCCGTCGCCGCCTACATCGGATCCACGCGCCTGATCGACAACACCGTTCTGAATCCCTGAATCGATTTCGCGGTAGGAACGCCGCAGTCTAATTGGTTGACTTGACCCATGACCGCCCGTAAGATTTCAGCGCAGCGCAGGGAGAAGGAATGGTTGGCGAGATCATCTCGCATTACCGCATCGTCGAGAAGCTCGGCGGCGGAGGCATGGGTGTCGTATACAAGGCTGAGGACACTCGCCTTGACCGCTTTGTTGCCCTGAAGTTCCTTCCTGAAAATGTGGCGCAGGACCGCCAGTCGCTCGAGCGATTCCGCCGTGAAGCGAGAGCTGCCTCGGCGCTCAACCATCCGAATATCTGCACCATCCACGACATTGGTGAGCAGGACGGCAAGGCGTTCATCGTCATGGAGTACCTCGACGGCGCGACGCTGAAACACATCATCGGCAACCGTCCGATGGAGCTGGAGACGCTGCTTTCGCTCGGTATCGAGATTGCCGATGCGCTGGATGCGGCGCACGCGCAGGGAATCGTGCATCGCGATATTAAGCCGGCAAATATTTTTGTGACCAAGCGCGGCCACGCGAAGATCCTGGATTTTGGCCTGGCGAAAGTCACAGGGCCCGCCTCGCGGCCATCGGAGGCTTCTGGTGTAACCGTGGAGGCCTCGGCAGCGGAGGAGCACCTCACCAGCCCCGGTTCGGCGCTTGGGACGGTGGCATACATGTCTCCGGAGCAGGCGAAGGGAAAGGAACTGGATTCGCGAACCGACCTGTTTTCGTTTGGAGCCGTGCTCTATGAAATGGCGACCGGGATGTTGCCGTTTCGCGGTGACACGTCAGCGCTGATTTTTCAAGCGATCCTCGATCGGGCGCCGACTCCTCCCATCCGGCTGAATCCCGACCTGCCCCCAAAGCTCGAAGACATCATCAACAAGGCGCTGGAGAAAGACCGCAATCTGCGCTACCAGCACGCGGCGGATATCCGGGCAGACCTGCAACGGCTAAAGCGCGACACCGACACGGGACGCGCAGTGGCCGCAAGTTCCGGGTCCGTGGCAGCGGCGCCGGATTCAGGATCGCGGCCCGCAGCGCAGGTGGCTTCGTCGGGATCAGGTTCGGCGGTGGCAGCAGGTTCGTCGGGCGCGTTGACGCCCGCGAGTGGCACCGCTCCCGCCGCTCCGAAAAAATCATGGACGATTCCCGCCGTCGCTGTCGCTGTGTTGATTGCAGCCCTGATTGGCGGAGGCCTATTCTTCCGGTCCCGCCGGGCCAACGCGCTCACCGAAAAAGATACCGTCGTCCTCGCCGACTTCGTCAACACAACCGGCGATCCGGTTTTCGACGGAACCTTGAAGCAGGCGCTGGCGGTCCAACTCGAGCAATCCCCTTATCTGAACCTGTTGCGCGAATCCCGCATCCACGATGCCCTGCGCTTCATGGGCCGCCCGCCCGACGCACGTCTTACCAACGACGTCGCCCGCGAGATTTGCATGCGCGAAGGCGCCAAGGCCATGCTTACCGGCTCGATCGCCAGCCTGGGCACACACTATGTCCTAACCCTTTCCGCTCTGAATGCCCAAACCGGTGACGTGTTGGCCCGCGAAGAGAAGGAAGCCGAGAGCAAGGAGCAGGTCCTCAAGTCGCTCGACCAGGCCGCTTCCAGCTTACGGGGCAAGCTGGGCGAGTCCATCGGCTCCGTGCAGAAGTTCGCCACGCCGCTCGAACAGGCCACCACGTCGTCGCTCGAAGCCTTGCAGGCTTTCAGCCTTGGACAGGCCGAGCATCAGAGACTTGAAGACGCGAAGGCCATTCCCCACCTCAAACGCGCCGTCGAGCTTGATCCCAACTTCGCCATGGCGCATGCCACCCTGGGCGTGGCCTATAACAATCTTACGCAGCAGGGGCTGGCCGACAGTTTTATCGCCAAAGCTTTCGATTTGAAGGAGAGAGCCAGCGAACGTGAAAGGCTCTATATCTCCTCGCATTACTATGACATTGTCACCGGCGACTTGGAGAAGGCCATCGAGATCTACGAACAGTGGGTGCAAACCTACCCGCGCGACACTGCGCCTCGCGACAACCTCGCCCTGCGCTACCAGGCCATTGGTCAGCAGGAGAAGGCCTTGGCCAGCTCCAGCGAGGCTATGCGCATCGACCCCAAAGACGTTTACGCCTTTCAGAATGTCGCCGACGCCTATGAACGCCTCAATCGCTTCGACGAAGCCAGGGCGGTGGCCGAGCGGGCGGCAGCACAGAACATGGGCCGCTCGGTGCATTTCACGCTCTATGATCTCGCCTTTATTCGCGGCGATGAAGCCGCTCAGCGCCACGAACTAGAATTGGCTATTGGAAAACCAGACGAACCTATCCTGTTTCTGATCCACGCCCACGCCGAGTGCTCGCTGGGCAAGCTGCAGCCCGCCCGCGACGCTTATGCCCAAAGTGAAAGCGCCTCCCAGCGTCTGGGTTACAAGGAATTCAACGGCGTCATTCTCGCTGACCAGGCTACGTGCGAAGCGGAACTCGGCAACCTCAAGGAAGCGCGTCAGAAAATTTCGGATGCTCTCGCAATCTCGCAGGACCGCAGCACCCGGACAAGTGTGATGCAGTTGCTGGCCCGGACCGGAGACACCGCGCGCAGCCAGAAAGTCGCGGACGATCTGGTCCGCGAGTATCCCACCGATATTCTACTCAACAAGGTCTTCGTTCCCCTCGCCCAGGCCACGAGCGACCTGCAGCGCAATCAGCCAGCACAGGCCGTAGCGCGGCTGGAAATAGCCACGCCCTACGAACTCGGCAGCAGTCCCGGCGCCGCGGGATTCTGGGTCAACTACATTCGTGGCGAGGCGTTCCTGGGCTCGAAACAGGGCGCAAAAGCGGCGGCCGAATACCAGAGGATACTGGACCACCGCGGTATTGACCCTCTGAATGTCACCTACAATCTCTCCCATCTGGGTCTGGGGCGTGCGTACGCTTTGCAGGGCAACACCGCCCCGGCCAAGTCCGCCTACCAGGACTTCTTTGCCGCTTGGAAAGATGCCGATCCGGAACTGCCTGTTCTGAAGCAAGCGAAAGCGGAGTACGAGAAATTGCATTAGTGAACAAGCCGCCCGGAGACAAAGGGATTTCCGGCGATGAAGTAACGCAACGGCTGCTCAGCGGATTTCACGATACCGATGCGCGGTGTTACCGCTACACGTCGCACGCGATAGCCGTCATCGGCAATGCGCAGGTCCGAGCGCGGGCTTACCAGGCTTTTCCCATTGTCTCGCTCGCGCGTAATCTCCAGGGCTTCCGCCATGCGTCCCGGGCCAGAAGAAATCCTTTTGAGGAAAGAAATTTCTCTGAGATCAATTTCTTTTGCTACCTCAATCCCTCGCGCCTCGGCCATTTGCTCGATGCCTGCTACTGGCTCCAGCGCCCGAAATAGCACGCCTCCGGGCACTCCGTCCGGCAGGCAGGAAACGTTCAGGCAATAGTGATTGCCATAGATGAAGTACACGTACGCGTGGCCGGGAGGACCGAAGAGAACGGCATTCCGCGCGGTCTTGCCCGCTGCTGCGTGCGCCGCTGCATCGTCCTTGCCGAGATACGCTTCGGTCTCAACAATTCGTCCCGCCAGAACTCCGCGAGGCGTTTTCCGGACCAGCAATTTCCCCAGCAACGCCCGCGCCACCCGCCGCGGATCGCGATTGAAGAACTCCGGTTTCAGCAAAGTAAGGCTACCGAGGGAACTCATGTCCATGAGGCTAACGCGAAATCCAGAGTTGATGTGGTCGCCGGCAGCTGCCGAGCTGCGCTCGGCTTGGACGGGCGAGGCGCCCGTCCCCACACGAACTTCCCCGCACGAGCGCGATCCAGAATCCAGCTGTCTCAGGCCGCGCTCTTCAAGTACGCCAGCACTTCGTCCGCGTGCCCTTCCGCCTTCACGTTATTGAAGACGTGCTTGATCTTCCCGTCAGGGCCAATCACGAAAGTTGTCCGCGCGATGCCTTTCACTTTCTTGCCGTACATGTTCTTTTCTTTGACCACTCCGAACAGGTTGGCAATTTTCTTCTCCGGATCGGCCAGCAAGGGGAAAGGCAAACTGAATTTGTCCTGAAACTTCTTCTGCGATCCTGCTGTGTCGGCGGATATTCCAAGCAGCACCACGCCGGTCTTCTTGATCGCCGAATAGCTGTCGCGGAAGCTGCACGCTTCCTTGGTGCAGCCCGGCGTATCGGCCTTGGGATAAAAATAAAGCACCACCGTCTTGCCGCGAAAATCTTTTGAGGCAACCTCCTTGCCGTTCTCGTCCGTCGTATTGAAGTCTGGGGATTTATCATTAACTTCCATGGAATTTTCTCCTCGCCACTCGCTGTTACATCGCAAGTTATATCGCAACCGGATGTTCGCCGTCACCTTGACCGCCGCAACTTTGCTCGCCAGTTCATGGCTTGTGGCTCAGGTTGCCGTTCAAGGTCCGATCCCGCACTACGGGCACAAGCCGGCGTCTAACAAGGGACCGCGCGCGATTGGGCTCATTCAGCTCTCGCCCAAGGGCAAAGCCCGCCTCACTCCCATTGCCATCATGATGGACGGTAAATTTTACGACGCGGGCTCATACAAAGCTGCGCCTGTTCCCATGGCTCTCGACTTCGGCATCGTCTACGAAGGTTTTCGCGCCGGCGTGTCGCAGGGCGTCTTCACAATTACGCAACCCGGACAACTCAACCACGTCTGGATCGCCGAAGGCACATGGCTTCCTGCGGGAGAGAAGGCTCCGGAGAAAAGCAAGAAGTATTCCACTCCCGTGATCGAAGACAAGGACGCGCCCCCCGTACTTCACCGCCGAAGCGACAAAGCAGACTCCGATAGCGGCCCCGACGCAGATAAAGATAAATCGGATAAAGGTAAAGATAAAAAAGACCAGCAAAAGCCCGCGGGCACGGCGCCAGCGCCGACTCCTGCGCCGCCCGCCAGCGCGCCGAGCGCATCGGAAGCCGCAAAGGCGCCTGCGACACCGGAGACGGCGAAGGCTTCTGCGTCTACTTCTGCGTCCGCCTCTGCCTCCAACGAGCCGTTCGAGGATCCGAATCGTCCCAGGCTGCGACGCGGGAAGCCGGACTCAACTGCCCGCCGCGAGCCCTTTGCGACGTTCGAGCCTCTGCCGGAAGCAGCGCCCGCAGGCACGGCCTCGCCGGGCACGGGAAAGCCCGACGCAAAGACGGCAAAAGATTCCGCTGCGGCTTCGGCGCAGATCACTTTCATCCCAGCAATTTCCGATGCCGGCGGCCCTGATCCGCGTCCCTACGCTTATGATGTGAAGCCCGCGGAAGAAGCCAGCTATCGCAGCAAGATGATCGCTCTCGCCGCGACCCAGCTTCACGCCCAGGCAACCGCTGTCACAAAAGAGGCTGCGACCGCGCAGAAGACGGCATCCGCTCGCAAATCGCCCCCCAAATCCGCCGGCAAGCTGCCCAAGCCTGCCTTCGACGATGTCAGCTTGCGCATCTTCGATCTCTCCAATTCGAACGAGCCCGTGCTCGTGCTCTCCGCGAAAACTCACCCGGCTGCGGGCGCGACCGAAAGCTTCGAAGAACCTAAGGAGATCACGCTGATCGCCCGCACCAACCTCGAAGGCGAGTTGAAAAAACTATTTTTCTCGGAGACTGATTCGCGGCATCTCGACGTCTCTCCGCGCATGGAACTGATCGATGCGGTTGATGCCGACGGCGATGGCCGCGGCGAATTGCTGTTCCGGCGTACCTCCGACAATGGCAGTGCCTATGCCATCTACCGCGTCACTGCCGATGGGCTTTGGCCGCTGTTTGAGGGGACTCCATAGAGGCAGGTGTCAGGTCTTAGGACCGGAAGAAGTGAGCGGCAGCGGTTTGGAGTTCTTACGGAAGCGTGCACAAGTATTTGTGCGATTTTGGATGTCTCTCCGTGACGCGAAAACTCGTATTAATGCGGCCTTCTGCGGCACTCGCTGAGGCCGTGCGACTCCAAGAAAACATTCATAAAGCCAACAACCGCGAGGACGCCAGGAATTTCCACTTGCCAGACGGTACTACTCTGGTTACTATGCACGCATCTTTAAATCTTGACCTGGACATTCATTCTTGGGATTGAATTAGTCGCTTATCTATGAACATCGGCGAGACCATCCGCAATTTCCGGCTCCAGCGAAGCATGTCCCAGGGCGACATCGAAAAGCGCACTGGCCTGTTGCGCTGCTACCTGTCGCGCGTTGAGAACGGCCACACCATCCCTTCGCTGGACACCCTCGCCAAGATCGCCGGAGCCATGGATTTGGCGTTGTCGCAGTTCTTTTCCGAAGGCAACAACAACGGCCACAAGGGATTGCCGCAGCTCTCCGACGATGAGGTCCGCTTTCTGAGCCAGATGCGGCGGTATTCGGCGAATCTGAACGACAGCGACCGGAAGCTGGTGCTCGCGATGGTGAAGAAGATGGCATCGAGCGCGTCGAAATAAACCAGCCCTCAGCCGTCAGCTATCAGCTTTCAGGCCTGTCAAGATCGCGGGGCGCTGAAGCGCTATTTGTCGGTATTGAAGATGTCGGCCTCAGCCTTCCAGTCGCCACCCTTCTGCTTCTTCCAGATCACCACGTACTTCCCGGGGATGGTCATGGGCGAGCCCTGCGCATCGTTCAGCTTGAGTTCGAAGGTCCCGATGTCGTAGGCCACGTCTTTCGACCCCGCGACTTCGACTCGCGTGGGCGCAAAGCGCAAAGAGAAGCCCGGCTTGGCCATGAGCTGCGCCCAGACTTCCTGGACTTTTGCTCTGCCGGTTGCAATCGGCGCGTTGAACGGCATCACCGATCCCGTTTCGGAATAGAAGGAGGCAAACTTTTCCGCATCTTTCGTTTCCGCTGACCGCGACCATTCCTTATCCAAATCACGAATTGTCTGCTCATCGCTCGTACCGGTTGCAGCGCCAATTCCAGACGCGAGGACGACAACTGTAAGGACTACAGACATCCGAAGCTTTGTGTTCAAAGTTATCCTCCAGAACTAGCGGCTGGATTATACCCACTCACGGCGCAAAAATGGTTCGAATTAGGGGAAATACGGTTCGTTTGCCCAAGACTGAAGACTGACAGCTGATGGCTGACGGCTGACAGCTGACGGCTGCACTTACACTTTCGTACCATCCCTCAGGTGTCCGCCGGAACCTCGCCATCCCATCCTTGGGACGCTAAGCTATTGCCTGGGGGATATTTGTGACCATTGATGAAGAGCTGAATCTTCTCGATCAGCAACTTCGCCGGCTGAAGATCGAGTACGAGATTTTCTTCAACAACCCGGCCAAACGGCCTCCTACCGACGTCGAATGGAAAGTTCTGTCGTTAATTCGCAAGTTCAGCGATAGCTCGCGGTTGAGTTTTTCTCAGCGCTTCCGGTACAACGAGATGGCGCAGCGCTACGCCATTCAAAGCGACTTGTGGCGCAAGAAAATGCGGATTCGCGAAGAGGGCTACCGCCGGCCAGCGGATAAGATCCTCTCCGTGCAGGGCGTGCGCGTCCCCGAAGAGCACGAAGCGAAGCATCGGGTGTATGGCCTCAGCCACAAAGCCCCAACCGCAGGCGCCGGAACGCCAGGGTCAGCGGCTGACCAGCCTTTCTCGGTGCAGTGCTCCGGCGCGGCGGCGGAGCGAGAACAAGTCGAATCCCTCTACAAGGCGCTGAGCGAAGCCAAGCAAAAGTCGGGAGAAAAGGTTTCCGGCAATCTCGATTCCTTCGCCGCGTTCGTCAAGAAAAAGACCAGTGAGATTCGCAAGCAGCAGGGCTGCGATACAGTGGTGTATTCGGTCGAGACCAAGGGTGGACAGGTGAAGCTCAAAGCGAAGGCGAAAGTCTAGCCGCCCTCCTCCGCCACGTCGACACACCGTCGCCACCGCTTATTGTGAAAGTTCGGGACTGCGCTCACCTGTACGCACGTGCTCAGGTCGAAATCCCAGGCCGAGCAGACGCGCCGGAATCCGGCGCAAGACCGGGAATCGCCGCAAAAGTTTAAAAGCCAGTGGAAGCTGACGAATCTGGGTTTTCTGACTCAAAGCCGGGCCAAGCAGGCGCTTGTGCGCGAGGACCTGGACCCACTGGGTCATACGCGTCGGATATTCGCGACGCTCTTGCACTTCGCGCAGTTGCTCGTCCCTGACCGCACCACGTAGCAATGACAATGACTGCGTCAGAATATTGGTGGCGGCAACCGCGTCCTGAATGGCTAGGTTAATGCCGACCCCTCCGACCGGAGACATCGCATGAGCGGAGTCTCCCAGGCACAGAAGGCCGCTCCGCCACCACTGGCGCAGGCGATCGACGGCAACCGTCAACAGCTTGATATCGTTCCAATCTTTCAGCTCGTCCGTGCGTCCGCGCAAGAAGGGAGCGACACTCGCAATGTCTTCGCGAAACGCCGCCAGCCCTTTTTGCCGGATTACCTCGAAGCCCCCCTTCGGGATCACATATGCGCATTGCCAATAGTCGGCGCGGTTCAGCATCACCAGAATCTTCCCCGCGCGGAAGCGCCCCAATGTTTGATCCGGGTCACTCGGCTCGCGCGTAAGACGCATCCAAAGCACGTCGATCGGAGCCCCCAGATCGATGACCTCGAGTCCAGCTTTGGCGCGAACAATGGAATGCCGGCCATCTGTCCCCAGAGTCAAATCCGCGCGCACTTCCAAAATGCCTTGCGAGGTCCCTTGCGAGGTCTTGGCACGAACTCCCGCTATGCGGCCGTTTTCCTCAATCAATTCCGTGACCTCGGACTCCATGCGCAAATGGAATTGCGGGTAAGCCTTCGCCTTTTCCGCGATGAAGTTCAGGAAATCCCACTGCGGCATCAGCGCGATGAACTTGCAGTGCGTAGGCAGGTGAGAAAAATCGGCGACAATCACCGTGACGTCTTCGACTTGGCCGCCGAATTGAGGCAGCTCCTGATGCGGCCGGCGTAGGAACTCCTCGAGAATTCCAAGCTCGTACATCAGTTCCAGGGTCGAGGGATGAATCGTGTCCCCGCGAAAATCACGCAAAAAATCCGCGTGCTTCTCCAGGACCACCACATCGACGCCAGCACGCGCAAGCAGGAACCCCGCAATCATCCCCGCTGGTCCCCCGCCCGCCACGCAGCAGCGAGTATTCACCTTCTCAGTGGGATAGTTTGCTTGTTCCATCAGGAGTCTAGTCTAGCCGGCTGTCCCAGACTTCGCGTACATCTCAACCCTGAAGGGTGCCCCGCCCAAGCCTCGCTCGGACGGGAGTGTTCCGCGGAACGTTGCACTCGCACGTCGAGAGATCCGAGTTAGCTCGGATCCGAAGCCGTCTTATCTCTCCCTCTCTCTTTCTCTCTCCTCGCGCTCTTCACCTTCCCACCGGCCGCTCCAACGATCATTGTCGTTGCCCCATTCGCCGCGGTCCCAGCCTCGGAACTCTGCGCCGTCAATCACGCTGCCGTCGCGATACTCAAACATGTGCTCTCGGCCGTTCGGGCCCCGCGCAAAAATCCGCAGCACCTTCCCATGTCCCTCATCCGGGTCCACGCCGAACGTACGGTAGTCCAACCGGAACGTCCGGTCCTGACGCGCCATCTCCCGCAGCCGGTTCGTAACATCCACATGCCGGCGCTCGTTGCCATATTGCGCGCTAAGAATCACGAACGCGCCCTCGCCTCCGCCATTCCAATTGCCGCTCCAGCCACTGCTACCCCGCTCGCCACTGCCCCAGCCCCGAAATATCGCCCCGTCAATCACGCTGTTATCCAGATACTCGAACATCTGCTCCTGTCCATTTAGACCCCGCGCAAAAATACGCAGCGACTTCGCGTGTCCCTCATCGGGGTCCACCCCGAACGTACGGTAGTCCAACCGGAACGTCCGGTCCTGATGCGCCATTTCCCGCAGCGGCTGTGTAACATCCACATGCCGGCGCTCGCCCCCATATTGCGCGCTAAGAATCACGTACTCGCCGGCGTCGTTATCGCGTCCCCCATTCCAGCCACCGTTCCAGTGTTCGTCGCCCCAGTCGCCCTGTCTCCAGCTGCGAAACATCGCTCCGTCGACCACACTGCCGTCGCGAAACTCAAACATCCGTTCTCGCCCGTTTGGACCCCGCGCAAAAATCCGCAGCACCTTCGTCCTTCCATGGTCCGGATCCGCGTTCATCGAGTCGTGGCTGATCCGAAAAGGACGATCATGGCGCGCCAACTCCTTCAGTCGCCCAGTAACATCCACGTGACTGCGATCCGAGCCATATTGCGCGTTGAGAATGACGTACTCGCCGGCATCAGCGCCCCTTGGATCCTGGGCCGCGAGCCTTCCCGGCAGAATTGACAATGCCAGCATTAAAAAGATCGTGAGACGGATCTGAAACATGAGACTCTCCTATGCAAACTGAAATCAATCGACGCAGGCACAAAGCCACGCCCGTATCTTACCTGCCTGAGAAATGGGAACTGAGAACCATGGACCCAGAAACCGCACTTCGGTAACCACTTCCGCTAGAATCTCTCCAGGCGCTCCGTGGACACCGCTCGCATCGCCGACCTTCTCGAACCTTTCCTGGAACAGCCGCTTCCACCATCTCTGCTCGATCAAATATCGACATACATCGATCTATTACTCCGCTGGAACGCCCGCATCAACCTGACCGCCATCCGCCATCCAGAAGAAATCGTAACCCGCCACTTCGGCGAGTCCTTCTTCATGGCTCGCCACCTCTTCCCACCGCCCTGTCATCCTGAGCGCAGCCAAGCCAAGCGCGAAGCCATTGGCTCGGCGAAGTCGAAGGACCCCTACCCCTCCACCGCTCCCCGCGTCCTCGATATCGGCTCCGGCGCCGGATTCCCCGCCCTTCCCCTGAAACTCTGGGCCCCGCAAATCCACCTGACGCTGCTCGAATCAAACAACAAAAAAGCCTCCTTCCTCCGCGAAGTCGCCCGCGCACTTACATTGACCAACATCGATGTAATCTCCGACCGAGCCGAAGTCCTGGCCGCCCGTCCCGACTTCCCCCGCGCCGAAGTAGTAACTCTCCGAGCCGTAGAACAGTTCGCCGCTATCCTCCCCCAAGCCGTAACGCTCATGGCCCCCAGCGCCACCCTGGCCCTGCTAATAGGAGCCGACCAAATCCCCCACCTAACGACCCTGACCGCCCTGAAATGGTGCCCACAAATCCCCGTGCCGCAGTCCCACACAAGAGTGTTGTCGGTTGGTGTACGTTGAGAAAAGTGGTCAGAGTCCCCAAAGATATTGCTTACTTGTAAGACTGCGAGCAATCTTACTGGCATAGAACTGGCAGTGAGTGGAATGTTTTAGATATAATCTCATTATGAGACGAGCTCGCAAGAGTGTTCCGCATGAAACACTTCCCCACATTGCAATAGTGCTAGCCCTGATCTTTCTTAACTCCCAATATGCAAAGCCGCGAAGTGTTTCACGTGAAACACTGGATGATGTTCGCGCCACCGTAGAGGGCAAACGAGCAGAGTGTTCCACGTGGAACACCGGTCGCAGTTGCACCAGAATCAGGCATTGATTTCGCAAATCGCTTCGCATATCCTGACGCGCAACACACAAAAATAAAATCATGGGACGTGTCATCGCAGTTGCCAACCAGAAGGGTGGCGTCGGCAAAACTACGACCGCCATCAACCTTGCTGCCTCCCTCGCCGCTGCCGAGGTCAATACGCTCCTGGTGGACTGCGATCCGCAGTCGAACTCCACCAGCGGTCTGGGCCTGGTGAAAAATCCCGATCGCATCAGCGTCTACGACGTCATGATGGGCGTGGCCTCCGCCGAGGAGGCGTTGCAACTCACGGAACTCGAACAGCTGTGGCTGATTCCATCGCACAAGAATCTGATCGGCGCGAACATCGAACTCGTCGGGGCGGACCGGCGCGAGTATCGTCTGCGCGACGCACTCGCAAGTTTGCGCGATCGTTTTCGCTTCATCGTGCTGGACTGTCCGCCGGCGCTCGATCTCCTCACGCTGAACGCCCTGGTCGCCGCCGATGGAGTGCTGATCCCGATGCAAGCGGAATACTTCGCGCTTGAGGGTGTGTCGGAGTTGCTCGACACCATTGAGAGGATACGCGCCGAGCTGAATCCTACGCTGGCGATTGAGGGCGTCGTGCTCACGATGTTCGATGAGCGGACGAACCTGGCGCAGCAGGTGGCGGAGGAGTTGAAGAAATACTTCGGAGACAAGCTCTGCACGACGACCATCCCGCGAAATATACGGCTGGCGGAGGCTCCGAGCCACGGGCAGGCGGCGCTGGTGTATGACGTGCGGTCGCGGGGGGCGGAGAGTTACATACGACTGGCGAAGGAGATCCTGGACCGGCAGGCGGGAATGGTGAGCGGTTCGGGAGAAGCGGCTTAGAGTGATGGACATAAATATTTATGTTTGTCGATATATGTGCGGGTTGGGAAGTTCTCAGTTCCCGGTTCTCAGTTCTCAGAAAACGACCAGGGAGACTACTTGATGCAGACCACATCGAACGCGGCCGCCGATAAGACGGCGGACAAGACGGGACCGGCGAAACTTAGCGAGAAGCTGGCCGAGAAGCGGCGCGCTTTGGGGAGAGGCCTGGAGTCTCTGCTGCCGGGGCCTAGGGTTGTGCCGGCGTCTCCCACCCTTCCGCAAAGTACGCGGAAGGATGGGGCACCCGACTCGTCGTCTTCCTTGTCTTCTTCTGGTGCTGACGGTGGCCGGGCGGCGACGGTTGACGAGCTGCGGGCGGTGGCTTCGGGCCGCACTGCGGATGGAGAGACGGTCTTTCTCGTGGAGATTGATCTGATTGATCCCAATCCTTACCAGACCCGCAGAGACTTCAACGAAGAAACGCTCGCGGAACTGAGGGATTCGATCGCGGTGCAGGGAGTGTTGCAGCCGATTGTGGTGCGTCCGCGTGTGGAGGGACGGTTCATCCTGATTTTGGGTGAGCGCCGGCTGCGGGCTTCGAAGATGGCGGGGAAGACCACGATCCCGGTGATCGTGAAGCGGGTTTCGGAGCAGCAAGCGGCAGAAATGACGCTGGTCGAGAACCTGCAGCGGGAGGACCTGAATTGCGTGGAGCAGGCGGAGGCGTTCGCGAACCTGAGCACGGAGTTCAAGCTTACGCAGGAGCAGATTGGCGCCCGGGCGGGCGTCTCGCGGGAGAGTGTGTCGAATTACATGCGGCTGCTGGCGCTGCCGGAAGGCGTGATCGGGGCGCTGCAGAAGGGAAAGTTGACCTATAGCCACGCGCGGGTGCTATTGCAGCTGCGGGATAACGTCCAGATCTGGAAGTTCGCGCAAAAGGCGATGGAAGAAAAGATGTCGGTCGCGAAGCTGGAGGATGTGGTGTTCGGGGTGAGTGCGCCGAGCGGGCGGGACGAGCCGAAGGCAAGCGGAGCCCGGTGGGTGGATCCGAATGTGAAGGCGGCGCAGCGGTCGCTCGAGGAAGTGCTGGGGATGAGGGTGCGGATTCGCGATCGGAAGGGGCGGGGGAAGATTGTGATTGAGTATGCGACGCTGGAGGATTTTGATCGGGTGGTTAACATGTTGAAGGGTAAATAAGACAGTGGTCGGTGGCCGGTGATCAGTGCTGGGCGATGTTCGGAGTTGAGCGGCGTCGGCGGTTGTAGAAGCCTCCTCGCTCGAGAAGTTCAGCCGACCGCCTCACTTCTTGCGCATCCAGACCTGCCACGTAACTCGACCAGCTTCCTGATCCGTCAGCGGACGGCCCGTCGCCTTGAGGGCCAGCTTGATCTGGCCGTGGTGGTAGCCCTCGTGCCAGATCATGTGCTGAAGCAGGAGGATCGGGTGGTCGTAGTGGAGGTTCATGTCCTGGCCTCGTTCCACCCGGCTCTTGACCGCGTCGCGCACCGCCTTGGCGCTGTCGCTCAGCATTTGCGCGAGGTGATCGGGATCGCGCTCGTCCATCCACTCCTCCTCGGGCAGGGCTTTGGCAAACTCGGGGGCGAACTCGGGGGCATCCTCGGAGATGAACACCAGTCGCACATAATGTATGTGCGTAAAAAGCTCTGCGACGGACGGGCTGCCCCCCATCACCCGCGCCTCCAGCCCACCCTCCGGCAGGGCGCGGAGCAGGTTAAGCAGGATAGTGTTGTTCCGATCCCAGGAGTCCAGCAGGGCCTCGAGCAGGCTCTGGTCGTGTGTTATTGACATCATAACCTCCGTTCGCTGCCATCATAAACGCGACGGAGTCTGCAATAGCCTCGTCCGACTCGATACATTCCGAATGTGCCCACACCCACTCATTCGCAAAGTACGCGAATGAATGGTGCAGCCGGCGGGACGCACGTCCCGAAAGGGGAGGTGGCACGCGACCCGGGCCTTCGATACGCTACTGTGGCGATAACGTCTCCCGCGGGCGCGCATAAAACAGTACCGCCGCGATTGCCAGCCTGACCAGCGATCGTCCCCAGATCAAATACCCCGGATAGAGGCTGCCCAGATCGAGCATCTTCAGAGACAGCAGCGGCGTGATGGCAAGGATGCAGAGACCGACAATGAGCGCGTCCAGAATGGCGACGTTGCGCGCCGGGTCGCGGGCGGCGAGAAACAGCATCACGCTGATCATGAGCATGACGCCACCCATCTCCTTCAGCAAGGCCAGCAGCAAGGTGGTAACCTCGGACGCGGGAGGATGCAGGAACACGCGCAGAACAAGCGGCTTGTCGGCGAGGATCATGAACACTCCTCCAACAGCAATGAGTACGGACACCACCCGCAACCCTAACGACAACGCACGGTAAGGCGGTCTTGACATGGGATAGGTTCCCCCTTTTCTCGGCAGGACTATATCACGCGGGCGTGGACAGGCCTTTCTGTGGCGGGTGGCCCATTCAAGCCCGATTTTGGCTTGAGTGGGGCAGTTCGACGGCTGGGCAGAGTGTTCCGGCCGCTCGTTCGCGTTTTCGTGCCGTCCATTCCGACTCGATCTCTACGCGTCCTTCAGCGCCGGTTGCGTAGTGGCGGAAGCTGCTCCACTGCCAGTCCTCGGGACGCTCGCATAACCCTTGCTTCACCGGATTGCGGTGAATATAGCGCAGCTTCTCCACAAACTGCGGATAATTTCGAATGTTGAAATCGTAGTACCGCTTTTGCCAGAAATGCTCGGCATCGCCAATCAAGCGCCGCGATACTCCTTGCTTCAGCGACTTACCACCTTCACCACAGGGGCACTGAGGACACGGGGGAATCTGGAGTGTAACAAGTGGGACGGGCGCTGCATTTGGACACGGGGATTGCTGAATGGAGGTCCTAATTCATTGACGAGAAGGGAGTGAAAGTGCGGAATCCGTCGTGAGAAGTCCCTGCGGCACCGCGGACGATAGAAAATGGGGGAGGGCTAAAACCAATGCGGCCTGGGCCAGCCACCCTGGCCGCATTGTTATCGCGGACGTTTCTGACTGCCGTCTTTCGCCAAGGCGAAAGATCATCGCGCAACCGCACTCGTAAAAGTGCTATGCATCGACGCTCCCAAGCTTACGCTCAGGTTCGGATTCGGCGTTTCCATCCTCCTTGGAAGAAGGATTTCTGAGGAGGCCGCAAAGCCCGGGCGCCGGCACACTGGACATGCACCGAATTTCCCCCGGTGATTCACTCTCGAGAAATCACCGGCAACGCTGAATCCTAGTCGGAACAAATTCAGAACATCTCGCGCTTTTGACTGCAAGCACTTTGCGGCAGGGAGAAAATTAACGCAACGGCAAAGTGCGAGTGCGTTGTGTAAAAACTGTGGAGCGGCGAAACTTCCTGTGGAAAGGGAAGGAAAAGTGTATTTTTATTGGCCGCGGCTGCGGAGGGCGTAAGAACCTAGCGGGCTGCGCCCGCTTGGACAGCCGAGAGCGGGCGGCTGTCCCTACGTGGTTCTTGAGGCGGAATGCAGAGCTTCGATCGCCGTCTTCACCTTCGCCGAAACCGCCTCCGTATCTTGCACGGTCAATCCGGCTGTGGAGATCGGTTCACCAACACGCATCTCCAGCGGTTGGCACTTGATGTGGTAGGTGTTCATCGGGAGCAGGTTGAATGTGTCGACGAGCGCGATGGGCACGATATCGGCCTGCGCCTTGATCGCCAGAAAGAAGGCACCCGGCAGGAAAGGCTGAATCTGTCCATCTCGCGTACGACCGCCCTCCGGAAAAATTACCAGCGGCATTCCACCGCGCAGGCTCCTCAGCGCTGACTTGATGGCGCCGATTGAAGCCGCCGGGTTCTGCTGGTTGATGCAGACTTGCCCCGAGCGCCTCAGATGCCAACCCACAAATGGATACGCCAGCAATTCACTTTTGAAAATAATGCGGAATTGAAATGGCAAATAGACGTAGAGAATCGGGATGTCGAGCGCCGATGCATGCGTGACCGCATACACGCGAGGGTTGGAGTTGTCGAAGCTATCGTTAGTCATGCCCGTGACTTTCACCGGCGACAGAATGGTCTTCATCACGAGCCGCGACCAGAGGCGGGCGAATTTGTGCTGGATGCGGCCGTCGCGGTCGAAGATCGAACAGATCAGCGAGACCGTCCCCAGAATGATGGTGTAGGCCCAGATCAGCGGGGCAAGAATGAAATATGAGCGCAGGCGGCTGAGCCAGCCATGACGGTTGACGGTGTGAACTGCGGGCCGCCCCTCAGACCATGTAGGGACAGTCGCCCCCGGTTGACCAGCCGAGCGCAGCTCGGCACGCTCTTTTTCGGGCTCCGCAGTTGTGGCAATCTTGTTCAAGATTTCTAGTTCACGCATTTCTTCGCGCGAGGCGCCCGCGCCACACATTCTTAGATGCGGACGTCGAGCATTCGCATCGCCTCTCCCACAATGTAAATCGACCCGGTAACGACTACCAGACCGCCCGTTCCGGCAACCTTTGATCCGGCGAGCTCGCGCGCCCGCTCCATGGCCGACGGTACATCCTCGGCGTCTTCGATATCAATGCCCGCTGCGACACGCGCCGCTGCTTGCCGAATTTCATCCTGGCTCGCCGAGCGCGGGTTGTTAGCGCGAGTCACGATCACGTGCCTGGCGATCGGAAACAGAATCTCAGCAATCTCCTGCATCGCCTTGTCCCGCATCACGCCAAACACTATCGTGATCTTCCGGCCGTTTCCCGGATCGCCGCTCTCTAAATCCGGATACGCGGTCGAAAGCGTCGACCGTAATGCCCAAGCCCCAGCCGGATTGTGCGCTACATCGAACACATATTCGGGATTGCCTCCCGCGGCTGGTACCACCTGGAAGCGCCCCGGCCAATGCGTCTCGCGGATGCCCTGTGCGATCGTCTCCGGCGTGATCTGAACTGTTCCCTGGTCGTGCAGTTCCGCCGCCGCCGCGATCGCCAGCGCCAGGTTGCGCAACTGATGGCGCCCCACCAGCGGCGACTCGACCATAATTCGTGTGCCCATCACGTCGAGAGGATAACGACTCCACATACCCGCTTCTTCGCCACCGTCCGGACTCAAGCAACTCGCGCCTCCCGGCGACACCGGCGGCACATACGGCACGGCATTCCCCGCGCGCGCGCCCGCGTCCAAGATTGCGTTGCCGATCACGTCGTTGGCTTCGGGCAATTGCGGCAGCGTGACCACAACTCCGCCTGGCCGGATAATCCCCGCTTTTTCGC
Source organism: uncultured Acidobacteriaceae bacterium (assembly GCA_963772195.1). Taxonomy (GTDB): domain Bacteria; phylum Acidobacteriota; class Terriglobia; order Terriglobales; family Acidobacteriaceae; genus Acidiflorens. The sequence goes on along the minus strand of CAVYWE010000007.1, from coordinate 214,157 downwards.
GCGCAATCTCGCCGACAGTTTCGCCCAGATACTTCTGATGATCGAGCGAGATGTCGGTGATGATGCTGAGGCGCGGCTCAACCACGTTGGTCGCATCCAGACGCCCGCCCATGCCGACCTCAAGCACGACCATGTCGGGCCGACTGCGGGCGAAATACTCGAAGGCCATCGCGGTCAGCATCTCAAAGAAGCTCGGATGCCACGGCAGATCGCCTTCCCCAACCAACCGCTCGGCGGTTCGATCAACTACGTCATGGAGCATCGCGAAGTCGTGGTCGCTGATCGCTTCGCCACTGAGGCGAATCCGCTCGTTGATGCGAACCAGATGCGGCGAAGTATAAAGCCCCGTCTTCAGTCCCGAAGCCTGCAGGATGGATGCCAGAGTAGCCGCCGTCGAACCCTTGCCGTTGGTGCCGGCGACCAGCACGGTTGGAAAGCGATTTTCCGGATGCCCGAGCGCCGCTAGCAGCACGCGCATGTGGGCTAGATCGAACTTGTGCGACGGCGTCTGCGCCAACTCGTGGCCCAACGCGTACATCTGCGCGACTGCGGTTTCGTAATTAGCCATCAGCCATCAGCTCTCAGCCGTCAGGTTACAGTTTCAATCGCCGCTCCGGGGCCATCCAGACCAGCGCACCTAACGGTGCAAACCACGCATTGAGCAGGGAATAGCGCAACCTGACGGGCACTCCAAGTTCTCGTCTGTTAACGCGCCCTTGTTTGGCTTGGCTGAGGGCTGACTGCTGATAGCTGACGGCTGATCTACGCCGCTTGCACCATGAAATCCAACGCCCGCGCGATGTATGGTTTCAACTCCTTGCGCGCGACCACAGCATCCAGCATTCCATGTTCCAGGAGAAACTCGGAGCGCTGGAACCCTGGCGGCAGCTTCTGCCGGATCGTCTGCTCAATCACTCGCGGTCCCGCGAAGCCAATCAGCGCGCCCGGTTCGGCGATGTTGAGATCGCCCAACATGGCAAACGATGCGGTCACGCCGCCCGTGGTGGGATCGGTCAAAACCGAAATGTACGGAACCCGCGCTGCGTCTAAACGCGCCAGCGCGGCGGAGATCTTCGCCAACTGCATCAGGCTGATCACGCCCTCCATCATGCGTGCGCCGCCCGACGCCGAAACGATGATAATCGGCCTCCGCGTCTCAATCGCCTTCTCAATCGCACGCGTAATGGTCTCGCCAACCACCGCTCCCATGCTCCCACCGATAAACGAATATTCCATCGAGCTGACGATCACCGGGCGGCCGTTCAGCTTGCCATGGGCATTGATGATGGCGTCTTTGAGGCCGGTGTCGGCCTTCGCCCGCTTCAGGCGCGAGGAGTACGATTTCAGGTCGACAAACTTCAGCGGGTCGGTGGAGGCGAGATTGCTGTCGAAAACCTCGTATTTGCTGTCGTCGAGAAGCTGCGCCAGGCGGGCGCGGGCGTCGATGCGGAAGTGTTTGTCGCACTTCGGGCAGACGTTGAGATTGTCTTCCAGGTCCTTTTTCCAGATAATCTGGCGGCATTCGTCACACTTCACCCACAGCCCCTCGGTGCGTACCTTCTTCTCGCCCGAAGTGTCCAACTCGCCGGATTGTCGCTTGAACCAAGTCATAAATAGCAGTTCCCAGTTCCCGGTTCTCAGTTCTCAGTAAAACCGGTCGCAGTGAGAACTGAGAACCGGGAACTGAGAACTAGTATTCGATTCCTCTCTGCGCCATCACGCCTTTCTCGTAGGCATGCTTTACCTGGCGCATTTCGGTCACGGTATCGGCAAGCTCGACAATTGTCGGATGCGCATTCCTTCCGGTCAAGATGACGTGCACCATATCCGGTTTGCGCGCCAGAGATTCCGCCACTTTCGCCGGGTCCAGCATACCGTAGCTGATGGCGTAATTGATTTCGTCGAGCACCACCAGGTCCCATTCGCCGGATTGGATCGCTTTCTCGGCCTCGGCCCAGGCCTCCTCCACCATCCGCACGTCTTCAGGGTCGGACTTCTCGGCGCCGACTTTTACGAAGCCGCGCCCCATCTGCTTCAGGATGAACTTGTCACCGAAAGCCTTGACCGCATCGAGCTCGCCATAATGCCACGACCCCTTCAGAAACTGGAGCATCAGGACGCGCATCCCCTGCCCAACGGCCCGCAGCGCCGTCCCCATGGCCGCAGTGGTCTTCCCCTTGCCTGGCCCGGTATTCACGATGATGAGACCACGGCGCAGATCCGACATAGAGCCGAATCTGTAATTGTACGCGGACGGGAATTACCGTGCCAGACCTGCCGCTCCGAAGCTGGCAATGCGCATTATCTCCGCTCGACCGTGCTGGACGAATTCGTCGGTTGCGGCGTTGTCCCCTGAGTCATGAATTTCATGAAGTCTGATTCTGCAAGGCGCGACGGATGCACCTCGCCGCCCAGCCCAAAGAATCGGCAGAAGCTCATGATCAGCGGACGCCAGCGCGACGGATCGATATGAGAACGCTGGCCGTCGCCCACCAGCAGCTTTTCGTCGACGTGCAGCTTCACGATGTGCGCCTCGAAAACATTGGCGTTTACGTTCTTGCCGAAGGAGCGGAAATCGTGCACGATGCCCTCCATGTGCACCGGACACTCGCGCACGCGCGGTGGCGCTACCGATTCCGACTCCACCGCAGTGAATCCCGCGATGCCAAATTTGTCCGCTTCATAGCGATAACCCCACTGGCGCTTCCTCTCCGGCACAGGATTCTTGGCGGTGGTAAGTGCGAGGCGGTCGACGAGTGTGACTAGGTCTTCCGAGGGCAGATTGATAACGCACTCGCGCGTTCGGATGAGGTTGTCGGAGGTCTGTCCCATCTGGCCCAAGCCCAACATGCAGCTCCAGCCCAGCCACCACGCCGAGGACATCGGCGCCAGGTTCGGAGAGCCGTCCGGGTTCAACGTGCTGATTAGCGCTACGGGTATTCCGAAATAGAGGATGGTCGGGTCGATCGTCTTATGCATGCGAAGACGATATCGGATATCGCGCGCAGGGTGCTATCCGCATCTTGCGGTCAAACCGAAAGTGGCTACGCCCTGCAGTTGCGCAGCACCGGCCTTCTCCCACAAACAAGAAGGCGGACGGTTTTGGCTTCCGTCCGCCTGTACAACAGGGGAGTAGATCCTCTACGGCATTTCGACAACTCGTCGCAGCTTAGGCTGACCTTCGCTCTTCGCCGCGCCCGGATCCTCGGCGCCCAGCAGCCGCGCAGCGACCCGCAGAGCATCCATTTCTTTGCGGACCCGCAACAGCTCCTGCTCTTTCATTCGCAGTACGTCGTACGGGTTTTTCATTGGGGGAGGGCCTCGCTTACAAATTCAGACTTGGTTCGCCTGTCAAGAAATACAGTAAGCCAGTTTCGCGCTCCTGGGAAGCTGCCAGAAGTTCATCGGGGCTAGGAACTGAGTCTCTCGAGGATGGGGCTGACTGGCCGCTGCCCCGTTACCATAAAGTTAATGTCCCAAATGATAAGGGTGATTCTTGAGAATGGTGAAAGCACGATAAAGTTGCTCCACCAGAACCACGCGCGCGAGCTCGTGGGGCAGCGTCATCTTTCCCAGGGACAGCGTAAACCCAGCGAGGCGTCGTGCTTCTTCACTGAAGCCGTCGCTGCCGCCAATCGCGAACAGCAGCGGGGTTGCGTTCACCTGCTCGCGCTCCAGAAACTCAGCCAGCTCTGCGGACGAAAACTGTTTCCCCCGCGAATCGAGGAGAACCAGCTTGTACCGCTCTTTATTTTTCTGCCGCTCGCCGCTGGCCAGCGATAAAATTGCGGCTTCGTCTTTCAATGCGACGCCCGCAACTTCGGCATAGCGCGAGATCCGTTTCAAATATTCCTCAGTCAGAGCCTCGACCGCCGGTTCTTTCGTCTTCCCGATCCATGCCACTTTGATTTTCACAGGTTTTTCCGTCACTCAGGCTTTGCCCGAAGCCAGCACCACGTCGGCGCCAAACCGAATCTCATCCCCCACGCGATACCGCTCCATCGCCGCCTTCGCCTCAGCCCGGATCTCCGGCCACTCTTCCGCCGGGACCCGTTCCAGCATCGGCCGGAAGGGAGCTGCCACGGCGCAGAAGTATTCGAGAACTTCTTCCGCGTCTCCCGGCCACGTCCAGGGCAAATTGTGAGTCGACTCCTCCACCTCGTGAAATCCCGAGGCGGTGAGCACCTCTGAGAGAGAGCCCGCGGCCGAGAATCGAAAAGGATCGGATCCTCCCGGTTCAAGCATGGCTCCGCCCGTATGAAGATGCACAATCTTCATCGTGGTTTGCCAATAGGGTTGTTCCATCGAACCCCATGCGGCAAAGCAGGCACGAGCCCCGGACTTCAACACGCGGCGCAGTTCCGCCAGTGCTCGTTGGCAATCGCTGAAAAACATCACCCCAAAACGGCAGGTGGCGAGATCGAAAGTCCGGTCAGCAAACGGCAAATGGTGCGCGTCGGCCTGTTGGGTGATGAAGTTTAAGAGATTCTTGTCCCGGGCGCGCTGGGCCGCAATTTCGAGGAGTTCCGAACTCTGATCCACCGCCGTGACCGAACCTTGGGGAACACAGTGCGCCATGCTGATCCCAGGTTCTCCGGTGCCGCTGGCCAGATCGAGAACGCGCATATCAGGAAACGGACGCGAGTATTCAACGAGAGCTTCCGTGACCGCCTTGCCGAGCGCCGCCGATTTCGCCTTCCACTTTTCCGTGGCCGTCAGCCGGAAAGAGGAACCCCACGGGGCTGGATTCGAAGCGGGCACTCAGGCCTTTTTACGTGCCTTCTTGGGCACTCGGGGCACGGCTTTGCCTGCCGCGGATTTGGAAGTCATCGCCCGTCGCGGCTTCGGTTTTGCCATCAATTCCGTTGGCTCCAACCGCTTGGCCGACTTCCACAGGCGTTCCAGGTCGTAGAACTGGCGGGCTTTCTCGGAGAAAACATGGACGACGAAATCCACATAGTCGAGCAGCACCCACTCCGCCTGCTTATAGCCCTCAGAGTGAGTTACGCGAAGGCCCAATGCCTCCAGGCGCTCGTCCACAGCATCGGCAATCGCCTGGATCTGCCGAGAGTTAGTCCCGCTGCACATCACAAAGTAGTCAGTGAAAGCTCCCGAATCTTTTTCCAGTTCGAGAACCGTGACATTCTCAGCTTGTTTGTCTTGGCAGGCGAGGATGGCTTCACTCACTTGGAGTTTGAGGTCGTCCTTTTTCTTCATACGGGCTCATTGATTGTAACCCGCTGATTGTAACCCGCTCGCTGTAGAGACGCGGCTTGCCGCGTCTCAGCTGCCGCGATCCTCCTCCGATCGCTCTCCGCGATACAGCCCGTGCTTGCGTATGTAGTCCGCCACCCGCGGGTCCAGCCATCGTCCGAGCGGCTTCCCCTGCGCCGCCGCCGCCCGAATCGCGGTCGCGGAGACGCTCTGATTAACTCCTTCAAGCAAGTGCAGGGTGACCCCAGGAAGAACCAGATCGCCTCTTGCGGGCAGCTTCTGAAACGGACGACTCACCGCTGCCGGAGGCCGCAAATCTTCCGGCAGCGACTCGGCCACGTCCCGCAACGAATATCCGGGACGGCTGGCCACGATGAAATCGCATTCCGCCAGCAGCGCGCGCGCCTCGCGCCATTTTGCGACGTCGCGGAAGGCGTCAATCCCGATCAGGAAAAAAAGCCGGTCCGATTTTTTCAGAGTTCGTTTCAGGCGCCGAACCGTATCGATCGAATAATTCACGCCACCTTGCGTAGGGACGGGCGCATTCATCCGTCCAGCGGAGCGAAGCTCCGCGGCGGTAGAAGCTGGCGCCTCCAGCAGAGACGGCATAAATCCCCGTTCGTCCTGGGTTCCAAGCGCCACCATGGCATAACGGTGGATGAACGCTGTGAGCGGCTGTTTCTGCTTATGCGGAGGAACATTCGCCGGCACAAACAGCACCTGCCGCAGCGAGTACCATTTGGCGGCCGCCTGGGCCAGTGTTAGGTGTCCGCGATGTATGGGGTCGAAGCTGCCGCCGAAAAGGCCGATATTCATTCCGATATTCCCCAAGATGTTCCTTGCGATGCCCCGCTAGTTTCGTCGTTGCCGGTCACGGTTGCAAGTCCTGTTGCCAGACTATGTTCCCTTATCGCCGATTTGTACGAGCGAGTTTTGCGGAAAGCATCCTATGAGATTAGGCTGTGGACAAGGCTTTTCGTTCTTTCTCTCTACGTTGCTTTCCAGGTTGTGCCAGGCTGGTGTACCTGACGGATGCACTTGGCTGATGTACCTGGCTGATGTGCCTGGTACGTGTACCTCTGGCCACTGTGCCGCCAGGAAATTGCGGTGGACTGTCGTAACTCGCTCTGCGCGCGCTCCGCGCATAGCATGTGCCCAAGCGTATGAAACTCCCCCTCATCCGCGGCTTGGCCGTAGCTCCCGCGCGCGCTCCTATCCTGCGTTACGGAGTTGCTCTCCTCAGCACCGTCCTGGCGCTGATTCCAACCTTGTTTTTCTCCGATATCGCGGAGAGCCGCCTCGTCGTGTTCGCCGTCGCCGTGATGGTCAGTGCCTGGTACGGAGGATGGAAGCCCGGACTTGCCGCCACCTCCTTTGCGCTTACCGTCAGCGCCTACTATTCGCTCGCCGGAGGACAGACTCCCAGCGAGTATCGCAAGGCCATCGCGCACCTCGCCTTGTTTTTCGCCGTGGCCCTGCTGATCTGCTGGTTCAACGCCGCTCTCCGGGCTACCCAGGAGAGCCTCCGCCGCTCCGAGAGCAACTTTCGCTCGCTGGTGATGAACGCGCCTTATGGTATCTGCCGCTGCGACGCGCTCGGCATCCTCCAGGACGCAAACCCCGCAATGGTGGCTATGTTCGGTTACGACAGCGCCGCCGATCTCACCGGCAGACATCTGGGAAGCCTGTACTCCGATGCCCAGCAATGGTTTCAAACCGCCGATTATTTTCACGCCCGGAAGGAATTCAACAACCTGACTACGGAGTGCGTCCGTAAGGATGGCGCGCCCATCGTGGCGCGCATTTCCGGACGCTCGATTCCAAACGGCAAAGAAGGAGGCAGCTTCGAACTTTTCATGGAAGACGTCACCGAAACCCGCATGCTGGAGCTGCAACTCCGTCAGGCGCAAAAAATGGAAGCGATCGGCCGCTTGGCCGGCGGCATCGCACACGACTTCAACAACCTGCTGATGGTGATCTCCGGCTATTCCGAGTTTCTGCTCGAACGGGTCGGACCCGATCCCCGGCTGCGGGGGCCGGCGCAGGAAATCTCCAATGCCACACAGCGAGCCACTTCGCTGACCCGGCAATTGCTGGCCTTCAGCCGCAAACAAATGCTAGCTCCCAAGGTGCTGGACCTGAACGAGGTGGTGGCCGAGAACCTTAAAATGCTTACCCGCATGATCGGTGAGGATATCGATCTTGTCATGGTTCCAGGTCCCGCGATCGGCGCGGTCCGTGCCGATCCCGGTCAGATCGACCAAGTCATCATGAACCTTGCCGTGAACGCCCGCGATGCCATGCCGCAAGGCGGCAAGCTGATCATCGAGACTGCCAACGTCACCCTCGACGAACACTTCGCGCGTACTCACGCGCCGCTCACCCCAGGCGACTACGTCATGCTCGCCATCAGCGACACCGGCGTTGGCATGGACAATGAAACCCAGTCCCGCATCTTCGAGCCTTTCTTTACCACCAAGGGCGCCAAGGGCACCGGCCTCGGCCTCTCTATGGTGTACGGCATCGTGAAACAGAGCGGCGGCTTTATCTTTGTCGACAGCCAGCCGCAGCGCGGCACCGCCTTCCGTGCCTATTTCCCTCGAGTGGATGGCCGAGAAGACGCCGCCGCTGCCCAGGATTCCCTTGGTCTTCCCCGCGCCGATCGTGGGCAGGAGACTATCCTCCTCGTCGAAGATGAAACCAATCTCCGGCGTCTCGCCCGCCAGTATCTGGAAACGCAGGGTTACAAGATCCTCGAAGCCGAAGACGGTGCCGCTGCTCTGCAAATCGTAGCCGGCCACGAGGGCGTGATCGACCTCCTGCTTACCGATGTCATTATGCCCGGTATGAATGGCCGCGAATTGGCCGGGCAGGTCACCACTCTGCTACCGGACGTCCGCGTGCTCTACATGTCGGGTTACACCGAGAATGCCGTTGGTCTGGATGGCACCCTCGATGCCGGCATTAACTTGCTCCAAAAACCGTTCAGCCTTCCCGTTCTGAAAGACCGCGTCCGCGAGGTGCTGGATTCCGAGCCCATCCCTCTGGAGGTCGCCATGCAATCCCGCAACTCAAGCGTTCTTGACAAGAAGGTTCCACCATTTCGAGCTCGTCGTTTCAATCTCCAACTTCCGCTGCGGTATCGTCCGCTCGGTGAAAAGAGCTGGCGCCCCGGCACCACCGAGAACATCAGCCGCTCCGGGTTGCTGTTCCAGGCACAAGAATTTCTCCATCCCAACGCACAACTGGAGATCAGTCTCGTGCTGCCGCCAGAAATTGCCGGGCTCGCGGCCACCGAAGTTATCTGTCGCGGAGAAGTGGTCCGCTCCGTCGAAGCGCAAGGACAGGGCGTGACCCCCGCCTTAGCCGCAAAGATTCTCCAATATCACTTCCAGCACGGCACCCACGTCGCTCACGCATAAGACTTGGCGTGTGGAAAGACGGGCGCCCTCGCCCGTCCAGGGTTGCGTAGGGACGGACCCATTCGTCCGTCCAGCCGAGCGCAGCGAGGCTCACATCCGACCAGCGTGGGCCATCTGCCCCTGGTGATCAATCCGCTGTTACCTTCGATCACCGGCTCAGCTTGAACAATGCCCTCCTAGGCTGTTACATTGCGGCCAGTACCATTGCATCAGTCCGCGAGGTTAGCCATGTCCCTGGTCGTGAAACTGGAAGACGATCTCGGCGAACGCAGTGAGTGGGTCATGCTGCACGGCGTGGTTCCCGCCACCAGCCATGATGATTTCTTGCTGCTCAGCGGCATTGATCCGTTCGGCAAAACGGTTTTCAATCACCTGCAGATGGAACCCTTCCTCAAGGAATGGGATCGTGCGAAAGATCGCGTGCGCGATGATACCCAATTGCAGGCTTGGGAAAAAGTGAAGCAAATGGCTGAAACCTGCCGCCACGACCGCGACCTGTATCTGCGCTTCGTAGGCAATTAGATCCCAAATGGAGCGACGGGCGTCCTCGCCCGCTCAGGCAGGCATTCCACTTCTCCCCTACCGGATCACATGAATCCTAACGCCCAATTTCAGGTTCCTCCACGATTTGTCGGCCGTGTACACGGGCGCTTTCAGGGTAAGTCCAAGAGCCAAACAGGCACGGTCTCCCAATGACAACCCGAGCGCGCGGGTTTGGGCAGCCAGACTCCCTGCAATTCTCGCGTGCTCAGCTGTGAAGGGCGCGGCCTCCAGAATGGGGCTGAGAGTGTCTTCCCAGGCTTCATCAGGACTGCCGCCCTCGCTCACGAGTTTTGTGTGCACTTCGGCAAGATTGACCGTACTGCAGATGGCGTTGCTCAACAGTTCCGGAGTCAGCTTGTCCGCGCCTGGCTCATCGTTGAGCAACGCCAGCACAACGGAAGCATCCAGCACGATCCTATTCACGTTTGGCTGCTTCGCGGCGTTCGGCAATCAACTCGTCGGCCAGCGACCTTCCAGGTTTTATGTATCGTCGGATACGCCGCTGAGCGCGCTCGACACGGCGTTTCAGCGTAGTGATCCGCAATTCATCATCCTCGATTCGCAGCACCACCTCATCGCCGGCATTGATACCCAATGCCTTGCGAAAAGAAGCGGGAATCACCACTCGCCCATTTTCGTTGACCCGCAGCCGGGCTTCCGCATCCATTGTCACATCCTCCATGATATGACACGATCATATCACAATGTCATAATATTAAAAACGTGACAGTCCGGGCATCACGGCCGGGAATCATTTCGAGAGCGATCCGAGCGCCTCGCGAAACAGCACGTCAAAACTCTGAGCACTCTTGCCGCCCCGCGCCGCCACGAGCGCTTTATCCGCCGCTGCCCGTTGATAGCCCAGATTTACCAGCGCGGAAATGACGTCTTCCTCCACCGGGCTCGCCAGCGTCGCGCTCGCTTCGGATGCTCCCACCGCCGCCGGCAGCTTGTCGCGCAGCTCCAGTACCATGCGCTCCGCCGTCTTCTTCCCGATTCCTGGAATGCGCGTGAGCCGCGCCAGGTCGCCGCCGCGAATCGCTCCCACCATCTCATCGGCCGGCATGCCGCTCAGGATCGTGATCGCCAGCTTCGGACCAATCCCGCTCACCGTCAGCAGCTTCTCGAAAAGCTGTTTCTCGGCCAGACGCAAAAATCCATACAGGCTCAGCGCATCCTCGCGAACATGGGTGTGGATGTGGAGCGCAACTTCAGCGCCCGCCGCCGGCATTTCCGTGAACGTCGGCACGCTGATCGCAACGTCATAGCCGACACCGTGGGTCTCCACGATCGCCTGGTTGGGACGTTTCGCCAGCAAAGTTCCTCGAAGATGCGCAATCATGCGGGCTATTGTACGGCACGGTCCACGTAGGGAGAGCCGCTCTCGGCTGTCCAAGCGGGCAATTCCGGCCAGAGTCCGGGTACAAAGGCCCGCTGAATCGATGCACGTTCTACTTGTCGAAAGAGGCGGGCGCGAAGTTCAACAAGATGCTCGCAATGGGCCAAAGCAAACCCTGGCCGGACGCGCTCGAAGTCTTAACCGGCGAACGCCAGACGGATGCAGGCGCGCTGCTCGAATACTTCGCCCCGTTAAAGCAGTGGCTGGACGAGCAGAACAAGGGGAAGAATGTGGGCTGGTAAACCGGTCAGCTCTGTCACGAATCATGTAGGTCTGGACGCATTCGGCGGTGCGCGCAAAGCGCGGGCGGACGAGTGCGTCCGCCGCTACGCGAGCAAATGTTAAACTTAGGAGATTCAGCTAAATACAGAGCCATCCATGTCTGACAGCATTCATCTCAAGCTTCCCGACGGCAGCACCAAGGAAGTCCCGAAGGGCACCACGGCGCTCGACGTTGCAAAATCCATTAGCCCGCGTCTCGCCGACGCCGCTCTCGTCGCGAAGACTAACGGGAACCTGATCGACCTCACCCGCCCGCTGGACACCGACACCGACCTGCGCATCCTCACCGACCGCGATCCCGAGGCGCTCGAAGTCTATCGGCACTCGTCCGCCCACCTGCTTGCCGCGGCTGTGCTCGAACTCTTCCCTGAGACGAAGCTTGGCCACGGTCCTCCGACCGAGAACGGATTCTTCTACGACTTTTATCGCCCCACTCCATTCACGCCCGAAGATCTTGAAAAGATCGAGAAGAAAATGCAGGAGCTCGTCCAGCAGAACCTGCCTTACGCTCGCGAATTTCTGCCGCGCAAGGAAGGTCTTGAGAAATTCAAGGGTGAAGGCGACTTCATGAAGTGCCACTTCATCGAGCAATTCACCAAGCCTGATGAAAAAATCTCGGTTTACAAGACCGGCAAGTTTCTCGATTTCTGCCGTGGTCCGCACCTGCCTTCGACCGGGAAGATCAAAGCCTTCAAGCTGCTCAACATCGCCGGCGCCTACTGGTTGGGAGATGAAAAGAATCAGCAACTGCAACGCATCTACGGCACGTCGTTCTTTTCGAAGAAGGATCTCGATGCCTACCTTACCGGCATCGAGGAAGCGAAGAAGCGCGACCATCGCGTGCTGGGCAAACAGCTCGACCTGTTCTCTATCCAGGAGCTTGCCGGACCCGGGCTGATCTTCTGGCATCCGAAGGGCGGCATCATCCGCAAGGAGATGGAAGACTGGATGCGCGAAGAATATCTGCGCCGCGGCTATTCGCTCGTCGTCACACCGCACGTGGCGCGCCGTCAACTGTTTTTCACCTCGGGCCACGAGGGCTACTACTCGCAGAATATGTTCGACGCCATGGAGCTTGACGACGCGGAATATCGCCTCAAGCCCATGAACTGCCCGGGCCACATCCTGATCTACAAAGATTCGCTGAAGTCGTATCGCGACCTGCCAGTGCGGTTGGGCGAACTCGGCACGGTCTATCGCTACGAGCGTTCGGGCGTGATGCACGGCCTGCTGCGCGTCCGCGGCTTTACGCAGGACGACGCGCACATCTTCTGCACTCCCGACCAGATCGAAGACGAAATCGTCGGCTGTCTGGAGTTCGCGCTCGCTGTATTGAAGGCTTTCGGCTTCGACCAGTTCCAGACCGAGCTTTCCACCTGGGACCCGAACGATAAGAAAAGTTTCCTCGGCACCGAAGACCAGTGGAACATGGGCAACCACTCGCTCGAAAGTGCGCTGAAGAAGCTGAACATCGAATACAAGACGATCCCCGGCGAAGCCGCATTCTACGGGCCGAAGATCGACATCAAACTGGTGGACGCGATCGGACGCCTGTGGCAGCTCTCGACCGTGCAGTTCGACTTCAACCTGCCGCAGCGCTTCGATCTCGAATATGTTGCGGAAGACGGCAGCCGCAAGCAGCCACTCATGGTCCACCGCGCCCTCTACGGCTCGGTCGAGCGCTTCTTCGGCGTCCTCATCGAACACTACGCCGGAGCGTTCCCAGTATGGCTCGCGCCGGTGCAGGTGGCGATGATCCCGATTGCCGAGCGTCATTCGGAGTACGCGGAAAACGTTGCGTCGCAACTGCGGGCGGCGGGAGTCCGCGTGGACGTGGATTCCCGCAACGAAAAGATGAACGCGAAGATTCGCGAACATGCGATGCAGAAGGTTCCGTTCCTGCTGGTGGTCGGGGATAAAGAAGCGGCGGCGGATAAGGTCAACGTCCGCACCCGCGGGAAAGAGAAGACCGAAGATATGGGCACGGCGGAGTTCGTGGAGAAGATCAGAAGGCTGATTGTGGAGAAGAGCGCGACGTTGTAGTAGGCAACTCTCACGTAGGGACGGCCGCCCTCGGCCGTCCAAGCGGAGCGCAGCTCCGCAGATTGGAGGCGCGGTGACCTTCTATCGAAGACGCCTTCCTCACCTGCAACGCGACAATAAGCCGCACTTCGTGACCTTCTGTACGTTCCAGCGCTGGCAACTTCCGGAGACGGCTCGCGAAATCGTCATGCACTCCTGTCTTCACGACACTGGTACTCGATACGACCTGCGCGTGGCCGTCGTGATGCCCGATCACGTCCACCTGATCCTGGTTCCGCTGGTTAATGAAAAGGAAAAGAGAACATGGACTATGCCGGAGATCCTCGACGCTGTTAAGGGAGCCTCTGCCCATTTGATAAACAAACTTCTGAGCCGCCGCGGTCCAGTCTGGCAGCAGGAATCATTCGATCACGTGCTGAGATCGTCAGAAAGCCTCGACGCGCAGATCCAATACGTTCGCGACAATCCGGTTCGTCGTGGATTGGCCGCAAATTCTGCTGACTATCGCTGGCTTTGGTATCAGGAGCCCAAGAATCCGTATCGCCCTGACGTGCCCGCGTAGGGATGGCCGCGCCGGGCCGTTCAGACGAGCGCAGCTCGCAGGGGTTCTTCTCGTTCGTGCACCAAGAAGTAGCGGAGCTTCGCTCCGCTTGGACGGCCGGGGGCGGCCGTCCCTACGTAAATCATCCTACGTCGACTGTTCCTCGACACCCATCCCCTGTGGTAGCATCAAAAGTTTCGCAGGCGTTGTTGGGCTGGCCTGTACCCTGTACTCATCCTCATTCCGGGCCGTATCACCCTTCCCGTAAGCCTGCGGAAGGAGACAACCCGTGAAAGTGTACGAAGGAGCAAATCTCCGCAACCTTGCCCTCATCGGACACGGGCATGCCGGCAAGACCACCCTGGTGTCCGCCATGCTCTATACCGCCGGGGCTACGCCGCGCTTCGGACGCGTGGACGACGGCTCCGCCACCACCGATTACGACGAAGAAGAAATCGCCCGCAAGATGTCAATTGGGACCGGTCTCGCTTTTGTCGAGTGGGGCAAGACGGACGCGAAGGTCAAGATCAATCTGCTCGACACTCCCGGCTTCAACATGTTCGTCCACGAGGCCAAGATGGTGCTGCCCGTGGTGGACGCAGCGCTCGTTGTCGTCGACGGCGTTGCCGGCGTCGAGGTTGTGACTCAGCGTGTCTGGGCATACTGCAATGAAATCGACCTGCCGCGCATGATCGTCGTCAACCGTATGGATCGCGACCGCGCCGACGCCAACCGCGTCCTCGAATCGCTCACCAACGCCTTCGGCCGCGCCGTCACTCCGCTGCAGCTCCCCATCGGCAGAGAGAAGAGTCTCAGCGGCGTCATCGATCTGGTCCGCATGAAGGCCTATACCTACGACATGGGCGGAAACGGTAAGGGCAAGGAAGGCCCGATCCCCGCGGACATGGCCGGCGTAGCCCAGGAGGCTCACGAGAGGCTTGTCGAGCTGATCGCCGAGGGCAAAGATGAGTTGATGGAAGAATTTTTCGAGAAGGGAACGATTCCCGAAGAGGATCTAGTCCCGGCGCTGCACGAAGCGATCCGCGAAGACAAACTTTTCCCCGTGCTCTTCACCTCCGGCCTCGGCAATATCGGCGTGGACGAGCTGATGGACTTCATCGTGGACTACACGCCCGCCGCCAGCGAGCATCATGCCATCGCCGGCCAGCCCGTCGGCGGCAACGGCGAGCCACCCGTACGCAAAGGCACCGATAACGAGCCGGCTTCCGTATTCGTCTTCAAAACCATGTCAGACGCATTCGCCGGTCGCATTTCTTACTTCAAGGTTTTCTCCGGCGTGCTGAAGAACGACGCATCGCTGCAAAATTACAATCGAAATATCCAGGAAAAGTTCGCCCATATTTCCGTCGTCCAGGGCAAGCAAATGATTCCGGTTCCGGAGTTGCATGCCGGAGATATCGGCGGGGTCGCCAAGCTGAGAGAAACTCTCACCGGCGACACGCTGGGCGATAAGTCATCGCCGATCCGCTATCCGATGGTGCAACTGCCCGAGCCGGCAATTACATTTGCCATCGAGCCAAAGAGCCGCGCCGACGAAGACAAGCTCGGCGTCGGCCTGCACAAGCTGATGGAAGAAGACGCCATGCTGCGCTTCTTCCGCGACCCGCAGACCAAGGAATTTTTGATTGCGGGCACCGGACAGCAGCACATCGAAGTCGTGGTCTCGAAGATGAAGAAGCGTTACCACGCCGAGGTGGTGCTGAAGGCGCCCAAGGTGCCGTATCGCGAAACCATTCGCGGCAAGGCCGACGTTCAGGGACGCCACAAGAAGCAGACCGGCGGCCACGGCCAGTACGGCGATTGCAAGATAAAGATGGAGCCGCTGCCGCGCAACTCCGAAGTTGAATTCGAATTCGTCAACGATATCTTCGGCGGCGCCATCCCGCGTAACTTTATTCCCGCCGTCGAAAAGGGAATCAAGGACGCTGCCACCCGCGGCTACCTCGCCGGCTATCCCGTGGTGAACTTTCGCGCAATCCTCTACGACGGCTCCTACCACGACGTAGATTCGAACGACCTCTCATTCCAGATGGCGGGCCGCATCGCCTTCCGCAAGGCCATGGAAGTTGCCAAGCCGACGCTGCTCGAACCGATCATGACTGTCGAGATCTCCATCCCCGACGAATTTGCCGGTACCATCATGGGCGACCTCAACAGCCGGCGCGGACGCATCCAGGGCATGGATAACAAAGCTGGCAACACGATCGTGAAGGCCGAGGTGCCCATGGCCGAGATGCTCACCTACGGCGCCGATCTCACTTCGATGACCCAGGGCCGCGGCAGTTTCTCGATGGAAATGCACCACTACGACACCGTCCCGCAGCAACTGCAGGACAAGATTATCGAGAAGGCAAAAGCGGAGCGGGGCGAGGTTAAGGAAGAAGAGGAATGAAAAAGAAGAGTTCGGTGGAGATACGGGCGTCCTCGCCCGTCCAGCTCGGACCGCTGCCCCAAATCCAAAAAACAGATTCACCAGCGCGAGGTTTCTAGCGTACCATTCCTCTTTCTCTTGCTATGGAGGCACGGATGCCCAAGCGGTGTTCCCCGATCTGTTGCCGCTTGTCGTTCGCGACGCTGCTTCTCTTACTAATGCCCCAGACCGCAATGACTCAGGAAAGCAAGAGCGTCACGCTGGAACTCGACCATGTATCAATCTGCGGATCGAATCTCAACACGCTGCGCCAGGCCTTCACCGATGTGGGCATGACTCCGGACTTCGGCGGTCCCCACGGCAACGGCATTACCCAGATGGCGATCATCGGCTTCGACGACGCGTCTTACATCGAATTGATTGCGCCAATAAAGCCGGGTGTGACAGCGGGCTCCGGCTGGGCGAAGTTTATGTCCGAGGATGCGGTCACCTGCGCATGGGCGGTGGGGACGAACGTTTTGCTGCAGGAAGTGGATCGTCTAAAGAAGGCTGGGATTCCGGTTAAGCCGCCTGAACGCGGAAGCCGCAAGCGTCCCGACGGCATGTCAGTCGAGTGGATGACCGCCGACGTTGGCGCCGGAACGCCCGGCTCCACGCTGCCATTCATCATCGAGGACCAGACGCCGCGCGACTGGCGCGTCCAGACTTCAGCCAGCGTAAAAGGAGCGCCGGTGACCGGCGTCGAGAACGTCGTACTGGGCGTCAACAACCTGGATGCTTCGATTGCCTTGTTCCGCAAGGCTTACGGCTGGGCCGATCCGATCACCGAAATTCAGAAAGACTTCGGGAAACTCGCGTACTTCCCCGGCGAGCCCGTGATTCTGGCAGCGCCTTTCAACGGAGGTTGGCTCTCGGACCGGCTCGGTAAGTTTGGCGAGACCCCGGTCGCCTACCTGCTCGCTACGCGCGATTTCGCAGCGGCAACCAAGAAGTACAAGCTCTCCGGCACGAAAACCTGGTTCGGCCAGAAGGTCGCATGGTTCGACGCCGGCAAGCTGAAGGGCGTGCGGCTGGGAGTCATTGGACAGTAGCTTGTGTGGCGCGGACACTCCTGTCCGCGAGAAATCGCGCCAAGCCAACCGCTTTGAGCTAAACACCGAAAAAGGGTTTCAAATTTGGCGGACAAGAGTGTCCGCCCCACACCTAGAACCGAGAACTCAGAACTGCTACCATCCCCTTCAGTGTCCGCCGCCAAAGACAATCCTGCGCTACACCTCAAAGACCGCCTCGTCTCCGCCGCCCCGGTCGAGGACGATTCCTCTTTTGAGCTCAAGCTTCGTCCCCAACGCCTCCAGGAATTCATCGGCCAGAACAAGGTCAAAGAGAATCTCGACGTGGCAATCCAGGCGGCCAAGTCTCGCGGCGAGGCATTGGACCATGTCCTGCTCTACGGACCGCCCGGCCTCGGCAAGACGACACTGGCCAACATTATCGCCAACGAACTCGGCGCCGCCTTCCAACAGACCTCTGGCCCCACGTTGCAGATCAAGGGAGACCTCACCGCGATCCTCACCAATCTTCGCGATCGCCAGGTGCTTTTCATCGATGAAGTCCATCGCCTGCAGCCGGCGCTCGAAGAGATCCTTTACTCCGCGCTCGAAGATTACAGGCTCGACATTATGATCGGCCAGGGCCCGTCCGCCCGGACGCATACGATGGACGTGAAGCCCTTCACATTCATTGGCGCCACGACACGTGCAGGATTGCTCTCCGCGCCACTGCGCTCGCGTTTCGGCTTGCTGCTGCGGCTCGAGTTCTATACTCACGACGATCTCCGCTTTATTGTCGAGCGTTCGGCCGAGATTCTGGGCGTGAGTATTGATCGTCCCGGCGCCATCGAAATCGCCAGCCGCTCTCGTGGAACGCCGCGTATCGCCAACCGCTTGCTGCGCCGCGTGCGCGATTATGCCCAGGTGCGTGCCGCCGGGTCCATCGACCTGCCCACCGCACAGTCCGCGCTTAGCATGCTCGAGGTTGACCGCTACGGCTTCGACGAGGTCGACCGCAAACTGCTGCTCACCATCATCGAAAAGTACCAGGGCGGCCCGGTGGGCTTGAATACGCTGGGCGCGGCGCTCGCCGAGGAGCCTGACGCCATCGAAGAAATCTACGAGCCTTTTCTGATCCAGATTGGCTTTCTGAACCGCACTCCCCGCGGCCGGGTCGCAACTCAGCTAGCGTATGAACATTTCGGAATCACGCCGAACCGGCGGCAGAGCTCGTTGTTCTAAGTGAGTTTATTCCGACAGCTGCCGAGCTTCGCTCGCCTAGACGGGCGAGGGCGCCCGTCTCTCCACGGACTGTTTGACTTCCACCGCTGCAATCTGCGTTAATCACTTTTCGTCATTCATCTCCACCGAACACAACACCGATTTGGAGGAATCATGCGCGAAGTGATCGCCACCGAGCAGGCCCCGCAAGCCATCGGGCCCTACTCGCAGGCCATTCGAGCCCAGGGCTTGATCTTTACTTCCGGACAAATCGCCATCGATCCCGCCACCGCACAGATTATCGCCGGCGATGTGAGCTCGCAAACCGACCGCGTGCTCAAGAACCTCGCTGCCATCTTGCAGGCCTCGGGCAGTAGCCTGGAGAAAGTTCTGCGTTGCACCGTCTTCCTCAAAAACATGGGGGATTTCGCCGCCATGAACGAAGTTTACGGCCGCTACTTCAAGCAGGCGCCGCCGGCGCGCTCCACCGTCGAAGTAGCCAGGCTTCCGAAAGACGTCCTGATTGAAATTGATGTGATTGCATTGGATTGAGCAAACTGAATTGAAGAGACAGAACTCAGGAACTTTGCAGACGCATAAGAAAAGGGGAATTATGAAAACTCTCATCGTCATCCTTGTCGTTACATTGCTTGCCCTAGCCAGCCCAGTCGTCGCCCAGACGGCTCCAGCCCATAAGGCTCCAGCCCACAAGCCAGCGGCGAAGCCGACCGCCAGCGGTCCCACCAAGGTCACCGGCGCGCCCACCAAAACCGCCAGCGGTCTCGAATACTGGGACATTAAAGTTGGCACCGGAGCGGTCGCGCAGATCGGACAGCACGTCAAAGTCGACTACACCGGCTGGCTCACCAACGGCAAGAAGTTCGACAGCTCGGTTGGTACGGGCCATCCGTTTGACTTCATGCTGGGCGCCAGCCAGGTCATCAAGGGATGGGACGAAGGTGTCGCGGGCATGAAGGTCGGTGGCAAGCGCCAGCTGCGCATTCCGCCGGACCTAGCCTATGGAAAGGCTGGTTATTCGACTGTCATCCCGCCCGACTCAACCCTGATCTTTGACGTGCGATTGGTAGACGTGAAGTAGTTCGTGTGGTGCGGGCGCCCCGCCCGCGAACGCTCGCAGACAAACAAAAGCCCGCAGGATTCGAAAGAATCCGCGGGCTTTGTGGAACCCTACGCCTTAACCACTTTGCCGCTGCGCAGACAGGAAGTGCAGACGCGTATGTGCTTGGTAGCGGCTCCCACCCGGGCGTGAACCGGGCGCAGATTGACGTTCCAGCGCCGCTTACTGACATTGTGGGCGTGGCTGATGGTATTTCCGAACTGCGGCCCTTTGCCGCAGATATCACAAACTCGTGCCATAACTCTGAAATCCTTCCAGGCCTGTTGCCGAAACCTTGATTTTACAAGAATCCGGCGGATTTCGCCAAGGCGGAGAGGCAGGCGACCTAGGCAGCCTTTCCCATCACCGGCTCTGAGCAATGGCTGCAGCGGCGCGCATCGATTGGAATCTCGCTCAGGCATTCGGGGCACTTCTTGGTAGTGGGATCAGCCGGCGCCGGATCCTTGCGACTCCGCGCGATCAGGGCATTAATCGGAGTCACAACAAAAAAGTAAACCGCAACCGCAACCAGCAGAAAGCTGACAACCGCGGTGATGAAGTCGCCGATCGGAAACACCGTGCCTCTGATCGTGAAAGAGATCCCCGTAAAATCCGGCTTGCCCACCAGGAGCGCAATGATGGGATTGATAATGTCCTTGACTAGGGCGGTGATGATTGTACCGAATGCAGCGCCAATCATCACACCGACTGCGAGATCCACGACATTACCGCGCAAGATAAACTGCTTAAAGCCGGATAACATTTAGGATTCCCTCCATCCCGGAATGGCCGACACTGTAAATGCTCAGTGGCCCTTGGTCAAGGTGCATCCCGCTCGACCAGACAAGGACAGAGTTTGGAAAGAGTGCAGGAAACCTGACACACGCAATCCTGCGCAATCTAAGGCGTGACGTCGAAGATATCTTTGATCAAGTAGTCATCGGCGATGCCGGCTTTCAGGGCATTAAACTGTTGACTACCCGATCGACTCAGCTTATACATCGCCTCCAAAGTCCGCAGGACATTGACATGTGTCACGCCCTTCTCTTCGACGTAATCACCAGGTTTTATGTGAGCCCCAGCAAAAATCGTGACGATATGATTACCTTTCCTCGGGTTTTTATCCCCTGGATCGGTCACGCCTCCAGTCAGCGTGAATTGACTGTTCTCGTCGAAAGTGAGAATCAGCAGACTGTTATGCTGCTTCGCCCAGCGGTAGTA
This sequence comes from uncultured Acidobacteriaceae bacterium, assembly GCA_963772195.1. Taxonomy (GTDB): domain Bacteria; phylum Acidobacteriota; class Terriglobia; order Terriglobales; family Acidobacteriaceae; genus Acidiflorens. The sequence goes on along the minus strand of CAVYWE010000007.1, from coordinate 193,713 downwards.
GCCGTCGACGTGCTGCCTCAGCCATCTGTCGCCAGCCGCGATACCCGACCGACTCGAGCCGTTGTGCATGTCGTTTACAAGGTTCGGGATAACAAAAGAAACAGTGGGAAGCGAATCGTAATCCGCGGGAAAGTCTTGCGGAAATCGCAGGTTTGAGGAATCGTCTACCGTCTTGCCACGAGGCACATTGGAAAAGCTCACCCAGGGAACGTGCTTGCGGGCATAAAGGCCTTGCTCTTCGACCATCGACCCGATCTCAGGCAAGCCTTCGCAATATCCCTTGAAGGAGCGGCCAGCATGGATCAACCCCTCCCCCAGATTGCCCGTTGCAAAATCATGGCTCGGGATTTTGTCCGTGAATCCGACGTGCTGATTACTCCCCGAAAAGAGCCAGAAATAGTTCCCCTCGCTGTAGTGTTCCTCGGCATAAGACTTGGTGAGATTCGCTCCCTCTTTCCTCAGAACGTCGTTGATATACGAGGCGTTCTTATTGCCTATAATTTGTTCGTAATCTTTGTTTTCCTCCACAACGATCACGACGTGGTCGTACACGGGGAGACCCGCCGCCCACGGAAGCGGAAGAGGAATGTTCGCCTGTAAGGCCAGTGCTGGCCCCACGAGGGACAGAATACCGATGCTGGGCAATAGGAGGGCGAGAACAAGCGCCAGGATTTTCACGATGAAACTGCTCGGCTTGGTCTCGTTTCGCGCCATTTGGCATGCTCATCAGGCGCGACAGTGATCACCTCGTCGGCTGTGTAGCGGGGAGTTGGATGGTTAAGCTCTGGTCAGATCCTCATCGGCATCACGATATACCGGTACTTGTAATCTTCGCCTTCCGCGGGACGAAGCTGGCCGGCAGACTGGGCATCCTTCAGCTCCAGTTTCACCTCGCCCGACCCGGTTGCTTTGATGAAGTCGATCAGGTATTGAGCGTTGAATCCGATCGCCATCGGCTCGCCGTCATAGGCGATTTCAATGGAATCCTCCGACTCCCCAGTCTCGGTCGACGATGCGGAAAGCTTCAACTCGCCTTTCTCCAAGCGCAGCCGCACGGCGCGCGACCGCTCATCGGCGAACTGCGCCACGCGCGCGATCGCGGCTCCCAGTTCTTCGCCCTGCAACGTGATCGACTTGGAGACGTCTTTCGGCAGCACGGCCTCGTAGTTGGGGAACTGCCCCGTAAGCTGGCGGGATGTCAGCAACCGCGGACCCACTCGGAAAAACAGCGTGGACTCGTCTTTGGCGAAGTCGATGGTCTCGATGTCTGAATCGAGCAGCGACTTCAATTCGTCCATCGCCTTCTTCGGAATCAGTGTCTTCATCTCGCCCGAAACGCCTTCAAACTTCTCTCCCGCGCGCTCCACGTGCGCCAGGCGGTGGCCATCAGTGGCTACCATGGTGATCGACTCCGGCTTCAGCACCATCAACGCCCCATTCAGCGTGTAGCGCGACTCTTCACTGGCGATGGCGAAGCCTGTCTTGGCAATCATCGACCGTAGTACGGCCGAGGGAATCTTGATCGTTCCTGTCGACGGAAACACCGGCAGACCCGGGAAATTCGATCGCGCCATTCCCACCATCTTCGTATTGGATCGTCCGCAGCGAATACTGACCCAATGGTTCTCGAGCAATCGAATGGTGATGTCGGCGTCGGGCAGCAGCTTTACGTAGTCATAAAGCTTACGCGCCGGAATTGTACATGCGCCCTCCTTTTTGACTTTGGCATTACAGGAAGTGCGCAGGCTCAGGTCGAGGTCCGTCGCCGTCAGCGACAACTTGTCCCCGGTGGCCTCAAAAAGATAATTGGATAGGATGGGAATCGTGGTCTTGCGCTCCACCACGCCCTGAGTGGCTGTCAGTTCGCGAAGAAGCTCAAACTTGCTGACCGTAATTTCCATGGTCGTTGATGTTGCGGCTACGGCAGGGGCGACTTCCACCGGCATATTGGGTCTCCCGACTCTACTTCTGTTCTCTTCTTATATCAAATACAAAAGCAAGAAAACCAGCAGTAACCGTAGGTGCTTCTGAGAAGTGGAAAATCGGTCCAGGTCCCAATGGTTCAGTTGCTTCCACATTGACTCTTCATGTGAACAATCGCTCACCACATCAGCGGAGGCCATGCCAACTTCCAGACCATTCTAAGGTTTCCGTCACGTCTCGCACAATTTCCACAAACACTCCACAGTTAGAAGGCAGGAAGAATGGCCTGCAGAGTGGAAAAAGAGGTGAAAACCGCCATCTACGCGCCTAATTGCTCGGTTAGTTTATTGAGCAGCCTGTTTAAATCTTTATCGTCTTTGCGAACGCCTTCAATCTTGTCCACCGAATGCAAGACCGTGGTGTGATGCTTTCCGCCGAACTGGCGCCCAATTTCAGGCAGGGAGGCCTCCGTGAGGTGCTTGGCCAGGTACATCGCAATCTGCCGCGGATAGACGATGGAACGCGAATTATTCTTCGCCTTGATTTCCACCAGGCGCAGACCGAATTGCTCAGCCACCGCCTTCTGAATGGATTCAATCGTCACCTTGCGGGCCTGCGAATCGATAAAATTCTTTAATACCTGCTGGGTATAGGGAAGCGTAATTTCCGCCCCGATCAGTGAAGAATGCGCCACCAGGCGGATCAGCGCGCCTTCCAGTTCGCGCACATTCGACCGGATGTTCGAGGCGATAAACAACGCCACATCTGTCGGCAGCGTTACCCGTTCCTGCTCCGCCTTTTTTTGCAGGATGGCGACTTTCGTCTCCAAGTCCGGTGGCTGAATGTCGGCGATTAGGCCCCACTCGAACCGGCTGCGCAAGCGATCCTCAAATTCCGCCAACTCCTTGGGCGGACGGTCGCTGGCGATCACTAGCTGCTTCATCGACTCGTGTAGCGCATTAAACGTGTGGAAGAACTCTTCCTGAGTGCGCTCTTTTTGTGCTAAAAACTGGATGTCGTCGATCAACAGCACGTCGACTGTGCGGAATTTATCCCGGAAGCTGATCATCTTGTCGTAGCGCAACGAGTTGATCATCTCGTTGGTGAACTTCTCACTCGACACGTAGCAGATCGCCGCCTGCGGAGTCCGCCGCTTGATCTCATGCCCGATCGCCTGCATCAGGTGGGTCTTGCCCATCCCCACACCTCCGTAGAGGAACAGGGGGTTGTAGGCTTTCGAAGGGCGCTCCGCCACCGCCTGGCAGGCCGCGTGCGCGAACTGATTCCCGCTGCCGATCACGAATGCGTCAAATGTATAGCGCGGATTCAGTTGCGCGGCGCTGTCCCAGTCGAATCGCGTCTGGGCGGCATGCAACCCCGGTGCCGCCTGCGGACCCGGGGCGCCGCTCGGACTATGCGCCGATAGGCCGCCGTTATGCCGGATCGGCGTGTTCGAAGGATCGTCCTCGGCGGTGACGAATTTCACATCCTCGTATCCGAGCCCGAGAACATCAACTGCTTCCTGAATCAGATCTGCGTATTTGTCGCCGACATGACGAAACTCGGCAGTCGGGATTCGCACGAACAGAACTCCATTGCTGGCATGGCTGTACCGCGTTGGCTTCAACCAGGTGTCATAGGAGTGCCGGTTGACTTTCTTCTCCAGGGCGTCAAGGATGCGCACCCACGGATTCGGGACGATGGCAGAGCTGGTGAGAGACATTGTTGTTTATCAGAATATCGAAAGCGCCGGAGTAAAAACGTCCAGAAAAGACCAGTCCTGAAATTATAAATTCTTCTGTTTACTGCAGAGCAGCTTGTGTTTTGCAGTACGGGTTGTGGTTGAAATTTATTAGGAGTCGAACGGCATACTAGCACAAAAAAATCGCCGCGTCGGCGTCTTGCAATAAAAAAATTCCGCGCGAGCGTTTTATCGGATCGCGATTTTATTGCGCTGTCAAGTGTCGAGAAAATAACTGCCGCGCAAAGTGTGCAACAAAGTGTGCAACTACGAAATCGTCCGGCGTTCCCGTTTCGCTGGCGCCACAGTCTTGTAGTTTCCCGGATACACCACCACCGACCGTCTTCCTCCCTCGCCGTCGCTCTCGGTGCGCAAATCTTTTTCCTCACGGAGCGCCAAATGCACGATTCGCCGCTCCCGCGACGACATGGGTCCGAACCGGTACGGCTCGCTTGTCCGGCGCACATGCTCCGCTGCCACCCGCGCGGCCAGCTGCAACTCGTCGATCCGCATCGCCCGGAAATTCTTGCAGTCGAACCAGATCTTCTCGTGCTCGTTGCCCTGCAGATGCAGGATCTCCGATGCCAGCAGCTCAAACGATCGCAGCAACTCGCCGCCCCGTTCCAGCAACAGAGCCGAATCCGGCCCCGCAAACTCCACCAGAATTTCCGGATGTTCCCACTCGCGATTCTGCGCGATCGGTGGATCCACGGTGATCCGGTACTTCAGCTTGAAACCGCCGTTCGAGATTACGGCCTGCAGGAATTCCCCAATCTGTTTTGCAGCGGCAACCTTGTCTGTGATCGGCATAAGTCAGCTCTTGGCTCTTAGCTGTTAGCTCTTGGCCAAAAGCCAAAAGCTAACAGCCAAGAGCTCATTTCTCTTTCTTCCTCGCCCGCTTCTCCATCATCGCGCGCATTTCGCGACCCAACGCTGTGCGATTCATCACCGACTGCTGCACAATGCCGATCAACTGCCCCGCCGACCAGTACAAGCCCAACCCGGCAGGCAGGTTCCAGCTCATGAGGCCCAGCATGCCCGGCATCATGATGTTCATCATCTTCTGTTGCGCCGGATCCATGCCCGCCTGCGGTGTCATTCGCTGCATTATCAGCATGGTAACGATGATCGCAACCGGCAGAATGTGCCACGGGTCGGGCGCCGAAAGATCGTGAACCCACATCCACGGCGCATGACGGAGATCCATCGCGACGTTGAGCATCTTGTAGTAGGCAAACAGAAACGGCATCTGGATCACCAGCGGCAGACATCCACCTGCCGGATTCACGCCTTCCTTCTTGTACAGAGCCGAAATCTCTTCGTTCATTTCGGCTTTCTTCGGATCCCGCAAACTGTATTTCTTGTACTTTTCCTGGATCGACTTGATCTGCGGCGCCACGCGTTGCATCTTCAGCATCGACTTCATCTGCGAAAGCCGCAGCGGCAGCAGCGCCAGGTTGATGACCAGCGTCTGCAACAGGATCGCCCAGCCCCAGTTAGGGACGATGTGGTTGTACATCCACTTCAACCACAAGAATAGCGGCCGCGCGATGATGCCAAGCCAGCCGAAGTCGATGATGGCCCGCAGGTCCGGTTCCGCGCCCGTGATGCCCGGCACCGCCACCGATTCCAGATCCGACAGCGCCTTCGGACCCACATATAGCCGGACGTCAGTCGAGCCCTTCAGACTGCCGACCGCCGCGCCCAGGACGTCGACTTTGTCCATCTGCTTTGTATCGGACCCGCCGTGCGGAATTTCAAGGGCGTTGTGCAGCGTCACCATCGCCGCGTTCTGCGGATCCTGCGGCAAAAAAACGGCCGCGAAATACTGGTCTAACACTCCCGCCCAGTGGAACGGGCCCGGCAGCGTCCCGCCCCCACTGATCTTCTTGATCGGCAGCCGCTCAACCTTGCTGTCGTATTGATAGACGATCTGGCCTGTCGCATACTGCGGACCGGTCGTATCGCCGCCGAACCCGGCCGGCCACATCGGAAACGCCGTGACCTGCGCGCCCTTCACTGTTACCGAAGTCCGCACTCCAACCACATAGCTGTCGCGATCAAATTTGTAGCTCTTCAGTACTGACACGTCGCCATCGTCATAGGCAAACGCGATCTCTGCCGGAGCCGTTACGGGTGCCCCATCCTTCCGCGCACTTTGCGGAAGGGTGGGTGTCACATACAGCACCGAGTTCAACTTGTTCCGCAGCGTCTCGTCATACGTCCACAGCATCAGCGGATACCCATACTTCTCAGCCGCCGCGGTATTCACCAACTCCAGCGGACCGCCCTTGTCGTCGGTATATTTCTTCAATACCCAAGACTTAACCCGCCCACCACGATTGGTAAACACGATGCGGTAGAGGTTATTTTCGATCACCGTCTCCGATTCGGTCGTCGCCTGCAGCGGAGCCGATGCCGGTGCAATCCCACCATTCGCCGTAGAAACTTGCGTGGGTTGTGTGGGGTTCTGCGTTGGGACAGGGACAGCCGCCCCCGGCTGTCCAGCGCTCTCCTGCTTCGCCGGCGGCTGCGGGCCGTACTTCTTCAATAGCGGCTGGAAGAGCATGATGACCAGAAACGTCAACGCAAAGACCACCAACAGTCTGCGCTCCATTCCGGGTTCTTGTTGCGGATTATTAAATTCAGCCAAATCAGTAGCTCGTCATTTCTTCGTCAATCACCACACCCAAACGTGGAGGCGCCGGGTGCCCCATTCATTCGCGCTTTTTGCGAATGGGTGGGATTCCCCTCGCCATACTTCACCACCGGATCGAGCCCACCCTTCGCCAGCGGATGGCACCGCAAAACCCGCCAAGCCGCCATCGCTCCGCCGCGCAACGCGCCATACCGCTCTATCGCTTCCATCGCATATTCCGAACACGTCGGCACATAACGGCACGACGGCGGAAACGCTGGCGAAATCCATCGTTTGTAAAGTTGCAGCACCCAAAGCGCGAGAGACTTCATTTCTATTTCTCTTTCTCCAGCAGCTTTTTCGCGATCACATCCAAGGCCCGTCCCACTTCTTCCAGGACCACCGCAAATTCCAGGGTCAGCACCGACTTCTTCGGATTGATCACCACGTCAACCGCGCCGACGCCCTTCAGCACCGAACGTCGCAGCCGCACCGCCTCGCGCAGCCGCCGCTTGATTCGGTTCCGCTCCACCGCGCCGCCCAGCACGCGTCCCACCGTGAACCCGACGCGCGCGCCTCTCTGTGCTGCAGCGGTCTCCGGTACAGCGCCCTCGGACGAAGCGTCTTTCGCCTGCGCCTGCCGCAAATAAAACACGGTCATATGCGAGGAAAAGTGCCGCCGCCCCTGCTTGTACACACGCTCGAAGTCAGCGTGTTTCAGCAGCCGCGCCGCGCGCGGAAAACCTGCTCCCGCGTTCGCCGGGGGCTGCTCTACACTCCGCTTCGGAGCGTCGGCGCTCACAAGCTCACAATCCTGCACAATAATTAATAATAACGACGGCCTTTGCTACCCGTGGTGGGAAAACTAATCGCGGAAACCCGGCGTCACTGAAACGCGCTTGCGCCCTTTGGCCCGGCGGCGCGAGAGCACAGCAGCTCCGCTCTTCGTCTTCATGCGAGTCCGGAACCCGTGCTTCTTCGAGCGCTTGCGCTTGTTGGGTTGAAATGTTCGTTTCGGCATCGAAAATCCCTGCTCCTGATCGAATCAGATAACTTGAGGCAAACCGTAAGTATAAATGACGCTGACTCTCCCCGGCAAACACGAGTACTCGCTACAATGGCCCTGATCCACTATCCAATAACAACTATCCACTGCCAGGCATGAATCTCGACGACACGATCGTAGCCATTGCCACTCCGCCCGGACGCGGCGGCATAGGCGTTGTCCGCCTCGCCGGCCCCGAAGCGCGAGCAATTGCCCACCCCATGCTCAGCTTAACTCGCGAACTGGAACCCGGCCGAGCCATCCGCTGCGATTTAATAGATCCGTGTGGCGCGGACACTCCTGTCCGCGAAACTACCGACGTCTCCACGCCTCAAGGGGCGCCCAAAACTCCCACCCGCATCGACGAAGTCGTCGTCACCTACTTCGCCAAGCCTCACTCCTACACCACCGACGACATTGTCGAAATCTCCGCTCACGGCTCGCCCGTCGTCCTGCGTCACATCGTCGAACTCTCTCTCTCTCGCGGCGCCCGTCTCGCCGAGCCCGGCGAATTCACCATGCGCGCTTTTCTCAACGGACGCCTCGATCTAACCCAGGCCGAAGCCGTCCGCGACCTGATCGATTCGCAAACCCTGTTTCAGGCCAAAGTCGCCGCCCAGCAACTTGAAGGCGCGCTCTCCAATCGTCTCAAGCCCATCAAGCAGAAATTAGTCGACTTGATCGCCCTGCTCGAGGCCGGCATCGACTTTGCCGAGGACGATATCTCGGTCGCACCCGACGCCACCATTCTTGATCGCATCGCGCAGGTCAAAGCCCCGCTCAAGCAACTCGCCGCCACCTTCACTTACGGCAAGATCGTCCACCAGGGCATGACGCTTGCCATCGTAGGTCGTCCCAACGTAGGCAAATCCAGCCTCTTCAATCGCCTGGTCGAAAGCGAGCGCGCCATTGTTACCGCTCAGCCCGGCACGACTCGTGATCTGGTCAGCGAAACTGTGGCCATCGGTGGAATTCCTGTGGAACTGGTGGACACTGCCGGCATCCGCCGCGCGCTTGACGAAGCCGAAAGCATCGGCATCAAGAAGTCGATGGAGGCCCTAGCCGACGCCGACTTAGTTCTCGTCGTGGTCGACAAGACCCAGCCTCTGTCTGACGAAGACCGCGAGTTACTAACTCAGGTAGAAGGTCGCCAAGCGATCGTAGTAGAAAACAAATCCGACCTGCCGAGCGCGCGTGGGGGCGGGCACGTCACTGAGCCCGGCCCGCAGCGCATACCCACCTCCGCCCTAACCGGCGAAGGAATCCCGGCCCTCCGCGCCGCCATTTTGAATCACGTAACCGGAGATTTCACGACAATGCAAGAGACCGGCTTCCTAACCAGCGTTCGCCACCAGAAACTAGTCAACGACGCGCTAGCCTCGCTCGACGCTGGGAGCAACGCCGTAGCCGCCCGAGTTCCCCACGAGATGCTGCTGCTCGATCTCTACGGAGCCCTCCGACCCCTCGACGAAATCACGGGCGCCACCACCACCGACGACATCCTCAATCTGATCTTCGGGACCTTCTGCATCGGGAAGTAAGTAGCATCCCCGCTAAGCATGGTCAGCGAGTGGATTTTGCATTTATTGATAACTGATAACTGATAACTGAAAACTGAAAACTGAAAGCTGACAGCTGCCTCTATGCTTTCAAATACCAAGGCACATTAACAATATTGATCCGCTTATCTCCTCCCAAAAGCAGCAGCGCCGTCAACATTTGTCCGCGCTGATTGTGCAGAAAATAGTGATACCAATGCCGCTCCACGATCGTCGCAATCACTACTGCGACCGTCCGCCCCGGATTCTCCTTCTCCACCTTCAACACATAATCCACAATCGGATGTATCACCAGGCGGTACGGCGACGGCAGTGTCACCAGCTTCGGCGTTCGCATACCCGCCGGCGGATCTTCCGCCCACTGCCACGCCGGCAAACTTTCATCTGCTTCGCACATCACATGCACCGCCTGCACATCCGGAGACAGGGTCATCGCAAACCGCAGCGCCTTGGCGGTCGCCGCACTCCATCTCTCCACCGGAACAATCACAATCGGCGGCACTATGTTCCGCGGATTAAGAACGACCCTGCCCTTAACGAGCGTTTCCTGCGCCACCTTTTCATAATGACGGCGCACGCTCTTCATGAACACCACCACCGCCGGCAACAACAGCACCACCACCCAGGCTCCCTCGGCAAACTTTGCCACCACGATCACCAGCACCGTGATCCCGGTGGCCAGAGCCCCGAGCCCGTTGATCAGTATCCCGTGCGCCGCCTCGAATCCTGAAGCCGTCCGCCACCAGTGCCCCACCATCCCCGCCTGGGACAAAGTGAACGCCATAAACGCGCCCACCGCAAATAAAGGAATCAACCGGTCCGTCACTCCCTGAAACAAAATCAGCAATAGCCCCGCCAAAATTGCCAGCGCCCAGATTCCTTCCGAGTAGACCAAGCGCCGTCCGCGCAATGCCAAGGAATGCGGAAGATAATCATCGCGAGCCATAATCCGGCACAGCCGCGGAAAATCGGCAAACGAAGTGTTCGCCGACAGACACAACACCAGCAGCACAGAGAACATCGTCAGATCGTAAAAAATCCCTTTCCCCGTCACCGCTGCCGTCAACATCGACAACACGCTGTCATACCCCGGCTGCCCCGGAACCGTGGCCGTAATTTCGTAGTACCGCACCAGCAGCGCAATTCCCCCCAGCAGCACAATCAGAATCGCGATGATCGCCGTCAACGTAGCCCGAGCCGCCGGAACCACCGGCTTCTTAAACGCCTGCACTCCGTTGCTCACGGCCTCCACGCCGGTTAATGCCGTGCAGCCGCTGGCAAACGCCTTCAGCAGGATCCACAATCCCACCGCCTGCAAAGCCGCCGACGTCTGTCTCGGCGGCGGCACCACCGCCACCGGATGTCCCCCCGATGCGACCACCTTATAAAACCCGATCACGATCACAACCGTAAGCGTTCCCACAAACAAATAAGTCGGAGCCTCAAACGCCGATCCCGCCTCCTTCACTCCCCGTAGATTGACGATCGTCAGTATAACCAGCACCGCGAGACACATCGCCAGTGTGTGCGGCTGCAATGAGGGCACCGCCGACACCAGCGCTCCGATCCCGGCCGATATTCCCACCGCCACATTCAGCAGGTAATCGATCATCAAAGCCGCGCCCGCCAGCACTCCCGCCCCGCCGCCCAGGTTCTCTTTCGCAACCGTGTACGATCCCCCACCCATCGGGTAAGCCGCAATCGTCTGTCGATAACTGAAATACACAATCACCAGCAGCGCGATGATTGCCGCCGTCAGCGGGACAATGTACCGGACCCCCAGCAACCCCAAAGGCAGCAGAATCGTCAAAGCCGCCTCCGGCCCGTATGCCGCCGAACTCAAGGCATCGAGCCCAAACGTAGGAATCCCCTGGAGGGGAGTAATTCGCTGCCCCTCGTCTTCGGAGGAAGCCAGTGGCCGCCCAAATAAAACGTCAATGAATCCCATGTTCCCTCACACCCAGCGACAATAACAAAACCAGAGATGTCCGCAAACCCATCTATGCCGGTTGAACGACACTGGCACCTCCCAACTCCTAAAATTCAAGCTCTCAACTCCATGTCATCCTGCGCGTAGCCAAGCCATGAGCGAAGCGAATGGCTCGGCGCAGTCGAAGGACCCCTACACCCTTCCATGCATAGCGAGTGCATCGTCCACGGCAGTGGGCTGGGCATTTTGCTGCAATGGCAGAGGAATCTAATTCTTGCGTTCGGGTGGCTGGACCAGCTCCGGGATCCGCGCAATCGCCGCAGGATCGGGCGGCTTGAGATTGAGTTCTTTGACCAGGAACGCGACGCGGTCACGCCGAGCTTCCGCATTCAGCGCGTGCGGAGCCTCATAAAACTTGATAGCCTTCGGTTCGCTGACGATCGCGAAATACTCGCGCGCCCGCTCCGGTGTCAGGAAGCTCTCTTTCGTTGCGTATTGCAGAAAGACCGAAGCCGGCGCTGCATGTGCGACGTACTTGCCTTGATCGAGCCAAGCGTACTTAGCAACGAAGGCGTCCACCTTCTCCGGGCCAACTTGTTTCCGGAATTGCTGCCAATCTTTGGACTTCATGTCCACCTCGTCAGAGAGGTTGCCAGCCATCAGCACAAACGCCTTGAAACGCTTGTCGATTCCCGCCAGAAACGCGCCCGTTGCGGCGTTGTAGCTGTGGCCGACATAGGCAAGCCGTTTCGGATCCACATCGCTGCGCTCCAGCAGCAGATCGGCGCCGCGCCGCATATCGAGAATCTGCTGGACGCGATCGTTGATCTGCGCATCGCCAAGCGGATCGGGATCGCGCACAAACCCCGGTCTTGCGATCGGGCCATCGGTCAGCAACGAAACTACGCCTGAAGCCGCCAGCACAACCGCTTCGTCGAGAAACTCCTTCCGGTTCAGAAATGGCGAGCCATCCTGGTACCAGTGTCCCCAGATCACGGCAGCAAAAGGTCCCTTGCCCCTGGGGACAACCAGATAGGCTGGTACGCGTCCGCCCTTGGGGCTGGCGTAGGAAATGTCGTGGATGGCGACGTCGCCGCGCTGTTCGACACCGGCCTCCTGCACGTCGAGCGGAGCCTTCTGGTCGTAATCAAAGTGGCGCAGCAGTGCAGCGTCGACATTTTGGGCACAGAGAGTCGAGGCAAACAGGAAGATAGCGACCACAACGCGGCTCATGAGGACCTCCGGTGAGCGCTGATATCTTACCTCGCAATGATGGCGAACACACAGTCATCGCGGGAGCCCAAACGCACGCTTTGTCGGCCATAGAGTGTGCGTTGTTGGTGCGAATGCTCACTACGCACTCCCCGCTCGGAAGTTTCTTCAGAAGGCGCGGTCAGGATCACTTTTGTCAATTGGAGTTCTTCACAATGTACCTTTTGTCGCGTTCTTTGCATCTCTTCCGGGATCGTCGATAGTATCTCAAGTTCGGGGTTTTTCTGATCATCGAAGTGTAAAAAGCGGAGAGCGAATGAGAGACGAGGCGGCCGTGGTTGGCGAAAGAGTAGCGGCACTGAAGGAGGCATGGCACTTGAATGCGGTCCGCGAATCGCGAGTGCGCAGATTCCTCTTGGGGTTTCTGACGAGATCGGCGGGTGCACTCATTGTGTGGCTTGTCGTGCTTCTTGGTCGCCCTTTGCTTCTTTCCGCACAGACGCTCCACTATGCGACAAGTCCGGATGTGAGGAATGGAGAGAAGGTCTACAAGGGTGGTTGCATTGCGTGTCACGGGAGCGAGGGAAAGGGTGCTCCCATGGCGAGTACGGTTTTCAAGCGGCCGGATACGTTTCCAGACTTTACGGACTGCGCCGGGACGACGCCCGAGCCCAACGGCAATTGGAAGGCAGTAATCGTACATGGCGGGCCATCACGTGGGCTCTCGCAGATTATGCCTGCGTTTGGGGATCTGCTGACGGACGAGGAGATCAACGATGTGATCTTCTACATGCGGGGGTTTTGTAAGAATACCCACCACGATCCGCTAGGCGAGTTGAATCTGCCGCGGGCATTGGTTACGGAGAAGGCGTTTCCAGAGAATGAGATTGTGATTTCTACGGCGGTGAATGCGTCGGGAGCGCCGGCTTGGACTACGGATGTCATTGATGAACGGACGATCATCGATGCCCGAACCCAGCTTGAAACCGATGTTCCGGTGAACTATGCGGACCAGGCGCACAACTGGACGGCGGGTTTTGGGGACATCACGCTGGCGCTGAAGCGGGAGATGTTTTCCAGTCTGCGGACCGGTTCGATCCTGAGTCTGCAAGGCGGTATTTTGCTGCCGACCGGGGACAGCAAGCGAGGGTTCGGTGCGGGGACCACGCAGTTCGAGCCCTTTGCAGCGTTCGATCAGCTGTTCAAGGAGAATACGTTTTTGCAAACCCAATTGGGGGCGGATTTGCCGGTGGATACGAGCGTTGCTCCGCGCAGCATGTTCTGGCGGGTGGCTCTAGGGCAGGCGATGGCTCCGGATCACATGCTCGGACGGCTGTTCTCGCCCATGGTCGAGTTTTTGGCGGTGCGTGACTTCAAGCCGGGGGCGAGCACGAACTGGGATGTTTTGCCCGAGATGCAGATTACCGTAAGCAGGCGACAGCACGTCCGGATAGGCTTTGGCGTAAGGGAGCCGTTCACGAATACTCAGGGGCGAACTCCGCAGGTGCTGTTCTATTTCCTCTGGGACCGGGCGGATGGGAAGTTATGGGAAGGTTGGCGATGAGACTCCATTGGGGCAGTGCGGTTGTTCTAGGACTCGGGATGGTCGTGGTTCCGGCAAGGCTGCGCGGCCAGTCGCACACGGAGAATGCGAAGGGCGACAAGACGCCTCCGGGAACTTTTTTTCGGACATCGGACCGGTGCGAGGCTTGCCATAATGGTCTGAAGACGAATGCGGGCGAGGACATTTCGATCGGGTTCGAGTGGCGAGCGAGCATCATGGCCAACTCATCCCGCGATCCTTATTGGCAAGGAAGCGTGCGGCGAGAGTCGATCGACCATCCTGAGTCGAAGCAGGCGATCGAGGATGAATGCTCGATCTGCCATATGCCGGCGGTCCGCATGGCGGACCGGGATGCGGGAAAACACACGCAGGTCTTTGCGCGCCTTCCTTTGCAAAAGTTTCCCAAGGGGGACCGGGCAGCGGCAGATGGGGTCACCTGCTCGGTTTGCCACCAGATTGAGAAGACGGGGCTGGGAACGTCGGCGACCTTTGTTGGGAATGTGGTGATCGCGAAACCGGTCGAGAACGACCGGCGGCCCGAGTATGGGCCCTTCGGCATCGACAAGGGGCACCAGACGGTGATGCACTCCTCGACAGCGACGTACCTCCCGACGTTTGGCAACCATATGCGCGATGCGGGTCTTTGCGGGAGCTGCCACACGCTATACACTTCGGCGCTCGGGCCGAAGGGCGAGAAGTTGGCCAGGTTCCCGGAGCAGGTGCCTTTCCAGGAGTGGCAGCATAGCGAATACGCGACCAAGCAGACGTGCCAGGACTGCCATATGCCGGTGGTGAACGAGGCTGTAGCGATAACGTCGCTGTACGGCGAGCCACGCGAGGGCATGCACCGGCACGTGTTTGTCGGATCGAATTTCGTTATGGAAGGAATGTTGCAGGATCATCGCGATGAATTGGCGACGGAGGCGCTGCCCGCGGAAATGGAAGCGGCGATGAAGCGTACCACTGAGTTCTTGAAGACGCAGGCGGCGAAGGTGACAATTACCCGGGTGGATGCGACTCCGAATGGGCTTGGCGTGGGTGTGCATGTGGAGAATCTGGGTGGGCATAAGCTGCCAACGGCGTATCCTTCGCGGCGGGCGTGGCTGCATTTTACGGTGAGGGACGGCAATGGGCGTGTGGTGTTTGAGTCGGGTGCGCTCAATCCAGATGGCTCGATTGTAGGCAACGACAATGACGAAGACCCTCTGAAGTTCGAGCCGCATTACCGCGAGATCACGAGCTCAGAGGAGGTTGAGATATACGAACCGATCCTCAAGGATTCGGATGGGAAGGTGACGACCGGGCTACTGCATGCTGTCGGGTACTTGAAGGACAATCGGCTGTTGCCGCACGGCTTCGATAAGACCACCGCAGAGAAGGACATTGCGGTCACCGGCGACGCTGCCAACGATCCGGGGTTCACGGACAGTGGGAGCTCGGTGCGGTATGTGGTCTCGACCGGGAATGCAACGGGACCGTTCAAAGTGGAGGTGGAACTTTGGTTTCAGCCCATCGGGTTTCGGTGGGCTCATAATCTGGCACCTTACAAGGCGGAGGAGCCGCAGAGGATGGTGCGATATTACGAAGAGGCGGCCCGGAGGTCGGCTGTGGTGCTGGCCAGGGCGGAAGCTACTCGGTAAGGATGTTCGTGCCGCGCGGCTGCGCGGAGAGTAATTGCTTACCCTGTTCAACTGAGCTAGTCCTGCTTGCAAATCTCTTAATGTGGGGATCGCCTCCCACTATGGAACGATACCTCCCGGTCAAAGTTCCGTCGGCGGGATCGTTGAAAACCATGACCGACTTCCTGCCCTGTTCCCACTGATTAGCAGACATCGGCTCGTCCGTCGCTCGGTTACTGTTGCAAAATCGCCTTTCACCAACAATCACGCAGACTCCCGCAAGGTATTTGCTTTTCATTCGCCCAATGGCATACTGCGATACGGAGGGCCGCCGAGCTGCGCTCGCGTGGACGGACGAATGCGTCCGTCCCTACGTGTGACGTGGAACTGTACGGGGCTGACCCGGCCGAAAATAATTTTATTTTCGACCCGGTTTTCCTGCTGTGCTCCTCATACGTCCACAGGCGAAAACAGTTTACGATGCAACGCACTCACTTAAACATCGTGGCCACTCTCGAAACCACCATCGGCCGTTTGCCGGCGAACATTGAAGCCGAGCGCTCCATCCTCGGCGCCGTCCTGCTCGACAATCACGCCTTCAATGACGCCGCCGAGCACCTGAAGCCCGAAGACTTTTCCATCGACTCGCACCGCCGTATCTATTCGCGCATGATGGATCTGGCCGAATCCTCGCGGCCCATTGACATCATTACGCTGGTCGAAGAACTGGAGCAGAAGAAAGATCTGCAAGCCGTCGGCGATGTCGGCTACATCTCCGGCCTGCTCGACGGCGTGCCCGACCGCCCTTCCATCGAACATTACGTCAGAATCGTCCGCGACAAGGCCATTCTGCGCGGGCTGATCAGCGTTTCCAATACCGCCATTGCCAAGGCTAGCGAGCAGGCCGAGCCAGCCGACGAAATCCTCAACGACGCCGAGGCCGCCGTCTTCCAGCTCTCCGAGAAGCGCATTGGCAAAGGCTTTCAGGGAATCAAGGAGATCGTCCGCAACTCCTTCGGCTCTGTCGATGCACTGCTGCAACGCGGCCAGCGCATCACCGGGCTCGCTACCCACTACACCGATCTCGACGAGAAGACCAGCGGCTTCCAGAAGTCCGACCTCGTGATTCTCGCGGCCCGGCCTTCCATGGGCAAGACCGCTTTCGCCATGAACATCGCCGAGAATGCGGCCATCGACGACGGCAAGGTGGTCGGCATCTTCTCGCTCGAAATGTCGAGTGAGGCCCTGCTGCAACGCCTGCTCTGTTCTCGCGCTATTGTCGACGCGCACAAGATGCGCACCGGTTCGCTCTGGGCCGACGACATGAAGAAAGTTGTCCGCGCCATGGAGGAACTCTCGAATGCCCTCTTGTTCATCGACGACTCACCTGGCATTTCCCTGAGCGAAATGCGCGCCAAAGCTCGCCGCCTCAAACAGTCGCAAGGACGCCTCGACCTTCTGGTCGTCGATTACCTGCAGCTCATGTCCGGCGGTAGCAAACGTTTCGAGAATCGCACCCAGGAAGTCTCCTCCATCTCGCGCGGACTGAAAGCCATCGCCAAGGAACTCCAGGTTCCCGTCCTCGCCTTGTCGCAGCTCAGCCGCGCTCCCGAAAGCCGGGGCGGCGACCACCGGCCGCAGCTCTCCGATCTGCGCGAATCCGGGTCGATTGAGCAGGACGCCGACGTTGTTATGTTTATCTTCCGCGAAGAGATCTACAAGCAGGACGACCCCGACCTCAAAGGCCGTGCCGAAATCATCATCGCCAAGCAGCGTAACGGCCCGATCGGAAAGTTCAATCTAGCCTTCCTGCACAATTCCACCCGCTTCGCGAACATGCTCGAAGGCAACAACGAACCCGGCGAGTAGTCATCGTGCATAGATATGGCTGCCCCCGCATGCTGGTAGAGACGGGGCTTGCCCCGTCTCCGCAGGCACCGCCACGGTCGTCAGGCCACGCGTTAGAGTCGGCCAAACCCGGACCCGGCAGACACCTTAACCCTGTGGAAAACTTTGTGGATGCAAAGGACAGCCCGCGGAATCCAGCGGCACCGACCGGTTGGTGGGGATGTCACAGAAATGTCTTAAGGTTCCTAAAGCTATGTTTCTAAGTTGGTTAACTCTCGTGCGGAAAGCAATAGTTAGAACCGCTTGCGAATCAGTACTTTCGTCACAGAAAGTGAGATTTGCACATAAACCGAAACGACGGAACCCGCATCGCTAGCGGCTGGCGCTTGCGGGGAGCGCTTGAAATGGCCGCCAAAGGTGCGAGAAAACTGGGGTTTTTCACGAGAGCGATCCACATTGGCACGACACCGTGAAGATTCACAGACGCCCCGTTCCAGCCTGGCTCCGGTCGTTGGGTAACGAGTGTAGAAGATGGAATGTTGCGCCGGAGTTTGTTATCCGAGAGACGCTGCTTACCGCGTCTTCCGCGCAGCGTAGTGAAGTTAGGCGGTTGCGCCGGAGCTATACTGCAAGCTATCTCCGCAGACAGAAATGAGGAAATCGTGAAGAAGATCACACTTAATATCTTGCTGATGGCCTCCGTACTGGCTTGGGCCGGGCCAGATCCCAACCCGGCCGAGTACACCATCAACATCCACGTCAGTTCATCGCGCCTGGTCGCGGAAGGCAGATCGAACGCCTACCTGCAAAGGCTGAACGTCGTCATCGCTGGAAAGAAGTATGAATTGGAGTCCGGCTTCCCCGTCAATGCGATGTTGGAAATAGGCGACTACAAGGCCAAGCTCATCAGAGACGAGCACCACACCAAGTATGATTCTTTGCAAGTCTACGAGTTTCTGTTCCCCGACAAGAAGACCAGGAAGTTCGAGGTGGTAGGGCAGACGGAATGATCGCGGGCGGACCCTCACGTCTACCCGCTGCCCTCGCCCACCTTCAGCACCGCCAGAAACGCTTCCTGCGGAATATCCACCCGCCCGATCCGCTTCATCCGCTTCTTGCCTTCCTTCTGTTTTTCCAGCAGCTTGCGTTTGCGCGAAATATCGCCGCCGTAGCACTTGGCGATCACATTTTTGCGGATCGCCGGCACCGTCTCGCGGGCAATGATCTTCGCCCCAATCGCCGCCTGGATCGCCACCTCAAACATCTGCCGCGGGATCAGTTCTTTCATCTTCGCCGCCAGCGCCCGCCCGCGGTCATAAGCAAAGTCGCGATGGATGATGGTCGACAATGCATCCACCGGCTCGCCCGCTACCATGATGTCGAGCTTCGCCATCGGCGATACCCAATTTCCCGACAGATGATAGTCGAGCGAAGCGTATCCCCGCGACACCGACTTCAGACGGTCGTAAAAATCGAGCACGATTTCATTCAGCGGCAGCTCGTACTGCAGCATCACCCGCGATGAGCTGACATATTCAAAACTCTTCTGCTTCCCGCGCTTTTCCTCGACCAGCTTCAGAATCCCGCCTACATATTCTTCGTTGGTCAAAATCACTGCGAGAATCACCGGCTCTTCCACCTTCGCGATCTCGCTTGTGTCCGGCCAGCGCGAAGGATTATCGACCTCAATCACCTCGCCGTCGGTCTTCGTGATCTGGTAGCGTACCCCCGGAGCCGTGGTGATCAGTTCGAGGTTGTACTCGCGCTCCAGCCGTTCCTGGATGATCTCCATGTGCAGCAACCCCAGAAAGCCGCACCGGAAGCCGAATCCGAGCGCCACCGAACTTTCCGGCTCGAAGAAGAATGACGAATCGTTCAGCTTCAATTTTTCCAGCGCCTCGCGCAGTTGCGTATGTTCGTGCGCGTCGACGGTATACAATCCCGCGAAAACCATCGGCTTGATTTCTTCAAATCCCGGAAGCGGTTCGATCGCTGGCCGGTCATCTTCTGTGATGGTGTCGCCGATCTTGGTGTCGGCGACGTTCTTGATACCCGCGATAATGAATCCAACTTCGCCCGCGACTAGTTCCTCGACTTCAACCGGCTTGGGAGTGAGTGTGCCGAGTGTTTCAATCTGAAAAACCCGTCCGTTCGACCACAGCCGGATCTTCTGCCCCTTGCGCAACGTTCCCTCGAAGACACGCGCCAGCACGACCACTCCGCGATAAGGATCGAACCACGAATCAAACAGCAGTGCCTGAAGATGCCGCTGCGGCACGCCTTTCGGCGGTGGAACTCGTTTCACAATCGCTTCCAGCACATCCGGCACGCCCTGCCCAGTTTTCGCGCTGATCAATAAAGCATCGGATGCGTCCAGCCCCACTGCGCTCTCGATCATCTCCTTCGTGCGCGCCACATCGGCGCTCTGCAAGTCGATCTTGTTGATCACCGGAATAATTTCGAGGCCATGATTAATCGCCAAGTAAGAGTTGGCCAGCGTCTGCGCCTCCACGCCCTGCGATGCGTCCACCACCAGCAGCGCACCCTCGCAAGCCGCCAGCGAGCGCGAGACCTCGTAGGAAAAATCCACGTGCCCCGGCGTATCGATCAGGTTGAGCTGATAAACCTGGCCATCCTGCGCCGGATACAGCATGCGAACGGCATGAGCCTTGATCGTAATGCCGCGCTCCCGCTCCAGGTCCATCGAATCCAGAACCTGCGCCTGCATTTCGCGCATGGCCAGCGACCCGGTCAGCTCCAGCAGCCGGTCGGCCAGCGTGGATTTTCCGTGATCAATATGCGCAATAATCGCAAAATTTCGAATGCGAGCGGCTTCCATGGAGATAGGTCGATTCTAGCAGGCGATGAGTAGCCACCACCGGCCACGTAGGGACGGACGCTCTGGTCCGTCCCGTCGCGCGCAGCGCGACTAACCCTTCCCCAGCCGAGACCCATACTTCATAAAATCTGTTGCCGGCATCGTCCCCACGGCGGAACCATACATATTGTGGGACTGCCTCAGAAAGTGTGCACTTTTGGACAGACAGAGCTGCATGCATTCGAGCATTCTTATGAGACATGCCCCGGCCCAGTCATGGATATGTCCAATATTTCTGCGCATCGTGCGTGGCCTATCGGCGTGTGGCATCAGACTCGCGCGTTAGATAAACAAGACGCTTGAGTCGTGGCCTGTTGTTGGCAGGAGGCCAAAATGATCTCAGCTTATCCAACCTCGAAAAGAACCATTCTTTGCATCGCTGATGATGAAGCGATCCTGAGCTACGAGAAAGCGCTGCTCGAAAGGTCTGGATACGCAGTTCTCACAGCAGTGTCGGCGCAACAAGGACTCGGACTAGTGACCATGTGCGAGTGCGATGCGGTGCTCCTCGATTACGAAATGCCCGGCATGAACGTGAGCGAGCTCGCTTTCGAAATGAAACGCGTAAGGCCTGAACTGATCATCATATTGCTTTCCGGCAGCGAAGTACCATCGCACGCGCTGGCCTTGGTCGATGCTTTTGTACCTAAGCTTGAAGCAAGCCGGCAGTTGCGAACAATGATTGCTGAGCTTTGCAGCCGGACTCCCGACGCACAACAAGAGCAAGAAGAATTTCAGCCCGAAGCTCAGCGATAGCCCTTCGCGCCTTCCCCCAAAAAGCCGCGTGCCCCATCCTTGACGTTCTTTTGTCAAGGGTGGGATTCCACCTCCGCATCTCAGGGGGGTGTGTCGCGGAGCCACAGCTCCGCAATGTAATGTGCCGCAACAACAAAAAAAGGGCGCGATCGCTCGCGCCACTTCTCAATCTGGTTTCTAACTTAGTCCCTCACCCCGTCCATGAACGCCCGCAGCTTCCGCGACCTCGATGGATGCCGCAGCTTCCTCAGCGCCTTGGCCTCAATCTGCCGGATGCGTTCGCGCGTGACCGCAAACGATTGTCCCACTTCCTCTAGCGTGTGCTCCGAGCCGTCTTCCAGCCCAAAGCGCATCTTGATGACCTTCTCCTCGCGCGGTGTCAGCGTGCGCAGCACCTGCGAAGTCTGGTCCTTGAGGTTGACGTTGATCACCGCCTCGGCCGGCGAAACCACCGCCCGGTCCTCGATGAAGTCGCCCAGATGCGAATCTTCCTCTTCGCCAATCGGCGTTTCAAGGGAGATCGGCTCCTGCGCAATCTTCAGGACTTTGCGGACCTTCGCCACCGGAATGTCCATCCGTTTGGCGATTTCTTCCGACGTAGGTTCGCGTCCCAGTTCCTGCACCAGCTGCCGCGACGTGCGGATCAGCTTGTTGATCGTTTCGATCATGTGCACCGGGATACGAATCGTACGCGCCTGATCCGCGATGGCGCGGGTAATTGCTTGCCGAATCCACCACGTGGCATAAGTCGAGAACTTATAGCCGCGGCGGTATTCGAACTTGTCGACCGCCTTCATCAGGCCGATGTTGCCTTCCTGAATCAGGTCGAGGAACTGCAAGCCGCGATTCGTGTACTTCTTCGCAATCGAGACCACCAGACGCAAGTTAGCTTCGATCAGCTCGCGCTTGGCGTGCTCCGCGTCCATGTCGCCCTGGATAATCTCGCGCTGCGTGCGCTTGAGCTCCTGGAACAACAGGCCCGCTTCCACCTCGAGCTTTTCCAGCTCTCCACGGACCGCGCGCGACTGCTTCTTATATTCCTTGCGCTGTTCTTCACTGCGCGTCGCCTCGGCCCGTTTCTCCAGGTTCTGGATCTGACGGTCGAGCGAGCGCATCCCGTCGACCGTGCGGTTCACACGATCAATCAGGCGCTTGCGTTCGTTGTTGGTGAAGCCGAGCTTCCGCACCGCAATCGACGTGCGCACAATCGCGCGCGCCAGGTTGATTCGGTACCGGCGATAATCGCGCGGCCGCTTCTTCACGTTCACCGCCGCCAGCTTTTCCTGGAGCGGTGCCACTTTTTTGTAAAGCTTGTCGAGCGCGTGGATCTTGCCGAGAAATTCTTTCAGTCGATTCTCGACGATCTCTTCCGTGATTTCCTCTTCGTCGAACGTCACCAGCTCTTTAATGGAGCGGACGCCCTTCTCAAGGTCCTCGCCCAAAGCGAGGAGTTCACGAATCACAATCGGCGATCGCGAAAGTGCCTTCAGAACGCGGTTTTGTCCCCGCTCGATCCTCTTGGCGATTTCAACTTCGCCTTCGCGAGTAAGCAGCGGAACAGTCCCCATCTCGCGCAAGTACATGCGGACGGGGTCGTTGGTTTTTTCCAGAGCGCCGGGGGTTAGGTCGAGTTCGACGTCCTCCGATGCCTCATCCACTTCTTCGAATTTTTTTTCCAGATCGGTCGTCGGCCCTTTCGAGCTTTCGAGTACATCGATTCCTTGCGTCCCGATCGTGGTTAGCAGATCTTCCAGGTCCTCAGGAGAGTGCACATCGTGCGGGATAAGGTCGTTGACCTGGTCATAGGTCAGATATCCCTTCTCTTTGCCTGCGTCGATCAGCTTCTTTATGTCGTCGTACTTGTCATCAAGTGCCAATTCAGATTATCCTCATTGACGCCGCCGGTTCGCGGACGCCAAACTGTTCAGCGGTGGGAGTCGTGAGCGGAGTTGTGCGCGTGCGCACAAACTTCAGAAGTATAGCACGCCGACTACTGTTCGTGCCGGCGCACGTCGAAGTTCGCGTCAGATTGCCGATTGCCCTCAGCCGCTCGTATCTCTTTTCCCGCTAATCCTTTAGATGACGCGGGCATCGCTTTCGTTCCAGGGCTTTTCTTCAAGTGGAGCGACGGGCGCCCCGCCCGTCAAAGTCGAACCCAAGCCGGGCGAACGCCCCGGCACTCCACTGATGATGTCAGGATGCCCGGCCAGCCGCCTCCGCCAATCCCGGATCCATCAAAGCCCGCTTAAAACGCACCTTTTCCTGCAAAAGCGCCTGTCTTTCCTCCAAAGGGAGCCCCGGCCGCTGCAACGCGCTCTGCACTTCCTCCAGCCGCCGCCGCAAATAAATCCTCCGCAAAGCCCGTACCGCGCCTTCCACGGTCTCGGGCGTCAGCTCTTCCTCCTCATGCATCAGGATCGACGCCAGCAGCCGCCGATCTTCTTCCGTCTTCGGCAACGCCATAACGTCCGCCGTCTCCGTCTCCGCCTCCAGCAGTGCCTCCATCAGCGACTGCGAGGCCAGCCCTTCATACAACTGTTCCGATTGCAGCGCATATTGTGCCTGCCGCGCGGGATCGAATTCCTCGTCCGTTCCCTCGCGAGCCGAACTCCGCTCTCCCCCAGCCTGCATCTGCGTAGCCGAAGCCAGCGCCCGGATCAGCACGCGCTCCGCCCCGGTAACCTGCGCCTCAGCCGTGGCTTTGACCTGGGTCGCGGATCGCGTGGTCGCGGCATGCTTCAATTCCTGCCGCAGCACCGCGGAATCAATTCCCAGCTTCTGCGAAATTTCAAGCGCCAGCCCATCGCGCACAATGCGGTTCGGCACCCGCTGAATGTGCGGAAGAAGATGGTTGACGGCCTTAACCTTGCTCTCCGAGTTCCGCGCCGGAAACATCGCGCGCGCCCGATCGATCAGATAATCAAAATACTTCTGCGAGTGCTTGAGCGCCGCGGCATAAGCATCCTTACCCTTGCGGCGGATGAACAGGTCGGGATCGAATCCAGTCTCCAGCGTGAGCACCTGAATGTTGAATTCTTCTTCCACCAGCAACCCAAGTGTCCGCTCCGTGGCCCGCGCTCCAGCCGTGTCGGGATCGAAGTTGACGACCACCTTTTTCGAGAATCGCCCCAGCAATTTCGCCTGTAGCTCGGTGAACGCCGTGCCCGAGCTGGCAATCACATTATGGAAGCCAGCCGCGTACACCGAAATGCAATCCATCTGCCCTTCGACCAGGATGGAGTACTCAAGCTTGCGAATCGCTTCTTTGGCATTATCCAGGTTGAACAGCACCCGCGACTTCGAGTAAATCGCAGTCTCCGGAGAATTCAAATATTTCGGCCCCGCCTTCTCGTCGGTAGAAGCAGAAAGCGTGCGCCCCGTGAAGGCAATCACCTTGCCCTGTTCGTTACAGATAGGAAACATCACGCGATTGCGAAATTTGGAATAGATGGCGGCAGCGGCTTTTAGCTCTTGGCTTTTAGCTTTTGGCTCGAAGCCCCCGCCATTCGCCGTTAGCGGTTCGCCGTTCCCATCAGAGCCCTCAACTGAATTGTCATCCTGAGCGGAACCCCCACCGTTCTTGTCATCCTGAGCGGAGCGAAGGACCTGCTTTTCCTGAGACCTGACACCTGATACCTGAGACCTGCTCTCCTCTTTCCACGAAAACAGCCCACTCTCCCGCAGCAACTCCTCATCAAAGTCGCGCCGCAAAGCATCCCGCAGCAGGAAGCCCGAATCCGGCGCATACCCAATGCGAAACCGTGCAATCGTCTCGTCATCGAGACCGCGTCCCTTGAGATACTCGCGGGCATTCGCCCCTTCAGGCCGCCGCAGACATTCCTGAAAAAACGCCGCAGCGCGCACATGCACGTCGAGCAGCGCCATGCGAACCTGAGCGTCGCGAGCCTCCGCCGGACTGGAAAAGCTGACCTTCGGCATCGGAACGCCAAGCTTCTGAGCCAGCAGCCGGACTGCCTCGGGGAAAGTAATGTTCTCCACCTTCTGAATAAAAGCAAAGACATCCCCCGACTCTCCGCACCCAAAGCAGTGATAAAACTGCCGCGTAGCATGCACCGAAAACGAAGGCGTCTTCTCCGCATGAAACGGACAAAGCCCCGAAAAGTTCTGCGCCCCAGCCTTCTTCAGCTTGACGTAGTCGCCGACGATGCG
Organism: uncultured Acidobacteriaceae bacterium; assembly: GCA_963772195.1. Lineage (GTDB taxonomy): Bacteria > Acidobacteriota > Terriglobia > Terriglobales > Acidobacteriaceae > Acidiflorens. Next base: position 168,830 of record CAVYWE010000007.1, on the reverse strand, counting down.
GACGATATCCGCCTGCTGCTTAAGCGCCTCTTTGAAGTTGTCAGAGGAAGTCGAATTCGAATTCATTGACGGCGCACACCAATCCCGTAGTGATTATGAGGGTGGAAGGGGCTGAGGGGAATATAGCAGGGGGATTCACGATCCGGAAAAGCTGTGGATATTAGCGCGTGGACGTTGACGGGTGAGGAAAAGGGGTGCTTCCTCCACTCATCTAGCCCGTAAAATCTATCGCTCAGGCCAGGGCGCGTCGGGATCGAAGCTTCGGCGGATTGCCATCACCACCTCAAGCAATCGGGTGTTCGACAGGACGCGTCTCTCGCGGTCAATTAGCCCTCGCTTGGGGAAGGATTGGATGAAATGGCCTTTCACGAAGGAAGGGCCGGGGAGTCCTGTTTCGCCAGGGGGTAGCAGGACGACGGTCGCTCCTTGGGGGCCGCTGCTGCTGAGGGGGACAATCAGGACCGTGTCTCTTCTGTCGCTAAGGTTTCTTCCGTCCAGCGAAACGACCAGCACCCAGTGACGGACGGGCGGATTTCCAAGGTTCGCGGTCCAAATCTCGCCGCGCCTGGGAAACACACTAGCTGTCAACGTCGATCTCCGCAGCACTCTGGGATAGCGCTGCCTCCAATGCCCGTTCCTCGGCAGCTTCTTTCTCCGTGAGGTTCGCAAAATAAGCAGCCGTGTCGTTTTCAAGTCGTTCGCGGTTCTCGAAGGTCAGGAGTCGGTCGATTGCCAGGTCAATCGCTTCGGCGAGATTCTGTACCTCGCCCTTCTCGATGAGCCGCTCCAAATACGACCGCGCCGCGGGTGAGATTGTGGTCGAGATCTTCTGGCGCGTCATTCGTGCAACTGTGCTCATACGATCCCCCAAAATAGAGACATTATATCATATCTTTATCCGCCAATTAGCAGATTGAATATGCTCCGCAAAAGTGGCATTATTATGAGTAATATACAGACGCTGATTTCTATAACCTCAGCTCGACCACCGTGGCTCCTCCGCCGCCCTCGTTGCTAGGAGGTTCAGTAACGGACTCCACATGCGGGTGCTTCTGTAGATACTGACGCAAAGCTTTTCGGAGGATGCCCATGCCGCTCCCGTGGACGATACGCACCCGCGGCATGCCAGCCAGAAACGCGCGGTCGACGAATTTTTCGACTTCGCTGGTGGCTTCGTCCACGGTGCGGCCAATGACGTTGATTTCGGTGGGCGTGTTGAGGCTGCTCGATTCGTTTTGCAGCGAGACGCTGATGCCGCGAGCGCGCGCGGCCTGCACGGGCGAGTCGGAGGCGCGAGCCTGTATTTCGGCGATGTCTTCGCGGGCGATGCGCATCTTCATCGATCCGATCTCGACATCGAAATGATTGTCGCCAATTCTCTTTTTGACGATGGCGGCGCGGCCCATGGATTTGAGCTTGACCGTATCGCCTTCGGAGACGTGTTTGACCAGGCTGGGCTGGGCGTTCGGGTCTCCGCGATCGGCGCCGGTCGCGTGCGCTACTACGGTGGAATCGAATTGCTCGCGAAATTCGCGGCGCATTTTGGCGATGCGGCGTTCGGAGTTTTTTGATAGTTTCTGCGCGGCGGCGCGGTCCTGCACGGCGTTCACGGACTCGCGCGCGTGGTATTCGAAGTCGCGGAAGAGAGTTTCGAGCTTGTTCTCCATCTCGCGAATTTTGGCCTGCTGTTCTTTGCGGCCCTCGTTGGCGAGACGTGATTTCTCACGCTCAAGTTCCTGCTCGCGGCCTTGCATGCGCGAACGCTCTTTTTCAAGCTCGCGAAGGTCGGCGTGCAGGCGGTCGAGGAAGCGCGCCACATCTTGAGTTTGCGAGCCCAGACGAGAGCGCGCGGAAGCGATGATTGCCGGATTCAGTCCAAGCCGCTGCGCGATGTTGATTCCAGCGGAAGCTCCGGGAACGCCGATCTTCAGTTCATACGTCGGTTGCAGCGTGGTTTCGTTGAAGCCGACAGAAGCGTTGATCACGCCAGGCGTATTCGCGCCATAGACTTTGAGCGAAGTGTGGTGCGTCGAGATCACGATCATGCATCCGACGCTACGAAAATGTTCGGCGATTGCAACCGCCAGCGCAGCGCCTTCCTCGGGATCGGTAGCGGAACCGAGTTCGTCGAGTAGCACCAGCGAATTCGCAGTCGCTGTGCGCGAGATGAAATCGATGTTCGTAACGTGCGCCGAAAACGTCGAGAGATTCTGCTCGATGGATTGATAGTCTCCGATGTCAGCAAGAATCGCATCGAAAACAGGCATGTCGGCGCGGTCCGCGGGAACGGGGATTCCCGACTGCGCCATCAGAGCGAGCAGGCCGAGGGTTTTCAGAGTGACGGTTTTGCCGCCGGTGTTGGGGCCGGTGATGACGAGCTGGCGGTGGTCGCCTTCCAGCTCGATGGTAACGGGGACAATCTTCGCATTCTTTAATTTTAGATTGCGTTCGAGTAACGGATGTCTTGCCCGATGGAGAAGCAGGCGAGCTTCGCTCACCTCGGACGGACGAATGCGTCCGTCCCCACGTGAATCTTGGTCGCTCTCGGTCAGCGTTACCGCTATGCAGTTGTAGTCCTCGGCGAAGCGAGCTTTGGCGAACTGGAGCTCAAGTTCGGCGAGGACATCGGCGGCGGTTAGGATTGCATCCGCGTTCTCGCCGATTTGGCGCGTCATCTCGAGGAGGATGCGATGGATCTCGGCTTGTTCTTCATCCAGCAGACGGACCAGTTCATTGTTTTGCTCGATGGTCTCGAGCGGTTCGACGAAGACAGTCTGTCCGCTGGAACTGGCGCCGTGCACGACGCCCTGCACGCGGCGTTTCTGCTCGACTTTTACCGGGATCACGAAACGCTCGCCGCGGATGGTGATCAGTTCGTCCTGCACGGTCCCGCCTTCGGCGAGTTTGCGCAAGTAGCCGCGCAGCGATTCCTGGATCTGACGCTTCTGCTTTTCGGTGTCGCGGCGAATGCGGCTCAGTTCGGGCGATGCGCGATCGTCGAGCGTGCCGCCAGGAAGGATCTTGTTGCGAAACGACCGCAGGAAGCTAGTGAAATCCTCGATGCCGGCGGAAAGCGCCTCGACGGCGACCCATGCGGAGCGCATCGCGGCTGGAGGTTGACGTACGATTTCGCGCCACTCGGATGCGCGGTCGGCGACGATGACAACGTCGCGTATCTCGGTGGTTTCCAGAGCGGCTCCGGCGATGCGGGACTTCTCAATCAGCCTCTGGACTTCGGGGAGGCCGGCGAATTCGAAACGTCCGCCGACACGGCGATACTCGCGGATTTCTGTGGTGAGCTGTTGCTGAGTTTCAATCCACGGGCGATCGAGCGAAGGCAGAAGTTCGGCGATGCGGCGTTTGCCCAAAGGCGAAGAGGCGTAGCCGGCGAGCAAGTCGCGCAAGGTCTCGAACTCGAGCAGTCGCGAACTGCTGTGGGTGACCGGATTGGGCACGAAGGGCATGCGCGTGATGGTGCGTTAAGGGCGCTTTTTTATGGTACAACGCAGGGCAAATTTCCGTTGGCAATGATGATTCGGGGCCGCGTGCGGTGCTAGAATCGGCGGACGGCCCCGTAGCTCAACTGGATAGAGCATCAGACTTCGGATCTGAGGGTTGGGGGTTCGACTCCCTCCGGGGTCGCCATTCAAAAAAGCCGGTTTGCCGTTCCTGCACACTTCCGGCAAGCGTTCCTGCGAACGACTAGCACCAGCACTCTGGTTACTTGCCAGCGGTCATATTTCGAGGTGCAATGGCACTTACGGAGCGAATTATGGGACGTGTTCTTGGGTTTCTGGGCACGATCGTCACGATGGCGATTGGGATGTACATTTATTCTCTGCAGATCAAGACCCTGACTCCGGGCGCCGGGAGCGGCAATTCTGAAGAAGTCGCCACTATCACAGGCGTCAAAAATGATCTGATCGGCATCGCTAATGCCGAGCGCGGGTGCCTTGCGGCGCAGGGGAAATATGCTTCGCTTGACGAGCTGATTTCAGGCAACTTCATCAGCATCAAGAGCGAGCGCCCGCCATATATTTACGATGTCGAAACCACTTCCAGCAGCTTTCGGGCGACTGCCACTCGCACCACGAAAGGCGCTCCGGCGCAGCTCTGGATTACCGAAACCATGCAAGTTCAAGCGTCAGACTGAAAGTTTGCCTGCTGAGATCCAGAACTGAACTCACTGACGATTCTGAGGGTCAACTGTGATCCATAGCGGACTAAATCGTGTGTGAACGGGCGAGACTCAGGTTTTTTTCCAGTCAGTCAAGGACATTAGTTCGTCCATGATTTCCTGCAATCTCTGCAGTCGCCGTTCCTGATCGGATGCTCCGATGATTTTTTTCCCGCCTTGAAGGTACAGGCGGTTTGCTTCGCTAATCTCCGCGATTTCTTCTCGCAACTTTCCAACGCGCTCTTTGACGGACTGGGGCATAAGGATAGGCTAGCAGAGCATTTCACACCTTTTCAACGGTGTTGACAGTGCTCAGTGGGAGCCGCTAGTCTCGGGAACTGAGGCGGGAGCCGGCTGTCCCCCCGGGCCGGCAGATCTTACCCGAGACGTTGGTTGCTGGTTGCTTTGTGCGGACCGCACATCTGCACCCATATTGGATCCTCATCAAATACCCTCCGAGGTTGATCAGTAATGAGCATTGGCACGCACTCGTTTAACTGCGCCCGCGCGCTGTGCCGCGTGGTCTTGGCTGCGGGCCTGGTGTTCGCGGCTTTTGCCCAAGCTCAAGGTGTCCTCACCCAGTTGAGTGAGGACACCTTTACGGATATTCCAAGCCAGCACGCTACCGAGGTCGAACCCGGTACGTTTTCGTACGGCTCAACGATTGTGAGCTCCTTTCAGGTGGCTCGGATTTACAGTGGAGGCGGCGCCGACATTGGGTTTGCGACTTCGACCAATGGCGGCGCGACCTGGACCAATGGGTATCTGCCCGGAATTACGATTTACCAGGGCGGAACGAAGTCGGCGGCCAGTGATGCGGCAGTGGCGTATGACGCTTTGCACAATGTTTGGCTGATCTCGACCCTGCCGATAGGCAACAACACTTCGGTGGCGGTGAGCCGGTCGACCGACGGGATCAACTGGAGCAAACCGATCGCGGTCACGGGGTCGAGTTCAGCCGACAAGAACTGGATTGTCTGCGACAACACAGCTACCAGTCCTTATTACGGCCACTGCTATTCGGAGTGGGACAATACGTCGCAGACCGACCTGATCCGGATGAGCACGTCGACCGATGGCGGGCAAACCTGGGGAGCGGCGCTGGGCACGGCTGGGCAGGACCTTGGCTTTGGTGGCGTGCCGGTGGTGCAACCGACAGGAAAAGTGATTGTGCCCATCCTGGGATTATATGGATCCGTGATCGCGTTCAGTTCGATCGACGGAGGAAAGAGCTGGACCAAGGCTGTGAAAGTTGCCAGCGATATCAGTCACGCTGAGGCGGGGAGCCTGCGGAGCGCCGGATTGATCTCGTCGGCAGTGGATGCGGCGGGCAAGGTGTACGTGATGTGGCCAGACTGCCGCTTCCGCATTAACTGCTCGTCGAATGACATCGTGTACAGCAGGTCGACAACCGGGACGACGTGGTCGGCCGTCAAGCGCGTGCCAATCGATCCAGTTACGAGCACGGTCGATCACTTCATCACCGGCGCGGCGATTGCGCCGGGCACAAAGGGAACCACTGCCCACATTGCACTCGCGTATTATTTTTATCCGGTGTCGAAGTGCGGGAACAATTGCTCGCTGTCTGTCGGGTTTATTCAGTCTTCCACGGGAGGTTCGACGTGGACTGCGGCGGAAACGCTGGCCGGTCCCATGCAACTGACGTGGCTGCCGAGCACGTTCTCCGGGACGATGGTGGCGGATTACATCTCGGTGGGATTTGCGGGCGGCAAAGCTTTTCCAGTGTTTGCCGCGGCGCAAGCTAAATCAGGATCTCTTTTCCATGAGGCGATCTACACCACGACAGTGGGTCAGGCTGTGTCCACGCCGGAACTGGAGCCGATGAGTGCGGTCGGGGATGTGTCTGTGCCGAATGCGCACTCCGATCACGGGCCGATGGAGTATCTGGATCAGGAGCATCAGATTCCGATTTCGGGGAAACGCCCGCCGGAGAGTGATTAGGGCGAGGGCGGAATTTGCAGGCCGCTGGCGTCAGACTGGCGGCCTTTTCGTGTGGGACATCAAGATCAAGAGCTTAAACCACAGGGGGCACAGAGGAGCACAGAGGAAGCCGATTTACGAGACCACGTTCGCTGCGGTTGAAATCCTGGATGAACCATGAGGACGGTGAGCTCCAGCGTTTGCTCCGTATCCTGCCGGGCGATATATTTACAAGGTACGCATTTACCGGATATTCGTGATTTGAACTTCTTATGTTCACCGACTTCACCGCCGCCGACCGCTGGACCAAGAAACAAGTGCATTGCCTCTACCAGGCCTTGATAGTAGCCATCGCCACCCGCCATGCCGATGCGGTGGACATCAAGTTCCTGGTCGACGGGCACCCGGTCTGGGTTGCTCTTCCGCACCCGGCCTGGGTTGAATACAAGAACCGCACCGGAAAGCTGATCACCGATTCCCTAGCGATCGAAATCGCCGGTCATTTTCTGAAAACGGCGTTGGAATCGGGCGAAGGCTTGGGCCGCGAGATGTATTCGCTTACCATCGATGAGACCATCCAGCACCTGGAAGGCGTAGTGTCGGTGGTCGAGTCCCCCGTCGCCACCACCCGCTAGTACCGCGACCGCGTGATGAGTGATTCGGATGAGTCATACGATGGAGGAACAGGCGTCTCGCCCGTCCAGCCGGACGGGAACGCCCGGCTCTCCACCAGCAAAAAGGAGAGCATTTGTATGTCCAGCCTAATCTCCGATATGGAAACCATGAGCGAAAATAAGGCCTATGCGAAGAATCATAAAGGGCTAACTGCGTGGGTCGAAGAAGTCGCCCAGCTCTGCAAGCCGGATCGAGTGCAGTGGTGCGACGGTTCGCACGAGGAATATCAGGCGATGCTTCGGCTGATGGTTATGACGGGCAGCGCTATCTGGCTGGCCGACGACAAGCGTCCGAACAGCATCCTGGTCCGATCGAGTCCGGGCGACGTGGCTCGCGTTGAAGACCGCACCTTCATCTGTTCGGGAACCCAAGAGGAAGCTGGTCCCACCAACAACTGGGAAGATCCCGCGAAGATGAAGCAGAAGTTGCGGGGGTTGTTCGCGGGTGCGATGTCCGGCCGCATCATGTATGTCATCCCGTACAGTATGGGCCCCATCGGCTCGCCGATTGCGAATATCGGCGTCGAGATCACAGATTCCCCTTACGTTGTAGCCAGCATGCACATCATGGCTCGCGTCGGCACTCGCGTGCTCGAGGTTCTGGGAAGCGACGGCGATTTCGTGCGCGGCCTGCACTCGGTCGGCGCTCCGCTGGCTGCGAACCAGGCGGATTCGACTTGGCCGAACAATGCTCAGGAAAAATACATTTGCCACTTCCCGGAGACGCGTGAGATCTGGTCCTATGGCTCCGGCTACGGTGGCAACGCGCTGCTCGGCAAGAAGTGTCACGCACTGCGCATTGCTTCGGTCCAAGCCCGTGATGAAGGCTGGATGGCGGAACACATGCTCATCCTCAAGATGACCAACCCCTCCGGTCAGGTCAAGTACCTCACCGGGGCGTTCCCCTCGGCCTGCGGTAAGACGAACCTGGCGATGATGATCCCGACTATACCGGGGTGGAAAGTCGAAGCCATCGGAGACGACATTGCCTGGATGAAGTTCGGTGCCGATGGCCGCCTCTATGCCATCAACCCCGAGTACGGATTCTTCGGCGTGGCTCCCGGAACGAGCATGAAATCGAACCGGAATGCCATGCTCACCGCCACGAAGAATTCCATCTTCACCAATTGCGCAATGACTCCCGACGGCGACATATGGTGGGAGGGGATGACCGCCGAAAAGCCCGCGGAATTGATCGATTGGTTGCGTCGCCCGTGGACTCCGGCTTCGTCTCGCAAAGCAGCTCATCCCAATGCCCGCTTCACCGCTCTGGCGAGCCAGTGCCCGGTGATTGCTCCCGAGTGGGAAGATCCCAACGGCGTGCCGATCGACGCCATCCTTTTCGGCGGGCGCCGAGCTGGCGTTGTTCCGCTGGTGACGGAATCATTCAGCTGGCAGCACGGAACGTTTCTGGGCGCGACCGTGAGCAGCGAAACAACCGCCGCCGCCGCCGGCAAAGTCGGTGAACTTCGCCGTGATCCAATGGCCATGCTCCCATTCTGCGGCTACAATATGGGCGATTACTTCGCCCACTATCTTAAAATCGGTGACAGGCCCGGCGCAAAGCTGCCCAAGATCTTTTACGTCAACTGGTTCCGCACTGGCGACAATGGCAAATTCCTCTGGCCCGGATATGGCGAAAACAGCCGCGTGCTGAAATGGATCTTCGAACGATGCGACGGCAAAGTGCACGCTGTGGATACGCCGATTGGCAGGCTCCCCGAGCCTGCGGATCTGGATACCAAGGGACTTGACCTTCCTGCCGCAGCTATCGCCAAGTTGCTCGGCGTGGACGTGGAGGGCTGGCTTGCCGAAATACCATCGATCCGGGAACATTTTGGCAAGTTTGGCAGCCATCTTCCGGAAGGATTGAACCGGGAAGTCGACGAACTGGAAGAGCGGCTCAGGAAGGCAAAGAAGTAGACTCGCTCTCGTCACCGCCGAGACGCAGAGAAAACCTTCTTTAGGGATTTGAAAAGACAAACGGGATCGCCCCGTTTTGAATTTGACAAGAGACTTTCTCGGCGCCCTCTGCGCCTCGGCGGTGAACCGGTCTCTGTGCTTAAATCAAGGCATGTTCGCCCGGAAAGTCCGCGTGGAATATCAGCACGAAGGGCGGCTTCAACTTTGTCCGTTGAAGTGGCTCGACAATTTCAGCATGCGCAACTTCACCAACGCATCCGTTTTTGACGACACGCTGCCGGTGGCCGACGGGTGCCTGGAAATTGGAACGCATGTTCCACTCGATCAACTTCGGGACGCGATGGAAGGCTGGTTTCGCCGCAAGAGTTATCTGCCGAAAGATGCAACCCTGGTGCTGACCCTGACCTAGGTTGTGCCGCCTAGACTAGAGGCTCTTTCCATCTTGAGCAGGCGCGCTAATAAACGGACGATCATGCCATCGAAGCGGGTGCCGCTTAGCTTCCCCAGTTCCACCATCGCTTGCTCGTCAGTTTTGGGGGGAGCGAAAGAGCGATCGCTCGTCATGTTCACGTAAGCGTCGGCGACGGCGACGATGCGGCCGTATAGCGGTATATTCTCACCCTTCAGTCCCAAAGGATAACCGCTGCCGTCGAAGGCTTCGTGATGAGATTCGATGGCTTGAGCCACGCGCTCGATTTCAGGAATCGCCCGTAACACCTCCGCCCCTACGTGCGGGTGGGTCTTGATCACCGCGAATTCATCTTCCGTAAGTGGGCCCGGCTGGTTCAGGATTCGATCGGGAATGAACAGCTTGCCTACGTCATGCACCCGCCCCGCGAAGGTTACGTCTTCCACCTCCTGCGCAGGAAGGTTGAGTCCGCGCGCGATGATCCCGGTGTAGTGCCCGCATTGCTCGCCATGTCCCGCCGCGTTGTGCTCCCTCAGTTCGGCGGCGCGCGACAAGGCTTCGATGGCCTCCTTCATCGCCTTATGATCTGCATTATCCTCGCGGCCGGATAGCTTGCGGAGCGTGTTGACCAGTTCTTCCAGGTGCTCAGGCCCGTTATGCTCGCGCTGCAAAAATCCTTCGATATAACCGGAGACAAGCTGGCGCTGCACTGCGGAGCCTTCGCCGAACGCATCTGAGGTGGAAACCTGGTTGCCGCCCGCGTGCTTGGCCACGTACATGCCTGCATCCGCCACGCGAATCAGGTCCTCCATGGAAAATCCGTGCAGGGGGAAACTGGCGACGCCGAAGCTGCCGGTGATGTGGTGCTCTTCCAGCATCGGATCGGTGGCCAGCCACAGCCGCAATCTCTCCGCCAGCACCTGCGCCTGCTCGATGCCGGTCTCGGGCATGAGAATGACGAATTCGTCTCCGCCGTAGCGGGCAACCACGTTCGACTGTCGGCACTTCTGTTCGAGCAGCCGGCCAACCCGGGCCAGCACCAGATCTCCTTCCAGATGGCCGAGCGAATCGTTGACTTCCTTAAATTTATCCAAATCGACCAGCACCACCGAGAACGGCCGGCCTGAACGGGACCCGCGCTTCCACTCCGAGCTCAGCGCCTCCCAGAAAAAGCGTCTCGTCTTGATGCCGGTCAACCCGTCCGTGATCGATTGCTGCTGCAGCTTCCGGAAGACGAAGGAATTGTGCAAGGCCGTGGCCAGAAGATCGGCCAGCGTATTCAGGATCAGAACATCCTGGGGCGCAAACGCATTTTCATCCCGGCTCTCTATGTTGAGCACGCCGAGCAGCGTCTCGCCGTAGCTGATCGGCAGGCAGAGCACCGCCCGCGATTCCGGGAGGACACCGGCAAGTTGTCCCGGGCCGGCGTTTTGCACCAGTGCGCTCACCCCGGTGCGCGCGACTTTTCCCAGAACTCCACTGCCCACCGCGACCCGGCGGCCCAGGGTTTGCGATGTCGTTCCCGCCTCGGCTTTGATCTCGATATCCTTGGTGGCGTAGTCCATGATGCCGATGCCGATGTGATCGTAGCGGAAGTTCTTCTGGATCTCGCGCACGATGTCAGCCATCATCTGTTCGGCGTCTTCGCTCGAGATCGCCATTTTCGAGATGCTGTTGAGAAACGCGAGGTGCCGGGCGCGGCGCTGCTCCTCGGTGAACAGGCGCGCATTCTCGATTGCTACCCCCAGTTGACCGGCTGCGGTTTGCATGACCTCGAGGTCCCTGTCGAGGAATTGCGATTCCCGCTCCGTACTTAGCGCCGCCATCACTCCCGCGGGTTTGCCGCCCAGAAAAATGGGTACGGCGCAGAACGACCGGGCCGGCTGCGGAGGCACGAAATCCACTCCCAGTTTTGACCGCACCTGTTCAAGGTCGGACTCGATCAGCAGCGGCTCCCCTGTCCTGATAATGTATTCGGTGAACCCATTGCCGGCCTTGCGCGAGCGCTTGGGAAGAATTGTGCCGCCTTCGATCTCCAGCTCGAAATGAATCTCATCTTCTTCCTGAAACGCGATGTAGAAATTGCTGGTGTCGAAAATCTGGCCTAGTTCCACGTGTACCGTGCGCAGCACCTCGTCCTGGTTGAGATGAGAACTGATGGCCTGCCCAATCTCGGTGAGCAATTCGTATTCCTTGGTTCGCCGCTGGGCTTCATGCATTACGATATAGTTTTCCAGCGTCAGCGCGATCTGCAGCGCGAGGCCGATGAGCAGCCGCAAGTTCGAAGAGCCGAACATGCGCCGTTCCGCGTGCGGAAACAGAATCACCCCGAAATTGTGCTCCCGCGTCTGCAGGCTCACCGCCATCAGGTTGGTGATCCCTTCCGCGAGCAACGTCTGCTTGCAGACCTCGAACCTTCCTCCCGAAAGCGCAGGCAGAGGTTCTTCCAGTTCCGCGAGACCTCGGAAGGTGACGACTCCACCACGCCTGTAGGAAAGCTCGGCGATGTAGTCGCCGGCCTGCGATTTTTGCAGTTTTTCCAGAAACTCCGCTGAAAAGCCTTTTTGCACCGAGGGCACGGTGCCGCGCCACTGTTGGGAGACAAAGAAGACGGCGCGGCGCGAAGGTAGGGGCGCAACTAACCTCTCCACAAAAGTCTGCAAGCTAGGAATCAGGTCAGATGCCGAGAACAATCGGCGTGGATCGACGCCCAGGGTGGAGAACGCCAGGGCATTTTCCTGTACAGCATTGCGCTCGTTTTCAAAAAGAACCATCACCATCGCGATGGCGAGCAGCATCTGCGGAATCGGCCCCAGGAACCCCCCCAGTTGGCCAACGATATCGAGGAAAGGTTGACGGAGTTGGCCCGCGCCCATCAGAGCTGCCCACAGCGCCAGCGAAAACGCGAGTGTTCGAAATGCCACGGAATTCCGGCGGAAAGCGTAACGATAAAAATGGAACGAGCAATAGAACAGCGTCGCCGCCAGCCCGATTTCCAGCTGCAAATAAATCGGCGGCGGAGTCGCTTTCTCGCTGAATACCCCGCTTGCCATGTGTGCGCGCAAGCTCACATACGCCAACAGGACTCCAGTCACGGTCAGCGCAACGTCATACCACTTCAGCTGGAACGGTTCCTTCATCAGCCGGGTCGAGACGAAGATGCAAATCGCCATCGCCACCAGCAGCAGCGAGCTAAGCAAAGACAATAATGCCGAAGGGCCTTGAAAATATTCGACCGCCTTCAACGCATAGTGCAGCGTGTATGCCGCCCAGGCCAGTTGCCATGCGCGAAAATAGTTATGACGGTTCTGTTCGTACAGGTAGGTGAAGACGAGAAACACCAGCAGGGCCACGGCCCCAGGAATCAGCACCAGACCTGTGGCTACGCTATTCATTGGTTAACGTTCCTCGATTAACGTTTCCTTATCACGCGCGTAATTGCGTCCCGGATGGAACTGTCTTTAGCCTAAATGCTGGCCTAATCCTGTCACACCAGACAGATCGAAACAATAGGTGTCTTCCGGCAGGTTCCGCCCTGGGCACGGCGTTTTCAAAAGTATCTTCTTATAAGATGCGATGAGGCTAGAGCGATATTCGGGGGAAGAGTTACCTTCGTAACCCATTGGTAACCACCCTGATTTCCGGTAACTGCGCTGATTTCCCGTAGAGACGCGGTTTACCGCGTCTCCACAGTGCCTAGCTGCCGGAGACGGGGCAAGCCACTTCTCTACAAGAGCTAGAGGCCCAGACCCCGATCCCGCTATACTCAAAAGTCATGCTTCGCGTTCGATTCGCGCCGTCTCCCACCGGTTTTCTGCACGTTGGCAGCGCCCGCACTTTCATTTTCAACTGGCTCTACGCCCGTCGCAACGGAGGAACCGTGGTCCTGCGACTCGATGACACCGATGTCGAGCGCAATACCGAAGCCTCCGTCAACTCCATCTTCGAAGGCCTGCGCTGGCTTGACCTCGGCTGGGACGAGGAATATAAGCAATCCGAACGATTGGCCCTGCATCGCCAGATCGCCGACGCCATCTTTCAGAAAGGACTAGCTTACCGCGACTTTACCCCCGCCCACACCACTGCTGTCCAAATCAACGACAGCGAAAAATCCGGCGCCAATCAAACCTGGCTCTTCAACTCCGGCATGCGCGAACTTTCCCGCGCCCAGAGCGACCGCCGAGCCGCCGCAGGAGAGTCCTTCGCCCTCCGCTTCCGTGTTCCCCGGGGGACAGGTGAACAAGTCCGCTTCACTGACGCGGTCTACGGCGAGCAACTCAAATCCGCCGACGACATCGAAGACTTCGCGCTCCTCCGTTCCGACGGCATGCCCACCTACCACCTCGCCTCGTGCGCCGACGACATCGACCTCCGTATCAGCCACATCATCCGCGGCCAGGACCATCTCTCGAACACTTACAAGCACGTGCTGATTTTCGAAGGCGCTGGCGCCAATCCGCCGCAATTCGCGCATCTTCCACTGCTAGTCGCCCCCGACGGATCGAAGCTCTCCAAGCGCCGCCACGGTCCGGTGGTCAGCGTCACCACCTACCGCGACGCCGGATTCCTCCAGGAAGCCTTCATCAACTTTCTATGCCTGCTAGGCTGGTCGCCGAAAGACAATCGCGAAAACATGACCCGCCAGGAATTGATCGACGCGTTTTCCCTCGAAGGCATCAACCGCGCAAACGCAGTGGTGAATTTCAAAGAGCCCGCCGCGACACCGGACGAAGCCTTCGACCCCAAAGCCCTGTGGCTGAATGCCGAGCACATCCGCGCCCTCTCCGTTGACGAGCTTAGTGCGCGCCTGCTACCCATTGTCCACGCCGCCGGGTTCCCAATCGCGCCGGAGAAAATGCGCGCCATCACCCCGCTCATTCGCGAGCGCATCAAACTTCTGCGCGATGTCGTCACCGTCGCCGACTTTTTCTTCGTGGACCAGCTCCCTCCCTACGACCCAGCCGAACTCATCCCACAGAAGGGCGATGCCGCCACGGCGCTCCGAGTTCTAACCCGCGCTCGAGAAGTCCTGGCGCAAACTGAATTCAAACACGAACCGCTAGACCAAAACCTCCGCGCCGCTGCGCAGGAACTCGGGCTCAAAGCCGGACAAATGTTCCAACCCATTCGGGTAGCTGTCTGCGGTCGTAAGAACGCGCCGCCATTGTTCGAGACGCTGGAAGTGCTAGGGCGGGAAACCACCCTGGTGCGAATTGAGCGAGCCATTCAGAAAATCCAGTAGGAGCTGAGGGGACGATCTATTGAAGTGAATTAGGAGGTCGCTAATCCTAATCCTGAAGCCGTTTTGCCAGCTGGCGGGCTTGCTCAGCTTCGCGATGCATTCCTTTCGCTTCATAGGCGCCGGCGAGGGCGTTTTCGTTTTTTGGATTGTCCTCATTGCTTCGCTGCTTCACAAAAGATGCGATCGCATCGTCGTAGAGCTTGAGCTTGGCCTGCATCAGTCCAATATCTTGATAAACGCCGTCATAGCCAGGATCGAGTCGCGCCGTCAGTTTGTATTCCTCGAGGGCCTCGGCATATTTCTGCTCGCCCGATGAAACTGCTCCCAGCCCAAAATGTGCGTCGGGACTCTTTGGATTCACGGTGAGCAGCGATGTGAGAATGTTTCGCGCCGGTTGGAATCGATTCTCTTCTAGATACGCCATCCCCAGCGAGAAGTACGCCCTCTCATCCCTGGGATCGATCTCAATGATACGCTGAAGTTCGCCTTCCGCATTAGGGAAGTCGCCTTTAGTCCAATAAGCCCGCGCGAGACTGTAATGCGCTGGCAAATAATCTGGTCGCTGCCGGACCGCCGTCTGAAGTTCCGCTATCGCCTGCTCGGTTTTGTTGCCGGTAAGCAGCGCCTGCCCCTTTGTCGCGTGCAGCACGTAGGCATGCGAATGATGTAACCACGCGGCGCCACCGTAGACCAGCACGATTCCAACGAAAAGCACTCCCACGCGCCGAACCGCGTCATCGGGTTGTGGAGCGAGCCGGGCAATGAGCGCGCCGAGAATCAGTCCCGATACCAGTCCTCCTACGTGAGCGGCGTTGTCGGTGTGACCCGACATTGCTCCAAACACGAGGTTGTAGCCGGCAAACATGAGCACACTTCGCAGCAGTCCCGATACTGCCGCTTTTGGCAGCGAAAATTCGCCCAGGTAAAACGACGCGATCAGCGCTCCGGCAATTCCGAAGATTGCGCCAGAGGCTCCCGCGCTTGTGCTGCCAGGATTCCAAGCGAGGCTGGTTATGCTAGCCGCTACGCCGGTAATCAGATACACCGCGCCAAAAGTCCAATGACCATAAACCGACTCGGCTAGCTTGCCCAGACCCCACAGACACCACATATTGAACCCGATGTGGATAATGCCGATGTGCACGAAGACACAGCTCAACAACCGCCACCACTGGCCTCCGATGGTGAGAGGGCCGTAATTCGCTCCCCACTGCACCAAATTCGCGACTGTCGGCTCAGTGAGCGAAACACCAGCCAATGTCATGGCGACGAATACCGCGACGTTGATTCCAAAAATGGCTTGCGTGACCACCATCGAACTGGACTGCCGCCGCATCCATGGCGCTGGCTCGACCCGCTGGACGGTAGAATCCTCGCCTCGTTGCGCAGCTTGATGCTGCACGCACCATTGGCAAAGCTTCTTGCCGAAAGTGAGGGCTGGAAGCTGGCGACCGCATTGAACGCAATTTGCCATTAAGAATTCGAGCCCGCCGCCAGCCAACGGTGAATGCCCGGACGCGGTGCCTCTCGACGCAGATTATCATGCGGATTCGTTCACCGCGTTGCGGACTGCAGCCGGCCACGGCGTGGTTGAGTCATGCCTGTTGAGGCGGTCTTCACCGCGAAACCTCTCTTCCCATATAAAATATCAAGACCATGAGCGCTGCGAATTCATCTTCGTCTAAATCCATCGAAGCCGGCACGACCTCGCCCGCCGAGCCTCGCTCCTCGAACTTCATCCGCGACATCGTCATTGAAGATTTGAAATCGAAGAAGTTCGGCGACGCCGCCATCCAGACCCGCTTTCCTCCCGAGCCGAACGGCTATCTGCATATCGGCCATGCCAAGTCCATCTGCCTCAACTTCGGATTAGCCGACGAGTTTGGCGGTAAGACCAACCTGCGCTTCGACGATACCAATCCCGAGAAGGAAGAGCAGGAGTACGTGGACTCCATCATGAAGGATGTCCGCTGGCTGGGTTTCAAGTGGGACGGTCTCTACTATGCTTCCGATTACTTTGATCAGCTCTACGAATGGGCGATCAAGCTGATCCACGATGGCAAAGCATATGTTGACGATCTAAGCGCCGACGAAATTCGCAAGTATCGCGGCACGCTCACCGAGCGGGGCAAAGACAGTCCGCATCGCAACCGCACTCCGAAGGAGAACCTCGACCTTTTTGAGCGCATGCGCAAAGGCGAGTTCCCTGACGGATCGCGTGTGTTGCGCGCCAAGATCGACATGGCGTCGCCAAACCTTAATATGCGTGATCCGGTGATGTACCGCATCCTGCACGCCGAGCATCAGCGTACCGGCGCAAAGTGGTGCATCTATCCTATGTACGACTACGCGCACGGTCAGTCCGATTCCATCGAGCACGTGACTCACTCTATCTGTACGCTCGAATTTGAGGATCATCGACCGCTCTACAACTGGTTCATCGAGCAGCTCGGCATTTTTCCGTCCCAGCAGATTGAGTTCGACCGCCTCGGACTTACCTACACGCTACTCAGCAAGCGCAAGCTGCTCACTCTGGTGCAGGAAAAATGCGTCACCGGTTGGGATGATCCGCGCATGCCCACGCTCTCCGGTATGCGGCGCCGTGGTTATACTCCGGAAGCGATTCGCAATTTCTGCGGGGCCATTGGGGTCTCGAAAACAAATGGCACGCTGGAACTTGCGATGCTCGAACACTTCGTCCGCGAAGACCTGAACAAGCGCGCGCCGCGTAGAATGGCCGTGCTCCGGCCGTTGAAGGTTGTGATCGATAACTACCCTGAAGGCCAGGTTGAGGAAGTCGAGGCGGTCAATAATCCCGAGGACGAAAGCGCCGGGAAACGCAAAGTTCCATTTTCCAAGTTGCTATACATCGAGCAGGACGATTTCCGCGAAGATCCGCCCAAACAGTATTACCGCTTGTCGCCCGGGCGCGAAGTGCGGCTGCGCTACGGCTATTTCATTACGGCGAAGACGGTGGCGAAGAACGAAAGGGGAGAAGTGGTTGAGGTGCACTGTACATACGACGCGGCCACGCGCGGCGGCAATGCTCCGGATGGACGCAAGGTGAAATCGACCATCCACTGGGTCTCAGCCGCGCATGCTCTCGACGCCGAAGTGCGTATGTACGACAAGCTCTTTACCAAAGAAGACCCGAATCAGGTCGAAGAAGGCCAGGAGTTCACGGCGAACCTAAACCCGAACTCGCTGGAGGTGATCGCGCAGGCTAAGTTGGAGCCATCGCTGGCGAATGCGCCGATTGAAAGCCGTTATCAGTTCGAACGCCTGGGGTATTTTTGCGTCGACCGGGATTCCGAGCCCGGACGTCCTGTGTTTAACCGCACCGTGGCGCTGAAAGATACCTGGGCGAAGGTCGAGAAAAAGATCGAGAAAAAATCCTGAGGCGACTGCAAGTGTGACAACGGGGTTTTGTCCCGTCCAAGCGGGTCGAAGCCCCGCTTCCACACCAGCGGCGAGCATTAGACGGGGTTCCAGGGCCCGCCGGTATGCACCATCCACAGATCAGTGTCTGGTGAGCTGATCACATCAAACGGCATCCAGAAATATCCCCGCTGTCCCCAGCCGTCGCCCCAACTGTTCTGCATAAGCGCCAGTTGTTTCGGAAAGTCGTAACCCAGGCAAAACACTTCGTGGCCGCCCTGTCGCTGTTCGTCCGATTGTGGGGATGGCATAATGCCAGTGTCGGCCACCTGCTGCGTCATAAAAGAATCATAGACTGTGAATCCGACCAGAACCGGCCACGCCGTTGGGTCAGCCAAGCAACTGAGAAAATCAGCCAAACTTCCGATGCGGTGATAAGCGCCCGTCTTGTATTTGAGCGCATTCTGCGTCTGCTCCGGCGTCGGCGCACTGAACTTGCCCACGACATAGGGATAAAGTGATGCTTCGCAGCAACCTTTCGCAGCGAGCACCTGGCAACCGGTGCGCGGCATCGCGCCTTCGTCTTTCGGGAAAGAACCATCGGCAATCAGTTCCTCCACATACATGCACTGCGGGCTCAGGATCGGAGAGGTCTTCTCATACTTCCGAGCAATCCACTCGCGCGCGGACGAGAAGGCGTGTCCGGTGCAGCTGCCTTCCTCGCCCTGATCCTTGATTGGTCCTCCCCACTCCCGCAGATCCACACAGAGCGGGACCGGCCGCGCTCGCGGCGAAGCCCGGTACATCCGGTCCCGCACATCGTGAACATCGCGGAGTGCGCCAAACTTGCGGATCATTGGTCACTCCCCCGATCACTCCAGCGCTCACTCCAGGAGGTATCCGTGTCCCTCTTCTTATCCAGATTCGCTTTCGTGTCGCAGTCAACCTCTTTACGGAAGCGCGTGATCGGGTCAGGATCGTCGTCGTTTAAATAAGTGACTACGCAAGCCATACGCACGTCGCCGTGCCGCAGGGCGTCCGGCGAGTAGATGTAGTTACCCTGAATCCAATCGATTGCCTCTTGCTTACTGGGAAAACTCTTTTCCGCTCCGTGGCCGCCATCGCTGCAAAAATCTTCCGATGACCCCTCACAGTGGTATTCGAGTACCCATGGCTCGCGACGGCTAATGAGGAAGAAGAGAATAATGGCAAGCACGGGGCTACTCGAGCCTTCCGAAAGTCACCGCGCGTACGAGTTTCGAGTGCCGATGGAGTTTCAGTCTCGGAGTTGCTGCGTCCACTGCCGCATTACCCGTCGGCGCCAACAGGATGCTGTTGTAATGATCCGCAAAGGTGGAGACGCTGTAGGACGGCGCGGTCTTCATGCTTCGAGCCACAGCCGCGTTTTGACACGATGGAATCACTGCGATGATTGCATTCACCGTGCCTGCCACCAAGCCAGCAAGTAGCGTAATCTTCGTCTGCGTGTTTGGATCGCCCACCTGTGCGATCTGAAGCACAAGTTGCTGATCGGCCTGGTATACACCCACAGCCGCTTGCAACTGCTGGCAAACGCCCGGCGTGGATCCCGACGAGGCCTTGGCGAAGTCACCGGCCAGCGTCTTGATGATCGTAGCGTCGGCATTAATTTTCGCTGCCAGGTTAAGGTTCACCGGCTGACCGTTGGCCACGGCGACGATTTGCAGAATATTGATTAGTGCCGGCGCGGCCGCGGCAAGAATGGAATCGAGCGTCGACACCCAAGCGGTCGAACATGCGGTGCAGAGCATGGCAAGAGACAGAACGACAACAAGAGCTTTCCTCGTACACGGAACTTTCCTCATGAATGGTTCTCCTTTGATTTTTCGAGTTACTTACTTTTGGGGAAGGCGCTGGCCCGATTGCGGAGCGCCTGCAGTTCCGCCTGGATGAGCAGCAGTTGTCCCTGAATACCTTTCACTGTGGCCTCATGACTGCTTCCCATAGCCTGAAGTGCGGCGATGGCTACATCGCGTAAGTTGGCCTGGGCGGCGTGCTCCCTCTTCCACTCCTGATCCGCGATTCTCTGTTCCTCGCGCTGGCCGGCCAGCTTCTGCGCTGCCCCGTACGTCAGGACGCCATTCACCAGGAATCCGAGCAAGGCAACCATGGCCGCGCCATAACTGTTCCAGAAAGTGGGTGCGAACTGTGTCAACGTCATGGCTTCGCGGTCCCTTGGTCAGTTTTCGGGTCGGTGCCGGCATACGGCGAAGGCAGCCAATGCGCCACGATGACGGCCAGCGGCGCAAAGATCGCCGCTGCGCTAGCATGACTCGCCCAAAATGCGGCAATGGCAGGTGTGGCGGTGTTCGCGATCGCTGTAAGCAGCAGCACAACAGTGGGCAGATAAGCAGCGTACTTTTTCACGATAGTATCTCCTTGTGAGCGTTGTACTGATTCCATTGGGGCGGGCTTAGTAAGCCGATCAAGATCTAATGCCGGACTCATATGCTGCCGATTTCGAACGCTTCGTCAGAGCTTCCCGGCGGGATAACAATCCCTCTTGTGCCAAGGCAACGTGGACCCATCCGTATTCGAGGATAAGTTGGTCGTACTCGATGTCGGACTTTAAGATGGCTAGTGCTACTTCCGCCGGCGTACCGAATGCGGGACAAACGAAGTCGCACGCCAGGCCGTGGCAATGGGCACTCGTTACCACTCCGCCCACCGCCCGGTTTACCTCGGCTGAACGGTAGGCGCTGTGCACGGCGATGGGCTTGTCCCCAAGCAGCGTTCTAACTTTTTCCATGGCCGCTGCCACAAGGCCCAAATTTGTAATGACGCTCGGGCCCGGATAGTTGACCAGCCCGCGCCGCGCCGCCACTTCGGAGAAAGAAAGTTCCCCCAGTGTGAAATGCTCTGAGAGTTTCATGGGATGTTCCGGTGGCACAGAATTTACGGCGCTGCGTGCGCCGAAGTCACATCCATTAAGCCGATCTCGCTGCGGCAACTGTTCTGCCCCTTGTTTTGCCAGATCACCGTTCCGTCGAGCGGCGCTCCGGTGATGGTTTTATCGCTGGTGCAGTAGTCGTTGAGCGTGCCGCACGCCGTGGCCCAATTGGGCAGGGATCCGGATTTTTCGGTGCACGTGGTGGTGCCGCCATTGTTCGGGCAGCCCACGGCCTGGTAGATGGTGTTATTGCTCAGCGGCATCATGGAATCGAGATAGGTAACGGCTTGGCTTGAGGCGGGTTGATATTGCGCGCGCAACGGACTCGCGCAGGTCGCCGAGCCCGTCCCGTGATCCCCGCGGGTATTCATGAAATCGCTCGTGTACGCCAGCATTTTTCCATCCTTCGAAATCACGCCGACGGCGTTCTGACTGCCAAAACCTGGATCGGAACCAGTATTGAAGTTGTGCCCGAAACGGTAGAGAAGCTGTAAACCATCGGTAGTAAACGCAACTTCTTCGTTGTACCCCGCTGCGGAATAACCTCCGGTGCCGGTTCCTCCGCCCGCTATCATAGGCATCCCGACGCCACCCCACGCTGGCACCGAAGCGGTCGGATCAAAGATCGGCTGCAAATCGCCAAGGCTGATGTTTCGACTGGAAGGATGGCCGTCATTCGGAAGGGAGTTGTACAAGAGCGGTACGCCGGGATTCGGGGCGCCGACGTAAGCGCACGCCCCGGTGCTGTTGGGGCAATTCGGTTGATTGTAGAGATGCGTCCAGTACTTGCCGCCCCGAAAGTCCAGCCCGTAGCCTTCCGCGCTGTGCCCACTTCCACCGTAGTTGGGGCCGAGTTCCTGGATGGGCCAGACAAAGTTCGTATACCAGTCGATGATGTAGTTGTAGCAGTAGGTCGTCGAATACTTCCAGTTCGTCGCATCGGACGAGGGGTCCGTGGTGTCCGGAGTGGATGCGTAAGCGGTGGTGGTCAATTTATAAAACGCTTTATTTGCCGGGCTGACCGCGTAGGCCCCAATGGCGTACGTGGACCCGGAGACCCACAATGAATTCGGCCAGCTTGGGAAGGTGGTGTACGTGGTCGTTGCCACGCAGCTTCCGGTCGGTGTGGGGGAGATTTCCGGCCAGCCCCCGCCTCCACCGGTATAGTTGTTGTCCGCAGACCCGCCTCCGGTCGGGGTCATGGAGCCGTAGCGGGAATTAAATTTGGAATCCGCTTCGTGCAAAGTAAATTTGTCGGTTACGGTTACAGTGCCTCCAGCGCCGCAATTCGACCCGCCCATGCGGAAACAGACCACGGCATCATCGGTGATAATTGCTCCAGATGGATCAGGGGTGCCTGCGCTCGGCCAGTTCACGCCTTCATTTGTGCCGCGATAGATTTTCATGAGGCGGGAATTGATCCGGCTACAGCCGCGATGTGGATCGAAATGCACCACGTCAAAACCCGGTCCTTGACCAGCCACCTTGCCAATGTTGGTCCATGTCACTGATCCATCCGAACAGGTGCTTCCCTGGGTGGCGCAATTCGCCGCCCAATTCGGCTCCGAGACCACGCTGGCCGTCGTTCCGCTCGATGCCTGAAACATCCAGTGCGTGATGTTGGGCGGCCCGGCCACATTGTTCACGGGCATGACGAAGGTATCCGTGGTGAGCGCCGTGCTTCCGGAAGGGACGGCCGTTTGATAACTCCCTCCACCCGAGGAGGCCCAAGTCACCGCGCCGCCGTCGGACACCTTGAAACTGCCGCTCCATAGACTCACATAGTCGCTCGGCAATACGGAGCATGGAATGGAACCACCACTGTCGTTCGAAAAATTGACGTGAGCCACTCGGGTAACGGAATCGTTTACTCCCATGGTACTGCCGGTAGCCAGCGTGGTTTTCACGACCGAGGGAAGATTCCCCTCGTAGAACGTATTTGGAGGGTCGAGCGGATTGCGACTCATGGTGATGGAGCCGTTCGAGACCTGCGTCTGGGTGCAGATTCCAGTGCCGGTGTAGACCCCCGGCGTGGGAGTGCAACCGAATCCGCTTACGTTGCTCATCGCCACACACTTGCTGGTCGCGCAGGTATGAGCCAGAAAGTTGGCCTCAAGAATGTGTGCTAAGTAAGTAACACCACCCCCATCGGTAAACTCAAACAACACATCATTTGCATAACCGATACCGAAAAGGTCGAGGGCGCCGCCGCTGCCGATGACAGGCCCGGTCGTGTTTAAATGAGTGGCCTGATCGGTGGCGAAGATGGAGTAACTTCCGAAGTCGGGGTCGATAAACGGTACCCCCGCCACCGCGCAGTCGGCGTGAAAGGGCGGAGTATAGGACACGCAATTTCCAGGCGTGGTGTCGGCGTCAAGACGATAGAATGGCACTGGGTCCGAAGTGCCTTCTTGAAAGATCAATGCACTTCCAGCTTCGCCTGTTGTTGTGCCGGATACGCAGCCCGATTCGGAACCGGTGACACAATTGTCTGTGCGGGCTGAGTATGTCAAGGGAGCCCCTCCTGAGATGAATGAACCGTATGCTGCCGAGCCCGAGTACGACCCCAGGCCCGAGTAAGTGGCTTGCCCGAAGGCGGGAAGGCAAAAAAATACAACCGCCAAGAACTTCTTCATCGCTCTTTGCTCCACAAGAAATCGCACCTCTCGTTTAACAGGGCGAGGTCTTTTGCATGATGCAAAGCCCCGCACCCGACTCGGACGCTCTGCGCCCGAAGTGCTGCTCGGCTTCGCTATAATGTTTGTTTGCTCTTCCCCGCCAATTGCGCAGGGCTTCATGGAAAGGGAACTATGCCAACCGACGTAGTCATGCCCCAGATGGGCGAATCAATTTTCGAAGGAACCATCACCAAGTGGCTGAAAAAGCCCGGTGACAAGGTCCAGCGCGACGAACCTCTGTTCGAGATTTCCACGGACAAAGTCGACGCCGAAATCCCCGCGCCCGCCAGCGGAGTCCTTCAGGAGATTAAGGTTTCCGAAGGCAACACCGTCCAAGTCAACACCGTCGTTGGCGTGATTGGCGACGGCAGTGGCACTCCCGCTTCCACCCCCGCCAAGGCCGCTGCTCCTGCTCCTTCTCCTGCCGCACCGGTATCGGCAAAGAAGGAAGCTCCGGCTCCGCCCACGGCTGTCGCCAGCGCTTCCGAGGACGAAGAAGATTCCGACATACGCTCTTCCCCGCTCGTTCGCAAGCTCGCCCGCGAGCACAACGTGGATCTAGCAAAAGTCAGTGGCACTGGCACCGGCGGCCGCGTCAGCAAGCAGGACGTACTCGATTTCGTCGAGCACCTTACGACCGCTCCAGTTACGGCCTCCGCACCCCGTCAAACGTCAGCCCCTGCGCCGGCTGTCATTCCAGGCGACCTGGTACCCATGTCCAATATGCGCAAGATCATCGCGCAGCGCATGATCGAATCGCGCCGCACCAGCGCTCACGTCCACTGCATGTTCGAGGTGGATATGACTCGCATCGTCAATTTGCGAAACAAGCTCAAGAACACCTTTGAGCAGCGCCACGGCGCGCGGCTCACCTTCATGCCGTTTTTTGTGCGCGCTGCCATCATCGCCTTGCAGCAATATCCGATCGTTAATAGCTCGCTCGAAGGCGAAAGTATCCGCTACCACAAACACGTCAACGCTGGCATCGCCGTCGCGCTCGACTGGGGACTCATCGTCCCCGTCCTCAAGAACGCCGACGAGCTCAACTTCCTCGGACTGCAGCGCGGCATCACCGACCTCGGCGAGCGCGCCCGTTCAAAGAAGCTCATGCCGGCCGACGTCGAAGGCGCCACCTTCACCATTACCAACCCCGGCCAGTTTGGCGCCGTCTTCGGCTTGCCCATCATCAACCAGCCGAATGTCGCCATCATGGGCGTCGGCGGTATTACCAAACAGCCCCTGGTGATCACCGACAAAGATGGGACAGATTCCATCGCCATCCGTTCCGTCGTTCACCTTACGCTGGGTTACGACCATCGCATCGTCGACGGTGCCGTGGCCGACCAGTTTATGGCCGTCGTGAAGAAGACTCTCGAAAACTGGAGTGAAGAAGTCGGCTAGCCAGTTCGTTGCTGGAGCGACGGGCGCCTCGCCCGTCCCGCCGAGCGGGGACGCCCGGCTCTCCACACAACTTCAAACTAACGGCGTTTCCCCAAGCAGCATCGGCCCATCTTCCGAGCGTTCGATGAAATATCGAGCCACGTCATCGCGGAGTCCAGGTTTGTTTCCCGTCCAACGCCACAATCCCTGGTAGTCTCGCGCGATGTCGCTGGTGGGATTGAAATCCCAATTCTGCAGGAGCGCCCACCGCTCTCCATAAGCGCGCAACGACTTGCTGCCGTGAAAAGCATGCGTTGCGAAGTTATCGATGCATCCCATTGGGGAGCGGCCTTCGATACGGTTCAGTTTCGCGGCGCGCGCTTGCCAATTGAGCACCGTGTCGACGTAAGATCCGGTGCACCGTTTCATTTCGGCGGCCACGTTCGTCGCTTGCACCAGTCCGAAAGCTTGATGCCAGTCCGCGCTGCCCAGGATGCAGGTATCCAACATCCCACCCACCATATTGAAAGCATCGCGACGCCACGACCACGCTCCTCCGGTCGCCCCTGGCGGATGACCGAAAGGGAAAGCTTCAGTCGGTTGGAGTGGGGCATAGTAAGTATCGGTTCCTCCGCGCCGGCGTCACCTTGAACTCAGGAATTCAGGTTGGTGTAGATAATTCCAGGCAAAACTCGTGCTCATGCGGTAAGGGCGATGGCCAAGATGGCTGGGTGCCGTTTCGCCAGTCAGGTCGGCATATGTGCTGAACAACTGGACGAAGCTATGGTGTTGGAGCATGTGAATTGCTTCCAGCGCCCAGTCGTGTCGCGTGAAGTGAAAGTCGCCATCCACATAGCCACCGTATTGCCAGTCAGGCGGGAACCGTCTTACTCCCTCGTTGATGGCGCATTCCTTGATCCAAAGGATCGAGTCCGTCCGCAGTTGCAAATCGAGCGGATTGTCAGAGCTGGTGACTTCGTGCGGCCGATCTCCGAAGGCGACCTCGACGACATGCAGCACAACGTTCGGACTAGCCTCCATGTGGAACCGAAAATCATGGAACGTTTCTCGTCTGCGCTGCCAGCGGTACGGGTTTGAATACACCGAAACAATGTGCAGCTTCTGTGTTTCGGAATACTCCACGAACTCGCGGTGAACGTTTGGATGCTTGAAGGTCACAGCCACTCTCCTCGAACTTGTGCCGACGGCCAGTGCGCGAATCATTCCTGCACCTCGGCGCGAGCAGGAGCTTCCAGCAGGTGTTCACTGTCCGCGGAGCGGCAATCGCTTCAACGATCACGAACTTCACAATGGATAAGATCCCACCCAGTGTGTCGAGCCCGGTAGAAGCCTGCCCAGGCGCTGCCGGCGTCAAATCCCAGTTGATATCCGCTGCCGGATCATCAGGGTTCGTCGTTACTGTCAACATTGCATGGCCCGGTGAAGGGTGCGCAATGTTCAAAGTCACGCTTGACGCGACGGTCCCCGTGTACTGCAAGTTCTCAAAAGCATGGCACGGAACTGGAAACGGCCCACTCGCCCCACAACTAGCCGCAGGTGGATCCCAATACTCATGTGAGATCGAGTGCGTGTTAACGTCCCATCCCGCATTAATCCAACCCTGTACTTCACTGATAATCGATTGTGAATAACTCCCGCCAGTAACTACCGCGATGGAGAGCGGTATACCTTTGGTGGTCATGATCGGCAGCAGTGAGTTGACATAAGTGTCGCTGTACTGCACCAGTCCGGGATCGTCATAACTCACCGTCGTATATGCTGGCCATCGGTGCCATTCGCGGATCCAGGGCGATGTTTCAGCCGCGACGTTGTGCGACCCCGCCGTTGGTCCGGGAGTTCCGGAAGTATCCACCGTCAACGCCGTTGCCAGATTGTTGGCATAGAGATGGCAGTAGTCATAACTCACCGCTCCCTGGACATTGTCCACGATCCCGTATGCGCGATTCGCGTATCCCCGGCAGTTCTTAATCTCAAACGCGCAGCCACCGCCGATACATCCATCAAAACGGTAACCCGAATAGTTCATGTTCGCGTCTGTGTTGTAAAGATGGATGTCCACCGGCGTACCGCTCGTGTGCACGTAAAAGCCCAGGGGCACCGCGCCGTTCTCCACTTCACTGTCGGCGGCCATATTCGCAAGCCAGAGATGGTCGCTCGCTCCCTGCACCTGCACTCCGTAGCCGTCGAACCAGTCGATTTGCAGATGCTGAATCTCCAGCCACGAGACGCTATTCACATTCACCACGCTGCCGCCGCTGAGCACAATCGGCGCAACGCTGGAATAGTGCGCCGCCGGATTGCCACTGGCGCTGTACACATACAAAATGTAATTCGCCGAGTCGTACCAGAAATCCCGATCTTGACTAAGTGCAGCCTGGCTCCCCTTCGCTATCCCCCACGTCGTGCCGAACCGCACATACTGTAACTGGGATGGCGATTGTGTCAGGCAGTAGAAGCCCCGAACGCCGCACTGCACCACAGTTGCCAGCCCGTTGGTGCCTGAATACAGCGTTGCCGACCAGACATTCGTGGTTCCCACCTGGGTCCACCACCGTGCCGCGATCGGCAAATAGCCTGTCAAATGCGGCGGCTGACCATTGCCGTAGCTGTCGATCTTGATTAACGAACCGCTGCTCCCGCTCGAGGGCGGAGTCAGCGTTTCGTTCCAGGTACAGTCCCGCCGCAGGTTGATCGTGTCACCCGGCTGAAAGGTGGAGATCCCAACTTCCAGCATGGTGCGCCAAGCCTGTTGCGGACTGGTGCCGGGATTTCCATTCGACCCGTAATTGCAATCAACGTAATAATCCGAGGCACACGCCAGCGGCCCTCCTAGAAATAGGAGCAATAACACTCGTTTGATCATGGCAGCCTTAGTTGATCGCCCAGTTAGGCGCGCTTGTGGTCGCGTAGCCGTCGGAAGGACAAGTTACCGTGGCCGGCAAAGTGCCCCCCGCAGTAACACTGACGTTCGAGTTAGCCCCGCCGGAACTCCCTGCGAAGGTAAACCCACCGGTATCGCCAATCAGCGTCGCGCAGCTCGTGGTGCAGCTCGTCGTATACGCCAGGTAGTAACGTCCCGGTTGCAGAGTGACAGAACCACCCGTCCAACTCGTCGTCTTCCATCCTGTCGATGCGGCAAATGTAGTTCCCGCAGTCGGGCCGGTGTGTGCTTGCTGCGTACACGTTCCGCCCGAAGTACCCGAGTAGATGCCCAGGTCGTAGGTGTTCGACGTGTTGTCTACAGTCGACACGTTATAGCTGACCTGGCTCGTGGTCTTTGCGAAATCCAGAACCACCCCGGTAAAGATGGCCTTGCTGGTTGCCGTCGAAAAATTGATGTTGCTGCCGCCGTGCGAAAAGGTGAGCCACGGAATTGTCGTCGAATTCGCCGGGAGCGCGCTCTGCACAAATGCGGTCGTCGCGAGCTTAGTCGAACTATCTCCCGGGTTCGCCGTCGGCCCAGAAGGCGTGCCCGTAAAAGTAGGCGATGCCAGTGACGCTGCTCCCGTAACCTGAGATACCGTATAGTCACCAGTGGCCGCCACAACCGCTCCCGAGCGTCCAAATACCGAATTAACCCCTCCCCCGCCGCCCGATCCGCAAGGACTTCCGCTGGATGCAATCACTCCGGACGCAATATTGAGGCAGCCGTTCGACAGTCCGGCGAGCGTAACACTCTGATCAAACTTTACCGGAACGTTAAACTCTTTCAGCGATGCGCTCAATCTTTCCAGCCAGTTTGCGTGTATGCCATCGCCGGTCTGGGCAATGTAATTCGTAATCGACACCGGAGCGCCGAACGCAAGCTGACCGACATTCAGAACCGCTCCCGCCGCAGCCACATCCGTTCCGATCCATACATCGTTCACGCTCGCCAATGGACGATAACCCGCAGTTGCTTGCGTTAAAGCAGGCTGCGAGTCGATTAGTGTGATGATGTGGTGAGGCTGGATAGTGGTATATGGCGTTGTGCTGAAATTTAACCGCCCCTTGGTGAGTATCTGTGTGCCGCCCGTATTGGCGTCTCCATCCGTCAAAATAGTCGCCGTCTGGTTCGGGACGCTGTTATTGGCGGTAGTTAGGCTTGACAGGCAGGTGGTGTAACCCCCCGGTGAGGCCGCTCCATAGCCCGAACACTGATGCGCGATCTGGAGTGGATTTCCGTTCAGTCCAACGCCGACGACGGCGCCCTGTTCCACATCTACCGCGACGCTCTTGTTAACCGATACCACTGATCCTGGCCAAAAGTTCAGTACTCCACTGTAATTGGCTTGTTTAATCGTGTACCCCGAAGTTGGTGAAGCTCCATTGTCAGTATAAGTACACACCAAACCGTCGGAACACGCCCCAGATTGGAGGAGTCCCTTTGCCACGTATCCGCACGTTCCACCCGTCCCACCGACGCATCCGCCATTGTAGGGATAGACTGCTCCGACTCCAGCCGGAGTTGTCATTCGTATCACGTCATAGGTGATGTTATCCGT
Source organism: uncultured Acidobacteriaceae bacterium (assembly GCA_963772195.1). GTDB lineage: Bacteria > Acidobacteriota > Terriglobia > Terriglobales > Acidobacteriaceae > Acidiflorens. Next base: position 139,594 of record CAVYWE010000007.1, on the reverse strand, counting down.
CCCGTTTGCCACGCGCGGCCAACGAACCGGAATAGAATCGCTCCCGGTGGAAAGCCAATTGAGAACCTGCATCGGAGAAGTTTGCGTACCAGCAGTCGTGTCATTAGCGACAATAAAATACGAGTAAGGTGTAGAACCAGTTCCTCCCGTCGCAAATGCTCCTGACATGCCACCGTTTCCGGCAATCTGAAAACTCGCTGCGCCGCTCGATACTCCGGCAATCAATCCCGCAATTCCAAGACCAGGGAAAGGAGATCGGGGCGGAGATGACGGGTTTAGAGCAGTGCTACTCTCGGAATAAATATTCTTAAGGTAGGTTCCCTGATAGTTTCCGTTCTCATTGGACGACTTTACTTGCCAAGGTCCTGTTGCCTGAAGGACCGTATTCTCGATGTATAATCCGTTGGAGTTTTCAACGGTCACACCATTGGAATAGTTGGCAGTGATGCTGGAGTTACGCAGCGTAATGACAGGTGCCCATTGTTGCGCTGGATTGCCGCCGGGCCCTATCGGGCTTCCGCCTGAGTAAATAAATGCTCCCGTCCAGTTCGCGTTAGCGACTAGCGGAATACCGTTGTTGTTAAAGTGCTCGATTAAAGCATTTTCGTCATCCCAAAAATCAAAGAAGTTGTTAAAATTGCCAGCCTCTCCCGCATTGTCGTAAACGATGTCCTGGAAGTGCGTATTCTGTGCGTTGTCGAGGATAGCGTCGTAGGCAAGAGCAACCACACCCGGCGTGTTCTGAGAACTCTTGGTCGACAGATAGTGTTTGACGAACGAAAACGTAGTCCCGGAAGCCGATGCAACTACAGCGTCTCCCCAATAAGATGAATCGTCGGTGAACTGGACGGTTACCATGTCACCTGGTCGGAACCCACAAGCTGTCGCCGTAGTGATGGTTGCTGTCGTCCCGATAGCTGATGTTTGAGTGATCGCGCAACCGCTATAAGCCGGGTTGGCCGAATTGTTGTTTGGGGAACGGAAAGCGAGGCTCTGGATTGCGTTGTTTTGATAGTCAGTGGATTTGATCTGATCTCCAACTTGAAGACACGGGCCACGGCCAAGACAATTCATGGATACGCCAGGTCCGTTCAGGACAGATTGGTTGGAGTGGAAGAAGATCGTCCCGTAGACGTTGTAATTGTTGAGTGACCATAACGGCCCGCTGCCAGGATAGGGGCCATTCGCTGGGATTGTCACATTGCACTGCGAATTGTAATAGGTGGTGGGGAGAACTCCGCAAGCAGCATTGACCGTTTCTTGAATTCCGGATGAAGCTGAACCGATAGCGTAGGACGTATGGGAGAAGAAAGGTGTAAACGTGATCGAACAATTTCCGCTACCTGTGGACCCGCCGGTCACCACAACCGCTTCGCTGCTCGCACCATCCGTGATATAGACCTGGTACCCTGCACCAGAGGTATAGTCGACTCCGACTGGGCAAGGAGTAAGGACAACGGTTCCGGGCGACCCGCCTGTAAGTGAGCCGGACATGCTCTGTGTCCAATTCAGTGCTGTTGTGGCATAAGTAATGCCGGCAGGCGCGCCGCCACCACAGGATCCCCACGTCGAGTTACCGTTTAAACAAGTAGCCGAGCTGGCGACTCCCGCTCCTAACTCGCCGGACGGAACAATTCCATTTACCCGGTCCGCCTTCACCAAAAGCCCACTGTCCACATAGTGACGGTCTGCGGCCTGGTTAGGCGCGGCCGGATCTGCGGGCAGGGTTAATGGACCACTCATAGTGTCGCCCGCCTTGGACACAAACGATCCCGCTCCAACATTCGCAACCGCAGCATCCACATAGCCCTTGTTCGCAGCGTCATTGGCGCCGCCCGGTGCCGGAAGCGCCGGAGGCACAGCAAACTGTTTCGCGCCGGTGATCGTTTCCGTTCCAGAGAGGTGCACTACCGTTGCGTCCAGCGCGCGAGTCGCTACTGCCGCATTCACGTACTCGTCCGTTGCGGCGAGGTTTCCCAGCCCTGTGCCCGGTGTCGTCAGCACCGCAGCGATGGTGGTCGGCGATGTCGCCGGAACGGCCCAATATTCCGTCCGGACCGTTCCGTCATCCAGTTGGAAAACCACAACGTAGTAAGTTCCCGCCGGAGACGCGCCCACGTTGGGGGCCAGATGCGCTGTAAATGCACCGAGTGGTCCAATCGTCATACTCAGATTGCCCGCCGCCACCGCGTCTCCCTCTGCGCTCTGGAACGACGGCCATGAAATCAATACCGTACCCAATGCGGCGGTTCCATCTGCTCGATACACCGTGCCGCTGATTGTTGTAAGAGCTGGCCCTTGCGCCTGCAACCTGGTCGACATCGCCAACGCCATTAGCAGAACCAGCGCCAGCGAAACCACCGCCTCCGCCGTCATTGGGAAACTCTTGTTATTCACCGCGAACGATCTGGGCATCTCTTGTTCTCTCCTCCTGAGCGCACGCGACCCCAATTCGGGCCAATAAGAAAGCCGCTCTGCCGAGCGGCGCCCCTTTCGCATACTTCCTCCCAACGCTATTCCGATTGTTAGTCTAAACTCCGCGGCTGGCTCTCAACTCGCGACTCCAGAAATCGCCGCACGCTCTCTACATACACATCCGCGAAATCGACCACCGGCCTTCGCGTTTCGATCAGCACCATAGCCGGTTCTATTTCCCACTCCATCGCACATAACACCGCCAGCGTCATCATTGGAGCTCGGTGCACCCCTGCGGCGCAATGAATGTAAAGCCGCGCCTTTGGGTCATCCAGCGCTTCCAGCGCAAAATCGACGCCGCGTTTCAGCAGTTCCGCGGACTTCGGCAAAAAATCGTCGTCGGTCGGATTCCACAGCACACGGATCCCGTGTGGCTCCGCGAGCGGCCAGTCATCGAACTCGATCTGCATGTTGATCACGTGGGTCACACCGGCTTGCGCCAGTTCGTCCATGTTCCGTGCATTCCATATCCCACCACCCAGCGCAACTCGTTCCGTGACCCAGGTCATGTCCATGCTGCGTTCCGTTCGCCTTCCCGACCCAATCCTCAATCTGCGTCTGACGATTATTCTGATTCTACGTCACCTTTCCCGTCACCTTCGCTGCCATGGATGGCGCCCTAAATAGAAAAAGGGCGCGATTTGCGTCGCGCCCTTCAGAGTTTTTCGTTTTTCCGACTCTTAAGTTTAGGATATCAAATCGGAGGGGGGTGTACCGCCAACTTTTCGATATTTATTTTCGCCTTCGTTTGAGTCACTTAGGTCGAAATTGTAATTCTTACCCTCTTGACAAGTTTTCTGTCCTCCCTTGACTGACGGTAATTTTTCCATCAAACCAACTGCGAGCAGGATCCGCGAGAGCTGGTCCAGCGCATCCTGGAGGAATCGCTCGACCGTCCTCTGGGTACATCCGAGTAGCCGCGCCACTTCGGGTATTGTGTATTCCTCCAGAACATTCATGGCTAGCAGCTTTTTTTCAAGAGCGTTCAACCTCTCGATTGCCTGCTCCATATCGGTCACGAAGATCACGACGTCTTCAAAGTTTCTCATCGTGTACGACGTGACCCGCGACCTGAAAAACTCGCGTCCCAGCAGAGACGGTAGCCTCCCCACCTCTACCGAAGCCCGGGCATAGCGCCGTAGTAGCGCTACCGTGCGCCTGCGGTAGGGCCACAGTTCCATTTCCGTTTCGCCAAATAGCACCGACGGCGGTTGTTCCGCCTGTCCCATCAGGTTCCATGCTTGTGTGCTCCTCGCTTGTGCCCTTATCATGCCCGCACCTCCATCGCAGCCACGCCCTGCAGGTATTCAATCTGGGCCGAGCTCTGAAGATCTTCTCTCTGAACGTCCGTTGCCCGCGCGCGCGCCTTGCGGCGGGAGCGCGCTTTGCGAGGCGGCGCCTCTCCCGGGTTCGGCATTGCCGCTAGACATATGCGGCAACTGGCGCAATAAACCCCATTTGTTCCCTGCGGCCGCAGCCACAATCCGCCGCACCGCTCGCAATACTTGAGTTCGACTTGGATCTCTGAGCCTTCCATCGTGCCGATGAAGTCCATGATTGCCTCTCCGTATGAAATGAAAAACATTTCAACCCAATAAAAAACCCCGGCGCCGATTTCTCGGTCCAGGGCTCGTTTCTCTTACGATGACCTGTAGTACTATTTATTTAGGAATGAAGCAGTTACTGCAGCCTGGCGGTGACTCCCGTCTCCGATTGCCGGAAGTAACCCTCTTCGTAGCCAGACTTGAGCACCTGCCCGTTCTGCACAATCACGCTCAGACGCCCGTTGAAGTGAATGGACTGTAACAACCGCTGCATTGCCGCCGAGAGCACTTCCGCTGAACGCACCTTCCGGCGAAACTCCCCGAAGCTTCTTTCTTCGTTTTCATGGAATTGTACTTCTATCATGGCTGACAACCTTCCCTGCAGTATAAGTGCACTATGAGACATATAACTAAATTATCCTATAGCTCATAAGCTACTAAGTCAAGAACTTTATTCCCTTGCGGATGTTATACTTATGTTAACAATAGCCAGCGGCTATTGCATCGTGTTATACTCCCGCGATGAAATTCCGCATGCTTCAAGAAAATCTCCGTAAGATCTTGTGGGAATACATTGACGCAGGGGAACTTACCGGCTTGCGTCTGGCGGAACAGACCGGCTTCAAGCAAGCCCACATCTCCAACTTCCTGAACCGGAAGCGCGGGCTTAGCTTGGAAGGCATGGACAGAGTTCTGAACGTGCAGCATCTCTCGGTGCTGGATCTTATCGATCCAGTCGAAGTCAACAAGCGCGCCTCGATCCTCCCGCCGGCCGAGGACGAATTCGACAACGTGGTGGTCGCCGACCCGCATATCGCAGCCTCTGAAGCGCTGATTATGAGCATGCACGTCAAAGAGGTCCTGAAGTTTAAGAAGAGCTTCCTGAAGCGCCTGAGGGAGGAGCTGGAAGGCGACCGCAAGGGCTGGGAACGCTTTGTTATCATCAAGGCAGATGCGCAGGGCGGCATGAGCATGTATCCCCGCACGATGCCCGGCGCCGCCCTGCTGATCGACCGCCACTATAATTCACTAACTCCCTACCGCAGGGGGGAAAGTAACATATATGCCGTATGTAAGGATAAGGCCTGCATAATCAGGTATGTCGAAACCGCGGATGGTCACTTGGTCCTGCGTCCGCATAATCCCTCCTACCCGATTGAAGTAATAACTCTGGAACACGACCAGAAGCCCGGAGACTATATCGTTGGCCGCGTGTGCCACGTGGGGATCGAAACGTAGGGTGTAAGTGGCGGTTAATAAGTGGAATGTGGTAAATAGAGGGGATACTAAGGCGGAGTGTACTAACGTAGATCGTTGACTGACTATTTGTGTTGTACAGAAGAGCATTCAGAGCGGGAAGACCTTCGAGAACGCGTCGCAGATCAGGAATATACCAGGCCGTTCTGGATGGCGCTGATTTCACATGCGTTTCCTTTAGCAGCGCGAAACACCTGTGGTGCGCTATACCTCCCGATTATTTCTGGAGCTTCCCTAACGAATGCCCGGTAGGCGCGTCTAACTGCCTTGGTCGACGTACACATACCAGCGACAGGTCGGTGACAGTGGATAAGTTTTGAACGAAGCGATAATCTCAGAGAGCAGTTTCGCGCTTAAAACTTTATGATCTGGAAAATTTGTGTTCTGCTACTGGCGGCGCTTTCGGCCGCTGTGCCCGCCTCCGCCCAACACTCCTCCTCCGAGCCGGTGCTCGATGTTTCCGCCATGGATAGAACCATTGACCCGTGCGTAGATTTCTACACGTACTCCTGCGGCGGTTGGATCAAAAAGAATCCGATTCCGCCCGATCAGGCGAACTGGGGCACATATGGCAAACTCGAAGACGATAACCGCGCGCAGTTGAGGACGATTCTGGAAGAGGCGGGAAGAACGAACGGCGCTCGGGATAAGGTGAAGCACGACGTCACGCACGACGTGTCACAAAAGATCGGCGATTACTACGCATCGTGCATGGATGAAGCGGCCATTGAGAAACTCGGTGCCAAGCCGCTCCTGCCGGAACTGGAGCGCATCGCAGGCCTGAACTCAAAGCAGGGCCTGGCTGAGTATCTCGCGACTGCACAGTTTCCGCCGTCGCTCTACGGCGGAGGCACGCTGTTCACGTTCCGCTCGAATCAGGACTTCAAAGATTCGACACAAGTGATCGCCGAGGCGGATCAGGGCGGGCTCGGTCTGCCGGATCGTGATTACTATTTGAAGGACGATGCCAAATCCGAAGAACTGCGCAAAGCATACCTGGCGCATGTCGCAAAGATGTTCGAGTTGCTGGGAGATAAGCCGTCCGATGCGGCCACGGAAGCAGTGACAGTGATGCGCATCGAAACGGCGCTAGCCAAGGGCCAGATGACACGCGTCGAGCGGCGCGATCCTCCGAAGCTCTATCACAAGATGAGCGTGGAGGAGCTGCAAAAACTGGCGCCATCTTTCGGCTGGAACATGTATTTCACAAAAATCGGCGTGGCGTCGCTTGGGTCGCTCAACGTGGTGACAACGGACTATTTCCATGTCATGAGTGAAGAGATCGAAAAAGAGAGCCTGGCAGACTGGAAAACGTATCTGCGGTGGCACGCCACGCACAACGCCGCTAGCGACCTTTCCGCTACGTTCGTGAAAGAGGATTTTAGTTTCTACGGGAAGACTCTGCGGGGACGGGAAGAACTGCCGCCACGCTGGAAGCGCTGCACGAATGACGTGGACAACGATCTAGGAGAAGCGCTGGGCCAAGCGTACGTAGCAAAGTATTTCAGTCCGGAAGCGAAACAGGCAGCCTTGAAGATTGTGAGAGAGATCGAAGCGGCCATGCAGAGCGAGATCCAGGCGCTGCCGTGGATGGGGGCATCGACGAAGGAGCAGGCGCTCACCAAGCTGCACACGATCGCGAACAAGATCGGTTATCCCGACACGTGGCGCGACTACAGCGCCCTGGAAATAGTGCGCGGAGACGAAATCGGAAACTCGGAACGGGCGTCCTGGTTCGAGTTTCGACGCTGGCTCGCGAAAATCGGCAAGCCGGTCGATCGCAAGGAGTGGGGCATGTCGCCGCCCACAGTCAATGCGTATTACGATCCGCAGAAAAACGACATCAATTTTCCGGCAGGAGTGCTGCAGCCCCCACTGTTCAGCGCGCTCTCGGACGCCGCGCCCAACTATGGTGACACCGGCGCCACCATGGGCCACGAACTGACCCATGCGTTTGACGACGAGGGCAGTCAGTTCGACGCGCAGGGAAACTTGCGCAACTGGTGGACGGACGCCGACCGCAAGGAATTTGAGCAGCGCGCCCAATGCGTGGTTGATCAATATTCCGGATACACGATCATCGACGACATCAAGATCAATGGCAAACTCACGAACGGCGAGGATCTGGCCGATCTGGGCGGAACGCTGTTGGCCTATCTGGCGTGGAAGGAAGACACGAAAAATCAAAAGCTGCAGCCGCTCGATGGGCTGACCCCGGAGCAGCGCTTCTTCGTCGCCTACGGACAGAGCTGGTGCACGAACGAGCGCGACGAGAATAAGCGGCTGCGGGCGACAGTTGATCCGCACTCGCCAGAGAAGTACAGGGCAAATGGCGTGGCAGCGAACATGACGGAATTTCGGGCTGCGTTTCACTGCAAGCCGGGGCAACCGATGGTGCGGGAGAATGCTTGCCGGGTGTGGTAGCTAGCATCGCAAGGCTGCTGACAAACTTCGGTTTCGTATCAGGGCATCGCTTTAGCGATGCCGTAAACGCTCCCAATCAGAGCCCCTTTAGGGGCTGGGATCTCTAGCCCTACCCGCGCTCAAACGCGTGTTTTTCTTCCAACTGCTGGAGGGCCGCGGACATCTCAGATTCGAAGCGGTCTTTTTGGCTCATCAGGGCGGGAAGCGCCGTGGCGTGACGCCGCGCCAGCGTGAAGAGTCCCTGCTGCGCGAGTCCCTCAGCGATTTCAACAATGTGATCGATGGTGGTCTCGACGTAGAGAGCCTCGGTCGGGTCGCCGAGCCACACCTCTCCGCCAACCAGACGAGTCTGCCAGTAAACCTTGCGCTCGATCATGCGGGCGATTTCCTCGTCGGTGGCCTTGCCGAAAACCCACTGCTTGAGTTTGAAATTGTAGTGGCGGCTGGAGAAAGGCAGCGGCACCAGCTTGCCGGATTTCACGAATTCCGTCTGCTTGTGGTCGACTTCCTTGCGCAGAGCATTGATCACGGGACCTTCCGTATCTTTTGGTTCAAGCGAAGGCAGCGCTTCCCTCAGCGTGACAGAAAGATTCACGGCCACGAGCGCGCGCAGGTCTTCAGAATTTTCCAGCGTGATCACCGTGTGCAGAACGTCAAAGTCCGCGCCGGACGTGGCATGCCGGAAAGGCCATTCGAGCTTGAAACTGAGCGGAAGGCCGGTGCGAGTTACATAGATCGTCTTCGATGCCTGAGTCTGGGTTGGGGTGCTCATGGTTGGTCCTTGCTAAGTTGATGCTTGCCAAATGTTGTAAGCAGTTATTTTAACCTGCCCGATCTGTAGAGACGGGGCGTGGCCCGTCTCGATGCGAAGGAAATCAGACGCGCCAAAGTTGCAGCATGTTCCAGATGGCGGATGCGGTCAACAATCCGCACACGCTAGCCGTTACGAGCAGGCTTTGTTGAGTCTCTAGCAGATCGGCGAACACTCCACTGACGAAGACGAAGAGGAACACGAGCATGGCCAGATGGAATCCTTCGCCCGGAAAATCGGGAGCGCCCAGCGCCAGGATGAGCATCAGTGCCGCGATCAGGAGCGGAGCGGTGTTGCCGAAATAGCGGGTGCGATTCCATCCGAGGTATGCGATCAGCGCAACAGGCAGGGCAAGCATCAGGGGCGGGCTGCCGGCGAAGATCGTTTGCAAAGCGTTGCGATATGAGACAGAAATCCCGAACGCTGCGGGTTCGAAGTCGATCCAGTGCGCGTGCAGCATTCCTTGCCAGAACAACCCAGGTTCGAAAAAGTATCCGGCAAACAACAGCACCAAGGCGACTGCGATTGCGGTGGTCCAGATCGCGAGCACGGCGCGCGGCCGGACTGGTGCCACCCAGAACATGAGCGGCAAAATTATCAACGCCAGTATCGCGAGCGAGAACTGGTTGCCCACAGCCAGTATCAGAGAGAGCCCCAGAAGCAGAATGCGCCGCCAATTCCAGAGCACAACTTCGCGGGGAGCGTAGAGTGTGTGCGCCACAGCGATGGCGGTGAAGACGGTTCCGAACGCTCCCCACACGGCGCCCATTTCACCCAGACTGTGCGTGCCGGCCACGTTCATGATCATGGCCGGCGAAAAGCAGTAGAGAGCGAGCGCGATGTATCCGCCAGCGTTTCCGTAGAGACGGCGTGCGACGTACCAGAGCGAGCCTCCTAGCATGACGCCGAAGAACAGATTTGGCGATGCGGCGAGCAACGGCTGGAGCGATCCCGGCAACCACGATCCGGGACGCACCAAAAGCGGAGCAGCAGCGACGAGATAGTAGAGGGGCGAGCGGTCCTGATCGTAACCGTCGCGTACGCGGAGATGGCCAGCGCGGCCGGCAGAAGGCAGACCTGTGGCGGCTTCCGAACGCAACGATTCGGGAGTTCCCGCGATGGCGCCGCCTTTCCACTGTTCGAGACCCTGGTAGATGCGCAGAGCCTGATCGGAGTCCGGGGTCGAGGCATGCAGCGTTTGCACGCGCAACAGCCAGACGCACTGCAGGAGATAGACGACCAGCAGCGCGGCTGCGGCGAATTGCGGCGCGCGGAAACCATCGGATTGAAGAAATCGGCGCAACATTCGCGTCAGATATGCCGCAACAAAGCGGGACCGAGTGTTTTACCATGTCCGGGACGATGATGGATAACAAACCGTTGTCACCTTCTTCTTCGGAGCCAGAGCCGCCAATGGCGGCGGATGACGCAAAGCCGACTGCGTCTTCGTTTTCTCCTGCGTCTTTACCGTCGTCTCCACCGTCGTCTCCACCAACGACGGGCGCGCGCCGCGAGTCTCCGCTGCGCGATGTTTTTGTCGGCCAGCAGGGAATTTATCCGGGTACGCGCTGGCTGATTTACCTGGCGATCGCCTTTGTCATTTTCCAAATGGAAGGCTGGCTCCTCGCGTCGCTCCGGCCACATCTGAGCGATCTCTCGTGGCGCATGATGATCGAAGCCAGCATGATGCTGGCGGCAATTCTACCGGGCTTAGTGATGGCTCGCGTTGAAGACCGGCCATTCGGCGACTTCGGACTGCCCGCGCGTCGCGCCTTTGGACGAAATTTCTGGGTGGGGACGCTGTGGGGGATCGTGTCTCTGAGCGTCCTGTTGCTGGCGTTGCGCGTCGCGGGCGCGTTTGAGTTCGGAGCGTTGGAACTGCACGGTGCGCGCATCTGGAAATTTGCGGCGTATTACGCTGTGCTTTTTCTGCTGACGGCATTCTTTGAAGATTTCCTCATGCGCGGCTACTCGCAGTGGGTGCTCTCGCGGGCGATGAATTTCTGGCCGGCGGCTGCGCTTCTGTCGTTTGCGTTCGGATACATCCACGGCGGCAATCCGGGTGAAGCGAAGACAGGCCTCGTGGCGGCGGGATTGATTGGCTTCTTTTTATGCCTGACGCTGCGGCGGACGGGCGATTTGTGGTGGGCCGTCGGCTTCCACATGGCATGGGATTGGGGCGAAAGCTTTCTGTACTCCGTTCCTGACAGCGGAGCGGTTCTGCCTGGGCACCTGCTCAACTCCAGCTTGCACGGTCCCGATTGGCTGACGGGCGGCTCGGTTGGGCCGGAGGGAAGCTTCCTGGTTTTCGTCGTGATCGGAGCGCTTTGGGTCTTGTTTGACCGGGCTTATCCGGAGGTGAAGTACGACGCGAATCAGGCGCGGACGCTTTCATCTTCTTGACGGAGGTCAGTGACGCAAACGTTATAGCCGCTTCGACCGCAGTTGCTAGTTGGTTTTGTACCCCCCCCCCAATTTGCGCTAAACGATTGAGGGGTAAGGACTTAGCTCCAGACTCTAGATAAGTAAGGACTTAGCTTCGAAATGCTTCGATTGGCGCGGGGTTGGGAGGGGAGCCGAAAGGAGACATCCGAATGTCTCAAACTCCAAAATTCGCTGGTTTCCTCGAGACTTCGGAAGCGGACCTCACTCCTTCAGACTGCGCTCAGGGTCACGCCCTAAACGCCTCAACTTCTAGATCCTTCGCTTTGCTCAGGATTTCGGCAGCGGGCTTCCGCTTCGCTCACGCCCGCTAAGCGCCTCAACTTACGATTGTCAAAGAGCGGCTAAGAACCGGCACACCTCGGCACCGGCCGATCACGGATCATTCTCGCATAGGGTGAGTTGGGTGTCTGTGAGGGCGGACACGGCTGATTGTGATGAAAAAATGGCGAAGGCTCGACCAGCTTGCAAGTCACGTTAGAGCTTCATTGGCCGGGGCACGTCGCGGGCGAAGGGGATGATTTTGAGGGACTCGTCGCTGGATCTTACATAGCTGAACACATCCAAGTGCTGCTCGTCATCTCCACGCGTGTCTTCATTCTCAGCAGCTCGCCCGCGGAAACAGAAGGCAATTGCCGCCATTTAGTGAGAAACTTATTCGAAAGATCAACGTCGGTTTGTGCTAATGCAGAAACACTTCATGATCGGCCTTGTGGTTTCCCTTCTGCGCTTGTCGTCGTTCGCGCAGAATACGGAACCGGTACCGGCACCCGCCGACGTCATACTCAATATCGCCACGGAGGGTGATCAACACCAGTTTCATCTTGGGGAGCTGATACCTTTCAGGTTCTCCTACAGTGCCACCATTCCAGGCACGTACATACGGGTGAGTCGGAGTGAAAAGTTGATCGCAGGACACGGCTTGGAAGTTACGTGTACACCGCCTGCCGAGTCCGCCGGGCGGCCGCCGTCAATCGCAGTGACTGCGAACAGGTTCGAAGAAATGCTCAACTCTTGCGGCGGATTCGGTGGCGGATTCGGCGGCGGATGCGGAGATTGCGATTACGACCACGTTTTGACAACAGCACCGCTGAGTTTTGGCGGCAGCCGGCTGAATACGTATGTTCGTTTTCGCGCACCGGGCAGATATACATGTGTGGCTGCCTCAGCGGATATCACAACCGCCGCGGCGGACGAGAAGATTCGGTCCGCCTTGCTCGTGAAATCAAACCCCATGGATCTGGCCATCATCGACGATCCGGTATGGGGACACTCCGCTGCGATCAGCTATGCGGAGGCCTACGATCAGCTGTGTCGCGTTGAGGACGTGCAGAAGATCCCATTTCAGTGCTTTGAAATTGCGGCACGAATCACGTACTTGGATACTCCTGAGTCCCTCTCGACAGAGGTGCGATTCTTCGATGGCCGAAACCGTTGGGGAAATGGTTTCTGGGAAGCGATTCAGCGCACATCATATCCCGTTGACGCCGTCCGATTGATGACGAATCGCATGCAAGATCCGGATTTCGAAGTAACCACGACTACGCTTGAGTGGTTGGCAAGTTGGGATCTCAGGATTGAGTGGCCCGACGCGTTTGAGACGAGTTCTCCTGCTACCTACCACTCTCAGGCTGTTGAAAAGGTGCGCGAGTTGGTGCGTCTGGCTGGGAGCAGCCTTTCCAAAAAGAAGTCCGACGTGCTGCGAGAGAGTGTCAAAACTTATGCGCTCTTTTCTGGGCAGGAATACTGCGATGGGCGGCCACTGATTCCTAAGCAAGAGAGGAATCAGGTACTGGCGGATACGGGGATGCGGCCATAATCGGCGGCTGCGACTCAATGCCGGGGTCCGCATTTCCGCCATAGACGACGAAACTGTTTCCGCACCTTGTTACGATCGTACTTCGAATTTCACGGCAGGCTAAGGACGCCAGCATACGCGGACGGCACTCGTCCCTACACACGAGCAAAATCAACAGCGGTTGGCGAGGGCGCCCGCCCCACACAACCTAGATGTTCAAGTTCTTACGTCCAGCGCGTTGCCTCCTAATGAATCTTCTGCGAGACCCCGAGGTCTTCGCCCACCAACGTTGTGAAGGGGGTTTCGCACTTGCTCTCTTCGAGCCGGACTTGCAGGACGGGCGGGGCGCCCGTCCCCACACAAGCACAATCAAAGTCAACGGCGGCGGACAGGAGTGTCCGCCCCTCACGTGCAGATTCTAATCCCACTGTTGCCGGCGAGACGCCGGCGCTACGCTTAGATGTCCAGGTTCTTCACGTCCAGCGCGTTGTCTTCTATGAATTTTCTGCGGGCTTCCACGTCTTCGCCCATCAGGGTGGTGAAGATGGTTTCGCACTCGGCTATGTCTTCGAGCCTTACTTGCAGGAGGGTGCGGCGCTCGGGATCCATGGTGGTTTCCCAAAGCTGCTCGGCGGTCATTTCTCCGAGGCCTTTGTAGCGCTGGACGATGTATTCTCTGCGGCCTTCGTTCAGGACGTAGTCGAAGAGTTCGCGGGCAGTATGTTTCTCGACGATCTCGGGCTCTTTTGCTCTTCCTCTGAGCACCGGCGGCTTGCCGGATTTCTTCTGCGCCTTCTCAGCTTCTTCTTTTTCAGCGGCGCTCAGATTTTCGCTTTCGTCTCCGTTATTGTTCTCGCCTTCGTCTTCGTTGCCGTCTTCATTCTTGTCGTCGCTCGAACCGGCACTGGCCTTCGTCTTTGCCGGTTTCACCACGCTCTCGACCACAAACGGCGGCTCCAGATACTGCTCGATCTGCTTGAACTTGGCGATGAGCTGGCGGCATTCCGGGGTCGAGACTAGTTCCCAGTTGATGACGTGCTCGGCGCCCTGCGAGTTCACGAAGTGCACTTCCCAGAGATTGTGTTCTTCGTCAAAGCGGGTTTCTACGCTCTTCAGCTTCAAGTCTTTCTGCAGACGCTTGAGTTCCTTTTCCAGTTTCTCGATCTTCTTCGGCGGAGTCTTCTTGTCGCCTTCAAAGTCGACGCGCTTCGCCAAGTCGAGTTTCGGAAGCAGTGCGGTGATTTCCTCGGCGCGCAGACGCTTGTTCAGCTTGTCGAGGAATCCGAGATACTCGTTCAGAACGGTGATGAACTTGGTCAGGGCTGCGCCTTCGAGTTTGGCCGCGCCTTCTCCGTAGCGGATGATGAGGCCTTCGGAGGCGCGCTTCACCATGACCTTGACGAATTCGCGCTCGTCCTTGATGTACTGGTGCGACTTGCCCTTCTTGATGCCGAATAGCGGCGGCTGTGCTATGTAGACGTTGTTGCGCTTGATCAGTTCCTGCATGTGGCGGAAGAAGAACGTCAGCAGCAAGGTGCGGATATGCGAGCCGTCCACGTCGGCGTCGGTCATCAGAATAATTTTGCCGTAGCGCACCTTAGTCGGATCGAAATCTTCTTTCGAGATGCCGGTGCCGAGCGCGGTAATCATGGCGCGAATTTCTTCGTGGGCCAGCATTTTGTCGTAGCGCGCTTTCTCTACATTCAGAATTTTTCCCTTGAGCGGGAGGATGGCCTGGAAGCGGCGGTCGCGGCCCTGTTTGGCGGTGCCGCCTGCGGATTCTCCTTCTACCAGAAAAAGTTCGCAGCGGTTGGGATCGCGCTCGGAACAGTCGGCTAGTTTGCCTGGGAGCCCTCCACCATCGAGCGCGCCTTTGCGGCGGGTCAGGTCGCGGGCTTTGCGGGCGGCTTCGCGGGCGCGGGCGGCGTCGATGGCTTTGTTGATAATCTTGCGGGCGACGGTGGTGTTCTGCTCGAAGAACGCGCCGAGCTTTTCATTGACCACGGCTTGCACGATCCCCGCGATGTCGGAATTCAGCTTGCCCTTGGTCTGGCCTTCGAACTGCGGCTGCGGCAGTTTGACGCTGATCACGGCTACCAGGCCTTCGCGGACGTCGTCTCCGGTTAGATTTTCTTTTACGTCTTTGAACAGGCCCATCTGCTGTCCGGCGTAGTTGATGGTGCGGGTCAGCGAGGTGCGGAAGCCGGAGAGATGCGAGCCGCCATCGATGGTGTTGATGTTGTTGGCAAAACTGAAAACCGATTCCGAATAGGCGTCGTTGTACTGGAGGGCGATCTCGATGTGCACGTCTTCTTTGTCGGCTTCCATGTAGATGGGCTTGTCGTGGAGCGTCTGCTTGCCGCGGTTCAGGTGCTTGATGAATTCGGCGATGCCGCCGTTGTACTTGAACTCGGTACGCTTGGCTTCGCTGGTCTTCGAATCGGTCTGGCGCTCGTCGGTCAGGGTGATGACGAGGCCCTTGTTGAGGAATGCTAGTTCGCGCAGGCGCTGCGAGAGCGTATCGAAGTTGTATTCAATGGTGGTGGTGAAAATCGACTTGTCGGGCACGAAGTGAACCTTGGTGCCGGTCTTTACCTTGGCGGCACCGGTTTTTCTTAGTTTGCTGGTGGGCTCACCTTTTGAGTACGTCTGCTCCCAGGTGAAACCGTCGCGCCAGATTTCGAGATCGAGTTCTTCGCTGAGCGCATTGACGCAGCTCACGCCGACGCCGTGCAATCCTCCAGAAACTTTGTAGGAGTTGCTGTCGAACTTGCCGCCCGCGTGCAGGGTGGTCATCACAACCTGCGCGGCGGGAATTTTTTCGCCGTCGATGTCCATGTTGTCGACGGGAATGCCGCGTCCGTTGTCGATTACGGTGATGGAGTTGTCGAGGTGGATGGTGACTTCGATCTTGTCGGCGTGGCCGGCGAGGGCTTCGTCGACCGAATTGTCGACGACTTCATAGACGAGGTGATGCAGACCTAGTTCACCAGTCGAGCCGATGTACATGGCGGGACGTTTGCGCACCGCTTCCATGCCGCCGAGGACCTTGATCGAGTCGGCGGTGTAGTCTCCGTTGGCGGGTTTGCCGTTCTTGTTCTTCGCGTCGTTCTTGGCGTCGACGCTCTTCGCGTCAACGACTTCGGCTTGCAATTCTTTCGTAGCCATTCTGCTCCGTGGAGAACGCCGGATCGGGCACCTGACTGGAGGGACGATTCCGGGACTGCTCGGGTGACCTCAACTTATTGAATTTTCTGCTATTTAGCTATCACCGGAGCTGCATTTATTTTAACATAAAACGCGGTCATTTTGAGGCTGGAATCGAGACGATAAACTGCGTTTTTTGTTGCTGTTAGGGACGTGGCTTTGGGTGGCGCCGGCCAGACGCGGCAAGCCGCGTCTCGACGGGAATTTTAGGGTGATTTTGCGGCGCCGAAATGGAGCCCGTCCATCAGATCGTCGAGTTCATCTTCGCTGCCCGCGATGAAGGTAAACGACACGATCTGTCCTTTCGCGAGCATCACGAGCGTGCACTGGCGCATGGTGAGTTTGTCGTTGTTTGTCTCGACGTTGATCGTCTTGGCGCTGAGTGGCTTGGTGAAATCAGCGCGCAGCAGTTGCCGCGACTCAACTTCCAATGCATACGGCTCGCCTTCGGCCTTGAAGCCCTTGGAGGTTGCGAGTTCCGTGAGCGGGCCGAGGTAGTCTTCGGCTTTCTTCAGGCCGGGATAGGACGCTGCGCTCTCGGAGGCGATCACGACCGCGGAGTTAACGGTGTCTCCGGTGGCTTGCGGCGGGCGCTCGAAAATGGCGAGCAGGACTTCAGCCTTACCGGCCTCATTTCCCTCTTGCATCTCCTTGGTGCGATCCACCCAGCCGTAAGGGATCTGAAAGCGGAACGCGAAAGTGGGGTTGCGGTAAAGCTGCGCATCTGGGTTGCGCGTGGCGGACTTGGCGGGTGGTGTGGGAGTAGTTTTGCGTTGGGTCTGCG
The DNA here is from genome assembly GCA_963772195.1 of uncultured Acidobacteriaceae bacterium. GTDB lineage: Bacteria > Acidobacteriota > Terriglobia > Terriglobales > Acidobacteriaceae > Acidiflorens. The sequence continues at coordinate 122,852 of CAVYWE010000007.1, read as the reverse complement.
CTGTGAGGGTTAGGGCCAGGGCAATGACCGCGATCATCGTCAGGCGGCAGTATGTGCGGAGAGCAAGCAACGTACAACAAGTTTACATACGTTTCGGATCGTCCGGGATTGCGCGACGACCCATGCTAGCCGGGAGGGCGCCAGGCGCTCCACAGTCGCGATGCTACTCAATGAACATGCAATCTCCATAGGAGTAGAACAGGTACCCTGCCTCGACCGCGTGCCGGTAAGCGTCCATCACGAAATCCTTTCCGCCCAGCGCGCACACCAGCATCAGGAGGGTCGATTGCGGTAGATGAAAGTTGGTTAGCAGCGCGTCTACGATGCGAAATTGATAACCCGGATAGATGAATGCGTCCGCCTCGCCTCGCCCGGCTTCTAAGTGATCTCCGCTTGCGCGATCCGCCGTGTGCTCAGGGGCCTGCTCCGCTGCATACTCTAATGTGCGAACCGTGGTTGTGCCGACGGCCACCACGCGCCGGTTCTCGGCTTTCGCCAAGTTGATAGCCCGCGCCGCCTCTACTGGAATCTCGTACCACTCCCGATGCAGTTTGTGATCTTCCACTTTTTCTACTCGCACCGGCTGAAACGTGCCCAGGCCGACGTGCAATGTGATCTCGGCAAGTTCAATGCCGCGTGCACGGATTTGATCGAGGATCTCCGGCGTGAAGTGCAAGCCGGCCGTAGGCGCTGCGACCGATCCCCGTGTCTGAGCATATACAGTCTGGTAACGATCGCGGTCCGCCGCCCGGTCTTCGCGGTCGTCTTCGCGGTGAATATACGGCGGAAGCGGCACGTGTCCAATGCGCTCGATCCGGGCGAAGAAATCGTCGACCGGGGCGAACCGGATGCGCCGCTCGCCAAAACTGCCGCGTTCGATGACCTCGGCTTCGAGTTCGGGTGGGGCGTCGGGCGGAGAGCCGGGTGATCCGGCAAAGTAGAGTTGTTCCCCGACCCCGATCTTCCGCCCCGGCCGTACGAGGCACTCCCACTCATTCGGATTGTCCGCCACTTGGCGGGTCAGCAGAACCTCGATCCTTCCGCGGAGAAAATCTCGTGCTGCTGGATTGTGCGGGCTCAGGGGCTGGGCGCGCTGTCCGCTCCGGTGGCCGTAGAGACGGGCCGGGAACACGCGCGTATTGTTCAGGACGAGCAGGTCGTCTGACCGTAGCAAGTCTGGGAATTCGCGAAAACTCCGATCCTGCCAACTCCCGAGCCGATCGTTGTTAAGCCGATTCAGGTTAAGTCGATTCAGGTTCGGCCGATTCAGGTGCAGCAGGCGCGATCCGGCGCGGTCCGGCAATGGTTCCTGCGCAATGCGATCCGGCGGCAGATCGTACTGGAACTCCGAGACGAGCATCGAGGAGATTATAGGGTTTGAGGACAGGTCCCCAGTCGCCGCCTTCTCTTTACTCTTTACATATTTTGACCTTCTAGTGGTTGTAAGGTTTCCAAGGCGTGCTGTAACATGGCCGCGCAAGGATTTCCCGATGGCCAGGATCAATGACCGCCAGCATCGTCTAGCGATTGTGCAGTTTGGCCGCCTGCTGCACGAAAACGGTTTTGTTGCAGCCACCGACGGGAACCTGTCCGTCCGTCTCGACGAAAACCACCTGCTGGTGACTCCCACCTGTATAAGCAAAGGCAGGATGCGCACGTCCGACATGGTGATTGTGGACATGGACGGAAAACGCCTCGCCGGCAAGCGCAGAGTTTCGAGCGAGATCGGCATGCATCTGCTGATTTATCGGCTGCGCCCCGACGTGCAGGGCATCGTCCACGCGCACCCGCCGACCGCCACCGGGTTTGCCGCTTCCGGTTACGATCTGAACCGTCCGTTGGTGTGCGAGGTCGTTGTCGGATTGGGCTCAATCCCGCTAGCCCGCTACGGCACTCCGGGCACCCCCGAGCTCACCGATGCCCTCGAGCCCCTGATTCCGGACCATGACGCGATCCTGATGGCGAATCACGGGGTCGTGACGTTCGGGTCGTCGCTCGAAAGCGCCTACATGAAAATGGAAACCGTGGAGCACTTCGCAAAGATTGCGTTGGTCACGCACCTGCTCGGCAACGAGCAACCGCTCGGTGAAAAAGAAGTGGAGAAACTCCACGAGGTACGCCACCGCTACAATGGCGGAGGGGCCCCGACTCCGCTTGGGAGGCCGGTCGTGGCGGACGATCCTCGAGTGAACGACCTTCAGTCCGACGACCAGCCGAAAGAGACGGCTGGCAGCCGCCGGTAGAGTTACTCGCCTCCGATCCGAAACCTCACCCCAGCACGAAAGTTCGCCGTCAGCGCCGGATATCCCACCACCTCGTTGTAATGATCGTTGAGCGCGTTCTCGACATTCGCGTAGGCCGTAATTCGTGAATTGATCGCATACCATCCGCCAAGGTCGACGCGAGCGTAGCCCGCCGCGTGATCAATGTTGAACCCCAAAAAGTCCGAGTCCGCCCGCCTGCCGACAAAGCTCCCACCCAGGTTCGCTCCCCAGCGGGATCCCAGGTAGGTCAGCAGAACGCTTCCCGAATGCTTGGGACGGCGCAGCAGCGGTTGCCCCGGCTGATGCAGCGGATCAAACGCGAACGGCTGCACGAGAATCTGTGAGGAGGTGTACACGTAGGCGCTGGTCAGCGAGAGCCGCGAACTGAGCTTTCCCGTAAGCTGCACTTCCGCGCCGTGGGCCATGGACTTGTCGATGTTTTGATATTGTCCGGCGAATGTGTTTGGATCGATGATCGCGAAATCGATCTGGTTGCGGAACAGGTTGTTGAAGTAAACGCCCGACAGTTGGTACTTCCCGCCGAAGAGGCCCTGTTCGAATCCTGCCTCAAATGCCCGGTTCTCCTCCGGCTTCAGATGGGGATTCGCGAGGACTAGGGGAGGGTCAGAGACAATTTGTTCCTCAAAGCGCGGCTCCTTAATGCCCGTAGCATATGAAAAGCGGAGCCGCGTTCCCGAGAGGATCTCCCCGCCCTTCGCCGCCAACAGTGACAGCGCCACACGCGGCACCCCCTTACTTGTGATGGCCGCGCTCGACAGGGCCGCGCTGTACGTTTCGCTATGGAAGTACCTGACACCCGCTATCGCCGACAGGCGCTTCCACGTCAGACGCTGCTGCACGAACGCCTCGTGATTGAGACGCAAACCCGCAATCGTTTGGATGAAAGTCATTGGCGGGTTCTGCGAATCCAACGTTACCGATTTCGTGTAGAACCGCCCGTTCTCGTCCTCGAACTCGTACCCAACAGTCGTCTGTGCCCAACTCCGCGGTGCGTAGTCGGCCTGATACAGTAAGCCCGCGCGATTGATATGCGCGGTGGCCACGAATGGGCAGTCCGTGTAAATGAACTGCGAGTTATCGCAGCCTCGGTCTGGGATGTTGTCCTCATTAAGCCGCCGCGTATTGTATTCATAACCAGTCAGACGGTGCTGCCACTGGGCAGGAGCTGAGATCAGCAATTCTCCGCTCGCCAGAAAATTGTTGGCACGCGCGCGCTGGTCGATGTCTGGCGGGAGCAAACGCTGCCCGTTGAAGTCCCACTCTCCCGGAACTCCTGTGCGGCTGTTCGAATGGCGTGCCCGCAACCGGAACTGCACGCGCTGGTTCAATTGCACACCCGCGTTGCCGCCTTGCAGGGCATTGGTGTAATTCGCGTTCGGGCCTTGCCCGTTGGTCTGGAACTGGTCGGCGAATAAATCGTAGTCGAAGCGCGACCGTGCTCCCGCCAGCGAAACAAATCCGTGCGCCGTTCCGAAAGTGCCGCCATCGGCGCCGAAGCGCAGCTCCGGGGTTTCCGTGGTTCCGTTGCGGGTGAAGATCTGCACCACGCTGGTCATGGCGTCGGACCCGTAGAGTGTGCTCTGTGCGCCGCGCAAGAACTCCAAGCGGTCGGTCTCGGCCAGGGGCACAGTAGAAGCATTAAATGTTCCGCCCGGATCGGTTACAGGGACACCGTCGATCAGCACCTTGTTGTAGCGGGAGTCTCCGCCACGCACGAAGAGCGATCCGAGCCCACCGCGCTGGCCGGCCACGTTGACGACGGCTCCGGGCAGGAAGCGCAAAGCGTCGGCGCCAGAAGTCGGCTGCATGGTTTCGATGGCCGCGCCGCTTAAGAGCGACACGCTGCTGGCTGTTTCCTGCTCGGGTGCCAGGGTGCGGGTCGCGGTCACCACCACCGTTTCTGATGCGGTCGCTATTTGAAGCGCTATTTGAAGTTTGATCAGCGTTGCTGATCGCGAAGAGTTTTCCACATCCGACCAGGCCACGGCGAATCCCGGAGCCAAAACCTGCGCCCGCAGACCGATTGCGTTGTCCAAATGAAATATGGCCTCGCCTTCACCGGACGTGCTTCGAACTTGCAGCGGACTGGTCTCGCCCTGCCGATAGATCGACACTTGCGCCCCGGCCACCGCAGCCGAATGCGGATCAACAACCTTGATGTGGAGATCGATGTGGGGCTCTGCGGCCAACGCGGTAGAAATAAACGCCGTAGAAATAGAGAAGAAAAACACCAACAGAAAACCAGAGTGACGCATACTATCCTCCTTTGCACGCGAAAGGGTTTTAGGTGATGGTTCACGCCGGTCTCCTGGCTTTGCGAGTCAGGATGTGAGCTTTCGCCCGAATGAGCTTTGGCCCAGCATCCGGATACTACAACCGGCCTTCCCAGGTTTTTCCTTTTCAGGTAGCCCCAGTGACCGGTTGCGATGTCCTCGCTTACAGTTGCGCGGCAGCGCGGGATTTGCACCCGCTTCCCATAAGCCAGCGTGTCGCCGGCCTACGATCATGCGCGAACCTAATTTTGAGAAAGAGCAGAAACAGCAGCCCGGTAAATCTACCGGGCACGCTGATACAAAGTCAAACGCCGATGGAGCGAAGGGCGCCTCGCCCGTCCAGTCGTGGGCCGGGCGGGGGCGCCCGGCTCTCCACTACTAGCCCTTGATTACAGGGAACTCCGCCGACCCCACTCTTGCAACGTGCTCCTCAGCGAACCGGGTGACCCGTTCAAGCGCAGCCTGCAACTGCGTGTGATATTCCGCCATCTGCGCCTCGTCGGCTTCGGCGGGCACTCGCATCTTGGCGCCGACACGGGCTAGCGCCTTCGAAAATGGCTTTGGGATCATCAACGCATCCCAGGTGTTCAGCACCCAGGCATCGCTGAGCGCCACGTAGAACGCCGCCATCGGCAACGCACTGGCCCGCGACAGCAGTACCGGGCCCGGCTTGGCGACATATTTCGGTCCCCGAGGACCGTCAATCGTAAAGGCCACCGAAAAGCCCTGCTCCAACTGGCTTTTCAAGCCGAGCAGGGCGCTCGCGCCGCCGCGGCTGCTCGATCCGCGCACGGCGACGAAGCCAAGTTTTTCAATGGTTCGCGCGATGTATTCGCCATCAAAGCTGCGGCTCACCAGCACTGCGATCTTGGTCTTTCTCCATAACCACGCGCTGGCGAACACGGCTCGGTGCCAGAAAGAATAGATCACCGGTTTTTCGTAGGTAGCGTCCGGCGGCGAAGGCGGCTCTTCCCACGATACTGAATAGCGGAGAGTCGGGCCAATCAGCGCAATGGCCAGATAGCTTGCCCAGCTGATGAGCCACAAAAGAATTCTTTGTCGGAGCGAGAATCGGCGCGTTTCCAAAACGGAGGGCTGCTCAGGCTCGACAGCGGCTGAAGAAGAACTCACGCGGATATTGTAGCCGGGTCAGGAAGGTTTAACTGAAGACTGATAGCTGACAGCTGAAAGCTGAGAGCGGGTTGCCTACGCTTCCAAATATGCCACGATCCACTCTTTCAGCCGATGCCGGCGTTCGTCGGTCGAGTCGAAGCGAATCCCGAAGCTCTTGTTGGGTTTCTTCCACGTGACGTGCCCACGCACCCAGACGCGCGGCAGCGTCAGCAAAGAAAACGATACTTCCACCAGACTTGCCAGTTCGGGCACGTGATGGCCCTTGAGCGACATTCCTCCCGAACTAATCTCCTGGCTGGTGGCGGTTATGCGTCCACCGTTGCCCATCACGATCCCAACTTCCGTCATGACCGGGACACGCACATAGCGGCGGAATTCGTGCAGCACCAACATCCGAGTCGAGCGCACCAGCTTCATCGCCGCCGACCGCTCCAACGGTTCGTGAAACACCGCGTTGAGGCACAGCTTCGAATAACGCATGGCATCCTGCGCGCTCCCGCCCAGCCCGTAAATGATGATGCGGGCGTTGGAAGCCGATCCTCGCGCCATTTCGATGATGCTGCCGGCTTGTTCTCCCAGGGGCAAAACGCAAGCCTCGAACTTTTCGCGTTGCAGTCGATCCGCGTGTTCGCGCGGAATCAAAACCGTTTCGATTGCAGATTGACGAAAACACTCCGTCACCAGTTGAGCAGCCGCCACGGGCAAGTCAAACAGCGCGACGCGCGCAGCAGACTTCCGATGGGCGGGAATGGGTGCGAGCACGGTACCAGTCGAAGTAGGCATGGGTTCCCGGGGATGAAGTCCTCTAAAACCCCATTCTGACGGGCTTTTTCACGGTTGCATAGGTTTCGAAAGGGATAGCCCCTGTCCTAAAGTGCCATTACGGGAGTTGTACTTGGACCTGTTACCCATACTCCCTTTCGTTTCTCTCGCTGTAAAGACGGGACTTGCCCCGTATCTTCGGACGCGTCCATGCTGCACGCCGGAGGCCCGGCAGGCCGCGTCTCTACCGGGAACCAAATTGCGCCTTCAGGTAAGATGTTGCAATCTTGCATCCGTAGCCGCAGTCAGAACATGATTACTCTCAATGACATCCAGTCGGCCTTGCGCCGCATTCGCAGCTCCATCTACCTTTCGCCCTGCGCGCGTTCGGAGACCTTTTCGGAGTCCACCGCCAACACCGTCTATTTGAAGCTCGACAACTTGCAACGCACCGGAGCTTTCAAAGAACGCGGCGCGCTGAACAAATTACTCTCGCTCAGCCCCGAAGAACGCGCCCAGGGCGTGATCGCGGCCTCGGCCGGAAATCATGCCCAAGGCGTGGCCTACCACGCCGGCAAGCTCGGCATCCGCGCCCAGATTTGCATGCCCCTGACCACGCCTCTCATCAAAGTCTCGGCGACGCGTGGCTACGGCGCCGATGTGGTTCTGCACGGAGCCAATTACGACGAAGCGTTCGAAGAGTCTCTTCGCCGCAGCCAGGCGGAGCACCTCACCTTCGTGCATGCCTTCGATGACGACGCCGTCATCGCTGGGCAGGGTACCATCGGCCTGGAGCTCATCGAGCAGCATCCCGACCTCGAAGCCGTTGTTGTCCCGATCGGCGGTGGAGGGTTGATTGGCGGTATCGCCTGTGCGCTGAAAGAGTCGAATCGCAAAATTCAGGTTTTCGGAGTTCAGCCCTCGCGCCTGCCGTCCATGAAAGTTGCCGTCGCTGAAGGCAAGCCCGTAACGCTTAAGGCGGCCTCCACTATTGCAGATGGCATCGCTGTCCGACGCGCCGGCGACCGCACTCTGCCGCTGGTTCAGAAGTATGTGGACGACATCGTCACCGTTGAAGAAGAAGAAATCGCCAATGCCATCCTTTTGCTGCTCGAGCGCGAAAAAACTTTGGCCGAAGGAGCAGGCGCTGCCGCCCTCGCAGCTCTGGTCAACCGCAAAGTGCCGTTGGTGGGGAAGAGAGTTGCCGTGCTGGTATGTGGCGGAAACATCGACGTCACACTACTCTCACGCATTATCGAGCGCGGCCTCGTGAAAGATGGACGGCTTGTGCGTCTGCGCGTACATCTGCCTGACTATCCAGGCGCGCTCAATCGCCTCACGTCCATTCTGGCCGAGCATCGTGCCAATATCGTCGAGACGGACTACGACCGCGCCTATCACGGTGTAGGCCTGGGTGAGACCGCCATCGAAATCACCATGGAAACCCGCGGGCCAGACCATATCGCTGAAATTATTTCGGCGCTCGGTGCAGCGGGCTATGCGCAGGAACGGGTGCTGTAGAGATTCACCGGCCTAGATGCCGCGCCCGCCAAGAAGAAACCAAAATCTTAACCACAGGGGGTACTGGGTAGCACAGGGGGGCCACAGGGAAACCATCGAATTTCGCGCACTCGGCGTCTCGGCGGTGGCGTTCATTCAAACTGCTTTCGGAATCTCTCCAGCTGGTCCTTCACTTCCGAAACATCCCTCCTCAATTCGGCCACTTCTTCTTCCAACCGGGCAATGCGCTCCGCGTCCGCTGGGTTGTGCTCAGCCGCCGCGCTGGCCTGCCCCGGCGTTTCTACTTCCATCACATCCCCGGCAAGCAAATGCGCATATCGAGATTCTTTCGTTCCGGGCTGCCGCGGCAGCACCTTCGCCAGTGGCGGTTCGCGCTGCACCAACTTCTGCAACGCCGATTGCACATCCTCCAGCGTTTCGAAGCGATGCATGCGCTCGGCGCGTCCACGCAACTCGCCCGGCGTCTGCGGACCGCGCAGCAGCAACACGCACAGCACTGCAATCTCCGGACGCGTGAAGTTAAACACCTCCTGCAAGCGCTGCTCGTACTTGGTAACACGGCTGTCAGCGCCGCGTGCGGGTCCAGCCACGCGCTGGTCTTGCAGACTGTCCAGCGCGTTGCGCACTGCGTCTTCGTCCAACTGCATCACCGGATCGCGATTCGTCTTCTGGTTACATGCATTCACCAGCGCGTTTAGCGATAGCGGATAATACTCCGGCGTGGTGATGTCCTTTTCGATCAGCGATCCCAGCACGCGGACTTCGGTTGCAGTCAGTTTGAATTCCATGGATTCGTTCATTGTACCGAGTCGCTAGGACGGCGGAGAACCGGGCGTCCCCGCCCGGCCTCGATTCTATTGGCGCAAGCGGAGGGGCGAGACGTCCGTCGCTCCACCGGCGGCGCACGGTATACTCAATAGTTTGTCGAATACATCCATGAGCCAGCCGGTCGTACCGCCCCGTGTCTCTATTGACGAACTGGTCCGGGAACTGCACGCGCTTCCGGCATCGGTCTTCGATACTACGGAAGAGATCAGGTCCTTGCTCGTGAAGATGCCCGTCGACGAAGCCAGTCTCGCACCCTACCTGACTTGGGACCGGCAGCACTATACGCGTAACCTCATCGACAAAACTGACCTCTACGAACTGATCGCCATCTGCTGGGAGGTTGGGCAGAGCAGTTCGGTGCACAATCATCGCGGCCAGAATTGCTGGATGGCGACGCCGGCGGGGAAACTGCTGGTCGAAAATTTTCATGTGGAATTTCAGGATATCGAAGCGGGCAGGTGCCAGTTGCTCGCATCTAACACCGTGGAGTTGACGGCGACCAATCCGTGTGCGGTCGATCCGCGGGAACCGGTGCACCGGGTGGTGAATCCTCGGCAAGCGAACCAGCGCGCGGTGACGCTGCACGTCTATTCGCGGCCCTTTGACACCTGCGTGGTCTATTCGCCCGAGCAGGGAACATGCGGGGATATCCGGCTTCATTACAATACGGCTTTCGGAAAACCAGTGACTCGGTAGCCAGTTGCCAGTACCCAGTCTTCAGGCTTCGGCGATGCCGAAAGCGCGCCGTAGTCAGAGGTTCCTTTAGGGGCTGGGCATCGAAATTAGTTTCAAGGAGGAATCGTGAGGAAATACCTGGGAGTTTTGGCTGGCGTGGCTGGGCTGTGTGTGATTTCGTGGGCACAGGCCCCAACGCAGGCCCCGACTCCCGCTCCCCCTATAGATCAAGTTCCGGCCCCAGCACCCGCGCCTGAGACCGTCCCGATTCCGACTCCAACTCGAACCGCCAACCCCGCACCTCCGGTCCAGTATCCGCGCTTCGAATTATTTGCCGGCGGTTCGTACGCCGAAGCCGGTCTTTTTAACTCCGGACACTGGGCTGGGCTGCCTGGGTGGGACGCTTCCCTGGGTCTGAACGCGACCAGTTGGCTGGGGTTCGTAGTGGATGGCGGCCAATACTTTGGAACTTCCAAGATCCCGGGAGCCGTGCCCGCGCCATTTCCATCGGGCCAGACTTTCTGCAACACCCCAGCCTGCACGTTCGACGTGACGACTCGAGAGTACAACGTTCTTTTTGGCGCGCAATTTTCCCGCCGCAAGTATGAACGCTGGACGCCGTTTGGCGAGCTCATGTTCGGACATGGGGGCACCCGGGGCAAAGCGATCGCCGGGGGGGAAACCTTCTCGGAGGTAGGCACAGGCCTGGCACTATTGGCCGGCGCCGGGGCTGACTTCAAGATTAATCAGCGTTTCGCATTGCGGTTCAAGGTCGATTACTTGCAGACCCGCACCGCGTTTCCACTGCAACCCAAGCAGAAGCAGGACAACTTCCGCTTCTCGGTGGGCATTGTCATCCGCAGTGTGCACAGGAAGAAGAGAACGCTCGAGGACGAAACTCAGCCCGGACCATAAACCGGGTTTGCCAACGACGGTCGACTGACGACTGTCGACTCGAAAACAAGGAACCGGCGCTGCAGTCGCTACTAGTGATAATTCCGTCCGCGAGCCTTGGGGCTATTTACGAGCGGCGCAACAAATCGCTCAGCGGCTTGGCTTTGGACCGCAGTTCATCGGCTAAATCGGAGCCCTTTTCGACCACTTCTTCGAAACGGTCTTTCGCTTCGTCCGTCCACTCGGAGGCGGTTTCCAGGGCGTCGTCATAGGACCGTCGCAGATCTTTCCGGAGCTGGCGCCCAGGCTTCGGAGCGAGTAACAGACCGAGGGCGGCGCCGACGCCAAGCCCGATCATTAAAAAAGTGATTGCTGTGCCCGCCGTACCGTTCGAACTCTCGTATTTTCCACTGCTCATCTGAACCTCCTGATAGCTCTATTCTAGGTCTATTCTAGACCCACAAATTCCCGACCGACAACCGTGAGTGGGTCTCCGCTCGAATTGTTGCCGGGACACCGAATTAACCGCGGTTTCCACAACCGCTGCGCGCTGTGTAGAATAATTGTTTGATCTTTGAATCGATCTTTGACCTATGTGCGGCGGAAGCCCCGGCGACCTCCACCCCAGCAGGCCAAAAGCGGGCCCGCTGGGGACCCCGGACCTGCCCCGCTGTCCAGAATTCCTAGCAGAGCGTAAGGAGATGTAAAACAGAAATGTCGATTCCAGCGACCCAGCTCCGTCCCGGCATGATCATCAAGCACAACAATGATTTGCATTCTGTGTTTAGCGTCGAGCACCGTACCCCGGGCAACCTGCGCGCCTTCATCCAGGCGAAGCTGCGCAACCTCCGCACCGGCGCCATGTTCGAGCACCGTTTCCGCTCTCCCGACCCCATCGAGAAGGTCAACGTGGATGAGGTCAACATGGAGTTCCTGTACGCCGATGGCGACAGCTACTACTTCATGGACACCGAAAACTACGAGCAGACCCACCTGACCCGCGACACGCTCGGCGACGCTGTGGATTACCTGACGTCGAACCTTCAGATCAAGGTGGAATTTTTTGATGGCAAGGCCGTCGGTATAGAGTTGCCGCAGACCGTTGTGTTGACCGTAATGGAAGTCGAGCCCGGCCTGAAGAGTGCCACCGCTTCAAGCGTGACTAAACCGGCTAAGACCGAAACCGGCCTGGTCGTGCAGGTGCCGCCGTTCATCAATGAAGGCGAAAAAATTAAAGTGGACACCGCTGAGGGCACTTACCTGTCGCGAGCATAATACCGGCCACATTTTGTGGGGGAGGTGGTTGCTTGATACAGAGGCACCAAGAAAATGTCTGCGTCGGCCTAGTAGCGCTGGTTCTTTTTCTCTGTTGTTTCGCCTCAGCGAAAGAGAAGCCGGAGGAAAAGGGCCGGCCGCTCCTGCGGGCCTCCGCGGAGAGAGCGCTATTTCATGCTGATAGCAGCTCTCCGTTTCGGCTAGTGCTGAATTTCACTCTTCGCGGTTTAAGCCACGGCGCTGTGCAAGGCCAGTACGGTTGGTTGGTCACTCCCGAAGGAGATTGGCGCAAGGAAACTCGATTTTCGGATTATTCCGACCTCCAGGTAAAGCGCGGCTCTTATCTGTGGGTGAAGCGGAGTCTTGACTTCGTACCCTTGCAGGCGGCGTGGGTCGACGATGCGTTCGGCAACTTCGTCTATTTGAACCGCGCTGAAGACACCATTGATCGCTACTTCACCACTTCCGAGCATCACGTCGACATGCGATGTGTCAACCTGACGCGGGAGAAGAAGGCCAGCACCTTTTGCTTCGACGCTGAAGGCAACCTGCGCACGACGGAATTGAAGGATTCGAAGATCAGGTACGAGTATTCCGACTACCGACCGACGGGCCAGAAGTTTGTTCCGTACAAGATAGTTGCCAAGCGCGACGGTCAACTTGTCTTCGAAGGAGCTGTCGAGAGTTTGTCGATCGACGGCAAAATCGACCAGCGCCTGCTGGAACCGCCAACGGGCGCGATCAAACGTGGAGGGTGCTTAACGCCCAGCTTACCGAAGCTAAAAGAAAAGGTCATCCCTAGCTATCCTGAGGACGCGAAACACGAGTTTCGTCAGGGATCGGTAGCCGTGTATGTCCTGGTTGCAAGCGACGGGACTGTGCATGATCCGGTCGTTGTTCAAACGGCGGGCCAATCTTTAGACTCTGCGGTGGTGACGGCTGTTCGCCTCTGGCAATTCGAGCCCGCTAAATGTGTGGACACACCTATAGATTTCGAAACAGAGATCACAGTAAATTTCACGCTGCAAATCCACTGAGGTTATGCGTGCTATCGAGCACAAGATAGAGGCCCGGAAGTTTCTCGTGCGCGGACGAGTCCAAGGCGTAGGTTTCCGCTGGTTCGTCGAACGCGAAGCCCAAATCTTGCAGATTGCCGGATGGGTTCGCAACGATCCCGATGGCAGCGTCGAGGTGCTGGCTATGGGAACACCCGAGCAGTTGGCCGAATTGCGGTCGCGGTTGCAGGAAGGGCCCCGCGCGGCGCGGGTGGATGACGTGGAGGAATCCGAGGCCGAGCCGGTCGCGGGACTCAATTCATTTCAAGTTCGAGGAGCTTAACCTTAAAATGCAAACCAGGATGTCAAGCCAGGTGTCGACCGAGCCAGTAGATTGCGACGGGTTGAAGAAGCTGATCCGGGAGGTGCCCGACTTCCCGAAAAAGGGCATCCTGTTCTATGACATCACCACGTTGCTCAAGGACAAGCTCGGCTTCGCTCGGCTGATCGATGCGCTCTCGGAACACCATATCGGCAAAGAGATTGACCTCGTCCTTGGCATGGAAGCTCGCGGATTTATCTTCGGGCCTGCGCTTGCCTACCGGCTTAATGCGGGATTCGTTCCTGTACGCAAGCCGGGAAAGCTGCCCGCCGAAACGGAGAAAGTCAGCTATGACCTGGAATATGGCAGCAACTCGCTCGAGGTCCACAAAGACGCGATCAAGAAAGGTGAGCGCGTTCTGATCGTAGACGACCTGCTGGCCACAGGCGGAACGGCCGCCGCGACCGCGAAACTGGCCAGCGGCCTGGGCGCGCAGATTGCGGGCCTGGCATTTGTGGTTGAACTCGACTTCCTGAAAGGGCGCGAGAAACTGGCGAAGTACGACGTGTTCTCGCTGCTGCACTATGATCGGTGACTTACGTGACTGGTATCAACGACCGGCAAAATGGCGAGGACCGTGTAATTTCGCAGCTAACTCCAGCGGATTCCGGCTCTGCCGGCATCGTGCTGCTAAGATTTTACCGCCTAGTCTCTTCTCGTTTTACTTCAACAGGTGTCCAACGGCACGGAATAGACCGGTCCAAATCGCGAGACTGACAGCCAGCGACCCAGCATAGGAGATGATTGCAATCCAGTTCCACTGAACATCAATACTCTTTTCATTTTCACGGATCCACATGGGCGGAGGGCTCCTTAATGCAATCCGGCAGCAATTTTCTATCCGTTTGTATTTTTCCGCAAGTAATTGAAAATATTCCCTTGGCTTCGCTGCCGGGCCTCCTCAAAGTGGGTGAAATTGCTATGTACACGAGAAATTTACGCGCTTGCTGCCGAAAGCCGTACCGAAATCCTGACATCGAAGCCGCTCCGCCGTATGCCCGACCGGCACTCGGGGACGCCCAGAGATGGTGGTACTCTAGGTTTTTCGATGGATGATGAATGCGCGCAACTTTTAGTTTAATCCAAAGTTCGATCCAGATTACGATGCAGAGCCCGATCCAAAACTCGACCACGCTTTTTTTTCTGCTGGCGGCCATACTGGTTGGCGTCTGCTGGGCTGGCGCTGATTCCGGCCCGCTCCCGCCTTCCATCACTACGGCGCCCCTCTCGGTCGACCAGGTCGTGAACAATCTCGTGCGCAAAGATAAAGAGCGGTCACAGGCTCTGCGTCACTACGAATCCATCCGCGTTTATCGCCTTTCCTATCGCGGATTCCCGGGCGATCGCGATGCCGAAATGACGGTGGCAGCCACTTATGACAGTCCTTCAACCAAGAGCTTTAGAGTGATCTCCCAAACTGGATCGAAGCTCATCGTCGATCGCGTGTTCAAACGGTTGCTGGAGAGCGAAAAGGAAGCCGCAGAGCCGGAAATGCACGCCCGCACGCTGCTGAACCGCGCCAACTACGACATCGCGTTGATTGCCTACGAGTCCTCGGACAAGGGCAGCCAATACGTGCTCGCCGTCTACCCGAAAACGAGAAGCAAATATCTCTACCGCGGTAAAGTGTGGGTCGACGGAACCGATTTCGCCGTGACCCGGATTGACGCCGAGCCGGCTCAGAATCCTTCGTTCTGGACGAAGAAGAGTGAAATTCATCACGAGTACATGAAGGTGCAAGACTTCTGGCTTCCCCGGCGCAACGAGTCGGTGAGCTACATCCGCCTCGGCGGCCGCGCCACGCTGACGATTGAATATGACAACTACCGTGTGACCGATTCGCGGGAATCGGGGAAATCCGCATCTTCTTCCGGCGCGGGCGCGCGGTAGTTCGCGTTCTCCCGCGTTAATAAGCAGCCGCCGGTAGTACAATCCCGCCATGGATGGCCTGCTCCAGCCGAACATAAATCCCACGACGGGGCGGCAAGAGTCCAGCCTGCGTCCGATCCTCATCGGGATCGTCATCGTAGGGATTGTGGTCGGCATTCTCGCGCTCATTCTCCGCCACGAGCAGAAAAAGCCCGCCGCGCCTCCAGCCTATGCCGCGAACCTGAAATTCTCTGACCTCAAGACGAGTGCCGCGCAGAATTTTGTTGGCGCAACCGTCAGCTACATCGATGGCACCGTCACCAACACCGGCGACAAGGCTGTCATCCACGCAGTGGCGCAGATCACGTTCAAGGACGAGTTGGGACAGACGGCGCAGCGCGAAGAACTTCCCATCCGCGTTCTGCGCACCGGCGGACCATACGACGAAGCCGTCGACCTCAACTTGTCGCCGCTCGCGCCCGGCCAAAGCAAACCTTTCCGCCTGACCTTCGAGAACATCTCCGCCCAGTGGAACCACGCATATCCAGAACTGCAGATCACGCAGGTCAGCTTGAAGTGAGGTCAGAGGTTAGAGGTCAGATTGCAGAGGTAAAGACCTTGGAATTGCTTTTCACCTCTGCAATCTGACCTCTGACCTTTGCACTGGTCCTAGTTTTCACCTCTGCAATCTGACCTCTGACCTCTGCACTGGCCCCCTCCGCTACAATGGCCTCGTGCCTGACGTAAAACCATTCCGTCTCACGGAGTCCGTAAAAGCCGCGGGTTGAGCGTCCAAGCTGAGTCCGGCGGCGCTGGACACAGTGCTTGGGAAATTAGCCCGGCAACAGGACCCGAATGTCTTAGTCGGCTTCGATCACGCCGACGACGCTGGCGTGTATCTGCTCACGCCCGAGACGGCGCTGGTTCAAACCGTGGATTTTTTTACGCCCATCGTGGACGATCCCTACACCTTCGGCCAGATCGCCGCGACCAACGCGCTCAGCGATGTCTATGCCATGGGAGGAAAGCCGCTGACTTCGCTCGCCCTAGTCTGCTTTCCTGAAAAAGGCGATCTAGAAATTCTGGAGCGCATTCTCGCCGGCGGCTTATCGAAAATGATCGAGGCCGGATGCACGGTAGTGGGCGGCCACAGCATCCGCGATGAAGAAACAAAATTCGGATATTCGGTCACGGGATTAGTCCATCCTAAGCGCGTGCTGGCCAATCAGGGCGCGCAACCCGGCGACCGGCTGCTGTTTACCAAGGCGCTGGGCACTGGGGTCATTTCGACGGCGATAAAAAAAGGCGTAGCGAAGCCGGAGTGGATCGACGCCGCCGTGAAGTCGATGACAACTTTAAACAAGGCTGCAGCCGAAGTAATCACCACCGGCCGTGTGGTGCCGGGTCTTCGACCCGGTCGTGTGGGGACGGGCGCCCCGCCCGTCCAGGCAGAGCAAAGCTCCGCAGCGAGCGCCACGGCCAACGACAAGGCCAACGCCCAACGCCCAACGCCCAGCGACGCCTTCGCCATCCACGCCCTAACCGACATCACCGGCTTCGGCCTGATCGGCCACGCTCGCGAAATGGCGCTCGCCTCGAATGTCAGCCTCGCATTCCAATCCGCCAGTATTCCTGTGCTCGAAGGCGCGCTCGATTGCATCCGCGCCGGACACATTCCCGGCGGGCTCATCGCCAATCGTGACTTTGCAGAATGCTTGGTCGACTACGATCCGTCGGTTCCCGCCGACATCCGTACTTTGCTCTTCGACCCGCAAACCGCTGGCGGCCTGCTGATCTCGGTTTCCCCCGAGGACGCTCCCGCGCTAACCTGCGCGTTGCTGGACGCCGGTGTTCCCGCCGTCGAAATTGGCGAAGCGCTCCACCCGTCCAAGCCTCTCATTACGGTGCGCTGACGACCGCGGCGAGACTGCGGATTCGGCGGCTATTCTTCAACAACAAGGCCCTCAGGAAAACCCCTTCAGCGCCACCAGCTTTCCCGAATATTGCGGGACCTCAAGCCTCGTCAGCACATCCTGCGCGTCGCTTGGTTGAAACTTGACGTCGGTTGTTGCTCCCAGGCTGGGAGCGGTGAGGGACCAGCTTTCTTTCGCGCGACCGACATTCCCCGGAAACCCTCTTACGTCGATGGAGGCCGGCGTCGAGTCCTTGTTGATCACCGCCAGCAGGATCTCATGGCCTCGCAGTGCGGCGTAGGCCGTAACATTGCTCTTGGCGTCGAGCTGAGCCTCCAAGAATGTGGCACCCGCAAATCTCTGCGCGAACTCCATCCCGAAGAACAGCGGACGCTCTTTAATGTGCGGAGGGTGTTCGACAAAAGCGGCGTAGAATCCTTCTCCGCCGCTGTGAAGATTCACGCCTGCACAACCAGCTTGCGCCAGAAAGAGCATGTAGTCAGCGCCCCACAATGCGGAGGCGAAAGCGTCGCTGACTCCTGACTTGCCACCATGAAAGCAGGAATTACCCTCGGCCATGCGATACGGCATTCCCGCCACTTTCGCAGCCGCCACCAGCAAGGGGACATCGCGCACCAACCGTGGATCACGGCTCAGAAGCCGATTTGCGTTCATCTTGGTGTCCTCCGGCGGCCCCATCGCGTAGTAGTGCGACGTCAGTAGAACGGCATCTCCCTTGTCGCGCTCCGCGAACTGCCGGGCCCAGTTCGTGTTGGCGGCAACGTCCGGCCCCGCGAAAGGCGCGTGCGGAACCCGGGCACGCACCGCTTTTACGTAACTCTGATATTCATCCCAGTAGTGGTTGAAGTCCCAGCCATGTCGGCGGAAGGAGCGGCCGAAAAAATCCGCCTCGTTCCCGACCTGAAAAGCGAGAAGAGAGTCGCCTACGTTCTCCACCACGCAGGCCGCTTCTTCAGCGGCGCGCCCCGGAGTCCCTGTGCCGAGATTGAATCCGTAAATCAGCTTCCAGCCGGTTGCCTTGAGAAAGAAACCCAGGGCGCTTATCGACTCCGGAGTAATCGTGGCAGGACGGTTTTCACCGGCGCGCCGCCCGACCAGCATCCACTCGAAGCGTGTCTGAATCTTATGTTGCGCCGAACTGGGGAGGGGTGTCGGCTTCGAACCGCCATTCCACAGTGTGACGTCGCTCAGATTTCCGCCCAGTCGCAACACTCCCCGGTTGGAGAGCTTGCGGAACTGCTCAACGAGCGCCGTGTTGGCGCCGGAAAAATACGTCGAATCCGCCAGTTGCGCGCTCTCAAAACTGAAACCCGCGAAGTCGAGCGGCATCGTGCTGAGAGTTCGGTCGAGCGCGATCTTAAGAGTCGCGGTGATCGTCTCGCCAAATGCGGAGCGCGGAAGGGCGGCCACTGCCATGGCCGCGGAAACACTGGCCAAAAACTCCCGCCGATTCACGACTTCTCCTTTGAGTGCTACGAATAACGAGCCGTGCTTCGAGTAACATTGTGGCCGTCAGCTGCCTCCGCCGTTCAGTAATTCCCATATGTGGGCCAGATGATGGTCATCGTGCTCCGCCACGAAGTACAGATGGTCCACCAGCCGCATGGGTGTTTTCAGCCGCGGATGGAGAGAGGCGCGAGCGAAAATCGCAGGGTCGATCGTCTCCACTCGTCTCACCAGTCGTGAGCGGGCGCTTCGGAATTCGCCCAGGATCTCGTCGATCGGGCGCTGGTTGTGCTGCGCTTCCGAGGTCTTCCGATTGCTCAGGTCAGCCACGGTCAGCTGTGATGCTCCCGTTATGTAGTCATCGACGCGCGCCATCCATAGAGGTTCGAGGTCCGGCAAGTGCCCGGCATGTTCCTGGGCCGACCATTTTTCGCCGGGTTTCCAACGCAGGACACCGTGATCAGCGCCGCGGACGATTTCTTCCAGCCGGGCGGGTGCGCCTCGCAAACGCGCGCACAGGTTCGGATGCTGCTCCACGGGGAAGGTGAAGTCAAACTTTCTTCCAAACCAGATCGGCGGTGAATTCATGGTTGCAGGCAAATTATGTCTTTCTAGAAGATGCCAAAGCAAGCGGAGGCGACGTAATTTGTGTAGCCCTTCCGCTTCTCGTAACCTTCTTCGCGGCCGTCGCATCTATACACCCAAATCACGACACCCAAAACATAGACTTCTGCGAAAGGAATACTTGAATGAAAACCCGCAATCTTGGACGTTCCGGTCTCAAAGTTTCCGCCCTCGGCCTCGGCTGCATGGGCATGTCAGAGTTTTACTCCGGCCGCGATGACGCCGAATCGATCGCGACCATTCATCGGGCGCTCGAACTCGGCATCAATTTTCTCGACACGGCCGACATCTACGGGCCGTACAAGAACGAAGAACTCGTCGGACGCGCGATCAAGGGCAAGCGCGACCAATTCGTGCTGGCCACAAAGTTCGGGATTGTCCGCGATCCCAGCAACCCCAGTAACCGCGGCGTCAGCGGCAAGCCCGACTATGTGAAGAAGTCCTGCGAAGGAAGTTTGAAGCGGCTGGGCGTCGAGTACATTGACCTCTATTACCAGCATCGTGTCGATCCGGATACGCCGATTGAGGAAACGGTTGGCGCCCTGGCGGGGCTGGTCAAGGAAGGCAAGATTCGCCACATTGGCTTGTCTGAAGCCGGGGTCAGCACTATGCGCCGCGCCGTGAAAGTGCATCCCATCGCGGCGTTGCAGACCGAGTATTCGCTTTGGACGCGCGATCCAGAAGAGGAAATCCTCGCGACCTGCCGCGAACTCGGCATCGGTTTCGTTGCCTACAGCCCGCTCGGACGAGGCTTTCTTACTGGCCAATTCAAGAAGTTCGAAGACCTGGCGGCCGATGACTATCGTCGTTTATCGCCGCGCTTCCAGGGCGAAAACTTTCAGAAAAATCTCGATCTCGTAAAGAAAGTCGAAGAGATCGCGCGCGAAAAAAGATGTCAGCCATCCCAACTGGCGCTCGCATGGGTGCTGGCGCAGGGTGACGACATTGTCCCCATCCCGGGCACGAAGCGGCGAAAGTATCTCGAGGAAAACGCCACTGCGGTGGATTTGAAACTGACTCCTGATGACTTGCGCCGTCTGAGCGAGGTCTTTCCCTCCGGCGCCGCTTCGGGGTTGCGCTACCCGGAACAGATGATGAGTCTGGTCAATGGGTGACCAGTAGGCTTGTGTGGGCGGGGCTTTGCCGCGCTTGGAAGGGGCGAGGCCCCCGTCACCACATGGACTCACCGAGCGCGAGCCTTTTCGCGCATCCGCTCTACGAAAGTCGGTACGTGCACCACGGCGCGTCCCACCGTACCGTTTCCGATTTCCTGAGCCCCGTCGTGGGCTCGGACGCGCATGATATAGAAGCGTCCATCAAACGATTCCAGTTTCGCCTCGGCGTGAATTCGCATTCCAATCCCGCTGGCCGCGCGGTGTTCGACATGGATCGAGATACCCACCGTGATTTCACCCTCATCGCAATATGGTTGCAGCGCAAGGAAGCTGGCAGTTTCCATCAGCCGCATCATGTCCGGGGTCGAATACACCGGTGGCAACTCCGCGTGATGTGCGGAGAGCGTGTGCTTCAACTCAACGGTTTCAGACGCCTCGCCGCGCACGCCGATGGGGATGGGTCGGGCCATGGGATGTACAAGGGCGCCTGCCGTAGAGACGGGGGTCGCCCGTCGCCTCTGAACGCGGGCTAGAAACGCGGCAAGCCGCGTCTCTACAGGAGACTACGCTGCAGCTCGTTCCACTCTCCGCGCCTCGACGCCATCCAGCACGGTCCATAGAGCTTTGGCGGCACTCTCGGCGGCAACCAAGGCTTTTTCGGCAGTCTCCGGATTGGCCTGGACCCGCTTCTCCAACTGTGTGCGCCACACTTGCGCGTGGTGCACGTCGGCGATGGCGTGCAAAGTGAAATAGCCGCGGGTCTTCTCATCGGCGCCGTAGAGTTCACGCAAGCCGCGATCCTTTTCTTGCGCCAGGCGCGGCACCTGCGATTCGTAGGCATAGAAAGCCGCCAGCGCCTCTTCCGGAGTGCCCTCGCTCGCGACACGTTGGAACCAGGAGATGAGCTTGCGAACTTCCCCAACCGGCCGCCGTTTCGGAACGCGGCTTCCGCCCATGCCTTCCACAAAATCGAGCCACAGTTTGGCGTGTGAACGTTCCGGCTCGCCAAAGGAATCTTCGCCGCCCTTCTCATCGGTCATGTTGGAGAGAACTGCGCGGCGCAGCTCCCCTTCTTCCAGACGGACGCCAAGCTGAGCCAGATAGCCCGGGAACGCATCCACGTGAGGGTAGTAATCCTCAGCATAAGCGCGCAGATCGTCGCGGGTCAGCTCGCCCGCCGACCAGGCTTTGTAAAAGGGATGACAGAGCAGGTCGTACTGATGAATGCGTTCTTCGACTAGAGACAGAAATGAGTTCGTTTCCATGATCTTCCTTTCCTTCCTTCTATCTTGCTATGATCGACGATCCCTTCGAGACCTTTTACTATACGGTCGGGATCAACGGATCGCAAGGCGAGCCCATTAGAGAAAGTACGGCACAGCTTTTCCTCATGATCGGTTAAGCGGGCATCTCAAAGCGTTGCCATCTGGCGGATGTGCCCGAGCTTGTCTTCTGCAAGGCCTTGTAAGTCTTCTTCGCGGAGGCGGCCTTTTCGGATGAGTCCCGCGAAAACGGTGAGGAGAACGGAATAGCGATAGTCGTACTCGCGGTCGATCTCTTTGCGGCGGTGGGTCAGATAGTGTTCCAAGTCCCACAGGTCGGACGGTTGCTCGATCTTCCCGGCCATCTTCTTCGCTTGCCAGATGACCGCGTCGAGATCCTGATTTGGCGCCCGGTCGAATGCTTTCCTTGCGATGGCTTTTTCTGCAGACGACCACTTCAGGTTGCGCATTGAGCTATAGGACTTGCCGTATTCGGGGCGGGGTAAGCTCGCCCTGTTCAGGTCCTCCCGTGCCGCATTTTATTCCCAGAAAGGGGCGATGGGCTAGATTCTGCTGCACAAAGCCAAAGAGCAGCCACCGCCAAGAACGTTGTTACAATTAACCAAGCAGTATTCCTGCCCTAGTTGTGGGTCCCGAATAAGTGCGCATGCAGCGGTTTGATGAACATTTCGAGGTGGTGGTGGTGGGGGCTGGTCATGCCGGATGCGAAGCCGCGATGGCGGCGGCTCGCATGGGGTTGAAGACCGCTCTCTATACGTTGAACGTCGATTTGATCGCGCAGATGTCGTGTAACCCCGCCATCGGCGGCATCGCCAAGGGGCACCTGGTGCGCGAAGTGGACGCTCTCGGTGGCATCATGGGCGAAATCACGGACGCGGTCGGAATCCAATTTCGTCTGCTCAACACTTCGCGTGGACCCGCCGTCTGGTCGCCGCGGGCGCAGTGCGACAAGCAGGCTTATCGACTGAAGATGCGCGAAGTACTCGAGTCGCAGGCGAACTTGAAGATCAAGCAGGCGGAAGTGTCGGATGTGATTTTGGAGCAGCCGTCAGCCGTCAGCCATCAGCCATCAGTTGCACCCGAAACTACTGAGAACCGAGAACTGAGAACTGAGAACTCTATCCGCGGCGTTCTGCTTCGCGATGGACGACGCGTTTCGGCGGATGCGGTCATCATCACTACGGGGACTTTTCTTAACGGGCTGATTCATTGTGGGGAGCAGCAGTATCCGGCGGGACGTTCGGGAGAAGCGGCGGCGGTCCTGCTGGGCGAAGCGCTTAAGAAGCTGGGGCTGCGGGGATGCCGGCTCAAGACGGGAACGCCTCCGCGGCTTGACGGGCGGACGATTGACTGGTCGCGTTTTGAGCGGCAGCCGGGCGATTTGGATCCGACTCCATTCAGTTTTCGCACGCGGCGCGTGGCGCATCACGACTCGCAGGTGCCGTGCTACATCGCGTTTACCACGGAAGAGACGCATCGCATCATTCGCGCGAACGTCCATCGCTCGCCGATGTACAGCGGGCAGATTCAATCGACGGGGCCGCGGTATTGTCCTTCGATTGAAGACAAGATTGTCAAGTTCCCCGACAAACTGACGCACCAACTTTTTTTGGAACCCGAGGGTCTGAACACGCACGAGATTTATGTCAACGGCATGAGCACTTCGCTGCCGATTGATGTGCAGCTGGCGATCCTCAAGTCGATACCGGGGCTCGAAAACGCCGAGATGATGCGTCCGGGTTATGCCATTGAGTACGACTCGATCGATCCCACGGAACTTAATCGCACGCTGGAAACGAAAAAGATTGCGGGGCTGTTTCTTGCCGGGCAGATCAATGGGACGTCGGGGTACGAAGAAGCGGCGTGCCAGGGAATCATGGCGGGGATTAACGCGGCGCTGAAGGTGAAGAAAGAGGCTCCGCTCATGCTGGATCGGACGGAGGCGTACACTGCCATTCTTATTGACGACCTGATTTCGAAAGGGACGAACGAGCCTTATCGGATGTTTACTTCGCGGGCGGAGTTTCGTTTGCACCTGCGGATTGATAATGCCGACCGGCGGCTTACTCCGCATGGACGGCGGGTGGGGCTGATTTCGGATGAAGCGTGGGCGGAGTTCGAGGCGAAGCAGCGGCGGCTGGAGGAAGTGAAATTGGTGCTGGAGAGGACGAAGGTGACGGGGGCGATGGCGGGGGAGATCGAGCGGCATTGTGCCGCTGTCGGCGAAACCGGTCGAGCTGCGCTCGACTTGGACGGGCGAGGGCGCCCGTCCCCACACGAGCCTTGCGATCTGGCTTCTGCTGTGGGGCAGCCTTTGGCGCAACTGCTTCGGCGGCCGGAGATTACTGTCGAGCAATTGGCGGCGGTTCTTCGGGAGCTTATGCCGCGTTTTTTTGAAAGAGACTCTTCGTCTGAGATTCGCAACGAGCTTAAGTCTGTCGAAACTGAAATTAAGTATGCCGGGTATCTTGATCAGCAGCAGCGCGCGATTGATCGGCTGAAGAAGGCTGAGCAGCGGCGGATTCCGGAGTGGTTCGATTACCGCGCGGTCAGCGGGTTGTCGCGGGAGATGCAGGAGAAGCTTGGAAGAGTCGTCCCGCAGACGATAGGGCAGGCTTCGCGTATTCCGGGCGTGACTCCGGCCGCGGTCTCGCTGATCAATGTTTATATTGAGATTCAAGGGCGACGGCGGGAACAGGCTGCGGCGCTTTAGCTTTCGGCGGTTGGACGGCGGCCGAGCTGCGCTAGGCTCGGACGGGCGAGGCGCCCGTCCCCACACAGCCCGTCCCCACGCGGGCACGTCTTGCCACTAGCTAGCGGGCTACCGCTTTCTGCACAGCATTGCGCAGTTCGTCGTACGAAAGCGCTCCTGGGTGATACATCGCTACCTGGCCGGCGCGATTCAGGACGACCAACGTCGGCGTCGTACTTGCCCCGTAAGCATTGAAGTTCTGTTTGCTCAATGGCACGGGCATATCCTGCAGGCTGGCGTAGTATCGTGCGCGGACGGATTCTATATATGCGCGCTCCTGTTCGGGCGTTGCATCGGCTCCTTGCGCCGCATACCCGTAGAGTTGGGTTGGGCCGATGACGACCAGGCCCGCGGGAGCAAACTCCTGCCGCAAGCGGGCGATGACTGGGACCTCGGCTTTGCAGTCCACACACCAATGCGCCCAGAAGAACAAAAGAACTGGCGAACCTTTCAGCGCCGAGGGAGTTGGAGGCTTCGGTCCGAGATACTGGGTTACTTGTAAGGGCGGCGCGGGTTGGCCGACCAGAGCGAGCAGGTTGAGGTTCTTCTGGAGCCGCGCTCGAATGGATGTATTTCCATAACGTGCCAATGCCGAGCGCAGCAGGCTGACCGCCTGGGCATGCTGCCCTTTTTCCGCCATCTCCTGGGCGAGAACTTCGTAAGCAGCGCCCAAGGCGATGGGTAGATGAGGTTCGGCGTCCAGTTTTCGCTTCGTCAGTTGTTGTTTGCAGAGACGGCGCGTCTCGCTGGCGTAGGCAGCGGCTTGGTCCCACTGTTTTGTCGAGGCCGCAGCGCGCGCCATCCACGACGAGGCTTCGAGATATTCCGGAGTGACGCCATGCTGACTCTTATAGTTCTTAAGTTCCGACTCGGCCGCGGAAAAAGAATTCTGTGCCAGTTGGGAGCGGACGTCGCCGATCAGGTCGGCTTGGGCATGGATTGGAACCACATCGAGAAGAATCCCTGCAAAAATCAAGCCCCACGCCGCCAACGGAATCCGCATGACTTGATGATGAATGAGGCTGTAGAAAGTTGCAAATGCCAAGACGGACTTAAGCAGCGAGGCTATACTGGCCATCGGCCTGTGCGAAAATGTCCATCATTTCGTGGAAGGTCGCAATGTCAAAGTTCAGGAGGGAGCGGTTGTGCACCAATCCGCCCACCACTGGTGTGGAGGGACTGAACAGCTTGAACTGAATATCGTGGTCGTGTGCCCAGCGATTGAGAAACGCAAGCATTCCCAAGCCCCCACCGCCGATTGCTTGCACGGCAGAAAGATCGAGTGCGATGATGCGGGCGTCGGTTTGCTCTTGCACAACATCGCGAAGTTTGAAGACAGATTCGCTACGAACGATCCTGCCCCTACACTCAATTATTGCGAGGTCGTTCAAGTTCTCAACGCGTATGGACAACATCGAATCCTCCGACTGCTTTATCACTATCACTGCAAGAACTGTGCCGGGGCGTCGGTCTTTATTTTTCAGCCTGATACGACACAACGAAGTTTTGAAGCCGAGAACATTCGGGAGGTTGTAGGGAAATGTGTTCCTACAGAGAACCCTGTACCTGCGAGGCTCAAACTTACGTCTGCAGGCTCAATTACAATTGGCGGCATTGAGGAACTAACATGGTTATAAGAGTCGGCGATCTGGCGCCGGATTTTGAACTTCCTGCAATTGCCGGGGAACGCCAGATTACGATGCGCTCGCGCGACTATCTCGGGCGGCAGAACCTGGTCGTGGCGTTTCATCCGCTGGACTGGACGCCGACTTGAGCCGCGCAGGTGCCGGAACTCGACTCTAGAAAAAAAGAGTTCGCGGCACTTAATGCCCAGGTCATGGACATCAGCGTAGATTCAATCCCGAGTCACATTGCATGGCGGCGGGAGGAACTGGGGCCGGTCGAGGTTCCTCTGTGCTCGGATTTCTATCCGCATGCCGAGGTGACGCGCAAGTTTGGCATTCTGCGCGAAGGTGCGCCGGTCGCGGGCATCAGCGAGCGGGCGGTGTTCGTCGTGGATAAAGCCGGGAAGATCGCGTTTGCGAAGGTTTATCCGATTGACCAACTGCCGGAGATTGAGGCGGTCCTTCAGGCGCTGCGGAAGCTTTCGTAGGATCTTGCGTCCTCGGGGACAATTGTCATTGAAAAGTCAAAATCTACCACAGAGGCACAGGGGACACAGGGGACGCACAGGGAAAACCAGAGTGCTACTGTTCATTGCTTTTCATACCCCACAAACTGCGATATTTTGAAAACCACAATGAGGGCACAAATGCTATCGACCACTCGCCGAAAGTTTTTGAAAACTACCGCTGCCGCAACCGCTTCCCTGGCAGCATTCAGGAATTCATGGCTTTGGGCCGCACCCGCAACCGGCGTACAGGCATGGTCAACGTCGAAGGACCGCAAATTTGAGCCGATCAAGGCGCCGCAGTGGCATCCCGTGACCGCAAACACTTCGGGAGGTATTCAACTCGATCCCTCGGTGCGTTACCAGAAGATCCTCGGTTTTGGCGCCGCCTTCACCGATGCGTCCTGCTACTGGTTTGCGAAACTGAATGACCGGGAGCGGCAAGCGCTGCTTTCGGAATTCTTCGGACCTGCGGGCTTGCGGCTATCGGTCTGCCGTACTTGCATTGGATCCAGCGACTATTCCACCAGTGCCTACAGCTTTGACGACAGCCCCGAGCCGGACCCGGACCTGAAGAAGTTCAGCATTGAACATGACCGCGGATATATCTTGCCTACGCTGCGTGCCGCGCGCGGCGTAAATCCAGACCTGTACCTCTTTTCGTCACCCTGGAGTCCTCCGGGATGGATGAAAGCCGGCGGTTCCATGCTGGGCGGGTCCATGCGAAAAGAATACTTCGCGTCGTATGCGGAATACTTCGTGAAGTTTCTGCAAGGCTATTCGGCCGACGGCGTCAAAATTAAAGCCGTCACCATTCAGAACGAAGTCGATACGGACCAGAACGGAAAAATGCCGGCGGCTTTGTGGGGACAGGAATATGAGATTGAATTCGTGAAGAAGTTTCTCGGGCCTGCATTCGAGAAGGCATCTCTCGACACCAGGATTTGGATACTCGACCACAACTACAATCTTTGGGGAAGAGCGATCGATGAATTGAGCGATCCTGACGTCAACAA
The DNA here is from genome assembly GCA_963772195.1 of uncultured Acidobacteriaceae bacterium. Classification (GTDB taxonomy): domain Bacteria; phylum Acidobacteriota; class Terriglobia; order Terriglobales; family Acidobacteriaceae; genus Acidiflorens. Next base: position 95,658 of record CAVYWE010000007.1, on the reverse strand, counting down.
ATACGTGGATGGAATTGCATGGCACGGCTATTACGGCACTCCGGATGCCATGACGCGAGTCCATGATGCCTTCCCGTCCAAGAATGCTTACTGGACAGAAGGTGGACCTGATTACACCAGCCCCGACTACAAGACGGATTGGGCCAAGTGGTCGCACACGTTCAGCGAAGTCCTGCGGAACTGGGCGCAATGCATCGTCGGATGGAACTTAGTGCTGGATGAAAAGGGAACGCCAAACATTGGCCCCTTCACATGCGGCGGTGTAGTGACGGTTGACTCCAAGACCCACGAATTTACACATAGCGGGCAATATTGGGCCTTCGCTCATTTTTCGAAAGCGATCCGGCGGGGCGCGCAAGTAATTGCCTCTCACGGGGATTTGCGCGGGATCGATCACGTGGCTTTTGAGAATCCTGATGGCAGCCGCGTGCTTGTCATCACGAACCAAGGTGAGGGACGGGAGGTTGAGTGTCAGGTGGGGACGCGAGCGCTGAACTTGACGGTGGATGCTGACTCTGTCACAACCCTGGTTTGGTGAAATGCGGAGCTTCGCTCCGCTTGGACGGGCGGGGCGCCCGTCCCCACACTTGCTCTTTTACTCTCCGCCCACGGTTAGGCCGTCGATGCGGATTGTGGGTGAGGCTACGCTGCCACGGAATTCCAGGTCGCTCCCTATCTCGGAGATGTTGCAGAACATGTCTTTGAGATTGCCGGCTACCGTGATCTCTTCTACTGGGTAGGCTAACTCTCCGTTGACGATCCACATGCCGGAGGCTCCGCGGGAGTAATCGCCAGTTACTAAGTTGGCGCCGTGACCTAGAAACTCGGTTACATAGAGACCGTCTTTGATGTCGGCGATTATCTGGTTTGGTGCTTTCGTTCCCGGTTGCAGAAAGTAATTCCCAGGTCCGATGCCGGGCGTTCCGGCGAGTCCGCGAGAGGCGTTGGCGGTGGTTTCGAGGCCCAACTTTTTCGCCGTGTACGTATTCAGCAGATACGACTTCAGAATCCCGTTCTCAATCACTACCGTGCGGCGGGTGGGAATGCCTTCGCCATCGAAGGGCGTGGTGCCGAAGCCGCCGGGCATGGTGCCGTCATCGACTACAGTGACGTTCGGCCCGGCAATTGTCTCTCCTAGTTTGCCGGCCAGGAACGAGGCTCCGCGATAGACCGAATCGCCATTCACGCCCTCGAAAATATGTTCGAGCATGGAACTTGCGACCATCGGATCGAGCACCACCGGCACATGCGCCGTCTTCGCCTTACGTGCGCCGAGGCGTCGCAGGGTGCGGCGCGCGGCTTCTTTTCCGACCTGCTCCGCCGAGTCGAGCTTCGCCAGGCTGCGCGCCACCGAATACCAGTAATCGCGCTGCATGCCGCCGTTCGCGTCCTGCGCAATGGGCACTACCGCAACAGAACAATACGACCGCCGGTATTCGCCGACAAAGCCGTGAGAATTCGCCAGTATCTTTCTGCCGGTGGCGGCGTCGAACGATCCGCCTTCGGAGTTCTTGATGCGGGGATCGGCGTCTAGCGCGGCCTTTTCAGCGCGGCGCGCGTACTCAATGCGCTCAGGACCGGGCAGCGAGTAAACGTCCTCGTGATAGAGCTGCAGGTCGCCGGACAGCGATCCCAACTTGGCGGCCGCGGGAATGCCCGCGTGCGGGTCTTCAGAGGTGATCTTTGCGAGTTCGAGGGCCGATTTCAGCATGCGCTCGATGCCGGCAGCGGAAAAGTCGCTGGAGTAGGTGCTGGCCGCGCGCTGTCCGAAGAAGACGCGCACGCCGATGGCGCGCGAGCCCGATTCTTTCAGGGTTTCGACTTGGCCGAGGCGTACCACGGTGGAGAATTCGTCACCTTCGCGGACGACGCACTCCGCGGCCGTCGCGCCGCCTTTCATCGCGCGACTGACTACGTTGGTGGCGAGTTCTTTGAGGTCGAGGGCGAATTTTACTTCGGTGGTTTCCAGAGTCGTTGTCATTGCGAAAATCAAAATCTACCACAGAGGCACAGGGGACACAGGGGAGGCACAGGGGAGGCACAGGGAAAACCAACACCTTCTGTGACTCCGTTGTGAGAATGCTACTGCATGAATCCGCCGGTTTCGCGCTTTGCGGTGCCGCCGACGGTCAGGCGGTCAATTTTAATTGTCGGGATGCCGACGCCGACGGGAACGGCCTGTCCATCTTTGCCGCAGGTGCCGACGCCTTCATCGAGTTTCAAATCGTTGCCGACCATCGAAACCCGCGTCAGCACGTCGGGTCCGTTGCCGATCAGGGTTGCGCCCTTGATGGGGGCGGTGATCTTTCCGGCTTCGATGAGATACGCTTCCGACGCGGAGAAAACAAATTTGCCGTTCGTGATGTCGACCTGACCGCCGCCGAAGTTCACCGCGTAAACGCCATTCTTTACCGAACGAATAATGTCCCCAGGATCGTCTTGCCCTGCGAGCATGTACGTGTTCGTCATGCGCGGCATCGGGATGTGCTCATAACTCTCGCGGCGTCCATTGCCCGTATCGGCTAGGCCCATCAGCTTCGAGGAGAGTTTGTCGCTGAGATATCCCTTCAGAATTCCATTCTCGATCAGCACGGTTTCCTGGGTCGGCTGGCCTTCGTCGTCCACGTTTAAAGACCCGCGACGCCACGGCATGGTACCGTTGTCGACAACGGTGCACTTTTCGCTGGCCACGCGTTTGCCGATCAGTCCGGCGAATGCCGACGTCTTCTTGCGATTGAAGTCGGCCTCCAAGCCGTGACCCACGGCTTCGTGCAGCAGAACGCCGGGCCATCCCGGACCGAGCACGACTTCCATGTCACCGGCCGGAGCTTCGCGCGCGTCGAGTTGGAGAATTGCCTGGCGCGCGGCCTCTTTTGCAAAGAATTCGGGAGTCTTGTCGCCGAAAAAGAAATCGAGCGCCACCCGGCCGCCGCCGCCCGAGCTGCCGCGTCCCGAACTTGTATCGGTCTTCGCGATGCAGGAAACATTCGTGCGCGCCAGCGGCTGCGAGTCTTCCGCAAAGGTGCCGTCGGAGCCGACTACCAGGATGGTCCTCAGTTCGTCGGCATAGCTGGCGCGAACTTCCTTGATCCGCGGATCGTATCCGCGAGCGGTTCGATCGGCGCGCATCAGCAGTTCAACCTTAGCGGTAATGTCGGCGTCCACCGAAGGCACGGCTACGGGGTACAAGCTGCGGGCGGGCTTCTGCTGGAATCCGGCAACCGTCGTCTTGGTCGGGGCGCTCGCGATCAGCGCGGCGGTGCGGGCAGCATGCAGAATCCGTTGCGGAGAAAGATCGTCGGTGTAGGCATAGCCGGTGCGTTCGCCGGAAACGACGCGGACGCCGCAGCCCGCCGAGATCCCCTGCGAGGCGGATTTCACCAGCGACTCGTCCACCATCAGCGAGGTCGAGGTCAGGTATTCGAAATAAAGGTCGGCATAGTCGCCGCCAGCTGAAAGAGCGGCGGCCAGATAAATCTCAAGATCATGATTCGTAAGGCCGTAGTGTTCGAAGAAGAAACGTTCCTGAGTAGCAATCACCATATTTGGATGCTCGTGGCTTTCAAAATGACTCGCAGTGCGTAATAGAGTGCGGTGAAATCCAGCCCCTAAAGGGGCGTCTGATTCCGAAAAATTGCGCTATCGCTAGGGCGATAGCCTGATACGAAACGGCCTGATACGGAACCGGGAGCTTTCCCGAGGCCCGTCAACGCATGCCCTGATACGAATCCCACTTGCGTCATGGACTGCTAACAGCATTATCCCATGAGCGGAAGGGCGTTAGGATCAGGAACAAGATTACGGAAGTGGGGTCGCGCCGGGCTGGAGCGAAACCAAACAATTTCACGGTCCAGCGGTCACTGACGCGGCGGCTGGCGGGGCGAATAATTCTGCTTTATGACCCCAGAATCGCTCAGCCAGATGCTCTGCGACTTTCTCGACGGCGCGCGCGCCGCGGTAGTGGTGGAAGACGGCGCCATCGCGTTCGATCTGGCCGAAGCGAAATATTCCGTTTCCGGCGAGTACCACAAATGCCTGCTGCATCTTTGGTCGAGCGAACGGAATTTTGTGCGGCGGGTGCTGGATGCGGAAGTAAAGGCGACGACGCTCCGGTTACAGGTGCAACGCATGGGGCAGAATCGCCCGACGCGCCTCGACTTCTGTCGCGATCGCGATCAGCGCTCGCCGGCGGCGCGACGTGCGGCGCGTGTCGCCTACGAGCCTCGCCTGCGCCGGGCGCTGGAGAGAAATTTTCCCGAATGGACCGTGGTCCGGCTCACCACCAGCGTCGATCTTGAACACTCGTTCGGTCCAGCTTACATGCGCGGCTGGCTGCGCCAGGGGCAGCGCGCGCTGGCCATTGTCGGAGTGAACGACCAGGAAACGCAATCGACCGTCGATGGCGCGCTGACTTGCGGAATTCTTTGGCTCGATGCGTGCCGGCTGGCCCAGCGGGAACACCGCGTGGTCGAAGGGCTGACGATGGTTGTGCCGAAAGGCACGGTTGCTCTGACCCGGCAGCGCATGGCGCACCTGAATCCGACGGCGGCGAAATGGCACTTGTACGAATTCGATCAAGGGGAGGATGCGCTCGTGCCGGTGGATACTGGCGATCGCGGCAACCTGGCAACCCGGCTGGTGCATTCCATCGATGAAGGCTTGGCGCGCGAACGCTTTGCGGGATCGATGGCGCGCATCCGCGGCATTCTGCCGCAATCTGAAGTGGTGGTGCTCTCGCCCGCATCGATTTCATTCCGCCGGCATGGTCTCGAATTTGCGCAGGCGCGGATTGCACACGATCCGCGAAATTTCGAGAGCAGCGAGCAAATCATTTTCGGTGTGGGGCCGGAAGAGCGCATTCTCGACTCGGAGAACGAAACGCAGTTTGCCGATCTGGTACGGCTGGCGGCGTCCGTGCGTCACAAGGACGGTCCGAAGAACCACGCGTTGTGGCGAATGCATCCAGAGCGCTGGCTGGAATCGCTGGTGGCCAGCGACATCGCGGCGCTCGATGGGCGGCTGCGGCCGGAATCGGTGTATGCGCAGGTGCCCGCGTTCGCCGCGGCGGATCGAGCGATGATCGATATTCTGGCGGCGACTCGCGAGGGCCGCCTGGCGGTCATCGAACTCAAAGCCGATGAAGATATCCACCTTCCCCTGCAAGGTGTGGATTATTGGTCGCGAGTCGCCTGGCACCAGAGTCGCGGAGAGTTTGCGCAATTTGGCTATTTTCCCGGACGCGAGATTTCGCCGCAGAAGCCTTTGCTCATGCTGGTCGCGCCTGCTCTGCACGTGCATCCGACGACCGACACGATCCTGCGTTATCTCTCGCCGGAGATCGATTGGGAACTGCTGGGTATTGACGAGCGCTGGCGGGAGGAGATACGGGTTGTGTTCCGGAAAAAGCCAGTGCGCGCGGCACATTTGGCGATTCCGGCTTAATTATGATCCCCTGTGCACCTCTGTGCTCGCGGTGGTTAAAAAAGGCCTGAACCACAGGGAGCACAGAGGTACACAGGGGTACACAGGGGAAAGCTTAAATGTCAATGCTTTTCCGCAGCATCACCAGTTGTCCGAGGTGATACGCATTGTGGTCGGCCAGCAGCAGCGCCTCGCGCAAAATCGTTTGACTATCACCCCAGGGGATGGGGGCGTAGAGATCGACTCTCCGGTCGGCGACGAGCCGCTCCATCGTTCGCAGGTCCTTCTTGAACGCGGCCATGCTCGCGGCCCATGCCTTCTCGTCCGGCGGCGTCGGTGCCGCAGGCCAGTATCCTTCGGGCCATGGCGGAGAGACATGCTTCGGGTTGCGGCTGAAATCCAGGATGTCCCACTGGGCGAGGCGCATGTGCTCGAGCAGCATCCAGGCGGTGTGAGGGAAGTTCGCGACTTTGACGCCGGCGAGTTGCAAGGTCCAGTCGCCCATGGCGTCGTCGAAGGTGACGTGCGCTCCGCCGCCCTTCAGTAAGTACAGCAGATGGTCGCGGAGGGATTTGTCCCGCCGATCGGATAGCTTGGCTGTCTTGAAAGCGCGTTTTTTGCTGGAGCTTTTCTTCTTCATGATTCCCCCTGCTGGTTAACTTGGACCGGAGCCAGCGTTGCAATCGATACGGTCTCTGGCGCTTCTCCCCGGTACACTCGTCCGATGCCGCGCACTAGGCGGCGCATCGGCAGCTCTCCTTTGTCATCGGCAAAGAAGATTTCGCCCGCGCGGGTTCCGCGATAGCACCAGCGCTTGAGGATCGCGAGGTGCTCCATGCGCTCAATCGCGCCGGGTGGTTTGGCTGCGGGAAATTCAGCTAGTGCGGCTTGGATGCGGGCTTCCATGGATTGTGACTTGGTGTGTTCCGTATCGGAAATTAGAAACTCCAGCGGCCCTGCGATGGCGCCGCCATCGACGCGGAACAATGCGACGCTCTCCGCGTGCTCGGATTTCTGAACGGAGTTTTGCACGGACTTCTGCACGATTACGGCGTGCGCCTGGTCAATCCGACGGACGAACTCGGGCAACTGCTGCAGCACGGGAGTGAGTTTGTCGAGTCGCGCATGAATGGCCGCGGCCGTTTCGAATTCCATTTTCGCCGACGCGCCATCGCGCTCTGCCGCCATCTGCCGCTTCAGCGATTCGCCGCGCGAGTCCAGAAAATCCTCGACGCGCACTACCTCAGCGCGGTACTCGTCATCGGTACAGCCGCGAAAGCAGGGCGCCAAACACATATTCATTTCGGAATAAATGCAGCCGGGAAATTTCGGATCGGGATGGAGGTCGTCCACGCAGCGCCGCATCTTGAAGAAATCGAGCGCGTCATTCATGAACTTTTCCGCCGCCACCCGCGAAGCAAACGGCCCGTAGTAAATGTTCTTTCCGGAAATGCGTCCCAGCCGCGTCGTGACCGACGCGCGAGGGAATTCGTTTTCCAGATGCAGCTTGACCAGGGGAGCGAACCGCAGCCGCAGGCGATTCGAATAGGTCTTGGGGAAGGCGACGCGAAGAATTTGGTAGAGCACGAATCCGGATTCGAAATCGGAGCCGGTCAGCGTGTATTCGATCCAGCGGACGCGATGGCGCAGATTGAGGCGTTTCGTGTGCTCCTCCGGGGCGGAAAGCAGCCGTTGCAGTCGCCGCTGAAGGTTGGCGGTCTTGCTGACGTAGGGCTCGGCGTTCGCATCCTCGCCGCGCAAAAGGAACACAGCCGGGGCGGCGGCTACGGCGGAGAAGACCTCGGCGTCGGCTTCCGGGCGGAACTCGATGCGTTCGGTCAGCACAAGGCGATTGTAGTGCGACTGACCAGGTAGATGCAGGCCCGCTTCTACGCTCTGTCATCCCGAGCGCTGTCCCGAGCGAATGCGAGGGCAAGTCGAGGGACCTTGCGTCGGCCTCCGCCTGCCTTTTACCAGGATGGGGCTTTAGGCACGTCGACATGCTCCGCCGGCACATTTTCAAACCAGTCCGCAGCCAAATTCTTCCATCCCGGATTGAATCGCTCGATCAGCCACAGCTTCTTTTCTCTTCGCCAGCCCTTCAGTTGCTTCTCACGCGCGATCGCTTTATAAACGTCGTCAAAGCGCTCACAATACACGAGACGTACAGCATTGTATTGATCGGTAAAACCCTCGCGCCGGTGCATTTTGTGCTCGAAAACACGGCGGTGAAGATTGTTAGTCATACCGATGTAGAGGGCCCGCCGGGAACTGCTTTGCAGCATGTAGACGTAGAAGCGATATTCGCGCAGCATGCTTCCGACATTGCTCGTATCGGCAAGCGAATGCAGTGCTGGCGATCACAATGCAATTGTGACGATCGGGAAGAACGCAAGGTCCCTCGACTTGCCCTCGCATTCGCTCGGGACAGCGCTCGGGATGACAGGGGGTTGGTCTATCCGAAGCTGGCGCTTTTAAACTTCTGGCGGAAGTCCGGGCCTTCCATCTTCACGATGCGGCACATCTCGTGGAGGCGGGAGCGCATACGCTCGCCGATGCGGTCGCCGAGAGTTTCTTCGCGAGTGGCCGCCCGCGCTGGCGACAGCGACAAGGATGACGACCGAGCTACGCCGGCAGCCGGCTCGTCGGCAAAATTCGTGGTGATGATTGTAGTTCGATTGTCGTTATATCGCGTGTTGAGGATCAGGCTGACCGTGTCCCACACCCACTCGCTCGGTTTCACGGCGCCTAGCTCATCGAGCAACAGCACTTCCGCTTCAAACACTGGCCGGAGCACCTGAAGCTCGGTCGCCTTGACGGAATCGTTGTAGGAGTTCTGAATCTGCTTCAGCAGGTCGCGATAGTCGCAAAAAAGGCAGGCGCTTCCTCTGGTTGCAATGAGTTCCTTGAGGATACCCACCGCGAGATGGGTTTTGCCGGTTCCGATGCCGCCGACCAGTAGCAGCCCAGCGCCGTTTCGCGGATCAAACTCCTGCACGAAGCGCAACGCACTGATCTGGGCCAGCTCAATCGAGCGATCGGCTCCCGGGAAATCCGTCGTGAAGTTCGAGAGCTCGCAATGCTCATATCGCTTCGGAATACGCGCCGCCGAGATCATGGCGCCGCCGCGCGCCCGCAACTGGCAATCGCAACGTGTGACGCCGCGCTCCGGCGCTCCCGGAACCGGCTTCCATCCCGAGCCCGCGCACAGAGGGCAAACTTCGGCTGCTGTTTTCATTTCTGTAGTTAATCCTGTATTAGAACTCTGCACCCGAACCCGCCTGCGCCGCAACTCGAAACCGTTACCTCTCTGTGCACATCCTGTGGAGGGCGGCGGCGGGTTGTGGAGAACGGTGGGGAACAGAGGAAAACTGCCGATTGTCGGATCGCAAAATCGTCGGCATCGCAAAATCGTCCGACCGCAAAATCGCAGATCAGAAGCGAAGCACTTAGCACTTTCGTCGCATTCTCGAATCACTACACACAGCCGTTCGCCTTAGATGTCAAAAGATGATGTCAAAAGATGTCAAAAGCGGCAACTGGCACGTGTTTCCCATTGACAATCCCGTAACATGGGGGAGAATTGACCTCGCCGGTGCTCGCGCCTTGAGCTTTCCTCCCCGGCTGAATGCGCGGGAACCGAAACGACTAGTGTCAGGAGATAGCATGAATAAAGCTGATCTGGTTGACCGGATCGCCGGAGCCTGTAGCATTTCAAAGGCGCAGGCGACGACCGCGATCGACACCACCGTGGACAGCGTTACGGCTGCCCTTAGAAAAGGTGACCGGGTTGCCTTGATTGGGTTCGGCACGTTCTCCGTCTCGCAGCGTAAGGCCCGCAATGGCCGAAACCCGCAGACGGGTGCAACTATCAAGATCGCTGCCCGTAGAGTCGCCAAATTTACTCCCGGAAACGAACTCAAGAAAGTGGTTAATAAAGGTAAGTAGGGGCCAGATTTTTTGCAGCAGAGCGAGACGGCAGGAGGTCGGTCCTGCCGTTTTGCTTTCAGGTCGCAGGTATTACGTGTCAGGTCTCAGGTTTGCGACGCAGCGTGTTTTCCGGGGACCTGACATCTGAGACCTGCCTGCTTCCTTGCTGAATCCTTCCTACCTCCGGTAGAATCAGATGTCTGAATCGAGGTTAGGAACTGACATGAAAGCAGCCATTCATCCCAGCTACAACGAGATTCGCGTACATTGCGCCTGCGGGAACGCGTTTGTTACCCGCTCCACTCACAAGGGCGACATCGGCGTGGAAATCTGCGCCGCCTGCCATCCTTTTTTTACCGGCAAACAGAAGCTCATGGACACCGCCGGCCGCATCGAGCGTTTCCGCCGCAAGTACTCGAAAAGCGACGCGGGAAAAGCCGAAGCCGCAGCCAAACAGCCCGAAGCGACTGTCAAGCAATAGACGCCGCGCTGAAGCGCGCATTCTTGAAAGCCTCCCTCGGCGGGAGGCTTTACTTTTTGAAGCCGTCGCGCACTTATCTTTATCTTCGTGTTAGCCAGGATTTTCTTTGCCATGACCTTGGTTAGAAAAAGAACGTAAAATCGGACTGTGCAAAAGTTCTGGGACAATACGGATGCGGCGGCGGGTCGGACGGGCGAGACGCCCGTCCCCACACTGGCACAGGTGTTTCCCACGGTCCTGAAGATTGGGAACGTTCGCATCGCTCCGGCCACCGTGCTTGCACCCATGGCGGGCGTCACCGACACCGTCTTCCGCCGCTTCATCAAGAACCTTGGCGGATGCGGGCTGATCATGACCGAGTTCACCTCGGCCGACGGCGTGCTGCGCGACCTGCGCGTTCGGGGACGCTACCTTCACTTCTACGAAGACGAGCATCCGATCTCGGCCCAGCTCTTCGGCAGCAGTCCGACAGTGCTGGCCGATGCCGCGCGCCTGGTGGAAGACCTCGGCTTCGATCTCGTCGACTTGAACCTCGGCTGCCCGGCAAAGAAAGTAGTGAAGTGCAATGGCGGTTCTGGCTTGCTGCGTGATCTGCCGCTGATCCGGCAAATTTTCGAAGCCGTGCGCGCCGCCGTGAAGATTCCCTTCACCGTAAAATTCCGCGCGGGATGGAACGACGACGAAATCGTCTGCGTCGAACTGGCGCATATCGCTGAAAGCTGCGGCCTGGGCGCGGTCGCGCTCCACGCCCGCACCCGTGAGCAAGGTTACAGCGGAAACGCGCGCTGGGAATGGATCGCATCTGTTAAGCGGGCAGTGAAGATTCCCGTGATTGGTAATGGCGACATCCGCTCGCCTGAGGATGCCTGCGCGATTGTCGCCCAAACCGGTTGCGATGCGGTGATGATCGGCAGGATGGCCCCAGCGAATCCGTGGATTTTCCGGCAGATCAAGCAGTATGTAAGTAACGAAGCGGCTCGCGTAGCGGCGGACGCATTCGTCCGCCAGGAGGAGCGAAGCCCCGCAGAAAAAACGTACGACGAGCCCACCGAGGTCGATCGCTATCAGATGATTCGCACTTACTTTCAGATGCTGCTCGAAGAAGAAATGCCCGGAGCGGAAGGCAAGATGAAGCAGTTCGCATCTTGGTTCACGCACGGCGTGCCAGGAGGCGCGGCGCTCAGGAAGGCGATCTACGAGGCTAAGAGCGGGGCGGAGATACTGGAGCGGGTGGAAGAGTTCTTTGAGGCGAAGCTGGCAGTGAGTACGCCCGTCATTTCGACTTAGAGCCGCGGGCGAGGGCGCCCGCGCAACACCGGATCTAGACCCAGTCTTCCTCTCTCACCCTTTTCTATGTAGCCCCACGGCGTCTGGTCATCGTGCGTGAACACCGTCAGCCATCTCTCCGGGATTGCATGCGTGTAGTACTTCTTGCGACTCTCGATGGTTGCGAGGGGGAACAGGTCGAAGGCCATCACCCAGGTCAGGTCGAGATGATTTGAGGTCGGAATCAGATCGGAGATGTAGCACGCCGTCGTCTTTTCGTGGCCTCGCCCACCACTCTCGATGATCACTGCCTGCATGTTCGCCGTGTGCCCCGGAAAAACTTTGACCGAGATGCCCGGAAAAATCTCCTGATCGCCGTTCAGCAGCACCATCTGACCGGTCTCCAGCAGCGGATCGTAATTCGGGCTCATATAGCTGATCGCGTCGCGCTCCAGTTGCAGGCGGCCGTGCTCCCACTCTTGTTTCTGCACGTAATACTTCGCGTTCGGAAACGTCGCGACGATCTGATCCCCGCGCCGCACCGTGTTCCAGCCGCAGTGGTCAAAATGCAGGTGCGTATTGATGACGATGTCGATATCTTCCGGCGCGACTCCGGCGGCGTGGAGGTTGTCGAGCAACTGGGCCGGCTGTTTGAAGATCTGGACCAGGCGGTCAGGCAGTTTGTTGCCAATGCCAGTCTCGATCAAAATGTTTTTCTTGCCGGTGCGCACGAGCAGCGAATTCAGTCCCGCATCGAGTCGGTTCTGCTCATCAGGCGTGACCTTCTTCGACCACATGGTCTTCGGAACGACTCCGAAAAAGGCTCCGCCGTCGAGGAAGTAAGTTCCATCGGAGACGACTGTGAGTTCGAAATCGCCGAGAGTTGTGCGATGCATAAAGGCAGCTTTCAGCCGTCAGCCATCAGCCGTCAGGTAAACCTTACAAGCATCGCGAGTCGAAAACTGACGGCTGATGGCTGAGAGCTGATGGCTATTTCAACTCCTTATTCCAGAAATCTTCCATCATGTGAAATAACTGGGCGCGCGTACCCGGTCCCGCGATGCCGTGCGTCTTATTCGGATACACCATCAGCCGGAACTGTTTTCCTGACTTTATCAGCGCGTCGGTCATCTGGATCGTATTTTGCAGGTGTACGTTGTCGTCGCTCGTCCCGTGCACCAGCAGCAACGACCCGCGCAGACTGCCGGCCGCGCTGACGATCGAATCGTCGTAGCCGCTGGCGTTGTCCTTCGGCAGACCCATGTAGCGCTCGGTGTAGATCGAATCGTAGTTGTGCCAGCTGGTTACCGGCGCAACCGAGATTCCCGCCTTGAAGCGGCCGGAGTGCGTCAGCGCGTAGAGCGTCATCGAACCGCCGTTCGACCACCCCCAGATGGCGGTGCGCGTGGGGTCAAGTTGCGGAAACTGCGCACACAACTGGTCGAGGGCCGTGAGCTGGTCTTTCAGTTCGATTCCTCCTGATTGCAGGCGGGTCGCGGCGGAGAATTTCTTTCCGCGATTCGGGGTTCCGCGATTATCGACCGAGAAAATCGCGAATCCTTCGTTCGCCAGAAGCTGGTGGAACAGCGCCGTGGTTCCTCCCCAGGCATTCTGCACGGTCTGCCCGGCCGGACCGCCATAGATGTGCACGATAAGCGGAATTTTCTGGCTCCCGTCTGTATTGCGCGGCAAAATCAGATAGCCATACAACACCGTGCCGTCATCGGCTTTGAATTCGAGGGTCTTTGGCGCAATCGGGTTGTACGCCGCTATGCTGCGCCCTTCCCAGATTTTCTGGCAGGGGCCGCCCGTCGCGCACGCCGAAATCCGCGGCGGCATCAGCGTCGCGGAATGCGTTTCCACGAAGTGCTTGCCGTCATCAGCGAAGGTCGCGGCATAACTACCTTCTTCCGAAGAAATGGTTTGCATTCCCGAACCATCCAGCTTCACGGAAAAAAGCTTCTCCTGTCGCGGGTCACCTTTATTTGCGATGAAAAAAACTATGCCTGACGCCTCATCCACCCCGCTGATCTCGATCACCTCATAGTCTCCGCTTTCGAGCTGGCGTTCGAGCTTGGCGTCGGCCGACATCGGGTCTGGGGCGTTGAAACTGTAGAGATAAATATGCGTGTGGCCGTCGCGCCAACTAGTCCACAGAAAGCGGTCGCCAGATTTCAGTATCCGAAAGTCGTCGTTGACGTTCACCCACGCACCCGGAGACGATTCGGTCAGCACCTTGCGCGACCTCCCCGACTTCGCGTCGATAAAATAAAGGTCGATCACGTCCTGCTTGCGATTCAGGACCTCCGCCCAAGCCCAGCCTTCGCGAATCCAGCCGAAACGCGGCACATAGGTATCATCGTCATCGGTAAGCTTGATCCAGTGCACCTTGCCACCGTTGCTGCCGACCACTCCCAAGCGCACGCTGGGATTCGGGTCCCCCGCCTTCGGATATTTTTCCTGCTCGACCCGGGGATGCGTCGGCAACCAGTCAGTGATGGGATAGGTCGGTACCCGGCTCTCATCCATCTGCAGAAAAATAATTTCGTGTCCTTCCGGCGACCAGAAGAAGTTGCTGCGCACGGCCAGTTCTTCAGCGTAAACCCAGTCGACTTCGCCGTTCAGAATGTTGTCGTCTTTGTCTTTATCCCTGTCCCTATCTTTGTCCTTGCCCTTCTCTTTCTCCTCACGCGTGAGGGGACGTTCACCTTCCTCTCCCGAGACTGGATGGACATAAAGATTGTGCTTGCGCACGTAGGCGAGCCGCTTGCCGTCCGGCGAAAACTTTGGGTCTCCGCTCGCGTCCGGAGACGATGTAAGCTGCACTGCCGTTCCCGTATCCAGACTGTAATACCAGAGCTGTCCCTGCGAATCGAAGAGCAGGTGTTTGGAATCGGGCGACCACGTATAGGCGGCGACGTGATACCGTGTCACGCGCTCTTTCTCGCGCTCGTCCTTGATCTTGCTCATAGGAGGGGCAAGCTGGGATAACTTGGTTTCGCTCGCTAGAATTTTTCTCTCGCCCGTCGTCGCGTCCACGTACCAGAGTTCTCCGTGCTCGCCAGCATCATCGCGCTGCACGAAAGATACCTTCGTGCCGTCCGGACTCCACTTGATCGTCTCCGGAGCGCGCCCCGTGACTCCCCCCTCGGCGAAAATCTGTTCAATCGTGAGTTGCTTCGGTGCGGCGGTCTGAGGTGCAGCGGTCTGAGCGCGTCCCGCGGAAAGCAGAACCAACAGGCTGGTGGTGACGACGAAGAGAAGTTTTTTCACGAACGCACTCCGATTCAGCATGAGGTGTGACCCACCGCCGCGCTGGCAGTGAAACTCAAAAGTGTACAACCTGGAGGGGGTTCGCGTCAGAAGGATTGGTCCCGGCTGGCTGTGGACGGGCGGGGCGCCCGTCTCTCCATCGTCGCGTTCTCTAATTTCGGGTCACCCTGCCAGAATCGACTTCATCTCCGCGCGCACCGGATGCTTTGATTCATAGACCTCGATCTCCGCTTCATGTTGGAGCGTCAGGGCGATATCGTCCAACCCGTTCAGTAGACAGTGGCGAGAGAATTCATCCATCGCGAAGGTCGCGGCGAATCCTTGTCCGTCTTCCACGCGCGAGGTTTCGAGATCGACGGTGAGTTGGTAGTTTTCGATCTCTTTCGAACGGCGCGTCAGCTCCGCCACCTGCTGTTCATTGAGCCGTACGGTCAGCAGGCCGTTCTTTAGACTGTTGTTGGCAAAGATGTCGGCAAACGACGGCGCGATCACCACTTGGAAGCCGAAATCCGCCAGCGCCCAGACGGCGTGCTCGCGCGAGGATCCACAGCCGAAGTTTTTCCCCGCGACCAGGATCGAGGCCTTCGAATACCGCGGCGCGTCGAGCACAAAATCGCCGGTCTTTTTTCCGCGCTCTTTTCCGTCGCCCGAAAAGCGCCAGTCGTAGAACAGGAATTCCCCGAATCCCGTGCGCTCGATGCGCTTCAGAAACTGTTTAGGGATGATCTGATCGGTGTCCACATTTACTTTGTCGAGCGGGACAACGACGCCGGTGTGCTTGCGGAATGGTTGCATAGTTTAACCCTTCAGCCGAGCCAGTGGAGCGCCGGGCGTCCTCGCCCGGCCTCGATACTGCTGAGATTGAGAGGAGGACGGGCGAGACGCCCGTCGCTCCACTGCAAGACTTATTGAAATCGCCAATTCCTTATGTCGGTGAAATGTCCGGCAATCGCAGCTGCTGCCGCCATCATCGGACTGACCAGGTGCGTGCGTCCTCCGCGGCCCTGGCGTCCTTCGAAATTGCGGTTGCTGGTCGACGCGCAGCGTTCTCCTGGTTGCAGGATGTCGGGATTCATGCCGAGACACATCGAGCACCCCGACTCGCGCCATTCAAATCCGGCATCGAGGAAGATGCGGTGCAATCCTTCTTGTTCCGCCGCGTGTTTGACCGCCTGCGAGCCGGGCACCACCATGGCACGGACTTTCGGATTCACGTGCTGTCCTCTCGCCACGCGTGCCGCTGCCCGCAGATCTTCGATGCGCGAGTTGGTGCATGATCCGATGAACACGCGGTCGACAGCAATATTTTCGATGGGCGTTCCGGGATCCAGGCCCATGTAGGCGAGCGCCTGTTCCGCCGCGCGGCGGTCGGCCTCCTGCGCGAAACTTTTTAACTCGGGAACGCTCGCGGTCACCGGCACCACCATGCCGGGATTCGTCCCCCAGGTCACGAACGGCGCGAGCGATGACGCGTCAATTTCAATCACGCGATCGAATTGCGCTCCGGAATCGCTGGCCAGCGTTCGCCAATACGCGACCGCTTCTTCCCAATCTTTTCCTTTCGGAGCAAAGCGCCGGCCACCGACATACGCGAAAGTCGTCTCATCGGGCGCGATTAGTCCCGCCCGCGCTCCCGCCTCGATGCTCATATTGCACAGCGTCATGCGGCCTTCCATCGACAATGCACGCACCGCATCCCCGGCGTACTCGATCACATGTCCGGTGGCGCCATCGGTGCCGATGCGGCCAATAATTCCGAGCGCCAGATCTTTGGCAGTGACGCCCTCGGCCAGCTTTCCGCTTACGTGGATCTGCATCGTCTTCGGTTTTTTCTGCGGCAGACATTGCGTCGCCAGTACGTGTTCCACTTCAGACGTTCCAATGCCAAACGCCAGCGATCCGAACGCGCCGTGAGTCGAGGTATGGCTGTCACCGCAGACAATCGTCATCCCCGGCAAGGTGATGCCCAGCTCCGGGCCGATGACGTGGACAATGCCCTGCTCCGCCGAATCCATGTCAAACAACGGAACCCCGAATTCGCGGCAGTTTTTCTGTAGTGCTTCAATCTGCTTCGCCGCAATCGGGTCGGTGATTGGCGAGCCCCGCGGAGTGGTCGGGATGTTGTGGTCGACCGTTGCCACCGTGCGCAGAGGTTGCCGCACCGGTCTTCCCGAAAGTCGCAAGCCTTCGAAGGCCTGCGGCGAAGTCACCTCATGCACCAGGTGCAAATCAATGTAGAGCACCGCCGACTGCCCCTCGGGAGCAGCGACCACGTGCGAATCCCAGACTTTCTCAAACAGAGTACGAGGAGGCATATTTTCCAGTTTCGCCTACAGTTCGCCGAGAGTTCAAGCCCGAGAACTTTCCGGGCCGCAGCAGGCTCTATTCAATAGTCTACCAACGCCGCCGGTTTTTTCCTCGTCTAGAGACGGAGCTTGCCCCGTCTCCGCTTGCCGCTCCCGAGACGCGGCAAGCCGCGTCTCTACAGGAGGTACCGCTCGTACCTTCCGGACCCCGGCAGCAAAAATCTTCGTTTCCGTTTATGATTCAGGCAGTCTATCAACGAAATATCGAGGAAAATACTGCATGATCAACGGCAAACGAATTGCCGTCGTGTTCCCTGCGTACAACGCGGAGAAGACGCTGGAAGCGACGGTACGGGAATTGCCCGACCTGGTCGATATCCGTATTCTCGTCGACGATCACAGTTCCGATCGCACCGTCGAAATCGCCCACCAGCTTGGTTTGCAGTTCTTCGTTCACGACCGCAACTACGGCTATGGCCGCAATCAGCAGACCTGCTACCGCGAAGCTCTGGCCGCCGGCGCCGACGTCGTCATCATGGTCCATCCCGATTATCAGTACACGCCGCTGCTCGTAACCGCCATGGCGAGCATGATCGCTTACGGCGTTTATGACGTCGTTCTTGGTTCCCGCATCATCGGCGGCACCGCCTTGCGCGGAGGCATGCCGCTTTACAAATACATCGCCAACCGCCTGCTCACCGCTTTTGAGAATTTGTTCCTGCGTGTAAAGCTGTCCGAGTATCACACCGGTTACCGTGCCTTCAGCCGCGAGGTGCTCACCCGCCTGCCTCTCGGAGAAAACAGCGACGATTTTGTTTTTGACAACCAGATGCTCGCCCAATGCGTCTACTTCGGCTTTCGCATCGGGGAGGTTTCCTGTCCGACAAAATATTTTGAGGAAGCATCTTCCATCAATTTCCGCCGCAGTGTTCGATACGGTCTCGAGGTTTTGCAAACCACTCTTCAGTTCGCGCTCCAACGCGCCGGCGTCATCCATACCCCGATCTTCAGCGAAAAGGGAAGGACTCTGGAGGCAGGCTCCGAGGCTTACTACGACGGGGGACTGCCGACCGCGTCACAGCGGCGTTGAGAAAGACTCAGTCCACACGGCACACTCTCACCGCCGAGTTCTCATAAGGACATTCCATCCCAGCCGAACCATAGTCCGCAAGCCCAGGCTGCTCCAGCACCACCCAGCTGACTCCGTACTTCTGTCGCAGCCGTTCGAAATCCGCTTTGCCGAGCTGTTTCCAATTCTGCTGATCCTCGACCTGTTCCAGCCACTTCACGGAAAGCGGCGGAAACATTGAACACGCTCCCTTGTCCTTGACCAGATCTGCCAGCATGCTGCGCTCGGCGCGAGCGCGAAAGCCATTTTCATCCTCGCCCGGCAGTTCCATATGCCCGGGATCCAGCGCAAACAACGCGTCCACCGGTGTATTCCCGCGAATCCACTCAAAAGCCTTCGCCCACTGGTTGCGCGGCTGCGCCCACGGCCACTCGACGTGAGCGCTCGCAGGAAACAACTGCCGTTGCGCAGAATGCATTCCCAAACTGAGCGGGACGAACAACACCAGCCAGCGCCAGATGCGGGCCTGCAGGATGTACTGACCGAGCAAACCTCCGCCAATGACGATCAACAGCATGTAGGTCAGCGCCAGGCAACGTAAAGGCTCGAGCCGGGCCAGGGCCTCGAACCGAGGTGGGATCGACAATGCGATTGCGGCTGCCGTAGCCACAACAAGAAACGGAATGACTGCCCGCGAGACTAGTTCCAAGTTGTTCATCTTGCGACGCCTTGCAAAGCCAGCGATCATCCAGAACAGAATCACCGGGCCGATCAGGCCCAGCCATTCGTACCACTGCCAGCGCTGGATATAGAAATAAGGCTGCCGCAGCGCCACTTCGTGATATGCGGGCGGTGGAGGGTCGAGCGTAATACCAAAAGGAAGCGCAGCTGCGAAACCCAAAAGCCGCGGACGATATCGATCAAGCACAATGAGCCATACGCAAAACGCGATCGCAAAACTCGCCATGAGCGGGTGCATGACCGCGGCAAAAGCCAGCCACAAGACCGCTCGCCCGTACTTTCGGTGCAACACTTCCGCCACCGCAAACAACGCCGCGAAGGCCGCCAGGTTTCGCGGATTCAAATACTGGTCGAAGATGTAAAGCGCCGTCCCGGCAATGGGCAGGGTCAGCAGGGCGGCCATCAAAGCCACCGCAGCCCCGCGAACGCAATCGCCCTTAAACGCTTCCGACTCGAACAAGGCGGACGAAAGCCGCCAGCTCGCCGCCAGCAACAAGAAGATAGAAATCAGATGCCACAGAAAGGCTGCCCATGGCAACGGCAGATGCGTCGCCCGAACCGAAAAGGCGATTAGATCGGGATACAACGTGTGCCCCGCATGCTCGGCAAAGAACTCCGAATTCGCAGGAAACAAGTTGGGGTTCAGGATCTTCAGAACCCCCGGAAGGTAGATCTCCGAGTCTTCTGCATAAGGATGATAGCCATGAATCAGAAGAGCAACGGCGGTCAATGCCAGCAGGCCTATAAGAATTTTAATCTTCAGAAAGAGTCTCTCCAACGTGACTGAGAATTTGATTTTTCTCCAGTGGATTCCGCAGAGGTGCCAAGGTCAGGAGAGTCGTTTCAAGAATACCTGCCGTCAGAAGGCGAGGTCAACGCGCTGCCAGCGCTCGATCCCGTCGAAAGTATACGCTGTGGGTAGAGGACCCGTAACCATTTAGATGCGGCGGAGGGCCGTCTGCCCAGGCGGCTAAGAATCAATTTAGTAACAAGTGGGAAGGATGGCGGGTCTTAAGGCATGATTGAGCACAAAAATGCGCCCTGGCGATCGGTTTGCATGGCGCGCTGCCGGTGCTCCATGGTTAACTGTCATAAAATTAGAAAGAGGAACGGGCGCCTGCAATGCCTCGCGAGCAGGTAATGATGTCGAACTCAACCAGCAACCAGAGCCGTGCTGTAGTCCTGCTTAGCGGCGGGATGGATTCCTGCGTGTGTGCGGCGCTTGCGTCCCGCGAACACCGAGCCGCCGCCGTCCATGTCAGCTACGGGCAGCGCACCGAAGAGCGCGAACGGCGCTCCTTCGAAAGCATCTGCGACCGGCTCGAAATTCGCGACCGGTTGCTGGTGCGCAATGAAGCTCTGCGCGCCATCGGCGGATCCGCTCTCACCGATTCGAGCATTGCTATTCCCGAAGCGCATGCCATTGGCGTCAGTGTGCCCGTCACCTATGTCCCTTTCCGCAACGCGCATTTTCTCGCCGTTGCCGTCAGTTGGGCCGAAGTGCTGGGAGCCGAAAAAGTTTACATCGGAGCGGTTGAGCCGGACAGTTCCGGCTATCCTGATTGCCGGCCGGAGTATTATCGTGCGTTCAATGAAGTCGTGAAAGCGGGCACCAAAGAAGGAACAATCCGGGTGGTGACACCGCTGATTGCGATGCACAAAGCCGAGATTGTGAGGCTTGGCCTTGAACTGAGTGCCCCCTTCGATTTAACGTGGTCATGCTATCAACGCGAAGATCGCGCCTGCGGTGTGTGCGACAGCTGTGTGCTCCGCCTGCGGGCGTTTCGCGAAGTGGGCGCGGAAGATCCCATTCAGTACGCGGAAGGGGCCGCGCGATTGAGCTAGAACGCGAGACGCGCGTTCGTGACGGTCGAAGAGCGAAAATCAGATGCAGTAAATCGAGTTCAGTAAATTCAGATGCAATGCCGGGAGGCCAAATCATGAGGAAATATTTCATCCTTCCCCTGCTGCTCGTCGTCGTGGTGCTGCTGTCCGCTCCACTCGCGCTGGCGCAAACCACGGGCACCGTGAAGGGAACTTGCAAAGACTCCGAGGGGAAACCGATCGCACAGGCCGACGTGGAGTGGACTGGGGTCGAAACCGGCCACACCTACAAACTCAAAACCAATAACAAAGGCGAGTACTTCTCGCTCGGCATCGTCCCTGGCAAGTACAACGTCAAGCTCAGCAAGGACGGCAAGGAACTTTTTCACTTTACCAATGTCCCGGTGGGCCTGGACGAAGTTGTGATGGACTTCGACCTGAAGAAAGAGCAGGTGAACGCAGGCGAGGGGCAGGGACTGACCCCTGAACAAGCCAAGGCGAGGGCGGAGGCTGCCGCCAAAGCCGCGAGCGAAACGAAAACCGTTGGCACGCTCAACGACAAACTCAATGCCGCCAAAGCAGCTTCCGATGCTGGCGACTACGAGACCGCAATCGCCAGCTTGAATGAAGCCAACCAGATCGACAGTACACGCGATCTGATCTGGTTCAAGCTGGGCGACGCCTACCGCAATTCGGCGCCCAAACAAACCGATCCCGAAGAGAAAAAGAAGCGCTTCGAGATGGCCGCGGCCAATTACCAGAAGGCAATTGAGCTGCGCACCGCTTCTGATGCGGCACAGAAAGATCCCGACAATAATGCAAAATTGGCCGCGTACTATAACAACCTTGCCGAAGCTTATGCGAAGTCCAATAAGATCGATGACTCCGTGGCCAACTACGACAAGGCAGCCCAACTAGATTCGGCGCACGCTGCCATGTACTTTTTCAACGAGGGCGCGGTTCTTACCAATGCGGGCAAGGTAGATGCCGCAATTGCGGCGTTCGACAAAGTGATTGCCGCCGATCCGACCAGAGCCGACGCTTACTACTGGAAGGGAGTGAACTTGATCGGCAAAGCTACGCTCAAGGGGGATAAGATGGTCGCGCCCGAAGGGACAGCCGAAGCCTTCCAGAAATATCTTGAGCTCCAACCTGACGGTAAACTCGCACAGCCAGCGAAAGACATGTTGGCGAGCATCGGCGCCACCGTTGAAACCGGCTTTGGAAAGAAAAAACCGGTGAAGAAGTAGCTTAAAACCAGTTCCCAGTTCTCAGTTCCCGGTTCTCAGAAAAACGAGCAGCGGTCCGACTGAGAACTGGGTACTGGGTACTGTCTTCCATTTTGTCTTCAGTTACCGTGGTCTATGACCTACTTGTCCTTCGTTCTTCCGCGCATCCGCGCTACATTCATTACATAGGTTCCTCGGCGACGTTTCTCCCCTGTGGCGTCAATGCTGAAAACTGGGAGTGTATGGAATGGCTGCTCCGGGGAATTCCCCGATTGCGATTGCGTTTGACGGCATCAGTGGAACGGGTTCGATCCAGACGTCGGTTCTGCTCGCCGGAATGTTGCGCGCCTCGGAGAAGGTCAGCGATCTGATTTTTTCGCCGGGGCGTCCGCCGCAAGTCGAGATTCACGGACAACTCACAGCGGTCGAAATCGCGGGGAGCAGCATACTTTCGGCGGATGACACGCGCCGCATTGCCGCCGATCTGATCGGCACCAATAAGCAGGCTATCAATACGCTTCGCGAGCAGGGTTCCTGCGACGTTTCCTATGGATTGGCGGGAATGGCGCGATTCCGCGTCAATGTTTTTATCCAGCGCGGAAGTTGCGCGATTGTGATGCGCGTAATCCCTACCGTCATTCCGACTTTCAGTTCGCTTCGTCTGCCGGCGCAGTTGGAAGAAGCTGCGAATGTCCGGAACGGGATCATCCTGGTGACGGGCGGAACCGGATCGGGCAAGTCCTCGACGCTTGCCGCTTTGATTGACCGCATCAACAGCGAACATTGCTATCACGTCCTTACGGTCGAAGATCCGATTGAGTTTCTGCACAAGCATAAGAAATCGACGGTGCACCAGCGCGAGTTGCACAGCGATGCGCCGAATTTCACGCTGGCGCTGCGGGCGGCGCTGCGCCAGGCGCCGCGGGTGATTATGGTCGGCGAAATCCGCGACCGGGAAACGCTCGAGATTCTTCTCGATGCCGCCGAAAACGGCCACCTCGTTCTTTCCAGCATGCACACCGTCGACACCTCGAAGGCGGTGGAGCGCATTATCTCCACGTTCCCTTCCACCGAACAGCAATCGGTGCGAGAGCGACTCGCGAAAACTTTCCGCTACATCATTGCGCAGAGGCTGATACCGCGTAACGATGGCGGTGACCGCGTCGCCGTAGTCGAAATTTTGAAATCCAACTCGCGCACTCGCGATTGCGTCGAACAAGGCGAGCGGGCGGGCCGCACGCTGCTGGACGCAATCAAGGCCAGCGAAAACGAAGGCATGCAGCACTTCGATGGCGAGATCGCGAAACTGGTCCGCTCCGGCCTGGTGGATCTCGAAACCGGTCTTGGCTTCGCCAGCAATGCGACGGTGCTGGGGCAGGAACTGGCGCGCTAAGTCAGTTGTCCGATGCGGGTTTCCGCGTTGTTGGCGATTGTTTTTTGGGGGGAATGGTATTGGGGAAGCTTTGGTACCCCCCCCGTAAAGAAGGAAGATTTATTTCGTGGCATGCCCGAGCTGATAGCTCTTGCCAATTTCAAATTTCCCGAGTACAAGCGCAGTCTGGCCATGACCCGAAGCAGATCTTCCGCTCGCAAAAAAGTCGCGGAGCACGGAAGGTAGCACATCCTCGCGCGAAGGATGGGGCAGCCCCAGTGTTATTTGTGCCAGCGAGATCAAAGCCTGGGCACCGGCCCGTGCCGGTGAGACAATTGACCACATGAAGAACCGCGATGCCAATCGCCACCCGGGCATTATGCGCGTAATGAAAGTCGACTCGGAGTTTGCCGGAATTCTTGTCGCGATTGGTTTCCTTGTGATGGGGGCCGTCGGTCTCGATATTGGCAGATGGTTTGTGTTGGGAGCCCTTGGGCTCGGCGTCGCGGTTGCTCTGCTCCTCCGGTTCACGCGGAAGAGCGACTGACCTCGCGCTGTCAACCAAAAAGCAGGTCCTTCGTTTCGCTCAGAGATTGTGACTATTTGTGCGCTGTCAAAAACCGAAGCTACCCTGCGACCGATAAGAATGTAGGGTTCCTTCGACTCCGCGAGACCTTCACTTCGTAAAGTCCCCGCTCCGTTCAGGATGACACTATTAGGTGTTCGCACCAACAGCTAACGATTCAGCTTACTGGAGTCCGGTTCCTATGACTCGGAGCGTGCGACCCTGTAAACTGGAAGGCAGAATGAAGCGCATTCTGCTTATCGCCTTGGCCTTCGTGCTGATCGGCGTCGGGGCTGGCATCGGGTTCGTTCGTGCCGAGACTCTCTGGCAATATGGACGGATTGTGGCTGTCAAGAAATCCGTCACGACCTCAATAAAGGCGTGGGTTGTCAATACTCCGCTGGATGAAGAACGGACGCAGTACACGATATCGGCTCATGTGGAGGATCGAATTATTGTCGGCAACTACGAAATTTCCGCTACGCAATCGGAACCGCCGCCAGAATGGACGCCCGGATCCGCGGTGAGGCTTGAGGTTAGCGGCGATTCTATGTATTTACGTTCGGCGACCGGCAACTTGCGGCTACATATCACGCAACGGAAGACTGCGGGGCCGATGCAGCAGCTCACGTCGGAAGAGAAAAAGCGGCTGTCGGAATTGGATGCCCCGCCGCAGTCATCGCAGTCGCCTCAGTCATCATCGCAGTCAATGATCGGTTTTTCTAAGGCCGGAGAAGACAAGGCAGCCGCGCCGGAACCGGCTCCACAGCCGCTGCCACCGCCTCCCGCGCATTCGACAGGTACGGTGACTGTGCGCTCTACTCCGTATCTTTCGGAGGTGTTCGTGGATGGCGACTCCGTGGGATACACGCCGGCGAAGATCGCGCTTGGTCCGGGGAAACACAGCTTCCGCGTCGAGAAGCCGGGGTACAAGGCCTGGACGAAGGAGATGACGATTACGGTTGGGTCGGAGCTGACGCTGGATGCGACTCTGGGAAAGCAATAGCCTCGCCGAGACGAGATCACCTGCGCTCGGTGGGTACGGGACGGAGCCCTGTCACCACACAAGAGAGTCAACCACAGAGGACACAGGGGCGCACAGGGCAGCACAGGGAAGGTCATCCGACTCACAACCTAAATCGCTTACAATTCCCCTTCCATGACAGTTGCGGTTCGTTCTTTTGCGAAGATTAATCTCGGGCTCTACATCGGTGCGGCGCGGGCGGACGGATTTCACGATCTGCGCACGATTTACCAGACGATCGCGCTGCATGATGTGATTCGGGTCAGCGCCGGGCGTGGCAGCGGGATTGAAATTCTCTGCAAGGACCCGCGCGTTCCTCTGGATTCGTCGAATACGTGCTATCGCATTGCTGAGCCAGTTCTGGAGGAACTCGGCGTTAATGGGAGAGTCAGTGTCGAGATCGAGAAGCGGCTTCCGGTGCAGGGAGGGTTGGGCGCGGCGTCTTCGAATGCGGTTGCGACCATGGTTGCGCTGGAGCGGGCACTCAGAAAGAAATTGTCCGGGACAGCGCGGCTGCGGATCGCCGCTGAGGTTGGCTCGGACTTACCGCTGTTTCTGGTAGGCGGAACGACGTTGGGAGTCGGGCGGGGCGAGGAGGTTTATCCTCTGGCTGATTTACCTTCGGTGCCGATGGTCGTGGTGATGCCGGAAGTTGGAGTGTCCACGGCTCAGGCGTTTGCCGATTGGGATGCGCTTGTGAGGAGGGGGGCCGAGCTGCGCTCGGGCGGGCGGACGAATGCGTCCGCCCCTACGCGAGCGGGTACGGGGCGGAGCCCCGTCACCACACATACCACTGCCACAGGGGAGAATCGTCAATTGACTCGGCTGGGAGCGTCCGATAGACTGTTTGAGGTTGGCTGCGCGCTGTCGGCGTGGCTGAGTGGTTTACCCAACACCGGTGCTCCTGCAAAAAGGGGGAGCCGGGCCGGGAACTTGCTTTCCGACCTTGTCCGTACCGGGATTGAAAACGACTTCGAGAAAGTCGTCTTTCCTCTATATCCCGAATTGCGAGACATAAAAGCTGCGCTGGAGCGCGCGGGGTCGAGATACGCTTCGCTTTCCGGCTCAGGGTCAACCCTGTATGGGCTGTTCCAGTCGCGAGCCGACGCTGCGAAGGCGGTGAGCCGTCTGCGAAAGCAGGGGCTGAAGGCGGTGGCGACCAGTACGTTGACGCGCCAGAAGTATTGGGAGAAGTCGCTGGTCGTTGGTCGCTAGTCGTTGGTTGCTAGTCGTTTGCCGTTGGCGTTCGGTTCTGGGGTATGATTTAGGGGCCAGCGAATTGATTGTGCATCTTGGGCCGTCGACTAATGGTAGGTCAAGTGCCTTTGGAGCACTTTGTCTAGGTTCGAATCCTAGCGGCCCAGCCAGATAAACCAGTTCTCAGTTCTCAGTTCTCAGTAGAGACACTGGAGCCCCAAAACTGAGAACTGAAAACCGGGAACTGAGAACTAATCTATGGCCACAGTTGCGACGACGACTGCCGAGAAGACGACCGCGGAAAAGAAGCCGATCACGGACGAGAAGCCGGAACGCAAGCCGCAACGCGCCCGGGTCGATGACAGGTTCAAAGTTTTCTGCGGAACCGCCAATGAGGCGCTCTGCGATGAGGTCTGCAACTTTCTTGGCCTCACGCGGGGGCAGGCTCTGGTCACGCGCTTCAAGGATGGCGAAGCGTATGTGCAGATCCAGGAAAATGTTCGCGGAGCAGATGTGTTCGTGATGCAGCCCACCTGCCAGCCAGTGGACATGCATCTGATGGAACTGTTGTTGATGATGGACGCGCTCAAGCGAGCTTCGGCGCGCCGCATCACGGCGGTGATTCCCTACTATGGATATGCGCGGCAGGATCGCAAAGACAAGCCACGCGTTCCGATATCGTCGAAGCTGGTGGCTGACCTGCTGACTACCGCGGGCGCCGATCGGGCGCTGGTTGTGGATTTGCATGCTCCACAGCTACAGGGATTTTTTAACATTCCGGTGGATCACCTGTTCGCTTCGCCGGTGCTGGTCGACTACTTCAAGAAACTGGAGTTGCCGAACCTGACCGTTGTTTCGCCAGACGCGGGTGGAGTGGAACGCGCGCGCTTCTTCGCGAAGAAAATGGATGCGGCGCTGGCGATCGTGGATAAACGCCGCGTCGAAATGAACGTGGCGGAAGTTATGAACGTGATCGGCGAGGTCGATGGCCGTACTTGTCTCATCATCGACGATCTTATCGACACGGCGGGAACGCTGGTAAAAGTGGCGCAGGCGCTGGTTCAGAACGGCGCAAGCAGTGTGTATGCATGCTGCACGCACCCAGTACTTTCAGGCACCGCGGTAGAAAATCTGGTGGACTCTCCGATCACCGAGGTGGTAGTGACCGACACGATCCCACTTAGCGAAGCAGCAAAACAAGTTTCCAAGATCAAGGTGCGTTCGATCGCGGGACTGATTGGACGGGCAATTCAGTCCATTCATGAAGAGACTTCGGTCAGCAGACTTTTTAGCTAGATCGGTCGGTAGTCGCTGGTCGTTGGTCGTTCGCAAACCCTTTTCAGTGCTGGGCGAACAGTGAACGACTAACGACGAACGACTGACGACTAGCGACAACCAACGAAGGACGGAAACAGAATTATGGCGACTGCAACGGACATCAGCATTCTGGAAGCGCAGAAGCGCGAACCAGGCACCAAGAACGCCGCCCGGCGCGTACGCGTCGACGGAAGGATTCCGGCTGTGCTATACGGCGCGGGCAAAGACGCGGCTGCGGTCGCGGTGGATCCGCGGCAGGTCCTGCGCATCCTGCGGTCGGAGAGCGGGCACAATACGATTTTTGACCTGGCGCTCGACAGTGATCGCGTGAAGGCGATGATTGTGGACTGGCAGTTCGAACCTATCAAGGGAACCCTGCTCCACGTGGACCTGCAGCGCATCGCGATGGATAAGAGGCTGACAGTCACGGTTCCGGTCGTGCTCAAAGGCGAGGCAGAGGGTGTGAAGACGGAGGGCGGCATCCTCGAGCAGTTGCTGCGCGAGATCGAGATTGAGTGCCTTCCGTCCGACATTCCGAAGAACCTCGAAGTGGACATTAGCCACCTTGTGTTTGGCGTTGAAGTGCGCGTGAAAGACTTGCCACACAGCGAAAAACTGAAGTTCCTGACTGACGAGAACCAGATGATCGCGCATATCACGACGGTGAAGGAAGAAGTGGTTGCGGCTCCGGAGGTGGTGGCGGACGTGACGGCGACTCCGGCTGAACCTGAAGTCATTAAGAAGGGTAAGCAGGAGACCGAGGGTGAAGGCGAGGCTGAGAGTGATGCCAAGGCTAAGGCCAAGCCCGAGAAGGCCGAAAAGGCTGAGAAGAGCGAGAAGAAAGAGAAAAAATAGCTACGAGCTGCGAGCCTCGAGCTACGAGCTAAAAGGCCAACAGCTAAGAGCTAAGAGCTAATTTGCGTGAAACTGATCGTCGGTTTGGGCAACCCCGGAATCGAGTACCAGTTCACGCCGCACAATCTTGGGTTCTTGACGATTGACCGGATCGCTAACGGCCTCGGGATCGAAGTCAGGAATCGCCAATGCCGCGCGCTGACCGCGCGGGCAACGATCGCCGGAGAGCCGGCGGTCCTGGCCAAACCGGAAACCTACATGAACCTGAGTGGGCTTTCGGTGCGGGAACTGGTGGCGGAACATCAGGTCGACGTGACGCGGGACCTGATTGTGATTTACGACGAGCTCGACCTGCCACTGGGCGCGATTCGCATCCGGCAGCGAGGGAGTTCGGCGGGGCACAACGGGATGGAATCCATCTTGGGCGCCCTGGGTACCGACGAGTTTTTGCGGATTCGGCTGGGAATTGCGCCGGATCGTAAGGTCGCGGACAGCGTGAAATATGTGCTGACGCCGTTCCGTAAGGCGCAGGAAAAAGTTGTGGACGAAAGTCTCGACGCGGCAGTGCAGGCGGTTGAGGTAATTTTGAAAGAAGGACCAGCGGCGGCGATGAACCGGTTCAATCGCAAGAATGATGCCGAAGAGTGAATGTTAGTCGTTGGTCGCTCGTCGCTCGTCGTTGGCTTCTCTCAATGCTTACGATGATCCCCGAACGACGAGCGACCAGCGACCAACGACTGTACGTAAGATTTGGAGATAACGCATGAATCGTAACTATGAATTGATGTTCATCGTCCGGCCCGACATGGTGGACGAGGATCTGAACAAGCTGATTTCAACGCTCGAGTCTTCAGTAACTTCGGCGGGCGGAACGACCAAGACCGAGATCTGGGGCAAGCGCCGTCTCGCGTACAGGGTAGGCAGGTTCAATGATGGCATCTTCGTGCTCATGCTAATTGACGGCGTCGGCGCGGTCGTGCACGAACTCGAACGCCGCCTGCGTGTGACCGAGCCGGTGATCAAGTTCCTCACCGTGCGCACCGATGAAGAACTGAAGCGGCTCGACAAGATCAAGAAGATCCGCGACTCAAAGAAGAAAGCCAGCGCAGCCCCGGCCGCGACCGCCGCTCCGGTGACGGCAACGCCGGAAGCGGGAACGGAAACACCGGCCTCGGCGCCGGTTTAGTTGGTAACTTCGATGATCGCGTGATGAATTGGTGGAGGGGCGAAGATCTCGCCAGTCCGTTACGAATTCTTAGAAAGCAGGAACACTATGGCAGAAGAAAAAGCATCGACCGCGCATGCGGGATCAAGCGGCGGCGAGAGTCGGCCGGAGCGTAGTGGCGGCGATCGCTCCGAGCGCAGCGGGCCACGCGGTCCGCGTCCCGCGGGAGGCCCCGGTGGTCCCCGCGAAGGTGGCCGTAAGTACTTCCGGCGCAAGAAGGTTTGCAAGTTCTGCGTCGAGAAGATCGAAGCGGTCAATTACAAAGATGTGCGTCTACTGGCGCAGTTCGTGGCGGAAAGCGGCAAGATCACTCCGCGACGCCTGACCGGCGTGTGCATGCCGCACCAGCGCCGTCTGTCGAGGGCTATCAAGCAGGCGCGCAATATCGCCTTGCTGCCGTTCGCTGGACGCGCGCAGTAACTCTTACTAAACATAGATTCAAGGTTTCCCCCTGTGGAACCCTGTGTCCTCTGTGGTTGAGAAAAATCTTCACCACAGAGGGCACAGAGGGGCACAGGGGAAACCCAACGGAGAACGGAGTCATTCATGGAAGTCATCCTGAAAGAAGATGTGCCCAAGCTGGGCAACCGCGGTGAGGTGGTGAAAGTCGCCGAGGGATATGGGCGGAATTTTCTGCTGCCCAAGAAACTGGCGATTGAGGCGACCTCCGCCAACAAGACGGTCATCGAGCAGATGAAGGCGGCCTCGGTGCGCCGCTCCGCCAAGGAGAAGACGGAAGCCGAGGCGCTGGCCAAGCAGTTCGACGGGCTCGAAGTGAAGTTCCTGCGCAAGTCAGGCGAAGGCGATCACCTGTTCGGATCGGTCACGGCCGGCGATATTGCCGACGCGCTCGAGAAGAAGAGCTTCCACATCGATCGGCGGAAGATCCAGTTGCACGAACCGCTCAAGACTGTCGGCGAGTTCATTATCGCCGTCAAGCTGCACAAGGACGTAACCACGCACCTGAAGGTCGTTGTCGATAAAGAATCGGCGGCAGAATAGCCTTTAGTTCGCTGTGCTCGAGTGGGGACGGGCGACTCTCCCGTCCTGCCGGGCGGGGACGCCCGGCGCTCCATTAGACATCATCAGGGATCCGCCCGAAGAACTGCTCCACTTTTTTCATTTCTGTTGTTCTGCTGTAGCGCGGTAGGCTCTCGACAAACACGCGCCCGTACTGCTTCTTCAAAATCCGGTTGTCGAGCAGAGCCAGCAAACCGCGATCGTGCAGCGATCGAATCAATCTTCCGAAGCCCTGCTTCAGCGTGATGACCGCGCTTGGCACCTGGTATTCGAAGAAGGCGTTGCCGCCGCCGGCGTCGATGGCCTTCACCCGAGCGGCCACCACCGGATCGCTCGGGACGGCGAACGGTAAGCGATCGATAATCACGCAGCTCAACTGTTCGCCTTGCACGTCCACGCCCTGCCAGAACGAAGACGTCCCAAATAGCACTGCGTGGGGCGTGAGCCGGAACTCCTCGAGCAGCACCGATTTCGGCGCGTCGCCCTGCTTGAGCATGGGAAATTCCAGCTGGCCAAGAAGTCGCTCGTAGATTTCGTTCATCTGCGCGTAGCTGGTGAAGAGCACGAAGGCGCGTCCGCGGGTAATCTCGAGCAGCCGCCGGATCACGACGGTTGCCTCGCCGGCGAATTGCGGGGTGCGCGGATCGGGCAAATCGGGCGGGACGTAAAGAATTGCCTGCCTTTCGTAATCGAAGTGCGAGGGGACGATCAATTCGCGCGCGTGGTCGAGCCCGAGCCGCCCGCGTATGTAGTCGAAACCGCCCGCGACGGCCAGCGTTGCCGAGGTCAGCACCGACGTCTCCAGCTTCGACCACAGACACTCGCGTAGAATCTGGCCGACCTCGATCGGAGTAGCTTGCAGAAAAACATTCGTTCTTCCGCCTGCAGTTCTTTCTTCCGACGATTTCCGCCGGGCGGCGGCGCCCGGCGCTCCACGGAATCCTCGGCGCTCGATCCAGAAGACGGTGTTGGGATCCTCGTTTTCCATCACGAAGCGAAGCTGCACTTGCAACTGTTGCGCTCGACGCGTAAGCGTGAAGACTTCTTCCGGCTTCTGCGGGAGTTGCTCCAGTTCCGCGCCCAGGCGGTATAACGCTTGATTGAGGGCGAGAAATTCTTCGCCGTTTTCTTCCAGGAACTCGCGGCGAGAATCGAAGGCAAACCGGCCTTCACTCGGGGGCAAGAGCGAAAAGAATAGCTGCGAACGCTCCCGCACCGACTGAATGGCTCCCGACATCTGTGGCGTGTACAGTTTCTCGCGTTGCAGCAGGCGCTCGACGTCGCGCGTTAGCTCATCCATCCGCAGGTTGCTGACCGAAATCCCAAAGTAGTTGCCAGCGACTTCTTCCAGTTCGTGTGCTTCGTCGAAGATAACGGCGCCGCACTCGGGGAGGACGCCGGCATCGGGCGCTCCCTCGGCTTCGAGTTTGATGGAGAGGTCGGCGAAGAACAGGTGATGGTTGACGATGATGATGTCGCTCTCAGCGGCGCGCCGCCGCATCTCGGTGACGAAGCAACGCTCCCATTCCTTGCATTTCTGTCCGAGGCAGGTGTCGGCCCGGGCGTCGAGTTTGTGCCAGAGAGCGCTCGCCTCGGGCAGTTCCGCGAGTTCCGCGCGGTCGCCCGACTGCGTGGTTTTCTCCCACGCGGCGATGGCTCGGTAGTGCTCGATCTCTTCCAGGCCGCTGAGCACTGGCTGGTCGGTGAGATCAAAGAGTTTCTTGCGGCAGAGATAATTGTTGCGGCCCTTCATGTAGCAGACGCTCAGTTTGCGATCTCCGTCAGGAAACAGCGCTCGCTCCAGCGCGGGGACATCTTTAAAGAAGAGCTGCTCCTGCAGGTTTTTCATGCCGGTTGAGAGAATGACGCGCTTGCCCGAGCGGATCACCGGGAGCAGATAGGCCAGCGTTTTACCCGTGCCAGTGCCAGCCTCGACGATCAAGTGGCGCTTTTCTTCGAGGGCCTCCTCTACGGCCTGGGCCATCTGCAATTGCCCGCGGCGGAATTCATATGCTGGATGCGTTTTGGAGAGCACGCCTCCTGGCGCGAAGAACTGGTAGAGCGAGAATTCCGCAGGCCCAGTCACGGGATGAGACACGGGATGGGATGAGGAAGGCACTGGAGTCTCTATAATAGCGGGATGGGCATCGTAACTCATCCCCGCCTTTAAGGAAGAAAAAATTTGAGTAAGAAAAGACTTTGAGCAAGAAAAACCCATCCCCTCTCGTCGCCATCGTCGGACGTCCGAATGTCGGTAAATCTACGCTCTTCAACCATCTGACAGGATCGCGGCGCGCTATCGTTGGGGACGAGCCGGGCATCACTCGCGACCGCCTTTATGGCGAGGTGGAATGGCGCGGGCATGAATTTCGAGTGGTGGATACGGGCGGCATCGTTCCTGACGACAAAGATTTCATTCCGGCGGAAATTTTCCGCCAGGCCAAGGTCGCGTTCGAGGAAGCGGCGGCTATTGTCATGGTCGTCGATGCTCGCACTGAGATCGCTGGACCCGATCGCGAGTTGGCTCGGCTGTTGGCGCGCACCGGCAAGCCGCTCTTTCTCGCTGTCAACAAGATGGACTCGGACAGGCAGGATGGATTGCTCGACGAGTTTCATGTGCTCGGGATGCGAAATATGTTTCCGATTTCGGCGGAGCATGGGCGGGGCGTTGACGATCTGCTTGACGCTATCCTTAAGGTGCTGCCTGCTAGTGCAAAGGCAACCACAGAGGTCACTGAGGTCACGGGGGAAGGCACAGGGGAAACCGCACCAACTGCTGAGGAGCTGCATGAAATCAAGGTGGCTATCATCGGGCACCCCAATGTCGGCAAATCCACACTGCTGAATCAACTTACGGGAATGTCGCGCGCTATTGTCTCGCCCATCGCGGGGACCACGCGGGATTCAATTGACGAAGTCATCCAGTACAAGGGCCGCAAGATTCGGTTCATCGATACCGCCGGCATCCGTCGCAAGGGCAAGACGCGGCTGATGGCGGAGAAGCTTTCGGTGGTCATGGCGCGCAAGAATATTGAAGACGCCGACATTGTGCTCTTCATGGTTGATGCTACCGAAGGCGCCAGCGGGCTCGACGCTAACATCGCCGGCTATGCGCATGAGAGCGGACGCTCGGTGATTATTCTGGTCAACAAATGGGATCTCGTGGCGAGCGGCGAGAAGCGCGCCATCAGCCAATCCAAGACAGCGCGCATACAGGACGCCAAGCGGCCGCAGGACCGAGCTCTCTACGAAGAGCGCCTGCGCTACGGGCTCAAATTTCTGGCCTACGCTCCGGTGCTTTTTCTCTCCGCGCACACCGGCAAGGGAACAGAAAAAATTCTGCCACTGATCGAAAAGGTGGCTGCCGAGCGGCGCAAACGCATTACGACCGGAGAGATGAACCGTTTCCTGAGGACAGTTGACTTTGAACGCGCCTCCGTTCCGGTGAGCAAGCGCGTGAAAATCCTCTACATGACGCAGGCGGGAGTTGCGCCGCCTATGTTCGTGCTCTTCACCGACCGCGCGGTCAAGTTGCACTTTTCTTATCAGCGGTTTCTGGAGAACCAGATTCGCGCGGCGTTTGGATTTGTGGGGGCGCCTATTTGGATTAAGAACCGGGCGCGTGACTAGAGTGCCAGATCGACCGCGTAACTGGTATGAAGCTGCTGTCCCCTGCGCTCACGCAACCTAGGCCAGACTTTTTGCCCTTCAGTTGCTCGACGGATACCCAGAAGCCAGCAATGCCGCCGCCCGCTGTAAAAAAGGACTTAGAAATATAGACGGCGGAGTAGCCCCTGTTTGAAACCAAAGCCTTGAACCGGACCGGTTCGCCAGCAGTGTAACTAGTCTTGTCTGTCTTGATCTCAACTTGCACTTCCCCGCTCTGCGTTGCAAGTTCTTGCATTGGAGTCTGAGGCACAAGTGATGTCGAGATCGCTAGGAACATCAGCAGTGTTCGCATCAGGAAATTATAAGCGGACCTGACAGGACGATGGCCTACCCCGCCATCGGAACATGCTTCCCATTCTCAGTCAACAGGCCCACTCGGTCGACGCCGGCGATCCGAGCAATTGCAATTACGTCGGCGACATCCTGGAAATCAATATCGTCATCGGCTTCGAGGTAGGCGATTCGCTCCACGCGAATGGCGAAAATGTCTCGCAGGCGTTCGCGCAGGTGATCCCAATCCACCGCTTCTTCATTCACCATCACCTGCGGGTGTTCCAAGCCCGGCTTCGCGTGATGAATCTGAATCACGATTGTCGTCAGCGGCGGCGGGGTCGCGGGACCCGGAGACTTGGGCTGCTGCGGAATCTCTGTCTGCAAACCGACGGGCTTCTGCTCGATCACAACCAACATGAAGACGATGATGAGCACCAGCAGAACGTCAATCAGAGGAGTGACGTTCATTTTGGGACCTGTTGAAAACGGACCACCGCCTGCCGTGGAGAATGCCATTTGAATTTCCTCTCTTTGCAAGGGAAACCGGCACGCGCGTGTCCTGAAACATTGGACACCCGCGCGGTGAAGAGAGTTCCACAGCGGTGAATTTCCCCTCTGCGCCACAATCCAGCACAGGAGTTTTCACGATGACTCATAGCGCGGACCTCAGCGGCTAAAGCCGAATCCAATACAATTGAGTTACCGCAGCGCTGAAGCGCTGCGCCACCCAAAATCAAGTGCGTGGCGCTGCGCCATCCAAAATAAAATGCGGTCGAATTTCCGCAATCTGTCATCAAGGAAACATGGTGAATACATCCCCCGCTTAGTGCTTGGAAGCGTTCTTCTCACGATCACTCTTTCAATGCTGAGTCCGCCTGCGCATGCTCAGGACAACTACGAGATAGAGGTCTACTCCTCGGAAGCGACTCCAAAGAACGTCACGATGGTGGAAATACATTCCAACTTCACCGTGGACGGCTCCAAGCAAGTGATCAATGGTGTGGTCCCTTCGAATCACGCCATGCACGAAGCCCTGGAGATCACGCAGGGCTGGACTGACTGGTTCGAAACCGGCTTCTATGTGTTCACGAGCACTCAGCCCGGTGGTTCAATTTCCTGTGATTGACCTTAATCTTTCGCCGAACTGGGAGGTTAATTTTGGCGCGGGGGTGGATGTAACCAACTCCGCCGATCATTTGATTGTGAAGTGCATCATCGGACGGCGCTTCAGTTGGGGGCATGAGCACAAGCCGAGCACCGCACAAAAATAGTGGAGTGACGGCCTCGCCCGTCCTTGGGGAATTAGGTGGCCGGGCGGGGACGCCCGGCTCTCCACTAGCAATTTGTTCACGAGCAAGATTAGCCGATGGGCTCGGCCGACGGTGGCAGGGGCGGCGCTTCGAAGGGTGGCGGAGATTGCGGGACCGGAGGGGATTCCGGCGCTGGAGGAGTGGGGGCCGGATGCAGCAGCACGTCGAGACCCGGATATCGAGACGCAAAGAAATGGATCGCGTACGCCGGGAAGAAAACGGTGGCGGGCACGCTCACTAGAGCGACCAGGTAAATCAGCAGGAGCAGCAGCAAGCTTCCAAAGATTATTGTCAGACTGATCGTCGTAACGTTCCATCCCATTCCCGCAGCCCTACCGGCCACCACTGCAATCACACCAGGGACAAAGACCAACAACGCTGGAACGATCGCGATGATGGTGAATAGGATGCCCGCCGCAATGGCAAGCACAAGCTTGAGCAGCAGGTAAATGGCGAATCGCCCTTTCTCCAGGCCTATCATCGCCAGCAGCCGGCGCCAGCCGTCGGCAAAATCGAGGTCCTCGAGAGCCATAATCGGCACCAGAAAATCTTTAGCCAGCGCCTGAATCACGGCGACTGCCAGCACGAATGCTGCGAACAGGCCCACGAGCAGAATCACTCCGACAATCAATCGCGCGATGTGTTGCCGCAGGTCTGCCGTCCATCCCGCGGCGAATGCGAGGGCCAGCGGCAAGCCCACGAAAAATGCCAGCGACAGCCACGTGGAGACCAAGAACACAATTTGCCACAGAAAGAATCGGCCGCCGGTGCGCCGCCATTTTCGCCATCCCTCTCCAATCGAACATTGCCGGCGCAGAACCGAGTCAAACAGGATGAACCGGAACACGCTGTTGATGTACAGAAAGATGAATGCCAGAACGACGAAGGCGAAGACTCCGACGAGGATCAATCCAATGAACTGCGCGATGTGCTCGGAAATGTGTGCGGGCATGTGCGCCCGGTCGAAAGGAGAGAGAACATTGGTCAAGTTCGATGGAAGAAACTCGCTATCGTTTTTCTGCGGGACGCGAGGCCAACCGCCGCCGAAGTTAGGGAAACTACATCCGCCGACATGGAGTTCAGCTGCCAGAATTCCAACCAATGCGAGGCGAGACCATTGCCCGAAGCGGAAACGAGTGAAGAGTTGTTCGCGCGTGTGCTGCAGGGCGGGCTGGACGGAATCGACGGCGGAGACGGGCATTGGATCACCTCGAACCAACGCCGCAAAGGTATCGCGCTGGGACTTGCGGCGTCAATGCGGAACGGGCGAAGCGCCCGTCACTCCACGGGAATTATTCATAGCGCAGCGCCTCGACTGGATCGAGATTCGCGGCTCGTGACGCGGGAATCAGGGCGCTGAGCACTCCGACGAACAGCAACACCAGGGTTGAAATCATAACGGTGAAAAACGAGATTCTGAGGTGGATGTCCGCTTTCCCAGAGTCGTCTTCGAACAGCGGGCCGAGCAGCGGAAGTGTTCCTACGCTCACGGCAACCAGGTAGGAAACTACGATCCCGATGACGCCGCCGAGCAGCATGATGAGCAGCGTCTCGGCAAGGAATTGGGTTTTGATGTGCCACTTCCGAGCGCCGAGAGCGCGCCGCAAGCCGATTTCCCGAATGCGCTCATCAACCGAGACGAGCATGATGTTCATGACGCCAACGCCGCCGATCCCGAGCGTCAGAATACCGATAAAGATAAGCAGCACTTGCAGGCCGATGGTGATGCCGTTGATAACGGGGCGGAACTCTTCGCGACCGAACATTTGGATCGCCTTCTTGTCGGTCGGCGAAAATTGCTGGCGGGTGGCGATAGCGGCTAGAACCTGCGCCTCCGCGCGCGCTTCGAACTGTGGCGCAATGGGTTCAAACACGAGCACGCTGCCGTACTTCGCGTTCCAAAGATCACTCGCCGCGGAGTACGGAATCCACGTCGACTCGTCGTCGATCGAGAAGTAGTTGCTCAGTTGGATCTTGCGGTCCATGGTGCCGATCACAGTAAACCGCACGCCGGCAATGACGACAGTTTCGCCGACTGCGGGGCGTCCGCCGAACAACTGCTCGCGTACGCGCGCTCCCAGAAAAACGACCCGGCGCCGTTCGAGTTCGTCGAGAGAGTTGATCCAACGGCCCTCCGACGGTTGTTCGTTGCGCATATCGCCGTATTCCGGGCAAACGCCGCGGACGGGCGCCGTGCCGACCATGCGATTTCCGTAGGCAATGCCAGGACGGCGCACGGTCTCGAGACACGCGTGGCGTACATAGTTGGCGGTTTCCTTGATCATGTCGATGTCGGCCTTTTCGAGGACGACCTTCTTGCCGGCGCGTTGCCCTCCAGGCTGTTCGCTAGTCTGCTGCGGCCAGCAGATGACGGCGCCTTTGCCGAAGGCGTCGAAGCCACTGACCAGAATTTCGCGGAAGCTGCCGCCGTATGCGATCAGCAGGGTGACGGTGGCGATTCCCCACACGATGCCAAGCATGGTGAGGGCGCTGCGAGTGCGGTTGCACCGCAATGCGATCCAGGCTTCGCTGAGGATCTGATAAATCATGTTAGCCGCCTGCTTCGTGGCGCAAGGCTTCGATGGGATCGATGGCGGCGGCGCGGCGCGCCGGATACAAAGCGGACAGGATGGCGATGGTTCCGAGAACTGCCAGGGCCACCGTTCCCGTCTGCCATGTTGGCAACAGGCCGGCGAAGAAGTCGGGCATCGGCAGCAGGTTGACCAGCGCACACAGGCCGAACGCGATGAGCAGACCCGTGCCGCCGCTGATCAGCGCAACAATGAGCGCTTCCAGGAAAAACTGCCGCAGGATACTGTTCGCGGGAGCTCCGATGGCTTTGCGGACTCCGATCTCGCGAGTGCGCTCTTGCACCGCCACCAGCATGACGTTCATGACGCCGAGGCCACCGAGGAACAAGGTTACGATGCCGACCGCTCCTAGAAAGTACTTCATGCCATCGGTCATGGTGCGGAAGGCTTTTGCTTCCTGAATCGTGTCCCAGATGGGGCAAGCTTCTTTATCGCGGGGATCGAAGTCGTGCAATCTTCCCAACACGCGCCGGATTTCTCCCTTGCAAGCTTCGTGGTGCTCGACGGAGCGCGGGACGACCAGCAACTGATCGAAGGTGTCGGGCGTACCCGGCGGCTTATCAGGGAACTCGCGCCGCATGGCAGAGAAAGGGACGAAGATTTTGTTGACGTCCCACCCGTCGTAACTGGAGTCCTGTTTCTTGGATGACATTACGCCGACTACGGTGAAGGGTATGTCGTTGAGGTAGACGAGCTGCCCGACGGCCGGACGGCTGCCGAATAATTGTTTTTTCGCATCGGAGCCGAGGAAGGCTGCGCGGCGGTTTTCGCTGAGGTCATCCTGATTGTAGAAGCGGCCCTCGCTGACGCCGAGGCTGCGAATCTCGGCAAACTCCGGCGTCGAGCCGGTTACCGTGAAGGCGGCCGAATTGTAAGCAGTGTGCGATCGCACTGTGTTCTGTTCAAGCTCCGGGATTGCGTACTGGCAATCGACGGCCTCTTCCTGAAGATGGGGAATATCGGAATCGGTCCAGTGCACCAGGCGGCCGGCCCGCGTACCGCCGGCCTGCAGGCTGGTACGGCCATGGAAGACGATCATCAGGTCGCGGCCCAGAGTTTCGGCCTGCTTGGCCTGGCCGACGCGAAGGCCCTCGCCGGCGGCGACCATCAAGACGATCGAGACCACTCCCCAGGCGATTCCGAACATGGTCAGCAGGGTGCGGACACGGTGCGCCCAGAGGGTTCGGAAGACGTCCTGGATGAGGTCGCGAAATGACATTTGAAGGTTCGACGCGGCTCGCCGCGGAATGAAAGCGCAGGCTGGCTCGCTGGTTTGATGTACGCGAAATGGAGGTGCTTTGTTCCGGGACGATATCGGGTTGGATTGTTTTGGCAGCGGAACTGCCAATTCCGTTGAGACGCGGCTTGCCGCGTCTCAGACTGCTGAGGGCGTCGGTAGGGTGGGTTGAAAAGAGCTGAGGCGGAGCCACTCCTCGAACTCCAGCAGGGCACGTTCACACTGAAGTCGATGGCGTTCTTTGCGGTCGCGGACCTTTCGGTCGAGGGCGGGTAGCAGATCGAAGGTTATGTTGGCGGGCTGAAAGTTTTTGCTCTCCGCTTGCGTGATGTAATGGACGAGCGAGCCAAACGCCGTCGCTCGCGGTGGAGGCGCTGGCTCGCCGCCGGTTGCAAGCACCGCTGCGTTCATTCCCGCCATCAGGCCGGTGGCGATCGACTCGACGTAGCCCTCGACTCCGCAGATTTGTCCCGCGAATAGCACATTAGGATGCGCCTTCATTTGTAGCGTCGAGTTCAGAAGCGTTGGCGAGTTGATATAGGTGTTGCGGTGAATCTGTCCGTAGCGCAGAAAACGCGCGCTTTCCAGGCCGGGAATTAGACTCAGCACGCGCGCTTGCTCGCCGAATTTCAAGTGATTCTGGAATCCAACAAGATTGTAGGAATCGGCGCGCAGATTTTCCTGTCGCAATTGCACGGCAGCGTAGGGAATTCTGCCCGTGCGAGGGTCTTTGAGTCCGACCGGCTTCATCGGACCGAAACGCAGCGTATCGCGTCCGCGCCTCGCGATCTCTTCGATGGGCAGGCAGCTTTCAAAGTAGTTCAGCTTCTCCCAGTCCTTCTGCTCAACCGACTGGGCCGCGAGCAGTGCATCGTAGAAACGGTCGTACTCGTCCTTCGACATCGGACAATTGATGTAGTCGGCCGACCCTTTGTCGTAGCGGGCCGCCAGGTATACCTTGCTCATGTCGATGGAATCGGCCTCAACAATGGGGCTGATCGAATCGTAAAAATACAGGTTGTTGCGTGGCGCGGGCGCCCGCGAAGGGTCGGCATCGGCTTTTCCCGCCGATTCTGGAAGGGAACTCAAGCGCACAATCTCCTGCGAGAGCGCGTCCGACGTCAGCGGACCGGTCGCAATAATGGTCAGCTGGCCGGCCTCGACTTGCGTGACTTCTTCGCGGCGAATCGTGATCAGCGGTTCGCGGGAAATCGCTTCCGTCACTTTTCGTGAAAACTCGGTTCGGTCCACGGCTAAGGCGTGCCCGGCAGGCACCGCGGTTTCACGTGCAATGTCGAGCAGCCGGGAACCTGCTCGCCGCATCTCCTCTTTCAGCAGCCAAGGCGCGGTGTTCTCGCTGTCGGATTTCAGCGAATTGGAGCAGACCAGTTCCGCGAAGTTGTCCGTCTGGTGGGCGGGGGTCGCGCGTACCGGCCGCATCTCGAATAGTTCGACGGCGACGCCGCGACGGGCACACTGCCACGCTGCTTCCGATCCCGCGAGGCCAGCGCCGATGATGCGAACTCGCTTCAAGAAGTTTTCTCCGCCAATTTCCGCAGGCCGTCTCCTGTCAGAAGAACCGTTCGCCAGTCGTCGAGAAAATCGGCGCCCAGCGCCTTATACAGCGCGATGGCGGGCTGATTCCAGTTCAACCCTTCCCATCGGATGAAGACACGGTTTTCTTGCTCCGCGACGCTGGCAACGCTTGCAAGAAGCGCTTTGCCGATACCGCGCCCGCGAAAAGCAGGACGGACAAAAAGATCCTCCAGAAACAATCCAGCGCCTCGCCAGGTCGAGTAAAAGCTAAAGAAGAGCGCGTAGCCCGCGGGCTGTCCCTGCCATTCGGCGATCAGGGCACGAAACTGAGGATTCGCGCCGAAGCCGTCGCGCGCGATGTCGGCCTCCGTTGTCCGGACTTTATCGGGCGCTTTCTCATAGTCGGCAAGTTCCCAGATCAATCTGCTAAGCAGCGCGGCGTCGGCGATAGTAGCGGCACGAATTGTCAGCATGGGGAGTGAGTGAAGAATTCTCTGCGTTTATTATAGAGGGGCATTTGGGAGGACACATGGCCCGGATTAGTCTGATTGAACCTGCGCAAGCGAGCCCGGAAGTGAAGGAAATCTATGATGGCAAACTGAAAGGCAAGCCCGGCAGCATCCAAAAAGCGCTGGCGCACCGTCCCGCGATGCTCGGCAACTTTCTGGGATTCTATGCCACCGTGGGGCGTTCGCTCGACCGCAAGCTGTACGAAGC
The DNA here is from genome assembly GCA_963772195.1 of uncultured Acidobacteriaceae bacterium. Taxonomy (GTDB): domain Bacteria; phylum Acidobacteriota; class Terriglobia; order Terriglobales; family Acidobacteriaceae; genus Acidiflorens. Next base: position 54,210 of record CAVYWE010000007.1, on the reverse strand, counting down.
GACGTATCTGCGAGTTTCACTGATCAACGGATGCCATTACTGCACGCAGCACCACATCCAGGGCGCCAAACGCGCCGCACTCACGCCGGAACAGATGAAGGCTCTGAAGCAGGGGAACTACTCGGGGTTTGGCGCGGCCGAGCAAGTCGCGCTGCGCTATGCCGAAAAGCTTACCCGCACTCCAGACGGCGCCAGCGATGGCGATTTTGCGGAACTCAAGAAACATTTTTCCGACGAGCAGATTGTAGATTTGCATATGCTCGTTGGTTTAGCCAACCTGACAAACCGTATTACTGGGCCACTGGCGCTGGAAGTGGAGTTTCCGGAAGAGAAGATCTAGTTGGTGTGGGGACGGGGCTTTGCCCCGTCCGGGAGCGGCATCGGCGACGCAGAACTGGACTCGACTTGGACGGGGCAAAGGCCACCACACGGTCACAGAATCACGCGCTCGTCTCCCACTCGCCGCGTTACCCGTTCGCGATCTAGATATTCGAGCAAGGGAATCGCATATTTGCGGCTGACTCCTGTCATATCTTTGAAGCGGGCGACGTCAATTTTCGGCGCGGTGTTCTTGAGTGCCGCGATCTTGTGGCGAAGATCCATGAGCGCGCTCTGGTGAAAGACTAGCTCGTCTGAGATCTTGATTAAGATTTTGTCGCGCAAAAGCAGAGTGACAATCTTCTGGGCGCGGATTTTATCTACCTTCAGACCCGCCAATACTTCTTTCAGCGACGGAACTTTCAACCCCGCGGAAGCAAACGCCTGCTCGATCATCTTCTTGGATTCGGCTTCTTCGTCTTTCATGACCACGCCGCGGCCGGGCAGGTGGACGAGTTCGCCTGCGACTTCCAGTTTCTTTTCTTCCACTAATTTTCCCAGTAGGCTGTAGAACACCTCGGGACCGAGGTTGATCCGGTCGCGCAGTTCTTCCTTGCTCATCCCAGCTACAAGAGGATTCGCATCGTGAAATTTCTTGAGGGCGCGAAGTACATCGGCCTTCACTTCCGCGAATGCCGCCGGCGCAACCAGCACGGGATTGCACCACACGAGACCAGCCTTCGCCGCCAGCTTCGTCGCTTCTTCCCGCCGGATGTTCATTTCTCCGGGTATGTCGTCGAGGCGCAGGCCGATGGCTCCCCGCCGTGCGACGCGCGCTGCCAGAACTTCTTCCGGAGAGCCTTCCTGCATGATCTGGAGAAATGCTATTGCATCTTCTGCATGTCGCTTGCGAGTCATAGGCGAAGCATCCAGCACAACGCCTCCGCCAATCGTGACTACCGGCGAAAACTGCCGCACGATGAAGCGATCTCCGGGGAGAAGCAGCATGGGTTCAGCGAATCTTAGTTGCGCATACGCTTCGACCCCCGGCTTTAGCTGCCTGATCCCATAGAGCCGCGCTTCGGCGATCGTTTCCGTCGTGTACGCGTGAAAGTGCAGACGGGCGCCGTCTTTGAACGGCTTTGCTGAGGAAAGAAGGGAAAGGAGAGCATCGACTCGCGACGTGGAACGAAAAGTGTCCGCGGTTGCTAGCGTCATCCCGCGTACCAGGTCTTCGGTGGAGAGGCCGGCGAGGTTCAAGGCGGTGCGCTGCCCTGCGATGGCGGCTTCCGGCGATGAGCCGTGAACCTGCACGCCTCGAACTCGAACTCGCTTGCCGGACGGAAACACTTCGAGTTCGTCTTCTTTGCGGATCGTCCCGGCAACGAGCGTGCCGGTCACGACTGTGCCGAAGCCCTTCATGGTGAAAACACGATCGATGGGAAGGCGGGCCAGCGCCGCCGAGTCTTTCGCCGTAACTTCGGAGGCGACCTTGGCGAGCGCGGATTTCAGCTCGTCCAAACCCGCGCCTGTCAATGAACTCACAGCGACCATCGGCGACCTTGCCGGATCGAGAGTCGTATCGAGAAACGATCCGCGCACAAAATCTTCCACTTCCAGTCGGACCACTTCGAGCGTCTCCGCACCCACCGCATCGGATTTTGTGAGCACGGTGATGCCGCGGCGAATCGCAAGCAGGCGGCAAATGTCGAAGTGTTCGCGAGTCTGCGGCTTGATCCCTTCATCGGCGGCGATTACGAGCAGCACCAGGTCGATGCCGCCGACGCCCGCAAGCATGTTGCGCACAAAACGCTCGTGGCCGGGGACGTCGACGAAACCCAGCCGAAGCCTGCTGCCATCGGGAGCGGGAAGTTCGAGGTGGGCGAAGCCGATGTCGATGGTGATGCCGCGACGTTTTTCTTCTTCGAGGCGGTCGGCATCAATGCCGGTCAGGGCTTTCACCAGCGCCGTTTTGCCGTGATCGATATGTCCGGCGGTGCCGACGATGACGGACTTCATCTGCGACAGTATAGACGGATGCCAGTTCTGACAATTGAAGACTCGAGATCAAGTCGAAGTCAGGATCAACCCCAACGTCAAACGCAGCGGGCGAGGGCGCCCGCTCTACACAAACCTGGTAAGAATTCGCATGCGAAAAGTGGGTAGAGATGCGACAATGAAGATTCCCGATGACCACCTCTGCGATTAGTGTTACTGCCATTACGCCGGAGATGATCCGGGAGCACGGCCTCACTCCGGAAGAATTCGAAAAAATCAAGCAACTGCTCGGCGGACGCGAACCCACGCGGACCGAACTTGGCATCTTCAGCGTGATGTGGAGCGAGCACTGCTCCTATAAGTCGTCGCGCGTTCATCTGAAGCGTCTGCCCACTCGCAGCAAACTGGTCGTGCAGGGGCCGGGGGAAAATGCCGGCATCGTTGACATCGGCGACGGCTGGGCCTGCGCCTTCAAAATCGAGTCGCATAATCATCCGTCGTTTATCGAACCATTTCAGGGAGCGGCCACTGGCGTCGGCGGAATTCTGCGCGACATTTTCACCATGGGCGCGCGGCCGGTCGCGGTGATGGACTCGCTGCGGTTTGGGCCGATTCAGGCTGCCGAGAACGCGGGCGAGGGCGCCCGCGCCACACAAGCGGAGATTCACAAGAATCACTCTGTGATGGAGGGAGTGGTCTCTGGCGTCGCTTCTTACGGCAACTGTTTCGGTGTCCCCAATCTTGGGGGCGAGGTGAAGTTCGAGCTTTGCTACTCTGGCAATCCACTGGTGAATGCATTCGCTCTCGGCCTCGTCCGCCGCGACCAGATTTTTTACGGGCGCGCATCGGGCGAGGGGAATCCCGTGATTTATGTCGGCTCCAAGACCGGGCGCGACGGCATCCACGGCGCCACCATGGCGAGCGAGGAGTTCAGCGAAGGATCAGAAGCGAAGCGGCCCAATGTTCAAGTCGGGGATCCATTCCTCGAGAAACTGCTGCTCGAAGCCTGCCTGGAAGCGATGCAAACGGGCGCGATCGTTGGGATACAAGACATGGGCGCCGCCGGGTTGACCTGCTCGACCTGCGAGATGGGCGCGCGTGGCGGCACGGGAGTTGAAATTGAACTCGACCGCGTCCCGCAACGCGAAACCGGCATGACACCGTACGAGATCATGCTCAGTGAATCGCAGGAGCGTATGTTGCTGGTCGCGCAGAAGGGCCGCGAAGAAGAAGTCTTTCGCATCTTCCAGAAGTGGGGACTGGATGCGGTGGAAATCGGCCGGGTTACCTCCGATGCGAAGATGCGCGTGCTCGAGCACGGTGAGGTCGTCGCTGAGATTCCGAACGCCGCGCTTACCGATGACGCTCCGGTGTACAAACGTCCGCTGGCGCGCTGGGAACCGCCGGTCGAGCGGGAAATGCCGGAGTTCGTCAAGCTGGGCGCAAGCGAAGATTTCTCATCTCAGCTCAAGCCTCTACTCGCGAGCCCCAACATTTGCTCGAAGCGTTGGGTCTGGCAGCAGTATGACCACATGGTGCAGACCAACACTGTCGACGCACCGGGCGCGGGCGATGCTGGCGTGATCCGCATCAAGGGCTCGAATCGTGGACTGGCCATGGCGCTCGACGGCAACAGCCGCTGGTGCTATCTCGATCCGCGTCTCGGTGCGATGCACGCAGTCGCCGAAGCCGCCCGCAAAGTAGCTTGCGCCGGAGCGACTCCGATCGGCGCCACCAATTGCCTCAACTTCGGCAACCCCGAAAAGCCGCACATCATGTGGCAGTTTTCGCAGACGATTGACGGGATCACCAAAGCTTGCGAAGAACTTGATACTCCGATTACCGGCGGCAATGTCAGCTTCTACAACGAAACTCTCGGCGAGGGAATTTACCCGACTCCTGTGATTGGGGTGGTGGGACTTCTCGAAGATGTGCACAAAACGGTAAAGATGCACTTTGCCAATGCCGGAAAGAAAATTGTCCTGCTGCGCGCCAATGAGGCTGGCGACACCGTCGATGCAGAGTTGGAGTTTGGGTCGTCCGAGTACGCAAAAGAGATTCTCGGCGCTCTGTGGGGCTATCCCCCGGAGCTGGATATCGAAAAGGAAGCCACGCTGCAACGTGCTCTGGTGGCCATAATCCGGGCGGGGCTGGTCGAGTCCGCTCATGACTGCTCCGATGGCGGATTAGCCGTGGCGCTGGTGGAGTCGGCGCTGCCGGGCGGAGTGGGCCTTAGCGTCAGATTGCCCGGGCAGCAAGTAGCGCTTGAGTTTATGCTGTTCGGAGAAGATGCCGGGCGAGTGGTACTAAGCTGCGACCCAATCCATTTGCCACGAATCAAACAAGTAGCGGAGGAGTATGGCGTCTTCGCGGATGTGTTGGGCGAAACGGGGTCGGGCAGGGTTGAGATCACGGTAGACGGTAAGTCCGTGATTTCCGCCAGCATCGCCGAGTTGCGGGAAGCGTATGAAGGGGCGCTGGAGAGGGCGTTGCGGATGGAACTCGGAACGCCGACTGGAGACTGAGGTGGACGGGCGAGACGCCCGTCGCTCCATGAACAAAGTTTGGCTAGGGACTAAAGGCTAAGTGCTAAATGCTGACTTCCGACAAATTTCGTGATGAATGCGGCGTGGTCGCCATCCACGCTCATCCTGAGGCCGAGAAGCTTGCCTATCTCGGACTGCATGCCCTGCAACATCGTGGACAGGAATCGGCGGGCATCGTCACTTCGGACGGCGAGCGCTTGCGCCAGCATAAGTCCATGGGGCTGGTCGCCGATATTTTCAGCCATGAAGTGCTGGCTTCCTTGCGCGGTGTTCTCGCCATCGGCCACACACGATATTCGACGGCCGGCGATTCGGCCTTACTGAACGCCCAGCCGATCATGGTGCAATCCAACAAGGGCACGATCGCGATTGCTCATAATGGCAACCTGGTAAACGCGCAGGCGATTCGCGCGAAGCTGGAGGGCCAGGGGTCGATCTTCCAAACCAACAGCGACACGGAAGTGCTGGTTCACCTGATTGCGCTCTCCCGCGAACAGACGCTGCCGGATGCCATCGCCGACAGCCTGCGCCGCGTGGAAGGCGCTTTTTCGCTGGTGATGATCAGCCGCGACCGTATCTTTGCCGCCCGCGATCCGCGCGGGTTTCGCCCACTGGCGATGGGACGCATTCCGGCTCTAACCAGTGAGAAAAGAGACACGGTCGTTTTTGCCTCCGAAACCTGCGCTTTTGATTTGCTTGGCGCCACCTACGAACGCGACGTCAAACCCGGCGAACTGGTCATTGTTGGGCCCGAAGGCATCAGCTCGCGTTTTTACTCGCCGTCTCCGGCGCAGTCGAGCTGCATCTTTGAACACGTTTATTTTTCGCGTCCCGACAGCCTGGTGTTCGGCCGCTCGGTCGATCAAAGCCGCGACGCCATGGGACGCCAGCTCGCGCGAGAGGCTCCGGTGGACGCCGATATCATCGTTCCCGTTCCAGATTCCGGCAATACTGCGGCGATCGGATATGCCGCCGAGAGTGGCATCCCTTTTCGCCTTGGCCTTATTCGCAACCACTACATCGGACGTACTTTCATCGAGCCGCAACAGTCTGTCCGCGACTTCGGGGTGAAGCTGAAACTGAATGCCGTTCACGGCCTGCTCGAAGGCAAACGTGTGATTCTGGTTGACGACTCCATTGTGCGTGGCACCACCAGCAGGAAGATTGTGCGCATGATTCGTAATGCAGGCGCGAAGGAAGTCCACATGCGAATTTCCTGTCCGCCGACCATCTCGCCTTGCTTCTACGGCGTCGATACACCGTCCAAAAAAGAGTTGATCGCCGCCAACAAGACAATCGATGAGATTCGCGATTTCATTGTTGCCGACTCGCTCGCCTATCTCTCGCTGGAAGGTCTGAAGAAAGCTTGCGCGGATGGAGAAAAAACCACTTACTGCTCCGCCTGCTATACGGGAAATTACCCGACCAAGATCGACGTGGAAGAGATCCTGCCTGCGGCGGCTACGCGATAATCCCAGCGATGGCGACCGCTTCGCGCAAATCGCGCTCGCCAATGTGCGCGGTTATCCTCTCCATTTTCCTGTTGATGTTCGTCTCTGATCCTTCGCTCGTGTGCCCGCAGAATCCAAACGGCGCGCTTCGGGGAGAGGTTCAGGACGCGAGCGCCGCGCGAGTGCCGCGAGCTCGGGTCGTCGTCGAGTCAAACACATCTTCTATGACTCGCCAGGCAACGGCAGATGAGCGGGGAGAGTTCCGGATTGACGGCCTGCTACCAGGCTCCTATCGCGTTACGGTGACGGCCAAGGGTTTTGACCAGGCCAGCGCAAATGTGGACGTTGCCGTCAGCCTGGTGCGCGATATCACCGTCACGCTCAAACCAGAAGGCGGGAGCGAGATGGTGAATGTGCAGAGCGATCCTTCCTCGATTACGACCGAGTCGATTGACACGGCTAGCGCGGTGCATCAGGGAGTAGTCGGCAGCCGGGACCTGGAAACTCTCCCGCTCGCGGCCCGCAGTTTCGCCAACATTGCTTATCTCGTGCCCGGAACCGAGCCCGTCGAGCCTTCCGATCCGACGAAGGCGCGTATCACCGCCGTCTCAACTGGAGGAAGCTCCGGCTTGAACAACGAGCTGTCGGTCGACGGTGGCGATAACTCCGACGACTTCATCGGCGGATTTTTGCAAAACTTCTCGCCCGATGCCATTCAGGAATTTGCGGTGCGCACCGCGAATGAAGATGCGGACACCGGCGGGACGACGGCGGGGTCCGTCGTGATTACCACCAAACACGGCACGAATGAGTGGCACGGCGACGCAGCTTTCTATGAGCGTGCGTCGCAACTCAACGCCCGCTTCCCGATTGAGAATCCCGCGCCCAATCCCAAGCAGCCGTTTTCGCGCCAGAACTATGTTGGCACTCTCGGTGGGCCGCTCGTGAAAAACAAGTTCTGGCTCTTCGCTTCATTTGAGCATGTCCATGAAAATGCCAGCATTGCCTACAGCCCTGCGAGCACAACGCAATTCGATGCCTTGGCGCAGTTGGCCTCGGATGGCCTGATTCCTGGTGTTTCTTCAATCGATGTGCCGCAAAATGTTCCTATCCCCTTCCGCGATTACATCGGGTCGCTGCGTTTCGACTGGGCGCAGTCTGCGAAGTCGCAATGGTTCCTGCGCACTTCCGAAGACAGCTATGTCACGCACAACGCCCTGGTGCAACAGGCGACGCTGCCTTCGACTGGACTGACAACGCACAACAATTATTTCAACACGGTTATCAGCAACACTTACGCATTCGGACCGACCTGGCTGGGCACGTTCGTCTTCGACGCCAGCGAATTGCACCTCACTCAGACGCGCAACTCGACGCTCGGCTTTGCCCTGCAATTTCCTTTCAGTCTGACTTCGCTGACCGTGTCGGGGCACGAAACGTTCGGCGACAACCAGTTCGCCACTCCTATCACCGCGTTTCCCCGGCTTCGCAACCAGGAAAAATACCAACTCCGCTACGACCTCAGCCGGGCTACCGGGGATCATTCGCTGAAGTTCGGCGTCAACTTTATTCACGAACCGGTGCTCAGCGGCGCGCTGTCGGCAAACGCCGAGACGCTATACACGCTCCCCAATGACCCCACGTTTTACACGGCGAATTCCACAAACCTCGCCCAGTTTCCTATCGATCTGGCCGCTGGTAAGGTGAGCACGCCCGCTGGAGACGGCATCTTCTCGCAGAATGTTCAACGGCTGGCGCTTTACGCGCAAGATTCGTTTCGACTCTCGCGCCACGTGACGGTCAACTACGGCCTACGCTATCAGGCGACGTTCGGCCTCTTCACGGCCTCTGGGCGTGGCCAGGCTGCGAATCCAGTCTTCGCCATGCTCCCGTTAAACGGAGTGCCGGCCGCGGTTCCTCATGATTACCGGAAGCAGTTCGCGCCTCGCTTCGGAATCACCTACTCGCCCGGCGGCAGCGAGAAGACCGTGATTCGCGCCGGCTTTGGCATTTTCTACAACGATCTGGCGCAGGGCGGATGGGTCACTGCGTTTCAAGCAGTCAACGGAGGAACTGATAACAGTCCTCCGTCCTACATTGATCCACGTTATCGGACGCCATACGCCATCCACGCGACGGGCGGCGTGCAGCATGCGTTCAGCGAGCACTGGGCGGTGAGCGCCGACTACACCCATGAAGAGGGCAACCACGCTTATCGCGCCTACGCGTTCCCTGAATTCAATCTTTACAAGTCCGACAACCGTTCGAGCTACAACGCTCTGATGCTTCACTTGCAGGGGAACGTTTCCAGCCGCTTCAGCCTGGTGGCGAATTACACGCTGGCGCACGCGCAGACGTGGGGTTGCGTACTGGGCGAAACATTCGACTATGTGAATGGCGTTTGCAATCCGCTGAATGCTTTCGCCCCTGGCGACTACGGACCGTCCGGCGAAGATGTTCGCCACCGCTTTGTGCTCGCCGGTACGCTGCATATCCCCGGTGGTTTCGAATTGACCACCATGACTCAGGCGGAAAGCGCCCGTCCGTTCACCATCACCAATCAGGACGGCAGCGGCCGCATTTCCGTGAATGGAAGGCCAACCAGCCTCGACGAATTCCGCGGAACGCCCTACATCCAGGTGGACATGCGCGTCAGCCGGCCGATCAAGATCGGGGAGCGCTGGCAGATCAACCCGTTCGCCGAATTTTTCAATCTGTTCAACCGCAACAACCCCGGCGCTAATTTCATTGCCAATGTGGCCGCGCTTCCGGTTCCTGCCGGCCAGATCGAAAGCGATAACGTGACCGACATCTGCACGGTTGCAGACTGCTCCGTGACCAATCCCGTCACCAGCCTGAAGCAGCTTGAAATACCTTCGGGCGGGTTGGGGGATTTCTTTGGTCCCGGCACCACGGTTGGAATCCCGTTCGCGGCACAACTTGGAGTGCGAGTGACGTTCTAGGAAGTTCTGTAGAAACCCTTCTACTTACTCCGATTATATTCACCAGTTAGTACTGGTACGGAAGATTGCTGAGGTCATGCAGTCAGACTTATTTCTCCATCTCCGAAGCCCAGTTCAGGACGATCGACAACGGCGCCGCATTGGGCTCATCCACTTTTGTGTTGATCAGAAATTTCTGGCCATCGCTGGTCACATCGTAGGCAAACACGTCTTGCGCAGAAATTGGCTGTCGCAGGTGGGTCTGAAACAACACCACGGGCGGTCCGGCTTCGAAGCTGGGTCCCAACTTCACCGGCGCGGCCATCATTTTCCCTTCGGCGGATAAATAGAACAGCTCCTTGCCATCGCGCCTCCATCGCGGCTCGCTGCCTCCCCTGGACACCTGCCATTTGCTGGTTCCGTTCGGAAAGGGCGAAACATAGACCTCCCAGTTTCCTGTTTCATTCGATGAAAACGCCACCCAGTTCCCATCCGGCGAAAACTGCGCATTGCGCACGATCCACTTCGGTTGCAGGTACGGCTTAGCCTGGAAATCCGGCAATGCCAAATACCACAGCTCGTTATCCTTTCGAGCGAGGATGTATTTATCGTCGCGCGACCAATCCCAGACGCCTTCTCCATTGGCACCCAGATCGGCTATCTCTCGCTCCGACCCCGATCCGTCGGCGTTCTTCAGGTACGTGGTGAAGTTGAGCTTTCGACTCGAGCCATATGCGATCCGCTTGCCATCCGGACTCCAGACGGGGATCTCGTTGAGCCCCGGACCGAACGTCAAACGCGTCGTCCCACCTGTTGCCAGTTCGTGAATCCAGATATCGATGTGGCGACCGTCGCTATCCGTCTGCTCAAAGGCCAACCGCCGTCCGTCCGCGGAGATGCTCGGATTGGCGAATCCTCCCGGCGCTCCGACCGCGCCCGTCTTCCCGCCATTTCTGCTGAACCATGTCAATTGCGACTTGTCCGCGCCTTTTCCCGTTTGCGTAACCAGAGTCGCCGTGCCCGCTACATCGAACAGGGCAAGGTCGGTCTGGGGAAAGTACTGCACTTCATCGCTGATGGTGCGGGGTTCACCGCTGAGCACATATTTCTTGGAATCAAATCGCTGCGCCACCAAAGCATTGTCCCGCATGTACAACAGGTAGCCCGGGTCGGCATAGGCGACGTTCGAGCTGGCGCCGACAATGGGCCGCCTCTCGCCCGAATCCAGCGAGCCTTGAAAAATCTCGTTCGTTTCAAAGTGTCCCGAGAAGTTTGCCGCCAGATACAGGAAGTGCCGTCCGTCAGACATGAAAACGGGCCAACGGTGACTGGCTTCGAAGCGAGCCGCATCCGGCTTGGTCACTTCCACCGGCGCACCGCCCGCTAATGACAACCGATATAGTCCGCCGAAAAAGTCAGGGGTGAAGAGAATCGTTCCCTCTCTGTTCCAGGTTCCGCCACGGCCGTGAGGAGCATCGCACAACACCTGCGCTGATCCTCCCGATGACAGATCTACCTTCTTAAGCTTCCCCTGAGCGAAAAACGCAATGGATCGGCCGTCCGGTGACCAGAAAGGATGCGAGGCATCTTCCGTTCCCGGCACAGGGGTCGCGCCCCGGCCTCCCACTTGGTGTGTCCAGAGCATGTACTTGCTGGTCTGATCCCAATACGCCACCATCGCCAGGGTCCGCCCATCGGGTGATAAAGCGATGTCATTGGCGGGGCGAGTGACGGGACTATTGAAATACATCGCCCGCGGAGATTGCTGCGTCCCCAGCCACCACACCGCTCCTCCACCCAGCACGATTAACAACAAGAGAGCCGCAACTAACCAACCGGCGCGCTCCCAACCCTTGCGCCTCACAGGAACTGGGACGGCCGTTCCCGTCTGCGAACCCGATTCCGAGATCCAGTGCAGTTCGGCCGCCAGATCGCTCGCACTTTGCCAACGTTCGTCGGGATCTTTCGCCAGGCATTTCTTAACCACCCGCTCCAGCGCCGGAGGCGTCATCGCCTGCAAAGCCGTCATGGGCTGTGGTTCGGACGAAAGAATCGCCGCGATCAAGCTGGCCCGGCTCTTTCCGGCAAACGCCGGCTTCCCCGTCGCCATTTCGTAGATCACTTCTCCCAACGCGAAAATGTCCGTGCGCGCGTCTGCCTCTTTCCCTTCCAGTTGCTCCGGCGCCATGTATTGGAACGTCCCGACGATCGTGCCCTCGGCCGTTAACTTCGCCTGCTCCGCCGTCATTTCAGTCAGCACATCTGACAAAGGCGCCGTGCCGGATGCCTTCGCCAAGCCGAAATCCATCAGCTTGGCTCCCGTCTTGGTCAGCATGACGTTTGACGGCTTCAGATCGCGATGCGTGAAGCCCATCTTGTGCGCCTTGGCTAGCGCATCGGCAATTTGTGCGGCAACGCGGACGGTTTGCTCCGGCGGCAAAGGTCCCTTGATCAGCCGGTGCTCCAGCGTTTCACCCTCGACCAGTTCCATGACCAGGAAGTCCACGCCGTCCTGATGCCCGATGTCATGCAATGTGCAGATGTGAGGGTGGGAGAGCTTCGAGGCCGCTTTGGCTTCGCGCTCCAGCCGTTGCCGTAAGGACAGATCCGAAGACAGACTGGTTCGTAGAACCTTGACAGCTACATCTCGGTCCAGGCGCGTATCGCGGGCGCGATACACCTCTCCCATACCGCCCGCACCGAGCGGAGAGACAATCTCATACGGGCCGAGTTTAGAGCCAGAGGTGAGGGCCATCGGCGGCATTATAGTACCTAAGGAAGGGTCTTGCCGTGCTCCTATTCCGGACGGATTGTCGGCAAACAGGAAACTATTCGGATGTTGGGGGAAAAATCGCGGAACACGATACTAGCGACGCGATGGTCTTCTGGCGGTTGCGACTCGCGCAATCCCTTGCAGATCGTTTGTAAGTCCAACGTCCGTCCATCCGGCTAGCCTATGCCGCACGGCCTCGGCAATCGTCCCGCTGATCTCGAATACTAGCCAGCCGCCGGGCGTTAATACCGTCTGCGCCTGTGGAATGAGCCGCTCGATGACTTCCAGGCCGGTTAGTCCGGCGAAAACGGCATTTCGCGGCTCGAACTTGCGGACTTCGAGTTGCACTGAATCTTCTTCCGACTCGCCGACGTAGGGAGGGTTCGATACCACGAAGTCGAACTCTTCATGTGGCAAGCCGTTTAGTAGATCCGCGTGGTGAAACTTGATTCGCGAAGTGAGTTCGTGGCGTGCTGCGTTGGCTCGTGCGACTTCGAGCGCATCGGAAGAAATGTCGGTCGCATGGATCTCAGCGGATGGCAGTTCTTTGGCTAAGGCGAGCGCGATCGCTCCCGAACCGGTGCCGACATCGACAATGCGGAGATCGTGTGGCGCGGACACTCCTGTCCGCGGCTTTTGACTTTGATCTCGGCTTTGCTCCGAGCGAACTCCCGAGACCAGCTCCAGCACCGTCTCCACCACGTGTTCTGTCTCTGGACGAGGAATCAGCACCGCCGGCGACACGATTAGATCCAGCCCCCAGAATTCCTGGTGCCCCGTGATGTGCTGCGCCGGCACGCCTGTAGCCCGGCGTGCTAGAGCTTCGTCATAGCCCTGCGTTTCGTGTGGCGTGAGCTGGCGCTCGGGATGCGCATAGAGATACGCGCGGTCACAGTCGAGCGTGAACATGATGAGGAGTTCCGCGTTCATGCGCGGGGAATGGACACCGGCAGCTGTCAGGCGCTCGATTGCGGCGTTCAGGGAATGGCGAAGTTGCACGAGTCTATTTCACCACGGAGACACAGAGACACGGAGAAAAACAACCGGAGGAAGATTGAAAAAGCACACAAATGTTTATAGCGAGTTCAAGAGTTGTTTTGAGCGCAACCAGCTGCCGAGCCGCGCGCGGCGGGTACGGGGCGGAGCCCAGTTACCACAGCACAACCTCACACCACACTCGCCGTCTCCTGCTTCATCTTCTCCGCCTGATAGTGCGTGGTCAGGGCGTCGATAATCGGTTGCAGCTTTCCGTCCATCACCTGCTCGAGTTGGTGAATGGTGAAGCCGATGCGGTGATCCGTAAGCCGGTTCTGCGGGAAATTGTAAGTACGGATCTTCTCCGAGCGGTCGCCCGATCCCACCATCTGCTTGCGCTCTTTGGCCAGCGCGTCCTGCTGCTTCTGCATCTCGACTTCGTACAGGCGCGAACGCAGCACACGCATACCTTTTTCGCGGTTCTTGATCTGCGACTTCTCGTCCTGACAGCTGACCACCGTGTTCGTGGGAATGTGGGTGATCCGCACCGCCGAATACGTCGTGTTTACGGATTGTCCGCCCGGTCCCGAAGAACAGAACGTATCGATACGCAGGTCTTTCGCTTCGATCTTGACGTCCACTTCTTCCGCTTCCGGCAGAACTGCGACGGTGATCGCCGAGGTATGCACTCGTCCTTGCTGCTCGGTTGCAGGCACGCGCTGCACGCGATGCACTCCGCTCTCGTACTTCAGGCGCGAATAGACGCGGTCGCCTTCGATCAGCGCGATCACTTCCTTCAGCCCACCTACGCCTGACTCCGACGTGGAGAGCACTTCGACCTTCCACTTCTGGGTCTCGGCATAGCGGTTGTACATGCGGAAGACTTCCGCAACGAATAGCGTGGCCTCGTCGCCGCCTGTCCCGGCGCGAATTTCGAGAATCACGTTTTTCTCGTCGTTCGGATCTTTCGGCAGCAGCAGAACTTTGAGGTCTTCTTCAACGGTGACGATGCGTGCGTCGAGCTTCCCTAGTTCTTCCTCGGCGTAGGCCCGCATTTCGGGATCTTTTTCGTCCACGAGAACGGCCCTGCTTTCGGCGATGCCGCGCTTCAGATCTTTATACTCGCGATACTTCTCGACGATGGGCGCGACTTCGGCATGGGCCCTGGCAGTCTTCTGGTATTTCACCGAATCGTTGGTGATCTCCGGCGACAACAGCGCTTGCGTCAGTTCTTCATAGCGAATTTCAATTTGGTCCAAGCGTTCAAACATAATGTTCATCCGTAGAGACGGGGCTTACTTCGTCTCAGCCAGCAGCAGTGAGACTCGGCAAGCCGCGTCTCTACTCTAATGATTTGGAAGGGGAAAGAAAACAAGAGTCGCGGTGGGCACCGCTAGGCAATTACTAATTCGCCGCCACGCTGCTTTTCGAGCTTCATCGCTTGATCCAGCGCGACGATGGCGCACTCGACTTCACGGTCATCCGGAGGTTGGGTTGTGATCCTTTGTAGCCAGAGTCCTGGCGCCGTCATCAGTGCGAACAGCGAGCCGCGATGCTTGGCGGCGAAGCGAATGATCTCGTAGGAAACGCCTGCGATCAGCGGCAGCAGAATAATGCGCTCCGCAAAACGCGCCCAGAAGGTCGTTACCGGGATGAACATGTACACGACCATCGAGATGATCATCACCGTCATCAGGAAGCTCGTCCCGCACCGCGGATGATAGGTGGAATACTTCTGCACCGCCGCGGTTTCGAGCGGATCGCCATTTTCGAACGCAAACACCGTCTTGTGCTCAGCCCCGTGGTACTCGTACACGCGCCGGATGTCTTTCCACAGCGAAACGCCCCAAACAAAGAGCAGGAACATCGCGATCCGGATCAGTCCGTCAACCAGGTTGAACACGAACTGCTGCCCGAAAACCGGATTCACCCGCTTCAGTTCCGTCGTAGCCAGCAACGGCAGGTACTTGTACATGAAGATGAAGAAGGCGACGGAGAACGCCATATTCAGGCCTGCCATCCAGCCGGTGATTTCAAACTTCTTTTTATACTGATCGTCAACGCCGCGGGCTTCGTTGGTGCTGCTCTGATCTTCGTTACTGTTATTCTGATCGGCGGTTATTTCGTCCAGCGCCGCATTGGCTGAAAATTTCAGCGCGCGGAATCCGAGCGTCATCGCGTGCCCCAGCGTCATCACTCCGCGCACGACCGGCCAGCCCATCCACTTATGCTGCTCGGAAAGCCGCTCCAGCGGCTCGCTGTGCGTAACGATCTCGCCCGACGGCTTGCGCACGGCGATGCCCCACGCATGCGGCGAACGCATCATGACGCCCTCCAGCACGGCCTGCCCGCCGACGAGGGTTTCCTCGCCGCTCTCCAGAGCTGGGAGCAGCTGGACCGCCGCCAAAAAACGCAAATTTTGTCGCCAGCGTCGCATAGTCAATTGGATGTTGCTTCGAGGAAGGACGACTCCAAATCCAACGTTTAGATTACCACAGAACGCGAAAGTTACGCGCATTATCGGGTCTGCTAGGAGACGTGTATCCCCTTATATATCAATGGATTGCCCTGAGACCTATGTCTGGCATTCTGAGCCTTCGGCTGCCGCAATCGCCGCAATCGCAATGATCGGCCATAGCATCGAATGACGGATGCTGCTCCTCGCCCGGACCTGCGACGCGATCGCCGCAACCACCAAGAAGCTGGAAAAGACGGCGCTGGTTGCTGCTTATTTGCGATCTTCTTTGCAATCGTTTCCACTGAGCGAAGCCGCGACTGCAGCAATTTTTCTTTCCGGGAGCCCTTTCCCGGCATATGAAGAAGCGACTTTGCAGGTGGGCGGCGCGCTGCTATGGCGCGTCATCGGAGAACTCTCGGGAAAATCAGAGCAGGAACTGGGCGAGATTTACCGCAGACACGGTGACGCGGGATCGGTGGCCGCGGAGGCGCTTCCCGATAGGCTGGAATCCGGCCTCGCGCTCACCGAAGTGCAGCGGGCGTTTTACGAGATTGCTGCGGCCCGCGGACCGGCGGCGAAGGGGTTTCTTCTACGCCAGCTTTTAGAGCGAGCCACTCCGCTCGAAGCCAAGTACATCGTGAAGATCATCAGTGGAGATCTTCGCATCGGTCTGAAAGAAAGTCTCGTCGAGGAGGCGATCGCCCGGGCGTTCGAAGCGCCGCTCGGCGAGGTCAAGCGCGCGAACATGCTGCTCGGAGATATCGGCGAAACTCTGCGGCTGGCGTCTGCGGGCAAGCTAGCCGATGCCCGGCTCCGGCTTTTCCATCCCATCGACTTCATGCTTGCAAGCCCGGTCGAGTCTTCCGAAGAAGCGCTGAGCCATTTTCAGAATGCGTCGGTTGAAGACAAGTACGATGGTATCCGCGCCCAGGCGCATGTCAGCGGAGGTGAAGTCCGTATTTTTTCGCGCACTCGCGATGAGATAACGGAGTCCTTTCCCGAATTGCCAATAGCCCTTGGCGGGCTGCCGAAAGATGCGATCCTTGACGGCGAAATCATCGCGTGGGATTCGGGTGAAGCGGGCGTTCAAGCTCGAGCCCTTCCCTTCAGCACGCTCCAACAGCGCCTTGGGCGGAAAAAAGTCAGCACCAAACTCCTGCGCGATGTCCCCGTCGCCTATCTCGTTTTCGACGCTCTTTATGTGGATGGCGAGTTGCTTCTCGACCGTCCACTTCGTGAGCGTGCTCGAATTCTCGACAATCTCCTCGCCGCTCCTCGCGCCGCAGTTGTTCACCAACCTCAGGCACAGTCGAGCCTCCACTTCGCCGATGTACACGACGAAGATCGAGACAAAGGTTCCCTCTCCCCCGTCCTTAGCGCTCCGGTCGCGACGGCCAGCTCGGCGGAGGATCTCGATGCGCTCTTTACCGCCGCGCGCGATCGGGGCAACGAGGGCCTGATGATCAAAGATCTCGATTCTCTATACACTCCGGGGCGTCGCGGGAAGTCTTGGCTCAAAATGAAGCGAGAACTCGCGACACTCGACGTGGTCGTGACGGCTGTCGAGTACGGACATGGAAAGCGCATCGGAGTCCTCAGCGACTACACATTTGCGGTTTGGGACGGCGAGCGTCTGGTAAACATAGGCAAGGCGTACTCAGGGCTGACCGATGCCGAAATCGCGGAAATGACGCAGTGGTTTCTCGCACACAAGATCAACGAAGAAGGGTTACGACTGGAAGTCGAGCCGAAGACCGTTCTCGAGGTGGCTTTCAACAATATGATGCGTTCGACGCGCCACTCTAGTGGCTATGCTTTGCGTTTTCCGCGCATCGTGCGGCTGCGCCCGGACAAGCGCCCCGAAGATGCCGACACGGTCGAAACGGTGAAGGAGATTTACGAGCGGCAGCACTCGGTAGGAAGCAATTCGATAGGATGACCGTGGCTAGATCAAAATCTTCACCACAGGGGACACGGAGGAACACAGGGAAGGCTTGAGTCTTGCCAGTGTTCGTCTTGTGCGGGGATCTCCAAACCACGGTCAGCGGGCGTGATCATGCTGGTCGTGATCGGTCTGCTCTTCCTCCCGCACCGCGATCACGCATCCGTGCGCTGTCTCGCATACCACGTGTTCCAACTGAATCGTCGTATGGTGGATTCCAAACCCCTGGCCGAGTTTTTCGTTGATCTCGCGCAGAATCGTGTCGCTCTCTGACGTCGCCATGTCCGCGATCTTCACGTGCGCCGAGAGCGCGTGGTTTTCCGACCCAATGCTCCACAGATGCAGATCATGAACATCGCTCACACCCGCGATCTTCCGCATTGTAGACTCCACCGCGTCCAGACTCATCCCGCGCGGAGTGCCCTCCAGCAGAATATTCAGCGTCTCGCGCACGATGCCGAAGCTCGACCACAGAATTAGCGCGCCGATTCCGACCGACAGTGCCGCGTCGATCCAGTACTGTCCCGTCCACAGGATGGCAAAGCCCCCCACAAGCACTGCCGCGGTTGAGAGCGTGTCGCCCACTTCGTGCAGCAACGCGCTCCTCACGTTCACATCCCGCGAAGAACGCCATAGCAGCAGCGCGATCACGCCATTCATCACCACTCCCGCCGCTGCTACCGCGATCATTACTCGGGCGCGCACTTCCTCGGGATGCTGGATCCGCTGAAATGCCTCGTAGAAAATAAAAAACGACACGACCACTAGCGACAGCGCATTGACCAGCGCGGCCAGCACTCCTGCGCGCCGGTATCCATAGGTCTTGGTCGCGCTCGGTGGACGGCCTTCCAGATAAACCGCGACCAGCGACAACAGCAGCGCCAGAAAGTCGGACAGGTTGTGTCCCGCCTCGGAAAGCAATGCCAGCGAGTGCGCACGGATGCCGGCAACCACCAGCAGGACGACGTAAAGCATGGTGACGGCCAGCGAGATGCGCAGCACCCGCCCCGCCCCATGAGAATGTCCGTGTCCGCCATGCGCGTGCATGTTATTAGGATAGCGCAAGCCGGTGTGGCGCGGACACTTCCTTCGACTTCGCTCAGGGCAGGCTTTGTCCGCGTGCGTGTGTTACGAACGGTGGCGCAGACCTAGTCGCTCGCGCTATGCTTCTCCGCACACAAGGAGAATAAAAATGAAGAAAAAACTTTTGATCCCGGCCTTGCTGTTACTCGCGGCGTCAGCGACCGCACAAACAACGCCAGCCCAAACAACGACTGCGCAAACAGCGCCCGCACAAACCAAGAACCCAGTCAGCAGCGCCCTTCGAGACATCCTCCCAGGCCGGCAGAAAAACACCATCGCGGCCGTCGAAGCGATGCCCGCCGACAAGTTCACCTACAAACCCAGTGCAGATCAGATGACATTCGGCCACCTGGTCGCCCACATGGTCGAAGCGAATTACTTATTGTGCGGCAATGCCGCTGCCGTGACCGCTCCGAAAGTCGAGGAAGCGAAAGAGACGGATGGGAAAGACAAGCTTGTCGCCGCGCTCAAGGCGTCGTTCGACTTCTGCGCCGACGCACTTTCAAAAATGGATGATTCGAAGCTAGGAGAAATGACCGCCGGCATGGGCCCTCAGCCACTCTCGCGTGCCAGATTCGCGCTGGGAATCGCCAGCAATTGGGCCGACCATTATGCTGAAGCCGCCATGTATCTGCGCCTCAACGGCATATTGCCGCCGACGGCTAAGAAGTAGTGCGTGCTTCGCTGTGGAGGGACGGGCGTCCTCGCCCGTCCAGCGCCACAATCAACCATCTGATTAGTCAGTTTTCGTAGTCACTCCTCAACGAACGCCTTTAGCCTGCACAATGCCTGATCCCATTGCTCAGAGACGAAATCGACATATTCCTTGATTCCGCCAATGGGCTCTGGATCGAATTCGAATCGACTCTCGCGACCCTTACGAACGCTGTGCACGATTCCTACACTCTCCAGCACTCGAAGGTGCTTGGTGATCGCCTGCCGGGTAAGCTTGGAGCCCTGCGTTAACTGGGAGATCGAGCGTGGCTGTCCCCGGCAGAGTTTTGCAACCAGCGATAGCCGGGTTGCGTCGCCCAGAGCTGCAAAGACGAATGCATGCCTCCGCCGTTTAGCAGCCACACTGCTACGGCTTCTGTGCGACATGATTCTCCGAGACATAGTTCGCGAGATAGTTCTCGACGTTCTTCATCTGTTCCGTCCAACCGCCATCGTTTCTTCGGAACGCTTCAAGACGGCGGTCACCGGGAAGCTTATCGAAGCCGGACTCGGTGAGCATCAGTAACGTGCCACCGGCGGTCTTCTCCAGCCGGAATTCGACGAGCGTGGACGGTTCCCCCGAGTAATCCAGCGGGTAGTCCGCTTTGTCAAGGGACTTGGGATGGGGCCATGTGAAGGAAAAGAGCCGCTCGTGCTCCATTTTCTGCACGACCGCCTCCCATTTAACGTGCTCATAGCCGGGATAAGTAATCCGGCCGCGCGACACCTGACCCGGTACAAATGGGCCATCCAGCTTCACGCGAAACCACTCGCCAAACTCGCGGTAATCCGTCAGCGCACGCCAGACCCGCGAAACCGGCGCCTTGAGCTCAATGCGCTTCTCAATAACGCTGTTCATCTCAAGCAACCTCCAGGTTGCATATTAGCCTGGTGTGGTACAAAAAGCAACCCTACGGTTGCATTTCACGGTTGGCCCCCTCCCGACCTAACTTAGCAGTCCTTCCAGTTCCGCTTCCCCAATCACGCTAACGCCCAACTCCCGAGCTTTGTCCAGCTTCGATCCGGCATCGCTCCCCGCAACGACGTAGTCCGTCTTCTTGCTCACTGACCCTGAGACGCGGCCGCCTGCATCTTCGATCATCTTCTTCGCTTCGTCCCGGGCGTGGCGTTCGAGTGTGCCCGTCAGCACAAAAGTCTTTCCCGCCAGCTTTGTGCCCTTTTCTTTTTTCTGTCCGGCGAAGGTCAGTTCCGCCTTGCGCAGATCGCTTACGAGTTTGCGATTGTGTTCGTCGGCAAAGAATTCCACGATGCTCTCCGCGATTCGTGGTCCCACTTCGTTTACTTCCTCAAGTTCCTCGGCACTCGCGTTCATGATTGCGTCCAGACTTCCGAAGTGCTCCGCCAGGAACTGCGCCGTGCGCTCGCCTACAAACCGTATCCCCAGGCCGTAAATCACGCGCTCGAGCGGCAGCTTCTTCGAGGCTCCGATCTCGGCAAGCACGTTCTCCGCTGACTTCTCGCCCATGCGCTCAAGCTTCAGCAGATCGTCTTTCGTGAGCTTGTACAGGTCGGCAACATTCTTTACCAGGCCGCGTTCGGTGAGCTGATTCACGAGCGCATCGCCCAGGCCGTCGATATTCATCACGTGGCGCGAGGCGAAATGCAGAATCGTCCCTTGGAGCTTCGCCGGACAATTCGCATTCACGCAGCGATGGTCCACCTCGCCCGGCGTTCGCACTACATTGCCGCCGCATACCGGACAGTGCTCAGGCATCACGAACTGCTTCTTGCCGCGAGGGTGCTCTTTATCTTCAACGACCTTCACCACCTTCGGAATCACATCGCCGCCGCGCTCCACCTCGACATAGTCGCCGATCTTTACACCCAGTCGCTCGATCTCATCCATGTTGTGCAGCGTGGCACGCGATACCGTCGTGCCGCCAATCGGCACCGGCTTCAACCATGCAACGGGTGTCAGCTTGCCGGTACGGCCGACTTGCGGGTCGATGTTTTCGACCAGTGTGACGGCGCCGCGGGCCGCGTACTTATAAGCAATTGCCCACCGCGGAGCTTTCCCGGTGAACCCGAGTTCCCGCTGCCATGGCGTGGGATCCACCTTGATGACGATGCCGTCAATCTCGTATGGCAGCGATTCACGCTTCGACTCCCAGCTCTGAATAAACTTCCAGACTTCCGCCAGATTCTTCGCCAGCTTGCGATTCGGATTCACCTTGAAACCAGCCTGCTCCAGCGCGTCCATTGTCTTGGATTGCCGGTCGAAATAGGTGCGCCCGTCCTGCAACAGCATGTATGCGAAGAAGTCCATGCGGCGCTGCGCAGTTATCGACGGCTCAAGTTGCCGCACTGTTCCGGCCGTAAAGTTGCGGGGATTGGCAAACGTGGCCAGCCCCTGCCGCTCGCGCTCTTCGTTCAGCTTGCGGAAGGCGGCCAGCGGCATCAGCATTTCGCCGCGCACTTCAAAGTCGGCGGGGATTCCGGCTTTCTTCAACTTGTCCTTCGCAATCGTCAGCGGGATCGAGCGCACCGTCCGCACATTCGAGGTGACGTCTTCGCCTATGCTGCCATCGCCGCGCGTGATGCCGCGCTCCAGACGGCCGTCGCTGTAGATGAGCGCCAGCGACATGCCATCCAGCTTCAATTCGCACATATATTCGAGGTCGTTGCGCCCGGTTAGCTCGTGCACCCGCCGCTCCCAGTCGCGCAACTCATCTTCGCTGTAAGCGTTGTCGAGCGAGAGCATCGGGGAAGAATGCCTTGCCTTCACGAATCCCTCGCGCGGCTTGCCGCCCACACGCTGTGTAGGCGAGTCGGGCGTGATGAGCTCAGGGTGCTCCGCCTCGAGCCGCTTGAGTTCGTTCATCAGCTTGTCGAAATCGGCGTCCGAAAGTTCGGGATCGTCCAGCACGTAGTAGCGATACTCGTGTTGCCGGATCTTCTCGCGCAGGGCTTCGATTTTTTTGTCTATTTTCTTATCGATGGCGGGACTGGACATGACTGGGGAATTATAGGGGAGTTCTCAGTTCCCAGTTCTCAGTTCTCAGTTCTCAGTAAAATCCAAACCGACAAAGCCGGTTTTTCCGAGAACTGAGAACAGAGAACTGGCTACTGTCTCCTTGCCTTCCGAAACCGCCCGCGACCAAGCGCGCCGCGACCCACGCTCGACGGAGGCTTGCGCATCCCTTCCAGCAATTCTTTCAGCACAATCGCGTTATTGTGCTCCTCGTTTCGGGACGCATACAACAGCGTGACTCGCCGCTTGCCTTCGGCAAGGTGATGGAGCTTCTCCAGGGCCGCAGAACCCTGGTCACTTACCAATTCTTTGAGATACCGCTTGCGGAATATGCGCCATCCCTCCGGATTCTCATGGAACCACTGTCGCAACTCGTTCGAAGGCGCCACCTCGCGCAGCCAGAACTTAACCGCCGCATCTTCTTTCTTCAGTCCGCGCGGCCACAAACGATCGACCAGCACGCGCACTCCGTCCGGCGGAGAGGCAGCCTCGTAAACGCGTTTGACGGCAACGGCCATGCTTTCCGTATTATCCTACCTCTGCCGTAATCATCATGAACTTCTCGAACTGGATTTCTCCGTGTCTCCGGGCCGGCGTGGCAATACTGGCGCTTGTCGCGCTCGCCGGCTGCGATGTCGAGCGCCGCAAGTCCGATGCCGAACTCGGCCTCAACCCGCAACAGGCCGCAGGCAGAAAAATCTATGACAACTATTGCGACCGTTGCCATGAACCGTACTCGTCTCACGGCAAAAAAGGCCCGAGCCTGAAGGGTGTTTTTAAGCGGCAGTACCTGTCCGAGAGCGGACTGCCCGCAAATGATGAACGCGTGACTGACATCGTGAAGTACGGCCGGGCCAAAATGGAAGGCTTCGGCCAAGTTATGACTGACCAGCAGATTAAAGACCTGCTGGCGTATCTGCACACTTTGTAGCTCTTGTAGCGCGGGCGTCCCCGCCCGCGTAACCTCATGCTGGACTCCATCGCCCGATTTTGCGCGGAGATTTCCGCGGGCGAGGGCGCCCGCGCCACACCCCCTGTGGCATAATCGGCAGCGGTGTCTCCCGCCAACAAATCCGCGCTCTTTCAGAGACTGCCTTCGACGGACGAACTTCTCCGCCAGGCCGACATGCAGGCGCTGATCGAACGCGAGGGGCATTCCGCCGTTGCCGAAAGTATTCGCGTCGTGCTCGCGCGCCTTCGCCAGGAAATCAGCAGCGGCCAAGTTGCCGGCGGCCAGCTGGACGAAAAATCGGTGGACCTCGCGCTCGGCGGCCTGCCGGCAGCGGTGGAACGTCAACTCCGGCAGTCGCTGAGTTACTCGTTGCTGCCGCTCGTCAACGCCACCGGCGTGATCCTGCACACGAATCTCGGACGCGCTCCGCTGGCTGCGGCTGCGCTCGACCATGTCCGCGCAACGGCTAGCGCCTATTCCAATCTCGAATACGATCTTGCAACGGGAGAGCGCGGGAAGCGCGATGTTCATGTGGACAGGCTGTTCCAAAAGCTCCTCGACGACGCGCTGCCGAGCTTCGCTCGGCCGGACAGCCGAGGGCGGCCGTCTCCACGTGAATCGGAGCAGACGATCTCGACCGCCATCTCAACAATAGTGGTTAATAACAACGCCGCAGCGGTTCTCCTCGCCTTGAACTCGCTTGCCGAGGGCGGCGAAGTCATCGTCTCGCGCGGAGAGTTGGTCGAAATCGGCGGTTCGTTTCGCATCCCCGACGTGATGTCGAAGTCGAGTGCAACGCTGCGAGAAGTCGGCACGACGAACCGTACGCGCATCGCGGATTACGAACGCGCCATCAACGATCGCACGCGCCTCTTGCTCCGCGTGCATCGCTCCAACTTCGAAATCACCGGCTTTACCGAGCAGCCCGCGCTCGACGAGTTGGTCGCACTCGCCCATCGTCGCAACCTTCCGTTTATGGAAGATCTGGGCAGCGGCGCGCTGATCGATCTGCGTTCGGTCGGAATCAATGGCGAACCGGGCGTGCTCGATAGCCTGCGCGCCGGTGTCGATATCGTTACCTACAGCGGCGATAAACTTCTCGGCGGTCCGCAAGCTGGATTGATCAGCGGCCGCGCCGATCTGGTTGCGCGTATGCGATCGAACTCGCTGTTCCGCGCGCTGCGCGTGGACAAGCTTACCTATGCCGCGCTGGAAGGCACTCTGCTCGCCTACGTCAAACGCGACCACGACGCTGTGCCGGTGCTGCGCATGATGCGCCTGTCGAAAGATGAGATCGCGCGCCGCGCGGAAGGAATCGTTTCGCGGGTTGAATCTGCTCAGGGAAAATCCGCGGGCCTCAAGCTGGAAACCCTCGACGGTGAATCGGTAATCGGCGGCGGAGCTGCCCCATCGGCGGTCTTGCCCACGCGCCTGATCGCGGTTACCCATGCTGATCTCAGCGCCGACGAGCTCTGCGCGCGGCTGCGCGCGTCCCTTCCGCCCGTGATCGCGCGGGTAGAAGATGGGCGAGCCCTGCTCGACCTGCGCACCGTTTTCCCGGAGCAGGATGCAAACCTTGCCACTGCGCTAGCATCCTTAACCTGAGACTTGTTCCTGTGGCAACCCTCTACACCATCGGTCACTCCACGCGCTCGCTCGAAGAACTTGTGTCGGCACTGAAGGCGCACGGCATTGAGACGTTGGTGGATATCCGCGCCTTCCCGATGTCGCGGCGCCTGCCGCATTTCAATCGCGAGTCGCTGGAGCGTTCGCTGCCGGAGCGGGGCATTCGCTACATCTGGATGAAGGCTCTGGGCGGATACCGCAAGGCAACTCGCAAGAACTCTCCGCACACGGCGCTGCGCAATGCCAGCTTTCGCAATTACGCCGATTACACGCTGACGCCGGAATTCGAGCAGGCCGCGGCCGAACTGCTCCAAATCGCGAGCGCCTCACGCACCGCCTACATGTGTGCAGAGCGCGTTTACTTCCGCTGCCATCGCATGATCGTGTCGGACTGGCTGGTGGCTCATGGGCACGAAGTTCTCCATATCGACGCTGAAGGACCGGCACGCCCACACAAACTCTTCGCCGAAGCACGGCTGGTCGACGGGCAGGTGATTTACCGCGGCGACAATCTTTTTTGAAGGCGGCTCTTTTAGCGCGATTCTCCTGAGCACGCGCTCTCCTAAGCACGACTCTTCATGAGAAGGAGTAGTGCCAAATTGCCAAATACAAATTACCAATTAACAATATCGTGATGATTCTCGGTACTGGGGTGGACATCGCCGAAGTTCCTCGCATCCGCGAAACCATCGAGCGGTTCGGCGACCGCTTTCTTCGCCGCATCTTCACCGACGGTGAAATTCGTTACTGCGAACGAAAAGCCCGCCGCTTTGAAAGCTATGCCGCGCGGTTCGCCGCCAAAGAAGCGGGGATGAAGGCGTTGGGCACGGGATGGAGTCGCGGCGTCCGTTGGCGCGATATCGAGGTGGTGCGTCCGAAAGGGCAGCGTCCGACCATTCAATTTCACGGTGAGGCGGCGGCCATTGCGGCCAAGCTCGGCACGAAAAATATCGCGCTCTCGATTACGCACACTGCTGAGGAAGCCCTGGCCCACGTCATTCTGGAAAATTGATTTCGGCTTTCAGCCGTCAGCTCTTAGCCATTCCTAGGTGGTTTGTAGAGCAACCTACAACTTGCTGATTCAACATAAGTTTCTTCGCCCTCGCAACATGCTCGGAAGTTCAGGGTTTATATGGGCGGAACGTAATTAGGCTGGGCTTCAGACGTTGGGCCAAAATAGGCTAGGCTAAAGGAAAGGCTAATGACAATGAAACGCTCCGTTCGCGGGTTGGTACTCGGAATTTTGATGTTGACGGTTTCGGTGCTGTCGCTCTCGATGGCATCGTATGCGGAAATCGGGATTGGTATCTCGGTGCGGGTCGGTCCGCCGGCGCTGCCCGTGTATGCGCAGCCCATTTGTCCCGGTCCGGGTTATTTCTGGACGCCGGGTTATTGGGCATGGAGTGACGACGACGGCTATTACTGGGTTCCGGGCACATGGGTGATTGCGCCGGTAGGGATGTTGTGGACTCCGGGCTACTGGGCGTTCTCGGGTGGCTTCTATGGCTGGCACGCGGGTTATTGGGGCCCACATGTGGGCTTCTACGGCGGCATCAACTACGGCTTCGGATACGGCGGCGTCGGCTTCTTCGGCGGAGAGTGGAGAGGTGGCTCCTTCTTCTACAACCGCTCGGTCACTAACGTGAACGTGACCAATGTGACGAACGTGTACAACCGGACCGTTATCGTAAATAACACGCGGAATGTAAGCTTCAACGGACCAGGCGGTGTCGAAGCGCGGCCCACTTCGCAAGAGGAAAGGTTTAGTCGTGAGCCGCACAACGCGGCGTTGACGGCGCAGATTCAACATGAACACGCCGCCCGCCAGAACCGGCAGCTGCTTGCGTCAGAAAATCACGGACGTCCGCCGATAGCCGCGACGGCCAGGCCGGGTGAGTTCAACGGACCGCACGTGCAACCAGCCCGCGCGGCTGGAGCGCCGTATCGCGCGCCGAAGATCACGTCGCAGGAAGCGCGCGGGCAGTCGCCGGGGAATCGTGGAGGCAATCGCGGGTTCAATGAGACGACCAGAAATGGCGGCAACGGCAATGGTAGTAGCCGCACAATGGCTCGTCCGGGGAACTATCCAGGGAACGATTCTAGGAACAACAATCCCAGGAACAATCCCGGGAACTACGACGCAAATGTAAGAAACCAAGAAGCGAGAAGCCCTCAACCAAGAAACTTCGATGCAAGAAACAATCAACAACCTAACCGGGAGCAGATGTCATCCCGCGACAACGGACGCAACCGGGAACGGATGCCATCCCGCGACAACCCGCGGCCGATCAGGCAGGAAAGACCGGCCCAGAACCAGCAGAGGGCAGTTCAGGAGCGGGCGGTGAACGCGAATCGGGGGCAGGGGAAAGCCGAGCAGAAGGGCAATCCCCCCGAGCAGCATCACTAAATCGGCGATCTGAACCGGCGATCTCGACCGGCAATGTTCGCATCAAAGGGCTCCCACTCTTCGCACCGGGCGCGAAGGCTGGGAGCCTTTGTTTTGGCGCAATTTCCGCCCCCTTATCGGTCTCAATAACCAATCACTAACTCGCCCCCATCAAAATTTGACGGCGTTTGCTATGATGTTCTGTCGTTAACTGACCACCTTGCCTAGCCAGAAGCAGCTGAAATGGTCGCAACTACGCGTAGGACTCACCGTCCTGTTCGCCAGCGTCACACTGGCCGTCCTAATTTTCTTAATGAGCGGCACTGGCGGATGGTTCACCCACAAGATCACACTGCGATCGTACGTCGGTCATGCTGGGGGCCTGCGCGAGGGCGCGCCGGTGCGTTTGGCGGGTGTGGATATCGGGAACGTGACGAGCGTCCGGATCGTGAACGGCAAGCAGATGACGCCGGTCGAACTCACGATGAAGGTCAATACCAAGTATTCTTTCAATCTGCGCAAAGACTCGGTGACGATATTGAGCACCGCGGGGATACTTGGCGAAACCTATGTGGATATTGACAGTACGCAGGCGAAGGGTCCGGAGGCGGTAGATGGAGATACGCTGGCGGCCCGCGACCAGCCCGATATCCAGGACGTGGTGCGAGCGAGCCAGGGCACGCTGCAGAACATGGACGCGTTGCTGAAGCGGATCGATCGCATTTTGGCGTTTGTAGAAAGCGGCCAGGGTTCGATCGGGAAGGTCATCTACAGTCCAGCCTTGTATGACCAGCTCAACGCGACGGTGGCTGAATTCAAGGGTTTGGTGGACGACATCCAGAGTGGGAAGGGCTCGCTTGGTCCGCTCCTAACCAGCGACGAGGCGTACAAAAAGGTGATCGCCGCAGTCGACAAAATGAACGTGCTGATTGACGAGTTGCAGCAGGGAAAAGGCACGGCCGGCAAACTGCTCAAAGATTCCGAGTTGTATGACAACGCGAACAAGACGATCGCGAACGTTCGCCAGATGACCGACGACATCAATGCGGGCAAGGGCGCGATAGGCAAGATGACGCGCGATCAGGAATTCGCGAACAAGCTGCAAGAGACGATAAATAGTCTGGCGGCCTTGTCCGCGCGCATGGAAAAAGGCGAGGGCACGGCAGGGATGCTGTTCAAGGATCCTGCACTCTACAACAACAGCAACCAGATGCTGGTGGAGACGCGGCAATTGGTGAAGGCGATCCGGGAAGATCCCAAGAAATATCTGACGTTCCACGTGAAAGTTTTCTGACGCAGGCGGTCGATGGTCGCTAGTCGCTAGTCATTGGCCAGCCCATTGGTCGTCGTTTGTCCTTAACGGTAGTCGCTGGGGGTTAATCGTCCGCAATACCCATTTCGGATTGTCGTCCAGAGCGGAGCGAGGGATTTGCTCCTGCCAACGACTAGCGACCATCGACCGGAAGCTAACGACCGTGGGCGGCGCTCGTCCAATACTTCGTCGATACAATGTCTTGCCTGGCCATTGTTCCAGATCTGTTCTACATCTCGATTCGAGGATCTCATGCGCAATTTCTTGAAAGTGTTAACCGTCTCCATGATGCTGGTGCCTGCCTTGCTTGCCCAGGAGAAGCTGGCGCAGGACAAGCCGGCCCAGGCCAAGACTGAAGCTGCAAAGCCGCCTGCCGACGTGCGCTTCTCCGTTGACATGCTCGATAAGAATCTCGATCCCTGCAACGATTTTTATGCATATGCGTGCAGCAAATGGATGGCGCAGAACCCGATTCCGGCCGACCGCTCAGCCTGGGGCCGCTTCAACGAATTGCAGCAGCGCGGCGAATATATCGTGCGCGACATTCTCGATAAGGCGTCGGTAGACCGGCCGGCCCGCAGCGCCAACGAGCAGAAGATCGGCGATTACTACGCCAGTTGCATGGACGAAGCTGCCGTCGAAAAGGCGGGGACGAAGCCGATGGAGCCGGACTTCCAAAGCATTGCGGCGATCCATTCGAAGGGGGACCTTCCAAAAGAGATTGTCCGTCTGCATCGTGAGGGTTCCGATGTGCTGTTCGGCTTCGATTCCGATTCTGACTTCAAGAACGCAAGCCAGATGATCGCCGAGGTGGACCAGGGCGGACTGGGCATGCCGGACCGCGATTACTATTTCAAAGACGATGAGAAATCGATCGAGCTGCGCAAAAAATACGTCGCGCACGTGGCCAAGATGTTCGTGCTGCTGGGCGACGACGAAGGCAAAGCTGCGGCGGAAGCCAAGGTCGTCATGGACATTGAAACCGGCTTAGCCAAGGGCGCGCTCGACCAGACCAGCCGCCGCGATCCGCAGAAGATTTACCACAAACTCACCGATAGTGAACTTGCCGCCCTGAGTCCAGGGTTCAACTGGAGCAGCTACTTCGAAGGCGTGGGCGCGCCGCGGTTCGACGCGCTCAACGTGGTCGAGCCGGAGTTCATCAAGAACATGCAGGCAGTACTAAGTGCGCATTCGCTCGACGATTGGAAAACATATTTGCGCTGGCATACGGTGCATGCCGGCGTTCCGGCGCTGCCAACTGCGTTCGTCAACGAAAACTTCGATTTCTACAACAAGACGCTGCAGGGCACCAAGGAATTGCGTCCGCGCTGGAAGCGCTGCGTCGGGTACACGAACCATGACCTGGGCGAGTTGGTCGGCCAGATTTACGTCCAGCAGACCTTCGGCGCTGAAGGGAAGGAGCGCACCCTGGCGATGGTCGGGAATCTTGAAAAAGCGCTTGGCGAAGACATCCACAGTGTGCCGTGGATGGGGCCGGACACGAAGGCGCAGGCGCTGGTGAAATTACATGCCATCACCAATCGCATTGGCTATACCGATAAGTGGCGTGACTATTCGGCGCTCCAGATTGTGCGCGGCGATGCTTTCGGCAACTCGCAACGCGCAAATCAAAACGACCTGCAGCGCCGGCTGAACAAGATTGGCAAGCCGCTCGATAAGCGGGATTGGCCCTATCCGCCGATGACGGTGAATGCGAGCTACAACCCAACCCAGAACAACATCACGTTTCCCGCTGGAATTCTGCAGCCACCTTTCTATGACAACAAGGCGGACGACGCGATGAACTTCGGCGCGATCGGCGCTGTGATCGGTCACGAACTCACGCACGGCTTCGACGACCAGGGCAGCCAGTTCGACGCCGAGGGCAATCTCCGCGACTGGTGGACGGCGAACGACAAGAAGCAATTCGAAGAACGCACCGGCTGCATCAAAGACCAGTACGCGAACTTCGTCGCGGTCGACGACCTGAAGCTAAACGGCAAGCTCACTCTGGGTGAGAATGTGGCCGATAATGGCGGCCTGCGCATTGCCTACATGGCCCTGCTGAACGCGTTTGCTGGTAAGGAGCCAGCGCCGATTGACGGCTTCTCCGCCGAGCAGCGCTTTTTTCTGGGATTCGCCAACGTGTGGTGCCAGAACCGCACCGACGCTTTGGCGCGAATGCTGGTCACCGTCGATCCTCATTCACCATCGAAGGACCGGGTGAACGGAACAATTTCAAATATGCCGGAGTTCCGCGAAGCCTATCACTGCCCGGCGACAGCGCCGATGGTGAACCAGAATGCGTGTCGCGTCTGGTAGGGGATGTGATCGATGGAGGGACGGGTGTCTCTCGCCCGTATCCAGCAGTTCGGCGGCCGGGCGGGGACGCCCGGCGCTCCACTACCTCGCCGCCACGTCCGCCTGTTCATGCGCGTGATAACTTGACCGCACCAGTGGGCCTGATTCGACGTGCTTGAATCCGAACTTTAGGGCTTCTTCTTTCAGCGAGACAAACTCCGCAGGCGTGTAGTAGCGCGTCATTGGAAGATGATCTTTTGACGGACGCAGATACTGGCCAATCGTCAGAATATCCACGCCGCGCTCGCCCAAGTCGCGGAAGACTTCGATCAGTTCAGCCGTCTCTTCGCCGATCCCAACCATCACGCCGCTCTTGGTCACCGTTGCGGGATCCCACTTCTTGGCATTCTCGAGCAGGTCGAGCGTCCTCTTATAGCGCGCACCGGAGCGCACCGCGCGATAGAGCCGCGGGACGGTTTCCGTGTTGTGGTTTAGCACGTTGGGCTTGGCTTCGAGCACGATGCGCAGCGGTTCTTCCAGACCCTGGAAGTCGGGAATCAGCACCTCGACACGGCACTCCGGGATGAGCTCGCGAATCTGCCGGATGGTTTCGGCAAAAATCTTGGCGCCGCCGACATTGTCGTCGTCGCGGTTCACGCTGGTAACGACCGCATGACGCAGGCCGAGCGTGGCGACGGCTTCGGCCACGCGCCGCGGCTCGTCCCAGTCAATCGCTTTGGGACGCCCCTTGGGGACCGCGCAAAATCCACAGCGCCGAGTGCAGATGTCGCCGAGCAACATGAAGGTCGCGGTGTGATGGTCCCAGCATTCTCCAATGTTGGGACACTGTGCCGACTCGCAAACGGTATGCAGGCCCAGGCCGCGCGCCAGCTTCTTCAGGTTGTGAAAATTTTCGCCGACCGGAGCTCTGGCTTTGAGCCACGAGGGCTTCGGGCTCGGGATCCTGGGGCCGAGGTCGATTTGGATAAGCTGGGAAGAGGCGGACATGTCGAATTCTGATTTTATCAGTTTGGCGGTCGCGGCACGCCGTCACGCTTGATCCAGGAGTCGCCTCAGCTTCTGCTTCACCTCTGGCCACTCCGCCGCCACGATCGAAAAGCGTGCCGAGTCGCGAGCGATAAAGTCAGCGGCCATCCGATGGGCTCTGAGAATTCCTTCGAACTTTCCGCCGATGCGTTCGAGCGCAGCCCGTGAGCGCTGGTTACGCGCGTCGGTGTGAAAGCAGACACGCAGCACATCCCAGGCTTCGAAGGCATACGTCAGCATGAGCAGCTTAGACTCGGTGTTCGCTGCAGTCCGGATTGCCGAGCTTGTCAGCCACGAATAGCCGATCTCGCAGGCGTCGGGATTCTGGCGGCCGTACCTCGCGTGGCCCTGCGGCCATGCCCATCGCTCAAGGTTAAAGAGGCGCGTAGAGCCGATGACGGCATTGTCTTGCACGCGGACGATCGCGAACGGCACTGCACTGCCCGCGTCACGCCAGGCGATGGCGGTGTCGACGTAACTGGTGGCCTCGACTTTGCCCTGCGGGATTGGACTCCACTGGTAGAGCGAGCGATCAACTGCGGCGGCGGCTGCCAGGCCGTCAACGTGGCGGTAGTCAAGCGGTTCGAGGCGAACGTGCGTGCCATACAGCACAGGATCTTCTGTTCCCACGTTCCAAGTATGCAATGCGCCGCAGTGCGGTCGCAACGAGACTGACGACCTGACACGACACAAATATCTATTGTTATTTGTTATTGCTGTTGTTGCTGTTCCTGCTCCGTGCGCGAGTTAGCTGGCGCAAACACGGGACGCGTTTGGATGACGATGCTGGGGGCGGATTGTTCCGGCGGCGGCGCATCGGACGGACTCATCGTCACCGCGACGCTCAGTTCGCTGCGAGCTTCGCCTTTGTACACGCCGCGCGTGGGCGGGACGTCGGCGTAGTCGCGGCCAATCGCTACGCGAATGTTGCGATCTCCACCGATCAGGCTGTTGGTCGGGTCGAATGCGGTCCAGCCTAGGCGTGGGACCAGGGCCTCGACCCATGCGTGCGATGCTCCTTCCAGGGAGCGATCTTGCTTACGCGCCGGGCTTTCCTGTTTCGCCGCTTCGCGGCTCGATCAATAGCGACCACGCCGCCTGTCAGGAGGTTCCCTCCGCTATTTGAGACTCTCCACGTACGCGATCAACGCCTTCAAATCATCCGGCGGCAGATCGATGGGCGGCATACCGCCGGCGTTCATCTTCGTGGTGGGATGTTTGAAAAGTTCGGCTAGCTGGTAAGGTGAGAATTTTGCTTTTATGCCAACCAGCGCCGGGGCGGCGGCCGTGCCCACTCCGGCGTCACCATGGCACGCGTTGCAGGATTGCGCCTCGAAGATGGTCTTCCCTTTCGCGGCCAGCGGATCCGCGAGCGTTACATTCGCGGCAGCCAGGGATGCCGAAGAAAGCTCTGGCTCGAATGGCTTGCGCGCGTATTCGTCTTCTTCGGCCCTCTGCTTCGCCAATTGCTGAGCGACGCCGGAGTCGTGCCGATCCAAATACTGGCTGCGCAGGCCGAGGCCCAGCAGGACGAATACCACGAATGCATATGCTCCGATCGCTGCCGGCCGCTTCCATGGGCGGCGTTCGACGCTGCGATCCAGAAAAGGCAGCGCGATGATGGCCAGGACGAGGACCATTGGAATTACAAGCACGCCGACGATTGCCGCCGACCCATGCCAGTATTTCAGCCATTGAAAAATGGGCAGGTAATACCACTCTGGGCGCGGTATGTATTGCGCGTCGGCAGGATTCGCTGGCGGACCCAACTGGATGGGTACGAAAAAGCACAGCAAGCCGAGTCCAATAATAAGGAGGGCCGTCAGCGAGAGATCCATCAGCACCTGGCGGGGGTAGAAGAGTTCCGCCTTCTGTTTGGGATGGTAAGGATCTTCGTCGACCGGTCCGGCGGCTCCAGCTTTGCGAAATAGAAAAATATGAGACGCCACAAGTGCAAAGATGAACGCGGGAATCAGAAAAATATGGGCCACGAAAAACCGTGAGATAGTAAGGGTGCCCATTTCCGTGCCGCCGCGCATTAAGCGCTTAATGCTTTCACCAATCCAAGGAATTTCGCTGACCGCGTTTGTTCCCACAGCAGTCGCAAAATAAGATCTCTGATCCCACGGGAGCAGGTAACCGGTAAAGGCCATTGCCAACACCAGCCCAAAGAGCGCGCATCCAGATAACCAAAGCAGCTCACGCCTTCCTTTGTAGGCTCCGTACACGTATGTCTGTGACAGGTGGAGAAACAGCACGATGACCATCGCGCTGGCCCCGTAGGCGTGCAGGCTGCGAAGAAATGAGCCGGCGGTGACCGCCTTCGTGATGTAAGCGACGGTGGTGTGCGCGTGATCGGCGGAGGGAACGTAGTACAGCGCAAGAAATATTCCAGTGATCACTTGCGAAATGAAAATGAATAAGAGTCCTGAGCCGAATATGTAAGCGAACCGTGCGCCGCCGGGAATGGGTTCATAGAGAGCAGTCCGAAGCAAGTTGTCCAGGCCCGTGCGACGGTTGAGCCATCCCCAAAACCCTTTCTGGGGGAGAAGAGGAGCGCCACTCTCGTCTTTATCTTTGCCTGTTTTATCTGTCGAATGCATTCCTCGGGAGTTCCCTCTTTAATCTCTATCCGATGATTTCTTTGTCGGAGACGAGTTGCCGGAAATATTGGAATCGCACTTGTAATTGGCCGTCCTGAACGGAGGTCTCGAGCGTGTCCATTCCCCGCAGTGAGGGCCCGCTGATGCGAGTTCCGTCGGCGGCAAAAGTACCGCCATGGCACGGACAAACAAACCGACCTTTTTCCTTATTCCATGGGACCGTGCAGCCGAGGTGAGGACAGACAGAAGTGAGCACGCGAAGCCGGCCTTGACTGTCTTTCGTTACATAGACCGCTTTTTCGGATATCGCTTTGCGCCAGCCATCCACCAGCTCAATCTGGATGGTGCGCATTGCGGGCTCGGTCAAGGACGAAAATTCGGTCACCGCTCCGACCGGCGACTCTTTGAGTTCGGTGGTACGGCGCAGAAGAGGAAACAGCGCGAAGCGAATCAGTGGCACCGAGAGCAGGGCTCCGACAAAGAACCCTCCCACTGAGAGCAATGCCCCGAGAAAAGAGCGCCTGCTCTCTAGAGATAATCCCGAACCTAAAGAAGTCTCGTTTTCTGAATGTCCCGCACCTTCAACCATGCCATCTCCAAGTGCCAGCAGCACCATGGAAGCTGCCAGCAGCCGCCAAACTCCAGGTTGCGTATTTTTATTTTGGCAGTTCCCGGAGGTAAGCCACTAATTTATTTATATCGTCGGGCTTTATCTTCGCGCCAAAGGCCGGCATCTTTCCTTTGCCTTTGGTGATCACTTCAGCCAGCTCTGCGTCGGTTTGCTTCTGAACTTCCGCGGAGCGCAGATCCTTCGCATGGAATGCCTTGCCGGCTGCGGTGTCGCCGCTGCCATTGGCCGAGTGACATTGGACGCAGTTCGTCTTAAAAAGTTTGGCGGGATCGGACTGGGCCTGCATTGCGGATGGCAGACCCACGCAGCACAGGATGCCTGCTGAAATGAGGCGCGGAAAAAGCTCTCTCATGTTATCTCCTTAAATTACTCGTCCAGCTGTGGTCGTGGGAAATCGTCTGTTTGGTTCCATAGACCTCCAGCCTGTTCGATGGTGCATTTCTTTCAGGCTAGGAGTCTATAGCATTGCGACGGCTTAGAAAACAAATCGAGCCAGTACACGGACCGTGTTATTCGCCGCCGCGTCCCCTTGGGGCGTCCCTAAAACGCGTCGGTTTTCACTACCTATGGGCGCGGCGGGTAGCGTATCAGGTAGAGGTAAGCGGCGGCGGCTTCGTCCTGGCTCAAGTAGCCAAAAACGGGCATATGGCCTCTGTAATACGTTGGTGGCGTGCCCATGATGATGGGCGCACCGCTGGTAACTTTTCGGACGAACCCGGAGAGGCTCACCCGCGTCGTAAGCGCAGAGAGCGGCGGAATTGCCCCTTTCAAAATTTGATCAGGGCTGGGGTTCGGCCCGGTCGCGCTGTGGCAGACGTGGCACGTGGATTTCACGATGTGCTCACCAACGCGGTAGGACGATTCCTTTACCGCAATCTGATTCTTTTCCGCACCGGGTATGGCAGCCAGTTGTTCGAGGTAGGCGACGAGCGAGCGAATTTCTGTCTCGCTCATGGTCGGCGGCAGCATGTGTTTCCCCCCAATGTGGAGCCGCTGCAGCAACATTGCCTTGGATTCCTTTGCCATGGCGGCTGTATCTGACCGGCTCATTTCCCTACCGGCCGCCTTCATTCGCGCCGTGATGGCCGCGACGGAAGTCGCCCGGACTGGGTCGATGATGGAGTTTATTTCCGGAGGCGCGCCCTGGCCAGACTCTTTGTGACATCCCTGGCAAGTCATGCGATACAGGTCAGAACCATGAAGGGTAACGATCGGAGCAGGGAAGCCGGGCGATAGATTCAGTTGCCAAGGAGGAAGTTCCATTCCCGGGTCGGGCGGAGGTGGCCCTAAGTTCCAGGTCTTGCCCATCCTGGTTTCGCCGAACGACCTGCCGAGGTGACGGAGCCAGCTTTCGCCTCGCACCGCGGTTACTGAAGTATCTCCAGTCCCGGTCGCCTGGCCGAGCAACGAAGATGCAAGGACGAACACCGCCACGAGGGTCATCAGATGCAGGCAGTTCTTTTTCTTTGGCCGAGACTTCTTTGGCTGAGACCCGGCCTGTAGTGAACGGGACATGCATTTATGCCGGGAAATTTGGCTCCAACCTGGCCAGGTCCAAGTCCAGTTCACCGATTTGGTGGGTAGCTTGATGTCTGCTGTCATTCCTTCGTCCCGTTCGCTACTTCTTCAGTGCTAACTCGACATTCGTCGTGGCGTCCGTCACTGTGATCGTCTGAGTGGTGGGTTTGCCGTCTTCGCTCCAGGTTTTCAGAGTGTACGTTCCCGGCGGAACATTCTGGATCGTGAAAGTACCGTCGTTGCCGGTCAGGGCGAAATACGGTGTGGGAACAACTACAACGTAGGCTACCATTTCGGAGTGAATATTGCAGAGGATCTGTGCCGTCCCAAGCTCGTTGAATTGGAACGACTTCTGTTGGCTCGGCGACACAATAGTCAAACTATGCCGGAGCTTCTTGTTGCCGTTGATCGATGGCCAATAGACGTTGTGAGCGACCTGGTCGCTGTTCAGAAAATCCGCCGTGGTTCCCCGCAAGATAACTGTGGTGTGCGGGGTGAACTTCAAGTTCCGCTGGTCAATGGATACATGCTCCGCGGGCGGATCAAATTTCTTGCCCGGAATGGCATCGATATAAACCGCAATGTTTTCCGCTGACTTCAATCCCACCGCTGATACCTTTCCCTTCACGTTCGCTGCTTGCGCAATGCCCGCAACCAAGAGCGCACCGAATAGAATAGCCACCGGAGCCGCTCGCCTAATCGTGTTCATTTAAGTATCTCCTTTTCGAAAATTCCGCGAACCGGATCGGACTGCAACCTCTACTAATCACTGGCACAGCTAGAAAACCATGACTTTACCTAAAGATGGCTCTTGGAGGCCTTGTAAATCTGTTCAATAGTGACCTCTCTTGTAAACTTCATTTCACCTGCGATAGTCCCGCAAACTCCCAGCCTGTTCGTTGTTGCAGTTCTTTCAGGCCAGGAGTCCGCAACATTGCGAGGGCTTAGAACACAAATCGTGCAAGCAAATAGACCGTGTTGTTTGCCGCCGCGTCTCGTCCCGCACCATCGTAGTTTGTCTTCGCGCCATTGAATCGGAAGTATCCCGTGTATTGCACCGCAAGATCAACGTTCTGTTCGGGCCACCATGACAAGTTCAAAGTGTAGCCGTTACTTTGAGGGGATCCATTGGCGCTTCCCGAAACTGCGGCCTGAGCAAAGAGCAGAGGGTCCCGGGTTCCGGTGATGTCAAAGAGTCCAGCCGTCCCAGACAATTTTGTGCCGTAGTGGTATTCGACATTGGCCTGGGCAGTGTTCAGATGGTGGCGGCTCAGCGCGGCGCCTCCTGCAAGGACGCTTGCCGGCAGCGACGAGTTCTCCCGAATATAAGTTCCACGGACCGAGAGCACGTCGTTCTTGAACTGCGGAATCGTTCGGTCATATTGAAAGTCTGCGGCAAAGTCTGTGTAGCTATCCTCGAGGCCGGTGATGTTATTCGGAGTGCTTTTCACATGCATGCCGTAGCTGCCGATTTCCAGAGAATTATTCTTGGTGGAGGTCTGCCAGGCCGCACGCCAATACGGCGCGATACCCCGGATATTGAAGCCAAACCCCGCGCCCGAGTTGGGCTGCGCGCCTGGAATATGTTCTGACCGGTAGATCGTCCCTGCCAGGTACCAGTGATCGTTCAACATCGCGTAGCCGCCCGCACCGGCCACGTCCTGCGCTAACCCTCCATTGATCAGCGCGCCTGCGGAAGGCCCAGGAGCGACGTTGCTACCGACGAAGGGATATCCCCAGGCGGGTGTGCTATTCCAAAGATCCTCGACGCCCGGATTGTTATTCATCGTTATGCCGTAAGTGATGGGCTTCCCGAATAATTTGCCTCCGTGATTGGCATAGCGAATGTCGGTGTTGTCCCAGGAAAAATTGTCGCCCTGACTATCGTAAGTGACTTGCACAAAACTCCCGATATGGCTCGTCCAGGCGCCCGACAGAAAGAGGGATGCCGCCTGAGGGAACTGGAAATTGCCGTTCTGGGTTCCGGGCTGCGGCGATTTTGTAGCCGTGAGAGAAGTGTCAAAGATTATGGAAAGAGGAAACGCCTCAAGGAGGTGCAGCGCTGCATTGTGGTCTTTTTTGTCGTCACTTACCTGGGCTTTCGTGGTGAATGTATAGCCCTCCAGCTTAAAGGTTCTGCCGAAGGGTGTCAGCTCGGGTGGAGCGTAGTGGCAGGAAGCGCACGGAAGGCCTGTCTGCCGTGCGTAGCTGGGAACTGCGCGAGCGCTCGGCCCGGAGAGAACAACTAGCGATATGATCGCAAAAATGTTCAAAAAGATTCCGCTTAGTGAAGACCTAGATTGCGTGTCGAGCATTGGTTTCTCCTCAAGTTATTGGACGTTTATTACGTGTTTGCAAGTGATTCTCGCGCTGGAATGTGTTGTTCGCGGTGGGGAGGGTCACAGCACTTTGTGATCAGGATCACAAATTTGGGACGTCGGTCGGGTGATTGTCGGATCCGAGAACGGTTTCCATTACGAGCGCCATTCAATTGTTTGCGTAGGACTTCGCGCACAAGGATGTATGGTCGAGTCCCATCTCCAGCCAAGATCGGCGCGTTAGCAGTGAGTTGATGTGATTCATCCGCGCCGAAGGGCACGGGGTGGCAGTGAATGACTTGCTCTGGATAGGGAACCGCTAACTCGTTTGCCGAGTCTGCGGTTCCCCGGATTTCAACTAGGGCCTGATTGCAACCTTGATCACGCCGTTGCGCCGTTCAGCGAAGACCTGATATGCCTCATTGATCCGATCGAGTGCGAACGTGTGCGTCAGGAGTGGGGTCAGATCCAACCGACCATGCCGGACCAATTCCATCAGCCTGCGCATGCGCTCTTTGCCACCCGGGCAGAGCGTTGTGACAATCTTATGATCTCCGAGGCCGGCTGCAAACGGCTCCACCGGCAACGAGAGTTTTCCAGAGTATACGCCAAGGCTGGAGAGCGTCCCACCGGGTCTCAAAACGCGGAGTGCGCTCTCGAAAGTGGTTTGGGTTCCCAACGCCTCGATGGCCACGTCGACGCCCCTGCCGCGAGTGAGATGCTTGATACTCTCGACCACATCTTCTTTAGTGAAGTCGAGCACAACGTCCGCTCCCATGCGTTTTGACAT
This sequence comes from uncultured Acidobacteriaceae bacterium, assembly GCA_963772195.1. GTDB lineage: Bacteria > Acidobacteriota > Terriglobia > Terriglobales > Acidobacteriaceae > Acidiflorens. The sequence continues at coordinate 14,534 of CAVYWE010000007.1, read as the reverse complement.
CTCTGTGCGCACCGGGTCGGACTCGACCGCTATGATCAGGCTCGCACCTTTCAGTTTTGCTCCAGCCGTGGCGCACAGCCCGATCGGCCCTTGGGCGAAGACCGCGACCGAATCGCCGATTTGCAGGTCGGCGCTCTCGGCCGCCGAAATGCCAGTGGAGGCAATATCGGCCAGCAGTACTACCTGTTCATCGGCCAGTTCGTCGGGGATTTTCGCCAAGTTCGCCTGGGCGTGCGGCACCAGCAGGTATTCCGCCTGAGCGCCGTTGATGGTGTTGCCAAACTTCCAGCCGCCAAGCGGCCCACCACACTGCGACCAGTTTCCACCCAAACAGAAGTTACACTGTCCGCACGGTGTAATTGCGCCCACCAGGACGCGGTCTCCAACTTCATACCCGGTAATGCCTTCTCCAAGCTCGTGGATGATGCCCACGGGCTCATGGCCGATGATCAAGCCCGGTTTGACAGGGTATTCGCCTCTCAGAATGTGGAGGTCCGTACCGCAAATGGTCGTCAGGGTTACACGAATTACCACCTCACCCGCTCGCGGCCTCGGGATGGGCACTGTTTCCAGGCCGATCTTTCCTGGTCCGTAGAAAACCAGTGCTTTCATCGTGGAGGTTGCTTCCTGCCGCTCTGTCCGTAATGCGTAAGAAGTTTGTGACATGATTCACCCCTTTCCGTTCTTAGGTGTATTCGTTTCCGAGAGCAGGACATATGACCGTGGTTACCGCTCCCTGTGATAAAGATCACAGATGGGGAATCACAGTCCGAGAACCGCAGGAATAGACGCGCCGTCGGCGCGAAAATGACTCATAAGACCTCCTGCCATGGGTGAAGACCGGCCCGCGATCTCAGGACGCGTTTAGACGACTGAATCCTTGCTGAGCTCGACTTGGATTTCAAATTTCTGAGGTGTTGCCAGCGCACGCGACACCAGACACAGCTCCTTCGCCTTATGCAAGAGACTGATCGCCCGCTCCCGTTGCGCTTCATTAGGAATCGTCAGGCTGGGACGGATGACGATCTCGCTGAAGCAATAGCCAGAGTCCGTTTTACTGACGGTTCCCTCCGCTTCCACTTCCAGGTCGGTGTATTCGAATTTCGAGTGGCCCGCGATTGCGTGGAACGTCGTCGTAAAACAACTCGCGAGCGCATTCATCAACAGGTCTTCAGGTGTCCATCTGCCTTCGAGACCGCCGAACTGCGATGGCGCGGTGAAATGGATTGCGTTAGGAGCCGAATCAGACTTGGCGATACCCATCTGTCCGGATGTCCACCACGCTACAACGCGGTACTTATGTTCATTTTCCATTCAGTACTCCAGGTCCTGCTTTGTGTTTTCCAAATTGCTGGTTGCTGCTCCGCCAACTGATTCTGGAGATGGAAGTGTCGCGGTTACAACTACCATTGTTCCTGATGATTTTGTGCCAGCGGACCCATCAAAGCGGTGGCCGAGATCACGGATGTTCGTGATGCCAATCACACACGGGGTGCTACAATACGCTCACTTGGAAGGTGCTGAATGCGCGCCCCTTACGGCTTAAATATCATCGATAACTGCATGATCTGCCCGGTGCGTGAGGAGCATTTATTCTGTAATTTACCTTTGCCTGCAGTACAAAAGCTGAATGAAATCAAGTCCACTGCGGTGTATCCGAAAACGACGATGCTGTTCATCGAGGGCCAACAGCCGCGTGGGGTGTTCGTGCTCTGTGCGGGAAAGGCCAAACTCTTCACATCTTCGAGCGATGGCAAAACCATCATCACCCAGATTTCGGGAGCTGGGGATGTCTTGGGTCTGAACGCGACCATCTCCAATCGGCCTTATGAGGTAACGGCTGAGATGACGGAGCCGGGCCAGGCCAATTTCATCGCCCGCGATGCGCTCCTGCAATTTCTGCGCGAATACGGAGAGGTAGCATTGCGAGTTGCGGAGCAACTCAGCCGCAACTACTACACCGCATATGAGGAAATCCGAACTTTGGGTTTGACGAGTTCACCTTCGGAGAAGTTCGCGAAGCTGCTACTCTCCTGGTCGCCCAAAGCGGGGAGCGCGAACGAGCCTGCGCAACTGAAATTGACGCTCACCCATGAAGAAATCGCGGAAATGATTGGCACTACGCGCGAGACGGTCAGCCGCCTGTTCGCCGATTTCAAGAAGAAACAATTGGTGCAATTGAAGGGATCGAACCTGATCATTCGCAATAAACCTGCCTTGGAGAAAATGGTCAACTCCTGAGTGCGCCGTGTGCTCCAGGCGACCCTGCTCGAACTGGCAGGTAACCTACTTCCTTAGGTTTATGCAAGCTTCGAGAATTCCGCGCGTTCCGCCGGCCACGGTGTCGTCGATTTCGCAAGCTGCTGTTCGATCCGGGTGATCTGTCTGTGCAACCAGGCGGCGAGGGCTTCTTCCATTTCGGGCTGCGTGCCGCAGCGATAGAAATAATCAACGGTCTGCCCCGCTTCGTTGAGGGGGATAAAGCGGCACGGGAAGGTCTCCTCCTGCGACTCATCGGGAACGAACTTCATCAATAGACACTCGCTACACGGATGCGGCCGAGAGGGGTCGCCGTGGTTCGGACAAGTGGGTGAGTCTTCGAAGACGAACGTGGGACGCCATGGTGTGCGGGGAGAGCGCCCGTAGCCTCCATCTTCCAAGAATTTCAGCTCAGACTTGAGGAGTTCCAGTACTTCGCGCTCATCTTGTGCCATACGTCACCTCTCGATATGAGGCAGCCTCGCACAATGTCGCTTGGGCTGCGATGATTGTCGTCACGTGGTTCCGTGACCTAAATCACAAGCGTGGGCTGGACCACTGGTTTCTGTTCACTAGTGGCGATCCACTCAAGCGTCCGGTTTACCTCCGCCATCACCAGTCAAAGCGTACCTGGGCGTGAAAACGAATTTCCTGCAATGGAGGAGCCGACCCATAACTGACTCTTTTACCAAAATCAAGCAAATGAATAGTGTGTTTGGAATCACAGCGTGATGTATGTGGAGTCACTGACTTCTGATTTCTCGCGACCTATTCTGACCTTGGTTCATGATCATGATATTGACTCGTAAACAACCCGCTCCCAGGTGGGCCAGCTTGCGGGTCGCACCAATCCTCAAAAAGGAAAGGAGAATCCATCATGTTTGCCCGCATTGTTGAATTTATTCCGAAGCTGGAAAAGAAAGAAGAGTTCGTGAAGGTTCTACGCAACGAGGTACTGCCGATCCTGAAGAAGCAGCCAGGATTTCTGGAGATCCTGCCCTTCGAGCCCGAGACCAAGACCGAAAAAATGATCACCATCACTCTCTGGACCGAGAAGCGGGATGCAGAGCGCTATGAGCGCGAGACGTATCCCAAGGTGGAAGGAATCGTTAAGCCGTATCTGACCACCCCGGTCACCTACAAGCACTACAACGTGGAAACCTCACTTTGCCAGCACTTCGTGGAGGCCCTGACGGCCTGAAGCATAGGCCAAAAGGACCTGGCCGGAGCAGCACGGCTGCTCCGGCTTCTATTTGTGGGGTTGCGCATTTTCTCCTGGCTCGCCCGAGAGCCCGGGCCCTACTTCAGATGCACGGCCGCTTCCGACTGCTTCGGACCGGCTGACTCTCCGGCGCGTGTACCAGTCTTCCCAGATCCAGGCATCGCAGACCCAGGCGTCGCAGACCCAGGCATCGCGTACTTGGGCTTGATCTCGTGGCATCCAGCTTCGCAATAGACTCCGCCCGCGGCCGACTCCGGCGTCGGCATCGGAGAATTCACAGCAAGTTCCCGATCCTCTTCCAACTGCCGCTCGACGCTGGCGATTAGCTCTTCGTTTTCCGCCGCCGTCAGCCACTTTTTCTTCTTCACCAGATGATCTTCGAGCCGCGCAATCGGGTCGCGCTTCTTCCAATACTCAAACAACGGCTTCGGAACATATTCGGCCCCATCATGAATGGCGTGGCCTTTCATACGCATCATCTTCGCTTCGATCAGCGTCGGGCCTTCGCCGCGGCGGGCGCGCTCGCAGGCTTCGTGGCAGGCGTCGAACACCTGGCAGGCGTCAGTGCCATCGACGATCACTCCCGGGATTCCGTAGCCAATGGCGCGCTCGGCCAAGTCTTTGACGCGGAACTGCATGTCCGCCGGCGTCGAGTATGCCCAAAGATTATTCTCGACAATCAGCACCAGGCCGAGATTCTGCACGGCTGCAAAATTCAGCCCTTCGTAGGTCACGCCCGTGGACTGCCCTCCATCGCCGATGTAAGTCATGACCGCGATGTGCTTGCCCTGCAGCCGCGCTCCGAGCGCCACGCCCGCGAGCACCGGAATCAAATCGCCGAGCATCGAGATCGGCGCGACCACGTTGCGCCTCTCGAGATCGCCAAAGTGCGAGGTCGTATCGCGTCCCCCGGTGGGCGATCCAGATTTCGCCATGTACTGCATCATGATGTCCGCGGGAGCAAATCCGCGCACCAGAAGCGCACCCTGGTTGCGAATCATCGGCCCCATCCAATCGTCCTTACCGAGCGCGTAGGCCGAGGCGCAAGAGCAAGACTCCTGCCCCAGCCCAAAATAAACGCCGCCGACGACCTTTCCCTGCTTGTAGAGATTTTCGAGCGCCGTTTCCATGCGGCGGTTCAGCAGCATCCAGCGATAGATTTCGATGCACTGCTCGCGGCTGAGATACTTCGACTCGCGAATGGGCGGCGCGGGGGTCGAGAGATCGCCGCTTTCCACTTCGTAGCGGAGTGCGTCCCCACTGCGAACCTGGCGTACGGTGAAGCTCGGCTTTTCCAAGCGATAATCGCGGATGGGGTAGCTGCGGAGATCGCCGTCCGGCTCTGCGCTTTTAGCTTTTGGCTCTTGGCTTTTGGCTTGGGGATGCGAGCTGGTTCTTGTCCGATCGTGCTTCGCGGGGAGAATGGTTTTCGTCTTCGCTTTCTTTTTTGCCATGATCAGTCCGCGAACATGCTAGCGCATAGATAGCGCCGGAGTCTCGCGAGTTTCCTCTGTAGAGACGGGGCTTGCCCCGTCTCCTTTTGGATGCAGCGGGAGACGCGGCAAGCCGCGTCTCTACAGGAAATCAAATGCCGCGGCCGCCTCAGGCGAGGAACAAATCATCTTCGCCGTGCGGTTCGCCGCGCAGCCGGCGCAACTCCGATGGCGCCTTCATCGGAACTCCGACGGTATTTCCGAGTAATGCATCGATCGTCTCCACCCATAGCATCTCACTCGCGAAGACGCTGCCAAAGTTTCGCGAGACCGCCTGCACCACCTCGTTCAGATCGAGTTCCCGTCCCAGTTCCTTCTCCATCGACGTCACCGGCTTAGCTGTAATTCCGCAAGGCACAATTAGATCGAAGTAGCTGAGATCCGTATTCACGTTCAGAGCAAACCCATGCGAGGTAACCGACCGTGAAATGTGCACACCGATGGCTGCGATCTTGGCTTCGGTCGTGTGGTGGCGGGTCTTCGGCCCGCCCTGATCGGGTCGAAGACCCGATCCCATACGGACAGATTCAGTCCAAACGCCGGTAAGCCCGGCAACGGGTTTGGTTGCGATGCCGAAATCGCCGCAAGTGCGAATGAGAACCTCCTCGAGCCGTCGAACATAGTCAACAGCACCAAGAGTCTTGCGCCCGGAGGGGAATGATTCTGCAGTCAGTTCCTGAAGGCTGATGGCTGATCGCTGACGGCTGAACCCCCGCAAATCAAATATCGGATATCCCACCAGTTGCCCCGGCCCGTGAAACGTAACGTCTCCGCCCCGATCGCACTCGAAGACCTCAACGCCGCGGGCAGCAAGCACCTCGGTCGAAGCGAGTACATTGGCAGCCTTGGCATTGCGTCCGAGGGTAATGACGGGCGCGTGTTCGAGCAGCAGCAGGACATCGCCGATTTGGCCAGCCTTGCGGAGCTGGATCAACTTCTGCTGCAGGCGCAGACCTTCGCTGTAGTCAAGCACACCGAGTTGGACGACAGAAATCACGTTGCTATTGAAATTATAGGCCCGCAGTGTAGCGCCGGCATGTTGCCGGCTGTCCTGAGTGCGTCTCGCGCTCGACGCGGCGGGCGAGGACACCCGCCGGGAACGGCGGCGCTACTCCCATGGTCAACTTATTCCAGGGCGAGAGCCATTTTGAGCGCTCGGTCCAATTCCTCAACCTTGGAGCGAGCCAGGGACCCCACGAAGCGGGTCAGTTGCACCTTCCGAAGACTGACGAGGTTGTCGCACAGGATCCAGCTCTCATGTTTTAAACCTTCGTCGATGCCGACTGAGACCTGGGTCGAGAATCCGTGTCCGCGAGTGAGTATCGGTGCGCAGACGACGGTGGGAAATCTGGAATCGATCAGGACCTGGCGGCTCACGACTACGAAGCTCCGGTAAAGTTTAGGGTCGTTGCTAGTGGGATCACCGCCAGGATGATGAACGCGATAGATCTCGCCTCGTCTCATCGCCTCGTCTCTATCTCGGCCTCTGCCGCCGCCTATGCCTCTGGGTCCTGATACCGGAGAATGTCCTCCACCTCTGCATTCAGCTCATTCGCAGCCTTATTGATGAGTTCGAGGTCGCGAGCTTCGACCTGAGCCCGCGCCCGTTTGCGTAAGTACTGGGTGAGGACGGCTTCGATGAAAGCGGAGCGCGATTGCTTCGATCCTGCAATGCGATCAATGCCGGCGAGCACTTCTTTCGACAGTGTGATAGAAGTCTTCTCTTTCATACTACCATTATACCACCCAGAGGGCCTCTGCCTGAATAAAATAAATTGTAGCGCCGGCATCTTGCCGGCTGTCCTGAGCGCGTCTCCCGCTCGGCGCGGCGGGCGAGGACGCCCACCTGAAGCCGCCGGGACGGCGGCGCTACCCCGCCCCGTAACTTTTTTGATTCTCCTCTTGCGCAACCTGGTGCGGTTTGGTATAAAAGATCGAGTCGAGGACAAGTGACTGGTGTGTCTGGGCTGCCCGCTGAATCCTCGCGGTGGCTTTTGGCATCCAATTGTGTAAGCCTCCAACTGACCCCTTTCCGGGGTTCGCATTCGGGGACAAAGTTCCCTGAAGGGTTTCCGCGAATAGCAGAGCCTCCAAGCGATCTTTAATTTTTGAACTGTCTTCCGCTTCGGCCTGCGCCGGATTCTGTGGCGAGCCCGAGTGGAAGAGCGTTTTCGGACGCGTCTCTAAGAAGTTCTGCAGCTTGGGTTTATCCCGCCTTGGATGAGACTGGTTGGATGAGACTGGGATGAGAACTCCCCGCGCTGTTGAAATCAGGTGGAAATCCTGTGATCTCAGCGGGTTGACAGCACTCCGGTGAACGCGTAGCTTTATCAGGCTTAGTTAAAATCAAGCTCAGTTAAACAAGTTTAGTACCACAAGTTTCGAGGACGCCCAAAATCCTGCAAAGGATTTAGATTCTGCAAAAGAATCGGGCGGACTGAAGGCGCACCGCTCAGGCGGAAAGCGGATCGGTCTTTGACAAAAGGTTGAACGTGCCAGTCGTGAGAAACAAATGTTCGGGCTCAAGTCTGAACGTACTCACAAGATAGGACCTTCGTCACAGCAGACGGAGGCCGTTGGTCTACCCAGACCAACTCAGGTTTCAAATGAGAGTTTGATCCTGGCTCAGAATCAACGCTGGCGGCGTGCCTAACACATGCAAGTCGAACGGGAAAGGGGAGCAATCCCTGAGTATAGTGGCGACCGGGTGAGTAACACGTGACTACCTACCCTTGAGTGGGGGATAACCTCGGGAAACCGAGGCTAATACCGCATAATATCGAAAGATCAAAGGAGTAATCCGCTTTTGGAGGGGGTCGCGGCTGATTAGCTAGTTGGTAGGGTAATGGCCTACCAAGGCGAAGATCGGTATCCGGCCTGAGAGGGCGCACGGACACACTGGAACTGAAACACGGTCCAGACTCCTACGGGAGGCAGCAGTGGGGAATTTTGCGCAATGGGGGAAACCCTGACGCAGCAACGCCGCGTGGAGGATGAAGCCCCTTGGGGTGTAAACTCCTTTCGACCGGGAAAATAATGATGGTACCGGTGGAAGAAGCACCGGCTAACTCTGTGCCAGCAGCCGCGGTAATACAGAGGGTGCGAGCGTTGTTCGGAATTATTGGGCGTAAAGGGCGCGTAGGCGGTACGGTAAGTCACCTGTGAAACCTCTGGGCTTAACTCAGAGCCTGCAGGCGAAACTGCCGTGCTGGAGGGTGGGAGAGGTGCGTGGAATTCCCGGTGTAGCGGTGAAATGCGTAGATATCGGGAGGAACACCTGTGGCGAAAGCGGCGCACTGGACCACTACTGACGCTGAGGCGCGAAAGCTAGGGGAGCAAACAGGATTAGATACCCTGGTAGTCCTAGCCCTAAACGATGATTGCTTGGTGTGATCGGTACCCAATCCGATCGTGCCGCAGCTAACGCGATAAGCAATCCGCCTGGGGAGTACGGTCGCAAGGCTGAAACTCAAAGGAATTGACGGGGGCCCGCACAAGCGGTGGAGCATGTGGTTCAATTCGACGCAACGCGAAGAACCTTACCTGGGCTCGAAATGCAGGAGACCGGGGTAGAAATATCCCTTTCTCGCAAGAGACTGCTGTATAGGTGCTGCATGGCTGTCGTCAGCTCGTGTCGTGAGATGTTGGGTTAAGTCCCGCAACGAGCGCAACCCTCATCCCTAGTTGCCACCGGGTAATGCCGAGCACTCTAGTGAAACCGCCCCGGATAACGGGGAGGAAGGTGGGGATGACGTCAAGTCCTCATGGCCTTTATGTCCAGGGCTACACACGTGCTACAATGGTCGGTACAAACCGTCGCAAAGCTGCAAAGTGGAGCTAATCGGAAAAAGCCGGCCTCAGTTCGGATTGGAGTCTGCAACTCGACTCCATGAAGCTGGAATCGCTAGTAATCGCAGATCAGAACGCTGCGGTGAATACGTTCCCGGGCCTTGTACACACCGCCCGTCACATCACGAAAGTGGACTGCACTAGAAGCCGGTGAGCCAACCGCAAGGGGGCAGCCGTCCAAGGTATGGTTCATGATTGGGGTGAAGTCGTAACAAGGTAGCCGTAGGAGAACCTGCGGCTGGATCACCTCCTTTCTAAGAGAGAACGTCATAGCGCTTTTGCTTCGGCAAAAGATGTCGCTATGTACCCCTCAAATCTTCAAACTAACCTGAGAAGAGGCGAGGGAGCTTACGGTCAGACCTCTCTTGCTCGAACATTTGTCACAACCGTCAGACTGGGCTTAGCCCGGTCGCGCGTTCAACCTTTTCCTCGAAAAAAGCCGTCAGTCGTCAGCCATCAGCCATCAGGTAAATCGGGTTTACCTGATGGCTGAAGGCTGATGGCTGAAGGCAATTTTGGGCTCCGGGACGTTTTGGTTTATTCTGAGCCAACCGGGCCTGTAGCTCAGGTGGCTAGAGCGCACCCCTGATAAGGGTGAGGTCGGTAGTTCAACTCTACCCAGGCCCACCAAGATCAGTTGTCAGTTATCAGCTCTCAGTTTTCAGTTCTTAGGTTTTACTGATGACTGACAACTGAAAACTGACGACGGTTTCAAGGGGCTGTAGCTCAGCTGGGAGAGCGCCTGGTTTGCAACCAGGAGGCCACCGGTTCGATCCCGGTCAGCTCCACCAAGTTCAGGTATCAGGTGCTAGGTCTCAGGTTTCAGCGACCTGAGGATCTTCCTGAGAGCTGACACCTAAGACCTGCGACCTAACCCGATGTTGGGCGTCAAATGTGACAACCGTGAATCAGTTCACGGTCCAAAGAAAGTCGCTTTGACGCCGAACATTGGGTTGGAAGATACCCATACCCGCTCAGGCGGGTCAGCCAGCGCAAGCTGGCGAGGACGAACTTTGACAACTGAATAGATTGGGCAAATTACAAGGCGAAGTAAATTTTTATGAGTGCCGCAGTACCTGCTGGTGTACGTAATCAGCCATCAGCACTCAGCCATCAGCCATCAGGAGGTTTTCCTGAGAACTGAGAACTGAGAACTGAGAACTGCATTCGTGCGAGGAGCAGGGTGGCGCTATAAAGTTTGCAAGGTGCAAAGAGGTTTTACTGAGAGCTGACAGCTGAGAGCTGAAAGCTAGCGGCGAAGCCGCTGTGTGCTGAGTAAATTTTGTGGTCAAGCTACTAAGGGCGCATGGTGGATGCCTTGGCAGAAGACGGCGATGAAGGACGTGGCAAGCTGCGATAAGCCTCGGGGAGCCGCAAGCAGGCTTTGATCCGGGGATTTCCGAATGGGGAAACCCACGGGGGTAAAACCCCCGTACGGCCCGATGAATCCATAGTCGGGTGCGAGCAAACCCAGGGAAGTGAACCATCTCAGTACCTGGAGGAAAAGAAAGAAACCTCGATTGCGATAGTAGTGGCGAGCGAAATCGCATCAGCCTAAACCTGCTTCACCTTCGGGTGACACAGGGGTTGTAGGGCCAGCAACAGTAGAGTTACCAATCCGGTGGTTAGTCGAAGCCCTCTGGAAAGAGGGGCCATAGAGTGTGATAGCCACGTAGGCGAAAATCATCCGGACTCGAAGCTGGTACCTGAGTATCGCGGGGCACGAGAAACCCTGCGAGAAGCTACGGGGACCATCCCGTAAGGCTAAATACGTTCTTCTGACCGATAGTGAACCAGTACCGTGAGGGAAAGGTGAAAAGAACCCCTTCGAGGGGAGTGAAATAGTACCTGAAACCGTGTGCCTACAAACGGTGGGAGGACTATGCGGCGCAAGCCGAAAGTCTGACCGCGTGCCTATTGCATAATGAGCCGGCTAGTTATTCTTGTCAGCAAGGTTAAGCGAAAGCGAGCCGTAGCGAAAGCGAGTCCGAATAGGGCGACAGAGTTGGCAGGAATAGACGCGAAGCGGGATGATCTACCCTTGGCCAGGCTGAAAGTAGGGTAAAACCTACTGGAGGGCCGAACGGGTGTTTGTTGAAAAAAGCTCCGATGAGCTGAGGGTAGGGGTGAAAGGCTAATCAAATTCCGTGATTGCTCGTTCTCTCCGAAATAGCTTTAGGGCTAGCCTCGTATGATTTGTCGTGGTGGTAGAGATCTGAATGGACTATGGGGCTTTCCAGCTTACAGAATCCAATCAAACTTCGAATGCCATTGAACAACCAGTACGGGAGTCAGACAGCGGGGGCTAAGCTTCGTTGTCGAGAGGAAAACAGTCCAGATCGCCTGCTAAGGTCCCAAAATACAAGCTAAGTGGGAAAGGAAGTCGGAACGCCCAGACAGCCAGGAGGTTGGCTTAGAAGCAGCCATCCTTTAAAGAAAGCGTAATAGCTCACTGGTCAAGCGGTCCGGTGCCGACAATTTAACGGGGCTTAAGCTTGTTACCGAAGCAGCGAATGCATCGATTAACTTCGATGCGTGGTAGGAGAGCATTCCCAACGGTTTGAAGCCAGACTGAAAAGACTGGTGGACTGTTGAGAAGAGACCCTGCCGGCATAAGTAGCGATAACGGAGGTGAGAACCCTCCGCGCCGAAAGTCTAAGGTTTCCTGAGAAAGGTTAATCCGCTCAGGGTCAGGCGGTTCCTAAGGCGAGGCCGAAAGGCGTAGCTGATGGACATCCGGTTAACATTCCGGACCTCCCGTGTGGTCGTTATCACGATGGGGAGACGCAGAAGGATAAGCAGGCCGTCCTATGGCTATGACGGTTGATGCGTGTAAGGTGTTTCTCGCAGGCAAATCCGCGGGGAAGTTATCACTGAGACGCAAAACAGTACTCCGTATGGAGGAAAGCTGCTGATTCCACACTGCCGAGAAAATCCTCTAAGGAGAACATATGGGATCCGTACCTCAAACCGACACAGGTAGACGAGAAGAATATTCTAAGGCGCTCGTGAGAACAGTTGGTAAGGAACTCGGCAAATTAACCCCGTAACTTCGGGAAAAGGGGTGCCTCACTAGGGTGCAAGCCCGAAGAGGCCGCAGAGAAATGCGCATTGCGACTGTTTAACAAAAACACAGGTCTCTGCTAAGTCGAAAACGACGTATAGGGGCTGACGCCTGCCCGGTGCTGGAAGGTTAAAGGGAGAGGTTAGCCGCAAGGCGAAGCTTTGAACTGAAGCCCCAGTGAACGGCGGCCGTAACTATAACGGTCCTAAGGTAGCGAAATTCCTTGTCGGGTAAGTTCCGACCTGCACGAATGGCGTAACGAAAGTGCGACTGTCTTGCCAACTGACACGGCGAACTTGTAGTGCCGGTGAAGATGCCGGTTGCCCGCAACTAGACGGAAAGACCCCGTGCACCTTTACTATACCTTTACTATGAACTATGGCACTTGCTGCGCAGGATAGGTGGGAGGCTTTGATTTCAGGTTCTCGGACTTGGAGGAGCCACCGGTGAGATACCACCCTGCGAGTTCTGTGGTTCTAACTTACTCCCGTGATCCGGGAGAAGGACATAGTAAGGCGGGTAGTTTGACTGGGGCGGTCGCCTCCTAAATTGTAACGGAGGCGCGCGAAGCTACGCTCAGGCTGTTTGGAAATCAGCCGTCGAATGCAAAAGTATAAGCGTGGTTGACTGCGAGACCTACAAGTCGAGCAGGTACGAAAGTAGGCTTTAGTGATCCGGTGGTTCTGTATGGAATGGCCATCGCTCAACGGATAAAAGGTACGCCGGGGATAACAGGCTGATCGGAGCCAAGAGTTCATATCGACGCTCCGGTTTGGCACCTCGATGTCGGCTCATCGCATCCTGGAGCTGTAGAAGGTTCCAAGGGTTAGGCTGTTCGCCTATTAAAGCGGTACGTGAGCTGGGTTCAGAACGTCGCGAGACAGTTCGGTCCCTATCTGTTGTGGGCGCAGGAGATTTGAGAGGGCCTGTCCTTAGTACGAGAGGACCGGGATGGACGAACCTCTTGTGATCCAGCTGTCATGCCAATGGCATCGCTGGGTAGCGAAGTTCGGTTGTGATAACCGCTGAAGGCATATAAGCGGGAAGCACTCCTCAAGATGAGATCTCCCAACCCTTAAGGGTAATGAAGGGCCCAGGTAGACTACCTGGTTGATAGGCAGGATGTTGAAGCGCAGTAATGCGTGTAGCTTACCTGTACTAATCGCCCGTTCGGCTTGACCATAAAATTTACTCGGTGCAGAAAAACAGCCGTCAGCACTCAGCCGTCAGCTTTCAGTTCGAAACTGTTCGAAAGCCGATGGCCTCCTCAGAAGCGTCAGAAACTGGACGCGACTGAAGACACAGTACTGACGACTGTGCGCCGACGAAAACGCTTTGTAGTTGTTGGCTTTTAGCTGTTAGCTCTTAGCCAACACCCAATCTATTCAGCTGTGAGGGCTTGTCCTCACGCTCTTTGAAAGTTTGCAGCGTAGATCCGCAGATGTGATGCACGAAGTCAGCATCGCCCGGGTCGAGCTAATGGCCAAGAGCTAATAGCTAAAAGCTGCTCCGAGTTGTCGGTGATCTTACCGCGGGGGTTCCACCCGTTCCCATCCCGAACACGGAAGTTAAGCCCCGCTGGGCCGATGGTACTGCACGCGAAAGTGTGTGGGAGAGTAGGTAGTTGCCGGCATAAATAAAGGCCAGTCTGAGAAATCAGATTGGCCTTTTCCTTTTGACGCCACGATTTTCCACTCTACGGATTCGGAGGAGGGCTCAATAGCTCACAACGCTCGACGCACTTTACCGTGTTGGCCTCGACAGTGGCTTTCTTGTTGCCGCGAAAATCGATGTCGGGGAGGATCAGCAGCGTTTGCGTGCCATTGGCGACGTTAAAAGTGCAGTTGAAGCTCATTGACTGGACGCCACGTTCCTTGCAGCCGGTTTGGTCGAGGGCGTCGGTGAGGGTTACGGTCTTGTCGTAGACCTGATCCGCAAGATGCGATGGCAGCAGAGCGACCGTCAGCGGGATGGGCGACTTGATCTTCAGGCTGAGTTCCTGGCCGTCGTGGTCTGGAGTCATCAGACTGTAGACCTTGGGTACCGGCGTGATCTGATATTTTTCGTTGAGGATGCGGCGCCAGTGGAACTCAGGCTGAAGGCAACTGTAGTACTGGATGTGGAGATCGTTGGGGGAAAAGAATTGCCGCGCTCCCGGTCCGAGGATGACGCCAATGGTGCTGAGGACGGGCTTCTCGGGCCTGCGCTCATCGCGGAAGGTGATGATCATGGGCCGTTCGGAGGGAAGATGACACTCGTAAATCGCGCTGGTGACATGCTCTTTCACGCAGAGGAAGCTGAAATTCGGAGGGGCTCCGGGGCGCGTGGCGGCGTTCCATTCATCGGCCCAAGCCATGGCCACGGTGACCGGGTATCTGGAGTCGATTTGCACATGCATGTCGCCGCCCCCGACAGCGGGATGGTAGACGCGGCCGGCGTGCAGGCTGGCAGGCTCCAAAGGGATCGTCTCGCTGTTGGCGGCAGTCCATATAACGGGATTTTGCGCATACGAGTTCGCGGCCAAGCCGCAGAACAGCAGCGCGGCGAAAATCGAAAGGTTCCTCATCCTGGAAGTATTGGCTGGGTCCATGCTCTACCCTAGCGAATTCGCGAGGGGAGGATTACGAAGGTACCAAGTTCCCGTGAT
>CAVYWE010000006.1:0-125801 GCA_963772195.1 uncultured Acidobacteriaceae bacterium | reverse complement strand
GAATGTCGGCTGGGGCCTGCCAATCGGGCCGTGTCTGTGACGTATGAACATCCCCACTCAAGCCAAAAGCGGGCTTGAGTGGGCCACCCGCCGACTGTATTCATTTCTTTCTAATCACGCGCGAGATAGCTAAAATGATGAATAAACAGTCAGCTATCCCAAAGGCCAGCAATGCAGGCAGTGGCATCTGCTCAACGGATGATCGCACAGCCATGACCACAGGTACTTGGACGGTGGCTAATAAAGATACCGTTATCCAGAATCGTGGCTCCGTCCAGAAATCGTAGTAGATGACAACTGGAATCACCAATGCTCCAGCTGCTGCTAATATCACCCCGCCCCTACGGGTCTCGTCTAAGAATCCGACTAACAACCCGATTACAATGACCGATACCTTTACAAATATCGGCAACTCCCTTCCCTCGAGTTTGCGCTCGATACTCATAGGGCCCGCCTAGTCTCCATTGCAGCGATTAGCTGATTCGTTTGCGGCCTTCCAGCCCTCTCGGAGTGATTGGCCTCCTTGGTACGCCAACAGAGCCCAGCCCACGTATGGGATCGCCCTCTCAGCGACGATTGCTTCTGGGCCGAGAAACTTCGCTGCAGTAGCAATCTGAGCCAGGACTCCAACCCCAGCGCGCTGAACGTTCTTGTTTCTCATTGCGTCACCGACGTCTCCGGCAGGGTCGGCACCCGGTGGTTGAAAAAAGTCCTTGCCAGCTGCTTTAGCGCCAGCCCCGAGGGCCGGCAAGACACACTCAGATTTTGGTGGTTTTGGTGACGGCGGGGCCTGACTGACACTTGCGACTGGTCCGGTAAGCGAGCTGGTAAGCGTGCTGCTAGTCATGTCGATCATTGATGGTAACCCACCGTAGGCGGTGACTGAATCTACAGTATCGTACCAAGTACCCCCATTTGAGCCGTTGACACCCTCACATTCGGATTGCGTGCTCTGAAAGTCGTAATTCCCCGAGTGGCTGTCAGCATCGGCGCTACTTAGGTCGATGCTCCCATCATCATTCGTCGTCCCGTAATAGCACCACAGACCCAGCGGGTCGGTATTGGACAGCGGGTTGTTAAGGACGTAGGCATATCGGTTCCAGGACTGCGGATTGGTGGGATCGACAGCGCTCAAACCCGCCGGGTCCGGCGAAATCCACCGCCCCTGCACGGGGTTATATTTCCGATACAAAAAGTCGTAGGTCCCCGACACCGTGTCCTGCTGCTGGCCCGTAAATGACAGGTACGGAGTATTCTTGATCGAGTATGTCTCGCCAAACGGCGCATAGGCTACGTCCCCGTATTCCTGCTCGCTCATGTTCGATTCAAAGCGCGCACTCCCCAGCCAATCGTAATGCCGTAAGCGAATCGTAGTGCCGGTATAGGTTGCCTGCTCGCCGCCTGGAAGGGGCAGGAAGATATTGTTGGTTACCTGTTTCGTCATCAGCGCCAGCCTGCCGATCGGGCTATAAAGGATTTGCTTGTAGGTTCCCGACTTGTTCTCTTCCAGTATACGGTCGAAGGCATCGTAGGTGACGCTGATAGGAGCGCTGCCACCGAGATTGAAACCGACCGTGTTGGCGTCCGAATCCCAGGCATAGGTGTTGAAGGTATCGGCCGTCAGGTTGCCATTGCCGTCGTAGCTTGTGCCCGCGAGAGTGTATTGGTTATTTGTGTTGTAGCCAGGGAGCCATGAAATGCCGGTCATCGAAATCGGCACGCTCTTGCTGATGTTGCCGAACGGATCGTAAGCGAACGTCTGGCCCCACGTCGTCCCGTCGCGGTTCGTGGGCCCGCAGCTCACGCTCTGTAGTCTGGCAACGTCATCATAGGTATAGCCGCAGTTCTGGGCGTTGGCGGCATCAAAGCCATCGGCGATGAGGAGGGAACCGAGAGTCCCGTTCTGATTCCAGCCCAGCGTGCCCGTCACGTACTTGGGCGTCGCGCCGACTTTGTACTGATAGGTCGCCGTTCGACCTGTGTTCGGATCGTAGGTATAAGTGTCACTGTCGCCCGAGCCGAGGTTCACAGTGGTATTCGCAGCGGTTGGGTAGTACGTGGTGGAGGTCACCAGATTGGTCGTGCTGCCATCCACCGCTGAATAGGGCCTTCCTTCACCATCCACACCAAACGTCCAGGCATTGTGCGTGGGAACGCCGCTCAAGACACTCAACGCTCCGTTTGCCCACTAGCTCGCCGTCGTGTGGTAGGTGCCGTTGGAATGGAGTGTGGACTCGAAAACATCCGTGGTTTCGCCCCGAGCCGAGTAGCAGTAGGCGATGTCGGTGACCTTAGCGGTGCTGGGGCCAGTGAACGCTTCCGCGAGCCGCCCTTTCACGTTCGGGTTGGCGCAACTGAACGTGGTGGCATCGTAGACAAAGGTCTTACTGGGAGTGCTCGTTGAGTATGGGCCAGACGGATAGCTAATACCCTTCACCCGGTGGGAAGTGTCATAAGCGTAACAGCTTACATTGTTGTAAGCGTCCACCTTTTTTACGAGGTCGCCGTTCGAGGTTCCACAGGTGCCGTCGGTGTCGTAGGTATAGGTTATCGCTATCCCGCCGGTCTCCGGATTTGTCTCCGATGTCATCCGACTCAAGCCATCGTAGGCGTATGAGCGCGTCTGCGGCGTGCCCTGCGCGTTCTGCGTGACGGTGAGTAGATTGCCCTGAGCATTGGACGTGTACCGGGTCCAGTATCCTGTGAGTGTATTGGTTTGAGCGCAGTTGCCACCTGGCCAAGCTGTCGTTCCAGCGGTGACCTCGCAAACCGAAGTTAACCTTCCCAAGCCATCGTATTCGAACTGCTTCTTGAAATTCTGAGTTGGGCCGGTCGTTATCAATACATCGTTCTTCGAATAGACGTAGCCTGTCGTGCCCCCTCCTCCGTCAGTGACCGTAAACACACGGCTCAGGGCGTCGTACTGGGTCGTGGTGGCGGGAGTCAGCGGGCATGGCGCTCCAGCTGTCTTGGTGCAGGGCTGCGACACGGATGCCACTCTACCCATCTTGTCATAGGTCGTTGAAACGGTGTCCCAGTTTGCGGAGCCCGGCGCCTGACGTTTTTGCGTGATGACGCTCTGGCCGAGGCCGTCAATTGTGGTTAGGACGTCAACAGTAGAAGCACCGTTATTAAAGGCCATCGTCGCACTTTCAGTCGAATTGACGCCATAAGTAAAGTTGGCGTAATTGCCGAGCGGGTCTTGGGTTTGCAACATCCGCCAGAACGGGTCGGCGCTGCTATTAACGAGATAGTTGAAGTAGGCAGTTTTCCCGTTCTCGTCGGTCTGCGAGGTCATCACGCCACCGTTACAATCCCATGTCTGCGAGGTAGTAAGCGCTGCGGGCGAAACTGTTGAGGTGAGCACTAAGTTGTTGCAACCGTTTGGTCCGTTGTAATAAAAGCTAGTTTGGTCCGATGCAGCGTCCTTCGTCCAAGCGAGCGTGCCGTTCGAATTGTAACTGGCAGTGCTCGATACCCAGGAACTTCCGCCTGCCCATTTCGCAGTTGAAGTTGGATGACCGGTGTTGCTGTAGCCGATTTGAGTTTTGGCGACAGGCGTGCCTGAGGAATTCGTGGTCTGGCTGTAACACGGCGTGTTGAGGATGTACGTGCCCGAGGGATACGCGGTGCAAGTTGTTCCATTCCAGGATTGCCCGTAGCTGATGACGGTATCGGAGACTGGATTGCCAGTGGGAGGCATCGTTGCCCCGTAGCCGTATTTCTTCACTTCGATCGTATTTCCGTTGGAATCAAACTTGGTCTCGACGAGGTTGCTGGTCATGCCTGCCATCGTCGTCATCGTGTCTTTCTCAGTGATTGGCACCCCCGCCTGCGGCGAAGTTGTGGCGCAATTCGTGGTATTACCGTTGTAGCAGGTGATGGCGGTCTCAACCGGTGTTCCGGTATGGGATCCGCTATAAATCAGTTTCTGACTTTCAAGTCCGTAATTCAGCTCACCGTAGTTCGGGATGGCAGCTCCGAAGGTGTACACCGTCTCGTTGTTGTAAGGATCCGTTACTAAGACCTGCGGTGCGGGTAGGGTCTGTCCATCGTATTTCCACACAGCAGTTGAGCCATCTGAGTTCGTCAGTGTGCGAGTGAGTAGAGGAACGTATAGTGAACTACAGTCGAGACCATATGAGCCCCCCGTATAGGAATATGAAATCGAACCTCCCGTGGGCAGCGTGATTTTCGTGATTCTTCCAGTGACGCTATTTGGAAAGCCCGGCGTGGTCTCGTAAGTGATGCCGTAAGAACTGCCGTCGGGCATGCTGATGCTGCTGGGGAGCGAAGCCGACCACGGGCCGTAATCAGCGCCACCACACCATCCAAAGTGTGTCTGCTCCGTATAGGAAGAATAGTTAACGGTCACGCTGCGAGTTTGTCCGAGTGCATCGGTATAAGAGTAAGTGTTGTTGTTGTTAAATGTCAGAACAGGTTGGCCGGGTTGGCCGAGGGTGTCAGTATAGGTGCAGCAAGGATACGACATCGAAATGGAGTTTCCATCCGGATCCTTGACAACGGCGCTGGTGCCAGCATTCACTACGTTAGCCACGTGATTGCCGGCAACGTCATAAACATCCACACTGAGGCCGGGCGAAGTAGCAATTAGTTTGTAACCAGAATTGTCGGCAGCAGCGCGAGTCACGCTCCCAGGTGGATAGATGCACCCGTCGGCGTCAAGATAAATGCCATTGAAGATGTGAATGGTTTGATTCGCATCCATATACAAGAAATTACTGTACAGTTGGTCATTGTTGTCCGATCCGCATGGCTGGACGGTGGTTGAATGCGATACAACGCTGGTACCTACAATAGCTGAGAACTGCATTGATGGCGGCTGCAATCCACCGTTCCTATTAAGGGACATATTGATATTCCAAACCAATGCGGCCGAAAACGGTATCGCTCCCGCTTTTTCGCGGATGGGGATACGGAAAAGGATGTTGCGGTTCGAGATATTCACGACGTCGAACTTGCCGTTCGAGAAATCGTTCAGCGGTGGCAACCCGGGATTAACTTGGGCACGCACAGACTGAGCCATGCTCAAGGCGAGAAACGAAGCGAATAGAAACGTCGATCTTTTCATCGGTTGTCCTCGGTCAGCAGTTTGTTAATAGCTTGACTGCAGGATCTACTCTCGGTTGGCAAGGACGGTAGCAGCATCGGGCGTGCGGGTCAATTGCATAAATCAGCGGCGTCCGCATACTAAGTACTGGCGGGTAGGCCACTCTAACCGGTAAGTAAAACGCGGCTTTGTCCTTTTAACACACGACCAAATAACTCGGGGTGCGCCCATTCGCGCGCTTTATTGACCACCGATTTTTCATCACATTCAACCGTGACCGCCGTCATAGACACTCCCCTCCGCCATACCCGAAAATGAAGACCGGATAGGCAGTGCGCGCTCGATGCGCCTGATCGGGTCCGATCAGACCACTTCGACGCTAAGTCCATTGTTTTCTAGAGTCTGGAGTTAAGTACTTATGTTTCAATGGCTTAGCGCAAATCGGGGGGGGGTACAAACCAAACGCCACCCCTCAATTTTCGTCGGCGCAAGTAGGTCGAGCGTACCCTCGAATCTGGTTTACGGTTCTAGAGTCCCTGGGTGGTAATCTTGCTCCATGCCTCACGATCCTGATGCAGGCGTCCAATCTTCTAAACCTGCTCCCAGATTTGCTCGATCATCGTCTGCTCGATCGTCCGCGGCGGTTGTGTTCGCGCTCGTCATCGGGCTGGTCCTCGGAGTAGCGGCCATCGGCTCACTGGGATGGTTGATGCTGTCGCGAAATTCCGGGCGAGAGCTGTTGAGCCATTTGTTGTCGGCGGCGACAGGCAGAACCATCAGCATCGATGTCAGCCAGCCCAATGTGGTCGATCGCATTCAGCGGCTGCAGCGGCTGGAAACCGTGGTTTACACAATGGACAAGCTGGTGACCGGCGCGAAAGAAAATCCTCTCCTGCCGGATTTTCTGACCGGAGATCGCCTCTTGATGATGGTGCACGGCGAGGTTGTTGCCGGAATTGATTTCTCGAATCTGAAGCCGGACGACGTCAAAGTGGATGGCAAGCAGATTCGCCTGCATCTTCCCGCGGCGCAGGTGTTCAGCACGCGGCTCGACAGCGGTAAGACCCGCGTGTATTCGCGGCAAACTGGAGTGCTGGTGCCGACCGATCCGAATCTGGAAACACAAGTGCGCCAGGAGGCGGAACGCCAGATGCGCGAGGCCGCCTTAGCCGATGGCATTTTAGGAACGGCCCAGCAGAATGCGACTTCGACGATCCGCAGTCTGTTGCAGGGGTTGGGATTCCAGAGGATTGACTTCGACTAGAACAGAGGCCTAGATCAGGCCGCGGACAAGAGTGTCCGCGCCACACAATAACCTGGTAACTTCCGGGCTATCACTTAGGTAACCTCGTCATCCGGACCCTCCGCAACTAATCTTTCCGGTGGAGGTTTCTATCCACATGAACAACAAATTCTCAAACTCGCTGTTAATCCTGGCAGTCGGGGGACTTATGCTCGCTGGCTCCGCCTCTGCTCAAACCGCAACTACTACTTCGGGAGCGGGTCCGGGCGTTGTCGATCCCGGCCATCCGCGCGTCAATCAAGTAAATCGTCGCGAGGCAAAGCAGCAACAGCGCATTGGCAACGGCGTCAAGAGCGGGAAATTGAATTCGCAGCAGGCAGCCCACCTCGAGAAGCGCGAGGCCAGTGTGCAGAACCGCGAACAGAAAGACATGGCGAAGCACAACGGCCATCTCACCAAGGCCGAGCAGAAAGGGATCAATCGTCAGCAGAACCGGATCAGCAAGAGCATCTATAAGGACAAGCATCCCAAGCAGTAGTCCGGAGATATGCCACGAGAGTGAAACGGGAGGACAGCCGCAGGCTTGTTGCGGCTTTTCTTTTTGCACTATTTTTTCAGCGAGCGGATGTACTTTACCAGATCGTGGATCTGATCTTTGGAGAGTTTACGGTCAAAAGGCGGCATCCTGTTTTTGCCTTTGCTGATGATGGTGAAGAGTTCGTCGTCGGATCGCTCTTGAACGTCGTCCGAACCCAGCGGGCGCAGCTTCAGGTTCTTGCCGAGCATGGTATCGCCCGCGCCGTTTCTGCCGTGGCAGGCCGAACATTTCGTCTTGTAGATATCGGCTCCGCTGTCGGCGAGGGCGTAAGCTGAAAACATAAACGCCAGCATGATTACGGCGAGCGATGCCCTAGCCCCTAAAGGGGCGATTGATGGCGGATGGTTTGCGGCATCGCGAAAGCGATGCCCTGATACGAAGCCCTCTGAAACGAAACCCGGCGTCGCTGGCGCGGCGCCTTGATGCGAAACCCGAGTTTTCCGCAGCCTACTTAGGTCCTCAGTCAAGCGCATTACTCGCACAATTTGATTTTACCAGTTCAATTTCAACGCAAACTGGAACTGGCGCGGGTCGTAAGAAGCGGTGGCCTGACCGGCGTTGGTGAAGAGCGGGCTGACGGCCGCCACGTTGTAGCGGTTGGCGATGTTAAACATGTCGGCGATGAGATCCATGTTGAAGCGCTCGCCAAAGTAGATGCGCTTGGCGACGCGCAGATCGTTGAAGACGGTCCACGGGGTGACGCCGGCGTTGCGGCCGAGGTTGCCGTCGAGGGAGGCGAGCGTGCCGTTGAAGTCGAGGATGCAAGGCTCCTGAAAAATTCCGGTGGGAGAGTACTTCGATTTGACCGGCTGGTTTCCGATCGACGTGCACGCGGGGTTTACGAAGGTGTTGGGCCGCCCGGTGAGAGAAGATAACTGGAGATTGTCGCCATTGCCGGTGAGGATGTTGAACGGCCGCCCGGAGCCGAATTCGATCAGTGGGGCGACTGTCCAGTTGCTGAAAAGTTTGCTGGCAAAGCCGTCGCCGCTGAGCCTGCCCGACTGGTAGACGCCGCTGAAGACGAAACGATGACGCTGATCGAAGGTGGAGGTGGAACGATCGGCGCTGGGGAAGTAGCTGTCCTGCGGGGTTAGCGTGGCCTGGAGGTCGGTGGAATCGTCGATGGCATGCGACCAGGTGTAGGAGGCAAGGAACTCGTAGTGGTGGTTGAAACGCTTACGGAGATTGGCGGTCAGTCCGTTGTAGTTCGAGGTGCCGTTGGAATAGTTGGCGTCCATGTCGCCGAAGGGGATGCAGCCCGTGTAATCGAATGTGGGTGGCGCGGGGTTGCACTTCGTGTTGAAGCCGGGGAGGGTAGCGAGAAGAGCTCGGGCCTGCCCCACGCAATTGATCTTCGCGGGGTCGCCGCTGGCGTAGAAGGCGGCGGCAATGGAGGGGTTCAGTCCCCCGGGGCGAAAGAAGTTCATGAGCGACGGATCGACGTAGCCTGGGCCACAACCGCTCACGGTGAAAGGGCTAGCGGCGTTTTGACCGGCCGCGCGGGCCGCGAAGAAATTAGCGGTCATCAAGTCGCCGCGAATGGTGCTGGCATTGATGGGACGGTTGAGGTGGCGGCCGAGGTTGAGGTTGTAGGCCAGGCTGAGGGCGAAGCCATCACCGAGGTCGCGCTCGACGGTCAAGTTCGCTTGCTGCGAGTAGGCGTAAACGAAGTTCTTAGACTGCGGGTAACCGAAGGGCTGGAAGCCGAGTGGGAGGAAAGTCGATTGTAGGTTGAGGTAGTTCTGGTTAAGGAACACTGATTGCGGAAAATTCTGCGCCTTGAACTGCTGTTGATTTGGCAAATAATTAAGAGCGCTCAGCACCGCAGGGTTGTTGGTAGGGGAACAGGGCGAGGAGACGGAACCATTGGCAGGTGGCAGGAGTCCCTGAAAAATGGGGATCGCATTCAGGTTGGCAGGATTCCCGGCTCCGCTACATAAGCCAGTACCGCCGAAGGCCAGTTGCCCGCTGGTCGAGCCGTCGGAGGCATCGCCGAGGAAATAAAGGCCGAGCAAGGGGTGGTCATAGAACATCCCGAACGAAGCGCGGACTACGGTCTTGCCGTCTCCCTTGGGATCCCACGCGACGCCGAAGCGAGGCTGAATATTGTTCTTGTCAGTCTGGATGCCTTTTTGCAATCCGAGGGCTTGATAAGCGGGAAGCGCTAGTCCTGTCGGGGGCTTGAACTTGGGCGGGAATTCCACGTCGTAACGCACGCCGTAGTTCAACGTGAGGTTGTGGCGCAACCGCCAGGAATCCTGCCAGAACAATCCTAAGGGCTTGTTGGAGAACGAGTCGCTGGGACTGCCGATGCCCTGGATGAAATCTCCGGGCAAACCCGCGCCGTAAGCCTGCAGGCCGGAGAGATTCGGGAACGACGACGGAAAGCCGAAGGGAGCTAGGCTGAAGCTGCCGAAGTCGTACACACCACCATAGTTCACAGTGAAGGTGGCCTTGACGGGGAGATAGTTGAAGTCCCCTCCGAACTTGGTGTCGTGGCGGCCGATGGTCCAGGAAAAATTGTCAGTGAACTGGTAGCGATTTTCGATACGCTGGATGTAGGAGTAGGGCTCGCGTCCGAAATAGGCGAAGCCGGGAATGTTCACGGCGGGGTCGGCGCCACTCGGAATCTTGGTGTTGTAAAAATAAGCCAGGCCTCGGCGTGCGTACTGGAAACGGAATTCATTGACCTTGCTGTTGCCCAGGGTCCAGGTGTCCTGGGCGACGCCGGCCACGTCACGGTAGGTTTGTTGAGAAGTGCGCGAGTAGGCATTTTGACCGAAGGGTTGGTCTTGTCCGCTGACTTCGATGCCAGTCACGGTACTTGGACTGACGTTCCCACGCAGCGTAAGGCGGTTGTTGTTGCTCACGTTGTGGTCGAGGCGAAGCGAGTAGAGGCTGGTGCCTTCGAAGACGGGGAAATTGCCCTCTTGCGAATCGAGACTATGAAATGACGCGGGTAGACCCGCACAGATCGGAGCGACCACCACATTGCAACTAGTCGGAAACTGCTGTGGTCCAGATCCGGGTGGAGCGAAAGGCAGCAGAGCAAACGACTGTTGGTTCCCGGTTGTCGCGAGCCACGACGAGCTTCCCACCAGCCACGTGTAGAACTGCACCGCCGGAGGCGCGGGACCGGCTTGTGCAAATGGAGTCAGGAAGGCTACCTGATCCGGAGTAGCCGGCATGGCAAATGTGCCTGGAGGAGCAAGCGGATTGAAGATTCCGGTGGCATCAAAGGACTGCATCCCGAAATTACCCTGGCCAATGCTGGAGAATCCCGTCTCGTGGCGGCGGGTGGTCTCATAGGCGAAGTAATAGTAAGTTTTGTCCTTCTTAATAGGTCCGCCGAAAGCTACGCCTCCCTGCACCCGGGTGTAAGCAGGATTGCGCGTGGTGCTGAAGGGGTTGACGGCCTGGAAATTGCGATTGCGTAGGTATCCGTAGACGTCGCCGTGGAAGTCGTTCGATCCGGAGCGGGTAATGATGTTGACCACGCCGCCCGAGGCGCGGCCATATTCGGCGGCGTAACTGTTGGTGATGATCTGGAATTCCTGCACCGCCTCCTGCGAGACGGTGGAGCGGACGCCGTTGACGGAATTGTCGGTGGCGTCGGCGCCATCAACATTGACCAGGTTGGAACGGGCGCGTTGGCCGCTGATGTTGAGGCCGGAGGTGGGCGCGGCTCCGGTGTTGGGCGCGTTATCGCGGACGACTTGCGAATCGGTGAGCGTGAAATTGATGTAGTTGCGTCCGTTGATCGGCAGATTGTCGATGCGGCGCTGGCCGATGGTGTCGGTGGTGGAGCTGCGCGAAGTCTCAACCAGCTCAGCCTGGGAGTTGACTTCGATGACTTCTCTGCCGCCAGCGACAGTGACGGTGACAGGTAACTCGGCCATCTCGCCGACGGTGATGGCGACGCCGGTGGCTTCGGTTTTGGCGAAGCCGGGTGCATCCACGATGACGGAATAAGTGCCGGGAGCCAACTGGCGCACACTGTAACCGCCCTGCCCGTCGCTGCTGCCGGCGCGTTCCAATCCCTTGGCGACATCGCGCACGGTGACGGTGGCGTTGGTCACACCGCCGCCTTTCGGATCCCTCACGCTGACGTGGAGGTCGCCGGTGGCGGCGCCCTGGGCAAGTGCAAATTGACGGACCAGCAACAATACGACCGCGAAAAAGAACATACGCAACGACGCTGACGCTTTCATAGGGCTCCTCGGTACTTTCGCATCATCGGGGATGCGGAAGGCGGGAATCAAACCGCGCGGTTTATGACCAACTGCTTGAACTTCGAGCACGTTGTTAGGACGGGATACCGCTGATATGTATATCACGGGAGGGTGTTTAAACAAGCGATAAGGTGGGTTACTGGGGGGCGAAGGTGAACAGGCGGAGGGTGTCTTTGTGCTGAGGTTTGTTCGGACTTTGTTCTGGCCTGGGTCCGCGGATTGCGTTTACGGCTGCGGTTCTTTAGATTCTTGGAACGAGAGACTTCTTGGAGCGAGACTGCTGGCACGTCAGAAAGTCTTTGTGCCTTGTTCTATGCCTTCCGAAAATTTCAACGGACATTCCATGACGGGCGAACTGCTGCGGGTGATGGTGTGTCCGCCGAGCAGTGCCGGGTGGAATATTTCCGGGAAAGCAGCGGCATGGCGGGAGCTCGGATTTCGGCATGCTCCTGATTGTGCGGCAGCGCAGACGCAGCACGAGATTCTGTGTGGATTGCTTCGCGAGGGCGGGGCTGAGGTGGTGACTCTACCTCCGACGGAATCGCTTACGCTCGATGCAGTCTATGCGCACGACGCGTCGCTGGCCACAGACTATGGTCTCATCCTGATGAATCCGGGGAAAAGGAATCGCGTGACGGAGGCGCAGGCTCACGCCAACTTTTGCGGGCAACTGGGCATTTCGGTGCTGGGCGAGATACGGGCACCCGGCGTCTCCGAGTCCGGCGACATCGTTTGGCTTGATTCTCGGACGCTACTCGTCGGTGAAGGATATCGGACGAACAAAGCTGGAATTGCGCAGATGCGGACGCTGCTCTCCTCCAAGAATGTTAAGGTGCTTTCGGCGCCGCTGCCTTATGGACCGGGGCCTTCGGCTTGTCTGCATCTGATGTCGCTGATGAGCATGCTCGATGAGCAGACCGTTCTGGTCGATTTGCCGTGGCTGGCGGTCGAGACCGTCGAACTGCTGAAGGGGCGCGGGTTCCGGCTGATTGAGATTGAATACTCCGAGCGCGACTCGCTTGCATGCAACGTGTTGGCGCTCGGTCAGAAGCGTCTCATTGCGCTCGAAGAAAACGCCAAGACAAATCAGCGCATGCGCGACGCCGGGTTTGACGTTCGCACGTTTCCGGGGTGGGAGATCTGCATCAATGGGGCGGGTGGACCGACTTGCCTTACGCGGCCGCTGCTGCGGACGTAGCGAGATGGTCTTTAGTCGCTGGTCGTTAGTCGCTCGGGCTTCGTCTTGCCTGCTTAATGCCCTGAAGGCGTGGTTTCGTCAGGACAGCCGACCTGCACGGCCCCATTTCGCCTGGCTTGATAGAATCAAAGAGAAATGCTTTTGCCCTTCGTCCGCGAACTTTTCGCGGAGGTGGAACAACTACCTGCCTTCAAGCGTGCCTCCTCCCATCTGCGGGAGAGCGCGGGACGGATGAGTGTCACTGGACTGTCGTCGTCGGCTAAGGCTCTGATCATTATTTTATTGCGGCGCACGGTCGAGCGTTCGTTCGTGCTGGTGGTGGCAGATAACCGCGCTGCCGAAGATCTGCTGCCGGTGCTGCGCGCGTTCTGCGAACTGACTGGAGCCGCGGATCCGGAGTCGGTCGTCAGTTTGCCGGCGCGCGACGTGCTTCCCTTCCAGAATTTGTCGCCGCATCCGGAGATTCAGGAAGAACGCGCGACGGCGTTGTGGAAGATCGCGACGGGCCGTGCTGCGATCGTCGTTTCTCCGGTGACCGCGACCACAATTCTTCTTCGTCCCCCTGACTACTATGCCGACCTGGCGCGGGTTCTGCGTCGCGGTGAGACTTTTGACCTGGAGAAGCTGCTTGAGCACCTGAACACGGTCGGCTACAGCGCAACCGATGTCGTGGAAATGCCGGGCCAGTACGCCGCTCGCGGCGGCATCCTCGACGTGTACTCTCCAGAGTCGGACCGTCCGGTGCGCGTCGAGTTTTTCGGGGATGAAATCGAGTCGATGCGGAAGTTCGACCCGGCGAGCCAGCGGTCTTCAAACCCGGTCGATGAAGTGCTGCTTCTGCCCCTGACGGAAACGCCGGTCACGGAAGAACTGCTCGGGTCCATCAACGCGCGGCTCTCAGGGAAGCGCATTACGGGATCGGCGGAGATTGTGGAGCAAGCCGTGCGCGACTCCGGCGCTGGAGTTTTTCCGGGATGGGAGTTCTACGCTCCGGTGGCGGGCGCCGACCGCAGCATTTTCGAGTTGCTTCCGGAAGCGCGGGTGATTCTCGACGAGCCCGAGGCGCTGACGCAGGAACTCGACAAAGTCTGGGCCCGCATTGAAGAAGCGCACGAGCGCAGCGGCGTAGGGAACCTGGTTCGTCCGGCTGATCTTTATTTGACGCCGGAAAGCTGGCGGGAAAAAATCGCGGCGCTCTCCGGGGCTGATTTTGCATATCTGGCGGTGGCGCGCGGGGCCCACGAAGCCCACAAGGGAAGAGCGGAAGCGGCTTTTCTTTCGCAGCCCGCCACGCGCTTCCACGGCGCTGTGCCCGCGATGATCGAGCAGGTTCAGAAGCTTGTTGGCGGCGGCACGCAGGTGATTCTGGCGGCTCCCAACACGGGAGAAGTCGAGCGCCTCGCCGATATGTTCACCGAGTATAACGCTTCGTATCGTCTGGGAAGCCGGACGCGCAGTGGAGAAAGCTATGCCGACGAAACTTCTTATTTTGCAGGCGACGTTCTCACCACTACGCTGCTGAAGGCTTACCTTCCCGACGGCTTCGTCTTGCCGGAAGCGCATCTCGCGATTTTTGGGGCGCGCGATCTGTTCGACGAATCGGACTTGGTCGCGGCGCGGCCGCAACGGCAGAAATCGAAAGTCTCCGCGTTTCTTTCCGACTTCCGCGATTTGCAGGTCGGCGACTACGTTGTTCATGTAGAGCACGGCATCGGGCAGTATCAAGGTCTCAAAGAAATCAACCAGGGCGACGGTGCGGCGGAATTCATGCTGCTCGAATATGCCGACGCAGCGCGGCTTTATGTTCCACTTACTCGGCTTGATCTGGTGCAGAAATATCGTTCATCGGAGGGTGCGAAGCCTGTTCTGAATCATCTTGGCACTCAGGCATGGGGCAAGACGAAAGCCCGCGTGCGCAAGGCGATGAAGGACATGACCGACGGGTTGCTCAAGCTCTATGCGCAGCGCCAGTCCGCGCGCGGGCACATTTTTCCGGCCGACACGGAGTGGATGAAGGAGTTCGAAGATTCGTTCGAATACAGCGAGACCGAGGACCAGGCGCAGGCCATTGCCGACGTGAAGCGCGACATGGAATCGCAACTCCCCATGGATCGCCTGCTGTGCGGCGACGTCGGTTATGGCAAGACCGAAGTTGCGATGCGCGCTGCTTTCAAGGCCCTCAGCGACAACAAGCAAGTCGCCGTGCTCGCGCCCACGACAGTTCTTGCATTCCAGCACTACGAGACCTTCAAGCAAAGATTCGCGCCGTTCCCGCTCACGGTCGAGATGATCAGCCGCTTCCGGACGGCCAAGCAGGTCAAAGAAATTCTGCAAAAAGTGGAAGCCGGCAAGGTGGACATCCTGATCGGCACCCACCGCCTGCTCTCAAAGGACGTGAAGTTCGCCGACCTCGGCCTGCTGGTGGTCGACGAGGAACAACGCTTCGGCGTCCGGCACAAAGAGCGCATCAAGCAGATGCGGACTGAAGTGGAAGTGCTCACCATGTCAGCGACGCCGATTCCGCGTACCCTGCACATGTCGCTGGTCGGCCTGCGCGACATGAGCGTGATTGAAACGCCGCCCAAGGACCGCATGGCAATCCAGACGGTGGTCGCGAACTGGGACGAAAAGCTTATCCAGTCCTCGATCGAGCAGGAACTCGACCGCGGCGGTCAGGTCTATTTCGTGCATAACCGCGTCGACACGATCTGGGAGATTGCGGCCAAGATTCAAGCGATGGTTCCGAACGCGCGCATTACCGTCGGCCACGGGCAGATGGGTGAAGGGGAATTGGAAAAAGTAATGCTGAAATTTATGCATCACGAAGCTGACATCCTGGTCTCGACCACGATTATCGAGAACGGTCTCGACATCCCGCTGTGCAACACGATCATCATCAATCGGGCCGACCGGCTGGGCTTGTCGGAGCTTTATCAGCTGCGTGGACGCGTGGGCCGCTCGAACCGGCGAGCGTACGCATACCTGCTTCTGCCGGCGGAAATCGAGTTGACGCCAATTGCCCGACGCCGTTTGGCGGCTTTGAAAGAATTCTCTGACCTGGGTGCCGGCTTCAAGATTGCTGCGCTTGATCTCGAACTGCGGGGCGCCGGAAATCTTCTGGGCGGAGAGCAGAGCGGCCACATCGAGGCGGTGGGCTTCGAACTTTATACGCAGATGCTGGAGCGCGCCGTGCGCGAAATGAAGGGCGAGGCGGGCGTTGAGGTTACGGAAATCCAGCTCAATCTTGGTCTCAACATCCGCATTCCTTCCGACTATATAAAGGAAGAGAACCAGCGGTTGCGGATGTACAAGCGCGTCGCGGGAGTGGAGACCGAGTCGCAACTGCACGACGTGCGCTCAGAGCTGATCGATCGCTACGGCGAGACGCCGCGCGCGGTTCGTAACCTGCTTGAGTACGCCGCTCTTAAACTACAAGCGACGCGGGTCGGCGCAAATGCCATTGAACGCAAGCGCGAATTTGTGAACATCAAGTTTAGCCAAAATGCTTCGATTGATCCGGGGAAGCTGGCGCGCTTCGTCGCATCGCAGCGGGGTACGCAATTTGCGCCGGACGGGACGCTGAAGTTCTCGATAAAGATCGACAGCGCCGGAGGAATCCTGCAAACGCTACGCGATCTGCTGGAAGAACTGGAAGCGCGCGAAATCCCCGCACAAGCGGGCGAGGCAATCAGCAGTTTAGAATGATTCCGCGATGAAGCCGACACCCGAACGACGAACGAATCGCGACCGCCGCAAAATCCGAACCGTCCGCAAAGCGATTTTTCCTGCCGCCGGATTGGGCACCCGCTTCCTCCCGGCCACCAAAGCTCAGCCAAAAGAGATGCTGCCGCTGGTCGATAAGCCGATCATTCAGTATGGCGTGGAAGAGGCGCTGGCTGCGGGATGCGACCAGATCATCATCATCACCGGACGCGGCAAGAGCGCGATCGAAGATCATTTCGACGTCAGCTACGAGCTGGAGAAAATGCTCGAAGAAAAAGGTAAGCACGACTTGCTCAAGATCGTGCGCCAGATTTCCGACATGATCCACGTGGCCTACGTGCGTCAGAAGGAAGCGCTGGGCCTGGGACACGCTGTGCTCACGGCGCGCGAATTGATTGGCGACGAACCCTTCGCCACGCTGCTCGCCGATGACGTCATCGACGCGAAAGTGCCGGTGCTCAAGCAGTTGATGAATGTATTCGACGAGAAGCACTGTTCCGTGATCGCGACGCAAATTGTTGACGGGCCGGGGATTTCTTCTTATGGAGTGTTAAAGGCGAAAGAGGTTGCTGGCTCCGGCGGCAAACTCTACGAAGTCCTTGACCTGGTAGAAAAGCCGAAGCTGGCGGATGCGCCTTCGAATCTGGCCGTGATCGGACGTTACATTCTGACGCCGACGGTGTTTGAGACCCTTTCCGAGATCGAGCCGGGCGCGGGCGGCGAGTTGCAACTCACGGACGCACTGCGCGGACTGCTGCAGCGCGAGAAGATATACGCGTACGTGTATGAGGGCCGCCGCCACGATACTGGCGACAAACTTGGCTTCCTCAAAGCCACGGTTGAGTTTGCGCTGAAGCGCGAAGATCTGGGCGCGGAGTTCCGGGAATATCTGAAAAGTTTGAAGCTGTGAGCTGCGCCCACACGTCTTCATTCGCGGTTTTGCTCACTCTTCCATCGTCGAATTCAACTTCTTTGATTTCTCTTCCACGCCGCGCGCGAGTTTCTCTTTGTGCGCTTCCAGTTTCTTCGCGATCGCAGCATCCGCGAGCCCGAGTATCTGCGCCGCCAAAATTCCTGCATTCGTCGCGCCGGGCTTGCCGATGGCGACGGTTGCAACCGGAATGCCTGCCGGCATCTGCACTGTTGCCAGCAGCGAATCCATGCCCTGCAGGGGAGTTGAGGGGATTGGGACGCCGATGACGGGCAAGGTTGTGTGCGCGGCGATCACGCCCGCCAGGTGCGCCGCTCCGCCCGCGCCCGCGATGATCACGCGAATGCCGCGTCTAGCGGCCTTGCGAGCATAGTCGGCGGTGCGGTCGGGCGAGCGGTGGGCCGAAGTTACATCCATCTCGTAGGCAATCCCGAATTCATCGAGAGCTTTTCCCGCTTCGCGCATGATGTCCAGGTCGGAGTCGCTGCCCATTACGATTGAAACTAGTGGCTGGCTCATGATTGGTTTGCTTTCATCTCCTGCCCAGCCCCTAAAGGGGCATCTGATTTAGAAGAATTTATGGCATCGCTAAAGCGATGCCCTGATACGAAGTCATGCATCGGTGACGCGATGTTTTGATTCCGAGGTCTCCCGCAGTCCGCTAGCTCTTCTTCAGTGCCCTTGCAGCAATATCTCTGCGATACTGGGCGCCTTCAAAGCCGATCTTGGCGCACGCTTCATAGGCGCGCTGCACCGCCGTTTGCAGTTCCGCAGCTCGTGCCGTTACTCCGAGCACGCGGCCGCCGGAAGTATAGAAGGCGTCGTCACGCTTCGATGTGCCGGCATGAAAGACTCTTACGCCGTCCAACTTCGCGGCATTCTCCAGGCCGGTGATTTTCTTGCCCGCCTCGGAGCTTCCCGGATAACCCCCCGAAGCCATCACCACACATACCGCCGCATCGTTCGACCACTTGAAATCGCCGTCACTGGTACGGCCGTCGATCGAGGCTTCCATTGCCTCGAGCAAGTCGCTTTCGAGGCGCATCAGAATGGGCTGCGTTTCCGGATCGCCGAAGCGGCAGTTGAACTCGAGCACCACCGGGCCGCGCGCGGTCATCATCAGGCCGCAATAGAGAACGCCTTTATACTCCGCGCCTTCGGCCTTCATGCCTGCGACAACCGGCCGCGCGATGTGGGCGACCAGCCAATCGCGCATCTGGTCATCGACGATGGTCCGCGTGGTGTAGGCGCCCATGCCTCCGGTGTTCGGGCCGGTGTCACCGTCGCCCGCGCGTTTGTGATCTTGCGCAGCGACCAGCGGCGCGACTCGCTCGCCGTCGCTTACGACCAGAAACGAGAGTTCGTCGCCTTGCAGAAACTCTTCCAGTATCACACGCGATCCGGCTTCGCCCAGCATCCTACCGCTGAGCATTTCATTGGCGACGGTCGAGGCCTCATCTTTGCTTTTGGCGATCACCACGCCCTTGCCGGCAGCCAGTCCGTCGGCTTTTACCACGATGGGAGTGTGGAAGTGCGGAAGCGCATCGCGAACCTGCTCCGAAGAATCGCAAATCGCATAATGAGCGGTGGGAATGCGATGGCGTTGCAGGAATTCCTTGGCAAAGCTCTTACTGGTTTCAAGCCGCGCCGCGGCTTTGGTCGGGCCGAAAGTGCGCCAGCCTCGTCGCGTGAATTCGTCGACCAGGCCGAGCATCAGCGGCAACTCGGGTCCCACGATTGTGAGGTCGGGCTGGATCTGGTTCGCGAGCGCGACCATTGAATCGAGGCTCTTGACGTCGACCGCGACGCACTCCGCTTCGTCCGCGATCCCGCCGTTGCCCGGCGCGCAGTAGATTTTCGCGACTCGGGGCGACTGCCGGAGCTTCCACACCAGGGCGTGCTCGCGTCCGCCGCTGCCGATGACAAGGACTTTCATAGTCGAGACATTCAAGGGTAGGGGCGGGAGCAGATCATGTCAAACCGGAACAGATTGCAAAGGTCAGAGGTCAGATTGCAGAGGTTCAGGCGCTGCCGTGAGAGGGACCTTTAGCGAGAACCAGAAGCGAATGGATTTGGGTTTTGCACCTCTGCACCTCTGACCTCTCACCTCTGACCTATGGCTCTGCAATCTTCTGGTTAACTGTGCTTAATGCTTCGCCGTATAATAGTGTTCACGTGATCACAGTTTCCAAGGAAGACTACCTCAAAGCGATTCTCGAGGCCGAGAGCGAAGGGGAAACCGTTATTTCGGCGACGCTCGCGCACTGGCTCAAAGTTTCGCCTCCGGCCGTAACCATGGCGGTGCGGCGGCTGAAGAAAGACGGCTTGGTGCGGGTGAATACGGACGGACGCGTTCGCTTGACCGCTGCCGGAAAGAAGATCGCCCGCAAGCTGACGGTTCGCCATCATCTGATCGAGCGCATGCTCGCCGAAATGTTTGGCATGGAATGGTACAAGGTGCACGACGAGGCGGAACGCCTGGAGCACGCGGTGTCGCCGGATTTCGAGGCCAGGCTGCTTGCCAAACTGGGGCGTGGAGTAGCTTGTCCGCACGGCAACCTCACTGAACTGGAGAGTCCCGCCAGTCGGCGCCGCCGCGGCCTGCTGCTGCTCTCAGAAGCCGAAGCCGGGAAGAACTACAGCGTAAGCGGCATCTACGAGCGCGACCGGCACCTGTTGGAGTTTCTGGAAGCGCGCGGCATCCGGCCCGGGGCAAAGCTCAGCTTGATCGAGCGTAACTATGATAAGACGCTCGCTATCCGGACTGCCGCGCGCACTGTAGTTTTGGGACGCCCCGCAGCGGACAGAGTGTGGATTTCGCCGATACTGTCCCGTCCCGTATAATTAACCGGTCTTACTTAACTATCATTAACGTCAGATGATATACTACGGTTGACTCGTCGTTGTATTGGAAGCACGAGAGATGAGAAAGGAAGATGAGAAAGACGGGCGTCCCAGCGGACATGAAGACACCGGCGGGCTCGGTCTTGCCACCGCCCGAGGCTGAGGCTCGCAGTAGCGGCCACGTATCTTTGGAGGGCGTCCACAGTTCCGTTGAGGTCCCACACCACGAAGCGGGATTCTGGGAGCAGTGGCGGGCATTTGTAGGGCCGGCGATTCTAGTCAGCGTCGGTTACATGGACCCCGGCAACTGGGGAACAGACCTGCAAGGCGGCGCACGATTCAAATACGCGCTGTTGTGGGTGGTGGGCCTCGCCAGCCTGATGGCGATTTTCATGCAAGTAATTTCCGCTCGCTTGGGCGTCGTGACTGGCAAGGATCTCGCCCAATGCTGCCGTGACTGGTATCCCAAGTGGACCCGTTGGCCAAACTGGTTGATGAGCGAAGTAGCTATCGGCGCCTGTGATTTGGCGGAGGTGCTGGGCAGCGCCGTGGCCCTCAACTTGATGTTCCATATTCCTCTGCTATGGGCGGTCATCATCACGGGCTTGGACGTGCTGCTCCTCCTGGCTTTACAGCATTTTGGGATGCGCACCATCGAGGCCATAGTCCTGTTGCTGATCGCGACCATCGGTGTGTGCTACTTCATCGAGATTTTCATTCTCCCGCAAACGCAGCCCAGTTTTCTGGAAATGGGGCGGGCACTAATTTCGCCGCACTTTGGCCACGCGGGGATGTTGTATGTCGCCATCGGTATCATCGGCGCCACAGTGATGCCTCATAACCTGTATCTGCACTCGGCCCTGGTGCAGAGCCGCAAACTGCAGAAAGACGAGCCGTCCATTCGGAGCGCGATCCGCTTCAACACGATTGATTCAATCGTGGCACTGACTGTCGCTTTCTTCGTCAACGCGGCGATTCTGGTGCTGGCGGCGACGGTGTTCTTTGGGAAGGAAAGCGTGATCGCGTCGGGCGGGCAGCTGGTCAGGTTCAGCGCCGACAGCGATTGGATTCGGGTTGCATATTTGACGCTGGCGCCGTTGTTAGGGACGGCTGCCGCGAGCACGCTGTTTGCGGTGGCGCTACTGGCAAGCGGCCAGAGCAGCACCATCACGGGAACGCTCGCCGGGCAAGTGGTGATGGAAGGCTTTATGCATTGGCGAATCAAACCGTGGGTACGGCGGCTCATCACCCGCACGCTCGCCATCTTGCCGGCGGTCTTGATTATCGGACTGCGGGGCGACAGCAGCGTTACCGATTTGCTGACGTTGAGTCAGGTGGTGTTAGCCCTGCAGCTTCCGTTTGCAATGCTTCCTCTGCTGCACTTCACGAGTTCCGGCAAGCGCATGGGGGCTTGGAAGAACGGTTGGTTCCTCCTGGCCGCTGGTTGGGGCAGTGCTATTCTGATCACCGCAATGGACCTCTGCGGCCTGCCCGACTCGCTTAAAGCCGCGTGGCAGGTGATTGCGGGCGGATGACGCCGGAGAGGCCCAAGAGCCAGCAGAAAACGGAATGACCATGTATGACACCATCCTGGTGACGTTGGACGGCACGCCGACTGACCGGGCGATTATCGAACACGTTAAGCAGCTTGCGAAGCTCGCGCACAGCCGCTTAGTGCTGCTTCACGTGGCCGATGGATGGGCAGCCAGAACCTATGGCCGGGACGCGGTCAGTGCGGAAATCGCGGAAGACACTGCCTACCTGGAAAAAGTTCGGGTAGAGTTTGAATCCGTTGGCATCCCTGCCCAAGCCGAACTCGCGTACGGTGAACCTGCGAAAGAGATTATCGAATGGGTCCAGAAGAAGGGGTGCGACCTGGTGGCCATGAGCACACACGGGCACAGATTTCTTGCCGACGTTTTTCTTGGCACTACGGCCAGCCGGGTCCAACACAGCATCAGTGCGCCAGTGCTGCTACTCCGGGCGAAATGATGACTTAACCGGCAAATCCGGCTAGGTTTTTCGCTGCAACAGATCCCATTGATTGCCGTACAGATCTTCGAAGACGGCGACTGTGCCGTAGGGTTCTTCGCTCGGCGGGCGCGTGAACTTTACTTTGCGCGCGGTCATTTCGTTGTAGTCACGCCAGAAATCATCGGTGTGGAGAAAAAGGAAGACTCGTCCACCGGTCTGATTGCCGATACGACTTGCTTGCTCGGGCGTTGCTGCCCGGGCCAAAAGCAAGCTTGTGCCTTGAGAACCCGGCGGAGCGATCAGCACCCAGCGCTTCTCTTCGCTTAGACGAGTATCTTCGATCAACTTGAAGTTAAGCGTGCGAGTGAAGAATGCGATCGCTTCATCGTATTCGTGCACGACCAGCGCGACATGGCCTAGGGTCTGCTTCATGGCTGGTTAACTTTAACTTAATCGGAGCGGCGTTCGGCATGGACGGGCGGGACGCCCGTCCCTCCATGAGCCCACGAAACGATTACACTATATAGTTCCGAGTCCTCATTTGAGTTCCGGTCCTGTGCCGGACCTGCTGAAGGAAGGCCATCATGTCATCGAATAGTTTTGGCGCCCGCGCAACTTTCAAAGTCGGCAACAAAGAATACGAACTCTACCGTCTCGACGCTCTCGACAAGCAAGGCATATCTACCCGGCACTTACCGTTTTCGCTGCGCATTCTGCTGGAGAACCTGCTGCGCACCGAAGACGGGCGCAACGTGACTAAGGAGGAGATTCGCGCACTCGCGGCGTGGAACAAGAATTCGAAGCCGGAAAAAGAAATCGCTTTCACGCCCAGCCGCGTGCTGCTGCAGGATTTCACTGGCGTCCCCGCGGTTGTGGATCTTGCCGCCATGCGCGACGCCATGAAGCGCCTGGGCGGCGACCCTAAACTCATCAATCCGCTGCAGCCCGCCGAACTGGTCATTGACCACTCGGTGCAGGTGGACGAATTCGGTTCGTCCAAAGCGTTTGATGTGAACGCGCTGCTTGAGTTCCAACGCAACAAAGAACGCTACGCGTTTCTGCGCTGGGGACAGACCGGTTTCCGCAATCTCGCCATCGTGCCGCCGGATACCGGCATCGTCCACCAGGTCAATCTCGAGTACCTCGCGCGCGTGGTTTTCGTACATGAAGAAGGCGGAAAGCGCATCGCCTATCCCGACACGCTCGTCGGCACCGACTCGCACACCACCATGGTCAACGGACTGGGCGTGCTGGGCTGGGGCGTGGGCGGCATCGAAGCCGAGGCCGCTATGCTCGGACAACCCGTCTCCATGCTGATCCCGCTCGTGGTCGGCGTGAAGCTTACCGGACGCCTGCGTGAAGGTGCCACGGCAACCGACCTTGTTCTTACCATCACCGAGATGCTGCGCAAGCACGGAGTGGTCGGCAAGTTCGTCGAGTACTTTGGCCCCGGACTGCAGGACCTGCCACTCGCCGATCGCGCGACAATTGCGAACATGGCTCCCGAGTACGGCGCCACCTGCGGCATCTTCCCGATTGACAAAGAAAGCCTGCGCTATCTGAAACTCACCGGCCGCAGTGACGAGCAGATCGCGCTGGTCGAGGCTTACGCCCGCGAGCAAGGACTTTTTCATGATGCCGACACGCCCGAGGCCGAATACTCCGAGCTGCTGAGTCTTGATCTTGCTACCGTCGAATCAAGTCTCGCCGGACCGAAGCGCCCGCAGGACCGAGTCGTGCTGTCGCAGGCACGCGAGTCGTTTGCGCAGGCGCTGCCATCCTTGATCAAGCCGAAGGCCGCTGCTGCGGCTCCGTCCGACGCCGCCGTCGCCGCGAAGCAGAACGAACTCAAGCAAGTCAGTCGCTGGGAACAGGAGGGTGGAAGTCCGACGGCCGTTGGGGTCGAGGATCCGAACGTCCGCGAACACATTCCGACGAATGGCAATGTTGCGCTGCAGCACGGCAGTGTGGTGATTGCGGCAATCACCAGTTGCACGAACACATCAAACCCATCCGTGATGCTGGCCGCGGGACTGCTGGCAAAGAGGGCGGTGGATCGCGGTCTCGAAGTCCCCGCTACGGTCAAGACTTCGCTCGCTCCTGGATCGAAAGTCGTCCTCGATTATCTCGAAAAGGCCGGCCTGATGCCGTATTTGGAGAAGCTGAAGTTCCATATCGTCGGCTACGGCTGCACCACGTGCATCGGAAACTCCGGCCCACTGC
The DNA here is from genome assembly GCA_963772195.1 of uncultured Acidobacteriaceae bacterium. GTDB lineage: Bacteria > Acidobacteriota > Terriglobia > Terriglobales > Acidobacteriaceae > Acidiflorens. The sequence goes on along the minus strand of CAVYWE010000006.1, from coordinate 101,764 downwards.
CGGTTGAAGTCTCGAAAGAAATCGACGAGAAAAATCTGGTTGTCGTCTCTGTGCTCTCGGGCAATCGCAACTTTGAGGGCCGTATCAATTCTGAAGTTCGCGCCAACTATCTGATGTCGCCGCCGCTGGTGGTGGCCTTCGCTCTTGCCGGGCGCATCGATGTTGACCTTCGCAAAGATCCCGTTGGAAAAGGCAAAGACGGCAAGCCCGTCTACCTCGCCGACATCTGGCCCTCGCAGCAGGAAGTCGAACAGGCGATGGCGAGCGCGATCACATCCGAGATGTTCCGCAAGAGCTATGCCCAGGTGTACTCGGGAGACGAGCGCTGGCGCGGGCTGCCCGTTCCGAAGGGTGAGACTTACGCGTGGGAAAATAATTCCACCTACATTCGGCAGGCGCCTTACTTCGATGACATGGCGCTCAAACCGTCTGCCATAGAGGACATCAAGGGCGCGCGCGTGCTGGCCGTGCTCGGCGACAGCGTCACCACCGACCACATTTCTCCCGCGGGATCGATTAAAAGAGATGGACCCGCCGGCAAATACCTGATTGCCCACGGCGTGCAACCGGCGGATTTCAATTCCTACGGATCGCGTCGCGGCAATCACGAAGTCATGGTGCGCGGCACGTTCGCGAACGTCCGCTTGCGCAATAAAATGGTGAACACCGAAGGCGGATTCACCCGCCACCTGCCCGATGGCACCGAGATGTCGATCTTCGATGCGTCCGAAAAGTACAATGCCGAAAAAGTGCCGCTCGTGATTCTGGCGGGCAAGGAATACGGCTCCGGATCCTCGCGTGACTGGGCGGCCAAGGGACCCCGCCTGCTTGGCGTCCGCGCTGTGATTGCGGAAAGCTACGAACGCATTCACCGCTCCAACCTCGTCGGCATGGGCATTCTGCCACTGCAGTTTCTGCCGGGAGAAAATGCCGAGACGCTGAAGCTGACTGGCGAAGAAGTGTTCGAGATTGCGGGGATTCGCGATGTTGTGGAGAAATTCTCTTCCGGCCGCAAAATTACTGTGCGCGTGAAGGGCGGGAAGGAATTTCAGGCGGTGGTTCGCATCGACACCCCACAGGAAGCTCTCTATTATGCCAACGGAGGCATACTCCAGTACGTGCTGCGGCAATTGCTGGCGGGGAAAGCGCAACCGGAGGCGGTTTCCGCGTAACTGCCGAGCTGCGCTCGGCTGTCCTCACGTGTAACGCGCTCACTGCGTGCTAATCTCAAACTCCCATGTCCGTCGCAGCCCAATACATTCCTGCTGCTTATAGCCTGACCGCAGTCGGTGTCTGGGGAGCGAGTGATTTCCTGGGTGGAGTGGGCGCACGCCGCGCGAACGCGTTTCTGTTCACCGCCATCGTGCACATCAGCGGCCTGGCCCTGATGGGCACGCTTGCGCTGATAACCCACGCGCCATTTCCGGGAAACGCCAGCCTGGTTTGGTCGCTGATCGCCGGGTCGGTCGGGGGCATGGCTTTGGCTTTATTCTATCGTTCATTGGCCAGCGGAAATATGGGACTGGTCGCGCCCGTGGCTGCCGTTGTGGGCGCCGCGATACCAACCATCGTAACCGCTTTTACGGAGGGCTTTCCGGGCTATCGGCACGCGCTCGGTTTTGTTGTCGCTGGAATCGGTGTCTGGCTCATCTCACGCGTCGAAGGTGATACTGGGCGTCCCGAAGGTTTGGGCATGGCTGTGCTGGCCGGAATCGGCTTTGCTGGTTTTTATCTTTGCATTCACCAGGCGGGCAACGCCTCGGCATTGTGGGCCTCGGCCTGCTCGCGCGTCGGTGCGCTGTTGGTCACGGCAGCTATCGTTTTATTCGGAAGATACCTGCGCACGGTGCCCGCGCCGGTGCTGGGAATTGCCATGGTTGCCGGAATCCTCGACATCACCGGCAGCGCCGTCTTCATCCGCGCCGCTCAAATCGGACGTTTGGACGATGCGGTCGTGCTCAGTTCGCTCTATCCCGCCGTCACCGTTTTGCTTGCTCGCATTTTTCTACACGAGCACTTCAGCCGCGCCCGGACCATCGGCATGGTCGCGGCGCTGGCGGCTGTGCCGATGATTGCGGGGTGAAAAAAGTGGAGTCCGCTGCTACTCTGACGCGGTGGCTCTGCTTGAAGTTCGAAACCTGACAAAAATTTTCGATCTCGCCGAATCTCCGTTCGGCAGGCGCCGCGCCGGCGAAGTCCTCGCCGTGGACGATGTCTCTCTCGAGATCCGCGAAGGCGAAACGCTGGGCTTGGTTGGCGAATCCGGCTCTGGCAAGAGCACGCTTGGACGCCTCGTCCTCCGTCTGATCGAGCCGACTTCGGGCGCCGTCCTTTTTGATGGTATCGATCTGCTGCAAGCGAACGGCTCTGACTTACGCCGTCTTCGCCGTGACATGCAGATTATCTTCCAGGACCCGTTCGGATCGCTCGACCCGCGTTACCGGGTAGAGGACGTAATCGCCGAGCCGCTTATTCTCCATCAGAAAATCATGCATGAAAGCCTGAGCCGCGAGGTCCGCCGCCAGCGCGTGCGTGAACTTCTGCGTGCCGTGGGAATGGATGAATCCGCCATGTCCCGATATCCGCACGAGTTCTCCGGCGGCCAGCGCCAGCGCATCGGCATTGCCCGCGCTCTCGCTCTGCGGCCGAAGTTTATCGTCGCCGATGAACCGGTGTCGGCTCTCGATGTCAGCGTCGGCGCGCAGATCGTGAATCTTCTCCAGCAACTCCAGCGCGACTTCGGCCTAACTTATTTGTTCATCTCGCACTCCATGCCAGTCGTGCGCTACCTCTCGACCCGCATCGCGGTGATGTATCAGGGCAAGATTGTTGAGATTGGAGGCACGGAACAGATCACGGCCCGACCGCAGCACGCTTACACGAGCAAATTGCTGGCGGCAACGCCGGAGATGGCGGTGTCGTAAGTATTTTTGTTGCTTCCTGTTGTTCTTCCGCTGGAAGGAAACTACAATCTCCTCCTGTTCAGGGAGAAGATATGGCCACCAATCCTTCCGTACCATCGCAGCCATCGCAGCCTCTGCCGCTAACTCAGGGACCAGCGCCCCTGTCAGAAGGGCAGCGCCTGATCAATGTTTTCTTCGCGCCCAGCAAGACATTTACTGACCTCCGGAGAAACGCCAGTTGGTGGGCGCCATTTCTGATCTCCGCCATCGTTTCCCTTGCTTTTGTGTACGTGGCCGACCAGAAAATTGGTTTTCGCAAGATCGCGGAGAATCAGCTTCGAGCTCAGCCCAAGCAGGCCGATCAGGTCGAGCGGCTGCCGGCCGATCAGCGCGAGAAAAACATGCAGGGGCGGACCGTCGTCACTAAGGCAATCTCGTACGGGTTCTTTCTTTTGATTTTGCTCTGGTACGTCATCGTGGCAGCGGTCCTGCTCGCAACGCTAAAGTTTGGCATGAGCGCCGACGTGAAATTTAAAACGGTCTTTGCTCTGGTCATCTATTCAAGTCTGCCTGGCATTTTGAAAGCGATCCTGGCGATCGTGTCGCTTGTGGCCGGAGTTGCCGGCGACGCCTTCACATTTCAGAATCCCGTTGCCACCAATCCCGGGTACTTCGTCGATCCGGCTGCGAATCCAGTTCTGTACAGCCTATTGTCGCCGTTTGACGTGTTTGCTATCTGGACCATGGTCTTGACCGCGATCGGGATTACTTGCATCAGCAAAGTCAAAACCGGTACGGCATTTGCCGTGGTGTTCGGCTGGTTCGCGGTGGTGGTGCTAATTGGCGTTGGCTTCACTGCGGCATTTTCCTGACGCGCCACGAAGCCCAATGCACACCGCAGACGTCGTTCTCATCGGCGGAGGGATTGTCGGCTCCAGCATCGCCTACCACCTCGTCGCTGCCGGCTGCAAGAACGTTCTCGTAATTGAGCGCGAGACCGCGCAGGGCAAGGGATCCACGGGCAAGAGCATGGGTGGCGTACGTGCCCAGTTTTCTACGCCGGTCAACATCCAGATGTCGCTTTACTCGATCCCGTTCTATGCGAGCTTCGAAGAACGTCTAGGCTACCCGTGCGACTACCGTCCCCAGGGTTACCTTTTTTGCGCGACCAACGAAGAGCACATGGCCTATCTGCGTGCCAACTACGAAAAGCAGGTTGCCATGGGATTGAAGAACGTGCGCCTTGTTGCCGGCGACGAAATCCGCAGCCAGTTCCCGCAACTCCGCGGCGATGACATCGTGGGCGGCAGTTTCTGCTCCACCGACGGCTTCGTCGATCCCTACAGCGCCATGATCGGATTCATGACCTGGGCCAGCGATCACGGTGCCGCGTTCTGGAAGAACGCGAGCGTCACTGGAATCACGCGCAACGTTACTGGCAATGCTACTCATGACGATGCGACCTTCGAAGTTGCGACCACGCGCGACACGGTTTCCACGCGCACGGTCGTCAACTGCGCTGGAGCGTGGGCGGCGCCGATTGCGAAGATGGTTGGTATCGATCTCCCCGTCGAACCTTTGCGCCGCATGCTGGTTCCGACGGAACCGTTTGACCAATTTCCGCATACCGCGCCCATGATCATCGACATGTCCACCGGCTTCCACTTCCGCCCCGAGGGCCGCGGATTCCTGCTGGCCTGGAACGATCCTGAAGAAACGCCCGGCTACAAAACTGATTTCGATGCGAGCTTCATCGAGAAGATCCTGACCCGCGCCGCGGATCGCGTGCCCGTCTTCGAAAATGTTGCGATTAATCCCAAGCGAGCTTGGGCCGGACTCTATGAAATGACGCCGGACCATCACCCGATTCTCGGCGAATCTTCCGAAGTCCCCGGCTTCTTCTTTGCCAACGGCTTCAGCGGACACGGCGTGATGCACGCGCCCGCAACCGGAAAAATTCTTAGCGACCTGATTCTGACCGGGAAGACCGATCTGATCGACGCATCGTTGCTGAACTTCTCGCGCTTTGCTGAGGGGCGGATGATTCACGAAACAGCAGTGCTGTAGCCGCGGCACGATTAGCAACCGAATCATTTATCATGGCCGCGCGGAAAAGAACCCTAACCACAGGGGACGCAGAGGAACACAGAGGCGCACAGAGGACACCTAGGAATTCCTCTGTGTTCCCTTGTGTACCCCTGTGTACCCCTGTGCTCCCTGTGGTCAAGGTTCTTGCAAACGACATGCCCCAGGAACTCAACTACTGGCTCACCACCGTCCAGATGCCCTCTCCACCCGCGCAGCCCTTGCCGGAAAGCGCTGACGTTGCCATCATCGGCGCTGGATTCACGGGACTCTCCGCGGCGCTCTCACTCGCCAAACGTGGTGCGAAAGTCGTCGTGCTCGAATCGGAAACCATCGGATGGGGTGCGAGTTCGCGCAACGGCGGCATGGTGCTCACTGGACTGAAGCTCGGCGTCAACCAACTCATCTCGAAGTATGGCCGCGAGCTGACGCGACGCATGTATGCCGCTTCGCTTGAGACCATCGACGCGGTCGAGCGCGTCGTGAAAGAAGAAAGCATTGCCTGCGATTTCGTCCGCACCGGGCATCTCGAAGTCGCTTGCAAGCAGGCCCATTTCGATGACTACGCCCGCCAGGTTGAAGTGATCTCCCGCGAATTCAACCACCAGTTGCGCGTCGTGCCCCGCGACCAACTCCGCGGCGAAATCGGTTCCGACATTTATTATGGCGGCATAGTCGACGAAATCTCAGCAAGCCTCAATCCCGCGCGCTACGTTGCCGGACTTGGCGCTGCCGCCATGCGCGCCGGCGCTCAGATCTGCGAACGCACGCGGCTGCAGAACATCCAGCGCGAATCACGGGACGGTGCGCCGGGTTTCAGGCTTAACAGTTCTCGTGGCGCGATGTGGGCACGCAATGTGCTGGTCGGAACCAGCGGCTACACCGGCGCGGCCACTCCCGCGCTGCGGAAGAAAATTATTCCTATCGGGTCGTTTATCATTACCACCGAAGTTCTTCCCGAAGCGCTGGCTCGAGAATTGAGCCCGCGCAATCGTCAGATCTACGATTCCAAGAACTATCTTTATTACTATCGCCTCACCCCCGACCACCGCATGTTGTTCGGCGGGCGCGCCGCGTTCTTCCCAGAGACCGATCAGACTATCCGCAAGAGTGCCGAAATTTTACGTCTGGGAATGATCGACGTCTATCCACAACTACGCGATACCAGAGTCGAATACGTTTGGGGCGGTACGCTCGATTTCTGCTTCGACATCATGCCGCACGCGGGACAGATCGACGGCATCTATTTCGCGCTCGGATACGCCGGACACGGCGTTGCCATGGCGAGCTGGCAGGGGCTGAAGATGGCGGAGTGGATCGCGGGGGGGAAGACCGATAACCCATTCACGGAGATTTCATTCCCCGGCGCGCCGCTCGGGCTGTATAACGGCAAGCCATGGTTTCTGCCGTTCGCCGGGGCGTACTACAAAGTTCTAGACTGGGTATCGTGAGAGAAGCTGGTCTCAGGTCCCGCGTGTCAGGAACAAAGGAGCCGTCTTTGGTTTTCCTGACACCTGAGACCTGACACCTGAAACCCTTTTTCCCGGAGAATCGAATGTCTATCTTTGGCCTAATCGAATACGACGACGCCAGCGCCGAAGTCCGCGCCATCTACGACGACATCATGGCCACGCGCAAGACCGACTGGATCAACAATTTCTGGAAGGCAATCGCGCACGATCCGGTCATGCTCAAGCGGACTTGGGAAGACATCAAGCAGATCATGGCTCCTGGAGCGCTCGACCCGCTCACCAAAGAAATGATCTATGTCGCCGTCTCGGTCACGAACCAGTGTGAATACTGCATCGCTTCGCACACCGCCTCGGCGATAAATAAAGGCATGACCGACGCGCAGTTCAAAGAGTTGATGTCCGTGGTTGGCATGGCGAACGAAACTAATCGGCTGGTCGCCGGATATCAGGTGGAGGTCGACGAGCGCTTCAAACCGCAAACTGGCAAATAATTTTTGTGGCGCGGCACTCCACTCAACAAGCGCAGCGCCTGAAGGCGCTCTCGTGACGGCACTTGCGGCATGCCTGAAGGCATGCCCTGATACGAACCGACAACGCGCTCCTCGCGAAGTTCTATAATCGTTAAAGGCGAATCAAGACAGAGACGGATCAAGGCGCGAATCGTCAGACGCGAATCACGAGCGCGATCGAAAGAGGTAAGGCATGGCCGAGATGACGGTGATTCCAGTTGCAACCCATGGTTTCTTCCTAGACGGGAAGTGGCTGGAAGAGGGGGACATCGTCGATGTTCGCGCCCCTTACGACGGCGCCCTCATCGCGCACGTGTATCAGGGACGCCGCGAACACGCAGACGCCGCCATTGCCGCCGCCGTCAAGGCCTTCGGAACCACGCGGCGACTGCCCGCCTTCGAACGCCAGCGAGTTCTGCGCCAGATTGCGACCGGCATTCACGATCGCAAAGAAGAATTTTCCCGCACGATTGCGCTGGAAGCAGGCAAGCCAATCAAGAGCGCTCGCACCGAAGTTGACCGCGCTGTCTTTATTTTCAATATCGCCGCCGAAGAGACGGTTCGCGGCTACGGCGAATATTTGCCGCTGGATTGGCAGCAGTCGACTGCCGGGCGTTGGGGTATCGTCAAACGTTTTCCCCTCGGCCCCATCGCCGGCATCACGCCCTTTAATTTCCCTTTGAACCTGGTCGCCCACAAAGTGGCCCCGGCCATCGCCGCGGGCTGTTCCATGGTGCTCAAGCCCGCTCCCAAGACGCCGCTCACCGCGCTTCTCTTGGCAGAAGTTATCCAGCAAGCGGGATGGCCGGATGGCGGATTCAATGCGGTTTTGCTCTCCAACGAAGATTCGGGCCTGCTCGTCAGCGATGAACGCATCAGGCTCATCAGCTTCACGGGCAGCGCCGCCGTCGGCTGGGCCATCAAGAACAACGCGGGGAAGAAAAAAGTCGTTCTCGAACTGGGAGGAAATTCGGGCGTCATCGTCCACAGCGATACGGACCTCGCTTACGCCGCCGACCGCTGCGTCACCGGAGGTTTTGCTTACGCCGGACAGTCCTGCATTTCCGTGCAGCGCATTCTGGTCGAGCACTCCATCTACGGAAAGTTCACCGAACTGTTGCTGGCGGGAGCCAGCAAACTTAAAGTCGGAGATCCGCTCGACGAGTCGAGTGACCTCGGCCCGCTCATTCGCGAGAGCGATGCCATCCGCGCCGCCGACTGGGTGCAGGAGGCGGTTCGTGGTGGTGCACGCCTGCTCTGCGGCGGGAATCGCAAAGGCTCCCTGTTCGAGCCGACCGTGCTTACCGGCACCAAGCCCAACATGAAAGTGAATTGCCAGGAAATTTTTGCGCCGGTCGTGACCGTCGAGCCCTACAACGATTTCGCGTCCGCGCTGAAACAGCTCAACAATTCCGCATACGGTCTGCAGGCCGGACTTTTCACCCGCGACGCCAAACTCATCTTTCAGGCCTATGACGAACTCGAAGTTGGAGGCTTGATCGCGGGCGACGTTCCCACTTTCCGCATCGACCACATGCCGTACGGCGGCGTGAAAGATTCCGGACTTGGCCGCGAGGGCTTGCGCGACGCGATTCAGGAAATGACGGAACCAAAATTGCTCGTCATGAACCTGCGTTGAAGATTCGTTCGCGGCTAAATTTTCAGAAACGAATTTACAATGCGCCAACCTGAAATTCTAAAAGGCCGGTCTGGGGGCCGCGAAATACTTGCGGCTTTCCTTCAAGATTTAATTTTGCAAAATGAAACCCCAAATTGGCACTCAAGTTGGCACAAAGAAAAGCTGCGCGACCTATCCCATTTCGCCAATCAACTGTTATACTCACCTGTTTCAGTGACGTGCGTCACAATAGAACGTACGCAAATTCATACGAATGCGGTCAGCCGGGAGCGGCGAGAGCCAACCCCGTAATATATAAAGACTTCACATTCAATGCAGATCTTTCCACGCAGCAGCAATGCCATCGCTCGGGCCTCTCTGGTCCTGGTGGTTCTCGCCGTGGGCGGGCTATTCTGGGTCCTGGCGCAACTGGAGCGCACTCCGTACATCACCATGGCCGGAGTCAGGAAGTCTCAGCCGGTCCCGTTCAGCCACCAGCACCACGTGACCGGGCTCGGCATCGACTGCCGCTACTGCCACACCTCCGTCGAACAGTCGAGTTTCGCCGGCATCCCGCCCACCAAGACCTGCATGAATTGCCATGCGCAGATTTGGACCAACGCAGCGTATCTCGAGCCGGTCCGCGAAAGTTTCCGCACTGGCCGCTCACTAGAATGGACGCGCGTCAACCAGTTGCCCAATTACGTATATTTCAATCACAGTATTCACATTAATAAGGGTGTGGGCTGCAATACCTGCCACGGTCCGGTTGATCAGATGCCGTTGATGTATCAGTACGCGTCGCTGCAGATGGAATTCTGCCTCGATTGCCACCGCAATACCGAGAAATATCTGCGCCCGCGTGAACAAGTTTTCAACATGCGCTATGAGCGGCCTTCCACTGGCGAGCCCGTCATTGTGAAGGGAACGGCATACTCCGATCAGGAAACGCTTGGGAACGCTTTGAAACAGGAATACAAAGTGCGTTCGGTGAAAGACATCACCAGTTGCAACACCTGCCATCGGTAACGGCGGGCGGAAATCGCGATGCGCCGGGATCCGGGATGATGATGAGATCTGAAGATCGACGATGAGTATGGACGAGCACAAAACGACACCCGCCGGAAGCAAAGTTGGAGCCGACGTCTGCCCGAGCAAGCGAAAGCAGCTTGACCTCGCGACAGTCAAGGAGCAGATCGAGGACACGACTGGTCCCGAGTACTGGCGCAGCCTCGAAGAACTGGCCGGCAGCGACGAGTTTCAGGAGATGCTCCACCGCGAGTTCCCGAAAGGCGCTTCGGAGTGGCTCGACGATTTCTCGCGCCGCGGCTTCCTGAAGACCATGGGCGCGTCGCTGGCGCTCGCAGGGTTGACCGGTTGCACGCGGATGCCGATCACCGAGATCGTGCCCTATGTGAAGCAGCCGGAAAACGTCGTTCCCGGCCGCCCCAAGTTCTACGCGACCGCGTTCACGCTCGGCGGTTACGCGTCGCCGATTCTGGTCGAGAGCCATATGTTCCGTCCGACGAAGGTCGAAGGCAATCCGGAGCACCCCGCCAGTCTTGGCGGCACGGACGTTTACGCGCAGGCTTCTATTCTCGATCTCTACGATCCCGACCGGGCGCAGAACATCACTTACATGGGTGACACCCGTTCGTGGAATGGTTTCATGGAATCTGTCCGTGGCCCCATGAATGTGCAGAAGAGCTTGGCGGGCGGAGGCGTCCGCATTCTGACGCAGACCGTGTCCTCGCCAGCGCTTGCGGCGCAGATTCGCAGTTATCTCGAAGCGAATCCGCAGGCCAAGTGGCACGTTTACGAGCCGATCAGCCGCGACAATGTGGTCGAAGGCGCGAAGCTCGCTTTCGGCGAGCCAGTCGAAACGCGCTATGACCTGTCGAAGGCTGATGTGATTGTTTCGCTCGATGCCGACTTTCTGTATGCGGGATTCCCGGGCTCGGCGCGCTACACGCGCGATTTTGCGGCGCGGCGCAATCCTGATGCGAACATGAACCGGCTGTACGTGGTCGAGAGCACGCCTTCGTCGACTGGAATGAAGGCCGATCATCGGCTGCCGCTGCGGGCGGCGGATGTCGAGTGGTTTACTCGGAGTCTTGCCGCATCGTTTGGGATTGACGCAGGCGTCCGCAATCCACAGAGCGTTGAGCGGTCCGTTGATATAGGGAAGGTCAATCTGGAAGTCGACAAGCATAGAGATTTCGTGGCCAGCGTGTCTCGGGACATGCAAGCGCATCGGGGTTCCAGTCTTGTCGTCGCCGGCGATCATCAACCTCCGGTAGTCCACGCGCTCGCGCACGCCATCAATCAGAAGCTGGGAAATGTTGGAAGCACAGTCCTCTATACCGACCCGGTCGATGCCAACACGGTGAATCGTAACGAGTCGTTGCACTTGCTTGTGGAAGACATACGCGCTGGCAAGGTTGACCTGCTGCTGATTCTAGGCGGAAATCCTGCTTACGATGCGCCCGCTGAACTCGAATTCGCTTCGGCCTTGAAATCGAATGCAGTCAATCTGAAACTGTTTCTCGGTTCGCATCGCAACGAGACGGCTGAACTTTGCCAGTGGCACGTGCCCGAAGCGCACTATCTCGAGTCCTGGAGCGATGCCCGCGCCTACGATGGAACGGTCAGCATCATTCAGCCGCTCATCGAGCCGCTGTACGGCGGCAAGACCGCGCACGAGATCATCACCATTCTCGCGGGGCAGTCCGGCATTACTGGGCACGATCTCATTCAGGGCTACTGGCAGAAGCAGCACGCTGGCGCTGACTTCGATGCTTTCTGGCGCAAGTCGCTGCACGATGGCTGGGTCGCAGGCACAGCTTACGCGCCGAAGAGTGTCGCGTTGAAAGCCGCTAGCTTCCCGGCATCGCAATCAGCGCCAGGCACCGCCTACGAGATCAACTTCCGCCGCGATCCCTCGATCTATGACGGTCGTTTCTCGAATAATGGATGGTTGCAGGAACTTCCAAAACCGCTTACCAAGTTGACTTGGGATAATCCGATCATGATCGGTCCCGCGATGGCCGAGCGGCTGAAGCTGAATTTCAAAGACGTCGCCGAGCTCGAATTCAACGGAAAGAAAGTAAAAGGCGCAGTCTGGATTCAGGCTGGCCATCCTGACAACTCGATCACTGTCTTCCTCGGCTACGGGCGAACCCGCGCCGGCCGCATCGGCACCGGTACGGGCTTTGACGTTTATCCGCTGCGAACCAGTCAGACTCCGTGGTTTGCGGACGGGGCGCAACTTCGCGCTACTGGCGATGTGTATCAGCTCGCCAGCACGCAGGGCTATCAGACGATGGAAACTCCTGTTGGCGAGCGTCCGCTGGTGCAGGAGCGCAGCCTTGAGGAGTACAAGAAAGAGCCGAACTTCGCGAAGGAAGGCGAGCCTCCGCAGGATCTCACGCTGTACAAGCCCTTCGATTATTCGAAGGAAACTTACTCCTGGGGTATGGCGATCGATTTGAATTCATGCGTTGGATGCAATAACTGCATCGTCGCCTGCCAGTCGGAAAACAACATTGCCGTGGTCGGCAAAGAACAGACCCTCAAAGGCCGCCACATGCACTGGCTCCGCGTCGACGCTTACTACAACGGCCCGCGCGACAATCCGAAAGGATTTTTCCAGCCCGTGCCCTGCATGCAGTGCGAGAATGCGCCCTGCGAATTGGTCTGTCCGGTACAGGCGACCATCCACAGCAGTGAAGGCCTGAACGATATGGTCTACAACCGCTGCGTCGGCACACGTTACTGCTCCAATAACTGCCCGTACAAAGTGCGGCGATTTAACTTCCTGCTTTTCCAGGACTGGGAGACACCGCAGTTCAAGCTCATGCGCAATCCCGATGTAACGATCCGCAGCCGCGGCGTCATGGAAAAATGCACCTACTGCGTCCAACGCATCAGCGAGCATCGCATTGATGCCGAGCGCGCCGACTCCACCATCAAAGATGGCGATCTGCAGACGGCTTGCCAGCAGTCCTGCCCGGCGAACGCCATCGTCTTTGGCAATCTCAACGATCCGAACAGTCAAGTCAATAAGTGGAAAGCGCAGGCGAGAAACTATTCCCTGCTGGGTGAATTGAATACGCGGCCGCGCACAACGTATCTCGCGGAGGTTCGGAATCCTAACCCAGAGTTAGAAACTAAGTTAGAAGAGTCAAAAGCATAAGTGGAGCGCACGTAAGGAATGACTACCAACACGCCAATACCCGTGGCAGATAGGCGAGTGCCGGTGATGGCACCGGGCCACACCTTCTCCACCATCACCGACAAGATCAGCAGCATCGTGCTGAAGCGTCCCATCTCGCTGGGATGGATCCTCGGCTTCCTGATCGTATTCGGGATGATGAACATGCTGATGATGGCCCTCGGGTATCTGTTCATTAAAGGTACGGGGATCTGGGGCATCAACATTCCCATCGGTTGGGGATTCGCCATCGTCAACTTCGTGTGGTGGATCGGTATCGGCCACGCCGGCACGCTGATCTCGGCGATTCTAGCTCTGCTCCGCCAGACTTGGCGCAACTCGATCAACCGCTTCGCCGAAGCGATGACGCTGTTTGCGGTGGCTTGCGCCGGCATCTTCCCGCTGGTTCACACCGGACGCCCGTGGCTCGCGTACTGGCTCTTTCCGTATCCGAACACCATGAACTACTGGCCGAACTTCCGCAGTCCGCTGGTGTGGGACGTTTTCGCGGTTTCGACCTACCTCACCATTTCGCTGGTGTTCTGGTTTATGGGATTGATTCCCGATCTCGCCACCTTGCGCGATCGCGCCGAGAATCCCTGGCTCCAGCGTATTTACGGACTCCTCGCCATGGGATGGCGCGGTTCAGCGCGGCACTGGCACCGTTATGAGACGGCCTACTTGCTTCTCGCCGGACTCGCGACACCGCTGGTGCTCTCCGTGCACACGGTCGTGAGCTTCGATTTCGCCGTTAGCCTCGTCCCCGGATGGCATACCACGATTTTCCCCCCGTACTTTGTCGCGGGCGCCATCTATTCCGGTTTCGCCATGGTTCTTTGCCTCGCGATTCCGATCCGCGCTATCTACGGACTGCAGGACTTCATCACCATGCGGCACCTGGAGAACGCGGCTAAGGTCATGCTCGCCACGGGCCTCATCGTCGCTTACGGCTATGGCATGGAAGCATTCATGGGCTGGTACAGCGGCAACCAGTTTGATTCGTTCCTGCTCTGGAACCGGCTTCACGGCCCGTATCGATGGTGGTACATGGCATTGCTCGCCTCCAACATTTTTATCCCGCAGGTTCTCTGGCTGAGGAAATTCCGCGTTTCCACCGGTTGGCTCTGGCTCATCTCGTTCGTGGTGCTCGTCGGAATGTGGCTGGAGCGCTTCATTATCGTCATCGTCAGTTTGACTCGCGACTTCGTGACTTCTTCGTGGGGCATGTACTACCCAACGAAGTGGGACTGGATGACGTTCTTCGGCACCATCGGCATGTTCCTGACTTTCATGTGGTTATTCGTACGCGTGCTGCCCATGATCTCCATCTACGAATTGCGCACCTTGCTGCCGGAAGCGCAGGTGCATGAGGCGACGGAGGTGAAGCAATGAGCGATTCTTCCACCTATGAATCTCCCGTCCGCGATGCTTCGATCTACGGCTTGATGGCCGAATTCGATTCGGCGCAAGAACTGGTCGCCGCCGCTCACAAGACTCACGAAGCGGGCTACCAGAAGATCGACGCCTACAGCCCGTTCCCGATCGAGGGCCTTGCCGAAGCCATCGGCTTTCATAAGAACCGCGTGCCCCTTGTTGTCCTCATTGGCGCGCTCATTGGTGGGATATCGGCATATTCTCTTCAGTATTGGGTGGCGGCGATCACCTATCCAACCAATGTTGGCGGACGCCCATTTCACTCCTGGCCATCGTTTATCATCGTGACCTTCGAGCTAACGATTCTGTTCGGCGGACTTTCCGCCGTTATCGGCATGCTTGCCCTGAACGGCCTTCCCATGCCGTATCACCCGGTGTTCAACGTGCCCGAGTTCGCCAAAGCATCTGACAATAAATTCTTCCTGATCGTGTTTTCGAGCGACCCGAAATATGACGCCGCCCGCACGCGCTCGTTTCTCACGGGCCTGGCTCCACGCATGATCGCGGAGGTGCCAAGCTAGCCATGGGTACTGCGCTAAACCTCCGAAAAGTTCTGCCCGCACTTCTGGCGCTGATCGCCATTACCGCGGGATGCCGGATCGACATGCACATCCAGCCGTATTACCGGCCGCTGGCGAAGAGCGAGTTTTTCGCTGACGACCGCTCTGCCCGTTTGCCGGTCGAGGGCACGGTCGCACGCGGCGATCTCCGCGAGGACACCTACTTCTACACCGGGAAAATCGGCGGCAATCCCGGCGACTACATGCCGTTCCCGGTGACCGCCGAAGTTCTTGCACGCGGACGCGAGCGTTACAACATCACTTGCACGCCTTGCCACGGACGCGTTGGCGATGGCAAGGGCTTCATCCCCACGCGAGGCTTCCGCCAGCCCCCGTCGTTTCACATCGACCGCCTGCGCAAAGCACCGATCGGCTATCTCTTCGACGTCGACACTAATGGCTTCGGCGTTATGCCCGACTACGCCGCGCAAGTCGCGCCGCGCGATCGCTGGTGCATCGCCGCCTACATCCGCGCGCTGCAACTGAGCCAGAATGCAACGTCGGCCGAAATTCCTGCGGGACAAAAAGTTCCGTCACCCCCGCCGCAGTTCCGCGACATTGGCAATGGAGCAACGCTGCCCGAAATCGCGCCGCCTGCCACCGAAGCCGGAGGGGAGCCCAAATGACCACGGCCACAGTGAAGGTGAATAAGTCAGACCTGATGGCGCCGCCCGTGGCCCAGACCATCCAACAGCGGTCGCTTGTCATTGGCGCGATCGCTGCCGTTGTTTCCGTCGCCGGCGCTTTCCTTGCTCCCGGCAGTTTTTATTCCGCCTACCTCATTGGCTTCATGTTCTGGCTCGGCCTTTCGCTTGGATGCATGGCCATCCTGATGCTTTACCACCTGGTCGGCGGCGCCTGGGGCACCGTAATTCGCCGCATACTGGAGTCGGGCATGATGACGCTGCCCCTCATGTTCGTCCTCTTTATCCCGATTTTGCTGCACCTCCCCAGGCTCTATTTCTGGGCTCGCCCCGAAGTACTAGCCGATCCAAAGACCGACCCAAAGATACTGGAGATCGCGCACAGCTACCTGAACTTCAACGGCATCCTGCTGCGCTACATTCTCTACTTCGCCATCTGGTTTGGGATGGCATACTTCCTGAATCGGTGGTCCACCGAGCAGGACTCGATTGCGGGCCAGAGTACGCTGCGTTTCCGCGCCATGAGCTCCATCGGACTTGTCATCTACTCGCTGACGATTTCGTTCGCTGTGATCGACTGGGTGATGTCGTTGCAAGCGCGCTGGATCTCGACTATCTACGGCCTGCTCTTTGTCGCAGGTGAAGCGCTTTCCGCCTTCTGCTTTGTCGTGGTGATCGAGAGCATCCTCGGCAAGCGCAAGCCGATGTCCGAGTACCTCACGGATACCGAAGTCCACGATCACGGCAAGCTCATGCTCGCCTTTGTCATGGTCTGGGCTTACTTCAATTTCTCGCAGTGGCTCATTATTTGGGCCGGCAACCTGCCCGAGGAAATTCCGTGGTACGTGCGCCGCCTGCATGGCGGATGGGAGACGGTTGGGCTGTTCCTTGTGGTGTTCCACTTCGCCGTGCCGTTCGCGCTGTTGCTCTCGCGCCAGTTGAAGCGTAAAGCGCGCACTCTGGTTCGGATCGCTTCATGGCTCATCTTCATGCGCATCGTCGATATCTTTTGGCATATCGAACCGTCGGCGCATCCCACGTTTCACCTCAGCTGGCTGCATTTCACGATCATCGCCGGCATCGGCGGTCTTTGGATGGCCTACTTCTTTTACAACCTGAGATCGCGTCCGCTGCTGCCCGTCAACGCACCGCAGACGCTGAGACTTCTGGAGCGGTCGCATGAGTGACGAGATATGAGTGACGATATGATGAACAGTGGTCCCTTGAATCAAGGCCACCCCGCCCACGAAACCGAGTTCGAACATGAAGACCTGGGCACGCGTGGCATCTTCGCCTTCATGATTGGGCTCGTGGTCAGTGGCGTCGTCATCTATTTCATCATCGTCGGCATGTATTCGTTCCTCGATAAATACGAGCGGTCGCAGATGACTACCGCAAGTCCGTTGGTTTCGTCGTCAGGTGCGATGGAGCGTGTGATGACGCAGGACGACGTCGACAAACTGTTCAAGGAAAACGGCGCGCCCATGCTCGAAACCAATGAGCGCGGCCAGTTTCGCGACTTCCTGATGGATCAGGAAGGCCAACTCAACAGCTACGGCTGGGTCGACGAAAAAGCTGGCGTGGCGCACATTCCGATTGAGCGCGCCATGGAGTTGACCGTCCAGCGCGGATTGCCCGTGTATCCGCAAAGCGGCGTGGATGCAAATGCGACGGAAAGCAAAGCGGCCGTCGTGAAGTCCGCTGGAAAGGGAAAAGGCAGTGCGAAGTAAACGCAGTTTCGCCAATTCGACAACCGTGGCAATTTTGCTGCTCATGCTCTCGGTCGCCCCGGTGCTTGTCTCAGCACAGGGCGCTCGCGGTCCTATGATGGGCGGCATCATGACTCCGCCTGCCAGCCAGCGGCCCCCGGGACTCCAATTCGTCGGCATCGAGCAACATCTCAATGCCCAAGTTCCCGCCGATCTGGAATTCCGCGACGAACTCGGCAATCCGGTCAAACTCGCCGACTACTTCGGCCACGGACGCCCCGTCATTCTGAACCTGGGTTACTACCAGTGTCCTATGCTCTGCAGCGAACTTCTGCAAGGCTTGGTCGGTTCGATGAAGGCGTTGACCTTCGATCTCGGCAAGGATTTCGACGTCGTCACCGTGAGCTTCGACCCGCGTGAGACCACGGAAATGGCTGCCGCAAAAAAGCGGGACATCATCAAGCGCTATGGCCGCGCGAACGCCGATCAAGGTTGGCACTTCCTCACTGGCAAGGCTGACCAGATCAATGCGCTCACCAAATCGGTCGGCTTCGAATATCAGTTCGATCCGAAAACTGAGCAATACGCCCACGCCGCCGCGATCGTTATGCTCACACCCGACCACCACATTTCGGGATACTTTTATGGAGTCGAGTTCCCTCCCAAGGATCTGCGCCTGGGATTGGTGCAGGCCTCGCAAAACCGGATTGGTAACATCGGCGACCAGGTACTTCTTTACTGCTATCACTACGATCCCAGGACTGGGAAATACGGCGCTATCATCAGCAATATCCTGAAGCTGGCGGGGCTGGCTACCATGCTCATTCTGGGAACATTTATGTTCGTTATGTTCCGCGCCGATCGTCGTTTTGCTCGACTTGCCGATCAGCGCGCGGACCGCGAATTGGGGCGAGTTACTTAATTATGTCGAAATTTCTACCTTTGTGGCCCGATCAGGCCTCGACCATGGCAAGCCAGGTGGATGCGCTCTACATCTATCTGCTGCTGGTTTCAGGCCTCATGACCGCGCTCATCTTTATTTCGGTCGCGGTACTGGCGATTAAGTATCGTCGCGTGCCCGGCCGCGATGCCCATCCGATCGAAGGCTCCACCGTCCTTGAAATCAGTTGGTCCGTCATTCCCTTCTTTGTGATGCTGACTTTCTTCATCTGGGGCGCAGTCATATTTTTCGAGGAGCGCACTCCTCCCGCAAACGCGACCGAAGTCTATGTCGTTGCTAAACAATGGATGTGGAAGATCGAGCACATGGAGGGGCAGCGTGAAATCAACGAGCTCCACGTCCCCACCGGCCAGAACGTTAAGCTCATCATGACCTCGCAGGACGTGATTCACAGCTTCTTCATCCCCGCATTCCGCATCAAGCAGGACGTGCTGCCGGGCCGCTACACCACGCTCTGGTTCAATGCCACCAAGCCCGGCCGCTATCATTTATTCTGCGCCGAGTATTGCGGAACCCAGCACTCTGGAATGGGCGGCGATATCATCGTCATGGCGCCGCAGGATTACGCGCAGTGGATGTCCGGCGGACCGTCCGCCCCCTTGCAGGAAACCGGCAAGCAGTTGTTCGCTTCGCTCGGATGCGTTACCTGCCATCGTTCCGACGTCCAAGGGCGCGGCCCCAATCTGATCGGTGTCTACAACAAACCGGTTCTGCTCGAAGATGGACGCACGGTGATCGCCGATGAGAACTATGTTCGTGAGTCCATCCTCGATCCCACCGCAAAGATCGTGAAGGGTTTCAAACCTGTGATGCCAACTTTCCAGGGCATCATTAGCGACGAACAGTTGAACGCGCTGGTGGCCTATGTCAAATCGTTAAGCCAGCCACCCACGGGAACCGCCGGGCTGCAAGACCAGCCTGCCCCTTCCCCGGCACAACCCCAGAAGACGCAGGTGCAATAGTCATGGCGAGCAAAGCAGCGAGCACAGCAATCCCGGCGAATCAGCCTCCGAAGCTGAACTATCTCAACAACGGGAGCAGCCTCAAGTCCTGGCTGCTGACTACCGACCACAAGCGGATCGCGATTCTTTATCTGATCTCGGTTACTGCCTTCTTTATGCTCGGTGGCTTCTTTGCCATGCTCATCCGGCTTGAACTGCTTACTCCGCAGGGCGACCTTCTGCAGGCTGACACCTATAACAAGGTATTCACCATGCACGGCATAGTCATGGTGTTCTTCTTCCTGATCCCGGTCGTACCTGCTATACTCGGCAACTTCCTGGTGCCCCTCATGATCGGGGCCAAGGATCTCGCTTTTCCTCGTATCAACCTGCTGAGCTGGTATCTCTACGTCATAGGCGGCGTGCTCTTCCTGCACTGCATGTTGACCGGCGGCGTCGATACCGGATGGACTTTTTATACTCCATACAGCACGGCTGGCAGCAACACCAACGTCGTCGAAGCCGGACTCGCCATCTTCATCGCGGGGTTTTCGTCCATCTTTACTGGACTCAATTTCATCGTCACCGTTCATCGCATGCGCGCGCCCGGCCTTACGTGGGACCGCCTCCCGCTCTTCATCTGGGCTAACTACGCCACCAGCTTGATCATGATTCTCGGTACGCCGGTGATTGCCATCACAATGGTACTTGTGACGGTCGAGCGCCTCTTCCACCTCGGCATCTTCGATCCCAGTCTGGGCGGAGACCCGGTCTTGTTCCAGCACCTGTTCTGGTTTTACTCCCATCCTGCCGTCTACATCATGATCCTGCCTTCGATGGGAGTGATCAGCGAGCTCGTTGCCTGCTTCGCGCGTAAACGCGTGTTCGGCTACAAGTTTGTCGCTATGTCGAGCGTCGCCATCGCCGTCTTCGGATTCCTGGTGTGGGCGCATCACTTGTTCGTCGCCGGCATATCGCTCTATGCCGCATTGGTCTTTTCCCTCCTGAGCTTCCTCGTGGGCGTGCCCTCCGCCGTCAAAGTCTTCAACTGGACAGCCACGCTTTACAAGGGTTCGATCTCGTACGCCACGCCGATGCTCTATGCCTTTGGTTTTATCGGACTGTTCACCATCGGCGGATTAACCGGACTCATACTGGCCACCATCGGCATCGACGTTCACGTCACCGACACCTACTTCGTCATCGCCCACTTCCACTACGTCATGGTCGGCGGCGTACTTATGGGATATCTGGGAGGGCTGCATTTCTGGTGGCCGAAGATCAGCGGGCGCATGTATCCGGAAGGTTGGGCCAAACTTTCGGCGCTGTTCGTTTTCGTCGGCTTCAACCTGACGTTCTTCCCGCAATTCATCCTTGGCTACGTCGGCATGCCGCGCCGCTACTGGCAGTATCCGCCCGAGTTTCAGGTGCTGAACGTGCTCTCGACAGCTGGCGCCAGCATCCTCGCAGTCGGCTATCTGCTGCCGATGATCTACTTGCTCTGGTCGCTGCGCTACGGGCCCATCGCCGAGGCAAATCCCTGGGGCGCCGCTGGCCTGGAGTGGCAAACCACGTCGCCGCCGCCTACATTTAATTTTGACGAGACGCCGGTCGTCACCTGGGAAGCCTATAACTACGACGAGATTCCACCCAAGGAACTGGAGGCTCCCGTTGCAGGATAGCCAAGTGACGACCCAAGTCACGACCCAAGCTACGGTCATGGAACACGAAGCGCACAATCCGGCGCTGCTCCACCACTTCGCCGACGCTCAGCAACAGAAGAACGCCGCCTCGCTTGGCATGTGGCTGTTCCTGGTGACTGAAATCATGTTCTTCGGCGGCATGTTCTGCGCCTACCTCATCTATCGCCTCGCCCACTTCAACGCCTTCGCGGCCGGAAGCCAGCAGCTCAATATCTGGCTCGGAGCCACTAACACCGGCGTCCTGATCGTTAGTTCGGTTACGGTTGTATTGGCGGTGAAAGCGGCGGAAGCGGGCAAACGCAAAGTGCTGGTCGGCTACCTCGTGGTTACGGTGCTGCTCGGCATGACCTTCCTCGTCATCAAGGGTTTCGAGTACAAGGAAAAATTCGAGAAGCATCACGTACCCGGCGCCACGTTCAACTTCACGGATAAGTTCGACGACAACGGCAAGCAAATCCCGGTCAACCCGAAGGAAGCTGAGCTTTTTTTCTCCCTCTATTTCGTCATGACCGGTATGCACGCCCTGCACATGATCATTGGATGCGGCCTGTTCAGCGTTCTGACTGTCCTGGCATGGAAAGGACATTACACGCCCGGTTACTTCACGCCCATAGAAAATGCCGGCTTGTACTGGCACTTGGTCGATATCATCTGGATTTATCTGTTCCCGTTGTTGTACCTGATTAGCAGGCACTCTTAAGGACTGTTATGTCGGAACACGAAGAACACACTGGTCACTCGCAAGGCTTTTACATAGCGATCGGTATTACCCTGCTCGTCCTGACTATCACGACGGCCGCGGTCGCCTTTGTGAACCTCGGTCCCTTCAACCCGGTTGTCGCGCTCCTCATCGCCACCATCAAAGCGACGCTGGTCATCCTTTTCTTCATGCACGTCAAAGGCGCGAGCGAAAAGCTGACCGGGGCCGTCGTTGTCTCCGGCTTCTTCTTTCTCGCAATTCTGCTCATACTGTCGCTGGCGGACTACATGACTCGTTCCTGGCGGTAATCGCATCTCGGTGTGGCTTTCCCCCTGTGGCCCTCTGTGTTCTCGGTGGTTGGAAAAAGTCTTTACCACCGGGGACACAGAGGGCCACAGGGGAAAGATCGACGTCACACAAGATACGCCCTTGCGCCCAACGCCCGCATCCTCGAAGATGTTTCGTACCCTATGCCGCAAGACATCGCCCCACCCCCGGCCCATTCCGCGCAACTCGACGCCTCGGCTCTTGAAGCCTCTCTCTACCGTCACCTTCGCGGAGAAGTCCGCTTCGACTCGGGCAGCCGGGCTCTCTATGCAACCGATGGCTCCAATTACCGCCAAGTTCCTATCGGAGTCGTAGTTCCACGCGATAAAGAAGACGTTCTCGCCACGGTTGCCCTCTGCCGCGACCACCGCGCTCCGCTCCTCGCACGCGGCGGAGGCACGTCACTCGCTGGACAATGTTGCAACGCTGCGGTCATCCTCGACTTTTCGAAGTACATGGCGGGCATCCTCGAGATCGATCCCGCGCGCCGCATCGCGCGCGTTGAACCCGGCGTCGTCCTCGACAGGCTTCGCGCGGCGGCCGAGAAGCACCACCTTACCTTCGCGCCCGATCCCGCTACCCACGACCGCTGCACGCTCGGAGGCATGATCGGCAACAACTCCTGCGGTGTGCACTCGATCATGGCCGGCAAGACGGACGACAATATCGAGTCGCTTGAGGTCCTCACCTACGGCGGCCAGCGACTGCACGTCGGGGCGACCAGCGCGGACGATTTCGACCGCTTCATTCGCGAAGGCGGACGCCGCGCCGAAATTTACACCGGGCTCAAGTCCATCGCCGACCGCTACGGTGAGCAGGTTCGCCGCCAATTCCCGAACATTCCGCGCCGCGTTTCCGGATATAACCTCAACCACCTGCTCCCCGAAAGCGGCTTTCACGTGGCGCGCGCGCTGGTTGGGTCCGAAGGTACTTGCGTCACGGTTCTCGAAGCCACCTGCCGCCTTGTCGAGAGCCCGCCGTCGCGGGTGTTGCTCGTTATCGGATGGCCCGATATTTATCTTTGCGCCGACCACGTCCCGCAGATCATGGAGCACCACCCCATCGGCCTCGAAGGTTTTGACGACATTATGGTCGACGCGAGCCGCCGCAAAGGCGTGAACCTCGAAGGTCTCGCCCTGCTGCCGGAAGGCGGTGGCTGGCTGATGGCGGAGTTCGGAGCCAAAACCGCCGCTGAAGCCGAATCGCAGGCGCGCAATCTGATGGAGGCGCTTGATCGCTCCGCGGCCCCTCCCAACCTGCGGCTGTTCACCGACCAGAAACAAGCCCGGCGCATCTGGGACGTCCGCGAGTCCAGTCTGGGCGTAACTTCGCACGTTCCCGGCGAACCGCTGCGCTGGGAAGGCTTCGAAGATTCCGCGGTCGCGCCCGAAAAACTCGGTGCTTATCTGCGCGATCTGCGCCGGCTGATGCAAGCTTTCCATTACGAAGGTTCGTTCTACGGCCACTTCGGCCACGCCTGCGTGCACACCCGCATGGACTACGATCTCGAATCCACCGAGGGCGTCCGCAAGTTTCGCCAGTTCATGGAGGAGGCCGCCGATCTCGTGGTCCGCTACGGTGGCTCGCTCTCCGGCGAACATGGAGACGGCCAGGCCCGCGCCGAGCTTCTTCCCAAAATGTTTGGGCCTGAGATTATGCAGGCCTTCCGCGAGTTCAAATCGCTCTGGGATCCCGATTGGAAAATGAACCCGGGCAAGCTTATCGAGCCTTATCGCCTCGATGAAAATCTGCGCCTTGGTCCCGGCTACGATCCCTGGCAGCCCGAGACGCATTTCAAATTTCCCGACGACCACGGCAGCCTGGCCGCTGCTACGCTGCGCTGCGTCGGAGTGGGCAAGTGCCGCCGCGACGAAGGCGGAGTCATGTGTCCGAGCTTCCGCGTCACGCGCGACGAAGAGCACTCGACCCGCGGCCGCGCCCATCTGCTCTGGGAGATGACGAAAGGCGACGTCATCAAAGACGGGTGGCAGAACGAAGCCGTGAAAGAATCGCTCGACCTGTGCCTCGCCTGCAAAGGCTGCAAAAGCGATTGCCCTGTGGGCGTCGATGTCGCGACCTACAAGGCGGAATTTCTGTCGCACTACTACGAGATGAATCGGCGTCCGCTGAATGCGCTGGCCTTTTCGAATATTGATTTGTGGGCGAGAGCGGCTTCGCATGCGCCGGGGCTCGTGAATCTTACGACCCAACTGCCAGGGCTGCGCGACCTCGCGAAGATAGCCGCGAGAATCCCCGCCCAGCGGCGCATTCCGGCGTTTGCGCCGCAGACATTTAAACAGTGGTGGGAGCGCCGCGGAGCTTCGCTTCGCGGGACAGCCGAGGGCGGCCGTCCCCACGTTAGTCGTGGCAACTCCGTGCTGCTTTTGGCTGACACTTTCAATAACCACTTCCTCCCCTCGACCGCCAAGGCTGCCGTCGAAGTCCTCGAGGCCGCGGGCTTCGACGTCACCGTCCCGCGCGCTCACCTCTGCTGCGGTCGTCCGCTTTATGACGTTGGCATGCTTGACCGCGCCAAAAGCTTGCTCCTCCAGATCATGGACGAGCTTCTCCCCGAAATTGGACCCGCAACGCCCATCGTTGTTCTGGAACCCAGTTGCGCCGCCGTTTTTCGCGACGAACTCACTAACCTTTTCCCCAAGGACGAACGTGCGCAAGCCCTCTCGAAGCAAGTCTTTCTGCTCAGCGAATTTCTCGAACAGCGCGCAAAGAATTTCCCGCTGCCCAAACTGCCGCGCCGGGCGCTTATCCACGGGCATTGCCATCACAAGGCCATCATGAAGATGACTGCCGAAGAG
Source organism: uncultured Acidobacteriaceae bacterium (assembly GCA_963772195.1). Lineage (GTDB taxonomy): Bacteria > Acidobacteriota > Terriglobia > Terriglobales > Acidobacteriaceae > Acidiflorens. The sequence goes on along the minus strand of CAVYWE010000006.1, from coordinate 77,169 downwards.
TCGGTCCTCAAGCGCATGGGCGTCAATTTTACCGCTCCCGCTCCCGGATGCTGCGGCATGGCCGGAGCGTTCGGCTTCGAGAAGGACAAATACGAGATTTCGAAAGCCATTGGCGAACTCGAACTTCTGCCCGCCGTCCGTCAGGCTCCCACCGACTGGCTCATCGTCGCCGACGGTTTCAGTTGCCGCGAGCAGATCGCGCAGGAAACCGATCGCCACGCGCTTCACCTCGCCGAAGTTCTCCAGATGGCTTTGCGCGAGGCCACCGAAACGCCGGAAGGCTTCCCGATGTTCGACCCCGCGCCGCAGCACTATCCCGAAGACGCCTGGGTGCGGCCGCACCGGGCAGCCATCGAAAAGAACATGAAGCGAACTGGTCTCGCCGTGGCTGGCATCGCAACTGGAGCGGCGCTTTTGTTCGCGCTCGCTCGCAGACGCTAGGTTGTGCGGCGCCGGCGGCGCTGTTGAGCTTCGCTCAACTTGGACGGGCGAGGCGCCCGTCCCCACACGCCCGCCCCAACACGAGCCGGGGATAGTTCTCCCGCAATCTATTGACAAATATAGACTTACTGGCCTACTCCCCATCCGGCCCGCTTTCTGGGACAATAGACATAGACACTTGGCCTCACCGTAGCGGTTGCGGTCCCCGTCGCACTACGATCGCGCCGCGCAAGTTCAGAAGAGCAGAAAGCTGACTCTATGGAAACCGCAAACTCAACCGTCATACTATCAACCCCAGTCGTATCAACCCCAGTCCCCGTTCCAGCCCCAACGTCAGCCCAGTCCGCAGCCATCGCCCAGAACAAATCGCTGCAGGGCTCGGTTCTGGTGCTGATCCAGTTCGATGTCTGCGAGGAGATCAACCTCGATGCCCTGCGCGACATCTTTGGAGCTCGGCGGCAGGAGGCCAGCTTCAAGCACCCTGCTCCGGGATACGTCCGTTTTGAACGCGCACCTGTCGTCGAACCGGTCGAGCCGTTGATCCTTGAAAGCGGCGAACGGCTTGACGTCCAGATCAAGTACTACGATTACGGCGTGCTGAGCGTGGTCTTCGAGCTGCCGTTTTCCGGCGACTGGGACACGCTTGTCCGTCTTGCCAGCCGCTGGGTTTGGGATACCGATTTCACCAGCTTCGCCCAGAAGATCGTCAAACAGAAGATCGAGCGCGCCCGGCCCGCGCTGGTCAAGCTTTACGACAGTTGGCTGCATGAAGATTATTTCGTCTTCCACGTGCGCGATATCGCCGGCAATCCGACGGCGGCTGAACTGCTCTCGACCCAGGGTGGACGCATCGCCCAGATCGTGCGTGGCGAAAACGTTCCGCTCTCCGACGGCGAGCAGCAGGAAATCATGCAGTCGAGAATCTCGTACTATCCGAACGACCTGGCCGTGATCAGCTGGAACGGAGCGTTTCTCTATGACTCCGCGGCCGGCGCGGAAACCGTCATTCAATTGCTCGAATACGCCAACTCGCAGCTCCTCGAATTCCGGCACTACGACGAACTGCTGACGCGCGAACTGAAAAGCGTCTACGATTTTATGGACAGCGGTTCGACCGGCATCCTCGCGCGCTGGCGCACTGCGAAACGCGCCACCCGCCTGCACACCGTCCTGCTCGATGTGGACGAACTGACCGAGCGCGCCGACAACGCCATCAAATTCCTAAGCGACATGTTCTCGGCGCGTCTCTACAAAGTTGCTGCGTCCAAGATCGGCGTCACCGACTACAAAAACCTGGTCAACCAGAAAGTCCACACTGCCGAAGAGCTCTACCGCTTCATGGTCGAGCAATTTCATCAGAGCCGGGCGTTTGTGCTGGAGTTGATGGTGGTGGTTATTTTGATCATTGATTTGATCTGGCTGTTCAAGGGCAGGACGCCGGTTTAGGGGCGGCTCTTAGGTATGCGGCCACCCGCCGATCTACTCGCTGACCAATCTTGGTGGGGTACCCCCTATCGACCGGTATATTAGAATCATAGACTTAGCGTTCGCGCTGGCGGCAAAGTCTTGAAAGAACGAGAGTTATAACTAAAGTCTTGATTCTTCATGGGTTGGTGGGATCGTATCCTTCTCTGCCGGATAGGTCAAGGCTGGCGCGGGGTTATAAGTGACGGGTAGGGCGCGCGTCTCGACTGTATTTTGCTATTACTTCTTATTATAAGACGGCTTGTCAAGTGTTACTCGTGAAAAAAGTATGACGGGGACAAATCCGGGGACTCCCCGAGTTTTCTCTCGCCCTTACACCTTTTGTGCCATTGAAAGTGATTTGGCAGTCCTGTTACTTTTCCTGAACGCATTTCTGCCGGAAAGATTGCTCCGAATCAGCACCCTGCAATACCGAGCGCCTTCCACGGAGTTAGCGAGAGCAAATAGTAAAAATAGAGAAGGGCTTTACCTTCCGTTGTCGTTCTGTTAAGTTAAGGTCCCCCTCGAAAGCCAGAGCGGTATGGGGCTCTGGCGGTCGCAATATTTTTCACATTTCACTTGCACGCTCTACGTTTCACTTTGCACGCTCCACGTTTCACTTTGCACGCTCCACGTTTCACTTTGCACGCTCCACGTTTCACTTTGCACGCTCTGCGTTTCACTTTGCACGCTCTACGTTTCACTTTGCACGCTCTACGTTTCACTTTGCACGCTCTACGTTTCACTTTGCACGCTCAAGGAGAGGTTATGCCTATGATCCCCGCTTTTTCGCACCGGACCGGTTTGCTGCTGCTGCCGGTCTTCGTGCTTGTGCTCGCGCTTGCGCTGCCCTCGTTTGCCGTGGACGGCCGCGATTTCGCGGGCTTTTACGCCCTCAGCAACGTCGCCGATCTGGGCGACAAAGTTCAACTTCGCATGTCGGTTCAACTCTCCAACTTCTCCGCCGGCGACCTCCAGAGCCCGGTCGTGGCGCTCATGAACTCGGGGCCGGCTAACACCGCGCCCATCGGATCGTTCCCGGTGCCGAAGCAACTGAAAGCCGGCCGAGACGTCATTCTTCACCAGCAATTCACCGTGTCCAAAGAAGAGTTCAAGCAGTGGGAGATGCGTGGCCGCGGCCCTCGAGTCGTCGTGCTCTTCCGCGACAGCAGCGGTGGCGTGGTCGAGCGCGGAGTGCAGATCTCCCGCCGTCCCGCATTGCCCGAGTCGGTGAACTAGCTAGGGCAGTTCTCAGTTCCCGGTTCTCAGTTCTCAGTTTGAACTCGTGAGCCTTTTACTGAGAACTGAGAACCGAGAACTAATGGTGGACCAATCTTCCAGGAGAGAGTACTTATGCGCGCTTCGCGAAATTTGCTTTTGATTTCTACCGTGTTGGCCCTGACCCTCGCGGCGGCGGCCCAGCAAAATTTTATCTCTACCTTGATCGGTGGCGGACCGAACAACGTCCCGGCACTCGACGCCGATATCAATGGCCCACAGTTTGTGGCCTTCGACAACGCGGGCAACTACTATTTTTCCGCCCCCTACACGAGCCAACGCGTTTTCAAGGTGAACGCTTCCGGCACGCTGACTGTCGTCGCCGGCAACGGGCTGCAGGGGTATTCCGGCGATAACGGGCCGGCCACGCAGGCCACCCTCTACAACCCAGAGGGGGTGGCGGTGGATGGCTCCGGCAACGTATACATTGCCGATTTCGGCAACCAGGTAATCCGCATGGTGAATTCCAGCGGAATTATCAGCACCATTGCGGGTACGGGTTCCTGTACCTACGACGGCGATACGACCGGCGCCGGTGGTGATGGAAAACCCGCGACTCAGCACAGCCTTTGCCAACCAAATCAGATCACGCTCGATTCCAGCGGGAATCTGTTCATCGCGGACGCCTCCAACTACCGCATCCGCAAGCTGGTGATCTCCTCCGACAGTATCTCCACGGTAGCGGGAGACGGTACTGCCACCGCCTGCGCCAACGGAGTTCTGGCCACGAGTTGCGGTTTTTATCTACCGAACGGGATCGCCGTGGATAGCAGCGGCGACCTCTTCATCTCCGACACATACGACTTCATTATTCGTGAGGTAGTAGCCGCAACGGACAAAGTAAAAACCGTCGCGGGAACCCTCGGCACTCCTGGGGACACCGGCGATGGCGGCCCTGCGACCAGCGCGACGCTGTACAACCCTTTGGGCGTGGCGGTAAATTCGGCCGGGACGAGCGTGTGGGTGGCAGATGGCTACAATGGCGGCTACTACTATGGCTACATCCGCGAGTTCACCGTGGGCGGCAGCATCCATACCGTGGCTGGCGGCGGAGGGGGCTGCGCCGGGCAGACCGACAGCATTGGCGATGGCTGCCCTGCCATCAATGCTTATTTGTATGCCCCGGTCTCGCCGGCGGTGGACTCGGCGGGCAACCTCTACATTGCCGATTCCTACAACCAGCGCGTGCGCAAGGTGGACAGCACCCAGACCATCAACACTGTTGCGGGGAACGGCAGCACCAACCAGACGACCCTGGTCAACGGCACTTCCACCGGCATCACGCTCAACTATCCGTGGGGCATTGTCGGAGATCCTTCCGGAAACATGTTCGTTGCGAATCAGAGCGATAACGCGGTTCAGGAACTCGTGATCTCCTCCAGCTTGGTGAACATCTTCGCCGGAACCGGTACTGGAGGCTACAACGGCGACGGCATCCCCGCCAACACGGCGGAACTCAACAACCCGGAAGGCGTTGCTCGCGACAGTGCGGGAAACGTCTACATCGCGGACCCGTACAACTGCATCATCCGCAAGGTGGACACTGCGGGCAACATCGGCACCGTGGCGGGAATACCTTCCAGTTGTACCTATGGCGGCGATGGCGGTCCGGCTACCAGCGCGAACCTCTACTACCCAGCAGGTGTGGCGGTAGATTCCAGCAACAACCTCTACATTGCCGACAACTACAACCACATCATCCGCAAGGTGAGTGGCGGCACCATCACCACGGTGGCGGGCACTCCGCAAACTCCCGGCTACAGCGGCGACGGCGGCCCAGCCACCAGCGCCAAACTGACTTCTCCCCAGGATATGAAGGTCGATTCAGCGGGGAACATCTACATCGCCGACTACAACAATCAGCGCATTCGCAAAGTCAGCGCCGCGTCCGGCAACATCACTACCGTGGCCGGCAATGGCGCGGGCGGGTTCTCGGGAGATGGCATCGCTACCCAGAACTCCGTCTACTACCCGGGGGGCATCTGGCTTGACGCGAATGACAACCTGTTCTTCGCCGATCAATACAACCATCGCATCCGCATGGTGGACGGTGGCGGAACCATGACTACGGTAGCCGGCAACGGCACACCAGCATTTGCGGGCGATGGCGGCCCCGCCATCAGCGCCAGCTTGTACTATCCGCTTGGCGTATATGTCGATGGCACTGGGAACCTGTTCATCACGGACACATACAACTTCCGCGTGCGTGAGGTCAACGCGTTTGCCGCAATCGGGCGCTCGACCGGGAGCCTGGCCTTTGGCCTCTCCCCGGTGGGCACTACCGCTACTCCGCAAGCGGTTACGCTGAGCGGCGTTGGACCGGCGGCGATTTCGAGCATTACCGCCACCGGCGACTTCAGCGAAATCGACAACTGTAGTGGCAGCCTGCCCAACGGCTCCAACTGCACCGTGTATGTGTACTTCACACCCACGGCCAGCGGGCTCCGCACCGGCACGCTGACCATCAACAGCAACGGCTACTTCGGCACGGTGAGTTCGATAGCGCTGGAAGGCAAGGGCGCGGGGCTTTCGATCACCGGCACGCTGGCGTTTGGCTCGGTACCGCTGAATACCTCGTCCACGAAGTCGGTTACCTTAACGAACGCGGGATCTGCGTCGGTGACCATCTCCGGCATCACACTCACGCAAACCACCGACTATGCCTTCAGCAACACCAGCACCTGTCCGCTGACGGGCGGAGCGCTGGCCAGCAAGGCGAAGTGCACCATCGTCGTGACTTTCACGCCGCACAGCCCGGGCGTCAAGAAAGGCACGTTGGTGGTGAAGAGCAACGACGCGGCAAGTCCTTTGTTGCTGGGCTATAGCGGCACGGGCAGCAGCTTTGAATCGTTCACGCCCGCGACGGTCACCTTCGGTGCGACCTTGCTCAATACCAACAGCAAGGCGGCGAAGGTTACCTTCAAATACTCGGGCACCGGTTCGCTTACGTTAACCAACCTGGCGGCATCGGCGAGTTACAGTCTAAATACCACCGGAGTTACTGGACCCTGCAACCTGACCGGCAATACGGTGTTAGCCGCCGGCGGAAGCTGCAGTTTCAACGTGGTGTTCACGCCGACGGCAATTAACACGGTCCCCGGTACGGTTACGGCGAGCTTCACGGGCGATCCTAACAACAGCACGCTGGTGTTGCCGCTGACGGGCGTCGGCACGGAAGTAGTGTTCAGCCCGGCCAGTCTGAGCTTCGGCAACGTGGTTCATGGCAACACGAAGTCGCTGAATCTGACGGTCAAAAACGTCAGCGCGTCGAATACCTTGACCGTGAGCGGAACCTCGTTCACGGGCACTTACGCCTCGGTCTACAGCGTGACCGCTAACACCTGTAGCTCGGTTGGTCCGGGATTAAATTGCACGCTGACCGTCCAGTACGCGCCGGCAGCGGTGGGCACTGGACAGAAGGCGGTACTCAACGTCTTCGATAACGGAGGCGGGAGTCCGCAACTGGTAAACGTCACCGGCAACGGGACATAAATCGTTCTCTGGTTGAGAGGGGCGGGAATCCGGGGCATCGGGTTCCCGTTTTTTATTTTGGGTACCTGGAGGGTTGCGGAAGACGAGAAAAAGAGCGAACCACAGGGGGCACGGAGGTACACAGGGAAAGAGCACGGGGGAAACCTGGGTGCGAAGCGGAGCATTGCACAGCACGTAAAAATGCCCGGGATTCTTTCGAATCCCAGGCACCTTAGTTATCAGTTATCGCTAAGAGCGTACCCTAGACAGCAGTAACGTTCTCCGCTTGCCAGCCTTTTGGGCCCTTGGTCACGTCGAACTGCACGGTTTGGCCTTCTTGCAGGCTCTTGAAGCCGCCAGCTTGAATAGCGGAGAAATGCACGAAAACGTCTTCGCCATTTTGACGGCTGATGAAACCATAGCCTTTGGCGTCGTTAAACCACTTCACTGTTCCTTGTTCTGCCATTGATGTTCCTTTTTCTTGTTTCTTGAAATGTGCTGAGAAGATTCGCTGCTGTAGAGGGGGTGACGCTGGTTGGCGATACCGACCTTCAACTGCTTGTGAGTCAAACTTAGCGACTTCTAGTGTAGCACGAGGAGCGGGGAAAATGCTCTAAATTTCGTGCAGAGGCGATGAGCGGCTTGGCGGCATCCGATAAGTCATTGTGGATCAATGAGTTGAGGTCGGTTCCCGGGCTGCATTCCTGCGGGGCGCCGAGCTGTGCTCGGCTGGACTGCCGGGGGCGGCTGTCCCTACGCGTGACTTGCTGCTCTGACACAACTTGTTTTGGGCTACCGTATATATTCCCATGATTGCTTTCCTTACTCTCGAACTCCGGATCGAAGCGGCGCACTCACTCAAGGACAAGCGTCAGGTTACACGTAGTCTCAAAGATCGCCTCCGCTCGTCGTTCAATGTCGCTGTCGCCGAACTAGATCCTAGTCTTCTTTGGAATCAGGCGACGATTGGCGTGGTGAGCGTCTCGCACTCGCGCGACTACCTTGACGGGCTGATGAAAAACGTAGAACGCGCTGCTACACGCATCGCCAACAACGCCGGCGCCGAAGTCACGGACTCGTTCGTGGAGTTCCTGTGAAGGCGAATAAGTAGGCTGCGAGCTACGAGCCAGTTCCTCGAACCTTTCTTTCTGATATCCTTACGAGTTTTCCTCCATTCGAGGTGCGCCGTGGAGCATCGTGGCCAGAAATATCATCGCGGACGGCTGAGCGAGGCCATCCGCGAAGAGATTGAAACTATCCTCGAAGGGGAACTCCGGGATCCCCGCATTGGCTTGGCCAGTGTCAGCGCCGTGCTTATGGCGCAGGACGCGCGTTCTGCCCGCATCATGGTTAGCGTTGCCGGCGATGAGGCCGAGGCGGAGCGGACGCTCGAAGGGCTTTCCGCGGCCAAGAACTATGTCCGGCATGAACTCGCGGAACGGCTGCGTTTGCGGCGGCCTCCGGAACTTTATTTCCAGATTGATCGTGCCGATGAATTGGAGAGCCGGGTGGACGAGCTTCTTGGCCGCGCCAAAAAACGTAAACGGAAGGATGCTGAGCCGAGCCCATAAAAATAGTTCTCAGTTCTCGGTTCTCAGTTCTCAGTAAGTGCTTGGCGTTCTTGACTGAGAACTGAGAACCGGAACTGAGAACTCGAGAGCAGAGCACCTCATGCTAGAACGGGTTCTACAAGAAATTCGCGCGCGTCACCGCTTCGTGGTGACCTCGCACGCCCGGCCCGACGGGGATGGCATCGGCTCTGCCCTGGCTTGTGGCCAGATTCTGCGCATCATGGGCAAGGACGCCGAAGTCGTCATGCACGATGGCGTTCCTCGTATCTACCAAAACCTTCCTTTCGCCGATCGCGTCATTCAGTCCGACACGGTCCCCGCGGACTTCCCCGGGGACGGCGCCGTCATCCTGCTCGAATGCGACAGCATCAGGCGCACGCTGCTCGAGGGGCTCGAAGAATGTTTTCTCATCAATATTGACCATCACGTGAGCGGCCGCAATTTCGCCCACATTAACTGGATCGATTCCACGGTGATGGCCACCGCCGAGCTGGTTTATCGTTTGGCCCGGCTCGCCTGCGTTCCGGTCGATCGCGACATTGCCACCTGCCTCTACACCGCGCTCATGACTGATACTGGCTCCTTCATGTTCGAAGGGACCAACGAGCACACTTTCACCGTCGCGCGCGAACTCGTGCTTGCCGGGGCTGACCCCGCGCACTGTGCGCGTCACATTTATTTCGGACATTCCACGGCCAAACTTCGGCTGCTTGGCGCAGCGCTCTCCAACCTGCATCGCGAAGGTCCGCTGGCCTGGATCTGGGTCACGCAGGAACAGATGCAGCGCTTCGGCGCTCGTGAAGAAGATTGCGAGGGCTTGGTCAACTACGCGCTCTCCATAGCCGACGTGCAGGTCGCCATCTTCTTTCGTGAACTTCCCGATCAGCGCTGCCGCGTCAGTCTCCGCAGCAAAGGAGAAGTGAATGTCTCGGCCGTGGCCGAGCATTTCGGCGGCGGCGGTCACAAATGCGCTAGCGGCTGCTCGCTCGAAGGACCTCTAGACGTCGCCGTGTCGCGGATTGTGGATCGGCTGCACCTGTAGTCTTGAACGCGAACTGATCAACCAGTCGTTGGTCGTTAGTCGTTGGTCGATAGTTGTTCGCGAAGCTGAAACGAGCATGCAGTCCTGGCGACCAACTAACGGCAAATGACTCAAGGAACAAATCCACGCACCCGCACCGACCTGTTGCTGCTCGCGGCGTTCTGCGGATTCCTTTTTTTCTATGGCCTCGGGGCCTTCGGCCTGGTCGGCGCCGATGAACCCCGCTACGCGCAAGTGGCGCGCGAAATGCTGGACCGCTCGGATTGGGTTACGCCAACCCTGCAAGGCAAACCGTGGCTTGAAAAGCCGGTGCTCTATTACTGGCAGGCGATGCTGGCGTTCCGTGCCTTCGGCATCACCGACCAGGCCGCCCGACTGCCCGCCGCGTTCGATGCCGCCATGCTCATCGCTGCGATCTACTTCTTCCTCCGCCGGTTTCGACCAGGCAGCGAACTCGACGGCGCCCTCATCACGGCCAGTTGCGCGGCCGTCATTGGATTTGCGCGTGCCGCTGCGACCGACATGCCGCTCGCCGCCACTTTCGCCATGGCATTGGTCGGCTGGTACGCGTGGTACGAAAGTCGCACGCGGGTCTATCTCGCCGCTTTCTATATTTTTCTTGCGCTCGGAACCTTAGCTAAAGGCCCGGTCGCGCCCGCGCTCGCCGCTGTCATCATTTTTCTCTTTGTCGCTGTAAAGCGTGACTGGCGTGCCATTCCGCGCACTCTCTGGATCCCCGGCATCGTCCTCTACCTCGCCGTGATGTTGCCCTGGTACATCGCCGTCCAACTGCGCAACCCGGAATTCTTCCGTGTCTTCATCCTCGAACATAATCTTGCGCGCTTCTCGCAGGACCTGTATCACCACCGCCAGCCTTTCTGGTTCTACCTGCCCGTGTTCTTGCTGGCCATGATGCCATGGACGATCGTGCTCATCTTCGCCATGGTCGAACGCGCTCGCCTGATCTGGTCAGAAGGCAAACAGGCTTTCTCCAGTCCGGAAGATTCATGGCCGTTATTTCTTTTCATCTGGATGCTTGTGCCCGTCCTGTTTTTCAGCGCATCGCAATCCAAGCTGCCCGGCTATATTCTGCCTTCCATCCCGGCCGCAGCGCTCCTGGTCGTCGAATATCTCTCTGCTCGCCGCAATGAAGCCGGCCGCGGTGACGACAAAAAGCTTTCGCCTCTGTTCGCCGCCGCTCATGGAGTTCTCTGCGGACTGCTGATTTTTACCGCTCTTTCCGCTTCTCTTTCCGCCGCTTCCATCGCAATAAATCGCCACTTTTCCTGGGGAATCAGAACCTACTCCGCCGCCGTCTTTGCCGCCGTATTTGCGATCGGCGTCACCGCTGCGGTCCTGTCCCGCGCTGGACTTCGCTTGCTGAGCCGCGTCACCATGTTCGCCGTCGTCGTAAGCGTAGCCGCCATCATTCGTTTCGCCGCGCCCATCATCGACGCTACCCAATCCGCGCGCCCCATTGCCGAAAGCATTCAGGCGTTTTCGCGCGAACCGGTCCCCATCGCCCTCTTCCACGTAAATCGTGTGCAGGAATACGGTCTGGAGTTTTACCTCAATCGTCCGGCAGAAAAATACGAGGAAGGGAATATCCCGGCTGCAGATCATGTACTGGTTGCCGCACAAGGGACGCAATCCCAAGTCGCCCGGCTGGTTCCCGGGCGCCGAGTGTCATACTTAACCAGCATTCCGGCACAGAAGTTGGAGTTGTACTGGGTGGGAAGATAAGAAAGGTCTCAGGTGTCAGGTCGCAGGTCTCAGGCGCCAGACGCCAGACTCTAAAACTGGTAGTAGAATTTGCGCTCGGATTTTTCCTGAGACCTAAGACCTAAGACCTTCTTTTATGGAAATTCTCGATCTTCGACACTTCTCTTCCGCCGACCTTCGACCGTTGCTGGAAGATGAGATCTCCATGTGGGGCCGCGCGCTTTCCTGGGACTACGCCACCTCCGCCGAGATGATCCTGCGCTACATGGACGCGAAAATTCTCCCCGGTTATGCCGCCATCGAGCGCGGCAGCATTTTCGGCTACTCCTTTTTTGTGTACGAGCAGAATAAGGGCGTCATCGGCGACCTCTTCGTCCGCGACTCGGTCCGCGACGGAGCCCGCGACGGAGCCCGTGGTCCCGACCGGCACGAGGTCGAAGAACGCCTGCTCACCCACGTCATCGAAACCCTGCAGCAGTCGCCTGGAATCCATCGCGTGGAGGCGCAGTTGCTGGCGCACCACACTGGAGAAGTCTCGCGCCCCTTTCTGCAACAGGGCTTCAGCCGCCATTCCCGTGTCTTCATGAATTTCGATATTGGCAAGCATCCGCAGACTTCGCTACCGACGCTTCCACCCCAGTTTGAAATTCGTCCCTGGTCGGAGCAGGAATACCAGTCCGCCGCTGCCTTGATCACCGCCGCGTACCGTGGACACGTCGATTCCGAAATTAACGATCAGTACCGCACCCTCACCGGCTCGCTGCGTTTCTTGAACAACATCGTGCGCTTCCCCGGATGCGGCACCTTCGATCCCCAGGCATCCTTTGTTGTTCTGGAGCGCCGCACTCAAACCCTGACCGGCCTGATCCTCTGCTCGCGGGTGCGTCCCGATGTAGGCCACATCACTCAGGTCTGCGTGCTGCCCGAACACCGCTCCGCCGGGCTTGGCGAAGCCATGCTGGCGGCTTCGACCAGAAATCTCCGGGACAGGGGATTCCATTTCATCTCGCTGACGGTGACGGAAGCCAACGACCGCGCTATTGCGCTCTATAAACGCATCGGCTATGAATCTACGAGAGTGTTCGACGCGTTTGTTTGGGAAGGATAAGATAAAGAGAAAGAGGCGGAGACGGTGCTTCCGTCTTCGCGGGGGGAGACGCGGCAAGCCGCGTCTCTACGGGAAATAGGGACGCAACTCTCAGCGAAATCCCCTGAAGACGGTTAAATGGGCTGAGGTTCTGTATTCCTGGCGGCGGTCACATTGGACGGGCTATCGGTGAACGATTTGCCGGGTTCATAGGCGACCTTCTCGTGCTTTGCGCCAACTTTCCGGATGGCGTCATGCCAGCCGTCGTCCCAACTGATGCGTGCCTCCCCATCAACCACGGTCCAAGTGCCGTGGCTCGCGCCAATCGTTTTTTTTGCCTCGCCGTCCGCTTCCAGCGTGATATAGAAATTGCTTCCCATGCCGTCACCCACTTCCCACTTGCCTACGAAGTGGTTGCGGCTGGGCAGTGAAGCGCTGCCAGCGGGTTCGAATTCGATGCGAGCGATGTCTGTGGCGGGAAGGTTTTGCTCGCGTCCACTTTTGAAAACGATGATCACCGGTGTCTTGAATTCGATGCGTGCGATATCCGCAACGAGAAGACTTTGCCGGTGTCCGTCTTTGAAGACGATTACGATCGATCCATGGTCGTTGGCAGGCTCAGCGCCAGTTTTCGCCAGGGCGCTGGCGGCTCCAAGTGTAAGTATTGCCAGAATGCAAACTGCTTTGACTGGACTGCGCATGAGATCTCTCCTCACGAATTCCGGGAGTGGAATACACTCTTCCCGTAAGATGGTACGCGGGATGACGCAAATTTGTTCCAGGAACCTGCTCTGAAGGTTGGGAGGGGCAGCGCTTTTCGCCGAGACCCGCAAAACAAAAAACCTCCGCGTCGTCCTTCCCCGTAACGACGCAGAGGATTTGAAATGGAAACCGGAGTCTCGATGCAAGATCGTCGCGAGCCACGGACCCTAGGACCCAGTTGGACGCAAGCACATCGCCGAGGGGGCTGGCTGTGAATCCAAGCCAAGTTGGCTTCCATCTCATAAAACGAGAATGCCCGTCAATTCCCTTCGCGCCGTGAAGAAAAATGTAAAGTTTTGTAACCTCGAACGCCTGCGCCACCTGCTTAATTACCCCATTCTATTGACGTCAAATGACTTACCGACGAAGAAGGTTTTTGGCCAGAAACAGTACATTCGCCGGGCGCTCCGCCAGCCGCCGCATGAAGTACGGATACCACTCGGTGCCGAACGGGATGTAGACTCGCACGCCCCAGCCGTCTTTCACCAGGGACTGCTGCAGGTCGCGCCGGATGCCGTATAGCATTTGGAACTCAAAAGCGTTGCGCGGAACGTTCTCACGCGTGGCAAAGGCCTTGGCCTCTCGAATAATCGCCTCGTCGTGGGTAGCTAGTCCATGATAGACGCCGCTTTTCATCAGAATCTTCATCAGCTTCACGTAGCTGGCGTCAACCTCGGACTTTTTCTGGAAGGCGATATCTTCGGGCTCCTTGTAGGCGCCTTTGCAGAGCCGTATGCGGATGCGCTCGGAGAGCAACTTCTCGATGTCGGCCTCGGCGCGCCGCATGTATGACTGGATCACCGCGCCCACGCACCCCTCATTCCCTGGAACCCGGTGGAGTTCGTGAACGAAGTCGAGCGTACGCTGCGTGTAGGGCGATCCTTCCATATCGACGCGAACAAAATTCTTCGGTGACATGCTCGCTGCCTTGGCCACCAACCCCCGGACAATTTCGTAGGCAATGTTCTCGTCTACGTCGAGGCCCATGTGGGTTAGCTTCAGGCTGACATTCGCGTTCAGCTTGCGGGCGGCGATTTCGTCGAGCAGGTTGTGATACAGCTGGGCGCTGGCGCGGGCTTCGTCGGCATTGGTGACGTTCTCGCCCAAATTGTCGATGGAGACGCCCGCGCCAAATCGATTCACGGCGGCGGCGGCGCGAATTGCGTCGGCAACTTCTTTGCCGGCTACGAAACGGGCGGAAGTGCGCTGGCCCAGGTGGGACCGCTCGGCGACTGCACGCAGCCACCGGCTCTCGGACAGCGCAATAAACGTTGCCCTCAGCACGTTGCACCTGATTTTTGCGGGTTAAGGCTGCCAGAGGCTGTCATCAGTATTACGAGACATTACAGTATTTTTTATCACATTTACTCTAGTGACGCGGCTCGCCGCGTCTCGCACCGCGGCGCGTAATAGGCGCTGGCAAGACGGGCAAGGCCCATCTCCTAAATGACGTAGCGGGCCTCCGCCAATCAGCTTGACTAGTCATATGACTAGTCAGTACAATTAGTCGTGAGATGATCGAGGTGAAAATTGGCTTCCTGGCAGGTGCAAGACGCAAAAGCGCGCTTTAGTGAATTACTGGACGCGGCCATCAAGAAGGGTCCGCAAGTTGTGACCCGACGCGGAGTTAAGACCGCCGTTCTGGTGCCGATCGAAGAATGGGAGAGGCTCCAAAAGGCGGCCAGGCCTAGTCTCAAGGAATGGTTGCTCGCACCCGAGCCTCGCTTTGACGACCTGATCTTGGAAAGGCGCAAGTTGCGCAGCCGTCCCGTGGTGGAGTTTGAGTGAATCAATACCTGCTCGATACGAACGTAATCTCGGAACTGCGGAAAACGCGCCCCCACGGAGCGGTGGTCGCCTGGATCAGCGCCATGGAAGAGGGGAGGTTGGTACTCTCCGCGGTCACATTAGGAGAACTGCAGGCGGGCATCGAGCGGGCAAGACGTCAAGATCCGGCGAAAGCGAGCGAGATCGAGCGTTGGATTGATCGGTTGCCCGCGTCCTATCAGGTGCTCCCCATGGATACGGCGTGCTTCCGGGAATGGGGCCGCATTATGGACAAGAAGCCCCCTGAGTTGCTGCAAGACGCCATGATCGCCGCGACAGCAAGGGTCCATCGTCTGATTGTTGCGACCAGGAATGAACGGGACTTTACGCAACTCGACGTCCGGACCTTCAACCCGTTTAAGAACTAGTCGTCACCGCGCGTGACGGGGCAGGCAAGACGGGGCAAGCCCCGTCTCTACGCGGGCCCAATCCAGCCGGCAGCGGCGGTCGTGTAGAATTAGCGTTTGTATATGGACCTGTCCGCCATCCAGCAAGCCTTGCGCGAGCGCAATATCGACGCCTGGCTTTTCTACGATCATCACCATCGCGACCCGATTGCTTACCGCGTTCTCGGGTTGCCGGATGGCCTCATGGTCACGCGGCGCTGGTATTACCTGATCCCTGCCAAAGGCGAGCCCGTCAAGCTGGTTCATAAGATCGAGTCGGGACACCTCGATAGCTTGCCCGGCTCGAAGAAACAGTATGCTGGATGGCAGGAACTGTTCTCCGGCCTGAAGCAGATGCTGGCGCCGTTTCGCAATGTGGCGATGCAGTACTCGCCCAACAACTTTGTGTTCACGATTTCGATGGTGGACGCTGGAACGGCGGACATGATCCGCGGGCTGGGCAAGAACATTGTCAGCGCGGCGGACTTGATCGCCCAGTTTGAAGCGACCCTGACGGACGAACAGATCAAGTCGCACTTTGCGGCGCGCGATGTGATTGACGCACTTACCGCCGAGGCTTTCAAGGAGATTGGACGGCGCGTGCGGGGCGGCGGCACGCACGAGCATGAAATTCAGCAATGGTTCATGGAAGCCTTCCAGCGCGAGAACCTGGTGACCGACGATGCGCCGATCGTCGCCGTGAACGCCAACAGCGGCAACCCGCACTACGAGCCGAGTGCCAGCCGGCCGGTGCCGATTCGGGAAGGCGATTTTGTTCTGCTGGACGTGTGGGCGAAGAAGAATACGCCGGGCGCGGTTTTCTACGACATCACGTGGGTGGGATTTGTGGGCAAGGCTCCGTCGGACCGGCAGCGCGAGATTTTCAAGATTGTGAGCGAGGCGCGCGACATCGGGGTGAAGACCGTGCAGGATGCCGTCGCTTCTCCGACCTCGGCCGCGAACCCGATCGCGGGATGGGAAGTGGATCAAGCGGTACGCTCTCACATCAAGAAGGCGAAATACGGAGATTACTTCATCCACCGCACCGGCCACTCGATTGCCACCGAGGTGCATTCGAATGGCGCGAATATGGATGATTTGGAGATTCACGACGAGCGGCGCATTCTGCCCAATTCCTTGTTCTCGATCGAGCCCGGGATCTACCTGCCCGAGTTCGGCGTACGCCTGGAAGTGGATGTGCTGGTGCGACCGGGAAGCGCCGAGGTGACTGGTAAAATCCAACGAGAGATCGTGACCATCTGAATGGCCAAGCCGACGACAGACAAAACGACAGATAAAAGAACAGATAAATCAAAGAATGCAATGGCGGTGAGCGAGCCGGAGTACCCGCTCACGACCATGGCCGTGGTCGCGCCGCTTGTGGGCTGGCTGATTCCGGGTGGCGGACACATCCTGCTGAAGCGCTACGGGCGCGGCATTCTGCTGTTGGTGTCGGTGGTCGCGATGTTTCTGATTGGCCTCGGCATGCAGGGACGGATTTACAAGCCGAACGGCGGAGACATCCTCGATATACTCGGCTTTGTTGGCGACGTGGGCTCGGGAGCGCTCTATTTTCTGGCGCGCATCATGGACTGGGGCAACGTGATGGCGGCGAATGCAGCGGCGGATTATGGCAAGACGTTTCTGATTGTGGCCGGCCTGTTGAACTTCATTGCGGCGGCGGACGCGCATCACATTGCGCTGGGGAAGAAGCCATGACCATCAACCTGTCGCACTTCTCGGCCGCGGTGGTATTCGCGCTATTCGCCTCGGTGGTCTTCGGCATCACGCAACGCAATTCGACGATAGAGCAATTGCGCTATGGTCTCTACTGCTTCGCTTTGTTCGTAGGCGGAGTTTTCCTAGCGGGATGGGTAATGGCGCTGATCAGACGGTAACGGCTGGCAGGCCGCCAAGCACGGCAGATTGTAGCCGCCGTGGGTCATCGCGGCGTGTCACTCAACTCTTTTCGCAGGCCGCAGAATCCCGAGTTTCCCCTTATCGCATCCTGTTTGAGCTTTCCCGCAGCCTGTGAAATTACGCTTTGGCGAAGTGGCAGCCTGGCGTTCTCCCCTACTTCAGGTAACTGAAGAGATTATTCTGCGTGAGCTTGCTGATGGTGGCCAGCGTGGCTTGGGTGTCGATCTGGGATCGGGAGAGATCGGTGGCGGCGGTAGCGAGATCCGCGCCGCCAAGCGTGTTCTGCTGCTGGGCAATTTGAAGTTTGGCGGCATTGAGGTAGGTGGATTGCGACTGCGCCTGGTTCAGGGCGTTGCCATAGAACACGCGCTGCGCCGAAAGATAGCTGTTTGCTCCGCCTAATGCGACGACGGCGGCAGCAACGCCGGTGTTGGACTGCACGGACTGGATGACGTTGTTGATGGCGAGAAAAACGTCGTTGCCAGGAGCGGAAAACATGTGCGATCCGGGCTGGTTGACGGCAAGCGTGTTTCCATTGCCGATCGATACCTGATTGACATCAGTGTTGCCGACATAGCGGACGCCCGAGGGGGCGGCATTGTCGAGAACGAACGACGGCGTGTTGGTATTGGTGCCGGCGAACACGTAGCGGCCCTCGTACGAACTGTTGGCCAGGGAAACAAGCTGGCCCTGAATGCCTTGCAGTTCATTGACGATTGAGGCCCGGTCGGTGGCGGAGAGCGTGCCGTTGCCGCCCTCGACGCCAAGGCTAATGGAAGGCTCCATTGCCGGCAGAGCTCTGCCTGATGCGCCGCGCCGCGCGCGATTGCTTCCGCATCGTTTTGCACCAGCGCCAGGCTGCTGAACTCCAGACTCTTCGCCAGGCTGCGCAACAGCGCGAGCCGCTGCTCGATGAGCTTGCTGAGTTCGGGAAGCGATGTCTCGATGTTATCCATAAAAGAACCGCGTCTTCGTTCAAGAGTTCAGAGTTCAGAGCTCAGTGTCCAAAGTTCAGACCAGATCGTCAGATTAGATCGTTATTGCGATCAAGCCAGGTTATCCAGTTAGTGCCGCGAAATGTCGAGTCCTGGCCCTTCTTTATATTCTTTCTCTGCTCCGACCGTTTTCATGCGAACAGCCGGACGCTTGCACCCGGGGCACCGGGTCACGCTCATCGGCCCGCTTCTCCAACCCGCGCAGCATCACCGGTTCGATCCCGTTCGTGATCAACGGATCCATAATTCGCTCTGTAGTTCCCCCTTTAGTTCGCCCTATAGTTCGCTCTAGTTCTTTCCAGAGTTCACACTATGGCTCACTTCCGCTAACCTTTAGCGCCGCCGAATTCGCTGACCAATGCCTCGGCCACCTGGCTGGCCGGAACCGAATATTCGCCATTGCCAATTGCCTGCTGCAGCGATTGAACCTTGGCCTCGCGAATTTCAGGCTGTGCCAGAACATGTGCTTCGAGCGACTGCACCCGCGTCTGATCGAACGAGATGCGGGTTTGGTCCCCGCCCGAGATGCTGCTCGCTTCGGCACCAGCCTCAGTCGCAGTCCCAGAGGGCTCGGCATGCCCAGCGCGGCCCGTCGTGCCTTTTTCCGGTGGTTCCACTCCAGATGTTGTGAAATCGACTCTCATAAACTTCTCCAATCGCCACCTCCCCCCGCCTGCTTCTTTTATCGGCAGGTTCCTAATAGAACCTTAATGGGAATATGGGGCATCTTGTCCGCATGACGCATCACGGCTCAAATCATTACGGCTGAAAAGGCGGCGCGGGATTTTGAAGCCATGCTGCTCACGCCGGTGCTCGTGCCGGGCCGCGCGAATGCCGGCAGGCTGGCGGTCACAAACACTGACGCCACATTGTTGACGCGCGCCGTGGCCGCCGGAATCTGCGCGCCCATGCGCTGCATAATGTTGGCCAGGGTCTGGGTCGTGAATACGGTCTGCTGACTGTCGCCGGTACGGGTGAGTCCAACTACCATGCCGTACCCGATCAGGGGATTTTCCCGCACGCCTTCGATGCTGGTGAGATCGCGGATTTTAACCGCCACCGGTTCGGCTGCGGAGAGCGCTCCGGAAAACGCGGACGCTAAAACGAGCAACAGAACGAGTGCCCGAAAAAGACCGGCGGCGAAAGCGGATTTCATATGCATAGGAATGAGGCTCCTAAAAATTCAGAATGCGCGGGATGGCGCGCAGCACCGGATGCGGCGGCCGCACCCCGTCCGAGATCACGCCTTTGCCCTTGATCTCCAGTTCGAGATCGCCGATGGTATTCGAAGCGACCGTATTGTTCGGTCCGATATCGCCCCGGCGCACGATGCCGCGCAACACAATGGTCTGCTTCTTCATGTTGATGATGCGCTCCGCCTCGACCACCAGGTTGCCGCTCGGCAGAACGGCGACCACTCGACCCGCCAGCGTTGTGGTCAGGCTCGTAGCTGAAGATGCCTGGCCCTTGCCGGACAAAGCCTCCGCCGAGTGCAGTCCCAGCAGGCTCTGGGCCGCTCCCACTCCAATGACGGGCACCGAATCTATGCCCGAACTGGTGTTGAAAGTCCGCGCCGTGCCCACAGCGCCGGCATTCGACGAGGTCACGCCCTGCACCACTACGACCGTGATCAGGTCTCCGGTGGTCATCGCCTTATAATCGGCGCTGAGAGACGCCATCCGTCCCGAATCCACCCAAATGCTTCCGAGGGAGAGCGCGGGCGCGGGTGGTTGCGCCATCTGGACACGGGCAAGATATTTTGCCAGACTGTCGTCCTGCGACTCTCGCTTCTTCGCGTTCAGCCAACCCGCGGTCAGCAGGAGCAGGCAACACAGCACCGTTTTCACTTACGTCCTCCTCGGTTGACTTACTAACTACAGATGCTCACAAGAATTCTCATCGGTAGAGACGCGGCTTGCCGCGTCTCGGCAGTGCCGCGCTGCCTGAGACGGGGCAAGCCCCGTCTCTACTCATTTGCTCATTACTGCGGCAAAACTTCCAGGCGGGCAGGACCCGAAATCCGCGCCCGGAAAACGCGTCCATCCTGGCTGCGCACGCGAATGACTTCGCCTTCGCGGCCTCGCTCCAGACAAGTCACACTGGCGGTCATCCGCAAACGGTTGGAGAGAAATACCGCCGTCGCCCAGTCTCCGGCACGCAACACGGGTTTCGGCGAGGTTTCCGGCGCCCGACGCGGCTCCGAAGCCGGCCGGCACGCTCCGGCTTGCGCGCTCGTATTCTGATCGTCACGGACATAGCTATGGAGATAGGCGTCATGGAGGTAAACCAGGAACGGCAGACACTGCCCCGGCTCGCCGCATTCCAGGCGGAATTGAGTCCGTCGAGGCCCCTCGTCCCAGCGGGCAGACGAAACGCGCAATCTCCGTCCAGCAAGCGCCGGGAGAGCCGCCGGCAGTTCGAGATCCTCGATCCGCGGCAACCGCTGTGCCGGCAGCCCTTCTCGTTGGAGTTCAGCCATCACCGCCTGCCACACTTCCCGCCGGGTTGCCGCAGTAGGCGGCGTGCCGGGCGGCGGGCGCGACTCTTCGGCCGAGACCTCGGCTGAGAGTCCGGCCGATAACCCGGCAAAGAGCAACGAACCCAATAGGATTCCGAAGGCGTATAGGAAGCGGGCGAAAATGGATCGCGTAATCACTCGGCTCCCTCTACTTGCCCATGGTGTTGACCAGCTGAAACATTTGATTGGCCGCATCCACCACCCGTGAACTGGCTTCGTAGGAACGCTGCGCCACGATCATGTTGATGAACTCATCGACCACGCTGACGTTCGACTGTTCGAGATACCCTTGCTCGATCTGTCCCAAACCATCGGTGCCGCCCGGCGTGCCAACGGCGGGATCTCCCGAAGCGGTGGTGGCAAGATACAAATTCTTGCCGACACTGTTTAATCCGCCGGGATTCGGAAAGAGCGCAAGTTGCAGGATGCCCACCTGCTACGCCGCGGTTTGCCCGGCGAGCGTGACCGACAAAGTGCCATCCGGTGAGATGGTGATCGAAGTGGCCCCCGCCGGTATCGTCACCGCCGGCTGCAGCGGATTCCCGTCGGAGGTAACCACATTGCCTTGCGCGTCCTGGTGGAAGGCGCCGGTGCGCGTGTAGGCGGTCTCGCCCGTCGGCAACAGCACCTGAAATAATCCCTGCCCTTCGATGGCCAGATCGAGCGGGTTACCCGTCGCATTGATGTTGCCCTGCAACTGAATGATTTCGGAGGCGGCCGGGCGCGTGCCCAGTCCAATCTGCAGGCCTGTTGCTACCGTGGTTTGCTGGGAGGCGGCCGCACCCGGCATCACCATGCTTTGGTAGATCAGATCCTGGAACTGCATGCGGCGGCTCTGGAAGCCGGCGGTGCTGGAGTTGGACAGGTTATTGGCAATGGTATCCAGATTCATTTGCTGCGCCTGCATTCCGCTGGCGGCGGTGTACAGTGCTCGAAACATGGTTTCCTCCCTAAACTTTTGCCAGGTCGGTGCTGGCAATGCGGTTAAATTCGTTGTCAAACAGCGTCATGGCGCGCTGCAACATTTCGGCCTGCCGCTGCACTCCGATCAGCGTCACCACCGAACTGATGGAATTTACGTTCGAAGTCTCGATCGCGCCCTGCCTGAGCGCCGGCTGCAGCGCCAGCTTCGCGCTGCCCTCGGGAGCGGCGAGCAGGGTTTGACCCTCCGGGGTGAGCTTCGTCCCCGGAGCGAACTCCACCAGCCGGATACTGCCCGCGACCGCGCCGTTGACTGAGAGCGTCCCATCCGAAGCGATCGAGACCGGACCGACCGGAATGTTGATCACACCTTTAGCTCCGAGCGCAGGATCGCCGAACACGGGATCGCCCGCCGTCGTGACCAGCACCCCGCTGCTCGACACCTGGAAACTTCCGTTGCGGGTGTAGCGTGTGCCGCGCGCGGTCTGAATGACAAAAAAGCCGCCGCCTTCGATTCCCACATCAAGCGGGTTTCCAGTCGTTTCCAGATTGCCCGCAGTCATATCCATATGCGTGCCTTCGAGTACCCCGAAATTGTTTGTCGCCAGGTTAAGGACATTCGGAAGCGCCGGGCGCGACACCGCCAGCAGCGACTGGAATGTCGCCTGGTCGCCATGAAAACCGGCTGTATTCAGATTGGCAAGGTTGTGCGCCACCACTTCAAGCGCCTGGCTTTGCGCTTGTAACCCCGCACACGCTGCATAAAATCCGCTGTCCACGTTGGCTCCTTGTGCTTGGATAGGAAGCAAGCCAATCGCCACGACGGAGATGGGGAACATTTTCACAAAGGACCTTGTTCTGAACCGCTTAGGAGTGGCCGCGGGGGTAGAAACATTGGAAGCGTCTTAGAGTTTGACGGCGAGGAAAACTCTGCCCGGCGAAACCCGGCAAACTTTTCTGGAGGAGATTTGGAGTTTTTGGGATTAGCTGGAATCAGCTGTGCAGTTGCAGACGAACGAAAATCGGCGCCCCCTCAAACAGCAGGGCGGTTTCTATGGAAACCCCATCGGCCAGCGAGCGGAAACTATACTTCCCGCCGCTGATGACGCTCGGCACGCTCAACATGCATTGTTCATCCGTGCCCGCCAGCTTGTTCTTGAAGTTTCCGGTGATCATGTTGCAGATCTCTCCGAGCGCATCCGCTGCCTGTTCCTCGGAGCTGGCTGCGTCCCCCAACATGCGCGTGGCAATCTGGCGGGCGGTGTTCGCGTCGCAGCAGACCGTCAGAATTCCACACAACGCCCCGGCCAAACCGACCATGGCGGTGAATTCCGCATTCGCCGCGTGCTCGGATGGCGCCACCGGCTTCACCTGGCAGCCCAGCATGATCTCGAAAACTTCCTGGATCGCAAGTTCGAGAATGGGCAGCCAGTTCTCCTCGTGAGACCGCCTGGCCAATCCGCCATCGGCACTCATGGTTTCTTCCCCAGCAAGGGCAAGACATGCTCTTTCACCTGATCGGGAGTGAAGGGCTTGCGGATATATCCGCGAGCCCCGGCCGAGAGCGCCTGCACTACGTGCGATTCGCTGCCTTCGGTGGTGATCATGACGATCGGAACACCTTTGGCGGTTTCTACCGTGGCGACCTGACGGACAAATTCCAGCCCGTCCATGACCGGCATGTTGATATCGCACAGGATGAGGTCGACAACATTGCTCTGCAACGCAGCCAGCGCTTCGGCCCCGTTGGCGGCTTCCACAACCTTTTCCAGTTCGATGCCCGCCTGGCGCAGCGAACGCTCGACTATTTTGCGCATCACCGAGGAGTCATCCACAATGAGCGCTCGTATCTTATCCATGGGTTCCACCACTCTGCGGTTTGCACGGGCAGACCACGAAATCGCCTGCCGCTATTTTCTGACTCACTGGATGTATATCGGCAGTTCGATCCTGCGCTTTAGGTCGTTCTCCTACCTGTATCCTGCGGGAATCCGTTATCCTTAATGGAAACTTATGACCCTGCTCGACGCCCATCCCTACGACGCCGCGAAGGCGCGGCGGCGGAAGATCAAGATCACGGTTACGGTGATGATCGTAGTCGCTCTGGCCGCAGTGGCCTGGATGTATCGCAACTGGCCAGAGGAGCACAGCGTGGACAAGTTCTTCGCCGCGCTTCAGCGCCAGGATTACGAAACCGCCTACGCCATTTATTTCAACGATCCCACATGGCAAAAGCATCAGCAGAAATATTCTCAGTACACTTACGCGGACTTCTATCGCGATTGGGGACCGGGCGGCGAGTGGGGTCTCGTCAAGTCCCACAGAATCTACGGATCGGCCAATACAAAAGGTTTTGGCAGCGGAGGGGTCGTAGTCGAGGTCGTTGTCAACGAGCGCGCCGAGCACGCCCGCATGTTCGTGCAGAAATCAGACAAAACGCTGACCGTGTATCCGTACTAGATTGTGTGGGACGGGGCCCGGCTTACAAGAGCAACCCGCCATTGCTGGAATCAAGAAATGACGGATTTCGGAACGGAGCCTTGAACGCGATGAGTCGAAAATGGTTTCTCGTCCTGTTGGGTGCCCTCAGCTTTGCGGCTCTCTCCTGGTCCCACGATTTGGGAGAATGGACCGATGCATATGTAAAGGGCCTCGCTCCTGCCAAACACTTTCGTGGGACTATTGCGGCCGAGCGGAATGGCCAAGTGCTCGTCGAGAAGAGCTATGGCGCGGCAGTCGAAGAATGGCAGATCCCTAACTCCTTGGAGACGAAATTCGAGATCGCGTCGTTGACCAAGCAATTCACCGCGGCTGCAATCCTGCAGCTAGCCGACAACGGCAAATTGAATGTCGAGGATCCGGTCAGCAAGTACTACCCTGAGAGCCCTCCGAGCTGGAAGGGTATGACGATCCATCACCTTCTGACGCATACCTCCGGGCTCCCCGAGAACGAATGGGAAAACTTCTACAAAGGTAGATGCACGCCCTACACAACAGAGGAACAGATTAAGACCTTTCGCGATCGTCCCCTGGGCTTCCAGCCAGGTAGCTCATGGAAATACAGGAACACGGAATACTACCTGCTCGCCTTCGTCATCGAGAAGCTTTCTGGAGAGTCGTACGCCGCGTATTTAGCCCATCATATTTTCGAACCCTCGAAGATGACTCATTCAGGGTTTGCGACGATGGCAGCCATCGTGCCACAAATGTCAGAGGGATATTCACGTGAGGCTAGCACTCTGCGCCACCGGGAATATTTTGACCGTAGTATGGAAACTGGCGCCGGCGGAATCTATACCACCGCGGAAGATCTACTCCGCTGGAACAAGGCTCTAGATTCACCGGGATTATTAAGCGCGCATGCGCTTGAGTTAATGTTCACAGCACACCCACCTGGTAACTACGGCTATGGCTGGTTTGTTGAAACCTCACCACGTCGGAAGATTTATCACGAAGGCGGGGACCCTGGATTCGCAGCTTTCGAGGCACGCTATCCTGATCAGCATGTCGTCATTATTGTTTTGTCGAATGAGGAGGATTCCCCGGTCAGGGATATTGCAGATGCGATGGCGAAGCATCTGTTCGGCGACTGAAGACCATCTCACGCTGCCGTTGCCGCAACCTGCGCCAATGTCTTCCGCAGGGACGCCTCATCTCCCACCGTCACGCAGGTCTTCGAGCGGTCGATCTGCCGCATCAGTCCCCACAGAACTTTTCCTGGGCCGACTTCGATAAACAGGCTGGCTCCCTTATCGATCAGCAGCCGCACCGACGGCTCCCACCTCACCGCGCCGGTGACCTGGCGAATCAAGGCGTCGCGCGAAGCCTCTGCGGAAACGACAACAGCGGCATCAACGTTGCACACCACAGGGCACGACGGATTCTGAAAATTCAGCGCGCCGAGGTCTGCCGCCAGACGATCCTGCGCCGGTTGCATCAGCGAACAATGGAAAGGAGCGCTGACCGGCAGGCTCACGGCCTTCTTCGCTCCGCGTTCGGTGGCTAATTTGATGGCGCGGTCCACAGCGCCGGCATGCCCCGAGATCACGATTTGCTCGGGCGAATTGATATTGGCTGCCTGACAAACTTCTCCGCGCGCTGCTTCGGTCGCAATCTCGGTGACCTGGTCAAGCGTCATTCCAAGAATCGCCGCCATGGCGCCCACGCCCACCGGCACCGCTTCCTGCATATACTTACCGCGACTACGAACCGTCCGCACCGCGTCGGCAAACGCCAGCGTACCCGCGGCCACGTGCGCCGAATATTCGCCCAGGCTGTGCCCGGCAACATAGCCGGCAATAAAGTCTAGCTTCGGAGCTTTTTCCTGCAGCACGCGCCACGCCGCCACCGACGCTGTCAGAATTGCGGGCTGCGTGATCTCGGTCAGCTTCAATTTTTCTTCCGGACCTTCAAAGCAAAGCTGCGATAGTTTGAAGCCAAGCGCCTCATCCGCTTCCTCAAAAGTTCGGCGCGCAACCGGATAATTGGCGGCCAGCTCTTTGCCCATGCCAACGGCTTGCGAGCCCTGGCCGGGAAAGAGGAAGGCGATTCGAGAAGAACTATTTGTCATATTAGGAACGAGGTCAGAGGTTAGAGGTCAGATTGCAGAGGTCAAAGCCATCGCGCAAACACCATCGGCAATCGCGCGGTTTTCACCTCTGCAATCTGATCTCTGACCTCTGACTTCCTAGGTCGCAGCCACGCTCAGTTCTGCCAGCTCCCGCTCGATGGTTTGGTTCACTTTGCCTTCGGCAAATTCCGCCGCCACTCGCACCGCGTTCTTGATGGCATTGGTATTCGACGATCCGTGCGTGATGATGCAGACGCCTTTTATGCCCAACAGCGGCGCGCCGCCATACTCGGTGTGATCCAGGCGCTTTTTGAAATCGGAAAACGCATTGCGCGAAAGATACGCGCCGACCTGCCGCGTAATCGTCGACTTCAAGGTTTCTTTCAGCACGGCGCGCACCAGTCTTGCGACGCCCTCAGAAGTTTTTAACGCAACATTACCGACGAATCCGTCGGCGACGATCACGTCCACATCGCCGTTATATAAGTCGCGGCCTTCCACATTGCCAATAAAGTTGATCGGAAGCCGCTTGAGCAGTTTAAACGCGGCGCGGGTCAGGTCGTTGCCTTTGCTTTCTTCTTCTCCGATCGAAAGCAGGCCCACTCGCGGATGCTTCATGCCGAATATCGAACGGCAATAAATATCGCCCATCACCGCGAACTGCTCCAGGTTAACGGGAGTGCAATCCACGTTCGCGCCGACGTCAAGCAGAATGGCCGCCGTGTTCAGGACCGTGGGAAACGCCGCCGCCAGCGCCGGACGATCCACGCCGGGCAACGCGCCCAGCACCACTTTGGCCGTGGCCATGGCAGCGCCCGTATTGCCCGCCGTCACGAAGCCCGCGGCGCGCCCCTCGCGCACCAGTCGCAGTCCTACGCGGATTGACGAATCGCGCTTGCCGCGGATCGCCTCCACTTTGTCGTCCATGGTGATGACTTCGCTGGCGTGAACCACTTCAACCGGCAGCCGCCGCGCCCCGGGATAGCGCGCCAGGTCGGCCTTCAGCCGCGGTCCCGGGCCGACCAGAAGCACGCGGACGCCGTGATGGCGCGCCGCCTGCAATGCGCCTTCGATCTCCGGCTTCGGCGCTTTGTCGGACCCCATCGCGTCCAGAGCGATTACGCTAGGCATGGAAGGAAACTGGGACTTCTAAACCGATGTCTAAACCGACTTCTGCACTATGACTTCTCTTCGACCTCTATAACTTCACGGCCCTTGTAGGTTCCGCACTTCGGGCAAGCGCGGTGTGGCATCTTCTGTTCGTGGCAGTTTGGACACTCCGACAGCGAGTGCTTTGAGAGCGAGTCGTGCGCGCGCCGGGTGGCGGTGCGCTTCTGGGAATGTCTGCGTTTCGGATTCGGCATTTTTCTTAGTTCCTTTATTGATTCAACTTATCCCGTATCTCTTTCAGCGCCGACCATCGCGGATCCTCGACCTCGTCCACGCACGAGCACTGAATTTCATTCAAGTTCTTACCACAATGCGGACACAAGCCTCTGCAATCTTCGCGGCAAAGCGTTTTCAATGGCAGCGCCAGCAGCACCTGCTCGCGCAACGTGTCTTCCAGCAACAACCCTTGGCCCTGGTAGTACCCGATCTCGGCCTCGGCGTCAGTGACCGAAAGCTCTTCGTGGCCGGAGTCAGTTCCGATCGGCCGGTACAGAAGATCGAAACTGCGCTCGACCTGGTGCACCACCGGATCGAGACATCGCGCACAAGCCACTTCCAGGCTCGTCTCCAGCTTGCCCTTTACCCGGATGTCCTGCACCACCTTGTGCTTGCCGTGATGCTCTTCGACCAGATCCGCCCGGCCTTCGCTGCGCAGCGGCGACCGCTGCCGGACCTCTGCACCTAGATCAATCACGCCCGGGCCGAACTCCTCCCGGAAATCGACCGGATGAATCTCCAGATCCTCAAGTTCGATGAGCATTGAAACTGGAACCTCCGCCGCCCCCACTTAAATTACCGCAAAGGCCCGCGGAAGTGCGCACAGAGACGAAAGTCTCTCAGGGAGCAATTACTAACAATAAAGGCCAAAAATAGCGGTGTCAAGCGAGCGGCTGGCAATCGTAGTCTAGGGGTATGCTAGACTGTCCCTATGCCAACCCTATACGTGGAAAACGTGCCCAAAGACCTCTATGAAGCCCTGCGCGCCCGCGCCCGAAAGAACCGTAGCTCCATCGCCGCCGAAGTGATCGAGATGCTGAAAGACACCGTGCCCACCGCAGCTGAACTAAAACGACGCCGGCAATTCTATGACGAATTGAGGGAAATTCAAGCGCACAAGCCTCCCGGCAAGGGGCCGTTCCCTTCGGCAGAAGAGATGATCCGTGAGGACCGCGAGCGGTGAAGACGTTCGTAATGGATGCCAGCGTCGGCGCGAAGTGGGCGTCGCCCGAGATCATCGAGCCTCTCGCTGATCGCGCGGACCGCTTTCTTCGCGCTTATGTGGACGGAACCATCAAAGTGATCGTTCCAGACTTGTTCTGGCTCGAGATCGGAAGCTTTCTCTGGAAAGCGGCAAAGCGTGGCGCGATTACTTCTCCATTGGCCCGGCGCGCGCTAGAAGCAATGTTCAATCGCGACTTTCCGACGTTGCCAAGTCGAGCCTTTCTGCTGGAAGCATTTAAAATTGCCGCCGATTTTGATCGAACCATTTACGACAGCA
Organism: uncultured Acidobacteriaceae bacterium; assembly: GCA_963772195.1. GTDB lineage: Bacteria > Acidobacteriota > Terriglobia > Terriglobales > Acidobacteriaceae > Acidiflorens. Next base: position 48,526 of record CAVYWE010000006.1, on the reverse strand, counting down.
CTTACGTTGCGATGGCCGTTGCCACTGGGACTGAACTCATCACCGCCGACGAGCGCCTGGTGAACGCCCTCGGAAGCCGCTTCCCCGTACGCTGGCTGGGTGTTTTCTAACCTCATACTCGCGTCCAACTTCGCACCGCAGTCATCTCCGCGATGGCTCGGACTCTGCGCTATACTTATGCCCTGGCGATGGAGTTCGCCGTTAACCGCCCGTTCGGCTGATGACTCCTACAACTTTGCAGGAGGACTCCGTCGTGACAGATCACGCAAACTTTATCCCCAGCTATCTCGCAAACTATCTCTGGATCGCGCTCGGCGCCGTTGTCGGAGCCAGCGCCCGCTACTTCCTCAGCACTCTCATCGCCCGCAATCTCTCATCCGCGTTCCCCTACGGCACGCTGCTGATTAACATCACCGGCAGCCTTGTCCTCGGATTCTTTCTCGTCTTTTCGACCGAACGCGCGCTGCTCGACCCGCGCTGGCGCCTGCTGGTCGCCATCGGCTTCTGCGGCTCGTACACAACTTTCTCGAGCTATGCCTTCGAAAGCTCCGCGCTCATGGAGCAGGGACAATGGCTCCTGACCGGTATCAACATCGTGGCCAGCAACGCCCTCTGCCTCGCCGCCGTCCTCGCTGGCGCGGCACTCGCCCGCGGGTTGTAAAATGGCAGCCGGCATCGTGGCGCCGTTCAAGGTTATGGCCGTTCAAGTCACCATCTATCTCACCGAAGGCGACTCCTGGCATCATCGTCCGCTGCATCTTGAGATTCTGAAATATCTGCGCGAAGAGAATGTGTTCGGAGCCGTCGCCTTCCACGCCGTAGCTGGCTTTCTCGGACGAGGCAAAGTCCATACCGCCCATCTCGTCGAAGCCGGAGGCGAATTGCCCGTCGTGATTTCGTTCGTCGATACCGACGAGCACGTCAACCGCGTTCTACCCAAGCTGCGCGAGATGGCCGCGCACAGGCTGATTGTGCGGGAGAATGTGGTGATTGAGCAGGGGAGTTTGGACTGAGTCCAACTACCTCCGTCCGGTTGTACCAGCCGAATTCAGTCCGAAGTACATCCCGGTTCTGGCAAACGGGCAGTCTGGCACTCGCCCGAACGTTTTCGAAGCGGCACTTCTGAGAGAGGTCATATCCACCATTTTAGCGGTACTTTAATGCAGAGGCTCGAAGGGCTGTCCGCTGCGCAAGCCTCACCATCAAGTAGAGGATCACTATGCCCGCTTCCAACGGTCACACCGTGCGTCGCAGTTCGAGAGTACCGATCAAAGTTCCCATCCGCGTCACCAGCATGGAGCCCAATGCCCAGTTCTCCGAGATCTGCGAGACGCTAGTGGTCAGTGCGCACGGTTGTGCGCTCCGCTTCCCCCTGAAGGTGGACGCCGGCAGTGCCCTGCGCCTGCACAGCCGAGGAGGTCGGCAGGCTACGGCATACGTAGTTTTCTGCCAGCCCATGGGGTCTGACGGACAAGGCTTCCGGCTGGGTGCGCGCCTCGACTGCCCGGAAAACTTTTGGGGACTGGAATCCTATCCCGAGGACTGGCAAGTGCTGGAGATGCCCGCGCCCGCCGCTTCACAACCTGCCAAGAAATTGTCGGCCGGCTCCGCCGTTCTGCCCAAACCGCAAACTCCTTCCCGGGCCCCGCAGGCCTTTCTCGACAAACTCGAAGAGCAACTCTCCGAAGACCGCTTGCGAGGCGTGCTGGCCACGCTCGTTCGGCCCCTGCAGGCGGAAGTCACGGAACTTCGCGAGAAGGTGGCCGCCAACGCCAAGCGCAACCGCTTCGAAGTATCGCTGGGATATATTCCTCCGGAGTTGGAAGAGAAGCTGTGGGAGCGCCTGCGGCAAGACCTGGGGACGCGCGTTCTGCAGCAGACGCAGGAGCAGTCGGCTGAGATGCTCGGATCGGCGAAAACGGCCATCGAGCAAAAGATCAGTGCGGCCCTGACCGAGTTTCGGCACCGCCTTGCCGGTGAGTTGCACGCCGTCGAACAACGCGCACAGGTTTTGTCTAAGGAACTCACCACCACCGCGCAACAGCACGTCCGCGGCGGAGTCGAGAAACTGCAACGCCATGCATTGGAAACCGGAGCCCATCTCAACGCCGAGGGACAAAAGCTCCTGAGTTCTTTGCAGGGACAACTTACAGACTCACACAATGTTCACCGCCACGAAGTCCAGCAGATCCAGGCTGATGCCACTGCGAAAGCGTCCCAACTTCAGTCGGAGGTGTCGGATCTTGGCCGACGGATCGCGGCGCTAAACGAATCCGTGCGCCGCCTGGAGTCGGACCTTGACACGCACCTCGAAGCCGTCGCCAGCGAAATCGTCTCCGAAGCGCGGACTCAACTCGAGACGGCTGTCGCTCTGGCCCTCAAAGACCTGCAAGGGCGGGGCGCGAATGAAGGCGAAACCAGGCTCAATGAGATATGCGGCCACTTGAGAACCATCCAGAACCGGATTGAAAACTCCTTCTCTGGTTCTCTGCAGACCCAGGGGGAGGATGCCGCGCATTCGATCGCACAACAATTCGAGGAACTCGCAAGACTATCCCTGGAAAGATGGCGCCACGCAATCGCCAACGACTTGAGTTCGGTGGCGAACACTCTGGGGCATCGACTTCGTCAGGAACTCGAGCCCGAAGCCGGTCACAGTTAGATTCCAACGTTTAGATTCCAACGGCGAAAGACCTGCCTGGAGTCCGTGGCAGATCTGTCCAAGCAATTGCCTACTTCATCCCCAGCGCCCGAAGCACGCCGTCATCCGCAACCGTCTTCCCATCTTTCTTCGTGACCACGCCAAACGATCCCGAGTAGTCCCACATCGTCCAGCCAATCCCGTTGTGTTCGAGGGCCGTCCGCACATCGTGCAACCACGCCGCCCGGTCCTGCGGATCGGAATAATCCCGATACACGCCGAACTCGTTGCACACCAGCGGCACCCCGCGCCGCCGCGCCCATTCCGCCGCCTGCTTCATCTCCGATTCAATACGCGCGGCGTCCCAGTGCTCGCGCCCATAGCGGATCACCTGCAACCGGTCGACTTCATCCGGCACCAGCACCGCCACGCGCTCCGCCGACTCCGGACTCGACGGATATTTCAAGTCGCGCAGCCAATGCCAGTAATACGCTCCCCAGGTCGCGCCCTGATGCGTGAAGATGTGCGGCTCATAAAAATGAAAGTTGTAAATGATGTTTGAATCGTGGAGTGGTTCCTGAAAAACCAGCTCATCGTCATCTGACCACCGCGCCCCCGCGGCAATGATCGTGTGACCGGGCGCGCCCTCCCGGATCGCCGCCGCCAGCTTCACTTGCACACCCAGCCACCGATAGCGGTCGGTGAACTCCGGCTCATTCAGAATTTCCAGAAACACGCGGTCGGCATCCCACGTCGAATAATGCTGGGCCAGCGCCCGCCAGAAGTCGGCAAACTCCTCAACAAACTCATCGTCCTTGGCCAGCCGCACCTTGAGATCGCTTTCCGGATGCAGGTCGATCACAACCGCCAGCCCGTGGTCGAGGATCATCTTCACCGCCGCATCCAGAGACCCGAGATACTCCGCCGGAATCTTATTCGGCTCGCGCAGGTTAAACATCGGCTGCGGATTCACGCTCAATCGCGCGTGATCGAAGCCCATCGACTTAATCAGCGCGATGTCGTCGGCGGTCGTCCAAGCCTGAAAGTGTTCCGGCGTGTAGCCGCGCTTGTCATACACTTGCGCGAACCACTCACTGGCGTTGATCCCCCGCCTCAATCTTTCAGCCCGCCTGAACACCAGCGGGGGCGCGTATACAGAACCACTTCCACCGGGGTGACCAGTCTGCGCCCACGCACCGCAGACCACGAGGCCCAGCAGCAATAAGAATGTAACCCGCAATGCCACCCGACTCTTTAACCGACGCATCGTCGACAATCCTTTCCGCATCGATACACTGGTAGCCACAGACTAGCCCATGATTCCCTGCCAGCGCCATATCTTCGACATTCCCGACGACGTCGCCTACCTCAACTGCGCCTACATGTCACCGCTGATGAAGCCGGCGCTGGAGGCCGGGACCGCAGGCCTTGCCCGCAAAGCGCATCCGTGGGAACTAACTCCCGACCAATTTTTTACGGGCGCGGACGAGTTTCGCGCGACCGCCGCGCAGTTGGTCGACTGCTCGGCCGATTGTATTGCTATAGTTCCCTCTGCCAGCTACGGCATCGCAACCGCCGCGCGAAATTTGCCGCTCAAAAAAGGCCAGAGCATTCTTGTGCTCGAAGAGCAGTTCCCGTCCAACTACTATCCGTGGCAGCGGCGGGCGGAAGGAACCGGCGCTTCACTGAAAATCGTCGCCTGGCCCGCAGATAATGATTGGACCGCGGCCGTTCTCGAGTCCCTGACCCCCGACGTAGCCATCGCCGCCCTCCCGAACGTGCAGTGGACGAGCGGTGGAAGGCTCGATCTCGTCCGCATCGGAGAAGCTTGCCGTATGCTCGGCACCGCGCTCGTTCTCGATCTCACCCAGTCGCTCGGCGCGCTGCCCTTCAGCGTGGGCGGTCTGAAGAATGATTTGCAGAATGGTGTGCAGCCGGATTTCGCCGTCGCCGCCAGCTACAAATGGCTGCTTGGGCCCTATTCCGTCGGGCTTCTCTATGTCGCCCCAAAATGGCAGGGCGGAGTACCGTTGGAAGAGAATTGGATTCAGCGCGCCAACGCTCGGGATTTCTCAACCCTGATCCTGTACACAGAAGACTACGACGCAGGCGCGCGGCGCTTCGACATGGGAGAGCGCGCCAACTTTGCGTCGCTGCCCGCCGCCGTCCGCGCCATGAAGCAATTGCTGGAGTGGGACGTCTCTCAGATCTCCGAGACAGCCGGAGCGCTCAATCGTCATATGGCGGAAGCCGCGGCGGACCTGGGATTCTCCGCACCCTCGGAACCATTGCGCGCGCCTCACTATCTGTCGCTGCGGAGGAAAGCGGCGATTCCGAAGGAACTCCCCGAAATGCTGGCGAGAGAGAAAGTATTTGTCAGCGTCCGTGGAAGTTCGATTCGAGTGACGCCCAATGTCTACAACACGGTCGAGGACGGCGAGCGGCTCATCGCATGCCTGCGTCGCATTGCTGCCTAAGTTGTCAAATTCGGAGAACCTCGGGCAAGCGGGGGTCGCGAGATAACCTAAGGTCTAGAACGCGCGGACGACACTTTCGGCAGTTGTCCGGCAGCGCCAAGCCTCGCTAGAGTGGTCCATTCCCGTCGCAACCGCGCGGTTTCCGGAGGGCCATCCTGCGATGAATTTGCTGCAATGGTTCAACCAGCACGCCATCTCGTTCACCTTGATCCTGGCCTACATTCCATTGATTGCGACCGTGGTGACCACCTGCGTCAGCCTCATCCTGGCACGCGCCACGTTGCGTTACTCCGCCTCCAGCGACCGGAGCCTGGCGCTCGCGCGCGAGCAGTTCGAGCGCGAATGGGCGCCGGAGCTACACATCAAACTGGAGCGGATGTCCACCCGCGAAGCAAGAATCTTTGCTACGAACCTCGCGAAAATCTCTGTCCTGATGCAGATGGTGCAAATGCGCAAGTTGTCGATGGCCGTCCCGTCATCGCGATACTTCCTCAACGAGCCGCTGGTGGGCGGCACCACGTGGAGCGAGGATCTCGGGAAGCGCTTCTTCGCCTGCACCGGCGACGACTATGAAGGCCAGATCGCCGTGTCTCTAACTTTTTATGCCGCCGGCCGCATGTACCGTACCGACTGGTTCCGCTTTCAGGTCCAGGTCCACAACGGTCAACTTCTTTACCTCCATTCCGTGAATATCTCTGCCCGCCGCGCGCGGGCACTCGAGCCCCGCAATGACACGGGAAGCGCACGCCGCGAACTCGTGAGGGATGTGGTCGAAGACGCCGCCAAAAGCAACGGGGAACGGGCTACACCGGCAATCGGCTCGCGGGAGCGATGAAGCACCGGTGGATCTTCCCGCAAGAACTGCCCTTCTACTTCAGGGCCGCAACTCGCCGCTGCGCCAGCGACGCCGCCTCGGTGGACGGATTTTCTTTGGCCACCTGGTCGTAAAGTTTTTTGGCCTCATCCGGCTTCTGCCGCGACTCGTAGAAGCTGGCGAGTTCAAGCTGGGCGGTAGCTTTGCTGACGACGAGCGTGGGCTTATCGATCAACTGCTTATAGAGATCAATCGCCTGCGCGTCTTTGTGCTCGGCGCGGTAAACGTTAGCCAGCGCGAACTTGCCCAAGGCCGCCAGGTCGGCGTTCGACGAGCGGGCTGCTTCCTGCAGACTGCGCTCGGCAGCCGCGTTGTCGCCAAGCTGTGCCGAGGCCAAGCCCACAAAATAGCGCGCCATATCGGCCGTGTGGGTGCGCGGATACTTGTCAACGATGGCCTGGAACTGTTTGCGCGCCGCCGTAGCACGCTCCTGCGCCGACGCGAAACTGTCCGTTCCGGGTTGTGGCGGCACGCCCGCCGGACGCACCGGCGTTTGCCAGGTACGGACCGCCGTCGAAAACTCGGCGCTCGCCTTTTCGTCCTGCGAGTTGACGTAGTACCATCCGCCAAACGCGATCGCGCCAATAACGATAACCGCAATCACAGCGGCAATGAGTTTCGACTGGTGTTCAACGCTCCAGTGGGCGGCGTTTCCCGCCGCCTCGAATGTGACCTTGCTGAAGCGGTCTTGTTTCAGTTGATGCCGGGTTTCTGCGCGCACAGGCTTCCTTCTTCGCTTAAAGGTAGGATGACAATTATTCAGTTTAGCAGGCGCATTTCCAGAGCGTCAAAGCGGTGGTAGTGTCCTAATTTGAACTTCTCAGGCTTCGAGACTGGCATGAATCGTGCTCCGTATCCATTCTGAAACCGTAACCTTGTTAGCCCGTGCTGCCTGCTCCATTGCCTTTAGATCGTCGGCAGTGAAGCGCACAGGCACGATTCTGCCCTTTGCTTCGCCCTTCGGCATCTTGGGACGCCCCACTTTAGCTTTCTTCGGCTGTGCCAATTCTCGACTCCTGAATGATAAAGGCTCGTACAGCATCCTCGGCTGACTTGACCGGATGCGTATGTAGGACTGCGACATGACGGCGCGGATTCTTGGGATCATTCGTATCGTGCGCCCACGCATAAACCCTGTGTGCCGTGGGATGGCCTTCCAAGTCGAAGACCTCGACAATCCCTTCCCATACCGTTTGCCCTTGGAATGTTTCTTTCACGGGCACGCTTTCAATGTGCGTAGCGTCAGCGCCGTGCAATCTGCGGATCACATCTCTCAGTTCTTCCAAATAGGTCACGATGCTGCCTCTACTAGATCGCCAACGCTCCAGAAGCCCCGCTCAACTCCTGCTGCCATAGCGGGAGTGCAGCGCAATGTTCCATGACGTTTTACCAGATTGTAGTAGGCGAAGTGGAGCGCAACCGCTGCCTCAAAGTTTTCCAGTTTCTTGCTGAATGCCAGCGTCAGGCGGGTCAGGCGGCGCATGTGAAGCCGCGTAGTCGCGTTCAGGCGCTCGATGTAGCTGGTGGACACAAGGTCCATGTCGGGGCGTCCCGTGACGGCTCGCTTCTCAACGGATACAAACTCTGGGGCGCTATACTTGCGGCCCGGATGCTGAGACTCGTCATGCTCATACGTCTTTACGATCTGTGCAAAATCAACGTCATTTCCAAATGTCTGCTCGATAGCATCAACGTAAGCTCTTAGCGCGTCAGAGGAAATCTGTATCCGATTCCTCATTCGGCTTGCCACGTCGCCGACAAATAGTTTGGCAGTAGCTAGATCACGTTTGCCGACTTTGAATGACGGCACCAGCTTAGTTTCGGCGTCAATCGCGCAGAATGTCCACACGTCGCCAAACTGCGGATCGTCACCGGGGCGCACCTGGCGTGCTTTCTTCCCGATGAATCCCCAAATCTCATCAAATTCCAAACGACGACATGGGAGATCGCGCATCTTCGCATCTAGCAGTGTGGCGCATCCCTGCCCAACCTTGACGCCTAGCCGCATGATCGTATCGCGGTGAACGCCAGTAATCCGCTCAATCGAACGAATGCTAGAGCCTTCGGCCAGTGCTCCGATGACCGCGATTTTCTTGTCGGTATTGAGTACGTTTGCCATGCCTATTACTGTATTACAAGAATATAAGCTTGTCAAGTCTTTTTGTGTTACACTATTTCAGTAACGGGCAGCAATCAGCTGTAGGCCGTGCGCAAAAAGGCAAGCAGAGCCGAGCACCACCATCAAAGAGCACATCATATGGATTCCCAGGTGCCTATCGGCAAACAGAACAGCGAACAGAAACCAAAAAACGCCCAAGGTAATCCCAAGAAGCCCAAAGACAATAAACGTTGGTATCAAAAGTTGCGAGAAAAGTGGGGAAACATGACGCCAGCTAATAGGTTTCTGGTGGTCTTCACAGGGATCATTGCTGCAACAACTGTGGCTTATGCGGTTGTAGCCTATTGCCAATGGACGGCGATGCGTGATTCCAACAGGATTAATCGCCAGTCGCTGGAGTCGGTTCAACGCGCCTTTATCTATTTCACTCATTTTGAGGCTGCAAGGCTCGTAAACCCGCCGAATTCCGGCCCATTGCATTGGTGGTCTTTTAGTCCATTCATTGAAAACAGTGGAACTACTCCAGCCATTCAGGCCATTAACCACACTTTTGTTCAAGAATTGAGTGGTGAGCCCGATGATGCGACGTTTAGGGGAGATAAGGTTAATTTCCCGGTCGCCAGTTTGCCACCAAAGTCGCCCCAAGGATTGCAATCCCTTAAGCAGCCTGAGGAATACATCTTCGGGAAAGACCTTGGCGATCTCGGCAAAATTAAGGCTGCGATCAAGCCGAAACAGATTTTCCTCTGGGGATGGGTCGGCTATAGAGATGTATTCCCAAAGACCGGCCCGCATCTCACTGAATTTTGCTTCAAACTGATTGGGTTTGGGGTAAATGCTAAAAACGAGCCTCATTGGGAATGGGCCAGTTGCCAAGAGCACAATTGCACAGATCAATATTGCAAGGACTACGCGAACATTGCGGCTTGGGTTCCTGAAGAGAAAACGGCAAATTAGGACACTACCAAAGCGGTCGCTTAGTAGCGACTAATTGCTGTCGGCGTTCAAGTCGAAGCTGGTGTTGCAATCGGAGTCCGGGGCGTCCAGAGCACCAGCAGAAGTAAGCCAGCCGCATAAAACAACGAGGCTTGCCAAAGTGCGCCACCAAGAACCATGCGCACTACCAGTCCCCATGCAACGACACCTTCGGCCACTGCCAGCGCGACTACATTGCCTGCTTCCCACTGTTTAAGAGCTTTCGGATTATAAGCGTCCTTCGCTAGCGCCTCCTCGGAACGGTGTATCATCCGACGGCGAAGGCGAGACCCTCCCAACGCTCCCCAGACAGCAAGACTTGTCACCAACCAGTGCCGCGAACTCCAATCGCTTCTGCCGGAATCACGACCAATCTCGGCCACCCATCTAAATATCGGTATCAACGCTATCAGCGCTACCTGGATAAGCCGTAGTTTCCTCAACTTTGATTTGATTTCATTCACGTTCAAGGCTCACGGTGGATTTTACATGTTGGGTCGCGAAGGATATGCCGACGGATTGCGAGCGGGCCGTGGGGGATTGCAGATGTTCGTAATATCGCCCTAGCGCTCATCACCTCGGGTCCGTCCGGTAACTCCAAAACCCAACCATCTTCTCCTGCAGAACATGGAAGGGAGCCTCGTGAGCATCGGGAGCCGAACCAATCACTGCATCTTCGCGCACCGCCTCCTCGACCAGATAGTGTAAAGGCGCAAGCTCGCAAACCGGATCCGTCGCGCTGGCGTCACCCGTCAGCAGAAAAGCCTGACAACGGCATCCGCCAAAATCTACTTTGCGGCGGTCGCAGGAGCGGCAGGGCTCGGGCATCCAGTCTTCGCCGCGAAATTTCTGAAAGGCTTCGGAGCTCTGCCAGATCCAATCGAGCGCGTGTTCGCGCACGTTGTCAAAGCGCATGCCAGGAATCACGCCCGCCGCGTGACACGGCAACGCGCGGCCGGCAGGGTCGATCAGCATCAACTGGCGTCCCCAGCCACCCATGCAAGCTTTGGGGAAGCGGGCGTGGTAATCGGGAATGACGGAGTCGATGCGAACCTTGCCGCGCAGACGCTCCTCGGCCGCCGCCACCACTGCCACCGCGCGGTCGAGTTGCGCACGCGTGGGCAGCAATGCCGACCGATTCTGTAGCGCCCAGCCGTAGTATTGCGCGTGTGCGATCTCCATGCGATCGGGATGGAGCGCTTCGAGCGCGGCAATCATGCCGTCGAGGTGATCGATGTTCTGCCGGTGAACGACCAGGTTTACGGTGAACGCGATGCGACGCTCGCCGATCTGACTTTCGCGGATCCACCCGGCCAGTTCGATCTTGTGCGCGTGGGCGCGTGCTCCGGCAATCCAGTTCGCCGGGCCCTCGCTCGAATCCTGAAAGCTGAGCTGGATATGGTCGAGCCCCGCTTCGACAAGCTGGCCCAGGCGCTCGCGCGAAAGCCCGATTCCAGAGGTGATCAGATTCGTGTACAGACGCGACTTCCGCGCACCTTCGATCAGTTCGGCCAGATCGGGGCGCGACAGCGGCTCGCCTCCGGTGAGGTGCAGATGCAGAACGCCGAGCGCGGCAGCCTCGTTAAAAACGCGCAGCCAGTCGGCGGTCGCGAGCTCTTCTTTGCGCGATGTCAGCTCCAGCGGATTCGAGCAATACACGCAGTGCAACGGGCAGCGGTGCGTGATCTCGGCAATGAGGGCCAGCGGGTTCGGCATTGGGAATCAAACTCAACAAATTCTGTCATCCCGAGCGAAGCGAGGGACCCCTACATCGCCCGAAAATGTGTGCCGGGAGTAGGGGTCCCTCGCTGCGCTCGGGATGACAAATTCATACACGGTCGCCACGCACACGGTTCTAGTAATCGGTTCTAGTAATCAATGATGCGCTTGGCGTGCAGTTGCTCCAGAAATACCTGGACCTCGGCGCGGATCTTGCCCTTCGGCGCCAGCATGAACTGCGCCTCCAGTTTCTGCACAATTTCAGCAAGCGAGAAATGGCCATCGCAGAGTTCGAGAATGATGCGGCCCGTTCCTTCCACCCGAATCGCGCCTTCTGGAAAGAGTACGACCGGAGCTTCAGTGGTTCCGCCCCAGCGGCACCCCGCCGCAAACTTCGGAATACTCTCTTCAGTAAGCTCAGCCACGCTTCTTCTCGACATGTTTCGCGTCAGCCTCAATCCGAAACGCCCCCGGCGGGGGCCAGCCCGGCTCAACGTAAGCGAAGTAGAGCGCGTCGAGTTGCGCCCAGAGAATGTCACACTTGTCGCGCAATGCCTGGATCGCGCTCTCCTGCTCTGCTCGCGTAGCGGCGTGATCGAATACATACTGAAGCGCGAACGCGGCATCTTCCGGCGCCTCCGTCAGCCGCGCCTCAAAGTAGTCGAGGCCGGAAGCGAGCCAGGGATAGTGCTGACGCAATTTCTCCATCCGCAGAGTGATCAGATCGCGCGAAAAAAGTTCGGTCAGCGACGACGCGACGCACTCCAGAAATGACCGCGTCCGCACCAGGTTGAGATATTCATTTCCGATAAAGCACGTAGCGGGCAGAACCTCGCGCACACTCATCACCTTCTCGCGATCGAGCCCGGTCGCTTCCGCCAGCTTGATCCAGCGCTGGATTCCACCCTCGCGCTGCTGGTCGCCGTCGTGATCCACAATGCGCTTCCTCCAGACGCGGCGAAACGACGGATCGGTCGCCCGCGAAAGAATGATCGCGTCTTTCATCGGAATAATCGACTGGTAGTAATAACGATTCAGCGCCCAAGCCTGTAGTTGTCCGCGGCTGAGTTTGCCTTCGTGCATGAGCAGGTGGAAGGGATGTTTGTGGTGATAGCGCTCTTCGCCGACTCGACGCAGTGCCGAGCGCAACTCCTCAAACGTCAGCTTGGGAGCGTTTGCGCTCTTTCCCGGCTCTTTTTCAGGAGCGTCTTCGGACACTATAGTTCCAGTTGCCAATTGTCCTCCGCCACTTCCCAGCCGGCTTGGCGCACGGCCTGATGTTCGGGACCCGCCTCATTCAGGATGGGATTCGTGTTGTTGAGATGAATGAACATTTTGCGCCCAACCTCGACATCCTTCAGCAGACGCAGACTCTCTTCCACCGGAATGTGTCCCATCTGGTGCGCGGTCTCGCCACTACCCAGAACGCGCAGCAGTTCGTCATCGCTCCAGAAGGTGCCGTCGAACAGAAGCAAGTCCACATGACGGATCTTTTCGAGCAGCGTATTGCTCAGACTGCCGACGGCGGGAATGTAAGCCGCTCGTTTTCCCGAAGAAGATTCAAAGAACAGCGCAGCCGTCGCTTCGTCGCGTGCCAGGTTCGCCGCTTCACTCTTAACATACTTCGGATAGCGTCCAGAAAGATAATAGACCTCACATCGTAGTCCGGAGGCTTTCCCATCGGCCGACAGCAACGGAAACGTTGCGCCCGAAGTCATGGAGGTCCAGACCACTTGTGGCTCGACGCGGTTCAGCATACCGAACATGCTGTTCTCTTCGCGCAGAATTCGCAAGATTGAGGGAGCGGCATACACGCGCAAGGGCTGGAGTTCGCGCAGCAGAAGCAGTCCCACAACGTGGTCGAGATCGGAGCTTCCCAAGACCACGCCAGCGACCGGCGAATCGCGCGGAGTATTGTGTAAAGCCCGAGGATGAAGCGCAGGGAAGTTTTCGATTTGAAAGGCCAGATCGGGAGAAGCTCCGGCTAGAAACCAAGTAGAGCCGTCAGCGCTCAGCGCGAGTTGAGCCTGGGTGCGCGCCTTGCCGGAAAACGCGTCTGCGCGCACGTTTTGGTACGCGTTCTTGTGGGCGTTCTTGCGGACTGCAACGCAGTTTCCGCAGCCGCAATTCCACTGCGGAAACCCACCCCCGGCCGCAGAACCGAGGATCTGAATGCGCATCTTTGATCTGCAGATTTAGAGTTGTGCACTCACGTAGGAGTTAATTTCGCAGCAGAGAACAACTTCTTCGAAAACAGGACTGGTCCAAGCCATAACTTTTTCACCCTTAGTCTAGAGATTTTTTCCTCGCCGAGCCCAAGGCGCGGCGTGGTTGGGGGTTAGAGAATCATAGCATTGCTTTGGTTGCATTCGGCTGGGAAAGTGGGTAAACGGGATGGCCCGAAGAGGCCATTTTCCGTATTCATCGGACGGGAAGCCCCCTCGATCTTTGTAATCATGGGTTTAGACGAGGAACCTATCCAAATCCGGGATTCCAAACAACTTTAGGTACAACTTTAGCCGCAAAACATTGAGAGCAAGTGGCTTCCGCGGACAAGAGTGTCCGCGCCACACGAAATACTCGCGAAATGCTAATGCTATTGAGCGGCTTCGAGCAAGCCCTGCTCGGCTTTTTCCTGGCACTCGATGCAATGGCGAGTCCAGGGCACGGCTTCAAGGCGCTTGGCGTTGATCTCTTTGCCGCAGGAGACGCATTCTCCGAAGCTGCCTTCGCGGATGCGGGCGAGAGCGCCATCGACCATATTGAGCAACTGCCGGTCGTTGTTGCTCTGGCTGAAGAGGAATTCCTTGTTGTAGGAACTGGCGGCGCGGTCGGCGACGTCCTGCGTGGCCTCATCGTCGACGGTGCGACCGTCCTGCTGATTGCGGACAACCATGTGGCGCAGTTCCTGGCGCCGGGTTTCCAATTTTTTTCTGAAGGTCTCTAGTTTCTTCTTATCCATGATTGCTACCTATGATCGCTAACTACGATTGCTGCCATTTGATGCAGGCCGCCAAGAAAAAGTCGCACCCCACAGAACTCTATCCCGCGTGAAGTCGAACAAATATCGTAAGCGCGAGAGACAGCGGGCGTCAACTGGAGGGGACGATGGCAGAGGTCAGACGTCGCGATTTGATATTTCCAGAAAATCACGGCTGGTTCGCAGCTTGACCAAGCGCGGGCGACTAAGGAAGGCAATCAGAAATGCGGAGGGAACCGGCCTTTTCGGATTTCATCGTGAACGGCGAGTGTACAGGACCGGGAGAACCAAAAAGCGGCCCCTTTCGGGGCCACCCTTTTTTAAAGAGGCTAAGTGGCGGGAATCAGAGGAAACTAGTTTGACGCCGCTCTGGGGGACAGAAACGGACAGAGTGAGGTGTCGAGATCATCGAGAGTGAAGTTTTTCAAACGGGTGCGGCCTCTTCGGTTGTTATGTAAATGAGCATTTGGGGAACCAAAACGGTAACTGGGGTGAGCGAGACGCCCATTTTGGGAACCTATTCAAAAGCAAGATTTTAGAGTGAATTCCTTAAGGTCGAGCAGGCGGACGGCTCGCCGGAGATTACGCAACCGAATGCATAAAGCTGCACATTGGAAGAAACTCGTAGCAAACGGACCGCGTCGAACCCCAGAAGCCCAACCAAGATGAGGGCTCTATTGGTTCCTCCGATAGATGATGGTTTTCGGGCCGCCATCGATAACCTTAAAATCTGAGGGCACCGCGAATAGAGACGGGTCGGGCTCCGCGCGCACGATGTTAGTCAACCGGAATGTCTGCTCACCCATTCGCGGATCGTTCCGCTTGCTGGAAACAATCGTCTTCAGGTCAGTCGAAGTCCAGACCTCCGTAACAATATTGATGGGTCGATCGTTGCCAACTTGGCCAGCAGGAATGGATCGTGTAGTACGCACCCCATTCACAACGACACCTTCCATCGTTTGGGAGCCAAGGGATTCCGTGTTTGCCTCGAGCTGCTCGTCCGTCGCCAAATGCTTCGTCTGGGCCATCATTGGAGGTGGTGGCGGTGGGGGGAGCGGCGGCATCCCGCCCTCCGTATGTGCGAAAAATGTGCCGGAGCCAACGGATGCGCCGGGGCCCGCTTTTCCGGCGGGAGGACTCGGGTTTTTCCACGCAGTCTTATCGGTCAAATTTAGCGTATAGGAAGTGCCCGCCACGGGATCTTGAATGAAGACGAGGTGCGGGGCGCTGGCGGCGGACAGATTGCCAATCGTCGGCAAGGCAGCATCTTGACGTGTGCGACCCTGAGAATCCCTTAAGACCGTCCCGGTGGTGGTCTGAACGATGCGATTGCCATCCGCGAGCGTCTGGATGGATTCGTTGTTCATAGTGGCAGAATAGGGCGCGCCCTTAACTACAGCAGTGGGCCCTTTCTCAAAGCCCCAAGCCATCGCGCCCGCTGGGCCAGCGCTTTGGAACATTACGTTTCCACTCTCTTGCGCAAATGCACAGAATGAGGCTGCCAAAATAAGGATCAATGTAAGTTTCATGTTGGGTTGGTCTCCTTTTTCAATCTAAAAGCAAATCACTGTTGCAGACGGAGCCCTTGAACCGATCCGTCGGCTGCCATACTGAGGTCCGCAATGAACGTAATCCCCTCGGGGACAGCGCCAGGGGGAAACATGGCTTCGACCGGAATAGCGATCTGGATAGCGGGTTCAGCCGATGCCCAATTCGCGCTCGGAGTCTTCATAGGCGCAATCACATGTCGTCGATGGCGTTTCTTGGCCGGCCTTGGCGCAGTTTCAGTTTCAGTTTCAATGACCACGGCCGGCGCGGCCTCTGCCGCTCGCGGGCGGACGGGCATCTGTTTGACGGTGGTTGACTGCAACACCAGGAGCACCACAGCAGCCACCGCTGCGGTCGCCAGGAGGGGCACCCAGCGCTTCAGTCTGCGACGTGTCTTGTTTCCCATCGCCGCATCGAAGTACGCGACGAACGCGCGGCTCACTTCCTCATAAGCATCGACGCGCCTCCGGCATTCCGGACAGTCTCGAACATGCAGCTCAACATCCGCGGCTTCGTTGTCTGGAAGCTCGCGATCCATCCACGCAACCAACCTTCCTGAAAAGTCACACATTGCATTTCTCCGCCAGTTTCTTGATCGCCCGATCCACCGTCTCGCCCACGGTGGAAGTTGGAATGTCGAGGACTTCACCGATTTCCCGATAGCGCAATCCACCCGCGCGCAACAGCAGGCACTCACGTTCGGAATCTGTCAATAAGAGGATCGCCTTTCCCAGACGACGGAGTTTCTCCTTTTCCAGTACGACTTGTTCCGGTGTCGCCCCCTCTGAAATCGAGTCGAGGTCGGGATCGAGTGGTTTGCCGAAGCGACGATCATAACTTTGCTGACGATTTCTGGCGCCATTATGGGCGACGCGAAACAGCCAGCTGCGAATGTTTTCCTGCGACCCATCTGAGGCCAAGTGCCTATGCAGGCTAAGAAAAGCGTCCTGCACGACATCTTGCGCTTCGTCAGCCGAGAGCCCGAGACATGCCAGATATCGCAGCAGAGGTTTGCGCAGTTCTCGATACAGAGTCGTAGCCTCGCACGAGTCAGTCGCGAAGCCCGAGAGCGGCAGCGGTAATGGTAAGGAATCGCCACTCATACTCGTAAGGTCCTCGGCATCGCGCCTCTATGCATAGAACAAATGACGCCTGCAGTTTTCCGGTTCGAGCGCGACGGTTTCACAGGGCTGTGAAGAATTGGATGCAGCTGCGGGTTCCGAAAACCGGCTTCGCGACCCAAAAACAAAGCCCCCTCCGTAAAGGGGGCTTGGCACAAATTGGCGCGGGCTTCTAGCTGTCGCCGGCGACGGTGCGGACTTTCCCGGGCAGGAAATGATAGGGCGGCCAGGGACCGGTCACGACCATCTGGCAATCCTTGAGTTGCTTGGCGGCGGTGCTGTAACGGTTCTGATATTTTTCGATCGACTTGGTGTCGATGAGGTGGGCGATATCGAGCAACATTCCGTCGGCATCGACCTTCTTGCAGCTGACTTCTTCCTCGAGAGGATTGAAGAGTTTGTGCACCTGGACCGAAAGGGCGCGGGCTTTGGTCTGCCGTTCGCGCTCACGGGAAGCCTTCTCGCGGAGCTTGATAAGGTACTCGCGGCCGACGGTATCGGGCAGGACAATCTCTTCCATGGAGCCGCGGAGAGAACCGTCGCGAACCGTCAACTTGATGCGCATTTCGGACTTGCCACGAAGCCGGGCCACGCTGTCACAGAAAGTGCGCCGGTTGGATCGAACGGCCTGGCGGATCGCATCTTCGGTATCGAAAATCGTTCCGAAGCGGAAGGGTAGGACGGTGGCGGTTCGGAAGCTCTGGCTTACCACGCGGGCATGTTCGAGAACGGACTTTTCGTCGAGCTTGGAGGTCGCGCGGTCATATTCACTGACGATAACCGCGAATTCTCCGCTCGGGTAGCTCATGACTGGAGAACCGTTCACACCTTGAATTCCATCTAGAAGGAAGGGACGACGGGCGCGAACACCGTTGGCAAGGGTCGGGTGTTCCGTGAGGCAGTACGCGTACCACGACATGCATTCTCTCCGAATTGCACCGGGGCGTTGGGCACCCCTTTAGATTTGCTTTTATAGCTAGGGCTGCGTTTCTACCTGGAAGATTTGAGTTTTTGGGTTAAGGTGAACGCGAAATGCTGCGTCCAAACTCATAGTACTTCCGGTCGGCGTTATTTGCAACCTTTCTTATGAAGGGTGCATCACGAATTGTCTCAATTTGCTACGAACACGATTTTGGCGCGCTCTAAGAAGGGCGGGCCGGGGACGGTTCGCCGGGTCCCCGCGGCGGGAAAAAAGGGGATTTAGCCAGGTATTTTCAGGATTTCTGCTGCTTTTGGGCGGTGGCGCGATCCTGGAGCGCGATCGTGACCGCGCGCAACATATCGCCGGCGGGAGCGGGCTTGCCAGTCCAGATTTCAAACTGCCGGGCGGCTTGTTGCACGAACATTTCTACTCCGGGGATGACGGCGATTCCCTTGGCCCGCGCGACTTGCAGCAGGTGCGTCTCGACCGGGTCGTACACCATGTCGAAGACGACGCGGGCCTGGATCTCCTCGTCTTTGAGTGGGCAGTCGCGCGTGTTTCCCATTCCAACCGGAGTGGCGTTAACTATAACGTCGAAGGCGATTTTACGGAGGTCGGCGCGTTTGATGCTGTGCGCTTTGGCCTGGCGGGCGAGCTTCTGAGCTTTAACGGCAGTGCGATTCAGTATCCAGATTTCAGCACCGCGCTCTTTGAGACCGAAGACAGCAGCACGGGCCGCGCCCCCGGCGCCGAGCACGAGAACTTTCGTCTTCTCGATGGAGAGACGCTGCTCGAGAGGACGCACCACGCCCGCGACATCGGTATTAAAACCGTAAAGTTTGCCATCCTGTCCGCGGACGACGGTATTGCAGGCGCCGATCTTGGTAGTATGCGCGTCGGTGTTATCGAGATGCGGCAGAATGGCTTGCTTGTACGGCATGGTGATGCTGAGACCGTGGAGCGGAATCTCGCGGACGCAGTGGAGCAGGTCCTTGAGCGTCTTGGCGTGGAGAGGAAGATAAACGCCGTTCACATTCTCGCGGCGCAGCGCCGTGTTCATGATGACGGGCGAAAGCGAATGCTCGATGGGATCGCCGGCGACTCCATACACGCGAGTGGCAGCGTCGACTTGATCGATGCGGTAGATGCTGCGCAGGTCGTGCGCGCTGATCTGACCGGGTGCGGTTTTAAGATCGGCGCTGACCGCGCCAAAGGTGAAAACGCTGCCGGCGCGCACGCTGAGCACGCGGCTGATGATCCCTTGCTCTCCCATGCACAACCCGATCAACGCATGCTTGTCGCTCTGCGTCTGCAGAAACTTCATCATGGTCACGTTGTCGGAGAGCGTGGTGGCGGTGCTGACAACCTTGTAGAAATCGGCCGGGATCTTCAGCATTTTTCCTAGCGTCTCATCGAGGTTGCGCGTGGCGCGGAAATCATGGAACGACAAAATAAGTCGAGCTCGGCTGCGCAGGCGCGCAATCGCTTCGGGTTTCGATTTCAGCGCGCTCTGAAATTCCAGGTCGACAATCTGGCAGCCCGCGGCATTGGCCTTGGTGAGCACTTCCAGTTGAGAAGCCAGCGATCCCTTGAACTTGCCGTCGTTGTCGGCACGACGGCAGGTACCGATGGCGGTGACGTACTGGTGAGTTTCAAGAAAACGATGAATCTTGGGAAGCGCGGCCAGAGGTTGCTTCAGGTAGTCCAAACGGAACTCGAGGAAGGGGTTATCCCGGGCCATGGACTCGGCATTTGCGAGCATGTCGTCGACGGTGTCGCCGCTCAATGCCAGGCAGACCTTCGCCAGGCGCATGGGCAGAAACCGGGGCGCGAGAGTGGAAGAAGAAGCCAAGGCCATTTGTTTTCAATGACGGCGCGATATTACAGGGGTGTAGGCGCAGATGCAACATAAGGTTGCCGAGCAGCCCAGGAAACACTTTGGGAGCAAGCGGACTAAACACCCTCGTAACCTTGACCCCTGTCCCGGCGCTTGTTACTTTTCGGCTGTAACCCTTGTCTTCCTAGAGAGATAGCTGGGGCTGCCCCAGAGCGGTTTGGAGTCGGAGGTAACATGAAGAAAACAGGATTGTTATTGGTACTGACGGTGACGGCGACCCTCGCGGTGGCCCAGCAGTCGACGACGGCGAGCACGCCGGATGCGTCCGGTATCGTCAACACATCAGTCAACGTGCCATTCGTACGTTTCCAGACGCCTACCACGGCAGACATTTACTGCGCCGGCTTTCTAACCAAGGATCGGGTTCCCGACGCGAACTACGTGAACGGGGGCCTGCAGACCCCGACCTCAACCAAGTTCGAGACCGGCGAACTGGTCTACCTGGCGGGGAGCGGCTACCAGGCGGGACAACTGTATTCGATCATCCGCGAAATGCGAGACGTCAACGAGTACGAAATCTACCCCGGTGAGAGAAAAGTACTGGCTGCCGCGGGACGCCCTTACGGGGAAATTGGGAGGGTGCGGGTAGTCGATACGCGCAGTCACAGCGCCATCGCGCAAGTGGAATTCAGTTGTGATCCCATCAACCCGGGAGATGTCGCCGTGCCTTTCGTGGAAAAACCGCCGGTTGCATTCCACGTACCCGGCCATTTCGACCGCTTCGCGCCGGCGAATGGAAAGCTGAGCGGACGGATCGTGCTCGGCAAAGACTTCGACAGCGTGCTCGGCACGGGCATGAAACTTTATATGAACATGGGTTCGAACCAAGGCGTAAAAGTGGGGGACTATTTCCGCGTGGTGCGGTCTTACACGGCCACTTTGCACGATCCGGTGGACTCGCTCTCCTTCAAAGCCCGGACTTCCGAAGACACACAGATGCGCCCGCCGGCATTTGAGGCCAATCGCTTCACAAAGACAAAAGGGCCGAACATTCATGTGGGCGATCTGCCGCGGCGCGCGGTAGGAGAAGTGGTGGTTCTGAACGTAACCCCGACCTCATCGTCAGGCATGGTCGTCTTCGCTCTGGAAGATGTGTACGCCGGCGATACGGTGGAACTCGACGAGCAGCAATAAGAGAATTTAATTGGAGCTTTGAGGGGAACGAGGGGAGAGCGAATCTCCCCTTTTTCTTTGCTGTTGGTTGGAATGTCCCGTAGAGACGCGGCTCGCCGCGTCTCTTTTCGCGGCGGAGACGGGGCAAGCTCCGTCTCTGCAGGCGGCTTCAGCGGAAGAAACGGATTTTTGGATTTCCGGGAATCATCGCGGCAGCGATCACCAGTACAACGATCACGATAACGAGTTCCATCTTTCCCTCACCATGCTGCCCTCACAATCAAACAGCCAGCGCTCAGCTTACGTCCTCTTGCAGAGAAGGCAAGTTACGCAAGTGCAAGCGGGGGCGTAAGGAGGGCGATGCGGAATTCGTGAAGAGGTTTCGGAAACAGATTCAGAAGGGCACTTCAGCATCAGCGTCGGCAAAGACCTCGGCGGTGAAAGCCTCGACGGTAGCGGTCTTGCGCCAGGCATCCAGCGGTAGACCAGCTTTGCGGCAGGTCTGCTCCAGAAAAGTTTCCCGGTCCCAACCGTGTTCGACGGTAACTTGCGGCAGCAGCAGGCCGCGGCGAGCGCCCAGCGAGATGACCAGGCCGTGTCGCCCCACTTCCACTGCCTCGGGATGAATCGGAAACAGGCGCGAGAGAACGCTCAGAGAAACTTCCAGCTCAAGAGCCTCCTCCTTCGTCACAGGCAGGAAACGGGAATCTTCGAAAGCGGCGGCGCGGGCCGTTTCGGCCACGGCACGATACAGAGGCGCGATGGGCACGGCGTAGCCAACGCATCCCCGAAGTTGGCGGCCGAGATCGCCGCGCAGATCACCGGGACGACAGCCGCGCAGATAGAGAGTCGTGAAGACCCCTCGCGGATCGGACAGCCCGGGTGGTAAAGGCGACGGTTCAGGAAAGGGCCGGCGCTCCAGGACAGAAAGAATTGCCTCGTGCGCAATGCGAAGCAAAATCCGGCGTTGCTCGAGAGAAAACTCGGCGGCTGGCGGGGCAGGGTCGCGCGGGACTTCGTGCGCGGTTAGACTTTCAGACGGCTTTTCAGATGGCGTTTCAAACAGCCTGGACATCGCGTTTTCTCCGCCGGGCGAGGACGAAGGCTCGGCGCCGCCGCTTTTCCGATTTGTGATCGATCCGCGCCCAGAAGGCGACGAAGTAGTCGAGCGCGGAAACCAGGGAAAGCAGAACCATGAACCAGATGGCTAGCCGCGCAACCCAGTAGACCGGAAAAAAGTAAATGCGGAACACAGGCCACTCGTGCCACCGGTGAGCGAGTATCACGGCCACGACAGAAATGATCTGCACCAGCATCTTGAATTTGCCGAGTTCGCTCGCTTGAATCGTGAAGCCTTCGGATGCGGCAATGCCGCGCAGTCCGCTTACCAGAAACTCGCGGCCGATGATGACCACGGCCATCCAGGCCGGCACCAACGCGGGATTGAACTGCACCAGCGTGATGAAAGCGGCGGCGATCAGCAACTTGTCGGCCAGCGGATCAAGCAGCATGCCCATGGTGGTGATCTGGCCCCGTTTGCGCGCGAGATAGCCGTCAATGCCGTCGGTGATCGAAGCCAGGATGAAAACGGCCGACGCCAGGATTTCTCTTTCCCCGGTCTGCTCGCTCGAGAAACGTGGTGTGCACAGAATCCATATGAGCAGCGGGATCGCGGCGATACGGGTGAGCGTGATGTAGTTAGGAAGATTCACGCAATGACTGAGCCAGGGGCGGTCAATGTGATTATCCTCTACATCAGAGGCCAAGGCAACGGACGAGAGGCCACGGTCCAAAAAGTAAGCGGTCAATGCAAAGGCCGGCCGCTATTTTGTAGGGACCGGCAATCTCGCAGGGATCCAATGAACGGGAAGGGGGCGCTCGTTCGGGAACCGAGCGTCCTCGGCGGGACAACCTGTTTACTTCTGCTTCGCGATGATCTTGTCTTTGATCTTGGTGTAGGTGGCTTGGGGAACGACTTTTTTTCGCAGGAGGTCGGTCTTCTTGGCATAGGGACGGCCGTCGATGATTTTCTGTGAATAGGCGGCTCCGATGCCTGGCAGAGCTTCCAACTGCTCTTTGGTCGCCGAGTTGATGTCGAGCAGATCGGCATTGGCAGCCGCGGCTGCGGTGGCCTTGGCTGGCTTCTTGGCGGCTTGCGCCCCAGCAATTCCGCTGATCAGGCTCAGCGCGAAAAGCGCGACGAGAATTCTGGTTATGAATTTCCTGGACATTGTCCTTGTCCTTGTCCTTGTCCTTGTCATTGTCATTGTCATTTCTCCTTAATTTTTCTGGGATTCTTTGTAGCCAGCAGCCTTCGCTTCGGATTCGGTCATGAATTTTCCGGCCTTGGTCTTGCCATACCAGCGTCCGCTCTTGTGGTAGACGCCGCTCTCGGTATTGACCCAGACCTTGCCGCTGGCTTGAGCGGCAGCAATCTCTGGACTAGAAACCGTGGCCGCGGCTGCCTTGGTCGGCGTCTTCTTGGGCGGTGTCATATTGCCGGATGAGGCGGGCGCGGCGGCAGAACCAGCGGGAGCTTCGGGGATTGCTGGGGAAGTGGCAGCTGCGGGCGCACTGTTGGCTCCGGGCGGGGCACTTGCTGCGGCCGCGCTGGATTTTTTTCTGCTCTTCTTTCCAGTCGACTCTCCAGTCGACTTGCCGGTCGACGCGGCGGGCGCAGTCGTGTCCGCAGCAGCCGTTGTCGAGGCGCTACCTTCTGCCCCTGCTGCCTTTGCCGCTGCCTTCTCGCTCTTTCGCGACTTCTTCGTGGTCGTGGCTGTCGTATCGCCGGCGGCAGCCTTGTCAGCGGCGGCGGCTTTTTTTTCGGCAGCGGCCTTTTCCTTCCTTGCTTTCTTCTTGGACTTCTGGGTGGTGGTATCCGAACTGGTGTCGGTCGAACTCGCTTGCGCCGTTGCCGTAGCAGGCGAGATCGCGACCGTGAGTATCAGACAGAAAGCGAGCATCCACAGAGTAAATTGATTTTGAAAGCGATTCATTTTCCCTCGCGAGATTAAGAGGCATCAAGCCTCGTCTTAACGAATCGAACTATCGACGTTGTCATCCCTCGCTTCGCTCAGGGCCCCTAGGCATAGATTCCGCGCTGGCGGATGGTGTATGCCACGCGGTCGATGGCCAGCATGTAGGCGGCGATCCGGTTGTTCACGCCATGAGTTTCAGCGTACCGGACAACATCATCGAACGCTGTATCCATGATGTCCTCCAGATGCTCGTTGACCACCGATTCCTTCCAGAAGTAGCCCTGGCGATCCTGCACCCATTCAAAGTAGGAAGTAGTGACGCCCCCCGCGTTCGCCAGGATGTCGGGAATGACGAAGACTTTTTTCTCGGAGAGGATATCGTCGGCGGTCGCGGTAGTCGGGCCATTCGCGCCCTCGGCCAGGATCTTGCACTTCACCCGGTCCGCATTCTGGCTCGTGATCTGGTTTTCAGTCGCCGCCGGGATCAGGATGTCGCAATCGACCAGCAAGAGTTCCGCTGCATCATACTTCTCGGCGCCCGGGAAGCCTTGAATGGTGCCATTGCGCTGGCGGAATTCCCACAGCGCCTCCACGTCGATGCCATCCTTTTTGTACAGCCCACCGCCCACCTCGATGATGCCGATCACCTTGTATCCCGCTTCCGCCATAAGGCGGGCCGCGTTCGAACCAACGTTCCCAAAGCCCTGCACAACAACGCGGGTGGTATCGCGATTCAGGCGCAGTTTCTGGATCGCCTTTTCGCAGACCATAAGAACGCCGCGTCCCGTAGCCTCGCGGCGCCCGCGCGATCCGCCAATATTGATCGGCTTGCCGGTGACGACGGCAGTGCAGGTCTGCCGCATGTGCATGGAGTAGGTATCCATGATCCAAGCCATGGTCTGCTCGTTGGTATTCACGTCGGGAGCGGGGACATCTTTTTCCGGCCCGATGAATTCAAACAGCTCCGCGGTGTAGCGGCGGGTCATGCGCTCCAACTCGCCCTGCGACATTTTGTGCGGATCACAGATGATGCCGCCCTTGGCGCCGCCGAATGGAATATTGACCACCGCACACTTCCACGTCATCCAGCTCGCCAGCGCGCGAACTTCGTCCAGGTTTACATCGGGCGAGTAGCGCAGTCCGCCCTTGGCCGGGCCGCGCGCAATGGAGTGCTGCACGCGGAATCCGGTGAAGACTTCAAGGTGCCCGTCGTCCATCATCACCGGGATATGAACAATAATTTCGCGGCTCGGACTCCGCAAAACCTTCCAGAGGCCCTCATCAAGATTCAGCTTTTTCGCGGCCAAGTCGAAGCGGGCGGCTTGCGCCTGCCAGGGATTAGTTTCCTGCTCCAGGTCCAATGCTGTGGTCATAAACTCTCCGTATGATTGCGATTCCGCTTGTCGCCTTAGTCAGCCAGCAAGCCTCGCAAAGTATATTGCCGGCCCGCAGCCTAGGCAAGCGCAGGAGTGACGTAAGGCGAAATGACGGCGCAGCGATCAACTTACTTATAATGACTTCTGGGTAGAAGCATGATCCGTCCTAGCTACAAAGAATTCGCCCGGCTCTCACGCAGCGCCACGCTGGTGCCGGTGGCGAAGTCGATCTCTGCCGACCTGCTGACGCCGGTTTCCGCCTTTCTCGCCGTCGCTGAAGGGGAGCCGGACGCCTTCCTGCTGGAGTCGGTCGAAGGCGGAGAAAAAATTGGACGCTATACGTTTCTTGGCGTGCGGCCGTTTCTGCGGCTGGAGTCACGCGGCGCCGAGATCACGATCGAACGTGGCCGCATTAAGACAGTCGAGCGGCGCACGGGAAATGTTTTCGAAGTCATCAAGGAACTGCTGCAGCAACACCGTCCGGCCGCAATGGAAGGGTTGCCCCCGTTCACCGCCGGAGCGGTCGGCTATTGCGCTTATGACATTGTGCGGCGGCTGGAGAACATCGGAGGACACGCTGCGGATGACCTCGACGTTCCCGACTGCGTGCTGATGTTCTTCGACCGCGTACTTGCCTTCGATCACCTGCGGCACCAGATCCATATTGTGGCGTCGGCGGACGTGACCCGGGAGGCGCCTAGAATTGCTTATGATCGCGCCGTGAAGGATATCGCGCGCATCGAGAAGAAACTCGCCGCAGGGTGGAAGCCGGCGCACTGGCGCAAAGCTGCCACGAAGTCAAAGCTGGCGACGTCAAAGTTGAAGACGCGCCCGCGCACTCCGAAGCCGAAGTTTTTAGAAAGCGTCCAGCGTGCCAAGGAGTACATAGCCGCTGGAGACATTTTTCAGGTCGTGCTTTCGCAGCGGTGGGATTTCGAACCGGGAGTCGCTCCGCTCGATCTGTATCGCGCGCTGCGGACGGTGAATCCGTCGCCGTATATGTTCTTTTTACGATTCGGAGGAGAGAAGATCGGCGTTAAGAAGAAGCGAAGCAAGAGAGGGAGCGGCGCAATGCACGTCCTCGGAGCCTCGCCGGAAATGCTGGTGCGGGTCAGCGGCTCGAAACTGGAGTACCGTCCGATTGCAGGCACGCACCCGCGCGGCAAGGATGAAGCCGCTGACGCCGCGCTGGAAAAGAAGATGCGGGAAGACGAGAAGGAACGAGCCGAACACGTGATGCTCGTCGACCTTGGCCGCAATGACCTAGGCCGGGTAAGCGAGTATGGGTCGGTAAAAGTGCGCGATCTGATGTACGTCGAGCGCTACTCGCACGTAATGCACCTGGTCTCCGCTCTGGAAGGACGACTGCGTCCGGAACTGGATGCTGTGGATGCGTTCGCGGCGTGCTTCCCGGCGGGAACTCTGAGCGGCGCACCCAAAGTGCGCGCCATGCAGATCATCGAAGAATTGGAGCCGACGCGGCGCGGCGTGTACGGCGGAGCTGTTCTCTATGCCGATTTCGCGGGGAATCTGGATTCGTGCATCGTGATCCGAACTCTCCTGATGAAGGGCAAGAAGGCCTACCTGCAAGCGGGTGCCGGCATCGTCGCAGACTCCGATCCACAGCGCGAGTTCGAAGAGTCGGAAAACAAATCGCGGGCGGTGCTGCGGGCAGTGGAGATGGCCAGAAGCACTTAGCTTCTAAGTTGTCACTTGGTTTTTGGCTTCGCTGCTTGTTCGAGTTGCTTCACGGCCGCCATGGTTCGCGCGGTGTAGTCTACACGCTTCTCCGACTTCGGGCGTCGGTGGCGTTTAGTGACAGAATGTTGGTTTGACATTGGCTCTTCCTTAGCTACTTGAGTGCCTCAAAAGTCTCAGTGGCATTTGCACATCCTAGTCTCGGAGCCGCTCCCAAGAATGGTCAATCTTGTACAGGTCGCTTTAGGAGTGGGATTTAACGCCGCAAGAAATTCTTCACTAATTTCTTCCCTTCATCCGTCAACACACTCTCCGGATGGAACTGCACGCCCTCAACCGGGAAATTCTTATGTCGCAGGCCCATGATGACTCGTGTTCCGTCTTTGTCCGTAGTCCAGGCGCTGACTTCGAGATCGTTGGGCAGGCCGTCTTCGGCGACGATCAGCGAGTGATAGCGGGTCGCGGTCATCGGCGAGGACAGGCCGCGAAAGATGGTCTTGCCATCGTGCTCAACCTGACTGGTCTTGCCGTGCATCAGGTTCTTCGCGCGAACCACCTGGCCGCCGAAGGCTGCGCCGATGGCCTGGTGTCCGAGGCAGACTCCCAGCAACGGCACGTTGCCCTTGCCCCTGCCCGCAAAATGACGGATCAGTTCGATGCTGATGCCGGCTTCCTGCGGGGTGCAGGGTCCGGGAGAAAGCACGATGCGTTCGGGGTGCATCTCCTCGATCTCTCCTACGGTGACTTCGTTGTTGCGGCGAACCTCTACCTGGGCGCCCAGTTCGCCAATGTACTGGACGAGGTTGTAAGTGAACGAATCGTAGTTATCGAGGACGAAGACCACAAGTTTATTGTAGCTCCAGGAGCCAGGTTTCCAGGTCTTTGGAACTTTGAACCCGTGCTTTGAGCCTTGACAGGCACGCCACTAATTGCCATGCTTACAAGCGATTTCAGGCAAGTCTTTGAAACCTTGAAACCTTGCTTTTGGAGCGGTTCTATGGCCGAGACGCAGGACCAGGACAATAATAAGCGGGCTACGCGGCGGTTCGCGCTTCGCCTTCCCGTAAGCGTCCGTTACGGCGAAAATGAGCAGGAGCACGCAGCGCAGACTCGCGACGTCAGTGCGCGCGGAATCTGCTTCTATGTCGATTCCGCCATCCAGGCCGGCTCCGCGATTGACTTTACGCTAACCCTGCCGCCTGAGATCACGCTGACGGAAAGCATCCGGGTACGCTGCAAGGGCCGTGTGGTACGTGTCGAAGGTGGCAGTCCCTCCAGCAAGATGGCGGTGGCAGCCGTCATTGATGAATACGACTTCCTGGCCGACGTGTAATATCTCGCGCTTTTTCTATGCGCTTTTTGTGCTGGTCTTTTTCCATGGAACCCCCGAGTGGTATGGTTGCTGTAACACTCGAGTGCTTAGGTGAAAGACTTCTCGCCGAATCTTGCGTTCCGGCAACCGTGGGCTCGCCGCCGTCTGCGGGCGAATTTGTGCGCGGTTCTTGCGGCGGGGATACTCGTCCTCGGAGCACCGCGGCTTCATTCCCAGACGCCAGTTGAGCCTGGGGCTAAGCCTGGCTCCAAGTCTGCCGCTTCTTCCGCTGCCGGCAAGAATGCGATAAAGATTGCGGCGATCAAGAGTTTCCGTATCGTGCAGGAAAAGGATGGCCCGGCAGTTGAAATTCTGTCGACGAAGCCGTTGGTTCCTTCGATCCAGGCGATCAGCGACCCTCCGCGGCTGGTGATCGATCTGCCGAACGCGCGCCTGGACACGCAGCAGAAGCGGATCAGCGTACAAGCCGATCAAATTAGCGCGATACGCGCCGACCAGTTTCAACAGAATCCGCCGGTGGCGCGCGTGGTCGTCGATCTGCTCGCGCCGCGCCCCTACACTTGGGATGCTGCAGGAAACCGCCTGGTCGTGCATCTCGGAAAAAATCCCGGCCAGGCGAGCGATTCGCCATTTGAGCCGCCGACGGTCCCCAGCCTGACGCCCGCGCCGCGACCGGTCGTGGCAGCGGTGCGCGCGGCCGGCCCGCTGGCTCTAGCCGGCAATGACGCGGGCACGGGTTCCGCGATAACGGCCGGGCCCGATACCGCCGTTCTCCGCCTGTCGAGTGGCGGCGAGGTGCATGTTTGTCCGGGAACGACGGTATCGGTCACTCCGTCGCAGAACCGGCATAACCTGATGCTCAGTATGAACACGGGCGCATTGGAGGCGCACTTCGCTCTCGACGCTTCTTCCGATTCCGTGATGACGCCGGACTTCCGCATCCTTCTGGTGGGGCCGGGGGAATTTCACTACGCTATCAGTGCGGACACTCAGGGCAATACCTGCGTGCGTGCGCTGCCCGGCAACACTGCATCGGCGATTGTTTCCGAACTGCTCGGTGATCGCATTTACCAGGTCAAGGCAACCGACCAGCTTATGTTTCGTTCCGGACAACTCGATCGCGTGGATATGGCAGTGCCGTTGGAATGCGGATGTCCGCCGCCGCGGGATCCTCCGCTGCGGGCGACCAGCGACCTGCCCATGCAGAGCCAAGCACAGAGGGCGCCGCCCGTAAACGCGAGCCCAGCGCCGGTTGCGGAGACGGCTCAGGTGGAAAGCGCGCCCTCGGCTAGTTTGCCGGCAACTGGAGTACCGGCAGCAGCCGCTCCACTTGACGCCTCCCTCGCGCCGAATGAACTACGCGTGCAGATAGAAGCGCCGTTCGTGTTCCATGCGACCGGCCCTCCACCTGCGCCGGTTGAGGATGTGCGTGCGCTGCCCCTGGATTCGCGTCAAGTAGGAGCACCGGCTGTGGGCGCTCCGCTTCCTGTGCCCACGAAAGAAAGTCCGAAGCCGGCTGGCACTGAAACCGCGTCTGCGAATCACGCGCCGGCGCGAGGGTTCTTCAGAAAGCTCGGCGGATTTTTTGCCGCGTTGTTCCGGTGACCTGCCACGCGCCGGGAGCCGCGGCAAGCCGCGTCTCTACAGTAAATTAGACAGCAGCCTCGGATTGAACTGGAGGCGCCGCGTGCTCCGCGCATTGTTCCAGGATCATGGGCACTTCGAAAAGCGCTCGATTGGAATACTCGCTGGCCCTCCGACGGAATTCATCGAAAGTCGCGCTCTGGAGTAACCGTTGAACAGCGGGCGCAATTTTCTTGAAGCTGGGGACGACGATCCCGTAGCCTTTTTCCGTCACCCATTCCGCGTTGTATCGCTCCTGCGGCAGAGTCTTGGAATTGCATTCCACGATGACGGGCAAGTGGAACTGTAGTGCCTCGCTTATCGAGCCAGGGCCTGGTTTCCCGATAAAGAAGTCGGCTAAGGCCATGTAGTATTCGACATTCTGCGCAAATCCGACGACAGCGATTGGCTTTCTGGTCTGTAAGCCTTTGAGTTGAACGGCAAGCTTCTGGTTGTGCCCGCAAATCAGGATGAGTTGAACGCCGCTGCCGGCTTCGTTGAGTTTCTTCGTGATGTCAACCATCACCTGGGAGCCGTGTCCGCCGAACAAGACAATGCCAGTTGGACAATCGGGCTCCAGTCCAAGACGTTTCCTTTCGGCGACGCGATCAACGGTGGTCTTTTCGAAGAACTTTGGCTTTAGGATCATTCCTGATGTTAGGAAGATATGGTCAGCAGGAAGGCCCATCGTTAAGGCTTGTTGCCGGGCGCGTTCAGTTCCGGCGATGATGTATTCCGATTCGCGTTCAATCCAGAAGTGTGGCGGGTAATCTGCCAAGTCTGTTATTAGAGTGACAAAAGGCGTTCCTGTGCCGGGAATTCCTGTGCCTGGCATTTTCGTACCAACCGGGCGTAGACTCTCGGCGATCTCACGATTGAAGTGCGGGATTACGGAAAGCACCAAGTCCGCCGGATGTTGCGCCCAGTAAGCCCGGAGCGCTTTCACGATCGGAGCATGGTAGAGACGGATGGTCCCTTGCAGAAGGAGCAGGAGTTGGGGCGTGAAGCGAGTCCAGCCTTTGCGCAGAATCAGGTTGTAGGTGTCCTGAATTCGCAGGCCCGTGGCGCGACGAACCACGTCAAGGGGATCGAGCAATTCCTGAATGTCGAGAACGCTCACGTCCCAGGGATGCTCCTGGTTGGAGAGAGTGGCTTTGAGGGCTTCCGCTGCGCTGCGATGGCCTCCGCCGGCGTGATGGAAAACGATGGTTAGTTTGCGCAAGATTTATCGTGCCTCGTTTGTGGCAAACGTTTCTTTCAAATTTCAAAAAGACGATCCCGTAGCTGGAACCCGCGTCAGGTAGCCACACCTTCGTATTCGCCATCTTCGACGAATCCTGCCTCGTCGTCGAATTCAGCAGGTTGGGCGAGGCTTTGTTTTCCGGCGGGATGGAGATCCTCAGGTCGCTCCACATATTCGTGGATATTCACTCCATCCTCACCGACAGTGATATAGGTAGGATGCGCGTCGATCCACGCTCCGCAATTGTAATAGTCGATCCCGTTTTCACGCTTATGCATGGCGGCATGGGTGTGGCCGCAGAAAATACGGGCTGCCGGGTTATGACGGGCATGGGCGAGCGCTCCGTCGGCGACCTTCTCCGACAAGCGCTGCCAGCGCGTGCCCAGCCGGTCGAGAAAACGAGTCAGGGTTTTGTTTTTTGAATCCCACTTCTGCAGTTGCAGGTAAAGCAGCGTCCCGATCAAGTAGCTGACGCGGACGTTCTTTACCACAAAGCCGTCGAACTGGTGACCATGTACGGCGATATGGCGCAGTCCCTGATACTCCCATTGATATTCCTGGTACACGCAGACGCCCACCAAATGGGACATGATTTCAGTCAAGCCGTGGTCGTGATTTCCTTCGACCCAGACCACTTCAACTCTACGCTTGGGATTGGAGAGCTTGCGAATGAAGCTGAGAAATTTCCAATGTTCTTTTTTCAGGCGTCCGAAATTGAGGTCGGCGAAGATATCGCCCAGCAGAATAAGGCGGCGATATTGATTTTCCCGAAGCACGCGCAATGCCTCGCGGGCGCGGCTCATGTCCGCGCCGAGGTGCAGATCCGAAAGGATCAGCGTGTCATAGATCTGCGTGTTATGGACCTGCGGGGCCACACCTGAATTGTTGCCCAGAAGTGTTACGAGGTCATGAATTGGGAAACGGTTGAGGCGCCAGGAGTAATCTATTAGTAACCTGCCTATAGCAGGGTTGACTGGCGCAGATGGCCCGCCCTGCGCTGTTCTTCGTCTCAATCGCAGCGCGCTCAGTGCGCTCAGTGCGCCGGAGGAACGTATTCAGCCGGACGCGCGGATCCCTCACCGAAGAAAAACTGCTCCATCTGCTTCACGATGACTTCCTGATCCTGTTTGCGAGCCGGGTTCAAGCGATATTCGTTCAGCAACATCTTGCAGTGTTCCATCCACTGGCCCCACGCCTGTTGGGAGATCTGCTCGTAGATCTTTTTTCCCAAGTCGCTGTCGAACGGAGGCTCAGGGAGCCCGGGCAATTCCTGTTTCAATTTTGCGCAGAAGACTTTGTGCTCTGACATAAATTTCTTCTGAAATTATCGCACAGGCACCGCGCCTTCACAGGCTTCTGGCGGGAAGGTTCCGCCATGATGGCGAAATTTTGTGCGTTCGCCCGAGCAAGCCGAGCACGTACTTCACCAAAATCGCCCGGTATGGTGAGATTTCTATTGACAAATTACATACGAATGGCAATATCTTGTGGTAGGACAGCTACTCATACTACAAGTTGAGTAGCCCGGGCATCAAGGTGCCCTGTCGAGAACCTTGGGAGAACAAATCGTTCAAACGGAGGAAACACTTCATGGCAACCAAGAAGAAAGCCGCCAAGAAAAAGAAACACTAAGCGGACAGATGCTCGTTCAGAAATCCCCCAAAGCCTCTCCAGGGAAGCACCTCTTGAGAGGCTTTTCCGTTGTCCCCTGAACGCAGCGCTCGTCAACGGAGAGAGTAGAGCGTCCAAATGCCTTGGCGGCGGCATATCGGTACTTTTGGGGGTTGTTCCGCGGCGCGGCTCGTGCTAGAAACGCGTATACAGGAGTACGGAAACGGCCTCCATGAGCCTCCGAACATGAGCCTCCGCAAGAAAGCCCCGAAGAAAGCGGCCTGCAACGACGAAATTATTATTCCGGACAAGCTCTATTTCCGCATTGGCGAAGTCGCCGGCTTGTGCCGTCTGCCGGCCTACGTACTTCGGTTCTGGGAAACCGAATTTCCGCAGCTCAAGCCGGTTAAAAGCAGCACCGGGCAGCGTATGTATCGCAGGCGCGATGTGGAATCGGTGGTGCGGATCAAGAAGCTGCTTTATGAAGACGGGTTCACGATTGCGGGTGCGCGCGTGCAGTTGCGCGGCGAGATCAAGTCCGAGCGGAACCAGACCGCGCTTCCGTTTCCGATGAATCCTTCCGTGAGCGTCGCGCACTTACGGCATGAGCTGCAGCAGATCCTGCATATTCTTTCCGCACGCCGCTAGAAAGCGCCACAACTTACTTGTGTGGTGACTTTGTGTGGTGACGGGGCTCTGCCCCGTCTAAGCGGGTCAGAGCCCCTCTTCCACACAATTCCATCCGGCCGTGATTATGCCGATTCCCTTAGCGGCTCGGCTTCGACCAGCGGTGCATCGACCAGATGCTCGCTCAGGAACCAGCTCTGCAGTTCGCTGGGACGAAGCACGTCACTCACCACTAGATCGTTTGTGCCGGCGTCTTCCAACTTGGTGGCACGCTCTGCGAGTTCACGACAGTGGGTGATGATGATTTCATGCGCGTCCAGCAGGCGAGACAGTTGCACCGGAACCTCTTCACGGCCCTTGGGTGGTCGCGGAATGCGGGTTAACTCGGCGACGTCGGCCGCCATGGCAATACTGATTCCGCCCAGAAGCTGGATTCGTTCCGCGATCGCGTCGACGATCTCGCTCTGTTCTTCGTAGTGCTTATCGAACAGAAGATGGAGTTGATAGAAAGTGGCCCCGGAGACCTGCCAATGGGACTTCTTGTAGAGATCCCGAAGAGTCATGGTGTCGGCTAACAGTTGGTTGAGTTGCTCAGTCATTTCCAGTCGCACCGGTTCGATCAGTTGCAACGGCATCACACTGGTTACGGTGCCAAATGCCTGGAGCTCGCGGGCTGTCTGGTGGTAGTGGGGTTGCGCTGAAGCTTTGCGCGAATTGCTGGAGTTTGGTTTCTTAGTCATTAAGTTCTCCTGAAACTACGAATTTTAGGGCCAGCAGAACAACCAGAAGAGGAGGAAAATGCCAGAACGGAGGTGTCTGCTTCCCTGTCCCGTTTTGCCGGTTTAAGCCTCTTGGATGCGAACCTCCGTAAATCGGTTACAAACTTCCCCAAGTGTCTGCCCCTCAGTTGGGGGGCAATAGCATCTGCCCTGCATGCTCAGTCCGCAGCGCTGCGCCGGACGCTGTGCACCTCAGTGAGGAAATCGACTCGAGGCGAGCCTTTGACACCCGCGCTTGCCATTTTGGCTTTGAGTTCGTCGGAAGCGATGAATGCACGCGCCTTTTCCAGACTTTCCCATTCGAAGAGAAGTGTGAGGTCGTTGACATTTTCGGCGCTGTGGAAGATACGGCAACTGTGCTCGCCATTCTTGCGCCGCCAGTCGAAGCCGGAATCAAACGCCGCCTTCCAAGCCGTATAGTCGGCGACTTCGTGATGGATGAGAACATTGATCGTGGTAGCGGAAGTCATTGCGTTCACATTGACAACGTTGCTCAACAATTAAATGGTCGGGACGGCGAGATTTGAACTCGCGACCCCTTGCACCCCAAGCAAGTGCGCTACCAGGCTGCGCTACGTCCCGACGGAGTCCGCTGCCGAGGATGAACAGCGTGGGGTTTCGACCATCAAATTCTACACCAGGCGGCAGCTGCGGGCACGCAGCCGGTCCTGCATCGATGAGGATCCCCCGAAGACAGGGACTAACCTCTGTCACAAACAAGCGTGATGACTGTCACCACAGGGCGAGTGCTTCCTGCGGCACCATGATCAGCATAGAGAAATTAGGGTTGTGGAATCATGCGAGGTTTTTCTTGGCGATCCTGGTATCGGGCGGAGCAGGCTACATCGGCAGTCATGCGGCGCGCGCGCTGCGGCGCTCGGGCTATGAGGTCGCTTTATGACAATCTCACCACCGGTTTCCGCTGCTTAGCGCAAGGCTTCGAACTTGTGGAGGGGGACATCGCCGACGAAGCCACGCTCCGGCCAGTGCTCGCGCGCGTGGACGCAGTCATGCACTTTGCCGCCCACGCTTATGTTGGAGAATCGGTCGAGAACCCGCGCAAGTATTTCCGAAACAATGTCGTCGCGGCGCTCAGCCTCTTGAACTGCGCCGTGGACGCCGGAATCCGCCGCTTCGTGTTTTCCTCCACCTGCGCTGTCTACGGCATCCCCGAGCGAATTCCGATTACCGAACTGACGCCGCGCGAGCCCGTCAATCCCTATGGCGCATCGAAGCTCTTTTTCGAAAACGCGCTCGAGGCTTACAGCCGCGCTTACGGACTACGTTCGGTGAGTCTGCGCTATTTCAATGCCGCGGGAGCCGACGAAAGCGGCGAGATTGGCGAACTGCACGATCCTGAGACTCATCTGGTTCCACTGGCGCTTGCCGCCTCCACCGAGGACGGAGCCGGGTTGCAAATCTTCTGATCGGACTACCCGACTCCGGACGGCACCTGCGTGCGCGACTACATTCATGTTAATGATCTCGCTGATGCGCACGTGCGAGCGTTGCAATACCTTGAACGAGCCGGCGACGAAGAAAGTGGTGGGCCGCTGGCCATCAATCTGGGGCAGGCTGCGGACATTCCGTTCTCGAAGTCATCCGGGCAGCGGAAAACGCGACTGGACGGCCTGTTCGGCGAAAGATTGTACCGCGACGGCCGGGCGACCCCCCGGTTCTGGTGGCCGATCCGGTGAAGGCTCAAAGAGTCCTGGGATGGAGCGCCCGGCGCAATCTCACCGACATCGTCTCGAGTGCATGGAGGTGGATGCAGAAAACATCGAAGGGCGGAAAAGCGGTTACTGCGGCAGGCCCATGCGTTTGAGCAGGTCAATGTAGCGCGGATCGGAGTGAAAAGGCTCGAGAGACTCTTCGATCTTTAAGTATTCCATGCGTCCCGACCGCTCTGTATAAGCCTTTTCCAGCCATTCGAAGGCTTGGTCGCGGTCTCCCATTCGCGCGTAGTTAATTGCGATCTCGTAGGGAGAGACGTATTCCCGTTGCGACTCGTTTTTCAGCACTTCAATCAACGCTGTGGACGCCCCCTTTAGCTTCGCCTTCCGATATCCAGCAGCAAATGCCTCGGCCCGTTCCGGACGCCCGTCCTTCTTCATGGCCATGACCCAATCTGTCACGTACCCATCCTGATTTCCCAGGTGCCAATAAACGCTGGCGCGGGTTCCATAGTAGACCGGGAAATCCGGATTGGCCGCAACCAGCCTGTTCAAATCCGTCAGGGCATCATCATAACGATGCAGATCCACCAGGATCCCCGCGTGATTCGCGTTAATCTGGGGAGAAGCTGGATCGAGCGCCAGGGCCTTCTCATTCTCGCGCAATGCTTCACTAGATCGGCCCAGGTTCTCCAGAAGAACCGAGTACCAATGGTGGGATGTGGCGTCGTTCGGGTTCAATCCGATCGCCTTGCGATACTCGGCCTCTGCTCCCGCCCAGTCCCAATCTGCCTCCTCCTTCAGGGCTGCGAGTGCGGCATGAGGCTCGGCCAGCGTCGGATCGAGTTCGATCGCCCGTTGCGCGGCGCTGCGGATTCTGGGCGCAGCTTCGTTATTGGAGAGCCATCCGCGATCAAGAAGAAGTATGTACGCCTTAGCCAACCCGGCGTAGGCCTGTGCATAATTTGGATCTTTGGCAACCGCCTCGTTAAATTGATCTAAAGCCTTGTAAATGCCCTCGCGCGTGCGTTGTTCCAGGTAAAAACGCCCTTTCACATAGAGCTGGTAGGCTTCGGCATTCTCGGTGGCATGCTTCTTCTCTTCGCCACTTACCTTCAACCGCAACTGGCCGGAAATGTCGGAGGCAATGTCATCTTGCAGAGTAGCAATGTCGGAGGCTTTGCGGTGATACTGCTCACCCCAGATCTGCGAGCCATTGCTTACGTCTACCATCTCAGTTTCCACGTTGAGCGTGTCCCCGTGTTGCGTAAGACGGCCTACAATTACAGATCCCACCTTCAGGTCGCGCCCGATCTGCAGCGGATCCTGCTGTGTCTGCCGGTAGCGGAAAACCGTCGTGCGGGCCATCACCCGAAGCCGCGGCAGGCGCGAGAGATGGTTGATCACTCCTTCGGTGATGCCGTCCGCGAGATAGTCCATTTCTGCGTTTGAAGTGGCATTGGCCAGCGGCAATACCGCCACCGAATCAATCGCCCCCGGCGTTAGGTGGAGGAAGTAATATCCGCCCGCTGCCATCGCCACGAGCACGAGTGCAACCACGATCCCAACCACGGCCCATGGCTTCCGCCGGGTTGGCTCCGCAGCCGCCACACTGGAACTGGAAGGTCCAGCGGCAACCGTTCCACTCGCCGACGTCGCCATAGCCGTCGCTGAACCAGAGGGTAGCGGAATGGTCCCCGGCATTGCGGAAGGGAGAACGCCAGTTTCTGTAACCGCCACGGCCGGGCTGCGGCTGGAATCGGTGTCGCGCTTCAGGCGCTGCAGTTCAGCCCGCATTTCTGAAGCGTGCTGGTAGCGTAATTCGCGGTCCTTCTCCAGCGCCCGGTTGATGATTCGTTCCAGCTCCGGCGGCAAGTCCGGATTCAGCCGAACCGGAGCGGCCGGGGCGCGGTTAAGGATCGCGTCGAAAATCACCGCCGTACTATCTCCGCGAAATGGCAACGCCCCTGTAGCCATCTCGTAGAGCACAGCGCCAAACGAGAATAAATCCGTGCGTGCGTCCAACTCTTTTGCCCGCGCCTGTTCCGGTGACATATAAGCGACCGTTCCCAAAGCCGCTCCCGGACTGGTGAGAAGCTCCTCGCTTATCGCGGTCGGTTGCCCTGACGTCCCCGTTGCTTGCAACGTGCGGCCGGAGAGGTTCGTAACCTTTGCCAGTCCGAAATCCAGAACTTTTGCGTGTCGACGCTTGTTTACGAAAATATTGGCTGGCTTGATGTCCCTGTGAACGATCCCTGCTGAGTGTGCTGCATCTAGCGCGTCGGCAATCTC
Source organism: uncultured Acidobacteriaceae bacterium (assembly GCA_963772195.1). GTDB lineage: Bacteria > Acidobacteriota > Terriglobia > Terriglobales > Acidobacteriaceae > Acidiflorens. The sequence goes on along the minus strand of CAVYWE010000006.1, from coordinate 10,907 downwards.
GATGCCTAGTGAGAGCACCGCTTCCAACTCCATCGGTCGATTGCCGATCAGGTGCTTCAGAGTTGCGCCATCGAGAAACTCCATCACGATGAACGCGTGCCCATCTTGCTCGCCGATATCGTGAATCATGCAGATGTTGGGATGATTGAGCGCAGAAGCGGCCTGTGCTTCCCGCTGGAAACGCGCTAGTGTTTGCGCGTCTCTCGCTACCTCGTCCGGCAGGAACTTGAGCGCCACGAAACGGTGGAGCCGGTTGTCCTCCGCCTTGTAGACCACGCCCATACCGCCACCGCCGAGCCTCTCGACAATGCGGTAATGGGAGATCGTTTCGCCGATCATGAAGCCGCCATGTTAGGCGGGATGCGAAGGTAAGTCAATGAAAACCCAACAGTTGTCGATGCTCTAGAAGATTTGGCGGCGAAGCATTAGCAAATTCCACCCACAACCGGCAATCCGCTTAGTCAACGGCCGTGACCTACCCCACTGCGGTGATGTCTGACTGACTCAATGGGCTCGTGGATTTCCTGAATAGGAGACGTAACGATCGGCGTGCTGTATGCGGGGTGATGGAACTCCAGTTGCATACCTCGACCGATAAAGCGCATCTTGAGCATGGAACCGCCCCAGGTCGAGCCTGCGATGGTCACCTGAACCGGGTGCGGACAGTATTGCGGATGTCCTGAGATCAGCGCCAAACCTTCGCCCAGAAGGAGTGCCGTGTAGAAATGGTGCTGAGTCCGAATCTGCAGCACGGTGTCAGGCGGAAGACCTTCAAGGAATACGCCTCCCTCGATTTCGGACTGGACGATATTCCGATTCACTTCATCGCCGAGATTGGGATGAGTCGTGAACATGATTCACTGTACCTAGGTTTGGCCCCAGTCACAACATTAATAGTAATAGTCATTGGTCGGACATACTCTGGCGGCCGTCCTTTCGTCAATCGGACCGGACCCGCGGCGTGGACGCTGCTTCCTGGTCAACAACCGAGTCTGGGCCATTGGCGAATCCACGATGCGGGAGACAGGTTCTTCAGGTCGATAAAACGCGTCTCTGTTTCCCCAGTTGTCAATCCCGCACTATTTCACGTACTCTGCCGCGCATGGGAATTCGAAACTTGTCTGCCTTGCTTTGCGTCGGCGTGCTGTTGCTGTGGTCCTCTCTGATTCCTTGTTCCGCGCAGAGTTCGGCGCAGACGGCGTCACACCCCTTCTCGCTGGAACAGGTTATGAGTTCGCCATTTCCCACGAATCTTGTGGCCGTCGAAAATGCAAACAACCATGCTGGACGAATCGCCTGGGTGTTCTCAACCCGCGGCGAACGCAACGTGTGGATTGCGGACGCTCCGAATTTTGAGGCGCGACAGGTCACACACTACGTGGGCGACGACGGCATGCCGATTGCCGCTTTGAAGCTGACGCCCGACGGGCGAACCATCGTCTACGCGCGCGGCAGTGAAGCTAATAGCGCTGGAGAAATCGCCGACCCGACCAGCAACGTCGAAAAGCGCGTCCAGCAGGTGTGGGCGGCGGATGTGGACAAGGGCGAACCGCGTTTGCTCGGGGACATGGGCTGCGACGAGGAGGGATGCGAGGACATCCAGATTTCGCCCAATAGCCAGTTCGCGGTGTGGTCGGCGAAGAAGCAGATCTGGATCGCGCCAATTTCAGGCAGCAGCGATGCAAAGGCCAAAGCGAAAGCGCTGACCTTCGCGCGAGGCAACAACTCGCAGCCTAAGTGGTCGCCCGACGGAAAGAAGATCGCGTTCGTCAGCGATCGCGGCGATCACAGCTTCGTCGTCATTTACGAATTTGGCCGCAACACGCTGCGCTACGTCTCGCCCAGTGCTGACCGGGATCTGTATCCGCGCTGGTCGCCAGATGGGAGCCATCTCGCCTTTGTGCGGCTGGTGGGCAAGCAGATGAAGCAGCCTGTGATTCCGCAGTCGCCGCTGTCCTGGGCAATTTGGATCTATGACGTCGCCGCCGATTCGGGGCGCGAAATATGGAAAAGCGGTCCAGGCCTGGATGATTCGCTTCCGCTGCTGACCGAAGACGGGTCGTTTCACTTCGCCGCAAAGAATCGCATCGTTTTTTCTTCCGAGCAAGATGGATGGAACCATCTCTATTCGGTTGCGACATCTGGTGGGCCCGCCACGTTGCTGACCCCCGGAAAATTTGAGACCGAGGATGTCGCGCTGACCTTAGATAAGACCTCAGTCATCTATTCTTCAAATCAGGCTGGTGTTGATTCCCAGGATGTTGATCGACGCCATCTGTGGCGTGTCAGCGTTGATGGCGGAACAACGCAGGCTCTGACTCGCGGCGAGACGATGGAGTGGACGCCGCTCGAAATCGCGGGCAAGGTAGTGTGCCTGGGTTCGACGGCCACGACTCCGGCGATGCCGTACGTCGTGACCGCGCACGGGCGCGAGATGATCGGAAAAGCCGCGCTGCCAGCGGACTTCCCGACGCTCCAACTAGTCACGCCGAAGCAAGTAATCTTCAAAGCCGCCGACGGCTGGGAAATCCACGGCCAATTATTCGAGCCCGAAATGGAGCGACGAGTGCCTCGCGAGCCTGCCCGGAACAAAGCCGAAGGGTCCCCGGCGCTGATCTTCATTCACGGTGGATCGATCCGCCAAATGATGCTCGGCTTCCACTATATGGACTACTACCACAACGCCTACGCGATGAATCAATACCTGGCGAGCCGCGGATATGTGGTGCTGTCGGTCAACTATCGGACGGGCATCATGTACGGCCGGCACTTTCGCGAACCAAGAGATGGAGGCCCTCGTGGCGGCGCTGAGTATAGGGATATTGTGGCCGCGGGAAAATATCTGCAGAACTTGCCGAACGTAGATGCGAAGAGAATCGGGCTATGGGGCGGATCCTACGGCGGCTACCTCACCGCGATGGGGCTCGCGCATGACTCCGATCTCTTTGCCGCCGGAGTCGACTTGCACGGCGTGCATGACTGGTCGGTGTTTAAGGAGGAAATTCCGGCGGATGCGCCCGATCATGACGACGCCGTCAAGCTGGCGTTTCAGTCGTCACCGAATGCAGCGATTGCAACGTGGAGGTCGCCGGTGCTGCTCATCCAGGGAGACGACGATCGCAACGTCGATTTCTCACAGACGGTCGACCTGCTGCAGCGCTTGCGCACTCAAAAAGTGCACGTCGAGGAGCTGATCTTCCCCGATGAAATTCACGGGTTCCTCATGTGGAAGAGCTGGATCCGGGCATACCGCGCGACGGAGGATTTCTTTGGGAGAGAGCTGAAGTAATACCTCTGCGCCGCTTGGGCAGTCTGCAGGGCTTCGGATTTTCTTCTCGAACGCCGTGCCCCACATCAAAAGGTAGTGGCGGGGAAGGTCCTTCATCCTGCATCGAATACGAAATATAAAAAGAGGAGCACCGAAGGTTCCGGTGCTCCTTTTTCGTTCGCGAATCGTGACCTGCGATTAGGGAGCGATAGCCTTCTGATTGTTGACGGCATCGAAAGCATTTTTCGCCAGCGCCTGGGTAGCGGAATTGGAATACCAAGCCGTCCCGCCAGCATTGGAGAAGCTGGAAGAAGTGGCTAGCATCTGCGACACAGTGAGTTGTGTCGCGCCGCCGAAGGCATTGCTTGAGCTGGCCACCGTGCCAGCGCAAACTGCCGATCCAGTAGCGGAATCCTTCATCACACAGACGTGTGTGAGATCGACCGAGTAATTACCAATCGGCGCTGGAGCGCTGATGGCGTTCCCGCCGAGCGACGGGTCGCTGAAGTAGACATTTAACGCCGTGCCTAGCGCCTGCATCTTCAGTTCGGCGAGAACCGACGAAGTGCTGGCACTAAAGACGCCCGTCACATAACTCTGTACTTGTGAGCAGGAGGCGGTTGGCGACAGATCCTGGAAAGGAGCGTCGTTCAGGAGCCAGGTTCCAGCGTTGCATACACCGGCAGTGGAGGCACTGTGCAGGATCAACACACGACCCTGGTACAAAGCCCAGAAACCGGCAGACTTTGCGCCACTCTTGATCGATGTGCAGAGGGTAATGGTTTCTGACGATGTCAATGTAGTCGGTGGCAACGCCGACAGGTTAGGTTCATCGACGCATCCCGACGCCGGGAAGTTCAGAGTCGGGCTTTCGAAGAACGCTTTTGTCGCCCAGGGTTTGGCCAGGGTGCCGGTGAGTGTGCCGAGCGCCACCGGCGGCTGACCGTTGAATGACTCGGTCAGCGTCACCGTCTGGTTGACGGAATGGGTGGGGCCAGTGAAGGTGAAGCTTGCCGAATTCACGGCCGAACCGTCGGGCGTAAAGTAGGTGTTCTTGTCCCAAGTTGCCGTGGCCGTATCCGTCCCGTTAGGCGGACTAGGGAATGCCGGGTAAGTGCAGACGTAGGCAAGCGGTACGGACTGGCCGGAACCAACAATGAGGCTGGAACTGCCAGTGAATGAGCAACTACCCACGCCGCTGACCGAATCTCCAAGAACGACAGGAATGCTCTCCCAATCATTGGGGTTGGTAACTGTTGCGACCCCGGAGAGCTGCCAGCCGCTATCCGCATAGCCGGTTTGCCAGACTATGACGTGGGCAACCGGACTTGGGGCATTGATCAGAGTTCTGTTCACGCCCTTTTGGATAGACCAGTTGAATGTGCGCGTGAATTGAGGAGTCGCCGAGACCACAAGTGTGAGGTCAGCGCCCCCGCAGACTTGGACGGAGCGAGCGGCCGTCTGGCCGGTCTCGACAATCGTGGCCGTGTTGTTGTAACTGATGCAGGTTCCGCTAGGCGCCGGGACGGTGTGAGAGTACTGGAAACTGGCGCTGGCGGGGGCCGTCGGAGGATTGGTTGCCGTCACCGTGCCAAGTGTGGTGGTGTTGCCGTTGAAAGTGTCCTGCACGGTGATGGTCTGGTTGACGAGTCTTGATGGGGCTCCGAAAGCATAAGCAGCAGTTCCGGAAGCAGTGCCGTCAGGAGTTCCCATGGCGCTGGCGCTCCACGTGGCAGAGGCGGTATTGGTTCCGCTCAGCGTACTTGGAGCCGACGTGTAAGAGCAAACGTAATTGAGGGTGACAGTCTGGCCGGCTGGTACTGTACCGCTGAAACTATCCACCGAGCAGTTGCCGCCGTTGTCGATGACATCCGCGACGTTGACGCCGGTGAAGTCCTGCGAGGCATTGGGATTGGTGACGCTGACAACTCCCGAGACCTTCCAATTGCTGTCTTCGATGCCGGTTTGAGATACGTCGACAGTGTAGTTGAACGCGACGCTGGTTCCCGCCGTGGTATCAACTGTGGTCTTGTCCACGTTCTTGGTGATGGACCAGTCGTACTTGCGGCTAAAGGTCGCTGTCGCCGTCTTCGAGACCGTGAGGTCCTGTGCCTGATGCTTGTTGGCGATCACCACATTGCCGCCGCATGACGGCAGGGTGATTGTCGTCTGTGGGGTGCTATTGGTCGGATCATAGGTCCAGCCGGTTGCTGGATCTTCGGTTACGTAGTAGGTCCCAGCAGCCAGATCAGGGACAACTACAGTCTTCGAGGTTCCGTCGGTGGGCCAGTTGAAGGTGACGCTGGCGGTCGTGACATCGTTCGTAGCTGTGGCTGACGTTCTGACGTGGAAGTTGAACGTCTGAGAACCGCTTGCCGGCGCGAAGTCAACATTTTTTTGAATGGTAAGGGTGACGCGCGCATCGGTCACGATTTTGACGTCCGCAGAGAACTTTCGCTGCAGTCCGGTAGTCGCGTAATCGGAACCGGTGAGAGTCGCGGTGTCGGCGAGATCTCCCGAAGTCAGCACCCCCACGCCTCCGGTGAAGTAAATCGTCTTGTTAAATGTGACCGAACCGTCTCCGGTCTGGGAGTTCGAGGTCCAGGAGACGGGGCCTGTGGTCTGGGTTCCGGCGACGTAGCTGTTATCGAAAGTTCCAATAGCCGGACTGAACGAATCGGTTGAAAACGCCAGGAGGGAGCCGGTAAGAGTTTCGGTGTCGTTGATAGTTGAGGCAAGATCGTAGACTTGACCGCCATTATCGGAAACTCCGGTGCTGGCAGCGGCCGTTCCAGGGAACGTGTCGCCTACTACGGGATCGGTGAAAGTTGCGTTTGCAACATCATTGAACTCCGTGGGCCCAATCGGAGTCGTTAACGAGGACGGGGTCAAAGGTACATTAACGCCCTGCATATTAGGCGCAAGATTGTTCAAGGACCCAGTCTCTGTGCCGATCTGATTTGTCTGGTCTGAACCGGAATAGATGTTGTCCGTAACGCTGACGTTGAGCGGGCGATGGGTGTTGTTGCTGACCGCCACCGTGCTGCTCACGGAGATATTGTAGGGATCCGCCGGTAAGTACTGCCAACTCACCGTCACCTGGATCGGATTCGGATTCTGGTTGATGCTGCAGACGTTAGGAAACATGACCTGGCTGGGAGCGGTCTTGGTGACGGTCCAGTCGTGATCGGTGTTCTCGACCGCATTCATGGTCTTCGAAATGGAGAAACCCGCGCTCGCGCCAAGCATGATGGGAACGTCGGAGTTGTGTCCCTGGTAGTTATCGTTCTGGTAGCTCTTGTCGAAGAAATATGAGTGCAGGGAAGCTCCAGGATTGAGATGGGAGCCAATCGCCAGCCGCTGGTACCAGTCGTACACGCAGGTCGAACTGGCGTATTGCGAGATCGTAAGGTTGCGGAAGATAGTCTGTTGGTCGCCGCCTTGGCCTTTCGTCACCGACGGACCTATGGTTTGTGCCCCCGCCGACAGAGCCGTGCAACTGGCGTCCGAAAGAAAAGTGTTCAGCGTGGGTGCGGAAATGATGTCGTAACCGGCGTTACCGGAGTTGGTCAGATACCCCGCGGCAATGGTGACGCTATAAGTTTCCGGGTTTGTGGCTTTCTTTGTCGCAGTGGTGGTGAGGCGATAGGGAACGAGATCCAGCTCATTCCAGCCTTTGCCTAGTTCGCCGCCGGTGTAAGCAGTGTCCGGACAAATGTACTGACCGGCGTAGGGAGGGTTTGCGTTGGGAAGAGTGATGCTGCCATCATTTCGGCAACCTTGAAAACTGAAATTAATTCCGCTGCTGTCTTGCGCTAGCGCGATGCCAGCCAGCCCTACGATAAGAACAAGCAGGACAACATACTTTGCGGCCATGCTTCGGCTCATGGTGTATCTCCTAATCAGAATTTAATTTGGGGGAAGGGCTAATCTTCAACTGAGCTGCAGACAAAGGAATCCTCGGGCGCTAAAAACGTCAGAAATTTTGAGGGGACAAAAGAAAACTAACCTTGGGGAAGGCTGAGTGTTTATATCATCCAGCAGAAGCAGGGTCAATCGAAAGCTAATCAAAAGCTGCAGATATCATCGTCCGCCGCAAGACATTGCACTCTACAAGCAAAGTTATGCGTCTTATGAGAGAAAGTTTCCGCATGAGAGGTAAGTTTCAGCGAGATTTCTCGGCCAATGTTAGGAGTGAAGTAGGAACTTGGAAATGAAGATTAATACTCGCAGTCAACCGTCATTGTGATTGAAGAGCCTTTCGTATCCGCTCCCATGTCACCTCCAGCGTCTCGGGAAGCACCCTGGTTTCGCCGATGACGCTGACGAAATTTGCGTCCGCTGCCCAGCGCGGCAGAATGTGCATGTGGATGTGTCCAACCACGCCGGCACCCGCGGCTTTTCCGATATTCATGCCGAGATTGATGCCACCGGGTTGATAGAGAGTGCGCAGAACGGTCTCCATCCGCTGAGTCAGAACCATCATCTCGTGAGCGGCATCGGTGGGGAGCTTCTGCAACTCGTCCAGGTGCGCGTAGGACACGACCATGACATGTCCGTTCGTGTACGGATAGGTGTTGAGAATGACGTAGCAATGCGTCCCGCGGTGGACGATGCGGGCCTGCTGGTCGCTTTCTTTGGGAGCATCGCAGAAGATGCAGCCCGACTTCTGGTCGGCGCCAGTGACGTAGGCGTAACGCCACGGAGTCCAGAGATGGTCCATGGAGGGAGGGTAGCAGAAGCGGCCAGCAGGGAGCCAACGGCTATTTCCCGCTGCGTGACCGTTACTGCGATGCAAGCTTTGCTGGTGGAGAGCCGGGCGTCCCCGGCCCAGCTGGACAGGCGAGGCGCCCCTCTCTTCACTCTGTGACTCCAGGGAGCGAGGGTGGTAACCGGTTACCAAACCATGACGGGGACGGAAGGGGAAGACAGTGTGACGAGTCGATGAATTTTTGGGCCGCCTCCGAAATCGCTCCGTTTCGCGTTTGACACTGTTCCAAAGCGGTTGCTATAGTCGAAGTGTCCCTATTGGACGCGGTTTCGAACCAGCTGGAATTGTCCTAGGGTCGTCCGCCAGGTCGGCCTCAACGCAACCTAAAGACCACGCCAGCAGTCCGCTCGACCACGTCCCGCACGAGGCGCGCATGATCGCGTCGACACAGAGGCTATGAACTTGTTCGACGATAGCAACGCCCGCAATCTTGAATCCAGTCTTGAAACCATGACACCTGAACACGACACTCACACCGGCGCCTCGGCCGTAATAGACGCTCCCGAGCACGCACAACCCTCCCCTGCCGAACCACTGGCTTCCGCCCCTGAAGTTCATGAACACGACACTCATGAAAACGGCACTCGTGAAAACGAGACTCAAGAAAATGTCGTTCCTGACAATTCCGCCCACGAGACTGCCGTGTCTGGCAGCGATGATTTCGCCGCCGCGCTCCAGAACTTCGAGACGGAAACCGAGGAGTCGGTTGGCGACGACCACGTAATCAAAGGCACCGTGGTGAAGCTGACCGCGACCCATGTCGTCGTCGATATCGGAACGAAATCCGAGGGCATGGTGCCGATTGCGGAAGTTCTCGATCACGAGGGCAAGCCCAAGTTCCAGCCCGGCGATGAGATCGACGTAATGCGGGATAAGGGCGAAACCGAAGAGGGCTACGTCAACCTGTCGCACCTGAAGGCGCAGCGCCTGCGGTCGTGGGACGAGATTGAGCGCGCTTATAACGAAAAGAAGCCGATCAAGGGCGTCGTCGTGGAGCGCATCAAGGGCGGCCTGACCATAGACATTCAGGGTGCGCGCGCCTTCCTGCCAGGCTCGCAAGTAGATCTGCGTCCGATCCGGAATCTGGACGGCATGAAGGGCCAGACGATGGAAGTCGCCATCATCAAGCTCAACAAGAAGCGCGGCAACATCGTGGTCTCGCGCAAACAGCTTCTGGAAGAAGAGCAGAACGAAAAGCGCGGTAAAACCCTGGAGCACCTGGAAGAAGGCAGCGTCCTCACCGGGATCGTCAAGAACCTAACCGAGTACGGCGCATTCGTGGATATGGGCGGAATTGACGGGCTGCTGCACATCACCGACATGTCGTGGGGGCGTCTGACGCACCCGCGCGATCTGGTCAACGTCGGCGACCAGATTCAGGTGAAAGTCCTGAAGTATGACAAAGACAAGCAGCGCGTCTCGCTGGGCTTCAAACAGCTCACGCCTGATCCGTGGCTGGATGCGGAGCACCGCTACCCCGTGGGCGCGCACGTCCACGGACGCGTGATCAGCGTCACCGATTACGGCGCTTTTGTAGAACTCGAGCAGGGCATTGAAGGCCTGGTCCACGTGAGCGAAATGACGTGGTCGAAACGGATGAAGCATCCGTCGAAGCTGGTCAACGTTGGCGACGAAGTGGATTGCGTGGTGCTGAGCGTGAACCCGACCGAGCGCCGGATCTCGCTGGGCATGCGGCAACTCGCGTCCAACCCATGGGATACGCTGCATGACAAGTATCCGGTAGGAGCGACGGTCGAGGGCCGGGTCCGCAATCTGACCGAGTTTGGCGCTTTCATTGAAATCGAGGACGGAATCGATGGCTTGGTGCATGTCAGCAACCTGAGCTGGACCACCCGCGTAAAGCATCCTTCCGAGGTGTTGAAGAAGGGCGACAAGGTCAAGGCCGTCATCCTGGCCATTGAACCGGACAAGCGGCGCCTTTCGCTCGGCGTGAAGCAGATGCAGCCCGACGTTTGGGATTCGTTCTTCGCGCAGCACCGCATTGGCGACATCGTGCACGGCAAGGTCCTGCGCGTGGCGAACTTCGGCGCGTTTGTCGAGATTGCCGAAGGTATCGAAGGCCTGTGTCACAACTCAGAAGCTGTCGACGCGAATGGACAGCCGATGCATTTGGAACCCGGCAGCGAGTTCGACTTCAAGATCATCAAGATGAATCAGGAAGAGAAAAAAGTCGGCCTGAGTATCAAGGCGGTCGGCGAAGAAGCGTCTCGCCAGGAAGTCGAGTCCTACAAGCACCCGGCATCGTCCTCCTCGACCAGCACCACCATCGGCGACTTGATCTCGTGGAAGCGGGCCGGCGGAGACAGCAACTAGAAATGTGTTAATGGAGAGACGGGCGCCTCGCCCGTCCGCCGGGCGGGGGCGCCCGGCTCTCCACCACTTCAACTAATTTTCTGTAAATTCCGATAGCTGATTCGAAGACTCTCCATGGCCGGAAGGTCGCCCGAATCGCGTTCGACAAATAAATGCTTCACGCCGTTCTTCTCCGCCGCCGCTAAAATCTCCTGCCAGTGAATGGTCCCGGCTCCGACTTCGGTGAAATGTTCCGCCGCCGCGTCCTTCACCTGTGAGATTGGGAATCCGGGCTTGCGATCCTTCAGGTGAAGCAACTTGATGCGGTTGCCGTACTGTTGAAACATTTGTAGCGGATCACCACCGGCCTGCGTAATCCAGTAACAGTCCATTTCAATGCAGACTAGTTTCGGGTCGCAGCGATTCATCATTGTTTCAAAACCGGTCGTATCTCCGAAACGACGGAACTCATAGTTGTGATTGTGAAATCCGAACTGCATACCAACCTGATGAATCTTTTCGCCCCAAATGTTGAACTGATCGGCGGCTCGCTTG
>CAVYWE010000005.1:0-7714 GCA_963772195.1 uncultured Acidobacteriaceae bacterium | reverse complement strand
GATCCTGAGCGCGGCCGAAAGAGTTTAAGGCGATGCAGTCGGCGATCACGTTTTTCGATAATTCACTGAACCCCGCAGTCCGCGGCTTCCTGCACTCGCCCGCGAGTCCCAATGGCGACGCGCTGATCCTGAGCCACGGCGCGGGCTCGGATTGCAATGCTCCTCTGCTGGTTGCGCTCAGCGAAACTTTTGCCGGACATGGCTACGTCGTTCTGCGCTGCGATCTGCCCTTCCGCCAGGAGCGGCGAACTGGACCGCCGTTTCCGGGCAATGCGGAACGCGATCGCGCCGGCCTGCGCAACGCAGTTACAGCTTTGCGTAAGAATGTTACCGGCCAGATCTTTTTGGGCGGCCATTCTTACGGTGGACGCCAGGCAACGATGCTCTGCGCCACCGAACCCGATCTTGTTTCCGGACTCCTTCTGCTTTCGTACCCTTTGCATCCACCGCGTAAACCTGAACAGCTCCGTATCCAGCATCTGCCCAACCTGCGCACGCCAAGTCTGTTCGTGCACGGAACCCGCGACCCATTCGGAAGCGTTGAAGAGCTGACAAAAGCCCTACAGCTAATTCCCGCCAAAATCGAATTAATGAAAGTGGAAGGCGCGGGTCATGACTTGGGGTTTAAGAGGAAGACCGAACAGAAGGAATTGCCGGGGAAGATCGTCTTAAGAACCCTAGAGTTCTTTGAGGATCGCGGAGTTAGTTTTCCTGACGGCTGAGTGCTGACGGCTGACGGCTAATTTACCCAGCCCGACTTCGATCCGCCATTCGTTTTGTCGTTATCGTCGGGAGGCACGTAATTTCCGTGCTCGTCGAAGGTGACTTTGCGGTCGTGATCTTTCATATAGACTTCGAATTTTCTCGCAGTGCGCCGCCGCTTCCAGCGGTAGTACGAGTTCCGGGCGCTGAAATAACGCTCGGACGTCGCATAGCTGAGACCGCGAGAAGGCATGAACTTCACCCACAGGAAGCCGAAGAACAGTCCGCCGAGATGAGCAAAGACCGCGACTCCGCCTTGCGTTGGTTCAAAAACCGCAATGATCGCGACCACGACCCAAATGCCGACCAAGTATTTGGCCTTGATCCTGAACGGCAGCGGAAACAGAAACATTTCCTGATCGGCATAAAGAATGCCAAAAGCCATCAGCAGTCCGAAAATGCCTCCCGACGCGCCCACCGTCCCGGTTGCTGGATTCGCCCCAAGGAAATGGGTATAGGAAACGATAATTGTCACTAAAGCGGCGCCCACGACGCAGAACGTGTAGCATTCGATGAATCGTCTCGCCCCCCAGTCGCTTTCCAGATACGCGCCGATAAACCAAAGCGTCAGCATGTTGAAAAACACGTGACCGAAACTCGCGTGCAGCAACGAGTACGTGACCAGTTGCCACACTTTGCCGTGCATCACGGCAACTGGGATCAGCGCCAGCCATTCCTGCATTAGAGCGACAACGTCCGGGGCGAAGATGCGCATCACTGCCTGAAACAGGTAGATCCCCGTGCAAGCTAGAATGATGCGCTTCACCCATCCTGCGAATGGCGGGAAGGTGAACGAGATGGCTTGTCCGCGAGGCACTGTTTTATCTTTCTGGCTCCGGCACAACCGGCAGGCTGCGATGTCCCGCCGCATCTACCGCGCGCACAGCGAATATGACATTATCCTTCGAAACCTTCAGGGTTGCACGCGTACCGCTACTGACCGTTTGTACGTACTCCCAATCAGGCGCTTTCGTCGAGCGCCAGACCACCTCGTAGGCGGCCGCTCCAGCCGAAGGTTCCCACGTTAAGGTCGTGTCATTGTCGAGATCCTTGGTCTGCATTTTCACACTTGCCGGCGGCGCTGGAGCCGACGCCAGCGAAGCCAGGGTGGCCGCGTTCAGCCGGGCGACGTGCGCCACATAGTCGAAGTCGACGAACTTTGACAAGTCTCCGTATTCGATGCCATTTTCGGTGCGAGGGGTCTGATGTTGATGATTGAAATCTTCGCGGAGTTCGGTGAACCGTACCGCCGCGAAGCCTTGCTGATTGAAAGAGTAGTGGTCGCCTCCGCGCAGGAAGCGGTCCAGGCGGAAAATCAGAAGCGGCTTAACTCCGGCATTGTATGAGCGCCCGATGTCGGCGATGTAGCGGGCAAGTTCGCGCGAAGTCGAGTCGCTCTCTCCGCCGATCGTCCGAATACGCTTGATCTCAGCCTCGCTAGCCGCCGCCGGCAGCCCTTCGGAAAACACCCGCACCACGCTTGCATCCTGTCCCTGACCGAGGTTGCCTCCCACGATGTCATTGTTCAAGACGGCTTCGAGTTTCCACGCCTGCTGCTTAGCCATCTGGGCGAAGTGCTTGCTGCCGTTCAGGCCCTGCTCTTCTCCCGCGACCGTCAGAAAAATAATCGTCGCCGGGAATTTAACTTTATTCAGAACAGCCTTGCTCAAAACGCGCGCGCATTCGAGGCTCACCGCTGTGCCGCTGCCGTCGTCATTCGCTCCCGGCGCAGGGTCGGTCCCGTTTAGAGTATCGCTATTTCGCGAATCATAGTGGCCCGTTACCAGGACGATGCGATTCGCCTGCTGCGCATCGGTGCCGCGCAGCACCGCATAAACATTGGCGATTTCGGTCGGTTTTGGAATGCGTTCGCTCGGCTGCTCGGTGAAAGTGTCTGTTTCTACTTCCAGGCAGCCGCCGCATTCTTTGGAGTAGCGCTCAAACTCCGCTTTGATCCACTCCCGCGCCGCTCCGATTCCCTTGCCCGCTTTGATGGATGCTTCGTCCTGAGCGGAAATCGTGGACCGGTTCTGGAAGCTGACCAGCGTCTCGATCGTCTGTCGAATGCGGTCCGCTGAAACTTGCCGGATCGCCTCGGCGATGTGTGTGTCGGTATGTGCGTCAGATGCCAAGCGGGGCGCCGGACCTTGACCCTGCGCCATTTCCTGCGCCGGGCACAGAGGCCCGCAAAACACCAGCGCCAAGGCAATCGCGGCTGCCGCAAGACTTGTGGAGGAATAACCGAAACTGGCAGACTCGGCCATTGCAGAATTTTCTTGGTAAGCCACTTGACCTTTTCCTCTCGAAGAAACTAAATATAACAGGGTAGCCTGGAGGTGGAGGAAATCATGGTGTATTGTCCTGAATGCGAGACGGATCTCGACATCGATGAAGATGAGGTCGATGAAGGCGCGGTCGTCTCGTGCCCGGAGTGCGGCGCGGACTTCGAGGTGATTACCGTCAATCCTGTTGAGCTGAAGAAGGTCGGCGAAGACGAGGTCGAAGAAGACGAGGACGAAGAAGACGCCGTCAAAGAAGAGTCCGAGGACGAGGATTCCTGAAGAATTCTGCGCATTTCCGGGTACTCCTGCGCGTGGTGGCAGTGGCTGCGTCAGCGCTGTTCCTGGCGTCTCTCGTTACCCCTGTGAGCGCGCGCGGTAGCAACCGCGAGAAGCCGAAGCCTTACGCCCTAATCTTTGGAACGGTTTGGGATCCTGACGGGCACCCACTCTACGGGGTCAAGGTAAAGATCCGGCGGGCCGAAGAAAAAAGAGCCCGCTGGGAGCTCTATTCCAATCACACCGGCGAATTCGCCCAGCGGTTGCCCGTCGGCAAGGCGGACTACGTCGTGTGGGCGGACGTGAAGGGTTATAAGCTGCCCTCGGGGCGACAATTGAAGCCCGGCTCCGAAGTAACCGTGCATATCGACGATGACGAGCGTTCTGACATCGGTCTTCATTTAGACTGGTAATGGCCGTTGTGGCTGGGAGTCGGCGGCAATGAAATTCATGGCAATGAGAAATTCATGAAGAAGGCGATTATCGGAGCTTCTCTGCTGCTTGTATTGTCGGCGTCGGTCTTCTCGACATCGGCCCTGGCGGCTCCAGCGCAGTTGTTTGGCCGCGATTCGAAGCAAGACAAGACCCGCCTGCTCACTGGCAAGGTGCTGGACGGCGGCGACAATCCTTTGCCGAACGCTGTCGTGTACCTGACCAACACTCACACCCGCTCCGTGAAAACCTATATCGTTGGCCCGGACGGCGCCTACCGTTTCCCGGCTCTTCAGCCCAGCATCGATTACGAAGTGTACGCACAGTACAACAACCGCAAGAGCGGCACAAAAACGGTCAGCCAATTTGACGACCGTTCGCAGGTTTACATCAGTTTGAAAGTCGACACCAAAGCCGACGCTAAATAAGCACTTTTTCGCTTCACACGCACGTAACTTGTCTGGGACACACCCTTCCGCTACATTCGAGCTGGTTTACGCGAAAACGGCTTTACGCGAAAACGCTCATGCCGGATGTTACCTACGCTGCAGTCGTCCTGATGGTCACAGGTGCCGCCATCTACGCGGTCATCGTGTACAACGGACTGGTGCGCCTGCAGAACGAAATCGGCCGTGCCTGGGCCAATATTGACGTTCTGCTCAAGCAGCGCCATGACGAGATTCCCAACCTGGTGGCCTGCGTCAAGGGTTACATGGACCATGAGCGGCAGACGCTGGAGGCGGTGACGCAGGCTCGCGCGGCTTCGATGAACGCGGCCAGCATTCCGCAGAAGGCTCAAGCAGACCTGCTGATGACGGGCGCCCTGCGATCTTTTTTTGTGGTGGCGGAACGATATCCGCAGCTCAAGGCCAACCAGAATTTCCTGGCGCTGCAGAATCGCATCTCCGAACTGGAGGAGCGAATCGCCGACCGCCGCGAGTTTTTCAACGACGATGTCAACACCTACAACACCCGTATTGCACAGCTCCCCGATGTTTTCCTGGCTCGGGTGATCAAACTGCAGCCGCGGCAGATGTTCCGGGCGAACGAGCAGGACCGGCAGCGGGAGGAAGTGAAACTCGCACTTGCTCGGGGACAGGGCACCTCTTAGCCACTCAAAGAATAGAGCGCACAACCCCGCCATCGGCTCTGAGGGCAGCGCCATTCGTGGCCGAGGAGAGCCGACTGCAGAGGAACACCACCAGGGGCGCCACTTCGTCGGGACGTGCGAAGCGCCGTAACAAAGAACTCGGGCGCACGCTGCGAAAGAACTCAGCCTCGAATTCAGCCTTGGTCTGTTTCGAAGACGCCGCCAAGCGGTCGACAAACTCATTTGCGCCCTCTGAAGCCGTGGGCCCGGGCAGCACGGTGTTCACGGTGACGCCGGTACCCGCGGTGGTCTCCGCCAGGCCGCGTGAAATCGCGAGCTGCGCGGTTTTCGTCATGCCATAGTGAATCATCTCGGCCGGAATCTGCACCGCGGATTCGCTCGAAATGAAGACGATGCGTCCCCAGTTCCGCGTCTTCATGCCGGGCAAATACTGCCGGCTCAGGCGAACGCCACTCATGACATTCACTTCAAAAAGGCGAAACCAGTCTTCGTCGGGAATTTGCTCAAACGGCTTGGGCTCGAAAATGCCCAGGTTGTTGACGAGAATATCGACATCGGGGAGCCGCTCGACGGCGACACGGACTCCGTCGGCGCTGCCAAGATCGGCGGCGAGACCCTCCACCTTGCCCTGCGGATGAGAGGTTCGAATCGACTGAATCGCTTGCTCGACGCGCTCTTCCGTCCGCCCGTTCACAATGACGTTCGCGCCCTCCCGAGCCAGGGCCTCCGCGATCGCGTATCCGATTCCCGCTGTTGATCCTGTAACTAGAGCGCGCTTTCCATTCAGTTCCAAATTCATCTTGGTTTGGATGAGAGAGGTTTCACTCTGGACTCAGGCCTGCGAAAACGTGCGTAAAGTCGTACAATTTCTTCTCCGTCGCACCCGTCGTCTAAAATTCAACTACCGAGTGTTCTCCCATGATCAAGAGAGCTTCCGCCGTTCTGCTGGCGCTGAGTTGGTGTTCATTCGCTGGTCTTAGGAGTCCCAACCTCTGGGCGAGCGCGGCACCGACTGGCGTGTTTGAGAGTCACGCCGATGTTGGCAGCGTTCTTCGTCCGGGCACCCTTGAGTACGATCCCGCTCGCGGAACATACACAGTCAGCGGCAGTGGCGAGAACATTTGGTCCACGACCGACGCCTTCCATTTCGCCTGGAAGAAAGTTAATGGCGACGTCACTGTGGCAGCCGACATCTCGTTCTTGGGCAAAACCGGAAACGAGCATCGCAAGGCCGTGCTGATGGTGCGCCAGAGCCTGGACGCAGACTCCGCCTACGCTGACGTGGCGCTCCACGGCAATGGTATGACGGCGCTGCAATACCGCGATGAAAAGGGCGCCGCGACTCGTGAGATCCAAACTCAGGAGACACAGCCGAACATTGCTGGACCCCAGCGCATACGCATCGAAAAGCGCGGCAATTTTGTTTATCTGTTTCTGGGAGACGGCGGCAAGGAACTGCACTACTCCGGCGCTTCGATACAGGTTCCGCTGCAGGGAACTTATTATGTGGGGATTGGGGTCTGCTCGCACGATAAAGACGTAGTGGAGAAGGCGATGTTCGCAAATGTCGATCTGGCGGCAGACTTGGCCCCGGTCGCGAAAACGACGCTCTACAGTACGTTAGAAAGAGTGACCATTGCATCGACCGTCCGGCACGTAGTGTACGCCGCACCCGAACGCTTTGAAGCGCCCAACTGGACGCGCGACGGAACGTCGTTTCTCTTTAATCGCAATGGCAGCATCTACCGGCTGCCGGTGTCCGGAGGAGAGCCTGCGCTGATCGACACCGGATTCGCCAAACGGTGCAACAACGATCACGGCATTTCGCCGGACCAAAACTCGCTGGCCATCAGCGATCAGTCGCAGGGCGACAATCAGTCGATTGTTTACATTGTGCCGATCGAGGGAGGAGTGCCGCGCCGCATCACGCAGAAATCCCCGTCGTACTGGCACGGCTGGTCGCCGGACGGCAAGACGCTGGCGTTCGTGGGACAGCGCAACGACGAATTCGATATCTACACGATCCCGGTTACGGGCGGAGAAGAGACGCGCCTGACAACCGCCAAAGGGTTGGATGACGGGCCGGAGTATTCGCCGGATGGAAAATACATCTACTTCAATTCTGAGCGCACTGGGCACATGCAGATCTGGCGCATGCGGGCCGATGGGAGCGAACAGGAACAGGTCACCATCGATGACTGGAACAACTGGTTTCCGCATGTCTCCCCGGATGGGGCGTGGATGGTTTTCCTTTCCTACGCGCCGGACGTAAAGGGCCATCCGGAGAACAAGGATGTGATGCTGCGCATCATGTCATTGAGTGACGGGAAAATCAGCGTGCTGACCAAGTTGTTTGGAGGCCAGGGCACAATCAACGTGCCGTCCTGGTCGCCGGACAGTAAAGCAGTTGGCTTCGCAAGCTACGCGCTTGTGCCGGACGGAAGTGCGGGCAAGAAATGACCATGCTCCAACGCATGTTCAACCGTCGCGGGTTTCTACAGTTGTCGATTTCGGCTGCCGGCGGACTGGCCACTACCCGACTGCTTGCCTCGGAGCGCCATTCTCTCGGAGCGCAGTTGTACACCGTGCGCCAGGACGCGGCGCGCGATCTTCCCGCCGTCCTCGAAGCCGTTCGCAAGATCGGTTACACCGAGGTCGAAACCTACTGGGATATCTATGGGCATCCCGCAGCGGATCTGCGGCGCATGATCAATGACCACGGACTAAAAGTCCCCAGCGGGCACTTCAACTATGACGGGCTTGATTCGAAGATCGACTACGCGAAGTTGCTCGGGGTCGAGTATGTCATTTGCCCGATGTTGCCCGAGAGCATGTGGTTCACGCTGGACGG
>CAVYWE010000004.1:0-572032 GCA_963772195.1 uncultured Acidobacteriaceae bacterium | reverse complement strand
GTGGATTTGAACCACCGACCTTTGGGTTATGAGCCCAACGAGCTACCAGACTGCTCCACCCCGCAGAAAAATCATAACAGTGTGGTGAAGCGGGGTCAAACTGCCTGGCGCTACGTGGGCAAATCATCAGTGGCGGATCCCAAACATGATTGGTTTGCATTCCGCACACTGACACTTCTTCCATGGCGGGTCCGCTTGAATTTTTGAGCTCTCATGCTCGTCTTGAATTCTGAGCGGACCGGCTCTTGACGCTTCTCTGCCTTGCTTGCACGCGTGATTCAGCGGCTCACTTTCTTGCGCTCGCAAGCATCCACGATCTTCTTCGGATCAATGGCATCTTTGTCAAGTTGCTCTTCCAAAATTTTTCCGTCTTTGCCGATCAGGAAGTTGACGCGACGCGCGGCCTTGTACTTGTCGACGTAGACGCCGTACTGGCGCGTGACATCTCCACCCCAGTCACTCAGAAGCGGGAAGGTGACGCCGATCTGGTCGGCGAAGGCTTTATTGGCGAAGGGGCTGTCCATGCTCACACCCAGAACCTGGGTGTCGGCCGCTTCCAGCGTCTTGAGATTCTGCTGGAAGGCCTTCATTTGGGCAGTTCAACCACCGGTGAAGGCGAAGATGTAGAACGCCAGAACGACGTTGCTCTTGCCGCGATATTGACTTAAGGAAACTTCCTTTTCGTCGCTGCCATCGAAGTATTGCAGTTTGAAGTCGGGAGCGACGTCGCCGACCTTCAATTTAGGCGGCGGCTCAGGCCTGTTGCTTTGAGCTTTGATCTGCGGGCAGACAATCGCCGCCGTGAGCAGCCCGACCCCCAACATTGTCCAAACACCCTTGCGTTTCATGAAACTCCTTTTCGACAGATTCTTATCTTAAAGCGTACCTCAAGAAGCGCATCCCAAGCGTACCCCGCGAATGGGAATGCGGTCAAAGTGTCAGAATGATTCCGTTAGTAATGATCGACTCTGTGCCATGACTGCGTACAATGACTTAGTACAATGACTTGCTGGACAATGATTTGCTGGACAATGATTGTGGGACAACGATTGCGGGACCTCGATCGGATTGGATGAGCCTCCAGACTCTAAACGACATTTTATTTGCGGTCTGCGGCAACCGCCGCGATCGCGTCATGCTGCAAAGAGGAGCCACGGGCTGGACGCCCATCTCCTCTGCGGAGATTTACACCGGCGTCGTGGGCATCGCTCGCACGCTTGAATCCTGGGGAGTTCGCAAAGGCGATCGCGTCGCCATCCTCAGCGAAAATCGCCCGGAGTGGACGATCACTGATTTCGCGGTGCTAGGCCTCGGCGCGGTCACGGTTCCGATTTATGCCACGCAGACAGCGGAGCAAACTGGGTTCGTCCTCAACAATTCCGGGGCGCGCGTCGTCGCTGTCTCCACGAAGAATCAGTTGGAAAAGGTGTTGGCCATTCGGCAGCAGACGCCCGTGGAACGGATCCTGGTGATGGACGCAGTCGAAACTGAGCACGCGGTCCAAATGCAGGAACTCATGCTGCGGGGGCCGATCGACTTCGATCCGGGCTTCGATACCCGCTCGCAGTCGATTGGTCCCGACGACCTGGCGACAATTATTTACACCTCAGGCACCACCGGAACCCCGAAGGGAGCGATGCTCACCCACGGGAACATGGCGTCGAACATAGCGTGTTCGATGGAGGCCTTCGACTTCGGAAAACACGATGAGGTGAGCGTATCGTTCCTGCCACTTTCCCATGTGACGGCGCGACACGTCGACTTTGCGTTGCTGTACCGCGGGGTGGTGCTGGCGTATTGTCCTGACATTGCGCAACTGGCAAAGGCTTTGACCGAAGTGCAACCGGCTATCTTCATTGGTGTGCCGCGCGTCTACGAAAAGATTCGCCGGCAGGTTATCGTCAAGACTGCGGGCTTTCCGAAAAGCGCGGTTTATCATTGGGCGCTCTCGGTGGGACGCTCTCACCGCGCCGAGACTCTCGTCGGAATCCAGCCGGCAACGCTCGCCTGGAAAATCGCCGACCGGCTGCTCTTTTCCAAAGTGCGCGCCGGGATGGGTGGAAAAGCGGAGGAGTTCATTTCCGGAGGCGCGCCGCTGGGCCTGGAATTGGCGGAGTGGTTTGCCGATATCGGTATTCCCATCCACGAGGGCTACGGGCTAACCGAGACTTCGCCGGTAATCGCGGTGAACACACCCGCTGCCCACAGACTCGGGACTGTGGGCAAACCGCTGGCGAATATCGAAGTGCGCATTGCCGACGACGGCGAGGTACTGGTGCGCGGTCCCTCGGTATTCAAGGGATATTGGAATCGCCCGGATGAAACGCGGGACGCGTTTGTAGACGGCTGGTTCAAGACGGGAGACATCGGGCAACTTGACAGCGATGGATTCCTTTCGATCACGGATCGCAAGAAGGATCTGATCAAGACGTCCGGCGGGAAGTTCATCGCGCCGCAACCGATCGAAAATTCGCTGAAGGTGAACCCGCTCATCGGGACGGCGGTGGTGTTCGGCGACCGGCGGAAGTTTCCCGCGGTGCTGATCGCCCCGCACTTCCCTGCTCTCGAAGATTGGGCACGGGAGAACGATGTTGACTTTGCCTCGCGAGAAGAACTCGTCGCGAACGCCAAGGTCCAGGCGCTGTACGAAAGCATCATCGAAGATCTAAATCAGAACCTGGCGCGCTTCGAAAAACTGAAACGCGTGCTGGTCGTACCGGAAGAACTCTCGGCGGCGGATGGAACGTTGACACATACGTTCAAGGTGCGGCGACGGGGGATTGAGGAGCGGTACCGGACACAGATTGATGAGATGTACGCGAAAGCAGAGACGACCTCAGGGTAAGATGGTGGAGCGCCGGGCGCTCTCGCCCGGCCACCTAGCTGCCTAAGGACCAGCTGCCCAACGACGAGCGAAACGCCCGTCGCTCCACTATCTAGCTCCGACCCGGCTGGAGCCGTACAATAACGTCATGACGGACTCATTCATAATCGCTGGCAGGCCATTCCGTTCCCGCCTGATCGTCGGGACGGGCAAATACAAATCGTTTCAGGAAACCGCCCGCGCGCTCGAAGCCAGCGGCGCCGACATGGTGACTGTGGCCGTGCGTCGGGTGAATCTTGACCGCAGCAAAGAGTCTCTGCTCGATTACATCGATGCCAATAAATATTTCCTTCTGCCGAACACGGCCGGCTGCTATACCGCCGACGACACCATCCGCACCGCCCGGCTGGCGCGCGAGGTTGGGCTCTCCGACTGGATCAAGCTCGAAGTGATTGGCGACCAGGCGACGCTATATCCCGATGTGCAAGCGACGCTCGAAGCCACAAGCGTGCTGGCGAAAGAAGGATTCACCGTGCTGGCCTACACGTCGGACGACATCGTGTTCGCGAAACGCCTGGTGGACGCGGGAGCTTCGGCGGTGATGCCGCTGGGCGCGCCGATCGGCAGCGGGCTGGGTATTCAGAACGCCGCCAACCTCAGAATCCTGCGCGAATTGATTACCGGAGTCCCGCTGATTGTGGACGCGGGCGTCGGCACAGCTTCCGACGCCGCCATTGCCATGGAACTAGGCTACGACGCTGTGCTGATGAACACCGGCATCGCCGGCGCCCAGGAACCGGTGCTGATGGCAGAAGCGATGAAACACGCGGTGCTGGCGGGACGGCAGGCCTACATGGCGGGAAGAATGCCACGGAAGCTTTATGCGACTGCCAGTTCGCCGCTGGAAGGCGTTGTGCGATAGACGTGCGATAGAGGTGAGGTAGACGGGCGACGTCAGGTGGACGGGCGAGACGCCCGTCGCTCCACCAGAAAAACATGGGCGGCCGCCAGGGCCGCCCGTTTTGCATATGTTGAACTCGTTGGCTCTTAGATCATCTTGACGCTGTCAACGTGAATCTTATCCCCGTCGACGTGCCCGGTCACGGCAACGTGATGTCCCTCGTGACCCTTGAGAGCATCAGGATTGTCCACCGCCAGGACCTTCTGGTCAGTATCGGTAACCAGGACTGCCTTTTCACCGGCTGCGATGCACTTCTTTGTGCATGCTTCCGAAGTCGCGTTGGCTCCCTTAGCGCCGCACTTCGAGTCGCTAACCCAGCCGTTCACGGTTTGGGCATCGCTAGCAAATGACACCGAGGCCACCAACAAAATTAACGCACAAGCAATTAACAACAAAAGAAACGTCCGCATGTCACCCTCCTCAGATTAGTTCCCACACACGAAGTGAACCACTGAACTCTACCACAAGAGGAGCCGAGACTGGATGGCGAAAACAATTGGGAAAACCGCGCCAGAAAAGTTCGACCAAGTCCATCGCGTTGCGGCGATTACCTGAGAAAACTTCTTTTCGTCCAGCGTCTACCTGTCGTTCTTACTGTCGTTCGTACTCTCGTTCTTGGCGCGGCCGGTGGGTGGCTTCGCGGGAAGTTCTGGAGTAACGTAAACGACTTCTCCACGCCGAGTGTAGTGGAGCTGCTCGCGGGCTTCCTTCTCGATGGCGGCAGGATCGGATTTGAGCGATCTGATCTGATCGACGTACTGATTGTTTTCTTTCTGTACGCGCTCAACCTCTGTCTGGAGCGCTTGCATCTCGGCGTGCTTCTGGCGATAGATGACCATGCCGTTCGCTCCGAACATGGCGTGCAGCAGCAACCCTACAATAAGAAGGATAGCGGCCGCGGTTCCCAGACGACGCCACTCCAGCGCGAGCCATGACCAGAGCGGACGCGTGCGTTCGACCCAGCGCGCCGCCAAGGCCTCTGCCCTTGGAGCCTGATACTTGGCTTGATCTGTAAGATAAATGACCGCGCGGAAGCCTTCCTCCGGACGTGGAAGGATGCGCACTCTCGACGGTGGTCCTAGTCGAAGATCCATGCTTTAGCCGCCGCGCTCAACTTCGCGAGATCCTCCCTGCTGCGCGCTTCGCTATAAACGCGCACCACTGGCTCCGTGCCCGAGAGCCGGTAGCACACCCACGATCCGTCGGCGAGGACGAGCTTCAGTCCGTCGGTCCTCACCACTCTGGCAACTTTAATGCCATGGAACTCGCTCGGATCGTGACGTAACTTCTCAGTAAACTTCTGTTTTACTTCCGGCGTCAAGCGGAAGTTCTCCCGCAGCGGATAGAAGGAACCAACTTCGGCAAATAGGTTGGCCAGTTGTTTGCCAAGCGAGACGCCACGGCGAGCCACCATCTCGCAGCAGAGCAGTCCGGCCAGCACGCCGTCTTTCTCCGGTACATGTTTTCGGATGGAGAGGCCGGCGCTCTCCTCTCCGCCGATGAGGATCTTGTCCTGTTTGATGAGTTCGCCAATATATTTGAAGCCAACGGGGGTTTCGTGGAGCTCAATGTTGCGCTTTTCGGCAAGCGCGTTGATGAGATTGGTGGTGGCAACCGACTTTCCGACCCCATTTTTCCAGCCGCGGGTTTCGACCAGGTAGTCAAACAGCAGCGCGATGATGTAGTTGGGCTGGAGGAACGTACCGTCCTCGTCGACAATCCCAAAACGATCGGCATCGCCATCCGTTGCGATGCCAATTGCCGCGTCGATTTCGCGCATCTGGTGACGCAGGTCTTTGAGGAGATGATCGTCGGGTTCGGGGGCGTGCCCGCCGAAGAGAACGTCGCGGCTGTCGTGGATAGTGGCGACGGTTACGCCGGCCTCGCGCAGGAACGCGTCAGAATAGCCTCGGGCAGCGCCCCACATGGGATCGAAGGCAATCTTGATGCCGGCTTTCTTGATGACGTCGAGATCTACAATTTCGCGCAAACGAGAGAGATACATGCGGCGCGGGTCAATCGATTGAGAGGGCGTTTGTGTCTGCGATCCCGCCTCAGCTTTCTTCACCTCCGGCATTTGCGGATTCGCGTCAAACGCCGCAATCTCGGCCTCGATCGCCTGCGTGACTTCGGGGAGCGCCGGCGCGCCATCGGGCGTTGAGAACTTGATGCCGTTGTATTCCGGCGGATTGTGCGAGGCGGTGAAGTTGATGGCGCCGTCGGCTTTGGACTGGATCACGGCATAGGAAATAGTGGGTGTGGGGGCAGGCTCCGCGATGACCAGCGGCGTAATGCCATGGCTCGACAAGATGTCGGCGGCCATGGCGCAGAAAGTTTCTCCCAGAAAGCGCGGATCACGACCAACAATAACTCTTGCTCTGTTCGAGTTCTGCGATGCCACGTAGCGCGCAATGCCCTGCACGGCCCGATGGACATTGGCAAATGTGAACTCTTCGGCCATCACGGCCCGCCATCCAGATGTGCCAAACTTGATTTGCGTTGCCATCGGCTGCCTCGTATCCTTCGAGTGAAACACGAATCCTGATTCGAAAGCTCTGATTCGAAAGCCTTGATTCGATACGCCCGATTTTATATGACCGACAAAAGGCTTGTTCTCACCACTTGCGGTTCGCTCGAAGAAGCCCGAAGCATCGCGCTTGCGCTGGTTGAGCGGCAACTCGCAGCCTGCGTCAACATCGTTCCCGAGATTGAATCGGTATATCGCTGGCAAGGCGAGGTCGAGACGGCAACGGAGTGGCTGCTTGTGATCAAGACGACGGCAGCAGCCTCCATTGGTCTGCGCGAGGCTCTCACTGAACTACATTCCTACGAGGTTCCGGAATGTATCGAGATTGCCATTGAAAGCGGGAGCCAGGCGTACCTGAAGTGGATTGGAGAGTCAGTGCGCTAAGAGTCCGTGGCGAAAATAAGTTTCTATGCGTCTCGACGGCGGGATTATCTCCGTCCCACTTTTTCCGGCCGCAGGAACATCTCGACCTCGGCGGCGCCCTTCTGCATTTTCTTCTTCCGTCCGTGCTCATACGAAGCGCCCACGAACGACTTAAACAGAGGATGCGGCTCCAGCGGCTTCGATTTGAATTCCGGATGGAATTGACACCCAATGAAAAACGGATGACCCGGAATCTCCACGATCTCAACGTAAGTGCCGTCCGGTGTCGAGCCAGAAATGCGCAGCCCGGCCGCCACCATGGGCTCTTCATACTCACGATTGAACTCGTAGCGATGCCGATGCCGCTCGCTGATCTCGGTCTGACCATAGACTTTGTACGCCAGCGTCCCCGCCTCGATCTTGCACGGCCATGCCCCCAGCCGCATCGTGCCACCCAGCTCTTCCACGCCGCGCAACTCGCGCAGCTTGTAGATCACGCGATGCGGAGTCGCCGGATCGAACTCACTCGAGTTAGCATCCGCTAATCCGCAAACGTTGCGCGCAAATTCAATGCAGGCGGTCTGCATCCCCAGACAGATCCCGAAGTAAGGGACATGCTTCTCGCGCGCGTACTGGATCGCCTTCAACATGCCTTCGATGCCACGCTTGCCAAATCCACCGGGCACAAGCAGTCCGTCGTACTCTTCTAACTGCGCTTCATAACTCTTGTCGGCAGTCTCCAGACCTTCGGCTTCGATCCAATTCACTTCCAGCTTTAGATTGTGCGCAAGTGCGCCATGCACCAGCGCCTCTTTCAGCGATTTGTAGCTGTCCTCATACTCCACATACTTTCCGACAATGCCGATCCTGACCACATCTTTCGGGTTGTAGACGCGGTGCACCAGATCGTTCCACTTCGAAAGATCGCGGTCCTTAGCCTCCAGGTGCAGACGCCGCAGGATCAGAGTGTCCACCTCTTCATGCGCAAACACCACCGGCACTTCGTAAATGGACGCGACGTCCTTTGCCGTAATCACCGCTTCTTCTTCCACGTTACAGAAGAGCGCAATCTTCGACTTGATTTCTTTCGAAAGGAAGCGGTCGGTGCGGCACAGCAGGATATCCGGCTGAATTCCGACGCTGAGCAATTCTTTGACGGAGTGCTGGGTCGGCTTGGTCTTTAATTCCTGGGCCGCGGCAATAAACGGCACCAGCGTCACGTGGATAAACAGCGTATTATCGCGGCCCAGTTCCTGCCGCATCTGGCGGATCGCTTCGATGAAGGGCAGCGACTCGATGTCGCCCACGGTGCCGCCAATTTCGATGATCGCCACGTCGACGTCCTGCGCCACCTTCTTCGCCGCCGCCTTGATTTCGTTGGTGACATGCGGAATCACCTGCACCGTCTTGCCCAGGTAATCGCCGCGCCGCTCTTTGGCGATAATCTGCTCGTAGAGACGCCCGGTTGTCCAATTGTTATCGCGAGAAAGCTTGGCGTGAGTGAAGCGTTCGTAGTGCCCAAGGTCAAGATCGGTTTCCGCTCCGTCGTCGGTGACAAACACTTCGCCATGCTGAAACGGCGACATCGTCCCCGGATCGACGTTCAAGTACGGATCGAACTTCATCAGGTTGACTTTGAGGCCGCGGCTTTCGAGCAGGCAGCCAATCGAAGCCGCCGCCAGTCCTTTTCCCAATGATGAGACCACACCGCCGGTTACAAAGATGTACTTGGCCGACATCGCTTCCTCGCTTTGATTTTGTTTGGAAAATTGTGCGGGCTGGGGTGCACGATCAATTATGACAGAAGTTTTTCTGGAAGGGAATGCGGAAAATGCAGCAGTCAGCCGTCAGCATTCAGCCTTCAGCTCGAACCCGTTCCACGCTCTTCCGCTAAAATATCCCATGGCTGACAATCCCCTCTGGAGCGAAGGCGCTCAAGCCACCCGCCTCGCCGAGTTGACCGCCGACACCGCCGATCCCGCGAAAGAACTTCCCCTGCGCCGCGACGTCCGTTCGCTGGGCATTCTGCTGGGCCGTGTGCTGGTCGAGCAGGAAGGCGAGGCTTTTTTCGATGTCGTGGAGCAGTTGCGCCATTTGCTGATTCAACACCGCGAGCAGCTATCATCCGACGGCAAATCCGAACTCAATGCCAGCCTGATGACCCGCGCCCGTGAAATTATCAGCCGCCTGTCGGTCGAAGACGCCTACCGCGTCACCAAAGCTTTCGCCATTTATTTCGAACTCACCAACCTCGCCGAGACTAACCATCGCAAGCGTCGTCGCCGCGCCGCTCGTATGTTGTCAGGCAAAACACCGGTGGACGGCTCATTCCGCGGCACGCTGGTCCGCATGAAGTCCGCCGGAGTCTCCGCCGACACCATGCTCGAATCCCTGCGCAAAATAAGAGTAACGCCAGTCTTTACCGCGCATCCGACCGAAATCACCCGCCATACCATTCGCCTCAAACGCCGTCGCATCGCAGCCTATCTCGAGCGTCTCGACCAGCTGCCGCTTTCCGATTCCGAGGCGCGCGAATATGAATCGCTGATCCTCGCTGAGATCACCGCGCTCTGGCAGACCGACGAGGTCCGCCTCAACAAGCCAACCGTGCGCGATGAGATTCACATGGGACTCGATTACTTTCCCATGGTTCTTTTCGAAACACTTCCGCGCCTCTACGCGGAACTCGAAGAATCCCTGCGCGATGTCTACCGCGCCGACGCCGAGGTTCCCGAAGTGCTCTCATTCGGTTCCTGGATCGGAGGCGACCGCGATGGCAATCCCTTCGTCACCGCCGACTCCACCCGCGAAGCGCTCGACATGGCGCGCCACGTCATCATCGACCACTACATCGCCGAAACCATGCGCCTGATCGGGCAATTGAGCATGTCGACCCGCCGCATCGGTGTGTCAGCAGCCCTCACCCAGCGCGTTCGCGCATACGAGAAAAAACTCGGCGAAAGATATTCCCGTTGG
Source organism: uncultured Acidobacteriaceae bacterium (assembly GCA_963772195.1). Classification (GTDB taxonomy): domain Bacteria; phylum Acidobacteriota; class Terriglobia; order Terriglobales; family Acidobacteriaceae; genus Acidiflorens. The sequence continues at coordinate 562,381 of CAVYWE010000004.1, read as the reverse complement.
AAACAAATCACCTCAGCCGAACTCTACCGCCACTTCCTCGAGTTTCTGATCGCCCGTTTACGCTTTAGCCGCAGGTCGTCAAAACACGAACACTCCTATAAGTCGCCGCAGCAATTTGAAGAGGACCTCGGCATCATTCGCGACAGCCTTTTCTCAAACCACGGTCAGCGCCTGGCGGAACTCGTTTCGCCTCTCTTGCGCAAAGTTCAAACTTTTGGCTTCCATCTGCATACCCTCGATATTCGCCAGCACGCCCGCATACAGTCCCAGGCGCTTGTTGACGTGGCGTCTGCGGGAAGGCCGTCGGCTAGAGCAACTCAGTCTCCGACAGATCTCTCCTCGCAATCCGCCGAACTTCTCGACACTTTCCGCTGCATCGCCGAATTAAAGAAGACGCACTCCCCAAAAGCCATCCGCAACTTCGTGATCAGCAACACGCAATCCGAACATGACATCTTCGCGGTGGTCCGGCTCGCCGCGCTCAGTGGTGTTTCTGTCGCGGCCAGCACTGGCGACCCCGGCCTGATGCCGGTGCCTCTGTTTGAATCGATTGAAGCTTTGCGCTCCTCGCCCACAATCATGCGCCGCGTGTGGAAGGCTGCCGAGTTTCAACCGCTCCTCAACTCCTGGGGGCGCAAACACGAAATCATGCTCGGCTACTCCGACTCCAATAAAGATGGAGGCATGCTGACCAGCACCTGGGAATTGCACAAAGCGCAGCACGAGTTGCACGAAACTGCGCGGGAATGCAGAGTGGACCTGCGCCTATTCCACGGCCGCGGCGGCACGGTTGGCCGCGGAGGAGGCCCCACCCACGCCGCCATCCTCGCACAACCCGCCGGCGATTTCTCCGGCGAGATCCGTATCACCGAACAAGGCGAAGTTCTAAGCTGGAAGTATTCCGACCCCGTACTAGCCGAATGGAATCTGGAAATCATGATCGCGGCTTGCCTGGAAGCGGTAACCATGCCCACGCAAGCCTCGCCCGAAACCAAGCAGCACTGGGACGAGGCGATGGAGGCAATGTCGAAAGACGCCTTCACGTTCTATCGCAAACACGTTGCCGAAAATCCTGAAGTCCTCGAATACTTCGAACAAGCCACTCCGGTGAACGAACTGGAGCACGCCCGCATCGGCTCCCGCCCCGCGCGCCGCACCGCGAATCGCGCCCTGGAAGACCTGCGCGCCATCCCCTGGGTATTTGGCTGGATGCAAAGCCGCCACGCCGTTCCCGCATGGTTCGGAGTCGGCTACGCCATCGAACGTTTCGCTAGCCGCAGTGCCGGACACGCCGACCTCCTGCGGGAAATGATGCGCGGCTTCCCGCTATTCGCAAGTCTAGTTCGCAGCGTGGAAATCGCCATGGCCAAGGCCGACTTCGCCATCGCCCGCCTCTATGCCGATCTAGTAACCGGCACGGCCCTCCGCGATCGCGTCTTCGAAATGCTGCGCCAGGAATTCGAGCGCACCCGTCGGACTATTCTCACCATCACCGGCCAACAGGAATTGCTGGAAACGAATCCCGTCATCTTGCGATCCGTGCGCCTGCGCAACCCGTATGTCGATCCGCTGAGCCTGATTCAGGTTGACCTGCTGCGCCGCAAGCGCGCCGGCGCCGCGGATACATCTCACGACTCAGCTCTCGACTCAGCTCTCGCCTCATCTCTGGACTATGCCATCGGCGCCACCATGAACGGCATCGCCGCCGGCCTCCACAATACGGGATAGCCGCGCTCGCATCTATTCAAAATGGAGAGACGGGCGCCCTCGCCCGTCCTGCCGAGCACCGTATTTTTGGCGCCAAGCAAACCGGACCGCCCGCATCTAATCTTTCGGAAGCACTGGACCTAGAAAAGACCGATAATGTTCCGCGGCATGAAATCATTCTTCGCCAAAACGCGACTCCTCGCGGTAATGACCACAGCGTTGGTCTTCTTCTGCCTGGCCCAGGCTCCCGCGCCCGCCCAAACCCAGGCCCACCGCCTCATCCTGAAAGACGGCTCCTACCAGTCCGTCACCAAGTATGAGATTCGCGGCGAACGCGTCCGCTACTTCAGCGCCGAACGCGGCGAATGGGAGGAAGTCCCGAAATCGCTGATTGACTGGGACGCAACCGATAAGTTTGAGCAAGGACGCCTGCAGGGCAAACTTGCTCCCGAAGCGGTCGAACTCGACAAGGAACTCGATGCCGAACGGAAAGCCGAACAAGCCCGTTCACCGCAGGTCGCGCCCGGTCTGCGCCTTCCCGACGAAGGTGGCATCTTCCTCCTCGACACCTATCAGGATCAGCCGCAGTTGTCCGAACTGCAGCAATCGGGCGGCGAACTGGATAAGAATACCAAGTCGAATATTCTGCGGGCGGCGATCAATCCGCTGGCCGGCGTCAAGCAGACGATTGAACTTCCGGGAGCGCACGCCAGGATTCAGTCGCACACCGTCGTGCCTTCGCTCTACATCAACATCGATACGGACGTGAACCAGGGCGCGCCCGCAACTGCGCAGGCCGTCACCGGCGAGCCTCCACCGCTGCCGCCCAATAACAGCGATCGCTTCAAGATCATTCGCATCCAGGCCAAGGGCGGCAAACGCGTGGCCGGCGCACTCAAGATCGCAGTTACTGGAAAGATGAAAACCGACGAACATTTTGTCGCGGCCACGGTCACCCCCATGACCGGAGGCTGGGTGAAGGTCACGCCCACCGAACCTCTCGTAGCGGGCGAATATGCCGTCGCCGAGATGTTGGGAAAAGAAGGAATGAACCTCTATGTGTGGGACTTCGGCGTCAACCCTTCCGCGCCCCCGAATGCATCCGCGTGGAAACCGGACCCGAAAGAGGCACAGCCGAAAACAGACCACCCCGCGGACCTACAGAAGCGCGACAAGCAGTGAGGTCGGGGATCGTTGACCTACGAAGCGGTGCGTCTCCCTGCGACCTGAGACCTGAGAGCCGAGACCTGCGTCTCTACGGATCCAGCAGCCCTTGCGACGCAATGCCGATATTGTCACGGCTCGAATTCTTCACCATATACATCATTTCGTCCGCCTGGCGGATGATGTCGTGCGGCGTCTGGGCATCGTTCGGAAAAGTCGCCAGCCCCATGCTTCCGCGCACGTTCAGGTTCAAGCCCTGCTCGATGCAGAAGGTTCCCGAGCGCAGGGAATCCTGCAAACGTTTCGCGACCACCACCGCCTGATCTTTGCTGGTCTGCGGCAGCAGAACCACAAATTCGTCCCCGCCGTAGCGGAAAGCAAAATCAATCAGCCGCAACTGCGCTTTGATCAGGTATCCGACTTCGGCCAGCAGCCGGCTTCCCACCAGATGTCCATGCGTGTCGTTGACCTGCTTAAAGTGATCGAGGTCGATGAAAATCACGCTGAACTGGTAGCCGAAACGCGCCGAGCGATAGACCTCGGTTTCGAGTGTTTTGTGCAGATGTCGCGCATTGAACAGGCCGGTGCAATCGTCGGTGATAGTTAGTTCCTGAATCTTCTCGACCGACCTCGCATTCTCGATCGAAATCGCCGCGTAATCGCACAACGCCTGCAGAAAGAACAGCTCCTGTTCACTCAGCCCCACGTCCGCGTTGACCAGTTGGATGACGCCCAGCACACGGTGTTTCGAACGCAACGGCACGCAGATGACGGAGTGAGTCTGCAACCGCGTCATCTCGTCCAGCCGGGATGAGAAACGCGGATCGTTCTGCACGTCGGGCACAATCAGCGCCTGTCCATGCTTGGCCACCCAACCGGCAATTCCCTCCCCCACCTTCAAACGCGCCTTCGACAGAACCTCAGCCGCAGCTCCCACCGCAATGGCGAAATAGAGCTCGTCCTTTTCCTCATCCACCATCAGGAGCGACCAGGTATCCGGGCGGAAGTATTCCGCCATTTTCTCCATGATTGTCTGCAGGATCGAATCAAGGTTGAGCGACGACGTCAGCGCCTTGGCGACATCATGAAAGATGGTCAGCTCTTGGGACAGGCGAATTGGGGACGTGCCCGCTGCCTCCGACATGAACTCCTCGTTCGAGTGGATGGATACGAAATTATAAGTTTGGTCGCGCCGGTCGGGCAACGAACGGAGGTAACCAGTACGGGTCCCGCCATTCCACCCCCTTCAATCCTACGCCTAGACGTTACCGCCGAGACGCCGTGGGCAATTTGGTAGTCGGTTAATGTGGCAATCGGGAACCCGGATCATACCTGCGGCCTCAAACTGCCAAAGTGGAAATTCCAGAAGTACCAATTTTCTATGATCTTGCTTCTCGACAGAGTAGAATCCGTTCGCCGTCCGGCGAAAGCGGGAGACTAGTTTGCCGTCCTTTGGCGCAAAACTGAAACTGGAGCGCGAAAAGCGCAAGATCACACTGGAGCAGATTTCCCACTCCACCAAGATCGGAACCCGCATGCTCCAGGCACTGGAAGAGGATAACTTCAACCAGTTGCCTGGGGGCATCTTCAACCGGGGCTTTGTCCGAGCCTATTCCCGCTTCCTTGGCCTCGACGAAGATCAAACCATTGCCGACTACATGCAAGCTTCCGGCGACGCCACGCCGGTTTCAACCGAGCCTGCGTCTCGCGAAGATGGATCTCACGAAAACGCAACCCGCGAAAATCAAGATCGCGAAAGTAAAGATAAAGATAAAGATAAAGATAAGGTCAGCCGCCTGGAAGCCAGCGCCGACGCCCCTCCTCGCCAAGTACCCTGGGGCGTGTTTGCCGGAGCTCTGCTCGTAGTCGCTCTGGCATTGTCGTTCTGGAGCCATCGCCGTCGGGAGCACATGAGACAGGCAGTTCGGCCGACTCCAGCCGCCTCCGCAACGCAGCTATCAGGCCAAGCATCAGGTTCTGATTTGCCGACAACCGGCTCGCCCACAACTAGCTCGCCGGCTCGAGTATCTGCCCCCTCCGCCGCCCCCAAAACATCTCACGACTTAGCGCCTGCCTCCCCCGCCGCAATTCCAGGCGAGTTTACCGTCGTAATCCAGGCCCGCGACGAATCCTGGACCACGATCACCGCCGACGGCAAAACGATCTCGTCCGAACTTTTGCCCGCTGGTAGCGAGCGCGTGGTCCGAGGCCGGAAAGAGATCACCGTCAGGACGGGAAACGCTGGCGCTGTCGACTTTCGATTCAACGAAAAGAAAGTCGACGTCGGCGGTGACTATGGGGAGGTCAAGATCGTTACTTTTGGTCCTCGAGGAATCTTACCGAATGCCCCGCCACCGCCTTCGACGCCTTAAGTTTCTCTCTTTCTTTTCTTCCTTTTACCGCCCATCTTCCACCGTTCAGAGCCATCTCGCTCCCACTCAATGTCAGATCCTTCTGGCACTGGCCTATTCCGTTGCGCTTAGGAGGCAATCTCTGTTACCGTTTTGATGAAGATTAAGCCAAACTCCGGTCAAGAGCCCTTGGCTCCGTAGGCCTTCCTATATCGGACGTAAAGGCTCAGAGTTACCTTGAGGAGATATCAGCTTGCCAGCAACGAATCGTTTTCTGTTTACCTCGGAATCCGTAACCGAGGGACATCCGGACAAGATCGCCGACCAGATTTCCGATGCCATTCTCGACGCCTGCCTTCGTGAAGATCCGAACAGTCGCGTCGCCTGTGAAACCCTGACCTGCACCGGCCTGGTCGTGATTGCCGGCGAGATCACCACCAAAGCCTATGTCGACTTCCAGAACCTGGTGCGCGGCGTGGTTCAGTCCATCGGCTACGACAACGCGGTCTACGGCTTCGACTCCAACACCTGCGCCGTAATTTCCAGCATCAACAAGCAGTCCGGAGATATCGCCATGGGCGTCGATACCGGCGGCGCCGGCGACCAGGGAATGATGTTCGGCTTCGCCTGCAACGAAACCCCCGAACTGATGCCCCTTCCGATTTCACTCGCCCACAAGCTCACGCAGAAACTTTCTGAAGTTCGTAAGAATGGCACCTGCCCCTACCTCCGGCCCGATGGAAAGTCCCAAGTCACGGTTGAGTACGATTCGCCGGGGAAAGTGAAGCGGGTCGATGCCGTAGTCGTCTCCACCCAGCATTCCGAAAATGTTGGCAACGACGAACTGCGTGCCGACATTTTGAAGCACGTCATCCAGGCCGTTATTCCGGCCCACCTGCTCGATGAGGACACCAAGTACCACATCAATCCCACCGGACGGTTCGTCATCGGCGGCCCTATGGGCGACTCCGGTCTGACCGGACGCAAGATCATCGTGGACACTTATGGTGGCATGGGACGTCACGGCGGCGGCGCATTCAGCGGCAAGGATCCGACCAAGGTGGACCGTTCAGCCGCCTACATGGCGCGCTACATCGCGAAGAACATCGTGGCCGCCGGCCTGGCCGATCGTTGCGAAGTACAACTCGCCTACGCCATCGGGGTTGCTGAACCCGTCAGCGTCCTGGTGGATACTTTCGGAACCGAGAGGATTGATGCCAAGTTGATTCCGGGTCTGGTGCGGGCGAACTTCAAGCTCAAGCCGCGCGAGATTATCGATTCGCTCAACCTGCGCCGTCCGATTTACCGCAAGACCGCGGCCTACGGACACTTCGGCCGCAGCGACGCCGATTTCACCTGGGAAGCAACCGACAAGGCCGCCAAGCTGGCCGCCGACGCCGGATTGAAGCCGGAACTAGTCGCAGCACGGAAATAAGGTCAGAGGTTCGAGGTCAGAGGGCAGAGGTAAGAACCTGAGAGCCCGAACCATAAATAGCAGCAACGAAACAAAGCAAAACTTAGGGCAAGCTAGGCGTGAGTGAGGGAGTCAGAAGTCACCTCTGCAATCTGACCTCTCACCTCTGACCTCATCCGGGAGAGAAATGGCTACGACATCAATCAGCAGCGACATTAAGGGATTAGAACTGGCCGATCTGGGCAAGAAGCGCATCGAGTGGGCGAACCAGTCGATGAAGGTGCTGCAGATCATCCGCAAGGAGTTCATCAAGAACCAGCCACTCAAGGGCGTCCGCGTTTCGGCATGCCTGCACGTGACGGCCGAGACCGCAAATTTAATGATCGCGTTGCGCGACGGCGGCGCCGATGTAGCCCTGTGCGCCTCGAACCCGCTGTCAACTCAGGATGATGTTGCCGCCAGTCTGGTTCGCGACTACAACATTCCGGTTTTCGCCATCAAGGGCGAGGACAGCGACTCCTACTACTCGCACATTATGGCGGCGGTCGATCACAAGCCGCAGTTCACCATGGACGACGGCGCCGACCTGGTCTCCGTGCTGCACACCAAGCGCACAGCGGAGCTGGAGAATGTGATCGGCGGTACCGAGGAAACGACCACCGGCGTGATTCGCTTGCGCGCCATGGCTAAGGAAGGCGTGTTGCGCTATCCCATCGTTGCGGTCAACGACGCCGACACCAAGCATCTCTTCGACAATCGTTATGGCACCGGGCAATCGACGATCGACGGCATCATCCGCGCCACGAATTTCCTGCTCGCGGGATCGAAGTTCGTGATCGCCGGTTACGGCTGGTGCGGCCGCGGTCTGGCGTCGCGCGCGCGCGGTGCTGGAGCGGAAGTAATCATCACCGAAATTGATCCGACGAAAGCTCTCGAAGCGGTTATGGACGGCTTCCGCGTGATGAGCATGGAGGAGGCCGCCAAAATCGGCGACGTCTTCTGCACCGTCACCGGCAACAAGAACGTTCTCGCCAAGCAGCACTTCGCAGTCATGAAAGACGGCGCCATCATCTCGAACTCGGGCCACTTCAACGTGGAAATCGACATCCCGTCGCTCGAAAAGCTGTCGTCCTCCAAGCGCACCACGCGCACCTTCGTCGACGAATACACAATGAAAGACGGCCGCCGCATCAATCTGCTCGGAGAAGGCCGCCTGATCAACCTCGCCGCCGCCGAAGGCCATCCCGCGTCGGTGATGGATATGAGTTTTGCCGACCAAGCCCTTTCCTGCGAGTACATGGTGAAGAACCATGCGTCGTTAGAAAAAAAGGTTTACACGGTTCCGGTGGATCTCGACAAACGCGTAGCCAAGCTCAAGCTGGAATCACTCGGCATCAAGATCGACCGCTTAACTCCGGAGCAGGAAGAATATCTGGCAAGCTGGTCGGAAGGGACGTAGGAAACCAGCTGTCAAGTTCTCAGTTTCCGGTTTTCAGTTCCAAGAGGGGCGGCGCAAGCCGCCCTCATGTTTTGTATTCAGAGGGGCGGCGCAAACCCCCTCATGTTTTGTATCAGGGTATCGCTTTAGCGATACCGTAGCTTCCCCAAGGAAGACGCCCCTTTAGGGGCCAGGCATGGTGCACCCCGCCACTGATGGAGCGCCGGCCATCCCCGTGTGGTGACCATGTTTGTGTGGGTGACGAGGCTCTGCCCCGTTCCGGCGGGGTCGGCCAGCAACACACCCGTCCCTCCACCGTATAAACTCACGCGATCGTCGAAAGCGATAAAATGAGGGGCATGTACCACTACAATCCCTCGACCGCCCTTGAAGAACTCACCGAAGACGCTACCCTGCCCAATCCCGTCCACGTCCGCGACATGATACTGCGCCGCAGGCTCACCGCCGACCAGTCGCTCGAGCTGAACCGGATCTTCATCGAATACCAGAAATTTTTCGGCGAGGCCCAGAAGCTGGGCAAGGAGATTCTGACGCGCCTCGCTAAGTAGTGTGCAGTGGGTGCTCGTCTTCGCGGCGGAGATTCCAACAATGGTAGCGGGCGAATTTCAAGTTCCCCTTCGCCTTAGCATCCCCGCTGTGGCATGATTGTCGCCATGACCCCAAGAGTTAAGAACGTTCTCGTAGCGGTCTTTTGGTTCGTAATCGGCCATATCAGCTGTGCCGTCATGCATCACTGGCACGACATCAGCGTGAAATAGCTGGGACCATTGCAAGCTCCTCGCCAAACCTTCGACCGAAGGCCGTGCGGCTGGACAGATCAGGCTTTGCCGCGGATCTTCGCCCACCACCACCGCACGCCGACGAACAGGAAACGCCAGTCGTGGAAGAATTCAGGCGCCTTGCCCTCGAAGGCGTGGCCGATGAATTGGAAGACCCATCCGATGAGGAACAGAGCTAGCGCGTACAGCCACAGGCGGTGGATGAAGATGCTGACGATAAAAAGTGGGACCGAGAGCAGGATGGTCGGAATGCCCAGCGTGTGACACACGCGGTTCACCGGGTGCTGATGACTGGAACCGTATTGCGTGATCCACTGCTCGTTGCTGCGTCCGCCCAGCACGCGAAAATAATATCACGATAATTAATCCGGTGATCCGGCCATCGGGTCATCTAAAGTCGAAGGCCTTTGAACTTCGATCACCCGATGACCCGATGGTTAGATGACCCGATCAGTTGTTAGCGGCCCCGGGACCCTCCATGGAACCCACCGCGAAAGCCTCCGACGGAGCCGTGCCCTTCGAAGCCGCCCCGAACTGCCGCACCATGTCCATCAAAACCACGCCCATCAAACCGCCGTCCCTCAAATCGACCGTCAAAGTCGCGACCGTAGGGCCGTCCGTAATACGGATGCCCCCAGCCATACCAGGGACCTGCGCCAATAAAGATCCCGTTCGCGAACCAGCTCGGACCGTAGTAGCCGTAGGGCGCGCAACCATACGGATAGTCCGGGTAATAACCATAAGCACAGACGGGCGGACCAGCCGCATAACCGCCGAAGCCGATACCCACTCCAACCCTGACCTCGGCCTGCGAGTACGCAAGCGGCAACGCCAGTAAAGCAAGCAGCGCAATATATCTCAGATACTTCATTGTGAAACCCCCTTTTCGTCCCACTCGGCGATTCGTGGTTGCGATTCGCCGAGTAAAGCGCTTCAGCTTTTTTTGTTTTCTTCTGAAGCGCCTACTCATTTGAACTCGGATCGGGGCGAAAAGTTGCGGGTAGACGAGTGGCTGATTTCAGCCATCCTGCGTGAAATCAACCACTTGGGAAGGAACGGGTGGAGCGGGAGCCTAACGCACCCTGGGCCGAACCAAAGAATTAGGAAAAGAGCCCACCGCGAGGGGTCTGGTAGGCTCCCTGGGGAAGGTGATACCTGCGGCATTCTATTCTGGTTTTGCCCGACAGCAACAGACAATCAAATCTTGTTACGATTTCCGGAATGACGGGCACTGGCCCGACGACAGCTATTTTGTGGCATGATTGCTCCGCCGGACGAGAGGTTCACTATGTTTTACCGCGCGATCAAGGCGCTTGCGGAAGTCTTGTCCATTTGCTCGATCTCCGCGGGCGCATTCTCACAGTGCTCGGTTGATGTAGTCATTGTGAACGGTCGGGTCGAACATGCACCTCGCAAAGGCATCGTTCGGGTGCAGCTTGTTTATCCGAAACAGAAACAAAAACTGGGTGAATCAGGCGACGTGACCGTCGAAGGCGGATCCTTCCGCATCCAGATTCCTTTCCTCACCCAGAGTCGCGCACCTGGGCTGCTTGGTGTCCGGGAGAAGTGCGACCGGAAGCCGGAAACTGTCGTCGTGACATTAATGGAAGGCGATCAGGAGTATGATCGCGTTTCATTGGATCTGGCCAAGGACTTCAAAATGGCAGATCCCAGTGCTTACGCCTTGCGCTCTGAGATCCTGCTACACGGTCCGCCGAGTACGCCCCCGATTCGATGGGTCGGGGCCGAGACTCCGGTCAACTCCTGCTGGCCCGCTGCTGAGTTGCGCGTTCCCCCTTCCACCGTGGATACTGAAGTAGTCCATCATGAATACAAACCTCTCTTCCTCCGTTCCGTCTCAACTGGAAACCGAATGCCTCGTCGTGGTGGTCCTTGATCGAAGTGAAAAAGATCAAAACGAAAAAGATCAAAGCAAGAAAGACAAGCCCGCCGTAACGCTGGAATCCAGCGACGCTGCCGTGCGCGAAGCTGCCAAGGACGTGGTTTCAAGCGGTGAAGTCACCGGCAAGACATTCGAAACCACGCTGGTGCATCGCCCCGCGGGGTTAAAAGCGAAACGATTGCTCCTCCTTGGAGGTGGCAAAGCGAAGACTTTTTCAGCCGCGGAACTGCGCAAACTCGCCGGAGCGGCAGTGCGAACGCTGAAAAGCAAAAGCATCCGCAGCTTTGCCTTCGTTGTCCCTGAGAGCACAGTTCCCGCGAGCCAAGGAGTGCCCGCGATCGTCGAAGGCGCCTTCGTCGGCAACTTCGATCCTGGGTATTACAAAAGCGACCGCAACGAGAAGGACCAGAAGATCGACGCCCTCACCATCATCGTGCCAGGCAATGTGCCGGGCAATGCGCAAGGCGACGCGAAAGCCCTGGAAAGCGCCATGCAAGCCGGACGCATCGTTGCCGAGTCGCAGAACTTCGCACGCGACCTGATTAATGAACCCTCCAATCGCATGACGCCGACCGTGATGGCCGAACGCGCCAGGAAGATGGCGGCGGAAGTCGGCCTGAACTGCGAAACCTACGGCGCCGACAAGATCAAACAACTCAAGATGGGCGCGTTCTGGGGAGTGGCCCAGGGATCCGACGAACCTCCCGCGCTCATCGTCCTGCGCTACGATCCCGTAGGCGCGGCTGACAAAGTTCATTTAGGTCTGGTCGGCAAAGCCGTGACCTTCGACACCGGCGGCATCTCCATCAAGCCCGCCGACGGCATGGAGAAAATGAAATACGACATGGCCGGCGGCGCCACCATGATCGGCGCCATGCGCGCCATTGCCCTGCTGAAGCCCAAGGTCAAAGTCACCGCCATCATCTGCGCCACCGAAAACATGCCCTCCGGCAAAGCGCAAAAACCGGGCGACGTGCAGATCGCCATGTCCGGCAAGTCCATCGAGATCATCAACACCGACGCCGAAGGACGTCTCGTCTTAGCCGACGGCCTCTGCTACGCCCGCCAACTCGGCTGCACTCATCTTGTGGACGCCGCCACCCTGACCGGCGCCGTAGTCGTGGCTCTCGGCTATGTGAATGCCGGAATTTTCGCCAGCGACGATCAGATGTATGAGCGCTTTTCGAACGCCACCAAACAAGCCGGAGAAAAAATGTGGCGCCTTCCGCTCGACGACGAATACAAGGAAGTCATCAAATCCAACATCGCCGACATGGTCAACTCTGGCGGCCGTTACGGTGGCGCCATCTCCGCCGCCATGTTCCTCAAAGAATTTGCGGAAGACACACCCTGGATTCACCTCGACATTGCCGGCACCGCCTGGACGGAAGAAGCCAAACCGTGGATCGCCAAAGGCCCCTCCGGAATCGCCCTGCGCAGTCTGGTGGAGTTCGTAAAAGGATGGAGCAGTTAGGTTCTTTCCCGTAGAGACGCGGCTTGCCGCGTCTTCCCGCGGAGGAATCTCTTCGAGGGTTTGAACTGAGCCCTTTCCTCCACGGTGTCTTCCACGACGATCTTGTCCCCAACGCCCAGGGAAAACCCGCGCCGCGAAGATAAATCCGCCGGACCCTGTATCGATCCTGAGTACTTCATGAATTTTGGAGTGGGACCAGTCCGCTTCGCCATCGCCATGAATCCTTTGCGTGTCAGGCTCTATCATAGTCCTTAGCAGAAATGGATCTCTCCCAGAAAATCCGCAGCCTGCCCGCCTCGGCGGGCGTGTACCTCTACAAGAACGCCGAAGGCGAAGTCATTTACGTGGGCAAGGCCAACAACCTGCGCTCGCGCGTCTCGTCCTACTTCCACGAAGGCCGCTGGGAGGACGCGAAAACCGGCACGCTAGTCCGCGAAGCGGTCGACGTCGACTACATCGTTGTCGCCAATAATAAAGAGGCGCTCGCCCTCGAGAACCACCTCATCAAGCAGAAGAAACCGCGCTTCAATATCCTGCTGCGCGACGACAAGACGTATCCCTATGTGAAGCTCACCCTCGCCGAGCGCTTCCCTCGCGTATATGTAACGCGCCGCCTGCGTAAGGATGGCAGCGCCTACTACGGCCCCTACTTCCCTGCCAATCTCGCCTATCGCATCGTCGACCTCATTCATCGCCACTTCATGGTCCCATCCTGCAAAGTGGATTTGACGCGCTACCATCCGCGTCCCTGCCTCCAGTACTACATCAAGCGCTGTCTCGGTCCGTGCGTGATGGATCTGACCACACCCGAGATTTACGCCGAAGCCGTCCGCGACGTGAAGCTCTTTCTCGAAGGCCGGCAAACCGATCTGGTCAAATCTCTGCGCGAGCGCATGTCCGAAGCTGCCGAAGCGCAGGAGTTCGAGCGCGCCGCCCGCTATCGCGACTTGATCTCAACCGTCGAGCAGCTCCAGGAGAAGCAGCGCATCGCCGCTGTAGAAGGCGACGACGCCGACGTCTTCGGCTATCACTACGAGAACCAGATGCTGGCCGTGAACCTGTTCCACATGCGCGGAGGAAAAGTCCTGGACCGCCGCGAATTTTTCTGGGAAGACCTCCCCGAGTTGGCCGCGCCCGTGTGGCCCCGGGTCTCCGACCCGGTCGCGGGGCAGAGCCCCGCCGCCACACAAGAATTCCATCCCAATGAATTCTTCTCCGCCCTGCTTAAGCAGCTCTATCTAGCCCAGCCCTACGTCCCCAGAAACATCTACGTCCCCGTAGACTTCGAAGACCGCGAAGAACTAGAAGAAGCCCTAAGCGAGCAACTAGCCGGCGAAGGCGGACGAGCCACGCGCGTCCACATCACCGTCCCGCAGCGCGGAGACAAGCGCGAGCTCATCGATCTAGCCGGCGCCAACGCCAAGCAATCGTACGATCAGCGTTTCCGCGTCATGAAGCCAAACACCCGCGTCATTCAAGAAGCCTTGCAAGACGCGCTCGCCCTCCCCGAGCTGCCCAAGCGCATCGAGTGTTTCGACATCTCGCACATTCAGGGAGCGGAAACGGTCGCATCGATGGTCGTATGGGAAGACGGCAAGATGAAAAAATCCGACTACCGGAAGTTCATCATCAAGACCGTCGCCGGCGTGGATGATTTCGCCTCCATGCGCGAAGTGGTCACCCGCCGTTACAAGCGCTTGTGTGAAGAAAAAAAGCTTGACGAACAAAAGCTTGAAGAAAAAAAGCTTGACGACAAGAAGCCCATGCCCAGCCTGGTGCTGATCGACGGCGGCCTCGGACAGCTCCACGCCGCCGCCCAGGCGCTCGACGCCCTGGAAATCATCAACCAGCCCCTGGCCGCCATCGCCAAGCGAGAAGAGATCATCTACGTCTACGGACAGGAAGATGAACCCATCGTGCTCGACCATCATTCTCCCGTCTTACATCTGGTCCAGATGATCCGCGACGAAGCGCATCGTTTCGCCGTAACCTTTCATCGCAAGCGCCGTCAGATCCGCGACCGCGCCACCGAGTTACGAGAAATTCCCGGCGTCGGAGAATCAACCACCCGCCGTCTGCTGGAACATTTCGGAAGCCTGCAAGCCGTAAAGCAAGCCGACGTAGCGGCACTGTCAGCAGTCGTAACAAGAACGCAGGCGCAGGCGATTCTGGAGCACTTCCGGAGCCCGCAATGAAAATATTTGGCAACAAAAAACCCGCTCCCGAGTTGGTCACGACCGGCCGCTTTGAACTGGAGCGCGACGGACAAGTGGCCACCCTCCAGTACACTATCGCCGGCCACGTGCTCGCGCTACTTCATTCCGAAATTCCCGAGGCCCTTCGCGGCAGCGGCGTAGCCTCAACCTTGGCACGGACCGCGCTCGACTGGGCCCGAGCCAATCACATGAAGATCGATGTGGTCTGTCCCTTTGTCGCCGGGTTTCTCGAAACCCACCCTGAATATTCGGATCTGGTTCTGCGCTAGCGGGTCTTTCGCCCTTCGTTTTGGAATTCTTCGCTGATTCCAGAAATGAAAAGCCCCCAGCCAAATGCCGGGGGCAGACCGAACGAAGTCCTTTCACTTGCCAGACATGCCGCCGCTCTCGCCTTCGTGCGTATCGATCGAAATCAGAAAAGCATTCCGGTCGGAGTAGGAGAATTTGTGTCCCTGCACATTGGCGCTGTGATCGAGAGAACGGTACATTTCGAAGCCGTCATTGTTCTGAGCCCCAAAATATTTTACGTTCTTCAGTACCACGCCGTTGCCATCGGCGCCCGGCTCACGCTTCAGCTTCATGGATGCCATTTCACCACCACCAAGGGTGGCGTTGACGATATCCCCGGCCCGACTAACCTCGATCGGAGCTTCCTGCACTTTCAGTTCGCCCCATTCCAGACCGTACGTCTTGAGAATCATCGGCGCGAGAGCGTCGCGTTGCTCTTTGTTCGTGGACGGATCGAACGATACCACCACCCATTCTCCCTTCTTGTTTGTGCCCCATTCGTCGCCCAGATCCCCAGTCAGCCAGTACTTGGCCCCCGCCAGGTTCGTGTTGCCCGAGTGCCCTTCGCGCACTTTGACCGCCATGTTGAACTCGCAGTGCGGGTGCTCGGCATGTTTGTTGAAATAGCAGGGACAGAACAGATGACAACTGCAGGCTTCCACGTAATCAGCTTTCATCTGCCATGCAGGTTTCCCAGGGGTCGAGGCCAAGAGGATCAGTACACACAACATGAGAAGGCCTATCTGCATCCAGCGTCTCATATCCACCTCCTTTTGTTTTGAAACAAGATTTCAAAGGGGCCTGACTTGCTTTGGTGAGCGACAGGATTTTACTGCGCTTTATCAGGTTTCGCCAGTGCTGGTTTCGCCGGAGGATGGGGCGCATGGGCGGGACGTCGGCGCTAGCTCGGGCTCGCGGACAAGCGGCGCGTGTCGGCGTACAATTCCAACCGTGGCTCGTGATCGCAATCGAGCGGGAGGCCCCCATGCCCGTGTATGACTATGTCTGCAACGACTGTCACAAATCCTTCGAATTAATTCTCACGCTCAAGGAACACGAGGTAGACGCGAAATGCCCCAAGTGCGGCAGCAAGCACGTTGAGCAAGAGGCGACTGCTTTTTATGCCGTGACCGGGAAGAAGAGCTAGGCGACAAGCTAGGCGAAGAGTCAGGCGAAGAGCTAGGCGAAAAGTCAGGCCGGGAATCACCAGCCAAGCCCGAGTGGCGAAATTGGTAGGCTTTTTGCGCCCCATGGATTCTGCTGGCGTCCGGCCCTATACGAGATGTCATCCTGAGCGACGTGGCCCCTTCGCGAAGCGAAGCAGCCACCAGAAGGTCGCATCGAGATAAATGCAAGATATGTTCAGAATCCTCGGAGGGACGGAGTATGAAATTCTGTCGTCTCGCATTCGCCCTGAGTGTAATCAGCGTTGCAATCCTGACAGCAGGGTGTAACTCAACCCAAAATAATCCAAACGAGAGCACCGCCGAAAAGCCAGCCGCCGCACCGACGCAGAGTAAGGAACCCGTGCTTTACACCGGGCAGGAGGCATTCAATCGAATGATGGGTCTCGCCTTGAAATGGGCGCGGGATGCGCAGCCGGCTCGGTTGGAATCCGTCCCCACCACGGATACCACCGGCCAGAACGGCAAATCAACCGTCTGGCGAGGGTTCTTCGCTTCGCCCAGTCGCCGCTCCACCAAGACCATCGTTTGCTCGGGAAGCCGTCTTCCGGATGCGCCGCCCTTCGGAGTTTCAGCCGAGGGGAGTGAAGGCGCCTACAACGCCGACGCCGCCAATCTTGCCTTTTTACCGTTGTTGGTCAAAACCGATACCGATACGGCATTCGCCATCACCCTGCAACACGGAGGCGCCGGCATTCTCAAGAAAGATGCGCAGCAGCCAGTCATCTACGTGTTGCTCAAGGACCGGAAGCAGAACGTGCCCGTCTGGTACGTCATTTACGGCACCAGCGAGACTAACAGGAAGGGCATCGGCGTGATTAACGCGACTACGGGTGCTTTCGTAAGCGCTGGCAAGTGAGCCTTCTGGAGCTGGAACAATGGGGCTTTTCCTGAAACCAGCACTAGCGGCCGTCCGTTATTTTCGTCGCCAGAAACGACTTCACCACGATCTGGTTCGGTTGCATGCCGACGGGAATGATGGTCAGCAAGGAATATTCCGATGGCTCCAGCTTCTTCGGCTGGCGTTTCTGGATTACCGCCAGGTCTCCAGAACCGGAATCAAGCACCAGCAGATAATTCTGATTCTGCGAGAGCGCCAGCGCGTCCGGGTGCGTTCCTACGGGAAGATATGCGATGACCTTTCCAAGGTCGATGTCGTAGACCGCGATGTTATTCGACCCGAAGTTAGAGACATACAAGCGCGAGTTATCAAGCGACACCACGCCGCGAGTAGGCTGAGCGCCGACGAGATAGCTGCCCGAAACTTCGTTGCCCGTAGTCTCGATGATGGAGATGGTGCCGGCATCGAAATTGAAAGCGACCAGTTCCCCGCCATCAGGCTTCAGCGCGAGACTCACCGGAGATTTTCCGACATCGAGGAGCGCCAGCAGCTTGTCGTTTTTGAGATCAATACTGGCAACCTGCCCCGATCCCGAACAGGACACGAATGCTTTGCTGGAATCAGGCAGGATAGCGATGTCCTCGGGATGGATGCAGATGGTGATGGCGGAACGCACGGCGAGGCGCGCGGTGTCGATGATGGAGACAGAGTTGTCGGCGCGATTAGTAACAACGACGGTAGCTCCGTCAGGCGAAACGCGAGCGAGCCCGGGACTTCCGCCAACATGAAGCGTAGCCGCGACAGTATGACGGTCGAGATCAAGCACGGAAACATTAGCAGACCCGGAATTAGCAACGTAGGCGCGGTGGCCGTCGGGAGAAACATCAATAAAGTAAGGCCGTCCATACACGCCGATAGTAGCCACAACTTTGTTCTGCTCGGCGTCGATCACGCTGACGTTATTCGACCCGGTGTTAACGACGTAAACTTCGTTTCGCTTAGGATTGGCCGCAACTCCGGTAGGTTCGGCCCCAACCTGCAGTGTTCTTACCGGCCGAAAGCTGCGCAGATCAATAACCGTAACCGTATTACTCTTGCCATTCGAAATGTATGCGTATTCGCGGTAGAGCGGCCCGTAGCCAGGAAGAGTGCGCTCGTGAAAGTAGTACCATCCGGCGGCGAGGACGAGCGGGACGAGGACGGCAAGTAACAGGAATTTTCTCAAGGACGAGTTGGCCTCGCTGCAGGCAAGAGATTATCAGATGTGGCCATCTCAATAGAGGCGGAAGTTTACTTCTACCTTGATTTCGGTGGCGATAGGTTTGCCATCTCTGGTAGCCGGCGAGAATTTCCACTTCTTCACCGCATCGATGGCTGCCTCATCGAACTCGGGGCTGAGCGGACTCGATACTTTGATGTCACGTGGCAAGCCGTCAGCATCGACAACCAGATCCAAAACAACTGCCCCACGATGACGCGCTTTGCTCTCCTTCTTTGGATACTTTGGATCGGGAGAGTAGGTCGCGTGCGGTGCTGTGACACAGCCTGGAGCATCGCTGTCGTTGCCGCGGCAAATCGGGACATGATCCTTTCCTGACAGCGGTATCGGCGCAGAATCTTGCGCCATCGCCGTGCCTAAGAGAAGCAGCGGAAGGAACAGAGCGCGCGGTGTCATATTTCTTCTCTCTAGATCAAGAGGTCGATTGCCTCGATGCGCCCGCCAAAACGCCGGGCTCGGCAGCTTTGGGGATGGATCGTCCGGGAATTGATTGTCCGGGAATTGATCGTCCCAGCACCGCCGCGATCTGCCTGACCTGCACCATCAGCGCGTCGAACTGATCGGGGAACAGCGACTGCATGCCATCCGAAAGTGCGCGGTCGGGATCGTGGTGAACCTCGACGATCAGACCATCGGCTCCGACGGCGACGGCGGCGCGGGAGAGTGGCGTCACTTTGTTGCGCTTGCCGGTGCCGTGGCTTGGGTCAACCACGATGGGCAGGTGGCTGAGGCGCTGGACGGCCGGCACAATGCTGAGGTCGAGCGTGTTCCGCGTGTGATCGGCGAAAGTGCGCACTCCGCGCTCGCACAGGACGATGTTGTAGTTGCCCTCGCTCATGATGTACTCGGCAGCCATGAGAAATTCTTCGAGCGTCGCCGAGATGCCGCGCTTCAAGAGGACAGGCTTGCCAGCGCGTCCGGCGCGCTTGAGCAGAGAGAAATTCTGCATGTTCCGAGCGCCGATCTGGATGACATCGGCGTATTGGTCGACGAGGTCGAGCGATTCGTAATCGACGGCTTCGGTGACGATGAGCAGTCCGAAGCGGTCGCGGACTTCGGCCATGATCTTCAGGCCTTCTTCGCCCAGTCCCTGAAAAGAATAAGGAGAAGTGCGAGGTTTGTAAGCGCCGCCGCGAAAGAACTGGGCTCCGGCACGGGCCACGCGCTCGGCGATTTTGAATGCCTGATCGCGAGTCTCGATGCCGCACGGGCCAGCGATGATGGCCAGGTCGGGGCCTCCGATGGTTACCGGCGAACCCTTCAAGTGAGAATCTGAAAACTTGATGACGGTATTGTCGGGTTTGGTATCGCGACTGACCAGCTTGTAAGGTTTGGTAACGCGGATGACTTCCTGAACGCCGGGCATTTCTTCCAGTGTCCCGGATTCGACCTCGCCCTGATTGCCGGTGATGCCGATGGCGGTGCGTTGCGCGCCGGGCATGGAGTGGGCGCGGTATCCAAGCGATTCGATTTTTTGGCAAACCGCGCGGACCTGCTCTTCGGTGGCCTGCGCTTGCATGACTACTAGCATAGGGAATACTCCGAGATATTAAGTCTAGCTGCCGCTGCGGGAAGTGGGCAAATGGCGGGCTGCCGGGACAATCCGTGGCGAGGAACGCCCGTCCCTCCACGAGCTATTTGACCGCACTCCGAGCCTTGTGCGTGTTGGCGGTCTCCCCGTTGTAAAATCAACGATTACTCTTTACTGAACCATCCTTATATATGCCACCGGAAGACAAACCAATCTCCGCCGCCCGCGAAGAGCGTTACGACGCACAGCGCATCGAGCAGAAATGGGCAGCTCGTTGGCAAAGCGATCCGTCCCTGTATGCCGCCGAGGCCCACCCGACCAAGCCGAAGTATTACGTTTTGGAGATGCTTCCCTACCCTTCGGGCGCGCTGCACATGGGGCACGTCCGCAACTATTCGATCGGCGATGCGCTGGCTCGCTACATGTGGATGAACGGCTACAACGTGCTCCATCCCATGGGCTGGGATTCGTTCGGTCTGCCGGCGGAAAATGCTGCCATCAAGAACAACACTCCGCCGAAGCAGTGGACGCTTGCGAACATTGCGGCCATGAAAGTCCAGATGAACCGCCTCGGCTTCGCGTACGACTGGTCGCGCGAGGTTACAACTTGCCTGCCGGACTACTACCGCTGGAATCAGTGGTTCTTTCTGAAGCTCTACGAGGCCGGACTCGCCTATCGCAAGAAGAGCAAAGTGAACTGGTGTCCGCAGTGCGCCACGGTGCTGGCGAACGAGCAGGTCGTCGCTGGTATGTGCTGGCGGCATGAGGATCAGCCCGTCGAGCAGCGTGAGTTGGAACAGTGGTTCTTGCGGATCACGAAGTACGCCGACGAGTTGCTGCGCGATCTCGATAAGCTGCAAGGCTGGCCGGAAAAAGTCCGCGTCATGCAGCAGAACTGGATCGGGCGCAGCGAAGGCACGCTGGTAGATTTCGATCTGGGCGGAACGGTGGGGCCGGCGGGATCGACGATCACCGTTTTCACCACGCGCGTGGACACGATCTACGGCGCGACCTCGGTGCAGTTGGCGCCCGAGCATCCGATCGTGTGCGACATGATTGCCCGCGATGCCAAGCTGCGTGCGCAGGTGGAAGAGTTAATCGCCGAGCAGCGCAAAGCAAAAGAAGCGGGCGATATCGGCGCGATCGAGAAGCACGGTGTGTTCACCGGACGCTACGCGAAGAATCCGTATAACGGCGAAGCAATCCCGGTGTGGGTCGCGAACTACATCCTGATGGACTACGGCACGGGCGCAATCATGAGCGTGCCAGCGCACGATGAGCGCGATTACGAATTCGCGAAGAAGTACAAGCTGGATATCCGGCTGGTGATCATGCCGCAGTCGAACGAAGAAGAAACGATGGTCGAACCGCCGTTGCCATTTACCAGCATGGACGGGATGCTGGTGAACTCTGGCGAGTTCAACCGGCTGAGCTGCGCGGACGCGATTAAGAAGATGTCGGCGCGCGCCGAAGAGAAAGGCTTTGGCAAGGCCACCGTCACCTTCCGAATAAAAGACTGGGGCATCTCGCGGCAGCGCTATTGGGGCACGCCCATTCCGATGGTGTATTGCGAGAAGGACGGCGTGGTCGCGGTCGCGGAAAAAGATTTGCCCGTGATTTTGCCGGACAACGTACCGATTACGCTCGCCGGTGGATCGCCGTTGCTGTATGTGCCGGAGTTCCTGAACACGACTTGTCCGAAGTGTGGCGGCCCCGCGCGGCGCGAGACCGACACCATGGACACGTTCGTCGATTCGTCCTGGTACTTCTACCGCTACGCCGATGCGCACAATGACAAGGCGCCGTTCGACTCCGCAAAGATCGCTTACTGGTTTCCGATTGATCAATACATTGGCGGCGTGGAGCATGCCATTCTCCACCTTATTTATTCGCGCTTCTGGACGAAGTTCATGCGCGACATGGGGCTGGTGAAAAACGAGGAGCCGGTGGCGCGCCTGTTCACGCAGGGGATGGTGATCAAAGACGGCGCGAAGATGTCGAAGAGTTTCGGCAACGTAGTGTCGCCGGATGAGATGGTGGCGCGCTACGGGGCGGATGCGACGCGGCTCTACAGCCTGTTCGCGGCGCCGCCGGATCGCGACCTGGACTGGCAGGAATCGGGCATCGAAGGGATTCAGCGATTTGTGGGGCGCGTGTACCGGTTCTACCTCAGAAATCCCGCGGTGGCCGCTCCGACTCTCACTGTAGAGACGGGGCTTGCTCCGTCTCCGCCTGCACAGTCTCAACCGTTGTCCCCCGAGGCGCGGGCGATCCAGCGCAAGCTGCATCAGACCATCAAGCGCGTTAGCGACGACTTCCAGGGCCGCTGGCATTTCAACACCTGCATCGCGGCCATTATGGAACTGATGAATGAGATTTATGGCGCCGAGGAGGCGCGCGCCGGCGGCGGAATCCCCGCCCCGTTGATCGCGGACGTGCAGCGCAACATCGCTCTGCTGCTGGCGCCGATGGCGCCTTATCTCGCTCATGAGTTGTGGGAGATGACCGGCGAGAAGAGCAATCTGTTGAAAGCTGCGTGGCCGAAATACGATCCGGCGCTGGCGGCGGAGGACGAGATCGAAATTCCCGTGCAGGTCAACGGGAAGTTGCGCAGCGTTGTAGTTGTGTCAGCAGGCGCTAGCGAGGATCAGATCAAACAAGCAGCGCTTGCTGATGAGAAGGTGCGAGCGGCGATTGCTGGCAAGCAGGTGGTAAAGACCATCGTCGTGCCGAGGAAGCTAGTGAATGTCGTTGTGCGCTAACGCGGTGCGACAGAGTGCGATAACCCACAAGGGATGCCGAGGATCAGCGGAAGTATCATTTTCCCCTGTGTTTCCCTGTGTCCCTCTGTGCCCCCTGTGGCTAAGGTTTTGCTTTCGTTTGCAACCGGCCCCTCGATCTGAGACACTCATCCGTGGAAACCCAATCCATCGTTGTCCTCGACTTCGGCGCGCAATATTCGCAGTTAATCGCCCGCCGCATCCGCGAACAAAAGGTTTTCTCCGTCGTCCTGCCCTTCAACGCCAGCCTCGAAGAAATTCGCAGCTACTCTCCGGCCGGCATCATTCTGTCCGGCGGCCCGTCCTCCGTCTACGACAAAGACGCGCCGCTGGCCGACAAGAGTGTGTTCGATCTCGGCATCCCCGTGCTCGGCATCTGCTACGGATTGCAGTTCATGGTCTACGTGCTGGGCGGAAAAGTGCGCCCCGCCGCCAAACGCGAGTACGGTCACGCCAAAGTCGAGATCCAGCACTCCGACTCGCAACTTTTTCAGGGACTGCCCAAGCTGCTCGCGGTCTGGATGTCGCACGGCGACGAGGCCGAAGAGCTGCCTCCGGGATTCCGGCTGACGGCGAAGACTCCCAACGCCGTTGCCGCCATCGAAAACGCTGAGCGAAAGATGTGGGCGGTGCAATTCCATCCTGAGGTCCACCACACGCCGCTCGGTGCCGACATCCTGCGCAACTTCGCGTTGAACATTTGCGGGGCCAAGCCTTCCTGGACGCCTCAGCATTTTATTGATGCGACCGTAGCTCAGGTAAGACAGCAGGTGGGCAAGGGACGGGCAATCTGCGCCCTTTCAGGCGGAGTGGATTCTTCCGTTGCTGCCGTGCTTGTCGATCGTGCCATGCGCGATGCATCTGGGAAATCGCGCCTGACTTGCGTCTTCGTCAATAACGGCGTGCTGCGCAAGAACGAGTTTGAGAAAGTTCAGAAAAGCCTGCGCGACAATCTCGGACTGCATCTGATCGCAGTCGATGCCACCGAACGCTTCATGCGGAAACTGGCAGGAGTCATCGATCCGGAGAAGAAGCGCAAGATCATCGGCAACGAGTTCATCGAGGTCTTCGACGACGAAGCGAAGCGCATCCTGAAAGAAGAAGGAGAAGTTGAGTGGCTCGTGCAGGGGACGCTTTATCCCGACGTGATCGAATCGCGTTCGGTGCGAGGCCCGTCGCAGGTCATCAAGTCGCATCACAACGTCGGCGGACTGCCCGACAAGATGAAGCTGAAGTTGATCGAGCCACTAAAAGACTTGTTTAAGGATGAGGTACGGCGCATCGGCCGCGATCTCGGTATGCCCGAAGACATTCTGCAGCGCCAGCCTTTTCCCGGGCCGGGGCTGGCGGTTCGCATCTTAGGCGAAGTAACAAAAGAACGCGCCGACCTACTGCGCGAGTGCGATGAGATTGTGGTGGGCGAGATCAAAAAGGCTGGGCTGTATCAGAAAATCTGGCAGTCGTTCGCTGTGCTCTTGCCAGTGATGTCGGTGGGCGTGATGGGAGATCAGCGGACTTATGCTTACACCTGCGCCGTCCGCGCGGTACATTCGGAGGACGGCATGACGGCTGATTGGGTTCCATTGCCGTATGAAGTGCTGAAGACGATTTCGAATCGGATTGTGAATGAGGTGCGCGGAGTGAATCGCGTGGTGTATGACATTACTTCGAAGCCGCCGGGTACGATTGAGTGGGAGTAGGAACCAGTCCTCAGTTGTCAGTTGTCAGTTCTCGGTTCTCAAGCAAAGCAAAACCCCTCGGCGTTTGTCACTCCGAACGGAGTGAGGGATCTGCACTTTGCTCACTCCGGTCTTCTGATCTTCGGGGGGTGAGGGGAGGGCGTGCTGCTCGCGGGTTGCTTCGGCTGTTATCCTGGCGATCGTCGATTGAAAGGAGAAGGCAGATGCCTGGTGGAGGCCGCCTTCGAAGTTACCGGCTGGGCGATCGCTCCGAGCTCTTAGTACAACACCTTTTGTCGGGCGTGGCGTTCACTACTCCTGTGCCCCGGCAAGAGGACATCGGAGTCGACTTCCTCTGTAGTTTAATCACCGGCCTTGACGATGCAGGCCTTCTTAGGGCCGGTCCCTTCTTTACCGTTCAGGCCAAGAGTAACGTCGAAGCAGTGGTGTATCACGACCCTCACCAGCTTGAATGGATTAAACACCAGGAGAACTTCTGTTTTGCGTTGCCGACCGCAAGGCGGCAGCGATGGACGTCTATTCGACGTGGAATCTTTTGTGGGGTGTGGTGGGCGGTGGTTGGGAGGGCAGGGAGCCAACTCGCATGATACTCCGACCCGGCGTGGGCGACGGAGATTGGCATGGCGTGAAGAACGAACCGGACGGCTCTCAGAACATCTGGCTCGGCAAGCCGATCGTCCGCGTTACTCACGACGATATCTTCGACGAGGAGAAAACGAAAAGGGTGGCAGAGGTGCTCAGTGAGTGGGTGGCCCTAGATAGAACGAATATTGTAAATCGCTACGCGGGTTTGTATTACGTGGCCTGACCTCTGACTTATGAGACCGGCAAACCCCTCGGGCCAGTGCGTGGCGTGCTGTTTGCCTGGAATCCTATGAATTTGGAGAAGTGCACCACGAACATCGGGTTGTCTGCCACTGCGCTTTGGCGGGTGCTGCATCACCCTGTGATCGCAACCAGAACTGACGTGAAGAAGGCTCCCTGGCCTGCCGGCCTGAGCGCTCTCCGGGAGTTGCTGCGCTGGTACCGGGACACCGACCCCCAGTTAAGAGACTTTCTCGCGGACCTAGACTCTTAGCCGGCTGCAGGGTGCCCCACCTTCGCACCTTTCGAAAGGTGCCATTCCACGGCCCTGTGCCGCTTACGTTTCGCACGGGCCGACGACCATTTCGTATTCACACGTGCACGACCCGCAACCCCAACACCTTTTCGAACGGATCAAAATCCCGCTCGCGATGCAACAGTTGATTCCTAGTCAGCAGACAGAACGTAGCGATCCAGCAGTCGATGGTCTTGCGGACGGTGTATCCGCTTTGACGCAAGGTGCGATAGTTCGCCGCGGCGGCAATAGCGTTCTCAGCGCCTCCCGTCTGAAATACGTCGAAGGTGAGAAGTTGATCGCGTATCTGTTGAAACTCGCGAGTTCCACGAATGCCCTGCAACACTTCGCAAAGGATCATGTCGGTAAGACCTAGTCGTTGGAGCGGCACTTCGCGGTCGAGCCACTCCGTTTCTGCATTGACGACGCCTCCCACATAGTCAATCCAGACAGTCGTGTCTACGATAACCATCCTAATTACTCCGTGTTGCGGCCACGGCGAGATTCATCGAGATTCCCTTCCCATTTCACTTTGCCTCGAAACCGCCGCATACCGGCCTGTGAGCGCGTCTGGATGAGCAGACGAAGCGCTGTCTCCACTGTGGCCTTCTTCGTGTCTGCGCCACCAAGCCGCATGGCCTGCCGCATCAAGGTGTCGTCAATGTCTATATTGGTTCGCATACGCCACTCTCCGAATGTGTAATATTCTCATATTTATGTGTATAGCGCAAATTGCTCGTGTCCGCGGCGAAGCCTCGTTTTTCATCACTTTTTTCTTGTACCACCATCACAGACACACAATCGCAATCGTGCAAGAATTCCCCGACAGTGGAATATCGAAAACTGTGCCCGTCTCCAGAGACGGACCAAAATCCGCCGCAAAAACCATCTTCGGCGGCTCTTTGACAAGTACACGATAAGTGGACAATAAGCGGTTAGAAGCGGCGACGCCGCACCCCGAAAAGTGCACGCCAAATTGCAGAAACCCCAGCTAAGTCCTTATTCATGTAGTTGATAGAACTAAGTACTTTAATTAGAATAACTTGGCGCGAATTGGGGGGGGGGGGGGGGGGGGGGGGGGGGGGACATAACCAACTAGTAAACACGACGAAGTTCGGTTCGCATAACCTCCTTCGACCCCGCATTCGAGCATGCATCCTTCCGAAAGAAAAATCCGGAACCGCGAATTTAAAAACGGAACTACTCTCATTGATGATTTCGCTTCCCACCAACTACCATATCCCCATGCCAGTGGATACTGAAGCTCCAACCTCCTCCTACACCCGCATCCGCGCTCCCCGCGGCGCCACGCTTTCCTGCAAAGGATGGCACCAGGAAGCCGCCATGCGCATGCTCATGAACAATCTCGACGAGGAGGTCGCCGAGCGCCCGCAGGATCTGGTCGTTTATGGCGGCACCGGAAAAGCGGCGCGCAATTGGGATTGCTATCACGCCATCGTCAGCTCGCTGAAGAATCTTGAGAATGACGAGACGCTGCTAGTGCAGTCGGGCAAACCAGTCGGCGTGTTCAAAACCCACGACTACGCGCCGCGCGTGCTGATCGCGAACTCGAACTTGGTTGGGCATTTTTCCAACTGGGAGAAGTTCAACGAACTCGAGCGCGCCGGACTGATGATGTACGGCCAGATGACCGCCGGTTCCTGGATTTACATCGGCTCGCAGGGGATCGTGCAAGGCACGTATGAGACTTTCAACGCCGCAGGCGACAAGCATTTTGGAGGTGATCTCAGCGGGAAGCTGATCGTCTCCGGCGGCATGGGCGGCATGGGAGGCGCGCAGCCGCTCGCGGCAACCATGACCGGCGCGGCCTTTCTTGGGATTGACGTCGATCCCGAGCGCATCAAGAAGCGCCTCAAGACCGGCTACTGCGATTTTCTTGTGACCACTCTTGATGAGGCGCTGCGCATTCTGAAAAATGCGGTCCGCAAAAAAGAAAACGCTTCGGTCGGGCTGGTGGGCAATTGCGCGGACATCATTCCGGAACTCGCCGAACGCGGCGTGGTGCCGGACATTCTCACCGATCAGACTTCGGCGCACGATCCGCTGAACGGATATGTGCCGAATGGCATGACGTTCGAAGCGGCGCTGGAACTGCGCCGGCGCGATCCGCAGACTTATCAGGAGCGGTCGCTGGACGCCATGGCGAAGCACGTTGAAGGCATGCTGCGATTGCAAAAGATGGGCTCGGTCACGTTCGACTACGGCAACAATATTCGCACCTTCGCGTTTCAGCGAGGCGTGAAGAATGCTTACGACTTTCCGGGATTCGTGCCCGAGTATATCCGTCCGCTGTTTTGCGAAGGCCGCGGGCCGTTCCGGTGGGCAGCTCTTTCGGGCGAAGCGTCGGACATCGCCGTAACCGACAATCTCGTGCTCGAACTTTTTCCTGAGAATCGCAACCTGCGCCGCTGGATTGAACTTGCCCGCAAGCGCATCAAGTTTCAAGGACTGCCAGCGCGCATCTGCTGGCTGGGATATGGAGAGCGAGCGCGGTTCGGGCTCGCGATTAACGAACTGGTTAAAAAAGGCACGATCAAGGCTCCCATCGTAATTGGACGCGATCACCTCGATTGCGGCTCCGTGGCCTCTCCATTTCGCGAAACCGAGAGCATGAAAGACGGCTCGGACGCCGTTGCCGACTGGCCGCTGCTGAATGCGCTGGTGAATACGGCGGCGGGCGCTTCGTGGGTTTCGATCCACAACGGCGGAGGCGTTGGCATTGGGTATTCGCTGCATGCCGGACAGGTCACGGTCGCCGACGGTACCGACATGATGGCCAAGCGTATCGAGCGCGTGCTGACAACCGATCCAGGAATGGGCGTGATACGCCACGTGGACGCGGGGTATGACGAGGCGAAGGAGTTTGCGAAGAAGACGGGCGTGAAGGTGCCGATGGGGAAGTAGCTAATCGTTGGTCGTTGGTCGTTGGTCGCTAGTCGTTGGTCGTTCGCGAAGCGTGGTGGGAAAGTTCGTGGAGAGACGGGCGTCTCGCCCGTCCAAGCCGAGCGCCGCTCGGCAGCCTTCCGGACTGCGGATTTCTCATTCGAAATTTAGCGTCTACATGGTGAATGCAGTATGGTTATTGCGTGAAACCCAAGCCATTGCTGTTGCTAAACATCGCTCAGCTTCTCACGTTGCGGTCAGCGGCAAACGGCCCTCGACGCGGCGCTTCCCTTTCCGATCTCGGCATTATTCAAGACGCTGCTGTGCTCTGCATTGCGGGCAAGATCGTCTCGGTTGGCACCACCAAAGACGCTCTTCGCGATCCGTGGCTCAAGAAGAATCGGAAGAAGGTTACTGAGATTGATTGTGGCCGACGCGTGGTGCTTCCCGGTTTCGTCGATTCCCACACGCATCCGGTATTCATGCATCCGCGGCTGGTGGATTTTGAGAAGCGGATTTCTGGCGCGAACTACGAAGAGATCGCCGAGGCTGGCGGAGGAATTCGCTCCAGCATTGCAGGTGTAAGGAAGTCCAGCAAAGCTGCCCTCACGCAGAAAGTCTCCGCGGTGCTGGCGGATTTGGCCGCTCACGGAACCACGACTGTCGAGGCCAAGTCCGGCTATGGTCTCAACCTCGAATCGGAACTGAAGTCGCTCGAAGCCATCCACGCGGCCGCGCGCGAGTGGCCCGGAACCGTGGTTCCAACTTTCCTCGGCGCGCACGCGGTCCCGCCCGAGTATCGCGGACGCTCCCAGGAATATGTTGACCTTGTCTGCAACGAAATGATCCCAGCAGTCGCAAAGCGCAAACTAGCCCGGTTCGTGGATGTGTTCTGCGATCGTGGAGCCTTCAGCGCCGCGGAAGCCGCGCAGATTTTCACGGCTGCGGAAGAACACCATCTCGCCGTCCGCGCACATATGGGACAGCTCAGCGAAACGCAACTCGGTCCGCTTCTTCGCTACCGCCCCGCGTCTCTCGACCACATGGATCACGTAAACGATGCCGACCTGCCAGCTCTCGCCCGAAGCGAAACGATAGCAACGTTCGTCCCCGGCGCAAATTACTTTCTCGGCCTGTCGAAGTATCCCGACGCGCGCCGGTTCATTGAATCCGGAGTGGCAGTCGCGCTCGCCACAGACTACAACCCGGGCTCTTCTCCAATGCTCAGCATGCCGATGGCGATGTCGTTGGCCTGCACGCACATGAAGATGTTACCCGCGGAAGCGATCGCAGCGGCGACGATCAACGGAGCATGGGCGCTTCGACTAGCGGACCGCAAAGGCAGCGTGGAGCCGGGCAAAGACGCCGACCTTGCCATGTTTGAGGCGAGTGACTATCGCGAGATCCCGTACTGGTTTGGCGCAAATCGCTGCGCGCTGACGATCATGAATGGCTTGCCTTTCGTAGTGAGAAAGCGGTGAGCGAGAACGTAAGAAAGAACGTGAGCAAGAAACCGTGCTGCGAAATCTCAGCAACCATTTTGAAGGAACGGCGGAGGGTTGTTATAATTCGAAAGTTCCGCACGGTCCCAAGCGCATCGGCTGTTTTGCTTCGCGGCATCCCGCCCAGTGAGAGCGCGCACGGTGCACGGCCAAATTGGCCGCCAGTCGTTTTGCGGGCAGAGCGGTGCGGGCAGAGCTGTGCGGACACAAAGTGGCCAGGTAGCTCAGGTGGTAGAGCGCAGCCCTGAAAAGGCTGGCGTCGGCGGTTCAACTCCGTCCCTGGCCACCATCATTTCAAAGCACTTAGTGGCGAGGAGCGGAAATTTCCAACCCACGATCCAACCCATGATTCTCACTGAACTCGCTCTGTGAGCAGGTGAATTCTGTCCCCCATGAGCTGTTCCAGGAACTTGCCTTGTGCATCCCGCATGGAGTCCATGTCGGACCGTGCATAGAGTTCCATCGTTGTGCCAAAGTCCTCGTGCCGCAGAACACCCTGCACGGTTTTGGGGTCCACTTTCAGCTTCACCAGTGCCGTCGCCAGTGAATGGCGAAAGTTGTGAAAACCGAAGCGCCCCTTCCAGTTCGCAGGAATCACGCCGGCGCTGATGGCTGCGGGTCGCAAGTATTTCTGCACCATGATGGACGCGGACAGCGGCTTCTTGCCTCTCAGCTTTACGCTGGGAAACACATAGTCGCTTTCCTTGGCATACTTCGTTCTCTCGCGCCATGCGAGCAGGAAGCCAGCCAGAAGCGGATGCATGGGAACGGGAGCCTTTGACGCTTTCGACTTCGGCTCTTTGAATCTTCCCCACACATAAGCTCGTCTCACGTAAATCACCAACCCCTCGAAATCGAGATCCATCCTTGAAGCGCCATAAGAGAGGCCGTCCACCCGACGGCCTTTTGCTATTTGGTGAGGTCTTGAAGCAGCACCCGCTGCACTACCGATGTATTGGCTTTGCGCTTCGCTTCCATGAAGGCTCCGCCGTAGACGTTCATCGTGGTCGAGATGTTGGCGTGACGCATGAGTTTCTGTTGTACGCCTAGAGGCGCACCAGTCTCGTCGAGCCAAGCGCGGTAGCTGTGACGCAGCGTGTGCCAGCCGATCGGTCCCTGAATCTTGGCCCGCGACGCCGCAGTCTGGAGCACTTTCTTCCGGAGCGAACCAGAATCGTACGGTTTGTTTGTCCGTGGGCTGGGAAAGACCCGGTCTCCTTGCGTATCTGGGCACAGATGCTTCCACTTCAGAAGAATGGTTGCGACGTCTGGATCCAGCGGCAATTCGTCCTGGGAACATTCCGATTTCAGCTTCGTGACTTGACTGCGAGCGTACCCTTCCCTGATTTCCATGACGAGACTTTCGAAGTCGATCAGGTTCCAACGCAGTCCCATTACCTCGCTGATACGGAGGCCCGTACACCTAGCCAGAAGGACCATACAGCGATAAGGATGGTCGAGCTGATTGAGCAGCGCCCCAAACTCCTCCTCCGTCAAGATTCGTGGAGCTTTGAGGCGCTTGCTGACTCCTTTGAGTTCGACCAAGCCCATGGGGTTGCGTTCCAACGGAATCAGCTCCCAGAGCATAGCTTTCTCGAAGAGGCGGTACATGAGACTTCGAATATGGCCTCTGGTTTTTGGGGCCAGTGGCAATTTTCGGAGCCAATCCTGAACAGGATATGGTTTGACCTCCCGTAGCAGGCAAATGCCCCACTTGGGAGAGATGTGTTTGTTGATACGATTTAGATCGGGTTCCTTGGTTGTGTGCGCAAGGTCGCCCCTCTCGATCTCTTCGCTGATGTAGCGATCGATCAGGCCTTGAAAAGTAACAGCCTCGCGCACCGGCAAGCCATTGTTGATTTCTAGTCGTAGACCGTCGGCCGCACGTCTGGCATCCGCTTGTGTCGGATAATCTTCGACGGTTCCCACAGTTATCGAGGGTCGCGTCTCTGATCGGTTCTGTCGATCCCAATAACGGAATAGCCATACGTCCGGGTCTTTGGTCCTCTTGCGAAGTTCGAGACTTCCGAACTGATAACGGTTTCGTCTAGGCAACTTGTCCTCCTTTGCCTTGACGACGCCGGGATGTCTCGGAGCATATCCGAGCCCGCAACCATTCGTCCAGTTCCGAGATGTAGAAGAGCCATTTCTTGCGTTGTCCGTATCCGATGGGATGGCCGGGAATGTGTCCAACCCCTGCAAGTCGCGTAATACTTCTAACGTGCATCTGCAGAAACTCAGCGGCAACCCTCGCACTCACAGGTCTTTCGGAAGGCTGAGGCGCCTTCCTCTGCATATCTGCTACCGCACTGATGTCGGTGCCCATATTGGGTCAAAGGGAACAAACAATCGCACTGAACAGTGAACATGGCTCATTCCTGTCGCCGTGTCCAATAACTTCTCGGAACGACGTTATTCCTCCAGGTTATAACGGAACGCGCCAAGCAGCTTCGTCAGCTCGACTTCTCGTTGAAAAGGCCGCTTCGCGGAAGCAAGCGCTTTGAAAATACGGGGCTTACGGGACTGCCAGTTATTCAAAAAAAAGGTCAAGAGACCTAGAGACAGCACTGGCGCGGCGTTGTCCGGCCTTGTCCCGGTGCTATTCAGACCATCGCCGCGAGTAGCGCAAACGGTGTGTGGGTGATCGAAAGCTTAGCGAAATGATGGTGGCTATGTCCTTTATCGCGAGGTGGATGAAGATTTCTGATGCGGGCTTTGATAACAAATTCGTCGACCGAATCACTGTAACTTCCTTTTGTTATTCCTCCCAGGAATAACAGACTGCCGAAAAGTTATTGGACAGTGTGAGTGATTGCGGTTAGCTTTGCGCGGCAAGCAGCAGTTTTAGACTGCTCTTGCCCGGAGGCGCACATGGCATCACGCAGGTTCCTCGTCGTTGTTTCCGGAGCCAAGATCTACGTTGCTGCCAATCCGCTTCGCTCTGACAGACGCAAACGCACCAAAGATAGCATCGCCACGGTGCGGCATCTGTACCTAGACTTCGATATCGACGGAGAGGCCCGCCTCACTTCGCTCCGGACCTCCGATACTGTTCCAACGGCGACCGCAGTCCTCTCGACATCGCTCGGTAAGTATCAGATCCTCTGCCGTATTGACAGTTTCACTTTCGAGCAGCAGGACAGCACCCTCAAACTGCTTGCGATTCCCTTTGGCGGAGATCCCGCCAGCATGGAACCGGGATTGCGGAATTGCAAGAACGCTCCGTCTTATCCCATCACCGTCAAATACCCTCGCGATTCGACTTCGAATCCAGGGGACTTTCGGCTGGATATTCCAGCGGCAAATGCATTGCCTTTGCCCCACGCAATCCCATCGCGAAAGCATCCCGGCAAGCACACCAATTCGGAACACGATTGGGCGTGGATCCTGCACGAACGTGCCCACGGAAAAGACGCCGCGAAGCTCACGCGAACGATTGCTTCCCGCCGCTCGGATAACCCCGTCCTCTTCATTTACGCACAGCGGACGGGGCAAGCTGTTGCCTCATCGCAGGCGTTCCGATGGAGCACGTTTGTTCACGCTGCTGGCGGTCCGCCGCCGCTCCGAGATTGCCTCTGCGTGGTGTATCCGAAAAGGCAAAAGCTAGGGATGCGGTGGAGCCGCCTGCGAAGAAGCTTACAGCTGGGGTGGAGTCCCCGGCTTCTGTGCGGGTGTTGAAGGTATGATCTTGCATTCAATTTCGAGGTGGTGCGGGCACGGTGCTTCGCACCGGAAGAATTTCGACACTCCACCCCTTCGAGGGTGCTGCAGAGCGCTCCGGGGCGCTCCAGAGCGACCCGTTCAGAATGAATGACCTGCAGTTCCGAGGGCGCTTCAGAGCGCCCCAGGTGTACTTCTTGAAAAGAGGTAGTTATGGCCGAAGAACTTACGTCTGCAAAGAAGAACGGATCACAGAATTTCCGCATTCGCACTGCTAGCACGAAGGTGACTCAATCGGAGTTGGCCGAGCTCGAACGCGCGGCGGCAGAGCGCGGCATCTGCCTTGGCGAATGGATCCGCCAAGCGCTCTTTCGAGAGCTTCGCGACAGTGACCAGATGAACTCCGGTGACCCCATCAACTACGGAAAGCGATTGCTGACGGAGATAGTTGGCCTGCAAGTTTTCCTGACCAACGTACTTTCCCCCATGTCGCGGGGCGAGTGGCTGGACGCCGAACAATACGAGGAAATCATGCGGCAGGTGAAAGCAAAGAAACATCGCTGGGCTCAACAGATTTTGGCTGAACCATCACCAGATAGCCACGACTAAAATCAATCGCGACCATTCCCTGGGAAGGCGTCAGTGTAGCCGAGGCGCGGTCTGTGTCAAGGCTCTGCGACCGCTCGCGGCGGACGTTGTGCGGCCTTGACACAGACCGCTGGGGCCTCGGCTTTCTGGCTCCGACCATCCGGGAATGGCAGTACGAGATGAAGCTGCGCGCACCCCGGCGGCACTTCAGTACCCAGCGACGTGCAGTCAACGAAACAGCCAATCGGGTGTGGGGAAAAGCGCTCCCCTGGAAGCTCCAGATTCCGTGCGAAGATTTACACTTTGATTGCGATACTTAAGAATCAAACGGTTCGGCCAAGGCAATGACGAGGGTTTTTGGGCAAATCTCAATGGCTACTGCTTTGAATCTCGCCAGATGACGAGGCACCGCTCGCCCTTAGCGGATCGCTAATTTCCGCACGATAACGGCCACGAAGACAACTATTCCAACCGCGTGGGCCCAGCCTCGTCCTGTTGGAACTTCTCATGATCCATACGGCGTCAGCGAAATAAAAGAGCCTGGTGATACCGTACACACCCGCTGTGCTACTCCGCAGGGGTGATGGTGCTCTCGAAAGAGCATCCGAGCGTGATCCGCTATCGTTCGGCGGAGCCGGTGTTGACGCCGACGTTGCCCCAGGAACGCCACGGAACCATCGCCAATGTGGTGTTCCCTACCGGCATCGACCGGCGCGACGATTTCGGCTCGCCGGACCGATTCGACGTCTATTACGGGATGGCCGACTACCGGATCGGCGTAGCCCGCCTTGACGTCACAGATTCCTTGCCGGCGGGAGAAGTGGCCGACCCGCCGGAAGCAAAAGTGTAAGCGTCCGACCGTGGGCTTCACCTACGAAGTCTTCGACGCGGCCAAGACTGGTTAACGCGAACCGTCTCACTTCTCTACGACAAGGTCGACGGGCCGTCGGTCTTCAAATTCAACGCGGTTGCGTCCTTTATGCTTTGCCGAG
This sequence comes from uncultured Acidobacteriaceae bacterium, assembly GCA_963772195.1. Taxonomy (GTDB): domain Bacteria; phylum Acidobacteriota; class Terriglobia; order Terriglobales; family Acidobacteriaceae; genus Acidiflorens. Next base: position 527,566 of record CAVYWE010000004.1, on the reverse strand, counting down.
TACAAAGCAGCGTCTGCGCGGGTCACGAGATCGCTGAAATTGGGAGGGGTAGTTCCGCGGAAGCCTGCGATTCCGAAGCTCGCTGTGACACCGAAAGTATGGCCAGCAACGGTGAACGTCTGGGTTTCAAATTGTTTGCGGATGCGCTCGATGGCAATGGCGACATTTTTTTCTTCCACGTGGGTGATGACCACGAGAAACTCTTCTCCTCCCAGACGGCCACAAATGTCTGAACGGCGGGTGTTGGACTTGAGAACTTCAGCGAAAGTCTTGAGCACAATGTCTCCCGCGTCGTGTCCGTGAGTGTCGTTGATGTTCTCCGTCGCCGGAGGTTGGAGCGTCCAACGCGAAAGCACCAGGCGCGGGCTTGCGGAAACGCATCTAGCACAGATGGAGGGCAGATATCGAGGGCTCTTGGAAGCGGCTCCGGATGCCATGGTGGTGGTGAATCGGGCGGGAGAAATCGTTCTGCTGAATGTACAGGCGGAGAAGCAGTTCGGATACAGCCGCGATGAACTTGTAGGGCAGCAAGTAACGAACATCATCCCCGAGGGCTTCGCGGAACGGCTGATCGCGGACGGCACCCGAAGTGCGGCGGAAGCGCTGGCGCAGCAGATCGGCACCGGGATCGAACTCATTGCACGCCGGAAGGATGGCAGCCAGTTTCCTATCGAGATCATGCTGAGTCCGCTGGAAAGCGCCGAGGGAATTCTGGTGACGGCGGCGATCCGCGACATCTCCGAGCGTAAGAAGTCCGAGGAACATCTGCTGAAGACGGTTGGGGAACTGAAGCGTTCCAATGAGGAACTGCAGCAATTTGCCTATGTCTCATCACACGATCTCCAGGAGCCGTTGCGCATGGTGGCCAGTTATACGCAGCTCCTGGCAAAGCGCTACAAAGGGCGTCTAGACTCCGATGCCGATGAGTTCATCGCCTTTGCAGTAGACGGGTGCAACCGCATGCAGGGGCTGATCCAGGATCTGCTGGCCTATTCTCGCGCAGGGACAACTGGAAAGGCACTCAGCGAGGTTTCCGGTGAAGACGCTCTGCAAGGAGCGCTTACAAACTTACGAATAACGATTGAGCAGAGCTGTGCGGTTGTGTCTCACGATTCCCTGCCAGCCATCAGGACGGACGAAACGCAGTTGACCCAGGTATTTCAGAACCTCGTCGGGAACGCAATCAAGTACCGCAGCGCCGAAGCCCCTCGCGTACACGTCTCTGCCACGAAAAACGGCGGCAACGAATGGATCTTTTCCGTGCGCGACAACGGACTGGGGATTGCCCCTCAGTATTTTGAAAGGATCTTTATACTTTTCCAGCGGTTGCACGGGCGAAATGAGTTCGAGGGCACCGGAATCGGGTTGGCTATTTGCAAGAAAGTTTTGGAGCGGCTGGGCGGCAGGATCTGGGTCGAGTCGCAACTTGAAAAGGGCTCAACCTTCTACTTTGCCTTGCCAGAAAGAGGTGTGAACTAATGAAAACGATTGGAACGGATGCGACACCTATCGAAGTCCTTTTGGTTGAAGATAGTCCCGGCGATGTCAGGCTAACACGGGAAGCGTTTAAGGACGCCAAGGTGCATATCAACTTGAACGTGGCGTCGGATGGGGCAGAAGCGATGGACTTTCTTAATCATGCGGGGAAGTACTCCAACGTTCCACGCCCGGATCTGATCTTGCTTGATCTGAACCTGCCGAAGAAAGACGGCCGGGAGGTCCTGGAGGAGATCAAGGAGAGCGCGACGCTGAAGAGCATTCCGGTGGTTATCTTGACTACCTCCGCGTCTGACGCGGATATCCTCCGGAGTTATAGGCTCCATGCGAACTGTTACATTACCAAGCCTGTGGGCCTCGAGGGATTCCTCGAAGTTGTGAAGAGCATTGATAGTTTCTGGCTGTCGGTCGTCAAGTTACCGCACGAACCACGCTCATGACGGAAAAGGCTCTCCAAGTTCTTGTGGTTGAGGATAACGCGGGAGATGTGCGCTTGCTCCGCGAGATGTTCAGCGGCGAGAGGCCGGGCAGTTTCGAATTGACGCATCTCTTGCGCATGAGTGAAGCGGAGATTCATCTTGCGAAAGGTGGAGTGGACATCACCCTGCTGGACATGGGATTACCGGATGGGCATGGCCTGGAAACGGTGCGGCGGGCGCACGCGGCGGCCCCAGGGGTCCCGCTGATCATACTGACTGGCTTGGACGACGAGGCACTGGCCGCCGAAGCCATGATGCATGGCGCACAAGACTACATGATCAAAGGCCAGATCGAAAGTCGCGCGCTCCCCCGGGCTCTTCGCCACGCCATTGAGCGCCACCGTATGCAAACAGAAACCGACCTCATCCGGACACATCAGATGCAGTTTAAAGATGAGTTCCTCTCACACGTGTCGCACGAGCTTCGTTCACCACTGACCGCGGTCCGTCAGTTTGTGACCATTCTCCTGGACAGTTTGGCCGGCGAATTGAATCTGGAACAGCGCGGGTACCTGGAAATCGTTCTGAGGAATGTCAACCAGCTTAGATCGATGATTAACGACTTATTCGAAGTCACTGGCGTGCAGGCGGGTAAGCTGAGGGTCGAGCTGCAATCTACTTCGGCTTCCGATGCAATCGTCTACACCGTCAGCACACTCCAGGAGGCCGCCACAGCCAAAGGAATCACTCTCTCTTCGGATGTGGAGTGCGGGTTGCCATCAGTCTACGCTGACCCCGCGCGGGTTCGACAAATCCTCATCATTTTAGTCGATAACGCCATCAAGTTCACTCCGGCAAACGGCGCAGTGAAGATTCAGGCCCGTATCCTCGAGGAGGATCCGAATCTCCTGGTTCTGGAGGTCTCAGACTCGGGATGCGGGATCAATCCGGACATGACCGAGCGGATTTTTGAACGCCTCTTCCAAGCATCAGATCCGGCTTTGGCAGGTCGTAAAGGCCTTGGCCTGGGGTTATACATCTGCAAAGACTTGGTTACTCGGCAGGGCGGACAAATTTGGGCCAAGAGCGCACCGGGACAAGGCGCCGCTTTTTTCGTTACACTGCCCATTTTTTCTCTATCTAAACTGATCGCTCCGGCCCTCAGAAAGGAACAACGTACGGAAAGTCCTATCACACTCGTGGTAACAGAGATGGGTTCAGAGACCGGCTGGCTTTCCGACGAAGTGCGCGCGAAACAGTCTCACACCGTCCGCGATCTTCTGCGACGGTGTTTGTATTCCGATCTGGACGTTCTCTTGCCCAAGGTGGGCTTCGCAGGAGCGGTAGAACTCTTCTTCATTGTTGCTATTACCGACGGAATTGGCGGTGAGGCGATTAGTAAACGGATCCGGAAACAATTGGACGAACATATCCAACAAGGAGGCTTGACCCTTTCGACTTCTTACCGGTCACTTGAGGCGATCAAACAAAATGCGAGTGAATCGATGGAAGAGTATCGAAAAAAGGTGGCCATTAATATTCAGGACCTTATACACGAGGAAATCTCCTCGAGGATGGTGGAAAATGGGTAATAAGAAAATTCTCATTGTGGATGACGATCCGGATGTACGCCACGGCATGCAGGTACGCCTCAAGGCTAACCACTATGATACTTTCTTTGCAGCTGATGCGGTCTCGAGTATGAGTGAGGCACGGAAGTGTGAGCCGGATTTAATTATCCTCGACCTCGGTCTGCCTGCAGGCGACGGTTTCATCGTGATGGAAAGGCTCAAACAGATGCACTCTCTCGCCCTGATCCCTGTCATCGTCGTATCCGCTCGCGACATTCGCGCAAACCAAGAGCGCGCTCTCAAGGCGGGGGCGAAGGCCTTTCTCCAAAAACCCGTGGATGACACCGAACTTTTGGCGGTCATTCGTAAAGCCCTAGGAGAACCGGCGAAGCGGGAGAGACCTGAGTGCTATGACCTGGGATCGGTATAACGAGGAGCATTTCTGTCCGCGCCTGATCACACGCGAGGGTTGTCATTTGACCTATACCCGTAGCTAGTATGAGCGTGCAGGACATCCGGGAGGGGACTATCGGTCGTTCTCCACCTGAACCATCCGGATCACTAAAGGAGCCGCTCAGGCACTGAGGTTCTGTTCATGTATTCGCAACGCCTGATCTTTCGCCACGCTCTTGTTTCCCTTTTCTTCTTGCTGCTATATCTTCTGCTGAACCGCCCCGAGGTCATTTTCTTTTCTCGCATTGGATTCGTTGCATGGTACCCAGCCATCGGTCTGGTTATGGCGCTCCTGTTGGGCGTCAGTCCGTGGTACGCGCTTCTAGTTTGTTTCGCCGATGCTCTTGCTGGCACGGTTATTTATGCCGGGCCAGTCATGTCCTTCAGCAACTCCTTCGATGCCGTGGGAGTGGCTGCTTGTTATGGCGCGGCGGCATACGTGTTGCGCGGGCCCCTCCAAATCGATCTTGGGCTGCGTCGCCGCCGGGATGTGGTCCGCTACGTTTTCGTGAGTGCGACCGCGGCTGCAGTAGCAACAATCATTGGCGTCGCATGCCTGATTGCGGATCACAGCATTACTTGGGGTGAATACAAGTCTTCCGCGCTGGGGTGGTTTTTGGGGGATGCTATCGGCTTGGTGGGCATCGCACCGTTTCTTCTCGTCCACGTATTTCCGCATGTTCGTAAGTGGCTCTCGCCGACGCCCTCCCGGCTCCGCCCAACCGGGGCGCATTCCACTGAAACGATGGTCACTTTTGGCGGGCTGGCAGAAACCTGTGGCCAAGCTTTGACGATCTTAGCAGTGCTCTGGTTGATGTTCGGAACCAAGGAACGGCGTTACGACCATTTTTACTTGAGTTTCATTCCGATCATCTGGATCGCGATGCGTCAGGGAGTCCGGCGAGTTGTCATCGGCCTGCTGGCGCTAAATTTTGGAATTGTAGTCGCGATGCATTTGTTCCCTCCAACCGCAGTCCTGTTCGCCAAAGTCGCCCTGCTTATGCTGGTGTTGTCCGCGGTAGGACTCATCGTGGGGTCCGAGGTCAGCGAGCGCCACCGCCTGGCAATTGATCTGAATGAACAAACCACCTACTTAGACTCGCTGATACAAAATAGCCCGCTAGGGATCGTTGTTCTTGACCGTCAAGGCTCGGTCGAGCTGGCGAATTCTGCTTTCGAAAGACTCTTCCAATACAACCGCCAGGAACTCACGTCGATTGATATTGCGAGGATGGGGATCGCTGACCATGAGGCCACGCACTCCGCGGAACTGATTCCGCAGATCTTCGCGGGGAACGCGTTGCACAGGACCGTGCGACAACGGCGCAAAGACGGGCATATCCTTGACCTGGCACTGCATGGGGTCCCGCTGCTAGTAAGCGGTGAGGTACGGGGCGCGTATCTGATCTATGAGGACGTTTCGGAGCAGACTAGGGCGAGCGAAGCGCAGAAGCAACATGCGGAGTCGTTGGACCGGCTGGTGAAGGAGTTGGAGCTCCGCACACAACAGATGACCTCATTGAATGAAATGGGATCTCTGCTGGGGTGTAGTGGGACGGTTAACGAAGCCTGCGCCATCGTCGCTAACTCGGTGCAAAAACTTTTCCCTGACGCTCCTTCCGGCGCGCTCTATTTGTTCAGGTCGTCGCGAGACCTCATCGAGGCAGCAGTTCGGTGGGGCAAAAAGGACGTATTGGCGCCGACATTTCCTCCTGACGCATGCTGGTCACTCCGCCGTGGCCAGCCTCACTGGAGTGGGCGACCCGGAAATGGCATCTCCTGCCAACATTTGACCAAGAGTTCAACTACCGAGTCTCTATGCGTGCCAATGGTCGCGCAGGGGAACACGGTTGGCGTTTTACATCTCGAATTCGAGAACGCAGCCGAGCTCGGATACGATTCCGGCACGGAGAGTTTTCGTGAGTCTCATCAGCAACTAGCCACCAGCGCGGCCTCGCAAATCGCCCTTTCGCTGGCCAGCCTGCAGCTGCGCGAAACGCTTCGTGAACAGTCGATTCGTGATCCGCTGACTCGTCTGTTCAACCGGAGATTCCTGGAGGAATCGTTCGAAAGAGAGTTGCAATTGGCTGGTCGCAAGAAACAATCCATCGCCGTTCTTTTCCTCGACCTCGACCACTTCAAGAGATTCAATGATACTTTCGGCCACGATGCGGGAGACATGGTACTCCAGTCCCTTGCCGATCTATTTCGCAATTTCTTTCGTGCCACCGATATATGCTGCCGTTATGGCGGCGAGGAATTCGCCATTATTATGCCTGAGTCATCTTCGCAGGACGCGGCTATCCGTGCGGACGCGCTGCGCTCTGAAGTAAAGAGCCTGCGGCTGGAGTACAAGAAGCAGCCCCTAGGACCGCTCACACTCTCGGTAGGTGTGGCCGCGTTTCCGGAGCATGGTTTAACATCCGACGGGTTGCTCAAAATTGCGGACCAATGCCTCTACGAATCCAAAGCTCGCGGCCGGGATGTTGTGACCGTGGCTCTTCCACAAAACGCGTAACCGCCTTGTCGACTTTACGAATCGCGGCGTCGGTCGGACGCAGACCGCAGATGCCGAGATCAGGTATTGCGGTTGGTTGTGCACTTCCATCAGGGGAAGCTCGCGAAGCGGACAGATCCCGTTCCCCGGTGGGCGCAGAAGATCTCCTTGTAGGGCGTTTGGCCGATTTGCACAGTGAAGGGATTCTGGATCGCGGCTTAGGGGCAGTGGAAATCTCGCCGAAGCGACCCAGACTGGAACGCCAGGACGGCCGCGCTCCAGAGCCGTTCAACTTTCTGAACATCGATGTGTATGCGCAAGATCATTTGAGTGCTGGCGCGGTTATAGGGAACACGTCATCCTTCCGTGCCAGTGGCGAGGTTCTCCTGGTTCAGCATTTTTTCCACTTTGTCCATGAGCTCCGAAGGAAGGAAGGGTTTTTCCAGAACGTCTGCTCCGTTCTTGATCAGTTCACGCAATTCGGGAAATTCGTCAGCAAAGCCAGTGATAAACAAGAACTTCATCTCGGGGCGAGCCAACCGAATTTGCTCCGTCATCTGAAGGCCGTTGAGCTGGGGCATGACGACATCGCTCACCGTAAGGTTTATTGCACCATCGTGCTGCTGGCATAAGCGTAGTGCCTCTGCGCCATCGGAAGCAGAAACGACGGAAAAACCACCCCCTTCGAACGTCCTTTGCAGAAGGTTTCGGAGGTTGTCGTTGTCCTCGACCAACAGGATGCAGGCAGAAGGCTGCCGACTTGGCGCGAGGTGAAGTCTCTGTTGCGGTGATCGAACCTCTCTTGTCCTGCGTAGTTCCAACTCATGCACAATGCGTCGAGCAAGTATCTTTAGAGAATCTATCTGCTCCGCAGTGAGAAGGTGGGGTACCCGGTCCATTGCGGCTAGAGTACCTACAGCGTGGCCCTCGACCGCAATTAACGGTATCCCTGCGTAAAATCTGATCCCGATCTCTGTCACCAAGAAGTTGCTTGTGAATCTCTCGTCAGAGAGTGGATCAGGGACGATCAGGACGTCCGATTGCAAGATCGTATGGGCAGAAAACGACCGGTCTCGAGGTATATCATCCAACTCAAGTCCGATTTTCGCCTTGAGCCACACTCTTTGCTCATCGACAAAATCGATGACGGCGATAGGGGTGTCGCAGATAAGGGCGGCTAGACGAGCAATGTCATCAAATACTTGCTCGGGAGATGTGTCCAGGATCCGAAGGTCAGTAAGACTTTCGAGACGGGACTTTTCGCTTTCCGGTAGAGGCAACTGCAGTGGAGCCTCCCAACAACCAACGTTAACCGCTAGCTTTTTTCACCAAATCCTTGGCAACGCCCCCTCTCCTGAACTGGCTCTGCCGATCAAACCATTCGATCCATCATTCCAATAGCACAATACTGATCGCAAACCAGGTACCAAGCCCGGGAACCCTTAATGTTGAACATTTCACGCAGCGGGCCGCGTTATCGGGTTGGATTTGGGGCTCCCAGTGCCGATATTTCGACAACAGTGCCGATATTTCAACAACGCTGACGGTAATTGGGCAGTTCCACAGAAGTATCCCCCCACACACGTAGGGCGGATCCTCATCCCCGGGTTGGCACTACCAGGTACCGTCATTTTGGTGAACAATCCTTAGTCCGCTTGAAAGGAGCGCCCAATAACGAACGCGCCAGCCGCCCAATACTTCCGGGTATCCACTGAACGTCAGGAGTATTCACCCGATTTGTCAAAGCGTAAAGATTGGTAATTACGCACGGGCAAACGGGTTCAGGGTTTGTCAAACCTCCTGTGACGGGGATTGTCACTAATCTACTGGACGAGTACAGATCAGGGACGATCAGGACGTCCGATTCCAAGATCGCATGGGCGGAAAACGACTGGACCCGGGGTATATCATCCAATTCAAGGCCGATTTTCGCCTTGAACCACACTCTTTGCTCATCGACAAAATCGATGGCGGCGATAGGAGTGTCGCAGATAAGAGCGGCTAGACGAGCAACGTCATCAAATACTTGCTCGGGAGATGTGTCCGGAATTCGAAGGTCAATAAGACTTTCGAGACGTGAGCTTTCGTCTTGTGGCAGGGGCGACTGCACTGAAGCCTCCCAACAACCGACATGGCATCACGAGCGGCCCCCTCGAGCGCTTGCGATCCGATCAGAATTCCCTACATTTAACTACCTTGGTAATACCCCCACGAGACCCAAATTGTCAAGGCCGAGCAAGTGAGATAATTCAACGACCCTATGATGCACTCACTGCGTGATTGGGTTGGTGACGCGGGAGTTAAATCCGGCAAGCCGGATCTGAAAGTCCGGCCCGAGTATTTCAGAGAACAAGAGTGCAGGAGGAAGGATTAACGTTTGATTCCGTTCACCTCCCCGATCTGACAGCGGGGCAGTATCGCAATTTGCTTGATCTGGCACAGCTAGTAATCAGCCACACTACGATAGACACTCTTTTCCCCACATTGGCACTTCGCTTGCTGCAGGCCTTGAATTTTGACGTTATCACGTTGGGTCTTTACGACTCCACTACGGAAAGCATCCGTCTGAACATTTGGAACGCGGGTGGCGCGCAGAGGACATGTGAATCATTTCCCGTTCACACTTGTTCAAGCGGATGGTCCTGGAAGAATCAACGATCGGTACTTGTCCAAGATTTGGACGCTGAAACCAAGTTGCCCGTTTTCCTCGAGTCACTTCGCAAACTCGGTGTTCGTACCTATCATGTTTTTCCTTTAACCACAACTCGCCAGAAGCTAGGAGCTATAGGATTTGGCAGTTTGCATGTCATTCCCAAGACAAGACAGATGCTTGAGTTCTTGCGCCGTGCGGCTGCAATGATCGCTCAGCTCCTGGATACTACACTTTCATCCGATGGGCGCATGGCGCCGACAGATTGTTTCCAAATCTCCTCGGTCGTAACACCGGGGCCCGAACAAGAACCCATGGATTTCGATCTGAGGGATCAGCCGAGCCGGGACGAAGCTTTCCAAGAAATCGTGGGGGATAGCGCTCCTCTAAGAGAAGTGCTACGACAGGTGCGAACGGTGGCTGCCACCGACGCGACGGTGCTGCTCCTAGGCGAAACAGGTACCGGTAAAGAGTTAGTTGCGCGTGCTGTTCATCGACTCAGCCCACGGGCTGGCAGCAATTTTATCAGCGTCAACTGTACGGCGATTCCGACGGAGTTGTTGGAAAGCGAGCTGTTTGGGCACGAAAAGGGGGCCTTTACCGGAGCGATCAATAGATACATCGGTCGCTTGGAAATAGCCGACAAAGGAACCCTGCTATTAGATGAAGTGGGAGACCTTCCGACTACAATTCAGCCGAAGCTGCTACGGGTACTGCAAGATAAGGAATTCGAACGGCTTGGCAGTACCCGCACCTTGAAAGTCGACGTGCGTCTGATCGCTGCGACCAATCATGACTTGCATCAAAGTATGGCCGAAGGTCGCTTCCGCCAGGACCTATTTTATCGACTAAATGTCTTCCCAATTTACGTTCCACCTCTGCGTGCCAGAAAGAGTGACATTCCCGCGCTTGTGCGTCGTTTCGTGTCCAGATACGCAAGTGAGTGGAAGAAGCCGATAGAGACCATCCCTGCAGAAGCGATGAATGCACTTGTGAATTGGAACTGGCCGGGAAACATCAGGGAATTGCAGAATTTCGTTCAGCGATGCGTAATTCTTACGGACTCGACAGTCTTGAGAGTTCCAGTTGGTGAATTAAAAGGTCGCGCAAACATAGCTTCTGGCAGGATGTCTGAAGCCGCCGAACGCGAGCTTATCCTTCAAGCTCTAAAGGAGGCGAGCGGAGTGATAGGTGGTCCTTCGGGTGCAGCCCAGCGGCTGGGAATGAAACGCACGACCTTCTACTCGAGAATGAAAAGGCTGAACATAGCTCCCGATAATTCCGAAGATAACCGTGATCTTTAACGATGTCCGAGAAGGCTTACATTTGTCGATTTGTGGTGGCATATCGACAACGGCATTTCGTGTCGAAGTGTCGAGTCGACGGAAGCGGTCGACACTTGTTCGACACAATTGGCGCACAACTGCTACAGGCTAGCCTCGTAGTTCCTATCATTTACAAGTCGGCACCAAGCGGACGACCGTTTGCAAGATCACCAGAGCCACGCCGGACTCGACCTCAATTGGCATACTTGGACGCCGGCGATTCAGCTCGTTTCACTGTCCGATGCGTGTGTTGTTCTCTCACGCGTCCGATTGAATTCCGGAATCGGTAACCGCCTCAGCACGAGGAGGGTCGACGGTGTTAGGTTTGCACGCTCTGGAGCAAGGGTATGTATCGTCAGCACTTGCGACGGGTGCTTGGCCATTTCGAACGGGCCCTGCGGAAAGATCAGCGGTTAACCGCTGAGGAGTTTAATCAACGACTCCAGCTTTCGGAAGCAATCATTGATTACGGGCGAATGATCCAGGTGTACTACGGGTACTCCGTGCCGGACGTGATCCTCGAGATCACAGAACTGGCAAACCGCTTCAGAGAGACGCCGCAGGCCATTAAAGACGCGCTCCGGCTGTTACTGGACATCGGTCATGCTGAGCCAGCCGATCTGGATGGATGTTGGAAATTGCAACTGGCAGGTACTCTTCCCAGCGGTCGCGAGGGTTTTCATTCGGTGACGCGCCACTCCCATACGTAGGCAGGAAAACAAATGAGATCCACTTCGGGCAAAAAGCCCCCCAGCCACATTAAGAGACCCACTCGGCCGTACGTGCGACCACAGCTGTCACGGCTCTCGCTTGCCGAGGCAAGGACGAAATTGCAAGCGGAAGTGATTCCGGGAGACGCCGTTGGACAAGAAATGCTAAGGCGGACCGAACAATTGTCAGAGAAGTGATTATTGTTGTAACCAGGCGCGGGTGTTGAGACAAGCCGCTTGTCCTTCAAAACAGCCAACATCGGGGGTGAAAAATGTCCAGGCGACCCGAGAAGATCTTTTAAGGGCATCCGCTGCCTTAGCTGAGAGCCGAGAGTGTCGAATGGTCTGTCTTTCGACAAAGTCGACACCGGGGCACCAGATGTTCAGGCCAACCTTTTCTACGGCTTAGCTATTCTTTGAGATGGAGTAAGACATGCAAGGTACTGGGCGGGTTAAACGAAGCGCGACAACGGTCGACTACTGCAACCTTCCGACGTGAACTCGTCTCAAGAGCATTGGCTTAATCCGGGCGCACTCTTACCTCGCGTTCTGGAAGCACCGTCTGTCACGCTTGCCCCCTCCCCGGGGGCGCTATAAGTGTCTGGTGGGCTGCGTCACTTTTATGGGGACGCAGACTGCCAGACACTGGAGGAAAGGAGAGGTTATGTTCGCTCGAGTTCTGGAATGTCAAGCAAAGGATAGCAAGGGTGCGCAAATCAGCGCCAAGGTGACGAATGATGTGCTCCCTTGTCTGCAAAAACAACCTGGCTTTGTCGACTTTTTCGCTCTTTCCGACAAGACCAATGCCGAAAGGCTGGTGTGCGTCAGCTTCTGGACTTCCCGAGAAGATGATACTGAAGAGTATCACCGTCAGCACTATGAGATGGTCACCAACATGTTGCAGTCAGTCTTGGAATCCCCTCCAACGCTAAAGACTTTTACGGTTAGGGCGTCAACAGCGCATCGCATTGCCAGAGCGGCGTAAAGGGACAATCCCGGCACGTCAGGTTTCGCCTCCATGACGGGGATTGCTTTGGCGCGATTCCAAAAACTCTCGGTACCGAACCGATTGACAGAGGATGGCAACACAATGGCGGTTACTTCGACCCAGAGCTGTGAACCGAAGACGCACTTACGAGAAGGTGCGATTTACAGTGACAGCTCGAACAACATCATTCGACTGCTCTCAATTAGCGGTGATTACTGCGTTTACGCTTACGTCTCCTTAGGGAATCCGAGATCCGAGTTGCACGGTTCGGTGACCGGTATCACCAGAAGGAACCTATTTGAAGCTGGGTTCGTATTCGTCGCAGAGTGTTTGACAGATTGGAACGGGAGTCAACGCAAGAGTTCACACAGGGTTCAAGCTTTACATATTCCATCCTCCCTTAGCTCAATCGATGTCGCGTTGGTGTCCGAACCTCAAAAAAAGGAGGTCATGATGCTGCCACAGTTTCCGCGAAGGCTGAAACGCCTGAAAACTTGAGCGTCGGCGCGGCTTGTTTCGCGCCGGAGTTGGGTCGGAAGCCGCGGTGTCTGTGGAGGATGAGGGTCCTCTTTCATCGCAGACGAGCTAGGCTGCCTCCTCCCGCCCCTTTAATGTTGTCCGAGAGTTTGACTGTCGACAGTAACGGTGGTATCTCGCTGTTCCGGGTCGAGGACTGTCCGAAAGTTAGACTGGTTGAACGTGCTTGCTCTCAGAACTCCCTCAAGCGCATTCGGTATTGTGCGAGTGTTTGCAACTAACATTGGCTAATCTGCTTTGACTGTTAGCCGCTGCGCGCCTTTCGATTTTTGGGCCATCTGTCAAGGCGGTTCGGCAAGTTGGATCTTAGTGGTTGATTTTGAACGAAGCGGCTTCAGTTGGAAGGTGGATCGATGGGCACCCCCCTCAGCGTTCTGATGGTCGAAGATTCGGACGAGGATACCGAACTCGTGATCCGGGAGTTGCGCGGGGGTGGATACGATGTGAGCTTCGAGCGTGTCGATACGCCGCAAGCGATGAGCGCGACCCTCGAGAATCGGGCTTGGGACGTGGTGATTTGTGATTTCTCGGTTCCACACTTCGGTTGCGCCGGTGCCCTCCGGCTGCTGCGAGGAAGAAATCTAGACACGCCCTTCATTTATGTTTCAGGCACGGTCGGTGAAGAGACTGCAGTCGCTGCGTTGAAAGAGGGCGCCCACGACTATGTCATGAAGGGCAGCCTAAAACGATTGCTCCCGGCGATACAAAGGGAGCTGAAAGCGGCGGAACAGCGGCGCGAAAAAGCGCAACTGGAACGGCAAGTGCGGCAACAGGAGCGTTTCGAAGCGATCGGCAGGCTCGCCGGAGGAATTGCGCACGACTTCAACAATATTATCGGTGCGATCCTCGGCTGGGCTGAGTTAGGCGAGGAGGAAGCCCAAAATGGGAGCGGGCTGCAGGATCGGTTCAAGCAAATTCGCAATCAGGCGGAGCGCGCCGCAGGACTTACCACCCAACTGCTCGCATTCGCCCGTCGCCAGGTGCTGCAGCCCGTGAAACTAGATGTAAACAAATCCATTTCAGAGATGCGCAGCTTCCTGGCGAGCGGGATGGAAGGGGATATCGAGTTCAAAATCATTTTGGATCCAAATCTTGATGTCATGCAGGGCGACGCATCTCAGGTTGGCCAAGTCATTATGAATCTCTGCATAAATGCCAGGGACGCGATGCCGAGGGGCGGCCGTTTGATCATTGAGACCGACAATGTAGAAATCGATGAGGAGTTCCGGCACCGGAACTCCTATGGTCGCCCCGGTCGTTATGTGATGCTTGTGATCTCCGACACCGGCATTGGCATGGATGCCGCGACGGTAGACCGCCTCTTCGAGCCTTTCTTCACCACTAAGGACCTCGGCAAGGGGACAGGACTTGGATTGGCTACTGTATACGGGATTGTGAAACAGCACGATGGGTTCTTGAACGTATACAGTGAAGTCGGGAAGGGAACCACTTTCAGAGTTTATTTTCCTTCGAGCACGGGACGCGTTAGTCAACGGCAGCCAGATATAGCCGCGATCTCCGTGACAGGGAGTGAAACCATCCTCGTTGCCGAAGATCATGAAGGCATTCGTGAGGTCGCCAATGAGATTTTGAGTGCCTATGGCTATACGACAATCCTCGCCGCCGATGGACAGGAAGCGCTGCGACTCTTCAGACAAGACCCGACAAGGATTGATCTTGCGATTCTAGACGTCGCGATGCCAGGTCTGAGCGGAACTGAGGCATTTACCCAGATGAGCGCGATTAGACCTGATCTTCCCGTAGTGTTCACAAGCGGGCACACGTCCGAATCAGTTTCTTTGAATTCAAACATAGCGGCTGGGGCTGTTTTCCTTCAAAAACCGTACGCATCAAGAACACTTGGCCAGATTGTCCGGAGCACGCTGGATCGCCACCGACAGTCGAAGTCCGAAGTCAACACAATCAGTCAGCCAGACCGTGTCCCATTACGGCATACTCCGCAAGATCAGCGGAGGGGGCATGGGTGTGGTGTATGAGGCGGAAGAACGCTTCTCGTAGATGGTGCAGATGTTCGTGTGGTTCAAGGCAGAGGGGGCACGCGCTTCTCGACGAAATCGCTCCATCGCGTGCGTCTCGCGCTAGCTCTTCTGACACGAACTTCAGGGCGACGTGGCCGCCGCAGCGTAACCGTTTATTGGATGACCGTTCCAGGAAGAATAAAATCGAAGATGTTTCGAGGCGTTCCTGCGCTGCAAGAATGGTTGGAGCTGAGACTGGAGAACAATTACACAGGGATGAAAATGAGCAGACATTTCTTGCGCCACGCACACCCAACTTCAACTATGAGAATAGTTTGAATTCTTGGATACCTGCCGCACATTCAGCCACCACCTGCGCAATCCACTGAAATGCGGCTCTGAGGCTTGATGAAACGCA
The DNA here is from genome assembly GCA_963772195.1 of uncultured Acidobacteriaceae bacterium. Classification (GTDB taxonomy): domain Bacteria; phylum Acidobacteriota; class Terriglobia; order Terriglobales; family Acidobacteriaceae; genus Acidiflorens. The sequence goes on along the minus strand of CAVYWE010000004.1, from coordinate 512,522 downwards.
CAATGATCACACCCATTCTGCCACCCAAAATACTTCTGGTTGAAAACGATCCCGCCGCTGCCGATGAGATTCGCGCGGCGCTCGCCGAGGCAAGCGGCGGTTCGTTCGACGTGGAATGCGTTCGCCAACTTTCCGAGGGTCTTACGCGCCTGAACAAAGGAGGAATTGATGCTGTCTTACTCGAGTTGTCCCTGCCCGATAGTCACGGTATCGAGACATTCGACAAGCTGTTCACCGCCGCGCCCGACGTCCCGATTCTGATCCTCGGTGGCAACGCTAACGAAGCCCTCGCGAAGCAAGTCATAGGGCGCGGTGCGCAGGATTATCTCCCGCCGGGTCACCGCGATAGCTATTCTCTGTCGCGCGCACTGCGCAATGCGATCGAACGCAAGGTTGTCGAGGATGCATTGTACGTGGAAAAAGAACGCGCCCTGGTCACCCTCAACTCGATTGGTGATGCCGTTGTCTGCAGCGACATGTCCGGCAAAATCACCCATCTCAATCTCGTTGCAGAAACCATGACCGGTTGGCGCCGCGAAGAAGCCGCAGGGCTGCCACTCGCCGAAGTCTTCCGAATCATTGACGGCGGAACGCGCAAGACCGCTCGAGACCCCATGAAGATGGCCGTCGAACAAAATAGGACGGTGGGACTGATTGTAGATTGCGTCCTCATCCGCCGCGATGGATTTGAATCCGCCATCGAAGATTCCGCCGCCCCCATCCACGACCGAGCAGGCCGCGTTATCGGAGCAGTGATCGTTTTCCATGATGTGAGCGCGGCGCGCGCCATGTCGCGCCAAATGACGCATGCCGCGCAGCACGATCTTGTTACGAATTTGCCCAATCGCCTGCTGCTCAACGACAGGATCTCTCAGTCGATTTCCCTGGCTCGCCGGCAGAATAGACCCCTTGCCGTGATCTTTCTGGATTTGGATCGTTTCAAATACATCAACGATTCACTGGGACATGCTACCGGCGACAAGCTTCTTCAGTCCGTTTCAAAACGATTGCTGGCTGGCCTGCGCGGTTCCGACACCGTCAGCCGCCAAGGCGGAGATGAATTCGTGATCCTGCTTTCGGAAATCGCTGATCCCGAAGACCTGGCCGCGAGCGCAAGAAAAATACTTCTTTTACTCAACGCACCCCACTCCATCGGGGGACAAGATCTGCTTATCGGCGGCAGCATCGGTATCAGCGTCTACCCGGGAGACGGAGAGGACGCCGAAACGCTAATCAAGAATGCGGATACGGCGATGTACCACGCCAAGGAAAGGGGGCGCAACAATTTCCAGTTCTTCAAGGCGGAAATGAATCTGAAGGCCGTAGAGCGGCAATCTCTCGAAGGCAGCCTGCGCCGCGCTCTCGAGCGAGAAGAGTTCTTATTGCATTATCAGCCGAAGGTAAATCTCGACACGGGTGAGATCACGGGAGTCGAGGCATTGATACGCTGGCAGCACCCGGATCGAGGACTTGTCCCTCCATCTCAGTTCGTGCCCATCGCCGAAGATTGTGGCCTAATTCTGCAGATCGGCCGTTGGGTGCTGCGCGAAGCATGCAGGCAGGCGCGTGCCTGGCAGAACGCGGGACTGCCGCCATTGCCGATTGCCGTCAACGTTTCTGCCGTCGAGTTCCGCGATAAGGGTTTTGCCGAACGTGTCAGGACGGTACTCTCGGAAACTGGCTTGGAAGCGCGATATCTCGAACTCGAGCTCACCGAAGGCGTCCTCATGGAGGATGCCGAAACCATGGTCTCCGTACTTCAAGAGCTCAAAATGATGGGGGTACACCTTGCAGTGGATGACTTCGGCACCGGCTATTCCAGCCTGAGCTATCTTCGGCAGTTTCCAATTGATGTTTTGAAAATTGACCAGTCCTTTGTCCAGCAGATCACTGCCGATCCCGATGACTCTACGATCGTCAGCGCCATAATTAACATGGGAAAGAGCCTCAAGCACCTCGTGGTTGCCGAGGGCATCGAAACGCGAGAACAGAGGGCATACCTTCAGGCCCAGCGTTGCGCAGAAGGACAAGGCTACCTCTTCAGCCCGCCCCTAACCGCCGCTCGATTCGCTCATTTACTACAGAGAGGTGTGGCAGAAACTGTCGCCTATTGAAAGATCGGACCTCGTTGCACCCCTGGCGATGATTTTGGCAGTGCAGTCTTTGTGCCAGCGGCTCTGCTGACGGATTTGCACCATGAAAAAGACAATACTTCTGGTGGAGGACAGCAAGGTTCAGAAACTTGCCAGCGAAAGGATTCTCTTCAAAGCAGGCTACCTGGTGCTCTTTGCCGGCGACGGCGAGGAAGCGCGCTTCGTTTGGCTCGGGAAAGCGTTCCTGACCTGGTTCTGCTGGACTTGCTATTGCCCGGGATCGGAAAGAAGAGATCCTGCACACACTCAAGCGAGATCCGCACACAGAGCAGATTCCGGTGATTGTCGTCAGCCATCTTCCGCCAATCAATTCCGCCCAGCTGAAGGCGGCCGGAGCGGCGGACTATCTTGAAAAGTCGAGCCTGGAAGATGACGAAGGGGGGCCGTTTTTCTCGGTACGATCAAGAGGTCCTCCGCGAATCTCAGGGGCGGAACGAAGTGGAAGCGCATAGACCGTTGGTTGCCCGGCAATGACAGTGTCCCAGGTGATTCGGACCCAGCCCTTCGGGCTGAGGAGCAGTTAGCACCATTGTTGGCGAAAAATCATCGTTCCGATGTCTACAAGAGACTCGCGCCCATTCCACCCGCTCTCGTCCACGTTGTCTGCTACACTGCCAATCCAAACGCCGGAGATTTCAGCTGCGTCGGTACAACGAAGCTGAACATCGCTTGCTTCAATTGTGAATCGACTTCATCCGCGATAGTCACAACGTCCAGCAATAGTCTACTGAAGTCCACGCCGCACAAATTCCTTTGCAAAGTGCTGAAGATGCTCACCTGCAAGATACGAGATTCTTCTACCACCATGGTAGCGGTGTAGCCTTGTTGGAGCCGCATCTCTCCATGGTCGCGAGCTGCTATGGAAATTGGGGCTTTCAATCCCGAGTCCAAGCGCAGGCGAACAATGAGGTCTCGAAGGAGTTTAGGGAGGTGCCCAGTGCGTTCAATTCGGGTGAGAGGAATACAGGTCAGTTCCGCATCTTGTTCCACACTATCCAGCCAATTCTGAATCGTAGTTTCGGTCTCGCGCTCCAAAATGGAAGCGACAGATTCCGGCTTCACCCGTTTAATGGTGTGAGGTTCGTCAAGTCTTTTGCGAATGAGTTCCTTAAGTGCGCTGATTCGAATCGGTTTCGCAAAGATTTCATCGGCTTGGGAGGGAATCGCAGACATCGCCTCGTCCACCGCCGGGTACCCGCTGAGAATCACGGTTAACGCATCCGGATGAGTATGGCGCATTGCGCTGACCAGGGTGAAGCCATCTCCCGCGAGAGGCATGTGCAGGTCTGAGAGAAGGACATCAAAAGTTTCCGCCGCGATATGCCTTAGCGCATCGCGCACGTTCGAAGCAGCCACCACTTCAAACCCGTCGCGTTGCAGTCCTTCTTGCAGCATCGAACGAACAGCATCGTCATCCTCAACGATTAGGACTCTGGGTGTTGTCATGAGGAACCTCCTTGTAACTGAGAGCTGGCTTCAGAGCTCCACCTAACCATCTAAACCTTGTCGGGGGAAAAGGAATATCCTTAAGGCTTTGTATCCGGTGGGACTGCCACTCCTACAACGTCCGTCGCGGGGAATCAGTACCGCTTACTACTTAACAACGCTACCCTGAGTGCCGACCGAATACTGTGCAATATTGACCTTAAGAACACTCAAAAGAGTGCAGCAGTAGGCCTTGTAGAGGCCACAAGCACATTCGCACCATCCCCGGATTACTGTCTTCAGCAACTTAAGACCGTGTAGCCAGTGCTCGCCAGTGCACGGCTCAACAAATCGCGATCAGCGCACCCTCGTCCTCGACCAGCAAGACCGGGTCTTGCATTAGAACACGCCTCTGGAGCGCTCCCCGCGTTTGAGGCCAGCCCCAGACCTCGTGGAACTCAAACATCCGCCTTCACTGAGCGGACGAGCTGCCGGAAGACCGGCACTGTTGCCGAAATGTCGTCAGTCTCGCCCAGGCTTGATGCATAAATTGCGACAATTTCTCACTAATCTAGCAGGCTTGCTTCCCAGGGGGACATCCGACACAAGAAGAGCCACGAAAAAACCAAATTCAGGAGATGGGAGGAGCGATCATAGACCACGGGCGAATGGTCTCCCAATTCAATTCACATCAGCCAGTCGGCGTGGAGGTGAAAGAACTCGCCTTCCGCTTCAGAGAAACAACCCACAACATTGTCACGGCGTTAGTTCAGCTGGAAAGGGAGGGTCGGGCCAGCCGTACTTAGGTTTGCCGGATATTGGACATTGCGCGTGCAGCCCCAGAAGAATAACAAGGAGGTGCTCAAGAGCCATGAAGACCAATGAAGGATCTAAGCACGAAGGACCGTTGCCTCATTCGAATAACCCAAGTCGGAAGAAGCACTACGAGCCTCCCAAAATTACGATTCTAGAACTGGATCAGGCGAAAGCTCAATTGGTTGCGAGAGCCCTAGTAGGAGACCGCGATGCCGAAGACCTTCTAGAACTCGTATCTGACACTGATTAAACGTAGCCGAGAACGTGGTACGCGAGTCGGACAGACAAAATCCTCACCCATGCGGGTCTAGGACGGCAATTTTCAGCATTGGGACCGCTCCTCACGAGTTGTTGTGGAGGTGTCAGTGCAGTCGTTTCCGCCACAAGACGAAAGCTCCCGTCTCGAAAGTCTTCGTAGCTTTCGAATTCTGGGAATATCCCGCGAGCAAGTGTTCGACGACTTGGCTCGGCTGGCCGCTCTTATCTGCGATGTTCCAGTCGCCGTCATCGCTTTCATCGATGAGCAAACGGTATGGTTTAAGGCAAAAGTCGGCCTTGAGTTGGATGAGATTCCGCGAGATGGCTTGCTCTGTGCCTATTCAATCTTGCAATCCGATTGTCCTGATCGTCCCGGATCTTATCAGGTGTGTTGCCTATAGCCCGTTGAACATTCCATACCGCACACCCGCGAAGACCTAAGTAGGGACTGGACAAACCGTCTTAGCCGCACCGACACTGAGGTAGGGCGGCACTGCCCGGACAACCCCTTCGGCACCCTCGATATGCAGCTCAACTCCCAATTTGCACCTTGGCGGGCAATGCGGCGTACGTGTCGGCAGCCATTGGCGGCAAAGTTGTTGTATCCCAAATGCACTTTTCTGGCTCTACACTCTGGACACCAATTTGACCCGCTCTCTCGGTGCCGGCGTCGCCTACCCAGGTCACCAGGAACCGGGCTTTGCTGTTCTTGTAGGTAATGGCAATAGTCTCCCCGAGTTTCACCTTGCCTTGAATGCCTGCTAATAAGGCCCCTTGCCGACTGATGTTGCGCGTCGGAACCATCTGGAGGAGAGCACGTCCGCTGGCATCGATCCCGGCAATCCGGACTTGCAGTCTTGCCTGCACGCGGGGCTCTCGGCGTTTTCCCAATATCGCACCTCTCCTCTCGCGACTTGCATCAACTGCAGTGAATTATGGCGCAATCACAGTTCAAGAGCCAGCGAAAACGACGTGCCGTAAAGGAACCTTTTTGTCAAAAGCTTGGAGTAGACATAAATTAACTTTAAGCAGCGCAAATAAAATCGCCACGCAAAAGCGGGGTGGCAGCAGCGACTTGGTTGCCCTCTGCGAGTCGTATGAGGAGGGCGGAAAGAGTAGTTTTGGCTGCTATACTTTTCCCGCACGACGGACAGAGACGAGCGTTTGAAGCACCTGGCAGAGATGGCCTCGAATGAGCAAGACTTGCAGAAGTTCATGGCCTTGTCCGCGAAATTAATCTGATCCTAGAAGAAAAACAAGAACGCCTCGGGAAACGGCGTATTCCGTCCAAGCCTTCCGAATAATTCAAAGTAGCCCCTACCGGCCCGACAAGCTTTTTGACTTCCGGTTTCGGTTTTGCCAGGCGTCTGCCCGCGTCAAGCCAGCGCAGCGCCAGCGTGTGATAGCTGATTCCGGCCCAATTTCGACCTCGGACATGACAGAAAAGGAGCTACACGCCGATTAGGGGCACGGATGAGCGCGTGCGGACAGAAACCTGGCCCTTGACCTCCGAGGTCGCGACTCTTTTCGGCATTTGCTCCTGAACCCATGATTCCAACCCACGATTCGCATGTCTCTCACGACTTATCAGGTGCTCAGGCGGCCACCTGGAGTCATCTAAGTCATTGATACCACAGCATATCGCAGCCCTGGAACGATTGCAGAAGGCAAGGCCGGAGTGTGGTCCGACTGTGGTCCAATGGCGGTGCTCTGGAGTCTTTTCAATGACTTTGTGTCGTTCCCGGCGGCGTCAAGTCGTTGAAATGCATTACTGTCGTTTATTCGGTTGGGCTCATAAACCAACGGGCAAACGTTTTACCCGGCCCATGAAACCGCTGAATTCTGCTGAGATTGGGGGTCTTCTCCGCTTGTTTTTGAACCCACGATTTCAACCCACGATTCGTATGTCTCTCACGTCTTCTCAAGGACTTCGGCGGCCACCTGGAGTCACTTAAGTTGTTGGGCAAGCGGCTGCTGATCGTGGCCGATGGGGCGTTGCAGTACGTCCCATTTGGAGCGCTGCCGGTGCCTGCTGATGACAAGACGAAACCCGCGATACCGCTGGTAGCAGAACACGAGATCGTGAACCTGCCATCGGCGTCGGTCTTGGCGGTGCTGCGGCGGCAGGCGGAAGAACGAGCAACCAAGCCGACAAAAGAGGTCGCGGTGCTGGCGGATCCTGTGTTCGACAAGAGCGACCCGCGGGTGAGCACCACACCGGCAGGCAAATCGAAACAGGCCGTTCTGGACGCCAAGACGCAACCGACCCCGGAACCGAGCAAGCCTTCGAGTGGCGCATCCCTGGCGCGCTCGTTAGAAGATGTCAGAGGGACGGGGCAAGAGGGAGTAGGGTTGCCACGACTGGTGTTTTCACGACGAGAAGCATCGGCCATTATGGCGGCGACGAGAGCCGGCAACGGGATGGAAGCATTGGACTTTCAGGCCAGCCGGGAAACGGCGATGAGCAAAGATTTGAGCCAATACAGGATCGTGCATTTCGCCACGCACGGTTTGCTGGATAACGAACATCCGGAACTGTCAGGCTTGGTTCTATCCATGGTTGGTCCCGACGGAAAACCGCAGGACGGATTTCTGGACCTGGAGGACATATACAACCTGACGCTGCCCGCGGACTTGGTAGTCCTGAGCGCGTGCGAGACCGGCCTGGGAAAAGAGATCAGTGGAGAGGGGCTGATTGGGCTGACGCGGGGCTTCATGTACGCGGGCGCCACCCGAGTTGTTGCTAGTTTGTGGCAGGTTGACGATGCAGCCACGGCGGAGTTGATGGGAGTGTTCTACAAAGCGATGTTGAAGGATGGTTTACGTCCCGCAGCCGCGCTTCGTCGGGCACAGATGGAGTTGATGAAACAACAGCGCTGGCATCACCCCTATTACTGGGCAGCATTCACGCTACAAGGCGAATGGAAATAGGATAGATTCGCCGAGAAGAACGACATGGGAACTGTTGATCAAATCGCTCACGATGACGAGAAGCGTACGGACCTCACTCGTCTTTTAGTGCGACTAGACTCAGACCCAGCGCACGCTTGGGAAAAATATCGCAGCCTTCGTAGCCGCCTCGTGAAATTCTTCGGGTGGAATCAGTTCGCGTTTCCCGAGGAGCTCGCAGACGAGGTTCTCGACAGAGTGGCGAGAAAGCCTGCTGACGAAGAGATTCGGGACGTTGCGCAATTCGTTATCGGGGTGGCGCGGAATGTCCGACTGGAAGGCTATAAGAAAAACCGGCGGGAGTTCCACATCGAGGATTGGCCTGGAGGCGAAGAGTCATTGGCTGAACCTCGGGATCGGGAAGAAGAGATTGTATCGGGCCTGGATCATCAAGCTAGACTTGCCACATTACACCAATGCCTAGACAACTTGAAGCCAGCCGACCGCGCCCTGGCACTCGACTATTACAGCGCCGAGGAAGAAAAGCAGAAGGTACATCGCCAGAATCTGGCCAGCGCGGCGGGCATAACGATGACTGCTTTGAGAGTAAGAGCAAACCGGCTGAGGGATAAACTTGAGGAGTGCGTCAAAACTGGTCTGGAAGCCAGAAGGCTCATGCGAGCAGCCGGGGAGGGGCATGTCTTCCCGCAGCCCTCTGATTTCAAACCGCTTAGGAATGGCAGCTGAAGGGTGCCCGACTCCGTCGCGCAGTCTTGGTAACGTTTCTTTAGTGCCCGCCAGTATAGCAGGCAGCCCTCTGGGCGAAGTGTGCAATGGCAGGAAGCGGAAAGTGCAGGTCCCATGATGACTGATCACGCGTTGATGAAGCGCTATCTTCTCGGCACGGCGTCGCCGGAAGAACGAACCGCCCTGGAAAACGAGTACCTGTCCGACGCGGACGCATTCGAAGAGTTAACCGCCGCAGAAAATGACCTGATTGATTCCTACACTCGGGGCAAACTCTCAGAACTCGATAAGCAAGAATTCGAAAAGCGATACTTGACGTCTCCTAAGCGACAAGCGCGAGTGGACTTTTCCCTAGCTCTTGGTGAGGTTTCTTCGCAGCCGCATCAGACTACTTCCATTGGGAAGCCTTCCTTTTCGCAAGAGTTGCTGGCTTTCTTTCAGCTGCGCAGTCCTATTTTCCAATGGGGTTTCGCGGCTGTTTGCGCTGTGGCATTAGTCGCCACCATCCTTTCATTGCGAGTGACGCACAATCGAGATCTACAAGCGCGATTAGGGTCCCCGCAACGGGAACGTCAGCCCCAAGCGCCGATCACTACCCCACCCATCACCCAGACTCAGCCGCTCCCACAAACCCGGATCTTCCACCCTGTACCGCCGATACCGCCCAACGGCGGTACGGGAGGAATGGAATTCGCCAAAGCGGTTACGCCAGTCCTCGGCGACTTCACGCTACAATTGAACCCCGGCGTGTCTAGAACTGTCGGCTCGGGTACGCCTAAAGCATTTGTTGTTTCTTCAGGAACCTCGTGGCTCAACCTTCAGTTGAGTCTGGATAATGACGACCACTCCGCTTATGCAGTACTGGTGGAAACGCCGGGGGGCACGGTGATACATAGGGTTGAAGGTTTGAACAGCCGGACCGTTTCCGGAAGAAGGATAGTCGTCGCGCGTCTGCCAGTGCGCCTCATCCCGGCTGGAGACTACATTGTGGATCTCAGAGGAACTGGAGACGATAAGATCAAGGAAGAAAGCCTTGAATCCTACAACTTCCGGGTTTTGTACAAGTGACCCCTTTTTCCTCTCGGAGACTGGAATAGAAGAGTCACGAAAGGCCCATTCCAATCACTACCGCAAGGAATTGGACAGGCGTTCCTCCGTGCCAATGTTTCTCAGGAGGCCCCGGTGCTCGGACCGGGGCCCGTGAGGTTTACACAAACGGTGACGGGCCAAAGCACGATTCTCGCAACAGACGCAACAGGACCGGCTACGTCTGGCGCCCAGTTGTCAGCAAAAACAACAGAAGCACAGTCACCAGTGCCGCACCGCCAACGGATACTAGAGACCATTTCCACAGTAGACGCATAGAAGATTCTCGAACGAAATCCAAGATTGGGAACAAGGGCATCACGATGGGGACGGGAACTCGTCGATCAGAGAACGAAAACGCGTAGCATCCACCAGACGAGGAATAACGCGACGACGGCACCCGCAATATGAATGATCCAGTCGCCGACTGTTTTCGGTCTGCCAAAATTGAACACGGGGGCATGGTAGCACGGGGCTCAAACTAGGCTCAGGAGCCAGCACTCCAGAGAGGACGAGCGCTCCGACCATACTCGGGAACGCGCGGATACAGGCAGTAACCGTAACTGAGGTTACGAGATTGCGAGCGGTTCTGGCTGTTTGTGGTTGATACTCAAATCGCACGCGCGTAGTCTAAAGGATGACAAACCACTTTGTTCACAAGGCTCCCGCTCTGGGAGCCTTTTCATTTGCCCTAATCCTCAATGACCGATGTTCCCCAGCCGGGACACACCCTGAAAGCAACACCTTCAAAAGGAGACAATAATGAGTACGAAACATTTCAACTACTTTGACGACTATAAAAACCTAATTCTCGAATGCCCCAAGTGCCACTGGCGAGGCACATTTGAGCAGGGCTCTGTGGAAACCTACGACGATTTGACGGATTGCGCCTGCCCTCAATGCGATGTTTTCCAAGCGCCGATTCTGGCAGAGGTCCTCTATCCCACAACCGAGGAACTCATCGCCAATGCTGATCGCCCTGGGGTAGGGGACTGGATTGTAATGGTCGAGAAGGCAATCGAAGCATATCAAGGGGAACGACCCTCTGAAATTGACGAAGGAAAACTCACCCAAGGGGCCGAGACTGACTCGTCGTCTCAGAAACCAACAGCTGCGGAGACCGCACTCGAAGTTGCTACCCAAGATGATTTGAAGCGACCGAAGTTGAGCCTGCTATGCAAATGCATCTTTTCACGAGGCCGGATCAAAAGCCATCCGGGCCAGTGCTTACCCTTCGCGCGCATGGGCCGATGCGGCCGGTGCCTGGCGTGCCGGGAGTCGCATGGGAGCGCACGGAAGAGGGAACGTGCCTTGTTATGAATGCCGATCCCGAGTTCGACACCCTCCCTGCCGAGGTACGATCCGACATAATCCGCCGACTGATGCGATGCTGCGAAGCACCTCAACACTACCTGCGGGTGACCGCGATGCGCGATGAGTTTTCCACCGACCCAGAAAAGGTAAGTGAACGTGCAAAAGCCGACGCAATGCGACGACAGTCCGATGGGCGGCCATGCGCTGAGGCTGGATTCGAGTATGGGCCGGAGCTACCGGACATCGACGCTGTAGAGTTCAGCTTTGTGTTTGACTACTCCGACGACCGTGCCAGATATTTTGTTCTGTATGGAAAGAAAGTCATACTCAGTGGCCCCGCTGCAAATGACTCTGGAGACATAACCGATGGACCTCTTGGAGACCAGTTCATCGAAATCGCCAAGAAATTGAAGATGCAGTACGGTGCAAGACTACTTGATCTAGTCCCTACCAAAACAGCGGCAAACAATTTAACGGACATTTGGGGCTGGGCCTTGAAGCGGAACTATGGCCGAAAGATCGTACAACAGGGACTCGGGGTGTCGCAATTTTGAAAGTCGATCTGAAATCCCACCTCGGGGATGCGCCTCAGGATTGCTTGCGCGTGAAGCAATGCGCAACGAGTTCTCCAACAATGGCACCGAAAGGAAAGGTTGAGAATATGAAAGATGAGTGTCTCTGTTTGACCTGGCGGTTTGATCTCGCCTTGCAGTTTGCCTCCGGTTTACATCACGGGCACGCCCGAAAGGGCACAACCATCCCGTACATTTCTCACCTGATGGGCGTGTGCGGCTTAGTTCTTGAGGCTGGCGGGGACGAGGATCAGGCCATCGCGGCGCTGCTGCATGACGCAGTCGAGGACAAGGGCGGAGTATCAACCCTGCGCACCATCCGGCAGATGTTCGGCGACCGGGTGGCAAGTGCCGTTGAATCCTGCTCGGACAGCACGGAGACCGACCCCGCAAAGAAGGCGAATTGGCGAGGAAGGAAGGAGAAGTACCTGGAACATCTGGGAAGCGCGAGTGCGGATGCATGTCTCATCGCGGCGGCCGACAAACTTCACAACGCTCGGGCATTGCTCACTGACGCGCAGGAAATGGGGGAGAAGTCCTGGTTAAGATTCAACGCCCCTAAGGGAGAGCAACTTTGGTTCTACAGCGCGGTGATCGAGAGTTTACGGCAGACTGCGGCCCCGAAAATGTTAGTGGACGAACTGAACAGGGTCGTCGTGGAATTGAAACAATTGGTGGGACCTCAGTGATCGCGGAAAAGCCATGGAAGCAGCGTGAGCACTTAGCTCTTCTTCTTCCGGGTCCACCTCGCCAGCACAGCCTTGCGCCCTTGTTCGCTAAGTTCCTGTTTAGTCAGCTTGGCAGCCCTGGCCTTGCCACCCTTCTTGCCCAAAGCGACCGCGTGCGGATTCTTCTTTCGCATTCGGGAATTATACTACGTACCGTTACGCAAGATTTCTTGCGTTGTACGTAGCGCTATGTAAGAATGAGATTGAGGTGTACCTCTTGCCATCGTCTCATCCTGTCATCCGTGTTGCCCTATACGCGCGTGTTAGTACTCTTGGCGGGCAAGACCCCGAAATGCAACTCCGCGAGCTGCGGGAATACTGTGAACGGCGCAATCTCCAGATCGTTGACGAATACGTGGACAAAGGCGTGAGCGGTTCCCGCGAGCGGCGTCCGGCGCTGGACCGGCTTCGTGCCGCCTGTGGCAAGCGCCTGGTGGACGCCGTGGTCGTCTACCGCTACGACCGCTTCGCACGCAGCCTACGGCAACTCGTGAACGCGTTGGAAGAATTCAGAGTGCTCGGAATTGATTTCATCAGCTTGCATGAAGGGGTGGATACCAGTACCCCGAATGGAAGACTGATTTTTGGCATCTTCGCCACTAGGATTCAACGCAAAGCCCGCAGCCCTTACATTCTTCTTCGGTGATCGTGACCTTGCCCCTTGCCTGCCCTGCCATGGTTCACCTCGATGCGGCGAATTCGACTCTTTGGGGCCGCTGCAACCATTTGGTCTTTTCGCAGTATTCGTATAGCTCTTCGCGGAACTTCGGATGGGCGATCTCAATGAGTGCTTTCGCCCGTTCACGAATCGACTTGCCGTGGAGATAAGCAACTCCGTATTCGGTCACCACATAGCGCACCAGGCCGCGGGAAGTGACCACCCCCGCACCTGGGCTCAGCGTCGGCACGATTCGTGAGATGTTGCCGTTTTTGGCGGTCGACGAAAGCGCAATGATCGGCTTTCCCCCTTTGGAATAGGAAGCGCCTTTCAAGAAGTCCACTTGGCCGCCGATTCCGCTGTAGAACTGGTTGCCAATCGAATCGGAGCAGACCTGGCCGGTCAGATCAATCTGCAGTGCGGAATTGATGGCGACCATGTTGTCATTGCGTGCGATAAATCCTGGATGGTTGGTGTAAGCGGTCGGATGCAACTCAAAGATCGGATTGTTATCCACGAAGTCGAACATCTTCTTTGTACCCAGAATGAATCCAACAATGATCTTGCGCGGCTTGAAATTTTTGCGCGCTCCGGTCAAGACCCCGGCTTCGATTAATGGCATGACTGCATTCGTTACTAATTCGCTGTGCACGCCAAGATCTTTGCGATCCATCAGAAGTGGAAGGACTGCGTCAGCGATCCCTCCGATTCCCGTTTGCAGTACCGCGCCGTCCTCGATCAAGCCAGCCACATGCTCGGCGATGGTGACCTGAACGTCGCTGATTTTCGTCTTCTTTAACTCACACAATGGACGCGAGGAATCGACAATCGCGTCGAGTTCATTTACGTGAATGAAACTGTCGCCATAGGTACGCGGCATCTGGTCATTGACCTGCGCGACCACATGCCGCGCACATTTGGCGGCGGTGAGAGAGGTGTCGACACCGACACCAAAGCTGCAAAATCCGTGGGAGTCGGGTGGAGAAAGCTCAAGCAATGCCACATCAATCGGCATGGCTCCACTTTCAAACAGTTCCTCAATCTCACACAGATAAATTGGCGTGTAATCGGCGCGCCCGTCGTTGATGGCATCGCGCACATTTCCGCCAATAAACATTGCGTTGTGGCGGAAATGCCCCGCCATCTCGGGCGCCACGTACGGAGCGCAACCCATGGTCATCATGTGGACGATTTCCACGTCATACAGGTGCGATCCGCGCCGCATCAGCGCTTCGACCAGGGTCTCCGGTTCGGCACAACCCGGCTGGATGTACACGCGCATTCCCGATTGCACGCATTGCAACGCTTCATCAGCATTGCTCAGCTTGTCTCTGTAATCGCTCTCCCACGACATTTCGGTTTGCCTCAACTATCCGGCTCTCCGTACACTGTTTTCTGCTCTCGCCTTCGCTTCCACTTCCCACTCATAGCCCACAGCGGCAGCGTGAAGGGACCGATCAAAGAACTGGTCGAGCAACTGCAATAATTCCTGCTTTCCCAGAATTTCCACTGGACGATCCGGATACGACTCATCAAGGATGAACTCCCAGAGGTTGTGTTTCGTCAAGACGATTGCCCAGATCAGTTGGCTTAAGGGCACACCCTGTTGGGCGCGGCGAGCACCAATTTCCGCATAGCGCTGCTCGATGTCGCCCTCATCTTTGTGGAGCAGCCACTCACCCAGGTGGCGATAGATTTCGTATACCCTCTGCTTCAGTTCGTGGGGCGGAACTTGGCGGTAGGCCTCGGTACGGGTGGACTGCTGAACTTTGTGCAGGAGGCTGCTAGCCAACGCGTTGGAGTGGTCCTCAATGAGACGCACAAACCTGTAAGTGATCATCATGAGCACCTCCCTTCCCAATGTTCTTCGTAATGATTGTCGATCCGAGCGGCTGGATCAGCCATGACCGTCAGCACGGCTGCATGTGATCGGGATCACAAAACCGGTGATAGTGCAGGATCACTCAATGCTGTGATTCTTATCACTGCCCTCCGCCCTGGTCGGCACGAAGATGTCTCTGTATCGCAGCTTGTGTACCGGTGAAACAGCGTGTCTGTTTCCTGGCAACTTGGCGTAGCAGAAAACATGTGCGGCCACGGAGGCATATATGTTGGTCACCAAGCAGCAAGCGCTCGACTATCACTTTGGCGCGCGTCCGGGAAAAATTGAAGTTACTCCTACTAAGCCATGTCGCACACAACGCGATCTGAGCTTGGCCAACACTCCTGGGGTTGCCGATCCATGTCTAGCGATCAAGCAGAACCCGCATGATGCTTACAAATACACCGCCCGCGGTAACCTCGTTGCCGTGGTCACCAACGGCACCGCGGTGCTGGGCTTGGGCGACATCGGGCCCCTTGCCGGCAAACCGGTAATGGAAGGCAAGTGCGTTTTGTTCAAGCGCTTTGCTGACGTGGACGTCTTTGACATCGAACTGGATACCCGCGACCCAGACGAAATCATCAAGGTCTGTCAATTATTGGAGCCCACTTTCGGTGGCATTAACCTTGAGGACATCAAAGCACCGGAGTGCTTTTACATAGAGGAAATGCTGAGACAGACCATGAAGATTCCAGTGTTTCACGATGATCAGCACGGTACCGCCATCATCTCCGGCGCAGCCCTGCTGAACGCCCTCGAGGTTGTGGGCAAAGATGTCGCACAAGTGCGGGTGGTATTCAATGGGGCCGGCGCATCAGGAATTGCCTGTGCGGAGCACTATGTTCGGCTGGGCGTGAGGCGCGATAACATCGTCCTCTGCGATACGCACGGAGTGATCTACAGCGGCCGTGTAGCAGGCATGAACCGGCACAAGGAGCGCTTCGCATTTGACACCAGTCTGCGCACACTGGCCGAGGCGATGAAAGGCGCCGATGTGTTCGTTGGCTGTTCCGTAAAGGGTGTAGTCACGCAAGACATGGTGCGGTCCATGGCGGCCCGGCCTATTGTTTTCGCCATGGCGAATCCTGACCCTGAAATTACCTACGAAGAAGTTAAGGCCAGCAGAAATGACGTCATCGTCGCCACTGGGCGCTCCGACTATCCCAACCAGGTAAACAACGTGCTCGGCTTCCCCTTCATTTTCAGAGGCGCCTTAGACGTGCGAGCAACGGCAATCAATGAAGAAATGAAGCTCGCTGCCACGCGGGCTCTGGCAGCTCTTGCGAAGGAGGAAGTACCCGACTCGGTATGCCGTGTTTACGGACTGGAGCACTTGGAGTTTGGTCCTGACTATCTGATTCCCAAGCCCTTCGATTCAAGAGTGCTGGTGTGGGAGGCGTCTGCCGTGGCCGAAGCCGCCATGCGGAGCGGAGTTGCACGGGAGCCAGTCAACCTCGAAGCTTATCGCGAACAACTAGAGCGCCGGCTCGGAAAAGCCCATGAACTCTCTCGCATGATGATCCATAAGGCCCAAGCCAAACCCAAGCAGGTTGTCTTTCCCGAGGGCGACGATGACAAGATCTTGCGCGCCGCGCACTGCCTCTTGGAAGAGAAAATCGCAATTCCAGTTCTGCTCGGGGATTCTGCAGTGATCCATACTCGGGCAGCAACATTGGGACTGACCTTGGGAGCCGCGAGGATCATCGATCCCGCTAGGTCGTTATTGCGCGACGACTATGCCGAGGAACTCTTCCGTCTCCGCCAACGCCGCGGTGTGACGCGCGTCGAGGCACGCAAGCTGCTAAACGACCGGAATGTTTTCGCCTCCATGATGATACACATGGGGGGCGCCGATGCGCTGGTTGCGGGAGTTACACAGAACTTCCCGGACACGATCCGTCCCGCCCTGCAGATTGTACGCATGCGTGAGGGTCTGCACCGGGTTTCGGGTTGTTACCCCATAGTAACCCGTACGGGCAGCCTGTACTTCTTGGCCGATACCAGCGTGAACATCGATCCAACAGCTGAAGACCTCGTGGAAATCGCCTTGTGCACGGCTGAGACTGCGCGGCGTTTTGATTTAGTGCCACGTGTGGCCATGCTTTCGTTCTCGAGCTTCGGCAGCACCAAACATCCGACGTGTGACAAGGTACGTAAGGCGGTGGAGTTGCTGCACAAAGTGGATCCGACGCTGGTGGTGGACGGAGAAGTCATGGCCGACGCCGCAGTTTCTCCTGACATGCTGGAGCACATGTACCCCTTCACTTCGCTGAAAGGCGGAGCCAACGTGCTGATCTTTCCCGATCTCAACTCTGCCAACATCGCTTGCAAACTGCTTACGAAAATTGGTGGAGCAGAGACGCTCGGTCCTATCCTCATGGGAATGAGCAAGCCGGTGCACCTGGTAGCCCGCGGCGCGGAAGTTGAGGAGATCGTGAGTACAGCCGCGATTGCAGTCGTAGACGCACAAGAATTAGAGGTTTCCGTATCAAGCCCAGAATTCGATGTGTCACGCGCGGTGACGACAACTCACTGAAACATTGTGGTTGGAGACGGGAATTGAATCCCGCCCAAAACGTTATCTAAACGACTTGCAGCGCGGCAGATGGCACTCTAACGCGGCTAAATCGGTGGTTGGCACGGAAATGGCACGGGGACGAGCACGCAATTTCTCAGTTAGTGCAAACTGTTTACAACAGTTGAGAATCCCGCCACGGTCACTGCTGCGATAATAGGCGAGGCGATGACCGAATACGTGAATGTAAGAGCTTCGGAGACATTGAACCAAGGGGAGCTAGTAGCGTTCCTGAAAACTCGATTCGCCCGAATCGCAAAACCTGTCGGACAGATCGTCGAAACTCGAAGATGAGCGGATAGACAAACATGCCGACAAGACGACACGAAGTTCTGAACTAAGGGCGTCCTTCCCCAACAGACGGTGCTTCCGCCGCCTCCTAAATGTTAACGCGGCTCCTTCTGGGAGCGGTTTTGATTTGGAAACCACACCCCAGATTTCCCCTCGCTCGACCAGGACTCGGTGAGAGATCTCTTGCAGACGACCTTCCTTGATAAGACCCGTTTCTAGCTTCGCCGATTGACTGTGCCGGACGACCGTATCGCAACCACGTGACTCCGACGTACGCAGCATACGACGCAGCCGCGAGCCCCAGGCCTCCCGCAAGCCACCTCGCGGCCGAACGGGTAAAATGTGTCACAATAAAGTCCTCTCTTCTCCCGCAGGCGACAGGTCGGTCGCAAACAATATATTGCTCAGCACGACATGAGTTCTTGTGTCCAGAGCCTTCGTCCCTGCTTCCTGCAAATTGGAGTGCTTAACACAATTGTGTATACCTGACCAGCAATCCTACTGATATGAGGCGCATCATTGCGATCTGTGATTTCGCTCACCGCCAGTAAGCTCCGGTTGGCGATAGCATGCGTGCAGATTGAAAGCACGACGACGTGCACACTTTTGAAAATAATCCAGGGAGTACGGTGTCAAAACAAAGGACCGCGGTCTCAAGGGCGCACATTCGGAATGCTGCGGAACGGAAGCAGGATGGCGGGTGAGCAATATGTCAAACTCCACGAAGCTAGTGCTGGGCGGAATTGCCCTGATGGGAATTGGCGTTGCCGATTTTCTTCATTCGATCGGATGGGGCGGGGGATACCGTGCGACGGCAACATTCATCGCTGGAGGCGTCGTGTTCGTGGTCGGATGCGTCAAGTATTTCCTCAAGAAACTGCGTAAAACACCATAATGCGCAGTGATCAGAACGCAGAGATCCGACCTAAGGCCTAATGGCATTTC
Organism: uncultured Acidobacteriaceae bacterium; assembly: GCA_963772195.1. GTDB lineage: Bacteria > Acidobacteriota > Terriglobia > Terriglobales > Acidobacteriaceae > Acidiflorens. Next base: position 494,183 of record CAVYWE010000004.1, on the reverse strand, counting down.
CTATCACTCTTTGGAAATCCAAGCAGACCGGACTTCGTACTCTTCCGGTCCGGTACTGTACCAAAGTTCGAAAATCGTCCTACCGAGGGTAACCTGATTCACCCGGATCCCCCTCAAATCGAACTTTTTTCCCGCCGAACACCCTGCCATGTGATGGCAGCACACTCTCGCGCTTCATGCCTTGAGAGAAGACATTGATTTCGAACGCATCCCAACACGTTTATTTATTGGCGTGGTCCGTGAGCTAGCTAATGATCACGTTCCCTGAAAGGAAGTTTTAGCTTCTTGACAATTTCAGGCCAGAATTCTCGGAGCACATCAAATCCCATATCGGAGGCGATGCTGAGGCCAACTTGTCTGGCTGCCGGCTGCAGTCCACGAGAATTTCCTGGGTGATAAGTATTACTCAGGGTCACCGAGGAACTTGTGCCAAGCCATTCGGAAAAATTGAACATCCGCTTGCCTGAATCACCGTTTGCCACAAAGACGTGGGAGAGAGCATGGCCCAGCCGTCTCGTGCCGCTGCCTTCGAGTCTCCTGTAATAGCGAGGATCTTGGCGGAACACAACCGGAAACAGGAAAGTATGAAAGAAGTTACTTGAGACGTCGTCCCCGAGCGCTGCACCGTACCGTTTCGCGTAGCCAACAGTTCCCTGGCCAAAGCTCGGGTCGTCGTCTTGAGCCTGTGCCAAGCCCGCGTTAAATGCGGCTGCCACGAATGTCACCGGCTCGATGCTGTTTTGCGTAAATAGGCGAAATTTGTCGGAGATATCTAGTGCACATGGCGTAAGTCCACGGCGATGCAGATGTACCGTCGTGATCTCGGGCTTGCGTGAGAAGTACACTACCAACTTCTTCAATGGGCCTTCGTAATCCGCCGCTGAGAACAGAGGAGCAGGTTGAACACATGGAGTTGGAGTCGAATTCTCAATGGGGAACCCTTGTTGATCCGGATGCTCAGGGACGGCGTTGTTGGCCTGCGGAAGAACCGACTGACTATCGAACAGGAACGCGATTATGAGAATCCGATACAGCGGCATTGATATGCTAACGCTCACTGCGAACATCCTAGCCCCGATGCGCCGCTGCACTTTACTGTCGTTGCCGCTGGACTTCCAGCCGTGGTTGCATGTGCAGCACCGGAGCAATTATGCGGCTGGTTCTTCTTGCGACAATCAAGTCCCTTGCAACGAGCACCATTAAAGGGCTTGTCGGACGCCCCCAGGAACGATCCAGACAGGCCAAGCTTGCGAATGGACGATGGGATACCGCAGCACAAGAAAATCAGCCCAAACAATTAAGAGGGTGTTGACACTGGTTATGCTCTAGCTACTGGTTCCTGCGAGGAAGCCAATAGCATGGATGCATGCACCGCGTTCCTTCGTCACAGCATTCCGCCAGTTTCGTCTGTCAGAATATTCAGGGCGCTCTGCAGATCGGCAATTACTTGTTCGAACTCGGGATACTTTTCTGGGTTACCAATTTTGCGCCGCAAGCAGGTTATTGTATGTTTAGCCCGTGCGACGTGCTTTGCTGCTTCAATCGGACGAAGCTCATCTTCTAGCGACGGTTCCTGGGTCTGGGAATCTTCCTGCGGTTCCAACACCCGATTCGTTTTCATTTTCCGCCTCCCACCACAAGTCGATCCTTGCGGGTTGTCCCTTTCACGGTAAGCTTACTCGCGACCAGTATTCTTCAAAGTGAGCCAGATCACAGTCCGCTGTGATGGGATTCACATCCGCGACCATGGTTTGCGGCAGTCTTGCTGGAGTTTAGGCGTTCTATTGGGTTGGCTTCAATAGGCTCAAACCAAAGATTGCTGCTGAAGTGATTACGATAATAGGCCCTAAGCTGGAAGCATGCAGAACATAGTTGTTAAGCAGGAACCCAATTCCGACTGCTCCGAGACTGGTCCCAGACGACGCCAGCAGAAATCGCGAAATGTTGCTGCCCAGCCGGCGCCCTGTCGCAGCTGGGATGATGATCAAAGAGCCAGCCAGCAGCCCTCCCATGAAACGCAGGCCCACAAGCACGGTCAAACTGAATGCAAGAAGAAAGTAAAGATTGAGGCGATCCAGGTTTACGCCTGTGGCCGAGGCCAACTCTGGTGAGAACAAGATCAACGTCAACTCATCCTTGAACCGGTACACAAATCCGATGATGACGAGAACAGCCACGGCACCCATCGTGAAAGCAAATGGCGAGAGGGGCTCGAACTTGCCGAAACAAAGCCTCCACGAGGTCTTCCTACGGGGTCAGCGCAGCCCCGATCGCAACCGAAGTAGCGAACACGACTCCGATCATTGTGTCCGTTGACGCGCCTGGTCAGAACGTCGATTACTTCGTCACTTCGGCGATGAAAACTCCGAAGGGTTCGAGCGTCACTTCGGTGCCTGTTGAGGTGCCTTTTGCGGATGATTGCGGCGTCGCCACCAGGCTCTTCAGTTTGGCGGAGGCGAAGCCCTTGTCGGCGAGGTTGAAGATTGCCTTCTGGGGCGAGGCCGACATGTTTAGTGCCACCAATACGGCCGTCCCCTTGTAGCTGCGGAGATAGGACATTACGTTGGCGTCGTCTTCGTTCAGAGCGGTGTAGCTTCCTTCGAGCAGCGCCTCATTGGTGTGGCGCAGCGCCAGAACCTTCTTGTACATGTTCAACACTGAATCGGGGTCTTTCGATTCGGCGGCTACGTTGTGGGTTTTGTAGCTGGGTGGAACGGGCAGCCATGGTTCCTTCGTGCTGAATCCGGCGTTCGTGTCAGTGTTCCACTGCATGGGGGTGCGCTCGCCGTCGCGGCCGATTTCCTTTGGCCATCCGGTGCGGCCGATTGGATCCTTTACATCTTCTTTGCGCGTGGGGTCGTTATTTTCCATTCCAATTTCTTCGCCGTAATACATGATCGGAGTTCCGCGAAGAGTCAGGTAGAAGGCGCCCATCAACTTCGCGATGGCATCATTGTTCTTGCCGTCTCCATAGCGGTTGTAGGAGCGGACCTTGTCGTGGTTGCTGATCACGAACACCGGCCATCCGCCCGCCGAATCAACTTGCGCAATCTGGCGGCGAAACTCGGGCGGAGAAAGCCTGTCGACCGTCGTAAACATGAAATCCATCGGCATTTGTAACTCGTTGTCGTGGGAGCCGTAGTACTCCTTGAGCTCATCGATGTTCGAGGTCCAGGTTTCGCCGATGAGGACGGCATCGGATTCGTCGGCGACTTTGCGCAACTTTTTCAGTACGTCGTGGACTTCGGGAAGCTTCTTGTTGTGGACCTCGTTGGTATTCGGGTCGCCCTGCTTGTTGGTGCCGGGCAGGACTGGGTTGTCGGACAGGTTCGGATCTTCAAAAAGAGTGTCGACCGCGTCGAGGCGGAAGCCGGAGACTCCGCGTTTGTACCACCAGCGGGTGGTGTCGAGCATGGCATTCTCAACCGCGGGATTGCGCCAGTTCAGGTCAGGTTGCTCGGCATAAAAGTAATGATAGTAGTACTGCTTGGTGGCGGGATCGAATTTCCATGCAGACCCCCCGAAAGTTGAAATCCAATTGTTCGGCGGCTGTCCCGGCCCTTTGCCGTCGCGCCAGATATACCAGTCGCGATGTGACGACGTCCGCGACGATTTGGAATCGATAAACCAGGGGTGCTGGTCCGAGCTGTGATTTACGACAAAGTCCAGGATGATACGCACGCCTTGTTGCTTCCCCTCCGCGACCATGTGATCAAAGTCGGCGAGCGTTCCATACATCGGGTCAATGTTCTCGTAATCGGAGACGTCATAACCGAAGTCCACTTGCGGTGAGGGAAAGCATGGGCTGATCCAGATGGCGTCCACACCCAGGTCGTGGAGGTAGGACATTTTCGAAGTGATGCCTTTGAGGTCGCCGATGCCATCATTGTTGCTGTCGGCATAGCTGCGGGGATAGATCTCGTAGAAGACTGCGTGCTGCCACCACTTGTGTCCTTCGGCGTCGACGGATTTGGTTTGAGCGACAGCGGATACTGCGCAAGCGAAGATTGTCAGAAACGCGAGAATGGAAAGGAATCGCTTTGACATGGAATTTTCTCCTCCGAAAGACTAACAAATTTCCTGAAAATTGAGTTTTCACCTTGGCCGCGCAAAATTCAGGACAACGTCCTGGTGGACATAGGAGTCTGCGTCCGCAGATGGAAAGTCGACCACCAATTTTGCTAAATCCTGACCGGCGGCAAGTTTCGCTCCTTTGACGGATGCCACCTGCGATGGGTTCCAGACGAAGAGCTCATATGTTTTTCCGGTCAAACCGGACAGGGACAAGGTCAGCTGTGTGCGGGCGGAGTTCCATGTTTCCGAAAGGACTCGCAAGCCCGCGCTGGCGCTGCCGAGCGCAGGCAAGACGTTCGCGAAGCTGATGCCGAAATCATTCTTCAGGCGAATACGAACCGTGCTGGTTGACTGGGTCAGCGGGAAGGTTATAGCGACGTGCTGATCGCTGGCGGTGGCGGCAACATGGAAAGGCAGACTGCGGCCGTTCAGCTCGACCGATGCCACACTGGTTCGCGGACTGAACGCTGGGTTGACGTCGACGATGCAATCTCCTGAACCTGTGCGCTTCGCTTCCAGCGTGATCACCCCGGGCACTCTTTGATAGCTCAGGGCAAGAGTTGTCGCGCCCATGCGTAGGTTGTCGAGCGCGAACGATCTCCAATCGGCGGGGACGTGTGGAGCGAACGTCAAATGGTGGCTAGTAGCGTCGACGTCGAGGCCGAGCATCCCGCGCAAGATCGGGCTGGCGACCATGGCCGCCGACCAGATCTGGTGCGGAGAGCTAGTCGAGAGCGGCTGATAGTAGTCGCCGGATAGCACCTCGGTGACGTGGCCGAGCGATCCATCGAGTGCGAGCAGCGCGTTCGACCGGAGATTGGTGTAGGCGGGGAGAGGCTGGTGGTAGCGATACTCGCCAACCGAGGCCCATCCGGTGAAGAGCGGCCAGACCGAGCCGAAGTGGTATCCGCTGCCGTTATAGATGGAGGAGTGATTCGAAATGATCCGTGTGCCCCAGTCGGTTTGGAAGTCGGCATCCGCGAGTTGTTGGATTGTGGCCTGGGACTTGTCTTCGTCGGTGACGCCGAACCACATGGGGACAGTGGTCAGAACCGAGAGTTCGTCCACGCGGCGATTCTGCTGGTCGAGCGCGAAGGCAAACGCTTTTTTCTCCGGGGACCAGAAAACCTGATTGAACGCGGGCTTCTGGCGATCGAAGGCGGCTTGCAAGTCTTTGCTGACGTCGTCCTTGCCGGTGAGTTTCGCGAGATTAGCAAGCGCGCGCAGAGCTTCGAGGCCGAGGCCGCTCTGGTAAAACTCCGTCTTCACGGGAAGAAGCGGACCGCCTTCGACCCACCCGTGGCCGAATCCGAAGTTCTGCGGAAAGTTCTGCGGGTCGTAGGTGGAACGCATGAACTGATACGCCTTCCATAGGCTGTCCCATTTCTGGCGCGCAAAGTCGAGGTCTCCGCTGCGAGAGACATAATCATTCGTCGCGATGATGTAGAGCGGCGAGGCGTCGGCGGAGGCGTAGCCGTAGGGATAGTCCTTGAACCAATCCACAAAACTTGCGCCTTGAGAGATTTCGTGTGGGATTTTGCCATCGTCGCGCTGGAACTTGGCGATGAATTCGAGAGCCGTGCGAGTGGTGGCAAAGTCGCCGATGGAGTTGAGCGCGAAAGAAGTCCAGAAGGAATCGCGCCCGAAGAACCAGGCAAAGCCGGGACGCTGGCTGGTGCCCGACGTTCTGTATCCGGCGACCAAGCCGGTGCCCAGGTCGGGACTGGTGACTAGTCCCTGGATGGTGCTGATACGCGACCAGTCGTAGGCCTGCTGGAGCTGCGAGTCCGGAAGAGTGAGGTTGAGCGTGCGGTTGAGATAGTCGCGGTAGTACTGTGCGGAATCCCGCAGCAGGTCGGGATACGAAGTCGCCAGGCGCTGATAGTTGGCCTGCGCGTCGGCGAGTCCCTGAGTGGAAGCAGCAAGAACAATAATCTTGCTCGCTCTTCCCTTGCTGGTCACGCCGAGACGCAGGGAATTTTCATTGTCCGATGAATAATTCGTTTGATATGCGAGTCGTGGACTGGAGGCGGAGGGCGATCCAACCAATGCGGAGAATTTTTTGCGCTCCTCACCAAATACGAACGCGTGCTGCGACTCATCCCAATTGAGAAATGTCCCTCCGAGGGCAGCGGGCCACTCGAGTTGAAAGTCACCGGCGAAACTAGCCTCGATCTCCAGCGGCTGTTCGGTTTCGACGTCGAGCAGAATTACCGCGCCGGGTTCGTGTACGGGAACGAAAAATGTTTCGCGCACGGAAAAATTGTCGTCGGCATAGACGAGCGTTGCCGATTCCGGGTGGACGATCAGGGTGCGAGCCAGGCTCTCAGCGGGGAGGGCGCGGCCATCCACATGAAAGGTCAAGTGGAAGCCGCGAAGGATCTTCAGCGGATAGACCCAAGCTTCCATTTCTCCGCTTTCGTTGCCGAACAGACCGGCGCGCATTCCGACCACCGGAAGAAATTCCCAGGAGCGGACGGGGCGGGAGAGTTCGAGAGATGGCGGCGATTGCTCGGCGGCAACCGCCAGAGTCGAGACAAACAGAAAGCACGGCAGAACCGTGCAAGCAAAGGAAAGGAGACGCGCAAGAGGAGAGAGAGAGCTTCTCATTTTGTCAAAGTCGCGCAAATGCCATGAGGCCTTCATTTTAAACGGCAGTCTTTCGAGCGGCAGTCCAATGACGCCAGCTTGCAAAGTGTTCAGGCACAAACTATAAGAATTCAAGGGCACAGTCCAGCACGAGCTGATTCCCGGGTATTCCCTCTTGCCTTTTTCACGCCGCGAACTCCTGAAGTCGTTGAGCCGGTCGACCCTCGTTCTGTCGCTGGAAAACGTTCTCGGGCTGGCGCGTCCGCTGTGGGCTCAATCTGCGCCGGCCGCGCCACGACCGGTTGAGCCACTGAAACCGGGCACTCCGCTCGGGGTAAGTTTCGTGGACGTCGGCTGCGCAGCGGGATTGAACACCAAGACAATCTATGGTGGCGAGCACAAGAACAAGTATCTACTCGAGACGACCGGCTGTGGCGTCGCGTTTTACGATTACGACAACGACGGCTGGCTCGACATTTTCCTCGTGAACGGAACGCGGCTCGAGGGATTCCCGGCGGGGCAGGAACCGGTCTCACACCTGTTCAAGAACAATCGCGACGGGACCTTTACCGATGTCACTCTAAAAGCAGGACTGGCACGCTCTGGCTGGGGCCAGGGTGTTTGCGTTGGCGATTATGACAACGACGGTTGGGACGATTTGTTCGTCACGTACTTTGGGAAGAATGTGCTTTATCACAATAACGGCGACGGCACTTTTAGCGATGTCAGCGAGAAGGCGGGCGTCGCGGGCAAAGGCAATCGCTGGAACACGGGTTGCGCTTTCGTGGACTATGACCGCGACGGGCGGCTTGATCTGTTCGTCGCGAATTACATTGACATGGACTTGAAGACCGCGCCAGTGCCGGAGTCGGGACCGTGCCTCTACAAGGGCGTGATGGTGGCATGTGGGCCGCCGGGATTGAATGGCGGGAAAAACATTCTTTATCACAACAACGGCGACGGCACGTTCACGGATGTTTCGGAGAGCGCGGGGATTTTAAAGGCGAATGGGACTTACGGGCTGGGCGTGCTCACCGCCGATCTCGACAATGACGGATGGCCCGATATTTATGTGGCCAATGATTCCACCGCGAGTGCCCTTTATCAGAATAAGAAGAACGGAAAATTTGTGGACATCGCGCTGGAAGCGGGTTGCGCGTTGAGTCCGGATGGAAAGCCGCAAGCGGGGATGGGGATTTCGGCCGCCGATTACGATCTGGATGGGAACCTCGACCTGGTGAAAACCAACTTCGCGGGAGACACGCCTTCGCTCTATCACAATCTTGGCGAAGCGAGTTTTGAAGACACAACATTCACGGCGGGTCTGGGCGCACACACGCAGTTCCTGGGCTGGGGCTGCGGATTTTTCGATTTTGACAATGACGGCTGGCCCGACATTCTGATCTGCAACGGCCACGTGTATCCGGAAGTTGAACAACTCAAGACTGAAGCGGGATACGCGCAGCGCAAACTTCTCTATCGCAACCTGCGCAATGGCCGGTTTGAAGATGTTTCGCTGCAAGCTGGCCCAGGAATCTCCGAGCCGCTCGCGGCGCGCGGCTGCGCTTTTGGAGACTTCGACAATGACGGCGATGTCGATATGGTGGTGAATCCGGTCAACGACTATCCGCAACTGGTGCGCTGTGATTCGCAGACGGGAAACAACTGGATCAAGGTGCGGACGATTGGGACGAAATCGAACCGCAGCGGGATTGGGGCGCGACTCAAATGCGTGACGCACGCCCCCGATGAAGCGAGGCTGCATCAGCAGATTGATGAAGTCCGCAGCGGAGGAGGCTATTTTTCGCAGAACGATTTGCGCGTTCACTTCGGCTTGGGAAAAGCCGGAAAAGTGGAACTGCTTGAGATTCGCTGGCCGAGCGGACAGGTGGACACGCTCAAGGACGTGAAGCCAAATCAGTTGATCTACGTCAAAGAGGCTGAGGGGATTGTGCGGACTATCCAATTGCCGGCGGCGAAATGAAGGTCCTTGTATTTTATTTCGGCGGCTATTGAGATCAAAATCTTAACCACGGGGATCACAGAGGACCGCCACAGAGGAACTTCACGGTTTTTTCTGCTCCGATGCTGCCGGAGTGCCCGATCCTTCTTTCAGCGTTTGGATCGAGTCGGCTGGCAGGTTATCAAAATGCTCCAGTAATCCGCTGGGCCAGCGGATCTGGACGGAATTCACCTTGGTTGCCGAACCAAGGCCGAAGTGAACCCGCATGTCGCTGCTGGAGTTGTAACTTGATCCGCTGCGAACTTCGTCCACCAGGATGCGCGCGCCGACTGTGACCGAGATCCGTGCGCCGATGCCGTCGCGGTTCGATTTCGTTCCTATGGTCCGAATGGCAATCCAGTGGTTAGCAGAGCGAACCTGGTTCACCAGGAGACTCGGTAGGGCGTTCAGGTTCGTGATCACGGCGGAAATGCGGCCGTCGTTCCACAGATCACCGATTGCGAGACCGCGTGACGAAGCCCGAGCGTTGATGCCCGGACCAGCGCCCGCGGAGATGTCGGCGAACGCGCCCTTACCTAGATTGTGGTAGAGAATGCGCGGCTCTTCGTAGTTGCTCCCCAGGTTGTTCTTGTCCACTTCTGGGTAGACGTGGCCATTCACGAGTAGAAGATCGGGCCAGCCGTCGTTATCAAAGTCGAGAAACATCGTTCCCCATCCAAGATATTTCGTGTACAGCCCGAGGCCTGCGGCCGTGGTCACGTCGTCGAAGGTACCGTCGCCGTTATTTCGGTAGAGCGTGGACGTATCGTCGGAGAAATTCGTTTTGAAAATGTCGAGACGGCCATCGCCGTTGTAGTCGCCGATGGTAGAGCCCATGCCGGCCTGTTCGCGGCCGTCTTCATTAAACGCTGCGCCCGCAGTTACGCCGACGTCGGTGAAAGTACCGTCGCGGTTATTGTGGTAGAGAATGCTGGGCGTGCTGTCGCAGGCGACATAAATGTCGGGCCAGCCGTCGTCGTCGAAGTCGAGAGTGGAAACGCTGAAGGCGTAGTGGCCGTCGGTTCGGTCGATGTGGGCTTTCGTGGTGACGTCCTCGAACGTGCCATCGCCATTGTTGTGGTAGAGGATGTTCTTCGCGCTGGCAAGTCCGCGGGGGCCGCACATTACGGGCACTCCTTTCCACATGCAGGAAGCACGCTCGCCGGGAGCTGGCGCGGTCGCAAGGTCGAAGTCGACGTAGTTGGCGATCATGAGATCCAGGTGGCCGTCACGATCGTAGTCAACCCACGCGCACCCCGTGCCCCACGCCTTGCCGGACCCCGCTACGCCCGCTTTTTCCGCCACCTCGGTGAAGACTCCGTTCTGATTATGAAATAGCCGGTTCTTCCCGTAGTAGGTGACGTAGAGATCTTCCCATCCGTCGTTGTCATAATCGCCGACGCAAACGCCCTGGCCCCATCCCGTCGCGCTCAGACCCGCTTTGACCGTGACGTCCGTGAAGGTGCCGTCGTGGTTGTTGCGATAGAGATGATTGGTGGGAGCTTCGCCGGTGGGAAAACCTTCCAGTGTTGTGCCGTTCACCAGAAAAATGTCGGGCCATCCGTCGTTATCGTAGTCAAAAATGGCGGCGCCGGTGCCGGTGGTCTCGATGATGTATTTCTTCGTGTCCTTGCCGCCGAACACGATGGGCGCAGTCAGGCCGGCTTTTTGGGCGACGTCGGTGAAGTAGGCGATCGCGTTCTGGAGAGGTTTGGTTTGCGCCTGAGCAGGGGCTACATGACAGGAGAGCGTCGCGAGGAGTACGGAGAATGTCCACTGCCACGGGAGCGATCGAAGTTGAGGAAACCGCGGCAGACTCATGACCCAAAAAGCATACTAGGGTGTATCGCGGAAGGGGTCAAGGCAGGTTCTGCCTTCTTGGGACCACAGCTGCGGCGTGACAGGGACATAGTAAGATTTGCGAAGCGCTTGGCGTCCAATTTGATGTTAACTCCTGACTGACGAGCACGTCCTTGATTCTTGCCGCTGTTCACCGAATTCGAATCCCGGAGATTGTGTTTCTTCTAATAACCGCAATCGCCCTGCCCGCAATTGCGCAGAACGCAACTTCGCAGAAGAAGACAGACAACCCGGCGGTTGACGCCCTCTACAACCAAGGCATCCGATCCTTGCAAAAGGGCGATCTGGTGGCGGCACGCGCCGCTTTCCAAAAAGTTGTGAGACTCGCGCCGAATGCGCCGGAGGGACACAACTCGCTCGGCTGGGTACTGCTAAAAACCGGCAACCCGGACGAGGCAGTCGCGGAACTCCGAGTCGCGGTGAAGTTGAAGCCGGACTTCGTGCAGGCGCACATCAATCTTGCCAACGCGTTGGCAGCAAGACGGAATAGCGAAGGTGCAATCGAAAGTGCGATTGAAGCTGCGATGACCGAGGCGCGCATCGCAGTGAAACTGGCTCCATCCAACAGCGAAGCCCATCGCACACTCGGGCGCCTGCTGAGCTTCCGGCAGGACTTGCCCGGCGCGATCAGCGAATTGCATCGCACGGTGGAACTCAACCCGGCTCAGCCTGATCCGCACGACGAACTGGGAGTGCTCCTCACGCAGAATTCGCAACTGGATCAAGCCGCAGCCGAATTTTCCGAGGCGCTTCGCTTGCAACCGAATTTCGCGGCTGCAAAATTGCATCTAGGCGTGCTGCGGTGGCAGCAACGCTCCTTCGAAGAAGCCCAACAGCTGTTACAGAGCGCGGTCGGACTTACTCCCGAAAGCGCGGATGCGCACTACTACCTGGCACGCGTTCTCGCCGATAAGGGTGACCACGACGGCGCGGTTCGTGAGTTCCAGGCCGCGGTCAAGTTGCGGCCGAATTTCAGCGACGCGCAGACACAGCTCGGTTTGTTGCTTCAACGACAAGGCGACGCGGTCGGGGCGGTTGCGGCATTTCGTCAAGTGGTCGTGGCACAGCCTGAGAGTGCCGATGCTCACAATAACCTTGGCCTGGCGCTGATCCAAGTCGGGGATGCGCCGGGTTCCATTCCGGAATTCCAGGCGGCACTGCGGATCAAGCCGGATGACATCGACTATCGCGGCAATCTGGGCATTGCGTACCTGCAGAGGACTGATTTCGACGCTGCCATCGGCGAATTTCAAACCGCACTGCGCGCAGCTCCGGACGATGCCACCTTGCATTACAACCTGGGCCTGGCATTGAAGCTCAAGGACCAGTTGCCGGCCGCCGTCGCCGAATTTCAAAAAGCCGCAAAGCTCGATCCTGGCCAAGCGGACGTCCGCTACACGTTGGGCGTCACGCTTTGGCAGCAAGGAGAATTTGCCCGCGCGATCGAGGAATTGCAAGCTGCGATCAAGGTCCGTCCCGATTACGCGGAGGCATACTACACGCTGGGAACAGTTCTGAAACAGCAGGGAAACTTACAAGAGGCGTCAACCGCGCTGCGGGAAGCGATCCGGCTGCAACCGGATTTTGCGGGCGCTCACACCACGCTCAGTGGCGTGTTGCGCCAGCTCGGAAATACAGAAGGCGCGGCCGCAGAGAGCAAGCTGGGAGCGGAGATGGCGAAAAGCGCAAATGCTCTGCAAGCGGCGACATTCTCGACTAACTCAGGACGACGATTGCTGAATGCTGGAGATCTGGATGGAGCGATCTCGCAGTTTCGGGGCGCCATCCAGCAAGCGCCCAATTACGCCCTAGCCCATTTCTATCTGGGCCAGGCACTGCTAAGGAAAGGGTTATCGAAAGAAGCAAATTATGAATTTCAGAAGGCGTCCGACTTAGATCCTCAGGTCAAAGGCTCACAACCCTAAGCCGGCACGGGCGAATTCGTCGATTTTGAGGTCGGGAAAGTACATCCGAAAAACTGTATCCAATCAACCTCGACCTACCAAGTTCCATATTCTTGATTCGACGCACTTTAACCCTTGACAACCAAGCTTGTTGCCATTAACTTGCTTGCAAATCTGATGTCAATAGTATTTTTGTATGAGTGGCCCGCGAAGCCTTACTCATGAAGGCAACGCGTTTCGGCCCTTGTAGCGCCGGAGGAACCTAGTTGAGTTCGAACAGTACCAAACGTAGTCAGCTGCGAGTCTATTGGACGCCAACGCCAGCAGTCTGCGCTTCCTGCTCTCCGGAACACTTCCCATTGAAATACCCAACTGCGGGTGCCCCAGTTCGACCCAAACCTTCGACCCAACCTTCGACCCAACCAAAGAGACACGCGGAGACGAAAATGACTAAGCAAGTTATGATCGCTGGCGTAGTAATGCTGTGTATCAGTCTGGCCCTGTTCACTACACCCGCTGCGCAAGCACAGGCGGTGTACGGCAGCATCATTGGCACGGTCACTGACCCGCAAGGTGCGGCGGTCGCGAATGCCAAGGTGACAGTCCTCGATCAGCGCAAAGGTACGTCGGACACGACGACCACCAACGAGAGCGGGAACTATTCCGTCACCCACTTGATTCCGGATGTGTACACCGTTCGCGTCGAGGCGCCCGGGTTCAAGGCCAGTGAACAAAAGGATGTGATTGTCTCCGCTGACGCCGCTGCGAACGTACCCATGCAGTTCCAGGTGGGCGGCACGTCTGAGACCGTGGAGGTCACCGCCGAGGCTCCGCAGCTTAAGACCGACCGCGCCGAGGTGGCGACAGAGTTCAATGCGAAGCAGGTTGCGGATATGCCCATCCTCAACCGCAACTTCACAACCTTACAGCTTATGGCTCCGGGTTCACAGTTGATGGGATGGGGCCACGCGGCTACGGAAAATCCCCAGCAAAGCCAGCAGATCGTGACGCAGGGCCAGCACTTCAGCGGCACTGCCTTCGAACTCGATGGAACCGACAACCAGGATCCGATCCTTGGCATCATCGTGGTCAATCCCAACCTGGACGCGGTAACGGAAGCCAAAGTAGCGTTGCAGAATTATGACGCCGAGTTCGGCAAGGCGGTAGGCAGCGTAGTAACGGCACAGACCAAGTCAGGGAGCAATGAGATTCACGGCAGCGGATTCTATTTCCGCCGTTCTGACGCCCAACAGGCACGTGATCCCTTCGCGCAGGGGCCCAATCAGGCCAATCCGATAACGCATCGTCTGCTTCCAGCGGCACGTTGGCAGCAGTATGGCGGCACCATCGGTGGCGCGATTATTAAGAACAAGTTGTTCTACTTCGGCGATTACCAGGGCACACGGCAAAATTATGGCGTTAGCGGTGTGTTCACGGTCCCGACGGCAAACGTTCGATCGACATGCACGCCGACCAACACTACTGGAGCAAAAGCTAATTACTGCGATCTGAGCGAGTACATTGGAACAGCTACTGGCGGAGGTATTATTTTTGATCCGGCTACCGGCGACTTAACCGGCGCCAACCGCACACGGTTTTGTGGCCCCTTGGGTTGTACTGCAGAGCCGAACTGGATTCCGTTGACCGCGGCTGCCGCCGCCGCTGAGCCGGTTGGGCCCGGTGGTCCCGTCAAAAGCATAGCGTCCCTTGCCGCGATGAACGTCTTGGCGGCGCTTCCTGCTCCGCAACTGACAGGTGTTACCAGTAATTTTACCGGTTCCGGCTCCGGCCCGTTCAAGCAGGACAGCTTCGACACTCGAATCGATTACACGGCCACCTCAAGCGTGAACGTCTTCGGGCGGTTCAGCCTCGATTACTTCAAACTATCGGGCAAGGGCCTGCTTGGCCAGTTGGGGGGACCCGGTGACGGAGGTGGCAGCATCGCCCCGGGATTGGCCGGCAGTTCCATCGTCCACAACTACAGCTTGTCCGCCGGACTGACCAAAACCATCAGCAGCACATTACTGACAGACGTCCGCTTCGGCTGGTTCAAATACAATCCGGTAACGCAAAAGCCCGACGGGGGTCAGCCCATGACGGCGTTCGGGATCCCCGGTGCAAATACGAGTGACCCGAAAACTAACGGTTTGGGTTTCTTCTCCCTGGGAGGTGATCCAATCTCCGGTCAGGGTTGTGCTGCAAATAATGGCGGCGCTGGCTGCATCGTTTCAAGCTTCGGTGATGGCCTTGGCCCCGCCCGCTGCAATTGCCCACTGACGGAAAGCGAGCAGCAGTTTCAATTCGTGAACAACTGGACCAAGACAAGAGGCAACCACATAATCAAGGTTGGTGCTGACATTCGCTACGCCAAGAACTTGCGAATTCCCAGCGACAACAACCGAACCGGGGAATACAACTTCAGCCCCGAAGCTACGGCGGACTTCAGCGCTACACCAGGAGGTAACGGTCTGGATGTGGCGACTTTCATCCTGGGGGATGTCACCCAGTTCCAACGTTACGTCAACAACCCTGCCGTTACTCCCCCGGGAGAGCGGCAAAAGCGCTGGTTCTTCTATGGACAGGATACGTGGCGAGCAAACTCGAAATTAACCATTAACTACGGGCTGCGCTGGGAAATCTATTTCCCCGAAACAGTCACCGCGAAAGGTGGCGGCGGCTTTGCCAACATTACCGATCTCGGTGGAACCGGCGCCATCCGCGTCGCTGGTTACGGCGGGATTGGATCCAACGGCAACGTGAAGAACTATTGGCATGCATTCGCGCCCCGGCTCGGGATCGCGTACCAGGTGACCCCGAAAACCGTGGTTCGGATGGGCTATGGCCGCAGCTACGACATTGGCGTGTTCGGCTCCAATTTCGGACATACGGTCACACAAAACCTGCCTGTGTTGCTGAAACAGAACTACGATGCCAGCAACTTCATAACCGGCGCGTCCGGTAATCACGTCACTCTCTTCAAATTGGATGCCGGGCCGAACTCGATTCCCGGCATTGATCCGGCAACCGCTTTCCCTGCAATTCCCTCCAATGGAATCTTCCCCTTCAGTTCGCTCGGCGGAACGATCTCCGGCGTGCACATCCGGCCGCCCAGCCAGGTTCTGCCACGAGTTGACGCCTATAACGCCACGGTTCAGCGTCAGTTGACCAGCAGCATTTCGTTGGAAGTTGCTTATGTCGGAAGCAAGGGCACGCACGGGTTCACCGGCAACAACCCGAATTACGACGTGAATCCGGTTTCCATGGCGCTATATGGCGTCATTGATCCCCTCACGTGCACGCCTGGACCTTGCCAAACCTACTCCCAGAACCTGCGCCGCCCACTCTGCAGGCCTATCTTGGCGACCGATACCTGCACGGGAATCACCTACGACCTCGGCAACTACTACGGCAATGACGCCGCCAGCACCTACAATGCGTTCGAGGTGAAGGTGGAGAAGCGGTTCGCGAGGGGCCTGCAATTCATCTCTCACTACACCTATTCCCACGCTGACGGCTACGATGGCCAATACTATCCGATCGATCACAAGATCGCGTGGGGCCCGGTGGACTTCAACCGCAACCACATGTTTGTCTTCAGTCCGGTCTACGAACTGCCCTTCGGTAAAGGCAAACAGTTCATGGGTGACGCCAGCCGTGCCATGGACTACGTGGTCGGGGGATGGGAAGTGACCAACAATACCAGTTGGGGTAGCGGTCTGCCCTGGACTCCTGGCTTCTCGAACTGCGGCGGTGAACAAGACGTGGGTGTCTGCCGTCCGGACAGGGGTGTCGGTTCATTCCATACCGGAGTCTCTGGGAATATTGACCCGGTTCACCATAACCTGACGTTTTACACGCCGGTTCCGGACATAACGAATCCGGCGAATCCTCCTGGCCCATTTGCCGATCCGACGAAAGGGCATCTGGGTAATATCCAGCGCAACTCGTACCATGGACCGAGGGCTTTCACCTCTGACCTGTCGATCGTGAAAAAGATCCCGGTCTTCGAGCGGCTCAACGTGCAGTTTCGGACCGATTTCTTTAACATGTTCAACCACCCGGTTTACTCAAACCCCAACACCACTATCGACGGCACAGGCACCAACGATGGCAAGATCACCGGCCTTCAGTTTGGTTACCCGATGCGTCAGATCCAGTTTGCGTTGCGGTTCGACTTCTAAGCCTGACGCAAGGAAGGGTTCTTCTGAGGGAGTCTGGTTTAGACTCCCTCTTTTTTTGTGCTCTAATTGTGGGCGTACCCTTCAGGGTGAGTCTTTGATATCTGTGCTCAAACCTCTGCTGGCCTTGCTTGTGGTCGCAACGATTTGCTCAGGACAGGAGACGAAAGACTCGACGTCCACCCCACCAACCTCAACCCAAGCCCCGCTCTCCGAGTTTATCTCTGCTGAGCTGCTGCTTCACCAAGGCAAATACGACGAAGCGATCGCGGAACTGCAAACTTTAGCCGCTAGAAACCCGCCCCCGAAAAACATCGCCCGGGAGTTGGGATCCGCTTATTACCAAAAAGGCGACTACCTGAAAGCGGCGGAGTACCTGAAGAAAGTTCAAGCCGAAGACCCTCACGACAACGAATCGATTCAGTTGCTCGGTCTTTCTTATTACCTCGCCGGCCGCCTGACAGATGCTATCCCGTATCTTGAGAAAGTCCAGTCCTGGTTTCCGCGCGCCAATGTGGATGCAGCGTACATTCTCGGGATCTGCTACATCCAGACAAAGGATTACCCCAAGGCGCGCGCGGCGTTCGCTCGTATGTTCGATGTGCCTGCAGATTCGGCGGCCGGATACCTGTTTACGGCGCGCATGTTGCTGCGGCAGGAATTCGATCCAGTAGCGGAAGAATATGCGCTGAAGGCGACGACGCTCGATCCAAAAATGCCCGGCGCGCACCTCATGCTCGGGGAGTTGTATCTCTATAAATCGCGCGTTCCCGAGGCGATCGAGCAGTTCCAGAAAGAACTTACTCTGAATCCTGCCAGCGCAGCTGCGTATTACAAGCTGGCCGATGCCTACTCTCGAATACAGAAATACGATGACGCCGAACGATTATTGCAGCGGTCGATCTGGTTGGACGCTACTTCGACCGGACCGTACATCCTGATGGGCAAGGTTCTGGAGAAAAAGGGCGAGTTCGAACTGGCCGTGCGGGCGCTACGCCACGCGGCTGCCATGGACCCGAACAATCCCATGACACACCACCTACTCGGGCAGACCTACCGCGACATGGGCAGGAAGGAAGAAGCCGAGACGGAGTTGAGGATGGCGGAGCAATTGCAAAACAAGCAGGATTCACATCCGTGAGCGCTGCTGTCGATCGAAGCTTGCTGGTGGAGAGCTGGGCGTCCCCGCCCGGCTGGACGTCGAGACGCCTGTCGCTCCATCTTATGACTCATCGCTCGGTCACGGTGCCAGCGATTCTGCTTTGTCTTTTGGCAGAGCGTGCAGCAGTTCGAGAAAGGCGGCATTGGTCCAGCCGAAGCCGACAACGTTTTCCTGATATCCCACTGTCACCTGGGATTCCGAAGAGCGGGTGACCACGTTGTACTTTTCTCGGATGGTGCCATCACGCTGAAAGTTCTCGATCACAGTGGACAGGAACTTATACGAAAGGCGATCGGCTTCGGCGTTGTAGCCGTAACGCCGTAATCCCTGGATGGCCAGGAGTTCAACCGGAGCCCAACCGTAGGGGTAATCCCATTGCGCGCCGGAATTTTCGGGGCTCATGGCCAGTCCTCCGGGCTGCTCGAAGACGGGCAAGTTCTTTACGACGGCAGCGGCTTGCTCCGGCGTCGCAAGGCCTGCCCACAGCGGATAATACGTCGTGAGATAGCGGTAGCTCGATTTCCTCCCGCTGGTAAAATCGTAGTCGAAGAAGAAGCCGCGGTCTCCATCCCAGAGATATTGCTGCATGCGACGCTTGCGCGCCTCCGCCCGCTCTTTCCAGGCTTTGGCTTCGGACGCCTTGCCGATCGACACGCTGATCTGATCCATGTCTGTTTCCGTTTTGTAAAGCAGGCTGTTCAAGCAGACGGGAGCGTAGTGATGGGTGGCCGATCCATAGGCTCCGAAGCGGAAGGAAATGTCGAAGCCGGACTCGCGCATGGAGCGGTCGCCCTTGTAATAGTCGCCGCTGAGACGAACCACACGCTTAGGCTCGCACTCCGGGTGTGCCATGGTCGTCGAGGCGTCGCAGACCGTGATGCCATAACTCGATCCTAAGGCGGCAGCGGCTTGCCCTCGCTCTTGCTTAACCAAGTCCGGATGAACCAAGTCTTGTTCAACCAGATACTGATCGGCTTGATCGGGATGAACCATGAAATAGCTGACTACCTTACGGTAAAAGCCGCCCTCGTCCTGCAAGCCCTCGGCGGGCGGGCCCTCGCCAAAATCGTAGTAACGCGCGAGCGAGGTTGCGCCGGCAAGATGCGGATCACGAGTCCACATGGAGTAGTCTTTTTCCAGATACGAGTATGCCCGCGCCAGCCATGCGGGATCGGCGTGACCTGCCTGTTTCTCGGCGTCATAGACGGCCAGTACCATCGAACTCAGAAAGGGCGGCTGGGAACGGGTCAGATAATAAGTCCGGTTCGCGTTCAGCAGAGCGCCGTAGTTTTCGATTTCGAAGAAAAAGTTTTCGACCATGCCACGGGCGAGGTCGGTCCGGCCATCGCGCAGCAGACCCAGGATGATGAAGTAGCTGTCCCAGCCGTACATTTCGTTGAAACGTCCGCCGGGCACCACGTACTTGTTCTCCAGATAGAGCAGACCGTGGGGATGGATTGCGTTGGTGTCGATTTCGCCGAGTTGATGAATTGGCTTGGGCAGGTGCTCAATGTCAACGTTGCACACGGTGTGAAGTTTTTCAACGGCAGGCGGGGCCGCGAATCCCGCTGGGAGATAGATTACCGGATTGACCTTCATTTTGGGATCGACCACCGAGGCGCAATCCGTCATGGAACGCGTGAGGTTGTCCCAACCTGCGGAAATGTATTGGCGGATCGACGCGGGGCCGGGTGCGGGCTTTTTCTGTTCCTGGGCCAGAGCGCCTGGCGAGCAGGCGAACAGAAGCAGGAGGAACATCAGTGGCAAGGAGAGTCTTCTATTGTTCATGGTTGTCGGCAGCCAACATCATAACGCCGATGGGCAGGTTTGCTCATGACATTCGCATCGCAGCGGAATTCCGCCCTCCTGGTTACAGCGAGACGCTTTTAATCATCGGTTTCTTCTGTATGATAATCGTCTATCACCAGATGGATTCCTAACCAGGACGGCTTGAGAAATGAGGAAATGTACGCGTTACTACTGCTCTGTACTCTCGTCTCTTTTTCTTTTCTTCTTGTTCGCTGCGACTCTCTCCCTCCAGGGACAAAGTGGTCTAGTGGGCTCCACGACCGTCCAACTGAACCACCTCACATCTTTTTCCGCACTGCCCAACGGAATCGATCTGCGAGATGGCGATGCCCGCATGCAAATCGTCGCGTTGCGCGAAGACGTCGTGCGCATTCGGGTGTCGCGCTCCAATGAGCTTGCCGAAGACGCATCCTGGGCGGTCCTCAAAGAGGCGAGAGAGAGTCGTGTCGCCGTGACGCCATCCAATACTCGGGACGCCGTCGGCTTCCAGACAGGAGTCCTCCGGGTCTCCTTAAGCCGCCACACCTTCGCGCTAACGATCTCCGACCGCGACGGCAACATTCTTCAACAGGACGTACGGCCCATCGAGTTCTATGGCGATTCCTTTCGTGTCTACAAGGCGATGCCAATAGATGAGCACTACTTCGGCTTGGGAGACAAGCCCGGCCCGCTGGATCGGCGCGACCAGGCATTCACATTGTGGAACACCGATGCCTATAGCTTCCAGGAATCCACCGATCCCATTTACAAGAGTATTCCTTACTTCCTGACGTTCCGGGCTGGCCGCGCGCTGGGAGTCTTCGTCGATAATACCTGGCGCAGTAACTTTGACTTTGGCAAGCAGCTACCAAGTGTCTATTCCTTCGGCGCTGTGAGCGGACCGTTGGATTACTACGTCTTTTACGGACCTACTCCGAAGCACGTAGTAGAAACTTACGCATGGCTGACTGGAACCGTGCCACTTCCTCCTATCTGGAGTCTTGGATATCAACAGTCGCGTTACAGTTACTCACCGCAATCGCGAGTGATCGAAGTCGCGGACCGTTTGAGAGCGGATCATATCCCCGCCGACGTTATTTATCTGGATATCGACTACCAGCAGCAGAACCGCCCGTTCACCGTAGATCGCGAACGTTTTCCTGATTTTCCCGGAATGATCTCGCAACTTAAATCAAAGAACTTCCACACCGTCGTCATTACGGATCTGCATATCGCCAACTTCCCCGGTCACGGCTACTCGCCCTACGACACCGGTATTGCCGGCGACCACTTTGTAAAGAATCCCGACGGCACAGTCTATTCCGGCGCCGTGTGGCCAGGCCCCAGCGTATTCCCAGACTTCACTCGGGCGCAGACCCGCGACTGGTGGGGCACTCTTTATCGGGACTTTTCAAAAATGGGCGTTGCCGGCTTCTGGAATGACATGAATGAACCGTCAGTCTTCAACACTCCGACGAAGACGATGCCCGAAGACGTGGTGCACCGCATCGATGAACCCGGATTCGTGAAGCGTACGGCGCGTCATGCGGAGATTCACAATGTGTACGGGATGGAAAACTCGCGAGCTACGTTCGATGGGTTGAAGCAGCTCAATCCGGATTTGCGGCCATTCGTACTGACCCGCGCCAGCTACGCCGGCGGACAGCGCTATGCCGCGACCTGGACCGGCGACAACAGTGCCACGTGGAATCATCTTCGCCTGACAACACCGATGCTCGAGAACCTGGGTCTGAGTGGCTTTGCGTTGAGTGGAGCCGACGTCGGCGGGTTCGCAGGAACGCCGCAACAGGATTTGCTCACAAAATGGCTTGAGATTTCCGCGTTCCAGCCCATTGATCGGGATCATGCCGAGAAAGGGACCGGCGACCATGAACCATGGGTCGGCGGCGCGGAGGCTGAATCGATCCGCAGACGATTTATCGAAGAACGCTACCGGCTGATGCCATACCTCTACACGCTTGCAGAAGAAGCATCGCGCACGGGGATCCCGATCGAGCGGCCGCTCTTTCTTGAA
The DNA here is from genome assembly GCA_963772195.1 of uncultured Acidobacteriaceae bacterium. GTDB lineage: Bacteria > Acidobacteriota > Terriglobia > Terriglobales > Acidobacteriaceae > Acidiflorens. The sequence goes on along the minus strand of CAVYWE010000004.1, from coordinate 472,591 downwards.
TTTCCCGATGCTGCGAGCGACCATCATCCGCTGGACATCGATGGTCAGGCAGCTGGAGAGTTTCTTCTCGGCCCTGACATCCTTGTAGCTGCCCCGCCCCATCCGGACAAACTCGATAACTATGGCATCGAGTTTCCATCGGCTAGCTGGTACGACTACTGGACTGGGCAGCTTGTAAAGAAGCCCGTGCCAGTGGCTCCGACCCCCAACGCTCCAGCGAGTCCAGCCGATCTGGTGCTACTCAGAACCTGGATACACCCAGAACTCGCGTCCCTGCCAGTGTTTGTACGCGCGGGAGCGATTCTGCCGATCGCACCCCTGGTCCAAAGTACAAATGAAACGCCCCAAGGTTCCCTTACCCTGCGCGTCTACGCAGGCGATGCGTGTGGCGGGCACCTCTATTTGGACGATGGAAAGACTTACGATTACAAAAAGGGTGGCAATCTGCGCATGGACTTCGACTGCGAGGTAACCGCCGATGGCTTGCGGCTCCGTCTGGGAGATCATAAGGGATCCTACCCCGCATGGTGGCAGCAGATTAGCGTAGAGATCTATGGTTGGTCGCCGCGCAAACACACAGCCCGCCTCGATGGCCACAGTATCAACGCAGCAATCGGCTCATCCTCGGGCAAGTTGGTTCTGACGATCCCAGACAGCGGACGAGGGGCGACGTTAGAGCTCGAGTAAGCTGCACCTAGCGGACTAACGCCGCCCAGCGGATCCGAGAATCCGCGTGCTCCGGGAACGACGTGCCATCGGCCGCCGGGTTTCGGTAACCGCAGCGTCCAGCCGAGCCCCGACATCGGCGAAGACGGATGTGGGACCGTTCCAGCGTAACTCGTCCACGTCGTCGAAGAGATTTATATCGGTCCGGAGCGTGGCGAGCGTGCGAAAGAGCAATGCGCGGTCCCGCTCGCGGGAGAGTGTATCTGCGAGAGCACCTGCGTTGGCGACGTTCACATGCCACTCACGCCAGTCTGTTGGGACATCTTCCAGATGGACAAACTTTGAGAGAACGGCGGCTGATGACTTCGCACCCCAGCCCTTCAGTCCCGGGTAGCCATCTGCGGCATCGCCCACCAAAGCCAGATAGTCGGGGATCGATGCCGGAGACACGCCATACTTTTGAATTACGCCCGCTTCATTTATGGTAACGCGCGTTCGGCGATTCAGCTGCACGATGCGCGTGCCCCTTACACATTGGGCAAGGTCCTTGTCCGGTGTGCAGATAATCACCCCTTCGACACGCTCGTCTCGAGCGGCCGTACCTGCCGCAGAAGCTAGAGCGTCGTCGGCCTCGAACTCAACCATCGGCCAGACAATGATGCCCGCCGCCGAGAGGACGTCCTCGAGCAGCGGAAATTGCGCCAACAGGTCGGGCTCGATGCCTTCGCCCGTTTTGTAGCCAGACCACAAACTGTTGCGAAAGGATTCGATAACGTGATCGGTGGCAACAGCGATGTGCGTAGCGCCGCCCTTCACCATGCCCAGCACTGAGGCAAGAACGCCTCGGACCGCAGCGACCTCGCGCCCATCGGAATCCCTGGCGGACGGAAGCGCGTAGTAGTGCCGGAACAACTCGTATGTGCCGTCGACCAGATAGATGTCCAACCCGCAGCTCCAAAAACAAACGTATAGGACCAGTGAAGGCTCAATCAACCAATCAACTACCACTACCAGAGTCGATACTGCCTGCCTCCCGCACAAATTCGGAATCGCCAGCCAGTACAGTTCGGCGCTAGCGGACGAATCGCACTACCTCGGTGACGGCCGGCTCCTCCCCATTTTGTTTGGATGGTCCCACGTCATTGCCAACCGGCGCGGCATCACCCTCCCCCGGTGCGAGAAACAGATTGCTTTCCAGACCATGCTGCTTGGTGTACAGCTCGAAGTAACGTCCGCGCAGCGCATAGAGTTGTTCGTGAGTGCCGCGTTCGACAATCTGTCCCTGCTCGACCACCAGAATCTGATCGGCGCGCCGAATGGTCGACAAGCGGTGCGCGATCACAAAGGTCGTGCGGCCCTGCATCAGGTAGGAGAGCCCCTGCTGAATCATCTGCTCGGATTCGGAATCGAGGCTGGAGGTGGCCTCGTCCAGAATCAGAATGCGGGGTTCAGCCAGAATGGCGCGTGCAATCGAGATCCGCTGCCGCTGCCCGCCCGATAGCTTCACGCCGCGCTCACCCACAATGGTGTTGTACTTGTCCCCAAAACTCTCCGCAAATTCATCGACCCGCGCAATCCGGCATGCACGCCTCACGGCTTCTTCGCTGGCATCAGGCCGGGAGAAGCCGACATTCTCGCGGATGGTACCGTCAAACAGAAATGATTCCTGCAACACAACTCCAAGTTGGGTTCGGTACGAATCGAGCCGCACCGTGCTCAGGTCGATGCCGTCGACCAGGACCTTGCCCGCGGTCGGAACGTAGAACGCAGAAATCAGTCCGATGGTCGTCGATTTGCCGGACCCCGACGATCCAACCAATGCTGTCACCGTGCCCGGGGCAGCGTGGAACGATACGTCGTTCAGCACAGTGCGGACGCCATCGTAGCTAAAGCTGACCGCTTCGAAATCAATGTTGCCCTCGATGGGCGGCAAAGTGACGGTGCGCCGAGGGTCTCTGTCCTCTGCAGGTTCTATCAGGATTTCCTGCGTACGTTCCAGTCCAGCCAGCGCTTCGGTAATCTGCGTGCCGATCTGAACAATCTGCATAATGGGCGCGATGAGGAAGCCCATAAACAAGGTGTAGGTAAAAAAGCCGCCAATCGTCAGCGCCCCGGCCAGAATCTGCTTCGCGCCGACAAACATAATGATGGCGCCCACCACGCCCAGCAGCACGCTTGCCGAAAGCCCCATGACAGAGGTCGCAGTCAGCGAGCGCATCACGTTATCGAGCAGCCGTATCACGCCACGCGAGAAAACCTTTTCCTCCCGGTCCTCGGCGTGGTAGCCCTTCACAACCCGCACGCCCCCAAGAGATTCCGACAAACGCCCAGTAACCTCGGCGTTGATTTTGCCGCGCTCACGAAAGATCGGCCGGATCGTCTGGAACGCTTTTTTCAAAGCGAGCCCGAAACAGAGCAGGAAGCCGAACGCGAGTACCGTCATCAGCGTGCTGATTCGGAACAGAACAACCAGAGCGATCCCTGCGGTGAGCAGTCCCCCGACAAGGTCCACCAGTCCGGTGCCGACCAGGTTGCGTACACCTTCCACGTCGGTCATGATGCGCGACACCAACACTCCGCTTTTAGTCGAATCATGAAATGAGACCGACAACCGTCCGATATGAGCTTGCACCTTCTGCCGAAGCTCAGCGATCAGGCGTTGGGCAGCCTTGGAGAGCAATTGCGTAAGCGCGAACGAAGTAATTCCCTGAATCACAGTTGCCAGCAATACTCCAAGCACCAGTGGCTTGAGCAGTTGAATGTTGCGCTTGATGATCACGCTGTCGATCAGGTATCTGGTGGAATAAGGCAGCACCAGAGACGCCACCCGATTAATCGCCATCAAGACGAAACCAACCGCGAGCAATCCGCGACGCGGGCGGACTAGTTCCCACACTAGAGGCAGAACCGCGCGCAGTTGAGGTCCAGAGGCCCCGCTGCGGGCCTTCGAATGAGCATTCACCATTCTTGATTAGAACACGGCCTGTCCGAGAGAGGTTCAATTTGTGGACGGCGTGCTTCGCAGAACCGCGAGAGAGCTACTTCCTGCGGCAAGCACACGCGAATGAAACATTAATGCTTCACCGAGGTGGGCCAGAAAATATCCGGCGTCGTGGTTGCCGGGATAGAGGTGATATTCGTGTTGGATGCTTTCCGCCTGGAGTTGGCGATGGAGTTCCGCGGCTCCTTTATCGAATCCGAATTCATCCTCACGGCCGCAGTTAAAATAGACGGACAACCCTAGATTCCGTATCGCTGCCCGGTTCTGCTTCGCAAGGACGAAGGGACTGTTCTGGTTCCAGTGATGGAGGTCAACGGGATTTCCGAACACCGCTCCCAACAGCCCACTGAGCGGTGTTGGCATCGGCATGGTCTCAGTCGGTCGCGGCGATTCTGTGATGAGCGCGGCACTCTGCGCACTGACCGATGAAAATAGCTCCGGATAAGCAAAAGCAAACCGAAGCGCACCGTATCCGCCCATCGACACCCCGGTAATCGCTCGTGCGGAGCGCTCGCGGCGAATCGAGTAATGCGACTCGATATAAGGAAGGAATTCGCGGATGAAGAAATCGCTGTAACGCACTCGGCCATCGGCGGAGTTGATGAAGAAGGTGCGCTTTCCTTCAGGCGCGACTACCAGAAAATCGGAGATTTGTCTTTTTTGGCGGAGTTCTTCGATCAAGTCCCATCCCCCGCTTTTGAACAGAGTCTGTTCGTTATCGCCGAGTCCATGGAGAAAATAAAGCACCGGATAACGCCGCGGAGAGTGGCCGGGAGTTGCGGCGTCGTAGGCGGATGGCAACATAACGCAGTAATGGACGGTTTGACCGAGGACGCGGCTTTGCAGCGCGTTGCAATCGATGCGGCCCTGAGCGGGGGCTTGCTTGAGCAGAAGCGGAACCAGAAATAGCGTGAGCCATCGCAGACAGCGGCGCATAAGACGAGTTTACTCGTAGCGCAGGGCCTGCACGGGATCAAGACGAGCGGCTCGGGACGCCGGATATAGCCCCGATAGCAGACTGACGACAATGGAAAAAGTGATCGCGCTGAGAACGAGCCACAGCGGCACTGACCAGATCTGTGCCGGAGGAAAATGCTGGCGTTCGAGATAAATGTTCGTCCCGAAATTGATAAGGAGTCCGATCGCCCAACCGAGTGTGACTCCGACTGCGCCGCCGACGAGACCCATGGCGCCCGCTTCGGCGAAGAACAACCCGCGTACGTCATCATCACTGGCACCGAGAGCCTTCATGATTCCGATTTCGCGCCGGCGTTCGAGGATCGCCATCACCAGCGTATTCACGATGCCAATGGAAGCGACGGCCAAGGCCAGGCTGCCGAAGATCGCGAGGAACCCGTCGAGCACGGCAAAGAACTGGCGCATACTGCGGGTCGCATCGACGATGGAAAAAGCGCTGAATCCCATTTTCTTGATGGCATCTTCAACCGCCGGCACCTGATTGGGATTCTCTACCCGCACGCTGAGTGACGTATAACTGGGTGAGTCGCTCGCCGAAGTGTCGCGCAGGTTGGATTGCATGACGTGCAAGTCTTGCGCAAGCTTGAGCGGCAGAAAGACGCGTGCCCGGGCCGTTCCGCGCATGCTATCCGGATCGAGATCCGTCAGGCCTACAATTTTCAGCGCTTTCTGGCGTGAGACTACTGAATACGCCGCCCTATCGCTCTGCCCCAACGACGAAGAAGAAGGAGACGAGGTGCGCTCGGCATAGCGCATCGTCAACTCTCTCCCGAGAAGAGGCTTGGCCAACTCGGCAATACTTGTATTGTCCGCGCCCGGCTTGGGTGTGATGCCTAGCAACTCTTCGGCAAACGACTTCTGGAGGATGACTTCCGGACCCGCGTCCGACGAGAAGAAATTGCCCTGCATTCCGTCGAAAGCATCATTGTTGTTCTTGGCGGAGAACGGGATGCCAGCCACCATGGTCAAGTGGGGCTTGCCGTCGAAGCGCACCTCCGTAACGAACCGAATATCGGGATAGGCCTCGACCACCCCGGGGATTTGCTCGATCTTTTTTCGCGCCGGTTCATCGAGCGATGGGCTCTCGGCCGGCGGAGGCCCGTTTTCTCGCTGTTCGCGGAAGTTGCGGAGGTCACGCCTCGAGGTGGCTACAACCGTGTCAAATAGCCCGGACTTTTGCAGTCGGCGTGAAGCCAGTTGCTGTAGGCCGATGCCGAGCGAAAGCGTCGCAACCAGCGAGGCCACACCTACGGAGATGCCCATCGTCGTCAGCGAATTGCGAAAGACGGATTCACGCAGGTTGCGGATAGCAAGGTCGGCGACGTCGTAAAACTTCATTGTGTTTCTCCCCGCGGCGCGGGCGCTTGCGCCGGCGCTGACGATTTCCTGGACACGTCATCGTTGGATACGTCATCGTTTGATACATCGGCGACGAGCTTTCCATCCGCGAGATGCACCATCCGTCCGGCATACCTCTCAGCAAGGGCCTGCTCGTGCGTAACCATCAACACAGTCATGCCCAGCGACTGATTGAAGCTGTGAATGAGTTCCATAATTTCTGTGCCGGTGCGGCTGTCGAGATTGCCCGTCGGCTCGTCCGCCAGAAGAAGCTTGGGCCGATTGATGAGTGCACGCGCCAGCGAAGCGCGCTGTTGCTCACCGCCCGAGAGTTCCATCGGTCGATGCGAAAGCCGTCCGCTCAGACCCACTCGTTCGAGCGACTGGCGCGCAAGAGCGGAACGCTCGCGGCGATCGACTTCGGCAAAACGCATGGGAAGCTCTACGTTTTCCAGCAATGACATACTCGGTATCAGGTTGAACGACTGGAAGACCATGCCGACACTACGGAGGCGGTACTTGGCCAGTTGCTCCCGTGAGAGCGCAGCCAGGTCGTTTCCGTGAACGATCACCGCGCCAGAGGTCGGACGGTCAAGGCCTGCAATAAGGTTAAGCAGTGATGACTTGCCGGATCCTGAGGCGCCGAGCAGAGCCACAAATTCTCCGGCCCGAATGTTGATGGAAATCCCATCCACCGCGCGCACCAATGCCTCGCCCATTTGATAATGGCGGCAGACGTTCTCGGTGTGGACTGCCAGGGAGTTTGGCTCGGGGATTTCCATGCTATCGAATGTCTCTCCACACAATGTAAAGCGACGCGAGTAAACCAATGGCCGGGAAGGCTTGCGCAAAACCACGGCCACCGCCGGACTTTCCGCTTGGGCTTGGAATTGTGTTGCCGCTGGTTTTCATCGCGATCGCTCCCACTCCCATTGTAGGATCTGAACAGCAAAGGGCGGCACAATTGGAGTTTGCCATTCCGAATCAGGGAAGCACGCGCTAGAACTATGGACATCGGCGACAGGAGCAAACACAAGGAATCCTCCGATCCGTCGGAAGGACGAGACAGGTTGGTCGTAAAAGAACTCAGAATACGTTGTGGCAGGGTGATCAGAATAGCGAGACCAACAGGTTTTCCGCAGGGGATTCAAGGTGGTATAGCCGAGCCACCAAGCACCGTCTGCACCCATCTGACCCTAGATTGGTGTGACTGCGTGACCGCCAGGTGGCGCTACGGAGATGCGCACAACCCCTGAGAGAAAAGATGGTCGGGGAGAGAGGATTTGAACCTCCGACCCCCTGGTCCCGAACCAGGTGCTCTACCAGGCTGAGCCACTCCCCTGTATTTACGCGGCTTTCTCCAAATTCTGAGTACCTGGGTGGGGAAACATGCAACCGCGTTTTGAGCAGTTCATCCGCGAACGTCAATTCCTATCGAACGTCACACCATCAACCGTTGAGTGGTATCAGAACAGCCTCAAGTGGCTGCCTTCGGACTCGCCAACACAAGATGACCTGAAAGACGCCGTGCTCCGTATGCGTGAGAAGGGGTTAAAGCCAAGCGGCTGCAACTCCGCGATTCAGGCCCTCAACTGCTACGCACATTGGGCCAGCGTGGGCGCGGACAGCAAATGCGGTAGTGGATGCCGACATCCCAAGGTCACGCAATTGAAAGTGCCGCAACTTGTGCTGCCCACATTCACTCCGCAACAAGTCCGGTTGCTTCTCACGTGGAAGCCCAAAGGCAAGTATCAACGGCGGCTGCATCTGGTTATCCTGTTCCTGCTCGATTCCGGTTGCCGCATCTCCGAAGCCCTTGGGCTGCGAGTCCGTGAGATTGACTTTGAGAATATGCTTGCCACACTGGACGGCAAGGGGCGAAAGCAGCGCGTGGTCCCCTTCAGTTTTGAGCTGCGCAAAGCGATGTTTCGTTACTGCAAGGAATTCAGCCGGACGCCGGACTCTCTGCTCTTTGCCAACCGCACGCAGACAAAGTTAGGGCGGAGGAATGTGCTGCGAGACGTGAAGCTACTGTGCAAGCGGCTCGGGTTTGGCCCGCCCGCACGGACACTGCACGCATTCCGGCATACGTTCGCGGTGAACTATCTGCGGCGCGGTGGGTCTGTATTCCATTTGCAGAAGGTCCTAGGGCATTCCAGCCTTGAGATGACGCGGCGGTACGCCAACTTGGTGACGGAGGACTTGCAGAAGGTCCACGAGCAGGTGAGCCTTCTATCCGCGCGCTAGAGGCTTATAATTTAACGAGCGAACACGGACCAACGGCCGGGAAGAAAAGCTCCCGGCTTTTAGGTTCGGGCTCCAGAGGTATCAGATGAAAAAAGACGCAAAATCAGCACGCTGTAATTGCACTAGTTGCGGGCGCGATCATAAAGAAAATAATTGCCCGAATCCACCCAACGGACCTGACGGGAAAATGTGCGCGGACTGCAACGCCGCGCTCAACTCCGGCTCAGATGCTTGGGGGAAAACCGCAAACGGGGTAACTCGTTAATTCGAGCACGGACAAATGAAGCCGCTCAGAACACCGGGCGGCTTTTTTCTATTATTGTAAGGTGTGCCTAACGCCCATTTTGGCGCGGAGGTAGGGTCGGCAAGGACCGGCTCAACGCGCCCGTAACCCAAGACGTGGACCAAAACAGGCCGCCCCTAGCCCGGCTTTTATTGCTCACGGATACAGCGTGGCGTGTAGCGGCCCGGCAACGTAATGCCGGTATCCCATCAACTGCGTTCGCCGGTCACCGTCTTTCGCCTTGGTCCGAATCAACATGGGGAGGACCCATTCCAAGGTTAACTTTATGCTGCACAGATCGAAGTAAAGACGCCCGTTCTTCTCAAGCGGTCCTTGCCATCCAGCTTTGGATGCTTCCTGCATCAGCTCATCTATCTTCGCGCAGACTGCTTTGTGTTCTTTGCGAATTTGTAGTGCGCTTCTCATGCCCGCATTCTGCAAACAATCTCAACGGCCGTAGAATGCCGCGAGGGCGTTCAACCTCACGTTGCATTGCGGCTTGTAATCGCTGATGAGTGTCTGTTCAGCCGTCGTTCTTTCGTGTTCCAGGGTAGCGAAGTGGAACGCAACGAAGAGCAAACTTCCGCCCGAAGCGCGCACCCAATCCGCGTACTTTTCATGGCTGCGACATACCCGCTCAGCAAAATTGCTCGCTTTACCGAAATAGAGTGGGCGATATTGGCGCGGCCCCCACTGCTGATCGGAAACCATGATGACGTAAACCCCGCCACAACTCTGCCGGTAGGCGGTATCAAATGGCGTGGGGTCTGAAAACCGAAGATGCGAAAACCGAATTCCGCTCGGGGATGCGATTCTCGTTCCGAAACTCATTGGGCGTGGCACGGGCGGTAAAGAGGTCATTTGCGTTCCTTGTGCTCCCTAACCTCTCTTATACCACATCTTGGGGCGAACTGTTAGCGAAAACACCTCCGAAACCACACCAAAAGTACTGGGCCGGAAACTCTCCTAAAGGCCCGGAATCCCACCCTGAACTGCCCGTGAATGGTGCTCAATCGCGCCTGGGCTTAATAACCTCTGTGCGCGCCATCGAAAGGCGGCTTCCACCCGTCATCGCCCTTTTTCTTCTTCCTGACTGCCTTCTTTAGTTTCTCCAACGCCTCGGCCAATGCCTTCCTCAATTGCTCTTCAACTGTCATAATTCCCCCTTCAATAGCGAACAAAAGGCGTCGAATCTGCTCTCACCTGCATGAAACTACCGACTTTTTCACACTTTCGCTTTTCTATCGCCTGCGTATGCAAAGAGCTATACGTCGGGTACTGAGAATCAAGCCCTTTGGCGATTTGACCCCCATACCCCCTACCCGCCATCAGGAATAGAAACAATGTCGGCCTTCCCGCACTACCGGGCCGTGTAAGTGCCGCCATTGCCGCCATGCCGCCAGGGGTGTGTATGTGCCGTAATACTCCATGTCCTTTATTATCATATATATATATATAATAATTAAGATAATAAGAGAAACACAGGGGGGTGGCGGCATGGGGGCACTATCCCTATTCCTCGCCCCCGGCTAGGAAGTATCGCCCATCATCGCCCTTGCCAACCCTGCGGTCCTTGAGCAAGCCATCAAGGGCGCGGTTCCACATGTCGGTTCCAATGCGGTGGGCATGTGTGCGCTTCTGCAATTCGCGCCGCTTCAACGGTCCTTGCATCGTCAAGGCGCGCACAATCTTTCCTTGCGCCTTAGCGTTGGGTGTGTCGGCCGCGTTAACGCAGTAGTATTCGTGCGAGGCAACCTGATACTGAGCGAGGCGCACGGCATCTTCAGCGGTCTTAGCTGAAATGGTGTTTTCGTGTCGCAGCCACGCCAGCAACAACGCGCTGCGCCACGCATGGATGTTCATGCGCTCTGAGCCTTCTGGCAGCGTTTCGTGCCAATCGCTAATCACTTTGTCCGCGTCGTCGCTTGGCACTATACGCACGGGTGCGTCTTCCAACCGTATTATCCGCGGAAGAAACGCTTCTTGCAGCGCAGTAAAGTCCGGCCGGTTCAACTTGCTGACATTTTCGTAGTCGCCTTCACTACCAATAAGGTTCAATCGGCTCATCAAACCACCACCAACCGCGTTCCCTTGGCTCAAAATATCGAACCAATCTTCCTCAGTCACGCCGCACAACAATGAAAACCTCGCTTCACCGTAGGTGGCGTCCCGCTGCCCGGTGGCGGTTCCGTTGAATGTCACGTCATCCCACAACTGACAGACAACGCCTTCCAACCCGGTGCCCACGCCCCCGCCTATAAACAGCGCGCTAAGGAAAGTTTTCATCTCTTCATGGACGCTGAGAATACGGGGCAGTGTGTTGCCCCAGGTCATGAACGTCTTTGGTCTTAATGGTTGAGTCAAGGTCCTTGGTCAATCGCACCATGCCGGGCACGCTAGACGCCGCGGCAAGCCATGCGCCAATTCCCCGCGGCTTCCAAATGGACTCTCGCTCCCCGAAGAGTAGTGGCGGCGTTACCGTGGTCCGCGCGCTGTTCCATTGTTGGTTGAAGAAATGGACGGACCACCGAATGGCCGTTCCCTTGCCCTTGCCCTTCGGGACGATATTGATTGTGAAAGTCCGGGGCAGCGCGCCCTCTACGGGGCATGAAAGCCTGTCACCAAGCGCCGCGCCCAGGGCGCAGCGAAACGACTCCGCGAAAAGCTTTCCGGGGATGTTGTTGCCTACCGTGCACAGCTTGGCGAATTCACCCACGGCCGTCCCGTCCCAAACTTCAATCGGATAGCTGGGCCTCCTGCGCTCGGGTTGTGGCGCGGCCTCGAGGGGTGCGGCCGGTTGCCCGAAGGATATCGTAGGTTCGGCCCCCGGTACCGGGTACTTGGCGCAATTCGCCGCGGTGCTCTCTAGCCGGTCATGGTCCACAGGGTCCGCGATAACCTCAGGGTCTTCGTTTAACTCGATCATCCGGGCGAGAATGGCATCCTTACCACAACCGAGGTTCCGCATTGCCCCCGTTTGCTCCATAAGAAACCCGGTGCGGTCTGCCCCCGCGTGAACGGGAAGGTTCCAAGCCGTCTTCCGCACCTGAGAGTTGTTTAACGTAACCGCGGCGGGCTTGCGAAGGTTGCGGACAAGATCCGGCGTGGGCGCGAAGACACCGAGGGTACCGTTTATCACTTCGTAGGGTGCGCCCGGTTTGTCGTGGTTTTCGCCGTGTAATGCTTCACTGCCTGCGGCAAGGACGTAACCACCAAGACTCTTAACCTGTCCGCTGCATCCGTCCAGTTCCCAACTGCAATCCCGAATGGCCCCCCGGAAATACATGTGCACCTTAAATTCAGGACGGCTGCCACTTCGGACGGTATAGGTTGCGGGGATGCCGTTACGGTCACGCCACGCAACGAAGGACGCGAAGTCGGTTAGGCCGTAATCAATATCCAAGACCGCATCGTCACTAGCCCCCGGATAGAATCCCACATTAGCCAACGGCATTGCGGCCCACCACCCGCGAATCTTATTAAGGTCCGTGGTGGCATCTTTCCACCCGTGAGGCGTCTTTGTGCTCTTGTCCTTCGCCAAGGGGAAGACGTGTAGACCAAGTGCCGCGTGGTTGAGCGCAATTTGAAGAAAGCTATTCACGGGCCCGTTCCCACCATCCCGCATCAATAGCCGCGGGGGACGCCTTCGACCGTTCGATGTAAGTGGTCCCTTCATGCTGCCGATAGGTCACGGTCCAGTCGTGACCGCACTCGCCCGCGAAATGAAGCCGGACGGACTCTCGCCTCAACTCTTTATCCGCTACGAAGGTGATGTGACTTAAATGGGTGTTGCTACCACCGCACTCTGGATCTGGGCAACCCACCGAATCGCCCGTATCAACTATGCCGCCGTCGTACTGCCCGCCGAACTCTATCCGTACACGGTTCCGCAAGATTTCGTCTAACTCGGATTGTTTTTCGTGGTCCACCACTTGTTGGGGTTTCAGGTGGCCCTGGCCATCACAATAAATTTGCATATCGTACCTCGTTTCCATGATCGCAGCCCCGCGGCCCCGCGTCTGGTCAATTTTGCACAAACAACACTTTGTTGTAGACAAAATAAACTATCTGATGATTTACTTTACGCATGGTGAAAGAGCGTCAACAAACGGACGTTGTGAACCTGAAGAGCATCGCTACCGGACGCAAACGGGTTTGGGACGCGCGCGTCCGACCTGAAGATGTGGCGGCCATGCGTTCTCGGGAGTTGCTGAAAGCCCCATGGCTTTTGTATGTGACGGTGTTGGAGAACGGGGACATCTTGTCCGACAAAACCCCGGAACGGGAATTAATCCGACTAGTAGAGCAGTCCCCCGCCGTGGGATTCATAGGCGCGTTGCCGGTTGACCCCGAGCACATTCAATTTTTCACTCGCGCGCTGAAAGTAGGCGCGGGGCATCAAAGGCTGCTGGACGCGGCCGTAGACACGCTGCGCAAGCAAGCCGAAGAGGCACTAAAAAACGTCTTTAAGGGAAAACTCAGTTTGCGCGTGGAGGTTGAGTGATTCAGAAAACCCTATCGCCGCAAGAGGCCGCGGCCTTTGCTATCGAGGCTTTCAGGACGCAGGCGGCCTCGTCGAACGAACATGGGCCAGTCACTTTCATTTTGCCCAGCCCTCGCTGTGGGTAGGTCCGCCTCAGCACTTGGCACAAAAGACAAAAGTCTGAAAAGATCATAGGCGGCAAACCGCCAGTCAAGCCGATGACCTTATCCCTTCCGGAATTTGTCGAACGCTGGAAAGCAAGCACTCTCTCCGAACGCGCCGCCGCTCAAAGTCACTTCATTGATCTTTGCGAAGTGCTAGGGCACCCTCACCCGGCGGCGGCTGACCAAAGGGGTGACACATTCACTTTCGAAAAGCGCGTTTCCACTTTGGACGAAGGGAAGGGCTACGCCGATGTTTGGAAACGTGGATTTTTCGGGTGGGAATACAAAGGGAAGCACAAGAGCCTAAGCGCCGCCTATAGCCAGCTTGTGCGCTATCAGGGCGACCTTGAAAACCCGCCGTTGCTTGTGACGTGCGACCAAGATCGGTTTGAGATTCACACCAATTTCACGGGCACACGCCCGCAAATTTACAGCTTCACCTTGGATGAGTTGCTTTCGGGCGCGCCTACGTCGAATTGTGCGTTGCCGCCCTTGGAAGTTTTGCGGGCCACATTCTGCGACCCTGAGCAATTGCACCCGGAGGCCGCGCAAGTCCGGGTTACGGAACATGTCGCTGACGAGTTTGCCAAACTCGCAGAAAATCTGATGCAACGCGGTGTTAACTCAGAGCACGCGGCGCACTTCCTCATGCGCCTGATCTTCTGTCTCTTTGCGGACAGCATCGGGCTTCTGCCGGGCAACCTCTTTCGGCAAATGATTGAGCTTGATAAGGGCCGACCCGCCAACTTTACGCGCAAGCTACGCCAACTCTTTGCGGCGATGGCCGCTAGCGGCAGCACGTTTGGCCCGCACGATATTCACTATTTCAACGGTGGATTGTTTGCCGATGATGAGGTGTTTGAGCTTACATCCGGTGACATGGGAATCTTGCGCGCCGCCGCCGCGCTCGATTGGTCACAAGTGGAACCCGCGATATTCGGCACGCTCTTTGAGCGCGGCTTAGACCCCGCCAAACGCTCACAGCTTGGCGCGCACCACACAAGCCGCGAAGATATTTTGCTCATTGTCGAGCCAGTTGTGGTTGCGCCACTTGTGAGGCGCTGGCAAACAGTCAAGGCAGAGGCAACCGCGCTCGCTGAGGCAACCCAGAATGCAAAGGGCCGCGCTCATGCCAAGCTGCGTGACGAATTGCAAGGAAAGATTCTCGCTTGGATAGACGAACTCACAAGCGTAAGAATTCTTGACCCGGCATGCGGAAGCGGTAACTTTCTCTATCTTGCACTGCGGCGGTTGCTCGATTTGTGGCATGAGGCCCGCGTCTTTTCCGCTGAGCATGGGCTTGCAACTTTTCTGGAAAAACAGGTAAACCCGGCACAACTGTTTGGGCTGGAGATCAACATATACGCGCAAGAGCTTGCATCCGTTGTGGTGTGGATCGGTTATTTGCAATGGCTCAACGAGCACGCAATCGGTTGGCCCACTGAGCCGATACTGCGCAAACTCGATAACATTCAGCATCGCGACGCAGTCTTGACGCACGATGCGGATGGCAAGCCTATCAAACCAGTGTGGCCGCAAGCGGATTTCATCATTGGCAATCCGCCTTTCCTTGGAAGTCAAAGGATGCGAAACGGGCTTGGCGACACTTACGTTGACCAACTAAGGACCTTATACAGCGGTGCCGTGCCGGGTACAGCAGACTTGGTGACATTTTGGTTTGACCGGGTGCATGACGAGATTGTTTCGGGTAGAAGTCAGCGAGCTGGATTGCTTGCGACCAATTCAATTCGAGACGGTGGCAGCAATAGAGTGCTGCAACACATAGACCAGGATTGCCGAATCTTCATGGCGTGGTCTGACCGCCCGTGGATACTGGACGGCGCGGCTGTCCGCGTTTCTATCATCGGATTTGAAAAGAAAGGCAGTGCAGAAGATGGCGTGTTAGACGGCAAGCCAGTGTTGAAAATTAACGCCGATCTTACAAGTGGTCTAGACCTGTCAAGCGTGCCCCGGCTTCCAGAGGACATGAACATATCATTTCAAGGTCCGGTCAAAGTCGGCCCGTTTGACATTCCAAACTCAGCCGCGCAAGTGATGTTAGCTTCCCCAAATCCTCACGGAAAGCACAATTCCGATGTGGTGAAACCAACGATAAACGCAGATGACATAACTGGCGTCACCCGGAATGAATGGACGATTGATTTTGGAGAAATGAACGAGGCTGAAGCTTGTTTGTATGAGGCTCCCTTTGAGTACGTCAAGGCTCACGTCAAGCCAGTGCGTGCCGAGAATAAGGACGAGCAAAGGCGAACAAAATGGTGGAGATTGGGGCGCAGTGGCGGAGATTTGAAAGAGGCGCGCACCGGGAAAAAACGCGTCATCCTCACGCCGCGCGTTGCCAAGCATCGGATGTTTGTTTGGGCACCTGTTGATGTCGTGCCAGATACGCGGGTCTATGCTTTCGCCAGAGACGACGACTATTTTTTGGGCGTTTTGCACTCACGGATTCATGAAGTTTGGTCACTAGCGACTTGCTCTTGGCATGGGGTTGGCAACGACCCGACCTACAACAACACGACATGTTTTGAGACGTTTCCGTTTCCGTGGCGGCCCGGCCATGAGCCGACAGCAGACTCACCGCTGGTGGAAGCGATTGCACAGGCCGCCCGCCAGCTTGTTGAGAAGCGTGACACATGGCTGAATCCGCCGGGCGCGAGCGCGGAGGATTTGAAAGCGCGCACGCTCACGAATCTCTACAACGCCCACCCCGCGTGGCTGGCAGACGCGCATCGCAAGCTAGATGAGGCCGTCTTCGCCGCCTATGGCTGGCCCGCCACGCTCACAGATGCCGAACTGTTGGAACACTTGCTGGCGCTCAATCACCAGCGCGCCCTAATCGAAAAGCCCGACGGAGAACTGAAGATTTAATCGTGACGAAGGGAGTTATATTCGAACCGGCAGCGATCAGAACACCGTTGTTGTGGAAACTACCTCGCGCCGGTCTTATGTTGGCCGCCTGGGCCGCGCGGGTAGAAAGAAGCGCGCCCGCTAGTCCCCAAGTGGTCTGCGTCCGACTACCTGCAACTCATCCGCAGGGGCGTGGTTTGCCCCCCCTTGTGGAAAAGTATGTGGATGCCACGTAGCCGGTGAATAGAGCGGCGGAAACGGATATTCGCCCAGCTTTCGCTATGCTGCCCGTTCTTGGTGCAGCACCTTGTGGACGCCGGAACCGTGGTGGGACGCCGAAAATAATTATTTTCGATCCGGTTTTCCTGCTGTGTTCCTCATACGTCCACAGGAGAAATTGTGGCACGATGCGGTTAGCAAAAGGCCCCGAGAATGTCCAAACCCTCGGAGCCTTCGCGCTCCTCAAGCTGCGGTGTCCAAGACCACGGCTTGAGGCCCTCACGAGAAGATAGCAAACTTTCACGGAGGCGAAAATCGTGCTTTTAGACAAGATCATCGAACTTGCAACCGACTCCGGTCAGTCACTCTCGGTTCTGCTGCGTCAGTGCGTCGTGCTTGCCCATGAACTAAAAAATGACTCGCTGAAGGCGTGGGCCAATCAGGAGTTGAAGGGTTACGCAGAGCCGGAGAAGGTGCCGGAATATCGGATAGTACATGCCGGTGCCACAGGGCGATTCAGAGCGGGTTACATGTTTCCCGAGATAACCCGGCCCCTTCCAGCAAGCATTTTGGAAGAAAGGCACAGGAGATTCGCTCAGATAGTCTATCTCGCGGAGCCGATAAGTTCCTACGAAAACAACCTAAAGGATGCCCAGGGCAAGTCTAACGCTAGATTCGTGTATCAGTGGAGCGCCGATATGGTCGCGTATTACCAAAGCGATTTTATCGAGGGCCATTCTCTACACATGGCATACCAGGAAGTCCCTTTGGGCGTTCTTGCGGGCCTGCTGGATACGATCCGCACGCGGGTATTGAACATGGCTCTCGACATCAAGACCGAAATTGGAGAATCAGATGCGGACTTGAAGAAGGTCGAGCCTAACTCGGAGAAAGGCGAGAAGGTCAACCACATCGTGATAAACCACATCTACGGCGGAACGGTGTATATGGCTGACCATCAAACCATAACCGCGCAGAATATCGCGGTTGGAAACTGGCAAGACTTGAGGAAGGCGCTCTTGGCTGCCGGGATTCAGGAAGGTGCCATCGGGGACCTGTCCCACGCTATTGAGCAGGACGGCAAGGCATTCGGAACGCGGGTCAAGGACTGGATAGGCCGGAACGCGACGAAGGTCTTAGACAAAGGCTTACAGGTAGGTGCCTCGGTTGGCACGACAATTCTTACTGGATACCTCAAGCATCACTTCGGCCTGTGATGCAGAGCGATACAATTGGACCCTCACATTTCCGGAGGACTTGGCAATGAAGAAGAAGACTAATAACCCCAAATTCATGAGATCGGTGAAGAACAAACCCGATTTTTCGGTTCGCGCCCACGCAACGCTGCGCTTTCACGGTAAACGCATCGAAATTGGCCTTCGTATTCCGCCAGACATTGGTCGAGCGTATGCATAAGTTTCTTTCAAAAAAGGGCCCGGCCCGCAGAACGAAGCGCGCCCGCTAGTCCAAAGTTGGGGGTCTGAAGCTACCCTTTGAATTTTTCTATGATCGTAAGCAGCTCCGACAGAACTTTTCGGCGCATACCGGTCAGATTACGCTCAAGGTTATCCATCGCCTGGGCGTTCCCTGCGTTCGCGCCAATGCTCAAGTCAGCATCGCGCAGATTCCCCGCAGCGCGGGCCGAAGCGGTAATTTGATCGAGGCCGTTAAGCAGTCCAGTGAGCTTGTCGTACTCTGCCCTTGCGTTATCCATACCTTCAATAACGAAAACACCGGACAATCCCCTTCATTTCCAAGTCCCGGTCACAAGCGCGCTGAGCCGGTCTTGCCGTCCCTGGGCCGCCTGGGCCGTTAGGTTTTAAGGGAATATTCTTTTGTCTTCCATAAGCTTCTTGTAGCGCTCTTCATACAACTCCTTCACGTCGAAGGACGGCATCAGGGCGTTCCACATTTCGTGAATCCGTTCGTTAATGCGGGCTCCAGCATCATCAAAACGGAAGTGGGCCTGTAACTCGGTAATCATACACAACAAGACAATCGCGGCACGGCCTATAGTCGCAGACCGCATTTTCGAGTAACCTTCCTCAAGCTTTGGCCTCTCGTCAATCGGGAGCGAATCCTCGGTGTAGTACAAGGCAATGTCACTCAAGCCCTCGAAAGTAGCGTGTGCCATCGCAGAGTATTGACGCCAATGCCCATATAGGAAGGTCTTGAGGAACTGCTGATGCGGAGTCGAGGTTGCGCCCTTCCCAAGCCTCTTAGCGTAGGTCCCTAGAGTCGGCCAGGGCTCTGCCGCAGGTATCTCAGCCATCTTGAGTTGGCTACTACGAATACCAATATCGAGACCCTTGCGGCGCTCGTTATTGTAGTTGTCCCATTCCGCCTTTCCTCCGTATCGCTCTTCGTCCTCTTTGACAGCATCTAGCAGTCTCTTAAAGCCGCTTGCACGAAACCACTGCCCGTTGGCGCTTGGTTCTTGCAGTATTAGCGTTATGTTGTACAAACAGTCAATCATGTTCCGCACCAATGGCATGGTCACGATGGTATAACCGTTCCTCCAGTAGCAGTCAGTCTCGCGGCGCTCATCAGCATTGAGATAAAAGAGTAGGTTATACGTCCATATTGATTGTCTAACAAGGATGTGAAGATCTACTCGTAAAATTGCCGAGGTGGGGGCCTCGCGCAAAACTTTCTGGGCTAAGACTTCAGCGAGTTTCACGAGAGGGGTTTGGAATGTGGATGCGTCAATATGAGCCTCGGTTGATTGATTCATAATTCACAAATTGTAAACCGAGGGCTGGAAAACGGTTCCGCCCTACGGGAAACTGTCGAGCATGGCGAACCTGAAGACCTACGAGACCAGGGCCTCGCAGATAACGCGGGGCCTTCACTTCGCCTGTGGGCAACCATCCTTGTGGGGAAATCGGAAATGCGCATCTGGAAACAGCGGGCCCACTCCCTTGCAAGCATCGCAACGCGTCTCGTAGGGCGCGGGTCCGATGTCCGTATAACTGGAGTCGAGCAAGGATTCGAGGTAAGCATCCAAGGCCAGAGTCGTTTCAACGTAAGCGGTGCGGAATGCCCCACCCGGATAGACGGCAACTAGCCCATACATCGGGTGACGATAAAACACGCCGTCAAGGTTGCCGTCCTCATGGAACCCTTTCCTTTCGAGCAGCTCTTTGCGAGTGCTCGTAGCCTGAATAGACTTCTGCGGGGATGGCGAGAATACAAACGGCTTTCCGTCGCAGTTGTGCCCCGCCTCTATCAGTTGACCGCAGTGTTGACACTGGTAGTTAGACATGGCGGAATTATACGGGTTTACCTGTTTGGTTCAACTACCCGGTTGGTAACTTGCTTGCTGCGAATCAGTTGCGTCATGCTCTTCGTAGGTGGGGCGGTTACCTCATGCGTGCCGCTTCCAGCGTTGCGCCCGCGCCAAAGTGGTGTCACTGCCTCCGTGCTGTACAGGTGTAGTGTGCCCGGAGCTGAGCCGGTGGACGCCCGGCAACCAAAGCGCACCCAGCTTGTGGGTGTAGTACGTCCGAAAGAACCGTACCGACGGCCGGAAGGCCGTACACTCCGTTTCACTCATCGGTGCGTCGGTGTCGGTAACAGAGAGACTCAGGGTGTACGTGTGCCCTGTTTCTAGCGTCTGCCCGCGCGCGCTGCGGTGCCCACCAAGCGGTTGTACGTGGTAAGTGTGCCTATCTAACCTCCAACTCTAAAACAACCAGCCAATTGAAATGAAAAAGATCACTTCCTTTATCGGGGAAATGACCTGCCTAGTGTGCGCGCTTTTTGAGCTTGCCCACTTGGTCAAGATTTTTTGGGTCATTCTTTCCCGATAGAAATTTTCGACGCAACATAGAAACGTAGACAGGTGGGACCGGCACTTGGCGGGACCGCCCCTTGCTGCGGGAGCAGCAGGAGAAGTGTGTTTCAGCGCGCGCGGCCCATTGCCCCATCGTTTTTTTTAACTACGGGTCGTGAAGGGAAGAATTCTGCTATATTGCGAATTGTCCCTGTGGAGGCGACGATGAAAGAAGGTATTAAACTAAAATGTCCCTCCATGCCAAAAACATTTCCTGGTGGATCTTCCGTGCCAGTACTCTAGCTGTCGAGCTGTTTGTCTTCTATCACCTCATCCGCTCCTTGATACGAAAGATTTGACATGCCCCAAGAAGTTCTCAAATTCTTCGACGTTGGGGACGGAAAGTTCCGCGTAGAAATCCACGGAGATTTTCTCAAAGACTGCGGGGTGATGCACCTTGATGAGATGCTCCCATTTCTTAGGCACCTTCAGATTATTGCCGCCACACCTGAAGAAATCATTCAGTGGCTGAGGGCTGGGGAGGGGAGCGAGTTCTTCATTGAGAAGCGCAAAGGGTAGGCCCGTGCCGTTCCGTGCCCTTGCCCTGGACAGACTAGCGCCGGGTTTACCTTATTGGTAATAGACACCGGGCGGTTCCCGTGGCACACTCCGGTTTATGAATGAAGATGCGTACATGACTGCGGAAACAGACGTGACAGAAGCCGAATACGAGGAAGCGACAATCCGAGCCGAACACGATGATGAAGAGCGTAACCGGCAAACCGGCTATGACATCTACTTCCCCGATGAGCCTTAAGAAGCCGCGCCGCGCTACTTGGCCTGCGCGGGCGGCAGTGATTAAAAATCATCCAAGCGGTCTTGCCTCCCCTTAACCCACTTCGCGTACCTGCGCGGTCTTATGCTGGCCGCGCTGGTAGAGAGAAGCGCGCCGCGCTAGTCCCACGTCCCGATGACCAATTTTTTGGAGAGTTAAAGCGAAATTGATTGCGCGAATTGACCCCTTGGCTTAGTATTCCCGCCTGGAGTAAATCCCGCGTAAGTGGCTTGTTTAGAATTGGTCGGGGAGAGAGGATTTGAACCTCCGACCCCCTGGTCCCGAACCAGGTGCTCTACCAGGCTGAGCCACTCCCCGACTATGGTTAGTCCCTTCATTCTACTACACGTTACATGACACGTCCTGTGCCTGGAAATTCCCGAAAGTGGGGACCATTGGGACCACCGTCCTTCGAGAAACAGACCCGCGGCTTTCGCCATCTTGCTCCGGAATTCTTCAGGAAAGTGCATGAAATCGGACGTGGTTTCCACGCCGAGTTGGGCTTGATGTTAGATGCTGGATACGCTGGCGCTCAGCTAAGGTCGCATCGCTTTCCCGGCCATCTCATCCAATCAGCATGGGTAATCCATTAGCCGTTTCAGTACTGGATCTTGTCGGCATGCGAGCAGGCGAGTCCGCGGGCAGCGGGATTGCGCGGTCGGTGAACCTGGCGCAGGGCGTGGAGCAGTGGGGATACAAACGCCACTGGCTGGCGGAACATCACTCCATCTCTGGCCTGGCTTGCTCGGCCACTGCGGTTCTGGTTGGGCATGTAGCGGCAGCGACAACAACGATTCGCGTCGGCAGCGGTGGAGTGATGCTGCCGAATCATGCGCCGCTGGTGGTGGCGGAACAATTTGGAACGTTGGAGGCGATGTATCCCGGGCGGATCGATCTGGGGCTGGGACGCGCTCCGGGCGGCGACTTTCAAACGATGCGGGCGCTACGTCGGGATTTGCAACAAAGTGGAGAAGATTTTCCGGCACTCCTGGATGAACTACAGACCTACCTGAGGCCCGAGAAACCGGGGCAAGCGGTTAAAGCGATTCCCGGACAAGGGAGCAATGTGCCCATCACCTTGCTGGGATCGAGCGGTTTCAGCGCTCGACTGGCAGGGAGGCTGGGGTTGCCCTTTGCATTCGCGGCGCACTTTGCTCCTGAGTATCTTTACGCAGCCGCGCAGCTCTACCGCGAGCACTTTCAGCCAAGCGAGGCACTGCGGAAGCCGTATTTCATGGCGGCTGTGCAAGTGATCGCGGCGGAGACGGATGCGGCAGGCCGGCGATTGTTCACCACATCACAGCAGCGATTTCTGCGATTGATCCGGAATCAGCCGGTGGAGCTGTTGCCCCCAGTGGACTCCATGGAACCGCTATGGCAAGACTGGGAGCGGGCGGCAGTGCGGAGCAAACTTGGCGCGGCGATTGTGGGATCGAACTCGACAGTGAAGGCGGGGCTGGAGAAGCTGGTGGGTGACACCGGGGCCGACGAAGTGATCGTTGTGACTGATACCTACGAGCATGCAGACCGCCTGCAATCCTACGAGCGGGTAGCAGGCGTTGCCTCGATGATCGGGGCGAATCCAACCTTGGCTGTCGGAGCCTGAGGGCGGGCCGACGCGCAAAGGCTGATACAATCTTCGTCACAGTCGTCTTTCTACCACTATTAAAACGTTTCTATGCTGGCCTTTACTGCTGGAAGGCTGTTGACTCCGACTGACTCCATCGAGCATCCTCTCGTGCTCGTCGAACACGGACGCGTCGTCGACATTTCCGCTCGGAGCAGCCGCCAAGTTCCCGCCGGAGTTTCTACGTCCGACTTCGGACATAGCGTAATCGCGCCGGGTTACGTTGATCTTCACATTCATGGCAGCGCCGGATATGACGTCATGGACGATACCGCTGAGGCGCTGCCTGCGATCGAGCAACTTCTGGCGCGGCATGGGGTCACGAGTTATTTTCCAACCACCGTTACCGCTCCGATGGATACGACTTTGCGCGCGCTCGAACGGCTGGCGGATGCGGTCGAACAGCGCGAACGAAATAATGCGGATGGCAAGATTCGGGCTCTCCCGCTCGGTATCCATCTTGAAGGGCCATTCATCAGCCATGCGCGTCGAGGGGTACATCCACCGGAAAATCTGCTGGCTCCGACGCTTCCCTTGTTTGAGAAGTTCTGGCAGGCGGCGCGCGGGCGTATTCGCATGATGACGATTGCTCCCGAATTGGAGGAGGCGCTCGAAGTCATTGCCGAAGCCGCGCGGCGCGGCGTTTGCGTCAGCCTGGGACACTCCGATGCCGATTTTGCGGCGACCGAACGCGGAATCGCGGCGGGAGCGCGGCACGCTACTCACACATTTAATGCCATGCGTCCGCTGGACCATCGCAGTCCTGGTATTTTGGGTGCGGTGCTTACGGATCGTCGCATGAGCGCGGATATCATCGCCGACGGAGTTCATCTTGATCCGGCAATCGTGAGGCTCTTTGCGGATGCCAAGGGCTCGGCGCAAACCGTGCTGATCACCGATGCTATTTCCGCGACTGGAATGCCGGAGGGGCGCTATCGGCTTGGATCCTTCGAAGTGGATGTTCACGATGGCAAGTGCATGGTGGACGGCAAGCTGGCCGGAAGCGTTTTGACCATGGATCGCGCTGTACGCAATCTGGCGCGTTTCGCGGAATGGGATCTGTCCCGCGCGGTGGCGGCCGCGAGCCAGAATCCGGCGCGGGTGGCGCGAATCGCGAATAAGGGCGTTCTCGCGGTGGGAGCGGACGCAGACTTCGTCTTGCTCAACTCGGAAGGCGAAGTGCTGCGAACGTTTGTCGGCGGCGTGGAATGCACAAGGTGCTAGTTCTCAGTTCCCAGTTCTGAGTTCTCAGAGAAATCAGTGATCGAAGTTTATGTTGTGTCGTCGATTCTTGTTGTGAACTGAAGTCTGGGAACTGAGAACTGCTTGAAAAGAATCCGACTGTCGAGGTGACTAAGAGTAATGGCTGAGACGCGCAAATTTCCGCATCATCTGATTCGAGAGATTTTTGAGCAGCCTGACGCTTTGCAGCGAACTATTGAACCTCGCGTCTCGCTGGCTGAGGGATTGGTTCGGCTGGATGAAATCCATATCTCGCGCGAGGAACTGCGCGCGCTGCGGCGGATTAACATCGTGGCCTCAGGGACCAGTCGTCATGCGGGAATGACGGGACAGTACATGATGCAGGAACTGGCCGGTGTTCCGGTCGATGTGGACTACGCGAGCGAGTTCGAATACCGCAATCCGATGATTGGACGGGGCGAACTCAGCATCTTTATTACTCAGTCGGGAGAAACCGCCGACACGACCGCGTCGCAGCGCGAGGCCAGGGAAAGGGGATCGCGCACCATCGCGATTTCGAATGTCGAAGGATCGACGATTGCGCGGGAAGCCGATGGTTTCATTTATACCCACGCTGGTCCGGAGATCAGCATCGCCTCGACCAAGGCATTTACCGCGCAGATGGCGTGTTTGTTTCTGTTCGCGCTCTACCTCGGCGAAATCAGGGAGAAGGTTTCGAAGGCGCGGGCCCAGCACTACATCGGCGAACTGCTTGCGCTTCCCCAAAAAACGGAAACGATTTTGGCAGCTTCCGATCAAGTGGAAAAACTGGCCGAGCTTTACTATCGCGTGGACGATTTCATGTTCCTCGGCCGCGCCATCCACTACCCGATCGCGATGGATGGAGCTCTCAAGCTGAAAGAAGTTTCGTACATTCACGCGGAAGGCTATCCCACGGGAGAAGCCAAGCACGGTCCGAACGCGCTGATCGATTTTCGTTTGCCGCTGGTCATGATCGCGACCTGCGACCGCAACGGTGAGGGATCCGTGGTGCGCTACGAGAAGAACGTCAGCAACATGGAAGGATTCAAGAAGCAAGGTGCGACATTAATCGCGCTGGCGACGGAAGGCGACACAACCGTACCGCAGTTAGCAAATCACACCATCTTTATTCCCGCGGCGCCGGAACTGCTGTCGCCGATTCTTGAGATCGTTCCGCTACAGTTGTTCGCTTATTATGTCGCTGCCAAGCGCGGGCTTGATGTGGATCGTCCGCGGAATTTGGTGAAGGCGGTGACGCTGGAGTGAGCTAGGTGCCAGGGGTCGGGTGTCAGGTGTCAGGTGTCAGGTGTCAGGTGTCAGGTGTCAGGTGTCAGGTGTCAGGTGTCAGGTGTCAGGTGTCAGGTGTCAGGTGTCAGGTGTCAGGTGTCAGGTGTCAGGTGCCAGGTGTCAGGTGGCAGCTCTCAGTGAAAACGGGGTACCTGTAGTTTATCAAGACGTTGTACCTGAAAGAGCGCGGCTGATTGGTGGAGCGTAGCCGAGACTACCATGTGGGCGGGCGAAGTTGTAGTGCTGGAGCCAGGGCAGGAGGTGCTGGTCGCGTTCCTCGGAGTTGGTCCAATGGCGAGCATAGGCCCATTCGCGAAGTGCGGTTTGAATGAAACGTTCCGCTTTTCCGTTGGTGCGTGGCGTATAAGGCCGCGTGAAGCGATGGCGAATGCCGAGTTCGACGCAGGTGTGGCGGAACTGGTGCGAGCGATAGCAGCTTCCGTTGTCCGTGAGCAGACCGCGGATCCGGATGCCGTGCTGGGCATAAAAAGCGATGGCGTCGTGTAAGAAGGCGATCGTGGTCTGGGTCTTCTGGTTGGGCAAGAGCCGCGAGAAGGCCAGGCGCGAGTGATCATCGATGGCGATATGGAGCGCCTCCCAACCGGCGTGCTGCGGACGTCCGCGACGCCGTCCATCGCCACGAATGGAAACCCGCTGATAGCGGGTCATTCCCTTGATGTCGAGATGGAGCAAGTCCCCCGGAAACGGATGTTCATAGCGCACCACGGGTGGAGCGGGATGGAGATCGCGCCAGCGATTGAGATGAGCACGCCGCAGGATACGGCTGACGGTGGCTGGACTCAGTCCGGTGCTTTGAGCGATTTGATAGCCCGGGCGATGCGCACGGCGGAGTTCGACGACTCGAATTACCAAGGAAGCTGAAGTGGCGCGGGGACTGTGCTGGGGACGAGAAGATCGGTCCCACAGTCCGGACTCTCCCTCGGCGCGATAACGACGGACCCACTTGGCGGCGGTCTTGGGAGTTACATGGAAGCTCGCGGCAACGGCCCTCAACCGGAGGCCGCAAGCCGCATACCGAACCAACGCTTCTCGACTGCGCAGGGTGAGTCGGGCATTCTTATGGATGTCCATTCGGTCTTTCCTCGGAAACTGGATTGCTCGTCACAATCAGCTTCTCTGGTTCCGATCGAATGGACAACGTCTTGAAAGATCACAGGTACCCCTCCCCCACGGTATATTAGAATCAAGACTTTAGCGAGTGACTCCTGCCAAAGTCTTGAGCGCAGGGGAGTTAGAGGCAAAGTCTTGAGCGCGTGGGGATTAGCTGATTTCCCGCTTGAGTCTTGGTGCCTTCCGCCGGGTTCAGCGTTTTGCTGCCAACGAAGAATCAATCACTTAGCTCGAAGCTCTGCAATCTAGGTTCGCGTGCCTTGCTCATTTCTTTGCAAAGTATCAGAAAAAATGGAGTTATACGCAAAGCGTCCGAAAATCCGGGCTGCTGGGTTGACTCTACAGCCATAGGCGTATCCCCGCCTCTATTGTCAAGGAGCGAATCTTACTTCAGCAAATCTTTGTTGCTATGGATCTATTTTAACAGGTGAAGTCAAGCAATTGTTCCCTTTTGGGGTAGCTCGGGCGGTTTCACTTCCAACCGGTGCTGCCTGGCGTCGAGGAGTTTGCAGATTTCGTGGATCAGCTTGCCGAGGCGCACCGGGTCTTGCTCTTCGGCGGCAAGGGCACAGAGGTGCACCCAGCGTTCTGGATTTCTTTTCGGGCGTGCGTTGGTCTCCATCTTTGAATCATGCTCTGGGCGCGGGTTTCAGGCTGTGCCAGCTACGGCGCTCGTCTCTCCTGGGTAAACCCCTTCTCTCGGAGGACAAGTGTTACGAACCTTTTTCTGACTCGCCTGGTGTGCTCATCGAGAGCGGATCGAAGCTCGGCGAGGATAGTATGCGACTCGTCAGCGCTTGGGGCGGCGAGAGCCTGGTTGCAGAGTTTGCGGATTCTATCGTCCAGTCGCCTCGCCAGCACGCCCATGATTCCAGTCTAGCCATGGATCGGCGCAACGCGCGATACCCCACAGGCTGTAATTTTCGAGGGAAAAAAGGGGAGGCTTGATCGGGCAGAGCGCGGGGCGGTTTTTGAATTGCGCTCTGGGCGCGGATTTTCCTTGATGGGCGAAGATAAGGCGAATCTGCTAGGATCGGTCGCGATGGCACGGCGGCGCGATCGCGACGAACCCCCGGACGTCCTCAGCGCGGAAGAGATCAAGGAGCTTCGTCATCGGATCGCGCACTTGAGTCCTGATGGTGTCCGGCGACTCTACGATCGCGCGTTCGAGGATTGCCGTCTGGTTTACACGCGGATCCCGAGTCCGCGAAAGATGCAGACGCTCGTGCAGTTGTGGAAGCAGCTTTGGGAAGTGGAGAAGCTAGGCGGGGTTGTGAGTGTAATTGATTCCATAACAATGTCGGCTCCCGGACCCGAGTAAGCTTGGTGGTGCGAACCAACCAAAAGGCTCGGGAGAAAGGAGCCGAACATGATGATTATAGGATGCGATTACCACCCGGCCTTCCAACAAATTGCGTTTGTGGATACCGACACTGGAGAACTGCAAGAGCGGCGGCTGCAGCAACGCGAGGAAGCGGAGAAGTTCTACCGTGATCTTGCGGCCCAGGGAATAAAGGTGCGCGTGGGGATGGAAGCCAGTGGACAGGCGCGCTGGTTTGAACGGCTGCTGGTGGAGTTGAACTTTGAGTTGTGGATCGGGGACGCCGCCGAGATCCGAACCAAGCGAGTACGCAAACAGAAGACGGATCGCCAGGATGCGCAACTGATTCTGAAATTAATGCTGAAAGATGACTTTCCGCGGATCTGGGTACCGAGCTGGGAGAATCGCGATCTGCGGCAACTGCTGTGGCACCGACACCGCATGGTGCAGGCGCGCACCCGGATCATGAACCAACTGCAAGCGGTGGCGCTCAACGAAGGCCTACGGTGTAAGAAGCGGTTGTGGCGAGAGGCGGGACGAGGGCAACTGGAGGCGTTCCGGTTAGCTCCGTGGGCGAGCCGGAGACGACGCGATCTGCTGGAGCTGATGGATCGGCTGAATCCCACGATCACGGATCTGACGCAAACCATCGAGCAGGAAGCGGAGAAGTGTCCTGCGGCGCAGCGACTGATGACGCATCCCGGGGTGGGTCCACTGACCGCACTGGCCTTCGTGCTAATCATCGGAACGGCGGATCGTTTTCAGTGTGGCAAGCAGATCGCAAGCTATCTGGGACTGGTGCCATTGGAGGAGTCGAGCGGGAATCGACGACGGCTGGGACACATCACAAAACAAGGGAACGCGCTGCTGCGTTTTCTGTTGGTGGAAGCGGCGCAAGTTTCGGCACGCAGCATCCCGGAGTGGCGCAATAAGTACTTCCACCTGGCGATGCGGCGAGGCCGGAAGATTGCCAAGGTCGCCATGGCCCGCAGGTTAGCGGTTCAGATGTTCTGGATGTGGCGCAAGGGATGGGATTACGAGCAAGTTAGAAAGTTCGGTTCGCACGCGGGACAGCCCGGAAATCGCGATGGTGTGCAGTCCAACACCGAGTAATTGATTGGGCGTCCCGCTCCTCTTCACCGAGGAGTTCGAAGTAGTAATCATGATCGAGGTTGTGGACCGAAGAGATGCATGGGTCGGACTGAGTTCCTGACCTGAAACTTGATTGCGAGCGAGCCTTGGTTGGATCGGCACCTTTTCCACGAGAGCGAAATGGCGCTCTTCTCCGAGTGCATGCTGTAGTGTGCGCGAAAGTGCTTGACATCGCCGACATTGTTAGAGATGCGATTTTGCAACAGTTAACACGGACACTGGTGACAGTACTTCTCCGAAGTGACACAATACAAGCCAAATGAGCAAAGTCGAGGAAGCCTAGCTTTCGTAGATGCTGATGTCATTTCGTTCGTGACGTGAGAGGAGACGGATGAAGGTTTTGGTGGTCGAAGCAGAAGACGTGGTTTTGAAAGCCACCGGCGTCATGCTCAATAAGCTGGGGTACGAAGTTGGACTCGCGCCCGACTGCGACGAGGCTCTCCGTATCTACTGCAACCGAGGACCCTACGATGTTGTTCTTATCGCGTT
This sequence comes from uncultured Acidobacteriaceae bacterium, assembly GCA_963772195.1. Lineage (GTDB taxonomy): Bacteria > Acidobacteriota > Terriglobia > Terriglobales > Acidobacteriaceae > Acidiflorens. The sequence goes on along the minus strand of CAVYWE010000004.1, from coordinate 443,503 downwards.
GAAATTCGTTCGCGGTTCTAGTGCCGGGGGCGCGAAATTCATTGATGCCTTACGTCAGAAGAATCCAGAACAGAAATTTGCTTTTATGACGGGTTCCCCTGTTTTGAAAAAACCGTTCTCGCTCCAAGAACTGGACGATTTCATGGGCGCGTTTCGACGCCCTGCCCACAGCCGCTTCGGGTAACTCCCGCCAACAGGCTCTTAAGGAAGACCATTTTCTTCTCTCTGTTTCAAGCTACGCCGTTCTTTCCGCCCCGCGCGGAGGGGGTTCTGAGTGTAATCGGGATTTTGCAACAGTTATAGCTCACTGAGCCTGACATTTGACATCCAACAGAACCTAAGTACAATGCCTATTGGAGTGGGCACTCTTACGGGGTCGGGACTTTTCTCTATTTCTTTGATGCCCTGATTTTCGCCCACCTTGCCCGTTGTGCGGCTGCGATTCTTTTCCTGCCTGCTGCTGATATTTTGCGCCGTGCCCGTGTCGTCTTCTTCGCCCTCCGTTCGAGCAGATGCAGAACCTCAGTCAATTTCTCAATCTCTTTTCGTATTTCATGTGCAATGGATTCCAGACTCATGGCTGCCCCTCGGTTCGCTGTTGCGAGGATAGCATGCATCTCCGGATTTCAGTTTGACCAGATTGGGCTCGGTCTGATTTACAACGCTTTCCGCATTTCGTAACAACATCGACGAGAGATGCGATCTCTTCAGAAATGGATTTAGCATGAACCTGGACCCTCGGTTTGGTGTGTTGAACCCAAGAGACAAGGACGATACCAGGCGTAGCACCCGGCTCTCGCGACAGATTGTAATCACAATCGCGGGCTTTGATCCCGCGTGCAATTTTCGGGCGGAATGCAAGACGGTGGTCGTAAACGCACAGGGCTGCGGCGTTATCCTTCCCGAGAAATTGGAGAAAGACACGTTGGTGATAGTGAAGCTCGTCTCAAATGGCCGAAGTAAAAAGGGTCGCGTTGTGCTCGGCATTCCACTCAACGAGAATGCTTCATGGCTGACGGGAGTTGAGTTTGACAGCCCGAGCAACTTCTGGGAGATCGAAAATCCGCCCGTAGACTGGCCTGTTTAATGCCCCCGAAAAAGCTAGCACGCAGAGAAATAACCGCCCCTCCTCATCGAGTTTGCGTCGGTCAACACGAGGTCGTTGCAAACTATATTTTCCTTCAAGTGAAGGGATTTGTCGGGCGCTCTCGTTTTATGGGGTAGGTGTCCAATTCGCCCACTTCCAAAAATGTTGACATGACTTCCCGTGAAGGATCTGCTCTTTCGTGGATCCAGCAAATGCTGCAGATGCGGATCCTTGAAACTGAACGCCTTGTGTTGCGCCAATTCTGCCAAGATGATCTTAGGGACCTCACCACCTGGGAAGAGGCTCCGGGCGAACGATATACAGCACTCCAGGCCCAGTCTCTTCTTGACTTCTGCTTTCAGTCATACCGTAAATGGGGGATGGGGCCATGGGGAATGCTTTTGAAAAAGGATCGGATGATGGTGGGCAACTGCGGTTTCTGTCGAATCGATTTCAAGCACAACTGCGGAGAGGTCAACTACCACGTGGCCGGGCAGTACCGCGGACAAGGGTTGGCCTCTGAGGCCCTCAAGGCGGTGCTGGAGTTCGGATTTGAACACATCGGACTGGCTCGGATTCAGGCCCGTTGCGGTCCCGACAACGTAAGTTCGGAACGGGTAATGCAAAAAGCAGGAATGCAGTTCAAGCGGATGATAAGCACCGAGACCACGAAAGGTGGATTCCGCGACGAAAAGCTTTACGCGATCGCGCGAGACCAGTAGGTCGTACTGAAAGGCTCGAATACTTGGGTTTGGTCAGGCAGAGGAATGGGACGGCTGGAACGCTCTTGCGAGTCGCAAGTGTCGCTATCAGGCGATTACACTAACTGAGAGTTGCTTGCTACGAGGAAGGCGTCGCCCCTTTGATCCGAGGGTGCTCGGCGCAATCGTGGGACGCAAACTCTTCGGAGAGTTGCGCGTGGAAATTCCGCGTCATTTGGTCCAGTGTTTTACCAATGGGCGGCCCTGAAGGCTTAAACACCCAAGCGCATTCAGAGCAGCCCCACCCCATTACACTCTCTTCTTTGATCCATACCGTTTTGCGAGACGAACTGTCTTGGCCCGGAGTAGGCACACAACACCTCACAAGCGGACAGCGGAAAGTACGGCACGCAAACCCTACCCAATAGAACGAAAGCCGGGGCTGCTTCCATTCACGATTTTTTTACAAAGGATTCCCTCGCGGAACGGGTCGGTACCAAGGCCCGGTAAAAGTCAACTGTTGTAAACAGGCGATGTCACAAGTTTGCGCCGTCTGTTCGCCTTTCTGACGGGTCAATGAGTGCCATCTGGATTTTTCGCCAACTGTTCGCGAACACCGTCCGGCGGAGGCAAGTCACGGGTAGCTGGGAGGGGAGGGAAGAAGGTATTCATTACTTTCGTACCGATGACCGCAGGTACTGTCCCGCATTAGACTTCTGGAATAATGCAGCGGACTCCCGAAGGTCTACTCGCGCGTCTCGCGCCCCAACTCACACGACTCGAAAAACGCGACTGGGAACTCTGGGCCATTGTTTCTGTAACCGGGATACTTGTCAGCCTCGGCTTGCTGGCGCTCGTGCTGCCGGCTGCATTCCTAAAAGACGACAACATCCACTTCGAAATCAATGTCTCGCGGCCTCTTGCACTCGGTCTCGTCGTGCTGGTCGCGCTGCTCAACACCTACCTCGTTAGCCGCAGACTCGACATTCGCCGCCTCCGAGAGGAACTCATCTCCACGACGCTACAGCAACAATTAATCGAACAGCAATCATTTACAGATCCTCTAACCGAGATTTACAGCCGGCGTTCTCTGGATGAGATAGCAGGCAGGTTCATCAGCCACGCGAAAAGGCTAGGGAACCCCTTGACGTTCTTGATGGCAGATGTGAACAACTTTAAGCAGGTGAACACGAAGTTTGGCCACCTGACCGGCGACACCGTGCTCGCCGAGTTTGCACTCCTGCTGAAAGCCTCGATTCGGGGATCGGACGCCGTGGTTCGCTATGGAGGAGATGAGTTCTTGATTCTGCTGGCGGATACCACAACCGTGGGATCAGAGAAAGTAATCGATCGGATTAACCAGCACCTGGCCGAATGGAATATGGGCGGCCATCTGGACGGCTTCCAATTGATTGCGAGCATCGGGGTTGCGGAGTGGCACGACGGCGAGAGCTTAGACGAGGTGCTCAAGGTAGCTGATCAGAGAATGTACCTACACAAGACACTGCAGTGCAGTCCTCGCGCTATCCATATGGAGCTAGAAACCCTCAGAAGTGGGACTAAAGGGACTTTCTGAGTCCGATTCAGCTTAACTGTCGTAATCAGATGGGATGAGAAGGCCGGTCTCCGGCGGGATGCGAGTGCTCTACGGACAACGCGAATCGTTGCATGGATTCACTGAGTTGCTCGATAGCGATCGCGTCATCGGACACGAGCAGAACTCTTCCAACGAACGCGGATGATGCCGCCAGATTCATTTCATTCATACCAGGCAGACCTCTAGTTGCAGATATTCCTGCGCTTTTGCGCCTAGCTTGTCGGTGCCACTAAACAGGCCTGTCATTCCCTTTGCGAGAGGGCCGATTCGGTTGTAGTCTTTGATGACAAGTCTGTACGGCACTTCCACCTGATTTATCGAACCGCCTGAAATACTGTCAGCCAGCGCGTCGAGGTTGCGGCCATGCCACTCAGGTGCACCGACGGCGCGAAAGAAAGCGTTGTAAACGTCATCCTTCGTTTTCCACTCCGAGCCATCAAGGACAAGTTCCCTCATGCAGCCAATCATGGTTGACGTAACCAGGCGATTACGCTCATTGACCTCGGTCAAGGTGCTACGCCAGTTTCCAGCCCATCTCTTCGTGCAGGTCGTGGAAGCACTCAGCACATATCCAACGGTTGTCCTCGGTGACGTAGCCTTCCCTCTGGATGTCCGGGGAGTGTCCGCGCTACACGGCTCTGCGTCGATGTTGACCGGGGGTGGTGGGGTGAGTGCTGCCATGAATTCTTCGAGAGCGGCCATCGCTCGGGTCGCGAGTTCGACTAACTGTCCGCGTGTAACCTGCGCGACCGGGACGAACCCCGGTCGCCACACACCCACAACTGTTTGCAGCCCAGCAAAATTCTTCCCGATTGCTTATGATGGAAGATTGCATTCCTACACGTGAGGTCAGAGTGGCTGAGACGCAACAGACGAACGGAATCGAAGTCCTGGAAACGCGGGAGTGGTTGGACTCGCTCGACTATGTACTCTCGCAAGGCGGACCGGAGCGGGCGGGCCGGCTGCTGCAACAACTGGCGCTGCATGCGCGGCGTGAGGCTGGGATCAACCTGCCGTTCTCGGCTACGACTCCCTACCAGAATACGATCCCTTCCCGGCAGCAACCGCCATTCCCCGGCAGTCAGGAAATGGAGCGCCGCATCAAGAGCCTGGTGCGCTGGAACGCCATGGCCATGGTCGTCCGTGCCAACAAGATTCAGGAAGGCATCGGCGGACATATTTCCACGTTTGCGTCGGCGGCTACGCTCTACGAAGTGGCGTTCAATCACTTCTTTCACGCGTCCACGGAATCCGGCGACCGCGATGTTGTTTATTTCCAGGGACACGCCGCACCCGGAATGTACGCTCGCGCTTACCTTGAAGGCCGTATCCCCAAAGAGAAATTGGAGAACTTCCGGCGGGAGTTGAAACCGGGCGGCGGACTGTCGTCGTATCCGCACCCCTGGCTCATGCCCGACTTCTGGGAATTTCCTACCGTGTCGATGGGACTCGGCCCGATTCAGGCGATCTATCACGCGCGCTTCATCAAGTACCTCGAGAATCGCGGATTGAAAACTTCGACTGGCGGCAAAGTCTGGGCGTTCCTGGGCGATGGCGAAATGGACGAACCGGAGTCGCTCGGCTCGATTACGCTGGCTTCGCGCGAGCGGCTCGACAACCTGATTTTCGTCGTCAACTGCAACTTGCAGCGCCTCGACGGACCGGTACGCGGGAACGGCAAGATCATCCAGGAACTGGAGGCGATTTTCCGTGGCGCGGGATGGAACGTCATCAAAGTGATCTGGGGCGGCGATTGGGATCCGATCATTCAGGCCGACCGCGATGGCCTGCTCGTCCGGCGCATGGGCGAGATCACCGACGGCCAGTATCAGAAATATTTCGTCGAGAGCGGCGCGTATTTCCGGCAGAATTTCTTCGGCACCGATCCCCGGCTGCTGAAGATGGTGGAACATCTTTCGGACGAGCAACTCGCCCGCATGCGGCTCGGCGGTCATGACCCGATCAAGGTGCACGCCGCGTACAGGGCGGCGGTTGATCACACGGGATCTCCGACCATCATTCTCGCGAAGACTATCAAGGGCTATGGACTCGGCGAAGCGGGCGAAGGCAAGAACATCACCCACCAGCAGAAAAAGCTGAATGACGATGAGCTGCAAATCTTCCGCTCGCGCTTCGGCATTCCGATTCCAGACGGCGAGCTGCACAATGCGCCGTTCTATCGTCCGTCCGATGACAGCCCGGAACTCAAGTACATGCAGGAACGCCGGAAACAACTGGGCGGCTACATGCCGGTGCGGAAGGTGCGCGCCACGCCGCTGAAGCCGGTTTCTGAAGCGCTCTTCGAGGAATTCTACAAGGGCACGGAGGGTCGCGAGGCTTCCACCACCATGGTCTTCGTGCGCCTGCTCTCGAAGCTGCTGCGCGATCCTGAAGTTGGCCCCTTGATCGTGCCTGTGGTTCCCGATGAAGCGCGCACGTTCGGCATGGAGGCGCTTTTCCGCCAGGTCGGTATTTATTCGAGCGTCGGCCAGCTCTATGAGCCGGTAGATATGGCTACGCTCCTTTATTACAAGGAGGCGAAGAACGGACAGATTCTGGAAGAAGGGATCACTGAGGCGGGATCGATGTGTTCTTTCATCGCCGCTGGTACCGCGTATGCCAATCACGGCATCAATACGATTCCCTTCTTTATTTATTACTCGATGTTCGGATTTCAGCGAATCGGCGACCTGATCTGGGCGGCGGCGGACATGCGCTGCCGTGGTTTCCTGATCGGAGGCACGGCGGGAAGAACAACGCTGGCGGGCGAAGGCCTGCAGCATCAGGATGGACACAGTCACGTACTGGCTCTCCCGGTGCCGAACCTGCATGCTTATGATCCGGCGTTCGCTTATGAGATCGCCATCATTGTTCAAGACGGCATCAAGCGGATGTACGTCGACGGCGAATCCATCTTTTATTACTTGACCGTGACCAATGAGCCGCTGCCGATGCCTGAGATGCCCAGCCAGCCGGGCATCCGCGAAGGCATCCTCAAGGGCTTGTACCGGTACCGGAGTTCTGAAAAGAAAGATGCGAAGCTTCGTGCGCAGTTACTCGGCAGCGGCACCATCATGTTCGAGGTACTCAAGGCGCAGGCGATTCTCGAAAAGGACTATGGCGTCGCGGTGGATGTATGGAGCGTGACTAGTTACAAGGAGCTCTATCGCGAGGCGAACGATTGCGCGCGCTGGAACATGTTGCACCCGACGCAGAAGCCCAAGGTGCCGTACGTCACTCAGACGCTGAAGGGCGCGAGCGGCCCCGGCCCTTTTATTGCGGCATCGGATTACATGAAGGTTCTGCCGGAGAGTCTGGCGCAGTGGGTTCCGGGCAAGCTGGTGTCGCTCGGCACGGACGGTTTCGGGCGCAGCGAGAATCGCGCGTCGCTGCGAGATTTTTTCGAAGTGGACGCGAAGCATATTGTGCTTGCTACGCTGCATGCTCTGGCGGGGGAGAAGCCGGGCGAGAAGGCCGAGAAGAAGGACGGCGGCGCTGTCATCAGTGCAAAGCTCCTGGAGAAGGCAATCCGCGATCTTGGAATCGATCCGGAGAAACGCAATCCGGCTATCAGTTAGCACGAAAGAGCTGACAGCCCCTGAAGGGGCGGGCGATTTCGAGGAACTTGCGGCATCGCTAAAGCGATGCCCTGATACGAACCACCACCACTTTTTCAGCGGCAGATAAAGGGAAAAAGAAAGAATGGCGACGGAATTTAAGCTGCCCGAGCTGGGCGAGAATATCGAGAGCGGAGATCTGGTCCGCTTGATGATCAAGCCCGGCGCAAGTATCAGCGAAGGCGAGCCGGTGATGGAACTCGAGACTGACAAAGCAGTTGTGGAAGTGCCTTCGTCGGTGACTGGCACCATTGGGGAAGTCCGCGTAAAAGAAGGCGACAAGCTGCGGGTGGGGCAGGTCATCTTCACGGTGGAAAACGGAGCTGGAGCTGGAACAACTTCGAAAGCGGAGAAAACGGGCGCGCAGCCTAGCCCAGCTCCGGCGGCACCGGCGCCGGCAGTACCGGCTCCCGCAACCCGAACTCCCGCTGCACAAGCTCCTGCGAACCCAGCTCCCGCAGCATCAGCTCCCGCAGCACCAGTTCCTGCAGCACCAGTTTCCGAAACTCCAGCGAAGCCGGCCCCGGCGGCCGCGCCTCAGCGAGAGCGGCGAGCAACGACTACAGCTTCGGCCGCGACGGCCAGCGAATTCAGGCTGCCCGAACTGGGGGAGAACATCGACTCCGGCGATCTGGTGCGGTTGATGATCTCGCCGGGCACGAGCGTTGCTGAAGGCCAGCCGGTCATGGAACTCGAAACCGACAAAGCGGTTGTCGAAGTTCCTTCGACGGTCAGCGGCGTCGTGCGCGAAGTGAAGGTCAAAGAGGGTCAGAAGGTCAAGGTTGGCGAGGTCATCTTTACGCTGGAGGGTGGTGTAGTCGCGCCGGCGGAACCTGCTCGCAAGCACGAACCGGTGGAACACGTCTCCGGACAGCAAGCGGCACGACTCGCGTTCCAGTTGGCGATGCGCGCCGAGGGCAAAACGGAAGAACAGGCGCTGCCACCGGATCAACCACAAGCCGCGACGCCGGACTTCACCATGCCCGTGCAATTGGGTAAGGTTGCAGGCACGGAACACCGCGATCCAGCGCCGGCGGCTCCGCATGTGCGTCGGCTGGCGCGCGAAATTGGCGTGGATATTCACAGCGTGCCGGGCAGCGGTCCGGGCGGGCGCATCAGTGAAGACGACGTAAAACTGTGCGCAAAGAATGCTCTGGCGGCAGCGGCGGCGGCGGCACAGGCCCCAAGCGCGGGTTTGGCCGAACCCGAACTTCCCGACTTCACGAAGTGGGGCAAAACGGAGCGGGTTTCGATGCGCGGGGTGCGGCGCAAAACTGCTCAGCACCTGCGTCAGGCATGGAACACGATTCCGCATGTCACGCAGCAGGATCGCGCCGACATCACCGAACTCGAACAGTTGCGCTCTAAGTTCGCGCCGCGAGCGGAAGAAGCTGGCGGCAAGATGACGGTGACGGCGATCGCGCTGAAAGTCTGCGCGTCGGCTCTGAAAGTCTTTCCCCAGTTCAATGCATCTATTGATATGGCGAAGGAAGAAATCATCTACAAGCAGTACATCAGCATCGGGGTCGCGGTGGACACCGATCGCGGACTGCTGGTGCCGGTGATTCGCGACGTGGACAAGAAAAATATTGTCGAGCTGGCGGCGGAGATGACGCAGCTGTCAAAAAAGGCTCGTGAGCGCAAGCTCACTCCGGAGGAGATGGAAGGCGGCACTTTTACCATCACAAATCTCGGCGGCATCGGCGGCACCGGATTCTCTCCGATTGTGAATCATCCTGAGGTGGCGATTCTCGGCCTCTCGCGTTCGCGGATGGAGCCGGAGTGGGTGAATAACAAATTCGAGCCGCGCTTGATTCTGCCGCTCTCACTCTCGTACGATCACCGGTTGATCGATGGCGCCGATGCTGCGCGTTTTCTGCGCTGGATCGCGGAGGCGTTCGAGCAGCCGTTCCTGCTTTCGGTTCAGGGGTAGGGAAATGGAATCTTTATGATTTCTCGTCGCAGTTTGCTTCTTGTGCTGACCCTCACGTCGCTTGTGTGCACGGCTTTCGCCAGCAAGAAAGACGAGGAAGGTGCAGCCCTGATTAACCATGCGAAACAGCTTTCCGACATTCGCGCAGAAGGCGCGCCCGCGTTTCGGCTGAAGATGAGTTTCAAGATCATCAAAGAAGATGGCTCAGTCTTGGAGGGTTCGCATACGGAGGTCTGGGCTTCCAAAACGCAATCGCGCAGGGAAACTGTGCTGGGCGATTTTCGGGAAACTCAGGTCGTCGCGGGACGGAAACGCTGGGTGCTCAACAGCGCCACGGCGTTCCCGGAGCGTCTAGGCGATTTTCTAAGTCTTACTGACATCTTCAGGTTCCAGCCGGAAGCATGGAAGCCGCAACAAATAGAAGATCGAGAACTCAACGGACACAGCGTGCGATGCATAGAAACCGAGGCCAACCCTTGGGGCGCCAGGTCGGTACTGTGCTTCGACAAGATAAGCGGCACGATCAACGCCCACATGAGCCCGTCTGAGCTAGGAAATCGAGCTAGAGAAATGGTGTGTTTCTACGATGATTACGAGAAATTCGGTGACCGCGTGCTAGCGCGGTCTTACGAGTGCGGCAAAGACAAGCACCCGATACTCGAAGCAAGAGTTGTCGAGTTGACTGCCGAGCCGGCGACAGACCCTGCATTTTTCACACCGCCGGACGGGGCAAAGGAGTCGGTGAACTGCCTCAGTCCTATTAAGAGCCCGACGGCGGTCTATGATCCGGACCCCGAGCGTCCGAGAACCTCCGGTGGGCAAACCCCGGTCGTTATAAACACCGCTATCGGCACTGATGGCAAGACCCATGATTTGAGGGTAACTTCTGCCCCGAACCCTGATTTCGATAAAGCAGCTCTAGAGGCGGTGCGTCATTGGACATTTAAACCCGCCACCTGCGATGGAGAGCCGGTGGAAGTCCACATTGCGGTAGACATCAACTCGTTCCTCCCATAGAGCTTCCCTCGACAACCATGGTCAGTTCTGCGAGTTTCTCGTAATGGATGGTTGATGTAAATATCGCGATTTCACTAATGAAAAGTTAACCCGTGAATAGGTCAAATAGTTTTAAGGATAAATAACGAAATGGCAAATACTTCGAATCTCCGTGTGGCAGTAATAGGTGGCGGACCCGGCGGGTATGCCGCAGCATTTCTGGCTGCCGACCTGGGCATGAAGGTTACGCTGATCGATCCGGAAGTGAATCCCGGTGGCGTCTGCCTGTATCGCGGCTGCATCCCTTCTAAGGCCCTGCTGCACGTGGCTAAGCTGCTCGAAGAAGCGGAGCAGGCAAAAAATTGGGGCATCGAATTCGGCGAGCCTAAAGTTGATCTCAACAAGCTCCGGGGATGGAAAGAGAGTGTCGTCAAAAAGCTGACCGGCGGATTAGGGCAGTTATCCAAACAACGCTCGGTCCAGTTCGTGCAAGGCAAAGCGGCTTTCGTGAATTCCACCACGGTGAAAGTTACGAAGACTGCGGGTGGCGACGAGAATTTGACCTTCGACCGCATCGTCATCGCGACCGGATCGCGTCCGACCGTCGTGCCAAGTCTCAAGCTTGATAGCCCGCGCCTCATGGATTCGACCAGCGCTCTCGACCTGCCCGACGTTCCGAAAACGCTGCTCGTCATCGGCGGCGGCTACATCGGATTGGAACTGGGATCGGTTTATGCAACGCTCGGCACGAAGGTGACCTGCGTCGAAATGATGCCCGGCTTGCTGCCCGGAGCCGACCGCGATTTGGTGCTGCCTCTGCACAAGCGACTGGAAAAACTTTTCGCATCGATCCTGCTGAATACTACGGTCAAGTCGCTCAAGGACGAGAAGACCGGCATTCGGGTCACGCTCGAAGGCCCAAATGTAAAAGAAAAAGAGCAGGTATTCGACCGCGTGCTGATGTCGGTGGGGCGTCGTCCGAATTCCGAGATCCCCGGCCTCGACAAAACAAAAGTCAAAGTCAACCAGAAGGGATTCATCGAAATCAACGAGCAGCGGCAGACTGCGGATCCCTTGATCTACGCCATCGGCGACGTTGCCGGCGAACCGATGCTGGCACACAAGGCAATGCACGAGGGCCGCACGGCCGTTGAGGCAATCGCCGGCCATAAGGTTGCGTTTGAACCGAACGCGATTCCTGCGGTCGTGTTTACCGATCCTGAGATCGCCTGGGCTGGACTGACGGAAACGCAAGCCAAGGAACAAGGACGCGAGATCACGATCGCCAAGTTTCCCTGGGCCGCTTCGGGGCGCGCCATCACACTCGACCGGCCCGATGGTCTCACCAAACTGCTCATCGATCCGAAGACGGAACGCGTGCTCGGTGTCGGCATCGTGGGCGCGGGTGCGGGTGAGCTGATCGCCGAAGGCGTGCTGGCCATAGAAATGTGCGCGCTGGCGGCCGATGTGGGCATGACCATCCATCCGCACCCAACGCTGTCGGAGACGGTGATGGAATCGGCGGAAGTATTTTATGGACAGGCCACCGACATCTATCGTCCGAAGAGGTAGCGCGTGATGCGTGATTCGGTGGAGGGACAGGCGTCTCGAGAATGTGTCGCAACTACTGTGCCGTCCCTCCGGGACTCGATCTTGTTCCACTTTTGCTACCCGGCACTGACGTGCCGGGCTTACCTGTGTCGCCGCTTCGCGGCTGGAGGAATCGCGCGGTCCACTTTTTTGCGGCCCTCGGGGTTGCGACACAGACTCGTCTCGCCCGTTCGGATGGATTTGGCCGTAGCTGTGAGCGTCCTTGGCTGTGAGCATCGTGGCCGGGCGGGACGCCCGGCTCTCCACTTACTGGAAGCTCGATGAAAAAATTGGCGCTGTTGGTGCTTGTCGTTTCTTTTTCTCTTCACGGGCTGACGGCCCAGCCCGTAACCAGCCTGCTGAAGGTTGGGGGGCAGACTCCCGCATCCGCCGATCCGCTGGGACGCGAGACGCCTTCGGGAACCGTGCTTGGATTCCTGAAAGCAGCGGAAGACGGAAACTACAAGGCCGCCGCCGATTACCTTCAGATGGCCGCCGCCCGCCGCCAATCGCAGGGCGCGGACTTAGCCGAGAAGCTGAAAGTGCTGATGGACCGCGCCTTCATAGGAGGTTTGCGCCGGCTCAGCACGAATCCCGAAGGCAATCCTGAATACGGTACCTCCAACGATCAAACCATCGGCATTTTTTCCTATGGCGATGGGGAGGTTCCCGTCGTCCTCGTCCGGGTCGGGGATCCGAACTCCGGAAAAATCTGGCTCTTCTCTTCCGAGACGCTCAGCAAAGTCCCCGAGTTGTATGACAACGTTCAAGCTCACCGGGTCGAAAAAAAACTTCCTCAAAGCCTGGTGCGAAACGTGTTTCTGGGGATGCCGCTTTGGCAATGGCTGGCGCTTTTGGCCGCAATTCCCTTTGCGTTCGCGATCGGTTGGATAGTGGTTCTGCTGCTGGCGATTCCGCGCCGGCTTTGGCTCAAGATCAGAAATCGCCCCAACCTTCACTCCTACAGCCGCATGTCCACGCCGCTGCTGCTCTCCTTCAGCGCGCTTGCTCACCGCATAATTGCCGCCTATCTCGGCCTGCCGTTGCTGCAACGTCTTTATTACTACCGGATCATCGGCGTTCTCATCAGCATCGGCTTCTTCTGGTTTCTGCTCCGCGCCAGCAGCCTCACGATGCAGCGCCTGCGCATCCATGCCATTAGCTCGGGCCGCACCGGCACCGGAACCCTCATCGTGCTGGGCGAGCGGCTGCTCACGGCGCTGGTGGTGATTGCCGCTGTCCTGGCCACGCTCGGCATACTCGGCTTCAACCTGACCACTGTGCTCGCCGGCCTCGGCATCGGCGGCATTGCCATCGCTTTCGCCGCACAGAAGACGCTCGAAAATCTTTTCGGCGGAGTTTCTGTGCTGGCCGACGAAGTCATCCTCGTGGGCGACTACTGCCGCTTCGGTGACCGCACTGGAACCGTCGAGGACATCAGCCTGCGCTCCACCCGCGTTCGCACCGACGCGCGCACCGAGCTTTCGATTCCGAATGGCGCCCTGGCCACCATGAACATCGAAAACTTCACCCGTCGCGACAAAATTCAGTTCAATCCCGCGCTCGCGATCAGGTATGAGACCACGGCGGACCAATTGCGCTATCTGCTGGCTGAAATTCGCCGCATGTTGTACGAACATCCGAAGGTCGAAAGTGACAGCGCAAGCATCCGCTTCGCTAATTTCGATAACAGCGCTCTGCGCCTTGAGATCGCCAGCTACGTGCTCACCCGCGACGCCAACGAATTCAATGCGATCCGCGAAGATCTTTTGCTGCGCATCATGGATATCGTCGAGAAATCGGGGAGCAGCTTCGCCTTCCCGTCGCAGACCGTATATTTCTCGCGCGATTCCGGCATCGACAAGGAGAAGGCCAGCGCCGCCGAACAGCAGGTCCAGCAATGGCGGGACCGACACCAGTTGCCATTCCCCGATTTTGCGCCCGAGGACAAATCGGCCTTTCGCGGTTCGATTGTTTATCCTCCGCCTGAGTCGGCGATCGGGAAAAACGAACGCATTCCTTAAACTATAGGGAGCCGCCCACTTACCCCCGTAACTTGCGGCTTTCGACGGCGGTTCCTAGCATGGGAGAGCCATGCCCCATGCTCTGCTGTTGTCGCCGGATGACCAGGCAGTCAGCGCAATTACTGGCGTTTTGGAAGAAATGTCAGTGACTTGCGAGCGTCCCCTGGACGGAGTATCCGCTGCCCAAAAACTCAATTCGCAAAGCTTCGACCTGGTGTTGGTCGATTGCGAAAATCTGCCCGCAGCCAAGCTGATCTTTGACGTTTGCCGCCGCGGAAAAAACGGCAACAACCCGGTCCCAATCGCCATTGTCGATGGCCGCGCCGGACTGCCAACTGCTTTTCGCCTGGGCGCGGAACTGATTCTGACGAAGCCGGTGGCGAAAGATCAAGCTCGTAGCACCATCCGCACCGCAGTCGCCCGTGTGCGAAAAGACGCTCAGACAAACGAGAGTGTTCCGGCGCAGCTTGCGAGCGCGGACGTGGACAACGCGGTTATTCCCGGCGCCGTCATTTCCAGTTCGGTCATGCCCAGTTCGGTCATGCCCGGCGCGGACATAAGCGCGGATATAAGCGAAGAACGCGCGCAGGCAGCGGTCGCCACAGCCGTTTCTTCGCAACTGACAAGCTTTGCGGAGCCCGCTCCAAGCTTCGTTCCAAGCTTCGTTCCAACCTTTGTTCCCGCCGCTGCTTTAACCGCGACGCTCTCCGCGCCAGCGCTCATAACGGAGATGCATTCCGCCATAGACGAAATCGATGCCACACCAGCTCCACCAAAGTTGAATCCGCAGTCCGAATCGTTTTCAGCATCACCTTTATCAGAGTCACCTTTGTCAGAGTCATCCCCAGATCGAGCTGCTTCGGCAAAGTCGCAACCCGTGCGCCCACTAAAACCTTCCGACGATCCAGTGCTTGCTGAATTGGAGAGAACGGAACTGGAAGAATCGGAAGTTGCGGGATCGCAACTGGAGGGTTCGAGATCGGAGCGCTCGATACTCGAAAGCTCGATACTCGAAAGCTCGATACTCGAAAGCTCGAGGCCGAGCAAAGAGGCCCCGAATCAACCGGCCGCCAGACCTATCGCCCCGGTGTTGTCCTCGCGGCAAGACCCGCAGAAAAGACGCGGTGCGCTGGTCGCAGTGCTAATGCTCTTGCTCGCCGGCGGCGGCTTCTATGCCCTGTGGACATATCAGCCCGGATTCCGAGACCTCGCCCAACCGCAAATTGATCGCGTGCTGGCCCTGGCTGGAATGGCGCTACCCCCCACTCCGGCGTCAAATTCCACGAAATCTTCGGTTCAGCTGGCTCCGGCCACAACCTCTGCGCTTGCGCCGGAATCGCCAGCCGATCCGAATCAAAATCAAACACAATCAAAGGCGGCGGATTCCGCAACAAGTTCAGCAACTGGTTCAGCGACGGCTCCGGCAACCGCTTCACCAACTGGTTCGCCAACTTCCGACGCCACAACCGCCGCAGGACCTGTTGTCAGCAAGCCTGAGCCTACCAAGCCCGCCGACAGCAAGAAAGACGCGGCCGCTGCAACTCCGTCCGAGACTCACCTGCCCGGGGAAATCAGCGCGATCATTCTCTCTTCCAAGGGTGCGGAAAAACGGCTGGCCGAGAGCGTTCCGCCGAAATACCCGGTCGAAGCGCGCTCGACCCAAGGAACGGTTGTCCTCAAGGTAGTGGTTGATGCGAATGGCAAGGTTGAGGGCCTGCGACTGGTCGAGGGAAACGCTATTCTCGCAACCGCTGCCATCCAAGCTGTGAAGCAGTGGCGCTATCGGCCTTACGTCCGTGACGGAAAGGCTCAGGCTTTCCAGACGGTCGTGATCGTCGACTTTCAGCGGCCTTAGCCAGAACGTCGTTAGTCGTTAGTCGTTCGCTCGCTCGTCGGTGCTCCCGCCATTGAGGTAATCCGCGAAGTTGCGAACGACAAACGACCATCGACCCGCATTCAATTACCCCCGTAACTTGCTGGTTACCCACTAGATTACCTAGGATGACCTCATCATGGGTTACCAAGCTTTACTCTTCTGTCCCGACGAAAAACTGGCCCGCGTCGTCAGTCAGGTGTTCAGTGAACTGGATTTCACCGTAGAGCCGGTTCACGAGCCGTTTGCCGCGGTCAAGAAGTTGATGTCGCAGCGTTACGACGCCATCGTCGTGGACTGCGAGAACGAACAGAACGCTTCCCTGCTCTTCAAGAGCGCTAGAAATTCCAGCTCCAATCAGAGCTCGCTAGCAATCGCTTTGGTCTTAGGACAAGCGGGCGTGGCCAAGGCCTACCGGATCGGCGCCAACCTTGTGCTGACCAAACCGATCAATGTCGAGCAGGCCAAGGGAACGCTTCGGGTTGCGCGAGGACTTCTACGGAAAAACTCTGATGCTGCCAACGCAAGTGCTGCCAGCGCGGCAGCTCCCGCAAAGCCTGCAAAGACAACTCCTGCATCCACCACCAATTCATTCCAAGAGATGAGTCGAGGCGCGGCAGGGAGTGCTCCACCGCCAAGCCGCGAAGAGCTTCCTGAATTCGAGGCTCCCCTTCCGACGATGATTCCGGAAACGCGTCCGGCGGCGATTCCCGCAATTTCAGCGTCGGCAAAAGTTGAGGACAAACCGGCGGTCGTTCCTGCGTCCGCGGCGCAAGCCAAAATCAAGAAGACGATCGCCGACGAGCCTGCCGCGGAAGCGTCGCAGCCCGCTGCCTTTTGGGCAGTTAGCAATGACATAGTCAAGAATGTCGCAGTCAAGAACGAGGCAGTAGTCGCCGCCGCGTCCGCGTCAGTCCAAAATCCGAGTCACGCTCTTACATCGTCCCCGGGTTCAGGCACAGCATCAGTTCCGTCAAAAGAAGTAACGGCACCGCCAGCGTCAGCGAAAGAGAACGAGACGGTTGAATTGGACCTCACCATTCCATCTCATGCCAGTCCATCTCTCAACAATCTATCTCTCAACAATCCGTCTCTCATCAATCCGTCGCACGACCTATCGCACGACGCCGATCCCGCTCCCGGTCCAAGGTTCAGTATGGTGAGCGCTATCGATGCCCCATCGTTTGCGGCATTGGGCGACGAAGATTCCGGCGGATCGGGCGGTAGCAAAAAAATCCTGATCGCAGCTGCGGTTGTGGCTCTGGCCGTGCTCGGCTACCTTGGTTATGGGCAGCTGAGCAAGTCCAGCACGCAGCCCGTAAGCACGCCCCAGGACTCCGGGCAGCCCGCTCCTGCTCCGGCGCCCACGTCCTCCCCGGTGACGGCACCTTCAACGAGCACGCTTGACCGGGCGAGTTCCGCAACCCAAAGCTTAGCTCCAAAAACGGCTACAGCGACATTGCTCGATAAACCCTCGGCCGGCGTCGGCAATTCCTCGGTGATTCGGATCTCCACGAGCATCGGCGCAAACACCGCCCCGAAGATCTCCGCAAACATCGCCGCGAACATCGCTGGGAACTCTGAGCCGGGAACGAAGCAACCCGATTCAGCGCCCATGCGCGTGAAGTCGACCACCCGAGCCAAAACGCAGGCCCAAGGGGAGGAGTCCGCGCCGCCGCTTCCCAGCCCGCTCGCGGTTGCGTCCGCAAACGACGGCAGCTTGAGTGGCTTGATGGCTTCGGCATCTTCAAGTGTTCCCAGGCCTGCGCTGGCAACAGTAAGAATTTCCCAGGGCGTGTCCCAGGGACTGCTGATCAAGCGGGTGCAACCAAAATATCCGCCAGCCGCGCTCGCGGTTCGTGCACAGGGCGCAGTGCAGATCGAAGCAACCATCAACAAAGAGGGCAACGTCACCAATCTGAAAGTGCTCAGTGGAGACGCCGTTCTCGCGCGCGCCGCGCTGGAAGCTGTCCACCAATGGAGATACAAGCCGTACTACCTCGATGGCGAACCCGTCGAAATCCAGACGCAGATTACGGTCAACTTCAAAGCAAACTAACGGATCGACGATCTGGCGCTGAGCCTCCCCACTACCTTCTAGCCGTTTGGCCTCGTCACAGATGGACTTGGGTTCCGAAGTTTTCCACAAACGCGTACCCCAGCAAGATGCCCGTAAGCAAAAGGCTGAGTGCTATCGCAGCCAGGTTCCAAGACCTTACTCTCAGTTTGACCACCGCTACCGTCCCACCACGCTCTTCCTCCCGACCCACGCTTACCAAGGTCGCAAGATTCAATACGACACTGGAAATTAGTGTTCCGAGGAGCACGATGGGCGAGATTACGTTGAAAGCCGCGGCCTGTCCGGGGCGTGAGAGCCAACGCTCGATCGGTGCGAAGAACCATGTGATTCCCCACTGATTGAGCAAGGATGCGGAAACGAAATAGAAAGGCGCCAGCAGCAGAATGAAACTGATCCCCGCTGCCGTTGCGTAAGGCGGTTCCTGGCCAGGTTCTTTGCGCCAGGCGCCCGTCACGATGTTGTGCAGGATATTGCGTAAGGCTGCTTTCGACATCGCGGTCATCCCTCCTGCGATCCATTTAATGCTGGACCAAAAACCAGTTATTCCGTCGAGTTCCGCGATTACCGCGCGCCCCCACTCTCGCTGTTCCTTCGGAAACGCATTCGTGACCCGCATCAACCACAACTGCGCTTTGGTGCGTAGCGGCTTGAAGCAGAATCTCGGCACGTGGTCAGACCTCGTTGTAGACGGGACGGGTTGAACGGGCGCGCGCGGGCGCCTCTTTTGTTGCGGCGTGAGCCGTTGCTGTGCGAGCCGTTGCTGTGCGAGCCCAGGATCGACCGTCCTGCGTCAGGCGATACATATGCCGCGGAGGTCGGCCGGGCGACCTCGGCTCTTCCCACCGCGCCTCCAGCCACCGGGCGTCACTCAGACGCATGAGGATGGGGTATAAAGTTCCGGCTTTCAGATCGGTTTCTCGACTCAGGTCGTACCCATAGCGCCATTGGCTGGCGCGTTCGAGGAACGCCGATAAAATGGATCTAGTCTGAGTCGACAATCGAATCGTGCGTCCCATTGCATAACTCTATATATATTGACTTAATCTGTCAAGAAAATTGCCAAATTGGGGCGCAGGTCGTCGCCCGTATTGGCATTTTGGCCTCGGCGGGCCGCCATTCTTAGTCACTTTTCTTCCGAATCATCCTGCCTTATTCCTGCTGAATCATCGCCGGATTCATCACAAAGTGATGTGATGGCCCGCACTTAGCGTGGAGAAGTTTCGCACTACAATTTTCCCTAGTCAGGTTAGCGCGGTTCATTCGCGGAAAAGCTGAGCGTGCTTTTTCCCGGCTTGGAATCGCAGCGCGGTGTCGGATGTCCGGCCTCGGAGCTTGGTTTTCCTGAGACGTGAAATTCTCGAGAACGGTGTCGTTATGAACGTGATCACCCAATTTCCGGCGGCACGCGATTATGACCGCGATCTGCGTTTTCGGGCGATGTTTGAAGCGTCCGCGATCGGAATCGGGATTTGCCAGCTCGATGGCCGCATTCTGGAAGTGAATTCCGCACTTTGCAGAATACTTGGTTACAGCCAGCAGGAACTGACGGGCACGCACGCGGACGAACTTTATCCGGGACGCGGCCGCGAAATTCACCGCGAAATTTGTCCCAACAATTTTTCGCCGGATGAACGATTGCTGGGCGAGTTAATGCGGGACGAGCGCGGCTCGTTCGAGATCGAAAAGCGCTATCGGCGTAAGGACGGTTCCGAGCTCTGGGGACATTTGACAGTGTCACTCGGGCGCGACGCGCGACGCGAACCCGCCTTCCTGATCGCGATGCTTGCGGACGCGACCGAACGCAGGCGGGTGGAAGAACATCTGCGCGAAGCCGAGAAGATGGAGGTCATCGGCCGGCTGGCGGGAGGAATCGCGCACGACTTCAATAATCTGCTGACCGGGATTTTGTTGTACTGCGACCTGATAACCGCCGCACTGGAGAAAGGGCAATTCGCGAGCGTTGAAATGCCGGGCAGCGTATTCGCAAGCACTGAATTGGAGCGGAATGAACTGTGCCAGCATGTGGAAGAAGTCCGCATGGCGGGCGAGCAAGGAGCGGCGTTGACCCATCAGCTGTTGGCAATCGCGCGCAAGCAGGCAGCGGAGCCGCGGCCGGTTCCGATCAATGAAATTGTGGCTTCCACGGAAAATCTGCTGCAGCGATTGATCGGCGAGCAGATTGAATTGTTGATCATGCTCGACTCCGGCGCTGGACTGGTGCTGGCCGATCCGGCGCAGTTGCGGCAGATCCTGTTGAACCTGGTGCTCAACGCGCGCGATGCGATGCCGCAGGGCGGAAAGATTACGTTGAGCACGCGGGCTGGGGAGTTTCCGAGGGCGGAGGTTCCTGGTGAACTCTCCAGCGAATTTCGTGGTGACGTGCCCGACGAAGCTCCCGGCAAAGTTTGCAGTCACGTTAAGCCCGGGAGTGCCCGGCGCGCCGTCTCGCTGGTGGTGCAAGACAATGGCTGCGGGATGGATGCGGAGACTCGCGCCCGCCTGTTCGAGCCTTTCTTCACCACCAAGAAGCCGGGAGAGGGCACCGGTCTGGGGCTGGCGACGGTGCAACGCATCGTCAGCGAATCGGACGGCATGATCAAGGTTGAGAGCGAGGCGGGAAGCGGCACCTGCATTGAAGTATTTCTTCCGGCGGTCGAGTCTTCGATCATGCAATCTTCGATCATACAGTCTACGATCGCGGTGTCTCCGATCGATGTTTCTGCGAATCAGGCAAACCCGCCAATGGTGGCGCGGCCGCGCGCGGGCGAACTTACTCTTGACATCAGCCGCAAGACTATTTTGCTGGTGGACGATCATGCCGCCGCGCGTAAATCCATGCAGCGCTTCCTGCTGGAGGCTGGTTACCGGATCCTGCCAGCGCACGGCGGGAAGCAGGCGCTGAAAGTTTTCGCGGAACATTCCGGCGCAGTCGATCTGTTGATCGCGGACTGCATGATGCCGGGGATGGATGGGCAGGAACTGGCGGAAACATTGCTCCGTCGGAAGCCGGGACTGAAAGTTTTGTTGATATCCGGCTATGAACATGCGCCGGTCGAACTGGCGGGGGGATTCGGAGCGGGCGCGGTTGAGCTGGTTCGCAAGCCATTTTCCGGAAAGGCCCTGATCAAACGTGTGATTGAAGTTCTGCAGCCGTGAAGCCAGCAACCCAGCCCCTAAAGGGACGGTTGATTTCGAAGAAACAGCATCGCAAAGCAATGCCCTGATACGAAACATCATTTTTCCGCCAGGAGATCCGCCATGTTTACCGCATCGACCGCCCCCGTCCTTAGTCATAGCCATAGCCATAGCCATTCTCCGCAACTCGAGGCAGCGAATTTCTTGAACCTCCTGATCGTGGACGACGACCGCACTATCCGCGAGGCTTGCCGCGAGGTGGCGCAGTCGCTTGGATTCAACACCCAGGTGGCGGAGTCTGCCGAACATGCCTACCGGTTGCTCGACAGCTCGAGCACCGATGCCGTGCTGCTTGACTTGCGGCTTCCGGGCGCGGGCGGCCTGGAAGCGCTGCATGCGATCAAGAAGCATCGGGCAGACGCGCTGGTGATCGTGGTGACCGGCTATGGCACAGTGAAGTCGGCGGTACAGGCAATGAAAGATGGCGCATACGATTACGTCACCAAGCCCTTCAGCATGGAAGAACTGCGTCTGCTGCTGGAGCGGGTGGCGGCGCATCTGCGGCTGAAGACGGAGAACCGCGCGCTGCGGGAAACCATCAAATCGCGGCAAGGCTTCGGTAACATCATCGGGCGCGCGCCCGACATGGAAAAGCTGTACCGGATCATTGCGAAAGCGGGACAGAGCGTCCATCCGGTGCTGATTCTGGGCGAGAGCGGCACGGGAAAGGAATTGGTCGCGAAGTCCATTCATTTCGCCGGCATCTTCCGCAACAAGCCGTTCATTCCGGTCGATTGCGGATCGCTCGTGCCGACGCTGATCGAAAGCGAACTGTTCGGGCACGTGCGCGGTGCCTTCACGGGTGCGACCCATCCCAAGGACGGACTGCTCGCGATCGCCGACGGGGGCACGGTATTTCTGGATGAGATTGGCGAGTTGCCGGTCGACTTGCAGGCGAAGCTGTTGCGGGCGATTCAAGAGAAGGAGATTCGTCCGGTGGGAAGCGTGAAGCGGGTTCCCATTAACGTGCGGATTCTGGCCGCGACCAATCGCGACCTGGAACGAGCCGTGAGCGAGGGCACGTTCCGCCGCGATCTTTTTTTCCGGCTGAACGTGCTGACGCTGCGGATTCCGGCGTTGCGCGAGCGCAGGCAGGATATCCCGCTGCTGGTGGCGCACTTTCTGGAGCGCATTGGACGCGACGCAGGTATCGAAAAGACAATTTCGGATGAGGCGCTCAAGGCGCTGCTGAGTTACGACTGGCCCGGCAACGTGCGCGAACTGGAAAATTCGCTGGACCGGGCCTGTGCGCTGAGCAGCGCGAACGAAATTCAGATTCGCGATCTTCCCACCCAGATTTACGGAGCTCCCATTGGCGTGATGGGGATCAGCCAGCCGAGCAATGGCATCGTGCCGATGGCGGAACTGGAGAAACAGACGATCTTGAACGCGCTCACGCAAGTAAACGGAGACAAGATGCTGGCGGCGCGACTGCTGGGCATTGGAAAGACCACGCTGTATCGCAAGCTGAAAGAGTACGAGTCCCAAAACTGGGCTGTCGGGCCAAGCGCTGGTGCCAGAACGGGAGGTTAAGCGAAGACCGAGCGCACAACTCATTTATTTTCAGGCTAAAACAATTGGCCCGGAAGTTGCGAAAGGATTCGGCATGATCCTTCTTGTGACGCCGAGCGAGCGGGCAGCCGAGTGCGCCGCGGCGCTCCGTGAGGCGATGGGCGAGGGGATTGTGGTGGCGGAGAGTTTGGCTCGGGCAGCCACCCTTTTGCGGGCGGAAGGCTACCTGGCCGTGGTGCTCGATCAGTATCTGGTCGAAACCGAGCCGCATGAAACCGGGAGCACGCTCGAGCATTTGGGCACGGCCATTCTGGTGCAGGTCAATTTGGCGATCAGTGGAATGGAGCGTCTGGTGCGGGAGGTGCGGGCGGCCTTGCAGCGGCGCCAGCGCGAGGAAGTGAGGGCGCGGCAAGCTGCGATCGGCAGGCTGCACAGCGAACTGAATAGCACGATTACGGCGCTGCTGCTGTCGAGTGAACTGGCGCTGGAAACCCCCGGCCTGCCGGCGGCGGCGGCCGAAAAGATCGAGGCGGTTCACGAACTGGTGAAGAAACTTCGGAGGCAATTGGAAACCACGGGTCTGACGGAAGAGGCGGAGAGGGTTGCGGGGTCTTAACACAGCGCGCAAAAGTCGCTATTGCGGGGTCAGCATCATTGGGCGGGACTCTTCTTTGTTAGCTCTACGTAAAAAGAAATTGTGAATTCTGGCTTACCACCATAGGGATCGAAATCCATGGTATTGAAGGCGAGCGCTTCACCGATCAGACGACCCTCCCGCAACGAAAGCGCCAAACCTACCTTATCGGCATAATTCTTGACATCGGGCGTGGGCATGGTGCCGGTGAACATTCCAACCAGACGGTGTTCCTTGATGAAAGGGGTAACGGTCGTTAGCAGAGTTTGTAGCTGGTCCCCCAGTTTTACATGAACATTGCCGTCCGGTTGAATCGTGACCGTGAGCGGAACGGACCCCTGCCACGTGCGCGCACTTCCGGTCCAGGTTCCCAGGAGTTCGGCTAGCAGCGGTAGTTGTGTTTCGGGGCTGGGCGACGCCGATTGTGGTGGCGCCGGGGCCCCTGCCTTGAGAGCTGCAGCATACTTCGGCAGTATGGCAGCAGCTATGTGCTGCACAATGTTTAAGAGGTCGTCTTCGACGATGCCCTGATTGATGAGGACTACGATTGCCAAGTCTTCTGTGGGGAAAATCTCCAATGTGGTTGTGGCTCCCAACCCGGCTCCCTCGTGGCTCAGAACCGTATAGCCATGGTCGTCAGAGTCAATAAACCAGCCGAGACCATATGATTTCCGACCGAGCATCGTGCCTGCAGATGGAACGCCACCTGTAGCGGGTTCTTTCATCAGGTTCAATGTTGCGTCCGTTAAGATTGCCCGCTGATCTGGTAGATGATCCTTCAGTTGAAACATTCCGAACCGAACTACGTCATGTGCGCTGGACCAGATGGTTGAGGCACCAGGAGTGTCGGCGATGATCGAAAGCAGCCTGTGGCTCCCATTGTCGTATCTTGCTACGGCATAGTCTTCCAGGCCAGGTCCGATACCGACGCTCGTGTGAAGCAGGCCTAATGGAAGAAAGACTCTGTCGCGCATGTAATCCTTCCAATCGAGCTGCGAAACAAGCGATGTCATGTACCCGAGCGCGCCATAGCCAAGATTTGAATAATCGAAGTACTGGCCTGGGGGATTCACCAACGTGCCGTAGCGACGAATGGTATCCGCCATGGGTGGTACCTGATCTCCGTTACCGAGGAGATTAACCGAGTGAATGGGCAGCCCTGAAGTGTGGCAGAGGACCCGTCTCACGGTTGCAGCGGAAGCGTCGCCGACTATGGCGGTGAGAGGTGCGGAGCCGAGGTACTCGTTGATCGGATGATCGAGGTCGACCTTGTGCTGTTCCACTAGTTCCATCACGCCGGTTGAGGTATACGGCTTCGTCAGCGACGCGAGTGCGTATATTGTGCCCGTCGTCGCGGGGATCATCTTCTCGCGGTCGGCCCAGCCGAACGCTTCTTCCCAGATGATCTTGCCATCCTTAGCCAGCGCTACGCTGACGGATGGTAATTGCTTTTCGGCAATGGTTTTGTTGATGTAGGCGCGGACCGGCGCGAAGTCGTATTGAGGTGTTGACGAGGAAGAGTGCGCCCGTTGGGCGATAGCGGGGCAAGTGAGCAGTGCCACAACGAAAGGAAGCATCAATCTGCTGGCAGCACTTGCCAACCGATATTTCCAAACCGAATCCATAGCAGCGTTTCAGATGGAACCAGCAATCTTCCTCACCCTAATGTCCCCCTTGTCGGAATGGACCTCCAAGTGTCGTCCGCCGCCGTTAATCGGCCCCCGCACGGCCGAACGCCCTCCGCCGCCAACCAGGGCCATTGGGAAATCCAGGCGCACATTCCCGTCCCCGCTGTTAACGTCAAGCTCTGTGGAGAAGTCTTCGGGCAGTCGAAGGTCAACATTTCCATCGCCCGTTCGCAATACCCAGTTGGAACTCATTTTGGAGCCAGGATCTATTTGGACAGCGACATTGCCCGTGCGAGTGTGAAGGATTAGCGCGGTGACAGTGCCGTCGACCTGAAGATCTCCGTGTCCACTCTCGATATCCAGAGTCCCACGAATCGCAAGTGCCGCAATGTTGCCGCTCTCCGTGTCTAACGCCAACTTGCCTTCAGCATCCTTCACCATAATCGACCCATTTCGCGATTGCACATCGAGATCGCAGCCCAAGGGAACCCTGAGCTCAAGAATTCCCGATTCAAAACCGGCTCTCCACCGACTCGGGAGGCGAACGTCGAGTCTTACCAGATTCTCGGACTTGCGATCAGTAACCGCATCGGAAGGAATTGTTTTGTCCGCATAGAGCACCGCCTCAATGTCTTTCCGATCCGAAGCGTAGACACGAACATCGGCATTGTTGCTGGCGACATGGATTTCTGGCCGGCCCTTCAAACTGAAACTCTTGTGCCAGGGGACTGTGGCGGGAGATGGAAAGGCTAGGGAGAGCAGAGCGACAGCCGAGAGCAGGAGCATACCTCGCCTCCTAAGCCAAGGTACGCAATACTGAAGATAAAAGTTCCCGCCCTCGCTCCGGCAAGGCATCCACGAGGCGGATTCTGAGCGGATCGCGGGCAAGCGGAAGTAATCCTGCCTTAAGTTAGCGCTCATGGGGGCAAGCCCATATCTGCAGGCGGAGGAACTTGTGGCATAGTTGACGCCATGAGGTGATACGAAAGCCTAATTTTCCCTTGCTTGTGACGCCGCGCCCTTCAAACTACCGGAGACCAACTTAATTTAAGTTTTCTCTAACAGTTCGAGCGGGAGCCGATGGAACCAAAATCGAAATCTGCGCTCTCCGGCGTTCGCCGCGACCATAAGTAACCTGCCTCTTGACTGGCAACGGTAACGGTCTTGCCGATAGTTCTGAAATAAGGCAAAAGCCGGGATCATGGAATTCTTCAAACAATTACTTTCTTGTGATTTCACGCCGCACGGTTTCTGCGACCTATGGGTTCCGCGAATCGTAACGGTGCACGTCATTTCAGACGGCCTGATCACGCTGTCGTATTGCTGCATTCCCATCGTCCTCGTCTATTTCATTCGCAAGAATCGCGCTCTCCCCTCCAACCGGATTTTCTGGACGCCAAAAATCATTTTGCTGCCTGGACGGATTCTATGAAGGAAGCGAATCGCAGGCTGGAGCGGCAAATCGCGGAGCGCGCGCGGATTGAACCGCCGATCGAAGCCAAACTTCGGCGGAGAGTTACTGGCAGCTTCATCGTGGCTCTGCTCCTTACTGTCTTCATAGGCTTTTTGTCCTGGTACAACGCGCGCCTGGCCGCGGACGACGACGCCGACTGGGTAGCCCACACCTACGCCGTGCTGGACAGGCTTGGGCTTACGTCCAAAGATTTGATCGAAGTGGAAACCAGCGCGCGAACATTTGCCTTGACCGGGCAAGACCCATTGCGTGCCCATTACGAGACTGCACGGGGCGCCGTCGCGCAAGATGAGGACGCGCTGCGCCATTTGACGGCGGACAATCCCAGTCAACGACGGCGGCTGGGTGTGCTCGAGTCACGAGTCCAGAGCGCGCTCGAATTCGCCGAGACGATAGTCGCCAAACGCCGGCAGGCGCACGCAGTCCCTGTCGCTGACGAAATTCTGGAGACCGAAAGACTCATGGATGGGGTGCGCGCAACGACTCAAGAGGTGAAGGCCGAGGAGACGCGGTTGTTGACCCAGCGCACCCAAAGAACCAAGGCGGGACGGAGGTTGACGAGTTTCATCATTGTCGTGGGCATTTTCGTAGGGGCAGGCTTGTTGGCGCGAGCCAATCTCGCCGTCAACCGCGAGGTTGACATCAGCGTACGGGCACGGGCGCAAATCAGCACCCTGAACGGCGAATTGGAACAGCGCGTGGAGCAGCGGACAGCGGCCCTGGCGGCCGCGAAGGACAGTCTTGCCACGAGCGAGGCTGCAGTCAAGGATTTGGCCGACCAAAAGTTCGCTCTGGATCAGCATGCCATGGTGGCGGTAACCGACGTCCGGGGCACGATCACTTATGTCAACGACAAGTTCTGCGCCATCAGTCAATATTCCAAGGATGAGTTGATCGGCCAGAATCACCGCATCCTCAATTCCCGCTACCATCCGAAGAAGTTCTTCCAACAGATGTACGGCACTATCGTGAGTGGGAAGGTTTGGCACGGCGAGATTAAGAACCGGGCCAAAGACGGTTCCATTTACTGGGTGGATACGACCATCGTCCCGTTCCTCGGTGAGGATGGTAAGCCGCGGCAGTACGTCGCCATCCGTGCCGACATCACCGAACTCAAGCTGGCGGAGGGAGTGCGCGAACGCCTGGCGACCGCGGTCGAGTCATCCAGTGATGCCATTATCGGCAGGACGTTGGACGGAAGGATTACCGCCTGGAATCCGGGCGCCGAGAAGTTGTTCGGCTACTCCTCATTAGAGGCGCTCGGCAAACCGCTGCAAATGCTGGTGCCGCCGGAGCGCGTGAATGAGGAATCCGACGCTCTGGCGCGAATTGGGCGCGATGAGCGCGTCGACTATTTCGAAACCGTCCGGGTTCGAAAGGATGGCAAGAACGTTGACGTTTCCGTGACGATTTTGCCGATTAAAGACAGCACCGGCGCGATTGTCGGCGCTTCAAAAATTGCGCGTGACATCGGCGAGCGGAAGCGGACCGAGCAAGCTTTGCATGAGTTATCCAAAGTCCTCGACCTCGCTCAGGTATTGGTGTGCGACATGGAGAGCCACATTGTCCTGTGGAACCTGGGCGCCGAAAAACTCTACGGTTTCACTAAAGAAGAAGCGGCGGGCCGGATCTCCCACGAATTGCTTCACACCGAGTTCCCCGAACCGCTGAAGCAGATCGAGGAACAACTCCAGCAAACCGGTACCTGGGAAGGCGAACTGGTGCACCGGAAGCGCGACGGCGGCCGCATCGTCGTCTCGAGTCTTTGGGTATTGCATCGGGATGCGAAGGGGAAACCGGCACGCATCCTGGAAGTGAACAGCGATATCACCGCGCGGAAGAAAGCCGAGGAGCAGCTGGCCCGGCTGGCAGTGGAACTGGCCCGACAGGCGAAGGAACTGGCTCTCTCGCGGGAAGCCCTGGAAACCCAGACGCTCATGCTTCAGTCCGTGCTGGGCGGCATGGCCGAGGGGTTGGTCGCCGCTGACGAGCGGGGATCGTTCGTCCTCTGGAACGCCGCCGCGGAGAGAATCCTGGGCATGGGTGCGACAAAGATGGACCCTCAGGAGTGGTCCGAGCATTATGGCCTCTTTCTGGCCGACACGACGACGCCTTTCCCCACGGACCAACTCCCCCTGGTTCGCGCCCTTCGCGGGGAGGTGAGCACAGCCGAGATGTTTCTGCGGAATCGCGTGCTCGTCGAGGGCGCCTGGATCGAGGTTAGCGGCAGTCCGCGGAAAGACAAAGACGGCATGTTGCGTGGCGGAGTGGTGGCTTTCCGGGACATTACCCAGAGGAAAGCAGATGAGCGAGAAATCCAAAAACTCAACGATGAACTCGAACAGAGGGTCGGAGAGCGGACGACCCAGTTGGAAACCGCCAACAAAGAGCTGGAAGCTTTCAGCTACTCGGTCTCGCACGATTTGCGTGCGCCCTTGCGGCACATTAGCGGGTTTTCCCAGTTATTGATGGAAGAATTCGGTTCCACTCTCGATCCTAACGCCCAGCTGTACCTGGAGCGCATCCAGGCGGGAGCGCAAAAGATGGGTGTGCTGGTGGATGAATTGTTGAATCTGGCGCGGGTCGGCCGTCATGCGCTACGTCTGCAGCCAACCCAGTTGAGCGCGATGGTCGCGGAAGTGATCGCGATTCTCCAGCCGGATTGCGAAGGGCGGCAGGTGGAATGGATAATCGCCGACCTGCCCGCGGTGGCGTGCGATCCCGTCCTGGTCAAGCAGATCTTTCAAAACTTGCTGGCCAATGCGCTCAAGTTCACCCGCCCGCGCGCCCGCGCCGTCATCGAAGTGAGTCACAAAGAAGAAGATGGGCAACCGGTGTTCATGGTCCGAGACAACGGCGTTGGCTTCAGCATGAAGTACGTTGACAAGCTGTTCGGAGTCTTCCAGAGGTTGCACAGAGCGGAGGAGTTTGAAGGTACGGGGATAGGTTTGGTCACCGTGCAGCGTATCGTTCGCAAGCACGGAGGCCAGGTATGGGCAGAGGGAGAACTGAATAAAGGCGCAGCCTTCTATTTCACCCTCGGAGTGGGAAAGCAAATTGAATCGAAAAACAATGCAGCTACGGCGGGAGGCCGATCATGAACTCAGGAAAACTCGACATACTGTTAGTGGAAGACAATCAGAACGATATGGATCTTGCGCTGCATGCGCTGCGGCGGGAGAAACTGGCAAACAACATCTTCGTCGCGCGCGACGGCGAGGAAGCCCTGGACTTTATCTTTTGCCGCGGCGCGTTCGCGCATAGATCGTTTGAGCGTCCCCCCAAATTGGTGCTGTTGGATCTGAAACTGCCCAAGGTCGATGGGATGGAAGTGCTCAAACAGATCAAGAGCGACGCCCGGACCAAGACGATCCCGGTCGTCATCATGACCTCATCGAAAGAAGAGCGGGATTTGGCGGCCGGTTACAACCTGGGAGCGAACAGCTATATTCAGAAACCAGTCGACTTCGAACAATTCCGGGAGACGGTCAAGAGCGTGGGACTGTACTGGCTGGTCATCAATCAGCCGCCGGTAGTCGAAGATACCCCGCATCTCGCAGGAACGGCGCATGGATCCCACTAACGATCTCGCGCCGCAACCCGGCCAACTTCGGGTGCTGCATGTCGAAGACAACCAACTGGACGCAGAGCTGGTGGCACGGGCTCTGCGAAAAGGCGGCTTCTCGGTTTCCATTGTGGTCGTGCAAGCGGAAGCCGAGTTCGAGCGGCAACTTCCCTTGCACCGTCCCGACGTGGTGATTGCCGACTACAACCTGCCGCAGTGGAGAGGCATGGACGCGCTGGATGTGCTGCGGCGCGAAGGGCTGGAGATTCCACTGATCCTCGTCTCTGGCGCGCTGGGAGACATCACCGCAGTGGAGTGCATCAAACGGGGCGCGACGGACTACGTTCTGAAAGACGGTCTGGCTCGGCTGCCCGAAGCCGTGCGCCGCGCTTTGCAGGAAAAACGGCTGCTTCGTTTGCGCCAGCAAGCGGAAGAGGATTTGGCGCGGAAAGTCGAGGAGTTAGCCCGCTCCAACGCGGACCTCGAGCAATTCGCTTATGTGGCATCGCATGACCTGCAGGAGCCGCTGCGCATGGTGGCGGCCTACACGCAGCTGCTTGCAGAACGTTATCGCGGCAAACTCGACGAGAACGCCGACAAATTCATCGGCTATGCCAGCGAGGGAGCTGTGCGCATGCAGTCCTTGATTCAGGATCTGCTGGCCCTTTCGAGAGTAGGCCGGAATGGTTCCGGGCGCGTCGATTGTAACGCGGCGATGGAAGAAGTGCTGATGACTCTGGGTCCGGCGATTCAAGAGAGCGGTGCGGTGGTCACACATGCGGCGCTTCCAGAAGTGTGGGCGAACCGCTCGCAGATGGCGCAGGTCTTCCAGAATCTGATCGGGAACGCGATCAAGTTTCGCGGGAAAGAACCGCCGGTGATTTCCGTGCAAGCCGAGAAAGCGGGCCAGCATTGGTTGTTCAGCGTGAGCGATAACGGGATCGGCATTGCGCCGGAGTACGCAGAAAATATTTTTGTTGTCTTCCAGCGCTTGCACGCCCGGACCGAATACCCGGGCAACGGAATCGGTCTGGCCATCTGCAAGAAGATCGTTGAGCGCAATGGCGGGAAGATCTGGGTCGAGGCGCAGACCGGCCATGGTTCCGTTTTTAAGTTCACGATGCCCTGCGATGGTCCGCCTGAGAAGGAATTGTGCGGAGATGAAAATAAGGACATCAAGTCCTTGCAGGAATTGCGAACGTAGGTACAGCCGGCCTCGTCCTTACATTAGCATCCCGATCATTTACAAATCTCTACCCACTTCGTTCGCAAGGGCGCGGCGCGGGTTGCGTTCTTCAGGAAAGGAACGGAGGTTTGTAATGGAAAATCGAACGACAGTGCTTTACGTGGACGACAATCCCAAATCCAGCCGATTGCTGACCAGTGTGCTTGAAGAATGCGGGTTCCGAGTGATCACGAAGAATGACCCGGTCGAGGCGCTCGCGCTTTGCAAGAGAACTTATTTTGATCTGGCACTTCTTGACTACGAAATGCCTTTGATGTCGGGTTCGCAGTTAGCCCGGGAAATCAAGTTTCTGGTCCCGGATGTTCCCGTGGTCCTGATCTCTGGACGCGCGGCTCTGCCGGGGACGGAACTGACATTTGTGGATGCTCACTTCGGGTTTGGGACCGCATTGGACGATCTCCTCTGGACGATGCGGATACTGGTGCGACCGAAAGTGGCGATAGCGGATCATCACGCGGATCATCATCACGGGGAACCGCGCGAGATGACGCAGTGGGCAGACTCCACCTGAGAGCGGGGGCCGGAGCGCCCGCTCCCCACAGGCACAGTGATCAGAGAGCTGCGACGCCTCTTTCCTGATTTCTTATGCGGATGGCTTCATCCACCTTGGAGAGGAAGATTTTTCCATCGCCGATTTTTCCGGTGGCCGCGCTCTTGATGATGGCGTCGATTGCGGGATCGACGAGTTTATCTTCTAATACGAGTTCAATTTTCACCTTGGGCAGGAGATCGGTTTCGTATTCCCGGCCACGATAGGTCTCGGTGTGCCCCTTTTGCCGTCCATGACCCCGCACTTCCGAGATTGTCATACCTTCGACGCCGAGCGCGATCAGAGCTTCTTTGACCTGCTCAAACCGGTTGGGCTGCACAATCGCTTCAAGTTTTGTCATCTTTAATGTCCTCGTTAATGTCGTCGTTTGATGTCCTCGAATACAGTTTGCCATGCAGGAGGCAGAACGCGGTGCATCCTGCGGATCGGGTTCAGGCCAGGCGTCCGTTAATCGGCAAAATGCGGCCGGGGCTTAGCAGTCGCTAAGCTGCGTTTTGCATGAGCCGAAGGTAGTTCCTGGTTCATACCACGAGGCGCGCCCAAGGCTGAGATAGCCGCCTTGAAGAGCGGAACGCACCGCCATTGTATTAGGCATGGAAGGCTCTCTAGCTCATTCTTCTTCTAAGAATCATAAAAAAAATCAATTGGACGGGCGACAGCCGGCCGCATTAGTTTCTTGATGATTAGGATTCAGCCCGTGCGGCGGACCGCGGGAGTAGTATTTTGTCATACATGGCCGCGTTCTTCACCTGCCCCGATGTTTTCGGGGCGATCACTCGGGAAAGATTATGATGAAGCTTGCCGGCTGTCTGCTATTGCTTGCGGGATGGGGGATTGTTGTCTCCTCTTTGCCGTTGCTGCCGTCTTTGCGGATGCGCGCTGCATTCGTGCTGGCTGGGATGGCCGTGGAGTTGATGGGACTGAGTCTCGTGGCCCGCTCCCATTTGGTTCCAAAAGGATAATGGGTTGGCCGCTCCTCCTTTTCTTTCCGAGGCTTCCGCAACACTCTGCGTTGTCCTGATTCTGTTAGTTCCGCTGGCGGGAGTGGGACTAGCGCTCGTCAATACCGGACTTGCCCGGTCGCGCAGTGCTGCGCACGTCATGCTGGCTTCGCTTTGCGTCTTTGCGGTCGCCGCAATCGTCTACGTCATGTTCGGCTTTTCATGGCAGGGAGCGCCTGGGCGTCCTGCTCACGTCCTTACAATTGGCGGCAAGGCGTGGAACTGGATTGCCGCCGAGCCCATTTTTCTGCGCGGCCTGCGGCTTGATCTGTCTCCGGTGTCACTGGTGTTGCTTTTGCAGATGTTCAGCGTGGGCTTGGCTGCGATGATCCCGCTCGGCGCGGGGGCGGAGCGCTGGAGGTTGGGTGCTTTGTCCGCCTCGACGATTGTGCTGGCGGGCTGGACCTATCCGTTGTTTGCCCATTGGGCGCTGAGTGGAGGCTGGCTATCCCAACTCGGTTCGATCTACGGGCTGGGACAAGGCTTTGTGGACGGCGGCGCTGGCACGATTCAAGTGATGGGTGGGCTGAGCGCGTTGTCGATAGCATGGATTCTAGGCCCACGCCGCGGAAAATATTCATCCAATCGAGAGCCCGCGGCAATTCCCGCCCACAATATCGTGCTCGTTCTGATCGGGTGCCTGCTTGCCTGGGTGGGATGGCTTGGTCTGAATTCTGCTAGTGCGATTTTATTCAATCGCAGCCAGCCGTTGGCCGTTGTATTGATTTCCGTAAACACTACACTCTCGGCTGCTGCTGCCGGGTTGGCGGCGGCAATGGTTACGCGGTCACGGTTTGGCCGGCCGGATGCATCTTTAGTTGCCAACGGTTGGATGGCGGGTTTAGTCGCCAGCAGCGCAGCGGCTGCATTCCTGAAGCCCCCGGCAGCCGTTCTTACTGGTTTGGTTGCAGGCGCGCTCGTGGTCTTTGCCATCGACCTGCTTGAGTTCCGCATGACCATCGATGACCCCGGCGGCGCGATTTCAGTGCACGCCATAGCTGGCCTCTGGGGCCTGCTTTCAGTTGCTCTTTTATCGGATGCCGGAAGTGGATACAGCGGGCAATGGCTGGCGCAACTCATCGGCATTGCGACCCTGCTTGGTCTAATCTTTCCTCTGACGCACGGCCTGAACTGGCTGATCGATCGCGCGTACCCGCATCGCGTGGACGCGGAAGGCGAGTGGCAGGGAATGGATATTCACGAACTCGGCGCCTCTGCGTACCCTGAATTTGTCGTCCACAGCGACGAGTTCACTCAGCATTAGATCATCCTAGCTGTGCCGTGCGACGTAGAGTAGCAAAGCAAAAATCACCACCGGTATCAGTGCCAGTCCGACGTAGAACAAAATCTGCCTGCTCCGGGGCGTGCGGCGATCTCTCCAGTTGTGCAGTTCCGGACGCTCGGCGACTCCCACCTTTTCTTGATGTTGAAGGTCTGAGGCAAAATCACGGGCTGTGGCGTACCGGTTCTTGGGGTCACGCTCCAGGGCGCGGTAGATTATTTCCTGCAACTGCGGTGTGATCGATGGATCAATTTCCCGCGGCGGTAACGGGTTATTGAGCAGGCGGTCATTCATCACAAGGAAGGCATTCTCGCCAGAAAACGGCACTTTACCCGTCAACATCTCGTAGAGCATGACACCCAGGGCGTAGAGGTCGCTGCGAACATCTCCGCGCTTGCCTTTGACCTGCTCGGGCGAAATATAATCCGGCGTCCCCATGGTCTGGGAAAGCTTGGCGAACGTAAGGCGGCGGGACTTGGCATTGGCGGCAATGCCGAAGTCAATCAGCTTGATGTTGTCGTTCGGGTCGACCATCACGTTTTCCGGCTTCAGATCACGATGCACGACGCCGCGGGAGTGGATGTATTCCAGTGCGTCCAGAATGCGCAGCGCCAGTTGCACTGCCCGCTCCGGCGGCAACTTCCCCTGCTCATCGAGAATTTTGCGGAGCAAGCGTCCATCCACCCACTCCATTACCATGTAGACCCGGCTGCGATCTTCGTCGGCGAAGACCTTCATCACACCGGGATGATCCAAAGCCTTACCGATCTGTTCCTCGCGATGGAAACGGTCGAAAAGTGCGGGGTCGCTCTCGACCTCGGGATGCGGGATTTTGATGGCCACCTGCCGGCCGTTTCGCAAGTCCGTACCGCGAAATATGGAGGCCATTCCACTTCGGGCCACCAGGCCGTCAATCCGGTAATGATCGAGTTGATCGCCAGGATGGAGAGAGGTCATCGTAATCGAAGTGGCAAAGGTCAAGAAACCGGGCCGCCACACTCTCGAATGGAGAGGAGACTGCATCCATCATGCCAGAAAATGTGTCAGAAATTCATAAAGAATGGCCTGTGACTCGGGAAAATCAATGGAGTTTGTAGGGTCGACCGCGGTACATCCCCATGCGTTCCACGCTGCGAACACGAATAAGTTGCACACTGACGTTGTCGCCGCCGTCCTTCTGGTTCGCGCTGTTAACGAGTTCCCGAGCCGTGGTTTCCAAATCGTGATTACGGCTAATCGTGGAGGCGATTTCCTCGTCTGTCACGGCGCCGTGCAAGCCATCGGAACACAGCAGCAGCACGTCGCCAGGGAGCAACTGGACTTCGTTGACTTCTACCTTGACGAACAACCCGCTACCCAGGGACCGGCTGAGAACGTGTCGCGTGGTCGCCGAATTCGCTTCGTTTCTGGAAAGCAGACCGAGGCGGAGCTGTTCATTTGCGACGGTATGATCGTGAGTGATTACACGCGGCTTCTGGTTGCGAATCAGATAACACCGCGAATCGCCCACATGAGCAATCGTGGCGCGATCGAAACGCAAGGCACAGACCACCACCGTAGAGGACATACCCGTGCCTGCGGGACCGGCGAGGGCTTCCGTTTCACAAATGCGGGCGTTCGCCGCTTGCACCAGATGGTTTAGCAAAGAGCCATGAGATTCCATGGCCGGAGCGCGCCGGAAGGCGGCAACCACCTCTTCCACCGCAGCTCGGGAAGCCACTTCCCCCTGCCGTTGTCCGCCAACTCCGTCGGCCAAGACAAACAGCCAGCCGTGGGAACGGACTTGCGAGGGAGAGGATGGGAGTACGTACCCAAGATAGTCCTCATTCCGCGGGCGAACCGTGCCCGCATCCGAAAGTTGCGAGAACTCGACGTCGAGCATAGGACTGCCTGGTACTCGGTGCGCGCTCGCAGGGGCGCCTCACGTAATGGTATCAAGTTGACCTACAGGCCAAAGCCTGGCAGCGTTATGGCCGCCAGGCTTTGGCACCGCGAGCCGCTCCGCTGTTTCTCAGGCGGCCGGCACCCGACTTCCGACGAGTGTCGTTCGTTTTGATGCCTTGCTCGCGCGCAGGAAATAAATCGCGCCGTAGATCGCCCAGACCAGCGCGATTCCCAGGGCCAGCAGCGGTTCCATCTTAGTGCCGTAGCCCATGAAGGGACCGACCAGGTAGAAGACCATGCACGCCAGGTTGGCTACCAGCCCGAAAACCGGGATCAGGAGATGGCGCACGAACTTGAACTGCGGGTGCTTGTGGAAGCAGACAATACAAGTGACGCAACTTAACATGTACAGCAAGAACGTACCGAAGTTCGAAGCCAACGTCATGGTCAGGAAAGAATTCGGTAGTGCCGCCATTTTGTCATGAGTCAAGTATCCAAAACTGGACCAGAAGCCATGAGGCAAGGCCTGAATCGCCGCATCCGCGGGAGCGCTCCCGTCGCCGAAGTACATCACAACCGTGATGCACCCAACTACCGCCGAAATGGCGGCCAGCGTCCATATGGCACGATGCGGGGTCGAGTTTCTAGCGTGCAACATTCCCATGGAATCCGGCAACTCCTTGTCTTTCCCCATGGCGTAAGTCACACGCGCACCGGTATTGATACACGAGAGCGTGGTGCCGATCAGCGCCAGAAATACCGTCGCCGCCTCCGCCAGCATGAAGATCCGGCCTCGTCCGGGCCCGAACAACGTATCCCCCACCAGAACCATCAGATCCCCAATGGGCGCGGAAGAGCCCGCAGCATTCGCCAGCGTGTATCCATTATTAAGAACGTAGTTCGCCGCGAAATATTCAAACAGATAGCAGAAACATCCCTGAACCAGTAGCGAGGTTATGACCGCAATCGGGACATCGCGCTTGGCATTCTTCGCTTCTCCTCCCATGGATGTCACTGACTCAAATCCCACCAGAATCAGAATGGCGATGGTGGCTTGAACGAACATCCAGCCAAAGTTATGCATTCGCACGACGGAGACAGCATTAGGGTGGGAGACGAATGCACCGCTGGCGTCGTGTTCGGGATAGTCGATGTGAAATGGAACTGGCTTTCTGGAAGCGTCCAGTTTGGGTTGCGGCACGCCATTCGAGTCACGCACGATAACATCAGTCGCTTGGCCATTCACCACCTGTGAAGTCGTGGCGTATTCATAGCTGTAAGACGCGCTGGTTTGAGGATCAAACTGGTAGCTGGTGCTGCCCGCTGGATGGCTCATGCGGTAGTTCAAGGCAACGACAGCGAACAAGAGCAGAGCGCTGATCTGTATGACGTTGATGGCAATGTTCACCGACGTCGAACCGTTAACGCCCCGATGAGCGATGTAGGCCACGGCAAACGAGAACACAACGGCGACCAACATCATGAACATCGGACCGGGGTTGGTGGCGCTCATGAAATTCGGCCACAGCGTTCCCACCAGGTAACCGGAGATTACCCCGATGACTCCGACCATAACTCCAGGATAGATCCAGTAGTAAAGGTGTGAGCCCCAGCCAACGATGAATTTAGCCAGCCGCGCGTACGGCCATGCGGTGTCGTGATTGATGAAGGACTGCTCGGCGAAGTAATAGGAGCTGCCCGTCCCGGGATACAGCTTGGCCATTTCCGCGTAACACACGGCGGTGGCAAGACACAGCACCGTTGCAAACAGAATGCCGATCCACATCGACGGAGCGGTTGCGCCCGCGGCGGCCTGCCCGGCAAACGTCAGCCAAAGGAAAGCACCGGGTGCAATGAGGGCCATGGCATTCATCGTCAAACCGGTCAGCCCTAGGGTTTGTTTCATTTCTCCAGTGGTCTCTGCCATCGCTATTCTCCTGTCATTCGTTTTTTATTTTCACAAAATCAGTTTTCTTCAACTTGCCTTACCGCGTTTTGCGTCGGCTCCTGGATCCTGCTCCTGCACAGGCAGGCAGGTCTGGAGCGGGGAGCGGCGAGGACGCTGACACCAGGGGTTAGTTGGGTTTGTGCCCAAGCCGCAGATCCCCACAT
This sequence comes from uncultured Acidobacteriaceae bacterium, assembly GCA_963772195.1. GTDB lineage: Bacteria > Acidobacteriota > Terriglobia > Terriglobales > Acidobacteriaceae > Acidiflorens. The sequence continues at coordinate 405,922 of CAVYWE010000004.1, read as the reverse complement.
CACGAGCACCCAGGTTTTGGCTGCCCGAAAATAAGTTCGTCTCCATTCGTCGCTTCATCTCTCCCCGTTCGCTTACTTGGCATCGGCGCTGCTAAACGCGTAAATCAAGCCGAGTGCGGCTGTGTTCTGCTTCTTGACGAGGCCGGTAATCCCCCTCTGAAAAACCGTCGCGTCTGACATGTCACGCCGGAACTCGGCAGAGTAGCGGTGAATTCACTGAGCTCCGGCCCGTGCCTGTGGTCCAGCCCTGGTTGTCGTCAAAGTACTCGCCGCCGCAGCGCGAGTGCCCATTTGTCATCAGGCGCGTATTTCACATAGCCAGCCAATGCCGTGCTCCGTTTCCGCGTGGTCATCAGAACATGAAGCCTGCTTCGACAACCCCGCGCGGTTGGTTAACGTGCGTACCGGCGGGACCGAAAACGTCACCTGGCGTTGAGCTGGTAGCATGAACAATCGCGAAGTCTCCGCGAAGGAAAAACGCGTCTTTGCGATAGGTCGGCGTCACCGTGAGCCCAAAGGCCCCGCTGCCCGGACCATAAAGCAAGTTGATAGCGCCGTTGCTGATGCTTCCTGTACTCTTGATGTATTCAGGCCGGACTGCCAGTGAAAATCCGCGTTTGAAATTGTAAGTGGCGAGGAGGGCTCCTCCCTTGGTGCTGGCCCCATGCGCTATGCCAATTCTCGCGTTGGTGGGCACGTCGGTGTACTGAAAATACGGTTGGACCACCCAACTGCCCTTGGTGTAGGTGTAGATCAAGTTATAGATCTGCGAGTTGTTTAAAAATAGAGGTGTCGCGAGCGTGTTCTTCGCGTACGCTCCAGCATTCCCGCCGCCGACAAAGGCCAAGCTATTTGCGGAGTTGAAAGCGTAAGTCAGAGAGCCAGTCAGCCACGTATAGCGGTTAGAGTAAAAGCCGTCATTCCAGCTGAAGGCCGCGGTCCACTTCTTGTAGGTCTCATTGAGTTGTATACCGCGGTTAACGGCGTTTTCCTGGTTCCAGAGCAGACCGCGCTCGATGTTCATGTTCTGGAAACTGAACGTGTACTCGGCCCCGATCAATGTTGGCAGGGCACCGATTTCTACGTTGAAATTTCCCTTAACGAACTTCGCATAGCCCTGCGGAAAGGGCCCATAGATGTTTTTTATCGTATCTGAGGTCGAGAGGAACGGCACTCCGATAGCCGGCAAGTTGTAGGCACCGCCCTGCAAATAGAATTGCCACCAGCCAGTGGTCTTTTGGACGAAAATCTGCGCGTTGCTAACGTCCCAGTGGGTCGACGAGTCGCCGGAAATATGATTACCTTCCGTCCAGCCGATGCCGCTTAAAATGCCTGTAACCGCCAATTTCCCACTTTCAAACTCATGGGGTAACGCGGTTTGCAGGGGCCCTGACATCGACGGCATAGGCAGAGGCTGCGGATCCGGGGGCTTCGTCTGTGCGGCAGTGTTGTCTGCGGGACTGGAACTGGGCGTGGCCTGAGAGTCCGAAGGAGCGTTCTGCCCAAAAGACGGAAGCGCCACCAGCGCTAGAAACAAGAACGGAAGAAAACACAGCAGTCGTATGTGCACAGTTAATCTCCTTTTTCGAAAACTTTGATCACTTAGCGAACTTATGTTGTACCGCAGCGCGGAGCGCCTTGATCTCGTCCTGCATCTTGCATCTGATTCTCCCCTGGTGCATACAACGGATGACCGTGCGCATCCGTTGCCAGCCACTGCAAAGTAACGGGTGGTTGCATTCAAGTCCAACTCATACTTTTTCTATGTCGCATCAGACCTTTTACTAAGAACATAATTTTATGAAGGGGATAAGAAGGATTTATCGCGTACGGCATGGCCCGTCACGATGCAATGCCCGGACGGCGTGCGGGACCATGTGGGCTACGGCGATGCCGGGTTTCGAGGGAGTCCCTTCCGAGAGAGCGTCCCGGGGGACCGCAAGAAAACGCTTCCCTAGGCACGGCTCTCGACCCTAAACTGGAGGCAGGCAGGCCGAGGGCAGCTCCCAGCCCTCGAATCTCGGGGGGTTCTGTGCGCGTATTGGTGACGGCTGACACGTTCAGCGGAGTGTGGACTTACTCCCGCGAATTGGTTTCGGGTCTGGTGACCCACGGGGCGCAAGTCACGCTCGTCAGCTTTGGAGAAATTCCGCTTCCTCATCAAACCGCCTGGATGGACGGGCTGCACGGGCTCGAATATCATCCCACCGCGTTTCGTCTCGACTGGATGCAGGAAGGCGAGCAGGACTTCCATGCGGCGCGGGATTATCTATGCGCGATCGTTCGCGACACGCGTCCTGATTTTCTGCATTTGAATCAGTTGAGTTTTGGAGCGCTGCCGGTGGCGACGCCGCGAGTAGTGGTGGCGCACGGCGATGTGATCACCTGGTGGCTGAGCATCCACGGACACGAACCAGCCGCCTCGGCATGGCTTAAGTGGTATCGCGCGACGATGGTCGAGGGCTTGAAGCGAGCCGAGGCCGTGGTCAGCACTTCGCGCTGGATGGAAGAGATGCTGCGCCTTGCCTACGGCGACGATTTCGATGGACACATCATTCCGCCCGGACGCAATCCGATCTACTTCAATCCGTTTGTGACTAAGGAAGAGTCGGTGCTGGCAATCGGGCGCCTTTGGGATTCGGGAAAACAGGTGGCATTGCTGACCCAGCATGCGCATAGCCTCCCGGTGTGCATTGTGGGCGCGGACAACCCGATTCCCACGCCGCCGGTGCCGATCCGCGCCGACGTGCGTGTCTCCACCGGCGAACACGAGATTTCGGTGAAGGGAGCGCAGACCGAATCGCAACTGCGCTCGCTCTACAGCAAGTCAACGATTTTCGCGGCGACTTCGCGCTATGAACCTACGGGACTGGCGTCAATCGAGGCGGCATTCTCGCGTTGCGCACTGGTGGCAAACGACACCGAGGTGTATCGCGAACTATGGGGCGACGCGGCCTTGTACTTCGAACGCAATAATGCCGACAGCCTGAGCGAAGTGCTCAGTCAACTGGACGAAGACCGCGAGCTAACACGCCTCTACGGGACGCGAGCCTACAATCGGGCGCGCGAGCGCTTCACGGCGCGGCGGATGGTGGACGACTATCTGCGGCTGTATCGGCGGTTGCGGACGGCGAAAGTCGCCGTGGCGTAAGTTCTTCCCCATCCCTGATTTCACTCTTCCTTAATATTGCAGTCATAGTACAGAAATATCTCCCGCCTAATGTTCTTGCAGTCTCTCGCCACGCGGCAGGCTTACGCCCTGCGCCGGGCAATTCGAAGAAACGGAGAACTCAGCATGTTTGATCAGCAGCAACCCTTTGCCAACCTCAGGCGGATGATGGCGTCAATGACGGCGTCTTTACTGACGATGACCCTTGCGTTGGGACCAAGCGGCGGCGACCGCGCTACCTGGCGTCAACCCGGCGAACACGCATGCTCTGGGGCGTTGCGGGTACGGTCCAAGACTGCCTCTGCTGATTGTCTCCCCATGGGCGCGGCAGAACTTTGTGGACCACAGTGTGACCGACCAGACTTCGATTACCCGGTTCGTCGAAGACAACTGGCTGGGCGGACAGCGCATTGGCTAGGTTTCCTTCGATGCGCTCGCCAACTCCATCACTCAGATGTTTAACTTCGGCAAGATCAGACACGACGGAACGCTGTTCTTGAATCCGAGCACCGGAGAAAAAGAATAGCGATAAAATTGATTAAGATCTGGCCGTGGCGGGCATGCGAAAGGAAGTCATTCGCATGCCCGTTGTTTTTTGCGGCAGGGGCGTTCGATCGTCCGCATGCTATACTTTTTAAGCATCTTTCCTGTCAGATCAGTAGACGGAGGACAGTATCGACAAACGTTTTATCCGCATGAACGAGCGCATCCGGGCGCGCGAAATTCGCGTGATCGGTGATGAAGGGGAACAGATTGGTGTGATGCCTCCCTTCGAGGCGCTCAAGATGGCGCGCGAAAGAAACCTGGACCTGGTGGAAATTTCCCCAACCGCGCAACCTCCGGTTTGCCGCATCATGGACTATGGGAAATTCCTGTACCAGAACGAGAAGCGCGAGCGCGAAGCCAAGAAAAAGCAGAAGACCATTACGGTCAAAGAAGTAAAGTTTCGTATCAACGTGGACGATCACGATTACGAAACCAAAAAAAATCACGTGCTTCGCTTCCTGGATGAAGGAGATAAGGTGAAAGCGACCATCTTCTTCCGGGGACGCGAAATGACGCGGCAAAGCCTAGGCCGTCAGATTCTGGAACGTCTGATTAAGGATGTCGACCAGCGTGGCTTGGTGGAATTCAGGCCGCGGCAGGAGGGCAACACGCTGCACCTGATTCTGGCGCCGAACAAGAAAGAGGGCGGAGCGAAAGAGAAGCCGTCGGCTCCTTCGAAGCCCGCACCACCTCCAGCGTCGCGAGGCGGCGCGCAGACAGCGTAGTGCAGCCGTCAGCTATCAGCTTTCAGTAAAACCTGCTGGTGCGATCGTTCACGGACGGGTGGAAAATTTGCGATGGGTGAATGCTGACGACGTAACTGAGAGCTGAGAGCTACTTATGCCTAAACTGAAAACACACAAAGGCGCTGCCAAGCGCTTCAAGAAAACCGGGACCGGAAAGATCAAGCGTCACAAGGCGTATCTTCGCCACATCCTGACCTCGAAGGCCAAGAAGCGCAAGAAAAAGCTGGGGAACTCCGTGTTGGTAAGCGACGCGGATTTCAAAAAAGTGATGCGCATGATCCCGTACTAGACGGAGCGACGGGCGTCCCAGCCCGTCCATAACGAGTTTGGGACAACCAGTCTGCGGAGCAAAATGCCCCGCAGCGGCGCGTGAAGAGGTCGGGCTTCAGAAATCCCGTTCCCACCCCAAAACGGCAAAACCGGCCGTTCCGGGGGCCCCGGTTTGGGTAGAAGCCTCCTTACCTCCAGCCGCCAGACGAACCAAAAAAGGAGAGCACCATGCCTCGTGTAAAACGCGGAACTAAGCGCCGCGCCAAGCGCAAAAAGATTCTTGAACGCGCCAGTGGATACTTCCTAACTAAATCCAAACTTTACCGCTCGGCGAAAGAAGCTGTCGAGCGCGGGCTGAAGTTTGCCTACTCGGGCCGCAAGCAGAAGAAGCGCCAGTACCGGTCGATCTGGATCGTGCGCATCGGCGCAGCCGCCCGCTTGAACGGACTGAACTACAACCAGTTCATCAGCGGACTGAAGAAGGCCGGCGTGGAACTGGATCGCAAGATCCTGGCGGATTTGGCGGTGAAAGATCCGGCAGGATTTGGACATCTGGCGGAGCAGGCGAAGAAGGCGCACGCGGCCGCAGCGTAGAAGCAGCTGTCAGCTGTCAGCTTTCAGCCATCAGCTTTCAGCTTTCAGTCTTGATTTAATCTTGTCATCCTGAGCGAAGCAGAGCGATTCGCAAAGCGAATCGCTCTGCAGAGTCGAAGGACCCCTACTACCGGCACAAATTTTGGAGCGAGCGGGGATCCGCTTCGGTCAGGATGACGATTCTTCGAGAGTTGCTCGGAATTGCCATACACTGTCCCCAAACTTCGCGACTTCTCGGCGGCGGCGCTTGACCACGCCGTGCGCGACTTGCTGTCCGCCATTCAAGAAGAAAAAGATGTTCTCGTAAACAAGGCTTCGGAGCCATCTGTCGCGAGTTCGACAAAGACTGCTGACCTCAAGGTTTTTCGCGATCGGTGGCTCGCTCGGAAGAACGGGATCATAACCCAAATTACAGAGTTCTGGCTCAAGGTCGCGCCGCCCGATGCCAAACGGGAGGTCGGACGCCGAGTGAATGCGGTCAAGGCCGAGGTGGAGCGCTATGTCGCAGAGACTCAGGAGCGCGTGGAACTTTTTTCTAGGCAGTCGACCGCCGCTCTGGAATCCTTAGGCAGATTGGATTCTAACCTCCAGACTTTGAAGAGGTCGGAGCTCGAACGCGAGCGTCTCGACATCACTCTGCCCGGCATTCGTCGTCCCATCGGAGTGGAACATCCTGTCATCAAGACGATGAACGAGATCGTTGGCGTGTTCCGCAATCTGGGCTACTCAGTCGAGGAAGGCCCGGAGATTGAAACGGATTATTACAACTTCGAGGCGCTGAACTTTCCGCCGAACCATCCCGCGCGCGATACGCAGGACACGCTGTTCATCGCCGGGCAGGAATCGAAGCCACTGCGCGATCGCCTGCTGCTGCGCACGCATACTTCGCCGGTGCAGATCCGGACGATGCAGAAGATGAAGCCGCCGGTGCGCGTGGTGTGTCCGGGAAAAGTTCACCGCAATGACGCGCCTGACGCGACGCATTCGCCCATATTTCACCAGGTCGAAGGTCTCGCGGTCGACACCAACATCACGTTCTGCGACCTGAAGGGCACGCTCGACCACGCCATGAAAGCGCTGTTCGGATCGAGCGTGAAGACGCGCTTCTATCCGTCGTTTTTCCCGTTTACCGAGCCGAGCGCCGACGTGCAGATCAGTTGCATTTTCTGTGATGGCAAGGGCGTGCGTGACGGCGCTCCGTGCAGGAACTGCAAGGCCAGCGGCTGGATTGAGCTGTTAGGCTGCGGCATGGTCGATCCGAATGTGTATGGCTTCGTGGATTACGATCCAGCAACAATTTCGGGATTTGCTTTTGGCATGGGCGTGGAACGGATTGCGATTCTGAAGTACGGCGTGGATGATATTCAACTGTTCTTTCAGGGTGATGTAAGGTTTCTGGAGCAATTTGTATAGAGGCTTTTGGCTATTAGCTCTTGGCTCTTGGCGATTCAAAGTCGTCGTCTGAGAGCTGAGGGCCAAAAGCTAAAAGCTAATAGCTTCTTTCATGAAAATCTCTCCTCATTGGCTGCGTGACTTCGTTGACATCCCGGTCGACTACACCCGGCTTGCGGATGAACTCACGCTTGCGGGCGTTGCCGTTGAAGGTATTTCCGGCGAAGGCGACAACACCATCTATGAGATGGAGATCACGACCAACCGTCCTGATGCGATGAATCATTATGGCGTGGCTCGCGAGGCTTCGGCTCTCTACGATCTTCCGCTCAAGCCGATCGAGCCGAAGCTGCCGCCGTCACAAGGCAAATCCGATGTCACCATCGATATTCAAGAGCCTGATCTGTGTCCGCGCTTCACAGCGCGCGAAATTCGCGGCGTCACCATCAAGCCTTCGTCCGCGAACATTACCAACCGTCTGCAGCTGATTGATCAGCGGCCGATCAGCAACGCGGTCGACGCTACCAACTACGTTTTGTGGGAGAGTGGCAAGCCCACGCACGTGTTCGATCTCGATTTGCTCGAAGGACGCCGCTTGGTGATTCGCAAAGCTCGAGCCGGCGAAACACTGAAGACTCTGGACGGCGTGGAGCGCAAGCTGTCCACCGAAGATCTCGTTGTTGCCGACGCGAAAAAGCCAGTGGGACTGGCCGGCGTGATGGGCGGCTTCGACACGATGATCACGGAGAAAACGAAGAACATCCTGATCGAATCCGCGTGGTGGGACCCGGTCACGGTGCGCCGGATGTCGAAGCGGCACGGCATTCATACCGACGCTTCGCACCGGTTTGAGCGCGGCGCTGATTTCGAATCGACCGTCGCTTCGACGAACCGGGTTGCCGAACTGATTCTTGCTTCGGGCGGCGGCACGCTCGTCGGTGACGTGATCGACGTGATCGCCCGCAAGCTTGATTTGGCTCCGGTGGAGCTCGATCTGCGAGAAGTGCAACGAATTCTCGGCGAGAAACTCAGCACGATTGAGATCAGTCGCATCCTCACACGTCTCGGTTTCGCGATGCTGGCAGGCGGCGAAGAGAGGTACCTGATCCACATTCCCAGCTGGCGCCTCGATATCGAGCGCGAGATCGACATCATCGAAGAACTGGCGCGCCTGCACGGCTATGACAAGTTTCCGAACACGCTTCCCGCCTACAGCGGGGAGGTCCGCGAGTTGCCCAATGCGCACAAAGACGCGCGACTTCGCTCTTCCCTGCTCGCGCTCGGTTACAACGAAACTATTTCACTGACCTTTATTTCAAAAGACGATGCCCGGCGCTTTTCGACGGCCTCCGAGATCGACCTCGCGAACCCGATCAGCGAAGAGGCTTCGGTGATGCGCACCTCGATGGTTCCGAGCATGCTCAACATGCTGGCTTACAACCTGAACCGTGGCAGCGACAATGTGCGCCTGTTCGAATCTGGAAATGTATTTGAGGCTTCGGGCGCAGATTCAAAGTTGGTGGAAAAGTCGCTGGAGCTGAAGCGCATCTCAATGGGCGCGACGGGGAACCTGGATGCGGAGGTGGTGCGCGGACTGGTCCCAGGCGCGGCGGCGCGTCCGTTCTCGTTCTTCGACCTGAAGGGAGACATTGAAAGTTTGCTCGCACCCTTCAGCCATTGGACCCTCTACTACGATGCGCAGACGGCCGACTACTATCATCCCGGACACTCGGCTCGCGCCGTGCTGGATGGCGCTACTGTCGCCCAGTTTGGCCAGATCCATCCCGATGTGGCCGCAGCCCGCAAACTGCGGCAGGATGTTTTTGTCGCCGAGATCTATCTCGACCGGCTCTACCAGCATGATCTGCGCCAGGTGCGTTATGAAGCCCTGCCGCGCTTCCCTGCCGTCGAGCGCGACTTCTCCTTTGTGTTTGATGACGGCGTGGAGTTCGAGAAGATTCGCCAGAGCATTACCGGATTGGGCATTTCCGAGCTGCGCAGCTTCGTCCCGGTGGAAATTTTCAGGGGCGAAAAAGTCGGCGCGGGCAAGTACTCGATTCTGATGCGGGCCAAGCTCCAGTCCAGCGAGCGCACGTTGCGCGACGACGAAGTGGCGCAGTGGGCGGCGCAGATTGCGAAGGCACTGGAAGGGCTGGGCGGGGTGCAAAGAGCGTAGGGGCTCTCTGGTTCATGAATTCCCGTTCGGGGTGGGTTGGGCGCTTCGCCCGCTGGACAGCCGAGGGCGGCTGTCCCTACGTGAGCATTTCCTGTGCTAGCCTTACTTTCCATGACCCAAGTTTCTGCCCATCCCAAGCATTTTCTCTCCGACAAGGTTGAGCATTTTACCGAGTCTGTGATTCGCGAGATGACTCGGCAGGCGATGCAGTATGACGCCGTCAATCTGGCGCAGGGGTTTCCCGATTTCTCCGCGCCCGCCGAAATCAAGCGTGCCGCGCAGGAAGCCATCGCCGCCGACGTGAATCAGTATGCCATCACCTGGGGTGCGAAGAGTCTGCGGGCTGCGATTGCGCGGCAGATGCGGGACTCGCAGGGGATCGAGGTTGATCCGGAAAAAGAAATTGTGGTGTGCTGCGGATCGACTGAAGCGATGATCGCAACGCTGCTCGCGGTTTGCAATAAGGGCGATGAAGTCGTGGTCTTCGAGCCCTTTTACGAGAACTATGGGCCGGACGCGATTCTAAGCGGAGCCAAGCCGCGCTTTGTCAGTTTGCGTCCGCCGCATGCATCCCATGGCGAGTGGGGAGGCGAGTGGACGTTCGACGAACAGGAATTGCGCGAGGCTTTTCAACACAAGACCGCGCAACACCAGACCAAAGCCATTATCGTCAACACGCCAAACAACCCTACCGGCAAGGTGTTCAGGCGGAAAGAACTGGAGCTGATTCGCGACTTGTGCGTTGAATACAACGTGCTTGCCATCACCGACGAAATCTACGAGCACATTCTTTACGATGGATCGGAGCATATTTCTCTCGCGCGGCTTGACGGGATGCGCGAGCGCACGATCACCATCAATGGGCTGTCAAAAAGTTACAGCGTTACGGGATGGCGCGTCGGCTGGGCGGTTGCTCCGCCGGCCATTACAAACGCGATCCGCAAGGTGCATGATTTCCTGACGGTGGGCGCGCCCGCGCCCTTGCAGGAGGCGGGCGCGGCGGCATTAAGCATGCCTGCCAGTTACTACCGCGAACTGGTCGACCGGTACCGCACTCGACGCGATCATCTGATTCCGGCGCTCGAGAAAGCCGGCTTCCGCTGTTACCTTCCGCGTGGGGCGTATTACGTGATGACCGACATCGGCGCCTTCGGGTTCGCGAACGACGTGGAGTTCGCGGCTTACCTGGTAAAAGAAATCGGCATCGCATGCGTGCCCGGATCGAGTTTCTACAAGCATCCGAAAGACGGATCCCAACAGGTACGTTTCGCCTTCTGCAAGAAGCCTGAGACACTGGACGAGGCGGCGCGACGGCTGGAAAAGCTGCGGTCACGTCTGTAGGGACGCGGCTTGCCGCGTCTCCGGCCGACCGTGAAGACGCGGCAAGCCGCGTCTCTACGGGAGTGCACGGGTTGCGGGGCAGTGCACGGGGGTGCGGCAAAAGTAGCGGTTCTTCCACAGCAAACTGCGCTATACTTCGCCTCAACGCTGAAATATTCCCCGAAAGCGAGTGGTGCTCATGTCCGTGAAAACCGTGGAAGAGGTATCTGCGCAGGTTCCGCCTGAAGATTTTCAGGCGCTGGAAGAGAAAGTTTATCGCACCATTGAGTTGTACAAGGCCGCCAAAGAAGCCCGGGCTACCGCCGAGCGCGACGTGAAGCGGCTGCGGGAGCAACTGGAAGAGCGCGAGGAAGAAAACGAGACCATGCGCCGCGAGTTGGTGCAACTGCGCAAGGATCGCGAGGACATCCGAACACGAGTCGAAAAAATGTTGGGCCAGATGGAAAGCCTGACGCATGAGCAGGCGGCAAGCTGAACGATATTGGCAAACCAAACGACGACCGCAAACTAAACGACGGCGATAAGTATCCGCCCGGCAGCCGTCTGACAGGAAGTAATCCGGCGAGGAGTGACATGGCCACTGCGAGCAAAGAACCTCCGACCAAGGATGCGGTGACAAAACCTGTTCCAGCGAAAGACGTCCCGGCTGCAAATGCCGTCAGCGGCAGTAACAGTAATAGTGTGCGCGTCGAAATCTTCGACCAGGTGTATAACCTGCGGGGCTCTGACGCGGACTACATTCTGAAACTTGCCGAGTACGTGGACGCCAAGATGCGCGCGGTATCCGAGCAGACTGCAACCGTCGATTCGGTGCGGCTGGCGGTGCTGGCAGCGCTGAATATTGCGGATGAATATCATCTGCTGAAGCGGGGAGTAGAGATGCCGTCGCCGGATGTGCGGCGGCGAGCCATCAAACTGGCAAGCGCGCTGGACGAAGTTTTGCAAGAAACCCGACGCACGGGCTAAAGAGGCTGCGGAACTTCGACGCCCAGCCCCTAAAGGGGCTCTGATTTCGGAACTTACGGTATCGCTGAAGCGATACCCTGATACGAAACACCGGATATGAAACACCAGATACGAAATCCGAGTTTTTCCGCGGCCTGTGAAATCGATGTAACTGAGGTTCATCTTCTAGAAACTGCCGCGACGCAACTGCTAGCAAACTTCCTGCCAACTATTTTGCATTTTCCTCTTGCCAATCTGTTCGCGGTTTCCTAGCATCTAACCTGAAAAGCCGACCTACAAGGTTGGTGATGGTGGTAACCGATTTTTGAACCAATGCCGAATGAACGGGGACTCGACTCGCAAAAAGATCCGGTGTGCCATGTTCCGTCATGCGGAAAGGCCTAATGGGTCGCGGCGGGTTCCCACCGTCTGAGACGGGTTCATTCTCGGCCCACCACACGGCCCAGTGGGTCGGCTTTTTACATCAGGTCTCAGGTCTTAGGTGTCAGGTCTCAGGACGACGTTGTTTTCCTGACACCTGACACCTAGCACCTGAGACCTTTCCCCTCTGCTAGACTCTCTATAGAACTCAGCCTGCAATTGGAGCATCTAAACTAACGTGTTCCCCAGACTTTTTCATATTGGCAGTTTCTACCTGCCCACCTACGGTGTCCTGGTCGCTTCGGGCGTGCTGATCGGCCTCTGGATCAGCGTCCGCAATTCAGAGAAGCAGGGCATCAACGGCGACGACGCCTGGAATCTTGGCATCCTCGTTGTTCTAGCCGGAATTATCGGGGCAAAAGTTCTTTACGTCATCAACGACTGGAGCTCTTACGCTAACAACTGGCGGGAGATTTTCAGCCTCAACACGCTGCAGGCGGGAGGCGTATTTTCAGGCGGACTGATTGCCGCGCTCCTTATGGCGGTCTGGTACATGCGGCGTCATCACATGCCGATCCTGCGTACCACCGATGGTTTCGCTCCGGGACTTGCGTTCGGCCACGTCCTCGGACGCTTCGGTTGTTTCTCGGCAGGCTGCTGCTACGGCAAACCGACCAATCACTTCTGGGGCGTGATCTTCACGAATCCTTTGGCGAATGCCGTCAGTGGAACGCCGCTCGGCATCAGGATTGAACCAACACAACTGATCGAAGCCGCCGCCGAGTTCTTCAATTTCCTGCTGCTGACCTGGCTGCTCGGTCGAAAGAAATTCGATGGGCAGGTGTGGGGCACTTTCATGATCCTGTACGGAATCGAGCGTTACTTCATCGAGTTCCTGCGCGACGATCCGGGGCGCGGCGAAGTCTTCGGCGGCATGATGACGGGAACGCAGTTGATTTCCATTCTGCTGGTCATGGGCGGTGGATTGATCTTGTGGCTGAAGAGCAGCACTCAGCAGCCGGCACTCAGCACTCAGAAATCGGGCTCTCCGCTTTAGGCTCTAAACTCCTTAAAAATTCTGCTTGCGCTTGCACGCTGAGTGCTGAATGCTGAGTGCTGAATGCTTGATTTCCCCATCACGCTGACCTCATCTCCCGAAGCCGCAGGGCAGCGTCTTGACCAATATCTCGCGACGCAACTCTCGGAGGTCAGTCACGCAGAAGTCAGCCGGGCCCGCGTCCAGCAACTCATCGAGAAGGGTGAGGTGCTGGTGAACGACGCGATGGCAAAGGCGTCGCTGCGATTGAGGGGCGAAGAGCTGATCACGGTCATCGGGCCGCCGCACGCTCCACCGCTGCGCGCTATTCCGGAAGAGATCGCGCTCGACATCGTCTATGAGGACGACGACCTGGCGATCGTCAACAAGCCCGCGGGGATGATGGTGCATGCCGGAGCGGGAGCGACCGAAGATGCGCGCAATCGCGGAACGCTGGTCAACGCGCTGCTGCATCACTTCAAGAAGCTGTCCTCGGTCGGCGGCGAATTGCGTCCGGGGATCGTGCATCGCCTGGATCGGGCGACCAGCGGGCTGATGGTGGTGGCGAAGAACGACGAATCGCACCGCCGGCTGGCGAAGCAGTTCAGCGGGCGCGAGGTGCACAAGACGTACCTCGCGCTGGTCCACGGCTGGCCGAAGCAGGACCGCGGCACGATTCAAAGCGCGATCAGCCGCCACTCGCAGCGGCGCACGCGGATGACGACGCGGGGCTTCGGTGGCCGCGAGGCGGTGACGCATTACGCGTTGCAGCGAAAGATTGATTCGCCTTACGGCAAGTTTGCGCTCGTCGAACTCAAGATCGAGACCGGACGCACACACCAGATTCGCGTGCATATGTCGTCGCTCGGACATCCGGTGGTGGGCGACGCGCTCTATGGCGCGCCCGGCGAATTGCGGTCTCAGTCGAATAAACGCCGGGCGGCAGGCATGCCAGCGACGCTCGCGCTGGATCGAAATTTTCTGCATTCGGCGGTGCTCGAGTTGACGCATCCCCGAACGAAAGAGGCGCTCAAGTTTTCACGGCCGTTGCCGGAGGATTTGGAGAACCTGCTGGATAGCCTCGAGAATGCTCCTCAGTAGGGTCCGTGGCACAACGTCACTGTAGAGACGCGGCTTGCCGCGTCTCCCCCACGAGCACTGCCGCTGCTGGCAGAGACGCGGCAAGCCGCGTCTCTACGGGGAATTTCTCTGTCGGTTCCAGCGCTGGGCGCGGGCTATAATGATGAAATCAAGTTGTGATCAGACTGTCCTGATGAAATCGCGCATTTTTCTGCTTCTGGTTGCTTTTCATATGCTGGCTGGCTCTCTCCTCGGCCAGACGGCACCGCCTGCTTCCACGCCGGCGGCGCCGCCCGCGGGCACGCCAACTTCTTCGACACCGCCTCCCGCCAAATCAATTCCCACGGCGCAGACGCCAGCGGGGCAAGCTCCAGCGCAGCCGGGAAATCCAGCAAAGTCTGACCCAGCAAAGCCTGACCCAGCAAAGCCTGATTCCGACGAATCCGTCGCGACCATTGTCCATGTCGTCAATGAAGTTCGCGTGGTGTTCACCGTCACCGACCGGCACGGCCGCTACATAAAGGACCTGAAGAGAGACGACTTCAGAGTGATCGACGATCAAAAGCCCGCGGAGCTGCGCAGCTTCCGAAGCGAGACCGATCTGCCTCTGCAGGTGGGGTTGCTGGTGGACGCGAGCAACTCGGTGCGCGACCGCTTCAAGTTCGAGCAGGAAGCGGCAATCGAGTTTCTGAATGCCATCATTCGTCCGCGTTATGACAAGGCGTTCGTGGTCGGCTTCGACGCCACGCCTGAAGTTACACAGGATTTCACCGACAACACGGAGGGTCTCTCGGCCGGCGTGCGAATGTTGCGGGCGGGCGGCGGCACCGCGATGTACGATGCGCTGTACTTTGCGTGTCGTGACAAGCTGTTGAAGCAGGAGCAGACGGGACCGGTGCGCCGCGCCATTATTCTGCTGAGCGACGGCGAGGACAACCTGAGCCACGTGACCCGCGAGGAAGCCATCGATATGGCAGCGCGCGCGGAAGTGATCGTCTACACCATCAGCACGAACATCAGCGGCATGAAGGGCAAGGGCGACAAGGTGCTGGAGCGCATCGCGGATGCGACCGGCGGCCGCGCGTTCTTTCCGTTCCAGATGCGTGACGTGTCGGATGCGTTTCTTTCTATTCAGGAGGAGTTGCGCAGCCAGTACGCGGTGGCCTACAAGCCGGCGGATTTTGCCGCAGATGGACGCTACCGCACGATTGCAATCCTGGCGCAGGATAAAGGTATGAAGGTGCGCACCCGCAAGGGATACTACGCGCCGAAGCAGTAGAACAGTTCTCAGTTCTCAGTTCTCAGTTCTCAGTTCTCAGTTCTCAGTTCTCAGTTCTCAGTTCTCAGTTCTCAGTTCTCAGTTCTCAGGGATCCCGTTTCAGTTCTTAGCGCCAACTTCTATGCCTGGATATTCGGGAACTCCGCTCGCGAAAAAGTTGGGCATCAAGGATGATTTTCGCGCTGCGCTGGTGCATGTGCCGGACGACGTGAAGACCGAACTTCGCGACGCGCTCGATAAGTGCCGGATCCAGCATGGCAGCATGCACACCAGCAGAGATCTCGATTTCATTTTCCTCTTTGCCAAATCGCGCTCGGGGCTGGAACTCGAACTGTTGCCGGCCGCCAAGGCGCTGGCGCCCGCGGGCATGCTGTGGATCTCGTGGCCAAAGAAGAGTTCAGGCGTCGCCACCGATCTCACGGGAGATGTGGTTCGCCAAAGCGGGCTTGATGCTGGCCTGGTGGACGTGAAGGTCTGCGCCGTCACCGACGTCTGGTCGGGATTGAAGTTCGTGATCCCGGTCAAGAATCGTCCGAAAGAGAAAAGGGCGAAGCGTCTAGAATCGGCGCGCTGAATTCCCACAGGGGAAACCAAAGCCGAAAACCGCAGATCCCTCGCTTCCGGCTCCGCTCTGGGGAGTAACAATGTTCGTGGTGGAGGATTTTTCGCAGGCGCGGTGAGCGGGCGGCACCTGCTGAGCGTGATCACGCAAAATCGCCGCAATCGGAATGGCCCACGCACGGTTACACGGGCGTGGGCCATTTCATGAATCGAGTTGGTGGCCGGGTTTAGTGTTGGTCGTGATCGTCGTGGTGGTCCATATCGTGGTGGTCGCCGCAACGCCGCTTCGCTTCTTCAAGTTCTTCGCGGCGCTTGCGCGCTTGTCTGCTGTCCTCGCCGTGACGGTTCACCGCGTCGTGCAGCTTATCCTCAGCCTGGTGAATACGCTTTTCACATTTTTCGTGTTTCTCGTCTCTGTCGTCCGCCCGCGCCGGGGGGGACGGGCCCACGAAGCCGATCGTCAGCAATGCAAGGCAAAGAATTCTAATCATTCGGGTCATGTCTTCTCCTTATGAATCGTATTTTGAGTTGGACAACCTAAGGGTCGGCCGTTGTGACAGCCGTCTCCTAATTTCTGCTTTTTCTGAGGGTAGTCCGAGTGGGTGCGCTGGCGCAAGAGCGGGGCATTGCAGAAATTTTCCTCTGGTCTGAGATCGCTGCCGAGCTCCGCTCGGCTTGGACGGGCGGGACGCCCGTCCCCACACAAGCTCTAGTCTTCGTGGCGCGGGGTAGCGTAGTAGCCGCTGCGGGCCTGGATTTTGTAGTCCCCCTGCTTGGGCTTGATGTCGACTTTACGGAAAGAGCCGTCGCGCGTGGTGTTGGTGGGCACATAACCTGCGTTGTACTGGCTGCGGAGTTCCTGCGAAATCTGGTCGAAGGCCTGGCGGAGTTTCTCGATCTTATTGCCAACTTCGATCACGCGGCCGCCGGTTTCCTGGGTGAGCTTTTTCATCTCGAAATCGCCGTGAAAGCCGCCGAAACCGTAGAAGCCGCGGTCGGCGATGAGCAGCACGTAGCAGATGGCATCCGCCTTCTGCGCGGCTTCGATGGCGTCCTTGATCTTGAGGCGGCTACCTTCGTCTTCTCCGTCGGTGAGCAGGATCATCGCCTTGCGGCCGACTTCGTGACTGAGTTCGTCATGCGAGGCGAGATAGACGGCGTCGTAGAGCGCGGTGCCGCGTGCGCCGGTCGATGGGCACGGAATCGGGCCTTGCGGGCCAATCGGACCTCCGGAGCAACTGACTCCTCCGCTGTTCATTTTGGCGTCGTTGAGCGCATGTCTGAGCCTGCTGACCGAGCTCGTGAAATCCTGCAAGAGCTCGATGTCGGTACCGAAGCTGATGACAAAAGCTTCGTCCTTGGGGCGCAGCGTGCTCTCGAGAAACGAACCGCCAACTTCCTTCTCCATATCGAGGACGCGTAACTGGCTGCCGCTCGTATCAAGAAGAATGCCGAGGGTCAGCGGGAGGTCGGATTCGGCCTTGAAATATTTAATGGTCTGGAGCTGGCCGTTTTCGAACAGATCGAAGTTGTCCTTGTTCAGGTTTGGAATCAGCGCGCCATGCTTGTCCTTAACGTTAAAGAATAATTGGACGACCTCGACATTGACCTTCAGGGTCTCGACCGACTGGTCTTGCGACTGGTCGTCCGAAGTGGAACGGGTGTGGGGAGCGGAATTGGTATTGGAAGTGGGGCCGGTCGAAGAGGCGGCCGGGGGCGCCGGAGGTGGTGGAATCGGCGGATTCTGCGCGGCTGCGGGAAGCGACAGGGTCGTCATGAGAGCAAGCATCATCAGGGCGAGCGTTCCCAGGGCAAGCGTCATGAGGGAGAACATGGCCGGAGCGAAGAAACGCGCGGCCAGGCGCAATTTACAATGTAGTTTAGGCATCAGCGTATTTATCCCAAGACTTTGCTAGTCTATCTTGTATGGAGCCTGTAAAGGACCTGTGACGGTTAGATGCACCAAAGAGGCACGGTTAGGCATCTGAATTGATGAAAAAGCGGTCGAAGAAAGAAAGAAAAGATATGAGGACTCCGGGGATGGTCACGAAAACTCACGCGGTACTGATTCTGGGGCTGACATTGTTGCTGGCGGGCGCCCTGGCGGCGCAGCAGAAGCCTGCGGACATCCCGGACGCTCCGTCGGCAACGCGTCCAATACCGCCGCCAGAGCCACCCAGCCCGCGGCAGGAGGCGGATGAGGAGTCCAAGCCGGATGCGCCGGCAGCGGACAGTTCCGGTGCCGGGGTGACCACCGGTTCGAAGGAGATGCCCCGGAGTGCTCCGGATTCGGCAGGTGAGAAAACGGGCGAGAAGGTGGGTGACAAGACGGATGAGAGGCCGGCCCCGCCGCCGATGCCTCCAGTCAGGACGGTCCCCGCAGGCAGCGTTCCGCGGGATTCAGAAACCGGGGATGATCTCTACAAGATCACGGTGACCACAAACCTGGTGCTGGTCCCGGTCACCGTAACAGATAGCCAGGGACGGTTGGTAGGCGGCTTGCTGCCCAAAGATTTTTCAGTTCTGGAAAGTGGGCAGAAGCAGACGTTGAAGTTTTTCACCAGTGATCCGTTCCCGCTGTCGGCGGCGGTGGTCATCGACACCGGTATGCCCGACGTGGGCCTGAAGAAAGTGCAGGAGACGCTGTCGGCATTGCAGGGAGCGTTCAGTCAGTTCGATGAAGTCGGGATCTACACCTACAGCAGTACGGTGAGCCGGGTGGCAGACTTCACCGGCGTGGGCAAGCAGTTGACGGCGACTCTGAACCAGGTCAAGGGATACAACGGAGCAAATAACGGTCCTCCGGTGACGAGCGGGCCGCTCGGTCCGCAGGGACCGATGATCAACGGCCATCCGTTGGATATCCCGGTGACCCCGGTTTCCGCGCCGCCGAAGGTCGCGCGCGTACTGAATGACGCGATTCTGCTGGCGGCGCGCGATCTTTCGAAGCGCGACCGGGCGCGGCGGAAGATTATCTTCATCATTAGCGACGGACGGGAGCAGGGCTCGACCGCCAGCTACAAAGATACGCTGAAGGTGCTGCTGACCCAGAACATCACCGTGTACGCGGTGGGAGTGGAAGGCGCGGCCATCCCGATCTACGACCGGCTGCAGAGAATCCACCTGCCGAAGACGGGGGCGGCACTGGGCTACAGCGATATTCTGCCAAGATACGTCAACGCAACTGGAGGCGGCACGGTGTACGCCGAGTTGGCGCAGGCCGACATCGAGCGGGCATACGCCCGGGCAATCGGAGACGCGCGCAATCAGTACACCCTGGGTTATTCGCCCAAGTCGGGCATCGGAGGCTACCGCCAGATCGAAGTGCGGGTGCGGCGTCCGGACGTAAAGGTATATGCGAAGGACGGATATTATCCTCTACCGACGCCGCGATAGGGAGTGGAGCCGCTAAGCAATTGAGCTCGTGTTGGTCTAGTAAACGTGGGTAACCAGCGCCAGGACCTTCCGGTGTGGTATAAAAACCAGCAGTATCCGATACTGTAGTCAGGTGGATTTGTAGCGAGAGGCTGGCGCGTTGAGGGAGTGGTTCGCGAGGGTCTTTTTCGCAGGAGTTTCTGAGGAAACCTTTTGAGTTTCATCAACTTCGCAGCACGTGAGATCAACTGCAAGATCGTCTACTACGGCGCCGGGTTGGGCGGTAAGACGACGAATCTGCAGTTCATCTTCCAGAAAACAGCCGAACAGCAGAAGGGGAAGATGATCTCGCTGGCCACGGAGACCGATCGAACCCTCTTTTTCGATTTCCTGCCGCTGGATCTGGGAACGGTGCGGGGCTTCAAGACGCGCATTCACCTGTACACGGTTCCGGGACAGGTCTTTTATGACGCCAGCCGCAAGCTGATTCTGCGCGGGGTGGACGGCATCGTGTTCGTGGCCGATTCCCAGCAGGAGCGCATGGACGCCAACGTCGAGGCGCTCGACAACCTGATGGCCAACCTGAAAGAACACGGATACGACTTCAATAAAATCCCCTACGTCCTGCAACTGAACAAGCGCGACCTGCCGAATGTGTTGCCGGTGGACGCTCTCTCCAAAGAACTGCGCAAGAAAAACGAGTCGGTGGTGGAGGCTGTGGCCTTCCAGGGCGTGGGCGTGTTCGAGACGCTCAAGGAAATCGCAAAGCAAGTGCTCACGGAGTTGAAACAAGGCGGGTAGGGCAGCTATCAGCTTTCAGTTGTCAGTTCTCAGTAAGAGCCCAAAACAACCTTCCTGTAGAGACGCGGATCGCCGCGTCTGCCTTTGCTCGTGTGGTGACGGGGCTTTGCCCCGTCCATGCCGAGCGCAACACGGCAGCTGCTGGATGCAACGGATCGGAGCGCGCGGCGAGGTCCCCTTGACATGTGTTGTCAAATATGACAACATCGCGGATAAGGGGATCAGTGGCGGACAGTTCAATGACCCGAACGACACGACCCGTTTCATGGATCAGGGCGGCGCTCAAGGAATTCGAGACGTTCCCGCAGGGGGCCCGGTCGATTTGTTTGGCGGCCTTGACGATCGCCGCCGAGGGTGGAATGGCCGATATTGCGAAGCCGATGCATGGCCTGGGATCGGGTGTGTTCGAGATAGCACTGCCGTTCCGGGGCGATGCATTTCGCGTGATCTACGCGGTGCAACTCTTCGAGGAAGTTTGGGTGATCCATGCGTTCCAAAAGAAATCGACGCAGGGCATCAAGACGCCGAAACGCGAGATTGATCTGATTAAGGACCGTTTGAAGAGATTGAAGGAGATGTTGGGATGAAAAGCGAGAAGCTGGAAGTGGTGCGCGGAAGCGGCAATGTGTTCCGCGATCTGGGGCACAAGAACGCGGACGTCGAGCAGTTCAAGACGATCCTCGCGGCCGAAATCATCAAGGCACTCGACCGGGAGGGCCTGACCGTGCGCGCCGCTCACGGCCGCACCGGCATTGCGGCAGCCGACTTCTCGCGCATCAGGAATGCCGATCTGGGGCGTTTCACAGTGGACCGCCTTATGTCGATCATCAACCGTCTGGGGTCGCGCATCGAGGTGAAGGTTCGGGTGAGGCGGGCCGAACCAGTCGGACGTGCGGCTACGGCCTGAAGCGTTTTTCTCGCTATGCCAAAACTGCGTGACGATGTATCGGATGAGCAGGGCCCGGAAACGCGGGACGATGCCGGCTAACAACCCGCAGTCTCGAGCGCCCCTGATAACTCCTCCCATTCCTTCATCAGGCTCTGCAGATCGGTCTTCCGGCGGGCGAGTTCCTGGGTCTGCTGCTGCGTTTCTTCTGCGCTGACAAAAGTAAGCATTTGCGTTTCACACAGAGCAATCGCGGCTTCAGCGCGGGCAATCTCTTCTTCGATTTCGTGCAGACGATCTTCCATCTGCTGCCGCCTGATCGGATTCAGGCGCTTGCCCTTGGGTTCGGCGGCCTCGGCGGCAGGCGCGCGGTCTCCGTTCACTGGCACCGGCGAAGACGCCGATGAGATAGCGGACGTCTTCGGTATTTCTGCTGCGACCACGACTCTCCCCTGCTTACGCCAGAGATAGTCCTCGTAATTTCCCGGATAGATTTCCACTTTGCCATCGCCAATTTCGAAGACTCGCGTCGCCAGTTTGTCGATGAAATAGCGGTCGTGCGAAACGAAGACGACCGTGCCGGTGTACTTCATTAGGGCCTCGAGCAGGACGTCCTTAGCCCGCAAGTCAAGATGGTTGGTGGGCTCATCGAGCAGCAAAAAGTTGGCGGGGTGCAGCAGCATTTTGAGAAGCGCGTAGCGATTACGCTCCCCTCCGGAGAGAACGCCGATACGTTTAAACACATCGTCACCCGAGAAAAGAAAACAGCCAAGCAGGCTGCGCAACTGGGTTTGCGTTGACGAGGCCGAGAGTTCGCCCAGGTCGTCGAGGATGCGAGCTTCCGGATCGAGCTCTTTATATTGGTCCTGCGCGAAATAGTCGGGCTCGACGTTGTGGCCGAGCTTGTATTCGCCGGCACTCAGGGGTTCCTGGTTGGCCAGCAATTTAATGAGAGTAGACTTCCCCGCCCCATTGACTCCGACTAGCGCGATGCGCTCGCCGCGCTCGATCATGAAGCTGACTCTCTCGAAAACCTTGTGTTCGGCAATCCCCTGTTCGCCGTAACTTTTGGCGACGTTCGAGAACTCGGCGACGATGCGACCGCTCGCCTTCGGCTGCGGGAAGGAGAAGTGGACGGTCTTCTCTTCTTCCGGAATTTGGATCCGCTCCATTTTTTCGAGCTCCTTAATACGGCTCTGGACTTGCTTAGCCTTGGTCGCCGTGTAACGGAAACGGTTGATAAAAACTTCAAGCTGCTCGATGCGGTCGTGCTGAGTTTTGTAAGCGGATTCCAGCTGCTCCTTGCGCGCGGTTTTGCCGGCGAGATACTGGTCGTAGTTGCCGGCGTAGAAGTGCATCTGCTTGTTCCAGATTTCCACTATGCGTTTGACGGTGATATCGAGGAAGTAGCGGTCGTGCGAGATGAGGACGAAAGCGTAAGGATAAGTGGTCAGGTACTCCTCAAGCCAGTTGCGGGCTTCGAGGTCGAGGTGGTTGGTAGGCTCGTCCAGCAGAAGTAGGTTGGGCTTCTGCAGCAGAAGTTTGGCGAGGGCGATGCGCATCTGCCAGCCGCCGGAGAATTCTTCGGTGAGGCGAGCCCAGTCGTCGCGATGAAAGCCGAGACCCGTGAGAACCTGACCGACCTGGGCTTCAAGCGTGTACCCGTCGCGGGCGATGAATTCATGTTCGAGCTTCTGGTAGCGGTCGGCGACATTGGAGTATTCGGGGCCCGCGTGGTCGAGTTCCGACATGCAGCGGGTGAGCGACTCCATCTCTTTTTCGATGGCATCGAGCTCGGCGAAGACGGCCAGGCACTCGGCAAAAATGGTGCGGCCGGTCATGGTGAGGCCGTCCTGCGGAAGGTATCCGGAGGTGATGCCTTTGGCGCGCGAAATGGTGCCGTAGTCGAGCGACTCGCTCCCGGCAAGAATTTTCATGACGGTCGACTTGCCGGTGCCGTTCGCTCCCACCAGGCCGATGCGGGATTCTGGCGTGATCAGCCAGTCGGCGTTCTCAAACAAGAGCTTGTGACCGTAGCGCTTGCCGGCGCCGGAGAGTTGGATCATGGCTGTCTCTATTTAAATATAGTGGACGGGAGCACGTCGCAGATTGCCGAAAAAACTCAGTCTCGTATCAGGGCATCGCTTCAGCGATTCCGTAAGTGCTTTGAATTCAGATGACCCTTTAGGGGCGGTCACCAAACATCTGAGTTTTTTTAAGGAAACGGGTCGGCCGTCAGTTCTCCAGTAAAAGCACCCTTTGACAAAGTGTCACAAGTTGTGGCACAATATCATTATGCCCAGCGTAAACATTCGCCAGCTTCGGGACACCAAGCGCCTGAAGGCTTGGCTGCGTGCCGGCAAGACTGTGGAACTCCGGGAGCGAGACGAGGTGATTGCCCGTATTGTTCCCGAAGGATCGCCGCCGGAGCCCGGCGATTGGCCTGATTTCGCGGCCGTGCGTAAGGAAATCCTGGGCGATCGCGTTCTGCCTGGAGCGGACCTGGTTATTAAGGAGCGCGGCCGCTATTGAGCGTCGTATTGACGATTTACGCGGACACCTCCTTCTTCGTTTCCCTCTATCTCACGGATCGGCACACGGCGGAGGTCGAGCGGCGGCTCCGATCTCGACCATCGTTATGGATGACACCCCTGCACGTGGCCGAGTGGACACATGCCATCGAACAACACCTATTCCGCAAAGCTATTTCGCGGAGCGAGGCTGACCGTTTGTTGCAGCGCTTCCAGGAGCATCGCGCCCGGAATCTGTGGAGGGAGGCGCCCCTGCCCGATCGGGCATTCGAAGCTTGTGCGGAATTGGCTCGCCGACACGCGGCGCGGCGAGGTGTGCGAACTCTCGATACACTCCACGTGGCGTCGGCCATGGAACTGAAAGCCGAGCATTTTTGGACGTTTGACGACCGGCAAGCGAAACTAGCAGCGTCTGTCGGCCTGAAGACGGGCTAAGTTCGAGCCGACACGCAACCGTCGCTACCCAAGCGCTAGCGAGCCGCAGCCATCCGCCCAACGCCGATGTGCTCCAGCGCGCGGTCAATCACGGTCTGGAGTTCGTGGGCATATTTGACTTCGCGGCCCTTGGCCAAGATAGCGCGCGCTTTTTCTGCATCGAACCAGGTGGGATTACGGAAATCTTCCTCTGGACGCCGGCTTTGGCGGACTTCCATCAAAAAAGCCTTGACCACGTACTCCTGCACACCGCCCGGCTGCCAGAAGACACCCTTGGAGTGCACGTAGATGTGGAAATGGCGGGGCTCGATGACGCCGATGGCCCCCGCTTCTTCTTTGGCCTCCCGTTCGGCGGCCTGGCTGTGCGAGAGGCGAGCTTCGGGAGCTCCCTTGGGAAACGTCCACTTGCTGCCGCCGTTGGTGTTGACCAAGAGAAACTCGGCATGCGAATTCACCCGCCGGTAACAGACGGCGGCGACCTGCAGGGGCAGCGCGGAGCGAGATATCCGAGGCAAGCTCATCATTTGTAGTTTACTGCAAAGATATTTCAGGAATGTTAAATAGCAACGAAAATGGTGCATACCTTTGGTACCCCGCCTTAGGTGCCAGTTCTCAGTTAACTTACGTCGAAAAGGACCCTCACAATCGTTTCACTGAGAACTGAGAACTGAGAACTGGGAACTACTCTCGCCTGGCAATCAGCACTTGAAAAGTCTCCCCCATGCCCACCGGCGTGACCAGATGCTTGAGTTGGAGAGCCACCTTTGCCCGTTCTTGGGGTACGCGGCAGTCTTCGAAAGCGTCGGCAAATTGATTTCTCTCGCCAATGCCCATCAGGAATTGTGATTGCGTGAGAAGCTTTTCGACGTGCATACCAGCTTGCTCGCATGCAGCGGCGAGCGCGGTGAAATTGACGTGGGCGGTGAGGTCTTGCTCGCCGGGAGCCTGGTAGGGATCGTGGCTTGAGGAGTGATGCCGATACGCCATGAGCGTCCCGCGGTGTCGACCCGCGAGTTGTTCGTTGCGCGTGTAACCGTAGTCGATAATCAGCAGCAAGCCGCGCGAGATTGAGTGCGCGATTTGCCGGATCCAATTCTGCGCGAGCATGGGCACCTCAATGCGCTCGCCGGCTTCTGGATGAACGCCGTAGCGGTCGAGGAATTCCAGTTCTTCGTCGAGCGGCGGGAGCCAGGTTTCGCGCAGGCGATTGTTTTCGAGCGCGATGTGGAGTTTGCCGGTAGTCCCGAGAATTTCCACCGGGAGAGCATCAAAGAATTCGTTGGCGAAGATGATCAGGGGCGTGTCGGGTGCGAGGCTACGATGAATCGTGGGCCGTTCCTCCGGCGATTCCCCGGAGATTATCGCTTTGCCGCTAGCGAGGTGATTCTTGAGAGTACATTGCAGTTTAGCGCGCAGCGCGGGCGACGATTCCTGCAAGGTATAAATGAGGCCGGCGAAGAAGTCGGGGAATTTCTTGTTCGACCAATCGAGCACATCGCGTGCGAACAAGCCGCGGCCGGGGCCAAGTTCGAGGATTTCGATCTTAGGAGGCCAGTCGAGCGCTTGCCACATCTGGTCAAACTGCCGCGCGAGCAGTCGTCCGAAAACAGCGTGAACGTCGCTCGAGGTATAAAAGTCCCCGGCTTTGCCGAATTGTTCGGCGTTGCGCGAATAGTATCCGGCGGTGGGATCGTAAAGGCAGATCTCCATGTAGCGCGAGAACGGCATCGGACCGCTCTGGCGTATCTCCTGCTCGATTTGTTCGCGGACGGACACTCAGGTAGAGGAGCGAGACGCGGTATGCCGCGTCTCTACGACTCAAGGATCAACGGCTGCCAAACATTCGCTTGCTTAGGCCGCCATTCGCAACGGCTTGCCTTCGGCGTGGAAAGCGCGCTTGATCGAAGGCATGGCCAGATAGAAGATGCAGGTTGCGTTAATCGCTCCGAAGAGCGAAGAAAAAAAATTCGCGTGTACGACGCCCGGGAGAACCAGCACAAGTCCGATCGCGGAAAACAGAAGCGTGAGCAGACGTCCCCAGTTCTGCATCTGCAGGACGCCATAACCCGCGACCATATGCACAATCGCAAATACGATGATGCCAAGGCCAGCCAAGTGGCCGAAACTACGCAATAGATTTTCGACAGCATTGCCTTCGGCGGCTAAGGAAGCAAGTTTGGCGGCCAGTCCGGTGAATAGAAGGATGGAGAGTCCGAACACCAGCCCGATTACACCGCGCAAAATCTGATAGAAGCCGACCAGGGCGACACCAAGTGGGCGCATAATCCTCCTAAGTTTTGGGGAGAAATATAGCACAAGGCGCAAGGTGTGAGGGGCTCTGGTAGAGACAGTGCTTGCCTTGTCTGAGGCGCAGCAACCCGCGTCTATACCCAAGCAAAGCACAAGGACGCTCTCGATTTAAACTCCGTGCCCCTGCTCACCCCAGGCATGGGAGCACGTCTAAGATAGCCGACCAGGGACCGCGATCCGCGGCCCGCTTTACCAAAAATTGCGATGGCCATAGATCGAGGATCTGGGATCGAAGATCGCAGATTGAAGGAGGCATTCCCCATGTTTCGAGCAGCTTTACGACGATTCCAGTTCTGCCTGCTGATGGCAGCCATGTCGGGCATGAGCCCGGCGCAGTCATTTGTACTTGACCTGCCCCTGCAGAGCCAGCGGGCGCAGATTTCACAACGCATCGGCATCACCGACATAACGATCAATTATCACCGGCCGCTGGTGAATGATCGCAAAGTTTGGGATGCCCTGGTTCCCTACGGCAAGGTGTGGCGCGCGGGCGCGAATGAAAACACGACGATCACGTTCAGCGATCCCGTCCAGATCGAAGGTAAGCCGCTCGACAGAGGGACTTACGGATTGCATATGATCCCGGCCGCCGATGAATGGACGATTATTTTTTCGAAGAACTCGACTTCCTGGGGCGCTTTCACCTACGACCAGTCGGAAGATGCGCTCCGCGTGACGGTGAAACCCAAGGCTGCCGATATGCATAACGCGCTGACCTACGACTTTGACCAGCTGCAGCCGAACTCGGCAGTGGTTGAGTTGGAGTGGGAGAAGATCGCGGTCCCCTTCAAGGTCTCGGTCGATGTGCACGACGTAGTGCAGGCCAGCCTGAAGAAACAACTTCGTAATCTTTCGCAGTACACGTGGATGAGTTGGGACGATGCGGCGAATTATTTGCTCACGGAAAAGATCGCTCCGGACGAGGCGCTGATCTACGTAAACAAGTCCATCGAAAACGAAGATCGCTACGATAACGAGCTGACGAAGTCGAAAGTCCTGACGGCGCTCAATCGCAAGGACGAAGCCGCAACCGCGCAGAAGAAAGCGCTCGATATGGCTAGCCCTTTGCAGATCCATTTTTTCGCTCGCGGACTGCAGGGTGAAAAGCGAAATGAAGAAGCGTTCGCCATCTTCCGCGAAAACGCGAAGAAACATCCTGACCAATGGTTCGTGCATTCGGGACTGGCTCGCATGTACTGCTCGCAAGGCAAGTTTGATGACGCGGCAAAAGAAATGAAGCTAGCGCTTGCAGGAGCTCCGGACAACCAGAAGAGCTATGTGGATGGGCTGGTGAAGCGACTCGAGGCGAAGCAAGATATAAACCAGTAGGCACGAACTTACCCCTAAAACTAACCGGGGTGGCCCGCTCCTTGCGATTTTTGCAAGGGGCGGGTGCCGAGTTCGATCTGCTCAAAGGCCCGAAGGGCTTCCAGGCGGGCAACGTCGTGCGCGGCATAAATTTCTCCAACCAGTTCGCAAACCCACTCAAGTATTGTGGAGAGGGTTTTTTATTTGGGTCCAGAGTTTCCTATGGAAATGCGGAGGTGTTTACCAGTTAGTACCGGTACCCCCTCCCCCCGGTCTCCTGGAATCATAGAGTTAGCGGGAATTTTCGGACTCGGTCTTTGAAACATAAGGACTTATATCAAAGTATTGCGGAATAAGGAGTTAGCTCCTAAAAGAGCACTGAAACGGCTTTGGGGCAGTTTCGAGGGCCGTCTTGGTGGACGGACTTCGAAACTGCCCCAATCAGATTTCTATTTTCGCGCACGGTGGGTTTTAAGTCAATTTATTTCGGTCACGGATGGTTGTGACAAAAAAGTTAGGCGTCAGAATTGGGAAGGAAGTGCGACCTTGCAGTAAGTTCTAAAGATGAAGATCGATGGCGCGCCGCGTAAGAGGGAGGCCACTCTGGAGTCGGCGGTGTGGCAGGCCACTTCTCGAAACGCGCGAGAAATGGCGCACCCCCAGTTGTTTCGTGTCAATGTTCAAAGACAGCCCGCGTTATACTTCATCGTTGATGTGGCCCACCCGCCTCTTGCTATTTGGTTCGCTTCCTCAAAGCCGAGTCAGAAATCAAGGTCTCAACCCCGCTAGAATTGACGAAGTGGAAAGTGTATTGACAAAGGACTTATTCTGAACACATTTGTGTGGGAGGCGACCTCTCATGACTAATAAAAAGCAGCTCGCGAAGTATCATCGATTTTTTGGAAACATGCGTTTTAAGCAGCTCACGCTTTTTATGGCGGCGATGAGCGCAGCGGGCGGAGCCGTACTTCAGTTTCCCGCGAATGGATGGTGGGTAGCGGCGGGCGCTCTTTTTATTAACGCTGTCATGTGGGTAGTCGAAGTGAGGGCCACGTTGTACGGGATTGCAGCCCACAATGATAACCCGATACTGTCTCTAGACCGCAACGTGGTTGGTCGTTGGATAACCTCCTCTTGGGCTGTGCTCCTTCTGCACGCAGGCTTCTACCTTTTCTGGTGGGGCTGCATGTACCATTGGGGTCCCAACGCCCGTATTTCCTTGGCCGCTGCTGGCGCAGTGGGCATTGGACTCCTCTTCTACTCCATTGCTAACTATGCGCGGCAGTGGAAGTTTTGGCATCCAGGTGAGAAAAAGGAAGAGAGCAAGAACTCAGCGGCCGACCCAGATGTTGAGGTGGTTTCGGGCCAGCCCCAACGAGACAGTGCAACCCGTGGTGCTCCTCCGAGGGATGAAAGGTCACTTGTCAGATCAAGATGGGAACTCACACCACTCGCCGTTGCGGAGATAGGCCTCGTCCTCACAGCTATTGTCGCTGCTGTCTACTATTGTCAGCTTCGCTCGATGCAGCAGTCCGTCAGATTAACCAGACTCGCTCTTGACGCGGACGTGAGACCGTGGGTGTCGTTGGAATATGGAAAGACCCAATTAATCGGTTCACTGCCAGTCATTCAGGAGGTCACCATTAAGAATATCGGTAAATATCCGTTGCTGAAGCTGCGGGCTCATCTAGCGATGGAACTTGTGCCCAATGGCACGGTTCCACAGTTTGACTGGAATAGAAAGCACATGGAAAGCAAGGTTCCGATCCTATTGCCAGCTTCGCCGACGGTGTTACCAGCCGAACTGAAGGACGCCAACGATACGCGACACATTGTAAGCCAAGCAGAAATTGACAATCTCAAAGCCGGACAAGTTGTGCTAATTACATACGCTAGGATCGCCTATGACGACACTCTTGGGGTAGGACACTGGCAGCAGTTCTGCAATTGGCTAACCTTCTCGGGAATAGATCAGTTGAATCAGACGGTCACGCAAACAAAATGTGCTGAATTCAACGATGCCGAAAAGAACCAGAAAGTAGATTAGGAATGCTGCGCCTAGTTGGATCGAACGTTTCAAAACATCATTTATCTCCAGGTGATCTCATCTCAGCATTTGACGCGGGTCCGGACCATGTCATAGCGCTCGGAACCGCATAAAAACTGGTGATTTAACGATTCCGAAAGTGGGGGGTGTGTACATACCAGCACGCAGTACACACTATCCCGCACGCGGCTTGAGCTAGACTCAGAAATATGGCCGTTGCGCTAGACGCGTCCACCTTCCAACGGAAACTAGAGACCCTCGCGGAAGTGTTAGCACAAAAGGTGAGGCGCGAAGCGCCAAGAATCTTGGGCGCGACACCGGGATATGTCTCCGTTGATCTGCACGTAATGCTCCGGCAGATGATCTATACGTACGATCTATTTTTTTATCTTAACGCTGATGAGCGTGTGCAGAATGATCCTCATTATAGAAACCAGTATTCCGTTGTCATGCTTCCGCTGATTCGCAACATGATCGACTGCTTCTATAACATAACGACGATTTTGCAGAATCCTGCTGTCAAAGGTGCCGAATTTCGTAGTAGTGGGTACAAAGCCAAACTCACCGCTCTTGATGAGGATGCGGCTAGATACGGAGGACGGCCAGAGTGGGATGAGTGGATTGCGAGGAGTCGTGCTGTTCTCAAACAGGACATGCAGAACAACGGGTTCAAGGAGGCTGACGTCTTACAAGCGAGTCAGTGGCCGACACTAGGCCGCTACATAAAAGCGCCAAAACCAGGCGGAACATTTTCCGCGCATCAGCAAACTCTAAGGCTGCTGAGCTACGGTCCATGGCGCGAATACTCCGCGCTAGCCCATGGAACTTTCGATGGTTTGCTGGACACTGCGATGTCTTACATCCCCGACATACTGCCGATCGAAGACAGGCCAAAATTGGATGAGATCCACCCCATAAAGCTAAGCACTCACATATCGCAGGCTGCCGGTATCCTGATCAGCATAGTCACGGAGCTACAAGCGTATTTCCATTTTGACGATAGTGGGGCGCGGATCAACGAACGCATTCGCGAGGTCTGGAATGCCTTATTGCCCTCGTTCACCGTTAAAGAGCTGTACGAGGAACGGTACGCGCAATTGATGAGGGATAAAGGTATAAATCCGTAATGCGAGAGTGCCCCGCCCCAAGAGCTTGGACGGCGGGTGGCCTACGTTTCCACACATCGCAAAGAGCGCGATGTGTGGGGCACCCGGCTTTTCAACCAAGCCGCAACAATCTGTGGCAGAACGCATAGACCAGAATGCCCGTCGCACCGAAACCCGCAATCGCAGCGATCACGAACATGATCAGCCAACATAGCAAGAGGGGCGCACGGATTCGGTCCTCGCGTCGCTTATTCTCGTAGAGAGCAACCGCCAAGCTTTTTTTCGCGACCGTGTCGGCGTACCTCCACGACATCCAGGTGTAAAAGAGCATCTGGCCGACCTCAAAAACCACGTAGGCAAGAATTGACAGGATGATAAACAGGCCGGACCATACAAGCAGCCGCTCAGGCAGCACCTGTTTTGTCGCACTCCAAGTGGCCAAGAGTCCAGCATATGCGAGTCCGATTATCACTCTCGAATACGACTGCATTCTTTCAAACACTGACCTGACTACGTTGTCGTGTTTTTCAAGGTCAGACTGAGAAAGGACGGGAAAGGATGGTTGCGCTGGGCTCATGCAATTCACCTCGCAAGCCTACGTGAACCGGGGAAGGAAAAATATTTCCGGCGACAAGGTCTGATCCGGATCGTCAACGTCAGTGAACGTGGCATCAGCGTACTGCTCTTGCTACAACTCACTTACAAGGAAACGCAGCGACGATGGCTCTGCTTACCAATGCGGCAGCGGGATAGTTCAGCGTCGCTGGGTTGTCGTTGAGATACTTCAGCACGACGCGAACAAATTGGTCATTGTCGGCATTCGCAGGGATACAGTACATGGTTGACGTCTGGAGGCTAACGCCGACCATTGCGTCAACAGCACCGGCCACGTAACCGCGACAGTAGGTTCCGTCCATGGCCTGCTGCGCGGTGTAATGTTCCCCGTTGGCAAGTCTTGTTGCCGCTTGGCATTCTCGGAGCAGGGTTGAGCCGGAAGGGCCTTAAAAGGCCACCATCGGCTCACCAGAACTTTCCTTGCTCGTTTGGCTCGGACCTTTGACGGTTGTCAGCATCACGACTGCGATAAGCAGAAACGGGAATACGGGTTTCATGGAATAGCATAGTAGCAGAAGAAGCGCGCCGTCTGGCTGCGCTCCTGACACCGGCGGGGCTTAGCGCCGGGGCTGCCCATAAACTCGGATCGCCGGGTGCCCCACCCTTCGTTTTTTGAAGGGTGGGATTCCACGGCCGTCTCGCGCATGGGATTTTCCGAGCCTCACGACCCGCCTTTTTCATCACATTTTTCTTGTACCGCCCTCACAGACACCAAATCGCAATCGCGCAATAATTCACCGACAGTACAGCATCGAAAACTGTGCCCGTCTCCAGAGACGGACCCATAGTCCGCCGCAAAATCATTTTTCGGCGCTCTTTGACAAGAGACAACAAAGTACGAATAAGGCCAGTAAAATCGGCGACCCCGCACCGCGAAAAGTGCACGCCAAACCGCAGAGAGCCGAGCTAAGTCCTTATTCATGTAGAGAATGGAACTAAGTACTTTGATTAGAACAGCTTAGCGGGAATTGGGGGGGGGGGGGGGGGGGTACAAAGTCAAAACAAGAGAACCAGCGAATGAAATTCAACCTCACCACTTAAAAAGATGGACGACAAACAAAATCACCGTCGCCCCGAGCGGGCGGGTAGGCCACATCAGAGTGGAAAGTATAACGCGGGTTGTCTCTAGGTCTTTGAAGAGTTGGTCAGCGATTCCGGATACTCAAACACACCCCGCCCCGACTTCCGCCCGAGCCTTCCGGCTTTCACATATTGCACCAACAGCGGACAGGGCCGAAATTTTTCGCCGAGAGATTTATGCAGGTATTCGAGGATGTGCAGCCGCGTATCAAGCCCGACCAGATCCACCAGTTCGAACGGTCCCATGGGATGATTCAGACCGAGCTTGAGAGCTTTGTCGATGTCTTCAGCGCTGGCGATACCTTCCTGGAGCATGTAGAAAGCCTCATTGCCGATCATGGCGTTGATGCGGCTGGTAATGAATCCCGGCGCTTCTTTAATTACGACGACTTCCTTGCGCATGCGCTTGCCGACTTCGACGACGGCGGCGAGCGTGTCGTCATCGGTTTCGAGCGCGCGCACGATTTCGAGCAACTTCATCTTGTGTACGGGATTGAAAAAATGCATGCCAACGCATTTCCTGGCGCGATAGGTAACGCTGGCAATCTCGGTAACGCTGAGCGAGGACGTGTTCGAAGCGAGAATGGTTGTAGGACGGCAGATCTTGTCGAGCATGGTGAAGATTTCAATCTTCGATTCCATCTCTTCTGGGACAGCCTCGATGACGAGATCGGCATCGCGCGCGGCTTGATCGATGGAACCGGCATACTCCAGCCGGGAAAAAGCCGCGTCGGCGTCGGTGGCATTGACCTTGCCGAGTTCGACCGCTTTGTCGAGATTGGTGCGGATTTCCGTCTCCGCCTTGCGGAGGGCATTCGGAAGAAGGTCTTCGAGAATGGTGCGATAACCGCCGAGAGCGGCAGCATGCGCGATGCCCCGGCCCATGATGCCGGCGCCAATCACGGCAACCGTGCGGACTTCAGTCACTACTTGCCCGCCTGCTCTTTCTGTTTGCCCGCCGACTCAAGATGCTGAACCACGCTCTCATAGCTGGGTTCGGACTTGCGGATATATTCGGCCAGGCGGACACATTCCTCGTTGGTCATCGCCGGAATACTGGCGCTGATGCGGCGGAGAGTGGTGGCGATGTCGTCGATGTAATTCATGAGGCGGATAAGTTCTCCAGTTGCGGGCATGAAGGCTCCTTGCGTTTTCTCTGGTGCGCCGGCGGAATCGGAAGCGGCCGCCGCGGCCAAGGTCAACTATTCATTGTTGAACATGCGGGCGGATTTAGCAAAGGAGGATAATAGGTCCATGCTGCGCGACCCGAGCCTGATCCAGCTTTCGCGTCAACACCAGCACGCGCTGGCACTCTGTGTGCGACTGGAGCGGGCGCTGCAAACCAGCGCCGTGGATCTGGGTGCGTGGCAACTGGAAATACACCAGCACTATGCGAACGAAGTTCAGTTCCATTTCGCGGCGGAAGAAAAGGTTCTGTTTCCCGCCGTCCGACGTTTTCCGGAACTCGCCACTCTAGTTGAGGAACTCAGCGGCGAACACGAGCGCTTGCGGAAGTATTTTGTCCACGCCGGGCAGGGCACGATGAATCAAGGCGAACTGGAAATGTTCGCGAAGTTGCTTTCCGGGCACATCCGCAAGGAAGAGCGCCAACTCTTCGAGGCCATGCAGCAGCGGATGCGGCAGGAAGAATTAAAATCGCTGGGAGACGAGTTGGCGCGTGCGCTGGAGGATGCGGTGCAAGTGTGCCGGATTGGCATAGCGGGGACTAGCTTTCAAGTTTGAATCGCGTTTCTGCAAGACGATAGAGACGTCGCCAGACCTTGCTTCGAAGGCGAGAATATACTACTCAAGCCGCCCAGTCTTCATTGTTAATAGCGGGCAACGGCTGCGGAAGCCGGTCGGAGACTTCGGCGAGTGTGGCAAGTTTTGCTGCCAGCTCCGGACGCAGCGACTCGGCGGCGAAACGCCAGCGCCAGTTCCCTCCTCCGTGGCTGGGCACATTCATACGCGCATCGCTTCCCAGGTCCAGCACGTCCTGCATAGGCACCACGCAAAGGCCGGCGACGGAATGGGAGGCAGCGCGAATCATCGCCCAGTTGATGCCGTCTTCACATCGGCCCAAGTAGGCTTCCACTTGCTGGCGTTCGTATTCCGTTGCGCCCGACGCCCACCAGCCGAGCAACGTGTCGTTGTCATGCGTGCCGGTGTATACGACTTTGTCGGTAGTGAAAGTGTGCGGCAAGTGGGTGTGCGCACCGGCATCGCCAAACCCAAATTGCAGCACGGCCATGCCGGGAATCTTGAGGCGGTCGCGGAGGGCATGCACGTCGGGCGTGATGTATCCGAGATCCTCGGCGATAAACGGAAGCCCGCCCAGAGCTTCGCGCAGCTTCACGAATAAATCATCTTTAGGACCGTCCACCCACCGGCCATGAATCGCGGTTGGTTCACTTGCCGGAATCTCCCAGAACTGGGAAAACCCGCGGAAGTGATCGAGGCGGATGTAATCAAAATTGTTCGTGACCCATCGCATTCGATCGATCCACCATGAATATCCCCGCGCCTGCATCACATCCCAGCGATAAAGAGGATGGCCCCAGCGTTGGCCGTCTTTACTGAAAAAATCGGGAGGCACGCCGGCGACGACTTCGGGATCGAGGTCGGAGTTCAGACGAAACAGATCAGGGTGGGTCCAGACGTCGGCGCTGTCAAAATTCACAAAGATCGCGATGTCGCCCACGACGCGAATCGAATGTTGAGCGCAATAGGCTCGGAGCGCCTGCCATTGTTCGAAGAAAAAAAACTGCACGACGCGGCGGACATCGAGATCTTCGAGCATTTTCGCGTGCGCGTTCTTGATCGCCGCCGGATCGCGATGAGCCAGTTCGCGGGGCCAGCGGTTCCAGCTTTCCAGCTTGAAACGCGCGCGCAAACTATCGAAGAGAACGAAGTCATCGAGCCACCATTGGTTTTGCCGGCAGAAGGTCTCATAACGGGAGCGGGCCTTCGCTGAAGCGGAGCTCACGAAGTTGCTCGCCGCTTCAAATAGCAGTGGCAGCTTCCGGCGAAAAACCGCAGGGTAATCTACGGGCTCGACCACATCGGCTAAAGCGTCGACCCGAGCGCGTTCAATCCAGCCGCGATCGGCGAGTCGCTCCAGGCTGATCAGCAGCGGATTTCCGGCAAAGGCCGAAGTGGAGGAATAGGGCGAGGCTCCGTACCCGAGCGGGCCGAGAGGCAGCACCTGCCACAGACCCTGCCGCGCGGAGGCGAGAAAATCCGCGAAGGCATACGCCGACGGACCAAAGTCGCCAATCCCGCCGCGCGAAGGCAGCGAAGTGGGATGAAGTAGAATTCCGCTGGCGCGCGGGAATGACATTCAAAATCAGTTCTCAGTTCTCAGTTGTCAGTTCTCAGCAGGTGGTTTTCAGCTTTCAGCTCTCGGCGTTTCCTGGCAGCCCGTGAGAAACACCCACTGAGAACCGAGAACTGGGAACTGAGAACTGCATTTCGTTACGAACCTTCTTGCCCACCTTGCCGAGTCAGGTTTTTCATCTCTTCCTGATTGACCTTGAGCCGGTGGGATTTTTCCATGTCCTTGCGCAGGTTCGTAACGAACAGCCCGAACAAGTCGTTCTGCTTGGCTTCGACGAGCGACTGCCGGATCTCATCTTTCTTGGCGGCGAATTCCTGTTCCGTCGGTATCTGTTTTTCGAGAAGTTGAGCGACCACGCCATTGCCACCGGCAGTGATCGGCCCGCTAATCTCACCGGGCTTCAGGGAGAATATCGCACTCGCACTAGACATTGAACCGATATCGGGAACCTGGCCATCGGGCGGAACCAGGTCGCTCGTCTTCACCGTCGCACCCAGATCTTTGGCGGCTTTTTTCAAATCGTGCGCAGCCTTGGCGCGGTCGGAGAGTTCCTGCGTCTTCTGTTGCAGCAGAAAGGCAGCGCGCTCGTTCTTGAACTCGCTCTCGACGCGCGAACGAATCTCCTCGAACGTGGGCGTAGCCGGGGGCTTTATGGCGAGCAACTGGAAAACCACGTAGCCTTGTGGGACCTGCACCACATCGGGTGGAGCCTTGTCCGTTTCGTTGAAGACTGCATCCATAAACTGCGGATTCGCGGCCAGTCCAGGCAAGTGATCGGTTCGGCTGAAGAATTCGGTGGTCACCGCGGCCTGACCTTTGGCGGCGGCCGCTTTGTCGAATCCGTCCGTACGCGCCTGGCTGAGCAAAGTATTCGCTGCCGCTTCGGTAGCGCGCGCCGCTTTCTGCTGCTTCACCTTCTCTTCGATCTCGCTCTTCACCTCGGCGAGCGTCTTGAGATGAGCTTCCTGCTTGTCTTCGACGTGGATGATATGGAAGCCGTAACTGCTCTTGACCAGGTCGCTGGTCTGTCCTTTGCCGAGTGAAAATGCGGCCTTCTCGAATTCAGGGACGGTGCGGCCGCGGCCGATCCAGCCAAGATCGCCTCCGCTCTTGGCGCTGCCGGGATCGTCAGAATATTTTTCCGCGAGCTTGGCAAAGTCTCCGCCCGCCTTGAGTTCTTTCAACACACCTTCGGCTTTCGTGCGCGCATCGGCGACGGCTTTCTCATCTTCCTTTGCGCCGGGGGTAGGGAGAGGAGTCTTGATCAGAATGTGGCTGACCTTCACCTGTTCGGGCACGCGATACTCCTCGCGGTGCTGATCGTAGTAGGCCTGCAGGTCCTGATCGGTAACGGTCGTCGACGCCGCGATTTTCCCGCTATCCACGACGACATACTTAATCTGTCGCTTCTCGGGGATGGAGTTGTTGTAGGTCGCCTTATTGCGTTCGTAAAACGCCTTCAGTTCCTCGTCGGTGGGGTGCAGTCCCTTCAGGATGTCGGCCTGCGTGATCACGGCATATTCGAATTTTACTTTGGTGTTGCGGCGGTTGAATTCGTCGCGAACTTCGGTGTCCGCCACGAAGGCGCTGCTTGAAACCAGGGCGCGCAACTTACGGACAAGGATAAAATCCTTCTCCAGCCCTTCAAACTGCGGCACCGTCATGTCGTTGCGCTGGACGAAGTTTTCGTACTCCTCCTGCCCCACGAACTTGCCGTCGGGAAAGAGCATGGAGCCAAGCTGCCCGTGCTGGAGCTCATCGCGAAGTTCGTCGTCGCTGACGCGCAGGCCCATACGGTGCGCCTCGGCAACCAGAGCTTTCTCATTGATGAGTTGCTCGGCGGCCTGACTGGCAAAATAGGGAAGCAGCATACTGGCCTGCGGTCCGCCCTTGGGAAACTGCTGCCGGATCATCGCCTTGGCTTCACGTTGCACCTCGGGCACGGTCACGGTTTGGTCGCCAATGCTGGCCAGAACGCCAGCCGGAGGCGAGCCAAGGCCAAGGCTGGAGCCGATCCCACCGGGAATGAGTGTGATCGCCATCGAGGCACAGATAAAGACGAGCATTGCGCCCAGAATGATCTTCAGGAGTGGTCCTGCATTTTGAAGAGTTCGAATCATAATTTAGATAGCTCCGTCGGATAGCTCCACGCTGGAAGCCAGAATTTATGATTATAAACTAGCGATAGAGTTAGCAGCCCGTGGCGAAAGTGAGACCCCGCTCTTCAACTCCACTAGACTTTGTCATTCCGACCCTGAGCGGAGCCGAAGGGGAGGGATTTGCAGTTCGCCGCAGAATGCGGATCCCTCCCCTTCGGCTCCGCTCAGGGTCGGGATGACAATTCATGGAAGGTGTCCCCCGTCGCTAACGGGCCCCGCTTGCAGAAATGCCCTATTGAATCGAATTAATAAAGATGCTATGAACGTGGGGCGGCTCCGGCGGAATGGGTCGCAGTTTTCCATTTGTCATCTTTTTTTCATCAAGGACACGTTCATGAAGATATCGCGGCTCTTGGTCCCGTTCTTTTCGCTTGCGGTCGCAACCGCCCAGCCCAGCTTCCAGCCGGCTCCGGCCCTGACGCTCCCTTTGCGCGAAGGATGGGCGCTGCAGTCATCCGCGAAAGTCACGGCAACCGGCGAAGCGATCTCCAGCAAGTCGTTCGAGACTAAGAACTGGATCGAAGCGAATGTTCCGACCACGGTGGTAGCAGCGCAAGTAAAGAGCGGGCTGCTGCCCGATCCTTTTTATGGCATGAATCTGCGGCAGTACCCGGGGGTCGGCTATCCTGTTGGCTTCAATTTTTCGAATATTCCAATGCCGACGGACAGCCCCTATGCGGTTTCGTGGTGGTACCGCAAGGAATTCACGCTGCCCGCAGTGTATGCCGGGAAAACCGTGTGGCTGAACTTCCGCGGCATTAATTACCGCGCAAACATTTTTCTCAACGGGAAGCAGATCGCCAATTCGAATGAAGTCGCCGGCGCATGGCGTACCTACGAGTTCAACGTTACTTCCGCCGTCAAGCCCGGAGCGAATGTGCTCGCGGTGCAGGTATGGGCGCCGACTGAGAACAATCTCGCAATCACTTTCGTGGACTGGAATCCCGCGCTGCCCGACAAGAACATGGGGCTGTGGCGTGAGGTGTATGTGACGGCCAGTGGACCGGTCGCGCTGCGGCATCCCGCAGTGCTCTCGAAAGTGGACTCGCCGGCGAATGACGCCGCCCACTTGACGGTAACGGCGTTGGTGAAAAATGCCAATGATCATCTGGTAAGAGGGACTCTGAAAGGCCGGATCGAAAACATCGAATTCGCGCAGCCAGTGGAACTCGCGTCGGGGGAGTCGAAAGACGTGGTCTTCTCGCCGGATCAGTATCCGCAGCTCAACTTGAGCAATCCGCGGCTGTGGTGGCCGGCACAGATGGGGACGCCGAACCTTTACGATCTAACTCTTTCGTTCGAGATGGACGGTGCGCTTTCTGATGTGTCCCGTACGAAGTTCGGTATTCGCGAGATTACATCCGAAGTCGCCGAGCAGGCGCCGGATCGCTTCAAACGCCTGTTTAAGGTCAACGGCAAGAACATCCTGATTCGCGGCGGCGGCTGGACGCTCGATATGATGATGCGCGAGATCTCGGAACGGCTCGCCGATGAGTTCCGCTACGTGCGCGACATGGGACTGAATACGGTCCGGCTGGAAGGCAAACTCGAGACCGAGGAATTCTTTGAGATGGCCGATCGGCAGGGCATCCTGGTGATGGCTGGCTGGTGCTGTTGCGATTTCTGGGAGCACTGGGGAAACTGGAAAGATGAGGACTTCGAGATCGCAAAGTCCTCCTTGCGCGATCAGATCTACCGGCTGAGGAGCCATCCGAGCCTGGTGATGTGGCTGAATGGCAGCGACAATCCTCCTCCCCCGGACGTGGAAGAGATGTATCTGAAGATTGAATCCGACCTGCGGTGGCCGAATCCAGTGCTGTCTTCCGCGACGGCGAAACCAACCACAATAACCGGCGCAAGCGGCGTGAAGATGAGCGGGCCTTATGAATATGTGGCGCCCTCATACTGGGAAACGGATCAACATCTTCACTCGGAAGAAATATCATGCAACGTGGGCGGATGTGGCGGCGCCTACGGCTTCAACTCCGAAACCAGCATGGGACCGGCAGTCCCACCCATTGAGAGCGCGCGGCGCATGGTTCCCAAAGATCATCTTTGGACGGTGGACGGGCCGTTGGATCAGTACTGGAATTTCCACGCGGGCGGCGGGTCTTTCAAAACCATAAAAGTGTTTACTGACGCGCTGAATGCGCGCTACGGCAAGGCCGGCAGCGCGGAAGACTTCACCTACAAGTCGCAACTCATGAGCTATGAAGGTGTGCGCGCCATGTACGAGGCCTACAGCCGCAACAAGTACACTTCGACGGGCGTAATTCAGTGGATGCTGAATAACGCGTGGCCTTCGATGATCTGGCATCTCTACGATTACTATTTGCGGCCGGGCGGCGGATATTTCGGCGCGAAGAAAGCGATGCAGACGCTCGATCCGGTCTATGGATACGACGATCACTCCGTGTGGCTGGTGAGCAGCCAATATGTGGATGCCAACGGGCTGAAGCTGGCGGCGCGGGTATTCAATCTGGATGGCACGCAGAAGTTTTCGAAAGACACTGTGCTCGATGCGGCGGCTGACAGTACGGCAAAGGTGTTTGAGCTTCCGCAGATCGAGGGACTGTCGCCGGCATACTTCCTGGATCTCCGTATCATCGATGGCAGCGGCAAGGTGGTCGGATCGAACTTCTATTGGCTCTCGACGAAGCCGGAAACGCTCGACTGGTCAAAGTCGAACTGGTATACGACTCCGACCGCATCGTATGCGGACTATACGTCACTGGCGCAGTTGCCAAGGCTGAAGCTGAATATTTCGAGCCGCACGGAGAAACTGGAGAACGATTCGGTAACACATGTCATCATTGAAAATCCCAGCAAGACTGTGGCGTTCTTCGTGCGCCTGAAGCTCGACAAAGGCAAAGGCGGCCAGGAAATTCTGCCGGTGGTCTGGCAGGACAATTACATCTCTCTGCTGCCCGGTGAGAAGCGGGAGATCACGGCAACGTATCGCGCCAGCAGCTTGGGATCGGCGAGACCTGATGTTGAAGTGAGCGGCTGGAACGTGGAATAAGGCGATTGCAAAGGTCAGAGGTCAGATTGCAGAGGTGAAAATCAACGGGCTTCTAAGGTCTAGCGGCTTTCACCTCTGCAATCTGACCTCTGACCTCTCACCTTCCACATCCTCTTCCGGTGGCAGATCGAAGTTGACCAGGTCTCCGCGGAAGCCACGCGTCTTCCAGGCGCCGAAGGCGATTCCCGCGACCATCCAGATGCTGCCGGCAATTTTGGCGGGAGTACTGAGGCTCAGCCAGAGCAAGAAGCAGATCACGAAACCGAGGACGGGTGGAGCGACAAACGACAGCGTCCATTTTTGGTCGCGCACCACGTAGCGCATGAAAGCGGCAGCGTTCACGCCCATGAAGGCGATGAGCGCGCCGAAATTGAGCATCTCAGCGCCCAGACCGTAACTCATCACGAACGCGCCAATCAGTGCGATTGCACCCACAAACAACACGTTATTCCGCGGCACTCGATGCTTCGCGTCCACGACACCGAAGAACGATTTCGGAAGCGCGTTGCTTCTCCCCATCCCGTAGAGCAGGCGGGCAGCACCGATCTGCGCGCCCATGCCCGATCCGAAGTTCGCCACCAGCAATGTGAATCCGATAATGCCAAACATCGGCTTCCAGGCGCGGCCGGCGACGTGAACGAAAGCCGTGTCGACATCCGGAAAAGGCTGCGATGCGGGCCAGATCAACTGCGCGGCGTAGACCTCAACCGCAGAAAGAATGCCGATCACGACGCACGTTAGCACGGTTGCCAGCAGAATGTTGCGGCGCGGATTTTCCGCTTCTTCCGAGAGCGTGGAGATGCCGTCGAAACCGATGTAGGTGAGCACCGCGATCGATGTTCCGCCGAGCACGGCCTTCGTGTTCCATAGGCTCGGGTCGTAGAAGGGTCGCGTATAGAAGCCCGCGCCGTCGTGCGGATTGCCGAGGATATATCGCGCCGCAACCACAAAGAAGATCGCAATCACCACGCCCATTCCCGCCGCCAGCGCCGAGTTCACCCGAGCCGAGGTCTTCACTCCCTGGACGTTCAGGAGCGTAAACACCAGCACAAAGAAGACCGCCCATGCCCAGTACGGTACGCCGGGAGCAAATACGTGCGCCTGCTGGCTGCACCAGATGGTGCAGATGATCGGATTGAGCATGTAATCCATCACCATGCTCCAGCCAGTGACGTAACCAAGCGCGGGATTGATTTCCTGGCCGACGTAGGTGAAGGCCGAGCCGGCACTGGGATAGGCGCGCGCCATGCGGCCATAGCTGATGGCGGTGAACAACATTGCCACCATGGCGATCAGGATCGTCGTAACCACGTGCCCGTGTCCGCGGTCGCTGAGCACACCAAACACCGACATCGGCGCGACCGGCTGAATCACGATCACTCCATACAGAATCAAGTCCCAAAGGGTAAGCGAGCGCCTCAGGCGCGGGAGGTCAGCGGGCGGGTTTGCAGCAGAACTCATTCACGATCTCAAAATAAAACCCCATTATCCTGCGGAGATAACGGGGTTCAGGGAGGATCACTCGTGAAACACAAAATTCTTCTCGAATTCTATACGGAAGGGATATTCTGTCAATGAAAAAACACCTGTATTAAAACGATTCTTGCCGAGTTTTAGCGAAACTCAATCCGGCGGATTCGATGGAGCGCGAGTCGATGCTCATGAACCACAAAATACGTTTTCTACTCCTGTTCTTTTTTATCTGTATAAGCCTTGTCTGCGCAACCTGCCTCGTGTTGGCGCAGAACGTCACTCCCACGGCGCAACAACGACTGGGCTACCCTGCCTCCGCACGCTTGCTGGTGATTCACGCGGACGACCTCGGCATGAACCATTCCGTCAACCGGGCCACGTTCGAGGCTCTCGAAAATGGATGGATTACTTCGGCCAGCATCCTGGTTCCCTGCCCGTGGTTTCCTGAGGTGGCGCGCTGGGCGAAACAGCATCCGAACGCCGATCTCGGCATCCACCTTGCGTTGACCAGTGAGTGGACCGATCTGCGCTGGGGTCCGGTCAGCGGCGCGCGCAGAGTCCCTAGCCTCGTCGATGCCCAAGGATACTTTCCGCTCGACACGCCTGATGTTGCCAGAAACGCCAAAATGCCGGAAGTGGAACACGAATTGCGATCGCAGATTGACCGCGCGAAAAACGCGGGCATTTCGGTTACACACCTCGATATGCACATGGTGGGCATGGTGTCCTCTGGCGACCTCTTCGGCGTGTACCGAAAACTACGTGACGAATACAAGCTCCCTATTCTTTTGGAGACGTCGGGAACTCATGGTCCGCCCGCGGGAAGTTCTGTGAACGCGGAGGAGATCACCGTGCAACGCGTCGTCATCATGGAACCGGGTGTTGCGCCCAACAGCAAAGCCTGGCTCGACTGGTACAAGAAGCAACTCGCACCACTCAAGCCAGGGGTATATCAACTCACTGTGCACCTGGCCTATGACGACGAAGAAATGCGCGGCGCCACTTGGGACCATCCGGATTGGGGCGCAGCCTGGCGGCAACGCGACTTGGATATGGTGAAGAGCGCGGAGTTCCGCCAGTTTCTTAAGGAACAAGGTTTCGTGCTCGTGACCTGGAAAGAGCTGACGAAGGCGCGGCAGCCGTGAACCCATGCGCCTGAATTCGTCTAGAAAGAAATGGATTCCGGAGCGGGTAATGTGACCGTCTCCTTCATTCCCTGCCCTTCGGTGATGGCGTAGATCTTGTCCGCAGCTACATCCTTGAAGCTTTCCATCTTACCCGTGGGCCAGCGCACTTCAACTAAGTCAACTTTTGTCGCCGATCCCAAACCGAAATGAAGGCGCAGATCGTTCTGCGAAAGATAACTGCCACCGCCGCGCACTTCGTCGAACTGCGTCATTCCTCCAGCATGAATGGTGACGCGCGCACCGATTGCGGCGCGGTTGCTTTTCGTCCCAACCAAGTGGAAGAGCACACGATGGTTCGCGATTTTATTTGTGTTGAGTAGTAGCGAAGGCGGCTCTCCTACGTTGAGCACAACGATATCGATGTTGCCATTGTTAGCGACGTCGCCAAAAGCAGCGCCCCGCCGGGATTTCAGAGCCATGTCGGCCAGGCCCGCCGCCTTCGAAACTTCTTCGAACGTTCCGTTGCGCAGGTTGCGATGCAACAGCATCGGCTCGGCGTAAGCGGCGCTTCCCTTCACCGCGTCCATTTGCGGATAGACGTGTCCGTTAGCAACGAACAGATCGAGCCAGCCGTCATTGTCCATGTCAAAAAACGTCGTGCCCCAGCCGACCAGCGGCAAACTGGGCTGGCCGAGATGCGATGGCATGGCGACATCTTCGAATCCTCGCGGTCCGTGATTCTGATATCCCAGATTCTGAAATCCCAGGTTACGATAAAGCGTGTTGGGCTGGTCGGCGAATTCGGTGATGAACATCGAGAGGCGGCCGCTGTGATCGTAATCGCCCCAGGTCACGCCCATCGAACCAAGAGCCTGACCTTCACTGTTCAGCGCAATGCCTCCGACCATGGCCTCGTCAGTAAACGTGCCGTTGTGATTGTTGTGATAGAGATGATTCGGAGTCGCGTCATCGGCGACGAAAAGATCGGGCCAGCCGTCGTTGTCGTAGTCGCCCCAGGTCACGCCCAGTCCGTAATATTTTTCGGGATCGTCAACACCGGCTTTCTTCGAGACTTCTTCGAACGTGCCGTCGCCGCGGTTGTGGTAGAGGAGATCGGTTTCGCCCTCCATGCCCCACGGCCCACACTGCACCGGCGCGCCTTTGAATTGGCAGAACTTGGTCGAGCCGAAAGCGGGCAGGTCATTCATGTCCACGTGAACATATCTGGAGACGAACAAATCGACGTTGCCGTCGCGTTCGTAGTCTGCCCAAGCCGCGCCTGTGGAGAAGCCGCCGCCACGCACTCCAGCCTTGTCGGTGACATCTTCGAAGGTGCAATTGCCTTTGTTGCGATAAAGCGCGTTGCCACCGTAGCCGGTAACGAAGAGATCGAGGTTGCCATCGTTGTCGAAGTCGGCGACGGCAACGCCCATGCCCCAACCTTTGCGCGTGAGTCCGGCTTTCTCGGTGATGTCGGTGAACTTGAGGTTAGCATCCTGATGCCAGAGCGTGACTAGAGGATCGCCGCCGCTCTGCTTATAGCGATCGACAGTCGAGCCGTTCACCATCACGATATCGAGCTTGCCGTCATTGTCGCAGTCAAACAGACCGACGCCGCCGCTCATCGATTCGATCACATAATATTTTTCGCGCGAGGAGATGTGGGAAGCGGTCAGGCCGGATTGGGCAGCGATGTCGCGAAAAATCGGGACGGGAGCGGTGAGTTTGGGCGCCGGTGACTTCTTTTCACTACGCGCGGGAGGAATCTTAGTACCGGGCCCCGTCGGGCCTTGGGGCGCGATCTGGGCCGACAGCAGGCC
Organism: uncultured Acidobacteriaceae bacterium; assembly: GCA_963772195.1. GTDB lineage: Bacteria > Acidobacteriota > Terriglobia > Terriglobales > Acidobacteriaceae > Acidiflorens. The sequence continues at coordinate 360,974 of CAVYWE010000004.1, read as the reverse complement.
GGTGAAGGCGATCCACAAAATAATAATCTGCCCGGCCCGCATGCACAGTGATTGTAGCGCGATAGGGAGTAGCGCCGCCGTCTCGGCGGCTGTCCTTCGGGGTCCTAGCCCTCCGCGTCGAGGGCGAGACGCCCTCGGGACAGCCGGCAGGATGCCGGCGCTACTGGATCAGCGGTGGTCGGGGTATTGGAACGAATATCCACTCGCTTCGTTGCCCGACATGAACCTGGTGTTGTATTCGAGCAAGTAGTTCAGGTGGTCGGCATCGGAGGGAAAAGATTGGCCGGGATACGGATACGTGCGCATGTCGCGGAATGGCAGAGGGTCAACCGTATCGCCGCGGTAGGCATAGAAGTCCATATCTTTTTCGTATCCGTTGGCGACGAAGAAATAATCGCGCACCCAACCGCGCGGCAGTGCGGGCAACGTCGCCGGATCAAAATCAAGTGCAACTTCATCGCCCGAGCCGAAGACGCCAAACTTGTCGTCGACCGATTCGAGCAGCGGGCGCACATCGCCATAGCGGGTGTAAGCGCCTGCGGGCCGCGTATATGGGCCGGTGGCGCTGGCCTTTTCGTAAATGTATTTCACGTTGCCCGGTGGCTGGTCTTCGATCTTCAGCGGGAATCCGTGGAAATTCAGTTCGGCGCGCGCGAGCGGGACCGGCGTCAGGCGGGCGCGCTGACCTTGGCTTTGATCCTGGCTCGTGCGGCTGATCAGGATGTTGTCCCAGTAGATCTGGAGATTTGTGGTTATGCGAATGCGGCGCGTGCCCAGCGGAAGTTTGCCGGTAAGATCGGCGGTCATGGTGCGCGCGCCACCGGCGGGGAATCCCATGTCATCGATGACGCGGACCCATCTGCCCTTGGCCGACTTTCCCTCAGCGGCTAAAGCCGTAGAACCAGAAACCTGGCTGATCGCAGCGCTGAAGCGCTGCGCCACCCCAAAGCGGACGTCCTCCGCTTCGACGTAGGGGGCGAAGGGATGGATGCCGGCTTGATCGGCAGCGTACATGCTCGTTGCGGAAAAATATTCGATTTCTCCATGCATCAGCAGCCACAGCGGGCCGCCGCGGTAGGGCTCGCCAAGATCAAGTTCCAGGCTGTGGGGCTCGGCGAATCCCAAGAACGGAAGCACTTTGAAGTCGCCGAAATAGCGATGCGCGAGCAGATCGGGGAGCACGTTGTGGCCGTGCTCGTCCCACGCACCGGCAGGCGGACGCGCGTCATTTTTATTGCTGAACACAACCTTGAACGGCGGGTACGGCGGATTGCTGGCGAAATATTCGTTGGGATAAACGTCGACATCGGCGGGATGATCGGCGGCGAGCAATTGCACCTGATCGAGGTAGACGGATTCTTCGAGCGGCTCCATGAAGCGGAAGCTTAGCTTGCCATCTTTTTCGCGGAGCGAAGTACGGTCGAGCTTGATGGCTTCGGTGGGGCGAGCGATATTACGGACGACGTTGCGGTCGGCCTTGCTATCGCCTGCGGCGATCCAGTGTCCAACCACGCCTGCGCCGAGCATGTCGCCGACGAGTTGGTATTCGTGACCATCCCACGCAAAGAGCGTTGGACACGAACTGCCGCGGCGGTCGAGCTCCAGAATGTTCTGCGTCTTGTTGGCGGCGACTCCGACTTCATCCTGCAGAACGCCGGTCGGCCACAGCATGCGGACAACGTCGGCTTCCTTAGCTTGGCCTAGGCCGATGGTCAGGTAGGGCGAGTTCTGTCCGAGGTAGCCGGACGATCCATACACTTCAAACTTCTGCCGCAAGCCGGCGGAGAAGACTTCAACCTTCGTGCCAATGGCGCTCTTGTTGTCGTTCAGGCCCTTGAGCGCGAGGCGCAGCGAATTGTTCTTGTTGCCACCTTCGTTATGGAGCAATACGGCGGGGCCGTGATTTTGCGTGATCAGAAGATCGACGGCGCCGTCATTGTCGTAGTCGCCAGCGATGATGGCGCGCGGCTCTTTGAGCTGAATCTTGTCGAGTCCGGTTTCGGCAGTGACATCTTTGAAGCCGTCGGGCCCGAGATTGCGAAAGAGGCGGATTTCGCCCTTGCCGTCTTTGGTCTCGCCGACGGCGACTAGGTCAACCCAGCCATCGTTGTCGTAGTCGATGGCGGCGACGCCGAAGGCGCGAACCCAGTTCGTTTCCGGCAAAGGAACTTTTTCGAAGTGCTTACCTTGATCGTTACGCCAGAGTGCGAGGGCAGTTACACCGTTGGGAGTCACACCATTAGTAAAAGCGAGATCCATCCAACTGTCGTGATTGAAGTCCAGCACCGCGATACCCATTGGCAGCCGAGAAAATAGCGAGAGGCCAACGTCCGGGGTAGAAAACTTGCCCTCGCGCGGATTCGCGAAAATCGACGGACCTTTTATGTCAGTTACGACCAAGTCAATTGCGCGGTCATTGTTGTAATCCGATCCGACTGAGCTGACGCTCGGATCCGCAGATAGTCCGGCAGCCATCGTAACGTCGGTGAACGTACTATTGCCGTTGTTGCGCCACATGACGTTGCCGGGGAATTCCAAGCCGCTCGGCAAGCCGATGGGTTGTCCTGCCGCGGGTGAGGGAGCATTTCTGAGCGTCCGAGTAATAAAAAGATCCAGGTCGCCATCGTGGTCGTAATCAACAAAGGTAATACCGAGGTTTGCGCCATCATTCTTGAGGCCCGAAGCTTCAGTCACATCCTTGAACGTGCCATTTTTTTCGTTGTGGAGGAGCCGGACACCATCGCTTAAGGCAACCGCAAGGTCCGCTGCGCCGTCGTTATCGAAGTCCCCGGCGGTGCAGCTAATCGCGTGTAGGCCGGGATCCAGGCCAGACTTGCTGGTCACGTCTTCGAACTTGCCATCCCCCACATTGTGGTATAAGACAATGCCGCCCCCCGGCCCGTTGTCGACCAGAAGTATGTCGATCTGGCCATCTCTGTCGTAGTCTAGAAAGCAGGCGCCCGGGCCGAGAAACGAAACCAGGTCCTTGCCTGCGGACGTCGTCTTTGATTTCAAACCTGCCTGTTTTGTCACATCCACAAACCTCACCGGAATCGCCGCCCCCACCTTCTCCACCGCCACCGCCGACTCTTCCGCGCGCGAATACTTTCCCTGCTCGCCGTACGCCAGGCTGATGGGGGCGCCCAACTTGTTCTGCGTGATGTACTGGAACTTCTTCATCGCTTCATGGGCAGGATCGGCTTGGCCGGATTGCTGGTAGGCCCGCGCCAGTCCGAACTGGGCGGAGGCGTGGTGCGGATCGAGCTTTAACGCGTGCTCGAAGGCAGCGATCGCTTCTGGAAATTGCTTGAGTTGTGCGTAGGTCGATCCCAGGAAGTACCAGGTATCGGCGTCATTCGGATCGATTTCAATGACGTGGCGGAACGCATCGACGGCTGCGCTCGCATCGGCGGAGTTCTTGTAATAGAGACCGAGGTTGTACCAGACGTGCGCATCTTTGGGATTGTTCTTTGCTTCTTTCTCAAGCAACGCCTTCGCTTCATCGACACGCTGCAGGTTGAGCAGCGCCACGCCGCGATTGACGGCTGTCACCTCTAACGCCGGATCTTTTGTAGCGGCTTCTGCAAACGCCTTTAAGGCTTTTTCGAAGAGCTGCTGGTTCATGTACGCGACACCGATGTTGTTGAGGCGGGCGGCTTCCTGGGGATTGGCGGCGGGACCGGTCGCGGCTAGTAGCGCGAGAAGAAAGGTGAAGGCTAGAGCGACGATGAGTGTTTTGATCATTGGGATTAACAAATGATTCTATCCGAGTGGCGAGTGTGCTCGTGGGCACAAACCTTAATGGCAGGAGCATGGCGAGAACGCCTCGTCGCACTCATGCCAGATTGCAGCTCGTAGGGGTCCTTCGACTCCGCAGGTCATTCGCTTTGCGAATGGCCTGCTCCGCTCAGGATGACAAAATTAAAAGGGTCGCTTGAACACATAGGGCTATTTCTTCCCGTACGGCCGCGCGGCGATCTGGCCCTTAGCCTCCTGGACTGTAACGGTCTGTCCGGTCGCAATGTTTAAAAGCTTGTCCACTTGCCCGCTGGGCCAGTCAATTTCGACTGCGTCGGCTTTCGTTTTCGATCCCATACCGAAGGTCAGCACCAGTTCACTCTGCGAGAGATAGCTGGAGCCGGTCTTCATAGTGAGCCACTGCTTGTCGCTCCCGGCGGTTACGCGAATGATGGCGCCGATTCCGTCGCGGTTGGATTTTGTGCCGACGAGTTTTATGCGCAGACTTTGATTAGTGCCGCCTTGGTTGAGGTAGAGATGCGCCGGGCCGCCGTTGGTCATGAGGAGGACGTCGAGGGCTCCGTCATTATTGATGTCGGCGTAGGCGGCGCCCCGCGCGACTTTCGGAGCGGCAAAGGCGCTCCCAACTTCATTCGTGACCTCTTCAAACTTGCCGTTTCCGAGGTTACGGAATAAGTGCGGCGGCTCGGCGTAGCTTACGCGCTTCTGTACGCTCTCGATCTGGTCTTCGATGTGGCCGTCGGCGATGAGGATGTCCTGCCAGCCGTCGTCATCGTAGTCGAAGAAAAAACAGCCGAAGCCGAGCGTAACTAGTGTGGCGCGGCCGACTTCCGAGCGCGGAGCTTCATCCACGAACAAACCGTTGCCCTCGTTGTGGTAGAGCGAAAGCATCTGGTTGGCAAAATTTGTAATGATCAGGCTGGCGCTGCCGGAGCGGTCGTAATCTGCGGCATCGACGCCCATGCCGGCGCGGGCAACGCCATCTTCGCTGAACGCAATGCCGGCGGAAACCGCGCGCTCTTCGAAAGTACCGTTCTTTTTATTCAGGTAGAGCTTGTTGGGTTGAGTGTCGTTGGCAATCAGGATGTCGGGCCATCCGTCGTTGTTGTAGTCGAGAATAGCGACACCGAGTCCCTTCGACGTCGGATCGTAAAGGCCTGCTTTCTGAGTGACGTCTTCGAACTTGCCGTTGCCGAGGTTATGCCAGAGGCGGGCCGACGTTCCCTTATAAGATTCGGGCGTGCAGTAGGACTTGTGCGAGCCGTCGAGCGTGCAATAGAGGTCGGTTTGCTCGGACCACTGCACATAGTTGGCGACGACGAGATCGAGCTTGCCGTCGCGATCGTAATCAACCCACGCGGCGCCGGTGGAAAACTCGTTCGGGCCCCAGAGTCCCGCGGACTTGGTGACATCGGTGAAAGTGCCGTTGCCGTTGTTGTGGAAGAGATGGCTCTGACCGACGGCGGTGATGAAAATGTCGTCGAAGCCGTCGTTGTCGTAATCGCCGACGGTGACGCCGAGTCCGAAGAGCGAAATGCCGAGACCGGACTTGCGCGTCACGTCAGTGAAGGTGCCGTCATGGTTGTTGTGGTAGAGCTTTAACGTGGTCGCGCCGTTTTTGGCGTGGCCGGGCCAATCCTGGCCGTTGACGAGGAGAATGTCGGGAAAGCCGTCGTTGTCGTAATCGATGAAGGCGCAGCCGGGGCCCATGGTTTCCGGGAGCCATTTTTTTCCGAAGGCTCCGTTGTTGTGGGTGAAGTGGATGCCGGCCTGGGCGGTGATGTCGCGGAAGGTGATGTGCTCCTGCGCGCGTGCGGAGCTTGCCGCGATTAACACCAAGGGCAACACCCACCATAGAGACACAGAGGCACGGGGGAATCTGAGCAGAGAATTTCTGTCGAAAGAATGCATTACCTTTTGGCCCCGGGAATCGCGGTGGTGCGGGCTGCTGCCGGGCTTTCCCCGGCGGGACGGACGAATGCGTCCGTCCCTACGTGGTTCGTGGTTGCGGCGTGAATAATGGTGGCGCGTGCGGCCAGGCGCTTGGCTGGTGCGTTGTTCAAAATCGGCAGTGGGACGGACACGTGCTCGTGGATACTCTGCCGTTCTTTGTTGTCTTCGGGATTGAGCTGACGATAGGGGCCGGTGATGGCCTGCGACGCTTCGTCGGCCTTGAAACGCACATAGCGAGCTTGGTGTTCTTTCGACATCTTCTCGTCGCCGAGACCGTTGTAGCAGAGCATAAGGTTGTAGTGCGCCTGCAAGTCCTCGGGATCGACGGCGAGCGCCTGCTGCAGGATTTTCACGGCGTCGGTGTACTTCCTCTGCAGAAACAGAATGCGCCCAAAGTTGTTCAGCGCAACTCGATCATGCGGATACTGCGCAAGCACGATTTGGAAATGCGCGGCTGCCTGATCGTAGTCTCCCGTGGATTTCATTAGCGATCCGTAGAAGAAATTAGTGCGCGCCAGGGTCGGATTGAGCGCCAGCGCTTTCTCGAGAACGGTGCGCGCGCGCGGGAGATCGCCTTCCTGCAACGCGGCGCGACTGATGTTAACCCATCCATCGGGATTCTGGGGATCGACCTCGGTGACTCTTTCGAAGGCAGCCTGCGCCGCTTTCAAATCGCCTTGCAGCAGCAGACCGATGCCGTAATCGTTCCAGCGCTGCCAGTCTTCTTTCGCGAGCTGGGTTTTGGGCTGCGGCGCGGGGGCGTTCGCGGGCAGGACGTCGACGGCTACTTCGTTTTGGGCAACCGTCACGATGGGGAGATCGGGAATTTTCTCCTCCTTCGCGGAAACTCCACGGAGCGATTGTGTAAACGCATATTTCGTATCGTCGTAGTCGGCGGTGACAGCCGCGGGCGTATCGGAGCCAGGCGCGATCCCGGACTTCGATGGACGGCTGTCGCGCTCGTTGTCGCGGGCGTTATCGCGGGCGTTATCGCTCCCCCTGTCGCGCTCGCCCGCAAACGCAAACTGCGTACCCCACCACGCGAACTTCCGATAGCAGAGCCGCGCGGTCAACGTAATTTTGCTGCCTGTCTTCTCGGGAACTTTCATGCGGAAATGCACCGTGTCGGCGGCGCCGGGCGGAATCAGACGCACGTACACGACGGCGCGCGTCGCCCAGGCGTTGCGCTTGTTGATCGGATTGCCGTGCGCGTCTACCTGCAGCGAGCGATAAAAATGCGCGCCCTTTTCGACCGGGCCTTTGCCATCGCCAGCGACCATTCCGCTCCAGAAAATCGTCTGGCCCTTGTCGTCGACACCTTTGAGTTCGAGCCAGGTATCGTAGGCATCGACGGTGCCGCCGGGGAAGAAATGTCCGACGCGCTTGGTGCGAACTACAACATCGACGCGAACGGTGTCGCCGCGACGGATGGCGGGCTGCACCCGGTTGAGAGGCGCGGTGACGGGAGCGGCCTCAACATTGGAACTAGAGCCGGGCGTGATTTTCGCTTCTGCCTCCTCTCCCACGGCGAAGGTGGTTGCGAGTTCGTGTTGCGCGATTGCTCCTGGCTTTAGCGGAGCGCTTGCCGGCGAGAGCGCAAAAATATCAACCGTAAGAGCTCCGCTGCTCAGGAAATCTTCGGTGGCCTTCAACTGCGCGGCATCTTCGTTGGCAGTGGGCAGCGCGGTATTGGCACCGGGGAAACGGTGGGAGTGGACTTTGCCGGCAACGTTCCCCATGTCGTTGGAGCGCTCGAGCGGCATGTGGCAATCGGCGCATTGCTGCGGTTTCGCCGGGTAGTAGAACGAGCGCGCGCCCTCTCCGGAGACGCCGCTGGCCTGCCAGTTGTCGTACTCATTGAAACCGCGAATCCAACGGTAGTGATTGACCGGCACGTCGAGGTGCACCTTATGGCAGGAAGAGCAGAATTCGGCTGTCTGTTGCTTCATGAACGGCTTGAGGAAGACGCGGCGGTGCGGCTCCGGATTCAGCTTGATCATGAAGTCGTGCAGGGTGCGAATGACGGGATTCTTGCTGGCGGCGAGTTCGTGCAGCTTGGGATATTCAAGGTAGAAATCGCCCTGGCCCATCGTGCTTTTTACGTCGGCGATGGAGTGGCACATCATGCAGCCGAGTCCGGCTTGGGCTTCGGGCGTGTGCACGATTTGTTTGATGGGCGTATCCATCTTCCCGGCGTAGAGAACTGCGGGGTCATGGCATCCGCCGCACCATTTTGATGGCTTGGTGCCGATCGTGTCCTGCATGTACTCGATCGACTTGCGGTACCACTGATTGTTGAACGATGAAAAATGGTGAGCCGAGCTGTTCCACTGATTGTAGATATCCTCGTGACAGCGCTTGCAGGAATCCGATTCCATGAAGAACTTGCTGGGAATCTTTTCTCCGCCATACACCTGCGCGGAACTGGGGAAAAATGGGCCGGTGGGGCCGTCGCCTTCGCCGTCCATGCTGACGGGCGGCAGGGTTGGATTTTCAATGCGTCCATGCTGGTTCCAGCGAGTTTCGCGGAGATAGCGAGCAACGGGCGCCAGTACCACCAACACAGCGAGTACGGCGGCAACGCGGATGATAGCGTGACGCGATAGCCACCTGAGTCGTGCGGCGGCGATCAGGCTGACACCGAGAAAACTCACGGCGATATGGATATAGACGAGCGTCCAATGCGTGCGCAGGGCTCCGGTGTAAATCAGCGCCAGACCTGGGATTGCGCCTAGGAACAGGAGAACCATTCCGACGCGGACCAACGGACTGCCTTGACGCCACGAGCGGATCAGCCCGAGCAGCAGCATGACTGAAGCCACCACTCCGGCGACGGCGTGTAGCAACACCACTCCGGCATAAAAAACATTCGCTTGCGGGAAGGCGTACAGGTAAATCGCGGACACAACCAGGAAGCCGATCAGCAGCGGCAGCAGTCGATTGACAAAATTTGCGGGTGAAGACATGACAGAGAACAGCGACGCAGACTAGTGCTCGCAACGCTGGGCTGCAACAGATTATCGCCTGGTGGGAAGCGGTGTCGAGAGTGATTACAAGAAACGCGGCGCTTTTTTCTTTCAGCTAATACTTTTCAATTATTTTTTCGCGATATTTCTTTGCATTGCTGGTCTCTCCGCCCCTACGGACCACGTGGTTGACGGTGGCGTCATATCGGACAAAGATACTTATCGTGCGCGCCAACTTTTCCGCAGTCGCCAAAACGCTGGTTTTCACCGTGTTGGTGCCCGGGACCGTCGCTGGCTATGTGCCGTGGCGGTTAAGGCAGGATGCGGCAGCACCCGTGGCCGGCGCTGAAGAATGGGCGGCTATTACCGTCATTGCCATTGGGATTGCGATCTATCTGCACACCGCGTTCTGGGGCTTTGCTTTGATTGGAGGCGGAACGCCCGCGCCGCTTGCGCCAACAAAAATCCTCGTCGTCAGAGGTCTGCACCGCTTCGTGCGCAACCCGATGTATATCGGAGTCGGCCTCGTCATCGGAGGACAAGCGTGGTTGTTCCACTCATGGCACATCGCGATTTATATGGCCTGCATGTTACTGACTGCCCACCTCTTTGTCGTCTTCTATGAGGAGCCGACGCTGCGCAAGCAGTTTGGGGACGAATACGATCGCTATCGCGCGTCGGTGCCGCGCTGGATACCGAGGTTCAGGCCTTAGTCGGCTCGGAGAGAGGCCCGGCCGGGCTAGTCTCGGCTTGGACGGGCGAGGGCGCCCGTCTCTCCAGGTTCGCGTTGCTGACTGCCCTGCCGCTCTGCTAGTTTGATTAGTTTCCTGTTCGATGTCTGCTGACTTGTGGAGTGAGACTTTATGCCAGCCATCAAATTCCGTGGTGTGGATTTCATCGGCTTCGACGCGTTGCTGAATGACGACGAGCGCCTGGTTCGCGACACGGCGCGCAGCTTCATTGAAGACAATCTTGTGCCGATCATTGAGGAATGCAACCGCGCCGGCCGGTTCCCGCGCGAACTCGTTAAGCCTATGGCCGACCTCGGATTCTTCGGCGCGTCGCTGAACGGTTACGGCTGCGCCGGCATGTCGAATGTCGAATATGGCCTGGTCACGCAGGAACTGGAGCGCGGGGATTCCGGCGTGCGCTCGTTTGTCAGCGTGCAGTCGGCGCTGGTGATGTATCCGATTTATACCTTCGGCAGCGACGAGCAGAAAAATACCTGGTTGCCCGCGATGCAGAAAGGCGAAAAGCTCGGCTGCTTCGGATTGACCGAACCGGACTTCGGATCGAACCCTGGCGGCATGCGAACGCGCGCGAAGAAGGTTGGCAAAGAGTATGTGCTGAACGGCGAAAAGATGTGGATCACCTCCGGCACGATCGCCGACGTGGCGGTGATCTGGGCCAAAGTCAGTTCCAACAATGGAGGGACCGATGAAGCAGATAGCATACGCGGATTTCTGGTCGAGACCGACCGTCCTGGATTCAAGGCTAGCGACATTCATGGGAAATGGTCGTTGCGCGCTTCGGTGACGTCCGGCTTGTCGCTGCAAGATGTACGGATCCCCGAGTCGAATCTGCTGCCTGGATCGGACGGATTGAAGTCTCCGCTTATGTGCCTGAATCAGGCGCGCTATGGAATCGCGTGGGGCGCAGTGGGGGCCGCGATGGCGTGTTACGACTGCGCGCTGCAGTATTCGTTGTTGCGGAAACAGTTTCGCGATCAGCCCATCGCCTCGCATCAACTGGTGCAGGAGAAACTCGCTTGGATGATCAGCGAAATCACGAAGGCTCAGTTACTCGTGCTGCAAGTTGGCCGCTTGAAAGACGCTGGAAAAGTGCAGCATCAACACATCTCGATGGCGAAGAGAAACAACGTCTGGATGGCGCTCGAGTGCGCGCGGCTATCGCGCGACATTCTGGGAGCAAACGGCGTGGCCGACGATTATCCCATCATGCGTCATCTGATGAATCTGGAATCGGTGAAGACCTACGAGGGGACGCATGATATCCACACGCTGATCATCGGGGCGAGCGTGACGGGAATTGACGCGTTCTAGATCTCCGTGCCACATCGACTCACGTTAGATTAGACCGATGGAATTCACTCCATTGCAAACTGAGCGGCTGACGCTGCGCCTCCACGCCCCCTCGGATATTCCAGCGCTCATGCCGCTTATCGGCGCGCGCGAAGTGGCGGCGACCACGCTGCGTATTCCGCATCCTTACACCGAGTCCGACGCTCGGGACTTTATGGCCGGCACGCAGGAGGAGCTCTTGAACGGCAGTGGCGTGCGGCTGGGCATTGTCGTGCGTGAGAGTGACGCGCTGTGCGGCGGCGTGGGACTGCGGATCGAACCCGACCATTGTCGCGCCGAACTTGGCTACTGGATTGGTGTCCCTTATTGGGGAAAGGGGTATGCCACGGAAGCTGCCAGGGCGATGGTGGAATATGGATTCGAGACGCTTGGTCTGCACCGGATTTTCGCGAGCCATTTCGTTAATAACTCTGCGTCGGCGGGAGTCTTGAGAAAAATCGGCATGCGGCATGAAGGAAGCCAGCGCGGCCATATCTTGAAGTGGGGAGAGTTCCTCGACCTCGAGATGTATGGAATGGTGGCATCCGATGTGGAGCGCGCGCTGCATACGGGCTAGATTGGACAGGATATCTGTGGATGCCCTGAAAGCCATCTGCTGCACACAGTTCGCGGGCGAGGGCGCCCGCGCCACACGAGCCTGCCACACGAACCCTTCCACACTCACCTGCACTTCCATCTCTGCTCCGAAGGGGATATATTCCTAGGTCGCGTTTTATGTAGGAGGCATTGATGCCAACCGAAGGGCGTCCCGAAGCGCATGCGAAGAATTTCGGGGAAAATATTGAAAGCGATCTGGCGCTGGAATTTTTGCGCGTGGTGGAGAACGCGGCCATCGAGTCGGCGCGCACCATGGGCCAAGGCGACCGTCCGCTGAGCGATCAGGTGGCGACCGAATCCATGCGCAAAACGATGGACACGGTCCCGATGCATGGCACGATTGTGATTGGCGAGGGCGAACGCGATGACGCGCCCATGCTTTATATCGGAGAACAGGTTGGCGGGCCTTATCTGGACGGGCGTGCGGTTCCGCATGTTGACATCGCGGTCGATCCGCTCGAGGGTACGAACCTTTGCGCTACGGGCGCTCCAGGAGCGATCACGGTGCTGGCGGCTTCGGAAAAAGGCGGATTGCTGCATGCTCCCGATTGCTACATGGAAAAAATCGTGGTGGGGCCATCGTGCAAGAACGCGGTGGATCTGGACGCTCCGGTGGCGGTCAACCTGAAAAATATTGCGCGGCGGATGCAGCGCGGCGTGGACGATCTGGTGGTGGTCGTGCTCGACCGTCCGCGGCACGAGAAGCTGATTTCCGATATTCGGAAGGCGGGCGCGCGCATCAAGCTGATTGGCGACGGCGACCTGTCGGCGGGCATTGCGGCGGCGGTGATGGGAACCGGAGTGCATGCGGTCATGGGATCGGGCGGCGCTCCGGAAGGCGTGATTACGGCGGCTGCCATCCGCTGCCTGAACGGATACATGCTGGGACGACTGGTCGTTGACAAGCCCGAGTTGGAAGAGCGGATTGCGAAGATGGGGATTAAAGACAAGAAGAAAATCTATGAAGCGGAAGACCTGGCTCCGGGGAAACAGATGATCTTCGCCGCGACCGGTGTGACCGAAGGCGCGCTGCTGAAAGGCGTCCGATTTTTTGGCGAAGGGACGCGGGTTTCTTCGGTGATTCTGACTTTGAAGACGGGGCGGGTGCGATTTATTGAGAGCATTCATTTGGATAAGGGGCCGGATGTGAAGGTGCGATTCTCGTAGGGCAGGTTTCAGGTTTCAGGTTTCAGGTTTCAGGTTTCAGGTTTCAGGTTTCAGGTTTCAGGTTTCAGGTTTTAGGAAAACCTATGGCTCGGGCGCGCCTCGCTTCTACGCCGACTCGGGACGAAGCAGGTGAAGCCTCGGCGGCGCAATCGCTGTCAGCACGCGCCCCTTGCGATGGGGCCGCAAGGAACGAACCACCGCCAAGTTTATGGGAAGGTTGGCATAGAGTCTCTGCGAAGCATCTACCTGCCTACCTTGACGCGTCAAATGGGCACTCTCTCCAAAGGGACGATGAACTGGATGGCGTCAACATGCTTGCCCTGAAGCCGGCTCCCGACGCTATGCAGTTAGCCTGCGCTTCAAGTGCGAACGTGGATCTGTTCGTCACCAACGACGAACGTGTTCTGGTGAGAGCCTGACGGCGGGATCGCTATCTACACCCGCGCCCTTGCAAAGGGCGCAAAACCGGCCACCCCGGTCCACCCAGGTCTACCCAGCTCGCCCGCGATCGGCCACAGTTCGCGGTTGCCCATATTAAGGGTTTCACGTATTATGGGTCAATGAACATCACGCTTTCAATCGACGATGATCTCGTTAAGGAAGCCCGCAAAATTGCCGTCGAACGCGACACGACGCTCACGGGCCTGGTGCGCTCCTACCTTCAACAACTCGCCGCCGAACATGCGAAATCCGGTCGCAAGCGCAGGGAGTTAGAAGTGCTCGAACGAAGTTTTGAGCAGCTTCAGATCCGTATGGGAAAACGAACGTGGAAACGGGAAGACCTTTATGAGCGGTCCTGATTTCCTCGATACAAATGTGCTCGTGTATGCCTACGACACGAACCATCCTGAAAAACAAAGGGTCGCCCGAGAGTTGCTGAAGGGTGGGATTGCAGGCAAGCTGGTGATTTCAACTCAAGTGCTGGCTGAATTCGCCGCTACTCTGCTGCACAAGATTTCTCCTCCGGCGAATGCGGATGCTGTTATGAAAGGGCTGGACGCATTGGCACCGATCCGCATAGTCATTCCGGATGCTGAGCTGATTCGCCGTGCCGTCGAGGTCCGCGCGTCCTATGGCATCCATTTCTACGACGGCATGATTGTTGCAGCCGCAGAGCGTGCCGGGTGCGGGCGAATCTGGTCGGAAGATTTCAACGCCGGCCAGAAATATTTCGGCGTCACCGTGACGAATCCGTTCCGCTGATCGGGTCTGGCAGCCCAACGGACTTGACTGAGACCTCCTGCTACAATCGCTAGCTCCATGATTCAAGGGAACTTCCTGTCCGACACTAACGTACTTCTCCTGTGCTGTTGAAAGACAGATCTGCGGAGGGCGGTTGGTGCGCAGCCCCTAAAGGGGCGTCTGATTTAGAAGCTCACGGTATCGCTAAAGCGATACCCTGATGCGAAAAGTGCAGGTGCTGGCGGAGCGGCCGAGCTTGGCTCGGGTGGGACGGACGAATGCGTCCGTCCCCACGCGAGCCAGGACATTTGACGTTTCCTTGGGATTGAAGCGCAGTTCACGGAGTCTGGTTTGGAAGAAGCCCAGGTTGTCGGATTGCTGGTCCGTCGCTGCGTTTCGGGCGATGCCGCGGCTTGGGAAGAGATTGTGCAGCGCTATCACCGGCGGATATACAACGTCTGCTACCGGTTTGCTGGAGATTCCGAGAACGCGCAGGACCTCACCCAAGAGGTCTTTATCAAAATGTACCGGACGTTGAATACGTACGATTCGGGTAAGGGCGCGTTCATGACCTGGGTCACTACGATCACGCGCAACCTGCTGGTCGACCATTTCCGCAAGAGTAAAGGGGACCGGATCACGGATTCGCTGGATTCGGCGCCGTCCGAACATGAAGATGCACAGCCGCTTAGTGAGCAGGTCGCGGACCGGGGGGTGCCTCCGGATGCTGCGGTGCAGAACCGGGAAACGCGGGAAATGGTGCATTTGGCGCTGCAGAAACTGTCTCCGGAGCTGCGGGAGGCAGTGATTCTTAGGGATTTACAGGATATGGACTACCGGGAAATCGCCACGGCTCTGAGGGTTCCGGAGGGGACCGTCAAGTCAAGAATTAACCGGGGACGAGCGGAACTTGCACGCCTCCTACAACGTACATATAGGCAGGTGATCTGATGCCAGGTGAAACAAAACACGGGATCGAATGCACCGAGTTCGAAGCGCTGCTCACGGACGCGCTGGACAACGATTTTGTGGACAAGGACGGGCAGTTGAGTGCGGCGCGCAAGGAGAGCTTCGAAGCCCACCGGCGCGTGTGTGAGATTTGCGGTCCGCTATTTGCGCAGGTGCAGGCTGGGCGGCAGTTGCTGCGGTCGTTGGCATCGGAGCCGGTCGAGCCTCCGGCGCATCTTGTCCACAATATTCTCGCGGCTACCAGTGGAGTCGTGAGCACTCGGCCGCTGGCGGTGAGGCCCGACGGCAGGACGACTCCGTTCGGCGAGCGGGCGCGGGAATGGTGGGATTCGTACTTCGCTCCGGCGTCGGCGTTTGTGCGGCAACCGCGGTTTGCGATGTCGTTTGGCATGATCTTCTTCTCGTTCTCGCTGGTGGCAACGCTGGCGGGCGTGAAGCCATCGGACGTGGCGAAGGTCAACCTGCGGCCGTCGGCATTGCGGCATGCGTATAATGACGCGCAAATCAAAGTGGTGAAGTACTACGACAATATTCGGTTTGTGTACGAGATCGAATCGAAGGTGCGCGAGCTGAAGCGGGCCAACACTCCCGCCGAGCCCGCGCCGAAAGAACAGAAAGAAAATCGCAAGAACAACACCAGTGGACAACCAGACCAGAGACAGGATCGTAACTACTCCCGGGAATATAACCAGCCGATATTGGCCGCGCTGCGGGATGCTGAACCTGCCGTGGCGGTGTCGCATAACGCGACTATGAATCGGAGGTTTGTATGAACTGCGCCAATCATGCTGATGCGTCAGCAGTGGCCTATTGCCGCACTTGCGGGAAGGCACTGTGCGCGAACTGTACACGTCCCGTCCGGGGCGTGATCTATTGCGAAGACTGCCTGGGAGCGCGGATGGAGATGGGAGGCGCTCCGGCGGGCGCGGCTGGATTCGTCCCCGGCGGCTATTCCGCCACAACGTCCTCTCCGGGAGCATCGGGATACGTCCCGCCACCGCCTCCTCCTCCGGGAAGCGGCAGTGGACCCAATCCGACTGTGGCGGGAATTCTCGCCGGATTCTTTCCTTTCGGCGTGGGTGCTGTGTACACCGGCCAATATGCGAAGGGACTGGCGCATCTGGCCATTTTTGTTTTGCTCATCGCCGGGGCCAACGCCGCCGACAGCGATCACTCCACGGCTCTGGGCGCCTTCTGCGGAATTGGCATAGCCTTCTTTTGGGTCTACCAGATTATTGATTCGGTGCGTTCGGCACGAGCGATCCAGACGGCGCAACCGATCCCGGATCCTTTTGGCCTGGCGACAACGTTTGGGGGCGGAGGAAAAGTTGAGACGAGCAAAATCCCAATGGGTGCGATCGTTCTTATTTTGGTGGGCGTGCTGTTCATGCTGCACACCATGGGCTGGGCCGAATACGGTCTGGATCGCTTCTGGCCGCTGATTTTGATTGCAGTCGGCGCGTGGATGTTCGCGCGCAACTGGGGCGCGCTGGGGCGTCCATTTTGTTCGGGCTGCCAATGTGCGCGCTGCCGCACCCGGCGGATCATGGGCCCGGCGATGATGATGACGATCGGCTTCCTGTTCCTGCTGAGGAACCTGCATGTGGTGAACCTTGGCCGCACCTGGCCGATAATTCTGCTCGTGGTTGGCGGGGTCAAGTTGCTGCAGGGTAGTGCATCGGATGCGGACCATGTTCCGCCACCGGGGGCTCCAGGCGCAATCCCGCCAAATGCGGGAGGCCCGATTCCTCCGACGCCGCCCCTGCCACCTGTCCCGCCAGTTCCACCGACAAGCGAGGTGAACCGTGGCTAGCCCAATAATGCCTCCGCCTCCGCGTCCGCATCGTTCGATTGCCGGACCCGTCGTGCTGATCCTTATGGGAGTGCTTTTCCTGTGCGGGACGATGGGGATTCTGGAAATTCACAGCCTGGGAAGGCTGTTCGCGCGCTTCTGGCCTGCCCTGCTGATCCTGTGGGGCGTGATCAAGTTGATCGAATACGAACAGGCTAAGCGCTTGGGCCAGCCGGCGCGAGGCATTGGAGTCGGCGGCATTTTCCTGATGCTTTTCCTGATTGGCGTCGGACTGATTGCAACCCAGGCGGCGCGTGTGGACTGGAAGAGCCTCGGGGAGCACATCCAGCTGGGCGATGATCAAGGACTCGACGAGATTTTTGGCGGGTCCACCTATGACTACAGCGACGAACTGAGCCAGGACATTCCGGCGGGCAGCATCCTGCACGTGAATGACGAGCGCGGCACGATTACGGTCAACGTCGGAGAAGGCAAGACGATGAAAGTTTCTGTCCGAAAAAAGGTGCGCGCCGAAAAAGAACAGGACGCCGAAAACTACAACAGCAAAACCAAGCCGCAGATCACCGTCGCCGAAAAGGTCGTCACGCTAAATGCCAATACTCAAGGCGCGGGCGACAAGGGCGTGACCAGCGACATGGATATCTATGTGCCGATCAATACCGCGCTGGTGATCACATCCGGCAGAGGCGAGGTAACCATCGCGGGGATGACCAGCAATGTTGAGGTCAATCATCATCGCGGCGAAGTCAATATTAACGACCACACGGGAAACGTCTCGCTGAGTCTGGACGGCAGTTCCGCGCGGCTGGCCCACGTGAAGGGCGACGTGACTATTCAGGGTAAGGCGAATGAAGTCGCTGTCGAAGATGTGGATGGCGCGGTTCACCTGAATGGAGAGTTTCAGGAAAGCGTGCGGCTGGTGCGAGTCAGCAAGACGGTGAGTTTCCGGTCGTCGCGCACGGAAATGGAATTTGCGCGCCTGGATGGCAGGCTGGACCTGGATTCCGGCGACCTGCGCGCCGATTCGCTCTCCGGACCGATGCGCCTGACGACACGCTCGAAAGACATCGCGCTCGAAGGCTTGTCGGGCGATTTGCGTTTGGAAGACGAAAACGGGACAGTCGAAGTCGGGCTGCATAAGCCGGGGAATATCCAGATCGATAACCGCAAGGGTGACGTACAAGTTTCGATTCCGCCCAACACGCCGATCAAGGTTGAGGCGCGCACACATGAGGGAGAGATCGAGAGCGACTTCGAGGAAATCAAAGTTGACACTCACAACAATCAATCGAGTGCCAGCGGTTCGATCGGAACGAACGGCCCGCGCCTCGTGATGAACTGCGAAAAAGGAAGGATTGAGATCCGCAAAGGGACGGTCGCAGTGGTTTCTCCGGCTCCGCCGATTCCGCCCGCCACGCCGGGGAAACCGGGCAAGCCGGCGAAAGCGCTGCCGGCGCCGAAGGCAAAGCCGGTGGGGAGCGAGAATTAGGAGGGGCGGCTATTCGCTGTTGGCTGTTGGCCATTAGCTTTTAGCTTTTTAGTGCGGGCCTCTGGTGAAATCGTCTGACTATCGCAGCTTTCGCATCCAGTAAACCCCAAGGGGCGACGCATTCCCAGGTGTCAATCCCGCAACCGTCCGAAAGGTACAATGGATCTCGATTATGCGCACGGTTTCTGACATCTTCGCGCAAATCCTCCGCAACTTGTGGGCCCACAAACTGCGCTCGTTCCTGACCATGTTTGGTATTGCCTGGGGCGTGGGATCTCTACTACTGCTGGTGGGCGTCGGCGAAGGCTTCCGCTCGGGCAACAAGCGCGAGTTGGCGGAGTTCGGCAAGGACATCATGTTTATCTTTCCCGGGCGGGCGCCAGCGGTAAAGGGCAGCATGAACTCCGCCCGTTCTTATTTGCTCACCTACCAGGACTACGTGGAGATTCGTACGCAAGCCCCCCACGTCGGCAATGCGTGCCCTTTGCTTACTCGCGGCGACCTGCACGAGGTGAGTGAGTTCGCTAATGCAGGGACCGAAATCCTGGGAGTCGAGCCGCAGCTGAACGAGATCAGTTATCTTCCCCTCAAGGATGGACGCTGGCTCAATGAAATGGACGATAAACAGAAACGCAATGTGATCGTCCTTGGCAACGAACTGTTGAAAACTCTGTTCCCTGGGCGGCCGGCGGTGGGCGCGTTCGTTCTGCTGAACGGGATCCGGTTTGAAGTCATTGGCAGCATGCCGCACCTCGGCCGTGGCGACAACACCTGGCTGAATATGCGCGGCTACATCCCTTTCCAGGTGATGGCAACGTACTTCCCGCTCAAGGGAGAGAACCACCAGAACTCCATTTCTTTTATTGAATACCAGCCGCGCGTGACCGCGGAGCACCTTCTGGCGCAGGATGATGTCCACAAGATCGTGGCGCGCAATCATGGACTCGATGTCAGCGATGAAAACGCATTTGACGGCTGGGATACGATCAAGGAATCGAAAATGGTGGGAACCATTTTCGACGTCATGAACATGTTCCTGGGAGCGGTGGGAATGGTCACGCTGGCTCTGGGCGCCATCGGCGTGATCAATATCATGCTGGTCGCGGTCAGCGAACGCACCCACGAGATCGGACTGCGAAAGGCCCTCGGCGCCACAAACCGCAGCATTCTGTTTCATTTTTTTCTGGAAGGGCTGCTGCTTACACTCGGTAGCGGCCTGATCGGCATGTGCCTGGCGGGAGGCTTGATGGCGATGGCCGGAAATGTGCACGGTCCCGGCGGATTTGATCCGCCGAAATTGGTGCCGATGTCGGCCCTGCTGGCAATTGGAAGCCTGACGCTGGCGGGAGTTGTGGCGGGCCTTTATCCCGCGCGCAAGGCAGCGATGCTGCAACCGGTGGAAGCCCTGCGGCAGGAGTAAGGAGGATTTGTAATTTTCAATTTGTAATTTGCAATTTTGTTTCGGAGACTTGAAATTGCAAATCACAAATTACAAATCACACATTCTATGATGCGCGACCTGCTCCACGAATCCTATAACGCCATGCGTCACAATCGCCGCCGCACCGCGCTGACCATGCTGGGCATGGCCTGGGGCATCGCTACGGTGGTCATGCTGCTCGCGTATGGCGATGGTTTTGGACGGGCCTGCGCCAACATCTTTGCAAATTTCGGCACCAAGCTTGTCATCGTCGTGCCGGGCCGTACTTCCATGCAGGCCGGCGGTCAGAAGGCGGGAAACCTCATCCGCTTTACTCAGGATGATATAGAGACGCTTACCACCAACCTTCCCCAAATCACCCACATCACGCCCGAGGCCAGTAAGCAGGCAAGCATCCAGTACGATACCAGGGTTTTCACATGGGCTGTCACCGGCAACGATCCCGACGTCATGTCGATCCGCGCCCTCAGGCTGGAGCAGGGCCGGTTCTACAACATGGAAGACCAGATCCAGCGCGCCCGCGTAGCGGTGATCGGTTCGGAGGCGAAGGAAAAACTGTTTTCCGGAAGGAACGCGCTGGGTGAGCGCATCCGGGTTGACGGCTTGAGCTTCGAAGTCATCGGCATCCTGAGCGCCAAAATGCAGGAGGGAAATGACGATATCAACCGCATCGTTTATGTCCCCTTCAGCACCATGAGCGATTTGAAGGATACCCATTACCTGGACTCGATCTGGTTCACCTACCTGACTCCTGAGTACGAGGAGCTGGGACAATCGGTCCGCACCATCATGGCGACGCAGCACAAGTTCAACCAGACGGACCGCCAGGCCGTGCAAGTGTTCAACCTCATGACTCAGCTCCATCAGTTCGAAATCATCACTCTCGGGTTGAAGGTGCTGATGGGCTTCATTGGCACGCTTACGCTCGGCATCGGCGGCGTCGGCCTGATGAATATCATGCTGGTTTCAGTCACGCAGCGCACTCGCGAAATTGGCGTGCAGAAGGCGCTGGGCGCACAACGCCGGCACATCCTCACGCAGTTCCTCGCCGAGGCCCTCACCATTACCTTTATCGGCGGTGTGCTGGGAGTGATACTGGCCTACGCGGTTGCGCTTTCCGTAGGAAGGCTGACCTTGTACAGCGCCTTTGCCAAGAATGGGGAAGCCGGCGACATACGCCTGATCATCGCTCCTGGAACGCTGATCGCCTCCACGCTCATTCTCGGCGCCGTGGGATTGATTAGCGGCATGGTTCCGGCGCTGCGGGCCTCGCGGCTTGATCCGATTGAGGCTTTGCGGCACGAATAGGGCTGGTCAAAGACCTGATTTCAACAACTATCCCAGCCAATTCGACGCGTGCTAGACTGCGGGTGTCACGCAAAATAATGGCGGTGAACATCTTGAAGGTTCTTCCCCATCATCTTCTAGCCGGCTCTGTTCTGCTCTGGGCCGCGTCTCACTGTCAAGCGTTCGCGCAGTCCCCCGAGTGCCCCACTGGCGAGGCGTTGCTTTCCGCCAGTGATCCGGTATACGCCGACGCGCTGGAACTGGCACAGAGCCTCCATGACCATGGCTTCGTTGTCCGATGCATGTTCCCCACGAAACTCGGGAGCATTTTTCGAGTGGCAGAAGGCGGCGTCGAACACAGTACGATTGAAGGGGAGGCCGCCTTCCGCACAAATTACGGAGACATCGACGCAGTCTTCGTGCCGAAACCCCAAACTTTTGCAGATTTCAAAATCACTGAGCACCGTGAGGACGGAGGCTATCTGTACACGTTTGCTGGCTCGCGTCTGGGCAGTCAACAGGTTTGGGAGCGCTCGTCGGGATTACTTCCTGAAACACGACAACCAGCTTTTGCTCGTGAGCAATGATAAACTCCGGGGCCGGCTTGAACAGGCCCTGCATTTGCCGCCGCGAACGCCATAGCTCAATGCCCGGGAAATTCGGCCGTCCCCTTGACTCTCCTTGGCAGCGGCTATAATGACTGTGTTGGACTATCTGAGACGGATTTTGTGCGTTTTTGTATTAGTCGCGTTGCGATCACACCGCGCTTGATCCTCGTGGTCGCTTCAATGGTGGCGTTGCTCACCTTCACTGGGTGTGGATCTCAAAGTGGGCAGGCGGGTGGGGGGTTACCACCTCCGATACCTGCGGCAGAACCTGTGCTTCTTTTCAACGGAACCGGCACTTCGTCCTCGGATGTCGCGGCGGTTGAAGCAGTGCTCGGCACTCTGGGCGTCGGCTATAAAACTGCGGACTCAAGTCAACTGAATGCAATGCGCGAGCAACAGCTGGCGGGATACAAGCTGATGATCGTCCCCGGCGGGAACTCGATTACGATCGGTGAGAGTCTCACTGGAGACACCGCATCGATGATCCGAGGTGCGGTGGAAGATTATGGCCTACATTATCTCGGAATTTGTGCCGGAGCTTTCTTCGGGGGATATTCCATTTACAACGGAGTGGATCTCACGGCAGGCGTGTGGTTCGACTTTTACGCCGATGAAAACAAGGGGATTCATGTGGAGCCGGTTGAAATATCCTTTCCCAGTAGCGCTCCGCTGGATGTGTACTGGCAGGACGGTCCCCAGCTTTCAGGGTGGGGCGCGGTTGTCGCCAAATTCCCCGATGGCACGCCGGCGATCACCGAAGGCCAATCCGGCAAGGGATTCGTAGTCTTCACCGGCATCCATCTGGAGGCTCCGGAGAGCTGGCGAGGGTCAATGATCTTCACTACACCCGTATCGGTGGACCTGGCATACGCGGGTACTGTGATCCAAGCCACCCTGAATGGGACACCGCTACCTCACTTCTAGAACTGGTCCGGCTCCGTTGACATCCTTTATGCGAGGGCACGCTAGACTCTGAGAACTGACAACTGCACTTCCTAGGTTATAATTTCGCCCACGGATGAACCTGACCTCTGGCACCAAACTCGGCCCGTATGAAATTGTTTCCCTCCTGGGCGCTGGGGGCATGGGCGAGGTTTATCGGGCGCGTGACTCTCGTCTTCGGCGCGATGTTGCTATCAAGGTTTTGCCGCGGGCACTTTCTCTTGACTCCGACCGGATGCGTCGTTTTGAGCAGGAAGCGCTGGCCACTGCCGCCCTGAATCATCCCAATATTCTGGCGGTGTTCGATATTGGCGCGAGCGAGGGCTCGCCTTACGTGGTGTCTGAGCTGCTTGAGGGCGAGACACTGCGGGAGCGGCTGCGCAGCGGATCAATTGCGGTTCGCAAGGCTTTGGACTACGCCTTGCAAGTCGCGCATGGACTGGCCGCGGCCCACGAAAAAGGGATCATTCATCGCGACCTCAAGCCCGAGAATCTGTTCATCACGAAAGACGGGCGAGTCAAGATTCTGGACTTCGGGCTGGCCAAACTTACTCAGGCCGATACTGGCTCCCACACTTCAATGCCGACTGCGACCCATGGCACGGAGGCGGGAGTGGTGATGGGGACGGCGGGATACATGTCGCCCGAGCAGGTGCGAGGCATGGCGCTCGATCCGCGCTCCGACATATTCAGCTTTGGCGCAATTCTCTACGAGATGCTCTCGGGCAAACGGGCGTTCCATGGAGATACTCCCGCCGATACGATGAGTTCGATTCTGAAGGAAGAGCCTCCCGAGTTGAATGAGACCAATCGCAATGTTTCTCCGGCGCTGGAGCGCATTGTGCAGCACTGCCTGGAGAAGAATCCCGAATCGCGCTTCCATTCCGCGAGCGATATCGCGTTTGATCTCGAACATCTTTCGGGGATTTCCGGCTCTTCGACAAGAGTAACCACGGCTGGCACGGGCATCGGCAACTTCCAGCCACGCCGCCGGCTGCTGATTGGACTCGCAGCTGGCCTTGCGCTTGCCAGTCTCGTGTATGGCATCGGTTGGTGGAGCGGCCGCGGAGGCGGTCACGCGCCCCTGGCCGAGTATCAGCAGATTACTTTTCGCACTGGTTCGATTGGAAATGCCCGGTTTACGCCCGACGGCAGCATTGTTTACAGCGCATCGTGGGAGGGCGGCGACAACCAGCTCTATATGTCGCGCACGGACGATCCGGGCTCGCGCGAATTGGGGCTGAAGGATGCGGAGCTGCTGTCGATCTCCAAGGGTGGCGAACTGGCGGTGCGGCTCAACACCAAATATTACGGCGGCTACGCGCGAACCGGGACGCTGGCGCGGGTTCCGCTGAGTGGGGGAACGCCACGAGAAGTACTGGACAATGTTCAGAACGCGGATTGGTCCGCGAACGGCGAGAGTATGGCGGTGGTGCGCTACGTTCCGGAGAATAGCCACTGGCGTTTGGAATATCCCATAGGCAAGGTGCTGTTCGACAGCATCAATTGGATCAGCCATCCAAAAATTTCTCCCGACGGCAAGTGGGTGGCATTCGCAGACCATGAAAATCCAGGTGGCGACGACGAGGGTTCCGTCGCGGTGATTGCCGCCGATGGCGGGGACAATAACAAAGACAGGAAACTTTCCTCCGGCTGGGAGTCGCTGGAGGGGATTCTCTGGTCTCCGGCGGGCGATGAGATATGGTTTACGTCCAGTCCCAGTGGCAGCGCCGAGAATCCGCGCGCCGTAACCCTTTCGGGCAAAGTGCGAACGATCGCGAATGTGCCCGGAGGCATGTGGATCGAAGATTTGCGGAATGGAACGGTGCTGATGGCGACGCACCAGGAACGGATTGGGATCCGGGGTATGGCCCCGGGTGCAAAAGAGGAACGTGAGTTGGGGTGGTTCGGATGGTCGATCGTCCGCGATATCAGCCCGGATGGGCGGAAGATCATTTTTGAAGAGGAAGGTAATGGCGGGGGACCGAATTACACCGTATTTCTGCGCGATACGGATGGGTCGCCTCCGGCACGCATTGGCGAAGGACTCGCGCTCGCCATTTCTCCCGATGCAAAATGGGCGGTCACCAAACTTCCGAAGGGCGGACCCCTGAACCTGGTTCCGACCGGAGCGGGCGAGGCAAGGCAACTCACGCACGATGCCGTAAGCTACGGTGCGGTTCACTGGCTGCCTGACGGTAGGCGGTTGCTGGCCACGGGCATTGAAGGCGGACATGGCGTACGCGACTACCTGATCGATGTGAACAGTGGCGATTCCAAGGCCCTTACACCGGAGGGAATTGCGGACGTGAATCTCTCGCCGGACGGCAGAAGCACCACGGTGCTCGGTCCGGACGGAAAACATGGGATTTGGCCGCTCGATGGGGGTGGGATTCGTCTGATCCCCGGACTTGACTCGAACTACTATTTGATCGGTTGGTCGCCGGATGGGGGATCGGTGTATGCGGTCTCCAGGCGCACGAGCCAGAAAACCTCGAAGGTTTATAAGGTCAATATCGCTACCGGGAAAATGGAGTTGTGGAGAACCCTTGGGGCGGAAGCGGGTTCAGGAGTCGAGTCCGTTGGCGGGCTTCGTTTTTCACGGGACGGGACGGCTTATGCCTACATATATGTGCGAGTGCTGTCGGAGGCGTATGTGATTACGGGGTTGAAGTAGGACCTAGCTCTCAGCTGTCGGCTCTCAGTTCCCTCACAATCAGAGTCGTGAGCGCAATCTGCTTACGTCAACAACCAGCTTGTCTCCCTTTCTTTCTGCCGGGCGTACACTGTGAATCTCCGACCGTTGAAGCTCACACCAACTATACCGCCACCAGCACCTCGTTTGCGCGTCCGGGTGTACCTGTGGCTCGATCGCTGGCTCCAGGGATGGGTGCGGCTGCTCGGCATCCTGCACGAGGGTTTCTGGCTCGGCTGTCTCGACTCCGAAGACTTGACCGCAATAACGATCCGAAGCTATCAGCAGAGCCGCATGTACAGCGGCCCGGAACACAACCAGTCTGGCCTTTTCCCCTGGGAGCGGGAGACCATCGACCGTTTCTTCCGGCCAAACTCGAGGATTCTGGTTGCCGCTTCCGGTGGCGGCAGGGAACTTATCGCCCTGCACAGGCTTGGGTTCCAGGCGGATGGCTTTGACTGCACTCCACGCCTGGTCGAAACTAGCCGACGGCTCATGCAGGAGCTCGGCATCCCCTCAAACGTCATGCTCTGTCCACCGAATGATGTGCCACGGGAATTGACGCCGTACGACGGACTCATCGTTGGGTGGACGGCGTACACGCATATCTCCGGGAGCGACCGTCGGATCGCATTTCTTCGAAAGCTCCACGCCTCGGTGCCGCCCGAGGCCCCGATCCTCGTCTCGTTCTGGGTCAGAGAGGGAGCGTCGCACGATGAGGGCAGAGCCTTCCGGCTCGCGAAGTGGTTTCGATCTCTACGAGGCCGGCGCGCGGAGCCCTTGGAACCCGGCGACCATGTGACTGACCGCGGTTATCATCACTGTTTCGCCAAAGCAGAGATCGAAGCGGAGTTCAAGGCAGGTGGATTCCGGATGTGCGACTACTCCCAGGCGGACCCCCCGTATGCCGTGGGTGTCTCGGAGTAGGACGACACCAGTGGCGCCCATGCCCCGTACCGCCCCTCAACGCTTCTGTCAGCGCCGCGGCCCTCTCGTGTGCCGCCTCGCAGAAGTAAGGCACAGCCGCTTCGTATTTACATCGGCCCGTGGAAGACTTCCAGCAGCTAATAGCCAAAAGCCCTCCATGTTAGATTCGAATGATGCGCTCCATCCTGCAAAAACGCTCGCTGCGATTTGTGTTTGCGGCGAATGTGATCTCCATGCTCGGCAGCGGGATGAACTCGGCCGCGGTGGCTTGGACGATCTTGCAGCGTACTCATTCCGAAATGGCTTTGGGCACGTTTGCCGCGCTGCAAACGATTCCCGCCATGCTGATGCTTCCCTTCACCGGCGTCGTTATTGATAGAGAAGACCGGAGGCGGCTCGTGATGTGGCTGGATGCTTCGCGTGCGGTCGTCATCTTCGCTGTGATGGTGCTTGCCTTCCTTCATCGCGTGCAGGTGTGGGAACTCTATCTGATGAATACGCTGGTGGCGGCGGGCTTTTGGATGTTCTGGCCGACGATCACAGCGCTGATTCAGGAACTGACGCCCGAGGGCGAGTTCGTACAGTCGAATACATTTCTTCTAGCGGGGATCCAGGGCGGCTGGCTGATTGCCGGCGCGATTGTCGGATTTGTCTATGAACACATTGGACTCGGCGGCGTGCTGCTTATTGACGTGAGTACTTACATCGTTTCTTTTTCCTGCTACTTCGCGGTGCGCCAGGGGCGGCATGTGGTGCCGCGAGCGGTAGAACTTCGGCACGATCTGGAGGCGGCGGAAACCGCGGTCGGACGCTTCCTGCGCGAGATGCGCGAAGGGCTGGTCTTTCTGCGCGAGCATCGTAGTGTGGTTTTTCTGGGTACGAGTTGGGCATTGTTTCTGGGCGCCATGATGACGGGAGTGGTGGTCACGGCTCCGCTCAGCGATCGCGTCTTTCACGCCGGCGCGACCGGCTACGGATGGTTGAACGGGGGATGGGGAGTGGGCGCTTTCCTGAGCGCTCTTTATGCTCCGGCGCTGATTGCGCGGATGGGGGCACGCATTTCGATTGCGCTTTCGATGCTGCTGCTGACTTTTACCATGGCGCTTTCGCCGTTTTCGCCATGGCTGGCGCTGGCTGTTTTGCTTTATGGGCTGATGGGATCGGCGCGCGGCGTCAGCGGCGTGGCCATGAATACCAGTCTGATGGAACAAGTGCCGCCGCAGTTTATGGGACGCGTTCAGAATACTTTTTATTTCTTTGGAACTTTTCTGCAGGTGGCATTGGGGCTGGCGGTGGGATGGATTGCATCGCGGATCAGCCTGGCGGCTGGGTTTGGCGTGATCGCAGCGGTGTACGCGGTTGCATTTGGCAGCGCTTGCTGGCCGATGAAAGCACGGCAGGTCGTGGCTTCGGTGGTGGAGTAGTACTACGCATTTGTTGCGTTCGCCGAGCAAAACCTTTACCACCGGGAGCACAGAGGAACACAGGGGACTTCAGCACAGGGGACTTCAACACAGGGGACTTCATGCCCTGCTATTCTTATTGGCTTCTTACGAGGGGAGTTTTTTATGTTTGAGGACTTGAAAGGCCGGACAGCGGTCGTCTTCGGAGTGGCGAACAAGCGCTCGATCGCGTGGGCAATTGCGCAAGGGTTGCACGCGACGGGGGCGAACCTCGCTATCACTTATCAGAACGAGCGGATGGAGATGGAGGCGAAAGACCTGATTCTGTCGCTGCCAGGCGCGGAAGCTTTCATGTGCGATGTTTCTAAGGACGAAGAAATCGCGCAGCTCTTCGAAATGCTGAAGGCTCGCTACGGCAAGCTGCATGCCCTGGTGCACAGCGTGGCTTACGCTCCGGCCGAAGAACTGAAGGGCGATTTCGTGAACACGACCCGCGAGGGCTTTCGTGTGGCGCACGACGTGAGTGTCTATTCGCTGATCGCGGTGTGCCGGGCCGCGGCGCCGCTGATGGAAGATGGAGGCAGCGTCATCACCATGACTTACTACGGCGCGGAAAAAGTAGTGCCGCACTATAACGTCATGGGCGTGGCTAAGGCGGCGCTGGAATGCGCGGTCCGGTATCTGGCGCAAGATCTGGGGCGACGGAAGATCCGCGTCAACGCGATCTCGGCGGGGCCGATCAAGACGCTGGCAGCGCGCGGCATCTCCGGCCTCGGAGACATGTTGCGTGCGCACGCCGAGCGTGCGCCGCTGCAATGCAATGTGGACGTCCGCGAGGTGGGCAGCACCGGCGTGTTCCTTGCCTCCGATGCGAGCTCCGGCATCACGGGCGAGATCATCCATGTGGATTGCGGATACAACATCATGGGATTCTAGAAGCTCGAAACCGTTAACCACGAAGGGCACAAGGGTACACGAAGGAAACGCCGACTAAAAGCCTTGGTAATACTTCGTGTCCTAGTAAAGAATGGAAGCCAATCTGCCGATTAGCCAGCTATGGGGCAGAGGGCTGGCGCTCGGGAAGTCAACTTACCCTCGCCGGGGTTCTGGCGCTCGCTGTTCAAGTTCAACGAAGTTACGGTGCCTCTCGCCGATCCGCTCCATTGCGATGCACCCATGCTGCGTCACGCCGAGATTGCCGCCGTGTACAGCGGGCAGCGCGTGGCTGGCGATTTCTATGAATTCCTGAGGGTGGGGCCCTCCCGCATGCTGTTCGTGCTGCTGGACATCGCCGGCCTGCGGGCGGACACGCGTGAAATCCTGATCGCCGTGCAGAAGACGTTCCGAACCCTCGCGCCTGAGCTTCTCTCGGGAGAAGACTTCAACGAGACCACCGCCATGATCGAACTGTGCAACGAGATGAACCTCACCATTTTGCGTGGCGGTCTTCGCAGTTGTCCGGCGTTCATCGGTTGCTATAACGAAGATCTAGGGACGGTCTGCTATGCCAATGCGGGCCACACGCCGGGGCTGCTTCGCGATAACGCGGGAATCACGCTGCTCGAAGCAACCGGGCTGCCGCTGGGATTGTTCTCGCACACGATGCAGAGCGCGGCTAGCTGTCACCTTTTGCCCGGCTCGGCTCTTCTGGTTGTCTCACGCGGAATCGTCGAAGCGGACTACGTTCATGTTCATGCGGACCACCTCGACGCGGACCGCCAAGCTCCGGAATATGGTGCAGAATATGCTGCGGAATTCGGACTGGACGGGGTGAAGCAAAGCTTTCAGCACGCGACCGCACTCAGTGCGAGCGAACTTTGCATGACTATTCTGCAGGCAGCTCGGAGGTTCACACCCACGACTCCCACACACAACGATCTAACGACGCTGGCGCTGGTGCGGAATGCGCCCGGCGATCATTGTGCGGTCTGAAACGTGCGGTCTGAAATCCCGGCCTTAACTGCCCCAAACCTGCGCACACAATGGTCTCTTCCACAGGCGGTTATAGCGATCTTCCTGGTGCGGCCATGTACCAGCCTTGCCTCAGGAATTGTTCGATTGAGCGTTCCTGAACCCCTTCCTGCACACGCAGCTCGTCGTTCAGGAAATGGTAGGAGAGTGTTCGGGCGTTGCGATCGACGCGGTCGATGCGAATGCGATTGCCGTCGCGATCGGCGCAGATTAAGCCCGCTTCCAGATATGGCTCGGTAGCTTTCGTGATGCTTGCTTCGGTTCTCGGGGGCATCATTTCATTGGATGAAGAAAGACGCGATGAGGAACCGAGCATCTGGATGGATGCATCTCCATCCCGATGGGGAGAAGTTGAGCGCTTGCGAGATCGGTTGTCATGGGTCATGATATCAACATGATGATGATGCGCTCTCGCACTCTGGTGTTTGCCTTCTTCGCCGCTGCGATGTTGTTCTCCGTCGTACGGGAATGGAGCGCCCTCGGCCTGCCCGCGGCTGACAATGAGTGGGAAGATTCGTCTCCGGTAGCGCGCTGCGCCAGTTCTCGGGCGCTGCGTGCTCGGCCCGGGACTAGGTCGGTCGCTGAGGTTAGTATGATGACCTTAGTTATCTTTCACGCGCAAGCGCAGACTTTCATGCGTCAATATCAAGATCAGAGATAATACTACCGGGACCGCCACAAGTTACCCCAAACCCCGGAGCCGAGTATCAAGAACGCTTGACAACTTATATATCCTTTCAATCATTGCTGCAAACTCTTTCATCTTGATGGGAGGTGCGCGGCAAGCCACCCTCAGGATTCGCGGTCCCTCCCTTCAATTACGGCAGAAAGCCGAGTTTCCGCCTCCCGGGGTGAGCACTCTTGCTCAGACGAATGGCCCGTGGCGTGCTAATTTCAAGGTGGGTTTTCAGAAGGTGTGCTTCCAGCCGAATCGCCGAGCAGCCCGCTTGCCGCTTTGCAGAACCGAGTTATGGTGAAGCGAACCGCACCAATCCGGGTCCTATCCTTTCTTCTATTGGCTGCTTGCGGGGCGTTGTGCCAGAGCGAACCTCCTTCAGTTGATTTGCTTCAGGGGTTACACTTTGACGGCTCAAACTTGTCTGAAGCGCAGCGCCAGGAGGTGCGTACGTGGAGATCGCTTCCCGATGCTCCGTCGTTCCAGCCTCCAACTCAAGCGGAGAAATTTCAAGCGTTCGTCAATGAAGCTCGCTCGCCCTTGATACTTGGCGCGGCTGGTGTCAACGCAGGCGTAATGCGCGAAACAGAACTGGAACATTTCACCCCGGGACCGCAGCCCAGCTTCACAGCTGTTTATCGAGTGGCGCTTCTTCAAAAAGAGTCCAGCGCCTTTTTTGGTAAGTACCTATATCCGTCGTTGCTCAAGCAGGACCCCCGTTATTACCCTTCAACCAGCGACAGCTTTATGGGCCGGGCCACGTACGCAGCTTCGCGCATTTTTATCACGCGTGACGACTCCGGGAAGAGGAGGCTGAACACTTCGTATTTCCTCGGGGTGCTGACTTCGGTTGCTATCGCCACTGCTTACCGTCCTTATTGGGCAGGCTCTACTTCAGCGGCGCTTAACAATTTTGGGACGACGGTTGGCAGCGACGCGGGAATCAACATCCTCCACGAGTTTGGGCCTGGCATCCGGCAAATGGTGAAGGCCCACACCCCGAAGTTCGTGTCCAGGATCGAAGAGCACATCACCCACGACCAGTTCCCGAGAGATGACATGGTCCAGATCTCGGCGGGAAGATAGAAAAGCGAGAAGCGGACCACCCGCCGCGAAGCCACCTGTTGACTATCCTCTGAAGCGCTCCTACCATTTCGGCCAACGATTCTGCCAAGGTGTAGACCGAACCGCCTCGGAAGGAGAGATTGTGACTCGCGAAGCAAGACTGATGTCGGGGATCATCCTCATCACCGTGCCGACGATTCAGTACGGTGGATATTTTCTGCTGACGTCGCTGATGACCAAGGGCAGCGGCTACATGGACAACCCGCTGCGCCAGAATTTTTTTCGCGCGGGGCATGCCCACGCGGGCGTGATCGTGATTCTGTCGCTCATTTGCCAAATCCTGGCGGATGCGGCCGTGCTTCCCAACTCATTGCTTTGGGCAGTCCGAGTTGGAGTGCCGCTAGCCGCGATTCTCATTTCGTCGGGCTTCTTTTTCTCGATGCTTTCGCCAACCGCCACCGAAGTCAGTGGAGCGGTCTCCCTGATCTACGCCGGAGCAGTGATTCTTGCTCTCGCGGTGGTCGCGCTCGGCGTGGGATTACTGCGGTCTCCTCAACCGAGCTAACGCGGGATTCCTGAAAGCCGGGCGGCCTCTCATCTGGACGTGCGAAGCTGTGCGACCCGCCTTCCTCACGGGATTCGAGCTGGACCCGCGGCCCTCAGCGGCTGAAGCCGGACTTCTCTCTTCGGCTTGATGGCACGACTGGAAGCCGTGCCCTTCCCGTTCGTGCCTCAATCGGGATTTGTTGAACACCAGACAGGGCATAAGCACGGACCGGAAAGATACCCGAAAGAACGGCTGGGGCACGAGTTCACTCGTGCCGCGAGCGGCAGAATCGCGAATCGCGCCGCGGCTTGTCTATAATCAGAACCTTACTCTGAAACTCAGACTCAAGGACACGGATTGGCACTCGACGAAAATATTTATGAACTCCGGCGCGAGAAGCTGAAGAAGATTGAGGCTCTCGGGCATCCGGCTTATCCGCGGAAATACAACTTCAGCCACACCGTGCCGCAGATTCTGGCTGAGTATAGCGGGCAGACTACGGAGGAACTGGAATCTCCGCGGGTGACGGTGCGGGTTGCGGGACGGATTATGGCGATCCGGTTGATGGGCAAGGCCGGGTTCGCGCACTTGCAGCAGGACGGGCAGCGGCTGCAGATCTACGTCAAGAAAGACGCGATTGGCGACGCCGGCTACGAACTTTGGAAACTGCTCGACCTGGGCGATCACATTGGGGTTCGCGGATATCTGTTTCGCACGCGCACGGGCGAGCTCAGCATTCATGCCGAGGAACTGACGTTTCTGTCGAAAGACCTGCTGCCGTTGCCGGAAAAATTTCACGGGCTCACCGACGTTGAGTTGCGCTACCGGCAACGGTATGTCGATCTGGTAATGAATCCGGAAGTGCGCGAAGTGTTTTTGAAGCGCAGCAAGCTGACGCAGTCGCTGCGGCGGTATTTCGATGCGCAGGGGTTTATGGAAGTCGAGACGCCGATGATGCATCCGATTGCGGGCGGGGCGGTGGCGCGTCCGTTTAAGACGCATCACAACACTTTGGATATGGATCTGTTTCTGCGCATCGCTCCTGAACTTTATTTGAAGCGGCTGACGGTGGGCGGATTCGATCGCGTATATGAGATCAACCGCAACTTCCGCAATGAGGGGCTGGGGTGGAGATGGAATCCTGAGTTCACCATTCTTGAGGCGTACCAGGCGTATACGGATTATCTCGGCATCCTGGACACGACGCAGGGAGCGATCGAGCAGGCTGTGAAGGATGTAACCGGCGGGATGAAGACGAAGTGGGGCGAGCATGAGATTGACTGGTCGCACGCGAACTGGCGGCGGATGACGATGCGGGAGGCGATCGTCCACTTCTGGCCGGAGAAGGCTGGCGCAAAACCCGAGCGCAACGACTTCGCGGCGCGCGAGTCGGTCGAGGCGCTGGTGGAGCGAGTGCGCGGCGCGGGGATTAATTTGAAATACGACGCGGCGGCGCCGGTCGGCAAGACGATCGCTGCCATTTTTGAAGCGGTGGCGGAAGAGCACTTGATGCAGCCGACAATTATTTATGAGTTCCCCACCGCAGTCTCGCCGCTATCAAAGCAGAAGCCGGATGAGCCGGAGTGGACCGAGCGCTTTGAGATATTCGCCGGGAAGATGGAGATCGCAAACGGCTTCAGCGAACTCAACGATCCCGAAGATCAGCGGCGGCGGTTCGAAGCGCAACTGAAAGAACGCGAGCGCGGCGACGAAGAAGCGCACCAGATGGATGAAAATTATATAAATGCGCTGAGTTATGGCATGCCTCCGGCGGGCGGGGTGGGGTTGGGAGTGGACAGGCTGGCGATGCTGATCACGGACTCGCACACGATTCGGGATGTGATTCTGTTTCCGTTGTTGCGGCCGGAGAAAACTTCGAGCGCGGACGAGGCGGAGGAGAAGTAGGCTTGCCTCTGTCCGCACCTAAAGAATTACTTGATGTCTCGCTATAGGCAGCTCATGCTGGCACTAGTTTGACCACGGGCAGCGCTGCTGTAATGGCCACTTCGGGCGTTGGGTCGGCAGCGCTCTGCTCTTGTAGCATTTTGCGAACCCCGGGGGCCTAGTCCAAGGCTAATGCCGAGCTGCGCACGGCTTGGACGGGGGGACGCCCGTCCCCACACTTGCAACTAGTCGGCTGCGCTTCCGGATTTCTTTGCTGCGGTCTTCGCTGCGTCCTGGGCTGCGCCTTTTTTGGGGCCGAAGTTCTTCGTCAGATAATTCAGAAAGGCGTTGCGATCGGCGTCGGGGATGACGGCGCCCAGACCTTCCATTTTGTCGAGTTGGTCAGACCATTGCTCGCGATTCAGGTGCTGATCGGTGATGCGGCTGGTGTTATGGCAGGAAGTGCAGGCGGCCTTCACTTTGGCTTGCATGGGACCGGGAGGAAGCGGTTTGCCTGGGGCGCTGGGCGCTTGGGCGCTGGCCAGAATGAGGGATGCGAACAGAAAGATTGCCGGGAAAATTCGTTGGAACAAGCAGGATCCCTTTCTCAGTTCTCAGTTCTCAGTTCTCAGTTCTCAGTTCTCAGTTCTCAGTTCTCAGTTCTCAGAATTGGATGTGTTTCGTCTGTTGTGGTTGCTATTTTTTCCCTTTAGTTTGCGCAGTTGATTGGGTTGCGCTTCTTGGAGCTGCGTAGGCGGGCTGGTCGGGACCGAAGTTCGCGCTGAAGTAATCGATCAGCGCGTCACGATCTTTGGGATCTACCTCGGCGCCCCATTTCATCATCTTGTCGACTTCTTTGGTCCAGGCGGGCTTGCTTAGGCGTTGCTGCACAATGATGCGGGCTTCGTGACAGGTCAGGCATGCGGCTTCGGCTTTTTCTTTCGCGGGGCCGGCGGGCAATTGCTCGCTCGGATTGGGAGACGATTCTCGGGCAAGCGCAAGGACGGCACTGAAGAGGGCGAGCGTCAGAATTATCGTGCTCAGTTTCCTGAGCTTGCTCGCACGACTCTCGGCCCCTAAAGGGGCTGTTAATCGCTGGCGGGTTGCGGCATCGCTAAAGCAATGCCCTGATACGAAGCCCGAGTCTTCCAAGCGCTGCGCTGATGCGAGACCGGAGAGGTCCCGCAGCTTGGCGGGATCGGAGAGAGACGCGGCAAGCCGCGTCTCTACGACACTTTTTCTAAGCTTGGACATGGACCTTCACCCGATCGGAGGCGTTGTATAGATAGCCGCTGGGGTTCCACGCGGGGACTTCGGGCTGCACTCGTCCCTGGCTGTCGGTGGCGCGGGAGAGGATTACGTAATCGCCGCTCTTGGCGGGCTTCCAGTTGTAGTTCCAGAGACGCCACGCATACTTCGCTTGGTCTCTGCCTAGTTTCGCTTCGTTCCATGTGGCTCCGGCGTCGGTTGAGATTTCGACTTTGGAGACGTCGGCTTCGCCGGCCCAGGCAACACCTTGAATGAGATACGCATGGGGCCTGAGCTTCGCGCCCTCGGATGGGGCGGCGATGAGGGACTTGACCGTTAGCCCTGTGACGGAGTGCGTGTCCTCGGGCTTGACGGCATCGCCGGGTTTCACGGGCGTGTTCGGAAGGCGATAACCGGGGCTCATGAAATTTCCTTCGGCGGGCTTGTCCAAGACGCTGATTTCCGTGAGCCATTTGCAAGAGGCAGCGCCGGCCCAGCCGGGGGTTACGGCGCGCGCCGGGAATCCGTGATGCGCGGTGAGCGGGGCACCGTTCATTTTTGTTGCCACCAGCGTGTCGGCGTCCATGGCTTTGTCAATCGGAATGCTGCGGATAAAAGGTGGAACTTTGCCTGGGACTTGGTCGAGTCCACGAAACTGGACGTGCTTGGCGGAATCCTTCACTCCGGCTTTTTCTAGTAGCGTCTTGAGGCTTGGGCCGGAGAATCGGGCATTGCCGACGGCACCCTTGCCCCACTGGATTCCGGGAACTTTCGGATTTTGCAGCGAGCGTCCGTTGCCGGCGCACTCCATGGTATTGACGATGGAGTGGACGGAAAGTTTTTCGAGATCAGCGAGCGTTAACGTGAGCGGGCTTGCGACTTCGCCGGTGATCGAGAGCTGCCACGCCTTGGCGTCAAATTTGGCTGGCTCGAACATGTGGTTGCGGACGAAGAAATGATTGACGGGCGTGATCCAGCTGGTCATGAACTCGACCGGGGTTTCGAGGTCGAGGAAGCGGGACGAGCGGACGATCATGCGGTCTTTGCCGGGGATGGGGACGGAATCTTCGGCAGCCCAGGACAGCAGCGGATGGGCAGCGCCAGCGGCAAGCGCGGCGGCGGATGCAGTTTTCAGGAAGTCACGGCGGGACGTCATGGCTCACCTCGGAGCAGGGAAAGGCTACTATATTTGTAGGGATTAAAGCAAGTGCGGGTGCCAAGAGCGATTTGGCAGCGTTGCGAAGCGGAGGGCGTTGGGAGAATGCCTTGCCGCACGGCAGATGATCGTCCTGGCGAAGGGTCCTTCGACTCCGCGGCGTGCCTCGCTTCGCGAAGCGCGCTGCTCCGCTCAGGATGACAAATTGGAAAAAGGATTGACCACTAGCGTTGGTCGAGCATGTGGATGGTTTCGAGGATCGTGTCGCCTACGATTTCGAGGCTCTTGGGGCTTAGTTTGTCCATGGTGTCTTGCGGCGTGTGGTGGAAGACGTTGTTGTAGCCATAATCCAGGTCGATTACGTCGGCGCTGGGGACGCCGCGTTTTACGAAGGGCAGGTGATCGTCTTGGATGGGGCCCTGACTGGCGTAAAAGTGGGACTGGTAGCCCAGGCGCTCGGCGGCGGCGTAGATGAGATCGAGCAGCCAGGGAGTGCTGTTGGTGTCGCGGACGATGTCGAGCTCGGCGTCGGCGATCATGTCCATCACCACGAGCGCTTTGATTTTTTTGAGGGTGCCGTCATTCTCCCATTTTTCGGCGAGATGACGGGCACCGTAAACACTATCGGTATTAGTCCATTGCCGTACGGCTTCTTCGCCGTCGGTCCAGACGAGCCAGACGCTGTAGCCATCGCGCTTCTTTCCGGCTCCCCCGCCCCGCAACTGGTTCGCGTATTCGAGCAGGATGGCGGTGGAAGAACCGCCATCGTTGGCGCCGACGAACCCGGAGTTTCGCAACGGATACACGGTGTCGTAGTGGCCGAGGATGACGATGATGCCGTCTTTTGTGCCGGGAAATTTCGCGATGATGTTGCGGACAGGAAACTTCCCTTCCACGGTGTCCGCGGTAAAGGCGTCATCTTCTACTTGATCGCCTTTGAGGTGGTCGAGGATGTAGCGCTCGAGTTTCTTGTGATTCTCGCTTCCCATATAACGGGGCCCAAATGCCGTGACCTCGGCGGTGTATCGGAAGGCGCGTTTGGAATCGATGTGCGGGAGCGGGGCGGAGTCGGGAGCGGCGGCTTCGGGCGGAGTATGCTTAGTCGCGGAAGATTCGGATTTTGGGGCTGCGGCGGCGGTGTCAGCGGAGGAGATCCCTTTGGCGCAGGCTATCGTGCTTGCCAGGGCGAAGGTCAGCAGCAACATCAAAAAGATCTTTAACCACAGAGGGCACAGAGTGGCACAGGGGAAGCCAACTTTCATTGTGGTGGGCTGTTTCATGATTTCCTTGTGATCCTCTGCGTCCTCTGTGGTTAGGAGTTTTTCTCCGCGCGCTTCTTGCGCTGGGTGGGATGCACGAGCCAGGCGATGGCGATGCTCAGGACGTACAAGGCGATCATGGGCGCGGCGAAGATGCACATGTTCAGAATGTCGGTGGTGGGCGTGATGATGGCGGCGATGATGAAGATGACGAGGATCGAATAGCGGAGATTGCGCCACATCCAGCCGGCGCTGACGATGCCCATGAGCGCTAAAAAAAACACCAAAATCGGCATTTCGAAAATTACGCCCAAGCCGACGATGATCGTCAGGAACAGAGAACTGTACTCGTTAAGCGTGATCATCGGCTGGAAATCTTTGCCGTAACCGATCAGGAAAACTAGCGCCTGGGGGAGGACGAGTTTGTAGCCGAAGTATCCTCCGGCCAGGAACAGGGCTACGGTCGAGACCATGAAGGGCATGACGTAACGCTTCTCGTTGCGATAGAGACCGGGCGATATGAAGCACCAGAGCTGGTAGAGCACGAAGGGCGAGGCGACGAACAGGCCGGCCATGAATCCCACTTTCAGATACAGATTGAAAGGCTCGGTGGGATTCAGGTAGACGAGTTTCGCCGAGAGGCCATTGCTGTGGAGCGCCTCCATGATGGGACGCTGCATAATCTCGTAGATATTCTCGGCGTATCCCCAACAGGCAAAGAAGCCGACAGCCATGGCGATGATGGAATAAATGATTCGCTTGCGCAGCTCCTCGAGATGATCGAGGAAGCCCATGGTTGGCATTTCATCGTGGGCGGATTCGTTCACGGGCGAGGAGGCGGCCGCATCAGGCATCGGGCGCTACTTTCGGAGCGTGCGAAGGCTCAGGGAGGGCGGCCGATTCGGTCGCGACAGATTCGGCAGCGGCGGCTTTGACAGCGGCGGCTTCGGCGGCGGCATCTTCTGCAGCATCGAGCCTTTCGGGCGCCGGGGGATTGAAGATGCGGTTGGCTAGCGATCCGAGCGGGGCCTGGAGGGGCGGGAGGATCTGCTGCCGGGGACTGCTGCTGGCGTTGCTACTACTTTCGAGCGAATTGATTTCGGATTCGATCTGCGAGCGGAATTCGTTGGAAGCGCGCCGGAACTCGCCGAGGAAGCGCGCGACCTGGCGTCCGATCTCCGGCATTTTCTTGGGGCCAAAAAGGATCAGCGCCAGAAAAAACAGGAAGATCATCTCGCCTGAGAAGCCAAAATTCATAGCTCTATCATAATGCGGGATGGGGGAAACGGGCCACTCGCGAGTGGGGGCAGACGAAAAAGTTACAAAGCGGAAGCGGGTCGTTCAGACGGCAGCCCCTAAAGGGGCTCATGATGACGACAGTTCTCGGCATCGCTAAAGCGATGCCCTGATACGAATCCCGCTGCCGCGAGCTGCGAAAGACATGATTGAAGTTGCCAAACGGCAGGTCCTTCGCTTCGCGAAGGATCACAAATCTAAGGTAGCCGGCTAGTGTCCTCCGAAGGTGTAGCCGATGGAGAGGCCGAAGCGGGTGACGCGCGCGGAGCTGAAGTTCAAATTGTTATTGACCAGGTAGAGTTTCGCTTCGGGACGGACGAAGAAACCGCCTTTGGGATAGAACTTGATGCCGGCGCCGAAGTCTCCCATGAAGTGTTTGTCGCTCGAGTAGTTGGTGTTGTAGCCGTTGCCGCATCCTTGACAGTAGATACGAGTGTCCAGCGCGCCGATGCCGGCGTCCAGCTCAAGATATGTATGGCTCGCGAGTTTGGGCGAGTAAACGGCGTCGAAGTCGAGAAAAATTGGACGATACGGGAGGGTGGGGTCGCCGCCGTACTTGCCCTGGTTTGCCTTCCAGTAGATTTCGCCTCCAATGCCGAGATTGTGCCAGAAAAGCACGTCTCCGCTAAAGCCGGGATAGGTGCCGCCGGTGAGCGAGACAGGCGCATGACTGCTGTCGGCGGCACTGGCCCCTGGGGCGTCTATCGTGCTGAGGCCGAATGCAACGTCGATTTTCTGCGCTAGCGCGAAATTCGAGAGCGCGGCCAGAACAGCGCAGGCAAAAGACAAAAGAATGGCTCCACGTAAAGTCTGTTTCAAGCGAAACCTCCGTAACAATTCTGGGTTTAATCGCTTGGATGCAGGCTGGAGGCGCGACGCTGCCGCGCGGGAGGAGATTTACAAGAATTTACCGCGGCTGGAAGACCATAACTGCCTGGTGTTGTGACGCTCACTTTCGAGCCGTAGACGAGCGCACATCTATCCGTCTTAATATATGTCCTATATATAAGGTTCAGATCTTTCTTGCCAGTCGAGAGGTTGGAACGGGACGATTAGTAAGCCAGCAGGATTCGCAGGTCGCGAAGATTATTTCCGGTGGGGCCGGTAATGACGGTGTCGCCTAACGCATCAAGAAACGGATAGGCATTGAAGCTGGTGAGCGCGTGGCGCACGGCTTCCACACCATCGGCTCGGGCGCTTGTCCGAGCAAGGCTGCTGCCATCGACCACGGCGCCAGCGGCGGGACTGTTGCCGTCGATGCCGTCGGTGCCGGCGCTCAGCACGGTCATGTCGTGTCCCGATATTGGTTCGGCGCAGGCTAGCGCGAACTGCTGATTGCGTCCGCCGATGCCTCCGTTGCGGACGGTTACGGTCACCTCGCCGCCGGAGATCAAACAGACGCGCGATACTTTGCTTCGCAGTTCGCGCAGACGGTTGACTAAGTAGGCGGCGGCTTTGTCGTAGGGCCAGTCGTCGCAGGAGTTATCGACTTCGACGGCGAAACCGGCGCGAGTCGCGGCAGCGACAGCCTCATCGATGGCGACTTTGTTCGAGAGCACGGTCCACCAACGAGCGCGGACGAAAGCCGGGTCGTCGGATTTGGGCGTCTCGTCGAGCGCATGCTGACGAAAAAGATCGGCAACGGAACTGGGGAATTGATCGACAAGGTTGTATTTGGCGGCGATGCGCTCGCAGTCATGGATGGAAGTTGAATCGGGCATGGTGGAGCCGGAGGCGAGCGCGTCGGGTGTATCGTCGGGCACGTCGGAGACAAGAATCGAAACCTGCTGCGCGGGATAGGCTGCCTGGGCGAGGCGGCCGCCCTTGACGGCGGAGAGATGTTTGCGGATGGCGTTGATCTCCGCGATGGGCGCTCCGGAGTGGACGAGCGTCCGGTAAGTGGCGGCGAGGTCGGGCAGCGAGATTTCGCCGTCAACTGGCTTTTCGACGATGGAGGAGCCGCCGCCCGAGATCATAAAGATGGCGAGCGCAGTGGAATCGAGAGCAGTCAGCGAGTTGAGGATGGCGGTGGCGGCGAGGATGGATTCGTCGGTGGGCGTGGGATGTCCACCGCGGAAATAGCGGAACCCGCGGACTTGGCTGGTCGGTTCGACCGACGATGCGACGATGCCTTCGAGGCTGCTGCCGAGTTGGGCTTCGAGGGCGGCGGCCATGGTGTGCGCGGCCTTTCCGATGGAGACGACGAAGACGCGATTGTAGGAATCGAGATCGTACAGATCGTCACCGATGCGCAGCACGCGGCGCTCGCAGTGCACGTTGCGGGCGAAGGCGTTTTCGATGGAGGCGTTGCTGAGCGCTGAGGTGAATATCTCACGGGCGGTCTCACGCATGCGGCGGAATTGCTGGTCGCGCTCGGGAGAGATTGCGGGCATGGTGGGGATTATAAGGTCGTTAGTCGTTCGTTGGTCGTTGGTCGTTCGTTGGTAGTCGGTGGTCGTCAGGCACTAGTGGTTATGGCGGGCAAGATCTCGCGGAGCCAGTCTTCGATCGCTACTCGCATCTCCTTGAGTCTTCCTTCGAAGAAATGATCTCCGGCTTCGATGCGGACCAACTTCTTCGGATCGGCGAAGGTGTTGACGAGCGCTTCGAGTTTTCCGGCGGGACCGAACTGATCGCGCGATCCGCTGACGAAGAGTTTGGGTTTGGTGCAAGCGCGCAGGAAATCGAAATCGTAGACGCGGCCTTCGATGGGGACAGCGGGCAGTCCGAGAGCGATGAGCGCGCGGACACGGTCATTGGAATACGAATAGGCGGCGCGCAATCCGACGGCGGCTCCGAAGGAAAAGCCGGCGAAGATGACGGGCAGCGAGAACTCGTGTTCGAGCCAGTCGAGAGCGGCGCGCACGTCTTCGACTTCGCCGATGCCGCTGGCATGTTCGCCTTCGCTCAGTCCGGTTCCGCGGAAGTTGAAGCGGAGCACGGGAAATCCGAAGCTGTTGAGCGCCTTCATGGCGTGGAAGACGACTTTGTTGTGGGGCGTTCCACCATAGAGCGGATGCGGATGGCAGACCACGGCGGCGTGCGTCGCGTTGGGCGATCCGGCGTTGAGGAGCGCTTCCAGGCGTCCGGCGGGACCGGCGAGGAACAGGGAGCGGATGCTGGAGGTTTCGGGCGGCACGGAATCAGAGTACAACAGTGGGTCATGGAGCGACGGGCGCCTGCCCGTACCAGCATAACGGTGGCCGGGCGGCACGCCTGGCACTCCAACGGCAATTCGGCACTATCCACGAATCGCGATGGGCTGTTACGCTTTTTCTGCATGGACCTGTTTGCGCTTGCCCGCCGTCTGATCGACATCGAATCCATCACTCCAAATGAAAGCGCGGTGGGAGATTTCCTCTGCGACGAACTGCGGCGGCGCGGGATGGAAGCCCGGAAAATGCCAGTCGAGGGTGCGCGCGCGAACGTGCTGGCCACGTGGCCGGGCCATGCTCGTCCGGAGATTGTTTTCTCCACGCACATGGATACGGTGCCGCCCTTTATTGAATCGTCCGAAGATGACGGACGCATTTACGGGCGCGGAGCGTGCGACGCGAAGGGGATTATTGCGGCACAGATTCTGGCGGTGGAAAAGCTGCGCGGGGCGGGCGTTTTCGCCGGGTTGCTGTTTCTGGTGGGCGAGGAGCGCGACTCGATCGGCGCGAAGGCGGCCAACCAGCAGCCGATTGGCACTCGCTTCATGATTAACGGCGAGCCGACGGAAAACAAACTGGCGCTGGCAAGCAAGGGTGCGCTGCACGTGGAACTGGTGACACGCGGAAAGATGGCGCACTCGGCGTATCCGGAACTGGGCGAATCGGCAATCGACAAGCTGGTGGAAGCGCTGCATCGGCTGCATGCTATGAAACTTCCGGAAGATGCGGAGGTGGGCGCTTGCACAAAGAACGTAGGATCAATTCAAGGCGGGCGCGCGCCGAACGTGATTTCTGATTTTGCCAAGGCTGATCTTTTCTATCGCCTGGTGGGCCCGGCGGACGCGCTGCGCCGCGAGATTACGGAGGCCGTCGGCGAGCTGGCTGAGGTTCACTTCACACGCGAGACTCCGTTCCTGCGGCTGCGGACGCTAGACGGTTTGCCGACGATGGTCGCGGCTTTCACTACCGATATCCCGTCGATGCCGAATTGGGGCGAGCCGCTGCTGCTGGGTCCAGGCTCGATTCATGTGGCGCACACGGAGGGCGAGTTTGTGGAGAAGAAGCAGCTACTGGAAGCGGTAGAGATTTATTGTTCGATGGCGAAGAGGCTGAGTTCCTAGCTTTTGGCGGTTTCACCTTCGCATCCCCGGCGCCGGTTTGTCCATCTACTTGGAGTAGTGTTTTTCGGGTAATCTTAATTGGGGAGATCTCCAATTAAGGTGATCTTTTGCGCCACCGATGGCCTCCAATCAGGAAGAAGAAGTATTAGGCAAAGCGTACGACGGCCGACTGATGCGGCGGCTGCTTACGTATCTGCGTCCCTACAAATGGCACGTCGCGGTGGCGCTGGCGGCGATCATCCTGAAATCGGTGTTGGATGTACTGGGGCCGTTTCTCACCAAGATCGCCATCGATAAATACCTGGCAAAGTCGCCGAATTCACATTCCTGGATCGGCGACCGGCTGAGCGACGCTCCGCTGACCGGCATCGCGCAGATTGGCGGGCTTTACGTCGGGATTCTTATCTTCACTTTCACGCTTGAGTTCATCCAGACGTATCTGATGCAGTGGACCGGGCAGAAAGTGATGTTCGATCTGCGGAGGCAGATTTTCCGCCACCTGCAATTCATGCACGTCGGATTTTTCGACAAGCACCCTGTGGGCCGGCTGGTGACGCGCGTGACCACCGACGTTGACGCTCTGAATGAAATGTTCACGGCGGGCGTGGTTTCCATTTTTGAAGATGTCTTCGTGCTGGCCGGCATTATCGCGATCATGATGAAGATGAACTGGAAGCTGGCGCTGATCACCTTCGCCGTGCTTCCGCTGATCGTGTA
This sequence comes from uncultured Acidobacteriaceae bacterium, assembly GCA_963772195.1. Lineage (GTDB taxonomy): Bacteria > Acidobacteriota > Terriglobia > Terriglobales > Acidobacteriaceae > Acidiflorens. The sequence continues at coordinate 317,579 of CAVYWE010000004.1, read as the reverse complement.
CGCGACTCTGATTTTCCGCGACAAGGTGCGCGATTCCTACCGGCGCATCCGGACGGCGATCGCCCGGATCAATTCTTTTTTGCAGGAAGCGGTCTCGGGGATGCTGGTGTTGCAGCTTTTCAATCGCGAAAAGCGTGCCTTCAATAAATTCTCCGACATCAACGCCTCGCACATGGAGGCGTTTAAAGACGCCATCATGGCCTACTCGGTGTATTACCCCGTCGTCGAAATATTGTCTGCGATTGCCATCGCCAGCATCATCTGGTTCGGGGGGAACGACGTGATCCGGGGCGTGGCTACGCTCGGCGTGCTGGTCGCGTTCATGCAGTATGCGCAGCGGTTTTTCCGTCCGATTCAGGATCTGAGTGAGAAGTACAACATCCTGCAGTCGGCGATGGCGGCGGGGGAGCGCGTGTTCAAGCTGCTGGATACGAAGATTGACGTTACTTCGCCGGCGATTACGAAACGGCCGCAGGGGCCGGGACGGATTGAGTTTGATCATGTGTGGTTTGCGTACAACACTGGTGGAGCGACGGAGCCGGACTGGGTTTTGCGCGACGTAAACTTTGTGCTTGAGCCGGGAGAGACTGTCGCCGTCGTTGGGCACACCGGGGCGGGCAAGACTACGCTGATCTCGCTGCTGATGCGCTTCTACGACGTGCAGCGGGGAGCGATTCGCATTGACGGCGTGGATATCAAGGAGATGAATCTTGACGAATTGCGCAGCCGCTTCGGAGTTGTCTTGCAGGATCCATTTCTATTCAGCGGCACGGTCGAGGGCAACATCAGGCTTGGGACGGCGCGCATTCAAGACGCAGACGTTGAGCAGGCGGCGGAGGACGTCAACCTCGCCGACTTCATCCGAACCTTGCCGGGAGGATTCAAGGAGGAAGTGCGCGAACGCGGCTCGACCCTGTCGACCGGACAGAAGCAGCTGATCAGTTTCGCGCGGGCGCTGGCGCATAATCCGAAGATTCTGATTCTTGATGAGGCAACTTCGAGCGTGGACACGGAGACCGAGTTCCGGGTGCGCGACGCGCTCAACCGCATGGTGGAAGGGCGAACGTCGCTGATCATCGCGCACCGGCTGTCGACCATCCAGCGCGCCGACAAGATTATCGTGATGCACAAAGGCCAGGTCCGCGAGATGGGATCGCACCAGCAACTGCTGGCCGAACGCGGGATTTATTACAAGCTTTATCAGCTGCAATATAAGGATCAGGAACTGCCGGCGGGGGCTCCCTCGGTCACGGCGAATGCGGACGACTGAGCACTCTCCTGAACACCGCTCCATCTAGCCCGTTACAATGTGTCCCGTGCAAATCCTGATCTCCGCCGGTGAAGCCTCCGGTGAAATGTATGGCGCGCAACTCATAGAAGCTCTGCGCGCTCGTGTGGGGACGGGGCTCCGCCCCGTCCCGGCGGGGCAAAGCCCCGCCACCACACAGGCCGGGCAGCTTGAATTCTTCGGCGCGGGCGGGGACCGCATGCGCGCTGCCGGATGCGAGATCGTTGTCGATGCTAAGGACCTCGCGGTCGTTGGAATTACTGAGATTCTTAGCCATCTGCCGAAGATTCTTGGGCTTTACCAGAAATTGCTTCGTGCGGCTGATGAGAAGCGGCCAGTCCTCGCCGTCGTCATCGACTCGCCGGCCTTCAACTGGCGGGTGGCGCGGCAGATGCGGAAGCGTGGCATCCCGGTGGTTTACTACGTGTGCCCGCAGTTTTGGGCGTGGCGCCAGGGACGCGTGAAGTTGCTGCGCAAGTACGTCAATAAAGCGCTGGTGATTTTTCCCTTCGAAGAAAAGTTCTATCGCGATCGTGGCGTGGATGCGACGTTTGTTGGCCATCCGCTGGCCGATCTGCCCGCGCCTGCGATTTCTCGCGAAGCTTACGCGGCCGAGAATCGGATTGACGCCGCGAAACCCTGGATCACACTGATGCCGGGCAGCCGCCGGAAAGAAGTGCGCATGAACCTGCCGACGATGCTTGAGGCGGCGGATCGACTCGGTAGCGGCTATGAATTTCTGCTGCCGGTGGCGCGCACGCTTGACTCGTCGTTTCTCACGGAATTGATCGCGGCGCTGGCGGAGACGCGGCAAGCCGCGTCTCTACGGGGAATTCATCTGGTGCCTGAAGCGCTGCCAGCTTTATTTCATTCGCGCGCGGGGATCGTTGCCAGCGGCACGGCTACGGTCGAAGCGGCCCTTATGGGCACTCCGTTTGTTATGGTGTACCGTGTGTCTCCGCTGACCTACGCGCTGGGCAAGCCGCGGGTGAGGGTTCCTTACTTTGCTATGGTCAATCTGATTGCGGAGGAGGAAGTCGTCCCAGAACTGGTGCAGCACAAGTTCACGGCGGAGAACGTCGTCAAGGAGCTTGACAAGGTTATCCCTGACGGTGAGCCGCGGGCTAGCATGATCGCGCGTCTGGCGGCGGTGAAGGCACGGCTTCGAGGGACGGGCAGCGGCGCGCATCCTTCGGAAACGGCGGCGGAGATCATATCGAAAATGATCGAGTAGGTCAGCGCCTGACTTTCGATGCCCCCGGTCCCTGAAGGGGCGTCTGATATCGAAGCTTACGGTATCGCTAAAGCGATGCCCTGATACGAGGCTATGGCGATTGACACTCGGCCACGGGGCATGACGGAGCTTGGGTTCGAATGCTGCGCACCCCGTTCTTGATGTGGATTGGCGCCATGGTTGCGGGATACAGCCACCAGAGTTTTCGAATGACTTTGTCGCCGGGAAGCCAGGAGTGGGGCTTCTTGAGTTCGTAAGCCACGAGCAATTCGGCCGCATAGATCGCCGCGCCCTTAGCGACCAGGTGCGGGTTCGCAGGAACGCTGGTGACCCAGGGTGCGCCAGCTGCCAACTCGTGGTCCAGCACCAGCTTGTGCGTCGTGAAACGCAGACTCTCGGCTCCCCCAAGCGCTGCCATGACGGCGATGAACTTTTTGTCAATGACTCTGACTTTGACTTTGACGTTGACTTTGACCTCGGCTCTTTGCGGGACGGGCGTATCCGGAAGCGAGACCGGCGGGGCAGCAGTGGCCGTGGAGATGATGTTCGAGTTGATCTCGTCGCCCACTTCGCGGACCACTTCTTCGCTGGACAGTGGGCTTTGGGCCAGGGCATGGGCGATGTTTAGAAGGACTACAGTAAGTGTGAAAACGAGCAAGCGAGCGGTTTGCAGATGAATCCCCTTGGGCTAGTCATCGCGAAGCCCGGTTGCCGGGAGTAGGGCGAAAGTCCGCTATGTGGCTGTGCGATTCGAGATGTTGTCAGCCATACGGTGCAACCGCTGCACCAACTCTGCGGCAATCGAGGGGAACTGGTTTTTCAACGAGGTAGGAGTTGTATTCCCGAATTGGGACGCATGACCGCGCTGGCATGCGCAGGAACTTTGACCAGTTGAACTTTTATTTTTCCGTCACGCGGCAATAGTGGCCGGTGGTGGAATCCTATGAACTTGCGCAAGGCGTATCTTTCGCCCGCTATCGCCCTCTCGTCTCTAGCGCACCTGCCGCGTGTACCAGACGTTGCCGGGTGTGAGCCAGTTATAACCTTCACCCCAGGCGGTCTGCGTATGCGATTGATTGTCGATGTCCATGTCGAAGTAATCGCCAAACGGAAAGCGGAAGCCATCGGTGAAAATGTAGCTGTAACCGGCCACGTAGGTCGAGAGGACGGTTTCACCCGACCAACGGGAGCCTCCGTTGGTTGACGTGCGGTAGTAAACGTTCCAGTGCGGTTCATTGCGCTGATCCATCCATGCGATGCGGATGTCCCCGGCCGCGCCCGCTGCGACCGACGGGAAGGCATGGTCAACACCGGAAGGCGCTAGGGAGACATCGGCTTTCGGACTCCACGTGTTGCCCTGATCGATGGAAGTTGAGTAGAAGATTCGCTCCGGGCCGCCATCAACTGTGCCTGAATTCCACAGCACATAGAGCTGGCCGGCAGCGTCGGAGGTCATGGCGATCCCGGGACCGAGAAACGCCCATCCGCAGCTGAAGGCGGAACAATCGGGAGGCGAACCGGAGACGTCCAGCAAAGTCGGAGTCCAGGTCTGGCCGCCATCGGACGACTTGGTCACGTAAAGGTTCACCGGGCCTTTAGCTCCGCCATTCTGCTTGTAACCGTCCCAGGAAAAGTAAACGTTGCCGGCGGGATCGACCGTACCGCCACCGGTGAGCGACCATCCGAATTGCGCGTTGGCGTTGACCTTCACCGAGGTCCATGTCACCCCGCCGTCGTGAGAAGACGAACACCACACTACTTGCGCGTGATCGTAGGCGACATACACATCATTGCCGCGCACGGCCAGGATATCCTTGTCAGTGCCCGCGTTCGTTGAGTTGGCGATCACCGTACTCCAGTTTTGACCGAAGTCGGTGGATTTTGCGACTTTGATCACGCTTTTGTTGTTTTCAAGCCACGACGCATAGACTATCTTGCCTTCGAGGGGATCAACCTTGAGCTGGACATCGATTTGTTCCACGTTGGGATTGGTAATCGGGCGCGGCGCGGACCAGGATTTGCCGTTATCGCTCGAAACTACTAGGTATGCGGTCGAGCTAGCACAACCTTTGCAGCTCGGGGGGAAATCAGGGATAAGGGCATACACGTGACCGTAGCGGTCAGCGGCGATGGCTGGTTCCCAGGTGTCTCCAGGTAAGCTCGCGCCGAGGCGGGTCTGCGGCTGAAAGGTTTGCGCGAAAGGCAATGCTGGGGTTAAGACGGTTAGTAATCCAAGGAACAAGAACGTCAAACTGCGAACCGTTGCGCGAGTCATGGAAACCTCCTGATCCACGCGGGGGTGGACCAACGGCGTGGAAGCCGGGCGAAAGTATACACCGAACCGACCCAGAGTGCCGTCCTGGACCGGCCGGAGCGGGTTCCCGGCATTGTCGCCAGCGAGTAAACAATTTCCCCACCCTTGTCCTCACAGCATCTTTTGCGGGAAAATTAACATCTTAGAATTTGTAGCCCTTCCAGGAGACTCTACTTGAAGCTTTGCCACTCTCGACCAGCGCCTCGGGCGCTCTGTTTGTCTGTTGTCTTTTTTCTTGGCTTGTTTCTTACCTCGGTGGCGGACCGGCCGGCGCTGGCGGCCGATAAGACTCGCCTGCGCGTGGACGATTACCAGATCGACGTCGAACTCCTGCCACAGACTCACAAACTTAGCGCGCGCGCTGCGGTAAAGATCACGGCGCTTGAAGACCTCAGCGTAGCCACGTTTCAGTTGAACAACGGGCTTCGCATAACGAAGCTTACGGACGCGAGCAACAAGCCTCTGACTCCGGAGCGCAACACGCAGGATTCGAGCGTGCGCTTCGCGCTAAACAGCGGCCTCGCAAAAAACGCGAGCAGCACGTTCAACTTCGAATACGAAGGTACGCTCGAAAGCGCCGACGACAGCCCGGTTCAGGGATTGAAGCTCGCATACGTCGGCCCGGATACCAGCTATCTGCTTTACTCCGGACTATGGTTTCCGGTCGCGGGATACGGCGTTAATCGCTTTACTTCGACAATTAGCGTTACGGTCCCGGCGCACATGGTGGTGATCGGCAGCGGGAAGGAATCGTCCGCGTCAGCGGCGGCAACTCCGACTCAAAAGAAGCCCGCACTGGCGAACTCCAAGACCTTCACCTTCACCTGGGACAAGCCTAGTTTTCCGGGCACGATAGTTGCCGGCACGTTCCAGGAATTCAAGAGCGATGAAGCGGGCATCGACCTGCATCTGTTCTTCAAGCCGAATCACCAGAATCTGGGGGCGGAATACGCGTCGACGGCGATCAAGGCGTTCACCTACTTCGTCACGCAGTATGGAAACGCACCCTCGACACGGTTGAAAGTAGTTGAGCTCCCGGACGATACAGTACCCACGGCATGGGCGCCTGAAATCGCAGCGCTTTCGAGCCGCGCGATCACGGAGAAGGTCAACTACCGGTTATTGGCCAACACGATTGCCCATCAATGGTGGGGCGTCTCGGTGAGTCCGGCATCGAAAGACGATTGGTGGATCAGCGACGGCTTCTCGCGCTACTCCGAGGCCCGGTACGTGGAAAGCGCGGCGGGAGAGGCGGGGCTCGAGGAAATGGTGAAGGATATGTCGGTGGGCGCGCTTGCCTATGACAGCGTGCCGCTTTCGAGCGCCGCCAAGTTAGACTATTTTTCTCCCGAATTTCAGTCTCTGGTGACTGACAAGGGCGCCATGATCCTGCACATGCTGCGCTGGGTTGTCGGCGAGCCCAAGTATCTGAAGCTCATGCGCGACTTCGCCACTAAGTATGCGGGCAAGTCCGCCAGGACCGATGACTTCCGCGAAGTCAGCGAGCGTGTGTTTGGCCAAAAACTTACCTGGTTCTATTCGCAGTGGCTGGATTCGACGAGCGCTCCGGAGTTCAAGGCCAAGTACACCGTCTACCGGCTGGGCACCAACAAAGGCTTTCGAATTGTCGGCGCGATCACGCAGGATCTTGATCTGTTCCGCATGCCGGTAAATTTGAGAATCGATACCGATGGAAGAACGGAAGAAAAGCGCATTGAGGTGGTGGGCACCGATTCCCCATTTTCGGTGGAGACCTTTGGACGCCCGCGACGGATCACGATCGATCCCGAAAACCGTGTGCTGACCAACTCCACCGACATCAAGCTGCGGTCGTCAATCGTGCGCGGACAGGGACTGACCCAGCAAGGCGATCTGGCGGGCGCTCTGGGTGAATTCAACAAAGCGCTCGAAGTCAACAAGAACAGTTCGCTGGCGCACTACCGGATCGCCGAGGTGTTTTTCCTGCAGAAGAATTATCAGGCGTCGGCGAACGCCTACCGCGAATCGTTGAATGGCGATGGCGAGCCGCGCTGGACCGAGGTTTGGAGCCACCTGCAACTGGGCAAGATTTTTGACACAACCGGCCAGCGCGAACGCGCCGTCAATGAATACCGGCAGGCCATCCAGACCAACGACAATACCCAGGGCGCGCTCGAGGAATGCCGCCGATACATGCAAAAGCCTTACGAGCGGGAAAAAGGAAGCTAAGCGGGAAAAAATGGGGCCCGTACCGTCAGGCGAATGGCGGTACGAGCCAGGAGGGAACGATTCACAGCATAGAGCAGATCTCGCATAATGTCAAGTAAGTCTATGGACTTTATTTTAGCTTCCCTCGAGCCCGTGTGGTGGCGAGGCTTTGCCCTGCCGGACGGGGCGAAGCCCCGTCCCCACACAACCTAAACCTTGAGCCCGTCGAATCCCTTGCGCCGCTGCTCGCTGTAGCGGTGCAGAGCATCCTCGATGATGGGATATGCTTTGGTTGCCGCCTGAATTTCGTCTACCTCGACCGATTTGCCCTCCAGTTGTTTGTAGTCCTGAAAAAAGCGGCGCAGCATGATCAGCCGGTGCGGCGGCATTTCCGCCGCTTCGCGGTAGGCGTTGAACTCCGGATCTTCGGTGGCGATGGCGATGATCTTGTGATCTTTCTTCCCTGAGTCGATCATGGTCATGAGTCCGATCGCGCGCGCGTGGATGATGGTCAGCGGCACGACGGGTTCCTGACACAGCACCAGCACATCGAGCGGGTCGTCGTCTTCGGCCAGGGTTTGCGGAATGAAGCCATAGTTTGCCGGATAATAAACCGCCGAATACAAGATGCGGTCGAGTTTGATCAGACCGCTGGTCTTGTCCAGTTCGTACTTCACACTGGAGCCGAACGGAATTTCGACGACCGTGTTGAACTCCTGCGGAAGCTTGCTGCCGGGAGTTACGTCGTGCCAAGGATGAATCATGGACAGAGCCGCCTTTGTAAGTCTGTTCGTGTCGCTGTCCAGATTGTAAATGCACGAGATGAGCGTGTGGCGCGGGCGCCCTCGCCCGCGAACCCGTGCATCTTGACCCGCGTCTGGCCAGCGCGTAGAGTTTTCACTCAGGAGCGATGTTTTCCATGTCTAGCGAAACAAGGTCGAGCGAAACCAGCAAGTATCTGAAATTCGGTTCGGTGACCGTGCTGATTCTCGTCTCGCTCGGTTACCTCGCCTACACCGGCGTACAAGACAGCAAGAGCTACTACGTCACCATCAAAGAATTAAATGCCATGGGGAACGAGGCGTACTCCAAGCGTCTTCGAGTAGCGGGAAACGTGGTGCCGGGGTCGATCAAGCGCTCGGGAACCCGCGTGGACTTCCGGTTAAAGGAAAATGATCTGACGCTGCCCGTTTCATATACCGGGACCGAAGCTCCCCCCGACACTTTTAAAGACGACTCGCAAGCTCTGGCCGACGGTAGTTTCGGGCGTGATGGCATTTTCCACGCCAAGCAACTGCAGGCCAAGTGCGCGTCAAAGTATGCGCCCCAGCCTGGTCAGCCCGGAGCCACTCCAACCGCTGAGCCCGGTAAGAGCATGTCGCAGAATCAGAGTTCCGGATCGAGTGGGATATCGAACTAACTCGCCTTCCTTATTCCTTTGACTGACGCCACGCCTGCCTCCGTCCCCGTCATCACTATCTCGAATCTGATCAAGCAATTTGGCCGTTTTGCCGCGCTGCGCGGGGTTACTGCGGAATTTTCCGGCGGAAAACTCTATGCCATTCTCGGCGATAACGGCGCCGGTAAAACCACACTGCTGCGCACGCTGGCAGGACTGAGTCAGCCATCGAGCGGCGACGTTGCGATCCTCGGGGCCAAGAAGTTTCACGACGTCTGCCAGCAGGTGGGCTACATGGCGCATCCTTCCCTGCTCTATGACGAGATGAGCGGGATGGAGAACCTGGAATACTTTGCCCGGCTGTACGGAATCACCGGCAGCACGCGCTGCGCGGAGGTCATCCGCTCGGTTGGACTCGATCCCGAACTCGTCCGCCCCGTCGGCCAGTATTCGCAAGGCATGAGACAGCGGATGTCGTTGGCGCGGGCTTTACTGAACGACCCCAAAATCCTCCTGCTCGATGAGCCCTTCTCGAATGTGGACGTTCATTCCGCGACGGAGATGGTTCAGTTGCTAGCCCGCACTCGCGACCGAGGCACAACGGTCTTCGTCGTCACTCACCAGGCGTCGTTGCTTGAGGGCGCGGCCGATGAGTTCGTCTGGATGGAATACGGCAAGATTGTCGAGCGCACGCGGGAGCTGAAACGGCCAGAGAGTTCGACGATGAGTTCAGGAGAAAGCACGCGGGGAAACCTAAAATGAGCGCGCCCACCGGCCTCACCCGCGCCACGCTGCTCAAAGATCTCCGACTCGAGTGGAGGTCGAAGGACGCCATCAACTCGATGCTGTTTTTTTCTCTGCTGGTGGTGGTCGTGTTCAGTTTTTCGTTCGACCCTACCGCCGAAGAATCGCGGCAGATTGCGGGCGGCCTGATCTGGGTGGCGTTCCTGTTCGCGGCCGTGGTGGCGTTCAACCAGACTTGGGCGCGCGAGATTCGCAACCAGGTGCTTGATGCCTACAGGGTATCGCCCGCTCCGGCCAACTCGCTCTTCATTGCCAAGGCGGTGGGCAACTTTATTTTCGTAAGCGTGCTGGAAGCGCTCATGACTCCGTTATTCATCGCGTTTTACCGGCTGCGCGCGCTGGGCCCGGCATGGCAACTGCTTATGGTCGCGGGGCTCGGGACCTGGGCCCTGGTCGTGAACGGAACTTTCTTCGCCGCCATGTCCCTGCGGACGCGCAGCCGCGAGATCATGCTGCCGCTGCTGCTGTTCCCGATCTCGATCCCGGCTCTCCTCGCCATGGTGCAGGCCACTACCGCTATACTCAACGGCGAAGGCGCACGCTTTTGGATCGTGTTGCTTGCGACCTATGATCTAGTGTTTACTACGGTGTGTCTCCTCTTGTTTGAAACCGTGCTGAACGCGGAGTGATACGGTGGAGCGACGGGCGTCTCGCCGTCCAGCAGTTCGGCGGCCGGGCGGGGACGCCCGGCTCTCCACCGGCAAACGAAGGTTGGCGCACGCGGGATGATTGACCCAGAATGAAAAAAGTCTTCCCGATTCTCGGGGTTCTGACCGCGATCTTGTTGAGCTATGCGCTTTACGAGGCGCTGGTCGCGGCGCCGACGGAACAGACCATGGGCGACGTGCAGCGGATTTTTTACTATCACGTGCCTTCGGCCTGGACGGCGTTCATCCTCTTCTTCGTCAATTTCGGAGCATCCGTGTTCTATCTGATTAAGCGCAACCCTGCTGCGGATATCGTCGCGCTGGTCAGCGCCGAAGTTGGTGTCGTTTTCTGCACCGTTGTGCTGGTCACGGGGCCAATCTGGGCGCGTCCGGTCTGGGGCATCTGGTGGACATGGGACATGCGGCTGACCTCGACCCTGGTTCTGTGGCTTATCTACGTGAGCTATCTTTTCCTCCGCCGCTTCTCCTCCAGCGGACAGACGCCCACTCTCGCCGCCGCCCTCGCCGTTCTGGGCGCGCTGTGCGTGCCGTTTGTCTACTTCTCGATCTGGTTCTTCCGCACCCAGCATCCGCAGCCGGTTATGGGCGGGGGCGGATCGATTGATCCGCGCATGCTGCACGTGCTGCTCATCAACTGGCTGGCTTTTTCCTGCTTTGCTTTTCTGGTTTGTTGGTCGCGCTATCGATTGGAGAGTCTGCAACGCGAGGTCGACCAGGCTCATGCCCTGGAATCCCTGACGAACCTCCGCGGGAGCACGCGATGAGAAACGGATACCTTTTTGCCGCCTATGCCGCCACCTGGATCATCCACATCGTCTATCTGGGGACGATTGTGTCGCGCTATTCGCGCGTGAAGCGGGAGATCGGGGACCTGAAAAAGCCTGGTGTCAGGTCTTAGGTGGCAGGTGTCAGGTCTAAGGCTCATGCGGTGGATTTGATTGCCAAGTTTTTCCTGACACCTGAGACCTAGCACCTGAGACCTTTTTCTTTACAACCATTTCCCTCGCATTCGGCTTCTCACTATGCGGCCCATGCTGTCTGCCCGGCTTGACAGCGTATCTGTTGAATGTAAAAGTATTTGTTTGGTTCAATCCCAGTATTCTGGTGACAGGTACGCATCCGCTTCCTAAGGGCGTCGAGCGGTAGCGGTGTTTGTGTGCCATTCTTGTTCTCACCCCACGAAATTGGGAAATCGGAGGAGCTTCGTGAATTGGAACTGCCCTGTGTCGGTAGGAGGTTCGGTGAGAAGGTTGGGGACAACAAAGACAGGAAATTGGATTAGGGTAAAGGCCGCGTTTCTGGTGTCGGTAGTGCTCGCCGCCGCAGGCTTCGTGTTCTATTTTTCCGCCTCAGTGCATGTCGCCAAAGCCGGGGGCCGACCGCCGGCCGTCCATAAGTCGCTTGCGTCAGAGTCACGGCCGAAGTCTCTGCCGAAGTCTCTGTCCCTGCCGCTGTTCTTCGAGCCCAACCAGGGTCAGACCGCTCCTCAGGTCAAGTTCCTCGCGCACGGCGCCGGCTACGGCCTGTTTCTGACCGCCGACGAGGCGGTGTTGCAACTTCAGCCATCAGCCGTCAGCACTCAGCATTCAGCAGTCGGGTCTCAGCGGGCACCCAGTTCGGTGATTCGGATGCGGCTCGACGGAGCGAACTCTTCGGCGCGCGTTTCGGGCGCTTCGCCTCTGCCCGGGAAGAGCAATTACTTCATTGGGAACGATCCTTCCAAATGGCGTCATGACATACCGCAATTTGCCCGCGTGGAGTATCAAGCGGTTTACCCGGGCGTCGACTTGGTTTACTACGGCGATCAGGGACAGCTCGAATACGATTTCCGGGTTGCGCCGGGCGCTGAGGCGAGCCAGATTGCGTTGAGCTTCAAAGGCGCTTCCGCCCACATTGATTCCGGCGACCTGCTTCTCTCGACAGACCAGGGCGACGTGCGTTTCCACGCTCCACGCATCTATCAGCAGGAAGGCAACACTCAGAAGTCGGTTGCGGGAGGTTTCCGCCAGATCGCTGACAACAGAATCGGCTTCACCATCGGAGCCTACGACCACAGCCGCGAACTCGTCATCGACCCGGTGCTAAGCTATTCGACCTATCTCGGCGGCAGCGGCACCGAGGCGCTGGTGAAAATCACGGTCGATGCCAACCAAACGATCTATGTAGCGGGCTCAACCAACTCAACAAACTTTCCGGTGACGGATGGTTCCACGTTGAAGGGGACTCAGAACATATTTATTTCCAAGATCAATACGACGCTGAGCGGCACGGCACAACTAGTTTACTCGATCTACCTGGGCGGTACGCACAGTGACAACCTGGCTGGTATCGCGGTCGATTCGGCTTTCGGCATCTATGTTGCCGGTTGGACCACTTCTCCCGATTTCCCTACCACCAGCAATGCATTCCAAACTACCGCGAGTGGGACCCATGGATTCCTCAGTAAGCTGACCCTTTCCGGCACCGCGTACGGGCTCTCGTATTCCACATATCTTGCTGGCAATGGCATCGATACGGTCACCGGACTGGCGATTGACAGCAGCAGCGATGAGAACGCTTTCGTCACCGGGGACACCACTTCCAGCAACCTGGCCAGCGACGGATTCCCGGCCAACCCGAATGGCTTTCAGACGGTGTCGAACTCACCCGGGAACCCCCAGTTCTTCGCCAGCAAGATCAATACAGGCGGCAGCGGGCCCCTGAGCATGCTGTACTCGACCTACTTCGGTGGCGGAAATCCAGCGGGCGCGACGGCTCGCGGCGGCGGCATTGCGGTGGATACTTCGGGCAGCATGTATATCACCGGCACGACCAACATGCTCCCGGTAACTGGAGGAAACGGTGAGGTAAAGTTTCCGCTATTCAATGCGCAGCAATCGTGCCTCGACGAAGCCAGCAAGACAATTTGCACACCAGGTTTTAATACGAGCCCGACGGACGCTTTCGTCGCCAAGATCAACCCGAATCCGAGCGGATTCGGCGCCCCTCCGATCTACTCCACGTATCTGGGCGGTAGTGGTTCCGATGTCGGCCTCGCCATCGCAGTCGACACCTCCGGCAACGCCTACGTTACCGGTTCGACCAACTCGGGCGATTGGGTTTGCACCACCAGCTGCGTGGCTGGCTTTCAACCCGCTTATGCCGGGTCCGGCGGGGCAACCAATGCTTTCATCGCCAAGATCGGCAATCTGACCGGGTCGGTGTATCCGGTAACCTACTTCACCTATCTTGGCGGCGTCGGCCCGGACAGCGGCCAGGACATTAAGGTGGATGCGGTGCAGGCAGCTCACGTGGCGGGCTCAACCAGTTCGCCGAACTTTCCAACAACCCTCGATGCCTTTCAGCCGGCATACGGCGACTCGGGAGACGCTTTCGTCGCGTTGATTTCAACCACATTAGCGGGGCAGGCCGCTGGCGATTACTCAAGCTTTCTGGGCGGCAACCAGTTGGATCAGGGTACAGGAATCGCATTCGATAACATCTTCGGCGCCACTTACGTGGCCGGTACGACGCAATCCTCAAACTTCCCCATTACTCCCGCAACGGCGTACCAGACGCAGCTGAACGGGCCGCAGGACGCCTTCGTGACCAAGATCGGAGCCAGCAGCGCGCTCACCCTGGCGCCGTCCAGCACCAGCCCAGCGCCCAGCCCAGTCGCGGCTGGAACTCAGGTCGCGTTTACCTTCAACATCACCAACAACGGACCCGATACGGCAACCAACGTGACCTTTTTTGCCACAGTGCCTACCACGGGGCTGGCGTCAACTCCCACGGCCAAAGTCACCAGCGGCTCGGGATCCTGCAGCGCGGCCTCTGGAGCAACCATCCAGTGCATTATTCCAACACTGGCTATGAATGGGGTCGGAGCCGTTGAAGTCGACGTGACACCTTCTATCACGGGCAACGTCACGCAAGTATCTGTCTCGGGCAGCGCCAGCGCGAACGGCGGCGTAATCCAAGGATCCATCTCGCAGCAAGTAAACGTCGTCGACTTCTCGATAGGGCCTCCCTCGCCCTCGGCGCTCACTGTTAAAGCCGGCGACCCGGCCAGCATCATCCAGGTGAAGTTTTGTCCCACGAATGCGCAACTGGGCTATAGCGCCACCATCACCCCGAGCCAAACCACGTCGCCTTCGATGGTGACCGCAACCACCCCCGTCTTCAACCCGACTACGGTCACGCTTTCGGGGAGCTCTTGCCAAATCACGGCGCTGAGCATCGCCACTGTGGCCCGTCCCGTGACTACCGGCAGCTTGCTGCGCCGCAGTTCCTTCTACGCTGCCTGGCTCCCCATCGGAGGACTGAGCCTCGTCGGACTGGGTCTCGGCGCGGTTCGCAAGCGTCGGCGGTGGCTGGGGGGAGCTGTTCTGAGCGTGATCGCGTGCGCGATTCTGCTGCAGGCGGGCTGTGGATCATCGAGCAGCAGTGTTAGCACCGGCGGCGGCACGGCGGCGGGAACCTACATCGTCACGATTACGGGCTCCGCCGCGACGGGGGCGGCGCACAACACTTTTGTGACAATGACCGTGCTTTAAACTTGCATTCGTTTCCAACCTCTGGTTCAAGCCTCCGCTCCGGCGGAGGCTTTTTTCTTGCACGCCGGGAAGCCGCGCGCGTAAATCATTGCAAACAGGGAAAATCCAGTGCTTGACAATATTTCGTATTGCGATATCATCATTGCGATCTGGAATATATGACACTGGGAGAAAAAATTCGCTACCTCCGCGAGGTCGAAGGCTCCCTCCGCGGCATGAATCGCCCCCTCACGCAACAGGAGTTGATGAAGGGCATTCACGCCGAGACCGGGAAGACCATCAGCCAGTCGTACCTCTCGCAGATCGAGCGCGGCAAGCGTCCGCATATGACGCAGTCCTCGCGCACGCTGCTGGCTCGCTTCTTCAAGGTGCACCCGGGCTTTCTAGTCGACGACCCCGAGGGTTATCACACGGAACTCGTCTCTGACCTGCGCACCACCGAAGGTCAGCTTGATGTGTGGCTGCTGCAGGGCTCGGAGCGTTTCGCCAGCGACCCGGAGGTGAGCGACGTCCTGATCAAGGTTGCGCGTGATAAGGACACCCGGCGCTGCCTGCTGCTGCTCGGCGAAATCCTGAATACCCCGGGCCTCGCCGACCGCTTGTTCGAAGCTCTGCGTCCCGAACTCGCGCGCGCTATCGGCAGTGCGCCCATCGCGCCAAGGAGGCGAAAGCTATGACATGGGCTGACTTTTATTTGACGTGTTTCGCCGTTGGCTTTTTGCTGAGTGCGATTTCGTTCATCGCAGGTGGAATGCGCTGGCAGTTGCATCTTCCGCACCTTCCGCATGGCGGCGGGCATATCGGCGCGGGACATGCCCCGGTCGCGCATGGAAGCGCGGTCAACGGCGCGACTACCCCCGCGGGTCACCAGGCGCCGGTTTCGCCCTTCAACTTCATCACCTTGACGGCATTTCTCGCCTGGTTCGGAGGAGCGGGCTTTTTGATTACGCGCTTCTCGAGCATATGGTTCGCGCTCGGCCTGCTGATCGCCATGGGAGCGGGACTTTTCGGCGCTGCCATCGTCTTCCTGTTCCTCACGCGTGTGCTGATCTCGCACGAGGAAAACATGGACTCAGCCGACTACGAAATGGTCGGCGTGCTGGGACGAATTTCGATGCCGATTCGTGAAAACGGCACCGGAGAAATCATTTACTCGCAAGCCGGCACCAGGCGCACCTGCGGCGCGCGCTGCGAAAACGGCAACGCCCTCGAAAAAGGCGCGGAGATTGTGGTCACGCGTTACGACAAAGGAATTGCCTACGTGCGGTTGTGGGAAGAAATGAATGGCGAAGAGCAAGCGGCTAAGAGCTAAAGGCTGATTATGAGCGATGCATTTCAGAGCGATGTGTTGGCGGAAGAGACCCATTCCGGGCGGGCGTGGAGTCTGATCATTCTGCTTGCGCTGATTGGACCAATGATCGGAGTGGCGCTGGTGCCATCGACTGCGGGCCGGTGGGCGGTCGCGCTCGTTGGAGTGATCGCAATCGGTACCTTCGCGATGTCATGGAGCGGATTTCAGTACCGCTTTCTGCGCCACGGGGTTGAGATTCGAATGCTTGGATTCCGGTTGCGCTCGATTCCGAAACAGTCAATCGTGAGCTATTCGATCGAACCCTGGGCTTTTATTCGTGGCTACGGGATTCGCGGCATCGGCAGTTCGCGAGCTTACGTCTGGTGCAACCAGGTCGTGCATATCAAGACATCGAACGGCGAGATTTTTCTGGGTCACAACGATCCGGAACGCATTGTGCGCGATCTAGACATGGTAACGGGCCGCTGAGAACTGAGAACCGGGAACTGAGAACTGATTTTTTCAGGAGGCGATAATGTTCGGCATAGCAATTGAAATCTGGGTCATCGCGGGGCTGGTCGTTCTGGCGACTTTGTTCCTGATGAGCATGCTGGCCCACTTATACCGCAAAGCGGGACCAAATGAAGCGCTGATTGTTTATGGCTTCCGCGGAACCCGCGTGGTCCAGGGACACGGCACGGTCATCTTTCCGATGGTCGAAAACTGCAAGGGCCTTTCGCTCGAACTCATGTCGTTCGACGTAGCCCCGCAGCAGGATCTCTACACCAAGCAGGGCGTCGCCGTCACCGTCGAGGCCGTCGCTCAAATCAAGGTGAAGTCCGACAAGGAATCCATCCTCACCGCGGCCGAGCAGTTCCTCTCCAAAGCCGATCAGGAGCGCGAAGGCCTGATCCGCCTGGTGATGGAAGGCCATCTGCGAGGCATTATCGGACAGCTCACCGTCGAAGAAATCGTCAAGCAGCCTGAGATGGTCGGCGATCGCATGCGCGCCACCTGCGCCGACGACATGAACAAGATGGGCCTCGAAGTCATTTCCTTCACCATCAAAGAGGTCCGCGACAAAAACGAATACATCAGCAACATGGGCAAGCCCGACGTCGCCCGCATCAAGCGCGACGCCGACGTTGCTACCGCCGAAGCCGAGCGTGACACGGCCATCAGGCGCGCCATCGCGACTCGCGAAGCGGCGGTGGCGAAAGCGCAAGCCGATCAGGAGCGCGTGCTTGCGGAAACGCTCTCCCAAGCCAAGCAGGCGGAATCGCAGCGCGACCTTGAGGTCAAGAAAGCGCAGTACCTCGAAGTCACGAAAAAGCAGCAGGCGCAGGCCGACAAGGCTTACGACATTCAAACCAATGTCATGCAGCAGCAGGTCATCACCGAAAGCGTGAGAGTGCAGCAAGTCGAAAAAGAAGGACAGGTAAAAGTTCAGGACGCCGAAATCAGCCGGCGCGAAAAAGAACTCATCGCGACCGTACTGAAAGGGGCCGAGATCGAGCGACAACGCATCGAAACGCTGGCGGCCGCCGAGAAGCAGCGCCTGATCGCGGAAGCCGAAGGCCACGCTTCGGCGATTCGCGCGCAGGGAGAAGCCGAGGCCGAAATCATCTTCAAGAAAGGCGAAGCCGAAGCCAAAGCCATGAACGTAAAAGCCGCAGCCTATCAGGAGTACAACCAGGCCGCAGTCGTCGACAAACTGATCAGCGGGCTGCCGGAAATCGTGAAAGCTCTGGCCGCGCCGCTCGCGAACGTGGACAAGATCACCATCGTCTCCACTGGCAACGGCGACACCGCCGGCCTGAACAAGGTCACCGGCGACATCACGAAAATGGCGGCACAAGTACCGGCTCTTTTCGAAACGCTCTCTGGCATGCCGCTCGGAGAACTATTAGGCAAAGTCCGCAAAATCGGCGACAAAGCGCCTAAGCCGAAGGAGAAAGAGTAAGGCAGGTCGTTGGTCGTCAGTCGTTGGTCGTTAGGAATCGTTGTTATGGCAGAACCAGAGCAGCGAACGACGAGCCGCGAACGACCAACGACCATCGACTAACGACCTGTTCTAGGAGGAACCGTGCAGCAAGAACTTCATCACGCCAGATCACTCGGCCTGTCCGTCGCCCTCGGAGCCGCCATGGGCGCGGCCATCGGAGCCGCCACCGGCCACATGGGCGTCTGGGTAGCCGCCGGAATCGCAGCTTATATAGCGATTTCGCTCGCAGGCGGCGCCTGGAGCAAGAGACCGAACGACTACAAACGAACGACCAACGACTGAAGTAAAGGAGTCCCTTATGGCATTACTCGAACGCGTTTCCACCTTAGTCCGGGCCAACCTCAACGATCTGATCGACAAAGCTGAGGAGCCCGAAAAGATGATCAAGCAAGTCATCCTCGACATGCACAACCAGCTTTTGCAGGTCAAAACGCAGGTTGCCATCGCCATCGCCGACCAGCATCTGCTCGAAAAGAAGAAACTCGAGAACGACGACAAAATCCAGGAGTGGATGCGCAAGGCCGAGCTCGCCGTCGACAAAAAGCACGACGACCTCGCCCGCGCCGCTCTGCTCCGCGTCGAAAGTTATCGTGACCTGAGCGCCAATTTCGCGCAGCAGCTCGAGGATCAGAAAGCGCAGGTCGAGAATCTGAAATCGGCCCTGCGCAATCTCGATCAGAAGTTGGCGGAGGCCAACGCCAAAGCCGATCTGCTGATCGCGCAGCACCGCCGCGCCCGCGCCGCCACTCGAACCACCGACGCCCAGTCCGGCATGAGTGCTAATACCAAGTCCGCGACCTTCGACCGCATGAAGAAAAAGGTAGCCCGCGAAGAAGCCATCGGCGGAGCCAAAGCCCAACTCCTGGCCGACGACGTGGAAGATCGCCTCGCCGCCCTGGAAAAAGAGGACCGCATCGAGCAGTTACTAACCGAACTAAAGACAAAGCGCGGAGCGTAGCAAGAACTATGTAGGGGCGGACGCATTCGTCCGCCCGGCCGGGCGCAGCCCGGCCACGAATTAGTGCAGGGCGGAACAGGTTAGAATCGAAACGAGTATCTCCCATGCGCAAGATCTTCCATTTCGACTCGCCCGCCGACCAGTACGTCGCCGACGCTGCCGTCCTCTGCTGCTTCGATCACCGCATCAGCACGGCCGTGCGAAAGTTCCTGAAGAAGCAAGGTATCGAGCGCGCCGATATGATCGTCGTCGCCGGAGGAGCCAAGACCCTCGCTTCCCCGCGCAACGACTTCGAACAGGACTTCATCCTCGAACAAGTCCGAATGTCCATCCGCCTGCATCAGACCAAGCGCGTCATGGTCATGAGCCATTCCGACTGTGCCACTTACGGCGGACTGGCCCATTTCAAAGGAGACCGCCAGGCCGAAGCCGAGCATCACCGCAGCGAACTCCTCCGCGCCGGAGAACTGCTAACCTCAAACTTCCCCAACATTTCGGTCGAGCCCTACTTTGTAAAGTTCGACGGAATCTGGGAAGTAAGAGACGCCCTGAAGTCGGCCCCGAGGCAAACATTATCGGATACCGCCCGCGAGATCGCCTAGCCGCAGCCGAGTTGCTGCGTTCGCTGACTCATGCCCACTGCCAACAACGCCCGATTCCTGCTACAAATAATCTCCTATGAAAGTTCTCTTCATCGGCGGCACCGGAATCATCAGCACCGCCAGCACCGCGCTCGCCGCCAAGCGAGGGATGGACATCACGCTGCTCAGCCGCGGCCAGCATGCCTCCGAGCTTCCGGCTGGCGTCAAGACTGTGATTGCGGACGTGAACGATCCCGCCGCACTCCAGAAGCTCGAGCACGAGTCTTTTGACGCCGTTGTCGACTGGATCGCTTTCACTCCGGCCGACATCGAACGCGACCTGAACCTGTTTCGGGGCCGCAACCGGCAGTTCGTGTTCATCAGTTCGGCGAGCGCCTATCAGAAACCGCAGACGCACTACTTGATTACCGAGTCCACACCGCTGGCCAATCCCTATTGGGACTATGCGCGGAACAAAATTGCTTGTGAAGAACGGCTGATGAAGGCCTATCGTGACGAAGGCTTTCCCGTGACCATCGTGCGCCCATCGCTCACCTATGGCGAGACCCTGATTCCGCTCGTCCTCAATAGTTGGCAGCAGTCTTATACCGCGGTCGATCGGATGATCCGCGGGCAAAAGCTGGTTGTGCCCGGAGATGGTTCTTCTCTGTGGGTCGTAACCCACAACACCGATTTCGCCAAAGGACTGGTCGGCTTGCTCGGCCATCCGCAAGCGGTGGGGCACGCGTTTCACATCACGTCCGATGAAGTGCTGACCTGGAACCAGCTGTTTCGCATCGTCGGCGCGGCCGTCGGGGTCGAACCGCGGTTGGTACATATTCCATCCGACTTCATTGCCGCTTGTCTGCCTAATAAGGAGGGGACATTGATTGGGGACAAGGCCGTGAGCGTGGTCTTCGACAACAGCAAGATTAAACGCTTTGTCCCCGGCTATAGCGCTACGACTGCTTTTGCCGAAGGCATTCGACAGTCCATAGCATGGTTCAACGCCGACCCTTCGCGGAAACAAATCGACCACCAGGTCAACGCCGCAATGGACAAGCTAATCTCCGCATATGAGAAAGGGATGAGCGAAGCGGTCAGAAGCTTCGCGTAAACCGGCTCAAGCCTTGGCCCAATCCTCCCATTCGAGACCTTTTACCCGGCTGAACTCCCTCGCATTGGCGGTGATCAGCGTCAACTGGTGACGCAATGCCTGCCCGGCGATCAGCAGGTCGTAAGCCCCGATCGGTTTTCCCACGGCTTCCAGGCTTGCTCGCACCCGTCCCGCAACTCTCGCATCTTCGGACTCGAAAGCCAGCAGGCTCACTGGACCCGCGAAGAAAGTTTCCACCAGCCGCGCATTGGCTTCCGGTCGAGCGCTCTTCGCAACCCCGTACCAAAGCTCAAACGCCACGACGGAAGAGACCAAGACCTTTGCGTCTTGAGCAAGTGCCTTCTGCAAGCGCGTCCGGACAGAGGGCGACTTGTTGTTGATCAACGCAATACACGCATTGGTGTCGAGCAGATACATTACTTGAAGATCTCGCGACGCGGCGTCAGCGGCTGGTTCCGCTCCTTGCTTTGGCCGAGGAAGTGTCCCTGCCTAAGCCCGTCCAGTTCCGCAAACCACTGGGTGGGATCCGCGATGAGCGGCTCCAGGAGCACTCCCTCCGCCACCCGGCGCACGCGAACCTGACTGCCCTCGAAGCGAAACTCGCGAGGCAGCCGCACAGCCTGGCTGCGTCCATTACGAAACAGCCTGGCGATTCCCGTATTCGGCATTGGGGCAATTCCTCCTTACACAAGTATATACCACAAATAGTGATCAATGATACATATTAATGGTATATACCACAATTGCATATACCATAAGGACTTGAACGCCGCATAGAAGATTACGCGCTGGCTTTATCGATGAGCGACACTGGCTTCTCGTTCGACGCCGACGTTTCCAAGTCCAACTGCTCCTGCCCGCTGAGCGCGGACACTTTCCCGCGATAACTTTTCAGGTGCCGCTGCGCGGTCTCGAATGCTTCCTGCGCTTTGTTTAAATTCTTGCCAACGTTTTCAAACTGGTTCTGGAAGAAGTCGAACGACTTCTGTGCTTTGGCAAGTTCGGCGCGGCTCTTCTCGAAGCGGCTGGCGACTTCGTACCACTTGTGCACCAGCGCAATCGTATGCAGCGTCATCAGCAAGGTATTGGGCGAAACGGGAAAGACATGCTGCTCATTCATCCAGTCGCCCAGCTCGCGGTTGCGGATTACTTCCATGTAGAGGGTCTCGCTCGGCAGATACATGAGCGCAATTTCAGTCGTGCCATTCTCCGGCTGGATGTACTGCTGAATGCGTTTGGCCTCCGCCTTCATCACGCGCACTAGCGCGATGCGCGCCGCTTCAATCTCCGCTTTGTCGTTGCTCTCGAAGAGCGCAATCACTTGCTCGCGCGGAAACTTGGCGTCGATCGGCAGCTTGCGGTCGGGGAAATAAATGACAGCGTCGGCGCGTCCTCCGCCCTCGCCGGGCGATGACTGCAGCGCGAACATATGCGCGGGCAGGAAGTCCGCGAGCAACCGTTCCAGGCTTGCTTCCCCGAACTGGCCGCGCAGATGCGGAAGCTTAAGCAGGTTGTTTAGATCGTTGATCGAATGGCCGAGAGCGCCCACTTCACGGAGCTGCTCTTCCGCATTCTTCAAGTGTTGCTGAACTTTTTCGAACTGCGCGAAGCCTTCTTTGATGTTCTGATCGAGCTTCACCTGCACCTGCTCGGTGATTGCCATCAGCTTCTGGTCGACGCGATCGCGAATTGAGTCGAGACTTTGCGCGGTCTGCTGATTCAGACTTTGAAATTCGATCTTGAGTTGCTGCGTGGTGAGGAGCAGAGAACTGGTCATCTCGCTGCGGCCGTCGCTCAGACTCCGGTTTTGTTCGTCTCTTCCCGCGGCGAGTTGCTGCTCAACCGAGCTCCGTATCTCTGAAAACCCTTGCTGGATGCGGTCTGTGACCTGCTGGCGGAGGTCCCCCTTAGTCTGCTCCAGCCTACTGGCCATATCGGCAGTGGCGGAACTGAACTTCTGGCCGAGGCTGGTATCAAGACTTTCGAGCAGGCTCGCAACTTCCGCTTTTACATTCACTTGCGCGGCCGCCGAAACGCGGCGCAACAGAACAGCCGAGAACCCAAGCAGGACAAGGGTTCCGACGAGCACGGTAACCAGCAGAATGGTCTCCATGGTAAGTCGCTCAGCTGAATTCTAGAGGTTAGCGTGAGAGATGGAAAGCGGAACTTTAACTGGTGTTCCCCGCGCCGAAACGCTGCCCGCAAATTATGCTCAGGATCCTGGCGATTGCATTCGCGATGCTGGCGGTAAGTTCCGGACCGTGCGCGGCAGAAACAAGTCCGCCGGCAGTCATCGTTCGGAACGACGTTCGTAACAACGACATCCATAGTAAGCAGCCCACCCCCAAATCGAACTCGGCGGCCGGATCCTCTTCTGGAGAGGACTCCGCCGCCGAGAACGAACTGTTGGCATCGGCAAACAAGAGCCGCGAACTGGCCGGCGCGCCACCGTTGCGCATGGATGAAAGCCTGCGCGAAGCGGCGAAAGCGCATGCCCGCCTGATGGTTGACGGCGAGCGTCTCGATCATCAGTTCTCCGGTGAGCTTTCCCTGCTCGAGAGGATTGCCCAAGCCAGCTCGCTGACCGCAACACTGAACACTTCACTGAAAATCGATCGCGCCGGCGAGAATGTCGCATACGCTCCTTGCGCTCCGGACGTTCATGAAGCTCTGATGCACTCGCCCCCGCACCGCGAAAACCTGCTTGATCGCGGATTCAATGTCGCGGGCGTCGCCGCCATCTGGAGCAAAGGCCGGCTGTACGTGGTCCAGGATTTCGCGCACGAGGTTCCGTCGTATTCCGCGCAGCAGAGCGGAAAACTGGTGGGTCGGGCCATCGCTGAGATGCGTCAACAGGCGGGCCTGCCCGAACTGGTCCAACTCGCTCCCCCGAATCTTGATAAGAGCGCCTGTTCGCTGGCCGAACAGAATCTTCCAAACGCCCACCTGCTGGCAACCGCCTACGACAATCGCCAAATTATTACGTACACGCAGAGCCATCCGGAGATACTCCCGCAAGCCGCGTTGCGGATGCTGCGTGATCCGCGCGTTCGCCAGTTTGCGGTAGGCGCCTGCTACGCGCGTAGTGCGGCGTATCCTACCGGCACATATTGGGTCGCGATTCTTCTCTACTGAAATTATCCAACTTCCTAAAATTCTCATTTGCTCGCGGCACGCGGACAGGAGTGTCCGCGCCACACAGAGTCAAAGGCCCGCGGGCGAGGGCGCCCGCGCCACACGGGCCTGCCACACTGGGCGGTGTGCTAACCTGCGAGCGTCTGGCCCACATGGAAAACGCTCCGCGAATCCGCGTCGGGACTGCCGGCTGGTCGTATAAAGACTGGGACGGGATTCTGTATCCGCCGGAAGTGACACGGAAGAAGGTGCATCCCCTCGAATTTCTGGCGCGATTTTTCGACGTCATCGAAATTAACACTTCGTTTTATGGACACATACGGCCGGAACTGGGACGTCTGTGGTCGCGGAAGGCAGCGGCGGTCAATCCAAATTTTCTTTTTACCGCGAAGCTGCACCGATCGTTCACCCATTCTCCACTGGCGGTCATGGAACCGACTTCGGCGGCCAGCATCCGGCCGAATGACCGGGACGAACAACTTGCCAGAGAAGGTCTCGACTCGCTCGCCTCGGAAGGCAAGCTGGGCGCGCTGCTCATCCAGTTCCCCTTCTCGTTCAAGAACACCAGCCTGAACCGCGAATATCTGGAGCAGTTGCTGCGGCAGTTCATCGAGTATCCGCGAGTGGTCGAAGTGCGGCATGAGAGCTGGGATAATCCGGAGACGATCGCCGAATTCATGGCCCATAACGTTGGTTTCTGCAACATCGATCAGCCGCTTCTGGGGCGTTCCCTCGGTCCGACCGAGCATGTCACCTCGAGCGTCGGATATATCCGCTTGCATGGCCGCAACTATGAGCATTGGTTTGAGAGCGGGTCCGACAGCGATAACCGTAACGACCGTTACAACTATCTTTACAAGCCCGCGGAACTCGAGAAGTGGAAAGAAAAAGTCGAGATCATTGCGCGCCGGGCCGAGTCGACATACGTAATCGCGAACAATCACTTTGAGGCAAAGGCCGCGGTGAACGCGCTGGAGTTGAGGCATCTGCTGGATGGAAAGAAAGTTCGCGCTCCGGAGACTCTGGTTAGACACTATCCCGAACTGAAAGAGATGGTAGAGATGGAAGATGCGGGCGGAAATTATTCGCTGATCCAATGACACGGCAATCCAGAGTTCTCGCGGCAGTAGCTTTGCTCCTCGCCATGATGGCGGCGCTGTCCGGCGGCGCCGCGCGGCGGGAGTCCGTCACGGTTGATGAAATAGCTCATATCGGCGCCGGGGTGAGCTATCTGCAGAAACTGGATATGCGGATGAACGAGGAGCATCCGCCGCTGGCGAAAGCACTGGCGGCGATACCGCTTGTCCTCCGGGAAGTGCACGCCGACTACTCGCATGTTTCCTGGACCTTCAGCAACAAGATGTTTAGCGCGTATCTGGGCGAGTGGGTGTTCGGCCATTGGCTCATCATGCGCTGGAACGATCCTTATTCCACCGTCCTCTGGGCCCGGGTGCCCATGCTGTTGATCACTCTGCTGCTCGGCCTCGCGATCTATGTTTGTGCCTCACGACTTGGAGATACTTGGGGCGGCCTGTTGTGCTTGTGCATCTATGTGAGCATGCCGGCGTTTCTCGCATTCGGCCCGCTTGTAATCACTGACATTGCGGTCGCGCTGTTCTGGATCCTCGCCGTTTGGCTGCTTCCGGAGATGTGGCACTCTCCCTCGCGTTGGACTGTCGTCAAGTTTGGGCTGGCTCTGGCCGGCGCTTTTCTTTCGAAATTCTCTTCTGGATTATTGTTCTTTGTCTTTGTAGCCGTCGCTCTGAGCTTGCGTTGGCGCGGTGTGCCGGAGCAGCCAACCGATAAGACCGGGCTGCGCGCCTGGCGGCGCGGTGCGTGGCGCAACATGGCCAAGGCTACGTTTTGGGCCTCGTTGTTCGTGTACGTTGTTTATTTTGTCCTATCCTGGAACGAGCCGACGGACTCATTCAGCGTCATTCCGCACTTTCCCGCGTCGCCGTTGTTGCGGCGGCTGCTCATGCCGTTGTGGAAGTACTTGCGCGGTCTGCTTGGGTTCACGTTCAGCGCCGCGAGCCGGCCAACATACATTCTGGGCCATGCCTATTCTCATGGCGTGTGGTTTTATTTTCCGGTGCTGTTTGTTTTGAAATCACCGCTGACATTTCTTCTTTTGTTGGTTCTCGCGGGCGCGATCGCCATCTTCTTGAAAAGCCGTTCGGCCGGACAACCCGCCGCACAACTATCGGCGATACCCAGCGGCATGGAGCTGCACTGGCGCGCGGTGTGGGTCTCGCTTGTGGTCTTCGTGGCCGCGTGTATGCTGAACCGGCTGGACATCAGCATTCGTCATTTCTCGATAGCGCTGGCACTGCTGATTCTTCTGCTCGCCCCGTTGCCACGCATGTTGGAGTCGCTGCAGCGCTCGAACTGGCGCGGCGCACGCGCGGGGAAATGGGTAACCATCGGGCTCGCGGCCGCTTCCCTGGCCACAGCCGTGTCGGCCTATCCAAATTATTTTCCATTCCTGAATGTGCTCGGTATGGGACGACCGGCCTACCTCCTGGTAAATGACTCCAACCTTGATTGGAACCAGTCTCTCCCGGAAGTCGAGAACTTCGTGCGGCAACGCGGACTAAACCAGATTCTCTTGGATGAGTACGGGTTCTCGGAGCCCGCGGCATATGTCCCCCAGGCGCAGCTCTGGAGTTGTCAGCAGCCTTCTCCCGCAGACGGCGGCCGATGGGCGGCAGTCTCCGCCAGCAACATTGCAGACGGGAGCAATTGCCTGTGGCTGATGCTGTATCCGCATGAGGCGCTGGCAGGCGGCAGCATGTACGCCATTCAGCTTCCGCAAACGATTCCGGCAGCTGGCGCCCCGGGAGGCCCGCCTCTGCCTGAGGCTTATCGCTATTTTGGCGGTGCTCCCTTCGATGTCCGCGGAATTTTCGCGAATTGCATTCGCGACCCCCAACAGCTGCAACCGACCATGGACCGGATGATGGCGTCGTATCAGGCGGCAGCGCAGAAGAAGAAGTAAAGGCCTTCGCGCAGCGGACACCCCACATCGTCGGCAGCAATCCCAATCTCTTCGCTGCTCATGTCTGCTTCCCCGCCGACGGTTCTGAGGGAAACGGTGCGATATGCTTTTAGGAGGACCTCTCGATGGATGAGTGAACCGGATGAGCGAACCCGATGAGTGAACCCGTCCCGACGACGAGCGGGAGTTGGTGGAGAACCTGGCTGTTGCTCCGCGTAGCCGAACTGCGGCAACGTGAGGGGCAGATATTTGTGGTCTTGGCACTGGTGATCGGCGCATTGACCGGCTTGGTGGTCGTCGCATTCATCATGCTGACGGAACGACTGGGAATGCGGTTGTACCCGGTGGGCGGCGCTCCGTGGCGGCGTCTGCTGTTCCCGGTTGTGGGCTCGCTCGGCATCGGCTACCTGCTGTATCGCTATTTTCCGAACGCGCGCGGCAGCGGAGTGCCGCAGACTAAAGCTGCGCTGTTCGCGCGCGAGGGACGCATCACACTGCGCACCGTGCTGGGTAAGTTTTTCTGCACCTCGGCAACGCTTGCCAGCGGAATCCCCCTGGGACGCGAAGGCCCTTCGGTTCAAGTGGGCGCAGGCATTGCTTCCGTGCTTGGACGCCGCCTCGGATTGCGAAATGAGCAAGTAAAGAACCTGATCCCGGTTGGAGCGGCGGCGGCCATCGCGGCCGCATTTAATACGCCGCTGGCCGCAGTGGTGTTTTCGCTTGAGGAGATCATGGGCGATCTCCACGCACCGGTGATGGGTGCGGTGGTGCTGGCCTCGGCGACTGCGTGGATGGTTCTGCGCGTGTTTCTAGGCGATCATCCTCTCTTCAAGGTTCCGCAATATCAACTGGTCCATCCGGCGGAGTTTGCCGTCTATGCGGTACTCGGCGTGGCTGGCGGTCTGGTTTCCGTAGCCTTCACGAAGCTCCTGCTGGGCATGCGCGCGCGCTTCCAGCGGTTCCCGCAGAACACGCTTTGGTTCCAACCCGTGGCGGGCGGATTGCTTGTCGGGTTGATGGGATGGTTTGTGCCGCAGGTTATGGGCGTCGGTTATGGGTATGTAGGCGACGCGTTGAACGGAAGGATGGCGTTCAATCTGATGTTGCTACTGGTGATTCTAAAACTTTTCGCCGTCACCACCAGTTATGCTTCGGGCAACGCAGGAGGAATCTTCGGGCCGTCTTTGTTCATCGGTGCGATGTTGGGCGGCACGGTGGGAACCCTGGCGCATCATTTGTTGCCCGCTTATACCGCGACGCCGGGCGCCTACGCGCTCGTCGGAATGGGCGCGGTCTTCGCCGGTATCGTGCGCGCTCCCATGACCTCGGTGCTGATGATCTTCGAGATGACGCAAGATTACGCCGTGATCGTCCCCCTGATGATTGCGAATCTGGTGAGTCTTTTTATTGCATCGCGACTACAGGAGGAGCCTATCTACGAAGCCCTCGCAGTGCAGGATGGCATCCACCTGCCCACGGTGGAGTCGCGCCAACGATATGGCCAGCGTCAGTTAACCACAGTCATGCACACTGCGGGCGAGTCGCTGCCGGCCGAGATCACGGTGCGGGAAGCTCTGGAACGAGTTCGATCGAGTGAAGTCCGAACGTGGCTGGTGACGGATCGCCGAGGCGTTGTCGGCGTCATCAATCGTGCGCGTCTGGAGCGCGAGGTTGAGGAAGACGCTGATAAGAAGCTCGGTGAGCTCATGGATGCGATGGCTTTTCCACACGCCCACCCGGACCACGGGCTTGATTTGGCGCTCGAGCGCATGGGGTCGAATCAGATTGAAATCCTGCCGGTGGTGAACCGCGCCGATGTGCACAAGTTGGAAGGCATCGTGACGCTGCGCGATGTGCTCGATGCATATGGCGTGAGTCGCGCGTAATCACATCAACTCACGTAGGGACAGCCGCCCTCGGCTGTCAGGACACCGCCTCGCTGCCGAGCCGCGCTCGGCTGGACAGCCGAGGGCGGCTGTCCCCACGTGATCGTCGGAGAATCCAAGTTGCCTCTAGCTTCATCTATGCAGCATGAACCTGGATAATTTCTTCATAGAACCCATCTCTTCGCACCAACCGCTGGGCGCAAGTTTGCCGGAAGGAAGTCTGCCCGAGGAGCCGGTGCGCCCCGTGACTGCCGTATCTGCGGACGCCGGCCTGCTCGACTCCTACTCGCGGGCCGTCACAGCCGCGGTTGAAACAGTGAGTCCGTCGGTGGTGAACGTTGAAGTGCACCATGTTGCAGCGCCTCAGTCCGGCCGACGTCGCTCTGGCGAGCCACGCGAGCGCCGTGGAGGCGGCTCCGGCTTCGTATTCACGCCCGACGGATTGATTCTCACCAACAGCCACGTCGTGCACGACGCGACGCGAATCGAGGTAACACTCGCGGACGGCCGCCGCGCTCCGGCTCACACCATCGGTGATGATCCGGCGACCGATCTTGCCGTGATTCGAATTGATGCTTCCGGTTTGCAGGCCGTTCCCCTCGGAGACTCGCAGCAACTGCGGCCGGGACAGATGGCGATTGCGATCGGCAATCCGTACGGGTTTCAGTCCACGGTGACGGCGGGCGTGATCAGCGCGCTCGGACGATCGCTGCGTTCGTACTCGGGTCGCCTGATCGAGGATGTCATTCAAACCGACGCCGCCTTGAACCCGGGAAATTCCGGCGGGCCGCTCGTCGACTCGCGTGGCCAGGTTATCGGAGTTAATACGGCGACGATTCTGCCGGCACAGGGAATCTGTTTCGCGATTGGGATCAATACTGCAAAATTCGTTGCCAGCCGCTTGCTCCGCGATGGGCGTATCCGTCGCAGTTACATCGGCGTCTCGGCGCAGACGGTTCCCATTCATCGCCGGGTGGTGCGCTTCTATGGTCTAGCGCGAGAAACCGGCGTGGTCGTGGTCGGCATTGAAGACGGAAGCCCGGCGCGGACCGCAGGCTTGCGGGAGGGCGACGTCATTGTGGCGCTCGATGATAAACCGGTGGCGGGCGTGGATGACCTCCATCGTTTGCTAACCGACGCTCAAGTGGGTGCGCGGTGCGCTTTGACGGTCATCCGCCACACCGAGCGGCTGATTCTGCCGATCTTTCCCGAAGAGGCACGGTAGGAACCAAATTACTGCCGGTGAACCCTCCTATCACATTGCACGCACTGGATTTGGTGTGTTAGCTTCGACTCGGAGAGTTCCATTTGCGACACACGGTTCCGGCTGGGATGGACCGCAAGGAAACTGACGTTTACCTGCGGCTTGATCCGGCGCGGCTTCCCCAACATATCGCCATCATCATGGACGGAAACGGGCGCTGGGCCCGGCGTCGGCACATGCCACGCGTCGCCGGACATCGCGCCGGTGTCACTGCGGTGCGTTCGACGGTCGAAACCGCCGCGCGCATCGGGATTCCGGCGTTGACTCTCTATGCCTTTTCCGAGGAAAACTGGAAAAAGCGTCCGAAGACCGAAGTGGATTTCCTGATGCGTCTTTTGTGCCGCTATCTCAAAGCGGAAGTCAAGACCTTCGACGCAAACAATATCCGTTTGAAATACATTGGGCGTCAGCATGAATTGCCGGATTCGGTGCAGCGCGAAATGGCGGAAGCGAGCGACGCCACATTGAAGAATACCGGGATGCTTCTGACGCTGGCGCTGAATTACAGCGCGCGCAGCGAGATCGTCGACGCATTTCGCTCGCTGGCGGAAGCGGCGGCACGTAACGGGGGCCTGAGTCACATGGAAGTCGATGAGCAGGCGATTAGTGAACATCTCTACACGCGTGGTCTGCCGGATCCGGACTTAGTAATTCGTACCAGCGGCGAGATGCGGCTGAGTAACTTCCTGCTCTGGCAGCTTGCCTATGCGGAAATCTATGTGACACAGACGTTGTGGCCGGATTTCCGCGGCGTGCAACTGCTCGAGGGTATTGAGGAATATCAGAAGCGCGATCGCCGCTACGGCGGGCTGGGGCAGGACGGGCATGCTCCGCAGCATAAGTCGCTCCGGGCACACGCTGGGGCAAAGCGTTGATTAGCTCGTGTGGGGACGGGGCTTCGCCCCGTCCAAGACGAGCGCAACTCGGCAATAGCCTAGCGCTTAAAACACTAGAGATTCGCCCCAGACGAAGCATAAACCAATTCCTATCCCAATGATCAAGCGCATCGCCACCGCCCTAGTTTTAATCCCCCTCGTCCTGGTATTGGTGCTGAAGGCGCCGCTTTACGTGCTGGCCCTGGTGGCCGGAGCGGTCGCCGTGCTGGCCATTGCCGAGTTCTTGAAGCTCGTGACGCCCTACGGAGTCCAGCCCCTGACGCTGGCGACGTATATCTTCGTCGCGCTCTTCTTTGTATTTGTGATTGTCGCTTCCACCAATCGCACGCCGCTGGCTGAGACTACTGCCATGGTCTACGGAACCGCGCTGGCGGCGGCCCTCGCACCTTTTATATTTCTCACCGTGGCCATGAGAATGAAGCGCGCCAACTTGGCTAGCAGCTATCCGGCGGCTGCGGCTGCGGTGTTTGCCTTCGCGTATATTGCGATCCCGATGGCGCTGCTGGTCGGGATCCGGCAGCAGCCGGCGGGAGCGATCTGGACGATCTACACGTTGATCGCCGTGTGGGCGGGAGACATCTTCGCTTACTTCGTGGGCAAGGCGCTGGGGCGGCACCGGATGTCGCCACACATCAGCCCGAAGAAGACCTGGGAAGGCGCGGTGGCGTCGATCATCGCCAGCGTGATCGTTGGCACGCTGTGGATTCAGCACGCGCCCGGAATCAGTTCCGCTCTGCTGCGGGTTGGGTTGATTGACCGCCGCGACGGCATGTTCGGCCTGGAGCAGCCGCCACTGTGGCCCATCATTCTGCTGTCGGCCGTGGTCAACATCGCGGCGCAGTTAGGCGATCTGGTCGAGTCGCTCATCAAGCGCGGCGCCGGAGTGAAAGATTCCGGTACGATTCTGCCCGGCCATGGAGGCATGCTCGACCGCATCGACGCCATGCTGTTCGCCGTGCCGGTGGTGTGGGCGTATGGCGCGTGGCGGCTGATGTAGCAGGAAGAGCCCCTGTGTATCGTACGTAGCGGATCAGTCTCCGGGCGGATCAGTCTCCGGAGCGAGCGTTAGGCTGCCGGTTGGTTTGTCCCCGACTGGCCAGTCTTCCGCTCGAATGTCGGGATCTGCAAGCCAGTTGCTTCTCTGAAAGGCCAACTACCGGGGTCGCTCTCGTCACCCCGGCTCCGACAGCTCTGCTCCGCCACCGCACGCTCTTGCCCGCCCGATCAGCAGCTCGCGTTCGCGAGCGTTGCGCGTGAGGCCGGCCGCGCGCTCGAACTCTGCGCGCGCTTCGTCCATACGGCCGAGCTTGTTGAGGAGGTCGCCCCGCACGCTCGGCAAGAGGTGGTAGTTTTCGAGTGAAGGTTCGGAAGTGAGCGCATCGACGAGCTCGAGGCCTGCAGCCGGACCGAAGGCCATGGCAAGCGCCACCGCGCGGTTCAGCTCCACCACGGGTGATGGCACCAGCCGAGCGAGCTCCGCATAGAGCGCCACGATTTGTGCCCAGTCGGTCTCTTCCGGCGTCCGCGCTCGTGCGTGACACGCGGCAATCGCCGCCTGCAGCGCATACGCTCCCTTAATGCCTCCGTCGTTTCCGGCACGGAGCTTCTCTGCCCGGGCGATTGCCGCGAGTCCACGACTTATTAGAAGTTGATCCCAGCGCGCGCGGTTTTGATCCATCAGCAGGATCGGATCTCCCGACGAGCTCGTGCGCGCCCCAGAGCGCGACGCCTGGATCTCCATCAGGGCGACCAGTCCGTGAACCTCGGGCTCCCGCGGCGCGAGCTCGGCCAGAATTCGCCCCAGGCGCAGCGCATCTTCGCAGAGCGCGGGCCGCATCCAGTCATCACCGGCAGTCGCCGAATATCCCTCATTGAAGACCAGATAGATGACCTCGAGCACGGACGACAAACGGGCGGCGAGCTCGGGACCTCGTGGGACCTCGAAAGGAACGCGCTTTTCGGCAAGCGTGCGCTTGGCGCGGACGATGCGCTGGGCAATGGTCGGCTCCGGGACGAGGAACGCGCGCGCGATCTCTTCGGTCGTCAGACCTCCGAGCAAGCGGAGCGTGAGCGCAACTCGCGCTTCGGTCGAAAGCACGGGATGACAGGAGACGAATGCGAGGCGTAGGAGATCGTCACCGACATCGTCATCGAGAGCTGAACTGAGATCCGGCACGACCATCTCTCTGGTTGCGAACTCGCGGCCGAGTTCCTCGTGCTTGCGCTCGAGAAGAGTGTTTCGGCGGAAGTAATCGATTGCACGATGCTTGGCCGCGGCCATAAGCCAGGCGCCCGGGTTGTCCGGGACGCCCGACTTCGGCCACTGCTCGAGCGCAGCGACGAGGGCATCCTGCGCGAGGTCCTCGGCGACGCCGACATCGCGCACAATTCGCGCGAGGCCGGCGATGAGCCGCGGCGACTCGATCCTCCAGACCGCGTCAATCGCACCGTTGATCGAACCTTGGACCGAACTAGGTGTGTCGGTAGCCACTGCTACTGATCACATCATGCTTTGATCCGAGTGCGCAAGCTCTGGTCAGTTTGTGAAACAGTTCAGGTTTCCGACTTAGGCGGTTTTCTTCCCCGACCGCTCATCGATGCATTGCGCGAAGTCTTCAGGCCCGAATATCTGGCGAATCTCAGCCTCGCCTTCCCATCCCGGCCAGTGTTTCCTGTGAAGTTCCATGAAGCGGACCGCTCCTTTGACCGCCTCCTCCTTCGATTTCAATTCAAACTGCGCATAGCCGCCGATGACTTCCTTGGCCTCAGTGAATGGCCCGTCGGTCACGGTCAGCTGCCCCTTGGAAACCCGGACGCGAGTGCTTTGTGCGGTTGGCGCAAGGCCTCCATTCCCGAGCATCGTGCCGTTCTTGACCGCCTCTTCGGCGATGACGTTAATCGCGTCCATAAGCTCTTTGGGCGGAGGGCCCGAGTTCTCAGCGGTTTTGACCAATATCATGAATTTCATCGTCCTATCTCCTTTTGATTTCGGTTTGTCGGCTGGGCTTTTCGAACCTCTTTGTCTGCCGGAACCCCGCCTTCATTTAAACGTCGAATGGAAAGCGGTGAAATCGACAAGTACGACAATTTTATTTTGTCGATAAAACCTGGTTAGTTTGTCGACAGACTACGATACCTTACGCTTGGACTGCTCCTGCAACTCGGGAAATCCAGCCGCGGCCTCCTGGACATCGGCCGGGAAATCCGACATTTCCTGCACCTGCCGAAGCTCAATCACTTCGTTGTCGGAGGCGGGGCAGCGCGATGCCCATTCCACCGCCTCTTCCTTCGACTTGACCTGAATCATCCAGTATCCACCAATAACCTCCTTCGCCTCGGTGAAGGGTCCATCGGTCACCCTGGCCTTGCCGTCGGCGAAGGTGACGCGCGCCCATCGAGGGCGGGTGGAGGCCATCGAGCGCGAGCAGCACTCCGGCTTTCTGCAGAGCTTCGTTGTACTTCATCATGGCGGCAACAGCCTTGGCGTCGGGCATGGCGCCCGGCTGGGCCTTCTCATATCCCTTGGGGATCATCAACATCATGAATCGCATCGCAATTGTCTCCTTCTGGTCTTCCTGGTTCTTCGGTTCGGAGCAGGGTTTCCGGACCGTCTCGACCGGCTGAACCTCAGCTCTCTACTCTAACGTCGAACGAGGGCCAGCAGATCGACACCTACAGTACTTTTTTTGGAAAATATTTGTTAAGGTTAGCAATACTTTGACTCTGTTAGTCTAGCGGTTCTTTTCTGGACGAATTGTCGGCAGTTACCGCTTATTGCAACTTGGTCGTGAGCCGACTGGGGACCGCTGCCGTACCCTGTGGTTGAGGTTCGCACTGCCCCCGTCCCGTACAATAACCGAAGAGTTCTCCCGCATGAAACGCATCGCCATCCTCGGTTCGACCGGCTCGATCGGCCGCAGCTCTTTGAGTGTGGTCGAGAGTTATCCCGACCGCTTTCAGGTCTCGACGCTCGCGGCCGGCAGCAATGCAGAGCTCGCCTTTGAACAAGCGGTGCGATGGAAGCCGCGGGTGGTGTCCCTGGCGGACGAAACCGCCGCGCAAGCGCTCCAAGTCAGGCTGCGGCAGGCAGGGTTAGGCGAGACCGAAGTCGAAGTCGTGCACGGCGCCGCAGGGACGGTTCGGGTGGCGACTCATCCCGAGGTGGATTTCGTGGTCAGCGCGATTGTGGGCGTCTCCGGCCTGGAGGCAACCTACGAAGCGGTGCGCGCGGGAAAGACCGTCGGGTTGGCCAACAAGGAATGCCTCGTGGTGGCGGGCGAACTGATCACCGCAGAGGCGCGGAAGCAGGGCAAACTGTTGCTGCCGATCGACAGCGAACATAACGCCGTCCACCAATGCCTGCGCGGCGGCCGCATGGAGGAAGTCGAGCGTATCTGGCTCACCGCTTCGGGCGGTCCGTTTCTGAAGACGCCCAAGTCGGAATTTGCCTCAATTACAGTGCAACAGGCGCTCAATCACCCCACCTGGAAGATGGGCAAGAGG
This sequence comes from uncultured Acidobacteriaceae bacterium, assembly GCA_963772195.1. Taxonomy (GTDB): domain Bacteria; phylum Acidobacteriota; class Terriglobia; order Terriglobales; family Acidobacteriaceae; genus Acidiflorens. The sequence goes on along the minus strand of CAVYWE010000004.1, from coordinate 282,516 downwards.
ATCACCATCGACTCGGCCACATTGATGAACAAGGGGTTCGAGGTGATCGAGGCGTGCCGCTTGTTCCACGTCCCGCCCGACCGCGTGCAAGTCATTGTGCATCCGCAGTCTACGATCCATTCCATGGTCGAATTCGTCGATGGCAGCATACTTGCTCAATTTTCCGTGACCGACATGCGTCTGCCCATTCTGTATGCGCTGACATATCCCGAGCGCATCCCTTCGGAGTTGCGCTTCTCGATCAATGACCTAAGGCATCTGGATTTCTCCCCCCCGGACATGGTTAAATTTCCCTGTCTTCGTTTAGCGTACGAGGCGGTGGCGGCCGGAGGCACAAAGACCATCGCCCTGAACGCCGCCGACGAGGTCGCCGTGGCTGCTTTTCTGGAGGAGCATATCCGGTTCGACGAGATTCCGCGCATCATCGAAGAAGTAATGGCTGCAACTCCAGCCGGATATTTGGAATCTATACAGAAAGTGCTTTCTCTCGATACCGAGGCCCGCCTTTTGGCAAGAGAAGTCGTTCACCAGTGCCGCCGGAAGGGATCGCCCATCAGGGCCATTTCGTAGCAGGAATTATGGAGTAATCTGAGTATTATGCCCCAGCTTTTGTCCATCCTTCATACCATTTTCGTCATGGGAATCGTGCTCGGATTCATGATCCTGATTCACGAGTTCGGCCACTACGCCGCCGCCAAGTATTTCGGCGTCCGGGTGGAAGTGTTTTCCATCGGCTTTGGCAAGCGCCTGATCGGTTTCACGAAAGGCGGCACTGACTATCGCATCGCCGCCATTCCGCTCGGCGGCTACGTGAAGATGTCGGGCGAAAACCCCATGGATGACCGCACCGGCGATCCGGGAGAGTTTCTGTCACATCCACGCTGGCAGCGCTTCATCATCGCCCTGGCCGGACCGACCATGAACATCATGCTGGCCGTCGCCCTGCTTACCGGCGTGTACATGGTGCATTACGAATACCCAGCCTTTCTCGATGAGCCGGCCGTTGTGGGATGGGTTCATCCCAACACTCCCGCCGACAAAGCAGGGATCAAGAGGGGTGACAAAATTGTCCGGGTCGATGGTATCGAGAATCCTACCTGGGAACAGGTGGACGTCAAGGATGCGCTCAGTCCGAATCAGCCATTGAAATTTGGCATCGAGCGCGACGGCAAGGTCATGGAGAAGATCCTGGTTCCGGAACCCTTCGGTCCGAATCAATACGGCTCCGTCGGTTGGGCGCCGCAACAGACCAGCGTCACTCTGACAATCGTCGAACCCGGGATGCCCGCTCAAAAGGCAGGGATCAAGATCGGAGACCGGATCCTCACCGCGAACGGGCAGGATATTCCCGCCGTGGAGACGCTCATCCAGATGTTGAACCGCACCAAGGATCAGCCTTTGGAAATTGTGGTTCTCCGCAACGGCCAGAAACTAACCTTCACCGTGAAACCGACCCTCGACCCCGGAGGGCCCGGGCAAGAACCTGCTTACCGGATCGGCGTCGCCAGTGTTCCCACCAAAGTTGTGAAGCTTCCTTTCGCGGATGCGCTGAAACGCTCGCTGTCGGATAACAAGAGAAGCTCTTTCCTGATCCTCGAGTTGCTGCAGAAGATGGTGCAGCGCAAAGTCTCCATGCGACAGGTGGATGGTCCGATTGGAATCGGCAGCGCCGTTGGCCAAGCCGCCCGCGAGGAGGGCTGGACTCCGCTGCTGCTCATCACCGCCGCCATCAGTTTGAACCTCGGGATTATGAACTTGCTGCCGATCCCTATCCTGGACGGCGGCGTGATCCTGCTCCTCTTAATCGAGAGCCTGATGCAGAAAGAAATCAGCCTGCCCATCAAAGAACGCATCTACCAGGCGGCTTTCGTCTTTCTAGTGCTCTTTGCCGTGATGGTGATCTATAACGACCTCGTAAAGACGTTGCCAGGGCTCACGAGGATGCCGTAGGGTCGTGTGGCGCGGACACTCTTGTCCGCGTGCAGGCAACACCGCTTGCGTCGGGATAGCCGCCCTCGGCGGTCCAACGCGGGGAGCAGCTTCGCTGCATTCCCGGAACTACGCAGCAGCACTGTGAGCGAAGTTCGCCTGCTCATTGCGGCTTGACCGGCTATCTACAGTAAGATACAATGTATCTCAGCGGTCGGTATGGCTACAACGGAAATGGTTCACGTTCGCATCGACAAGCGAACTAAAGCACGAGCGGCTAAGGCACTCGCAGCCATGGGCCTTTCCGTGTCCGACGCGGTTCGTGTCCTGCTGACGCGCGTGGCGGCGGAGAAAGCCCTCCCTTTCGAAGTGAAGGCTCCTAATGCTGCAACGGCTGCGGCGATGCAAGAGGCGCGCAATGGTGGATTGCCTTCCTTCCGCAATGTCTCCGACTTGATGGCCGACTTGAATGCGGAGGATTGAGCGAACCAACGCCTTTCTGCGCGACTTCAAGCGCGAAAAACGCGGTCACCATCGGCGCGAACTGGAAATGGTCCTGACAGTCACCGTCTCCCTCCTGGCGGAGGACAAACCGCTACCCGAAAGAAATCGTGATCATACGCTGGGAGGAGAATGGAGCGACCATCGGGAGTGTCACCTAAAGCCCGACTTGCTGCTGATCTACCGCAAGCCGGATGCTGAAGTTCTGCAACTCGTCCGACTGGGTTCGCACAGCGAGCTTTTTGGTTAACCGGCGATCGCAACCACGCCTCGCGCTTTTCCCTCGCCTAGTTTAAAATAGAGCCTAAACATGGCCCAAATCCAGCGTAGAAAAACCTCCACCGCCGTCATCGGCGGCGTTCGCGTAGGCAGCACTGCACCGGTTATGGTGCAGTCCATGACCAACACCGACACCGCAGACGTCTCCGGCACCGTCAAGCAGGTCGCCGCCCTGGCGCGCGCCGGCAGCGAAGTGGTCCGCGTCACCGTCAACAATGACGACGCCGCCAAGGCCATCCCTCACATCGTCGAAGGACTCGAGAAGCAGGGCCTGCGCGTGCCCATCGTCGGCGACTTCCATTACAACGGACACCTCCTGCTCACCAAATACCCCGGCTGCGCCGAGGGTTTGGCCAAGTACCGCATCAATCCAGGCAACGCCAGCATCGGACGCAAGAACGACGACAACTTCCGCACCATGATTGAGGTTGCCGTGAAGTACCAGAAGCCGGTGCGCATCGGTGTGAATTGGGGGTCGCTCGATCAAGCGCTCCTCACCCGCATGATGGACGAAAACTCGCTGCTGCCGGAACCAAAAGACGCCCGCGAAGTGACCATGGAAGCGATTGTTGTAAGCGCGCTCACTTCGGCGAAACTGGCCGAGCAGCACGGGCTGCGGCCTGACCAGATCATCCTGAGCGCGAAAGTCAGCGGAGTGCAGGATCTGATCGACGTGTATCGCATTCTCGCCGCGCGCTGCGAATACCCGCTGCATCTCGGACTAACCGAAGCCGGCATGGGAGCGAAAGGCATCGTGGCGTCGAGCGCGGCGCTGGCTGTGCTGCTGCAGGAAGGCATCGGCGACACCATCCGCGTTTCGCTCACCCCCGCTCCCGGCGGCGATCGCACGGAAGAAGTTCGCGTGGCGCAGCAAATTCTGCAGTCGCTCGGCATTCGCAGCTTTACCCCGCAGGTGACCGCCTGCCCCGGCTGCGGCCGTACAACCAGCACGTTCTTCCAGGAAATGGCCGAGCAGATTCAGACTTATCTGCGCGAGCAGATGCCGGTCTGGAAGGAAAGCCACACCGGCGTCGAAGAAATGAAGGTCGCTGTGATGGGCTGCGTCGTCAACGGCCCCGGAGAATCGAAGCATGCGAGCCTTGGAATTTCCCTGCCCGGAACCGCTGAAGAACCGAAAGCCCCCGTCTACGTGGACGGCCGCCTCTTCATCACGCTCAAAGGCGACAAGATCGTAGCCGACTTCATCAAGATTCTCGACGACTACGTGGAATCTCATTACGCGGCCAGAGAAAACGACAAAGAGAAAGAAGAAGTTGGCGCGCGGCGCTGAGTTAGTTCCAAGAATAAGCAGCTCTCGCGTATTGGCGCAGAAAACTACTTTTCTTTCGCAACACTCAGACGAGTTTCCGCGCGCTGTAATGCGTCTTCTGCGCGCGCGTAGTCAACCTCAAGCTTAGGATCGTTGCTCTTCAGGAGATGTTCCGCCCGATCTTTGGCTTTTTGCGCGCGTGCCACATCAATTTCCTGCGGACGCTCCGCCGCTTCCGCCAGGATCGTTACCTTGTCTGGCAACACTTCCGCAAATCCCCACGCCAGCGCGAGCGTATGTGTCGCGCCATTCGCTTTGTAAGTAATCGCACCGACTCCAAGCTCGGTAAGCAGAGGGGCGTGTCCGGGAAGAATCCCCAGATACCCGCTCAACCCTGGGATCTGCGCTTCCTCCGCCGCGTCCTTTACCAGGAGCCTGGAGGGAGTGACAATTTCGAGTTGGAAAGTGTCTGCCACAGTCCTCAATTCCAAGCCAGCATCAAGCAACAGCCCGTCCACAGTAAAACACTAATTGCCAAATGCTAAGTACTGACCTACGCTGCCGCTCCTTTCATCTTCTCCGCCGTCTCCATCACTTCGTCGATCGTGCCCTTCATGTAGAAAGCCTGCTCTGGAATGTCGTCATACTTCCCTTCCACGATGCCGCGGAACCCTTTCACCGTGTCGGCGATCTTCACGTAGCGTCCCGGAGTGCCGGTGAACTGCTCGGCGACAAAGAACGGTTGCGAGAGAAATTTTTGAATTTTGCGAGCGCGAGCGACCGTAATCTTCTGGTCTTCGCTCAATTCGTCGATGCCCAGAATGGCGATGATGTCCTGAAGATCTTTGTAAGTCTGCAAAGTTTTCTTAACCATCTGCGCCACATCGTAATGATCCTGTCCCACAATCCGAGGGTCAAGAATTCGCGACGTCGAAGCCAGCGGATCCACCGCCGGATAAATTCCGATCTCCGTGAGCGCGCGCGAAAGCACAGTAGTAGCATCGAGGTGAGCAAACGTAGTAGCCGGCGCCGGATCGGTCAAGTCATCCGCAGGTACATAAATCGCCTGGACCGAAGTGACCGATCCCTTCTTGGTAGAAGTGATCCGCTCCTGCAACTCCCCCATTTCCGTAGCTAAATTAGGCTGATAACCAACAGCGGATGGCATGCGACCTAGCAGCGCGGATACTTCTGACCCGGCTTGAGTGAAGCGGAAAATGTTATCGATAAACAACAGGGTGTCGCTGCCTTCTTCATCGCGGAAATATTCGGCTACAGTAAGAGCGGTTAGCGCAACTCTTAGACGTGCGCCGGGGGGCTCGGTCATCTGGCCATAGATCAACGCGGCCTTTGACTCGTCGGGTTTACCGGGTTTGATTACTCCTGACTCGGTCATCTCCAGCCAGAGATCGTTGCCTTCTCTGGTACGCTCGCCTACTCCGGCGAACACGGAAAATCCTCCGTGCTGCTTCGCTACGTTGTTGATCAGTTCCATGATGACGACGGTTTTACCCACGCCGGCACCGCCGAAGAGCCCGATTTTTCCGCCTTTCAAAAATGGCTGGATGAGGTCGACTACCTTCACTCCGGTCTCAAACATTTCGGCGGAGGTCGATTGTTCATCGAACGCGGGGGCGAGGCGGTGGATGGGCATTCTCTTATCGAAGGCGATGGGGCCGAGATCGTCCACGGGTTCGCCGATGACATTCATCACGCGCCCCAGCGTTCCGCGGCCTACGGGGGCGGAGATGGGTCCACCCTGATCGATCGCTTTCATGCCGCGCACCATGCCGTCGGTTGCTTCCATGGCGACGCAGCGGACGCGGCCTTCGCCGAGATGCTGCTGCACTTCCAGAATGACATTGATGGGGGAAGGCACGGTAAAACCGTCGCTGACGACGCGAAGAGCCTGATAAATGGGAGGCATCGCCGCTTCGGTGAACTGCACGTCGACGGCGGGGCCTGCGATTTGGATTACGTTTCCGATATTTTCTGACATAAGACCTCAAAACCAGCAGTTAGCAGTTAGCAATTAGTCTGGGACTTGCTAATTGCTAAATGCTAAATGCTGATTCACTGGGCTGCTGCTCCGCTTACGATTTCGATAATTTCTTTTGTGATCTTTGCCTGGCGCGCGCGATTCATTATCAGCGTTAGCGAATCGATCATATCGCTGGCGTTGCTGGTCGCCGCATCCATCGCCGTCATGCGGGCAGCGTGCTCGGCGGCTACGGACTCGAGCAGCGCACGAAAAATCTGGATGCCGATATACTTCGGCAAAATTCCCTGGAACAGCTGCTGGGGCGGTTGCTCGTAAATGTAATCCACGGGCGACGCGCCGAAGGTGGCGGCGGCCTCATCGACGGCTTTGGTATCTACCGGACGCACAACGACGCCCTCCGACTTCGCCGCTTCCAGTCTCTTCTTGCGTTCTTCTTGTGTCGCCTCCTCCGCGATGAGGACGTCGACTTCGCCGATCTGCTTGATCGGCAGCAAGCGCTCGGCGATGAGACGTTGCGCGATGACCGATTTGAATTCGTTAAAAAGAATGTAAACGGCGTCAATCTCGTGGCGAGTGTAGCGGCCAATCACGTTCTCGCTCAGAGTGGCCGCGAAGTTGTAGTCGACTTTGCCTAGAACTCCGATGTGTTCGCCTACGATCTGCAGGCGATCGGCGCGCTGTGGAGCCGCTTCTGCACCCGGCTGGACGGGCGAGGCGCCCGTCTCTCCATCGGCAGAAGAAGAGGCTCTCTCTGGGGCTAAGGGGTAGCGGCTGCGCATGAAGTCGCGGCCTTTGCGTCCAATGCATTCGATATCGATATCGATGTTCTGATCCGTCTGCGACTGGATGAATTTTGAGGCCATCTTCAATATGTTGGTGTTGAACGCCCCGGCCAGGCCCTTGTCTCCGGTGACTACGATCAGCAGGATGTTCTTTTCCGGGCGCTCGGCGAGCAGGGGATGAAGCGCCTTTCCGGTGATCGGATCGTAAATATCGGCTCGGGAAATTAGCGATTTGAGGACGTTGGTCAGCATCTGCGAATAGGGACGCGCGGCCAATGCGCTCTCTTGCGCGCGACGCAACTTTGCGGCGGAGACGGTCTTCATGGCCTTGGTGATCTGCCGCGTGTTGACCACGCTGCGGATGCGGCGCCGGATGTCGAGGATGTTCGCCATACTATGTAGAGACGCGGCTTGCCGCGTCTCGATCTCCCACGCAGGAGACGCGGCAAGCCGCGTCTCTACAACACTATTTTGCTGCTGTTTGTCTTGAATCTATGAATTGCTGTTTTGCTTCTTTTATTACTCTGGATATCTCTGCCTTCAAATTATCGTCCAGAACCTTTTTTTCCATGATGGTGTTTAGCAGGCCTGGATTCGTGGTTTCCACGTACTTGTAAAGATCCATTTCGAAGTCGCGAACCTGGTTGACCGGCATGTCGTCGAGCACTCCGCTGGTGCCGGCGAAGATGATCAGGATTTGTTTTGAGAACGGTAACGGCGAGAACTGGCCTTGTTTTAGCAGTTCCACCAGCCGCTGACCGCGATTGAGTTGCTGTTGGGTAGCTTTGTCCAGATCGCTGCCGAACTGGGCGAAGGCGGCCAGTTCGCGGTACTGGGCTAGTTCCAGCTTTAGCGTTCCGGCGACCTGGCGCATGGCTTTGATTTGGGCGCTGCCGCCTACACGGCTCACGGAAAGTCCTACGTTCACGGCCGGGCGAACGCCCTGGTTGAAGAGGTCGGTTTCCAGATAAATTTGCCCATCGGTAATGGAAATTACGTTGGTCGGAATGTACGCCGAAACGTCGCCCGCCTGGGTTTCGATGACGGGGAGTGCGGTGAGCGACCCTCCACCGTTCTTGTCGCTCAGCTTGGCGGCGCGCTCAAGCAGGCGCGAGTGTAGATAGAAAACGTCTCCGGGATAGGCTTCGCGACCGGGAGGACGGCGGAGCAAAAGCGAAATCTCGCGATAGGACGCGGCGTGTTTCGAAAGATCGTCGTAGATACAGAGGACGTGGCGTCCCGAATCGCGGAAAAATTCGCCCATGGCGCAGGCCGCGTAGGGAGAGATGTACTGCATCGGAGCCGGCTCGGAAGCCGAAGCCGCGACCACGATGGTGTATTCCATGGCGCCGGCATCTTCGAGAATCTTGACAACCTGGGCTATCGACGAGCGCTTCTGACCGATGGCGTTATAGATGCAGATGAGGTTGTTGCCCTTGCTGTTGATGATGGTATCGAGGGCAACTGCGGTCTTGCCGGTCTGGCGATCGCCAATGATAAGTTCGCGCTGTCCGCGGCCGATTGGGATCATGGAGTCGATGGCCTTTAATCCGGTGGCCATGGGCTCGCGCACGGGCTGGCGGGCAATGACGCCGGGAGCAATACGCTCCAGGGCAATGAATTTATCGGTCGCGATGGGACCCTTGTCGTCAATCGGCACACCGAGCGAATTGACGACGCGCCCGATCAGGGCGTCGCCGACAGGAACGCTCATGATGCGGCCGGTACGCTTGACTTCGTCGCCTTCCTTGATCTCGGTGTATTCGCCGAGCAGGACGACGCCGACCTGATCTTCTTCGAGGTTCATGGCGATTCCGGCGACGCCGTGCGGGAAGCTGAGGAGCTCGCCGGCCATGACTTTGTCGAGGCCGTAGACACGGGCGATTCCGTCACCGAGGGTAATGACGGTGCCGACTTCGTCGACCGCGATCTTCGATTCGTAGTTCTCGATTTGCTCGCGGATGAATTGGGTAATTTCGTCTGCTTTGATTTGTGGCATAAAATCTTGTCGTTGGTCGTTGGTCGTTCGCTCTTCGTCCGGGCCCCTAAAGGGGCGGCTGATTTCGCCGCGCTTATGGCATCGCTGAAGCGATACCCTGATACGAAGCCGCGTCCCTTCCCAAAACCGGCCTAGTTTTCTATCAACTGCTGCTGAATTTTTTCCAACTGGCCTTTTACTGAACCGTCGTAGATGGTGCTCCCTACTTGCACTACTGCTCCGCCTAATAGAGAGGCGTCCTCTTCGTATCTTGCGCGAACTTTTTTGCCGGTCATCTTTGTGATCTCGGCTTCGAGCATTTGTTTTTCCGGATCGCCCAGCGGCCGCGCTGTGCTTACTTGCGCTTCGGCAAAGCCCTGGCGGTCGTTCAACTCCTGTTCCAACTGTTTCAGGATCTCGCTTAAGAGCGGCAGCCTGCGGTGATCGGTGAGTACGGCAATGAAATTCCGCACTTGCCGAGTGGTGCCCAGGCGCTGGGTAACGGCATCGAGGACGGCGAGTTTGCTGCCGCCGGGAATGGACGGATTTTCGAGAACACGGCGCAGCTGGTCGCTTTCCTTGAGCAGGGCCTCGATGCTGCGCAATTCCCAAAGGGCGCGGGCAGGATCGAGATGGTTTTTCGGCATCATTACTACGTCAGCGAAGGCGCGGGCGTAGATACCGACGACGGAAGCCATCTTTACTGACCGTCCTTTCCGCTGTCGTCATTATTATTATTATTACGCGAAGACCGAGAAGCCAGCTTCGAGGCGAAGGTGCGGACTAGTACCTGGTCGGCATTGTCATCGACGTGAATCTGTTGGCGAGCCAAGGTGATGGCGAGGCCGGCGGTATAAATGGTCAATTCGCGGCGGGCTTGCTTGGCGACGGCGGCAATTTCCTGCTCGGCGGCGAGCACCACTTTACGAATATCTTCTTGGGCGGCCTGGCGGATGCGGGCTTCCTCGGCGTCGGCTTCCTTTTCCGCAGTGGCTTGCATCTGTCCGATTTCCACATCCAACCGGCGAAGGCGAGTTTCGATGTCGGCTAAGCGGCGATTCGCCTCCTGGCTGGCCGCGCGCGCCTCTTCCAAAGCCTGTTGGATGGATTGGCTGCGGTTGCGGAACATCGGGGGTAGAAATTTGCGCGCGGCCCAAAGCACGACGACGACCACGAGGGCGAAGTTCAGACTGAGCGCCACGAGATGTGCCTGATGCACGCTGAGACCGGTTTTACGGGCCAGCCAACGGATCGGCGCGGCGTGCTTAAGATTTACGTTGTCTTCCTCTTCCTCTCCGGTAGACTCGCGCTTCTCCTCGACTAGTTGTCCGCCGATACCTTTGTGTTTGGGGGCGGACTGGTTATCGTCTGTTTTGGGTTCCGCGGATGTTTGTTGCGAGGGGGGAGCGGCAGCTTGGTCTTGCGCGTAGGCGAAGGCTCGTGCTGGAACGACCGACAAGAATGCCAATAGGGCGAGCGCCAGCAACTGCCGGACAATACCGGTCATGATTTTCGGCATCATTATAGTGAATCCAGGCTCGCCGCGGCCACAAGCAGTTGCCGAGCTTCGCTCGGCTTGGACCATTCGACTTCCCCCTCGGCTTCGCTCGGGGCTTCGGCGGCAGGCTTGCCAGGGCACCCGCCCCCACACGAGCCGTCCTGACACGAACGCTGGCTTCACTTTCATTGGCCACCGACCGGGCTGGGCGATGCCACGGGGCGCAACACGGCGCGCACGATATCGGCGGCGAGTCGGGCGGCATCCGATTGCAGCTTTGACATGGCTTGCTGCTTATACTCTTCGATGTCGGCGCGGGCCTGCTTGACCTGTGCCTGGGCCCGGGTGCGGGCTTCATTCACGGCCTGGTTGCGGGACTGCGTGGCCTGCTGGCGGCGAGCTTCCTGGTTTTTGAAGACTCTCTGGCGGGCTTCGCGCAGGCGTTGCTCGTATTCGGCGGTGCGGGCCTCGGCAGCAGCGATGTCGGCGCGCGCTTTTTCCATCGCGCCCTGAGTACGGTTGCGGCGCTCGGCGAGCACGATGGTAAGAGGGCGATGGACGAGGAAGGTGTAGAGGACGTAAAGCGTCGCCAGAAGGATGACGGTGGGCACGGCTCCGAGCAGTAATTCGCCTAGTTGTCGGAGTGTCTGATCCATTTTCTGATGATCTGGTCTCTGATGATTTTTTGAGTATCGAATCGATTATCGAACTGGCGATTGAATCCTTGGTGGTCGAATCCTTGCCGATCCTCTGCTTTTGCCAGCGGACTCTGCCGGAAGAAGAACCGCTTCTAAAACCAATAAAAATAACACTATGGCGAGGAGAGTGTCAATCATGAGAGCGCATTTGGCATGGAATTTTCCTAAATTGAGACGATGTTGGGCTGGAAGTTGATCCTTGACAATCGAGGTGGAGGGAATACGATGTATATATCACCTCCGATCCCAGTCCGGATCGAATGGGCCGATAGCCAAGGAAACGTCACCGCTTCTTGGCTGGCGGCCCATTTTGAATTTTCGGGGGCTTCCTCGCGTGGAAAATCAAAGTGCAAAAATATGACGACAAGTTGACATGAGTGTGACAACTGGCGGGCAGGCGATGGTCAGAATGATGGCTGGTCCCGGGGGAGCTTTTCAAAGGGGCGCAACCGGGAAACCAACTCCCAATCACCTGGAAGCGGTCTGGGCGGGTGGCGACTCTCTCCACCACCTGCCCAGACCCTTTTTATTTATATGAAAGTGGTTGGCGGTTAGCGGACGGCTGCGGGCTGAAGCAGCGATGCAATGCGCTCGAGGATGCGGTGCATGCTCAGGTTGGAGTCGATGGCGGCGTCGACAGCGTGATGATGTGAGCCGGCGTGCATGACCAGGACCTTGGTTCCCTCGTGAGCCTTCTTGACCATGTAAGGCAGGTGATGGCGATCCTCCTTGGACAAGGTGGCGCCGAGGATGACGAGGTCAAAGGCGTCGCGGCCCAGGGCTTCCTGAACGCCATGGCGGTCGAGGGCGGTGGTCACGTGATGTCCGGCTTTGGCAATTTCGGCGGCCTGGGCGGAAAGAGTTTGTTCGTCGCTTTCGCCGTACAGAATCTTGATCGTCGATTGTTGAACGGATTGGGAAGCGGATTTATGTGCAGTCGCGGGCACGGGCCCTCCTAGTGGAGTTCACTGGGAGCTTATCAATCGGCGAGGATGTTTCTTAGATCACGGAAGAACAGGGCCGAATGGACCGAGTCGTCCCTGAAATATGCGCCAGCAAGCCGGGCCTGTTAGCTGACAGGATTCGCGGAAGAGCTTCGATCCCCACCGCATGACAGGGTTTGAGCGATACTCCTCTCTAGGACGTCGTTGCAAAAATCAGACATGTTGTTCAGGAGTTTCCGGCGCGTGGTCCGCAGACGGTTGCGCCATCTTGCAAACAGGAAGGGAGTCGGATGCCAGTCACAGCAGTGAAGTTGATCAAGCCGCGGCTGACGCGCAATCAGATCCGGGGATTTTGGGCGGCGTGGGGAGGCTGGGCGCTTGATGGGATGGATTCGTTCATTTATGCCATGGTATTGGTTCCGGCACTGCGAGAATTGCTGCCGCGATCCGGAATTCCGGCGACCACCGCAAATGTCGGTTTCTATGGCGCGGTGCTATTTGCGCTCTTCCTGGTGGGATGGGGTTTGTCATTGATCTGGGGGCCGATTGCCGACCGGTTTGGACGAGTCCGCACGCTGAGTCTGACAATCATTTTTTTCTCGGTGTTCACTCTACTCAGCGCTTTATCAACCGGCGTCTGGGTCTTAGCGGCGTTCCGCTTGCTGGCGGGTGTTGGGATCGGCGGCGAGTGGTCAATGGCGGGCACATTCGTCGCGGAGGAATGGCCTGAGGAGCGCCGGAAAATGGGCGCGGGACTCATGCATACCGGCTACTATTTCGGCTTTTTTCTGGCGGCCCTCGCCAACTATTTTATTGGCAACGCTTATGGCTGGCGTGCCATGTTTGTGCTCGGAGGTCTCCCAGCTCTCTTCGTTGCTTTCATTCGCTACGGCGTGAAAGAACCAAGTCGTTGGGCGACCAAGCGCAACCAGTCGAATGAGGTCTGGACTGCCCGGCGTTCTTTCCTGTATCTGTTTTCGCCGGAGTACCGGAGGCGCACCATCCTTAACTCGACTTACATGTTGATTTCCATCGTAGGCCTGTGGGCGGGCGCGGTCTATGTCCCGGCTTCCGTGACCTTTTTGGCGGCCAACGCACACTTGCCGGTGGCGGAAGGGGCGCGGCTGGCGTCGTACGCAACGATGATTCTTTCGGTCGGAACCATTCTAGGGTGTCTGGCCGTGCCGGTTATAGCGGAACGCATTGGCCGCCGCGCAACGCTGGCGATCTACTTTTCGCTGATGTTGATATTTATCTCGCTTGGCTTTGGTTACGCTTTTTATCTGAAAGAAGGCGCTCTTAGCTGGTTCATGGTCTGTCTGTTCTTTCTGGGCATTGGGGGTGCAAACTTTGCGATCTATACCTTATGGGTACCCGAGCAATATCGGACGGAGTGCCGGGCCAGCGCATTCGCTTTTTCCACTTCCGTCGGGCGTTTCGCAGGAGCCGGCATTACGTTTTTGGATGAGATGCGTGCAGTCCCCGCCCGCTTCAGTGCGAGATATCTTCGAGGGCCAGCCCGCGAGTCTTCGGTCCCCAAATTCCGATTGACAGCATGACAACCAGCATCGAAGCCGCGATAAACGTGAAGACTCCGGCGACGCCGAAGTCGCGGAGGAAAAAGCCAATCAGAAAGCTTGTGAAAATGGCGCTCAACCGGCTCCATGAGTACACGAAGCCGACGGCCTGAGCGCGCACACGAGTGGGAAAGAGCTCCGGCTGATAGGCATGGAAGGCCATCGACATCCAGTTATTGGAGCAAGTCAGCAAGACGCCGAACGCAATCAGAAAACCGCCACTAGTCTGGCGGGAGAACAACAATCCAAAGACTCCGATGCAGAGGGCCGCAGCCACGATCTGCCACTTGCGCTCAAACTTATCCGCGACCTTCATGGCGAGCAGTGGGCCTAATGGAGCTGCGATGGCGATGATGAAGGAGTACTGCAAGCTGCTGGTGGTGGTCACGCCGGCGGCGATCAGCAGAGTGGGCACCCAGGACGCGAAGCCGTAGTAGCCCACAGTCTGGAAAAAGTTAAACACCATCAGCATCGAGGTGCGGCTCAAGTAAGGTGGCTTGAAGATGTCGAGGAAGTGGCCGTGGATTTCCTCGATAGGATGAGGATTAGCAGGAGGCAGAGGTTTCCCTAACTCCTGCGACACACGTGCTTCCATAGCGGCGGTAACACGCTCGGCATCTTCCAAGCGTCCATGCGAGATCAGCCAGCGGGGACTTTCTGGGACGCCGCGGCGGATGAACCATACGAAGATCGCACCCATCGCACCGATCAAGACGACCCACCGCCAGCCATCAAGACCGAAAGGGCTGCGAGGTACCAGCGTCCAGGCGAGTAGCGCAACCACCGGAATCACGCTGAACTGTATTACCTGGTTTACAGCGAAGGCGCGGCCACGGAGGTGTTTGGGCACGAGTTCGGTGATGTAGGTATCAATGGTCACCAACTCAACGCCGATACCGATGCCGGCGATCATGCGCCAGGCGACGATGGCAATGGCTGTGTGTTGGAAGGCCATGATGACAGTGGCGGCTGTGTACCACAGCAGGGAGCAGGTGAAGACCATACGCCGCCCGAACCAGTCCGCCGCGAACCCGAAAAGCATGGTACCGATGAAGAGGCCAGCGAAGGTGGCGGCGACAAAACTTGCGAGGCCGTTGAACCCGAAGAACGACGCCGAGGAACTGGAGAACAGTCCGCTTCGCACCAGGCCCGGCCCAATATAGGCAGTAAAGAAGAGATCGTACACTTCGAAGCATCCGCCCAGGGAAAGCAGCAGTACCAGCTTCCAGATGTATCGCGTGGCGGGAAGGCGGTCGAGTCGGGCGCTGATCTCGGCAGCGATGGCCGGGTTGCTCGATTGTGTCAACATTAGTTTCCGTTCGCCGATTGTGAATCACTGCCGCACTTAGCTCTATTGATCGTACCCTGTGTTCTGCTGCCCGGATTTCGTGTTTTTCGGAAAGCGCATCGGCTGCACCGATATCGCCAAAGATATCTTACGAACCGATATCCTACGAACCGAATTGAATGCCTTTCTGCTCGCGGCCCAGAGCCACTACCAGGGCCGCCAGTGTGAACACCACGAATGCGGTCAGAGCCATGGCGTTGGCGTAGCTGGTATGCTGCGCCAGAATTGCCTCAACGTAAGCGACCGAGCCGGCCAGAAGCACGCCACACTGGTAAGCGAATCCGGGAAGGAATCCCCGCACCGAGTCGGGCGACAATTCCGAGAGGTGCGCCGGAATGATGCCCCATGCTCCCTGCACCATGAACTGGATCAGGAAAGCTCCGACGACCAGCAATGCCAGAGACGGAGCGTACGCCCACAGCGGGACCAACGCGACCGCACAGACGAGCGCGGTGATCATCGCGCGGCGGCGTCCGAAGCGGTCGGACAAAAAGCCGAACAGCAGGCCCCCGAGGAGCGCTCCCACCATGGAGATCGCAGTGATCACCGCGCGCTGGGTTGGACCCATTCCCCACTGGCGCTGGAGAAAGGTTGGGAACATATCCTGCGTGCCGTGCGAGGCAAAATTCATCATCATCATCAGGAGGGTCAAATAGAGAAACAATTTCCAGTGGGAGACAATCTCGCGGCCCAGACTGCTCCAGTTCGTCTGGCGAGTCTTCTCCCACACCTCTGATTCTTTCACTTTGAAGCGGACGAAAAGCCCGAGCAGGGCGGGCAGTCCTCCGATGAAAAACATGGGACGCCATCCCCAGCGGGGAAAGACGAAGTAGAAACAGACGGCTGCGAGAAGGTAGCCGAGAGCGTATCCCTGCTGGAGCATCCCAGAGAGAAATCCGCGCAGCCGGGGCGGAACTTTTTCCATGGCGAGAGATGCGCCAACGCCCCACTCTCCGCCCATGCCAATGCCGAACAACGCGCGTAGCACCAAGAAGGTAGTGAAACTATGCGCGAAGCCCGTGGCCACCTCGACCACGGAGTAGAAGACGAGGTCAATCATCAACGGCAGGCGGCGGCCGTAGCGATCGGCCATCAGTCCAAAGATGAACGCGCCCACCGGACGAAACATCAGGGTAAGCGTGATGGAGAGAGCAATCTCGGCGTCGGTGCGGTGAAACTCCTGAGCGATGGCGGTCAGCGAGAAGACGACTAGAAAGAAGTCGAAGGCGTCAAGCGTCCATCCGAGGAACCCGGCGAGCACGGCCGGACCGTGGCCGCCTCTCGTTGGCGGGGCGGGTGGCGGATTGGTCTGCGGAGTCGCGTAGGGTTCCGGCATTCGATCGTGATGGAGCAACTTTCATCCGCCGCATAGCGCGGTTAGCGTGCGCATGTCCTCAAGGTCTTCCAAATGGCGCACCAGTTCGACGATCTTGTTGGCGCGGGCGATTGGCCATTGCGCGAAATCGGCGCAGCCATGAAATTTCTCGGCGACTTCGTCGTAGCTCATCGGGATAGCCGGACTGCCTTTACCAAAATCAGCGCGCCCTGCGATCACGCGCCCGTCTTTTAGATGGATTTTTAGGATCGTCGTCATCTTGTCGTATCCCGCCTTCTCGGCTTCGGGATCGACACCGAAATGGATGCGATCGATCATCGCCTGCACGTCGGGCCGGTTCACGACGGCGTCGGTGAATTCGCCGAGTCCCGCCTTGCCTTCAATTAGCAGGATGGCGAGGCAGAACTCCATGCTGAATTTAGCTTGCAGATTGTCCTTCGGGTGATGGTGAATGAGCGCGTTGGGCAGGTTGCGGTTCGTTCCCACTTCGACCATCTCCACATCCGCAGCCTTGATCTTCTCGCTGCGGATAAGTCGCTGCATCTCAGTCATGCCGGGATGCGTCAGCGAGCCGCAGGGGTACGGCTTGATGGAGACGCCCGGGTCGGCGAATGTCCAGGGCTGGCCGAGCTTATGGAAGATAGCGGAGGGATCGTAGCTGCCGCCAAAAGCATGGAAGAAGCCGCGGTCCGCTTCCAGTATCTGTTCAGCGCCAGTCCAGCCCAGAGCCGCCAGGTCAGTGGCAAAGACTCCGATCTCGGCGGCATGGCCGGCATGGAATGACTTCATCATGGTTCCAAAATTTTCGCGCAGGCCGGCGGCCTGACTCGCGGCAATTCCGAACGCGCGGGAGATCTGAGATTCATCGAAGGCGCGAAGTTTGGCGCAAGCGGTGGTGCCGCCAAATACTCCGCAGGTTCCGGTGGAATGAAACCCATCCTCATAGTGGCGGGGAGATATTGCTTCTGCAATCTTGCACTCGACTTCCACGCCCAAGTGATAAGCCACGAGAAAATCCCTTGCGCTGGTGGCGGCGGTATCGGTAAGGGCCAAAGCAGCGGGAAGCACGGGCACCGTGGGATGGGTGAGCAGTCCGTATACGCGGTCCTTGCCAACCGCCAACTGGGTGTCGTCAAAATCCTCGACGTGGATCGCCAAGCCATTGGCAAAGGCCGCAAAGCGCGGCGTCAGTTTGTTCCTGGTCCCCATCACCGTGGCGCCGCGATCGGGAAGGCCGAGGCTGGCGGCATACTCGCGGAACAGCTTTCCGTTCTCGGCTCTGGCACCGGCCAGAGCCAGCCCTAAACCATCCAGGATGGATTTCTTGCCGAGATCGATCACGTCCGCTGGCAGATCGGAAAATTTGGTGTTCCGCACAAACTCGACCACGTATTTTGTCAGGCCGGGAGTTTGCGGGAATGGAGCTGCGATACAGGGCGGATTCTCGCTTGCGCCGAGCACGGCGGGAGACAAACCCACAGTTGTCACAACGGCGCCCAAACTGGCGGAGGACCGCAAAAAATCTCGTCTCTTCATGGCAACGAATGCTCACTTTCATCGGAGCGACGGCGTGATTGTTACCGTTGTCGATCCAGCCTTGACGGTGGAGAGCCGGGTATCCCCGCCCGACTGGACGGGCGAGGCGCCCGTCCCTCCATCGTGTAACTCACCACGCGATCACGGTGCTAGTTGCCGCTGGTCGCAGGGCTTCCTACTTCTTTCCCACGGCGATTACGACAAAAGAATTCGGCAAGGGCATCGGCCGCCCGCGAGGATTCTCCGGACTCGGCTTCGGCGCTGGACCCAGATCGGCGGTCACGGTCAGCATTTGTCCCGTCGAGGCGTCAAACGTGATGGTGCGCGCGCCTTTCTTGGTCGGAACGTTCTCGATCAGCGCATACTTTCCGTCGCGTTGACCGACGAAGCTCATATTGCCTTCGCCATTTGACGTGACCGCGAGCTTGGCCCCCGGATCGAAAGCCAATCCGTCGCTACCGTCGCCGGTGGGCACAGTGGCAATCAGCTTGCCCGTCTTCGCGTCCACAATCGCCATCTGTTTGTTACCGCAGGCGGCGAAGATGTGACCCTGTTGCCGATCCATATCCAATCCGCTGGGCTCTTCGCAGCCCGCCATCGGCCATTCGGCGATAACTTTGTTGGAGTTGGAATCAATCACTGCGATCAAGCCCTTGTCCTCAATGTTGACGTAAACGCGGCCCTTTCCATCGGCCACCGGAGCTTCGGGCTTGCCGCTGAGAGGAATGGTCGCAACAACCTTGCGCGTTTTCGGGTCAATCACGGAAGCGGCCTTGCCGTGGCCGTCCATGATAAAAACGTGCCCCGAAGCAGAGTCGTAAACGATTGAATCCGGCCCTTCGCCAGTCTTGATTTTTTCGGAGACCTTCAGCGTTTTCAGATCAAACACGCTGGACGTGTTCTCGCGGCCGTTGGTGGTGAAGCCAATGCCGAGATCGGAAACGATGGCGACACCGTGGGCGCCAGGTGTATCCGGGATTTCGCCGACCAATTTGCCGGAGTCCAGATCGGCCACCATGAACCGGGTGGCCCGGGCGATGTAAAGGCGGCGCGCCCCCGAATCAGCATATACATAGTCCCATCCGCCGTCACCTCCCAGGACCATGGTGCGGACGACCGAGTAGGTTGGGGCGGACTGGGCCGCCGCGGGTGCGGCCACGATGACGCAGGTGCTGATGGCAACCGCAACAAGTGTCAGGCACAGAATCAGATTAGCAAATTTTGTTTTCATAAAGCCTCCGGAAATGCCAGTGGGCGTCTATGCCCTCTGGGCTGGTGTCGTAAGGGTACTCGCGCCATTTTGCGAACCGTTCGCGGTGGCGCTTTCTTCCCTGCCGCCGGTCGCGAAGAAGTGTACGGCAGGGGTAATGATGAGCGAAAGCACCATGGAAATCACCACTCCCCCGATCACGGCAATTGCCAGGGGCTGCAACATTTGCGACCCAGCGCCGATCGCAAATGATAGCGGCAGCATCCCGGCAAGCGTCGCTAGTGCCGTCATGACGATGGGGCGCAGTCTTCTACGGCTCGACTGCAATATAGCTTCTTCCGCCGAAAAACCGAGAGCGCGGAATTTCTGATCGGCATCGAGCAGCAGGATACCGTTCTTGGCCACAATGCCGATCACCATGATCATCCCCATGAAAGAGGAAATGTTGAAAGTCGTTCGGGTGATCAGCAAGGCAATAAAAACGCCCGAGGTTGACAGCAATGCAGAAGCCAATATCGCGAGCGGCGCTGCAAAGCTGCCAAACTCAAAGAGCAGAACACAAAAAACCAACACCACGGCGAGGACTAGAACAAATGCAAGGTCGCGAAAAGACTGCTGCTGCTCTTTGTAGGTGCCGCCGTATTCCACTCGGATCGCGGCCGGCAAGTGAAGGCCGCCAATCGCCTTCTGGATTTCGGAAATGCCGGTGCCAAGGTCGGTGCCTTCGAGTCGAGCCGTCACCGCGACTTGGCGCTGTAAATTTTCGCGCAGAATTTCGGTCTGTCCGGGAACGGATGTAATTTCCGCCAGCGCACCCAGCGTGGCGGTTTTCCCGGTGCTGCTCGTCAATAGAGTGTCGCGCATGGCTCCAATCGAGGCTCGATTTCTATCGGGGAAGCGCACGCGGAGCGTGTAGGCCCGATCATTACTGATTACGGGCGTTGGCGCAGGTTCTCCCCCGACAAGGGCGGCAGCATCGGTGGCAACCTCTTCCGGAGTGAATCCAGCCCTCGCCGCGACGCCGGGATTGATCTGAAACGTTACCGCGGGACCGCTGATGGTGTTGTCGATGCCGTTCAGCACGTCTACCACGCCCTTGATCTTGCCGATTGAATCAGCGACTTTGGGAGCCCAGTCGGCGAGCAAGGCTTGGTCCTGCGCAAACAGCTTGATCTGGACCGGCTGCGGCGCGCTCGTCAGATCTCCGAT
This sequence comes from uncultured Acidobacteriaceae bacterium, assembly GCA_963772195.1. Taxonomy (GTDB): domain Bacteria; phylum Acidobacteriota; class Terriglobia; order Terriglobales; family Acidobacteriaceae; genus Acidiflorens. The sequence goes on along the minus strand of CAVYWE010000004.1, from coordinate 262,419 downwards.
CATGTCCTGCAAAATCTGAATAAACTCCACGTCTAACGCAGGTTCTTCGGCTTTTATTTTGGTGCGAACTTCCTCAATCACTTCGTCGATACCCCGGCTGCGATTATCCCTCAGCTTCACCGATACATCTCCAGTATTCGCCTCCGTCACTGCGGCCAAGCCGAGCTGCATTCCGGTGCGCCGGGACGTGCTCTCCACTTCAGGCACTTCGTGCAATATTTGCTCGACATGAGTAATGACACGATTCGTCTCCGCGAGCGAACTGCCGGCCGGCATGATGTAGTCCACGATAAACCCGCCCTCATCCATCGCGGGGAGCAGGTCTGAGCCCAGGAAGTTGTAACAAATGTACGAGACGGCGATTAGTGCGAGGCTCAACACAGCTAGCCTTTTAGGATGCCTCAACGCGCGGCTCAACCACTTCTGATGGAAGTTCACGATCTTGAGAAAGAAGCCGCTGACCGAGGCATCTTCAGCTGCCAGCAGACGCTTAATATCCTCGTCTTGTTCAGTGGCTGCTTCGACCGCCGTCTCTCCCGACTTGCCATGCTTGATAAAAAACTGGCTGAGAGTAGGAGTCCACGTCAGGGCCAGAGCGAGTGAAGCAAATAGCGACACAGCCATCGTGACCGCCAGCGCTCTGAAAAATGTTCCCGTCACACCCGCAATCGAAATTAGCGGCAGGAAGACCACCACGGGTGTAATGGTCGATCCGATCAAGGGAGTGGTGATCTCCTGTAGCGCACTCTGGATGGCTTCCAGGCGGTTCTGCCCAGCGTCGCGATGCAGCACGATGTTTTCGACCACGACAATAGCATCGTCAATCACCAGACCCACGGCGGCAGCGAGCCCGCCCAGGGTCATCAGGTTGAAACTCTGTCCCATCAGTTTCAGGGCAATGAACGTGATTGAAACCGTGACCGGAATTACCAGTCCCGCCACGATCGAGGTTCCCCAGTCACGAAGAAAAACGACGAGGATGATCGACGCGAGAACCAGACCGATCAAGATGGCGTCTCGAACGCTCGCGATGGATTGATGGACAATCAGAGACTGGTCATAGAACGGCTGAATTTGGATGCCGCGCGGAAGCGTCTGTTGAATCCGTGCGATCTCCGCGTGTACTTCGTCAGCAACTTGCACCGTGTTGCTGTCGGGCTGCCGATTGATGTTAATGAGAAGCGACGGTTTGCTATTTGCCGTCACGATTGTGTAGACCGGCTTCACTGCAGAGGTAACGGTTGCTACGTCCCCGACGTGTATAGGAACTCCCGCCGGCGTCGCCTTGATGACTACGCCTGCAATTTGCTCGGGAGTGCGGACCTGGGCATTAATCAGCCCTAAGACAAGCTGATGATTTTCCTCCAGAAGTCCGGGAGAATCGATGAGGTTCGTGCGTCGCACCGCCTCGAGAATGTCGGGAACCGTAACTCCGGCCACCAGCAGCTTGGCAGGATCGGGGATGATGTGAAATTCAGGCTCTTGCCCGCCCTGCACCAGGACTGTCGAAACGCCGTCCAGCCGATTCAAGCGCGGCTTTATTTCATAGGTCGCCATCTCCCACAACCTGGTTTGCTCTATGGTGTCGGAGGTCAGGCTATAGCCCATGATGGGGAAACTGGCGAACGTCAGGCGATGCGCTTCGACCTTCGCGCTGGCGGGAAGTTCGGTTTGCGCGCGAGATAGCGCGGCGTTGACGTACTGCAACGTCTGGAACATGTCGACGTTCCAGTTAAAGAAAAGGTCGATTTCAGCGGAACCGCGGCTGGTGATGGATCGGACATTCTGCAGTCCCGGTACGCTATTCACTGCCTCTTCCAGAGGACGGGTAATGGTCACCATCATCTGATCAATCGGCATCACGCCGTTGTCCACAGCGATCAGAATTCGCGGAAAGTTAGTGGCCGGGAAAACCGCGACGGGGACAGTGAAAGCAAGATATCCGCCAATCAATGCAAGGGTGACGGTCAGGAAAATGACCGATCGCGAATGGTGCGCGAACCAGTATGGAGACTTCCTGTCGTTGGAGCTCACTTACTGTTTTTCTCCTTGCCAGAATCCTTAGAGGAAGACGAGGAAGTCTCTCCACGGGCTGAGGGTTTGTCGCTTCCCTTCTCTGTCTCTGTCTCTTTTTCTTTTGCTGCTTCGACAGAAACTTTGGTGTTGTCCGGCAGACCATAGGCGCCGGAGGCGACTACACTTTGCCCCTCTTTCAACCCATCGAGAATCTGCACGTTCTCATCCTGCCTTATTCCGACCTTGACTGCCAACTGGCGAGCGTGTTGATCGGAACCAATGACCATCACGGTCGCACTACCGTCCGAGGCAGTCAAGACGGCCGAGGCGGGAACGACCAGGGCGTCCGGCACGGTCTGAGAGACCATGGACAATCGCACGCTCGTGCCAGGCTTCAGAGTTTGGTCCGCATTTTTCGCCTGTACCCAGACTTCGACCGTGGTGCTGTTGGGATCAAGCGCCGGACTCACCAGCGTCACCTTGCCCTCCGTCGGCTTGTCGAGCCCCGAAACTTCGATGGTGGCTTGGTCTCCAACCTTGAGCAAGTACGCATCTTTCTGCGGGATATGAGCGCGCGCAGTTACACGTGAAAGATCCATGACCGTAATCAGCGGGACTCCCGCACTGGGCATCTCTCCCGGGTAAAGTGGCCGATCCGTAACCACTCCGTCGATGGGGCTGCGAATTTCTGAATAGCCGAATTGAGCCTGTGCGCCGAGGTATTTGCCTCGGGCCGAAGACAACTGGCCCTCGAATCCCTTGGTTTCCTGCTGCTTGACCACGGCGTTGAGGGAGTCAAGATGTCTTTTCGCCAGCTCATATTGAGCTCGCGCTTGCGTAAGGCTGACTCCGGCTTGATCGAGGTCCTTCCGAGGCATGGCCCCTTGCTTGAACAGTTCTTGCCGGCTGTCATAGACCTTTTGCTGAGCGTCGAACATCTCCTTGGCCGATTGCGCATCAAGTGTAGCCTTCTGTATTTCTTCCGGCAGGCCGGCTGCCGTTCCCGTAACATATGTGGCTTCGGCTTGTTCAAATGCGCCTTTGTTTTCTTCTTTGGCCGCTGCCAGATCCGAGTTCTCCAAAACGGCCAGCAATTGGCCTTTGCGCACCTTGCTTCCCCGTGTAGCGTAAAACTGTTTTACCGGCGCACTGATCTTTGGCACTATCGCCGCTTGTTGCAGAGGAAACAATACAGCATCCGCCGTGATGACGTGCTGAATGGTTGCTTTCTGGGCGTTCGCGGCGGTTACAGGAACTGCAGCTTCTTCGGTTTTTTCCTTGGAACAGCCGACGGATGACATCGCAATCGCCAGGAAAATCGAAATCGCCCGCCGGGAAACTTGGAAATCCCGCACATCTTCACGAATTGTCTTTGGGAATAAGAGTTTTTGAGTATTCATCGGTTTCAGAACTTTCCAGTCAGGGTCTGAATATTTGCGAGCGCCACCCGAAACCGCACCTGCCCATCGTCATACGCGTTGCTCGCGGCAGTGAGCGTATTCTGTGCGTCCACTACTTCCAATACGGTAGCTTCGCCGGACTGGTATCGGAGGCTCGTCAATCGCAGGCTCTCGGACGCCAGTTGGGCAGATTGGCTTAGCAGTTCCAGTTCCGCGTGCGCGGCTTGCGCTTCGTTGTAAAAGGAGCGCAGGTTTGCCAGCAGCGTGCGTTGGGCCGCACTCAACTCGACCACAGCTTGTTTCTTTTGAAGGTTCGCCTGCTTCACTTTGCTGAAGTTTGCCCCCCAACTCCAAATTGGAAGCTGTAGAGTTGCCGCCGCCGAGCTGCCAAGGTTGCGGAAACCGGCGGGACTCTCCGTGGCGAACTGGTTTGCGTCGATCCCATACCAGTAGTCCACTGTGATGGCCGGCAGAACTCCTCCCCACGCGCTGGTAACCTGCCGGCTGGCTTGCAGGAGCGCAGCTTGCGCGGCACGGAGATCCGGATTATTCCACGTGCCCGCTGCGGTCACCTCGTCAAACGTCGGCAGCGTCTGAGCAGCGCCAAGATCATCCACCACCGTAAAGTTCTCGTTAAAATCCTTGAACAGCAAGATGGCAAGGTCGAGACGACTCTTGTTCATCCCTAACTCGGCTTCCCGCAAATCGCGCTGTTGCTGCCGGTACTGGAGTTGCGCCTTGATGACGTCGGAGTGTGCGACCTCGCCGCCGTTTTCCAGCTTCTCGCTGATTCCCAGAAATCGTTGCGCTTCCTCGTTGGCGCGTTGCGCTGTTGCGTACTTATGCCCAGCCGCAACGTGCGCGTAATAGGCCTGCGCCACCGTGACTGCCAAACCGCGCAAGGCGATCTCGGATTCGGCCCTGGCCACCGCCTGCGCCGCTGACGCTCGACCGTAGTCAGCGAATGTCTGGAGGGAGAGCGCCTGATGCACATTCCCCTGTGCGATGTACTCGTGAACTCCGTTATTGGCAATAAAAATCGGATTGTTCGTTCCGTGCGGGCTAGGCTCGGTGTAGACGAACTGCATGTTGTAACTGACATTCGGAAGCAGAGCGGCCCGGCTTTGCACAAGATCCTGATGGGCGAGGCCAAGCGCCGTGAATGCGGCTTGCAGTTGAGGATTGTTCGCCGTGGCTCGCTGAAGCGCGTCAGAGAAAGTGATAATCGGCGGCGAAGCAGCGGAGGAGTTTAGGGGAGGGCTTTGCTCCGCAGTCGTAGTAATCTGCGCGCTGGGGACGGGTTCATTCGCTTGGGCCGGAGCGCCCCCAGCCATCAGGAAGAGAAGCGACTGGACCAAGAGCGTCGCGACAATCGCGGCTCGTCGCACTCGGGGGTAGCCCGTTTCCGGATTTCGCATAGTCTTCAGCCCTAGCATTTGGCGTCTTGCACTAACCATTGCGGCAGGATTTGGCAGATTCCGAGACCCGATAGGGGTTCAGTTGAAGCAATCACGTACATACATAGAGTTACTCGCGTCAGATTAAAGCGCTCTGAAAGAAGGATAAAATTGTGTTCAGAGTCAGTGCGTTCGAAGCGCTGGCTTGGCCAGGTCATTTTCAGGAACATGGAGAAGCGGCAACTCCACTGTGAAACGACTGCCATGGCCTTCTTCGCTGGAAACCTTGATCTCAGCGCCATGCGCCGTGCAGATGGCTTTTACAATGGCCAGTCCCAATCCTGCCCCGCCGGAGTTGCGCGAGCGTGCCTTATCCGCCCGGTAGAAGCGCTCGAAGACATGAGGTAGGGCATGGGCCGATATCCCAACGCCATTGTCGGAGACCTCGAGGACAGCCCTGCCGCGGTCTGCGCGAACATTCACTTCGACTTCACCGCCCTCTTGCGTGTATTTAATGGCATTTGCGACGAGGTTCACGATGACTTGCTGCAGGCGCGATCGATCTCCCTCTACGTAGATATTTGTCGCCACATTGCTGCGAAACAGGATCAACTTCTCCTCCGCCAACAGTCTCATTTGCTCGGCAGTGGACGCCGCCAGCTGGCCGAGGTCAAGCCGCGTCTTGTCCATTTTCACCTCACCCGCATCCAGGCGTGAGATGGCCAACAGGTTCTCAACTATGTGAGACATCCGGTGAGTTTCTTCCAGGGCGCTGCCAATCTGATCCGTAAGCGAAGGGTTGAGCCGATGGCTCTGAGCGATGCCCTCAAGCTCCAACTGGAGAATCGTCAAAGGCGTCCGCAATTCATGAGAAGCGTCCGCGGAAAAGCGGTTGATGTGCTGAAAAGCCTGATCCAGCCGCTCGATCATCCGGTTCAGCGAGACAGAAAGCCTTTCAAGTTCATCCCCGGTTCGGATGACGGGCAGGCGTTCGCTGAGGTTGGTGGAGGTAATTCCTTCCGCCCGTTTTGTGATCTCGTCTACCGGCTGAAGCGATCGCCTCATCAGCCAATAACCGCTCACCACGGCAAGAGAAATGATGAAGGGCATGTAGATGGCAAACGTTACCAGCAATCCGTGGAGCACAACCTCGATCTGCTGATATGGAATTCCGCTTTCGACGACGAATTTACTTCCATCCGGTGTCGTGAATTGCTGAGTATCGATCAGTAACTGCGGCCGTCCAGCTAAACGTACTTTTCGCGGACGATTTTTTTCATCTCCCTTGGGTAAAGGGACTTGAGACGGGTCGAATGCGCCGTCCTTCGGCGCACCGGAAACGTACAGGACCCCGACCCCTTCCTGGACAACACGAATAAAGTGGCCATTTACCTCGGGCGCATAGGCCTCATTGATTTCAGTCTCAAGCCAATCTGTGCGCTTGAAAGGATGTTGCGATAGCAACTGCGTTCCAATCGTCCTACAGTCCGAGCCGAGCGTTCTTTGGAGATTCCAGTAGAGGTATCGCTCCAAGCCGAGGTAGACAGACACGCCAAAAATCAGCAATGCGCCAGCGAGGAGCCCCGCGTACCAGGCCGTGATGCGGAAACGGAGCGATCGAGTATTCACGAGTGCGCTCCGTTGCTGATGCTGTAACCGACGCCTCGAACAGTACGAATCAACTTCTGCTCATACGGGTCGTCCACCTTACTTCGGAGGTGCCGCACATAAACGTCCACGATGTTTGTGATGCCGTCGAAACTCTGGTCCCATACATGTTCGATGATCATGGTTCGCGATAAAACCCTGCCGGCGTTCGACATCAGGTATTCGAGCAATGAGTATTCTTTCGAGGTCAGATCGATCCGTTTGCCGGCACGCCTCACCTGCTGAGAGAGACGGTCGAGCTCCAAATCGCCCACGCGAACCACGCTGCTGCGGCTGACCGGTCCACGCCGGAGTAGCGCCTTGACACGCACCAGTAGTTCGGCAAAAGCGAACGGCTTGGTGAGATAGTCATCCGCGCCCGCTTCAAAATTACCCACCTTGTCGGCGACCGCGTCGCGGGCCGTTAGAATCAATACGGGGACATTGACATTCTGACTCCGCAGACGGCGAAGCACCTGAGTGCCATCCATTTTCGGTAGCATCAAGTCGAGAATCACGAGGTCATAGTGATACGTGGTTGCGAGTTCGAGTCCGGACTGGCCGTCCGCGATAACGTCGACCGCGAATCGCTCTGCCATCAACCCGCGCGCGACAAAACCCGAGACCTTCGTTTCGTCCTCGACGAGCAGGATGCGCATTAAGTCTCCCGAGGCATAGTATATTGCCATTTCAAGATGAAGCCTAAACAAAGCGAGGATGAAAAGTTATTCAGAATCAACGGATATTCTTACCGTTTTTGTTGGTGGAGAGCCGGGCGCCCCCGCCCGGCTGGACGGACTAGACGGGCGAGGCGCCCGTCTCTCCACCATGTAACTCGTAACGCAGCTGGGTACCAGTCTGAACGAAGTTTCATTTGGCCTTCATTGGACCTTAATGTTGCAGGATGACCATAGGTAACCACAATGCTCAAGAGAAATTTCGCCGCTCTGTTGCTCTTTGCCTGCTCCCTCGCCACCGGTCAAACTCCATCCCCGGACCACTGGGTCGCAATTCGTGCCGGCCGGCTTTTTGACACGAAGTCCGCAAAACTGGTGAACAATCAAGTTGTGCTGATCCATGGGGACCGCATCACCGAGGTTGGCCCGGCCGAGCGCGTGAAAGTGCCAGCGGGCGCCGAGGTGGTGGACTTAAGCCAAGCCACCGTACTTCCCGGCCTGATCGACGCACACACCCATGTCTTTGGGAACGGACCGGACCTGGAGGAACAATTCTTACGCGATTCCTACCAATACCGCACCCTGACCGCGTTCGCGAACGCGCAGAAAGACTTGATGGTGGGCTTCACGACGCTTCGCGATCTCAAGACGCTGGGGGCTAGCTACAGCGATGTGGATCTGCGCAACGCCATCGACCGCGGCGTCGTTCCGGGTCCCCGCATGCAGGTCTCGACCCGGGGCCTTCAGGCAACGGGCGGCTTCATCATGAACGGTTACTCAGAGGAGTTGGCTCTTCCGGCCTCGCTCCAGGTCGTAGACTCTCCCTGGGCCGCTCGTCAAGCGGTGCGGGAGCAGATCGCGCACGGCACAGATTGGATCAAGCTGTACGCGGCGTACCAGTTTCATTTCACCGAAGACGGGAAGATGGTTGTCCCGCCCACGTTCACGGCGGAAGAAGTAAATGCAATCGTGGATGAGGCTCACCGGAGGGGGCACAAAGTTTCTTGCCACGCTTTCGGTGGTGAGGGTCTGCATAACTGCATCAACGCAGGCGTGGAATCGATCGAACATGGCGTCGATCTTGACGACGGCGAGATCAAGATGATGATCCAGAAAGGCATTTATCTGGTGCCGACCCTGTATCACTATCAGCTCGATCGTGAGGAGAACGAGAAGAAACACCATGGCCATAGCGTCGCGGAAGTCTCGGAACGCAGCTTCCCCAAGGCCGTCGCGGCAGGCGTGAAAATTGCTTTCGGCTCCGGAGCCGGCCCCTTCCCCCATGGAAGCCAAACGAAAGAATTCGAGTACATGGTGAAATTCGGAATGACTCCGGTCCAGACAATCCTTGCCGCAACCACCGGAGCAGCACAACTGATGGGGTGGCAGGATCGCATCGGCTCCCTGGAAGCGGGTAAGTTCGCAGACGTCGTCGCAGTGTCAGGAGATCCAACCACCGACATCACAGAACTTGAGCGGGTAAAGTTCGTGATGAAAGGCGGACAGGTATTCAAGAACGAGCTAAAGTAAGAAATAAAGTAGGGCGACTCGAGGAAACTTGAAGAATTACAAAATCGCAGTGATTGAAGGAGACGGCATCGGGCGGGAAGTAGTCCCCGAAGGGATTCGCGTGCTCGAGGCGGCAGGGCGCCGTTTTGATCTTTCTTTATCATGGCGGCATTTCAACTGGAGTTGCGAGACCTATCTCAAGACCGGGCGGATGATGCCAGAGGACGGGTTGGAACAGTTGCGCCCCTTCGATGCAATCTTTCTTGGAGCGGTGGGTTACCCGGGCGTCCCCGATCATGTTTCACTTTGGGGCTTGCTTATTCCGATTCGCCGGGCATTCAAACAATACGTGAATCTGCGGCCCATACGGCTGTTGGAAGGAATCAAGACTCCCCTCAGTAATCGCAAAGCGGGAGAGATCGATTTCTGTATCATCCGTGAGAACAATGAAGGCGAATATTCCGCGGTCGGCGGCCGTCTCCACCAAAACACGGATCTCGAAATGGCGATTCAGGAGACCGTCTTCACGCGGCAAGGTTGCGATCGGATCATGACCTATGCCTTCGAATTAGCGCGGACCCGCAAGAATCATGTAACCTCAGCGACTAAATCGAATGGCATTGTCTACACCATGCCTTTCTGGGATGAAAGGTTCTCCGCGATTTCAAAGAAATATCCGCAAGTCAAAACGGACCAATACCACATCGATATTTTGACCGCGCACTTCGTGAGCCATCCTGACTGGTTTGATGTTGTCGTGGGATCAAATCTTTTCGGAGACATTCTGTCCGATCTCGGCGCAGCCGTCGTCGGGTCGATGGGGCTCGCTCCCTCCGCCAATTTAAATCCCGAGCGAGAGTTCCCTTCGATGTTCGAGCCGGTCCACGGATCAGCTCCCGATATTGCCGGGAGAAAAATTGCCAACCCGGTCGCGCAAATCTGGTCGGGTGCCATGATGTTGGATCATTTAGGCGAGAAGGAAGCCGCTCGCGCGGTCGAGGAAGCTATCTTCAGGGTGCTTGCCAGCCGGGATCCTCTCACTCCGGACATCGGCGGGAATGCCGGAACCCAGGATATGGGGAAGGCGATCGCGGCTGAGGTATCGGCCGTGGCAATCAGAGTCTGATGATTACATGCGGCCCTCAATCTGCGGGTGCGTAGACCAGGATTGCTGCATCTTCCTTGTTGTTTGCCGGAGCGGCAACATAGTAGCGATTGAGTTCGGGTGACCAGAACGACGTGCCCGCGCCGGCCCGGGTGGAAATTTTGCCTATGGTCTCATATTGGTCGGCGCCCTTCTGCTGATACACATAGACGAAGCCCTTCGGCAACTCTCTTCCCCCGGAAACATATACACGCTTGCGCAGTCCATCGAAATAAACTCCGTCCTGCCCCTCGACCGTCGGAAAATGAGCAACTTCCTTACCCGACCTGGAATCCATGACAATCATCTCGGCAGGCGTGCGGGTTCCAATGAAAAGGCGTGACGTGGACTCGTCAAAAGCAGCACCCCCTGGCCGCTGACTGCTGACCGGCCAAGTGGAAACCAGCTGCCGCTTGTTGGTGTCGATTACCTGAAGCTGGTCGGCAATGGAGATGAAGACAAAGAGCGTCGTCCCGGACTTATTCAAGAGCAGCTCAGAGGGATGTGCGGTCACCTTGATATCGCCAATGTGTTTGTCGTTTTGCGCATCGATGATTCCGACTTCTCCATAGGCTTTTCCTGCATCCTTGCCACCGTAACCTACATAGACCAGTTTGGAGTTTGGTTCGTAAACGATGCGGTTGGGGCCAGGCTCGAGCTCGATCGAATCGAGAAGTTGGAGAGTGTCACCTCGAAACACTCTTACCATTCCATCGTCGCCGCTTGCCAGGAACAACTTGTTGAGTTTCGGGACATACAACACGCCTTGAGGCTTCTTGAACCCGGGAATACTTCGCGTCCACTTCCCAGCGCGCAGATTCACCACCTCAAATGTGCCATTCTCCAAACCGGCGAGGAATAGCCGTTTGCCCCGTACGTCCGCCTCCATGTGGTCCAGGCGGCCCTTCACATTTGGTATGGAAATCGTCTGGACGAGCTGCAGCGGCTGCTTTATGCCTTCCTGGGAACCTGCCAGCGCAGCGCACCCAAGGAAGCAGAATACGACTGCCCAGAAACGGAAAGAAGACTTGTTCATCGTGTCCACTCAATCTTCTGGTGCGTAAACCCACAGCGCGGCCCCTTGCTTCGAGTTTGCGGGCACTGCCAGATACAACCGGTCTCGCTTCTCATACCAGAGGCCGGTTCGCGCTCCGACCGTGGTCGCTACTTTTGCCAATGGCCGGTAATGATCAGCGTCAGTCTGTTGGATGACGCTCACGAATCCCTCTCCTCCAAGCGCATAGATACGTTTCCGGCCGGTGTCGTAATAGACATCGTCCGAATCGGCGACACAGGGCACGCTCGCAATCGTTGCCCCGCTCTCTGTATCCAGCACGACGACTTGTGCGGGTTTTCGCGTCACTACGAAGAGGCGGTGATCGGCTTCGTCGAGCGCCATCGGATAGTTGGCCTTCCCGGTTTTTAGGGGCCAATCCGTTACTTTGTGCGTTGTCCGATCGATCCGGACAACCTTCGCCTTGGTGGCGATGTTCGCGTAGATCACCGGCTTGGAGCTGGCGATCTGAAATGACTCTGGGTGAGCATCCAGCTTGGCGACGTCGTCCCGACGCTTGCCGGTCTCGGCATCAACCACCGCAATCCCACCTTCTTCATCTCCACCATAGGCGACATAGATCCGCTTTTCCGCCGGATCGTAGCGGACGTTATCGGCGTCTTCTCCAATATCGATAGTATTCAGAAGGTTGAAGGAGTTCCCGTCGTAGATCCTGAGCTTTCCGTCCGTGCCGTTCGCGACGAAGAGCTTATTGAGGTCGCTCACATAAGCCACACCCTGTGGGTCTGCCGCACCCTTAATGCTGTGGATGTCACGGCCAGCGAAGGTATCGACGACCTCAACTGTGTTGTTGCCGAGAGCAGCGCCAATCACCCGCTTCCGCTTCGCATCGAAGGTGAAATGATCGATCCGGCCCTCCACTTGAGGTAACGGAATTTCCTGGACCAGCAGCAGTGGTGCGCGTTCAGGTGCGTTGGGCAGGTCCTGTGATAGTGCAAGAGGTCCCAGGGTTAATGATGCGAGGCAAAGAATTGCAGTATTCTTCATCGCCGCTCCAATCTAATCGTCACGTGTCAAAGAGCACTAAAAGCTATTTTGAACCGGTACTGCTCGCACGAAAAGGACCCCCGCCGATCTTTGGAGAAGCATCGCCAGGAGTGATCTTCGCAGTCGGAACGGGACTCTAGGGCAGCACGTTGTAAACGCGTATTTCGGCTGTCTGTTTCTCGTGGTGTGGAACCCCAAGGTAAAAGTGATTCAACTCAGGGACGAGAATTGCCGTCTTGGCTCGAAACGAAGTCGGAACATGACCGATCTGTACATAGTGATCGGGGTCGCTTTGCTGAAACACGTCGATAAATAGCGTTCCCGCAAAGAAGATGCGCTTGCGCTGGGGATCGTAAGCCATGTCATCGACCATAGCTGCCGCCGGCATGCTGCTAACAACCTTGCCCGAATCGGAATCCAGCACAATCAGTTTTCCGGGATCGCGCGTGCCGATAAAGAGCCGGTGCGCCTCCTCATCGAATGCTATGGCCGTAGGCTTCTCGCCCTCCGTCGCAATCGACCAGGTCGCAATCAAGGTGCGGTTGGTGCGGTCAAACACTTCGACTGAGTTGTTACCTCTGATAACGACGAAGATGCGAGGCCCGGATTTTTCGAGGGCCATACCCTCCACATCGTTGGAGTCGATCTTGATTTCGCCCACAGTCTTCGCGGTTGTGGTGTCAACGACGGTGATGTAGGCGTTCGGCAGTTTGGCATCCTTGCCGCCGTTCACGACATACAGGTATTTAGTCGATGGATCATAGGCGCTCGCGTCAGCGCCCTCCTTCAGCTTTATACTTCCGACGGGCTTGTAGGAATCCGTCTCGTAAATCTTGATTTCACCCAAGTCGCCATCGACCACGAAAAGCTTCTTCAGATCCGCCCTGTAAAGCAACGAATGCGGCGCCTTAAGATCGCTCATGGTATGGATCAGCTTATTGGTCTTGAGATCAACAACCAGGACTTTCGAATTCTCTTCCGCGGTGGCGAACAGGCGGTCTCCCGCAACATCCGCGGTGAAGTGGTCGAAATCGCCATCTTTGAGCTCAGGCAATGGAATCGTTTGCAAAGGCTCCAGAACCGGTTTCTGTTGAGCCCAAACTCCGGCTACAAGCGTTAAGAACACAGCTGACAAAATCATTACTCGCGATTTATTCATCTTTACCTCCAGTATTGAGAAACAAGACCTTTGTCACAGAAAAATTCATCACAGAAAACTCACGGAATACGCTACTCACATTAATCAGGATGAACATGAAATGCGCATTAAGCGAACATTAAAAACAATTCGCGCTCTTGATTTGCGCGACCATGCTAAGCCGTGTCCGAAACCTCGCGTCGGCGTCCGGCGCCCACCGCGAGCATCAGCATACCCGACATAATAAGACTACCCACCAGGTACCAGAGCCCGGCGCTGAAGTTATGAGTGCGTCCGACCAAATAACCCATCACCAGAGGTCCAACAAAGCCGCCAAGATTTCCGACTGAATTGATCAGCCCGATCGATGCTGCCGCGGCCGACTCACTTAGAAAAAGCGTAGGCACAGCCCAAAAGCAAGGTTGAAAGCCATAAAACGAAGCCCCCACGAGCACGAACAGCGCAATGGATACCAGGGGCCTCGAGCTATTTAGCACAGCCAGCGAGAGGGCGAGCGCGCACAGAAAGACAGGGATGGCCGCGTGCCACCGGCGCTCTCCAGTTCGATCGGAATGCCAGCCGTTCAATTGCTGCGTAACAAATGCGGCGACGTACGGCAAAGCAGCCAGCAGGGTCACCTTTAGATCGCTTTGTCCAGAGAGGCGTTTCAAAATGGTGGGGAGCCAGAAAGCGATGCCGTAACTTCCGGTCATGGCGCAGAAATAGCAGAGTGTCAGCAGGATTACATCGCGGTTGCGGAGAGCTCCCCAAACGCTCAAGGAACGATGGCGATTGTTCTTTGCTTGCTTTTCGCGCTGTAGTTGTTCAATGATCCAGGACCGCTCGTCCGCGGGCAGCCAACGAGCCTGCGCCGGCCAGTCCGTCAGATAGAAGATCGTGATCACACCGAACACGATCGCCGGAATGCCTTCCAGGATGAACAGCCATCTCCAGCCCCTCAGCCCAAGCCACGAGATCCCAAGCAGCAAGCCAGCGATCGGCGAGCCAATCACGTAGGAAAGAGGATTAGCGGCATAAAAGAACGCGACCGCCTTGCCCCGGTCCTCGTATCGAAACCAATGGGTTAGGTAGACAATAACGCCCGGCAAGAATCCCGCTTCAGCGGCGCCCACGAAAAAACGTACCAGATAAAATTGCCGGGACGTGTGAATGAAGGCCATCAATACAGTGACCATTCCCCAGGAGATCATGATGCGCGCGATCCATCGCCGCGCACTCCATCGCTCCACAATCAATGCGCCAGGGATTTCCAGCAGGAGGTACCCAAGAAAGAAAATGCCCGCTCCCATGCCCACCACGCGATCGCTGAACCCAAGATCGCGGGGCATTTGGAGAGCGGCAGCGCTGATATTCATTCGATCCAGAAAAGCAATCACATACAGTACGAACAGATAAGGCAGAAGACGCCGCGCGATACGATGTCTCGCGCGCCGCCCAACCTCGGCGTCCGGGGCGGAGGAATCGACATGTTCTGCTTCCGCGGAAGCGGCAGTGTGTTCGGCCATAATCCGTATCTTTGCTTTGTATCTTTACTCCGTTTCGGGCCCCACAGCCTTACCGCAGAACCAAAGTCTTTATTCGCTTGGGCACTTCCCCGACGGGAATGCGAGCGACTTCTTTGAGCGTCAGTGCGTCAATGACCGACACCAATCGAGCCGCAGAGTCCGAAACATAGACCAGTTTGCTGTCAGGCGTGAAGGCAATCCACTCGGGTACCGCCCCAGTGGGCGCACGCCCCAGCGGATGAACTTCGGGTAGTGCCGCATGTCCGATCAACTTCAGATCAGGGAGCGAGTACTTAAAAACAGCATTGGAGAGCGTACTGTTGACCCACAACGATTTTCCGTCTGGAGTCGCCCCGATTCCGTGAGACGGAACGCCTCCTCGTGCTTCCGCAATTCCGAAACCGCCTGGCTGATCCGGCAGCTTGATCCTGGCCACCTCCGCCCGTTTCGCGAAGTCGACAACGGCGAATCCATGAAAAGTGGAAAGCTGAACGAAAATGCGGCGAGTCGAGCCGTCGGGATTTGTCTCAAAGGCCATGGGCCGTACCGGGCGGTTGAACTTGACTTCCCAGGCCATTTGCTGGCTATAGAGATCAATCACCGTGACAGATTTGTTTTCTATCGAACCACTGACCGCATATTTGCCATCGGGGGTGACGTACACGTTGTGCACGGGGCCATCCACGGGAATGCTCTTTACTTTCTTGAGCGAGGTCGTGTCGATTACATCGAGGACGCCGGACTGCGTCCGGATGCCAACCAACACCTGACTTCCATCTTTGGTGATGGCGAGGTTGTTCGGCCGAGCGCTGAGCGGTACCTTGCTTAGAATCTCCCCGCTCTTTCGATCCACAACGTCGAGGACACTCTCCGCTTCATTGCTAACGTAAATGCGCGCTCCATCCGGAGAGAAAGCGATGCCATGCGGTAACTCAATGCCGCGTATTACTTGCACGACCTTATTCGTCGCGGGATCAATAACGTCGATCGTGTCGCTGGCGCTATTCGTCACATAGACGCGTGTTAGAGCTTGCGGCGCAGACTCGGAAATTCCCGTGCGAACTCCGCGCACCCATTCCGCGATCACAAGCCAGTCGGGGTCGTTCTGAGACGCAAACTGCCTGCCCCCGGAATGAAACGGATCTCCTCCGGCCTCGGGCGAAAGAGGATGGAGCAAAAGCTTGCTGGAAGCGGGATCGCCGGGAACGACCACCTCTAGAGCACTCTGAAAGTTTCGCTGTGATTGTTCGTCGCTCCAGTCCGTGCTCCCCGGCGACAACGGCTCGAGACGAAAGATCCTATTTGACAGAATGTGGCAACCATAGCAGCGGGCATGCTCGGCGCGGCTCTTCAGGAAGATTGGCTGGACCTTGGCCTTGAAAAATTCGAAGCTAAGTGCCGGGGTCTGCGTGGAACTCGAAGCCGCCGATTCAGCGGGAGGCGCCATACGTCTCGCGCCGGAATACAAGCTGCTCGTCGTGGCCGCGCAGAACACCAGCAGCAGCGTCGCTCTCTTGGTCCCTGTCATCCTGACGCATCCTCGATGCGTTGTATCAAAAAGCTGTAGTGTTTCTGTTTTATTTGTTCCGGTTTTCAAGTTTGGAATCGCCCTGAAGCAAGGGTCGAAGCTCTCGAACGTCTTTCACGGTATCGAGTGCAAGCACGCGCTCGATCAAACTAGAGCATGCTGCCACGCCAAGAACGGGTGCCATCAACTCGCGCGCCTTCGCCACCACCTCGTCGCGAGTCATCGGATTTTCAGGAGTTCCACGCACGTGCTCCACACGCTCTGTAAGGCGCGTGCCGTCAGTTAGAGTAACTTCGACGATGGCCACTCGCACCGGTATCAACTTTTCAAGTTCCTCGTCGGGGACGAGCCGCACCTTGGCACGCTCCCGAAGTATTGCCGGGTCCTGCATGCGCGCCTTATCATGTGCCGCGCGGAATGAGACCGTATGGTCGATCAGCATCACCGCGACCAGGTGCTGAAGACAAATGTCCGGCATCTCTCGGTTGTTCACCGTGTAGGCTGCGCTCGTGGCCGCGCGCACGACCACCTGCTTCACCTGATCCGCCTGAAAAGGTAGCCGCTTGCGCAGATTCTCCAGCGCATCCAGCGGAGCCTGGATTGGCCCTCCCGTGGTCCACTTCTTGAGAGTCGTCTGCACTACCCCGTAGCGTTCGCCGAGTTGCTCGATCATCCCCGAAGGATCGGCCTTGGAATTGTAGGACTCCACGAAATTGTTAGGGCCGGACAAAACATCGTTGACGCCCGTCCAGCCGGATTGAACAATCAGGGCAGCGTTGACCCCGTTGCGCGCACCCATGGCGCCGAACACGAAAGCCTTCTCGATATGTTCGGTGTCGCGCCGCCACGCGCCGATGCCGGCGCCAGCCTGCTGCGCGGCGTAATCAAGCAGCCAGCGCATCTGCTGGGCATTGAGATTGGCGGCACACCCGGCAGCCGCCGTCGCGCCCATGGTTCCAACCAGGTTGTGTGTTTCTTTCATCCCCGGACCAACAGTCTTCATCGCCCGCATACCTATGTCATAGCCCAGCGCAACGGCGCGCAGGAAATGCGTCCCGCTGATGCCGAATTTCTCCGCCGAAGCGAGCGCCGCGGGAACCACCGCACAGCCTGGGTGCGCCCCTCCAGTGGTGAAGTCGTCGTCGGTTTCATCGGAATGAGCGAGCATTCCATTCGCAAATGCCGCCTCGATCGGTCCGCAGAGAACATGCGAGGCGACCACTGTGGCAATCTTCTCGCCACCATAGGCGCGTGCGAACTCGATCGCCATGCGTCCGGGGGCCAATTCGGATCCCGAAACCATGGCGGCGATTGTGTCGAGGATGTGGTGCTTGGTCTCCTGCACCACATTGTCCGGAAGCGCGTGGTTCCGGGCCTCAGCCATGTACGCGCTGAGCTTCTCCATTACCGGACTGATGGAGGCTGAGACCTCTTGCGCAGCGGCCCATGCAATCTGGGGGAGGGCTGCGGCCGTCGAAATCCATGCCGCTCGCTGAAGCCAGCTGCGCCGGGTCAAGCCCAGCGGAACGGTTTTGTGCCACACAACTGCGCTGTGATCTTCGCTTGCCACTCGACTATCCTCTCCTTACCTTGCGAACCTTGGCTAGAAGATCACCTTGACCGCGAACTGGATTTCGCGGGCCGTTGTGGTGGTCTTGGTTATCTGGCCGGCTACGCCCGACAGTGTGCCGGTTCCATCGAAAATGTCCGTATTGTTCGGGGTGGATGGCGGCGCGAAGTTGGCGTGATTAAGAATGTTGAATAGTTCAGCGCGGAACTGGATATTGAACTTCTCCGAAACGCTCTTAATGTAGTTGTTCTTAAACATCGAGAAGTCCAGTTCGGTGACGCCGGGACTGATAATGATGTTGCGACCGGCATTGCCGCGCAGGTTGAAGCATCGCAGATCTCCGGGAGCCAGTGGACCGCCAAAGCTTGGAGGCGCTGGGTCACAGTTTGCGTTGAAAAAGGCCTGGCTGGGTGCGACAGGGACCGCGAAGCAATTTGTCTTGATGTAATTTGTCGGGTGGCCCGGGTTGGACAAGGTCTTGCATCCGGATCCACCCAAGCGGTCCGGGAAGGCCCAGTCATCGCTGCTAAGAGTGTTAGCTGGATCAGAACCAGTTCCCCAACTCGGAGTTACGGGCACGCCATCACTTGCAGTGAAGATAAGCCCCAGCTCCCACCCTCCCAGGGCGTGTTGAGCAATAGCCGAAGAGGACCAAGGGGTTGGTACTTCCCACGTTCCATTCACGACAAAAGTCCGGCCGACGTTGAAATCGGAAAGGCCGCGATTCAGTCGCAGATCATAAAAATGCAAACTGGAGATCGAGTTTCCGAACGAGTCTCCTGCGATCGTCGCTGAGCCGGTATCGATGCTCTTGCTCCAAGTGAAAGTGCCCTGTACCTGGACCCCATGACTCATGCGCTTTGCTAATTGGGCTTCAAGGGCGTTGTAGTACGAACGTCCCTCATAGATCATGGCGCGAATTGAGCTGTAGTTCTTGTTGATCGGGTTAGGCGGGTTGCATGTCGGCGGACCCGGATCGCCAACGATGGCATTGGGATCCGTCTGTATGCAATTATTGGCTGGGTCCCAGATGTTCCCCACAACGTCAACTTTTGGAAACAGGTAGCCAGCAGGCGTTTTGGTCGGAAGAACGAGGTTGATCTCATCAGCACGGAACGGCTGATGCACGCCGCGAGATCCGACATACGCAACCATGGCTGCCAATGTAGGCGTGAGTTGCTGCTGGATGTTGAGGTTCCACTGTCCCACATAATTTCGCTTGGGATCGTGCTGGACGTATGTGGATCGCGGTTGCGCATTCAGAGGAGCGCCGGTGTAGAACGTGCCACTGCCGGGTTTGTTAACCGAGATGTAGGTAAAGAAGGGCGCTGCCTGATTGGTTAGCAGGATGTACTGATAAATCAGAGGCAGCACGTCAAACAGCCCCGCTCCTCCGCGAATCGCAGTCTTACCATTGTGGAAAGGATCCCACGCGAAACCAACGCGAGGCTCAAAATTCTTTAGCGTCGGATTGTTGAAGAAGGAGCCGGTGCCGGAACATCCTCCCGTCGTTGGCACCTTGCCACAAATCGGCAACGCGTCTGACATGTTTAGAAGGTTGGCAATCTTGCCGCGGGTTTCAGTTGGTACCGTCGCCATCTCATAGCGAAGTCCCAAGTTCAGCGTCAGGTTCGGTCGAAAATGCCAGTCGTCCTGCACATAGACTCCAAAGATCGACTGCCGCAAATTGCGTGGCGAAAGTGTACTGGCTTCCCCTCCCTGAAACTTGGTGGGGTTGTTTTGAAGGAAGGTGCTTATTAATCTTTTTCCGGTGGGGTCGGTGGGGTCAACTTGGGCCAACGGTCCAAACCTCCATATCCCGTTTGGATCGGTATCGGCCACCTGGTTGAGCATCATGCGTTCGAATGCGATACCGAACCGGATGGAGTGTGTTCCCTTTGTGTAGAAAGCATCATCGTAAAGCTGGGCTGAGTTCCAGTGATAAAGATACGTAGGACTTCCACCCACTCCTCCAGTAAAGTCCGAGAGTCCGGAGACGAGCACTTGGGGTGCGTCCCTTCCCGCGAACGAGCCGAGATCCAGTCTGGCTGCGTCCGGATTGATCGCTTTGACGCTCTTGTTATTGTCCACCGGTTCGTGGTTCCAACCCAGGCGGACGGAGTTCACAAAGCTCGGACTAAACGAGTGGGTCTCCTCCGTGGCAAAGATTTGCCGCGTCGTCTTCGTATCAAATTGAACATTGTTCAAACCATCGGGAGATGAATACGGCGTTCGATCGTACAGGTATGTGCCGAAGAGCTCATCTTTGTCCGAGAACCTGTGATCGACGCGCGTGGTCAGGAAGTTCTCGTTGACCACTTGCTGAGCGGCGAAGGTGTATGTCCCTATGTCGCCGTTCTCAATAGTGCTAGTGTTCGGGTCGGGCAGGTGGTAGAAGGTGAAAAACTTCGCGGCATTCAAGTCAACGCCATTTGCGTTTGTGTTTGGTCCCGGTAGCAACTGGTACGTAAAACATGAGTGGTCGGCAGGAGCCATCGAACACAACAGCCCGTTCCTTGCGTTCTGCGAGGGCACGAACGTTACATTGGAAATGCCTTTCGATTGCCGAATGCCTTCATAGTCAGCAAAGAAGAACGTCCGGCTCTTAATGATCGGCCCGCCGATCGCTCCGCCAAACTGGTTGCGCTTGAAAGGTGGAACCCCACCCAGATCGAAGTAGTTCCGTGCGTCCAGGGCGTTATTCCGGATGAATTCATAGACGCTACCATGAAACTGATTTGTTCCCGAACGCGTAATCGCGTTCACAACGCCACCCGACGTCTTGCCATATTCGGCTGAGTAGTTGCTGGTTAGAACGGAAAACTCCTGAATCGCATCTACTCCCAAGCTTCCGCCCAACACGCTGCCCGGAGCTCCATTGGAATAGTCGTTGATGCTCACGCCATCGAGGCGATAGTTATTCTGTTGCGGACGCGCGCCGGAGATCGTCAGTTGCTGTCCAAAACCGCGGTTGCCCCGATCCGTGCCTGAGGAGAAATCGGGCTGCGTGTGAATTGTGTCGACGCCGGGCTGCAAGGCTGCCAGGTCTGTCCAACTGCGTCCGTTCAGCGGCAACTCACGGACTGTGGTCGCATTGACCATGGCGCTGATATCCGAGGTGGAAAGCTGCACATCGGGAGCTTCGGTCTGTACCTGAACAATCTCTTTCGAGCCGCCGACCTGCATCGTCATGTTCAAAGACACGGTCGCGCCGACGGTCAGTTCGATGCCGCTCCTTACATCGGTCCTGAATCCCGGAGCAGTAAACGTCAGCTCGTAGGTCGCCGGCAAGAGGTTCGGTGCGATGTAGAGCCCATCCTCGTTGGTCGTCACACTGCGGTTGATGCCCGTCGCAAGGTTGGTAATGGAGACGCCAACATTGGGAATAACTCTGCCGCTGCTATCGACGACCGTTCCTGTAATTGTTCCGCCGGCGACTTGGGCTTGAACGTCAACGTGCATCGCGACGCTGTGGGTGAGCAACAGCGCAAGAAAACTTGCAGCAAACGTTTTCAGCTTTGATGAACACAACGAGGAACACATCATGGAGGACCCCCTTTTTTGTGCGAACCGAGCTTAACTCAGCGGTCAAGAGTTGAAGCACATTAATTTCTATTCATGCATTAACTTCTATTCATGCATCAAACTCTATTCATCTGTAACCTGCGAATCAGGGCCATCGGAGGAGTCGGAATGCGTGGTCAGCTTGCCCGTCGCACACTGGCTGTCTTTCGTCTACCGTAGCTACAATTACGCCATAGTGGTTTTGCTGACGGAGATTAAAGGACCAGTCATATCCGTGGTTCCAGTCCGTTTTTATTGAGGATGAATTCGGATAGGAAGCCCGCTTCAGCTTTCAAGAATGAGGAAAAAGTGCTTAAGCGTCACTGGTTAGTCGCAATCGGAATAATCGTCGTGGCCTCTGTTTTCGTCGCTTTTAAATTTAGGGGGCAGGACAAGCCGCAGTACTTTACCTCCAAGGCCAATCGCGGGGACATTCGCGAGGTCGTGGAGGCCACGGGTACCATCAACGCGGTCATCACCGTTCAGGTTGGCTCGCAAGTTTCGGGGACGATTTCACATCTCTTTGTGGATTTCAATTCCCGCGTCAAAAAGGGACAGTTGGTCGCGCAGATTGATCCTCCTCTGTTCGAAGGCGCCGTGCTTCAAGCCAAAAGCGATCTCGCCAATGCCAAAGCCAACGTGGTATCGGCGCAAGCCAATCTGGAAAAAGCCAAGGCAACGGAAATTCAGACCAGGGCGGATTACGACCGTGCCGTCGGCCTGGTCAAAGGAGCCGTGATGAGCCAGCAGCAACTCGATCTGGCAAAAGCCAATCACGACTCGGCGGTGGCAAGCGTTTCCGCGGCCGACGCTCAGATCACGCAAGCCCTCGCTCAGGTACAGCAGAAAGAAGCTGCCTTGACCGTGGCACAAACGAACCTGGACTACACCACCATCCACGCGCCCATCGACGGCACCGTGATCGCCCGGAACGTGGACGTTGGCCAGACTGTAGCGGCATCTCTACAGGCCCCGACGCTGTTCACCATCGCGCAAGATCTGACCAAGATGCAGGTATACGCCAGCACGGACGAGTCCGATGTGGGCATGATTAAGACTGGACAGGTGGTCACTTTCAAAGTGGACGCTTTTCCTCGCGACACTTTTACCGGGCGCGTCTCCCAAATCCGAATGAATGCGACCACCGTGCAGAATGTGGTTACCTACAACACAGTGATTGATTTCGATAACCCGGATCTAAAGCTCTTCCCCGGCATGACTGCCTACATCACAATTCCAGTGGCTTCGGCGAACAACGTCTTGAGCGTGCCGAATGGTGCACTGCGCTACAAGCCTGACCTGAAGGCGGAAGAAATCCACGCGCTGTTGCAAAAATATGGACTGGATGACAGCGCCAACGCGCAAGCTGGGGACAGCCCGGGAAGCGGCGCCGCCGGCAAACAATATCGCGCGCGCACGCCCGGCCAAGCGGGTGGCAGCAGCGATGCCGGCCCAGAACGAACGCCGCGTCTTGATGTTGCGGTGCTTTGGAAGCTGCATCCGGACAGCACGCTCGAGCCGGTTAGAATCCGCACCGGTATCACCGACCACACCGTTACAGAGGTAGCCGAAATTCTCAAGGGCGAGTTGAAGGAAGGCGACGAACTGGTCACAGGTTCAATGACCGCCAGCAAGACCTCGGGCCCGGGCATGGGTACACAACACCGATAGTCGTTTGACGGCATAGCATCGGAGAGAAACGATTCGACATGGCGACAATCTCACAACCCGAGGCAAGTCTTACCGGAACGAAGAATCACGAAACAGTAATCCTGGTGGAGGAGATTCATAAATACTATGAGCTGGGAGAAACTCGTGTGCACGCCTTGCGCGGCACAAGCGTAGAAATCGCGCGCGGAGAGTTCGTCACCATCATGGGCGCCAGCGGCAGCGGAAAATCGACATTCATGAATATTCTGGGTTGCCTCGACAAGCCCAGCGCCGGGCGCTATCTACTGGAAGGAGTTGAAGTGTCCAGCCTCAGTAAGAAGGAACTCGCCGCCATTCGCAATCGTAAAATAGGATTCGTTTTTCAAGGTTTCAATCTGCTGTCGCGCACCACCGCGCTTGAGAACGTCGAACTGCCCACTCTCTACGCGCGCATCAGCAAGGCAGAAGGCGAAAAGCGGTCGCGCGAAGCGCTTGCTCTGGTCGGACTCGCAGACCGGGTCGAGCATTTCCCTTCCCAGCTTTCCGGCGGTCAGCAACAGCGGGTGGCGATCGCCCGTGCCCTGGTGAATCGTCCTTCGATTTTGCTGGCGGACGAGCCCACAGGGAATCTCGATAGCCGCACATCAGTCGAGATCATGGACATTTTTCAGAAGTTGAATGATGAGGGCCTGACAATTGTGCTGGTGACGCACGAGCCCGACATCGCACAGTTCGCTAAACGCAGCATTCAGTTTCGTGACGGAAAGATTCGCCGCGATGAGTGGATTCAGAATCGGCCCGTCGCGTCCGAGGTTATCAAGAACCTGCCCAAGCTGGAGGACTGAACCGCGTATGGATTTGCTTGCGATCATCCGCATCGCCATGCGGGCTCTGGCGCGCAACAAGATGCGCTCCGTCCTGACGATGCTCGGCATCATCATCGGTGTCGGGGCGGTGATCGCCATGCTGGGCGTAGGGCAAGGGGCGCAGCAGACGATGCAGGAGCAGATTCAAGCCATGGGTTCAAACCTGTTGTTCGTAGGCGCCGGAACGGTGACGCGCAGCGGGATGCACATGGGTTGGGGCTCGACCAAGAGTCTGATCTACGATGACATGCTGGCGATAATGCGGCAATGCCCAGCGGCACAGGCGGCGGCTCCAGGCAGCAGTACGAGCGGCCAGGTTGTGTTTGGCAACGACAATTGGTATACGCGCCTGAATGGCACGGAGCCGCAATATTTCGATATTCGCAGCTGGGCGTTTACGGAGGGATCTGCTTTCACGCAAAATGATGTCGAGATGTCGGCCAACGTCGCGGTGATCGGAGAAACCGTTCGCAAGAACCTTTTCGGCGCGACCGATCCGATCGGACAAACCATCCGCATCAACAATCTGCCATTCCGTGTGACTGGCGTTCTCGTTCCCAAAGGAACATCCGCTGCCATGGGCGATGATCAGGATGACATTATCCTGGTACCGCTCACCACCCTGCAGAAAAAAATCACCGGCCAGCCCTGGTTGCGCTGGATCATGGTTTCAGCCGTGTCCCGGCAGGGCAGCTATGCGGCGCAAGAACAGATTTCGGCGCTGCTCCGCGAACGTCATCGCATTCGCGCAGGCGACGATGCTGACTTTTTCGTGCGCAATCTCGCCGACATGGCCGACGTCGCTGACGAAGCAGGCCGAGTCATGACCTTGCTGTTGGCTTCGATCGCCAGCGTGTCGCTCGTCGTTGGCGGGATCGGCATCATGAATATCATGTTGGTTTCCGTGACCGAGCGCACCCGCGAAATTGGTCTTCGAATGGCGATTGGCGCAACGGAAGGCAACGTCCAGCAGCAGTTTCTCATCGAGGCTGTGGTGCTGAGCTTGATGGGAGGAATCACCGGCATCATTTTTGGGTTGGGCGCTTCATACGTGATTACCCAGACGCTCGGCTGGCCGGTTCTGGTTTCTCCTGTGGTGATCGCGATCGCAGTTGTGTTTTCGATGGCGGTGGGAGTCTTCTTTGGGTTTTACCCCGCCCGCAAAGCAGCTCAACTAGACCCGATCGAAGCTCTTCGCTACGAGTAACTGTATCGAGTAGCTTGTTTTTTCGGATCTGTGAGTATCTTACAAATTACTTGCAAATACTCGCAATCTACTCGAAACGCAGCCCCTGAATCGGATCAAGCTGCGATGCCTTGTGAGCTGGATAGAAGCCAAACAAAATTCCGATGCCGGCGGAGAACAGGCCGCCGATGGCAAAGATTTCAGGCGAGAGCTTGGTTGGCATCTGAAAAAGACTTTCAACCAGGCCGGAGGAGAGGAAACCCGCGAGCAGACCGACCAAGCCTCCGAGCAGGCTCAACGCGATTGCTTCACTGAGGAATTGGAGTTGCACATCCGATTCCGTGGCTCCCAAGGCCAGTCGCAACCCGATCTCGCGCGTGCGTTGGGTGACTGACACCAGCATGATATTCATGATGCCGATGCCGCCCACCAGCAAGGACAAAGATGCGACACTTGCCAATAGGATGGTCATGATCCGGCTCGTGGCAAGCTGGGCCTGAACGACATCCTCTGGCCGGCGGACGTTGAAATCGTCGTCTTCCGCTGGATTGAGATGGTGCCGTTCACGCAGGAGACCGACGATTTGCTTGGTAGCCTCCGGCATGGCTTCTCGGGAGACAGCCGAACAGAAGATGTCGTCCAGCCAGAATGTTCCGGTAATCCTTTTCTGCGCTGTCGTGAAGGGCATCACGATGAAGTCGTCTTGATCTTGCCCGGTAGCGGAAAAGCCCTTGGCCTGCAAAACGCCAACCACCTTACATGGCACACTCTGGGCACGGACTGTCTTGCCAATCGGATCCTCGTTGCCAAAGAGATTGTCCACCACCGTCTGACCGAGGACGCACACTGGCGCGGATGCATCCACGTCAGCCTGAGTAAAGAAAGCCCCCAGCCTCATCTCCCACCGTCGAATCAGCAGAAACTCGGGGGTGACTCCTCGAAAATGTGTAGACCAATTCTCTCCCTGATAAATGATCTGAATGGATCCATCCGCATTGGGCGACATCGCCTTGATTAGCGGGACCTGCTCCACGATTGCCGTGGCATCAGCGAGGATTAATGTGCGATCACCCCGCGCTCCGTAGCGGACTCCATTTCTGGCACGGCTTCCGGCCTCTATCCAAATAAAGTTGTCGCCAAGGTTTTGCAATTGCTTCTCGATGCTGCCGCTGCCCGCGTTCCCAATCGCGACCACGCAGATGAACGCGCCCACTCCGACAGAGATCCCAAGTATCGTAAGAACACTTCTGACCCAATTGCGTCTCAACGCAGCGGTTGCTTCCCGGACAATATTCTTGAAGTTCATCAGCGCTGCCTCGGTTGTGACGACCCTGATCAGGATACACAACGCGACACTTTCACGTCACGCCTTGCGAACACGAAACGGCCTGGCTTATTCGATGACGCGCTTAATTTACAGTTGAACCTTGGATTTCGCACCACTCGGCAATAGCGGCGAAGAAACTAGAATTTAGATAGCGGTTGGACAGACAGATGGATGGATGGCTTTCCTGCTCCGACGCGGGCGGCCGAGGTGGCCAGATGATTGGCCTCCAGGTTGTTTTCTCGCCGGACATGGGAGATGGAGAAATCGAGCGACCGGGCCAACTTCCGGCAGATCCAATTTAGGGAGTAGAGTCGCGGGCTGCGGCAGCTGTACTGACCTCTCATCTGCTTGACCATCACTTCGGAATCTGAAAACACGTGAAGCGTCTTGGCCTCGAGCCCAAGGGCGCATTGCAGCGCCTCCAGCAGAGCAATATATTCGGCGACATTATTGTCCTGGCGCCCGATCCACTTGGCAATTCTGATTGTGCCATCTGCGGAGCCATCAATTACGACTCCAATCCCAGACGAGCCGGGATTCCCGAGAGAGCCGCCATCGACGTAGGCTACGAGATCTGACATTGCGTTGCTGCGCTGGTAACAACCATGCGTGACTTATTCTACAGCGTCAAGATGCTTGCTTGGTTCCCACGGCTTTGGGCGCCTGTTGATGTTTGTGTGGAAAAATGGGATGAATTCAATCCTTTATCCCCGTAAACAACAACGATTCAATGGGTTGCGTTTTTTGGTTTTGGTCGAGTACAGCACGGCCGATTGCACCGAAAAAGGGCATTGACAATTTTCGTGCAACTCTCTAACTTGGCTTTCGTCGACGGCTGAAAGGGTTGGCTAAATTAAACTTTTGCCGATCCGAAGTAGGCTGAGTGATCAGCTCGGCAGGGCAACCTGAAGAGCAGCCAGACCTGAAAAAACCGACGGCTCTGCGAGGGGCAGTTGGGGTTTGGGACCGCGAAAGCGGTGATCGCATCAAGGGCTGTGACGGTGCATGCGTCCACGCTGTTTGGCTCCCTCGCAGGAGCTGGCGGCTAGAGCATAACCAATGTCACAGCCTTTACCTTTTTCCCGCGTTCCCATTGCCGCAAGATCAATTTCTATTCGTCGTTAGAAAAGCCACTCACAAAAAGCAGTGACAAAGAACTAAATCAGTAAAGAACATTTCAGAAAATCACAAATACGCTGCTGGCGCGCGAAGTGATTGTTCCCCCTGCTGCGCAGGGCTGTTCCTCGCACAAAACGTAAAATGTGCTGAATGCCTTACCCTGCTATCGAGTTTTCAGGGGCCAGAAGCACTCCTGGCTGCGTGGGCGATGGCGGGGCAGTAGTGGGAAAAAGTTTGCCCACTCCGCAGGCGGTTGACTTCCTTTTTGGTAACCAACTTGGGTATTCGCTCGATGGCCTCAAGTGTAATCAGAGGGTTACAGCCATCGACATTGTCCGAGTTTGGAGTGCCTGTTGCTCCTTAAAGCCGTGATGGACCGTTGCCCCGTGACTCCAGCGATTCGTGTGGATGGGCGATTGCCGTGGAGTTGTGTCAATATATCAGGGAGCGGGATCACAGGTTGTAATTCCCTGCAACAAGAGGTATTTAGGCTGGTGTGCCAGCCGGAAAACGCATGGTTAACAAGAAAGTTGTCATCATTGGAGGCGGGCCCACGGGGCTTGGCGCGGCCTATCGTCTAAACGAACTCGGTTATGACAACTGGGTGCTTTACGAAAAGTCCGATGACGTTGGCGGACACGCTACCTCGCATGTGGATCCCCAAGGTTTTGTCTGGGATGAGGGTGGACACGTTATCTTTTCCCATTATCCCTACTTCGACAAACTGATCGAGGACATGCTGGGGAAGGAAGTGCATGAGCGGATACGCGAGAGCTGGGTGTACTTGAAAGATGTCTGCGTGCCTTATCCGTTTCAGAACAACCTGCGGTACTTGCCGAAGCCGCTCCAGGTAAGTTGCCTGCTTGGCGCGGCCAAGGCTGCGGCGAGCCAAAAAAACGGTGACGCTGCGAATTTTCGTGAGTGGACGCTGCGCACGTTCGGCGAGGGGATCGCCGAGGTTTTCATGTTCCCTTATAACTCCAAAGTGTGGACCACCCCGCTGGAACGCATGTCGAAGGGATGGATTGCCGAGCGCGTATCAGTCGTGGACTTCAAGCGCCTGCTCGAAAATGTCCTCTACGAAAAAGACGACGTAGCCTGGGGGCCGAACAGTAAATTCCGCTTTCCGCTGCATGGCGGCACGGGGGAAATCTACCGGCGCATGGCGCGGCGGTTTCCAGACAAGGTGCGGACCGGGAAACAGCTCGCCGAGGTTGACACGGCACAGCGCAAAGTTTCGTTTACCGACGGCACTGGCGACAATTACGACGTGCTGATCTCAACGGCGCCGCTCGATTTACTGGCAGGCATGCTGAAACCGGCCGACACTAGACTGCGTGAGGCAGCGGCATTGCTCGAACACAACGATCTGCTCGTCCTGGGGATTGGATTGAGAAAGAAGATCGACACCGGCAAATGCTGGGTGTATTTCGCAGACCCGGAAATGCCGTGCTATCGAGCCACATTTTTCTCGCATTACTCGCCCTTTAACGTCCCCCAGGGCGACACCGAGCAGTACAGTTCGCTAATGGGCGAGATGTCGGTTCCGTTGGGACACAAGTTGGATGTCGAGCATACGTATGAACAAATGCTCGCCGGGTTGATCCGTTCGAAAATACTCGACGAATCGGACCGTTCGCGAATCATTTCGCGCTACCACCGCCTGGTGAGGTATTCCTATCCGATTCCGACGATTGATCGCGATCGGGCGCTCGCCATTCTGCAGCCGGCATTGATGCAGCAGGGTATTTACTCCCGCGGACGCTTTGGCGCATGGCGCTACGAAATTGGGAACATGGATCATTCAGTCCTGATGGGCGTGGAAGCTGCCAATCACGTCGTGAGTGGAGAGAAGGAATTGGTTTTTTACAGTTCTTAATGGAGCCGACTATGGGAAACCAGCAGTCACAAATAGGGCCACGAGTGAGCATCGTCATCCCGTCCTACAACACCGCGGATCTTATTGCCGCGTGTCTGGATTCGGTGTTTGCCCAGACCTTTCAGGATTTCGAGGCCATCGTGGTCAACGATGGGTCGCCGGATACTCCCGCACTGGAGAGGGTGCTGCAGCCTTACCTCGATCGCATCGTTTACATCAAGCAGATCAACAAGCGCGCGGCGGGTGCGAGAAACACGGCGATCGCGAGAGCGCGTGGCGAGTTTCTGGCTTTCCTCGATAGTGACGACACTTGGTTGCCGAACCATCTCGAATCGCAGATGAAACAATTCGAAGCTGATCCGGCGCTCGGCTTGGTGTATGCCAACGCAGTCCTCGTTGGAGACACTACGCGGCACATTGAATTCATGGAAAAGTGCCCTTCGGCCGGCGAAGCTGGTTTTGAGGCCCTGGTGGTCGAACGCTGCCAGATCCCGGTTTCGACCGTGGTGGCGCGCAAGGCAGCGATTGTGAAGGCGGGCGGGTTCGACGAAAGCCTGGCCCGCTGCGACGATTACGACATGTGGCTGCGCACCGCATTGTATGGTGGCAAAGTCGGCTACAACCGGCAGGTGCAGGCACGCCTGGCCGACGGACGGCCGGGGTCGCTCGGCGTTTCGCGTGCCCGGATGGCAGATGCGTACTGGTTGATCCTCGAGAAAGCCGACCAGAAACTGCCCTTGACCTCTGCGCAGCGGACACTAGTACGGGACCGAGCCGCCGAGATTCGTGCGCGGTACTTGATTCTGGAGGGAAAGAACCATCTCTCCGCGCGAGATTTTCCCAAAGCTCGGGAGCTCTTCTCCGAAGCGAACCACTACTTCCACAAGGCAAAATTAAGTCTCGTGCTATTCGGGCTGAAGGTGGCTCCGAATGCGACCAGCCGGCTCTTCACATTCTGGAATCAGCGGCATAACGGAGCAGATGCATAACGAGGTTGCGAGAGGTAGTCGATCAGGACGGCGTGAGGTTTAACTTATGATTCAAAGGCTGGTCCGCGGAACGCGCCGGGCGCTGGGCCTCCACCACCCAGGACGCAATCTGGAGGTGTGGCCGGATGACGTGTTCATTCTGTCCTTTCCGAAGTCGGGCAATACCTGGACTCGGTTTCTGATCGCTAACTTGATGTATCCGGACACTCCAGCGGACTTTTCCAACATCAACCGCCTGACGCCTGATCCGGAGGCATCCTCAAAGCGCGAACTGGCCCGGATGCCGCGGCCCCGGATCATCAAGAGCCACCAATATTTTGATCCGCGCTACAAGCGCGTGATCTACGTGGTGCGCGATCCGCGCGACGTAGCACTGTCGCAGTTCCACTTTTATCGCAAGCGCGGCCTCCTCGAAGATGGCTATCCGCCGGAGAGATTCGTGCCGCGATTTGTGGCCGGGGAGACAACCCCATACGGATCGTGGGGCGAGAATGTGGCAGGCTGGCTGGCGACGCGTCAGAACCGGCCGGGATTCCTGCTGTTGCGCTACGAGGACATGCTGGAAGATGCCGCGCGCGAACTCAACAAAGTAGCGTCGTTTCTGGAAATCCCGCCGGATGCAGAGCGGATTGCGAATGCGGTGCGGCGCAGCACAGCCGATGAGATGCGCAAACTGGAAAAGTCACAGGCGCGTCTGTGGTCTTCGACGAAAGGCACGCGCCAGGATGTTCCCTTTGTACGCGCGGCCAAGTCCGGAGGCTGGAGGACCGGTCTCCCCGAAGCAGCAGTGGCACAACTCGAAGCCGCGTGGGGACATCTGATGAAACACTTGGGGTACGAACTCCTGTTCCCGGCAAGGACA
The DNA here is from genome assembly GCA_963772195.1 of uncultured Acidobacteriaceae bacterium. GTDB lineage: Bacteria > Acidobacteriota > Terriglobia > Terriglobales > Acidobacteriaceae > Acidiflorens. The sequence continues at coordinate 231,363 of CAVYWE010000004.1, read as the reverse complement.
ACGAATTTCGACTCGCAGTTTGTGGAAACCATGCTGAACGGGCCGTCACGATGATCTGCTCATGATGACCTACTCACGATGATCTACTCACGATGATCTACGGGATCAAACAGGTATTGAACTACGCGTTGGGACGCGATATCGCGGGGCGCACGCTGGCGGTCCGTCCCGACGATACGTTCATCGTGTCCTATCCGCGTTCCGGCAATACCTGGACCCGATTCCTAATCGCAAACCTGCTGTTTGGCGGTCAGCCGGTGAGTTTCGCGAACATCGAGCTGCTGATTCCCGACGCAGAAGCGCAATCCAGCCGGTACATGAAGCGGGTCCGCGGGCCGCGCGTGATCAAGACCCATCAGTACTTCGATCATCGCTACCCGAAGGTTCTCTACATCACGCGCGACCCTCGAGACGTGGCGGTTTCCTATTACAACTTTTCGCGCAAGTATCGCCATATCGCGGATGATTATCCCTTGGAGCAGTATGTTCACGGCTTTGTGACCGGGACACTGCTGTCGTCGGGGTGGGGGACCTGGGCGGAAAACGTGGGCACATGGGTGGCGGCCCGGAATGGACGGCCCACATTTCTGTTGTTGCGTTACGAGGATCTGCTCGCGGACACGCAAATCGAATTGGCGAAAGTGGCGCGGTTCTTCGGTGTGGACGCGAGTCCTGAAGAATTGAGCCGGGCAATCGAAAACAGTTCCGCCGATCATCTGCGCGAATTGGAGAAGAAAGAGGGCGGGGCGTGGGTCACGACCAAGAACAAGCGTTCCGATATTCCATTCATCGGCAGCGCGGCGGCGGGCAAGTGGAAGTCGGTGTTGCCGGGCGCCGCGGTTGAAGAGATTGAATCGGCCTGGGGAAACACTATGGCGCAGTTGGGGTACGAATTGGTCACGCGCAAAGCGGAGAGTGTAGAGACTCAATTGGCAGCCATGGCGCTCCTTCGCGAGCAAGGGGAATGACGAAGCGAATCCGGCTGCTCATCCTGGGCTGCGGAGCAATCGCCGGCAGCCAGCACATTCCGGGCGTCAGCGCAAATCCCGACATGTAATTCGGAACGGACCGGAGCAGATGCGGAAGTACGAAAAAAAGCAGATTCTGAAAAACGTCGGCTCCAGCTGGTCGGCGCTGGCCATGAACGTGTTGGTTGGGATTTTTTTATCTCCCTTCATTCTGCACCGGCTCGGTGACGCCGCCTACGGTATCTGGGTTTTGATTTTTTCAGTTACGGGTTATTACGGACTGTTTGATTTAGGCATCCGTTCTTCCATCATTCGCTACGTTTCCAAATACACAGCTGTCGGCGATACCGAGAAACTCAAGCAGTTCGTCAGCACCGCTCTCTTTAGTTACACCTGCATTGGCCTGGTGAGCATGGCGTTGACCGTTTCGCTCAGTTCGTCGGTTGAACACCTGTTTAAGATCCCGCCCGAAATGCATTCGCAGGCGCGGTTGTTGCTGCTCATGGTCGGAGCATCCGTCAGCCTGGGATTTCCGCTGGGCGTTTTCGGCGGCATGCTGGAAGGATTGCAACGGTTTTACATTCTGAATTGGACGAGCATCGGGTCGACCTTGCTGCGGGCGGCATTGATCGTGCACTTCTTGAATCGCGGCTATGGACTAGTCACAGCGGTACTGATTACGGTGACGCTGCCCATTCTGTCTTCAATTCTGCGGGGAGTTATCGTCTTCCGGTGGTGCCCCGTGCCACTCGCACTGCGCTACGTAAATAAGGAAGCGTTCCGCAACATGGCTACCTATGGCGGAACCACGTTTCTTGTGATGGTGGCTGGACGACTGCGCTTTCGGACCGACGAACTGGTGTTGGGCGGAATGATGTCCACCGTGGCAATCACCTATTTTTCGATCGGCGCGCGGATCGTGGACTACGCCCAGGAATTTGTCTCGAGCATGGCGCAGATTTTTGTTCCCATGTCGAGCCACTCGGAGGCCAAGGGCGATCTGGACCGTTTGCGGAAGGTGTACATCGCGGGAAACCGTGTGTGCGCGCTGCTGATTCTGCCGATCACGATAATCCTGATTCTGCTGGGCAAACACGTCATCCGGATCTGGGTCGGCGCCCGCTACATTCCGCACAGTTACCCGGTGTTGGTGGTGCTGATTATTCCCTTCACGCTGATGCTCATGCAGGCGGCTTCGGGACGCGTGCTGTTCGGCATTGGCAAACATCAATCCTTCGGAAAAGTCACCATGATCGAGGGGATCGCCAACTTGATCCTGAGTATTGCACTGGTTCCGCCGTTGGGAGTGGTTGGTGACGCGCTGGGAACGGCGATTCCGCTGTGTTGCACGTTCCTTCTCTTCATGCCGCGCCATTTAGGGAAACAACTCGGCGTGCCAGTAGGCAGTTTCGTGCGCCAGGCTTATCTGTTGCCCTTTCTGCTGAACTTGCCACTGCTTGGAGTGGTCTGGCTGGCGAACAGGTTCTTTACTCCGAGGAACCTCATCCAGTTGGTGATGGAAATCGGGGCGGCATTCTTCATTTATGGCATCGGAGTGCTTTGGGCTTATAAAACAGGTCGTGTGTTTCGGGTCGCGGAGTCTGGGTCTCCCGTGCTGCCGCAGGCCCCTCAGGTTGTCACAGAACCCGTGATTTCCGTGGAGTACCAGGAGGAATCTTAGGCGTGAGCCAGCCATACACATCCTGGCACGACGCAGCAGATCAGGCCATATCTAACAACTCATCAGCGTTAATAGGCAGTGAAAGATGAAGCTGTCGCCCAAGGCCCTGGTATGCGAGGGCTCCCACATATCCCGGGGATAGCTCAAGATCGTATAGTCTCCAGGTTCTAGCCGCATTTGTATCGCTTGCAAGATGGATAATGCTTGCTGGTTCGCCGGGCCTCAGTGTTACTTGGAAACCGTCAAGCGGTACGGACAAGCCCTCACCGAGGGCTTTGATGTATGCCTCCTTGCGTGTCCAGCAGTGAAAAAATGCTCGCTCGCGTTGGTTCGCAGGAAGGGAGATCAATTCAGCAGTTTCCGCGGGACAAAAGAATCGCTGGGCGATGTCTAGCATGTCTGCCAGTGGGCGGATTTCTTCTATGTCAATGCCTATCTCGCAGCCCGCTGCGAAGCCGAAGACGGCCAGACCACCTGAGTGCGAAACATTGAACGTAGCAAGTTCAGGCTCCGCCAGGCTAGGCTTACCCTTCGAACTGTATGCGATCTGAATCCTGGCCGGGGGAATCTGCAGATAGCGTCCGAGTAGAACTCGGAGAGCACCGCGAGTCAAAACAAATGAATGTCGAAGGTTCTCAAAGCGGAATCGCTCTGCACGTATTCTCTCGTCGGGCGTGAGAAACAGCTCAAACTTTGAGACAACAGCATTCGATACTTCTGTAGTCCGGAGGGACCATACATGAACCATTTGCCCAGTGAGTCCGAATGACCACGGAGCAAACTTGCCTTCTTCCATGTTGGAAACTAAGGGGTCTATGGTCATCCGGTTCCACCGCAAACTTCCATCCGGGGCCACTCTACATCGGCCTTCTAACTCGCTACAGGCTTGGATGCATAAGACCTGCCGCAGCCCTGTTAGTGTAGTTATCTTGCGTCGAGGACGCGTTTGAGCAGGGTTTGAACGTCGTCGGCGGACAGCGTGTCCAGTTGCGCCAGCAGAGTCTCCCGGCTCGGACTCCCCACCGCCGGCCGCGGCCGCCGTTCCAGCGCCGGCATCCGCGCCTTCATCCCCATCGCCCGCGCCTTCTCCACCGCGCTCGCCAGCCCCGCGATCGTCGGCTCCTCGAACATCGTCCGCACTCCTAACTCCACATCAAACTCCCGCCGGATCCGCGCCATCACCTGCAGCACCAGCAGCGAGTGCCCTCCCAACTCAAAAAAATTCTGATCCACTCCCACCTCCTTTACCTTCAGCACTTCTCCCCACATCCCCGCCAACTTCTGTTCCACTTCCGTCCGCGCCGCCACCATCCCCTGCTCCGACAGCGCCACCCCCGCCACTCCCGCCAGCCCTCTCCGGTTCACCTTCCCACTGGCCAGCAGCGGCATCTCCTCCACCTTCACATAACTCGCCGGAACCATGTGCTCCGGCAGCTTCGACCGCACATAGCGCCGCAGTTCCCGCGCGCTCGGCGTTCCCTCCTCCCCCGCCACCACGTACGCCACCAGCCGCTGCTCCGCTCCCTCCCCGCTCAACTCCACCACCGCTTCCTCCACTAAGCGATGCGACGCCAATACCGTCTCGATCTCTCCCAACTCGATGCGCATCCCACGCACCTTCACCTCACCATCCATCCGCCCCAGGTACTCGATCTCCCCCGTTCTCCGCCACCGCCCCAAGTCCCCCGTCCGGTACAGCCTCTGCGAGCGCTCCGGCGCAATCGGGTTCGCCACAAACCGCTCCCCCGTCATCTCCGGCTGCCCCCAGTACCCCAACGCCAGTCCATCCCCCCCTACATAGATCTCCCCTCGCACTCCCACCGGCACCACATTTCGATTCCGATCCAGCACGTACACCTGCGTGTTACTGATCGGTCTCCCGATCGGAACCGACCCCGTACCCTGCTGCTCTTCCTCTTCCCCCACCTCGTGCCAGGTCACGTCCGCCGCCACTTCCGACGATCCGTAGATGTTCAACAGCTTCGCCGTCGGATACGCCTTCCGGAACCGCCCCGCCAACTCCCACGTCAGCACTTCGCCGCTGCACGACCACAGCTTCAGCTCCGGTACCCTCTCCTCCAGATTCGGCGCGTGCTCCAGCAGCGCTCGCAACAGCGACGGCACTAACACCATCCGCGTCACCCCCTGCTCCGCTAAAATCTGCAGCAGTTCCTCCGGATCCAGCACCGCCTCCTGCGGCAGAATCACGCTTGGCACCCCCGCTAGCAAGGGGCCGAAAGTCTCCCATACCGAATCCACAAATCCCAGATTCGTCTTCTGACAGCACACCTCCCCCGCCGCGAACGGATATCTCTCCCACATCCACCTCATTCGATTCATCGCCCCGCGATGCGTCCCTTCCACCCCCTTCGGCTTCCCGCTCGATCCCGACGTGTACAGCACGTAGGCGGGGTCGTCTGACTGAACGTCGCTCGCAGGAAAGTCAGCGCTCGCACGCGCGATTTTGTGCCAGTCCGCATCGAGAATAACGGTTGGGACGCGATGCACAGGAGCGTTGGCCAGTAATTTCTGTTGTGTGATTAGCACTGCTGGCTCGGCGTCCTCCAGCAGCGAGGCCATGCGATCAGGCGGGTGGGACGGGTCCAATGGGACGTAGGCTGCGCCGGTTTTGAGAATCCCCAGCAGGCCCACAAACATATCGAATGATCTGTCGACGCACACGGCGACTCTGGTTCCGGTACTTGCCCCGAGTTTTCGGAGGTAGTGTGCGAGACGGTTGCTACGTTCTTGAAGTTGCCGATAGCTGAGGTGTCCGTCTCCTTCGCGTACCGCCGTGTTGTCTGGCGTCCGCTCGCACTGCGCGTTGAAAAGATCGTGAATACCTCCACTCAGCGCATATTGCGAGCGCGTTTGATTCCACTCCACGACGATCTGGCTTCTCTCTTGCTCCGAGAGCAGCGGCAATTGCGAAACTCGAAGGCTGGAGTCGCGGGCCGCACCTTCGAGCAGCCTCATCCAGTGCTCGGACATGCGAACGATGGTAGTTCGGTCGAACAGGTCTGTGCTGTAGTGAAAGCGCGCGAGGATAGCATCGCGCCGTTCGTCGAGTTCAAGATACAGATCGTATTTCGTCGCTTCCGTGTCTACATCCATCTGCGTCAAATGCCAGGCCGGGTCCAAGTCGGGCAGCGACGGCTCGAGTGAGAACATCACCTGAAACAGCGGGTTGCGGCTGAGATCCCGAGGGGCATTTAGCTCGTGAATGAGCCGCCCGAACGGAACGCAATCGTGATCCAACGTTTCCAGCGTCAGGTTGCGCACACGCCGCAGCAGTTCACGAAAATCAGGATCATCAGAAAGATTGGTTCGCAACACTACGGTGTTGAGGAAATACCCCAGCAGAGGTTTGGTCTCCGGTTGGTCACGTCCGGCCGTGACACTCCCTATGGGAAGGTCGTCCTGGCCCGAGTATCTGCCGAGCAGAGCCGCGAACCCCGCGAGTAGCGTCTGAAAAAGCGTGACCCCCTCTTTCCTGCTCAGGAACTTCACAGCGTCGGTCAGGCTGGGACTCAAGGTGAACGGATACATGCTGCCACGGAATGTCTGAACCGGAGGGCGTGGATAGTCTGACGGCAGATTCAGCACCGGCAGATCGTGGCCAAGTTGGCGCCGCCAGTACGAGATGTGTTCGGCGAGAGAATCGGGAGGCGGTGACTTCCGCTGCCAACAGCTGTAGTCGGGATACTGGATGTCGAGTTCCGGCAGGGGCGAGGGGCGGCCTGCAACCCGAGCCTGGTAAAGTGCGGCGAGCTCGGGCAGGAAGATGCGATAGATTGCCACTCCATCGAAGATGATATGGCTGAGGACGAGATAGAGACGGTACTGCCGATCTCCCAGTCGGATCAACCTGGCCCGGAAGAGCGGCACCTGAGTTAAATCCAGTGGCTTTCGAGCCTCTTCGGTGGCGATGCTCACCGCGGCTGAGTCTCGCCGTTCTTCAGGAAGATGCCTAAGGTCCACTACGGGCAACGAAATGGAAAGTTCGGGCCTGACATCCTGCAGAGGTTTCCCGTCCACCACTGTAAAACACGTCCTCCAAGCCTCGTGACGACGCAAAATTTCATTAAAGCTTTGTTCGAGGGCGGGAATGTCTAAGTCGCCCGAATAATGAATCGTTACCGGCTCGTTGTAAAGAGGAAGGTCGGGAACCAACTGCGCATGGAGCCAGACCTGCTCCTGAGAGTAGGACAGCGGCACTGGCTCTTTTGGGTCTCGGCGTGGGATTGCCTCAGTCTCAGGCCGCAATGACAACTGCCCATGGAGGAATTTCTCCAAGAGATTACGTCGTGCCTCAGAGTACGGCGAAGGCATTTCGTCCTCACGACTCACGCTTGGAGCCGTCGTTCATGGCTCGTTGGGGCTGGTCAAATAGCACTGGCAGAGCAGTCAAGCCGCGCAGACCAAGGTTGTCTCGCCATCGGAGAGGTGTCGGGGTGTCGAGCGCCAGATTGGGTAGCCGCCGCAAAACGGTTGCGAACGCAATCTGGCCCTCCAGTCGCGCTAAATGGGCGCCGAAGCAAAAATGAGCGGCCCATCCAAATGCCACATGGCGATTGTCCTTGCGGTCGATATCCAGGCGATCAGGTTCAGGAAATCGCTCGGGATCGCGGTTGGCTGCGCCCATGACCGCGATCACAGCCTGGCGCTTGCGGATATGCTTTCCTCCCATCTCGACGTCCTCGGGAGCGAGCCGCGCCGTGTGCTGGCTCGGACTTTCGTAGCGCAGCAGCTCCTCTACTGCTGACGGAATAAGCGAAGCATCGGCGCGCAGGCGTTCCATGACTTCCGGATTGCGCAGCAACGTAAGCATGCCGTTGCCGATCAGGTTCGTTGTGGTTTCCTGTCCGCCGACCATCGTGACAATCAGGTTGGCGATGATTTCGTCCTCGGTCAGCTTTGCGCCATCGACATTGGCCGCCATCATCGCACTGACCAGACCGTCCCGTGGACTGAGCCGCTGCTCCTGCATCGCCGAGCGGAAGTACGAGCACATATTCTCCACACTGCGCAAGATTCTTGGAAAGCGGTCCGGATTGTGCTGGAAGTTGCCCAGCATTTCAGCAAAATCCGCCGACCACTCCTTCAATTGCTGGTGATCCGCAACGGGTACGCCCAGCAGTTCAGCGGTCACAATGGCCGGCGCGGGGCTCGCAAAATCAGCAATCAAGTCCATACGTCCGTTGGAAGCCACCCGATCCAGCAAATCATCCATGATCTCCTGGATATGCGAGCGCAATCGTTCCACTCTGCGCACCGTGAACGCCGCCGAGGCGAGAGCGCGCAAGCGGGTGTGATTCGGAGGATCGAGAAAGAGCATCTGCCGCACCATGACCTCGGCGATTGGGTTCATCGCTGCCAGGCCCATTGCGCTCAGCTGTTCTGGAGTTGGCGTACGATCGGCCGAGAAATGATGCAGGACATTTATCACGTCCGCGTACCGGGTCACAACCCAAGCGTGGAGGAACGGATCCCAATGCACCGGATCTTCGGTACGCAGCCTGTGGTAGAGAGGATAAGGATTGGCCAGGACTTCAGGGTCCAAGAGATGGTAAAGACTAAGCACTTTGTCCGTTTTAGGAGCGACTGGAGGGCCGACTCCCCCCGCGCCGACACTTGGCGCTGTCGTCGTCGTTGACATACCTAGACTCCTTCTCCTGACGACGCGAGCAGGCGCTGTGCTTCTTCTTCACTCATGGCTGCCAACCTGGCATGTATGAGTTTCTCGATTTCAACGGACATGCCTCGGGGGGTCGGCTCATCAAACAAGGATCGCAAAGAAAGCTCCACTCCGAAATTTTCACGGATCTTGGCGATCAGTTGCGCGCCCATCAGCGAGTGTCCGCCAAGCGTAAAAAAATTGTCCTCGCTCCCGACGCGCGCCACCCCAAGAAGACCTGATAAGACAACGCGCAAATGCTCCGCGATCGGAGATTGAGGCGCTTCGAGCGAATCGTCTCGGAGAATATTCTCGGTGGTCGGTTGAGGAAGAGCCGCCCGATCCAATTTTCCATGCGGCGACAAAGGCAAATGGGCGAGTTGCACGAACGCCGATGGCAACATGTGAGATGGGAGATAACTACCCAGGTAACTGCGCAAATCGCCAGGCTTGGGCGCCATATCCGTTTTCGGCACAACATACGCGACCAAGCGCTGGTCCCCTGAAGGGTCTGAATAGGCACAGACGAAACTCGCCTCTATCTCGGGATGACGGTTGAGCACGGTAACGATCTCGTTAGGCTCAATGCGATGACCCACCACCTTGATCTGATCGTCGAGGCGACCCATAAACGCGATCTGGCCATCGGGCAGAAAACGACCTAAGTCGCCCGTCCTATATAAACGGGCACCCGGATCTCCCCCGAACAAATCGGGGAGAAACTTCTCGGCAGTTAGCCCCGGAGCATTCAGATAACCCTGCCCCACACCTCGTCCGCCGATCAGCAACTCTCCCGCGGTACCATCGGGAACCCGCTGCATGTTTTCATCGACGACGTAGACGCTGACATTGTCAATCGGTCGGCCGATGGATGGCAGCTCGTTTGATCGTTTGTCCGAACTCTTCTCCGAACTCGCCTCGGAACTCTCCTCCGGGCAAATTTTTCCCGACGTTGCGACAACGGTGCATTCCGTCGGTCCATAGTTGTTTATTAGAGCGAAGGGCAAATCGCGCGGTGGGCGACGACGCAGAGTGTCTGCACCGGTTAGCAATACTCGGAACGGGCCTTGCGGCCGCCATTGCAGCCCGATCATGCTCTCGGCAAGGACGGTGGGAAGGAAGCTGATGGTAATGCCGTTGCGGATGATCCAGTCTCGCAGCGCGTCAGGCGCGGCGCGGACTGGCTCGTCAACGACGTACAGACTCGCCCCGGCGGCCAGATAAGGCCAGAGTTCCCATACCGCCGCGTCAAATCCGGGACTGGCCAGCAAAGTCGCCCTGTCCACTGGTGACACGTTGAAGGCGTGCTGGTGCCAAGTCACAAGGTTATTCAAACTTCCGTGCGTGATCTGCACGCCCTTCGGTCGACCGGTCGAGCCAGATGTGAAGATGATGTATGCCAAGTTCTCCGGCTTGGTGTTCGCAACCGCGGAGTCCGAAGAATCGAATCCGCTGTCCAGCCCATCCCCATCCAGAACAACCGTTTCCCATTTGCCTGCGGGAAGCTTCCCGGCCACGCCTGGTTGAGTTACCACCAGTGGAGTCCCGGAATCCTCCAGGAGCATAGACAGTCGTCGGGACGGATAGGTTGGGTCCAGGGGCATGTAGGCTCCCCCGGCTTTCAGGATACCGAGAGCAGCAATGGGCAGTTCGACGGACCGCTCCATGCAGAGCCCGACCGGAACATCGGGTCCAATCCCAAGGGAGCGCAAGCGATGAGCGAGTTGGTTCGCCCGGGTATTCAGCTCCCGATAAGTGACATGGCGATTGCCGGATACCAGCGCGACGGAATCGGGCATCGCACTCGCCTGCAATTGCACAAGATCGTGTACACATAGATCTGACATAACTAAACCACCAATCGCGTCAGCCAATCGTGCTGAGTCGTTTATAGAAATTCTGGCTCTGCGCCAAGAACTTCCTCTCCGGTTGACAATTTGGCGTCGAGGACGCGTTTGAGCAGGGTTTGAACGTCGTCGGCGGACAGCGTGTCCAGTTGCGCCAGCAGAGTCTCCCGGCTCGGACTCCCCACCGCCGGCCGCGGCCGCCGTTCCAGCGCCGGCATCCGCGCCTTCATCCCCATCGCCCGCGCCTTCTCCACCGCGCTCGCCAGCCCCGCGATCGTCGGCTCCTCAAACATCGTCCGCACTCCTAACTCCACATCAAACTCCCGCCGGATCCGCGCCATCACCTGCAGCACCAGCAGCGAGTGCCCTCCCAACTCAAAAAAATTCTGATCCACTCCCACCTCCTTTACCTTCAGCACTTCTCCCCACATCCCCGCCAACTTCTGTTCCACTTCCGTCCGCGCCGCCACCATCCCCTGCTCCGACAGCGCCACCCCCGCCACTCCCGCCAGCCCTCTCCGGTTCACCTTCCCACTGGCCAGCAGCGGCATCTCCTCCACCTTCACATAACTCGCCGGAACCATGTGCTCCGGCAGCTTCGACCGCACATAGCGCCGCAGTTCCCGCGCGCTCGGCGTTCCCTCCTCCCCCGCCACCACGTACGCCACCAGCCGCTGCTCCGCTCCCTCCCCGCTCAACTCCACCACCGCTTCCTCCACTAAGCGATGCGACGCCAATACCGTCTCGATCTCTCCCAACTCGATGCGCATCCCACGCACCTTCACCTCACCATCCATCCGCCCCAGGTACTCGATCTCCCCCGTTCTCCGCCACCGCCCCAAGTCCCCCGTCCGGTACAGCCTCTGCGAGCGCTCCGGCGCAATCGGGTTCGCCACAAACCGCTCCCCCGTCATCTCCGGCTGCCCCCAGTACCCCAACGCCAGTCCATCCCCCCCTACATAGATCTCCCCTCGCACTCCCACCGGCACCACATTTCGATTCCGATCCAGCACGTACACCTGCGTGTTACTGATCGGTCTCCCGATCGGAACCGACCCCGTACCCTGCTGCTCTTCCTCTTCCCCCACCTCGTGCCAGGTCACGTCCGCCGCCACTTCCGACGATCCGTAGATGTTCAACAGCTTCGCCGTCGGATACGCCTTCCGGAACCGCCCCGCCAACTCCCACGTCAGCACTTCGCCGCTGCACGACCACAGCTTCAGCTCCGGTACCCTCTCCTCCAGATTCGGCGCGTGCTCCAGCAGCGCTCGCAACAGCGACGGCACTAACACCATCCGCGTCACCCCCTGCTCCGCTAAAATCTGCAGCAGTTCCTCCGGATCCAGTACCGCCTCCTGCGGCAGAATCACGCTTGGCACCCCCGCTAGCAAGGGGCCGAAAGTCTCCCATACCGAATCCACAAATCCCAGATTCGTCTTCTGACAGCACACTTCCCCTGCCTCGAACGGATATCTCTCCCACATCCACCTCATTCGATTCATCGCCCCGCGATGCGTCCCTTCCACCCCCTTCGGCTTCCCGCTCGATCCCGACGTGTACAGTACGTAGGCGCGTTCAACCCGTAACAATTCCATGATGGGCATGACGGGATTGAGCGGAGACTCATTCCGAATAAGTTCCGCCTGGGCATCAAGCATGATTAGGTCGCGAACAGTATCCGGTAGTTTCTTCCCGATCCCATTGTTCGAGAGGACGCACTCGGCACGCGTGTCCTCGAGCGTAGAGGCAAGCCGCTGGAGCGGGTAAGAAGGATCAAGCGGAACATAGGCCGCTCCAGTCTTGAGCACGCCCAGGAGCGCAACCGTCAATTCCGGAGACCGCTCCACGGAAACGCCTACCAGATTGCCCGGCCCCACTCCCTTCTTTATCAAGTAGTGCGCCAGCCGATTCGCATCCTCGTTGATCCGCCAGTAAGGAATTTTCTTGCCCTGGAAGACCAGTGCCGTTGAGTCAGGCGTGCGGGCGGCCTGGCGCTCGAAGGCAGTATGAATGTGGAGATCTCGTGGATAATCCGTGGCCGTGTTGTTCCACTCAACCACGGTTTGTTCTCGTTCCCGATGATCCATGAGCGGGATCCGAGCCACCGGCTCGTCCGGGTTCTTGAGGACAGCATTCACCAGGTTGCGGAAGTGGCCCAGCTCTCGGAGCATGGTCTGCTTCTCAAACAGGTCCGTATTGTACTCGAACCGGCAATGGAACTGGTCGTCGTCGTCGTCGTCAAAGGCTTCCACTGCCAGATCGAACTTGGCGATGCCGGTCTCGAACTCTAGTTCTTTCATTTTAAGTCCCGAAATTTCAAATACCTGCTTCGGGATGTTCTGGAACGTGAACATCACCTGGAACAGAGGACTGGTGTTCATCGAGCGCTGCGGGACCAGTTCTTCGACTAATTTCTCGAACGGAACATCCTGATGCGCATAGGCTTCCAGAGCACATGCGCGAACTTGTCGCACCAGATCGCGGAACGTCATGTCAGGCATAAAGTCGGTGCGGAAGACCAGCGTATTCACGAAGAACCCGACCAGGTTTTCAATTTCGATCTGGCTGCGCGCTGCGGTAGGAGTGCCGACCAGAATGCTGTCCTGGCTGGTATAGCGCCAGAGCAATGCTTGGAAAGCCGCCATCGATACCATGAACAGGGTGGCGCCCTCGGTCTGCGCGAATTCCTTCAGCGCGGCAAGAACCTGGCCGTCGAAGATCAGTTCCTCGGTCGCTCCGTGCCAGCTGTGCGTCGTCGGGCGCGGACGGTCCGTAGGCAGATCGAGAATTGTTTGCGCACCGGCCAGCTTGTTTTTCCAGTACTGAACTTGCTTGGCCAGCACTTGGCCGGAGATGTATTCGCGCTGCCATTGCGCGTACTCTACATACTGAATTGGGAGTTCGGGAAGTTGGGGCTCACGTCCGCTCGCATAAGCCTCGTAGCAATGAGCCAGTTCGCGGAAAAGGATCGAGATCGACCATCCATCCGTAATAATGTGGTGCATCGCCAGCACCAGGATGTGTTGGTCTCGATTGAGTTGCAGCAGCACGGTTCGCAGTAACGGGCCCCGGGTCAGATCAAACGGCTTCTTGCCCTCTTCGCTGGCAATCCGCAGCGCCTCCGGCTCACGCTCGCTCTCCGGAAAATCCGCCAGGTTCAAGACCGGAACCTGGACATCGACATCGGACAGCACCACCTGTCTCGCCTCGCCGTCCACACTCTCGAAAATTGTGCGCAATGATTCATGCCGCCGGATGACCGCGCCAATGGCCGAGGTCAGCGCGTTGACGTTCAAAGGACCGGTTATCCGGAAGGCGCGAACCAGGTTGTAAGCGGCCGTTCCCGGCTCCAGTTGATCCAGAAACCAAAGTCTATCTTGCGCGAAGGAAGCTGGCAGCTCGGCTGCACTCATCTCTGTTTGTGTTCCCTAGACGTATTTTTTCCGCTACCTGAGGGACGGCCAGAATCAGTAGCGGAGATGGGATGTCAATGACAGCAAAAAGGTTGGGGCGATTTCATGCGATTTACCGTAGCCGGTTGTTTCCCTTCCAACCCGGAATGAGCCAACCTCCGTAGCGGTCCCCGTCGGATCGAAATTTTGCATTCGCCGGACCCCATATTTTCCGGAAGAGATTTTCGTTCCCGCAAACCAAATGAGGGGGTGCGGCATCTTAACTGGCGTTTCGTACCCGAATTCGATGTGCAAAACGGTTGCACCCTCGGGTTTCAGCGCTGCAGGACTGCTCAGCTGCAGGATTGCTCAGGTGTGCAGATGCCGCTCTCGCCACTAGTGTTGGCCGAAGTGCCCGCAGTAGCACTGAGTGTCGCCGTTCAGGATCTCCTGAGCGGACTGGCGCAACCATTCCCACCTGACTGCGCCAGCGAACCAAATCACGGGATTGACTCCAGGAGATTCTGAATCCATGCTGTCCAGTGCCAAAACTTCAGAGGTCGAGGTTGCACAGCAGAAGAGACTGCTCGTTGAATTGCTTCTGCAGTCCAATCAGACGGAGATTCAGACGGAGGTCTATCCTGCTTCTCTCGCTCAACAGCGACTCTGGTTTCTCGACCAACTGGGCCCCAAAAGCGCCGCTTACAACGTCCATTTCGGACTGTGGCTGCGAGGACCGCTCGACATGCTTGCGCTCCAGTCCAGCCTGCAGGAGTTGACGAATCGCCATGCCAGCCTGCGCACGGTCTTCAGACTTGAAGGTGGCGAACTCGTGCAGGTTGTCGCTGACCGCCTCGCCGTGAGGCTTCCGATCACGGATCTCACCCGCTCCGCGAATCCCGATGGCGAGCACTATCCGCTGGCGAAGGCGGAAGTGGAAAGGAGCTTCGACCTTAGCAAGGGACCATTGTTTCGCGCCCGAGTCCTTCGCGTCACCAACACGGACCATGTTCTTCTGTGCACCATGCATCACATTGTTACCGATTCATGGTCGGTGCAGATCATGGCAAAGGAGTTGTCGGCCCTTTATGGTGCGTTTTGTACTCAGCGCCCATCCCCGCTTCCCGAACTACCCATCACCTACGGTGACTACTCCGAGTGGCAGCGTAAATGGTTTAAGACCGCGAAAGTTCAACAGCAGCTGAACTTTTGGAAAGATGAACTTGAAGAAGCACCTGCTGTTTTGGAATTGCGGATGCAGCGGCCGCGCTCTTCCGAACAGACATTTGAAGGCGCGAGTCAGGAAATCCCGTTAGGTGACGAGATCACTTCCGGCATTAAGGCGCTGGCAGTTCGCCTCCAAGCGACCCCGTTCATGTTGCTTCTCGCCGCCTTCAAGATTCTTCTGTACCGGGCCAGCGGGCAGCCGGACCTTTCAGTAGGAGCGCCGGTCGCGGGTCGAAACTCGGTGGAGACCGAAGGTCTGGTCGGGTTCTTTGTAAACACGCTTGTCCTGCGCGATGATCTCTCCGGCAATCCGTCATTTCCAGACTTGGTGGGGCAGGTCCGCGAAACTACCCTCCGGGCATTTGCCAACGCCGACGTTCCCTTCGAGAAGGTGGTGGAATTTCTTCAGCCTGAGCGCAACCTGAGTTACAACCCAATCTTCCAGGTGATGTTCTCAGTGATCAAGGCCGCCGTTCAATCCGACACTTTCGGCGACTTGACCGCCTTTTCCTACACGGTAGCGCCAACTAAGTCGATCTTGGATCTGAGCATGACGATTATCGAAGGGAAAGGCGGCCAGTTCTGGGCTCAAATCGACCACAACACCAACCTCTTCCGCTCCGAAGACGTGAGCCGAATGCTCGCCGATTACTCTACGCTTTTGAAAGCCGTTATTGGCAGTCCTGAAAAACGGATCATGGATCTTCCCATCATGGAAGCGGCCGCGGATCGAACGGCGGAATGCTCATTGCCTGTAGTTTCGATGATTGGCTCCAAGCGTAAAACGCTGACAGTAACATCAACATCTCATGGGCCGAAACCCGAACGACCAGGCGAGCCGATCCAGGCGGAGGAAAAGCTGCTGGTCGGCATTTGGAGTGACCTGCTCCACTTGCCAGGAATCGGAATCGACGACAATTTTTTCGAGATCGGAGGCCATTCTCTCCTTGCGGCTCAACTCATCGCGCAAATCCAAAGTGCCACCGGACGCAAAATCGCGGTTTCCGCCGTCTTCCGCGCCCCCACCATCCGGGCTTTCGCGCAATTGCTTCGTGATGACTCGCTGGCGCAGCCCGATCCAATCGCCATGAAACTTCATAACGGAGTTCATAACGGAGACGGAAACGATGCGATCCCATTCTTTGCTGTCGCTGCGCCTGGAGTGGACACGTTTGGGTTCGCACAACTGGCTCGTCACCTTCCACCAGACCAATCGACTTACAAGTTGCAAGCATCTTCCCCAGTTGTGTGGGGCCGTCCCTTCACCAGCGACGAACTGCAAGCGTTGGCCACACAGTATGTAGCCGCCATGAGATCCGCGCAGCCACACGGTCCTTACTGTCTGGGAGCTATGTGCGAGGGAGTCCTCATTGCTCAACAAATGATTCTCCAACTGGAAGCGGAAGGGGAAGAGGTAGGACTGTTCACCATTTTCGACACCTGGGTCCTGGAGAATTCCCAGATCCGCTCTCTATGGGCCATCGACTATTACATGCAACGCTTCCGAAATTTTCGAGCCCTGTCCCGCGACGAACAATTCGCGACCATGCGCCGAGTCTTCAAACGGACAACCGCCCGAAGCGATACCAATTCCGGGAGCGGCTGGAACCGCGCATATTGGCCGGACAAGGACTTTCAACCACCTCGGTTTCGGGCTCCGGTGCTTCTCTTCAAACGGCCACGACAACCTTTTTTCTACGTTCGAGACCCTCAAATGGGCTGGGGATCCCGCTCCATGGGGAACGTTGAAACCCGTGAACTCAACTGCGGACACTACGAAATGCTCCGCGAACCATACGTCCGTCTCGTTGGTCAAACCCTCGGGAACCGGATGGAAGCAATAAGAAACCAGCAAGAGGTGCGCTCCGCGCGATGGGGCGTATTAAGCGATCCAAGCAGATTATTTGATTCTGGAACGCGGGCGGAGTCCGCAGCCTAGCAAGGAGTTATGCAATCCGAATGGGTACTACTCCGGAAACCGTAGTCGCCTCACAAATGACAGTGCACTCAGCGGGGGCAGTGGCACGTCCGACCACATGGGAAACATCAACCGGTCTGGCGCGCACTCCCGCCCGCCCCGTCAAAGTCATTCGTCCGCCGGCCTTTTCCATAGGCACCATCTCCACCGGCCTGCGCACATTGGTCCAATATTCCGATCTGCTTTACACGTTGAGTCTGTTTCGCCTCAGCGTGCGCTACAAACAGTCGGCTCTTGGCTGGACCTGGGCCGCCCTTCAACCCCTCGCATTGATGGGCATCTACACCATCATCTTCACTCGAGTCACGACCGTTACCACGGGCGGAGTTCCCTACCCGGTGTTCGTCTTTTCCGCACTGCTGCCATGGATATTCTTTTCCAGCTCTATTTCTAGCGCAGTGAATGGCCTGGTTCTCCATCCAAACCTCCTTACGAAGATGTATTTCCCGAGAGAAATCATCCCGCTGTCGTACATGGCGGCGAGCCTGGCGGATTTTTGCATAGCCTCGATCATTCTGGGTGGGTTGATGGTCTACTACAAAGTCGCGCTCACCTGGCATTTGCTTTATGCGATACCGATCGTTGTCATCCTGGCGGGCTTCGCCGCCGCGATCGCTCTGTTCTTCTCAGCAGTGCAAGTCCGCTTTCGCGATGTTGGTCTGGCCATGCCTTTTCTGCTCCAGGTCTGGATGTTCACCGTTCCGGTTGTGTACTCCTTGCAGTCCGTACCGCAGCGGTTCAGGAGCCTGTATCTGCTCGATCCAGTAGCGGGCTTGATTGAAGGTTTCCGCCTGGTGGTGATCCATGGTACGGCGACCGACTTTCGCACTCTGGCCCTTTCCGGGGCCGTAACCGTACTGAGCCTGCCGCTGGCCTATGCCTTTTTCAAGTCGTCGGAAGCGACAATGGCGGATTTGATCTGAGTGGATGTGATTTGAGTGGATGTGATCTGAGAACTTATCTGAGAACTGATTTGAAATGATCGACCTCAAGTTTAACC
Source organism: uncultured Acidobacteriaceae bacterium (assembly GCA_963772195.1). Classification (GTDB taxonomy): domain Bacteria; phylum Acidobacteriota; class Terriglobia; order Terriglobales; family Acidobacteriaceae; genus Acidiflorens. The sequence continues at coordinate 213,593 of CAVYWE010000004.1, read as the reverse complement.
GGGTATCGAAGAAGTACAACATCCGAGCCAACGCTGACTCTCCGAAACGTTGGTACGGGCGAGGCTTTGCAGGGAGAAAGAGGCCAGGGCAGATGTGGGCTCTGCGCAATGTCAGCTTTCAGGTCAACGAAGGTGAGGCGCTCGGAATTGTCGGGCACAATGGCGCTGGCAAAACTACGATCCTGAAAATTCTTTCTGGCATCACCACGCCCACGGCAGGCGAGATCACAATCCGCGGGCGGCTGGTCGCGCTGGTCGAAGTAAGCTCGGGGTTTCATCCTGAACTTACCGGTATTGAAAACATCTATCTCCACGGGGCGATGCTCGGGATGCGGCGGGCGGAAATACGCCAAAAGCTCGACAGCATCATAGAGTTTTCCGGCGTCGGCCGGTACATCGAAGTACCCGTCAAACGGTACTCATCGGGCATGTTTGTCCGCCTGGGTTTTGCCATCGCTGCCCACCTCAATCCCGATATCCTCCTGCTGGACGAAGTCCTCGCCGTCGGCGATGCGGCTTTTCAGGCGAAATGCCTTGAACGGATTTCAGAACTGCGAAAAGACGGTCGCACCATGGTCTTCATTTCTCATGATCTCGCCGCCGTTTACCGCTTGTGCGACCGGGCACTTCTGCTGAGCCACGGCTGTATCCTCTCGGACGGCCCTCCGCGGCAAGTGATCGACGAATACCAGCAGATGACCTTCGCCGGGCAAGGTATGTCCACGGACGAGGACAAGGACAGCGACAACGACACCGGGACACCGGCCAGGTGCACCGGCATCTCGTTCTCCGCACCTGAGTCTCCCGAAGGGATTCGAACCGGCTACCCCCTTGTAGCGCGGTTCGGCTACAAAGCTTTGAAGAGTATTCCCGATGCGGTTTTTAGAGTCTCGATTTATTGGCCGAGCGGATACTTGTGCGCTCAACTCACAACCGAGTCAATGAGCGGAGGTCTGCAACTTGAGCCCGGGACGGGCATCATCGAGTTTCAATGCCCCACGTTGCCGGTGGTGCCTGGGCTCTACCGTGTCGATCTGGCAATCGAATCGAAAGGCCTGGAGATTGACGTGCAGCAACGCTGCGCAACCTTTCGCGTGGAGCCCGGTAAAATCGCTTACGGGGATTTCCTCATCGAGAACACATGGAAGACTACCGAGACCCTCCCTCAACCTCAGCTCTAAGCAACAAGTGATTGCACGTCCGTGCGCTCGAAACCTGTACGCCGGTTCATCATTCCCTTCGGAGTCTCTAACAAAACCTCGGCTCTCGACAGCAGATAGCAATCCGCTTGTGATATTTAGGAGAGAGATGGAACAAAACGGTCGTGGCCGCGATCCTGTTGATGGCGGCCACAGGCCAGCTACCTCAGTGGGTGATATGGGCCTCAAAGGGTTGTGGATCACCCAGTCGACCATCGGACCAGGCGGTGTAATCTATCTCGCCTGTAAACGGTGGTCCGAAACTACCCACGGCACCAACATAATTGTCCGTGTAGTCACCGAAATTGGGAATGATGTCAGAGCTGATCGCATTCCAATCCGACGCCACATTCGTAATCTTGATATTAGATGGGGTCGCAGTCGTCCATGGACTTACTCCAACAGCCTCGTACACGTTCGTGACCGCTGTATCTGGTTTTGTCCTGCCATACCAGCTAATGTAGAGGTTACCGTCGTCATCAGTGTTGCGCATTCCGGGCAGGAATTGCCAGCCCTGTCCTGCTTTCGCAGCTTTATCCACGACTACGGGTTCGAGCTGGACTGGAGCCGGGAACGCACCGCCTGTTAACCAGCTCTGCAGGAGTATATCCCCGGTCGGCTTGAACCTCGCATCGTTCCAGACGATGCTCACCGTTCCCTGGGGGGAGCTAACCGCTATTCGTGGAAAGTCGTTCATGGGGAAGCGGTTATATCCAGGAATAAACGCCCCGGATTCGGAAGTTACAAGTTGCGCGGCTGTGACGAAAGGACCCGTGAGGCAGCTAGATGACGGGAACGACAGGCAGCTGTGCGGAATGTAGCTGGCAACCTCTTTCGTGGGGTCGGTTAAGCAGGCACCAAAAGCAAAGACGCTCGGCCAGTTGTGTTCGTAGGCTACGTAAACATCGCCAGTGCTGACGTCCGCCGCCGGATACGCACCCTCATTCTCGCAGAAGTTCGCATCTGTCGCTGCCACCATGATATAAGGCGGAGCAGGTGCGACACTCGATCCATTCGAGCAAACGGGCACCATTGGGTTGAAGGTCAGATCGCAGGCCGCCAGATCGATCTCGTTGGTCGAGAGGAGGGTGATGGGGTCGAACCCGAAGTCGGTGTAGCTGACGTAGAGTTTCCCTCTCAGCGGGTCAATGGTGGCAAAGTCCTTGTCCAAGAAGGAGAAAGGGGTACGGCCCACGGCAACAATGATCGGCTGTCCACAACTAAGTGAGGCGGAGAAACCGAACCCAGCTACCTCGCATGCAGTAAGGCCTATATCACCCGCACCAGTGGTGAGGTTAACGAATATACTGGTGATATAGAAATAGTGAGCTCCCTGAGACTCAAAAGCCTCCACGCTGGGGTCACCCTCGAAACGGCTGGTTGCGCAGTTGTTATTGGGTAGACCACCCAGATCGGTGAAGGACGCCCCGCCATTGTTGGAAAATCCAAATCCCGTAAGTTCTTCTTTATTGTTTGGTGATGGACAGGGCGCGTAAAACCCAGTGGAATCGTTCCAAGCCTCTACCACATACTGGTCGGCAGCGGCGATCGAGGTCTCGGATTGACCATAAGCTTGGGTCCCGTTCGGTGATATATCTTCGCTGGGATTAGCAGCGTCCACGTTTTTGATCCCCGACGGGATAGCCAGGACTTGAGGGCGCTTACTGGCGGAATTCAATTGGAATCCGAAACAGTACATTTGCGCTCCCTGCGAAGCAAATATCCTTCCGTTGGGGTTTAGGTTGGGGTTAAATAGTTCCTTGCAGAAGCGGGTCCCTTTCCCGCGTTGCGCATTCGCCGTTGCTGGTGCAAGGGTAACAATCAGCAACGCCACTGCGCCGGTGAGAAGCAGGGTACAAAGTCGCTTTACGAAAGTGGCCATAGACTGTTCTCTCCTTAATTCATTCTTAACCAGCATTTCCGTTCTGGACGTCGAGGCAGATAGCAAGTTTACGGTCGCCGATGAAATCTCTTTGATCGAGGCTTGCGGTCGGCCCACCTCAATAGGGGGTAGCTGTCGGTGAATAGGCGGAAACTGTTCGTGTTGACGCGACGAGTCTACGCTGAGTTTGGTTTAATTGCAAAGAGGAGGAGGATCTCGCGGACTGGCCGTAGCGTGCCAGCGAGTCCAGCAAAGAAAAGTGGATCAGTTGCCAGATGCCCGCGTCCTGCCAATCACGCAATCGCCGCCAGCAGCTCTGAACCGCAGCCCATCTCTTTTGGCAGCATCTCCCAAGGAATCCCACTGCGCAAGACGAACAGTACACCGGTGAGACAGGCACGGTCTGGCAACCGAGGTCGTCCGCCCTTGGGCTTACGTAGTGGGGATGGCAGCAACGGTTGGATCAAATCCCACAAAGCATCTGAGTGGTCACGGCTAGTGCATCCTAGCACTTGGCGAGCAACGCGTGCTTGAATGCTTGATGTTTGAAAATGAGTTTTTGTTAGAACCTCTTAGAAGTGAGGCAATGTCGTGCGGTTCAGTGCCGCAGTCACGAGCGTGCCCGCATAGGCGAGGTCGACATCCAGCGGGGTAAAGAAGTGCATCCCAGATCTCCAGCCAGCGGGTGCTTCCGGATGAACGCCGGAAAGAAGTACAAATCCCTTTCCCCAGTACCCTTCAGTTAGCGCCGTTGTGCCATTGGGATACTTGCCGACGACTTGTCCCCAGCCTGAAAGCTCTGGACCGTTCTGCCAGTAAATATCCAATTTAGTTCCGCCAGGAAATGAAATGGCTACGGCTTCCTTGTGAATTCCCTTGTAGTAATCGGCATACAACGAAAACCATACTCCCGAGGTCAAGTCCAATCCGTTGTACTCGGAATATCCTCCGAAGAACCCGCCTGCGCAGATTCCGAGGTAGTTCAGGCCCTGCGCAACCGCGTCGTGGACCGTTGCCGTAGCCTTCGACGAGAGATTATTGCCTATTGTTATTGAATTCCCGCCAGGCACAATGAACAACTTGTACGCTGTCAGTTCAGATTGGCTCATGGCATCGAGCTGACTGGAATTTGCCGTGTGATAAGCGAGCCCCTTGGAACTTACCACTGCTTCGACCGCCGCCACGTCGCTTGAACTGGTGCCCGTCCCATTGAAAATGAGGATCGGAGTTGTGCTTGAATATGTATTTGCCTGCTGCGCACCGAACGAATCGGAGCCCGTAAGGATGGTGGAAGAGGAAGAAGAAGACGCGACGGAATTTGCCGTGTCCATCACCGCCGGTGCAGAACGGCTTGGCACGACCAGCTTCCAGTCGGAGGAGCCGGAGCGATCCAAATAGCTCGATCCCAGGTAAGCGACACCCAGTTCTCCGCCGTAGTAGTTGACGATACTCTCACCAGTAGCATCATTGACAAGAATCAGGTCGGGATGACCGTCCCCATTCATGTCTTGCATCCCCACCGCAGTCCACCCGCCGAAGCTACTACTATTCAGCTCCTGAGTTGCAGTAACGGCGGTACCACTCGCTCCTCCTAGATAAGCAACCATGACCTGGCGCGTAGAAGAATTTTGAAGGAGGAGATCGGGATGACCGTCGCCGTTAAGATCAGCGGCTCCGATCACGTTCCATCCCATTGCAGATAGCGGGCTGATAGTTTCGCTTCTTACAAGAGTAGTTCCTTGAGCATCGCCAAAGAAATACACAGCAACTTGTCCCGTGCTCTCATGAACGGCAATTACATCCAGGTTGCCGTCGCCGCGAATGTCGGCTACGGCTCGGGCAGTCCATCCCGCTCCGAGGGGAGCCAGGGAAGCCGTTCCCAGAAAACGCTCATTCCCGCCATAGAAATTGACTGCCAGGGCACCGCTCGAACTGTTGGAATAGACCAGTTTCTTCGTGCCATTGCGATCGCTTGCAGTTGCGCCGATCAACACCCATCCTGCGGCGGGGGTTGACGCAAGCTTGGTCGCACTCTGCAAGCGCGCTCCATGCCACGTGCCGGAGATGGTCTGCCCAGTGGACAACTGCATGCGGTAAAGATGACTGACGGAACCGGGCGCAGCGATTTGGGCCTCGGCGAAAACCCCGACCAAAGCTACGATGACGACCCAGCGCAAGATGCTGGCAACAGCAATATCTCTGAAGTGCAATGGAAACTCCTTGCAATAGCTCGCAGGTCACGTGGAATGCTGCAAAGGGTAGGTCCGGGATTGCTGCTTTCACACCTGACTGTTGAATCTGGTTTTGAGTACGGTGATTTTATCCAGACGACTCGCGTAAGACAAACACATTGGTGCATGTCTACACGGTCACCAAAAGCTGGCCTGGCTCTCCTCAGATTTGGGCTTAAAACGCTGCCAGGAACTTGAGGTGGAGCCGTTACTCGCAAGCGTTTGACAATATAGCGCACAAAGTGATTCGAACGTAATCTCAAACGTACTTTGAAGACTTTAGGCGTAGGGGGTGGCACCGTAAGTCATTGAAAGCGCTTCGAGGGAGTTCTTATTCGACCTGTATTTGGCCCTGTGAAGGCCTCTACGGCCCGGCTTCCATGCCTTGGGACATCCCCAGAAGCTCTGGACCTTATTCAGTGTTATGAATCCGAACTCCGGTGTCCTACAATGCGGCCACAGGTGTACGGTAGAGGTCCGGAAATCGAGTAGAAAAGTATCCCATGGCGACGGCGGAAACAGCGAATCAGCAAATCGAGTCCGACCAGGCCGGCAAAGCTGCTGGGGCTTGCGTGATGGTGCTCTTCGGAGCGGCCGGCGACCTGACGAAACGCAAGCTGATTCCCGCACTTTTCAATCTGGTGAAAGCGAACCTGCTTCCCAAGCAGTTCGCGGTCTTGGGCGTTTCCGTGGATGATTTGACTTTAGAACAGTTTCGTACCCAGGTAACAGGATTCCTGCCCGCCGGGGATCGCGGAACTGAGCCGTGGGAGTGGTTCACGCAGCGGCTCTACTACCAACGCGGGGAGTTTGCAGATCCCAACACCTACTCGACCGTCGCTGCTCGGCTCAGTGCTTTGGATCGGGAGCTCCAAACCGCGGGCAATTACATGTTTTATCTGGCGACCTCGCCGAAGTTTTTTGGACAAATTGTCCAGCAGTTGGGAACCGCCGGTCTGTCGCACCAGGAGAATGGGCGCTGGCGGCGCGTTGTGATCGAGAAGCCTTTCGGACACGATCTTGACTCCGCCCAGTCTTTGAACCGCCAGATCAAAACTGTATTGGGCGAGAATCAGATTTACCGTATCGATCACTATCTGGGAAAAGAAACCGTACAGAATATTATGGTGTTTCGGTTCGACAATGCCATCTTCGAGCCCATCTGGAACCGCCGGTACATCGATCATGTGCAGATCACGAATGCTGAAACCGTCGGCGTGGAACAGCGGGGCGGATACTTCGATACCGCCGGCACATTGCGGGACATGGTTCCTAACCACATGATGCAACTCCTAAGCCTGACTGCGATGGAGTCCCCCGCATCTTTTCAGGCGGATGCGGTCCGCGATGAGCAAGCAAAGGTTCTGCATGCGATCCAGCCCCTGGATTCCGACGATGTGCTGAATCGCAGCGTGCGCGGGCAATACGGCGAGGGCGTACTCGGCGGCGAGAGAGTGCCGGGTTATCGCAGCGAACCTGGAGTTTCTCCCGATTCGAGGACGGAGACCTACGTAGCAATGAAGTTGACCGTGGACAATTGGCGATGGGCGGGGGTGCCATTCTATTTGCGAACGGCCAAGCGTATGGCCAAGCGTCACACGGAGATCGCTATTCAGTTCAAGCGCACTCCATTCGAGCTGTTCGGACACTCTGCCTTCCGTAAGCTGCACACGAATACTCTCGTAATACGAATCCAACCCGTGGAAGGAATTTCTTTAAGCTTTGGCGCCAAGATCCCAGGCGCCGTGTTGCGAGTGGGATCGGTTGACATGAGCTTCGAATATGCCGAGTATTTTGGAGCGGATGCCCACACGGGCTATGAGGTTCTGCTCTATGACTGCATGATCGGCGATGCGACACTGTTTCAGCGCGCGGACATGGTCGAAGCGGGCTGGAGCGTCGTGGATCCGATACTGGACGTCTGGACGGCCTTGCCGCCGCGCAAATTTCCCAATTATTCCGCCGGCACATGGGGGCCGAAGGATGCCGACGAACTCTTGGAACGCGACGAACGCCAATGGAGGAAAATCGAGCCATGATTCTTGCAGGAGAGATCGGCGCCACTCGTACCCGGCTCGCCGCATTCGACAAAGAAGGCAGCCGGCTAAAAGTTGTGGTGGAAAAAACTTATCTGAGCCAGGAGCACGGCAGCTTGTCCGAGATCATCGCCGCTTTCATTCAAGCGGAAGGGATTGCGGTGCACAGCGCATGCTTAGGCGTCGCTGGACCGGTGAGACGCGGCCGGAGCAAGATTTCCAATCTGCCGTGGGTGATTGATTCTCGTGACCTGGCCAAGCAACTTAAACTTGATTCCGTGGGCATGATTAATGATCTCGAAGCTTACGCTTACGGAATCGACGGGCTCGACTCCAAGGATTTCGTTACGCTGAATGCAGGCTCCGAGGATGCGGAAGGAAATCGAGCGGTAATCTCCGCCCGCACCGGACTGGGCGTGGCGGGCCTTTATTGGGATGGCTACCGGCATCATCCTTTCGCCTGCGAAGGCGGGCACTCCGATTTCGCGCCCCGTAGCGCACTTGAAATGGAGCTGTTGGCTTATCTCCAGAAGAAGTACGGTCGCATCAGTTACGAACGGCTTCTTTCCGGGCCAGGGATCAAGAACATCTACGACTTCCTCAGAGATGCGCACAAAGCGGACGAGCCCCAATGGTTGAAAGATCAGATCGGAGCGGCGCCGGATCCTCCAGCCGTGATCTCGCAACTGGCGCAGGAAGGCAAGGCCGCCATCTGCGATCAGACGCTGTCGATCTTCGTCAGCATTTACGGAGCCGAGACTGGGAACTGCGCGTTGAACTTCTTGTCCACCGGCGGCATTTTCATCGGAGGCAGCGTGGCCGCCAAGATCGTGCCCAAAATGAAAGACCCGATTTTCATGGAATCGTTCCTGGACAAAGGCCGGATGGAGTCGTTGCTCAAAGAAATTCCAGTCACGATCGTGCTGAACGACGATTCGGGGATCATCGGGGCGGCCCGCTACACGCTCATTGAGAAAGCATTTCGGACCGCGAAACGCGCGTGAAGTCGAGCCGTCACCGGCGCCATTCTTCCGAGAGAAGGTGTTCAGCGGTATAGTATGGGCCGCCGTCGAAATTAAAATGGCAACAAAATGCCGGCTATGAGCGCATTGCGTCGATCTGGCGGTCCATGGCCATGGCCAGATTATTGCCCGAGGGCGGAAGATTCAAGCATAGCCGAGGTAAACTCGGTGGCATATGCCGCCAACGATTGAAAAGATTTCCGCCGTCACTTTTCGGGTTGTGAACATGACGGAGTCTGTGCGATTTTACAAAGATGTTTTAGGCATGGAGCTTCTTTACGGTGGAGAGAGCACGGGGTTCTCTTCACTGCGCGCAAGAGACACTCAATCTGCGATCCTCAATCTGGAACAGGGTGAAGCTATGACTCACTGAGGACGGCTTATCTTCTACGTCACGGATGTGGACGCTCTCTGGAATCATCTGAAGGACGATTTGATCCAGAAATTCCGCGAGATGCTGGCTGGGGAGAACGCTATTTTCATATGCCCGATCCGGACGGCCACGAGCTGTCGTTCGCCCGACCGCTCCAATGACTTGGAGAAAGGTACCAGTGCAGACGAGAACCAACCAGAGCCACTGGCGGACTATCACGCTACGCCGCTGACTCTCGCGAGCGCCATCTTGGCAGCGTGATAACCGCACATGCCGTGCACGCCGCCCCCAGGCGGGGTTGATGAAGAACAGATGTATAGGTCTGGTGCCGAGGTGGCGTAGCATCGCCATGTCGGCCGAAACACAATTTGGCGAAGATCCATCGCACCGCCCGCGATGTCACCGCCTACAAGGTTGGCGTCCATAGATTCAAGCTCCACTGGAGAAAAGACCCGGCGCGCCAAAATGCACTCGCGGAACCCAGGAGCGAAGCGCTCAACCTGATCTTCCAGCTTCTTTAGCATGTTCACCTTCGACCCGTTAGGAACGTGGCAATACGCCCACGCCGTGTGTTTGGTCGCAGGGGCGCGCGAGGGATCAAACAGACTCGGCTGAGCGAGCAAGACAAACGGGGAATCGGCGTAACGCCCACCTCGCGCCGCCTGTTCCGATGCAGCAATCTCTTCAAAGCTCCCGCCCAGGTGCACGGTCGCCGCGCGCAAGCACTCGGAAGCTCTCCAGGGGATGGGGCCGCTCAATGCGTAATCGACTTTGAAAACGCCGGGGCCGTAACGAAACCTCTCCAGCTGACGTTTGTAGCTGTCCGATAAGCGTTGGCCGGCGATTCTAAGAAGTTGCCGCGGGGTCACATCACAGAGAATCAGGTTATAGTGCGATAACGACGCGAGAGACTCAACCCGCGTCGAAGTCTTTACCTCGCCCCCCAACGTGGAAAGATAACGACATAGCGCATTTGTAAGTGACTGCGACCCTCCGCGCGGAATCGGCCAGCCCACGACATGCGCCGGCACGGCCATCAACATCCCAAAGGCTCCACTCAAGGGCTCGTCGAGACTGAGGAAGGAATGCGCAGCAAGGCCGGCGAATAGAGCGCGCGTACGCTCGCTCTGAAAGCGGCGGACAATCGTCCTGGCCGAACGGAGTGCGTTCATCCCAAAACGCGCCATGAGCCAGGGATGTTTCGGAATCGAGCAAACCGGGCGAAGCACTTCGGGAGCGAATTCACTCCAGCGCTCGACAAACGGCTGCATGAGCTTGCCCCATGCATCGCCGTCTGCACCGAGAGAAGTCTTGGCATCGCGCAGGTCCCGCTCCAACAAGACTGCGGTTCCGTCGTCGAGCGGATGGGCGAGTGGAGCCGGAGAATGAATCCACTCCAGTCCATGATCTTCGAGCGGCAGTGAAGAGAAGAAAGGCGACCCGGCAGCCATGGGATGCACCGCTGATCCAAAGTCGTGCAGGAAGTTCGGCAGGGTCAATTCCATCGTGCGCGCGGCGCCGCCTGCGGTCCGCTCGGCCTCGAACACATCTACTTGCAGGCCTGCCTGGGCGAGTACGATGGCCGCTGCCAGCCCATTTGGACCAGAGCCAACAACGCATGCCTTGCGGCTCATCGTGAATCTCCAACTAACCTTGTTCTGTTCGCGGTTCTGCTCATATTCGAATGCGCCACCATAAGCTATTCCTTCGGTTCCACCGTCGGCCACTCGACAACTTTGATGTTTCCATCAGGTCCTCGCTCCAGCGTGGGCGCATACAGACCCAACAGTTGCCGTCGCCACCACATCCCGGTGGCGCGTTTTTCTGACATTGTCGTGAACCAGTATTGCCAGAGCACCGCGCGGATCTGATGTGGCGGCTCCCGCGAAAAAGGATTGCCGGCAAAGAGTGCCAGTACATCCTTGTCGTTCGAGAGCAGGAGCACTTCCGTGTTGGGCACGATCGGATATTCGCGCCACGACCCCAGAGAAGCGAACCACAAGTTCCAATCAAAGCGCGGCTGATATGGTGCATAGATTCTGGGCGGCTCATTCAGTTCCTGCGGCTTGTAGCGAAACGGATATGCGACCCAGGTCTGTCCGTCTGCGGAGCCCTGGAATTCAATTTCATATCGTCCGCGCGTCATCACCGCAAAGAGTCCGTAACGATTGGCGATCCGGAACGGTTCAAGTGCGACCACCGGCGAAGCAGGTAAAGGCAGCCTGGCAAACATCCAAACAAGTTCTACCGTCGTCACGTAAAAGATCCACGTCAACATAACGGTGCTGGCGGAAAGCGTCAGGAGACGCCAATAGCGCCTGCTGCTATCCTTCCAAGTTCTCAGTTCGGGTGTCGGCGGCGTTTCTGGACGGGAGATGCCATCGGTGAGCCTTACTCTCCACTTCTCCGGTATGACGCCCAGCACAAAGCGATCATCGAGCAACAACACACCCATCGCGAGAACCAGATAGTTCAAAAAGGTGTAGTTCGCCGTCAGGATTACACCGACCTGCCACAGTGTCACAATGAAAAAGCATACGATTCTCCAACGCCGCGGCAGAAAGAGCATGCAAACCAAGCCCAACTCCAGAGCCAGCGTGGCATACACGGTCCCAGCATGAAACCAGTGCGGCAGGTGTTGCACGTACCAGCCAACCCAAGTAGGCAAAGGTCCATTTTGGTAATACTCGTCCATTGCTGTGAAATGGCGCCATTCGGGGTCACCGCTTAGAAGCTTCACCGCGCCGGACTCGAAGTAGATGCGAAACCACTCCCACTGCAGCAGGAACAAACTGGCACGCGAGGCTGGGTGCAGGTCGCCTAGTGCCGGGCGGAATCCGGGCGGAGCAAAAAAGATGGCGATGAAACCAGCCTCCAGCAGCATGCCATCTGATTGATAGCCGGAGAAGTCCTGTGCGGCGCTGACAAACGACAGAAAGCACACGAAGCAAATGACCAGCATGCCGCGCGGCCACAAATTCAGGACAAGCAGCAGCGAGGCCAACATCCCGGCCCAGCACAGCGCGCTCAGCATGAGAGGACCGGCCGAGAACCACAACAGCGTCGGCGCATACCACACTCGTTGCCAATGGCCGAGTGATTGTTCAATGGCCTGAAGATAGTGGCTGACGGGCAGAATCCCTTCTGGACCGATGAGACAGCGAATCTGAAAGACTAGCGAGAAAAATGCGGAAAAGTAGATGGCGCCGAGCGCGCGAAGGAATAACCAGCGGGGAATCAGGCGGTCTGGAGCTCCCTGTTGCCGATCAAAGAGCCAACCGATCGCAGACGCAGGGCCTCGGTCCATGACGGTTGCAATTATATGGAGAAACAGCTTCAGGCAGGATGCGCATCGGGGTGCGACCGTCACATCTTTGACGCTGCAAACTCCACAAGTCCACACGGTGTGCAGAAGAGACTAACGACGGCTTCCTGTTTCCCGGGGGCGTTCCGCCCGCATTGCTGGCATGGCCGACCGCACCCCGAAGCTCCAGGCCTGGTATGAATCAGCACACACGACAGAACGGCTGCCGCGCCAGGCGACGATTACGGGCTTACCGCGCAGCTGCGGATCATCCCGCTGCTCGACCGAAGCATAGAACGCGTCCATGTCGACATTGATAATTTTCTTGGCACAATCTTCTGGCATCAATGGTATTCCCGGTCCCAAAACACCGTGAATTTGTGTCGGGTCGGTCGTTGACCGCTGTTGCTGTAGATTCTAGAGATGCATGCAGCTGTTCTTGTTTCTAGTCTCTATTCTGCACTCGCGGCTGCTGTCCTCTTCCTGCATGCGCTGTTCATTTTGTGGGTGGTTTTCGGCGCTTTGCTGACCCGATCGCGACCGATTCTTCGCTGGCTGCATATCGCTTCTGTTGTCTGGGGAATCCTTACCGAACTGCTTCCGTGGCCGTGTCCCTTGACTCTGCTTGAGGACTGGCTCGAAGGCCGCGCCGGAATTGAGCCGTATCAGGGTGGGTTCCTGCTTCATTACCTGGATAAGCTGGTCTACCCGGACATTTCTGCTACTGTTCTGACCGTTGCGGCGGTAATCGTCTGCAGTCTGAACCTTGCGTTTTATGCCAGACAGTTATTACTCACCAAGCGCCGATGACATATTGCGTGTGGCTCAGCTACCTCTTGGTGCTCTCCTGCTCGCGGAATGAGACCAAGTCCCACATTCCATCGGGCGCCGAAGTTTGTTGTCGGAGAATATAAATATTCCCATCATCCGCGCGAACCTTGAAATAGATGCTCTCGGGGTCGTACCACTGATCCAACACTGCCTCAACGGAATACTGTGTTCCTTTGAGACGGAATCGAACTGGTCGCTCATCTGCTTTTCGACCCGAATAGCACTCTACGTCCAACTTCATTACTTCATTATCAGCTAAACGGTGGGCGTTGGATTTGCTGGCGAGCCAGAGTTTGAGCAAGCCGTCCAGGCGGTAGGTCGCGGAAGGCTCGCCAGAGCTCATGCCGGAACGTGTCGTCATGCACGGCTGCCGCGGTAACTTTGGGGTTAGGAATCTTGTCGTTGCTGCGCACGCGGGGATCGACGAATCCACAGAACGTCTTCGGCAGATGGTTAGTCACCTTCCGGGCTAGTCATGATGTTCAAGGTAGGCGATTTCGTCGAGCTCACCAGTAAGACGAACCCCGGGTCTTTTTCGCCGCTCCTTCCAATTCGTGTACTTCTTCTGAAGCTTATCCAGATAGATGTAGTAGACCGGGGTGATGTACAGCGTTACCACTTGCGAGAAGAGCAATCCGCCGACGACCGCTAGGCCGAGGCCGCGCCGCGATTCGGCGCCAGCGCCGACGCCCACTGCAATCGGCAATGTGCCCATCAGGGCCGCTGCGGTGGTCATCATAATAGGACGGAAGCGAACTAGAGCGCCCTGGTATATCGACTCCTCTGGACTCTTGCCCTCCTTGCGTTCGGACTCGAGCGCAAAATCGATCATCATGATGGCGTTCTTTTTTACGATGCCGATAAGCATGATGACGCCCACGAAGGAATAGAGATTGAGTTCCTGGTGGAAGATCATCAGGGTGAGCAGCGCCCCGACACCTGCAGACGGCAAGCCAGAAAGATAATTCGAGGCTAGTGCTCTACGATTTTAAAACGCAAAAATGGTCAGACTGGATCACCGGCCTGGGTCACATCGGTACGCCCATGTGGTCGCGCGACCAGAAATATCTCTATTTCGACAATATTAACGGAGAGCATCCCGGGTATCGCCGCGTGAAGCTGGGCGAAAGCCGTTCCGAGCTTCTGGTTGATTTGAAAGACCTGCACCGCTCCTGGTGGAGCAGCATTGCTCTGGATAATTCTCCGATCTTCAGCCGCGACATCAGCACCGACGAGATTTACGCGCTGGATCTAGAATTGCCGTAAGGGGAATACCGCAAGCTACAGCTAGCTTTTCAAAACTGTCGCCATCAGGCGTTATCACTCAGACACCCGGTCGATGAGTGTAACCGTGATGTTACAACAGTAGCTTGGTTTTCGACTCACACGCACGCGAGTAAAATCGAATCATCAATACCCGCCGGCGAACGAAGTACCAAGAATCAGTTTTGGGTCTTATGGCGCTTTGGTAACCAGTTGTGCCGGCGATGGGAGTTGTGAGGCATTCCAACCTCCACCAAGCGCTTCGATCAACCCTGCGCTGGCCGTCATCTGCTGAATTCGAAGATTGACCGCGGTTTCCTGGTTGGATAGCAATGAAGTTTGCGCGGTGATCACGTTCAGGTAAGGGTCGATCCCTAATTTGTAGCGATCCGTGGCCAGCGCGAGTGTCTTTTCCGCCGATTGGACCGCCGCGTCCTGATGTTGAATCTCCACCGACAGGACTCGCAACGAAGCCAGGTTGTCTTCCACTTGTTGAAAACCAGTCAAAACCGACTGGCGATAGTTGGCCACAGTCTCGTCGTACTGCGCCCTGAATTGCATGACCGTAGCGCGGCGCAATCCGGCGTCAAATAAGGCTTCCGCGGCCGCCGGGCCGAGCGAGAAAAAGCGGCTTGGCCAGGTGAACCAATTCACGAACGATGTACTTTCGAATCCTGCCGCTGCGCTTAACGTTACCGTCGGGAAGTATGCGGCTCTGGCAACGCCGATCTGTGCGTTAGCTTGCGCCATCAGGCGTTCGGCGGCGGCGATGTCGGCACGCCGCTCCAGAAGCTGGGACGGAACGCCGACGGGAATCTCCGGAGGATTTGATTTGAGCGGTTCGATCGGAATTGAAAACGTCGAGGCCGATTGGCCGGTCAGCATGGCGATGGCATGTTCAAATTCTGCCCGTTGGATGCCCAGAGCGTCATCCTGCGCTTTCGTGGCTTCGAGTTGAGTCTCGGCTTGGGCTACGGCTTCCTGCGAGTCGATGCCGGTTTCGTACAGAGCTCTGGTCAGATCGAGCGACTCTTGGTAAGCGATCACCGTCGCATCCAATAACTGCTTTAGCGCATCCTGCCCGCGAAGTTGAAAGTAATCCGCAGCAACTTCGGCCTGGACGGTGAGGCGTGTGTTCTCGAGATCGGCCGCGCTGGCCTGCGCTCCGTAGGCCGCTGATTTCACAGTGTTCCGGATACGGCCAAACAGGTCCGGCTGCCACGTGGCATCAAAGGGAAGCGTGTAGTCTGTAAATGTACCGGTCGAGGATTTGGAACCGGCCCCTGAGCCGGATCCCGAGGAAGACGGCGTCCGTTGCACGGTAATGGATGGGTTGGTCGTCACTGTAGGGAAAAGCTGGGATCGAGCTTCCTTGACCAGGGCCCGCGCAGCAAGAAAGCCGGCCGCAGCGGATGCGATGTTCTGGTTTGAAACATTCACTTTCTCTTCGAGCGCATTCAACTGGGACTCGTTGAACATCTCCCACCATTTGCCGCGGAGCGTGTCGTCCTGCGGCTGCGCTCTCTTCCAGCCTTCCATTTCTTTGTAGGCAGGGGGAGTTTCCACCTGGGTTCGCTGATATCGGAGACCCCGATTGCATCCGCTGAAGAGAATCAAAGCGACCAATAAAGCCGCTAACTTCAGGATGCCCTGCAGAGAGAATTGGTGACTCTTTGTTTTCCAACCGGTAGTTGTTTCGGGCATCTTGGTCATCGCGTCTCTCTCTGTCGAATCAATTCGTAGTGCTCGGGGCTGGGCCGGATCCATAGTTAAGGATGTCATGCTGCTTTCCCTGCATGCGCAGCCGTAGCCGGTCGAACGCCAAATAGACGACCGGGGTGGTATAGAGCGTGAGCAACTGGCTCAAAATCAGCCCTCCCACAATGGTGATGCCCAGGGGGCGGCGGAGCTCATACCCCGTGCCTGTCCCGAGTGCCAATGGCAAGGCGCCCAATAACGCAGCCATCGTCGTCATCAGGATGGGACGGAACCGCAACATGCAGGCTTCAAAAATCGCGTCGGTTGTGTTCTTTCCCTCAAGGCGCTCGGCCTCCAGCGCGAAATCGATCATCATGATGGCATTCTTTTTCACGATTCCGATCAGCAGCACAATGCCAATGATGGAAATGATATTCAGATCCTGTTTAAAGAGCATCAACGCGAGCATCGCGCCTACGCTCGCCGAGGGCAGCGTGGAGATGATGGTCACAGGATGGACCAGGCTTTCATACAAAATACCTAGAGCGATGTACACCGCCAGCAGCGCCGTTAGAACCAGCAAGGGCTCGGTGCCCAGAGATTGCTGGTAGGCCAGCAGCGCGCCGGCAAAAAAACCTTGCAGCGTGGAAGGCGTGCCGAGCCGCTTTTGCATCTGGGTGATGCTCAATGTGGCGTCGCTCAAAGACACGTTCGGCGCGAGGTTAAAGGATAAGGTGACTGAGGGGAATAAGCCCGTATGGTTGATGGACAGCGGGGTTGTGTTGGCTTGGCTCTTGGCCACTGCGAGCAGCGGGATGTTACCGCTGCCGGAGGTATGAAGGTAGATGTCTTTCAATCCTTCCGGGCCTTGCCAGTATTGGGGGGCAACTTCCAGCACCACGTAATACTGATTTAACTGCGTATAGATGATGGACACTTGTGATTGGCCGAATGCGCCGTAGAGTGTCGAGTCCAGTGTCTTCACGGTAAGGCCGAGCCTTGCCGCGGTGACGCGATCATAGGTCATCAGCTCATCAAGGCCGCCATTCTGCTGGTCTGAGCTTACGTCCTGCAGACCGGGCAGGCGCTTCATCTCGGCGAGCATGATCGGCGCCCACTTGGAAAGATCCTGCACCGTGTCGGATTGGATGGTGTACTGGTACATCGCATTACTGGACCGGCCGCCAACGCGCAGATCCTGCACGGATTGGAGAAACGCGGAAGCCACCGGCAGGCGGTTCAATTGGGGGCGCAGGCGATTGATGATCTCAGGGGCGCTGACGTTGCGCTGCGCCAGCGGCTTGAGCGCAATGTAGAGGGATCCGTTATTCGTGGCCCCGCCGCCGCCGGTGAACGCAATCACGTTCTCGACGGCAGGATCGTTCTTGATCACCCGGCCGATCTGCTGAATGGAATCGTTCATAGCTGCGAAGGATGAATCCTGCGGTCCGCGCACTGAACCAGAGATCGATCCCGTGTCCACCGTCGGGAAGAAGCCCTTGGATATCTTGACGATCAGCACCACATTGAGCGCTATGGTGACAAAGAGAACGACGAGGGTGAGGGTCGGATGGTCGAGCACCCAGTGCAGGCTGCCGCGATACAACGAGAGCACCCAGTCAAAGAACTTTTCGCTGGCCACGTAGATGCGGCCATGTTTTTCCGTGCGCTCGTTCTTCAACAGGTAGGCGCACATCATCGGCGTCGTGGTCAGCGAGATGATCATTGACACGAAAACGGCGGTCGAGAGAGTGACGGCAAACTCGCGGAAGAGACGGCCAACGATTCCGCCCATTAATAGAAGCGGGATGAAGACGGCAATGAGCGAAATGCTGATGGTGAAGACGGTGAAGCCGATTTCTTCGGCGCCCTTCAGCGCTGCAGCAAAGGGCTTCATGCCGTTTTCCAGATGGCGCGAGATATTTTCCATCACCACGATGGCATCATCGACTACAAAGCCCGTCGAAATGGTCATGGCCATCAGCGAGAGGTTGTCTAGGGTGTATCCGAACAGATACATTACGGCAAACGTACCGACCAGCGAGACCGGCACCGCGACGGCGGGAATGAGCGTGGCGCGGCCGTTGCGCAGAAAGACAAACACCACGAGGATGACAAGGCCGACGGAAATCATCAGCGTCCTCTCGACGTCACTGACCGAGGCGCGGATGGTGGTGGTGCGATCCAGAACGATGGTGGTCTCGATGCCGAGCGGAATAGAGGCCTTGATAATCGGAAGTTCCGCGCGGACTCGGTTGACCGTCTCAATGATGTTGGCGCCGGGCTGGCGGAAGATGATGACTGTAACCGAGCGCTTGCCGTTTAAATAGCCGGCAGCACGGATGTTCTGCACGGAGTCTGTCACCTGAGCGACATCGGACAGACGGATCGCCGCGCCGTTTTTGTAACCGATGATGAGCGGCTTGTAGTCCGCTGCGTGCGAGATCTGGTCGTTGGCAAGGATGTCCGCGGTCCCCGTGCCATCAGTGATTTGGCCTTTGGCCAGGTCGGAGTTCTGCAGGCTCAGCACGGACTGCAAACTTGCAACGGTAAGTCCATAGCCGGCCAACTGTGTGGGATTTGCATCCACACGCACGGACGGCAATGCGCCACCTCCGACAGAGACCTGCCCTACGCCTTGTATCTGCGACAACTTTTGCGCGAGGACGGTGGAGGCTTCATCATATATTTTGTCGGGACCATATTTGTCGGAGGTAAGGCCGAGGATCATGATCGGTGCAGCGGCGGGATTGACCTTGCGATAGGTCGGATTGCCCGGCAGGTTGGCGGGCAGATAGCTTCGCGCCGCATTGATGGCAGCCTCTACATCGCGCGCCGCTCCGTCTATGTCACGGTTGAGGTCAAACTGAATGGTGATCGAGGTGCTGCCCAGTGTGCTGGAGGAGGTCATCTCCGTCACCCCTGCAATGTGACCCAACTGCCGCTCCAGGGGAGTGGCGACGGACGACGCCATAATGTCGGCGCTGGCTCCAGGCAATCCTGCACTGACGGAAACAGTTGGAAAGTCAACCTCCGGCAGGGGAGCTACGGGCAGCACCACATACGCAATCGCTCCGGCAAGGGCAATCGCCACCGTGAGCAGCGTGGTCGCTACTGGCCGGTGAATAAAAGGTGCGGAGACGTTCATGCGGGCCCTGCCAGTTCTCCGTCCCCGGTTTCCGCTTTGTGCCCAAAGCGCTGCGCCAGATTGTCAAAAAAGATGTAAATGACGGGCGTGGTGTAAAGCGTGAGCACCTGGCTCAGCAGCAGCCCGCCGACCATGGCGATGCCCAGCGGCCGGCGCAACTCGGAGCCGAAACCAGTTCCCAGCGCCAGCGGCAGCCCCGCCAACAGCGCGGCCATGGTGGTCATCATAATGGGGCGGAAGCGGAGCAAACAGGCCTCGTAAATTGCGTCGGTCGCGTTCTTCCCGTGCTCTCGCTCCCCTTCCAGCGCGAAATCGACCATCATGATGCCGTTCTTCTTCACAATACCGATCAGCAGGACGATGCCGATGATGGCGACCACGCTTAAATCCTGGCCGAAGAGAAGCAGCGCAAGGAAAGCGCCCACGCCCGCTGACGGCAGCGTGGACAGAATCGTAATCGGGTGGATAAAGCTCTCGTACAAAACTCCCAGCACGATGTACACAGTGACCAGCGCGGCCAGAATGAGCAACGGCTCATTGGATAGTGAAGCCGTGAATGATGCCGCCGTGCCCTGAAATCCTGATTGCAGGCTGGGAGGCATCTGCATGTCTTTCTGCACTTTGTCGACCGCGGTAATGGCATCGCCCAGCGCGGCATTCGGCGCAAGATTGAACGACACGGTGATGGCTGGAAATTGACCCTGGTGGTTAATGGAGAGCGCCTCGGTCGTCTTCTCAAAGTGCGAGAAAGCGCTCAGCGGCACGGCACTGCTTGTGGCCGAACTTGTAACGCCTGCGGAGTTTGCTCCCCGGCTCGACGTCGAGGAGGCGCTCGCGGAAAGCGCGTTTCCAGGAGGAGCCATGGTATTTGCCGCCGGAGTGTACAGGGCTGAAGTCGTCAGCGCATTCGACCCCGCGGCGGATGCTCCCGAGGACGCAAATGAGGAGGAGGCTCCGGCACCGGTTGCTCCTGCAGACGCATTGGACTGGATGTAGAGATGGTTCAGCTTGTTCGGGTCCTTCTGAAATTGCGGCTCACTCTCAAGCACAACGTGATACTGATTCACCTGCGTATACATCGTGCTGATCTGCCGCTGACCGAAGGCGTCATAGAGCGTGTTGTCGATGGTTGTCGGCGCAATGCCAAATCGCGAGGCTGTGACCCGGTCAATCACCAGAGATACGGCCAGGCCTCCCGTTTGTTGATCGGTCGCGACATCTTCCAGTTCCGGCAACTGCTCCAGACGGGCGACGAAACGGTTTGTCCAGTCATTCAGTTCATTGGCATCGGGGTCTTCGAGCGTGTACTGGTATTGCGTGCGGCTCACCCGATCGTCCACAGTAATGTTC
Organism: uncultured Acidobacteriaceae bacterium; assembly: GCA_963772195.1. Classification (GTDB taxonomy): domain Bacteria; phylum Acidobacteriota; class Terriglobia; order Terriglobales; family Acidobacteriaceae; genus Acidiflorens. Next base: position 193,256 of record CAVYWE010000004.1, on the reverse strand, counting down.
TGCACCGGTTGCATGAAGAGTTCTATTCCCTGAACTTGATCGAGTTTTGACTTGAGCCGGCGGATTACGTCGGAAGCACTCATCTTGCGCTGGGTGAGCGGCTTCAGATTGATCGACATTCTGCCACTGTTGATCGTCGTGTTCGTGCCATCGGCGCCGATGAACGACGAGAGGCTTTCGACGGCCGGGTCAGCCAGAACTACCTTCGCCAATTCCTGCTGCTTCGCTGCCATGGCCATTGAGCCAATCGTCTGCGGCGCCTGCGATATGCCCTGGATGACGCCCGTGTCCTGCACCGGGAAAAATCCTTTGGGGATGATGATGTAAAGGAAAACCGTAAGCAGCAGTGTGGACACAGCGACCAGCAGCGTGATCGTCTGGTATCGCAGGACAACCTTCAGCGTCCGGCCATAGAACGCGATCATCCCCTCGAAAGCGCGTTCCGAGGCTTGATAGATGCGTCCCTGCTGCTCTTTGGGCCGGCGCCGCAAGATGCGCGCACTCATCATGGGAGTGAGCGTAAGGGAGACCACGGCCGAAACGATGATGGTGACAGCGAGGGTCACGGCAAACTCGCGGAACAGGCGACCCACAACGTCGCCCATAAACAACAGCGGAATCAGTACGGCAATGAGGGATACGGTCAGCGAGAGAATGGTGAAGCCAATTTGCTCCGCACCCTTGAGCGCCGCTTCCATGGGTGGATCGCCCGCTTCGATGTAGCGCGCAATGTTTTCGATCATTACGATGGCATCGTCCACAACAAAACCGGTGGAGATAGTAAGTGCCATCAGGGATAAGTTATCCAGGCTGTAACCAAGGATGTACATCGCCGCGAAAGTGCCCACTAGTGACAGAGGCACAGCCACGCTCGGGATAATGGTGGCATAAAGACTCCGCAGGAACAGGAAGATGACGAGCACGACGAGTCCGACCGTCAACAGCAATTCAAACTCAACGTCTGAAACCGACGCTTCGATGGCGGTGGTGAGATCAGTGAGCGTGGTCACCTGAATGCCGGTGGGCAGATTGGCCTGAAGCTGCGGCATGAGTTGCTTGATGCTCTTAACCACGGCGATCGTGTTGGCTCCGGGCTGGCGTTGCACATTCAGGATGACGGCTGGCGTCTGGTTCATCCACGCTGCCTGGTTGTTGTTCTCTATGCCATTCACGACGTTCGCTACGTCGGTCAGCATCACCGGCGCGCCGTTGCGGTAGGCGACGACAACCTTCCGATAGTCGTCACTGGTGATCAGTTGATCGTTGGCGTCGATCTGGTAGTCCTGGCGCGGCCCATCGAAGTTCCCTTTGGCGGCGTTCACGCTGGCATTGGTTAGCGCCGTACGCAGGTCTTCCAGGTTCATGCCGTAAGATGACAGAGCCGTAGGGTTGGCTTGAATGCGGACGGCGGGTTTTTGGCCGCCGCTGATAGTTACCAGACCGACCCCGCTGAGCTGCGAAATCTTAGGCGCAAGCCGCGTGTCCACAAGATCCTCGACCTGAGAAAGCGGCATGGAACTTGAGGTGATGCCCAAGGTGAGCACAGGAGCATCGGCTGGATTTGTCTTACTGTAGATTGGCGGCGAGGGCAGAATGGAGGGCAACAAACTCTGCGACGCGTTGATGGCAGACTGCACCTCCTGCTCAGCCACATCAATATTCAGACTGAGGTTGAACTGCAGCACAATGACGCTCGTGCCACCGGAACTGGTGGAGGTCATCTGGCTCAAACCCTGCAGTTGACCGAACTGGCGCTCCAGTGGTGCGGTCACCGTCGTCGCCATCACCGTCGGGCTTGCTCCGGGATAAAACGTGACTACCTGAATGGTGGGGTAATCGACTTGCGGCAAGGCGGAGACCGGCAGTTGTGTGTAGCCCACAATGCCGACCAAAAGAATGGCAGCCATCAGCAAAGAGGTCGCAACGGGCCGCAAGATAAACGGACGAGATGGACTCACGGGACGCTGCTCCCGCTCGCGCCGGCCGCGGCAGGCTTGGTCGACCCCTTGTTCGGACCCTGATTCGGAACAACGACTGCGGCGTTCTCCTGCAACTTATCGAAGCTGCTGTTGGCGACAACGTCTCCAGCATTGATGCCGTCAACCTGCGTTAAGCCGCCGTCTGTAACTCCCGGCTTTATGCCGCGCATATGCGCGATATTGTTTTGAATCACATACACGAACGATGCTTGACCATTTTGTTGAATGGCGGATGCTGGAACCAGCGTCACCCCCTGCAACGTATTCACCAGCAGCCGCGTGTTGACAAACTGGTTGGGGAAGAGCGCATCATTCTTATTGTCGAAGACGGCTCGTGCTTTAACTGTTCCCGTTGTGGTGTCAATCTGGTTGTCGAGCGTCAACAACTTCCCGCTGGCAATCTTTGTCTGCGCTGTGCGATCAAAAGCATCGACGGTGAGCTTAGCCTTCTTGCGCAGTTGAGCTTCAACTGGGCCGAGACTGTCTTCCGGTATGGTGAAAATTACGGTAATGGGCGTCAACTGCGTGATGATGGCCAGAGTTGCGGTTCCAGAAGATTGCACCACGTTGCCCGGGTCCACCAGCCGTAGACCTACCCGCCCAGCGATGGGAGCGGTGATGTGGCAGTAGTCGACCTGAACCTGGTCGTATTGCGCCGCGCCCTGGTCGTTCTTTACCGTGCCCTGGTCCTGCAGCACAAGCTTTTCCTGGTCATCCACGATTTGTTTTGAAATCGCGTTGCGAGCCAGTGCGGCGCGATAGCGTTCCAGATCCATCTCTGCCTGGGCGAGCAGATTTTCGTCTCGCTCCAGCAGTCCTTGCGCCTGTAAGAGCGTTGCGCGGTACGTGCGCGAATCAATGTCAATCAGTGGATCGCCCTTACTTACCAGCTGACCCTCCTTAAAATGCACGGCGACTACCAGGCCATTCACCTGGCTGGTGATCGAAGCGGTATAGACGGGAGTGACCGTGCCGATTGCGTCAAGGTAAACGCCGATGGCGCCTTGCTTAGCGGTCGCGGTTGTGATCGTGATCTTCGGCGGCGCGGGCGCTACTTTGTTCGCGGCAACGAGGTGACGCCATACCAGCACGACTATAAGCGCAACGACTAGCACCAACACAATCCATATGACGACCCACACTACTTTATGGCGGTGAACTTCCGAACCGTGGGCCGAGAGTTGATGGTTGCGGTCGATGTGGGGTTGCTCACTGGTGTCAACGGTCAATCGGAATCTCCTTTTCCCTCCGGCAAGTACTTTCGGATCGCCGACAAACCGGGGATTATGCGCGCACGAGTCAGGCTCCTCACACGCTCAGAACTGGAATCGGTACCGCGCAAATGATTGCGTAGCCGTGGATCCGCAGGTTACCGCCATAAGGGTAGCACTCGGTAACCAGCAAATCCGCCTTCGTCTGATCCACAGCTTGGCTCAGCACCTTCGGCACGTCGCCACTGCCGATGAATACGTCCGCCTTGATACCCATGTCTTGCTGGAGCTTTGCGATACGCTGGGAAGCATCGCCGACGAGCTCGTCTTTCCACTTTTGATCGACGTAGCTGCCGCCAGGTCCCCAAAGCTCCACCGAGGCAGTGACGTGGGCGAGCGTAAGACGGGCACCAAATTCGGCGGCCATTGGGGCGGCCCACGACACAGCTTCGTCACTACGGGGGCTCAAACCAACTGCGCACAGGACGTTGCGGATCGCAAACTTCTGCACTTGCGATTCTTGCACGTGGGCGCCGGTCCAAACCGGACACTCGGTCCCGTGTAGTACGTTCGCTGTCACAGCGCCCAGAAGAAACCGATTGAACGTGGAGCCATGCGACGGCATCATGATCAGATCGGCTTTTTCCACCCGAGCCGTCCGCACAATTGCGTGGGCCGGGTCGCCTTTAACCAACACGTGTCGGATGGCAAGGCCTTCAAGCTCCGGCTCGAGAGACTGGTCCTGCTGTTTCTGGGCCTCTCTAATGATCGCCGCGAGTAAGTCCGAGCCAGCCAGCTCGCTGCCGTCCTCTGGCACGCCAGCGGCATGTCTCTGCATTGTCAGGAGGTGCAGCACCACGATCTCAGAATGGAAACGGTGCGCCAATGTCGCAGCCTGATGAACCACACGCAGCGAGGCGTTCGGGAAATCAACGGGCAGAAGAATCTTCTGAATATTCAGCATCGCACACCCTCAGGAAAGTCAGAATGCCCTGACCATCTCCCTTAGGACGTTCCCAGCCTAGGTTTGGAGTGTAACGCAATCTTCCTCGAACCCGGTGGAGGAGCGAGGAGTATGACGACGGTGCAGCAGCGAATCCACAAAAGAAGTCCTTCAATCGTCACAAGTGACGGATTATGACAGACTCCTGTTTTTCATCTAAGCGTTAGACGAGTCTCTTTTTTCCACATCGCTATCCAGCTCTTTGTACGGGATCGCCTTCAGCAGTTTGCCAGTCGCATCGAACCCTCTGTACCTGAAATCCTGATCAGACGCTGGAAAGCCCGTTGCGGGCCATTCGTCCAGAACTGTTGGCTAAGACATACAAATGGTCATCACCTCGTTCGTACATCTGCTTAATGTTTCTGACGAGGTCCAAAGTCAACCAGATACATACTCGTTTCGGCCATTGAGGAGGCGTTCGCGCAGGTCCATCACGAAAATGCACCATGATCGCGACACCGTCCGGCCAGATTTCTTGGGCTACTTTGGGCTACCCACCTGAGGAAAAATACGGGCGATTGAGACTAAACCGGAAGTAGCCCCGGTTGGCGGGACTACCGCGACGGACCGAGGTGGGATCCCGCGGCGACGGTGCGCATTCCCTGACGCTTCAGCAGTTCGCAGAACAGCAGCCTCCTTCTCGTCGATTCCACTTCCGGCTTCGCCGCGATCTTCAACGTTGACGCGACGGGCAACCTGATCACGTTGCGCGAGTTCTCGAATTGGGGAACCTGGACCCACGTGCATTGTGCGTGTCGTGGGCTCGGATTTCAGCGCCGTTCTGCGCTACAACCAGCAGACCGGCCGCGGAGAGATTCTCACGTGCGATGGTAACGGCGGTCTGCACCCGCGACAGTCGAGTGATGGCTGGCGCAAGTCGTGGAGCCATGTTGTCGGCGGCTTGATTGGCCCAGCGGCCTGTATGTAGCCCGCGTAACGGCCGGCGGAATTCTCGCCGGCGGAGGCGCACCGCCCCAGACCGCGGCCCGACTCGCAGGCGGCTTGGGACCACAGTACTCGCTCGACATCCCGTTCGTCGTGCGTGCAAGCGAGCCCGGATCGCAATCGAACATCCTCGTGTTCGTCAACGACACTACCTATGAAGCGTACAACTTCTGGGGCCGAAGCCTCTATGGCTTCCGCAGCTTCAATTCTTCCTGGTACACCTCGCCGGGTGCCGGCAATGCCATTGTGCCTTGGGCATTCCGCGTCAGCTTTCGAAGACCGTTCATCGGTGAGGTGCCGTTCGTGGGACAAAAATGGCTCTACTGGGAGGGGCCGCTGGCGAAGTGGCTGGGTCGCCTCGAGATCGGCGTGGAATGGGCAACGCTCGTAGATTTGCACAATAATCCCAGCCTGCTCGACGCGTACACCATGATCGTGAGCGTCGGGCATTCGGAGTACTACTCGAACGAGATGTACGACGCGCTGCGGAAGTACATTGCCGCGGGCGGCAACGCAGCGTTCTTCAGCGCTAACAACTGCTGGTGGCGAATCCGTATCGAAGACGGTGGCGACACGATGGTCTGCTACAAGGTTGACGCGTTCGATCCCACCTCCGCGCACTCCACGACTGGCAGGACTGAAAAGACGATCAACTGGACGAAGCAGGAATCGGCAGCGCTCCTGGGAACGACACTTGGCGGAGCGCTTTCACCTGTCCCGCCCGATGGCTCTCATTCACGCGACGACATCAATGGCGATACTGCGCACTTCGTGACTCTCGAGCCCGATCATTGGGTGTTCGACGGAACCGACTTACAACAGTGCGACGAATTCGGAACGTTCGGCGATGGCGGGACGGTAGTCGGCTACGAGATCGACGTCGCGACGGGCGAGCGGGACAGCTCGTGGAAAACACTCGCCGAAGTGAGATTCGCTTCAACGACCGACCAAGCTTCTGACCCGCCCGTTATCGCCTCGATGCTGATCTCAGAGAAAGCGGGCGCTGTGTTCACCGCGTCGACCATCGACTGGACGCAGGGCCTGAGCCAGGATGCCGACTCCTGGAGCGCGGTCGATCAGATCACGCTGAATCTTTTCGTTCGCTTCGGCGGCCTCGGCGCCGCATGCGACGTCGTGGGCTTCGATAGCAATGGCGCCGTCCAGGTGGATCGCACGAACAATGGTTTTCGGTCGAGCTCGGACGTGATGCTTGCGGGCGCGTTCACGCGACCGGACCGCGACCAGATCGTGCTCTACGACCGGGCTGGCGGCGCGCTCGCCGTCGTGGGTTTCGACAACACCGGTCTCGTGAACCTCGATCCCACAGACGAGTCGCTCGGCTCGAACTGGACCACGCTCGTTGCCGGCAATTTCCTCGGCAATCTGCGAAGGCAGGTCCTGATGTACGACAAGGCCACCGGCGACACTCTGCTTGTCGGCTTCGACGGTTCCGGCGCCATCAACTTGCGTCGCGCCGACAGCGGCTGGCGGACGAGCTGGGACCTGATCACCGTGGGCCCATTCATCGGCAACGGGCGCGATCAGTTGCTGCTCTACGATCGTGCCGGAGGAACAGCCGATATCGTCGGCTTCGATTCCGCCGGCAACGTCAATCTGGACACGTCAAACACGGACTGGCGCCCAAGCTGGGACTGGGTGGTGTCAGGCCAGTTCTTGCAAAGTGGCAAGGGTGAAGCGTGGCTATGCGACCGCGCAGGAAACTTTGCCGAGATCGTAGCGTTCGACGACGGCGGGAATTTCCATTCACTATTCACCTTCAACGGGTTTGGCTCGAACCTGGGCGGCGCCATTGCCGGTGATTTCATGAACCTGGGCCTCGGGAAGCAGCAGATACTGCGATACGCCGACCAGCTCGGGTCCGATGCAGACATCGTCAGCCCACTCGACGGCGGCCACGATATCGTCGCCGGCGATTGGATGGGCCGTGCGTGGGATCTGCTCGTCGCTGGGCATTTCACCGGGGCGTCCCGCACGGAATATCTGCGCTATATCGCCGCGGACGGCTACGCCGAAATGTACGGCATTCAGGAAATCATGACGCGCATCCAGGAGTATTCCGGCTGGCGCACTTCGTGGGTGCTCGCGGCCACGGGTCGCTTCCTCGGTAATGGCCGCGACCAGCTTGTCCTGTACGATCGCGGCCGGTTCTAAAGGCGCGCGTCATTTCGGCATTCCTTACTGGTTCGCTGGACCCTTTTTCTTTGCCCTGTCGCACAGGAGACTGTCGCACATCGGTCGCGGTCCAGAAACGGGCTTGTGGGAAGTCCAAGATAGCAGTGCTGATCCGCCGGTGAAATGCCCGTTGGACTTCCTGAGTGTGCCGGTTGTGTGCAGACGTTGACTGGCGATACCGGCAACACGAATCGGTGATTGGCTGACTGTCGGTCAGTCGCAGAGTTTCAGGGTGCAGCAATAGTGCCAATTAGTGTGCGAAGGGTGTGGTGCGCCATGAGGAACCTCGATCGGGCCACACGCTCGCGCCAAATGCGGGTGATAAAATCGCACGATGCCAAAGACATTGATGCAGTCTGTAGTCAGTCAACTCCAGAAGGAACGCACACGACTTGAGGATGAACTGCACCGCGTAACCGCTGCCCTCACAGCTTTCGGGAAAGTTTACCTGCGCGCGGGAAAATCCAGTCGGAAAAAGAGAAGCATTTCGGCGGCAGGACGCAAGAGAATTGCAGCCGCGCAGAGGGCACGCTGGGCAAGAGTCCGGGCGGCTACGAAGCGAGGCTAGGTCCGCCGGCGTTTTTCCAGAGGGAAGGCTGCCAGCGGCACTCGATGGTAATTGCTAAGCTGCCCTTCCATTACCGTTGGACGGTGGGCTGCCAACCAAATCTTGTCGGAGTCGTTCCATTTGTGCCGCTGTTTCTTTCATCTGCTCAGCATATTCGTGCCCCTGTCGTGGAAGAAACCCTCCGTAATTCTCCAGCAACAAGCGGGAGTTGGTATTGATTGCAATAATGTCAGAACGCGCTTGGCCGGAAAGGGCAGAGGTTAATTTCTCTAACTGCAAATTCCGCACGGCTAGTTCATTCCTGCTCTGGGCGGCTTCTTCTCCGAGCAATCGCCCATGATGGCGGATTAGCCCAAATGCGCATATTGCCAACACCAGCAGGACCGAATTGAAGACAATGGTTGCAGAAAATGCTCTCTTCAGTGCGGCAGTCCTCTCTGCGTCTAATCTCGCGAACGTGCTGCTCTCCGCTGAAGATAACGAAGATGCGATCCGCCGAATCTCATCCATGCAGTCCTTTCCTTCGTTTGTATCGACGAGCTTGAAAGAGCGATGGCGATACCCTTGTTGGCGCAACTTAATAGAATGCTCCATCTCAGTCTGTTTTGAACCAGCCAAGGACTCCAACTGCGATTCCAGTGATTGTTCGCGCTGCCGATCAGCGAGCCCTGCTCGAAGACTAAGAAAATCCATTTCGATCCTGCCCTTCGCATCAGTGTAAGGCAGCAAGTAAGCGGGGTCCCCGGTTAGCAAGTATCCGCGCTGACCTGTTTCCATATCGGTCAGGTCTTTCAAAACCCCGGAAAGTTTAGCTTGGATCGCGGAACTTTCAAGTGTGAGCGCCGCTGTTTTCTGCACCCGTTGAAGATGGTTGACGGCAAGGTACGCATTCCATGCAATGAAAGCGAGTAGTGCAGGGACTCCTATTTGCAGCGCAGCTTTTCGAATCATCTAATATTGCCGCCCTTCACGTGACGTTGAGAACACCCTCAGTCATGATTCGACTGGCTTTGCAAATTTCCTCCGCAACCTTCACCGCTGCCTTGCTGCGGTGGACCGGCCCTTCTGCTGACATTACCGAACTGGCAGCCAGCGTGAAGAGCAAGGCATCCTGCTGTGTGTCAAAGTAAAGCACTACTTGATTCGCTGCCATGTGCGTAGCTCATACTGATTGTTCTTAAAAGGATGATAGGCCGATTCAGTACAAGAACGAGGGTACCTCTCTTGGTGCGCCTTATCCTGAAAGCTTCCGCCGTCCAGCAGATGAGCGACGATGGGAATGGATTCTTCGCTCGGTTTGGACTGATGCCCTTGGGGCGGGTTGTCCGACTCGCTGATCCCTAATCGTTGAAACCTCATTGCACTAACAACTCTCGCTGATCCCTCTGCCGGACTATCGTCGCTCTTGGCAGCACATCGGCAGTCCTCGGCCTGTGGATTCAAACTAAGCCACTACCCACTGCACGGAATCATTTTTGATCCTGAAGAAAACACACAGACAAGGTTCCCGTTCTTCAGTTTGGTGACGTAACTGCTTAAAGGAAGAAGATGAGGACGGTCACCTTTGTGAGCAGTGTCCCACTTGTTCCAATCGAACGCCTAATCCATGATGTGAGGGAAGACCTGCACGTCGTTAGTGCCGCCAGCGAACAGGGCTTCCGCGAAACCGCCTTGGAAGCGTGTCTGTTGGCCAAAGAAAAGCGGCAAGCGATCCGCGAGGAATTGCTCCGGCCCGAGCCGGGAATCGCCGAACCACGATACGACTACGACAGCTAGTCTCAAACCCCCAGCCTTCGCGAACCCCTTATTTCGAGACTTTTCAGCCCCGGCCCACAAGGGTGAAATCCGCAACCACATTTTATGCGGCTTTTTGCCCCTGTTTTCGGGGTCGGGCCTTTGGCCAGCCAGTATACGTTGTGAGACTACGTATGTCTCAACCTAAGGGAGTTTTTGCAATTCCCCGCAGACTTGCTTGTTGCCACAGGAAAACCCCGACCAAACAGGTCGGCAATGAGGCTATAAACGGCCACATGGAATATTCGGCAACCGGAGTCAAAAGGGCCGTCAAGAGCAGAAGCGGGCTCGCCGTCATAGCTATTCCAAGCCAAAGGAATTTTCTGGGCATCTGCTTCCGCACCGTGGTTAGCGATGCGTTAGTTGGACATCGCGCTAATGATAACTTGACAAGAGCGAACTTCCAGATCACGAGCAAACAGACTAAACAGAACGAACCTCTTAAAACAAAAGTGATCGCTCGTGGACTAGGTTCAGAGCGAGCGATGCACGCCGCTATAACCCCAAAGAATATTGCGGAAAAGAGCAGGTCGCGAAACCAGAACCATCGCTTTCCGGAGGGAGTCAGGTGTGCCCACTCTGTATAGGTTGTGCGACACACTTTTCCGCACCCTTTGCACTGAATTGCCTCATATCCCAGAGTCTTCACGGTACCTGTATCCAACAGCGTTCTACAAGATGGACAAGACAAAGTGAGCATTTGCTAGAATCCCCTTCCCGAAAGCGTCCTTTACTTTTGGCGCAACGCTCCAATAACCTTGTCCAGCACCGCCCCACGTCTAGACGTGCGGCTCGGGGCGTCAATAAAGTTCCCGTGACCATCCGTCAAGGGTTTGGTGAAAACTCGATACACCGCAAGTGCGGCCAGTTTCAATAAGCTCTGCTCGGGCACGGTTGGCTTTTCCATTTGTCTCCTCTTTATAAATCTCCCTCACGACTTGGTGTGCGATTCGGACACAAGGGTTTGAAGATCGGATCATTGATTCGGAGGGTGCGATAACCCCTGCGCTCTGCTCAGCGCGGCGGACGCCAAATTGAATTTCTGTAGGGCGACGTTCGATGCATGCGCTCGTTTGTTAAATTCGTCAACTCCTCCTATGACGACAACGCCATTTTCAATGTGTACGTTGCGCGAAGGTTCTGAGGCATATCGATAAAGTTCCTCCGTCGCAGAAATCATGACACGCGCCGATTCGAATTGGGCTGTCAGTACGGGAACAGAGTGTCCCGCAAGCAGCGACTCTTTGCGCCTCATAACGTTTTCTGACGCTGAAGCGTACTCTTCAAATTCGGCTAGTGAATTAGCCGCCACCTCTGGGCTGGAAAAAGAAGCTGGCTGACGAAGGTTGCCATACGTAAAAGTTTGCATAAAATGCTTGTCTACCTCAGTTTGGTCTCGGTTCAGTTCAACAACGGCTTGCACAAAGCGCCGCGTGTCGCGCTGCTTGTGGCCAGCGGATACACCTAAGCCACAAGCAATCAGGAGGGATACGGAGACAGCACCTGACAGTTTCAGGAGAAGGGAGCGATGCTTCCGCCTAAATTCCCCGTCACTCTCCGGCTCAGCCGCCTGAATCCGTTTCCATGTTCGCGCAGCCCACACGGAGTAGGAACAAAAGACGCTGAGGCATATCGGCTTTACTTGAAGGGACGGCACTATTACGAAAAGACTTGGACTCCAGAAGACTTGAAGGCGGCTGCCGAGTTTTTCGACAAGGCAGTTGCTAAAGACTCAGGCTATGCGGCTGCCTACGCTGGACTTGCAGATGTTTACGCAATACAGGGTTACATGGGCTATGTGTCTGACCCCGAGCTATTGGACAAAGCGCGATCTGCAGCGCGGCGGGCACTGGAACTCGACAGCCAGATTCCCGAGTCCCACACTGCTTTAGCCAATCTCGATTTCAACTATTTCTGGAACTTCCCGGAGGCTGAAGCGGAGATTCAGAGGGCTCTCGCACTTGATCCCAATTCTGCCTATGCCCATGAGGTCTCCTGCTGGATCAAAGTTGGCACGGGCAAGACTCAGGAGGGTCTCGCCGAATGCCGCCGGGCGGTGGAACTTGATCCGCTCTCGGAATTGAACAACATGGTTCTCGCGTGGGAGTATGACTTCGCACATGATTACAAACATGCCATTGAGCAGGCGAACAAAACACTAGAGATCGACCCGAAGGACGCTGACGCTGTTTCAGTTCTTGGACTCGCATACGAGCAAATGGGGAACTACCCGCAGGCGATAGAGCAGTGGGTGAAAATCCAACGGTTACAGGGTCACGAAGCACGAGCCACGGAACTCATGCGGACCTTCGAGAAGTCAGGGTATAAGGGGTACCTCAGCGAAGATGCGAAGGATAACGAAGCCGAAGGCAATCACTATCGCGGAGGGTTGGCCCCCAGCGCGGCTGCTGATTATGCGATGCTGGGCGAGAAAGATGCTGCATTCGCAGCTCTAGACAAGGCATTTGTCAGCCGGTCGGGAGTTGTAGACATCAATGTTGACCCGAGACTCGAAAAAATCCGCTCTGATCCTCGCTACGCCGACTTGCTGCGCCGGATCGGGCTACCGCAGTAAGTTCAGTAACGAGTGGTAAAAGGTATACCCGACTGACCAGCACGGACGCGAATGTCTCGGGCATTGGTCTCGGGCATTGGATTCACTCACTTGCGGCGGCTGCGGAGAGGCCCTTTTTGACCACCGAGTGGGCAAGGGCTAGGCCAGCATGTCGGAAAATTCCAACGAACACTTCCAGTTGGACAGATAGCTGTTGTAAACAGGCGTGGGTGTTGAAAAACTCTTTTTAGGGAAATTCAACAGCGAAATTCGTTCGTAAGCTATTGAATGTTCGTCGGTCGTAGACGCTGAAATTCACTGAAATTACTGCCTTTGGTTCCTTTTTCAACAGCCACAGGCGATTACACTCACCAGAACCTCCGAACCACCACGAAATAGCGGGGCCACACGCGCAGGATCACACGGGGATGTGATCCAGGTCACTGAACCAATGTGACCATCCGAGGGAACGTAGGAACCCAAGATGGGGTGGAGGTCCACATGGGAGTGGCACAAACAGTCCCGGTCGAATCCAACTGGATCCCAAGTACTTGCGGCATGTGTCTACATGGCTGCGGAATCCTGGTGCAGGTTCGTGATGGGGTCGCGCTCAAGATTGAGGGCGATCCGACAAATCCCGACAATCTAGGCAAGCTCTGTCCCAAGGGTAATGCCGGGCTGTCACGCCTGTACGATCCCAATCGGGTGCTCAAGCCCATGAAACGGACCAATCCGCGCAAGGGACCGGGCGTGGATCCGAAATGGGTAGAGATCTCGTGGGAGGAAGCCTACGGGATAGTTGCCCGGGAACTGGGCAAGGTGCGGGCTGATGATCCGCGCAAGCTGCTCTGCGCCATTGGCGACTTCCAAAGGATTCTTCTATGGGGCTGGCCGGCGGCGTTCGGCTCGCCGAACTTCTTCACCTCTCTGGGGAATTACTGTGGAGGCTCCTACCATCCGGTAAATGGCAGCGTCGATGGGTCGTTCGCCGCTATCAACGACTACGATCTCTGCAACTACTGGATCCAGATCGGCTCCGGTGACGGATTTTCCTCTCACCTGCATCTTTCCGGCAGCGCCAAGCGGATGGCGGACGCGCGCATGCGAGGCATGAGGGTAGTAAGCCTCGACCCGCGTTGCTCGATCGCCTCGGCGAAGGCCGATGAGTGGATTCCCACCCTCCCGGGCACGGATCGGGCCTTTGTGCTGGGCATGGCCCACGTGCTGATTCACGAGTTGAAACGTTACGACCGCGAATTTCTTCGGGATCGCACCAATGCTCCGTACCTGGTGAAGAGTGACGGCTACCATCTCCGCTCGGAGAAAGGCAAGGCGATGGCGTGGGATGTGAAGCTTGGGGCCGCCTACCCGTGGGATGAAGTAGCCGCGGAAGATATGGCGCTGGAAGGAACATTTACTGTGGACGGCGCCCGCGTCCGCACCGGCTTTCAGGTGTGGGCGGACCTGTTAGCCGATCACACCCCCGAGCGGATGTCCGAAGTAAGCACGGTTCCAGCCGAGACGATCCGCCGTATCGCGAGGGAATTCGTGGAAGCGGCACAGATCGGCGCGACTATCGAAATCCAGGGAAAGACGTATCCGTTCCGACCCGCGGCCTTGAACTATTACCGCGGCTCGCAGTCGCATGCCAACGGCTTGTTCGACAATTTGACGTTCAAGATGATCAACATGCTGGTGGGCAACATTGATGTGCCTGGCGGCCACCTCGGCGTGCCGCTGGATCACCGCGGCTTCTTCGTGCATCCGGGAGAAGACGGAATGTTGAAGCCGGAGCCGCACCAGTTGCATCCCGCGCCGCCATTCAAATATCCACCGGATTCGACCCATTTGATGGAGTGGTTTCCAATTGGTTTCGACGCTGGGCAACTCAACACCGAAACTCTCCTGGATCCGAAGAAATTCGGCCTGAACTACGAGCCCGAGGCGGTACTCCTCTACCACTCGAATCCTTTGTGGAACCTGCCCGAAACCGACAAGGTCGAGAAGATCATGGCGAAAATGAAGTTCGTGGTCGCCATTGACATTCAGCACACCGAGTCGACGCAGTGGGCGGACGTATTCCTGCCGGCCCACACCTACCTCGAGTCGTATTTGCTCAATTGCCTGGAGCCGCCGGCGGTCACCGGCCACTCGTTGCGGCAGCCGGTCGTCGAACCGGTGGGAGATACGCGCGATGCCTATGACATCCTGACCGAACTGGCGGAGCGGATGGGGTTCCGGGATGACTGGAACGACGTCCTGAACATGGTGTGCGGCTATACCGCGCAGCCGAAATACCTACTGGACCCGGAGAAATGTTACGGCGTGGAAGAATTCTGGGATCAGTACGCGCGCAGCGTCTACGGCGATAGCAAAGGGCTGGACTGGTTCAAGGAGCACGGGCACGCGGTGCGCTACCGCACTCCGGAAGAAACCTACATGCCCTATGGCGACCTGCGTATCCCCTTTTATTTTGAATTCATCCAGCGCACCGGAGACGACATGCGGCGCAAGTTTACCGAGGTGGGGCTGAAAGACTGGCCGCTCGATAACTACCAGCCATTGCCATTCTGGAAAACATCGCAGGTGATCGAAGACGAGAAGGCGGGCTACGAGTACTTCGCGATTACGTTCAAGGAGAGCCTGCACACTTTTGCCGACACGATGGTGATGCCGTGGCTCTCCGAAGTGAGCGAGAAAGACTCCATCCACGGCGGCGTGCTGATCAACTCTCTCACCGCCAGGAAACTGGGATTGAAAACCGGAGACCGTATCCGCCTGACTTCTCCGGCGGGAAGTATCGAGGGACATGCCCAAGTGATCGAAGGCATTCATCCGCAGGTATTCGGAGTCAGCAACACCCTGACGCGGTACGTTGTAACCAACGACCGGGCGAAGGAACGCGGTACGCACTTCAACCGGCTGTTGACGGGATCGATGCGATATACGGACAGCGCCACGGGCGGATTGGAATCGACAGCGCGGGTGCGAGTGGAACGGGTTCGAACCTAGGAGGCAGGATGGCGAGCGCACATATCGCCGCACTGGGAACCACGCGGAAAATGCTGGGGTTCAGCCGGCGGACCGTGGCAGTGGAATTTGAGAATGCCACGATCGCCGATGTCCTGCGGCAGTTGCCTACCGTGGACGGGCGGACGCTATACGATATTTTGGTGTGCGACGGCAAATTACGCGGTGATTTCGCGGTGGTGGTTGATGGTCTGAGCCTGAAAGCGGATCAATTGAACAGGCGGCTTCAGGGAGGCGAGGAGATCGTCACCATGGCGATCTTGCGCCACTTGCACGGAGGCTGAGCGGAGCACACATGGCTAGATACGGAATGGTGATCGACCTGAAGCGGTGCATCGGCTGCAACGCGTGCACCCTCGCCTGCAAGCAGGAAAACGGTACACCCGAGGGCATACACTTTGCCCGAGTGGTGACGCGCGAAGTGGGGAAGTACCCCACAACCAAGCGAACCTTCCTGCCTGTGCTGTGCAATCACTGCTCCGACGCACCCTGTGCGGAAGCCTGTCCCACGGGCGCAACTTATATCCGACCGGACGGAATCGTGATGGTGGATAAGGAAAAGTGCATCGGTTGCCGCGCTTGCAACGTGGCTTGTCCGTACATGAACCGTCACTACGTCGCGAAAGGTTTGCTCAAGCACGGCTACGGCACGGACGGTTTATCGCCGTATGAAGCGATCAAGTTCATGGACTTTGAAGAAGGCACCAATATCAAGTGCACGCTGTGCGCACCTCGGGTGGACCAGGGTCTGGAACCCGCGTGCGTCGTGACTTGCCCGACGGATGCCCGCATCTTTGGCGATGTGGAGGATCCCAACGGCAAGTTGCAGCGCCTGGTCAAGGATCGGAAGGGCTGGACCTTGTCACCCGAGTACAACACCAAACCTAACGTGTTCTACCTGGACGAATAGTGAGATCGAGCGCGGGAAGGGGGGAAAGTGACGACACCAAGCGTTGGAATCGCAAATCACCGTTTCGCGTACGGGTACTACCGCCAAACGTTCTGGAACTGGCTGATTGGCACGGCATTCTTCCTCGGCGGCCTGGGCGCGGGATTGTTTGTCCTGGCATTGCTCACCGATCACACGGCCGGGATGCTGGCGGGGTACCTGATCGTAGTCGTTGGCAAGAACACCGCGCACATGCTTTTCCTCGGTCGGCCGGAGCGTTTCTGGCGGGCCGCGATGCGTCCTGACCGCTCCTGGATCGCGCGTGGCATCTGGGCCATGGGATTCTTTGCGGTAAGTGGCCTGATTCTGCTATTCCCTCACGTTTTGGGGCCCGCGTGGCAACTATCAGGCTGGCTGAGCGACGCGGTCACCGCAGTCGCCATTCTCTCGGCGGTCATCATTATGTTCTATGACGGCTTCGTCATGAACTGTTCCCCGGGAGTTGCCTTCTGGCGGACGCGCCTGCTCCCGCTGTTGCTCCTGATGTATGCGACATTGGGTGGAACCACGTTGTCGCTGACGATTCGCGAACTTCGGGGAGAGGCAACTCCAGGCTTTCTTCACAACCTCGAACTCGGGTTGCTGGTGGTGAATTTTGTGCTGCTCGCGGTCTATCTGGCGCGCATGAACCGCTCGTTACCCGCGGCGCGCGAGACTCTGCGCCAGTGGTTGAGCGGGCCTTATACGCGCGCGTTCTTTGGACTGGTACTGCTGGTCGGACTCTTGGCTACTTTACTGCTCTCCGTAGTTCACAATCATGTGCATGCGACCGGGTTCGTGCTACTCATCGCCGCCTGTGAACTGACCGGTGATTTCACTCTGATGATGGTGCTGCTGAAGTCCGGTTTGTTTCCGCTGCAGACTGCGGCCGCGTACAGCGAACACGGGATTTGACGCCCCGGATTCGAGTTCGGGAGTGATCACGACAGATCGCGATCAGTTTTGTCAGCGAGCGTTGTGTCCGAACTGTTTGCCGTCGATGCAGAAGCTCGCCGCAAAACGCTGACTACTGCGGCGCGCCTTATCCGGCGTCAGGAAACAGCGAGACCTCTTCTCGCCCGGTGGTCGTTGGCGCGTCCGAAGGCGAGCGCGATTTTCTTGGTACTTGCGAACTTGGAGCGCTTGTGAAAAGCCTCCGCGAAAAATCCGGCCACCCGGATCATGAACCAACTACAAGCGGTGGCGCTCAACGAAGGCCTACGGTGCAAGAAGCGGTTGTGGCGAGAGGCGGGACGAGAGCAACTGGAGGCGTTCCGGTTAGCTCCGTGGGCGAGCCGGCGACGACGCGATCTGCTGGAGTTGCTGGACCGGCTGAATCCCACGATCACGGATCTAGAATTCGCCAAGGCTGACAATGCAGAAGAGTCGCCAAGTTTGTAGAGCAAAACTCGCGGAAGGAATAGCGCGTAAGCGTCGTTTGTTATACACGATGAAGATCGTCACGCAGGATAAATTGCCGACGGGGTTGAGGGAGCGGCACGCGAGCCTCATCCAAGAAATGACGGAGGAACTGCAAAAATGGAGGTTGAATTTCACGAGCTAAATCTGCAGCAGATTTGTCAGGAGTTGAAGGGCGGGCGGTCTGACCTCTGACGTTCTGAGTGTAATCGCGATGTTTCAACAGATAACAGATATGTACTGCGTTGCGCTGTGGCTCCCAGCGATCTCATCATCCAGAGGTAGCCAGTTTTATTGAAAGCGACACCTGCATCCTGTGGCATAATACGTCCCCCTCTCCGAAGAGCAGTTCCCGCCAGTTGAGACGCAACACCGCCTGAGGCGAATGACCCGAAGTGCGAGGTAAGGTCATGAAGTTAAAATGCTACTTGTTGTCTCTGCTGAGAATCCACCGTCCAGATTGTGAACATTGCAATCCTCGTAAGACATGCGGGGATGAGCTGCGAAATCGGCTGGAAGAATTGAACTGGCGGACGCAGCCGCAAACGGCCACTCTCGCCGCTTTTCAGAAACTGCCCTCCCATCGATTGGGCACGAAAGAAGCCAATCCGAATGCGGCGGATCGACATTCCATTCTGTGGTTGCTGAACCCACGATATGAGAGAAAAACCAGCAGAGTTAGACACGAATTGGAAGTGAACATGCGCGAGAGAGAACGTGAGCAGCTGGCACGCCGGGACGCATACGAGCGAGAGTTGGAACGTCTTGCTAAGAAGCGAAAGCAAGGATGAAGCTCGACGCGGTAAAGAAACCCGCCTCCTCAGCGCATTAACCTAGTCAATGAGTGAAATCGGGATATTACGTCAACTGACGCAGCAGTGGCATAATAAACGCCCATGCGTTACCGCATCTTGCTGCTGCTGGGGTTGATCGCTTGGCTCTATACGGGAATCTTAGTTCGCCTGTTCGCCCAGCTGATCAACGATCAGTATTCTTCGCATGGTCTTCTCGTCCCTTTTTTCGCCTCTTTTGTCTTGTGGGCGAACCGTGATCGACTGAAACAGGTTCGCCTTTCACCGTCCTGGACTGGTCTTCCGCTTGTTATTCTTGCCCTTGCCCTACTGGTGCTTGGAGTGCTGGGAGTGGAATTGTTCACGTCGCGAGCATCTTTGCTGATTCTAATAGCGGGTTTGATCATATTGCTCTGGGGTACGTGCCTGTTTCGCGCAGTGCTATTCCCCTGGGCGTTACTGTTCCTGATGATCCCTATCCCAGCCATCATCATTCAGCAAGTCACTTTTCCTCTCCAGTTGTTCGCTTCGAAACTCGCGGCTACGGTTCTTTGGAATCTATTTAATGTCCCGACGTTCAGGGACGGAAATGTGATCGATCTGCCCCACACGCAATTGCAGGTGGTCGAAGCATGTAGCGGAATTCGCTCGCTGGTTTCGCTGCTGACGCTCGCGGTCATCTACGGCTACCTGTTGGAAAAGCGCAATTGGGTTCGCATCGTGCTGGTGGCCGCATCTGTACCTGTCGCGATTTCGGCCAACGTCCTCCGGATAGTGTTGACCGGGCTACTGGGACAGCACCATCCCGAATTAGCAGAGGGGTTTTATCACGAGTTTCAGGGATTGATCGTGTTCGTTCTTGCCCTAATCATGCTTTCCCTGGTGCACCGAGCGCTCGACTGGATATGGCCGACGCGAAGCAACGGTGGTGAGTCGCGAGCGATGCAAGAAAGCATCCCGGCTTACGAGACGAGAGCAACTCGAAGTTGGTCACCGCAGTTCGTGGTTCTTGCATTTCTCATGCTCACAACTGCGCTTGGACTACAAGTCTCGCAACGAGAGCTTTTGCCTGCCCGCCAACCTCTCAGTGCTTTGCCCTCGCAAATTGATGATTGGACGAGCAAGGAAAACCCACTCGATCAGGATACTCGCGAGATCCTGGGGCATGGAGAGTTTTTGTGGCGCATCTATTCGGATGCAGGTCAGCAGCAACCGGATATCGATCTATTCGTGGCCTATTATCCAACGCAAAAATTTGGCGATACCCCGCACACACCACTTCATTGTCTGGTTGGCGCTGGTTTTATCCCGATCGTGCGGGAGGTCGTAGAGCTTAAGGGTCCACACGGACTATTCCCGGTGAACCGATGGATTGCTGCGAACGGGGATCAACGGAACCTGGTGCTCTACTGGTTTCAGGCGCACGGCCGCCAGACAACGAGCGAGTATTCCGCAAAGTACTATCTGATAAGGGACGCGATTCGCCTCCATCGCAGCGACGGTGCGCTCATCCGCCTCATAACTCCGATGTACAAGGGCGAGTCCCCAGATTCCGCTCAGGAACGCATGATGCAAGTCGGGACTCACTTTCTTTCGCCTCTCGACCAATCCATTCCGCCGTAAAGTCGAAATATGCAAGGCAGCATTAGCGATGGATGATCACGGTGGAACCATTAGTCAATTGACGTAACCAGGCGTGGGTGTTGAAAAACTCACTCCCGCAAAAATCGCAGAAATAAAATCGCGTCAGGATGCCCTACAAACGATCTTCTCGGGTCGCCTAGACATTTTCCATCCCCCAAATTTGCCCTAGTTTCCGAAATTCCGAGTTTTTCAACAGCCACAGGCGATTACGCTCATTGACTACGGGAGGATTCGCGTGAATAGCAGGCCCTTGGTCTCAACCGTACTGACGACCATGTCCAGAATCAAGCAGCCAGACAACACATCGAGATTGGTTACCGCTTGAGGCGAGATTCCGTGCGCCAGTTTGTGACGATTAAAGCGCTCTCGATTGTCAAAGCCACCAACAGGATCTTTCTCGTATAGCATCTCGACGAACACGGAAGCCAAGCGTGTACCAACGCCCGTTGCATCATGGTCGAGAAAGAATTTCTTGTAATCCGCACCGAACCCGCGCTGGTAGCCTTCCCTTTTCATCACCGTTTCAGCCAAGGGTACTACGCCGGCGAGTGCTGGATAGAATGAATTAGTGCGAATCGCGAAATACGTTTGCAGGAGGGGCAGGCCATAGTCCTTTAGATGACGAGACCGCATCCAGTACGCAAACATGCGCTCAACATCCTGCTGAAACACATTGAAGTGATTCACGACTGACACTTCACGATACAACTTTTCACTGGCTGGATTCAGCACACTACCAAGTACCCGAAGCCACGTAATTTCCGCCTCGTTCCACAATGCGTCGGACACAGCGTTGCGCTCTGGCACCGTGAGCGGGGCTGCGGCCGGCCAGCCCTCGGTCGGATCCCAAGTAGTCAGAAACTGATCCAGCGCTTTCAGCTTATCGGCGGTGATGTTCGGGTACTGCCCGAGATTAGGCGCAGCCATCGTCGTTTCCACCTTGAGGAATTACACCCTTCGAAAAGGGTACCTCTTCGAGGACATCACAGAAAAGCCGATAGTCTAGCGCGTCCGGGGGATTCGTGTCTCAAGCGGGTCAGCGTCCTCTACGGCCAAGGCTAGTCCACTCTCGATCATCACCATCCACCAAAATATTTTCGGCAGTTGATGTAACCAGGCGTTAGCACTCATTGACCGGGTTGTGAGTGTAACGGTGATCTTGCAACAGTTACCAGTTCGCTCAATTTACCAAGGCGAAGAACCAAATAAAAAATCCCCGACCAAGCGGAGCTTGAGGGGGTACCCCGGCACCTGTGGGGCATCCATCGGGATGAAGGCAAAATCAGGTCGGATTTAAGACGAGAACATCTGCGTCAGATGAGTGATGCGCAGCAATTCCAGCACGCCAGGGGTCATGTTGGCGAGTTCAAGGATGCACAGCCGTTGCTTGATTGCGGACGCCTTGAGGCCAACCAGCGCTCCGAGGCCCGCGCTATCCAGATGTTTTACATCGCCAAGGTCGATAATGATGCGACCGCCAAGCGGAATGAGGGGCCTCACCAGTTCTTTTATCTCACCCGCATTGTCACTGACCAGGTCGCCATGACACTTGATTGTCGTCACCTGATTCCCGTTTTCATCTTTATCTTTCGACTTCTCAAGTTCCCAGTGGAACGAACCATCTCGTGCCATAGCTCCGCCGTCTCCTTTGGCGAGAGTGATGAGCGCCTGACCTACCTGGACAACTCGATACCTGCTGCCTACCGCGCTGCGTCATTCGCACGGTGCTTCTCGATCTGCTCGACCACGCAGCAAAGAAATAGTGGTGCGCTCCTTTGCAGCAACAGCACCACATCCAGATCGTTGCACAATTGGTTGCACAACTCAACCCAACTGAGGGCTATTCGCCCCGATTTGTGAGCGACGGGCACGAGCCAAGTGATTGAATCCGCTAGGTAGGATGCACCAATCGACGCTTTAGAAATCCGATGCTCTATCCGTTTGAGCTACGGGCCCAAATTGTTTAGTTTACGTAGGATCGCGAGGAACGATCTTTGCCGGCCATTTGTAGACTAGCAAACCACTCGCGTTTCGGGAAACATCCGCCCCAGGATTCCGTGGCATCTTGGCGAAATGTTCGGTACCGTACAGTGTCTACGGTATTGCTCAAATTCGGATTCGGCCTGATTCTAAACAGGGGTTTCCGGCGTGACTACCAGGATATTGATCGCTGATGACCATAAATCCGCGATCCGCGAGATTCGGACGTTGCTTGGGACCAATCCTGACTGGCAGGTGTGCGGCGAAGCCGCGGACGGGCAGGAAGCGCTGGCCAGGGCTAATGAAATGCGCCCTGACGTAATAGTCCTGGATTTCGCCATGCCGGTCATGAACGGACTGATGGCAGCGCAAGAAATCACCAAGGTGCAACCCACTGTCCCTATTGTGCTGAATACGCTTTACAATTCGCCACAGGTTGAGCTTGAGGCGAAAAGGCATGGGATCCGCAAAGTGGTGGAGAAGACCGACTCTGGTGCTTTAGTTTCGGCGATACGAGAATTGGTGGACAAGAGAAGCCCGAGGGCAGATGCACCCCCACCCACTGTAGAAATACCTCTACCCCAGTTGCAATCGTTGCCATACAAACCGCAGCCTCAAGGATATCCGCCGCGCAAGCGATCACAGCAGAAATAACGCCCCCGGATGAAGAAAAGCCCGTTCCCTCGGGGAACGGCCTCCTGATGACACTAATTTTCCACCCCCACTCTTATTGGCCCGGGCAGCGGTGGGCTTCGTCGTTCTGAAAAGCAAGCCAGCTGTGAACCGACGTAAGTTTCGGCGCTCCGAAGTAGTCAATGAACACCAGCGATTGCAGGTTGTAAGTGAATCCGCCGAGCGTGTACGGGTAATTTCCGTACTTGGCGTTGTTTTCCAGGGGGTCACCGACTTCGAGAATGCTGTTGTCGTTGCAGTTGACGTTGTTGTCGACAAACGGGTCGTCCACCCACTCGCCGATTTCATGCGAAAGAGCCGACACATCCGCCGCGAAGGAGCTTGGGCTATCCACGTAGGTTGCTTGCGAATAGGTCTGGCCGCCGGGTTGGACGCCGTTGGCGCCGTGATAACCGCCAATGCAGCAACCGCCAAGATCAGTCAGAAAGACGTCATAGGTGACGAAAATTGGCAGCACACTCGGGTTGATCTGGGTGAGATTTTTCATGAAGGTCTGCAACTTCGCGTCGAAAGCGTAGACGTCGTAGGTGCCGATGATCCCGCTTCCGCCAAATGGGTTAGTGTACACGCCTCCCAGCGAAGCTGGAACGGTAATGGTCTGCGTTGCCAGGACGGTCGGTTTTCCGAGCAGGACGTGATAGCCGGTGTGGGTGTGAACGTACTTCCAGAAGTTGCCGCGCTGGAAAGCGTCGATGTACTGGGTGGTTCCGAGGTTGGTGCCGCCCTGGGTGAAATTGACGCCGGGGTTAAAAATGGGCGAGGCAATGATGTTGTTGATCACAGTCTTGCCGTTACTCAGCACGTGGGTCTTCGGATTGAAGGTGCGATTGCCGTTCGTCGCTCCGTACACCATCTTGATGGGAATAATGTAAACCGGAATGGTCGAGGTGACATTGGTCAAAGCAGGATTGGTGCCAACCATGGTGTATTTGACAGTGAAGCCGAGGAGGTCCTTGAAGCTGCCATTCCACTGGGTGAGACCGGTGGCCGGTGTGCTCGGGGCCAACTCCATATGGTTCGGTCCGGCTTTGAACATCGGCTTGGCATCGAGGATGTCGGGATACTTGGTTTCCTGGGCGAAAGCGATACTGGCGCACGCCAGCGCAAGGAACGCGGCAATCACACTGACCGCAAAAGGCTTATTCATACTTTGTCCTGCTCCTGAAAGATTTGACAAAACCCGATTACCGACAGGCTAACGGGGAGACGTGCGGGGCGCTAACGGAACAATCGACTTTAGCGAATATTCTTGTTGAGTGGCAGCAGCAAGTCAAGAGAATTGCGGAAATAGTTTGTCTAATCCTTCAGCGGGACCATGACTCGATCCCCACGGCAAAAAGTTGCAACTTTCGACAGGCCCCCTAGCGCCTGCGGCATGGTCATCACCGGTCCATAGCAATAAACGGCGTGCCCGGTTGCGGCGAAGTACCATCGCCCTCCCTTTTTCTTCGCCTGTTGCTGGCTGGGGGCGGGGGAGAGCTGAGCTGGTGGTGCCAACCTCGGGACGGGAAGAGACAAGACGAGAGCCAGGGCCAGGGCCTTCATGATTGAGACACGCTCGCAACACGGCCCCCACATGGACCGCGTCTTCACAGAACCTTTTAAAACCCGAATCGCTTGCTCTGATCCGGCCTACTCAGGCTACGTACAACTGCTAGATCACTCGAGTGGAGCGCCGCACATCCTCTAAATCCGCGGCCGGCTTCCCGGGAACCTGCTTCATCGAACGAGCCGATTTACCGGACCGTTTTGTTTCCTTGTCCAATCCCTTTGCGTCCGATCCTTTGATCCCTGCCGCCGGATTGCCGGATTCGACGTCTTTGTGATCCGCCTGTACCGACGTCTTGTTCTGAAACCGCTTGCTGTCGTCCCGGGCCAGCTTGCCTTTCAGCGTCGCCAACTGGGTGCTGTCCTTCAACATCTCGTGGATGAGACCGCGTTGCGATTCGATGGTCTGCCCCTGCTCGAAAACCAGCATGGTAAGAATGCCGTAGGAGACGATGAACAAAATCACCAGCAGCGGCAGGATGGCGGCCGGTCGCCTCGTTCGAGGAGCTACGCTCTCAGCGCTGTAGTTATAAATGACGGTCAAGTTGCCCCCAAGTTCGCCCGCACGCTCCGGGCTTCATCAAGGAACAGTGCACCCGTGAAACCATCTGAAAGGCACGATGTAAGTGTTTGTTGCGAATGGAGTTAATAAGTGACAACCGGATCGGGCCGGGTCGGCGGGTGCAACCATCTGCACTTTATGAGTAACGTTCCCAGCGTTACCGCCGTAAGTTGCCCTTCGGGAACGATCCGTTTTCACAGCTTGCTGAAGAACTCGTGTAGAGACCGGGCTTGCTCCGTCTCAGCCCGCGCTGAACAACTCTGGTGGCGCAGATTTGCGAAGGTCACGATTTTAGACCCCGAATCTCAGACAATGTGCATGCCTGCCAGAATCTGCCGAAAATTAGCGTCGCTTACCAGGCCAGGTTTGCCCGCCGCGGCCGCCCTGACCGCGGCCTGCTTAACCGCGGCCAGCACCGGCCCCCGCTGCTCGACCGTGATCGCAACTCCCAGTTCCTTGCATTTCAGGTCGATGCTGTCCAGCCCGCTTTTCTTGCCGAGAACGATCTGGCGCTCCGCCTGCACAATTTCCGCCGAGTAGGGCTCGATCGCCTCCGGGAGATGAAACTGGCTGGCCACCGCGCCGCTTTCGCGCATAAACAAATTCTGGCCGACCAGCGGCTTCCACGCTTCGAGCGTGTACCCAGCGGCCCGCCTCACGACCTCGGAAACCTCGCGCACCTTGTCCAGATTCAGTACCACGCGTACGTCGTAGAGGCAGCGCAACGCGAGTGCAATCTCGGCGATATCGGCATTCCCCGCGCGTTCGCCCATGCCGTTGATCGTGCCCTGAATCCAGGTTGCTCCCCCGCGGACCGCCGCCACCGCGCACGCCGTCGCCATGCCGAAATCGTTGTGTCCGTGAAAATGCACGGGCACGTCTTTGCCCGCCCACTGGCAAACTTGCCGCGTCAGATATTCTGCCGCCTCAGGCCCGCAAGCCCCAATCGTGTCGACGACGACCAATTCTTTCGCTCCCGCATCGAGCGCGGACAGATAAACAGTTTTCAGAAATTCCAACTCGGTGCGCGTCCCATCGACGGCGAAGAATGCGACGGTGATGTCCGCCTCGCGCGCCGCCGATACTGCATCGCGAATCCGGCGCAGCACTTCTTCCCGCGAAATTCCATACGCCTTCAGCTTGATCGCACTGGTGGGCGCTTCAATCACGGAATAGCGGAGCTTCAGCCGCACCAGTTCTTCGACGTCGGCTTTGACAGCGCGCGAAAACCCCCAGAGCTCCGCCTTGATGCCCGCATTCTGCATGAGCTCAATGGCCTCGGCATCTTCCGCCGAAACGCGCGGGAAGCCAGCTTCAATGCGGCTCACTCCAAGCTCATCCAGTTTGTGCGCGATTTCCAGCTTCTGCAGCGGCGAGAGCACGACCCCAACCGTCTGCTCGCCATCGCGCAGCGTCGTGTCGTAAAACCGGACAGGCGTACTCGGAAACGCGCCCCGTACCTCCGGCCGCGCATTGAGTTCGCTCACCCAGATTTTAGAATTTGCAGCCATCGTCTGAAGAGCCGTAGATAAGGTGAGTTTTCAAATTACTAATTTCAAATTACCAATTACAAATTCTTCACTGTAGCCAGCGCAGCCGCCTTCTGCCCATACGCCTCTTCCCAAGAAATCACCGGATTCCGCAGCACCCCGATCTTCTCAATCTCGCATTCCATCACGTCGCCCGGCTTCAGATACCACGCCTTCGGATCTCCCGAAAATGCCGCCACACCCGACACCGTTCCAGTCGAGACGACATCTCCCGCGCTATATCCCATCGGCGAGTAGTGCGAAAGGATCTCCGGAATCTTGACCGACATCTTGCTCGAATGCGAGCGCTGCCGCGCCTCCCCATTCACGCGCAACTCCATCGCGAGGTTATGCGCGTCGGGAATCTCGTCGGCGGTCACAATCCACGGCCCCAGCGGGCAGAACGTGTCAATCCCTTTGCAGAAGCTGAACACGCCCGACTTCATTTCGCGGCGCTGAATGTCGCGCGCCGTGATGTCATTGAAAATTACGTAGCCCCCGACGTAGCTGGACGCCTCTTCCGGAGTAAAGTGCTTGCCCGCTTTCTTTAAAACGACCGCCAGTTCCAGTTCATAATCCAGTTCCTGTGTCAGGTGTTCGGGATAAATCACCGGCTCATCGTGTCCAATAATCGCGTCGGTGTTTTGAAAGAAAACGATCCACGGCATCACCGGATGCGAAAAACCAGCCTTCGTGGCCTCTTCGTGGTGCTCGCGAAAATTGCCCGCCGTGTGAAAAAACTTCTTCGGAATGATGGGCGCTTTGAGCTGGATGTCGCCCAGCGAATAAATCAGCGTCTCGCCGCGAGGACCAGTCACTTCGGCATCTTCCCCGCCACCCGCACCGAGATGGGCAACGTAGTCGAGAGCCTTGCGCGCCGCCTCCAGGCTGGTGTCCCCTCCGCGGAACAGCGCCCGCATGTCAGGCGGGACAAGTGCATCGGCCATGCGGTAAAAAATTGCTTCGCTCTCGACGTCGCGCAGGTAGAGCGCGCAAGCCGTATGAAGATCAACGACTTGATGATCGCCCAGCAGCGCGCCAATGCGCGATTGCCGCGCAGCGTTCTCAAAAGTGACAAGTTTCATCGCAGTTTGCCGCAGGTGAATGCTCAGATTTTATTGAGAGAAACAAGCATTGTCCATCGCGCCGCAGCTGCGAGGCTTTCCTTCGTGGACCTTCGTGCCCTTGGTGGTTAAAGCTTTCGGCCGCTGACTAGACTAATCGGCTTTCACCACCACATACTTTCGCCCCGCGTACAGCCGATACCCCGCCCCGTCTCTTTCAAGTTTCAGCGGAACCGGATGCTTGAGCTGGTCGTCGTTCGCGCTGGCGATGGAGAACAGATCCGTCGCCGCCACGTTCATCACAATAAACTTGCCGTCCTTGAAGCCGAATCCATACTCGCCCGGATCGAGCGCAGCTCCATCAAAACTAAGCTTGGTTTCGGTGATCAGGAAGCCCTGGTATTTCTCCTGAATTGCGGTTGAATATCCCGATGTGTCCACCAGCCCCGCCAGCACTAGCTTGCCGGCGGAATTCTTCAAGCCGGTGGTATTTCGTAACTGCACTGCCCCACTTTGGCCCGAAAAGAAAAACGAGTTCGGAGCAACTTTCTTAACTTGATCGGTTGTGAGAATTTGCGCGCCAGCCTGCGCCAACGCGAGGGATACTAAGACAACCAGCGACGCCATCTGGCAAATGCGGTTCAAATTACCATTCATGGAGAGTCCCTTTCATTTTCCCCTGTGCATCCCTGTGTACCTCTGTGTCCTCTGTGGTGAAGATTTCTTCAACCATAGAGGCACAGGAGAAAGCAGGCCGCCATACTACATGAGTCAGCGGATTTCCGACAGGCCAGGAAAAATCGTTTGACCGCAACATTCGGATAGCCCGCGCGGCCCGACTGCCCTATGTTACCTGCATGGCCACCAATGCGATACTTTCAGAAGAAGAAGCAATGAAGTCAACTCTAAAACCAACTCCGGAACGAATGGAACACCGCCGCTGGCAGGCCGTCCTCGATCGCGACGCCTCACTCGACGGCGCGTTCGTTTTCGGGGTGTCGAGCACCGGCATATTTTGCCGTCCGTCGTGTCCGGCCAAGCGCCCGCGCCGCGAGAACGTACACTTTTTCGATCATGCTCTCCAAGCCGAGCAAGCCGGATATCGCGCCTGCCTGCGCTGCCGTCCGAAGGCAGTCGACGGAAACCCGAAATCCGCGCTGGTGCGCGCGATGTGCCGCTACATCGAGCAGCATATCGAAGACCGCCTCACCCTCAGCCTGCTGGCCAAAGAATTCCGCCTCAGTCCGTTTCATTTGCAG
Source organism: uncultured Acidobacteriaceae bacterium (assembly GCA_963772195.1). GTDB lineage: Bacteria > Acidobacteriota > Terriglobia > Terriglobales > Acidobacteriaceae > Acidiflorens. Next base: position 164,562 of record CAVYWE010000004.1, on the reverse strand, counting down.
CGAACTTTCAAGTCCCTACTAGGAGTCTCGCCGAAGGCCTACATCGACGCCTGCCGCCTGCGCCAGGTGAAACACAATCTGCAGGCCGGCCAATCCGTGACCACCGCCCTCTACGCCGCCGGATACGGCTCCAGCAGCCGCCTCTACGAGCGCACCGCCACCCAACTAGGCATGACCCCGGAGAAGTACCGCCGCGGCGCAGTGGCCGCCGTAGTCCGCTACACCATCGCCACCTCGCCCCTAGGACGCATGCTGATCGCCGCCACCGACAAGGGCATCTGCGCCATCCAATTCGCCGACGACGATGAACAACTTCAACAAGGCCTGATGCGCGAGTTCCCCTTCGCCACTCGTCGCCGCGATGACGCCGCCATGGCCCAATGGCGCGTGAACCTCACCCGCTTGATGGAGGGAGGCGAAAAGAATCCCTCTCTTCCGCTGGACATAAGGGCGACCGCGTTTCAACGGCGAGTCTGGGAAGCTCTACAAAGAATTCCCCGAGGAGAAACTCGCTCCTACAGCGCCATAGCCAAGAAAATCGGCATGCCAAAAGCCACGAGAGCCGTAGCCCGAGCCTGCGCCACCAACCCGGTAGCGGTTGCAATTCCCTGCCACCGCGTCGTGCGCCACGATGGCGAATTAGGCGGCTATCGCTGGGGCATCGAGCGCAAAGAGCAGTTACTGGCGCTGGAAAAGCAACCGTAGAGACGGGGGCTTGCCCCTCTCAGGCAGCAGAACATCAGGGGATCGCCTCTAATCGAACCTAGAGCAATCCAAAAACCGTAATTCCGCTGTTCGTCCCGATATACAGCTTCCCATTCACGACCATCAATTGGGCGAAATGCGGAATCGGGGGTAAAGTGTCGCGGCCATTCGTCTGCGAACTCACATACAACCGGACGAGGGTCGTAGCATCGTAAGCGGTTAGATGAGAGCCATTGAGCTGCCACAGGATCCCATTCGCCGTGCCGGCCGAGGTAATGATGGGTGAATGTGCGCCCACCTGCGGCGGCGTTTGCACCACCGGCGTGGTCGACAAGATGCCATTGCTGAGCGCCCATCCCATGATGGGATATGAGGTGCCGGTTGAGTAGACCATCCCATTCCAATAAACGAGAGAGCCCGTGTGCTTCGCCACATGCTGGAGTTCCTGCACAATCTGCGTGTCTCCCGCCGTGCAACTGGCGCAGTACTTGCCCATGTTGTCGCGGTCGAGCAAATAAATCGTCCCTTCCTTTCCCGCCGCCAGGGCAAGGTGAGGATGAGAGCCGGGTTGATCGGGAAGCAAGAGCACCGCGTCGTTGAGGTCCAGGTCGTTCTTGTTGAGAAAGCCCTGGTTCCAAGGCGTGAACCAGTCCGCTACTTGCAGGCTGTTCCCTGATTGCGTGAGGCGGAAGACACTGCTGCCGAAGTTCGTGCCCGGAGTAAAGTTCCCTTCGGCCGCTTCACCGTAGATGTTGGAGGCGCTGTCGGCCGAGAGACCTCCTCCTTTCATCCAGATCGAGGCCAGGATGTTGCCGGGCTCGGTGTTGAAGGCGCCTTCCTGGGCAAGGGTGGAAGCATTGTAGGAAATGACCCATCCTTGATCGCCGTAGGCATTGCACCCATTCGATCCGAATGCCAGGTAGACGTGGCCATTCGTCAGCAACAGCGCGGGACGGTTTATCTCGGCGAGGGGATTGAAGGTATCGGTTTGGCCGTTGAGGGTGTAAGTAGCCGTAATCTGCACTGCTCCACCGAACTTCTCGCTGCCAGTCGTGACGTCGAGAGCATGCAGACGGAAGACCGAGTTTCCGTTCTCGTAGGTCTTGGCCACAACGTATATCGTTCCGGATGCGGCGTCGATTACTGGTGTCGAAACGACGCCGACCTCAGTCCATCCCGTCACGCCGGAACAGCGTTGCACGGTCATGGGAACGGGCGTTGCACCGGGGGGCAGCAGGCTGACCTGCCAGAGCGGACTCGCGTTCGCGCCGGTGTTGCTGTCGGCATCGAAGGCGTAAACGGAGTCGTGCATGGTCGCTGCATACACCACGTTGTGCGAGCCTTTTCCCGGGATCGCGACGTTGGGAAGGTAGAGAACATGTCCGATGACCGCGCCGTCGGCGGGAATGTCGAACAGCTTCCCGAACGCGTTAGGATTCACGTTGGCGAGGTTGAGGATGGTCTCGTTGGGGTTTACGCCGGTGCGCGCGTTGTCATAATGCCAGGTGGTGACCGAGAGCGCTTGAACCTGCAAATTGCTCTGACGTTCATACGCTCCCATGTCGCAGCCGCCTGTGTCCTCCTTGTCCGGACGCGGCTTGCCGCGTTGATCGGTCGTCAGCAGATGGCCCTGCCCGTCAGTGCAGCCACTCGGACTGCCCGCATCAATCGCCGGGCTTCCAGAGGACAAAGCCATGGTCTGGGTCGGTCCGCCGTTGTTTTGTAGCGGTCCGAGCATTGGGTCGGTGTTGTTCAGATCCCCAATGTGGTTAAAGTTGCAGGTGTTGTCGCCACTCAGGTTGTAACCCTTCGAGGTCAGAGTGCCGCTGCAGTTTCCCCCCGAATTATTCGCGACGATGCTGTTCTGGATCGTCACCGTCCCATAACTCAACTCAATGCCACCAGTGCCGTACTGCGCGGTATTCCCGCTGATGGTGCTGTTGTTGATCGTCGCCGCACCGCCGCTGTCGATGCCGCCGCCGTACTGTGCGGTATTCCCGCTGATGGTGCTGTTATTGATCGTCGCCGTACCGCCGCTGTCGGGGATGCCGATGCCGCCGCCGTACTGTGCGGTATTCCCGCTGATGGTGCTGTTGTTGATGGTCAGCGTGCCCCCGTTGGAGATGCCGCCGCCGGTTCTGATGAACTCAATGCTACCAACGCCCTGATTCCCACTGATGGTACTGTTGTTGATGGTCAGCGTGCCGCCGTTGCAGATGCCGCCGCCGCCACCGCCGTGCGTGCCTGCGAAATTTCGGCTGATGGTGCCATTGCTGATCGCCAGCGTCCCAATGTTGTAGACGCCACCGCCACAGTTGGCAGAACCGTTTCGGATCTTCAACTTTGAAAGACTGACATAGGCGTTCGGGTTGGAAACTGTGACTACCGTGTTGACACGTCCACCATCGATAATTGTTGTGCCGGCACCGGAACCGACCACCGTCAAGCTAAAGCCGATGGTGAGATTTTCCGTATAGGTTGCGGCAGCGACCATGATGGAATCGCCCGAAGAAGCGAGCGAGATGGCATGCCCGATGGTCTTGCAGGCTGTCGTGGGAGTTTTGCAGTCGTTACTGTTATTCCCGCTAACCCCATTCACGTACCATGTTGTACTGGCAATAGCGGTTGGAGCTATGGGGACGACGTTGTAAGTGCCGCTGCCGGCGACCTGAGCTGCCGCAGAAAGAACAAGCGACAAGAACACAACTGTCAAACAACTGATGCGAGGCTTCATGGGATTTCCTCCCCGCGTTAATTTACTGCGCAAAAAATCACAAAAGTGCGCTGGCGTTAGTAGCAAGGGCCCGGGAATAAAGCAGAACCGAACGTCTACCTAAGAGTGCGGGGGCCCGGCGAGGAAGAAGGGTAAGGCTCCGAGGCGGGCATTATGCGCGTCTGTAGTGGGCGGTGTCAATATGCAAATATTTGCAGTTGCAGCAGCGATCCCTACGTGTCGGGAGGTTTTGTTAAGAGGTTCTTAGCACCGATTCAGCGATGTTTGATGAAGGCGCCGGTTTGCAGTTCGGCCATTGCCTGGCGTAGCTGCTCTTGCGTGTTCATCACGATCGGGCCGTACCATGCAACCGGCCTAGGAGATTTTGAATGCTGGTTTGCGTGGCCAGCACACGGATTCAAACCAGCGGCTGATATACACCTGGGCGTGAGCTTCGCCACAGAAATGCCGGGCAGTAGGGCTGGTAGCGGCAGTCAAATCCCACTTGATGACCGCGAGCTTCTGATCTCCGCACTCGATCACAAACCAATGGATCGGATTCTCACTGACGATCCCGCAAATCTCGCATTAGAATTCCTTCAGACTCGACATGCCCTCTCCGTTGAGCGATGGCTCGGCAAAAACTGGCTTGGCAAAAACTAGTATAGCGGCAAGTCACCGTAACGGCCCCTGTGGGTTTGTCCCCTGTGTTCCCCTGTGCCCCCTGTGGTAAGGATTCTTGTGGACTTCACCCAGGCGCCGCCTACTCTGCCTGCTTCGTAATATTCAGCAGCACGCCAACGCACATCAGGGTCACAAACAGCGACGATCCGCCGTAGGAAACGAACGGCAGCGGAATCCCCTTCGTAGGCATCAGCCCCAGCACGACGCTGATGTTGATGAACGCCTGCAGCACGATCATGCTGGTGATTCCGACAGTCAGAAAACGGCCAAAGTTATCCTGCGTGCGCAGCGCAGCGCGCGTCCCACGCCAGAGAAAAATCGCAAAAAGGATGATGACAGTGAGCGCTCCGACCAGCCCCAATTCTTCGGCGGTGACGGCGAAAATAAAATCCGTATGCGGTTCGGGAAGATAAAACAGTTTCTGCTTCCCTTCCATCAGTCCAAGCCCGGTAACGCCGCCGGTCGCGACCGCAATCAGCGACTGAATAATATGGAAGCCAAATCCCTTCGGATCAGCGTAAGGATTCAGAAATGCCAGGATGCGGTCTTTCCGGTAAGACACATGAAAGATCAGAAAATAAAGCGGCAGCAGCGCGGCCGCGAACGCGTATCCGAAGTATCGCAGTCGAACGCCGGCGACGAACAGAATGCAAGCCGCAATGCCCGCGCAAGCGATGGCGGTGCCGAGGTCGGGCTGAAAAACAATCAGCCCGAGAAAAGCGGCAGTAGGCACCATCGCCGGAATCAGCGTATTGCGCCAGTCGTCGATGGCGTTGGTCTTGTTTTCGAGAAACCACGCGAGAAATAGGATGAGCGCGGGCTTGGCCAACTCCGAAGGCTGCAACGAAATCGGACCCACATGGAACCAGCGATGCGTGCCGTGGGCGCGATCAAGAAAAAAAACGGAGATGAGCAGAAGCGTCGTAAATCCGAGAAGCAAGAAAACCAGCGCCGGATGTTGCAGGCGTTTGTAGTCCACCTTCGTGGCGACGACCATCACGACGAGTCCCGCAACGGCCCAGACCAGTTGCTTCAGCAGGAATTCGTAAGCCGATCCGTAGCGCTCCTTCGCCATTACGGCGGAAGCGCTGAAGATCATGACCAGTCCGACAAAAACCAGAATCGTGGTCACCGTAAACATCCAGCGATCGACGCTGACTCGCTTAGCCATAGAGAATCCATTTCACCACGGAGACACGAAGACATGGAGGAGTTTCGCCGGGGATTTTGCGCAGGTGATAACTGAGTTGGTTCCAACAATACTCGCTGGTGGAGAGCCGGGCGCCCCCGCCCGGCCGCCGTACTGCCGGACGGGCGAGGCGCCCGTCGCTCCACCACTACACCGATCGCGACAGTGCCAACGAATGCACCGTCTCCTTGAACACTCGCCCGCGATGTTCGTAGCTCTGGAACTGATCAAAGCTGGCGCAAGCCGGAGCCAGAAGAATCACGTCGCCCGCCACGGCGGATTCACTTGCTCGCCGGACAGCGTTTTCGAGAGTTTCCGCATGTTCGATTTCGGCCGCGCCCTGAATCTGCGATTCGATCTTCGCGGCCGCGGCCCCGATGGTGTATACGCGCTTCACCCGCTGTCGCAACAATGCATGGAGCACGGTATAGTCGCTGCCCTTATCCTTGCCCCCGAGAATCAGGTGCAGGTGCGGAGGAATGTCGGCCGGGAACGCTTCCAGCGCCTTGATGGTCGCGTCCACATTCGTGGCCTTGGAGTCGTTGTAGTAATCCACGCCTGCGAACCTGGCCACGAACTCCAGCCGGTGCTCGACCGCTTTGAAATTCCGGACGGCCTGTCGGATCTGTTCGGGTTCGCAGCCAACGAGCATGCCGATAGAAACTCCCGCCAACACATTTTCCAAATTGTGCGCGCCTTTCAGCAGCACTTCCGCGAGCGGCATGATCTCGCGTTCGCTCGGCCCGTCCCGGAAATAGATATGCGCCCCGCGGGCAAACGCTCCTCGTTCAATCTCCTTCTTTCGGCTAAACCAGAACAACTGCGCGTGCGTACGATCCGACAATCCAGCGGTCGTAGAGTCGTCGGCGTTGAGGACGGTGAAATCGTCCGCGCGTTGGTTCTCAAAGACGCGTGCCTTGGCGTGGACGTAATTCGCAAAAGTCTTGTGACGATCGAGATGGTCAGGCGTGATGTTCAGAATCACCGCGATCCGAGGACGAAACTCAACGATCGTTTCCAGCTGAAAGCTTGATACTTCAAGCACGCTCCAAGTCGCCGGCCCGGCCTGATCCACCAGACTGATGGCCGGCGTCCCGATATTTCCGCCAACCATCGTGGAGAACTTTCCAGCGGCGATAATTTCGCCGGCCAATGAGGTAGTGGTGGTCTTGCCGTTGGCTCCGGTGATGGCGACGATCGGACCGGGCAGAAATTGCGCGGCGAGTTCGATTTCGCCGATAACCTTCTCTCCCAGGTTACGCGCCTGCACCAGTTGCGGCGCATCGACCGGCACCCCCGGACTAACCACGATCAAGTCTTGCCCGCGAAAAGTGCGGTCGCCGTGGCCACCGGTTTCGACGGTGATCCCATGCTCCAGCAGGAGCAGGATTTCGTCGCGAAGCTCGGCTTCCGGCTTCGAGTCCGACACGGTGACGCGGGCCCCGCGCGACTTCAGAAAGAGCGCGGACGCCACGCCGGATTTTCCGAGACCAACGACGAGTACACGTTTGTTGTTGAGATCCATCAAGTTCAATTGGTAATTGGGTAATTTTGTAAATTGGTAATTTGAAACTATCTACGCCGCTTGATCTGAGGTCTTAAATTACCAAATTACCCGATTACAAAATTACAAAATCTCTTGCTATCTCAATTTCAGCGTCGTCAGCGCAAACAGCGCAAATACCAGCGACGCGATCCAGAAGCGCACGATTACCTTCGACTCCGACCAGCCAAGCAGTTCGAAGTGATGGTGGATCGGCGCCATCTTGAAAATGCGTTTCTTGCGCAGCTTGTACGAACCAACCTGCAGGATCACCGAGAGCGCCTCGATGACGAAAATGCCGCCGATGAATGGCAGCAACAGCTCCTGTTTGATCATGACGGCCACGGTACCGATTGCGCCGCCCAACGCCAGCGAGCCGACATCGCCCATAAACACTTCCGCGGGATGCGCGTTGTACCAGAGGAATCCAATGGAAGAACCGACCATCGCTCCGCAAAAAATAGTTAGCTCACCGATCTGCGGCATGCGCTGTAATTCGAGGTAGGTTGCAAAAGTGGCGTGCCCGCTGAGGTAGGTGAGAACCGCGAGCGCTCCGGCCGCGATCACCGTGCAGCCGATGGCCAGCCCGTCGAGGCCATCGGTAAGATTGACGGCGTTGCTCGATGCGACAATCACAAACACAACAAAACCGACGAACGGCAGGAAGGCCAGCGGCCAGAGGTGAGGATGAACCGCCCATCTCTGGATCACCAGGTCCGGATGGAACTGCTTGAGGAACGGCACCAGCAGCCTGGTGGAGTACTCTCCGCGGTGCTGCAAAGCGATTAGTGCGATCGCAATCAGGATGCTGGCCGCGGCTTGATAGCCCAGCTTGGCGCGCGCGGTAAGTCCGAGATTGCGGTGATGAACGACTTTAAGGTAGTCATCGGTAAAACCGGTCGCGCCGAAGGCCACCGTGGAAAACACGGCGATCCAGACGAACGGATTGCTCAGGTCCGCCCAGAGCAATGTAGGCACCAGGATGGCGATGGCGATCAGCAAACCACCCATGGTTGGAGTGCCCGCTTTTTTCTGGTGGGCCTGCGGACCCTCTTCGCGTATGTACTGCCCGATCTGGAAATCGCGCAGGCGCCGAATCACGACCGGCCCGACGATCAGTCCGGTGAAAAGGGCGGTGAGGCTTGCGAACGCTGTGCGGAACGTCAGGTAACGAAAAATGCGGAATGGCGGAAAATAATGGTAGAGCTTCAGGTAGAGCAGCCAGTAGAGCAATCCGCCTCCGACACCAGCTGTCAGCTCTCAGCTGTCAGCTCTCAGTTATTAGTTCCCTGCGCCTGGGGCGGAAGGAATGCCGCTTTTTCGTTTTTCAGTTTCACGCCGCAATACCGCTCCCCTGTGTAGCTCTGTGTTACCTCTGTGGTGCCTGTGGTTCAGGCTTTAGTTCTCTACCACAGAGGACACAGAGGATCACAGGGGAAACCCTCAAGCAATCCGCCTCCGACACCAGTTTCCCAGTGCCAGGGGCTAGGGGATGCCGCTTTGTCGTTGCCAAGTCTCCAATGCTTTCTCCAGTTTCACGCCGCGTGACGCTTTCAACAATACGACATCGCCTTCGCGAGTCTCGCGCGCCAGCCACTCGCCGGCTTCTTCTGGCGTCGCGACGAATTCCGCTTTCATACCCACTTCGCGAGCCGCTTCCACCATCGGCTTCGCCAAGCCCCGCACGCCGAGCAGGAAGTCAATTTTACTTCCGGCCTGACTTCCTGCCGCATTTCCTGCCGCATCTCCTGCGATGTAACGCCCGCACTCGCGATGCAGTTGCTCGGCGGTTGCGCCGAGTTCCAGCATCTCGCCGGCGACAACAATCCGGCGCCGCGCCGGAATGGCAGCCAGAGTATCCACCGCAGCCATTAGCGCCTTCGGACTTGAATTGTAGCAATCGTACAGCACGGTGATGTTACCCAGTTGGACGACCTGTCCGCGCTTGTCGGCGGGCTGCAGGAACGGCAGAGCTCCGGCGATTTCTGACGGGGTAATGCCATGCTCAAGTGCAATCGCAGCCGCAGCGAGCACGTTGTACACATTGTGCGTGCCGAGTAACGGACTCTGCACCGGCTGGCGCACTTCGCGGCTGACGAGATCGAAGCGCGTGCCTTCGGGTCCAATCACCTCGATGTTTTCCGCCCGCACATCTGCTGGAATACATGCCGTTGGCTTCAATCCGAAGAGGATCACCTTGCCCTTGAAGTCGCGGCCGAACTGGCACACATATTCATCGTCTGCATTCAACACGGCTGTGCCGCCATGCGGCAGAGCTTCAATCAGTTCGTATTTTGCGCGCGCGATTCCAGCGATCGAGTCGAAGCTTTCCAGATGCACCGGGGCAACGTTGGTGACCACGCCCTCGTTCGGCAGGGCGATGCGAGCCAGGGCGGAAATTTCCCCCGGGTGGGACATCCCCATCTCGACCACGGCCAGATCGTATTCCGGCTCGAGACTCAGCAGCCCGAGCGGCAGACCAAAATGATTATTGAAATTCCCCTTGGTGCGATGCACGCGGTACTTGACGGCGAGCAGGTGGGCCATCGCTTCTTTGGTAGTCGTCTTGCCGATCGAACCGGTGACGCCGATGGCAGTCTTGCCCCACATTTTTCGGACCGCCGTCGCCAGCGTCTGGAGCGCAACGAGAGTGTCGTCGACTGCAAGCAGCCCAGCGGGGTTCGAATAGCGCGCCAACTGATCTTTCCGAACCACCGCGGCAATCGCGCCTCGGCTTAACGCCTGCTCGACGAAGTCGTGGCCGTCGAGGCGTTCGCCTTTCACAGCAAAGAAAAGTTCGCCGGGTTGTACGGTGCGGGAATCGATGGAGTATCCCTGAGCGCTCGCGGCTGGGCCGGTTGGAGCCTGGCCTGCCGCAGCAATGAATTCGGCGATCCGTGAAAGAAGAAGTTTCATGCCGTCTTCCCCGCGCTGCCCGCCTTCGCGACGGTTTTGCAGTCGTAGCCGAGCGCCATCAGTTTCTCGCGCGCCACATCCACGTCATCGAACGGAATCGTTCCGTCCTTTGTGATCTGCACTTTTTCGTGCCCCTTGCCCGCGAGCAGCACGATATCGCCGGCGGTTGCCTGTTGCAGAGCGAAAACGATAGCCCTTCGGCGGTCGGGCTCCATGGCATATCTCGCGCCGGACTTTTGCAATCCAACGACTGCATCGTTGATGATGGCCAGCGGATCTTCCGAGCGCGGGTTGTCGGAAGTGAGCACAACGAAGTCGCTGCCCTTGCCCGCCGCCTCGCCCATCAGCGGACGCTTGGCGCGATCGCGATCACCACCACAACCGAAAAGCGTAATGACCTTGCCCTTGAGGCCGGCGCGGGCCACAAAATCGTGAGCCAAGGCAGTGAGGTTGCGGAGCGCGTCGTCCGTGTGCGCATAATCCACCACCACTGTGAAGGGCTGTCCGCAATCCACGCGTTCGAAGCGGCCGGGAACGCTGGTGAGATCGAAGATTCCTTTTGCGATCGCTTCGGCGGAACAATCGCGGGCATAGCCAGCGGCACAAGCTGCGAGCACGTTGTACACGTTCACATTGCCGATCAGCGGAGACCACATGGCGATCTTTCCCGAGGGCGTCGCCATTTGGAAACGTGTTCCCCGCGGCGTGATTTCGACGGACTCAGCATGAAAGTCGCCGGATGCCAGACCGTAGGAGAGCACCAGAGCGCTCTTCTTTTTGCAAAGCTTCCATAGCTGGCGGCCGTATTCATCGTCAAGGTTAAGAACGGCGGCGCGCGGCGGTTCCGTCCCGCAGCCTTCGAAAAGTACCTGCTTGGCGCGAAAGTAATTTTCCATCGTGCCGTGATAATCGAGATGGTCGCGAGTGAGATTTGTGAATACGCCCACATCAAAAGGAATTCCGAAAACACGCTGTTGCTCGAGCGCGTGCGACGAGACCTCCATCACCGCTTCGGTGACTCCCAGGCCGAGGCCCTGCGACAAAAGCCGGTTCAACTCAAGTGATTCCGGCGTCGTGTGCGGAGCTGGGAGAACCTTCCCCGCAACGTGATATTCGATGGTTCCTACCAGAGCCGTCTTGCGTCCCGCCGCTCGCAATATCGATTCAATCAGGAAGGCGGTCGTGCTTTTTCCATTCGTGCCTGTGATTCCAGTATTCGCGATTCGCTCGGCAGGTCGTTTGTAGAAATTCGCGCTAAGGCGGGCGAGCGCACGGCGTCCGTGCACAACCTGCGACCAGGCAACCGCGGGACGCGGCACTTCGGCGGCTGAGTCGGTGACGATAGCAACCGCTCCGGCGGCGATGGCCTGATCGATGAACCGATTGCCGTCACTGGTCTCACCGTTCATGGCAACAAAGACAGTTCCGGGACGCACCCTCCGGGAATCGTATTCCACGCTAGCAACGGCCGGGTTTCCGCTCTGGGAGAGGACCTCGGCACCCTGCAGGAGTTGTTGGAATGTCATTGGAGTGATTATAAATAGCGTTCCCCTGTGTATCTCTGTGTTCCCTGTGGTCCAGGCTCTAGTTCCCTACCACTGGGGACACAGGGGATCACAGGGGGAAACCCTATCTGCCAAAACGTACAGTTATGCGCGATCCCGCCGCGACATGCGCACCGGGGAGGGGTGACTGCTCTCGCGCGGTCCCGCTGCCGATGGCATCGAGGTCGAGCCCTGCTTCCTGGGCCGCTTCAATGGCAATGCGCAGGTTCTTGCCGAGGAACGACGGCACCTCGATCCCTCCCTCTTCTACGTCAAGAACCACCGTTCCGCTCGCCGGCAATTTCTGCGGGGGTGAATTCTCGGATTGTGTAGCAGGCGAATCCGCTGCCGCTGTCGTGGGAACGGCCGGCGCCGCATGATCCGGCTCTCGTGCGGTCTCTCTTCCAGTCAGTGCGGCAGGAACAACCTGGGCGGCAATTGGACTGGGCTTGACCGCTGCGGAAACGGCGGGCGCATCGCCAGTTTCAGCCAGATCCAGGCTGGCGCCCAGGTGATCGGGCGAGCTTTCTTCCAGACTTGCGTCAGGGACATCGCGGCGAGCGAGCAAAACCTGCCGGTTGGGCGAAAGCTGAACATCGTGCGGGACGTGCATGTACTCGAGCACCTGCTGCATGATCCGCTGGAAGACCGGCGCCGAGACCTGACCTCCCTGATGCAGTCCGACGGCCGAGTCGAGGATCACCACCACCGCAATTTGCGGATCGTTGATTGGAGCGAAGCCGGCAAAGGACGCGACATACTTCGTCTTCGAGTAAAGGCCGGTCGCTGGGTCCACCTTCTGAGCCGTCCCAGTTTTGCCCGCCGAACTGTAGCCCTCGAGAATCGCTTTGCGTCCAGTACCGTGGAGCACCACTCCCTGCAGCATCTGCCGCATCTCGGCCGCGGTCAGAGATGAGATCACTCGCGTTCCCTCGGCCGGCTGGAAGGCGATCGTTTGCGGAGTATTCTGCGGCGTAATCGTGCCCGCGACGATGCGCGGCGGGACGTGCACGCCGTCGTTGGCAATCGTCGAGATCAGCGAAATGAGCTGCAGTGGCGAGATCCCGATCTCCTGGCCCATGGAAATCGCGCCAATGGAAACTTTCGACCAGCGTTCCACTGGCTTCGTCAAGCCGCGCGTTTCACCGGGAAGTTCGATCCCGGTTTGCTGGCCGAATCCGAAAGCGCGAATGTATTTGTAGAAGCGCTCGTCGCCGAGCCGAAGCGCGACTTTGATGGCGCCGACATCGCTCGACTCCGCCAGAATGTCGGCCACCGAGAGCACGCCATGTGGCTTGCTGTCGCGGATGCGCATGCCATTGATCACGATCGATCCCATCTGGCAATCAAACATTTCATCGGGACGCGTGATTTTCTCTTCCAATCCGGCCGAGATGGTCACCATCTTGAAAGTCGAGCCGGGCTCGTACACGTCGCTCACCGCGCGGTCTTTCAGCGCCTCGTTGCGAATTTCTTTTCGAATATTGGGATTGAACGTGGGTCGGTTGGTGAGCGCGAGAATCTCGCCGGTGTGAGGATTTTCCACGATCACCGTGCCTGCGATGGCGTGCGTCTCCTGCATCCCACGCTCGAGTTCCCGTTCGGCGATGTACTGGATGTTCTGATCGATGGTCAGGACGACGCTGTTGCCGGATTCGGGCTCCTTTTCAACACTGGCAAACCAGCGCTTACGCGCGTCGACGGAAATCATCAGCTTGCCCGGCTTGCCCTGTAGTTGCGGGTTGAATTGCCTCTCGAGGCCGCTCAGTCCCTGATCGTCAGTGCCAACGTACCCCAGAATTTGCGCCGCCAGTTCACGTTTTGGATAAAACCTCTTCGGTTCTTTCTGGAAGTGGATGCCTTGCAGATTCAACGCACGGATGCGCTCGATCGTTTCCGCATCGGCCTTGCGCGCCACCCAGCAGAAAGTCTTGTGGGCGCGGCAGTCGGCGAGCACGACGCGGGGATCGTCTTTCGTGATGCGCGTAATCAGGCTGATCGTGTTGGGGAGGTCGGGCGCTTCCGAGGGCACCACGAAGGCCGAATCCACCTGGATGGACATTGCCAACTCACGCCCCGCGCGATCGTAGATAACGCCGCGTTTCGGCGAAAGATCAAAGCTGCGCTGCTGCTGATGCTGCGCGCGGCGTTCGAAATCGCCGTAGCAAAAAATTTGGAGATAGACCAGCCGCAGACAGATCGTCAGCAGCCACAGGCAAAGCAATCCAGACAAGGCATAGAGCCTGAATCTTGCGCCGTTCGAAGAGGTGCTCGCCGCCATCTCAGTTCCCAGTTCTCAGTTCTCAGTTCTCAGTTGCGCTATGGGAGCCCTTCACTGAGAACTGAGAACTGGGAACTGAGAACTGCTTTAGCGCGCTGATATCACCGCGACCGGAGTCACGCTGGCCATTACCGGCGCGCCGCCATCGGCGTCAGCGTCCATGCGAACTACCTGCCCGGGCTGCGGTGATTGCATGCCCAGCTTGCGCGCCATCACATCAATTCGCTCTGGATCGCGCAGCGACGCCTCCTCCAGACGCAGAGCCCGATTCATTTCCGTCAGACCGTCGCGCTGCGCCCGCAGCGTCTCAATCTTGTACCCGTATTCAATCGCGCGGAAATGCTGCAGCGCGTATCCCATGACCAGCAGGAACAAGCAGCACAGCGCAAACGCGAACTGTTTCATCTCGCGTGCGCGGCGCGGGTCTTCGACCTTCACCAGGCGCGAGTTATCGATGGTCTTCCGGAAATAAATTTCCGGGGTCCCCAGCCAGCAGGACTTGCGCCGACTAGGAAGAGCTGCGTTTTGCATGGCCAAGGCGCTCATGAGTTATGCCACTCCAAGAAATTTCGAATCGTAGTCTGCGTTCTGTTGCATCGAGACCAGCCATGGTTGAGCGTCCATGTTCTGTGCGAACATCGGTTCGTCCGAGGACGCTCTCTGCTCAGCGCGTTCGACGGTTACCATGAGGCCTTCAATCAGAGTGCCGGTGAATGTCATTTTTAATGTTCCAATTTTTCTTCCCGGACGTGGCCTTGTTCTTTTTTTCGTGGCCGCTCCGGGAAAACTCCACCACAGAGTTTCTTTAAAAAGAGTGTCTTCAAAAATCTTTACCCGGCACGCCTTACCATCACCGCACCGGGCGCCCGGCAGTTTCTCCGGGGCAAACTAAACTTGCGCAAACCAAACTCGTAACAAACTCAAGCTTTTTCGGCGGCGCGCATCTTTGCGCTGCGCGACCGCGGATTGCGATCAATCTCGTCTTCTGATGCCATCACCGGCTTTTTCGTGAGCAAACGAAAGTGCTTGTCCTTCGCGCCTTCACGCATTGCATCCTTGACGATCCTGTCTTCGAGCGAATGAAAGCTGATTACCACCAACCTTCCGCCCGGTTTTAGCACCCGGGGCGCCGCTTCCAGCAGTGCTTTCAGATCGTCCAGTTCACGGTTTACGAATATTCGGAGAGCCTGAAAGGTTCGGGTCGCCGGATGAATCCGCTCATGTTTCCGATTCATTGACCGGGCCGCGGCTGATATCACTTCGACAAGTTGCTTCGTCGTGCGTATCGGCCGCGACCGGACAATGGCTCTGGCGATTCTCCGCGACCTCCTTTCCTCACCGAATTCGTAAATCACATCGGCCAGCTCGCGCTCGTCGATGTGGTTTACCACTTGTTCGGCGGTCTCGCCGGACATCGGGTTCATCCGCATGTCCAGCGGTCCTTCCGCCTGAAAACTAAATCCGCGCTCCGGATCGCCGAGCTGCAAACTGCTCACGCCCAGATCCGCCAGGATGCCGTCCAGGGACGCGGGAGCAATGCGCTCACCAACTTCCGCAAACGATCCATGAATCAGAGTGATGGAGAGACGGGCGCCCTCGCCCGTCCCACTCAGCCTCTTCCGTGCAATCTCCAGCGCCGCCGGATCCTTATCGAAGCCAATCAAATGTCCCGGTGTGCCCAGGCGTCTTGCGATTTCGTAACTGTGCCCGCCCAGGCCCACCGTGGCATCCAGATAGGTTCCGCCACGCTTTACGGCTAGAAAATCGATCGCTTCTTTTAAAAGAACCGGGACATGGCCACCCGCTGCTACTGTTCCATGCCCACCCCGCTCGGGGGTGTCTATTGAATCCGAATCCGAATCCGTTCGCACTAGATGCCCAAGTCGTCCAGCGTCTTGATGTCTTCATCCGTGAAGGGCTCTTTAATCTCCTTGTCGAGCGCTCCCAGGTTGCGAACTTCCAGGTAGGTCAGATTGCCAAGCACTGCTACTTCCCCGCGAATCTGCGCCGACTCACGCAGAATCTGCGGAACCAGCAGGCGCCCCTGCCCGTCCATCTCCACGACCTGCCCGTAATAATTCGTGCGAGTCAGGAATTTTTTCTTCGTCGGATTGAAGGTCGAGAGCGCTGCCAGCTTCTGCTCGATCCGCTCCCATTCCTCGAAGGGATACACTTGAGCAATATTTCCGTCCTGACTTGTGATGTAAAATTTCTGCGCATATTTCTCGTCGATCACGCGCTTGAATTCCGCGGGAACTTTTAACCGTCCCTTTTCGTCGACGCGCGTTGGATGATTTCCGCGAAACATGTGCCTTGCTCGCCGCTTTTGTTAAAAACGCCGGGCTCCGTTTGTTAGTTATGGCTGCTGCCACAGTCACTAGCACGAGGGAGATAGAAGCAGTTCCAAATGAAGTGGATTCGGGCGCATTGGGATTATCGGGCTCGTTTTTTTTGGTGTCAGTCTGTGAAACCACTGGCGCCTCGAAACTTAGCGTTCTTTCCCACGACCTCTATTGGTTACTCCACTTTCAACCACTTTTGTCCACATCCTACGCCTAAATCGTTTGTTGTCAACTAGAAAGTTTAAGGTTAAGACTTACCTTAGGGCCTCTCAGTTCGAAGCGCGAAATGTTGCGGTTAACTAGGCAGATGACCACTAGGGCTTGTGTTTGGAAGAGTGGTTCGCGGATCGTGGAAATTGCGACTTTTCCACTGGCAGCCGCTTGGGCTTAGGCAACATTTCCTGTAGAGACGCGGCTGGCCGCGTCTTCCTTGTAAGTAATTCCACATCTCGATTCGCCGGAGTACACTTGTGCCGAATTTCAAGCCAAACACAAACAGGGGGCTCAATGAAGCTGAACAAGACTCGGGTGTGGCTGGGAGGCATTGCCGGCGGAGTGGTGTGGACTGCGTGGGGCTTCTTTGTTGGGATGCGGCTGGCTCCGCTCTACGAGGCGATGCAGAAACAAGGATTGTTCCTGAAGGAACCGCGCTATCCGTTTTTCACGCACATTTGGATTGTGCTGATATTCGTGATGTCGATTCTCATCGCGCATCTCTACGCATGGGCTCGCGCAACGGCCGGCCCTGGGCCGAAGACGGCTCTCAAAATTGGAATGATCGTTGGATTCTGCGCCGGCGTACCCGGCAACTTCGGGCAAGCAGCCTGGTCGCCGATTCCTCGCCTGCTACCGCTAGGATGGATGCTCGACCTGTGGATAGGCTCGATCTTAGCCGCGGTAGTCGCGGGCTTTTTATACAAAGACTAGGTCGAACGCGAAATGAAATCACACGATGGAGCGACGGGCGCCCCGCCCGTCCAGATCAGAGATAGCCGGGCGGGGACGCTCGGCGCTCCACTTATTTGGCAGGTTCAACAAAAACGGCCGTCCCGTAGGCAAGAACTTCCGTGACGCCCTGCATCACTTCCGTTGCGTCATAACGCGCCCCGACAGCGGCATTGCCTCCGATTTCCGCCGCGTGTTGCAACATCAAGTCGAACGCTTCGGCGCGCGTCCTCTCGCACAGATTGGTCAGCAGAGTGATGTTGCCACCGACAATCGTCTGCAGCCCGGCTCCAATGGTTCCAAAAATCGACCGGGAACGCACCGTGATTCCGCGCACCACGCCCAGCGTGCGCGTCACGCGGAAGCCATCGAGCTCGAACTGCGTAGTCACCATGTTATGCGCGACCATCCGTCCTGCGGCTACCGGATAATTGCTCATCGATCTTCCTCCTCCTCCGAAAAAACTCGTCGCTATGATAGCGCTTCATTCTAATTCAGCCTCAATCACAAATTCTCCACCGCCAGGCTCCCAACTAACGCGTAGCAAATTCGACTTGCAACAAACCTGGCAGTCCTCGACGTAGCTCTGCCGACTGCCGGCGGACTCATCCACCGTGGTCTCGTTCCATTCCCCGCAACCGGCGCAAGCATAGCCGCTCACCATGAAAGCATTCTAGAAGCTTTGGCTGGGTGATCGTGGCGATGGAGAGACGGGCGCCTCGCCCGTCCAGCCGGGCGGGGACGCCCGGCTCTCCACCAGCCACTCTATATAATTGATCCTCTTTTCCCGGAGGTTTCATGATTTCGCGCCGCCGTTTTCTGCAAACCGGTTCTCTCGCCGCCGGCGTTAGCGCAGCTTTACCCACGCTGGCCCGCGCGGCCGAAGCTGATAAGTCTCTTCCGCCAGCCATCGCCGCGCTTCGCACATTGCGCGGAGAAGCAAAGCCCATCACTATCGAAGAGCGCGCCGGACGCCAGGAAAACGCTCGCCGATTAATGTTGATGCGCGAGAATAACCTGTCCGCCATCCTGCTCACCCCGGGCACATCCCTTGCCTACTTTACCGGCATACGTTGGGAGGGTGGAGAGCGCCTCTTTGCCATGGTGTTACCGGCCAAGGGCGAAGCGTTTTACGTGTCTCCGGCGTTCGAAGAGGACCGGGCGCGCGAGCAGATTGCGCAATCGCCCGATGGCGGCAAGCCTGACCTTCGCGTCTGGCAGGAAGACGAGAGCCCCTACGCCCGCGTAGCGCAAGGACTGAGCGATCGCGGAATTGCGAGCGGCACGATCGGCGTCGAGGAGACGGTAAAGTTTGTCTTCAGCGACAACCTACGGAAAGCCGCAGCCAGCGCGACGTTCACCAGTGCGACTCCGGTCACAGCCGGCTGCCGCATGATCAAGAGCCGGCACGAAGTCGACTTGATGCGGCTGGCATCGAAGGTCACGCTCGCCGCCTACGAGGCAACCTACCGTTCGATGAAAGTGGGCATGACGCAGCGCGATGTCCAAGACCTGCTGGAAGCGGCGCACCGCAAACTGGGATTCGAGGGCGGCGCCGATGTACAGGTGGGCGAGTTTTCCGCTTTCCCCCATGGCTCGGTCAAGCCGCAGGGCATTCGGGAAAGTACGATCGTGCTGATCGACGGTGGCTGCTCGGTGGAAGACTATGCGTCCGATATCACGCGCACGTTTGTACTTGGCAAAGCCAGCGACAAAATGAAACAGGTATTCGACATCGTACATCGAGCCCAGAGCGCCGCGCTGTCAGCCGCGAAGCCGGGAATGGAAGCCGGCTCCGTGGACGCCGCCGCGCGCAAAGTCATCACCGACGCGGGCTACGGTCCCGATTACAAATTCTTCACGCATCGCCTGGGACACGGCATGGGCATGGACGGCCACGAGTGGCCATATCTGGTCCGCGGCAATTCAACGAAGCTCCAACCGGAGATGACCTTTAGTGACGAACCGGGCATTTACATTCGCGGAGAATTCGGCATCCGTCTGGAGGACGACATGCACATCACGGAAGGCGGAGCAGAATTGTTCACTCCGCAAAGCCCCTCTCTGGAGAACCCGTTCGGGAAGGCGTAGGACTAAGCTCGAAGCTGGGATTTACTATTTCAGCGGGACGCTGTAATGGGAAGCAATCACTTCCCATGTGTTCCCGACCTTGACCCAGACATCGGTCAGCCGGTCGTGATATTCGTAAGGCTTGTGGTTGGACGTTCCCTTCTCGTGATACGCCCCCGTAACCACAGCGATGTTGCCACGCACCCGCACTCGCAGATCCGACAATTCGGCGACTTCTACCCGAACCGACTGATCGGCGCTGTGGGTAATGTAACCCGTTTTGCTGTAAGTGCTGCCATCCTCAACCGTAATCACGAAATCCTCGGCCAGGAGCGAAGCCAGGAGATCAATCTGTCGTTCCTTGTAAGCTGCGGTCCATTTTTCTTCCAGCTTGCGTACTTGCGAAGCAGCGCTTGACGAATCTTGCGCGGCCATGCGAATCGTCAGACAAACGAGCAGCCCGAAAGTCAGCCTCGACGCCATGCGGATTCCCATGACTCTATGTCATACCAAACCGGAGAGCAGTGACAAGTTCCTATTGTGGGCCCTGTCTGGGAGCGCGGAAGTGCGCTCGTTGCCTGAAGCTCATTCAACCACCCACGCCCGCATGCGGCGCAGCAGCGAGGCAGGCGCTTCCGCGTCCAGTACCACCAAACCATCCTGATACTGACGGGAATAGATTCGGGCGCCGGCCTGCAACTGAGCAAGCATCTTGCCTTCTTTTTGGGGGATGCGCAGGCGAACGCGCTCAGGACGGTCTCCTTCGAGTGCGGCATCGACGCGATCGAGCAGAGTGCTCAATCCGATTCCTTTCGCCGCCGAGACGTGAATGATCTGATCGTTGTCATCGAGGTCGCTGTCGCGCAGCGATTCACGCTGTTTGGGAAGCAACAGATCGATCTTGTTCATCACTTTCAACCGTGGCTTCTTGTCGGCTTCGAGTTCCTTGAGGACACTTTCGACTTGCGCGTCCTGCTCGGCAGAAACCGGACTGCTCGCATCCGAAACCTGCATGATGAGTGTCGCGCGTTGTACTTCTTCGAGCGTGGCGCGGAAGGCCGACACGAGCGTATGCGGAAGATGCCGGATGAAACCCACTGTGTCCGAGAACAGAACTTTGCGTTTTGACGGCAGTTCAGCGCCTCGGATGGTCGGATCGAGCGTGGCAAACATGCGCGATGACGCTACCACGTTGGCCTTGGTTAGGGCATTGAACAACGTGGACTTTCCCGCGTTCGTATATCCCACCAGCGCCACCGTAGCAACGGGAACCGATTCGCGCCGCTGCCTCTGCTGCGCCCGGATTCGGCGGACATTCTCGATTTGCTGCTTGACGTGCCGGACGCGGCGGTAAATCTTTCGACGATCGGTCTCCAGCTGAGTTTCGCCCGGTCCGCGAGTGCCGATGCCGCCACCAAGCTGCGACATTTCAACACCGCGCCCCGCCAGCCGAGGAAGCATGTATTCGAGTTGCGCCAGTTCCACCTGCAATTGACCTTCGCGAGTGCGGGCGTGCCGCGCGAAGATATCGAGAATCAGTTGGGTGCGATCGATGACGCGCGTGTGGACCACGCGCTCAATATTGCGCTGTTGCGAAGGCGAGAGGTCGTGATCGAACAGAATCACATCCGCGGAAACCGAGGCGGCCGCGCCCGCAATTTCCTCCAGCTTGCCCTTGCCGATCAGCGTGGCTGGATCAGGCCGATCCCGGCGCTGGGTGAATTCGCCGGCGATCTGCGCGCCCGCGCTCGCCGCCAGAGAACGCAGTTCGTCGAGCGATTCCTCGGAGCTGAAATCCGGGGAATCGGTCGGCAGGGACGAGGACGACGACGAGGACGAGGCGGTCACGCTGGTGGCGTGATCTCGAGCCGCCTGCGCGCCTGGAGTGATGCTTGCAGAACTTGTCTTTCCTGAGTGACCTGCGCCTGCGTGACCCGCGCGGCCCTTCGTGCGAAACTCCACCCCCACCAGGAACGCCCGTTCCTGCAGCTCCGATGGATTCAGCACCGCCTTGGGATCTTTCCGCGAACTGCCGCGGCCGCTCAGTCTGGAGTCATCTCGGCGCAAGCAAACTCACTTCATCCTTCAGTGCCGGAAGCGGGGCTCGGGATCGACGACTCCCCAATGGACGCCACCGCCGTCGGCTTCGAATCCATGTGGCTGTGGGCCGCGCGTGAAATGACGACAGTCGAAATCGCATGCTTGAAAATGAGTTGCTCCTGGTTGCTGGTTTCTAGTACCACTGAGTACTTATCGAACGATCGGATACGCCCCGTCAGCTTCACGCCACTGACAAGATAGATCGTAATATTGTGCCGTTCCTTTCGTGCCGTGTTGAGGAAGGAATCCTGAATGTTCTGCTGTGCCGGCTTGGCTTCCATTTGCCGATCTCCTTTTTTCTGGTTAGAGGCTGCGCCGCAACTTCAGGGAAGGGCAATCGGCGGCAGCTCTCTTCCTATCGGCTCCTACAATACGGCCTTGTCAAGCGCTTTTCAACTTCCCGCCCAATAATATTCTCCGGAGATGTCGCTGTGGTTGGCGCGCCCAACGGCTTTTCCGTCCACCGCCAAATCCGTCCGCCCCCAAAAAATCGACCGGGTTTCATTTCCCGCACCAGCCATCTACAATCGTCAGTTCCAGAACAGAGTTTCACAATAGGAGCCTGACCTTGACCAACATCAACCTACCCACCGACTTCCAGACAAACCTCCTGATGCTGTTTCGTTGGTTGCATTTTGTCGGCGGCATAACCTGGCTCGGCCTGTTGTATTTCTTTAATCTAGTCAATGTTCCCTTCATGAAGGAACTTGATCCCGCCACCAAAGGGAAAATCCTGCCCAGTCTGATGTCCCGCGCACTGTGGTGGTTTCGTTGGGGATCGGTGCTTACCGTGGTGATGGGCTTGGCATACTGGGGCAGCATCGTCGCCTCCGACGCCAGAAACGGCGGCGGATCATCCGGTGGTCCGATGGGAACTTTCTTTGCGATCTGGACTGTCGCCTGGGCGCTGATGTATGCCTGCGAGATTCCCGGTAAAGGCGCGCTCGACAAAGGGCCGGTGCTCGCCGTGATCTGCACCGTCATCGTGGGCGCGGCCTCCTGCCTGTTTCTGCGGCTCAACGATCATGGCTGGGAGAGTAATCGCCTGCTTGCCATCGGCATCGGCGGTGGGATGGGTTGGGTGATGATGCTGAACGTCTGGGGAGTAATCTGGCGCGCGCAGAAGAAAATTATCAAGTGGACCGCCGACAACGCGGCCAATGGCACACCGATGCCAGACAAAGCAAAATATCTGGCCCGGCAGGCATTTCTCACTTCGCGCGCGAACTTCGTGCTGTCGTTCCCCATGCTGTTCCTGATGGGGGCCGCGAGCCACTATCCGATGTTTGGGAAGTAGAAGAGCGACTACCACAGGGGGCACAGAGGTAGCACGGAGGAACACAGGGTAGAACCGATTCTCTCTGTGTTCCTCTGTGCCCCCTGTGGTTTAAGATTTCCGATTGACGGCCTGCGACGCCAGCGCCCAAGGCTTGCCGTCGAAATGCGCCGGCAGCGCGAGACCAAACAGTTTCAAAATCGTAGGCGCCACATCCACAATCGCCGGCTTCTCTTCGATGAACTTGTGACTGGAAAATAGAACCCCAGGAACCAGCCGTGGATCGATGCAGTGGTCGCCGCTCCAGGCTTTAATATTGTCTTCGAAAACCTGCCCGGTAACTTTTCCCATCACCGAATCCCACGACGCCCGATATCCCGCGCCATAGCCGACGATCAGGTCCGGCGAATTCTCCGTATAAGGCCCGCGATAAACATTGTCCGCAATAAACACGCCCGTGATCCCCACCGTGCCCGATGCCGGATCGACCAGCCCATTCAGCTTTTTTTGCAGCTCGTCTTTCAACGCCTCAGCTTCCTCCGGATCCACAATTCCCTGCTTCTCGCGGCCTTTGATATTCAGATAAAGTCCGTTGAGGCCCATCGTGTAAGCGCGCGTGCGCGACCAATCCACGTCCTCAAACCAGTCGCCGCTCTCGGTCTTGCCATCTTTCAACGCGAGATATCCGGCCTGGTGCAGCCACGCATTCAGGTTCATGCAGCGCGCGAACGACTTGAATCCATGATCGGAGATCACCATCAGCAGGGTGTCATCGTCAATTTTTTCCATCACGCACCCGATCAGGCGATCCATCCGCTCGTATAGATCCTGAATCACCTTGGGATGCTGGCTGTGCGGCACATCGCGCGCCGCCGGATGGTCTTCTTCGAGATACCGCCAGAACATGTGCTGCACGCGGTCGGTCGTATCGAAGACGCAGGTGCAAAGCCCCTGCTTCGTTTTCTCCAGCGCATCAAAGAGCATCCGCTCGCGATCTTCGTGATTGCCGTAAGCCTGCGCCAGAAAGGCATCGTCATCCAGCACGTGCTCGTTGAGCGCCCACGTGTCCTCCGCCAAGCCGAGCGTCGCATAGGGTCCAAAGAGCTTGGCCAAGTAAATTGAATAAGTCACCGGGTGCGAGATCGGAAGGTCGGGATGCCCGGGATCGATGTTCACCGGCGTAACATAGACTTCGACTTCGGGCGAGAGTTCCTTGAGATAGAAGCGGCAAATGCCGTGCGCCGTGAACCCCATGCCGGCCTTGAATTCAGCCGAAATCCATTCGGAGTATTCCCCGACTTTCAACGTGAACTTTTCAGAACCTACCGTGATGCGCGCAGACTTTGATCCCGGCTCTGGCCGAATTTCGAAGGCGACCCGCAGTTCAGTGCCAGCTTTCTCCGCCAACGGGCTGTCGGGACCGGGAATGTAGGAACGACAAACACCGTTCGTGCGCTCGATAGGTACGCGCACGCCGCCTTCGCGAAACTTGCCGCTGGAAACGCGGGTCGTGCACAGGCAAAACGTGCCCTGGCTGCCCTTCAGGTCGGGCACGCACATCCCGGAAAGGAGCACGCCCTGAAATTTCTCTGGTGGAAACGTGACGGGAACTCGAATCACGGAACTGAAAATTCCCGCATTGCCCAGCCAGTGCCAGAACGGGGTGCCCTTGCGCATCGCTTTGATTTCTGTTTTGCCGAATGGAATGGAATATTTTCCAATCTTGATGTGCCGCTTCGGTGCCTTGATTTCAGCCGACGAAAGATAGGGAAGATAGTTGCTGGTATCGCGCGCCAGAAAGTCGTAAATGTTGTGTTTGCCTGGATTCACGCCGGTCATGAAGGTCGACCAAGCCACTGGAGAAATCGCCGGAAACGTCGTGCGTAGCTTGCTGAAGGTGCCTTTCTCGCGCAACTTCGCAAGGTTGGGCAGCCTGCCTTCGTTCATAAAGCGATCGGCTAGTTCCGGGTCCATCCCGTCGAATCCCAAAATCACCGCTCGCTCAAATGTCGCCTTCCCGTATGCGTTTCGCCGCCGGATGAAACGGAACAACTGGCGGAATGGCCACGTCATCAGCGCGTAAAAGGAATAAAGGAACGCAACAAAGATCGCCCAGAATGACGACAGCACCGCAAAACCCGCGCCTGGCCCGGCGTAGGCATGAGCCAGCGAAGGCAAGAAAATGAGCGCGATCAGCAAGAAAGGTGTGGCGCGGGCGCCCTCGCCCGCGGAAAGCTGGCGCTCAGGATTGAGCAACGGGCGTCCCCTCCCGTCTTGCAGCTTGACAGCCGATGCACGCAAGCGGACGAGGGCGTCCGCTCCACATAATCTATTCATATTTGAATCCCTAGAAGTTCCTTGAAAATAAATCCTGCAACCATCGACAGGATGAAGAACAGCCAAATCCAGTTCATGCCGTAGCCCGCGACCTCGATATTGCGATCCGGGTAATTGATCGAAATGGACTCGATCGGACTATTCTCCGGCAGCGCGGGCTCTGCCGACGAGAACACCCGCCCCCAGAAATGCCCACGCAAGCGGACAGTCGAAATTCGCGGCAGGCCACTCCCTACAGAAATGCTTTTCGCAGCGCTCTGTCCAGCCACGAGGATCTTCACTTCATATTTTCCCTCTTTTGAGCCAATCAGGCGCCAGACAATTTCTCTTGTTGAAGGAACATGCACGGGAGGGGCGCTCGTCGTGATCTCGGGTGGAAGATCGAGCGTCGCGTCAGTCAGCGCATCGCCGCCGGTCGTGCGAACTGTCAAAAGAAACGGTGCGTTCGGAGGAATCGGCGTTGAACCCAGATAGCGATCGATCTGCACCATGAGCAAAATAATCGGAATGATGACGTACAGCAGCGGCTTGAATGCAAGTTTCAGGTAGCGCCCTGTACCGCGCAGTATCTTGCCGTAAGAGCCCATCACCACCGGAATCTGATCGCGATACAAACGTACCGCCAGCAAATGCGCCTTGAGTTGATCCTTCGCAATGCCGATCGCTTTCTGATCCGAGGTGTAGCCGAATAACACCACCATCAGCAGCCCCACGACCAGCGACACGACAACCACAATCGCCAGTGGACTGGTCAGCAGGGATAGGCTGAATGCCGCGATTGCCGCGGCATTTGAGGCGATCGCCAGCGGATTGGAGAGAACATTCAAGCTACTCGATGTACCCTAATCCGCGCAGCCGTTTCTGAATTTCTTCTTTGGACGTGCTGCTTTCGTCCGGCAGGATTTTCTTCGTTTCTTTTTCCAGCATGTGGATCACGAATTCGTCGATCGATTCGTATCCTGCGGCGTCCGAACACTGCTTGACCTTCTCCAGCAGCTCGCCTTCGATCTTCACTTTGTGTGAACCGAACATGATTTCTCCCGTCTTCATTTGTAGCGCCGCCGTCCCGGCGGCTGTCCGTCGCACGTCCGTGCCGCGGAGTAGCCGGCAAGATGCCGGCGCTACAGTTTGCTCGGCAGCGCCTAGCGCGGCTGAAACACCGACTGCCCCATCATATCCTTCGTCTTCGCGATTCCGAATTCCGACAGAATCGTGGGTGCGATGTCAGTCAGCGCCGGAGTCTGCGCGTCAATCTTGCGGTTGCTCAGCAGCACTCCCGGCACCTTTGTGGAGTCCATGCAATGATCGCCGCTCCATGCATTCGTGTTGTCCTCGAGCACGTCCGCCGGAAACGCGCCCAGAATCGTTTTCCAGCCTGAACGGTACCCGCGGTTGTACCCGACGAGCGCATCCGGACCTGTGCGCGCATATGGCCCTTGGTAGGCTTCGCTCGCCAGATCGATTCGCGTAATCACCTGAGAACCATCCTTCGGATCGCGAACCTCCAGAAGCTTCTGCCGGATTTCCCGCAGCAACGCGTCCGCCTCAGCGGGATCCACAATGCCCTCACGCTCACGTCCACGAACATTCAGATAAAGCCCATTAATCCCCAATCCGTAAGCCCGCGTTCGGCTCCAATCCACATCGGCGAAAGGCTCGCTCGAATCTCCGCTCGCGCCAGCTTTGCGAGTGACGTAGCCGTTGTTCAACAACCAGGTATTCAGATTGAACGAGCGCCTAAAGGGAGCAAATCCATGGTCCGAAAGCACGAGCAGAGTTGTATTGTTATCGACCCTCGGCATCACCTCGCCGAGCACCTGATCAATCTGCTCGTAAAACTCCTCGAGCGAGGACCCGTACTGAGCAGCGAGCGCAGCGTCGTATGCCGGATGCTGCGGATCGATCAGGCGCCACATCATGTGCGCGTTCAAATCGAGGCTCGAGAAATAAAAGAAGAATAGGCCCCGGTGAAATTTCGGGAACTCTACATCGAATGCGCGCCGATGTTCTGCGAGCACGGTGCGAGCCTGTTCCAGGTACTCCTTATCGTCGAGCACACCGGCGGTGAGCGCCTTCGTATCTTCGGCAATGCCTTGTGTGTGGAATTCGCCGATTTGTTTCGCTAAATCGCGCGAGTAACTCGAGGGCGTAGATATCGGAAGCGCGGGATTTGACGGGTCAATATTGATTGGCGATACGTAGAGTTGAAAACGCGGATGCGCCTGCTTGAGATAAAAGCGGCAAATCCCCTTCACATTGCCAATTACCGGCATGAGCTGAAACTCCACCGGAACCCATCCACTCCACTCGCCTTCTTTCAGCACGAACTGCCGATCCTGCACTCCGATGCGCGCCACCGGTTCCAGAGGATCCACGTCAACCGTGAAAGGCTCGGTCGCAGGAGGCGAGTTCTGGCGAAACGAGTTGTCCGGTCCAATGAGATTGGTCGCGACCCGATTGTTCTTTACTTCGACCTGGATCAGTTCCCCGCCCTCGACCGCTCCCACCGCCGCTGTCGCATCATCAGTGTAGAAAGTAAATGTGCCATACGTGCCACGCAAATCGGGCGTGCCCATGCCGGAAAGAGTCTTCCCTTTCGCCGAGATGGGCGGGAAATTTGCCGGGATGCGGTAAACGTAATTGGGAACGCTCTGTTCGTCCAAAATCTCCCAGAAGGCCTTGCCGTGCCGCAACTGTTCGGCCGAGCCGCTGCCGAGCGGAATCACCCAACTCCCGAGGTGGAAGCTATGCTTTGGGCCTTCTACTCGCGACGTAGAAAAATAAAGCTGAAAGGTTTTCGGATCGCGGTGGATGAAATCAAAGATTCCGTGGCCGCCGGCATTCATGCCCGTAATCAGGTTCGACCATGCCACCGGGCTTTGCGGCGGGATGCTGGTCGTCAAACGGCGGAACGATCCCTGCTCGGCCAGCCGGGCGAAGTTCGGCATCTTGCCCTCCGCCATGAACTTCGTGAGCAGGTCCGGGTCGAGCCCGTCAACGCCGAGGATGATCAGCTTCCTCGACGCAACCGCTCCGCCCCGCGCGTGATGGCAGGAGAGAAACAGGCTTAAACCCGCGGCGCACAGAGCCAGCAGGCATACCAGACGAAGACGTTTTCTGAAGGGCGCGGTCACTGCAAAATATTGTCCGGCTTCCTGGCTAATGATGGGGTGGTGATCACGACATCACCATGAGACTGGAGATCCCGAGGAGCAGGTACATAGGATTGTACGCGGAGTTGCATGGACGTCAAGACTCCGGGTTTTGAGGTTTTGATCAATGGCGGCGCAGCTTCTACACTTACTGTCATGAGCCGGAAATTCATTGCGGGCGTGAGTCTGATGTTTATTAGTTTCGCTTTCGCCGCCGCCGCATCCAAACCCAACCTGGTGCTGATCACCCTCGACTCCACCCGCGCCGACCGGATGGGTTTCCTCGGCGCCAAAAGTGCGCTTACGCCGAACCTTGATCGTCTAGCCGGAGGAAGCATCGTCTTCGAGCATGCGTACGCCCAAGCGCCGGGAAGAGTTGTTTCGCACGCAACCATTCTTTCCGGAGCCTATCCTCAGAGCACCGGCATAAGCGACATTGGCGGTACGCTGTCGTTATCGCTGCCATCCCTCCCGGAACTACTGAAGACCCAAGGCTACCGGACCGCCGCCTTTGTTGGCTCCATTGATCTCGACCCGTGGAGCGGGCTGGCGCAGGGATTCAACCGCGGCTTCCAGTCTTTCGACGCTGGCGCTCGGCCGGCCAGTGTGGGGACGGACGGTCAGCGCCCTTCCCCTACTCAGCGTCGCCCGGACCAGGTAGTGACCAGCGCCGCAGCCTGGCTGACCCGCAACATGCAAGCCCCATTCTTCCTCTGGATTCAGATCGATCCGCACTCGGCCGCTGCGTCCTACGACGCCGGCATCGCGGCAGCCGATACGGCCATCGGCAAACTTCTAGCAATTTTGCATCAGCAGAAGCTCGACGCCACCACCGCCGTCGTCGTCGCAGCCAGCCAGGGCGAGAGCCTCGGCGCTCACGGCGAAGATACCCACGGCATCTTCCTGTATGACGAGACCATCCACGTCCCACTCGTAGTAAGACTCCCGGAAGCCCATCCCGCCACGAAGCGAGTAGCCGCCAAAGTTAGGCTCGTGGACATCGCTCCTACTCTGCTGGAAATCGCTGTGATCCCGGTTCCCTCGCAAATGCAGGGACAGTCGTTATTACGCATTGCAAATGCCAGCGGCGGTAGCGGTGATCAGCCCGTATATTCCCGCAGCGATCTGCCCCAACGCGGATTCGGCTGGAGCTCTCTAGAATCGTGGCGCATGGGCAAGTATCTCTACATCCGCGCCCCCAAGCCCGAACTCTACGACTTAACCACGGACCCGGGCGCCGCCCACAACATGGCCCAGAGTTCGAAGGCCACGCTCGACACCATGGCGGCGCAACTCGATGGCTTTGATAGGCATTTCAGCGGCGAATCCGCCAAGTCTTCCGCCGAGTTGAGTTCTTCTGAGATGCAGAAACTGGCGTCGCTCGGATACATTGGGCTGCAAAAGTCGTCGGGCGCTGCCGCAGCGGCTACAGGGACCGATCCAAAAGACAAAATAGCGACCGCCAACAAAGTGATCGAAGCAGCGTTAGCTCGCGACCAGTCGAAGCCAGACCTCGCTATCGCCCGCGCCATCGCCACTTTGGAGCCCATCGTCGCCGCCGATCCCAACCTCTACCTGGCGCAGTACACGCTCGGGGTGGCGCTGGCGCGAAAAGCGCAATACGCCGAGGCGGTCAAGCATCTGCACAAGGCGATTGAGCTCCAGCCCGACTCGGCCTGGGCGCACTACGAGATCGGCGCAGCGCTCGTCAAGACGGGAGACGTCAAGACCGCCGTCGTGCACCTTGAAATTGCGGCTGGACGCCTGCCTGAGTTTGTTCCGGCGCACGCTGCGCTCGCAGAGGCCTACGATCATCTTGGGCGAGCTGCCGAGGCAAAAAAGGAGCGGGAGAAGGTGAAGTAGTGGTTAGCTTGTTAGTTCGTGGCGCTCTAGCTCTGTCCTCCCTGTTTCTCGCCAGCCGTACGAACCTTAGACAACAACAAAAAGGGGCGTCCTGAAAATCGGGACGCCCAGTGATTCGCCTCTTCCAATTGCTAGAAGTAGAACTTTGCGCCAATCTGCACGGCTCTGCCTTCGCCGCCGGTCGAGATGGTCTTTGTCGCGTATACCTTTCCGAAGGTCCCGAAAAGGCCCTGGACGTCGTCGCTGTTAAAACCATTATCGCTAGGGTTGGCAAAGTTGGTGTGGTTGAAGGTGTTATAGGTTTCAAAGCGCAGTTCGAAATAACGCGACTCGTCGATATGGATTCTCTTCTCGATCGCCATATCGCCGTAGTTGATTCCCGGGCCATAGATCGGGTTGCGGCTGGCTGTTCCGAGTGTCCCGGAAGCGGGAATGACGAAGGCCGCCGGATTGAAGTAGAGGTTCTTGGGGTTCTCGCCGTGGTTGTTTCTCGGGTCCCTGATTCCCACAGGGCCGACCTGGTTGGGTACGCCCGGACAGGTGAAGAACCCAACGTTATTGTCGCAAGTGAGCGAGTAATCGCGGAAGTCAAACAGGCCAACGGGTGTGCCGTGCTGCAGAGTGTAGATGCCTGCGAGATTCCAGTCGTCCGTCAGCCTTCTCCACTTATGCGTGAGCGAATAGATCGGCAGAGTGTAGGTATAGCTCACCACGAAACGCTGGGGTGCATCGTTTGCGGAAGGAGCATAATTGCAACTTAAGCAGAACGGGTTGATTCCCGGAAAGTTGAAAGCGTTGTTTTCGAAGCTGGACGTCTCGTCGAAATTGCGTGACCAGGTGTAGGCTGCCAGCACCTGCAATCCCTTGCTAAATCGCCGGTTCAATGTGATCTGCATCGAGTTGTAATTGGAGTTGTATCCGGTGAGGTCCAAGCCCGGATGACCGTAGATGGAGGGGTTAAGTGGAACTGCACCCGGAACAGGGGCAGCATTCGTCCAAGTGAGGTCTGCGTTTTCAGTAGTGCCGGTTATAGGGCAGAGACCCACGCTCGCCAAGCGAGTTCCGCGCGTACAATTACCGCCGGGGAATGCCGCCGCCGCCGGGTTCACTCCAGGAGCCTGGCCGGCCTGGTTCGTGACGATTGCGCCCTCTTCGTGGCGTCCCAGATTGCCGACGTAAGCAAGAGAGAGAATGGTCGCCTTATCCAGCTGCCGCTCGATCGTCAGATTGAAGTTGGTCGATCTAGGCGCGGTCCAGTGGCGATCCAGCGACGACCAACTGAACCCGATGGGAGCGAATTGCGAAAAATCGATGTTCTTGGCGCCTACTGGAAATGGAGTGAACGGGAACGGATTGCTGACAGCTTTGGTGCCTCCCGGATAGCAAGTGGCTCCTGTCACGCTAATCCACGGGTTTGCAAAACCAGGCGAACAAACTACTCCGCCACCGTTAATGGCACTTGTAGTTGCCTGTGATGCGCCAGTCCCGGTGATTGCAAAGGGCGCATTGATCAAGGTCTCGAGCGCCGTTTCTTCTTCGGTGCGATTGTAGTAGAGACCAATGCCGCCGTGGATGCTCCAATTACGCGAGGAGTCGGGACTCCAAGCGAAACCAACACGGGGAGCGAACAAGCCGTACTTGATGGTGGGGCCACCATACTCGTTGACCCCACTATCGCCGGGATAAACAAATCCTGGAGGCGCTGTCGGGTAGACCGTCGATTGCTGGCCCGGCCGGAATGCCGCCATGATCAAACCATGGTCATAGTTGTTCTTCCATGGCGTAAAGACCTCGTAACCCGTTCCGAAAGTAAGGGTCAGGTTCGGCTTGATCTGCCACTGGTCTTGCGCGTAGGCGTAAACTTCGTGCGCCTTCGCATCGATGATGGAGCCGCTGCCTTGCGAATAGGTATCCGGGAACCCCAGCAGAAAATCCAGAGACCCGTCTCCACTGGAGTAGGGTCCAGACCCCTGGAAGCCAAAGTTGCCGCCGAGGTTGTTGTTGAAGGGGTTGTCGATGGACCCGCGGTTGAGGTTTACGCCCGCCTTGAAGGTGTGGTGGCCCCAGACTTTACTGAAGTTATCGGTTATCTCATAGATGTTCTGGACACGCGGTTGCGGGCCGTTGGCGCTGAATCCCAGTGTAAAGAGCGGCGTGGTCATGACCGGTAAGGAAGCCGCAGCATTCTGGGGCGTAATCCCGGTGAAACCGTAGGCTGTGGGATTGATTGGGTCGACTGGTGTCACGGCGGCGTAGTTAAAGCGGGTGTAGCCAAGACGCAATTCGTTCAAGGTCGTCGGTGAGAACGTATGTGTCCACGAAACCGCGTCTTGCCAGTAATGACGAAGGTTCGAATCCGGCTGACCCGGTATGGTAGCTCCCGTGAACGGCAGACTATCTTGCGTGGGGCGTGTCTCCCACAGACCATAGAACCAGAGCGCGTCGTTATTCGTAAGTTTGAAGTCGATTCGGCCCAGGAACTGGTGTTGGTGGCCGGTCGTTGTCGGATTAAAGGTAAGTGTCCCCGAGGGGTCAAAGGCATTGAATTGATTCACCAGCTTAGTCGACAGTGCGTTGAAGTTCTGAATGGGGACGAATCCCTTCGAAAAGAGGCTTTCGAAGGTCTGCGACCCGGCCGCGCATTGCGGAGAGCTAGAACTCACATAGGGACACGAGGAAGCGCTATCGCCCCATAATGGTACGGGGTTGGGGTTGGTGCTCCACGACCCCGCCAACCCCAAGGGGTTATTCAGGACGGCGGTGAAGTCGCCACCCTGGAACTCGGTCGTCGTGTATACAGGCGATGCGGGGGCGGCGCCAGCTTGCGGAATTCTTTGTTTAAATCCCTGGTAGGAGAAGAAGAAGAAGGCCTTGTCTTTGAGGATCGGGCCGCCTATGGTGCCACCGTACTCGTTCTGGTGGAAAGGCGAGGCCTTCGCTTCAAAGTAGTTCTTCGCGTCCAAGAAGGTGTCGCGATAGAACTCGAAACCGCTACCGTGGAACTGATTCGTGCCGTTCTTGATGTTGGCGTTAATGATGGTACCCGAGTTGCGTCCGTATTCGGGATTTATAGTGCTGGTGATCAGGCGAAACTCGCCGATCGCATCTGGACTTGGAATCACCAGGGCGGTGTTCAGCGAGGCGTCGTTGGAATCGACGCCATTAACCAAAAAGGAGTTCTGCTGAGTTCCCGCGCCGTTGCCGGAAAAAGCTCCGTTATTTCCACCAAACCGGTCGGACGTTCCAATGATGCCGGGCTGCAGTTGCTGGAGCTGGGTCCAGTTGCGGCCGTTCAGGGGTAAGTCCACGATCTGTTGCCCCGTTATGGTGGTGCCCAGTTGCATATCCGTCTGCTCCACCTGGACCGGATTGGCTTCGACGATGATTTGTTCGGAAGCTGCACCCAAGGCTAGCTTCACGGGCAGGTTGTATATCTGGTCGAGGTCCAAGTGAATGCCCGATGCCTTGTACGCCTTGAACCCAGTTTGTTCGGCCTTGAGCGAGTAATCGCCGATAGGGAGTTGCAGGAAAGTAAAAGAACCACTGCTGTTCGAGGTGGTGGTGAACGCGATTCCCGTGGCCGCATTGGTAGCGGTCAGGTTCACACCGGACACCACAGCTCCGGTCGGGTCAGTAACCGTGCCGCGAATGCTGGCATAGAGGTTATCGGCGCTGGCGGAGACCGAGAGTAAACCGACGACAGCAACGGACAGCAGGGCCAGCAAAGCCAGTTCTCGAATTCTGTTAAATCGAAATTCGGATCGCATGTGTTTTTCTCCTGAACCTATCGAATCCGGTGAATCGTTCAAATGTTGAGCCAGCCAGAAGGCGAGCCCCTTGATCTGAGCAACCCTTGGAAGCAGCAACCCGCATTCCAAAGTGGATCGTACGTAACTAGTTCATTTATTGAGCCTTATAATCCACGGAACGAGATAAATACTACTTTCGGAAGGTTCCTGTCAATCAGAAATATGAGAAGGTGTATCCCGTACAGCAACAGATGACTGCGGTTGGAATTGCACCCAAGGCTTGCTCCTCGTAAAGCTCTATCGGTCAGGACACCAGAGTATGCAGAGAAACTCGCTTCGGCACGGCGTAGCGCTCTTCAACCGGGCCCACTTTTTCGACGCTCATGAAGTTCTCGAAGACGTCTGGCGCTCCGTGCCTCGCGACTGCGACTCGCGTCGGCATCTCCGTTTGCACCTCCAAGGCATGGTTCAGTTGGCGGTCGCTTTTCATCACCAGTCCACTGGCAACCATGTCGGCGCGCGCTCGGTTCTGGAGCGTGCCATGCGCAATCTCAACGGCGCGGACAGCTCGTTTCCCGATCTCGATCTCGACCGGCTGCGCGCCGAGTTGGAAGTCTGGCGGCAGCATCTGGATGATTCCAAAGGCACGGACGAAAAAAAATTGCACGGGCAGGACGTTCGTCGCCTTCACGTCCTTAATAGCAGTGCCCCGGCCCTGCCGAAGATTATGAGGCGCCGCTAAATCGCCGCTCGATCGTGGTCGCGTACTGACCGCGCCTGACTGACCGCGTCTGACTGACCGCGCCTGCTGATCGCGCCTGCTAGAATCTTCTTCCTGTGAAGTCCAGCCTCTCATCGCCGCGCAAGGCGCCACGAACGACGCCACCGAACGGCGCGCCCCAGTCCGTTCCTCTCGCTGTCCCGCTCGCCGTTCCGCTCCTCGACTTGCGCCGCCAGTACGATGGGATCCGCGAAGACGTGCTGGCCGCCATCACGCGGGTGTGCGATTCGCAGAGTTTCATTCTCGGTCCGGAGGTCGAGGCGCTCGAGCGTGAGATTGCCGCGCTGACGGGAGCGGCCTGCGCCGTCGGTTGCGCGTCCGGAACGGAGGCCCTCTGGCTGGCACTCGTCGCTGCGGGCGTCAAGCCCGGAGACTCGGTCATCACCACAGCATTCAGCTTCTTTGCCTCGGCCAGCGCAATTGTGCGGGCGGGCGCAAAGCCGGTTTTCGTGGACGTCGATCCCAGCACCCTGAATCTGGATGCGGCGATAGTTGGTCAGCGACTGCGCTCGAAGCGACCGGAGAATCTTCGCGCCATTCTTCCCGTGCATCTTTACGGCCAGTGCGCTGACATGAACGCGTTCGAGCGCATCGTCAAGGAAGACGCTAAGGAAAACGCTAAGGAATTCGGAGTTGCAATTGTGGAGGACGCCGCCCAGGCGATTGGCGCCGAGTGGAGCGGGCGCGGTGCGGGCTCGCTCGGGGTAACTGCCGCCTTCAGTTTCTATCCCACCAAGAACCTTAGCGCGTATGGAGACGCGGGAATCGTCACCACTAGCCGTCCGGAGATGGCCGAGCACATGCGCCAGCTCCGCAACCATGGGAGTCCTCGCCGCTACTACCATGACGAATTTGGCTGGAACGGACGCATGGATGCCATTCAGGCAGCGGTGCTGCGTGTGAAGCTGGCACACATCGCGGACTGGAACCACCGCCGGCAGCAGCACGCCACGACCTACGATCAGCTGTTTGCCGGCTCCGGGCTGACTTCCAACAAAAGCGGCGCGCCGGTACGTTTGCTTTCGCGGAGTCCACAAGCTAAACATGTGTTTCATCAGTATGTGATTCGCGCCCAGCGCCGGGACGAACTGCGCAAGTTCCTCGCTGAACGAAAAATTGGGTCGGAAATCTACTACCCGCTGCCGCTTCATTTGCAGCCGGTCTTTTCTTACCTCGGACTGAAGGCAGGAGACCTGCCAGTCTCCGAGCAGGCCGCCCGCGAAGTGCTGGCCTTGCCGATGTTCCCGGAGTTGACCGAGGCCGAGATTCGTCGGGTCGTCGAGAGCATTGCCGATTTCTACACCTAGGTCTTCACCACAGCCTTAGGTCTTCACCACAGGGAAGCACAGAGCACAGGGAAACACAGGGGGAAGCAACTGCCGCTATATATCTGGGCCCTCAGTGGTCAGGCACTTGCCACTATCTCCTCCGTTTCGCTTTCCGAGTTGCAGTCCGCTGCGGCTGTTCTCCCGGTGCGTACACTCTCCTCACAATCGGCGTGTTTAGCTTGTATTTGCGCTCGGTGACATTGCCGTTGTCGTCCATCACCCGAATAACGAACGCGGGCAACACACCTTCTTTCTCGAAGTTTTCTTGTGAAACGGTCACGGGCAGGACGCCTTCCATGCGCTCGCGATAGGCTGTCTCATAGCGATGGCGCCTCACGTTCCAGGTGAAGACGCGAATCTGATTGAAGTCAAACGGCAGGCCATCCTTGGGCTCGGTGAGGACAGTCAAGTACTGCGCGACTTTCCTGTCTCCATCCTGAACCTGATTCAACACGAAGAACGCGACAATACGCTGGCCTTCCGCATATTGGGCGATGTCGAGCGGGACGTCGAGATCGATCATGCGGGCCAGCACCCAGCCGACACGGTTGTGGGAGTCGCGCACCAGCCACCAGTCTTCAATTACCGGAACCGGCTTCTTATCTTGCTCATTTTTCTTGCTGCCCGATTTGGCGGAGCGCGATGGCGGCGCAACCGTGCCTGGCTTCTCCGCCGTGCCTCGCTTCAGCAGCGATAGCTTCTCGCCGGAAGAAATCTGATAGAGATGTTCGGTATCGCGCCCCGGTTCAACGTGCAGGTTCGTGTCGTTGCGCGTCGCGCCCCGAGCCTGCACGGGATCGTTCTGGTTGTCCGCAGTCAGCTTCTGGATCTGATCGAAGACTTCCTGACTGACGAGGTAGCGTTGCTCCATCCATCCCGTCGTGCCGTCTGCGGTGCGCACTTTTACGAAGCGACGGTCATGGTCGAGCACTTCAACGCGCTCGCCATTCTTCACCACTCCGGCTTTTTCATACACCGCAGCCACGTGGTCGCGCAGTGTGGCCTGAACGCCGGAAACGTAGGCGACCTCGAGCACGCGCCCACGGCCGCGATTGCACGCGGATAAAAAGAGCAGAATGGAAATCGAAATGCACAACAAAAACTGCTGGCGGAAGCGTTTCACGGGCTCGCTATCCAATATAGCGCGAGCCCGCTTCCGCCGTTACTCGATCATTGAGTCTGCAGCACCCAAGTGCCGTTCAGAAGGCTCAGGCCATCTTTCCCGCCGAAGACGACTGTCTGCTGATGCAACTCATCGAAAGCCATCCCCATCGACTCGCGCGGTGATGGCGACTGCTGCGGAGCGAGTTGGATCCAGTCGGTGCCGTTCCAAAGCCAGGTCTTGTTTATATCGATGCCGGCAAACCCGCCGAACGTCACCACGCCACCGAAGCGCGGATCGTACACCGTCCCGGTAAAAAGCCGCTCAGTGGGCTGCGCGCTCGGAAACTGCTGGGTCCATATGTGTCCGTCGTAGGTTCAGGTGTTTATGGGATTCACCTCCGCGAGACCTCCGAACATCACAGTCTGCTTGCGCACCGGATCGGTGCCGAAAACAGCCGCCGCTCGCGCCGAGGGGAATTGCTGGGGATAAAGCTTGCGCCAGTCGCCATCCCTCCACCGCCACGTCGTCAACTGATAGAACATGCCGTCGTAACCTCCGAATTCGTCGACGTGGCCGGTGATCGGGTCGGGAAACAGCATCGGTAAAGTTTCCGGAACCGGCTGATGAGTTGGCGCGGCCTGCGTCCAGGTGGAGGTTGCGCCATTCCACGTCCAGGTGTCATTGAGGTACTGACCGTTGTATCCGCCGAACAGAACCACCTGCTTCAATGTTGTGTCGTAGGCTGCGCTGGCAGCCGCTCGCGCCGTGGGCTTCACCTTAGTCCTGATCCGTTTCCAGTTCGTGCCATCGAAGGTCCAAGTGTCATTAAAGTACTGCGAACGATTAAACCCGCCGAACATGACAGTCTTCTGACTGACCGGATCGTAGACCATCGCACAGGCGGCGCGCGCCGCCGGCCTTCGCGAAGGATTTAGGTGTACCCACGCGGAAGAAGGGACCTGGCTGAATGCGGAAACTGCGGCGAGAGCAAGGGCTGCGGCGGACCAAACGGCCGTCCGCAGACCACGGAGGGGAACAATTCGCATTGGGATCTCCTGGGAATAGCGCCCGAGTGTATCACGCAGCTCGTTGGAGATTCCAGCGGGAACGCCTGTCTGGCAAGGCTTTTGAGGGTTGCTGAGGGAGAAGCAGGATTGACAATCTGCGGGCTCCCGAACAATGTTCTGCCAGGATTTGTTGTGTTCAGTGGCTGAATCTTATTGCAGGACACGCGACCGCGCTATCAGCCGCCCCAAGCTTTACACGGCGGCGGAATCTCAGGCCTCGAAACCGCGAGACCTGGGGCACCCGGCAAGCCAGCTAATTCAGGGAGAAACAGTCAGCGTGGCTGTTGGAGACGTTACGGTTCCACCGGTGGGGCTCGGATAGGTCATTACAATTGAGTATGGACCAATCGCTCCTGTAGTCGCCGTGCATAGCTCGTCCGGATTATTGCTGCCATCAACCGAGACAGTGCACGTGATATGGCCGTCGGCCGGTGTGATCGTCAACGTACCGCCATTGTTAGCCGTGATGAAAGATGGTGGGCCGGGAGTCGCCGCAAAGGTGAAGGATGCGCCGGCCCCCGATATTTTGGCGTTGCCGGATGCGGGACTGACGGTGATGGCGGTAACGTTTCCGATCACGTTGGCGGATGCGGTGGCGCTAAGGGCCTGAGCGCTCGCGGTTATTGTTGCGCTACCCGACGCTACTCCTGTGAGGGTAGCGTTGCCAGTGCCAGTAACGGTGGCCACGCTCGTCGGGACGCTTGACCAGCTTACCCCGCTCGTTACTGGGCTACGGGTACCATCGTCGTAGGTTCCGAAAAGCTGCAGGTTCACGGTTTTACCCACGTTGACCTGCGGCGCGGTTGGATTGATGGCGATCGACTGGAGAATAGGTTTCGGGAAGAACCCCCGGCAGCTGACCCCAAAGGTCAATCCCACCAGAACCGTAAAGGCAAGCGTCAACGCCAGTTTGCGCCCAGTCAACATAAATGATCGCCTCGAATAGCGTGATTTTAGCAGAACGCCCAGCCCTCGCTCAGTCCCCGGTAGTGCATGGCTTGGGTCGTGTCGTGCCTTCGCACACACGTGGTCGCCGCGCTCTTGAATATAAAGAACGGATAGTGATCCCGAACTTGCGCAGTGTTTTCTGGCGTCGGGTCCCCGGAATCCATCGCATCCATCCACCCTGTCATCTTGAGCGAAGCGAAAAACCTACGCATTTTGCCGACGCCAGCGGAATGCATAAGTCCTTGGCTTCGCTCAGGATGACAAGAATTATGGGTAATCGTCGAAAAGCAGGTCCTTCCCATTCCGCTGCGCTCAGAGTCAGGATGACAAAATTTATGGGAGGATGACAAAAGGAGGACAAAAAATGAGGAGGACGAAGTTGTGCTAGCTCACCCAGCGAATCGTCACAATTTCGGTGTACGCCGCTCACTGATTCCCGCAACTTCTCGAGGCACAATCTAAACCTACACCATCTCAGATTGTCATCCTGAGCGAAGCGAAGGACCTATGCATTTCGGCGACCACCGCTACTACTGCGTTTACATTCTCACAAACCGCTCGAAGACGCTTTACGTCGGAGTCACAAATAACCTTCGCCGCCGGGTCTGGGAACATAAGCGCGGCGACGGATCGGAATTCTGCAAGCGCTACAAGATTGATCGACTCGTTTACTACGAAAGTTTTGACGATGTGCGCAACGCGATTGACCGCGAGAAACGGATCAAAGGCTGGCTGCGGATTAAGAAGATGCAGTTGATTGTTTCGGTGAATCCTACGTGGAACGATCTGAGTGAGGGATGGTACGAACGGCATCTCTACCAGCCAGAAAGTGCTTAGGTCCTTCACTTCGCTCAGGATGACAACAATTTTAAGGAGAATTAGCTGAGAGCTGACAGCTGACGGCTCTTCCCTACTTCGGCCGCTTCTTGCCCGCATTTGCGATCCGCTCGTCGATCGGCTTGCGGGCGGCGAAGCCCTCGCCTGTTCCGTGCCAATGCGTGATCGTTGGCTCGCCCAGTTTCCAGCACAACAGGAGGACCTCTCCCTCTACCTTGCAGGGAAAATCGAGCAATCCGATGTCGAGATCTTTTACCTGCACGCCGGTCGCGTCAATTTCGGCGAGGGCATCCTTGACGCGCCGAATTGCCTTCTCGCGTTCCGCCTTGCGCCGCGCCAGATGGACCACATTCAGCATCATGCCGCCGTTCAAAAAAACACGGTGCGCGGTTTCCTGTAACTCCGCGTCCACGTCTTCAATCAGCTTCTTGCCATTAATCGCCTGTTTGAGCAGCGACTCCAGAATCGGGAGGAGTGTCTGCGCTTCGTCGAAGGTAAAGGTGCGGTCGGACATGTACGTCCATTCTACTGGAATTAGGCCGAGAAGGAATGTGCGGATTGGTCTACAATAGTGATCAATCTAGCCAAGTACGGGGAGACTCGGTATGGCCCTCACGCGCACGTTCTCTGCAATCCTGCTTACCCTCACCTGTGGCTGCAGTATCGGAGCTCGGATCGAAGCTCAAGAAGTTCCCATCCCTCAACTCACTCCGGGTTCCGCGCGCAAACCTGCCGCCGAACCGAGTAAGCCCGCCGAGCCCGCGCCGCCCCAGACGGTTGCTCTGACCGTAGCGAAAGGCGCACCTTTGCAAGTGGCGCTGGATCAGGAAATCCGAGTGAAGAAGGTAGGACAGCCGGTTCACGCGCGGATCGTGGAGCCGGTATACGCGTTCGATCACATTGTCGTGCCCGTTGGTTCCGAGGTCATCGGCGAAATCACGAAGATCGAGTCGCTCTCCGAGGGCAAGCGTACTCTAGCCGTGCTGAATGCGGACTTCACGCCCCTCCGCAAAGTCGAAGTCGGCTTCCATGAATTGGTGCTGCCCGACGGGAGACGTTTCCCGCTGCATACCAGCGTCGCTCCCGGCTCCGGCCAGGTCATCGAGTTAGTCACGTCGGCCAACGAAAAAGAAAAGAAAAATCGCGTAAAAAACATGGCGTCCGAAAAAACTAAAGAGGCGAAGCAGAGAGCCCACGAGCAATGGGACAACGCCATGAAGGAACTAAAGACGCCCGGGAAGGTTCGCCGCCTCGAACGCTATGGGGAGGCGCAACTGCCGGTTCACCGGCAATATATCCCGGCCGGAACTGTGTACTTCGCCGAATTGGTGGACCCGCTGGATTTCGGGAGCGTGCTGATGACCGCCTCCATGGCCTCCTCGATTGGCGCCGATCTTCCCGAGGGAAGCGTGGTTCACGCTCGCTTGGTCACACCGCTATCGTCCGCGACTTCCCACAAGGGTCAGGACGTGGAAGCGGTCCTCTCACAACCGCTGATGGATGGCGATCGCTTGATCCTTCCTCAAGGCAGCCGCCTGAAGGGCACGGTCAAGCAGGCGCAACCGGCACGCCGCATGAAAAAGAACGGACAGCTGCGTATCGCATTCTCGGAACTTGTGCCTCCCGATGGCATTGAGCAGAAGATCGTCTCTACGCTCGAAGGCGTGCAAGCCGGCAAAGATGCCAACGTGAAACTCGATTCCGAAGGCGGCGCTGAGGCGACCACTTCGAAGACGCGGTATCTGGGAACAGCCGTGTCGCTCGGACTGGCCATGATGTCAGCGCAAGAAGGCGGCGATCGTGACGCGGGCAAAGTGCACGGAGATGGCGGCGGCAATGCGGCCGCCGGCGGTCTCGGCGGATTCAAGCTGGTTGGGATGATCCTGGGCGCCGCCGTCCGTTCGCGCGCCTTCGGCACAACCATGGGCGCTTACGGAGCCGCAGTGTCGGTGTACACGAACTTCATGGCGCGAGGACACGAAGTGGTATTCCCGAAAAATACCGCAATGCAGATTGGAGTTGGAACGCGCGCGGGGACGAAAACGCCACCAGCTCCGGAAGCGGCGCCGCCCGCAGCACCTTCGGAATCAGCCGCTCTGAATTAAGCTAGCCGCTGCTGTCGATCCCAACATTGCCTATGGAGAGCCGGACGCCCCGCCCGGCGTACGGGCGAGGGCGCCCCTCTCTCCACTGTTCTGGTAGGAACTCAGTTCCAATGCTTGAGCCGTGGCCATAACTCCGGCAGCGGTTTCTTCATTCCACGGCAGAGGAGGATGGTGAAATGCTCCTCTCCCATAGCCCACGCCGGATCGAGCGCCGGCCCCAGTTGCACATCGCGGCAAAAATACTGCGCGTCTTCCAGGTCCCACTGCAGCAGAATCAGACTTTCGCCCGTGTATTGCCTCGGTCCCCAATAAAAGTAATTCTGGTGAGCGCTGACAGATTTCGGCAGTCCATACTGCGGTCCAAACAAATCGATGGCGCCAGCTTCACCGTAGTTCCCTGCCAGAATCCCGGTCTTGGCCTGCTCTTCCGGCGGCAATGAGTGATAGAACTGGGCGACGGCGGCGACCATTTCGGGCCAGCCGAATTCATCGCTGAAGTGCTGCGGCAGCGGGCCACTCATGTGCGTTTCCGTTTTCGGCAACTTCAAGCCGAACGCTTCCATGTAGGGTCCGACTCGCTCCGGAGG
This sequence comes from uncultured Acidobacteriaceae bacterium, assembly GCA_963772195.1. Taxonomy (GTDB): domain Bacteria; phylum Acidobacteriota; class Terriglobia; order Terriglobales; family Acidobacteriaceae; genus Acidiflorens. The sequence goes on along the minus strand of CAVYWE010000004.1, from coordinate 122,395 downwards.
AAGAACTGGGATGACGAACGGGACGGCCAGCACACCCAGCACCAGCACGAGTCCAGGCAACGCCACTTTCATCCATCGCCAGTTGGCGTGTGCGGCGATGAATGTTTCCCAAAACACTCCGCCCGCGGCAAACAGCATGAGATAAATCGGTGCGAGGTAGTAATCCTTGCCGTGCAGCGCCATCATGATGGCGAGGAACACCAGATAGGTCACTCCCAGCACTCGGTAGCGTTTGCCTTGCGCGTGGAACAGAAGGAAGCCCAGCCCGGCAAGCCAGACGATCGCGCTGACCGGCAGTAGCATCATGATCTGTTGCAGCAAAAATTGAAGTGGGGGCAACTCCACATTCTTATGAGTTCTCTTCACGTTGCTTAGATCGACCCAGGTCGGAAAACCGTGCTGGTATTGCCAGATAAGGTTAGGCAGGCTCAGCAGAACGATGACGATGGCGGCAATCCAAAGCCACTTACTGCGAAACCAGCGACGCTCGGGAGTAAGGAGAAGACCGGCGGTGAGGCTGATAAGAAAGAACGCGGTCGAGTGTTTGTTTTCCAATCCCAGCCCGACGAGCACGCCGCACCACACCAGCAATTTCGGCTGATTGCGGTTTATGGCGCGCAGCAGAAAGTAAATGCTGCCCATCCAGAACAACGGCTCGAACGGGTTCATGGAAAAACGGGTGCCGTTTCCAAGGATTACCGGTGCCATCAGAACTGAGAGGCACGCCAGCAGCATCGCGAACCGCTTGCCGCCGATTTCTCGCGTGATCAGGCCGGTGAGCACAATCTCGGCGCCATTGGCCAGAGCCGGCAAGAATCGAATTCCGTGCAGGGAATCCCCAAACAAAAACCGGCTCACGCGCAGAAGGAGCGAGGCCAATGGGGCAAAGTCCACATAGCCCCAGGCGAGATGATCGCTGGTTGCGATGTAATAAAGTTCGTCGCGAAAATAGCCATAGCAGCCATTGGTCGCCATCTGCAGCAGCACGGCGGCGGATGCGAGTAGACACGCTATGGCCATCCCACCGGAAAACCATGACTGCTCGTTGATGGTAACGTCCTGCTGGAGAACGGAAGATTCTGTTTGTAAGCTTGCTTGCACGTTTGTCATAGCAGGTTTGTCATGTGCCAAGCTTAGTGGAGGGTCGAGCCTCGCCAAAGTAAGCAGCGCGATTAACGTCGGAACGTTGCGCCCGACATCAGTGCCGCGCCGCGCATCGCTGCCCATGCTATTTTTTATAAACGGACATGGACACGCCACCCCCACCGCTTTCCCAATCTACCCCCCGAAATATATACGCATTCGGCCTGACTTCGTTCCTCAACGACACGGCCAGCGAAATGGCGTACTGGGTGCTGCCCGCCTTTCTCGCGTCGATCGGCGCGGGAGCGGCGCAGCTGGGGATCATCGAAGGCATCGCCGAGAGTGTGGCTTCCTTTGCCCAGCTTTTCTCGGGCTATCTGGCCGATAAAGTTTCGCACCGCAAGCCCATCGTGGTCGGCGGATACTTCGTGGCGAACGCGGTGAAGCCGCTGCTGGCGCTGGTTTCTTCGTGGTGGCAAATTCTGGGGATTCGTTTTGCCGATCGCTTTGCCAAAGGCGTCCGCGGAACCGCGCGCGACGTGATGGTTGCCGAGTCGGTCGACAAGTCGAGCATCGGCTCAGCCTACGGTCTGATTCAAGCCATGGATTCCGCCGGCGCCATCGTCGGCCCGCTGCTGGCGCTGGCTGTGATCGGGCACTTCGGGATGCGCGGCGTGTTCGCATCCGCTGCGATCCCGGGAGCTCTGTGCGTGATCGTTGCCTGGGTTGGAATCCGCGAGGTTCACCGAGGCAGCAAGCCGCTAACGGAACCTGGAGCCGAGCTGCGCTCGGCTGGACAGCCGAGGGCGGCTGTCCCTGCACGGACGGGCGAGGGCGTCCGTCTCTCCACTGGCAAGTCCGAGTGGCTCCCAAGATTGCCTGTTGGTTTCTATTACGTGCTGGTCGTGGTCACAATGTTTTCGCTGGGAAATTCCAGTGACATGTTCCTCGTTCTGCGCGCCGGAAATATCGGCATTCCGGCATCTCGCGCACCATTGCTGGGACTGGTCTTCAACATCATGTTCACGTTGGTGTCATGGCCGGCCGGCAAGTTCAGCGACCGTTTCTCGCGCTCGGCCATCGCCGCCGCCGGATATTTCGTTTTCGCGATCGTCTATTTTGTTTTCGCACTCGCGCCGTCACAACTCGCGATCTGGCTGGCCATGGCTTTCTATGGACTTTTCTACGCGCTGACCAACGCCGTGCTCAAGGCACTGATCGTCGAAAGCGTGGACACCGGCGTTCGGGGCCGTGCTCTGGGGATTTATTCGTTTTGCATTAGCGTCACCACGCTGCTCTCGAGCGTCATCACCGGAGCGCTCTGGAAGGTGTATGGACCAGCGGTCCCATTCTATTTTTCGGCGGGGATTGCGACCGTCTCGGCATTCGCCCTGCTCGCCCATCGTTCGCCGAAGCAGGACTGATCCGTAGAGACGGGGCTTGCCCGGTCCCGGCTTTCGCGCGGCCATCGGGAGACGCGGCAAGCCGCGTCTCTACGGGTGGTCGGGTGCAACTTCATCCGACCGGCGCGACCAGAAATACGCGACCAGCAGAAATACCAAACCCGCGATGCTGTCGAGCACAGCATCCCGCCACGTTCCTGTCCGCGATGGAATAAAGCTCTGGTGCCATTCATCCATCGCGGCAACGAATACGGTCCCCAGCCAAGCGAGCAGCGCCACGCGCCACGACCAGACATGATTGTGAACGAGAGTAGCGCGCCAACCCCGAAGGAGCAGAAGGCTCAACATGCCGTACCCGATGACGTGCCCGGTCTTGCGCAGATAATGATGGAAGACGAGGAAGCTGTAGAAATTGATGTCGCCGAATAGGCTCGTCAACGCCGTATACAGCATCCTGCCGGTATGCTGCGCCGAGAAGAAATCGGTGGACTCAAACGCAATCAGGCCGATCCAGACAAGCGCCGGCCACCAGGCGCGCAGAACACTCGGACGGGACGCGGTCAAATCGGTCGTCAATCGGCCTCGTCCCTTTACTCCGCCGCGTAATTCGGCGCTTCGCGCGTGATCATGACATCGTGCACGTGGCTTTCGCGCAGGCCGGCGGCGCTGATGCGCACGAATCGTGCCTTCTGTTGCAATTCAGCCACCGACTGGCACCCGCAATAGCCCATGCCCGACCTAAGCCCCCCTACCATCTGGTGGACGATCATCGCCACCGAACCACGATACGGCACGCGCCCTTCAATCCCCTCCGGTACTAACTTTCCCAACCGGTTCGAGTCTTCGCCGATTACAGGCATCGCCGTCGAAGCATCTCCATCCGAGTTCTGGAAGTAGCGCTCGCTCGAACCCGCCGCCATCGCTCCGAGCGAGCCCATGCCGCGATACGACTTAAAAGTGCGGCCCTGATACAGAATTAATTCACCCGGGCTTTCATCCGTCCCCGCAAACATCGATCCGATCATCACCGCGGAAGCGCCCGCCGCCAGCGCCTTGCTGATATCGCCGGAATATTTGATCCCACCGTCGGCAATCACCGGCACGCCCGAGTCGCGCGTGGCCCGCGTTGCCTCGGCAATCGCCGTGATCTGCGGAACGCCCACGCCGGTTACGATGCGCGTCGTGCAGATCGAGCCCGGCCCAATGCCGACCTTCACTCCGTCCACTCCCGCGCGCACCAGGTCGCAGGCGCCGTCAAATGTCGCTACGTTACCAGCAATCAGTTCGATCTCCGGCAACTTCGCTTTCACCTTCTTGACTGCTTCGATCACCAGCGTGGAATGCCCATGAGCGCTGTCGATTGCCAGCACGTCGACTTTCGCTCTCGCCAGTTCCTGGGCACGCTCCAGGAAATCACCCGTCGCCCCGATCGCCGCACTCACCCGCAACCGCCCCTGGTTGTCCTTGGCGGCGCCGGGATATTTCAGTTTCTTCTGGATGTCCTTAACTGTGATCAAGCCCTTGAGGTTGTATTTGTCGTCGACGACGAGAAGCTTTTCGACGCGGTGTTCGTGCAAGATCTCTTCGGCTTGCTCCAGCGTCGTTCCCACCGGCACCGTGATCAGGTTTTTCTGGGTCATCACCTTGCTGATTGGAATATCGAAGCGCGTCTCAAAGCGGAGATCGCGATTGGTCAGAATGCCGACCAGTTTTCCATCCTTCAGCGTGATCGGCACTCCTGAAATCTTGTATTTCTGCATGACTTCCAAAGCATCGGAAACCTTGGCGTCGGGCGACATGGTGACCGGATCCACGATCATGCCGCTCTCCGATCGTTTCACCTTGTCCACTTCATTGGCCTGCTGGTCGATAGTCAGGTTGCGATGAATAATCCCGAGGCCTCCCTGCTGCGCCAGGGCAATCGCCATGTGCGACTCGGTTACCGTATCCATGGCGGCGCTGATGATCGGAATGTTCAGCCGAATGTTGCGCGAGATTTGGGTCTGCGTGTTCGTGTTGACGGGCACGACTCCGGAATGCGCCGGCAGAAGTAACACGTCGTCGAATGTGAGAGCCTCGGGGACTGGAAAATGGATCATAGGATTTTGGAATGAACTTCTATTGTAGGGAGCGGGCAGACATCAGGCAAATGTTGGAAGCGTGTGAAATGGCTAGATCAGGTCGTCGGGCCATCGGGTGATCGGGTCATTGAAAGTCAAAAGCACAGGTGGTTTGCCAAAGGGTCTGAAACACGATACATTCCGGGTATTCCCCGAGTTCCGATGCACCCGCGGAGGCTCTATGTTGTGTAACCTGCCCTTTCGGACCGTACTCGCTTCAGCTCTAGTTTTGAACCTGGCAGCTGGTCCGACCATTTTGAGTGCCCAGCAGGCACCGGCCGATCTTCCGACCATCACTATTCGCGCTAATACCCGGCTCGTCGTCGTGGACGTGGTCGTAACCCACAAGAACGGCCAACCGGTCACGGGCTTGAAGCCCGAAGACTTCACGCTCGAAGAAAATGGCAAGAAGCAGAAGATTTCCGTGTTCGTTCCGCCGGGCATCACGAATCGCACCGCCGCGACACCCACGCCAGCTGGGGTTTTTTCCAACCATCCCGAAAATTTGACCCCAGGTGGGGTTCCGACTGTATTGCTTATCGACGCGGCGAATTCCCCTTTTAAGGATCAGTCCTATGGACGTTCCCAGATGCTGAAGTATGTGTTGCAGCAGGGGCAGTCTGGCCGTCCAATGGCCGTGTTGACGCTGACGGATCGCTTGCGTGTGCTGCAGCAGTTCACGAGCGATCCTCAGGTGCTTCTCACCGCCATCAAGAATTTCAGACCCCAAGAACAGATTCTCCAGCCCGGAGCCTCAGGGCCGGAATCGCATGGCGTGGCGGACGGACCGAGAGGATCGGCTGTGTCAGACAGCATTGCGCAGGCGGGGCTGGCGGTACAGGCATTTGCCGATCTCCAGATCGGCTATAACATCGAGCGCCGCACCATGATCACGCTCGATGCCATGCGCGCGCTCTCCCGGATGCTGGGCGGTCTGCCGGGCCGGAAGAATGTGGTGTGGCTCACCGCGAGCCTGCCGTTTGACCTGGTCCCGGAAGACCGCAGCATGACCGATGCGGAGCTCTTAGCAGATCTTCCCGGTCAGGGAAGCCAGCGGTCGGTGAGTGTCAATGCTGCGGGTTCGATGGCCGCTGAGCAGCGTAACCTGCATGGCCAGGCAATCCGCGAAGCAGAAGCGCAGTTAGCGAGCGCCAGCATCGCGATCTACCCGGTGGATCTCCGCGGCCTGGTCAGCGGTATGGAAGGCTCCGCTTCCGGTGGAGGCTCGGTCTACAGCGACAGCGCACTGAGTGACAGAGCCATAATTCAAGTTTCGTCCCTGCAAGCCAGTCAGGGCACAATGGAGGAGGTGGCCGCACAGACCGGCGGCAAGGCCTACATCAATCAAAACGAGATCAAGGAGGGCATTGCGCTCGCGGCCTCTGACGAAAAGGCCTCCTACTCCCTGGGTTACTATCCCGAGAATAAGAAGTGGGATGGAAAGATGCGCAACATCAAAATGAAAGTGGCTCAGGGCGATACCCAGCTCCGCTACCGCAAGGGATACTTCGCGATTGAGTCGGGCCCGACAAAAGATCGCAACTACGAACAAGACGTGGCTGCCGCTATCGAGGTCAATGCTCCCGCAACCCAAATCTCGTTCATGGCGCAAGCGAAGCCCACTGAACCAGGCAAAATTCGGGTAGTTTTCCTGGTCGATGCCCACACCCTGACGGCGGAGGACTCGAGCGGAAGCAAGAAGATGAATGTAAATCTCTACGCCACCGTCTGGGGCAACGGCAAGAATCTGGGGTCCCGCAGCATTAAAGTGGATAGAACCTTCGACGCCGCAACCTATCAGCAGATCGTCGATCACGGAATGATGGTACCGATCGACATGGACATTCCTGCCGGTGGCAAGGAACTCCGCCTGGCAGTGCTCGATAACAAAACCGGCTTTATCGGCACCGTGAGCGGGCCGTTGGGACAATAGTTCAACGGAGGCTCAATGCCGCCGAACAAAACCCCAAGCTTGACACGACCATGGAATCCCAGGTCTCGAAAAGCGCGAGACCTAGGGCACCCCCGGTTTTCCTCTATCAACATTTAAGGACGACTAGCGTTATACTCGCGCGGGCGATCTGGGCTACCCGCCTGTTGGTGTAACCGCGATGTTACGCCAACCATCCTTGGTTCACGTACCGATTACTTCGCAGCCTGTGCGGGTTGCAGAGAATTGTCACCGCTCGTTGGCCCTTGCCGTCTATGTCGTCTGGTCCAGTCCTCTGCCATGAGCTGAGCTTTGGCGATCTGCGCTTTGGTCATATGCTGAGCGGCCCATTTTATGTCGTCATCAGCAGGAGGGACCACAGCCGAGCCGACAATTGCGAACCAAATGTACGCTTCTAAGTAATCCTTCGGCAGACGATCATCGCGGTACATCTGGGCCAGCTGAACTTCCGCTTCCCAAACCCCTCCCAAGTCTTCTTCGGGGAAGTGATCCGCCGCCTTCTTGTACCAACTGGCCGCCAAAGAAGCGCTCTCAGGAACACCTTCTCCCTCCTCGTACATTTGGCCCAAGCTAAACTGTGCTTCTGGCAACCCCTGCGCAGCGGCCTTCCTTAGCCACTTGAGTGCCTGTCGATCGTCGAATATTCCAAAATAGCCACGTTCATACCCAAGCCCTAGCCAGAGTTGTGCGTCTGCGTCACCTTGCGTAGCCGCCAAACGCAACCATCTCTCGGCATCAACGTAGTCGGGGATCACACCGTTGTGCCTGATGCCATTCAAGTACATCTCGCCCATTCCGGCTTGGGCGGGCACATAGCCTTGCTCGGCAGACTTGAGCATCCAGCTTTGCCCCGTAGTGAAGTCTTTTGGAACCAATCGACCCTCTAGGTAGATGAGGGCCATCAGATACTCGGCCTCTCGGTCACCCGATTGTGCCTTCGACATGACTTTTGTGAAATCGGGTAATGCAAAGCCTTTTAGGTAAGCCGCAGTTGCGAGACGCGCTTGAGTGGACGCGGGAAGACGATCCTGTGCTAGGACAGCACCCACCAAGAGAAGGAGAACGGAGATGGGGAGCACCGTGCGCAAGGTAGGAGCGCCTCCCAACAGAAGAGAATCTTACACCAAAGTAAACGATAGTTGTTGTAATCAGGCGCGGCTGTTGAAAAACTCCTTTTAGGGAATTTCAACAGCAAAATTCGTTCGTAAGTTATTGAATGTTCGTCTGCCATAGCCCCTGAAATTCACTGCTTTGGTTCCTTTTTCAACACCCACAGGCGTTTACACTAATTGAGAATTGTTATGAGGCGATTTCAGCATAGGGTGAACTAAGGCCAGCATGATGGACCACATCATCAACAACCTGTGGCTCGGCAGTCAGCAAGACGCGGACGAACTCGTCCGCAACAATCCAGAGAAGATCACGGCAATCCTCAACGTTCGCGGCGCCGACGATTACAAGCCGGCGGGACGAGACCAGGCTTCGGAACATCCCGGCAAGGCGTACAAGTGGATTCCGGCTCCCGACTCCGGATTTATCTCTCCCGAGCACGTGAGGGAGGCTTTGATTTGGCTGCGGGAACAGACGGACAAACGCGAACGGATATTGATTCACTGCAAGTACGGCATCTCCCGCTCCCCGGCCTTCCTCGCCGCGTTCATGGTGGAGAGCGCTATCTCTTCGAGCCTCGAAGAGTCGAAAGCTACGATCTCGGCTCATCGGTCGGTTCAGCCAGCTACGCAGATTGTGGAACCTGTCCGGCGGGTCGTGTCAATCTCCGCGCTCACTGGATTGCCTAACCGTCAGGCCTTTGACGAAGGGAAAGCGAGTCCGTTCGTAGCCATCGCCGACGTCGACCTCATGCGGGTTTTCAATGACTTTTACGGGCAAATCGCCGGGGATGCGCTCTTATGCAGACTTGCCAAGATACTCATCGCCGTTGGGTTGGACGCATACCACCACCAAGGGGATGAATTTCTATGCAAGGGAGAGTCTCGTGAGGAATTGAACGCCAAACTTTCTCAAGCCAGGCAGGTTTTTAGGGAGTCGTTTCAGGTCTACGCCGAGGGTCGCATCCAAACCATCGAAGGGACGGATTTTTCATTCGGGATCGGCACGTCCCAGGAGGAAGAAGAGGCTGCCCTGCGCGAGGCAAAAAAGGCAACAGCACGGAACCAGTCACCGGAATGGCTACGGAAGATTATAGGGACGGGCGGCCATGGGCAAGTTTGGTAATTTGACGCTCCACTGATCCTTCTGAGGTCTCGAAAAAGCGCGAGACCCAGGGCACCCCCGGCCGCCTGAGAAAAGTCGGGCTTTGCCTCAATCCACGAAGCGATTAAGCCGCATCCAGCTGCCCTTTTCTGGCATCTAGACCTTGACAACGATTCGCTCAGGTTATAGCATGGCCCAGAGCGTAATCATCATCGCACTGATTTTAAAGCACTTATATAATTTGGAGGATGCGTTATGGGAAAGATTATTGGAATTGACCTCGGCACGACTAACTCTTGCGTAGCCGTAATGGAGGGCGGAGAGCCAAAGGTTATACCGAACGAAGAAGGTGGCCGGACTACGCCTTCGGTCGTCGGCTTCACGAAAACCGGGGAACGGTTGGTGGGGCAAGTCGCGAAGCGGCAGGCTATCACCAATCCTGAAAACACGGTTTACTCGATCAAGCGGTTCATGGGGCGCCGCTACGACGAGGTCAGCGAAGAACTGAAGATGGTCCCGTACAAAGTTGAGCGCGACGGCGACAACGTGGTGATCGTGGCGCAGGGAAAGAAGTTCACCCCGCCCGAGATCTCCGCGATGATTCTGCAAAAACTGAAGAAGGCGGCGGAAGACTATCTCGGCGAGAAAGTCACCGAGGCGGTCATCACCGTGCCGGCGTATTTCAATGACGCGCAGCGGCAGGCTACTAAAGATGCCGGACGAATCGCCGGGCTCGACGTGAAGCGAATTATTAACGAGCCGACAGCGGCCGCGCTGGCCTACGGGCTCGACAAAGGCAAGGACGAGACTATCGCCGTGTATGACTTCGGCGGCGGCACGTTCGATATTTCGATCCTCGAAGTCGGTGAAGGCGTGATCGAAGTAAAGGCCACCAACGGCGACACGCACCTGGGCGGCGACAACATCGATCAGCGGCTGGTGGATTGGCTGATTGATGAATTCAAGAAAAACGAAGGCCTCGACTTGCGCGGCAAGGGCAACGAGATGGCTTTGCAGCGTCTGCGCGACGCGGCGGAGCGGGCGAAGATTGAGCTTTCGACCACCATGGAGCACGAGATCAATCTGCCGTTCATCACGGCGGATGCTTCCGGTCCGAAGCACCTGGTCATTAAACTCACACGGGCCAAGCTCGAATCGATGGTCGAAGACATTTTGCAACGGTCGGTTGGTCCGTCGAAGCAGTGCATGAAAGATGCCGGCGTCGATGCCAGCAAAATTAATGAAGTGGTGCTGGTCGGCGGACAGACGCGCATGCCGCGCATCCAGCAGATCGTAAAAGAACTGTTTGGACGCGAAGGCCACAAGGGCGTGAACCCGGATGAAGTCGTGGCAGTGGGCGCGGCGATTCAGGGCGGCGTGCTCGGGGGCGAGGTGAAAGACCTACTGCTTCTGGACGTTACTCCGTTAACGCTATCCATTGAAACCCTGGGTGGGGTTGCAACGCCGATGATCCCGAGGAACACTACCATTCCGACGAAGAAGACGGAAACGTTTTCGACAGCAGCCGACAGTCAGACTTCGGTCGAAGTCCATGTGCTGCAGGGGGAGCGTCCGCTGGCGGCGCAGAACCGCACGCTGGGCAAGTTCCATTTGACCGGCCTGCCACCGGCGCCTCGGGGCGTGCCGCAGATCGAAGTAACGTTCGACATTGACGCGAACGGCATCCTGAACGTGACCGCGAAAGATATGGCCACGGGCAAGGATCAGAAGATCACGATCACGTCGTCTTCGGGCTTGTCGAAGGAAGAAGTGGAGCGCATGGCGAAAGAAGCCGACGCGCACTCGGCCGAAGACAAGGCGCGGCGCGAGGAGATCGAGGCCAAGAATCAGCTCGACTCGATGGTCTACAACATCGAGAAGATGCTGAAGGAGCATGGCGACAAGATCTCGGGCACGGAGCGTGGAGATGTGGAGAACGCGCTGGCGGACGCGAAGAAGGCCATCGAAAGCGGCGACAAGTCGCAGATGGACTCGGCGCGCGAGCGGCTGACCACGGCGTCGCACAAGCTGGCGGAGCAGATGTACAAGGCAACGCAGGCAACTTCCGGCGCGGCCTCGGGAGCGAACGGCGCGGGCCCAGTCGACGGGCCAGATGGAGCCTCGGGCAGCAACGGCGAGAGCAAGAAGAAAGACGAAGGCGTGATTGACGCCGAGTACGTGGATGTCGAAGACAAGAAGTGACGGCGCCTTGCGGGCGTGAGCGAAGCGGGAGCCCGCAGCCGTCATCCCGAGCGTAGCGAGGGATCTGCTTGCTTTCGACGAGTGGCACTTGAGTGGGGGCGCGAATGCGCCCCCACTTTGCATCAAATTAAGTAAGGGCTTGTCATTCCGAGCGAGATAATTAGGGACTTGCGGTCGGGTCCATGAGAGAGGAAAGCAAATTGAGAATCGAAGTCAATGGACAAATGTTTTTCGTGAATTTCGTCCCGGAAGAGGGACGCTGGTATTGCTCCGCTCCGACTGCAACGGGAGTGCAGCGGATTCCCGTGTCGATAGATGCCTCGCCATTTGAGGAGTTTGCCGTGTCGATGGATGAGCAGGCGAAGGAAGTAGTGAACTGAGAACCCAGTTCCCGGTTCTCAGTTCTCAGATTATGCTCTAGGTGAGAATCGATTGCTAGAAAGCGGTCGGCACGGAATGAAGGGCTGAGACCTGATAGCTGAGACCTGACACCTGGACCATGGCCACCCAAACCAAAGACTACTACGGCGTTCTCGGGGTAAAGAAGTCCGCCTCCACCGACGACATCCGCAAGGCGTTCCGCAAACTTGCGCGTAAGTATCATCCTGACGTCAATCCTGGCGACAAGGCCGCTGAAGAAAAGTTCAAGACGCTTTCCGAGGCTAACGACGTCCTCAGCGATCCCAAGAAGCGGAAGATTTACGACCAGCTCGGGTTCTATTCCGACAATATCGATCCGGCCACGGCGGAGGCGTACGCGCGAGGCGGCGGACAGCCTGGGGCCGGCCCCGGCGATTTTGGTGGAGGATTTCCGGGAGGCCGGTCGGGTGGACAAGGCAACGTCGATTTCGGGGGCTTCGACTTTTCGGATCTGTTTGAAGGCGCCCGCGGTGGCGGACGCAAAGGGTCAACCAACGCGGGCGGCGGGTTCCGCGATATCTTCTCCAGCCTTTTCACTGGCGGCGGGCGCGGTGAGGCAGCCGATGAGGGCCCGGAGCCGGGCAGCGATCTTGAGTACCAGGTCCACGTGCCGTTCTGGACGGCGATCCGTGGCGGGGTGATGAAGCTGAATGTCGCCCGGCGCGATGTCTGCGGGAACTGCCACGGCAACGGATACATCGAGGCTCCGGGACAATGTCCGCAGTGTCATGGCAAGGGGACGATCGAACAAACCGGCGGCCGGATGAAGTTCAACGTCACCTGCCCGCGCTGCCATGGGACGGGCAAGAATATTTCGACCTGCGCGATCTGCCACGGTGAAGGCAGTGTCGAGCGAACCGCTCCTCTGGAGATCCGCATCAAGGCCGGAACGCGCGACGGGCAACGGATTCGGATCGCGGGCAAAGGCAATGCCGGGCTGCGGGGCGGCGCGGTCGGCGATCTCTACGTGATCATCCGCATAGATGAGCATCCACTGTTCCGGCGCGAGGGCGACGACATCTACATCACTGTGCCGGTGACGGTGGTGGAAGCGGCTCTGGGGTCGAAGATTGAAGTGCCCACCATTGATGGCCGCAGCATGCTGAAGATTCCTCCGGGAACGCAGTCCGGGCAGAAGCTTCGGCTGCGGGAGAAGGGCGTGCCGTCGGCTACTCAAGACGGCGTGCGGGGCGACGAGATTGTCGAAGTGAAGATTACCGTGCCTATGCCGCGCGACGAGAAGACTAAGGAACTGCTGCGAGAACTCGCCAAGCTCAATCCTGAGGACCCCCGAGAGGAACTCTGGAGTAAGGTCTAAGTCAAAATCTTTACCCCTGTGTCCCTGGTAAAGAACTTTGCCGGCGGTGGAGAGCTTCCGCGTCCGTTACCTCCGTATCGCTCTCCCTGACAAATATTTTCAAAAATATTCTTGCATCTCCAGAGATTTCCCGTAATCTCACACATGCGAACTAACTTCGCCGACAATGCCCGGGAATCGCTGCCCACCCTGGGAGCCGCGTAAAGAGAGTCAAGGGAGACGCGGTGGTGAGAGTGAGTCGCCTGAGGAGGAAGCCATAGAAATTGGCAACAGCTACCGCAACCTCTAACCTTTCGCAGCCTACTCTCGCTGCCGCGCCCCGCAAAAAATCCATTCGCCTCACCCTCTGGCCTCTGGTCGCCGCAACCTTCTTTATGGTCTCCGGTGGGACCTATGGCACTGAGGACATCGTTCATGGCGCCGGATATGGCAAAGGGATTCTCATCCTGCTTCTGACCCCGCTTCTCTGGAGCCTGCCGACTGCGTTCATGATCGGAGAGCTTTCGAGCGCGCTGCCCTTTGAAGGCGGCTACTATGCCTGGGTGCGGCGCGCCATGGGAAATTTCTGGGGATTTCAGGAAGCCTGGCTGTCGTTGGTCGCGTCCATTTTCGATATGGCGATTTATCCGACGCTGTTTGTCGCCTACCTCACGCGCATTTTTCCGTGGTTCCAGGAGAATCATCGCGGCGTGGCTGTTGCTCTCGGCGTGGTCATCGTCTGCGCCATCCTTAATATCATGGGCGTGAAGGTCGTCTCGACGACTTCGCTGTGGTTGTTCTTCGCCCTGTCAGCTCCTTTCGCCGCCATTTTTGTGCTGGCGCCATTTAAGATTCACGCGCTGGCGAATGCGGTGACCAAACCGACTACTTCGAACGTCGACATTCTGGGCGGGCTGCTCATCTGCATGTGGAATTACATGGGATGGGACAACGCCTCCACCATCGCAACCGAAGTGGAGCGTCCACAGCGAACATATCCTCGCGCCATGCTGGCCGCAGTGGTCATTGTCTGCATCACTTACGTTCTTCCGTTTGCCGCCATGTGGATCACCGGCCTTCCAGCCAGCGCCTGGGAAACCGGCGCGTGGGCCGACATCGCCCAGTTGATGGGCGGGCCGGTGCTTCGGATCGCGCTGGTGGCGGGCGGCATGATGAGCGGCTTCGGCATGTTCAATGCGCTGGTCATGAGCTACTCGCGGCTGCCACTGGCCATGGCGCAGGATGGCATGCTGCCGAAAGTTTTCGGCAAGCTGCATCCGAAATCGCGCGCGCCGTGGGTTGCGATTCTGGCGCTGGCGGTCGGCTGGGGCCTGGCTCTGAATCTCGGCTTCGAACGCCTGGTCACGCTCGACATCATGATTTACGGCGCCAGCCTGACGCTCGAATTTGTAGCGTTGATCTGCCTGCGTATTAGCGAACCGGAATTGAAGCGTCCGTTCCGCGTGCCGGGAGGCCTGTTTGGAGCGATTGCGGTTGGCATTCCTCCAATTTTGCTACTGGGATTTGCCATCATCCGCAGCGAACATGAAGTTGTGCTCGGCATGAGCTCGCTCTTGTTCGGACTGATTGTGATCGGCGCCGGCGTGGTCGCTTACTTGATCAACCATGCGCTGAAGCCGGCGGGCTGGACGCCGACCGAGGCCAAGCCAGAGATGGCGGCTTAGCTCCTTCCCGCGGATTCAAGAACTGTTTACTGTAGAGACGCGGCTTACCGCGTCTCTTTTCTTTTGCCGCTGCACAATGCGATGATGGGGACGGCAATTCCAATGACGCGATGACCAAACGCAAATCCAAGGGCGCGTACATGATCTCGGCGGTGGCCGAGATGTATGAGATCCATCCCCAGACGTTGCGCCTCTACGAACGCGAAGGACTGCTGAAGCCGAGTCGCACCGAGGGCAACACCCGGCTCTACACCGATGAGGATTTGCAGCGGCTCGAATTCATCCTGTCGCTCGCCCGCGATCTGGGCGTCAACATCAGCGGCATCGCCATCATTCTTCAAATGCGCGAACGCATGGAAGAAATGCAGCGCCAGATCCAGGAGTTCGTGCAGTACATCCAGCACGAGGTGCTGGCGCGGGCTTCAGCTGCCGCCGATCCGTCGAAAGGCGCAATCGTGCCGTTGCGCCGTCACCTGGTTCCTCCCGTGGATTCATCCCGCCGCAAAGACTCGTCAAAGTAAGCTGGCGCTTCCCCTGTGGTCGTCTGTGACCTCTGTGGTGAAGAACTCCACCGCTGAACCACAGAGGTCACAGAGGCACACGGGGGATTCCACAGGGAATACAGTCCGCTGAATTCACTAAACTTTGATCTCTCGGCAACCAAATTTCATCTGTGAGCGACTAACGTGTAGTCATGAAGCCCGCAAACCAAGTCGGAATGCCGGACACTGGGATTGCCCGCGTGCCAACCGCAACTGACCAGAGAACCTCCAAAACAAACAAGAAGAAACTCAACCTCACCCTGGAAGCCGAGCCTTCCGGTGATGCCATCGTGCTGCACTGTCACGGCCGGATTATCTTCCATAGCGAAGCTCAAACATTTTCGACCATCGTGGCCGAGGTGCTGCCTTCCGCGCGCCGGATGGTGGTGGATTTAGCAGGCATCGATTCCGTCGACAGTGGCGGATTGGGCGAACTTATGCTCACTCACATGTGGGCGGAAGCTGCTGGATACGCGCTGAAGTTTGCCAGCCCCAAGAAATCGGTGCTACACCTTTTCGAAACCACCAACGTTGTATCGGTGTTCGATGTATACGCCAGCGTCCCCGAGGCGATCGAAGCGATGTATCAGGAACAAGCACAGTTGGTATAGGCGCTACTGTTCCCGCTGGAAGCGATACCGGCCGCCTCTGTCCTTTGCCACCTGCTCCGCCACTTTCAAAAACGCTCTTCCCGCGTGCGACAGCGTGGATTCCTGCCGATACACCAGCCGCAGCTTGCGCTGAAAATGCAGATCGCGCACCGGAACGCGCACCAGGTCTCCCCGGCTGATCTCGTTTTCCACGCTGATCTCGGGCACCAGCGCCACCCCGTTCCCCATGCACACGAAACGCTTGATGGCCTGCAGCGTGGGCAGTTCCACGTCCATGTGCAGCGGCGTCTTATGGCGACGGAACGCTTCGATCACTTTATCGCGATACGGAGACGCGACGATGTGGGCGACGAACGATTCCGCGCCCAGCTGCTTAATGCTGACTTCGCCCGCCGCGGCTAGTGGATGGCCCGGAGGAACAACAAGTACCAACTCGTCCAGATAAACCACCGCCGATCGCAACTGCGGCTCCTGCGGATCGAAAGAAAGTACTCCGAGTTCCACGTTGTGCTTGAGCACATCGTCGGGAATGTGACTGCCGAGCGAACGCCGCACTGTGATCTTGATCGTGGGATGCAGGCGGCGGAACTCCCCCAGCACGGGCAACAGATAGAGCGCGGTAAATTCATTGGCGGCAATCGCCAGCTTGCCTTTCTGCAATTCGCGCATCTCCACCAACGCCGCTTGTGCATCCTGCCTCAGGTTGAGCAACTTCTCGGCGTATTCCTGCAAGACACGTCCGGCGTCTGTGAGCACGCCCTCGCGGGAAGAACGGTCGAACAACGGCTCGCCGATCTCCAGCTCAAGTTTGCGGATCGTCTGGCTGACCGCCGATTGCGTGCGAAACAGTTTTTCGGCCGCCCGGGAAAAGCGGCGTTCGCGAGCCACTGTTAGGAAGACTTCTAGTTGGGATAGGTCCATGGGATCAAGGCTCGGGTTTTTCTGACGCCTTAAGTGCTGGGGGGCGGAAGTTGGTTACTCTTGATGTGTACGCTCTGTATCGTCTGTGGTGCAAAAGGTCCTTTACCACAGAGGACACAGAGGCACACAGGGGACCACAAGGGGAATCCGGAGGAACCAAGATCCGACGTCCTTTCCTAAATCGCAGATAGCATAAGAAACTCTAATACTATCATTTCTACTAATGCTTCTGTAAAGATAATAACCTTCTGTTTCAACGCCGTCCGCCGATAAACTAGACAGGCAATCTTCTGGAGGTACCGAATCAATGGATCGGCCGCGCATCACCATCTTCGACACCACGCTTCGCGACGGCGAGCAGTCGCCGGGCTGCAGTATGAATGTGCAGGAAAAGCTGCGCCTGGCCCAGCAACTCGACCGCCTCGGCGTGGATGTGATCGAGGCCGGATTCCCAATCGCCTCCGACGGCGACTTCGAAGCCGTGCAAAGTATCGCCGCCTCGCTGCGGCGTCCCATCATCGCTGGCCTCGCTCGTGCTTGCACCGGCGACGTTGACCGTGCATGGCAGGCGTTGCAGGGAGCCGCGCGCCCGCGCATCCACGTTTTTCTGGCAACCTCCGACATTCATCTGAGATACAAGCTGCGCATCACGCGTGAGAAATGCCTGGAGCAGGCGCGGGAAGCGGTTCGGCATGCCAAATCTCTCTGCGCCGATGTGGAATTCTCGCCCGAGGACGCCACCCGCACCGATGTCGCATTTCTCTGCCAGGTAGTCGAAGCGGTGATCGCAGTCGGCGCGACCACCGTCAACATTCCCGATACCGTCGGTTACAGCATGCCCGAGGAATACGGCCAGCTCATCCGCACGCTGCGTGAAAGAGTCCCGGGCATCGATAAAGTAACGATCTCCACGCACTGCCACAACGACCTCGGTCTGGGGGTTGCGAACTCACTCGCTGGAGTGCAAGCAGGCGCGCGCCAGGTGGAGTGCGCCATCAACGGCATCGGCGAGCGCGCCGGCAATGCGTCTCTCGAAGAAATCGTCATGGCCATGCGGGTGCGCCCCGATCGATATCCTTACGAAACCGCAATCGCCGGCGAGCACCTGTATCCTTCCAGCCAGATGTTGGCGGAGATCACGCGGGTTCCCGTGCAGCCCAACAAGGCCATCATTGGCCGCAATGCGTTTGCGCACGAAGCCGGAATTCATCAGGATGGCATGCTCAAGAATCCGCTGACCTACGAAATCATGACGCCACAGTCGGTGGGCGTCCCCGATTCGCGGCTGGTGCTGGGCAAACACTCCGGCCGCCACGCGCTGGCTCTGCGCTGCGAACAACTCGGACACCAGTTTGAGCGCCGCGAACTCGATGAGATCTATCGCAGATTTGTAGTTCTTGCCGACCGCATTAAGAAGGTTCAGGACAGCCATTTGCTCGAACTGATCCAGGACGTTGCAAGCGGCGCCGTTAGCAGCGGCGGCGTCGGCAAGAGCGATGGCGGCGGCCAGAGCAAGAAGTTTCCGCCTGCCGCAGCCACTTTGCCTTTCCCGCGCGCTGTCTCCGCCACTGCGGGAGCCAATGCCAATGACTCGCATCCGGCTCACGTATCCGGCAGCGCCGGCCAGGCGTCAGTGTCGATCCCCTTCACCGATCATCACAGCGAGCAGGAAGATTATCTCTGGGGTGTGTAAAGCCGGCGTGTATAAGGCTTCGTATCAGGGCGTCGCTTTAGCGATGCCATCGCGGCGCTCGAAGAGCCCCTTTAGCGGCTGGGGTAAATTTTCCGCGGCCTGTTGAACCGGGCTACCACTGCGGGCTTGTCCTCATTTATCCTTTTATTCTTTCGGAAACGAAAGAGGGCTCCATGCAACTCCGTGTCACTTCCCTACCCGGAGACGGAATCGGTCCTGAAGTTACCTCCCAAGCCATTTGCGTTCTGGAAGAAGTAGCCACCGCCTTTGACCATGATCTCGAACTCGACGAAAAAGAAATCGGCGGCGTGGCCCTGGAAAAGTTTGGCAATCCCTTGCCAGACTCGACCATTCAAGCCTGCCTCGCCTCACAAGCGGTATTGCTCGGAGCAGTCGGCAGTCCAGCCTTCGATCACAATCCTCGTGAACTTCGCCCCGAAGCTGGATTGTTGCGCCTTCGCCAGGAACTCGGAGCCTTCGCGAATCTCCGTCCCGCAGTCTTTTATCCCATGCTGGCTGCCTGCTCGCCTCTGCGCGAAGAAGTCGTCAAAGGCACCGACATCCTCATTGTGCGCGAACTGCTCGGCGGATTGTATTTCGGCGAGCCTCGCTCCATAGTTGCCGAGGACGATGGCGCCGACGGCGCGCGCCACGCGCACAACACCATGCGCTACAGTGAGCCGGAGATCGAGCGCATCGCCCGCGTCGCATTTGAACTCGCGCGCACCCGCCGCCGGCGACTGCTTTCCGTCGACAAGGCGAATGTTCTGGAGTGCTCGCGTCTCTGGCGCGAAATCGTCACTCGTATCGCCGGCGATTTTCCCGATGTCCAGCTCTCCCACATGTACGTGGACTCGGCCGCCATGTCGCTCGTCCTCAAGCCCACCGAGTTCGACGTAATCCTCACCGAAAACATGTTCGGTGACATCCTCTCCGATCAGGCCGGTGGAGTCGTAGGATCGCTCGGCCTGCTCGCTTCGGCCAGCATCGGAGGCCCGGTCGGCCTCTACGAACCTGTTCATGGCTCAGCGCCCGACATCGCGGGTAAGGGCATCGCCAATCCCTTAGGCGCCATTCTCTCGGTAGCCCTGATGCTCCGCCATACCTTTCATCTACCTAAAGAAGCGGAGTGCGTGGAGGCTGGCGTCATCTCAACTTTGATGGGAGGTTTCCGCACCCGCGATCTGGCGCGTCCCGGTGAGCGAACGGTCTCTACCGAAGAAATGGGCGCCCAGATCGCCGAGTTCGTGCGCTCAGTCTAGTCTCGGGATTTGTGCGGTCGCAAAGGTGCTTGAAAACATTCTTCGAGATTGAGCACCGTGCTACTGGGTTTCCCAGTCGAGGGCATACACGTCTTGCGTGCCGACATTGCGCAGCAGCAGTGGCGAATCATCCGGTGCGAGCGTCAAGGAGAACCCCCAATAACCAGTCAAAGAGATGTCTTTGAGGTTGAGCACAGGTTCTATGGTGCGATCACCGCGGCGAATTTTTAGCACGGCTCCGGTTCCAGAGGTGTCGATGGCGAAAAGGTACTCGCCAGTGCTCGACCAGCACATCCAGCCCACGGTGCCCTTGGTAATTTCACTCCATTTTTGAGTCTTGGAATCGAAGAGGCGGAGTTCTGTGGAGTCGGCCGACAATGCCGCCACATAGCGTTCGTCGGGAGACCACCGCGGCGAGTACAGGCCTTTGGAACCCGGCAGAGTCTGGATCTTGTGGGTCGTGAGATCAAATGTTCTTATCGTCGAGGCCGGATCACCAGAGCTGCCACCGAACATGATTTTGCTTCCATCGGATGACCAGATCGGATCCTGCGGGTGTGGATCATCGATCGCAAGTGGTCGCGGGCTCCCGCCCTCGGGCGAGACCTCATAAATAGTCGAATGGCCGTCGGGGGAAAGCTGGAAAAAGACGATCTTCTTGCCGTCAGGCGACCACCGCGGAAGGAAAACAGGATTCGCGTCCGTCGTAAGTTGCAGCCTCTCGCTGCCATCCACTTTGCTGCGCCACAGCTTGTTTTCCGGGTAAGAGACGTAGGCCACCCACTGTTTGTCCTTCGAGAAAGATGCGAACTCCGCTGAAATGCCTCCGAGGAATGGTTCCAGCCGCCGCGACTTTAAGTCGTAGCGGGTCAACTGGCCGCGGAATGTCTGCCCGACCACGAACAGTTTCTTGCCGTCCTTGCTGGGAAGAAATGATTGCAAGGATAGCGGGCTCGAAGTGAGTTGAACGGGTTTGGCAGCGGAATTGACGAGGCCGTGTTTTCGAGGGATGGCCCAAACTTGTCCCTTGGACTGGTATAGGAAGTATTTGCCGTCCGCGCTCCAAACGCCGCAGCACTCCGAATCCGGCGGCTTGGTCCAACCGGGAAGCAACTGATGCGCGTCCACATGATCGAGGGGAGCTTCCCAAAGCCAGGAGGCGATGAAGTTTGAATCATCGAATCGCAGGAAAGTTTCATCCGGTGAGAAAACAGGACTGAAAATAGCATCCAGGGCTTTTACGGAGGCGACTTTACGCGACTCCGTACCGTCAATTTTCGCGACGAACAACTCGTTGCCATTGGAGTACGCGAGCATTTTGCCATCCGGCGACCACCGGGCATCCAGCGCCTCAATGTCACCGATACGATGGGGAGAACCGCCGAGGACGGGGAAGCTCCATAGCGGACCTATAGGAGGAACGCCATGTACGTCCGTAGCCAGCAGCTCTGAACCGTCCGGCGACATGGCCAGTGGCCTCATGTTTGCAGAGGGAAGAATCGTCGATTTTCTTGGCTCGCCTCCCGTGACCGACATTTCCTCCATGCCCTGGTATTCGGAGCTAGCTTGATAAAGGTAAAGCCTCGATCCATCCGTCCCAACGATCCCCTTCGACAGGCCGTCCTTCGTGAGTTGAACGTAGTTGGACAACCTGGGGACTGCGGGAGGCTGCATCCATAGATAAGCCACCGCCGCCGCACCCACGACCCCCACCACTGCAGCGATCGCCATCATCCAGCGGCGACCGGGCCGCCCCTCCGCCGCCGCGTGAGGAGAAGTTCCCGGCGTGATGCCCGAATCGGACAGCGCCTCCAACGCGAACGCCAAGTCAGATGCCGATTGAAATCGTTGATCTGGATTCTTCTCAAGACAGCGATTGATTACGCGCAGCAGACCAGGAGGCGTAGCGGGCGCCAGTTGCGAAATGGGAGCCGGTTCCTCGTTCAGGATTGCGGTCATGGTTTCCGCGGACGTGGGCTTGTGAAACGTCTGCTTTCCGGTGACGAGTTCATACAAGATGGTGCCGAACGTGAAGATGTCGGAACGATGGTCAACATTTTTCCCGCGCACCTGCTCGGGAGACATGTAACCGACGGTTCCCATCACCATGCCAGGTTCGGTGGCTTGAGCAAGCGTAGGCTCCGAACCGGAAGTGTCTTTGGCTTCGTGGATCTTGGCGAGCCCGAAGTCCAAAATCTTCACGCGCCCCTGATTGGTGATAAATAAGTTTTCCGGTTTCAGATCGCGATGGACGATTCCTTTTTCATGCGGCGCCGCCAAGCCGTGCGCGATCTGCACGGCGTAGTCGATTGCCTTGCGCAAAGGCACGGGACCACGTCTCAGCCGCTCACGCAGGGTCTCGCCTTCGAGTAACTCTGAAACGAGATACGATACTCCGTCCTGAGTCGCCATCTGATAAACCGCAAGTATGTTGGGATGATTCAGCGCGGCTGCTGCGCGCGCTTCCTGCTCAAAGCGACGTAAACGGTCAGGGTCGGAGGTGAGTGATGCGGGCAGGACCTTTACAGCTACGTCGCGATCTAACCGGGTATCACGTGCGCGGTAGACTTCGCCCATTCCGCCGGCACCGAGGGGTGCGCGAATTTCGTATTGGCCTAGTATGGTTCCGGGCGCGAGAGCCATGGTGTCGGCAAGGATTATACCTTCGATTACCGAAGGGGGTTCCGTCCTTAGGTTTGGTGCCCTTCGGGCTTGAAAATTACTCCTTGACTGGTGTGGCCTCGCTATTTCCACCAACGAGGCTTTTCCAGACGCGTCCGGCCTACCGCCATCCCTAGCGCCGGCCTACTGCGTGAAGGCGTCGAAAATTCTCAGAAATTGCCGGGGTTCAAACTTCAGATAAGCTGGCGGCGTGGGCACCAATGAACCGTTAACGACTATCACATTAAACTCAGGACCCAGAGCGGCTGCCTCACCGTTCAGGTCAGCAACCGTGAGGTCTCTCCATCTTCCGGTCGCGAGGCGCAGCTCAAGTGTTTGCATTGCGGTAATCGTTTCCGCAGGAGTGAATTCGCAGTGCCCCGCGCGATGAATGAATGTCTCTCGCAACAGGTTGCTGTCATTCGCCTCGCTGACAACCCTCTTGTAGGCTCTCTCGTTTTCCACCGGTACGAGCCCGTCGCCGGTGGTGTGCAGGGTCAGCACAGGAATGGTCAGCTGGCCGTTGTAGATGATGTTATCGCTCAAATAAGTCAAAGCGCCTGGATCGGCTGCAATTCGCGGGGCGCTATTCAGTGTCGCGAGATCGGCATCCAGGCTCAGTCCGGCAGCGACATACAGCGCCTCTACCTCGGCATGATCGATCGAGTGCCCCAGTTGCCGTTCGTAATTCACTCCGGTGTTAAACGAAGGATTGCCCCCGGCCCGGAATTCCAGCTCAGCGCGGAAAGCAAACTGGAACGGGAGATCGACGTCTTGCAGCCACAGAAACTGGTTGGCTTGTTGGGACGCGTAGTCGGTGCGGGCCGGTTCGGGAGAAGTCGGATCAAACCAGCCCGGCAAATCGCCCAGGGCTGCAACCAACGCAAGGCGGGCTCTCCCTTGCGGAGTCGCCTGGGCCGCCGCGAGGACGCCTTCCGCCGTGAGGAAATTCTGGATTGGGTTGGTGATATGGACAACCTGCAAAGCCCCGCCTGCCAGGAGCGTGTTGAAGGCAAATGCCGCATCGAGCCCCTCATCCCATATGCCAACCCCACCGCCCAGGACTCCGCACATGGGGAGCGCCGCCGCGAAGCGATCGGGGTGCTCCTGCACCAATCCAGCGGTGATCATGCCACCCAGAGAGTGACCCCAGGCGATGGTATGAATCGGAGTTCCGACAAGATTCTGAAACGCGTCGAGCGTTGCGATCTGATCCGGAATCGCCTCGTGAACTGCCCAACCCGTGGTCGCGTAAGAAGAGCCAGCCAGCGCGTATCCCGCCGCCAGCATGAAGCCGCCGGTAAAGGGATCGCCGACATCTTGCGCGGGATTGGGTGACCCGGGCGTGACGTATCCGTGACTGTAAAGAAGCAGCGTGCCGTTCCAGTTTGCCGGGACATCGATGACGTAGGTTGCGAGGTCGGGCAAAGTGCCGGTGATGTGCTGCTGCGCCGCTGCGCTTCCGCAAAACAGGGCAATCACAATGGCGATGAGCGCGTAGAACAGGGTAGGCTTCGTGGGGTTCGACATAAGGATCTCCCTCTGGGTAGGGTTAAACGTCTTTTCCGAAGCTGGGTTCAACGCTTGGCGACCGATGACAACTTGTCTGAGAGTTTGTGCCGGGCAGGTGAACTTGTCAACGCGAAAAAGCGGCGTTTCCCAGTGCTTGGTGCGCCTGCCGCGCTACCAGCCTGACGCTGGATCGCAGAGACTCTGGACGGCGATTGGGTGGTTGCAGTCCCTTGCCTTTATTGACGAAATCAGGGATGTTTCAACAATCATCAGAATCTATTGTTTGCTGCGCTTGTTTCTGTATTCGGCATTCCGCTTTGCAGTTGTTGGTCCTTCCATCCCTAAGGCGTGCTCTGCCCAATAGCGAACTTGTTCATGGGGATGGTCGAAGTACTTGCGAATCGCGCTCTCGTATTCGGACGAACCATCAATTGCGAACAAAGCCCCGGCGGCGACGAAATAGGCGTGATAAGGAATGGGACCAAAAAACACATCGTCGGGTACACCTGCAATGGCCTCCGCATCAACTCCCTTTCGGTACCTCTCATAGTAGGGCCGTATTGCTGCTGCGGCACGCTTGTCCTTCGACATGCCCAGCACTTGAAAGTAATTTAGCGGCTCGTGTTTTAGAGGATAGTGCAAAACTCGGTCGACAAGAAAACTCACAGCCCGATTACGGTCGGGGTGCTTGAGAAATGCCTGCGTGCAGGCTTGCCACACGTCGTCGTGGCCATCTGCAATGATAATTTCAAGAATTTCTGTGTCATCATCCGTCCACGTGCTTTTGGTCCACCAGTTGGAGGAAAAGTCCATTCGCTGGCGCTGGTCCCACTGCGGCCACCGCTCCCGAATTTCCTTGGCACTGACCTCGAAGCCCTTTTCGGCCATGAACCTCGAAATGCTGCAATAAGATTTTGGCCCGCACTTGAACGAGTATGACCACTCCGTTCTCCGCACTAACTCGCAATCGTCCCCGTAATCACGCTTCGCAAGTTCAAGGATGTCTGGGTCAATGTTGTTCATGCTGAGTACGTTAGCACAGGTCGCTGTCGTAAACAGGCGATTAGACCCAGTTAGAATTGCTACTCTACCCGACCCGTGCCCGCTTCCACCCCGCTAGCGAGCGTCGCCTCAGCCTTTGGGTCCAAGTTCCGTGGGGTGTCCGGATTTCGCCGTCGCCTATAGCTATCCCTCGCCAAGGGCAGTGGGTGATCGTAAAGCAATACCCCGTTACGTGCCTTGGTAATTAAGGGATTAGGGCTCGCCCGCAGTCCGCCTTAGCTCTGGTGCGCTTCGGGCTTAAAGATTACTCCTTGACTAGCGCGGCTGTTCATCACGACGCGGATCGGTTCCACAAACTGTAAGTGGCGGACACAACCTTCCTCTTTGACGGCTGGCTGTTCCGTCAACCACTGCCAGTCGACTGAGCCTTCGCCAGCGTCTGGATTCACGGTGAAGTAACCGATGCGAAAGGCAGTGAGATTCTGGAAGAAATGGCTGCCCTGCGATGGAGTAACGCGAAAATCGTGGAACCCGGCCTCAACAATCACGCGCGCGCCGGAGATTTCATCCCATTCGACCGGAATGCCGAGCCAGGGTTCGTTCGATCCCCAGCGCCCAACCCCGATCAGCAAATAGGGCCGGTTCTCACTGCTCAGCAGGCGATTGAACTGAGCCACCGCCTGGGCCACTTCCTGGCTGCGACTGCGTTCGAAGCGCTGCGAATCGACCACTACGATATCGTGAAGATTCTCGATGCAGCCGTTGCCCAGAACTTTACTGCTCAGGCAGATCAAGCGCTCGGGCTGCACATCGTCAAGTGCTAAGTCCTCGATGTCGCGCGCCAGCGTCAATGGCCGGATCTGCAGGAAACCAAACTCCGCCACCTGTCCGGACACTTGTCCAATCGTCGCTTGTCCAGAAGCTGGGCCATCCTGCTGGGGCAAACGCACGGCAAATTCGATCTCCACGGGATTGCCGAGCGCGTCCTCACCTGCCCGAACCAGATCATCGAGAATCTCAGCCAGCGGGAAAGTGCCAAGCTTCAGCATGGGGGCAAAGGTCACGATGCGCGTGCCCGTCCGGCTCACTCCATCGTAGACGGCGTGATTGTCCCGGGAGTAGGTTGAAGCCACCGCCTGCAGTGTGCCGTCGCTCTCGGCGGCATCCAGACTGAACCGCCTCTCGTGCCAATGCCCGGGACGGCCTTCCGAAACGCCCTCTAACTCCAACGCCCAGAATTCCGCCTGTGAGTTGGCCAGTATGTCTTCGACCGAGGAAAACTGCACCAGATTTTGGGGATAGCGTGGGCAGAAAGTCAAACACTTCCCGCCATCCACCACCGCCCGGCCCAGGCCGAGAGCGATGGCCGCGATGCCGTCTTCGAAAGTCATCGGAGGCACGGGATAAAAATTGCGCGAGCGCACGACTCCTGAGAAATCCGGATAAAACCGCTGCCCGTGGGGCGTTCCCACAACCTGCTGGAGGATCACCGCCATCTTTTCCTCTTCCAGGCGATAGGGCGTAGCCCGCACGTACGCCTTCGCATGGCGGCTGAAGGTGGAGGCATAGACGCGTCGGATGGCCTCGCTCAATGCCGTCAGCCGGTCTTCTGGATTTGCTTGCTGGTTGCCCAACATGAAGGTCTCATACACGCCGGTGAAGGGCTGGTATTGCGAATCCTCCAGCAGGCTGGACGAGCGCACCGCCAACGGATGGCTTACCTCGGCCAGGAACGCTTTCAGATCCTCGTCGAGGGAGGTGGATAGCGGCGCGGCCAGGAACATCCGCTGAATTTCAGCGTCATCTTCGCAATGCAAGGCAAAGTCCAGCAGGTTGTTTTCGACTACGAATTGATCGAACACATCCGTCGCCAGGACAACGGCGGGAGGCACCGAGATGCGAACGCCGGGAAAGCGGCGGGTGATACGGCTCTTGCGCAAAAGGTGGCGCACAAAGGCGAGGCCGCGGGCTTTGCCACCAAGGGATCCGGAGCCGATCCGCAGAAAACTCGATTCCGAAGGCTTGAACGTGTTGGCCTTGAAGTCGCCGATCAGCACCTCGCCCTGTTCGCGGCGATACTCGTGAATCGACTCGATTAGATCGCGCCGCAAATGTTCCGGGCTGGCAAAATCCGAAACTTTTCGCGGGCGGAGCTTGGCCGCCAACGCAAACTCGGTGCGTGCCACCAGCCAATGGGAGAAGTGGTTGCTCTGGGCGTGAAAGACGATGCTTTCCGCCGGAACCGTTTGCAATTGCTTCTCCAGCTCAGTCAAGTCTTTCGCTCGTCCGACTTCACTCGCATCCGGCAGACGAAACACGAAGTCGCCAAACCCGAATTGCTCGGTCAATATCCGGCGCAGGTCCTTCAGCAGCGTGGGCGAACGTTTGCGCAGAAACGAATAACCCTCGGCATGCGCCCGCGGCCGGAATTCCGTGCGGCTGCTTTGCAAAACTACAGGCACGTCCGGCACCAGGCTCTTCACCATGCGCGCCAGTTCGAACCCCGCCTCCGGGCTCAGCTTGCCCTCCCAGGGAAACTCCACGTCCGATACCAGGCCGAACAGATAGTCGCGATACTCCTGCACTAGCCTGGCCGCGTCCTCGAAGTTCGAAGTCAGCAGAATTCTCGGCCGCGCCTGCATGCGCACCAGTTTGTGCGCCACATTGATGCCTTCCTGGATCACGCGCCGCGATTGCTTGATCAACTCGGTATAGATCACGGGCAGGAACGAAGAGTAGTAGCGGATATTGTCTTCCACCACCAACAGCACTGGCACGCCCATGGCGCGCGTGTCGTGCAGGACGTTGCGCTTGTCCTCGATGTACTTGACGATCGCAATCAGGATGCGGGCATTGCCCTGCCACAGAAAAACGCGCTCGATGTCGGTGACTGGATTCCGAGCCACGAAATTCTTGATCTCGCGAGAGTCATAGCCGAGCACAACGACGGGAACATCCAGCCCGGCCCGCTTCACCTCGCTCGCCAACTGCGCGGCGTTCATATCGCCGACCGCAAGGTTGGTCACGATCAGGTTGAATTGCTGAGTGCGGGCCAGCGCCGCCGCTTCCGCACAAGAAGAAACATGCGTGATTCCCGGAATTTGTTGCAGGTTGAGATCGAGTGATTGGTCGATCAGCAGTTCATTGAGGCGGCCGTCTTCGCGGAGGATGAAAGAATCGTAGAGACTCGAGACCAGAAGGATGTTGTGCACTTTGAAGGGCATCAAGTTTTCGAAGCCTTCAAAGCGTTCTTCAGCGTCCATGATGACGGCGGGCTCGGCCATGCGGCGCACGCTCATGGGGAATATCTTAGTCCTTCGAGCCTTCGTCTTCCTCCACTTCGCCGGCCCGCCCTACTGCGCCAGCGCCTTCTCCAACACCTTCGAGATTTCGCCTTCCTCTACTTCGCCGGAAGCGTTATATGCGGTCTTGCCATCGCGATTCAGTACAACCACGTGCGGAATGTAGCCCTTATAAAATTTCTTCACCAACACTTCCTGCGCCGGAGATCGCGGACGATCGAGATCGACCACGACGAACTGCACCCTGCCCTTATACTTTTCGTAGAGTTCGACCGTGCGCCTCGCCTGCCGCTTGGAATTGAAACAGCCTTCGGCATAAAAAATCGCGTAGGCCGGCTTGCCGGAGACTGCCCCGTCTTGCAGACGGTCACCGGTGATCAACGGCCCATCCTGGCTATCGCTGGTGTAATCCAGTTGTTGATTAAGCTTGAGATTCTCCGCCGCATACGCGGGCAAAGCCAGAGCCAGCGCTGACGCAAATAAAACCGCAATAAGCCACTTTGTCATTTCATCACCATTCGCATGTGACTCGCAAGTTGACTGAAAGTTTCACGGCTTCCCTGGTTGCGCGCGGAGTCGATTCTTGATGCCCAGCCCCTAAAGGTGCTATTTGCTTTCGAAGGCATCGGCATCGCTGAAGCGATGCCCTGATACGAAACCACCTTGATACGAAACTCAAGTTTTTCCCGTCTCCTGTTTCAGGCGCTCGTCTTTCCGTCGTTCTTCTTTTGGTCGCTCGTGTTTTGACCACTCTGCTGTTGACCACTCTTGTCCCGGGCACTCTTCCCCGGCAGGCCCACCGGATTTTCGTGCGTGCGCTCGCGGAATCCACCCTTCATTCCCCTCGCGAGGCCGATCGCCGCTTCCCCGAACTTGTCGCGCAGATGATCCGCGGCCGCCAGCGCTTTCTGCCAACGCTGTTGCCGCGAAGGCTCGAGCAAATCGAGTTGGGTTGAACCCGATTCGAAATTCGACGCTTGCACGCCCAGCAATCGTACCGGCGCGCCCGGCTTCCAGTTGTCGAAAAACAACCGCCTCGCCTGCTCAAAGATCTGGTTATCCATCTGCGTGGGCTGCTCCAGCGAATGCGCTCGCGTAATGGTCGTGAAATCGGTGTAGCGCAATTTCAGCTGGAGGGTGCGCGCAAAATATCCGCCCTCGCGCAGCCGACGTCCAACCATTTCGCTGAGCCGCATCAGCGTGGACTGCAAGCGCTCGGCATCGCCCGTGTCTTCATCGAACGTATGCTCGTGGCTGATGGATTTGGGATCTACGCTTTCTCCAACTTCGTTATCGAACCATCCACCCGCATCCTCGCCCCGCGATTTTCCTGCGAGCGCGAGCCCCCATTTTCCGAAGCGGTGTTCCAGATCCCGGTCTTCCAGGCGCGCAAGGTCACCCACTTTCTGGATGCCGATCGCGTGAAGTTTCTGCTCCATCACCTTCCCCACGCCCGGGATGTCGCCGACTGCGAGCGGCGCCAGAAACTTTGTTTCCTCTCCGGGCAGCACCCAGAGCACTCCGTTCGGTTTGGCTTTGGCGGAGGAAACTTTCGCGATCAAACGCGACGTGCCGATCCCGATTGAGCAGTTCAGTTGCGTCGCCGACTTCATCTCCGCATGGAGCCGGTGTGCGGAATTCAACGGCCGGCCATGCAGGCGCTCAGTTCCCGTCATGTCGAGATAAGCCTCGTCCACCGAAGCCATTTCGACCAGCGGCGAAAAGTGGCCGAGCACTTCATGCACCTTGCCGGAATACTCGCGATAACGATCCGGATGCCCATTCACAAAAATCGCCTGCTGACAAAGTTTCGCAGCCGTCCGCAGTGGCATGGCCGAATGCACGCCAAACTTCCGAGCGGCGTAGGAAGCGGCTGAGACCACGCCCCGTTCGTCCCGCTGCCCGCCCACCACCACCGGCTTGCCTTTCAGTGACGGGTCGAACAATTCTTCGACGGAGACGAAGAAGGCGTCCATATCGACGTGAAAGATGGTGCGCGAGGAGGAAGTGCTCATCGGAGTCGGGAGTGCCTTGCAGAAGTGTACCGCGAGAGTACAGACGATAGCTGTAGGGTAGCGACCACTCGTCGCGAATCGTCCGAACCTCACTGCTTCGCTAGCGGCGACGATTACTCCGGCAGGTGCGACACAAAGCCAGCTTCTTCCTCGCGGTCTTCGGGATCGTGCCGAACTTTCCCTCGAACTTTCCCCCGAACTTTCCCCCGAACTCTCTCCCGGATTAAGATAGTCGCGATGCAAAACGTGACGCCGGCAGCCATTGCGGTTCTTGTGCTGGAGCTTGCGCCGGCAACTGTGTTTGCACTTGCCGGGGAGCGAGTTGGGCAGGCATGCGCCCGCTGGCCGTCAACGGTGCGAACCGCCTTACCGCTACTCTGTGCCATTCCCTATGTTTTGCTTTCAACCTCACAACAGATGTTCTCCTGGAAATGGTGCGTTCTCTATGCGGCGCTGCCCGTGGCCATCGCGTGGGTGCTGGGGCGGGCCGCAATCGCCGATCCCGAACAACGCGGCAATTGGCGAGACGCGATCGTTCTCCTGACGCTGGGGCTGGCGGTTGATTTGCGCTGGTTCGAGCGGGCGTGGCCGAGTGGGCTTACGGGCCTGGGGAAACTGCTCCTCGTCGATGCCGCCCTGTATGGATTCCTCGCGATCCGGCGGCTCCGCGGCACCGGCTTTGACTTTCACCTCCGCTGGAGCGATTGGAGAACTGGACTGCGCGAACTGGCTTTCTTTATGCCATTCGTTCTAGGGCTGGGGATGGCGCTGGGCTTTCTCCATCCGCATGGCTACGCGCTACGGTTGTCGATGGCGCCGACGTGGATCTATATCTTCATTTTCATTGCCGTTCCGGAGGAGCTTTACTTTCGCGCGTGGGTGCAGAACCTGCTGGAGCGACGACTGGGACGGCGAACGGCGCTAGCGACTACAGCGGTGTTGTTTGGGCTCTCGCATTTCAATAAACGATCGGCGCACTTCAACTGGCGCTACGTCTTGCTGGCAAGCATCGCCGGGATTTTCTACGGCCGGGCATGGCGCGAGCGGCGGCGAGTGCCGGCTTCGGCGATCACTCACGCCAGCGTGGACGCCATATGGTCGTTCTGGTTTTAGCTGGTCGCGCGGGGATTAGAACATGCGAATATGAAAATATGAACGACGGGCAAAATGGCAGTTGAGCCGAAAACTCCTCCCGAAGAAACGTCCGCGATTCCCCCGGCCCCCAAGGTCCTAAGCCTTGCGGTTCCGACCGCCAGCCGCCGGTATTTCGTTTGGACCCAGATCGTCATCGTGTATCTGTTTCTGGAGTTTGCGATTTGGGCACCGACGCCGGAGATCCGGAACCGCTGGGCCGCCATCGGAGCCATTACGATTCTGGTCCTGGTGCTGATCGACGTGCTGATCGACAGGACGTCGCTCCAGCGCCTCGGCCTCGGATTGCCGAAAATATTTGGCGCCGGCTTGGTGCTGGGGATCGGTTTGGCAATGGTTGTTCTTATGGTGATTCTGGTGCGCTTGGCAGGCGGCCAAATTCCCGCAAATTCGACCGGGCCGAGTTTGCGGCTGGCAGGGGGGTACGTGATCTGGGCCGTGCTTCAGGAATTCATGTTGCAATCGTTTTTCTTCAACCGCTTTGAAGAGCTGTATGGAGGCTCGGAGGCGGTTTGGATGGCGTCCACGCTCTTCGCCGCCGCCCACCTGCCCAGTCCTGTCCTCACTACCGCTACGCTCATCGGCGCCCTTTTCTTCTGCGAGATGTACCGCCGATACCGCAGCATCTATCCCCTCGCGATCGTCCACGCGATGCTGGGAATGACCATCGCTGTCATTACACCCGACAGCCTGCTGCACCACATGCGGGTGGGGATTGGATATCTGCGGTATTAGCGGGCTGCTCCCGCGCAACGGGCTTGGAAGGAGTCCTGCCCTGGGTTATCGCCAAGAGGGCAGCCCTTGTGATTTGTATGGCGTTCGTGATGTCCGGGCGTTATTGCCCGCGATGTTCCTCTCGATCCGCAACTAACTAACCCAGCACCGGCTCCTTTTTCAACTCCGCCGCGGCGACTGCGTCCGCGCTGGCCCGTACTTGCCGCGCGCGCTCGTAGATCTTGCCGTACTCGCGCGCCGACGCGCCCCAGGAAAAATCGCGGCTCATCCCGTTTCGCATCAGCGTCTGCCATGATGACGGATCGCGGTAGGCGAGCAGCGCTTGTTTGATCGTCGCGAGCAGCGCCTCGCCAGTGTAGTCGGAGAACTTGAAGCCCGTGCCCTTGCCGGTGCGCGCATCCCAAGGCTCGATGGTGTCATCAAGACCGCCCGTCGCCCGCACGATAGGAACGGTCCCGTACTTCAGGCTATAAATCTGGTTCAGCCCGCAGGGTTCGTAGCGCGAGGGCATCAGGAACATATCCGCACCCGCTTCAATCTTGTGAGCGATGGCATTGTCGAACGCGACCTTGGCCGCAATCTTGTTGGGAAACTGTTTGTTGAGGCGCTGGAACATATCCTCGAACAGTTTGTCGCCGGATCCCAGCACGACCATGATCATCTCTTCCCGCGCCAACCGGTCCATGATCTGGGCGATTAGATCGAAGCCCTTCTGTGCGGCGAAGCGCGATACGATGCCGATCACCGGCA
Organism: uncultured Acidobacteriaceae bacterium; assembly: GCA_963772195.1. Lineage (GTDB taxonomy): Bacteria > Acidobacteriota > Terriglobia > Terriglobales > Acidobacteriaceae > Acidiflorens. The sequence continues at coordinate 89,862 of CAVYWE010000004.1, read as the reverse complement.
CTCTAGAATCAGCGTTTGTGATTCCGAAGACGTTCAGCAAGTCCTTTTTGCATTGCAGCTTGCCGCTCAGATCCTGCGGCGAATACTTCGCGACGATGAATTTATCGGTCTGCGGGCTCCACTCGTCGTAGTCAACTCCGTTTAGGATGCCGGTCACGGTTGCCGCCCGATTGCGCAGCACGCCTTCCAGGCCAAATCCATATTCGGTCGTCTGGATCTCCTGACTGTATTTCTTGCTGACCGTCGTGACGAAGTCAGAGAGCACGAGCGCGCCCTTCAGAAAATTCACCTGCCCGAAAAATTCCATTTTCGAGATCGTGAACAGATCCCAGGGTAGGGTCAGCAACGGCAAAGTATCAGGTGGGAACAGACCCTGGTATCCCATGTTGTGAATGGTAAAAACGGTGGCGACTTCGCGAAACGCGGGGTCCTCGGAGTAGAGCGTGCGCAGCATCACCGGTACCAGCGCCGACTGCCAGTCGTGGCAATGAAACACATGCGGCACGCCCAGAACCTTGGAGGCTTCGAGCACTGCCCGCGAGAACAGAGCGAACCGCTCGGCATTGTCCGGATAGTCGCCGGCCGGGCCCCCGTAGAGCGCCTCCCGATCAAAGTACGGCGGATAATCCACAAAATAAAATCGAACTCCGGCAGTGCTCCCCGCCGTCACCACGGAGCAGAAGCGGTACTTGTCGTCAAACGGGATGGTGATGCTACAGACCACGGTTTGCGGATCGGTTAGTTTGGTTTGGCGATAGCGCGGAACATACACGCTCACCTGATGTCCCAGGCTGGCCAGTGCGCGCGGCAAGGCGCCGACGACGTCGGCCAGTCCGCCAGTTTTAGAAAAGGGAACGCACTCGGATGCCGCGAAAGCGATATGCATTGCGAAGAAGCCTCCTGAGCCAGAACTCGATATGCCTCGCTCAAGTTATGATTAAGTTTCCGTAGAGACGCGGCTTGCCGCGTCTCCAGCAAGTGTTCATAAGTAAGACGCGCAACAAAAGAACTCCGCCAGTCTAAATGCCGGAAAGAAAGAGGGTCAATGTGCCGAAGGGCGCTACCATTCAAACAAGTCCACGCAAGCCCAAACTGGGACAGCATTTCCTGGCAGACGAAGCGGCAGCGCTGCGCATTGTAGAGGCCCTGGGCGATGTTTCAGATGCCACGGTGCTGGAGATCGGTCCCGGCCGCGGCGCCATCACGGACTTGCTGGCACGGAAGTCGCGGCGGCTGATCGCGGTGGAATTGGACCGCGTCCTTTCGGCGCAGCTCCGGATGAAATTTTCCATGCAGCCCAATGTCGAAATCATCGAAGGCGATATCTTGAAGATTGAGCTGGACACCGTCTTCGGCGCGAAGCCTGGAAGCCTGCGCACTGGCCTCAACTTTGCGCCCGAACCGGCCCGCGTCATCGGCAACCTGCCGTACTACATTACTTCCGATATTCTGCTGCGTCTGCTGGAATATCACCGTTACTTTTCGACCATCGTCCTCATGGTGCAAAAAGAAGTTGCGGATCGCCTGGCCGCTTCGCCTGGAAGCCGCGACTATGGCTTGCTTTCGGCGACGGCGCAACTTTACGGCCGGGTCGAGCAACTCTTCACGCTTCCGCCGGGAGCGTTTTCTCCACCTCCGAAAGTTCATTCGAGCGTGGTTCGTATTACGATCAAGCCTCGGCTAAAGTCGCTTCGCGTTTCCGAGGCCGAGTTCATTGCGTTCCTGAAACTCTCCTTTGGGCAGAAACGCAAAACTCTCTGGAATAATCTGAAGACGCGGTACGATAAAGATGCGCTGCATGCCGCTTTGGAGAAAATCGGTGTGAATCCGGCGATCCGGGCTGAAGCTTTGCCGCTGGAAAAAACTGCCGCTTTGTTCCGCGCGTTGAGCGACGGCAGTTCATAGTTTTCTTCGGGTTTTATTTTCGTTAGCCGACTTTTCGCGGGCGAGGGCCCCTTCGGCTTCGCTCAGGGCAGGTCCGCGCCACACGAGCTAGTGATGACTTCCGCCGTACGAACTCCGGCCGTTGCTGGCAGGTTTTATCCCGGCCGCGCTGAAGAATTGCTGCGCGAAGTTCGGGACTTTACTTCTACGGGCAAAATTTCGATTGCGACCGGCCGCATCGCCGCCATCGGATGCGTCGCTCCACATGCGGGATACATCTACTCCGGCAGCGTCGCAGGCGCTGTCTATTCACGCCTGAAAATTCCTGAATGCTGCGTGATTATGTGTCCCAATCACACCGGCAAGGGACGTCCGCTCGCCATCATGGCCAATACAACGTGGCAGACTCCGCTGGGCGAGGTAGCAGCTGACGCGGACATGGGCGCTCGGTTGCTGCGTCGCTTCCCGGCGCTGCAAGAGGACAGCGCCGCGCACCGCGCCGAACACGCCATCGAAGTCCAGCTTCCTTTCCTGCAGGCGTTGCGGCCGGAATTGAAGATTGTCCCGATCGCCATCGGCACCAGCGACTTCGATGTACTCCGCGGACTGGGCGAAGCACTGGCGGATGTCATTGCCGATCGTCACGAGGAAGATCGTCACGAAGAAGATCAAGATGAGAAAGTCCTGATCATCGCCTCCAGCGACATGAACCACTACGAGTCCGACGAGATCACTCGGGTCAAAGACCACAAAGCAATCAAACGCGTACTGGCCATGAATGCGCGCGGACTCTGGGAGGTGGTGATGGATGAAGACATCAGCATGTGCGGGTTCGGGCCGACGATTGTCATGCTCACGGCAGCGAAGATTTTGGGGGCGACGTCGGCCACACTGGTCAAGTACGCGACTTCGGGCGATGTCTCTGGCGATTACGGGTCGGTGGTTGGTTACGCGGGAATTATTGTGGAGTAGAAACGACAGCACTTAGCAGTTAGCACTTAGCCCCGCCAGACTACGAGGCCTCGGGTTGGCTAAGTGCTAAATGCTAAGTGCTAAATGCTAGTTTCAATGCGGACGCGACGACGGCGCGGACGACCGGTGCGGCGACCCCGTCGGAGCCATCCCGGTGGAAGTCCCCCCTCTCATTGAAGGTGAACTCGGACTTGTGCTGAAGCCGGTTGAAGGTGCAGTGGTCGAAACTGGAGGAGCGGTCGCGACTACGACGGGACGCGAAGTTCGCTCCATTGTTTTCGCGACGCGGTCGAGGTGGCGCACCGACCCGCGCGGCACTCCGAAGCCAGCGGAGCCGGGATTGATGGTCAGCCGATGCGGCGTCCCCGCGGCCGGATTTGCTGCGAGGCCGAGTCCCACCATCACCGTCTGATGCCCGCGCACGGGCGGCGTCGGCACTTTCGTTCTGACCGGTGGATTCACTACTTGCGGAATTCCGTACCACGGATTGTAGTAGCCCGGCTGCCAAGCCCATCCAAAGCCGGGAATGAAGGCCCAGTTGCCGTAATTGTAGGGCATCCAACCCCAGGGATATCCCGAGACCCACATGTAGCCGGCACCCGGATAGAAGGCCCAGCCACCATCCTGGAACGGGCTCCAGTCGGCGCCGATGAAGTAGGGCTGCCAGACGTTGCCATAGCCGGCCACGTTCATGAAGCTGCCGTAATAATTCAAGTCGCTCATGCCGTAACCATACGGCGACGAAATGCCAGACCCGCCGGCGGAAGCGTAGCGGTCGTGATAGTCGGTCTGCTGGCGATCCCAGGCGTCGGAGGGTTCTGCTTCGTAATTCTTCGCGATCACGAAAGCGTCTTTCCTGGCGGAATCGTTTTTCGCAAGATCGTCTTTAGTAAGGTCAATGGTTGCGCTGTGCTTCTCGGCAACCTCAAATTGTCCGGTCGGCGAGGTGGCACTCAACTTGCCTTTGAATACGGCCACCGTTGCCTTGCCGGCGCCGTCGAGTTCCACGCGAAAATGCGCAGCCTCGGCCACGGTGACGGACTCGTTGGCAAAATTCAGCTGGAACGGGTCGCCCGCTTTATTGCCAGACTTTTTCGGATGAAAGTTCGCGTAGATGGTGCCGGAGACAAGTTGCACGGCGCTGAGCTTCTGGCCATCGTCGCCGAGCGCAAGACGAGTGAAGTCCACTTCACTGTCGGGCGCCAGACGCAGCGCGCTGCCATCTTCGAATTCCACTTCGGCGCGGCCATCTTTGCCCGTCTTTAGCTTGGAGCCCTCGATCACGGGTAGGTTGATAAACGCCTTATCGAAACCGTCACCGGTGGCGCGGTCGATCTGCACCGTACCCTGCACTTGGCTCAAGCGGACGATGCGCGCCCTCGACTCGGCCGACGCCGAGACCACCAGAAACGCCGCTGTGAGCACGGCCCCCATTGCCAGCATCTTTCCGATTTTTGGAATCGCCATATACTTCTCCCGGGACTTCTCCCATGACGCCTAACCCTGAAGGGGCGCTTGATTTTCCAGAACGTGCGGCATCGCTGAAGCGATACCCTGATACGAAGCTCAGATCTTTTCGCGGCTTGTTAAGTTAGAGCTGATACCAAGCTGCCGAGTTGCCAGTAGGCTCCATACTGGTGTCGATAAAGCTGACTGCCAACATTAGCTGGCTGCGGCAAAAGTTGTACCCACCATCTCGAAGGCGGGCGGACAAACGTTAGCGCGCCCCCGCCCGGTCCAGCAACCGCTGGGCGCGAGCGCGGGTGACGTTGATCACGGACTGATCGGCGATAATCTGGGCGAGGATCGGCTGAATGGCCGCGACCTCGATCAGTTCACTGCTGCGGGAGAGTTCCTCCATACGCTTGAATTCTTCGTCGAGCGCGAGCTTCTGGTAGTGGCGATCGTACTGGAGGCGGTGTCCAAATTCGAGCGTCGCCGAGAGGCTCTGCATCAGGCTGGTCAGGTCCTGTACGGCGGGTTGGGGGGAATAGTTGTAGGTAGACTCACCGTTGCGCTGCGCATCCTTGTATGCCAGCGTCTTCTTTCCGGTAAAGGCGAGATCCTTGTGACGGGAGTCGACGTCCTTCTGAAAATATCCAGCCTTCGCCGCCAGTTCGAAGATTTTCTGCCGCGTTTCCGCACCTACGGTGAAATCGAGATCGAAGCTGTCGGTCTCGTCGGAATCGGCTGACATGCGGCCGCTGGACTGGTAGCGGGCCGCGCCATCGGATTGAACGCGAATCGAGTAGTGCTCCGGCTGCGAGGTGGGGAAATCGATGGTGAAGGTTATGACGGCCGGGGCTTGAGCTTCCGTTTGCGAACAGGCGAGAATCGATGAAAAGACGATCGAAGAAAAGACAAACAAGCAGAGAAACTGGGATGGGCGCAGCATGGACGACTGCAATTATTGGGGATGGCAGGCAGGAGTGTCAAGGGCAAGGCGGGGCCGAGTGTCGGCTGGATGGATGGCCGGCGGCGGCCGTCCCTACCTGTGGCTCTGCCATCTCGCGTTCGCCTACTTGCACACCGCGGTGAAGCCGAGGCTGTTTTTGCTGGTGAGGTAGATCTGACCGGAGATCAAGCCGTTGTTGTTGATACCACCGACCATGGTGTAGCTGGCGCCGGTATAGGCGATGTTTTTGAAGACTCCATTTTCGTAAATGAAGCCGATGGCGGCATCGGATAGAAGACGGTTGCCGACAATTACGCCGAAGTCGTTCACAGCGGTCAGAACGGTTCCGTACTTGGCGAGCGGGAAATTGATGGTGGTAAAAGTTCCGTTTTTCCAGAAGAAGCCGTTGCTGTAGATGCTGCTGGCGTAGGTTCCGACTACGTCGCCATTGTCATTGATCGCCAGGGCATAGGTCGCCAGCGCATTAGGATAGGCGATGGTGGTGTAGTGGCCGTTCACGAGCCTGAATCCCTTAGTCACGGTCTGGCTGGCGCTAAAGCTGCCAACCGCGCCTCCCAGCAGGTTGATGTCGAACAGCCAGCTATTGGCGGCGTTGGGATGGTTGACGGCGGTGAAGCTGCTGCCTTGCAGCAGGAATCCATGAACGTGTTCGGGGTACGCGCTGTCCTGGTAGAAACCGGCATTGACGCCGGTGGCGTTGCGTCCGTACAGCCACGTGGCCGCGGATTTCGGCGATGCGTATTTGGTGATGACTCCGCCGGCTGAGCGCGTGAAAGCCACTAATTGCAGCGTGTTATTGTCGCTCAACTGGCCAACTACGGTACCGTCGTCGCTCACTCCGTTAACCTGGCTGAAGGAATATCCCGAAGGCGCGGAAAACGTGTCGAAAATACAGGAAGCCGTCTGGGCGGCGTGCATCAGAGATGAGTGCAGCAGAAGCGCGACGATGGCGGCAGGAACGAGACGGGGAAGGTTCATGAAGTCCTCGGTGTGATTTTTGTGTGTTTTTCAGAGTACCTTGAGAATCGGCGTAAGTCAGCGCCGGATGCACTAACGAGTGGCACGGTGCGCGGCGGTTTCAGGACGAGGCCGGAGGTAACTTGACGGGGGTTAGCTGGGGCGTCTGATTTCCCGTAGAGACGCGGCTTGCCGCGTCTTTGCCGGCGGCGGAGACGGGGCAAGCCCCCGTCTCTAAAGCTCAGCGGGTTGCGCTCTGGCGTTCCCAGGTGGCCGCGGTGTGGAGATGGCAGATGGCGATGGCCAGCGCATCGGCGGCGTCGGCGGGCTCTGGAATCTGATCGAGATTCAGAAGGCGCGTCACCATTTGCTGGACCTGATGCTTTTCGGCTCGGCCGTATCCAACCACCGCCGACTTGATCGAGAGCGGCGAGTATTCGGCGACTTCGAGTCCGGCGGAAGCGGCGGCCAGCATGGCGACCCCGCGCACCTGCCCCAGCTTCAAGGCAGACTTCACATTAACGGCGTAGAAAACGTCTTCGAGAGCGACGCGGTCGGGGCGATGCTGGGAGATGAGTTCCTGCAAGCCGATCGAGATGCGCGACAGGCGGGTGGGCATCGGGTCGCGCGGGGAAACTTTAATGGCGCCGCAGACGATGCACACGAGGCGATCATTGCTGCGGCTATCGGAGAGCAGGTCGACTACGCCGTATCCGGTGTATTCGGTGCCGCAGTCGATGCCGAGGACGCGCATGGGGGAAGTGTAGCAGGAGAGCGATCAGCGATCAGCGATCAGCAATCAGCTCTCAGCTTTCAGATTTTGTCACCCTGACCCTGAGCGGATCCGAAGAGGAAGGACCTTCTCCTTGACGCTCAACAGCATCTTGGTCTGCGCGATTTGGCTTGCTCGTTTTCTTGTTGGAAGACCGCATAGGCGTTGGGGGAGGATTCCAGACGGCTGCGATCCAGAAAGCGCTGATAGGCGGATTCGTCGAAAATTTCGCGCAGGATGGCTGCCAGCAGTTTGAATGAACGGATGATTGCCGCTGCGATCGCGCTGACTCTCGCTCTGTGTGTTCTCGCTTCCAACATTTCCCGGGCGGGGGCGCCCGCGCCACACAACATACTCATGCTTGCTCCTCTAATGCCAACATCGTTCTCACGAACGGGGCTTCTTTGGTGGCGGCGGACTTGCTTCCGGAAATTATTCGCATGCATTCCAGGCCTGATTCGATCAGGATCATGGCCACCATCACAACCAACACGCCGGTCACGGCGGCGTCCAGGCGATCGTTAAAGATCAGGCGTGGATTCGCTCCAGCAGCGGCAAGTTGACGGGCGTGGGCGAGGAATCCGATGCGGGGATTGGGATCAAGGACCTTGTGCCACGACGCGGTAAAGGTCACCGCCACCAGCCAGCACAGAGGGATCAGAGCGACGAGCACGTAACGCACGCGTCCCATCTTCACGATGATTGCGGTCGCCACGCACAGCGCAACCGTTGCCAGCAATTGATTGCAAATACCAAAAAGCGGCCAGAGCGAATTAATGCCGCCGAGCGGATCCTTGATCCCCTGCCACAGGAAATTTCCCCACGCTGCAACGATCACCGCGCTGGTAAAAAGAATCGATGGATACCAACTGGTGCGGCCGAGCGGCTTCCAGATGTGCCCTAGCGCATCCTGCAACATGAAGCGGCCGACGCGGGTGCCGGCGTCGATGATGGTGAGGATGAACAGCGCTTCGAACATGATGGCGAAGTGATACCAGAGCGCCATGACGGCCTGTCCGCCGAGAGTGTTGGAAAAAATTTGCGCCATACCTACGGCGAAAGCAGGCGCGCCGCCGGTGCGGTTGTAGAGCGTCTGCTCGCCGACGGCATGCGCGAGAGAAGCCATCTGGGCGGCGGTGACGGGGAATCCCCAGGAACTGATGGTGGTCGCGGCCGCTTCGGGCGCCTGGCCCACGATGCCAGCGGGGCTGTTGACGGCGAAATAGACGCCAGGTTGCAACACCGAAGCCGCGATCATGGCCATGATCGCGACCATCGACTCCGCGATCATGCCACCGTAGCCGACTAGGCGGGTTTCCGGCTCGCGGCGGATCAACTTGGGCGTGGTGCCACTTGAAATCAGGGAATGGAATCCGCTGACCGCACCGCAGGCGATGGTAATAAACGCGAAGGGAAAAATGGTTCCGGCAAACACGGGCCCGCTGCCGTCGGCAAAGCGCGTCAAGGGCGGCATGTTCAGGGACGGGCGGAGCGCTACGATGCCGACTGCCAACAGCGAAATTGTGCCAAGTTTCACGAAGGTGCTCAGGTAATCGCGGGGCGCGAGCAGCAGCCACACCGGCAGCGAAGACGCGGCGAATCCATAGACGATGATGAGAATTGCCAGCGTCGGAGCCGTCAGCGTGAAGATGGCTGCCCATGAAGACGTCTCGGAAACCCACTGGCCACCAAAGATGGCGGCGAGCACGAGCACAAATCCAAGGACGGAAGTTTCGAGAACTTTGCCCGGGCGGATGCGGCGCAGATAGAAGCCCATCAAAACGGCGATGGGCATGGTCATGGTGATGGTAAAGGTTCCCCAGGGGCTCGACTTGAGCGCGTTGACAACGATGAGCGCGGTCGCACCGAGCAGAATCACGATGATGCTGAGCACGGCCACGTAGGCGACAACGCCACCCACGCGGCCGATTTCGGATTTTGCCATCTCCGTGAGCGATTTGCCGTCGCGGCGAACCGAGAACAACAAGATGACGAAATCCTGCACACAACCACCCAGCACAGCGCCGGCAATGATCCACAGTGTGCCGGGGAGATATCCGAACTGTGCGGCGAGCACGGGGCCGACCAGCGGTCCGGGGCCGGCGATGGCGGCGAAGTGGTGCCCGAAGACGACCCACTTGTTGGTGGGAACGAAGTCGCGGCCGTTGTCGAGCCGCTCCGCCGGAGTAGCGCGCAGGGGATCAAGCGCCAGCACTTTGGCGGATATAAAACTGCTGTAGAAGCGATATCCGACCGCGTAGGTCGCAACCGCAGCGACGACCAGCCAGAGGGCGTTGATCTGTTCGCCGCGATGCAATGCAATGGTGGCCAGCGCCAGCGCTCCCAACACGCTGACGGCAATCCAGAAAAGAACGCGCAAGATTTTTGGCATGAGGGCTATATGATTTCGCGACGAGTGTCCGGCGAGTATTGTGGCGAAAAAGCGGCGGCTTCGCAAGCGCGCCGCGCAAGTCAACTTCTTTACCACAGAGAGCACAGAGGAACACAGGGTAAACCGATTCTCTCTGTGTTCCCCTGTGTTCCTCTGTGCTCCCTGTGGTGAAAGGTTTGAAGAGGTAGGTATCTAGACGCTAGCCGCGTGATAACCTAATACATTCCGGCTCACTGAAACATGCGGTACGGGCGGATTCCATCCGCTCCGGAGGCGGACTCATACTCGCACCAAGGAAATTTATATGAGGAGCAAGCGATGAAAGTTGGAGTGCTGACAGGCGGAGGCGACTGTCCCGGGCTGAATGCGGTGATTCGGGCAGTGGTGCGTAAGGGCACCTTCCACTATGAAGACGAGTTCGTGGGATTCATGGAGGGCTGGCGCGGGTTGCTGGAAGACAAGACCATGGAACTCGATCTCGCGGCGGTGGGCGGTATCCTGCCGCGCGGCGGCACCATCCTGCGCACCTCGCGCACCAATCCAGCCAAGCATCCCGACGGCCTGCAGCATTGCGCCGAGAACCTCAAGAAGCACGGTTGTGACGCTCTGATCGCGATTGGCGGCGACGATACGCTCTCGGTGGCGAAGAAGCTTTTCGACAATGGACTAAAAGTGGTTGGCGTTCCGAAGACGATTGACAACGATCTGGCGGGCACCGACTTCACCTTCGGCTTCGACACGGCCGTGGATGTGGCCACCGAAGCCATTGACCGGGTGCACACGACAGCCGAGGCGCACAATCGCGTGATCGTGGTGGAAGTGATGGGACGCGATTCGGGTTGGATCGCGACTTATAGCGGCATCGCCGGCGGCGCCGACGTCATTCTGATCCCCGAAGTTCCTTTCGATATTGACCAGGTGGCCGAAACCATTCGCCAGCGCCACGCTCGCGGAAGATACTTCAGCATCGTGGTGGCAGCCGAAGGCGCAAAATTTGCGGGGGGCAACGAGACTCTGCCGGCAGCGGGCGTTGATGAATTCGGGCATGCCCGGTTGGGCGGAATCGGCTCGCTACTGGCGCAGGAGATCGAAAAGCGGACTGGCTTCGAGTCGCGGTCGGTTGTACTCGGCCACATCCAGCGCGGCGGCTCGCCCAGCGCTTTCGACCGGGTGCTGGCCACGCGCTACGGACTGGGCGCCATCGATATGGTGCATCGCGGCGAATTCGGGCGCATGGCGGCGCTCCGGGGAAACAAGATTATTTCCATCCCGCTGGCGGAAGCCATCGCTTCGAATCGAAAGGTGGATAAGGAAATCCTTGACGTCGCGACCGGCATTCTCGACAAGATCGAAGACAAGGGTGTGAAAGTTTCCTGAGCTGGTTTCCCGTTTCCTAACCTCCTTTCCCATAGAGGCGCGGCTTGCCGCGTCTCCTGCCGCGGAATAAGACGGGGCAAACCGCATCTGCTACAGACGGTTCAGCCTTGAGCAAAGAGGAACGCCGGCGCTGGATTCGCTTGGCATGGACGCGGTTTAGGGGCATACTAACTCAGCCATCCGCGAGCATTGATTAAGATTTCGAGGGTGCTCCCGTGCCGATGTTTCAAGACGAAACCCAGTCCGAGAACCAACTGGAGCGGTCGACGCCGCTTCCCTCGCAACCCGCCTCCCATGATCCGGAAGTACAGCGGAAGCGGATGCTCATCGCGCTGGGGATATTGCTAGTGGCGCTGGCGGCCGTCGTTCTGAGGGACTGGGATTTCTGGTTTCCGCAAAGCGGCGAAGAGCAGGAAGCCACGTTTCGCAGCAAGAGCAAGAGTATGGCTCCGCCAATTGCGAGCACTCCGGCGACTCCCAGGCAGGAACGCAAGCCAGTCAAATCCACGGCACCGGCTGCCACCGAAGCTCCCTTCTCGGCAAGCACTGAGCGCGCAGCGCTCCCTCCCCTGGAGGTGGAAGTCGTAGCCGGAAACCGCCACACCAGTGTGCCTGCAAAAAGTAATGCCATTCATCTGGACGTGGATTCGGGCGCAACGTCGTCCGCATCCGGCGCTCCAGCAGCGGCGATGAATGTGCAGGTCACTGCCGGCGATCATGTGCAGCTCTCGAAGCAAACGGCGCAGAGCGTGAGCGTTTCGGTGTCACCGGATTACCCATTGCTGGCGCGGCAAATGAAAGTGCAGGGCGCGGTCAGGTTGCAGGCGCTCATCTCGCGAGAAGGCACGATCCAGGAGTTACAGATTCTGAGTGGCCCGAGCATCCTGGCTACCGCGGCCCGCGAGGCGGTGAAGCAGTGGCACTTCAAGCCCTACTTGCAAAACGGGCAGCCCGTGGAAACGCAGGCTAACATCACCGTGAACTTCACGATTTCCACAAATTGAGGTCGCCCGTGTGGAGCGGGCGCCCTCGCCCGCTGCCGTTGGTTTTGCCTTGGTTTTGCCCTTGATCTTTTCGCGGACAGAGCCGACCCTGAGCGAGTCGAAGCGAGAGTCCGCGCCACACATACCAGACACTTTCTCTGCGGAAAATTAAACGGGCGTCCGGATTCTTGCGAACCCAGGACGCCCGGGCAGCCCTCCCCCAGAACTGCTCAATGGGGAATGTAAGGCTAAGCGACGAATCTGAAAATGGCACGCGGGTGCCAAACTTGTCCCACCAAAGTGCCAGCCGGTAAATCACACATTACAAAAGCTGTACCTAAGCGGAACCGTCGCTCCTATTCTGAAACCACCATCTTCCCGGGCGCCGCTACGGCAGAAAAAGGCGACCCCGCGATAGCCGTGGGAGTTCCGGTCGATGGGTCGTAGGTATATCCGGCAATACCATTTGCATCCTGACTTCCGATATAGAAATGGTTGCCACTGGGGTCGATGAAGGCGAAAAGCCCGCCTGCGGTCAAGCTGAATGGCGAGTTCGTTGCCGCCACCAGTTGTCCGTTGGTCGGAGTGACCGTGAAACACCAGATGGAGAAGCTCGATCCCGGGGTCGTCGCGTAAACAAACTTTCCGCTGGGATCGACGGTGATGGCGCTGGGGCCGTTGCCGTTCGTCGCGGTAAAGGGCGAACCGACTATCGGCATCAGCGCGCCGCTGGGCTCGATATTGAACCCGGAAATATTGCCAGTGGTCGACGAAAACGGAGGAGGGTTGCTCGCCGAAGGATTCGCAACATAGAGGAATCGTTCACTTCCATCCACTGCCAAGCCGAAGGCTCCCGCTCCCGAAGGGACCGGAGAGCTAGGCAGCTGAGTGAGCACGCCGGTTGAGAACGTGAAAGCGGTGACCATCCCGATGCCCGGATTTGTCACGTACACGAACTTGCCGGAAGGCGTGATCAGAATCTCGGCTGGATGAAAATTGGCGGGGACGGGCGATCCAACCTGCGACAAAGCGCCCGTACCGGCATCGATGGAGAAGACGGAAACGGTATTACTGAGATTATTCGTCACTAACAAGTACTTGCCGGAAGGATCGATCACCGCCGCATTCGGACTGGAGCCGCCGGCGGGAGTCGGAGTTCCGCTCAGTGCCAAAGTCCCGTCGCTGGCGACTTTGAAAATCGAGATCGTGTTGGCAAAGGAATTCACCGCGTACAGAAACTTTTTCGACGGTAGCAACGCAATGCCGGTGGGCGTGGTGTCTTGCACCTGCGGCGTCTCCGCCCCGAGGGTGATAGCCCCGGTCGCCCCGGTTATGTGCAGCAGAAGCACGGAGCCCCGCGATGGCAGAGTGACATACGCATTATGGTTAGGCCCCGATGTGCTATGACTGCTGCTGCCACAGGAAAGCGAAAGTCCGGCCAGAACGACGACAGCGACGAAAGCCACAAACATCCGGGGAAGACAACTTTGACCTGCCAGTGCGGCGCGCGCCGCCCTCAGAAAGCTCATTTGCGAACCTGCTCCTCAATATCCAAGGTGAGAACGAAAAGATCGTGTTCACTATCGTGCACGAGAAGGCGGGAAGAGCGCAACTGCATCGGGTCATCGGGTGATCGGGCCATCGGGTGATCGAAAGGCAAAAGCCCCGCCTTTGATGACCCGATGACGAGTTCACCAGATCACCCGATGTGTTCTAATTGTTGTGTTGCAAGTCGATTTGCTCAAATTGTTCAAAGCAGTAAAGACTACGTCGTGATCGACATCCATTGCCACCTTCTGCCCGAGGTCGACGACGGTCCCAAGTCCTGGGATGTAGCCGTCGAAATGTGCCGCATGGCGGCGGCTGACGGAATTACCCATGCTGTCGCCACTCCGCACGCCAACGATCGTTACGCCTACGATCGCGAATACCTCACCGGACTTCTCGGCCAGCTACGGGACCAGTTACGAGAAAAGCTCGATCCCGCGCCGCCATTGCAACTAAGTTTAGGCTGCGATTTTCATCTTTCGTTCGAGAATCTGGAACGAGTCCTCGAGCAGCCGCACACCTACACGATTGGCGAAACCAACTACCTGCTGATTGAACTCAGCAACTTCAGTGTCCCGACCCGGCTTTCCGAGTGTTTCACTCGCTTGGGAGATCGCGGGCTTACGCCCATCCTGACCCATCCCGAACGAAACCCGATCCTGCAGCAAACGCCGCAGCGCATTTTGGAATGGGCGGAGCAAGGCTGTCTGATGCAGATTACGGCGTCGGCGCTGACGGGCTTCTGGGGAGAACGCCCCGAAATCGTGGCCCGCTGGCTGCTCGACCGCTCGGCCGTCCACGTCCTCGCCTCCGACGCGCACGACACCAAGCGCCGCATCCCGAATCTTTCCGCGGGGCGTGCTGTAGCAGAAAAAATTGTCGGAGTCGAGTATGCGGAGGCGCTGGTCGAGGGGAATCCGGGGGCTATTGTAAAGGGGATACCGATTCCTTATTGTCCGCGGCCGGTGTTGGATTAGGGAGAATTGGACTCGCGAGTGCCGGCTAATGGGGAAGGTTGTTTTCCGGCGGGATATGTTTCGCCCCGGCCTTCGGATCGCTCGCCGCTGGCGCACTGGTCATCGCGCTTTCCGGATTGAGCAAGTGATCGTGGCTCGGGCCTAATCCGAGTTTAATTAGCGCTCGGGAATCTGGAATCTGCTTCGACTGCCATCCCTGATCCGCCTGATAGCGCTTCATCGCCGCCTGCGTGGCGCTGTCCCATGATCCCGACGGCTCGCCCTGCATGTAGTGCTCGCGGATGAGCGCTGCTTGAATTTGCTGGGCGCGACCCGAGTCAATCGCCTGCTGGCCGCGCTTCTTCGACCTGTACTTGGAGCCCTTCTTGCCGTGTGAGTTTTTGCTCTTCTGAGATGAGGTGCGCTTGGTGACGGCGTGCCCGCTGGTGTGATGCGCTGCTTTCGCGGCTGGTGTCGTGGAAGCCTGCGCTGGCTTCGTTGGCGGAGTCGGCGTATCCGCGATGGCGAGCCCATGCACGGCCACGCAAAGCAGGGTGCTGAGCCCCATCCGCCGCCAGCGCCGAATTTGATTCGCCCAGTGCATCGGATTACCGTAGAGACGCGGCTTGCCCCGTCTCTACATAAAGCAAATTGTTACCCAACAAAAAACCGGCGAGACCGGTCCACCCTTATGGTCCCCGAAATGGGGACGGAGCGCCAGTCTCGCCGGTTTGCCTATCGGTTACGGAAGTGTACCTGCCAGGAATATCGTTCCATCCTGCGACCTTGCGCCTCGTGGACGCACCAGGAACACAACATCCTGCCCGCTCTTCAGCGACGACTCGATCTTCGTAAAGTCGTCCGGATTGTTCACGGGCTGCTTGTTCACTTCCAGGATCACGTCGCCGCGATTCAGACCAAGATCCTCGGCAAACGATCCCTGTTTTACGTCCTGCACGACCACGCCCTTGCCGGCAGGAATGCTCAGGCGATCGGCCAGATCGGGAGTGATGCTGCGCACCGTAATCCCAAACTTGCTCGCCTTCGGCGCCTCTTCGCTCTGGTTTTCGTCTTCTTCTCCCAGACGGGATGCAAACAGTTTCGAGCGATCGGCGATGGTCACCGTCGCCTCTTGCTTCTTTCCGTTGCGCACAAAGACCAACTTGGCCTTCGAACCGGGTTTGCGGGAAGCAATGTCAGCCACGAGATCGTCGCCGGTCTTCACGTCTTTGCCATCCACGGAGGTGATCGTGTCGCCGATCTTCAGGCCCGCCTGGTCGGCCGGGCTGCCCGATACCACGTTCGATACCGTCACGCCCGATCCGTAGATGCGGGCGATGGCCGGGTTCGGTTGCGCGGAGAACTCAATGCCGATGGAGCCGCGCGACACCCGGTGTTCTGGCCCGATCAACTGGTTGTAGACCTGCGCCACCGTGTTCGAAGGCATGGCAAATCCCACGCCCGCGTACGAACTCGTCTCCGTCAGGATGGCGGTATTGATGCCGATGACTTCACTCGCCATATTCACCAGCGGCCCCCCGGAATTGCCCGGGTTAATCGCGGCGTCGGTTTGAATAAAAGACTGGAACTGGCGGTTGGGAACGATGTTGCGTCCCTTGGCCGACACGATGCCTGCGGTCACAGTTTCCTGTAGTCCGAAGGGACTGCCGATGGCGAGCACCCAGTCGCCAACGTCCATGCCGTCAGAGTTGCCCAGCTTTGCGGGCGGCAGTGGACGATCCACATCAATCTTGATCACTGCCAGGTCGGTTTCCTGGTCCATACCGATCAACTTGGCGTCGTGGCCGGGCGTGGCCGGGTTTTCATCCATCAACTTCACGCGGATGCGATCTGCCTTCTCGACTACGTGCCGGTTGGTGACGATGTAGCCCTTGGAATCCACAATCACGCCGGAACCGAGCGAGCGTTGGCGGATGGTGCCCGCTTCTGGGCCGCCTTGGCCGCCCGGGCCTCCGAAAAACTTGTCAAAGAAATCCTGGAACGGAGAGTCTTCATCGCCGTTGCCCTGATCCTGGTCCGGATCGGGACGGATGGAGCGCCGGCGGTGAGGGTTCTTGATGGTCGACTCAGTATTGATGTTTACCACGCTCGGCTCCAGCTGCTTGGAAATCTGGGAGAACGCGTTCGAGAGTTGTTGCGGAGCGGGAATGGTGAGCGGAGTCGCATCCGACGACTTCTGTCCCTCCTTGCCTTTCACTCCAGAGGAGACAACCGTGCCAATCAGAATTCCAACGGTGAGCGTCGCCAGAATTGTAAAAGTATAGGCCCAACGATTGGCCTTGAGACGAGCCCAAAAAGCGCTCTCGCGCGAATCCATTTCTTCCTCCTGAAACTACCTAACTTTTTATTATACCTTCGGCGCTGGCAGGGGTCGGGTTGAAGGTCGCCAGATCATTAGACGCAGGAAACCCAGTTCGCGTTACCGTAATTTCCCGTAGAGACGCGGCTTGCCGCGTCTCCGCCCGCGGCGAAGATAGGGCCAGCCCGTTTCTACAGCTTCAGCGTCATCAGCGCCAGGAACAATCCCGTATACCCGGCGATAACCAGCAAAACCAGAAGCGCCCCAAAACTCAGGACGTTGAATATTCCCCACGGCTTCTGTACCGCGCCCGTCGCCAGCTTCCATAGTCCGAAGCTACCCGCCAGCGCGCAGGCCAGCAACACGACGAGCCCAATCGCCCGCCCGTGCGCCACCCGCGGGAAAATGATCAGGAACGTCACGGCAGGAAGGAAAACCAGCGCCGGGACAATGGCCAGCGGCGCGCCGATCATGAACGTGCGTTCCCGCTCTTTTACAGTCATGCGATCGGGCCATCGGGTCATCTGAAAACTGATGGTTGTTCCTCGATCGTCCGATGACCCAGATGACCCGATTCTACTTGGCTTCGTACACAGTCTTGCCGCCTACAACCGTACGCAGAACTTTTGTCGCCAGGATTTTCGGCGGCAGCGCTGCCGTAATGTCCTGATCAAGCACGACGAAGTCAGCGAGCATGCCCGGCTCCAGTTTGCCTTTTTGCTTCTCGGCAAACTCTGCAAACGCCGCGCCCGTCGTGTAGGCCGCGATCGCCTGCTCGATGTTCAGTTTCTGCGCGGGATAGTAACTTTTTCTGCCGTCTTCGCTCATACGAGTCAGGGCCGCGTAAAACCCGCGAAACGGCGTCACCGGTTCGACCGGATAATCCGTGCCAAAAGCCAGCACCACTCCGCGTCGAAGGAACTCAGCCCACGCGTAGGAATGCTCCGCGCGCTTCGCTCCCAGACGCGACTCGGCCCAGTTCATGTCCGTGAGCAGATGGCTCGGCTGCATGGAGGCGATCACCTTGAGCTCCTTGAAACGTAAAATCTGTTGCGGCGTCGTGACCTGCGCGTGCTCGATACGCAGCCTGTAATCGGTACCGCCGTCGGCTGCCTTCACTTTAGCTTCTTTTGCCGCCTTCTCCGCCTCGGCAAAGGCGTCGAGCGCCATCTGGACGCCTTTGTCACCAATGGCGTGGAAGCCGATCTGATATCCCGCCAGCACTCGTTCCTTCGTCATCGCATTCAGCTTGGCCGCTTCGTACTGCGGCAGGCCGCTGTTCTTCGGATCATCACTGTAGGGCTCAAGCAATGCGGCCGTCTTCGAGCCAAGCGACCCATCCATGAAGCCCTTCAGCATTCCGGTATGGAGCATGTTGTCGGACGCAGGATGCGAGTCGCGTTTCTTGTCCAGGTTTTCGATCGAGTCGTCGAAAGGCAGCCACTCTGAAATTCTTGCGGTCAGCTTTCCATCGTGCTCGAGTTCCTCGTAAACCTGGAAGTCGTCCCACTGCGAGTAGTCCTGCGCGGAGGTGACGCCGTGACTCGCCAAATCCGCCAGCGCCAGTTCGATGCCCTGCTGGCGCTTCTCGTGCGTTGGTTTGGGAATCACTGCCTGCACCGCCTCTTGCGCTTTCTCCCGCAGAATACCGTTGGGCGTGCCAGAGTCATCGCGATCGATCCTTCCGCCCTCCGGATCGCGACTGGCGACGGTAACGCTGGCCAGTTGCAAAGCGCGTGTGTTCGCCACGCCAATGTGTCCGTCGACACGTTCGAGGTAGACGGGGTGGTTGCCGCTTACTTCGTCCAGATCCCAGCGCGTGGGTAGAACTTTGACGGGCCACAGAGTTTCGTCCCAGCCTTCACCGACTACCCATTCCGCGGGACCGGCGGCTTCGACCTTCGCGCGCAACCGATCGCGGAACTCGTCGAGTGTCTTGGCGCCAACCATGTTGACGTTCATCTTCTCCAGGCCGGCGCTCGCCAGATGCATGTGGGCGTCATTGAATCCGGGCATGACGAAGTGACCATCCAGATCAATGATCTTCGTCTCTGGCCCCTTCAACTTCATGATCTCGTCGCGCGCCCCGACGGCGAGGATCCGGTCGCCAAGCACTGCCAGCGCTTCCGCGCGCTTGCCCGCCCCCAGCGAAGCCGCCGCATCGACCACTCCGGTGAAGATGTTGCCGTGGGTAAAGATCAGGTCCGCTTTCGGCTTCTGCGCGCCCTGAGGTGATCCGCTCTGCGCCAACACGCCAGACGTCAAGGCCAACAGCAGAACCGGTGCGATTCGCTTCATCATTCTCCTACTCCCGACAGTGTCAGCATTGTAAGCAGAATGCGCCTTAGTCCCAGCTCCCGTCCATTGCAGTCGAACCATTCTTGCAACGTGTGCGCGCCGCCTCCGGAGCCGCCGCCCCCGATCGCGATGGCCTCGCGGCCCAGCGAAAGCGGAATGTTGGC
This sequence comes from uncultured Acidobacteriaceae bacterium, assembly GCA_963772195.1. GTDB lineage: Bacteria > Acidobacteriota > Terriglobia > Terriglobales > Acidobacteriaceae > Acidiflorens. The sequence continues at coordinate 70,823 of CAVYWE010000004.1, read as the reverse complement.
GTCGGTCGAAGCCCGCTGCACTTGCGCCGTATTGCCCAACTGCGCATCCACGGCGCGAATCACCTTCAGAAGCCGCGCATCGGCCGCCAGTTCGCCCGCCGGACGATTCCCGATCTCCACCACTTCGCTCTGTACCACCTGCGGTTTCCGGGCCCCGTGCTGAGCGGCAGCCCGATTTTCCGCTGCGATCGCCTGCTCCAGCGCGATACGCAGCGCTCGCTCCAACCGGTCGATTTCCGCTGTCGACGTGGAGCGCAGATCGACCCGCATGCTGGCGGATTCCGGAATCGAATTCACCGAAGTCCCGCCGCGAATCACGCCGACATTAAATGTCGTTTTCGGAGAGGCGGGCACCGGCGTTTGACTGAAGACCTCAATCGCACGAGAGAGCGCAATAATCGGATTGGGCGCGCCGAAGTCGCTCCACGAATGACCGCCGGGACCGCGCACCATCACTTCGAAGCGGCGGCTGCCCAGTGCCTCGGCCACCAGGGTGTCCGCTCCGGCGCCATCGACAACTACGCTGTAGGCAATCGCATCCCGCCAGCGCGGCGTTGCGAAAACGTGCCGCATGCCGCGCAGATCGCCTTCGCCTTCTTCCCCAACATTCCCAATAAATACAAAGGGCAGCGCATGCGAAATTCGCGCGCTCCCGAGCACATTGACCACGGCCAGCATCGCCGCAATGCCCGCGCCGTTGTCGGAGACCCCCGGGCCATACAACCGGCTGCCCTGCTGCCGGATGTTCAACGGCGTCGCCGCCGGAAACACCGTATCAATATGCGCGCTGAGCGCCACGAAACGGCTTCCGTATCCGGGACGAATGCCGAACACATTGCCGACTTCATCCACCTGCACTTCGGTAAGCCCGAGCTCGCGAAAGCGATCGGCCAACCAGGCGCCGCGTGCCGCCTCTCCGAATGGAGGCGCGGCGACTCGCGTCGCTTCCATCTGCCACAGCGCAAACTGAGATTCCCGCGAGCGGAACCGATCGAATGCGGAGCGCACTTCCGGCGAACCGGCGAGCCGCGCTACTTCGTCCTGCACCGAGGGATACAAATTAGAAGCTGCCACTTGTGGATCGACTCCATCCTTCGCGCCTATCTTATAACGTCGTTGGTCGATAGTCGTTAGTCGTTGGCAAAACCATAAGGTTCGCGAACGACCAGAGACCAACGACTGGCGTTTTGATAGACTGTCTATGGCCTCGGATTACGATCTCCACCGACCTCGTTCCGCGTCGGGTCCCCCTTTAGGAGGTATCGTCGTGAAAACCGCCCTCAAAGTTGCAGGCATTGTCGTCGCCGTATTGATTGTCATTGCCATCGCTGTTCCGTTGCTGGTGAACGTCAACAATTTCCGTCCCCAGATTGAGTCCACCCTCAGCACAACTCTGGGACGGCCAGTGAAAGTCGGCAATTTAAGCCTCGGCGTCTTCTCCGGCAGCGTGGCCGCCGACCAGCTCTCCATCGCCGACGATCCCAAGTTCAGCAGCGCCCCGTTCATCCAGGCAAAATCGCTCCAGGTAGGCGTGGAACTGATGCCGCTCATCTTCAGCAAGCAGCTCAACATCACCAAGATCGTCATTGATCATCCCGAAATGACTTTGCTCCGCAACCGCGAGGGAGTTTGGAATTTCTCCTCGCTCGGAAAGTCGGCGCAACCGGCCGAAAAAACGTCCAGCACGGCGGCGAACGTGAACGTGGCCAGACTCGACCTGAACGATGGAACAGTCACCGTCGGATCCCTTTCGGGCAAGCGGAAACCCATCGTGTACAACAATGTAAACATCACGATGCGCAATTTTTCCTTTACTGACACGTTTCCCGTGGTCGCTTCCGTTGGCCTTCCCGGCGGTGGCAGCTTGAAAATCGATGGCACCGCCGGTCCAATCAATTCGACCGATACTGCGCTCACGCCAGTGCAGGCTAAGCTGACGATCAAGAAGCTCGATCTCTCCCAGTCGGCGATTGTCGATCCGGAGCTCGGCATCACCGGCACGGCCGATTTCGACGGCACGCTTACTTCCGACGGCCACATCGCGAAGGCCAGTGGAACCTTGAAGGCCACGTCGTTGAAGCTGGTTCCGAAAGGCTCTCCCGCCGGAGAACCCGTCCAGATCGTTTTCGCCGTCGAGCACGACCTGAAGAATGAGTCGGGAAAGGTAGTGCAGGGAGACGTCATGATCGGTAAGGCGCTCGCCAAACTCGGCGGCACTTACGATATGCACGGCGAAACCACCTCCATCCACACAAAACTGACCGGACAAGCCATGCCGGTCGACGACCTCGAAGCCGCGCTTCCCGCAGTCGGCGTCGTTCTTCCCACCGGTTCGCGGCTCAAGGGAGGAACGCTTTCGGTCGAACTCGACTCCTCAGGCCCGCTCAACAAGCTGGTCTCAACCGGCTGGGTAAAGATGAACAACACCGCCCTCACCGGTTTCAACCTCGCCTCCAAGCTGTCGGCAATCTCCGCCCTTACCGGCAAGCAAGCCAGCACAGGGAATGACACGAACATACAAAACCTGAGCTCCGATGTGCGGTACACGCCCGAAGGCACGCGCCTCGACAAAATCAACCTGGTGATCCCGGCCCTTGGAACCGTCACCGGCGCAGGCACCATCAGCCCCAGCAATGCGCTCGACTTCAAAATGGTGGCCAACCTCAATGGAGGCGCCGTCTCCGGTCTCACGCAAATGGCTGGCCTCGGTAACCAAGGAAGCGGCGGTATTCCCGTGACAATTACGGGCACCACTTCGAACCCAACCTTCCTGCCGGATATGAAAGGGATGGCAAACAGTCAACTCAAAGGCCTGATGAATGGAGGCAAAACCAACCCTTTGGGCGGATTAAGCGGCCTTTTCGGAAAGAAGAAACCCAACTAGCCCATGTGGGGACGGGCGTCCCGTCCGTCCAGCTTCAGCGAACACCGCGGAGGGCCGTTTCGGCAGTATGCGCTTCGAGCGTCTGCATGCCATTCAGGATCGTGGCAATTACGTTCTCGTCCCCAACTACCGTGTTGATCATCATGTGATAGAGGCTGCGCGTCGGCCAGTCGGCGTTGAAGTAGTGTTTGATATACGCGATCCGTTCCTTGTCCACGTTCTCCACCAGGTCTTCTGCCTCTGCGCGGGTCTTGCCCATGGCTACCACGCGACGAATCTTTTCGTCGTGCGGAGCATAGGTGAAGACGCGGAAAGTGTCCTCGCGTTCGCGCAGAAAAAACGGGCCCCCACGGCCGACAATCACCGCATTCCCTTCCTCCGCGATCGTGTGCATGATCTCACCCACCATGGCCATCATGCGATCCGCATCAAACGAGTGCGAGGAGGCCAGAGGAATGCTGCGTTCGTAACTGCCTCGCCAGAAAGTTTTCGCTAAACGGTAAAGACGGCTGTCGACACGCTCATCGCACAAAGCCACCGCCGCCTCCGAGACCTGCGCGCGCTTCGCAATCTCGCAGGTCAGTTGCTGGTCCCACAGCTTCCATCCCAACTGGCGAGCCAATTCGCAGGCGATGCCTCCGCCCCCGCTGCCAAATTCGCGTTCGATTGTGACGATGCGAAACATCGCGAACCTCCTGCTCGGTGGAGCGACGGGCGTCTCTCTCGTCTCCAGCCAGGCGGGGACACCCGGCTCTCCACAACGACACTATTGTACGACGATCACTATACGACGATCAGTGAACCACGATCTCGCCGCCCGGCTTCGCCCTCTTGATCAGGAACACACAGGGGATTAAACAAAAGATCACGACCCCAAGGAACCAGAAATTATCGATATAGGCCAGCATCGTCGCCTGCCGGATCACATTCGCTTGCATCAGCGCATAGGCTTGTTGCAGCGCGGTTCCTGGCCCCGAGCCACCGCCCGAAAAAGTACTCGTCATCCCCTGCAGCGCCGACCGAAACTGCGGATTAGCGGCGCTCAGATTCTCCACCAGTCGCACCTGGTGGAACTGCGTGCGGCGAGCCAGCAAGGTGGTGACAACGGAAATCCCGACGCTGCCTCCAATATTTCTGGCGAGGTTCATCAATCCGGACGCAGCATTGTTCTTATCGCGTGGCAGGCCAGAATACGCGGTGGTGTTGATGGGCACAAACAGGAAAGCGAGGCCTAATGCCTGAAAGGCGCGTGCCATCGTCACGGTGCGGAAATCGACACCCAGATCGAACGACGTCATATGGAACAGCGAAAACGAGAGCATCGATAAACCAAACATCATCAAATACCGCGGGCTATAACGGGAAAGCAGAAACCCGACAATCGGCATCGCGACCATAATCGTGAACCCGCCCGGCATTAGCGCCAATCCGGCCCGTTCGGCGGTGTAGCCCAGGAGCGTCTGCATGAACAGCGGCAACAACAGAGTGCTGCCGAGCAGGGCAAACCCCAGCATGAACATAAGGAAGTTCGCGGTGGCAAAGGTGCGCTCGCGAAATAAATGCAAGTCGATGATGGGGTCTTTGTGGTGCCACTCCCAGAAGATAACAAAGATCAGCGACGCGACTGAGACTACGGTCAGCGCTACGATGAAATTCGATTCGAACCAGTCGTCGCGCTGCCCCTTATCGAGGACCACTTGCAGGGTTCCAAGTCCGAGCGCGACGAAACCGAGTCCAGTGTAGTCAATTCGGGTTTCACTCAGTTTGCGGCGCTTGAAATACGGAGGATCCTGAATAAGCCGCGACGTCAGTAAGAGCGAAAGAATCCCCACTGGGATATTGATGAAGAAAATCCAGCGCCAGGTAAAATTGTCGGTGATCCAGCCGCCAAGCGTTGGACCGATGGCCGGAGCCATCACCACCGCAATGCCATAAACGGCGAATGCCATGCCGCGCTTGGCGGGAGCAAAGGTGTCGGCGAGGATGGCCTGCTCGCTCGGCTGCAAGCCGCCGCCGCCCGCACCTTGAAGAATGCGGAACACGATCAGCATAGGGAGATTGGGGGCGAGCCCGCACAGAAACGAACTAATGGTGAACAGCGCGACACAACCCATGTAAAAGTGCTTGCGACCGATGATTGAAGAGAGCCAACCGCTCAGCGGCAGTACGATGGCGTTCGAGACCAGATAAGACGTAAGCACCCAGGTGCTCTCGTCCTGACCCGCGGAAAGACTGCCGGCGATATGCGGCAGCGCTACGTTGGCGATGCTTGTATCGAGCACCTCCATGAACGTGGCCAGCGTCACCGTGAGAGCAATGATCCACGGATTAACCGCCGGACGCCATTCGGCGGCCCCATTCATGGTGATCGCAGCAGCGCCCATTATTTAAGCCACACCTTCGGCACGACCGACATCCCCGGGCGCAGCTCATGTCCCTTGTTCTCGCTCGCCTCGAACACGATCTTCACCGGTATGCGCTGCACAACCTTGACGTAGTTGCCGGTTGCGTTTTCGGGTGGCAGCAGGCTGAAGCGCGCTCCACTGGCCCCAGCGACGGAATCGACATGGCCCTTGTAGGTCTTGCCAGTCGCATCGACCGCGATCTCAGCCGCCAACCCGGGCTTCATCTTCTTAAGCTGCGTCTCTTTGAAGTTCGCCGTGACCCACAGGTCCGTGTAATCGAGCGGGATAACCTTCATCATTTCCTGGCCGGGCTGCACGTTTTGGCCAACCTCAACGGTGCGGTTGCTGACGGCTCCGCTGACCGGTGCAATCACTTTGGTGTACAGGAGGTTCAACTCAGCCTGATCCAATGCGGCCTTTTTCTGCTCGGCATTGGCTTGCGCGGAAAGGGCGCGGGCACGCGTGGCTCGCATCGTCTGCGGCGCGGTGTCGGCAGTTCGAAGATCTGCGCCGGCCTGCACCAGTTTGCTCTGCGCTTGTTCAATCTGCGCCGCGTAAGCGTCGGCGCTGGCACGTGCAGCCAGCAAAGTTGCGGCGGCGGCCTGGGCGCTGGCCACGGCTTGATCGTACTGCTGCTGCGAGATTTCCTGCTTCTCGATGAGTAGCTTGTAGCGGACGAGATCATTCTGCGCTTTGGTATTGTTCGCATCCGCCTCAACCACCTGCGATTTGGCGGCTTCATATTGCTGGCGGGCAGCCGCGATTCCAGCATGCGCACTGGAAACACCGGCCTGGGCGCCACTCACCTGGCTTGAAGAACTCACGTCGGTGATCGGGACGTTAATGCCGGCGGCAGCAGCCTGCGCCTGGGCGTCAGCGTATTCAGCGCGCGCTTGCGCCACCGCGACTTCATAGTCGGCGGGGTCGATCTCCACCAGCACCGTTCCTTTTTCCACGTACTGGTTGTCTTGCACGTTGAGCTTCAGCACATGCCCGCTGACGCGCGCGCTCACCGAGTTCACGTGCCCGTCAATCTGCGCGTCGTCGGTCGATTCATAACTTGCAAGGTAGCGCCACAGAAAGAAAATGCCCGTCAGAATCACAAGGCCCGCAAGAATGAGCCCCCACCTGGTACGTGGATGGCTCAAAAAAGCCGCTCGCCGCTGATAGCGAGCTTCGCTGTCCGGCTGGGGTGGGGATTGCGGTGCTGCCGGCTGCGGCGCGCGCGCGTCCGGATGCGGCTTCGAGTCGGCTACAACGCTGCTGGGTGGTTCCATAGTCTACTTCCCTTTCAGGTATTCGCGAACGCCCTCTTCGGCGCGTCCCAGGGCGCGGGCAAAAGAAACCTTGGCCAGATTGTGCAGGTAAAGGCTAGAAATTAGACTCTCGTGCGCGGTCGCCAGCGCTTCCTGCGCCTGAACTACTTCGAGATTGTCAGTAACCCCGGCGGAGAAACGATCCTGTGATTGGGTCAGCGCCTGCTCGGCAAGATTCACGGAGCTCTGGGCCACTTCCACCTGATCGGCGAACGACTTGAGGTCGAGCAGCGCATTGCGGATATCCTGATCAATCTGGCCCCGCACATCCGCCATCTGCGCCTGCGCCTGCCGCAGGCTGGCGTCGGCCTTCAGAACATCTCCGTGAACCTTGCCACCCTGGAAGATCGGAATGTTCAACGTGCCGAAGAAATGGTACGTAGGCAGCAGGCTCCCAGGATGCGCGCCTATGTCACCAAAATCCGCTGCCAGATCGAGGGTTGGGAAATACCCCGCGAACGCGGCGCTGGACTCCAGTTGCGCGGCAACCACGCGATCGTGCGCCGCTTTGTAGTCGGAGCGCAAAGAATACGCGCGCTGCAGACTGGTTTCAAGATCTGGGATGGGAAAAGCCTCGTAAGGAGATTTGTCGGCCAGTTCGAATTCCTGGCCGGTCGCTAATCCAATCACACGTGCCAGCGAAATCTTCTGCTTGGCGAAATCACTCGTAGCCGCGATGAGCTGCTGTTGCCGCGACTGGTATTCAACCTGCGCCCGCAGCGTATCAATCGCGGGAGCGACCCCTGCCTGCTGCTGCGCTACCGCCTTGTTGTACAGAGCGCGGGCAGTTTCGACCTGCGCTTGCGCGGTTTCCACGCGCGCCGCCCCAGCGATCGCCTGCAGATAGGCATTGCCCGTCGCGAGCACGACCAGATCCCGCGCGTCTTTCAGATTGAACTGGGTGACGCTTTCGCCAACCACAGAAGAACGGTATTTCTGGATTGCTTTCCAGTCGAAAACTCGCTGTGTCGCCGAGGCGCGCACGTCAAAGTAGTCGAACGGACCGATGACGCGAGGCGGTTTAGAGCCGCCAGGGAATAGCGCAGAGCTTAGTCCCAGTGCTTCCAGGCTCTGCTTCTGCACCGCCTCCTGCACAGTCCCGTTGACGTTGGGCAGCAGGTCGCTGAGCTTCTGCCATTTCTCTCCCCGAGCCTCAATTGTGTTGTACTCCGACAAAAGACCCGCGAGGTTCTGGCGCAAGGCCCTCTCAATCGCATCGCTGAAGGTCAGCGACAGAACTCCGGGCGTGGGCTTCGGCTCCGGCACGCTGCCAAATACCGGATTCTGCGCCGAGGTTTGGACTTGCGACGTTGAAACTTGGGGCGTTGGAACCTGCGCGTACTCGCTCGTCGAACTCGCAGTCGAAGTCGAACTAGAACTTTGTGCGCGAAGCGCCGCTGGGAAGATGACTATAGACGCGATCAGAACCACGATCGAAACAACGATCCGCAAAAAGCATGCGCGAAAGCGCCGCAATTGGCTGGTGGGACAGTCCGCGGAAGACATGGAACCTGGCTTCTCTCCTACAAAACGGAAATGATAAGTCTTTTGGAGTCTTTTTGGCGACGATCCGATGCAAATTGTTGAGCCGTCTCGCGATGGAGTATGGTCCCATCCTGCCTTGTAGGTGCGCTCCAGCGGGCGACAGTGACCTTGGTCATCTTGTGTAACCTCCACCCAAAGTTCAATCTATGAGGCGAGTCAAGCTACTTCCCTGCGACGGAAATCCGCGTGAGGGAAGTCCTGCGTGAAGTCCCGCATATGAGCGAAGCCACGAAACCGTCGCCCAAAGGATCCGACTGGACGCGCCTGCTCACCGATCCCGACCTGGTCAGCCACCTCGGAAAGCTGCTCCAGACCTACCGCGAAGTCTCTCCGGAACAGCGCGAACCGGCGCTGCTGCGGGCGATGCGCGAGATCAAAGACGCTGCCATCAAAGCACGCGAAGAACGGACCAATGTGGCCGTTGCTGCCGTGCCCGCGCCACCTGCCGTGCTTCACCATCCCGAACCGATCGATGACACGCCCCCGTTCGAACCGGATTTGTTCACCCCGCAACTGGCATCGGATCGCCGCCGTTTTCACCGGATCAAATGTTATGTCGCGGTGGAAATTCACGTTGAGGGTGTGGAAGTGCCGGTCTGGGGCAATCTGGCGAATGTGAGCCGCGGAGGCTGCCTGGTCGAGACCGCCGGCGCCGTGCCCGAGGGCAAGGCCTTGGAGATCGGGTTGTGGGTGGCTAGCGGCAAAATCTGGGTGAAAGGCGTTATCATCACCGGAGTCGCGACCCACGGCGCGTCGACGTTTGGCGTTCGTGTGAAATTCTCGGAGGCGGAACTGTCGGAAAAGGAACACCTGCGGGAATTTCTTAAGTTCGTCGAGAGTACATCCCGCAAGTCGCAATATGGGAAGGCCTATGTGGCGCAGTTAAAGCGCTAGGCCGCTCCCCTTCCAACCTAACCTTGCCAGCAACTTTTCCCGCGCTTCGGGTTCATTCCTTATGAGGATGAGGCCAATCAGGATGGGAATGCCTTTGCGCATACGCCGTTTGCTGGTGGCAGCTGCGCTGCTTGTGACGGCCGCGCTCACGACCCAGATTGCTCTTGGCCGGAATAAAGACAAGGCCGCCCCCGGGGAGACGGTACGGGTGCCGATGGACGCGCGGAAACGCGCCGTTCATGCCTTGAACCGCCTGACGTTCGGTCCACGGCCCGGCGACGCGGAGCGTGTCACGCAGATGGGCGTTGACAAGTGGATCGAACTCGAACTCCATCCCGATAAAATTGACGACTCGGCGCTCGATGCCAGGCTGGCTCCGTTCCGTACGCTGCGTATGGGGACAAAGGAGATCGTCGAGAATTTTCCGCCCGACCAGTTAATCAAGCAGATCGCCGACGGAAAAGCTTCGCTGCCGCAGGATCCCACGAAGCGCGCGGTTTACGAAGCGCAACTCCAGCGCTACGAAGACAAGCAGGAACGCAAGGACAAGGACAAAGACAAGGCGAGCAAAAGCGTTGCGACCGCCGACAGCTCCCAACCCGCCGACCCCGAGCAAACACGCCGCCGCGAAGAACGCCGCCACTCGAATCTCAGAACGCAGGAACTGCTCGATCAGCCCCCCGCCGAGCGCATGAAAGAAATTCTAGAAATGTCGCCCGAAGATCGCCAGACAATCGCCACCACGGCCAAAGGCGCCAAGGCAGACGCGTTGATGGAAGGGATGAGCCCGCAACAAAAAGAAACGGTAATGGCGCTCAATAACCCCGAACAGGTGGTAGTCAACGAGTTGACGCAAGCCAAACTGCTGCGCGCGATCTATAGCGAACGGCAACTCGACGAAGTAATGACTGACTTCTGGTTCAACCACTTCAACGTATTCATCAACAAGGGCGCCGACCGCTACCTGCTGACCAGCTACGAGCGCGACGCGATCCGCCCGCACGCGCTAGGAAAATTCGAAGACCTGCTGGTGGCAACCGCCAAGAGCCCGGCGATGTTGTTCTATCTCGACAACTGGTTAAGCGTAGGGCCGGACTCCGAAATCGCGCTCGGCATCCCCCCGCACCAACCGCACCGGCGCGGCTACGGCCCCAGTGCGAATAGTCGTCCGAATAATCGTCCGGGCAAGTCCAAAGCCAGGCAAGCCAGCGGCCTGAACGAAAACTACGGCCGCGAACTGATGGAATTGCACACGCTCAGCGTAAACGGCGGCTACTCGCAAAAAGATGTCACCGAGGTAGCCAAGGTGTTCACCGGATGGACGCTCGATCAGCCAAAGCAAGGCGGCGGCTTCCGCTTCGAGCCGCGCATGCATGAGCCCGGCGACAAGATCGTCCTAGGGCATCGCATCAAAGAACATGGCGAAAGAGAAGGACTGGAAGTGCTGCATCTGCTGGCGCACAATCCAAATACGGCGCACTTCATTTCGCAAAAACTGGCAATGCGCTTCGTCTCCGACAATCCTCCGACAGCTCTGGTCGATCGCATGACTAAAACGTTTCTAAAGAAAAACGGTGACATTCGCGAGGTCTTGCGCACCATGTTCAAGTCGCCCGAGTTCTGGTCGCCGGACGCCTACCGCGCCAAAGTGAAAACACCGCTCGAGTTCGTAGTCTCCTCCGTACGCGCCAGCGGTGCGCAAGTGGACGATGCCGGTGCACTGGTAGGCACGCTCAACAACATGGGCATGATGCCCTATGGCATGATGCCGCCGACCGGCTACTCGATGAAAGCCGACGTTTGGCTGAACTCTTCAGCGCTCCTGGGACGCATGAATTTTGCCCTGGGCCTGGCGGCCGGCAAGATACGGGGAGTCAAAATCGATTCGGCAGCGAGCCTCGCGGCAGGCGCTTCAGAAGTAGCTTCAGAAGTAACGACCGACGCGCAACAGACGCTAGCCGCTCTGGAAAATTCGCTATTGTCAGGCGATATCTCGAAGCAAACACACGATACCATCAGCAAGCAACTGGAAGACCCAAAGATCAGCCAACGCCGATTGGATGATCCAAAGCGTCCTCCAAACATAGCCGCAATCACGGGACTGATTCTAGGGTCCCCAGAGTTTCAAAGAAGATAGTTACGGGGTGGCCCACTCCTTCGCGCTTTTTGCGAAGGGGTGGGTACCGCGGACGCCACGAACTAACAGCCGAAAGCTGATTTTTTTATGTCAATTACAAGACGCATTTTCCTTCGCAACGGCGCTCTGGCAGTAGTCGGCACAACCGCGCTGCCGAGCTTTCTGACGCGCGCGGCCTTTGGCGCGGCCGATCCCGGCGTTCGCGCCAAGCGTCTGGTCGTGATCTTCCAGCGCGGCGCGGCCGACGGCCTCAACATCGTTGTGCCGCACGGCGAGCCCAGCTACTACGCGATGCGACCGACCATCAACATCCCCAAGAAATCCGTGCTCGATCTCGACGGCTTTTTCGGATTGCATCCCGCGATGTCGTCCTTTCAGCCGCTCTGGAAACAGAAACATCTGGCGATCGTGCACGCTGCCGGCTCGCCCGACCCAACGCGCTCACACTTCGATGCGCAGGACTTCATGGAATCCGGCACGCCCGGCGTGAAAGTCACCGACGACGGCTGGCTGAACCGCGCGTTGCACGACCTTTCTGCCGACAAGTATGTGCCCAACAAGTCAGCCTTCCGCGCCATAGCGCTAGGCCCGTCGCTGCCGCGCATTCTATCCGGCAAAGAGCCGGCGGTAGCCGTCAACAATCTGAACGATTTTTCCGTAGGCGGTAAAAATCCGAACGCCGCGCCGATGTCGAACACCTTCGAAGCCATGTACGACCACTCAGTAGATACCGTACTTCACGGCACCGGCCAGGAAACCTTCGACGCAGTCAAGACACTGAAAGTCGCCGACCCCGCGCACTACACGCCCGCACCCAACGCAAATTATCCTAAGGGCCGCTTCGGCGACAGCCTGAAGCAGCTAGCGCAATTGATCAAAGCAAACCTCGGAGTGCAAGTAGCCTTCGCCGACATCGGAGGCTGGGACCACCACGTCAACGAAGGCAGCACCCAGGGCCAGATCGCGAACATCCTGGGCGACTTCTCGCAATCAATCGCCGCCTTCTGGACCGACCTGGGCGATCTAGGAGAAGACACGGTAGTAGTAACCATGTCCGAATTCGGCCGCACCGTCCGCGAAAACGGCAACCGAGGCACCGACCACGGTCATGCCAACGTAATGTTCGTCCTGGGCGGCCCCGTGAAAGGCGGCAAGGTCTATGGTCGCTGGCCCGGCCTCGACCAATCGCAACTCTACGAGGGACGCGACCTAGCGGTGACGACGGACTTCCGGTTGGTGCTCAGCGAAGTCGTGTCGCGCTATCTGGGGAACAAGGATTTGAGGACAGTGTTTCCGGGATTTGAAAATCAGTCAGGCCAGTTCCTAAATCTACTGGGATAGATCGTGTGGGGACGGGCGCCTCGCCCGTCCAAGCCGGGCGAAGCCCGGCAGAGCAGCTAATTCGAACCCGACAACCGTAAATCTACGAAACGGGGATTCGCGTCCGAAGCGCCGCGACAAAAGCGGCATCGGCCTTAAGCGAGACCATCTCCAGTGGAGAAAACCCTCGCTTCCACGCCAGATAGAACGTCAGGAGCAACATCGAAATCGTGATGGCAAAGTTGGGCCACGCATTGAGCGCCCATTGTCCGCGCCAAGTCAGATCGCAAGCCCGAGAGAACGGCGCCAAATATGGAATCGGCCATTGATAGCCGTCCGGGCCGCGACTCCCCACCAAGTCTTCAAGTAGATGAATGTGGAAGCTCAAGAAAGCGAGGCTCGCAGTCTTCCATCGCTGAGTCGCCAACACGAATGTCACCGCCGCCACGACAACCGCGAATGGAAGGCTATGCAGGGAGTGATGGTAGGCCGAAAACCATTCGAGCGGATGACGAGAGTTACGCGTCAGATATTCGGCAACGATCCCAAGGCCGTCAATATCAGGGACGACGCCAGCCAGAGTAACCAAAGCGCGTTCCCTGCGACTCAACGAGGCTGAGTTTGCGAGGATCCATCCAGTAAGAAAGTGAGTGACTGGACTCATGTGCTCACACTTCGATCAGCACATCCCCACCCTCAATCTTCACCGGATACACCGCCACCTTAGCCCCCGGCGCACCAGCCTCACCCGTCTTCGGATCCCATTCCCACCCATGCCACGGACAGACAACCTTCCCTCCCGAGATCACGCCCTGCCCAAGCGGCCCGCCGCGATGCAGGCAGACGTTATCCATAGCGCTGATCTCGCCGTTCACATTGGCAACACAGATGGTCTTGCCATCGCAGAGGAATTCCTTGGCTTCGTTGGGAGCAGGAAGATCGGATTGAGAGGCGAGTTTGGTGAACATAGCAACAAGCAACAAGCACTCAGCAGTCAGCCTTCAGCCCCGGCGCTAATGAAAGAACGCAAGGTCATCACGGTCCAGCACTAACTGATGGCTGACGGCTGAGAGCTGACAGCTATTTCGGCTGCATCGTCTGCGCAACCATCACCTGCCGCTTGAAATTCTCCATCATGTTCTCTTCCAGCCGCACTTCAGTTGGCCGCTTGGCGAGCGTCATAGTGTCGATCTTGTCCTGCAGCTTCAGCAGCGCGTAAAACAAATTCTCCGGACGCGGCGGGCATCCGATCACATATACATCCACCGGCACGATCCGGTCGACGCCCTGCAGCACGGCATAGGTGTTGAACGGCCCGCCGACCGACGAACACGCGCCCATCGAAATCACCCACTTCGGCTCCGGCATCTGATCGTAAATTCTCTTCACCACCGGAGCCATCTTCAGCGTGACCGTCCCCGAGACGATCATCAGATCCGACTGCCGCGGGCTCGGCCGAAACACCTCCGACCCAAAACGCGCGATATCGAACCGCGCGGTCGATGACGCAATCATCTCGATGGCGCAGCACGCCAGCCCAAACGTCATCGGCCAGAGCGCCGACTTGCGCGCCCAGTTGAAGACGTAGTCCACTGTCGAGATCATGAAATTCTTTTCGAATTTATTCTGGAGCCAGCTCATGAGGTCTCGTTCGTTATCAGAATACTCCTCGCTCAGTAGATGGTGTACCCCGGCGCCGGATTCCGCACATCTGGCTTGGACGCCATCAGCAGCAGCGCGCCGACGCGCTTGAAGGCCTTCAGCTCGTCGAGCGAATGGAAGGAAGTCGTCTGGTAGTTGTCGGGCGTGGGCGTGTCGTCGGGAATCTGTGCATACTCCACGTTTTCGAAAGCGTGCTGCTTCAGCAGTTCGACGTACTCCGCCGCCGAACGAACATGCACCGGCACCTTCAACTTTGGCACCCATTGCAACGAATACGGATTGTCTTTGTAGAGATTGATCAAAATGAACAGCCGTCCATGCGGCGCCATGACGCGAAAAATCTCAGCCAGCGCGCGTTCCTGATCCGGGTAGTAATAGAACGACTCCACCGAAAGCACCTTGTCAAAAAAGTTTTCTTCCCATGGAATCTGCGCCGACGAGCCCACCACGAACATTACGTTGTCGAATTCTTTCGAAGCGGCCCGCGCCTGCCGGATCATTTCGTCTGAAATGTCGACCCCGACCACCTGCCCAAAACTCTCTGGGCCTTCGCCAACGATGCGCGCCAGCAAGCGAGTCGCCCACCCCGATCCACAGCCGAGATCGAGAATGCGCTCACCCGGACGCAGATCCATACGGCGCATCGTTTTCTCGGTGATGTCGAGGTGATGGCGCTCCATCTTCGCGCCCTCGCCCTCATCAGCCCAGCGATTGAACTCGCGCTGCAGGCGATCGTCTGGAGATTGGGGTTTGTCTGGAATCATGAATTTGTCGGGGATGATCTCTCCCGAAATCCTGGGATCCGGCTCATGGCATCGCGTCGCAACGACTCAAAATCGAATCCGCCAAACACCGCAAATCGTCGGCGAATATCCTCCGCTAGCTTACCCTTTGCCGATGAGGCGCGCTTCGCGTCAGGGGTTCCCTGTGTCGTCCCCCGTGTACCTCTGTGCCCCCTGTGGTTCAGGGGTTCCCTGTGTCGTCCCCCGTGTACCTCTGTGCCCCCTGTGGTTCGACTTTTTTCTCATCTATTGCAACTCCGCGTAACGCGACAACACGATCGGTGAATCTACTCTAGAACCACACTGCGCAATTCCTCGAAAAAAGTCGGATACGACACCCCCGCCGCATCGGCCCCGTGAATCTTCGTCTCGCCTTCCGCTCGCAACGCGGCCACCGCGAATGCCATCGCGATTCGGTGATCGCCAAACGAATCCAGCTCGGCGCCATGCAGATGCTGGCCGCCGGGAATCCGCATTCCATCGGGCCGCTCTTCCACTTCTGCGCCCATTTTTCGCAGATTGGCAGCGACGGCCGCGATGCGATCCGACTCCTTCACCCGCAACTCTTTGGCATCGCGAACTCCGAGGCCGCCAGCGGAGTAAGGCGCAACCGCCGCCAGCACCGGGATCTCATCAATCAGCGCCGCAGTGTCGGCGCCGGCGATTATGGCTCCCTTCCACGCCGCTCCCCGCGCCTCAATGGTTCCCACCAGCTCGCCCTGATGTTCTTGCAGATGCGCGACTGAAACCTTCAGCCCCATTTGCATCAGGATATCGAGCAGTCGCGCCCGCGTCGGATTCATCAGGATCCCCGGCAAAGTAATTTGGGATCCCGGAAACAGCGCCGCGGCACAAAGAAAGAACGCGGCACTTGAGAGATCGCCGGGCACATGCGCCTCAATCGCGCGCAGCCGCTGTCCACCCACAATCCGCGATGCATTCCCTGTCCGCTCAACTTCCGCCCCAAACGCCCGGAGCGCAATTTCGCCGTGATCGCGCGTGCGGATGGGCTCCTCGACCACCGTCTCGCCATCGGCAAACAGTCCAGCAAACAGCACACACGATTTCACCTGAGCGCTCGCGATTTCCGGCCGGTAATGAATCGGCTTCAGAGGACCGCCGCGAATTTTCAGCGGAGGGCGGCCGCCTTCCGCGGCCTCGATCTGCGCGCCCATCTCCGAGAGCGGCGTCATAATGCGCGCCATCGGCCGCCGCGAGAGCGATTCATCCCCGCACAGCTCGCTCGAAAATGGCTGGCCGGCAAGAATTCCGCTCAGCATGCGCATGGTCGAGCCGGAGTTTCCGCAATCCAGCACCCCCGCCGGAGCCTTCAGTCGCGGCCCCACGCCACGCACCTCAATCGCTCCGTCGTCGTTTCCATCTTTCACACGCTTCCACTCGCAGCCAAGTGTCGCCACACAATCGAGCGTACTCGCGCAATCGCGCGCCGCTGAAAAATTCTGGAAGCGGCTCGTACCCTCCGCAATCGCCGCCAGCATGGCGTAGCGGTGCGAAATCGACTTGTCCCCGGGAATACGCACCACTCCGCTCACCGCGCGCGCAGGACGGACGATGACATTCGAACCATCACGCTTCGAATCATCAGGCATGAGATTAATATAGAGGAGATTTCTGAGGCAGGCGGTCTCGTAGTAAAAATGGAATCTCGCTGTCTTAGTCCCAATTCACCAGAGTTTGTCATCCCGAGCGAAGCGAGGGATCTGCAGTTCGCCGCGGGATGCGGATCCCTCGCTTCGCTCGGGATGACAATTCATTAGGAGGGCACAAGGCGCTCGGCCTACGACGCGCGCACCCGCCCGGCAGCCTCCGCGAGAATCTCCTGTGGAACCTCTCGCAGCGTGACGCAAAATTCGAACATGGGCGTTTCCGACCCGCGCCCCCACCGCCTCACTTCCCAATGAGCGCGGACAAACTTGATCTCTGGCCGTGCCGTCAGATTGAGCAGCAGCGGAATTTCCTCGCGATAAAACTTCTGCGGAAAAGCCGTCACCGGCTTCGCATCCCACGTCGTTCCATCCGCTGATCCGAAGATGCTGACGTCGAGCGATTCCTGCTCGATGATGTTGGTGATGGCAAGCGTCAGCAGAAAAATCCGGCCCTCCGCCCGACTCACATCGAGCGCAGGACCGTCTCCTTTGGCGTTGACCACCGTTCTTTCAGGAACTAGAAAGGCTTCCATCATGACGCGGGAATTCTAGCGGGAATTCTAGCAGAGAGAGACCACGCAGTGTGGTGTGACCATGCTGCGTGGCTTCGCTCCATAAGCTTCAAATTGCAGAAGCTCGTAACTGTTCTCCAACGCGCGAGTACTCTCCCGCCTTCCATTGCCGGGCTCGGGCAATGGAGATAATGTGAAGCATGATGAGTAGCGGCAGTGCGAAAGTAGGAATCAAACTCAGTGGCAGCACCGTATTTATGGCAGTCGGGACTTCGTGAGGAACCAATCCACCATTCAAATCTTGGATCCATATCTCCACGGAAGAATCTCCTGCAACAGAAACCTTAGGGAAAGTCAGCGTGCCAATCACAACCGCTATGTCAATGCCACATCATCCAGAAACTGCCGCAGCACAATTCCCGCCGCTTCCGGTTGCTCCCACGGCGAATAATGTCCTGCTTTCGGTATCACCTTCAAGTGGCTGCCAGCAATGTTCTGCCGCATGAGTTCGCCGTCGGCGATGGTTGAGAGCACATCTTCTTCTCCGATCACGATCAGCGTAGGCACGTTAATAGACTTCAGATCCCCGACCGAGTCAGGCCGCTCCGCCATTCCGCGCAGCACCAGACTGATATCCTCGGCCGACATTTTGCGCATCATGGCGCGGGCTCCATCGACTAAATCCGGCCGCGTGGCTACCGTCGTCCGCCCCATCAGCTTCGGAATCATGCTCTCGATAAATGGTTCGGTTCCCTGCTCCAAGACAGCTGCAGCAGCCTTCAACCGATTCGTGTGGCCCTCTTCGGTATCGGCCTGAGGGCGCGTATCGCAAAGCGCGAGCGAGCTTACCCGCTCCCGAAACCGCCGCCAGAATTCAAACAGGATGTATCCGCCGATCGAACATCCGATGAACGCGGCCTTGCCAATGCCCGCCGCATCGAGCACCCGGGCAATGTCGCT
This sequence comes from uncultured Acidobacteriaceae bacterium, assembly GCA_963772195.1. Classification (GTDB taxonomy): domain Bacteria; phylum Acidobacteriota; class Terriglobia; order Terriglobales; family Acidobacteriaceae; genus Acidiflorens. Next base: position 52,739 of record CAVYWE010000004.1, on the reverse strand, counting down.
CGCATTCTTTTGCATGAGGGCAGGGCCTTCGCCAATTTCCGAATCACCGTGCCCGCGCAGATCGGGGAGAATCAGGCGATAGCGCGAATCGAGCGCCGCTGCCACGGGGTTCCAGAATTCGTGATGACAAGGAAAAGGATGGAGAAGAATGACTGGCGGGCCGCTCCCCCGAATTTCATAAAAGATTTCGGCATCGTCGCTGCGCAGACGTTCCATCGGAGGAGATTAAGGGATTATATGTCGAACAAGAAGCGGTGCTGGGGGAGAACCGGCCGCCGAACTGCTTGACCCTTCGCCTAACCTCAGGGCAGGCTCGCGAGACGCCTACCGCATGACCCGGTACTAGCTCGTCACCGGCTGTTGCGAGGGTGCAACTGGTAACAGAAGCGGCTCTTCCGGAATGATGATCCATCCGAGCACGTACGCGATGATGCCCGGGAAGATTCCGCACGCGAGCGTGATGAAGAACCAGAGGATGCGCACGAGCGATGTGTAGAGATCGAGATACTGAGCCAGCCCGGAACAAACGCCCGCGATCTTTCGATCGGAGCGCGAGCGCAACAGTCTCTTCGCCGTAGGCGGAATCCCCACCACGTTTCCGCAGTAGGAGCAATAACGGCCGTCCTCAGCGATGGTCTTGCCGCAAGCGTTGCAGTACATGGTTGGCCTCCCTTGCAGATGATACGACGACTGCTGGGGAAATGTTCCCCGACCAGCTCTTAGCTTTTAGCTTTTAGCTCTTAGCTTTTAGCTCTTGGCTTCTGGCTAAAGGCTAAGAGCTAACGGCCAAAAGCTGCCTTCCTACTCCCGGTACGCGTCCTTTATCCTCTTCCGAGCCTTGTCCGCTTCGGCATTGCCGGAATTTGTGGCCACGACCGCCACATATTTCTTCACCGCCAAGTCCCGCTTCTGGAGCTGGTCATACATCTCGCCCGCTCCCAGATTCGCCTTCTGCAGCAATTCCGGATCGGCGCCCGTAACCTCGCCGACCATCTCGTAAGCCGCAGCCGCAGCCTGATATTTCTTCTCGCTCCGCAGCAGGTCACCCAATCCCAGCGCCGCAATTTCGTAATGAAGATTGCCGTACTTTCCCTCGCGCCCATTCTGCCACACCCGGTGATACTGTTCCTCAGCTTCCACATTCTTGCCGGCCGCCCGCAGCAGGTTCGCCTCTTCCAGCGGCAGAAGGTAATTGCGCGGAAACCGCGGACCAATCACACGGGCGATCTGCAAAGCCTCGTCGTAGCGATGTTCGCGGCGGAGGAAAACCATGAGCACAACTCCCGCATCCACGCTGGTTTCGCCGTTGCCGTTGTAGTCATCCCTCAGATACTGAAGTCCTTTTTCTTTATCGCCGCTCAGTCCGACCAGCGCCACGGCCATCCTCACCGCCAGAGACAGGCTTCCCATCACGTAGTTATGGGCTCCCACAATCAGTTTGGCATCGGTGTACTGCGGAGCCAACTCGAGAACCCGTTCGTGGTCACGGCGCGCTCCCACGGCATTGCGCAATGCAGAAAACCAGGCGCGCTCGATCAGCGCGGTGTAAAGCGCGAACTGGCCGCGGGTAACGCCGCGGGCATAGAGCATATCCACGTTCTTCGGATTGCGCGCCAGTTCCGCGTCTTCCAGCTTCTCGGCTTGCTCTACCAGTTGCTTGATGCGCTGCCTCTGCGCGGGATCGGCGGGACGGTGCGCCTGTCCGCTGAAATTGTCGTTCGAGTACTCCCCGGAATTCATCGCGCCCATGCGATACAGCTCCCGCACCTGAATCGCGGAGAGCAGGTGATTCACCGCAAACGGATCGTTCGGATGGCGCGCTAGGATCCTCTCGAAATCCTGAACCGCCGCGTCGTAATCGAGGTTGTAGTAGTGCTCGAAAGCCGCCTGGTTCAATGCATCAGGTGGGCGGAACGCGATCGAAATCGAGGGGTCGGCTGCCTTACAGACTTGGGCGAGAACCAGCAGCATGACGGCCGTCAAAGCGAAACGGTGCCGACAGAGGAGGAAAAGCACGCCATATCTAGTTTAGCAGTTCTCAGTTGTTAGCAGTTCTCAGTTCCCAGTTCTCAGTTCTCAGTGAAACCGACCATTCTGCTTGGTTGCCGATCACGGCGCTACATCCTGGGGATGCCCACAATCTGGAATGGAGGGATTATGGGGCGCTCTTATCGAGAATTGATCGCATGGCAGAAAGGGATGAAGTTAGTCACCGAAATCTACGAAGCGACTCAGCGGTTTCCGAGCGAGGAGCGTTACGGGTTCACTAACCAATTGCGGCGAGCGTCAGTTTCAGTGCCCAGTAATATTGCGGAAGGGCAGGCTCGTTTTTCGCAAAAAGAGTTTCATCACTTCCTGAGCCAGGCACGTGGCTCTCTGGTGGAGATTGAAACTCAACTTCTCATAGCCAGAAATCTGAAATACCTCCAACCGGCGAAGGCAGACATCCTGCTGGCGGCCGCTGAAGAACTCGGCAGAGTGCTGAATGGACTGATCGCCTCAATCAAGAACCGCGCGGCGTGAGCCGTTCTGGCTTTACTGAGAACTGAGAACCGGGAACTGAGAACTGCCCTGATAACTGACATCCAGCCAGGAACCAAACCCGGTACTTTCCGCAGCCCCGCCAAGTCGTGCTAAATAGGGAATTCAGGGTTGGATTGCGTAATTCTTGCCCTCCCGATCGGCCGCCCTCCCCCCCAGGCCGTTTGTAACTATCGTCTTTGCAATACCTCGCTTTGGTGATTCGCTTGCGATTAGAGAAGAACCGAAAGAAGAACTCCTTATGGCGGAAGTAGTAGATCAGGCACAGCACGATTTCTGGCGGCCCCCAATGACGGCGTCCAAGGCTGTCGTCATTCCGGAACGAAGCGCCAGCTGCCATCGTTGCGGAACCGAGTTCATCGTCAGCTCACTCTACTGCCATGCTTGTGGCGCCGGCCGTCCCGAGTTGCGCGCTAGTGGAGCGCGCGCGCTGCAAGTCTCCGGTCTGGCGGAACTCGCCTCGCTCGGTGAGCGGCTCGGACTCACTATGCCTGCCCTGATCGCTTTTCTGGTTGGCGCACTGTGCGTGGCTGGAGCTCTGATTGTTAGTGTGTTCTTCAGCGTCCGGACTGCACTCGACTGGCAGGCAATTCAGCTCTGGCGGATCGAGTGGTTGCTCGCGGCAGTCGCCGCCTTTGTCGCCGGATGCCTGCTTAAAAAGTAGTTCTCAGCTCTCCCCCCTCCAAACCACCTTACCTGTAGAGACGGGGCTTGACCCGTCTCAGACGCCGGAAACCGCGTCTCTACGGGAAATTAGTGGAAATCAGGAGTCCTCACTTCCCACCTTCAATTTCGAGAATGGACGTGCTCCCCTTCCGAGACGACAGTGCTTGACCGCCGTTGCTGGCCCATACGATAGAGGTGATTCAATGGCCCCACTCCGTGACCCAGCGGATGGGCATTCGCAATCGCGGCCGACACATACACTTTGGAGAGAAGAACCGCTTCCGGCAGTCCGCGGCCATGCGCCAGGTGGCAGGCCAGCGCTGTGGCGAACGCACATCCGGTGCCATGGGTGGAATTCGAGCGCTGACGGTCCGCCTTGAAAACTTCCTCCTCCGTGCCCCGGGCCGTTGTAAAGCTTAGGAGATCGATCGCCTTCTCCAGGTGGCCTCCGGTGACTACTACATTCGCCGCTCCCAGAGAATGTAGACGAGCGGCCGCCTCGCGCATCTGGTCGAGATTCGTAACGGCCGTCCCGGTCAAGACGCTGGCCTCGTCAAGGTTCGGCGTGATTAACTCCGCCAGTGGAAGCAGCTTCTCGATCAATATCCGGGTCCCCGCGGCATCTAATAAATCCGCTCCAGAACTTGACTTCAGAATTGGGTCCAGCACCACGTGGGGCAGCTTGGCTCTTCCCGGAAAAATCTGGCCCAGAAAACTCGCGACCGCCTCAACCACCTGAGCATTTCCCAGCATGCCGATATGGACGGCGTCCACGGCAAGGTCTGAGACCAGTTCCCCCAAGGTCTCGACAATGATCTTGGGATCCACGCCCTCAACCCGGCGCACTCCCTGCGTCGACTGAACCGTTAAGGCTGTAATGCACGAAACGCCATAGCATTCATGGGCCGCGATCGTCTTGATATCGGCCGTGATTCCCGCGCCCGAGGACGGGTCAAACCCGGCGATGGTGAGCACAATTGGTGGGGTCAGAGCCATGCCCGCCACTCTAAACCCAAAGTTCAATCAGTGGAACACTACTTCTGAGTCTGCTCCGATAATAGGTGTGCGGACGGTCGTGTCTGATCCGAAGCACCGACGGTAACCAATTCTTGACGCCCGGTATGTACTCATCGGTACTCAGGCGCCTCTGTAAGCTATTGATTATAAAATAGTTATCGTCATTTAACCGTAAGTCTAACATTCGAAGTACGTTGCGATTTTTCTGCGAGGGCCCAGATTCGTCCAGTTACCAATTAGTTAGCCACAGCCATCGACTGCTTTCAATGACATACGCACGCAAATCCCTATTTTTCATGGGGCTAAGTTATTGATTAATTACCACTTAGTTAATCAGGTGCCTGGGATTGGTGATTGACACAACCCAACGCCCTAGCTAGCATCAAAGGATTGCTCGTTTGACCGAAGGAGCAAACGACCAGATAAACGACTTTCCACGATGAGAGGGTAACTGAATGCGACGACGTTTAGCCGAAAGTCTGGCCGTGCTTTTATCAGTAGCCAGCTTGGGGGTCGGAGCCGCATCCGGGCCTAGCAGCCTGGAAGCCGCCAAGGTCACACAGCCGCCGGTCACTGCGACCAGTGGCCACAAAACACGCAAAACGCAGAAGCCCAACAGCTCGAAGTCCAAGGCCTACCAGGTAGGGACCGCGTCCTGGTATGGAGAGCAGTTCCAGGGTAAACAGACAGCCAGCGGAGAACCCTTCGACATGCGCGATTTCACCGCCGCTCACCCCAGCCTCAAGCTGGGTACGTTCGTCAAGGTCACCAACCTGAGGAACGGTAAGACCGTGGTGGTTCGTATCAATGACCGGGGTCCCGTGGTGGACGACCGCATCATTGACCTTTCCTACAACGCCGCCCGCGCGCTGGGCTTCAAAGATCGCGGTTTGCAGACGGTCCGGTTGGACCTGTACCAACCCACGAACATGGCGCTGCTGCAACCCGTAGCCAAGCTCAACTAAACCCGATACACTCGGCAACAAGAGTCGCAAATATGGATCCCCGCCAGCGTCTCATCGTTGCCCTCGATGTATCGACGGCGGCAGCCGCCCGGAAGATCGTGGCGGCCGTCGGTGACTCTGCCCACGCCTATAAAGTGGGCATGCAGCTCTACACTGCCGAAGGTCCATCCCTTGTCCGCGAGCTGGTAGGTTCGGGCCGCCGCGTTTTTCTCGACCTCAAATATCACGACATCCCGAATACCGTGGGAGCGGCTGTCCGGGAGGCGGCTCGGCTTCGCGTGAGTATGCTGTCCGTGCACGCTTCCGGAGGCGGCAAGATGTTGCGAGCTGCCGTCGACGCCGCGCAAGCTGCCAAGCCCGACCTGCTCGTCCTGGCAGTTACGGTGCTGACCAGTCTGAACGATGTCGAACTGGGCAAAATTGGCCTGCGCGGAGGAGTGCTCGATCAAGTCCTGAGACTCGCGGCCCTGGCGTTATCGAACGGATGCAAGGGCGTGGTCGCTTCGGCGCAAGAAGCCGCCGCTCTGCGCGAGGAGTTTGGCCACGATTTCACTATCGTGACACCCGGAGTGCGCCCAGCGGGCAGTGGACCGAACGACCAGGCGCGCGTGGTCACTCCCGCGGAAGCAATCTCCGCCGGAGCCTCGCACATCGTGGTAGGGCGCCCGATCACAGAAGCCTCCGACCCCGCGGCCGAAGCACGAGCAATTCTGGGACAAATCGGGTAGGTCGGGTCTTAGGTCTAGTTCTCAGTTCTCAGTTCTCAGTTCTCAGAAAAAGCAAAAGGCGCGACGAGATGTCGCCTCCTCGCGCCGTTGCGTGGCTGGTTTTACTGAGAACTGAGAACCGAGAACTGAGAACTTCCCCTCACAGTTTCTCGAAAAACTCGCAGCCCGCGCACGAAATATAGATTCCCCCGGGCACGCCGCGCTCGCGATCTTTCACGCGCTTGACGATGCGGGTTTCCTTGCCGCACTTGGGACATGCGGTCGATTTCGTAGTGTCCATGACCTTTTTACGGTCGGCAGTCTTTGCAATTTTCGCCATTCAGCTCTCCTGACAGGAATGTGCCGCCAGTCCGAAGACCGCGGTTCTACCTGGTAATTGGGGAGTATCGTTGTTTGGACGGCCAACGAACGCCGGCCCGTCTCGAATCAGACCGACGGAATCAACCCGGCCGAATCAACCCGGCCGAATCAACCCGGTACGATCAATCCGCGCAGAAGCGGTGCGCTGTACTCGCCTCCAGAATCTTACACGAATTGCCGCCGCGATGTGGGACCGACGCCTCGATGCTCGACTCAAAAAAAAAGCCCCGCATCGCTGCGGGGCTGATCATTGCAACTGCAACCTGCGTTCTCATTTGCCGGTGCCCGTCAGACTCGAAGACTGCGGGTTATTAGCGGCGTCATCGGCCACGCTCAACTTCCCCGTCCTCGTGCCCACCGCTGTTGGCTTGAACACCACGCTGATGGTGCAGTTGGTCTTGGCGGCGAGACTTGCCCCACAGGTCGTCGTGGAGACTTTGAAGTCGCCGGTCGCCGAGATCACGATGTTGTTAAGTGTTACGCTCTGGTTGTTTCGAAGCGTAAACACCTTCGCTGGGCTGGTCGTCCCCACCGTCAGTGCTGCGTACGTAGCGCTGGTCGGTGTCAATGTGGCCGCGAGAACGCCTGTGCCGGAGAGAGGCACCGTTTGCGGGGTGTTCGAGGCGTTATCGGTAATCGTAATGTTGCCCGTGCGCGACCCGAGTTGCGTCGGAGTAAACGTAACCCTGATTATGCAATTCTTTCCCGCGGCTAGCGTGCTGCCGCAGGGCTTCGTGCTGATCACCGGCGCGAAGTCACCGCTGGTCTTGATGCTAGCGATGACAAGCGTCGCGTTTCCCGTGTTGGCGAGTGTGACATTTTTCCCAGTGGAAGTAGTGTTCACTACGATCTTGCCAAACGCCAGCGAGGTCGGCGTCAGAGTGACGGCCGGGCTACTAGTTTGGGTCACGGTGAGGCTCAATGTTGTCGTCGGGGTCAAACTCCCCGACGTTCCGGTGATCGTCACAGTCGAGGTCCCCGTTGCAGCCGTGGCGCTTGCCGTCAGTGTCAACACGCTGGTGGTGTTTGTAGGATTCGGGACGAAAGCCGCCGTCACACCGCTCGGCAGACCGGAGGCGGACAACATAACGCTGCCGCTGAAACCGTTGGACGGAACGACCGTGATCGTGCTATTGCCGCTGCTTCCCTGGCTAACGGTTACGGTGTTGGGCACCGCGGTGAGAGCGAAGCTCGGACTCCCAGAGCAACCAGTGAAGGCGAACGATCCGATGTTCGTGCTCCAGTTGAAGCTGCCCGTGGTTTTCTCATACTGGTTCACATACCAGAAGGTGCAGTCGTCGCTGGGGTCAACTTGCATAGCGGTGTAGTCACCCCAACGGGCAAGATTGTTGCCACTCTGCGATCCACTGCCTACCAGGAGGCTGGCTTCCGTCTCCATCGTGCCTGAGGCGTCGCTTGGCACACGGCCGGTAAAGCGAATGGCGGGATTAATGCTGCTGCTGGACGCGCTGTATCCGAGCCCGATATCCCCGTTCTGATCCTCGGCGATGCTTGCCATCCAGCGATAGGTGGCATCCGGGGCGAAAGTTCCTTGCTGATTCAGGGTTATGGTACCGGCTGGGTCATAGAGTTCATACCAGCGGATGGCCAGCTGGCCGCCGTTGTCGACGGCGTGGTTCACCACCGCCCGATCGTGATCGGCGAAGTGCCGGACGGCAAAGCGGTACATCAACCGGTCGCCGAGCGGGTCCAGGGTCTGAGATGTGCCAAGCTGTGGAACGCAGCTGCTAAAACCATCGCCGCAAGCAAGGGTTTGGTTCGCCACGCTGATGGTCGTCGGCGAAGAGAGAGTAGCCGTGCCCCCCGCGAAGTTCAGCGTGAGCTTGCGCAGGTACAACTGGCCGGGATTGTTGTTCTGCCAGGTCAAGTACAGCCCGGGTGTCCCATCGACTGGAGGGGTTGGGCCATCGATGTCGGAGGGTAAATAGCCGCCTTCCGTATTGGGAGTCATCTTGCAGAGTTGGGCCGGCGATGCGGCGCCGGCCAGCATCTTGGTGCGGTCGAAAGCGCAGATATCCGCACCAAGGAAAGTCGCACCACCTTGAAAGATGTTGTACGTAGCCAGGTATGCCGCGTTGCTGGCCGTGGGCCAAACGCTCAGTTTGGGGTAATCATTGAGATTCCCACCAAAAGAGTAAGCGTAGAGAAAGTAGGCGCCGCTCGGATCGTTGGTCTTCGATACGGCCACGCATTCCGAAAAAGCAGTGCCCAGGCTGTTGATGCCGACGTCGCTGATGACCCAGCGATCGGCCAAGCGGTCGTAGTTCACAATGGGATCGCTTGCGCCCGCAGCACAGTTGCCACCGAGTGCGCCAAAGAAAGTCGTGAGGTTGGTTGGACCCGCCAGAATCGTGCCGCTCTTGTTGTAGATCGCGAAGCGCACGTTGACAGTCTCCACGATGTGGTTGGGACCGACTGCCAGGTTGGAATCCGAAGGCGCATAGTTCTGCGCCCCAACGCCGTCGAAATCAACGCCTGTGGTGGCCGAAACAAACGGCTTGATTTCCTTCTGCAGCACCGGGTCCTCTTGCAGCCAGGGACCGGCAACGGCATGCGACCTCAGGGGAACCGGCCGAGGCTCGGGCATTTCCTGAGTTGCGAACATCGATTCATCGATCGGCAGCTCCGACAACCGCTGCGAAACCGCGAAGCCCGATGGGTAGGTCACGATGGTTTTGCTCTTGTCAGTTTTGGCAAAGGCCAGCGTTGTCAACACCATGCCACATAGGATGAGAGTTCGAACGACCGTTCCTACACGAACCATTGATTTCTCCTCGTGAAACTTTTAGGGATTGGGACGGCGTGGTGGTCCGGATTTTTTTCTCTTCGCAGCCAGGGTTGAACTCCCTCACGTCACACATTCGCTAATTCATCTTCAGTGTTTATTCAACGACTGCACGGTTTGCTTCGTCCGGGAAGCACAGCGGTAGTTCTGCCTTGCGCGTATCGCGAACGCATATTGCTGCCGGTCAAAACCCGCCCGGGGTTGGGCGGGACTTTGGGGGGCTACTAGCGCGACTAGTTTTATACATCGGATTTCAGGAAAAGGCAATGCAAAATCGGCACGCAGCGCGGTTTGCAGCAATGTTGAAATTGTTTTCACATCGGAGACGCCGAAGCCAGTGAAAAAACCACAGCGGTCCGGCATTCACTCCAGCAACGGAGGCGCTTGCCAGGGACCTCGCTCCATTTCAAGCTTCGCGGCGACCGCCAGCACAACTTCTTCTTCCCATGGCCGTCCGACGATCTGCACGCCGATCGGCAGGCCCTCGTCCGAATATCCCATCGGAACCACGGCGGCGGGGAAGCCCAGCAGGTTAAACCACTCGCAATAGCTCCAGGCATCGAGATACTTCACCGTCTTCCCTTCCACCTGCCACTCCCGTTCGCCATGGCGAAAAGCGGGGATGGCAGCTGTAGGGCAAATCAGCACGGGATACTTCCGCATCTGCACGAGAATCTTCTCGCGCACCGCATCGCGTCCGAGCCAGGCGGCAAGTAGCGACTCGCCCGGCTGCGACGCGATGAGACGCGCGGGCGCGGCCTTGGTCCAGGAATGAAACTCCCGCAGAATCGGGCTCAGTTCAGACTCATGGCCGCGCAACATCGGTTCAAGGATCATCCCGCCGGCCGTGCCGAAGAATTCCCACCACAACTGCCGCGCTTCTTCGAGTCCCTCGGGACGAAATGGTTCGACCCGAAATCCGCAGCTCAGCAAAAGCGACGCCGCTCGGTTCACCGCCGATCTGGTTTCTTGCGTCACTGGAGTGCGCCCATCGTCTTCGAAGAACGCGATGGGGACGGCCCGGACTGCGGTGTCGTGAATCTCACGCACTTCGACCGGCGCGGCGCAAGGATCGCCATCATCCCACCCCGCCATCACTTCAAACAGCGTCCTCACATCTCCTATCGTGCGCGCCATCGGCCCGACCACTCCGATCAGCGCGAAGGGCCCGCCAGATTTCGGAAAGTGCCCGGTCGAAGGAATGCGTCCGGGAGTAGGCTTCAATCCGCAGATGCCGCAAAAATGCGCCGGCACGCGGATCGACCCACCGCCGTCGCTGCCCACCCCGCCAGCGGAAAGTCCCGCGGCGATAGCGGCAGCCTCTCCACCGCTCGATCCGCCCGCGGTGCAAGTCAGGTCCCAGGGATTGTTCGTTCGTCCATATAAAAGATTGTCGGTTTCCCATGCCATGAGCAGTTCGGGCGTGTTAGTGACGCCGAGGATCACCGCCCCCGCCGCGCGCAGGCGGGCCACCAATGGCGCATCCTCGGCGGCGATGTGTCCAGCCCGCAAACGCGTACCCGCTTCACAGCGATGTCCGGCAACGTCAATCGCGGACTTGATGGATAGAGGCACACCATGCAGCGGCCCGAGTTTATCTTTATCTTTATCCCTGCGCAGAATCGCCTTCTCCGCCTCCCGCGCCTGAGCGAGTACAGCTTCAGGCTTGTAATCGACGAACGCGTTCAGCTTGGGATTCAGGCGCTCGATGCGATCAAGGTGAGCGCGTGCCACCTCCATCGGCGAAACCACTTTTCGGCGGATTTGCCCGGCGATTTCCCGCGCAGAAGAAAGAAGAGGGTTTGACGTCATGAAGGTGGAGAACGACGCAACGCAACTCAGGATATCAGCCAAGCGCACGGTTGGTGGAGAGCCGGGCGCCCCCGCCCGGCGGGCCGGCGAGGACGCCCATCCCTCCACCGCATGACTCATCACCCGACCACGACACTGGCGTTCCGATCGTTTTCCAGTAGAGTAGGGAATTACATCATCACTGACGGGAATGAGGGTCAGCATTAGCGTGAAGATGCGGTTAGCAGCATATTTTTTCCTTCTGACGATGCCGGCCTGGGCTCGATCGCACCACCATCCTGCGAAAGAGGAGAATCCCTCAGACCCGGGTTACGTGCTTGCGCTCGGAGCCGCCAATCATTTCCTGCACGCCTGGCAAACAGGAGATGTCGAAACCGGTATGGTCCTGCTCAGCGATGGTCTCCGCCACACGCAGAGCGCCGACAAATTGGAGGAGTTCTTTTCGAACGCGACGGACCGAGCCTTCGAGATTACGAGCGGTCATGGACATCAAGGGCTCTATAGTTTCCCAGTCGTGCTGGTCACGCTTCGAGCCTCCCGTGTAGTGCGCAAATTTTCAGAAATAATCCTGGTCGAGGCTGGAAAGAACGACTGGGTGGTAGATAAACTTCCTTAGGAGCCCATCTCGCGTGGTGACCGGGCTCTGCCCCGTCATGGCGGGACGAAGCCCCGCCACCACACCTTGCGGGGAAAGTCGCGTTTTGATTTTGTTTTGAAGGGGCGCCGCTTTAGCCGCGCCGTAAGACCCTAAATGACAAGCGGCTTTAGCCGCTGAGGTTCTCATTCATGAAGCATATCCACAAGGTTGCCATACTCGGCGCAGGCACGATGGGCGCCCGTATCGCGGCGCATTTCGCTAACGCTGGTGTCCCTTCACTGCTGCTGGACATACTTCCGCCAGACGCGCCTCCAAACGGTCCCGCCCGCAACAAGATCGCGGCTGCCGGACTCGACAGCGCCATCAAGTCGAAGCCCGCGGCGTTTTTCGAAGCGTCGCTTTCGCACCTCGTAACCGTGGGGAATTTCGACGACGACTTGAAACGCTTGGCCGAGGTCGACTGGATTATCGAGGCTGTAGTCGAGAACCTCGAAATCAAGCGGTCGCTACTCAAGAAGGCGGAGTCGATCCGCAAGCCCGGCACCATCGTCACCACCAACACCAGCGGGCTTCCGGTGGCGAAAATCTCCGAGGGCTTTTCCGAAGACTTCCGGCGCTCGTGGTTCGGCACGCATTTTTTTAATCCGCCGCGCTATATGCGCCTGCTCGAACTGATCCCAACCCCAGAAGCGGACCCCGCGCTGATCGACGCCGTCACCCACTTCTGCGACACGCAACTGGGCAAGGGAGTCGTGCTGGCGAAAGATACACCCAACTTCATCGCCAATCGCATCGGCACATTTTCCGTGCTCAACGTGATGCGCCTCATGCAGGAAATGGACCTGACTGTCGAAGAGATCGACGCGCTCACCGGCCAAACCGTCGGATGGCCGCGCTCGGCCACTTTCCGGACGATCGATCTCGTCGGCCTCGACATCCTCGGGCACGTAGTCGCGAACATGACGCAGAACGTGCACGACGAGCGCAGCGAGTTGCAGATTCCCGCTTTCTTTCGCCAGATGCTGGAACGCAAGTGGCTAGGCGACAAGACCAAGGGCGGCTTCTACAAAAAAAGCGTAGCGCGGGCGCCCTCGCCCGCGGAACCCGCCAAAAATGTAGGGGGGGCGTCCTCGCCCGCCAACCCCGGCAAAGAAGACGAACGCCTCGCCCTAGACTGGAAGACCCTGGAATATCACCCGCGCCAGAAGCCGAAATTCGCCGCCCTCGATATGGCGAAAAATGTCGAAGACACCGGAGCGCGAGTTCGAATGTTGTTAGGCCTCAACGGCAGTCCCGCGCAGAAGCCCGACAAGGCAGCTGCGTTCCTCTGGGCCGCCCTCTCCGACTTGTGGACGTATTCCGCCAACCGTATTCCCGAGATTTCCGACTCCATCGTCGAGATCGACCGTGCCATGCGCCTCGGCTTCAACTGGGAACTCGGCCCCTTCGAACTCTGGGACGCAGCCGGCGTGGAAGCAACCGTAGCGCGCATGAAAAAAGAAGGCCGTCCAATAGCAGCCAATGTAGAAAAGCTGCTCGCCTCCGGACAGAAATCCTGGTATGCGGATGATCCAAAGACGCCCTCCGGCCGAAAGTATTGGGATCTGGCAACTGGCAACTGGCAACCGGTAGCTGTCCCCTCCGGCGTGTGGTCGGTCGAAGTAGCAAAGAAGTCCAACGGTGTGGTCAAAAAAAATTCGAGCGCCTCATTAGTTGACCTCGGCGATGGTGTCGCCTGCATCGAATTCCACTCCAAAATGAACGCCCTCGGAGCCGACATTATCTCGCTCATCCTCCAAACGCTGAAGTCCGGCGGCGCGGGCGACAACTTCGATGCCTTCGTCATCACCAACGACGCGCAGAATTTCTCCGTAGGCGCCAACCTGATGCTGCTCCTCATGTCCGTACAGGAGGAAGAGTGGGACGACGTTGACCTGGGCATCCGTCAGTTTCAGGGCATGACGCAGGCCATCAAATTCTCGCCCAAGCCGGTAGTGATCGCGCCCTTCGGACTCGCGCTCGGCGGAGGCTGCGAAGTCTCGCTGCACGCGGCCGCCCGTCAACCGCACGCCGAGCTCTACATGGGACTGGTCGAGGTAGGAGTCGGCCTCCTCCCCGGAGGCGGTGGCTGCAAAGAAATGCTGCTGCGAGCCGTGGACAGCGCAGCTTCCATTCGTCCCGGCGGCCGTGGCGAATCGGTTGAACTGATGGAAGCAATGAAGAAAGCTTTCGAAACCATCGCCACCGCGAAAGTCTCCACCTCGGCCCATGAAGCCCACGGACTTGGATTCCTGTCGAGCTCCGACCAAATCACCATGAACCGCGAGCGCGTTCTTTCCGACGCCAAAGCGCGCGCGCTGCAACTGGCGCGCGCCGGCTATGAGCCGCCGGTGATGCGCACCGACATTCCCGCTCCCGGCGAAAACATCCTGGCCGCTCTAAAAATGGGAGTCCACCTGATGCGTCAAGGCGAGTACATCAGCGATCACGAGAAAAAGTTAGGCACCAAAATCGCCGAAGTCCTCTGCGGAGGAAACATCACCCCCGGCACGTCCATCAGCGAACAATATCTACTCGACTTGGAACGCGAGGCCTTCAAATCCCTATGCGGCGAAAAGAAGACCCAGGAAAGAATTCAGTTCACCCTGAAGACCGGCAAGACCCTAAGAAATTAGCGACGCCAGTGGAGAGACGGGCGCCCTCGCCCGTCCGGTTTGCGGAGGGACGGACACATTCGTCCGTCCAAGCCGAGCGCAGCTCGGCAGCTGCTGCCATTATCTACACACTAAATCTTTGTAATCATATGCTTACAGTGCACAGTTCATACGTATTGCCATTACATCATGAATGATGTAACATATCTGTAGCAAGATAACATATATGGCATACGTACAGCCCGCCACAGTTTGCGCCCCCAAAGCATCGATCCGCTCTGTCCAAATCCTCTACAACTCCGGGCCAGGAGGCTGGTCCGTTGCGAGCATCGACTGGGAGGGCTCGGAAGCAATCGGAATTCGGTGGAATGGCAAAGATGGTCCAGGCATCGGCAATCCGCAGTCGCGCGGCAACGCGACTTGGTTCATCCTTCCCAACGAGTTGAAAGAGGTCATCCTGGCCCGGGTTGACGATCTCGCGATGAGTGGACCCGGTGGATTAATCGAGGGTTACACAGCGATGGCAAATGATGCGGCGCGCGAGCGCGAGGCAGAGGAGTGGTCAGAGGGGCTGATCGGCGATGCATCCGCGCAGGGGTGAAGTGTGGTGGGTGTCGTTCGATCCGTCAGTGGGAGGAGAGATTCGCAAGACGCGCCCTGCGATAGTTCTCAGTAACAACGCCGCCAACGTCGCTTTGAATCGCGTAATCGTCGTCCCGCTCACCAGTCAAACGGAGAAGCTCTATCCCGGCGAAGCGATGGTCATGCTCAACGGCGAGCAGAGCAAGGCGAAGGCCGACCAGATCGCGACCGCTTCGAAACAGAGACTTCGCAGTAAGGCGGGAAGTCTTTCCTCCGCCGATCTGGCGGCTGTAGAGAAAGCCGTGCTCCTTCAGTTAGGCATTCGCCGCTAAGCTGCGCAATTTACTTCGCCAACGCCCGGTCCAGCGAGAACGCTCCCGCCCCGCGCAACAACAGCGCCCCGGCCATGGCCAGCGCCAGCAAATGAAATTCGATCCCCTCGCCTTTCTGGCTGCCCATCCAGTTCATGAAGAATCCGTTCGGCAGGTGAACCATGAAGATTGCTCCGATCATCAGGCCCGCGACTCCGAAAGCGGCGATGCGAGTCAACAAGCCGAAAATCAGCCCCAGCCCGCCAAAGAATTCCGTGCAGATGATCAGATATGCCATAGCAGCGGGCATCCCCATATGCGTAAAGGCTCCCACGGTGCCGTGAAAACCAAAGCCTCCAAACCATCCCAGCATCTTTTGCGCGCCATGAGCGAAGAACACAACTCCCAGAACTACTCGCAGTATGGTCAAGGCCACATCGTTGCTGGTACTCATCAGTCGCTTCATCGCTTCCTCCTGGCGGGTTCTGTCGTCTTGCGGGCCTGTCTTGCGCCTTTCACGATGACGATCGTCCCGCGATTGTCGTTATAACAACAATTAACTTCGATTCTCTTCCCCAATCACAAGATTCACTTTTTCCCGGGACAGCAGCAGCTCACCATTTTCCTTCGTGTACCTTCGTACCCTTGGTGGTAGATGGTTTTGGTTTTCATCACGCCGGCCCGCCCGAATCCGCGTCCCCGATGCGGCGTATAATTTGTAAACTAGACTTCGTGAAGGATGGTACAGACGAAAATGTCCGCAAGCAATGGCGATTCGAAAAACGGCGCGAACGGCAATAATCATGATTTGGATGCGGTCCTGAAACCGCGGACGGAGTGGCTGGCCAAGCGCAAAGCCGAAAATACAGACGGCAACTTCTCGCAGATGCATTACGCGCGCCAGGGCGTAATCACCGACGAAATGCAATCCATCGCTCACCGCGAGAAGATCACGCCCGAATTGGTCCGCGATGAGGTAGCTCGCGGCCGCATGATCATCCCCGCGAACATCAACCATCCCGAACTCGAGCCGATGGCGATCGGCGTAGAGTCGCTCTGCAAGATCAACGCCAACATCGGCAACTCCGCCGTCACCTCCAACATCGACGAAGAACTAAAGAAGCTGCACACCGCCGTTCACTACGGCGCCGATACCGTGATGGACCTCTCCACCGGCGGCGATATCCATACCATTCGCGAAGCCATCATCCGCCACTCGCCCGTCCCCATCGGCACGGTTCCAATCTACGAAGCCATCTCGCGCGTCAAGCGCGTAGAAGACCTCAACAAGAAAGTGATGTTGGAAGTAATCGAAGAGCAGGCCGAGCAGGGCGTGGATTACATGACCATCCACGCCGGCGTCCTCATTCAATATCTGCCCATGGTCTCGAAGCGCATCACCGGCATCGTCAGCCGAGGCGGCGCGATCTTAGGACAATGGATGGCCCACCACCACAAGCAGAATTTCCTCTACGAATGCTTCGAGGACATCTGCAAGATTTTCGCCAAGTACGACGTAAGCTTCTCCCTCGGAGACGGCCTGCGTCCCGGCTGCATAGCCGACGCCAGCGACGAAGCGCAGTTCGCCGAACTAAAAACTCTCGGCGAACTAACTCGCATCGCCTGGAAGCACGACGTGCAGGTAATGATCGAAGGCCCCGGCCACATTCCCATGCACCAGATCAAGGAGCAGGTTGAAAAAGAAAATGCCTGGTGCGACGAGGCTCCGTTCTACACCTTAGGCCCGCTGGTAACCGACATAGCTCCCGGCTACGACCACATCACCTCCGCCATAGGAGCGGCGATGATCGGATGGTACGGCGCCTCGATGCTCTGCTACGTGACTCCAAAAGAACACTTAGGCCTGCCCAACGAAAAAGACGTAAAAGACGGAATCATCGCCTACAAAATCGCAGCCCACGCCGCCGACATAGCCCGCCAGCGTCCCGGAGCCCGCGACCGCGATGACGCCCTAAGCTATGCCCGCTACAAATTCGATTGGGAAAAACAGTTCGAACTCTCCCTCGATCCCGAGACCGCCCGCTCCATGCACGACGAAACCCTCCCCGAAGAGGGATACAAGACCGCAGCCTTCTGCTCCATGTGCGGCCCCAAGTTCTGCTCGATGAACTACTCCAGCAAAGTGGACGAATACAACAAGCAGGTTCATGGGCTGGAGAAGAAGGACTACTCGGAGTTAGTGGAGAAGCTGGTGACGCTCAAGTAACTCGCGTAGGACAGCCGCCCTCGGCTGTCCAGGCGGTCGAAGCCCGTCCCGTTGTCCATCACTCCGCAGGCGACTCGCCCGTCCAACTCGCTCGCCGCGCCATGCCTGCCAAAAGGGCGCGGTACACTTAGCGCTTACAAGCTAAGAACAGTCTAACTTCTTAGGATAATTTAACGCTGCCCTTGAGCCGTGGTTGCCGATTTTAAATCGTGGCTCGGCATTAAGCCTGCAAACTCAACCTGATTTGGATACGTCCAAACCGTTCTGCTCCTTGGCCGTAGAAATGCTGTGGTTTCTGGTTAGAGAGCTAAGGAGTAGGTTGACATGTTTTGTACCGAAAGACTGGTCTGGGGAGGACTGCGGATTGTTTCCACGATAATCCTGGCTTCGCCACTTCTTGTCGCCCAGACGCAAAATCCACCGCCGGCGGGAGAAGTGCACGCCCTCACCCGTCGTATGGAAGCTCTCGAAGCGCAGCTCGCCGCCACCAACGCCGAGTTGCAGGCCATCAAAGCAGAACAGGCAAAACAAGTCAGTCCAAGCGGGAGCGCAGCCGTGCTCTCGGAGAACGAAAATGAATCCTCCGAAGCCTCGGTTTCCACCGAAGCCGCAGCGACCGAACGCCTCCAGCTCGGAGGCATCCACCTCAGGGTATTCGGCGATGTCCGTCTGGAGGGCAGCGATACTCGGCGAGACAAGACCTCTTTCCGCATGGATGATCTGGACGTATTTCTCAACAGCCGCCTTTCCGACAAACTTTCCGCTCTCACCGATGTGAACTTCCACTTTGGCGGTGAATTTACCGCGATACCGATCATTGACCGCATTCTGCTGCGCTATGAGCATAGCCAGAACTTCGGATTCGAAGTTGGCCGTTTCCACACTGGTATCGGGTATTCCAACGACGCATTCCATCAGGGACGCTGGTTGCTCACCACCGTCAATCGCCCCTTTTTTCTTGAGTTTTCCGGCGAGGCCGGCATCCTGCCCGATCGCATGACCGGTATCAGTGCCAACGGAGACATTCCCTCCGGCCGCCTCGGACTCAAGTACCTGGCGGAAGTCGGCAGCGCCGAGACGCAACGCAACATGTTCTCGAACGACGATCAGTTCATCGACGAGAATAATGGTCTAGGCATCAACCTGGCCTTGATCGCCAAGCCTGGCCGCTGGCCGGGATTTCAAGCGGGATTTTCCTTCTATCGTGACCGCATGTCGCCGGTAACTTCCCAGGGAATCGCCCTCTCGCCGATCGGTCAGCAGATCTACGCGGCCCACGCGCTCTACCAGAATACGAGTTTTCAGTTTCTGAACGAAGTGATCCTGGTGCGGCACGAGTTGCGAAACGGCTCCCGCGTCGTGTTCGATTCGCCCGCATTTTATAGTCTGCTCTCCCGGAGCTTTGGCGCGGTGCGTCCTTTCTTGCGCTACCAGTACTTCAACGCGTCAAACAACGAGCCCATATATAGCGATCTGGGGCGCCGAAATGGACCTTCCGCGGGAATTCGTTACGACTTCAGCGAATACGCTGACTTCAAGGCCCAATACGACCACATGGATGACAATAATCGCAAGCCGTCAAACGGAGGTCAGCTGCAGATCGATTTCACATTCTGAGGTTCGGCAAATTAAGGTTCGGCAAATTCTGCCACGCAGATATTGATTTGGATGATTCGCAGCTCAGTTATGGCGAAAACGCCCTTATTCTTTCGGCTCCTTCGATTCCTTGCCCGGCTTGCCGTGAGCTTGATTTGTCTGGCCAGCTTTTGTGCCGCCCAGAACGGGGCGCTTGCCGTGGTCGTCAACAAGCACAATCCTCTCACCCAAATTTCTCTGGCCGACCTGCGCCAGCTCTACTTGGGAGAACAGCGCTTTTGGAAAGGGCGACTGGCGGTGACCACCTTGATGCGGGTCCCTGGGGCTGGTGAACGACAGATTGCACTGAAAACCGTATTTCACATGAGCGAACCGGAGTACAAGACATACTGGGTAAACCGCGTGTTTCACGGACAAGCCAGCGCTGCTCCGGCCGAGCTGTTCTCCAACGGCAGCGCCCAGGATGCCGTGGCCTCCATTCCGGGTGCCGTCGCACTGGTGCCGGCATCGCAGGTCATTCCCAGAGTAAAGGTCCTGAAAGTGGATGGATACCTTCCCGACGATCCCGGCTATCCGCTGCGGTAGTAATTCTTGGTGCGCGACACCTGCCGCGCCAGCCGATCATAGAGCCAGAGGCGGGTGGGCCCCATCACCGTGGGAAGTATAACGCGGGTTGTCTTTGAGTGTTGGCACGAAACAATTGGGGGTATGCCACTTCTCGCGCTTTTTGAGAAGTGGCTTTACCCGACAGCCAGCAGTTTGTGACTCCGCTTTTACGCGGCCGGGGTGGCATCCTCATCTTGAGAACTTCCCACCCGTTGACTCTTACTCGACCTGCCTCGCGGAGAAAATAGGCGCGGAATCTGCGCCAGCGCCACAGTTCCGGCGACACGACCAAACCGCGCTTCACAGGATTGCGGTGCTTGTAGCGCAGTTTCTCAATGCGCTTGTGTTCGGTCCATACGTTGAAGTCGTAGAATCGCTTCTGCCAGACGTGTTCCGGCGCGTGCTCGAAGAGGCTGGCTTGCGACGGGTTGCGGCGGCGTCTCGCCTGCGCCAGCACCCGCCGCGCAAAGCTGAGTTTGAGAGCCTGCATCACGGTCGAAGGATTCTTCTTTTGCGGTTCGCTGATCAGTAGATGAATATGCTCGGGCATGACCACGCAGCCGACGACGACGAATTCATAGCGCTGGCGCACCTGTTCCAGCACCGTCAGAAGAAGGTGACGGCGGCGCGGGGTGCCGAGCAACGGCTGCCGGCGATAACAACTGCAAGTGATGAAATGTAGGCGCCCGGCGCCGTAGTAGCGCTTTAGATTACGCCGTATGGCAAAAGAGTAACGACACAAGGACGCGGACAGGCCACTTCTCAAAAAGCGCGAGAAGTGGCGCACCCCCAGTTGGTTTCGTGTCAACACTCAAAGACGAACCCGCGTCATACTTCCCGTTGATGTGGCCCACCCCGGCCATTGCAAGCTCCTCTGCCCCTACCGCAGCAGCGCCGACGCGCACCACAACACCGGAGCCTGTCCGTGGAAATCGCCGGTTCGGCGGGTGCGGGCGAGGTAGTAGTCGAGATCATTTTTCTTGCCGGTGCCTTCGCAGACGCTGGTCACGTCGGCGTTCTGGTCAATGTAGCCGACCAGCGCCAGCCATCCTTTGCGGGCTGCAGGGCCGTAAGTGGCGGGGTCGAGCCATCCGTTTTTTACGCCGGTGATCAATGCAAAAGTGAACATGCCGGTGGAGGAAGTTTCCGGCCAGGCCTCGGGATGGTCGACGAGTTGCCGCCACATGCCGTCTTTACCCTGGAAACCCAAAAGCGCCTGCATCATTTTGCGGTATGCCGCCAAAATGCGCGCGCGCCGGGGATGGTCCGCGGGTAGCGCGCGCAGCAACTCGGTCATGCCGGCCGCTACCCAACCATTGCCGCGTCCCCAATAGAAGGGCGCATCGGGCGCGTGGAAGAACAGACCGTTCGGTTGTTGCAACCGGTCGAGGTAGGCCACCATTTCGAGCGCAGCGCGATCGAGATATTTGGAATCTCCGGTCGCGCGAAACGCCTGCACCTGAACCATGGTGATCATGTACATGTCATCAATCCAGAAGCGGGTTTCACTGGTCAACCCGTCGGCGGTCGGATTTTCCCACTGCCGGTCGGCGAACGACTTGCCCAAGTCGAGGTACTTTGGGTCTTTAGTCTCTAGATACATTTCCAGTGGAACCGTGCCGAAGACGGTGAAGTCCACATGCCGGTCCTGGCCGATGAGATGGGCTCCCTCCGGCGTCATTAGCGGATCGAAACGCTGAATCAGTTTTGCGGAAAGATCCTTATCGCCAGAAAGCTGAGCGAACGTCAGCGCGCCGTACCAGGTACAGACCTCCTGATAGACAATGTGCTTGGGATCTGCGTGAGGACTGATGACGAAATGTTCGGCCACGCGTTTGCCGACTTCGGCGGGAGAAGTGCCGGCGGGCCAGTCGGTGAAGTAGTTGGTTTGGGCGGCGGCGGGAAGGCTAAGAGTAAAGGTAAGAATGAGGAGCGCAACTGCGGCCACCAGCATCACGAACGCATTTGAGGCTCTCTGCTTGGGGAGTAGGAACATGCGGGTATCATAATATCCGAGTGCATCGTGCGCTGATTTCGCCACCTAGGGTAGTTGCCAGTCAAATGCATAGATCTCATAGGTACTGATATCTCGCAACGCCAAGGGCGCATCGTCCGGAGTCAAACCGGTCCAACTGCCAAAGCTTTGTGAAGTCGGACGTTTCACATCTTTCAGGCTGGCGACGCGCTCCACTTTGCGGTTTTTGACCTGTACCCGGTAGAAAGCGGGTTCTCCCTGGTCGGTGGAACTGAAGTAAACGTAGTTACCATCTCGAGACCAGACAGGAAACTGGGCAGTCATTTTCGTCAGCTCAGTTTTTTTGTCAGCCTTCAAATCAAGCAATAAGACTTGACTGGTTCCGGATAGCGTGGCGATGAAATTGCCATCGGGCGATAGGCTCAGAAATCGAGTGCCCTCAGAGTTGCTCACCGTCTTGACCTCTCTCGTTTTCAGGTCGAGCCGGTAGATGGCAGTCGGAGGGCCGCCGGGTTCCCAGGTGTTTCCAAAATACAGCGCATTGCCATCTGGCGACCAATTGGGAAAAATCTCGTCGCGCCCGCCCTTCGATACTTCCTCGGGTGTCCCGCCATCGGCTGGAACGCTGTAAATATGCATGGGCTTACCTGGCGCCTGTCCCGCAAAGGCAATCTGTTTCCCGTTGGGCGACCACTGGGGAGAAAGCACCGCCATGGGAGGATAGCTGAGTTGAAGCCGTTCACTGCCGTCGGTTCGGCTGCGCCACAGAGTTCCGTCCGGATAGCTTGCATATGCCACCCACTGTCCATCTTTAGTGAAACTCAAGTGGATGGCGGACACTCCTGATAGAAAAGGATTGAACTGATGCGAAGTTGCATCGTATCGCACCAGTTCGCCCAGAGGAGATCCCCCAATCGCAAAAAGCTTCTTCCCATCGCGACTGGGTACAGAACCAATCATGAACGTCGGACCAGTAGTCAGCTGTGTCGGTTCCAGATTGCGCTTGCGAAAGAATCCCGTCTTTTCCTCAAGAACGTACAAGTTGATTGCCGTCCGTTCACGTGCAGATGTAAATACAAAGTGCTTCCCGTCAGAAGTCCAGTTACCACAGCACTCAGCGGGCGGGTCACTCCATCCCGGAATGAGGGGTCGCAGGTGTGTGCCGTCCGCCGCGACTTCCCAAAGCGCCTGGGAACCTGTTTTCAGATCGTCCAGGGTGAACCGTAATACCTTGCCATCAGGCGACCAGCGAGGCCACTCGGCTGGACCTGATAAGCTCACCAGCCGACGCGAGCCGCTTCCGTCGTGCTTCGCAACATATAGCTCGTTGGCACGCGCGTAGACGATCTGTTCTCCGTCGGGCGACCAGCTGGCATCGTGCGCTACAATGTCACCGAGACGACGAGGCGGGGCGGGAGGCAGCGGAAGGATATAAAGAGGCACTTCTTCCGCAGCCGCCACGCTCCCAATCAGCAACTCGGAACCATTCGGCGAGATGTCAGTCAGCCCGGTGTCATTCAAGTGGGAAGGTACAGGCACGGGTTCGCCTCCAGCCGCGGAAACTTCCGCAACCGTCCAACCGGTTTTTTGGGGCGTGATGAAATAGAGCCGCGTACCATCGGTCACTAACGGCGGGAATTTCCGCTCCCGATTCTTGGTCAACTGGGTGAAGTTGGTCACTTTCGGTGCCGGCAAAGGTGACCTCAGCCAAAGTGCGAGGGCTACAATCGCCAGAGTGGCGGGCACGCCGAGCACAGCGACCCACCGCAGGTGCGGATGCCCGGCCCATGCCTTCGATTGGGTCACACCGGCGAACTTGCGCGAGTCTGTGTCTCTCTTCAGCCGCTGCAGGTCGGTGCGAATCTCGGAGGCATGCTGGTAACGCAAATTTCGATCTTTCTCAAGGCACTTGTTAGTGAGGCGTTCCAGCTCAACTGGCAGGTTGGGATTCAGGCGCACCGGGGATGGCGGCGTCCCATCCAGAATCGCTTTGAAGATCACCCCTGAGCTTTCTCCTCGAAACGGCAGCATGCCCGTACACATCTCGTAGAGCACCGCTCCAAAGGAGAACAGATCACTGCGCGCATCCAATTCCTTGGCACGCACCTGCTCCGGCGACATGTAGGCGACGGTGCCAAGCGCACTGCCTGGACTCGTGAGAAGTTCCTCTGACTCGACTGTCGGGGCGCTCATGCCAACCCTCTCCGGCTTGAGCGAAACCTTGGCCAGCCCGAAATCGAGAATCTTCGCCTGACCTCTGTTGGTCACGAAGATGTTCGCGGGCTTGATGTCCCGATGGACGATACCCTTCGAGTGTGCCGCGTCGAGCGCGTCGGCGATCTGGATGCCCAGATCGAGCACCACCTCGATCTCCAGCGGCTTGCCAGCGATCCGATGCCTTAGCGTCTGGCCTTCCAACAGTTCCATGGCGATGAAGCTTCGTCCATCGGCTTCATCAATCTCGTAGATGGTGCAGATGTTCGGATGGTTCAGCGAGGACGCAGCTTTGGCTTCCCGCTGGAAACGGCTGAGGGCTTGTGCGTCGTGGGCGAGTTCGTCGGGAAGGAACTTCAGGGCGACGTGGCGACCGAGCTTGAGGTCTTCCGCCTCGTACACGATACCCATGCCCCCGCCGCCGATCTTGTTTAGGATGCGGTAGTGGGAAACCGTCTGACCTACGGGATGGGAGGGCGTGGACACTGGCTAGACATGTTAGGTGGGAGCAAGGGGAAGGTCAACGTTCGGAGGCATTCCGTTCAGGTCAATTGAACCACAACCGCCACATCAAATTTCGAATAATACTTCTTCACGTCCTTCGCACCGTACTTCTCCCGAAATTTCTCAGTCACGGATTTGACGGCCTTGGCAGTAGCCACGGGAAGGGCTCGAAACGTCGCGTCCACGCCCCGCGCTTCTAGCCGAATCTGCGGATTTTGGAGCACGTTCTTGTACCACTGCGTGCCCGAGCCTCGCACGGGCAAAAGGTAGAGCTTCTCGCCTTCGAGCACGAACCAGACGGGGACGGAGATTGTCTGCCCAGACTTCCTGCCGATGACGCTGATCTTGATCTGGCGGTAGCGGGCGAGGCGGTCTTTCAGCGTGTCTTTCTGAGTTGGCATCTTGTGACTCCTACTTTAGACTCGCTTCACGCTCTGAAGTCCGCCGCGCCGTTCCACACCAACTGCACCGCGATTGCCAGGATCAGGAAACCGAAAATGCGGTTGATCGCGCCCACCGCGCCGGGACCAAGGCGCTTGACGAATGGACCTCCAAGGACCAGCAATAGATAGACGGTCAGGCCAAGCGCGACGATTCCGATCACCATGCCCAAGTAAGAGAGAAAGTGGTCGGCGGTGGCGGCAAGTCCCATGACGACACCGATCGAGCCTGGCCCGGACAGCATCGGCATGGCCATGGGCGTAAGCGAAATGTCCTCTTTGGTCAGGGCCTCGTTGCTTTCTGCCGTCGTCATGCGACTGGAGCCCGTCACCATGCCCCACGCCGTGTTTGCCACTATCAACCCGCCCGCAATTTTCAATACGGGCAGCGAAATCCCAAAAAAGTTGAGGACGAACCGGCCAAAGAACATAAAGGTGACCAGGATCGCAATTACATAGAGGGCGGTTTTCAACGCGGTGCGCCGGCGCTCTTCCGGTGTGAAGTCGGCGGTAAGAGTAAAGAAAACCGGAATGCCGCCCAGCGGGTTAACGATGGGGAAAAGCGCGAGGAATGTTGTCGCCGCTGCGCTGGGCAGGTCGTGCAGCACGTGCTGGATGGTCGTTTGCGGGTCCATGGTTTCTGTACGGTCTCGCGGAAATCGAGTATACCTCGCGCGCCGAGGCCGGCCGCTCGTGTCTTACCAGAGCATGTACGGAGCACGTCCGGAGGTGAGCATCTGCCTAAGGGAATAGCTACTTGAGATCTGAGTAGCGCTTGATACCGGAGTCCGGCTTTGCAGTTTTCGGAGCTGGATTGCTGTTGAGAACAGTGACGGTATTCGCCGCGATTACGCCGTCATGTTGGCGCGAAATCGCTTGCTGGCGAGCGGAAGGTTGCGAGGTCTTGGTTCTCGATGCCGCTTTGTCGAAAGTAGGCTTATCGAGATAGGTGACGGTGTCGCGCGCGATCAAGTCGTCACCGTGCCTGCGTGAAACCTTGGTCCCGACCGTCTTATTCGAAGCCTCAGTCGGAGCCTGAGTCGGAGCCTGAGCCGGACCTTCGGCCGTCGGATTATTAATCTTCGCGACGGGCGATTGTTTCGGCGGGCTGTCGAGATGCCCTTCCGCTCTTCTGGCTGGTGGCGCGACTGGCAGCACCGAGACTTGTCCCTGACGTTTTCCCGTGTCTTTTTCGGGAACGATCGACGCATGGCTGATCGAAGCTGCCGGCGCGGCTCCGGAACTCTGCGCGGCGGTTTTATTACCGCGGTGCACGGCCAACCCGAGACCTAAGGCCATCATCAGGACCATGCTCGCCAATATGAGAGCGACATTTCGGAACGGCCCCGAGGACTGATCAAATAGTTGCGGCCACGGCGTTCGGACATCTCTTCGAAGGGCTGCCGTCGGGGCAGCTGCAACTGGACGAGCGGTGCCTGGACGAGTTATCGGCCGGGTAATCATTGAAGACGCCGATGCAAAAGGGTTTGGCGGATCCGCCGGCGGCGATGGCAATGGACCCGGCGGCAAGATCAGTCGAGCGCCCTCTTGAGAATCGCGTTTGGGGTCGAGTTTCGAATCGCGCAGAATTTCCGCTGCCGGGGAAACAGTCTCGGGCGCTAGTTGCGGAGCGTCCGCAGGTAGCTCCACATCTTCAGCGCCGGGCTCGGCATCGAAGCTGACAGACGGTTCCGGGAGGTGAACCGCTTCATGAGCCTCCGGCGGCCTGCGGATGAAATCCGGCATCGGCGCTTTCAAATAATGCAAGAATTCAAGCGACGCTGAATGTTCGCCATTGTGCGCTGCCACGCTCGCGACCAACTGATTCCCGGGATCCTCTTCGACCCGCAATTCCAAGTCAGCAAGGTTATCTGGGATCGAGTCGGGAGAAACGATTTCGACCGCATAGCCACGGGCAATCAGATCCAGCGCCAGCTCTCGCGAGCAAAGATGCGAGCGCGTAATAATCCTTGCCAGCGCCATAAAGCTCGTGTCGCCCTTTCGGTGTTTACCTGGTCGCGTCTTTGATGCGGAAAACCCTCGCTGCGGTTTGCGATATTGTTCCAGAACCAGCCCGTATCAAGGCGTTCCAGGGGTAAGACTGCTGATGCCCAAACATCTTCTCTAAATCGTGATTGCGAAAGATGTTCACTTTTGTACACTTTCACAAGATAGTGGCGGACTGCAGCAATGCAAACCTTCTAACTAATGGGCGGCAATGGTGTGCCGAGACCGGGATTGGAGTTTCACTACGGGCTCCCATCCGCGCGGCTAGCGATATCGTTCCAGAATCAGAGCGGCTCGGTTCAAGGCAGCTGCCAGGGCCGCGATTTGCTGTTCGGTCCGGTGTAAGTCCCCCCTATCAATCGCTTCGTTCACCCCAGGAATAACAACTGCTGCATATCCTGTGTATTGTCC
Organism: uncultured Acidobacteriaceae bacterium; assembly: GCA_963772195.1. Taxonomy (GTDB): domain Bacteria; phylum Acidobacteriota; class Terriglobia; order Terriglobales; family Acidobacteriaceae; genus Acidiflorens. Next base: position 25,719 of record CAVYWE010000004.1, on the reverse strand, counting down.
CGGCGCGTAAATGGCGTGGCGAAACCACGGACGGTTCGGTAACCCCTCTGGAATCAATAACCCCCGCTCCGCCTCCCGGAGCTTGACGTTCATGCGATCCGTAGTAACAAGCATTTTCCGTTCCTTTTGCAGCATTTTTGCGCCAGCCTCTTGCAGGTGGCGCGCGCCTTCCAGCGCCGCCGAGAAGTCAGGCACCTTGTCTCCGAAGCGCTCTTTACTTTTGCTCCTGGCAGCATCGAGATAGACCGTAATTTCCTTCCCGTAATTCTCGTAATCGTAGGGAAGCACGTCCGCGCTCGACATGCGCAATACTTCCAGACCATAAATGCGGGCCATTTGCTGTTCGTAGAGGAAGTCGGGATCGCCGAACTTCTTGAACCAGTTGAAGTTATCGAAGGCTGAGTGATACACGCCATAATCGCCGCTGGAACTGATATCGGTGGAAGGCACACCCAGATGCTGCAGGAACACGGTGTAGTCGGAACCACTCCCGAGGTCTCCGACTGGCACATCGTTGTGCATGGCCGCCGGCGGCGGGCGGAAGGTGCTGGTTTCCTGCGGCCGGGAGTTTTCGGGACTGGGCTGGCTCGTTTTCTTCCACGTGTCGTATACGGTTCCGCCTTGCGGCGAAGGCACCGCCTTCGCAATCTCGCGGATAAACTCTTTCAAACTGGGCACCCCTGAGGCTCCGAACTTCTTGCCTGAAACCGCCACGTCCATGTTGAAATAGGCGTCAGCGTTCCCCAGGTCCTGCGCGTGATCTTCGCCCCACTCGGTGGAACCGATCAGTCCTTCCTCTTCTGCGTCCCAGCTTCCGAACACAATCGTGCGCTTAGGCTTCCAGCCCGACTTCAGAAGTTCGCCCAACCCGTGCACCGTCTCCAACATTGCCGCCGTGCCGCTGTTTGGATCAACCGCTCCATACACCCAGGCATCGCGATGATTGCCCGCTACAACCCACTCATCGGGCGAAGACGTTCCCTGAACTTTGCCAATGACATCCCAAATGGTGCGGAACTGGTAATCCTGCTTAAGGTGCATCTTCACTTTCGCGGGGCCCGGACCAACATGGTAGGTAAACGGCAGCGCTCCCTGCCATTCGCGTGGCGAGAGCGGGCCGCCGAGGTGCTCGAGAATCGGCGCGGCATCGGCGTAAGAAAGAGGAGTCACGGGAATCTTCGGCAGTTGCTCGGATTCGGCGGGAGAAACACGCTTCGAATCGGGCAGACTTGGAGTCGACGCCACTCCTGGTGTAGTCGGGTCTCCGGGAAACTGGAACATGTATCCGACCGATCCCCGCTGCACCCCGCTCGCCGGGCGCCACGGCCCATTCGGATAGGCGTCGCCGCGGTAGTAGCCATCGTCTTTCGGGTCGGAATAAATGATGACTGCCGCCGCCCCGCGTTCCTGCGCCACGAACTCTTTCACGCCGCGGAAATTCTCACCGTAACGGACGATGACAATTTTGCCGCGCACATCGACATTCATTTCTTTCAGCTTGTCAAAGTCAGCGGGCGATCCGTAGTTCGCATAGACGACCTCGGCTTCGGCATCGCCTGAGGGTGACATGCCGTTGTAAGCGGTCACGACGCGGGGATCGTCCGCCAACGAATCGCCCTCGACGTGCTCGCGCCGCGGCCCATGCATCTCCACTCCGTCCGGCGCGATCAGGTCCACGCGAATCTCAGCGGGATAGTTCAGCCACACTTTATATTCGACGATCTCGGTATCCAGTCCGGCCTCGCGAAACTTCTTCGCCACGTACTCGGCGGTCGCTTTGTCTTCCGGAGATCCGGCGATGTGCGGCGCTTGCGTCAGAATGCGCAGATGCTCCTCCGCCAGCTTGGGATCGGGCACAGCCATGAACGTCTTTTCGACTTCGCGCTCGCCGGCTGCATCGCGGAACCCACTGATGGCCGCGTTCCCGGACTGGACCTTATTCTCATCTTTATTGCTATCTTTACCGGCTTGATCTTTACCAGGTTGATCTTTACCAGGTTGATCAAACGCTTGCAGGTTCGACCCTATCAGCACGAGGAACAGAAAAGCAGCCGAGAGAACTTTCATGGAGCTCCTTGTAAGAAATGTAGAAAAGACTGATTCAGATTTTTTCCAGCACCGTGAGAACTTCGTCCACCGGCGCAACCCGGTCCTCGGGATAGGTCTTGCGGAACACAACGCTGCCGCCGCGATCCACCACGAACACCGCCCGTTCGCTCGCTCCCGCACCTTCTCCCGACTTCCGCAAAACACCGTAGTGGTCGCAAACTTCCCCGTGTGGCCAGAAATCGCTGCACATCGGAAAGTCGAAGGGGCCGATCACGCGTTCCCAAGCCGTTATATTCATCACCGAATCCACCGTAATGGTCACGATTTCCGCGTTACTCGCCAGCACTTGCGGACGCTGTGCCTGGTAGCTGACTAACTGGGTCGCGCTGATCTCCTGCCAGTTAAACGGATAGAACGCCAGCACCACACTTTTCTCTGCGCGATACGCGCTCAGACGCAATGGCTTCCTCACACCCGCAATCAGTGCTGGCAGCTCGAAGTCCGGCGCCGCGTCCCCGACGCCCGGCATTCCGTTCTCGAGAACCCCGCGTACACGGTCTTCTGACATAAGATCCGCCGTAAGCCTTCGGACAATCCGGCAAAACCAAGATTGTACCGTGCGAAGGGAGCCGCCAGTTGAACGCGTTACACTAAAGAGCGATGGGTAAGTCGCCAACAGCCCGTTTTTCTGATCGGGTGGAGAACTACGTTCGCTATCGTCCGGGATATCCGCCTGAAGTTCTCGGCCTCCTTCGCGCAGAATGTGGACTGCGGCCGCGTCACATCGTCGCTGACATCGCTTCCGGCACCGGCGTGTTTACTCGCCTCCTTTTGGAAAATGGCAATTCCGTTTTTGCCGTCGAACCCAACACGGCAATGCGCGAAATGGGCATCGAGCAGCTCAAATCCCTCGAATCCAATCGGCTGGTGTCCGTTGCCGGAACGGCGGAGGAGACGACGCTGCGCCCCGCTTCCGTCGACTTCGTCACCGCCGCCCAGGCCGCCCACTGGTTCGACCTGCCTCGCGCCCGCGCGGAATTCGTCCGCATTCTGAGGCCCGGAGGATGGTGCGTGTTGATCTGGAATGAGCGCGAGACCACGACTACGCCTTTCCTGCGTGACTACGAGCAACTTCTGCTGACTTATGGCACCGACTATAAAGAAGTGCGCCACGAACGCACGACCGCCATGATTCATGAGTTTTTTGCGCCCGCGTTGTCGGAGGAGCGCGTCTACAGCTTGAGCCAGCAGTTTGACTATGAGGGACTCGCGGGACGATTGTGGTCTTCTTCGTATGCGCCGCTCGAGGGTCATCCCAGCTACGCGCCGATGATGCAGGAACTCGAACGGATCTTTCGCGCCCACGCTGAAGATGGCGCGGTTGACTTCGAATACAAGACGCGTGTCTTCTACGGACATTTGTAATTTGCGATTTGTAATTTGTAATTTAAGGGCATTGGGTTTCAAATTGCCAAATTACAAATCACAAATTACAAATTGATTCCCCATGTCCGAACCCAAGTCCTTCCACATGTCTCCCGAGGAGTTCCGCCGCCAGGGCCACGCCGTCGTGGACTGGATCGCTGACTACCATTCCCGCATCGAAAGCTTCCCGATTTTGTCGCGCGTGCAGCCGGGAGAGATTCGCTCGAAGCTGCCACCGAACGCGCCGGAGCAGGGCGAAGCCTTCGATCAGATTCTCGGCGACATCGAGCGTGCGATTCTTCCGGGCATCACCCACTGGCAGTCGCCCAACTTCTACGCCTACTTTCCGGCGAACGCCTCTGGACCGGCCATTCTCGGCGATCTACTTTCCTCTGGACTGGGCGTGCAGGGCATGCTCTGGTCCACCAGTCCGGCGTGCACGGAACTTGAAACGCACGTGCTCGATTGGCTGGTCCCCATGCTGGGTCTGCCGGAAAAATTTCTTTCCACCAGCGGCACAGGAGGCGGGGTGATTCAAGATACGGCATCGAGCGCCTCGCTCTGCGCGCTGCTGGCCGCCCGCGAGCGTACAACCCAGTTCGCCAGCAATCGCAAAGGCTGCGATGGACGCCTGACCGCCTATTGCTCCACACAAACTCACTCCTCCATTGAAAAGGGGATGAAGATCGCCGGCATGGGCGCGGACAACCTGCGCCAGATCGAAGTGGACAAGAACTTCGCCATGCGCCCCGAAGCATTGGCGCGCCAGATCGAGTCGGATATCAAGGCGGGCCTGATACCCTGCTTCGTCTGCGCCACCGTGGGGACGACATCTTCGAATGCCATCGATCCCGTCCGCGCAATTGCCCGGATCTGCCGCGACCATAAACTCTGGCTGCACGTGGATGCTGCCATGAGCGGCACTGCCGCGCTTTGCCCGGAATTCCGTTTCATTCACGATGGCGTCGAACTCGCCGACAGCTACTGCTTCAACCCGCACAAATGGATGTTCACCAACTTCGATTGCAACGTCTTCTACGTCGCCGACCGGAAGCACTTGATCCAAACGCTTTCCGTCCTGCCGGAGTACCTACGCAACCAGGCAACTGAATCCGGTGCTGTGATTGATTATCGCGACTGGCACATCCAGCTCGGGCGCCGTTTTCGCTCGCTCAAGCTTTGGTTCGTGATCCGGCATTACGGGATCGAAGGCCTGCAGCACCACATTCGCGAGCACGTGCGCCTGGCCCAGCAATTCGCGGCCTGGGTGCGCGATGATTTGCGCTTCGAACTCGCCGCGCCCGCCCAGCTCAACCTCGTCTGCTTCCGGTTACGCGCGCCAGATCGTGCGGACCAAGATCGCGCCAATCAACTCCTGATGGAGCGGCTGAATGGCAGCGGCGACCTCTACCTGACTCATACCAAGCTCGATGGAAAGTTCACGCTTCGATTCTGCGTCGGCCAAACCAACACTCAGACTCGCCATGTGGAACGTGCCTGGCAGCGCATCCAGCAAGAGACTGGGAAGCTTGGGAATTCCTGATGCTGTGTCCGCTAGCAACGTGGTGCGAGTCCGGTTCGTATCAGGGCATGCCTTCAGCCATGCCGCAAGCGCTGCGTCGTGAAAGCGCCTTCAGGCGCTGAGGCGGAGGATTGGGGCTTGAGGTATCAGTTATGGAGCGGGAAATTTCATCAGGTGGCGTTGTCCTTCGGCAGATTTCGGGAGTCTGGCACGTCGCTCTGATTGAGCCGCGAAAAGACGAGCCGCAGGATGAGCCGCAAAAAGAGAGTCCCAAACCTGCATCTGCAAAGACGCCGCGCAAGCGCAGCCCTGCCATCTTAACCCTCCCCAAAGGTCTTGTGGACGCGGGCGAAAAAGCGCAGGCTGCCGCCGTACGCGAAGTACTGGAAGAGACCGGCGTCGTGGCCGAAACGGTCACCAAACTCTCAGATAACAAGTATGTCTACGTCCGGACCTGGGGCGATGGCAAACGCGTTTTTAAGATTGTGAGTTTCTACCTGATGCGCTATGTGTCCGGAGAAATCGACAACCTCGCTTCCGACATGCGGATCGAAGTCAAGCGAGCTCTCTGGGTGCCTCTGGGCGACGCGACCAGCCAGCTTGCCTACAGCAACGAGCGCAAGGTGCTCCGCCAGGCGGAGGACTACCTTAAAACACACCGCCTCGCTTGAGCGAAGCAAACTTAACGACAGCCGATCGCAGAGCGCAATCGATGGTCTTCTTTTCATCCGCCGTCAACGGCCGGACTGAGCCTTTCTTCAGATCGCCCAGTTCGAGCGGCCCGATCGACACTCGCACCAGACGCAAGACTTGAACGCCTTGCGCTTCAAGCAGGCGCCGAATCTGCCGGTTCTTGCCTTCGTCGAGAGTAATCTCAAGCCAGCTATTTTTATCGCCGCGGCGCAGAAGGCGTGCTCCCTTGGCGCGTAAATGCTCGTCTGGTTTGCGCTCAAGAGAATTGTCCGCAGCTGCGCAACCCCGACTGATTCTCGCCAGCAGATCGTCATCCGCAATGCAGTCCACTTGCACGTGATATTTCCTATCTAAATGACTGGCCGGCTCAGTGATCTTCGCCGCCCACCCCGAATTATTGGTCAATAGCAGGAGCCCCTCGCTCGCCTTATCCAACCGACCTACGGGACCAACCCACGGCAACTCCGGCTCCAGCAGATCGTAAACTGTCTCGCGCCCTTGCTCATCGGACGCGGTCGTCACCACGCCGCGCGGTTTATTCATGATTAGGTAGACCGCCGGCCGTTTGTCGAGCGGCGACCCGTCGACCTGAATCCGATCCTGAGGCGTTCGCACGGGCTTTTCCGGATCCCGCGCGATTCGCCCATTCAGAGTGACGCGTCCTGCACGAATCAACACAGCCGCCTGAGATCGCGAGCAATAGCCGATTTTTGAAAGCGCTCGCGCCAGGCGAATTCGTTTCTGAGGCTTCACATCCTTATGCTAAATGGATCGCTCGTGAGCGGCGAAAACGTCCCGGCATCTCGCATTATAAAAATCAGGGTTGAGATGAGTGAGAGTGGGCAAATTCCACGCGCACGGAAACGATTTCGTAGGGATGCACTGGGATTGTAACTTGATGGTTGGTCACGGAAAGCTTTGCGTCCTCGGACTCTTCCATCAAGTTCGTCAGCGATGAACTGCTCGCACCATCAGGCAGGCTGATCTTCACGTCCCCGGTCTTCCCGGCCCATTCGTAGAGCCGGAGAACCAGCGCGTCGCTATCCTCCGCCTTCTTCAGAGCCGTGAGCACAACGTTGTCCCCGACGATGCTGACAAATGAATGCTGCGGGAGCAGGCTGCCCTCATGTGCCTCGACCAGGAATGCTCGTAACGGATAGTTGAATTCGTAGCCGCGACGCACCGTGAGCGCCTGCTTCCAGTCGCCAGAATGCGGATAGAGGGAATAAGTGAACTGGTGGTGGCCGCGGTCGGCTTCCGGATCGGGCCAGGTTGGAGACCGCAGAAGCGAAAGCCGAAGCACATTGCCCTTGGCGTCGTATCCATACTTCGATTCATTGAACAAGCTGAAACCGTGGTTGCCGTCACCGAGGTCGGCCCAGCGGAGCGCGGGGACCTCGAATTTCGCCGCTTCCCAACTATTGTTGCGCGTGGTTGGACGCTCGATCGAACCGTAGGGAATTTCGTAGGTTGCCTGGGGTCCCGACGCTGCCAAAGGAAATGCCGCTTTCAAGAGCACGTGAGTTTCGTGCCAATCGATGTTGCTGGTTACGTCGACGCGATCCAAGTCTGCATAAAGGCTGACGTCTTGAACGAATTTTGAATTCTGCCAGCTGCGAGCGATCCTGATCGTGGCTCGCACCGGACCTTTCTCGATCAGTTCAACGGAGTCGGCCTTGTCCAACGTCGTTACTTGTTTCTCGAAATCGGCGTCGATGTTCCAGGCGTCGTAATCTTTCGGAGTGTCTTGGAATGCCTGGAGTTGATTTCCACAGCCGCCCGCGGCAATCGATTCAAAGTTTGTGGCTTTGTGGTGGAGGCTCTTGATGCAGCCGGTTTTGGCATCGACGGTTACGCGAAGCAGCGAATTTTCCAGAGTAAGTCCGCTGGCCCTCAGGTCTGTCGCGGCGGACTTACCGCCGGGGACAACGTGCACGACCCCATACCCGAGGGACGGAATATCTTTCAGTTCCACTAGCAAACGATAGGTGCGGGTGGACGACTCTTTTGACAGCTCCTGGAACGGCAGGGGCTTGCCTCGAAAATCGAGTACGGAGAGCCCAGCTTTGGGCGCGGTGGGCATCTGAACGTCGAAGGTCGCCAAGTCAGTTCGCGACCAGGCTAAGGGGTTGACCACCATCACCGGCACTCCGCCGGACACATTGCCGGTGTTCACCTGAGACGAAATGGTGTGGAGAGCATTGGTCGTTGCTTCTTCGGTAGTCCAGCGGATGACATCGTAATCACGCTGCGAGTCTTTATAAAGCACGCCAATGCCGGAGCCTGCCGCAAGATCGTGAAACTCGTTGAACAGCGCTTTCTGCCATGCTTCGTTGAGCCGGGTGTGCGGATAAGGCGTCCCAAAAAGCCAGGCGAGTGACGAATACTTCTCGGCATTCAGCAACTGTTCTTCGCTCTGCCTCATATTGCGTTTGTGGTTGGCCTGCGTTGTCATGACGCCCCGGTGATATTCAAAGTACAACTCATCGTTCCACACGGGGAGACTGAGTTTACCTGCGGGAGGAACCGGAAGGCGCGTGTCGCCATTCGCCATCACCTTATAGTTCCACGTGGGAGCATGCTGGGTATCGAGTTTAGTTTCGATCTCGGAGAAGAAACTCTGGGCAGTGCCGAAGTTCATTCTGGGAGCAACCCGGTCAGGGCTGGTCCAGTGCAGGCCGCTATCAAGCATGCTGCGCGTCGGGCCGCCACCGTGATCGCCGATGCCGTAGAGGTGCATCATGACTGGCGCGCCGGGGTTGAGTTGGCGGGCGATGGCGACATCTCTTGCGATTCTGGTCGGGTCAATATCGTTTACGTAGTCGTGCGGAAAGTAAGTCAGGACGCGGCTTCCATCCGGCGATTGCCACCAGAAGAGTTTCAGTGGCAACTTATTGGTGTCGTTCCAGGCCATCTTCTGGGTGACGAAATAATCGATTCCAGATTTCTTGTAAATCTGCGGCAGTTGCCAGTTGTATCCGAACGAGTCCGGGTTCCATCCGATACGCACATCGACGCCGAATTTGTCCTTAAAGTAGCGTTTTCCAATCAGCAACTGGCGCACAAGAGATTCGCCGTCGGGCATGTTGAGGTCGGGCTCCACCCACATTCCGCCGACCATTTCCCAGCGTCCTTCTTTCACGCGATCGATGATCTGCCGATCCAGAGAAGGATATTTTTCCTCCATCCACTGGTTGTAGGCTGCCGCCGATTGCGTGTACGTGTACTGGGGATACTCGTGCATGAGTTGCAATGCGGTGCCGAAAGTGTGCCGGACCACATCGACGGTTTCCGTCCATGGCCACAACCATGCAGCGTCAATGTGGGCGTTTCCAGTCAAGCGCACTGACGTGCCCTGCAAGTCGGGCTTCACCTCTAACAGCAATGTGTGCGCTTTTTCAAGCGACGCGTCAAATGCCGATTGCTTCGCTTCCCGAAGCGCGCCCAGATCCACCGCCTTCGCAGCTCCTTCCACGACTTCTGCAACCCGTTGCGATTTTGTTCCGAGCGACGGGGCGAGGGCGGAAGCAGTTTCGATCTCGTGCAATAGATCCAGGGGACTCGGTCGAGAGGCGGCAAAATCCACGTGTATTACAGCGTCGTCGAAGTGCTTCTTGTCCACCGTTTGTAGAAGTTTGACGGCGATCAGAACTTTGTCGCCCGGCTTTACTGGATCGAACAAAATGATTGGTTCTAAATCCTCGCCCATGGCCACGCGTCGCCCGTTGAAATACACGATTTCAGGTGTCGGGCCGTTACCGTAAGCGGAAAACTGGAACCACAGCTTGGTACCGGTGAGATCGTAGCCATTAAGGTTAGGCGGAACCACAATCCACCTGCGATACCAAACGGCGTCTTCCGGAGCCTGGCTTTTATTCTTTACTACCGTCCAAGCACTGTCGTCGAGTCCGACATCCTCACCGTGCGGCAGGTCGCCTGCGTGGTAGCGCCATTCATCCGCTGTGAGATGCGTCAACGCCCGCAGTTGAGAGATCACGGCGTCGATGGCCGGATTGACAGGCGTCGCCTGCTGGCTTTGAGCGGCAACGTGCACCGCCAAGGCTCCAAGCAATAAGAAGTATCTTGCGATCCGCATCACGAATTCCCCCTGGACGGTTTTCACAAAACCTCGTGAAAGTTAAGACAGATGCCATATTTATGTAAACGCTTACAGCGTAGCATTAATGCGGGACGGTGCTGGTTGACCCCCGCACGACGAGATGGGTTTCAATGCGGTACTCGCCGCCTTTTCCGAGTCTCCTCGAAGAATCCGATGCAGCGCGTTGAATGCCATCCGGCCGAGTTCCGCGCGGCAAGCGTACAGTTGTCAGCCGAGGTTGAGTAAACTGTCCCAGGTCGATGTCGTCAAATCCGACGATCAGTTCGGTAATCACTTTCGATGTGGCGCCTGCGGCCAGACAGCCCTAAAAGATATTTGCTCTAGAAGATGAAGAGTACATGGAAGTGAAAACCGCACTGGAAACAACCATCGCGTTGAAGTTACAGCTCGGCTTTCGCCAGCGCTACGGCACGGCCGCTCGTGTGTTTCGGGCGCCCGGGCGCGTCAATCTGATCGGCGAACATACTGACTACAATGACGGCTTCGTCATGCCCGCCGCCATTGAGCTCAGTGTTTGGGCTGCCATCGCTCCGCGCGAAGACCGGAAGCTGGTTGTGCATTCCGAGAACTATTCCGAGAGCGCCGAGATCGATCTCGACGATCGCGACCCGAGACCCAGGAATCAGTGGAGTGACTACGTGCAGGGCGTCGCAGTGTTGCTCGACAGAGCTTACCCTTCGCTGCGTGGCGCTAACCTGCTGATCTATGGCGAGGTCTCGATCGGCTCCGGACTTAGCTCGTCCGCGGCCATCGAGGTGGCCACTGGGTTCGCGCTACTCGAAAACTCGGGATTGCCGGTCGATCGTGTTGAACTCGCCAAACTCTGCCGCCGTGCCGAGAACGAATTCGTCGGCGCGCGCGTCGGCATCATGGACCAGTTTATTTCCTGCTGCGGCCACGCCGGAAAGGCGCTCATGCTGGACTGCCGGTCGCTGAACTATCGCCTGCTGCCAATTCCAGCCGATGTGAGTCTCGTCATCTGCAACACGATGGTGAAGCATGACCTGGCGAGCGGCGAGTACAACACACGGCGGGCAGAGTGTGAAGAAGGTGTGCGACTATTGTCTCGCAGGCTACCGGAGGTGCAGGCATTGCGCGATGTCCGTCTCGAGGACTTGGATCGTTTTCGCGCCGATCTGCCCCAGACCATATACCGGCGCTGTCGTCACGTCGTTACCGAAGATGCTCGGGTGCTCGATGCCGCCGCCGCCCTCGAGAAAGCAGATCTGAACACATTCGGACGGCTTATGGCTGAATCCCACATCAGCCTGAAAAACGATTATGAGGTGAGCTGTCCGGAACTGGATCTCATGGTTGAACTGGCGGAGCAAGTTGGCGGAGTGCACGGTGCCCGTGTGACGGGCGGGGGCTTTGGAGGATCCACGATCAACCTGGTAGACAAGCAAAGCGTCGAAGCTTTTCGTCGCAGCGTCGCCAACGCGTATGAGAAGGCCACCGGCTTGTCACCTCAGATTCTTGTCTCTGCTGCGGCCGAGGGTGCGGGTGAGGTGAAAGCGTAACAGTGAAAAGCAGGGGACATGGCGTTTGACTTGAAAGAACATCCGCATCGCCGTTTCAACCCGCTCACCCGGCAATGGATTCTGGTGTCGCCGCACCGCAACCAGCGTCCCTGGCTTGGACAGGTGGAGAAAGTCGCGGGCGAAGTCCAACCGACCTATGATTCTGAGTGCTACATGTGTCCTGGGAACAGTCGCGCCGCTGGCGCTCGTAATCCTGACTATAAGACGACGTTTGTATTCGACAATGACTATCCTGCGTTGTTCCCTGACACTCCCGAGGGCAGCATTGATGTGAACGGCCTGCTCGTGGCGAAGAGCGAGGCTGGCGTTTGCCGCGTGGTGTGCTTTTCTCCGCGGCACGACCTGACGATTGCGCGGATGTCTCTCGAGGAACTACGTCCGGTGATGGATCTCTGGGTTGAACAGTTGCGGGAACTGGGCTCGCGCCAACTCATCAACTATGTTCAGATTTTTGAGAATCGTGGCGCCATGATGGGTGCCAGCAATCCGCATCCGCACTGTCAGATCTGGGCCAGCGCCAGCCTGCCCGACGAACCCGCCAAGGAACAGTTGGCGCAGCACGAGTACCAGGCGACAAGGCATTCATGCCTGCTTTGCGACTACCTGACGCTGGAAGAAGAGCGGGGCGAGAGGATCGTCTTCCAAAACCAGCACTTCACCGTCCTGGTGCCTTTCTGGGCCATCTGGCCTTTTGAAACTCTGATAGTCGCCCGTGGGCACATCGGGTCTCTCACCGAACTTGCGGGAGGTCAAAAAGATGGATTGGCGGACGCACTCAAGCGTCTGACAACCCGGTATGACAACCTCTTTCAGATTTCGTTTCCCTACTCCATGGGTTTTCATCAACGCCCGACCGACGGCCAGCCTCATCCCGAATGGCACTTGCACGGGCATTTTTATCCGCCGTTGCTGCGTTCGGCGACGGTTCGCAAATTTATGGTCGGTTATGAGATGTTAGGAAATCCGCAACGGGATATTACCGCCGAGAGCGCCGCTGCGCGCCTCCGCGAAATGAAGGAAACGTCATGAAGGCGAACATCGCTTGTCAGCGTGTTCCTGAAGAAGAACAACCGCCTTCTCCAATTCCAATGGTTCTCAATTGCCACTCTTTCCGGTGAGCTGCCGGATCAAATTCACCTCCGCCTGTCGATACGGAGTTCCGTCGGGACGTAGCACTTCGTGAAACCACACCGGCGGCTGGTCGAGGACATATGGATGCTGCCACGACTCCCACGGCAAGTGAGTCTGCGTTTTGCCAGCGACGAAGCCCCAATTTATCGCTCCGACGCGCTCCGATTTCGCAATCGGCAATATCGTGTCAAACGTGCTGCCCACAGAACGTGCCATGAATTCCGTGCAGATCACCGGGCGGTTGTATCTCTTGAGCCATGCCACTTCGCGGCTGAAGTATTCCGGCCAGCTGTAGTTGTGAAATGTAATAATGTCCGACTCTCGCAATTGAATCTGCTGCAGTTCACCGAGGTTCGCGCCATCTGGCGAGGTATCGACCGCCCACACGCCGCTGGTGAGAGGCTGCACGGGCTTGACTTCGCGTGCCCACTCGAACACCTGAGGCAAGAGCGCGCCAACCTTGGCGATTTTGTCTTTCTCGGCCAGCTCCTCTTTCGGATAACTTCCTGCGTTATCAGCACCCGGCTCGTTCCACACGTCCCATGCAAGAATCCGCTCGTCCTTCGCGAAAGCTCCCACCACTCCCTGTACGTATGATTTCAGCCGCGGATATTGATTGGGGTCCGCCAGTGCCTTCGCACCGGGACTCTGCACCCAGCCCGAGTTGTGAATTCCCGGAGTGGGTGGATGCTGCGGTCCGAGATGAGGTAGCGGGTCCCAGCATGAGTCGAAGAGCACAAGCATCGGACGGATGTGATACCGCGACGCGATCGTCAAAAACTGGTCGATGCGCCTCTGAAAACCCGCCGGATCCTGTTGCCAAAGCAGATCATGCAGAAAGACACGCATGGTGTTCATGCCCATTGATTCAGCCCAACTCAATTCCTTATCTATCTCGACGGAATCAAAGGTCGCTTCCTGCCACATTTCCAACTGGTTGATTGCCGACTTTGGAATGTAATTACTTCCAACCAGCCACGGCTGTTGCGCGTACCAAGCGTTCGCCTTCTGCTCACTCCAACGCGCCGTTTGGTCCCCCATCGCGCTCGTGGACAAGCCGGCCGCGATCAACAGTGCTCTGATTAAAACGGACTGGAATCTTCTCACCGCGTGGACTCCGCCTGCATTTATACGCTGGCGTTCCCAGGACTATCAAGAGAATCGCCTAGGCACGGGTGGATCAGGCACGGCCCAGGTTGGCCCGCCAACCAATAACTGCTCTGAAATCGCAACCCCTAAACTACAGCTTCTGCCGGGTCAGGTAGGACAGCGTTGCGGCCAGCCTCCTCGGCTGATTCGGCCACATGCTTGCGCGCCACAAGCATGTAGATCGAGGGCACGACAAACAGCGTGAATGCCGTTCCAATAATCATGCCGCTTACCAGCATGATGCCGATGCTGTTACGCGCGCCTGCTCCAGGGCCTTTCGCCAAAACTAGCGGGAAGTGGCCGACGACGGTGGCTGCGGTGGTCATCAGGATGGGGCGCAGGCGCGTGGTCGCCGCCTCGATAATGGCTGCAAGCTTTTCCTTTCCGGTTTCCTGGAGGTGGTTGGCAAACTCCACGATCAGGATGCCATTTTTCGACACCAGACCGACCAGCGTGATCAAGCCTACCTGGCTGTAGATGTTAAGTGTTGTCAGTCCCCGGAAGGAGAACATCAATGCGTGTAATCGGGATTTATCGCCAACTACCGGCTGGTTCAAATTTCAACGCGAGGCGCTGGGATAGCTTCCGGTTTGCCGGCGACCCGACCAAGGGAGGACGGAAGTCGGCCCGGGTGCATCTCAGCGAGAATCCCGCACAAATACCTTGAATCAGTCGCTCAACGGCGGGGTACCGGGACGCAAATGGAAATGACCATAGAAATCGAATGGGGAGCGCCAACTGAAAATGATCGCCGCGTCCTCCACAGTAAACGACCGGGAAACGAAACTCCCTCATCCTCTCTCGATTCGCCATGTCGGCCAGCCTGAAATTCTGAGCGAGCCAGCACGGGACTCCAGAGTCTTGGTTCCCCAGCCTGACAAATCCGGCGGCGCTCACGCACCGCCGAGGAGTACAGTGCACTTGACAGAACCTTCGCAATTATCGAGGGACGCCCGTGCGGAACGGTGATCCCGCAGCAAGCGGCTAGGGTATGAGGTACATCAGATAGCGACCGCGGACGGGCTCTCAGGTTCGAGTTGCCCGTCCGGCTTTGTTTTTTTGTCACGGGGTACAGCCCCCTGTGAAGGCGCATCCCGTAGTCTGGAAGAAAAGCGAATGCTGGCCCTGATAGCCGGTACTGCCCTGATTCACAACCTCGATAGCCTGGGTAGCGCCATCATCTGTCATGGTCAGGATCTGGGTCGAGCTGGCTTGCGATCCTGGGTAGAACTGCTTGCCAAGGCCATTCAGGGCTGTCGCCCCATCGAAGGAGATGCCGATCGTGTTGGCTAATGGCCACGCCCCGTAAGGGTTGGGGCCGTTGCAGCAGGGTCGCCACACCATCCAGTTTGCGTAACGCCCGATCTGCGGACCCACAAAACAGGGATTTGTTATGGTATAGGAGCCGTAGGTTAGGGTCCTGAGGTCCTCCACGAACGCCGAGCCGTTGTTGCACCCACCGAAAGCGTGCACTTCTGTGTAGAAGAGGTCCCCAGGGTTGAGTGAGAACACCCCGTTGAGAGTGTTCTCCCATCCGACGTATGCGGTGTAAGACGCCACTCCGTAGACGCAACTAAAGTCTTCATATACACCGACGTTCTCCTCGGGAAGGAAAACAGGTGTGCCGTTGGGAAAAATGATCTTACCGTCAATCCCGGTGAGGCTCACCGATATATAATCGCTTGCGGTGCACCCAGTGGTGTTGTCGAACGGCTGCGTGGCAACCGGCACGCTGATTACCGTCCAAATGTCGTTGAACGAATAACTATTGCTCCAGGTCGTACGGCCGCTGTTGAGCGTGACGCCGCTCCCGCTGATGTTCGATCTCGGTGCTGGCGTGAAGGTCCCGGCGGCTTGCGGCAAGGACAATGAACTGTCAGAAATCCCCCAGCCGGCTTGCAGAGGTCTCAGCTCCCCATTCCAGCGAATCTTGGCGGCTCGCATGGCTCGTTCCCACATGGCATAGTGGTCAGGATCGGCCTGTTTGTCGGGCCGTTGCGGAAAGCCGTAGGTGGCCAACTCGACGTCGGTGGCCGTCAGAGGATTGAAGCCTTTGGGCGGATCGGCATAGGTGTGAACTGTCGCGATGTTGGTGGGCACGTTGCCGGCCGACATATAGATTGCGCGTACCGCGTCGCTCTGTGCTGTTGCTGGAGTTGCGACGAAGCTCAACGCGAGGGCAAGACAGGCGCCGATCATGGATACGTATTTTGTGTTGGTTTTCATGTCATTTCTCCTTTTGGCAGCTCTCCAATTTGCTCTTTGGTTAATAGGGCTGGTTGCTTTCCGGGTCCCCAGCCCCATCGGAGGGGCCTCTACTTGGGATATCGGAAACCGAAGGGAAAAGACGACAACTGGGAGGAAAAACACGGACGGTTGGCAGGCTATCGCGGCTGGGTTTCTAATTCTGCGAGGTGCTGGGCGCTCCGGGTGTCCGGATGATCGGGCCCGAGCGCGTTTTGGAGCTGTTCCGCGGCCGAGCGGGCGGCGGCGCGCGCTTCGTTGCCCTTGCCCTGGGCCTCGAGCGCGCTCGCCAGCGCGAGATAGGCATGCCCCATTGTGCTTGAGAATGTTCCGGGCTCGGCAGCGGCCTGCAGCAGGCTCAAAGCGCGCGCAGCGTCAGCGGCCGAATCGCCGGGGCGATGGGCGGCAAGCTCGATGGCGGACCGGCGGGTCAGCAACATTCGGAGCAGAACCGCACCTTCCCCTCCGGCTTTGATTGCGGCTTCAGCGATCGCCACCGCTTGATCCGCCAGCCGCACAGCCGCCGGAACATCACCCTTAGCGAGGGCGTTGAGAGATCGGTCCGAAGCGAGAGACGCGAACGCATAGTGCCCGGCGGGAAGACTGCGTCGCAGCCTCGGTTCGACCTGTGCCAGCATGGCATCGGAACGTGCGAGATCGTGCTGATCGCGGTAGATCCTCGCTCGCAGCAACAGGCATTGATTGATCGATACCATGTCTCCTGCCGCCTCGGCTTTCGCGTACGCTCGTTCCGCGTAGTCCGCGGCTTCCGGCAGGCGCGACAGCTCGCGTAGCACAGCGGCATAGTTGTTGAGCTCGGTAGGCTGAACGGCCTCTACCGAGCTGTCTGCCCGGCTGATGTCGATCGCACGACGGTAAATTTTTTCCGCCTCCAGCATTCGCCCAGACTGGTACAGGGTCAAAGCCCAGTTATTGAAGAGCGTGCCGGCCTGTTCGGTGTCGTTGCGCCCGAGCGCTGCCAGTTGCGTTGACGCCCGTTCGAATGTAGCGCTTGCCTCTCGCAGCTGCCCGGCAACACGATACGATTCGGCCAAGTCCATTAGAGTGTGCGACTCCAACGCGTCCGACCGAAGCGGCGACTTTTCAACCAGCTGTTGTGCCGCCCAAGCTCGCGCGACCGCTTCCGAGGATTGACCCCCATCGCGAGCGACCTCGCTGCCGCGTTCAAAGCAGAAGACCCGATCAAGAACAAACTGAGGTTGGTCCGGAAGGTCGCGGAGGCCCTCCTGGATGAACGTTTCCGCGCGCTTGGGATCACCCGCATTGGAAATCGTAGCGGCCAGGGCGCATGAGGCTTGGGCGCGGGTGGATCGTTCGGTAATCCTTCGCGAAAGCTGGTAAGCCTCTTCGAGGACTCGGCGGGCGCTGGCGTCCTGCTCTCGTCCCATGTATTTTTGGCCAATCGAAATGAGGAGTTGGATGTGATTGACGTCGTTCAGATCGTGCTGACGCCGGACCACGCGCTCGGCGCGCCCGAGCAATTCGTCGACCGTGAATGGTTTGCCTGAGGGCGCCGCGTCGGTCAGCAGGAAGTTGTCGAGGTCGTTGATCGCTTCCGCGCGGGTGAGCTGGCGGAACGCGAAATCACGCTGCGCACGCGCGGTGCGAGCTTGCATCAAAGTGCCCACAATCCCCGCGATGATGGCCACGCCGGCGAGAGCAGCCAGTGCGACCACTATGCGATTCCGGCGTACGAACTTGCCGGCGCGATAGGCGAATGTGTCCGGGCGCGCGCTGATCGGTTCGTGCCTCAGATAGCGGCGCAGATCGTCGGCCAGCGCGGTGACCGAGACATAGCGCTCCTGCGGATCTTTCTTTAGCGCTTTGGCGACGATCGTGTCGAGGTCTCCGCGCAACAACCGGCTAAGTTTGTCGGGCGTAGTGGTGCGTCTGGCCGCATTGGTCGTGGATTCCTCGGCGTTCGCCTTCGTGGGGGTCACGACGTCGGAGAGGCGCCGCGGTTCGGTATCGACGATCGCTTTCACCAGGTCTGCGGGCGTGTGCAGGCCAGATCCAGCAGGATGCTGCCCAGTCAGCAACACGTACAGCAACACACCAAGAGCATAGACATCGGTGGCGGTTGTCACCGGCGCCCCCGTCACTTGCTCTGGAGCCGCGTACTCGGGCGTCATCGCGCGCCCGCCTTCGACCGTGAGCAGCGTCGCCGCCCCTTCCTGCCCCTCTCCTTCGAGCAGTTTGGCGATGCCGAAATCGAGCAGCTTCACCTGTCCGTCTTTGCTCACCAGTACATTCGACGGCTTGAGGTCGCGGTGCACGATCAGGTTGGCGTGCGCATGGGCGACTGCCTCAAGCACATTCAGGAAAAGGCGGATTCGGCCTTCCACATCGAGCCTGCGTTGGTCACAGTAGCGATCAATATGGTCGCCCTCGACATATTCCAGGACGAGATACGGTTGCCCGGCTGCAGAGACACCTGCATCCACCAGCTCCGCGATGTGCTCATGCGCAAGCCGCCCCAGAATGCTGCCCTCGCGTTTGAAGCGCTCCTCCCCGCCTTTCCCCATCAACGCAAGGTTGAGGAACTTCACCGCTACTCGCCGCTCGAAGCGCCCGTCGCTACGTTCCGCCAGCCACACGCTTCCCATCCCGCCCTGCCCAATTTGCGAGAGCAGCATGTACGGGCCAATGGCTTGGCCCGCCAGTCCGGGAGCGTTCGGCAGCCCGAAGCGGCCGTTTTCCAGAAAACCTTCCTGCGCCAGCTCGCGATGTTCGTTAAGGAGTGCCATCAACTCCGCCGCCAGCTCAGGATTCTGTTCGCCGAGCGAGCCCAGCCACGCGGCGCGCTCATCGTCAGCCATAGCCAGCGCCTGATCGAGATACGGACTTAACTGCTGCCACTGGTCCGGGCTAAGTGTGGACATGGATTTCTCAAAGCGACAAATCCGCGCGAATTTTCCGATGCAGATAAATGCGCGCCTTCTCCCAGTCTCTCTGCACCGTGCGTTCCGATACATCCTTCATGGTGGCGATTTCGGCGAACGAGAAGCCGCAGAAGAACTTCAAGTCCACGACCTCGGCGAGAGTAGGTTCCACCTTGCCAAGGTCGTCCAACACTACGCTGATTTGCGCAAGTTCGCGATGGTCCACGGCGTTCTCCATGGCATCGGTGTCGAGCGCCGTGATCTCGAACAGGCCTCCGCGCTTCTGCGCGTGCCGTTCCCGGGCATGGTCAATGATCAACCCGCGCATCACCCGAGCCGCATATCCCATAAATCGCGCCCGGTCGGGAAACGACGGTCCGCAGCGCGCCGCCATATCCAGGTACGCTTCGTGCAGCAGGGTCGTGGCGCCGAGACTCACAGCCGCCCCTGGCCGCGCGAGTTCGCGTTGGGCCAGCCTGTGTAGTTCCGCGTAGAGAGCGCTGAAGAGCAAGTCGGCGGCGGCGACGCCACCTTGTTCAGCAGCGCCAATAAGCCCCGCGATCGTAGGATCCACGGCACATCCTCATTGCGCTTCTAAACCCAGTGCGCGCAAGCGTCTCGCATTTCAAAGGGTTAGTCAAGACCGTCGATTTGGCGTGTCA
Source organism: uncultured Acidobacteriaceae bacterium (assembly GCA_963772195.1). Classification (GTDB taxonomy): domain Bacteria; phylum Acidobacteriota; class Terriglobia; order Terriglobales; family Acidobacteriaceae; genus Acidiflorens. The sequence continues at coordinate 6,280 of CAVYWE010000004.1, read as the reverse complement.
ATCGGATGTGGAAAACCGGATCCGTCTCTTTACTACCCTTCCGCACCCTCAATGCCGGGGATGATTGCGACAATCACAGTGGGTGTATTAGCGCTCGACCCAAGGTCAATGAGCGATATCGCGATTTATCGCCAACAAAGATGGAGAACGGCTTGACCCTGCTGACTCGTTGGAACGGGCACACATATCCCTTAGAACGAGCTGGTCTGCTAACCGCCAGTCGCGATTCTTATTTGGCCGGAACCGAGAGATCCTCGAGCTTGGTGCCTTTCTTGGCAACGTAGAAGGCCAACGCCTTCGCGGGAGCGCTGCTGCTGGCATTCTTCACGTTGTGTACCTCGCCCGCCGCAGTGGTGAAGGCCTCGCCTGGCTTCAGGGTCACGGCGGGCTTGCCCTGAGCCTCAAACGTCACCGAGCCCTCCTGGATGTACACGATTTCATTGCCGCCTTGAGTATGCTTCCCGCTCTCCGCGCCCGGCGGCAGGATGCGCTCGACCAGGATCGCTTCCCATCCCGGAGCGCCCTTCAGATCCGTCCGCTGCAGAACCGTGCCGGTTTTCAAATTGTCCTGGGCACTCAACATCCGGCTTCCCAATACGCCCAGCACCACACCCATTACCAATGCGGCCCCAACCCTAAAGTTGATGTGCTTCATGGATGCTCCTTTCAAGAGCCAGCGCATACTACCATAGGTTGCATTAGCTCAACATTCTGATCGGGAGCGAAGCCGGGAGAATCCCCGTCAGTCGGTGAGTGAGATGGGGATATTTCAACAATTGACCTGCGCGCTACGATTAAGGGCCACGCTGACGATTTTGTGGAGAGATGCCAAATTCTCGTTGGTTCCCGACTGTTGCTTTGGCCTTAATCATTCTCAGCGTCCAAGGCTGTTCTAAAGAAGGGCCCCCTGAAAAGCGTTGCCCAATCGATGGACAACCAGCTCAGTGGACAGGACAAAGAAATGGGACTTCCTGCGAGTACTCTCATTACAGTGTCATAGAGAAAAAGACTCATTCTTGGTGGGCCGACTGCTCCAAAGATGGGACCTAATGAGACAAGGACGGGGTCAATGAGCGCAATCGGGATATTACGACAACGACCGCTGGGTCCGACGGACTACTACGGGTGGGACTGGAGTTTGCGGTTCTCATTCCAGATGGAGAAAGATCATCGAATCGACTGGTACTTAGCGAGTTGCTCGCTCGAGCAAGGATTCAGCGAGTTCGGGCTCTTGGGCGAACGCAAGCTTCTGCCAGCCGTGAACGAGACGATCGACAACGAGAATGAGCGCCAACCCCTCGTCCTGCGTCCACCGGTTTCGTTTTCTGCGGAATTCGGGGAGCACTCTCACAGGATCGAGGTTGGGCCCGTCCTTGTCCGTGAACCAAGCATATGCAGCCCACTGACCTAGACCTTCCATGGTCAGAAAGATTTCATCGAGCGGCTTCCACTTCTCGGCAGCACCGACGAACCATTTGGAACGCCGGCTTCGCATCTTCGCGAGGGCTTGACGAGCAAGAGCTTTCGCCTCGATATCCGTGCGAGCGGCGGCGGCGTAGAGAAGATCGCGCTCGGCCTCATAGTCGGCGACATAAGCCTGATTGGTCTGGTAAGCGTCTTGAAGGGAGTCGTCCCCGATATCGTCCGAAAGCTTATATTGCGCTGTCAGCTGCTCCATTCGGGGATTGACGAAGTAAAACTGCCGCGTGTGGGTCATCTCGTGGAGAAGGACCCCGTCCATCAGCCTTTCCAATCCGAGTCCACTTTGGATACCCTTGGCTCTCCACACCGAAGGCAAGCTCATGGCGAAGAATCCCGAGGTGCCGCGAACGAGACGACACCGAAGGGCGCGGTATTGCCGTCAGGAAAGGTGATCATTTCCGAATGGCGTGTTCCCTCCCAAACTAAGCGGTCATCCCCGCGAGGGTTCGCCACAAACTCGCAGGTGGCGTCGATGGCCACAATCGCAGGGAGGGGCGAAGGCGTGAGCAACAGCTCCCTGCGCTCCACAACGTGCCAGACGCCTAGCGCTCATTCGATCCAAGACTTGTCTTCCGCCGACATGACACATTTGTTCAATGCCTCCGTCGGTGTGGCTAGGGGCAGCGGTTCTGCATGGCTTGCTTGACACGTGAGTATCGACAGACAGAATAAAAAGAGACCCCCGAGTCTTTCCAAGGTCATCCAGCGTTCTGCCGAATGGAACTTCGCGTTTCGCTCACGCGGGTCCAGGTAGGTCCTCCCATGCCTAGTACGCGAGAGCGCCGGACTTTGTTCCACCTGACGGAATGTTTTGCATTCTCCCCGGCTTGTGGGAAGTGATCTCCCCACTTGGCATCGATTCTGGGCGGATTACGGGCTACGCGGAAGTAATTGTTGTAATCAGGCGTGGGTGTTGAAAAACTCACTCCCGCAAAAATCGCAGAAATAAAATCGCGTCAGGATACCCTACAAACGATCTTCTCGGGTCGCCTAGACATTTTCCATCCGCCAAATTTGCCCTAGTTTCCGAAATTCCGAGTTTTTCAACAGCCACAGGCCTTTACGCTCAAAACTCCTCAATGAGCGTAATCGGGATGTTTTCCCCAACCACACGACGATCTCACTGCGACAAAAATCCGATTTGCCCGCACTCCTGTTTCAGGACAGCAACCTTCGTAACGTATCGGCCACAACTCCGGCAAGCGCACAATTCTGTACTGAACAACTGCTTTGAGCACCCATGCTCAGCGGGGTAGAGTCGATGACTACAATTGTGTTGGTCGGAGTGGCTAGCTTCCTCGTAGTGCTTGCGATCATTGTGAAGGCTCGTGCTGCTAAACCCAAAAAACCAGAAAAATGGGAGAAGGCACAGATTGTCAAGCGGCTCCTGGCACTGTCTGAACGTGAAGACATCGTGAACGGGATTTCACGCCAACAGCCGGTCTCGCAAAGCCCGACCCCTCGCCGTCGCGCGGCGGCGACGAGCACTTCTCCATCTCGTACGGTGCGACCAGCTTGACATTGACGGAATTCACGAGACTGGGCTGAATGGCCGCTACGAAACAATTCTGCTAACCAGAGCCGCTATTCTTTGGGGGTCATGCTCGCCGGACGTCTTTTCCAGGGTGTAAGAGCGCTCGAACGCGTTTGGCCCGAAAATCTTCATCTCCCATCGGTCGCTCTCCAGTGAGCCGACGATGAGGACTCGCCAATCCCCGATCCGGCCAGAAAGCACGTGCTCGACGACGGCGACCACGTCCCGCTGCAGATTCAGATCGCCGACGTTGTGCATTTCGACGACTACCGGCATACGCAAAGTGTACGATCTTCCTGTGCCCAAGAGTCAATGAGTATAATCGGGATTTTTCACCACTCAATTGCCACTTGACGATTTTCCGCCTCGGTCGTGGCTCGTACAATCCTTTCGCCCCTTGCGTTTCGGTGGCGTAGGCTGCATAGCTGTAGCAGTCCGGTGGAATTGGGAGACACAAAGTATTCTGCGTCGTGAGAATCGCCGCTCGCATCGGAAGATGGTTGTAATGGTTCAATGAGGTATTGCTGCATGCGCCCTTGTGTTTGCACATCAAAATCTTGTTGGCATGCTGGCTACCCATGTGGAAGACCCGGAAAGACTGGGTGGACGGTGCTTAGGTCCAAAGCGGAAAAAGCAAACTCTGTGCCGGAGCGAACAATTGCAATGTGCGACGCGTGTTGGGAGAGACAACTGGGTGAGTTAAGAGCACTAATTAACAGAGGGAAAAACCCGGACTAACCCACCGTCGGGACAGAAGTTGGTGCTATCGGGATTGTGCAACGCAATCGGAAACAGTGTCATAATATTCCGCCGTGCGCTACTGGAATTTATTGGTGCTGCCGCTAATTGCGTGGCTCTACGCCCCGGTTCTTGCTCGGCTGTTCGAAGTGTGGATGCACGATCCGTTCTTCTCCCACGGAATAATTGTCCCCGCCTTTGCTTTGTTGATTCTCTGGCGGGACCGCAAGAAGCTCAAGGCCATTGAGGCCGCCCCATCATGGGCTGGTCTTCCGCTGGTTGTGTTGGCTCTTCTCATGCGGAATCCCACAGTTCTGAAAGGGGGTTTGTTCTTCCCGGGTGTGTCGCTGCTGCTTCTTCTCGCGGGATTGATCATTCTGCTTTACGGATGGGAGTTCTTTCGCGCTGTCTTGTTCCCATGGGGGTTTTTGATTCTGATGATCCCAGTCCCGAGCGTGATCCTTCAAAAGGTCACGTTTTCGCTTGAGGTGCCAACCCTAAAGCTTTCGGCTTTTCTGCTCCAACTTGCCGGAGTTCCCCTGGTGCGAGAGGGGAATGTGATCATGCTTCATGCCAATTCGGCTCTTTTCATCTTTGAAACGGAAAGCGGAATCCGCTCCCTCCTGACTCCGTTGACCGTGGCCATCATCCACGGGTATTGGGCGGACAATCGCAAATGGGTGCGAGCGTGCTGGCATGCTCCTCAGTGCCAATCGCAATTGTTGCCGACAGCTTTCGGATTGTTGGTACATGTCTTCTTGCCCAGTTCTGGGGTCTAGATGAAGCACAGATCTTTTCCCCTTATTCGGGGTGGCTAATCTTCGCCGTCTCGCTAACCATGCTGTTCATTTTGCATCGCCTCATCCTACGCATTTGGGGAGGTAGCCCGGAGGCGAAATACTCTACGCAGCTACCCGCAACTACTACGAGCACACTTGTTAGCCGATAGTTGATGTAACCAGGCGATTACACTCAAAACCAGTCAATTTCTAGAGTTTCTTGCGCGATCTGGCCCACGAGAACACGGCAACCCAGACGAAAAGAAAAAACGCTAGTCCCCAAAAACCAAGGCGTTTCGCAGCAGAGATTGCATAGGCTGCCGAGATGAGCAAGATGACAGCGAGCAACGCAATCTGTTTCTTCATGCCGCTTTTACTCGGTTCCTTCCAGTATGAGGATAAAGCACGACTGGCGTAACCAGGCGTTTGCACTAAGTGAGAATCGCCGGTGTAGATGGTGAAACGGCGATTTATCGCCAACTGGCTGGTATGCAGGAGATTGGGAACAAGGAATCACGATGGCGACGGGAACTCGTCGATCAGAGAACGAAAACGCGTAGCATCCACCAGACGAGGAATAACGTGACGACGGCACCCGCGATATGAATGATCGAGTCGCCGACTGTTTTCGGTCTGCCAAAATTGAACACGGGGGCATGGTAGCACGGGGCTCAAACTAGGCTCAGGAGCCATCACTCCAGAGAGGACGAGCGCCAACCAACCTCGAAACACTCGGAGTTCGGTGGTAACCGTAACTGGGGTTACGAGATTGCGAGTGGCTCTCTGTTTGTGGTTGATACTGAAACCGCACCCGCGTAGTCTAAAGAATGACAAACCACTCTTTTCACAAAGCTCCCTCTCGGGAGCTTTTTTCGTTCCTCCCAATCCTCGATGACCGCAGTTCTCCCCGGAGAACCCCGCCCTCTGACTGCCATCCCACCAAAAGGAGACAAAAATGACTACGAAACGTTTCAACTACTTTGATGATTTCAAGCGCCTGATTCTTGATTGCCCCAAGTGCCACTGGAAGGGCACATTTGAGAATCCAACGTGCCAGCAAACGCACGAAACAGCCTCGCAACTTGACGGTTGATGAGTTCCAGCGGTTCGCCCAAAACTTGGGAGAACCGTTCCGCATAGTTGCGGTGCTGTGTGTTTGCTTCGGGCTGAGGATTAGCGAGTGTCTCGGGTTGAAGTGGTGCGATGTGGACTGGCTGAGGAGCACGCTCCGCATCGAGCGCAGTATCATCGCCCAAAAAGTGGACGAAACCAAAACCGATGAGTCGCGGAAGGAGTTGCGGATGGACGAGAGCCTGCTCGAATTCTTGAAGGGCTGGCGTCAGCCTGCTCAGTTCTCATTACCGCAGGATTGGGTGTTCGCTTCGCCGGTGCAGCTTGGCCGCCTTCCCTGGTCATACGACCAGATTTGGCGGGTGTATCAGAAAGCTGCATCTGCTGCCGGCAGGTTGGGCGCGCACTCGCTACGTCACACCTACCGGAGCTGGCTTGACTCCGTTGGGACTTCGCTCGCTGTTCGCCAAAAACTGATGCGACACGCCGACATCCGCACCACGATGAACATATATGGCGACGTGGTGACTGATGAAATGCGAGAGGCGCAAGGGAAAGTCGGGCGGCTCGCCGTCCTGGCCAGCCCCGGCAGCGGATCGCAGCGGATCGCAAGGTCTGCTAAGTGATTGAAAAGATGGTGAGCGCGGTAGGAATCGAACCTACAACCTACTGATTA
>CAVYWE010000003.1:0-638155 GCA_963772195.1 uncultured Acidobacteriaceae bacterium | reverse complement strand
CCAGCTCGTGAACGGATTCGATTCCTTGGGAGCGAAGCAGGCGACCACACCGAGCGGCCACCACAAAAGTAGAACCTCCACGAGCCCCAGTTGACGCAGAGTCGGCAAATCCAGATGGTCGAAATGATTGTGGCTGATTAGAACTGCATCAATGGGCAGAAGATCTTCCATCCGCACTCCAGGTCTTCTCGGCGCTTGGGGAGTGAATCTGCCAATGAGCGTGGGGTGCAATCGCGATGAATCTCTCCACGATCATTGTGGCACTCAACGCACAGCTTCTCCGTCGCGCAAAGCTTGGGCCTTGAGGGCTATGCAGGCTTCCTTGCCTCGGCGCAGAACACAATGACCTTTCCCTTCTGTGACCGCGTAATGAGCGACTCTCTTCGTTGGAATTTCGGAGGCACGTAGAACTCAATTATACGGGCCATTACCGCCTCCTTTCTTCTTGAAATCCTTTGTCTTTTGGCTTTCCAATCGCACATTGGTCTGGAGCGGAGAAGCCAGCCACCGCCAACGAACAGAATCATGCAAACGAGTCTTTTCATAAGTGGCTTCTATCGAGCGTCAGGCCTCATCCAGATGTCATTCCCAATTGACGACTCTCCAAGACGGTGTGGAGCACTTGGGTTGCCAAAGGTCAGAACAGGAACCTGCAGATGGAGAGCGAATTGCTGGAGCATTAGGTCGTAACACATCGATGAAAGATCTGGACCAACTCCTGACGGATAGAGGATGAGTGTTAGGTAGCAGCTTCAGTCGTTTCTAGGTTTACTTTATGTCGTACGAAGCTCCAACCGCGTGGTTTCACAGCAACCGTTACAGTGCCCAGGTCGCGTGTGAGCACTGCGGCGGTGCCCTTCACCACGAGCCGTGGTGTATGACGCTCAACAAGATCGTTATGGATCCCAGCGCGCTGACTGTAGGGGATGCCCTCATACTCCACTCGCTCGGCGCCGCGTGGGCGAAGCAAGGTTGCCAGGGTGATTGCGCCCAGCAATAAATAAACCGGTAATTCCTCGAGCCTTCTCGACCGCAAAGGAATTTTCCTTAACCCAGGGCGCCAGCGTGCGCATGCAAGAGGGAGCCCGAAAACGGAGAACAGAACGCCAGGGCAACAAGTTGTGAAATGTCGACTACAAACCGTCCTCGAGCGCGTCTTCGGCTGCTGGCATCGCAACGTGAGCCGTCCATTCACGATTTCGGGCCGGACTTACGAGGTGTGCCTCGATTGTGGAAAGCAGTTTGCGTATGCTCGCGTTGACTTTCGGCACAATGCACTGGGCGGAACCCGATGACTCTTGAACTCGAGAGCTATCGGTCCAGCAACTCTCCCGTCCTTATGCACGCACCTCTTGACATTCCCGAGATATGTGCAAGGTTGAAACAGCCTCATGAGGCTCAAAGAAGGCGGGCTGACGATCGACGCAATGTCGGCATTTCGACAGTGGCACGCAAACGACGCCTGTCTCAGGACGACGCAAATCTCGACACACCAGTGCACCTCTAGTTCGCGTTTCAACACTAGTCTGGCCATCCCCGCATTCGGAGAGTTGGGACTTCAGGCAACCGCCCGTAGCGACGGAAGGACGCGTGCATGCTGGATAGCACTGTCGAGTTACTGGTCGGTTTATGCTTGATCACTCTGCCTCTAATGATCAGTTTCTGTATCGTCGGCTCGATTGTTGCTGCCCTACGAGCGGTCAGCCGGGGAAGGGTCGTTGTGAATATGAGGTGGGAGGGAATCACCATGGCTCGAGGAGAGCGCAAAAACCGGAGAGAGTTGGGCCACGCCGCGCCTGGGAGCGGAAGATCCCGATCACCTGCTGAAGATCGTTCAGGACCTCGACCAGCACAATTATCGGGAGGTCAACTACACAAGCGCACATTTCCAACACGAGCGTCGTGACCATGATCGGTGACTAAAGACAGTCTATCCCGAACTAGAATAGAGCCTTTGCCATGGTCAAGCGCGCACCAGCCGGCAGGCGTCCTCGCAAAGCCAAACCCGGAACGAAGGGTCTCGGCCCGGCCGAGTGCCGACTGGAGCAGCCGACAGGAGCTGCAGCGGAAGCTGTGGAGGCAATTGCCAGAGCTGGCGGCTGCGTTGTTGGATCGTACAAGGAGCCGCTTGCCGGTCATCCGGTATTGCTATCCGTCCTGCCAATCGATGTTGTCGAGCCCACTCCTTTCCAAAGAGATCTCTCCGACGCTCATCACAAACGGCTCGCCGACGTCATCAACAAAACCGGACGTTTTCTCGACCCGATCATCGCTGTAGTCGCACCGAAGGGAGGGTTCCGGACTCCCAATGGCCGGCATCGCCTGGAAGCCATGCGCCGCCTGGGGGCGAAATCCATTACTACGCTAGTCGTCACTGACCGCGAAGTAGCCTGGCAGATCCTCGCGCTCAATACGGAGAAGGCTCACAATCTCAAGGAACGCTCCCTGGAGGTCATCCGCATCTACCGTGGTCTGGTGGACGAAGATGCCACCCGATCTGAGTCGCAGTTCGCTTTCTACCTCGACGAACCCGCCCTGGTTACTCTCGGCGTCTGTTATGAACGCGTACCGCGCTTCGGCGGTGGCGCTTACCATTCGATCCTCCGGCGACTGGAGACCTTCACCGATGAACCGCTCCGCTCCGCCGTCAAGGATCACGAGAAACGGGCCACGATGGTGCTCGACCTTGAGGAGAAAGTTGCGGCAGCAGTAAAGAAGCTCAAAGAACGCGGTCTCGTCAGCCCGTACCTGCGCTCATTCGTGATAGCCCGCATCAACCCGCTGCGTTGGATTAAGGGCGAACCGCCTCCACTCGAAGAGGTCCTCAAGACGATGAGGGAGCGCGCGGCAAAATTCAACGTCGAGAAGATCAAGCCGCAGGATCTGGCCGGAGCGGCAGGTCCACCGGACGAAGAAACCTAGGAGAGGTGACCAAGAATGACAACTTCTTCTGTCAGAAAACATGCGGGGCCCGGACCTGCGAGTGACCAGCCTCCAGTCCCCGAGCCGACATTCGCCGAACGTGCGCGCACATTATTGTATCTGGGCCGCATCGGCAGTCTCTCTACCCTATCGCGTAAACAGCCAGGATTCCCATTTGGGTCCGTAATGCCTTACGCGTTGGACGATCACGGCGGTCCTACCTTCTTGATCAGCACCATGGCCATGCACACGCAGAACCTGCAGGCCGATCCCCATGCCAGTCTGCTCGTCACGCAGCAGGACACCGAGGGCGAACCGCTCGGAGCATCGAGGGTTACGCTGCTAGGGAATGTTCTGCCAGTACCGACGCCCGATTTGCCCGAGGCTCGCAGGCTCTACCTGGAGCATCATGCCAACAGCAAATATTGGGTAGATTTTGAAGACTTTTCTTTTTACCGCATGGAGGTCGTTGATGTTTATTACGTGGGAGGCTTCGGAGTGATGGGCTGGGTATCCGCATCCGATTATGACCGCAGCCAGCCCGACCCTCTTGCCGACTCTATGGGCGAAATTATTCAGCACATGAACGCCGACCACAGGGATGCACTCGTCATGCTTGCCCAGACATTTGCTCACATCGACTCAACGGAAGCGACGATGACCGCGGTCGATCGCCTTGGCTTTCATGTCCGCTTGAAAACTGCTGAGGGCATCCGTGGTGCCCGCATCGCCTTCTTGCAGGAAGTGCGCGATGCGACGGAGACTAGAAAGGTCGTGGTAGAAATGGTGAAGCAAGCGCGTTCGCAGGCCAAATAACCTCTAAATCTGGCGCATAGCTGGCACACGGAAGGACCTAAAAGGCCAGCGAAACTGTGGTTTATGACTGATTACCAGTCAGCCCTTTTGCGGTGGGCGTGCTATGGGGAGCTGCCAGCCTCGTCGCATGGCAATAAATCGCAGTCCAAAGCAGAGGACTGCGCCGGTAGTCGCCGCCGCGGAAGTGCGTAAATTCAGCATTTTTCCGAGTACCATCACAGCGGCACCAATCAGCGCTGCGACTGCGTAGAGCTCGGTTCGCAACACGTTGGGTATTTCCATCACCAGGATGTCGCGCACCATGCCGCCTCCGATCCCCGTCAGCATACCTAACAGCGTTGCCGCAACCGGCCCAGCGTGAAACGCCAGCGCCTTACCTGCACCAGCCACCGCAAATAGCGCCAGTCCGGCGGCGTCGAATACCAGCACGGGGCTGCTCAGCCGGTTAATGATTGGAAACCAGTAGAACGTAATCAGCCCGGCAAGCATCGACACCGCGAGGTATCGCCAGTCGCTGATGGCAGCAGGAGGATGCGCTGCAATCATCACGTCGCGCGCGATCCCGCCCGAATTGCCCGCGGCGAAAGATAGAACCAGAACTCCGAATAAATCGAGTCTGTGCTTGACCCCGGTCGTTGCACCGCTCAGCGCAAACACGAAGGTACCGCCAAGGTCGAACGCGACCAACAAGGTATTCACAACGATCTGTTCGTTGACGATCAATTAGCTTATGGCGACAGCCACGCCTGAGAGGCTACCACCATTGCTTCCACTCCGGCTTCCAAAGTTGGATGGATCACTGGCGCGAAGCGCGGATTGTGATTGGTAGGAAGGTCGGCGATGGTGCCCGCTTTTTTCGCCGTAGCATAGGTCTCAGGATCGGTGCCGCCCACAAACCAGAATACAGAAGGCACCTGCCATTCAGTTCCGAAAGAGCCAAAGTCTTCGCTGGCCGTCGTTGGCTGCGTCTCTTTCACGCGGTCTGCCGCGAAGTAGCTTCGAAATGCGTCCATCGCACGTTTTGTTGCCTCTGGATCATTCTTCACAAGCGGGTAGCGATCGAGCAACGTGATCTCCGGTTTCTTAGGTGCTCTCGATGCTTCGGCTTCGGCATTGACGATGCGTTCGATTCCAGCAAGCACGCGTTTTCGGACATCTTCATCGAACGTACGCACGTTCAGTTTTATGATTGCCTCATCAGGGATCACATTCTCCTTTGTACCGGCCTGGAGCGAGCCAACGGTTACAACCGCCGCGTCGGTGGGAGCGACTTCTCGGGACACAATCGTTTGCAAGCGAAGGACCGTGGCAGCCGCCATAACAACGGGGTCAATGCTCGACTCAGGTTACGTGCATGTCATGACCGCAGGCATGCATCACAGGTACGGTCTTTTCGGTGCTCTCGATCGCCGTTAGCTTGCTGGCATACGGCAGACCCGTGGCTTCCAGAACCGGAAGCGCGTCCATATCGGCGCGCAACATGACAGTAGGTCCATCGCTGTTTCGCAGTAAACCAACTACTCCGGTTTGCCCCACTCGCGTCGTCACCTCGTAACCCGCTGCCCTGAGGCGGTCCGCTGCAATGCCGGCTGTACGGTTCTCTTGCATCGATAGCTCGGGGTGAGAATGAATATCTTTGTAAACGGATTCCAGATCGGGAAGCAGCGTGCCGAGACTGGCAAGTATGCTGTTCGCTTGTTGTGCTTTGTCGCTCATGATTGCACCTCCAGCTGGCTTGCCTAGCCTTTGTCAGCTTGCTTGATCGAGAGTTCCAGTTCCACGCTGCTTTTCCTTTTGTTCTTGTTCGGGCGAGACGGCTGGCCAGTCGCCGCGCCATGATTCAGGAGCGGCTGTATCCATGTATCGGATCCGTACGGGCATGATTGCGAGTTTTTCGGCAAGTCGAGCTTCACGACGCACCGGCCACCAGTCATAAAGAAAAATTTCTAGCGGCCGCCACATCGAAACCCATCCGCCGATTGTTAGGCTCTCACGAACGATTTCGCCAAATCGGCTGCCCTTCATCAACGATGCGAGAAAATCGCCCAGAGCGATAGCAACTGCTAACGCGATCAAGCCGATTACTAGGCTCGTGCGACCCACGCGGAACAGATCGCGCAGGCGCTGCCAAAACGCCTCAGCACGCTGGTGGAAAAACTCGTGGATGGCATCGCGCAGCACGACAGCCTCATCCGGCAGTCCGGCAGGGCGATCGAGATCGACCACAAGCGCGAGCGGTGCATCCCGAGGGATGTCCTTCGCCCAGCCCACAATGAACTCCTCAGCCTTCGGATCAAGATCTCTGTTACGAAATGGAGAAGGGTCGATAGAGTTGAACAACTGCTTTAATTCCGCGAGATGTACTTCGATGACCGCGCACTTAGGCGGAAGCGGGTCACCCGCTGAGTGCCTGCTGCCGTCGTGCTCTAGACCCTCAACCATCATAGGATTTTGTGGACATTCAACAGCATACGCCCCTGCGTTGCCGTGTAGCGACGCGTTCCACCCAAAAACATTTGGGCCTGGACTGCGCACGTTTTTATGCCGAGGCTCCGGGAGTATATTGGGCTTAGCATCCGCGCAAACAGATCTCCTGTTTGTGTTCTTTGTCGCTGGTTCCTCCCAACAGCAAAGCGTATTCACCGAGCGTCGTGCAGAGTGGAAGAGTAGAGGTTTCGATGTTCTGGCAGGTGGGCGGGCACGAACAACTGACACGAGTGTTTATCGAGCAGTCAAGAAATTGATGTGAAGTTTATGGACGCTAGCAAGAACTTGCAGAATATGAAGCAGCTTGGTGATTCCTGGAACGCACAACACCTTGCGACGTTCCGCCGTTATCACATTAAGGACTGCATCGTGCGCTGGCCGAATCAGCCGTCAACGCACGGCCTTGATGCGCACGAGCAGGAGGCAATTGCGTTTTTCAAGATGTTTCCCGAACAGCACCGTATCAACAATCCTTACAAGATCAGGCTGGCGCAGGGTGAATGGACATGCACCGTTGCTGATTTCACTGGCACCATGAAAGGTCCGATGACGATGCCTGATAGAACTGTGATTCAGCCCACGGGCAAGAGCTTTCACATTGATTTCTGCACAGTCGCACACTGGAACGAACAGGGCCAGATCGCGGAGGAGAACCTCTTCTACGATCTCATGGGCATGCTGAAGCAAACAGGCGTGATGCCGGGCCAAGCGCAAAAGGCGGCGTGACGAAGAGCGATTCGAAAATGAGCGGGCGGATGCCAGCCTTGTTCATTGGGCACGGGAATCCCATGAATGCGCTGCTGGCAAACCCTTATACACAGCGGTGGGCAGCGATCGGCGCGACCCTGCCGAGGCCCAAGGCGATACTCTCGGTGTCCGCGCACTGGTACATCGAAGATTCGGCCCTCACTGTAAGCACTGCTCCGAGGACGATTCACGACTTCGGCGGCTTTCCGCGCGAGCTGTATCAATTGCAGTACCCCGCGCCAGGTGATCCCGACCTTGCTGCGCGGGTCCAGAAATTGCTTGCACCTACGCCGGTGCGACGCGACGATCGTTGGGGTCTCGACCACGGCACTTGGTCGGTTCTGCTCCACGTCTATCCACAGGCTAATATCCCAGTGGTTCAGCTCAGCATTGATGAGACACAACCACCTTCATTTCATCATGAGATTGGCAAGCGTCTAGCGCTTCTGCGGGAAGAAGGTATTCTCATCTTGGGAAGCGGCAACCTCGTGCACAATTTGCACGCCTATGCTTGGGGAAGGCATGTGCCGGAACCGTACGATTGGGCTGTGTCTTTTGAGAGTCGAGTCCGCGAACTGCTTCTAGCCGGAGAGCACAAGCCGCTAGTAAATTACGAGCACCAGCTCGGCAGCGAAGCGGAATTGGCGGTGCCCACACCAGATCATTATCTGCCTCTGCTCTACGTTGCCGGCACCCGCACGTCATCCGAACGAGTCACGTTTCCCGTTGAGGGCGTAGATGGCGGGTCAGTTTCGATGCTGGCAGTGAAAGTCGGCTGATGAAATTGGCCAGCGCGGAATTCATGGTGAAGGGTTGCGGGTTCTTGCCGGACGTATCCGGGAGATCTTAGGCTTGTTAGCCTCCGGAGTTTTGTTCGGAGCGCACAACGCCAGGGTGCTGTTCGCATGTTCCTGCGCTTCCTCGGCAACTTTGCATTCCCGCAACATATAACGTGCCAACCTGACATCTTTGGCATCTAAGCGGAGCGGTTGCCTATTCAGGAAAAGCAGATGACGAACCCAGCTATTACCGGACCTCAGAGGATTATCGGTGATTTTGCTTCGGATAGAGCGGAAACACCGGCAAGCAAACCCGTGGAGGAGAAACTACAGAAGTTGCTGGACAAGGCTCTCTATGCTAACGGAAGCTCTAGCGCACAAAAGATCAGGAACTTCTTGAATGGCACCTGGCTAGGCGAGCCACTGCATGTTGTTCTCACGGATGTGCCTATAGGGGCGTGGACAGTCACAATCATATTTGATGCATTGGATTTGATTCGCAAGAGACGCGAGTTTTCGCTGGCCGCCGACACGTCGCTTGCAGTAGGACTCTTGGGTGCAGCCGGCGCAGCCTTTACCGGAATCACTGATTGGTCCGACGTTGATCCTCCAGCTCGCCGGCTTGGACTAATTCACGGGCTGCTGAACGTAGGTGTTACTGCGCTTTTTGCAACGTCTTTCTTCTTGCGAAAGAGAAACTCGCGCACCGGTGGTCGGGTCTCCGCGGCACTCGGCTATGGCCTCATGTCACTGTCTGCTCATCTCGGTGGAAAGATGGTGTATGAGCAGAGAGTAGGTGTTGATCGCACGGCTGGTGAATCATTTCCAGACGACTTTGTGGCCATCCTTGCGGAGCCAAAATTGGCAGAGAGCACGCCAACCCGTGCAATGTACAACGGCGTGCCAATTCTACTTGTTCGTCGTGGACAGAGAATCTTCGCGTTGGCAGAAACGTGCTCGCATTTCAGTGGGCCGCTTTCTGAAGGCAAATTGGTCGGGGACAGTATTGAATGTCCATATCACGCCTCTCGATTTGCCCTTAACGATGGGCATGTGACTAACGGGCCAGCCGTGCACCGACAGCCGTGCCTGGAGGTTCGGGTGCGAAGCGGTCAGATCGAAGTGCGCAAGCCACCGGCTAACGACTGACATTCGGGTCTCGCTTGGAAACTGGCGGGACACGAAGGACATCAGAGACGGCGAACGGTATGGTGCGATCCTCTGCCAGCCGCGGTGTGCCGAATCCACTCATGGGCGTTGTCCCAGGGAGCAATCCTTGAACGGCTCTAATAAATTAGGAAGACGTGTCCTGTTGAGTAGGGATTCATCTAGGCCAAATTCTCGGGGTTAATTCACGATCGAAAGGGACGATCGTGAAACCATTCGCTGAATAGCACATCTCATGAACTAGGGAAGGGTGCCTCTTTTATGTTCACTCGTGTGTTATTTGGTGTTGTAATCGTGGGTTGCGCGATTTTTGCGGTTTTTCTTGTCGGCCATGGGGTGAATGCCGCTTCAAAGACACCAATTCCCGCTGCGAAAGTGGACCAACCGCTGGCTTGGACGCCAGGCAAGGAGACTGCGGTGTTTGCCGGCGGCTGTTTTTGGGGTACACAGGCAGTCTTTGAAAGACTGAAAGGCGTTATCCACGCTACGGCTGGATATGCCGGCGGCTCCGCCGCAACTGCAACCTACGACCAGGTAACGACGGAAACGACCGGTCATGCCGAATCCGTTGAAGTGATTTACGATCCCTCCAAAATTACCTACGGCCAATTGTTACGCATCTTCTTTTCCGTGGCCCACGATCCCACACAACTCAACCGGCAGGGAGCAGACGTAGGCTCTTCGTACCGCTCGGCGATCTTCTATGTCGGTGAAGACCAAGAGCGGATTGCGGATGCTTATATTTCGCAACTGGACGATGCGAAAGTGTTTCGGGGACGGATGATCGTTACTGAGGTTACGCCGTTGAAGGGTTTCTACCGTGCTGAGGACTACCACCAGGATTACGCGCTGCACAACCCGGGAAATCCGTACATTCAGGTTTGTGATCGTCCCAAGATCGAAGCGCTCAAACAGCAGTTTCCTGATTTATTTGTCGATTACAAGGGACGACAGTGAGAAAGGGCGCCAAAGAGCGGAGATGTACCGCCGCATCTCTAGAACGACTGTGAGAATCGAGCCTCCAAGAACTCACCTAACTTCGCTGTTGCCTTGAATTGGGGAATAGGCTCCAATTCCTCGAACGCAGACGTGAACGCGTTCGAGAGGCTCCAGATGGTTCGTGACCGAAACTCCTCGTACTTCGGCTCGAAGTACAGGTCATGCACGGTCCGTGCGAGGTGTTTCGGCGCTTCCAGTTGGCCCTCCACAAACGCCTCGTAGATGACCACCTTGGCCGTGACGTCCGTCAGTTCACTCTTCTGCCAGGTTTCCACCTGCTTTCGCATCGGTTCGAAGTTGCGCTGCATGCGATCGACTCCCACCGAGATGCAATCGATCAGAGAGAACGACTTCGAGTGCTTTGCGAGGACGGGGGTAAATACGCCATCAATAGCCAAGCTGAGAGGATGGTTGGCTCCTGGATAACGGCAACGCGACTGGCTTCCGCATGTTGCCGCTGAGGAGGTGGCCAGCGAAAGGCCGCCATCGTATCGACAATCTGGGGTTGGAGTACTAGAACCCGGAACTTATTTGCGGAGGCCGGCGGGCCCAGATGCGAATCTATTCCCGCTGAGGGATCAACTTAAACCAAACTTCCGCCCTGCGTCGGCACGTGAAAAGCTCATTGAATCTTGTCTGTTTGCGGCTTTGGCTCGGGTCGCGGTTCAGGTTGTGGCACGATCTCGTAAATTCCCATCGCAGGCATCTGACGGATTTTGTTGGCGAGAGTTTGCTGGCACAGATGCGCGTACCGCTGCGTCATGCGAATGTCGGCGTGGCCGAGCTGCTGAGCGATTTCAGCGAGAGACAGCCCTTGCCGCGCCCATCGGCTGGCGGCGGAATGCCGCAGTTCGTGGAAGGTTAGCGGCTCAATTTCAGCGGCCTTGCACGCCGCCTCCATCAAGCCCTTGGCGCTGTCCTTTTTCCATCGCTTGCCACCATCCGCAAATATGAAATCGTTACGGCGGCGCTTATCGCACACAGCAGCGAAGAATTGGATTGCCTCAGGATCAAGGTACACTTGGCGCGGTTTGCCGCTCTTACTGTGGCTGACAAACAGAGTTCCGGCGCCAGCGTCAAAATCGGAGATCAGCAATCCAGCAAGCTCACCATAACGGCAACCGCTGAATAGCGCGGCGCGCACAAGCAACCCGAAATCAGCTTCACACTTTTCGACGATCCTTCGCGCCTCATCATCACTCAAGAACCGGGTTCGGCGCTGATCAACTTGCGCGAACGGTTTGACGCTTTTCCACGCCAGCCCGGAGCACGCAACCTTGCTGTCAGCCAGGGCGCGCGTGAGCGCGGCCCGGAGGATCGTGAGATACCGATTTGCGCTGTCCTTGCGCCGCCGCTTGGCCTCATCATCATCAGGTTTCAAACCGTGGCGTGGCTTGCGCCTGGGTTTCTCAGCAATGTCTTTCAGCCATTGTTCGATGCGGGCGCGGGTGATCTTCTCAACCGTAGCCTTGCCCAACGCTGGCACGATCACCGCATTGATGACCTTGCGCGGGATGTAAGTCGGCTTGCGGCCCTCGAGGGCATTCAGGTAATCGTTGCAGGCGTCCTCAACCGTATAGTCACGGCGCTGAGGAACAAGCCCGGTTGCTTTCTGCAGCGCGGTTGGAAACCACTCGTTTGCTTTCTTGCGCGCCTGTTCATAGCTCAGGACGGTGACGCCATCCGCGGTAAGCATGTCATCCGCTGCGCCGATGGTTTCCTGAATACGCCGCGCCGTTGAGCCGTCGCCCGAGTCCTTGGGCGGGGCATATTTCACTTTCCAAACACCCGCCGTGTTGTTTGCGGCGCGGCGGTATCCAAGCGAACAGCCTCGCGAAACGGTATTCCAGTACACGGACTGGCTGGCAACGAGACGTTTGCGGGCGGTGGGACTGTCGAGTTTGACCCGGTTGGCTCTTTGCGCCATGTGCGCTCCCCGCTGTGGCGTGTCACAAATTTGTCACAAATCGATGGTGAAATGAGGTCACTTTCGGTCTGTGCCCAGCAATATACGTGGGTGCGCGTATACGAGTCAACTACTTTATTTGCAGCATGTTGTGACTAAACTTAGGAGGTATTCATTGCGCTACACTGACGTACACAGGCGTACAATTCTTTTCCATGGCATGGAAGAGGTCGTCGGTTCGATCCCGACCAGGTCCACCAAATCTCATACTTCGACTATGACACTCAAAAATGCGGCATTGCTGGCCCTGATCGGAACGGTGCTGATAACGGCTCTTCTAGTGTGGACGTTCGTCTTCAACGTCGTCGATGTCCTGCGGGGTCTGCTTCCTGCGGTAATCCTGCTCTCATCGTTCATCTATGCATTTGCTTGCTTCTGCGTCGCTGTATTCTTTTACGTGTTCTATAAAGCGCAATCGTGAGTTTACCGAGAGCGAACCCCTTTTAAAGTTCCCTCCGCCATTGCCGATGAGAATTGAGAGGGGACACTCGCACCCTCCTTCAGGTTTCCTGAACAAACCAGCCCACCTGAAGTTTGCTCGTCTAACACGGATAAAGATTCTGTCGGGCATGAAATGATTGAACGGTCCCAAGATTCGTACGATTTGAAGGCCATGCTCGCGCCGGGTCTGATCCTTGCGCTGCCGCTCCTGGTGGACGCCGTCTATGCCGCGCCCAACCTGAGTGGGTGGCTTCTGTTCGCTGCCGGCGGCACGTGCAGCCTTGGACTCATTTATGGGTTTGGTCGTTTTGCATGGGCCCGTGGAAATGCCATCGAACCGGAACTGTGGAGACAATGGGGCGGGCAGCCGGCAACGCGCTTGCTCCGTCATCACGATTCGCATTTCGGCGATGACGTGAAGGAAGCGGTACGAAATGCCCTCGCAAAAGAATTCTCCGTCAAATTGCCCAACCCGAATGAAGAAGCAATCAACGCGGACCGGGACGACAAGGCAATTGTGGACGCTTACCAAAAAGTGCGACACTACCTGCGCCAGCACGACCCCGATGGACTTTGGAACAAGCACAATGCTAAATATGGTTTCCGCCGCAACTTGCTTGGATGCCGGTCGGCATGGGCTGTGGTCGCGTTGGCGGCAACAGTTTTTGCCGCAACGTATGCCGTGAATACGGGCGCGGGACTTCTCAATCCAGCCTCCGCAATCGGGTTTCTGTCATTCATCGCTGCCGTTTACATTGGCTGGGCAATCCTGCCCGATGCCACGAAACGCAGCGCGGATGGGAACGCAGAAACGGCATGGATGTCTTTCCTGCGACACATCCTTCAACTTCGTTCTTATAGACATAAACGTATTTCCAGTTAAGTTCATAGCCTTGTTCCTACCTTTCCTTAGAACGTTGTTACAGTCGGTCAATCTTTCTTCACGTTGTGAGCTGCCCTGCTATTTCATCTACCCGCTCGGGATAGAACGCAACATGCCCTTTGACCTGCTCAACACCAGGGAACGGATCCTCATACGACCACACCGCGTTGACGGACTTCTTTCCGCCAGCCGGAACGCTGTAATAAGTGCAATCGCCTTTGTAAGGGCAGTAGGTAAGGTGATCCGTCCGTTCCAACTGGGAAAAATCAACGTCCTCACGTGGAATGTATTGAACTGGCGGATACGCCGCTTCGCGGAGCGTCAGGGCGTTGCGGGTATCGGCAACCACCCGGCCCGCGACGGACACGACAACGCGAGCGGGATTGCGCTGGATGGAAATCGGATGATCCGGACCTGGAAGCTTGATCTGCTTTTCTTTCATGTTTTGATTTCTCCTTTCTGCTCGTGCTCAGCCCTTCAGAACGACGGTCGGACGCAAATTACTGGGCTGTCTTGCCGCCGTCCACGAGGTACGACGCGCCCGTGATGAACGACGCCTTGTCAGACGCGAGAAACATGATGGTCTGGGCGATCTCTTCGGGTCTCCCTACTCGTTTGAGGGGTACGGTCGCCGCCAGACCCGCCTTTCTTTCGGCAGTACCGGAGAAGCGGTTCCGCATCCCAGTCTCGATTGGACCTGGGGCCACCACGTTGACGCGTACCCCGGAAGAGGCGGCTTCGAGCGCGGCCGACTTGGTCAGTCCTTCGACCGCATGCTTGCTGGCAGAGTATATCGACGCGCCAACAGCACCAATGTGGCCGTAGGTGGACGACACGTTCACGATACTGCCGCTTCCCTGGGCAAGCATCACCCGCATTTCGTGCTTCATGCTGAGGAGCGTACCCAGGACGTTTGTGTCGAAGGTCGCGGCGTAGGTTTCTGCAGTCTGTTCCGTCACCGGGCCGGGTGTGCCTTCCGTCCCAGCGCAATTGACAGCAGCGTCCAGACGGCCAAAGCGGGCGACCGGCTTATCGACTAAGCTGCGCAGGTCTTCTTCGTGACGCACGTCGGAGCGCACGAATTCGGCCTCTGCGCCCAGCTTGCGGAGTTCAGCAACAAGTTTCTTGCCTTCTTCCTCGCGTCGGCCAGAAATAACAAAACGTGCTCCTTCTTTCGCGAACGCGAACGCTGTGGCGCGTCCAATTCCCGTTAGGGCGCCAGTAATCAAAACAACTTGTGTGTTCATATCAGTTCTCCTCGAAGCCTATCTCCGTCTGAGGCGGCCCTGGAATTAGTTAGCCAGCATTCCTCCATCTACTGGGATGGACGCACCGGTCATGTACGAGGCGTTTGCGGAGGCTACAAAGACGATCACATGAGCGATCTCCTCCGGTGTTGCGAGACGTTTGACTGGCACGGTCGAGACGAGTGCGGCCTTATTTTCATCGGTATTGGTGAAGCGTGTGAGCATGCCCGTATCCGTCGTGCCCGGAGCCACCACATTTACGCGCACACCGGTCCCGGCGACTTCCAGTGCAGCGGACTTTGTCAGTCCTTCCACCGCATGTTTGCTCGCCACGTAGACGGACGCGCCGGGAGCGCCGACGCTTCCATAGGCCGATGAGACATTGACTATGCTCCCGCTGTCTTGCGGAAGCATCACGCGCAGTTCATGCTTCATGCTCAACAACACGCCCAATACATTGGTATCGAACGTGGCCGCGTAAAGCTCTGCTGTCTGCTCGGTTACGAGTCCCCGCAGCCCCTCAGTCGCAGCGTTGTTGACGGCAATGTCCAGGCGGCCAAAACGCTTGACCGTTTGATCCACCAGGTTGCGCACGTCCTCTTCAACGCGCACATCTGTGCGAACAAACTCAGCCTCGGCCCCGAGTGCCCTGAGTTCCGCTACCAATTCTTGTCCTTCTTTATCGCGACGACCGGACACGACAACTTGAGCCCCTTGTTGTGCGAACATTACTGCGGTGGCGCGTCCAATTCCCGTTAGTGCTCCTGTAATCAAAACTACTTGGTCTGACATAAACACTCCTTGTCTGCTGATGCGGTGTGTCCCGGTTGAAAATCGCGACAGGCGAGACATCGTGTCTGACCTGAAGCTCTTCCAATGATGTCCATCTTCGCGCTTGCGATCATCGTCTGGCCCGTGCGGTTATGAACCGACCAGTTCTATATGATGAGGCAGGCGGAACGAGGATGCAACAAATATTGAACTATTTAGTTCGTTATCGGATAATAGGAGACATGGGGCGCCCGAAGAACTTTAGTCGAGAGGAAGTGCTGGAGAAGGCTATGCCTGTCTTTTGGAAGCATGGGTTCTCCGACACGAGCCTTCAGGAACTGGAACGAGCTACAGGCGTGAACAAGTCCGGTTTGTATTCAGAGTTCCGGGACAAGGAGGATCTTTTTGTTGCATGCCTTCGGTACTATCTCGAGAACCAGCAAAGGAGAGGACTCCTGACTAAGGAGCCTTTGGGCTGGGACAACGTGGAAACATTCCTCAAACATGGACCTCTCAACAAGGAGGAGCAGAAGGGATGCTTTTCCGTTAACTCCATGCGGGAGTTCGCCATCCTTCCGCGCGAAGCTCATGTGCTCGTGGCGGAGAACCGGGCAGCGTTGCAACGCCTGCTCGCCATGAATATCGAGGCGGAGAAACCCAGGCTGGCTCCCCACGCGATTGCGGAGATGGTATTGTCCTTCTTCTCCGGATTATGCATTGAACGCAATCTTAAATCCGGCAAGGCCTCGTCGGCCCGCAAGATTGACAGTCTTATGAAGATGCTTCGCAGCCTCTAATCGAGCAGCCGCCGAATCTCTCGATATCGGAAACAGTCGACGAGGTGATCGTTCACCATGCCAACCGCCTGCATGTGCGCATAAACGACGGTCGAACCAACAAAGCTGAATCCCCGTCGTTTGAGATCCTTGCTAAACGCGTCCGATTCACTTGAGGTCGCCGGAATCTCCCGCGTTGCCTTCCAGCGGTTGAGTTTGGGCCGTCCGTCGACGAACCGCCAGCAATAGGCATCAAAACTCCCGAACTCTTCCTGAATTGCAAGAAGCGCTCGCGCATTGCGTACGGCAGCTTCGATTTTCATCCGGTTTCGAATGATCGCCGGATTCAATGTGAGCTTCTGGATTCGTTTCTCGGTATATCGCGCCACTTTCTCAGGATCGAACTCGCTGAAGGCACGGCGATACCCTTCCCGCTTTTTGAGCACGATCGACCAACTGAGCCCGGCCTGCGCCGCTTCGAGCACAAGGAACTCAAAGTGTTTTCGGTCATCGTGGACCGGCACACCCCATTCGCGATCGTGATACTGGAGCATCAGCGGATTGTCCGTGCTGACCCAGGTACACCGTTTCGTAGTCATAAAGTTAGACGTTGGTGGTATCAGCCCTATAAGCCAAGATCGCTTAGTCCGGGATGATCATCCGGACGGCGCCCCAGTGCCCAGTGATACTTGCGCTCCGTCTCCTTGATTGGCAGATCGTTGATGGAAGCAAACCTCAAGCGCATCAGCCCGTTCTCATCGAACTCCCAATTTTCATTGCCATAAGAGCGAAACCAATTCCTGGAGTCATCGTGCCATTCATAGGCAAAGCGCACGGCGATACGGTTTCCCTCGAACGCCCAAAGCTCCTTGATCAGCCGATAGTCCAGCTCTTTTGTCCATTTGCGTCTGAGAAACGCGATGATTTCTTGCCTCCCGTTCACAAATTCCGAGCGGTTTCTCCAGCGTGAGTCAACTGTGTAAGCCAGGGACACCTTTTCCGGATCACGAGAGTTCCAGGCATCTTCTGCCAGTCGAACCTTCTGAATAGCCGTTTCGCGTGTAAATGGCGGCAACGGAGGACGTGGAGTTGTGGCTACGGCGGCGGACATCACATTCCTCCTTCTCCACCTCTGATTTCACCTCTGATGAAAACGCGGGTTCGCGAATCAAAGGCATTGCTGGTCTTTACTAGCTGGCCTAACTGGCGCGCGCCAAGCCGTCTAGTTCCTGCATTGTGTTGGCGTCGATCTTTATTTCCGCTGCCGCAACATTTTCTTCGAGATGTTCGACCTTGGAAGTTCCCGGGATCGGCAGCATCACAGGAGATCGAGCCAGCAGCCATGCCAGAGCCAACTGTGATGGGGTAGCTTTCCATCGCGCTGCTATACGACTGATGGGGCTCTCAGAACCGGAAACACGACCGGCCGCCAGTGGGAACCACGGAATAAAACCCATTTTCTCTTTTTCGCAATACTCCAGAACATCTTCCGATCCGCGGTCGGTGACACTGTAACGATTCTGAACGCTCACAACCGGAACAATCGTTCGCGCATGCCGAATCTGCTTGACGCTCACTTCCGACAAACCGATGTGTTTGATTTTTCCCTGCGCTTGCAAATCCTTCAGAGTGCCGAGCTGATCTTCAGCCGGCACCTTGGGATCGATTCGATGCAACTGATAAAGATCGATCCGGTCAAGGCGCAACCGGCGCAGGCTGCCTTCGCAGGCCGATCTCAGGTGTTCTGGCCTCCCATTTTCAACCCATTGGTTGGGACCTGGCCGGTCGAAGCCGCCCTTGGTGGCGATCACCAGCCCTGTCGGATACGGGTGCAGTGCCTCGGCGATGATCTCTTCACTCACGCCGGGACCATAGGAATCGGCGGTGTCGATGAAATTGATCCCCAATTCCACAGCGCGTCGCAAAACCCGGACGGCCTCTGCCCGGTCCGCAGGCTCGCCCCAAACTCCATCTCCCGTAATTCGCATCGCGCCGAATCCTAGTCGGGTAACACGAAGATCGTTTCCGATCAGGAATTCGCCAGACTTCTTAGCCGGTGCCTGGCTCCGTTGCACTGCGAACTTTTGATTCGGCATATGTTCTCCCTTCAATGATGAGGACCGATGCGTCGACCGGCCCTTCTCGTTTGGAGTAGTGAGACTCAGGCGGCGTTGCAAAAAAAACATGTCCACGTTGCAGTATTCGTTATGCCAATTGTTTCTCTCTTCAGCCCAGCCACTCAATGAGGAGCTGGTTCAGCCGGTCGGGCGCGTCCAATGGAATCCAGTGGCTGGCGTCATCAATCTGCTCGTAGCGCCACCGTGCTTTCACGAATTGTCCCGACATCTTCATGCGTTCACCGTCGAGGTAGTGATCGTTTGAGGACCAGATGCCGAGAGTTGGAGCCTCCACGGGCGGCAGTTTGGGAGTCGACTCCGGCAGGCGCGGCGCGAGGTTCGCGCGGTACCAGTTGAGCGATGCCTTTAGAGCATCTGGTCGGGACAGATCTGAGATGTAACGATCGATGTCACCATTGCCTCGGAGCATTTCCCGGAACAGCGCCCAGTTGTCGTGCTGCAGCCACGCCTCCGCAATTCCCTCGAACTGGAAAAACAGCATGTACCAGGCCATCTCCCGCTGCCGCAACGTATATGGCGCAAGTGGATGTGGCACCGAAAGAACGACAAGCCTGCGAACGCGATTCGGGTGGGCAGTAGCCGTCAGCCATGCCACAGAGGCTCCCCAGTCGTGAGCAACAATGTCGGCTGCGTCGATACCCAGCGCGTCGAGACTGCCGAGCAAATCGGCGACCGCGTTCTGCAGGGAATATGCGGCCACTCGTTCCGGGCGATCGGAGCGCCCGAAGCCACGCTGGTCCGGTGCGATGGCGCGGAAGCCATTCGCGACAAGGAATGGAATCTGGTTGCGCCAAAGATAGGAAGAGTCCGGCCAACCCATATTCTCCAGGTTTGTTGGTAATAAGTTTGTCTGCAATAATGTGCCGGCTTACAATTCATGCAACGTTGCGCCGCAACGCGCATGCAGCTGAGTTCTCTATGCAATCTGGACGAAAACGGTTTCTCCTGCTATACGTGCTCATCACTGGCCTGGCCATAACCTGCTGCTCTCAAGCTACTCCGGGTCCTATAAACGGCACCGGCTGGACACTTGTCTGGAGCGACGAGTTCAACGGTCCTAGCGGTTCTCCGGTGGATCGCTCCAAGTGGGTTCCTGAAACCGGGGGCGACGGCTGGGGCAACCATGAGCTTGAGTACTACACCGATCGCATCGAGAACGCATCGATTCACGACGGCAACCTGGTCGTCAAAGCGATCTCGGAAAAGTACACGGGTCCCGACGGCGTCACAAGAAACTACACCTCGGCCCGACTCAAGACCTTCGGCAAGTTCTCCCAAACCTACGGCCGCTTTGAAGCCCGCATCAAAATTCCATACGGACAGGGAATGTGGCCGGCCTTCTGGATGCTCGGCGATGACATCGAAAAAGTCGGCTGGCCCGCGTGCGGCGAAATTGACATCATGGAGAACATCGGTAAGGAACCCGCCATCGTTCACGGTTCAATTCACGGACCCGGATATATCGGCGACACGGGTATAGAGGCGCCCTACAAACTCCCGGCAAAGCGCTTCGCCGACGACTTCCACATCTTCGCTGTTGAGTGGGACGCTGACTCAGTCAGCTTCTACGTGGACCAGAATCTCTACGTGCGCCGCACGCGCGCCGATCTTCAGCCCGGATGGAAATGGGTTTTCGACAAGCCCTTCTTTCTGATCCTCAACCTGGCGGTGGGTGGCGACTGGCCCGGGAAGCCGGACTCGTCCACCGTATTTCCTCAAAGCATGCTGGTCGATTACGTGCGCGTCTACCAGCGGTCCGCCGCGCCAACGAAGACAGATGTGGAGAAGCGCGTTGTTCGATTTGACCCATCGGGAAATCCGATAGAACTCTTCCAGCCGAGTCGTTGAAATGAATCAACACGGCGCGCAGACAAACAGTCACCGTGTACGGCTACGAACTGTGAAACGCGTGGGTAGCGAGTCCCGCGACCGCTCCAACTAGCACGAGCCAGGCTGAGTTCACACGCAGCCGAAATAGGGCCACCAGCGACGCCGCTGCCAAGACCACTGTGACGATGTCAACAAGTGAAGTTCGAGCAAGTTGCCAGCTGACTTCGGCCATCAGCGCGAGCGACCCGACGTTCACGCCGTCAAGGAAAGCCCCGGCAATTTTGGATCTACGAATTCGCGGCACCAGCGGCGCGCTTGCGGCGACCAGCAGAAATGCCGGTAGGAAGATGCCAACTGTGGCGACCACGGAACCGCGTACGCCTCCTAGGAGATAACCGACGAAAGTGGCCGTCGTAAATACCGGTCCGGGTGTCACCTGACCCACGGCTACAGCATCAATGAGTTGCGAGTCGGTAAGCCAACCGCGATGCACAACCAGATCGGCACGAAGGAATGCCAGCAAGACGTAGCCGCTGCCAAATACAACCGCACCCAATTTCAAGAACACTAGAAGGAGAGAAACCAAGCTGAACGAAGTTGCTGTACCGCCGAAAGCAGCGACGGGGGCGCTGGAGACAGAAAACGCAGCCAGGGATAGGCGTGATCTTTGGAGATTCGGCAGACAAGCTGCGCTACCCGCGAGGACCAGCAATAGAAGCGGGTGCAAACCAAGGAATGCGAGAACAGCCGAAATGGCTCCCAGGAATCCAAGAAATGGCGTTTTCACTGCCGTTCGTCCTAGACCCCAGAGAGCCTGCAGAATGACGGCAATGACAACGGGCTTTACTCCATACAAGATGGCGGCGGTCGCAGGGAGGCTGCCGAAATGCACGTAGAACCATGCAAGGGCCGCGACGATGATTGCTGCCGGAGAGATGAAGCAGGCTCCCGCAATGAGCAGTCCCCTCCATCCGGCACGCAAGTAGCCAATATGTATGGCCAATTCGCTTGAACTTGGGCCTGGAATAAGGTTGCTCGCACCGAGCAGGTCAAGGAATTTCTCACGAGAGAGCCAGCGGCGGCGGCGCACAAGCTCATCTTCCATGATGGCGACGTGCGCCGCTGGGCCTCCGAACGCAGTTGTTCCCAAGCGCAGAAAGAACAAAGCGAGTTCACGTAGCGAACCGTTCTCTGGTCGCGAGGTGGACTCGGAGACTTCCGGGAGGGTTTCTTCAGGCATCGCCTTTATGGCCGTCTTGCAGCACGCCTCGCATCGAGAGCGAATGATCCGCCACCAACAATCAACAGGAAGATCAAACCCAGCAGCATACTGACATCGGTGCGGGCTTCGTGCAGCGTGCTCCAGACGCCGTTCTTTGCAAGAGTGACGATTTTGGTGGAGTACAACCCCACGCAAATGTCGATGAGAAGAGGGATAGCGGCAAGCTGCCTAATCAGGCCCATCAATAGCAGCGTCCCACACACAATCTCGACCACACCGACAAACGGAGCCATGATCTGCGGCGAAGGAATGCCGATCTTCACAAAGCGTCCGACCCCTAGTGAATCGGGGAACAGAAATTTCTGAATCCCTTCAGAGAGGAAAACCCAACCAACAAGTATGCGAATTAGCAGGATTGCCCGTGCTGTACGGCCTGCCCAGGTTGCGTCTATATTCACCGCCATCTGACTGCTCTCCTCGAAACGACTGTCAATTCGCGTAAAGGTCTCGTCGGGTGTCGGTCGGCTGCGTAAATATTCGAAAACAGACCCAACAGCCCAGTCCCTCCAGAAGGGCGAGCACCACGGCGCTGGCCTGGAACGGCAGTCTCAAATCTCCAGACGGCATGTGGAACACGTTATCTGTGCCTGGGCTGAGGAAGTGCTCGTTAACGCCAATGACCAGCGCAATCCCCAAGGGAACGATAATCAGGATTCCGCCTAGTTTGTGGTATCCCTCGGCAAAGGCGATGAGGCCAGCGATAGGAAGCAGATTGACCGGGATCAGCAACGGGATCGCGAGTCTTGGGAAGCCAGGTTGCACTTTGAGAACGAGCACGAGATGCCACAGTACGACGAGGAAATGTGCTCCGACAATCGGCCCGCCCCAAAGCAACAGCTTTCGAGTGAAATCGGAACTATTCTGCGCCATAAAAGCCTCCCGTCTTGTCCCGAGATCAAGCGTAGTCGAATAGAGTCATGAAGCCAAATCGATGTGCAGTTGTTGGTGGCAGTGGAAGGGCGTGAGTCCTGGGTTGTCGGCAATGAAGTCCACCTCTGCCTCCTGATAGCCTCCGAGCATGACGACATCTTTGAACACTCCAGATGTGGGCTTTCCTGCCAGGCTGGTAAGTTCGAAGCTGTGCCGATGCAAATGAATCGGGTGAATGTCATCGCTCGCGTTGCGCATTCGCAGCCGATAACAATTCATGGGACGGAAGCGCGTGACGTTCTTCGTCGTCAGTCGTCAATTGCTCAGGTTCGCAGCCTACGCGGGGGCAGCGCCACGTATCAGTGTCGGTTTGCGGATTTCGTCCTGAGAAGTACATCGCACTTCCATCGCTTGTACAACACCGTTGAAACCCATCGAAGAAGACTGCCTTGTCGACAAGATCGAAATAGCCGTTCGAGACATCATAGTGCCGGGTGCAGGCGGCTTCTGTGCAGCGATATACCTCGCGTGTGCCTTCTGGTGTCAACAGAGTTGTTTTCATCATCGGCATGTGATGTTTATCGCAGAGCGGACGAATGTGAATCCTAAAGCAAACTGTCAAGGAGCCCACCTCCTTCTCGTTATTTTCGTTACTGTTCCCACGCGTGTTCCAAGGCCTCGCGCCTCGCCGCCTGCGCCTCTTCCTGAGTCCTGCACACGCTGTCCTCCAGGTACTCTGCTGGGGCATAAATTGCGAGAAGCTTTAAGTCGTCTTGTCCGGCGTTTGTTAGGTTATGAAGTTCTCCCGCCGGAATGAATATCACTTCGTACTTTCTGGTAGTTCGTGATTGCGAATTCACGATCATCTTGGCCTTTCCTTTCAAGATGAAGAAAATTAGGTCAGTGTGCGGATAGTCTTCCATACCAACTTCTCCCCCCGGGGGGACACTCATTACTACAAGCTGGCTGCATTCTCCTGTGTGTACGACCTTTCGAAAAAGGGTGTTCTCTCTGGCGATGTGCACGATATCTCCATCAAGCCCACGGGAACTCGACATTTTGCCACTGAGCTTATGTCGCATAGCATTACCTCCGAAAACATTGGTCAAATGTGAATCTTTCCGTTCTTTGCTAGCCCGAGCGTTTTGTGCGAGTCTCTGCCTGCAGAGTCAACCCATGACCAGCAACAAATAGTGATTGCAGTTCTCATACACCATTCTGTATTAGCCTGCTCGTTGCTAGCCGCGCACTGTCAGCACCGGGCACTGTGCTTCAGCAACTACCTGAGAAGCGACCGCCCACGGCAAGTGCTCGGCGATCGTTCTTTCAGAAGACTTCCTTACACCCATTACGATCAGGTCCACGTTGCGGTGCCCGGCGAGCCGCAGAATTCCCTCTGCAGGGAACTCAAAACGCACCACGAACTCGGGCTTACACCAGGCTTCCGCTCCTGCAGGTACTAAGGCGCGAAGCGCTTCGCGAGAGCTCGCTTCGTCCCCTTCGCGATATTCAGGAGGAACGAGAGGCATAAGCTGGACCAAAATCAAAGTGGCCTGATTCTCTTCGGCCAGCGACAAGGCGTGTGGCAGAGCTGAGAGGGAAACGTTCGATCCATCGGTAGGGAAAAGAATCTGTTCAATCTTCCGATCTCCGCTCTTGAGGGAACGAACCCTTGGACCAATGGTCAGCACGGGGCCATCTGCTTGCCTGTAGATTTTCTCAGCATTGGATCCCAGCACTAGCTTTCTCACTCCTTGTCGCCCGCGCGTACCTGCGACTATGAGGTCGATGTTGTGCCTTTGAATAATGTCGGAAATCACGTTCCAACAATCGCCGCGTTCCAAGATTTCCTCATGTGGTGTATCACGAAGCAATTCTGGACGAGCAAAATCGGCAAGGTTCCGCTCAGCCTCAACGAAGACTGGATCAGCTTCTACGGGCAGTGGGTCCAGAGGGACGCTGAGATGCGGCTCAGGACTGATTGCGTGAGCTATGAAAAGCTTAGCGTCGTATTGCCCGGCCAATGCAATCGCGTAGGGCAAGGCAAGCTTCGAGGCTTGCGAAAAGTCGGTCGCTACCAGGATATTCCTGAGCAGGATGCGCGTATTGGTTTGAACAGCTTGCATCAAATTGCCTCCTCGCAAGAACCTTTGTATGCATTTCCGCAGAATCCGACAGTGACGCCAATCACTAAGAGGAGTGACGCTGACCACTGGCGTGCCTGTCTTGCGGTGGCAGGATTGCACCGAGGTTCCGACCATGAACAAGATTCAAGCTAAAGGTGGGTACAAAACCCAGCGGAAGCGCCGGGCGCGGGCCGTTGCGTTTGGCGCAAATCGCCGCCTCGAAAATCCCCCATTCTAAGAGTTCAGAGCATTGCCAGTTCCGATCTTTATCGCCCAGATCACTTGCGGGAAGTAATAGTGGACGAAGACCCGAGTGAGCATTTATGCGATTCAGTGTACTGGCACTCGACTATGACGGTACGATCGCACGTGACGAAGCACTTGATCCTGATGTACGCCTGGCAATCACAGAGGCTCGTGCTTGCGGCATCGTCGTGGTTCTTGTGACTGGGCGAGTTCTATCTGACTTAGTACGAGTCGCAGGAGACCTGCAATTTGCTGATGCAATCGTTGCCGAGAACGGTGCAGTCCTTGCATAGCCTAACGGCCACTCAAGAATGCTTGGCAACCTTTGCCACCAGGATTCTTCAAAGAACTTCGTCAGCGCGGCATAGACTTCACAACCGGGCAGAAGGCAATTCATCAGGTCACCGATAAGGACCTCAAGAAGCGCCTGGCCTCGACGGTGTGCACTGCGCCATGACCCACGACGTTCCTTACGAGTCTCTCGATTTCCTCGCCATCCTCAGCCGCGATTTTCCGCACGACCCGGAGGTGCTCTACGCCGCCACGCATGCGTACTCCGACCTTTCGATGCGAACTTCGCAAGACTTGGCCCACGAGGCGCCGTTCTCGTTTCAGGTTCACGAACTGAATGCCGAAGCACTGGAAATCCAGGGCAAATGGGATGAGGCGGCTGCCGAGTATCGCAAGATCTTAGAGATCAGTCCGATGCTGCGGGGGATCCACGCTCACCTGGGACGCGCGCTGTTGTCAAAGCCGCAGCCTTCGCCGGCCGAAGTCGAACAGGCCAAGAAGAATTTCCAGGAGGAACTCGAGATCGATCCCAGGAACGCCGTTGCGGAGTATGTCCTGGGGCAACTTGCGGCGGACGCGAACGATCCGGCCACGGCGATCCTGCATTTTAAGCGCGCCACCAAGTTAGACAGCGGCTTCGGTGAGGCATTCCTCGGACTGGGGACAGCGTTGAACTCGGCAAAACAGTTCATGGAGGCCATTCCGCCGCTTGAGACCTACGAAAAGATCGCGCCCGACAGTCCGACTGGACATTATCAACTCGCCATTGCCTATGCTGGAGCGGGACGCCGCGAAGACTCCAACCGCGAGGCCGCGCTGCAGCGGCAATCGGCGGAAGCGCTGGAGTCGGTGAAACGGAAGGCGGCTACTGCGATGGAGAAACAGCCGTCTCCCGATGCTCCGGTGCCGGAGCCGAAGTAGCAATGCGCTTCGCCCCCGGTGTCGTCGGAATTGGAAGGAGAGAGTTCCTGCGAATTCTGGGAGGAACACTCGCCCTCCCTGCCTGGGCGCGGATTGCAGCCGCCTCAGACTCTCCTGCTTCTTATCCGTTTTCTGAAGTTCCATCCTCCGCCAGCGGCATCACCTGGACCCATACTGCAGGCATTTCGCCAGAAAAATACTTGCCCGAGTCAACCGGCGCCGGTTGCGCGGTCTTCGATTACGACAATGATGGATGGATGGACATCTACCTTGTCAACAGCGGGAAGTGTGACATCTTCACGCCTGCACAGCCTCTGCGCAATGCCCTCTACCACAACAACCGCGATGGTTCCTTCACCGATGTGACCGAAAGAGCCGGAGTGGCCGGTGGAGGCTACGGAATGGGCGCCGCGGTCGGCGACTATAACGCCGACGGCTTCCCCGATTTGTACGTGACGCAATACGGTCGCAGCATTCTCTATCGCAACAACGGCGATGGCACCTTCACTGACGTCACCGAACAGGCTGGAGTAGTGGCTCCGGGATGGGCATCGAGTGCAGTATGGTTCGACTACGACAATGATGGAAGGCTCGACCTTTTCGTCTGCCGCTTCGTCGACTTCAGCAAGGCCAAGCACCACAACTGCGGGGCGCCAAACATTCCCGCGCTGAAGGGACTGAATGAGTATTGCTATCCGAAAGTCTACTCGCCAATGGCCAGCTGGCTTTTTCATAACAACGGCGACGGTACATTTGCCGATGTGAGCCAAAAGATGGGGATTGCCGACAATCCGGGCAAATCGTGGGGCGTGGTTGCCACTGACATCAATAATGACGGTTGGATGGACCTCTTTGTAGCCAACGACACAGGGGCCAATTTTCTCTTTAAGAACAATGGAGGCCGGCACCTTGAAGAAATTGGGTTGAAAAACGTAACTCAGGAGAGCGGTCCCGCCTTTTCCCGTCCCCTCTCTGCTCGCGGTTTAGCCCTGGGCGACTTCGACAATGATGGAGGCGTCGACGCGCTCGTCTCTTGTAACAACGAGCCACCGGTTCTCTTGCACAACAACGTTGGCAGCCAGAATCACTGGCTGGGGATAAAACTCATCGGCAAGAAAGCGAATATCGACGCTGTTGGGGCGCGCGTTACCTACCAGGCGGGCGATCTGAAGCGCACCCGGATGAAAGTAGGTGGCGGCAGCTACCTTTCGTCGCACGATCCACGCATGGTGCTGGGGATCGGCAACCGCCCGACGCTGGACTGGCTCGAAGTGAAATGGCCGCAACCCAGCACTGCGATCGAACGCTTTACCGATCTTCCCGTCGATCGTTACGTCACGATCGTCGAGGGTCAGGGTAAGTGGAAGTAAGGGCGGAAGTCCTTGCCGTGGAATATTGGCTTGGCCTGAGCGCTAACTGTAGTTCCTCATGCCTTACGTTTTCCCATCGAAAAGGGTGATCTACGCTCAGCTCCGCTCCTTAGTAGACAATTGCTAGCCGAGGCGATGTGGGTAAGATCTGACTAGCGGGGTGCTTGCCTGGTGGATGGTTCAAACGAATATTTTGTCCAAGTCCGGGATCTGACGGTTACGTACCATCCTCAAGACGGCGAGCCAATTCGCGCCTTGGATGGCTTGAGTATCGAGGTTCGCCCCGGGGAGATCGTCGGGCTACTGGGAGAGTCCGGTTGCGGAAAGAGCACACTGGCGAGCGCACTTCTTCGGTTGCTGGCGCCGCGCGCGAAATGCGAAGGCGGGACGATTCTGGTCCGCGGCCGCGACATGCTGAATCTGTCCGAGAAGGAATTGCGCGCGATCCGCGGCCGGGCGATATCGCTGATCCCGCAGGACCCAGCTCTGTCCCTCAATCCAGTGATGACGGCTGGTTTGCAGGTCGGCGAAGTGCTGCGCGCGCACTTGCCACTCAACGCACCGCAACGCCGGGAGCGAGTCATGGAGTTGCTTCGCGAGGTCGGCTTCGATCTTCCAGAAGAAATCTACTCCGCATATCCTCATCAACTCAGTGGCGGACAGCGTCAGCGGATCGCAATTGCGCAGGCGGTGGCGTGCCGGCCGCCGCTCTTGATCGCCGATGAACCTACCAGCAAACTCGACGCGACTCTGCAGGCAGAGATTCTCGCGCTCCTGTTGCAGATTCGGCGGCAACATGGGACGGCGATTCTGGTAATCAGCCACGATCCAACGCTGTTTGCAGGATTCGCCGATCGCATCGCGGTAATGTATGCCGGCCGCATTGTGGAAGTCGGGGGCAGCGCCGAGATCTTCGGTCGCCCGCTGCATCCTTATACTCAGGCACTGGTACGGATTGCGGCATCCTCGGTTGTTGCAGGATCAAGGACGCGGGTCCGGCTTCCGGCGATCGAAGGTGAATCTCCCGATCCGGCCTGCATCCCAGTTGGTTGCAGGTTTCAGCCGCGCTGTTCCGAACGGATGGACATCTGTTCACGCCGCTACCCGCGCGAGTTCGTGCCGGAGCCCTCGCGACCTGTGAACTGCTTCAAGTATGGGGAGTAACTTGCCGACTAACGCGACTACTTACTCGCCGACTTACGAAGCAGGCACTCAGAGTTTGCTGCGGGTCAAAGGGCTTCGCAAACAATACGTCCGCGGCGGTCTGTGGCGGAAACGCGTGCCCGTAGCCGCTGTAAGTTGCGTCGACTTCGAGATCCCGCGCGGGCAAACGTTGGCGCTGATCGGAGAATCGGGATCGGGGAAGTCCACCGTGGCGCGATGCGTGACACGCCTGGAAAGGCCGGATTCGGGACAGATTCTGATCCAGGGGACCGACATCGCACAGCTGGATTCGCGCGACCTGTTTCCCTTTCGACCGGGCATCCAGATGGTATTTCAAGATGCAGTTACTTCGATGAACCCGCGCTTCTCGGCGCTGGAAGTCATCGAAGAACCTCTGCAGATCCATAGCCGAGGGGCCCAAGCAAGCCAAAGGGGGCAAGGTGGTCGCAATCGACAGAGTCGTCGCGATCTCGCTCGCGACTTGATGGTGGAAGTTGGGCTTTCTCCCGATTGGATGAACCGATCGATCCTTCACTTCAGCGGCGGGCAGCGGCAGCGGCTCGCGCTGGCGCGCGCCCTAGCTTTGCGCCCGCGGCTTCTGGTTCTCGATGAAGCGCTTTCCGGATTGGACTTGTCCACCCAGGCACAAATCGCCAACTTGCTGCTCGACCTGCAAGCGGCGTACTCACTGACTTATCTTCTGATTTCTCACGATCTAGCATTAGTGGCGCGGTTGGCGGACGTGATCGGAGTTATGTCCGAGGGGCAGACCGTGGAAGTCGGCCCAACCCAGCAGATCATTTCCAGTCCCAACCATGCCGCAACAAAAAAACTGCTGGCCTCGGCGAAAGCAGCGGCGTCCAATCTCGCGGCGATCACGGGGGCGTCGGCGTGAATTACCTCGGCCGCAGGCTGGTGCGCGCGGTTCTGTTACTGATCGGAGTGTCGGCACTCTGCTTCCTGTTCACGGAAATGGCGCCGGGAAGCTTTTTTGATGAAATGCGACTGAATCCACAGATTTCGCCGGAAGCGATTTCGGCCCTCCGCTCCCATTACGGATTGGACCAGCCGCTTCTGGTGAGATACGGGCGCTGGATGAAATCCGCTATACACGCCGATCTCGGATATTCCATCGCGTACAACGCACCCGTGGCGCCGTTGTTGTGGAG
Organism: uncultured Acidobacteriaceae bacterium; assembly: GCA_963772195.1. Classification (GTDB taxonomy): domain Bacteria; phylum Acidobacteriota; class Terriglobia; order Terriglobales; family Acidobacteriaceae; genus Acidiflorens. Next base: position 608,747 of record CAVYWE010000003.1, on the reverse strand, counting down.
CCGCGCAAAAAACACGCTGCTGCTCACAACTACGGCCCTGCTTCTGACCTGGATGATCTCCGTTCCGTTAGGAGTGTGGGCGGCCAACCGGCCTGGCGGCTTACTGGACAAGACGGTCAACCTTGCGAGCTCAGTCCTCGTTTCTGTTCCAGAACTTGTGATTGCGGTGGCCCTGCTCGCGATCGCAGTTCGTTGGAGAATCCTGCGTGTCGGCGGAATGATGTCGCCTGACTATGAGGGCCTCTCCGCCTGGGCGAAATTGCAGGACGTCATACTCCATCTGGCGCTGCCGGCATTCATCCTGGTGCTTTGCGAAACCGCCGTAATTGTCAGGCACGTTCGGGCCAGCGTACTCGAAGTGCTGGGCGCTCCCTACGTCCAAGCGGCGCGCGGATTCGGGGCGAGCGCAGCCAGACTTCTGTTTCGGCATGTGCTGCCGGTTGCCGCGAATCCCGCCATCTCTCTTCTGGGATTTTCTCTAGCCGGCCTGCTCAGTGGATCGCTCTTGGTTGAGGTCGTCTGCGGATGGCCCGGCTTGGGGCCGCTGATATTGGAGGCGACGCTATCTCGCGACTTATATCTCGTCATCGGCGGAATCATGTTCTCGGCACTATTCATGGTCGGTGGGAATCTGGTTGCGGACGTAATGCTGCTCGCATTCGACCCGCGCATTCGCAGAGAGGAGGCGGATGCGCACTAGGGCCGCCATCTTGGTGGGGTTGCTCGCGGGATTGCATCTGGTCCTGCTGTTTGCCGGTTTCTTTGCGCCTTATGATCCGGTCACCCAGGACCGCGAGCTGCCGTATGCTCCGCCCACGCGGTTGCATTTCAAGGACAGCTCGGGATTCCACTTACGTCCGTTTGTGTATGCATGGACGAGTGTACTGGATGGCGATCAGCTCGATAGCTTGCAAGACAGTTACAAAGAAGACCACAGCCACGAGTATCCCATCCGCTTCTTTGTAAGTGGGCCGAGTTACACGCTTCTGGGTGTACACGAAACTAGCGTGCATTTGTTCGGAGTTGCCGAGCCCGGTAAAGTCCTGCTCTTTGGAACCGACGCTTACGGGCGGGATGAATTGTCCCGCCTCCTATTCGGCGGCCAGATTTCGGTCGCCGCTGGAATTACGGCAACTTTCATTGCGCTTCTCGCCGGAAGCGTTCTCGGAGTCATCGCGGGATACTACGGCCGCTGGGTTGACGAGTCGCTGATGGGCATAACGGAGCTGTTTCTCTCGCTGCCCTGGCTCTATTTCCTGCTTGGGGTGCGTGCATTCCTGCCATTGCATCTGAGTACGATCCGCACGTTCTTTCTGTTGACCGGCGTCATCGGCCTGATTGGCTGGGCCCGGCCCGCCAGGCTGGTGCGAGGAGTGGTTCTCAGCGCCAGAAATCGGAATTACGTTCTCGCGGCACGTGGCTTCGGCGGATCTGATTTCTACCTCCTTCGGCGCCACATTCTGCCCGAAACGTTTGGCGTGTTGCTTACCCAGGCGGCGCTGCTGGTTCCGCGCTATATTGCCGCCGAAGTGACGCTTTCCTTCTTCGGCCTTGGAGTGAATGAGTCGGTGCCGAGTTGGGGTAACATGCTGAGTACGTTGCAACAGTACAGCGTCCTGGTTTCTTATGGATGGCTACTTGCTCCGGCGTGCGCTTTGGTAGTTACTTCCGTAATCTATAGCTCCCTCGCTGATGTATTCCATTCCCGGTTAAAATCTTACTCAACCTAGAAAACTGAGTTCTGTGGGGTAAGGGGTGTTTATGAAAGTGATCGCTCGCCTAACCCTACACGTGTGTCTGCTCGCCGGTGCATGCTTTGCCGCAGCACCCATTCCAGAAGCGGCCAATCCCGGTGAAGAAATCGCGCGTATGGCTGATGTTTCTGGCCACTACGGCGGGCACCTGACCATTGGGCAACGATCCGAACCCAAGACGCTCAACCCGGTTACCGCCACGGACGCCGTTTCACGCGAGGTAATCGGACGTCTAATGGCCGATCTCATCGATATCAACCGGTCTTCGCAGCAAACCGAGCCCGCGCTGGCGAAATCATGGAAGATCTCGCCCGACGGCCGCACGTTTACCCTGCAACTCCGCAAGGGAATTCGATTCTCCGACGGCCACCCCTTCGATGCCGACGACGTGATCTTCTCGTTCAACGTTTACATGGATGAAGCAGTCGATTCCCCGCAGCGCGACCTGCTGATCATCGACGGCAAGCCCATCCAAATTACCAAGCTCGATCAATACACAGTGCGGTTCGCCTTGCCACGTCCCTATGCGGCGGCCGAAAGATTGTTCGATGGTCTAGCGATGCTGCCGAAACATCTGCTGGAGAAGCAATATCACGAGGGCCACTTCGCGCAGGCGTGGTCACTGAATGTGCAAGCATCCGAGGTCGCCGGACTGGGCCCGTTTCGACTCAAGCAGTACGTGCCTGGGCAGCGAGTTGTGGTGGAACGCAATCCTTATTACTGGAAAGTTGACCAGAAGAATCAGCGGCTGCCATACCTTGACGAACTGGTTTTCCTGTTCGTGGGCACGGAGGACGCACAAATAATGCGTTTCGAAGCGGGTGAGACCGACATCATCAGCCGGCTCAGCTCGGAGAGCTACAGCCTGCTTTCGCGTGAGAAATCCCGCGCCGGTTCGCAGCTGGCGGATATAGGGCCCAGCCTCGAATACAACTTCCTGGTGTTCAACCTGAACGACCTCAGTGGGAAGAAGCTCAATGAAGTTGCCGGCAAGCAGGCCTGGTTTAGCGATTTGAAGTTCCGTCAAGCCATCTCTGCGGCGGTCGACCGCGAGTCCATCGTGCGCCTGGTCTATGGGACGCGGGGCGCGGCTTTGTGGGGCAATGTGGGGCCCGGTAACAGGCTCTGGATCAATCAGACCATCCCGCATCCACGGCAGTCGGTCGAAACGGCGCGTCAGCTTCTAAAGGCAGCGGGATATTCGTGGAACACTGCGGGCCAGTTGCTGGATGCTGCGCGGCGACCAGTCGAATTTTCGATCATCACCAGCTCATCGAACAGCCAGCGCATGAAGATGGCAACCCTGCTGCAGGACGATCTCTCTCACCTCGGGATGCAGGTCCATGTGGTGCCACTCGAATTTCGCGCCATGATCGACCGCGTGTTCCAAAGCTTTGATTATGACGCGGCGATCATGGGGCTTGGCGGCGGAGATGCGGATCCAAATCCAGAGATAAACGTCTGGGCCTTCAGCGGCACCTCGCACTTATGGCACTTGGGCGAAACCAAGCCCGCAACCGACTGGGAGCGCGAACTTGACCAGTTGATGCAACAACAGATGGTCACGCTCGACTATGCCAAGCGAAAGCAGTTATACGATCGCGCGCAACAACTGATCGCCGAGAATCTTCCCTTCATTTTTCTGGGGACGCCCAACATTCTTGCGGGCGCGAATGCCCGGGTCGGCAATTTCCATCCCGCCGTGCTCGATCCTTACACGTTGTGGAACGCAGACGAACTCTATGTTCGCGGACCGGCTCAGGAGAACGCGGGAGTTCGATGACGGGAACCGCGACAGGAAGGCAGAAGGAACGTCCCGATTTTTCACGGGATCATTCTTCGGATGAACGGCTGATCGGCCGCTGTCTGAAAGGCGATCAGGAAGCATGGTCGGCACTAATCGACAAGTACAAGAACCTCATCTACTCGATTCCGATCAAGCTCGGAATGCATCAGGATGCAGGCGACATCTTTCAGTCCGTCTGCGTAGACCTGCTTTCGGAGTTGCCGCGACTCCGCGAACATCGCGCCTTGCCGAAATGGCTGATGCAAACCTGCTATCACAAATGCCTTCACTACCAGCGCGCCGCCGACAGGCTGGTCGAACTTGCTCCCGAGGGCACAGACAGTGATGCTGCGCCTCCTGCCAGCAGCGCCGACGACCTTCCCGAGCAAATGCTGGTGCAGCTCGAGCAAGAACAGATATTGCGCGATGCCATCTCAGAGTTGCCCGAAAAGTGTGAACGGATGGTCCGTCTGCTCTTTTTCGAAATCCCTCCGCGGCCCTACGAGAGTGTCGCTGAGGAGTTGGGGATGGCGACCGGCTCGATCGGTGCGATCCGGGGCCGCTGCCTGGCGTATCTCAGGAAACACCTTGAAGAGAGGGGCTTCTAATGAGCGTCCGGGCGGTTCAGAAAACCGAATCGGATGCCATCATCGAGCGCTTGCTCGCGCTTGACGACGCCCCGAGCCGCGCGCTGTTAGTAAAGCAAAATCCGGCAATTGCGTGGGATGAAATTGTAAACACCCTCGCCGAAAAAGTTTGGCAAGAGGTTCGCATCGACACGCATCGGGCCAAGCGACTGGCGGAAGCAGCCCTGGATGTTGCGCAAAAACTCGGTACTCCGAGCCTGCTTGCCCGAAGTTTACGCGCGAAGGCGAACGCCATGTACGCACTCGACGAGCACGTTGAGGCGGTTCAGTTACACGAGCAGGCGGTCGCTCTATTCGAGCAAACCGGGGAAGAAGCTGAACTCGCTCGGACGCTGAGCGGATCCATTCAGTCGCTGTTGTTGCTGGGCCGGTACGATCAGGCGCTCGCTGCCGGGGAGCGCGCGGGTGCAATCTTTCGGAGCCAGGGGAATACTCGCCGGCTGGCTCGGCTGGAAATCAACATCGGAAATATCTATCACCGGCAGGATCGGTTCACCGAAGCGCTAGCATTTTATGAGCGCGCGTACGAGCAGATACTGGTCCACGATGATGCCGAAGGGCTGGCGGCTGTTCTGAGCAACCTGTCGCTGTGCCACATCAGTCTCAACGACTTCCCCAAGGCATTGGAACTGCACCAGGCCGCGCGCCGGCACTGCGAGCAGAAGAACATGCCGATTCTGGTTGCCTATGCCGACTACAACATCGCCTACTTATATTTCTTGCGCGGGGAGTACGGGCGTTCGATTCAACTGCTTCGGGACGCATCCGTCAGCGCAAAGAAGGCGAACGATGCCTATCAGCTTGCGCTCTGCAATCTTGACCTTTCCGAAATCTATCTCGAACTGAATCTGAGCGCCGAGGCCGGCGAACTTGGACGGGCGGCGAATGAAGGCTTTCACGAACTCGGCTTTGGTTACGAAGCCGCGAAAGCATTGGGCTTTGCCGCCATTGCGGCCAGCCGCCAGGGACAGGCATTTGAGGCCGTCAAGCTGTTTGCGCGGGCAAAAGAGATGTTTGTCCGCGACCAGAACCAGGTCTGGCCTGCGCTCATTGACCTGTACGAGGCCCTCGTACTTTTCACGGAGGGACGCCTGTTCGAGGCGCGGCGTCTTTGTGCGGCGGCGCACGAGTTCTTCCGAACCTCAACCTCGTCAATGCGGGGAAAGGCGGTGCTGGCCGAGCTGTTGTTGGCGCGAATCGCACTGCGCCTGGCCGACACCGGCCTCGCAAAACAACACTCCAGCGTGGCGCTGAAGGACCTCGTGAATCTGGATTCGCCCACGCTTCTCTATCAGGCTGAGTTCCTGATGGGCGAGGTGGAACGCGCAATAGGAAATGAAGATGCGGCCTATGAATCGTACTGCCGTGCACGAGTGGCAGTCGAGCGCTTGCGCAGCAGCCTGCGCGGAGAAGAACTGAAGATCGCTTTCTTCGAAAACAAACTGGAAGTTTACGAGAGCCTGGTCGATATTTGCCTGCGCCGCCAGAACGGTTTTGAAGAGGCGTTCGCCTACATCGAGCAGGCGAAATCGCGAACCCTCATGGATCTTCTGAATCAGCCAGTCCACGTGCCGTCGGCGGTCGATCCTGGACAGAGCGAACTTGTGCGTTCGATACGGAATCTTCGCGAAGAGCTGAACTGGTACTACAACCTGATCGAGCGCGAACAACTGCGTCCGGAAGAACGTTCGCAAGAGAGGGTCCAGCAACTCGAACACCAGGCTCGGTCGCGAGAGTCGGACCTGATGCGGGCCGTGAAAGAAGCCACCGTTGCGGAAGCCAACGAAGCGGGTCTGCAAATTCCCTCCAACATGTCGCTAGAGGAGATCCGGTCTGTGCTTCCCGCCGATACCGCGTTGGTTGAGTTTTTCTGCACGCACGACCGCAATGTCGTGTGTGTGCTCACCCGCGACAAACTTCACATCTGTCCCGTCACGGTGCAATCTCGAATTCAAAAGCTGCTGCAGTTTCTGCAATTCCAGATGTCAAAATTTCGCCTTGATCCCCAATATGTGGCTACGTTCAGCCAGCCTTTGCTGGAGTCGACTCAGGCGCACTTGAAAAGCTTGTATCAAGAATTAATTGCACCCATCCGCCATCTTCTCGATTGTCGGCACATTGTCTTTGTACAGCATGGCCTGCTTCACTACGTTCCATTTCATGCTCTGCACGACGGCGAATCGTATCTGATCGATCGCTTCTCCATTTCGTATGCACCCAGTGCCAGTGTCTACGCACACTGCCAGACGAAACCGGTCAATGCCGCCGGTGATTCGCTAATCCTCGGTGTACCGGACGCTCGCACGCCCGCTATTCGCGCGGAAGTCGAAGCACTCGCTCAAGTCTTGCCGAACGCCAAACTATTCACGGGCGACGATGCAACCGAAGACGTACTGCAAACCTACGGGCCGTGGAGTAAGACAGTACACATTGCGACCCACGGATACTTTCGACAAGACAACCCGATGTTTTCCTCGATTCGTCTGGGAACGTCACATCTCAGTCTCTACGACATGGCCCATCTGCAACTGCCGGTCGAATTGGTCGTGCTGAGCGGATGCGCCACCGGTTTGAATGTGGTCACGCCCGGTGATGAGTTGATGGGCTTGGTCCGAGGCTTGTTGCAGGCTGGAGCACAGTCGTTGGTTTTGAGCCTGTGGGACGTTCACGACGACAGCACTAAGGAATTCATGGTCGAGTTCTATACCCAGCTTCAGCAAGGCCGTTCGAAGTCGGAAGCAATGCAAACTGCATTCATCAGTCTGCGGGAACGCCGTCCTCATCCTTATCACTGGGCTCCTTTCTTATTGATAGGAAAGGGTTAGACGGCTTATAACGTTTTTTTGATGGCAACCTGTATTTTCTGCGTCCCTGCCATCCCTTTTGTAACAGAGGCAAGGCCCAGTTCAAGTAACTGGATCTGCTCTCGATACCCCCGAAGCGTGTGAGGATAAGAATGGAGCATTTTTCGGAACGACCCTGGGCTGATTTTGTTCGTGGAATTAGCGAACCCGAAATCACCAAAGACATCAGAGCTCACCTCACCGCGGATTGCTCGAAATGCAAGACTGCTCTCGATGCCTGGAGCCGCGTCCAAAGGCTCGCAAGCGCGGAAGACGCCTATGCGCCACCCGAGAATCTGGTGCGGCTGGTGAAGCTGGGTTTTGCAAGCAAGCCCGCACATCAGCCTCGGACATCTACGCTGGAAAACTGGACTCTGGCGAACCTCGTTTTTGACAGCTTTGCACAACCGCTACCTGCGGGGGTGCGCAGCGCCGCGCTCAGCGCATGGCAGGTCGTCTATGAATCCGAAGGTCTTACCGTGGATTTGCGTTTCGGTCATCGCGGCCAATCCAAGACAGTTCACCTGGTCGGCCAGGTGTTCGACAAGCGAGCAGTACGAGTCTGGCAGAGCAATGCCACCATCCAGTTGTCGACAGAACAGGGCGAGTTGGTCGCGACCACCGCTGTCAACGCCATGGGAGAGTTTCACATTGAGTTCGAAGCGAAGGATCATCATCTGTGGTTATCAGTTAAGGCGGCGGAACGCACTGCCGTGTGCATTCCGCTGACAAATCCGAGATAAGGCAACAAATATGGCTTACCAAAGGAACCAGAACGGGTTACTCCAGAGAGATTACGGGTGTAAGTGGCAAGCACTGAGGTTCCACTTTAAGCTCGCACTTAGGTACATGATCGAAAAGGGGAAAACGATGGGTGCAATGAAATCAAACACGAGTCTTCGGCGAGCGGGCCTGGTGCCTTGCCTCCTGCTGTTGCTGGCAGCCTTTTGCGCGCCGCCTGCAGAGGCGCAAGCTCGTCTGATTGTGCGCGACTCGCTGGGACTAGGGAGTCTCAACCTGACCTGCCTGTTGACCGGCTGCCAAGTCGTTCGTAGCCTGGGCGACCCGCAAGGACAATTGTTTCTGATCACTTTCCCCTCCATTCTGAATCCGGTGACAGCCTTGCTGAAGATCAACCTGCAACTCGGCATCGTTAGCGCGGAGATAGACCAGGTCGTCAATACTCAGGCCGCCTATGCAGGGCCAGCCCCCTCGTACCTTTCAGATGAGCAGCCGACTTCGTACTATGGCGCGACGGTGTGGCACGGCTACGTGGCGCAACCAGCCACTCAGTTGACTCGCACCAGCTCAACCCAATCCACATTTCAAGTTTCCGGCTCCGGAGTAACGGTTGCCGTGATCGATACCGGCGTGGACCCGACCAATGTAGTACTCCAGAACTTGCTCGTGTCCGGATATGACTTCACGCGAAACACCAACGGCGGCTCGGAAAAGTCCGACGTTAGCACTTCGCCCTATCTGAGCCAGGCGCAGACCGCCCAAGTCAACCAACGCACGGTTGCGGTGCTCGATCAACGCACGGTTGCAGTGCTTGATGGTTCGCAGTATTCGGCGTTCGGCCATGGCACCATGACCGCTGGCATCGTGCATCTGGTAGCGCCCCAGGCTAAGATCATGCCTCTTAAGTCATTCAACGCCAACGGCACGGGCTACGATTCCGATATTCTGCGGGCGATTTACTACGCGGTGAAAAATGGCGCCAAGGTCCTCAACATGAGCTTCGACTATCCGTCCTACTCGCCAGAGCTTGCGAACGCCATCAAATACGCGAATAGCAAGGGAGTCATCTCAGTTGCGTCGGCCGGAAACGACGGCCAGCAAGTAGCGGTCTATCCTGGCGCCTTGCCGTCGGTGATCGACGTTGCCTCTACCTCCAACTCAGATATCCAATCGACATTCACCAACTACGGCGCTCCTCCGGTCTGGATCGCTGCTCCAGGAGAAGGTGTGGTGACGACTTACCCGTGGGGTACTTATGCCGCGGGATGGGGAACTTCCTTCAGCGCACCTCTCGTCAGTGGAACCGCTGCCCTGATGCTCGGCACGAATGGGAACTGCACTTACTCTACGGTCGCGCCCGGATTGGCGCATGCCGCATCTATTTCCGATCCTCAACTAGGGCACGGACGTCTGGACACGTACCAGGCTGTGCAGTCATGCCACTGATGTCGAGCCAAGATGCGCTTGCGACGACAGCGTCGATGATTGCGGGAATTGGCAATCCGATGTCGGGACAAACCAGCTCTTTGGTGCTGCGCATCAAGGAACTGGAAGAGCAGCATCTTGCTTTCCGCAACTCTCTGGTTTGCGCTTTCAACCAGATGCTCGACCTGAAAGACATCAACACCGGAGTCCACAGCACCCGCTTGGCAGAATGGGCGCTGCGGGTAGCCCGGAAGATGGATATGCCGGAAGAACGCCTGTACCAGGTAGAGGTCGCTGCGTTACTGCACGACATTGGCAAGATCGGTGTGCCGGACGCTATTCTGAAAAAACCGGGTCCGCTCACGCCCGAGGAGCGCGCGCTCATCAATCGTCATCCGGAATACAGTTGGTCAATTCTGCGCCTGTTCCCTGGGCTCGAAGAGGCCAGTCTCTATGCTTTGCACCATCACGAAAACGTGGATGGGACTGGCTATCCGGCTGGACTGAAGGGGAATGATATTCCCATGGTTTCGCGAATCATTTCCGTCATCGACGCCTTCGATGCGATGGTCTCGAATCGCTGCTACCGGCAAGGCCTTCCACACTCGGAAGCGATCGCGCGCTTGCGCCGCAGCAGTGGAACCCAGTTTGATCCCGGCATCTTGCAAGCATTTATTCCCATCGCCGAACAGGAAGCCGCTGACGTGTTTGCAGCCGCAGGAACGAGTATGTCGGCAGCGCTGTAAACGAAGATTCATTTTCCCTCCGCTTCTTGCATCCTCCAGATGTCGACTGACATTTCGTTCGCCCATCAACCCTCCGCGCGGTTTGGACGAGGGCGCCCGTCGCTCCACTTTAGACCGGTAGGTTCAGATTACATATTGTTTCCGTCGCGGGGGACTTTGGCGAGGGCGATTCTGGGTTTTTGGTCCGGGGCGATAACAGGCCTGGATGGTGCCGGGCGGAAGGTCTTCGCCGGGCGAGGCGTTGACCTCGCTTACTTTTTGATCGCCATTTGTTGGGGGCGCGCTGGCTGAAGTTTCGCCGGCGGTCTCGGCGGAGCGGGCGATGGGAGCTTGCCAGGCGTCGTGAGGATCCACCACCGGTTCGAGATCGGTGACAACCTGCTCTGGTTGCGGCTTCTCGAGTTCCATGCGCTTGAGGTTCGAAGACGCGATCTGGAGCGCGTAGAGCAGGAGACTGGCTGTTTTCCGCTCGAGTCTCTTTTGCAGGACCATTTGCACGACCTGGCGAATAACGGCCTGAATGGAGTGCGCGTCTTCAAAAAACGGCAGGGTGATTTCGCCGGTCGCGTACTCTATGTCGGAGTAGCACTCGACGGGCAAGGGACGGCCTTTGTGGTGATAGAAACAGAAAATCTTGCTGCGGAGAGCGGGCGAACCACATTGGGTTCCGTTGACCTTGATGTGCCGGCAACGAGCTGCTGTAAAGGACGACATAGATGCTCCTGAGAGAAGTTGGGGCGTTATCGGATGGAATCCATCCGGTGATCGGTGATGGTGTTAGTGGGGTACCCCCCTATTGGTCGGTATATTAGAATCATTGACTTAGCGGCGCGCTCGCGGCAAAGTCTTCAAAGGGAAGATAGTTAGAGGTAAAGTCTTGATTCGGCATGGGTTAGTGGCTGTTATATCCTTAATCTGCCGGATAGGTCACGGCTGGCGCGGAGTTATAAGTGGAAAGGCCGCGCGTCTCTAATTTGTTGAGCCTTTACTTTTATTATAAGACAGGTTGTCAAGTGTTATTAGTGAAAAAGTAGGGCGAGTAGTTTGGAGTCAGCGGGATTGCGTAGTGGTCTCCCAGCAGTAGCGATGTCGGCTGTCCGGTAGGCCACTTCTCAAAAGGCGTGAGAAGTGGCGCGCCCCGGTTATTTCGTGTCAACGCTCAAAGACAACCCGCGTCATACTTTCTACGTTGAAGTGGCCCACCCGCCATCGTCGGGATTTTGGGCGAGAGGATTTTCGTAATCGAACACTTCCAGCGTGATCTTCGCCCCGTCGCCCGCAAACGAAACACTCATTGTTCATTCACACCGAGGACGCAGTTTTCGTTCGAAGGGAGTCATCGCTGCCAGTGGTCATCAGTTCGGCCTGATGTTACTCCCTTCATTTTTCAACAGCCGAACCTCCGGCGGGTTGTAAGAGGCTACGTCGATCAGATGGTTCTGACAGATCAGCTTGTAGTGCAAGATCGGTTCGAAGTGGCCTCCCGTGTCGCGGGCAAGAAGGTCGAGAAAGTGCGATTTGGTGTACTCCCGAAACAGCTTGCCGGTGTAAACCTCGTCCTCATAGCTCCCGCCAGAACCCACAATCTCTTCGGTAACAAGATAGGCGACGTAGCGGCTCCACTGGAGTTCGAATCTGCGGCAGCCCTCGATTACCTTGATCGGCGAACCCCCCTTTCGGATCTCGGCGAACGGGCTGGTTGGGTCTGGCGTCGATATGGTCTGCGTGTGATCTGCGATCGCCTCTTCAATAACAAGGCGTAGTGAGTTTTCTTCGGGTTCGGAGATATCGCGCAAGAAGAGATACTTGGCTTCATTCAAGAGCGAAACGGTTTCGTCCTCGCCCAGCTTCACGGCTGCTCCTCTTTGAGTGGCACACATTCTTAGTACCTGATTTTCGTGAGTGTACGCCCTGCGGGGCGGGTGGCCCAGCCTTATGCAGGGGTTGTTCTTCTCTTTCCCATAACGAAATGAGGGTGCCCCATCCTTGCGGTTTTTTGCAAGGGTGCGCCGCGACGCTGCTGATAGCATAATGCTCGTCATGCCTCGCGGCCTGCATCGATATTACGGTGCCGATCACTTGCACTTTATCACGTGTTCTTGTTATCGCTGCCTGCCCTTTCTGCATTCCGCACGTAGCTGCGACCGATTCCTCTCCGGGTTAGAACAAACTCGCCAGCGCTACCGCTTCGTAGTAGTGGGATATGTCGTCATGCCGGAACACATCCACTTACTCCTGAGCGAGCCCGAGGTCGGGACCCCTTCCACGGTGATGCAAGTATTGAAGCAGTGCACGGCTCGATCCTTGTTGCCGGAGGGTTGGGGAAAGATTTCGTTTCGGGCACACGCGGCGTGAAAGGCGAGGCCCCGTTGTGCGATCATTCTGGTTCCCACTCTTGCGCAAAGGACGCGGCGGGTGGGCCACTTTAACAGGGAAGTGTAACGCGGGTTGCTTTTCAACGTTGACACTCAATAATTGGGGATGCGCCACTTCTACGCTTCTTGAGAAGTGGCTCGCCGAACTGCTGGCATTGTGAGACTCCGGTTTACGCGGCCGGAGGTCAGATCCTTATCTTGCGCACGCTCATTTGGGGCACACGCGGCGTGAAAGGCAACGCCCCATGGTGCGATCAGTGTGGTTTCCCACTCTTGCGCAAAGGACGCGCAAGAATGGGGCACCCCCAGCGCTGGTTGTGCAGGCGGGTAAAGCCTCGGCCACCCGCCAGAAGCTGCGAGAATTAAAGGCGGCTATCGGCAGGCTTTGAGAACGTTATTACTAACTTCACGGCGGGTCCGGGTACACTCGGGCCAAATCGGGACTCAACAAAACGCGAAACAACCTCCAATAGTCGGCCCACAACCTCGCTCTTGCAAACGGGGCTTTTTTCTTGCTGCCGGCTTTTCGCGGACAGGAGTGTCCGCGCTACACGTCAGCAGGCTTGGATCGCACACGTTTGCGGGACCGGCGATTACGGCCCGGTGAGAGCGCCTTGCGTTGCCGCGGGCGGTGTTGACAGACATAGGGGTCCTTCGACTCCACTTTGTCATTGGCTTCGCCAATAACAAAGTTCCGCTCAGGATGACAGATTGAAAAGGATGCCGATATCGCTGGGGCACGCGCGGCGTGAAAGGCAAAGCCCGTTGTGCGATCATTGTGGTTCCCACTCTTGCGCAAGGGACGCGCAAGAATGGGGCACCCCCAGCGCTGGTTGTGCAGGCGGGTAGAGCCTCGGCCACCCGCCCAATGACAAAGTTCCGCTCAGGAAGACAGGATTGAAAAGGGTGCCGATATCGCAGCGCGCTGACGGCGGTGTGAAAGGCAAAACCCTTTGATCACCATTGGAGGGTGCGTTAAAGTCGCCCATCCGCCAGGCAACTCGCGACTTTTCCCGTGCAACTAAAGAATTAGTTACCTTTCGCTTTGTGAAGCGTCTAATTTGCGAGGAGGGCCTCCGGTGCCGCCGAGACAATCGGGAACTTTGACCGAAGCCGAGCTGCGGATCATGAACGTGCTCTGGCGGAAGGGGTCGGGCACGGTCCAGCAAGTGCTTGATTCTATTACTCAAAAGCCCACCCTGGCCTACAACTCTATTTTGACCACCATCCGGGTTCTGGAGAGAAAGGGCTATTTGAAACATTTAAAGGATGGACGGGCGCATGTGTATACGCCGCTGGTGGGACAGAAGGAGGCGACGCGCTCGGAAATCCGACACCTGGTGAGCCGCTTTTTTAGGAACTCTCACGAGCAGCTTGTCTTGAACCTTCTTGAGGACCAGGGGATTGGGGCGGAGGAAATTGGCCGTCTGCGACAGATGCTGGATCAGAAGGACACCGATTTAACGGAAAAAGTTCGGAGCGACGCGAAATGAATTGGCTTTCGGTTCAGACCGTGGCGCAGATTTCGGTCGAGCGAATTCTTAACGCGCTCCCTGAAGGATTCCTGATCGCACTCTTTGCCTGGGCGTTGCTGCGTGTTTTGCGGAGGCAGAATTCGGGAACCCGGTTTGCCGTCTGGTTCCTGGCGTTGCTGACCGTCGCTGCGCTGCCTGTGCTGGGCGGTATCGGCGAAGGGCGGGCGCTGATGGCAGGGATGTCATCGGGAATGTCGTCAGGGATGTTATCGGGAATGGCTTCGGCGAATTCGTGGGGAAGCCTGCGGCCGGCGATCACCATTCCTGGTCGCTGGGCGCTTTTTGTTTTTATTGCTTGGGCTTTTGGTGCTGGCGTGGGGATGATGCGTTTGGTGGCTGGGCTTTGGCGCCTGCGACGGCTGCGCCTCAGTTGTACTCCGATCGTCGCGGCGGATCTTGATCCGGCGGTGCGCAAAACGGTGGATGCGATCGGCGCGTCAGCGTTAGTTGTCTCAAGCTCAATCTCAATCTCAAGGTCAATAACGATTGCCACATCAGAGTACGTGCGCGTGCCTGCTGCCATTGGTTTTTGGAAGCGGACGATTGTCTTGCCGGCCTGGGCGTTGCGAGAATTGCCGGCCCAAGATCTGAACGTCATCCTGCTGCACGAATTCGCGCACCTGCGGCGCTGGGATGACTGGACAAATCTCATTCAGAAAATCGTGCGCGCTGTATTTTTCTTTCATCCAGCGGTGTGGTGGATTGAGAAGCGTATCTCGGTGGAACGCGAGATGGCGTGTGACGATGCGGTGCTGGCCGAAACTGCCAATCCGCACGGATACGCTACGTGTCTGGTCTCGCTGCTGGAGAAGAGTCTGGCGCATCGTCTAGCGCTGCGGCGATGGTCGATGGCTCAGGCAGCTGTGCACCGGGCCCGCGAGGCTTCGCTGCGGCTGGCGCAGATTCTTGACAAGAACCGGCCTGCGGCCACGCGAGTCTGGAAACCGGCGCTGGCGATGGTCGGCGTTTTCTCAGTGACCTGCCTCATGGCACTGCCGCACGCGCCACAGTTCGTTGCGTTTGATCGGGGCGCGCTGAATAGTAATTCTGATCGTGCGTACTCGGCTGCGGTCAGCCCGTCGTCGTTTCAGCCTTCGGTCAAAGCGGCGGCGGTAGTTTCCGCTGCGTTGCGGACGGGCGAGTCATCATCGGTGGGGACAACTGCATCGCTGGGGACAACTGCCAGAATTATTCCTGCTCGCGTCCATGCGCACACTGTTACCGGACAACAGCTTGCTCGAGCGCCTGGAGTTGCTGCCCGACCGAACGCGGCACCGCCGCCCGAGCGACTAGTCGAAGCAAGTGCAAGCGCGGATCAGAAAACTGCGCCGGAATTTCGAACCTTGATCTTTATCGAAGCCACGCAGTATAGGAACTCGGATTCGACGGTGTGGAGCGTCCAGGTGTGGCGGGTGATGTTGGTGAGCTCGGTCCGCGATCGATTGGCGGGAGCGCCCGTGGCCAATTCGATTTAGAGTCTACAAATTTTTTTGCAATGAGCAACTAGATAATTAGTTTCACGGAGTTAGTTTCACGGAGTTAGTTTCACAGAGTTAATTTCACACAGTTAGTTTCACAAGGAGAAACGAAAATGAAGAAGTGGATAGAACGTAGCAAGGCAATAGTGACGAGGCGTCTGGCAGTGGCCCTCATTGCCGTGGTGGCGGTCGGGTCGGTAGCGACGTTTAACTTTGCGAAGTCTGCAACGGCGGCGGTCGCCGCTCCGGCTGCGGCGGCGCTTGATGACAATAGCGTCGGAGCGTTGCTGACGCTGGACCGCGCAATGGAAACGCTGGCGGCGCGAGTTACACCGGCGGTGGTGAATGTAACGGTAGCGTCGAAAGTCAACGCGCAGCAGGGCGACGCCGGAGCGGAAGGGATGCCTGACATGCAGCAATTTTTCGGTCCGGGCAATCCTTTTGGGCGTCAGTTTGGCCGCGAGTTTGGCCGCCAGTTCAATTTTCCGTCGCAGCCTCAGAACAGGATGGAACACGGCTTGGGCAGTGGCGTGATCATCTCCCCTGATGGATATATCGTCACCAATAATCACGTTATCGACGGTGCGGTCGACATTCGCGTCACCATGAGTAACCGGGAAGTGCTGTCTGCAAAGTTAGTGGGCGCCGATCCGTTGACGGACCTTGCAGTTATCAAGGTCAATGGAACCAACTTACCGAGCGTGCCCTGGGGTAACTCGGCCAGCTTGCATCCGGGACAAACGGTGCTCGCATTCGGGAATCCGTACGGGTTCCGCTTCACGGTGACACGCGGCATCATCAGCGCGCTGAACCGTCCCAATCCTGACGCAAGCGATCGACGCAAGCCGGGCGAGTTCATCCAGACGGACGCCGCCATCAATCCCGGGAATTCGGGCGGAGCGCTGGTTGACGCGCGCGGAGAACTCATCGGAATCAATACGTTCCTGATTTCATCCTCGGGATCATTCTCGGGAATGGGCTTTGCGATTCCCGCTCAGATTGTCCAGCCTACGGTGGAGACTCTGATCCGGGACGGCAAAGTAACTCACGCGTATATCGGAATTCAGATCGCCGATGTTACTCCGGACAATGCGAAGTTTTTCCAGATGAATAAGGCTGAGGGAGCGCTGATTAGTCAGGTTGAGCCGGACGCGCCCGGAGCTAAGGCTGGACTGCGCACCGGAGACGTGATCACGGAACTCGACGGAAAGCCTGTGACCGACGCTGGACAGTTGCAAATGACGGTCGGACAAAAACGGCCGGGTGAAACGATCCATCTGCTGGTGGTGCGGGACAGCAAACCAACGAACATTGCTGTGAAACTCGAAGCACTGGGCGGTGGCAGAGGCACCGAGACTGCGGGCGGAGAACACGGGAAGGGGCGTTGGGGACTGAGTCTCGGCGACTTGACCCCGGACGTCCGGAATGAACTGCAAGGGCAGGGGCAAGGACAGGGACAAGGCCCGGTTCATGGCGCCGTGGTGGAGAACGTCCAACCCGGCAGCCCAGCCGACAATGCGGGCTTGCAGCGCGGGGATGTCATCATGGAAGTGAACCGGCACTCGGTGAAATCCGCGTCCGAAGTGGCACAGGCATTATCGGGCGTGCCAAGCGGGCAGGATGCGCTGGTGCTGGTGTGGTCGAACGGGGGCAGCACGTTCCGCGTGTTGCATCCTTCGCAGGGGTAGGGAAGTAAAGTCAACCAGCACTGATGGCTGGTGGCGCGCTGTGTTCTGCCTGCTTGTGAATGGGCGGGGCGCAGCGCGTTTTTCTTGACGTGGCTAGTGCAAGCGCGTGGTTACGACAATTGGCTGGCACTATCCTCAAATTCCACGATTGTGCACATAGCTGCCGGTCGCCACATGTGTCATTGTTCGGGCCGAATGATAGGATCAAGTCTTAGGTGCAGTTCCCAAAAAGGCTTGCTCGGGAACGATTTTATGCTGCTCCAATCTTTCTTGAACTTTTCCCGACGAGCGCTATTCGTATTTCTTCTGGTCTCTTGCTCTACGTCTTATTCGGCTAGCAATAAGGCGGAGCGTCGCAGAGCAGAAGAAGTTCTCAATCTGGTCTCCAAAGACGTCCAGAATAATTTCTACGATCCTACTCTCAAGGGACTTGACTGGTCAGCTTTAACAGAACAAGCGCGCCAGCGGATTCGTAGTGCCGAGGAACTTGGAGAAATGAACGGTGCCATCTCTGGCTTGCTATATCAGTTGCACGACTCTCACACCGTTTTCATTCCACAAAAGCGAAAGATCAAGGCAGTATACGGATTTAAGGCAAAGCCTTTTGCCAACAACATCTTTGTATATCAACTCGACAAAGACGGACCCGCTGCCAAAGCCGGATTACAATTGGGCGATCAGATCGTGGGAGTGAACAACATAAACGCAGTGCGCGACCCCTTCTTTGACATGATGCGATACCTGACCGCCCTCGATCCAAGAGTGGAGTTAGACCTGGAAATCTCGCAGCAAGGATCTATTCATCTAGTGAAAGTGCCTGCCACAGTGATTCCTCAACCACCGCAATATTTTTTTAGCTATATCGAAACGGGTCATGATAGCGATGCGGGGAAGAAGTTCTATGACGTCAAGAACTACAGCGACGGAATTCTATACTTGCACATTAGGACCTTTATGGTTCCCCCTATAGAGATAGGGGGGTTGACCAAGCCATTCAAAGATTCGAAGGCTGTGGTCCTGGACTTACGCGGAAACGGCGGGGGCGACCAGCAGACCATGGTCGACTTGATGGGGCAATTCACAGGGGAGACTTTCGACATGGCGCAGTCGGTTTCCAGGAAAAAATCGGAATCGCTTCGCGTAAAGCCTCTCTCTCCGCGTCTGACATCCCCGCTCTTTATTCTGGTCGACAGCGCTTCTGCTAGCGCCTCTGAGATGTTCGCGAGAAGCATGCAGATTCACAAACGAGCCGTCGTGATCGGCGACCGCACTAGCGGCCGGGTCAATGCCGCCAGGTTCTTTTGGCACAACAGCGGGCCTGATGAGGATGTAGAGTTCGGGACTGAAATCGCGGTTTCGAAGGTGGTCATGGAAGATGGTCAGGTCTTGGAAAATCGCGGCGTTACTCCTGACGAACTCTGCCTCCCTACTCAGCCCGATCTCCGGGGAGAAAAGGATCCCTGCCTGGACCACGCTCTCGCGATGGCGCGAGCAGCGAAAGATGGACAGCGGGTTCCCGCCGCAAATCCGTAGTAGATCAACGCAAAGGCTGAACCGCAACGACGGGCTGATAATTGTTGGCCAGATTGGCAATTGGCGTAACATCCCGATTACACTAACAACCGGCCACCCGGTTCCCCTTGGCCAGTCCGGCAATCCTCAGTTACTGCAAACGCCTCGTTAACGACAGTTAACGTTTGCTTTACCCAGGCCGTTCAGCGGCCTGTCAATTGCTCCAGTCTTTCCGGATACCGCGCTCCTTCCACCTTGATCTTTGAAGAGGCGCTATTGATGTCACGGAGATCGTCGGGTGTGAGTTCGACAGAAGCTGCTCCAAGGTTCTCTTCCAGGCGATGAAGCTTCGTTGTCCCTGGGATCGGGACAATCCACGGCTTCTGGGCAAGCAGCCAAGCGAGGGCTATCTGCGCAGGTGTTGCCTGTTTTCGTTCTGCGACCTTGCTCAGCAAATCAACCAATGCCTGATTCGCTTTTCGAGCTTCTGGGGTAAAGCGAGGGACAATGTTGCGGAAATCGGTGCTATCGAACTTCGTATTTTCGTCGATCTTGCCCGTGAGGAAGCCCTTACCAAGAGGGCTAAATGGAACGAATCCGATCCCGAGTTCTTCGAGGGCTGGCAACAGCTCCTCTTCAGGGCGTCTCCACCATAGTGAGTATTCGCTCTGAACTGCCGTGACCGGCTGGACTCGGTGTGCGCGACGGATTGTCTGCACTCCTGGTTCAGAAAGGCCGAAGTGCTTCACCTTACCTTGCTTGATCAGGTCCCTGACGGCTCCAGCGACGTCTTCGATCGGCACGTTCGGGTCAACACGGTGCTGGTAGAACAAGTCGATGACATTGGTCTTGAGTCGCTTGAGGGAGGCCTCGGCGACTTCCTTGATGTGGTCGGGCTGACTATTTAACGTAGTCCACTTGCCCCCGTCTTCGGGATTCGGCGCAAAACCGAACTTTGTTGCTATCGCCACCTGATCGCGGAATGGAGCAAGCGCTTCGCCCACAAGTTCTTCATTTGCGAAAGGACCGTAGACTTCAGCGGTATCGAAGAACGTGACGCCGCGTTCGACTGCCGTCCGAATCAGCGAAATCCCTTCCTTCTTGTCCATGGCGGGACCTAAGCCAAAGCTCATTCCCATGCAGCCGAGTCCGAGAGCAGAGACTTCCAGATTGCTTTTTCCAAGTTTGCGCTTTTTCATTGTTCCTCCTCGGCAAGGAATATAGTCTCCCACAATTTCCAGCGGAAAGAGAGATTCGTCGTAGCGATCGGCGAAAAATCCCCATTGCACCAACCGTCCTGCCGGGCAGCCGAAAACTTCCGAAAGGCTGCTCTTCCACTGCTCACCCACGCCAAATCAAGAAGGATGGCTTGATGACAGACCTCCCACCTTCGTCTTCGTGCTACCAGCGATCTTGTACGAGCGGACGAATCTTCTTGTCATAGATGCGTCGCACCCCGGTCATCACTTCGTCGGTGAGGGGCGGCAGGTCCGACGCCCGGCAGTTGTTCGCAACCTGATCCGCCCGCTTGCCACCGGGAATGGCGCAGGTTACGGCGTCGAACATGAGGATCCAGCGCAGAGCGAACTGACTCATCGAGACGCCGGCGGGTACGAGCGCTCGCATCTCTTCCACCGCCTCCAGGCCGACGTTGTAATCCACGCCGGAAAATGTCTCTCCCATATCGAAGGCTTCTCCATGCCGATTGAAATTCCGGTGGTCGTCGGCCGCGAAGGTGGAATCTCGATGGAATTTACCCGTCAGCAGACCGCTGGCGAGGGGCACACGGGCGAGGATGCCGACTCGCTTCTCTTTATCTTTAGCTCGGGCGAAGAACTCGTCCGCCGGACGCTGGCGGAAACAGTTGAAGATGATTTGCACCGTCTGCACGTTGGGGAATTCGATTGCCTTGAGTGCTTCTTCGATCTTCTCGACGCTCACGCCGTAATAGCGAATTTTGCCCGCCGCCACCAGGTCATCCAGGATGCCGAAGACATCAGGCCGGTCATACACCGCGCTCGGCGGGCAATGAAGTTGCAGCAAGTCGAGGCTGTCGGTCGCAAGATTCCGCAAACTGTCTTCGACCCACATGGTCAGGTTCTGGCGGCTGTATCCTTCGACCGTCTGGCGCGGGAGACGGCGGCCGGCTTTCGTGGCCACCACGATTTCGCGCTTTTCGCTCTTCTTGAGTTGAGCAATCAAACGTTCGCTGCGGCCATCGCCGTAGACGTCGGCGGTATCGATAAAATTCACTCCGCAGTCAATGGCTTTGTGCAGCGCGGCGAGGGACTCGTCGTCCGAAACACTGCCCCATGCGCCGCCGATGGCCCAGGCGCCAAAGCTGATGTCCGAAACCTTCCAACCGGTGCGTCCGAGTTGACGGTAGTGCAT
This sequence comes from uncultured Acidobacteriaceae bacterium, assembly GCA_963772195.1. Classification (GTDB taxonomy): domain Bacteria; phylum Acidobacteriota; class Terriglobia; order Terriglobales; family Acidobacteriaceae; genus Acidiflorens. The sequence goes on along the minus strand of CAVYWE010000003.1, from coordinate 587,826 downwards.
GGTTCCTCTTTCTTGTATCGAACGGCCTTGTATAGAACAACCTTATATAGAAGAGCTGGGGGTCCACTCTTGCGCCGGACTGCGGCACGGGAGTCGGACTCCTAGAGTGTAACTTGAGAGTCGAAGTGCTTCTGCGAACCCGCGAGGTGTCATCGCTCCGCTAATGCGGCCCATAAACAATTCGAATTGGACTCAGCGCAAACCAGATATTAGAGTCTTTAGTTCGGTTACATATCGGAATAGCGCAAGCGCAAAACAGCAATTTGGCCATCCGATATGCACCGTGGTAATCAACAATCCTGCAGCTAATGTGGATCGGTACCGTCTTCGCCCGATAGAATGGTCTGTAGGATGGTTTTTTCCGACCGTCTACGCGTTCGCCCGTTATTGGGTGATCGTTATTATGATCGATCGGAAGACCCGAGGAATTTAAGCAAAATGGAGACAAGGTTGGACCAACCGAACGATCCGGTTCAGGATCAAGACCACGCTGCCTGCTCTCTCGACGCCAGCTATGTGCTGACATGGGACGAAATTGCGAACCTGGCGGCGGAGCCCGGCAAGCCAGCCGAGACCCTGATGAACGTGGTCGCCTTGATTGCCCGCCGGTTTGGCACCGATGTTTGCTCCGCCTATCTGCTGGAACCAGACCGCGCTAATCTCGTTTTGGCAGCGACAATCGGGCTTCGTCCAGAGTGCGTCGGCAAGCTTCGCATGGCAATCAATGAAGGACTCGCCGGCCTCGTCGCGGAACAGGTCCGCCCGGTGGCCGTTGAACACGTAAGGAATCATCCTCGGTTCAAGTATTTCAGCGAAGCCGGCGAGGACGATTATCAATCGTTCCTGGGAGTTCCTCTCATCGATCGCGGCGTGCTGCAAGGCGTACTGGTGGTTCAAACCCTGGAGGCGCGCGTTTTTCCGGAGACAGAGATTCGTCTGCTCACGGAGGCCGCGATCCGGGTTGCGCCCATAGTGAGCGAAGCCCGCATGCTCGACCGTTTCATCGCGCCGGCGCAGGAGCGGCTCTGGGCGCTGGCCCGCAACCTGTGGTGGAGCTGGGATTACGATTCCTCCAGCTTGTTCCGCGATCTCGATCCGCTGCGTTGGAGTCAGCTCAATCACAGTCCGGTCTCGCTGCTGAACGAGTATCCTCTTGCGAAACTCGAGGCGCGCGCCGCCGAGCTCGTCCTGCACAGCCGGATTAACTATGCCTATCGCCGCCTGCGTGAGTACGAAGATGCGGAGCGAACGTGGGGCGCGCGCCACGCGGGTGTGCTGCGACCCCGTCCCGTGGCTTATTTCTCGGCCGAATTTGGCGTGCACGAATCTCTCCCGGTGTATTCCGGTGGACTTGGAGTTCTGGCCGGCGATCACATCAAGAGCGCCTCCGATCTCGGCATCCCTCTCGTTGGCGTGGGCCTGTTTTATGGCCAGGGATATTTCCGCCAGCGCCTCGATCGCGATGGCTGGCAGCATGAAGAGTACCTCGAGACCGATGTCACCCAGCTTGCAATGGAAGCGGCCATCGGGAAAAACGGTCGCCCGGTTGTGGTGCAGGTCGATACCCGCCATGGCGCCATCTACGCGAAAGTCTGGCGCGTGAAAGTGGGTCGTTGCGATTTGTTTCTCCTCGACTCCGACGTGGAAGGCAATACGCCCGAGGACCGCGAGATGACCTCGCGTTTGTACGGAGGCGACGGCCGCGTGCGCGTGCATCAGGAACTTCTTCTGGGCGTGGGCGGGCTGCGCGCTCTGAAAGCGCTCGGCATCACGCCGGGAGTTCTTCACCTGAACGAAGGACACAGCGGATTTGCGGTCCTCGAAGCGATTCGCCAACGCATGGAGGAAGAGGGCATCAGTTTCGAGATGGCGGTGCCGCGGGTTGCCCGTGAAGTGGTCTTCACGACCCACACTCCGGTGCCCGCCGGCCATGATCGCTTCGATGCCGATCTGATCGAAGAACACCTCGGACCTCTGCGCGAGTCTCTCGGGCTTTCCAAGCAAAGTTTTATGGCGCTGGGACGGGAGAATCCCGACAGCGACGAACGTTTCTGCATGACCGTGCTCGGTCTGAAGCTCTCGCGGCGCGCCAATGCAGTTTCTTCACTGCATGGCGAGGTTTCCCGCGCCATGTGGACTGGACTTTTCCCGGGCAAACTGGAGGACGCGGTTCCCATCGGACACGTTACCAACGGCGTCCATGTTCCCACCTGGTTGGCTCCGCAGATGTTTCGCCTCTACGATCGTCATCTCGGCACGGGATGGCAACTGCGCAGCAGCGAGGCCAAAATCTGGGAGGGTATTGATAACGTTGACGACGGCGAACTCTGGGAGACGCATTTCAATCTGAAGTCGCGAATGATCGAATTTGTGCGCCGCCGCGCCGTCAAGCAGGCCGCGCGCCGCGACGAACCGCGCGGCGTTCTGCAGCAATTGGAACGCGTGCTCAGTCCCGATGCGCTCACCATCGGCTTTGCGCGCCGCTTTGCAACCTACAAGCGCGCCAATCTGTTTTTGGCCGACATTGAAAAAATAGCGAGCATGGTCAATGACCCGAAACGTCCGGTGCAGTTCGTGTTTGCCGGGAAGGCGCATCCTCTCGACGAGCCGGGCAAGCGTGTCCTGCAGCAGATTGCGCAGTTGATGCGCGACCCGCAGTTTGCCGACAAATTCGTCTTCGTCGAAGACTACGACATCAACGTCGGACGCCATTTTGTGCAGGGTGTCGATGTCTGGCTGAACAATCCGCGGCGTCCGCTCGAAGCCTCGGGAACCAGCGGCCAGAAAGTCGTTTTGAACGGCGGCTTGAACCTCTCGGTGCTGGACGGCTGGTGGGCGGAAGCGTACGACGGTCTGAACGGCTTCGCCATAGGAAACGGCAGAACTCATTCCGAAATGGATGTTCACGACACGCGCGATGGGGAAGACCTGATGCGAGTTCTGCGAGAAGAAGTGATCCCTCTGTACTATCAGCGCGATCGCGACGGCCTGCCGCGGGGCTGGATCCAACGCATGAAGCGCACCATCCGCACTCTCGGCTGGCGCTTCAACGCCGATCGCATGGTGATGGATTACACGCTGCAGTGCTATGTTCCTGCAGCCGGCGGCACATCGAGCGATTCCCGGCTACGACTGTAAGAAATCTTCCCCGCGTATCGACCGCCGAGTCCTCCACCGTCAAGCGATCAGGGGCTCGTGTGGTTACGGGGCTCTGCTCTGTCTGGCGGGGCGGAGCCCCGCCACCACACGAGCCCGTAGAGTCTCGAACCGCGGTTTTCAACTTGACAGTTCAGCCAGACCATTTACTATAGATGAATATTTATGCATCCTAATGGATAAATATGCCTCGGCGAAGAAAATTACAATAGGGGAATAAGAGATCGGGGCGACTTGAAGAGAATCTGATGGCGGCCAAACTTAAAACCGCGGTACTCGGCGCGACCGGCTATTCCGGCCTCGAACTCGCTCGCCTTCTCGGCCGGCATCCGCGGACCGATGCGCCGTTGCTTTTGCGGCGCAGTGCAGAGATAGAGAATGACGGACCCGCTGCCGGATTGCCGCACATTGCCGGCAATGGCTCCAGCAACGGCAATTCGCCGGTGCAGCCGTTTTCGTGGTCCGCGTTGGAACAGCGTGGCGTAGAACTGTTGTTCCTGGCTACACCGCACGCCGTTTCTCGCGAACTTGTTACCGAGGCGATGACCCGCGGGATGATGACCCGCGGCTTGCGGATCGTCGATCTTAGCGGCGCGTGGCGGCTGAAACAGGAACAGCATCAAGCGGTCTATGGTTTCAGAGATGCCAACGTCCAGACCGCAGCAGACCTTACGGAGCGCGCCGTGTACGGTCTGCCTGAATTGAATGCGGATCAGATACCTTCGGCCGCGCTGGTTGCGAATCCTGGCTGCTATGCGACCTCCATCATTCTTGCGCTGGCGCCCTTGCTCTCGGCCGCTATTGTGGATTGCGAGCGCGGCATCATCTCCGATTCGAAGTCCGGAGTATCCGGTGCCGGCAAGGAACCTACGGCGCGGACGCACTTCGTGTCAGTGGCCGATAACTTTTCCGCCTACTCGGTCTTCGGACACCGTCACACCGGCGAGATACTGGAGCAATTGGCGCTCAGCTCCAGCCAGTTGATTTTCACTCCTCATCTTTTGCCGATCCCGCGTGGGATTCTGTCCACGATTTATGTGTACCTCAAGCGCGAAATGACGGCGGACGAGATTCAGGCCTGCTTCCACGATTTCTATAAAGGCAAGCGGTGGGTTCGGATTTTCCCGGCATCAAGTTTGCCGGAAATCCAATTTTCCGTGCATACAAATTACTGTGACCTGGGCTTTTGCCTTGCGCGCGACGGTCGACGGCTCGTCGTGGTTTCCTGTCTCGATAACCTGCTCAAAGGCGCAGCTGGTCAAGCCGTGCAGAACATGAATCTTATGTACGGTTGGGACGAGGCGGAGGGCCTGCAATGAAAATTGTCGTCAAAATCGGCGGCGCGGCGCTGGAAGACAAAGAGACCCTCAAGAAATGCGCGCAAGCGGTGGTGCAGCTCGCCCAGGACGGACACCAGGTTACGGTCGTGCACGGCGGTGGAAGCGCGCTGACGCGAACCCTGAAGCTACTTGGGAAGACGAGCGACTTCGTCCACGGACTGCGCGTGACTGACGCCGAGACGCGCGATGTTGCCTTGATGGTGCTGGCTGGCATCGTTAATAAGAGTTTGGTAGCGGCGATCGCTGCTGCGGGGTGTCCGGCCATTGGTCTTTGTGGTGGAGACGGCGGCGTCTTTCGTGCCCGCAAGAAACATGACGCGGAATACGACTTGGGATACGTAGGTGAAATCTGCTTTTCTGAGCCGCGCTGGCTCAGAGCCATTTGGGCGGAAGGTGGAATTCCTGTGCTCTCCTCGGTTGCGCTCGGAGGTGACGGGCAGTATTACAACGTAAACGCCGACCAGATGGCGGCGGCGTGCGCCATAGCCTGCGAGGCCGACGCGCTGATTTTTCTCACCGACGTGGCCGGCGTAAAGCAAGCCGATGGTACGGTGATGCCCAGGTTAGATACCAAACAAGTTGCCGGGCTCATTGACGAATCCGTCATCAGCGGCGGCATGATGCCGAAGCTCGAGGCCTGCACTCAGGCTCTCAAAAGCGGCGTGGGGCGTGTGCGCATCCTGCCCGCGTCGCAGGTCGAAATGCTGCCGCTGTTTTATTTCACCAAGCTGGAATGCGGCACAGAGGTGCTCAGAGCATGAGCCTTGCTTCCGTCTCCCGCATGGAAGCGAAGCTCTTGCTTCCCACTTACGAGCGCCAGCCCATCCTTTTTGTTCGCGGGCGCGGCGTGTATCTATGGGATTCCCAGGGCAAGCGCTATCTGGATTTCCTAAGCGGAATCGGAGTCAATGCGCTTGGCCACAGCCACCCTGCTGTCCAGGCGGCGATCAAGCGTCAGGTGGGCCGGTTGATTCATGTTTCGAATCTTTTCTTCCACGAGTATCAGGCGGAGCTCGCGCGGCTGCTGACCAAAATCTCCGGACTTGACCGCGCTTTCTTTTGCAACAGCGGCACCGAGGCTTGGGAAGGAGCGCTCAAGCTCGCCCGCGCCTTTGCGCAAATGAATAATCGCAACGGCAGCAAGGCAAATCCAAAGACGCGCATTCTTGCCATGGAAGACTCTTTTCATGGACGCACCTTCGGCGCGCTTGCCACTACCGGTCAGCCGAAATATCGGGCTCCGTTCGTTCCGCTCATGCCGGGCGTAAGTTTCGTCAAGTTTAATGACCTCGACGACCTGCAACGAAAATTTGATTCCAGCGTTTGTGCCGTGTGTATCGAGACTATTCAGGGTGAGGGCGGGATTCGTCCAGTCAATGCGGAGTTTCTCGAACTCGCCTCGCGCTTAACCAAACAGAGCGGCGCATTGCTCGTGCTCGACGAGATTCAATGCGGTCTCGGCCGCACCGGACGCCACTTTGCTTATCAGCACTATGGTGTGCTGCCGGACGTGGTCACCGTTGCGAAGCCGCTGGCTTGCGGCTTGCCGCTCGGCGCCATCCTCACCACCGAGCGGGTTGCGAGTTGCATGCATCCGGGTCTGCATGGGACCACGTTCGGCGGAGGACCGCTGGCTTGCGCCGTCGCCATTGAGTTCCTGCGCGAGGAGAAGAAATTACTGAAGCACGTGCGTACGCTCGGCGAATATTTTCATGCGGCGCTCGAGGCGCTCGACAGGAAACACAAATCGATTCAGGATGTTCGGGGAGCAGGCCTGATGCAGGCCGTGGAGTTGGATTCGCCCGAACTGGCTAAGGCAGTCGCGAAGCAACTGCTGCAGGAAGGGATTATCATTAATCGCACGCACGAAACCGTGCTGCGCTTTCTGCCGCCTTACGTGGTTCAGAAAAAGCACGTGGATCAGCTGGTTAAGGCGCTGGACGCGGCGTTGCGTAAGAATGCGGAATCCAGGGACAAAGACAAGAAGACCGACCCGCCGGGGCGCAAGGCAGTCTATGCGCACGCGTGAAGCGGTCCTGCCCGATGCCGAGCAGATTCACGCTCTCATCTCGGCTTACTCCGGCGACGGCACTCTGCTGCCCCGCACGCTGGCGGAGATCTGCGAAAACGTTCGCGACTTTATCGTGCTTGAAGATGACGGGCGCATCATCGGATGCGGCGCTCTCCACCTCTATGGCGTGCACCTGGCTGAGATTCGTTCAATTACCGTCGATCCCTCGAGCCAAAGCAATGGTGGCGGCAGACGCCTGGTCAAGGCGCTTCTGGCGCAAGCGGAAAAGCACAAAGTCAGCTGCGTCTGCCTGTTCACTCGCATTCCAGAATTTTTCTCACGTCTGGGATTCACTAACGCTAATCATCAGGATCTTCCCGACAAGATACATAAAGACTGTTATCAGTGTCCCCGGCTCTATCGCTGCGACGAAATCGCGATGATCCGCGGCAATCCACCCACGTTCGCGATCTTGCCGCCACCCAAAAACTGGTTGAAGATTCAGGCATGACCTCGCTGCGCCGTTCTCCTGAGAAAATTCGTTTGCCCGCGGGGTTCTCTTTCTCTGCAGTCGCTGCCGGCATTAAAGTCAGTGGCCGGCCCGACCTCGCGCTGGTGGAAGCCGGCGGTGGCGCGACCGCTGCCGCGTTGTTCACGAAGAACCGGGTCGTCGCCGCTCCCGTGGAAGTTGGCCGCGCGGCGTTGCTCGCGACAGGAGGCCGCGTTCGAGCGGTCGTCGTGAACTCCGGCAATGCCAACTGCGCCACCGGACGCGCCGGCATTCAAGCCTGCGAACGGGTTTGTCGCGAAGCCGGAAAGCTGTTGGGCGTGCCCGCTGCCGAAATCTTTCCATCCTCGACCGGCATCATCGGAGTTCGACTGCCGGAAGAAAAAATCCACGCAAAGTTGCCGGAACTTATCGTGCGGCGATCGGCAAACCACCGTGGAGTCCTCGGCTTCGCCCACGCGATCATGACCACCGACACGCGGGCTAAGATCGCGTCAGCGCGCTTCCGCGTGGCCGCAAAAGAAGTTACTGTGCTGGGTATTGCGAAGGGTGCGGGCATGATCCATCCGCAGCTTGCGACGATGCTGGTGTACTTGTTCACCGATGTGGGTGCGAGTCCGAGTGAACTGCAATCCCTTTTGCGCGAGGCGTGCGATCAGTCGCTAAATTGTATGTCCATTGACGGCGACACCTCCACCAACGATACCGTGCTGCTGCTGGCCAGCGGCGCGAGCGGTGCTCGGGTGGGTGCTCGGGCGAAAGATGTTCGCGTCCGAAAGAAGTTTTCCGCGGCTCTGACCGCAGTATGCCAGTCTCTCGCAGAACAGATTGTCAGTGACGGTGAAGGCGTGCAGCATGTGATCCGTTTGTTCGTCGAACAGGCGCGGGGCAGGGAAGAGGCGTTACAGGTGGCGCGGACGATTGCTCATTCGATGCTCGTCAAAACAGCATGGGCTGGAGCGGATCCGAATTGGGGGCGCATCCTTGCGGCGGTGGGACGGTGCGGCTTGCCTATTGATCCAGCGCGCGTCCAGATTTTTATTGACAGTCAGAAGGTATGTCGCAATGGCGTCGCCTGCTCGTTCAACGAGCGGCAAGCTCACCGTAGTCTCGCGCAACGTGTCTGCGATATTCGTGTGCAACTGGGGCGCGGACGGAGCACGGTGCGGTTTCTCACTACCGATCTGACCGCGGAGTATGTGCGGATCAACGCCGATTATTCCACTTAGAACAGGGCTCAGGTGCCAGGTGTCAGGTCTCAGGAAAACCGAAGGCAAGTTCAGGTTTGTTCCTGAGACCTGACACCTGAGACCTGACACCTGCCGCTAGAAGCTGAACATCGCCTGCAATTCAATCTTTCGGTTCGCCGCCGCGCTTGAGAACGGTCCACCGGCCAGGGCAATCGACTGTCCGAAATTGGGTGAGCTCAGTACTCCGACGGGCGTCGCCGCGTTCACCTTGTTCAGAATGTTTCGCGCATTGACGCTGAACGTCAGACTGTAGCGTCGAGTGGACGCCGCGCCACCGCCGCCGAACCCACCGCCACCACCGCCTCGTCCAAAGCCGCCGCCACCTCCTCCACCGCCGCCGCGCGGACCACCACCGCCCGGTCCGCCGCCGCCCGGCCCGTCACCCGGCTGCGCTCCGGTTTTTCCACCAAGCTCGGGGCCGAAGCCGAACGTTTTCGCCAACCGCAAGTTAAACGTGAAGTGGTTGGGGCCGGTTAGGTAGTTGATGGGAATCGGAACGTAGGGACCGGTCGGAATCACGTAGTGGCAGGCTAAGGTGGGAGAAATGCAGTTGCCGGAAACATTCGGGGCGAATCCCGGGCGGTCATTAAATAGTGAATCGTGGCTCAAGTCCTGGCCCACGGTAACGTTGTAGGGCGAGCCGGAATTGAAAATCATGAATGGACTCAGGCGAAACCCGCGCGGCAGTCCGATCGTACCTCCCATAAATACCCGATGCCGCATATCAAAGGAAGCGCGGCCGTAGTCCGCCTCCAAATCGTACTGATTCGATGGAAAACTCGAAGCGCCAGAAGCATCGCTGTTGGCGTAGTTCAAAGAGTAGTAGCCGAACAGAGACAGCTTCGCTCCGGCGCGGATGTTGAAATTCGTGATCAGCTGGTTCTGCCGGAAAACTCCATCCGATACGTATTGGTAGATGGGGCCCGCCGCCGGGTCTGGAAGCGGCCCGGACGAGTACGGTGTTCCTGGCGGAGGGGCGTTGACGTTCAGGGACAGAAACTGATGCACGCCGCGCGCGTTTAAATACGAAACCGTAACATTCGCGATCTTCGTGACCTGACGCTCCAGGCTGAAGGCTGTCTGCATGATGTATGGCGCGTGCAGCTGAGAATTGATCTGGTAGATTGCCTGTGTCGTTGCCGGCAACGTATTCACCGGCGGCGGAGTCGGATAAGGCGGAGTGGGCACGACGTACTGTTGCTCTGTGACGCCGTTTAAACGGTCTGCATTCAGAATCAGATCCTGGGAAAAGCGGTCGTAGAACAGACCAAAACCGCCGCGCAGCACGGTTTTTGGCGCGCTCTTGCCGCCTCCGCCTATGCCCCACGCAAAGCCGAGGCGTGGCGCCCAGTCCGCATGATCGTGTATTGCGTTCTGCGTTTCAAACCGTAGCCCGCCGCTCAGAGTGAAATTGGGACGCACCTTCCAGTCATACTGTACGTACAGCCCGACATCCACCATCGTGACCGGCACATTGGCAGGCGCGCCGCTCGGGGTTGCATTAACGGAATACTGGCTCGGCGTGCCATTGGTGAAATTCGGGAAACTCGTAAAGGTATAGGTGCCATTGAATCCAGCGCTGGATACATTGAGCTCGTGATTTGCGCGCAGGCGTCCTCCGAATTTCACGAAGTGCTTGCCCTGCGATATGGAAGTGTAATTCTGCAACTCATAATGATCCTGGTGGTCGGTCTGCGCTCCGGAACTGCTGCCGCCGCGCGTGAAATCCCCAAGCACGTTGATGCCTGTGGCCGTGCTTAACGGAGTCTGTCCGCTGTTGTCGCGCAGGTACTGGAAGCGGGTTTCGTTTATCGCCTTCGCTCCCAGGATTTGGGTGTCGGTGATCTGGACGGTATGTTCGGTGGAGGTGGTGTCGTAGCCGGCCTCGGGCAGCACTGTCCCGCCGATACCGGCGTTCTGCTGCGTGTCACGGTAAAACTGATAGCGGGCAGTGAGCGTGTTGTTGGGACTGACCTGGTAGTCGATGCGCGGACTGATGTTGGTGCGGGTCCGCGGGTTGGGAACGCTCTCGCTCAGGTCCAACACGGGCGCGTTTACGACTGCGATTTCATCGATGTTACGGCGCTGTGCGTTAAAGAAGAATGACGCCTTCTTGTTGATAGGGCCGCCGATGTTTCCCATATAGATTACGGAGTCATACGGCTGCTGTGCGGCGGCGCCGAGAAAAGGATTGCGGCTGTTCATTGCCGAACTGTTGCCCTCAACGGAAAACTGTCCGTGGTATTTGTCGGTGCCCGGCTTGGTGAAGACTTCGATTCGTCCATAGCCCAGCTTGTCGTATTCGGCCGAAAATGGATTCTGATTGATGCGAATTTCGCGAATCGATGATTTCGGAGGAAGCTGTCCGCCGGTAAATCCATCGATGTAAAGCTGGCCGCCGTTGGGACCGGCCGAAGGTCCAGCGAGCGCTTCAAGGTCCGATTGCAATTCGTCAGGATCGTCGGGAAGCGCTTCCAGGTCTTTGCCACTAAGCACGATCGCACTCGCGTTATTCGCGGGGTTGACGTCGAGTTGCGGTCCTTCTTCCTGCACGTTGACCTTTTCCTTCTCCACGTTGATGTCGAGCATAACGTTGAATTGCGCGACCTGGCCCGCCGCTACGTCCACGTCGTTCTGCACAAAAACGGCGAATCCCGGGGCATTCGCCGTGACTGTGTATTTGCCCGGCGCCAGATTTCCGATTTCGTAATTGCCGCTGCGGTTGGTGGTTGCCGAGTGCGGTTGGCCGCCGGATACCAGCACTGCCACCGTGGCGCTCGGAACCACCGCGCCGGAGGGATCCAATACCTGGCCGCGCAGGGTTCCCGTCGTTGTTGATGACGGCGATGATGACTGCGTCGGCGACTGCGCCGATGCAGGCGCAGCCAGCCCGATCAGCATCGCCGAAATCAGAATTGCCAAAATCAGATTCGCCAGAATGAAGACTGATAAATACTTCAACACGCACCTTATTCTTTCCAGGCAGAGCAACTTCATTGAGAACAATGGATTTGAGATTGGTTTGCTATTGGGTGGCTTCACCTTCTCCACCGGACGCGTTCAGCGACCACGGCGAAAGCAGCGTGGATGCGCTTTGATTTGGCGACGCCGTCAGGATGGCGTCCACTCCCGCCAGCAGCGTGATCGCTGTTACGGCGCCGGCGCCCGAATCCGGACCCTCGGTCGAGACGATCATCACGGCATCGCCCTTCTGCAAGTCCGCCAGCGTGCTGTTGGGTAAGCGGCTCAGCATTCGTTGCAAATCCGGAGGACCGTTCCCACCCTGCCCGCCGCCCGGCCCGCTCGCCGCTTGCAATTCTGCCGACTTCGATGTGCGCGCCCTACCCGCTCCCGGCGCACCACCCTCATCTTTCATGCTTTGGCCGTAACTTTGCCGGTTACTTTGCCCGTTAGCACCCGGCTGATCTCCGTTCCCGCCGCCCGCAGCCCCTTTCAATCGCATCGCGATGCGTTGCGCCATCTCCGCCGGCAGTTTCTTCATTTGCGAGTCGGACGACACCTTCACCACCACCGCGCTCTTGCTGATCGCATCCTGCACCGTCATCGTATTGCTCGCCACGTCTGTCGCCTTAATGGTTCCTGCAATATTCCGAAATGCGCCGGAGACAACTTCCTCCGCAGTCACTTCGCTGCCATCCGCGTTGCGGGCCCCGCGCGCGCGCAATTGATCTCCCGCTTTGATTTGATCGACTGGCGCCGGTTTCGCATCGTCGAATTTCACCGAGCCAGAAGCGTAGCGGCGCAGGATCGTGTCCTTCGTAATGTGGACGGCAATACTCCGGTTCGCGCCTATTCCGCTGAATGAAATTGTGATGGTGCCCGTCGCCGTGTCCACGTTAGTGACGAGTCCACCCACTCCTCGCTTCTGCCAATCGTCGCGGTCGTGCTGCTGCTTCGCCGCCACATCGGCCTGCTTCATCACAATCACCGCGAGCGCAACAATCGTGTGCCTGTCGCCATCCGTCGATGCCTGACCGCGAACCAACACGCGATCCCCAACCTGCAAATCTTGCGGCTCGAGAGCGGTCGCGTTTTTCAAATCCTTTTCTCCCGGCGGCACGCGCAGAATCTTCGTCGAGCCCGTCAGCTTCGCAACGATGTCGCCCTCGCCACCGGATTCTGCTGCGACCGTGATCGAATCCGCCTGAATGCTCTTGATCGTTCCAACGGCCTTGGCGACTTGAGGGTCTCCCGAACTGCTGGCGGGCTTGCTCTGCGCCCAAACGTAGCCCGGCACCGCTAGCGTCAGAGTGACCAACGCCGCGAGCAGGCACGCCGCAGAAAGCGACAATCGCGGCCTCTGCCAAAGACATCGCATGGTCTAACTTTAGCATCGCCAAACGCACAGGATTTGGCCTTTACGAAGTTTTACCTGCGTTGACGGTGCTTTTACAGGGACTCTGGCAACGGCAACTGCGTCGCCGCGCATCCAGTCAGTAGCAAGCAACTTTGTTGTTATTTGTCTCAAGGGCGGATCGATTCGTTTCCGCGAGGACCGTGACACAATAACTGGGACGTTAGCCAGGTCACCAATAAACGATGCTTGCATGGATGCCCATGTCCACTGATACATTCAGTCCCGAAAAGCAGTCCCAGCCGGTCGCGGCAAGTCTCCTATACCGGTTGACGGTAGCCTTCCCCAGTTGGGCGGGTGCGATCCTGGCTGTCTACTCTGTTTTATTGTGCAGATTCAGCGCTTTTAAGATTCGTCTGAGATAAACGGTAAACGGAGGATGCACGGTGAATGAGCCCCGGTTGAATAATCTCCGGCCAAATAAAGATAAAGATAAGGACAAAGGCATGATGGCGAAGAGTTCATTAAAGCGCGCGTCATTAAAGCGCCCATCCTTGTGGACGCCGGTTGCCTATGCGCTGATCGCCGTGCTGGTCGCTCTTCCTGGAATCGGCCCGTCGATGTGGGCTCAGGATGCCGCTGCCACCATCGCCGTCGACGTCAAAGTTGTCACGCTGCCCGTCACCGTTCGCGATAAACATAGCAAGATCATCCGCGACCTCACCAAAGACGATTTCACGCTTCAGGAAGACGGGCGCCCGCAGACCATCCGATATTTTTCTCAGGAATCGAATCTCCCGCTCACGCTGGGCTTGCTCGTCGACACCAGTCGCAGTCAAACCAACGTCCTCGACGCGGAGCGAAACGCGAGCCGCAGTTTTCTCGATCAAATGCTCGTGCAGGCCAAGGACAAAGCCTTCCTCATTCACTTTGATCGTGAAGTGGAACTGTTGCAGGATCTGACTTCATCCCGTGAAAAGTTGCAAGCGGCGCTCGAATTGCTCAAGACGCCATCGGACCGCGAGCGGTCGAACGATCCCAATGACTCCGGCGATTCCCGTTCCGGTTCGGGATCGGGCTCCCATCATGGCGGCGGCACCCAGCTTTATGACGCGGTGTTTCTGGCGTCGAACGAATTAATGAAAAAACAGCAGGGCCGGAAGGCTCTAATTATTCTCTCGGACGGCGTTGACCGCGGCAGCAAGACTTACCTGGAGAGCGCCATCGAGTCTGCTCAACGTGCCGACACCGTTGTGTACTCGATCTATTTCGCGGATTCTCACCACGAAGACCGTAACGAGGGCCAGAGACGAGGCGGCGGAATGGGCCGGGGCGGCGGCGGTTGGCCGGGAGGAGGTGGCGGCTGGCCTGGTGGCGGAGGCGGATATCCGGGCGGTGGTGGCCGCGGAGGTCCCGGCGGAGGACAACGTCATCCCGAAGAACCGCGCACCGATGGCAAGAAAATTCTTGAGCGGATTTCCAAAGAAACCGGCGGACGTTTTTTTGAAGTTTCTAAAAAAGAATCTGTTGGCGAGATCTACACCAGTATTGTCGAGGAGCTACGAACCCAGTACAGTATGGGCTATACACCCGATAAAGACAGCGCGGCCTCTGGTTACCATCACGTCACATTGGCAGTGAAGCGCAAAGACCTTACCGTGCAGACGAGAGAGGGATATTACGCGGATCGGTAGTACGTGGAGCGCGTGAATAAAAGGTCTTAACCACAGAGGACACAGAGAGCACAGGGAAACACAGGGGAAGATCGGGAAGCCGGGTCACTTCGCCGCTAGTTCATCGCGCAGCGCCTGGCCCAGCGCGGCCTGCCGATCCGCGCTTAACTTGGCTCCGCCAGAGGTTAGATACAGGACATCAATCGCCATCTGCCCCTCGGTCTCGATCAGCGCGATTTCGATGTTGCACTCGTGCTTCGAGACCAGCGAGCACATGCGGTAAAGCAGTCCCGGACAATCCTGGGTCAGAACCTGCACCAGCGTGCTGTGCGACGAGCAGCTGTCGTCGAATTCAATCTGCGTCGAGATCTTTACCTTCGTGCCGTCAGCCTTCTCCGATTTCAGGCGGTCGCGCAGCATGCTCGCTACGTCGGCTTCTCCCTTGACCACGGCCGCGATACTTTTTTTCAAACGCTCCCATTCCTGCAGATTCATCTCCAGGGTTCGAAAGCGGTCGGTGAAATAAAAAGTGTCCACTACCATGCCGGCGGCATTCGAAAACGCATTTGCTTTCACGATGTTCATCCCCCACGCGGCCAGCGCGCCCGAAACCGAAGCGAACAGGAAGGGCCGGTCGGTGGTAATCAACGTCAGCTCATACCAGTGACGGACTTGCTTCAAATTTAATTGGACGCCATCCTGCCCCAGGCGGGCGGCCATTTCGGCATGCGCCAGAACGTCGGTTGCGCCATGGATGCGCAGATACCGTTGCGGCAATCCTTCCAGAAAGACGTTAATCTTTTTCCCCGCCACCGGCGCCAGCGACCGCAGATGGGCCAGATCTCCGCCCTCATTGCCGATGTGCACGCGCTCATCGGCGCTGCGGCTCAAATAATTCGCGCACGCAATATACAGTTGCCATAGGTTGTCCGCCTTCCACGGCGTCATGGCCTCCGGATTCACGGCTTTGATGTCGGCATAAGTCAGCAGGCACAGCATCTTCAGCCGCTCGGGCGCGCCCACTTTTTCGGCGAACGACTTCACATTTGCTGGATCGAAGACGTCCCGCCGCATCGCCGCCGACATTTCCAGATGGTTCGCCACCAGAAATCGCACCGTCTCGCGATCCACCGAATCAAGATCGAGCCGTTCCGTGCAACTGTCGGTGAGTTGCAGGCTGCCCTCAACGTGATTCTCGCCTGGCACTGCCTTGCCGGAATCATGCAGCAGCAATGCCAGGTAAAGCAGTTCCGGCTGTTCGAGTTCGCTCTGCAACTCCGCAAAGCGGTGGTCCCATTCCGATTTCGATTCTTTCAGGCGATGCAGGTTTTCGATTGCCAGGAACGAATGCTCATCCACCGTGTAACGATGGTAAAAGTCGCGCACCACCAGCGCCTCAATCCCCTTCAGTTCCGGCAGCAGAAGCGCCAGCAGGCGCAGCGCATTCATCGCGCGCAGAGCGTCGGCCGCATGCGGTTGCACCAGCGTTTCCTGCAGGTAAAGCCACAACTCGGCGCCGCGCGGAGGCGTCGCTGCCAGCGCCGGCAGCGCCTGCTCGACTTTATATTCTGTGGTTGTGCTGAGCTTCAGGCCATGTTCCGCCATGAAATGAAAAAGCCGCAGCAACATTTCCGGATCCCGCAGCCCGGCTGGTTGCTGCAGAAATATCAGGCCATCCACCACCGAAAAATCGTCGCTTGCGACCCGCGACCGCCAGCCCTGAAATTGTCGGTACAACGACGACCAAGCCGCCGGAATCTCCTCCAGCAATTGGGTGCAGACGCGATGGACTCCGCGCACGTGGCCGAAGTAGACGCGCATCCAGTCCGCTGCGTTCGTGATTTCGGCATCGACGGCGCCGATCTTTCTTGCGGCCGCTTCGTCCTGCGCCTCCCAGGTGAGCGCGTTGTCGTGACGCCCGTGCCGGAAGTGCAGAAAGCAACGCACCGACATTTGGAAATCCAGCGCCGCGTCAAACGCCCTCCGCGAAGAAACCGGCAGCAGCGTATTCGTGTCCGGCCACACCTTCAATTTTTCCATCGCGGAAATCAGCGCCAGCCAGTTGGCGACGTTGTAATCGCGCAGACCGCCGGGCCCATCCTTCACGTTCGGTTCCAGATGAAAGACGGTGTTGCCAAATTTATGATGACGCGCGCGCGTAATCTCTCCCAGATTCTGGATCAGGTTCTGACACTCCCGCCCGACCAGACGAGGCACAACTTTTTCGCGCAGCCGCGAAAAAAGCTCGCGATCGCCTGCCAGGTGCCGGCAGTCGAGCAGCGAGATGGCAAACTCGACATTGTTCGGATCCAGCCGTTCGCATTCCGCCAGACTTCGCGTGGCTGGACTGAGCTTCAGGCGCAGGTCCCATAACTCCTGCGAAAAACGCCGGATGGGATCTTTGAATGCGGTTTCGGAGTTAGTTCCGGCGTGCAGAAACAGCAGATCGATATCGGAGTGGGGGAAAAGCCAGCCGCGCCCGAATCCGCCGGTGGCCACCAGCGCGAAATTCTTAGGGCCGTCAGGATCGGCAGTGCTGGGGCCAGAGTTGGAACTGACGATGATTTCGTTCCAGAGCCGCTGAACAATCGAATCGACCAGGGCCGTGCGCCTGGAAACCGCGGTGCGTCCTTCACCGGTTACAGAAAATTCCTGCTCGATGGCAGCAGATTCCCGCACGTACAGGTCCGATAACTCACTACGGACGGTGGCCACGGTTGTCATTTCGCTTCACACCCTCGCTCAACTGCTAAGCTTCTGCACCAGCCTTCATTCCGCTCCGTTCATAGACCAGAAAGCAACGACGGAAGTCTTTACCACAGGGGGACACAGGGGACACGGAGAAGATCCACAGAGGGAATCAAAGAAAATGCGATACGGCGTCCTCTGTGTACGTCTTTGTCCCCTGTGGTCAAGCTCTTGATCTTTGCTTCGCCGAAGGAGGATGTCGGTTTCCGCCGTTTCGAAACTCGATCAATCTTTTGGCCCGATCGAAGAACCACATCATAACGATAGTCGCTGAGCCGCTCTTTGCGGAAATTAAAACTATTTATGTTCGTGATTGGAAATCCTTATGTGCGTTCGGGCGTCTCGCTGACGACGGGCGGGGGGCGCCCGGCGCTCCACAACTCCGCGAGAGGAAGCCGCCGTCCGATTGACGCGGGAGGGCTTTCTGGGGTTGGATGGAAGCTGCGTGGTACCTACGCCCCCTATCCTCGATGCCGAGTCCCGGCGGTTTAACCGTCAAGACGCAGCCTGGCTCGCGATCTGGCTCGTCTTCCTCGCCCTGCTGGCCGCGCTCCCTCCGCGACTCGAATGGCACAAGCAGGTCATTATCCTCGCCATCGGAATTGTGCAAGTGCTGGAGAAAAAGATAATTTCCCACTTCCCCAAACGAGGAGTTTCCTATGTCATCCTGCTGAAGATTTTGCTGGCAACCGTTCTCATCGATCACACTGGCGAAGTCGGGATAAACAGCAGTTACTATCCTATTTATTATCTTCCGGTCGTCACTGCGGCGCTCTACTGCGGCCCGTGGCTCACGCTGTTCTGGACCCTGCTTGCGTCTGCCGCCTATTGTTCGTATCTCTATCCCGCGATGGAAGAATACGAATTGACTCCGGAGGCTTTACCCTACCTTGCGCTGCGCATCATGTTTTTCTTTCTTGCGGCCATGGTGGTCAACCGCTTCGCGCAGCAGAGCCAGCAGCAAACGCGGTTGTATCGTGAACTTGCCGAACGCCTCGCCGAAACTAATCGCCGTCTCGAACAGGCTCAGGCCGAAGCGCGGCGCTCCGAACGCCTGGCTGCTCTTGGCCAGCTCTCCGCGGGATTGGCGCATGAAATCCGCAATCCCCTCGGAGTCATCAAGGGCTCGGCCGAAATGTTGACCCAGAAATTGCAGGCCTCCGACGCGCTTGCCCGCGAGTTAGCCGGATACATTTCGACCGAGGTCAACCGGCTCAGTGATCTTGTTACCGAGTTTCTGGACTTCGCCCGCCCTCTTCATGCCGAACCGCATCCTGCGGACTTGATCGCTCTGCTTGATCGCGTTTTGCAAATTGTCGCGGACCGCTTTGCTGGCAAACAATCTTCTGGCATACAAGAGCCGGGCAAACCCGTGCGGGTCGACCGCCACTATGCGAGCGGGCTGCCACTGGTTCCGCTCGACGAAAGCTTGTGCGAGCAAGCCTTCCTGAATCTTGTGCAGAACGCATACGAGGCCATGCAGGACGGAGACAACGGTGGTACGTTACGCGTCGACGTCCAACCCGCAATTCAGAACGATCGGGAAGGTGTGGAACTCCGCCTGGCCGACACTGGCCCCGGCGTTCCCGAAGAACTGCGCGAAGAGATTTTCAATCCGTTTGTGACTACGAAGAAAACCGGGGTGGGGCTGGGGCTTTCCATTGTTTCGAAGATTGTGGACGGGCATCATGGGTCGATCCATGTGGAGAACGCTGCGGGGGGCGGCGCCGTATTCACGATCTTCTTTCCACTCGGAGAAACTGTCGAGCCGCACGCAACTGCCGAGCTGCGCTCGGCTTGGACGGGCGAGGGCGCCCGTCCCCACACGGGCGCCCGTCCTCACGCGAGCTAATCAAATGCCAACTATCCTCATCATCGAAGACGAAGCCAAGATGCGCCGGCTGCTCGAGCTGAACCTCGGCGACGACGGCTTCAAGACGCTCTCTGCCGGCGACGCCGAAACTGGGTTGAAGCTGCTCGCCTCCGAACCGGTGCACCTCGTCCTCACCGACCTCAAACTCCCCGGCATGAGCGGGCTCGAATTTCTGCATGCCGCCAAGCAGCAAAATCCCGCGCTGCCCGTTGTCGTCATGACCGCGTTCGGGTCTGTTGAAACAGCGGTTGAGGCAATGAAAGCCGGCGCCAGCGACTATGTCCTCAAGCCGTTCTCTCTCGCCGAAATGCAAATGGTGGTGCACAAGGAGCTTGATAACTCCCGCCTGCGCGAGGAGAATCGCTCGCTTCGCGAAGCTCTCGGACAAAAGTACAGCCACCCGAACATCATTGCGGTCAGCCCCAAAATGCAGGAGGTACTCGCCACCGTCGAACGGGTTGCGCCCACCAACTCCACTGTGCTGCTGGGCGGCGAAAGCGGTGTCGGCAAAGACCTCATCGCCCGCGCTATCCACGAAAAGTCGCGCCGGGCTTCTGGGCCGTTCGTTAAGATCAACAGCACCGCTATCCCCGAAAATCTTTTGGAGAGCGAACTGTTCGGCTACGAAAAAGGAGCTTTTACTGGAGCCACGGCCAGCAAGCCGGGCAAATTCGAACTCGCCGACAAAGGCACGCTGTTCCTCGATGAAATCGGAGATGTGCCGCCCGCCATCCAGGTCAAACTCCTCCGCGTGCTGCAGGAGCGCGAGTTCGAGCGCCTGGGAGGCACGCGCACCATCAAAGTCGATGTGCGTTTGATCGCTGCCACCAACCGCGATCTGCGCGCCGCGCTCGAAGACGGAACGTTTCGCGAAGACCTTTATTACCGGCTCAACGTGGTTCCGATCGATATTCCGCCCTTGCGCGAACACAAAGAAGATGTCGCTGGATTAGCGAATCTGTTTCTCGTGCGCTTCGCCAAGGATTCCGGCCGTTCGGAAAAAATCACCGGCATCTCGCCCGCGGCCATGCAGCTTCTCGCCGGTCATTATTGGCCGGGCAATGTGCGTGAACTGCAAAACGTGATCGAACGCGCCTGCGCGCTCGCCTCGGGCAGCCAGTTGGAAGTCGGCGACATACAACTCGACTCGCCGCGCAATCGCAACAACTCTTCATCCGATCGCTTTCTGCCTGAGGGCATGACACTTGACCAGTGGGAAGATGAAATGATCCGCGAGGCGCTGAAGCGCGCTGGCGGCAACAAGTCGCAAGCGGCGCGCCTGCTTGGGCTCTCGCGGAATGCGCTGCGGTATCGCTTGTCGAAAATTGGAATTGACGACAACGATGGGGAGTAACGCAGATCATCGGGCCATCTGGCGATCGGGTCATCTGGTGATCGAAAACCCTCCTAAACATTTCCAACGGATGTCTTGTCCCCCAGAAGAGTTTAGGCTGTAAGTGAGAAGCATCGGTCGGCCGATGCCATGATCCGAGCGCAGTTCGATTCGAGGAGAACATCTGTGGCTGGCACAACCGAAGTTCAAACGCCTCTTTCGTCCGAAGAGCTGAGGAAGATTGACGCCTACTGGCGAGCTTGCAACTATCTGTCGGTGGGCATGATTTATCTTCGCGGAAACCCTCTTCTCCGCGAGCCGCTGAAGCCGGAGCACATTAAGAATCGGCTCCTGGGTCATTGGGGCTCTGATCCGGGCCAATCCTTGATTTGGGTCCACCTGAATCGGCTCATCAAGAAGTATGATTTGAATGTCATTTATATTTCCGGTCCCGGGCATGGCGCGCCAGCTACGCTGTCCAACTGTTATCTCGAGGGCCACTACTCCGAAATTTATCCCGATAAGAGCCGCGACGAAGCGGGCATGCTCAAATTCTTCCGGCAGTTCTCTTTTCCCGGAGGCATAGGTTCGCACTGCACACCGGAGAACCCCGGTTCCATCCACGAAGGCGGCGAACTTGGTTACTCCATCTCGCACGCGTACGGAGCAGCATTCGATAATCCCGATCTCATCGTCACAGTCGCGGTAGGCGATGGGGAGGCAGAGACTGGTCCGCTTGCGACCTCCTGGCATTCGAACAAATTCCTGAATCCCATCCGCGATGGAGCCGTGCTGCCAGTGCTGCACCTTAACGGGTACAAAATCGCAAATCCCACCATTCTCGCGCGCATCCCGCATGAAGAATTGGAGGCGCTGCTCACCGGATACGGCTACAAACCTTACTTCGTCGAAGGCAGCGATCCTTCCGCGATGCATCAGAAGATGGCTGCAACCCTGGAGCAATGCATCGTCGAGATTCGTTCGCTGCAGCATCACGCGCGTTCGACGGGCGATAGCAAGCGTCCGCGCTGGCCCATGATCGTGCTTCGTTCGCCGAAAGGATGGACTGGACCCAAAGAGGTCGACGGTCACAAGGTAGAGGATTTTTGGCGTGCGCATCAGGTCCCCGTACTCGACCCAGCTACGAATAGGCGCAGTCTCAAAATCGTCGAAGACTGGATGCACAGCTACAAGCCGGAGGAGTTATTCGACTCCAGCGGAACACTTATACCCGAGCTACAGGAACTTGCTCCCTCAGGCTCGCGCCGCATCTCGGCAAACCCGCACGCGAACGGTGGACTGCTGCGCAAGGAGCTCGATCTGCCAGATTTTCGCGACTACGCAGTCAAGATGAAAGCCCCTGGTACGAACTATGCTCCACCGACCGACGTACTCGCACACTTTCTTGCCGACGTGATGCGCCGTAACATGAGTTCGTTCCGTGTCTTCGGCCCGGACGAGACAGCGTCCAACCGGCTCACCGCTATCTATGCCGCTTCGAAAAAGACATGGGTTGCGGAATACAGGCCGGAAGATGCGGACGGCGGCGAACTCGACGTCTCGGGACGCGTCATGGAGATGCTCAGCGAGCACACGCTCGAAGGCTGGTTCGAAGGTTACGTGCTCACCGGGCGCCACGGCTTCTTCTCAACTTACGAAGCATTCGTCCACGTCATCGATTCAATGTTCAACCAGCACGCGAAATGGTTGGAGAAATCGAAGAAGGATCTCGATTGGCGCGCTCCGATACCGTCGATTAATATCCTCATCACGTCCCTTGTCTGGCGTCAGGATCACAACGGCTTCACTCACCAGGATCCCGGATTTCTTGACGTGGTCACCAACAAGAGTGCCGATGTAGTCCGTATCTATTTGCCGCCCGACGCAAACTGCCTGCTTAGCGTGTCGGATCACTGTCTGCGCTCGCGCGATTATGTCAACGTCATTGTCGCGGACAAACAGGACCATCTGCAGTACCTCACTATGGAAGATGCCGTAACCCACTGCACAAAGGGCATCGGCATCTGGGATTGGGCTTCTACCGACGATAGCGGGGAGCCCGACGTAGTCCTGGCTTGTGCGGGCGACATCGCAACCATGGAGTCGCTCGCGGCCGTCGCGATTCTGAAGGAACGCTTCTCCGATTTGAAAATTCGCTTCGTAAACGTCGTCGATCTCTTCCGGCTTATGCCAGAGACCGAACATCCGCACGGACTGTCCGACCGCGACTTCGATTCGCTTTTCACCACCGACAAGCCTGTCATCTTCAACTTCCACTCCTATGCCGCGCTCATCCACAAACTCAGCTACCGGCGCAAGAATCATGACAATATTCATGTGCGCGGGTACAAGGAAAAGGGCAACATCAACACACCACTGGAACTCGCCATCCTCAACCAGGTCGATCGTTTTAACCTGGCTATCGATGTGATCGATCGCGTTCCGCGCCTGCGTTCCATAGGCGCACACGTCAAGGAATGGCTGAAGGACCAGATCATCGAAAGCATCCATTACGCTCACGCTGAAGGCATCGATAAAGAAGAAATACGCAATTGGAAGTGGCCGGGATAGGCACGATGGAGAAGATGGCGGGAAAAGACGATTTAATCCTCGTGCTCAACAGCGGTTCGTCTTCGCTGAAATTCGGCGTCTACTATCGCGGCGCAAACGACGAAGCGCCCCTGTTGACTGGAAGCGCGGCAGGTATTGGACGTGACAACGGCACTCTGCAGATTCGTTCTTCCAGCGGAGAACGGCTGTTGCAGCGCGATGGTATCCTCGAATCGCAAATTGACGCACTCGCGGCCATCGCTGCGGCCATCCGCAAGCATATTCACGCTTCGCCTGTGGCAGTCGGACATCGCGTCGTGCATGGCGGCCCTAAGCTCCGCACGCACCAACTCATCACGCCGCAAGTGATGGACGAACTTCGCTCCGCCACACATTTCGCTCCGCTGCACATCCCGCAGGCCCTATCGCTCATCGCTTCCGCTCAGTCCATCTTTCCTGAGGCGAAGCATTTCGCCTGCTTTGACGATGCCTTTCATCGGACTATTCCGGAAGTGTCGTCTCATCTACCACTCCCACAACGCTATTACGACGCAGCTATTCGTCGCTACGGTTTTCATGGTCTTTCTTACGAGTCGCTGGTGCATCATTTCGGAGATCAACTTCCCGAACGAGCCATCTTCGCGCACCTCGGTAACGGATCGAGCCTCTGCGCTCTTCGCGACGGAGTTTCCATCGACACCACTATGGGCCTCACTCCGACAGGCGGCATTCCGATGGGTACTCGTTGTGGCGATCTTGATCCCGGCATCTTCCTCTATCTTCTGCGCACCGAGAAGCTGGAGGCCGACGAGCTTGAAGATATGCTCAATCATCAGAGCGGCCTTTTCGGTCTCTCTTCGGGCGAGAGCGATGTGAAGACTCTGGAAGAGCGTGCCCGCTGCCACGATTTGCGCGCCGCTCTCGCGCTGAATGTCTTTGCGGTTTCCGTACGTAAGGGAATCGGCGCATACATTGCTCTCCTCGGCGGTGTGGACCTTCTCGTCTTTACCGGCGGCATCGGAGAGCACAGCGATCACATTCGGTCGGCAGCTACGGAGGGCCTCGAATCTCTCGATCTCACGGCAGACAAGATTCAGATTGTCCCAACACAGGAAGAGCAACAGATCGCGCGTCATTGTCGAACCATGCTGATGTGACAATGACGACACTGATCTCATTACCCCGATAACCTGACCCTGATAATTCCCTCTGGCCGAAAACCACCACACTGGTGGAACCGGGCCACCGGAGGCCAGCGAATCGCCGCCGGTCCATACCCGGCATGCTCCTCTTAAAGTGCTGCAAACAATATGGTTAATGGAATAGCCGACAGCGCCCCACATTGGCACTCGACCTGCATTCTTTCAAGCAGAGTTTGTGTCCCTAGCAAAGGTGAGGTACCTATGAAATCGAAATCCAAGTTAATAGCGGCAATCTTAGGATTGGGATTGACGATGGTGATTCCGGGCGCCGTCATTGCTCAGAACCCGGACGACCAGACGCCGGATCAATATTCGAAGCCGTCGGCGGGGATTCAAGCGCAAGTGACAGTCCAAGGTCCTAACGATCAGGGCTCCATGGACCAGGATGCGATTGACCAAGGTCCGATGGATCAAGGTTCGAACGACCAAGGTTCGATGGATCAGGGTTCGACGAATCAGGGCGCGATGGACCAGGGCGCGATGAATCAGGGCTCGCAACCGGGCTATAACGATCAGGGCGCAATCCAGAGTTCCAGCGCTCCGACTGACACCAACTCCGGCGTCGCCCGCGTCAGTCTGATTCATGGCGACGTCTCCACGCAGCGCGGCAATAGTGGCGACTGGTCAGCGGCTGCGCTGAATGCTCCCGTCGTCGCGGGGGATCGCGTTTCTACCGGCGACAAAGCGCGCACCGAACTTCAGCTCGACTATGCCAACATGCTTCGCCTGTCTGAGCATACGCAAGCCAATGTTAATACTCTGACTCGCTCGCAAATTCAGATTCAGCTTGGACACGGGATGGCGAACTATACCGTCCTGAAGAACAGCGATGCGGACGCGGAAATCGATACACCCAACGTTGCCATCCGCACCAATCGCCGCGAATCCAGTTTTCGAATTCTAGTTACCGCCGACGATCACACTGAAGTGCTCGTCCGTAAAGGCGAAGTGGAAATTACGACTCCGCAAGGCGGGACGCGCGTCGGGGAGGGCCAGTTTATTACCGTGCAGGGCGCGGGCGATCAGGCGCAATACAAGATCGGCGAAGCGCCTGCACGGGATGACTGGGATCAGTGGAATACCGATCGCGACAATGTGATCCGCAATGCGGCGTCGCGGCGACGCACCAATGACTACTATGTAGGCGCGGAAGATCTCGACAATCACGGCACCTGGTCGGAAGTTCCAGACTACGGTGAAGTGTGGCGTCCAAACGTGGCGGATGACTGGGCTCCGTATCGTGATGGGCGCTGGGTGGACGAGCCGAATTGGGGATGGACCTGGGTTTCGTATGATCCCTGGGGCTGGGCGCCGTATCACTACGGACGCTGGATGATGTACAACGGCGGATGGGCCTGGTGGCCTGGTCCGATTTACGCGGACCCATTTTATCGCCCGATCTGGGCTCCGGCTTATGTTTCGTTCTTCGGTTACGGCGGTGGATTCGGATTCGGCTTTGGTGGCGGCTGGGGTTCGGTCGGCTGGCTGCCTCTGGGACCGTGTGACCGTTTCCATCCGTGGTATGGGCGGTATGGCGGGCGCTTCGGCGAAACCAACATCAACGCATACAACCGCGGCGGTTTCGCTCCACTGCACGGCGGCACGCGATTTTCAAACGTGAGCCTGGCGCTGCATGACCAGCGTTTCCGCGGCGGGACGACGGTCTCGAGCAGAGAGTTCGGCACGGGCCGCATGCGTCCTCAGCCGATGAATCACGCGGCGTTTCAGAATGCACATTTCTCAACCGGCAGGCTGCCAGTGAGTCCGAGCCGCGAGAGCTTCTCGGCCAGCGGGCGCCCGGCGGCTGCTTCAACAATGCGGAACGTGTCGCAGAATCAGCACTTCTTCTCGGCACGAGGTAATACCGCAACGTCATCGCGCTCGATGGCGCTAGGGCGGCCGCAGGTCGCGAATACTAACCAGCAAGGTGGCAGGTCGATTGGAAACGTCCACCAAGCTCCGAGACCCGGAAACACCAGTTCGAACAGTGGGTTTCAGCGCTTCGGCCAACCGGGACGGGGACAGATCAGCGTTGCTGGACCGAGCTCGAGTGGATCACGCTCGATAGGTCCGCAGAACAACTCTGTCTCACGTCCGGAAACGCGAGGAAGCAACGGTAGCGGCTGGCAGAGATTTTCGCCGATGCCGGCCCGCCCATCGTCTCAATCAACTTCTGAATCAACCCGTCAGGCAGCCAGGCCTGAATCGATGATCGGGCAAGGTGGGTCGGCGGGACGCCCGTCGCTTGGACGCCCATCGATGGATCGCCCATCGATGGATCGCCCAACGCTTGGCCGCCCGTCGCCGGCGGGAGGCAGCCAGTACGGCAATCCCCGCAGTTATTCGGCTCCAGAAAGCCGTGGCTATAGTTCAGGGAGCCGTGGCTACGGTTCACAGGGTCCGGGATACAGTGGATACTCTCGCCCGCCACTCAACATGAGGCAGCCCATCGTTACTCCGCGCTCTTATGGCGGAGGTGGCTATGGTGGCGGCAGTTATGGTGGCAGCCCTTATGGCGGCAATCGCGGCGGCTATAGCGGTGGTGGCGGACGCCCAGCCCCGAGTTATGGCGGTGGTCCAAGTTATGGCGGTGGCGGACGTTCCGCACCCAGCTACGGCGGTGGTGGCGGTGGCCATTCGGCGCCGAGCGGCGGATCTCCGCACGGTGGCGGTGGGTCGTCGCACGGCGGCGGATCGTCATCGGGCGGTGGCGGCAGACATGGGCGGTGACACTGCGCTGGATTCTTTCCCAGCGTAGCAAGGCAGCATAGCAACACTCTTCCCAGCAGTGAGACGCGCAAACCGCGCGTCCCACTGCTCTTTTTTGTTTGCCGAGGCTTGTGTGGTGACTGGCGTCCGGCCCCGTCGAAGCCAAGCGCTGTAAACCCTCCGGCCAGAGCGGACCTAAATGCGGAGAGTCCTCATACGACATAGAAACCACATGACACTGCTTACTTCACAAATGTCAGCCCATGCGGTATCGCATGGGAAAACACATAGGCGTACAGCATGACGATGATTCCGACAATGGCTCCGAGAGCAACCGAGTGCCACACCACAAATCGGAATATCGTGCCTTCGTTCCCGACTTGCTCGGTGGCGGCGGTTGCTATCGTGATCGACTGTGCGTCCACCATTTTGCCCATCACTCCGCCCGCACTGTTGGCCGCGCACATGAGAACCGGATCGATGCCGAGTTGCTGCGAAGTGATCCGCTGTAAACTCCCGAACAACGCGTTTGACGAGGTGTCGCTTCCGGTCAGGGCAACACCGAGCCAGCCGAGAAACGTCCCGAAGAAAGGATATGCCCAACCCGTTCTGGTGAAAGCGAGTCCCAGGACCGCGTCCAGTCCCGAATAGCGAGTCACGAAGCCCAGTCCGAGCATGAAGGAGATCGCAATCACGGCGAGACGCATGCGCACCAGAGTGCGCCAGAAAGTTTTCGCCAGGCGAAGCGGGCTCATGCCGAGCAGCAACCCGGACAAGATTGCTGCCAGGAAGCATCCAGTGCCGGTTGCGGAAAGCCAGTTGAAGTCATACCGCGCTGCCTCCGGGGTCGGCTTGGCGACTACGGGAACCGCGCGATAGACCGCGTTGTGCAGGAGCGGGACATCCCAGCCGGGTGGGCCGGGCCGGACTTTTCCGTCGGGGAGCACGACCTTGAAAGCCGGTGTGGTGGCCTGGTTTATGGCCAGCTTGATCTTAGGCAGACCCCAGAGAAGGACAAAGATTGACAGGATGGCGAACGGCATCCAGGCTTTCAACACCTGGGCGAGGCGGTAGGAGCGGATCTTATCATTATCACTATCATTGCTAATGCCATAGACGTCGAATTCCTTCGCGGCCCATTCCCCTCCGGCTTGATCTGCGATTTGTCCGGGCGGCGGAGGGAGGGATGGTTCCCCTTGATCGTAGTCGAAGCGCCAGATTTTCTTCGGCTTCCAAAAATGGAGGAAGGCCACGGTCGCGACAATCGACATCGCGCCAGCCGCGATGTCCACCAGATTGCTATCCACATGGTTCGACCAGAAGAACTGGGTGAATCCGAAGGAGAGACCTACCACCAGAACGGCGGGTAGCACTTCAAATGTCTCGCTCCATCCCACCATCGTTCGCACCAGCCAGAACGGCACAATTACCGCGGTGAAAGGAAGGATGCGGCCGATCATCGCGTTGAGATCGGATTCCGGCAGTCCGCACACGGCCGCCAACGTATGCACGGGAGTGCCGATTGCTCCCCAAGCCACCGGGGCCGTGTTGGCAATCAGATTCAGAGCTGCCGCGTGGAAGGGGCGGAAGCCGAGCCCAATCATGAAAGCTCCAGCGATGGCCACGGGCGCGCCAAACCCGGCGGCGCCCTCGATGAATGCGCCAAAACAGAACGCCACCAGCAACACCTGAAGACGCCGGTCTGGAGTGATGCCGGCGACCGATTCCTTCATGATCTCGAATTGGCCTGTCGCAACCGAGATGTCATACAGAAAAACCGCGGCGAGCACGATCCACGCTATCTTCAGCAGACCGAAGGCAACACCGTACCCAAAACTCATGGCTGCGAGGGTTGCCGGCATTCCAAAAAACGCGACCGCCACGCCTGCTGCCGTCAACGCTCCGGCAATCGCGCACAAGTGGGGTTTCACTTTGAGACCCGCGAGCAGTCCGAACAAGACAAGAATCGGGAGAGCTGCCACCAAGGTAGAAAGCCACCAACGACCGAAAGGGTCGTAGATCTGAGTCCAGTGCATGGCTTGTCCTCTCAGCTTTTCGGCAACGACGCGCACAAGAATCCATCAGCGAGGCCGTAAAAGCAAGAGGAATTCCGCGAGGTTTCTATGACATCGTGCCGATGACATCGTCTATGACAATCGTGACGGAAGAGGTGGAGTCAGGCTCACTCGAAGATCGTTCGCATGGCGCTTGTTCCGGGGAATTGATTTCCGAGTGCTTTCGTAGACGCAAATTGTGGAAAATTGGCGGAAGCGTGTGTGAGTCGAACTATCTCGAAAACGTAGTTACAACAGCTTAGAACGCCGCAGATGACACTCTAATGGCGTCTTTCGCATGTAACGCAGTGGCAAGAGCACACCAATAGCACACAGCTTACGGAAGCGATCCCGACTTAATAACTCCCGCGATCCCGCTGGCATTTCGCGTTGTACGGCGCGATCTAAGCGACCGCAGAATCCGGGGGGAGTCAGAGTCCACCCCACTCCCGAACGTCGCTCAAACCTGCCCGCCACGCGCAGCACGGGGCATCCGGCGCGGACTCCGCCAGGCGTCACTACAACGCGATTCTGTCATGGTTCTCGCGCTCGACGGCATTACTCCGAACGCCGTGCTGGACGCTGATCTCCGGGCTATCTGGGGAATAGCGAAAGTCGGTGTCTCGGCTGTCTCAACGCGTCACAGCGTAAGCGGCTTTAGATCAAGCCACATGCAGAAAGTGTGACAGCGAGACAGCACGCGCCATTCTTTTCTTTTATACGAACACTGCTAAGAACGTCAGAAAATCCCGCGCTAAGAACGCACTTTAGAATCGCGCACAAAGAAATCCGGGAGACTCGCGTCACAACCCGCAAGACGCTCCCGGATTCCGTGGTCCGTGTTGCTCGCTGTTCTCAGCTTTACTCTAGAACGTGGTACGCGTGCGCTCAACGCCCGCTTTGCAAATCCGGGTAGTGGGCTACTTTGGTTTCTTAAAAAGAACAAAGCAGCGGTCCGACCACGTCCAAACCGATATGGCCTCAAATCCCTGATTGCCGTATTCAGTCAGCGTTCTTTCCGTGCGCTCAATCTGAGCACGATCACTGGGATCAACTCGAAAGTCAACTATGCGATATTCCCATGTCATTTAGGCTGCTCTTTCCGCCCTCCGCTGTTCGTATGACTCCCAGAGGGCAAGCAAATCCTCCACGCTCCACAGTCGATCTGTTACACCAACGGCCATGGCCGGGGACATGCGAAGTGTACGATGAATCTTGATGAAGTTGTAGGCGAAATAGTTGAGAGCGGTCGCAGCTGCGTGATTTTCGAGCTTGCGACTGAAGCCATTCGACAGGCGCGCCCAGGCCGCGTCTTCCGCGTGCTCCGAACCTAGCGGCGAAAGCCCGCTGGAAAAAAGCAAATCGAAACCATCAGGTTTGTTTCTCGCGTGCAATATCTTCTTTAACTCTAACTGCTAACGCGGTCCAACGGTCTATTCGCTCTTGAGTTGGACGAGGCTGCTCGTGGCGCATTGCCTTTATGCCGTTCTCAATTTCCACCAAGAATCTCTCTAAAATATTGGTACTGTCTGTCATGTTCGCACCTCTGCATTCAAGTGTTCTACCGTCTGCGGGAGCAATCGAGGAGACTTTCGTCAACCACCCGCCAGACTGCTCCCGGATTCCGTGGTCCGTGTTGCTCGCTGATCTAGCTTACGCCCCGCCGTCGCCGTCAGAAAATCCGGTAGTGTCCTAATAGTGCGTTGCTAGACATTCGGGGCAGTAATGAATTTCACGCCTTTTGGCCAAGTAATCAGGTTGGCTGTTTTACAGTGAGGGCAAATGGCATCCGCCTTTACGTCAGGAATATCCGTAAAATCGGACCGCTTTCCTGGGCTGGATACCTTGAAGGATTTGTGGCAAGCCGCGTTTTGGCAGGTGATTATTCGTTCCATTCAGATTGCTCCTAAGAGTGCGTTGATGGTTTTTGTATGAGGAAATTCAGCGAAGATGCATTCGTCGCTAGAATCGCTTGGGTCAATTGCTGTCCCGGTAGCGGCGGCGTTCCGCTGAAATTGAATTCGAATAGGCAGTTGTCAAAACGGAGTGTAGACGGATTGTTTACCGTTCCTGTTGATTTGATTGGCTTGCCGCCATGGACGGCCGTCACCATCACTGGGCGGTCGTGGAACGACACTACCAGATTGATCTCGCCGCCACTATATGTAACCACGCAATGCTTAAACGTGATCCCAGTCGCTTCGTTCATTAAAAGCTCGTTGATCCTCTCGTTGTCCAGTGGCGAATCCAATGTAAAACGGCAGTTTTCGTAGACAGAGTTCTCAATGGTCATGTGATGCTCATCTTCTACGCTCTTGACCTTCGCTGGATTTGGTTTGTGATCCGTGCAGTTGGGCATGGGTAGCGTCAACGTCCCGCTTGCTTTATCGAAAGAACGGTAACTGATGAACGCGGCGGCGGCAGGCCAGTAGCCGGGAGAACTTTCCCCCGACGCAATCAGCTTCTGTTGCAGATTGTCGATAACTTTGGTAGCGGCTTTCACTTCCTGCTGCTTTGCCTTTGCGATAGCGGAACCGACCGCCGGAAGTGTTACCTTGAACTCTGACAAGGGCAGGGATGCGTGATTGATGAGACCCTGCAAGGCCAAATCTCCCTGAATTGCTTTGATCTCTTTTCGTATTTCCTCTAGGTCGCGCCCCGTATTCGTTTCAAAGATGGCTTCTTTGCCGACGCGGGCGGTTGCTTGGTAAAACGCGGCTGCCGCGATTCCGAGTAGGGCAGCAAAAACTGCAATAATCGCACCAGCGATGCCCCACTCCCGAATGAAGTTAGTTACCCGCTTCCATCCGTGGGGTCTGAATTCATCGATGGTATCGGCGAAAGCTTGTTTGACTTGCCCCGATACTTCATCCGCCAGCCATCTCCTATCATCGTCGCGGAGCTTCATGTCATCGTCGGAATCTTGATAGCGTTCAGCGGGAAGGGGAATCAAATCTTACACCGAGCAAACCCCAGTAATACGCTTGTTTGGAGCGTTGCCCGACGCGACAAATGAGAAACGCAAGTAGCCCGCCTGCAAGCGGGTTTTCTTGTCAGCGGAATACTACTCCGCTTACGCCGATTGTAGCAATTCTCCGGGATTCCAGATGTGATCCGAAATGCCAGCCTGCATGGCCGGGCCGTGACCTTCAGCCAGGCATGGATAGCGGCGCACATACGTATCCAGCCGCGCACTCTGCTGAGTTGGGCGAAGCGCGGAATGATTCCAGCGCATCGGTTGAGCGGTTGCGCTCGGGTCACGTGGCGTTACTTGGCTTCAGAATTGGACGCTCACTTATCACCACCCACCAAAAAGATCGGAGATTGAAAAATGGGAATGCGTCCGTTGAAGAGCTGTACCCGCTGTTACGCCACTGCCGAGCGTGGATCGCGATTCTGTCTGAAACACCAGAACGCTGACCGCGAACGTGATCGTGAGTACAAAGCTGCAAACGCACAGCGGCCATTGTACTGGACAAAGAAATGGCGATTGACGCGACTCCACGTACTAGCCCGCGACCCTATCTGTACGGACGAAGAGAACGGCGCGCGCTGCCCACGACTCTCCACTGATGTGCACCACGTTATCCCGGCGCAAAAGTTTGTTGCTGATGGTGGAGATTTTTTCGACACTTCAAATTTGGCTGGACTTTGCAAAATTCATCACAGCCGAGAGACCGCCAAAGAAGTGGACTTCGCCGGATGGAATAAGAATGGCTAACCGTTGTGCTAGAGTGTCGGGGTCATCTGCGGCTTCAGAAAAGAGAAAACTGATGCCGTCACAGAGAAAGAATCAAACCGGAAGCATAGTGTTTAACCGACGATCACAGACATGGCGGATTTTCGTTTACGATGCGGCCGGTACGCGCCGGACCAAGACCATCGGAACGCGCTGTGATCTGCCAACAAAGACAGCCGCTCGTCTAGCGGCGCAACCGCTGATCGCAGCAATGCTCCAACCCGCACTCGCACCCGCACCCGAGATCACCCCATCGGCGTTAACCGTAGCCACTCTTATGGATCATTACCGCAGTGAGCGAATGCCGACGCGATACTCTACCCGGCGTTCGTACAACGTTTGGCTAGATCGTCACGTGCTGCCACGCTGGGGCGCGCTCCCGATCACCGCCATGCAAGCCCAGCCCGTAGAGTTGTGGTTGCGATCTCTACCACTGGCCGCCCGGAGCAAGTCAGAAATTCGGGCGTTAATGGGGCGTCTGTTCGATTGCGCGATGTGGCGCGGTGACATCCCAACCCAGCTCAACCCCATGAAGCTGGTCCGCATACCCGGAGCATCGAAGCGAACAAAGAAGCCGCGCAGTCTGACGGTGGAAGAGTTTCAAAAAATGTTGCCCCACTTACCCGAACCATTCCGAACAATCGCTATCATCTGCGCTTGCTTCGGTCTTCGTATCAGTGAATGTCTCGGGCTGAAGTGGGGAGATGTGAATTGGTTTGACGCGACACTGAGCATTCAACGTGGTGTTGTGCGCAGTCGGATCGACGATTGCAAGACTGTCGGCTCCGAACAGTCGTTGTTTATCAGCTCAGAAATGCTCGACGTATTGAAGACGTGGAGACAGATCACTCAATTCGCTTCTGAGAGCGATTGGGTGTTTGCATCTCCAAGACGGATCGGCCGGTTGCCGTGGTCCGCCGACAGCGTCAACGATGCGTACACGGAAGCTGCAACCGCTGCGGGCATCGGGCACGTGAGCACGCACAGTATGCGTCACACGTTCCGATCTTGGCTGGACGCTGTTGGCAGCTCGCTAGCCACTCAGCAAAAGCTAATGCGACACAGCGACATCCGCACCACGATGAACGTCTACGGCCGCATCGTGACGGATGCCATGAGCGTGGCGGCCGGGAAAGTGGCGCGGCTGGCCGTACCGGGATCGGAGTCCGGCACGAACAGCACACCGCAACAGCACACACCCGACTTAACTCATTGAAAAGTGGCGGAAGCGTGTGTGAGTCGAACACACCGGCAACATCGGAGATGCCGCCCGCCGGTTTTGAAGACCGGGACGATCACCGGACCGCATGCGCTTCCGTAATTTCGTCTGGAACCGAGCCTAACTACTTCGGTTGCGCCACCACTCGCAGATAGGGCTTCAGGGTCTTCCAGCCGGCGGGATATTTTTGCTTGGCCTGCTCTTCTGAGACCGATGTGGGAATGATCACGTCCTGGCCCGGCCTCCAGTTCACCGGCGTGGCAACGTTGTGCTTCGCGTTGAGTTGTATCGAATCCAACGCGCGCAGAACCTCGTCGAAATTGCGTCCGCTGCTCATGGGGTAGATCAGCATCAGCTTGATCTTCTTGTCCGGGCCAATTACGAACACCGTGCGCACCGTGGCGTTGTCGGCCGCCGTGCGTCCTTCGCTGCTAGTCCCGGATTCGGCGGGCAGCATGTCATAGAGCTTCGCCACTTTGAGTTCCGGATCGCCGATCATCGGATAGGTCACCTTGTGACCCTGCGTTTCTTCAATATCGGCAGCCCACTTGCCGTGACTGGTCACAGGGTCCACGCTCAGCCCGATAATTTTCGTGTTGCGCCTGACAAACTCTGGCTGCAGACCCGCCATGTAGCCCAGTTCGGTCGTGCACACAGGAGTGAAATCCTTGGGGTGCGAAAACAGGATCGCCCAGCCGTCACCAATCCATTCGTGAAAGTTGATTGTGCCTTGCGTGGTTTCGGCAGTGAAGTTCGGAGCTTCGGAATTGATGCGTAGAGACATTTTTGTTCCTCGCTTATTTTGTTGATTGATCGATGGCCAGCGCGTTATAAACCCTATAACATTAGTAGAGAATAGAATATCCAGCAGCCGACAGCCCGTCAACCGGGTGGGGCCGGTTCCGCCAAGAATTATGTTATCGCATCGGGCCCGTGAATGTGCGTTGGTGCGCGAGAATACGGCGCAGGATAAAATCTCAGGCATGGCTGCTTCCGCACGAAAGCTCTCGATGGTGCAGGTCGATGTATTTACAGACCGGGCCCTCACCGGCAACGCTCTCGCCGTTTTTCTCGACGGACGCGGCCTCAGCACCGAACAAATGCAGGCATTGGCGCGCGAAACCAATCTCTCCGAAACTACCTTCATCCTTCCCGGGGACACCGCTGCGGAAAGGAATCGCGGAGTTCGCGTGCGCATCTTCACCGTGCAGGAAGAACTGCCGTTTGCTGGACATCCCACGCTGGGCACGGCTTTTGTGCTGCGCGGCCAGACCGGCGCATCAGAAGTTCAGCTCGATCTCAACGTTGGCACCGTACCCGTGCGCTTCACCGGGGAACCGTCGCAGCCCGCCTTCGGAGAGATGACGCAGAGAAATCCCGAGTTCGGTGCGATCCACGACGTGGAGGACGTCGCTCGGCTTACGGGCCTGAGCGCGGCTGACTTCGACGACTCCGCGCCCATCCAAACCGTCTCCACCGGCGTTCCTTTCACCATCACCGCGCTGCGATCGCTGAAGACGCTGCAGAATCTCCGCCTCGATCTCAACCGCTCGGCCGAATACCTCGCTCGCGGCGGTGGAAAATTCTTTTACTTTGTTTGCCGCGAGACCGTCGATCCGAAGGCCCGCCTCCACGCCCGCATGATTTTTTACAACGGAGACGATCCGGCCACCGGTTCCGCCGCCGGATGCTGCTCCGCTTGGATGGTCGCGCACGGCGTTGCCGCCAGCGAGGAGCGGGTTTTAATCGAGCAAGGTCTCGAAGTGCACCGTCCCAGCAGCATTTTTGTTCGCGCAAAAAAGCAAGATAACCAAGTCGCCAATGTGCGTGTCGGTGGAAATTGTGTGGAGGTACTTCGCGGTGAAGTCACGCTCGCCATTTAGCGGATCGAAAAGCCGTGACAGTCGCGGCTTTCAACCCGAGGGCACGATCGTTCCATCCACGAAAGTGCCGTTGGCGAGCGCGCTACTTTACCGGCGCGACGATTCTGTTTAGCATTCACCTCGCTCCGGTTCTCAAAAACAAAGAAATCAGGTATCGAATTCAAATAAAATTTGTGACGACAGTTCCCCGGTCAGGTCAATGAAGCCCAAGAAAACAATTCTCTGTGTCGACGATAACGAACAGTCACTCTCCATCCGCAAAATCCTGCTTCAGACACGGGGCTACCGCGTGGTTGCCTGCAATAGTGGCGAACTAGCCCTCGAAGCCTTCCGCCGCGGCGGCATTGATCTGGTGCTCACCGACCTGATCATGCCCGGCGTGGATGGTTCCCGGCTGATCGAAGAAATTAAAACTCTCTCTCCGCAGACTCCCGCGGTTCTGATCTCGAGCCGAACCAAAATCTACGAGCGCGAAACGCTCGCCGATGTTTTTCTGTCCAAGGGAATGTACGAGCCCATGGACCTGCTGGAACGCATTCGCCTGCTGCTGGTGCGCAAGCGCGGCCCCAAGCGCCAGGTTGAACTTCGCGCCCGTCCGGTGGACGTGGAGCACGCTAGCGTGGCATGAGCGCAAAATCTTTACCACAGGGGGCACAGAGGAACACAGGGGAGCACAGTGGAACCACGACTCAAGAATTTCCCATGGGTTCCTCTGTGCCCCCTGTGGTAAAGAACTCTGTGAGTCGGCGGCGAGCTGCTCCGGCACTACCGAAGTTTGCTCGCTTCCTGTGATATCGTTTTCACTGGATGTCGGCCTTCATCGAAGCGAGAGAACTGCGTAAAACCTACCGGGTTGGCAAAGTGGATGTGCCAGCCCTGCGCGGTATTTCCTTCAGTGTGCAAAAGGGCGAGTTCGTCACCATCGTCGGCCCTTCGGGCAGCGGCAAGTCCACGCTCTTTTATCTGCTTGGCGGATTGACCCGCGCGGATTCGGGAAGCGTTACCATCGACGGCGTGGATTTCGCCACCCTTTCCGACGGCGAGCGCACTCGCTTGCGCAAGAGCAAAATCGGATTCGTGTTCCAGAAATTCAATCTTCTGCCAACGCTCAGCGCGCGCTCGAACATCGAGATCGCCGTTGACATCGCCGGTTTGGGCAAGCCGGATCCCGTGTTCATGAAGAAGATCACCGACATGCTTGGCATCGCCCAACGTCTGGAACATCGGCCCAACGAGCTTTCCGGCGGCGAGCAGCAGAGAGTCGCGCTTGCCCGAGCTCTCATCAACCGCCCGGCCATCGTGCTCGCCGACGAGCCCACCGGCAATTTGGATTCAAAAAGCTCGAGCGTCGTCCTCAACATGCTGCGCCAGTCGAATAAGGATTTGGGCCAGACCGTGATGATGATTACGCATAATCCCGAGGCGGCAGAGTATGGCGACCGGATCGTCCACATGCGCGACGGCCAGATCGTAACGCCCGATGAAGATCCGCAGTGGTCACCGCATCATCCGGCCGAACGCTGTAGTCCCGAGAGCGCGTAGGAGCCTGCGGTGAGACTCGAACTCCGAAATCCGGCGCCTGAAGGCGCGTTGATGCTAATTCACTTGCGGCATGCCTGAAGGCATGCCCTGATACGAATTACTTACACGACGGACTGACGTGATACGAATCTTACTTACACCACGGACTGATAGGTTCTAAATGGCGCATCGCGACGAATTCACAAAACCGATTCTTCCCGGCAAGGGAGCGACCGACTACGAGCGCTATCTGCGCACCGACGAACTGCTCGCCCTGCAAAAGCAGCCTGAAGAACTGCTGCACAAAGACGAAATGACCTTCATGGTCGTGCACCAGAGCTCGGAGTTGCTGATGAAGGGAGCGGCTTTCGAACTCGGCCGCGCCCTCGAAGCGCTCGAGCGCGTCGACTATGGCAACACCGGGCGCCTGATCCGTCGCGCCATTTCGTTGCTCGATCCGACCATCGGCCTGCTGCACATTCTGGAGACCATTACTCCCTACGACTATCACCTCATTCGCGCCGGTCTCGGGCACGGCAGCGGCCTCGACTCTCCTGGATTCCTTTCGCTGCTCCACGTCGGCCCGCGCCTCGGCCACGCTTTTCACGAACAACTCGGCCGCGCCGGACTCACCGCCAGCGAACTCTACCGACGTTACGAAGAATTTTTTGGCCTGCACGATGTCGCCGAGCGCATGCTCGATTTCGACGAACGCATGCAGTTGTTCCGTTTCCACCATCTCAAGCTCGCCGAACGAGTCATCGGAGGGCGCGTGGTCGGCACCATGGGGACGCCGGTGGAAGTCCTGCAGCAACGAATGGAAAGCTGGCTCTACAAGGATCTCTGGGACGTCCGCAACCAGATCACCGCCGCCAATCCGGCGCCGACGGGAAAACAGTACTAGGGGTGAAGTAGGGAGGATCTTTGCGGGTTGAGTTCACGTTCGCCCCGCCGCACGGGCACGCGTTCTTCGACCCGCCGGGGGTAGCGATTTGCCGAGGCGTGGCCGCTCAGTTCCAGCGAAAAGCGGCATCGTCCTCTTATGATGGCGCTGTGCTGCTCGCCACAAATCATACTGGGCCTGCATGCCGACCCAGAGTTCGGGGCTCGTACCAAGAGCATCGGACAGTCTTAGCGCCATGGCTGCCGAAATTCCAGCACTGCCATTCAAGATGCGCGACAGCGAGACCCGAGTCACCCCCAGGTGCCTGGCGGTGTCTGTGACCGACATCGTCCCCAGATACTCTCGTAGAACTCTTCCCGGATGTGGCGGGTTGTGCATGCGCACAAAAGCCTCTCAGTGGTAGTCCTGATAGTCCACCAGCACGGCATCTTCACGTTCAAATGTAAACGTCAGCCGCCAGTTACCGCCGACATCCACTGACCAGTGATTCTCCAGATTGCCCTGCAAGGGATGTAGCCTCCAGCCGGGCGCGTTCATGTCCTTCTCGGATTTGGCG
The DNA here is from genome assembly GCA_963772195.1 of uncultured Acidobacteriaceae bacterium. Taxonomy (GTDB): domain Bacteria; phylum Acidobacteriota; class Terriglobia; order Terriglobales; family Acidobacteriaceae; genus Acidiflorens. The sequence continues at coordinate 549,282 of CAVYWE010000003.1, read as the reverse complement.
TTGTCCAGCGCCGCAAGTTGCAGTGCCAATTTGCCCGCGTGCTTTGGCTGAATTTTCGCCTTCGACCCGGTTTTGAAGAACTGCTCGACACCCTTATGCCGGAAGCTCTTGATCACCCTGTGTAGTGTATAGTATCACTATACGCATTGTCCAACGGCAGTCAACGGGTCACTAAGGAAGCGGAGCAATAGGAAAGCTGGCTCTCTACAAAGATCTGTGGGACGTCCGCAACCAGATCACCGCCGCCAATCCGGCCCCGACGGGAAAGCAGTATTGATTCCATCCTCTCAGAGCACTCAGAACGACAGCCTGGCGCTCAACTGAATTTCCCGCCCGGGCGTCATGGCCATGGTGATCGTATCGAACTGCGGAGTATTCACGTACCGGTTAGGTGTGCCCAGGTTGACCTTGTTTAGCGCATTGAAGGCCTCGCCCCGGAACTGGAAGCTGGTCTTCTCGGTGAGACGGAAGGTGCGCGCCAGGGCGAAGTCGAGAGTCTGCAGAGGAGGACCGTAAACCGAGTTTCGGCCGATATCGCCAAACGTGTACGCGGGCGGCGCCGCGAATGCCGCCTTGTTGAACCACTTGGCGGCCGTGCGCGTCCCCGGACCGAATACTGGTTGGCCAGTAACGTTGGCCCTTATGGGATTTTCTCCCAACACCGTGCCAGAATTCGCGGTGTCTCCAAATACCGAGATAGTTAGAGGCATTCCCGATTGCGCCTGGTAGATGGTGCTGAAATGCCAGTGCTCGGTAAGCAGGCGAGTCCAAGTGGCCGCGGCGTAGGCTGGAATGTCGAACACACTGCTCAGTGCCAGGCGATGCCGCACGTCGCAGCCGGGCCCTTTTTCCGCCGCCAGGTCGCTGTTGTTCTGGGGGATGGCGGCCTCGTCCATCGGTGAGCGGAAATCGGGCGCATTGGTCAATGTTTTGGCAAAGGTGTAGTTCGCCAGGAAGCTGAGACCGTGGGAATACCTTCTGCGCACGTTCACGTAGGCCGCGTCGTACCAACTCTGGGCTGTGTCCTCCAGCCGGTTAATCGTGCTCACGGGAAAAGTCTGGCTCTGAATAATCGCGTCGGGATCGCTGCTGGGCGTCAACACGGTGCCATTTACGAAGGTAAGCGTCTTGAAGGGGCGCCGCGGTCCAATCGGGCCCGGCCCCGGAGGAGCGTTGTTGATCAGGTGAGCCCGCTGCAGATGAAATCCTCGCGCACCCAAGTAGCCCACGGCGAGTGTCGTATTGCCGCCGAAGCTCTTTTCTAACTGGGTGTTCCACTGCTGCACGTACTGCGCTGGCGCGTTGGGATCGAATGCGGTGAAGCTTACCGTGGTGGGTTTCAACGCGCCGTTTCCCAACACCGGCGTACCGAAATTGAGTCCGCTGGTAAATAGGGCAGCGGGGGGCGTGAAGTTGTCGGCTTGCTGCGTTTCGGGAAATACGTAGGGTACGTTGTGGCGCTGGTTGCACCACGTGTTCTCGTCCACGGGCGTATAGAAAATGCCGTAGGCGGCGCGGAATACGAGTCCGGCGCGGGGAAGGTTCTTTGCGATTCCAATGCGGGGCGCGAGGTTGTGTTTGTTCGAATACATCAATCCGCGTGGATAGCCTTGTTCGCCGCCGATGAAGACTTGGGGCACGCCATTTTGGAATATCAAATTTGAGTTCGTGTTCCTGCGGTCGTAGAGCGGGCTCGTGTACTCGTAACGCAGACCGATGTTCACAGTCGTGGTCGATGTGATCTGCCAACTGTCTTCGGCGAATGCATCATATCCCCAGTTGCGCAGGTTCATTTGTGGCACACCGGCCTGGCGCTGTTTTACCGCCGGCAGGCTGAGGAGGAGGCTGGCGAATCCATTTCCGCTGCCATCGTTGAATCCGAATTCCGTGGTGTAGCCGTTGGTGTATTGGTAGTAGCCGCGGTTTTGGAAAAAGCCCCACATGGGCCAGATGTAGCGTCGAAAATCTCCGCCAAACTTTATTCCGTGGCGTCCTCGCTGCCAGGCGAACGTGTCGCGCAATTCCGCTGTCGTGTCCCAGGCGTGCATGGGTGTGGCCGCGAAGGTGTCGCCGATTCCGGTATAACCCTGGGCCGCGAACCAAGGGGCACCCCACGCGCCGGGCCCGCCGAATCCGACGCCCTGAATTCCAAGTTGGGCCACTATGTTATTCACTCCGTCGTTTTGCGACGTGCGGTCCATCGAAAGTCGCGAAAACGCAAGCGAGACCGTGTTCAACTTGCTGCTCGAGAGCGCGTGATTCCATGTCGCCACCGCTTGCTGCGACAGATTGTCAAAGTTCACGCCAAAGCCGGGTAGATTTTCCGTAGTCGACGTCATTCCGCTGCTCGGCGAAAACCCGCGTTCGGCGCTTACCGAGTAACGTCCGAAAACCGTGTCGTTGTGCTGGAACACATGGTCAACGCGGACAGTGCCCTCATCCTGACGGTGCGTCTCGTTGCGGATGTCGAGGTAGTTATTGGAATCTACTCCCGAGCCCATCATCGTCATGTTCGGCATTGGCAGATACTGCATCAGGAAAGCTTCCAGTTGCGGGTTAATTCGGCCGATAGGAATCTGGTTGTTGGGAAACTGGGTGCGCGTGTAGGGATGATTGCCAGGCCCGGTGGGCTTGGTGGGATCGTAGTTCGGGTTCGCGACGGCGGTGGTCGGATCGTAAATCTTGGCGTTATTCATACTGAAGTTGCCTTGGATCTCGTCCATGGTCGGGACCGTTAAAGTCTGAGCGTCCGCCTGCGCGAGCCGCAGCCCTTCATAGTTGAGGAAGAAGAAAGTCTTCTTGTCTCTTCCCAGCAGCGGACCGCCGAACGAGGCGCCAAAATTATTTTGGACCAGATGGTTGTTGCCCATCGATCCAAACGTAGTCGCATCCATGGCGCCGTTCCGCAGGAATTCATATGCCGTTCCGTGATACTGATTGGTGCCGCCGCGAGTCACGATATTGATCTGTCCGCCGCCCGCTCCGCCCATGTCGGCGGTGTAACTGCTCGTTTCGACCTGGAACTCCATGACCGCGTCGGGAGACGGACTCAGATTCTGCGTGTTGAAGGTTGGATCGGTGTTCGTCGCGCCGTCCAGTAAGAAGAAGTTGGCATTCGGGCGATTTCCCCCAATCACAATCGCCGACCGCTGTCCTGGCCGCCAGTACAGGGGATTCGTTTCCCCGGTCTGCGCGCCAAAACCCACGTGCGTACCCGGGACTGTCAGGACAAGATCTATTAACATGCGGCCATTCAGAGGAAGTTCCTGTACCGATTGCCGTTCCACGACCTCGCCGACGCTGGCATCGGTCGTTCTCAAGAGATCGGCCGCTGCGTTCACCTGCAGGCCTTCCTTCACCGCGCCGACTTTGAGTCCGATTTCGATCCCTAATTTTTCCCCGACCTCGAGATGCAGGGACTGCTTGACTGGGGCAAAGCCGATGGACTCCGTCGTCAACTCATAGTCGTCGGGTGGAAGCGCGGGGGCGGAGAATAATCCTCTGTCGTTGGTAGTGAGCACGCGAATCGCGCCGGTGCTCATGGCCTTGAAGTGAACCGTAGCTCCGACGACCGGAAGAGACTGCGAATCCGTGACGGTTCCGGTAACAATGGCGTAATTGCTCTGACCGAGTGCCGGTACCATCAGCGCCAGAAGACACAGCAACATCACAAATATTCGCATTTGACCTGTCCCTACGAGTCAGGGTGCCTGGAAGAGAGATTTTCACCCAGGATTGAGTGGAGCGATTATAGGGAAGCAAGCGGGCCGGTCAATAATATGAAAGCGTTATGCGCATCAGGGGGAATACCCCCCGCAAGCCCATAATAATCACGCTCTACAATCGATCAATGGACCACCACACAGTCGCGGCCATCAGCATTACGGGTACGTGCCTTGATGTGCTGGGGAGTCTGTATCTCGCCTATGACCTGCTGGGCGGACAACACGGTCCGTTGCGGTTGCTGACTCGCGCCGTAACCTACTCGGTTGTCTTCGGCATCGGCTACGGGCTCGGCCTTGGTCTCCTCTTCGGCCTAGCTTCAGGTATTGCGACCGGTATCACCCTGTCGATTGAATTCAATCGCGCCGCTCGCGGGCTAGATCATTATTCTTTGCCTTGGGAGGGACTGTTTTCCGCCATCCGCGGGTTTGCTTTCGGAGCCGGACTGTACAGGATTTTGGGTCTCGGATTCGCAATCGCATTCGCCAGTCTCATCACAGCCGGCCAAGTACTCGCCTACACTCGCGGCATGCGTCCCGCTATGGACTACGCTGCATCTCGCCGTCCACGGCTTACGCTTCGTCAGTTTTGGGGAACTGTGATCCGTACGGTTGGCTACATTGCCACAGCCCTTATCTGTAGCGCCTTTATCCATCACGTGGACCATCCCTGGTCCTTTGCGATTCGTGTGGGGCTCGTGACTGGGATTGTCACTGGCGTCGGGACGACGTTAAATCCTTACATCGAATACTACGCTGATAACCTTCCGGAACGACGGATGGGGGTATTTGGCGTTGGATTGATCCTTTGCGGGTTTGCTCTGCAATCGTTTCAGTATTGGCTGGCGCTATTCGATGTGCGGCTGAGTTAGGGACTCGATGCTCACGCAACGTCGCGCTCTTTAGGTTGCCACAATTCGATCGGATTTCCCTCGGGGTCCTGCAGGCGTGCGAACCGGCCGTTGGGATAAGACTGCGGATCAATCTTGACTGCGATTCCTGCTGCTCGTAGCTGGGCTGCCATTCCGTCGAGATCCCAGACTCGAAAGTTCACCATCCAAACCTTGTGGGCATCCCCGAAATAGTCGCTCGTCTCAGGGAAAGGACTGAAAACGGTGGGGCCTGCCTCTTGCTCCCAAACGGATTCCTCGTAGCTCGGAAGTGCGAGTGAAACTCCCAGGTGTTGCTGATACCACTGCCCCATCGCTTTCGGATCGTGCGCTCGGAAGAATAGCCCTCCGATTCCCGTCACTTTTTCCATTTCCGTTCCTCCAGCGGAGCCATGCCTGACATTTGCCCCCGCAGGCGAGGTTACGGGGTTTGCCAGTCGAGCGCATAGATTTCCTGGGTGCCGATGTCGCGAAGCAGCAGTGGTGAATCATCGGGAGCCATACCGAGCCAGACACTCCAGAAGCCGGCTTGCCGGAAGTTTTTCAGATCGGCCACCCGCTCGATCTTGCGGTCGCGAATGCGTACTCGCATCACCGACGGCTGGTTCTCCTCGTGCAAGAAGTAAACATAGTCGCTGTTTTTCGACCAGTTGGGGAAGCCCATGCTGATCTTCGCGATCTCCTCCCACTTTTGGGTGGCAAAGTCGAAAAGCATAAGGCTGCGGGAGGCGAAAGGCATGGCGGCGAGATAGCGTCCATCGGGCGACCAGCGGCTCGAATAAAGGCCCTTTGAGCCAGGCACCGTCGAAATTTGATTAGTCCTGACGTCGAGGATCCGGATGGTAGTGTTGGGATCAGCGGGCGGTCCGCCGAAAGCAATTTTTGTTCCGTCAGGCGACAAAGTAGGATCGTATTGTTCCTGGGGGTCTTCAGGCATGATTTTGCGCGGAGTTCCGCCATCGGCTGAGACCGTGTACAACTTCGACTTTTGGCCGGGCAAGAGACCATAGAAAACGAGCTGCTGGCCATCGGGTGACCAGCTCGGGAGCACGGCGGCGAGCGGCGGGTAGGTGAGTTGAATTCGCTGGCTGCCGTCTGATTTGCTTTTCCAGAGCGTGCCCTCCGGGAAGCTGGCATAGGCCACCCATTGTCCATCCTTAGAGAAGCTGACGCTATCCGCCGAAATTCCGGAAAGAAATGGGGCGAACCCTGCCGACTTCGCATCGTAGCGAGCCAGCTCCCCGCGCGCCAATGTCCCCACCACGAACAGCTTCTTGCCATTCTTGCTGGGCACAGGCCAGGAGAAGGTCATCGGCCCTGAGGTCAACTGGACGGGTTGGCTGCTGGCTTTTCCGAACAGATTCGCTTTTTCTGCCAGCTCCCAGATGTTGCCTTGTGACTGGAAGACAAAATATTTTCCATCCGGAGTCCATAGGCCGCAACATTCGCTGGGAGTAGTGTGCCAGGCGGGGAGCAGGGGATGAGGATCCTTCCCATTCACCGAAACTTGCCAAAGCGAGCCTGCAGTACCGAAAAACCCCCCGACTCTGAATCGAATCACGGTACCGTCGAGCGACCAAGCCAGGTCGATCGCTGTATCGGGCGCCGAGAAGAGCTTGTGTGGTTCAGAGCCGTCGCTGTTTGCGAGGAACAAGTCGCGGCCGTTGGCATAAACAATCCTTGCGCCATCGGGAGACCAGGCGGCGGCCTGACCATCTGCATCTCCCAGTTTGCGAGGTGACCCGCCGAGCACAGGAACGGCCCAAAGCGGTCCATTGGTTGCTGTCTGGCCCACCTCGTCGGCCACAAGCAAGGTTGCCCCATCGGGGGAAACCGCAAGCAAGTACATAGTCGGAACAGGAACTGCGACAGGCGCCGCCTCTCCACCGGAGATGGAAACCTGTGCTATGAGTGGGCCGGCTGAAGTGTACCCGCCAAAGTAGAGCCGCGTCCCGTCCGTCCCGACCAGATACTTTGGATTGCCGTCGTGAGTGACCGGGACGTAGCCGGATACTTTGGGCGGAGGGAGTGGGCGGGATTGAAGATAGATGAGCGCTGCAACGATGAGAAGAGCCAGGACGCCGCCGGTTGCTACCCAGATTTTCCAGCCAAGACGCGTTTTTTGGGAGGCCACAACCGAGGAATTGCTGGTCCCAGCCAGTGCTGAAAATTCGGCAGGCGTCGGGACCGCCGATCCGGATATTGTGGCGGTGGACCGTCCCGAGTCCGTATCCCGCTTCAGCCGTTGCAGGTCGGCTCGCACCTCCGCCGCACTCTGATAGCGCAGGTTGCGATCTTTCTCCAAAGCCTTGTTGATGATGCGTTCCAGTTCGCCGGGCACGGCGGGATTCAGCCGTACGGCGGGGGCTGGCGTTGCGTCCAGGATGGCTTTGAATATCTCCGCGGAACTATCGGCACGAAACGGGAGTGTGCCTGTCGCCATCTCGTAGAGCACAGCACCGAACGAGAACAAATCGCTGCGGGCGTCCAGTTCTTTGCCTCGAGCCTGCTCCGGCGACATGTAGGCGATGGTGCCGAGCGTAGAGCCGGGACTGGTCAGGTGCTGTTCATCGATCGCGGCCGTCATGGTGTTCGCCGATGCATCCCGGCTGGAAAATCGGGTGAGTGCGACCTTGGCCAGCCCGAAATCCAGTACCTTGGCGTGCCCCCGTTTGGTGACAAAGATGTTGGCAGGCTTGATGTCGCGGTGGACGATACCCTGGGAATGCGCGGCGTCCAATCCGTCGGCAACCTCGGTTGCAAGCGAGAGCAGCGTTTCGTTATCTAATGGCCTTCCTGCGATGAGATGCTTCAGCGTCACACCATCCAGAAACTCCATGGCAATGAATGACTGCTCGCCGTGTTTGCCGATTTCGTAGATGGTGCAGATGTTGGGATGATTGAGAGCGGACGCCGCGCGTGCCTCCCGGCGAAAGCGCTCCAGTGCTTGCGGGTCCCGCGACAGTTCATCGGGGAGGAATTTGAGGGCGACGAAGCGGCCAAGCTCGGTGTCCTCAGCTTTATAGACCACACCCATGCCGCCGCCACCGAGCTTTTCGACGATGCGGTAGTGCGAGATGGTCTGGTCGATCACTAAGAGATGCTCAGCATTCCGGTCGCCTCATCTTACGGACGAGCCAGCGGCCAGTCAACGAATTCAAACGGGGGACAGGGTTGTATCGAACCCAGAACACTCGGTTTTACCCGCCTCGAGCGATACGTTTGCTGCCCCGGGACGGAGTCGTTTATACTCATAACGTCGAGCGGGAGTAACTCAACGTTGTAACCCGCCCCACAACTCCCCCAGCAAAACCGCGCCTCCTAGCGCCGATGTGTCCAACGTTGTGTCCACTCACAAACGTTGCCATCTATCGCCGCGATGGTGTAGAACAACTGCTCCAAACTCCGATCTCCCCCAGGAGCACCGGAGGCACCACCAACACGAACGCCGCGTTTCATCACAAACCACAACTCAGGAGGAGTTCCCTTGCACACCAAAGCCGGGAGTTTCTACGCCGACTGGCGCGACTCCCAAGGACGACGGCACCGCGCCGCCTTCCCCACCCGCAAAGAAGCCCTCGCGCACCAATCCAAGATGCGTGGGATCATCGCAAACCCTCACAAACCGCTAGCCGGACGATTGCGCGGGCGGCGGTCGAATTCCAGCAAGCGCAAAAACACAACCGCAACGTCGCCGCGTCGCTCAAAGAGATCGTCCGGCAGTGCGGCAGCAGGAGCCCGCGCGACCTAACCGCCTTCGACATCCTCTCCGTCGCCACCAGCTGGCGCGACGAAGGCTACGCCAAACACACCCTCTCCAACTACTCAAAATGTCTGCGCCGCTTCCTAGAGTGGCTCGAAGAAATCGGCGCAGCCCCGCTCACCATCGCCAAAGCCGTTCCCCGCTTCAACCAACCGCAGTACCGCACCACCAAGGCCACCGACGAAGAACGCGAACAGCTGCTCGCCGCAGCCAGCCCGCGAATGTTCTTCTTCATCACCGGGCTAACGGTCTAAGGGTAAGGGTTAGAAGCAAAAGCAAACGGCTCACCGCAGCGTTCGAAGCGCCAGCGATGAGCCTGAAACAAAAAGACACTAGGAGGTGTCCAGATGTTTGAATCGAATCGTACCACGTTGGTGTCCTACATGTTTGAAAACCTCAACCAAGAAGTGCAGTACATCCACAGCGAGATGCACGAAGCTCAGCAGCGCCTCGACCGCGAGCAGATCGAACAGGAAGAAGCGGAAGAAAACGAGAAAGCATACCGCGAAACCATGCAAAGGCTGGGCATGGTGCGCGATCCCGCCCCCATCGAAACCGACGAATACAGGCAGTTCATCGGCAAGGGTTGCAGGCGCTTCGCAGCGGCAGGCGGTGTGCGATGACCCAACTCATTCACAGCGCAACGCGGCCGGGGTTCGTCCCGGCCGCGCAGGTTACACGCGGACAGTTAGTCGCACTCGCAACCAAGGCGATGGCCGCTCTCGAAGAATTCATGGGAGCACTCACCCCACCAGCCCCGGTCAACATAGACGCAGAGCCGTGTAGCGCGGACGCTCTTGTCCGCGTGCCGGCGAACGCCAGGACGAGAAAAGAAGTCGTGGACACCATCCAGCGAAAGGTGTACGAAGGCACCGGAGTTATCAACTGCCCCGAATGCGGCGACGGCCCGATGATCGAACGCGAGTCAGTCTACGGCAAGTTTTTCGGATGCGTGAACTATCCCACCTGCCAAGGCAAGCGCCCCGGCGCCAGAGGCCGTTCCACGAAACCGCCGCGAAGGACACCAGCGCGGCCAGGCCCTTAGCCGGGCGCGGCATCACCAGCGCAAGCTAAGCCTCTCGGGTGGTACCGAGGGCCGGGTAGGTAACCCCGGCAAACCCATCCCAACCCTCAACGAGTGTAATCGCCTGATTTCAGCAATCATCACGCTCGCTGAGGGTTTTGTTTTGTCATTGGAAGCGAAAAAGAAAACGGCTGGGGAAAATCCCAAGCCGTTTCTTAGCGCCACAATCGCCTTACGCCCCTCAAGTCGGAAAACTAAAAGTCGTGATCTTCCGGCGTGCAAGTGCAGGGTTTACCGCTGAGCAGACTGTCGAAATAACACAGTTGCTCCAACAGAATCTGTTCAGACGACGCGAGGTTCGAGTCCGCAAACGGGGCCTCGGTAACGGCGAAGCCCGAGGCTAACTTCTGGACGTGAGTCGCCCATGCGCGTAGTCCCGGAGGGTTGGCGTTGATGATTCCGAAGGCGCTGCCAGTCGAAACGACTTTGATCACGCCACGTGTCGGCTTGATGCCGGTTATAGGGTTCGCCGTGAGGTTGTTATTCACGGATTCCGAGAGCAGACCGTCTGGCGTGATCTCGCAATAACAGCACTCGGTCAGTTCCTCGCTGTCATCGAACACGAAGATCGCCGCATACAGGTCGGCTTCTGTGTCGCCGTCGTTGACGATACGCACGGTTGCATCCGGCGCGTTAGCGGTGTTCGCGTTGGAATAGTAGGTGGTGAAATAGTAGCTCTTGTCACCTTGAGCCACGGCAGTTCCCCCAAGCATCACGGCAATGGCCAGCAGCAACATCAAAAATCCGAGCTTCTTCATTGGTAGATCCTCCTTAAGTGGTTTGTGGCGCGCCTGCGCTGGTGGAGGATCAGCTCTGGGCGCAGTTTGGACCCTATCTCTTGCACAGTTTTTTACAAGTCCCCACTTGACCTAGCCCAGAACAGCAAGGGGGGAGCTAATACTTATGGAGTAGTGCTCCAACCCATCGGGCCGCCTCGCCAACCGTAGATAGGTCACCTGCTCGTGCCCTGCGTGGAGGCGGCTCGAATCATTGGCGAAACATCCCCGTTACACTCACAACCCCGCCTAGCTTCTCCACTTCCAAAGCTGCTTCCACAACTGCACGAGCGTCTGCATCTTTCGCGGGCTCGGGATCCGCGTGTAAACCAGCCGGCAATCTTCGAACGCGCGATCGTAGAGCTGCCGCACGCCATCAGGACTCAAGTGCGCGATCCGATGACGAAGCTCCTTGATCTCTTCCGCGCGGAGAGCGCGAGTTGAGGAGTCGGCTGACCCGTAGCATCCCCCAAAACGCCGCAGCCGATCAGGATCCTAATCGCAAAGCCTGAGACGCCGCGCCCAGCGCGGCATTCAAAAACGGCCGTTTGCGGCCACAGTAAAAAGACCCACCCCCCATCCCCCGGCGTCGTGGGCCCCGGCGTGGGCGCGAATCGCGCGGAGCGTTCCGCGAGGAACGCTTAACTGTGAGCAATTGTGACCAGACTTCCCCCTCGGGCAGGCGCTAACCTCAGGAGCAATTCATAAGCTCCGGCCACCAGAGCGCACGGCGCAGCAAAAATAACACCGGGGCGCAGATCGGCCAGCCCGACAGCGCCCCGGTGGGAAAACATTTCGCCACCCGCAGCCGCAAACCACTGCACTCAATTCTCACCAAGGTCGCTCGTAACCTTGGACACAATTGTGTCCAACTCCGGTGGACACATACGAAAAACCTTGATATTCTGACCACCTCTACCATGCAAACTTGGGCACATCTGGACACACAGCCATTGAAAACAAAGGCTAACCAGCTTGTTGTCCACAGCTTCCCAAGGGCGGGAGTAACTCAGCGGTAGAGTGCGACCTTGCCAAGGTCGAAGTCGCGGGTTCAATCCCCGTCTCCCGCTCCAGTTTTGTTTTGAAGCCCTGCACATGCGAGGGCTTTTCGTTTTGGCGTGCTAGTTTAAGGGTGTCGTTTTAGCGTGTCGTTTTAATGAACTAGTTAATGAACTAGCCGGCGCGGTAGCCAAGTGGTAAGGCCGAGGTCTGCAAAACCTCTATCGTGAGTTCGATTCTCACCCGCGCCTCCAACCTTTTACCTGCATAAACACTAGCTCATTACCTTCGTGGTTTTGCTTTGTGCTAAAACTGTGCTACCGTTGGCACATGGTCATCACCATTTTTGTGCGCCACGCGGCGGGCTGTAAATACGCCGGGGATGAATTCTGCAAGCGGTGCAACTGCCGCAAGCACCTGCGCTGGAGTCAGGGCGGTAAACAATTCCGCAAGCAGGCCGGGACGCGGTCCTGGGCCGAAGCGGAGGAAGCCAAGGACCGGCTAGCCGCGCAGCTCAGCGGCCGCCCCGTTCCCAAGTCTCCCTCGGGTTTCTCTCTGGCCGAGGCTATCCGGCTGTTTCGGGCCGACAAAGAAAACCAAGGGGTCACCGAAACGGTAAAGGGGAAGTACAAGCGTGAGCTAGACCGGCTGCGCATGTTCGGGGAGGCGCATGCGGCTTTCACCGTGCAATCGCTGACCCGCGAATTGCTGATAGGCTACGCAGCCACGTGGCCCGAGCTGTACCCGTCCACGACAACCCGTTATCAGGTCCAGGCCCGGCTAAAGCACTTCCTCCGCTTCTGCCTGGATTCCGGTTGGCTGGACCGCGCGCCCAAGCTAACGAAGATCCGCGTTGACGAAGCCCCAACGCTCCCGCTCACGGCTAAAGAGTACGCCCGGTTGCTCAAGGCCATCCCCGTGGCCTTCGGGCAGCCCGCATTCCCCAAAGACAAGGCCGCCAAGGTCCACGCCTTGGTTCAATTGATGCGCTGGACGGGTTTAGCCATCCGCGATGCGGTCACCCTGGAGCGCGGCGAGATTCAATGGGACAAATCCACCAAGCTGCATTGCGTGGTCACGAAAAGGCAGAAGACCGGCACGCACGTGTCAGTTCCGCTCAAGCCCGATGTGGCACAAGAGCTGTTGACTGTGCTTAACGGAAACCCCAAGTATGTTTTCTGGAGCGGCAACGGCCTGGAGTCCAGCGCGGTCACGCACTGGCAAGATGATATGCGGACGCTGTTCAAAGCGGCGGGGATTGAATCAGACGGGCACATGCGAAGCCATCGGTTGCGCGATACCTTCGCCACGGATCTGCTGAGCAAGGGCGTGCCGATGGAAGAGGTTTCCAAACTGCTTGGCCATGACTCCATCGGGACCACTGAAAAATCCTATTCTGCATGGGCCCAGATACGGCAAGACCGGCTTAACAAATTGGTTATCGGGACTTGGGACTAGCGGGCCCGCGGCCGGTCCGCGGCTCACTTTTGCGGAAAGCCTCGCCGCGTGACGAGATAAACTGCAAAGCTGCCGAGCCAATGGCCGCCCTCGTAATGCTTGCCCGTCACCGCTGCAAGTCCCGCATGCTTGTGCTCCTCGGCAGCCGCCATGATCGTCGGCAGGCGCTTGTCACCTCGGGGCAGACCCGCGGCGATACCCTCCAGCATCCATGCGCGGCTGAGATTCAGCCCGTCCAAATGCGCCAGCTTGGGGTCGCTGGGATCGGGCGACACCACGGGCTGTAACCACGCGCCCTTTCGAACCGGGGAAATCTGAGGCAGAAAAGCTTGGAGCCAGCGACCGAACTCGGCACTCGGCAGCACGCGCCTCATCAGGTCTGCTTCCCCGAGACACGGCGAAAGGAAGTCCTCGCCCGAAGGTTCATATGCAAGCGGGCAATCTTTGTCCCCGAGATAGAACTGCCGAGCTTTCGATACGATCAGGTCGGTAAATTTGGTATCGCCAGTGGCGCGTGCGTAGTCCAGCATCAAGCCAAGAGCGAAGGCGGTCTGGTCATGCTCTCCGATCCGCACAGGATGGGAAAGTTTGGGCAGCCAGTCATTCAGGCGTTGGAGCGCAGCCTCTTCCAGCGGACGCAAGTTCGCGCTCATCTGGCGGGCCTGAGGATCGTCCCACTCCCGTAGCTCCGCAGTGAGTTGCAGCAGCCATGCCAGTCCGTAGGGTCGTTCGAAGGTGGCGCGTCCCGCGGCTCGGAGGTAAGCCGCCTCCTGTGCGATGTTCTCTGCGGTCAGGCTTTGCCGTAGGGCTTCTCGGGCAGATGGCGCGAAGGCGGCATTGGGAAAAGTCCTGATCAGCCGTGCCAGCAGCCAATGTCCATGTACCGAAGAATGCCAGTCGTAGCAGCCGTAGAACGCGGGTGTCAGTTTTCGAGGCGGGGCGACATCCGCATCGCTGTTCAGGTTGTGACTGATTTTGTTGGGATATTCTTTGTGGACACACGCGAGCGCAAGATCGGCGAACCGCTCCGCAGCGTTGATATCAAAACTCGGGGGCATAGCGGTCTTTCCGGCACTCCCAATATTCGCGGTAAGAAGGAAGAGGACAGCGCCGAGTGTGGAGTTCATCCCGTTGCCACTTTAAACGAAATTTCAGCGGGACTGAAGCCGTTGAGAGGACGAGGCTCCGAGAAGAAGTAAATTCAGGATTGCCCGTTAGTGGCCGTCCGGCGCTTTCGACTTCGCCAGGGCGATGTCATGTTTGCCTTGGCACTCGGTTGACGGATCGAACGCCGCGACACCCTCGAACTCGTCCTTCGAAGCGTGAAATTCAAGGGGAGGTCTCTGCACTCGGGCGGGAAGTCCGGCGAACGTCACCTTCCCATCCGAGTTGGTTCCAGCTTCAAGATCGAGCCTCCGCATTCCACCAAAGCCATACTTGATATGAACCTTTACCGTGGCCGCGTAAACGGGTTTGCCGTCCGCGCCCCTAACTGTAAGTTCGAGGGAACAGGGACCAGCACCGCCTTGTATGACGGGAACTTTTTCGTTGGGCGCTGGCGCTTGAGCCCGAGAAAGCAGAGGGGCTGCCACGAGAATGGAGCACAGAACACGATGCATTCTGTTCATATCCGCACAATTATACGAGCGAAAGCTGATCTAGAGTCTCCGGACACCCACGAGCGCATTGTCGAGGTCAAAAAAGGAAATCCGGGTTTCTAAAGAGGAGCATCCAATACCAGTGCCGCGAATAAAACAAGAGGAGGATTTATGTCTCGTTTGCGAATGTGGCAAGTTTGGATGGCGACGGTGGTGCTGAGCGCCGGATTGGCTGTCGTGCCGGGCGTGGCTGCGGGCAACACTCAGACATTTACCGGAAAGGTCAGCGATGCCATGTGCGGCGCTGCGCACATGGAAAAGGGGATCGCCCCCGCAGATTGCGTCCGTGCCTGCGTGCTGAAAGGCGCTAAGTACGCTTTGGTAGTCGGCGACAAGGTCTATACCCTCGATACCTCGGATAAAGCTGCACTTGACGAACTCAACAAGCTGGCTTGGGAGCAGGCCAAAGTTACGGGCACAGCCAACGGAGATACTATTTCAGTGAAGTCGGTGACTGCCGCCAATTAGAACCGAGGAATGCTCAAACCTTAGCGGTCGATATGCAAAGTTTGCCGCCAATTATCCCGCTATTCAGCATTGAGGTGATCGGCAAGAGTTAGGTCAGCAAACACGAATCCGTCGCGAGATACCATTTCTCCGACCTCTATTGACAGGTCATGCCGGAACATCGGGCCGGCATAGACGAACGTGTGGAATTCCCCGTTCTCACCACAGGGGTCGATCTGTGGAGGCAAATCCGAAAGCAATTGTTCATCAAATTCCCTGCCAGCAAATTCGGGCGCTAGGAATTTGGGGTCAACGCAAGTCAGCTTGGCACGCACCCCGGAGTTGATCATGGAATGTGCAAGCTCCCGCGTTGGCATTCCCCATACAGGGAAGATTGGCTGTAATCCGGAAATTTTCAGTTGCTTCTCGCGGTATGCCCGTATCTCAGTCAGGAAGAGATCGCCAAAGGCGATGGATTCGATGCCCGCCCGTACAGCCGATTCGCACGTTTCCTTCATGATGTTCTCGTAGTCGGCATTGGAGCATGGCCACGGAAGGTCCACATCCCACAGTGGAACGCCTGCCTCTTCTGCCTGTGCCTCGACGAGGCTACGACGCACCGCATGCATGGCGACCCGGTTTGCTTGCTGATTGAACGTAGTTAGCAGCCCCACAACCTCGCAATCATTTTGTTTCCGAAGGAGGTAAAGGCTCCAAGCACTGTCTTTTCCACTGCTCCATGAGAGCAACGTCCGTTTCATGTCAATGCGGGCTCCGGTTCTGGGCTGTACATGCATGTCCAGTGCATACTAAGGCTGCTTGTTTTTCAGACGCCACACGATAGTGATCGGGTCTCGACCTTTGCCGGGGCTGATGAGTCCGCGCTGTTCCATCGCCTTGACGGTATTGCGATTAGCAGACAGAGGGCGTATTTCTTCATCATCTTTCAACCGCCGCAGAACTGGGTTGCCGCCGAGCGAATCAGTTTCAAGCTGGAATCCGTCTTGGATGTGCGAAAGTAGGTCTTGTTCAGTCTCTGTGAGTTTCGGCAGGAGATTAGCAGTTTTTTTCTTCGCCACTTCTCACGTCCATTCGCAGGAAGTTTAGTTCCCCGTTCCCGGTAGTCGGAGTACCGCTGGGGACTCGGTTCGGCAACAGACGCCATACCGCTGCCAGAGCCGAAACCACGGGCTGTGGGCGAGCATATCGTCGTGCCGTCGATTCGCAGCCAGGAGGTCACTTGAGCTCAGCGGCCTAATATCCGGTGCCTCGAACATTTCCTCCAGCTGTTCGATGTCGTCAATAGTGCGTTCAATGTCCATTCCGACTCAATATCCGACAGAGCGTGGCAATCGTCAAACGGAGCGGCACCTGCATGCAGTTGTGCTCCAACACCCCTAAATCGGATACCCTTATTGGATAAGAGGTTTGCCCGTGACTCTTCCCTCCTTATCAACCGCATCCCAGCAATGGAATGCGGCCACCTATGCCGATAATGCTCATTTCGTGCCTGCGCTCGGTCAACCCGTGTTGGACTTGCTCAACGCCCAGCCCAACGAGCGCATCCTTGATTTGGGTTGCGGCGACGGCGTACTGACGGAAAAACTGGTTGCGTTAGGTGCACAGGTAGTGGGCGTGGACAGTTCTGCGGACATGATCGCTGCCGCTCGTCAGCGCGGCCTTGATGCTAGAGTAACGGACGCCCGTGCGCTGGTCTTTGACAACGATTTCGATGCAGTGTTTTCCAATGCCGTCCTGCATTGGATCAAGGACGATCCGGACGCCCCGATTGCTGGTGCTTTCCGTGCTCTCAAGACTGGAGGAAGATTCGTGGGCGAGTTGGGCGGCCATGCGTGCGTCGGCGCGATTACAGTCGCGCTAGTGGCGTCGCTTGAGCGTCGAGGCGTCAAAGATGCCGCTTCGTGGATTCCGTGGTACTTTCCGACCGTCGAAGACTATGAACTGCGGCTGCGGCGGGCAGGGTTCGTGCTCCGGAGCGTACAACTGATTCCGCGCCCCACGCCTCTGCCAACGGGAATCCGCGGGTGGCTCAACACATTCGCCGATCCGTTCTGCGCCGCGCTGCCGAGTGAGGAGCACGGAGCCTTTCTCGATGAAGTTACAGCATTGCTCAAGCCCGTACTTTGCGATGCGGACGGGCGTTGGACAGCCGATTACACTCGCCTTCGCTTTGCTGCAATAAAACCCTGACACGAAATCGTGGGTCGCGTCAGGATAGGGTAACTTAAGGGCGATATTCCAATTCTCACCGGGTTGTATTCCGCGATTCGTGCGCGGCCAATCGATTCGCCAGCGAACGCCCAGCACTGCTAGTCCGGTGGTCGCCGCACTCCGACGCTAGAATGTGGATTGATGTTTAAAGTCGCTAGCTGGAATTTGAATTCTGTTCGCTCTCGGCTGAACCATGTCACGGCATGGCTGAAAGTTCGCGAACCGGATGTGTTGTTGCTGCAAGAATTGAAGGGGACGGAGTTCCCGTTCGAAGCCTTCCAGTCGCTCGGCTATGAGAGTGTCGCGGTGACGCAGAAGGCCTATAACGGGGTTGCCATTCTGTCGCGACATCCGATGAAGACGATGGCTAAGGCTCTCGTCGGAGACGATGCCGACAGCCATGCGCGGTTCTTGGAGGTAATCATCAAGGGCATCCGCATCGTCAATATTTATCTTCCCAATGGCAATCCGGTAGGGAGTGACAAGTTTGCGTACAAGTTAGCTTGGATGGATCGATTGAATCAGCAAATGATTAGATGGAAACAGGACGATGTGCCGACGCTAATAGGCGGCGACTTCAACGTGATTCCTGAGGACATCGACTGTCACAAGCCGTCATCGTGGGAGCACGATGCTTTGTTTCAGCCGGAGCCGCGAGCCCGATATCGTGCGATGTTGGATATGGGCTATACGGATGCGTTCCGGTCGTTGCACGTAGGGGAAATTGGACAGTTCACGTTTTGGGATTACTTTCGGAAGGCGTTCCAAAACAATCGAGGCATACGAATCGATCACATCTTATTATCCCCAACGCTCGCAAATCGACTCGAAGGCTGCGAGATCGATAAAGGGCCGAGAGGGCAGGAAAAGCCGTCTGATCACACCCCCATAATCGTGGCGCTATCTGATCTGCCATAATCTCCCCATGTGCGGGCGCTATCGACTTTCCCGGCGAAAACAGATCGTTGAAGAGTACTTCGATACTGCCGTTTCCGACGAACCCGAGTGGAACCCGCGCTACAACATTGCCCCGACTCAGCCCGTTCCCGTGATCCGCCAGGATCCGAAGGAACGTGTTCGGGAATTGTCGCTGATGCGCTGGGGGCTCGTCCCATCATGGGCAAAAGACCCATCTGTCGGGGCAAGCATGATCAACGCAAGATCGGAAACAGCGAGCACCAAGCCCGCGTTTCGGGATGCGCTGAAGTTCCGCAGGTGCCTGATCCCAGCAGACGGCTTTTACGAGTGGATGCGCACAGGTAAAGCCAAGCAGCCGTACTGTTTTGAAATCAACGAAGGGGAGTTGTTCGCGTTCGCAGGAATATGGGATCGTTGGAGGAATCCGAATGGTGACTCGGTTGATACCTGCTCGATCCTGACCACGACCCCCAATGCTGTGACCTCGCCCGTCCACGACCGCATGCCAGTCATCCTTGATCCAGACTGCTACGACCTATGGCTTGATCCGGGAATGAGGAATGTCGGTGAGGTGTCCGATCTGTTGAAGCCTTTCGATCCTCGGCTGATGCGCTCGTATCCAGTGAACACGCGAATCAATTCCGTAGTGAACGACGATGCAGCGTGCTCTGCGCCCGTGGAGTTGGCCCAGATTCAGGATCGGCTGTTTTCGTAGTGGGACTGTTAGGCTACGGCTCACGCTGGGAGTTAGGACAGCTTCTTCTTAGCCAACGGAACCGCATACGCGGCGGCGGGGTTGTGCGAAATTGCCGTTGAGGCTTTGCGGTAGTACTCCAAGGCTTTGTCCTTCTCGCCCAGTTTTTCGTAGGTCTGGCCCAACATGCACTGGATAAACGGATCATTTGGGTTCGCCTGCTGAAGTTGCTCCAGTGCCGTTTTGTAGTCTCCTGCATAGAACGCGACGTAGCCTTTCAAATAAGGGAAGAACGGCGCTTGCTCGGGAATGGTGCCCTTGTCGAGAATGGCCTTTGCCGCAGCAACATGCTTTTGCGCTTCCGCTTGGTCGCCGCGCCGGGTGGCGATGCGAGCCCGAGCGTGCTCCCACCGGAAGTTCCAGAGGTCTTGCCGAGTGGGCTTGATATCAGGTTCCTTAAGTCCCGTGTCGTGGCCAATTTGGTACCACTTGTAAGCAGTGTCGAAATCACCGGAATCAATACAAGCGCGTGCCGCCTCGTTCGCGATCTCTCCCTGCTGGAAGAAATTTCTCACGCTGCCGTAGAAATCGAAAACTTGTTGTTCGTACTCAACGGTCTTCTTGCAATCCCCCTCGAAAGCGTATGACATAGCCATCGCTCTCTTGACTGATGCCTTTCCCTCGGGTGTGTCGGCAACATCGATTGCCTTCGTAAAGTACTTTCGTGCCTCCTCGCCTTTTCCCATCAGGTCGAGCACGCTTCCAGCCGCGATGTTGGCAGGAAGGGAATTCGGCGAGGTCCGGAGAGTCTGGCGATAAAGCTCCAACGCCTCTTCCGGCTTTCCATCCCGCATCAACTGCTGGCCTTGTTTGATGAACTCAGGTTGTTGCTGCTGGGCGGGCGCTTGCGCTAAGAGCGGAGCCAGAGAGCCGAGCATGACGAGCAATGAGGAAGTAATCGCACCGATAGTCGCTTTCATAGCGACCTGATTATAGACCGCCACCCATTGCACAAGGCGGCGCGTTCTCCTTGCTCGTGGCACGCTGGAGTCATTCCCGATATGACCCGTATCCGGAGCCTAGCCTGCGATTGAGCAGACTTCGGGGGAGGGCAGTTCGACTTTGCGTCCCATGACTCGAAAGAGTTTGGGACGCTTTCGTTTTTCTAGAGTGACTTCAGGCTGAGAACAGATTGTCCTCGGGGCTCGGTTGACACAGCCTCCCTTGCACGGCAACAATTTGTGCCTATGCGCAATCTCTGCTGCCTCATCGTGCTTCTTCTCCGTGTCCCTGGCGGATATGCCCAGACCAATTCGTACCTGTTCGTCTGGGCGGGTGACGATACCAAAAAGAGCAGCGACTTCCTCGCGGTGCTGGACGCCGACGCCTCATCTCCGCACTACGGTCAAGCGGTAGCCTCGGTCACTGTTCCCGGTCCAAGCGGCACGCCCCATCACACGGAACTGGAGATGCCCGAGGGCGGCTTCCTACTGGCGAACGCTTTTGAAAGCGGGCGCACCATGCTGTTCGACTTGCGCCAGCCGTTGCGCCCGTCACTCGTTACGTCTTTCGGCGATCTGGACGGATACATGCACCCCCATACCTATGTGCGGCTGTCCAATGGGCATGTGCTCGCCACCTTCCAGTACCACGGTGGGCACGGACCCAAGTCTGATGGTGGCGGGCTCGTCGAGTTTGATGATCAAGGACATCTCATCCGCAGCAGTAGTGCCGTGGACTCGGCGGCGAAAGACGAACTCATACGCCCCTATAGCCTCGTGGTTGTTCCGGCTCTTGACCGGATCATCAGTACGAACACGGCGATGCACGATAAAGATGGGGACAGCCGCACGGTGCAGGTGTGGCGGCTTTCGGACTTGAAGCTGTTGCGGACGCTGGTGCTACCACCGGGGTCACGCGGTTCGGAGCAGAAATTCCCCGGCGAACCGCACCTGCTCGCCGATGGCAAGACCGTTCTGATTCATACCTTTTCGTGCGGGTTGTACCAGATGGAAGGCATAGACACTGACAAGCCTGCCGTTCGGCACTTGAATACGTTCGATGGCGATGAATGTGATGTGCCTTTGCGAATCGGACATTACTGGCTTCAAACGCTGACCTCGTTGCACGCGCTCGCAACCTACGACATCTCCGATCTAGCCCACATACGCGAGGTGTCGCGAGTGACATTCGACGGCAAGCAGAAGCCGCACTGGATCGCCGCTGATGCGAATGGTCGCCGGATCGTTTTGAACTCCGGCGAATACGGAGATCACCGCCTCTTCATGGTGAACTTCGATCCGCAAACAGGCAGTCTGACTCTCGACGGGCGTTTCCGCGATGCTGGCAGCCGCCAGCCCGGCATCAGCATGGACGATAAGTCTTGGCCGCACGGATTTCATGGCGATGCGTATCCACACGGGACAGTGTTTTCGCGTCCTGCGGCGGTGGTGAAAAGCGCCTCCTCGGGAAACTAGCGACTCTATCCTGCGCTGCGGTCAACCCGTGCTACGAGTTCAGTAAGATCGGAGACGGTACCAGATGGCAACTCCACAACTAACACCCGACCAAATCGCCCAAGTTACGGGGCTCGTGGCCCAGTACATCGCAGCCCAACGCGAGGGATACGGCCCCCGAGCGATCCCGTTGTCCGCACAGCAGAAGGCTACGATGACAGGCTTCTTTTCACCGCAACTTCTGGACAGTACCCGACTGCTCGTTCTGCAAGGAGAAAGGGTCGCCAACCCCGACTTCTACCCGATGTTGAGAAGCTTGGGCTTCAACAATCTGCCCGACCAATCAACGATGGGAGCCATTACGTTTTCAGACGCGGTGGTGTCGCACCAACCCTTTTCGAACGGCCTGCTATTTCACGAACTCGTTCACGTCGAGCAATATCGGCAACTTGGCATTCCGCGCTTTAGTGAGCTTTACGTGCGCGGATTCCTGAGCGGAGGCAGTTACGAAGCGATTCCCTTGGAAGTCAATGCATATGCGCTCGAAAGACGGTTTAAATTAAATCCTGCTCAACAATTTTCGGTAGCAGAGGAGGTGCGGAGGTGGGTTGCGGAAGGCAAATTCTAGATGGGAGTGCAGTGAACAACCATTGCATGCTTCCATCGCAGTATGCGGTCGATTACGACGCTCTACTGGCAGCCGCACGAGCGGAAAGCGAAACGAACGCAGCTTTTGTCCTACGAGAGCAGCTTCTATTCAAATGGCGCGATCTATACATGGCGACTGTGGCGCACGTGACGAATATCGTGCGTTTCCAGTTTCGCACTTTCGAATACGTTTTCGACCACTACTCGCAACTTGAAGCGACAGGCGAAGTGCCTTACGATCAGACAATTCAAGATAGAGTCGTTGCGGTGATTGGCACATCAGCACGCGCCGAGGAGAGGCGCGACTCAAGTCGCAGCCGGCGCTGGGCGAGGCCGACCGAGGAATTCCTCGGGACAGAAAGAGACAAGGGGCACTTCATGGCACACTGCATCGGCGGTGGACTCGATGTGAATGTCTTTTCGCAGGAACGCCGCCTAAATCGGGGTTGTCGCTTCAAGGAAAGGTTTACCGCCAGATGGAGAACTACTGTTATGAACAGCCGGGGACATTTTGCTTCTCGCATCCGATCTACGCAGACGGCTCAAGCGTCCCCCGCTGGCTGGAGTTTGGTCTTCTGAGAGCCGATCACACTCTTTGGGTTGAGCTATTTGACAACTAAATTGAAGGTCGATTTCCATAAGCCGAAAGGAGCCCCAGTGTGCCAACCTCTAAAGACAGCCTCAAAGAACGTCTCGCCCGCTACCGCCAGATCAAGATCAGCGTGATTGGCAGGAAGTCCGGGAAGACAATCTCGATCCCTGTCTGGTTCGTGTTGGAGGATGAGAAGCTGTACCTGCTGCCAGTGCGGGGCTCCGACACGCAGTGGTACAAGAACGTGCTCAGGAACCCGCAGATTCGCATCGATGCGCGAGGCGTTGAGGGGAATTCCGGGCAATGCAATTACCGGAGCCAAGGCTGTGAAATCTGTGGTCGAGAAATTTCGAGAGAAGTACGGGGCTAGGGACGTGAAGAAGTATTATTCGACATTCGATGTTGCGATTCTGGTGAGACTGGACTGAGAGTGCATCTCGCTCGACACATTTCGAGATTTTGGGAGGCAGCATCCCGGCACGCTGCAGCTGTGGGAGCGCCGCAGCGAACGACTCGCAGAATAGGTACCGCGTTGCCCCGTCGTTCGGGAGGGAATCTCAGCGCCTTCAGCGGCAAACTTCCCAGAAGCCGACTTCTGGCCCGCGTCGTCGAGAGTCGGTCCTTGGATGCAACTTCCGGTACGCCCCGCTATCTAGAAGTAGCTTGAGGCTCCCGCAGCTAGTTTCGAAAACATCGGCAGCATCGTTGAGGTGATGCATGGACAACGAGTCTCAGCACCGTACGAGGTTTGCTCAGAACAGGTCCGCTTGGTGTTGCAACAGGCAGTCGAGTGGTTTCGACCGTTCCGACCACTCAGCGCAGGCTTTGGAACAACGGCCCAGCAGCCGCCCCAGCAAGATTTTCTGCCTGCGCTTTCATTCTGCCGCGCTGTTTACGGCCTGACTTTTCGTGAGGGACGATCGGGAATGCTACGACGGAATAACGAGGTAAAACTTCTTGCTGCCTGTTAGCCGCAAAGCCGCTCTGAGCCTACCCACAGTTGAGCCAGATCTCTGAGGTTGTGTTTGTATGTACGCGTTACCAAGTATTCCTTCCCACCTTTTACACGCAGCCTGTACTCCCCCGTCGGTAAAGGCTGGATCTCCTCCACGGCCGAAATATTCACGACGACCGAGCGGTGGATGCGAATAAAACCGTAGGGTTTGAGCTTCTCCGCCATGGACGAGAGGGACTCGTGCACCAAATAGGAATTAGGTCGGTGTTGCAACGAAACGTAATTACCTTCGGCTTGCACTGCCAAGATGTCGGCTAAATCCAAGAGTAGGATGCTGCCCTTTGCCTTGAACGCGATTCGTGGCGCCTGTCGTTTTGCTATAACCTCCAACTGCCGCAAGACTCGCATGAGGTTTGCAGCATCAACTCGGATTACCGGAAACAATGATGTATCTGCAGCTTCGCAGAACTCGTCCGCTGCCGATTCAAGAGTGTAATCCCGTCTACTCTTGGTTGAGCAAATCTTGGTGGAGCGAATCGTAGCTCCCCGTGGGCTAGTCGAAAGGTCCGCATTAGCGTGAGCAGCTTGTTGAACAAACATCTCACGTGCAATGGCCTTCTCATCCTGAATTTCGCGGCCGCTCATAATGGAACCCCTTGCTCTCTCGTTTCGACTTCCTGCTACCCGAAGTGAGAATGACGAGTGCACTGCTTCTAGATGAATGGTCCTACATAGCCGGAGCAGCGGATCCGTCTGACCACCTGCCCACGGGAACGATAAACACGTCGATTGGTTCCGGAGCACCACTGAATTGTGGATTCAGCATCACCGCTGATTTCGGCAGATCGGCACCCCACGCCTTACCTTCCAGGCCCGTAAGGTTACTTCTGCCCAGTGCTCACTGCTGACGGAAAGCTGGATTGCGCGCCGAAATAACACTCAATGGATTGCAACTTTCCGTTCTTGATTCGGAGATACTCCACGTTCCGGAACGATTTACCGTTCGTGGTGTGGCAAAGATACTTCACAAAAGCGTCGTCCGCGCCGGTGGAGACCCGCTCCAGGTCAAAATGTTTGATGAAATTGATCTGCGTTTTCCAGCATTGCTCTTTGAAAGCGCTCTTGCTGATGTGGTCGTCGCCGGCCGCGCTTGAAAAGGTGAAGTTGTCGGCGAGCAGGTTATCCACGGGGCCCCAGTCTTTTTGCTCCCAGGCTGCGTACCACTTCCGGACAATCTCCTCGTTAGTTATGTTCTGCCCTCCCAATGCGCTGGCACTTGCCGGTCCCGGCAGGCTCACGGCTCCAACCAGCGCGCAGGCTCCCGCTGCGAGCAGATTCCTGCGCGACACTGCGATCTTTGTCCCTGTCGTTGTCATTGTTCGTTCTCCTTTTCATGATCTAGTTCATGATCTAGTTTGAAGCGCTTCGCCAGATTCGCGATGCTGATTGTCCGAGCATACGAACCGGTTGGTATGTAACAGTGACAAACTGCTCCTTGACACCGATGCGATCAACCTCGCTTGCGGTTGCCCGGCGTGCGCAGGGACCGCAGCCAGCCCACGATGTTTCTGATCCCCGCTTTCATCACTTTCGGATCCTGAGCATTCTTTGCCAGCGAGGCATAGCCTTCGACCATCGCGATCAGTAAGCCAGCGGCGTCGGCGGGCTCCACGTCGCGGCGAACGCTTCCGTGAGCCTGGCCCTCTCGCAAAGTGGAGGCAACGGCCTCGCGCCAGGCACCGAAGATTAGCGCCAGCCGTTTCCGGAATCCCGCGTCAAGAGGAGACATTTCCTGCGCCAGATTGTTCAGCTGGCAGCCGCCCCGTACGTCCGGGGGCCGAACGGGTATACTTTGAACAGCCCCGATCAAAGCGTCGATAGGGTCCTTACCGCTCTGTAGAGGGCGCACCCACTTGCCGCGGACGTCGGGGGCGATGACCTCCTCGACGACGGCGTATCCCAAGGCTTCCTTGCTGTCGAAGTGGTAGTACAGCGCGCCCTTGGTGACCCCAGCTACGGCCAGAATGGTGTCCAGGCTGGCACTCTGGAAACCCGATCTGTAGATCTCGCGGGATGCCGCCCGCAGCAAGCGCTCCCGAGTGCGCTCAGAATCGCGCAGCCTAGTCGCTCCAGGTTTCGAACTCTGTTTCGGACTCTTGCGTGCTGCCAACATACCAACCAGTATGTATGTTAAACCATCTGAAAATCAATCGCAATGCAGCGGCCTGACTTTTGGCTGCTGACGTTCTCGAATTTCATAACCTCTCGCCAGTGCGTGTGTGAAAAGTTGGAGAAACAGTGGCTCTAGCAGTTTTGGGATCGTCCCACGAGATTGTTAGTCCGCCACGCGTTTTCGAACTCTGGAGTGTTGGGCCTGTTGTCTCACGTAATCGTTGTGAACATGGAACACCGCATGCTCCCTCAGTTCTCACTCAGCAGGAGTTTGTGAAGTTGTGAGTCAATTCTGCTCTCAATGACACGCTAACTGTCCGAGCGCCGAGTGTAGCTGGCGTAAATCGCCAGTCGGCATTAATTCGTACATCCGGCACCACGACTTTACCGGAGGAAAGAGGAGATATGAGCACGCTAAGACAGTTGCGGAATTTCTGGATCCTATGGGTTGCGACGATGGTTCTGGCTTGCTTCAGCAATGCGGTCGCTCAAGTGAGCTACAAAATTACCGATTTGGGCACTAACCGCAGCAACGACAACTTTAGCATGGCCATGGGCCTCAATAATCACGGTTGGGCGGAGAACATGGATGGGTTCGTAAACCCTCCGATAAATAATCTGTTTACGACGGTTGCAAGGGGCCGCGCGGTGATAAACGTCGACGGACTCAACATCGACCTGGGTACGCTTGGAAAACCCGACGGCAACAGTTGGATCAACTGGGGCGGGATCAACGAGCGTGGGGAAGCCGTCGGTATGTCCGAAACAGCTGATCTAGATCCGAACGGCGAAGACATTTGCGGCTTCGGCACACACCTTACGTGCGTTCCGTTTCTTTGGAAAAAGGGCCACATGAGCGCTCTCCCGACAGTGGGCGGAAATAACGGGCAGGCCAGCGCCATTAATAACCGCGGAGAAGTCGTAGGATTTGCGGAAACGGCTAACACTGACCCCACATGCCCGCCTTCCCCTACTATATTGCCGATATTGTGGGAAAAAGGCCATGCCCAGCCTCTTCCTTTGGTAGGTACCGATCCGGACGGTTTCGCAAACGGGATCAACGATCGAGGCCAGGCTGTAGGCTACTCGGGAAACTGCTCCTTTGCGACGCACGCCGTAATGTGGAAAAACAACACTGCCTCCGTGCTTAAGGACCTCGGAGGCACACGTTCCAATGTCGCCTACGTCATTAACAACCAGGGCCAAATTGCTGGGAAAGTCCGCAGCGCTGATGACTCACACTACGTAGCCGCTCTTTGGCAGCCGGACGGCACACTCACAATCCACGAGCCTCTGCCGGGAGATCTCGACGCCTTCGCCACCGGCATCAACAGCCGGGGCCAGGTGGTGGGAAACGACTTTGACTCTAACTTCAACTGGACCCACGGCTTCATTTGGCAGAACGGTGTGATGACCGACATCAACACGCTAATTTCCGGGGATTCCAACCTCTCAGTAATCTCGGCTAGCAATATCAATGATCGCGGACAAATCTCGGGTATGGCATGGGTGGTTAGCGGGCCGCATACGGGCGACATCCACGCCTATCTTGCAACCCCTGTACACGCAAGCATAGGCACGTCGATGGCGGATGTCGTACGTACGCTCCCGAAATCGAATTTGCCCGCGAATGTTGACAAACAGGTTTTGCAGCGATTCGGACGCGGCCGATTCGAGCAATAAGGGTATTTTCGAAGCTTCCGCACCATCTTCCGCAGTATGCATTCCAGCCATGTGCTGCGCGAAGGCGGAGATTGTGCGGGACAACATGGGTCACGCGAATATCGACGTGACCCAGATTGTTTACGACAGGAGCTGATGGGAAGAGCCCTCTAAGGAGCTCACCGACACATGCCATGGCTTGCCGTGTTCGCCATTGCGTTGAGTGTCCAAAATGCTTGACTCGATATTTGCCTGGCTTCAGCCCGTACCGTAACGGGTCGTACTTGATGCCCCTGTCTGAAGGATTTGCAGATGAATGGACGCTGTACTGTGCCTGCGGGAGGCCACCCATTTCCAGTCGATGGAGTTTGAGCGACCTGAAGCTATATGCGGTCTCGAATCAGGCACACGATCGCGGTTATGGTCCACCCGAGGACATTGTGCCTGTAGACAAGAAGTCGCGTTTTTCGGGTTAAGATCGGCCGGGACTGAGGTTGCGTGTCTGAACCAATTCAGTTCAGTATTTTCTTGGCTCCGGATTTGTCGGAATCGAGGAGATCATGAATCCAACGTCGGGAACGTCGCTCCCTTCGATTAGTGTACTCGCGTGATGTCCTGCACCCAATTGGTCTCCCATGTCTTGCCCTCATCTGGCGAGTAAGCCTGCTCCCAGTGACACGATGTCGGAGTAATCTTGGTCCATAAAAATCGTGCGCGGATCGGTGTCCCGTTGTAGGTATCATCCCCGTAGAACGTTCCCACACCGTCCTTGAAGGTCCCTCTCATGGGTGGATCCACAGGTCCCAGTGGCGTCCGACTGTCGAGCCACCAGATTGACCACTGATGGGTCTTCGAGTCGAAGGATCGTAGCGCTGCGCCGCGATAGGGAGCGCCCGGCACTTCGAGCACGAGGTCGTCAACATTACTGTAGCCCCCCATCAGCGGCTGGCTGCTCAACGTACCTTCGAACTCAATCCACTCGTGACTGTTGGCGAGACGCTCCTTCAGCTTTCGATGATGAACTCGCCAGTGGCCTACTAAGAAATCGAAGTCATGAACGCTGGAAGTTGCGCTATCTATGTGACTCATTCCGCGTCCGGAATCTTGGTTAGACTGGGCAGCTGACACTCCCGGAATGACCAGACTCAAAGTCAGCAGCGTCATAATGTACGCCCTACAGCGATAAGTCTTCATAGTGACCTCCTACCTGGGCGGCCTTCGCGCCTTCTCGTGTTCCAAGCACATGCCGAAATCTATTTTACGTTTTGCGATACAGCCGTGCGCAACATTCTTGGCAAGTTCTCGGCCATCCGGAAGTTATCCAGAAAACGGGCTTCTGGGAAGTACCGAACGATGGGTCCGGACGGTTTGTCGGCAATCCGGATGCCTCCTCCTTTCATGGTAACGGCGGCGGACCATCCATTAGTAATGACGCGATCAGGATTTCCTGAAATCATCATGGACCCAAATGGCCCCAGATTTACTCCTCGGAGTGATTGAAATATGAACTCCATCCGGGAGACGCGAACCCGAGATGTCTACCGGAAGGCGGTACGATCAAAGCAGAACTGCACTCACTTCTTAGCTGCCCTGATTTTTGCCCAGCGTGCCCTCTGCGCGGCTGCAATTCTCTTGCGTCCTGAGGCCGAAATGGTTCTCCTTTTCCGACCAGATTTCCCCGCGCGCAGGTAGACTTTCCCGAACGCTGTGAGGGCAACGGTTACGCGGTGCAGTTCATCCTCAAGTCGAGTGCGTTCCTTCTGGAGTTCACTGACTACAGACTGCATCAGTGTCTTTGGCATCGTGCGATTTTATCATCCACCTTTCGACGCCAAGGTGGTTCCTACGGAAGATGCTGGTCCATCTTGCAGGGGGTGTCGCCCCTCACGGCCTTAGCATCCTTTCGATCTTTAAAGCCCGGCGAGTCTAGGCGCGGGGCTGAAAATGCTACACCCCAGGCGGAGTCTAGTGGAGCCTCTCGAAGGACTTTTGGTCCCATGTTGAACGATCATACGGATTCGCGTCGGCTGGTGCGTTTGCAGCCGGTTGAGGAAGAAGCCCAGCCGACTCTCCATAACCAGTTCGTGCGTAGTTCCGAACAGCGGGGGAGAGCTTAGGCTTGGACTTGTGATGATGGTGGTGATGCTTTTGCGCCAGAGCAGTTCACTGAATGCTGGATCGTTCACTGCGGTTTCCTCAAACTCGCGGGAAATTGCTCGTGCATCTGCTGAATGGTCAGTTTTTGAGCATCGGAAAGACCTTCGAGTACCTTGAAAATGGGCACGTAGCGATCAGTAGGGTAAGCACCATAATAGTCCGTGATGCCGCCGACATAATCCTCCAAGTTTCTTGAATAATTGCCAGTTTTTGGAAGAATCCGCCTGAGCTCTGTCCGCCCGTGCTCTGATTTTGCGCCAAGTATAGCGGGAGCTTATCATAGGCACACCTCTACTTCTTTTCGTAGACAAACATACCCTTGTCAGTTGGCCGATCAGGATTCCACCAAGAGTCGGTAATGGTACTTCCATCCTTGCTCAATTCAAGAGCGCCTTGAGTGAGAGCTTTGCCATTGCGCTTCGTCAGAGTCTGAATCTCGCGTCGTCCAACCATCCGTACCGAATAAGTTACTCCATCTGGAGCGTGAGGCCCCTGCACCGCCGCGTCGGCTCCATCGAAGGGTGCGTCGACATACTGCCCGGCGCTCGGATAGCTGAGATGGAAGGTCTGACCATCGAGCCTCAGCGTCAGATCGGCATGTCTCTGAAGGTAGCCCGTGTCCCGCCACTGGCCAGCAAAGCCATTAGAACCCGAGATTCGCGAGGCGACGATCTGACTGGTAGTAACAGGACCACTCGGACGAAATGCGGTCCCCGTCGCGGTAAGAACCTTCCCGTCACCCGAAAGTTCCCAATGATACGCAATCGTCTTTGCCCCATTTTCTTTTCGCGTCAGGTCTAACGTAGTTGCGCTGCCTTTCACACAGGCTTGCGTGCGATTTTTCCCTATCGGTTGATCTTTCCCATCACAGCGAAAAGTGAAACTCGAACGCCCATCGTCATAGCGATACTCACCGTCCGCCGCAACTGAAATAGTAACTGCCAGGTTCTGATAGCTACTCTTTGAAAGCTTCAATTTCCATGTGCCGTCCCAGGCTGGAGAAGGCGCCCGGCATCCCAATGTGGCGGCTAATGCGCAGAAAACGGCCCAATTCAACCATGCTCGCCTCATCGTTCTTGTTTTGCCCTCCGTTCAGTTCGGGAAGTCACTAAACCATACTAAAGAAGTATCCGACGAAACAAACACCGACAAAATAATATAGTGCAACTTGCCACCAAAACCACCCCGGTTCTTTCGCGCGATAGACCCAGCCATTAAGACGGACCCACACTTTGCCCGTCCATGTGAAAACCGTAGCCGCGAAAATTGAGACGACCCCGAGTATTAAAAAAATATACGGAGGTCTTAGGAGTGAGTTCAAATCAGACATCAACAACATTTCCTTCCTGGATGCTTGGAGAGCTTTTCGAACTGTCGCTGCTACGCTGAACTTAGTTGTTACACATCCCGCCACAAGGGTCTAGGTCTGGATTGGGCACCGAATTGCCCTCCTGATCGTAAACCCTGGTGGGAACTACATAATCACTTTTATCCTCCAAAATGTTTTTAGGGTCCTGATGTATTCCGTACTCGAGGAGATCGTTAAATGCACCAGTAATAGCCAGCCCTTCAAATCCTTTCACAAGCCCAAGTATATTGATAACATCATTCATCTTATTACTTGGGTCATTCCCGATGCTTGCTGCCGCGCCCAGAGGTCCCAGCACTTTCCCGACCTTTCCGTCAGCAGCAAGCCCAGCTATGCCCGCAAGGTCCGTGATAGCCGTAACGGTCGGATTTGGCTCTCGTATGACTTCATGGGACCCTACATCCTCCGCTGTCACAGTCGCTTTGATGTAGTTCCAGGAATGGCCATGAAAAAGATTGCTCAAGCCGTGCCCCAGCCCGCAAAAAAAGCCACACGACTTCTGATTCTGCGCCCCATTAGAGTTGGACACAAGCCATGGGGCAGGCCTGCCGTCAGTGCCGTATTTGGTAGAGTCTGGGACGAAGAAACGGTTCATCAGAGGGGATATGTGATCGTTAGCAAGCTCACAATTACCGGTCCCCGCACAAGGACTCTGCCCGTCTAACCCAGTCGGATCGGTCTGTCTATTCGGATCGGTTGGATAAGAGTAAGCGTTCCAGCTAGCATGTGCCGGGTCTGGCAAGTTCCAGCGGCCAGCAACAGCCGATAGTTCTCGATTGGGGGTGTCGTACAAAGTCCCGTAGAGCAAGAACGACGTCGTACCCGCAAAAAGAAATGGATTATCCTGATTGGTTGTTTGA
Organism: uncultured Acidobacteriaceae bacterium; assembly: GCA_963772195.1. GTDB lineage: Bacteria > Acidobacteriota > Terriglobia > Terriglobales > Acidobacteriaceae > Acidiflorens. The sequence continues at coordinate 517,770 of CAVYWE010000003.1, read as the reverse complement.
TACACCTCTCCATAAGGGGCAAAAGATCGGTCATCCCTTAGGCCGCCACTAACAGCCGACTGTGTACGGGCCGACCCTAGCCAGTCCATATGGTTGTAATATACGCCTCCAGCACCATCAGAATTAAGCGTACCTCCACCGGGTAGCTTGATAACCGAATTACTGGGGCCAGAGCTTATAAGGGTGCCAACGAACCCCATTGGGCTGTATAGTTTTTCGGTACTCTGCGTTCCGCTAGGATTCGCTACCTCCCGGCCAAAAGCGTCATAGACAATCTCTTGCCCCCCGTTTATGGTTGCCAGCTGGCCGTAAACGTTATACGCAAACGTGTTTCCAGCGGGATCTTTGGTCAGGTTCCCATTGGAGTCGTAGGTAGTACCCAAGGTCTGATATTGGTTGTTTGACGTGTTGTAGCAGCCCGCACAGGCAAAGGACGAGCTGCCACTCTGCCATAGATTGTCATACTGATCGTAGCCAAACGTCTGCGACCACACCGACCCGCAATTGTCAGTGACAAGCCGAGCAACATCGTCATAAGCATAGTTACATGTCTGACTATTGTTGGTGTTGAAGCCATCGGTAATCGCCAGAGATCCCAAAGACCCGATGGAGTTCCACGTCAGAACGCCTTTGTTGTTTTGTGACCCAACAAAGAATTGATACTGCGTCATGTTGTCTACGTTGTCGTAGGAGTAGGTATCCTTGTCAGTTCCGGTCCCAATGTTGATCTGGGTCGGGCGGCTTGCTGCATCGTAGGTCACGCCATTTACAAGGGTTGTGGTTCCCAGTTTGGCGATGTTCCATCGATCCTCGCCGTCTGTAGTGTAGGTCACTGTGGGATTGTTAGGATACCCGCTCATCGAGGTAACGACGCCATCGCCATCATGTACGACTGTCGTGTGGTAATAAGTTTGTCCAACAGCCGTCCACTCCCACATATCAGTCATACGGCCGTCTTTGTCGTAACTGAACCATTCGTCAGACTCGATGTTTGCCGTTGCAAGTGGGAGAGACGGACAATTGCCGTTACCTTGGCCATTATCATTGTTGGTGGTTAGCGCCTCAACAACGTGACCAACTAGATTACTAAGCGTCGCTCCACTCGGCTTGGTAAGGATTGTGTTGGTGGTTGCGTCGTAAACGAAATAAATACAGTAATCTCCTGACACCCCAGCGGTCGTCCATGTAGATGTCACGCGGCCTAAACCATCATGGTAATAGCAAATAAAGTTTCCATCGTTGTTGTTCTTTCTCACAAGGCTACCGTTAGCAGTTGTGTTGCAGCCACTGGTCCCGTCAGAGTCGTATACATAGGAAGTGTTTCCGCCTTCAGGCGTCGTAATCAAAGTCGTGCGCCCAATGGCATCTGATATGGTCGTATGCGTTTGAGCTCCGCGAGTCGTGGTGACAGTCGAGCTTCCCGTCCCAAACGAGTAGCTTGAGCTGGTAAGGATGCCCGAGTTGCCCATTACCTGTCCGCAAGCTGTGCCGCCGCGGATTTGGACATCACATACAGATTTGGTTCGCCCGAAACCATCGACTTCGGTTTGACTTGTTTTGACATGCTCCCCGGAAGGGGCTGGGCCTGCCGTTACAGAAATATCGTTCGTATTATGTGCATTCGTTAGCGTGCCACCTTTTGCGTCGGTGGAGCTGACTGACCCCACTGCGGGGTTGGTAAGCGCCGTCAACGCAACTGTCGGACAGGGCTGATCGGGAGTTTGAACGCAAGGAACACTAGTCTGGGTTTGGAAGTTCGTTCCATTCCATCCGTAGGTTGTGGAGACGGTATCGTAATTCGAAGAACCCGGGCTCTGTTTCGTTTGCGAGATAATCGTTCGCCCGAGATTATCAACATAGCCGATACGATACACATTCATCGGGTCAGTGCTCGAAGCCGAGTTGCCCGTATAGGCGTAGCTTGTCTGATTTCCCAACTGATCTTGAGTCAATGTCGGGCGGAACATGGAATCATACTGAGCCACGGTTCCGTTTCCGTTAGGGTCTGTCGTAGTCAGCACAACCCCATCGTTGCAATCCAAAGTCTTCGAAGAGGAGATCACAACGCTATTGACGGTCGTGGATGAAGAAGTCTGCAAGAGGCCGTTGCACCCGCCCGAGCCCGTAGCCGCATAGCCATAGGTCGTGACCTGCCCGTTAGGAGCGGTCGTAGACGCAACCGTGCCGTTCGCATTTGGGCTGTAGTTGGTCGCGAGGTGCGAAGTGCTGCTCAGCCAATCAACGGAGGAGGTTAACGCACCGTTGGAGTTGTAAGCGTAAATGTTCTGCGCGACCTGAGTACCCCCAACCGTAGTGGTCTTCGTACAAAGATGGTTGTGGATGTTGGCATTGCCCAAGGCTACACAACTGCCGTTAGGGTAGGTACCGGAGTAGGTACCGTAGACATAAGTTTTAAGCTTGACTTGACCTGTGATGCTGTCGGTATTCGAGTCAGTCAATGTGTTCCCGTAGCCGTCGTAAGTTTCAACCCGATGGCTCATCTGAGTTGAGCCCGTACCCGCGTACTCATAGGTATCTAGTTGAGTGATGGGGAAGAATGGGTCCGTGCTGCAAGAGGCATTGTTGTAGCAATACTTCGTCGAGGAGATCAGCGTATAGACTGGGCTCGATACAGTACCCGTATTTTGGTATCGACTGATTGATTGCGTAACGGTGGACCCTCCGATAAGCCCGTTTGGGGCACCAAAGAACGTATAAACAGTTTTGTTCTTACCGGGATCAAGCACCGCAGTAGTCGTAATCCCGTTCGAATAGGTCAGAGAGTACTGCGTAGTGCCATCTGGTGTAGTTCTCGACAACGTATTGTAGGCCCAGCGACCGTCACAGGAGTAAACAGTTCCATACGTAAAGGTGATCGTCCCGCCAGTCCTCAACGTGAGGGACTTGATAAGCCCGTCGATGCCGCCGTTGTTGGTATCCCAGGTGAATCCAAAGGAAGTTCCGTCTGGAAAGTCGATAGCCGATACGGGCGTAACTGGCGAACCAACATTGAGGTTACCGCAGTTGCCGATCGGTTGATAGGTTGTCTGGGTTCCATTTACCAGCGAAATGGTCCGTGCGTGGCCCGTGGTATCGGTATATCCATAAGATGAAGGTTGCGTAGAGGACCCGCTCAGTGTAGTTACTGCCCCAAGGGTGTCTGTAACGGTAGTTCCGGTAATACTAATACTGTTTCCGAACGGATCACTTAATCCTACATTTCCAGAAGCATCGTGCAACGCTGTAATATACACTCCGGGGAATCCCACAGTAGCCGTAAGTGTGGCGGTAATCCCGGTGTTATCGACTGTCGTCACGGTTGCAGAAACAGTCCCGCATGAGGAAGGGTAGGCAAGGTTTGTACTTGGTATGGCGTACGACGACAAATTATCTGCACCCACTAGATGATTTATCGTATAAAACGTACAAGTCGAGTTTGAGGTACTGGTAGCATCAGTGCCCATTGCCCAAAATTTATTGGGAACAAAATACAGTCCCGCTAGAAACTGGCCGCTGGGACCACACCAGGTGCCAACGCCGTTGTTGTGCGGTGGGTTGAAGTTAAAGCAGGATTGAGGTGATTCAATCCCAAGGCTAATCGGAAGCGGCCCTACGGACTTCGAGATCAGTGGGATATTGAAGCTGGGCACAAGGTTGGATAGATTGACCACATCGAAATTATGGATACCGTGACGTGCTGCGTCAAAGAGGCGTCATTGCAGCCACACCCGCTGAATAGGATGGGGGGCGGGGTCAAATCTTGGAACTGACCTCCAGATAAGCCTCCGCAACTCAAAACTCTACACAAACGATTATTTTGTCGATTTTGGCTTTTTGGCGTGGGTAGCAAAACCGTGGGCGTGGCCACAAAACGAGGAATCAACCGTCTGCACTGTCGGCGCGAGAACATGAGAGTGTCGGAACGGAGTGAGGAAAGGCCGACATTGTTTCCAGCCCTCTTGCCGGGTGGGGGATATGGGGGTCCGATTCCCAGAAGCGACGATTCCCGGTGCCCGACGCATAGTTCTTTGCACGCGCAGGATGTATTTTTACGAAAGTGTGAAAGTCTATAGACATAGTAGACATTAAGGCTATATTCAAGGGGGTTTCAGATGGCACAGGAAACGATTGAAGAGCAATTGAGGAAGGCACAAATCGCAGCCGCCAAGCTGCGCGAGGCACTGAAGAAAGCGAAGATAGCCAAACGGAAAGCCGCGGCAGACCGTCCGCAGTTCCCAGGCAGTCACCAGGGCTATTAGCCGTTGGCAACGAAAAACATGCCCCCGTAAGTACCTGTGTTTGCAACACGAAAAACGGCACCAATCGCGCCTAAAGCCCTAGGAGCGCGCGCTAGGAAAAGGTGGTACTCGGCATCACCTTTTGTTGCGGCCGCTCATACCGCGTCCCGGCACGTCAAATCGGTTGAAGAAAGCGAAGGCGGGCGCACGGCGCAAAGCCGAGGGCTCCAAGTCCGAGCTTCCCCGGCGCTCACCGCGGTTATCCCGCGCCCCTGGTTGGCGGTTGTGAGTGTAATCGGGATGTTACGTCAATTGAGATCCATAGCGTCGAGGGCTTCGTACGAGTAGAATGCCAGCGTTTGGCAGGGAGGACCGCTATGAACTGGGCGCGACTCGTTGCGATCATTGTTGGCGCTGGTGTCGTCTCGTCGCTCACTGACTGGTTTTTCGCAGGCGATTGGATTCACCGACGCTACACTTACCCGGAAATCTGGCGCCAGGGTGAAGAGGGTAGAGCGATTGCTCTGACCAGTCCGTTGCCATTTGTGACATGCGGAGTATTTGCCTTTGTCGCCGCCCGACTGGGTCTTCATTCGGTATCGGGCGCGCTTAAATTAGCCGTTGGGGTGTGGGTGATCGGCCCGTTGCCACTGATCCTCACTAACGCCGCATTTATGAAGCTGCACCGAGTTTTTGTGGTGTCTTACGCGATCGGCTGGTTGATAAAGCTCATGATCGTTGCGGTGGCGGTTGGTTGGTTCCTTCGTTGACGGTTCGGTCAATGAGTGAAATGGGGATTTTGCGACAATTACGAGCAGGTGCCTGCACTGTGGCTAAGAATCTGCGGCCTATGCTCACTCAACGGTCGGAAGTCCAAGTGTTTGTTGCTGGTGAAATCGTGCGTCACACTGAGGATTCAAGACGCTTTCTTCATCGGTGTTTAAGGGTTGCAGAAGTCGAGAGGAAATTACAGTGCCATCATTGAGTTCGTCCTGTCGAATTAAGTTATTGTATCCATAATGTTGATTCAAGACGGTCTTTTCCTGAGGTAACGAAGCGGTAGGAAGTGGGAAGTGTCGAGAGCGAAGGTAACCCTGCACGTCAATGTGGGCAGGGATGCCATACCTTACGAGAGCAGCTAGATCCCGGTCCTTCGGGATACGTACGTCAAATCCATCCTTTGCCGCTGGAACAAAGTTGCTGTGGACCCAGTTCCCATCCTTCGCACCATCAATATGCAAACTGCCGAGGTCCCCGTTCGGCTCGTAATTGCCAGCCACTACAAGATATTCAGGAAAAGCACGGAAGATTCGTACCAGACTTAATGATGTGAGTGGCGGCAGTTTTTCGGGAGGCCGGGGGAGTTCAGCAGGAACTTCGGTGGTGGGAGCATTGAAATAAGAATGGACTGACACATAGCTCCAACTGCTTTCGGTCGGTCTGTTAAAAAAGCACGTCTTGTCAGCGTATACGGTCCCAAAGCGCCCTCTCAAGAGTTGAAAGGACTTTACCGTCCTGTCGAGAACTTGGTCCCGATTCGTTTCCAAGAACAAGAGATGCGTTGGGGACTTCGCGCCTGGATCTTGCTGTAAATGGCTAACCTCGGTCAGTCCTGTTCCGGTGTGAAAAACGAAGTAGAACGAGCCAGCACCCGGCTCTGTCGAGAGTGGATGAGAAGGGACTAAATGAAGGTCGGCACTAATTTCCAGCTTCGCGAAGTATTGAGAGATCGGTCTGCCACATGACAAATTTACCGCAAGCAGCGACGCAATTAGTATTGCCAGTCGGAGTCTTCTCACGAAACTTTGCCGCCCTCAAATGTCACATGATTGCCTACTTTTGACAACCGCACTCCAATCACTGCTGGAGAGAAGATGGAAGCAAACATGTCAATTGTCGAAATCAGGCCGTAGCTGTTGAAAAACTCTTGTTAGGGAATTTCAGCAGCGAGATTCGTTCGTAAGTTATTGAATATTCGTCTGCCGTAGACGCTGAAATTCACTGAAATTACTGCTTTGGTTCCTTTTTCAACAGCCACGGGATTTATCACCAACTCAGGACACGAAGCAATCTTACGAACTCACCTCGCCATCTGGGCCCGCGATTACCACCACATAACCGTCAGGATCGCGGAGCCAAATTTCTCTGTGTTGGGGTGCCGGGTTAACGTGAGGCTCAAGAATCACTTCAGCCCCTAATTCTCGTGCTCGATCAACTGTCGAGTCAAAGTCGTCAACCTGGAACCAGAGTAATACCCCATGTCCAGGAGGAGCGGCGTTCGCGTTGACAAGGTTTGGATGGTTCTGTTCGTCCCAAGCGTGGAGTTGAAGAATCAAGCGACCCGACGAGAACACCCGATCATATAAATCACGGTGCCTGTGATCAGGCAGCGAGTCTGCCGCAAACAATTTCCCGTACCAACGGCTACTCGCTCTAACGTCGCGTACAGCAATCAGAGGTTGAGCTTCGACGGACACAGCCATGCGTAATAGCATAACTGTTGTAACCAGGCGTTTACACTCAGAACCCCGGTCAATGAGTGAAATCGGGATATTACGACAACTACGCGCCAGCCCCGGTGCAATCTAGGCGGTTACGTTCGCCCCAGCTTTCCTCCGTGTAAAACGTCACTGCGTACCAGTGGCTCTCTAGGCGCTGTACACGAGGCACTTCGCACGGTATGCCGCTGAACCGCCCGGCGCGGTGGCTCTTAGCTGCCACTGAAAGCGAATCCGTGGGGTCGAATACAAGATAGACAATCGTGGGGCCGACTGGCCCCCAACCTGACCTTTCCCATTCAACGTGCTTCAACTGCTGGCCGCTCGCCGGAGTTGCTTGCGCCAGAAGCTCGGACTTGTAACGGTGGGACCACAGACTCCACCGCAGGATTGGTCGAAGTTCTCCGTAGCCCACAAAAAACACTGCTGTCACGGCAACGTATGCCCCAAAGATTGCAAGCGCCATCAGCACATCCTGCCGTTTCCGAAAGACAGCGCGCAAAGCAATCGAACCGAGCAGGCCAATGCCGCCGAGAACGCCTACGGCCGCCGCATATAGAAGCCAATCTATGTCGGTCCCGTAGATGGTCATCAGCAGAGACACCACAAGGGCGACTGCTGCTGCGACAAGCGGTTTGCGCCAATCAAATCGCCGATGTTCCGCTATGTCGGCCACGACCGAATTCTACGTCAGTTGATGAAATCAGGCGTTTACACTCAAAACCCCCTCGCGGGGGTCAATGAGTGATATGGCGATATTTCGACAACTACACCGAAGCTGCGTCTGGAGCAAGCGGATTGACAAGGGGATTATCCTCAAAGCACTCGAAGAAGAGGCTGGATAATCATGAACAAGCAAACCCTTGAACAGATCGCGGCAGGTTTGTTCTTGGTGTGGATAGTTCTTCTAGTGCCGTGGTTCCTTTTCGCCACCCTGTCGGGGATGGCATTCGATGCTGGCCCGAGCCTCGCAGTCTATATCTTTGTTGCGTCCATCTGGACATATCCAGTGTCGGTCGGGTTTGTCTGGTGGTTTAGAGACAGGGAGCCTCTGATCGCCCTACTTCCCTGTGTGAACATTGCGGTGTGGGTTATCTCTGGCCTCGCAGCTTGATTCCCAGACTGTAGAAGTCAGACCGACCACTACGAATCAATTATCGCAAACAGGCGATGTCACAAGCTTGCGCCGTCTGTTCGCCTTTCTGACGGGTCAATGAGTGCTATGGGGATTTTTCGCCAACTATCAAAGAAGGAATACGTTTCAATCCGAACAGGGACGAAAATCCAGCGTCACCGCGACCTTTCCTGAATGTTCATCCACGTGTCGCGGTTCGTACCATCGGCAGGGGCAATCTGGAAACATGGAAGCGTACTTCACCAGAGCCTTTTCCCAAAGTTGGCTGCTAAATATTTGGCCACGCTTTATCGGCAGGCCGTTCAGAAGTTCTTGTCTAGCTACCTCATCCAAGCCTAGGACATTGACGCTGCTCACATAAAACTGTTTGCCCTCATCAAAGTCTATTGCAAGTGAGACTGCTCTCTTTTTATCGTTAAATGTGGTGTCTGGAACAGCTGTGAAGTTGATGTAACCAAGTTCCCCATAAGCCTCGCGGAGATTTTCCAACCCGATCGCGATCTTCTCACGGTTGAAGAGTTCGCCATCTGTGATTGGGAAAAGACCGCGCAAAAGTTCAACGTTGCTGATCGCCTTGTTGTTCTTGAAGGTTATCTTGCTCAAGTTGTACTGTACCCCTTCGTCCACGTGAATACTGAGAGCGATGCGCTGACTGACGGGGCCCCTGGTTAGTGTTTTCGCTTCGCCGGTAATCTGTGCTTTGAAATATCCGCGGTCTTGCCATCCGGCTCTTGCTCTCTCCAGAGCTTCATCGGTAACAAGATCAAGAGATGAACCGTGTGTCTTGTCCTTGATTGAATCCGCTATCTGGCCTTGGTCCGAGATCGGCATCTGGAGCGAACCTGAGAAGGTCACGTCAGCGATTGAGATTTCCGGGCCAGCAGGTTCCTCGTCTCTCGGGCCGGATGCTGGGCATGGCGCGTCGGATTGGAATACTGGAAGCGAGTTCACCGCAGTCTGCTGGGCATAAATGGATTGTTGGCTGCCCCAGAGCGATGCCGTCACCACAACGCCAATGTGCGCCAGTTTCCAGCGCATGGTAGGAATTATAGACCTGTTCCCCTTGCGGAATTGTCAGTTGACGCTATCAGGCGTTTGCGCTCATTGACGGGTTTTGAGCGTAATCGGGATGTTACGACAGTCAACCAGCGGACCCGGAGCGGCAATCCAGTGCATTGCGTCGGCCCCACCATTCATCGGTATAAAATCGAACCGCGTACCACTGGCTTTCCAGACGACTCACACGAGGGACTTCGCAGGGAATGCCAACAAATTTGCCCGGCTGATGGCTCTTGGCTGCCACCGAGAGGGAATCTGTTGGGTTGTAAACAAGATATACAGTGGTGTCTCCGGCACCCGGAAACCCCCAGCCGTCCCATTCGATATGCTTCAACTCTCCCGCCGTTCCGCCGGATTGCGCCAGAACTTCGCTCTTGTAACGCTGCGACCACATGAACCACTTCGTGGTGGAGCGAATTGAGTAAAACTGCCAAGCGACGACGGCTGTAATGACGAGAGAAGCAGCGATAGATAGTGTGCCCATCGCTGAAACTAACCGCAGCGTTTGCTTGCGTCGATTTTCATCCGCCGATCGCAGCTGCATGGCACCACTTTACGCCGATGCTCGGACAAAGTGCCACGATTGTTGACGTTATCAGGCGTTAGCACTCGTTGACCCGGTTGTGAGTGTAATGGGGATATTTCAACAATTGACGAGATCGCATCGATTGATTTGGAGTACCATGATTTTTGGCGCGGAGGTCTAAATGCGATTCTCGAAGCGACACTTTGTAATGGCGTCGGTGATTCTAGCTTCAACTCTTTGTTGCGGGCAGCAGCCTCAAATCAACGCGCGTGAAATCAATGGGTTTTCACCTCTCCTTGTTCGTATGTCCTTCGCCAGCACGTGGGGAGCTGATTACGAATATCCGTTTCTGCCCGTCCCGAAGATTTGTTTTTCCGTGGACCACAATGGGCGTTATCAGATGCGGCGGTTGACAATGAAAATTATCGACGAGCCCCTTCCAGCAACCCCCAACGCCAAGCCAAGCCTGCTTTTTAGACCCTCCGTTGAGCTACTTCAAGGAACTTTGCCGCCCGGAGAGTTGGGGAAGCTGGAAAAGCTTCTTGAAGACCCAGATTTCCTGAAGATAACCGGCTCTACACCTAACATTCTTCGCCAAGGTGCGGAGACTTTTGTCGCAGAAGTTCCACGCGAGAATGGCGTCCAACGCGCTGTCCTGTCCGATGCAGACGAGGAAAACCCCTTCCCACATTCGGCTGAGAAGATAGTCAACTGGCTTCGGCACTTCAAGGCTGAGGGCGGGATGCCACTTAATGTGTCCGAAGAGGACATCTGCCCGAGCGCAACGCTACAACCTGTGAATCCCGCCACTGCGTGGTTACAACCTGTCCCTCCATTTGGCTCGTCCTTAGGAGGTAGTTGCTGGTTGTCGCAATCAAGCGTTTACACCAATTAGTTTTCCAATTTCTTAGGTGTCGCCGATGGTGGTGGGGGCGTGATAAAACCGAACCTTACGGGCCAAAACCACACGATGATCGCGACAACCAGAACCCAGAATCCAAACAATAACCTGCGTGTTTGTCTACTAGCCTTCACGAAGAAATTATCGGTCCAACTGCCCAAGCAAATCAAGGCAAATGGCGAAGTCACCCGTCATTGACGAAAACAGGCGATTACACTCAGAACCCCGGTCAATGAGTGCTATCGCGATTTTGCAAGAATCAGCTCGGCGGCTCAGCTTTCTTCGCGAGGTAATAGGTGTTATTCCCGCTATCAGCGTGGACGTCGACCAATGTGAAGCCGTGATCACCGAGGATACGTCGGTAGCTGTGGACGCTGTACGAGAAATACCGAAACGTCACGCCGTTCATTTTGCCCTCTTTGCCATCAAAGCTGTCGGCGTCTCCGGATGTGAAAAGGAACGGCGCACCGCGCTTAACGATGCGCGAGACATTCGCAATTGCCCTAATCGCGTCCTCGGGATTGAGATGGAACATGACGCCCAACGCAACCGCAGCATCGAACATGCAATCGGCGAACGGGCAGGACTGAACAATTCCTCGAACAGCAAACGCTTCAGGGCAATTGTGCCTAAAGTTTGCCAGCATCGCACTCGAACTATCTAGGCCGATGACTCGGTGGCCACCGCTCAGTAACCCACGGGTGATGGGTATACCGTTGCCGCAACCAACATCGAGAACAAACGATCCGCGTGGGATGGATGACGCTAGCGTGGTCACTTCAGGTACCCCTGTCTGATCGACGCGTTCTGATGCATACCACTCCGCGATTAGGTCGTACTCCCGCACGTTGAACCTCGTACTTGTATACGCCCTTTTTAGCGCAGATTGGCGAAATCAGGCGTTATCACCAACTACACGCCGCACCGCCTGGTCCCCCACAGGGTCAATGAGTGTATTGGGGATGTTACGTCAATGGTCCGAAACCCTATTCGATAGACGCCCTTCCGTTCTTCACCTCTTTGACCATAGCAGCCAAAGTCCTAGTGCAGTCGGAGCAATCCAACCAAAGAAAAGTATCGGCTCCATCACACGGAAAACTCTTGCAACTGTGGCGGGGTCTAGGGCACCCTTCGGCCAAAAGAATGAATATCCAGTCCTACGAAGAAGGACCGACAAGGTCAGCCACAACACGCCAAATGCTAGGAATAGATATGCTTTCACATTGGGCCGCCTTCATAAACCTTTGGGACAATCTAGCATTTGTCCCAATGCTGTGGGGGCGAGCCGGGGCCGTAGTTGGTGTAAAGGCGATGTTTCGCCAACCATCGGGTCTACCCACCGACTGTCATTTGGTACGATTTCGAGATGGAACGGAATTGGTGCTGCGCGGAGTTCCAAGAATACGCTTCGACTGACGGGAAAAGGGGTTTCCATGCCTCGTTGGTTTGGAGAAGTAGAAGGCCTTTTTCCTGCTATTTGGAGTTCAGGAAACCCGACAAGAAACCGCAGTCGGAAGGCGGAACGGAAATCAAGTTCTGTCCGTGGTGCGGTTGTAATCTCAGAGAACGCTACGCTCCCGACAGCAACGTTTGAAGACTCGGCTATTGGTGAGAACGGGATATTTCGCCAACCACGGCGTCATCATCCCTGCTCATGCCGCATCGTCATATGCGAGGGAAGATGACAGCTCACGGTAAGCGTCAGTTTGCTGCCGAAGGGTTGCGGCCACTTGGTCTGCGGTGCTAACAGCATCTGCGCCTGCAATGAAGCGCCGTGGCGGCTTTTCCAGACCCGAGATCATAATTAATGCCTGCGCGAGTTTTGCGGGATCGCCGGACTGCTTTCCGTTGTAGCCTTTCCAGAATTCCATTTGCTTCGCCCTGCGCTCGTTATAATCCTCAATGGTCCGCTCTGCGAAATTTGTAGATTCTTCCGTGAGGAGGTCCGTGCGGAAGAAGCCCGGATTGACAGTGATCGTATTGATGCCAAACGGTTCGACCTCAGCCTGTAGCGACTGCATCCAGCCCTCAAGGCCGAACTTCGACGCAGCGTAGGCGGTGCCGAACTCAAAACCGATAAGTCCTGCGGTCGACGAGATCGTGATTATGAGCCCTGAACCTTGCTTGCGCATCACCGGCAGAACGGCGCGGGTTACGTTCATCGGGCCGACTAGACTGGTCGACAACTGCCGCTCGATCTGCTGCGGCGACAATTCTTCAAAAAATCCTGCATAAAAGTTTGCGGCATTGTTGACCAGCACATCTATGCAGCCAAACCGGTCAACGGCCGCCTTAACCGCGGACTCCGCGTCGGCAGGATTGGTGATGTCCAATTTCACGACCAGCAGTTCGGCAGATTTTCCAAGGGCCTTGGCCACTTTGTCAGTATTGCGGCCGGTAGCGACGACTTTATGGCCGCCAGCCAAAGCCGCCTTGACGATATCAACGCCCAAGCCGCGACCAGCGCCGGTTATGAGCCAGACTTTATTGGTGGCCATGGTTCCTTTCCTCCTGCATTGACCTGATCGATTTATGGTCGCATGGAGATTGTAAGGGATAGTTGGCGAAAACAGGCGTTATCACTCAGAACCCTGGTCAATGAGTGAAATGGGGATGTTTCGCCAATTGAGAACCATGCTGGCTCCCAAGTCACTCTGATGGCGCATATCGAATGGTCACGGAATTGACTTTTGAATCCGCTCGAAGCACACGGGTCTCAGCGGGGTAGGTGACGACTAGTTCTGTGGGTGACGCCCATCTTGCCTTCCCGTTTATTTGGCCTTGGCTTCCCCAAGGGACTTTTCCATCGTTGTCGTCTCCCACGAATACATGCACAGGACGATACAGTGCGCACAATGCAAGCTCCCGAGCAAGCCAGTTGGCCCTCACAACTGAAATTGCAGTCGCGTAACCTGTCATCGCGCCCCCGTTGCGAACGATGAGCACAGCGTCCCATTTCTCATCAGGCGATAGAAAATCCCCCACTACGGTCGTTCCCCATCTCACGTACGCAGTGCAACCAACCATTCCAAACAATAGCAACGAGGCGAGGACGGCCAACCAGAGGCGCAACGACTTCCAACGAAGCGAACTTGCATCGATAGACATATCTGTCCGACAAATCAGGGTACTACGATTCTCAGTTGACGAAAGCAGGCGTTTACACTCACTGAGAAATTGTGACCGTCCCCCCGGCGTTTCCGTCAAGGGATTACTCGGGCCTTTTTGTGCTAATCTGTGCTAGCGATCCTTACATTGTGCACTTCTAGCACTTCTACGACATCTTAGATTCAACAACTTACTTTGTTTGCAATGCGCGGTCCAGTTCGATTCTCACCCGCGCCTCCAACATTCTCCTTGCCCCATCGGCGGTGATGTCTGCCTTTCCGATTCAGCTCATTTTTCGGGTTCCGTGTTTTAATCGCAATCATCCTTCGAGCTGCGGAGTAAAGACTTGCGGCCCGATCAATGAAAACAGGAAACCCAAGTAGGAAACAGGAGAATGAAAATGAGGATGGCAATTTTGGCAGGCATTCTGCTTGCGTTCACTTTGCAGGCGTGGGCAGGCGGCCAGAGCAAGGCCAGTCAGGCCGCGCTGAGCAAAGAAGCGAAGATCACCATGGAGCAGGCGCAAAAGACCGCCCTGGCCAAGGAGGCCGGCAAAATTCAATCGAAAGAGATTGAACGGGAAAAAGGAAAGCTGATTTATTCCTTCGACATCAAGATGGCGGATGGCATCCACGAAGTGAACATCGATGCCATGACGGGCGAGGTCGTGGAAGACACGGTCGAGAGCGCCGCCGCCGAAGCGAAAGAGAAAGCGGCGGATAAGAAGCAAGAAAAGAAGAGCGAGAAGTCCGCGCCGCCAAGCAATTAGAGGTGCCGGTGGAGCGCCGGGCGTCCCCGCCCGGCTGGACGGGCGAGGCGCCCGTCCCTCCACCGCATGGTCATCGCTTTTAACGGTACTACAGTCGCGCGCACACCGACTTTGTCTGCGTGTAGAGTGCGAGAACGTCTTTGCCCATCTCGCGTCCCCATCCCGACTGTTTGTAGCCGCCAAACGGCAGTGCCGCGTCGAAGATGTTGTAGCAGTTGATCCAGACCGTTCCAGCGCGCAGTGCGGCCGCCAGACTATGCGCCTTCGAAATGTCCTTCGTCCAGATGCCGGCCGCCAGACCGTACACCGAATCGTTGGCGCGCGGCGTTAGTTCTTCCGGATTATCGAACGGAATCGCCGTCACTACCGGCCCGAAAATTTCTTCCTGCACTACCCGCATGTTGTCTTTCGTATTTACCAGCACGGTGGGCTCGACAAAATATCCCTTGTCGCCGAGCTTCTTTCCGCCAGTCATCGCGGTCGCGCCTTCGGACAAGCCAATCTCCAGATAGTTGCACACCCGCTGCAACTGCTCCTCGGAGACAAGCGGGCCCATCGACGTTTCCGGTTCCATGCCCGATCCAACCCGGATTTTCTTGGCCTTCGCGGCCACGCCTTCCACCACGCGATCAAACACCGGCCGCTCCACGAACAGACGCGAACCGGCGCAGCAGCATTGACCGTGATTGAAAAAGATTGCGCTCGCGGAACCGGCGATGGCGGTGTCCAGATCCGCATCCTTGAACACGACGTTTGGCGACTTGCCGCCGAGTTCGAGCGAAACTTTTTTCAGATTGCCAGTGGCTGCGTGGACAATCAGTTTGCCCACTTCCGTCGATCCGGTAAACGCAATTTTATCGACCAGATCGTGCGCCGCTAGAGCCGCGCCCGCCGTCTCGCCATATCCCGGGACGATGTTGACCACGCCATCCGGGAATCCGGCTTCCATAATCAGCTCGCCCAGACGCAGCGCGGAGAGCGGCGTCTGCTCGGCTGGCTTCAACACCACCGTGCATCCCGAGGCTAGCGCCGGCGCCAGTTTCCACGCCGCCATCAGCAGCGGAAAATTCCACGGGATAATCTGGCCCACAACGCCAACCGGCTCGCGGAGCGTGTAAGCGTGATAGTTGACGCCGGGCGTATACGGCACCGAGAGCGGAATGGTTGTGCCTTCGAGCTTGGTCGCCCATCCCGCCATGTAGCGGAACATTTCGACGGCGAGCGGAACATCGGCGGCGCGCGCCACGGTGAGCGGCTTGCCGTTATCAAGTGTTTCTAACGTGGCAAATTCTTCGAGGTGCTCTTCCAGCAGATCAGCCAGTTTCCACACCAGCTTGCCGCGCTCGGAGGCAGTCAGGCGCGACCACGGACCGCTGTCGAATGCCTTGCGCGCAGCCTTAACGGCAGCGTCAATGTCCTGCCGATCGCCTTCCGCGACTTGCGCCAGAACTTCGCCGGTGGCCGGGTTGTAGGTTGGGAAAGTTTTGCCCGAGGCGGCATTCACCCACTTGCCGTCGATCAGCATTTTGCGCGGCTTCCCGATGAAGTCGCTGACGCGTGAATCAATCTGGATTGGGGAAACTGCAATGCCCATACATCCTCCTTAGAACGAGATCGAGTGAGAGAGTTTTGTTGAGGTGAAGTGGCCTTAAAAAATACTAGTCCTGCGCGATGGGGAAGGCAACTGGGGAGGGAATTCCATTGGGAGGGAATTCATCACCTCCGGCGAGTTCAAGCATCACTGCATCACGGCAGACAGTGTGAGATTCGTATCAGGTCATCGCTTTAGCGATGACGCCAAGCGCATAGAAAAGCGCCTTTAGGCGCTGGGGGTGAAAATGTCGATTCCCATTCGCAATGCTGATCGATCACACGTCATCGCCAGCGAGCGTACCTTCTTCGTGACTTCCTCGACTTGGGAGAAACGCGGACTTCTGCAATCCGCTCGCGCGGCCGGGCTGATGATTGACGTGCTCTATCATTATCGCGAGAAGCGGAAATATCTTCTCCACGAATTTGTAATCATGCCTGATCACTTCCATGTGTTGATCACGGTGCGCGCGGAGATGACCGTGGAGAAGGCGGTTCAGTTTATGAAAGGCGGTTTTGCGTTTCGGGCCGGGCGGGAACTTGGGTTCCGCGCTCCGGTTTGGCAGAAGGGATTTTCGGAAATCCGGGTGAATGAGCGGGAGGCTTTCTTGAAGATCGTTGAATATATTCATGCGAATCCGATAAAGCGTTTCCTGGTGACGGCAGGCGCAGATTATCCGTACTCGTCGGCACATTTAGGATTTGAGCTGGATCCGCCGCCGCAGCGCCTAAAGGCGCTTCCGGAGGGTGCCGCTTTCGGCATCGCTAAAGCGATGCCCTGATACGAATCGCCTGATGCCCTGATACGAATCGCTGATGGCCTGATACGAATCGCCTGATGCCCTGATACGAATCGCGGGATGGCCTGACACGAATAGCGCGATGCCTCATACGAATCGCACTTGCGCTTGAGGCTGTTTATAACCCGCCGCCCGGCCGGCTACTTGACATCCTTCATTGCCAGGAGCGAACCGTAGTCGCGGCCGGAGGGCTCGACAGCCCGCGCTACCACTCCCGCAAAAGCTTCGCGAAATTCGGGATACTTCGCTACCAGCGCCTTGATCACGGCCACATTCTCCTTAAACGTGCGCGCGGTATCCGATACATCGGCGGCCTGATACTTTACAATCACGTCAAGATCGTCGCCCACTGCGAGCGGAAAGATTTCGGTCAAATGATAGATCTTGCCGCCCGCGCTGATATCCACGGTGTGTTCGTTCGTCGGCATATCGGAGGGCTGCGCTGCCTGGAACTCGTCGTAGAGTTGGTCAGTGGCGAGTGTATTCATGAAGTCAACTGGGGCGGACAGGGCGATTGCCTCGCGGTAATACAGCCAGGCATTGTGATTCTGTGCTTTAGTTTTGAAATCGCGAGCGCGCTGGATGAACCACGCTGCATCGTGTCTCGCCACCTGCGAAGATTTAGCGTTAAAACCCGCCAGTTTCCAGTCCGTGCCAGTCTCCTGCAAGACAAAAGTCAGCGTCCTCGCGCCCTGAGGGCCGTTCACGTCGAGAATGGTTAAGCCGTACTTGCCGGGCGGCAGATTGGGCAGGACAAACACGGCGCTATCCTTCGTCTGACCCGACTTCCCAAATACTCCGCATAGAAATTCAGCGCGTGCAAGCGGTTCTGGGCCATCGACTATCAGCAAAAAGGGTGGCCGAATCATTGCCTTTGCGCCGGTCAAGGCGGCCTGGTTCTCTTTGACTGCGGCTTCGATTCCGGCAAAGCTGGAGGCCACGGGGGCAATGGAATTCTGCTTCAGGGCAGCCACATCGCCGCGCTCCGCCATCTCGAAATAGCGCCTCGCCGCGGTTTCGAGGGCGGTTCGTACGGAGGCATCCATATCCGCTGCGGTCTGGCAGGTCTGGGCTTGGGCCGTAGTTCCGAGCAAAGCTCCGAGCGATGTTCCGAGCGATGTTCCCAGCAACAGGAGCCACAGCCATTGTCGGCCGCGCCGTTGATTCCGAAGCGTGGGGTGCGAAGAAGTTACCAAAGAGAGCCCTCCGCTGGCATTTTACTCGCAGTTAAAGCCGAAGCCATTCTAAATGCTTGCAAAGACTGTACCTGCAATGGTCTGGTGGATTCATCATGCTCCTTAATATGCGAGAGTCCGCAAGAAATAACTCCCTCCGCCGTTCTACAGGCAATGGTAAAATCGGGCAGAGCGCAGTGGCTGCGGAACCCTTGGCCGCTCGCGGGAATGGGGTGTTTCTGATGGGGCGCACACGCAGATGGTTTGCTTTGGGACTCTGGTTGGCAACTCCGGTCCTTCTGGCTCAAACGCCTCTTGCCCAGACTGCAGCCCCCGCCGCCGCGCCGACCACTACACGGCACCACAAGTCCCACAAGACCCAGAAGCCACTGGTCCTTCCGCCGTTACCGAGCGGGCCGCTGAGTCAAGTGCCGATGGACCAGATTCCGGCAACGCCAGCGAAAGTCAGCTTTCAAGGTGGGTTACTGACCATCTCGGCTCAGAATTCGACTTTAGGCGAAATCCTGCGCGATGTGCGCAAACTTACCGGGGCTTCGATTGAAATTCCTCCGGGCTCAGGCGCAAACGAGCGAGTGGTCGCGCACCTCGGACCGGGGGCGCCACGGGAGGTTCTGGCAGGATTGTTCAACGGTACCGCGTTCAATTATGTACTGGTGGGTTCAAACACAGATCCCACGGCTGTTTCCAGCGTGGTGCTCACGCCGAAAACGCCGTCGGCGGGAGAGACTCAGAGCGCCGCGAACGTGTATCAGGGCAATCAGGGGCCAATGCCTCCGAACCGCTTTCCCCCGCCTCAGCCGTTCAACCAGCAGCTCATCGTCCCGCAACCGGGTGGACAACCCACGACCGAAGGCGACGATAGCAAAGATGATCAACAAGAGGAGAACGCGGATGAGAGCGCCGACGCCGACGATCAGGCGCAGCCCGGCCAAGCTGTGTCGCCCGACGTGAACGGAAATGTCCAGGACCAGCAGGCACAGGATCCAAATCAGCCCAACGCCGGGCCGAAGACCCCGGAGCAGATTCTTGAGATGCTCCGCAGACAACAGCCGCCCGGTGGGGCCGTCATTCCTCCTCCGCAGCCGCCCCAGCAGTAACCTCGCGTCGCTATCTCCCGGGTGTCCAAGGGGGTCGTATCAGGGTATCGCTTTAGCGATACCGCAAATTCTTCTGCTTGTAGAGTCGGGGCTTGCCCCGTCTTCTCTACGGGAAATCTCAGGTGCGGGGGCTGAACATCGAGATCGGAGGCACTACTAGTCACCACTTGCGGGGCTTTGATGGGGTACCAACGCCCGAAGGACATTGGGTCGAGAGGGGTTAAGCGCGGCCAGTAATCCGCAAATCGCGCAATACGCGCCGAAAACACCCAGAATCACACTCAGGATTGCGGTGCTGCTGATTAAGAAAGCTGCGGAAAGTCCGTTCACGTTACTTGGCCCTTGTTGCAACCACCCTGTGAAGCACGCGGCTGCAAATGTTTTACTTTATCCGCATTTGACCCCCGCCGCTGTTAACAACTAAGATACGAGAATCGAACTGCGTATTTCCACTCTCCAACATTTCTTGGGACCCGTCCACGTTACGGAAGTCCATAACGTGTAGCACTAAATGGCCATCACCAGGATCTCGGTGCGCGGCGCGCGCCAGCACAACTTGAAGAATATTGATGTCGAAATTCCTCGCAATACCTTGACGGTCATTACGGGGCTCAGCGGCTCGGGCAAATCCTCGCTCGCGTTCGATACGATTTACGCTGAAGGCCAGCGTCGCTACGTCGAAACTCTTTCGGCCTATGCCCGCCAGTTTCTTGACCAGATGGAGCGCCCCGACGTCGACTCGATCGACGGCCTCAGCCCGTCGATTTCCATCGAGCAAAAAACCACCAGCCGCAGTCCGCGCTCCACCGTCGGCACCATCACCGAGATCTACGATTACCTGCGCCTGCTCTACTCTTCGATCGGTGTGCCCCATTGCCCGAATTGCGGCAAGCCCATCACCCGCCAGTCCGCCGAGCAGATCGTGCAGCGCGTCATGTCGCTCACGCCCGACGATCGCGTAATGATCATGGCGCCCATCGCCCGGGGCCGCAAAGGTGAATTCAAAAAAGAAATGGAGAAGCTTGTCCAGCACGGTTTCTCCCGCGCCCGCGTCGATGGCGAACTGGTGAACCTTGAGGACGATCTCTCGCTCGACAAGCGCAAGAATCACACTATCGAGGTCGTCGTGGATCGCCTGCTGGTGAAGCCCGGAATCGAACACCGCCTCGAACTCTCGGTTGGGCTGGCCATGAAACTCGGCGGCGGTCTCGTGCTCGTCGCCGTCGTCAACGGAGACGAAACCCTCTACTCTTCTCGCTTAGCCTGCCCCGATTGCGGCATCAGCGTTCCGCAACTCGAGCCGCGATCGTTCTCGTTCAACAGTTCCTACGGAGCTTGTCCTGAGTGCCACGGCCTCGGAAGCCGCTACGATCTCGATCCTGCGAAGGTGATTGTCGATTGGTCGAAGCCGATACTCGATGGCGGCTTGGGCCCCGGTTCGGCATCGCAGAACCTGATTCGCAGCATCCAGTTGGTTGTTCAAGCCTACGGTTTCGACTTGGCGACACCCTTCGAGAAATTTCCCGACAAGATTCAGAACCTGCTGCTCTACGGCGAGCCGCAGCGCGGAGGCCAGCGTGAAGGGAAGACAGGGTTCCTCGGGATTCTCGGCCACCTCAAACAGAATCTCGAATCCTCCACTTCCGATACTTATCGCGAATACCTGCTCGATTTCATGTCGGCCACCGAATGTTCTGTGTGCCACGGCAAGCGTCTGCGTCCCGAAAGCCTGGCTGTAAAAGTGAACGGCATGTCCATTGCCGATTTCACCAGCCTTCCGATTGCCCGCGCGTTCGAATCAGCGCGCAAGATCAAACTGACGGGCAGGGAACTGACCATCGCCGGACGCATCGTGCACGAGATCACCGAACGCCTCCAATTCCTGTACGACGTCGGACTTGGCTACCTGTCGCTCGGCCGCTCCGCCGCCACACTCTCGGGCGGGGAAGGCCAGCGCATCCGCCTCGCGACCCAGATCGGATCCAAGCTGCGCGGCGTCCTCTACGTCCTCGACGAACCGTCGATCGGACTGCATCACCGCGACAACGGCCGTCTTCTCGCCGCGCTGGAGAATTTGCGCGATCTCGGCAATACCGTCCTCGTCGTCGAGCATGATGAAGAAACTATCCGGCGGGCCGACTATGTAATCGACCTCGGCCCCGGCGCCGGTCGTCATGGAGGCGAGTTGGTTGCCGCCGGAACGCCCGCCGAAATCATGGACTCGCCCGCCTCCCTCACCGGCGCCTACATCTCTGGACGCCAACACATTGCCATGCTTTCCCAGCGCCGCAGCCCGAATGGGAAAGCCATCACCATCCTCGGAGCGCGCGAGAACAACCTCAAGAATCTCGATGTAGTTTTCCCCCTCGGCGTGATGACAGTTGTCACCGGCGTTTCCGGCTCCGGCAAATCGACCTTGGTCAATGACATCCTCTACCGCGCGCTCGCCAAGCAACTCTATCGTTCCCGCGAACAAGCCGGCACGCACAAAGCCATCACCGGATCGGAACTGATCGACAAGGTTATTCGCATCGACCAGTCTCCCATCGGCCGCACTCCGCGCTCCAATCCGGCAACCTATACTGGCATCTTCGCGGCGGTTCGCGACCTCTACGCCATGCTGCCCGAATCGCGCGAGCGCGGATACAAGCCCGGACGTTTCTCCTTCAACGTTCCTGGCGGACGCTGCGAGGCCTGCCAGGGCGAAGGCCAGCGCCGCATCGAAATGAACTTCCTGCCCGACGTTTACGTGCAGTGCGAAGTCTGCGGCGGACGCCGCTACAACCACGAAACGTTATCGGTTCACTACAACGGCTACTCCATCGCCGACCTGCTCGAAACGCCCGTCTCGGACGTGCTGCAGATTCTGGAGAACATCCCGCAGGTCAAACAAAAGCTGCAAACCCTGGTCGACGTTGGTCTCGGATACATTCACCTTGGTCAATCTGCCGTCACGCTCTCCGGCGGCGAAGCCCAGCGCATCAAGCTCGCTCGCGAACTCGGCAAGCGCCAGACCGGGAAAACTCTTTATCTGCTGGATGAGCCGACCACGGGATTGCACTTCGACGATGTGCGCAAATTGCTGGACGTCCTGCACCGGCTGACCGATCTCGGAAACACGGTCATCATCATCGAACACAATCTGGATGTCATCCGGAATGCCGACTGGATCCTCGATCTGGGCCCCGAAGGCGGAGAAGAAGGCGGCCGCATTGTAGCCCAGGGCACGCCCGAACAAGTCGCGCGGGTGAAGAAGTCCTACACCGGCCAGGCACTGACGTCGTATTTCAATGGGTCAGAAATAAATCGGGCAGCAAAAAATGGATCGGCAAAAAATGGATCGGCAAAAGGCGTGCTCGCGCCCACAGGCACAGGGGGACTCGCGTGAACTCTTCGCCTGACGATCTTCCCGAGCATCCAACGCCAAGTCCAACGCCCGCGGATGCAGTGCCCGTGTGGGGACGGGCGCCGTCGCCCGTCCAAGCCGAGCAAAGCTCGGCAGATGCCGGGGGCCACACCAACTCCGGACTCGCCGCAGCCGCGACGCATTTTCCCGACGCACAACCCGCCGAACTCATTCCAACTGCGCCGCCCGATCCAGCATGGACCGGCTGGGATCTCCTCCGCCTTATAGTCCTCATCATCGTTGCGATCGTATTCTGTTTCTTCGCCGCGTTGCTCATCGCTCGCATCTGGGTGTACCCGCACACGGCCCTCGGCGAAATCGCTCGCGTCCCGCTAGTCTCCGTCGCAGGACAATCGGTGGCGTACCTCCTCATCCTCGCCTACATGTATGTTCTGGTTACGCGGGAACGCCGCCGTCCCGATTTTCTCGCGGCCATCCACTGGAACTGGCCTTCCAACATTGCTGTTTACGTATTGGCAGGCTTCGCGCTTTCGCTGGCTTTGCAAGCTGTGGCGCATTTCTTGCCCATTCCGAAGGAGCTGCCGATCGACAGCTTTTTCCGCACGCCCGCGGAAGCCTGGGCGCTCAGCATCCTCAGCGTTACCCTCGCGCCTCTGATGGAAGAGCTTTTTTTTCGAGGCTTTCTCTATCCCGTGCTCGCGCGCCGCCTCGGTTTGTCAACTGCCGTCTTCGTAACCGCGCTCGGTTTCGCCCTGCTACACGGCGCGCAACTGATGTTCTCCTGGGGACCGGTGCTGGTGATTTTCCTGGTCGGCATTGTCCTGACCATAGTGAGAGCCAAAACAAATTCCGTAGCCGCCGGTGTTCTCATCCACATGGCCTACAACGGAACCATTACCGTAGCGATGTTCGCCGCCACGGATGGGTTTCGGCATCTGGAAAAACTGAATCAATAGAGTTCTCAGTTCTCAGTTCTCAGTGTTCCGTCGGGTGCTTTTTCTGAGAACTGAGAACTGAGAACTGGGAACTGGGAACTGGGAACTGCTTTTCTGCTATCGTAGAAATTCATGTCCATGGCACGACAAGAACTCCTGAAGCTGCTGGCGCAAAAGTCATTTCGCCTCGGTGAGTTTCAGTTGTCCTCGGGCAGCACCAGCGACTATTACATCGACTGCCGCGTCACTACGCTCGACGCCCGTGGCGCACAACTGGTCGGCGAAGTCTTCCTTGATGAAATCCGCGAGCAAGGCTGGGAAGCGGATGCCATCGGCGGATTGACCATGGGTGCCGATCCCATCGTTGTCGCCGTCGCCGTCACCAGCGGAACTATGCACGGTTTCCTGGTGCGCAAGGCGGAAAAGCAGCACGGCACCGGCCAGCGTATCGAGGGCTTCCGTGAAAAAGGATCGCGCGTAGTGATCGTGGACGATGTTTGCACCACCGGATCCTCCACCGTGCAAGCCATCGAAGCCGCCCGCGAATTCGGCTTCGAAGTGATCGGCGTCATGTGCCTCGTCGAACGCCAAGATGCACACGGCCGCCCCAGCGTGGAAAAAGCCGCCGCGCCCGCGAATTTCATCTCGATTTTTACGGCGACCGAGGTGCGAAAAGAGCACTTAGCAGTTAGCACTTAGCACTTAGCATCTAATCCCAAACGACTAACGACTAACGACTAACGACCAACGACTGACTCATGATTCAAACCCTAGAATGGACCCCCTCCGGCGTCGTCTTCATCGATCAGACGAAGCTGCCGACCGAAGAAGTGTATGTAACCTGTACCACGCATCAGCAGGTCGCCGATGTGATTCGCAACATGGTTGTCCGTGGAGCACCCGCCATCGGCGTTGCCGCCGCCATGGGCATCGCACTGGGTGTGAAAAATTCCAAAGCCGAGAACGCCGCCGACCTAAAAAAAGATTTCGACCAGATCTGCGAAATCATCCGCCAGACGCGCCCCACCGCCGTCAACCTGTTTTGGGCGATCCGCCGCATGACGGAGAAATTTGAATCCCTCCGCGCCCGCTCCATCGCGCAGATCCAGCAAGCGCTCGTCGAAGAAGCCCAGCGCATGCACGCCGAAGATATCGCCGCCAACCAGGCCATGGGACGCCACGGCGCAACCCTCATGCCGTCGACGGGCGGCGTCCTCACCCACTGCAATGCCGGAGCGCTAGCCACCGCCGGCTACGGCACCGCGCTCGGCGTCATCCGCGCGGCCGTCGAACAAGGCAAAAAAATTCACGTCTACGCCGACGAGACGCGTCCCTTTCTGCAAGGCTCGCGCCTCACCGCTTGGGAGTTGATGAAAGACGGCATCCCCACCACCGTCATCTCCGACAACATGGCGGGAGTCATGATGCAGCAAGGAAAAATCGGAGCCATCGTCGTAGGCGCCGACCGCATCGCCGCCAACGGAGACGTTGCCAACAAAATCGGCACCTATACCCTAGCCATACTCGCCAAAGAACATGGCATCCCGTTCTACGTCGCCGCGCCCATTTCAACCGTCGATCTCGCCACGCCCGACGGCGGCAAAATTCCCATCGAGCAGCGCAACGCCAGAGAGGTCACCCACATTGCCGGCAAGCAGATGGTGCCCGACGGAGTCCAAGTCGAAAACCCAGCCTTCGACGTGACGCCCGCAAAATTCGTAGCCGCGATCATCACCGAACGAGGCATAGCCCGCGCGCCGTATGAGCAGTCTCTGAGCGAGTTGGTGCGTCAGCTCCAGGAAACTCTGCCGTAGAGACGCGGCTTGCCGCGTCTCTGTTGGCACAACCAAATCGCCGGACGCGTATCCAAACTTTCTCAAGCCACAGCTTTCCCCAGTGTTCTTCCCCCGTGTTCCTCCCCTGTGTTCCTCTGTGCTCCCTGTGGTGAAGATTCCAGCCGCGCCTGACTCTCCAGCGGAACTTTTTCCCTCTGCTTGCGTATTATATTCAGGAGGAGTTGCCCCCATGATCGCCTTTCTGCTCTGGTGTTTTCTCTTCGTGCTGTGCTGGCCCGTCGCCCTGCTGGCGCTGATCCTCTATCCGATCGTGTGGCTGTTGTTGCTGCCCTTCCGGTTGGTAGGCATCGCCGTCCACGGAGTGCTCGCCCTGGTCTGGGCCGCAGTGATGCTTCCCGCGCGATTGCTCAGCGCACCGTTTCGTCTTTCCCGCGTCTAAAAGGCGCGAGGTCGTCGACGGTTATACGCCTGGAGGTTCGCCGTCTAGTCTTCCCGGTCGCTTCTCAGCTTATTTGCAAGTTTCCTTATCTCTTTTTCCCGCGGCATATTGACGATTCCTTTCGCATCGTCGTAAAGGCTTTCGCGCAAAAGAGCAGCAAGTCGCGCCTTGAGTTTTGCTCGCTCTAACAGAGGTCTGGGAACGACGATGGTATACGACGGAGAACACGTCAGAGTACTCCCGACGTACGCAGTCTTGAGATCAGGTTCCGATCCTCCCAAGACTCCTCCCGGTACTTGTGCGCTAGCAAGGGCAGAAAGAACGACAGACAGCAGAACAAGACTCCCTTTGGCCACATTTCTACCTCCTCCTTTCTTTCGTGCCCCGAAGGAACAGCTCCAACATCCTCAGGCGGAGGAGAGATGATGTGCTTGGGAATCTGGTTGTTTGCTAGGGTACCGCCGTGTGCGCCGTACTGCTTCCGCAGTACTTTGCTCGTCTTTTGGGGAGTCGACAGCCGACATCTACATCGTCTTCAGCTCAGAACTGACCCGCAACTTCGCTTCCGTCGCCTTCTGAACGTCCTCGACCGTCAGGCCGGGAGCAATCTCTTCGAGCAGCAAGCCTTCCGGGGTCACTCGGATGTAGGCCATCTCGGTGACGATTGTGTCCACGACCTTTACGCCGGTGAGAGGCAGGGTGCATTTCTTCAGGATCTTCGGCTGCCCATCTTTGGTCGCATGTTCCATGGCGATAATCACGCGCCGCGCTCCCGCAACCAGGTCCATGGCGCCGCCCATGCCTTTGACCATTTTGCCCGGAATCATCCAGTTCGCGAGGTTTCCGAGTTCGTCGACTTCCATTGCGCCCAGCACGCTGAGGTCAACGTGCCCACCGCGAATCATGGCGAAGGAATCAGCACTCGAAAAGTACGCGGTGCCCGCCAGTTCGCTGACCGTTTCCTTTCCCGCGTTGATCAGGTCGGCGTCTTCCGAGCCTTCGAGGGGGTATGGCCCGATGCCAAGCATCCCGTTCTCGGATTGAAGAATCACGTCCATGCCCGGCGGAACATGATTAGCAATCAGCGTAGGCAATCCGATGCCGAGGTTGACGTAGAATCCGTCGCGCAATTCGCGGGCAATGCGCTTCACGATGCGTTCGCGTTTGTCGAGATCCTTTGCGGCTTTGGGCAGAGTTGACATCGTTTCCTTCGAGTGTGGTCCGGTGATGAGGAGAAAAGTCGATGGTCGTTGGTCGTTGGTCGTTAGCGAGCGACGAGATCTGCCGCGACTCCCGAACGACCAACGACTACCGACCAACGACTGTTTCACAAGTACGGTTCGTATCAGGGCACGCCTTCAGGCGTGCCGCAAATGCCACGTTATGACCGCGCCTTTAGGCGCTGGGGCGGCGATTGGAATCGAACTACACGCCTCCCATGCATCCGCTCTGTTTCCCGAACGACCAGCGACTAACGACCAACGACTAACGACCAACGACCGCCGCCTTCCTCACCGTCCGCTTTTCGATCCTCTTCTCAAACTGCTCGCCCTGAAAAATCCGTTTCACGAACACACTCGGCGTATGCACCATGTCAGGATCCAGTTCGCCCGGTTCGACCAGGTGCTCGACTTCAGCGATCGTGATTTTGGCCGCGGTCGCCATCATCGGATTGAAATTGCGCGCGGTTTTGCGATAGACGAGGTTACCCCACCGGTCGCCCTTCCATGCCTTCACGAAGGCGAAATCGGCTTTCAGCGCGTGCTCCATGATGTAGGTGCGGCCGTCGAACTCGCGTGCTTCTTTGCCATCGGCAACCAGCGTTCCGACGCCGGTGGGCGTAAAGAACGCGGGAATGCCAGCGCCCCCGGCGCGAATTCGCTCGGAAAATGTTCCTTGCGGAACGAGGTCGAGTTCCACAGTGCCATTCAACACCATCTGTTCGAGCAGTTTGTTTTCGCCGACGTAGGTTCCGATGTGCCGCCGGATCTGGCCGTTCGCGAGGAGTAGTCCGACGCCGAAGCCATCGACGCCGGCGTTGTTGCTGATGGTGGTTAGGTTCTTGACGCCCTTATGGACAAGAGCGCGGATCAGGTTCTCAGGATTCCCGCACAAACCGAATCCGCCCACCATGATGGTGGCTCCATCAAAAACGTCCTGGATCGCCTCTTCCGCGCTCGCGACAACCTTGTGCATAGCAGAAGAATTCTATAAGAAATCGGGTCATCTGATCATTGGGCCGTCGGCTGAATTCAAATCGTCCGATAACCCGATCACCCAATTTTCTCCGTGCCTCTGCGCTTCCGTGGCGGGCTTTTCCTCAACTGGTGCGCCCGCTCGAATTCCGCCGCCAGTTCTCGCGAGTCCAGATTTTCGCGGATGTGTGCCAGACGTTGTTCCAGCTTCTGCAGCGCGTCGCTCAGGTTCTTGCGATTGGTGATGGCGATATCGCGCCACATCGAATAGGGGCTGCCGGAGATGCGGGTCATCTCGCGCAGGGCTCGTCCGCCGATGTCGAGCACGGGGGCGTCGGGGCCGAATTCGTCGACCAGCGTGGCTGCCAGCGCGGTTGAGATCATCTGCGGCAGATGGCTGATCCAGGCGCAGAAGCGGTCGTGCTCGGCGGGATCGACAACGGCTATCTTCGCGCCCATCTTCTCCGCGCAGTGGATAAATTCTCCGCATTGTCCGGCGTGAACGTTCTGGCGGGGAAG
The DNA here is from genome assembly GCA_963772195.1 of uncultured Acidobacteriaceae bacterium. Taxonomy (GTDB): domain Bacteria; phylum Acidobacteriota; class Terriglobia; order Terriglobales; family Acidobacteriaceae; genus Acidiflorens. The sequence continues at coordinate 489,602 of CAVYWE010000003.1, read as the reverse complement.
CGGCGTGAAGAGCCAGGCGGCGCCTTCGAAAAGATCGGCGTCGGCAAACTCCACGCCGGCGTTTTCCTTGCCCGCCATGGGATGCCCGGCGAGGAATCTTTGGCCGGCGTTTCGCCCAAACGATTTCGCGGCGTGCTCAACAACTTCCACCTTCGTGCTGCCGACGTCGGTTACGAGCGTCTTGGCCAGCAGCGCCGGACCGAGCCGCCCGATTAGATCGAGGATCGCGATCACAGGGGTTGCCAGCACCACCAGGTCGCTGCCGCGCACGGCATCCGCGGGATCGGTGGTTCCAGCTTCGATGGCGCCGCAGTCCTGGGCCCGCTCCAAAACTGGAGCGCGATCGCACCCGATGATTCGTCCAGCGAGCTGGCGTTTCTTCAGGGCGAGGCCCAGCGAGCCTCCGATCAAGCCCGTTCCGATGATGGTGACTTGTTTGAAGGGCATCAGTCAGAGGAATGCTTGTACCGGAAGACTTCCTTCTTCGCACCCGGATGTTCGACAGTGGCTTCGAGAATGCCTGCTTCCGCGACGCGATAACCGATCCGGATGCCCTTGTCTGCGTTCTCGAAGACTGCCTCTCCCGCGCTAAAGCGGACGAGCTGGAAATTCCAGACCTGAGTCTTGTCCTCCCATCCTTGAAGACCAGCATTGAAATGTTTCAGCCGGAGCACCGGACCTTGGGCAGTCGGTTCGATCACCATCATTTCATACATCTGAACCCTCCCGTCTTTCACCTCCCGGTATACGCCCATCATGCTGTCGCCAGCGGGCTTGCTCCAAAGCTCCTCGGCGATGCCGCCGTCGAGATCGCCGCGGCTATGGCCGGAGATGAATTCTAAATCGTGGAGGCTGACGTCTTGCGAAGCTTTGCTTCCGGTCAGCTTCTCTGGACCAAAAGCCGAGCCAGCCAGCAGAAGGATCAACACCGCGTAATTTATCCTCATGCCATTCACCTCGTTGGACGAAAGACTAGCCAGCCGTTTACGCGATCTCGCGTCCAACGGCGGGCGCGATCATGCGAAGCTCGTCCATCAACCTGGCAAACTGTTCCGGGTAAAGCGACTGCGCACCATCGGAGAGCGCTTTGTCCGGCTGGTGATGAACCTCGATGAGCATGGCATCAGCGCCGGCGGCCACGGATGCACGCGCCATGGGAGCCACTTTGTCGCGGCGCCCGGTGCCGTGCGAGGGATCGGCGGTCATGGGCAGGTGCGAGAGTTTATGAATGATCGGGATCGCGGAAATATCCATCGTGTTACGAGTGTACGTTTCGAACGTGCGAATGCCGCGCTCGCAGAGAATGATTTTGTAATTGCCGCCGGCGAGCAGGTATTCAGCGGAGCACAAAAGCTCTTCGAAGGTGGCGGCGATCCCGCGCTTCAGCAGCACGGGCTTGCGAACCTTGCCCAGTTCACGCAGGAGGTTGAAGTTCTGCATGTTGCGCGCGCCCACTTGGAAGATGTCGATATAAGGTAACATCAGCTCAATCTGGGAAATCTCCATGACCTCACTGATCACCAGCAGTTTGAAACGGTCGCCCGCTTCGCGCAGCAATTTCAGGCCCTCAAGGCCGAGTCCTTGAAATGAATACGGAGAGGACCGAGGCTTGAATGCACCGCCGCGGAGAACGCGCGCTCCGGCTTTGGCGATCAAATCGCTGACGGTGAACAGTTGCTCGCGGGATTCCACCGAGCAGGGCCCGGCCATCACGACAATTTTCTTGCCACCGATTTCAATACCGTTTGCAAACTTGACTACCGTGCCCTCAGGACGAAAGCTGCGGCCAGCCAGCTTGTAAGGGGAAGTGATGCGGTGAACTTCCTGCACTCCCGGCATGATTTCGACCACGCCGGTGTCGAAATCACGGGGAACTCCGACGCCGCCAAGGACCGTCTGATGCGCACCGGTGGAGCGGTGGACTTCGAATCCGAACTGGACCAGTCGATCGATCACCTGCTGGATTTGATCTTCACTGGCCGAATCTTGCATTGCGACAATCATGAGTAAGCTCGTTTTACTTGCCGGAGCACGCTAAGAACCGCTAAGAGTAAAGAATGAAGCACAGCGTTCGCGGCGTTCCCGGGTGGTTACTCAGTTCTTGAATCTTGAATCGGTCTCCACGTCGCGAGATGTCTGTTCGTCGTCGGGAACGATTTCATGTTTTTGGATGCTGCGCATCACGTCCATGATTCGTTCGTAGATCTGCGCGAGATCGCGTTCAGTTAAGGGACCGGTGCTGCTACGCTGCACATTGGTGATCACCTCGCGCTCGCGCTCAGGTTCGTAAATGGGCAGGCTGGTATTGCGTTTTAGTCGTCCAATTTCGACGGCAGCGGCAGCGCGCTCGTTGAGCAGCGCCGCCAGTTTGCGGTCCAGTTCGTCGATCTTCTTACGCCAATCGGCAATGTCCATAGAAGCTCTTGGCTGTTAGCTCTTGGCCTCTAGCTCAAGCCCTGAAATCCTAACAGGACGCGGGGAAACTCTTATTTCGTACCAGGCATCGTTTCGTATCAGGGCATCGCTTTAGCGATGCCGCAAGTCAGTCGAATCAGACGCCCCTTTAGGGGCTGGGGTCAGCAAAAAGCTAAGAGCCAACAGCTAACAGCTGCCTCACAAATTCTGCCACAGTTGCGGCTTCCCGTCCGGGATTTCGTTCGATGGCGTGAACGATGGCGCTGCCGACAACCGCGCCTTCAGCGAATTCTCCGACGGCCGCGAATTGCGCTGGAGTTGAGATTCCGAAACCGACGGCAATCGGAAGCCTGGTCAAACGGCGGATGCGCTTGACGAGAGTCTTGGCGTCTCCGGTCATCTGCTGGCGCGCGCCGGTGACGCCGGTGCGGGAAATCGCGTAGATAAATCCGGTTGAAACCTGCGCGATCAACTTCAGACGCTGGTCGGTGCTGGTGGGCGCAGCCAGAAAAATAGTTGCAAGATCATTCTTGCGTGCCTCGCGCAGATACTCTGCGGATTCTTCGACGGGCAGATCGGTGATCAGAGTTCCGTCGATCCCAGCAAGGCGCGCCACCTGGCAGAACTTTGCGAGGCCCATGCGCAAGATAGGATTGAGGTAAGAAAAGATCACCAGACCGACGGATTGGGAATGCTCGCGGATTTCGGAGGCAAGCGTAAGCACGTGTTGCACCGACACTCCTTGTTTAAGCGCCCGTTCGCTGGCACGCTGGATGACCGGGCCATCGGCAAGTGGATCGCTGAAGGGAACGCCTAGTTCGATCACGCTCGCATCCGCGTCGATGGCCGCGAGAATGACGTCGCGCGTGGTAGCGAGGTCAGGGTCGCCGCAGGTTACGTAGGCGATTAGCGCAGGTTTATTTTCGAAATGAAAGGGCATGGAGGTCCAATAGCAATATCTCACAAAGAGCCGTTTGGGGGCGGTGCACTCAGTTAGGGGTGCCTAGGGACATCGTAACCCCCCGAGTCGTTGAGGTAATAATCCAAAAAGACAGGTGGAAGCAAGCAGAGTTGCAGAGGCCAGCGCGGTTGGATCTGCTCGACGATCTGCCAAGGGCTGAGGTTCTGTTTGTGGGAGTTGGTGCGGACGAGGTTGAAGTAGAGCTGGTAGGTGAAAGCTTTCGCCAGGAAATCGCCGCGACTGGCGAACGATTCCAGGTCAAAGAACTCATCTTCGACGAGGCGATGAACGGTTTCCACATCGCTCTGAAAGGTGTGAGCAGCGGGAGGAATGCGAACGTGCTGGCTGTCGCCTAAAGCGGTGGGAAAGCCGGTAGGGTAGCCGCGGCGATCATGGCCGCCGATGAACTCGGAGCCGTTGTCGGTCTGCCAGACCAAGTCGCGAAGAGATACGCCGCAACGCTGCAGATGCTGCTGAATCCGAGCGGCGAACACGGAACTGGCGGCAGCGGAACGGCGCTGAGCAAAGGCCCAGAACAACAGGCCGCTGCGGACCTCGCGGGCGGTGTACTCGACCGCGGGCAGACCGAAGAGCTGAGCCTGAGGCCAGTAGCGGGGGATATCATTCAGATCCTTGGTATCGGCGGAGATCTGCTGAAAGACGCGCCCAGTGGCCTTGATGTGGGCGAGGTCTTGTTTGCGTTGATATTTGCGCGGGCGTTTTTTCAGCAGACCGTGCTGGCGCCAAATGCGCTCCAGGGCACGATGGCTGAGGGGAAGATCGAACTCGCGGATGAGGCGGCGAGCGCCAAGGGTGGAACAGCCGCTGGCGCAAAGCAACGACCTGCTGTTCGATGTCGGCGGGAGTTTTCCCGGGCTGACGATGAGGCGCGCGGGAAACTTCGATGAGACCACGCGGTCCCTGCTGCTGATAGCGGCGCAGCCACTTGCGCACCGTGGCCACGGTGGTTTGGAAAAGACGAGCCGTAGGTTTGATGCCTCGTTGCCGAGCCGACTGAACCAGACGCAAGCGATGATTGTAGGCGTCTCTCATCTCGCGAATCAGGACGAAGTAAGCGGTGGACACAGCGGATTGTAATCCCGGTCGCTGGCCTCCCGGCTTTTGCGGAGCCGTCCGGCCAGCTCCCTCCCGCGTTTCTCACTCACACACTTCAACCTCGCTAGGGGGATACGATGTGAGTAGGCTCTACCAGCGGTGCACTCAGTTTGCCCATTCCGCCGAAATCGGCTATAAACCTAAAACGGTCCATCGTATATACATTTGTATAGGTTTCTGTTATTATGAATTTACAGGCTGGCGGATTCGATTGGGATGACGGCAACCGGTTCAAGTGCCAGAAACATGGAGTGTCGATCTCCGAGATCGAGGCTCTGTTTCTGCACGGCCCTCGCGTTGCGCCCGACCCAAGGCATTCAGGGGACGAGGAGCGCTTGATAGCGGTTGGGGATCCAGGCACGGGGAGGCCGCTGTTTGTGGCTTTCACGATGCGTACAAAAGAAGGTCGCCCGCTGATCCGGCCGGTGACCGCTCGGTATATGCACGCGAGGGAGACAGCAGCTTATGAAAAAGCGGCTTATGAGAAAGAAAGTGCCACGCCTAAAAACCGATGAGCAGGCCGAGGCGTTTCTCGCCCAAGACCTCTCCAAACTCGATTTCTCACAGTTTAAGATTGTGCGGTTTGAATTCGAGAAAAAGGACGAGCAGATTAATATGCGGGTCCCGAGGCCTCTGCTCGCGGCCGTGAAGGCGCGCGCAAAAGCGCGCGGTATCCCTTACACGCGGTTCATCCGGGAAACTCTGGAACGAGCGGTGACTGCATCGAAGTAGCCCTATCAATGTTTCATTCGTTTGACGCTTGAACAGGCTCTCGGCGCGGAGAAATAAAGCAGTGATCGAGTTCCCTCTGCGCGTTTTACTTGCCCGTTTTGTCGTGGGGAAGCGACGCCTTCATCTGCTTTGCGAGATCAGCAGGGACACGGATCGCAATTACTCTCAGATCCCGAAGGTTTCGGGTTGACGAGCATAGGTCGTCAGGACAGCTATAGGTAAGCACATAGATGAGTATGTCATGGGTGCTGTTTTCCCAGTCTCCGTTCCAAGCACGTGCGCTCGTGACAGGCTTCGTCGTGCGATCCTGGAAGTAATCCCAGCCGCGAACATGAGAAGACGGTAGCCCCGGATTGAGCCAATCTTCGTTTAGAGGTTCCCAGCCCAACCGCTTGAGGTGCATGCTGATCGTGCCCAGCACATCATCAGCAGGATACTCAGAATGGAGGTGATAAATGATCTGATCTTTTCCCTGAAATATGCTCTGTTTGACTCCAGTCGCACCCGGGACAACTATGAAAAAATTAGGCAGACCGCCGACATTCTGTGATGGCTGGCCCTGGAACACATGCAAGTGAAAAAGAGAAGCACGGAACAAGTAATACGAACCTGAGCGCAATGCATGGACATTCGACCATCTCCTGGTCGTAGCGTATTCTCGCGGGATTCTAATGTCTACGTTACCTTCGCTCGGTGTTCCGACCCGATGATAATCAGCGCAGCTAATCCAGCTTAAGATTCTCCCGCAGAATTCCAATGTCTTTGTCACCCCGGCCTGAGATGTTAACGATCACGATTTCGGACTTCTTCATTTTGGGAGCGCGCTTGATGACCTCGGCGACGGCGTGCGCGGATTCGAGCGCCGGGATAATGCCTTCAGTTCGAGCCAGCACCACGGTTGCCTCAAGCGCCTCAGCGTCGGAAGCGGGCACATATGCAGCGCGCCCCGCATCTTTGAGCATGGCGTGTTCAGGCCCGATCGAAGGATAGTCGAGACCGGCGGAGACCGAGTGCGTGGTCGCGATCTGGCCTGACTTGTCCTGCAGCACGTAGGAATAAGTTCCCTGCAGAACGCCCGGCGAGCCGCCGCGAAAACGCGCCGCATGTTCGCCCAGCGCCGAGCCACGCCCGCCTGCTTCGACTCCGATGAGTTCAACTTTCTTGTCTTTGAGGAAGTCGTAGAAGATGCCGATAGAGTTCGATCCTCCACCAACGCAGGCGATGATCGCGTTCGGAAGTTTGCCTTCAGCCTTCCGAATCTGCGCGCGCGCTTCGCGTCCGATGACGCGATGGAAATCGCGCACCATGGTCGGATAGGGATGCGCGCCGAGCACGCTGCCGAGCAGGTAATGCGTGGTGCGAACGTTCGTGACCCAGTCGCGCATGGCTTCGTTGATGGCGTCCTTAAGGGTGCGCGAACCGGAATCCACGCCGCGAACTTCCGCGCCCAGTAGACGCATGCGGAAGACGTTGAGCTCCTGGCGGCGCATGTCCTCGGTGCCCATGTACACCACGCACTCAAAACCGAGCAAGGCGCAGACAGTGGCCGTCGCGACGCCGTGCTGTCCGGCGCCGGTTTCCGCGATCACGCGGTGCTTCCCCATGCGTTCGACTAGCAAGGCCTGGCCGAGGCAGTTGTTGATTTTGTGCGCGCCGGTGTGGAGAAGGTCCTCGCGCTTAAGATAAATTTTCGCGCCGCCAAGTTTCGCGGTCAGGCGGCGGGCGAAGAACAGCGGCGTGGGGCGTCCGGCGTATGTCTTCAGCAGCAGGTCAAGCCGCTGCTGGAATTTGCGATCGCGCTTGGCTTTTTCGTATTCGCGCTCCAGTTCATCAAGCGCGGCCATCAAAGTTTCTGGAACGTAGCGGCCGCCGTAAGCGCCGAAACGCCCGGCAGTGGCGGCTTTTGGCGGAAGTTTGCCAGCTGTTTGGTTACGCGTCTTTTTGGTTACGGTCGCAGTCGCCATCGTCAACTTGCCTCTTCCATGGCCCGCACGGCTTCGACAAAGGCGCGGACTTTTCGGGGATCTTTTTTGCCGGGCTCACGTTCGACACCAGAGGAAACGTCCACGCCCCAGGGATGGAGGATGTGGATTGCCTCCTGCACATTGCCGGGACGCAAGCCGCCGGCGACGATCAACTTACTGATGCTGTTGATGATTCCGGCCCAGGGCTGCACGCGTTCCCAGTCGAATTTTTGTCCGGTGCCGCCGCGCATTTCCGCGGTCGAGGAATCGAGCAGGACGCCCGCGATCACTCCAGGGCGGAAGCCGTGGGTTTCGAGGAAGAGGTCTCCGTTTTTGGCAACGTGGATTTTGTGCACGCGTTTCCCCTTGTAGGCCTCGTCCGGTTCTACCAGGCCGGCCGCGACCGGATCCCATCCCACAGTTTGTTCAGCGGGCGCGTCGAAAATCTTTGCCGGATAGCAGCGGAAAATCGCCGGGGGACGGGACCTATTGGCGAGCTCACGGAAGAGCGACCGGCTGAATTCGGTGCTCTCGTCGCCGCTCAATTGCACCGCTGTCAGGCCCGCGTGTTTGGCGGCATCACGTACGTGGTCCACGGTCTCGTTGACGAAAACGCCGACCTTTTCCATTTGCCGCGGTACCTTGGCGACGATCGAGCACACGGTTTCTAAAGTGACGTGGCGCCGGCTCTTCGGATAGAAGACGAAGCCCAGGGCGTTCGCACCCGCATCGGTGGCGGCGAGCGCGTCGTCGAGGTTCGTGATCCCGCAGATTTTGATCCAAGTCATAAGAACAGCTATCAGCTCTCAGCTATCAGTCGTCAGTAAAATCGACTAACTACCGACAAGCGTTTTTGCTTCTTCCTTCAACTTTGCCAACGCTTCGCCGGGGCGCTCTGCTTTCATCAACGATTCGCCGATCAAGAACGCTTCGTAGCCGGCGGATCGCAGACGAGCTAAGTCAGCGCCGGATTTGATGCCGCTTTCGGCCACCCGGACGCACGCGGCAGGCATTTTTTCCACGAGCCGGAACGCGGTTTCGAGATTGACTTCGAAGGTGCGCAGATTGCGGCTGTTGATGCCGATCAGGTCACAGCCGGCATCGAGGGCGCGTTGCAGTTCCTGTTCATCATGTGCTTCGCACAAGATGTCGAGGCTGTAGGATCGCGCGATCCCGGCCAGCGACACCAGTTCTTTCTGATCGAGGGCGGCGACAATCAGCAGGATGGCGTCGGCTCGGTTTGCTCTGGCTTCCACGATCTGGATCTCATCGACGATGAAATCTTTGCGCAAGCAGGGAAGAGAACTGCTGGACGAGGCCTGCCGCAGATAGTCCAGCGAGCCTTGAAAAAATTGTTCGTCGGTCAACACCGATAGGGCGGCGGCGCCTGCTTGCTCGAGTTCCCGCGCGAGTTCAGATGGTCTGAAATCCGCGCGAATCGAGCCTTTTGAGGGCGAGGCTTTTTTCAGCTCCGCAATAACAGCGATCGCGGTTCCGTCTTGGGCGACTCGCCGCAGCTGATTCCGAAATCCGCGCGGAGTGTGCACGGCGGCCGCGCGTTCCAGCGCCTGCCGGTCGGAGTTTCGCCGGCTACCAGATATATATGCGGAGGCGCGCTGGGATATGCGCTGGCGCGTGGCGGCGACAATGGAGTCAAGAGAAGCGCGCATGACAGATTGTTAATTATACGGAAGCAGCCCGATTCACGTGACCTTGGGGCACGGGTGATGCACCGTCATTTTGATACCGTCATTTTGATACCGTCATTGACCCGCCTTCCGGCGAGATGCTATAAACGAGTGCTTTGTGCAGAGGTGTGTAGTCCGATCGAGGGACTATATGCCGACGCGCAAGTTTTCCGACGCGGCCAAATCGGCACTCCTCTTTATTTTGATATGCCTGGCGGTGGAAGCGTGTTCGGAGCGTGCTCGGAACTCCGGTGGCAGCCGTATCCCTGGCGGATGGAATCCTTCAGCGGCCGGTTAACGTCCCGGAACAAAATCACACGTTGTAACCCCAGAATACTTAGGAGGATTTTGATGCGCACCTGGAACGCCAGTCTTGCGTCTGTGGGATGTTGGATTGTGAAAAGACGCATTGCGAAAGCTTCGGCAACGCTTGTAACTCTGCTCCTCCTGACCGCCGGCTGCGCGCTGGCACAGCCCGCCGAACAGACTTCGGAAGCGGGCGGTGAGGCGGCCTTAAAACTGCCCGACCTCTCGTCGGTTTCGTTCCTCGGCATGGATGGGCATCGTCTGCTGATGATTGGGCTGCTGTTCTGCGTCTTCGGCCTCGGCTTCGGCATGGTCATCTTCATGCGGCTGAAGAACCTGCCCGTGCACCGCTCCATGCGCGAAATCTCCGAACTGATTTACGAAACCTGCAAGACCTATCTGATCACGCAGGGCAAGTTCCTGATGCTGTTGTGGGCCTTCATTGCCGCCATCATCGTGCTCTACTTCGGCGTGCTGCGGCATTTCGAAGTTTCCCGCGTTGTGATCATCCTGGTGTTCAGCCTGGTCGGAATCGCGGGCAGCTACGGAGTGGCGTGGTTCGGCATTCGCGTCAACACCTTCGCGAATTCACGGACCGCCTTCGCTTCTCTCCCCGGCAAACCGTATCCGGTTTATCAGATCCCGCTTGAGGCCGGAATGTCGATTGGCATGATGCTCATCTCGGTCGAACTGCTGATCATGCTCTTCATCCTCCTGTTCATACCGGGCGATTATGCCGGCCCGTGCTTCATCGGATTCGCGATCGGCGAGTCGCTCGGTGCGGCGGCGCTGCGCATCGCGGGCGGCATCTTCACCAAGATTGCCGACATCGGCGCCGATCTGATGAAAATTGTCTTCAAGATCAAGGAAGACGATGCCCGCAACCCCGGCGTGATTGCCGACTGCACCGGCGACAATGCCGGCGATTCAGTTGGACCGTCGGCTGATGGTTTCGAAACCTATGGCGTGACCGGCGTCGCGCTGATTACCTTCATCCTGCTCGGCGTGAAAGATCCGGCGATTCAGGTGCAGTTGCTGGTGTGGATCTTCGTGATGCGCATCATGATGCTGGTGGCCAGCGCCCTGGCATATTTCATCAATAGCGCCGTCGCGAAAGCACGCTTTGGCAATGCCGACAAGATGAATTTTGAAACGCCGCTTACTTCGCTGGTCTGGATCACCTCGATTGTTTCGATTGTTGCCACCTACATTGTTTCGTCCCTCATCATCCCCAACCTCGGAGGCGACACGTCGCAGTGGTGGAAGCTGGCTTCGATCATCTCCTGCGGAACGCTGGCCGGAGCGGTGATTCCTGAACTGGTGAAAGTCTTCACCTCGGTAGACTCCCGCCACGTGAACGAAGTGGTTACATCGGCAAAAGAAGGCGGCGCATCGCTCGGAATCCTCTCGGGTTTTGTCGCCGGAAACTTTTCCGCATATTGGCTGGGGCTCACGATGGTCGGTCTGATGTCGGTTGCCTACTTATTCAGTCTCCAAGGTTTGGGCGTCGCCGCCACCATGATTGCCGCGCCGGTGTTCGCTTTCGGCCTGGTCGCTTTCGGCTTCCTCGGGATGGGTCCGGTGACGATCGCCGTCGATTCGTACGGCCCGGTTACCGACAACGCGCAGTCCGTCTATGAACTTTCGCTAATCGAGCAGGTGCCCAACGTCAAGGCGGAGATCAAGAAGGACTTCAACATGGACGTGAATTTTGAGCGTGCCAAGGACTTGCTGGAAGAAAACGACGGCGCGGGCAATACCTTCAAGGCGACCGCCAAACCGGTGCTGATTGGAACCGCCGTAGTCGGCGCAACCACGATGATCTTCTCTATCATCATGGCGCTGACCAACGGGCTGACCACGAATGTGGATAAGCTCTCGCTATTGCACGCTCCTTTCTTTTTGGGACTTATTACCGGCGGCGCGATGATCTATTGGTTTACCGGCGCATCCACGCAGGCCGTGACTACCGGCGCTTATCGCGCGGTGGAGTTCATCAAAGCCAACATCAAACTCGATAGCGCGGAGAAGGCGTCCGTTGCCGACAGCAAGAAAGTAGTTGAGATCTGCACCAAGTACGCGCAGAAGGGCATGTTCAACATCTTTCTCGCTGTTTTCTTCGGGACCCTGACGTTCGCCTTCGTCGAACCGTTCTTCTTTATCGGATATCTGATCTCGATTGCGATCTTCGGTCTCTACCAGGCAATCTTCATGGCCAACGCCGGTGCTGCGTGGGACAATGCCAAGAAGATTGTCGAAGTTAAACTAAAACAGAAAGGCACACCGCTGCACGACGCCACGGTGATCGGCGATACGGTCGGCGATCCTTTCAAGGACACGTCTTCGGTGGCCATGAATCCGGTCATCAAATTCACCACGCTTTTCGGACTGCTGGCCGTCGAACTGGCCGTCTCGCTGACCCGCGACCAGGGTACCGGGCTGACGCACATCCTGGCGCTCGCCTTCTTCGCGGTCTCGGTCTTCTTCGTGTACCGGTCATTCTACGGGATGCGAATCAGTTCGGAGTAAGCGAGATTCGCGTAGGGACAACCGCCCTCGGCTGTCCAGCGGCTCGAAGAACCGCGATCGTCAAACCTCTGTCGAGCGTTGCTCGACCGGACAGCCGATGGCGGCCGTCCCTGCGCGAGCCTCACAAAGAAAAACGCCATCCAGCGCAACTGGATGGCGTTTTTCTTGAAGTCTCATTCAGCGAAGCCGCGGCAAGCCGCCGTCACACCGCGGCGTCCTTCTCAGTACGCGTTGCGCATCTTGTCTTGAACGCTCTTGGCCAGCTTTTGGATTTCCTGTGCCTTCTTGATCACGTCCATGGAGAGGACATTGGCGCCGGCCTTATCCACGTGCTGCTTGAGTTCAGCGGTGAGAGCCACCAGTTTCTCGGTGTCAAGCCGGAGCTGAGACTGCCGGTCTGCGATGACTCGCGTGGTCAGTTCCTGTTGGAGCAGTTGGTGCTGATCGCCGGAGAAGGCATTATTCGTCGCCTCGCGCTCGGCAGCGATCTTTTGAACTTGCACCGCATTCACCGGAGCTGTTCTAGACTGCGAATTTGCAGGTATGGCGAACAGCGTTAGCGACAAGATCAGAACTACAACATACTTCAACATGGACCGTGCTCCTGCATGACCATCGGCACATTGCCGCGGTTAAGCACTGTTTAGCACGGTTCGCGGGGACTGGGGACGGGCAAAAGGGCGGATTGCAAGACGAAAGTAACGACGGACGTTCGCAGGCGCAAATCGGAAATACGAGATTTAGCCGGTGAGATTTGTCGTTAGACGTATGGGCTTAGTGATTACTTGGACTCTTAAAGTGGAGACTGTGCCGGAATTATTAGTGAAATAGGGATTTTTCAACAACTACCCGGATGAGGGAGTCCCCTATTGACCTAGGCAGCGGAGGACCGTTTCGAGTGAACAGCATCCGCTTCCCCAAGGATTTCAATTCGGTCCTGCAGGCGGCGGTTCGCAGGGGTCATAGATACCTCCTATCGAACGTAAAGCGTTTTTACAATCATAGCACCGTCGTGCTCCCGGTTTGACCCTCGGGCCGGGTCCTGAGTGTAATGGGGATTCTTCAACAACAATCCTTCCGAGCTGCTGCCAACTCCCCGGCTTTCATTGACTTGTCTGCTTCACAGACGTACCATTCGCGCCAGTGATCGGCCAAACCATCTCGCACTACCGCATCGTCGAGAAACTCGGGGGCGGCGGAATGGGCGTGGTTTACAAGGGCTGAGGACGTAAAGCTGCATCGCTTTGTCGCCCTGAAGCTCCTACCTGACGAGATTGCTAAAGATGCGCAAGCTCTAGCCCGTTTCCAACGCGAAGCACAGGCGGCCTCTGCACTGAATCATCCGAACATCTGCACCATCCACGAGATTGATGACCAGCATGGACAAACCTTTATCGCCATGGAGTTTCTGGATGGCCTGACGCTGAAGCATCGTATTGCGGGACGTCCGATGGAAACCGAGTTGATTCTGTCGCTGGCCATTGAGATTGCGGACGCGCTGGACGCAGCCCACGCGGAAGGCATCGTTCACCGCGACATCAAGCCCGCGAACATCTTCGTGACCAAGCGCGGACACGCCAAAATTCTCGATTTCGGATTAGCGAAAGTTAACCCGATGGGCGGCACCATGGCGGGGGCGGCGGTGGGGGCGTCGCAGGTGACGATCGAATCGAGTGCGGAGCACCTGACCAGTCCGGGCTCTGCGCTCGGCACCGTCGCCTATATGTCGCCGGAACAGGCGCGGGCGAAGGAACTCGATGCACGGAGCGATCTGTTCTCGTTTGGAGCCGTCCTCTATGAGATGGCCACCGGGCAGTTGCCCTTCCGTGGAGAGAGTTCTGCGGTCATTTTTAAAGCCATTCTGGATGCGGCTCCCACGTCGGCGGTGCGGCTGAATCCCGACCTGCCCGCAGAGCTGGAGCGGATCATCAACAAGGCACTGGAGAAAGATCGGGAACTGCGCTACCAACACGCTGCGGACATGCGGGCCGACCTAAAGCGGCAGAAACGGGAAACGGAATCGCGGCATGGCGTGCCAGCGAGTTCGGGGTCAGTGGCGGTCGCGCACGAAAGCGGCTCTCAGGTCGCCCAAACGCCGTCGCCAGCATCTGGTGCCTCCCCTGCACTTGCTCAATCTCAGTCATCGGGTGCTGTGAAAGTGGCCGAAATCCCCGTCGCGGGAAGGAAACCGTGGAAGTTTCTGCTTCCCGCAGCCGTAGTACTTGTCGCGGCTGCAATCGTGGGAGGGTTTTACTTCCGCTCGCGCCGGACCCTGACCGAGAAGGACAGCATCGTCATCGCCGAGTTCACCAACACCACCGGCGACCCGGTCTTCGACGGTACGCTGCGGCAGGGTCTTTCGTCGCAACTGGAGCAATCGCCGTTTCTGAACTTGCTTTCTGACCAACGTGTGGCGCAGACCCTCGCCCTCATGGCGCAGCCCCAAGAAGCGCGGCTCACGCGCGAGTTGGCTCGCGAGGTCTGCCAGCGCACCGCCAGTGCCGCCACCATCGAAGGCTCCATTTCCAGTCTGGGCAGCCAGTATGTCCTGGGGCTAAAGGCTGTGAACTGTCGCAGTGACGACGTACTGGCGAACGAGCAGGCCACGGCGAGCGGCAAAGAGCAGGTGCTGAAAGCGGTGGGCGAGGCAGCGACGAAAATACGTGAGAAGCTGGGCGAATCGCTGGCCTCAGTACAAAAGTATGACGCGCCGCCGGAGAGCGTGACCACGCCATCGCTGGAGGCGCTGCAGGCCTACAGCCTGGGCTACAAGGCGATGATCGTGAAAAACGATTTTGCTCCTGCCGTTTCATTGTTCCAGCGGGCCATCAGCCTGGATCCGAACTTTGCCATGGCTTACGCGCGGCTGGGAAGCAGCTACAGCAACCAGGGCCAAACTGCCCGCGCTGCTGAGAATACCCGCAAGGCCTACGAGCTGCGCGAACGGGTAAGCGAGCGCGAAAAGCTGTACATCGCCTCGCACTATGAAGATGTCGTCACCGGGAATCTGGAAGCAGCGCGCAAGACCTATGAGTTGTGGGCGCAGACCTACCCGCGCGACGCAACTCCGATCAACAACCTGGGCGTCATCTACGGCACGATGGGCGATCACGACAAGTCCCTCGCTGCCGCGCAGGAGTCGATCAAACTCAATCCCGGCAGCGGGGGCTATTACGCGAACCTTGTTGGCTCCTATTTGAGCGTTAACCGCCTGGATGAAGCCAGAGCCACGGCACAGGAGGCGCAAGCCCATAATCTGGATAATCCTCAAATTCACGTCAGCCTTTACCACATTGATTTCTTGCAGCACGATGCGGCAGGAATGGAGCGGGAGGCAGCTGGGCTGATGGGAAAGCCCGGATTCGAAGACGCTATGCTCGGCAGTGAATCCGACACTGCCGCTTACGGCGGGCAGTTTGCCAAAGCGCGGGAGCTGACGCGGCGCGCGTCCGACTCGGCCCAACACGCAGATGAAAAAGAGACGGCGGGGCTCTACGAGGCCGAAGCTGCCGTGCGCGAGGCGCTGGTGGGTAACATGAGCCAGGCAAAGCGGCAAGCGCAGGCCGCGCTCGCGCTCTCGAATGGCAGAAATGTTGAAGCGGTGTGCGCGATTGCGCTGGGGCTGGCCAGCGATTTTGCCCAAGCCACGCGGCTGGCCGCCGACCTGGCCAAACGTTTCCCGGAAGACACGATCGTGCAGTTCAAATACCTGCCGATGATCCACGCGGCCGCGGCTCTCTCAGGCGGTAGCCCCACCGAGGCAATTGAAGCGCTTGCTCCGGCCGCTCCATACGAACTCGGCACTACGGCCGAGATCTTGACAGGTTTCAATCACTACCCCGTTTACCTGCGTGGTGAGGCTTACGTAACGGCGCACCAAGGCAGCGCAGCCGCAGCCGAGTTCCAGAAAATTCTCGACCATCCCGGCGTCGTCGTGAACGAGCCAATCGGCGCACTGGCGCACTTAGGCCTCGCTCGCGCCTACGCCCTCTCCGGCGACACTACCAAATCGAAAACCGCCTACCAGGACTTCTTCGCCCTCTGGAAAGACGCCGACCCCGATATCCCCATCCTGAAGGAAGCCAAGGCGGAGTACGCGAAGTTGCAGTAGCTTCGACGATGGCTGTGAATGATTTCCCTCGATCCGCTGCGGGGCGGAAATTCTCAACTGACGTTATCAGCGTTTACACTAACTAACAATCATTTGAGAAGTTTGGTCGTGACGATTCGGGGAACCTGTTAGCTATCCTTGCGGTAGAGGAGGTCGCGCATCGCCCGTCTCCGAGCTTCGTTCGCTTCCTTCAGAGTCCTGCGGTCGTCGGCGTCGATGCCTGTTTTGGTCACGGCCTCAACCTGTTCGGGTTCGCTGCACGCCGGGCAGCGGTTGGCGAAACCGGGTTTATCGGGCTTCAGCTCGAACTCTTCTGAACAGACGGCGCACACTTTGATAGGGAATGCCATATCGGCCCAGAGACGAAAATTCGTTCGCCCCGCTAGGAAGTTGACGGGCGAGGGCGCCCGTCTCTCCACAACCTATAACTGGCTCATCTTAGCCAGAAATTCGCTGTTCGAACCCGCCTTGGCAAGCCGCTCGATCAGCAGCTCCATAGCCTCGACCGGCGACAGCGGGTTCAGCACCTTGCGCAGCACCCAAATCCGCTGCAAATCCTCTTTCGGAATCAGCAGCTCTTCCTTACGCGTGCCCGAGCGCTGGATATCTATCGCCGGGAAGGTCCGCTTATCGACCAGCTTGCGATCCAGGATGATTTCCGAGTTGCCCGTGCCCTTAAATTCTTCGAAGATCACGTCGTCCATGCGGGAACCGGTGTCGATGAGGGCGGTGGCAATGATGGTGAGCGAGCCGCCTTCCTCGATGTTGCGGGCTGATCCAAAGAAGCGCTTCGGACGCTGCAACGCGTTCGAATCGACGCCGCCCGAGAGTACCTTGCCCGAGGGAGGAACGATCGTGTTATAAGCGCGTGCCAGGCGCGTGATGGAATCGAGCAGGATGACTACGTCGCGTTTGTGCTCGACTAATCTCTTAGCTTTTTCAATCACCATTTCCGCGACTTGCACGTGGCGGGCGGCGGGCTCGTCGAAGGTCGAGGAGATGACTTCGCCCTTGACCGAGCGCTGCATGTCGGTGACTTCTTCCGGGCGCTCGTCGATCAGCAGAACCATCAGCACGACTTCTGGGTGATTCGTAGTAATCGAGTTCGCCACGTTCTGCAGCAGCATGGTCTTGCCGGCGCGTGGCGGCGAGACGATCAGGCCGCGCTGTCCCTTGCCGAGCGGGGTGAGCAGGTCCATGACGCGTGCGCTGATATTCTCGCGCGTGGTTTCAAGCTTCAGGCGCTCCTGCGGATACAAGGGCGTCAGGTTATCGAACAGAATCTTGTTGCGGGCCTCGTCGGGTGACTCGAAATTGACCGCCTCGATCTTGACCAGCGCAAAATATTTCTCGCCCTCATGGGGCGGGCGCACCTGGCCGCTGATGGTGTCGCCGGTTTTCAAGTCGAACTTACGGATTTGCGATGGCGACACGTAAATGTCGTCGGGCCCGGGCAGGTAGTTGTAGTCGGGCGAGCGCAGGAAGCCGTAGCCGTCAGGGAGGATCTCCAGCACACCTTCGGCGAAGATGTGTCCTTCTTTTTCACTTTGCGCCTGCAGGATCTTGAAGATGAGATCCTGTTTGCGGAGTCCGCTGGCGCCGGGCAGCTCCAAGGATCGGGCGATCTTGGTCAGCTCGGTAATATTTTTTTCTTTGAGTTCAGCAATGGTCATATTTACCTACGTGGATGATTTTCTTCGGGAGGGATTGTCTTTTTCTCTCGCGGGGGATGGATTGCTTTGCCGCCGTGCGGGCACACGGCGGAGCCGCTTAAGCAGCTCGCCGTTGTGCTTCGGCAAAGTTCTCGGGTTCGCTCAGGATGTCATGACGTTCCGCATCGGCGATCTTGTCAAACACATCGTTCATGGTTTCCTGAATGCGGGTGTTCGGCTTATGAAACTTGCGCGTTGCCTTGGAGGCCAGCTGGCAAAGCATATACCGGTTCCGCAAAGTATGTAGCGCGTCAAATACACGATCAGAGCGCATTTTCGTTCGTTCTCCTTCAACTAGGGATAATCAAGGCCACAATTCCATCGTCCACTGGGTGATGGTCGACTACGAGCTAGCCAGGTTTTAATTCGGGCCAGGTGCAAAGGAAATTGCCAGAATTACCCAAATAGATGCCCCGCCCAACCCGAAAGTTGCTCAATTCTTTAAGGAGAAGCCACAACGCGGGCGGAGGTTCCCAAGGACCGGCAGAAACTGCTTTAATGTCCTGAGAACTGGCTAAGTATAACAAACCGCTAGGGAAGGTCAAGAAGAATCTGCAATAGAATTTGCCGCCGGCGGTTAACCTTCCCGGCACCTGCCTTCAGAGCCTATTTAAGAGCGGCCAGCCGCTTCGACAGGCGGGACTTGTAACGTGAGGCGGTGTTTTCGTGCAGAACGCCCTTCTGGATTGCCTTGTCGAGCGCCGACACGGTCTGCCGGTAGGTCTCGCCGGCGGCGGTTTTGTCGCCTTTTTCCAGGCTCTCGCGCAGGCTCCGCAGGGCGGTGCGCAGCTGCGAAGAATTGGCCCGGTTGCGGGCGGTTCGCTTCTCTGTCTGTCGGGCGCGTTTCAGCGCCGAAAAATGATTTGCCATGCGGCTTGATTACCTTTGTTGTCCTAGATTGCGCTAGGAGGATATTCCGGCAGGAACCGAAGCTGTATTCTACGGGAGCAAGCCGCGTCGGGTCAAATCCATATGAATCCGCTAGATCGCCTGAAGGTTCTGATCAACTCCTCGACCCCGATCGTCGTAATGGAGACGGTCGAGGAAATGTGCGCGATGTCGCTGGTGCGTACCGCCTGCTCGCAGCTCAGCTTACAGGTCTACGAATGGACCATCGCCGACGGGCTCGTCCGATGCAGCAGTGATGTCGCTGTTGCTGCTCAGGTGCAGTCCACAACTGGTTCCGGTGCCAGCCTGGCTCCGAAGACAGCGATGTATAACACAACCGACCCCGTGCAGGCGCTGGCGAACCTGGAGACCATGACGATCGAAGCTGTCTTCGTGCTGAAGGATTTCCATCGGCACATGGATAACCCGGTCGTAGTGCGCCGGCTGCGCGACGTGGGACAGAAATTCTCCGCGAACCGCAG
This sequence comes from uncultured Acidobacteriaceae bacterium, assembly GCA_963772195.1. GTDB lineage: Bacteria > Acidobacteriota > Terriglobia > Terriglobales > Acidobacteriaceae > Acidiflorens. The sequence continues at coordinate 470,698 of CAVYWE010000003.1, read as the reverse complement.
GACTCTCGTGCTCACCGCGCCGGCCATCGAGATGCCGCCCGAGCTGGTCTGCCTGGTCGAATTTCTCGATCTGCCGCTACCCGACCGGGAGCGGCTGCGCGAGATTATCCGTGAAACCTATACGCGAATGGCCGGCACCCACACCCTGACACTCCAGCTCGATTCGAACGGCGTGGACGCCATGGCCGCGAATCTGCGCGGGTTGACGGAAGAAGCAGCCGAACGCGCCATCTCGCAAACAGTGGTTGGACGCCAAGCGCTTTCGCCCGAGTGCATCACCGATGTGCTCGACGCCAAGAAAGCCCTGCTGAAACGCTCGGAAATGTTGGAGTTCGTGGACTCGACCGACAACATGGCAAGTGTCGGCGGCCTGGACAACCTGAAACACTGGCTCGCGCAACGCCGAAATTCCTGGGACGCGCAAGCCCTCCAGTTCGGCCTCGATCCGCCGAAGGGCGTCATCATTCTCGGCGTGCAGGGATGCGGCAAGAGTCTTTGCGCCCGCTCCGTAGCCGGAGAATGGAAGCTGCCGCTGGTGAAGTTCGATACTGCTGCCGTGTACGACAAATTCATAGGCGAGACGGAAAAGCGGATTCAGAAAGTATTCAAAGTTGCCGAGGGCCTCGCCCCCTGCGTGTTGTGGATCGATGAGTTGGAAAAAGTTTTCGCCGGAAGCGGCCCCGATTCCGCATCGGCAGACGCGGGTGTCTCGTCGCGACTGCTGGCGTCGTTTCTGTCCTGGATGCAGGAGCGCAAGTCAGCTGTCTTCGTAGCCGCCACCTGCAACAACGTCACCGTGCTGCCGCCGGAGTTGATTCGCAAGGGACGCTTCGATGAACTCTTCTTCGTAGACCTGCCCAGTGTGGACGAGCGGAAACAGGTATTTTCCATCCAGCTCACAAAGCGTAAACGCAATCCGGGCGACTACGACCTGGATCGAGTTGCAGCCGCGGCCAAAGGCTTCTCCGGCGCAGAAATCGAATCAGCCGTGCAAACCGGCCTCTACGCCGCGTTTGCTCGCAAACTGGAACTGAGCACCGAGGATCTGCTCACCGCGCTCTCGTCCACCGTGCCGCTCTCGATTACACGGGCCGAGGAAATTGCCGAGTTGCGGGCCTGGGCCAAGAATCGGGCGGTGTGGGCATCGCCGCCGGAAGCAAAGAAAGAAGGCGCATAAGATGTAGCGCCCGCGTCCACGCCGGCTCTCCCGCGGAAAGACTCCGGCCCGCCAAGCCCAGTCGTGAGCGCTATCGCTGTTAACAACAGCCAATCTCCGGTTGGCCGACGATCTATCAGCAATTCGCTCCACGCTCTCTGTTCCCACTATAATGTCACGCATCAATGGCGCTCCCTTCTGGCACTAACCTCGGGCCGTACGAAGTCATCGCGTTTATCGGAGCTGGCGGGATGGGGGAGGTATACCGTGCCCGCGATACACGTCTCGACCGTACGGTCGCAATCAAGGTGCTCAATTCCACTGTTGTATCGTCCCCCGAGCTAAAGCAGCGTTTTGAACGCGAGGCACGCATCATTTCCCGGCTAAATCATCCCCACATTTGCACCTTGCACGATGTCGGCTGTCAGGATGGTATCGATTTTCTGGTCATGGAATTTTTGGAAGGGGAGACGCTTGCGCAACGTTTAACGAAAGGGGCTTTGGCTGTTCCTGAGCTCCTGAAGATCGCTATCGACCTCCTGGGTGGTCTGGAGCAGGCGCATCGCGTTGGCGTGGTGCACCGCGACCTGAAACCTGGCAACGTGATGTTGACGAAAACCGGCGCCAAGCTGCTTGATTTTGGCCTGGCCAAGCCCGCGGTAGCGGGCACATCAGCGACCGAATCGTCCGCTCCCTTGTTTTCGGCGGCCATGACCCTCTCTTCTCCGACTCCGCTATCTCCACTGACGACCTCGGGAGCACTGGTAGGAACTGTGCAATACATGGCGCCCGAACAGTTCGAGGGCAAGGAGGCCGATGCGCGTACCGACATCTTTGCCTTCGGTTCGATGCTGTATGAGATGGCCACGGGCAAACGGCCCTTCTCCGGCAAGACGCAGATCAAGGTAGTTTCAGCGATCCTGGAAGATGATCCTCATCCAGTCTCACAGCTTCGTCCTGGCTTGCCGCCGGCAATCGAGCACGTTGTCCGAACATGTCTGCAGAAAACTCCTGACGATCGGTATCACTCAGCTCATGACATAGCCGCGGAGCTGAAATGGATTTCGGAAACAGCTCACGAGCGTCCCACACAAAGACTAGCCTTCTCGAAACTGTGGCTCGCGGCTATGGTGCTGATCGGCACGCTGCTTGGTGGACTAGCTGTCCATTTTTTGTCCACAACGCCGCCGGCGCAACCAGCCGCACTAGCCATCGTTCCTTCGCCCGGTTTCACCTTGAATTTCAGTGGCCTCTATGGCCCGCCAGCGATTTCTCCCGATGGCACTCGCATCGTTGTCGTGGGCTCCGACAGCAACGGCACTCGTATGTTGTTGCTGCGATCGCTCGACCGCACCACTCTTACGCCGCTGCCAGGAACTGATGGTGCCTCCTTTCCTTTCTGGTCGCCGGATAGCAAACAGCTCGGTTTCTTCACTGCCAATGCGTTAAGGATCGTTGACGTCGCCGGACGATCCGTTATCGACCTGTGCACGATAGAGCAGGGACGCGGTGGCACATGGAATAATCGCGGCGAGATTGTCTTCGGAACCCGCACCACCGGTTTATTTCGAGTGCCAACGTCTGGCGGCACTCCAGTCCCGCTCACGAGGCGCACAGCCAGAGAAGCCAATCACCGATTTCCAGCCTTTCTGCCGGATGGCGAGCATGTGGCCTATGTGGTGCAATCGCCGCTGTTGGCCCAAGTCCAAGTGATTTCCCTGCACGATCCCCACCCTGCGGTGTTGGCAGGAGTTATCTCCAATGTGGCGTTCAGTCAAGGGCGCATCTTCCATGTTCGCGCGGACGGTACCTTACTGGCACAGCGCTTCAATTTTGAGCGGCTCTCTCTCGAACAAGACCTCGAAGTCATCGCCAAACCTGTGGGATACGATGGCCAGTTCAACTATGCTGCCTTCAGTGTTTCGCCCCAAGGGTCCATCGCATACGAGGAAGGATCCGGATCCACAGCCAACGAGGTGGTGTGGTTCGACCGTGCCGGAAAAGAGACCGGAAGACTGCCGGCCATGGCCAACGACACGTCCGTGCGGATTTCGCCGAACGGCGACCAGCTTCTTTATATCGGAACGCAGGGAGCACGCAGTGATGTGTGGGTGGCGCAGTTGACCCGTGGCACCCGCACCCGCATCAGCCTTGAGAGCGAGGGCGGAGCGTTTGGCATCTGGTCGCCAGATGGCCACCGAGTAGCATACAAAAATGGTATTGGAGGGGATTCGATTGTCGTCCGTACCAGCGACGGGCTGGGTAGCGCACAGGTGATCGCGAAGATGCAGGGGGACGTGTTACCCAGAGGCTGGTCGGCGGATGGCTACATCGTGTTTGAGCATCATGCCGATGATCCGAACAGTCCCGGAGAAGTCTGGGTGGCGCCACTCAAACCGGGGGAAGCAGCGCACCTGTTGCTGCGCAACATCAGTTCGTTCGGTACTGACCTTTCGCCCGACGGCAAATGGCTGGCCTACACGTCCGACGAATCGGGTCGGTTGGAGGTTTATGTGGTTCCCTTCGACCCCCTTGCAACGTCTGCCAATGCCGTGGCTGCCGGTCGCTGGCAGATCAGCACTGAAGGCGGATGCCAGCCGCGATGGAGCCCCACGGGTAAGGAATTGTTCTTTGCCAACCCGCCAGGCACGACTTTATATGTGACGAGCGTCAATCTAGAAACAGGCAAACTTGAGTCGAGTAATGTGCGCAAATTGTTTGATCTTGCGCTTCATCCCGCGTGGGACTTCTACGACATTGGTCGCGACGGCCGCATCTATTTGTCTCGCTATGTCCCGCGGCAAAGCTCAACCCTGACAATGTTCTTGAACTGGCGACCGTCGGGGAAATAGAGAGCTCGGCAAGGAGAACTCTCCTGGTGCCTACTGATTCGAAATGAAGACGGGCCAACTGGAGAAGAGCTCGTTTTGGCGAAAAATCCCCATAGCACTCATCATTTGCCTGTCATCCGCCACGACAGCCCCCACATCAAGCTCCGACGTCAGTCCGCGATCCCCGCAACCCGCTCCGCGTCGTCCCACTCCTTTTTCAGACCCAACTCGTCGATCCACTTTGCCAAGTAAGAGTTGTCCGGCGCGTCCCGTCGCATCCTCAAGATTGCCGCCGCATCCTCAATCTGCCGCCGCGACTGCGCGACCTTTGCCCATTCGAGTTTCGAGACTACTACGTCCTCGGCGCTCGCGACAAAGAGTGGGACGTCATGCAGGCTCACCCGTTGGCGACGCCTGAATTCCTCTTGGCTGAAGGCGCGCGACTTGCGGATGATCATCAATCTTCCAGCCTGTTGCCAGGTCGATCACATTAAACATGGACTGCCGCTGGTGAGCCTCCACGGCCGAATCCAGGTCCGCATAGTATTCGTTGCCCGATAGGGACGCGACAAACGTTCGCAACTCTGCAGGAGTGGCTTCGATAACGAGATCAATATCCTGCGTGGACCGCGGGGCGCCGTAGTGGGCGCTGGCGAATGAACCGGTGAGCATGTGGCCAATGCCCGCTTGATCGAGCGCCGTGGTGATTCTTCGGAATACATCCGGAACGCTCACCGCAGCCCGGCCGGCAATGGTGCTGGGAGAAAAGCCAGCCGCAACAGTTCCCGTGCGACCTGCGCCTCCGTCCACTCGGGATGGTCCCGCCGCACCCCTTCTTTCGCCAGTTCGCGTGCGAACAAGCTCATCTCGAAGGCGAGGAAGATACGCTGTTCTCCCGACATAGCGCGTTGAATCTGTAACTGGAGGGCTCCAGCCGCAGGAGCTGTATCGCTAGTGGCCACGGGCAGATGTTACCACGCGCGTGTAGGACGGGGGCAGTGCTCCCTCAGCCAACGAATTCATGTCCGCGCGAACATTTCCGCACCGGCAAGAGCCTCCCGGAGACCAGTTCTTCGACCCTCGATGGTCGCCACCGGCGTTCCGGTGCTAATGGAAAAGCAAGTAGAGCCACCTACTTACGGACGCCATTGACTCCCGCCCCCGCCCGCGCTACGCTGGTCTCAAATGGTTGGTAACCGCCCCGTCGTTGGGGTGCGCAATCCGGTTTGTTCTACTTCCACATCCAGCTATTTGCGTGCAAAAAACGCCGGCAAGTGTTCGCCCCCGCCCGGTGGTAAACCACATCCCCGCAACCCACATCTCATCCTTACGATGACGAGTGAGACGACGAGTGAGCCCGGTCCTAAGCTGCTGGAGGCGGCGACACATCCCCAAAACCAAATAGCATGAAAAAAAATATTGAACTCACACGTGATATCGAGACCCTGTTCGGCACCCGCGATGAAAATCTCCATGTGCTCGAAGACGGCCTGAACATCAACATCGATCTGCGTTCCGATCGCATTGAACTGGAAGGCGCGCCCCGCGACGTAGCCCGCGCTGAACAGTTGTTCGCCGACTACGAGCATCTGCGGAAATCCGGTCACCAGTTCGTGAACGGCGACCTGAGCAGCATGTTGCGTGTGGTCGTCGGTGATCCGAACGTGACGCTCCGTGGACTGGCCGAAGCCGGCCGCCAGCGTTCTTTTGGACGCCGCACCGTCCAGCCGAAAAGTCCCAATCAGCGCCGCTACCTCGAGGCCATTGAGAAGCATGACATGGTATTTGGCGTCGGCCCCGCCGGCACCGGCAAGACCTACCTCGCCGTGGCCATGGCGATCTCGGCGCTGCTGAACAAGCAGGTCAACCGCATCATTCTGGCGCGGCCGGCGGTCGAGGCCGGCGAACGTCTCGGCTTTCTCCCCGGCACCTTGCAGGAGAAAATCGACCCCTATCTGCGGCCCTTATATGACGCGCTCTTCGACATGCTGGAGCCCGAGCGCGTCGAACGCTATCTCGAAAAAAATGTCATCGAGATCGCGCCGATCGCCTTCATGCGCGGGCGCACGCTGAACGATTCGTTCGTGATCCTCGACGAAGCGCAGAACACAACCTCCGAGCAGATGAAGATGTTCGTCACCCGCCTGGGATTTGGTTCCAAAGCGGTGATCACCGGCGACATCACGCAGATCGACTTGCCCAACGCGCGCCGCAGCGGCCTGATCGAAGCGGTCGATATTCTGCAAGGAGTAAACGGGCTGGCATTCGTGCACTTCGACGAAAGCGACGTGGTTCGTCATCATCTGGTGCAGAGGATCATCCGCGCCTACGACGAGCACAAAACGCGCCTGGCGGAACAGCAGTTGTCGCTGCTGGAACCGAAGCCCGGCGCGCCGCCGGCTTTGCCGGTGCCGCCCGAAGAGCCGCACGTGCGCAACTAAAAAGACTCGTGTGGCGCGGACGCCCTCGTCCGCGAAAAGTCAGGGCAAATTCAAAAGCCGCGGACGAGGGCGTCCGCGCCACACAGGAGGGAGCCTAGCCGCTACCCTCCTTTTCGCTTTGGCAGTCCGGACTCGCATCAGGGTATCGTGTTGGCAGTACCAGATTCGTATCAGGGTATCGCTTAGCGATACCGCCAAGCGCATGAATCAGATGCCCCTTTAGGGGCTGGGCGGGCAACTTGGTCATCTTTCAAAAGCGCGTCGCGGATCTGACCAACTTGGCGCTCGACCGCTTCCTGGCTCGCGCCCGCCGGGCTGCGGGATTGAAGGGCATCGTCAATGTCCTACTCACCTCAAGCGCCGAGATGAAGTCCCTGAACCGCCGTTTCCGCGGAAAAGACAAGCCCACCGACGTGCTTTCATTTCCCGCCGACCCCGACGTCCAAAAACAGTTAGCCGGCGAAATCGCCATCTCGGCGGAGATCGCAACAAAAAATGCGCGCGCGCTCGGACACTCGCCAGCCGAGGAAGTTAAGATTCTCATGTTGCACGGTATCCTGCATCTGCGCGGCTATGATCATGAGTGCGACAATGGACAGATGGCCCGCCGCGAAAAACAGTTGCGCGCGAAACTCCACCTTCCGCTGGGAATGATTGAAAGAGCGACTTCCGTCGCTCGGCAGAAACCGACGACTCCGCGCACCCCGAGGAACCAACTGCAATGATTGGCGCCAGCATTGCTCTCGCGTTCCTGCTCGGCCTGCTCACGCTGGTCTCCTACGTCGACCGTCTTTACCAGGAAATTGGCAAATTCCTCTCGCGCGATTTTCAGGACAACATCGACGCCTTCGAGCAGCTCGTCGAGCCGCGGCTTGGAGTAACGCGCTCCCGCGCCTCGCTCTCCATGGCCATTCTGACGCAACTGGTCACCGCTGCCATCGCAATGATCGTCGGCTTCACTGTGTTTCGCGACCGCGCCTGGAGCATCTACGAAGTCCTCGAGGCCACGCTCAGCCTGGTGCTGATTATCATTATTTTTAATCGCCTGCTGCCCTTCGTCTTTTTTTCGCGAACCCGGGGCCGCTGGCTGGCGGACTGGGCGCTACCGTTACGCATTCTGATCTACCTGGTCTTGCCTGTTACGCTGGTCCTCGGATTCTGCCAATCCGTTGCCGCGCTCACCCGCGAACACGCCGACGCGCAACCGGAAACTTCCTCTGAAGCCGTCGACGCCTTGATTGAAGCGGGACAGGAAGAAGGCATTATCCAGGAAGGCGATCGCGACTTGATCCAGTCGGTGGTCGAGTTCAGCGGCAAGACGGTTCGCGAGGCGATGAAACCGCGGCCCGAGATAGTGGCCGTCCCTTCAGACTACACCGTCGAACAGGTGGTCGAGTTACTCAGAGTCAAGCCGTTCTCACGCATTCCCGTGTACGAAGGTTCGATTCACAATATCAAAGGCATTCTCCACACCCAGGACGTGCTGCAAGTGCCCGACTCGGAGGCGCACACGCGGACGGTAGCGAGCCTCATGCGAAAGGATGTTTACTTCGTCCCGGAAAGCAAGTTAGTAAGTGACTTACTGCGCGAGATGCAGCGCAGTAACATCCGCATGGCAATAGTCGTGGACGAATACGGCGGCGTAGCCGGCCTCGTAACCATCGAAGACCTGGTGGAAGAAATCGTCGGCGAAATCGGCGATGAGCACGAGAAAGCGCAAGTCGTGCAGGAAAACGATCATTCCTACATCGTCCCCGGCAACATGGATGTCGACCGCCTCGACGAACTCTTCGGCATGCGCCCGGAAGGCCACGAGTCATCCACCATCGCCGGCCTGGTCAGCGAACTCGCGGGAAGAATCCCAAAGAAGGGCGAAGTCATCGAAGACGAAGGTCTGAAGTTTGAAGTACTCGACTCAACCGACCGCCGGGTAGAGCGTGTGCGCATCACGACGACCGAGCCCAAGCAGATGAAGTTGATCTAACAAGATGCGGCCGGCGCGTTTGAGCTTTTGGGTAGCGCAGTGGTTTGCCGCTGTTGCTTTGAAGGGGCGCGGCTTCAGCCGCGCCGTAAGTATCGCAAAATAAAAAGCGGCTTTAGCCGCTGAGGGTACGCATCGGATCACAACAGCCGAACTTAGGCCGATGAAGCTGACCTAGGACGATTGCGAGTTTGCAACATGAAAAACGGAAAGCGAATTCGACTGACCGACCGGCAGTTCGCCCTGATTTCGCGTGCCCTCGCCGACCCGCGCCGCTACAAGATATTCAAGCAGATCGCCGCCCGCAACTGCACAGCCTGCGCCGACGTCCGCGCCAGACAACCCATTAGCGCCGCCACGCTTTCGCACCATATGAAAGAATTGGAGGCGGCAGGCCTCATCGAGATCGCGCGCCAAGGCAAGTTTGCCAACCTCACATTGCAGCGCGATGTCTTGCAGGCTTACCTCGACCACCTCGCCAAAATTTTAGGTTGCCGATTTGAATCCTCCTCGCGACCTCTTTCATCAATTAGATAGTTATCGAATTGTCGAATCGATGGCAATCGAACGGAGGAAGTCATGGGGAAGCTGACCAATAGAGTAGCGGTAGTGACCGGGTCATCGAAGGGTATTGGGGCAGGTATCGCGAAGGGCTTGGCGGCAGAAGGCGCGGCCGTCGTCGTCAACTACGCGTCCAGCAAGGAAGGTGCGGAGCGCGTGGTCTCGGAGATCAAGGCCAAGGGTGGGAAGGCCGTCGCCATCCAGGGAGACGTCGCGAAGGCGAAGGATGTGCAGCGGCTTTTCGCGGAAGCCAAGAAGGCGTTTGGACGTCTGGACGTGCTGGTGAACAATGCGGGCGTCTACGAGTTTGCTCCCCTCGATCAGATTACTGAGGAACAGTTTCACCGCATGTTCGACACGAATGTTCTGGGGCTCATTCTGGCCACGCAGGAAGCAGCAAAGCACTTCGGTGCCGATGGCGGCAGTGTGATTAACATCGGTTCGGTCGCGAGCTCGCTGACGGCGCCGACAACGTCCGTCTATACGGCCACCAAGGGCGCGGTGGATGCCGTGACCCGGACACTGGCGAAGGAACTAGGGCCAAGGAAAATCCGGGTGAACTCCATCAATCCCGGAGTTGTAGAAACGGAAGGCGCCCACGCGGCGGGCGTCATCGGAAGCGACTTCCAGAAAGGCTTTGAGGCACAGACTCCACTGGGCCGCATCGCGCAGCCGTCCGATATCGCACCAGTCGCAGTTTTTCTCGCATCAGAGGATTCCGCCTGGGTGACGGGCGAGACGTTGCTGGCGTCCGGTGGCCTGCGGTAAAGCTCGGCCGTCTGTTAAATGGGTGCCAGCGGCGACTCTTCTCTCACGAAGCTTAACCAACCAGAGTTGTCATCCTGAGCGCATCCGGGCCATGCGCGAAGCGAATGGCTTGGCGGAGTCGAAGGACCCCTAGCGGCACTAGCGACGAACTTAGGATGACGTTCTCTCGATGCCGCGTCAGGATAGAGGGAAAACGCCCGGCCCCGTCTTGAGCTTTTGGGTGGCGCCTCGGTTCACCGCTGCGACTCAAGCGCCCTAATTTCGAGGGCCTTACCGGGTGCGGAGCGCCTTGAGCTTGAATTTGTTTTGAAGGGGCGTGGCTTCAGCCACGCCGTAAGCGCTGAGGGACTGTCCTCCGGTCGTTGTATCGACAGAATAGCAACATAAGACGCCAGTTCGCTTCTAGAATGGCTGCGACGACAGTAGGCAGCAAACGGTAGTGTCTTAAACACTTTCTTAAGACACTACCCGGCAAACATGAACACCTCACCTTCACCTCCGCAACGAAAGATCTTCGGCCGCCTTTCGATTACTGCCGGAAACACAGTCCAGATCGCCGGGCTCGCAGCTGCTTGCGCCACCCTAGCTCTGGCGAAATCCACCCCCTCGAAGCCCGCCGCCATCGCCGCAACAATGATGATCGCAGCCTGGCTCCTCCTCTACTTCTTCTGCCACGGAATCGCGCATTGGGCGGTCGGAAGAATTCTCGGCATTCGTTTCGCTTTCTACACCGTCGGAGGTACCGAACACCCCGAGGGCTATCCGACCGGCCTCCGATGGGTTTTCGAGCACCTCCCCTTCTTTGGAGTGCAGACAGACAAGGCCTCGATGCAGAAGGCCAGCCCAGTGGCCAAGGCCATCATGTGGTCGGCAGGAGTGACGTCTTCCGCAGTTGTTCCAACGCTGGGCGCGCTCTGCACATGGAGGGCAGACGTTCCCGGCAGCAAGCCGTTTCTGATCTTTGCGGTGTTCTGGGCAATCGGAACGCTAGCCAGTAACTGGAGGAGCCGCACCGGCGACTATTCGAAAGCGCGCCGCGCCCTCGCAAAACAATGAAGCTGCGCGGGCGCTTCTGCGGTCGGACCGCCGGCCCTCTTTTTCATCACAAACATCTTCATCAAACATCGGTGATCGAAAATAAATTGACTTTTCAACCCACCGTGCGCGAAAATAGAACTCTGATTGGGGCAGTTTCGAAGTCCGTCCACGAAGACGGCCCTCGAAACTGCCCCAAAGCCGTTTCAGCGCTATTTTAGGAGCTAAGTCCTTATTCCGGAATACTTTGATATAAGTCCTTTCGATTCAAAGACCAAGTCCAAAAATTCCCGCTAACTCTATGATTCCAGGAGACAAGGGGGGAGGGGGGTACCAGTACCAACTGGTAAATAGCCATCAAAAGTTCAGGTTGCTGGCGGCCAGCAGCCAGAAGCTAGTAGCCTACGCTCATGTCTTTTCACTCTGGATTTGTCTGCATTCTCGGTCGTCCCAACGCCGGCAAGAGCACGCTGCTGAATGCGCTGGTCGGCGAGAAGTTGGCCATCATTTCGCCGAAGCCGCAGACCACGCGCAACCGCATCCTCGGCATCATCAACGTTCCAAAGCAGAAAGGACGCGAGGCCGGGCAAATCGTGCTCATCGACACGCCCGGAGTTCACCAGTCCGGCTCGTCGCTCGGGCGCAAGATGATGTCCGAAGTCCGCGAGGCGCTCGAAGGCTGCGAACTGATTCTGATGATTGTCGATGCCAAGAAAAAGTGGGACCGTGAAGACGCTTTCGTCCTCGATCTCGCGAAAAAGGCGGGCACTCCGGTCTTCCTCCTGCTCAACAAAATTGATTTGCTCGCGGATAAGAGTAAACTGCTGCCGCTGATCGCGCAGTTTCAAACGCTGCACGATTTCAAGGAGATCGTCCCCATCTCCGCTCTCAAGAAGAAAGGCCTCGACGAATTGCTGTCATGCGTCCTGAAGGCTCTCCCCAACGGCCCGCGCTATTTTCCCGAGGATCAGATTACCGATCAGCCGGTGCGATTCATGGCGGCGGAGTTGATCCGCGAGCATGTTCTTATGCAAACGCATGAAGAGGTGCCGCACGCGGTCTCGGTTCTCATCGAGCAGTTCGAAGAGAGTCCGAGGCTGACCCGAATTGCCGCCGTGATTTTTTGCGATCGCGACGGACAGAAAGCCATCCTGCTCGGCAAGGGTGGACAGATGCTCAAGAAGATTGGGACCGACGCCCGCCTCGATATAGAGAAGATGGTAGGAACCAAAGTTTTTCTCGAGCTTTTCGTAAAGGTCAAGGCGGGATGGCGCGATTCACGAAACTTTGTGGAGGAACTGGATTGGCGGCGTCAACTACAGCAGATCGGAGGTCCGCCGGATCCGGAGTCGTAGAGTCCCCTGTAGAGACGCGGCTTGCCGCGTCTCGCGCCGCCGAGCGAGATGGGGCAATCCATCTCTACGGAGTCTCTTGCCGACTGCCAGGCTGTAGGTTTCAGGTCGTTAGGAGGCCACCTGACCGTGGTGACCCCGCCGACGTAATAGTTAACGGTTGCCTGCGATCCAAATAGAGTTTGCATCTCAGGCCCTAAATCCCTAGAATCTGTCAGCGGCTCCGTGCATCATACTTGATAGATAAGGTTCATAGAAAGTTAACAGAAAGGCCGGTACCAAAGCCCACAACCGCTTATGGAAGATTCTTCCTCAACCTCAGAGCAACCGCCAAAGTCTTGTGCCTTCGACGCGGATAAGCTTGATCTCAAGCTGAGCGTGACGCTTTCCGCCGATCGCGACGCGGTGGACCCGGTCGTCCGAAGCGTGATGGATGTGGTGCGGGAAATGAAATGTGCTCCGGGACACGAAGACGACATCGAACTCGCATTGACCGAAGCGCTGGCCAATGCCGTCGTGCATGGAGCGAAAAACGATCCATCAAAAATTATCGAATGCGACGTAGCCTGCGATGAGAAGCAGGGAATCCTGATCATAGTGCGCGATCCCGGCGCCGGTTTCGATCCCACCAAGATTTCCAATCCCTGCCACGGCGAGAACATCTATGCGAGTCACGGACGCGGCATCTACCTGATCAATCAGTTGATGGACGAAGTCCAGTTTCACAAGAACGGGACAGAGATTCACATGCTGAAGAGATAGGTCTCAGGTGCCAGGTGTCAGGAAAACCTAACCGCAAATCGGTGGCTCGGTTTTCCTGACACCTGACACCTGATACCTGGGACCTGCCCTACTCTTTTGCCGCAATTCCCAGACTCTTCATCTTGCGATACAAATGGCTGCGCTCGAGGCCGAGCACTTCCGCGGTGCGGCTGACGTTGCCATGGTTCTCGTCCAGCTTTTTGAGAATGTAGTCGCGCTCATATGCCGCGCGCGCCTGGTGCAGCGTGGAGCCCTCGCTGCCCGCCACCCGGCGGCTCCCGTCGCGGTGCACCAGAGGCGGAAGATGCTTGCGTTCAAATCGCGAAGTGGTGGGATTCATGATCACGATGCGCTCGATCACATTCCGCAGTTCGCGGACGTTCCCCGGCCAGGCGTAGCGCATCAGGGAATCGATCGCATCGTCGGTGATCTCTCGTGGACGCCGGCCGTAGGCCGAGGCAAATTCCTTGAGAAAGTGTCGCGCAAACAATGGGATGTCTTCCTTGCGTTCGCGCAGCGGCGGTACCACAAACGGAATCACGTTCAGACGATAAAAAAGATCCTCGCGGAAGTTCCCCTTGGTGATTTCTTCCTCCAGGTCTTTGTTGGTGGAAGCAATCACGCGCACGTCCACGGTGACGGGGTTGTCGCTTCCCACTGGAATGAATCGCTGTTGTTCCAGAGTACGCAAGACTTTAGACTGCGTCTTCAGGCTCATGTCGCCGACTTCATCCAGAAACAGAGTTCCGCGATCGGCCTTCTGAAACTTGCCTTCCTTGTCCGCCGTCGCTCCCGGAAACGACGATTTGCGATGGCCGTAGAGTTCACTGTCGATCAGGTCTTCAGGAATCGCGGCGCAGTTCATCTCGACAAACATTTCATCTTTGCGCGGGCTCTGCATGTGGATGGCATGCGCGACCAGCTCTTTGCCGGTGCCCGATTCGCCGTAGATCAGCACGCGTCCATTGGTAGGCGCCATAAGCGTGATCTGCTGGCGCAGCGCCTTCATGGGAACACTGTCGCCCACGATTACGCTCTTCGACTGGAGTTGCTTCCTCAGATCGAGATTCTCACGCCGCAACCGCCGCGCGTCGATCGCATTTTTTACAAGAATGAGCGTCTTTTCGAGCGATAGCGGCTTTTCCGCAAAATCGTAAGCGCCCAGCTTGGTGGCCCGCACGGCCGTTTCGATGGTCCCGTGCCCCGAGATCATGATGACCTCTGGTGGATCCTGAAGCTCGCGGACCCTCTCCAGCACTTCCAGTCCGTCGATCCCGGTCAGCCACACATCCAGCAGGATCAGGTCGAAGCTGCTCTTGCGCAGCAGCTCGAGACAGTCTTCGCCGCTTGGGCTGACGCTGGTTTTGTAACCTTCGTCCTCGAGAACGCCTTGCAAGGATTCGCGGATACCGGATTCGTCATCGACGATCAGGATGTGTGCCATAGCGTTATTTGCCTGCGGAGTTCGATATTCGATGCCCAGCCCCTAAAGGGGCGTCTGATCTTGACGAGCTTACGGTATCGCTAAAGCGATACCCCTGATACGAATGGCTTGCACGAATCGCTTGCGCACGAGCTCTTAGCTCACTGCCGGAGCGCTGATAGCTTCGACGGCCACGGGCAGTTCCACCACGAAGCGGCTGCCGACCGGCTTGTTTTCTTCGACTCGGATCGAACCATGATGGTCTTCGACAATTCTGCTCACGATGGCCAGACCCAGCCCTGTGCCGCGTTGCTTGGTCGAGAAGTAGGGCAGGAATAGCCGTTCCTTCACATCGCGCGAAACTCCCTGCCCGGTGTCGGAGACAACCAGTTCGACGGCATCGCGGCTGGCCACCAGCGCGGTCGAAATCGTGATCTCTTTCAGGATCGCGTCCTGCATCGCCTCAGCGGCGTTATCCACCAGGTTCGCGACCGCGCGCTTGATCGCTTCCGGGTCGGCCATCACGGCCGGCAGATCGTGCGCCAGTTCCGTACGGACGCGAATGCCCTCCAGTCGCCCATTGAACATGATAAGCGCCCCCTCCACCAGATCATTCAAGCTGGCGGGTTGAGGCCGCGATGCGGGAAAACGCGCCAGCACCGAAAACTCGTCTACCAGCGCGCGCAAGGTTTCGACGGCGTTCCGGATGGTTTCCGCGCAAGTGCGGATCACCTCAAGTGAAG
Source organism: uncultured Acidobacteriaceae bacterium (assembly GCA_963772195.1). Classification (GTDB taxonomy): domain Bacteria; phylum Acidobacteriota; class Terriglobia; order Terriglobales; family Acidobacteriaceae; genus Acidiflorens. The sequence continues at coordinate 455,645 of CAVYWE010000003.1, read as the reverse complement.
CTGCGTCGGGCGCCGTGCCGCGTTTCAAATGGCGATGAATGCGCTCGGCGGAAAGCGCGATCGGGGTCAGCGGGTTCTTGATCTCGTGCGCCACGCGCCGCGCCACCTCGCGCCAGGCTGCCTGTTTCTGGGCTCGCAGCAGGTCCGACAAGTCTTCGAATACCAGCACGTATCCCAGGCCCTCGTCGCGGTCGGCGGCGTGCCGCAGCGCGGACACGGTTACGGCGACATTCAACTGAGCTCGGGGCAGGGCAAGTTCGATGTTGGCCGCCGTGATGCCCATACGATCGGCACGGCGGAGCAGAGGTTCCAGGTCTGCGAGCACATCGGCGGGCATCACGTCCCGCAGCGGGAGGTTTACTAGCGTCGCCGGACTCACGTACTCGCTCCGCTCCAGATAAAACATACGGGAGAAAGCGGCGTTGGCCAGTGTTACACGGCGCGCCGCGTCAATCGAAATCACACCAGTCGGAATACTTTCCAGGACGGTTTCGATGTACCGGCGTCTTCTTTCCAGCGCCTCGTTCGCATTGCCTACATCGCGACTGGAGGCTTCAATCTGGTGCCGGCTGGATTCGAGCTGCTCCGCCATGCTGTTGAAAGACTGCACCAGTTCGGCCAGTTCGTCAGTGGCTCGGATATCGACGCGATAGTCCAGTTGCCCTTTGGAGATGGCCTCCGTACCTGCGGCCAGCGCTGCGACCGGACGATTGACCAACTTCGAAAGCAGGAGCGCGAGCCAGGTCGAAGCGAACAGCACTAACACCGTCAGCAGCAGCAGGAACCCTATATAAGTCCGACGAAACAGCTTTCTCTTCGCGGCCAGTTCGATGTAGCGCTTCTGGCTATCCTGAATTTGCCTGGCTGTCTCGGCAAATCTTGGCGGAAGCGGCATGGCGACGAGCACGGCGCCGTGTTTGAGCTTCGCTGCCGCAACGATGTAATCCGTCTGTCCCCACTGGAAATGGGGATGCTCCCCGAGCAGGGCCGCCTGCACCGGCAAGCTGGTCTTCATATTGAGCCAAGCCGCCGGAGCGTTGAGGCTGGCTGCCACGTTGCCATTCATTAGCGCCAGAACAAATCCGCCCCGCAGCGTCGGGAGGTGCTCCCGAAGTTCCGCATTAGCTTCAGAAACAATTCCGTTCGCGAAGGCTCTTTGAAATTCTTCCGACTGCGCAATGGATTGCGCCTCCGACGTAGCGTTCTGCCCAGCATAGTCATAGAGCAGAGCCTCCATCGCCGCCGTGTCCGCCCGCACTTCCTCGACCGGTTGGGAAAACCACTTGTCGATCGAGCGGTTCAGCAGTCCGTAGGAGAACCAGAACATCGCAAGCACGGGCAAAAACGACAGCAGAAGGCTGACCACCACCAGCCGTGTGCGGAATTTTGAACCGGCTACGCCCTGCCTCCTTTCGGCATAGAGTTTCAGCAGATTGCGTCCGAGAACGAGTGTCAGGGCAACGAACGCAGAGAAGATCAGCGCGCTCAGTCCGACGAAAAAAAGAAGCTCCTGATTGGTGTCAGGACTGATGAACTTCAGATTAAACGAGGCCTGTAGCACGAGGACCGCGAGCAGCAGAAAAGCGCCGATCGCCAGCGTGATCACGAACGTCCGGCGGCCGGAGGTCTTGGTTTCGTCGCGAATTGGATTCGGTGCGGCCAAGGATTGACCACATTATAGGGCGTAATAGGGCGTAGTTGGCCGTTAGTCGTTCCTGGTGGTGAACCGGGCGCCCCGCCCGGCCACCCGAGACTGGACGGACGAGGAGCCCGTTCCTTCACTAACGACGCCCTTCCGCCAGCACATCCCGCAGCGCTGCGTAGGCGGGCTTGGCCCCATAGTTCCGATCAAACGGCAGGGCCGCGCCTTGCGTGTGCTTCGAGTGCCATCCGATCCAGGAATATTTGTCCGTGAAACCCCACGTCTGGATCGCCGTGCATCCGCTATGAGATAGACAGGCGGTGGCAACCTCGCGATAGATATCCGCCTGCCTTTGCAGGTCCTCGGGGCGAGGATTGCCGCTCGGATCGACGGGCAGGGCGACGTCCATTTCGGTGATGTGGACCTGCACGCCCAGAGCCGTGAAGCGCTTGATATTGGCAGAAATGGATGCAACATCGGCGCGCAGATTCGCGATGTGCATCTGAAACCCGACGCCATCGATGGGGACGTCGCGCTGCCGGAAATCGCGGACCATGGCGTAGATCGCGTCCGACTTGGGGTTCACGACCTCTGCCCCAGCCTCATTGTAAAACAGGAGAGCTTGCGGATCGGCTTCATGCGCCCAGCGGAAACAACGCTCAATATAGGAGGTGCCGTTTCCCGCGAGGACGATTCCGGGCTGGTCTCGCCAGATCGTGCTGCGCAATTGTCCCGGCTGCAACTCGTCGAAGGCCTCATTGACGACATCCCACGCGAATATCTTGCCCCGGTAATGTCCGACCACGGTCTTAATGTGTTTCTCGAGAATTTGCGCTAGCTCGCCGGACGTGTATTTTCCTTCCGTCAGCCATTTTGGATTCTGTTGGTGCCAGACCAGCGTGTGGCCGCGAACCTTCATTCCGTGTCGGGCCGCGAAATCGATAATTTGGTCGCCTTGAGAAAAATCGAAGGACTGCTGCTCCGGATGCACCACCTCCCACTTGAGGACGTCTTCCGGCTCCAACACATTGAACTCGCGGGCCAGCGTGGACGCGTATGCCGCCTCGGAAAGTTGAGCCGGCCTCACCGCTGTGCCGATGAGCATTCCAGAAGCCTCTGCAGCCTCACGCAACGACTGCTTACGAACGCCGTCGCCAAATCCCAGGCAAAGGGCTGGTATCGCCAAAAGAAAAATAAGCGCTCGCCATTTCATGTGGTCACTGCCTCCGAACTCTTGCCGATTCACTTTGCCTCAGGAAGGAACTTCTGCAAAGGACATTGCTCACACTGCGGTTGTGACTTTAGGCAGTAAGTCTTGCCGACTCCGACGATCAGTCCGTGCATTTCATTGAACACTTGAACCAGAGCGGTGCGCTCGGCTGTGCTCACGCGCGAAGGACGATGAGACGAACGCAGCTGCCGCGCCGCAGTCTTGGCTGGTCCAATCCCGGTTGCCGCAGACTCGGCTGCCCCGGACTCGTTTTCGATGCCATGGATTCCCTCCGCAGCCGCCGCCAGGGCCTGCTCGAACAGTTGTCGAATCTCGTCATAGCCGCCCGCGCTGGAAACAATGTCGTGCCGTTCCAGAATTCGCCTCGTGTAAGCGTCCACAACGAAGACCGGGTGATTACCGGCATACAACAGAATCGAGTCTGCGGTTTCCGGCCCTACGCCGTTGAGCGCGAGCAATTCGTCGCGGAGCTCGGCCGTTGGCCGCGCGAACATCCGCTCGAACGATCCGCTGTAACGCTCATCGAGAAAGCTCACAAACGTTTTCAGCCGCTGCGCTTTCTGCCGGAAGTAACCCGCCGGGCGGATTAATTGCTCAAGCTTACGCAGAGGCGTGCGCCGGATTCCGCTGATGGTCAGCAGTCGCGCTTTCCGCAGGTTGCCGAGCGCCTTCTCAACGTTCGTCCATGAAGTGTTCTGCGTTAAATAGGCTCCGACGATCATCTCAAAGCGCGATTGCGCCGGCCACCAGTGCTGGCGTCCCCAGGCGGAAAATAAGGTGTGATAGTACGCGCGGATCGCGTCGTGTTTGGTTTCGCTCATGGCGCGCGCAGGTTGGAGTACCCGGAGTCATCATTTTAGCTGCGAGTCCAGAACCTTAACCACAGGGGGCACAGGGGTCCACAGGGGTACACAGGGAAATTCTTCTGTGGTTAGAGCAGTCCCGCACCGAAGAACATGGTCTGCCGCGCGGTGATCTTTGCAATACGGGCAAGTTTCTGGCAGAAATGCGGTCAATATCGGGCGCAAACCGCACCTCCCGCGAAGTACAAGTACCTAAGTCACTTTTCCGGAATAGTCATTGGGTTGACAATTTGTGTCAGTGCGAAAGATTCCTCGCTGATCTCCCTGAAATCAGCGGTTTCGCATTGACTCCGGACTTCGCGGAAATACAGGAGAGATATGTCGCAGCGGCTGGGTGACCTGCTCGTCAAAGAAAAGGTCATCACCCCAGAGCAGTTGGAACAGGCAACCAAGCTCCAGAAGGATTCTCACACCCGGCTCGCCTCCGCGCTGGTGAAGTTGGGCTTCCTTTCGGATGAGGATGTCACCAATTTTCTCTCGCGCCAGTACGGTGTGCCCGCCATTAATCTTTCTTATTTTGAAATCGACCCCGCCGTCGTCAAACTGATTCCTTACGAAACCGCGAAACGCTATCAGATTCTGCCGCTCAGCCGCGTCGGCGCTTCGCTCACCATCGCCATGGTGGATCCCACCAACGTCTTTGCGATGGACGATATCAAGTTCATGACCGGCTTCAACATCGAACCGGTGGTTGCCTCGGAAAGCTCCATCATCATCGGAATCGATAAGGCCTACGGCACTTCCAAGGAGGAAGAGCTCGAGCAGGTCATGCAGTCCATGAACGACCTCGGCGAGGGCACCGACGTCGAGGTGCAGGCCGAAGAGCAGGAACTAGAGCTCAAGGAACTGGAGAAAGCGGCCGACGAAGCTCCGATCGTCAAGCTGGTGAACCTGGTGCTCACGGATGCCGTGAAGCGCGGTGCCAGCGACATCCACATGGAGCCCTACGAAAAGGAATTCCGGGTCCGCTTCCGCATCGACGGCATTCTTCAATTGATCATGAATCCGCCGCTGAAATTGAAGGACGCGATCACTTCGCGTCTCAAGATCATGGCGAAACTCGATATCAGCGAAAAGCGGCTGCCGCAGGACGGTCGCATCATGCTGAAGATGCAGATCGGCGGCAAGAAAAAGCAGCTCGATTTCCGCGTCTCCACTCTGCCCACGCTCTGGGGCGAGAAGATTGTGCTCCGGTTGCTGGACAAGGAAAATCTGCGCCTCGACATGACCAAGCTCGGCTTCGAGGCGGAGTCGCTGGTCAAGTTCGAGAAGGCTATCCTCAAGCCCTACGGCATGGTGCTGGTCACGGGGCCGACGGGATCCGGCAAAACCAACACGCTCTACTCTTCGATCTCGCGACTGAACCAGCCCGATACCAACATCATGACCGCCGAAGACCCGGTCGAGTTCCAACTGGCCGGCGTGAACCAGGTGCAGATGAAGGAGCAGATCGGCCTGAATTTTGCGGCGGCCCTGCGCGCCTTCCTGCGCCAGGATCCCAACATCATTCTGGTCGGCGAAATCCGCGACTTTGAAACCGCGGAAATCGCCATCAAGGCCGCACTCACCGGCCACCTCGTTTTATCCACGCTGCACACCAATGGCGCGCCGGAAACCATCACGCGTCTCATGAACATGGGAATCGAGCCCTTCCTGGTGGCAACCTCGGTTCATCTGATCTGCGCCCAGCGCCTGATCCGGCGGATCTGCAAGGACTGTGCCGAACCGGTCGAAGTGCCTCCGCAGGCCCTGATCGACGAGGGCTTCACGCCCGAAGAGGCCAAGACGGTGCAGATCATGAAGGGCAAGGGCTGCGCCACCTGCAACAAGACCGGCTACAAGGGACGCACCGGACTGTACGAAGTGATGGAAGTGGATGACGAGATCCGAGAACTGGTTCTGGTCGGCGCCTCGGCCCTCGAACTCAAGAAGAAAGCGATTGAACGCGGCATGATCACCCTGCGGCGCAGCGGACTGACCAAGGTCGCGCAAGGCTGGACCACGCTCGAAGAAGTGGCTCGCGAAACGATCCACTAGAAACGGCACAAGGAAGAAAGAAGAAAGAAAAACTATGGCTCTCTCATTAAGCGATCTGCTCCGCCGCATGCTGGAGATGAATGGAAGCGACCTCCACATCACCACCAACTCGCCGCCGCAAATCCGCGTGCACGGACATCTGGTACCGCTCGATCTGCCGCAGTTGACGCCGGCCGAGACCAAGCAACTGGCCTATAGCGTGATGACCGATTCGCAGAAGCACCGTTTCGAAGAAAGCCTGGAATTGGATTTCTCCTTCGGTTTAAAAGGATTGGCTCGCTTCCGCGCCAACGTCTTCAACCAGCGCGGCGCCTCGGCTTGCGTCTTCCGTCTGATTCCGTTCGAGATCAAGTCATTCAACCAGTTGGGGCTGCCTCCGGTCGTCAGCAAGATGTGCGACAAACCGCGCGGGCTGGTGCTGGTGACGGGGCCGACCGGTTCGGGCAAGTCCACGACGCTGGCGGCCATGATCGACAAGATCAATACCGAGCGCCACGAGCACATCCTTACCATTGAGGATCCGATTGAGTTCGTTCACATGAACAAGAACTGCGTGGTCAACCAGCGCGAATTGCACTCGGACACGAAAAGCTTTACCGACGCCCTGCGCGCCGCGCTTCGTGAGGATCCGGACGTGGTGCTGATCGGCGAAATGCGCGACCTCGAAACCATCGAGTCCGCGCTGCGTATCGCGGAAACGGGCCACCTCACCTTTGGAACCTTGCACACGAACTCTGCCTCCTCCACCATCAACCGCGTGATCGACGTGTTTCCGGCGCACCAGCAATCGCAGATCCGCGCCCAGCTTTCGCTGGTGCTCGAAGGCATCATGTGTCAAAGCCTGCTGCCAAAAATCGATGGCAAAGGACGCGCCATGTGCATGGAAATCCTGGTGCCCAATGCGGCTGTGCGCAACCTGATCCGCGAAGACAAGATTCACCAGATCTACTCTTCCATGCAGTCCGGGCAGGAAAAGTACGGCATGCAGACATTCAACCAGTCGCTCGCCATCGCGTATTTCCAGAAGCAAATCACAATGGAAATGGCGCTGACGCGCTCCAGCAATCAGGACGAACTGCAGGAAATGATCGCGCGCGGCCCGACCTTTGTGAACCGGGGTGCTCCCGCTCCATTGGCCAAGGGTGCTGCGCCTGCGAAGCGATGACATCGAGAAATCCCGGTAGAACAACGGGGGTTGGAAACAGGAAAGTGCAAGCACAGGACTATGAAGGCGGGGGCAGCGCGCAGAATCGGCAGCCCACGCCGGCAGAACATAGATTGCAGAACACAGATTTAAGGAGAAAACCATGCCGGTTTTTACGTTTTCGGGAAAGACCGCTACAGGCCAGAAAGTTCAGGGAGAACGCGTAGCCTCGACCAAGGACGGTTTGGCCTCGCAGCTCCGGAGAGAGCGCATTACGCCAGGCTCGATCCGGGAGAAGGGCAAGGAATTTTCCCTGCCCACTTTTGGCAGCGGGAAGGTCAAGGTAAAGGAGGTTGCGGTGTTCTTCCGCCAGTTCTCCGTCATGATTGACGCCGGTCTGCCGCTGGTACAGTGCCTGGAGATTCTCGGCGCCAACCAGGAGAATCCCGCCTTTCAAAAAACGCTGCTCGGTGTCCGGACCACCGTCGAAGGCGGCGCCACGCTGGCCAATGCCATGCGCGGGTTTCCGGTCATCTTCGACGACCTGACTACTAACATGATCGAGGCGGGCGAGACAGGCGGTATTCTCGACATCATCCTGCAGCGCCTGGCGATCTACGTGGAAAAAGCGGTCAAGCTGCGCGCGGCCGTAAAGTCGGCGCTGATCTACCCGGTCGCCGTCGTTTCCCTCGCCATGGTGATCGTGGCCGCGCTGCTCAAGTGGGTGGTGCCGATCTTCGCGAACCTCTTTGTCGGATTGGGAGTTGCGCTTCCGCTGCCGACCCGCATCGTCATCGGCCTCAGTGCCTTCGTGGGTCATTTCTGGTGGTTCTTTATCGTGGGGGGCGTTGGTGTCGTGTTTGGCGTCAAGCAGATTCGCAAGCACCCGCGTGGGCGCTATTACTTCGACGCCATGCTGCTCAAGCTGCCCATCATGGGCATGCTGCTGCGCAAAATCGCAGTCGCCCGTTTCACCCGAACTCTGGGCACGCTCATTACCTCCGGCGTTCCTATTCTCGAAGGCTTGGCCATTACTGCCCGCACCTCGGGCAATGCCGTACTTGAAGAAGCGCTGATGAAGGTGCGTAAGGCGATCGAAGAAGGCCGCACCATCGTCGATCCGCTGCGCGAATGCGGCGTCTTCCCCAACATGGTGACCCAGATGATCGGCGTTGGCGAAGCCACCGGCGCCATGGACTCCATGCTGCAGAAGATCGCGGACTTCTACGAAGACGAAGTCGACTCGGCCACCAAAGACATGCTGGCCATGCTGGAGCCGGTCATTATCGGCATGCTCGGCGTCAGCATCGGGGGCATCGTTATATCTCTTTACATGCCGTTGTTCACGATGATCGGAAAACTGGCGGGATAGAAAAGACAGCCGTCAGCCTTCAGCCGTCAGCTACTCCGATTGTCGGGGAGCTAGCGACGAATTACTGATGGCTGACGGCTGACGGCTGAAGACTGACTTTTATGCACTCCATCTCCGACGAGCGAAATTGGCTGACCTGGCTGGTGAAGGTTCGCATCCTGATCCTGATGGTTCTGCTCGCCATCGAACTCGCCGTCATCCGCCTTACTCCCAGCCCGCTGCCCATCATGCCTTTTCTCACCGGGATGGTGCTGTGGTCCGTGCTCTCGCTGTTTTTTCTTTTCTTGGTTTCGGTCTGGCGCGAACACCGCCTGCAGGCCATTCTCCAGGTGCTCTCCGATCTGGCCATGGTCACGCTGGTTGTCCATCTAACCGGCGGCATCGATAGTTCGCTAAATTTCCTCTATCCCCTGGTCATTGTTGTCGCTTGCATGCTGTTGCCGCGGGGCTGGGGATATCTCAGCGCCGCCCTCGCTTTCATCCTGTTCGGAACCGTGCTCGAACTCGATTATTACCTGGTGATTCCCTCGTACTCGAACTCGCATCCCAAGCTGAAGGCGCTGCAGGTAGTGATCTTCGTCAACCTGTTTGCCTACTTCGCCATCGCCTACCTGGCCGGCTTGCTGATGAGCAAACTCCGCCAGGTGGATGTTCAGCTGAAGGATGCCAGCGGCGCGCTCGAAAATCTGCAGGCCCTCCACGAAAATATTGTGCAGTCCATGAGCGGCGGCGTCATCACGACCGGGCTCGATGGACGCATTACCCTGGTCAATCGAGCGGCGCAGCAATTGCTCGAGATCTCCGAAGCCGAGTTGCGCGGACGCTCCGTGGCCGATCTCTTTCAGGATCCATTGCCTCACTTCGGCGTGGCCCGCGCCGATGCTGAAGTCCGCTACAAGGCCGTCAACGGCTTCCGCAAGACTTTTCGCGTAATGGTATCGGCGCTAAACGTGAGCGCGAGCAGCGACCTCGGCTTCGTCTATTCATTCGACGACCTCACCGAGATCCGACGCCTGGAACGCGAGGTGCGCATGCAGGATCGTTTGGCTGCCGTGGGCCGTCTGGCGGCTGCCATCGCTCACGAAATCCGCAATCCCCTGACCTCCATCGCGGGCTCGGTCAGCATGTTGTCGGATGCGCCCGCCTTGAATTCCGAAGAGCGTGCCCTTCTGCAGATTGTGATCCGCGAATCCGATCGCCTCAACAACATCATCACCGATTTTCTAGCCTACTCGCGGGGCAAGCAATATCGCTTTGAGCGCGTCAACCTGATTCCGCTGCTCGAGGACACTCTCACTCTGCTCGAACACCGCCTCACCGCTGAAAATGCGGGCATCAAGCTCGAGCGCAGCTTCCCGAAATCCGAAGCCTGGGTCCTGGCCGATGGCGATAAGCTCAAACAGGTGTTCTGGAACTTCTGCGAAAATGCGGTGCGCGCAATCAAGACGACGCACAAAGGTGGAACGCTGACCGTGGCCCTGACCGAGCGCGGCCCTGACTGGGAGATGGCCTTTGCCGATACCGGTCCCGGCATCAACCCGCAGCAGACGGAAAAAATCTTCGAGCCCTTCCAGTCGAACTTTGAAGGCGGAACCGGCCTCGGCCTGGCCATCGTGTACCAGATTGTCCAGGCGCATGAGGGCAAGGTGTGGGCGCGCTCGGAAGTCGGCAAAGGCGCCAGCTTCGTGGTGCGGCTGCGGCGCATGGAGTATGTGCATGACGACGACCAGGGCGCCGCTGGCACAACTTCCTCTGCATCGGCATCCGCCAGAGCTGCGCTGGCAACCGCAGGAGGAACGCGTGGGTAACATTCTCGTCTGCGACGACGAGCGCTCGATCTGCGAACTGCTCGACATTGCCCTGCGCCGCGATGGCCACAAGGTGGAAACCGTTACCGGTGGCGAAGCGGCCAAGCGCAAAATCGACAGCGCGCTGTTCGATGTGATTGTTAGCGACATCAAGATGCCGGGCGTGGATGGGGTCGAAGTCCTGCGCCATGCACACCAGATCTCTCCCGAATCCGCCGTCATTTTGATGACTGCGGTCGATGACTACGAAGCTGCCGTGCAGGCGGTCAAGGCAGGCGGCGCTACCGATTACATTCGCAAGAGTCCGGGGCTGGTGGACGAGGTCAAACTCGCCATTGCCCGCTCGCTCACGAAAGTTTCGCTCAGCCGGCAGAACTTTGCCTTGCGCCGTGACGCGGCCACGCGCAACTCACTTGACAACATCATCGGCGCCAGCCCGGCGCTCGAAAAGCTGAAGCAGACCATCCGCACGGTCGCGACCACCAGCAGTACGATTCTGGTCTTCGGCGAAAGTGGAACCGGTAAAGAACTCGTTGCCCGGGCCGTGCATACCTGTTCCCCGCGAGCTGGAGAAGCTTTTGTCTCGGTGAACTGCGGCGCGTTCCCGGAGACGCTGCTCGAAAGTGAACTCTTCGGTTACGTCAAAGGCGCCTTCACCGGAGCGAACCAGAACCGCCGCGGGCTGTTCGAAGTCGCTGACCAGGGCACAATTTTTCTCGATGAGATTGGCGAGATGACCATGCCCATGCAGGTCAAACTGCTGCGCGTGCTCCAGGAACGCACTGTCCGTCCGGTGGGCGGCACCAGCGAAATTCCAGTTGACGTCCGCGTCATCGCCGCCACCAACCGCGATCTCGACCGGCAGGTCACCGAGGGCACGTTCCGCGAGGACCTCTACTATCGCCTGAATGTCATTCCCATTCGCGTGCCGGGATTGCGTGAGCGCCGCGAGGATGTACCGCTGTTGGCGAATCACTTCCTGAAGAAATATGCGCCCGGGGCCGGGAAGAGCATTCACGGCCTCGAAGCGGCGTCGCTCGAAGCTCTGACCGGTTACGACTGGCCGGGCAACGTGCGGCAACTTGAAAACACGATTGAACGGGCCGTGGCGCTCGAAACGACAAGCGAGCTGCGCGTCGAGTTGCCGGCGGAACGTCCGAAGGCTCGCGCCGTGGCTGCCGGCGCCGAGACCGCTATATCCATGACGATTGCCGCGGGCTCGGTTCTGCCCGAGGGCGTGAACATGGAAAACTACGTGGCGCAGATCGAGCGCTCGCTCTTGCAGTCGGCGCTCGGACAAACCAACGGAGTGCAGGTCAGGGCCGCCGACGTGCTCGGCATCTCCTACCGCTCGTTCCGCCACCTGATGAAGAAGTACGAACTGTAGGAAGCAGCAGTCAGCAGTCAGCAGTCAGCACTCAGCACTCAGCCTTCAGTTATCAACTCTCAGTTTTTAGCCACCCTATCCATGTTGTCGCGCTGCGGGGGCGAAGGACCCTGCAAAAGGGTTACCCGTCCGCGACGGGCTCCCACTCATCGCAAAGCGCTGTTCAGTCTCATGACATCCTTTACAAAATGTAAACCATGTCTTGGGACTAGACAAAAGCGCGCGATGAGTGGGGCACCCGCACAAAATCACAAGTGATGCGGCCGCCTGAGCTCTTTCCCTTGCTCCTTCGTTGCAGTTGATGGCGACGCCGGTTGGCTTCGGCTGACCTTCGGCTGCTTGTTGCGCTGATCCGGCGGGATCAACGTTGTGCCGGAAATATGGTCGAACGGCACCGTCGGCGCGAATGTGGGCAGGTTGTGCGCGCGGACATGGGTGGCCGCCTCGAATCCGGAGGCGAGTTTGATGAGCGTAGGCTCGCTGAACGCTGTCCCGAAGAAGCTGATTCCCATTGGCGCTCCGAACACCATGGCCGCCGGCACTTGCACGATCGGATAACCTTCCGGCGCCGCGAGACCCGAGGAACCAAAAATAAAGTGGTCTCCAAAGATCAAGTCGGTGGACCACGCCGGGTTGTCGGTAGCGGTGACCACGGCGTCGAGATTGAACTGGCTCAGCGCGGCGTCGATGCCGTTCACCCCAAAGTCCTTGTCAGCGGCAAGCGCCTGATTGTAAGTCATGCCGCCGAAAGCCGGCTGCGGATCGTCCGGTCCGGTTGGCATGGTGGCAATCAAGTCCCAGATGTCCTGATTAAAGAAGGGCATCTCGGCGTTCGCGTGGGCGTTATTGAACGCGATGGCGTCGTTCAAAGTCTTGCCGGCCATGGGAACCCCGACGCGCGTGTGGAAGTAAGCTTGCACGTCATTCCTGAAATCGAAGCATAAGATCAGGAACTCACCAGGGCCCGAGCCGCCGTTGGGAAATGTGAAGCCCGCGGCATCCAGGTCAATGACGGTCGCGCCCGCATCCGTGAGCGCCTTGAAAGCGGCCTCGAACGCTGCCACCACCGGCTGCGGCGTTGGGACGAATGGATCAAAGCCAGATAATCCGAGCCGCGTCAGGCCCAGTCTTGCGCCCTTCAGGCCATTGGGATTAAGGAACTTAGTATAGTCGTTGGGAATATTGTTGGGACGCTTGAACCGGCCCTGCCATCCCAGCGGAACGCCGCCGGTCGCAGGATCACGGCCATCGAAGGTGCGGCTCTGTACCACGCCCAGCGCCACCGCCGCGTCGGCGACCGTGCGGCCGTGCGGACCGAAAGTGTCCTGAATGTGGGAGATCGGCACAATACCCGCACGGCTGGTGAGGCCCACCGTCGGCTTGATGCCGACAACGCCGCTCGCATTGGCGGGGCACACAATGCTGCCGTCAGTCTCCGTCCCGAACGATACCGCGGTGAAGTTCGACGACACCGCGGCGGCCGAGCCGGCACTGGAGCCGCATGGATTGCGATCGATCCCATAAGGATTATTGGTCTGCCCACCCCGGCCCGACCACCCACTGACGGATTCGAAAGAGCGGAAGTTGGCCCACTCCGACAGATTCGTTTTTCCGAGGATCACCGCGCCGCCCGCGCGGAGGTTGCCGGCGACCGTGGAGTCCGTAAGCGCCGGCTTTCCGACCAGCGCGAATGAGCCCGCGGTGGTCTGCATCATGTCGCCGGTGTCGACGTTGTCCTTGAGCAGCACCGGGATTCCGTGCAAGGGCCCGAGCACGATGCCGTGCCGGCGCAGCTGGTCGGCGTGGCGCGCCATATCCAGCGCATCGGGATTCAGCTCGATCACCGAGTTAACCCCCGGACCATTCTGGTCGAGCGCAATAATGCGCGCGATGTATTCCCGGGTCAGTTCCGCTGAGGTGAGTTTGCCGGACGCCATTTCCGCCTGGAGTTGGGCTACGGTCCATTCGTTGTGATTCTTTGGAACATCGGGCGACTCGCTGTTTCGCGTTGCATCGTTTGCTGCCGCTAGAGGAAGCGCCAGCAAAGCTGAGAGAAGGAGAGTGCGTACCGCTGGGACGATCATCTTGTTCCTCCAAGAAACCTGGTGCGTGCGATGCCGGGAAATCCTGCTACTTCGGAAAAAGATTGTCAAGCGATTCCTGCGAATGTTTGCTGGGTGCGCGGACCCGAAACCCCGTACCTCGCCTGGGTTCCAGCCATTCTTGCACGGGGAGCAAGCCTCGAATGTAAACATTTTGTCAAGTCATACGACTGCCATGTAGTGGTTGTCTTGAATTCTCTGGTGACCTAGTTTGCCGATTCAAGGAGAATGCGGTCGGCTTCGGCCAACAGGGTCCTGATTTGCGTAAGCAACTGTTGCCTAAGCTTCGGATCCGTCGCTCTCTTAAGCTAGCGAGAGAGTTTCCTCAAGGTCTAGCTGTATTTCCGCGAAGTCACGGTCGGCCATGGAAAGCGTTAGGGTGCTACAGTCTCGCCCTCCCATTCCATACAGTGTTTCCTGTAGGCAATTAGTGTGGCGCAGATGGTTGGTTGCAGAGGATATTGGAAGTATTAAGCCCGCGAGGCGGGGCAGTGAAAATGAATTCGACTTACTTGACCGGCCCTAGAGGACGATTTTCGACCTTTTCCGCTCAGCGGTCTCGCCGATTGCAAACCGTGGCAACGCTGTAGTTGCAGTATTGCTCATGGCCCGTGGGGCGCCGGCACGCTCGCGGTGTAGATATCGAGCTGGCGCAGAGTGCCGTCAGGATTGTTCCCAGTGCTGTTGGAATTGTCAGACCACGCCGGATGTGCGATTCCGCCGTAGAACGACAGCCCGGAGTAGTCGCCATAATCGATGCCGTTGTGCGCATCACGGGAATTCGACGTTCCAGCGCTGATCTGAATGTTCTTCGTAAACGTCTGCCCGCCGTCCGTACTGAAGGCCCCCCAAATCTGGGCATCGTCATTGGGGATGCCGTCGGTGTCACCAGGCCCTCCGGTACCAAGATCGTTGCGGGCGTCGTACCAGATGAGTGCGATATTCCCGGTTGTCGGATCAAGAGAAATCTTCGGCAGGAATTGGCTATTCTTGGTGTTGTCGTCGTTTACCCGTACGCCCGCGCTCCAGGTCGCGCCGTCATCGTCCGAATAGCGGGAGTAGATGTCCAGGTTGTCGCTTTCGCTCTGCTGCTTCAGCGTGTACACCAGGTACACGCGGCCGTTGTGCGGGCCACCGGTACGGTCCCACGCCAGGCCCCCGGCTCGGCATCGACTGAGCGGTCCGGTTGGGCCGGTATGGCGGCTAGTAACAAGTTCCTCTTTGATTTGGTCGGGGCGCGCGGATTTGAACCGCGGACCCCCTGCGCCCAAGGCAGGTGCGCTACCAGGCTGCGCTACGCCCCGACTGTCGTTTCGACTACGTTCGATTATTGAGATTCGATTATAAATGACGCGATGCTAATGACATCCGCGACACTCCCAAAAGAGGCTTGGCCTGCCATGCCGCGCTCGGGATATAATTTTGGTTTCGGAAAACATGCCCAGTTCACGCTACGCGTTGGTAACATACATCCGCACTCCGGTTGGCGAGTTTGTGGAACAACTTCGCCGGGAACTCCACCCCACTACGGCCCACATGGAGGCCCATCTCTCGATCCTCCCTCCGCGGGAGCTGACGGGAACCGAAACGGCCGCGCTGGAATTTCTGGAGGAGGCTTGTAGCCGCGTGGTTCCGTTCACCGTCGATCTGGGAGACGTGGAAACATTTTTGCCTACGACTCCGACGGTATTCATCGAGGTCAAGCAGGCGGCACATCGGATGCGTGAACTGCACGATCAACTCTGTGGGAGGGGGCTTCGTTGCCAGGAGATTTGGCCCTATATTCCGCATCTCACGATTTTGAAAACGGAACGGGATGAGCAGGCCCGCGCGGCATACCTGATGGCGCGGGAGCGCTGGGCGCGATTTCCGGGCAAGCGCCAGGTGGATGTGGAAGAGTTGATGTTTGTTCGCGAGGAAGACGGTTGCTGGCAGGATGTAGCGCCGGTGCCGCTCGGACGCGGCCAACTGTCCTCAAAGTCGTAGGGCGGTATTATCCGTATCTGTCCCCAGGCCCCTAAAGGGACGGCTGGTTCGGAAGAGCTTGCGGTATCGCTGAAGCGATACCCTGACGAAATGCCAATACAATCCAATCTGTAATAACCCCTGAAAACCCGCAACTAGCGGCCAGTTTCACTGATCGGCGGGACATGTACTTTATACCCGTTGCCAAGTCTATTGGTCGGATTACCATAGATTTAACGGGCTACACACCAAGCGCCGGATCCCAGGCTGCGGGTTTGATCGGAAGAGAGAATATGCAAATTGGGGTTTATGGATCCGGCTACCTCGCCACTGTCATCTCCGCTTGTCTTGCCGATTTCGGCACACCGGTTTGCTGCTGTCACTCCGACGGCACGCGCATCATGGAAGTGGCGAAGGGCAACATACCTTTTTTCGAAAAGAATCTTCAGGAAGTGATTCGGCGCAATGTGCGTTCGGGACGGCTGATATATTCGGTGGACCCGGAAGAATTGGCGCGCCGGACACAGGTGATTTTTCTCGCCGAAGATTCCGCCCAGGGACTGGAAGAACTTGTAGTTCGGCTCGCTGGCGCGGCTGGCCGCTTCCAGGTGCTGTCGATTGTCACGCCGGTTCGCGTAGGTTCGACCACCAAGATTGAAAAATTATTGAAGGACAAGGGGCTGAAGAGCCTGCTGGTGTGCCAGCCCATGTTCTTCACCAACGGTTGCGCGGTCGAAGACTTCAACTGGCCTGACCGGATCATTCTTGGGACGCCTTCGAGCGAAGCGGTTTCTTCACTGAAACAGATTTTTCATCCGCTGGTAATGCGCGGGGTTCCGGTGCTGGTGACGAATTACGAAACGGCAGAGTTGACACGCGAAGCGACGACTGCATTTCTGGCGACTAAGATTTCGTTCATCAACGAAATTGCGAGCCTATGCGAACACGTGAATGCCGACGCGGTCAGCCTGGCGCTCGCCATGGGGCTGGACAAGAAAATCGCGCCACGCTGCCTGCAACCCGGGGCTGGCATGGGTGGAATTTTTGCCGAGACTGACATGGAGTCGCTGACCGGGCTGGCGCGAGAGAACCGGGTCGACCTGAAGGTGCTGAATGCTGCCCGCGAGGTGAATCTGAACCTGGCGGACCGTCTTTTGCAGAAAGTGGCCGCTGCGCTCAGTACCGTGCGGAACAAAGACGTCGGCATTCTGGGGTTGGCTTTCAAGCCGAACACCAACTCCGTTGCGGGATCGGCTTCCCTTCAACTCACGCAGAATTTGCTGGACGGGGGAGCGCGCGTGCGGGCCTACGATCCGGCGGCGATTCCCGACGCACGATTGCAATTGAACGCTACGGTGAAGTACTGCGAATCAGCCTACGGGGTCGCCGAAGGCGTGGATGCACTGGTCGTGGCCACGGGCTGGCCTGAGTTCCGGACGCTGGACTTCGCGAGGATCCGCCACCTGGTGAAACAGCCAATCATTATCGACACCAAGAATCTGCTCGACTCGTCGCGCTTGCGCGCCATGGGATTCCAGTACATGGGCGTGGGCCGAGGATAGGGTGGACGGGCGAGGCGCCCGTCTCTCCGTTAGTCACTACGCTTTCCAGGGCCCAGCAGCGCGCGGCCAGGGAACACATCCGGCACGATCTTGCCTTCATCTACGATCACAGTTCCTCCTACCACCAAATAGCGAACGCCTACACTTGGCTCCATCGGCTTCTCGAAGGTGGAGCGATCGCTGATCGTACCTGCATCGAACACAACGATGTCGGCGTCGGCGCCCTCCTGCAATCTGCCTTTTTGTCGCGCTGCGGGAGTTGAACGCTCCAGCATCTGCGCCGGCATCAGGCTCATCTTGCGGATCGCGTCCATGAGCGTGATAGTTCCTTTCCCGCGCACGTATTGTGCCAGCACGCGGGAGTAGGTTCCGGCGTTGCGGGGATGGCCTTCAGCGCCATCGCTGGCGATCATCACCAGAGGGTGGGGGATCACTTTGTCCACCACTTCCTGCGTATTGGCGAAAATCAGCACCGAGCGCGTGGTGCTGGAATTATGCAGCTCGTCGAAACGCGCCTTGGTGAGGTGCTCGCCCGTGTCGGGCAACACGAGGTCGTTATAGCTGATACCGAGCTTTTCCCGCCAGCCGGGGTTGAATAGCGCTGAGTTTATGGAGGTCATGCCCGCGATGTAGGGATACGCCTCGGTGGATACATCCAAGCCGCGGGCGCGCGCTCCTTCGACCATGGAGAGACACTCCAGCGAGTCGTGCAGGCAACTACTGTTGATGTGCACGATGTGCAGGGAAGCGCCGGTGATGGCGGCCGCTCCGATTACTTCGCTAATCGACTCGATAGCGGAGCCGGGCTCGACGCGGCCGGCGCTGCGCACGTGGGTGTAAACGGGCAGCCTGCGCTCGGCGGCGAGACGGAATATGTCAATCACCTCCAGCCGGGTTGCTCCGGGCGTGTACTGGATACCCATTCCGACGGCTAAACCGCCAGCGTCCAGTTCGGCGCGCAGCTGCTCGCGCATGACATCGATTTGTTCGGGTGTCGCGGGCTGATCGGTCGCTGGCCCGCTCTTCGGCAGAATCTCAGGAATGCCGGCGTGGGTTTTGGTGGGGCCGCCTGACAACGGCGTGCCGAACACCAGAGCCCGCGCCGCCACATGACTGGCCGAGGTGCCGTAATGGATCAGCGAGTGGCCCTCCTTGTCTTTCAAGAACCGGGCGACATCGGGGACGCCGATTTCCATTTCCAGTGCTGTGGTTACGCCGTCCAGCGCCTTGACGCGCTGGCTTTCCAGGTCCTGCCCGTGCTGGTGCAGATCGATGAAACCCGGCGCGACGACAAGTCCGGTGGCATGAACGACGCGCCGCCCGCTGAGCGCCTCGGTCGAGATGCGGACAATCTTTCCGTCGCGGATACCGACGTTGCGCACGGCATCCAGGGCGGTTTCGGGATCCATGACGCGTCCGCCTTCGAGGACAAGATCGTATTGCTGTGCGGAGGACTGTTGCGCGGGCATTCTGGCGGTTGAAAATGCTGGAAGACATAGAGAGAAAATCAGAGAGAGAATCAGCTTGCGCATGGTTGCTCCGTCGAGACTGGCGATGATATCAGGATTAGGAGCGAGGGAAGAGCGGGAGTCCTGCGGCAATTGCTATAATCGTTATCTGCAGTGTCTGCGGTGGGAGTAGCTCAATCGGTAGAGCATCGGACTGTGGCTCCGACGGTTGCGGGTTCAATTCCCGTCTCCCACCCCAATGTTTCAGTCGGGCACACGTCCGTGGGATGTTGCGGATTTTGTGGGAATCCGGTGCTTCGCACCGGAGGAATTTTGACACTCCACCCCTTCGAGGGTGCTGCAAAGCGCTCCGGTGCGCTCCAGAGCGACCCGTTCAGAATGAATAACCTACAGTTCCGAGGGCGCTTCAGAGCGCCCCAGGTGCACTTGTTGAAAAGAGGTAGCTATGGCCGAAGAACTCAGGAGCGCAAAGAAGAAGGAATCGCAGAACTTCCGCATTCGCACTGCCAGCACGAAGGTGACTCAATCGGAGTTGGCCGAGTTCGAACGCGCGGCGGCAGAGCGCGGCATCCGCCTTAGCGAATGGATCCGCGAAGTGCTCTTTCGAGAGCTTCGCGAGAGTGACCAGATGAACTCCGGTGACCACATCAACCACGGAAAGCGATTGCTGACGGAGATAGTTGGTCTGCAAGTTTTCCTGACCAACGTACTTTCCCCCATGTCACGGGGCGAGTGGCTGGACGCTGAACAATACGAGGAAATCATGCGGCAGGTGAAGGCAAAGAAACATCGCTGGGCTCAAGAGATTTTGGCGGAGCCACCACCAGATACACACGAATAAAACCAATCGCGACCATTCCCTGGATGTTGTAGCCGAGGCGCGGTCTGTGTCAAGGCTCCGCGACCGCTCCGCGGCGGACGCTGTCCGGCCTTGACACAGACCGCTGGACCTCGGCTTTCTGTCTCCGACTATCCGGGAATGTTAGAGCGAAAAGCCGCGTGCGGCAATACGCTGACAGATCCCAGCGGGAGAGCTACAGGTAGGACTTCCTCCGTGGCTGATAGCGTTGGCGACAACGGGTGTAAACGGGTGAGATTTTGGCGCATCTTGACCACGCTGCTGTTGCTGCGCGCCGGATACGCCTATGTGCCCAGAGCTCAATGGAAAGTGTGATTGAACACAGCAAGGAAGGCTATTACCTTGCGCTGCGTCAGACGCAATAAACAATCAGAACCAATGCGCCGAACTGGCAGCCATGGGTATTGTTCTTCCTGCGAGCTCTTCAGCAGCAGATGCAACGACTGGCTTAGAAAGTCGAAAGAGAAGGAATTGTCCTGTCGGCCATGCCGGAATTGTCGGTGCAAATCGTCAAGTATGCACGCGAACACGGACGAGTCACCATCGGCGACATGGTTACGCTGACCGGCACGAGCCGGAACACGCTCAAGCAGCACTTCCGCCAACTGTTGGAAAAGGGGGACCTGGTCATGCGCGGCCGCGGCGCCTGGTATGTTGGCATAGCGCCAAGTGTGGGCGATTAAAATCGCAAGTATGCGTTTCTATCGCCTATTTAGCATATGTCGATACGGGGCGGCAGTCTGAGCTGATCGTTAACCTCTCGACACCATTCCCCCAGCCGAATAGGCCGAAAGAGAGCCGCAAAGCTTCCTTCGAAGCCACCCGAGTGAACGAGAATGGCGCCGAAGCACCGCCGGTCCCAACTTGGGCAATTTGTGGGGGCGATTGGCGCTGTCCCGACGAATCGAGACCCGGCCCGGCGAGGCGTCGGCTGTGAGCGATGCTCAGACTGCTCGCCGATCGGTTAGTAGAGGCAAGCGCTGTTTGAAAAGATCTTCTACCGGCTTGCTCGCAAGGATCTTGTCGTTTCGTGCCCCGGTCGCAATACTCATTTCCAAAGCCTCCATGTCACCTGGATTTATCTTGGTCCTAAGGTCCTCGGTGAGAGCACGACTGCGTTGTCGTACTGCGGAGGAATTTTCCTCGGCCATCCTGAGCCAGTAGTAGGCGGAATGACCATTTTTCTCGACGCCATACCCGTCAAGATGGGCCAATCCAACAATAAATTGGGCAGCAGCGTACCCTTCTTCGGCTGCCTTAAGATAAATCTCTATCGGATTGCCCAGCCCAGACACACTTGGTCCCACCGCTCGGCGAGACAGGCCATTGCCTCCGTTGAACAACAAGAAAAGCAATTCGAACCTGCTTGAGACGCCCAATTTCTCAAAGACGCGGGACAGGTAATTCTTCACGGTATGCTCGCTGAGTCGAAATTGGTCTGCAATTTGCCTATTGCTGTAGCCTTGAGCCGCACGTTCTGCCACCTGGACTTCCCGCGTTGAAAGCATGCCGACGCTGTCGTTATTCATTCCGTCGCAAGATGGCGCGTCTCTCAATGCTTCAAGTAGATACTCTGTTTCGACGCAATTGGCCCAAATCTCTCCCCGGCTGACACGCTCGATACAGGCGCGGAATTCATCCAACGGCTTGCTACGGCAGAACACACCTTTTGCACCGCTGCGAAAGGCGGCGATAACCGACTCTCGAGCACTAAGCTCAAGCAAAACCACGATATGGACGTTACGATCATGCGCATTTACCGCTCTAGCGGCTTGCAGGCCCTTTTTCGCGCCGCCGTCAAAGTCAGCACTGATCACGGCGACGTCGGGCTTACGTGCGCTGACCGCAGACAGGATGTCCGTTGTGGCCGCTGCGGCAGCCACGGCAACGGCTTCAAATCGCGAATCGCGGTCTAACGACTCCGCAAGCAGCTGACTCCCCATGCAGTTCCGGTCAGCAATCAATATCCGGATCGGCTGCGCCGGCTGAGAACAATTTGACGATAAAATGGACGACATCACCAAGCCACCTTTCAATGCGGGCAATCGATTCCAGCTGGGCCCATTTAATTGGTAACTATCTTAGTGATTTTCAGCCAGATACCACACACGACGGAGTGAATGACTCGGGGCAGAAAAAACTTTCACTTTGATAAAAAGATTCACTTTTGGGTTCTTTATCGGCATTCTCGGCATTCTCATGAGTCATGTCAAACGAATTCTTCTTCACCTTCAAATTCGTTATTTAAATGCACAAAGGGTGATGCAAATTGTCGCAACACCATTAAGAGTTCAGATAAGCTCAACGACCGCCCCCCAAGAAACTAGTCCAGAGAAACTAGTCCAGCGGAAATGTGACTTCTCCATTTACCATGGCCCGCCAGGGCCAAAGAAGGAGTGCGGAAGAGTCGATTCAGCGACTGGAAGTGGGACTACAATCACGCCCGGCCGCATTCTGCGCTTGGGTACCTAACCGATGGAGTTCGCCACCTCGTGGGCAGCGACGGGCTGTGGAAAAGCCGCAAGAAGCGCGGGATTCCTACTTTCCCACAGTCTCGACGACTGCGGGATTATCGCGATAGGTGTGGAGTCGGAGAACCCAAACCCGGAGAAAGTCTCATTATCTGTGGGCTGAAAATGGGAGCAGGTCATCACTTGTAGTCAATTCTTCTCTATCGGATGGTTCCCATGTCTCATTTGTACCTAGACCCGCATGGCCTAGTGAAAGCCTTCGGTTGTCCACAACTTAAGTAGGCCGATCAACTCGACCTGGCAGGGAGCTGAGTACCCGGTGCTACGGACTTCCACCCTCTTGTGGCCAAGTCACGTGCTCGATATCGTGGGTTCGCCACGAAACAAAGAAATGTCCAAAGATGAGATTAACTTCAATGACTCGAGACCTAGAACTCATGTCAAGAACAGTTGCCGACGCACAGGATAGTCCTTGGATCGAGCGAAGGAGTCGCAACCGCTTTCGGCTGGTCTTGCCAGTCGTCTTCCGTTGGAGCGACGGGACCGAGCATTCCGCTGTGGGCTATTGCCGGAATATCGGACTAAGGGGAGTGTTCATCGTAACCGGTGATTGTCCACCGGTAGGCATCGAAATAGAAATCGACGTCGTCGTGCCGGCTTTCGATCCGGAACCGAGCGAAATCATGTTTCGCCATACCGGCCGAGTGATCCGAATTCAAGCATGCGAAAATCTGCTCGGATTTGCTGTTGCTGGACAATTTGACGACGAAAATGCAATTCAGGCACGCGTAACTGCCAGGGAGTTTGGCCAACAGTGAAGTTCTTGCACGTGACTGATGATTTTCGTGGGACTGAGAAAGCGAAGCTGTGTACTGCGGTCTGGTGAAGCGAAGTTTAAGTATCTTGCAAGGAACTGCGATGTAAGTTTGTCTTGTCGCACAGATGAACGGGCAATATGCGATTAGCTGGTACTTGAATATTTGGCTAACTGAATGCAAAATCCAACGAATGTGACTCAGATTGGCGGAGCCATGGGCGATCGCCTTCGAGAGAGCGTCGCCTTTGCGCACCCTGCACCGGCTGCAGACGAGAGCTCTTGGTTTGCCGTCCAGACCAAACCACGGCATGAAAAGAGAGTTGCTGCGGAACTCGCAGAAAAAGGGATCACAGTGTTCCTCCCTCTCGTGTCTGCGCTTCACCAATGGACTGATCGAAGACGCGAGGTTACGCTTCCGTTATTCACGAACTATACCTTTGTTCGAATCGACGGGGAGCGGAACCCCCGCGTCAGCGTTTTGCGAACGAACGGCGTAGTTGGTTTCGTTGGTATGCAGGGGCGTCCGGTTCCCATTCCTGACGAACAGATAAATGCGGTCCAAACCATTCTCAGAGAAGGAATTCCCTTTAGTTTACATCCATTTCTGAACGTTGGCCGGAAGGTCCGAATCCGCGGAGGATGTCTCGACGGGATTCAGGGAATCATCCTGGCCGTAAACGGCGACCAGAGCCTGATCGTCTCTATCGAAAGTATTCAAGGGGCGCTAGCTGTTCGGATCGCTGGTTACGGGCTTGAGGCCGCATAGCCAGCTAACTCTTTCCCGGCGAGTCAGTTCTCATGAACACAACCAAGCGTCGAATTCTTCTCGGAACGCTCAAGGCCTTCAACCTTGGGCTCATGGGCCTATCCTCCGGACTGGCAACGATCTTGCTCTTTTCGGATGTGAGAGGAGGTATGACTCTCTCTGACTTTCTTTCAATGAGAGTCAAACTCTGGAACTTTGCGATTGCGGCGATGATACTGGTGGTCTGGCATCTTGTTTTCTCGCTGTTTGGTCTCTACCACTCAACGCGGCTTGCGACACTGCGCTCGTTAATCTCTGACACAGGCAAAGCAACGACGGTAGCGACCCTTTGCCTCGCAGTAGTCGCACAGCTATTCAGAATCAGGATGGCGACACCACGCTTTCTTGTCCTATTCTGGGCCTTGAGCTCCATTTCTGTACTAAGTACGCGAGTGATCATTCGGTATCTGCTTTACAAGGTGCGTCGTCGCGGGCTTAACCTGCGCTACGTGCTAATTCTTGGAACTAACTCTCGTGCTATTGAATTTGCGGAACGCATCACGGCCAAGCCCGAGTTGGGTTACCGCGTTCTTGGTTTTGTGGACGACGAATGGCCCGGCCTGCAAGAGTTAGGGAAGAGTGGTCACACGCTTTGCTGCAACTTCGACGATGTTGCCGAATACCTCCGCCGTAATATGATTGATGAGGTCGCCATCTACCTGCCGCTGCAATCGTTCTACAAACTCACTTCTCAGGTTGTAGCACTGTGCGAGCAGCACGGGATCGCAGTGCGCTTCGATTCGGACATTTTCAATCTGAAAATTGCCCGCCCCCGTGCGGACGATTTCGACGGATACTCGCATATTACTGCCTACGCCGGTTCCCTTGATGGTTGGCCCGTTCTGGCAAAGCGGGCTCTCGATGTCGTGGTCTCCTGTGTGCTGCTCGCTTTCTTTTCCCCCTTACTTGCGATCGTCGCGCTACTGGTCAAGTACACATCGGAAGGCCCAGTGTTGTTTTTGCAGGAGCGGGTCGGCGTTAACAAAAGAAGATTTCGAATTTATAAGTTTCGTACGATGGTTTCGAATGCGGAGAAGATGTTGCCCTCGCTTGAAACTTTGAATGAGGTTGCAGGACCTGTTTTTAAGATCAGGAACGATCCGCGACTGACTCCGATTGGAAAGTTCCTTAGGCGAACTAGTATTGATGAACTGCCCCAGTTGTTCAATGTCCTGAAAGGCGACATGAGTCTGGTCGGGCCGCGCCCGCTACCGCTACGCGACTACGAGGGATTTGACAAAGATTGGCAGCGTCGGCGTTTCAGCATTCGACCAGGCATCACCTGCCTATGGCAGGTCAATGGCCGAAGCTCCATCTCATTCGAGAAGTGGATGCAACTAGATCTTCAATACATGGACGAGTGGTCGCTGTGGCTCGATCTAAAGATTCTGGCGCGAACCGTGCCCGCAGTGTTGCGAGGAACCGGAGCAGCATGACGAATGTCTTGATCTCAGGCTGTGCTCCGGTGAAGCCGAACCTTACGCCAAGAGCCAAGAAGAGGTACCCTCGATGCCAGAAAATCAAAAGAGCTTAACCTTGAGACCGCGTGCGGAAGTCTCCTTCGCCTCCTCAGCCTCTATGGAAAGGAGGCCTGCTGCACAACAGCAACTCTCCGTAGTTGACATGTGGCAGGTGCTGGTCAGGCGGAGAGCTGCGATTCTCGGTTTTGCAGCAGCGATACTCTGTCTAGTAGCAGCTTACGCCTTCTTGAAGAAGCCGGTTTATGAGGGAGTCGCCCGCCTGCAAATCGATCCCAATCGTTCTGCCAGCCTCGGGCTGGACGACAGCGAGAAAGCTCTATCGCCGGTCGACGTCGACGGCCGCGTGAAAACTGAAGTCGCGATCATTCAAAGCAATACGGTGGCTATGCAGGTGATGGAGTCGTTGGGCCTTTATGCCAACCCGCACTTCGCAGGAAAATATGCAGTAAATGGAAGAATTCAGGACCTGTCCCAGTTGAGTCCGTCGCAACGGGGGCGATTGTTGGAGCGGTTCAATGACAATCTGATCGTGAAAGTGCTGCCCAGCACGCAAGTGGTGGAAATCCGGTTTCGTAGTTCCGACCCTGTACTGGCGACTAACACCGCTAATTCCATCATCGACGAATACATGCAGCGCAACTTTCATGTCCGCGTCGACGGAACCACGCAGGTCTCGCTGTGGCTTTCGCGTCAAATGGACGAGATAAGAGCGAGCACGACTGGAGCTCAACAGAAACTTGCCGATTTTCAGCGTGAGAACAACCTTCTGGGGACCGACGAGAGCGACAATATTGTCACGGACCGGTTGAAGCAACTGAACGAGGAACTTACCCAAGCCGAGGCTGATCGCATCGTCAAAGAAGGTCGCTATCGACTGGCGCGTTCCGGTAATCCCGAGCTAATTGCTTCAGTTGTGCCTAGCACAACCCTTCAGGTACTGCGCACGCAAGAAGCTGAGCTGCGAGCTCAGTATGCCCAAATGAGTGCCAAGTTTGGCAACGGCTATCCCAAAGTTCGCGAACTTCAGTCGCAGTTGGCACGCATTGAGTCGGCGATCAATGCGGAAGGCGGCAACGTCGAAACCCGGCTGACGAACGAATACGACGCAGCGGCGAAGGCTGAAGCCATGATCCGCGACGAATTCGAACAGCAGAAAGGGGAGGCCTATAAGCTCAATAAGAACGTCGCTCAATATGCGATTTTGAAGCACCAGGTTGAGTCTGGCCAGCAACTCTATGACACGCTACAGCTCAAACTCAAAGAAGCCGGCATTGCGTCGGGTCTGGCGTCCTCATACGTGGGCATCGTCGATCGCGCTCAAATACCCGACAAGCCGGTGGAACCTCGAAAAGCGCTCTATCTCGCGCTCGGCCTGGGCGGCGGATTATTCGGCGGCCTGCTCTTGGGGTTGGTGTTGGATTCTTTCGATGATACGGTTCAGACCTCCGAAGAACTGGCGGTAGTTACGGCGCTGCCAGAGTTGAGCTCCGTTCCTTTTCTTGCCTCGCTTTCTGGCAAGCAGTCGAAAGGAATAGGCCCAGCGAATATACTTGATGCCGAATTTACTCCCATTTCGGTTCGCAACCCAAACTGCCCTGGTGGCGAGGCCTATCGTGTCTTGAGCAGCGTAATTTTGCTCTCCTCCCTCGACAATCCTCCCAAAGTACTGGTCGTGACAAGCGCTTTGCCAGGGGAAGGAAAGTCAACTGTGAGCTGCAACCTGGCAACCGCCCTTGCGCGAGGGGGCAGGCGGGTTCTGTTGGTTGATGCTGACCTGAGATGTTCCTCGATTGACCGGCATCTGGGAATCCGCAAGGAGCCCGGGCTGACAACCCTGTTTGCGACAGAGTCGACTGAGTGTCCGCAGTATCAACCAATTGCAGAACTGCCAAGTCTGCACGTGGTACCTGCTGGTTTTTGTCCCGCCGGCCCCACGGAGATTCTGGCCTCTTCGAAGATGCAGCAGCTCATAGCGGCCTGGCGAACAGAGTACGACCACATCATCATCGACACTCCGCCCATGCTTCCTTTTGCTGATGCTTTGGTGCTTTCTGCCCGCGCCGATGGGGTGATTCTGGTGGCGCGGGCGGGCGTGTCTCGCCGCAAAGCTTTGTTGCGTGCCGTTGAAGTACTTTCGCGGTCGGGTGTCAATGTCTTGGGATTTGTACTCAATGCGGTCCCGCGTCAGGAGTATTACTACGAATATCCCGACTCTTATAAGGAGTTAGTCCGCAACCACCAGAGCGCTTCGGTCGATAACAACTAGCTCAATCGCGGAATCAACACAAATGTCAAAACAATTGGTTCTCTTCCTCTTCGTGCTGATCGGTATCCGGCCTTTATCCGCGCAGAAAGTTCTAGCGGGAAATTCGACGGCGGCAACCGCCGAGGCTTTTTCCCCTCCGGCGGTCCATGCTCTGAGAATCTCAGCCGGAGACCTGCTGGACTTGAACGTTTTCGACACACCTGAGCTCTCCTCCAAGCTCCGCGTAGATGAGCAAGGCAGGGTCACATTGCCTGTGGCTGGAACTCTTTCGGTCTTGGGGCTGACCGCGGAGCAAGCCGGGCAGGCGATTGAAGCTCGTTTTCGTGATACTGATGTTCTCAAGGATCCCCATGTCTCGGTCACCGTGCTCGAATTTTCCACGCAAGGAGTCACGGTTCTCGGCGAGGTTAAGAACCCTGGCGTATATCCTCTGCTCGGGGCCCACGGGCTTCTCGATCTCATCTCAGCCGCAGGCGGTGAGACCACGAGCGCTGGCAAGGACGTCACCGTTACCCATCGCGACGATCCTGACCACGCTGTCATCGTCAAGATTGGTAGCAAGCCCGGAAGCACGGCAGCTTTCAACGTAGATGTCCGGCCGGGCGATACCGTCATGGTTCCGCACGCGGGCATCGTCTATGTGGTGGGAGATGTCGGTAAGCCGGGCGGTTTTCTCATCGAGAACAATGACCGTCTGACAGTGCTAGAGGCAATTGCCCTGGCGCAGGGCACGAACCGCACTGCCTCCTTGAACCATGCCAAGCTGATTCGAAAGACCGACGGCGTACGGCAGGAGGTCCCGGTTCCGCTCAAGAAAATCCTGGCCAACAAGGCCGAGGACGAATTGCTCGCAGATGGCGACATTCTGTTCGTGCCCTCCAGCACTGCCAAGAATGCGTTGCGCGACATGGAAAGTATACTGCCCTCTGCCACCAGTGCCGCTATTTACCGCGTTCCGTAGGTGGTCCAGACTGCAAGATCCATTTTGGGTATGCGTGTTGATGTCGTTGCTAATGGGGAATGCGTTGCTGGCTGGGCGCTCACCTCAGGAGTGTGCTGAAGTGATATGAAACACCAGAACCACATACTCGTGTTGTCGGTCTCGATCATGTATCTCGTGGGACAGCTAGCAACGGGTACAAGCGCTTACGTGGCCTCATTGTTCAGTTTGGCTATTTTGTTTGGACTCTATTCCGCTTGGGCTGCCGGAGGACTGTTCACTGCCGTGGGGGCCCTCAATGCCATTCTCGTTGCAAAGTTCCTTCTGATTGGAATTGTTTTGAAGATCATGATTTGGGATCCTGCTGACAAGAACCTTTTGGCCGCCGACAGTACTGCCGCCGTCATGGCGATTGGTTTCCTGGGGGTGTGGATCGGAACGTTGATACAGCGTTATCTGCCGGCGCCGCGAGAGCCATTCATACCTGAAATCAGCGGAGCGAGGATGTATCTTGCCTTAACGCTGGTATTTCTTTTTTTTGGTTGCTGCGGTTATTGGGTAGGGCTAAGTCCGGATTTGGCCGGCGAAGGTATTCAAACTGGGGGGGTCTTGGGAATTGCTCGTGTCCTTGGCGGCATGAGATCGTTTGCGATTGTCCCGGCGCTTTTTTATGCGTGGACTCGCCGCAGCTCGAGATTCATGTCTCACCCTTTGCCCTTGCTCGTTTTGATCATCAGCGTTGCCGGTGGAATTGTTTCCACTGGCAAGCAGGAGGCGATGGAACCCTTGGTTTTCTGGATTTTGGTGGGTAGCTTGAGGTACGGCCTGCGGGACAAACGAATCCTGGTGCTGGGGACCCTGGGAGTTCTGTACTATGCCGCAATTGTCTACCCTTACTCGCAGTATGTGCGATCTCACGGCGGACGACAAGGCAGTTTATCCGTCAGAGTTAGCTCGATGAAAGATGTGTTGTGGCTGGTAGTCGCAGACAATGGATTTCGTCATGATGTTGTGGCAAACACAGATGACCAGAATTCATCGTATCTCGGCAACAAAACACTGAAGCCATTTGGACGATTGGCAATGGTCGGTGAGGCTGACAAATTAGTTGCGGCGACCATCCAAAAACAATCCTGGACGGGATGGGACACGATCACATGGGGCTTCAAGTTGGCGACTCCCAGCTTCATTTATCCTGACAAACCTATCTTTGGTTCGGGAAACTACTTGGCGCACATTGCAGGAGAGGCAGGATCACAGGACAAAACGACGCAGACTGGTTATGGGGTCATGGCCAATATGTTCAACGCATTTTCATATTGGGGCGTATTCCTGGGGACTATCGTATTCTTTTCCTCTTTCTACTATGTATTGCAGCTCTTTTTTTGCACTCCCCGTTGTGATATGTCTCCCACGGAACCGACGTTGTGGTTCTGTTTCATAGTAGCGAGCTTCCAACACAGCTTGGTAGAACAGGATGTCGCAGGGCTCATCGCTTCGGTTAATTTGTTGGTGGTTGTCTGGGCGCTGTGCATGGCGGCTAGATTCATGTGCTCTTTGTTGCCGAAGCATATGAGCATTCAGGTTAGGAATTGAAAGTTCTCCTCATAGGCAATTATTTGCATGATCAGCAAGAGAGCATGCAGCGCTTTGCCGGGCTTTTGGCGGGGGGGCTCACGAACTCGGGTCATGAAGTACGGGTTTATCGACCACCCGCTTTTTTCGGCCAGCTGCGTCCTTCAGGAAGCGGCGTCGGAAAGTGGTTGGGCTACATTGATAAGTTCGGGGTGTTCCCATCCCTTCTAAGAAAGGCGATCAAGTGGGCCGATGTGGTCCATATCTGTGATCATGCAAATTCTGTTTACCTTGAATACCTGAGGTCTGTTCCTCACGTTGTGACCTGTCACGATCTCTTGGCAATCCGCAGCGCACTCGGTGAGATTCCGCAGTATCGCACTGGTTGGACAGGCAGGCAACTCCAGCAACTTATCCTGAAAAGCCTGTCTGAAGCCCAGCACATCGTGTGCGTATCCGAAGCCACACGAAGAGATCTGTTACGTCTCGTCAACATTTCTGAGGGCCGTGTCTCACGTGTTTACAACGCGCTGAACTATTCTTACGCGCGCATGGACTCTCGCGAGGCCGAATGCCGGGTTCGTAGACTCCTCGTCGACCCGAGTCGATCCTTCGTTTTACATGTGGGCGGAAATCAGTGGTATAAGAACCGCCTTGGCGTGTTACAGGTTTTCTCCCTCGTTCGCAAGATGGCTGTCGGACGAAAGCTCCAGTTGGTCATGGTGGGCAAACCCTGGACCGCTGAAATGCGACGATCCGTTGTTAAGCACGGAATTGCTGACGTAACTTTTGAACTCGCCGGAGTTACTAACGAAGACCTGCGCGCTCTCTATTCAACCGCCACTATGATGCTGTTCCCGTCGCTTCAAGAAGGTTTTGGATGGCCGATCGTCGAAGCACAGGCCTGCGGGTGTCCTGTTGTCACGTCCAGACGCTCACCCATGGACGAGGTAGGTGGTAACGCAGCAATCTACGTTGACCCTGATGACCCGGAGTCTGCTGCAGTGGCTGTTGAACGCTCTCTCGATCTTGCTCCCAGCCTGCGCGAAGCATCTATGTTGAATGCAACACGGTTCAGCGGGCCATCCATGATCGAAGGCTATCTATCGCTGTACGATAAAGTGCGGAATGAAACCCTTATGGGTCATCAGCTAAGTCAATCGACCGGCGGCGGACAATCGGCGGGCATACGGCAGCAGGCTTAAGCCGAAGCGTGCGGAGTCGCGGTCGGGAGGAAGCTTCGGAAGCAGCCGGGTCGCAACGAAACGATTGCTGTTTCTTATGTGCCGTTTAATGTTTCCCATCTTTAACCGGGCGCGCTTTGGCCTTCGACCACGAGGCCGCAAGTCGTATTGCTGGGGAATTCTTGTAGATATCGGTGTGGGGGCGCGCGTATTGTGAACATTCTTCACCTCATCCGCTCAGTTAATCCCGCAGACGGCGGTCCTATCGAGGGTATTAAGCAACTGGGGAAGGTTTTCGTATCAGGCGGACATCGAGTGGAAATCGCATCGCTCGATTCTCCGGATGCACCTTATTTGAAGGAGTTCCCGCTACCTGTCCATCCACTTGGTCCGACGACACTCAGCTATGGCTTTGGTACCCGGTTCATACCGTGGCTGCGCGCCAACCGGAGTCAGTACGATGCCGTCGTTGTTAACGGTATCTGGCGGTTCCACAGCTTCGGTGCCTGGCAGGCTCTGCGCAATTCCAACACACCGTACGTTGTGTTCACCCACGGCATGCTGGATCCCTGGTTCAAGAAACAATATCCACTGAAGCATCTCAAGAAATGGATGTACTGGCCTTGGGCGGAATATCGCGTGTTGCGTGACGCGCAGGCTGTGCTGTTCACGTGCGAAGAGGAACGCTTGTTAGCACGGTCATCGTTTTGGCTATATCGCTGCAACGAGGTAGTAATACCCTACGGCACTGCCAAACCAAGCGGCGATCCCGGGCAGGAGTTGCAGGACTTTTTCAGCCGTTGTCCGGAGCTGCGCGGCAAAAAGTTGGCGTTGTTCATGGGGCGAATTCATCCGAAGAAAGGATGCGATCTTCTCATCGAGGCTTTCGCCGAGGTTATGGCGCAACATCTCGAATGGCAGCTCGTGATTGCTGGTCCTGACCAAGTGGGATGGCAGAAGAAGCTGAATGATCGGACGAAGCAACTTGGCCTGTCCTCGCGAATCACATGGATAGGAATGGTCAGCGGTGCCAGGAAGTGGGGAGCATTGCGGGCGGCGGAAGTGTTCGTACTGCCTTCGCACCAGGAAAACTTCGGCATAGCAGTAGCCGAAGCTCTGGCCGTCGGGGTGCCTGCGCTGATATCGAATAAAGTCAACATCTGGCGTGAAATTGAAGCCGACGGAGCAGGAATAGTAGCTGAGGATGATCTGCCGGGTACTAGAAAGCTGCTGCAAGCCTTCCTGGCGATCCCGGAAGAGAAAAGCCGGGTCATGCGCCAGAGGGCTCGCAAGTGTTTCGAGCGGAGATTCGATATCACGAAAACGGCGGAGTCACTGGAAACGGTCTTAGCTAAGCTAGCGTCTCAAGAGCGAGTTAGTCGGCAATGAAATGAACCCCACGGAAGCCTTCTCTCCACTCCCTTGGGCGAGCATCCTCCGACCCTTGCCGGGAAAGTGAGGCGAGAGCTCAGAAGGGAACCGCGGATCCTGCGACGCGCGTTTCCCAGCAGAGTACGTTTTTCAGGGCTTTGTTGACGAGCGTTCATGAGGGAGGCAGCGGTAGCACACCAGAAGTAATGAACGCCGATTGAAACCTACCATAGTCGAGTGGCAATCCTACTTTTCGGAAAGTCTCATGCGAATTCTGGTTTTAGCAATTCACTATTGGCCTGAGCAAACCGGCATTGGTGCGGTGCTTACCCGCCGATGCGAGTATCTGGCCTCGGTTGGGCATGAGGTCACGGTCTGCACTGGAATGCCGTTTTATCCGGAGTGGCAGATTCATTCCGGCTATAGGCGCAAGCTCTCTTTCAGTGAAGAGCACAACGGCGTCATCATATTGCGCTCTTGGATGTGGGTGCCAGAGAAGGTGACGTCAGCTAAGCGCGTGCTGTTCGAATTATCCTTTTTGGCAAGTTCGTTACTGCACGCAGTGCAGAGTCACAAACCGGAGCTGCTGTTCGCGGTGTCACCGCCCTTGGGTCTTGGACTCTCAGCGGTTCTGCTGAGTCGGTGGTGGAATATACCCTACGTATTTAACGTCGAGGATCTGCAGCCGGACGCCGCCGCCGATCTTGGAATGTTACCCCGGCCGGTGTTGCCTGTGTTGTATTGCATGGAATCGATGGCTTATCGAAATGCCGAGCTGATCGTGACAATTACAGACGGCATGCGGAAGAGAATTGCAGCGAAAGGAATCCCGGCAGGCAAAGTCGTGTTAGTACCGGCTGCGGCAGATAACACTGTTTTTTGTGTCGGAAGCGTCGCGGAAGCCCACAGATTTCGCATCGACCACGGCCTTGAAGGCAAGTTCATCGTCGCGCATTCCGGCAATATGGGCGTAAAACAGGGGTTGGATGTCGTCCTCGACGCCGCTTTGCAGTTGAAAGAGCATCGAGAGATTGTTTTTCTCTTGGCCGGCGACGGTGCGATGAAATCACATTTGAAAAAGCGAGCGGCTGCACTCGGGCTGGACAATGTCCGTTTTGTTCGGGTGCAGGAAAAGGCGGAATTCCTGCAAATGTTGGCTGCGGTTGACCTGGCTCTGATTGTCCAGCAGTCGACAGTTTCAGACATTGTTTTTCCGTCCAAGACTGTGACTCTCCTGTCGGCGGCGCGCCCAATCGTCGCGTCGGTCAGTGCCGAATGCGAAATCGGAAGCATTATCCGCCAATCCGGGGCGGGCGTAGTAATCGAACCTGGCAATGCTGAAGCGTTGGCCTCAACCATCCGTGGCCTTTTACGCAATCCGCAAGAACGAGCTACCATGAGCGATTGCGGTCGAAGATACGCGCTTCAGCACTGGGACGAAACACGCGTCCTACCAGCCTTTGAATCGCATCTGGTGAAAGCTACCGGTACTGCACAACCCGCGAAAGTGCAGGCAGTCGTGTGATTCGAGTCACAATGAGAACCCCAATATTCGTCGCGATTTGTCTTGCCATGGTTTTTGCGTTTGCCAGCGGGCAGGATCATCCGAACATTGCGAGCTCGGACATTGATCGCAGTGTCGAGGTAGTGGACGTCTCTGTTCACTCCGAGGTTGATGCGCAGGCGCACGACCCGAACACCTCGGGATTCTCAGCCAAGTTGCCAATGTCTTTGCGGTTTAAAAAACCAGCTGCCAGAAGTGTAGTTTGGCCTCATACGGTTATTGCTGTTCCCGATGCGACAAGTCAAACCGACAAATTGACTTTCGATAGTCTATCTTTCCAACCGACAGTACAAGCGCCTATAGCGGCCGTTTGGCCCGGCCTCACCAGCGCCGCTGCAGCCGACTTCGCTACGGGCCGCCCCTCAAAAACACTCGAACTACATCCAAAACTTTTCGGCGCTTTGCCTGCTTATGTCACGAATAATGGTTTAGCGCCATCTTTAGGGTTGAGCGCGGTGTTTCCACCGTCTTCTCCACTACACGAAACGCGAGGGACTACCGGGCGGTTTGGACGCAATGAGCCAGCAGAGGCGAGCTACAGCTTCTTCCCAGAGATGACATTTTCCAGACCCAAAGGCCAGATCGGCACGCGGAAGCGCAAACGTCCTGAGCGGAAGATCGCGAATAGCGCTGGCGTGGTCGCCTCGCCCAAGTCTCTTGTGAATGCGAAGCGCTAGCCGAGTTTGAGAATTATTCAAAAAATCAATTCTTGCAATTTCCTAGGGAGGCACTCTTGTTAAAGCGCGCATTGATCACAGGGATTACTGGCCAGGATGGTTCCTATTTGACGGAACTGTTGCTCGGCAAAGACTATGAAGTTCACGGAATTATCCGCCGTGCCAGTACCTTCAATACCGACCGCATCGACCACATCTACGAAGATCCGCACGCCAACAATCGGCGCCTGCATCTGCATTACGGGGATCTATCAACGGCGGAGCAACTCACGAACCTCATATACAACATGCAGCCCGCTGAGATCTATCATTTGGGGGCGCAGAGCCACGTGCGTGTCAGCTTCGATGTGCCGGAGTTTACCGGCGACATTACCGGATTGGGGACGACACGGATTCTCGAGGCGGTGCGCAACAGCGGCATCAGATGCCGCTTCTACCATGCTGGCTCTTCGGAAATGTTCGGGTCAGCACCACCTCCGCAATGCGAGTCGACTCCGTTTCACCCTCGGAGCCCTTACGGCGCAGCCAAGGTATACGGTTACTGGATGGCAGTGAACTATCGTGAGGCGTACGGAATGTTTTCTGCGAATGGGATCCTGTTCAATCACGAGAGCCCCCGACGGGGGGAAACCTTCGTCACGCGCAAGATTACCCGGGCCGTCGCTCGTATCTACACCGGAAAGCAAAGCAAACTATACCTGGGAAACTTAGACACACGCCGCGACTGGGGCTATGCGCCCGAGTATGTGGAGGGCATGTGGCGCATCCTGCAACAGGACGCGCCTTCCGACTATGTGCTGGGGACCGGAGAGGCACACACGGTCCGCGAATTCTTGGACGAAGCCTTCGGCTATCTCGATCTGGATTGGAGACAATACGTCGAACTCGATCCTCGATATCTTCGTCCCGCCGAGGTAGAGTTCCTTCTTGCTGATGCCGGCAAGGCCCACCGGGAACTGGAATGGGAGCCTAGGATCAAGTTTAGAGAATTGGTCCGCATCATGGTCGATGCCGATTTGGAAGCAATCGGACTGACGCCGAAGGGGGCAGGCCGCGCCATCTTGGAAGAAAGATTTGGCGAGTGGCACCAGTGGGCTGGATCTGTTTCGAAATGCCTGGAGGCTGCCGACGGTGCTGCGCTCGGCGACTAACTGATCGCGGTGAAAGGAAAACGCGATGAATCCTGAAGCAAAGATCTACGTAGCAGGTCACCGGGGCCTGGTCGGCTCGGCCATAGTTCGAACGCTGAACGGTTCGGGCTACAGAAACCTGGTGGTTCGAACGCATGCGGAACTGGACCTCACTGACCAGGGAGCCGTCCTCAATTTCTTCAGTCGAGAGCAGCCGGAGTACGTGTTGCTCGCAGCTGCCAAGGTCGGGGGGATTCTGACAAACAGTATCTATCCGGCTGAATTCATATTTCAGAACTTGCAAATGCAAGCAAACGTAATCGAAAGCGCCTATAGAACCGGAGTCGATCGCCTGCTTTTTCTCGGATCGAGCTGCATCTATCCGAAATTTGCGGCCCAGCCGATGCGAGAAGAGTCTCTTCTGTCTGGCGCACTTGAACCCACGAACCGGCCGTACGCCGTGGCCAAGATCGCGGGCATCGAGATGTGCTGGGCTTACAACCGGCAATACGGCACGCGATATCTGGCGGCGATGCCGACCAATCTCTACGGTCCTGGCGACAACTACGATCTGGAGACATCTCACGTGCTCCCAGCGTTGATCCGCAAGATGCATGAGGCCAAAACCAGCGGCCAACGAGAAGTCACGTTGTGGGGAACCGGAACGCCTCGGCGTGAGTTTCTGTACAGCGATGACTTAGCCGATGCGTGCGTATTTCTGATGCAGCTCGCGCAAGAGCCGTTTGATGCGCTGGTAACGAGTGAAACGAGCGCGCCCTTGATCAATGTTGGTGCTGGTCAGGATCAAACGGTTCGCGAAATTGCCGAACTCATAGCTGAGGTCGTGGGCTTCGACGGAGTATTGCGATTTGATCCCAGCAAACCCGATGGCACACCGCGGAAGCTCCTCGATGTTTCCCGACTCGGTTCTCTCGGCTGGCAGCCGAGGATTGGCCTGCGAAAAGGTCTGGAGCTGGTGTATGAGAACTTCTTAGTTCTTTCAGATAAGACCCTCCACATCCAAAATTCTTAATTCCTAGTCATCTAGAATACTTTCACAAAGGCGACGAAGTGATTCGGGATATTCGTTTGGATCGGATGACGCATTTAGATTTGAGTCGCGGTTCTCGAAGGTCTCTTCTTTGCTGGCTTTGCAGGGGAGCCATAGGCAATGACACCGGGTGGTAGATCGCTGGTTACGGTACTTCTTGCTCCTACCACCGTACCGAAGCCGATCTTGACACCTGGGCAAACAAAAACATCTGTTGCTAGCCAACATTGATCGCCGATTTCGACTGGCTGGCTGGTAAGAGTGAATTGCACATCCTCAATATTGTGGCTTCCGGCGCATAAATAGCTTCGCTGCGAAATGACCGTGTGACTTCCCACCTTGATGTTTCCTAGGGTGTACAACACGACTTCGTCCCCAATCCACGAATAGTCGCCGACGCTGAGCCTCCACGGGTACGTCACGGACGCGGAGGGCCGAACCCAAACGCCCTTTCCGATTCTTGCTCCGAAGGATCGAAGCAAGAAATTCCGCCAGCCATAGAAGGCTTGTGGAGAAGTACGAAATAGAAGAGTCTCCACGAGCCACCAAAGCTGGACAAACCATGCCGGACGACCCCGAAACCCAGTTGGCACGCGGAACAACGAAAGATCCTGATATTCTTGCGACATACTTTGCTCGAGTCGGACCATTATAGCGGCACAGATTTTCGGTTGGGCTGATTTTCAGTTGGGAGCTGATGGTTCGCACCGATGATCTTCGTCATATTATGAAGCCAGCTTTGGATCAAGCCGAAGCCAATGGAGCCGCAATCAGTCGCCAGGGGCTGCGTGGCCGTCTCATGCGCGGCTTCGGCGCCACTGCGTTCAGTCCTGTTGTGGCCGCGATTATCCAGCTGGGTTCTGTGCCGTTGTTGCTCCACGCTTGGGGTGCAGCCAGATATGGCGACTGGCTCCTTCTATCGGCCATCCCCAGTTACCTTACGCTGAGCGATTTGGGCTTTGGTGATGCTTCTGGCAGCGATATGTCGATGCGCGTTGCGGCCGATGACCGGGAAGGCGCATTGCGGACGTTTCAGAGTTCGTGGGTACTTGTAACTGCTGTATCCATGGCGATGCTGGTGCTTGCCTCCTTGTCCGTGTGGTGGGTTCCATGGCAGCGCTGGCTGAAATTGTCAAGCGTCTCTAGTCCCCAGGCTGCCTCGATCCTGTTAGTTCTCGCTACTTACATGGTCGTGGCTCAACAAAACGGAGTGGCGGAAAGCGGATACCGCTGTGATGGACACTTCGCGACAGGTTCATTCCTGGGTGCCCTTCTACGTCTAGCTGAAGTCACGGCGGCTACTATGGTGGCTGTCCTGGGTGGAACTCTCCTGGCGGTGGCATTCACTTACCTGATGGTCCGCATTTTGGCCACCGTGGGGTACGCATTTCTCCTCCAGCGCAAGAGCCCATGGATTTACTATGGAGTTCGCCACGCCCGGGTGAGCACGATCAAACAAATGGCCGCCCCGGCCTTCGGCTTCATGGCTTTCCCCGTCGGACAAGCACTGAGCTTTCAAGGACTCATAGTAGTGATTGGCGCATGGCTGGGACCCATCGCAGTTGTGTCCTTTTCGACCCTCCGCACCTTGTCCCGACTCAATTTGCAGTTGGTTGCCATCTTCAAACATACCCTTTGGCCGGAGTTGTCTCGGGCGTTTGGCGCAGGAGACATTTCGCTGGCACGCAGATTGCACCGCTATGCTTGCCAGGCTTCTTTGGTCCTGTCCATATTTGGTGGGTCAATGCTGTGGATCTTTGGCCCGATCATTTACCGCATTTGGATCGGGCACAACATTATCTTCGATGCCGCTTGCTTTCACGTTCTGCTGCTTGCTGTGGTCACAAACTCGCTGTGGGATACCAGCGCGGTCATACCCATGTCGATCAATAGCCATTGCCGGATTGCCGTCGCCTACGCGGCAGCGGCGCTGGCGTCCCTCGTTTTGGCCGGGATGCTGATCCCCTCAATGGGGACGGTAGGGGCCGCCTTCGCCCTATTGGTCACCGATGGATGCATGACAGGACTTGTCCTGCGCGCGGCCTTAAATCAGGTCCAGGACAACCTAAACAAATTTGTCCCGGCGCTATTTGTCGTTCCGCCCTTCCGGCAGGTCTCTCAGATTGCGCCGGAAGCAAAGCTTAGCTAGCCATTGCGCCGCTCAGTGGCGAATTCTACTCCTATGCGAGTCGTTCTTTCTACAATAGGAAAGTTTCACACCTTCGATCTCGCCCGCCAGATGCACCAGCGCGGCGCGTTGACCGCAATTTTCTCGGGCTATCCCTGGTTCAAGCTCAAGAGCCAAGGCCTCCCCAGACGCAAGGTCAAGACCTTCCCCTACATTCATGCGCCTTACATGCTTTTTGCTGCGGGCCTGATGCACTCCCGCCTCATGTGGGAGTGGCTGGACCGGGTATGGTTCGACCGCTACGTCGCGCGTTATCTGCCTGCTTGCGACGTTTTCTGCGGGCTTTCCGGGTCCGCATTGCGTAGCGGCATTAGAGCGAAGTCGCAAGGAGCCGGATATGTTTGTGACCGGGGATCCTCCCATATTCGTTTCCAGGACCGCATCCTTCGCGAAGAATACCGGCGGCAGGGAATCCCCTTTTCCGGCATCGATCCTCGGGTTATCGCGTGCGAAGAGGCCGAATATGAAGCTGCCGATCTCATCACCGTCCCGTCGACATTCGCGCTGGATACTTTCGTCGAGTGCGGCGTGCCTCGCCAGAAGATACGTCTGGTTCCCTATGGCGTCGACCTCAGCGCCTTTTACCCGTGCGCTCAGAGGAACCACAATGAGTTTCGCGTGCTTTTTGCTGGGAACGTCTCCGTGCAAAAAGGCGTGAACGACTTGTTCGATGCCTTTAAACAGCTTCCCTGCGAGCACAAACGGCTCACCCTTGCGGGTTCGATCTCTCCTGAACTGAAACGTGCTGTCAGGCGGTGGGGTGAGGATCCCCGGATCGCCGCGCTGGGGCACGTCCCCCAGTCGCACTTGAAAGGAATCATGAGTGCGAGTGACGTCATGGTTCTTCCCAGTGTCCAGGAAGGACTTGCGCTGGTCCTGGCGCAAGCCATGGCCTGCGGCTGTCCGGTGATCGCATCCGAAAACACCGGCGCTCCGGACCTGTTCACCGACGGGAGGGAAGGGTTCATCGTGCCCATCCGTGATCCCGGCGCGATTGCAGACCGCCTGCAGCGATTGGCGGACACCCCCGGGCTCAGATCGCGCATGAGCGAAGCTGGGCTTCACCGCGTGAAATCTCTGGGCGGCTGGGCTCAATATGGCGAGACGATGCATCAAGTCTTTTCGGAATTGATCGTGGGGGAACACTCTGTAGCTCGTAGGCAGCACCATCAATTGGTTGGTTAGTCCTAATCATGAACCACTTGTCCATCCTTTACATTGGCACGAATGCCGGCACGTCGCGCCATCGGGCACTGGCATTACAACGCCTGGGGCACAATGCTTACATCGTTGACCCGTTTGCATTTCTTCCCAATAACCGTTTTGCCGGCCTGTGGGCCTGGAAAACCGGCAGCCTCTTCCTGGAAGACTTCATACGGCGGCGGGTGCTGGCAAGCATTCGAGATATGCGGTTCGACCTCACCCTCGTCAACGGATGTGAATTGGTAGGGCCATCATTGGTGGCCGACGTGAAGCACCGCTTTGGAACGGTCGTCAACTATAACAATGACGATCCCTTCGGAGGGCGGGACGGCCGCCGGTCGAAACTCTATCTGCGGGCACTGCCTAGCTATGACTGGGTGGTGGTGGTACGCGACTGCAACGTCCCGGAAGCCCTCGCCGAAGGCGCCCGCAACGTGTTGCGAGTCTTCATGTCCGCGGACGAAGTCGCGCACGCGCCCAGGCAAATCAGCCGGCAGGACCGGCAAAAGTGGGCCAGTGAAGTGCTGTTCGTGGGCACCTGGATGCCGGAGCGCGGACCCTTTATGGCACAATTGATCGAATTGGGTTTGCCGTTGTCGATTTATGGCAACCGCTGGCATCGGGCCCCTGAATGGCGGGTTCTGCGCCCATTTTGGCGCGGACCGGGTCTGGAGGCGGAAGAGGACTATGCCAAGGCAATCCAGTGCGCCAAAGTAAATCTGGGACTGCTCTCGAAGGGAAATCGCGACCTGACTACCACACGTTCCTTCGAAATACCTCATTTGGGCGGAGTGTTGTGCGCGGAGCGCACCTCCGAGCACTCCGAGCTTTACCGGGAAGATAAAGAAGCGGTGTTCTGGAGCAGCCCGGAGGAATGTGTCGAAAAGTGCATGGAGTTGTTGCGCGATGAGGCGCACCGGAAGCGGCTAGCAGTGAACGGCCGGAGGCGCTGCCTGCAAAACGGCACGACGAACGAGAAAGTAATGGCCCAAATAGTTCGCGAGGCGCTCGGAGATGATTTCTCGCCCTGTGATACTCAGCTCCATAGCCGGTCCACAAACCCAACGGAGACAACAGGCAGAAGATGTCAATAGATGCGCCTTTAAGTCGACCCCGGTGTTTAGGGCTTTCAAGATTGCAGCCGCGATCGCTCAGTAAAAGCGGCTCTGTACATCTTGATCTGATTCGTGCCGTGGCGGCTTGGCTAGTGATGTGGGGACCTATACGGAGCTTATTCTTCGTTGACTTCGAGGATGCTCAGCATGGCAGTCTACCTGTCAAAGCCATCTACTTTCTTACCGGATTTGGCCATCAATCAGTAGTCGTCTTCTTCGTCCTGAGCGGCTTCCTCATTTCGTCGACTGTAATAAAAAAGACTTATGTCTGGAAGTTGGTCATGGCGCGGCTACGCAATTGATCGCCTGACTAGGCTTTACGTGGCATTGATCCCAGGCTTCTGTTCGGACTGCTTTGGGACAGAACCGGCTCTTCTATCTTTGCATCAACGGGCCTCTATTCGCACCCGTTGGAGGGCTTTGGTCCTGTCATTGCGCAGAGCCAAATCACACTTCGGGCGTTCTTTGCCAATCTTGCCTTCCTGCAAACTCTGGTTTCTCCCGTCTTCGGTTCGAATGGCCCGCTGTGGAGTCTGGCTAATGAGTTCTGGTATTACGCCCTCTTTCCGGTGGGATTGTCCGCTGTAGTGGCGTAGGCGAACAATCTGCACCGACGGGCGGTCCCAGTCACGGCTCTTGCTATTTCTATGGCAGCTTTTGTGAGATCACCGATACTGCCAGGATTTCTTGTCTGGATGGCGGGTTGCGTTCTAGTTGTCGTTTACTCGAGATTTAATCTGCGGCGGCCGGTGTAGCTGACCGCATATGTCCTGACTTCATCCACTGCGTTGTTCGGTTGCCTCGTTTCCTCACGAACCAGAGGCGCGGGCCCGCTAGCCAGTGACTTTACGGTGGGGATCATGTTCGGCATATTCCTTTTCGGGATCCTACAGCTAGAAGTTCGGACAGCAGGGGCCTATCCCAAAGTTGCCCATCTTCTTGCTGGCTTCTCGTACAGTCTTTACGTGCTGCATTTTCCACTGCTGCTTTTCCTCAGGGCATGGCTCGCACCATCCCACAGATGGCAGCCTGATGCGTTGCATCTATTCTACGGTTTGATAGTTGGCGTGGCCACGCTCCTTTTCGCCTGGATCGTAGCTGCTTTCACCGAGAAGAAAACCCACGTGGTGCGAGACTGGATGGATACTTTGATCCCACGTTCTGCCAAGACCAGTTTTGGCAGACGTATCACCTATGCACTCAGAGTAAACAAGAAACCGCAAAATGCGTAAGGGATGAGGTTACTCGATGAGAGTAAGTTCGCACGGGAGTCGCAACCAAGTGATTGCCAAATTCAAATATCTCCTTTGGTCTCTTTCGCGCATTGCGGTAGCTGACACCAGATGTCCTGGTTGTCCGGGCCAGCACGCGCAACTGGTCAAGAGAAAGTACACAACCGCCCTCTACGTTTGCCCGGAATGCAAACTCATGTTTCGTGTTCCGAAGGATGACCCAAACACGACGGGGTCCTTCTACGAGTCGGAGTACGAGCAGGGATTCACTACCGACTGTCCTTTGACAGAAGAGCTTGAGAAACTGAAGAGCACTCGATTTGCGGGCACGGAGAAGGACTACGCGGTGTATATATCCTTTCTCCAGGCGGCGGGAATTAGGCCAGGAATGAGCATCTTTGACTTCGGCTGCTCGTGGGGATACGGAAGTTGGCAACTCAGCCAGGCCGGCTATGACGTGTATTCCTACGAAATTGCTCCAACCCGGGCGCGGTACGCCGAAACCATGCTCAGATGCAAGATGATCTCGCCTTGGCATTCTAGGAGATCGTTCGATTGCTTTTTCAGTGCGCACGTTCTGGAACACCTAAACAACCCTCGAGAAATGTGGCAGGTTGCGCGCGAAGTTTTGCGGCCAGACGGGGCCGTAGTGACTTTCTTACCCAACGGACACTTAACCCGCCCGAAAGTTCACAAGACTTGGGGCAAGGTGCATCCGCTGCTGATCGAATCGAATGCGCTGCTAAACATGGCGCGATCGATCGATTTTTCGGGGACGACGTATACGACGCCTTACGATCTCCAGGCTGTGAGCCACGAAGTTCAAGGTTCCGAACTATCCGGCGCGGAGTTGGCTATTGTAGCTCGCAGGGTGTCCAACAACCACAACTATGCTTCTCTATACTCTAAGGTAAAAGCGGTACCCCAATCGCCAGTTCGATCACCGGCGTCTGGGCCCTGTATGGGTTGAGGTGGTACTCTACGGTTCAGTTGTCTGTGAAGTAA
Source organism: uncultured Acidobacteriaceae bacterium (assembly GCA_963772195.1). Lineage (GTDB taxonomy): Bacteria > Acidobacteriota > Terriglobia > Terriglobales > Acidobacteriaceae > Acidiflorens. The sequence goes on along the minus strand of CAVYWE010000003.1, from coordinate 412,129 downwards.
GAGTAGCGAAGATGCGAAGGCCTTAGCCAATCAGTTTCTGGGCAGTGTCACGGAGTATTCTCAACTGGAGGAGCCGAGGCGGTTACGCAAGCGTGCGTAGTGTAGGGCAAGAAATTTGCACTGTAAGTGACGGAGACACGTACAGAGTTGTTCCAGAAATGGACGTTTCGAAACACCGTAGTCAACGGTGCCTTAACCGCGGCAGGTCCAAATAAGAAGCATGGAAAAAAGCCTTCTTGTCGTATTTCATTTTTCTGGGGGTTGTAACTTTGATTTGGATCCGCGGAGTAAGGCCTAATCATGTTACCGCCCACTTGAATGTTAATCATGCCCATCCCGCTATAACTATCAGCGGCAAATGCCTCCGTATCCAGTACAATCCAAGCTGGACGTACACCTATGGTGTTTGAGACGTGATTGTTCAATATTTTGTTGTCTATTGCCAACTGGTGAACGCGTCTGCCTTCGGGATATAGGGACGGGTCTAGTTGCTCATCGACAGTCCGCAGAATGATTCCTCTCGAGTTGGTGAGCGTATTATTTTTTACCATGCAGCCATAGCACCCGTCCCATAGAACGATGCCGTTAGGGTTGTCGATGAGCGTATTGCCTCGAATGGTTGCGTTCATGAGAGTCCAGGCGAAAATGGAATACAAGCTGCCAACCTCGGGAACGGGGTTCCATGGCTCAGTTAAGGTGAGAGTCTTCGTGCTTGTGTTGACCCCCTGAATCCTGCGCCATTGCCCAGTCCCACTTCCCGTCAGTATAGCGACGACCTCCGAATAGTGAGCAAGTCGTGACTCAGTAACCGGTCCCCATAATGCATTGGTGTCGGTCAAGGTGGTCGACGCGATTGCGGTTGCGCTCCCTGCGTCTAAGACATCTTGGATGTTGGATTGCTGAGTCATGATTGCTTCGCCGTCGCCAGTCTCATCGGATGGAGCATTCAGGGTGTGAATGATGTTGTTGAGCACCTCGATATTTTGACCAAAAGATAGCTCCACACCACCGCTCTCGATGGCCGTTCCATTCTCTAGATCCTTGTTCTGAGCATCTCGGATCAACCTGTTGCTTTGCATAAGCAGGTTCGTATTGTCTTGGAGCTGCACGCGCCCGAAGTTATAAGTGATCTTGTTCCTTAGAAACGAGACATGGGCATTCCCCACAACATAGATGGGGCCATTTCGTAAGGAATTGCTGTCAAAGCGGCTGTTTTGGATCAAGAGATGATCCGTTCCTTCAAACCAAAAACTCTTACAGTTTTCCAGGTGGACATCTAGATTGTTGAAGAAGAGCTCGGTGACCCTGGTAGATCCGCGATTCCAAAGCAGCGCACAAGGGCTAGTCGAAGAATTGACCGCGAACACTCCTAAGTCAGTCATGCCACTTAGGCTCGCTCCCCGAAAGTCAATTCCGCCCCACGTCCCAGTCCAGTCGGTTTCGCTGGCTGCGCTAGGATCATTCATGAAAATACGGGACGTTGTTGCGCTGTTCCCTTGCAGGACAACGCGCGAAGGCACTACGAGGGGTCTCCCACTGACGGGGTCTGAGGGTGTGACAATTCTGTAGTCGCCGGTCGGGAAGTAAACCACACCTCCACCGGTCGAGGATGCCAATTGGATTGCGTCCCGGATGGCGGCGGTATCGTCAGTGACGCCGTCGCCTTTCGCTGTGACCGCCAAACGCAGATCCGCTTTCACGTTAATTTCATTGGCTGCAATGGTTGTGAAATCGCTGGCCCACGGAACTCCTGACACGGGGGTACTAGGCGACTCTCCGAAGGCGAACGCGACCAGGCACAGACACGACAGGACAGAAAGAGGCATTGCGTGGGGGAGCTTAACACAGGACATTGTTCGACCTCAACAGCGATACTAGAGCAGATCGATAGCGTGCAGAAGGTAACGGAAGGTTCGGGCGGGATGTAACGTATCGCGCAACACCATGGCCAACTAGACATGTCCAAGAAACTGTCGGGCGTGAGGCACAGCGTGATCAAGAGTGCATCGCCATTCTCGTCTGAATCGGCTCCAGACAGGATTGACATCTCCAGCCGTCGCGACGCAGGATCTGCTGGCGCAGACTCTCGTACGACAAGGAATCCAGCCGGAAGCGGGCTCCTCTTGGGCGCATCATTCTCGTGATGTCCTCTCACTCAAGCTTTCGAGGAAAACCTGCCGCTGTTCGCCGGGCAAGAACTTGTAATAGCGTGAGATCGAGTTGAGCAGGATCTCCGGGTTGGCATTGTCCAAGTGTGCGCCCGCCAGGAAGTCGGCGCAGATCATCTCCAGGCAGTAACCGCGCGACTTGTCCGTGCCTAGCATCAGAGCCGCCGTCTCGATCGCCTGTTCGATGACCGGAATCTGGCTCTTGTAGACTTTGAAGTAGATCAGCTCCGACGGCTCCGTTTCCTTTCCCGTCAGTTCCTTCTCCACCTCCCGCCTGAAGTCCTCCTTCGGCAGCTTTCGAGCCTTGTGCAACCAGGTTGCACAATCGAAGTGCTGACCGTCCCGGCGCGCGACCTTCGCTAGCTCTAGCCCCTTCGTCCATCCCACATCTCTCAGTTCACGTCTTGCCTGAGGCGGCAGGTGCTCGTGGATGGACATCAGGTAGTACGCCTTCCTTCTCGATTCCGGGAACCGCCGCGCCAGGAACTCGTCAAACGACTTCAGGTTCTCCAGCCTCCAATACTGTCCCGCCCGCACCTCGCACAGATACCTGCCGAGATCGACAAAGCGGGTGTCGCGCTCCATCTCTTTCTGCCTTTCCCACGCCAGAATCTCGTCAATCTTCGTGAGGACAAACAGTGCTCGCTTCCGATTGAGCCGGGGCGGCATCGGCGGATACCTAGTAAACAAGTTCGTCAAACAGACCAAGATCGACTCCTGGCTTGCGCACGAGTGCGGTTTCGACTAAGTCGGGCTTGTCGAGGCAGAGCCCGATGAAGGGGCAGGTCGTGCACGGATTCTGCGGGAAGCGGATCCCACTGTGGGGCAGAAAGAGCCCAGACTCTATCCGCCGGACCGTGTCCGCAACCAACGCGGCCCACTCCTGTCGCTGTTCTTCGGTGATCGTGGCACGCAGATACTGGACTTCCACCAAGCGCTTGCGCACGAAAACAATCTGGGCAACTTCGTCGATGCCTGGTCATCCACGAGTAGCACACGAGTTGCGGATCCAGTGCTGAAATACCGACCGGCTCTTCCGGATATCGGGAAGAAGTGGTCTTCCATTCCAGAACGCATGGCGTGCCGTCCAGTTCACCAATCGCATCGACGTAGGATACGAAATTGTTGCCAGCAGCGAGTGTCGGATTGAACTGAATCTGCTGCCTAGAACGAGGGCGGCGAATGCGAACGCGGCCGTCCTGAGCGAAGCGCTCGAGCAACTGGATGCCTTGTTGCAACATGCGATCCCAGGTGTCGTTGCCGGAGTAGGTGAGGCCCATCTCCTTGCACACGCCCCACTGCTCGAACAGCACAGTCGTCGGGTCTTCACGGGGAAAAAAAGCGCGGCGAGTGCCTGTTCAAACGCTCGGTGATTTCGCTACTCTGAAGTGGCCCCACTTCGATCATTACATTTGGCCCCACCCTAACCGATAGATCGGCCTACCCTGTCTGCGAAGCAGACGGGGCGATGGACAGGAGACGCAAGGTGGAGCTATTCGAAGAGATCAGGCGGGAACATGCGCATGGAGCGGGCACGATTCGTGCGGTCGCGAAGAAACTGGGCGTGCATCGGCGAATGGTGCGACAGGCCCTGGCTAGTTCGATTCCGCCGGAGCGCAAACTGGCGGCGCGAAACAGTAAACAGCGGCACACGGCACATCGTATCTGGGAACGAATCCGGCAAGAGCGCTCGGACACCGTGGCGGAAGCGACGGTGCGCCGTTATGTGCGGGAAGGCAAGCAAAAGTTAGGACTCACGGGGCGGGAGACATTCGTGCCGCAAGTCTACGACTGGGGCGGCGAGGCGCAGGTGGATTGGTATGAAGCCATGGCCGACTTCGCTGGCGAACGATTGCGGGTTTATATTTTTGCGATACGCTCAATGGCCAGTGGGGGAGCGTTTCACGTGGCTTACTATCACGCCACACAACAGGCCTTTCTGGAAGCGCACGAGTTGGCATTTAACTATTTCGGTGGCGTGTTCCGCTGCTTGCGCTACGACAACCTGAAGAGTGCGGTGAAGAAGATTCTGCGCGGCCATCAGCGAGAGGAGACGGAACGCTTGATCGCCTTCCGCTCGCACTGGGGATTCCAGACGGAGTTTTGCAATCCGGCGCGAGGCAACGAGAAGGGCGGCGTGGAAGGCGAGGTGGGTTACTTCCGCCGAAACCATCTGGTTCCTCAAAGATTTTTTATGGACCAAAAAATCGCGTGGGCCTCCGCCCACATTGGCGTAACGTCGGTCGGCTGTAACGACCGAGTCCGCAATTTGATCGGAGAAACCTGTAAGCTTGACAACCGGCGCGTCCTTCAACCCGGACGTCATCCGATTCCGCAGAAAAGCGAGGGAAGAAAGTCCTCGGCAGGGAAGCCGACGACTTCGATCACCGTGAGAGGGGCGGCAGTTTTCTGGAGCGGATTCTGGTCGATTAAGAGCGTGTCGCGAGAGAATTCACTGTACCCAAATTGTACCCATCATTCGGCAATGCCGCCTTTTTTGCCCTTCTCGCCACTATAAGAATCAGTAACTTACGTGCTATCAACACCGCCCAATAATGCGATCCCGACTAGCTCCACCATCTAAAACCCCAGTAAAATCAATGCTTCTAGCGAACGCGTTGCGGCGGCGCGGGGATTGCCGGGACGCAACTTTGCGCGCGCCTATGAGACGGGTGGCATGCGGCGCGTGCACTTGCGGGGGCGAAACATATTCTCAAGCGGGTGCTGATTCGCGTGGGTGGATTCAATCTGTCCCTGTGATGCGGCGGCAGTTGTTGGTCAAGGGCGCGCCGCGCCGTCTGCAGGGCTGTCGGCGGAGGCTCTGCTGATTTTGTTGCGGTTCTGGATCGCCCTTCTGGCTAGCATAGAGCAGGAAGGCGAATTGTGCGCATCCGAATGAGCATGAATGCCTAGTTCAATCCGTGGGCTTGACGATGACAATCCACGCACAGCGTGATCAGGTTCGATTCGTCGTCGTTGCCGCACCGGCTCCGGAATTCCAGATGATGTACTTGCAACTTATTCATCGTGCCGCACGATTGACAACGCCAGCCATCGCGATGCAGGACCTGCTGCCGCAGCCTCTCGTACGACGTCGGATCCAACCGCAAGCGAGGGGGGTCGGACCGCATCTGACTCATGACGCCTTCTCGCTCAGGCCTCCAAGAAATGCCTGCTGCTGCTCTCCTGGCAGGAACTTGAAAAATCTCGTCATCGAATACAGCAGCATCTCCGGATTCCCGTTGTCCATGTTGGCCCCGGCCAGGAAGTCCGCACAGATCATTTCCAAACAGTAGCCTCGGGATCTGTCGCTGCCCAACATCAGAGCTGCCGTCTCGATGGCCCGCTCAATGACCGGGATCTGGCTCCGGTACAGTTTGAAGTAGATAATTTCCCACGGTTCCGTTTCGCGCCCAGTCAGTTCCTTCTCGACCTCCTGCTTAAATTGTTCCTTGGGCATTTCACGCGCCCGGTGCAACCAGGTTGCACAATCGAAGTGCTGCCCGTCCCGCCTGGCCAGCTTGGCGAGCTCCAGCCCCTTCGTCCAGCCCACTTCCTTCAGCTGCTTTCTCGCTTGCGGCGGCAGATGTTCATGGATGGACATCAGGTAATACGCCTTCCGCCGCGACCCAGGAAACCGCCTCTCCAGAAAGTCATCGAACGACTTCAGGTTCTCCAGCCTCCAATACTGTCCCGCCCGCACCTCGCACAGATAGCGCCCTAGCTCGACGAATTTTGTGTCCCTTTCTGCTTCTTTTCGCCGCTCCCAAGCCAAAATCTCGTCGATTTTGGTGAGCACGAACAGAGCTCGGCGGCGATTCAACGTCGGCGGCATCGGCGGATTCCTAGTAATTAAGCTCGTCAAGCCAGTCAAGACTGTCTGCTCCCGGACGCCGTACCAAGTTGGCGTCGACCATTTCCTGTCGTCCCAGACACAGCCCCACATAGGGACAGCTGCTGCAGGGATTCTGCGGGAAGCGGATGCCACTGTGTGGCAGGAACTGCGCGGACTCAATTCTCGCGATCGTGTCTTCCACCAGGTGACCAAACTCCTGGCGCCGTTCGTCGCTTATCGTGGTTCGCAGGTACTGAACCTCGACGAGGCGCTTGCGGACGAATACCACCTGGGCGACTTCCGCAATGCCAGTCATCCAGGAGTAGCAAACAAGTTGCGGATCCAAGGCCAACAGTCCATCAGGTTCTTCCGGGTATCGGCTGGAAGTAGTCTTCCACTCGAGCAAGGAGCGTGTGCTGTCGAGGTTCCCAATGGCATCGATATAGGCGACGAAGTCGCTCTTTTCGGCAACTGATCGGGTGAACTTGATCTGCAGATTACGTCGAGGGTGGCGGACCTGGACACGATCGTCCTGGCAGAACCGTTCCAACAGCATGATTCCTTGCCGGAGCATGCGATCCCAGGAGTCTCCGCTGGAGTAGTGCAACTCTTCGTTCTGACAGGCAGACCACTCATCGAACAGGACTGCTCCGGGATCTTCACGGCGAAAATAAGCGCCCAGAGCTCGTTCGAAGGCGCGGCCGAAGAGCATCGGCGCACGGGTGTCCTTCTCCTTCCAGCCATCGAGATAGCGATGCCGATAACGCCGCGGGCAGGTCAGGTACTGGCTGATCTGGGTGTAGCTGTAAGTCATCAGGCCACCTGTGGGTTGTCCAGATTTGCCGGTGAGAGTTCTTGCCATCGACCGGTCGGCGCAAAACCGTCGAGGCGCAGCAGGGAGGCGCCGTTAAAACTTATGTGGCTGATCTTGACCACGCCCTTCAGGCCTAACAGCTGAGTTTCGTCCACCTCATCCCGTCCGAGCATGTCGGTGTCGTAGCCAAAGTCGCGCAGGAACCAGTTCAGTTTCCACAAGGCTTTCGGATTGCAATAGAGGCGGCTCGAAAGGATGTGGCCCGCAAAACGGCTGGGCTCAAGAATGGCCAAACTCAGCGTGTAGTAGGGTTTTTGCGCTTGCCGCCGAAAAGTGACTCTTTGCACCCGAACAAGGAAGACTCCTTCGGGGATCGGGTCCGCAGCACAGCGATCTGCGGCATGCAATCCGCTGATCTGGCGTCTCATGCTGCACCTTCCTTTTGTCCGAGATAACTGTTGAGTTGGCAGAGCAGGGCATTGCGATCTTTTTCCGCCCAATCGGCCAGCGACTGGACGAAGTTCTCGACCTGTTCCCGGCTGGCCTCTCTGAGCGTCTTCCTGCCACAGAAGTCGACGGCGTAGGCCTTTACCAGTTCGGGATCGAGCTTGTGCTGGCGGATGATCTGGCAGAGGCGGTCACGAACCTTGGGGCCAGCGCTGTTGCCGTTCGTTTGGGTCTTCCGCGGAGGGAGCTTCTCGCCGGCGTTCGGAATTGTTCCGATCTCCTCGACCGAGCAGAGACCAATTCCGTATGCTTTGCGCAGGGCTCTGTTAACGGCTCGTGTCTCGGCTACGCGCATTTCGGCGCCGCGCACGAGCGACGAAACATTGGATGGATCAGCATCGCCGTAGCCAACGAAGCCTTTGCACGTTTTGGATTTATAAACCGTGGCCTCGAATGCCCATCGCTTTACAGAAGGATCAGAGAGGGTCGGTACTGGCCGCACGTTGATGCCTGCGCACCGATTCCGGCGGGCCAGCCCCAATAACCCATTATGCGTTACGTACCATCGTCCATCGAGAAGTAGTAGGTCGCCGGAAGCGATCGACAGCAAGTATTCGCTGGTGAGTTCCTTTAGGCCGTGCAACGCCGTGGGTGAAATATGACCCCACAACTGCCTGGCAATTCTCCTGTTGCATTGAAACGTGACCGATCTCTTCATCATTTCGATTGCCTCCTGAAACGAGTCCGCTGATGTTTTGGGACCCAAGTCATCAATTGCCAACTCGCCGCGACCAAGCTAAAACAAACAGGTAGAAACATCGGTTATGCCAAAACGGAATTGATGCTGTCCGGTTCTTGCGTTTAGTCATGCATCTCTCAAGAAATATTGTATCTCAATAGAGATGTCTCGAACAAGAACAAAATCGAAGGGTAGAGCGCAAATCGACCTCCGTGCCATCGGAAGAAGAATCCGGGAACTCAGGGGTTTCGACATGACGCAGGCCCAGTTCGCGCACCGCATCGGCGTCACGCAAAGTTACCTCTCAGCACTGGAACATGGGGAAAAAGAGCCAGGTTCAGCTGTACTGTTGGCTATTAGCAAAGAGTTCGGGAAGTCAGTGGATTGGCTACTGACCGGACAGACAGAGCAATGACATCACAGGAATTCATGCGACCTGAAGTCGATGTCAAGGACTGGTAACTTATCGGTTTCGGACGACGACTACGCGGACTGGCTGCTTTCCTGGCGCGGCGCGGTTGGTAGCGAGGGCTGAGCTTGAGTTCTGAATTTCAAGGTACTCTCCGCCAGTTCGGCTTCCGTGACTGTGGAATGCCACACCTGTCGGAGTCTAGGCCGACCTTGGCAAACAAGGCAGATATTTCCGTACCGAGTCCGCCCACCGGAACGTCTTCTTCGTTTACAGCATTGCGGAGGATATCTCGTGCCTCCTCCTCCATGCTGCGACCGTGTCGTCGAGCGCGCCGCTGGAGGGCACGGATCGTTCCGCCCGACTTTGGAAGCGGTTTGCCAAGGCGTCGGTGCCCTGCTCCTACGAACAATGGCGTCACCCGCTTATGGCGGTGCTGTGATGCTCGCCACAGATCATACTGGGCCTGCATGCCGATCCATAGTTCGGGGCTAGTGCCAAGGGCATCGGACAGCTTCAGCGCCATGTCTGCCGAAATTCCCGCGCTACCATTCAAGATGCGTGACAGGGCGACCCGAGTCACCCCAAGGTGCTTGGCGGCGTCTGTGACCGACACCGTCCCCAGATACTCTCGCAGAACTCTTCCCGGATGTGGCGGATTGTGCATGCGCATAAAAACCTCTCAGTCGTAGTCCTGATAGTCCACTAGCAAGGCATCTTCACCTTCAAATGTAAACGTCAACCGCCAGTTGTCGCTGACATCCACCGACCAATGGTCTTCCCGATCGCCGTGCAAGGGATGCAGCCTCCAGCTGGGTGTGTTCATGTCCTTCTCGGATTTGGCGTTGTCCAGCGCAGCAAGTTGCAGTTTCAATTTATCCGCGTGCTTCGGCTGAATTTTCGCCTTCGACCCTGTTTTGAAGAACTGCTCGACACCCTGATGTCGGAAGCTCTTTATCATCCTGTGTAGTGTATACTATCACTATACATGAGATCCACAGTTGCCTATCGCTCCGTCTCAGGATGCAGAAATGGCTCACTCGGGGACCCCAGTCGCCCTAAACCGGGAGCCTGTGCTACCAGTAGCTTGGTGTAAGACTGAACTTGCCACCAGCGCTCCATTTGCGGTATGATTACGGTTGTAATATATTGTAATAATGATGGTCTTTGATGCATCCACGCTGATCCTCATTGCAAAGATGGAGATTCTCGACTTTTTCCTGGATGGCATTGAGTCACAGGTTGCCATCCCAGCGGAGGTTGCAAAGGAATGCTGTGGTGCCAAGAAGTCGCTCGATGCACTTCTGATCCAAAAGGCGCTGGATAAGTCGAGAATCAGAGTCGTTGCCGTCAAGAACAGGAAGCTTGTTACCAAATTGCAGGGAGACTTCGGCCTGGGCAGGGGTGAAGCGGAGGCGATCGTGCTCGCTTTTGCGGAGGAAGCTCAGGTTCTGGGTATTGACGACAAGAACGGTATCAATGCCTGCAAGCTGCTCGGCGTTGCGTTCACCACGGCTATTGGCGTCTTGGTTCGAATGCGCGAGAAAGGGCTACTTACCGTTGGCGAAGCTCTCGTCAAACTTGCGACACTAGGAAAGCATGGACGCTATAAACAATCAATTTTGGAAGATGCCAGACGGAAATTGGAGATAAAACTATGAGTAAGACCATGAGCATCCGGATGGATCGTGAGAACTTCGACTTCTTGAACGAGCTCACGAAGGAACAGAGGAGTGATTTTTCCAAGGCCGTGCGGGACATGGTCAGCCGTGGCAGAATCTTACTCGCGGTGGAACGATACAAACAGGGGGAAGCATCTCTTGGCAGAGCTGCTGAACTTGCCGGCATCCCCCTGGGGCAGATGATGACGATCTTGACGGAATACGGAGTGGAAAGCAGGATTCAAGAGGAGGATTATCTCCAAGGACTCGAAGGTCTCCGCAAGGTGTGGTAACAAAAGGACTGTTGGGTTTGCATAACGAGCTTAGCGGCCATGCACTCTGGCGTGGCATGGCGCGCCCTACGGCAAGGAAGGATCAAAATACCTACACCGTTATTTTGGGCACCGTAAGGAAGGATGACATTTCTCTTGACCAGCGCGAAGTGCAGTTTGTGATGGTGGTGGCATCTGCCGGAGTTCACTTTTTCACTCCGCTCCGTCGCATTCTTGTTAGTACTTGTCACAGTGGAGACGCGGCGGCAATTCAGCCAGCGATCCACCACGGGAAACGTGATAAGTCGCGTCGGTCGCGTGTCAATTTTGAACAACTTCTCCTCGTTCGCTCACCACGACGGAAGTCACTGAGCGCAGCGGAATGCTAAAGTCCCTGTAGCGTGGCATGTTCCCAAGCATGTGCCGGCTGCCGGTTTGAGCCTGAACCTACGCCGGAGCCGTAATGGGAAGTATTGCCCGACTGCTTTGCCATCACACGGTTACGTTATAATTTCATTTTGAGCCGAGCGTTGTGAAAACTTGGCGGGTCGGACACCATGTCAGGAAAACTCTCCAGTCTAAATCGACGATTAGCCAAGGTTGAGCAGCAAGTGGCCGAAAGGACGAAGCGCGAGGAATTGGCCAACCGCATCTGCCGCACCAGCATGCCCTTTACGATCGTCCAAGACGCAGAGCAATTCGAGGTGGAGATGAATCGCCCTTGTCCGGTTCATGGAGTCCGCGACCTAGGACAGTTACTAATCCATACGCCTTTTAATTCGGATACAACTCCCTCGGAAGTGTCAATCAAACTGCGCCAACTGCTTGACCTGTACGAGCTTCGTCTCTCGCAACGCTCTCAGTCCAGCGATGAGCCTGAAGAAAATGAATCATAGGAATCTTGACTCGCGTTGTAAGGCCAAGGCCAAGAGCGGCAAGCCTTGCCAGGCCGCCGCCACCGCGGGCGGCCTGTGCTTTTTCCACGCCAATCCCGACAAGGCTTCTGAGCTGGGCCGAATCGGGGGCAGCAGTAATCGCCATGCTGCCGGCGAAAACGTGGATCCACTACCGACCTTGGACAATGCGCTTGCGGTGCGGGACACGGTGGCTCGGTTGATCGCGGATGTCTACGGCGGCAAGATCCATCCTAGAATCGCTGCTGGCCTGGCACCGCTTTTGAATTTACAGCTGCGCGCGATCGAGACAACGGATCTGGAGCGGAGAGTCGCATTGTTGGAGAAACTGTTGGCGGAGGCGGATAAGGGCCTGGATCGCAAGAGCGATGACAAACGAGACGCATAAGCAAGGGCCAATGGCGGGAGACGGAAAGATCGGATTGTCCGGTAGATCCGGAGCCACTGGAAGCCACTAGGCGTATGGCTTATTAGATGGATAATCGATCAATAAATTACAGCTTGAGATAGCTAAAGCGGTAGATCTTTTTTTTAAAGCCATCGAGGCACGGAAGGTCGACTTACGAATTCAGCCCGTTACTCTGAGGACGCTTCTCTCAAATCGTCGTGGACCATCTTATGCGAGTTCTGACGCGCATTCAGGATGAGAGGACAAGTGAAAGGCGAGGCAAATACGTCAGGCCACATCACGAAGGGAGATGTGCTCGACGATCTCGGATCGGCGCGTTCCGAAGCATCAGCGCTGAAGGTCAAAGCGACACTGCTCGGTGCCATTCTCCAACTCTGCGTATAGCCTCGGTTCTCAATTTCCCGTCAGCAACTTGTTGAGATTCTCGACGAATATCAGCCTTCGGTCAGCAACCTGATCCGCGAAGAACATGCCAAATGCTCTCTGTTTGACAATCCCCGGCGCGATCGTACCGGGCGCGCCCTTGCCTCGACCTTTCTCAAAAGTCTGGGCATGGACTAACCCGAACCGGGAGACCCCAGTCGCTCCAAGTATCACTTTGAATGAAATTTCTTGCACAACTCTGCTAAGATGAGTTGTTGTAAACGCTAAGTTCCTGCATCCGTGCCGATTCCTGACAGCGGTTTTGGACGTAGGAATGCTCCATACAGGTGGCTCTCCCCTCTGCCGCGCCTGGCCCTTCTGCCAGGCAGGAGTGCTGTTGTGAACGACGGTACGATTAGAAAGACCGTGCGACGCAGGCGGAGTTGGTATCGGCGCCGTCTGCGCATGCAGCGAACCCTGGTCGCTGTGGTCGTGGGGACGGTGCTCGCGGGTGCGTGTTGGCAGAATGCTGCGCACTATTTCTCGTTGCCAACTTTGCGCGCTTCCCAGGTTTTGCCCGACTCCTTTTGGACCCGCGGAAACGTCCGCAAAGATCTCGCTTTCATGGCGGCGCGGTCCGCCAAGCCCGCGAAGTTTCTCGCGCGGATTCCCGGCGCCTATCCATACTCGGTGGTGCCCGGAGGCGTGAAAGATCCCGACGATCTTCGCTATAAGGCGTTGCGCGATTATGTGGTTCGCCGGCATTTCGCCCACTTCGATTACGGCAACGCTCGTCTGGTGCGTGCTACCGAAGCCCGCGAGGTTTATCTTTCTTATCGCATTCGTGACAGCATCTTTTGGACCCGTCGAAGAATTCGTCTGCACCTCGGTGAACTGCTGCTCACCGACGGCAAAATCACCGCGCGGGCGCGTTGCGGCAATCAGATTTCCGACACCGCTAAGCCCGAAGTTTCCAACGAAGAGCCTGACGAAGATATTCTGGACCGCCCCGTAGCCGAGATCCAACCGATGCCGTCCTTGTTCATGCGGCCTGTGCTCGCGCCGCCCGACTTGCCCGGCGGCGAACCGATTGCGCCTAAGCTTTTCGCCGGTGGATTCTTCTTCCCCTACGTGCCCTCGGGTGTGCCGATTCCTTCCGGACCTTGCGGCGTCGGCGAGCAAAAGGTTGACGGGCATTGCCGTCCCAAACGCCACAAACCGCCACCGGTTCCCGAGCCCTCGACTATGGTGCTGATCGGTTCCGGCCTGGCGCTAATCCTGTGGCGTTATCGAAGAACTGGCCGCCCGGTCACGGCATAGCAGACGCCGCGGCACGGGGTTGCTACATCCACCTTTGTGTCCAATGGCTTCTGGAATTCAAGACAATTACTCGACTATCTTGGACGTCGACTATCTTGAACAAGGTGGTGAAGCCCGGATGCGGCTTAGTACATTTCTTCCCGAGAGGCGACCACAAAGTAGTGTAGGCCGCTTCCGATGTTAGCCCAGCAACTGTTGTAGTCGACGGCAGCACGGCCACCGCCGTGCCAGGTATATGAGGGAGTCCCCAGAGAAGCTAGCTGCGCGAACGGGGAAGTCGAAGCATTGGTTTGAGCCACGAAAATCGATCCATAGATCTGGCCATGACCGCCACCGTTCACCAACACGCTGCCCTGGCCAATGACCAAGATCAAACCGTTGAATTGCATGTTGCCGCTGATAGTGAGCGACCCGGTCACAACCAGCACGCCCGCGCCACCGGCGAGGGTAACATCGCCGTTTACATAAGTGATCTGCGGGTTGGAAGCTGAACCGTAAGTTCCGCTGCACCCCGATCCGCCTACTCCGTTGATGCCGCAGCCGCTGACGGTTTGGTCGGCTCCATTCGCGATCGCAGCGACCAGGGCGTTAAGTTGCGCCGGGGTCGACCAATTGCTGAGCTGGTTCGTGCCTCCCGCGTCCGATCCCATGTCGACGACCGAAGGAATAGCTGCCACCCCGGTCGGCATCGTCGGCGCGGCTCCCGGGTAGTTACCAGTCCGGCCGCCGGGTATGGCGGCAGCGGCGCTGATCTCATCAGCCATGTCGGAAGTACCGATGGCCGGCACCGATGCCCCACTTGGGGTGCAGCCGGCTACGGCAGGCGGGGTGCCACTGCCGTCAATGCCGCTGATAGCACCATTGGCCGAATTGGGCGGGTTAAAATTAGTGCCGGATCCATCCAAAGCAATACCCGATGGGGGTGGCGTGATGCTTACAGCCGCTGTTTCATACTGACCGACGCGTCGGCTCCCCTGCGGGGTGATGGCCAGTGACGTAACGATATATACAGGTTCCACCATGAGGTTGTGGGCGCGCGCATCAGCGCAGTTGATGTAAGTGGACCCGAGCGCGTACAACACCGTCTCTTTGTTGTTGGTCGTGTCCCAGCAGACCTGCGATGCGGCGGGGTGGGATGCATCGATTGGGGCGACTAGTGCGTTCGGGAAGGTTCCATTCTGCTTCAACGTGATCCGAACCCACTTGTACTTCAGGGAAGAAGACGTACCTGTGTAAGGCATAATGCTGGCCACGGTCGTCACGCCGCCCGAGGGTGGCGCATCAGCGGAGCCACACGGTGTGCCTGGACTGCGGTATGTTACCCCCGACCCCGTGAACGATTCATGGCAGAACTCGTCGTCGAAGTAGGTGCTACCGAACGTTGCTGGAGCCACCGTCTCCGATGCTCCGGGGTTGGTGATATAGACAATGGAACCCGCAGTGATACTGGGCATCGCCGTCGGAAGCGTAATTGGGCTCGGGGCACTCGCGCGCATCCGGTCGCGCATTTCTTCCAGCCCGCCGCGCATAGAAAAGAAAGCCAACTGTGTGTCCCTGTAGTTCGCGTTGATCGTGGTTTCGGTATTCGACATGTAAATCATGCCCATGCCAACGGCGGCAACCAGAAACAGCGCCATCAGAACGATGAGCAGGGCGATGCCACTTTCATTGTTGAGATTGTTGCGAGGGTTGCGTGTGCGCATATGGAAGAAGTCCTCCTTGGTTGTTCACCAGGCTTAGTTATTCACCAGGCGAGCGTTCCCCACTAAGGTCATCACTGGCCGGACGCGGGTCTTCATATCAACGCCCGTAGTTGCGTTCGCCAGAAGATTGATAGTGAGGCGGATCGACTTAACACAACTTACGGAACTGGGACCGCAGTTCAGTATTGCCGAGCCAGCGGCGTTGGTGATGTCCTGGGGCAAGGGGACGATGTTGCCAAACTGATCATAGGCCTGAAAGACCGGAAAATCTTTGAAGCTGCTGATGGCAGCGTAGTAGGCGGTATTGGTTGATCCCCAGGCCGTGCTGCCCGATATGTTCAACCCGCCTCCGTAGGGCAAAGGGTTCCCGGACGCGTCGTTCCCAGGCACTCCGCTATTGACGACATTCTGCAATTCCTGACTCCACGAAGTGGGCTGGGAACCGGGATCGGTTCCATTCACTTTCGGCTTCTGGCTGCGTTGGATGTAACAGGGACAGGTTCCGGTGGGCGGGGAATTGCCCGCTGAGTCCAGTAACCGGTACCGGACGCTGTCGACGACGCCGTCGCCATCTACGTCACCCTCGAAAACAATCTCGGTATTGGAAAGTTTAACCAGGCCAGCCGCTACAGCCGAACTCTGGTACACCGTGGTATTGGAAAAGTCTGCGGGACAGTTGTTCGTAGCTCCTGGGGCCTTGACCATGCGGCAGTTGGGGTACCCCGCCTGATGCAGGTCGCGCTCAAACTCATCCACGAACTCGCGCCCTTCCTGAGTCAGATCGACCTTGGTCTGCTCTGCCTGACTCCGTTGGGTGGCGAGGTTGACCCCATTGAAAACGGCCGCCAGCACGATCGTCAGAATCGCGCACACGATGACGAGTTCAAGCAGCGAGAAGCCCGCTTGCGATCGAATTGCGGTTTGTCGAGGTGTCTTCATGTTTAGCGTTGCTATGCTGATATCAATGTGCCGATGTCAAAATTGTGAACTCTCAATCAGAGTGCGGAGGGTAGTGGGGGGCGCAAAAAGCATGCCCAGTTTGGATCCTTTCGCCGCAGTTTCCCGCGCCGAGACGGTCAACAAGCTGATGCGGCTGACCGCGGGTAGTGTAGGCGCAGGATTATTGGCGTCCATAATGTTCCAGCGAACTTCATAAATGTCGCCGCTGCACGTCTGGTACATCATGGCGTAACCCGCGGTCGTCGAAGTGGCTAGCGTAGGGGTCGCCTGAGACCAGTCGATGTCTCCCACGTTGTACCCCGCCGGTACCGTGGATGAGGTATATAGGCCCGCGCCGTTTCCGCCGCTTGCATACGTCCCCTGGCCCAGCGAGGCGAGGTGCGAATCCGCGTTCCCGCCATTGAGGGCACAATCATAAATCGCTACCGATCCCGCTTTCGGATAATTGTTCAACGTTGCAAACTTCTCCATGATCTCCTGATCCAGAATAGTTGCGTAGTTATCCGTTTTGCTCCGCGAGTTTGATTCCATGGCCGTCAGGATCATGACCATGGATCCCATCAGTCCAACCGTGAGCACGGTCATGGCAATCATTAGTTCGAGCAGAGACATTCCGTTCTCACCGAGTCTCCCACGACTCTGAGTACTTCCCGATAGTTTGTTTGGCCACTTAGACATTTTGTCTCTCAATCCCGTTGTACCCAATTGCCGGTACTGTCGCTGGTCCAAATCTGTATGTGTCCGCTCGGGGTGATGGCGATCGAAGCCCAGGAGACATTTCCCGTAAGGGAGGATTTCGACAGAAATATGACGAAGCCCTGACCCGGAACCAGCGGGCAGGCACCCGTGGCAGGAACACCAATGCAAGGGAGTCCGCGCGCGTTGAAGCTCGGAGCGTCCATCCCCGCATTGGGGGCGAAACTCAAGCCGTTGCTGCTGGTGCCGCTGGCAAAGGTGCTTTCGTTCGGGGCACCACTCCCTAATCCGATGTTGGCAATTATCTCGCTGCCCAGGGGCAGAACCGGGTCGCCCGCAACGTATGCTCCACCCTGAACATGAACATAGTATCCAGTACCGCCCGTGGACAATGTGGTCGGCTGGACCGTGTAAAAGGTATTTTTTCGGACCCCTTGCATGCGAGCCGACTGCAAAAGACCGCTGATGTTCGTTGCAGCATATCGCAGATTGATGTCGCTGACCGTGTTCAACAAACGAGGCACAGAAATCGCCGCCAAGATCATGATCATGGCAACGACAATGATCAATTCAATCAGGGAAAAGCCGCAACGGCTCTTCTGTGTCGTGGAATGAATCATATGTGGTGCGATTCGAAGGCTCTTTATCGTTCGCTCTTATGGTTCGAAGGTCCAGCTAAGCGGTAATTTCATCGTATGGGCGGGGTCAAAAATGGTCAAAGCACGACGGTACATAGCTGCTGGTGACGAACGTCACCACGTGAGCGGTTTACGCGGCGACCCTTAGATTCGCCCGCGGGTGGAGTTACAGCCGGGTCGCCCCGGTGCGTGTCATCCGGTGGCCGGGGCTTTGTACTATGCGCATTTTGGCGGGCCAAGAGTTCCGCCTTGAGGTTACTCGCAGGCGCTGCGACCGGCAGGCTCGAAGCGATCCATCTGCGCTTCGCGCTGGGGACTGAATCGGCCGTCGGCGGTTTTTCCGTACTGCTCTTCGCCGGGACAGTAGTAGAGCGCGCTGTGCGGATCGACCCAGACCGTGATGCCCGGGTCACCGCGAAGATGAACTAAGGGCGCGGGAGCCTCAGCGATTCCGAGCGTCACGAGCGCCCTTTCCCAAGGTCCAAGCGCGGCCCGTTGCGGCGCGTCGGCCACCGGCCACAGCAGCGCGAGCGCGGCCACAAAGACCGCTACTCCTATATACACGTCGGCGCGCTGAAAGTGTAGCTTCACCTGCCAGGTTCCAAAGCGCTGAATCAAGGATCTCGGCGCGTCGTCGTCGATGCTGATGCTGGCGTCGCTCGGGTACAAGTCGTCGTTCACGGAAAACTGGAATGGTTGGACAGCCAGATCAGGGTCTGCCTGTGCCAGATCTTCTTGTGGCAGATATCCCGGCCCCAAGTCTTCTGGTGGGAAGCCGGATTCCGCGATCCACGGACCTTCGGCTGTTGCTCTGACGGGCAATTT
Source organism: uncultured Acidobacteriaceae bacterium (assembly GCA_963772195.1). Lineage (GTDB taxonomy): Bacteria > Acidobacteriota > Terriglobia > Terriglobales > Acidobacteriaceae > Acidiflorens. The sequence goes on along the minus strand of CAVYWE010000003.1, from coordinate 393,956 downwards.
GCCGGGCACGGATTCGCCGGGCGTCGATTTGCCGGGCATTGATTCACCGGGCATTGATTCGCCGACCGTCAATTTGGCAAGCACCGATTTGCCAAGGGCTGATTTGCCGTTTGCCCGATGCTGGATGCCTGGGGTCTCTTCCTGCGCGATCGGTTCCTGCGCAATCTCTTTTACAGCCCGCGCAGCGAGAATGCCGGAGGCGGCGAAATCGAGCGCGGGCTGAGTTCGAGGCCTGCGCTCCGGGTCAGCCGCCGGAATTTCTTCTCGCCTACCTTCGTGAATCTCCGGAGAACGCTCCGGCCATAAGCGCTGCTCCTGGCTCATCAGCCACATCGACGCCCAGTTGCGCTGCAGGCGTTCTCCCGGACGAAGCTCATCCAGGCCGCAGCTCGCGCAGCGCGATCCCTCCGTGGGTTTCGGAGTGCCACAATGTGGGCAAACGTTATTCGGTTCCGGTTCTGCCTGCGTCGGCTGAGCCTGTTTCACCCGGTCGTTATGTTCCTGAATGGTGAAGGCGGCTGACAGCAAGCCCTCAAAGGATTGCTCGTCCAGCGTCAAGTTGGGCCGGTTTGAGGGCATGACATCTCGAGTATACAGTCTAGGCTGACGTCATTCGTAGCGCAAGTAGTAGTGCAAGTCGGTAGCGCAAATTTGGGCCGTCTGAAAACGAAAGAAAGCAGAGTTTGTTTTGGGGGGAGATTCCTGATTGGGGAAGCCAATCTGGAATCGATTCTTAAAAACTGTCTAAGAGAGTGGGATGGAAGTAGAACCTTGTGATCTAAGTGTATGGTTTTAAATGACCTCACCAACTAGCGAACATTTGGCGAACTGCTTGCTTCTGTTTATTGCGGGTCGCGACCCCAAGACTGAACTGAAGGAGCAGACGAAAAGCCGATGATTAACCTCAACGAAATTAAGATCACTCCCCGTGACCAGCAGGTATTGCGTCTGCTCGTGCAGGGATGCAGCAACAAAGAAATCGCGAGCCACCTGAGTATCAGCCCGCGGACGGTGAAACAGCACCTGCGCACTTTGTTTCTGCGCGCAGGCATTAAAGAAGGCCGGAAGCGAGTGAAACTCGCCACCGCAATGTTCATCAAGGAGCAGGTGCAACCATGCAACCCCGTGATCGGCTAACCGCCAAGGAAATCCAAGTCGCGACCCTGGTCTGGCAGGGTCTTACCAACAAAGACATTGCCGGCGTGCTGCTTACCAGCGAGCAGGTAGTGAAGAACTACCTGCGCACCGCCTTCGACAAGCTGGGAGTTTGGACCCGGCTGGAACTCGCGCTCTACGTAGCCAGCCACGGCGGAGCGAACTGGCATATGCAACTGGGCAATGGGCTGTTGCCACCCGCGGCCCGGGTGGAGCGTAACCCAGGGCGAGCAACCTCAGTTTTCAGGTAGCTCAGCGGTCAGTTCAGCGGTCAGCTCAACGGTCAGCTCAACGATCAGCTCAACGATCAAAGACAAGCCCTCCCTAGGTGCGGGGCAGTTGTAGGCGGAGAGCGGTGCGGTTTACTGGATCGTGCGCACTTCATTGGATCTTCGGATCTTTCGCACGCAATGATCCCAGTCGTCCAGCACGTACACAGCGCCCTTGGAACCGACCGCGACGGCCACCGGAAGTTCGGGTCAGCGGCGAAGGTTGAGATAGTTCCAGTGGCAGAGTTCCCAGCCTTGGTGCTGGGAAGTCTGTCTCTGTTCGGACGTGTTGCAATAAGAAACCGAAATTTGAAACGCTGTTGTTTTTGTGCCCGGCTCTTACCTCGAAATTGTTTTCCTCTAATCGTTAAACGGAAACAAATTGCACACTGCTCGCTCTACGCCGCGCTCCCCGTGAGCCGTTGGTTTCACGGTACCGCCGCCCTAAGCAACATGTTTTCAGAGAAATAGCCCCCAGCTTCTCCCCCCAGCCACCCGCCAGAAAGGACGCGCCCACCCGCCCCGTCCCGGTAATCAAATTGCTTAGCTCCTGATGGACCCGTTCGATCCGCGCCCTAAGTGCAGCGCTCGCCAGTTCAAACAAGACTGAGGTAGGCATGACTTACAAAGACATTTTCTGGATGGCGTGCGACTCGACCGAGCAACTGCGAGCCGAATACGGGCCGTTCCACACCCGCGAAGAAGCGGAAATCGAAGCCCGCAAACTCGGCTTCGGATACCTGCTGCGCTACGAGCACATTGTGGGTCCGGACGAAGAGATCGAAGAAGTGCGCTGCGTCTTTCTCGAACTGCAGGACGTCCAGACTCCTCCAAAGCCAGGCGTCACATTCCACACCCGCTGCGCCAGTTGCGGCGAGGCCGAGACTCACGAGACATCGTGGCAAGCGGAGGTCTGGGCCGACATCCACGAATTCGAACACACTCGCCACAAAGTCAGACTTTTCGAGCATGCCCGCGGAGAAGGTCTAAAAGAGATCGCCGACTGGCGAGGCCACGCCGCCTAAGCGATCGCGATCACCAGGGAGCCAACTAATTTCCCGTAGAGACGCGGCCTGCCGCGTCTGCCGCTCTGCCAGTGGAGAGACGGGCGCCTCGCCCGTCCAACAGACAACACGCTTAGCGCTCATTCACCATAGTCAAGAGCTCGCGATGCAGTTCTTCCCAAGGGATGGTCACTGCCTTGGCCGCTTTCAGGTCTTCGATCCGACGCGCTACTTTGATTTTGGGTGGCGCAGCGGTTCACCGCTGCGATAAAGGACTTGTTTTCAAATCGGCTTTAGCCGCTGGGGAGCCGAATGCGGCGAGCACAAAGAATTTTTCAGCAGCCTGTTTAGCCGCTGCGGAAAAACTCAAACTTCTCCACGAACGGAAAAAATTGTCATCCTGAGCGCAGCAGGGACTTCACGAAGTGAAGTCTCTGCGGAGTCGAAGGATCCCTACTCCTTGTCACGACCTCAGGTGCGTCAGGGAATTCTCCCCGTGCAGCCAGTTTTTCTTGCCCGCTATTCCGAGCCTAGCGCAAACTCCGATTTTTGTTTTGCGCAGTTAAAAGGGGTTTGTACCCCCCCCCCCCCCCCCAATTTCCCGCAAACCATTCAATACAAAGGAGTTAATTCTATCATCTACAAAACTAAGGACTTAGCTCCAAGACCTCAAACCTTGGATTGGCTTGGGCTAACGCGCTCCCGCACTGAGGCCGTCACCATTGTCGCGCATGGCTGATCGCGTGTCTGTGATGGACGGCACACTTGTTTGTGATGAAAAAAGGCGGCTCGGAGAAGCGGCGAATTTCAGCGACTGGACGTTCCCATTGCCTTCACTTGAGGAAACGTCACCTCTGTTCCCGGTTTAACTTGCCCCGGTTTACTGTCCTGCAAAACTGTTTAGTCGCAGCGGTCGGCAGCCTCCCGGGAGGAACCGCCGAGATCGCCAAGTCTGAGCAAGGCAAACAATCAGCGGCTGGCAAGGGAGTAATCCGGCTTCAATAATCGATCCAGAGGAGTGTGAGGACAGAGTCATACGAGAAAAGAACTCGCGACTGTTCTCTTATGCTGTCCGAAAGAGATTCCCCTTCGATCCACGAGCCCAGGGGCGCATCCTGCATTTCCTGCATCTGTTGCGTGGCAATCCCCTTTTCGAAGAAGTCAACTGCATAGGTGTTTCCTCTCAATTTCTTGCCCCGGCGTATCCAACGATGAAATTCTGGACTTGGCCAACACCAGGAGACCTCGCCAGATCGTGAGCTGACAATGGCACATTTCTGCCCGCACAGCTGGACATATCTGATTGCAGTCGCCGTTAGTGTTGTTTGGAAGTCCGAAGCGAGAGATTCGATGGTCTCAAAGCTGGGAACCGAATTCTGCGACCGTGGGGCAAACAGAGACTCTGGCATCAGGAGCTCGGCAGCCAAGATATTCGCTTCCACTTCCTGACCGCGTTGGTCTTTATACCACGAGTGGAATTCTTTCTCAGCGCACTCCGTCGGTTGCCCAGGGTTGTGGGACAGTTTCAAGTGTCCAAGTTCATGAGCGATGGCGAAGCGTCTTTTTCCGGCAGGAGAAAGCGACCTTTTGACCCGGAGGATTGCAGGCTTAACCCCCGGCGTGTACACGAGGCGCGCGTCGCAACCGCGAAGGCCGCTTTCGACAACCAGAGCACCCTGAGTCCACGCAATGTTCTCGATGGACACATCCGAGGGATGATTGATCCTGAGAGATTTGATCACCTCGCGTGCTTTTACTTGAGCCCACCATTCGTCAGGCATTTTACTTCACTTACTTGCCGCCTTTATCCTTTTGGTTTTTTAGCAACTGGCATTGCACTCTAAGATCTTGAAGGAGCGATTCGAGGTCGATGTCGCTTGCCTCCTGGAATTTCTGGTGGTACGCGCCCGCTTCTTCAGGGGCGCCGAGCTGACGCATCTGTTCGACCAACAGCTTTATCTGCTCGATCGTCTTGATTCGCGGGAGGTGGGCAGTTTCGCATAATGCAAGAGAGAAAGCGTCCAAGGCAGAGAGGCGTTCGCGCTGCGCTTTCTCACTCCATGTCGGAGCGTGCTGCTTCAGGAGGTCGCGAAATTCGGCAACAATCTGATCAGGTTCGAGGCCCCGCGCACGAAGATCTTCAGCCAAGTCCTTCCCGTGAAGATCATCCTCAGCGAGGAACGACATAAGGTTGTCCATAAACCGAGCTGCTTCGCCAGATTTCTTTTCATCACGCTTCATGATTTCTTCTCTTCGCGAGCTGCCCGAACGACGCGGGCGTGAGATATTTTCGCCACAATCCGCCCGAGCTCCCTACGGGCCGAGTATACGCGGTCAATCGGAAGGCCGGTTTGTGCGGCGATTTCACTCAGGCTGTCTGCTTCGTGAAGCGCCAGAAATACCAATTCTAGGTCATCTTTCCCTTCGACCTCTTTCCGCACGAGGTTCAACGCGGCGGATTCCAGCTTGGTTCTCTCTTGTCGCAGAATGTGCTGCTCCGGGTTAAGTTCTTCGGGATGCAGCTTGGTGGATGGAAAGACATCTGCCGTGCGCTCGTTTCCATCCGGCAGCATAATGTCAATCGGTTCGATAATACCCTCCTCAATCCTGTTGTATAAGTGCCCGATATCACTTCGGACCATTCCCTTGAGGGCGTTTAGTAACACCGGTTCTTTCTGCTCGTCCCAATTCCTCGTGCCGGTTGGGTCTATGACTTTCTCGACGACTTGGTGCACAACTGAGCCGGGGGAAGCACCTCCTGGTAATACGGTGTCGGTCTTCCAGCCATGAATGCGAGCGATCATATCTGCATAGCGAACGAGCTGGAGATATATCTCCTCTCCCTCGGGCCCGCGAAGGATCTCAGCCGCTCGTTCTTTTCCGTCAGGCATCGTCAATAGTTATATATGCCCGCCATCGCGCTCCTCTTGCCAAAAAAATCTTGGCAAAAGTTCCCGAGTTGCCGGCACTAACAAACACGGCAGGTCGCAAAACCACGCCGAAAATCGACATCAGGAGTTCTTCAATGCAGCAAGATTTGCAAGTAACTGAAAATAAAGCGCATTCGCACGATTACTTCGTGGATATCGAGGGAACAGTTCACCCCTGGCCATCCGAGACAATCACAACCGAGCAGATCGTCGCCCTCGGCGGTTGGTCTTTTTCCCAAGGAGTCATCGAGATCGACCGAGACAACAACGAACATACCCTTCAGCCCGGGGAAGTAGTCCAGCTAAAGCCGGGTCACGCGTTCGCAAAAAAAGTGCGGTTCAAACGAGGTTGAGCAATGCAGGAACGAATCAGCAGTGAACTCGATCTACTTAAGACTCGTTTCACCTTCGAGTACCAACCCGACGGTCAGTGGGTCCATATCGTGAAGTACCCGCTACCGTCGGGTTGGACTGCGGGCTCTACGCACCTCGCGTTCCAGATACCAGTGCAGTATCCCGGCGGCCCACCGTACGGTATCTACGTGCCAGCGGGGCTGCGTTTTAATAGCCTGGTTCCGAACAATTACGTCGAGCCGGCTCCTATGCAACCACCCTTCGGAGGGGTGTGGGGAATATTTTCGTGGACGACGGAGGACGGACTCTGGTACCCGAGTGCCGACCTAAATAAGGGTTCCAACCTCCTGAACTGGGTGATCGGTTTTCAAGGACGTTTCAGAGAGGGGTTATGACTTCGAATGCCCGGTTGGAACTCCCAGTTGTAGCACACAACGACCTGATGGCCCACCTTCTGCCAAGACGTCCCAAATCGGAGGAAGTCGCTTTCGTCTTCTGCCACTCGGTACGGACCGCACGTGAGGTTCGCCTTTCGTTTCTCGAAAGCTATCCGGTGCCAGCGGCAGGATTCATATACAAGTCGCTCTTTGGTATTGAATTGTCGGACGCCTGCCGCGGAGGCGTCATCAAACGCGCACACGAACTAAATGCATCGCTCATAGAAATGCATTCCCATCCGCTTGCAGGGACCGTAGAGTTTTCGCCCAGCGATCGACATGGATTTTCGGATTTCGTGCCGCATGTGTGGTGGAGGCTTAAACAGCGCCCGTATGCTGCAATCGTAGTTGGGCCGCGCGGGTTCGATTCGCTTTGCTGGTTCTCCAGTTGTGGGAGACCTGACTGCGTTCTCGAATTGCAGATTGCAGAGAGATTAATCACGCCCACGGGTTTGACACTCGCAAACTGGGAGGATGGAAATGGATTCTAGATTTGACCGGAACATTCGTTTCTTTGGCACGGAAGGCCAGGGAAGGCTGCACAACGCCACCGTAACAGTCATCGGTGCCGGGGGTGTTGGTAGTCACGTGGTTCAGCAGCTCGCATTTCTTGGCGTAGGTTCAATAAACGTTGTCGACGCCGAGGAGCTGGCCGAAACGAATCGCAACCGATACGTTACCTGCCAGTTTGGCGATCCCGTGCCCGGCACACCAAAAGTAGATATTGCGGAGCGACTGATCCACGGGATCGACCCCGGCATACGAGTAAAGAAGATTCAAGACTCTCTTGCGAGCGATTTGGCGTTCGAAGCAGTGATCGACTCTGATTATGTGTTCGGTTGCGTAGATTCAGAGGGGGCACGCCTGATTCTTACCGAGCTTTGCGCCGCATATGCTCGCCCATATTTCGACAGCGCATCTGATATCGAAGATGGCGAATGCCCCCGATATGGTGGTCGCGTGTGCGTTGCCCAGAACGGAGACTCCTGCCTGATTTGTTTGCGCCAACTCGATCTGGAGGAAGCTCAACGCGAACTTGGCGGCTCTGAGGCCAGGAGACTGCACGAAGCCATTTACGGTGTGAAAGCAACTGACCTCGGCAAGACCGGCCCATCTGTTATCTCCCTCAATGGCGTTGTTGCATCGCTGGCTGTTACAGAATTCATGCTCGATACAAGTGGGATCCGCAAGGCAAGACGACTACTCACTTACCGGGGCGATCTGGGAAAGGTTCTGGTGTCCCAAGACGAGCCCAGAGGAGACTGCTACTATTGCAAGAATATCTGGGGACGTCGAGATGAATCGGATGTGCAAAGATACCTGCGTTCCAGAATTGGAACCTTCCTGCGCTGACCGGACGGTAAGGTTGAAACATCTTGAGGGTCTACCCACGCAATCTGGATCCTGCCGGGTGCGCCACTTCTCGCTTTAACGACAAAAGTATAACGCGGGTTTGTTTTTTCCTCGCGCTCGGCCCTCAACAAATCGGCAAACAATTCTTCGTATGCCATAGTTTTCCTCGGCTGTAATCATCTAAGCCACTGAACCTTGATTTCCTTTTCGAGCGGCTTGAATTCCAGATCGCCAGTGACGAGTTCCGACCTTCTTTCCTTTGCCAACGCGGCGGCGAAGGCGTCCGCCAAACTCAATTTATGACGTGCCTTGAAATCGGCGGCTGCGTCGGCCAACGCGCGGGTTGTGGAATGAAAATCGATTGGCAGGCCCTCAAGGACCTTCGCGGCTTTCCCCCACGCTTCCGCGCCGTCCTTTTTCAAAATAGAGTACTTCACCTCGGCGTAGTTCACATCGGTCATGAGGAGTGGATTGTCCTTTTTACCGGCGGAAACGAGCAGATTTTCCATCGTTCCCGCGCCCGGCTCGTCACGGAAGTAGGCGATAAGTGCGAAGCTGTCGAGCACCTTAGCCGGCATGGCGCTCCTCGAGTGCCCGTTCCTGTTTCTTATGCTCGGCCCAATCCTCCGTCAGAGGCTTGCCTCCATGCGTGCGCTTCAGGATCCCGCGCCCGCGCCTGATGAGCGCCGCGGTCACCGGTTTGAGAAGGATACCCTCCGGCGTGGCTTGGACGACGGCCTTCGTCCCGTCCTCGATGTCGAATTGTTTGCGCAGCCGAAGCGGGATGACGACTTGCCCCTTTGTCGTGAACCATACAGTTTCGAGTTTGTCAGTCATACTCATACTAGAAAGTATGACACAGTATAATAAGTCCGTCAATATCTAGAAAGTAAGACTATTATTAGCGGGAGGAGTCTCGCTGGAGAAGTAGAGGGGAGGTTCCCAGTTCTACTTTGTCAACAACCATCCTTTACAGAAATAAATTGACTTAGAACCCACCGTGCGCGAAAATAGAAATCTGATTGGGGCAGTTTCGAAGTCCGTCCACCAAGACGGCCCTCGAAACTGCCCCAAAGCCGTTTCAGTGCTCTTTTAGGAGCTAAGTCCTTATTCCGGAAGACTTTGATATAAGTCCTTTCGATTCAAAGACCGAAGCAAAAAATTCCCGCTAACTCCATGATTCCAATAGACCAGGGGGGAGGGGGGTGGGGGTACCAACTGGTAAACACCTCCGCATTTCCATAGGAAAGGCGAGTTCAGCGAGTTAGTTTGGCGGCGGCGGCTTCGTCGAGCATCCACAACAATTTTCCGTCGGATGGCTGCACCCTTTGCGAAGGCAGTGGAGGCGTGTTCTTGCCCTCGAGAACCTGACGCACCATGTCGGCTTTGTCCGCGCCACTGGCCAGGAACATCACTTCGGCGGCGCGATTGAGCACGGGGAAAGTGAAGGTGATCCGGTGAGCGTTGAACTTCGCAACCCAGTTGGCGACCACCAGCCGCGACTCCTCATTCAGCGCGGGAGAATCGGGGAAGAGCGATGCGGTGTGGCCATCGGGACCGAGGCCGAGAAGAATGAGGTCGAAGCGCGGGAATTCGCCGGATTTGAGTTCAAAGAAGCGGCGGAGCTGGGCTTCATATTCTGCCGCAGCGGCGGCGGCATCGGGGTTTTCGGCCGGCACGCGAAAGACGTTCTCCGCTGGAATCGCAATCTTCGTCAGCAACGATTCATTCACCATCCGATAATTGCTTTCGGGGTCGGTGGGAGGGACGTGACGCTCGTCGCCAAAAAATAAGAAGATGCGGTTCCAGGCGAATCCGGCGTAATTGGTGGCAAGCAGGGAATAGAGAGCTTTTGGAGTCGAGCCCCCGGAGAGCGCAACCGCGAATCGTCCCTGAGCGCCGATAGCGGCGCGAGCCACGCGAACGAATTCTTCCGCCGCAGCGTGAAAAAGATCGGCTGCAGTGGCAAGCACTTCGATGGTCCGAGTCGAGGGCATAGGGAAAAATTGGTAATTTTGTAATCTGGCAATTGTGTAATTTGATCCCTTGCAACTAAAGCCAAATACAAATTACAAAATTATCCGATTACAAAATTACAAAATCTTCAAATCATTTTTCGAAATTTCTCCAGCGCCGGCCATCGCGTTCCATCAGTTCGTCGGCCTCTCGCGGGCCCCAGGTTCCCGCGGGATAGTTGGGGAAATTACGCGGAGGCAGCGCCTTCCACACGTCGAGTACGGGATTGACAATGCTCCAACCGGCTTCGACCATGTCGGCGCGCTGGAACAGCGTTGCATCGCCGATCATGCAGTCATGCAGCAGGCGTTCGTAGCCAGTCGAAGGAGTGACACCGAAATAGTCGGCGTAAGCGAAGTCCATATTCACTTCGCCGAGTTGCATCGTGGGTCCCGGAGTCTTGGCAGCGAAGCGCAGTGAGATGCCTTCTTCGGGCTGGATGTGCAGCACCAGTTGGTTGGGCATCATGTTTTCCACCTGAGTTTCGCGGAACAGCATGAAGGGCGCGCGCCGGAACTGAATCACGATATGCGTACTGCGGCCAGGCAGCCGCTTGCCGGTCCGCAGATAGAAGGGAACTCCCGCCCAGCGCCAGTTGTCGATCAGGAGCCGCATGGCGACGAAAGTTTCGGTGCGCGAGTCGGGCGGCACTCCTTCTTCGGAGCGGTAAGCGGGCACGCGCTGACCATCCATGACGCCGTCCCCATATTGCCCGCGGACGGTTTTGCTGAGCACGTCCTCGGCACTGAACGGCTGGATGGCGTGCAGAATTTTGGCTTGCTCGTCGCGCACCGCATTCGCTTCGAACGAAATCGGTGGTTCCATCGCGGTGAGCGTGATGAGCTGCATGATGTGGTTTGGAACCATGTCGCGCAGCGCGCCCGCTCCATCGTAGTAGCTGCCGCGTTTCTCGACGCCCACTGTTTCGGCGACCGAAATCTGGACGTGGTCGATGTAGCGGCGATTCCAGATCGGCTCGAAAATTCCGTTCGCGAAACGGAGCGCCAGAATATTCTGGACCGTTTCTTTTCCCAGGTAGTGATCGATGCGGTAGATCTGGCATTCCGAGGCAACTTTCAAAAGGTGCTGGTTCAGAGCCTTGGCGGAATCCAGATCGTGGCCAAAAGGTTTTTCGATAATCACCCGCCGCCAATGGCCGTTTTCTTCCTTCATCAGGCCGACTTTCGAAACCCGCTCCACGATATCGCCGAAGAAGTTGGGCGCGGTCGCGAGGTAAAAAAAATAGTTACCGTGCGAGTTATGCTCCTGATCGACCTTGGCAAGGGTTTCTTTCAGCTTGTCGTAGGTAACGGGATCGTCGAAATTCCCACTTACGTAACTTATGCGGCGGACAAACCATTCCCACAAGTCGGGATCGATGGGGCCGGTGGCGAAATGTTTGAAGTCTTCGGTGACCTTCTTCCGCGCGTCATCATCGCTCATGGGGGTGCGGCCCACTCCGATGACGGCGAACTCGCGCGACAGCAATTGCTGGCTAGCGAGGTTGTAGAGAGCGGGAATCAGCTTCCGGCGCGTCAGGTCGCCGGAAAAGCCGAAGATCACCATGACACACGGATCTCCCGTACGCCCGACCCGCGGTTTGGTTGTTGCCGGCAGAACTTCTGTTTGAGCCATCGTTACCTCGAATAAGGCATTGAATCATTTAGTCATTGACTCAGTGAGCCATTGAATCATGGCTCAGCGTCTCAAAGATTCAATACCAGAATGATTAAATGGTTCAATGACTTTTCGGTTCGACGTGACCACCGAACTTCTGTCGCATGGCGGAGAGCATCTTCTCCGCGAACGTGTGATCCTGCCGCGAACGGAAGCGCGTGTACAAGGCTGCGGTCAGCACTTCGGCCGGAACCGCCTCTTCGAGCGCCGCTTGGATCGTCCAGCGCCCTTCGCCGGAGTCTTGCACGAATCCGCTGTACTCGGAAAGCGTGGGATTCTCGGTCAGCGCTATTGCCGTCAGATCGAGCAACCATGAACTCACCACGCTGCCGCGCCGCCAGACTTCGGCAATATCCGGCAGATTGAGATCGTAGCGGATATCTTCAGGAAGTTCCTTGCTGATCGCATTCTTGAAAATGTCGAAGCCTTCCGCGTAGGCCTGCATCATTCCGTACTCGATGCCGTTGTGGACCATCTTTACGAAATGGCCGGAGCCTGACGGACCGCAGTGGATGTAGCCGTCTTCGGCAGTCCCAGCCATTTTTTCGCGTCCCGGAGTGCGCGGGATGTCGCCGCGTCCCGGCGCCAGCGTTTTGAAGATCGGGTCGAGGCGCTGCACAGTTTCTTTCGGACCGCCAATCATCATGCAATAGCCGCGCTCCAGTCCCCACACACCGCCACTGGTGCCGACGTCGACGTAATGCACGCCCTTGGCGGCGCAGAGTTTGGAGCGGCGGACGTCATCTTTGAAATTCGAGTTGCCGCCGTCGATGATGGTGTCGCCCGCCTGCATGGTGCTGATGAGAGTCTGCACGGTTTTTTCCGTGGGATCGCCCGCCGGCACCATGATCCACGCGGCGCGCGGCGCGTTCAGCTTGCTGACCAGGTCGTCAAGTGAAGAGGAGGCAACCGCGCCTTCGCCGGCGATACCCTTGACGGCATCGGCACTGAGATCGGACACTACCATCGTGTGCCCCCCGCGCATCAGGCGCCGCGTCATGTTGGCACCCATGCGCCCCAGACCTACCATTCCCAGTTGCATTCATGCTCCTTAATTGTGCTGGTCTGGACGGGCCAGAGGCCCATCCCACACGACGCCCGATTACAAAACCTGTTTTACCAACTCTGCGAGTCTGGTGAGACCTGTTTTCACATCGCTGCCGAGGTGCACGCGGAGCGCCCGCCGCTTGCGGTCGGCCAGAACCTGGAAGTCGCCCCGAGCCTGTGCTGCCTTCACTACTCCGAAAGTGTACTTCTGTCCGGGAACCGGCAAGTCCTGAGCATCGTCGCATGTTACTTGCAGGAACACGCCGCTGTTGGGGCCGCCTTTATAAGCTTGTCCGGTGGAGTGCAGAAAACGCGGCCCGAAACCGAGGCACGTCGCCACATGTTTGCGATCGCGGACGGTCATGCGCAGGCTCTGCAACAGAGATTCGTGCTCCGCATTCATCTCGACATAGCCAAGCAGGGCAAAGTAGTCGCTCGCGCCAAGACGCGCCAGATGCGCGCGCAGATAGTTCTTGAGCGGGCCGTCGGACGAGGCATTAGCGCCCACAGCTTTCGCGAGATCGGCGGCGTTCTTGCCGTCTGTGAAAAGCTTGAAGCCCGCTTCTTCAAGTATCGGTTTTTCGGGAGGAAGCGAGCCCGTGAGTTCGTACTCAGAGGTGAGTTGTTTGGTCACGATTTTGCTCGCCTCGACGTCGGGCTGATTGAAGGCGTTGATCCCGAGGATCGACCCAGCGACCGCAGTCGCAATTTCCCAACGAAAGAATTCCTGTCCGAGGTTGTAGATGTCAGATACGGCGATGCGCACTATAGGATTCCCGGCTTTTTCAAGCGCGGCGACGCTGGCATCCTGCGCCGCGTCGGGAGCGCTCTCCAGTCGAACATAGGCGAAGATACGGTCGTTGCCATAGACTTCCGGCGCGCCCAATGCTTCGCGATCAACCGGGATGATGCCCTTGCCGAGTTTGCCGGTGGATTCCGCGATCAACTGCTCGAGCCATGCGCCCAGATCGCCAATTCCGGGCGAGGTGATCAGCGTAATCTTGTCGCGGCCGAGTTTCGCGGCGGTGCCCATGATCAGGCCGAGCATCACTCCGGGATTCTGTTCTACCGGAGTGGACGCCTGGCAGGCGTCGACCATTTCTTTTGTACGCGTGAGGAACTTGCCGGTGTCGAGGCCCATCGCCGCGGCGGGAACCATGCCAAAGTTCGAGAGAGCGGAGTAGCGTCCGCCGATGGACGGCAGGCCGTAGAAAATGTGGCGGAAGTGGTCGCGCTCGGCGACCAGTTGCATCTTCGAGCCAGGATCGGTGATCGCGATAAAGTGGCTGCCCGCCTTGTCTTTATCCTTATCCTTATTGCTGCCGACGGTCTGCTGCAAGCGCTCGAAGAAGTATTGCTTGTAGATGTTGGGCTCGAGGGTGCTGCCGGACTTGCTGGAAACTATGAAGAGCGTTTTGGCGAGGTCAAGCTTTTTCTCGACACTCCTGATCTGCGCCGGGTCGGTGGAGTCGAGTATGTGCAGGCGCGGGAAGCCCGGGGTTTGCCCAAAGGTCAGGGCGAGCACTTCCGGACAAAGGCTTGATCCGCCCATGCCGAGCAGCAGAATGTCAGAGTATCCGGCGCTCTTGACTTCGTCCGCGAACTCCTTCAGCTTGGCGGCATTGGCGAGTTGTTCGTCCGTGACGTCGAGCCATCCCAGCCAGTTGGCCTCGTCCTCGCCCGTCCAAAGGGAGGCGTCGTGCTGCCAGAGACGTCTTACTTTTCCCGATGCCCGCCAGTCGTTAAGGTTTTTTTTTACCGCAGTATCCAAATCGGCCGGAAGGGAAGCGCTCTGGGGATTGGTCTTGGGTGTGGGCGTAGTTGATCGCTTCGTATTCTTCTCGACCGCGGCGAGCAACGCGTCGAAGGCGTCGGCAAACAATTTCACGCCGTCGGCAGTCAGCTTGTCGGTCACGTCTTTCATGACAATGCCAACGCCGGCCAGATCGGCCATCGTTTTTCGCGCACCGTCCAGGTCTTCGGTGAGACTCAGGCGCGGCTTGCCATGATCGCGAAAGGCCTCGAGCGTCGCAGGGGGGACGGTGTTTACGGTGTCCGGCCCGATCAGTTCTTCGATGTACATCACGTCGCGGTAATTCGGATTCTTCGTGCTGGTGCTGGCCCAGAGCACACGCTGGGTTTGCGCGCCCTTGGCGGCCAGCGCTTTCCAGCGCGGAGAAGAAAAGATGCGCTGATAGGCTTCGTAGGTCAGTTTGCCATTCGCGATGGCAATTTTGCCCAAAAGCCCCTGCAACTTCGCCTTACGCGCGGCATCCGTTTCCTTCTTGAGTTGGTCATTGATTAGTGAGTCGACCAGCGAATCGATGCGGCTGATAAAGAAGCTGGCCACGCTCGTAATCTTGCTGACATCGCCGCCGGTCGCGGCGAATTTCTCAACTCCGTCAATAAACGCCGCGGCGACTTCCTCGTACACTCCCTGCGCGAACAGCAGCGTCACGTTGACGTTGATGCCCTCGCTGATGAGCTGGCGAAATGCCGGTATGCCCTCGGCTGTGCCCGGCACCTTGATCATCACGTTTTCGCGGGCCACAGTCTTCCAAAGGCGCCGCGCCTCGTCGATGGTGCCGGCGGTATCGCGCGCGAGATAGGGAGATACTTCCAGGCTGACGTAGCCGTCGCGCTTCTTCGTGCTCTGGTACACGGGACGGAGCAGATCGGCCGCGTCCTGAATATCGCGGATCGCAAGCAACTCGTAGCGGCCCTTGGCGTCGAGGTCGGCGCGGCCGGCGAGCGAGTCCAGGAAATCCTGGTACTGCGTCGAGCCCGCGATGGCCTTCTCGAAAATTGCGGGATTCGAAGTCATTCCGCGCAGACCGTCTTCGGTGATCAGGCGCTGCAGTTCGCCGCCCTTCAGCAGGTCGCGCCGGATGTAGTCGAGCCAGATGGATTGGCCGAAAGTCTGAAGCTGGATGAGAGGATTAACGGCTTTTGCGGTCTCAAGCGTGCTCACTGGATTCATAACCATCTCCTAAAATCTTCTCTTTCGCCGCGCCTGTCTTGCCGCGCTGCCGAGACGGGGCAAGCCCCGTCTCTACGAAGCATCATTTGCTAAGCAGTTCACGCGCTGCCTGCAGGACGGCATCGGAGGTGAAGCCGAATTTTTTCTGCAAATCCTTCAGTGGCGCGGACGCTCCAAAAGTGTGCATTCCTATGATGCGCCCTTTTGGTCCCACATAATGCGCCCAGCCGAAAATCGATGCCATCTCTACCGCCACCCGCGCGGTAATGACGGGCGGAAGCACTTCATCGCGGTAGCTCTGGTCCTGATGCTCGAACAAGTCCCATGAAGGCATGCTGACTACGCGGGCCCGAATGCCTTCCGCTTTCAGTTTCTCGTAGGCGTCGATGCAGAGATAGACCTCGCTGCCGGTTGCCATCAGGATCACCTGCGGCTTGCCACCTTCCGCGTCGGCCAGGATGTAGGCGCCGCGAGCAACGCCTGCTGCCGACCGGTATTTCGTGCGATCGAAGGTGGGCAGCGCTTGCCGTGTCAGGATCAGCGCCACCGGTTCCTTCTGCAAGCTCATGATTATTTTCCACGCCTCGACGACCTCGTTGGCATCGGCGGGGCGCAGCGTCATCAGCCCGGGAACTGCTCGCAGCGTTATCAGTTGCTCGATCGGCTGGTGAGTCGGTCCGTCTTCGCCGACGCCGATGGAATCGTGGGTGAAGATCCAGATCGAGGGAATTTCCATGACGGACGAGAGTCGGATCGGCATCTTCATGT
The DNA here is from genome assembly GCA_963772195.1 of uncultured Acidobacteriaceae bacterium. Classification (GTDB taxonomy): domain Bacteria; phylum Acidobacteriota; class Terriglobia; order Terriglobales; family Acidobacteriaceae; genus Acidiflorens. The sequence goes on along the minus strand of CAVYWE010000003.1, from coordinate 377,966 downwards.
AGTCACTGAAGATCAGGAACGTCGAGCCGTAGGCGCGGATTTTCGATAGCACCATGCCGTTTACGATTGCGCCCATCGCGTGCTCGCGAATGCCGAAGTGGAAGTTACGCGCGTTGTAATTGCCCGCTTCGAAATCGCTCGCACCGTCGAACGTGAGCCGCGTCTTCGTCGACGGATACAAATCGGCCGATCCGCCCATGAGCCAGGGGTCGTTCTTGGCAATGGCGTTGAGGACCTTGGCGGACGAATCGCGCGTTGCAAGACCCTTGGCATCCGGCGCAAAGGTGGGTAGTTCCTTGTCCCATCCGTCAGCAGGTTGGTGACGCTGCATGCGTCCATATTGAGCCGCTACATCGGGATACTGCGTGCCGTACTTACTGAATAGCGCATTCCACTGGCTACTCAATTGCCGTCCGCGCTTGCCCATGACGTCGCGAAAGTTTTCACGCACTCCGTCGGGTACCAGGAACTTCGCGTCTTCCGGCCAGCCGTAGACGCGCTTCGTCAATTTGACTTCTTCTTCGCCGAGCGCTTCGCCGTGCGCTTCTTTTGTGTCTTGCCGGTGGGGCGCGCCAAAACCGATGTGGCTATCTACGATGATCAGTTTGGGGCGATCCTTGACGCCGAGCGCATGGTTGTAGGCGTCGGCCAGCGCAACCAGATCGTTGGCATCGTGAACGTGCTGGACATCCCAACCATAGGCTGCGAACCGTGCAGCCACATTTTCGTCGTAAGCGAGATCGGTGTTGCCCTCGATGGTGATGTGGTTGTTGTCGTAGATCCAGCACAGGTTGGAAAGTTTCAAGTGGCCGGCGACCGACGCGGCTTCCGAGGAAATTCCTTCCATCATGTCGCCGTCGCCGCAAATCGCCCAGATGTTGTAGTTGAACAGATCGAATCCCGAACGATTGAAATACGCCGCCAGCCAGCGTTCGGCGATGGCCATGCCCACGCTGTTCGCGACGCCCTGACCGAGCGGGCCAGTGGTGGTCTCCACACCCGAGGTCAAGCCGTATTCCGGATGCCCCGGCGTCTTGCTGCCGATTTGCCGGAAGTTCTTGATCTCGTCGAGCGACAGGGCAGGCGTCGAAAGAACTTTGCCCTCCGGACTTACTTCACGCACGCCCGCCAGATGCAGCAAGGAATACAGCAGCATGGAGGCGTGCCCATTGGAGAGCACGAAGCGGTCGCGGTTCGGCCAGATCGGATTTTCCGGGTCATAGCGCAGAAACTGCTGCCACAGACAGTAGGCGACCGGAGCCAGCGCCATCGGGGTCCCGGGATGGCCCGAGTTCGCCTTTTGCACCGCGTCCATCGAAAGAGTGCGAATCGTGTTGATACACAACTGATCGAGCTGCGTACCGGTGGCGACAGACTGGTCACTGACAGCCATCAATTTTCTCCTCGCAAATCAGCTGGCGCTGCACTCACGAAATTAGATGAAATCAAGGCCCAATGGATACAACTGCACGAACTGCCTCAAGTTTACATCGTGATTGAGAAATAAAACGAGGTGCGAGAGGACCAAAGTCGAATTTTACACCGAAGAAGGATTCGGCTAGGGGGTATCTGGCGTCTCTGACAGCGGGAGACGGGGCAAACCCCGTCTCTACAAGCGGAAGAAATCAGGTAAGAAAAGTCTTATCATGGCTGATCCTGCGTTGCAGGGTGGACGCCAATTCGTCCACATCCGAGGCCGAAAGGTTCATCGCCTCAGGGTCAAGGATGGGGATGCGGTTGCTTCCGACCGCGTCCCGCCGCACCTGGATCAGCAAGGCCTGCAGCGCCTGGGGATCGTATTTTTGCGGTGCCATGCGGATCAATTCCTGAAGCGCGGATCCAACCGACAGGCGTTCGCGATAGGGACGTTCGCTGGTCATGGCATCGAAGGTATCGGCCAGGGCCACGATGCGCACCGCTTGCGGCATTTCGTCTGCATGCAACCCGTCGGGATAGCCCGACCCGTCTCCGCGTTCATGATGCCAGCGCACGATTTCTGGAATCTGCGGCCAGGGAAACTGCACGTGGCTGACGATCTGATGCCCAACCACCGTGTGGTCCCGCATCTCGCGGGATTCTTCCGCATCGAGCTTCGATGCTTTTCCGAACAACCGCTTATCGACAGCAACCTTGCCGATGTCGTGCAGATAGCCTGCCGATCGCAGCGACGCGACCTCGCTGGGGTCCATCCCCAGGGCTTCGCCGATCGCCTGTGCGTAGCGGCCCACCCGCAGCGAGTGTCCATGAATGTTGACGTGTTTGACGTCGATGGCGGTGGCGAAAGCTTCCAGAGCGTTATCGTAAAACCCGTGGAGCGAGGCCAGCAGCCGCAGGTTTTCGGAAACCCGTTGTGCCAGCGTCTGGCCGAGAGTGTGATTCTGAATGGCTAGAGCCACATAGTGGCTCAGCATTTCAAAAGCGTCGAGCGCGTCTTCTTCGTACGCCGCGTCGCCCAGCCGGCGTCCGAGGGCGATCACTCCGACGAGCTTTCCCCGAACTTTCAACGGGCAAATGCATTTGAACAGTTCCGGCGCGACATTGCCGTTCGAACTCAAGAAACCATCGTAGGTGGAACTACTGAGCACGACCGGGCCGACGGCTGCGGTCAGGGTGTGCACGTGGCGGGGAAGCAGGGGGATCAGCGATGGTTCCGGCAGCAGCGCGAATCCTTGGGCATCGACCGAGGTCAGCAAGGAAGGGCGTTCGCCGAACGAAAACAGGACAGCCTCGCGCGCGCCCGCCGCTTCCATCACGGCGGTGAGCATGGTGCGAGCGGTTTGGCGGAAGTCGCGGTCCGCCGTAAGTTCGGGCCCCAAATCCGCCAGCGCTTCGACTGTTCGTAAAAGCTTCTTGAGATTGGTTCCCTGCAATCCTCTTGCGGAGGCACATGCGAGAAACCAGAGCCCCATCAGGGTAGCATCGGCCCGCGACTCGATTGTTGGTTAGTTTGGTGCGAGAGAGCATCGGATGATTGGGCCATATTTCTCCGCCCGAACTTCCGATGAACCGATGACCCGCTCGCCGGACCAAAGATAAGCGAAGTACCCAGAAGGACACATGCCGCGTCTTTTTCTTTGACAGGCGCGCGGAGATGGCTCATACTTCGGCCAAATCGCCTGCGCCGCTTGGGTTTCGGCGGTTTTGTCCGGAAATCTATCGACCTAGAGAGATCTGTGGTTGTGCCTCAATCCAAGCCGTTTAGCTCAGGGAAAATGCTCAGCGCTCTTGATCGCGATTCTTTGCCGGAGACTTCTTCCAGCCGGCTTGGCAACACATCCAGCAATATCTATGGAAACATATCTGGCAGCGTATTTGGGAACTTGGACGAGAGCACCGCTCTGTCATCACTTAAGGAGCTGATCGCGGCCGGGGACCACCGCCTGGACCCAATGCTCGCGACCATCACAGATGCCGCCCGGCAACTGACGGGCGCCTCCGGGGCCGCATTGGCTATGTGGAAGGACGGCGCGATGGTGTGTCGCGCGCGCAGCGGCGACGTGGCTCCCGCTCTCGGCGCACGATTGAGTGCCGAGACTGGAATCTCGGGGGAGTGTTTGCGCACCGGGAAAATTCAGCACTGCACAGACCCCGAGAATGATCCGCTCGTCGACATAGAAGTCTGCCGCAGCCTCGGTTTGCGCTCGATTGCCGTTTTGCCGATTCAGGGCTGGCGCGGGGTCAACGGAATTCTCGAAGTTTTTTCCACCAAGCCGGCTGCTTTTACCGAACAGAATATTACTCTTCTTCAGCAACTTGCGGCACTCGCGGAACGGGCACGCGCATCGCAACCGCATAACGCATCCTCCGCCGCAAGGAAGCTTCCGTCTGCGATTGAGCAGCCGCAATCCTCCGGCCTGCTGCCGGCGTCGGATCGCGTCAGGGACGTGGCTCTCGCTTTTCTGGGCGGTCGATCGCGACCTATCGTTCTGGGTGCCATCGGCATCGCGGCGATCTCGCTGCTTGCGTTGGTGATCTGGCTTGGGTGGGGAGGTCCGGATGAAGCGGACAGCAACGCGCAGGCGAAGACGCCGTCGGTCGGCACTACCACCGTAAACGCCGAAGCCATCAACGCCGTAACCGCGCATCGTCCCGGCAAACCCCCGCTCGACAATGACCCGATCTGGAAAGCGAATCCTGGTGGCGAATCCCTGTTTCCCTCCCGCGGAAAGACTTCAGCCGGAGCGCCCGTGCAGTTCGCCTCCAAAGTGGACGTCGTGTCGGCAAAGAAAACTCAGGAGGATCGATCGCTCCTGCTCGCCGATCTTGGTGCTACTGTTGCCGTCCCGCACGAGGTCCCCAACTCGCAGTCCGGTTCGCAGACTGTTTCGCAGATTGAACTGGAAACTGGTTCGGAGAACGACTCGCCCTCCGAGTCGCTCTCAGACGAGAACGCCTTGGCCGAGCCGCCGTCGATCTCCGACGGCCCGACGAACCAGTCCGCTCTTAACGGAGTTCTCTCCGTGAAAGATTCGTTGCCCGGGCTCTCTGCGGCGGTGTCGCAAGGGGTTACGGGCGGCCAACTGGTGCACCGCGTTGCGCCGGTTTATCCTGCCCAGGCCCGTCAGCTGCGCCAGGAGGGAACTGTCATTCTGGCTGCGATGGTCATGGAGGATGGGACGGTGGGCGATGCCAAAGTTGTAGAGGGTTCGCCTGTGCTTGCCCAATCCGCCGTGGACGCCGTGAAGCAGTGGCGGTACAAGCCTTTTGAACTCGACGGAAAACCTGTGAAGAAAGAGACCAGGATCACTATTAACTTCAAGTTCCCCTCCGAAGCTGCTTCACCCTGAAGGCATCGGGTGATCGGGGATTACCCGATGACCCGATCACCAATAACTACACTCCGACCGGGAATGGCTTGGTATGGGTTTCCGAACCCACCGAGAGTCCGGCGAACCGCCCCTGCAGCAGTGACATCAGCCCGGTGCACCAGTAACCGATCACGAACAACAGCAGGAAGGGAACGGTGAAGTAGTTCTCGTTGTCGACGGCGTAAAAGACCGCCAGCGCGAAATAGGTTCCAATCAGAAGTTCAATCCACGGAACCCATCCCAGGCGCTTGCGGTATTTTTTTGCGCCGACCTTGTCCTTCTTCGATTCGACGCGGTACTTGGGAGTACGGGCGAAGGCGGTCTGCTTGCCGGCCAGCGCTTCGAGCACAGCACGCGTATTGGTGACCGTCAGCCCGATTCCCAGAGCCATTAACAGCGGCAGGTAGAGCAGCGATCGCAGCCAGCTCTTCGGAAACAGTTCCTTTTGCGAAACCAGATAGAAGCTGGAAATGGAGAACGTCGACGCCATAAACAGGGGCAGGTCGATATAGAGCATCTGGAACCATCCCTGGTAGAAGCGAATAATCATTGCAGGCATCAGTAAAACCGACAGCACGATCATCAGCGGATAGCTGAGGTTCGCCGTCAGGTGATAAAAGGCCTCGATCTTCACGGCTCGAGATGCGTCGCTCGCGAGCACCCTGGGGAGTATTTTCTTGGAGACCTGGATCAACCCCTTGGCCCAGCGCGCCTGCTGCGTCTTGAATGCGGTCATCTCCACCGGCAACTCGGCCGGACATTCGACGTCCTGTAGATAAACAAACTTCCATCCTTTGAGCTGGGCGCGATAGGACAGATCGGTGTCTTCGGTAAGCGTGTCATGCTGCCAGCCGCCGGCTTCATCAATGGCGCAGCGCCTCCACATGCCCGCCGTGCCGTTGAAGTTAAAGAAAACGCCGCTGCGTGAGCGTGCCGAGTGTTCCAGCACGAAATGGCCGTCGAGCAGAATGGCTTCGACCTCGGTCAGCACTGAATAGTTACGGTTGATGTGCGTCCACCGCGTCTGCACCATGCCGACCTTGGGATCGGTGAAGTGATGGATGCACTTCAGCAGAAAGTCGGGCGGCGGAACAAAATCAGCGTCAAAGATGGCAACGAATTCGCCCTTCGCCGTTTTCAATCCTTCGGCCAAAGCGCCGGCCTTGTAGCCCTCACGATTGTCGCGGTGCAGGTAGGTGACCGGATGTCCCAACGCGGCGTAGCGGTCCACCCATAGACGGGCGACCTCGATGGTTTCGTCGGTTGAGTCGTCCAACAACTGGATGTCGAGCTTTTCTTTCGGATAATCAAGCCGGCATACAGCGTCGAGCAGCCGGTCGACCACATATTGCTCGTTGAAGATCGGCAACTGTACGGTGACGCGGGGCAGTTCGTCGAACTGGAAATGAGCCGCTGGTTCCGTCGTCTTGTTCTTCTTGTGCTTGTAATAAAGATAGACCATCCAATAGCGGTGCGCGCCGTACGCCGCCAGGACGATCAGGACGATGAAATAGGGAATCAGCAGCGCCAGATCAAAGGCATTGACCTGGTAAAGTCCCTGGAAGGTCTTGTCGAGAAAATGCTGGCGAAGGTAGGGCACCAAGCCCTTGGAGGCGAGGATCAACACTAGGGCTTGCGGGGGAGAAGTGAGCGTCAAATCCATGAACTCAGCCGGACCATGAATCAAAAGGAAGAAAGCAGTCCGAGTATTGTACCTGATCGGTCGTTGGTCGTTAGTCGTTGGCAAACCCGCGAACGACTAACGACAAACGACTAACGACCGCTTACTTCCAGTCCTCACCCACTGGACTGACTTTCAGTTCGATCTGCTGATGAGAACCCTCCTCCACTCTCACCGCCGTACCATTGGCTTCCTGGGACTTCAGAAAATCGGGGTCGCGGTAGACGCCATCTTCCAGATCCTGCCACGCATAGAGCGCGTAGCTGCCCGGAGCTATGCCGCGAATCGTGAAGCGTCCGTGCTGATCGGTTGATTCGATCTCGAAGCGATCGGGAAGCTTGCGGTATTTTTCTTCGGGCACGGCCACCACCGTGGCGTTGGCCACCGGGTGAACTTTATCCCCCTCTTTGTCGACAGCTTTTTCAACGGCCGCATCAACGACCGCTCCCTCGACCGTGCCTCCCTTGGTGCTCACCAGCAGATCGAGTGTCGCCGGGCCGCTTGCTGTGAATCCGGTTTCGATGTTTCGTTCGCCGAGCCTCGCCGATTTCAGAAAAAAACCCTGTCCGTTGCCTCCGTACACCTGCACAATGTAGTTGCCTGAGGTTACATTTTTCCACTCGAAGTTTCCAAGGCGGTCGACCGGAGCGTTCGTCCCAAAAAATTCCTGAGACATGACGAAGCCTGGATCGTCCGGCAATTCGGCCTGGCGCAAGTTTGCGGAGTACTGCGTGAGATCCGCCGCCGCGCCTCCCTCAATACGCAGATGGCCGGAGAGCGTGAAGGAAGGCAGAGGAGTAAGCTTCACACCGTCCACATCAGCGGCGACGACGCTGACATCCTGGCGCGCCGTAAACGACTGCGATTCGATGGGGGTCGATGCCCTTACCGCATACGATCCTGGAGCGACTCCACGCACTTCGAACTGGCCGTCCGGGCCGACTTCACTCGCTCGAATAGAATCGCCCGCCTTAGAGACCAACTCCACCGACGGTTTCTGGCCGGCGGTGACGCCAGTAATAATTCCGCGAACCCGATACGTTCGTGCCGGCACCAGCGTGAAGTTGACCGGCATTTCGTCGCCTGCCTTGAGCGTCACAGGGGAGGCCAGCATGGCATCGTAGGTTCCCGGATAGTATGTGTTGATGTAGCGGGTATCTGGCGGGCCTTCGCCTGCCAAAGATTTCTCCTGCTTTTCGTAATCGCGGAAGTCCACCGGCGGCATGGCCACAATCCAATACTGACCGGGAAATAAACCGGCGAGACGATATTCTCCGAGATCGTTTGTCGCCTCGGTCCCGACGCTTTCTCTCGTGGACTTCCCCGGTTTCTTCTTTTGCGCGACGACTCTGACGCTAGGCATTGGGTCGCCATCTTCGTCCGTGATGCGTCCGCTGATGACCGCCGTAGGCAACATTCGAAACAGCAGGTCTTCCACCGACTGCCCAGCCTGCACCGTGAAAACGTTGGTGTCAGATTTGAGCCCGTGCCCATTTACCCCGACAAACCCGGTTCTCTCGATGAAGATGCGGTAACGCCCCGGCACGACGTTTTCAATGTGGAAATGGCCGTCGGCATCGGTCGACGCGGTGTAGTTTCCGCCTTCCTTCTGATTTTCCGCGACCACCTGCACCAGTACCTTCTTGAGGGGCTGGCTGCCCGGTTCCTTTATTACCGTGCCTGCAATGGAGGAGGTGGTGTGCGCCGAGGGTGCGGGCTCCTGCGCGCTCGCGAGCACGAAGGCGCTGAGGATAAAAAAGGCGAGAAGGAGTGAACGCGTCATGGATAGGAACGTTTAGGTAGAGACGGCGCTTGCCCCGTCTGAGACGCGGCAAGCCGCGTCTCTACGCGGAAGTTTAGCCCAGCTATTCAATTCAGAAAATATTGCCGGTACAACGTATCCCGCTGCGCCGGCCGGAAGCCCGCATCGCGTATGATGCGCCGCAACTCTTCTTCGGTTGTGCAGTTGTTTACGCCCGCGGCGCGGACGACGTTTTCCTCCAGCATCACCGAGCCCACGTCGTTGCCGCCGAAGCGCAAGCCCATCTGGCAGACTTTCAATCCTTGCGTCACCCAACTGGACTGCACGTTCAGAAAATTCGAAAGATAGAGCCGCGAAATCGCCAGCACTTTCAGATATTCAACCGCTGTGGCCTCATCCCAGCGACGTCCGCCGAGCGCGGTGTTGGCGGGCTGGAAACTCCACGGGATGAACGCAGTAAACCCGCCCGTCTCCTGCTGCAAATCGTACAGACACTGCAAGTGGTTGATGCGGTGTTCGATGGACTCGCCGACGCCAAACATCATGGTCGCGGTGGTGCGCATACCGAGCTGGTGTGCGGTGCGATGCACCAGCAACCAATCCGCGGTCAGGCATTTCAAGCGCGCGATTTTGTAGCGGACTTCATCGTCAAGGATCTCAGCGCCGCCGCCCGGGATCGAATCCAATCCGGCGTCTCGCAGGCGCGCAATCGTATCGCGTACGCTGAGATTGCTGTACTCGGCAATCGCCAGAATTTCCGAGGCGGAGTAGCAGTGCAAGTGGATCTTCGGAAAGCGCTGCTTGATTCCGCTCAGCATGCGCTCGTGCCAGTCGATCTTGAGATCGGGGTGGAGGCCGCCCTGCATCAGCACGCCGGTGCCGCCGAGTTCCACAGTCTCGCGGATTTTTTCGTAGATGGTGTCGAAATCAAGGATGTAACCTTCTTTGGACGCTGGCCCCTTCAACGGACGATAAAACGCGCAGAACGTGCAATATTCCGTGCAGAAATTGGTGTAATTAATGTTGCGGTCGATGATGTAAGTCACGGTGCCTTCGGGGTGCATCTTGCGGCGGACCGCATCCGCCTCCATGCCAATCCCGATCAGATCATCGGACCGAAACATCTCCACGGCTTGCAGCTTTGTCAGGGACATCCTCTTCACCCCACGGTAAAAGGCTATTTTAGCTGGTGAGAGGGGCCGGGCGCGAGTTCCGTGATAGCCGGTTGGGTGGTCGCGGGAGGCTTGTCCGTGGGCTGGGCGACCGGCTTGCGTTTCTCGTCCGAATCCACCGAGAACAACATATAGTGGTCGAAGCTGTGCCGCCGATAGTAGTGGTGTTGGCGGAAATCGAAATAGATTTCAGCGCTCTTCGGGAGCCAGAGTGACATGTTTTTCTTGTCGAAACGGATTGGTCCGTACTCTACAACCTGGTGCTCGCTGAGCAGTTTTATCTCCGGCATTGGTCGAACCATCTCGGATTCAATCCGTACGATCTGGAACTTGTCCGCGGTAATCCACGCCCGTCCCTTCAGTTTTACGGGATACACCAGCCTGCCAACCTTGTAACTGTGCATCCGGTTGGGTTTGTCATCCCGCTGTTTGAAGTACACGATCCAACTCGCCTGACCGTGCCAATCCCCGAGGCCCTCACACTTCATGTCGAAGTTGTCGCGCATGTGGGGATGGAAGACGAGGGCCAACGCCGCGAAACCCGTGCTGGCAATCTTGTCGGGATAGCCCTCCAGTTCTATCTTGTCGGCCCGGCTCTCATCTACGGCCAGAAAGCCCGGCTCTGGTTCTGAGATCGAAGCTACGTAATTGTATTTCCGCGTTTCGGTCCGTATGGGAATGCCGAATTGATCGAGGTTCTGGTGAAACAGGTCTTCGATTGCCGAGAAGCGGGCTACATCGTCCGCCAGTTCGCCTACGTGCTTTCCCGTTTCTTCGGCCACCTTTTCAGAGGGGCAGGCGACGCCGGAGGCCAGAGCAACTTTGACCTGATCGATGCCGGGCGGTTGCCAGGACTTTTCCGACAGTCCCGGCGCTGCGAGCGCCTGCAGCGGATCGACGCCCGGAAGTTTTGTTCCGGTCCTCAGTTCATTCTCCGCGGATGGCGCGACGGATGCGTGTTCCCGGACTTCGGCGATCAGACTGCGTACCTGCCCGGCGATGAGTTGACTCGGCGACTGCTGAAGGAAAGTTTCCAACGCCTGGATGCCTGGATCGTCCTGTCCCAAGTTAATGAGCGCCTGACCGAGAATCAGCCGTGCCGGATTCGAGTCTGCCTTCCCTTTATCGATTGCAACCTGGGCTTCGTCTCGCGCCTTGTCGTAATTCTTCTGGTGTAAGTACGCATCGGCGAGCAGGTTGTGAGGAAGCCAGCTCTCTGCGTCCGTTGCTACGGCCCACTCCAAAACCGATTGAGCTTGCGGATAGTCCTTGCGCTCCAGATACGCCCTGCCCAGCAGCGTGAGAGATGTTCCATCGTTCGGCCTTAGCTTAGTGGCGGTTCCGAGGTAATTCGATGCCTTCTCATAGTCTGTCTGCTGAAAATACAAATAGCCCATCAGGAAATTGAGTTCGCCGCTCGATGGCGCTGTCTTGTAAGCCTCGGCGAGGTGTTTCTCCGCATCCTTTAAGTTGCGGGACTTGAGCGCGGAGACGCCATGTTTCATCTCTTTGCGGGCTTTGGAGGGCAGGGCGCGATCGTCCATGTCGAGGTTAATCGCAGCAGGGTCTCGCCGGAGCACGATTTCGAACTGTTGCAATTGTGCGTTCGATGTTTGCGCTACTTGGTGCATACTTAAATAGCCAACCGCGCTTATTTCAACATCGTAGTTTCCGAATGGAACGTTGGTAAATGCTCCCTGTGAGTTCTCTTCAGTCGTCTGCCAGACAACCGTCTGATCCTTGAGGTTTACTAACTTGAGCAGCGCCTGCCGATCAATAGGAACCGACAACTTTTCGCCGAACACCTTGAAGAGCAGTACGCAGGTTCCCGGATCAGTGCGGTAGACGACTGAGGGTTCTACATTCAGAGTGCCGGGGATGCGATCCATACTTTGCGGATGCCCCAGCGCCGGGGTCGAGAGTACACAACACACGAGGATACGGCCTAGGGCTAGTAACGCTCCGGTTTGCCTGAAGGTTCCCCTGCCCCGATCTTCGCCATTGCGCCCCATAGTGGCCCCCAGTTTGCTCCAACTCGATCAGGAGGTCAAACATAATGCGATGCAATAGCATTTTGTGATCGGGATTTGCCGCCCGACCGGATGGGGCAGATGACTAAGCCGTCCGCTGACGAGGCTGCACCTTCGGACCCGCAGCCTTGGGCGCGTTGGCTTTCTGTCGGCGTTTGTACTCAAACAGGCCGTAGAGTCCACCCAGTACTGAGAAAGCGATCAGGACGATAAGTATAGGCCAGTAGTACAGCGCGAAAAGCCTCACGATGTGCCGCCCGTAGCGCGCCCCGAGATAAGCAAGGATGGTGTACCGAATGCCGCGCCCCACAGCCAGAGCGGCCAGAAACTTCCTGGTTGGGTACTGCATCGCGCCAGCGGCCAAAAGCATGGGCACGATGGGAAAGGGCGGCGGAAGTATAGCTGGAATCGCGACCGACACCAGGCCCCAGCGCTCAAAAATTGCGTATACCCTGGTGGTCTTCCTCCGCGAGAACCTCTTTTCCAGAGTTTCTTTCCCACCTTTGCGGGCCATGCGGTACATAAGATAGCCACCGAGGACGGATCCCGCCGTCGCCATTATCGCGTAGTAGATCCACATATTGCGATTGTGCGCCGCAAGCAGGATGGTGGCGACGTCCATGCTACCGGGCAGAGGGATCGGCGAGTTGTCGATGAGGCCGAGCAGAATCAGGCCGGGGCCGCCGAGATGGACCAGCCATCGCACGGCGCTTTTCTTCGAGATGAGTAAGATGATCGCAAACAGGTGCATCTTCATTATTGGAGCACGATTGCGGGTGGTAGATGCAAATACTAAACGAACTGCAACTCCGGCGCCTGCGGAAGGGCTCCGATTTCCGCGGCCAGGCGGTAATAAAGCTGAAGCCCCTCCAGGCACGGAGGATCGAGGTAATAATGGATGTTATGCGTCAGGTAGACGCGAACTATCTCTACAGTAAGGCCGAGGCGCGGCGCCCACTCTTGCGCGATGGCTTCAAGATTTTTCGGTGACAGCCCATGATCGCGCGACTTCTGGAAGACCTCCGCGATCGCCGCCCCAGCGTGTCCGGCAAGCGCCTGTTTGCGAATGGCCCAGAAAGCGAAGACGAATGACTTGCCCGTGCGCGCCACCCATTCCTCCGCCAGATCGAGCGTGAAGTAACGCGTGCGGTCAACTTGCAGCGCGGGGTCTCCGATGAGCAAAGCCGCATCACAGGCGTCGAGCATGGCATCGAGATCCGGAGCCATCGGCTTATAATCGCGCGCCCCACCAAGCCATTTTGCAAACAGAATTTTGGCGAGCGCAACCGACGTCATCGAGGCAGTATCGAGCGCAACCGTGCGCACTTGCTTCCACAACGGCTGCTTTGAGGTACGATCCATGGGCTTTTTGCTAACCAGCAGGATCGACCGCACCGCCCGTCGGGCCGCAATTGCCACGTCCGGAATGACGACGAGATCCGGAACCGTCGCATAGGCAGCCGCCGGAATGATGCCAATATCGGCAGTCCCAGCACGCAAAGCCTCGGCGCAGGCCGAGGGGATGGTGTAGGAAATGTCAAAATTATCGTCCGCCCCTGTCTCGCCGTGCTCAAAATCCCACATTAGAGGTGCCGTGTTCAGGTAGGAAATTGACGATATCTTTAACCGGCTCATCACTTTACGAATTCTACCAAAAGCAATGTGCGCGTCATCCTTGACAGCGTTTTCCGATGCAGGCTAGGGTCACGCAGTATGTCTGATATTTTTAACGTGGCCGTTGCCGCCCCCCATCCCGCTTCTCATCAATCTATCTACTGGCTCGCGCTGGCCCTGACCCAGGGATTGGGCCCCACGCGCATCAGGAAACTGATCGAGCACTATGGCACGGCCGAACGCGTCTTCCAGGCCAGCCTGACCGAACTCGAAGCCACGGGGATGCGCGCCGTTTCCGCGCAATCGCTGGCTACGGGAAAGTCGCTCGAATTGCGCAGCAGGAATGCGTGAAGGCGGCCGAGGCGGGCGCCAAAATTATTTCACTCAGCGATCCTGAATACCCGTCGCGTCTGAAGGAAATTTATGACCCCCCCGTGATCCTCTTTGTGAAAGGGAACGTAGAGGTGCTGGCCCAGCCCGGCATCGCGATGGTCGGAACACGGCATCCCACGCCCTACGGCAGCGGCATGGCCGAACGCCTCTCGACCGACCTCGCCGCCCGCGGCCTCGTGATTATCAGCGGCATGGCCCGGGGCATCGATACCGCGTCGCATCGCGGCGCCATCGCTGCCAAGGGAAAAACGATCGCCGTCCTCGGCACCGGAATTGACGTCATGTACCCCAAGGAAAACACGCGGCTCGCCGAACAGATCGTGGCCCTCGGCGGCGCGCTGATCTCCGAGTTCCCGGTCGGAACCTTCCCGGCCCCGCAAAACTTTCCCATCCGCAACCGGATCATCAGCGGAATGTCCGCCGGCGTGCTGGTGGTCGAAGCCGCGGAATACAGCGGCACGCGCATCACTTCCCGTTGTGCCCTCGAACAAAACCGCGATGTCTACGCTGTTCCGGGCAACGTGACCAACAAGAATTCCTGGGGCCCGAACACGCTGATCAAGCAGGGAGCGAAGCTCGTCGCCACCTGGGAAGACGTGTGGGAAGAGCTTCCGGCGGATGTGCAAGCCGCGCTCAGTTCTATGCAGAATGAATCCCACGAACCGGAAACCGCATCTCTATTCCCGGACGAGGTGGCCTCGCCCCACGAAAAAAAGATCCTCAAGTTGCTCAAGGCCGACGAATCCACGCACATTGATCAGCTGGTCGAATTGCTGGAAAACGAAATATCGTCCTCGGAAATCTTCGCGGCGCTCTTTGAGTTGGAGCTGAATGGGAAGATACGGCAGATGCCGGGGAAGAATTTTGTAAAAAGCTTTTAGCTGTTGGTTGTCAGTTATCAGTTGTCAGTCTTCAGTTAAAACCGGAGGGGACGTGCAAAGTTTTCGCAGTCTTCGAGTCTGGGAAAAGGCGCACAAACTGACTCTGGATATTTACACATCCAGCAAAACCTTTCCTCGGGAAGAGATGTACGGTCTGACAAGCCAAATGCGGCGCTCGTCCGGGTCAATAGGAATGAATATTGCAGAGGGCTGTTGCCGAAAGGGTAGTACCGAGATGGCCCGCTTCCTACAGATTGCGATGGGGTCAGCTAGCGAACTCGAGTACCAACTTCTTCTTGCTCACGACCTCGACTATTTGAGGAATCCGGAGTACGAGCGTCTCGCAACACAAGCGGTTGAGGTCAAGCGAATGTTGTCGTCCCTGATGCAGAAGGTGAAGGCGGTTAACTGAAAACTGATAACTGAGAACTGAGAACCGGCCACGGCGCGCAGTTGTTGCAACTCACACATTCGTGCTAGCTTCAATTCCAATACCGCCAAACTGAGGAACCATTGTCCAAAGGTCTAGTCATTGTCGAATCGCCGGCTAAGGCGAAAACTATCCAGAAGTATCTGGGCAAGGGATTCACGGTCGATGCTTCTTTCGGCCACGTGAAAGACCTGCCCAAAAGCAGCCTCGGTGTCGACGTCGAAAACGATTTCGAAACCGAATACGTCGTCATCCCCGGAAAAGAAAAGGTTTTGGCGAAACTGAAGAAACTGGCGCTCTCGGCCGACCACATCTACCTTGCGCCTGATCCGGATCGCGAAGGCGAAGCGATCGCCTCCCATCTCGCCGACGAACTCGGCGAAGACTCGAGCAAAAAAAAGAAGGGGAAGAAGGGCGCCAAGGCAAAAACAAAGACCGACGACATCGGCGATGGTGCGCGCATTCGTCGCGTTACTTTCAACGAAATCACGCAGCGCGCCGTCAAGGCCGCGTTTGAGCATCCCCGCGACATTGATCGCAACCTGGTGGACGCGCAGCAGACTAGACGTGTGCTTGATCGGCTCGTGGGATACCAAGTCTCTCCTCTTTTATGGGACAAGGTCCGCCGCGGCCTTTCCGCCGGACGAGTGCAGACCGTCGCGCTCCGCTTGATCGTCGATCGCGAACGCGAAATCAAAGCCTTCGAGAAAAAGGAATACTGGACGATTGACGCCAATCTCGCCGCCGCTAAGCCTCCTGCGTTCGACGCCCGTTTCCTGGGCAAGGGCGAAGAGAAAATCGAAGTTACCAACGGCGAGCAAGCGGAGCAAATCCGTCTGGCACTTGAAAAGGCCGAGTGGGTCGTGCGCTCAGCGGAAAAGAAAGAGCGCCGGCGCAATGCCACTCCGCCGTTCACTACTAGCAAACTGCAACAGGATTCCTCGCGCAAGCTGCGTTTCAGCGTGAAGCGCACCATGATGATCGCGCAACGCCTCTATGAAGGTGTCGAACTCGGCGACGAGGGGCTGGTCGGTCTGATCACCTACATGCGAACCGATTCGACCCGCGTTTCAGCCGAGGCGATCACCGAAGTCCGCGAATACATCACCAGTGAGTACGGCGCCGACTATCTCCCGGCTTCTCCCAATACATATAAGGAGAAGAAAGAAGCGCAAGCGGCTCACGAGGCCATTCGCCCGACATCGGCCGTGCGCCATCCCGACCAGGTCAAACAATATCTTCAGGAAGACGAATTCAAAGTCTACAAACTGATCTGGCAGCGCTTCGTCGCCTCGCAGATGAACCCGGCCGTATTCGACCAGACCTCTGTTGACATCGATGCCAAGTCAGGAAGCGATGTGTTCTGGTTCCGTGTAACTGGGTCGGTCATGAAGTTCGACGGCTTCCTCAAGGTCTATGAGGAGTCGAAAGACAGCAAAGACGAAGAAGACGAGGAATTGAAACATAAACTCCCGCCGCTCGAAGCCGGACAGAAGCTGACGCTTAAATCCCTTCTCCCGGAGCAGCATTTCACCGAGCCTCCTCCACGCTTCAATGAAGCTTCTCTGGTCAAAGAGCTTGAGGAGCGCGGCATCGGCCGGCCTTCGACCTATGCGACGATTCTGAGCACCATCCAGGAGCGCATGTACGCGCAGAAAATCGGAGGCAAGTTCACTCCCACGGAGATCGGCTTTGTCGTCACCGATCTACTGGTTGAGAACTTCAAAGACATTTTTGACTTCCAATACACCGCGCGTCTGGAAGAAGAGCTGGATGAGATTGAAGACGGCAAGCAGACCGGGCACGATGCGCTCACCGAGTTTTACCAGAAGTTTTCCAAGGATCTCCGATATGCCGAGAAGCACATGGAAAACATCAAGCGTATGGAGAAGCCCACCGACGAAAAGTGCGAACTCTGCGGTGCGCCGCTGGTCATCAAGTGGGGCAAGCACGGTTCGTTCTATGCCTGCAGCACCTACGATAAGGAAAACCCGGACACCTGCAAGTTCACCAAAGAGAATCCCATTAATCTGCCCGACCTCGATACGGCCGAAACGCAGGAAATCGCTCAAGAGGAATACTGCGAAAACTGCGGCCGCGTCATGGTCCTGAAGCGCGGGCGCTTCGGCCAATTCATGGCTTGCACCGGCTATCCCGATTGCAAGACGACGCGGCGGCTCGATCAGGGCAAGAAAGTGCCCGACATTCCGCTCGATGAAACCTGCCCGCTGTGCAAACGCAACTTGATCCTGCGGCACGGTCGTTTCGGCGAGTTCACTTCGTGCAGCGGATATCCCGAGTGCAAGTTTGTGAAGCAAAACTTCATCGGCGTGAAGTGCCCCGAATGCAAAGAAGGTGAACTCGTTGAAAAACGCGCGCGCAAGGGCAACACTTTTTACGGATGCGGAAATTATCCGAAGTGCAAATTCACTTCGGCGGCGAAGCCCATCCCCGAGAAGTGTCCGGATTGCGGACATGAGTACCTGGTGGAGCGACTCCGCAAAGACGGAACGGTAATCGCTTGTCCGAATAAGGACTGCGATTACGAGCGAGCGGTGGAAGGCGCAACCGCGGACGTGGCGAAAGTCTGACAAAGGCACGGTTCTCAGAAAGAAAGTTCGGAAACATGCTCGATTTCAAACACCTCGCGAGGCGAAAAATGGCAAAGAAAGCGACCGCGCACGATGCACAGCTGATTCTGAAACTGTACGACCTCCGCCGCGAATCGGAGATGCGCAAGGCCAGGCACTGGCTAACGGCAGAATTCTGGCCGCAGAGCGCCGACGAGTTCATCAAAGTTGTGAATTCGTTTCCTAGCCAGGAAAATGCCTGGCTTCGCCAAGTGGGCGGCTATTGGGATATGGCTGCGTCCCTCGTGGTACACGGCGCGCTCAATGAAGAACTCTTTCTGCAGCCGGGCTGTTGCGGAGAAATGTTCTTCATTTTCGCCAAGGTCCATCCGTTCCTCAAAGAATTTCGAGCGAAAACCAACAATCCCGACGCCTTCGCAAATATCGAAAAAGTAGCCACGGGATCGAAAACCGCCCGCAAACGTCTGGAACGCGTCTTGAAGAATGTTGAGAATCGTCGTAAAGCGCTAGCCAAGCAGGAGAAGAAGGGCTGACCGCAGCCGGGCGTTCTTCATTAGTCTGGGATTCCGGGCACATGTTCGTCGCCGTCCATCTGCTATCCTGAATACGTTGTGCGGATGCTCTGGTGGTTCCTAATACTGGGAGTCAGTACTGCGGTCGTCGTGTCGGTTGCGCTTACGCTCTATATGCGGGTCCGGAGGCAAATGAAGCGCTCGGCGGCCCACAGAGCGGAGATTGACGGCCTCGACCACTTGTCGCCGCCTGACGTCTGATCTCCCACGACGTCCACCGTGACGAAAGGAAAGCCATGTCGAGAGTACCGAGCAGAGTAGCGAGCAGAGTAGCGGCCGAAGATTTCGGACAGCAGAGCCGTCCCACGGATCGGGGAAGAGAATGGGCCAGGCAGGTGGGCATCGTAATCACCGCCAGCCTCTTCGTCGCCCTGTGCGCGCGCGTCACCGTGCCGCTGCCCTTCACGCCAGTTCCGCTGACGCTGCAAGACTTTGGAGTTCTGACGGTAGGCTTGTTGCTCGGTTCGCGTCGAGGTTTCGCCGCGCTCACGCTCTACCTCGTCGAGGGTGCGTTCGGGCTCCCCGTGTTTAGCCCGGCAATTTTAGGCAGTGGGATTACCCATCTCGTCGGTCCGACTGGTGGATTCCTCATGGCCTATCCACTCGTGGCATTCATTGCAGGCTATATCTACGAGCACAGCTCGCGCCGTTTCGCCTGGGCAGCGCTGTCATGTGTGGCTGCGGAACTGGTGCTCTTCGCGGGCGGACTGAGCTGGCTTGCCGTGCTCACGCACTCGCTTTCTCTGGCGCTCAGGTATGGACTCTACTGGTTCGTTTTTGCGGAAGTCATCAAGGTGCTGATGGCTGCTGCCGTCGCTGCTCGCTGGCACCGACAGGCTTCTTCTTCTCTATAGAGACGGGGCTTGCCCCGTCTAACTCCCGTTGGCGCGAGACGCGGCAAGCCGCGTCTCTAGGGGAAATTAAGAGGCTACTGTAGTGTCTGAACGTCGCGAGTCTGAAGTTTTCTAACACTGAGTTTTATAGAACAGGATTAAGGAATCTTATGAGTACAGTATCTTCTCCAGTTCGCGAAATCTCCGTGGCGCACAGTCCGGACTCCGACGACGCCTTCATGTTTTACGGCCTGGCGACGAGCAAAGTTCGTGTGCCGGGACTGAAGTTCAGTCACACCCTGTGCGACATCGAGACGCTGAACCGCCAGGCGCAAGAAGGCGTCTACGATGTAACCGCTATTTCATTTCACGCCTTCCCCTACATTCAGGAAGACTATGCGCTGATGTCGTGCGGCGGCAGCGTGGGCGACGGTTATGGTCCCATGCTCGTTTCCACGCGGCCCTTCACGCAAGACGAAATCAAGCGCAGAAAAATCGCGGTGCCCGGCAAACTGACCACCGCCTATCTGGCGCTCGAACTGTTCGCGCCCGGCATTGAAGTGGAAGTCGTCCCCTTCGATCAAATCATCCCGCAGATTCTAGAGGGTAAATACGAAGCTGGCCTCATCATCCACGAAGGCCAGCTTACTTACGACAAATCCGGACTGCACCGCGTGGTCGATCTCGGCAGGTGGTGGCAGAAAGTCACTGGACTGCCGCTGCCGCTCGGAGGAAACGCCATCCGCCGCTCGCTCGGCCGAGAAACGATGGCCAGCGTCACTCAGGCGCTGCGCGAGAGCATCCAGTACGCGATCGATCATCGTGAAGAGGCGCTGGCCTACGCCATGCAGTTTGCCCGCGATCTCGATACCCAACTCGCCGATAAGTTTGTTGGTATGTATGTCAACGAACGTACCCTCGACTACGGAGACGATGGCCGCGAAGCGGTACGACGTCTGCTCGAAATGGGGCACAACGCAGGGATAATTCCTCAGACGCCGCGCGTGGATTGGGTGTAAGGTGGTCGCGAGCTGCCGCTTACCGCACCCTCTGCGGAAACGAAAACAGCGGATCGATATCCACCGGAACATCCGAAGCCGCTTTCAACGACGTTTTTAATTCCTCCGGCATCGTGCCGTACTTTTTGAACCATTTTTCCGCACGCGAGCGGTCTCCCGTGGCCTCGATCTCCAGCAGTTCCTTGGCTAGATCAGCCAGCGCGACCGGCATCTTCTCGTATTCAATCGCATACTTGCCGCTGGCGTTGCGGCTGATCGCGCCGCGCTCCGAGAGATAGTTAAACTCCATCATCTCCGCTTGGCCGTGTGCCTCAGCTGTTCCGAAGCGTACCGTACGAAACACTCCGCCGACATACGACGCGTAATATTCTTCCAGTTTTTCTTTCGGAAGCGCGTCGTGATCCACCAGCCACTTCAAAGCGAACATCCCGGTCACGTCGGCCTTCGCTTCTTCCAGGCCGCTGAAACCCGGGCCGATCGCTTCCCGGATATCGACTTTGCCGGCTGATTTATCTGACGACGTGTGCGCAAACGCCGGACCGAGCCCATGACAAATCTCGTGCATGATCGTGGTCAGGAGATAACCCTCGCCTGATACCTTAGCGGCCTGCTCCGGCTCCATTAGCTTGCGTGCGACAGGCAAGACAACGTAATTCACGCGCGCGTCCATGAAATTCTTGAAGAAAAGTTTCTTGCTGCCCTTTTGCTCATGCACCCGCGGATCGTTCGGCAGATTGTCGGCCACCGCCTGATACCCATGAGTCAGGTCTCCCGCTCGAAACGGAGCATCGATCACTTCCATCGGTGTCTCCAAACCATGTTTCGACGGCCGATCTTCCGCTGCCAGCGGCAACGCGTCCTGGATTTCTGGTACATATTTCTGGAACAGCTCCAGTTTCTTGCTCTCGCTCTCATTCCGCACCATCACCGCGGCGCCGTACGAACCTTTGACGCCCAGCAGTCCATCCAGATAAGTTTCATAGGGCGCAAAGATGATGTCGAATTTCGGATTCTTCAACTCCAGCCACGCCAGGTCACTCGGGAAGTAATCATCGCTGAGCAACGCATCGGCCCGCAGCCGAAGAAACTTCGCGAACGCCGCATCATCACTAAGCGCGGCCGCTGCCCGCAAAGCTCTCGCCGCCGGCTCCAGAAAAGCACGGAATGAAATCCGGTAGGGAACGGCCTCCAGTTTTCCCTGATGCCACCGCACGATTGTGAACTGATCGTAGATCGCTGCTTTCTGATCCGGATGCTCCTTGACGTATTGCTCCACCTGATCGCGTGTCAGGTTCGCAGGATAAAATCCTCGCCCCGGCGGAATCGTCTCCGTCCCAACGAATGGTTTGTTTTGTTCAAGCAGATCGAAGCGGGAAGCGTTAATCCAAAGGTAGCGTCGCAACTCCACATCACGCCGGTTCCGGGCCGATGCCAGCGACTGGTACAACGTCAGACCCTCGGGATCGCTCTGCCGCCAGTAAATGCTTTCGAGGTAGCCGCAGGCCTCCACCAGTTTGTGAACGAGTTGCTGCTCGCGAGCGCTCAGCCCGGACGTCCGGAACGGCATTTGGACGCGCCGGAACCTGGCCAGACGTTGCTCCAGATTAGCCGCGACCTTCAAATTCGCCGGTGCGCCGCTCTTCGCCGCCGAACCCGTCATCACCTTTTTCTGCCGCTGCTCCGCGCCGAACGACGGCATCAGCAGGAGAAAAACTAAAACAAGCCCAAAGTGCGTTAAGAAATAAATGCAGTTTTTGATGCCCCAGTTCTCGATTCGTCCGTTCCTCATACGGACACAAGTCTATCAAAGCCACGAATCCGTCCCGGAGCCGTTATCATGAATACATGCGGGGAGAGAATGGCGCCCAGACTCTGCTCATCGATGCCGATGACACGCTGTGGGAAAACAACATTTATTTCGAACGGGCGATCGCGGAGTTCATTTCCTTTCTCGATCATCGCGAGCACTCGCCCGAAATGGTCCGGCTGGTGCTGAACGACGTGGAGCGAGAATCCATCGTCAAGCACGGCTATGGCCTGCACAGCTTTGCGCATTCGCTAGTAGAAACTTTTGAGAAGCTTTCCGTAGACCCGGTCACACCCGACTTACACGAACGCATTCGCAGGTTTGCCCACCAGATCGCCGATCATCCAATCGAAGTTCTCCCCGGCGTGCCCGAGACCCTTCAATATCTCGGCGGGCGGCACCACCTCATCATGATGACCAAAGGAAACCCCGCCGAGCAATCCGGGAAAGTCGAGCGCTCAGGATTGAAAGAATATTTTTCCGCCGTCGAGATCGTGGCCGAGAAGGACGAACCGACCTACCGCTCCGCCCTCGCCAAGTACGCCCTCACGGCGGACGCCACCTGGATGGTCGGCAACAGCCCCAAGTCTGATATCAACCCCGCGCTCGCCGCGGGTCTGCACGCCGTTTTCATCCCTCACGGCAGCACCTGGATTCTCGAGCACGAGGAAGTCGCGCCAGCGCCAGCGTCGCAGCGGTTGCTGGTGGTAGATCGTTTCGGCGACCTCAGCAAACACTTCTAGCCCGCTCGTCACCCGCAATAGACACAGGCCGGGAGCCCGGAATTTCTTCCGGTCCCGGCCTGCGCTTCTTTCAACTTAGTAGCCGTCTTAGTTAGTTGGAGTAGGGTTGGCGTTGGCAGTGGTTGCCGTCGCCGTTGGCGCTGCCACGGTGGTCGCCGCGGGCGTGCTCGCAACGCTGTACCGCGAAAGTCGCGGAAAGAACGGCGTGACCTCGAATGCCATCTTGTCGCGCGCCGAAGTGATCGCGACCGGTTGCGCCTTCACGATCTCTACTCTGTCATCCCACGGGTTCAGCTTGACGCGTCCACCGAGAGGCAACGCGGCGATCTGGTCCAGTTTGTTCCAATCGAGCGCCGGAGCCGAGTTGGCCAGCTGCGCCATGCGCGTGACCGTCCCGTTCTCCGTGATGTTGTTGCCGAGGTGGGCTTGCAGCAGAGCGCTCAATTGCGGAGCACGCGTCTGCAGAGCTTTAATGAAAAGCCCAGCCGAGTCCAGCTTTTGCGCGTATGGCGAGGCCTTCAGCATCTCGATGGCTTTCTTGTCGGCAGCTGCTTCCTCTTCGGGAATGTGTTTGAAGCCGAGGTTCTGGTAAGTTCCCTCGTCAGAGAACAACATGCGATCATTGAACGCGTACTGACTGCCGAGGTTATGTCCCAGAACAATGTGCGCCAGTTCGTGTGAGAGCACCATAGCCAGGCTGCCCTCATCGGGAAGCACGTCGATCAGCCCGCGGCTTACTATAATCGTGTTACCGACGCTGAAAGTTTCCAGCGGTGAAGTCGTCAGTACCCGGGTCCGGACCGGCCGTTGCAGTTCGATGTTATTGGTGATCTCGAGGTTGTTCACCACGGTTTGCAGAATCTTGTCCACATCGCCTTCCGGCGCCAGCAGCCCGGCGCGTTCCAGTCGTTCGATCACGTTGTCTTCCGCCTGCTGCTGCCATTGGCGCTCGGCAGCCAGCGGAGTCGCATCCTGCGCAGTCGGCGTATCGTCCTTTACGCTGTCCACCCGGATGTTAGTAAGTTCGTCGTTCGCTGCTCCGGTCTTCAGGTTATAACCCCACATGCGAGTCTGGGCTTTGAACGCGATCTTGTTCTTGGCTCCCGCCGTGAAATCGCCTTCCTCGCTGTAGATGTAAGCCGGAACCCAGTAACCCGGGATCAAATTCAAACGCCAGCTGTCCATGTGGTAGTAATAACTGTTACGAGAAGGGCGCGCAAAAGTGCCATTCAAACGCACAATGTTGAAGTCCTGATCCTCAATCCAGATACGGCCGAGAAAGCGCCCGCGACCAGCGTCTTTTTTCGGCGTCAGATCAAACACCAGGCAGCGCACATCGCCCAGGAACTCGCGCCGCGCGTAGCGGAAATTGTAGTGCTGCCGGTCAAACTCGTTGCGGTCGGCGAAGATCATCCACGAAAAGCCCAGCGGCTGGTACTGGAACTTGAACCTCTTCGTGATTCCGCCCAGAAGACGCTTCTCCATGCCCTCGCCTTTGCCTTTTTCCTGAAGGAAATCGCTCCGGTCAATCGTGTCGCTCAGGTCCATGCGTCCTAGAAAGTAATGATCATCCTGCGGAATCGGCCCCATCTGCGGATCCTGCGTCAAGTTCTGCAGATAGGTTTCCACAATTGGAGTGCGCGGCGACAAGAACTTGATCAGATCCTTCTCGCGCATGATCACGCGGTCAACAACCTGATCCATCGTGGTCGGCGGTGCCAGACTTGACTGAGCCGGAGCGGACTGAGCCTGACCTGACGGTGCGGCGCTCGGCTGAGCAGTCGTTTGTTCCGGCTGCGTTGCCGCAACCGATTGTGGGTTCTGCGGCGCGGACGCCGGCTGCTGGGCCACTGCCGTCATGGTTACCGCTAGCAGAGCCAAAATCATCCAGTTCATAGTGCTCGTAACTACTCGCATAACTCTCATCTCCAATTGTCAATATGCCAGTTGAAATACCACGTGCACAATTGCTGTCGAATCCATTGCCTGCCCGTTTCGCAGGGCCGGCTTGAAGCGCATCTTGTTCGCGGCGGCTACAGCGGTTTCATCGAGTCCATGGCCCATACCCCGGACCACCCGATTGACGTGTAACTGCCCGCTTGCCAAGAACTCCACTTCAAGCAAAACTTCGCCTTCCAGTTTCAGATTTCTTGCTTCGTCCGTATAAGCCGGGTTTGGCTTGTACGTGATCTCGACCGACGTGGTCGGCGGGCCGCTATCCACCCGCTGAATATGTGGCGTGTTCCGCGCGATCTCCTGCGAGCCAAAGCCCGAGGTCTGCACTCCCGCATTGCCGCGACCACTTCTGCGCCCGTCTCCTTGTCCCGGAGTTGCCACGCCACTGCCGAAATCGGCGCTCGCAACCGTTCCCTTAATTCCTTTCGCGCCACCTGACCCATTGCCCTGTCCCGGTCCCACCGGCATGTCGAACGAACCCGCTGTGGACGCGATCAGCTTGCCGTTCGGCTTGCTGTTGGCACTCGGCTTCAGGCCATTCGGATCGCCGAAACCGCCCGTCTGCACCTTGGAAATCGGAGCATTTACCGTCGGAGTCACTGAGCTTCCCTGGAACTCCCCTGTATGAATCAATACCGGACGCGCTCCGCTCGTCTGCTTCAATACTGCCGGCGCGAAGTTATTCAGCGCCACCTTGGGCGGTTCAATTTCCTGAGGTTGCGACTTGGGCGCGCGGATCTCGCGCGGCACGATCAGCTTTGGCGCTTGAAACACTGGCTCCCGCGGCAGCAACTTCGCATGCACCGGCAGCGGCTTCGGTTTGGGCAACGCCTCGGGCCTCAGCGAGGGCCGCGGTATCAACTCCGTGACGTGATAGCTCACGCTTGGAATCAGCGTATCGGATGTCATGATCCCGACAAGAATCAGAAGCAGAATCAGGCCTGTGAGAAGTCCGTAGCTTGTGGCGAAAGTCCGCCAGTCCCACTTCTTTTCAGGCAGCAGGCCGAGTTGAAAACCGCGATCGTGCGTAGGCATCCATTGACTCCAAAAGGGGGCCCGAAGCGGGGGAGAGCGCTCGGGGTTGGAGTCTTCACCTTATGGGAGATTGGGCATGGGGTAAACGTGTCGCTTGCGCGTGTCCTTTGGTAACCACCTTGGTATTCAGCCCGATGGCCGATTACTTTGGTGCCGCCGCCAGTGCCGCAGTCCGGCGCCGCGCAAAAAAATAAAACACGGGAACGCCTGCTAAAATCGCCAGGCATCCGCCGGCCGAACTCTTCAAATTGTCGGTGAACGTGTAGTAGAGAAGGGCTGCGGAAACCAAGACAAACACCGCCGGAACCACTGGATATCCCCAGACGCGATAAGGCCGCTCGAGGCTTGGTTCTCGTCGCCGGAAAACGAACACCGTGCTGCCCGCGATCATGTAGAACATCCACTCCGCGAAAATCGCCAGCGAAAAGAATTGCCGGAAACTGCCTCCCAGCAACAGCAGAGCGATTGCCAGCCCGCATTGGACAATAATCGCCACCCATGGCGTGCGGAAGCGCGGATGAACCTCGGCAATCGTCCTGAAAAAATATCCATCGCGCGCCATGGCAAACGGCACGCGCGCTCCGCTCATGATGGTTCCGTTCAAAGTCACCAGCATCGAAACCGCCATGCCCGCCGACACCAGGCTGGCGCCCGCGCGTCCCAGCACCAGCGCCACCGCGTCCGAGGCAGGACGCTCCGAAGCTGCCACCACCGCGGCCGGCAGCACATACTGCACCGCCGCATTGACCAGAATATAGAGCGCGCCCACCGTCGCCACGCCCCAAATCAGCGATAGCGGAATGTTGCGCTGCGGATTCCTTATCTCGCCTGCCACCATATTCAGATCGTTCCAACCGTCGTAAGCCCAGAGCGCAGCCACCAGAGCTGCGAAAAATCCAGCGACGCCACCTTTCGCCCCAGTGAACTCGGTCGCGAAATTCGCCCACGTTCCTCCACTATAAGAAAAGCCCACCGCCACAATTCCGAGGATGATCGCGACCTTCAGCAGCGTGAACAGAAACTGAAATTCTCCCGCCCGGCGCACCCCAATGTAGTTCAGCCACGACACCAGAACCGTGGCTCCGATCGCCACTAACTGCCCGTAGCTGATGGGGAAGGGATACGAGAAGCAGGCATGGGAGAAAAAAGAGAAGACTTGAAAAGTTCCGAGGATGCGCACCAGGCCAGTAGTTATCGTCGCAATCGAAGCCGGTTTAGCGATCAGAAACCAGGTCCATCCGTATAGAAAGCCCGCCAGCGGCCCGTAGGCGTCGCGAACATACACGTACTCGCCGCCTGCCTGCGGCTTCATAGCGCCCAGTTCGGCATAAGTAAGCGCGCCAAAAAAGGAGAGCAACCCCCCGACCATCCAGGCGAGATATACAAGTCGCGCCGACCCCACCGCCTGCATCATCTCGGATGGAACCAGAAAGATTCCGCTGCCGATGATCGTGCCCACTACTACGGCGCCGGCGTGGGACAACCCCAGGTCGCGAGCAAGTTCCGGCTTGGATCTATTGGTCGTATTCATTCTGGATTCACGAGTTGCAGGATTCTACCGGGAACGCTGGCACAGTTCGCGAAGAAAAAGCTCGCCATCGAAATGGGGGTCCCCATGCTCCTCTGCGTCTCGGCGTACCCCCTGTGGTTCAAGGTTCTGACGCGGGTGAAAACGCCAGGCTGAACAAATAACCGATTCCAAACGTCACGCAGGTCCCGATCGCGACCCACCAGGTGAAAGCCACCTGCGACCATCCCCACAAATACAACTCCATTGCCAATCCGCAAATCATGCCAATGATCGCCCCACGCTGATTCGCGCGCTTCGTCAGCACTCCCAGCAGAAACACCCCGAGCAAAGCCCCATAGGCGACCGACGCGATTTGCAGCCCGACTTCCACCACGCGCCCCACACGATGCAGTGCCAGCACCGCCAGCCCGAACAACACCAGCGCCCATGCGACGGTCGCCAGTCGCGCCAACCGCAACCGCCCTGTTTCGCTCACGTCTCGACGGAAGCGCAGATAGAGATCCATAATCGAACTCGATGACAGCGAGTTCAGTGCCGCACTCAAATTCGACATCGCCGCCGCCAGGATGGCCGCGATTAACAGCCCCGCAACCCCGTGCGGCATCCGGCTAACGATGAACGTCGGATAGATCCTGTCCGCGCGCCCAAATGCAGACGATGGAACCTGGTAGTACGCAAACAGCATCACGCCCACAAGAAGAAACAACCCAAACTGAAAAAAGACCGCGACGCCGCTCGACAGCAACGCCAAAGCCGACTGGCGTTGATTCCGCGCCGCCAGCAATCTCTGCACGATAAGCTGATCGGTACCATGGCTGGCGGTGGTCAAGAATGCGCCGCCGATAATCCCCGCCCACAGCGTGTAAGGTTTCGCAAAATTCAAATGCGGCCAGTGCGCCGCGATTGTTGG
The DNA here is from genome assembly GCA_963772195.1 of uncultured Acidobacteriaceae bacterium. Taxonomy (GTDB): domain Bacteria; phylum Acidobacteriota; class Terriglobia; order Terriglobales; family Acidobacteriaceae; genus Acidiflorens. The sequence goes on along the minus strand of CAVYWE010000003.1, from coordinate 350,198 downwards.
ATCGAAAAAGTGCAGATCGAACACCTGGAACTTGTGCATCCCACCCGCAATCGCCTGCACCGATCCCCATCCGCCCGGCACAAGATGAAGAATCGTGATCAGCCCCACCAGCGTCCCGCCCACATAAATAAAGGTCTGCACCACATCGGTCCAGATCACTGCCGCGAGGCCCCCCTCAAACGTATAGATCAAAGTCAGCAGCGTGATGATCGCAATCGAAGCGATTTCGCCCGTGCCCAGCGCAATCGATACCACGATCGACACGGCATACACCCGCACTCCCTCCGCCGCCGCCCTAGTCAACAAAAACAAGCCGGCCGTCACTGTACGCAACTCCGGACCAAACCGCCGCTCAATCAACTGATAAGCCGTATACAGCTCGCCCCGAAAATACTGAGGCAGCAGCACAAAACTAATAATGACGCGCCCGATCACATATCCCATCACCACTTGCAGAAAAGTAAGATTCGAATCGTAGGCGAGGCCGGGAATACTGATGATGGTTAGCGTGCTGGTCTCGGCTGCGACAATCGAGAGCGAAATCGCCCACCACGGAATGTTACGGTCGGCGAGAAAGTAGTCGCGCATCGTCCGCTGCCGCTTGCGAAATCGCAGCCCAAACAGCGTGATCCCCGCCAGGTACACCGCAATAATCAGCAGGTCGATTCGATTCAATCCCAAGCGATCCCTTCCAGTTTGTATGTAGAGACGCGGCTGGAGGCGTCTCCCGCAGACAGCAACCGGTTCGCAGCATTGTACAAGCATATTCCGCGACCCGAATCCGCTGCCGGACCTGTGTTAGTCTTATCGCTTCCATCCGAGCTGACGACTTCCCGACTCCGCAGGAGCTATCGTGGACATTCACCCGCCTTATGGACCAATCCATTCATTCAAAGATTTTTTTCTTCATTTGCTCACGGTGATCCTCGGGATCCTCATCGCACTTTCCCTTGAAGGTTTGATCGAGTGGCGCCATCACCGGTCGCTGGCCGAGGAGGCTCGATCAAATCTAACCGTCGAAATTCGTGAAAACCGGCAGCTCCTTACGGGAGGGCTGACCGCCGCGCCGGACGCCGAGCAGCGGCTTAAGGCAACCATTGAAACCATCGAGGCCTATCGGAAGAATCACCGGGATGACCGTACCTCCAAGCTCGACTGGTCCTTTGGGCTTTTCCCATTGAGCGCAACCGCTTGGAGCACCGCCGCCAGTACCGGGGCGTTGGGCTACATGGAGTTCTCCGAGGTGAAGGCCTATACCCGTGCCTATGTTCTTCAGGAGGAGTTTTTGACGATGCAGCAGAGCACCTTAGGGAAGTGGCTTGACCTGCAGAAATGGCTGGCCAGACGCGACCCCAAGGGTGGCCTTTCGAATCTGAACAATGAGGAGCTATCCCAAATCGAAGCCGACGCGAGCGCGGCGCTACTGCATACGGAGACCGAGGAGCAAATCGCCAAAGATCTGGTGCAGCAGTATGCGAAAGTGCTGGGGGAGAAATAGTCCTGTCTTGTCGGCTTAGAACTAGCCCGATGGCCTACTATCTGGGAATCGACGGGGGAGGCACCAAAACTCGCTGCGTTCTCGGCGACGAAACTATGGTGTTAGCGACCGCCATGTCCGGCGGCAGCAACATCGTTCGCCTGGGCGAAACGCAGGCAAGGGAGGCTGTGCATGCCGCCGTCCGCCAGGTGTGCGCAACCGCCAATATCTCTCCCGCTCAGATTAGCGCCATCTGTATCGGCGCCGCCGGCGCCGACAGGCCTGCGATCGCGGCCAAGATTCGCAAGATCCTCGTCGAGCTAGTTCCAGAAATAGCTCCCGAAATAGCTGTCACAAAAATCGAAGTTGTCGGCGATATGACCATTGCCCTCGAAGCCGCTTTCGGCGCGGGTCCCGGGGTGATCGCGATCGCTGGCACCGGTTCTATCGCCTACGGCCGCGACGCTAACGGCCACACCGCACGCGCCGGAGGTTGGGGGTTCGCCATTTCCGACGAAGGCTCCGGCCACTGGATCGGTCGCCGCGCCATCTCCGCCATCCTGAGCGCTCACGATCAAGGCCTCGAGACCGCGCTCGCGGCCATGGTCCTCCAAGCCTGGAAACTCAACACCATCGACGAGCTTATTCAGCAAGCCAACTCGACTCCAGCACCTGATTTCCCGCGCCTGTTTCCGATCGTTCTCCGCGCCGCCGACGAGGGCGACTCGATCGCCCGCGACCTGCTGAACGACGCCGGATCCAAGTTGGCTACCCTCGCGGCCATCGTCGTCCGCCGTCTCGCGCCCGATAATCCAGCTGCCATGCTCCCGGTAGCCACGCTCCCTATAGCGATGACGGGCAGTGTCTTTCGTCAGTCTCCAGACGTGCGCCAGGTTTTCTACAATACGCTGCAGACAAACTTTCCGGGCCTCGACGTCCGGCAAGATATAGTTGATCCGATCGAAGGCGCGCTAGCGAGAGCTCGGGCGACAAGTAGAGACGAGGCTTGCCCCGCCTGAAGCAGGCTGACCGGCGATGTCCGACAGGGAAATGTCCAAAGACGAAGCACTCAAAGACGAAGCCGCGCCGCCCTCAACGACATCGGCGACCCCCTTCGGCTCCCCACCCGCCGATCTGCTCCGCACCGCCGCCGACCCAGCCCTCACCGAAGACTTCGCCCTAGCCCTCCTCAAGCGCACCGACTTGCCTCCTGAAGTCATCGAGCAACTCGCCAGGAACACTAACGCCCTCAAGAGCCGAAAAGTAATGATCGCGCTGGCCAGCCATGCGCACACACCACGCCATGTATCCGTGCCGCTCGCGCGTCAGTTCTACACTTTCGATCTGATGAAAGTTGCGCTCTCGCCCACCGTGCCCGCAGACGTAAAAGTTGCCGTCGACGATGTTCTCATCTCACGCCTCAAAACTGTCACCATCGGCGAACGTTTGACGCTGGCTCGACGCGCCTCAGGCAGAGTTGCGGCAGCTCTACTGCTGGATGTGGAAGCCATTGGTAGCAAAATTGTCACCGCCAAAACCGTAGCTCGCGAGACCCGAGTCATGCAAGCCGCGCTCGAAAATCCGCGCCTCACCGAAGCCCTCGTCATTAACTCCGTGCTCCGTCCCCGAGCCAGCGCAGCCCTGGTGCATGCCGTCGCGCAACATACGAAGTGGTCCTGCCGCAGAGAAATCCGCGCGGCGCTTCTGCGAACCGAGCATCTCTCGTTAGCCCGCGCCCTGGAATTCAGCCGCGAAATCCCCACCCCGCTGTTGCACGAGTTACTCGCCGCTTCGCGTCTCCCCGCCCAAATCAAAGACCAACTCCTCCGCGAGAGCCAAGTAAGCTCTCCTCCCGCAGGCGGCTGAGAGAATTCTGTTTTGATTGGAACAACGAGGCGCGCGGAAGCCGTAGCAATTCAAGTAGTCTAAGGATTTGTCATCCCGAGCGAAGCGAGGGATCTGCAGTTGTCATAGTCGAGGGACTCTGCGGAGCGCCCGGATTTCCATCCCGCGCCGGCTGCACCGGGGCGCCTTCTTGCGGCTTCGCCTCGCCGCGCAGCAACCCCACAATCTTCTCGTACAACTTCGATCGCGTCACATAGCGCTCGTTGGCGCTCGTGATATACCGGATCTGCATCTCCACGCCCCCCGCGGTCGGCCGCAAATGAATCGCCGGCGCTACAGTAAGCGACTTCTGATACCCCGCCGATTTCTGCCATTCCTTCTCGGCCTGCGCAGCGCTCGCCCGCGTCTCTTCCTCCACCAGTCGCTGGATCGCCTCCACCAGCGGATAAGGATTCTCCCCCTGGCCAACTTCGACCTGCAGTTCGTCCCACAACCACTGGCCGGCAGTCGAAAAATTAAAGTAGTGACCCTCGATCGCAAAGCTGTTCACGAACGCGACCTTGCGTCCTGTCGGATGCCCGGTATCGGTCCAGTTGCCGGTTTCGAGCAGCACCGTGCGCAGTAATCCGATCTCGATCACTTCGCCCACCACACCGTTGATCTCCACCCAATCGCCGACCCGAATCCCGTTCTTTCCCATCAGCACGAACCATCCGAAAAATCCGACGATAAAATCCTTCAGTGCCACCGTCAGCCCGGCACCCGCTAATCCGAGGATGGTTGGCATCTGGTTCGGCACCCCAAGAATCACGAATACAATCACCAGAACGCCCACTCCTTGCAAACTAAATCGAATCACGCCGCGCAGCGTGAGAAGGTGCTTTTTCTCCGGGGGAGCCTGTTTGAAAAGCCGATTCACCAGGAGACTCGCGAAATACACGAGGACGACGATCAGCAAAATCCAAAGTACGGATTGCACCATACTGTGCAGCACTGCGCGCTGTTGGTCGCGCGTCACATCAAGCCAGTTACCGTAGATTTCCTGCAACTCCCGCTGATCTCGAATGCGCTTGTCGAAATCGGAGAGCAGCTTCTGGTCGTCGGAAAAATGTTTAAGGGAATTGACGGCGGTCGCGGTATTTTCTTTTGAAACCGCCCCCGCCGCGGCCCCTTTGCGAAGCTCCGTTGCCTGCTGCTTCGTCTCTTCTTTTTGGGGTTTTTCCTCGCGAACGCGGCGTTGCAGCGCCTCATGTTGTGCCAGCAGTTCGGTTCCCATCTCCTGCGCCAGGCGCCGCGCCGACTCGATGTGCGCGCGCTTGTCTCGCAGCCACATCCAGGCACGCACCTGGCCCACCAGATTGTTGGCGCTAAGATCGACCGGCGCGGCCGGCGAAGCTCCCGTCGGATTCTGACCTTGGTGTTGCTCCAACGCGTGTTCCCCTGCTTCATGTTGATCCCGCTGCCGCTGGACTGCGGCCTCCTGATCGCCTCCGGCCCGGATCAATTCCTGCTGCGCGTCCTCGACTTCGTCTTCATCCAGCGCCTGTTCCGCATCCAGCAGATCCTTCCGTTCCTGTAATGCATCTTTTTCGCCGGGCTTGGCGGAAGAGATCTGCGCCTTAAGTTGTTCGACCCGGGATTGCACGTCCGCCAGAGCCGCCTGCGCCTGCTGCAGTTTCAAGTACAGATCCCGGTTCTTGGGATCCTGATCGGATCGCTGTTCGGCGGCTTGGCGCAGCTCGTCTGCAAACGCCAGGTCCACTTCGTGGTCCGCGATTCGCACCGCTTCCTCGGCCAATCGTTGTTCTTCTGGAGTGATTGCCAGAGCGGCGAGCGCGCGCGCAGTCGGCAGCGGGCGTTCGTCTACCAAGGGAGTCTGGGCGGCATTTGAGGCCGCGTTCGTGGCGCGAGGACGGCTGGTCTCTCGCGTGGCAAAGTAGGCAGCGCCGGTTCCAAGCACCAGAGCCAGCAACGTTAAAGTGGTTCCCCATTGCAACCATTTCATCTCAGTACCCCATACGGTTGTTTAGGGACGGACGCGCTCGTCCGTCCAAGCCGAGCGCAGCTCGGCAGCGCTTCGTCACATACCAGAAGGCGATAAACACATTCCAAAAAAAGTGTAACAGCCAAAACGCTCGTGTGGCGCGGGCGCCCCCGCCCGCGTGTCGTGCAGCGGGTCAAGCCACCGGTCGTAGAGGACGCCGCCGATTCCGAGCGCGATCCCGATCAAGCCGATTCCCGCAGAGGGCCGCGACGCCCGAACTCCCGCATGATACGTTTATCGCCGGACATGCCCGAATCCGCCGCCGCTGCGGCTCGAGAAATTTCGATGAACAGAATCACCGTAGCACTTCTCCTTCTGCTCCTTTTCCCCGCCTCTTCCTTCGCGAAGAAAGAAAAATCCGCCAAGGGTGAAAACCTCCTGCTCCAACTCGAAAGTAATTTCGCTGCGGATGTCGCAAAGCATGGCCACGACGCCTTCCTCACCTACTTCGCCGATGATGGCGTCGAAATTGTTGACGGCGGCGGCATCAATGACAAAGAGGCGATGCGCAAGCAACCTTCCTGGCCCGAAGGCACGACCCTAACATGGACGCCGCTCCATGCCGAAATGGCGGCTTCCGGCGATCTCGGCTACACCTATGGCAACTACGTCTACAGCGCCAAAAATAAGGAGGGCAAGCTCGTTGCCAATTACGGCAAGTACACCTCGATCTGGAAAAAGCAGAAGGACGGCCAGTGGAAGGTGGTCGTTGACATGGGAAACTCCAGTCCAGACCCGAAAACAGGGAAGTGAGCTTAGCAGGCTGCGGGAAACACGGGCTTCGTATCAGGGCATCGCTTTAGCGATGCCGCAAGTTCTTTCGCCTGTAGAGACGGGGCTTGCCCCGTCTCAGGAGACGCGGCAAGCCGCGTCTCTACGGGAAATCCGACGCTCCTCTAGGGGCCGGGCGGCACAGTCTTCGACCGAATCGCCGCCACCAAGTCCGCCGTCGTGGATACATCGATCCCGTAACGCTCCCCGCCTCGCACGATGGGACCACCAATAGCGTCCAACTCCAGCTCTCGCCCGGCGGCAAGATCTTTCTGCATGGAGCTGCGCATACCCTGTGGCATGCTGTCGAAAACCGCCCGAATCTGCGCCGCGTCAACTTCCGCACCGCTCGCATTCGCCACCGCGCACGCCTCCGCGATCGCAGAACTCAATTTCTGCTTCCACCCACCATCAGCAAGAATCTGCCCAACATTCATGCCGGATGCCGACGTGGCCAGCGCAAATGGCGCAAGAAAGCAGAGCTTGCTCCACAACAGAGTCTGCTCGTTCGGAACGAACTGGCAGGTGAATCCAAGATTGCCCAACCGTGCGACGATGGCTGCCAACAGTCGTTCGCCGCTGCTGGCGATATTGAGGCGAACGAACGGGGAGCGCTGGATGAATCGTCCCGGAGCAATTCTCTCCGCTTCCACCGCGATCGTTGCCGGGACCACGTGCTCCTCTCCAAATCGGGCCCGCAGCGCCGCGATGTGATCCACTCCGTTTAGCAATGGAACCGCGGAGCCCGGCACTGCCTGCACAGATTCCAGCGCAGCTTGTAGTTGATACGTCTTGGTTGCGATCCAGAGGACATCAACCGGATCCATCAATTCGGCGACGGCTTTCGCCGGCGCAGTTATAGAGCCAGAGCCAGGGCCCGACGGACGTTCGAGCGACAAGTTGCGCGGATAGCTCGCCAACTTTTCCGGTCGAACCAACATCGTGACGTCTTCGCCAAGCGATGCCAACGCGGTGCCGACCAAACCTCCGATAGCACCTGCTCCCAAAATTGCATGTTTCATGCCAACACTCCACGCAAAAATATACGATACGTTAACCTCGCGCGCTGCGACCACGAAACCTTGAACCGTGGCGACTCGCCTTTACGCGGCGCTTGAGAATCTGTCACACTGGCCACAGATCACCGGCCACTGACCACTGATCCCCATGGGCAAGATTCACGTCCTCGCCGAGAGAGTTGCCAACCAGATCGCCGCCGGCGAGGTGGTTGAGCGTCCGGCGTCGGTGGTAAAGGAGTTGCTGGAGAACGCGCTGGACGCGGGTTCCACGCGCATTCGCATTCAGGTCGAGGCGGGCGGCAAGAAGCTGATCCAAATCACCGACAATGGATGCGGCATGGTGCGCGACGACGCGATGCTGGCCTTCGAGCGCCACGCTACCTCGAAAATCAAAGACACCGACGATCTGCTGAGCATTTCCACGCTCGGATTTCGCGGCGAGGCGCTGCCTTCCATCGCATCGGTCGCCCGGCTGCATCTGGAAACCCGCGCCCAAGAGGAGGCCGCCGGAACGGTCCTCGAAATTAACGGCGGCAAGATAATCCGCGTGGAAGAGGCGGGGCTGCCATTGGGAACTTCGATCACGATTCGCGATCTCTTCTTTAATACGCCGGCGCGCAAGAAGTTTTTAAGATCGGAATCGACCGAGCTATCCCATATCGCTTCGCTCGTGACCCACTATGCTCTGGCGCATCCGGAAAAGCATTTCGAGTTGCACTCGGCGACGAATGCGTTGCTGGTGGCGCCGCCCGTAGCTGGTCATCGCGAGCGCGTGTACCAGGTCTTTGGACACGAGACCCTTGACCAGTTGATTCCGCTCGCGGCAATGCAACCACTGGAGCGTATCGGCCTGCCGCAGCCTCCACCATGGCGAAGGGGTGCGGACACTCTTGTCCACGAAACCTCATCCTCCAAGTCAGCGGAGGGAGGACCGCCTGGTCAGCTTGGAGCGGACTCGCGGACAGGAGTGTCCGCGCCACACGATTTCGGCGAGGTACGCCTGCATGGCTTTGTTTCGAAGCCGGAAATTCAGAAGCTCAATCGCAATTCGATTTTTATCTTCGTGAATGGGCGGCTGATTCGCGACCGTCTAATCCAGCATGGGGTTATCGAGGCGTATCGGAACATTCTGCCGCCGACGGTGTTTCCGGTAGTTCTACTTTTTATTGAGATGCCGACTGCCGAAGTGGATGTGAATGTGCACCCGTCCAAGACGGAAGTGCGTTTCCGGCAGCAGACCGTGATCCACGATTTCGTGCGCGAGTCGGTGCGAGCGGCGCTCATGAAGGCGCGGCCTGTCCCGCAGTTTTTGACGGAGATCGGCGCCCAGCCATCGGCGAGGCCTGGCCTCACCAGTCCCGGCCTCACTAATCCCGGCCTCACTAATCCTTCGTTCAGGCAGGACGGGAACAACAGCGATGGCCTGCAGCATGCCCCGTGGCGCGACTTATCCGAACCCGTGGCGGCGGGCGGGTTCGCCCTGCAGGCGCCCACAATCCCGGCGACGACTGCCCACCTCGAATTTGAGGGCAGAATTGCGGTCGAGGCAAACGCCGCAGTATCACTGGCACGAGACCCGCAAGCAACAGGCAATCAGCAGCCAATTCCCGATCACGGCTGCGCGCCGCCGATCGCGGAAGAGCCACATACGGCGCCGACTCTCGAGTCATTACGAACCCTGCGGCCCCTCGGCCAGATCAGAAATTCATTCATTCTCGCGGTCAACGAAGATGGACTCTGGATCATCGATCAACACGTCGCCCACGAACGCGTGCTATTCGAGCGAGTCCTGCGCCAACGCCAGACGCAACAGGTCGAGAGCCAGCGTTTGCTGATGCCTCTGGTCATCGAACTGACCCCAGCGCAGCAAGCGATCTTCAGCGACATCGCCGACGAACTTGCGCGCAATGGCTTTGATGCGGAACCCTTCGGCGCGCGCAGCGTGGCAGTGAAGATCGCGCCAGCGGGCGTGGACGCGGCGCAGATCGAGCACATGATGAACGAAATCTTCGAGCAGCTCACCCGCGAAGACCAGGCCATCAATCTGGAAGCGGTGCGGACGCGCATCGCCGCATCGATCGCCTGCCACGCCGCGATCAAAGTCAACATGCCACTCGAACAGAACAAGATGGAGTGGCTGTTAGCCGAGCTGGCGAAAACCGAGCATCCCATGACCTGCCCGCACGGCAGGCCGGTGGTGCTGCGTTATTCCATGCAGGATATTCAGAAGGCATTCAAGCGAATCTAGCTCTCAGCTGTCAGTTCTCAGCTGTCAGTTTTTTCTTTATAGACTGGCGAACGAACTGACGGCTGAGAGCTGAGAGCCAGTCTGTGTTCTAATCGAAAACATGACCGACCCGGAACTTCTGCAAGCTCGCATGCAAAAGTGGCGCCTCGACGGCCAGCCCGTGCGCACTCTTGATGACGCGCGCGCCTTCCTCGAGTCGGTGGGATTTTGTCTGATGTATCCGATGCGGCCTGCGGTTCTACTGCCGACTTTCATCGGAGCCTGGGTGGGAGTGGATGACAAGCTGCCTACGCGGCAGCACGCCTACAACGATCCGCGCGCGAAAGAGGCGACCGAGCTAATGGTGCGCGCGCTGCGCGACAAAGCAGCCTACGAGGCTCCGCTGATTGATGAGAACAACGCGTTCCTGCTGGCGCCGTCGGTCTTTCCTTATTTTTATTCCCTCGTCGGCGAGCGCAATCCGAAGCAGCCGCCTGCAAGCGGGCCGCGGTCTCCGTACTCGCCGCTGGCCTGCGATGCATTCGAAATCATCCGGCGACGAGGACCAATTTCGAAAACCAAACTGGGCGAGATGCTAGGCGGGTCAGTTTCAAACGCCGGCCTCGATCGCGCGCTGAGCGAACTCTGGGCCAAGCTGCGCATCACGCGCGTGGACTACACGGTGGAAGAAGGCTCGGTGTGGGACGAATTGTCGCGCTGGGCCCCGGATGTGGTGCGCGAGGGCGTGGGAATTTCGCTCCCGGAAGCGCTCTCCGCCCTGGTATCGAAATATCTCGATTGCGTGATCGCGGTGGATGAGGGAGAAGTCGAGAACTTCCTGGCAAACTTCGTCCCGCGGACGCGGGTGAAGGAAGCAATCCACGCCCTTCTTTCGGCGCGCGAATTGAGCTTCGTGCATGTGGGGAGCAAGTCGCTGCTGCAAGTAACTCCGCCGAAGCAGGCATATGTCCCCAAGAATCGCCGCCCCGAGCGGGTGAGCTAAACAGCAATGAGACGAGGAATCGTAGAATTCTAGGGCCTGGCTCCCCCCTTGAACGAGGGGGTCGCGCCGGCAAAGAGCTTGCCGAGCTTTGCTCGGCTTGGACGGGCGAGGGCGCCCGTCCCCACACGATCAAAGTCCCATCCCCCCACGCTCCCGTAGTTTTCCGGGCGTGGCCCGTGTAGAATCGCACATTCCCACGATGACCGATCCCTCCCAACGCAAACTCATCATCGCCATCGACGGCCCCGCCGGAGCGGGCAAGAGCACCATCGCTTCCCGTCTGGCGCGCAAACTCGGCTACGTGAACCTGGAGAGCGGGGCCATGTATCGAGCGCTGGCGCTGAAGGCGATCGAGGGAGACGCGTCATTTGATGACGAGGATGCGCTTTTGAAGATGGCGCAGGATTCGCGCATTACTCTTGAGCGCTCCATCGGTGGCCATCGCGTCCTGCTCGATGGAAAAGACGTTTCCGCGCGCATCCGCGAGCGCGATGTGACCGAGGCGGCGTCGCGCGTGTCGGTCCATCCCAAGGTGCGAGAGTGGATGGTGGCGCGGCAGCGCGAAATGGGCATCGGCGGCGGCGTAGTGATGGAGGGCCGTGACATTGGGACAAAAGTTTTTCCTGATGCCGACTTAAAGATCTTTCTCGACGCCGATCCCGTGATTCGCGAGCAGCGGCGGCTCGACCAGCAGCAGGTGAAAGGCGCATCGGCGCAGACGATGGCTGCAGAACTTCGTGAGCGCGACCGGCGCGACCGCACGCGCGAGGCGTCTCCGCTGGTGGCCGCGGAGGATGCCGTCGTGCTCGACTCGACCAACATGAGCGAGGACGAAGTCCTCAATCGAATCGAGGAATTGGTGGAGCAGCGACTGGCGGCGAGAAGCTAACGCAGGTCCTCGATCGGCCAATTACTCCCGCATGTTTGATCCCGCCAGGCACCGCGTTCACTTCTTCACCACTCCAATCCCCAGCTCCCGCAGTTGCGCCTCCGCCACCGGCGTGGGCGCTTCCATCATTAAGTCTTTCGCAGCGGCCGTTTTCGGGAAGGGAATTACCTCGCGCAAACTATCCGCTCCCGCCAGAATCATCACGATGCGATCGAGGCCAAGCGCGATCCCGCCATGCGGAGGCGTGCCGTACTCGAGCGCTTCCAGGAAGAAGCCGAACCGCGATCGCGCTTCTTCTTCGGTCATGCCGAGCGCGCGGAAAATCCTGCTCTGCACATCCTGCCGGTGAATACGGATCGAGCCCGATCCCAACTCCGTTCCATTCAGCACCACGTCATAAGCGAGCGCGCGCACCATGGCCGGATCGGTTTCCAGCTTATCCATGTCTTCATCGTGCGGCGAAGTAAACGGATGATGCGCCGCGTTCCAACGCCTCTCGCCTTCATCCCACTCGAACATGGGAAAGTTCGTCACCCACAGGAAACGGAAATCGCCTTTCTGGAAAAGCTTGTGACGGTCGGAATATTTCTGCGCCAACGCCACCCGCAGCAGTCCGGCCGAGGCATAGATCGCCAGTTCCGCGGGCGTAACTTTGCGCTTGCTGGCAGGATGCGCGTCTCCGGCTGCGCCCGGCTGCGCCGAGCCCACCACCAGCACCAGCAGGTCGTCCGCCGCGGCCGCGCCCGTTTTCTCGCGCACCTTCGCTCGAACTCTTGCCCCCGCCTCGGGAAACTTGTTCTCGATGCGCTTAAAGTCTTCGAACACACGCGCTCCACCCTTCGCGACAAACAGTGGCTTAATGTCGTCGCGCTCCTTCCGCGAAAGCTCGCCCACGTGCGGAATCCGGATCGCAATCACTGGCAGATCCTTATTGATCGCCAGTTGTTCCAGATCAGCCGCCGCAAAACAATCGCCCACGTCGGTGAAGGCAGGCACGCGCAGGTCGGGCTTGTCGATGCCGTATTGCCGAATCGCATCGTCGAAGTCCATGCGCGGGAATGGCGTCTTGATCTCATGCCCCGCTGCCTTGAAAGCCTCAGTCAAAAAGCTCTCGACCACTTCCCAAACCCGCTCCGGCTGGGGATAAGACATCTCAAGATCGATCTGGGTGAATTCGGGCTGGCGGTCGGCGCGCAGGTCCTCGTCGCGGAAGCAGCGCACGATCTGGAAATATTTGTCGAAACCCGAGATCATCAGGATCTGCTTAAACAGTTGGGGCGATTGCGGCAGCGCGTAGAACGTTCCCGGCTGCACGCGGCTGGGGACGAGATAATCGCGCGCGCCTTCGGGCGTCGAGCGGGTCATGAACGGCGTCTCGATTTCGAAGAAGCCCTGCGAGGCGAGGTTGTCGCGGATCGCGAGCGCCACTTTGTGCCGCAGCTCGATGTTGAACTGCATGGCATCGCGCCGCAAATCGATGTAGCGATATTTCAACCGCATTTCTTCGTTCGCCAGCACCGTATCCGACGGCAGAAACGGCAGCGGCTTCGACACATTCAGAATGCGCAGTTCTTCCACCACCAGTTCCACTTCGCCAGTTGGAATATTGGGATTGATGGTGTCGGCATCGCGCCGCTTGACCACGCCGATCGCCGCAATCACAAACTCGTTGCGCAGCGCTTCCGCCTTCTGATGAACGGATGCATTCAGTTCGTGGTTGAACACGACCTGCGTCACCCCGGTCCGGTCGCGCAAGTCGACAAAGATAATCTGCCCAAGGTCGCGCCGCCGGTTGACCCATCCCATGAGCACAACTTTCTTGCCCGCATCCGAGAGCCGAAGAGCCCCGCACATATGAGTTCGCCTGAGGTCGCCTAAAAAATCGAGCACGTTTTCGCCTTGTCTAGCTGAAATTCGTTTAGCTGAAATTACCGTGGTGAGCCGAAACGAAGATTATACGAAACGAAGATTATAAATGGCGGAGAGTCAGTACCCAGTTGCCACGTCAAGAATTTAGCAGCGGGATTATGTGGTTTTACTGGGTACTGAGTCGAGAGTGCTTTTACTTGTTCTTGGTGCACTTACCGTCCATGACCGGGGTCCAGTTGGTGCCATCGGATGACATCTCAAACTTGAACGTGTAGGACGTCGGCGACAGAATCTTCTCGCTGAAGCGGCCTTTCCCGGATGGTTTCATTTCGGCGATCCAGGTCCATGCGTCGCCGTCCACCGTCCCCTTCGATTGAACGGCCTCGCCCATACTGTTGAACTCGTTGTAGGTGTACTTCTTTTCGTCGGGATCGTATCCCAAGAAGGCGATCCCGCTGCCGTTACCCATGGAAGCACTCTTCATCTGGGAATGAATGACGACAAAGTAGCCGCCCTCCATCCACTCGGCGTTCTGGGGGTTGCTCATTTTCCCGCCCGGTCCCATGGGCCCAGGCTTCACGTCGGCGTCGCAGGCCCAGCTACCGGTGAAGTAGTCGAGCTTCTTGTGCTCCGGGCCAGGCTTTGGCATATTCATTTGCGCAGCAGCCGTGGCGGAGAGCAGCAGAGTAGCGATGAAGGTCGCGATGAAAAGGCCCAGTGTACATTTTGACGTACGCTTCATAGAGAATGTCTCCTGAAAGTGAAATTGTTGTGCGAAAGCCGAAGTGATAATGCTCCGGTTGCCGATGGTAGACACGCGGGACGCGCAAGTCAATGGAGGCGGTAGTGAAACTCGTCTAGTGCCCCTGGGGTCGGCCTTCAGTCGCGCGATTAAACGGGGATCACTCTCCCTGCGTAATCGTGGGCCGGGACAACACTTCATTAGGCTGGGGGCATATTCTGGAGCGATACGGAAGTGACCTGAATGCCGCTGGGCATCGTCGGCTGAACCGCGAAAACCCTGTTTGACTTCGACTCCAGTCCCAGACTGCAGCATGCCGCCACAAGTGAAGCTTGCAAGTCCTTGATGTGGCGCTCCTCGGTCAGATAGCTGATCACCATGGTGCGGATCACACTTTGTCCATTCACGGTGGCCGCGGAAATCCAGCGTTGGCCATCGCGGTTGACTTCTTCAATGATCGAGGTATGCAACGCGTCGACTTTCTGCGAGGTTATACCGGTGGCTCGCACGCGCAAATTCAGGATCGGCAAAACCTGGGGAGCAGCCAGCTCAAAATACTCTGAATTCGCCACCCACCTGGCGAAGCTCTGCGCCAGCCTCATTTGCCGGTCAATCAGCCGCTCGTAAGCTTGTCGGCCATGAACCCGCAGCGTTAGCCAGAGCTTGAGCGAGTTCATGCGGCGTGACCACTGGGCGCTGATGTTGCGGTTATCGGGTAACGTCCCTGCAGGCGCTTTCTGCAGGTAAGGACAGGCAACGGAGAACGTCCGCTCTAACACTTCGGAATGCCGGGTGAGGAGGAGACCTGTGGCAAAAGGCATGGCCAGCCACTTATGCGGATCGAAAGTAACCGAATCGGCTTGCTCAATTCCGCGAACCAAGCCGCGGTGCCGGTTCGAAAAAAGCACCGCCACGCCATAAGCGCCGTCAACGTGGAGCCAGATGTTGTAGCGGAGACAAATTTCATGAATCCGCGGTATGTCGTCGATCGCTCCCGAGCTAGTGGTTCCGGCGGTAGCCACAATGCAAAATGGTTTCTTGCCGGATTCCAGATCCTCTTTGATTGCAGCCTCGAGTTGTTGCGCATCGAGCTGCAAGCGTTCGTTTACCGGAATTCGACGCAGGGCTCTCCGCCCAAGGCCCAGCAAGCCCGCCGATTTGTCTAAGGAATGGTGTCCTTCCATCGAGGCATAGAAGACCGGCTGAGCGCCTATCGAGGCGATACCATTCTCGATTACGCCCGGGAAGTGCGCAGAGAGCGCCATGGCCAAGGCACTGAGATTCGCCTCATTGCCGCCGGTTGTGAACGTTCCACTGGGTGCGGTTTGCCATCCCACCAGCTCCCCAACCCAGCGAACGGTTTCCGCCTCGATTCTCGAAGCCGTCTGCGACCGGTCCAGGCTGGCGAGCTGAGGATTGAGCGCGGCGACCAGGGACTCGGCGAGGAACGCCATGTAGGTAGGCGTGGGATTCATCATTCCCAGATAGTGTGCGCTGGGAACGTGGAAACCATTGTCGACGAGTTCACCGCAGACTTGATCGAGAACTCGGCCGGGATTTTCCCCGGTCTCCGGGAGCCGGCTAAGACGGGGAGGATAAATCCGGTCCTCGGCGGCGGGTTGAACTGGTCGATCGGCCAGAGAAGCAAAGAACCTGTCTACCACTTCAATAAGTTGGTAACCGAGTTTGCGGCGCGTTTGTGAATCAAAGTCAAAATTCATCCTCGCGCGACAATGACAGAAAACGCTGACACCGGTCTATAAGGTCTTTCAAGTATGTTGCTCAGTGAAGACAGACTAGAACCGTGACACATCTTCTTGCCAATATAGGCAAAACAATTCCACGTTAAGCCTTATAGGAATGTTTCTCTTCCAATACTTGCTTTTGAGGAGATGGGGAGAGTTCTGCTAAGTGATACCGACGTGATGAAGGTGCGGTTAAGACGAGCGGCGGCTTGAGCGATACCATCGCCCGCCTCTTGCGATAAAGCATGCAAGGAGCGGGGTACCCTTCTATTCTTTATCCAGATATTCGTCGGGAACATCATCCTCCGGCACCTCGTGAGTGTGGACTTCCTCCTCGTCGCCGCTGTCGGCGGCCTCGACGCCCGACACAACTTCAGCTTCGAACGCGTTTCCTTCCTCGATCAATTCGTCCACACTCTGCGAATCTGCGCTTGCGGTGTTCGACAATCCCTGCAAATCCCCCGATTGCCCAGCCGACCTCGCCCTCACTTCTTCTTCCGGTGCAAACGATTCGATATTCGTACTTTGGGCTTTGCCCTGAAGCTGCTTCCTGGAATCGCCCGCCGTCTTCCCGCCGGTTGTCTTCTTGCCGGCCGCCCTCGTTTTCAGGGCTGGCTTTTTTACTGCGAGCTTCCGCTTCGCCTTAGGTGTGGGCTTCTTCTTCGCTAACTTTTTCCTGGGCGCTCCTTTCTTCTTCGCAGCCAGCTTCTTTTTTGCCGTCTTCTTCATCGGTTTCCGCTTCGCGGCAGTTTTCTTCAGCTTGGTTTGCTTCTTCCTGGTTTTCTTAGTGGCCATAGGCGGAGTTTACCACTGGCAGATTCCCCGTCAATCCAGATCGTTTGCGCTCCAAAGGTTAGGCGTAATCTGGCGGAATTTCAGTTTCCACTGGCCGTCGATTCTGGCCCACGTGTCGGCCATGTGGCGATAGCGTGGATGTTCTCCCGGGACGATCAGGTTGTAGGCGACGACGGCTGAGTCGTCGTTCAGTTTGACGACGTGGAAATCGTAGGCGCGCGTGTCCTGGGGCGTTCCTTTTTCGGCGGATTCGACGACCTCACTTTTGTCGTAGAAGTCGCCGTTCGTTCCGATGCCCTGGAAATCGTCCGCGACGGCGCGGTCGACCACGGTTGTTTGCTTGGCCTGGGTCGCCTGTAGGAACTGCTTCTGCTGATCGATGAGTTGCTGGTCGAAGGCGGAGACCGGCTTTGAAGACGGAGCTTGAGAAAGAGCAAGGGTTACGCCAACCAGAACCGTGCCCAGCTGTAAAAGATTGCCTCGCATCATCGCCTCCAAAGAGAGATTTACGCTGTGGTTCCCCTCTGTTCCCCTGTGTCCTCTGTGGTAAGAGAGAGGCTTTCACCACAGAGAACACAGGGACGTCAAAAGCCAAGAGCCACCAGCAAATCGCTATTTCTGCAAAATCCGTTGCGCCAGTTCGGCGCGCGGAACTGTGATTTGTTCGCCGGACGCGAGATGCTTGAGCGCGAAGGCATCGGCCGTCACTTCATTCTCGCCGACGATGAGGATGTATCGCGCGCCCATCTTGTCGGCAGCCTCAAATGATTTCTTCAAGCGAAACGACTCGTCGCCGAGATCGACCACCAGATCGTGCCGGCGCAGTTCGCGAGCCAGGCGAGCAGCTTCGCGATTCATCCCAGCCCCAAGCGCAGCAATGTAAACGTCCGGCTTGCGGATAACCGACTCCGCCGCCGCAGTCAGCGAAAGCACCAGCCGATCTTCTCCAATGGCAAATCCAATTCCCGGAGCCGCCGGTCCTCCGAGTGCTTCTGACAAACCGTCGTATCGTCCGCCGCCGAGAATCGCATTCTGCGCCCCGAGCCCCGCATGAGTAAATTCAAACGCAGTGTGAGTGTAGTAGTCGAGACCACGTACCAGGCGCGGGTTCTCGACGTAGGGAACCTGGACGGCGTTCAGGATTTCTTTTACTTGTTCGTAGTGGCTGCGGCTCTCGTCGCTTAAGAATTGATTGATGGTCGGAAGAGTTTCGATGATGGGCTGGTCTTCCGGAACTTTGCAGTCGAAAACTCGCAGAGGATTGGTCACGGCTCGGCGCCGGCAATCGGAGCACATTTTGTCGACCACGGGGGCTAGCGCCTGGCGCAGAGCGTCGTTGAATTTTGCGCGGTCGGCGGGGCTGCCTACGGAGTTTAGTTCGAGCGTCCAGTTGGTGATGCCTACGCGGTCGAGCAGTGTGGCCAGGAGTTCGAGAATTTCCGCGTCCCTCGCGGGGGACTGGCTGCCGGCGCTGGCGGGGCCGATGACTTCCGCTCCGATTTGATAGAACTGGCGGTAGCGGCCTTTTTGCGGACGCTCGCGGCGGAATTGCGGTCCTATATAGAAGAGCTTGTTGAGGCCGCGGTCCCAGAGTTTGTGCTGGATGTAGGCGCGGACCACGCCAGCGGTGTTTTCGGGGCGCAGGGTTAGCGATTGCCCTTTATCGCTTTCAGCGCGGCCGCGATCTTCCCAGGTGAACATTTCTTTCGTGACGATATCGGTCTCTTCGCCTACGCCGCGTGCGAACAGTTCGGTGGACTCGAAGATGGGCGTGCGGATTTCGTGGAAGTTGTATGCCCGGAAGACGTCGCGGACGGCAGCTTCGACGAAGTTCCAGAGCGCCGTTTCGGGCGGGAGAAGGTCGCGGGTTCCTCGGGGGGATTTGATCATTGGTCGTTGGGTACTGGTCGTTGGTCGTTCGCCGTTTGCCAAGCCCTTGCGTGGAGCTTGCCATCCTTAGTGTCACTGCGGAACTTGATTAGTTTACGTTGAATTGGCATTTTGCGGATTTCGCTGAGCGTCCGCGTCATTTCCATATTGCCTGCAGACGCGGCCCCGAACAGCAGTCAACGTTCGCCGACGCTGTGCTTGGTAGATTCTGGCAAATTGATGACAATGTGTCACCATTGTTCACTAGGCCGAGATCCCATGCGTCGCGTACATTTCATCGAACTCCATGAACAATCGTGGTTCCCGTCATCTATTCGAGACGAGATTACGGATGCGCTTCAGTTTGGGTTAAATCTCTTAAAGGCCTACGCGCCCATTGCTCCGCTGCTGCAGGGCGTGCTTGATTCTACTGGGAACCGGTCGATTATCGATATGTGTTCCGGCGGCGGCGGACCATGGTTGGAGCTTTCTCGAAAGCTCCAAGGAGGCCCGCCGTGTCTTCACATTTCGCACATTTGGCTCACCGATAAATACCCAAACCGTAGGGCACTCGAAAATGCCGGAGCGGCTTCTGAGAATCGCATTACTTACTATCCACACCCGGTTGACGCGATGAAAGTTCCTTCTGAATTGAAGGGATTTCGAACCATGTTTTCGTCGTTCCATCATTTTTCGCCGGAAGAGGCTCGTGCCATAATCCAAAATGCCGCCGACGCCGGCGAAGGCATCGGCATATTTGAGATAACGAGGCGCGCTCCGGCAACGATTGGACTGATGTTTGCTTGGGCTGTCATGCTGTTCGTCTGCACTCCGTGGATTCGTCCGTTCCGCTGGTCACGGTTGCTCTGGACATATTTGGTTCCGATTATTCCCCTGGTCTTGTTGTTCGATGGAGTGGTGTCCTGCCTTCGAACATATCGGCCACAGGAACTGCGTGAGATCGTCGAACACCTGACCGCAAGCGAATATCAGTGGCAGATAGGCGAGCACTCGACTGGGAGAGTTCCGATTACTTACTTGATCGGTTATCCCTCGGCACGACCAGCCGTTCGGATCGGCGAGCTCCAAGCGAAGTAAGTTCCGGGGAGGAGCAATAGATGTCGTGGAAGCGCGAAGACCCCGCCCAAACCGAGCTTGGACGGGGCACCCTTCAGATCGTCGCAGCCGGGAGGCTACGCGTAATAGGCAGCGTTCTTATCCAGAAACTCTTTCTTGTCCTCGGGCAGGTCGTCGGCAGTGAAGATTGAATCCGAAGTGCAGGCCGGAATGCAGGCGCCGCAATCGATGCAGCCAACGGGGTCGATATAAAGCTGCGTCGCCGCCTCAAACTGCGGCTCGTCTTTTTTGGGATGGATGCAGTCAGTCGGGCAGACTTCGACGCAAAGCTCGTCCTTGATGCAGGTGTCGGTGATTACGTAGGCCATGAGTGCTTCTCCTGAGTCGTTTGCTGGAGTAGTTTCGTTCTTATCTTAGCCAGTGAAGCCGGTCTTGGCGGTGATCTGCATCACAGGCAGATGTGTTGCAGTCACACGGTATAGTGATGAACGTCACAGTCGAGGCAAGGCCCGATGCGGTATAAAGTGAACAGCTGCAATCCTAGATAGCCCGGCCTCACCCCACGACCCCACACAGCCGCCACCCAAGCGGCGGGCCGGGCCATCTTTCCGCCTCAGGCGAAAACTGCGTCCAATCGATTTCCAGCCCCTTTGTACAAAAGTCTTTCCGCAGCCAGCCAAGAGCCGAGCGCCAAAAGCTGCTAGCTCTCTCTCTCCCTCAAGTACGACTTCTTGTAGCCCAGGTAATTGTCGACGTAGCGAAGGATTGTTTCCTCGTCTTTTTTGTCGAGCTGACGGCGGAACTTACCTGGGGAACCCATCCAGAGGGAATTCGGCTCGACTATTGTCTTCTCGGGGAGCAGGGTACCGGCGGCGATGATGGAGCCGGATCCGATGACGACGCCGTTGAGGATGATCGAGCCCATGCCGATGAGGCAGCGGGCTTCGACGGTGCAGCCGTGGAGGATGGCGTTGTGGCCTACAGTGACATAGTCGCCAACGTAAACACCGTATTCTTCTTTCATGCCGTGGAGGACGCAATTGTCCTGAATGTTGGAATAGTGGCCGACGCGGATCTGGTGGACATCGCCGCGAAGGACGGCATTCATCCAGATGCTGGAGTGTTCGCCGAGAATAACGTCGCCGATGAGTTGGGCGGAGTCGTCGACGTAGCAAGTATCGGGAAACTGGGGAGTGACGCCTTTGTAGGAGCGGATCATGGATATCTGATGCTGGAAGCGCTATGTCGAATCACTGTTTCGCAAGATGCCCAAGATGGGAACGTTCGCGGGGAATACCTGTCGTATAGCCGCTGTCCGAATTTCCTCTTCCTCACACGTTAGCTCGCAATTCTATTTGGGGAGCTACGGCGTCCGCCTGAGGATGAGATTCACCCCCGATCCGCTTTGCTTCCATGTGCCCGTGATTTCTGAATTGTCTTTGTTCATGGTGCCGTCATAGACACTCAGATTGGGGTTGCTTTCGAAGTGCAGGGTAGGTTCCCTGTAGGTGATGGCGGTGATCAGGATCCCGGAAGTGTCCTGGTCGGGGTAGTCGATCGTGCCGTTTAGACTTCCATCCTGCGCCGCGGAAATGTGTACCACAATTCGCTTCTTAGGCTGGGCGCCTGGATTGAGAGTTCCTTCCCAATTCCCGACAATCGGCGGATCCGCTGCCATCGCGAGGGAGGGCACCAGCATCAACGCGAGTCCCACGCACAGGATGAACGATGATACGCGAGACTTTTTCACGGCCGACCTCCTCATTACTGCGAATCTTCTTCCGGCATCGAAAACGGCCCCCAGTATAAACCCATCTCGCCAGTTCGCGACATTACCAGAGACATCCAGGAACCCAACTGATGAGACGAGTTGCGCCGTCCGACCGTCTGCGGAGTGCACTCCTGTACAATTTTCCCGAATGAAGCGGCTTCCGAAAGTTTCGGCAATCCTCTGGATCGCGCTGGGATGGATTGTGCTGGGAGCGGCGGTATTAGTTGCCGCCGAGCCCATTGCTTCTCTGCGCCCGAGCAACTACGTCAATGATTTTGCGGGGGTTCTCGATGCGGCCACGCAGGCGCGGTTGAACGATCTTTGTCGGCAAGTGGAGGAGAAGGCGCAGGCGCAGATTGCTGTGGTTACAGTGAAGTCGGTGGATGGTCAGGACGTTGTCAGTTACGCAGTCGCGCTATATCAGAAGTGGGGGATTGGAGCGAAAGGAAAGGATCGCGGGGTGCTGATCCTGCTGGCGACTCAGGATCGCAAATATTGGACTACGGTGGGATACGGGCTGGAGGCGATTCTTCCGGATGGGAAGGTCGGCGGGTTCGGCCGGGAGATGGTGCCCTTGCTGCGCAGCGGGGATTATGCGGGAGCGGTCACGTTGATGACTTCACGTGTGGCCTCGGTGATTGCGCAGGATGCGGGCGTGACGTTGGAAAACCAGCCGCCGCTCGCCGCGACTCGGCAGCGACCTGCGCGTGGCGGTGGAGTCGGGGCGGCGATTGCAATCTTCGTTCTCTTCTTCATTGTGATTTCCATTTTGAGTGCGATATTTCGGGGAGGCCGCGGTGGTGGCGGTCCGGGATTTTTGCTCGGGCTGCTGCTAGGATCTGGCGGGTTCGGCGGCGGTCGGGGTGGATATGGTGGTGGCGGGTTTGGAGGTTTCGGCGGTGGGGGCGGCGGCGGTGGGTTCGGTGGGTTTGGCGGTGGAAGCACGGGTGGGGGCGGGGCGGGTGGGAGTTGGTAATGCAGCGCCGGGCGTCCCCGCCCGGCTGGACGGGCGAGACGCCCGTTCCTCCACCGGCTAAATGAGAGGGCGGAATGGTTTCAGAAAAACTGATTAACGAGTTTGTCGAACGGATACGCGCGGCGGCAGGAACGAATCTGCTGGCGACGATTCTTTATGGGTCGGCGGCGTCGGGAGATTATATTGCCGATTACTCGGATGTGAACCTGCTGTGCGTGCTCGGCGAGACTTCTTTCGCTGCGATTGAGGCGCTGGCTCCGGCGATCGAGTGGTGGGGGAAGCAGAAGCATCGCGCGCCGCTGCTGATGAGTGCGGAAGAGATGCGGCGGTCGGCCGACGTTTTTTCTATCGAGTTTCTGGACATGCGGCGGAACTATCGGCTGCTGTGGGGAGAAGACGTTCTGAAGACGCTGGAGATCCCGATGCGGTTGCATCGGGCGCAGGTTGAGTATGAGCTGCGGGAGAAGACGATCCTGCTGCGGCAGCGGTTGCTGGTGGTTTCGGGGAAAGACGACGCCAAGTGGGAGCTGTTGCTGCGGTCGCTGCCAGCGTTTGCGACGCTGTTCCGTCATGCGCTGATAGCGATTGGCGATGCCGGAGCGGGGTCAGGATCGAAGAGGGAAGTGGCGGCTTCACTGGCGAGCAAGCTTGGGATTGATGCGAGCGTGTTTGGCGAGCTGCTGGATATTAGAGAGCGTAAAAAAGATCGGAAGGCCGCAAGGGTGGATGAGGTGTTTGCGCGCTATCTGAAGTTGGTGGAACAGGTGACGGCGGCGGTAGACAAGATGTTGGATCAGGCGGCGTGATGAGTTCTACGGTGGAGCGACGGGCGTCTCGCCGGTCAGAGTCGGTCGTGGCCGGGCGTGGACGCCCGGCCCTCCACCGGCAAGAAATCTTGTTTTCAGGAGAGTGATATGAGCAAGGGCTGGATTGTATTGGTGGTGCTGGTGGTAATCGTGCTGGCGCTGTTTGGACAGTACGTCTCAGTGCGCAATCAGTTGGTGGCGAAGGATCAGGCGGTGAAGGCGGCTTGGTCGCAGGTGGACATCGTGCTGCAACGGCGTGCGGATTTGATTCCGAACCTGGTGGAAACGGTGAAGGGATATGCACAACAGGAAGTGACGGTGTTTGGGGACATTGCCAAAGCGCGGTCGGCACTGCTTTCAGCGCAGACTCCGTCGGATAAGATTGCCGCGAACCAGCAGCTGGATGGAGCGCTCGGGCGGCTGCTGCTGATTGTGGAGAATTATCCGCAGCTGAAGTCGAATGAGAATTTTTTGCGTCTGCAGGATGAACTGGCAGGGACGGAGAACCGGATCGCCGTTGAGCGCAAGCGGTATAACGACGCGCTGCAGGATTACAACACTTACGTGTTGCAGTTCCCGAACAGTCTGTATGCGGGATTTGCGGGCTACAAGCAGAACCCGGCTTACTTCCAGGCCTCAGAGGCTTCGCGAGCGACTCCGAAGGTGGACTTCGGCACGAAGCCGGCGGCTCCGGCGGCAACTCCCGCACATTGAGTCTTTAGAGGAACATGTGTTTCCCTGTAGAGACGGGGCAAGCCCCGTCTCTACCGTTATTACTGGAGCGGCGTCAAGGCGAGGCAGGAATCGTGATCGGGGATGGCAGCGCCGGTCGGATCGTAGTGGATTGCGCCATCTTCGGTAGAACAGAAGCTGCGATTGCCGCTGCCAGAGATGGGTGATCCGACCGCAAAGTATTGGCTGGCGGGTGCGGAACCGATGCCCGTGGAGTTGAAGGTGTATCCGCTCTTGGTGCCACCGGCGAGCGCGGTATCGATGAGGCAGGCGCTGGTCTCATCGGGCGGAGCGCAATTCGTGCCTCCGAGAGCATTCAGCGTGGGCGCGAAACCGACGGTCGGATAGCTGCTCGCATAGGTGATCATCGCGGTGTTGACGGTGCGCAGCGATGCGACCGCGGATGCTTCGTTAGCGGCGACACGCGCCTGAAGCAGGTTCGGGATGGCGATCGCGGCGACGATCAGGATAATCGCGACGACGACCAGCAACTCGATTAGCGAAAAGCCTTTCTGATTCCTTTTACGGTTTTTCATGGCGCGAACTCCTCTGGTTACTGAAGTCACTTCCCGACTTACTCGGTTGCGGTTCACTTTTCGGTGAGGGGATCGCCCGATGTATTCCTAAAATGCAACCTCATGACCAAGTTGATTGCACATAAATATCAAGTGCTTGCGCTGGTTGGGGGTGATCCCCAAGTGAAAAGAGTTGCACATCGGTGTGGGGATGGAGAGGGAAAAAGATGGCAGTGTGTCTTGGGCAGCATGGAATTGGTGGTTACTGGCGGTGAATGGTCGTTGGTCGATGGTCGTCGGTCGCTGGCAAGCCCGCCGGCGAGCGCCTGACGACCAAAGACCACCGACCACCGACCAACGACCAACGACCCAAGAAAACTGAACATATTGCAGGTGCATGCGTCACATTCTGGTCAGACGCATAGTGGTATACAGATTGGCAGGGTCTCTGGAATCGCCTCCCGGTTCCGAAGTCCGGACACGGGAGGATCGGTATGTGCCGCCGCACTAAGCTACTTCTGTTTACGCGCAATGTCTTTCGAGTGCTTGTCTTCCGGGTATTCCTCTTTCAACTCATTCTTGCGGCTTCCATAGCTCGGGGGCAAGATGCGTCCACGGGCGCGTTGCGGGGCGTGGTATTGGACGCCCAGGGAGCGGCCATTACGACCGCCGACATCGTGGCGATCCGGGTCGCGACCGGGATCCGGTACCACTCGGCCACGGATTCCGCGGGACGATTTGCAGTGGATCTGCTGCCGCCGGGAGAGTATTCGGCGCGCGCGGAGGCGGAAGGAATGTCGCCGCAGATTTCGCCGGTGGTGCGGGTGGAGATAGGCGCGGCAACGCAGTTGACGTTCAAGCTGAAGGTGGCGGGGCCGAAGGAAACGCTCACGGTGGCGGATGCTCCGCGGATGGTGGAGATGAATCCGAGTTCGGTATCGGCACTGCTGGATTCGCGGGCGATCAAGGACCTCCCGCTGAACGGGCGGAGGTTCACGGATCTGTTGCTGCTAATGCCGGGAGTGACGCAAGATCCGCGAGGGTTGACGTCGGGATCGAACGGGGATCTTTCCTATGGCGGGATTCGGGGATATAACACGAGCTTCCTGGTGGATGGAGGGGACGACAACAATGGTTTCTTTGCGCAGGCATCGGGACGATATCGTGCGCCTTACCAGTTTTCGAACGAGGTGGTCGAGGAGTTCCGCGTGTCGTCGAGCGGTTATGGGGCGGAGTCGGGGCGGGCAGGAGGAGCGGTGGTGAATGTAGTGACCAAGTCGGGAACCAATCAGTGGCACGGGACCGCCTTCTATTTTTTGCGCGACAGTGGACTGGGGGGAGCCGCACCGGCATTTGTGCGCTTCAATCCGAGCGATCGGCAGCAACAGTTTGGAGGAACGATCGGGGGGCCGATCCAGCGCAACAAGATGTTTTTATTTGTGGGATATGATCAGCACATTTTCCATGTGCCTTCGGTGGTGCAGTTCAGCAATGGTCAGACGGTAGTGGTGCCACAGTTAGGTACAAACCTGAAACCTTTGGATTACGAGATCTGCGATCCCGCGATTGGGGGCCAGGCTTGTGACCAGACCCTGGTCTTTGCGTCGGCGGCGCAGCTCTCGACGATGGGCGGTACGTTTCGCGCGAAGTTGCTGGGGGACACGGGATTTGTGAAGCTTGATCGGGCGTTGACGCCGCACCAGCATCTTTCGGCGCGCCTGAGCACATCCCGGTATTACGGGGCGAACAATGTCTTCTTTGATCCGGCGAGTCCAATTACGAATAATGCGGTTAGTGGAAATGGGGAAGAGGATGTGGCGACGGAAAGCGCGTCGCTGGGTTTGTTGAGCGGCGTTACTCCGCGGCTGACGAGCCATCTGCGGCTGCAGTTTTCGCGTGATTTGCAGCAATCGTTTTCCAATACGACGGCGGTACGGACGAGCATCTATGGCTGGCTCCAGAATTTTGGGCAGTCGTCAATATTGCCGCGGCAGACGCGGGAACACCGGCTGCATGTGGCGGAGACTCTGAGTCTGAGCCGCGGGCGAAACCAGTGGAAGTTCGGGGGGGATGGAATGTTGACCTGGGACTACAACTACTTTCCGTCGCTGTACGGAGGGGAGTACTTGTACGAGAACATCCCGGTGAATCCGTTTACATTTGTGCCCATGCATGGGGGGCTGGTGCTGACGCCGCTGCGGGCGTGGGCGCACGACGTGCCGCGATATTACATACAGAATTTTGGGAATCCAGTGTCGCATCCGAACAGCAACGACTATGCGGGATTCGTGCAAGACACGGTCCGGTTGACGCCACACTTCACCTTGAGCCTGGGCGCGCGCTACGACGTGCAGACGTTTTCGAAGACGGGAATGGTAAGTAACCCGTTGTGGCCGGCGGCGGGGAAGATGCCGTTGCAAGAGAAGAATTTTGCGCCACGGGTAGGAATTGGTTACGTGATCGGCGACGACCGGCCGCTGATGGTGCGGGCGGGCTTTGGAATTTTTTATACCCGCATTCCGCAGATTTATCAGTCGGCGGTGATGAATAACAATGGAATGAGCAATACCTTTCTTTCCTTGGACAATACGAATTTCTACCAGCAGCAGGTATTTCCTTCCTATCCGAATGCGGCCTTTAACTGTCCGCGGGGCCCGGTCTCGTGCACGCTGCCGGATGCCTGGAAGCAGTATGCGACCAGCGAGATTGCGGCGTTTTCGCCGGACTTTAAAACGCCGAGGGTGCAGCAGGGAAGTCTGAGTCTGGAACGGGAACTGGCCGGCGGCGTTATGGGGACATTGTCCTACCTGTACGTGCACGGGGTGGATATGATCCGGGCACGAGATATGAATCTGCCGCCGCCGACTTTTTATAGCTATCCGATCTACGACCCGACCGGCACCAATTTTCAAAATGCGTTTTATAACGTGGAGTCGTTTGCCACGTGGCAGACGACTCAGAGCATCAGTTGTCCGTTTCCGCCGTGTATCAACACTGTGAATCGCCCGATATCGCAACTGGGAGCAATCAACCAGTTTGAGAGTGCGTCCTCGAGCGTGTATCACGGAATGACGGTATCGCTGCACAAGCGGATGGCGGGTGGAATGTATTTCCGGCTGGCATATACGTGGGCGCACGCTATCGACAGTGGACAAGACGCGCTGGTGGCGGGAGCGCCGGCAACGGTGCAGAACTCGTACTCAACAAAGAGTGAGCGAGCGTCGAGTGTTACGGATCAGCGGCAACGACTGACGATTTCAGCGATCGAGGAACCAAATCCTTTTGAGGCAGGACAGAGAGTTCTATCGGCGATGTTCAACCACTGGAAAATCTCGGGGATCATGACGTATGGCAGCGGACGCCCGGCGAACGCGACAGTGTCGGGCGATCCGAATCAGGACGGGAACACAAGCAATGACCGTTTGTCGAAGTATGGACGCAATGCACTTCTCGGTCCGGATTACGCGACCATGGATCTGAGGGTGGCAAGGAAGATGAATCTGGGCGGACGGTATCGTCTGGAGTTGACCGGGGAGTCCTTCAATTTGTTCAATCGCGACAATCAGAGGTATGGGGTGACCGACAACGGCTACTATAATTCGGCGGGAGCGTTCGTAAAGTACTCGCAATCCGCGGGCGGAACTTATTATCCGGCTTATTTTCAGCAACCTACGAGTTTCGGGAAGCCGACAAGCTCATTCGCTCCGCGGCGGATGCAATTGTCGATGCGGCTGGACTTTTGAGGCGGATGAAAATTCTTTCATAATCTACTTGACTTGAGACAGCAATGCTTGCCATAACTAACGAGTCCAGTTTGGGCGAGTGGGGGGGTGTGGTCTTTTGGCGGAAGTTCGACTTCAAGAGGGTGAATCCCTCGAAAACGCGCTGCGGCGGTTCAAGCGGAAGGTACAAACCGAGGACATTATTAAGGAAGTGAAGCGTCACTCGTTTTACCTGAAGCCCGGCGAGAGGAAGCGAGTAAAAGAAGCGCTGGCTCGCAAGCGCAGCCGTAAGAAAGCACGCAAGGAACAGGACTAAGGAAAACGGGCCGTTCGCTGAAGGACGGCCCGTTCTTCGCACTCGAAACTCGCGCTCGGAAATAGTTAGGATCGAAGATGGCTTGAGGCGAAGATTCAAGTTTCCCCAGCAGGTGTCTTAAATCTGTAAATCTGTATCAGTAAACCATGCGGTGCACACCGCCTGGCGGGCCGAATCTAAGGGGTCAGCATGAGGGGGATATAAGTCCCCTGCCCACGATGTGAACCGGATCCTTCCCTATTCGGGTCTCCCGTGCAGAGCAGGGACGCGGAATGGGAGCGCCTCTTCAATGGAATACCAGGACAAGGTTTTAAAGTGCATCGATTGTGGCACGGATTTCGTGTTCACAGCGGGTGAACAGCTGTTCTTCCACGACAAGCAGTTCAAGAACGAACCCAAACGCTGCAAGAACTGCAAGGGCAAGAGAGTGGCAGTGGTTGGAGCTACGTCGCACGGACCGTCGCGCGGGCATTCGTACGCGAAGACGGAGACCAGGACGAACTGCTCGCAGTGCGGGAAAGAGACCACGGTGCCGTTCCGGCCTACACAAGGACGTCCGGTGCTCTGCCGCGAGTGCTTTCAGCACGGGCGGCAGGTCGCGAGCGCCTGACTACTCTTTGAACACTGGGAAGTGGGGCCAACCGAATGCTCGTCCGGTGTGGCGAGTGCTTTCTTGCGCTTTGCAGGCGGAGTTCTGCTGGCGGAGCTAGTGTAAGCGCGGCGTATCAACATGGCTTCGGCCTGCCACTGAAGATCGCCCCTGCCAAGCGCTTGATGAGCAGTGAGTCAGAGTTTTCTCCGGTCCAAATCTTTCTTGTCCTATTGTTTCCATCTCCCTGATGCAGTAGCACTGCGGCAAGAACTCGGAGCGACCTTCATCCGGCGATGACGGGAGCTTCAGCCGCATCCAGTCATTTACTATAGGAACGTGGCTCGCTTCTACATAGAGAATTTTGGCTGCCGTGCTACGCAGGCCGATGGGGCTGCGCTGGAGCGGCAATTTTTGGAGCGCGGACTGGAGCGCGCCGCGGCAGCTCGGGATGCCGAAATTGTGGTGCTGAATACCTGCACGGTGACCGCGGGCGCGGATAAAGATGCGCGCGCTTCGATACGGCGGCTGCAGCGGGTGAATCCGAATTGCCGCATCCTGGTGACAGGCTGCTACGCGCAGCGAGCGCCGGAAGAACTGGCAGCGCTGCCGGGTGTGACGTGGGTGGTGGGTAATTCGCACAAGCACCAAGCGGCGGAGATTGCGACTTCTTCTTCTTTCCCCTCGGCTGGTTCATCGTCAAGTTACGGGTTCGTGCCGCTGGGACAACTTTCTCTGGGGCAACTTTTTAAGGATCACCTTTCCGGGAATCCGGCCGCCAATGTGATTGTGGGGGATATTTTTGCGCATACCGAACTGCTGGCGGCTCCAGTATTTGAGGCGGCAAACGAGCGGACGCGTCCAAACCTGAAGATCCAGGACGGATGTGACAACCGCTGTTCGTTCTGCGTGATTCCGTATGTTCGGGGACGGAGCCGTTCGCTGCCGCGGGAGCGCGTCATCGCGGAAGTGCGAACGCTGGTGGAGGCGGGCTATCGCGAGGTAGTAATTTCGGGGATTAATTTGGGGCGGTGGGGACGAGACTTAAAGGAAGTCATTGGTCGTCGGTCGTTAGTCGTTGACGAGCAGAAACCTTTCAGCGCCGAGCATTCCAGCCGGCAGCCAGCATCGCACACCGAACGACCAACGACCAACGACCAGCGACTGGAATCTCTGATTCGCGCCATCCTCGACCGGACATCTCTTGAGAAATTGCGAATCAGTTCGGTCGAGCCCATGGACTGGAGTGATGAACTAATCGGTTTGGTCGCGGCGTCTGGACGAATCGCCAAGCATGCGCACGTGCCGATGCAGTCTGGAAGCGATTCCGTGCTGCGGCGCATGCATCGTAAGTACCGGCCGTGGCACTACCGGGAGAAGATCGCGAAGATTCGAACGGCCATGCCAACCGCAGCGATTGGTGCCGACGTGATGGTGGGATTTCCGGGCGAGACGGAAGCGGAGTTCGCCGACACGGAACGAATGATCGAAGAGCTGCCATTTACTTATCTGCACGTCTTCACCTATTCGGCGCGTCCGGGAACGCCGGCGGCGGAGCGGCCTGGCCAAGTTCCGGTCGCAGTGGCTCGGGAAAGAAACCGCGTGCTGCGCGAAATGGCATCAAAGAAGAAAGCGGCGTTTATGCGCTCGCTGGTGGGTACGGTGGTCGAGGCGATCACATTGCAATCGGGGGACGCGGAATTCACCGAGGCGCTGACGGACAACTACCTGAAGATGAAGATTCTCGGGCATCATCAAGCGAACCGCTGGATGGATGTGATAGTTGAAGGGATGAATGGCGAGATTCTAATCGGGAGGCCGGTAGGGGACCCGGTTCGGGAGTCCACTGTGGGCGAGCCGAGGTGGAGTGGCGCGAGGCAGCCTAGTCGCCCCGCAGTGACCCAGGAGTACACTGAAGCAAATAAACGAATTGACTGCAACCCTTTACAGGCTTACGATAACTAAAATCCAGAAGTGCTGGAGTGATCCGAACCCATGTCACAGTCACCGTTTCGGTCTGCTGTGTGCTGTTTGCTGGCGATCCTGTTCCCGGCGCAAGTGATGGTGGCGGGAGAGACGGCGTCGGCGATGTTGTACACGAATGGTGCGGCCTGGCTGAACGGCAGCGAAGTGCCGAAATCGGCAGCGGTGTTCTCGGGAGACATGTTGCAAACGCGTCCTGATTCGACGGCCAGTATTCAATCGAACGGATCGAGCGTGATGGTGCTGGCTGACTCGCTGGTAAAATTTGAGGGGCTGGCGGTAGAGCTTGAGCATGGCGCGGTGCGCGTGACGACTTCGCGCGGGTTGGCGGCGCGCGCCGGCGACGTCACGGTGAAGCCAGCGTCCAACACGTGGACAGAGTTTCAGGTGACCGACGTGGATGGGCGCGTGCAGATCGCAGCCAACAAGGGCGACCTGACGGTGCAAGACGACAAGGGCACGACAACGGTGGCGCAAGGGCAGGAAACCACACGCGACGACACCAGCGATACGGAGAAAAAGAAAAAGCGCCGGCATGGAGCTGGCGCAGCGACAGCGGCGGGTGGGGGGATCATGAGTTCGACGCCGGCAATCTATATCGGGTTGGGTGTCATTACTGGGGTTGGGCTGTGGGTGTGGTTGCAGGACGAACCCCCGGTGAGCCCGACGTGCCCGTCGAAATACTGCCCGTGATTTTGTTGCCAGCGAATTCTTGCCGTAGTTCCTCCGTCCTGAGTTCTTGCCAATGAGTTCTGGAGTCGGCGACTGAAGCCATGTCGCGCTACGTTTCCTACCGAGATTTCGACTGGGTCCTGATGGGCTTCGTGCTGGTGATCTGCGCGCTGGGCGTGCTGCAGATTCACAGTGCGACCGAGCACACGAAATTTGCCGGAGCCCACATCAAGCAAATCTACTGGATTGCGGCGGGCGTGGGCGCGATGTTCCTGGTTAGCTTGCTTAATTATCAAGCCTTGCTCGAACAAATCCACTGGATGTACATTGCAGCGCTGGCGTCTCTGATCGCGGTGCTTCTCTTCGGACAAAAATATCTGGGAGCCCGGCGCTGGATCAAGATGCCGGGGGGCGCCCATTTTCAGCCGTCGGAGTGGGTAAAGCTGATCCTGATTCTGGCGGTGGCAAAATACTTTGCGGATTTGCATGAGCGGGAACTGTCGTGGTTGGACTTTCTGAAGGCGGGCGCGATTGTCGGTATTCCCATGCTGCTGGTTTGGAAACAGCCAGATCTGGGTACCGCGCTGACATATTTGCCCATAGCGATGATGGGACTGTTCCTGGGCGGACTGCGGTGGCGTCAGGCGGGGTTGGTTCTGCTCATGGCGGCGCTATCCATGCCGTTGGCTTGGCACCACATGAAGGACTACCAGAAACAGCGGCTGGTCAGCTTCCGCGAGCCCGACGCGGACCCTAAAGGGTCAGGCTACCAGGTGAGTCAGTCGCTGATTGCGGTCGGTTCAGGCGGAGTCTTTGGCAGCAGTCATGGATCGCAGACCAAACTGGCGTTCCTGCCGATTCCGCAGACCGACTTCATTTTTGCCGCGTTTGCCGAGGAACATGGGTTTGTAGGAGCTCTGGCGGTTCTGCTGTTATACTTTATAGTGCTGATGCGGTTGACCCAGAATGCACAAACGGCGCCCGACCGCGCTGGAGCATTCCTCGTAATGGGTGTGGTGGCTGTGCTTAGCTTTCACATTCTGGTTAACATCGGCATGGTGGTTGGCTTTATGCCAGTCACGGGAATACCTCTGCCGCTCATGAGTTACGGTGGGTCTTCCGTTCTTTTCATGTTTTTGGCGCTGGGGATGGTAATGAACGTCAGGATGCGCCGCTTCGTGAACTGAGACGGTCGGCAGAAGTTGGGGCGCCCTTTTCAACTGGTTTTATCAACAATAAAAACGGCGCCAGGAAACAAGATTCAGCAGTAAACAAGATTACGAAGGCCCTCGCGAAAAAGGAGGGCAGAATGCCGGCGAAGTGGAAGCCGGACAGGATTGAAGCCAGTCAGGCGGGGAACGGCCCCCTCAGCGGAACGCGAGAGAGTGGCCACAGACCTGACAGAAGGCTTAAACGCGATCAGTGCAGACGAGCATCAACAATTCACTGCAGTGTAGGCCCCGGGAAGAACTCCGGGACCGCGCCCGCTCCTACCCGGAGCGGCGCTGAACGCTATCGATCCCCTGGTCCGCCTTGCGCTTCTGGTCCGGTGAAGAAAAACCGGAGTAGCGATGAACAAGGAATTGTTTGTATCAGCCACGCCCCATGAAACCAAAGTGGGGATCACGGAAGACGATCAGTTAGCAGAAATTTACCTCGAACGAGAAAACGAATACACCTTAGCGGGCTCGATTTATAAGGGCCGAGTAACGCGCGTGCTGCCAGGCATGCAGTCGGCGTTTGTGGACATTGGGTTGGAACGCGACGCGTTTCTGTACGTCTCCGACTTCATGGATCTCGAACAGCAGGACGAAGACCTGGATGAAGCGATCCCGGCGAATCGTTCGGTGGCCGAGGTGCGCCCGCGCCCCGGGTTGGAAGCGGGCGGTCCAGCGATTAATAGTGATGGGCAGCTTGCCGAAGCCGGGAGCATAGCGCGCGAGGGGGAAGAGTCGGAAGCAGCTTCGTCGGAAGCGCCCGGCAACGCCACGGGCGCTTCGCGCGATTTTCGCGGACGCCGTCGTCGTCGCGGACGGCGTGGAGAAACCGGAGACCGGGGCGGACGTGGGGCAAGTCCAGAGCGCGGCGAAATTCGAAGCGAACCTCGAAACGAAATACGCAGTGAAACCGCTAGCGAAACACGGAGTGAACCTCGGAACGAACCTCGTATGGAACCACGGAACGACCGCTTTAACCGCGGCGAGCGTCCGGGACGCAGCATGTCGGACTCGCGATTCCAGCGACCGGCGCCGATTGCTCGTGCCGGTCGCGACTACGATTACGGACCGCCCCCGGGGTATCAACCGATCCTGCTTCCCGGTGAATCGATCTCTAAGTACCAGCGGCAGGGTCAGAGTCGGAATCAGAGTCAGAATCAGAGTCAGAATCAAGGACCGGCTTTGCCGGCGGAGAACGTAGCACCGCCGGAGCGGCAGGCGCCAATCATGCCGGCATCGATCACAGCGAACTTTCCCGAAGATGAGCCTATGTTCGCGGCGGAGGTTTCCGAACCGCTTCACGAACAGCATGAGCACGTGCCGCACACGGAAGTTTATGAAGAAGTGCACGGGACCGCTTCAAGCGCAGCGCCGGAAATTGTGGAAGTACGGAACGAGACGCGAACCGTGTCGGAGAGTTACTCGGCGCCGGAGACGACCGTGCACCAGCGCGAAGCGGACTTCGTGGCGGCTCCGCAGATTACGCACGATGTAATGCACGGCGCCGTGGAGGAACAGGTGATCGAGGAAGAAGAAGCCGACCTAACGTCTTACGGGGAAGAACCGGGAGACGACGAAGGCTTCGAGGAAATCGAAGAAGAGACGAGGGCGGCCGGTGGAGAGTTGTCGGGATCAGGAGTTGGAGAGATTGCTCCAGGGCTGGCGGCGGGCGTCGAGCCCGTGGCAAATGGCGAGGCAGTTCCCGAAGCCGTCCTGGAAGCCGAAGAGCGAGAAGCGGAGGAGTTGGAACTCGAAGAGGCACAGGCGGAAGCTGAGGCGCTGCTGGAGGCCGAGGCGATTGGCGACGGGACTGTGGATGCGAGCGCCGCAGTTCGCGGTCCCGCACCCGAGGCGAGGTTGTTGCAGCGGACGCAGCGTCACGGACCGGAGCGCGGTTCCGACCGCACTTCTGACCGCACTTCTGACCGTACATCTGATATTGACCGGCGCCGCGGACGGCGCGGTGCACGGCGCTTCCGCAGTCGCGAGAACCAGGTGGTGCCGCAGATCAGCGAACTGCTCAAAGAAGGGCAGGAAGTGCTGATCCAGATTGCGAAGGAGCCGATTGGCAAGAAGGGTGCGCGCATCACCAGTCACATCGCACTGCCTGGGAGATTCCTGGTCTTCATGCCGACGGTGAACCACACGGGCGTATCGCGCAAGATCGCGTCCGAAGAAGAGCGGCAGCGATTGAAGCGGATCATCCAGAGCGAGCGCGAAAACGGCGGTGGTGGTTTTATTGTACGAACCGCGGCGGCAGGCGCTTCCGATGAGGAATTGCGAGCGGATATCCGCTTTCTAAAAAACCTCTGGAACGAGATTAAGTCGCGCTCCGATACCAGCAAGGCTCCGGCTCTGATCTATCACGATCTGAACGTGGTGGAGCGGGTGCTGCGCGATCAGGTCAGCTCTGAGTTTTCGGTCATCTGGGTCGACACCGAGCAGGAATACGAGCGTATCGTGCGGTTTGCGAATCGCTTCCAGCCAGGGCTCGTCAAGCGCGTCAAGCTCTACACAAAGGAAACGCCGCTCTACGATCAATTCGGGCTCAACGAGGAAATCAACAAGGCGCTGAAATCGAAAGTCTGGCTGAAGAGCGGTGGGTACATCGTGATCAATCAGACCGAGGCCCTGGTCGCGATCGACGTGAACACCGGCAAGTACGTCGGCAAAACTGCCCGCCTTGAAGACACGATCGTGAAGACGAACGTGGATGCGATCAAGGAAATCGTGCGCCAGGTGCGGCTGCGCGATCTGGGTGGCATCATCATCATCGACTTCATCGATATGGACGAACGCCGCAACCGCCAGAAAGTAATGCAGGCGTTGGAAGAGGCGTTGCGCCTCGATCGGGCTCCGTCGAAGGTGCTGCAATTCAATGATTTCGGTCTGGTGGCGATCACGCGCAAACGGGTGAAGCAGTCGCTCGAACGGACGATTGGAACGCCGTGTCCTTATTGCCAGTCGACGGGCTTCGTGAAATCGGTGAATACCATCTGCAACGAGATTTACGTTGAGATGCGTAAGATCGCGAGTCATCTGGAGCATAGCGACGTGATGTTGCGAGTGAACCCGGAGGTTGCGAAAACGCTCAAGGCGAACAACGCGAAACTACTGAACGAGATGGAAGAGCTCACAAAGAAGACGATCATCGTTAAGTCGGATCCGGCGCTGCACCAGGAGCAGTTCGATATTCACTGAGTCGCTGGCTGGATAGCTTCTAGTCGAACAGGCGTCATAGGCTCTGAACGAGGGACGGGCATTGCTCGTCCCTATCGTTTTTTGGAGGGGTGTTTTCTGCGGCAGTTCACGTTTGAAATGGTATAAGCAATGGTAAATATCATGGTATAATGCTATCATGAATGCCACAATAAGCATCGACCGAGCGGGTCGTCTAGTCCTTCCCAAGCAAGTTCGCCAGCAATTGCAACTGGAACCGGGTGAGTCACTGGAAATGGAATCATTCGAGGACCACATCGTTCTCCGTCCGGTGCGAGGAAATGTGTCAATGCACAAGAAAGAGGGCGTCTGGGTTTTTCGTGCCGGGGCGCCACTGAAGGCATCGGTTGTTCATGAAACGATCCGACGTGTGCGGGAGGAGAGGGAGCAAGAAGTATCGGGCGGGAAACGGTGAAATCCTTCTTCGATACCTCGGTTCTGGTCGCCGCATTCCTGGAAGATCACGAGCACCACGAACGCAGCTTTTCCGTTTTTGCAGGTGCCGATCGGAAAACTGCCTATTGTGCCGCGCACAGTCTTGCGGAACTCTATGCGACGCTTACGCGGTTGCCGGGCAAGTTCCGCTTGAGTGCGGACCAAGCGCTGTTGTTTCTTGAGTCAGTCGAGAAACGGCTCGATGTTGTGTCGCTGGACACACGGGAGTATCAGTTGGCGATTCGGGAGGCTGCAACTGCTGGCATCGTCGGAGGGACAATTTACGATGCCTTGTTAGCTCGGTGTGCGCTGAAGGCCAACGCAACGAAGATCTATACCTGGGACGTTACTCACTTTCACAGGCTCGGCGCTGAAATCGCTGGAAAAGTGCGAACTCCCTAAACGGTTGTTATCGTTATTGTTGTGTTTCCGCTTTTGTTTCCGTCTTTTCCTGGTTCCCCGTAGCCGTCCGGTTCTTACGCCGCGTCGATGAGGTTTGCCGCTTCACCGGTACGTTCGCGTAGCCTTTCGACCGAACTGTGCAGAGGCTCGCTATTGGCCTGCGTCTCCGCTTGCTGGCTGATGGTTACCGCCAGACGGTCAACGGCTTCAGCGAGGCGCTTGGCGAGGTCGACGAGGACCACCAAAGAATCGGCGTGCAGCTTCCAGACTGAACGGGAATTCCGCGAGCGCTTGAGTTCCTCCATCTCGGTGGTGATGCGCGCGGTTACGGCCACGACGCGGAGTAGCATTCGCGCAGCGTCCGCCCGCGGGCCTGCTTGTTCAAGATAGTCGGCGGTGTAGGCATCAACCTCTGCGGAACTGAGCATCAGGTTGAAATAGCGCATGGGCACAACCTGGCGGAACTTGGGATCGGCGACGCGCACGAACACTCGAATCGATTCTTCCACTCTCCGCAACTTAGCTTCTTCGACCGACAGCGCCTGCGGCGTGATGGCGGCGGGAACATACTTTGGAGCGAGCGCCGGAGCGGCAGCCGCGCCGCCAGCGCCGACAGCGTGAACGGAAGGCGTGGAGCCTGGGTTTGCGCGCCGGAGCGGCGGCCTGCGCTCCAACTCTTTTTTCAGCCGGGAGACGCGGCGGAATTTTTCGAGGGCCGCGCCGTAGTCAGCTTTCAGCAAAGCCTCCTGGTTCAGGGCGGCGACATGCTCGACGGTGACTTCGACGCCGTCGACTGTACTGAGGATACTGCCGCCGAGTTCTTCAAGGCGGGTGGCGAAATTCTTGATTTCTTCCGCCGCGGCGGCGAACAACGTGTGGAAACAATTGCCGAATGCGGCATTGTAAGGCGCGAGAGTGGCCAGCACTCCAGGGTGATAAATCGATTCCCCGAGCGAGGCTTTCAATTCCCGAACCCGCGGAATGATGCCGGAGTCCATGAGCGTGCTGAAGTCCTGAAAGCGATTCGCCTGGTCGAGCAAGGGGCCGAATTCGCGCAACAGTTGCACATGATTTTCCGGGAGTACGGGCACGTCGGACTCAGACAGGATTTCCAGCAGCGCAATTTCAAACGGAGACAGAGGAATCGATCCATCGAGGCCGTAGCCGCGCTGCTCCCACTGTCCAGCCACACGAGGATGGCGAAACAGAAAGGTTGCGACCAGATCGGTCTTGTCACGATTGGCGCCGGAATCATCGCGGTGGCGCGCGAAGTAGCGCAGCAGAGCTTCGGCAACCTCGGGATCAAGATCGGATTTCACCCCAAGTCGCAACATGGCGGGAGTGATTGCCATGTCGAGGAGCTGGATCCATAGGTGCATTTGAGCGAGGGTGGAGCGCACATTGTCGTCGCGGTTGATGACGTCAGGTGCGAGTTCAGCAGGCGCGGGCAGCTCTCCGCCAAGTTGGTCACTTAGCAGCCGCTGGTAGAAGCTCTGCACGGTGGCGAGCAACGCCAGCTCCCATTTGGGATCCTCAACCAAAGTCAGCTCCTTAGAGATCGTACGGGTAATGTTTCCAAATGGGACTGTCTTTTAGTAAAACCGAAAGGGTAGCGTAGCGCAATTGGTTACCTGGTTACGGAAGTGTCAGCACTCCTACCCACGTGGAGAGATGAGGCTTGCCCCGTCTCCGGAGTAGCGGCAAGGCGCGTCTCTACGCGAGTCAATTGCCTGTGTAGGGCTATTGAAAAACCACGGTCTTATTCCCATACAACAGGATGCGGTTTTCCACGTGCCAGCGGACGGCGCGCGACAGGACGACTTTTTCGATGTCGCGGCCCTTCTGAACCAGATCATCGATGGTGTCGCGGTGGTAGATGCGGACAACATCCTGCTCGATGATGGGGCCATCGTCAAGCATTTGAGTAACGTAGTGAGCGGTGGCGCCGATCAGCTTGACGCCGCGCTGAAACGCCTGGTGGTAGGGCTTGGAGCCCACGAACGCGGGCAGGAAAGAGTGGTGAATGTTAATCAGGTTCCCGGAGCCCAAGGCGGCGATGAACTCGTTCGAGAGCACCTGCATGTAGCGAGCGAGAACGACGAGACTACATTTGTGTTCTCGGATGAGCGCAATTTGTTTCTCTTCCGCTTCCCCCTTGCTTTCTTTAGTCACCGGCACGACGAAGTAGGGGACGTGGTAGAAGTCGGCTATGCGCTGGTTATCGGGATGATTGGAAACGATCAGCGGGATTTCGCAGCGAAGTTCGCCGCTCTGGTGACGGTAGAGCAGGTCTTGGAGACAATGGTCATACTTTGAGACAAAGATGGCGATGCGCGGGCGTTCGGTGGAGTGAGCGAGCCGCCAGTTCATCTGGAAGTCGCGGGCGATGAGAGCAAATCGCTCGGCAAACTCCGCAAGGTCAAAATCAAAGTCCGCCGGATCGAACTCGACTCGTGTCAGAAAAAGATTAGATTCCTCGTCTCCATGCTCATCGGCAAACAGGATGTTGCCATTGTGGCGGAAGATGAATTCGGCAATCGACGCGACGACGCCTTTGCGGTCGGGACAGGACACGAGAAGGATAGCGGAGTTGTGCATAACAGATAAGTGTAGCGCCGGCGTCCTCGCCGGCTACTTCAGCCGCCGGGACGGCGGCGCTACTTCTTCAGCGCCTTCACAATCTCGCGCGCGGCATTAGCGCCCGAGCCGCCAGTGAGTCCCGTCCCGGGATGCGTTCCGCTGCCGCACAAATACAGACGCTCAATCGGCGTCTGATAGCGCGCCCAGTCGAGCAGCGGGCGCATTGTGAAGAACTGATCGAGCGCAAGTTCACCGTGAAAAATGTGGCCGCCCGTGAGGCCATACGTTTCTTCGAGATCCTTCGGAGTAATGATCTGGTGGCGAAGGATCGTCCGCGGCAGATTCGGCGCGTACTGCGCGATCGTCTTCACCACGGTTTCGCCGAGCGCGGTGCGCTGGCTTTCCCAGTCGCTGTCTTTCAATTTGTATGGCGCGTATTGCATGTAGATGGACATCACATGCTGGCCCTCCGGGGCGAGCGACGGATCCGAAAGAGACGGAAACGTAATTTCAATGTACGGATGACGTGAGAAGTTGCCGTACTTCGATTCGTCGA
Source organism: uncultured Acidobacteriaceae bacterium (assembly GCA_963772195.1). GTDB lineage: Bacteria > Acidobacteriota > Terriglobia > Terriglobales > Acidobacteriaceae > Acidiflorens. Next base: position 310,335 of record CAVYWE010000003.1, on the reverse strand, counting down.
AGGCGCGCTCGAGGTAATCGATCTCGGGGCTGATCTGGATGCGGCCGTGTAGCAGGTTGCCATTACCTTTTGTCTTTAGCGCGGTAAATTCCGGCAGCGCGGAGAGCGCGAGATTGATTTTCGCGACCGTTCCAATGCAGCGGTAGTTCTTGATTTTCTGAAGGAAGTCTGGGGTGAGGTGCGCGGGATCGACCAGGCGCATGAGCGTGCTTTTCGGATCGGCGTTCGAGACGACGGCTCGCGCGGAAATCTCTTCGCCAGAGGCAAGCACAACCCCAGTCGCGACGCCGTCTTTCACCCGAATCTCGGCGATGTCGGCGCCGGTGCGAATGTCCGCGCCCGCCTGTTTCGCCGCTGCAGCCATGGCCAGAGTGATGGCGCCCGCGCCACCGGCAGGGAACTGAACGCTGCCGGCAGGAGATGGGTCCGCTGCGGCGCGCAACATCAGCACGAGCGCACTGCCCGCCGACCACGGGCCCAGGAATGTTCCGAAGATGCCGCGCGCGGCGATAGTGGCGCGCAGCGGTTCGGTGTCGAAGAATTCAGCAACCAGATCGGCGGCCGCCATCGGTCCCCAGCGCAGGACGCGATACAAATCCTTCTTCCCTAGATTTCGAATTGACCGCCCCGTCTTCAACATCCCCCAGAGATCGCCGCTGCTGGGGCTGTCAATGTTCGGCGGCGTAAGCAGGAGGGCTTCACCGATGACCTTGCCGATCTTTCCGAGCGCCGTGCCGAAGTCCGCGTAGGATGCAGCATCTTTCTGCGACCACTGCGCGATCTCCTGCGCTGCCTTCTTCGCGTCGGAATAAAGGACGAGCGCCCGGCCGTCGGGCAGCAGGGAGACGGTTCTCACGTCGGGAGTTGTAAGCTTGAGGCCGTGCTGCTCCAGTTGCATGTCACGTACGATGTCGGCGCGGAGCGGGCCGGTGTTATGCGCGAGCGTGGAGCAACGGAAGCCGGAATGAAATTCTTCGGTGATGGCCGCGCCGCCCACTTGGCCGCGGCGTTCGAGCACCAGCGGTTTGAATCCGGCTTTGGCGAGATAGAAGGCCGCGACCAGACCATTGTGCCCGCCACCGACGATGACCACATCGCGCGTTTCAGCCACGCGCCTCTCTGCGGCCATCAAGCTCCTCCGTCCTTCAGAATTTCGAGCGCTGCCAGACGTCCAGGCGCGCCCATGATACCGCCGCCGGGATGCGTGGCTGATCCGCACATATATAAGTTCTTGATGGGTGAGCGGAATTGCGCCCATCCCGCAACCGGGCGCAGGAAAAATAATTGTTCGAGCGAGAGTTCTCCCTGAAAGATGTTGCCTTCGGTCAATCCCCACGTGCGCTCAAGATCGAGCGGCGTGACGACCTGGCGGTGCAGGATGATGTCTTTTATGTTCGGCGCATATTCCGCGATAGTGTTGACCACGTTGTCGCCGAACTTTTCCTTTTCCGTGTCCCAGTCAAGGCCGCGCGCCAGCTTGTACGGCGCATATTGCACGAAGCAGGAAAGGATGTGTTTGCCAGGCGGCGCGAGCGACGTATCGGTGAGCGTCGGAATCACCATGTCGATATATGGGTGCGAAGACCAGTGCCCGTATTTCGCTTCGTCGTAGGCTTTCTCCATGTACTCGACGCTCGGCGAGATCGACATGGCGCCACGCAAGTGCGCGCCCACTCCCGGCATGCACTTGAAATTCGGCAGGCCGTCGAGCGCCATGTTCACCTTGCCCGAAGACCCACGAAATTTGTAGCGCTTCACGCCGTCCATGAATTCATCGGGAAGATTGTCGGGCTCGATCATCTTTGTAAACGTGAGCCGCGGATCGACGCTGGAAGAAACAACGTCAGCATAAATCTCGTCGCCGTTAGCAAGTACAACGCCCGTGGCGCGTCCGTTCTTGACGTCGTTCTTAACGATGATCCGGGCAATCGGGGCTTCGGTGCGAATCTCGACTCCAGCCTCACGAGCCGCGTCGGCAATCGCGTTTGAAATTGCGCCGGTGCCACCCCGCGCAAATCCCCAGGCACGGAAGGCGCCATCAATCTCGCCCATGTAGTGATGCAGCAGAACGTAGGCGGTGCCGGGTGAGCGTACGCCGAGAAAAGTTCCGATAATACCCGAGGCCGACATCGTCGCCTTGAGCACATCCGTCTCAAACCACTGATCGAGAAAGTCGATCGCGCTCATGGTCATGAGCTGGACCTGGTTGTACTTGTCCTCGCTCGACATTCCCTGGAAGCGGCGTCCGATGAAGAGCAGCTTCATCAGTTCGCGCGGGTTGAGCGTCGCCGGGTCGGGCGGGATCATGCTGAGGATCGGCTTCACAAAGCGGCACATCGCCTGCATGGCCTTGCCGAATTCATCGTAGGCTTCCGCATCCACCCGCGAGTGGCGGGCAATTTCGCGATGCGTCTTGCCGTGATCGTTCACGCGCCACAGATGGTCGCCGTCCGGCATCGGAGTGAAAGTGCCGTCGAGGGGGAGGATCTCGAGTCCATGGCGGGGAAGGTCGAGGTCGCGAATGATCTCGGGCCGCAGCAGCGAGACGACATAAGAGCAAACGGAAAACTTGAAGCCGGGAAAAACTTCCTCCGAACAAGCCGCGCCGCCAAGGATGTGGCGGCGCTCCAGCACCACCACTTTCTTTCCCGCTTTCGCCAGATAGGCGGCATTGGTAAGGCCGTTGTGGCCTCCACCAATGACGATTACGTCATACTTCGTACCGCTCGAAACAGCAGGCATAGATTGACCTAAGAAGACTAATCCAGATTGACCGGAACTTCCGCATAAAATGACTCGCCATTCTATCGAGAAAGTATCGTTTTGTCGCTACTTACGACTGATTGCTGACTCACGGTCAGTGGATTTCGGCGCTTGCCGCCAGCGCGTCGCGGTGCATATAATCCAGCGTCGACATTGTTCACATTTTCCCCTGTGATCCTCTGTGTCCTCCGTGGTTAAGAAATCTCTACCGCAGAGAACACAGGGGTTCACGGGGAAAAGCGCACAGAGGAAGAACACGCGAGGTCGCCTTGCCTATTGGAACTGCGTTTCACGAGAGAACTTTTGCCCTTTGCCAAAGTCTGAATTATCGCGAGTGGTCGGGATACTACACTGTCAGCGTGTATGAAGTGCATCACGAGCACGAGTACAACGCCATCCGCAATGCGTGCGCGCTGATTGATATTTCGCCGCTCTACAAGTATCTGATCACCGGCACAGACGCGACCAAGCTGGTGAACCGCGTGATCACGCGCGACGTAAACAAAGTCGCGGTGGGGCAGGTCATTTATGCCTGCTGGTGCGATGAAGACGGTAAGGTAATCGATGACGGAACGATCACGCGCCTCGAAGAAAACAAATATCGCTGGACGGCTGCCGATCCGAGCCTGCGCTGGTTCCGGCAGAACGGCCTGAACATGGACGTTCAGGTTGAAGACATCTCCGAGCAGACGGCTGCTCTGGCGCTGCAGGGGCCGGCCTCCGCGAAACTTTTGAAGACGGTCGCGGATGCCGACATCACTAACCTGAAGTATTTCCGCAAAACGAGCGGAAAAATTGCCGGCATGCCGGTGGATATTTCGCGCACCGGATACACCGGCGATCTCGGCTACGAAATATGGATCCCATGGAATGATGCGGTTAAGGTTTGGGACGCGCTGATGGACAAGGGCAAGCAGTTCGACATTCATGCGGCCGGAATGCTGGCGCTGGATGTGTCGCGCGTGGAGGCAGGCCTGCTGCTGATTGAAGTCGATTACACCAGCTCAAAGAAGGCGCTGATTCCGTCACAGAAATATTCGCCGTATGAGTTGGGCTTCGGCAAGATGGTGCATCTCGACAAAGAGAACTTCATCGGCAAGCGCGCGCTGGCGCGAGACAACAAGCAGGGCGTGGCGCGGCAGTTGGTTGGGCTGGAAGTGGATTGGGTGGAAGTAGAAGAGCAGTTCGACAAGTTCGGACTCTCTCCGGCAGCACCCAGCCAGGCATCTCGCGTTGCGGTACCCGTCTATGGCAATTCCGCCAATTCCAATGCCAAACACGTGGGCAAAGCGACGACGACGGCGTTCTCTCCGCTGCTGAAGAAGCTGATTGCGCTGGCCAGCGTCGGCATCGAGTATTCGAAGCCCGGCACCAAACTGCAAATGGAATTGACCATCGAAGCGCAACGCATGAAGACGACGGCAACGGTGGTGTCGCTACCGTTCTTTAATCCGAAGCGGAAGACTGCGGTGCCGGTGTAGTTGCTCACCTCCGCGTCCGGCTGAAAGCTGGGAACTACTCCGGAGCGATTATTCTACGGCTCCCCGCTTCCAGTAGAGATATCCCGGCACACCTAGCAGCACAATTGTGGCTCCCCAGAACGCCTCAGTTGGCCGCTGGATAATTGTGTTAAGCGTCCAGGCGCCGCCGACCAGAACGTAGATCGCGGGCAGCCATGGGTATCCCGTGCAGCGATAGGGGCGCGGTACGTCGGGTCGTTTCCAGCGCAACACGAACAGACCGATGACGGTCAGCGTGTAGGACAGCACCATGCCAAAAATGACATAGGTATAAAGCTGGTCGTAGCGTCCGCTCATCGTAAGCACCGCGGCCCAGACGCCTTGGCCGATCAGGCTGAAGGCGGGCGTGCGCCACTTGGGATGGATGACAGCCATCCGACGAAAAAAAACACCGTCCTGCGCCATGGCGAGGTAAACGCGCGAACCCGAGAGCGTGCAAGCCGCCGCCGCGCTGAAACACGAAATTGCGATCATCGCCGACAGCCACACCGCGGCACCCGGTGAGAACAGCGCCGCTGCGGCTGCATGGGCAATAGTTTCGTACTTCGCGACCTCATTCAGCGGCAGGGCGTAAACGTAAGTCATGTTCATTGCGACATAGATCGCGCCCACCGCGAGCACGCCTAAGACCATGGCCAGCGGTACATTGCGTCGCGGGTCTTTGACTTCTCCAGCGACCCACGTGATGTAGACCCAGCCGTCGTAGGCCCAGAACACAGCGATCAAGCCCACTCCGAAAGCGGAAATCAATTGTCCGGGACTTAACCCCATACTCAAACCACCCGGCGCCCGCGCACTGAAATTCGACCAATGTCCCTTGCCGATCGCGAATCCTAAGACAACAAAGACTGCCATAGCGGTGAACTTGGTCCAAGTAGAGATATTCTGGAGAAGCGCGCCCCAGCGCAGTCCGAAAACGTTGACGTAAGTGAGGATGGCGATCAGCAGCAACCCGACCGCGTGCGCGCGTGTGAATGGAACGCCCGCCAACGAGAAAATTACATGCTGCTGCGAAATGGCAGGGATGATGTTTCCCATGTAGGCGGCGGAAGCGACGGAAAGCGCTGCGATGCTGCCGCCATTTGCAACCGCGAACAACATCCATCCGTAAAGAAACGCGACCAGGTCGCCATATGCCTCGCGGAGGTAAATGTATTGTCCGCCGGAGTCCGGAAACATGGAGCCGAGTTCAGCGAACGCGACGCAGGCGCATAGTGAAATCACTCCACCGAGCACCCACACCAGAAAAAACAAAATTGGATTCGGCAAAGGCCCGGCAATATCTTTGGCGGTAAGAAAAATAGAAGAGCCGATGATGCCGCTCACCAGCAGCAGTACGGAATCAAGCAGACTCAGCCCACGGACGAGACTCGGCTGCTGACCGGACTTTTCAGCTTCGGGAGCCAGGGAAGCGGGAGGGGTATTCATTAGGTAGTCGGTCTGTTCTTCATACGCAGATCAAGTCGTTGGTCGCTAGTCGTTGGTCGTTCGCGATCCGTCGCTCGCTAATCGCTGATCGCCGTTCGCTGCCGCTGGGTTCTGCCAACGACTAACGACTAACGACTAAGGACTAGCGACCGACGACCGATTTACCCCATGCCCAGTTCATCGGAAGATTCCAGCGGTGTTCCGCAGCGGCGGCAGATGACGGCCGAGCAATCGCCGCAGGTCAGCGGATCGTTGACTTCCACCGCGCAGACCGGGCAGTAGAAAGCCGCCGCGGCATTCTCCGCGGCCGGTGCCGTTTGTGGGTCAATCTCCATGAGCACGCAAACTGTAACACAGTTTTCTAGAGCGCCTCGGCGATCCAGTTGTCCTACTCCGGCGGCTTCCGCAGGATCAGGTCGCCCTCCGTCGGTGGTAGCGAGAAGGGGAATTGCCATACCTTGTCTTTCATCCATACGCCGAGAATGAAATCCTCCCGCTCCCTCCACGGGCCGATCCACTTATTGCTGGTCGCGAAGAAGACCCAGCCGTGGGCTTCGGGATTGCCCGGGTTCAGCGTCACCGTTACGGGCTCGAGGCTTTGCGTGCTCAGAAACTCGATGAACTCGGCAGCGTCCTTTTCGTACTCTCTCAACCGAGCCGTTTTTTCTTCGGTGATCTTGGGATTCTTCTTGATCTGGCGCTCGGTTTCGAAGACCAGTGTATCTAGGTCGTTCTGCAGTTTGGTCGAGAGTTCCGTGGGATCCATGAAGCCCTCAAGAACGTCGTGATGACGAACGAAATCGATCCGTACGTCCGCCGGAAACTCAAATTTGTCCTGACCGGTGTACGTCACACTCACGTACGCGCCGAGGAGGTGATAGAAGCGGCGGCGGCTCTTCGTAAGTTCCTGCGAATCCACGAGAAGCGTGATGGCGAGGTCATTTCCGGTCATCGTCCAGCGGTAGCGTCCGTCCTCGCCGCGTTCGAATGTGCAACCGGGCGCACCAGTCGTCCAGCGCACGGCGGGCAACTGCTTTTTTTTCTCCGCATGGCCAAGCGTCGGCGCAAGAATCGTGCAAACAGCGAACGCAAGTTTTGCCCAGAAGAAGCGGGAACGCAGCATAAATGCAGAGTGTATCGCTTTTGCGCCGGCAACGTCACGGTCGACGGGCCGCAGGATGGAGACCGCATCGAGTCGACCGAGGATGCGTTCCATCCCCGGCGCAGTCGCTTCTGAGAGACTCCTACCGGGCAAATGAGCGCGGAAAATATGTTAGATTGAAATTGGTGGGGCGCGTAGCTCAGGTGGTAGAGCAACGCCCTTTTAAGGCGTGGGTCGCAGGTTCGAATCCTGCCGCGCTCACCAATCCAACTTTCTTCCGGACGCTGACCCACGAACCGGAGTCCGTCCTCAACCTGATTTCTTCCCGGCAATGTAAATTAGATGAAATGGTCGAAATCCACTGCAGTGCCCTGCTGTTTGACTTGGACGGCGTGCTGATCGATTCCACTCCAGCGGTCGCGCGGGTGTGGCATCGGTGGGCGGTTGAACATGGCTTTGATCCAGAGACCGTGGTCCGCATGGCGCACGGTCGCCCGAGTCGAACCACAATCCGCGAACTGCTGCACAATACGGAACCGCATGATCATGATATTGACCGCGAAGATCGCGAAGTCGAACGCATGGAAATGGAGGACCTCGATGGCGTCGTCCTGCTGCCGGGTGCTCGGGAACTCCTGAACACTCTGCCGCCCGAACGCTGGACCATTGCTACATCATGTACGCGCCCGCTGGCCGAGGTCCGCTTGCGGGCTGCGGGCCTGTTCATCCCCAAGACCATGATTACCTCGAGCGACGTGAAGATCGGCAAGCCGGATCCCGAGCCTTACCTGAAAGCCGCGGCGGAGTTGGGGCTTGCGGCCTCCGGCTGCATCGTAGTAGAAGATGCGCCGGCTGGAGTTCGCGCGGGAAAGGCCGCTGGCGCCAGAGTGATTGCTTTGCTTACAACCATGCCCCGCCGCGATCTCGAAGACGCCGGGGCCGATTGGATCGTTCAAAACTGCGCTGACATCGCCGCCTCCGCCACGCCCAACGATAACCATGACGACGGCCTCCATCTGAGCCTCTCACTTTGAAGTCTGAACTTTTCACAAGAAGGCATTTGCACGCACCCATCCGCTCAACTAGAATCCTCGGTTCCTGGAAGTTGTCCGCAAGAGCGGGCTTCATGCGCACCGGGCGGCTTCGAATCTTCTCAATCACTATTTAGAGAATCGCTTATAGGCAGGTTTCGTGATCATCGGTGTGCCGAAAGAAATTTATCCCGGGGATCGGCGGGTGGCGCTCGTGCCGGCAGTTCTCCCGACGCTGACCAAAGCGGGATTCGAAGTCCACATACAGTCCGGCGCTGGAATCGAGGCCGGCTATCCCGATTCCCAATATGCCGACAAGGGGGCGAAACTCGTCGCGGACCGCGCTGCGGTGTTTGCTGCCGCCGACATTATCGTGCAGGTTCTCTGCTACGGTTCGAACGACATGACGGGGAAGCAGGATATGCCGTTTTTTCGCCGCGATCAGATCCTCGTCGGTTTTCTCCGTCCCTTCGGCACCAAGGACATAGTGCAGGAGATCGCGAATGCTGGTGTCACCGCGTTCGCCGTGGAGTTGATGCCGCGCACCACCCGCGCCCAAAGCATGGACGCGCTGTCCGCCATGGGAACAGTCAGCGGATACAAAGCGGTTCTGGTCGCAGCCGATTCCCACCCGCGCATCTTTCCCATGCTCACCACTGCGGCGGGAACCGTTACCCCTGCCCGCGTTTTCGTGATCGGGGTCGGCGTTGCCGGGCTGCAGGCACTGGCCACCGCGCGCCGTCTGGGCGCGGTTATTTCGGCTTACGACTTAAGGCCGGCGGCCAAGGAGCAGGTGCAAAGTCTAGGCGGACGTTTTGTCGAGCTTCCCATTGAGGCTAAAGACGCGCAGGACGCTCGCGGATATGCCACTGCGCAGGATGAAGACTTCTATCGTCGTCAGCGTGAGTTGCTCGGAAAAGCAGTGCAGGAAAGCGATGTGGTGATCACCGCGGCTGTGATTCCGGGAAAAAAATCGCCGGTGTTGGTAACCGAAGATATGGTGAAGGGAATGGCGTTCGGTTCGGTGATCGTCGATCTGGCCTCTGAACGCGGCGGCAACTGCGAGATCACTGAAGCAGGCAAGACCGTCGTTAAGCATGGTGTGACCATTGTCGGAGCGATCAACCTGGCCGCCGGCGTGCCTTATCACGCGAGCATGATGTACGCCCGCACTATCACCGCATTCCTGACTCACCTGATTAAAGATCAAAAGTTGAATCTCAGCCTCGAAGATGAAATTGTTCGCGAGACTCTGCTCACACGCGGTGGCGAGATTGTGCAGGCCAGGGTCCGCGAGTTCTTTACTTTGCCCGCTCTGGTCAAACAAAGCTGATCAAGCAAAACTGACCTGCATTTCGGGCGAAGAAGATGGGCGGAGGAGATCCATACGGAGGAAAGAGATGAACAGTAGTTCGAACCTGATCAACGCACTCTTTATTTTTGTGCTCGCTGGATTCATCGGATTTGAAGTGATCCGGCGCGTCTCGCCCTTGCTGCACACTCCGTTGATGTCGCTCACCAACGCATTGGATGCCATCGCGGTTGTGGGTGCGATTCTTCTCGTGGGCGAGCATAAGAGTACGCTCTCCGCCGTTTTCGGATTCATCGCCGTGGTCGCCGCCACCAGCAACATTGTCGGCGGCTTCCTGATCACTGACCGCATGTTGAAGATGTTCAAATCCAGCCGTCCCGCGGCCAAACCGGCGGCCAAATCGGTGAGTCAGTAATGACAACCGATCTCGCGGGCGGCCAGGTCATCATTGAGCTGTTGTATCTCATCGCGAGCGTGCTGTTCATCCTCTCGCTGAAGTGGATGAGTTCGCCGACCACGGCCCGCCACGGCATCTGGGCGGGTGAAGTCGGCATGCTCTTGGCGATCTGCGGTACGCTGCTGCACCACGGCATTGTGGACTACCGGCTGATCGCCATTGCGCTTGTGCTCGGTACAATCATCGGCGTGCCGCTCGGGCGGGTGCAGATGACGGCGGTTCCACAGCGAACCGCGCTCAGTCATGCTTTTGGCGCACTCTGCGTGACGCTGGTTGGTTCGGCTGAGTTTTACCTGCGCGCACCCGATATCTCGCGCTTCATGATGGCGGTGCTGTCCCTCGAAGTCATTCTCGGAGGGTTGACCGTAACCGGGAGTTTGATGGCTGCCGGCAAGCTGCAGGAAATTCTGCCGCAGCGGCCGCTGACTTACAAAGGCCAGAATCTCGTCAACTTTGTGTTGCTCGCCGGCGCCCTGGCGATTGCCGTAACTCTGATCCTGCATCCGGAAGCCCGGTCGCTGTTCCCGTTCATGATCCTGATCGCGCTGACGTTCGGCGTGCTGTTGATCATCCCCATCGGCGGCGCGGACATGCCGACCGTTATTTCGTTATTGAACGGTTATGCTGGGCTGTCGGCGGCGGCCATGGGCTTCGTCCTCAACAGCAAGCTGCTCATCATCGCCGGCGCGCTTGATGGATCGTCGGGCCTCATCCTCTCCATCATCATGTCGAAGGCCATGAACCGCTCGTTCACCAACGTTTTGTTCGGGGCCTTTGGTCAGGTACAAGCTTCGGCCGCTGCGGGAGAAGAAGCGAGACCAGTTCGCAGCGCAACCCCGGAAGAAGCCGCGGCCATCCTTTCCGCCGCGAACCGGGTCATCGTGGTTCCCGGATACGGCATGGCAGTGGCGCAGGCTCAGCACAAGGTCCGCGAACTTTACGATACTCTGAGCAAGCGCGGCGTGGACGTGCGCTTTGCCATTCACCCCGTTGCCGGACGCATGCCCGGCCACATGAATGTGCTGCTGGCCGAAGCAGATATTCCCTACGACCGCCTGATTGAGATGGAAGAGATCAATGGTGACTTCCCTCAGACCGATGTCGCCCTGGTGATTGGCGCCAACGACGTCACCAACCCTGCCGCCCGCTCCGATGCTTCCAGCCCCATCTATGGGATGCCTATTCTCGACGTCGACAAAGCCCACACCGTGATGGTCATCAAGCGCAGCATGAATCCTGGCTTTGCCGGCATTGATAACCCGCTCTATTATCTCGATAACACCCTGATGCTATTCGGAGACGCCAAGGCATTTGTCGGCAGCATCGTGCGCGAGCTCACCGGAGGACACGGCTAGGCGAAATAAGTCGTCTGGGATTTTCCGCAGGGTCGAAGCGGCCGAAGGAAGACTAAGCGAAGAAAGCCAACAAGATCTAGGGTAGCGCCGGATCAAGGTTGCCGGGCAGAAAAATCCGGCGGGCCTCAGTCTCGCGGGGAAATCGCGTAGTCTGCAGCCCGCCTGGGTTCAGGCTGCTTTCTTGATCTGTCTGATCTTCGCCCAACGGGCTTTCTGCGCCAGAGAAATTCTCCGGCGCCCTGCCGCGGAGAGAATGCGCTTGGCGCGATGTGACGCTCCCACGGTCGAGCCTGGGCCTCGGGTAAGTTTTTCGAGAACCGAAATAGCTTCCCCAAGTTTTTGGACCTGGTTCTGTGCATCCCGGCGTTCCTCGCGGAGCCGGACGATTGCCTTAGCAATGTTTGTCATCAAATACCCCCTCGGGTAACTTTCGTCGGCCATTGTATTACTAAGTCGTGCGTTTTGTCAGAATTTATTGCTGGCAGAAATGTGGAATTACATCGAACCTGTATTACACCAGGATGATGACACGAGGAGGACACTGGAAGGAACGGATAACACGAGAATCATGACCCGAGGATAATCATTCCCGCACCCCAAAGGGCCCGCCCGCAGCGCATCCCAGGGACGGCAGTAGTGCCGACGACCCGAACAGTAAGAACGTGCCAACCTCCAGGCTATAGACGGCCGTTAGCGCGGTGACTACAAACTGAAAGCGCGGCAACCTCAACTGAAGCCGAAGAGTCCTACTGCCGATGCCGTCATCACGTATTCATCGCCAGCAGTCCCGCGATAAACATCGTCAAGCCGACAAAGCCCTTGCCGATTCCGCCGAGATTGGCCGCCAGCAAAAAGATCATCACTTGGCTGGGCGTCTCCGCGCCGAGTCCGTCATCGAGAGTCCGAAATCTGTCACGAACTGAAGCCGTCTGCCCCCGGACGGCGAACGCCGCCTAATGGCTAAGTCCTGGATCGCACAACCCGCGTAACCTTAAGTTCTCTGAGGCGGTTACCGGAGTGGCGATTCGGATCGGAAAAGCACTGCACTGTAGCGTCAGGCCGTCTAAAATCAAGTATCGCCATGGATTGAAAAGCGGCTACAATAGGCGCAATCTATTGCCATCGGAGGAACTCATGAAACCAACGCATCCTTATGTTGCTGTTGCGGTGTGGTGTTTGGTGTTTTTCGCTCTCGTACCGAGCATGTCCGCTCAGGAAGCGCCTGTTCCCAGGCACACCGGAGTTCCGCAAGATTGGTCCCAGAGCCATATCTTGTTCAGCCGCGATACGCTCGCCCTGCACCCGAACCTGATATACCGGGAACCGCGTGTTCTGCATCAGGCGATGCAGCGCTGGCAAGCTCCGAATTCGGATGTCTTCCGCGCTGCCGATCGCTCGTCGGCCGTCGCGGGCAGCTCCGGCCACCACCGTGATTGGAGCGTTGCTCTGGCAGGCCACGTTAGCTTCGATATGTTTCCGGCCAAGTTTTCCTTGGATGCCGCCCTTCCGCCCGATTGCACCAATGACTACGTCGTGTTCGGATTGGCAGCCACCGGTAGCATCGGCGCCGGCGGCCATGCCAATCTTGTAGGCTTCAACAACCTCTATTCCGGCAGCCCCGCAGGGATTTGTGGCACGGCTCCGAACGTGTTGTTTGCTTATAGCATCACCACCGCCGGCACGGGCAGGATCCTAACTTCCCCGGTTCTCTCCTTGGATGGAAAGAAGATCGCCTTCGTTGAAAGCATTCCTGGGGCTCCCGGCTCCGCCGTTTTCCATGTCTTGACCTGGACCGCTGGCCAGGGCACAATCGCCGTCCCCGCCGCTCCCACCATGACTTCACTAACCTTCTCCTCCTCCAGCTCTGACACCACATCAGCGCCGTGGGTAGATTACGGCGCGGATACTGCCTACGTGGGCTCAGACAAAGGTTTCGTTTACCAAATTACGGGTGTCTTCAAGGGAACTCCCACGCTCAGCGGAAGTCCCTGGCCCGTCTCGGCCGGCACATTAAAACTGACTGGTCCCGTCCTCGACTCGTTTCTGGGCCAGCTAATGGTCGGGAGCGCGAACGGAAGTCTCTACCGAATCAATACCGCGACAGGCGCAGTCTCAACGCTCGTGGTTGGGGGCGGAGCCGGGGGCGGTATCTTGGGCGCGCCGATTGTCGATATCACTAACGGCACAACCTTCGTCGTCAGCTCCAACGACGGCACTTCCGCCGTTCTTGTCGAAGCCGACACCGCCTCTTTGAATGTGTTATCGAAGGGCCGCATCGGCCAAGGTGCCTCCGGCGGTACGTCGGTCCCCCTATATGAGCCCGCCCCCAGCAACAATTACTATAACGATCCTTCGACTGGAGTAATCCGGCTTTGCGGGACAGGCGCCGCCGATACCACCCCCTGGCAGTTCGCCTTCGGGTTTACCGGGCGCACCATGCATTCGACCCCGTCGTTCTCCGAGCAACTTCTCACTTCAACCGCCGCTCGCTGCACGGGATGGTCGGAGTTTTTCAATCCCAATATCGGTACCACCCTTGGAACCGATTTCTTCTTCTTCGGGCTGACCCAGGACTGTACCGGGACGGGCACAGCCGGTGGTTGTGTGGCGAGCATCACCAATACTAATACGACGGCGGTCACGGCGACAGTGAAGGGCGGCACGAGTGCGATTATTGTCGACAACTACAGCACGGCATCGCAGGCTTCCAGCATCTATTTCACCGCCGAGAATCTGCAAACCGCGTACAAATTTACACAGAGCGGCCTGAATTAGAAGCAATCTGCAGAGCGCAAGAGACCCTGCGGGCAGGCTGGTGACCTTCCGCAGCCTGCCGCAGAGCCTCAACCGGCACTCGATGGAGTCGTGAGAGCTTAATTGTGTTCTGCCCCTTCTGCAACATTGCGGCAGAAAACCCTTCGAAATTCGCCGCAATCGCCCAGTCCGGCGGAAACGTGACTCCTTTCGAAAATCCTGCGCCATTGCAAGAATGTCTTCGCGCATATCCGCGTTGATAACGATGAAGTGCAAGACTTGAACCGCTAGGGCCACTGCCGGTTGCGGTGCTGCTCAACTCATTTGCAATAGATTTCACTCTGCGGCGAGAAATTCGGCAGCGAAGCATAGCTAAGTTATTTAAGATAAAGATGTTAACTTTCGCCACGGCTGGCAGGCGAATTGCCCATGCCACCCATGATGAAGTGTATCTGGCCGAGCACGAAAGCGACGAGCAGGACTGCGCTCGCGGCGGTCGTATCCATGGCCGCACTCAGCAGCGTTCTGGCCTGGTGTGCGGTCACATCTCCCTCTCCATCGCGCGTCATGCCGTATCGCGTCCCACTTATGCAATTAGAAAAGACCCTGCGCCGTGGACCGGCGCACATCTCCGAGTTTTCTCCCGTGTCGGAGCCGCTGGCGTTGCCGAAATGCGGTAACGTGCGTCCGCCCGAAGCCTTGCTGACTCCCGACCCGTTACTGCACGCTCAAGATGACGATATGAACGTGCGCGTGAGCTTCATCGTTGGATCCGATGGACACGTGCATAGCGCGTTCGTTCTTAACAGCGGCGGTCCGGACGAGGACCAGATTGTGCTGCGCGCAGTCCGCTTCTGGCGCTATCGTCCCGCACTCTGCAACGGAGTTCCCACCGATTCCGAGGCGTTAATAAGATTCAGCATCCGTTAGGGAGCGAATTCTCCTACAATGTTAGCGATGAGGTTGCCGTGACCGCAGACAATACAAGTCCAGCCGATCATGAGGTTCCCGATCCGGAGAAAGACCAGCCCGTCGAAAGCAAAGGCATCGAAGAGTTTTTTCAACGACTCCCCGGCAGCTTTCGCTGGCCGAAGCCGAATGCCGAAGCCGTGGCTGCGGCCGTAGAGGCGATTCATCGCATGTCGGGCAGCACGCCTTCGTCAGACCCAGCGACGGCCGAAACGGATGAAGCAGGCAACGCCTGCTCAACCTGCGGAGGTTCGCTGCCGGCGGGCGCTCGCTTTTGTGTTTGGTGCGGAATCCCCAACCAGCCTGTCGCCGGCGATCCCACCGCTCAGTCTCGATCCGGTGCCGGGCAACATCACTTTCACCACCACTATCATCATCTTGTCCCCGGGCCAGGAACGTCATCCAGTACGCCCTCTGCCGAGTCCGAGTCCTCTACTTCTCGCGGCCGTGCTCCCGGTTCTCCGGGCACGGCGGCTGGTGGCCGCGCGGAGGCCGGTGCCCGTCAGGTTGTCCAGGAGTGGGCGCAGGCCTGCAACACCAGGCACATCGACGATCTTCTTGAACTCTACGCCGCCGATGCCACCCTGATCCGCTCCAGCGTTCCGCCGGTTCGCAGCCTGCCTGCGATCAGGGAATTTCTTATCTCGCTCCTCGAAGCAGGATTGGGCGACGTAGAGATGGAATCGCTGCGCCTCGAAATGCTGGGCGATATAGCTCTCGATCTCGGTCGTTGCAAAATGCTCGTGCCCGTCGCCCTGGGTAAGCGCCGCGAAGAGCGCGGAAAATATCTGGTCGTCCTCGTGCGACAGCCCGCGGGCACATGGAAGATCCTCGCCGATTGCTGGTCCTCCGACCTGGCCGTCAGCGCCCCGCCGCCCGAACCCGCCGCCCGAAAGGCAAGCGAGCCAATCCCCCTCCGCAAGCCCCGCTGAACCGGAGTGCCTCCAGACACCAACAAAACCCCGATCCTCGCGGATCGGGGTTGAGTGGACTCGTTGACCGTTGACCAATGCCTCTCTAGTAGGTGCGTGCCGTAAACAACTGCCGGTAGCCCAGACTTTCCACGTCGCGGAACATCGGTGTTCCCGGTGGCAGGCCGCCCGGAGAGGAAAAATCCAGGTCAAAACTGTAGTTACGACTTGGAGGGGAATATACGGTGGTGCAGCACTTGAATACCCCCGTGTTATAGGTGGAATAATATAAGCTCACGATTGAGCCTTTGTAATTCAGGGCTTGTCCACCCCAGTTTTCGAGGTAACGCAGGAAGTTGTGCGTACCTCCATCGGTGCCGAAATCTTGGGCACCCCAAGCGGGCTGTGGGAAATTTATGTTCTTGCCGCCGGCAATCGCGAGCCGGTAATAGGTAGTGGTGGCGGCCCGGTTCCCGGGAGTGGTGACAGTACCGTCGCCGCCGATGCCCAGGCTGGCCCAATCGCTCCAGTTGTTCGAAAGGAGCGTGACAGCGTCGGCGATCACGGCGGCGGCCGAATGCCCGGCCAGGTCGACGGGCGGCGTGCTCCAGGCCGTGTCAGTCGAGTTGGTGTTGTAGTTGCCCAGGACGTACACCGGGTTTTCCGATGCTAGTGTGAACCCGCCAGGACTTGCTAGAGTTGCACCGGCGTCTGTTCTCACAGGTACGTTCCCGAGCGAACCATCCACCAGTCTCAAAACGTGCCGCGATCCGCTCACCCAATTCTTGCGGGCGGTGACCTTGCAGCTGGTGATGCGCGGACTATACGGATTGTCGGGAGCGGCCGCAATGATCTGGCCGTTTAGGTTCACGGCGCCGTTGTATTGTCCCAATCCCAGATTCGCTGCGCCGAAGTTGTCCAGCACGCCGTTCTGATTGACGTCCTCCGGAGAAAGCATTCTGCCGCTCGGAACCGGTTCCAGCACACCGTTCGGTACGCCCAGGGTACTGGAAGAGTTAATTACGTCCTCCAGGCCCGAATCCCCGGTTTTCGTATTGGCGGGGATACTGTTCGGGTTGGGCAGCATTCCACGGCGATCCGAGAAATACAGCACGTAGCCGTTCTGCGCGAGATAGTCTACGCTGGCGCCGCTCGTGCCGATTGCTCCCGAAAGCCAGCGCTTAAGGTTGCCCACGTCGATTTCAACGGCATTCATCACCCCGTTAACCGAGCAGCTGTTATTCACCTGGGCGGTGTCCCGAGCCTCGCCTTCGCGGGCGTCGTAGAAATTGATGGGGTAATAATTGGTGCCCGTCCAACTGTTCGTGGTCATTCCCGAGTTCTGGATGGCATACCACGGACTGCCGCTCACCGTCGGTGCACCATTGTCCAATATGACTTCCGGCGGCAAGGCGTAGCTCCACGACGTGCAAGGGGAGCCGGCCAAACAGTGCGGCGGTTTGCCCACCTGATCGAGGACGCCGTCCGCGTTGCGGTCGGCCGGCTTTTGCAGCAGCAGAATTGCGTTCGGATTAATCGGATTCGTGCCCGGTGCTGTCGGAGGCGTCAGACCACGGGCAAATCCAAGTCGCAGCCACTCCATGGTGACCGGATTCCAATTGCCGCTTGCGTCCTTGTATTCTACCCGCAGGTAGCCATCAATCAGGTTCCATGCCACCGCATTCCCAGCGTTCGCCGTGGTCGAATAGTAAGGATAGAGGCAGCCCCCGCCGGTGCACACCGATATGGTCGGCGCAGCATTGAGCGGGTTATAGAGGGCAAAGCCTGACTGGATCGGCGGCGGCGGTACTTGGGTTGACGGTTGCAGTGTCTCGTCGCCTGCCGCAGGCGTGGCGGGGGCCAGCGGCCAGTCCTGAGGCAGCGTAGCTGTGGTGCAATAGGTGCCGCCGCAGGAACTCGGGTCAGGGATGTAGGTGAAACCCATGGCAAACATCGTCGTGTAGCTGCTTCCCGCCGGTGGCGCGGGCATGGTGGCCGCTACCGACGTCGGAATTCCATACAGGTTGCCCGTGGCGCCGGTTACGTTAGCCAGGCGGATGTTGTTCGTCGTATCCGCTGCTCCACCCGGCAACTCCGCCGGGTCATCGGTCAGCAGCACGCGAATTTGTGCCATGTTATATTCACGCGACTGGCCCAGCGCTGACGTCGCCGACTCACTCGCCGGTGGCCGGCGAATGATTTCGTAAGGGAATTTGGAACCGTTGACGAAGGGCATCGACAGCTTCTTAGAACCCGTTCCGGGAGACACCTTACTTCCATAGTTCCCGTTGATGAGCAGGTAGTTAGTGGTGACCTTCGAAAAAGGATTCCAATTGGTTGCGTTATAGCTCCCACCCGTTTGCGCCGTAGCTGAACCCGCACCCGTTACGCTGCCATCCCCGTAGGGACTGCTGCCATTGGGCGCAGCCATGGCCGTGCAATTCGTGGTTGGTGCGGTACACCCGTTGCCGGTGGTCGGAATATCTACGGTGCCGTTATAGTTCGTGGCTGCGCCAAATCCGTTGGGTAGTTGGCCCCGAATTACGTTGCCATATGCCGACACCTGGTTGTGAAAAGTCAGGGTGCTGCCTGAACCGACGAACGGGTACAAATCCGCGTTGGTATGTACGGGGCCGGCCATATCAAAGTCGGGACCGCTGAAGAAGGCGAGGTCGCTCTCCGAGAACACGCCGAACTGGAACACCGGAATCAGGGCCACTTGCGCATTTCGGGTCATGCTCACTTCCTGCCCGCCGGTTAAGGCCGCAGTCGCCAGCATGCTTACCGGGATGATCTGCGCCCACAGACCTTGGTTCGGTCCGGAACTGATCTGTCCCCAGTGTGCGGTAAGCGTTCCCGAGCAACCCGACGACGGTCGCACCGAGTAGTCCTTCCACGTGACTCCCACCATGGCCGGCTGCAGCGAGCTGACGCCGCAGATTTGGGAGGCGCTGGGAGACTGCGCGCTCTGGAACACCGAACTCAGGTCCGAGGCCATTTTCTCGATCCCACCCTCGGCGCTGTGAAAAGCGACGTCGTTCTGCAGATCGGTTGCGCCCACCTTGCCTTCGGTGGTGACCATCATCATCAGCCCGATGGCGATGCCCGATAGCAACAACAACAACAGCAAAGTTGCAATCAGCGTGAAGCCTTTGGTGTGTACTCTCTCGTTTTTCATTTCGTAGCTCACCATGGTGTCACTCCCCATCGGATTGCTCTCCATCGTGTTGCTCGCCTAGGCCATCCCCGGCGCTAATTCGGGTAGTTGTTGGCGTAGGTCAGATTTCGTGCGCTTACCGATGTTTCCAAATCCAATCCCTGATAACCCTGCGTGCCATGCAGCGCGCTGTCAGTTGCCATGTGCAGAATGTTGATCTTGGTGATCTGATTGGGCAGAAGCCCGTTCGAAGCGGTATCGTTGGCATCGCCCGAACCAGGGTTAGGCTGGTTGATCGCCGGTGTTGCGGTGGCGTCATTGAAAAGGTCATAGCTGAACTTCATATACACGGTGCTGTCCGCAACCGGCATCGGAGTGTGTCCGTTTACCTGACGCATCAGCCGGGGCGGGGTGACCGTGCCGTCGATGTAATAGGTGATGACGAAAAGGCGGCATGGCCCCGTTCTTCCGCAGGGCGCCGCGGTGGCTGCCGCGGTAGCGCCTATCGGTACGCTGTTCAGGCCGCCGGCAGAGGGCGTCTGATTCATGTGCAGCGCATCGCTATTGGCGAAGGGGACGACAAAGGTGTTGGCCGACGGCGAAGTGACGGCACCCGTTACTTCATTCACCATAGTGGTGCCGTTCAAGGTCATCAGGACCAGATCGCCTGGTGTTAGGCCCGCCGCCGTATCGTTCACGTTTTGCGGCGCGACGCCGGCTTGCGCAGTGACGCTGCTCGGCAAACAACCAGGCGGCGGCCAGGGTGTGGCCGGCACGGTTACAGCCGGCGCGAACGTGACTACCCCTTTTGCCGTGACCGTGGGTGCGTAGCAGTTCAGATAGAAGGCGGTGTCCGTGTACACCACAGTGACCACATCAGTTTGTCCCGGCGGAGTGCTGATCGACGGCCCGACGTTATATCCCGGGAGGAGACCGTAAAGGTAGGGTGTGGCGCCCTGCAGCGGATAGGTCCCTGCGCTGTTGTTGGCGGCGCCGAGATGACAAACCCCGGTCTGATCGCACCCATAGACTGGGGTGACCCCGGAAGGCAGGACGATTGCCGCAGCGTTAGGCAGGCCCGCTCCGGCCAGGCTCAGGTCTTTGATCAGCATGTTAGAGGCGGCCCGAAAATCCTGTTGCATCTCGGCTCGCTGCGAAACTGTCCAGGTCGCCGCCACACCCTGGCTGAAGATCTGCACCGCCGCGCCCAACACAAGTGTTCCCAGTGCCATCGCGATTACCATTTCCAGAAGGCTGAATCCACTCTCACGCGTTGTTGAGCGATCGCTCATAGCTCCTCGTTTACTGGTATTGCGAAATATACGAATTCAGAACGTATGTTTTCTGCAGTTTCGCCTGCGAAGTTGTGTACTGCATGGTGATAGTTACGCCTCGCAGCGTAGTAACCAGGTTTCCTTGCGCGTCGTACAGCGGCGAGAACACAATCGTGCGCTGATAGCCAGTCAACGGGATCAGCACATCGTTCGAATTGCCATAGATCCCGTCGGGTCCCGGTTCCCTTAGTGTTTCCTCGCCCGCGGCCGCATCATCCGACGTCCCAAAAATCCCGTCGGCTCCCGCGTTGTAGATTTGTTGGGCGCCAGACAGAAAGATGCCGCAAGTGGAGGTGCCGCTGTTGGGGCAATTCGTGGAGCCTGCATTCTGGATACTGTCCCAGCTCATCTGCGAGGTGTTGCGCGCTGTGATGATACTTTCCAGGGCTTCGTTCGCCAGTTGTTTGGCGATCATGTCCTGCTGCGAGGTCTGGGTCGAAGCCATGGCCAGACCAAACACACCGAGAAGACTCACCAGTCCCACCGTCAAAATGGCCATCGAGATTAAAACTTCGAGCAGCGAAAACCCTCGCTCCGCTTCCTTCCGCACTCGCTCGTGCCCGCCGTGCCCGCCGCGCCTGATTATTGACGTAGCCATTGATAGCCTCCCCCCCCCTTGCCGTAGATCCGCCATCCCCGAATGCGGCCCGTCCCGCCCCACAGCGTTATCGCTCGCGAGCTCAGCAGATCTCCCGCCCGCGCGATGTACACCACTCCTCCATCCCAGTTGCCCGCGCAATTCCCTGTGCTGTCATCCTGCGCTGAACCGTCCGGGCAGAAGTAAATCGTCTGTGCTCCTCCGGTGGCGTGTGCCGTGTAGCCAAAGTCAATCGCCACCAGCCCCGTTCCGTACCCATCCGGAGCTGTCGTGGGCAGCCCTGATTGCGCCACAAACGACACATCCGTCGGCAATTGATAGGTCACTGAACTCTGCGCCCCCTGAAATGTCGTCACCATCGGCGCTACCGTGATCGTGTTCTTAACCGGCGACGTACTCGTGGCGAAAGTCACGCTGTACGATGTCCGCTGCGACACCGCGTTATCGCGCGCTTGGCGCATTGCCGACAGCGTCGTGTTATACGCATTGACTACGCGCTGCTGCTTCATCACAGGCACGAGGCTCATGAACGAGATCGACGCCAGAACAATGATGATCGCCACCACCGACAGCATTTCAATCAAGCTGAAGCCGCTCTCCCGATGCCTGCGATACCCCGCATTTGTTTCCAGGCTTTTCATAAACATTTGCCGTACCTGCGGCTTCCTGCTCTATGAAACAAGATCGTCACAACAAATTCGTATAACTGGAATCGTCAGCCGGTATCTCCCGCGACCTTTGCGGACCACGGTCCCGACACCTGTCTAATAACTGAATGGTAGGAACTGTCCCCTGGTACGTCAAAGTACCAGGGTACACCGGCCCTTTGTACACTGGCTTTTCGTAAGGTAATCGGAGGAGGGGTACGATCGTGCCATGCGGTGCTGATTGCGAAAGCGCACTCCCTTTCACCCCGCGCCACCGCATGTTCGGAATTGCGTCTTCTAATTAAAGGCGTGCGCTCCAAGAAAATCGCACGAACGTCCTGTCAGCTTATCCCCCGCCTGCAGAAAGTGAAAGATGACTAAAGTTGCGACTGCCGTGCGCTTTCAAAAGCAGGAAGAGACCACGGAAGAACCTGGGCCGGACAAGAACAGGAGGGAAAGAACATTAGAAAGAAATTCTAAGTTGCGCCCCGACCGTGACGCAGGTAACTTGTCGTTGCCATCGACCCTCTCTTACCATGTTGTCACTATGGATCTTCGCGCCCTCGTGGTGTGCCCGGACCAGGACTCAGCCACCCTGCTCACGCTTATCCTATCCGAACTGGGGATGGCAGCCGAGCATACGCCCTCGATCTCACGGGGTTTAGAACTGCTCGACAGCCAGCGTTTCGACGCTATTATCCTCGACTATCGCGCCGACCAGAGTTCCGAGGAATTCTTCGCGCGCTTGCGTCACTCCGCCAAAAATCGCGCCAGCATGCTGATTGCAATTGTCGATGGCAACTTCAACGCCCGCCCCGTGTTCGGGCTCGGCGCCAACTTTGTTCTCTATCGCCCACTCTCTTCCGAGCGCACCCGCATCAGCCTCCGCGCCGCCCACGGCCTGTTGCGACGAGAACGCCGCCACGCTCCCCGGGCGTCTGTCACTTCGACCGCCAATGTCGCCTACGCCGGAGCGCCCGAACTGAATGCCGATTTGTCCGACCTCAGCGACGGTGGCACTTTGATCCACACCGCCAACCGCCTTCCGCCCGAAGGCAAGGTTTATTTCGAGTTCGAACTTCCCGGTCAGGAGCAACTGGTCCGCTTGTCGGGTGAGGTTGCATGGCAGGACGCCCGCGGCCGCACCGGAATTCGTTTCCTCGACGTGCCCCAGTCTTCGCGTCGCCTTATGCAGACTTGGCTTCAGCAGAACAATGCCCACCACGCAACTGGACAGCCTGCCCAGCCGCCGGCAAGCAAGTCCCCTCCGATCCAGTCTGGCCGCGGGCACGAGAAAAAGCCTGAGCCAAACGACTCCACCCTCATCTCCAATGCCAGCAATCGCCGCGGAGAGCATCGCTTTGCCTGCAAACTCGGAGCGGAAGTCTACCGTCTCGGCAGCAAGGTCCCCAATCGCTGCATACTGTCCGACATCAGCGAGGGCGGTTGCTACGTCGAAATGCCGTCCCCACTCTCCGGGCGGTCGGGCGTGGAGATTCTCGTCCGCACTGCCGACGCGAAATTAAGGATTACGGGTCAGGTGCTGACAATCCATCCCGGTTTCGGCATGGGCGTGCGCTTCATGTTCCGCGATGCCGACGAGCGCGAAGAAATTCTGCGGCTGCTCGCGCTCCTCTCCGCCGGTCCGTCGATGGACGAACAACGTCGCTGAAGAACTCGAGGTCGCGCTTGATTTTGGGTGGCGCAGCGCTTCAGAGTGTGCGTGAAAACGCGCCTGATTTTGGGTGGCGCAGCGCTTCAGCGCTGCGATAACCGCACCGTCTTGAGTCCGGCTTTGGCCGCTGAGGTTACGCCAACTGCTCGTTCTTCGCCGCTGCCCCGCGAAAATATTCCAGCGAAAGCTTCAACCCGCCCTCCAATTCCACCTTGGGTTCCCAGCCCAGCAGCCGCTTCGCCTTCGAAATATCCGGACAGCGCTGCTTCGGGTCGTCCTGCGGCAGCGCTTCGAACTTGATCTGGCTCGCCGACCCCGTCGTCGTAATCACTTTCCGCGCGCACTCCAGAATTGTGAACTCCGTCGGATTCCCGACATTCACCGGCTCATGCTCCGCCGACCGCGCCAGCCGCAGAATTCCATCCACTTCATCACTCACATAGCAGAAGCTGCGCGTCTGGCTGCCGTCGCCATACACCGTGAGATTTTCTCCCCGCAGCGCCTGCCACATAAAATTCGGAATCACCCGTCCGTCGTTGATCTGCATCCGCGGCCCGTATGTATTGAAGATGCGCAGAATCCGCGTGTCCACCCGGTGATAGCGGTGATACGCCATCGTCACTGCTTCCGAAAACCGTTTCGCCTCGTCATACACCGACCGCGGTCCGATCGGATTCACATTCCCCCAATAGGTTTCCGGCTGCGGATGCACCAGCGGATCCCCGTAACACTCCGATGTCGATGCCATCATGAATTTCGCGCCGCACCGCAGCGCCGTTTCAAGCGCTTCAAACGTCCCATACGAGCCCACCCGCAGCGTTTCGATCCCGTGTTCAGCATAGTCCACCGGGCTCGCCGGACTGGCGAAGTGAAACACATAATCCAAATCCAATGCGCCCCACGCGCCCGGCTCGGAAACATCTTTCTCTACAAACTCGAATCGCGAATCGTTCCGCAGATGCTCAATGTTCGCGAGGCGCCCCGTCAGCAGATTGTCCGCTGCCACAACCGTGTAGCCCTCGCCCAGCAGCCCATCGCACAAATGTGATCCCAGAAAACCTGCCCCTCCGGTTACCAGCGCGCGTTGCTTGTTCGTGGGTCGCATATTCATCGATTTCAGGCGCGCTCCCGTGTCTTTAATCGCGTGCCCGCCGGCAGTTCCTCTGCCAACGCCGCCGGACGCCCCACGCTGTAATAAGAGAATCCGTGCTCCACCATCACTGCCGGATCATACAGATTTCGCCCATCCAGCACGATCGGATACTTCACCAGCGTGCGCAGACGCTCCAGATCAAGCGCCGCGAACTCTTCCCACTCCGTCAGGATCAGCAGCGCATCCGCACCCTTCGCCGCTTCATACGCATCCGCAGCGAACTCGACGCCCGATTTCAGCACTTCTTTCGCACGCTCCATGGCCGCGGGATCGTAGGCGCAAATGTGGCAGCCCTCGCGCAATAGTTCCTGCACCAGCAGCAGCGCCGGAGACTCACGGATATCGTCCGTCCCGCCCTTGAACGCCAGCCCCAGCACGCCCAGTCGCTTACCGCGGAAAGTCCACAGCACGCTCCGCACCTTGCGCAAGAACCGGTGCCGCTGTTCTTCGTTAATTCGAACTACTTCTTCCAGCAGCCGGAAGTCGTATCCACTTTCCTTCGCGACCGCCCGGAACGCCATCAGGTCTTTCGGAAAGCACGACCCTCCATACCCAATCCCCGGATTCAAGAATCGCGGCCCGATCCGTGAATCCGTCCCGATCCCGTCACACACCTGCTGCACATTCGCCCCTACCGATTCGCAGATCGACGCCACCGCATTGATAAAAGAAATCTTCATCGCCAGAAATGCGTTCGAAGCATGCTTGATCAGTTCCGCGCTCTTCGTGCTCGTGATGATCAACCGAGGCGGCGCTTTCCCTGTGGCCGCTTCCGGACGCGGAATCGCTTCCCCACGCCCGTAGTACCATCCACTCGTCAGCGGCCCGTAGAGCTGGCGCATCGCCTCCGCGGCCCGCTCGCTCTCGACTCCCACCACGATGCGGTCGGGGTAGAGAAAATCCGTGACCGCCGTCCCTTCCCGCAGAAATTCTGGATTCGAAGCCACATCAAACAGCGACGGATCGGCTCCGTTCCTCATGATGATGGTGCGGATCCACTGGCTCGTATACACCGGAACCGTGCTCTTCTCCACCACCACCTTGTACTCGTCCACGCCCCCGGATATCTCCCGCGCCACCGACTCCACATACGACAGATCGGCGTCGCCGCTTTCGGTGGGCGGTGTCCCGACCGCGATGAACACCACTTCGCTCTCGCGCGTGGCTGCTTGTAAGTCGCCAGAAAACTTGATGCGCTCTCCCCGGTGCCGCGTCAGCAACTCGGGCAGAAATTGTTCATGAATCGGCACCTCTCCGTTGCTGAGTGCTGCGATTTTCTTCTCGTCGTTATCGACCAGGACAACCTCGTGCCCCAGATCCGCAAAACACGCTCCCGTTACCAATCCCACATACCCGGAACCGACCACCGCGATGCGCATAGCGAGCCTTCTCCTTGGATTTTCATTTGCACCTCCGGCTCGT
This sequence comes from uncultured Acidobacteriaceae bacterium, assembly GCA_963772195.1. GTDB lineage: Bacteria > Acidobacteriota > Terriglobia > Terriglobales > Acidobacteriaceae > Acidiflorens. Next base: position 284,747 of record CAVYWE010000003.1, on the reverse strand, counting down.
CGGTGTGCAGATTCTTACTGTAGCAGTCTTTCCAGCTCTGACAGCCTTTCCATCGTCAGCGCCGCGTCCACCGAGCCCAGGAACGGGAATTCGAATCTCACAAAAAATCGTGACCCCCATCACCGACCCAAGGTTCGCTTTAGTTTGCGTAGGGACAGCCGCTGAGCGCCGCTCCGCCGCATCTCCAGCGCCGTCACCGTTTTCGAATGTCGTAGTCCGAACTGGCAGCATTCTAGCAGGCTGCTCATATAGGAACAGCACGCCCTGTCCCGCCCGAAAGTAGTAGCGCTCCTGCGCCACAGCCTCCGCCCGTTATCACTGTAAAATATCCTCAAGGCATCCTCCCGCCGACCTCGGAGAATCCATCTGCGCCGTGTTTTGATTAACGCCGCCCTTCTTCTCCTGCTCCTCTCCCCGCTGGCTCGCGCGCAGGACCGGTCCGGCGAACTTCGCCTCGCCGTCACCGATTCCGACGGTGCCATCCTGCCCGCCCACGGCCTTCTCATCAGCCAGGCAAGCCACTTCGAACTCACCTTCGACACTGCTCCCAACGGCGAATACATCGCCAAAAAATTGCCTCTGGGCACTTACCATCTAAGCCTCGAACACGCCGGATTCGCCCCCTACAATTCGCTGGTCGAGGTTCGCTCCGAGCTGCCGCAGAAGATTTCCGTGGTTCTCTCCGTCGCCACCGTCGCCCAGACCGTCGAAGTAAAAGATTCCGACACGCTCCTCGACACCACGAACCCCGGCAACACTTATCAACTCGGTGCTCCCACATTGCGCGATTGGGCCGCCACCATCCCCGGACGCCAGGCCATCGACGTCGTCCAGTCGCAACCCGGCTGGGTACTTGAGGCCAATGGAGTCGTCCATCCCCGCGCCTCCGAATACGACACGCAATACGTCGTCGACGGACTCCCCATCCTTAACAATCGCTCGCCTGCCTTCTCTGCCTCCGACGATCTCGACGATGTGCAGTCGGTCAAGACGTACACCTCCGGCATTCCTCCAGAATTCGGCCGCAAGGTTGGAGGCGTAGTCGAGACGGTGACTGACCGCAATCCCGCGCGCGGCCTGCACGGCACCGCCATCCTCGGTGGCGGGAGTTTCGACACTGCGAACGCCTACCTCGGCACCAGTTATTTCGACGCCCGCAACGTCTTCGGCCTTTCCATGAATGCGGCTCGCACCGACCGTTTTCTCGATCCCCCAGTGCTCGAAAACTTCACCAACCGCGCCACCCTCGCCGGAGCCAAAGCCAGCTTCGAGCGCGACCTCACTAATAAAGACCGTCTCCGCCTCTCGCTGAGTTTCGATCGCGCCGGTTTCCTCGTTCCGAACGAACTCATTCAGCAGCAGAATCAGCAACGCCAGGATCGCAGCAATCGGGAAGTCTCAGGCCAGGTCTCGTATCAGCACACTTTCTCGTCGAACGTGCTCGGCACGTTGCAAGGACGAGTGCGCGACGACGAATCCGCTCTCACTTCCAATCCATCTTCCTGGCCCATTCAACCGTTTCAGGATCGCGGTTTTCGCGAAGGCTATCTCAGCTCCACCGTCGCCGCCAACTTCCACAATCACGAAATTAAAGCCGGAGCCGATTCCATCTACAGCTTCGTTCACGAACAGTTTTCCTACCACATCACCGCCACCGAGATATGCCAGCCGAACGGAACTTGCCAGCCCATCTTCGATCCCTCCACGCCGCTCGATTTTTTCTTCCATCAAACCGGTGACGACCGCGAGCAGGCGTTCTTCGTCCAGGACAACGCGCACTTCGGCAACCTGAATCTAAGCGGCGGAATTCGCGTCGATCATTACAGCGTTCGCGTCACCGAGTCCGCCTGGAGCCCGCGCTTCGGTTTTGCCTGGTACGTCCCCAAACTCGGCATCGTGTTTCGCGGATCCTACGACCGCGCCTTCGGGACTCCCGCCATCGAGAATCTGCTCCTGAGCACCTCCGCCAAAGTGCGCACCCTTGACGGCACCGCCGCGCAACTCAAACTCCGGCCTTCGCGCGCCAACTATTACGAACTCGGCGCCACCAAGGAGCTTTTCCACAAGGCTCACATCTCCGCCAACGTCTTCCAGCGCGACACCCGCAATTTCGCCGACGACGATGTCCTCCTCGATACCGGCGTCAGCTTCCCCATAGCGCTCAGTTCCGCCCACATCTACGGCGCCGAAAGCCAACTCGCCCTCCCGCAGTGGGGCCCCTGGTCCGCCTGGTTCAACTACTCCTACATGGTCGCCTCCGCGCGTCTTCCCGTTGTCGGCGGATTATTTCTCGGCCAGGACGCTCCCCAACTCCTCAACTCCAACGCCCGCATCTGGATTTCCCAGGACCAGCGCCACACCGCGCACGCCCAGCTTCGTTACCAGCCTTGGTCGCGCTTTTGGACCTCCGCCGGCGCCTCCTACGGCACCGGCCTTCCTGTCAACCTGAATGGCGAGAGTACCGCAACCCTCGTCGAAGAATTTGGACAGGCCGTAGTCGATCGCGTCAACCTCAGCGCCGGACGCGTGCGCCCATCCTTATCTGTCGATCTTTCCGCTGCCCTCGATCTCTACAGGAAAGAATTGCGCGCCGTGCGCCTCCAAGGCGACATTCGCAATCTCAATGACCGCCTCAACGTCATCAACTTTGCCAGCGTATTCTCCGGCACCGCGATCAGTGCGCCCCGAAGCTTTTCTCTCCGCCTTCGCTTCGATTACTAAACGGTCTCTGTCTGCGCATTCTGTTTTCGGCGCCCCTGCAATTGCCTCAGATTTTCGGTCTCGTAGGCGTGCGCCGACGTCCGCTCGACCAGCGCGCGCCATCTCCTTAACCACTGCTTGCCTCGATTGCCACCGATCCACGGACGGTCGGCCCGTTAACTTTGGATTTTGTCGCCTCCACAATGAATGTTTCGCCAACCGGCCCAGTTCCACGGCTGGATGAAAAATCGATGAATCCAGCACGATTCAGCGCAATCCTCATTCCTCGCTCGGTCTGAAACGATTCCGTCCTCCCGTTTACGAACCCAACAGTCCTGCCGGTGCAATGGAACAGTAGCCCGTTTGCCAACACGTAGAGTCGAAAAAGCGTGGGTACAGGTTTCGGGATAGCATTGTGGAGAAGTTCAGCGATCGTGAAACTCGGGAGATGCAGGCTTACCGACAAACCGCCGCCAGGAACGAGCACGCGGTGAATTTCTGAAAGCGTTTTCTGAATATTCATGTAAGGGAGAGCAACGGCGAAAATTGCGCGATCGAAACTCTCATTCTCAAATTTCAGGCATTCGCCGGTGCCATGCAGATAAGTTCGGTTTGGAAATCGCACCCTGGCGGTAACCAGACAGCTGTCGTCGATGTCTAGTCCTATAACCTCATCCGAGGCGGTGACCCCCCAGCGCGCCAAGTCCTGTCCGCTGCCGCAACCGACGTCGAGGACTCGCATAAACCGCACCTCCAAGTTCAGCCCGATTTCCATTTTGGACGCCGAACCGAAGCATTATGTGCGAGATCTCCTCGCTTCGGGACCGAGCGCTTCACCCATGCAAGCCCGGTCCGTTGGCTCCGCAAGAGCCGTACTGTCCTCTTGGGGGAACGCGATTTTAGGCGACCGAACCGCTAACTTGCCTCGCGCCAACCTGGAGTCTTGCCATGTGCCTTCAAGGCGAATCGGCAATCTCAGCGACCGCCTCAATGTGATTTTATTGTTTTTATCCTAATTTCTGCAGCTTCGTGACTACCCCTGTGGCATAGCGCTCGGCGCCCGCCCAACGCTGGACTATCCAGTTGCTGGCTTTCCAGACGGCATCGCTCTTTGAGGGCAGCAAGCGAGTAACCACCGGTACGAACGGCAGCCGGAAATACCGAGTCCCCTCGACCTTGAAAGGTTGGGTCATGGTAGCCAGTTCTTCTCGGGTCAAAGGGTGCTCGTACTCCGAAATATCGTCCCGTGCGGGCAGCAAACTGCGCACCCAGGCATATGCCTTTGAAAATCGGATAGGCTCCCTGAGGATAATCACGCCGCCTTTACGGAGAACCCTCCACATTTCGTCACGCACAAGTTTTATGTCGAGGTGGTGAATCAGCGCCATGGAGAAAATGGCATCGACAGACTCATCCGGCAGACCCGTCTCGTACGCATCGCCGGCCATGAGGGATGCTTCGAGATTGGCATTATTTATGCGCGTCTGAGCGATGGCAATCAGATCCGGGGAGATATCAATGCCAATAACGCGAGCACCACGCTCAATCAACGGGACAACGTTTTCTCCTGTACCACAGCCGAGGTCGAGCACGGTCTTGCCTCGAACGTCCCCCAATAAGTGAAACGCGTACTCAAGTCCGTAGGGCGTATCCGCCGGAGGATTCAAGTATCGGTCAATCTGATCGCGTTCAAGGGGCTTCAGAACGACCTTGCTGGCCTCGGATGCGCTGCGTTCGACCTCGGCTTGATTGCGTTCTGCTAATCGGGAGTCCGTCATAATTACCCTTCCAATGCCTGGCGCCTCGCCGCCTAGAATAAGGCATAAACTGAATTCCAGGTAGTACCTCACACGAGTTCGGAGGAGCGGGTAATTCAGGTGGCAGGAACCAGACGGCTGTTGTCGATCTCAAGCTCCGGAGCGGCTCCTGCGCGGCAAAAAAGCGAAAATGTGCAAGATTTTGCTCCTACCCCATCCGTGGCATTGTAGCCCCACCCTATTAGGGCGTATAAACCGCCTATAATTGTTTTAGTTGCATCTAACTTTTACTTTGCACACTCAGCACGCTCCTCGGCGTCCTAAGTGCTGTGTAGCAGAGGAGATCCCGGCGGTTTGGATTTAGGAGAGAACGAAACGATGCGCAATTTTTTGTCACACGAGCTGCCACACGACACTGGGAAGATCCGTTCCGCTGTCTCTTCCCGGTCCATTCATCGTTCGGCGGCCAGTGCGACGCCTGCCCGTAATCTTTGCCTGGTTTTGCTCGTCTTCTCTATCGTTTGTTTGTCGTCTTCATTTGGACAGCAGCCCTTTCCAACCAGCCGGGCTGATATGAACCGCAGCGGCGCCAACACCTCCGAAACTCTGCTTACCCCTTCCAACGTCAACAAGAACAGCTTCGGCCGGCTCTTCAGCTTTCCTGTTGATTATGTCGTGATGGCCCAGCCCCTTTACGTGCCCAACGTGAACATTCCCGGTAAAGGCACCCACAACGTCATCTATGTCGTTACCGAGATGGATTCGGTCTACGCGATTGACGCCGACACCGGCTCCCAGCTCTGGTACGCCAGCATGCTCAACGGTGGCACTACTGCCAGCGGCACATATCTCCCCTGCGGCAACGGTCCCGGGTTTACCCAGGAAGGCATTACCTCGACTCCGGTTATCGATCCCACTACCAACACCATGTACCTGGTGGCCAAGACTCTTCTCAACACCACCGTCCGTCACCATCTCCACGCTCTCGACATCACCACCGGGAATGAGCAACCGGGCAGCCCTGTCCTGATCACCGCCACTAGCATCAGCAATAAGGGGCACAAAACCATCTTCAACAGCCTGCACCAGAAAAACCGCCCGGGCCTCTTGTTGCTCAACGGCGTAATTTACATGGGCTTCGGCTCGAACTTCTGCAATGACGGCAACAGCGGATGGGTTCTTTCCTATGATGCAGCCAGTCTGGCGCAACTCGCTGTCTTCAACACCTCGCCCGACCATGGATTGACTTCTATCTGGCAGGCCGGGGTCGGTCTCGCCGCTGACGATGCCGGCAACATCTTCGTTGAGACCGCCGAAGCCGGCTCCACCGGTTTCGATGTTCCAAACGGTGGCCAGACGTACTGCAACAGCGTGGTGAAGCTTGCCCCCAACCTCACGGTCGCCGACTATTTCACCCCGTGGAGCGTGGCTTACCTCAACACCCACGATTATGACTTGAGTTCCACCGGAGCCATAGTCCTACCTGATCAAGATGGCCCCTATCCCCATGAACTGATCGCCGGCGGCAAGCAGGGCATTGTCTATGTTCTAAATCGCGACAATATGGGAATGTTCTCCACGAACGATAGTGGGGTCCTCCAGGAATTCGCTCTTGAACCGGGCACCGTCAACGACGTTCTGTTCGGTTCTCCCACCTACTGGAACCACACGGTGTACTTCGCCCCGAATACCTCACCGCTCATGGCTTTCCCCTTGTCCGGCGGATTGCTCGGCACTCCCGTTAAGACTAGCGCGACCTATCCCGGTAGTCATTCCCCGTCCGTTTCCGCCAATGGCAACAGCAACGGAATTATGTGGGTCATCAGTGGTCCACTCATGGCCTTTGACGCCGTTTCTCTCAAACTGCTCTATGCTACGAATCAGGCCCCCAGCGGGCGCGACACCTTGCCACCCGTCGGCGCTTTTGTCACTCAGACCGTCGCCAACGGCAGGGTCTATGTTGGCACCCGAAATAGTCTCGAAGCCTACGGACTGTTTCATATCATCACCGTTACCGGAGGCAACGCCCAAACCGCTACCGTTGCCACCGCGCTGTCCGCTCCCATTCGGATCCAAGCCACCAACCCATATACCGGACAGCCCGACGTCGGCGCCACCGTCAATTTCAGCGATGGCTGCAAACCCGGCACCACTGCGTGCGGCTCATTCAATCCCAACCCAGCCATCACCGACTCCAACGGCAACGCCTCCACGACCTACACCCTTCCGAAAAAGGCTGGCAACTACACCGTGACCGTCTCCGGGACCGGCTTCGGCCCCGCCAATGCCACCGTCACCGCTACCCCCGCCGCCCCGATAAGGATCGTTGCCTACGGCGGGTCGCAGCAGACCGGCACTGCCGGTTCCAATCTTGCCCGTCCCCTCAACGCCCAGATCCAGGACATCTACAAGAACGGCGTCCCCGGTATCACCGTTACTTTCATCGCCAACAAGGGTGCCGTGCCCAATCCTTCTTCCATGGTAACCAACTCCAATGGCGTGGCCAGCACCACTCTGCGGTTGCCCACTACCGTCTCCACCGTGACTGTCACCGCCAGTTCCACCGGTTTGAAGAATATGAACTTCGTAGAGTATTCCGTTGCCGGACCCGCCGCTCACGTCGCCGTCACCGGCGGCAATAATCAGTTCGCCCCCGCCGGAACGCAATTGCCGCAGGCCCTCACCGTGCTCGTCACCGACCAGTACGGCAACCCCGTTCCCGCCGTCGATGTTGACTTTGACGACAGTAGTGCCGGGGGTACTTACGCTTACTCCAATCCCGGCAGCACCAGCAACTCCGGAACGGCAATCCAGTTCTATACACTTCCTTCGTCCCCCGGAACCGTCACCATACACGCCACCGCCGCCGGAGCCAACCCCGCCCTCTTTACCGAAACCGGACAGTAGCTAAGGCTAACGTGGGCACAGCTTGTGTGGGGACCGCGGTCTAACTTGTGCCAGAGTCCCGGGACACCTGGCCTTGGCCTCGCATGGCTTGGAAGACCTATTCAGAGCCCGAAATACCGCTCCAGAGATAAAAACAGGCGTACAATCTGCGTTGTTTTCGGAGTCAAAAACGGCAATCCCGGCTGAGCAATGACCTCCTTCTCAGCCGATTGCGCAAGTCTTTCGGGAATTTTGCAAATAGAACTCGGTACCATGGTCGGAACGGCTTGCTGAAATCGCTATTACTGAGCACTTTCTTTGATAACTGCGCGTTCCGCGTTTGGATCATAGCTCATCACCAGCCACAGCGGGCGCTTCAGAATGCTGGCCGCAGAAGCACGTCCTTCCTCCCCGGGATCGACCACAAAAAGAACGCGAGCATCTTCCCAATCACCCGGGTTTGGATTGTAGTTATGTGGGTCGAAATACTTGCTCGGCGCCATAAAAACGAGAACCCTACCGTCAGTTGTTTCCTGCGCCGCTCGATACACTGAGTAATAACCTCGCCGAAACTGGATGGTAGCATGTGCCGCGTATATGTAGTAGTAAAGCGTGAGACAGCCCAGTCCTAAGACAACCGCGCGAACCGCGGCTGGTGACGGTTTCCAGTCGCGACGAAGCTTCTCCCAGCCAGCGGCGCTAAGTATTCCAATTGCAAAGTACACGTCAAAATAAAACCGCTCTCCAATGAACGAATCTGTGGGAACCGCGTTCGTGAGTGTGTACCCAACGATCAAACTTAGTGCGATGCCTAGAAGCAATAGGCACCGTCGAGAGTGCTCACGGATAACCGCATATATCGCCAAGAGCAGAATGAAAGGAAAGCTGTATAGCGCAAGCCTCCCCAGCGAGACAGGAGTAATCGTTATGGCATACCGGATTACGTTCATTACAGTTGGGTGTAGTTCCCGAACCGTTTCTGATTTGAGATACATCGCATAAGGCGAAAGCCAATACCGCCCGGTCAGTACTTTGTTATCGTAAAGTAGAATGAAAGATGCAATCGAGAGAGAAATTATGCCTGTCGCAGAGACTTTGAGCAGTCTCCTCCAGTCATCCCTGAGGTCCCAGACCAAGCTCCCTACCAATACTACTCCCACGCACACTGCGGAAAATGGGCGAATCAGGAAGGCGAAGGACAGCGCTGCAAACATCAAGGCAAAATGCGCAACTCTGCGGGTCTCGAAAGCAATCACCAGCGTAAGGGTTGCCAAAGCGATGAGAACAGCACAGGCGACGTGGGACATATATCCGATACACATCAGTAAGAAGTAAGGAGAGCATGCCATCAACGCGACCGCGAGAGATGCCGTCTTCTCGTCGTAGAGTCGTTTAGATATTGCATAAACCAGCCATAGTAACAGTAGCCCCAGTGCCGGAGTAACGCACCACAGCGGGATCAGGATGCTGAGTGCACCCAATATCGCGGGCCATCCGGGAGGATACTTTCCAAACCACCGGCCCTGGTAGATCACATGGTGCACGAAAGAAAAGTCTTGTCGAACCGTATCTGGTGGGGCTTGTGCATACGCATGTAGAGAAGCGAACAGTTTTGCGTTAAATAGGTAAGCACTCTCGTCCCCGTTATATATGCCGTCTCTTACGTGCCAGCTCAGTGGGAATACCGCAATAGTAAACAGCAAGAAAAATGGCAGAACTGGAAGCTTTCGTGAGTCACTCGGGGTTTCCGCGCGTTGCCGTAATACCCAGACCGCTCCAGGCAGTACTAAGAAAAGTTGCAGCAAGAGGTGTCTCAGTTTTGTTTGGCTGTCGTACCCCGTCGTCATTGCAGATGAGAGGATGATGCACGCAACAACTCCGCATATAAGTGCCGCAAACGGCATTTGCCGAGACCACTTTTGCACAAAGTTACTCCCCGTAAGAAAGGATGACTGCGGACCCTGGTTACGCCTTTAGCCTGATCTTCCTTTTCCATCGCGCCCTTGCTTTCGAACAACTCAATAGGCTACTGGAGGCGTTGGAGCAGCAATACGCGCTTCTATGCGGCGACGAAGGGGCAGCCGAGTCTGGCGCCGGAGCGATCCCCGAAAGACATGCGCAATCGAACTGAGAAGGAGGTCATTGTTTAAGCGGGATTTCCTTTTTGACTCCGAAAGCAGCGCACATTGTATACCATGCGAAGCCATGGCCACGTGAAGAGCGTATGATCGGAAAATCGATTTGAAATGTCGCGCAGTTGTTGCCGCCGTTGCAGATCGTCTGAGTCGCCGGTCAAACAGCTCGTTCAATCGGCCCGAGCGCTGAATCCTCCATCGGCCGAAGACGTCGATCTCACCCCGCGACCTCAGCGTCTCCCCTGTGGCTAGCGTGGCTTGCCTCCGCACCCAATCAGGAAACGCAGACCACTCCACTCCCCGACTACAAATCCCCAACGACCAATTCTCGCGAATCAATTGACTTCCCCCGCATTTCGCGGGAAACTCCCCTATGAGCCTGTTTTCCCCCGCTTCATCGCAGGCTGCCGGAACAAGATATGTTCCCGCATCCGACGTCGAGGTCCGAGTTCCGCCCTGACGAGTCGCATCCTGATCTGACCCGTCTCCTCGAGGAGCACCTCCTCGCCGGTTTCCCACTCGATCTCGCTCTCGATTTGGTCCTTAACGAAATCGTAGTCCGCGCCGCCGTAGCCACCCGCGCCAGCGCCGCCGCCGTAGCCCTCGGCCGCGGCGATGAGATGGTCTGCCGCGCCGCCACCGGACGCGTCGCCCCGGATCTCGGCGTTCCGCTCAATACCCGCGACGGCCTCTCGGGCGCCTGTCTCCAAACCCGTCAGCCCCAGCTTTCCGTCGATACCGAGTTCGATCCTCGGATCGATCCCGTTATCTCCCGCCGTCTCGGCATCCGCTCCATCCTCATCGTTCCCGTCTTGGACATGAAAACCGCGCAGTTTACCGGAGTCCTCGAAGTCTTTTCCAGCTCTCCGGCTGCCTTCTCTAACTTAGACCAGAAACTGCTGGAGGGTTTCGCCGAGGAGTGCGCTCGCATTCGGCAAGCCGCCATCGAACTAAGTCAGCGCAAGTCCGCGGCCCTGGTTCCCCCCAACGTCGTTCCGCCGAAGATCGTCGCGCCCGAGCTGATGTCGCCCGAGTTCATCGCATCCGATTCCGTGCTACCCGGCTTCGCCGTGGCAAATCCTAAGCCCGCTCGCCGTCCTTCCTCCGAAGACTGGACCCTGGTCCTCGGATCTCTAACCATTCTCGCTACCATTGTCATCAGCTTCCTAATCGGCTCCCGCGTCGGATGGTTGCGTCACACCGCATCCCATGCCCAGACTTCTCACTCTATCCCAGCTGAGACAAGCGTGCCTCGAGCGCAAGCAAAGTCTTGCGTAGGGACAGCCGCCCCCGGCTGTCCAGCCGAGCAAAGCTCGGCGGCTACCACCGCACCCAGCCGCGCAAATCCATCATCGCCAGAAAAAGCGTCTGCAAAAAAGTCCTCGCTTACCTCTGCGACTCCCGCCGCCACTCGAGACGGAGACTTAGTCGTCTACGAAAAAGGCAAAGTCATTTTCCGCATGAGGCCCCCTACCGCAAAGCCCGACCAAGCGAAGCGCGACCAGGCCAAGAGCGGCCCGACCAAGCCAGGTTCAATCAAGCAAGACGGCAATGCCATCATAGAAGCATCGTCAACAACAAAGATCGCCCCAACTAAGATCGCTCCAACTAAGATCGCCCCAACTAAGATCGCCTTATCCCAAAGCGTCTGGGTAGCTCCCGCGCAAGCCGAAGCCCGTCTCCTTAGCCACACCGAGCCCCAATATCCCCCCGCAGCCCTAGCCGCCCACCGCTCCGGCTACGTAGTGCTGGAAGTCCAAGTAGCCAAAGACGGATCCGTCTCCAACGTCCGCACCCTCAGCGGAGACCCCCTCCTAGCCGCCGCCGCCACCGCAGCCGTCCGCACATGGCGCTACCATCCCTACCGCCAACACGACCACCCCGCCCAGTTCCAGACCGATGTAACTCTGAGCTTCGCTCTGCCAAACTGAGCTTTCACACAAACGACCGATCACCATCGGCCTCGTCTCTGCCTTTCATGGCCAGTGAAAAAAATTGCAATAGGTTGACAACGTCGTGACAACGGTATGCGCAGGACTCTCTACTTTGTCCTTGGAGCCGGTTTCATAAAATCGGTTTTAGGTAAGAGACGCCTTTGACAGGCTGCGGAAAAACTCGGCGTTGCACTCGCTTTTGGGTGGCGCAGCGCTTCAGCGCTCTGCGGTAACCGAAACCAGTTCAGTCCCTGCCTGCGGATGTTTTCGTTATGAAGATACTGACGGCGATTTGCGTGTTGCTTTTCTTGGCGGAATTGACGTTCGGTCAAGGCGCGGTCCGCAGAGATGGAGCCGCTGCCATCACAGCCGTAACGGGTGAGAGTTGGCTCCATCACCTCCACCGGTCCTTTGACGAAACCAGTATGGGCAGGACATGGCGTTTGGGGCCGCCCGGCTCGGCGAATGATCATGCCCCCTCTCGTTTGAGGCTGTTCGCTCCCTCCGCCTCAACCGCGACCGGTTCAAATATGGAGACTCTCCACGGCTCTGATCTGTATCGACTGAATTGCCAGGGATGTCATGGTGAATCTGGCCTCGGGGCTCCGCCTGAAATCGGCTCGCTAATCGACCCAGTCCGGGCGACTTCCACCACGATGGTCGAGCAACGCATGAGCAAAGTCGGCATGGTGATGAGCCGCCGTCAGACAGCGGAGATGGTGAACCAGTCCAGAGTCGCTTTGCTCAAGCGCCTTTACGAGGGCGGTCAGGACATGCCTTCATTTCATCATTTGACTGCAAGAGAGATTCGTTCGCTTGTTGTGTACCTCCAGCAACTCGCCGGCGTTCCGGGTGCGGAAGAAGAACAAGTTGCAATTCAAGAATCGCACGCTCGCGTCGGCGAACTGATCGTGAAATCTACTTGCCATATTTGTCATAGCGCGACCGGCGCGAATCCCACTCCGGCGGAGCTTTCGCAAGGCGCAATCCCTCCCTTGAGTGCGCTCCCCGAACGTGTGAACGAGCAACAATTGGTGCGGAAGGTTACGAGTGGCGCTCCCGTGATCACAGCCACGACGTCGTCGGTTTTCCGCGGCCGCATGCCGGTGTTCAGCTATCTGCGTGAGAACGAAGCAGCGGGTGTTTATGAATACCTGACAGCTTATCCGCCCACCGAATTGGCTGGCTCTGATCACGCTGTGCAGGCGGCTCTGCTCACTCGGGCAAATCCGCCAGTCGACTACCGCGGGGAGCGCGCCACGAGTCCACAACCCGCTCCTTCGCAAGCCTCTGTTCCGCGCGAACAGTACGAATCTGTTGTTTTGCCGATTGTTTTGCCGATCAGTGCGGGATTGTTTGCGGTCGTGCTTATTCTGCTAGGGTGCTGGATCACGTGGCGCGAGTTCAGAAGGCTTTCGGTCGAGAGTCAGGCCCGCGCAGCCTCGCGTCGTCCGGGATTAGAGCCTGCGCCGTGGGTCGCACTGCGTCCGCCGGTCGAATTGTTCATCGAGCCTCCGCGCCTGCGGGCTGACCGCGAGATAAGCCATAAGGCCGGATGAAAGAAGAAAAACTTCGTAGGAGATTATTGCCACCTTGATCAAGTCGCATATTGCAGTGTGTTACTCGATTGTCGTTTTCTTATGTGCAGTTCCATCTGCCCGCGCGATTCCTGCGTTTGCCCGGCAGTACGGAACTTCGTGCGCCACATGCCATGTGGACTTTCCCAAGCTGAACGATTTTGGCAAGGCGTTCAAAGATGCGGGCTTCAAGTTTCCCAAAGACGACGAAAGCTTCATTAAGATACCTCCCGTCATGTTGGGATCGCCCGCGCAAAAAGAGCTTTGGCCGCATACCATCTGGCCGGGGACCATTCCAGGTCTGCCGCCCATCGGATTGCGCTTCAATACTTTCTTCCAGGTCGTGGGCAAAAATCGCAATAACTTCAACTTGCAGCCGCCCCCGGGACAATTTGGGCCGTTCATCCCACGGACCGACTTTCAGACGGGACTATTTAGCATATTCATGGCCGGAAATTTTGGCAGTGACATCGCTTTCTGGGTCGATGACGACATCAGCGTTGGCGGTTCCGGCGCCAGCGGCGGATTGGGTGACGGATATCTGAAGTTCGTCAATATCGGGCGCTTCTTCAAATTGCCGACCGACGTTCTGAGCCTGCGCATCGGCCAATTTGAACTCGACCTGCCCTTCAGCCAGGCACGCAGTTGGAACCTGAGCGGTTGGGACATTTACGATCAGGCCAACTTCGGTACCTCCGCCCAGAACGTGAACAATGGTTTCGCTCTCTCCAGCGCGGCCCAGGGCGTGGAGTTCAGCGGCGGGCACAGCTACCGGGGTTATCACTACTCGCTTGCGATTGTGAACCAAAATACCAGCGGGAATACCGCAACCCCGGCCAATGTCTCTCCGCAAGTTGGTTTCTTTTCCGACTCGAACTTCAAGGATCTGTACGGCCGCTTTTCTTATCGCTTCAACCTGGAACACGACGCCTCCAGCCGGAATGAAATCCAGGCGGCGGGAACGACCGGACCGCGCGACCACACTTATCTGACGTTGGGCACGCTTTACTTCTATGGACGTTCAGTGCAACGGGCCACGGGTTTGGAATCCGACGGAGCGACGCGGACCGTTATCACTGCCCGGGAGCCTTTCTATCGCGTCGGCGCCGACTTCAGTTTCAACTATCGGACCTTTAATTTGTTTGGCCAGTATCTAATCGGCCGAGATCACGACCTGGTTCCCTTGACTCCCACAGGCCTTGAACTCCCGGTCGGGTTCATAAGAAGCAATCCGGTGAAGTTCAACGGCGGCTTCGTGGAAGCGGATTACCTGATCCACCCATGGCTGATGGCCATCATGCGCTGGGATGGGGTGACCTCGAGTGCGGATCGGATCAACGGCATCGGCGCCGACGCGGGAAATCCGCCGCCAGCGCCCTTTCTGTCGCCATTCCATTCGGCGCGAAACCGCTTTACGCCGGGTGTGCAAATCCTCATCCATGCAAACATTAAGGCATCGTTCGAGTACCAGATCCGGCCGCAGCAGATCGTGTACGACCCCGCCACCGGAAAGCCGCTGGCGAATCCCTTCCGGACCAACTCTGCGGTCGCGGGCCTGGAGTGGGTTTACTAAACCGGGGAGGCCGCGCCTTCCCATTTCCAAGAACCGGAGGAAGAAATGAAACGTAATTTTCTATTGGCGCTTGTGGTGCTTGCTGGTCTTAGCCTGGCTGCCAAGGCGGGTACGATTAGCGGCAAAGTGACGGGAGTTCCGGGCGCCTCCGTAGTCTATGTCGAAGCGATTGCTGGAAAGACTTTTCAGGTTCCGGCGCAGCAGCCAGTTATGGAGCAAAGGCATTTGATGTTCCAGCCCCACATCCTTCCGGTGCAGCAAGGCAGTACAGTGGAGTTTCTCAACGGCGACAGCGTCGCGCACAATGTTTTCTGGGTTTCCGTCGGTGGCAACAAGAAGCTCGGACACAATCTGGGAACCTGGCCGCAAAACGAAAAGCGCGCCTTCAAGTTCGACACTCCTGGCGCCGTCCCGCTGTTATGTAACGTGCATTCGGAGATGTCGGGCTACATCGTCGTTGCGCCAACACCGTACTTTGCTTTGACCAACGAATCTGGCGAATACAAAATCGAAAACCTTCCCGACGGGGGTTACAACCTGACGGCGTGGCACGAGGGCATCAAGAACCAGTCCAGGCACGTCGACGTTGCTGGCGATGCCAAGGCCGACTTTACTCTGAGCCGGTAGATCGGATCCCATGTTCGACCACAAAAACAGAATCCTCGGCCTCGCTCTAGTTCTCATAGCCGCAACTGTTTCGCGGGCGCAGGTAGTTTCTCCCAGCGAGATCAAAGATCCTAGGCTGCGCTCTCTGCAAGTGCAGTACAACGACGAACTGACTGAGGTGGGGAGGGATCTTCTCGCCACCAAGTTCGACTACCCTTTTTACATGAGCGCTACCCTTGACCTCGACCAATCGCAACAGCAACGCGCCAGTCAGCGCTCCATCCGCTTTGACCGCTACGATGATCGGACTGTGCTAGCCATCACCGGAAACTACTTCGCGGCTTACTCAGAAGAAAAGATGAACGGCGAATCCAGAGCGCGCGACTCTTTTCTCAAAGTTGTGCTGCCCATTCTGAAAGCAGCCGTTCCCCGTTTTCAGTCCATCCAGGACGTGCAGGGATATGCCGTCGAGATCTCCCATCACGTGCTTGGATCGGCCTTGGGAGTCGCGGTCGAGCAGCCCGAAAACCTCATGGTCTTCCTGCGCCAAACCGACGCTATTCGTTTGGTCGCTTCCTCCGACGCCGAGGTGCAACAGTCCGCTCTGCTGAACGGAAAAGCCTTCCTCAACGGAGAGCCGATCTCGATCTGGCTCAACGCCGAGGTTCGTCACCAGCAATCGCCTTCTCCCAAACCGGCTCCCTCAACAGTGTCGACAGTGGAAGATAGTTCTCACTTTGCTCCTTCCAATTCATCCGGAGCTCAACGAGATATTTCTCGACCGTCTCTGGACAAATTGCAAACCTCCAAGCAGGACGTCGTAATTAAACTCGTGAAAGACTTGGACTCGCAGGCACACTTCGTCCCCTACGCGCCACCAGGGTTCGTAGTCTTCCGGCAGGGCATCTATCTTGAGCTTTCGGTGAAAACCAACCTGCCTCCGTCGGCAGCGGGATCGCGCTACAAGATTGCCGCCATCGCGTTTGACGAACACATCGCCCGCCTCCTTCGCCCGGTGGCTGCCTACCTCGACGATGAATCGGATTTCGATGGCATCAGTTTCAGCACCACCGTAACCGTAGGCGATAAAACGGGGAACGAGGAAACCTCGGAGGCCGTCGAATTCTTTTTCCCTTTTTCGCTCCTCCGCTGCTACCAGAAATATGATTGCACTGGCCAGCAACTCATTGACGGCGGCGCCGTGCTCGTCAATGGTGAGCGAGTGTCGCTCGACCTGCAAGCGGCCGAAACGGTCCTGAAGTTACTACGCAATCCGATATGAGCTACGAGAACGCCAACTCCTTAGCCCGCTGCACTGCCTTCACCACCGCCTTGATCAACGTCACGCGCAGCTTGCCTTCTTCCAGTTCCATGATGCCGTCAATTGTGCATCCCGCCGGAGTAGTCACCGCATCCTTTAGCAGCGCCGGATGATCGCCCGTCTCGAGCACGACCCGCGCCGCGCCCATTGTTGTCTGAGCCGCCAGGAGCGTCGCAACATCGCGCGGCAGCCCCACCTTCACTCCCGCCTCCGCCAGCGATTCCAAAATGATGTAGATATACGCCGGCCCGCTCGCGGATAATCCCGTCACCGCGTCCATATGTTTTTCGTCCACGTGGACCGTCCGCCCCACCGCGTCGAAAAACTTCGTCGCCATATCCAGATGTTGCTTGGTCGCGAACTTCCCCTTGCACAGCGCCGTCATTCCCGCGCCCAGCACGCAAGGAGTATTCGGCATCGCGCGCACCACCGGCACTTCTTTCTCAAGCGCCCGCTCAATCATCTCGGTCGGAACCGACGCCGCCACAGAAATCACCAACTGCTTCGCATGGACGTGCGCCCGAATCTCCCGCGCTACGTCTGCCACCACCTGCGGCTTCACGCAAAGAAAAATAATGTCCGCGTCTTTCACTGCCTCGGAGTTGTCGGTTCCCGCATGCACCTTCAACTTCTCCTTCAGCATCCGCGCCCGCTCCGGATGCGCCACCGTTGCCCAGGTCTGCCCCGGCGAAAGCAATCCATCCCGCAAGAAAGACTGCAACAGAATCGATCCAATCTTCCCCACGCCCAAAACCGCCACTTTCTTCTTCCCACTCAAACTCTGCGCCATACGAACTCCCCTCTACCAGCAGTAACAGAATCCACCAGATTACACGACTACATGCAATCCGCCATCTGGCGCGATCCCAAGCTCCAAATGTTTCAATGACTTAATGTTTGAGTGCCTCAATTTCCTACAATCTCCGCCGGCACCATCTTCAAGATCTCACGCCCAATCGGCAACGACGCCGTCGCCGCGGGAGACGGCACATTCAGCACATGCAAAAACCGCTCGCGCTCGACGAACCGGAAATCGTCCACCAGAGCGCCATCCGCCCCCACCGCCTGCGCCCGCACCCCGGAGCCGCCCGGCGTCATATCTTCCATCCGCACCGCCGGCACCAACCGCTGGCACGACCGCACAAACTCTCGCTTTCGCAGCGACCGCCGAAACTCCGCCAGCCCATTTCTCCACTCCCGCCGCGCCATCGCCCGAAATCCCGCATCCCTCGCCACTTCCAGCGCCTCGCCCAAATCAAAATCCCTCCACCGGTATCCCTCGCGCCGGAAAGCCAGCACCGCATTCGGTCCCGCATCCACAGTCCCATGAATCCGCCGCGTGAAGTGCACCCCCAGAAACGGATACTGCGGATCCGGCACCGGATAAATCAGCCCCCGCACCAACTCCCCACGCGCCGCCGCCAAATCGTAATACTCCCCGCGAAACGGGACGATCATCATCCCCGGATCATGCCCCGCCATCCGCGCAACCCGGTCACTATACAGTCCCGCGCAATTCACCACATACCGCGCCGAAAAATCTCCCGCTCGCGTCCGGATCACCACCGCGTCCCCTGCCGCGCTCGACTTTGCGCCCGACTTTATGCCGGACTTTACGCCAGATGACCGATCGAATCCCACCACCCTCGCGCTCGTCTTCACCTCAGCCCCGCATCCCACCGCGATCTCCGCATACTTCGCCGCGACCGCCGCAAAATCCGTAATCCCCGTCGACGGCACGTACAGCGCTCGCACTCCGCCCGCGTGCGGCTCAATTTCCAGCATCGCCTCGCGCTCCAGCAGCCGCAAGCCCTCCAACCCATTCGCCACGCCCCGCGCCATTAACTCATCCAGCCGCGTTGCTTCCTCCGAGTTAATAGCCACGATCAATTTCCCGCACACTCTATGCGGGACTCCATGTCGCGAGCAGAACTCCACCATCTCCCGCGCCCCCGCCACACACAACCGAGCCTTCAGCGATCCCGCCTTGTAATAAACGCCGCTGTGGATCACCCCGCTATTGTGACCCGACTGATGCCGTGCCACTCCCGCCTCTTTCTCCAGAACCACCACCCGCAACCGCGGGAACTTCTCCGTCGCTTGCATGGCAAACGAAAGCCCAACAATCCCTCCGCCAATCACCGCAATGTCGTAGGTCATAAGTTTCTTGCGTAGGGACAGCCGCCCCGTCTGTCCAAGCCGTGCGCAGCACGACAGAGCCTCGCCGAAGATGATCCTACCTCACTCCCGCGCCCCATCGCCGTGACGCAGGCAGAAGAAAGTGTGACGCAAGAAAAAAGGACGCAGACATGAGTCCGCGCCTCAGCCCAACAAAAAGTTTGTTCTCTGCGCTCCCGGCGTCTCGGCGGTGAGTTCGCCCTACTGCACGATCAGCGTCACCACATCCCCGTGTGCTGCCCCACCCGCTGCCGTAGCCGTCACCGTAATCTGGGACGTCCCCAACCCCGTCGGCGTCTCCACATTCACCTTAGCCGATCCCGACTTTGTGGCGTCGGCAGCCGCCGTGGCCGTCACTGTCACCGCCGCCGGGTTCGACACCACCGCCGGAGTCGTATACAGCCCCGTCCCATCCACCGTGCCATTCGCGCTCCCGCCAGCGACGGCCCAAGTTACACTCTGATTAGACGAGTTATTAACTATCGCCGTGAATTGCTTCTGAGTAACTCCCGCCGGCCAGGAGTTACCCGCCTCATCCGCAAACAAATTCGCCGATCCCGGACTCGCCGTAACCGTCACCGGCGGTGGCGGCCCGCCACCACCCCCCGCAACCCCGCCGCAGGAAATGAGTGCCATCAACCCGAGCCCCAAACAAATCCACGCCACCCCTCCGCAGAGACGCGGCTTGCCGCGTCTCTTTTTCCCGATCCCCACAATTCCCACCACCACGACCCATGCAAGCGTAAAGAACGGCAGAACGTAGGGTCGGGTGCTCGTGTGGGGACGGGCGTCCCCGCGAGCCTGCCCTGAGCCAAGTCGAAGGGTCCAAGCCGTGCGCAGCACGGCCCCCGCCCGCGGCCGCGATTGCGTCCCCGAATTCGGTCCCATAGTGGCAATCGTCAAAATAACCGTAGTCGTCCCCGCTCCTGCCGCAATCGACGCCGGACTAAACCCGCAACTAGTCAATGCCGGCAGGTTCGCGCACCCAAAACTCACTCCCGAAGAAAAAACCCCGCCTCCCACCGGACTCGCCGAAAATCTATAGCTGGCGCTCTGTCCCGCCAGCACTGTCACCGACGCATTGCCCGTGTCTGTCCAAGTAAAATCCGGACCCGGCCCGGTCACCGTCAGCCTGAACGTCTGCGTTTTGGCCGAAGGCGCTCCCGTCGCCATCGCCGAGATGGTCACCGTCGTCGGACCACCCACCGGAGTGCCTGCCGCCGCCGTCACCGTCAACGTAACCGTCACGGGAGTCGAAGACGTCGGACTCACCGAACTCGACGGCGAGAACACGCAAGCCGCTCCCGCCGGCAGCCCTGCCGAGCAGCTCAGTGTCACCGCGCCCGCAAAACTTCCCGCCGCCGTCACCTGGAACGCGCTCGCCCCCGACGTTCCGCCCTGCGCCACACTCAACGAATTCGGACTGGGTGCCGTCAAATTAAAGTCCACCACATGCAGCATGACCGGCGCGTCGCGCGTAATCGCGTTGCCGTCCGTCCCCACCGCGTGCGCGTTGAAACTGTAATCGCCCACACTTCCGCCTGCCGTCAGGGCGTATGATGCTGTCGGATTTCCCGAAAACATTACCTGCGTCGGCTGCAGCGTGCAAGTCACCGGCGCCGCGCCCGTGCAGCTCAAATTCACCAAACTGGCGTATCCGCTCTTCGCCGTCAGCGTGCCGTTGAACGTGGCCGTCTGCGTCGGAAACATCGTCTGCGGCGAATTCGAAATCACATTCGTGTAGTTTGGCGACGCCACCAGTGCGTAGTTCCAAATGCCGCGCCCGTAGGTCGAGGCCACCAGAGTTTTCGTCCCCGCGTCGGGATTAAAAAGTTGAAGAGCGGTTACCGGCGCGTTCGGCAAAAATCCCGACACACCTGGCCCCGGCGCTGGACCGACTTCAGTCCAACTCGCAGTCGTCGTCGAACACACAAAAACGCCAACGTCGGTTCCCGCGTAAACCTGCCCCGCTTGCGAATCCACCAGCAACGCATTCACCGGAGCGTCAGGCAGCCCCGTCCCTGTCCAGTCCGTCCAATTCGTGCCGGCATTCGCCGTCTTCCACACATGCGACGTTGGGTACGACGGCGTGCTGAATCCCATGATCCCGACATACGCCGTCTTGCCCGTCGCATCGGACTTATCCGTCGCGACCGTCGAAATCGCATACCCGTTCGGGTTCACATTTTGTGTCACATTCGCCATCAGCGCGACACCAGCGTTGGTTGTAACCCACACTCCGCCGCCCGGCTTCCCGCTGAGCGGCCCATATCCGTTGGTCACCGCGTACACCACCGTCGAATTGTTGTTCGTGTCCTTTGGACCGCCCGCTGCCAGCGCATTCACCAGGTTGATCTCGCCACCCGTGCACGCGCCCGTTCCCAACGTGTCGAAGTCATTGCTGAGCTGCAACGGAGCGGTTCCGCTGGTGCTGATCCGCCACACCCGGCAAGTTCCCACCAACATTTCACTGGTATTCTGCGGATCCAGAATGTAGGGAGTATAGAAAGCTCCCTCGTCTCCGCCCAGATTGGCTGAGCTTACGATCTCGAAAAATCCGGCGTCGTTACACGCTGGTCCCAACTCGCACTTCAAAATCGTGACGTAGGGGTTCGCCGCAAACCACTCGTTGGGCTTCGTGGGATTGATCGCATTGAATCCGCCGTCTCCGCCGAGCGCGTTCTGCCAGGTGCTGTTGCCGGTCGCGCTGCTGGTTTTTGGGGAGCCGTTATCCTGCGTCCCCCCCAACAGAATGTCCGCGCTCGAGGGGTGCAGCGAAAGCGAAACGAATTCCGTCATCGAGCCCAGGCTCTCGCTCAGGCTGTCAAACTGATTCGTCCCCGTGCAACTGCCGGTGTTCAGGCCGGCATAGCCATCCAGCGTCCGGCTGATGCCGCCGTCATGCGCGAAGTAGCCCACCGCTTTGCCACTCGCAACCATGAACGCCAATCCGTGTTGGTCCGGATGCACGTGCGCCGGTGCCCCGAGCGGGCCCGGGTTGCAGCCATATGCGTGCGTCAGATTGATCCAGTCGCCTTGCGTGCAGGTCGTGCCCCCGGACGCAAACGTACACTTGTAAAGATTGATCGCGCCCGCGTAAAGATCCGTTCCCGTCGAAGGTGGCGCTGGATCGGGGACTGCGGCCAACTCCAGGTTGTAATAACCCTGCTCCACTCCGCAGCCGCTGTTCGGCCCAAACGCGCTGTCACCGCAGTTCGTGATGCCGTTGTCCGGAATCGCTGTCCAACTGGTTCCGCCGTTAGTCGTCCTCCAGATGCCTTCATCAACCGGCTCCGGATTTCCATTGTTATCCGGCTGCACATCGACAACCCACACATACATCTCGTTGCGCCCCGGTACCACCGCGAACTCGCCGCGATAAATCAGGCAACTCGTTGCGTTCGAACCCGCCGGACACAACCCCGAGGCAAGTCCCGCGCTAGGTTGCGTAGTCAGCCGCGTGAAATGCTGGCCGTCGGTCGATGAGTACAGCCCGTGACGCCGAATAAAAGCATAGAAAGTCCCGCTCGCTCCCTGGCTCGCGTTGTAAACCACCGCCGCAGCCGAGGCAGGAATCGCACTGTCCGAGAGGATGACGCGATTCCACGTCACTCCACCGTCCTGCGAGTAGTAAAGCCCGCGCGCCGTCGAATTCCCATCCTCTTCCCGGCCAACGTGCAAGCCGTTGTCTCCCGCCGTCGTCGCCACCACCAGGCTGGGATTCGTCGTACTGAAAGCAATCTTGCTGAATCCAATCCCTAAAAAAGACTGCCCCGTTCCCGCGCTCTGGATCTGCGTCCACGTGGCACCCTCATCCGCCGAACGCAGAATCCCCAGCCCGTAATAAGAATCCCCCGAACTGTTCGTCTCCCCGGTCCCAACCAGTACGACGCTGCTGTTTCCCGGCTGCAAAGCAATCGCGCCTACCGCTAGCGTCGGCTGATCGTCAATCAAACCCTGCCAGGTAACCAACGCCGGATTGGAATTCTGACTGCCCGCGTTAGTGGATTTCCAAAGACCGCCATATGCGCCGCCCAGCAGCACCGTGTTTCCCGTCGTGTCCGCAGGATCGATCACTACCGAAGTAGCCCGCCCCGAGACCCAGTTGTAATCCTGCGCTCCATCTCCTGTAGCATCGGAAGCCAGCGGAGCTGGCCCCACCGGGGCCCACACTGTAGAGCCCAAGAAAAAGGCGGGTGGGTGTGTAGAGGACGACGCAAGAGGGAGTGCGGGTGCCCCATCCAAGCTCCGCTTGGGTGGGTGCGTCGCGCGCTCTGCCCGCATAGCCATCTTCTGCCGATAAGCCCGAAACCGCCGCCCCGCCGCCGATTCTCCCCGAGGCACACTCCGGCCGCGCTGGTTCCAGTTCCAGTCCAATCGATCCCGCAGATATGGACGGTCCCCGTCGCGCTCGCGAGGAGAAGAGTGAGTAGCTTTGCTGTCAGATTCCTGCCCGAAGGCCCTGCCCGAAAACCAGCTGAAAAGAAAAACGGAAGCCCCACCGAAGATAACGAAAAAAACAAAAAGAGAAAAGCGCACACCACGGCAGGCCATAAATTGAAACGCAACTCTTGCGCTGGCGCGACGCAGCGCATAAGTAGAGTCTCAACGATTAAAGGAAGATTTCCACGTCCACGAAAGTCCCGTAGTCCTTGGTAGCCATTTTCGAACAGCCAATACCGAAAAGCTGAGAGCCGACAACTGACAGCCGACAACTGACAGCCGACAGCTGACAGCCGAAAGCTGCCTCTTCCGCTATACTAATAAAGCATGTCCGTGATCAAAAACATCGGAGCCATAGCCCAGGGAATGACCATCACCCTGAAGGAGATGTTTCAGCCAACTATCGTCGAAAACTATCCCGACGGTCCCGGCCCCCTGAAAGGCGCAAAGTTTCAGGAACGTTTTCGCGGCATGCACGTCCTGCAGCGCGACGAAAACGGACTGGAAAAATGTGTAGCCTGTTTCCTCTGCGCCGCCGCTTGCCCCGCGAATTGCATCTACATAGAAGCCGCGGAAAACACCGCTGAAAAAAGG
This sequence comes from uncultured Acidobacteriaceae bacterium, assembly GCA_963772195.1. Classification (GTDB taxonomy): domain Bacteria; phylum Acidobacteriota; class Terriglobia; order Terriglobales; family Acidobacteriaceae; genus Acidiflorens. The sequence continues at coordinate 261,043 of CAVYWE010000003.1, read as the reverse complement.
GTTTCTGGCGCCGAACGCTACGCCCACGTCTACAACATCGACTATAATCGATGTATATTTTGTGGATATTGTGTGGAGGCTTGTCCTACCGATGCGATTACGCATGGGCATGGATTTGAGCTGGCGAGTTTCAATGCGAGCAATCTGATTTACCGCAAAGAACAGATGCTGGCGCCGGCTCCGGCACATATGGGAGCCAATCAGGTGTTTGCGCAATCGGAAACGGATGCGGGCGTGATCGGGGATTAGCGAACTTCGAGATTTTCTACCAAACGCCGGTCCCCAGCGGGACCGGCGTTGTTGTATTGGAAACAGTTCTCAGTTCTCGGTTCTCAGTTCTCAGTGAGTACGTATTACTGAGAATTGGACTGAGAACTGAGAACCGGGAACTGAGAACTAATTGTCCGACTTTCTCCAACTCGTAAAAGAACGCGTCGTCATCTACGACGGCGCCATGGGCACCAACATCCAGAAGCGCAATCCTACTCTGGACGATTACTGGGGCAAGGAAAACTGCAGCGAAGTTCTCGTACTAAGCCGTCCCGATATTATTCGCGATATTCACGCCGATTTCTTCCGCGTGGGCTGCGACATCGTGGAGACGAATACGTTCGGCGGGACGGGCCTGGTTCTTGGCGAGTTCGATCTGCGCGACAAAGTGCGCGAGATCAACCTGAAAGCGGCCCAACTAGCGAGAGAAGTCGCGCAGCAATTTTCGACTAAAGACAAACCAAGATTCGTCGCGGGATCGATGGGTCCGACGACAAAATTGCCTTCTCTCGGACATATCGGTTGGGACGCCATGTTGGCGTCATACGAAGAGCAGGCGGCGGCGCTGATCGAGGGTGGCGTCGATGTGATGTTGATCGAGACGTGCCAGGACCTCCTGCAGGCGAAGATTGCCACGGTCGCGGTCATCGAGGCTATGCGCAAAGCGGGAAAGCGCCTGCCGGTGCAGGTCCAGGTCACGCTACAGGAATCCGGAACCATGCTGCTCGGCACCGAAATTGGCGCGGCGCTGACGGCACTTGAGCCCTATGACATCGATATCATCGGTCTGAACTGCGCGACCGGTCCGAAGGAGATGAATGAGGCGGTCCGATATCTAGGACTCAACTCCACCAAGCACATTTCGATTTTGCCGAATGCGGGACTGCCGCAGAACGTGGGCGGACACGCGGAGTACAAGCTCTCCCCGAAAGACCTTGCGGAGTATCACAAACATTTTGTCAAAGATTACGGCGTAAGAATCGTAGGTGGATGTTGCGGCACCACTCCCGAACATCTGAAGGCCGTGGTCGACGCGGTTTCCGGTGTAGAACCAGCGCAGCGCGATGTAAAGCCGGTGGGCGCGGCGTCAAGCGCGTACACATCGGTGCCGCTCGATCTGGAGCCAAAGCCCCTGATCGTAGCCGAAGAGATGAATACGACCACGCGCGTCGATCACTTCCGCAAGCTGGTGCAGGCCAAAAAGTACGACGACATTCTGACGCTGGCGAAAAAGCTGGCGAACGAAGGCTCGCATATGCTCGACTTGTGTTGCGCCATCGTAGGCGAAGACGAGAAAGGCTACATCTCCGCCATCCTGGAAAAAATCGCGACTCGCGTGCCCGCACCAATCTTGATCGACAGCACCGAAGCCGACGTAGTCGAGGAGGCGCTGAAGCGCATCCCCGGCAAAGCCATCATCAATTCGATCAACCTCGAAGATGGCGAGAAGCGTACGTCGAAAGTGTTGCCCATGGCGAAGCGCTATGGCGCGGGGGTAATCGCGTTGACCATCGATGAAGAGGGCATGGCGCTGACCGCGGACAGAAAAGTTGCGATCGCGCATCGCATCTTTGATCTGGCGACGCAAAAGTACGGCATTCGTCCGGTGGACTTGCTCTTCGACACGCTCACGCTCCCGATTTCCACGGGGCAGGAAGAATATCGGTCGGCAGGCATGGAGACCTTGGCGGCGGTCAAGCGCATCCATCAGGAACTGCCGGACGTAAAGACGGTCCTCGGCGTCAGCAACATCAGCTTCGGCCTCGACGCTTATCCGCGCCGCGTTCTGAACTCGGTGTTTCTGCATGAGGCGGTCGAAAACGGCCTGGACGTTGCCATCGTTAATTACACGAAGATTTATCCGCTATATAAGATTCCGTCGGAAGAAGTGGAACTGGCGCGCAAGCTGATTTATCAAGATCGCTCAAATGGCGACCCGCTGCAGGTTTACATGCAGCGTTTCACCGGCATGAAAGGTAAGGCGCAGGCGCAGACGACCGCGCACGTCGAATCCCTATCGATCGAGGACAAGCTCAAATACGCGATCATCAACGGCGAGAAATCGGTGGGCGAGGGCAAAACCAAGCGCAGCCTCGAAGAGTTGCTGGAAGAAGCGCTAGTCCCCTACACGCCACTCGACCTGATCAATACAGTGCTGCTCGACGGCATGAAGACCGTCGGCGACTTATTCGGAGCGCGCAAGATGCAGTTGCCGTCGGTGCTCGATTCCGCCGGAGTGATGAAGGCGGCGGTCGCCTATCTAGAGCCGAAGATGGAGAAGAAAACCGGCTCACAGCAGAAGGGCACGATCATTCTCGCCACGGTGAAGGGCGATGTCCACGACATAGGTAAGAATCTTGTCGATATCATCCTGTCGAACAACGGATATAAAGTCGTGAACCTGGGGATCAAGCAGGCAGGCGACGTGATCATCCGTTCAGCCCAGGAGCACGGCGCGGATGCAATCGGTCTAAGCGGCTTGCTGGTGAAGTCGACGCTGGAGATGAAGTACGTGATCCAGGAACTGGAACGGCAGAAGCTGGAGTTCCCAGTGATCTGCGGGGGCGCGGCCCTTACGAGGAAGTATGTAGAAGACGATCTGCGGCGCGAGTATTCGAATTCGGTGTTCTACGGGGAAGACGCATTCGCTGGCCTGCACGTGATGGAGGACCTGGCGGGGGAAAACGGCAAACGCGATGCGCGGCTAAAAGATGGCAGAACAGTAAAGGAATACGCGAAAGCGGCGGCGGTAGATGAAGAAACCGGTCCCGTGTTTTCGGAGCGCAGCGCGGTAGTGACCGATGCGCCGAATATTCCCGAGCCTCCGTTCTGGGGCGTGCGCGTGGTGAAGGATTACGATCTGCGCGAGCTTTTCCATTACGTCAACGACACGGCGTTGTTCAAAAATCAGTGGCAGTTAAAAACGGCGTCGCAGGAAGATTACGCGCGCCTGGTCGAAGAGAAGTACCGTCCGATCAAGAAGCAACTGGAAGAGGATGTGATCGTAGCGGGATGGTTTGAGCCGAAAGTTGTGTACGGATATTTCCCCGCGCAAGGCGACGGAAACGACATAGTGGTCTACGACCCAACCCAGTGGAGCGACGGGCGCCCTCGCCCGTCCACCCCGAGCCAACCAAAGGAACTCCTCCGCTTCACCTTCCCCCGCCAGCGCGAAGGCCGCCGCCTTTGCATCTCCGACTTCTTCGCTGCCCCGTCATCCGGCAAGATGGACGTGCTCGGCCTGTCGTTAGTGACGATCGGCCCCAAGGCCTCGGTGGAAACGCAGCGCCTGTTTGAAGGCGGAGAGTACACCCGCTATCTGTATCTACACGGCCTAAGCGTGGAGACCGCCGAAGCGCTGGCCGAGTTCCACCATAAGAAGATGCGCGAAGAGTTAGGCATCTCCGCCGAGGATTCCCCTCGCATTCGCGATCTGTTCCATCAGAAGTATCGCGGGTCGAGGTATTCGTTCGGCTATCCGGCGTGTCCGAATCTGGAGGATCAGACGAAGCTGTTCGCACTGCTCAAGCCAGAGGAGAACGTCGGCGTGCGTCTGACTTCGGGGTTCCTGCTCGAGCCCGAACAGTCAACATCGGCGATTGTGGTGCATCACCCGGGGGCTAAGTATTTCGTAGTGTGAAGCGGAGTGGTTCACCACACGGGTTTCGTACCGCCTTTCATCCTGTCCACGGATCAAACACCTCCACCCTTGTCCGTGCCACGTCGCGGGTGTTGCGTGTGACTAGAGTCAGATTGTGATGCAAGGCGGTCGCGGCGAGCAGTCCATCGATGACCGCCAGCGGTGATCCTTGCGCCGCCAGGGATCCGGTGATTTGCCCCCAGCGGTCGGCGATGGCGTGGTCGATTGGAAGGATTCGGCCTTCGAAGCGAGCGAGCAGATTTCCACTCAGCCACGCTTCGAGCCTGGTCTTGCGTGCTGGGTCGGTGAGCGTGGTGATCCCTTTGCGGATTTCTCCCAGCGTGAGGACACTGAGGAACAGCAATTCCTCATCGGTAGAATCCAACCATTGGGCCACGCGAGGATCGGGCCGTGGTCGCACCAACTCCGAAACGATGTTCGTGTCGAGCAGGAAACCACTCACAGCTTGACCTTGCGTCCGAAGTCGGGCATGCGCTCAAGGTCAATGCCGGAACCAACCAGAGGAGATTCAGCGAAGAATTGGACGAGGCTCGTCTTGCGATTTCGACGCTTGAGTTTTTCGAATTCCTCAGCTCCAATGACCACGACGGCCTCTTTGCCTTGCCTAGTGACGTACTGTGGTCCTTCGGTACGGGCGCGGCGGAAGAGTTCGCTGAAGCGGGCCTTGGCAGTTTGAAGCTGCCAGCGATGATTATCGATTTTCATAAAACTAGTCAGACTAGTTATAGTATAACACAAAGTTGTCAAGATCCCACATTACAATCAACTATTCACTCCGGGGTAACGCATTTGACCTTCGCAGGTCTCTCGTCAGGAGTATTAATGAAACGCGTTTTGAACTTCTTCGTTAGCGTGGGCGTTTTCGGCTCACTCTTTCTCTCCAGCACATTCTCTGCGAGAGCTTACGCGGCCGCAGCGGCCGACGAGACCATAGCCTCGCGCACCGCCGAGATCGACGGCGTCAAGCTGCATTACCTCACGGCCGGCCACGGCCCATCGCTCATCTTGCTGCACGGATACGCAGAGACCTCGCTGATGTGGAAGCCGATTATTCCAGTGTTGGCTGAGCGATTTACGGTGATCGCACCAGACCTCCCCGGCATCGGAGACTCAGCGATCCCGAACGATGGCTTGGACATGAAGACGGCCGCCATCCGCATGCATGCGCTGGCCCGCTCGCTGGGCATCCAGAAAGCGGAGGTCGTCGGCCACGACATCGGACTGATGGTTGCCTATGCCTACGCCGGGCAATTTCCTGCCGAAGTGACGAAGCTGGTGGTGATGGATGCCTTCCTCCCGGGCGTGGCTGGGTGGGAGGCCGTTTACAACGACCCGAAAATCTGGCATTTCCGATTCCACGGGCCGACTCCCGAGGCTCTTGTTCAAGGACGGGAGCGTCTCTTCTTCGAGTATTTCTGGAATGACCTTGCAGCCGACAAGACCCGTTCGATCCCAGAGGCCGATCGCAAAGCCTACGCAGCGGCCTATTCCCGGCCGGGACGCATGCGCGCAGGTTGGGCATACTTCGTTTCGTTTCAGCAAGCCGCAAAAGATTTCGCTCAGCTCTCTCAGACCAAACTCACCATGCCCGTCCTAGTGATCGGTGGTGAGAAGTCGCTGGGCGACGCACTGGCGCAGCAGATGAAGCTAGTCGCGTCGGATGTGACGGTTGTCGTGCTAAAGGACACCGGACACTGGGTGCTGGAAGAACGGCCCAAGGAGACGGCCGAAGCCTTGGTGAAATTTCTGTGAGCGTTCTCCAAAGCTTTCTCACCACCATAGTCTAGCGTGAGAATTTCGCCGGGGTGGCCGCTCCTTGCAGCGCTTTATCGCAAGGGGCGGGTGTGAGCGGCGTCACCTCTTTCGCGTCCCATCCGCGCCACACGCCCTGCGGCCTTTATTTCTTCCCGCTGGGATCGTCAGCGGGATTGATGTAATTGAACTTCACCGGCGACATGCCGTGTATCTGAATCACGGTATCGCCTGAAGCCATGGCGTAGTGATGCATGCTGGGATCCATATATGCGAAACTGCCCGCTCCGAAGCTCATCATTTTGCCGGCGTCGAATTGGTCGCCCATTCCTACTTTCAAGGTGCCGGAGAGAACACTTACATTCTCACGGTTGGGATGGGTGTGGGGAGCGACCTTGTAGCCATCAGGCATCTTGAGACGAATCGTGAAGTCGCCCGACGAAGCCATTGGGTCGCCTTCCAAAACGGCTAGCTGCGCCCCCGGCGGCAGGAAGGCCGGTGCAGGCCCGAACTTGACTTGATCGGGTGTAAAAGCGTTCTGAGCATGCATCGGCTGCGCAAATAAAAGCACGGCTGCTGAGAAGGTAGCCACTGCGAGAGCAAGAGCCAGAAAGGATGGTTTCATGGAATGCCTCCGAACTGCCGCAGAATGATAACAGCACCTCGCCCCGAACCCCAACCCGATTCCCGGTGGCCGAGGACGAGAAACACTCCGAGCCGGGAGTGAGTGGAGGACCCCTCCGCCGGCGAATGCGGAGGGTGAGTTGAGGGATGGGCTGACACTCTCTGCGCGAGATCCGATCAGGAAGCGGCGCGGGCGAGACTGCCCGCGCCACACGAATTGATTAGGCTAGCACCGAAATCGGGGGACCGATTAGCTCCGCGTCGGGGAGGCCGCCGATCGAGATGGGAGGACCTGACACAAGCGGCTCCGTTTGGCGCTGTCCGAAGACGGTCGAAACGGGTGCCTGCGCTCGCAGCGCTGCATAGGCCTGCTGAGCGGCAAAAAGATTGCCGTACGTGAGGTTCTGGAGCAAGGAATTCGGGTTGGTTAAGTCTCCGACCTTGGCCGGCAGCAGAAGCGGAGGCAGCACTGGTGACCGACAGCGCAAAGGCTTTCTGCAGGGTGGAAAAATCGGATTGCGCGGCCGCGAGATTGCCAGACTGGAGATCCTTGCTGAGCTGTTCGATGCTCTGTTTGTTAGGAGTGCTGGGGGCGCCGAGCTGCTTTTGGAGGAAGCCGCTGCTTAAAATCCCGAAGATGGACATTGATATACCTCGATGTAAAAGTTGAAGAAGCGTTCCGCGTGGGATTCGCCAGCGGAAGATCGCTGCTGCCCGGTGGCGAAGTTCCAAGTGAACCTAGTGGTGTTGATGCACTCTCGATTCCATTGGCACCGGGAACAGTGCGCAAAACTCTAAGAGTATTTTGTGACAGTTGCGAGCAATGGCGTCCGGCGAGATGGCGAGGCGCGGACCGGCTGGGCAAAGCCTGCCGGGGTTGGCCGAGGCAAGAGTTGCCTGCGGGCCGGTGCGCACGGCTGGGACGGGCGAGACGCCCGTCCCCACACAAGCAATTGAGTCGAACTATTTGTGGCTGTCGGCGGTTTGAACTTCAGCCCGAGGAGTCATGGAGACGACTACGTACTCACGCTCTTTGTCGTCCAGGTCTTCCACGCGAAGCTTCATGTGGTCCTTCTCGATGTGGAACTGAGCCTTTTCGCCGACGGGTAGCAGGGTGGGGTGTTTGTCGTCCTTAGGGCGAATGCGGTAGATGATGCGGTCGGTCTGCAGGAGATATTCCTGGCAGAGCAGGGTGTGCATTTTCTGGTGGGCGGAATCGGTGCCGATGATCTCTCCGGTTAGACTCTTGGCGCTCTTCTGATCGGTGCCGCATTCGACGGAGTCCATCTGAAGCAGCGTGCCGGATTGCGGCGATTGATGGTCGCGGGCGTAGGCGAAAGATGCGCACAGCAAGGCGAAAAACACGGTTCGTTTCATAGGTCTCCTCACGGGGGATGTTCGTGATTAGACCCGATCCGGGGGGCGGCAGGGAATGTTACGAAGGTATTGAGACGGTTAAGACTGTATCAAACCCCATTCTTGAAACCCAATGCAGAAACAGTAAACTTGTCGCATGGCGCGAAACTTCAAAGACTTGTCGGAGCGCGAAATTCTGGCGCTGGCGGTTTCACTGGAAGAGGAAGATGGCCGGGTATACGCGGATTTTGCCGAGGGGCTCCGGGAGACGTATCCGGCGACGGCGAAGCTTTTCGACGACATGGGGGCGGAGGAGTCGGAGCATCGGGCGTCGCTGATCGAAACTTATCGGGCCCGCTTTGGGGAACACATTCCGCTGATCCGGCGGCAGGATGTGAAGGGGTTTGTGCAGCGGAGACCGCTCTGGCTGGCGCGTCCGTTGAAGATTTCGGATGTGCGGAAGCAGGCGGAACTCATGGAACTGGAGACGCGCCAGTTTTATCAGAAGGCGATCGGCCAGGTGACGGACGCAGGAATCCGCAAACTGCTGGGCGATCTCGAAGAGATCGAACGCAAGCACCAGGTGGCAGCGGAGGCGATGTCGGAGAACATGACTCCGACTGTAAAAAAGACGGAGGAGGAAGCGCAACGCCGGCTGTTTGTATTGCAGATCGTTCAGCCGGGGTTGGCGGGGTTGATGGACGGATCGGTGTCGACGCTGGCTCCGGTTTTTGCGGCGGCGTTTGCCACCAAGAGCAGTCACGATGCATTACTGGTGGGCCTCGCGGCATCGATTGGGGCGGGAATTTCGATGGCGTTTGCGGAGGCGCTGTCGGATGACGGATCGATGACCGGGCGCGGGCGCCCAATGCTGCGTGGTTCGGTGACTGGATTGATGACGGCGGCGGGTGGGATTGGACATACGCTTCCGTTCTTGATTAAAGATTTCCATGTGGCGTTTAGCGCGGCGGTAATTGTTGTGGCCATGGAGCTCGCCACGATTGCGTGGATTCGGAATCGGTATATGGATACTCCGCTGCTGTCGGCAGCGTTTCAGGTGGTGGTGGGAGGAGTGCTCGTGTTTGCGGTCGGGATTTGGATTGGAAGTTCGTGAGGAATTGGTAATTGGGTAATTTGTAAGTTGGTGCCAGAAAAACTCTGCGTCCCCGCCGCCTTGCTGGCAATCTATTTCCCATGGAAGCACCAGTTCGTCCGCCAGCATGGAAGACCGTGCTGGCCTTCGCCATCATTTATTTCGTCTGGGGATCGACCTTCCTGGCCATCCGCGTCGGTGTGCGCGAAGTCCCGCCGCTACTTCTCGCGAGCATGCGCTTCTTCATTGCCGGAGTCGTTCTCTTTGGCTGGATGCGGCTAAGCGGTACGCCGTCGCCGACTCGGCCCGAGTGGCTTGCGGCTTCGGCTCTCGCGGTTTGCATCTTCGTGGTCGATTACGGCTTGTTGTTCTGGGCCGAACAACGCGTTCCTTCGGGAATTGCTGCGGTCATGCTGGCGACCATCCCCGTCTTCATGGCGCTTTCCGAGATTGTCATTCTGCGCACGCAGCGGCTGACGTTCCGGCTGGCGCTGGCTCTTTTGATCGGCATCGGCGGGGTGTCGGTTCTGGTGAGCCGCTCACTAAGATTGAGATTGGGCGAAGTGCCCATCGATCGTCCTGGAGCGGTCGCGCTGGTAATCGCAGCGATAAGCTGGTCCGTTGCTTCGGCTCTTACACGCAAGCTGCCGCTGCCCGCGTCGAAAGTCATGAGTTCGGGAGCGCAGATGCTCGCTGGAGGAATCCTGCTCGCGCTGACGGCAGCAATTTTCGGCGAGTTCCGCGGATTTCATATTCAGGCAGTTTCTCGCGGCGCCTGGTTCGCCCTCGCCTACTTGATCGTAGCCGGCTCCATCGTTGGATTTACCGCCTACGTCTGGCTCATCCATCATGAATCACCAACCAAGGTTGGCACCTACGCTTACGTCAACCCGGTAGTGGCAGTGATCGTCGGATACTTCCTCGGAGGCGAGACCGTCGGCACGAGAACCTTACTCGGAACACTACTGGTGCTCGTCAGCGTCATTGTGATTACCACCACAACCGCCAAACGGCCCACGGAGACGCCAGTGGTGAAAACGCTGCAGGAAGTGGCGGAACGGCAGTAGCCCATGCAATCTCGATCTGGGAGGAATCACCGCCGGCTCTCTGGCAAAGCATTTATCACTCTCCAATGGGTATAAAGCGCTCCTATGTGTGCGGTTATTGTTTTGGCTTTAGGATGCGCTCGATTTGGTGGATGTGATTGATATCATGTCCGGCGACCATGCGGACGATGTGCTCGATGGATTCCTGGCCGCGCTCGGCATGTTGGCCATAGTGCTTCCACTGATCGGCAGAAAGCGATTTCAGCAGGGCGAGGTTCGCTTCGCGCACGACGTGGCGCAGTTCGATGGATTTGCGGGGATCGCGTTTGTCGTAATGTCCAGTGGTGACCCAGGCATTCTGATCGTAGGCTTGGACGGGCGTTCCGGGGGCTCCGAGAATGGAGCGCATGCGCCATCCGATTACGATTTCGACGTCGGCGAGGTGGGCCAGAATTTCGGCGACGGACCATTTGTCGGGCGCGGGGCGCTTGCGGAGTTTTGCGGTAGGGACGCCTTTAATCAGGCGAGCGAGTTTTTTCGTGGTAGCGGACTGGACCCTCATCGGGTCTTGTCCCTGGGCGTTGGCTAGGATGCGCTGCGTGTACTGCTGAGCGGTTTCGGGCATCGAAATTTCCTTTCCTGCTCCCCCCTAAAGGAGCGTCTTATTCGACAAAACTTTTGGCGTCGCTGAACGACGCTCTGTCGGCTGACCGGTGGTCAAACTAAAGAAGGACCCTGGGTGAAGAAACTAACGAAAGCTCATTAAAAAAGCCATTGAAAAATGGTTTAGGAGTGCTGTATCTTGCGTTTGACCGAGGGTCAAGAGAAAGCGGGAGGAGTTGGGCCATGGAAGGAATTACGAGCAGTCTGGCGAAGCCGACGCAAATGAGGCGGGACGGGAAGCCACGTCCGCGCTCGGAAGCGAAACGGGCGCGGATTGTGGAGGCGGCGATCGGGCATTTTGCCGAGCGCGGGTACAGTGCTTCGCGGGTGGAGGATATCGCGGCGCAGTTAGGCATTGCCAAGGGCTCGGTGTTCCAGCACTTCAAGAGCAAGGACGGATTATTCTTCGAGGCCTACAAGAAGGCGGTGCAGTCGTTTCCGAAATATATGCAAGCTCCGGCGGCGGTGCAGGAGCGGGGATTTTTTGAACTACTGCGGTACTGGCTGGGGCGCACGGAGAACATGGTGCGCGATAACTGGTCGTCGTACCGAATCTATCTGGTCGGTAATTATGGGACGGATCTTTCGCTGCGGCGGGAGATCAACCGGTTTCTGGTGGCCGAGGATCCTTACGGATGGCGTGACTTTGTGAGCTTCGGCGTAAAGCGCGGAGAGTTACGGCCGGATCTGGACGTGGACATGATCGGATCGATCCTGGAGTGGACGATGGATCGTTTTCAGGATGCGCTGCTAATCGAGGAGTTGGATCCGGGACTGTTCCGGAAGTCGGGGCCGGTTCCGGAGGAGAAAGAAGCGCGCATTGAACAGTTTGTGGAATTGCTGCGGCGGGCAATCGGATCGGAAAAAGTACAGGTAACAGGGAAAAAAGCATGAAGGATGGAATGACCGTAGAGCAGATTATTGCGAGTTATGACGATGCGGCGCCGTTGACGGAAGCGTCGACGATTCCGGCGCCATGGTATGTGGATACCCGGATTGCGGAACTGGAACGGCAGACGGTCTTCTCGCGGACCTGGCAGGTGATGGGGCGAGTGGACCAGGTGGAAAAGCCGGGACAGTTTGTGACGGCGACAGTGGCGGGAGAGCCGCTGGTGGCGGTCCGCGGAAACGATGGCGTGCTGCGCGCGTTTTATAACGTGTGCCGGCATCATGCGGCGGCGGTGGTGACGGAGCCGTGCGGGCAGGCGTCGATTTTGCATTGTCCTTATCACGGATGGAATTACGGACTCGATGGGACGCTCAAGGGGATGCCGGAGTTCGAAGGGGTGAAGAACTTCGAGCGCAAGGACAATGGGCTTGTCCCTGTGAAGGTAGAGACGTGGGAGCAGTTTGTGTTCGTGAATTTGGACGCGGAGGCAGCTCCGCTGAAAACGTTTCTTGGCGGATTGGTAAAGCGGGCGGCGCCTCTCGGGTTGAGTAAGTTGCATTACTACACAAGTCAGACTTATGACATTCATTGTAACTGGAAAGTGTTTGTCGATAACTATCTGGATGGCGGATATCACGTGCCACACTTGCATAAGGGACTTAATTCTGTTTTGGATTACAAGCAGTATACGATCGAGAATGAGGACCGATATTGCTTGCAGTCAAGTCCGGTAGTGAGTTCGGACGAGCATGCGGCCACGGCTACGACGCGGAGGGGTGACCGGGCCTGGTATTTCTGGCTGCATCCCAATTTCATGTTCAATCACTACGAGGGCTATCTAGATACGAATCTGGTGATTCCGGTTGATGTGGATCATTGCCGGGTGATCTTTGATTACTACTTCAGCGATGTGAGCGAAGCTGCACGCGCTTACAACGAGCAGAGTGTAGCGGTGGGGAATCAGGTGCAGGATGAGGACTTGGGTATTTGCGAAGCAGTTCAGAGAGGGCTGAAGTCACGGGCTTATGGCGCGGGACGGCTCTCAGTGCGACGGGAGGCGGGGGAACACCTGTTTCATCAGTTGCTGGCGGCGGATCTGAAGAGTGGGCTTGGGCAGGCGGCCGTGGGGTGCGATCGGAGAGATTTGACCGCAGCGGGCGCGGAGTAGGTGGAGAAAACCTTAACCACAGGGAACACTGGGAACACTGGAATCGCTGAGACCGACCACTATTGCGTGTTCTTCGGTGCCGGGAGTTCGCTCAACAGGGCTTCAAGGGCACCTGACGGGTCCTCGCACCCTTCAAGTTGATTGTAGAGGTCCCGAAATTTCAGACGCACCCCCGCCAACATTTCCTTGTCCGACAGAAGCTTCTCCAGCAGCTTTTGCCAGTTGGGGACGCCACGATGTTCAAGCACCAGTTTGAGGGCGATGTTTTCGAGGAAAAGGTACTGAGTCGCGCGAAGAACTGTGGATAGGCGTTTCTTCTCTGCTTTGGTCATGGAAGGGATACCTTCGGGAGCAGATAGTGTAACGCGGCGGCATGCGCCGTGGGCGTGGAGGCAGCCGGCACCGGTCGCTAGGGATGAAAATTGAGTTCTACGAGCTCTTTGGTTTCCTGTGCAGCCGGCGCCCATTTCCATTTTTCTATGGCATCAACCGCGGCTTTTGCCAACAAAGGATTGCCGCCAATCACTTGAGTGAGCTTCGCTTTTCCGCTGGGCGCAACCACCACTCCCACCCTGACGGTTCCATGAATTTGCGCTCTGCGGGCTAGGTCTGGATACACTGGGACCACTCTGTCCACTATCGTTCGCTTTCCTTCCGGCTGTTCTTGAGCGAGAGAAAAGGCTGGGGAGAAGACGATCACTCCCAAGAGGAGAACTACAAAGGCAGCTACAAAATAGGGTCGCATGGATGGCTTTTTCACTTCGGTTAGCCTACTCGGAATTCAGAACGCCGCGAAAGTAACTACGGTAACCGGCTAGGGGTGAAAGTTGAGTTCTATGAGTTCTTTGGTTTCCTGCGGAGCTGGTCCCCATTTCCATTTTTCGATGGCATCGACGGCGGCTCTTGCCAACAAAGGACTGCCGCCAATCACTTGAGTGAACTTCACTTTTCCGTTGGGCGCAACCACGGCTTCCACCCTGACGATTCCACGGATTTGCATTTTGTTGGCGAGCTCTGGATACACCGGGACCACTTTGCTCACTATCTTCCGCGTTGTTTCCGGCTGTTCTTGAGCAAGAGAAGAGGCTGGGGAGAAGACAATCACTCCCAGGGAAAGCGCCCTGAAGACGCAGAAGGCTGCAGAATAGGGTCGCATAGGGGCTTGTTCACCGCGGCTAGACTACTCAAAATCCCAAAGGGTGCGAAAGTAACCACAGTAACCTGGGCCGTGTTCCCGTGGATTGTTTCGCAGAAAAGTTGTGGGACGAATGGCGAGGCGCCCGTCCCTACACGAGCCAGGTCCAAAAGCTATCGGCGATCTGACTTACTGGTGGTCGCGTGGGATGGTTTCTTCCCAGGTTTTTTGTTTCACGGGCTGGCCGTCTTTAAATAGCTGGCGGGTGTATTTATAGTAGAAGTTTTGGGCGTCGCTGGTTAGCGTGAGGTGCCCTTGCCAGGTCAGGGTCTGTTGCTTGAGGGCCACGACGATTTCGGCTTCGCCTTGGACGGAGCTGGTTTCGGGATGGTTGTCGTCGGCGAGGTAGGTTATGCCTTCGAAGTCAGTCTCTTTCCCCCAAGGGTAGGTTTCTTCGGATTTTCCCGTCCACGTTACTTTTGTTTTGCCATTGAGTTCATCGCGCTCGGTTTTCCAACCGCCCGGCCAGGGAAAGCCCGCGGACTGAATGTCGCTGCGTTGTTCGGAAGGCTGGGGAGGCGCGAATTGGGGCGCGGCGTACATGGACGGTGGAACGAGCGGCAGGGTCAGGCGTGATCCAGTACCACCTCCGAGTTGAAGAGTGGTCGTCATCGCATAAGGAGTTGGCCAAACCATCGGCCAGAGCGCGTTCGAAACTGCCAGACGAATGCGATGGCCTACCAGGAAAGTCCACGTGGCCAGGTGCATTTCGATATCCAGCGGGTAAGTCTGATTGGGGACTAAGTCTTTCGGTTCGGAGGCATTCTCGCGCTGCGCGCCGTTGAGTCCGGCTCCGGTGACTTGGGTGACGGTGCCGTCGGGAGCTACGTCCGAGAGGCGGACGAACCAGTCGGCTTGCGGAGCAGACGAACTTGCCTGAAGCAGGGCGTGTGGGCGTCCGAGGATGGTGAGGTCTGTTTTGAGCGGAGCGGAATCGTAGGTGAGGCTGAAGGCGTCGACGGGGCGCTGGTCAGTGAGAAGTTCGCCCCACCAGAATCCGGCTTCTACGCCGACGCTCGGAACGTAGCGGAGGTGGTGGACCGCGGACTTGGCGGGTTCGGTCGAGAGGACGTGGGCATCGTAGAGGTAGAGCGTCGTGTTCGCTACGTTCCTCGGGGGCCAGCCAATTTCGCCGCGCCATTTTCCGGGCACGGTTTTAAGGTGAGGATCGGGAGCGTGCCAGTCTTGCATATAGATGGATAACGGCGGTTCAACCATGATTCCGGTATTGCGTCCCTTGAGCCAGTAATCCCACCAACGGAGCGCTTGATCCCGCCATTCGATCTGAGGGCCGGGTTCGGCATCATTGGGGAAGGTGTGATTCCAGGGACCGATGATCGCCTTCACCGCTTTGACTTGCTCAAACATGCGCGGGATGGAATCGCGATAGCCGTCGAGCAGGCCTCCGATCAAGAAGCAGGGGATTTTGATTTCGCTGAGTGGCCTGACGGGAGCGTGCCAGAACTGACCGTCGCGCTGATGCTTGAAATACAGCAGTGACCAGGGCGCGGATTCGAACCGCGGGCCAAGGATTTTTTCGTCGAACGAGTAGTCGGGGGCGCCAGTCATTGATGGGGCGAGGTCCATGTTGAGCTCGAATTCGTCGAAGTGCATCATGCCGTCGATGTAATGGACGTCGTCGTGGAAGAGTTGTTCGGTGGCATCGACGGCGAGGATCGCCTTGAGCGCAGGCGGATGGCGCATGGCGAGCTGGATGGAGTTGAAGCCTCCCCATGAGATCCCGAACATTCCAACTTTGCCGGTCGACCACGGTTGCGCGGCCAACCAGGCGATGACTTGCTCGCCGTCAAGTTGTTCCTGCTCGGAATATTCGCGGTCGGTGGGCGCGCCTTCACTGGCGCCGAAGCCGCGGATATCGACGCGGACGCTAACGTATCCGCGGGCGGCGAACCAGGCGTGGATGGGATAGTCGCGAGCGGCGGTGGCGTCGTCTTTGCGATAGGGGAGATATTCGAGGAGGGCGGAGAATTTCTCGCCGGGCTTCGTGTCGCCGGGCATGTAGAGAGTCGCGGAAAGGTGGATGCCGTCGGGCATGGGAATCGATTGTTGGACCATGCGAACCGTGTGCAGTGCGGGCGTCGTCGTTTTCGGGACAGGGGCCGCGCACAGACTGGCGGAGAGTGCAAGGATGGTTAGGGTGGCCGATGCCAGTGTGGGGACGGGCGCCCTCGCGAGCCTGCCCTGAGCGCAGTCGAAGGGTCCATGCCGAGCGAAGCTCGGCAGCTGCGTGCGGTCACACCAACTCTGGATTCGCACTAGATAAGGATTTAACAACATGGGACGGGCAAAATCATAACAGCCACGAGTGCTTGAGGGTTAGGCTGTTTTCACTGCCTTGACAGAGTGTGACTATCTTCATATTGTTGCTACCCATCCATGAACATTGTTAAGGCTACGAAGCAGTATGAGGATTGGCTAGGGCTGCACATCCAAATTGTTGAGCCCGATTTGCGGATCAAGCATGAGCAGATGGCGGCGGCGCTTTTTCCCTTCTTTCGGGCGACTTTCTATCGCTGGTTGCAGGTCTGGCCGGAGGAGTGTACGGAACTGGATCGAGTGCCGCATATTTTGTCGGTGGGCGATCTGCACGTGGAGAACTTCGGCACCTGGCGAGATACCGATGGGCGCCTGGTGTGGGGGGTTAACGATTTTGATGAAGCGTGTTTGTATCCCTACACGATGGATCTGGTGCGGCTGGCCACGAGCGCGTTGCTCGCGATACGTGAGAATCGCCTGACAATGAGGCCGAAAGGGTCGGCAGCCGCGATTTTGGCGGGATACGAACGAGGCATGGAGGAGGGCGGACGTCCGTTTGTGTTGGAGGAGAGTCATGAGTGGTTGCGGGCGATCGCGGAGAGCAAACTGCGGGATCCGGTTGTGTTCTGGCAAAAAATGGATCGCCTTCCGACGCTGAAGGGAGAAATACCAGAGAGCGCCCGCGAGGCGCTAGAGCATCTGCTGCCGGAGCCGGGCATCCGGTACCGGCTGGCTCGTCGAGTGGCGGGTCTGGGAAGCCTGGGTCGACCGCGGCTGGTGGCGATTGCGGAGTGGAGGGGCGGGAAAGTGGCGAGGGAAGCGAAGGCGCTGTTGCGATCGGCTTTGCAATGGCTGAATCCGGAGCGGGTGCCAGCAGATATTTTGTACGCAGCGATCCTGCAGCGGGCGGTGCGCTGTCCGGATCCGTATGTGCAGATGCGGGGGCACTGGATCGTGCGGCGGTTGTCGCCGCATTGTTCGCGCATCGAATTGGATGCGCTCGGAACCAGCCGAGGGGAACTGCGGCTGCTGGAGGCCATGGGAAAAGAGACAGCAAATATACATGTGGGAACGGAAGAAAAGCGGCGGGCGATCCTGAAGGACCTGCGCGGACGAAAAGGGAACTGGCTGCTGGGCGCGGCGGAGGCGATGGCGGACGCGATGGAGAAAGATTGGCGAGTATGGAGGGAGCGCTGGCAGAGCTAGACTCTGCCAGCGCTTTATTGGAGTGAGAGTCCGTACGAGGACTCCGGTGGATCGAAGAGCTGGACTTCCAGCGCGTGCGGTTTGTTTTCAGCTCCGATGGTGATGAGGGCGTCGAGGATGCATTCGAGGGCCTCGGGGGATCCCGTCCAGACGCGGGAAAAGGACTCGCGATGAACCGCCAGTTCGCCGACCAGGTGGCCAACCGACTGCGGGCCGAGATCGACATCGGGCAAAGTTGGGTCGCTGCGAATAGGTAGGGGAGGGTTGTAGGTTGGAGGGAGCCGAAGGCTGGCCTGGTTTAGCCAGTGGGCAATGAGCGTTTTGAGATGCTGCTTGCAACAGACGCTCTTCATGTTTTTCTGCGAGGCAAGCGAGGAATGCCAGGAAAGAATCTTGAGACGGTCGAGCCAGCGATTCTCGACCACGAGGAACCATCCCGTGCGGCGGAACGTATCGAGGCCGCAAACGGAGCAAGGCAAGCGTTTTGTAATCAGGTTATCCATCAGTCCTTTTGACACTCGGTCAGGCGTTGACCGCGGCGCGGGTCAGAAAGCGTGGGCTCGCGCGCTCGCTGAGTGGGACGGTAAGCATCCCGTGGGTAGGGTCGAAACGAAGCGTGAAATGAGCGGAGCAAGCGTCGCAGAGCCAGAAATGTTCACGCCGGCGGAGCTTCCGCCGGTTGCCTTCGAAAGCGCCGCTGGCGTCAGAAGGAAAAGTTTCGGCCAGAAACAGCTTGCCTTCGCGCAGGGATCGAAAGGGAACCGTGCAGGCTGGGTTTGCACATTTATGAAGCATGGCGCTGTGTCCAATCTTCTCTTCTGCGGAAGCTTGGCCAGAGAGATTCCTCCGACAGTGCACGCCAGAGGCCGAAGAACCAGCAACCACATTAGAAGTCATTGATCTTTGGTTCCAGTCGCTTAGACGGTGAAAGAAGGTCTAGATCACGCCGCCGATGAGTGCTGCTGACGGGGAGCAGTCACGGCCGCCGAATGACCGTCAGTGATTGGCAAGAAACTGATTGGCAACGCCGCCGGTGCAATGTGGAAGCGCGCCATCTAGTCATCTTCTAGCTCGCGATCTTCTCGTGCACGATCTTCTAGCGCACAATCCAGACCGACGCAGCGACGAGAACTCCGGCAGCCGCCATAAACAGGCCGAGGCGCCAGAAAATGCGGTGGCCCGAGAGCAGGGTGATCGAGCTGACCACCAGCGCGATCTCCAGACAGACTTCGCTGAGATCGAAGCGGTCAGTTTTGCGGCGGGTGAGTTCGCCTTCCTTTTCCAGTTCGTGGGCCTTGGTGTCGAGTTCCTTCTGCTCGTCTTTGTAGCGGTCTGCTTCGGACTGGTATCTTTCGTGCAGTTTGGCAACGGCTTCCGCGTCTTTGCTGGCAACCACGGTGGTCAGGTCGGCGAACAATTCGTCGTTGTGGCGGCGGATATTCTTGGCCTGATAGAAGGCCCATTGGTCGCTGACCCTATTCTGCAAAATGATTTCTTCAGTATGGGTGCGATGGCCGAGCAGCGACACGGTTGCCACGAGGACTGCCAACACCGCCATGGTCAGCGTCACAGGGGCGAGGTCGGGATGCTCCCGGGCGTGTTCGGCATGCTCTTCCAATTCAGTGAGTTCTTCGGACATGGTAATCGGCTCCTGGGAGAGTTCTCAGTTCCCAGTTCTCAGTTCTCAGTCGCGCAGGGGTTTTCCGAGAACTGAGAACTGAGAACTGAGAACTGGGTTATGAGGATAAACCAATTCGCCTATTCTCCCATGACTTTAATGATGACTCTTTTATCGCGCTGGCCGTCGAATTCGGCGTAGAAAATCTGCTGCCATGGGCCGAAATCGAGTTTTCCGTTCGTGACCGGGACGATGACTTCATGGTGGATGATCAGCGATTTCAGATGAGCGTCTCCGTTGTCTTCTCCGGTCTGGTGGTGCTGGTAATTCTGCCGGAAGGGCGCGAGCGTTTCCAGCCACTGGTCGATGTCTTTAATGAGCCCGCTCTCGTTGTCATTGACGTAGACTCCGGCAGTGATGTGCATGGCTGAGACGAGGATCATACCGTCTTTAATTCCAGACTTCTTCAGGGCGCTCTCGACCTGCGGGGTCAGGTGAATGTAGGCGCGTTTTGTTTTCGTGTGCAGGGTCAGGTATTCGGTATGGAATTTCATCGGTCTATCTTAAACACAAGCCCCCTCCCCCGTGTTCCTCTGTGCCCCCTGTGGTTATCGCTTTTCCGGGGTCAGCCCGTGAAACACGTCCTGATGGAGGCCCGAGCCTAACGCCGAACAGCACGAAAAATGACATCATATGATGCTATAATAAGTGCTATGAGGACAACTGTTGCGCTTGATGACGATCTCGTACGCATCGCCCAGGAGTTCACCGGGGTGGCGGAAAAAACGGCCTTGATTCGTGAGGCGCTCAAAGCCCTTATCGAGCGGGAGAGCGCCCGCCGATTAGCATCCCTGGAGGGCACCATGCCGAAATTGAAGAATATTCCTCGCCGCAGGCCGGGGCAGAATTGATTCTCGCGGACACGTCGATTTGGATTGACCACCTTCGTTCGGGAAACCGCCCGAGAAACAAAGAAATGCGGAAGCATCTGAACGAGGGGCAAATTGTGATCCATCCGTCCATCATTGCGGAGCTTGCGCTGGGCTCGTTGCAGGAGCGCATCAAAACGCTGGCTCTACTGGACCTCTTGCCGCAGGTGCGGGTGGCACAACTGAGCGAAGTGCGGCGAATGATTGAGGCTCGCCGTTTGTACAGCCTCGGCATCGGTCTGACCGACGCAGAGCTGATAGCCTCGGTCTTTATCAATTCGTCCACGCTTCTGTGGACAAGAGACAAGCGCCTCCGCAAGGCCGCAGAGAGTCTCGGCATTCACGCCAGCCTGACTTAAGCCTCAAGTCTGTCTCCGGTTTTTCTCAACCCTCCCAACGGTTGGGGCGGGCGAAGGCATGGTTTTTGTCCAACGTGGACGAAAAGGCGTGAGAGTCCATCCCGCCCCGGAGGGGCGTACCAACTTAGCCCAGCGCTTCAGCGCTGGGAAAAATGGAAGAAATGATTCAAGTCCCGGAGGGACGTTACTCAAAATGGGTTACCTCCGTTATCTTTCATATGGTTAGCGTCAGAGCGAGACTCCTATCAGTGGAAGTTTAGTGGAACCCACAAAGGGAGAATCGTTATGGACGCAGCAGGCGTAGCACCGGCCCCAGTTATCAAACGGCAGCGGAAAACGCGCGCCGTTCCGAAGGTCAGAGTCTACAGCCGTCATCGAAGCGAGTGCAAATGGGCAGGTGACGACACGCGGATCGGCTGCGACTGCCCGAAACAACTCACATGGTTCCGCGATGGAAAGCTTCACCGCGTGGCCGCCGACAGTTGCGACGGTGAAGTCGCGGAGAAAAAAGCGCGCGAGCTGATGAATGGATTCGAAGCGGCCGCCAAGGGCGAGCCGACGCCGATTCCTGCGGGCGCGTTGACGACGCTGATCGACGACGCAGTGAAGACTTTTCTCGATACCAAGGCAGCGTCTGGGGTCACCGCGAAGCACACGGCGAAGCTCAAATTTGAACTCGAACACTTCTCCCAGTTTGTTCTCGGCAAGGGGCTGATGAATCTCGGCTTAGCTTCATCCCAAACTGGATTTGCCGGGCCCCGGTTGTGAGGTCGGGTTGCTTCACCTCGGACGTTGACTGGCCGAAGGTGCCGGGATTGGACGTGAGATTTCCAGGCTGACCGAAATGGACCCGATTGAACAGGTTGTAGCTCTCTGCCCGGAATCCATTTTGACACGTTCGGAGAAGCTCAAGGTCTTTTGCAGAACCATGTCCCAGTTATTAACTCCTGGGCCGTAGAAATGGTTGCGCCCAAGGTTGCCCGCGCTGTTCCACGCTGGATCGGAGAACAAACCGACATTCGGTCCGGTCTGCGTGCGCGGATTGCTGACTGGCGCTGGAGTACCAGCGGGATTGAAATCCGGCCGTTGCTGTTGGCCGGTGTGGGCCGTATCGGTAGCGGTAAAGATGTCATACGGAAGACCGCCGGATACGGTCGTGATCCCAGCCACTTCCCAGCCTTCGAAGATCCTTCCTGCCAACCCTTCGGCCAGGTGGTCATGCCCGCGACCGATGGGAAGTATCCAGGAGTAGTTGATCACCACCCGCTGTCGTACGTCGAAATCGGAGTTACCGCGCTCGGCGGCGAGGTCGAGAGAGTTGCGCGGGAATTCCTGGTTGCCGGCTGAAGGGGTGAGCGGATCCGATGAATTATCAATGGCATGCGCCCATGTATAGGCCGCCTGGAACGTGAGGCCGTGCGACATTCGCTTCGTGATGTTCGCTTGCAAAGCGTGATAGACCGACGAAGCTGCGTTGTTGAAAACTTCCGCGTGCAGAAAAGCGTTGTTGACCGCATCGAAGGGTAGACTGCCTATCTCAGCGCCAAACCAAAGATTGTTGAACTGCAGTGCCTGCGGCGGAACGCCATCGGCCAGCAACTGGGCCACCAGTGCCGGTTGCGGAGGGTTGCCATCCACCAGGCGAAGCAGTCGCGTTCCCTTCGATCCCACGTAGTTCAATTCCATGAGCACGCTTCCAGGCAAGGCGCGCTGTAGTCCGAAACTCCAGCCCTGGCTGTACGGCATACGGAGGTGCGGATCGATAATGAAGGGCAGATCGCCCGCTCCCTGGTTCACCACGGCTGAGGTGGGTAGCGACGGTGGCGCAGACAGTTGGGACACGGGTGGGCCAATGCACAACCCTAGCTGAGATTGGATCTCCGGAGGAGTGCAAGGCGGCTGACCGAATAACGGCTGGAAGAAAATCTGCTGGAAGGGCGGGTTCCCGCGCGCGAGTCCCAACAACTGGCCGAAAAGCCGATCGTGGAAAATGCCATAGCCCGCGCGAATCGAGGTTTTGCCGTCCTTGAAAGGATCCCATGCGATTCCGACGCGCGGCTCAAAGTCGTGCCAGTCATTGCTGTAGAGAGGCGGCAGGCCGTGTTCCTTCTGCCCAGCGACCGTGAAGGTGAACGGCGCTTGCCCGCTGGGGTCGGCAAAAAGCGTGGAAAGCAAGTTGTTCACTTCATACGGGACGCCATTGAACTGGTAGCGGAGCCCGTAGTTCAGAGTGAGGTTGGAAAACACTTTGAAAGTATCCTGTGCGAAGGCATCGAAGTCCTTCTGGCGAAATCCGCGGAGATCGTCGGCGGTGCGATTGCCGCCCTTGTCGAAGAATTGAGCCTGGGTCATCGATCCAACCGTTCCGAATAGCGACCACACCATGTCCTGCAGGGTTGGGTTTGAGTCCACAAACGGGTTGCCGGTAATAAAAGCAGTGACCGGAAATTGCGGCGAGCTGAAGTTCGCGAAGTTATTGAAATCGACCGTAGGCCGCGAGAGAAAGTCATTCGTGCTGTTGGAGTAAGCGTCGCGCGTCTCGACGCCGAACTTGAAAGTGTGGCGTCCCCGAGACCAGGTCACGTCGTCCCCGATCGTATAAGTGCCACTGAACCGCTTGGAATCGTTTCGATCAACGATCAGCAGGCAGCCGAACCCAGCGACGCCGGGCAACGGAAGATCAAACCCCCGTCCAAACGAATCCGTCAGGCCAAAACTGTCGAGAACGTTCAATCCTTGGCAGGTTAACGGGAAATTGATGCGGTTTGCGCCGAGGCGAAAGTTATTCACAAGCCTGGGATCGATCACCGAGGTCAGCAGAAGAGATGCATTCTGTCTTCGCTGCGAAGTTCCGGTGCCTCCCAGGCCAGGAATGAAATCGGTGTGATCGAAGTTCGGGTCAAGGTACCGGTTGAAGGTGTAGCGCACCGCTAGAATTTCGCTCCGCGAGAAATTATGGTCCACGCGGACGCTCGCGTTGTCGGCAGTGGTATGAGACGGACTGGGGTAGAAAAGCAGGCCGCGCGCGTCGTCGACACTGGGGCCATTCGGCGCGGGATACAGCGCCAGGATCTTCTGCATCGTCGGATCCAGCGGCAACCCAAAGATGTTATTCGGCGAAGTAGGGGTGCTGACATCGATGGCCTGGCCGCTGTAGGTGAAGCTGCCGCTCTTGAATGCCTGAGTCGGCACAATGCTTGCGTTCGTGAGGGTCGTGGAGAATCGTTCGCCGTCGTAGTTCGCGAACCAGAACGTCTTGTCGTGCCGCAGGGGCCCTCCCGCGGAGACTCCGAAGGTGTTCCGAGAGTACGAATCTTTGGGCACGACTTGCCCTGCCGCATTGGTCTCATGGTTGAAATAGTCGCGGGCGCCCACAGCGTCGAAACGCCCGAACCAGTAAATGTCGGAGTGAAAATCGTTGGTACCGCGCTTGCTCACGATGTCAATGACCGCACCCGTATTGCGGCCGAACTCGGGAAGAAAACTGCTGGTGATAACGCGAAACTCCTGGACAGAATCGGGATTCAGGGAAGTCAGTCCCGGCTGCGGCAGCGTCAAACCGGGGATCTCGGCATCATTGTTATCGGTGCCGTCTAGCAAAAAGTTGTTGTTGCGCTCACGCGATCCATTCACCGAGAGGCCATGCAAAATGGAATTGCCCTGAATCGCGCCAGGGGAGAGCAAAATGGGTTGATACGGATCGCGCAGAATCAGTGGCAGATCCTCGATCTGCTCGCTCTTGACCAGGTTTCCGATCTGGGCATCATCCAAATCCAGCGGCGCAACGTCGTCGCTGTGGACCGTGATCTTTTCGGCGGTTGCACTCGGGACCAGCGTCGGGCTCAGGTTCTGGACTTGGCCCACGGCAACTTCCACGCGGGAATACTCCACGGTCTTGAAGCCCGATCGTGCGACGAGCACATCATAGACTCCTGGGGCCAGGCTCGTGATCCGATAGCTCCCAGACCGGTCGGTCGTCGTGCTGCGCGAGATGTTGGTCGCAAGGTTGCGGGCGGTGACTTTCACTTGAGGCACAACGGCCGCGGTGGTATCCGTGACCGTACCACTAATGGAGGCGGTCTGCCCCACTGCGAGCCGGGGGAGGGAAAAAAACAAGAGAAGCAAAGCCGAAGCGGAAAAAGGCTTCATCAGGGGCCTTCTCTCGAGAACAATGTCTCAGTAATACGAATCCAGCGACTACCCAAATGGTTGCCCCCAAGTTTTTGGCTCAATCCCCAAGCACGGGATGCAGAGTGATGTGCACAAACGGCAAAGTGAACGCGTGGCAGGCTCAAGACAGGGGTGCCAGCACATGTCACATGGCAGGATAGTCGGGCGGTACCTAGAAGTAGCGTCGTTGGCGCCGGATCATCGATGACTTTCGGAGATTGGGCCCGAGTGACGGGCAACCCGGAAGTAATCCGCCCTGGAACTCCGGATGGGGATAGCTGATTTAACCAGCGATCACACCAAATGAGCGCTCTGCGGCCGCTTTTGTGCCACGCCGCTTTTCAGTGATACTGATTAGATGTGCGGACGCTACCGATTGTCCCGGAGGAAGCAGATTCTGGAGGAGCAGTTCGCAGCCGTTTCGGATGATGCGGACTGGAGTCCTCGGTACAACATCGCTCCGACACAGATCGTGCCCGTCGTCAGGCGAAATCCCCGGATCGACAGTCGCGAAATATCTCTGATTCGATGGGGACTGGTCCCTTCATGGGCGAAAGACTCGTCGAAGGGCGCAGCAATGATCAATGCGCGATCCGAAACGGCGGCCAGCAAGCCCGCGTTTTGCGATGCGTTGAAATTCCGCAGGTGTCTGATCCCGGCGGACGGTTTCTATGAGTGGCAGAGGATTGGCAAGGCGAAGCAGCCTTATTGTTTTGAAGTCAATCGAGGTGAGCTTTTCTCATTCGCTGGATTATGGGAAACCTGGAACGATCCGAATGGGAAAGCCCTGGAAACGTGCTCGATTCTAACAACGACTCCAAACGCAGTCACCTCCGCGGTCCATGACCGAATGCCGGTGATTCTCGATCCGCGATGCTACGATCTCTGGCTTGATGTGATCTCGGAATTCTTGAAGCCATTCGATGCTCGGCTGATGCGTTGCTTCCCTGTCAGTTCGCGGGTTAATCGACCCGACAACGATGACGCAGAATGCTAACCGGTAGCGGTCAGTCAACCTCAAGGAAGTCTCTTTTAGGAGCTCTGCGAAGATCAAACCCAAAGGCAAGATGTCTATGCCGCACAGGGGCAGTATGGGAAAGCCGCAGAGATGGCGAGGCAAGCCGTGCGCCTTGCACATTTAGCGGGGTAATCAACCATGGAACTCCCCCTATAGATCAAGCGAACCGTAATGGCAGAGGTGGTAACATGAGCCGTAGGTACGATGACGGGAGGATTCGTCATGAAGACCTATCAACACGAACTGCTTGAACACGCCCACGACCACTGGTGGTTACGGTTTGGTTCCGCCTCTTTGTCCCACTCCCTGATTATGGCAACTGTGGTGGGTGCGGTGGTTGCCTCGGTGGGTATCGCACTGTTTGCTTTGTCGCGCTATCTGCAAATTCCGTGGCAGATAGCAGCCGCTGCTGGGGGCATTGGGCAAGTGGCCATAGTCTCGGTCTTGCTGCTGATCGTCCTTGAACAACGTCGCAAAAGATTGATCCGACTAGCGCAGGAATTCACGTTCTTGAACCATCACATTCGGAATGCAATCACCCAGTTGACCATGGCTTCGTATCTTGCTGATCTAGATAAACAGCAACGCATAAGAAGCGCGGCCTTGGAGCGCATTTCGGGAGCACTGCGCCGAATCGCGAACAGTGCAGACCTCAACGGGCTGTCTCTTGAGGTTGATCTCACCGGAGCAGAACTGTCCCAAGAGGGAGCAGATCGAGAAGAGGGGGTTCAGATGAGGACGGCTTAAACAAAGGAACCGAACAAGTTCAGCAAGACCTCACCCGCTTTTCCCAAATAGCATTCCGTAAACGAGGATGCGTTTGCAGGCTCCTCCGCCCATTCTCAGGGTCGCATTGCTGCAACTATTCTTAACGATGACGGGGAACCTGGCTGACCAAACAAATTCCCCTGTCTCCTTGTCCCTCAAGGAAAGATTCAGAATGCCGCAAAAGCACATTGATGCAAGTGCGGTGCTTCTTGCAAAACGCCCGCACCATGCGATTCGGATTCCTGCTGCGCGTGGTCATCGGTCGCGTTCCACATCATAGCTAGTGCTCTCGATGCTTGCGGATGTGGCGGATCAAGTCTTGTTGATGAAACACGATCTCGCCGATCTGCTTCGCGGGTTGAGACCGTAACGATTTAATTAATCAGCCCGATTGTTTTCAACGTCGAAGCAACTGAACCCTGCGCCTCCCGCTAATAATTGTTGTAAAATTGCACAACTGTGCGCTTTTTGTTCGCAACGCTCAGACAAAACACTTACCCCTTATTTGTCCAGTACAGTTCCTCGTTGGCTGTCCAGACGTTTCCTGATTATCTCAGCATTCTCTGGTTTGACTCCCGCTTCTTCCAGGGCTGCGCGAAAGTGCTGGAGGAACAGGTCGAAGTGTGCGTCATTTAAACCGCGACCTCTAGATCGGGCATGGGCATCACGAATATTTTTCCCGGTGTACACTGTTCCGCTGAGGAGCATGGAAACGAACATAGCCTGCCGAGACCGGAGGTGTGCCATGTCAGCTCCTTCAAAAAAGTGCCGCAGATTATCATCCTGCAAGACTCTGTCGTAGAAGCGCTCCGTTGCAGCTTCGACGGTAGTCGGTCCCCCGATCAGCTCAAATAAGTCTTCGATCATTGTGTCCTCAGTGCCAACGGGATGAGATGGCTCACTGGCTATGCAGGAGCAGAGTCGGATTCAAGGCTGCGCATTTCACGGTACGAGTGTAGCTGAGCTGAGTTACTGGGTCTATCGCAACACTCCAGACGTTTGCAGGCAAAACCGCCCGGCAAGGCTTCTTCTATTCTGGACGCCGGCGACTGTCGTTTCGACGCTCGGGCTCGGCTTCTTCGCACTAATCGTTTATGCTTGGCTACACGGTCCCAGGGGCCAGGAGATTCGTAATCAGGCGTTTACGCTCATTAACCCTCAATCAGAGTAATGGGATGTTTCACCAGAGATGCATGCCACGACAGATTCTACTTCACAACGAGCGTGACATTCGTCGCCTGCGACAATGCGCCCGTCTCGGCTCTGGTCCCTGCCAGCCGGTCTCGGTACCTCGGCCTGCTTCAGCAACCCCCACAATCTGCTCCACACTGAATCGCTTCTTCTTCATCAGCAAAATCTCCCTTCAGATTCTGCCGAAGACTAACACTTCGCCTGGTTCAGAAATACCGGGCAGATCACGCAGCTTCGCGTGTTCGCCTGCAGGGCCGTTTCGTGACGGCAGACACAATGAAGCGTGTCTCCCGTCACAGCAATGCGCGTCAAACAGACCTAGCATCCCGCGTGAGTAACCCCATTGCCCTAGCCGGAAACGCCCAGGAGAGAACATGGAGCGAGTCTCGATCGTGAGGAAATGGCACAAAGTCGGCGTGGTCCTATTACTGGCATTCCCGTTTGCGATGGCCAATCCGGCCAAGGCGCAGACAGGAAGCGCAGCGAACGGCCAAAAAATCTTCCACGAGAAATGCGAAAAGTGTCACGGTAAAGATGGCGGTGGCGACACCAGTTCCGGAAAAGCTCTGCGAGCCGCCGACCTCCGCTCCGCCGATGTTCAAAAGAAGACCGATGCCGATTTCTACACCCAAATTGATAAGGGCAAAAAGAATATGCCCCCGTTTGGAGCAAGCCTCGACAAGACTCAAATTAATGATGTGATTGCGTACGTCCGGGAATTGGGCAAGAAGCAGCCGGAAGCGAAGAAGTAGCAGCAAAACGCGAGCAGCGCTCAAACCGCAAATGAACGCTTCACGATCCCGACTGAAGACCACGGACGCTGCGGCTAGCGACGGAGAAGTTCAGCGTTCCAAGGCTCGTCAGCGCAGTTTTCAACGCCTCGCGGTGCTCTTAGCAGTTACATCCAGCGCGGTTACACTCTTGTGGGTGGGCATCCATGAGAGAGAGGCAGAAGCACGCTCAACTGCCCTTCCCGCTGTCGGAACAGCAGTTGTCTCCATGCCCGCAGATTTCTCCCCCGTATTCAAACCGGGTCGTGAGCCTTTCATCGATGCCGTCAGAGAATACTTCCAATTGCAATCCACTCCGGTGCAGCCAATCGTGTTTAATCATCGGCTTCATCTTCAGAACGGCATGCAGTGTACGAGTTGCCACGCGGGGGTGACTGAAGGGCCGGACGCTGGAATTCCCAGCGTCACCTTCTGTATGGCGTGTCATCAAGAGGTTGCCACCAACAATCCTGAGATCAAGAAACTTACTGCTTACGCGGCCAAAGAGCAGGACGTCCCGTGGAAGCCGGTGTACTGGTTTTATTCTTCGGAACACGTTCGCTTCTGGCATGCGCCACATATTCGCGCTGGAGTCGATTGCCAACAGTGCCACGGGGATATGACTCAGCAGACCGTGGCCGTGCGCTCAAAGAATCTCAACATGAATTTCTGCATTAGTTGCCATATGGCGAAGGGCGCCTCAGCAGACTGCACCACCTGTCATTACTAGCAAGCCGAGATGGTAGCTGCTTAGGCCGCTTCATCGGGGGAAGTGGAGGAGCTTTCAGACAATGGAACGCCGAACGTTTTTGAAGTTCTCAGCTCTGAGTGGTGCAGCATTGGCACTCGAGGGGTGCGGTGACCGAGGAACGCAGTTAGTCCGCTTCATACCCGAAGAAGATCTTGTGCCCGGTGTAGCCGTCTGGAAGCCAGGCGTTTGTACGATGTGCTCTGCAGGCTGTGGAATCCAGGTGCGTGTAATGGAAGGCGAAGCTGAGGTTGTCCGGAACGGGCAGTTCGGGATCGTCAAAATGGGGTTGGCCAAGAAACTGGCAGGTAATCCTGAACACCCCGTAAATCGCGGAAAGTTGTGCGCGCGGGGCGAGGCCGGACTGCAGGTCACTTTTAACCCGGACCGCATCCAGCATCCTCTCAAGCGCGCCGGGCAGCGCGGCTCGGGAAAATTCACGCAGGTGAGCTGGGACGAAGCGATCCAGGAACTATTAGCGCATCTGCAGCCGCTAGCCTCCCAACACGAATCAAAATTGCTTGCCTTCGTGACGAGCCCGCAGCGCAGCCAGCGCGGAGTATTGATCGAGCGATTTCTATCCGGCTTCGACGGAGCAGAGTGGGTGCCGTTCGAACTTTTTGACGACGAGGTGTTGCGCAGAGCGAACAGGCTGAGCTTCGGTTACGAGCAATTGCCGACGGTAGACCTGGCCCGCTCGGGTTATGTCATCTCCATGGGCTCTGACTTCCTGGGCACATGGAATTCACCCGTGGCGCAAAGCGTGGGTTACGGAGAAATGCGCCAGCACCGCTCGGGCGTTCGCGGAAAGTTTGTCCAGGTTGAGTCCCGCGTATCCCAAACGGGAGCGAATGCAGATGAGTGGGTTGCAGCGCACCCGGGCACGGAGGGCCTACTGGCTCTGGGAATTGCCCACGTCATTTTGAAGGAGAAGCTTGGGCATGCGGAAACAGCAGTCGCCGCCGGAGCGCGGATTGATGGGTGGCACGAGGGGCTGCCAGCATACTCACCGGAGGCAATCGCGTGGAAGACGGGAGTCCCTCCTGAAACGATCACGAGATTAGCGCGCGAGATGTCCGCACGATCACCCGCAGTGGCAATGGTGGGCGGGGCGCCGCTAGCCCAGACCAACGGATTGTTCACGGCTCTCGCGGTCAACGCTCTGAATGCGCTTCTGGGAAGCGTCGGGAAACCGGGCGGACTTCAGTTCACGCCGGAAGCGCCGTTACCCGCGTCCGTAGTGGCTCGGGAAAATTCTGGAGAGGGCAAGGCCAATTCGGTCCGCGCACTTGCACAACAAATCCTTTCGGGCCAGCCGCGGCCAGTCGAAGTGCTCCTTCTACATGAAGCGAATCCTGTTTTCGCAACGCCACTGGGATGGCGCGTAAAAGAGGCACTTGAAAAAGTCCCGTTCATTGCGAGCTTCGGCAGCTTTCTCGACGAGACGAGCCGCCTCGCGGACCTGATTCTTCCCGACCACTCGTTTCTCGAATCGTGGATCGATGATGTTCCGGAGTCGGGAACAATGCAGTCGGTGGTAAGCGTTGCGCCACCAGCCATGCGGCCGCTTCACGACACGCGTGCGCTGCCCGATGTGCTGCTTGACTTAGCTCATCGCCTGGGCGGACGGGTGAGCCAGGTCCTGCCGTGGAAGAGTTATGAAGAAATGCTGCGAGCGACACTCGCGCCTCTTGCGCATCATCCCGGTTCGATCAACGCGAAAGCCGGCGACGAATTCTGGAACAAGATTCAGGAGCAGGGCGGTTGGTGGAGCGTGGAGGGGAGTGCTGCACCGAAAGCAAAGGCTGCCGCGAGCTCCTTCAGCGTGGTGAAATACCCGGAGGCGGAATTCGCGGGATCCGTTGGGGAGTATCCGTTCTATTTCCTCCCATACGCTACGCCGCAGTTTTATGACGGGCGGCATGCGAATCTGCCCTGGATGCAGGAAATTCCGGAGGTTTTATCGACGGGAATGTGGGGCACGTGGGTGGAAATAAATCCGCGCGCGGCAGCCACTCTGCAGATCGAACAAGGCGACCTTGTGGAGGTGGCGTCCCCGCACGGGAAGGTTCGTGCTCCGGCGTTGCTGTCGCCGGGAATCGCGCCAGACGTGATTGCGATTCCGGTGGGACAAGGGCATGAAGAATATGGACGCTACGCCAGCGGCCGCGGCGCGAACCCGATCAAGATGGTCGCGCCACAGGTGGAACCCACGACCGGAGCGCTGGCATGGGCGGGAACGCGGGTGAGTATCGCAAAAGTAGGGAAAGGCGAACTGGTTCTGCTGTCGGGCGGCCCAACCCAGTGGAGCCAGGAAAAGATAACCCGGTAACGACAGAGTCTTTGCGAGCGGCGATTAGGAGGAAGGCAGATGGCGCACAGATGGTGGGGAATGGTAATTGACCTTGATCGCTGCACCGGCTGCGAGGCCTGCGTTGCGGCTTGTCACGCCGAAAACAACATCGTCACGGTGGGAGCCGGTCAAGCCGCCCGGGGCCGAACGATGCACTGGATTCATGTGGAACGCTATTGGGCGGGCGAATTTCCTAATATCCGAGCACGGTTTCAGCCAGTTCTCTGCCAACAGTGCGATGCGGCTCCCTGTGAACCCGTGTGTCCCACCTATGCCAGCTATCACAATCCGGAAGGTCTTAACGCGCAGGTTTATAACCGGTGCATCGGCACGCGTTATTGTGCCAACGCCTGCCCATACACAGCCCGGTACTTCAACTGGTTCAATCCAGCGTGGGATAAGCCGCTCCAGCTACAACTGAACCCGGACGTTTCGCTGCGCGAAGTAGGGGTGATGGAAAAATGTACGTTCTGCAACCAGCGCATCCTCGCAGGGGAGATCAAAGCCAAGGCAGAGAACCGTGAGCTACAGGACGGGGAGGTCAAACCAGCCTGCGTACAGTCTTGCCCGACGACGGCGATGGTTTTTGGAGATCTGAACGATCCGAACAGTCAGGTTTCGCGGATGTCACGTTCAGTGCGAGCCACGACACTGCTAGCAGAAGTTGGGACACAACCGAAAGTTACCTATCTCGAAAGAGAGTCTTCGCATGGCGACGAATAGTGCCGCGCAGGCCAATGTGATTGATATCAAGCCGGAGAAAATCCGGAAGGATCTGCTGCTGCCGGTGTTCCATACGTCGCGGCGTTACTACGTACTTGTATTCGTCCTGGGAGCCATCGGGCTTCCCGGTATGTTCGTCTACGCATACCAGATGTATGAGGGGATGGGCGTAGCAGGAATCACGCGGCCGGTTTTCTGGGGCTTCTACATCACGAACTTCGTGTTCTGGATTGGAATCAGTCATGCGGGGACGCTGATCTCAGCGATTCTTCGCCTGTGCAATGCCACGTGGCGACGCCCGGTGACACGATGCGCCGAAGCGATTACGGTTTTCGCCCTAGCGATAGGCGCTCAGTATCCGATCATTCATTTGGGCCGCTCGTGGCTGTTTTTCTGGCTGATTCCGTATCCCAGCGAACGCGGCATCTGGCCGAATTTCCGTTCTCCTCTGGTATGGGACTTTTTTGCCATCAGCACCTATCTCACGGGCAGCCTAACTTTCCTTCTTCTTCCGATTATTCCGGATTGGGCGATGGTGCGGGATCGGGCGACTGGCGTGCGCAAACGCATCTACACGGTGCTTGCTCTCGGCTGGCGCGGAACGCCACGGGAATGGCATCGGCTGGAAGTAGCGATGCGCATCATGGCGGTCACGATCCTCCCGGTTGCCGTCTCCGTGCACACGATTGTGTCGTGGGACTTCGCCATGGCGCCGGTGCCCATGTGGCATTCCACTGTGTTCGGGCCGTACTTCGTGGCAGGAGC
This sequence comes from uncultured Acidobacteriaceae bacterium, assembly GCA_963772195.1. Lineage (GTDB taxonomy): Bacteria > Acidobacteriota > Terriglobia > Terriglobales > Acidobacteriaceae > Acidiflorens. Next base: position 228,431 of record CAVYWE010000003.1, on the reverse strand, counting down.
CATTTTCAGCGGGATAGCCGCGCTAATTATTGCGATGGCGTTGGTGCGCAAGGCACTGCATCTCGAGGAGTACCTGAAACCACTTCACTTCGACAACCTTGGCAAGCTGCTGTTGGTCATGAGCCTTCTGTGGATCTACTTCATCTTCGCGGAACGCCTCACCGTGTGGTACGGCAACCAACCCGCCGAGATGGCTGCGTTCTGGTCCATCCAGCGGGGGAGATTTGCCGTGCTCTTCTGGACGATGATCTGCTGCAATTTCCTGATTCCCTTCCCGATACTCGCGATCAAGAAACTGCGAACCATCGCCGGCACGGTGATCGCCTCTTCCACCATCGTTGTTGGAATGTGGCTGGAGCGGTTCCTAATTGTTGTGCCACCCCTGGAGCACAAATATTTGCCTTATGACTGGGGAAGTTACCGCCCGACATGGGTAGAAATTACGATTACCGTCGGAACGTTTATGGGAATGATTCTCCTATACGTTCTCTTCGTAAAATTCGTTCCGATCATTTCGATTTGGGAATTGAAAGGCGGGCAACATGCGAAGCCAATTGCGGAACAAGCGAACGCCACTGTAAACCCGGCGGCCATACGTTTGGACAGTACATTACCCTCGACTAATAGTTGAGAGTGGACGAATCTATGAATGCTATCTACGGACTCTTTCCTGATGCAAACTCCGCGCGACGAGCGTTGACGGCCCTGCGTGCAGCGTGTTCGCGCTTTCATCTCAACCCGAAAGCGATCGTCATCATGTCTTCCGAGCCGTTAGAGGAAGAGGGCTTCGGATGGGAAGAAGAGCGGACACCGATGCCGTGGCTCGCCCCACTCGGCGCTCTTGTTGGAGCGGGAGTGGGGTACGCGCTTTCTGACTTTACGCAACGCAGCTATCCCCTGCCAACCGGAGGCATGCCGATTGTGGCCATGTGGCCCACGGGAATCATCATGTATGAATTGATGATGCTGGGAGCGATTCTAACCACGATTGTGGCATTCGTGATCGCGACGGGGCTGCCCAACTACAAAAAGCGCCTCTATGACCCGGAAGTCACGAACGGGAAGATTCTCGTGGGTGTCTCGGAGCTGGATAGTGATTGCCGTGCTGAACTTGAACAACTGCTTTATCAGGATGGTGCTGAGCAAGTCAAAGAGTTCTCGAATGGCTAGGAGTGTCTCCGGTGTCAGACTGGCGTCCAAAACTCACAAATCATTCGTGCTGCGGCAATCCTGCAGCTGCTGCTTGGCAACGTGGGGCGCGTTGGCGGCGGCGTAAATGCGAGAAACTGCGCTAAGGACGTTCCACTTGGCGAGTCACGAGCTATCCGTTCCGAACTGGCGAAGCGCCTGGAGCTCTCGTCGGGTCGCCAAGACTTCGCAGCAAGACTTCGGCGGGCTCTGGTACTTTCCCACCCTCAACGCCCCCTGAGATTCCCCGACGATAGCGCGAGGTGAAATGGCGGGCCGTGCATGACCATCGCGCCAGCCCGAACACCGCGTCGGCTTCGGTTGCGTAGTCCAAGTGAAACAGCAGCCGATTCGTCGCCATGTTCTCCTCCAGGACCAAGCCTTCACCGCGGTCGGGGTCTCGCTCGCCCCAGTTCGGCGCTTTTTCATTCGCTGTAGATGCCCCTTTGCCTGACCGCTCCGATTACGCTTTGACGAACTCGACATCCAATGTGATGGCGACGTCCTCTTTGGCCTTCAAGTGTAGTCCATTCCATCGATAACTTCCGCGTAGCCCGTCATCCAGGCAGAACTTCCGATTGGTCCTGCGGATTCGTCGATAAACGCCGCCAAAGCGCGATGCATCCCGAATACTCACGTTCTTATGCGAGTAATGCAGCGATTACCGCGCTGAAACCGACCAGACAGAACGCAAGTCGGATCGCGTGAAGATAGTGCCAGCTGTCACGGAGGTCCGCCCAGTTCAAAGGATTCGATTCCGACCTCCAAGAATTGACTTTCTTATTGATTGGGTTAATCCACATGGCCCAGATAAGCACCATGACCAGGACACAGGTGGACGCGAGGGTCGCGAGGACTCGCACCACCGGCTCTTGCCACGTAACGATAGCCATCGCCGCGGTCGAAAAGAGTGCGGCCACTTCCAGCCCGCCGATTGCCGGTCCGTAATTGCGCAACAGAATCTGCTAGATGGCCAAGAACTGCGGTGCCGGCAGGGTCTTTTTGGGGCCACCTTGAAGGAGATGCGAAAACGAAACCCCGCTCGCAAGACCCAGGAGAAAGATGCTCAGGAATTCAACCAAAGCGACTATCATGATGAAATAGCTTAAACCCTTGTTTAGAGGTCTTCTCCTCGGTACTCAGCGTACCGCCGATCCCCGCGACCCTATTGATCGAATGAACAGACGCGGCGCACTATTGCCGGTAGGCTTGCGCGGTTCTGTGGACGCCTTCGGCGTAAGAAGTCGGGTGAAATCCGAAGGCCTTCGTGAATTTCGTTGAATCGAAGATGTAGTCGACTTCGTATTGGTAGAGCATCTCGTACAATTCTCGAACGGTCCTGTCGATCCATCCCGCCACCCAGACCATGGGCCGGATTAGTACTCGATACTTCGGTTGCGTCCCGAACTCCTTGGCGACGAGTTCAATGAACTGTTTTCCGATCGGCGGATCGGGAGCCGTGGGAACGTGCCACGTTTGATTCCAGGCGGTTTCGCTCTCCGCCAGCAGAACCAGACTTCGTGCGGCATCCGGGGTGAAGGTGAACGAGTGCTTAACAGAATCATTGACCAGCCAACTCGCTTTGGCCCCCTTCGCCAACTTGTCGAAAACTAGAACATTGGGGATTCCCGTCCGGGCACGAGGACCATAGAAGTCGGCAGAGCGCGCGATGAGTGCGGTGAGATTGCCCGTCTTCATTTCATCGAGAAGCATAGTAGCAATCTGTGCACGGATTTCGCCCTTCTTGCTGTAAGGGCGGAATGGCGTTTGTTCTGTCATCACGCCCTCCACTTTCCCGTACATATACACGTTGTCGAAGAAGACAAGTCTGGCGTTCGCGCGCTTGGCGGCTTCGATGGTGTTCCCCATGATGCGCGGCCATAGTGCGCGCCATACCCTGACGTCATACTTCAGACCGACAAGGAGAAACGCAACTTTGGAACCAGAAACCGCCTTAACAGTGTCGTCAAGATTAGAGAGATCGGCTGCGACTACCTCTGCTGCGCCAGGAACCAGTTGCGGATTCCGGCTGACCAGCCGAACAGGCTGGTTACGAGTAGTGAGTTCTTTGACGAGCTCGCTGCCGATCGCGCCGCCCGCTCCGAGGATGCTGATCATGGTTGCATGCTACGCGGAATGATCGAATCTCTTCAAGAAAGAGTCGTCGGCAAACAGGAAGTAATCGATCGAGTCACCGACTTCGAAGCACAGCAGATTCAATTACGAGATCCAGAAGCGGCTTCTGGAAAGTTAGTCGGGGCAGTGCGCCGATTCCCCGGATCCGCGATGGTCTGGTCGCAGGCAGGAGACGATCGGTTTCCTCGTCCGCGTAGGGTTTAGAGCAGGGATTACTCGTTGGGAAGGGGAGGGTGGCCGCCACCGCAGGCTAAAACGATTGCGAGAACCGAGCTTCCAGGAACTCGCCCAGCTGGGCCGTCGCCTTGAACTGGGGAATGGGATCTAGTTCTTTAAACGCGGAAGTGAACGCGTTGGAGAGATTCTAGATCGTTCGCTGCGTTGGCTTTGGTCACGATCCTAGCAAGTCGGGTTGCAGTTTGGCGTAGCCATGCTCTTGCGCTCACTTCGGAGCATGCCAATGGGAAAGGAAAGAAGGGAAACGATGATCTGTCGCGCGGCTCGTGAGAATGGAGACCAGCAAATGACAGAGACCTCAGCCGTGCTACGATTATGAAAGTGGTCGATTCGCGTCCGCCGCGGAACTATTTCGATGACAGTCCGCTCGGCATCCCTGGTTCGCTAAGGCTCTCGGGCAAACGGGCCAATGTCGATTGCCGCGGGAAAAGCTATGAAAGAAAGATAGGCAACGGAGTTCGCTACCCGAGAATTCCTAATCTCTAGAGAGTGGTGGAAGTATTCTGCACTACGGAAAATCGAGGGCATACCAGTTGTCAATCCGAACTCGATCACATCCGAAGAGATTGTGGTCTGTGAAGATGAGATCAGGAGTCCGCCACTGCGGTCTGTGGTTGACAGTGGTTTTGCTTGCCGCGCCGCTTGGGCAAGCCGCAAAATCCACTATCCAATCTACGCGCGAATACCGGCTCCGTTTTTATCATACGCATACCCGCGAGCGGCTCGACATCGTTTACCGGCGCGGCGATACGTACTTACCGGAAGCGTTGGATGAACTCGACCATTACCTCCGCGACCATCGTACCGGAGAGATCCGCCATTTTGATCCCCGCTTGTTCGATCTGCTCTACGACCTGACCGCGTCCATCAATAATTGGGGTGGCGAGATCGACGTGATCTGTGGATACCGCACGCCCTGGAGCAACGACTTTCTGCGCGCCCGCAGCTCACATACGGGTGTGGCTCGTCACAGTCTTCACATGCAGGCCGAAGCCATCGACATTCGCCTGCCAGGGATTCCGACGTCAAAAGTGCGAGATGCCGCGCTGCGCCTGCATCGCGGAGGAGTTGGTTACTATCGCAGTTCCGACTTCGTGCACGTGGACGTGGGACGCGTTCGCCGTTGGTAGTTCGTCTTCATTGGGGATACGGATACCCCTGGGCGAGAACCTCTTCCAAGCTTGCGTCGTGCCCGTAGATGTCGTCGTAGAAATGAACCACGCCGTCTTCCAGCACGATAACCGTGGCATACACGATCAAGACTGGAATCGGATGCGCGAGATTTACCTGCTGGGTCGTGGTGCCGTTCATAGCGGCGCGAATACGTTCCGGCGTCCAGCCGGGATTGTCGCGCAGGACCCACGCCGCCAGATCGGCAGGCTTTTCCAGCCGGATGCAGCCGTGACTGAAATCCCGTCGTGACTTCGCGAAGAATTCCGTCGACGGGGTATCGTGCATGTAGACGTTGTAAGGGTTGGGAAAGAGAAATTTCACGAGTCCAAGCGCGTTCTTTGGCCCCGGCTTTTGCCGAAGGGAAAGCTTTCCGGCTCGGAGCTGGCTGAGTATCTCGGGCGTAACGGTTCCCGCCGAGACGACGTTCTGCTTGCTATCCACAACCTCGAATCCCTTCTTCGCCAAGTAGTCAGGGTCCTTAAGAATGTGCGGAATCATCTCGGCCCTAGTGATGGAATACGGCACCTCCCAATAGGGCCGAAAGACGACATATTTCATGGTTTCGCTAAACACCGGGGTGTCGTGGCCGTACGCTTTCCCCACCACGACGTTCATCATCACACCGATTTTGAAATCTTTGTCATAGGCGCGCAGACGAAACTCGGGAATGTTGGCCACGATGGGAGCTTTTTGATATGAGCTCGGCAACCATCGCCATCGCTCCAGGGTCAGTTGCATTTGTCGAACTCGGCGGCTCAAGGGAACGTTTAAGTCAGCCAGAGTTTGAGCCTCAATTCGCCCGTTCGGGTCTCGGCCAAGCCGACGCTGAAAATTTTTCACGGCTTCCACCAGCGCGCCTTCGTAGATCGATTGATCCGCCGGAACATTGGCGTCCGCCGGAAGGTCGCCGACTAGCCGAAGAAGGCGCGTGAGCCGTCGGACGCCGGGATAGGCATCGCTAGGTTCAATCGTTTTCTTTACGGCCGGGAGTTGCTCCCCATCATCGATTTTCGCAAGCTCGACATAGGTATGCAGGGCTTGAATCGTACGCCGGTAACCGGGATATGGTGGCTCTACTTGCGCCAACACGCCGGCAACGTCGGGGGCATCGACAACGTGGTCTTTGAGAAATTCGGCCAGATCGTACTTCCTGGACTCATCGTCCAAAGCGAAAGCAAAGTGTTTCGGATTTACCTTGCCGATGTGGAGGTCGGAGATATATCTCATCGCGCATACAGTAAGGGCGAGATCAAATTTCACGGCATCCGCCTCGGTCGGCTGCCGCGTCCCGGGTTTGAGTCTTGCCAGCCGATCGTTCCACCGGGGTCCGTCATAGTCGTCTGCGGAGAGCCCCTTTTGTTCCGCTTGGAGCATCACGGCGATCACTTGTCGCGCCTGGGTGGTTGATTCCATGCCCCTAACCCACCACAATGAGTCCCCGCTGAACTCGTAGAATTTCTGCACATGCTTGCTGTAATCGCTGAAATCAGGCCAGCGCAAGTCGTCGAATCTGCCGCTGCCAATGGCTGCACGCAACCAGGCTTGACCCTCGGACCTGAGCTCTTGCGCCCCCGCGCCGGTACTGCTAGGAGTTGCAAGCTGAACCTGGGCAGAACTCGCTGAGTTGGGTTCAAGTCCGCAAAATAGTGTGATCAACGCCAGCGACGCTGACAGTCGAGAGCCCCACCCATTTCGTAATTGCTTCACTGAATCCTCCGACACTCGATGACAGCGACTTCGAATTACAAAAGCTCGTTGGTTTGCAGTCCTTCGAATCGTGCCTGAGTTGTTCGCCAAGATCGATATCGGAATCTTAGGAAACAGTTACTCCGCTGGCAAGTGACGGCCCACGAATACGCGACTTCAGGGACGCTAGCATCTGCTGCATTCGCACAGCGAGAACGCTCACCACGCCAATCGCGAGTGGTTGTTCGGTCCTGCGTAGTCTGAGAACCTGGCACGCTGAGAAACAACATGCACGAGAACCGGGAGATCTCCTGCACGTCTCGGTCGCCAGACCCAGACCCGTCCGCGAAGGCCATAAACCGAACGGCGGACATGCACGTGCAGGAGAAGTCGGACTGTGCCGTAGTACCAGTGAACCCGCCGAACAAGGAAGGGCAACCTTCCGCGGAGGCGGGGGAGGGAAGGGCGCAGACTGAGGAGAACATCGTTCCATCACACATGCGCCCGACACAGAGCGGGAAACACATGTCCCTGGGATTGGACGGTGTGCGGCAAGCAGCAAGGAAGAGGAGGCAGGAACGGTTCACCGCTCTGCTTCACCATCTGAGCGTCGGATTACTCCGCGATAGCTTTTATGCCCTCAAACGGCAGGCTTCTCCCGGAGTCGATGGCGTGACGTGGCAGGAGTATGAAACCGGACTGGGAGATCGACTTGTCAATCTGCACAGTCGGGTGCACCGTGGAGCGTATCGAGCACAACCCTCACGACGAGTCTATATCCCGAAGGCCGATGGACGGCAACGTCCATTGGACGTTGCGGCACTGGAGGACAAAATTGTCCAACAGGCTGTGGTGACGATCCTCAACCAGATCTTTGAGGTCGACTTCAAAGGCTTTTCGTATGGGTTCCGGCCCGGTCGCGGCCCGCACCAAGCGCTGGATGTGCTGACGGCGGGCATCCAATGGAAGCGAGTGAACTGGGTGCTCGATGCGGACATTCGTGGTTTCTTCGACAACATGAGCCATGAATGGACCATGAAGTTCATTGAGCATCGCGTGGCCGATCGCCGGATACTTCGCCTAATCCAGAAATGGTTGAAGGCGGGGGTTTCCGAAGACGGTCAGTGGTCGGAGACGGAGGTAGGTACGCCGCAGGGAGCAGTGGCTTCACCGCTGCTCGCCAACGTGTACCTGCACTATGTTTTCGATCTATGGGTCGAGGTCTGGTGCAAGAAAGTGGCGAAGGGCGATGTGATTGTCGTCCGTTATGCCGACGATCTTGTGGTGGGTTTTCAATACCAGACAGACGCCGAGAGATTCCGGCAGGAGTTTCGGGAACGGCTGGACAAGTTCGGTTTGGAACTACATGCGGACAAGACACGACTGATCGAGTTCGGGCGGTTCGCCGCTCGCGACCGGAAACAGCGGGGCGAGGGAAAACCGGAGACCTTCACATTCTTGGGTTTCACCCACTTTTGTGGGCAGCGCAGCAGCGACAAAGCTTTCATCGTCTGGCGGATTACGGCGAAGAAGCGGATGGTCGCGAAGCTCAAAGCCATCAAGGCCGAGCTTCAACGCCAGAAGCATCATCGTACGAACGAGGTCGGTGCATGGCTTCGAAAGGTTGTGCTCGGCTACTACCAATACCACACCGTTCCGGGGAACTCGACTCAGTTGCGCATCTTTCGCCGTCGCGTTTGCCGGCTCTGGCGGAGCGTCCTTGTCCGTCGCCGCCAACGTGCACAGGTGCGCTGGGAGCGTCTCTTCCCAGTCTTGAACCGGTGGGTTCCGCAACCCCGCACTCTGCATCCTTATCCTGACGCACGCTTCGCCGCCAGTCATCCACGGTAAGAGCCGTATGCGTAAACGCGCTCGTACGGATCTCTGCGGGGGGCGACCAGTGATGGTCGTCCCTACCGCGACAATTATCCACAAACCGGCTTCTGGGAGGTCACAAGCAGCGGGCCTCGACCGTTGGGGTTTGTAACCCGACGATCTGCCGTCAGCCTACCCTTTGCGTGAAAGTTTAGTGAAACCCTCATCTACAATTTGCCCGGTCACGTTACCTTTATAACCATCTTCGCATTCGGCGCTTGACCAAGAAAACAGTAGCAGTTACCGTGTTCTCATTAGCTTAGGTAACCACCACTGAACCGGTCATGGAGTCCCGGAGGGACGACCGAGTTCTCGGCCGGGTGGCCGAGGCTTTACCCGCCTGCACAACCAGCGCCGGGGGGTGCCCCATTCTTGCGCGTTCTTTGCGCAAGAGTGGGAAGCACACTGATCGCACAATGGGCTTTGCCTTCCACGCCGCGTGTGGGCCGGGCGGCCCACTCCTTGCGGCACCTCGCTTGGCGGCGAACTTGTTTGCAGTGGCCCTAATTGATGACGAGATCCAGCGCGGCAGAATTCCCTCGGATAGGACATCCCAAACCCTGAGACACGGAAATCCGCACGCTGCTCCCGCCGCCAAAGGAGTCAAAAGTCTCCTGGGTGATCGTCGCCTGAAGGTGGCGTGAGTCCAGGAACGTGGTCTCCAACGTGCTTCCGTTCCACATGATCTGCGATTGGGGAGTAAAGCCGCTTCCGGCTACTGTCAGTGGAACTGAATTCGCATCGCTTGGAATCTTGCCCGGTGAGATTGAGGTAATTTGAGCTTGGGATACGCCTTGACAGCTCACAAAACTCCCACTGCATGTCCATCCAGATAACAGCGCGGCCACGGCTGCAATGAGGGCAATCGAAAGGAAAGGCTTACCGAGGGAAGAACGCATACTGGCCTCCCTATTTCGAGAGAGATTTTACACCTGCATCGCGGGCTATTCCACCTGCACTAGGCGGGTGGCCGAGGCTTTACCCGCCCGCACAACCAGCGCCGGGGGTGCCCCATTCTTGCGCGTCCTTTGCGCAAGAGTGGGAACCACACTGATCGCACAATAGGCTATTGCCTTTCACGCTGCGTGCGCCCCAAACGAGCGTGCGTAAGATAAAAATCTGACCTCCGGCCGCGTAAACCGGAGTCTCCCAATGCCAGCAGTTCGGCAGGCCACTTCTCAAAAAGCGCGAGAAGTGGCGCACCCCCAGTTATTTTGGTGGACATTCAAAGACAAACCCGCGTTATACTTCCCGCGTTAATCGGGCCCACCCGCCGTTTGTGGGGTACTGCGAAAACGGTCACGAGATATGGACTAGCATTTGTGAGGATACTGAGGCTCCCTACCGTCTTTCGAAGCTGAATGAGCAACGTCGCTCTGCTGATAAGAAGCTATGTTCCCACACTTCGGACACCGGAAATCGGTCAGGTGGTCCAAAATCAAGTGAACGGCAATCTCCTCTTGGCGAAACACGCGGTACGTACCCCTGACATTAAAACTCCGGCACGTATCGTCTACGCAAAAGACGCCGTAGTATTTATTAATGGGAGGCATAGCGCCGCGAATTATACGCCTGTTTCATAAATTGATATGCTCATCAAATGCCACAAGCATTTGATGGGATCGACGAAAAACTAAAACGGGCCAACGAGAACATCCGTAATTTGGAGTCTGAAATCACCGGGTTCTTTCAGGAATGCCCATACCCCGTTTTGCCGGAGAACGACAAAGAGCTGCTCCTTAAGGGCATCGAGTACCATAAGAATCTTGTCATTCCACCTAGATTTAGTGTCCTTGCGGGGGAGATTATTCACCATTTGCGATCTTGTTTCGATCACTTAGTTTGGCATTTCTCTACCGCCCTTGATCGAGTAGAACACGTTAGGCAGATTGAATTCCCTATTTTCGAGAAACGGCCTGTCGATAAAAAGAGTATTTTCCGATACGAAGGAAAAATAAAGGCGATTACAAACACCACCGTTTGCAACTTGATTGAGCGCCTTCAACCTTACAATTCCACCGACCCGACTGATAGTCCTATCGCTATCATTCACAATTTCGACGTTTCCGATAAGCACAGAGAACTGGTTCTGTTCTCGCCCATCGGCGTGCGGCAACTCCCCATCGAAATGCAGACTACGTTCGAAGCCTATCAACGGAACCATCCCGAGCTCACGTTTGTCGATCTCGCAATTAAGTTTAAGGGCCACGGTCAGTTGGTTCCGCAAATATCGTTCCGGGATTTTGGTCGGAGGGAAATCCAACCTGTCGTTCCAGGATTGATTGATTTGTTCAACTATGCCGTCAATACGATCAAGGCGTTTTCCGAAATTTGACACACTTCCGTCATTTCCTCCATCGTGCCGGGTGCGCCACTTCTCACGCTTTTTGAGAAGTGGCCCGCTACCGCGATTGCCGGATAGAGTTTTCGAGAACTGGCCGTCAAACAGCCGACAACGCTACTGGCTGATGATAACGACACGTGATGCCCCTCTTTCCAAGCCACTCGTCACACTTTTTCACGAATAACACTTGACAACCCGCCTTATAATAAAAGTAAGAGCTCAACTCAGTAGAGACGCGCGGCCTATCCACTTAATAACTCCGCGCCAGCCGTGACCTATCCGGCAGATTAAGGATATAACAGCCACCAACCCATGCCGAATCAAGACTTTACCTCTAACTATCTTTCCCTTGAAGACTTTGCCGCCAGCGCGGCGCTAAGTCAATGATTCTAATATACCGGCCAACAGGGGGGTACCCCACTAACACGAACACCGATCACCAGATGGATTCCATTCGATAACTAGTCCCAGTTTCCCAGGAGCATCTATGTCGTCCTTTACAGCAGCTCGTTGCCGACACATCAAGGTCAACGGAACCCAATGCGGTTCGCCCGCTCTCCGCAGCAAGATTTTCTGTTTCTATCACCACAAAGACCGTCCCTGGCCCGTCGAGTGCTTCTCCGACATAGAGTACGCGACCGGCGAAATCACCCTGCCGTTTTTTGAAGACGCGCACTCCATTCAGGCCGTCATTCGCCAGGTCGTGCAAATGGTCCTGCAAAAGAGACTCGAGCGGAAAACCGCCAGTCTCCTGCTCTACGCGCTCCAGATCGCGTCTTCGAACCTCAAGCGCATGGAACTCGAAAAGCCGCAACCAGAGCAGGTTGTGACCGATCTCGAACCGGTGCTGGATCCTCACGACGCATGGCAAGCCCCCATCGCCCGCTCCGCCGAGACCGCGCGCGAAACTTCAGCCAGCGCGCCCCCAACAAATGGCGATCAAAAAGTAAGCGAGGTAAGCGGCGAAGACCTTCCGCCCGGCACCATCCAGGCCTGCTATCGCCCCGGACCAAAAACCCAGAATCGCACGCGCCACACTCGCCCAAAACGGAAACAATATGTAATCTGAACAAATACGCGGCCGGAGGTCAGAGCTTTATTTTACGCACGCTCATTTGCGGCACACGCGGCGTGAAGGGCACAGCCCATTGTGCGATCAGTGTGGTTCCCACTCTTGCGCAAAGAACGCGCAAGAATGGGGCACTCCCCCCGCGTTCACGCGGTCTTCGTTCACGGGGTCTTTTGGTTAAGCCGAGCCTCGATCTCTTCCAGCAAGGCAGCGCCGGCTTCACCGGCATCGCGGGTGGAAAACTCGCTGCCCAGTTCGATCATCGGCAACCTGGTGCACGCGACCTGGAAGGCTTCCCGCGTGGCCGGGGACGTGGCCAGATCGGGGCCTGCCAGCAGGAGGTCAAATTTCGTGACACGCATCAGGATGAGAGCGTCCCCCGGGTGGCTGGTGGACTGAACGTCGTATCCCGCGCGGTGCAGGAGTTCGCGCAAGTAGGCGAGCACGTCGCGATTGTAGTCGACGCACAGAATGCTGCGGCCGGTGGGGACGGGCGTTCCGGCGGGCCTTCCGGCGGGGGCTCCGGCACGATAAAAGGCGGCGACCGCCTTCTCCTCCGATTCGTGCGCGTCGAACACCTGGGTCAGGCGCGACATCTCCAGAACTTTGCGCACCTGTTCGGTCACATTGCAGAGCTTCAGGTCCCCGTGCACCCGGCGGATGCTGGTCAGGCTGCGAACCATCGTGCCCAGGCCGCTGCTGTCGATGAATCCGACCTCGCCCATGTGCAGGACGATGGAGCGGCGGTCGCGCAACAACCAGTCGACGTGGGCGCGCAGCGACTCGCTCTCGGCGCCGGCAACTATCCGTCCGTTGCAGCGGACGATGGTAACGCGTCCGACCTCGCGGGTGTCGAGTGACAAGAGCAAATGGGCCTCCGATACGGCTGAGATCAAGCCTGCGAAATCGCCACATTATATCCCCGGGGGTCCGAACCGGTGTGGACTGCAATGAAGCAGATTTAGAGTGTTGGCCAGCTGAACGTGGTCGATTTTATTGGTCGGCCCTCGCGGACGATTTTAGAACTCTTGATTTAATGGACCTTTAGCGCATTCAGCCACTTTCCCGGCCTTTCACCTGACGGCTCTCCCTTAAGCCGGTCCCAGGCAATTTCTGGGTGTTTTTGTTTCATTTCGCCTCAAAACATTCTTCCGGGCACTCATGCCGCGCCCGGACCCAGCGCATCTCCCTCCAAGCTGGCGCTCTTTCCTGGAATCCCTTCCGCTAACCTCTCATCCAAAAATTAAACTTGCTTTCTCGTGTCATACTCTGGCAAGCACAAACCCTTTCAATTTTGGCAGAGACAACCAGTTTGCTTTACAACTCAGCGCCAGCATTGTAGTAACAAATCGTAATATGCAGCGGCTCAGAATCCCAATCCGCACGCAACGTTATCGCCTCCTTCGAGAGATGATTTTCCTCGGCAGAACCCGGTACGGGAGACTTTTATTAGCTGTACTGATCATGTCGACTGTATCTGTCGGCCAATCACCTGTCGGCCAATCACTGGTCCCAACGAAATTCTCGATTGCGGGCAATAAGAGCTCAACCACGCTGCCCTTCGAACTGATCGACAACCGCGTGTTTGTGGAAGTTCACCTTAATGGACGAGGTCCGTTCCACTTCATCCTGGATACTGGCGCAAATGGCTTCTCACTTGCCGACACTACCGTGCAGACGCTCGGCCTGAAGACAGAAGAAGCCGGCGAGGACCGCGGCGTAGGAGAAAAGACAGTTTCCGTCCGCAGTACCCACCTCGCGGAAGCTCAACTCGGGGACTTGCAGTTCAGGGACCTCGAAGCTGACGTGTATCCATTTGGCGATTCAGGCAACGTGTTCGGTTCGAAGCCTGTTGACGGCGTCGTCGGCCTGGAAGTATTCCAGCACGTCGTTGTCAAACATGACTACGTCCGCAAAGTCTTGACGTTCACTCTGCCTGACAAGTTCAACTATCAAGGAGCGGGCGTGACCGTGCCCTTTGATCGTCCGCGCCAGATTCCGGTCGTCGATGCCGAACTGGACGAAATTCGAGGCAAATTCGGTGTCGACACCGGCGCTCGCTCTTCGCTGTTGCTCTATACTCCATTCGTCGATCAGAACCGACTCAGGGAAAAATATAGCGCCCACCTCGAAGGCGTCACGGGCTGGGGAATTGGGGGGCCGGTCCGCTCGCTTCTTGCTCGGGCGGAGGAATTGAGAATCGGCAATGTTGTTGTCCGTGATCTCGTGGTTCGGCTCTCCACTCAGAAGCAAGGGCTGACTACCTCGTCTGCCATGGCCGGCTTGATCGGACCCGACGTACTTTCTCAGTTCGACGTCACCTTCGATTATTCGCGCAACCGAATCATCTTTGAGAAAAACTCGCAGTACGGTCGCCGCGACAGCTACGACCGCGCTGGCCTGTGGATGGGGCAGAGCGGTGAACACGTCGTCGCTATCGATGTCATCGCGGGCGGTCCGGCTGCCGCTGCCGGCGTCCAACAAGGCGACACAATCCTGGCGATTGACGGCGCCGACACTGCCAATTTGGTCTTGCCTGACGTGCGAGAGAAGATCCGCCGCGAACCCGTGGGCAAAAAGATGACCCTGCTACTCGATTCCGCGGGTAAGCGCCGGAGCGTCGTTTTCACATTACGGGATCTTGTCTAAATCGCGCGGGCGGGTGGGCCACTTTGACGGGGAAGAATGGCGCGGGTTTGTTTTTTGACGTTCACCGAAATCACTGGGGGTGCGGTTATCCCGTTCGACTCGAAAATTGCTGCGGCCGCTGGCGGCTGCCGAGCTTTGCTCGGCTTGGACGGGCGAGGCGCCCGTCCCCACACGCGCCCGTCCCTACACGACCTTAGCGCATCGATTCTTCGATTTCCGAGATCCAGTCGGGCCGCTTCAGCACTTCGCGCGGCTTGGGGCCGTCGGCGGCGCCTACGATGCCATCGCGTTCCATGAGGTCGATGAGGTGCGCGGCGCGTCCGTAGCCGACGCGCAGGCGGCGCTGGAGCAGGGAAGTGGAGGCTTTGCCGAATTCGATCACGAGGCGCACGGCATCGTTGTACAGCGGGTCGTTATCGTTGTCATTATCATTATCACTGCCGTCGGCGGAACCCTCTCCGGAATCGCCGCCGGCTGTTGCTTCGCGATCTTCTTTCGGCGTCTCAAGGAATTTTTCTTGATACTGCGCCTGGCCTTGCGCCTTCCAGAATTCCACGACGGCGGCGATTTCTTTTTCGGTTACATACGGCGCATGGAGGCGGTGGACGCGCGCGGAGCCGGCGGGCAGGTAGAGCATGTCGCCGCGTCCGAGGAGCGATTCGGCGCCGTTGGCGTCGAGAATCGTGCGCGAGTCGACTTTGGTTGCCACGCGGAATGACACGCGGGCGGGGAAGTTTGCCTTGATCAGGCCGGTGATTACATCCACCGATGGCCGTTGTGTCGCGAGCACGAGGTGAATGCCGACGGCTCGCGCCATCTGCGCCAGGCGCGTTATTGATTCTTCCACGTTGTTGCCGTCGAGCATCATTAAATCGGCCAACTCGTCAATGATGATGACGATCTTGGGAAGCGGACCCTCATCCGACGTTGCCTCCTCGCTGAACAGGCTGGGCGTGTCGTCGAACAGGCGATTGTAGCTGTCGATGTTGCGGACGCCTTTGGCGGCGAGCAGTTTGAGGCGGCGCTCCATTTCGCGGACGGCGTTGCGTAGCGCATTGGCAGCTAGTTTGGGTTCGGTGATGATGGGCGTGTAGAGGTGCGGGACACCTTCGTAATTGCCGAGTTCGAGGCGCTTCGGGTCGACGAGCACGAGCCGCACTTCGTCAGGCGTGGACTTGTACAAGATGGACATGATCATGGCGTTGATGGCCACGCTCTTGCCCGTGCCGGTCGAGCCGGCGATTAGAAGGTGAGGCATGCCGGCCAAGTCGGCGGCGGCGATGCGTCCGTTGATGTCCTTGCCCATGGCGATTGTGAGCTTGGATTTGGTGGCGAGGAATTCCTGCGACTCGATGTTTTCGCGCAGCCAGATGATTTCGCGGTCGCGGTTCGGTACCTGGATGCCGACGGTGCTCTTGCCGGGCATACGTTCGACGAGGATACTTTCGGCGCGCAGGGCGAGGCAGAGATCGTCGGTGAGTCCGATGATGCGGCTGTACTTGATGCCGGCTTCGGGTTTGAATTCGAAAGTGGTGACGACCGGGCCGGGGTTGATCTGCGTGACCTGGCCGTGGACTTCGAATTCCGCGTACTTCGCGGTCAGAACCTGGGCGATGAGTTTGAGTTCTTCTTCGTGGACGGATTGCTGCTCGTCGGGACGGTGCAGCAGACTTGACGGCGGCAGCTTGTAACTGCCTGCGATTTTGGGGAGGGTTGTTTTCGCTTGGTGCTCGGTGTCGGCGCGGTCGTTGACTTTGACTTTGCCTTCGAGTCCCGAGGCAGCTTGCGAAGTCTGTGGCAGAGGAGTGAAAGCGGAGTCCTCTTCCTCGGCCATGCGTTCGATGCCGGTGCGCGGGGCCGGAGCTCCCGACTGCATGCCGGGAATCTCGGGACGCATCGGCGAGGGGCGCGCGGGCACGAGTTGTGTGGTTACGTTTGGCTTCTCGGCGCGGCGTTTTTCGAGTTCCCTTTGTTGACGCTTGCGCTGGCGCTCGTCTTGCCAATCTCTAAAGCGATCTCTGAGCGCGAGGATGAAGGCGAAGCGGGTGGGCGCCCAGACTTCAATCGCCGAGAATGAGAAGGCGGTGGTGAGGTAGAGCGCGACGGCCAGAACAGTTGTGCAGACAATGTATGCGCCGGCAACGTTAAGGTAACGGATTAGGACATCGCCAACGATGCGGCCAACCAGGCCTTCGACGGGGATGGCGCCCATCCAGCGGAAGTGCACGGGCAGGATGGCTAGCAGTGCGGGCACGAACAAGAGCATCCAAATTCCGCCGAGCGTCTTCGCGATCGGAGTCTGCACGGCTCGCGAGCGGAACCAGCGCATGCCGAGCATGGTCATGAAGATGGGCAGCAAGAATGATCCGACTCCCCAGAATTGCAGGATAAGGTCGGAAAGATAGGCTCCGAAGATGCCGATCCAGTTGCGGGCGGCGTGCGATCCGGTGAGGATGGAGGCGCTGTTCAGTGAAGGATCGAGCGGCGAATAGGAAGCCAGCGCGAGGAAAAGGAGGAGGGCGGAGACGCACAACAGGAGTCCGACGAGCTCGTTCAGACGCCGGTTCCTGGTGGGCACAAAAATCTTCGTGAGAAATGTCATGTGGCAGCGACGGCACCGCTGGGGCAAAGGCTCACCCGCAGCACCGTAACAAGGCCAGAGCTTGATAATTATGACAAGAAGGGACGGTTCCTGCAATGCGGGGAAAGGGGCGGGGTGGCGAGTTGGGTTCGGGCGGGCAACGACCACCGCCAATACCACCGGCTCGGTGCCGCTTTCATACCATGAGCGATTCTGCACAGTATTGCGCTCGTAAATAATTGAAACTATTGACCATTCACGAGAGCAGTTTTTGGCATCAAAGCAAGGCGCCCATCTTCATCTTTTGATCTTTTGAGAGGTATCATATTTCGAGCAAGACTTAAGGAGAATCAGAATGAAATCCAAGAAGCTAATTGCTGTTGTCCTAGGGGCACTCGTTGTGTTTGCGCTGTCGCTGCCGGTATTGGCACAGGAGAGCACGCAATCGACCACCACCACGACGACGCAGACTCCGCCTCCCGCCCAAACGGAAAGCACCACGACTACGAAGACTGAGGCAGGTGCGCCGCAAAGCCAAACCACTCAGACGACCGAGAGCACCACGAAGTACAAGCACCATCACAAGAAGGTGAAGAAGGAGAAGGAAACAACCACTACCACAACGACCCCAACCACGCGGGAGCATACTGAAACGACGACCACTACCACGCCTCCCCAGTAATTCCGGGGAAGTCGCAGCACAGTGTGAGTATTGGGCCGCGCCGCCATGAGAGTGGTGGCGGCGCGCATAGTCCAGTTCCGCGCGTTCGTTGACTTGCCGGTTTCGCCCACGTAAGATTTGCCACCAGTGATCGTAGAAATATGATCGGGCGCGCATGATCGGGCGTACTATCTCGCACTACCGCATCATCGAGAAACTCGGCGGCGGCGGCATGGGCGTGGTTTACAAGGCCGAAGACGTCTCCCTTGGCCGATTTGTTGCCCTTAAGTTTCTCCCCGACGATGTAGCGCAAGATCCCCAGGCATTGGAGCGTTTCCGCCGCGAAGCTCGCGCCGCTTCCGCCCTCAACCATCCCAATATCTGCACGATCCATGAGATTGGGGAGGAAGACGGCCATCTCTTCCTGGCCATGGAGTTTCTGGACGGCCTGACGCTTAAGCATCGCATTGGCGGGCGGGCGCTCGAAACGGAAGTTCTTCTCCCCATCGCTATCGATATCGCTGATGCGCTCGACGCGGCTCACACCGCCGGCATCGTGCACCGCGACATCAAGCCGGCAAACATTTTCGTCACTAAGCGCGGGCACGCCAAGATATTAGATTTTGGTCTGGCGAAAATCTCGGCCGCGATTGGCTCGTCGAGCCAGGTTGCGTCCGCAAATACTACGACGGGCACGCTTGACGAGCCGCATCTCACCAGCCCTGGCTCTACCTTGGGCACGGTCGCCTACATGTCGCCGGAGCAGGTGCGCGGCAAAGAACTGGATGCGCGCAGCGATCTGTTCTCGTTCGGAGCGGTCATGTATGAGATGGCGACCGGCACGCTGCCGTTTCGTGGTGAGAGTACAGGAGTGATCTTCGACGGGATCATGAATCGTGCTCCAGTGACTCCGGTGCGGTTGAATCCGGATCTGCCACCTAAGTTGGAAGACATCATCAATCGTGCGCTGGAAAAAGATCGGGAACTCCGCTATCAGCACGCGTCTGACATGCGTTCCGAACTGTTGCGCCTGAAACGGGATACAGACACCACCGGGCGCGTTGCGGCTGCCAGTTCGGAGATAGTGGCGGCAGCGCAGCATACTAGCTCGCAGCCGGTGACCCAACCGCAGACGCCAGTCCCCGGTTCTTCGCCCGCCCTTGCTCCTTCCTCATCATCGAGCGCGGTGGCTGGCGACAAGGCGATCACGTCGATACGGAATCGTCCTTACGGGAAAATCGCCGGAGCACTTGCCGCGGCGGTTGTAGTGCTGGCTGCTCTTTTTTGGCTCGTCAAGCAGCGCGCCACGCCGGTGGTCACCGCCAGTCAAAGAACCGTCGCTGTTCTTCCCTTACAGAACCTCGGCTCTGACAAGGCTGTGGATTTTTTGCGCCTGGCCCTGGCCGACGAAATCGCAACCGCGCTCAGTTATGTGCGTTCCCTATCCATCCGCCCGTTCGCGACCACCAGCAAGTACGACTCTCCGACGCTCGACTTGCAGGAAGCCGGCCGCGCCATGCATGTGACCGACGTGGTCACGGGACACTACATGAAGGAGGGCGACCAGATTCAAATCACTCTGGAAGCGGTGGACGTCGCGGACAACCGCACAGTTTGGCGCGACACTATGACCGTCGCCGCTCCCGACATGATTGCCATGCGGAGCCAGATCACAGCGAAAGTTCGCCAGGGATTAGTCCCCGCGCTTGGTGCAGGGATGGATTCAGGGGAGGCGGGCACCCACCCAAAGAACGAAGAGGCATACGACCTCTATCTTCGCAGTATCGCGTTGCCGCATGATCCTCTTCCCAACAAAGACGCCATTGCCATGCTGGAGCGCGCCGTCGGGCTGGACCCCGCTTACGCGCCCGCCTGGGGCTATCTCGGAGTTCGCTACTATTACGATGCCTCCTATTCGAACGGCGGCGACGCAATGCTCAAGCGCTCGAATGCGGCCTTGGAACGGGCTGTTTCCCTTGATCCAAATTACAGTGTCGCGGCTGCCTGGTTAGTCACCAATCGGGTCGAACAAGGCGAGTTGGTCATGGCCTACCAGGATGCGAAAGCGCTGGTGGCGCGGCATCCAGAGGATGCTCTGGCCCACTTCGCGCTGGGATACGTTCTTCGCTATGGAGGAGCCGTCGAGGAATCGGCGCGCGAGTGCGAGGCCGCTTTGTCTCTGGATTCCGGGAACTTTGGTTTGCGGTCGTGTGCGTTCACGTTTGACCAACTTGGCAACTACACGCGGGCGATGGATTTTCTTCAGCTCGATGCCGGGTCGGAATGGGCATCAGACAACATCATGCGGCACTACATACGTGAAGGAAAACTTGCGCAGGCGAAGGAAATCGCCGAGAAATTCAAAGATAGCGGGCGAAGCTTTCCCATGATGAGGGCGTGCCTGGAAAACCCTTCGTCCGCCGATGCGGCAACCCTCACCCGGCAAACGGTGGCCACTATACTCGCCGCACCCGATCCCGAGCCCCATTACGTGGTTGCGGGCGACGTTCTTTTCTGCGGGCAGAAAGACTTAGCCGTGCAGCTGCTGAAGAGCTCGATTGCCATGCACTTTTGCGCCTACACGGGTTTGCAGAACGATTCCGCGTGGGCAAAGCTGCGAGGCACGCCTGAATTCGCAGAGTTGCTCTCCGCGGCCAAGAAGTGCCAGGACAATTTCCTCGCTGAGAGATCGCAAGCTGCACACTGAATTGCCCTGAGCGCGCCCCGCGCAAGGAAGGCTACCGGACCTCGTCGGTCGTTGTAGTGGGTAGCTGTAGTGGCTAGCTGTAGTGGCTATTTGGCCGGAGCCGATTCCTCCAGCCCCCGGTGCTTCAGCATTGCCTTCGCATTCGGTGGCGCGCCGCGCCAGTTCTCGTACATTTTGGCGAGGTCCTCGGTATTTCCCCGAGAGAGGACCATCTGGCGAAAGCGATCGCCGTTTGCGCGGGTGAGTCCGCCGTGCTCGTCGAACCACTGGAAGCCATCGTCCGCGAGCATCTCGGTCCACAGATAGGCGTAGTAGCCGGCGCTGTATCCGCTCTCCCAGATATGGCTGAAGTAACTGGAGCGATAGCGGGGCGGTACGTAACTAACATTGAGATGAGTCTTATCGAGCGCCTGCTTCTCGAAATCGTCGGGGTTCTGGAGCGGGGCGTCGGGAGAAAGGAAGTGCCACTGCATGTCGAGTTCGGCCGCAGCCAGGAGTTCGGTCATGTCGTATCCCTTGTTGAAGGTTTCGGCTTTCCTGATCCGCGCAGCGAGTTCTTCCGGCATGGGCGCGCCGGTTTTGTAGTGCTTCGCGTAATGAGAAAAAATCGCGGGATACGTGGCCCAGTGCTCGTTGAACTGTGAGGGGAATTCGACGAAGTCGCGAGCGGTTGAGGTGCCGGCGAGGGTCGGATACTCGGCATTGGAGAACATGCCGTGCAGGGCATGTCCAAACTCATGGAACATGGTGACGACGTCGGTGAAGCTGATCAGCGCGGGTTCGCCGGCGGCGGGCTTGGGCAGGTTGGCGACGTTGTACACGACAGGGGAGGTTCCAAGAAGCCGCGACTGGCCGACGAATTCGGACATCCAGGCTCCGCCGTTCTTGTTATCGCGCTTGAAGTAATCGCAGTAGAAAAGGGCGAGGTGCTTGCCATCGGCGTCGAAGACTTCGAAGACCCGAACGTCGGGGTGGTAAACGGGAATGTCGTGCCGTTCTTTGAAGGTGATGCCGTAGAGCTGATTGGCCGCGTAGAACACTCCGTTCTGGAGCACGTTGTCGAGTTCGAAATAGGGCTTCACCTGGGCATCGTCGATGTCGTAGCGAGCTTTGCGGACCTGCTCAGCATAGAAGTCCCAGTCGTATGCCTGGACCCCGAAGCCATCCTTCTGGGCATCTTTCTGACCATCGATTTTCTGAGCATCGATGACAGCCTGGATATCTGCGGCCTCGCGGCTGGCCTTGGCGGTCGCGGCGGGGACGATAGCATCCATGAACTGCAATGCGGCTTCCGGTGTCTTCGCCATCTGATCTTCGAGTTTCCAGGCGGCGAAGTTCGGATAACCAAGGAGTTTGGCCTTCCGCGCGCGAAGTTGAGCGAGATGTGCGATCGTGTCGCGCGTGTCGTTGGCGTCGCACCGCTCGGCGCGGTTCCAGGAGTGTTCGAAGATGGTCTGACGCGTCTCGCGAACGCTGAGTGAAACAAGGTCAGGCTGCTGCGTTGTATTTTGGAGCGGAATTACGAAGCCTTCGACCTTTCGGTCTTGGGCGGCCTGTGCCGCCGCGGCAATGCGAGCTTCGGACAGGCCGGCGAGCGCGGCTTTGTCGGGGGTGACGAAGGCGCCGGCTTTCGTGGCGGCCAGGAGTTTGGTGTTGAAGGCGTTCGACAGGGACGAAATTTCTTCGTTGAGCTTCCTCAGTTCAGTCTTGTCGGCTTCCGAGAGTTTAGCGCCGGCATGCACGAACTCGTCATAGGTACGCTCCAGCAGGCGGAGAGACTCGGAATCAAGCTTGAGCGCGGAGCGTTGGTTATAGATCGCGGATACGCGCGCGAAGAGTTTCGTGTTGAGGTAAAGGAAGTCCCGATGAGCAGCGAGTTTCGGCGCCTCGATGGTTTTGACCTTCTGAAGCGTGGGGTTTGTGTTTGCCCCCGTAACTCCGCTGAAGGCCGCCATCGCACGGTCGAACAACCGGCCACTCTTCTCCATGGCGACGATGGTATTGTCGAAAGTGGGGGTGTCGGGGTTGTCAGCGATCCTCAGGAGTTCGGCCTTTGCCTGCGCCATGCCGGCCTCGATCGCGGGCTGGTAGTCCTCATCCTTGATCTTGTCGAAGGGCGGAGCCTGGAAGGGCAGAGTGCTGGGCGCGAAAAACGGATTGGCCGGGCCGAAGTCAGAGGCCGCGGCGAGAGCTTTGTCTGCGAAGCCGAGCGCGATGGCTCCGATAGGAATCAGTGAGGTGGGGATCAATGTGCTAAGGAATAAAAGCATAGTTTTGGCAGTGCAGCGTCGTGTCGAGCGCATCATCGTTTTAGAAACCCTGTTCACCATGATTGTAACGGGTGAGACGGGGCGAAGGCGGGAAGGTAAGCAGCGGTTTTGCGCTGTTCCCCTCTCCCAAAAACCTCCAGGCGAGCCTCGGGGCGGCAAATGCACCTTGGTAAGTCTTTCGGTTCCCGGTTCGACCGCACAAAAAGTCAACGTTCGACCACTGCAGCAGCCCGAGCCTAGCAAATTCTAACCCGTCTCGCGGTTGGCATTGTCTAAAAGGCTGACGTACACTGGACCTCAGAGAGCAAGGAATGACCGTTACTCTGAATCTCAAACCGGAGCTGGAAGCTGGGCTATTCGCGCAAGCGCAGGCCAGCGGAATGACCCTGGAGGAATATCTCCTCTCCGTGGTTGAGGGCGCTGTGCTCCCGACGATGCAGAAGACATTGTCTTCTGACGAACGGGCGGCAGCATTTGAAGCGTGGTCTGCCGGCCACCGCCCTACCCCTCTCCTGTCCGATTACGCGGTCAGCCGCGAGTGCTAGTGTGGGGGTTTCTCTACTGCATTTCCGATTTATTGGGAATGACTACGACGAGGTCGCTTTCGTCGGTAGGAGCTGCCGCTGCCTTACTAAGCGGTTCGCCCGGGTTGCCTTGTAAACTGCGGTTAGCGTAACGCAAATACTCGAACCCAAAGACTGTCGCGCAAAGCATTTCGCTCGCCAGTTGTTTTGAAACGGCGTCTTTGTTTAAGCCGTCATGCACCAGATCGTTTCGCAATTTTCGCAGGCGGTTTAGCTCACCACGGATTGGGTCTGAAAGACGCTTAACGTTCGACAAATCACACAGCAATGGAAGAATCACATTCAAAGCCACCGATGACGTAAGCCCGTCCCTCACAAAGTCTGAAATACTTGCTTTTGAAAGCCTCCGTTCCATTGTAGTTTTCACGAACCGCATCAGAGCAATCTCAAACCCAACATAGGCTGGAAGAATAACGTGCCAATACTTTTGAGAAGCCCATGCGTCGAAGGCTTCGGTCAAGTAAATCCAACTCTCCCTGTTTTCATCGTGGGAGGGAACCCAAGTCACAGACGCCCCAATTGGCACTTCTTGTGCGTCCCCTTCGAGAGGTTTGCCGAATACAAGAACTTTTCTTCCCAGCGTCTGTGGCGAAAACTGTCTTTGACCCACGAACGGAAAGCAGCAGTCGTGGCGCTGTGGGTAGAATGAAACTTGCAGCAACGTTGCGTCGTCTGGGACGCCATATTGAGAAAGATCGACTTCCTTTATCTCGTTACGACCTAGTTCGAATCTGAAGGACGTTGTCTGGGCACCTAAAGAAGTCAAGCCATTAAACGAAGCTCCCGTCTTACCCACTAGCTTATGAGATGCTTCCCATACGTCTATTTCGCGGTTGCAACGTCCGCACGGGGACGAACCCGTCTCGAAGAATCGTGGTGCGACCTCAGAAATGGTACCCACAGAATGAAGGCAATCGGGACAGGGCACACCCGAACCGTACGCCACTACGTCAATCCTGAGTCCAGTTGCCTTAGCCGGTTCATTGATTCGGGCACTCATGATTCCTAAAGTCTACACCCGGTCATGAGTCGAAAACTGGAGAGATCGCAAGTGTCGTAAAGGGACGTTTACACAGTAAGGAAAGCAGGTAGTGGACGTGATCCTCGGTGTCATGTGTGGTTGCTACTTTCCGATCATCCCCGCTGCCCAGGCCAGCACTGCAATTCCAATCACAATCCGATACATGGCAAACGGCGCAAACCCGCGCTTGCGCACCCATGCCATGAACCAGGCGACTGCTCCGTAGGCGACGATGAAGGAGACGACGAAGCCGATGGCGAGGACGACCCATTGGTGAGGTGTGATTTGGGCGACGCCGATGGGATTTTCATCTTTGCCGCGGAGCGACTTGAAGAGCGTGTAAAGCGTGGCAACGGCCATGGTTGGTATAGAGAGGAAGAAGGAGAACTCGAGCGCGGCGGCGCGGGACATTCCCACCAGCTGTCCGGCGGCAATCGTGGACATGGAGCGTGAGGTTCCGGGGAAAACGGCGGAAAGAATCTGGCAGGCGCCGATCCAGATGGCTTGACCGGCGTGGATGTCATCCATCTTCCAGGTGTGGATGGGCGAACCGGGCGCTCTCGGCCCAGCCTTTTCCCAGGGCGCTTTCATGGCGTCGATAACCCACATCACGATGCCGCCGATCAAGAGCGCTGCGCCCATCACGTAGAGACTCTCGAGGTTCTTGCCGATCACTTTGGTAAGCAGAAAAGACGGGATCGCGGTCACGACGAAGGCGATCATCACCAGGCTGAGCGGATGGGTCAGCACGGTGCAGTCTTTTTTTTCGCCTTCGGGAAATGTGGAAATGAGCTTCGCGATGTGCTGGCGGAAATAAATTGGCAGAACCGAGATCGCGCCCAGCTGGATGACGATGGAATACATCTTCCAGTAGCCGCTCGATAGTGGCACGTGCATCAGTTGTTCGGCGATGCGGAGATGCGCGGTGGAACTGACGGGCAGGAACTCAGTGAGGCCTTCGATGATTCCGAGGATCACGGATAAGAGATAGTCGTTCAAGTGTTCTCCCCAAGAATTTAATGTAGAGACGCGGGTTACCACAACGCCCAGCCCCCAAAAGGGGCGTCGGATTTCGATGAGCATCTGGCATCGCTAAAGCGATGCCCTGATACGAAGCCGCGACCTCATGTCACCTGCGCGTAACGCCGGAAGAAGCTGTCTGGCTTCCACTGCGGGCGGTGGTCGTCATTGGCGATGCTAATCAGCAAGGCTCGGACGATCTCTTCGTACTTCGCGGCGGCGGCGAGGTCCACCGGTTGGTCCACGTCGTCGGAGGGCGCGTGATAGCGCTGGGTCAGCCAGTCTTTGAAAATCTTCACTTCGGGCGAGCCGGGCTCGGGAGCAACGCTCATGATCACCGAGGGCACGCCGTGGCGGATGAAGTTGTACTGATCGCTGCGGACGAAAAGATTGCGCAGGGGCTCGGAGTCGGGCTGAACTTTTACGCCCAGCGATTGCGCGATCTCGCGGATGCGATCACCGAGATCGGAATCGTCGAGACCGAGCACGGTAAGCAGTTTGAGTGGCACGATGGGCAGAAACATATCGACGTTGACATCGGCGACAATCGACTTCGGCGCGACCGTGGGATGAGCGGCGAAGTACTTGGAACCGAGCAGGCCCTTTTCTTCGCCGGTCACTAAGACTAAGAGGATTGACCGGCGCAGTTTTTCGGGATTCTTCTTGAAGCTCTGGGCCATGTCGAGGACGAGGGCGCTGCCGGAGCCGTTGTCCATGGCTCCGTTGTAAATGCGGTCGCCGTTGACGGGCTCTCCAATGCCGATGTGATCGAGGTGGGCGGAGAGCACAACGTATTCATCTTTCAGAGCGGGATCGCTGCCGGGGAGTTTGGCGACGAGGTTGGCCGACTCTATTTTGGTGACGTCGACTTTCGTCTTCGCCGTGAGCGAAACGGTGAGCTGAAAGTGCGGCAGCGGCTTGCGATCTTTACCGAGAGCCGCGATTTCTTCAAAAGTGTGGCCGGAGCCGGCAAAGAATTTTTCGGCGCTGGCGGGATTCACGGTGACATACAGCTTCGCGCCTTCGGTTTCGTCGAACTCGGGATAGTCGAGATCCATGTTGGGATGAGCGCGATTCAGCGCGATGCGGGACCATGGGATGTCCATCGAGGCGGGGTTGATCAATGAAACGATTCCGACGGCGCCGGCGGCGCGCAGCACTTTCCAGCGCTCGGCAGCGGTCTGATAATGCGCAGCGAGCGCACCCGGAATTTCGGAGGGCGATCCGGAAAAGATTACGATGATTTTGCCGCGGATGTCGACACCGGCGAAGTCGTCATAATTCTTCTCCGGGACTTTGAGGCCATAGCCGACGAAAACCAGCGGCGCCTCGACCTCGGGCGCGGGCATCACGCGCGTGCTGATGATGGCATCTTCGCCGAGCGTCAGCGGTTCGCGTTTACCGTCGCGGATTAGTGTGAGGCTGCAATCCTTTTCGACGATCTGGCGGGAGACGAACTTGACGGGCTGGTAGAAGCCGTTTACGCCCGCGGGTTCGGCGCCCGCGGTCTTGAGTTGCTCGATGGCGTAGGCTTGCGCGGCACGCTCGCCACGGCTGCCAGTGTCGCGGCCTTCGAGTTTGTCGTCGGCGAGGACTTTGATGTGATTCCACCAGGTCTGGCCGTCGAAATGAGGAGCGGGCTGGGCGGCGGCGGAAATCGCGAATAACAGCGCGAGTAGTAAAGCAGATGGCTTGATTTGCATGATCTCCCTCGTTTGACGAAGGTGTCTAGGATAGCAGGAAGCGGGGAGAGGAGGTCATCTCATGCCATGCAATGGTGCCAGCCACCGTTTTTGCACGGACCGGAAAATAACTCTGGACGCATGACGGAAACAATTTCATGATGAAGGCACTAATTCTTCGGAGGCTTCAGGAGGATGGGACCAATTGAAAGCCGCCATCTTTAGATCAGGACGCATGGCGTCCGGATCGTTCCTTCAAATCGTGGACATTCCCCGTCCACAGCTTGAAGCCGGACATGTTTTGCTTCGGGTGGTTGCCTGCGGAGTTTGCCGTACAGATCTGCACATCGTTGAAGGCGATCTACCGGCGGTTCGGCCGCAACTCATTCCTGGCCATCAAATCGTCGGCGAAGTAGTCGAAGGCGCGACCGCGGAGGTGCCGCTCGGAGCGCGTGTCGGTGTCTCCTGGATGGGCGGCGTGGATGGTGATTGCTGGTACTGTCATCACGGAATGGAAAATCTGTGTGATAAGCCTACGTTTACGGGATACACGGTGGATGGCGGCTATGCCGAGTATGTCCTCGCACGCGCGGACTTCACTTTTCCGCTCCCTTCTGGATTGGATGACGTGCATGTCGCACCTTTGCTGTGCGCCGGCATCATCGGCTTTCGCAGCTTACGCGTTGCGGGGATTGAGCATGGTGAGCGAGTGGGGCTTTTCGGCTTCGGCAGTTCAGCCAGTTTAGCGATTGCCATTTTGCAATCCTGGAAGTGCGACGTCTATGTTGTGACTCGAGGAGAATCCCATCGGAAACGAGCTGTCTCCCTCGGCGCGACGTGGGTCGGCAAAGAAGATGAGAAGCCGCCCGTCGCGCTCGACCGTGCTGTCACCTTCGCTCCCAGTGGCGAGGTCGTAGTCAGTGCCCTCGCTAGTTTGCGTAAAGGTGGAGTGGTGGCAATCAATGCAATTCATCTTGATCACATGCCGAGCTTTGACTACGACAAACTGCTTTGGGGCGAGCGCCAGATACGGAGTGTGGCGAATATGACTCGACAAGATGCGCGCGACTTTCTGAAGGTCGCCCATGATCTCAATATTCGCCCGCAAGTCACGGTATTTCCGCTTCAAGATGCAAACCAGGCTCTTCTGGCAGTCAAAGAGGAGACTGAGCTTGGATCAGCAGTGATTGTTCCCTGAAAGTAAGATCTGAAGATAATATCTGGAGATGAGATCGAAGATAAGACCAGGGCCGATGCGGCCGAACCCGACGTATGCGAACCCGCCCAATCCGATCGAAACTTCATCGTCGCAACCCCGTTGCCCGCTTGCAGCGGCATGCGGATGGCTATGACGATTGAACGCAAGGGATGTGACAGAGCGGACGCGTACTCGAAGTGAGCTATTTTGCACAGACTGCGATATCGCCTAAATGCGAAAGTTTCTGCAAGATCCACTTGCGCGAAGGCTTCGACAAGTCTCGTTCGGGGGTCGCCCTTTCAATCCGTGCAACCCGAGCCGCAAACAAGCGGCAAGCGCAGGATCATCGGGCAAAAGGAATCAAAATGCGTATCGTCTCCTCGATTCGTTCGCTGTCATTCGCACTTTTATTGCTGGCTATGTCGGCGGCATCGTTCGCGCAAATCGGCATATCGATCAGCTTCGCTCCGCCTGAACTGCCTGTCTACGAGCAGCCGCTTTGTCCCGGCGATGGTTATCTCTGGACGCCTGGGTACTGGGCTTATGCCGACGACTTCGGCGATTACTACTGGGTGCCGGGCACGTGGGTGATGGCTCCGCAAGTCGGTTTCCTGTGGACTCCAGCCTATTGGGGTTGGGGCGGCAACGGATATGTCTTCTATGACGGCTACTGGGGTCCGCATGTCGGTTTCTATGGCGGGATTAGTTACGGCTACGGCTACTACGGCGAAGGCTATGAAGGTGGACGTTGGGATAACGGACACTTTTTCTACAACCGTTCGGTGAACAACGTGAACGTCACTGTAATTCACAACGTTTACAACACCACAGTGGTCAACAGCTCCACGGTGAACCGGGTCAGCTATAACGGCGGAACTGGTGGGATCAGCGCGCGCCCCAGGCCTCAAGAAGAGGCGGCGGCACGTGAGCAACATATTCCAGCTGTAGCGGTTCAGACTCAACATGTGCAGGCTGCCCGCACGAATCCGGAGCAGCGGGCTTCCGTGAACCATGGCAAGCCGGCGGTGGCGGCTACTCCTAAGGCGGGAGCATTTAACGACCGCGCCGTCGTACCGGCCAAAGCGGCAGGAGCGCCTTATAACCCTCCAGCGAATCGTGCCGCCGCTCAGCCAGCGGCCAATACGCCGGCCGCGCGTCCAGTGAACAATGCGGCTCGCCCCGACCGGCCTGCGCAAACGAATAACCAGCCGGAAGCGAATCGCCCGGCGGCAGCGCAGCCGAGCAATCGTCCGGAAGCGAATCGTCCGGCGGCAGCGCAGCCAAGCACTCGGCCGGAAACGAATCGTCCGCCGACGGCGCAGCCGGACAATCGCGCGGAAACGAATCGTCCGCCGACGGCGCAGCCAAACAATCGAACGGAAATGAGTCAGCCGACGCCCAATCGGAGTGAGCCTGCTCAGCGGCCGCAAGCTCCTCCGCCGAGCGAACGTTCGCAGCCCCAGCGCAGTTCTCCTCCTCCGGCGGCGGAAACGCGTGCGGAGCCTCAACCACAGCGTCAGCAGCCGGCGGCGCGGGCACCGGAAGCGAACAAGCCTCAGCAGGAACAGCCTAAGCGGGAGGAGAAGCCGCCGCAGTAACGGCAGGGTTCCGGTCTGAGATCGAATCGGGAACTGCGAACATCTCGGCCAATCTGGGTGGCGTCTCCGGCTATACGACAGCTGACCGTGTAGTAGCGCTGTGGTGTAGTTTCGCATCGTCTGCCGCGGCGCGACCCAGTTTTGCTCTGTACTTTGCTCTGTAGTCTGTCCCCGCGTTACACTGCGAGACATGAATACAGGGAACCAACCGAATGTGAAGTTCGTGCAAACCCCCGATTACCGCGAGGCTTACTCCAACAGCGTGCAGATCCGGGTGAACGTGTGGGATTTCTTCCTCGTTTTCGGGACGATGCAGCAAAGCTCGGAGACGCAGGTGGAATTACGAAACTTTCAGGGAATTTATCTCAGCCCGCAACAGGCGAAGGCGCTCATGGCGCTCTTGCAGCAGAACGTGACCAACTACGAGGCCACGTTCGGCGAGATCAAACTTGATCCGCGCGCCCCAGGCGGACCTGTTCACTAATGGCTGCGCGGCCGGCAGCGCGATCCGATCTGAAAATAAAATCTCAACCGGCATCCTCCGCATGGGTGCAGCAGTTTCTTCTGTTCGCGCTGTTCTTTGCCGGATTGATGCTTCTGCATACGCCGCTTCTGCGCCTTCCTTATTTCTGGGATGAGGCGGGCTATTACATTCCGGCGGCGCGTGATTTATTTCTGACCGGCACGCTCATTCCGCAATCCACACCATCGAATGCGCATCCTCCGCTGGTGATGGCTTGGTTGGCGCTGGCCTGGCGCGTTTTTGGATACTCCACGTTAGTTACGCGTACCGCGATGCTGGCGGTGTCGGCGTTCTCGCTGCTGGGACTGCTTCGACTTTCGCGAAGCGCCGCCAATCTTCCGGTGGCGTCGGCGACAACCGCGTTAGTGGCGATCTATTCGGTGTACTTCACGCAGAGTTCGATGGCGCAGGTTGACTTGCCGGCCGCAGGATTTACATTCTGGGCGCTGGCCGCTTATATCGAGGATCACACTGCCGCCAACAAAGAACACCGTGCGTGGAAGCAAGCGCTCTGGTTCTCGCTGGCGGCGTTGGCGAAAGAGACTGCGATCCTGGCTCCGCTGGCGCTGTTTGTGTGGGAACTGCTTGGTCATTTTATTCGCCTGCCTGGAAAAGAAAATCGTTGGAATCAAAGTCGATGGAAGGAAATTCTTCCTCCTGTGGGCAGACGCACGCGATCGCTTTATCTGCTGCTCCCGGTCGTGCCGCTGGCGGGCTGGTACGCCTATCACTACGCGAAGACGGGCTTTCTGCTGGGCAATCCCGAATTCTTTCGTTACAACGTTGCCGCTACGCTGAATCCTCTGCGCGCCCCGCTTGCTCTGGGGATGAGGCTCTGGCAGCTCTTCGGATACTTCGGTCTTTATCTGCTCACGCTGGCGGGAGGGCTGGCCATGCTTCGTCCGCCGCGCAGAGAAAGCGGCGTTGCCCGCCCGCGAATTCCGTTCTGGATACAGGCAGCGTTTCTTTCCGTGTTGCTCGCCTACCTGGGTTTCATGTCAGTAGTAGGCGGCGCGGTGCTGGCTCGCTACATGTTGCCGGTCGTCCCGCTCGTGATTCTGATGTGGGTCTCGACTCTCTGGCGGCGCGTGCGGTATTGGAAACTGATTGTGGCAGCGGTCGCAATTGCTTTTGTCGCGGGCCTGTTCAGCAATCCGCCGTACGGATTCTCAATCGAAGACAATCTGGCCTATCGCGACTACATTGTGATGCATGCGGAAGCCAGCCGCTTCCTGGCGATGCAGTATTCCTACGTGCGCGTTCTCACCGCATGGCCCGCGTCGGATGAACTCACCCGGCCATGGCTCGGCTATATTAACGCCAATGCCAATGCCAGCCAGCCTTTCCGCGTGCTCCGCATCGAGGATTTCTCCGTCTCCCAGATCGAAGGGGCTGCCCGGGTTCGCGAACACTTTGACGTGGCTCTGGTCTTCTCCACCAAATACCAGCCGCCGCATGCGTTGTTCGAAAATTGGGACGCATGGCAGCGTATCAAAGAAAAGTTCTTCGGCTACCATCGCGACTTGCTGCCCGAAGGTATTGCGCAGCGTCTGGGCGGAACGATTATCTATCACAAAGAAATAAATGGGCAGTGGATCGCGGTAATTGCGGTGGAGCGGGAACAGGATGCGAAGGGCGCTGGATCCAAATGCTGCCCTAAGATGCGAAGCGTTTCAGATTCCCATCAAATGGCAGGAATGCGTCTTGACCACGACCCAGACGCTCTTGCCCGGGCCAAGTTGGAGAGCGTCGCGCGCCGCCAGCGTTAAGTGGACTTCGAACTCCGTGCCGCCACAATCCACCATCGCCGCGATGATGACGTCTCGCTGCTCGAGCCGCCGAATCGTTCCCGGCAAAATGTTGCGCGCACTTAGCCCGCGCGGTTTTTCCGTCGCCAGAAGTAGATCACCAGCGCGAACGCCCACGCGCAGGCGCGAGCCCACCTCTGCTCGAACCAGCGGCGTTTCCAACTCCACCGCTTCTTTTTCCACGCGGCCGGTTCCCAGTTGGCAAGTCATGGTGCCGCGATCTTCGTGCAGTGCCTGCACCGTGGCGTCGAAAATGTTTTCGAATCCTGACAACTGGGCGACGGTTTCCAGTCGCGGAGCGCGCATGACTTCATGCGGTCGACCTTGAGCCACGATTCTCCCCGTGTCAAGCACAATGACCTCGTCGCCGAGGGCAAAGACTTCCTCGCCATGGTGGGTGACGAAGAGAATCGGGATGCGGTGATGTTGGTTCCACTTGCGAAGATCCGCGACGAGAGACGACTTCGTCGGCCGGTCGAGCGCGGCCAGTGGCTCATCAAGCAGCAATGCGCGTGGCTCGGTCACCAGAGCGCGCGCCAGGGCGACGCGTTGACGCTCGCCTCCGGAGATTTGCGCCGGTCGCCGGTCGCGCAGACGATCGATGCGGAAGCGCGCAAGAATTTCGCGGCTGCGTGATGTTCGCTCCGTCGCGCTGATTGAGCGCAGACCGTAAGCGACATTCTCTTCGGCGGTCAGGTGAGGGAAGAGTGCCAGATCCTGATGTACGTACCCGATGCGCCGTTTCCAGGCTGCGACGTTGCGCTTTTTCTGCGAGTCGTACAGTTCTTCGCCGCCGACGGCTATGCGCCCCTCGTCGGGATCGCTCAGACCGGCAATGCAATCGAGTAGCGTGGTTTTGCCCGCGCCCGACGCGCCGAAGAGAATCGTGAAACCGGCAAGCGCGCGGAAATGGACATTCAAGTTGAAAGTACCTTCGGGATTCGGAAAACGTTTGCGGATTCGGACTTCGAGATCGGCGGAAATTGGATGGGTCGAAGCTGGCGGCGCAGTTTGTGGCGCGGGAGCGGCCTTCGTTTTTGCTTTTGCTTTTACCGCCACGGACCCACCGCCCACGGCCGCCGGTTCAAGCCGTACACGATTGACAATACCAGGAAGGAAACAATAAGCAGGAGGAGCGCGGTGTGGTTCGCGCTGGAATAATTTGCTGTCTGCACCTGATCGTAAATATCAATTGAGATGGTGCGCGTCACGCCGGGAATGTTGCCACCCACCATGAGCACCACTCCAAACTCGCCCAGCGTGTGCGCGAAGCTGAGCGCAAATCCCGTGACCAGCCCTGCTTTTGAGAGGGGAAGCACGATGCGGCGAAAGGTCTGCACCGGCGAATGGCCAAGCGATGCGGAGGCGCGAAGTAAACTGCTGTCGACCGCGCCGAATGATGCCGCGAATGGTTGCACGGCGAATGGCAGGCTGTATAGCAACGACCCGATCACGAGTCCTTCGAAAGTGAAGGCCAGAGTGTGGCCGGTGAGCGACTCCCACCAGCGGCCAAGCGGGCTCCGCGAACCAAGTGCTACGAGGACATAAAAGCCGAGCACCGTCGGCGGCAGCACGATGGGAAGCGCGACCGCGGCCTCGACCAGAAATTTCCAACGCCAGCGCGAGTAAGTCAGCCAGTATGCAATGGGAATCCCGATGGCGATCAGCAGCGTCGAGACGATGGCCGCGAGACGCACTGTTAACCAGAACGCCTCCCAGTTCATTTCACTGTTTCTCCATTTCAGGCTTCTCCGCGGGCAGGCTGAAACCGTAACTGGTGAGGAGCGAAGTGGCCTCGGGGCTGCGCAAAAATTCCAGGAATGTGCGGGCCGCATCCTGTTGCTTTGATCGCTTGAGTACAACCGCCGCCTGGTTCAGCGTGGGATAAGCATCGAGCGGAATCGTCCAATAGCGGCCTTTGTCTTTAAGCGCGGGTGCGAGCGCATGCGAGAGTGCGATCAGTCCGGCCTGGGCGTTACCCGATTCGACGAACTGCGCCGCCTGCGACACGTTTTCTCCTAGTACTAGGCGGCTCGACACCTGATCGTAGATCCCGAAGTGCCGCAGCGCGGCCTCGGCAGCGCGCCCGTATGGCGCGGTCGCGGGATTCGCGATCGAAATCTTCTTGACCGAAGGGTCGAGCAAAGCCTTGATGCCCAGCTTCGATAAGTCGAGTGGCGAGTCGCCCGGCACCCACAATACCAACCGGCCGACCGCATAACGGTAAAGCGTATCTTTGCCGGCCACTCCCTCGGTGACCAACTGTCGCGGATATTCTTCGTCGGCCGAGAAGAAGATATCGAATGGCGCGCCGTTTCGAATCTGATTGGTCAGATTGCCGGATGATCCGAATGAAAGCTTCACTGCTTGCCCGGTCTTCTTTGCATAAGCGGCGACGAGCTCTGGAAGCGCCGCACTCATATCCGCCGCTGCGGCCACAGTGATCTCCTGGGCGGTTGCGAAAGCTGCGGCGAACAGGAGTAGCGGAGCGAGCAATTTGCTCATCGCAGATATTTCGGGCCTCCGCGCACTAGAGACACTTTTAATGAATTGTCATCCCGAGCGAAGCGAGGGATCTTCATTTCGCCGCAAACTGCAGATCCCTCGCTTCACCGGGATGACAAAGTCTTGCGAAATGGGAGTAGAACACGGGTTCTCCCCTTCGCGAGTTGCCATTGCCTGCTACGCCAGCTTCGTCTTCGACAACGGAAGCTCGCGCACCCGCTTGCCGGTGGCCGCAAACACTGCGTTGTACAGAGCAGGCGCGAATGGCGGCACTCCCGGCTCGCCAACTCCTGCCGGCGGCGCTTCGCTCTTCACAATCTGCACGTCGACGTGCCGCGGAGCACGGTTCATGCGCGCGAGCTGATAATTGTTAAAGTTGCTCTGGTCGATGGCTCCGTTGGTCGCCGTAATTTCGCCGAACAACGCCAGACTGGTTCCGAACACGGCCGCGCCCTCGAACTGGTTCCGGACATTGTCGGGGCTGACGACCGTGCCCGCATCGAGCGCGGTCCAAACATTTGGAATATGCACCTGTCCCTTGCTGTCGACTTCGACTTCAACCACGGTCGCAACATAAGTGAGAAAACTCCGGTGAGCGGCGATGCCCATGCCGCGCCCTTTACCCATGGGCCGCTTACCCCAGCCCGATTTCTCCGCCGCCATCTCGACCACGCGCCGCCATCGGGCTGTGTCGAGCGGGTAGCGCTGCTTCTCGTCCGCATCCTCCTCCTTGTACTCAAGCGGGACGATGCGCGCTGGTCCGATCAAGTCGAGCAGATACTGGACGGAATCTTTGTTAGCGTTGTGCGCAAGCTCGTCGGCAAAAGAGTGAATCGCGAATGCATGGTAGATGTTCGCTACGCTGCGCAGCCATCCAATGCGCACGTGGAAGTCGGCGGGGCCATTTTCGGCGCGATGATTGGGAATATCGAACGGAAGATTGTTCCATCCCAGGCCCATCTCGTCGAGAGCATAGGTTGCCGAGACGTCAAAGGTCGAACCGATGGGCGGATACACCGTGCGCTGCAGCCACGCAGTCGGTTTGCCATCCGCCCCAATCGCGGCTTTCATGTACATGGCGGCGACGGAGTGGAAAAAATCGCAGTGAATATCGTCTTCACGGCTCCAGACAACCTTGACCGGCTTGCCGAGCTGTTTCGAAAGAACGGCGGCCTCCGCAACCTGGTCAGGTTTTGATTTGCGTCCGAAGCCGCCTCCCAGCAGCGTGACATGGCAAGTCACATCTTCTTTCTTGATGCCGAGCACGCTGGCAATGGTCTCCTGTACCGCTTGCGGATTCTGGGTGGGGACCCATGCCATCACTTTTCCATCGCGATATTCGGCGACGGCGACGGGCGGCTCCATGGAAACGTGCGCCAGATGCGGCGTGTAATACTCGGCCTCGATAATTTGTCCGCCCTTGGCAAATGCTGCATCCACATCGCCGACATTGCGAACGACTTTGCCCGGCTTCCGGGAAGTTGTTTCGAGTGTTTTGCGGAACGGCGCGGAGTTGTAATCCGAGTGCGGACTGCTATCCCATTCGACCTTCAGGCTCTTGCGTCCCTTGAATGCCGCCCAGGTGTTGTCGGCAATCACGGCGACGCCGCCCAAAGGCTGGAACTGGTGCGGCGGTTTGAAAGTGTCGATGGTGAGCGTCTTCTGAACGCCGGGCACTTTGAGCGCGTCCTTGTCGTCGTACGACTTGATCTTCTGTCCGAGTACCGGCGGATGCTCGACCGATGCGTAGACCATGCCGGGCATGGTCGCGTCCATGCCGAAGATCGTTTTGCCGGTGACCATATCGGGAAGGTCGAACAAAGAATTGCTTTCTTTGCCGATGTAGCGCCATTCGGAACGCTTCTTGAGCGGGAGC
Source organism: uncultured Acidobacteriaceae bacterium (assembly GCA_963772195.1). Lineage (GTDB taxonomy): Bacteria > Acidobacteriota > Terriglobia > Terriglobales > Acidobacteriaceae > Acidiflorens. The sequence continues at coordinate 192,040 of CAVYWE010000003.1, read as the reverse complement.
GGGACAGCTTCTTTTTTCGGAACTGGAAGCTTGGCGGCGGCTGCGGCAAGTGCGCCATAGCCGAGCTTGCGGCCGCTGGCGCGATGCACAACAAAGTGAGGCTCGGTGGTGCAATCCTTTGGGGAAACGCCCCACTGCGCAGCGGCGGCGCTGATTAACATAAAGCGTCCGGTAGCGCCCACTTGGCGCATCAGGTCGAACGAACTGCGAACCGAGTGCGACCCATCCGTATCCTGGTCGCCATATTTCGGATCGCCGATCGCTTGATCGATTTTTACTTTGGACCAGTCGGCGTCCAGTTCGTCGGCGACAACGAGTGGCAAGGCCGTACGGCTGCCGCATCCCATCTCCGAGCGATGGGCGACGATAGTGACGGTGCCATCTGACGCGATCGACATCCACAGACTGGGTTGAAATGCCGGCGCGGCCGCTTCGCCTTCCGCGGCCCAGAGCGGCTCGGGAATAAAGCGGGCGCTCAACACAAAAACTCCGCTCGCCAGTGCGCCGTGGAGGAACCCGCGCCGGCTAACCTGAAGGCTGACATTCTCGATGATCTTCATGCCGTCTCCTTCGCAGCCTTATGCTTCGTGGTCGGATGCGTCGTTGTCGGATGCTTCGTGCTCGGATGTGTCGTGGCCTGATGCTTGGCCGCCTGATGAATAGCTGCCCGAATCCGCTGGTAAGTTCCGCAGCGGCAGAGATTGCCAGACATGGCGGTGTCGATATCCTGGTCGGTGGGATTTTTGTTGTCCTTAAGAAATGCGATTGCCTGCATGATCTGGCCCGTCTGGCAGTAGCCGCACTGCGGCACCCGGATTTCCATCCACGCCTTCTGCACGGGATGCATGGGCGCAATGCCTTCGATAGTCGTGATCGCGGTGCCGCCGACCTCGCTCATGGCAGTGACGCAGGAGCGGATGGCCGCGCCATTCTGATGCACGGTGCATGCGCCGCACAACGACATGCCGCAACCGAACTTCGTCCCCGTGAGTTCCGCCACGTCGCGCAAATACCAGAGCAGCGGCATGTCGGGATCGCCGTCAAACGTCTTCTCTTGCCCGTTCACTTTGAATCGGATCATTTGTCCTCCGATGAACCACGGATGCTGAGAATTGATTTCCATATCCTAGTCGCAGAGCGGGAAATGTGGAAGAGTGGAAGCGCAGATTGAAGATTGCCGCTTACCGAAACCTTTAACCACGGGGGGCACAGGGGAACACAGAGGACTGCCACAGGGGGCCATCATATAATGCGTCTGACATCACGGGAGGAATTTTGGCCTACGACGATCTGCGGGGCTGGATCAAAGCGCTCGACCGCGCCGGCGAACTGAAACGCATCCGCACGGAAGCAGACCCAATTTTGGAGATCGCGGAAATCACCGATCGGGTTTCGAAGAGTAAGTCCAAAGACGGGCAGGGAACTGTTGGCGGCAAAGCGCTGCTGTTTGAGAACCTGAAGGGCTATCCTGGTTCGCAACTTCTTATCAACCAGTTTGGTTCAGCCCGCCGTATGCGACTCGCGCTCGAAGTCGATACGCTCGATGAAATCGCCGAACGCATCCGCGGCTTCATGGACGTGAAGTCTCCGCAAGGCTTCCTCGACAAAGTGAAGATGCTGCCCATGCTCGCCGAGATGGGCAAGTTCTTTCCCAAGACCGTCGCAACGGGCCCATGCAAAGAAGTGATCAAGTGCGACAATTTCTCGTTGCTCGATTTTCCGATCCTACAATGCTGGCCCAAAGATGCCGGACGGTTCATTACGCTCCCCTGCGTGATCACGCGCGATCCGAAGACAGGAAAGCGCAACGTCGGCATGTACCGCATGCAGATCTTCGACGAGCGGACGACCGGCATGCATTGGCAGCGCCAGAAAGTAGCGGCGGAACATTACCGCGACCACATGCGGCAATCCGTTGAACACGATGGAGGCACGGGCGCCCCTTCGGCAAGGTCAGGGCAGGCTCTCGCCCGTGCAGCGGTCGACATCATGGCAAGGTCATCAGGGGGCGCAATGCTAGCCGCCGGTGATCGCCCCTCCGGCCGAATGGATGTCGCCGTGGCCATTGGCACCGATCCCGCGCTCACCTTTTCGGCCATCGTACCCGCGCCGCCGGACGTAGAAGAATTCATCATCGCCGGATTTCTGCGGCAGAAACCTGTGGAGTTAGTGAAGTGCGAGACCGTCGATCTGGAAGTCCCTGCCGATGCAGAAATCATTCTGGAAGGCTATGTCAACTTGGACGAGCTTCGCACTGAGGGCCCGTTCGGAGATCACACGGGCTTCTACTCGCTCGAAGACGAGTACCCGGTGTTTCACGTCACGTGCTTGACCCATAGAAAAAACCCGATCTACGCGACGACCGTTGTCGGCAAGCCGCCGCAAGAAGACGCTTGGATGGGCAAGGCGGTCGAACGCATTTTCCTGCCGCTGATGAAGCTGACCATGCCCGAACTGGTGGATATCAACATGCCCATCGAAGGCGTGTTCCACAATTTAATGCTCGTTTCCATCCGCAAGTCGTATCCGGGACAAGCGCGCAAGGTGATGAATGCCATCTGGTCGTTGGGCCAGGCGATGTTCACCAAGTGCATCATCGTAGTAGATGAAGACGTGAACGTGCAGGACGTGGCCGACGTCACCTTGAAAGTGCTGAACAATATCGATCCCGAGCGCGACATCCAGTTCACGATGGGGCCAGTCGATTCACTCGACCACTCCGCCCGCCTCGCAAACTACGGATCGAAGATGGGCATCGACGCTACCCGCAAATGGTCGACCGAGGGATTTGCGCGTCCGTGGCCGGATGAGATTGTCATGGACGCGAAGACGCGCGCGGTGGTGGATGGAAAATGGAAGGCGCTGGCCAGGGAGTTGGGGATCGAGTAGAGCTGCTAACCACCAAGGGCACGAAGGTACACGAAGGAACCGGCCGAGAGTAAAGCCTTCGTGAAACTTCGTGCCCTTAGTGGTTCAGTGTTTTGTGTGTTCTATCGTGAAACCGACCCACTACCTAGTCATGGTCGTGCTCGTCCCAATCGCGTTCCTTGTGCCAGCGGTGCTCGTGTTCATCCCACCACTCATGGCGCTCGCGCCAGCAATGTTCCCTTGCCGCGTGCAATTCACGACGCTCGTGATTTGCCTGTCTGCTGTTGCGCCCGTGTTTTTCGATTGCTTCGTGGAGTTCATGCTCCGCGTGGACGACCCGGCGCTGGCATCGGTCGATATCTTCCGCCTGAAGACGCGGCAGTGCGGTGCACAGCAGAACTCCGGTGAGAAGGATTACTGAGAGCAGCGATTTTCTGACGCTGTCCATTGACGGCCTCCAAACTGCGGTTCTAGAAAGGCGAAACTTGGATGCTGGAGAGCAACCAGAGGTTTCTGGGATAGTCTACAGGATTGGGCCGGGGACGGAAGCTCTGACTCAGGTGTGATAACAGTCTCGTCTGCAGTTAGTACCACAAAAGTTCGCACTTGAGCCTCGCCCCAATCTGTGTTCTCATAATTGCTTAAGCGCGGCCCAATGTGGCCCGTCTGCGCGCCTCAACCTCAACCCTCAACTTATCTTTGAGAGACCACCAGAGGAGAAAAATCATGAGCAAAACCAACTACATTCCCAAGGGATACAACGCCGTTACGCCGTACCTCGTCATCAAGGGTGCCGCGAAAGCGATCGAATACTACAAGAACGTTTTTGGGGCGACCGTAGTCGTACGCATGGATGGTCCCGACGGCCAGGTCGGCCATGCCGAGTTGCAGATCGGCGACTCGCGCATCATGCTGGCGGACGAAAACCTGAAGATGGGCCATCCGAGCGCTGAGACCATCGGTGCGTCTCCGGTAAGTCTGTATGTGTACGTTCCAGACTGCGACAAAGTTTTCGAAAAAGCGGTAGCGGAGGGAGCGAAAATCCAGAAACCGGTCGAAGACCAGTTCTATGGAGACCGTTCCGGCTTTCTCCGGGACCCCTTCGGCCATTACTGGGGCATCGCGACGCACGTGGAAGACGTGTCGCCGCAGGAGATGGACAAACGCGCCAAACAAGCGATGCAGGCCGCCTGATTGAGGACAGCTTTTGGCTGTTAGCTCTTAGCTCTCGGCTGGGTCGAAGACTGAGGGTACGTCTGACCTCTGTGTCCCCCGTGGTTGAGAATTGGAAGCTTGAACCACGGGGGACACTGGCATGACACCCGCGCTCGTATAATTGCAGCTCACAACTTTAGAAAGGACTCCCCCAAATGCTCTCTGCTGGCAACCCTTTTCCGAATTTTGCGCTTCCCAACCAGGACGGCAAGATCACCAAACTCTCGGACTTTGCTGGACACTGGCTTGTCGTTTACTTCTATCCGAAGGATGACACGCCCGGCTGCACAGTCGAGGGCAAGTCGTTTACCGCGGCCAAGGCTGATTTCGATGCGGCCGGAATCAAAGTCATCGGCGTGAGTGCCGACGACGTCACATCGCACAAGAACTTTCACACAAAGTTTGCTTTCGCCATCGATCTGGTTGCCGACACCGATGCCAATCTCATGAAGACCCTCGGCATCGGCCAGGCGGAATGGAAAGGGATGAAGTTCTTTGAGCGCACAAGTTTCGTGGTTGATCCGAAGGGAGTGATCCGCAAGGTGTACGAAAAGGTGAACCCTGACGGCCACGAGAGAGTGCTGCTCGACGACATCAAGGGGATGAAAGCGAAAGCGGCCTGACCGACGGGGCCGCCGGAGGTTGACCTCAGCGGCTAAAGCCGCAATTCAAGACCGTGCTGGGTATCGCAGCGGTAATCTGCTGCGCCACCCGAAATCCGTCGCGAGATAATTTTCTGCGGGCATGAGACGCGGCAAGCCGCGTCTCTACGGTTAGGACGTTGGCTATTCCGGGTTAGGGTGTCGGTCATTCCGCGAACGGATCGGTGGCGAACTTCGCGCTCTTGTTCCACGACCAGCCCATCGTTTCGACCAGCCCCTCGGCCATCACCGCGGGCAGGATCCGGTACAGCCGAGAGCGCAAATCGCGGTAGCCCTGAATCCCCGCAAAGAGATCGCTCATCAGTTCGCGGAAGCTCGAGCTTTGCGCGGTTAGAGAAACCATCTTCTCGAGAACGCTGTCGCCGAAAATCTGTCCGCTGTAGAAGCGCTGCGAAACACGTGCCGCCAGCTTCAGTTCGGCAAGAACCTCTTCTTCCAACAGCGCCCGATACTCGTCAGGTCGTTCAGCCAACAGCGCGTTGGCGCACAACTCTGCTGATCGAAGCGCATAGTAGAGACCCTCTCCGGTAATCGGGTCCACCAGGCCCGCACTGTCGCCGATCATGGCCCAACCTTCTCCGCAGACTTCGAGCTTCTCGAACGTCTGGGCGCGAAAGGACGGAAGAATGTGGGAGTAAAAGCGGGCGTCGTCCAAACAGAAGCCGTTCTGTTCGAGCCATTGTTCTTCGAGCCACTGTTCCAGCATGCGGCGCAACTCGGCGGCTGAGGTTTCACCCATCTTTCCCGCGATCCCGGCGGAAACATGATCGGCGCGCGGGAAGACCCAGATGTAGCCGGTAATTCCTTTTAGAAACTGAATCTGCATCAGAGAACTGCGTCCGGGAATGAAGTAACCCGCGGTGACCATCAGATCGCTGGGGGAAATCGGGGAGAGGAATTGGGAGCGGAACGGATTGCGCGCGCCGGCTGCCATCACCAGGTAGGAAGCATGGTATTCGCGCTGCGGTGTGACCAGTCGCCAGTCTCCGCTGGTTCCTGCAATCCGCGTGACGCGCTCGTGGCGGATATCAACTCCCGCGCCAACGCGCGCATCAAGATCAGTATCAGTGCCAGTGCCAGTGCTGGCGCGCCGGGCTCGCTCCAGCAACAATCCATTCAGCGCCAGGCGCGAGAAGATCGCGACCGGGTGCTGCATGTGGAAGCGTACCCGCTGTCCCGACGGACTGATCAACTCGCAGTGTTCAACCGGGTTGCTTTCGCTTCCGGCTTCCGCCAGAAACGGATATTGGCGCAAAGCTTTGTGCGTGATTCCGCCGCCGCAGGGCTTCTCCCAGGCAAGCTTTTCGTCAAAGAGAAGGACGTGCCTGCCTCCTTCCGCGAGCAGTGCAGCGGCCAGAGCGCCCGCTGGACCGCCTCCGACAATCGCAATAGGATGGGTAGGCATTTTCTTGTTGCGGATATTGAGCCCACGGGAAAAGCTGGAATTGTAGCGGGCAGCCCCTAAAGGGGCGGTTTAATCAGCGATTAACGGCATCGCTAAAGCGATGCCCTGATACGAAACCCCAGCGACCAACGGCAATATCAAAGCGATGCCCTGATACGACACCCCAGCGACCAACGGCAAGATGAATGCGATGCCCTGATACGAAACGCAGAGCTTCGACAGTCCCAACTCCCCCAAAGCAGGTCTTTGTCACACAGGAGGAGACTCGCGAGCGGGCAGCAATACTCCACCACCGCTCTTGTGAGTTCTCTCCGCGGAGGCGTTGGCAGGGATTCCCGCGAATCCGCAGCTCCCCGTTTACTGCAGCGTGGTGGCGCTGTTCAGCCCCTGATAAATAAACAACCCCGCAATCACCAGGATCATGGCCCCCGACAAGGCGCCAAGTATTTTGAGGATCGGGGTGATCTTTTTCATCTTGACCAGAACTTCCATTTGATCCTTATGCATCTGGGATTCGGTGTCATGCAGGAAGATTGAATCGTCCTCGTGCATAGTCAAGGTGCTGCGATAGATCAGGAGAATAATGAGGACCCCCGTCAGAATACCCCACGCGACAAGCAGCCCGTACATAGGAGACATACGCCACCTCGGAGCTGAAATCGAGCCAATCCCCGACGTTGCCATGTTTTGCCCCAGCGAAACCTCGTGGTATCGCCGGCGTTCGGGTAACGGCCCCTACTGCGCACGATTATAGACCCGTTGGCAAGTGGGGGCGCGACTTCTTGTGGGCGCGAGGCATCTAAATAACAGGTTCGGGAAGAGGTACCGGCTCCTGAAAAGGCTTGCCGAGCCAGCGCGAAACTTTGTTATAATAAGCAATTACAAGGAGATAAACCAGATGGCGACTACCACCGCACCCGAAGTTCAGCCCAAGACAGCGGCTCCAGTCCTGACCCCGAGCGCGATTGCCAAGGTCAAAGAAATCATGGCCTCGCAGGCTCCGGTCCCGTCGGGATTGCGGTTGTCCGTGGTCGGCGGCGGTTGTTCCGGGTTTCAATACTCCATGGCATTTGAGAACGGCGCCGGCATGATGGACAAGGTTTTCGACTTTGACGGCTTGAAGGTTTACGTGGATGCCACTTCGCTGATGTATCTTGGCGGAGCGCATGTCGATTACGTCGAGACGCTGGAAGGCGCCGGGTTCAAGTTCGAAAACCCGAATGTGAAGAGCACCTGCGGCTGCGGTTCCTCGTTCAACGTTTAAGTAAGTTCTTAACAAGTATTTCTGGTTTCACGTTAAGCCCCGCTTTCGATGCGGGGCTTTTCTGTTGCCGGGATCCTGCTGGGATTGTGAAATCTACTGGTCGGGTGGCATCTGCACGGAGTTTAGCCCAGGTGGCGTGGGAGGGCTTTGGGGTTGGCTGCCGTTCGGCGACACTCCTGGTGCTTGACCGGGTAGATTGCCACCGACCCCGGGAGCGAGTCCGCCCAAATTCCCAGTGGGACCATTAAGCGATACTGGGCCGGTCAACAGGCCTCCCCGGTCGCCCTGCGGCACGTAAATGAAGAGCCAGTCGTTGTAGTGGTTCTTGTCGTAAAACACGCGAATGGTTTTCGCTTTGCTCGTACTGGCGACCCCGAGGATTGGCCCGCCGCCGAACGTTGGTCCGTTGAAGGGGGAATTGGAAGGCGACGATCCAGGTGAATTCGATCCAGGTGAATTCGAATTTCCCTCCGTATCCGAAGGATTCCCGGAAGAAGAATTGCCGGAAGAAGCATTGCCAGAAGAATTGCCGGGATCACCACCGACGGGATTCTGCGTGCCCGCGCTACCCGTCTGTTGCAACCCACCCGGTTGCGCTCCAAAGGCGCCAAGAGCGCCTTGCGGTCCGCCTAACCCTCCCTGCGGCCCGCCTAACGGGCCTGGTCCCTGGAGTACACCTTGTCCTGGTCCTGGCGGCAAGTTCTGCCCAGGCGTTTGTCCTAATAACGGTCCATTGTTCAAGGTGATGTCGGTCTGATGAAGGAGTTTGAAGTCCTTCTCCTGGCCCGTGGCTGGGTCCCTATTGATTGGATCCTTATAGCGCTTGCGCAGGAAACGAAGGTTGTTGGTACTCTCCAATTCCTCGACGCGCATTGGATACCGCCCAAACTTCTTGTAGAAGTGTTGAATGGCGCGCATGTAGGCCGTGCCCCGATGTCTCATCTCCTCTTCGCGGTCGCGGCGAAGCTGCTGGCCAATCTCAGGGAGCACCGTGAGCATCGCAATCGTGATTAACGCCAGGGCCAGCATCAGCGTGATCAGCATGTAGCCGCGTTGGGGATGCTGGGAATTTAGTAATTTTGTAATTTTGTAATTCTGCAATTTCAAACCGCGCCGCATAACCGCTCACTCGCTTTCAAATTACCAAATTACAGATTACAAAATTACACAATCCGGATTTATCCTTGCGTTAACGGAAGGCTCTGCCGGTTGTTGTTGATCACATCTTCCACGTCTACCGCTGTCGGCGAGATGTGCAAGACGCGATAGCGCCGGTCGACTATGTCGCCCTCAGCGGCGATAAAAACGTCTCCGTCTTTGGACAAGAATACCTTCTTCGTTTCCCCGGGCCGGTTGGCAAAGCCAAAGAACTTGAGCGTGATCGGCGGCGGTGGTGGGATTGGCGGAGGCTGGCGCAGGCCGGCATCGTGTTGATCCGAACCGTTTCTCTTAGGTTTTTCGATTGGCACAGACCCCGCGACAAAGATGTTTCTTCCGTTGCCCGCGTACTTGATTTCCTCGCTTTGGCTGAGCAGGTTCAGGTCGAGCGTCGGATCGAGCCGGGGCTCAACCACCGGCACCAATTTTCCCGAAGCCGTGCGTCTGGTGCCGGGCTTGGCCGACATTGCGGTCGCCTGCGCCGTTGGCGGCGGCGCCGACGAGGGCCAGAACTCGTGGGCCACTATCGCCACTGCGACCGCGCCTAAGATTGCCAGCGCGATGACTTGGTTCCGGTTTTCGATTCCCAGTTTCACTCAGGCACCCGACCGCAGATAACTGTGCATCGTGATTTGCAGTTTGACCGGCCCGGCGCTTTCGCCGGCCAGGTCCACGCTATCCACGGTAAAAAACAGCTTCGATCGTTCCAGCGTATTGATGAACCGCACCAGTTGCAGGTAGTCTCCGGAAAAACTTCCCTCGATTGAGACCGGAATTATGCCGGAGGTTTCCGCATCCTCTTGCTTATATCTCGCCTGCTGGATCCGGACCCTATTTTCCGACGCCAGCTTTCCCAGTTCGTTGGCCAGATCGGAGTCCGTCGCGGCAAAGCGCTCCTTATAAAACCCGCCGATCTGATCCTTCGCCAGCACGATCTTCTTGTCCATGCTGCGCAGCGGTTCCACCTCGCGCGTTTTCTTGTGCAATTCCACCCGCAGCTGGTTCAATTGCAGTTGGCGCGAATCCGCCGAACCCACCAGCGGCGAGAACAGAACGGCCACCGCCACCACGTCGGCGGCCAGCATCGCCCCAATCGCAATTTTCAACTTGCGCCGCGAATTCCCAAAATCCGGCATTATTTTCCACTCCTGTCGGCCGAGTCAGGAACATAAATCGAGATCACCGAAGCGAGCACGCCCGATCCCGTTTCCCCATTTTGCGCCTCCGACACCAGTTGCGCTCCCTGGAAATGCCTGGAGCCTTCCATGCGATGGACCAGTTCCACGGCGGCGCCGCGCGTGTCGCACGCGACTTTCATGTCCAGTTGCATTTGATTCTGTTCATTCAATTCCGGCCGCAGTGACACCACATGCAGTTGCGAAGGCATGACTCGCTCCAGATCCTCGAACACGCGCGTCCACGAGAATGCCTTGCGTTGTATCAGTCCATTCAAGAACTGCGACTGATCCCTCGTGCTGCGGTTTACGGACATGTCGAGGAAGGTTTGTGCCGTCGCCCGCTCGTGGTCGCGTTCCGCGATCTGGTCCTGCAGTTGCGCGATGTTATGGCGATCTCGTCCGGCGTTGGTCCAACCACGCACCGTCAAGCCCAGCAGAACGAGCGTCAACACGCCCAGCAGGCCCACTCCCAATCCCCAGCGTGCCCAGAATTCGCGGGCATCTTCATAGGGCCGGGTTGCGAGATTGATATCGAGACGCATATTTATGAAATCAGAATCCAGCGCCTAAAGGCGCGTCAATGCTAATCATCTTGCGGCATGCCTGAAGGCATGCCCTGATACGAATCACATGCCCTGATACGAATCACATGCCCTGATACGAATCACATGCCCTGATACGAATCACATGCCCTGATACGAATCACATGCCGCGATACGAACCTCACTTACACCGCGAACTGCTATGAAATCAGCGCTCCCACAACTGCCGCCATGCGCCAGCGCGGAACTGTCCCCACGGTGGATCCGATCTGCGATGTCGTTATCAGTTCCTCAACTTGCGCTCCGGACTGATTCTTCAGCGCCGGCGCGGCGCCACCCGCTTCCGGCAGGCCCGCCACGTACACGCGCTCAATGTTGAGCTTGTAGGTGTCCTGGAAAAACACCACAGAAGGATAGACTTCCTCCGCCAGTTGATCGCCGGTGATGGTCACGCCTCGTAAATTCTCGAGCGTCCGGAACAGCAGCAGTTGCTCCTGATCGAGAATCGCGATGCTGATGGTACGCGCGTCCACCTTAACCACCAGAGTTGGCCTATCGGCATCCGCGGCACCAAGCGCCGCCAGCATCGACGACATCACCATACCCGCGTTGTAGCCCGCGTCGCGAAACGCCGACTCATATTCCTGGAGAACCGTGTTCAGCACCACTGCCGCTACGGCCCGCATACTCTTGCCGGTCGACTGCGCGTGATACGAGATACGGGCATCGGCGGGATCAAAAGGCAGCGACTTCTTCAGCCGGAAACGGACCACCGCTTCGGCCTCATCGCGCTTCGATGGGAGCGTTTCGAAATCCAGCAGCACGACACGCACCGAGGTATCGGGCAGAATCGCGATCACGTCGCGGGATCGCCCGCCCACGCTGCCCAGAGCGCTTTCAATCGCCTGGCGGATGGCCGTGCCGTCCCGCAGATTTGCTTCCATCAAATCGGGTACCACCGACCCCGGGGCCAGTTCCCGCGCCGATGCCATTTCCACCATCCGCCCCGCATCCGCCGCGCGACCCGCCAGCACGCGGTCGGCTGCGATTTCGCAGGCGAGCGTCGGACGCCGATCGTGTTTGGAGTTGGAAGTCATAGCTTCAATCTGATGATATCTCGCACTTTCACGAAGCGAATAGTTACCTCCGTGGATGCCGGGACTGGACCATTGGTCTTGCCACGTTTCGTATCAGGGCATCGCTTTAGCGATGCCGTAAGTTCTTCGAAACCAGAAGCCCCTTTATGGGCTGGACATCGAAACTGGGTTTTGTAAGCCGAAACCATTTTCAGCGACTTGCGGTATGCCTGAAGGCATACCCTGACACGAATCGCCTCAGCGCATGGTCTCGATAAAGGTGACCTTGTTGATTTCCTTCAGAGTGGTAAATCCGCCGCGCACCTTGTCCAGCGCCGATTCGCGGAGGAACCGCATGCCTTCTTCACGGGCGGCGCGCCGGATCTCCGATGTCGGCTTCCGCTCCAGAATCATCTCGCGGATGCGGTCGGTCAAATCCAGAAGTTCATGAATTGCCGTCCGGCCCCGGAATCCCGTCCCCGCACACTCGATGCAACCTTGCCCCTCGTACAGAGGAACCTGCGACCACTGCTGCGGATCCAAGCCGCTCGCCTCGAGCACGTCATTCGGATAATGCACCGCGGTCCGGCAGGAATCGCAGATGACCCTGACCAGCCGCTGCGCCAGAATGCAGTTCAGCGCCGACACAAAGTTGTAAGGCTCGACGCCCATGTTCAGGAAGCGCCCCAATACGTCCACCACGTTATTGGCGTGGACGGTGGTGAACACGAGGTGGCCGGTGAGCGCCGATTGAATGGCGATCTGGGCCGTTTCGTTGTCGCGAATTTCGCCGACCATGATCTTGTCCGGGTCGTGACGCAAGATGGAACGCAGACCGCGGGCGAAGGTCAATCCTTTTTTCTCGTTGACCGGAATCTGCGTGATGCCGCGCAGTTGATACTCGACCGGGTCTTCAATGGTGATGATCTTGTCTTCGTCGGTCTTGATCTCGTTGACAGCGGCGTAGAGCGTCGTCGTTTTCCCGCTGCCCGTCGGCCCGGTGACCAGCACCATGCCATACGGTTCCTTGATGTAGCGGCGGAAGCGGCGCAGGTCGTCTTCGTCGAACCCGACCACTTCGAGCGTGAGCTTCTTAAACTTCTCGCTCATCGACTCCTTGTCAAGCACGCGAAGCACGGCATCCTCGCCATGGATCGACGGCATAATCGAAACGCGGAAGTCGATGGCGCGTGCGTTGTATTTCACGCGGAAGCGGCCGTCCTGGGGTACGCGGCGCTCGGAAATATCGAGCTCGCTCATGACCTTGATGCGCGAAATGATGGTCGAGTGGTGCTCTTTGCCGATCGGCGGCATGGCATTGGTCAGGACGCCGTCAATACGAAACTTGATGACCACCGAGTCGTCTCGCGTCTCGATGTGTATATCGCTCGCCCGCCGCTGCAACGCCGTGAAAATCGTAGTGTCGACTAAGCGAATGATGGGGCTCATGTCGCTGCCCGAGGTCGCCGTCAACTTGTCGATGGAGATGGTCTCGTCGTTCCCGGCTTCGTCCTCGCGAATCACGTCGAGCGTAAATCCCTCGCTCGCGTCTTCCAACACGCGCTTGGACTGCTCGGTCTTCTTCAGAATGTCGGAAATCTGCTTGAGTGTAGAAACTTTGGTGACGATCCGCTTGCCGAGGAGCAGGCTGATCTCGTCAATCATCATCAACTGGCTGGGATCGGCAATCGCTATTGCCAACCGCCCGTCCGCTGTTTCGTCGAGAGGGACGAAGTTATAGCGGAACATCAGGTGCACGGGGATCTTCTCGAACAGATCGTGATGTAACTGGAAGTCGGTCAGATCGACGAATTCGCAACGGTAGCGCCGCGCGATATCGCGCGCGCGTTCCAGTTCGTCGGGAACCGGGCCCGGTGGCGCCAGCTTCCCGCCATTCCCGCCGTTTAACAGTACTGTCTTCTTATCCGCCATGCCCATTCCAGTTTACAGCTTCTTACAAAAGCTTTCTGGTGTGGTAGCGGGGCTCTGCCCCGTCACCACACGAGCCGCCCCACCCTAGTGCACGCCTGCTCCCAACGTAAAGATCGGCATATACAGTGAAATCAAGATCCCGCCGACAAAGACCGCCATGACGATCAGGATCATTGGTTCAATCAACGCCATGGCCGCGCTCAGAGCCGTCTGCACGTCCTCTTCGTAAAACTCCGCCACCGAAGCGAGCATCGCCGGCAGCGCGCCAGTCGATTCGCCGACCTCCAGCATTTCCACCGCGAGATCGGGAAACAACTTCTGTGTCTCCAGGCTATGGGCCAGGCTCTGTCCTTCTCTTACCCGCTCGGCCGCGGCGGTGACCCCGTTCAACATCTGCCGGCTGGTCATGGATTCGCCGGCTGTTTCCATGGCCGGCACCAAAGGCAGCCCACCCTGCAGCAGCGTGCCCAGAATGCGCGAGAAATTCGCCACCTGGTACTTCAACCGGATTTCCCCGATCAACGGCAGCGACAGCAGAAACCGGTCAATGCGTTGGGCCCCCTGATCGCTCTGCTTCCACCGCCACAACAGAAAAATTGCCGCCACCCCAACCAGCAGCACAATCCAACCGTACTTCTGCGCGTTCAGACCGACCGACAGCATGAACACTGTGATCGCCGGCAGTTGCGCTCCCAGGTTATCGAACAGATCGGCAAACTTTGGCACCACGTAGGTGATCAGAAAAATCAGCATCAGCGTTACCACTGAGACCAGCAGTGCCGGATACACCAGCGACACGAAAAGTTTCTTACGAAAAGTCTGCACCATCCGCTGATAGGTGATGTAGCGCCCGAGCACTTCTTCCATGTTGCCGCTTTTTTCGCCCGCCAGCAGCGTGGTCGTGTACATCTTCGGAAACACCTGTTGGGCGGCAAACGCATCTGACAGCAACTCGCCGCCTTTTACTCGCTCGCGCACATTTTCGAGCAGCTGTAATAGAGATTTGTCGCGCTGCCGCTTGATCAAAAGATCCAGCGCCGTCAGGATCGGGAGTCCCGCCTTAATCAGCGTCAGAAACTGCTGATTGAAAATCAGAAATGTAGACTGTCGCAGACTGCCGCGCCGCCCAAACTGCCCGCCGCCTCTGCTCAGCAGGGTACGGGGCTTGACCCAGTACACCAGGTATCCCTGCTGCGTGAACCGGTCGTGGACCTCCGCTTCGGAATACCCATGCTCCACCTGCTGCCGCAGATGGCCCTGTTCGTCGGCGACTTTGACCAGGAATTGTGCCATTCGCTATCGTCTGATTCCGAGTTTCTGTTCGGAACGTCTGCTGTCGAACGTCTTAGCCCAAGTGTAACACTCTGTTCCCAAAGCGCTTACCGCAACCTGCCCATCTGTGTGGTACGCAAGTAACGGGCGGTAGAGACGGGGCTTGCTTCGTCCCTTGCCGCAGCTCTCTCTTGCTGCAGGCGGAGACGCGGCAAGCCGCGTCTCTACAGGAAAGCTAGGGTGCCAATTCTAAGACTTAGGGTCCCTTCTACGACTTAGGGTCCCAATTCTCCTTCCACCGTCTCTACTCCCGGCGGAGGGGTGAATTGAAACCGGCTGTCGCTCAACTCCAGGTTCTCTTTCCAGCCCGCAAAGCGGAACTCCGTCGTCGCCCCGTCCGGCTCCATTAATACGATGCGGACAATCTGGTCGGAGGGCGTGATCTCCAGTTGCACCTCGTTCGCCTGGCCCACCATGCTCTGCGAAACGACGCCACGCGGAACCCCTCGCAACAAGGTGTTATCTGGGCTCAGAGGGGATTGATCCACCACCTTTGAAAGTCCCCGTAATTCATTCTCCAGCTTGGTCTTACCAAGCAAGAAAGCCAGCGGTGAACGCAAGTCGTCGAGCTTCTTGAGTGTCGTTTTCCTGAGTTGCCGTTCCGCTGGCAGGTAGAACCACACAGCCTGGCCGTCGCTGATAAACAGCTTCTCTTTCGGAGAACGGTATTCCCAGCGCATCTTGCGCGGCTTTTTCAACCACAAAGTGCCCGATTCGACTCGCTCCGCGCCCTCGCCCCGATAGATTTCGGTGAAGTCAGCTTGCAGGCTGCGAAGGTGGTTGTAGTGGTCGTCGACTGCCCGCGCGAGTTGGCGGATGTCCTGTGCTCGCACCGGGAAAGCGATCGCTACCAACAGCAGGAAACAAGAGCAGAAGCGGCCAATCAACGTTGGTTTTCTCCTTTCCAATTCTACTGCGACGGACTACGGCCCCAGTTAAACCCGTATGAATGTTGGGCCAGTCGCCCCTTTTGGTACTTGAGTAAGACTCAAGAACATGGCAGACTCTCGAATTCTATGATGCACCGGGCTGGAATTTGCCGGTTACTTTTGTCGGTCGCGTTTTTCGCCTCTGCCTTGCCGGCTGGTTCGCAAGAGACAAAGCCCGCGGCGACGAAACAAAACGAAGCCGCCGCGCCGTCGCCACCATTGGATTCACCGTCCGCCCACTTCTCGAGTGCACCTCCTGACCCTCTCGGCGAAGCTAAGGCGCTCGCCCGCAAAGGAAATTTCGACGCTGCTATCAAGAAATACCAGCAACTCCTCCAGGAGAGACCGAAGTCGCCAGACGCCTATGCCGGTCTGACGCATTGCTACCTGAAAAAGAAAGATGTGACGCAAGCCTACGAGACAATTACCAACGGGTTGCAGATCGCGGATTCATGGCCGGTACGAGTTGCCCTTGGGGAAGTGTACTTTCGCCAGGGACAAATCCCAAAGGCCGAGAAGGAATGGGTAGAGGTGATCAACTCGGGGCACCAGGCAGCGCGGGCCTACCTTGGTTTGGCGCGGGTGCGATGGGCGATCTCGATGAACAAGTCCGCGAAAGCTTTTATTGATAAAGCTCACGGAATTGATCCTAACGACCCGGATATTCAGAGGGCTTGGATCGGGACTCTCAGGCGTTCGGAGCGGATTAAGTACTACGAGAGCTATCTTGCTGAGGCCAACAACTCGGATCCGGACGAACGCAGTAACATCGAGATTTATTTGTCTTACCTGAAGGAACAGGCAAAGCAACACGACCCCTCCTGCCGCCTGGTGAGCAAGGTTACGAGTACGGCGACGCCGCTGGTTCGTCTGCTTTTAGATCCCAAACATCTGCGTGGCTACGGCTTGTCGGTGGGGTTGAATGGAACACGTGCCAACATCATGCTCGATACCGGTGCGAGCGGAATTGTGGTGAAACGCCGGATCGCGGAACGGGCAGGAATCACCAAGTTAATCGAAACGAAGGTCTGGGGCGTGGGGGACAAAGGCCGAAGGAACGCCTACATCGGGATCGCCAGATCGATCCGCATTGGGGAGCTGGAATTCCAGGACTGCCCGGTAGAGGTCATGGAGAGCCGATCGGTGGCGGAGGAAGATGGGCTGATTGGCGCTGACGTCTTTGAGGACTTCCTGGTGGAGATCGATTTCCCTGGGGAGAAACTGAAGCTTAGCGAATTGCCCAAACGGCCCGGCCAAGTCGATCAACAACTGTCCTTGAAAAATGACGAGGACGACGATCAGGAGACATCAGGGAAAGCAGAAGCGAGTGCAGAGTCGGGTTCAAAAGAAACCGCATCCACTGCAAACTCATCGGGACCGCAAGATCGCTACATCGCACCGGAAATGCAGTCTTTTACTCGCGTATTCCGGTTCGGGCATGATTTGCTCGTCCCGACCAAAATCGGCAACGTGCCGGACAAACTGTTTCTGCTGGACACCGGGGCGCTGGACAACGCCATCTCGCCCCAGGCAGCGCGCGAAGTCACGAAGGTAGGCAATTCCGATACGCTTGTGAAAGGCGTCAGCGGATCTGTCAAGAACGTTTACAGCGCCAACAAAGCTGTACTTCAATTCGGCCGCTTGCGTCAAGAAAATCAGGACATGCTGTCTTTCGATACCACTCCGTTCAGCGACAGCGATGGCACCGAAGTTTCCGGGTTTCTCGGCTTTGTCATGCTCCATTTCCTAGACATCAAGATCGATTATCGCGACGCGCTGGTCGACTTCAGCTACGACGCCAAGCGCTTCGACCACTTTTAACCGGATTTTCCCGTGAAAGCGTAGATGGAGTACTGTTGCGTCCCGCCCATCTTCGTCAAAGCCGCGCTCCCGTTTAGCACCCGCTCCAGCAGCGGATTGTGATACAGCACGTACACCGCCCGCGGATTAGCGTTCAGGTTCCTGTCCAAGCTGGCCATCACTCGCCGCAATCCCCCCTGCGGCAGCGGATTGAACAAATACAACACCAGTGGCGTTTCCGGAAAGACGAACTCGCTGGCGTCGGCGCAGACCGCTTCGATCTGTCTGCATTGCTGCGTCGCGGACCGATACGCACGAATGTTCTCTTCCGCCGCTTGGTGCAATTCCGCAATCAACTCCACTCCCACAATCTTCTTAAACGGATACTCCGACGCCATCAGCAGCGTCCGTCCCTTGCCGGAACCGAGATCGACGAAGGTGAATTGATCGAACTCGATGGGCAGGCTCGTCATCATCTCCCGAAACAAAGCCGGGTCAGTCGGCTGATACGGCGAATGGAACAATCCGAGTAGCCGCGCGCGCCAGCTCACGGTGCCGCTGGTCGTGTTGACGCGATGCTCCCAGTCGTACTCCATGTCGCCATAGAGTTGCCGCCGGCGCTCGGGCGTCGACTCGCGGACAAAGCTCCACAGTTTCCGGACCACAAGGGAAGCCGCGCCCGCAGCACCCTTCTCTCTCGCCTGCTCGCGCCACCAGCCGCGTAACGCTCTCGAGAATTGTTGAGTGAAACCTAATGGCACGCCTGCATGCTAACAAAATGGAGAAGCGGCTGTTAGCTCTTAGCTGTTGGCCTTTAGCTAAATGCTAAATGATAGGAGCGCCTACTTCGATCCCGTCGCGGTTTCGCGCGGCGGTTGCGGTGGCGCTACCCCTGGCGGAAGGCCTTTGGTAATGAAGAAAATAGTCTTCGGATCCTGCACTTCGATTCGCCCATCGGGCATCAGCCTGTACGGTCGCCCCTTCGGATCGGCAGGCGTCCCATGGATAAACCCTACGCGCTCCAGATCGCCCATGCTGGCCGGCAATCGTCCAGTCTGTTCGCGGTACTTTTCGACTACCTGCTCCAGCCGCGTCACGTCTTCGTCGACTTGCAGGGCGAGCAAATGTTCGACCGCGTTCTGCCGAATCCGCGGTTCTTTGGTGCTCTGGTAGGTGGTGGCCCACAACATGCGCGCCGTGTCGAATTCACCCGCGTGCTGCGCCATGCGTGCCGCCAGGATGGCCATAAATTCGTTGGTCACCGGAAGCTTTGCTCCTTGCGCAAACGCATCCGCCGCCTTGGCGTAGTCCTTGAACTCGGTGTAGTACAGAAATCCCAGGTTGTAGTAGAAGCGCCACTGGTCGGGATTGTGCTCGATGCCGTATTTCATCAGCGAAAGCGCCGCCCCCGGCAATCCCGCGCCGCTGGGTGGTTTCGGAGCCAGAAAGTTCGCCCCAAACTGATACGCCGGCAACATTCTTGGGTCCAGTTCCGTGGTGACTTCGAGCAGGGGCGCCAGTAACCGGAAATCGCCCGAACCGCTGTGATGCTGTTCACCGAAATACTGTACCGCACGCGTCCAGTAAATATCCGCCAGCAGGCCGGTGTAGCCAAGGCTCAAGCGCCGCAGCACCTTTGAAGAGCGCACGTAAAGCGCTTCTTGCGCTATTGATCCCCGGCGCGTGTGGTCGATGGCATGGAGCGTTGCCATTCCGCCGGCCATCGACAATAGCAGCACAGCGATTGCCACCAGGTTCACGCGCCTCGTCGCACTCATTCTCATTTCAAATCTCGCTCATTTCAGATTCCGCTCATTTCAGATTCCGGCGCTGAAAGATCAGCACTGCTCCCGAGATGGCCATCGCCGAATAGAGCAGCGTGTATACGCTGTTGTACAGAATCAAGCGTCCGGGGACAGCGTCGCCGTGCGCCACCTGGTTGATGACGTTCATTGCGGAAAAATTCGGCACCAGATACGCGATGGCCGTCGCGATCCAGCCCCCGACCCCGTGCGTGATTTTGGCGAAGCCACGCAGATCCTCCGCCAGACTTCCGATCACGAACAGCGCGAAGGTAAAGACCGCCGACATAAGCGGCGTCGAAAAGGACGAGAAAAACAGCGCCAGCGCGCACACGATCAGAAACTGCAACACGATGAAGTACAGCGCGACCAGCACCCACAGATCCATCTTTTCGAATCGATGTGCTACATAGAGCAGCGCCAGGAGCACGCCGATCGCCATGAGGAACGTATTCACCACGAGCGTTCCGGCGAGCCCAAAGAACTTGCCCACTATGAACTCCCACCGGCGAACGGGTCGCGAGAGCACCGTGTACAGCGTTCGTTTGTCGATCTCTTTCGAAACCAGGCCAATCCCAATGAAGATGGCGATCACCACTCCGAACAGCGACACCGCCGTCAGCCCCAGGTTCACTACAACCAGCCGTTCGATGTCGATTGAAATTTCCCCCACCAGAATCGCCGCGCCCGAAAGCAGCAGCGCAAACGCGATCAGGTTGTACAGAACCCGGTCGCGCACCGCCTCGCGAAAGGTGTTGAAGGCGATATAACCGATCCGAGAGTTCATACGCCCACCCCTTTCCGGCTTTCTTCTTGCTGGCCGTCTTCTTTCCCGCCGTCTTCTTTCCGGCCGTCATCTTTTCGGCCCTCGGTGGGCTGCAGTTTCTGGATGTAGTATTCCTCGAGTGAACTGCGAACCGGCGTCAGCGAAATCAGTTTGAGGCGCTCGCGCCGCAGCACTTCAAGCGCAGCATCTTGCTGCTCTTCCGGCAATACCGCGTTTACCATGTCGCCACTGACGTTCGCCACAGCTCCGAGGCTCGTCAAAGCCGCCGGCACCCTTTGCGCGTAGAAAATAATCTCGACTTTGCCTTGCGTCTGCGAAGTCAATTCCGCCACCGCCCCCACCCCACGCAACTCACCCTGGTGGATGACCCCCACCCGGTCACAAAGCGCCTCCGCATCCGACAGAATGTGCGTCGAAAAGAAAACTGTCTTGCCTTCGTGCCGCAATTGCTGAATCAGGTCCCGAACTTCGCGCCGGCCCATCGGGTCCAGCCCCGACATCGGTTCATCCAGAAACACCAGCTTCGGGTCGTGCAGGATTGCTTGCGCCAGCCCCACCCGCTGCAACATGCCCTTGGAGAATTTCCGCAGCTGCATCCCCGCCGAATCGCTCAATCCCACCCGCGAGAGCATCTGCTCGACCCGCGCCGAGCGGCCTTTTGCCGGAACCCCGGAAAGCTGGGCGTAATAGGTGAGCAGTTCTTTCGCGCTTAGATGGTCGTAGAAGTAGGGTTGCTCGGGCAGAAATCCAATCTGCGCTTTCATCCGCGGATCATCCATGTCCATGCCCAGAATTCGCGCGGTTCCGGCCGTCGGGAACACCAGTCCCATGAGGAGCTTGAGGGTAGTGGTCTTGCCCGCGCCGTTCGGGCCGAGGAAGCCGAACACTTCTCCCTCTTCGATCGTCAGGCGGAGCGGACGCAACGCAGGTTTCGGCCGTTTGCGCCAGAATCCGACAAGATAGGTTTTTTCCAGGTCGAGAATTTCAATCGCTGCCATGGCTATGCGCGCAATGCCAAGTCCGATGCGTGGAATTTCATATGGAATCTGATCTAGGGAATTATAAGCAATGCTGGCGCGATTAGGGGCGTCTGGCTGCTCGCGCGGTTACGAAAGGTAAACTTCCAGGCTGGGACCAAGGCGGGTCCGCCAATTCTACGCTTCCCTCCGCGTTTATTGTTGTGGAGGAATCGAGCCGTCGCAGGTCGTGATCGCCGCCATGCTCACACGCACCACCGCGTCGGCATAGGAGCAGAAATAGCGGACTCCCGAATAATTCACCAAATTCGGCGCAGCAATAACATTGTAGGTTGAGTTCGGAGTGCCGGTTACATTGGACAGTGTGAAGGTGTACCCGCTCCTTTGGCCTCCGGCCAGATTGTCATCAATCAGACAGGCGGTGGTCGGAGTCGGTGGTGTACAACCTGCGCCACTGCCGCCCAAAACGGCCAGGCTGCTCGCGTAACCTACCGTCGGGTATGCCGAATTGAACGAGATCTGCGCCGTGTTCAAGGTCCGGATTGCTGCCGCTGCTGCCGATTCGTTGGCCGCCATGCGCGAATGCAGAAAACTGGGTATTGCAATCGCCGCGATGACCAGAATGATGGCCACTACTATCAACAGTTCAATGAGAGAAAATCCCTTGGTCCTTGTCTTCGTCTTCTGCATAGCATCTCCCTGATCCCGAGTCCGGATTACGATTCCGGACGAGCCCATCGACCCGGCTCCATTCAAACTGTTGCATTCTGCATGCCGGACTCGCGTCCATCCCGCGAACCCTAAGTCCTTTGGAATGCAGTGCGATTTGCGGCAATGTCCGCTCTTGCGCCGCGTTCGTCACTCCCCCGCATCGAAAATGACATTTTGTGTCAGTAGATTTCGGGGCCTGGGGACGAGCACCATCACACAAGAAAACACCCCAAAAATAAAAAAGCAGAGGATTTCTCCTCTGCTTCTTTCCGGCTTGTACCCTCCCCCAGGTACTTTGCCAAATCCAAACTTACTGCAGCGGGGTTTCGGTTCCGGCGCAGGTGCTAAGCGAAGCGGTGGAGTAGCGCACCACAGCATCCGCGACCGAGCAGAAGGAGCGTACGCCCGTAGTGTTCTGAGTCTGCGGGTTTGCGAACGCTACATAGGACGAGGCCGGGGTGCCGCTCGCGGCCGTCGAAGTGAACGTGTAGCCGCTCTTGGAGCCTGATGCCAACTGCGAATCGATCAAGCAAGCGGCCGTAGAAGTGGGCAAAGTGGAGCCCGTGCAGCTGCCCGAGAGATTGGTCAGATTGGCAAAGCCCACCGTGGGGTAGGCGGAGTTGTATGAAATCTGTGCTGTGTTAATTGTACGAATCGACGCCACTGCGGACGACTCATTCGCCGCAATACGCGCACGCAGCAGGTTCGGGATAGCAATTGCAGCGATGATCAGGATGATCGCCACCACAATCAGCAATTCGATCAGTGAGAAGCCCTTTTGTTTCCGCATTTAAATTATCCTCGTCTCCGTTTGACTGTTTGGTTGGATGACCAACTCGCTTGTACTATCGCACTCCAGGGGCCAGAGGCCCAAGTGACGGAAGTCAGATGTCCTTCTGGACGAAAACTCAGTGTTTTCAGCGGTGCAGCGCGGGATGGTCACCTCTTCCGTCACCCTCGATTCTCCCAGTATGACACTTTCAGAGACCCAGATTGACAAATTTTGCCAGTCGCCCTTCGTCTCCAGACACCTTCAAACCGCCAGCCAGATGCCGCAACTCCCCTATTGGGAACGCTCGCCCTTCCTTTTCTTGCGTCAGCCTCCGCGGGCACTTTCGATGCCCTGGGAGTATCAAAGCACGCCTTCCCAAGCGGCAGGAAACTTGTGGGCTTGGGCCTCGAAATCGGCCTTCTCAGACAGCCGTCCGTTTTCGCAGCCATTGTGATAACCGCGCTTTACTTCCCTACGAGGTACCGCTGCGCCGCTTTCTGCGCCTCCGCCAGATTTGGCGATAAACGCGCCATGCGCTCATATATCGCATTGGCCTCGTCCAGGCGTCCCGCCTGATGCAAAGCCTGCGCCAGCACCAAGTACCCAACGTCGGTGGGCTCCGCCGCGACCGCGTGCGAGTATTGGCGAATGGCCTCCGCCATGTCGCCATTTTCCTGGGCGATCAAGCCGAGTCCCGTCATGGCTCGGGCGCGGTCGGGCGCCAGCTGCAGCGCCGTTTCGAAACAATGCTTCGCCTTCGTCGTCTCCCCCATTTGGCGATAGGCAAACCCCAAACGGTCGTAGCCTGTAGCGCGCGTGTCCACGTCAGCCCCGCGGCGAGCCACCATCTCATAGCGCTCGATGGCCGCGGGCAGATTGCCGCGGCGGTCCTCATAGTCGCCAAGACCCAGAGTGGCGGTCGGACCGTTGGGAAGGATGGCGAGTGCGGCGCGGTAGTGCGCGCCGGCCTCTTCGACCCGGTCTTGACTGAGCAAAAGACCTCCCAAGGTGACTTGTGCGTGGTAATTGTTCTCAGTGAACGCCACGATGTGCCGCCAGAGTGACTCGCCATCGTGCCAGTAGCCAACCTGCCGGTAAGTGAGCGTTCCCAGTACCAGCAGGCAAGAAATAGCGGGAACGGAAAGCCATCTGGCGGAAATTTGATGCGCTTTCGCCCAGTCGGCAACCCCCCACGTGAACATCAGAAACAAGCCCACGAATGATATGTAGGCGTAGCGATCCGCCATTGCCTGAGAGCCCACCTGGACCAGCCCGATCATCGGCACCAGACTGCCCAGGAACCAGAACCATCCGACGGCAAGATACCGTTGATCGCGCGCGCGGATGACCCAAGCGGTGATGAGCATCAATAAGACCACCGCCGCGCCGACTTGCCATGCAGGATAGAGTCTGGCGGGGAGCGGATACAGAGCCACCAGCTTCGATGGCCAGAGCGCCTTCCCCAGATAGCGCACATACGAGATCAGCGCATTCTCCAAACGCAAGAGCAGGCTGTAATGAGAAAAAGTCTGGATCGCGCCTCCGGCCTTCTGGGCCTTCATCGTCACTACCGAGCTCGCGGCCGAGAGCAGCAGGAGTGGCGCCTTTTCGAGTACCAGCCATCCCCCCCTCAATCTCGATACGTTCCCGCCTGGCGCTGCCGCCTCGGCCACAGGCGGAGCGCCAATGCGGCAAAGCGGCCAGTAATCCCACAGCAAGAGCAGAAATGGAAATGCGATCACCTGCGGCTTCGAGAGCAGCGCAAGCGCAAAGAAGCACGCCACCGCGGCGTATCGGCGGATCCCGGGTCTCCGCGTGTACCAGACGTAGGCGTACAGGGCAAGCAGAAAAAACATCATGCTCAAAACGTTCTTCCGCTCGGCTGCCCATGCCACGGACTCAACGTTGATCGGATGAAGGGCAAACAGAGCGGCGACCATCAGGCTGCGCCAGCGACATCCCGTAGCGCTCTGCAGCAGCAGAAACAGAAGGACCACGTTGGCCGCGTGCAGCAAGACATTCATATAATGATGTCCGACAGGGTTCAGGCCGAAGAGTTCACAGTCGAGAGCGTGAGAAAGCCAGGTGAGGGGATGCCAGTTCGCCAGATAGTAAGTGGTGAAAGACCATTTCACGGTCGCCCACGTCAGGCCCGCCCACACGTGAGGATTCTGCGTAATGTACTGGTCGTCGTCATAGTTGAGGAAGCCGTTGTGAATTACGGGGTTGTAGAACACAAGCACAACGACTGTCAGCAACAGACAAAACGGCAGCGTGTGTTTCGTCGACGACTGAAACAGCTTGGAGGAAGAATCCGAGACCTGCGGTCGTTCAAGGCGTTTCGCTACTGCGGCAGAGGAAGACGAACTCATGGATTCAACGATTCTGAACCAGACACGTAAGATTCGCGAGGAAGAACTGCGAAGCGTGAATGCCCATGGTAACTGCTGGACGGTCATTGCTGGACGGTCGTTGCTGGACGGTCGTTGCCAGGCGGTTATTCCGGAACCGGCGTGACAGAGACGGCCGGGCAAGAGGAAGCCATCGACTCCAGCGCCGCATTAGGGGGAACACTCGCCTCGGCTTTTCTTGCGTCAGCCGCTTTCCGTCTTCCGGCCGCCTGGACTCGCTCATTCGTAAACTCCGCGTTCTGCAAGCGATGTATCAGCAAACTGGAGACGGAAACTGTGGCAATCACCATGGCCCATGGAATGACCGGCGAAATCCAAAAAAACGGCGTTGCAAAGCTGATCAGCGCCATCCAGGCGAGACTCGCAAAGGTACCGAACAAAAATGCCACGCGTCGGGCACCATACTTAAACGGCAAACGATAGAGGCATAAAGCTTGCACCATCAGCGCGAACGGAAAAGCGACCACCAAGTCCACGAAATAGTGTTCGCCTGTTCCGAGGGTTGACAGAACGGTGAAAATCACAAAAGCAAGGGCGAGGACGCGTATCCACCGGGAGAGTGCTTTGGAATTCCACCAGACCAGCAGCGCCCAAGCCATGTGCAAAGATGGGATGGCATTTCGCGCGCCCTTGAGCGGCACCGTTTCCAACACCATGCGCATGGCTTGCGACGTCGAGAAGGGGTGCCACGGAAAACCTTGACCAAAAATGTGGACTGGCCCCGTGGCAGGAACCATGTTGTAGAACAGCACTCCCATCGGACCGGTCACCAGGAATGCCAGCATTACGGGAAAAGCATTCTTATTTTTCAGGCGAAGGTGAGCGGCATAGACCAATGCCAGCGGCAGAGGTAAAGCAATGTAGAACAGTAAGCCGGTAAACCTGAACCACTGGTAACGCGCGAACATTTGCCCCAGCAGAAAACTGAATTGCACGCGGAGGCTCGAATCGACTGAATACAAATAAAGATCAAACGTTTTGGGATGCAGTGCTTCGGTGTAATCCAGCAGAGTCGAAGCCATGTATTCCGAAGCCACGAACAAAACCGCGGGAAGAAATGCATATAGAAAAAGCGTGCGATCCTGGTTTCGCGCCCATATCGTCCGCGTGCCCAGCACGGCCAAGCCGCTCAATCCTGCAAATGAAAATGCAGCCATGAACCTGGGGTGGAACCCCATGACACGATAGTCGAGTGCCGCCAAGACGACGCTGCACACGGCCACGCTGGCGAAGTTCGTCCATGAGGGTTGCACCACCAGCAATATGACAAGAGCTGCGCCCAAAGCCATGGCCATGAATGCATCCACCATGGAAGAGTTGTAAAAACTGGAGTTCAACGAAAGGACCAACACGATGACGAGGAGCGCCACCGTAAGAAACGTTTTTATCAGATCAGCGCGATTCAACATGCACTTCCAAGTGCTATCCGCACTAGTTGTACGCCTTTCTCGATTTGCACACGGTGTGCGGCTAGGGTATCAGCCTCTGAACGTCTGCACGGAGACTGGGGCACCTCCAATAAGAACTAAGGTAATTACATTGCATGACGATGCTCCGTTAAAATCATCTTTGGCAAGGAGGGTCGCGAGATTGTCGACGAGGAGCGAACCTCCGGCCGAACTCTTGGCCAAGGGAACCGTCTCCGACTACCGACATGTCCGCGTCCCGCGAAATGCGCGTCGTCATCTATTGTCTCGTATTGGTGGCGGCCACCCTCGCTTTTTACAATCCCGTCATCCATAACCAGTTCATCGCCTTTGATGACTCGTCCTATATTCTGAAAAATTCCCGGGTTCAGAGCGGCCTGACGTGGGACACCGTGAAGTGGTCGTTTACCACTTTTCGCGATGGAAACTGGCATCCGTTGACTTGGCTGTCGCATGCCTTGGACTGCCAATTCTTTCACCTCAACCCCACCGGCCATCACTACACAAGTCTTCTCTTGCACGCGACCAATGCCGTCCTGCTATTTCTTCTGTTGCGGCGCGCGACCGTACTTACCTGGCCTAGTCTGGTAGTGGGCGCCTTGTTCGCACTGCACCCGGTCAATGTTGAGTCTGTCGCCTGGGCCGCGGAGCGCAAGAATGTGCTCAGCATGCTGTTCCTCCTGCTCGCCCTTCATGCTTACGACCGGTATGCCCGCACCGGGAAACGTTATCTTTATCTGGCGGTAAACATTTTTTTTACTCTGGGCTTGATGGCGAAGCCGCAGATCGTCACTCTGCCCTTCGTGCTCCTGCTGTGGGACTACTGGCCGCTGCAGCGAATGGGCGCGGGATCCGCAGCCGGCGGTTTACCTGCGACTTCTACCCCGCGCTCGTTCGCCTATCTGGTCCGGGAAAAATTGCCCCTCTTTATTCTTGCCGCCGCGGATTCGGTTGTGACCGTGCTGGCGCAGCGCGCAGGGAATGCGGTCCGAACGGTGACGGACGTTTCCGTGCCGGCGCGGCTGGAAAATGCCTTTGTTTCCTATATCCGATATATCGGGAATGCCTTGTGGCCGTCCCGGCTCAATCCCATGTATCCGCGTCAAGGGAATTCGCTGCCCGGTTGGCAGGTCGTGGGAGCGGTGATGCTGCTGATCCTGCTCTCGGCGCTCGTGCTTCGCTGGCGCGAACGCCGCTACTTAACCGTGGGCTGGCTCTGGTTTCTGGGGACTCTAGTCCCTATGATCGGGATCATAACGGTCGGCGAGCAGTCGATGGCCGACCGATACTCGTACATCCCCTTTATCGGTCTGTTTGTAGCGGTGGTTTGGACTTTAAATTCGTGGAGCGTGGATGCGGCCGCCTCCGAGTGGCGAATCCCCAATATATGGCGCGCCGGCGCCGCCGTTGTTGCGGTCCTCATTCTGGGATGTCTCACCTATCGCCAACTCGGTTACTGGCGAGACGATGAAACTCTTTGGCGCTATACATTGAGCGTCACCGAACGGAATTACATGGCACACAACAACCTTGCGCTCGCATTAGCTAAGCAGGGACGGTCCGAAGAGGCAGTCGTTCAGTTTCGGGCTGCCACGGCACTGCACAAATATCCGCCCGACCAGGTTCTTGCGCTCGCCTTCTATGAATTGCGGATCGAACATCCGCAGGACGCGATCGAGGAATGCGACTCGGTTCTGCGCGCCTCCGCCGATCGCGTCGATCGCGTCGACCCAAAGACTCAAGCCGCGGCGTGGAGCGAGATTGGTCAAGCTCACTTGCAGTTGCGGCATTACGATCAGGCGGCCGAGAGCTACCAGAATGCTCTGCGCCTGAGCCCGGAAAATGGAATGGCGTTGATTGGTTCGGGCATCCTCGCGCTGCGTCAGGAACAGCCCGACGTGGCCGTCACCCAGTTAGCCCATGCCGTGAAAATCGATCCCAACGATGTTAATTTCCTTCTCTTCGCGCAAGCTCTTCGACGGGCTGGTCGTTCTACTGAGGCCGATTCCGCCATCACACAAGCGCAAAAGACTTCCTCGGATTTAACCCAGGCTCAAATCGCGGCAGGACAATTCCTCTCCTTCGCCGGCCTGAAGCCGCTTTAGGGGGGCGACCGGTAGAATTAGGGTAGAACTTAGGAGCGCTTCAGCAGCAAACAAGTGATGTCATCGTGCTGCGGAGTGTTCCCAACATACCGATCCAATTCCACGAGCAGCGTTCGCAGCAGATCAGCGGGAGGCGACCCCGAGCCGCGATCCACCTGCCGGATCAATTCCGCTTCGCCATACTCTTCATCTTTCGCATTGACTGCCTCGACAACTCCATCGGTGAAAATCACCAGCCAGTCTCCACCTTCGAGTCGAGTTGTTCCAACCTGGTAGAGTGCGTCCGCGAAAATTCCTACTGGGACGCCTCCGGCCTCGAGCCGCTCCACCGCGCCCGATTTCTTCCGCAGAATCGGAACGTTATGCCCCGCGTTGACATAGGCCACGTCTCCCGTTGCCGGATCCAGTTCGGCAAAGAAGGCGGTCGTGAACCGGACTCCGCCTTGACTGTTCGAACAGGAATAGCGATTCACGCCGGTCACCAGTTCAGTCAATGGGATGCCTCGCGTCGACAATGTCCGGAGACTAGCCTGGAAACTCGCCATCACCATCGCCGCCGGAATACTCTTGCCCGCCACATCCGCTACGACAAACAGAATGCGGTCATCGCTCGATTCCCGGCCCGGCCGAAGGATCACATCGTAGTAATCGCCCGCCACGGTATTCGCCGGACGCGTTGCATAAGCGATCTGGTATCCGGGAATCTGCAGCGGTGCGCCCGGCAACAACCATGCCTGAATGTCCTTGGCGATTTCCAGGTCGCGTTTCATCACCACGCGATCCGCCAACTCCAGCAGCAGGACGACAAACATCAGCACTCCACCCAACACGTGCAAGTCAAACTCATGGATCTCGAAATGCCCGGCATGGTCGGTGTACGAAGAACTGCCAGCGGGAAAGAACAGTAGAATCAGCGCCGCCAGCAGCAGCACGCGACGCGCCGGGGTCAGCTTTTCCAGGATCGCCCAGAACAGCGCCGTCGCGATTTGACGGCCCCGCCCGACTCGGGACCGTTTCGCCTCCAAATTGTCCAGCCCCACCGAGTAGAGCCGATAACTCGAACGCGCGTCTTTTTCAAACTGTGACCAGAGCTGGTCAATGGCCAGCCCCTCGCTTACCCGATACCAGAACCGGCGCACGCGGCCCTTCAATAGGGATTGTGGTGGAGCAGTCTGCTCAGGGGAGGCCATGAGGAGCAATCATTATAGGCTGGCAGACTTGTTCGCGGAGAGCCGGGCGCCCTCGTCCGGCCGGGATGCAGCTACGCGAAACATGAATGTTTAATTGCGAGCCATCTCAAAACAATTCCATCTGCCCGCCCTCCATAGGCATATCCCGAATGGGGCCAGCGTGCCGATTTCCAATTCTGTATTTTTGCCGAAAGGCCGCCGTCAACTGCGACAACCGCTGGCCGTATCCCTTCGGCAGAAATGCCCGATCGGCGTAACGCGTCCGGTAAAGCTGCACCAAGTCAGGGAAATTTTCTTCCAGAAACGGCAGGAATACCGCCGCCGAGCAGGGTTTTAGGAAAAGCGGATTGGCGAAGACCCACTTCGCGCCCGCTTCGCTCGCGGCTTTCACCAAAGCCTCGAGGTCGCGCGGCCGGTCCGTGATCTCCGGCAGCACCGGCGCGCAGATCACGCCCGCGTTGACGCCCGCAAGATTCAACTGGCGAACTGCCTCCAGCCGCAGATCGGGACGCGGCGCACGCGGCTCCAGTTTACGCGCCAGGTCCGCATCGACCGTGGTCACGGTCATATTCACAACAATTCGGTTATGCTCGCCCACGCGCCGCAGAATTTCCGCGTCGCGCGTGACCAGGTTCGACTTGGTCACAATTCCAATCGTGAGACCGGAGTGCCGCGCCAGTTCCTCCAGGATTGCGCGCGTAATCTCGAAACGCCGCTCCGCCGGCTGATAGGGATCTGTCGCCGTGCCAATCGCGATCTCCTCCTCACGCTTGACCTTTTTCAACTCCGATCGAAGGAGCCCCGCTGCTTCCTGCTTGACGAAAATCTTTCGTTCGAAGTCCACGCCTTCCCGTAATTCCATGAACTCGTGGGTATAGCGCGCGTAGCAGTACTTACAGGCAAACTCGCAGCCACGATAAGGATTGATCGCCCAGGTGAACGGAAGATTGCGTCCGCTTACCACGCGGCTGAGCAGCGATCGCGTGCCGAGGGTAAAGTATTCAACGTTGTGTCCTTCGCGCAGCGACTCGCCAGCAGCGGCGATCCGCGCGATGCCCACAAGTTTCGGATGAGCGCATGTTTCCCCGAAGAGCAGAAGAGAGTCCATAGGGCGTATTCGCTATTTGTTCGCCTATGGTAACTTTTATGGTCGACTCTCGTCAAATGGGCTAGTGGGGGTGAATGACGCGACATCGCAACCAATCCTCAGTGAGTGAAATCGCGTGATTTTGTCAACCAATCTAGGTTCATCTTCCGGTCTTGGCAGTCCCGTTGGATTTATTTCCGAGTAGCGTCACTCAACGACAAATGAGCGCAGCATAAAACTAGACCCAAGGCCCTCGGCTGGCAGTTTTGCCAGTTGCTCGTTCCGTGGGCACGGGTAAGAAATGAAGTGACCAAGGAGGGAATAATGCCATGACGCAAAGCACCAGTGTTGAGAGCGTCCTTAGCGTCACACCCACCGAAGCCCGTGCCATCGCCGAGGATGCCTACATATACGGCTATCCGCTGGTTACCATGGAAATGACCCGGCGTGTGACGACCAACACAGTCGCACCTGCTGGGATGCGTGCCCCGATGGGCCAATTCGCTCACGCCCGGAAGTATCCGCCTATCACGTACCGAGACATCCCGGGCGCCAATGCCGACACGCTATATTCCTGGTCGTGGCTGGACCTCGCCAAGGAACCGTACCTTCTCAACATTCCAGACGCCGAGGGCCGCTACTTCATGATTCCGATGTTGAACGGCTGGACCGACGTGTTTCAAGCCCCAGGCACTCGCACGACCGGAGGCAAGGCGCAGACTTACATCATTACCGGCCCGCGCTGGAAGGGCGAATTGCCTAAGGGTGTCACGCACTACAAATCGGCTACCAACATGATCTGGATACTGGGCCGTACCTACACCACCGGCACGGAGCAGGACTATGAGAAGGTGCATTCATTCCAGGACAAGCTCTCCCTGGTTCCCCTGAGTGCATATGGCAAGGACTACACCCCGCCCATCGGCAGGGTTGATCCGGACATTGACATGAAGACTCCGACGAAAGAACAAGTCATCAAAATGGACGCGGCGGCCTACTTCAAGCTCATGGCGACTCTGATGAAGCATAACCCGCCGACGTCCGCCGACGCTCCGATAGTCGCCCAAATGGCGAAGATCGGACTTGTGCCGGGCAACGACTGGGATATCAGCACGCTCGACCCTACCATCGCTCAGGGACTGGTGACGGCTCCCAAGGCCGCTCTCGCAAAGATAGTGGCCTACGGGCCGAACTCTGGAAAGATCGCCAATGGCTGGCAAATCACAATGCCTGCTGGAGTCTATGGCACCGATTACCTGCGCAGGGCATTTCTTAACTTGCTGGGCCCCGGCTGGAACCGGCCAGAGGATGCCGTTTACCTGACCGGGAGAGTGGACAGTGAAGGAAAAACCCTGAACGGCACACACGAGTATGTGGTTCACTTCGCCAAGGGAGAACAGCCGCCCGTCAAGGGTTTTTGGTCGCTGACGATGTATGACACCGAGGGGTTCTTTGCGGCCACCCTCTGGACCGCGTCAACCTGAGCCAGCGAAGTAAATTCAAATTGAATGAGGATGGATCGCTCGATCTCTACGTCCAGAAAGACTCACCCGGCAAGGACAAGGAGGCCAACTGGCTGCCGTCCCCCGAGGGTGACTTTGCGCTTTTCCTGCGACTCTACTGGCCGAACGAGAAGGTCCCCTCAATCCTAGACGGGTCTTGGATGCCGCCCCAGGTGCGAGCCGTCAAGTAGCCTCAGGACGGACCAGAATCTAGAACGGCTCGTTGAGTCAGTCGGCGGTTGGTCGGCCAACAGAAAGTTGGCCTGGTGCCTTGTTGTCACCCTTTCGATAAGTGGTGAAATATCCCCATTGCACTCATTGACCCGGTTGTCAGTGCTATCGCCGGATTGCGTCAACTAACCGCGGTGTCAAACAAGGCGGTCGGCAGCTGGGATGCAACCTTAATCACTTCGTTCGCTGTGTCCGCCTACGGGTGCTCGCCCTGTTCCGGAACCAGCCCCGGCGGCGGCGGCGGAATCGTAATATCCAGTTTGGTCACCGTCCCGAGCGATGACAGTGGCTTATCGAATTCGCTGACGTTGCCCACCACCAGCACCGACATCTGCTCGCGGTGGATGTACTTCGCCGCTACCCGCGCTACGTCGTCTTTCGTAACTTTTTCGATGCCTTTCTGAAAGTTCTCCAGAAAATCTAGCGGATAGCCATAAAACTCATAAGCCATTTTTTCCTGCAAAACCTTCGCCGGCGAATCGAAACGGAAGACAAAAGAATTCAGAATGGAATCTTTGGCGCGTTTGATTTCCTTATCGTCAATGGGACGCTTGGCGAGGTCGGCGATCTCCTCATCGAGCGCCTGGATGGATTCGATCGTGGTCTTGCTCTTGGTGCTCACCATCAGCCGCAGCATCCCGGGATGATCCCAGCCCGCAGCCACTCCGCCGCCCACTGCATAGGCGAGTCCTTTGGTGGTTCGAATGTCGCCAAACAGGCGCGACGAAAATCCTCCACCGAAGGCTTCGTTGAATACCGAGGTCGCGAAGTAATCGGGATTCCTGCGCGTGATGCCCAGCGCAACCATGTGAATGTTGCTTTGATTCACGTCGGTTTTGTCGACCTCGTAATATCCCGGCTTGGCGGGTTCCGGCTTGATCTCTGGATCAGTCGCTGCCTGACCCTTGGGCCACGACGCAAAAGCCTCGCGCAGACGGGCTTCCATCTTCGCCGAGTCGAAGTCACCGACGACGCCGAGGATGATGTTATTCGGATGCACGTACTTGCCGTGCCACTCGACCAGATCCTGACGCGTGATTGCCGCCACGGTTGAATATTCCGGAACCCGCGCATAGGGATTGTTTGCGCCGTATACCAGCTTCGCCGCTTCCCTCCCAGCAATCTGCGCGGGATCGTCATTGCGCCGCGAGATGGCATCGTACAACCCCTTCTGCGCAATTCCAATTTTGTCGGCGCGGAACTCCGGATTCTTCAGCAGATCCTCGAACGCGCGAAAGACGTCGTTGAAATCTTCTTTCAGACACGACCAGCTCATGGTCGTCGAGTCGACGCCTCCGCCGGTTTCGACCTTGGCGGCGCGCTGCTCCAGAAAGTCGTCCAACTGATCGCCGGTCTGAGTCTTGGTGCCGCCGGTGCGCCACACTTCGCCATAGACATCGATCAGGCCCGTCTTGTTCGCGGGAACCGAGCGCTCGCCGCCGCGAATGCGAGCGGTGCCGTCAATGGTTGGCAACTCGTGGTCTTCCTGAAGAAAAACCACCATGCCATTCGGCAACTCGATGCGCTTCGGCTGCGGCGGATGGAACTCTGGCAACTTCGGAATCGGTATCTGCTGCCAGGTTGGCGCCTGCGCCCACAGTTGCGCATTGCCGCTGAAGAAACAAATAAACAGGACGAGAGCAAGGACCGAGAAAGAAAAGTTTGCGCGCTTCACTGTCCACCTCCTTGCGGCCCTGCGCCAGGTCCCGGAGGCCCGCCGGCAAACTCGATAATCCCCACCGTCCGGTTATCGGGCACAAACGTTTGATTCGCAACTCGCCGTATGTCGGCCTTGGTGACCTTATCGATCCGGTCGACCGAGCAAAACAGCTCCCGCCAGTCGTCATAGCGGGCTTGATTCAAACTGAGCGCGAACGCCAGGCCCTCATTCGATCCGAGCGAGCGAATCAGGTTTGCCTTCGCGCGCGTCTTGATCATCTTCAATTCCTCGTCCGAGATGTCTTCTTTCTTCAGCCGCTCAATCTCCGCATGAATCGCAGCGGCCATCTCCTGCGGCTTGTGGCCCGGAATCGGGAACGCATAAAACGCAAACAGGTGCGGATATTTATTTCCCGGCAGCCCGGTAAATCCTGCCGAGTCCGACGCGATCTGCTTGTCGCGGACCAGCGCCCGGTAGAGGCGTGAGGTGCGTCCATTCGACATCAGGTCGGCGATCGCGTCGTAAACCTGGTCATCCGCGCTGCGGTAGTCGGGGCGGTGATAGCCTTCGAGATAGAGCGGCTGCGACTGCTCGTGCAGCACGACACTCCGCTCGGAATTCTGAGGCGGCTCGGTGGTCGTCGCCGTATCGGGCTTGGGACGTGCCGGAATTCGCGAGAAATATTTCTCGACAATCGGCATCGCTTGCGCAACTCTTACGTCTCCAACGACGGTGACAACCATGTTCGAGGGCACGTAGTACTTATCGAAGAAATTCTGTGCGTCGGTTGCCGAAAAAGAATTCAGGTCTGAGATCCAGCCAATCGTCGGCCGATGATAAGGATGGGCCGCGAATGCCTCTTCCGTGAATTGCTCGAGCAGCCGCCCGATGGGATTGCTGTCCGTCCGCATGCGGCGCTCTTCGATTACGACATTGCGCTCTTTGTAAAATTGCCGCATCACCGGATGCAGAAAGCGCTCCGATTCGAGATAGGCCCACAATTCCAGGCGGTTGATGGGGAACGAGTAGTGGTAGCCGGTTTCGTCGTAATCGGTGAAGGCGTTCATGCCCTCGCCGCCTTCGCCTTCGACGATCTTGCCGAACTCATTGTTATAAGCCGCGGAGAACTTATCGGCCGCCGCAATCGCGTCCTTCCAGGCTTGCTCGAGCTGCGCAAGCTTCTTTTCGTCGCGGTCTACCGGCTTGTCGCGCTCGGCAATGTAGGCGGCATAAGCCTCTTCAACTTTCGCGAGCGCAACTTTCTCGCCGGCATAATCGCGCGTGCCTATCGTGTCGGTTCCCTTGAACGCCATGTGCTCGAACATGTGCGCCAGCCCGGTCTTGCCCATGGGATCCTGCACCGAGCCCGCATCCACGTGCGTGAAGAATGAAAAGACCGGCGCCTCCGGCCGCTCGCAGATAATGATGGTGAGTCCATTGGCAAGCTTCTTCACCGTGGTGCGCTTTTCGAACGAAGCCAAATCCTGGCTGAAAGCGATTGAGCACAGCACGAAACAGACAGCAATTGTTTGTATAAGAGTTGAGCGGGATTTCATCCTGCCTCCACGATTGAGCAACAACTGGCACCAAAAATTCGAAGTTACGTGGAGGCAGGGAAGATTGTCAAACGATCAGGGAGCATTCACAGTAGAGACGCGGCTTGCCGCGTCTCCTGCGGGCACTATGCAAAATTATTGCCGCCCAATTCTATCCACTTCTTTTTTCAGCGCGAGCCGATCCAGGGACGCCAGAGGCAGAGCGAGAAAGAGACTGATGCGCCAGTCAAGAGTAAAAAACGCTTGGCGGAAGGCGCGTTCGATTTCGGCGGAGTCTCCGTGCACGGCAGCCGGATCTGGTACTCCCCAGTGCGCGGTCATGGGATGTCCCGGCCAGACCGGGCAAATCTCCTTGGCAGCGTTGTCACAAACCGTGAAGACGAATTGCATCTCGGGAGCGCCGGGGCGCGAGAATTCATCCCAGCTCTTGCTGCGCAGGCCGGATGTGGAAATGCCAGCCAGCTCAAGCTGCTTCAGCGCTTCGGGATGCACCGTCCCTGAGGGATGACTTCCGGCGCTGTAGGCGGTGAAGACAGGCTTTCCTTTGTGGTTGAGGATCGCTTCGGCCATGATCGAACGCGCCGAGTTTCCCGTGCACAGAAACAGAACGTTGTAGTGAGTTGCCATGGCTAATAGTCCGTCGTACAAGTATCTCGACTCTCGCGCTCGATTTTGGGTGGCGCAGCGCTTCAGCGCTGCGATAACTCGCCTCTTAAAGCACCGGCTTTAGCCGCTGCGGTCGGAGTGCACCGCAGAAAATACCGTCAGTTACAGCACGTCGGACCACAACACGCCTCCTGCGTCCGCTTCGGCTTCACCGCGCGCACAAAGGCGCTCATGAACTTTTCATCGACCTGCGCCGCGATCGCATCCACATCAATGCCCGACGAGGAGAGAAACTCACGAGCGTCCTCGACGCGATAGATTCGCGTCGGCTCAATCTCGACTTGCTCAAACCCGGCGGCGGATAACTTGCCGCGATATTCGTTTTCTTCGAGAGCTCCGGCGATGCAACCGACCCACAACAGCACACTCTGACGGACCTCAGGGGCGATTTCGCCGCGCGTGACCACGTCGGAGACAGCGAACCGTCCGCCCGGTTTGAGCACGCGGAATGCCTCGCGCAGCACGCGGTCCTTGTCCGCCGAAAGATTAATCACGCAGTTGGAAATGATGACATCGACCGTGTTGTCGGGCAGGGGGATGCTCTCGATCTCGCCTTTCAGGAATTCCACGTTCTCCGCGCCGGCCTTACGCTTGTTTTCGTTGGCCAGCGCCAGCATCTCATCGGTCATGTCGAGGCCGTAGGCTTTGCCGCTCGGGCCAACGCGCTTGGCGGAGAGCAAAACGTCGATGCCGCCGCCAGAGCCCAGATCAAGCACGGTTTCGCCGGGGCTCAGCTTCGCAAGAGCGGTCGGATTGCCGCATCCAAGCGAAGCCAGCATCGCCGCTTCGGGAATCTGCTGGGCCTGCGACTCATCGTAAAGATTGGTGGTGATCGGATCGCACGAGAGTCCACTGGCCGGCGTCGCTCCGCAGCAACCGCTGCCGCCGCTAGTAACTCGCAACGCCGCTTGTCCATATTTCTCTCTTACGACTTCTCTAATGTTGATATCAGCGGTATCGATGTTGGCATCGGGCATCGTGGCTTCTCCTATTTACAGAACTGGACGAGGTCTTGTGGCTTGAGCGCCTTGTTGCGGGTGCAGCACTCGGCGTAAAGAAATTGCAGAATTTCGCGCAGCGCTTCCGTGTTCGCGGTGTAGCGCAGAAACGTGCCCTTGCGCTCGACCTGCACGAGGTCTTCATTCTTGAGTTTGTCGAGATGGTGAGAAAGCGTGGAGCCGGGGATCTCAAGCTCGTTCTGAATTTCGCTGACCACCAGGCCCTCCGGGTGCGCCGAGAGGAGCAATTGCATGATGCGCAGCCGCGGCTCGGTGCCCATGGCCGAAAACATGTCGGCGTAGCGGGCAACGCGCTCGCTGTTCTTTCGGATGCCGGCGGCACTGACCATGGTTCGATAATACTAGAAATACGGATTCGGGGTCAAGAGTTTAAAATCACGGCTCAGAGGAGGCTTTGCTGCCAGCTAATTCCCCAAACCCATCATTGCCAACACCACAACGAAGGTATCTCTGAAGCCGTGCGCTAGAATCGCAACCCACAAATTGCGGCGCGAAAGCAGGTAGGCTCCTCCCAGCACGAGGCCTGACGCGGTGGATGCGATGACTCCCGCCGGTCCCTTGTAATAGTGTCCATATCCAAAGAGAATGCTCACGACAATTAGGGCTGCGAAGTAGGCGATGGTCGAACGGTTGCCCACAGCGGCGGCGCGCGTCATCAGGTAGCCCCGGTATCCCATCTCTTCGCCGAAAGCAGCGAAGGTCCAGACCAGCGCCAGCACTCGCAGAGCCGAAAGCAGGTTCGGAGTCGAAGTCTCAAGAGCCTTGGAGGCATGTTGGGTGCCCAGAAATTTTTCCGCAATCGGACCGACCACCATCGGAGAGCACAACGATCAGGGCCGCGGCCAAAAGGGCCCACAACACAGTCTTCGCCCACGAATTGGGCTTTCTCAGGCCCACGGATTTCCATCCACCATCTCTAACTCGCAGAGAGATCCAGCCGACCACGAATAGGATTGGGACCTCATTGGGCACGATGTGATAGACGTTGTGGCCGATGACTATCAAGGCGCCGAGAACGACTTCGGCGAACGAGATCCAACGTTGGCGCGTAGTCAAGCAATCCTCCCGAATCACGCGGGCAACCTTCAACTTTCCCAGACCCACCGTCCATCCACCATGGTTCGCTCGATGGGATGTTGATGATGTTGTAAGGATCTTCCTTAAACACGTCGCGTCCCAGCACGACAAGATCGGCCAGTTTGCCCGGCTCAATCGAACCTTTCAGATTCTCTTCGTACGAAGCGTAAGCGCCATTCATGGTTCCCACGCGAATCGCTTCTTCCAACGTGATCTTCTGCAGCGGTCCCCAGACATTGCCCTTGGCATCGGTGCGCGTTACTTCTGACTGCAGCGCCATCATTGGCTCAAACGGGCCCGGAGGATAATCCGACGCCTGGGTTGGCCGGATTCCCGCATCGATGAAGCTGCGGAGCGCAAACATATGGTTCACACGTTCCGGCCCGTACTCCTTCATCTTCTCGCCGTGATAATACGCATAGGTTGAAAAAGGTGTAGGAATCGCGCCCAGCGATTTGATCCGCGCGATGAGCGAATCGTTGACAACCGTGCAATGCTCCAGCCGGTAGCGAGCATCCTTACGCGGCATTTCCTTTTGCAGCCGCTCGTACACTCGCAGCGTGATGTCAATACCGACATCGCCATTGGCGTGGGTCCCAAGCTGCCATCCGGCGGCGTGTGCCTTGCGTGCCTGCTGGTAGAGTTCTTCTTCAGGAGTCACCAGAATTCCGAAATCGTCGGGACGTCCGATGTATGTTTGCGATAGCCGCGCCGTCCGCTCGGAGATCGACCCGTCGCAGATCATCTTCTGCGCGCCGACTTTCACCCACTCGTCGCCCAGTCCAGTCTTCACTCCGGCGGCCAGCATCTGGTCCATGAACGCCTGGTAGATGTGGCAATACACGCGCATCTTCAGTTGCCCGGCTTCGCGGGCATCCTGGTAGGCGCGCAGATCTTCCGGAGTACCCATGGCGTCGGTCACGGAAGTGATTCCAGTACGTGTCATCATCTGCGTGATCAGGCGCACGCCCTCGCGATGGTCGTCGCGCGTAAAGTTCGAGGGAATGACTTTTTCGAAGGTCTCCCTGCCAGTCTCGCGCACGTGCCCGGTCAGACGGCCCGTCGTGGGATCGCGATCATACCTGCCGCCCGCAGGATCGGGAGTATGATCATCAATCTTTGCCAGCTTCAACGCCAGCGAGTTGACCCACGCCGTGTGCCCGCCGCGATGTTGGACGAACACAGGATGGTTGGGAATGGCAGCATCCAACTCCTCGCGGGTCAGAGGCCGGCCTTCGGAAGTCTTGGTATCGTCGTACTTGAAGCCCAGCACCCATTGGCCGGGAGGCGTTTTCGAAGCCCGTTCTCGCAGCGCTTTCAGGATTTCGGCAATGGAGCGCAGATCGCAATCCACCATGCGCAGGTGAGAAAGGCCGGCCTGCGCGGGATGCGAGTGCGCATCGATAAAGCCGGGCAGTACCGTCTTTCCGCCCAGATCAATTTTCTTCGCATTGCCGGCGGCGAGCGCCAGCACTTCGTCATTCGTTCCGATCGCGAGAAATCTTCCGCCGGAAATGGCCACGGCTTGCGCTCGGGGCTGGCGCGGATTGACCGTCCAGAAGTTTCCGTTGTAAAGAATGAGTTCGGGCTCGGTGCGGTCAATGGAAAAAAGCGTGAACGCTCCGAAGACACCCATACCGTAAACAAACTCACGACGCGAAGCCGGCATCCGATCTCCTTTTATGAATCCGGGACACTATACTAGACGGCGATACAAGACGGTGGAGCGATGGGCGTCTCGCCGTCCAGCCGGGCGGGGACGCCGGGCTCTCCATCGTCAAACTTCTATGTCCGCCCCGACCATCGTCGAAGTGCAGGGCCGCAAGCTTAGTCTCACGAACCTTGACAAGGTCCTCTATCCCGCTACTGGGTTCACCAAGGGACAGGTGGTCGATTATTACGTCCGCGTTGCGCCCTATCTGGTGCCGCATCTCGCTGGACGGCCGCTCACCATGAAGCGTTATCCCGGAGGCGTGGACCAGGAATATTTCTTCGAAAAGAACGCCCCCATGCACCGCCCGGACTGGGTGAAGACCGCGCCCGTGTGGAGCGAGAGTAACAAACGAACCATTAATTATCTGCTCGCTAACGATCTCCCGACGCTCGTGTGGATCGCGAACCTGGCGTCGATTGAACTGCATCCATCGCTCTCGCTGGCCGCCGATATTGCGACGCCCACCATGATTGTCTTCGATCTCGATCCTGGACCGCCCGCAAATATCGTTCAATGCGCACAGGTTGGCCTCTGGGTGCGCGAAATCTTCGATCACTTCGGACTGCGAAGTTTTCCCAAAACGTCAGGATCGAAAGGGCTTCAGATTTACGTTCCCCTGAACACGAAAACGACATATGAGCAGACAAAATCATTCGCGCACGCGCTGGCGCGTCTGCTCGAACATGAGCATCCTGAACTGGTTGTCTCGGATATGAAGAAGGTGGTGCGCACCAACAAAGTATTCGTCGACTGGAGCCAGAACGATCAGCACAAGACGACGATCTCCGTGTACTCGCTGCGCGCACGCGAGCATCCGACGGTGTCGACGCCGGTTACCTGGGATGAAGTCGAGCAGGCGCTGAAGAAAAGAGATGCGGGGCGGCTGGTGTTCGAGGCGAAGGACGTGCTCGCGCGAGTGGAGAAGATGGGCGACCTGTTCGAGCCGGTGCAGAAACTGAAACAGAAGCTGCCGCAGTTGGCGGGCTTGACTGCGGAATCGGAAGAGAAACAGAAAGAAGGCATCAGCATTGCGGCCAAGGCCGAAGCGCCGCCGCCGCGCTCAAAGAAAAAGACGCCGACAAAGAAGACAACGACGAAAGCGAAGTCAGCGCCGGCAAAGCGTCGCAAGGTATAATCCCGGCTCGCGCTTGACTCCGCCGCGCGGAAAAACAAACCCTATGGCGCAACTCTACGTTGGCACCTCCGGATGGGCTTATCCGACATGGAAGCCCGCTTTCTATCCCGAGAAGCTTGCTCAAAAGAAATTTCTGAACTTCTACGCATCGAAACTGAATGCCGTCGAAGTCAATTACACCTTCCGCCAGCTGGTAAAAGAGACGACTGTCCAGAACTGGATCGCCGAAACGCCCGAGCATTTTCGCTTCACCATCAAGGCGCATCAGGTGCTCACGCATATCAAGCGGCTGAAGAGCGCAGAAGAATTTCTAACGCGTTTTCTCGGCACGTTGGAAGCTCTAGAGCGCGCCCGCCGGCTTGGCCCACTTCTCTTCCAGCTCCCGCCAAATTTTAAAGCGGATCAAGCCGTGCTTTCCGAATTTCTGAAAAGTTTGCCCCGAAGTGCGCGCGCGGCATTTGAGTTCCGCCACGAATCATGGTTCGTCGACGCCACCTGGGACACGCTGCGCGAGCGCAACATCGCGCTCTGTGTGGCCGAAACGGAAGAGCGCAACACTCCGGACGTGGTCACCGCCGATTTTGCCTACTACCGTTACCGCAAACCCCCCTACACCGCCGAAGAACGCCAAACGATGGTCGCCCGCATTCGGGAGCATCGCACCGCCGGCCGCGATGTCTTCGCCTACTTCAAACACGAAGAGACGCCGGAGGGCGTGCTGTATGCGGTGGATGTGCTGCGCGCGGGCGTCGAGGGAAACTAGTTTCGACTGACTGTAACTGAATCCAGCCCCCGCATCCTGCTCGTTACTTCTCGGGTTCTGCCCAACATCCCATACTGATTCCATGGTCTCGGATGCCAATACCCGGACACTTCATTCCTTCCTCGATTATCTACGAGTGGAGCGCGGGTCCGCGAAGTTGACGATTGCCGCTTACACCAGCGACCTGGCGCAGTTCGCGGAGTTTCTGGAGAAGCGGAAGCAGAATTTAGCCGGAGCGCGGCGCGAAGACGTGCGCGCCTACATCCAGGAGTTATTTTCCAACCAACTCGACGGGCGCTCGGTCGGAAGGAAGCTTTCGGCGATCCGGCATCTTTACCGCCATTTGCTGCTCGATGAAAAGATCGACAAGGATCCGACCCTGAACATCGACTTGCCGAAGCAATGGAAGGTGCTGCCCAAGGCGCTGAGCCGCGACGAAGTCGGGGCCATGCTTGCCGAAACGCCGCCGCGAAATGAAACGGTGCGGGCGCAGGCGCTGGCGCTCCGCGATCACGCCATGCTGGAACTTCTCTATGCCGGGGGCGTGCGCGTGTCCGAAGTCGCCGACGCGCGTCTCGA
Source organism: uncultured Acidobacteriaceae bacterium (assembly GCA_963772195.1). GTDB lineage: Bacteria > Acidobacteriota > Terriglobia > Terriglobales > Acidobacteriaceae > Acidiflorens. The sequence goes on along the minus strand of CAVYWE010000003.1, from coordinate 149,508 downwards.
AGACCTGAAGCTTGAAATGGGATACATCCTGGTGCGCGGCAAAGGCGACAAAGAGCGGATGGTGCCGCTCGGAGTGCCGGCCCAGCACGCGTTACAGCGATACTTGAAAAGCGCCAGGGAAGTATTGACTAAAAAAAGAAGTTCGCCGCTTTTGTTCCTGGGCACGGGAGGCCGCCGCCTGACCCGTCAGCGCGTCTGGCAGTTGGTCGGGAAGGCGGGTCTCACTTCGGGACTTTCTTCGGGACGGCACGTCAGTCCGCACATGCTGCGTCACTCCTGCGCGACGCATATGGTCGAGAATGGGGCCGACCTGCGCACGGTACAGACCATCCTCGGCCACGCCGACATTTCGACCACGCAGATTTACACGCACGTCGCGCTCGACCGGCTGAAGAGCGTGTATGCGAAACATCATCCGCGAGCCAAAGTGAGGAACAATTTGTAATTTGCAATTGGTAATTTGCAATTGAAAACCAATGTCCTGCGCGCGCGCAACTCCGCCGCGATCTGGCTTTCAAATTACAAATCGCCAATTACAAATTTCTTCATGGGCGTCGCGGCCAACAACTTGCGCACCATCGTCGAACGTGCGACCGACGACTTCCTGCGCCATCTGCGGGAGCGTAACGCCTCGCCGCACACGATCAAGGCTTACGCCGGAGATCTCGATGTCTTCGCAGCTTATATCGGTACGCGCGGTTGGAAGGCGATCGACCACATCGCGATTCGCGGCTTCCTCTCGCATCTGTATGACAAAGGATTGAGCAAGACTTCCGTCGCCCGCGCGCTCGCCGCCGTGCGCTCGCTTTATCGCTGGCTGGCGCAGGAAGGCGTGGTCGAGCAGGATCCGGCGAAGCTGGTTTCGACGCCGCGGCTGCCGAAGAAACTGCCGCGTGTTCCGACGATTGAGGAAATGAATTTTGTGCTCGACGGCAAAATGCCGGAGATCGCATCGTTTCCTGAGCGCGATCGTCTGATGCTCGAACTGCTTTACGGCTGCGGCATTCGCAACTCGGAGTTGGTCGGCATCAATCTCGATGACATCAGCATGAGCAACGAAGCCATCCTGATTCGCGGCAAAGGGAAGAAGGAACGCTACGTCCCCTTCGGAGGATCGGCACTCGCGGCGCTATCTGTCTACCTGCCGTGGCGGCAACAATTGCTCGCGACCTTGAACAACACGCTGAAGAACGACGCGCCGAAAAAAGCGATGCCCTCGAAAGGCATGCCCGCGCTTCTAGTCAACCAGCGCGGCGGACGTCTCACCACGCGCAGCGTAGGCCGCATCATCAAGCGAATCGCGGTCGCCAAGGGACTGTCGCCCGAGGTTCATCCGCATACTCTCCGTCACGCCTTCGGGACCCACATGCTGGAAGAGGGAGCGGACCTGCGCGCCATCCAGGAATTGCTCGGCCATGAGAGGCTGGCGACCACTCAACGCTACACGCAGCTCTCGGTCAAGCACGTGATGAATGTTTATGACCAGACCCATCCTCGGGCCAAGTGACGTTGTGCTTCGTCATCTCGAAATTACTCAGAACTCCAGCCGAGCTTGAAAGGCGATCATTCGTGGACTGCTATCGCCACCCAAGCCGACGCCCAACAAGCCGGTCGGTGGAGAAGTAGTGTATGCAAGTGCTCCAAATCCAGTCTGCGTAGAAGGCTTCCCCGGAATGCCAGCCAGCACCATGCTTGGAAGTCCAAAATTCGGATGGTTGAAGACATTGAAGAATTGGGCTTCTACCCTGAGCTTCACACGCTCGGTTACCGGAAGCCATTTCGTGAGATAGAAATCATTCCAGAAGAAATTGGGACCGCGCAGAGCATTGCGACCGAGGTTTCCGAATTGGCAATGCTGTGGGTCGTCGCCGCCGGTGCACTGCCCTGTACTCGGATCAACGGTCGATACAAAGGCGTCCGGATTGAGCCACTGGATCGTGCCCGGTTGCGTCACGCCAGGGACGGGATGGTGCGCATATAGCGGGACACCGGGAACAACACTCGCGAACTGCGGTCCACTGCCCTGCACAATTCCGTCTCCGTTTGCCGAATAGGGCGTGCTTAGGACCGAGAATGGGACCCCGCTATGCCAAAACATGGTTCCCGAAATCTGCCAGCCGTTTAGCGCGTGCGCCAATAGGTGATTCCGAACCTGGTTCCGGAATATGATCGGCAACTGATACACATACTGCGCATTGAGATTGTGCCGGATGTCATAGTCGCAAGGACCATAATCGCGGGCCAGCTCTCCCGGCAGAGGGGAGAGAATCCCTCCCGCCGAGAACTGGAGGAATCCTCCGTTCGACACTGTATCCATGCAACGGCTCCAGGTGTAGTTGACCTGTCCTTGCAGACCGTGGCCGAGCCTCTTCATCGTGGTCAGTTGAAGGCCGTTGTAGTGACTGTTCGCGCCGGTGGAGAACTGGGTCACAGCGCCGAATCTGGGATCGGTCGGCTGCGTGGGGAACGGAGCAAAACACCCCTGGCAAGCTGTCCCGCTCGCCGTTTTCACAGTCTGGTAACCATTCACCTGAGTTAGATAGGGTTGGTTCACCGCGCGCGTGCCAACGTACTGCGCTTGCAAACTCCCCGTAGTTCCGAACTGATGTTCTATCCCGAGGCTCCACTCCATGAAGTACGGTGCGTGGAGTTTGCCATCTGGGATCGCTGTGATCGCAACCGGCGGAAGACAACTTGCTGGACTTGCCTGTGGACACGAGAGCTGGCCCTGGGGAAATCCCGCAGTAAAAGTCTGATTCGCGGCAATGGTTGCATTCACCGCGCTGTTCGTCGCTCCGGGCGCGATTGCTGTGCCGCCCACGCTGCCAAGCACTCCTCCCTGAAACGTCTTATCGTAGGGAGGATTCGTGCCAACCAGGTCGGCAACAGTGCCCGGCAAGATGTCGCTGAAGATCCCGAAACCAGTTCGAAGAACCGACTTCGGCTCAAACTGCCACGCAATCGCCGTTCTCGGCTGCAGGATGGCCAGCGGTGTGGACGAGAACAGATTGCCGAGATGAGTCTGGATGGCAGCGTTCAGCGGTTGACTGACATCATGGGAGATGGAACTGAACGAGCCGCGAAGACGAGCAACTTGCTCATGCGAATTCAGTGGATTGGAGTTGAAGGTGTCGCGTAGGCCGAACGTCCAGGTCAGCGTGCGAGTCACTTTCCAGGTGTCTTGCGCGTAGAGATCGAGATTTAGAAAATTGAAGGGCTCATTGGCGCTCGAAGGGAAAGTCTTCGACGCGGTGTTCGCTACTCCATAGATAAACTGCTGCAAGTTCGCATAGGTCACGGTGGGAACTGTGCCTGTGCCGAAGTCATAGTCGTTCAGGCGGAGGATACGGGTGTTCGTACCGAACCGCAGTTCGTGAGCACCACGGCTCCAGGCGAGGTTGTCATTGATGAAGAACCGGGATGCGCGCCTGCCTTGCACCCAGGTGTTGTCCAGCCCTCCAATGGGCGTGAAGGCATTTGCGCCGGTGCCCTGCAACACGATCGGGAAAGCCGAAAGTGTCTTCTGAAAGTTGCTTGGCCCAAACAAGCTTTCGTACCAGGAGAACGCCGGATTGAAATAGTTCACCAGGTTCTGTGAGAAGACGTGCGTGTGTCCTGCCGCAAAAGAATAGAGAGGCTGCGGAGACACGGCGTCAAACAAAGAGTTGATTGGATCCGTGTAGGCGGCTTGTACACCGGTATCAACCTGAAAACGAAACCAAGCCGTATCTTTCTGGTTGATGTTGTAGTCGAAGCGGACGGTCTGCACCTGTTCATGGTCGTCGCTGGAGTGCGAGACGCTCTGCCGGTTGGCGCAACCATCCCCGGAGGCGCCAAGCGGGCAGCCAAGTATCGTGGTGGGTGTGCCGCTGGCATTTCCATAGAGCTTGAACATTTGTTGATAGAACAAACAATTCTCATTCGGGTTGGACCCGCAGCCGGTTGTCTGACCCCCAGAAAGTTGCTGCAAGACGTATTGTCGGAATAACGGACTGGGAACGATCGTCGGTGTGACGATGGGCAGTGCGATCCGAACCCACTCGCTGTCGAAGAAAAAAAAGAGCTTGTCGTGCAGAATAGGGCCGCCCAGACTTCCCCCAAAATGATTCACGGTCGATCCGGGCTTGTGATTCCCCGGTGTTGCATTGGTAAAGTAGTCCGCTGCATTCAGTAGCGAACCATTCCACAGTTCGTAGAGATTTCCGTGGAACTGATTTGTGCCGGACTTTGTGACGTAATTGACTTGGGATGCTCCATACCTCCCTTGGTCCACAGAATAGGAAAGAGTGTTGACGGTCACATCAGAAATCGAATTCAGTCCAAGGACAAGGTTGGTTGAGAGTCCGCTGTTGAGATTGGTGAGCGGATCGTTCGTTTCCAGCCCGTCAACGACGTAACCGTTTGAGAGTGCCGGCAGACCGTTAAACTCCACGTTCCCATACCCGTTTGTGCCACCGACGAAATCGTTGCCGCTGCCCGCCGTATTAATGAGCGCTCCAGGGGCAAACTGCACAGGGTAGGTTAAATCACCGCCTGGATTTGGCAGATTCTCCAGTGCTGGCGCATTCAGGGTCATGGATGTATCGGCATCTTCTGGGCTGAGGAGTGGAGCCTCGCTGTTTACCTCAACCGTCTCATTCGATCGGGCCACCTTAAGGGTGAAGTTCACCGTTTGCTTCTGGCCAAGACCCGAAACAACATCGTCATTTTGCAGCGGTTCGAAGCCTTGCGCTTCCGCTTTGACCGAGTAGGTACCAGGTTTTAATTGTGGAAAGTTGAACCGGCCTGCCTCGTCTGTCTTGGCGCTCCGCTTCAGTCCAGTCTCAGGGTTGGCGATCGTCACGGTGGCACCCGGCACGACGGCGTTGGTTGTATCCCGAACTTGGCCAACAACGGCACTGGTGCTTTCGCCTTGTCCCAGCGTTTCCGCCGCGAAAAAACACGCTACCGTCAATACAAGAAGTGCAATGCGATCCGTCCGCACCATGGATTCCCCTACTCACCTGGCGATGTGTTGTCCTAGTCCAATTAACCGAGGATTAGTGGTTGTAGTTAACCATAGTTAAGCTTAATAGGCAAGAACCGAGGAGAAGGTACCTGCAAAACAAAATAATTAAGAGGGGCCGTTTCCGCCGCGCCACTGTGAAAAAAGGCTGGTGCCCCTACTCATTGCGTTCTTTGCAATGAGCGGGAAGCCGCGAGCGTTCTCACTTCTCCCCTAACCCCAGGATTCCAGGAGATCAGGGGGAGGGGGTACTCTACCTCACCGGTTATTATCTCAGCAGTAAACAGTTAGAAAGACCGGCGGCACTGCCAGAATTCCCAGACGCGTCCTTGCCACCGGACAGGGCGTAGGGGTCCCTTCGGCTTCGCTCAGGGCAGGCTTTTCGACTCCGCAGAGACTTCACTTCGTGAAGTCCCTGCTCCGCTCAAGATGACAACCTGGATATGTTAGCGGACGGGCGAGAGCCTGCACTGAGCCTGTCGAAGGGACGCCCGTCTCTCCACGACCGGGTTCTACTGATGGCTGACGGCTGACAGCTGACGGCTGGATTCCGCCGTGCCACTTTGAAAGAATGTCGTTACCCCGGTAACTTTCCTCGGACACTCGAGTGCTTCAACATGGCAGCAGGCGGTTCCTTGCTCGCGCCAACTCAACTGGACGATCGGGAAATCAACATGAGTAAAATTGCCAAGGAAATTATCCTGCTGATGTCGCTGTTCCTGATTGCAGCGACGGTGCAATTCTTCGCGCAGTCGCTGCCCATGGCGCTCTGCTTTTATTTTCTGCCGACTTTGTACTCGGCATATCACTTCGGACGCCGGCACGCGACTCTCACCGCCTTTGCCTGCATATTCCTAGTCGTGCTTCTGGACTTTCTGAACAACATGATGCCCGGACACCGGGTCGTAACATTGCCGGATGAGCGGCTGTTCAACTTCGCTATCTGGGCCGGGATGTTGGCGGTAGTTGGCTATGTCATGGGTACACTGTACGAGCGCAAGCAAGCGATGACCGCCGACATTCGGGAAAGTTTCAGCGGGCTGCTGCTGGTTCTGCAACACTTCATGGCCAACGACAAGCTTGGCGTAGGGGAAAACCAGCGGCTGGTGGAGGCGTCGACAAGAATGGCGGAGGCGATGGGCATGGGTTCGGATCGCGTCGAGTTGCTACGCTCGGCGGTATTGCTGCGGGATCTGAGCAAACTCGGGATCACGAACGACATTCTCTACAAGGCCGCGGATATGAGCCGCGACGAAGTTGTGGCGAGTTTCCGCAAGCCCGGGAAGGCCGATGCGCGCGCCCAGGCCACCGGGAACAAGCTGCGGCGAGTGATTCCGATCATTGTCGCGCAGCAGATTGTGCAGGATCAGGGAGCGCGTTCAATCAACGTCCCAATCGAGGCCCACATTCTGGCCGTGGCGGACGCCTACCAGAAATTGATTAGTGGCACTGACGGCAAGCTTCTATCGCCGGCCCAGGCCGAGCAGGAGATTGTGGCCGGAGCGGGCAAGAAATTCCACTCCGGCGTTGTCGAAGCCTTCACGAAAATCTTGGGCAAACAAGCCAAGGCTGCGGGAGCATAACCGCGTAAATAAAGTTAACGAAGCGTGGTTTCCGGCAGCGCTGAATTTTTCGAAGTATCTTCAGGGCCGCGCGCGTTTTTTCCTCGCACTTCTTTCTCCCGCAATTCTTGCCACATCGCCACCACTCTGGATTTCAACTCGGACGTCAGCCGTTCATACGCAGCCTCGCTCGCCTCATTCAGCGGCGGAGGTTGGAGGGGCTTGCCGAATACCAGTTGCAAATTCGCGAACTTCGGAAACTTCTTGTGGCGTGGCCAGGCTTCATAGAAGCCCTCGATCGCAACCGGAACAATCGGCGCTTGGGAGTGAATCGAGAGAATCGCGGCGCCCTTGCGGAATACGGTCGGATTGCCGTCATTGGTGCGTTCGCCCTCGGGATAAAGAACAAGAATGCGTCCATGGCTGAGGCCAAAAAATCCAGCGCGCATGGCGGGAATCAGGTTCGCATCCGGATCGAGCACGACCACGCGAATCCATCGCGCCAGCCGCCGCATAAATCCCTTGCCGAAAATGTCGCTGGTGCCGAGCGCAAAGGCGTAGCGAAACAATCCCCAGGGCAGCGCACCGGCCATGACCAGGGGATCGACGTAGCTCTGGTGATTGGAACAGAGCAGGAACGGGCCTTTTTCGGGCAGATTTTCGAGGCCGCGCATTTTGAGGTGAAAACGGTCGAGCGCGAAAAGATAAATCAGCCGCCCCAGCAGAAAGAAGGAGACCTCAGCGAAAATATTGTGGCGCGCCAGTGCGAGCACCTCGGGATCGGTCACCGGTTCGCTCAGGATTGTCGACCACGCCGGTTCGGCGGCTCTGGCTTGGCCCTCGCCCCGGCCCGCGCTCGCGAGAACGGCATCGATCAGGTCGCGCACCGAATAAATTTCCGCCAGCTGCGACTCGGGCACTTCGCCGCCAAGCTGCTGCTCGAGCGCGGTGAGCAATTCGATGCGCTGCATGGAGTCGAGTCCCAGATCGAGCTCAAGATTGTGGGTAGGACGAATCGCGTCGAGCTGATTGCGCGAAGACTCGCTCACGATGGTGAGGGCGCGCTTCACATCCTCGCGCTCCAGCCACTGCAGGTCGTCGGCGGTTAGCGGCTTTTCTTTCTCCGTGCCAACGTCCTCCGTGCCAACGTCCGACTCGCCGGCGCCCTTTTGCTTCAGCTCGCGAACTTTCTTTTCAATCTGGAAGCGCTTCAACTTGCGCGTCGTCGTGCGGGGCAGCTCTTCCTGCCAGATGTCATAGCTCCCCAGACGCTTGGTGGAAGCGATCTTGTGGGAGAGCGCTTCAATGTCTATGCGGATCACTTCTTTTGAGTTGACGATCTTGCGCTCGCGCAGCAGTTCAAAATTGGGCACGACCACGGCATGCAGCCGCTCCGATGTTGGATCTCCCGGGCGCGCCTCCAGTGCCATCACGCAAATCTCTTTCACGTAGGGAGCTTGGAGGTAGTGCGCCTCAATCTCCTCGGGATAAACATTTTTTCCATTGGCGAGTACGATGACTTCCTTGCCCCGCCCGGTAATGAACAGATTGCCGCCGGAATCGAAGTAGCCCAGATCGCCTGTGTAGAACCATCCGTCGCGAAGCACCTCGGCTGTAGCTTCTGGGCGATTCCAATATCCCTTCATCACGATCGCGCCGCGGATCGCAATCTCACCCGCCGCCGGCGCGCCCTCTTCCACCGGCTTCGGGTCCACTATTTTTGCGTCGACCCCGGGAAAAGGCCGTCCGACGGAGCCAAATACAACGTGCCCCGGAGGGTTGATGAAGGCGCCGCCGGTAGTCTCCGTCAGGCCGTACGCGTTCAGAACGTCGATGCCGAAAGAATAAAAATCGCGAGCGATGGCGGGATCGAATCGCGAGCCGCCGGTTATCAGATAGCGCATGTGAGCGCCGAAGGTCGCGTGAATCTTTCCGAAGAAGAGTTTGCCCGCGTTGACTCGGATTCGGCGCAGGCCACGGTTGAACGCCATCAGCGCGCGCACCAGCCGCAGTGTCAACTTGCCGCGTTTGTTCAGTTCTTTGAAAATGCGCTCGTGAATCAGGTAGAAAAACTGGGGCACAACGCAAAACACAGTGATGTTGCGTTCCTGCAAAGCGCGCAGCAATTCGGTTGTGTTCAGCGTCTCCAGGTATACGACGCGACAGCCATTGAATAGCGGCAGAAAAAGGTTTGCCATCTGCGCCAGGACATGAAACATCGGGAGAATTCCGAGCAGCGCATCCTCAGGGCCAACCTTCATTATCGCGAGCACCGAATTCGCCTCGCCGATGAGGTTGGAGTGGGTGAGCATGACGCCCTTCGGATCGGCGGTCGTGCCCGACGTGTAGAGCAGCGCCGCCAGGTCGCCGTCAGCGGGGACTATGGGTTGAAAGTCGCCGGGCCCCGCGGCGAAGACGGAATCGAGATCGGCGGCGAGACTGGGGGCGCCAGCTTTAGTTTGAGTGGGATTCGATTCAGCCGCCGCGGAAGTCATCACCAAACCTACGCTGAGTCCCTCGACCGCTTCCGCCGCCACCGGAAGATGCTTCACATCGCAGAACAACAGGGAAGCGCCGCTGTCGATCAACAACTTCTTCACCTGGTCAGCGTGGAAAGCCGTGTCGAGCGGCACCGCCGTTCTTCCCGCAGCGATGATCCCCAAATATGCCGCCACCCATCGCGGATGATTCGCCGCCAGAATCGCCACACGCGCGTCCCGCGGCACACGAGTCGAGAGCCAGTTCGCCACGCTCTCCGACATGCGGGTTAGTTCAGCGAAAGTGACCCGTTCAACCGTCTGCGGCCGCTGAATCTCAAGGGCAACGTTGTCGGGAAACTTCCGGGCCGATTCCTGGAATCGCTGGTAGAAGGCGGGCATGGGATTCGTAAGGGGGAAGAATACAGGGAAGGATGGCCGAAGCCAATCTAGCAACCAAGCGTCTTGATTGAAGAAAAAGTCTTGCAGGTAACACGATGATCGTGTACACTGTTGTCGTGCGACAAAATATTACTTTCAATGCGGACAAGGCCGACATCGAGCTTGCAAGAGAGGAAGCGCAGAGTCAGAACACGACGCTGCATGAGCTTTTTCGCGACTGGCTGAGAGGGCTCGCGGGGCGGAAGCGTCGGGCGCAGGAATATCGCGCGTTAATGAACGAATTGCGCAACGTCGATGCAGGTCGAAAGTTCACGCGCGAAGAGATGAATGAGCGCCGCTAGGCACTTTCTCGACACCAACATTTTCGTCTACACCTTTGACCGGCATGCTCAAAAGAAGGCGAAGCGAGCCGAGAATCTTGTCGCCGAAGCTCTGGCTACGGGGCTTGGAATGATCAGTTACCAGGTTGCGCAAGAGTTTGTTGCGGTAGCACGGAAGCCGTTTCTCACTCCAATGAGTTTTGAGCAGATCGAGAGATACTGGCATACCACCCTGCGGCCATTGTTGTCAGTGCATTCCTCTCCGGGGCTGTTCATACGTGCGCTGGATTTGGCGCGCCGCGATCAGCTTTCCTGGTACGACTCGCTCATCGTCGCGGCTGCGATCCAGGGTGGTTGCGAAATTCTCTACAGCGAAGATATGCAACACGGGCGTCGCTTCGGCGATCTTGTCATCCAGAACCCGTTTCATTAGCTGGATGAAAACTCGACTTCTTTCGCGTTGTCCGTCCTTCGCCATCCCTCCCGCATCTAATGTGCTAGGCTTTTACTCATACCTTAGGACGCGTGTCCTTCGAAGGGCTTCCGTTTGATCAACACTTTGTTAGGCAAGGTTTTCGGGACCAAGAACGAGCGCGAGGTCAAGCGCCTGCAGCCCCGCGTTGCGGCTATCAACGCGCTCGAACCGGAGATACAGGAGCTTTCTGACGACGAACTTCGCGGAAAGACGGCGGAGTTTCGCGCTCGCATTCAGGAGCGTCTCAGCTCGATTGCCGACGAACCGGCTGCGGATCCTGAGCGCCCGGATACTGATATCACGGATCCCGACCGCCAGAAGGAAATCGAAGCGCAGCGCGGCGAGGTGCTCAAGGCGGTTCTCGATGAACTGCTCGAGGAGGCGTTTGCCGTTGTCCGCGAGGCTGGACGGCGCGTGCTCAACATGCGGCACTTCGACGTGCAGTTGATCGGCGGCATGGTTCTGCACGAAGGCACTATCGCCGAGATGAAAACCGGAGAGGGCAAAACGCTGGTCGCGACGCTCCCGGTGTATTTGAACGCGCTCAGTGGACGCGGCGTGCACGTGGTTACCGTCAATGACTATCTAGCTAAGCGCGACTCCGAATGGATGGGCAAGCTCTACAGCTTTCTCGGTCTGACGGTGGGCGTGATCGTCCACGACCTCGACGACGAGCAGCGCCGCGCCGCTTACGCCGCTGACGTGACATACGGCACCAACAACGAATTCGGTTTCGACTATCTTCGCGACAACATGAAGTTCGATCTGCGTGATTGCGTGCAGCGCATGCACAACTTCGCCATCGTCGACGAAGTCGATTCCATCCTCATTGACGAAGCCCGGACTCCGCTCATTATTTCGGGCGCGAGCGAAGAGTCCACCGACAAGTACTACAAAGTCAATCGCATCATCCCCAAGCTGGAAAAAGGCGAAGAAATAGATACGCAGCCGGGCGAACCCAAGATCATGACCGGCGACTATGTGGTCGACGAAAAGCACCGCAACGTCACGGTCAGCGACGAGGGATGGGAAAAAGTCGAAAAACTACTGGGCATCGGCAACATCGCCGACCCGGAAAACTGGGCGCTGAAGCATCACGTTGAGACCGCCGTCAAAGCGCATGCGCTTTACAAAAAAGACGTCGAGTACGTGGTCAAAGATGGCGAAGTGCTGATTGTGGACGAGTTCACTGGCCGTCTGATGCCTGGCCGCCGCTGGTCCGACGGGCTGCACCAGGCGATTGAAGCCAAGGAGAATGTGAAGATTGAGCGCGAGAATCAAACGCTCGCGACCATCACGTTCCAGAATTATTTCCGCATGTATAAAAAGCTGGCGGGCATGACGGGTACGGCGGAAACAGAAGCGCCGGAATTCGACAAGATCTACCGGCTCGAAGTCATTGTCATTCCGACCAATCGCACACTGCTGCGCAAAGAGAATCCGGATATCGTTTACCGCACGGAGAAGGAAAAGTATTTCGCGGCTGCCGATGAAATCCAAAGGCTGCATGACAGCAACCAGCCTGTGCTGGTGGGCACGACCTCGATCGAAAAATCCGAGCGGCTCTCGGAGTTGCTGAAGAAGAAGGGAATCAAACACGTCGTCCTGAACGCGAAGTATCACGAGCGCGAGGCGGAAATTGTCGCGCAGGCCGGACGCAAAGGCATGGTCACCATCGCCACCAACATGGCGGGACGCGGCACCGACATTCTGCTGGGCGGCAATGCCGAATTCATGGCCAAGCAGGAATGCGTGAAGAAGGGAATCGCGCAGCCGATCCGCGCCGCGCAAGGCAAGATCGAAGCCGAGGTCGACGATCCCAATCGCACGGTTTGGTACTACGCCGGCAATGAGTACGCGGTCCCGACCGATCAGTGGAATGAGATCTTTACCCGCTACAAAGACGACACCGACCGGGAACACCAGGAAGTGATCGAGGCGGGCGGATTGCACATCTTCGGCACCGAACGCCACGAAGCGCGCCGCATTGACAATCAGCTCCGCGGGCGCGCCGGCCGCCAGGGCGATCCCGGCTCCTCGCGCTTTTATCTTTCACTCGAAGATGACCTCATGCGGATCTTCGCCAAGGAGTGGGTTTCGAACCTGCTGCAACGCCTCGGCATGGAAGAAGGTATTCCCATCGAATCGCGCATGATCACGCGCCGGATCGAAGCCGCGCAGAAAGCCGTCGAAGGCCAGAATTTCGAGGCCCGCAAACATCTGCTCGAGTACGACGACGTCATGAACAAGCAGCGCACGGCGGTCTATGGATTGCGCCGCCGTCTGCTGGAGGGTCTCGACCAGAAAGATCTGATCATCGAAGACTACGTCTCCGCCATTCTTGGCGACATCCTCGAACGGCACTGTCCGCCGAAAGAACACGTTGACAACTGGGACCTCAAGGCTCTGAAAGACGCAATCTTCACCCGCTTCGGCGTCGACATTTATGCCGAAGGCCTCAAGCCGGAACACATGAATCGCCAGGAATTGGGCGACGCCATCTTCGACAAACTGAAAGAGCGCTACGACGCGAAAGAGGCGCTGATCGGCGCCGAGGCCATGCGCTATCACGAGCGGATGATCATGCTGAGCGTGATCGACGGGCAGTGGAAAGATCACCTGCTCTCGATGGACCACCTGAAAGAGGGCATCAACCTGCGCGGCTACGGACAGCATGATCCGCTGGTCGAGTACAAGCGCGAGTCCTATGACATGTTTGAAGAGATGATGCAGCGCTTTCAGGAAGAAACGGTTCGCTACTTGTACCTGATGCAGATCATGGAGCGGCCGCCGGACCAGGGAGCGAGGCCGAGTGGCGGCGGAGGCAGTCCAAACGATCTGTCGGGGCAGGGGCCCGAAGCCGGCGTACCTTCAATCATCACCGGCGGTCGAGGCGGTAACGGACGCCCGCCGCGCCAGGTCGCAACGTCCGTGGACGATATCGAAGAAGCCTTCCAGCGCAAGAAAAAGAAAGAGCTGGAACAAGCGCGCATGGCTGGGGCAGGCGACTTGCAAGTCCAGCAAGTCGTGCGCTCGGGGGCAAAAGTAGGACGCAACGATCCTTGCCCCTGCGGAAGCGGCAAGAAATATAAGAAGTGTTGCGGGGCGAATTCGTAAGTCTCTCACCGCCGAGACGCAGAATTCGCCGAGAAAGGCTTTAGCAGGATCTCTTGAAATCCGCAGTGAATCATGCCTTACAGATTTTTCTCGGCGTCTCGGCGGTTAAACGCCTTTTGATTTCTTGCGCGGCGCACGAAACATCATCTCCGTGGCTTTGCTGCCCGTCGCGCGTTTCCATGAGAAGAACAGCTCCGCGTAAGTTTGCGTGATGTAATGTGCGGGCGTGATCCCGAGCGAGCGCGCGGTGCGGTCGATCCAGCGCGATGGCCCTTCGATCTCGCCGAAGTTTCCAATCGGAGTCTCATCGAGCACCACGTGACCCGTGCCGTCGCTCCACTCCGCGCGGTATTTTTCGTAGCGAAACGACGGAGCGAACCCAAGTGCCCGCAGAATGGCGTCCATCTGCACGCCGTTCTCGACACGCGTTTCCAGTTCAACCCGCACTTTATGGGGACCCGCCTTGCCTTTTGCCTTATGGGTCAGCACCCATCTTTCACCATATTTGCGAAGCCGCAGCAGTTCGCCCCGCTTGCGCAGCTTCTGGCCGGGCAGGTCGTAGAGGGAATTCATTTCGTGGGTGGAGCGGGTGAGCTTTTTGAAGCCGGCTTGCTTCAGCGCTCGCGTTAGCGCGGGGAGATTCTCAATCCGAAATTTAATCTCGATTTCGTTCGGCATCCTGAAATCTTAACCGTCGAGACGCCGAGGGCGCGGAGAAAAAGCGAATCCCGCGACGTTGCATCCGGGGCAGCTGCCGAGCTTGCGCTCGGCTTGGACGGGCGAGGGCGCCCGTCCCCACACGAACTAAGATTTCGGCTCGACCTCGGACTTCAATTCCCGCCGATGGAACCAGCTCATATGCGGCAAGTCGCGCTCCACTTTTCGCCGTTTCGCGATCAACTCCGCTGTGATCGAAACCGCAATCTCTTCCGGCGTAATTGCCCCAATATCGAGCCCGACCGGGGCGTGGACACGGTCAAACAAATGCGCGGGCAGACCCTCGGCTTGCAGCTCTTTGAAAATGGTGATCGTCTTGCGCTTCGACCCGATCATCCCTACGTAACGTGCCGGAGTTTGCACCGCCCAGCGCAGCATTCGCATATCGTCGCGGTGCCCACGCGTGACGATCACGATGTACGAAGACTCGCCGGGCGCGAGCTGCGCCGCGGCCTTCTCGAAATCTTCGGCGATCACCTGCTGCGCCTCGGGGAAGCGTTCGCGATTCGCGTAGGCCTCGCGATCATCCACCACCGTGACGTCGAATCCAGCGATTCGCGCAATTTTGTAAAGGCTTGCCGCTACGTGACCTGCGCCGAAAATATAAAGATCCGCTGGAGGTAAGACGGGTTCGACGAAAATCTCGAGCGTCCCGCCGCAGACGAGGCCCGTGTCGTATTTCGGATCCTGATTCAGATCAAACGTCAGGGTCCGCGGCTTCTCCGATTCCATCACTTCGCGCGCCGCCTGCCACACTTCGGCCTCAACGCAGCCGCCGCCAATTGTCCCGACGATGGAGCCATCGTCCCGCACCAGCATCTTTGCCGTTTTGAACGAAGGAATCGAGCCGCGCACATTCACAATGGTCGCCACCGCGCCGCGTCGTCCGTCTTTTCGCAAGCGGACGATCTCTTCGTACAGGTCCATATCGATGATTATGGTCGGTGAGCGGGTCAAGGTCAAACACGGGAGTCAGCTAGGTCGAACTGCGCTCGACTGGACAGTCGGGGGCGGCTGTCGCTACGCAAAGGCAAAGCGATTTGTGCTAGCTTGAAGCGTCCGAATTTCGGTGCCACGGTCCAGGAGCTTCCATGAAAGCCGTTCGCATTCATCAGTTCGGTGGGCCCGAAGTCCTCACCTACGAAGACGTTCCCGATCCCAAACCGCGTAAAGATCAAGTCGTCATCCGCGTCCGGGCGTGCTCCCTGAACCACATCGACATCTGGGTGCGCAAAGGCCTGCCCGGCGTGAACCTGCCGCACATCCTCGGCAGCGACATGGCCGGTGAAATCGTGGAGGTCAGCGAGTACGTCACCGACCTCAAGCCCGGACAGCGCGTGCTGGTCGCGCCCATGCAGTTTTGCAATCACTGTGTGAAGTGCGTCGCCGGCCTGCAGAATCAGTGCCGCCAGTTCACCGTGCTCGGCAACGCCGTGGACGGCGGCAACTGCGAACTCTTCGCTATTGCGGCAGTCAACGTCATTCCGATCCCGAACTCGCTCGATTTCAATGAAGCCGCCAGCGTTCCACTCGTCTTTATGACCGCGTGGCACATGCTCACGGGACGCGCTGCCATCCGCCCCGGCCAAACCGTTCTGGTGCTGGGCGCGAACTCGGGTGTGGGCATTGCGGCGATCCAGATCGCGAAGATGTTCCACGCGCGCGTGATCGCTACCGCCGGCGACGAGCGCAAAATGGAGCGCGCGCGCGAACTCGGCGCCGATTTCGTAATCAATCATTATCAGCAGAAGATTTCGCAGGAAGTCCGCAAGATTACTAACTTTGAGGGTGTCGACATCGTCATCGAGCACGTCGGCCTGGCCACCTGGGAGGAGAGCGTGCGGTCGCTCAAGGCTGGGGGCACACTAGTCACCTGCGGCGCGACCACTGGACCGAAAGTCGAACTTGATCTGCGGTTTCTGTTCTCGCGCCAGCTTGCGTTGCTGGGGTCATACATGGGGACGATGAGCGAACTCCACGAAGTACTCGGCCATGTGTTCGCTGGACGCCTCAAGCCGATCATCGATCGTACGTTCCCCTTGAAGGAGACACGCACCGCCCACGAGTACATGGAAAAAAGCCAGATGTTTGGCAAGATCGTTCTGAACCCGTAGCAGCGTTCATTTTTCGCCTCGCTAGCGTGGGAGTACAATCAGCGCCGCGTGTTCTTCAAAATCTTAGGCCGCATCACGGATGTTGAGATGATCGCCTCGGGCAAAGGCATTCGGGAGCGTCGACGGTTACGAAAGCTCTATGGCGGACAGCGCTGGAGAAAGTTGAAAGGAAACACAGCGGTCAAGTTGGCGGATGGTACGATATGTCATGCCGAAGTGCACTGGTACGAAGCGCATGGCGTTGGCGGTAAAGAGTTCAAGATCAAACGCATTTTGGAAATCCAATGAAGCGAACTGAGCCGCGATTCGTTGTCTGTGTGAAGAACAAGGACTACGCTGCTTCGCTCGAGTTACGGAAGCTGTACCAAGTGGTCTCCGATGAAGTGGCGGCAAAGCTCCACCAGATTCGTGTGATCGATGAGTCCGGCGAGGACTATCTTTATCCAGAAGGGTTCTTCGTCGCCGTGCACCTTCCCCAGTCGGCAGAAAAAGCAGTTCGGCGCGCTGCCGCCGTCAGAGATTGAAGTGAAGGACGTTGCTTGTTGTGCCCTTTCGCTCCCTTCGTTTCGTCTGCGCACTCGGCGTCTCTGCGGTTAAAATATATCCATGGCGCAAGAGCTCAGTTTCGGCCCCTACGTTGATATCGAAAACGGCAAGAAAGTAGTTAAGGAACTCGTCTACGGAGACGGTGTGCCCGAAGGCATCGTCATGACCACGCTCGACTCGACCGTCAACTGGATGCGCAAGAATTCGATCTGGCCGATGACGTTTGGCCTCGCCTGTTGCGCGATTGAAATGATGTCGATGGGCGCGTCGCGTTTCGATATTGCGCGCTTCGGCGCTGAAGTGTTCCGGCCGTCGCCGCGGCAATCGGATCTGATGATTATTGCCGGCCGCGTCTCGAACAAAATGGCCCCGGTAATTCGCCAGCTCTGGGAGCAGATGCCGGAACCGAAGTGGGTCATCTCGATGGGAGCGTGCGCGACTTCCGGTGGCGTTTTCAATAATTACGCGCTCGTGCAGAGTGTGAATCAGGTCATTCCCGTGGATATCTATGTCCCCGGATGTCCGCCGCGTCCCGAGCAGTTGATTTATGCCATTACGCTGCTGCAGGAAAAAATCATGATCGAACGCGGCACAGTGAAGAAGGCGTTGAATCTGGTGCCGGCGGACGAGTAGGGATGGGCCGGGCGGGGACGCTCGGCTCTCCATTTCAATCTCACTGTTTCATTCTGGTAGCCATCTGGCGCTCCGGCGGCGTCATCTGGTTCCAGACTGCGTTCAAATCTTTTTCCAGAATCTGATTATTCGGATCCACCCGCAGAGCCAGCGCAAACCACAAATACGATGTCGGTAGATCGCGCGGCACACAGTGCCCGGTGGCGTACATGGTTCCGAACGCGCTCCGGGCCTTGGCGTTAGATTTAGCTGAAGCAGCCTTCAGACTTTTCACTGCTTCGCCACAGTTTTCCGACGCCCCCCGCCCGTAGAGATAGGCCTCTCCCTTGCGGAAGTCCGCGTCGCCAGTGTCAGTGGCGGCGAGCACGGGCGATTTCGGGATCTTCGACGAGGTCACGACCGATGCTACGCCGGGCACGCGTTGCGCCTCCCGCCCGTCGGTCGAACGTGTCTTTGCCGGAGTGGCCGCTGCCGGAATCGCTGGTTTCGCTTCGGCCGAAGGCTTTGCCCCCGCGTCCAACGCCTTTCGGGTAGGGTCAGGGCTGGTGCTCGCGTTCTCGGAGGGGCCCGCTGGAACTTCGGCTGACGGTGCCCCCGTCTGCGACGAGCCGGTCGCAGGTGTTGGAGCCCCATCTTGGGTCGACGGTTTCGCTGATGCCTTCTCGGCCGAAGTGTCGCTGCTGGTCGACGCCGCGGGTTGGGGTTTTCGATCTTCCGTAGCGCCGAGATAGTTTGTGTATGTCCACCAGCCAGCCGCGCCCAACGCTACAAGCAGCACCAGCATCAGCAGAATCCGCCGCGCGCCGGTCTTGGGCTGCTCGGGCTCCAAAAAAGAATCCAAGCCGGAGAAAGATCTGTCCCGCAGCAAGTCCATGCTGGGCTGACGCAAATCGGGCTCGTGCGGAGTGGACCGATCCGTACTGGGCTGACTTGCTGACGACTGATTCAAACCCAGCATTGAGGGCCCGGTGATCGGCGGTACCGGTTTGTCTGCGGTCCTTGGTGCGTCGGTCTTTAGTGCGTCGACCCTTGGTGCGTCCTCCACGACGACCGGCCGCACCTGTCCCGGAGAGTTCGCTGTCCTCGAAGGTGAAGCGGCTGGCACGGCTGGTGGAAACGCCGACAAGGGGTCCAGTGCCGGTGCGCCAAGGGGTCGCCGAGGTTCGAGCGAAGTGCCACACATTCCGCAAAAACGGAAATTGGGCGCATTGTCCTCTCTGCAATTCGGGCAGATCACGATAGTTCTCCCAAGGTCTTTTCCCACAGTTTAACTCTTGCCAGCGTTACTGCACGCCTCTGTTCTATTAAAATGCAAACGCCCGGTTTCCGCTAATGCCAAAATCTTCCAGAACAAAGCCCACGCCCGCTGCCGAGCGCTTCGAGGCCAGGCTTGAGCGCCTACGCTCCCGCCTCAACTGGATTGTTATCCACCTACCGTTCGATGCAATCCAGGTCTGGGGGTTGCGTGGCCAGATCAAGGTAAAAGGCGAAATCAACGGGTTTGCGTTCCGCACTTCACTGTTTCCCACCCGAGAGGGCAGGCACTTTCTGCTGGTCAACAAGCAGATGCAGAAGCGAGCGCGAGCCATCGAAGGCAGCATCGCGCGTTTTCAGATTGCACTAGACCGCGAAGAACGGACCGTAACCATCCCCAATGAACTCAAGCGCATCCTCAGCGAAGATCGCTCGCTTTGCCGCTGGCATGACGAACTGAATCACTCCACACGCAACGACATTGCCAAGTGGATCGCCGAGCCTAAGAGCGCAGAAGCACGCATCCGTCGCGCGGAACAGATTGCGGAACGCTTGCTCGCTGTCATGGAGGCGGAAAGGGAACTGCCGCCCATTCTGCAGGTAGCTTTCTCGCGCCATCCCCGCGCCCGTGAAGGTTGGGATGGCATGTCAGCCTCGCGTCGTCGCGGGCACTTGTTCGGCATCTTCTATTACAGAACTCCGGACGCCCAGGCTCGCCGCATCGACAAAATGCTCGATGACGCCAACGCGCTCGCCGAGAAACTGAGCAACAAGAAAAGCTAAGCGATATTTGGAGGAACATACGAGAAGGAATTGGAACTTGGCTGCCGCTTTAGGTCGTTTGACCCCGTGCAACTCCGCATAGCACAATGCAAGCGCCGCGGGTGCTGCGGCTGCTCTCTCGAGGATGCCAATGAAATTTCGTTTTTCCACTCTTGCTATTACTCTGGCAATTATCGTTCTCGCAATCGCCACCTCGCTCGCCGCTCAGAATTCGACTCCTCAGCCGGGCGCTGCGAAACGATCCATCACCGAAAAAGACCTGTTCAATTTCGTTTGGATCGCTGACCCGCAGGTTTCGCCCGATGGGTCCCGCGCCGTTTTCACCCGTGTCGTCACGGACGAGAAGCACACCGGGTACGAAACTTCTATCTGGATGGTCGCCACCTACGGCAATGAAGACCCCCTCCGCATGACCAACGGCAAGCATGACGCGCACCCGCGATGGTCGCCGGATGGCAAGCGCATCGCGTTCGTCCGCGGTGGAGAGAAAGACGACAGCGGCAAGCCTCGCCCCGCGCAAATTGCGATTCTATCGCTGGCTGGCGGCGAAGCCCGCATCGTTACCGATCTGCCGAAGGGCGCAGCCGGTCCAGTCTGGTCGCCGGACAGCAGGCGCATCGCGTTCTCGAGTTTGACCACGCCCGAGGATATCGAGAAAGAACAGCGCAAGAAGAATGACGCGAAAGCCGGCGGCGCGACCATTGGTGCGACCGCTGGCGCAACCACCAAAGAATCCGCGGCCCCGGGCAGTCCGACGGCGGCGAAGGCTGACTCCGACGGCGACCGCGAATCCGACATCCACATCATCACTCGCGCCGTCTACCGCGACAATGACGAGGGTTATCTCGATTTCAAGCGGCACGAGCACATCTGGGTGATTGACGTCTCGACTACATCCGACGAACCGGCCAAACCGACGCAACTTACCAGCGGCGATTTTGATGAAGGCGAAATTGTGTGGACGCACGATGGCTCGCGCATCTACTTCCTCACCACCCGCATCGACGAGCCTTACTACGAAACGCCGAGCACGGATGTTTGCTCAGTCGCCTCTTCCCCTGGAATGCTTGGTGGCACGCCCGAAAAGCTGGCGACCGTTCCGATGGGAATTGCCGATCTCGCGCTCAGCCCCGACGGCGGCCGAATCGCCTTCCACGGTGCCGTTACGCAGCCCGTCCGTTCCTACTCCCAGCCCGATCTCTGGGTTATGGATCTCACTCCGAATGCGCAGCCCCACAATCTCACTGCGAGCTACGACTTCGACATGGGTAGTTCCGTCTTCGGCGACAATGCAGCCCCACGCGGCGGCAACGGCGCCCCCCTTCACTGGTCGCCGGACGGGCGCTGGCTCTTCGACACCGTAGCAAAGCAGGGACGCACGCCGCTGGTTCGTGTGGACGCACAAACAGGCGCGGTCACCGAAATTACCCGTGGCGATCAGGCCGTGCTCGATTTCTCCATCACGCCCGATGCGCGCACTGTTGTTGCACTGGTCTCGACGCCGGTTGCGATCGGGGACTTATTCACCGTGTCGATGGAGGGCAACCAGAAGGGCGCGCAAAACCGCATCACTGACGCGAACAAGACGCTCTGGTCTCAGCTCAACCTCACTGAACCGGAAGAAATTAATTACAAGAGCTTCGACGATATACCCATTCAAGGATGGATTCAGAAACCGCCCGACTTCGATCCAAAGAAACAATATCCCTTGATTCTCAATATTCATGGCGGGCCACACGCCGCCTATGGCTGGGTCTTCGATCACGAATTTCAATGGATGGCGGCCAAGGGCTACGTGGTGCTTTACATCAACCCGCGCGGCTCGACCAGCTACGGCCAGGATTTCGGCAACATCATTCAGTACCACTATCCGGGCGACGACTACCGCGACCTGATGGCGGGAGTGGATGAAATCCTCAAGCGCGGCTACGTCGATCGCAAAAAACTCGGAGTGACTGGGGGCAGCGGAGGCGGCGTGCTGACGAACTGGACGGTTACCCAGACCGACCGCTTTGCTGCCGCCGTATCGCAGCGCGACATATCGGATTGGGCCTCGTGGTGGTACACCGCCGATTTCACTTTATTTCAGCCGAACTGGTTCAAGGCGCCCCCGTTTCGGGATCCGAAAGACTACGCCAACCGCTCCGCGATTACGTTCGTCGAGAAAATCCACACGCCCATGATGTTCATTCTGGGTCAGGCCGACTATCGCACTCCGCAAGACTCGGGCGGAGAGCAACTGTTCCGCGCGCTCAAGTTTCTGAAGCGCCCGACCGCCATGGTGGTTTTTCCGCGCGAAACCCATGAATTGTCGCGCTCGGGTGAGCCCTGGCATCGGATCGAGCGGCTCGACAATATTGTGGGATGGTTCGATAAATGGCTGATGGGCGTTCCACATCCGGAATATGAAGTGCGGCCGGAAAAGCCGGGAACTAAATCCGCCGACCACTAGAACGGTTTGTTGGTGGAGGGCCGGGCGCCCCCCGCCCCCCGCAATGCTGGACGGGCGAGGCGCCCGTCTCTCCACTAGAAACCCCTCGTCCGCGAGATACATAGTCCGTATAATTCAATCGTTTTAATAGTCGGGCCTTTCAACAAATTGTGGAGGAAGTTCGCGTGAAAATTCCGGCCACCATTCTTGCCATCGCCACGATGCTAACGGTTAACACCGCCGCCCAAACCATCACCGTTGACGTCTCGCGCTCCGCCAACCACTTCGTCCCCAGCGAAACTTTGGGCGCCGGCGTCGACCGCATTCCCGTGGCGGCCATCGACAAAGATCTGGTTCCGCCGTCGCTCGAGGCAACGCTCTCCTCCGGCTGGCAGACAGTGTCTTATCGCCAGAATACCGAGTTGGCCGTCGAAGCCTGGCATTGGAATCCGCGAGGAACATGGAGTAACGGGAGCGATGCGAGCGATCCCGCGGGCAAAGGCTATTTCACGGGCGCGGCCGTTCCCACAGAGACTATTCGCTACTCCTACGGATACGTTCTGCCCCGTCGCGGTTTCACACGCAACGACGGCACCGACAACACGGGCTTTTCCCGCCTCACCGACGGTGACCTCAATACCTTCTGGAAGAGCAATCCCTATCTCACCGAGCGCTTCACCGGCGAGAGCGACACGCTTCATCCGCAGTGGGTTGTTCTCGATCTGGCGCAACCGCAGCCCGTCGACAGCATTCGCATCGCGTGGGGCGAACCGTACGCGACGCACTACGCAGTCCAGTATTGGACCGGCGACGATCCCATCAAATCGCCCACCCGCGGCGTCTGGCAAACTTTCCCGCAAGGTACGATCTTCGGCGGCAAGGGCCGGACCGAAACCGTTCGCCTCATCAGGGCTCCGGTGGTTGTCCGTTTCGTGCGCCTATGGATGACCGAGTCTTCCAACACCTGCGATGCCGACGGTTCCGCCGATCCCCGCAACTGCGTAGGCTTTGCCATTCGCGAACTCTATCTTGGAACCACCACTGACGACAGCGCCATCCACGACTCCTTTCACGATACTCTGCGCCACACCTCCGATCAGGAACAGACGACTACTTATTGCTCTTCGGTCGATCCGTGGCATCAGGCTTCCGATCTCGGCTCGACGCGGCAGGCCCAGGTGGGATTTGACCTCTTCTTTACCAGCGGCGTCACCCGCGGACTGCCCGCCATGATTCCGGTCGCGCTTCTGTACGACACTCCCGACAACGCTGTCGCCGAGATTGCTTACCTGGAGCACCGCCACTATCCAATCTCCTACGTCGAGATGGGTGAAGAGGCCGACGGCCAGTACATGCTGCCCGAGGATTACGCCGCTCTCTATGTGCAGTGGGCGAGCGCGCTCCATCGCCTAGATCCGACGCTCAAACTCGGCGGTCCTTCTTTCCAGGGCGTCAACCGGGACATCGAAGTCTGGCCCGACGCCAACGGGCGGGTCTCGTGGACCGCGCGCTTCCTCGACTATCTGAAGCAGCACGGACGCATGAAGGATCTCGCGTTCTTCTCTTTCGAACACTATCCCTACGACCCCTGTAAAACTCCCTGGGGCGTTCTTTATGACGAGCCCGAACTTATGCGCCATATCATTCAGGTGTGGCACGAAGACGGCGTCCCTAAAGACATGCCGATGTTCATCACCGAGGGAAATCTTTCCTCCGGCGCGAGCGAAACTTATCAGGATATTTTCTCCGGTCTCTGGCTGGCTGATTACATTGGATCCCTGCTCGACGCCGGGGCCAGGGGCGTCTATTACTTCCACTATCTGCCCCTACAGATGGAGCCCGGCTGCAATAGTTCTCCAGGGACGTTCGGCATGTTCACGGTTGACGCTTCCTACAAAATTCAGCAGCCGCTGGCCCAATTCTTTGTCGCACAACTTATCAACCTGGAGTGGGCGCAGCCCGGCGGCGGAGAGCATCAAGTCTATTCGGCCAAATCCGATATCGACGACGGCGCTGGCCGCGAACTTGTCACTGCGTATGCTTTGAAGCGTCCCGACGGCGAATGGTCACTGCTTGTCGTTAATCGCGACCAGGAGAACGCTCATAGGGTGCGGATTGCATTTCGCGGGTCCACTGGTTCAGACACGGGTTTCATCGGGCCTGTCGAGATTGCGACCTTCGGCAGCGCGCAGTACAAGTGGAACCCGCCTCGCACTCGCTTCATGGCGCATGCGGAAATCGCTGCTGCGCCTACGATCGTTGCTTACACGAACGGCACGGCCGATCCCGATGGGCCGATTTTGCGCTCAAAACAGATTGGCGCTAAAGACACGCTTTACGGTCTCCCGGCTGCGTCGGTTGTTGTGATCCGCGGAAGCGTTGCAGCGCGCTGAAACGCGGGCGGGGGCGCCCGCGCCACACGACCCGGGACCTACGTTTCTCAACAATGTTTATCGAGAATGTGACCAACGTAACCCCACGCTGCCTCTTGTTCTGCTATACTGCTATTAACGCTTTTGCTACGGTTTGCCGTTAAGCGGGGATCCTGTTGGATCCGCTCCACTTCCGCATTTCCTGCCCGCCGTTTGGTTCCAGCGCCAATTTCAATGCGAGCGGCATGCGAAGTCTCGACACTGTGTCTGAGAATCTACTAGGCCCCTCCAGAAAGAAAACAATCGAATGACAACATTTACCGAACTGCCCCTGTCTGCTGCCTTGCAGCAGAAGTTGGCGGCAGCTCAATTTATTACCCTCACCCCCATCCAGGCGCGAGCCATTTCTCCTGCCCTTGAAGGCAAGGACGTAATTGGCACCGCCCAAACCGGCACCGGCAAGACTCTCGCGTTCCTGATTCCGATCATCGAGATGCTGCGCGCTGAATCATCGAAGCATGAAGCAGCGAAGACTGAAGCATCGAAAAACGTCCGCGCGCTCGTCCTGTTGCCCACCCGTGAATTGGCCATGCAGGTTCACGAGCAGTACGAACAGCTGCGCGACAAGAAAATGCCGAAAGCGGCGCTGGTGATCGGCGGCGTGTCGGAGAAGGCGCAGATCCATAGTCTTCGCTCCGGTTGCGAATTTGTAATCGCTACTCCGGGACGCTTGCAGGATTTCATCACCCGCAAATTCGCCGACCTGCGCCACGTGAAGATACTCGTGCTCGACGAAGCCGACCGCATGCTCGATATGGGCTTTCTTCCAGCCATCCGGCGCATCTTGCAAATTCTGCCCCAGCGCCGGCAGACCCTGTGTTACTCCGCTACGATGGAACAATCGGTGGCCTCGTTGGTGAATGACTACACGCGTGAACCGGTGCGCATCGCGCTGGGTTCGACTTTGAAGCCTGCGGAGAGCGTACAGCTAGAAGCCTACGAGGTGCGGCCGTCCGAAAAACTGGACGTGCTACGGCAGTTGCTGTATGCGGAAAAAGGACAGACCTTGATCTTCACGCGCACCAAGCGCGGCTCGCAAAGGCTGGCCAAGGAACTCGAGCGGGACGGCTTCTCGGCTGCCATGATTCACGGCGATCGCACGCAGTCCCAGCGCAACGCCGCCTTGAGCGGATTTCAGGAAGGTCGCTATCAGGTGCTGGTCGCGACCGACATCGCATCGCGAGGCTTGCACTGCGATGACGTCGCGCACGTGATCAACTACGACTTGCCGAAGATGGCGGAAGACTTCATTCACCGCGTCGGGCGTACCGGAAGGGCGGGCTTGCAGGGCCGAGCTTCCACACTGGTCACAGGCGTGGAGGTTTTGGAACTCCGCAACATCGAGCGCACCTTGAAACTGCGCATCGAACGCAAGCAGGTGAATGCGGCGGCCGACGATCGACCGAAGCGCTTTGTTGAAAACACCCTCGCATCAAGGACGTTAACCGCTCTGCCAGGTGAGGTTTTTGTCTAGTGTTTAGTGGAGCGACGGGCGTCCTCGCCCGTCCCGCCGGACACGGGCGCCCGGCACTCCACCTTAAATCTTTATAGAATTGAGTCGAGTTCGCCGGAGCGTTGCGCTCCGGCGAATCTGCCAAGGCGTTTAGCGATCGTTTGCCTTGGTGCTATGTGGGATGGACAGCTCGCTGGAACTGGGTTCGTCGTCGTCGGCGCCAATGCGGAACAGCGCGGCTTGGGCTTCGGCGAGCTCGCGCATCTCACGCATTTCGTCCACCTCGTCCACTACGCCACCTTCCGGCTTTTCTTCCTTCCGTTGAGTTTTGCGCTCGTTCTTGTCCCGCTGTTTCTGCTGGCGCGCTTGTTCTTTCTGACGTTTGGTAAAAGTTGATCGGCCTCTTGGCATTCACAATACCCCCGGGTTCTATTTATTATGGCTGGCTTTTTTGCTTCGAGTCTTAAACTTTGTTTCAAGTCTTAATCATAGTATAACCTCGAACCGAGCCCCACGCATTTGACCGACCCCCGCGCGTGATGGCTCAGTTTCGCAATAGCACGCGGCAGACCATGAACCACCAAGAACACGAAGTATCACCAAGGCTTTTCATCGCAAGAGTTTCCTTCGGGTGCCTTGGTTTCCTTGCTGGTTAAGGGTTTGACAGCCTTTTGAGACCGGGCCTATACTTCGCCTCCGGAGAGATTGCTATGTCGAAACGTCTGCTCGCTGCTTTCATAATTCCCACGTTTACCTTCGCGATCTTGAGCTCCACGGCAACGCAGGCGAAAAATCATCAACCCTCTCTGACTCCGCAAAACAGCGGAACCACGCAGGGTCTGATTGCGGTCAGTCCGGTGAATGCGCGCGTGGTCTGGGCGTCCGGGCGGGGCGGCACATTTCTTCTGACAACCGACGGCGGCGCAACCTGGAAAGCAGCCGTGGTTCCGGGAGCCGAGGCGCTGCAATTCCGCGATGTGCAGGGCGTGAGCGAGAAGGTCGCGTATCTGCAATCCATCGGGAGTAATCCCACGGACTTCCGCATCTACAAAACGGTAGACGGCGGCGCGACTTGGACGATGCAGTTTCAGAACCAGAATCCGAGCGCGTTCTACGATTGTTTCGCATTCTGGACGCCGAAGCGCGGCATCTCGCACAGCGACTCGGTGAACGGAGTGTTCCCCGATCTCCGCATCACAGATGGCACGACCTGGCAGGACATCAGCGGCAATATGCCGCCAGCATTGCCCGGTGAAGCGTCGTTCGCAGCCAGCGGCACTTGCGTCGCAACTCAAGGTGGGAGGAACGCCTGGATTGCGACCGGCGGCTCGACCATAGCCAGAATCCTCAGCACCAAAGACGGGGGCGACACCTGGAACGCCTATGACACTCCGCTCGTCAGTTCGCCCAGCGCCGGTGCCTTCACGGTAGCTTTCCGTAACCCCTGGCATGGGATCGTGGGCGGCGGCGATTTGGACCCAAGCGATCCCAATAGCGCGCGGACGGCCACGTCCAGCGATGGCGGTCAAACCTGGAAGCTGACGAACGCGCCTCCGGTCACGGGAGCCATCTTCGGCTTAAGCTACGTGGGTCAAGCCGGCGGCGGTCAAGAAGGAGAGAACGGCGGACGCGCGGTGGTCATCACCGCCAACACGGGCGGAGCGGCATGGACTCCCGATGAGGGCAATACATGGTTCGCGCTGCCGGGAGTGACTGGCTATTGGGCGGTCGCTTTTGCGACTCCGAAAGCGGGATGGCTGGTCGGCGTCAACGGCACCATCATAAAGATCAGTTTCTAGTGAAGGGCCGGGTGTCCTCGCCCCGTCCACCAGTGAACTGAGCCACGAACCGACTGCTGTTTGCCACCTGCAACCGCCGCGTGTTACCATCAAAAACGTTACGAAAACGAGAAGAGACAGGAGTGCAACAGGTTAGTGCTAGCCAGACAGCAAAAGCAATCCGTCGTTGACACGTATCGCACGCACGCTACCGATACCGGCAGTCCCGAAGTTCAAATCGCGCTGTTGAGCGAGCGCATTGGTCAGTTGACGGAACACTTCAAAGCGCACCAGAAAGACCATGGCTCGCGCCGCGGACTTCTCATGATGGTTAGCAGACGCCGTAGTCTGCTCGACTACTTGAAGAAATACGACTCGGAACGGTATAAAACCGTTATTTCCAAGCTCGGTATCCGCAAATAACAGCGCGATCGGTTCCGTGCGGAGCCGGTTCCAGACCCGAGAGCCTTAGCAAAGTGCGTTCCCAACCGCCGCCTGGCATCCGCCTGTCCACGCGAACTTCGCGCCCGCGCGCATGCCCTCCTGCCCATACAAAGGATGATCTATGAAGCCTGAAGCCACAAAAATTTCCGTCAAAATCGCAGGCGGAAAACAGCTCTCGATTGAAACTGGAAAACTTGCCAAGCAGGCTGGCGGCTCCGCCGTCGTGCGCTTCGGCGAAAACGTAGTCCTCGCCGCCGCCACCGCCAATCCCGAACCCCGCACCGGCATCGACTTCTTTCCGCTCACCGTGGACTACCGCGAGTACACCTACGCCGGCGGACGCATTCCCGGCGGCTTTATCAAGCGCGAAGGGCGCATGAGCGAGCGCGAGGTTCTCACCAGCCGCCAGATTGACCGGCCAGTGCGTCCCATGTTCGCCGAAGGCTTCAAGTGCGAGACCCAGGTCATCGCCTTTGTCCTCTCCGCCGACACGGAAAACGATCCCGATGTCTGCGGCATCAACGCCGCTTCGGCCGCTCTGACCCTCTCCGACATTCCGTTTCTCGGCCCGATCGGCGCCGTGCGCGTCGGCCTGCTGGAAGGCCGCTTCATCGCCAATCCCACATACACCGAAATGCGCGACGGACTGCTCAACATCATGGTCGTAGGCACGGCCGATGCGATTGTCATGATCGAGTCCGGCGCGAAAGAAGTAAAGGAAGAGACGGTTGTGGACGCAATCGAATTCGCGCACACCGAAATCAAAAAGATCTGCGCCGCCATCAACGAACTGCGCAGCAAGGTTGGCAAGCCGAAGCGCCAGGTGACGCCGCCGGAATTCGACGAGGCTTACTTCAAGACCCTGGAATCGAAGATCGGCAGACAACTTTCTGATGCCCTTGACACGGCGAAGCATCCCAAGGCCGAGAGCTACGAATTGGTTCGCACGTTGGAGAAAGAGCTGCAGGCTGCTCTCCCTGAAGACGACTTAGCCGGCAAAGCGAAGCTGAAGGAATATTACGAGACTCTGCGGGAACGGATTTTCCGCAACCAGGTGATCGATCACAAGCGCCGTCCCGACGGACGCGCTTTCGATCAGATCCGCGAAATCTGGATCGAAGCCGGCGTTCTGCCCCGTGCACATGGCAGCGCAGTCTTTACCCGTGGTGAGACTCAGGCGCTAGTTACCACCACGCTCGGCACCAGCGACGACATGCAGCGTCTCGAGGGCTTTGAAGGCGAAGCCAAGAAACGCTTCATGCTGCACTATAACTTCCCGCCCTTCTCTGTGGGAGAAGTCGGGTTCATGCGTGGCGCAGGACGCCGCGAGATCGGCCATGGCGCACTAGCGGAGCGCGCCGTTTCCGCAGTCCTTCCGACCGAAGACAACTGGCCTTACGCCATGCGCGTAGTTTCCGACATTCTGGAGTCGAATGGATCCTCGTCGATGGCCACAATTTGCGGCGCCTCGCTCTCGCTGATGGATGCGGGCGTGCCATTGAAGGCTCCGGTGGCTGGCGTTGCCATGGGATTGGTGAAGGAAGGCGAGAAGTATGCCATCCTGACCGACATCGCGGGCGCGGAAGATCACTACGGCGACATGGATTTCAAGGTTGCCGGAACCAAGGACGGCATCACCGCGCTGCAGATGGATATTAAAGTGGCCGGCATCACTCCGCAGATCATGCGCGAGGCGCTGGCGCAGGCGCAGCGTGGGCGTCTGTTCATTCTTGGAAAGATGGACGAGATTATCACCGAAGGCCGCGTGAAGGTCTCGACTTATGCGCCGCGTATCTACACTCTGCAGATTCCGGTGGACAAGATTCGCGACGTGATTGGGCCCGGTGGCAAAATGATTCGCAGCATCATCGAGCAGACCGGAGTGAAGATCGACGTGGAAGATTCGGGCAAGGTCAACGTGGCTTCGAACGATGAAGTCTCGGCGAACAAAGCTTTGCAGATTATCCGCGATCTGACGGCTTCGGCCGAAGTGGGGAAGACTTATCTCGGTAAGGTCAGCCGCTTGGCGGATTTCGGCGCGTTCGTAGAAATTCTCCCCGGCTTGGACGGACTGCTGCACATCAGTGAAGTCGCCGAACACAGAATCAAAGATGTTCGCGACGAACTGAAAGAAGGCGACCAGGTGCTGGTGAAAGTTCTGGCCGTCGAAGGCAACCGCATCAAGCTGTCGCGCAAAGCGATTCTCAAAGAGCAGCGCGCCAAAATGGGCGGGGCTCCGCCTCCTCCAGAAGGAGATGAGGCCGGGGAGGGGCTTCCACCGTCAGCGTCTCACAGTGCTCCGCAAGGATCCCCTACAGCAGTGATCGAAGGCGGCGCGGATTTCGATGCGGATGATGAGCCAAACTTCAACCGTGTGGATGGAGTAGTCGCGTCGGTAGAGGCAGGCGCCGCGCGTCCGGAAGGTGGGCGTGAAGGACGTCCCAGCGGCGGTGGTGGCGATCGCGATCGAAATCGCCGGCGTCGCGGTCGAGGACGTGGCCCGGGCGGCGGTCCTGGAGGGGGTCACGGTGGTGGCCACTCCGGCGGCGGTGGCGGCGGACGCGGGAGAAGGTAAGATCAGAGTAGCGAATTGACAGCAAGATGAGGGCCGCAGCAATGCGGCCTTTTTCTATGAGGCTCGCTTCGTCGCCGCTCGCGGAAGTTCTCGTGTGGCGCGGACACTCCTGTCCGCGTGCCCTAGAACGATAGTCGTTTGAAAATGGTTTCCGGGATCTGCTGCACAAGAGTCATGACATAGCGCCAGATTTTCGGAGTGTACAGGACGTCGGGCGATCGGCGTTCGAGGGCGCGTACGATGTCCCGCGCGACCTGCTGCGGATCGGCAAAGCGTGCGGAGCTAGCCAGGTGATCGGTCATCGGAGTCTGGACCGGTCCGGGCTTGATGGTGATGACGCGGACGCCGGCGGGATGAAGGCGGCTGCGGAGTCCCTGGAGAAAGAGTGAAAGCGCACCTTTGGCCGAGCCGTAGACGTAGTTGGAGCGGCGTCCTCGATCTCCGGCGACGGAGGTGATGGCGGCCAGGCATCCGGTGCGCCGGCGTTCCAAATCGGCGGCGAACAGAGTGAGGATCGCAGAGGCACTGACAAAGTTGACCTGCAATTCTTCCAGCAAAGTATCGACCGAGGTTTCGGAATCCTTCTGGTCGTGCATGGAGCCGTATGCCAGGACCACGGTATCAAAGTCCGGGAAGGTGCGCCGGGCAAATTCGAACATGGCTGCGTGCTGCTGAATGGAGGCCAAGTCAGCAGAGTAAGTCCAGACTTGGTGCGCGCCTCGGACTAGTAAGTCGCTCTGTACCTCAGCAAGGCGTTGAGGTGAGCGTGCGACGAGGAGTAACTCGCGGCCTTGGTGAGCTAATAGGCGTTGGATTTCTAGCGCAATGCCGGAAGTTGCGCCAAGGATAATGATTTTTCTCATCTCGGTCATTGCGCACCCGTCACGCGCCGCCAGAATGAGGACGACATCTTTGGGTCGATGTATGGAACAAAGCCTCGCCAGCGCGGGAACGATGCTTCAAACAGAGCGGGGCTCATGCGGGCGTCTTTGGCGGGGTAGAGCGCTCCTCCGCTTTGCTGGACAATTTCATCGAGCGACTGCATGAGTCTAAGTGTGCGTACGCCGCGCATAGCGAAATCGAGCGCGATAGTGAGCCCGGGGCGCGGGAATGACAGCATGCCCGCCGGCGGCGTGGAGCCGAATTGCTTCAGCACACCTAAGAAGGAGCCCATGCCGGAGCGCGCGATGCGATCTAGTAACTCCTCAACGGCTTCGACATTCGTTTCCGGGATTACACACTGATATTGCAGAAAACCTTGTTTGCCGTAGAGCAGATTCCATTGCCGAATGGAATCGAGCGGATAGAAAAACGAGTCGTAAGAAACGATGGCCGCGCCTTTCCTGGCCGCGTGGAACTTGTAATAGGCGGTGTTGAAGGCTCTTACGGAGTAACGATTGAGCGGCCAGGCCGGCAGTGCGAAGGGCAGTTTACGGCCGCGATTGGGGTGAAATTCCTTACCACGTTCAGCGGAATGATTACCGCGAAAGAAGATGCCACGAGGGTTCTTCCCGGCGAAACAGTCAAGCCAGGCTACGGTGTATTCAAAGCGGTCGTTGCTTTCGCGGCTCAGGTCAAGAAAATTGTCTAAGGACTCAAAGGGTATAGACTCGGCGTCGATCCATGGACCCGCCACGCGTTTGAGTTGGATGTCTGCCCAGGCAATTACTCCGGTCAGACCGAGACCGCCGATGGTGGCGCGCAGCATGTCGGGATTGTCTTCGGAATTCGAATTACAAATTACCAGACCGTCGTTCGACCGATGCAGGCCGATCTGGCGGACGTGAGCGCCAAAGGTTCCAGCACAGTGATGGTTCTTACCGTGGACGTCGTTGGCGATGGCTCCGCCGACCGTGACGAAACGCGTACCGGGTGTGACGGGCAGGAACCATCCTTTAGGGAGAAATACGTCGAGGATGTCGGAGAGGCTGACGCCGCTTTCGCAGCGGAGCATGCCAGTCGATTCGTCGAATCCGAGGATGCGGTTGAGGCGACGGCAGTCGATCAGCTCGCGGCCGGCGTTGAGACAAGAGTCGCCATAGCTGCGGCCGAGGCCATAGGGGAGAAGGGACCCGGGCGCAGCAGCTCTGAGAATGTCCAGCACCTGGTCGCTCCACGCTGGTTTGTGGACGTGATGGTGCGCACTCTTCGGGTAACGGCCCCACGAGAGAATTCGCTCGGTGGGCGGCGGCGCAACGGATTGTTTGCGCAAGGTTGCGGCTGATTGACCAGACATAGTAAGTGTGCCAAAAGTAGGTAAGCTAACTTCGAAGGCCAACGGGCCCCCGTATCTCATCAGCCTACCAGTTCATGTTTATCATGCTCGCGGCGATGACAACCGCCGAGGCCAGGGCCACCCCGTAACTGACTGGGTCCCGGATAGCGAGCGTGACCGGGTCTTCCTTTAATTCTCCGCGATGCGCCAGCAACCAGGTTCGGCTAAGCCAGTAAAGAACGATGGGGCAAAGGAGAAGGAGAAACTCCGGTGTGGAATAGAGCAGGCGCACGTCCTGACTCTGAACGTAGAGGCTAAAGATGACGACGGCGGAGAAACTGCTGCCCACGCCAAGGGAAAGCAGAAGCTCCCGGTCGCCGGTGTGATAGCTGCGTCCGGAGTTACCGGTCTTAACTAAGTCGCTCGCGTGTAGTAACTCAGAGTAACGTTTTGCCATCGCGAGACTAAGAAAGAAAAACATCGAGAACGCCAGGAACCACTGCGAGAGTGGTGTGGCGGAAATCAGAGCGCCAGCAAGGATGCGGAAGCTGTAGAAGCTGGAAAGAACGAAGACGTCGAGCAGGGCAATCTTCTTGAGATAGAGCGAATACACCATGGTAAGCGTGGCGTATCCAAGCAGTGCGAAGCCGAAGCGCACCTCGAGGAGAAAGCCCAGGCCGAGTGCCGAGGAAAGCAAGACAAGGGATGCGAGCAAGCCTTCCGGAATTGAGATGGCACCGGCGGCGAATGGACGCGCTTTTTTCCAAGGATGTTCGCGATCCGAATGGAGATCGAGGAGGTCGTTAAGAATATAAAGGCCGGAGGCGCAAAAGCCGTAGAGCGCGAAGCCGAGAAAAGTGCGAGCGATCGATTCGAGGGCCAGATTGTGCGAGAGCGCCAGAGGAAGGAAGAGGAGCAAGTTCTTAGCCCAGTGGTGTCCGCGGAGAGCGTTGATCCAGGTGCGGAATGACGCCTGCGGTTCGAGCATCGTGCCTTTGAGCGTGGTTACAGCGGCGGCCTGCCCGGCTCGGGCGGGTGTACCGACCACGTAAGCTGCGCGAGCGTTGCGCCAAACTTCCACATCGGCGGCAGAGTCGCCTACATATTCAAAGCCGGTCTGCGCGAAGTGCTGCGCCAGAAACGCAGCTTTGTTCGCTCCCTTGAGATTGAGTTGGCCGTCGCTGGCGTGAACTTCGTCAAAGAGGCCGAGATAGCTGGCAATCGCTTCGGCAAGCGCGCGGTCGGCGGCGGTTACAAGCGCGATGCGGCGGCCGTTGGCTTTTTCCTGCTGGATAAGTTCAAGAACTTGTTGCCGATAGGGAAGGCGAGCGGGGTTGAGGTGGGTCCGGGCGGCGAGATGGCGTTTGAGAGAAGCTCGTCCGGCAAGCAACCAGACGGGGAGCAGCAGCAGCGCGATCGGGCGGGTCTTTAGGAGGACGAGGACGCACTCCCAAAGGACGTTGCCCCGGATCAAAGTGCCGTCGAGATCGACACACAAAACCGGGGACAACACCTTCGCGGGTTTGGCTCCGGTGACAGACCCCATGAATGATCGTCGCATGAACAGGAGGGCGAAATGAGGGAATAAGTGGCACACCTAGGTAACCTGAGTAACATGCGCCGGGTCGGACGGAAGGTTAGTATGAGCTGATCTAGAGGCAAGTGATCGACTCTGGAGACGACCCCATATGGATCAGACACAAGGACATCCGGAGCCTGGCGCATCGGAACTGCTGGCCAAGCATCTGCGCCGGTCGAGCGTCCTGCTGCCCTTGCTCGGGCTGGTCACTTTTGTGGTTTACAGCGGCTCGCTGTCTTTCGATTTCGTATGGGATGACTGGCCGCAGATTGTGAACAGTCCGATCATCCGGACATGGAGCAATCTCCCGCGAGCATTCGGCAGTGACTTGTGGTACCACGTTGCGCGACACCAAGTGTATTACCGGCCGCTGTTCGTGGCGTGGTCGATGTTGAACTACACGCTGTTCGGGTTGCGGCCGTGGGGATGGCACCTGGGAGCGGTTCTGTTGCACGTGGGCGCGGTGGCGTCAGTGTTTTGGCTGGTGCGACGGCTGGGATTGGAACACTGGACGGCGGCGCTGGCGGCACTAGTTTTTGCGTTGCATCCAGTTCACATCGAGCCGGTCACGTGGATTTCCGCGGCATCGGACACGATGGTCACGATGTTTGCCGCGCTGGCTTTCGGCGCGTTTCTTAACGGGCGCGATGCGGAGCGCAGCCCGCAGCGAAATCCCGAAAGAAAGAAAAGAGCGGCATGGTGGATTGCCTCGCTGGCCGTGCTGGCGTGCGCGCTGCTGACGAAGGAAATGGCGGTGATGTTCTCGGCGCTGGTGGCCATCTACGCGTGGTTGCACCCGGCGCAAAAGAATGCATCGTGGGGGCAGAAGGTTCTTGGGGCGGTGATGGAGGCGGCTCCGTACGCGTTAGTCACGCTGGCTTACGCGCTGCTACGAAAGCACGCGCTTCTGCACTCAACAGGTCAGTTCGATCCTACTCACGGGATGGTGGACGTTGCTCGGACTTTGCCGCTGGTGCTGTGCATTTACCTGCGGCAGTTGCTGGTTCCGATTGGCATCACGGGGCTGTATTACACGCCGTATGTGACCGGGGCAATCCTCACTCACGTGGTCGCGCCGGTGGTGGCGCTGGGGGCGGCGCTGGTTGGGTTGTGGTATTGGAACCGGCGCGAAGGGAATTCGACCGTTGCGTTCGCGGGGTTGTGGTTGCTAGTGGGATTGGCGCCGGCGCTGTATTTGCGAAACTTTGGCAACGGCGATTTTGTGCGTGACCGTTACATGTATTTGCCGTCGATCGGATTTGCGATCTTGGCGGCAATGGCGCTGCGGCGGCTGCCGTCCATCAAGGGATGGAGTGCGCAGGCGGTGCAATGGTGCGCGGTGCTGGTCCTATGCGGTAGTTATGTGTGCGCCTCGATTGCACAACAAGTGTACTGGGGAAACGATCTGCTGCTGCTGGTGCGCGGGCAATCGTTGTATCCGGGAAATCCGTATGCGGTGGCGGGGCTGGCGAAAGAGTACAGCCAGCGGGGTGCGCACGATCGCGCAATTGAACTGGCAGAGTCGGTGGTGCGGGATCATCCGGAGTATGGCTATGGCCCACTGGCGCTGGCGGAAGCGTACATTCGCGCGGGTCGATTCGAGGAGGGCCGCGTATGGCTGGACCGGGTGAACCCGGATTACGCGAAGTCGGAGATGGGGATGGCGGCAGTCGCCGGATTGTATGGACAGATGGGCTACTATCAGCGAGCTTTTGCGCTTTGCTCGGAGATTCTGGAGAAGGAACCAAATCTTTATTCGGCACTCTACAACTGCGGCAATATTCACTTGATGGATGGTCAGTACCGGGACGCGGAACAATTACTGTCGCGCGCGGTGCAGTTGGTGCCGGAACAGGCAGCTCCAAGACATTTTCTGGGGCGCGCGCTTCTGCAGGATGGACACAACGCGGAGGCGCAACCTTACCTGCTGCAGGCGGTGGCCATGGATCCGAAGGTTTGGGACTACCATTATTGGCTTGCGATGTCGTTCGAACAGAGCGGAAATATGTCCGCTGCGCGAGTGGAGTATCAGCGGGCATTGCAACTGAACCAGGACAGCAAAGAAGCGAAGGTGCGGCTGACGGCTCTGGAAGCGAAGTGAGGAGCGAAATGGATAAGACTTCCGCGAAGCCAGGGTTGCAAGTTGATCCCGCCCTGAATCCAGAAATGCTGAGCGTGGAAATGAGGGTTCACGACCGGCGTACCGAGGCATTGGCGGCCAGAGAGAGTGAATCCGCGGTGGTGGCCGCTGCCAAGGGCTGGTTAGTCCCCTTGATGGTGCTCGGTGCGGTTTTCGCGATCGCGGCAGGTTATGTGGGTGCCCACATCAGCAGTGGCTGGGTGCCGGCCGACGACGGCATTCTGAGCCAGAGTGCGCTGCGAGTAATGCATGGGCAACTTCCGCATCGCGATTTCGCAGAGATTTACACGGGCGGCCTGAGCGTGATCCATGCGCTTGCGTTTCGCGTTTTCGGAGTAAATTTGCTGTCGTTACGGATCTGCGCGTTTCTGTTTTTTCTGGCATGGATTCCTGCCGTCTACTATGTGGCGCTGCGTTTTACATTCGCACTGGCAGCTGGCCTGATCACGCTGGTGGCAGTGGCCTGGAGTTTTCCAAATTATCCGGCGGCCATGCCGTCCTGGTACAACCTGTTCTTCGCCACCTTTGGAGCGGCGGCTTTGCTGCGCTACCTCGAAGCACGCAAGGCGAGATGGTTGTTTGTGGCGGGCGTTTGTGGAGGCGCGTCGATCCTGATCAAGGTTATCGGGGCCTACTACATCGCAGGTGTACTGCTGTTTCTGGCGTTTCTTGAGCAGAGTGACGAGCAGAGTAAGGAACCAAGTGACGAACAGACCAATCATGAATCGGCCAAGACGAGGAAAAACGCAGGTCCATATCGTGTGTTCAGCACCAGCGCGCTGCTGCTCTTCTTAGCGACGGTACTTTACATGTTTCACGCGCGAATAGGGATTGGCGAGCTCTACCATTTCGTGTTGCCAGCGGGGGTGCTCGTAGCGCTGATCCTGCTTGGCGAGCGAAATGTGCGGGGGGCGGGAACGCGTAAACGATTTAGCGGCCTTCTGAAGTTGGTGGTTCCGTTCGTCTGCGGAGTGGTGAGCCCGGTGATTGCTTTCCTGGCGCCTTACGCGAAGTCGGGAGCGGTCGGGCAGTTCTTTTCGGGCGTCGCGTCAAGCGCAATCGCACGCTCGGTCGGGTTGGGCGTGCTTCGTCCCGTGTCAATCAAAGAAGCCATATTCGCGCTGGCATTGGCGGCACTGGTTGCGGGGGCGATGTACTTGCGCGAATTTCAGGGGAAGCTTGTGGGCGCGGCCGTCGGCCTGGGGTTGACGGTGATGCTCGTGAAGTCTGCGACCTCAAGCAGAATCGTTTCCGGAGTGTGGTATTCGGTTGCGACACTGACTCCGCTGGTGGTGTTGCTGGGCGCGGCGGTCGTGCTGACCGCAGGGAAGCGGGGCAGCCAAACAGAACTCCCGCAGCAGCGGGTGATGGTGCTGATCTCCCTGGCGGCGATGTGTGGCCTGGTGCAGTATCCATTCGCAGCACCGATTTATCTTTGCTACACGTTGCCACTCACGTTGCTGGCCGCGGTGGCGATTGTGGCGACGGCGAAGAAGCAACCGGGGACCTATGTGCTGGCCGCAGTTGCGGGATTTTATCTGCTGTTTGCAGTGGCTATGCTGGTTCCGGATTACATTTATGAATTGACCCACAAAGTCGGGCGCATGGATGAACTGCATCTGAAACGAGCCGGGGGATTAAGGATCGAGTATGCGGCGAATTTTGCGGACTTGATTCATCTTCTGCAACAGCATTCGCCAAACGGATTGATGTTTGCCGGTAATGATTGTCCAGAGCTGTATTTTCTTGCCGGACTGAAGAATGCAACGCGCGACGACGGGGGCGCACCGGCAGAGGATGTTTTGAAGGCGCTGCAATCAGACGACCTGAAATTGGTAGTGATCAATGAAGCGCCGTTTTTCCCCTCCGCCAAGATGAGCCCCGAGGTAAGGGCGGAAGTGATGCGGAAATTTCCGGAGAGCCAGTTGGTTGGAATATTCCGCGTGTTTTGGCGACCGTAGTTAGGGTCGAAAAGTTATTAGTATTGAAAGTGTTAAGTCGTTCCACCTGGATTTCATTTCACGTTTTATTCGATGTACAAGCCGATGCGAGACAGTTCGTATCGGATGTTGACGTCTGATCAGGGCCGCATTGGACAGGTAGCCTTCAAGACGGTTACCTCGTAGAGTTGGGCTTCTTCGGTGATGCCGGCATAGGTGCCGATGATGTGCATGTCCGCTCCGTCCATATCAAGTTTCTTGAGGAGCCATCCCTGAGGATGGTTGTAGGCGCCTAGCGCGAGAAAGCGGGGATGCTGGCTGATGAAGGGGCAGTAGGGCTCGACCTTGCCGCGGATGGGAAAGATCTCTGTCAGGCGGTCATAGTTTTCGAATACGGTATCGTGCGCGATTGAGGCAGCGGCTTGTCTGTCATTGAGAAAATAAAGGCGCTTTGTGAGCTCCGCATCTCCCTGCCGATCGATCTCGAGGAACGTCAAACCAGTATTTGCGACTAAAGGAAGATCGGGATCGATCACGTCAAGATTGGACACGGCCGGAGCGGCATCGAGAGCCGTCTGTAGATGAGGAGCGACCCGCGGTTTAACGCGACCGGTGATAATCGTAGGCAGAGCGAGACCGTTGAGCGCGTATCGGGCGACTGTGGGCGAAGCGAGATTGCCGAGTTGTTGAATAAGCCAGATTTTCCCACCGGTATTGAGGAAGAGTGTAGCGCTCAACAGGAGCGCGACCGCGACTCCTGCCATCTCGTTCCGCTGAGTGCGAAAGCCGAGAAGGAAAACGGGAATCAGGGCGATGGGGATGACTACTACAATTCCGTATCGATCGAAGAACGCGGTACCGGTATGGGCGAAAAGAATGCCGACGCCGAGCGGGATCATGGCGAGACCGCAGAGGAGAAAACCCAGCGGGCGGAGCGTGGCCGGTAATGGGGCCGGCGGCATTGCTTGCCATTGATCCTGCGAAGCGCGTCGTCGCAGTGTGGGCCATAAGCAGGCGAGGAGCGTAACTAACATCAAAGGTATAGGCAGGAAGCGGATTGACCAGGAGTAAAAACTGACTATCCGCATCGGGGTGGCGTGGTACTCGTCGGCAAACAAAATGCCGGAGTGGGTACGGATAAGTGGAAGGTAAGTTAGAACAGAGATAGTTGGCGCGAGAAGAGCAGTCCAGAGGCGCCAGTCGGATTTGCGGCGAATCGAGAACCGGACGACCTCTGCCGCAAAGAACGCTGCATAAGGAAGGGCACTCAGAACGTGCGAAAGCAGCAGTCCGAATCCGCCGACTGTCAGGGTCAATAGGGCGAAACGGCGGTCGGATGAGACGAAATTAGAGTCAGGCGTCTCGGTGGCCTTGTACCAACTCACCAGCATGAGCGTGGTAAAGAAGAGCAGCAAGGAGTATGGGCGCGCTTCGTCCGCCTGGTAAGTGAATGGGACGCTCCAGAAGAACAGGACGGAAATGATTCCA
Organism: uncultured Acidobacteriaceae bacterium; assembly: GCA_963772195.1. Classification (GTDB taxonomy): domain Bacteria; phylum Acidobacteriota; class Terriglobia; order Terriglobales; family Acidobacteriaceae; genus Acidiflorens. The sequence goes on along the minus strand of CAVYWE010000003.1, from coordinate 109,628 downwards.
TAAAGAGGGGACAGGCTACGTTTCGCCAACCAGAACACGAGCGCGGCGGTGAAGAAAAAAGCGAGCACGGAGGGGAGGCGGCAGGACCATGAACTGACTCCGAAGATCGCGAACGAGGCGCGGATGAGAAGGTAAGAGAGCGGGGGATGGAGATCGACGGTGCGGGTCAGTTCCAGTAACTGCCTCAGCGTCGGCGCTTGCGCAATGTAGAAAGTGTATAACTCGTCGTGATCAAGATGACGGGAGGCGAAACCGCCCAGACGGATCCATCCACAGATAGTGGAAACTACCGCGAACGCGACCCAACCGCGAGTTTCAACGAACCGTGAGATCGCTTGCAGGAGCCTAACGGTGACGAAGGGACTTGAGTCTGCGTCAATCTCAGACGGGGCACTGATGGTCGCGCTTTGGGTAAGTAAGCTCATTGAATCCGTTAAATCTCTCCGTTACGTTCGTTGGTCCAGAGGTCTCCTCCGACATTTCTTACGGCCTACGCTGATCGACAGCGTCGTTTGACGCGAGGGAAGATCTGTGCCGTCCTTCAGCGGCCAGCGGCCGCACCCGAAGCGAGAGCGTTATGGGGGAGGGGTTCCCCGGGCTCGTACTGGAAATTTAATCGTTCACGTTCGACCACCAGTGGTCGGTTGTGCACCTGCGTGTGGATGTTCCCAATGTACTCGCCGATGATGCCCATGAAGAGAAGCTGGAGCGACCCCAGGAAGAACATTCCGATAGCAATGGGTGCGATGCCAAGTGTGAACTGGTGCCAGAACATAAGTTTGTAAGCAAAGTAAGCCGTGCCACCGAGCATGGAAAGCAGGGACCCCGCAAACCCCGCGAACGTGACCAGGCGCAGCGGGACCTTGGAGAGCTTGGTGATGCCGAGCATAGCGAGATCGTAGAGCGTGTAGAAATTGTTTTTGGACTTTCCGCTCTTGCGGCATTGCTGCTCGTATTGAACCTCGGTGTGGGGTAAGCCGATTTCGGCGATCATGCCGCGGAAGTAAGGATAAGGATCGCCAAATTGGCGCACGAGGTCGATGACTTGTCGATCATACAGCCCAAAGCCCGTGAAGTTTTCGTAGGTTTCGATGTCGTCGGAGATGTGGTGAACCAGTCGATAGAACAGTCTACGAACCAGGAACATCGGTGCGGATTCGCGGCTCTGGTGCTTTACGGCAATGACGATGGGAATTCCCTTTTCCCACTGTTCGAGCAGTTGGGCGAGGACCTCGGGCGGGTCCTGCAGATCGGACATGAGGACAATGACGGCGTCGCCGCGAGCCTGCAGGAGCGCGTGCATGGGGGAGCGCACGTGTCCGAAGTTCCGCGCGTTGCGGATAACCTTAACATTCGGATCGGCGGCAGCAATTTCGCTGAGCACGGTGAAGGTGGTGTCGCGGGACGCGTTGTCGATGAAAATGTGCTCGTACCGGTAGCGTCCGAGACCCAACATCAATGTGCGCACGCGTTCGTAGACTTCGCGGACATTGCCTTCCTCGTTAAAGCAGGGAGTTACTACGCTGATGGTTTTCATGAAAAGGAACCTTGTGCGTGAGCGCTAAGCTTGTCGGATGGCCGGTGTCTGCTGGCGTTGCCAGCTGCAACTTGTAGTTGACGTTCCGGAGGAACGGCATAACAGACGGTGTCAAGGCCATCGGCGCAGTGCGAACGCAGGAAGAGTGCCGAGTCTGGCGCGAGACTCTTGAGGGAGGCCAAAACGCGCCAAAGATGATCCGGCTTGTGATAGCCGCAGATGGCGAGCACCGGTCGATCGCGCCAGATGACGTCGTGCGCGCCTTCAAGAGCCTGGAGCTCGGCGCCCTCGATATCCATTTTGATAAGAGAGACGTGTTCGCGGGCGAGGGCATCATCTAGGCGGACGCAAGCAACTTCAGTACTCGAAGCGTCGGCTATGCAGCCCCCGCCGATGCCGTTTCCCGCGAAACCGACAACGCCATTATGAGCGCCAACCGCAGCATTGTGATAAACCGCACGGGCGCCAATACTATTCATGTAAGTTCGGAGACCCGGCACTATGGCAGGGTCGGCCTCGAAAGCGATCACCTTGCGAAAGCAATTATCGGTCTGGGAAATGAAGGACTGGATCGTGTCTCCGGTGTAGGAGCCGCAATCGACAAAGCACTCATCGGCGGTCAGAGAGAACAGGCCGGGAAAGTACTGGTCGCCCGCGCATGGGGTGCCGATGCAGTTGAAATCCGCGCGCAGCCGTAGTTGGAGTTGCGCGGCGAATGACTCGCGCGAAGAGTCATCATGGAGTAATTCGAAGGCGGCTGCAATCTCATGGCTTTGCTGAAGCAGATTTTCAGGCAGATCCCAGAAAAAGTAGGGAAGGAAAGTGCTGGAGTGACGCCAAAAGAGCGAAGGGAAAGCGACAGCGCGGCAACCGAGTATCCGCAACTGATCAAGCAGCGAAGATATGAGTTGGGAGCGGCTCGGATGCCAGACGGCCACGACGAACACGGCGTCTTGCGAGTGTTTGTTGGCGGCGTCCCGAGGAGAGAGCACGGGAAGTCCGTCGGTCATTGTTCCCCAGGTGCGGGGATTATTATCCGCGAACGCAACCGCTTCGAGATCGGTGCCGGAGAGGCCCTGGAGAACTAAACGGCCCAACCGGCCTGCTCCGAAAATGACGATACGGCGTCGACCCGCGGCCTCATCGAAGGCATGCTGCTGGCGAACACGGGCCGCTGGCGGCGTCTCGCCGAGCAACGATTCGAGTTGTTTACGGATCTTTTTCATGACGGGTCGAATTCAGTTCCTCAATCGTTTCCGGCGCCCGCTTTGGCGGCCTGAGCAATTGGAGAGTGTGCCGGCAGTCCCCGGTTGTAGATCAGTTCGGTAAGTGACGGGATGTTGGCATAAGGACTGTCTATGGCGTCGATCATGATGGGCTGACCTTTGGGCACAGCCTTCAAGATCACTTCGCCACGCATCAGCTCGCGGCAGGAGATCTGTCCCTGCTGAAGCGGAATGGCGAGATAGATGTCGGCATCCTGCAGAACGTGGCCTACGGGAAGATCGCGCTTGGCGTAGACTCCGCGAACGAGCGAGTCGAGATAGGCGATTTCCTTTTGCGGAGGCAGACGTTTCTGCGTTCCCGGAGCTCCGCACATTCTCTTAGCGCGATGAAAGGCCTTGAACCAGGTATCGACCTGCTCAGGCACTGAGCAGTAAGGAGAAACTGTCATGCCTTCGGTCTGGATATCGACGTGACGCTCGAAGGTCCGCGCGCCTTTGGCATAGGCTACGAGCATCGATGAAGTCCAGTCGCGATACTCGTGCGTGGAAAATCCGATGGTGTGGTGGGGATAGCGATTGCGAAGAAAGTCGATCTGATTGAGTTCGATGTCGCAATCCTCAGAGGGATAGAGCGAAACACAGTGATTAATGGCCAGCGGAATATGGCGATTGTCGAAAAACGTGACCAGATCGTCGATGTCCTTGAGTGACGAGCCGCCCGTAGAGACGATGACCGGCTTTTTCGTCTTCGCCATCTTCTCGATCAGAACCCAGTCGTTGCAGTCTGAACTGGCGAGTTTAAGGATGGAGATACCGAGCTCGCAGCAGAAGTCGACGGAACTCTCATCGAACGGAGTTGCCATCGGGATGCAGCTGGCTGCGCGGATGGCTTGCACCATGGTCTCGAAGTCCTCCGGCTGGAGGCGCGTGTCGAGCGTTTTCTTGATGTAGCGGATATCCTCGCGGTGGCGAAAGTCCCGATGGATGAAGCTGTCAATGTCGCGCAATTGCAGCTTGATAGCGGCGCGCACATTATTAAAGCGCACGACCTGTGCATAGTTGCTAATGATCTTCAGGCCGCGTTGCAGGTCGCCAAGGTGGTTATTGGCCACCTCGAGAACGAATAACTCGTCGAATATATCATTGCCAGTCATGATGTTACTCGCCTGCCCAGTTCGCGGTACCGTGCGGTACGACAGCGCGGTCTAATAGCATGGTAATGTCCTTATTCCTTGATGACATTGTCCATTAGTTCAGTCTCATCCAGGAATGGGTACATGTCCTCTAGATTAGGTGAAACGATTCGCCCGTCGGGTAACTGGCGGGCGCGTGATCGCGGCTCGAACTCCTGGTTTGGGTCGAGTACTACATCGATTAATGCCGGCCCGTCGGCCGCGAGTGCGAGGTCAATTTGACCCAACTGTGACTCGCGGTCGATTCGAATCGATGGAATCCCATAGGCGCACGCCACTTTGACCATGTCCGGGAGAGAAGCGCCGCTCGATGCGCTCTCTCCGGTTAGTCGGCTGAAGAATCCGGATTGCGTCATCCGCATGGAAAGATAGCCGGAGTTATTCAGCACAAAGATCTTGAGTGGTAAGTGATGGTGAACGACAGTTTGTAACTCCTGAAGGTTCATCTGAATGCTGCCGTCTCCGGCAAGGCAGATAACACGCTTCCCGGGACGGGCGAAAGCGGCGCCGATGGCGGCGGGCAGGTCGTAACCCATGGAGGCGGATCCGGAATTGGAGATGAGGCGCTGGTGTTTGCGCAATCGCATAGTCTGGAAAGGCACGATGCAGGAGGTTGCGTTGCCGCAGACTATGACATCGTCGTGGGCTAGTTTGGCCGAGAGTTGCTCGACAAAGAAGTAAGGATTTAAGGGCGGACCAGGCTGGCGCTGGCGATCCTGCACTACAGGGTAGCGTTTGACGCGCTCCCGGCACCAAGCGAGCCAAGGAGCGTGAGCTCCAGGGCTGTAGTTGTTGGCCTCACACTGACGCAGGAGTTCTTGCAGAAACTGCTTGAGGTCGCAGTGGATTGCCAAGTCCGGCTGAATCGTGGGTTTGTGGAACTCGGCGGCGTCGATATCGACTTGGATTTTGAACGCGCGCGGCGCGAACGATTTCCAGTTATAGCTGATCTGGCGGATGTTAAGACGCGATCCGAGGATCAACAGAACGTCGGCATTTTGCACCGTGAAGTTTCCGGCGCGGTCGCCGATCGTGCCGGGGCGTCCGCAAAAGAGCAGGTCGTCGGAGGCGATGAGGTCATGGGTCCAGGCGGTAGTCACGGGCACGCCCAGCCGGTGAAATAGTTCGTCGGATTCTGTGACCGCATGGGCGGCGCGGACGCCGGTGCCTGCGAGGATCACGGGGCGCTTTGCATTTCTGATGCGATCGAGAACTTCACGACAAGCGGAATTCAGATTGGAAGGCTCGTGGGCGAAGCTGTCTTTTACTGGACCATCGTGCGCGGGATCGTCCTCCGCGGGATCATAGCCGCGAAGATTGTCGGGATCGATGGACGCGGCCTGCACGTCGACCGGAATATCAAGCCAGCAAGGACCAGGACGTCCATTGTGTGACAGGTGCCAGGCGCGCTCGAGATGGTATCGAATGGAGCGGGGGTCGTCGATCATTACCGCGTACTTGGTGATGTTCGCGACCATGGCGATGATGTCGACTTCCTGGTCTCCGAGCTGGCGCAGGCCAGTGATGCCCTGAGTCCGCATGCAGGTTTCACGCTTGACCTGGCCGGAGACGACGAGCATCGGGATAGAGTCGGTCCAGGCCCCGAAAACCCCGTTAAGGGCATTGATACTGCCGGGCCCGGTCGTGACATTGACTACGCCGGGATGGCCGCTGATGCGAGCGTAGGCTTCCGCGGCCATTGCTGAAGCTTGTTCATGATGATTGCAAACGTACTGAATGAGCGGCTCCTTGCCGATGGAGTCGTTGAGGTGCATGGCGCCGCCGCCGGTGACGAGGAAGATGTGGCGCACACCCCAATTTGTGAGCTGCCCGACGATGTAGTCCGAAAGCTTCATGAGCGGCGGACCTCCTCGCTTGAGTTCTGGAGCAGCGAGAGAACGGGATTGCTGAGTCCAAGACGGCGGATTTGAACGCTGATTTCGTGGGCGTGCAGCAACGTGGCGATGATGATCGGGTCACGGTTGCCCGCGATTTCTTGCGCGCCTAGTTCCTGCGGGCCGATGATGGGCGCGCCGGCGACGGTTTTGCCCCGGAGAATAGGATTGTTGTCCACCAAAGCGCGGACTTCAGTTTGAGCGAGACAGGAAAGGGCAAGGAGCTTCATCGCGAATTGCCCTGGACCCCAAATGATGACCCGCTGGGTGTTTGCGAGCTGGCCGGCTAAGTGGCGGTTGATCGTTTCCATCTGCTCGGCGGAATGCCGGATATAGGCAGCGAGCCTGGACGGTAACTCCTGATCGCAAACGACACGTTCGTCGGCGGTTCCCGCCGCGTCGCGGAAAAGGCCGAAGACCGCGGGGTAGAGCGTGTCCTCCGCCGTCTGGATCACTTTCTGTTCAACCACAGTGGGCTGGAAGCCAAAGCGGCGGGCGGTGTTTTCGAGCGCACGCGCCGAAAAGTGGTTGATGTGCTCGGTATTGAATTCCTGGAAAGGCGCGTAGAGATACTCATCGTAACGGGTGGCGTCAGGAGTCTCCAGATAAACGTAACCTCCGGGCGCGAGAAGACGGCGGGCGGCGGTGAAGAATGCGGGAATATCATAAACGTGTTCGAGCACGTGACTGAGCACGACGCAATCAAATTTTGGCATGTGCGCGGGCGCCGAGCTGATAGACCCGACGTAGGCTTCAAAGCCACGATCGCGGCACGCGGCCGCGCAGTGCGGCGAAGGATCGAGTCCGGCTACTGCCGTGAATCCCTGATCGCGGAGGGCAGTGAGCAGGCCGCCCGTGGCGCAGCCGGCGTCTAGGATGCTCGCTGCCCGTGAAGGCAAGGCGCGCGCGATGTCGGAGGCAGTGATAGCAAGTCGAGCAGCGTCGTACGGGGAAACACCGCTGCCGGTGGCGGTCGCCGAGTCGTCGTACTTGGACCACTCGCAATAGAAACGGTCGTAATCGCGCTGGGTGGCGGCGGGATCGGCGTAGACGAAACCGCAGCGGCGGCACACGACGACTTCGTACTCGGCCGGCAGAGGATAGCCGTCCGGAACGATGAATCGCTGGTGATGGCAGACCGTGTTGCCACTTGCACCGCAAGCGCCGCATGCGCGATGAGGCTGAGGAATGAGGGCAGCAGTGCTATGCATGGGTCCCTCGGGCGGCAACTTCTGGTCTGGAAATTCCCTGTTCGGAGAATGTATTTCCAGAAAACCAGGCGTGGGTGCGACAGATAGCTTCGCGCAATGGCACCTCGGCGCGAAGCCCCAGTTCTTCTCGCGCTCGCGCCGTGCAGGGCACGTAGCGATGCACAGGATCTCCGGGGGTTGGGGTGGCGGCGATCGAAAAGTTGATTTTCTGCGGCATCGCGGCAACGACTTCTCCTGCCAGGGTGGCGATGTTCAGGGCTTCTTCGGAACCGACGTTATAGGCGCGGCGGGATTGTCCCTTGAAGAGAATTGTCCAGAGCCAGACCATCAAATCGGACCCGTACAGATATGAGCGAAATGGAGAACCATCACCCGTGACCCGAATCGGTCCTCCGCGCATCGCATCAGAGAGGAAGTTGCCAATGGCGAAATGCGCGTCGAGGTTCATGTAAGGGCCCACAAAAGCGAAACAGCGCGCGACCGTGGTGGCTAAACGGGGCGAAGTAGCGAGCGCGCACAGCATTTCTGCCGAGCGCTTACCTTCCGCATAGGCAGAGGCCGGGTGAAGAGGATCGGGTCCGCCTTCGAATGATTCACCAACGTGTGCGAGCTGCGACGGCTGGGTCCCGTAGACTGCGCCTGAACTGACGAATAAAAATCTGTTGACGGAACTGGCGATGGAGAACTGCAGTGCCCGGCGTGTCCCTTCGACAACAGTGTCGAACATCACAAGGGGCGATTCGGCATTCAGCTTCGAGCTGGCTTCGGTCGCGGCATGGATGACGTGTGAAAATGCTCCTTGTGGAAAATCACCGTGGCGAACGTCGGCGGCGTGCAAGGTGATCGCTGGATCTTGTGCCAGGTGCGGTGCTTTCTCAGCAAGCCGTCCCGGATTTCGCGATAGCCCAACCGCATGAGCGTTGAGATTCAGCCGGCGATTCGCCCACGCAAAACTTTCAAGCAGCCAGCATCCGAAAAATCCAGTGGCGCCCGTGATCAGGATGCGCTGGCCGCGTAGCTCCTCCCACAGAGGCTCTGTTCGCGCTAGGATACGGTCGAGATCGTGCGCCAGCCGGTTTGTCGTTTTTGCGTCGGTCATGGTTGCGTGTTCGTTGCGCCAGTTATGCTCCGTGAACGGCGGAGGCAGCTCTTGGAATCTGATGGAAAGTCTCCGCCATGTAATCGATCATCGATTGCGTGATGCCGGGATAGAGGCCGATCCAGAAAACATTGTTCATTACAAAGTCGGTGTTCCGTAAATTGCCGACCACGCGGCGCTGAATGTCGCGATAGGCGGGCTGACGAAGCAGGTTGCCGCCGAAGAGCAGGCGGGTGGCTATGTTTCGAGATTCCAGAAAGCACACGATCTGGCTGCGGGTTGTGGGCGCATCCTTTCGAACAGCGAGGGGAAAGCCGAACCAGCTTGGGTCCGAATGCGCGGTGGCTTCGGGCAAGATGAAAATGTCGTCGAGGTCGCTGAGGGCGGCGTGAAGTTTAGCGAAGTTCGCGCGCCGGGTGGCAATGAAGCCCGGCAGCTTCTTGAGTTGCGCGACTCCGACGGCGGCTTGCATGTCGGTCGCTTTGAGGTTGTAGCCGATGTGGCTGTAAATATATTTGTGGTCGTATCCGGTGGGCAGATCGCCAAGTTTCCATTCAAAGCGGCAACCGCACGTGTTCGATTTCCCGGGATCGCACCAGCAGTCACGGCCCCAGTCGCGAAAAGACTCGGCTAACTTCTTGAGTGCGGGGGACTGAGTGAGCACACATCCGCCTTCACCCATGGTGATGTGGTGCGCGGGATAGAAGCTGGTGGTGGCGAAGTGGCCGAACGTCCCAACGATTCGACCTTTGTAGAGAGAGCCGACGGCATCGCAGCAGTCTTCGATCACCCAAAGATTGTGCTTGGTTGCCAGCTCCATGACGGCATCGACGTCAAATGGGTTGCCGAGGGTGTGCGCCAGCATGATGGCTTTGGTGCGATCGGAGACTGCCGCTTCAAGCTGAGTTACGTCGACGTTGTAAGTTGGAACCTGAACGTCGACGAAGACTGGTACGAGCCCGTTCTGAATAATCGGATTGACGGTTGTGGGAAATCCAGCGGCTACGGTGATGACTTCGTCTCCGGCAGAAAGCTTGCGATCGCCGAGCGATGGAGAAGTAAGGCACGAAAGAGCCGCGAGGTTGGCAGAAGATCCGGAGTTGACGAGCGAAGCACAGCGCACGCCCACAAAAGCGGCAAATTCGCGTTCGAACTGAGCGGCAAAGCGGCCAGTGGTGAGCCATGCGTCAAGCGAGGCTTCGACCAGAAGTTCGAGCTCGGTGCTGTCGAAGACCTTGCCCGACACGGGCACGCTGCTATGGCCGGGCACGAACGCCGGCGGAGTCAGAGCGACCTCGTAGTACTGCTTCACGATCGCGCGAACTTCGTCCCGGAGTTGGTCGGCAGTTTTGGTCGTTATCGTTGTCGTTTTCGGTGTTGTTGTCATCGCCGAGTTATCCCTTGCCCGCATTCGCCATCGCCGCGGGCGCGCCCAGAAACTCGCGATACCAGGCGAGGGTGCGATCAATGCCGGACTCGAGAGTGAACTGGGGTCGCCAGTTGAGCATAGTGCGGGCGCGCTCGGCGCTTAGGAACTGATGACGAATTTCATTGCTCGCCTGATTGAGCACTTCAGGACGAAGAGAAGACTTCATCTTCCGCAGGATCAGTTCAACCATGTCGAGCACGCTGACCTGGCTTTCATTGGAAAAATTAAAAGCTTGGCCGCGGAGGCCGGCGTAGGAGGCGAGGCGCTCGGCGAGCAGCATGTAAGCGGCTGAGCCATCCTCGATGTAAAAATAGTCGCGGACGAAGTTGCCGTCGGAGCGCACCACGGGCCGTTCTCCGCGAATGACGGAGCGAATCGTGCCCGGCACCACGCGGTTCCAGTTCAAATCACCGCCGCCGTAGAAATTTCCGCAACGCGTAATTGCGACCGGCAGGTTGTAGCTGACGGCGTAGGTCTGCGCGATCAGATCGGCGCACGACTTACTGACGTCATAGGGATGACGGCCTTGCAGAGGCATCGTCTCGTTGTAGGGTAGATGCTCCTGATCGCCATAGGCCTTATCCGAGGACGCGACAACAATCGACGCGACCTTTGGAGAGCGGCGGCATGCCTCGAGCAGATTCCAGGTGCCCTCGATATTGGTGGAGAAAGTCGAGACCGGGTTGCGATTGGCGATCCCGACAATGGTCTGGGCCGCCAGATGAAAGACGATTTCGACTTCGTACTCGCCGAGAACTCGCTCGATGAGATTGCGGTCGGTAATATCGCCGCGCACGGTGTTGACTTGCTCAATGCGGCGGCTGCGCACGAGTTCGCTTTGCGGAACCCAGTCGCGCACCAGGCACACAACATTCGAGCCGGCTTCGAGAAGTTGCTTGACGAGCCACGATCCCAGCAGCCCCGTGCCGCCGGTGACGAAGACGGAGCGATCTCGCCAAAATGAACTCATTCCGCCCACACTTTCCACGGGGTTTGCTCGCTCGCCCAGAGTTCGTTCAGATACTGATATTCGCGGTACGTGTCCATGGCGAAGAAAAATCCGTCATGTCGATAGGCCATGAGTTGACCTTCGCGCGCCAGTCGCTCCAGAGGCTCACGTTCGAGGATGCACTCCGGGCCGCCGAGGTAATCGAGGACGCGGCGGTTGAAGACGAAAAAGCCCGCGCTGATCAGCCCATTCGCCTTGGGCTTCTCCATGAAGCGCTGAACCTGGCCCTCGGCGTCGGTTTCGAGCACTCCGAAGCGCGAGATAGGCGGGACTGAAGTAACAGTTGCGAGGCGGCCGTGCTGGCGATGAAAATCGAGAAGGCTGCTGATGTTGACGTCGCTCAGGCCGTCGCCGTATGTAAGCAGAAACGTGTCGTCGTTCTCAAGATAACGGGCAACGCGCTGCAAGCGGCCACCAGTCATAGTTTCGAGGCCGGTGTCGGCAAGGGTGACCGCAAAATTCTGTTCGTGGTGCGCGCCCATGAACTCGACGTGCGATTTGCGACCCAGGCAGATCTTGAAGTCACTATTCATGGCTTCGTAGTTCAGGAAGTAATCCTTGATCATGTTGCCGCGATAGCCGAGGCAGAGAATGAATTCGCGCATCCCGTAGTGTGCGTACATCTTCATGATGTGCCACAGAATGGGACGGCCCCCAATCTCCACCATAGGTTTGGGTCGGAATTCGGTTTCTTCGCGGAGACGGGTACCTAATCCACCGCACAGAACGACAACCTTCATAATCAGGGTTCCTGGCAGCGCCGCCCGCGTGTGACAACGCCTCGTATCTTCACGGACTTATACGAGCCCGCAATTCAGTTATCCCACACGCGAGGGACGAAGGCGGAATTACGAAAGTCACCCTGTAGGCTTCAATTTGAGGGGTGTGATCCCAACTGGTTAAGGTGCCCCTTGCGGGGCCTGATTCCGGTCGGCGAAGGAAATGTGGCGATGGCCGAAGAAGCTGAACACGATTGAAAACACAAGAACGATGGCTCCGGCAATATATGGGGCGCTGCGGTCGTGCCCCGGCTGGCGGCGGATGACGCCAACGACGAAGGGAAGCGCGGCGGCTGACAAGATCATGCCGCCGGCATAAACTCCGAGGCAACGGAGCCATTCCTTGAGGTAGTTGCCCTTAGTCTTGAATACAAACCACTTATATCCGAGGAAGGCGAACGTGATGCTGAACAGGTTGGCGAGAATGCTGGCAGCGACATATCCGTAGGAAAGGACTGGGGTCAGGAGAAGCGTGAATAATGCAAAGCAGCCATACCCGAAGATCGTGTTACAGGCGCCCACAGCCAGGTACCAGAATATGGTAAGCATGTGTGGGCTTTTCCAGACTGGAGCGGTCATGACTCCAGCCGCAGCCCCGGCCGCCGAAGATAGTTGCGATCCAGGCTGCTGGTTGTGAGTCAACATGTGCAGTCATACTAGCTGGATAAGCTGAGGGTCTGAAGGTTACTATCGTTACCCGTCACGATTGTGCGGGAGCGGCGCTTCGTTTGGGGAAGATGTTTCCTACACGCCGAATTTCGGCGCCTATGCCTTTCAGTTTTTCTTCAATGTTCTCGTAACCGCGGTCGAGGTGATAGACGCGGTCGATGATGGTCTCGCCGTCCGCGACCAGGGCGGCGAGCACGAGCGAGGCGGAGGCGCGCAGGTCGGAGGCGAGTACGGCGGCGGCGCTGAGCGGAGTTCCGCCGCGGACGATGGCACGGCGGCCTTCGATCTTGATGTTCGCGCCCATGCGCACCAGTTCCAGCGCGTGCATGAAGCGGTTCTCGAAAATATTTTCCTCGATGATCGACGTGCCTTCGGCTTGTGTCGTGAGCGCCATATATTGCGCCTGCATGTCGGTGGGGAAGCCGGGATATTCTTCGGTGTTCATGTCGGCGGCGTGAAGCGGCTGATCCCCCATGACGCGGACGGAGTCGGCCTTCACCACAGTTTTCACGCCGGCTTCCTCGAGCTTCTGCAGGATGGCGGTGAGGTGCGTGGGATCGCATCCGGCAACATTGACGTCCCCGCCGGTGAGGGCTCCGGCAAGGATGAAGGTTCCGGCTTCGATGCGGTCGGGGATGATGCGGTGCCGGGCGCCATGAAGCTTGTTGACGCCCTTTACCTGGATCGTGGACGTGCCGGCGCCCTGGATTTTGGCGCCCATCGCATTGAGCAGCGCGGCGAGGTCCGCGACTTCCGGCTCGCGGGCGCAGTTCTGCATGATGGTCTCGCCATCGGCAAGCGTGGCGGCCATAAGTAAATCCTCGGTGCCGGTGACGGTGATTTTGTCGAAGACAATGTCGGCGCCTTTGAGCCGATCGCCATTGATCGGATCAGTGGTGGCTTCGACATAGCCGTGTTCTTGCGTGATCTTGGCGCCCAGGCGCTCCAAACCCTTGATGTGGAGGTCGATGGGGCGCGCACCGATGGCGCATCCGCCGGGCAGCGAGACGCGAGCGTGGCCACAGCGCGCGACCAGCGCTCCGAGGACGAGCGTCGAGGCTCGCATCGTCTTGACCAGTTCATAGGACGCTTCTGGAGCGGAGAGCGTGCGTGCGCAAATGGTGGTCCGATGTTGGGCGCGTCCGTAGCCGAGTTCGACTTCGGCGCCCATGGCGGCAAGGAGCTTGCGCGTGGTCTCGATGTCGCGCACCTGCGGAATGTTTTCGAGAATCACCGGTTCGTCGGTAAGTAGAGCCGCCGCCATGCAAGGGAGCGCGGCGTTCTTCGCGCCACTGATTCGGACGGTGCCGAGCAGCGGGTTGCCACCGCGGATTACGAGCTTGTCCATAGCTTGAGTGGTTGCCTGAAAAATTAAGCGCCGCTTTCATTTTAACTACGATTGCGAGACCGCGCCGGTTCGAAATATCGAGTGGAGTTTAGTTTGCTCCGACAAAAGCATAACCACAGGGGGCACAGAGGGTCACAGGGGCCACAAGGGCCACAGGGGAGAGCGGCCGTCTGCGTTACATGGGCTTTGCCAGCGCTATCGCTCTGCGCACTTGACCTCGAGATTCTTTCAGCGCAGCGGCAGCGCGAGTGCGGCTCACTCCCGCCTTGGACATCGCCAGGGCTAGGGGGACGCGGCCTCCCGCAGCGGCGAGGAGCTTGCGCGCGGCTGCACGCTTGAGTCCCGCAGCTTCTTCCAGAATGCCCACTGCGCGCTCCAGCAACTTCTCGTTCTTCGTGTGGAGGTTGACCATCAGGTTGCCATAGACGTAGCCGAGACGGGTCATCGCGCCGGTTGAGAGCATGTTCAGGATCATCTTCTGCGCCGTACCGGCTTTCATACGCGTGGAGCCGGCGACAACTTCCGCTCCGACGTCCGCGACAATGGCGACGTGAGCGGCTTTGCCGAGCGGGGAGTGCGGATTGCAGACGACGGCAACGGTTTTTGCGCCGTGGGCGCGCGCATATTTGATGGCAGCGATGGTGAAGGGAGTGCGTCCGCTGGCAGCGATCCCAATGACGACATCTTTTTTTGTTGGCTTCTTCTTCGCCATTTCCTTGCGGCCCAGTTCGCGGGAATCTTCGTCGGCTTCCACTGCCGCGCCCAGCGCTTTTGGCCCGCCGGCGATTATGAATTGGACCATGCGCGGGTCCACGTCAAAGGTGGGCGGACATTCGACGGCGTCGAGGGCGGCGATGCGCCCGCTGGTGCCGGTGCCCACGTAGATGAGGCGCCCGCCTTGCGAGAGTGCCGCGGCAATCAGATCGATGGCCTGCGCAATTTGCCGGAGAGCGCCCTTCACGGCGGCGGCGACCTTGGCATCTTCAGCATTGATGATGCGGGCGATTTCGAGTGCGGACTTGCGATCGAGATCGACGGAGGCAGAGTTTGCTTTCTCGGTACCGAGGCGGCGGAGTTCTACGGTCAATCTTTTGCGGATCCCTCTTTTGCGTTTCAACTCTTTGCGTTTTAAGCGTTCTTCCCCAAGGCTTCAATCACCGCATCGTGAAACACTGGGCGTACTTGCTTGATTGCCTGGTTCTGGCGGTCAGGCCAGTTGCGGTTGGTTAGTAAAGTTATAGAAAGTTGGCAGTCCGGGTCGATCCACAATGACGTCCCGGTATAACCGAGGTGTCCGAAGGAACGCGACGAGAGGTATTTTCCGGATTGCGAGGGCGCCGAGGGTGTGTCCCAGCCAAGCGCTCGGGAAGTGCCTTCAGGGGCGGATTCCCGGCGCGAAAAAAGTTCGATGGTCGAGGAGCGGAGAATCGGGTGTCCGCCGTTGAGCAGGGAGTGGGCGAAGCTTGCTAAGTCTTCGGCGGTCGAGAACAAGCCGGCGTGCCCGGCAATGCCGCCGAGGACGCTCGCATTTTCGTCCTGCACTTCACCTTGGATGATGCGGTGGCGGAAGGTGCGATCGTCGGCCGTGGGCGGGATGGAGTCCTTTAACGCGGACGCGGGATTGAATGTTGTGTGGGTCATGCCGAGCGGACCGAAGATCTCGCGCTGGCAGAACACGTCCAGGGATTCGTCGGCGAGGCGTTCGAGGACGACGCCGAGAATGATGAAGCCGACGTCGCTGTATTCGGCGCGCGCGCCGGGAGCGGCGGCAAGCGGCGCGGTGAAGGCGGCTTGCAGAAGGTCTTCACGAGTCTTGGCGCGCAGGAAAAGTTTGTCGTAGGCGGGCAAGCCGGAGCTGTGTGCAAGCAGCATGCGTAGCGCGACTTCGCGGCGGCGAGGGTCATTCTCGGTCAATTGGCCGGCGAATTCGGGGACGATAGCGGTGACCGGGGCTTCGAGATCGAGCAGCCCGCGCTCGTAGAGGATCATCGCCATGGCGGTCGTGGCGGCGACTTTGGTCAGCGAAGCAAGATCGAAGATGCTCGCGGTCGTGACCTCGGGCGAAGCCGGATCATATGTGAAGCGGCCGAGGGCCTTGTGGGCGACGAGCTCTCCGCCGAATGTGACCGCGAGCGAGCAGGCGGGGAAGGCGTGAGCGGCGATGGCGTTCTCCAGGATGCCAAACGCGCTGTGAAACCGATCATCCTGCGCGACGAAATTGCGCACGAGGAAGGAAAAACCAGACTCTCGATTGGGCAGCGTCAGGTTCAAGGGTGTTTTGTGAACTGATGGGGTTATAGCAAAGGCGGCGGGTAGAGGCAAACGGGGAGTTACTCTGGGGGCATCGTTAGGTACTGTTGAGCCTTGAGCCGCATCTCCGGGGTCATGTACAGTCACAGTCGTGAAACACTTACCGGCAAATCTGCTGTTGTTCGCTCTCCTGTTTTCTGTCGCGTCGTTTTCCCAGACTCCGCTGGAATCCCGCCTCGCCGTTCTCGATCCCGTCATCAGCGAAGCCATCACGCAACAACAGATTCCAGGAGCGGTGCTCATCGTCGGCCATGACGGACAGGTGGTCTACCGTAAGGCTTATGCCAGCCGGGCGATTGAACCTCGGCGGGAGGCGATGACGCTCGATACGGTGTTTGACTGCGCCTCGCTTACAAAGGTCCTGGCGACTACTCCGGCGATCATGCAACTTTGGGAGCAGGGAAAATTTCGGATGAACGATCCGGTCGCGAAGTACCTTCCCGAATTTGGGCAGAACGGGAAGCAGGATATTACGATCCGGCAGTTGCTGGTGCACTACTCAGGGCTGGCTCCGGATCTGGACTTGACGAAGGCATGGGAAGGCAAAGAGACAGCATATCGGATGGCGTTTGAGGGCGCACCGGAGTGGGCTCCCGGATCGACGTTTGTTTATAGCGATATCAACTTCGAGGTCTTGGGCGCGCTGGTGGAGCGGCTTTCCGGCGAGTCGCTCGATCAGTATGCAGTGAAGCATGTTTTTGGACCGTTTGGCATGAAAGAGACCCAGTTCCTTCCTCCACGGTCGTGGGAGCCTCGGATTGCCCCAACCGAGGAGGACGAGAACCATCACATGCTGCGCGGAGTGGTGCATGATCCCACAGCTCGCCGGATGGGCGGCGTGGCAGGTCATGCGGGAGTATTTTCTACCGGAGATGATCTGGCGCTTTTTGCCCAAGCTTTGCTCGATGGTGGGCGAGGCGTCCTGACTGCCGCGACGATTGCGAAAATGACCGCACCCCAGCAGCCGGTGAATGAAACGGCGGTGCGCGGATTTGGCTGGGACATTGATTCTCCTTATTCAACCAACCGCGGCGAACTGTTGCCGGTGGGTAGTTACGGGCATACCGGATTCACGGGTACTTCGCTGTGGATTGATCCGGCGACGAAGACTTATATCGTGCTGCTGACGAACGCGGTGCACATGAACGCGCTGCCGACGAAGGAGAAGGGAAACGCCGTCTCGCTTCGGACGAAAGTGGCGACGGCGGTGGCAGCGGCGCTGGCGCTCGATCCAACCGAAGGGGAGAAGATGCGGGTGGCAGCGATCACCGGCTACAACGAAATGCAGAGCGCGGCGCGCAGGCTGGCAGTGCGGAATGGAACGGTGAAGACGGGAATTGATGTGCTCGAGGAAACAAAGTTCGCAGCGCTGCATCCGGCCAGGGGCGGGGCTCCGCGAAGCATTGGACTGCTGACGAATCAGACCGGAGTGGACGCGGACGGGCGCCGGACGATTGATGTGCTGGCGAGCGTGCCTGGGATTTCCCTCGATGCAATTTTCAGTCCGGAGCATGGAGTGACCGGGACGCTCGATACAACGGACATCAAGAATAAGAATGCGAAGGATGCGGCGACAGGGATTACGGTCTACACCGTCTACGGGGCAAGCGACGCCGCCCGGCGTCCACCGATGGATGTGCTAAAGCGACTGGATGCGGTGGTGATCGATCTGGCAGATGCGGGCGCGCGCTTTTACACATACGAAACTACGACAGGATTTTTTCTGGAAGCGGCGGCCAAAGCAGGAATTGAAGTTGTCATTCTGGATCGTCCGAATCCGATTACCGGATCGTTTGTGCAGGGGCCGGTGTCCGATGCCGGGCGTGAAAATTTTACGAATTACTTTCCCGAACCACCGCGGCACGGGATGACTTTAGGTGAGCTGGCGAAAATGTTCAACGCCGAGCGGCACATAGGGGCGCGGCTCGAGGTGGTTGCGATGCAAGGCTGGCAGCCGGGGGACTGGTTCGATTCGACCGGTGTGGGGTGGGTGAATCAGTCGCCCAATTTGCGGAGTCTGACCGAGGCGACGCTTTATCCGGGAGTGGCGATGATCGAAGGGACGAATGTCTCGGTTGGCCGCGGCACCGACACGCCGTTCGAAGTGCTGGGCGCCCCTTGGATGAAGAGCAGGGAATTGGCAGCTTACTTGAACGGGCGCGATATACAGAGTGTGCGGTTCGTGCCGATTGTTTTTACTCCCTCGGCGAGTAACTACGCGGGCGAACGGTGCGAAGGCGTGAACCTGATTGTTCTGGATAGGAATACTTTGGAATCGCCAGAATTGGGGATTGAGTTGGCCTCGGCGCTGCATAAGCTCTATCCGAATGACTTCAAACTGGAGCGAATGACGGATCTGCTGGTGAATCAGAGTGTGCTCGATGCGATTGGGGCGGGTGAGGATCCGAGAAGGATTGCCGAGGACTGGCAGGAGCGGTTGGAGGAATTTGTGCGCCTGCGGGAAAAGTATTTGTTGTACAAGTGATGGCCTCTAAACCATGGCCCCGCGCGGGCTCCTCAGTTACAATCACCCAGAGTATCCAGGTTAGCCATGTCCGACAGTGTACTTCTCATTCCGAGTCCGTTTTACCGTTGCGCCGGCCCGAATTGCGGGGTGCTAAAAGGCGCGAGCGACCGCTGGTGGGTGATGTGGAGCTCAATTGGCGATTACGAGGTGCCGGTAATGCATCTGGCGCCGTGGAACGAAAAACTCGCGGTGCTGGAAGGCGCGATGCAAGTTTGCGGCGAGGGCTGCGCGCATAAACTGCAGTCGCAGTTCATGGGCAATGTTCTGGAGAACCGGGCGCGAAGGAGTAGTGGTTAGGTGGATAGCCGAGGGGGCTGTCCCTACGCTCAGCTAACTCAGCACTCCCTCGGCCGCATCTGAGATTGCAAGCGTGTTACTAAAATCATCTTGAAGAGGTGGGCCTTCGATGAGAATCCGTGCTGCGGGTATGTGGGTTTTGGTGGTGGCGGGAATTGCGGCCGCACAGTCGTCGCTGGCCCCAGACCCAGCTGCGCCTTCGGTAGAGTCTGGCAAGCCTACGCTGACCATTCCGGCGGGAACGAGGGTTCCACTATCACTGAAGCAGGCGATATCAACGAAGACAGCTAGAGACGGAGACCCGGTCTACGCGGAGACTGCCTTTCCGTTTGTGGTCAACGACCGAGTCGTGATTCCGGCCGGGACCTACATCCAGGGAAAGATCACACGCGTGCAACGCGGTGGGCATATAAAGGGCCGCGCCGAGGTGCTGATTCACTTCACCTCGATGATTTATCCCAGTGGCTATACGGTGATGCTGGGCGGTTCGGTGGAGAATACGCCCGGGGCAGAGAAGACATCGATGAAAGATTCGGAAGGGACGATTCGCCAGGATAGCGAAGTCGGGAGAAAAGCCAAGTCAGCCGCGGAAGGGGCAGCCACGGGAGGGGTGATCGGCGCGGTAACCGGCGGAGGGAAGGGAGCCGGCATCGGAGCGGGAATTGGAGGAGTCACCGGCCTGGCGATCAGCATGCTCTCGCGCGGCGCCGACGTGAGGTTGGAGCCGGGAACATCGATCGAGATGGAGATTCAGCGCGAAGTTACAGTGGATCCGAGCCGGATTTCCTCAAGACGTGAGGTCATCGTTCGTAACGACTAATGTTCACAACGACTGGTGTTCGAAATAAGGCCTGCAATTCGGCAGCTTAATAACTCCGTTTTCGTTTCTCTTCCATCTTTTCGCGGACAAGAGTGTCCGCGCCACACCAGCTACTTCAATACAAACATGGCGTTCACGTGCGCGGTGACCGTCACACTCTGAGGCGAGAATTCCTCGGTCGGGGCGGGGCCTTGTGCCGCCATCGCCATGGGTCTGCCCCTTCCTGCCATGGGCGCCATCACGCGAATGTTCTCGAAGGTATCGACGGATGCATAGGAGAGTTCGCCGAGCGTGCGTCCGCTGGCGGCGGCGAGGGACTGCGCCGAAGCGCGGGCGCGCCGGTACGCATCGGCGACGGCTTTGCTCTTGGCCTCGTCGATAGAGTCCAGCGTGTAGCTGAGCGACTGGCTTTCACTGACGCTGGCGTCCGCAAGTTGCTGGGTAACTGGGCCGATCTTGGAAAAATCCTTGAGCTTCAGGCTGACGCTCGTCGTGACCTGGTAGCCAATGACCCTATGCTTCGGGTTTTTCCAGTCGTATTGCGGATTCACAGAGAAGAAGCCAATTTCCGCCGACTTGGGATCAATCCCGTTTGCGCGCAGAACCTGGCGCGTGGCCTCGGCTTGTTTGGCGGCCTGGTCGTAGGCGTCCTTGGCGCTGTCGGCCTGGGCCGAGATGTTGAACTGGATTAGCGCGGTATCCGGCGCGGTTTCAAATTTGCCATCGGCGCCCACGAAAATGGTGTTGGGCACGGGGTTGAGCGTTGGACTCTGCGCGATCAAGAGAGCACTCAGTACGAGAACGGCGCATAAGGTGACAATGGTGGTTTTCATCGGAAGCTCTCCTGCATCGTGATGCACCTCGCTTGCATGAAACTGCACACGGAAAACGAATGTAAAGCTTCCGTTATACACCTCTGCTCTTAGAACGCGACGAGCTTCCCGAGTTGCGATTGAAAGAAGTAAAACGAGAAAAATTACGGGACGATGAAGGCCAAGCTACCGGAGACGCCGCGACCCACGCCTCTAAGGCCTGTGGCGCGCCAAAAATAAAACCCGCCAGATGTGAACCAGGCACATTCTGGCGGGTACCGGTTATTTACCCCAGGACGGCAGCACACAAACCGAGGTGGGGACCGTTTGGTTTGACTTCACTGGTTAGTTGGATGAGGCGATGAGGGCAAAACGATGCCCCGGCGTTTGGCGGGAAATGCAGGGCAGCGTTGCGCGTTTAGTATGGCAAGCTCAGCCCGGGGTGTACGTCGCTACACTCTCTGGCTACACTTTCGGGAAAGACGGGTTGGATCCATTCGGGTCGGGCCCATTGATGTCTTTCCGCAGGTCTTCCCATATATTGTCGGGCATTTCGAGGAATACCCTGACGACCTTGGGATCGAACTGGCGACCGGACCAGAGTTCGATTTCTTTGCGGGCGGCCTCAAACGTTTGTGCGGGTCGATAGGGGCGGGTCGTGGTCATGGCGTCGAGAGTGTCGGCGATCGAAAACATGCGCGCCCCGAGAGGAATCTCGTCGCCCTTCAATCCACGGGGATAGCCTGTCCCGTCATAGCGCTCCTGGTGGGAGTAAACGATCTCGGCAGCCTCCGCCAGAAACGGAATTCGGGAGACGATCTTGTAGCCCAGGTAGCAGTGTTCCTTCATAGTAGCCATTTCATCTTCTGTGAGCTTGCCCGGCTTGAGCAGGATGTCGTCGGGAATGGCAATCTTGCCGAAGTCGTGCAGGAAGGAGCCGCGGGCGATCACCTTGATCTCCTCTTTAGGCAGGCCCATTTTGCGCGCAATGGCGATGGTGTAGGCGGTCACGCGTCTGGAGTGGAATTCGGTTTCTTTGTCCTTAAGGTCGAGCGCATCGCCCAAAGCCGCGAGCGTGATGTCGTAGGACCTCTCCAGGTCAGCAAGCGCCGTTTTCCATTGCTGGGTACGGGCCGCAACGAGCGCCTCGAGGTTGGTGCGATAGGCATCGTTTTCGCGTTTGAGGCGGCGATTCTCCAAGGCACGGCGAACCGTGGCCAGCAGTTGCTCCCGCTCGAACGGCTTAAGGAGATAGTCGTATGCCCCATTACGCAGCGCCTGGAGAGCGACCCCAATATCGTGGACCGCGGTGACCATCACGATGTGCATATCAGGGTAACGTTCCTTGGCACGCTCCAAAAAGGCAATGCCATCCATTTCGGCCATCATCAGGTCGGAGAGGACGAGATCGAATTCATCCCCCGATTCAAGAATGGCCAGGGCTTCGATTCCATTAGCGGCCGAACGAGTCTGAAAATGGGCTCCGCCGAGCGTTGAGCAGACAATCTCGCGGATTGTCTCCTCGTCGTCTACCACGAGAATTCGGTCATTTGGCATAGCGCTGAGTGAGTGTATCGCTCATTTTAGGCCACGACTTCACATTCCGAAAGTAACCAAAAGGAGACGGAAATCCGGTAACGACGGGCTGCGAGCATGATATTCAAAGAGCTTAGGTGTTTGTGCGCTTATCGTTTGTGTGCTGATCTTGGTGTGCTGATCTATGGATCCTGCCGGGCTATTCG
Source organism: uncultured Acidobacteriaceae bacterium (assembly GCA_963772195.1). Lineage (GTDB taxonomy): Bacteria > Acidobacteriota > Terriglobia > Terriglobales > Acidobacteriaceae > Acidiflorens. The sequence goes on along the minus strand of CAVYWE010000003.1, from coordinate 87,725 downwards.
GGAATTCGCTTGGCGTGTTAACCGGCCCCTGGCTGACGGCTCGGGAGACGGCCGCTCTGATCGTGGTCGTCGTCAGCCTGCTTTTCTTCCGCGTTTTTCGGGAACGATGTCTGCTGGCGTGGGGAGCGGGCTGGATCGCCTATGGAGCGTTTCTGTGGGTAGCGGGTGCTGGCGAATTGCACGGCGCGTCGAAGTCGGTGGCCGCGTTCGCTCAAGCCGATTTCGTGCTGGCGATGGCCTTATTTGCGGCGGCCGGGCTGATGTCGGCGCAGGCACGGCGAGCGCTGACGACCTTGGTGGCGGTTTCGTGGGTGTTGATGGTCTGCGCCGCGATGCGGCCGCTCTATTTTCCTGATTCGAAGACCCTCGGTCTGGGGTTGGAAATATCCTGCCGCTTGATTGCGGCCGGAGCAGCCATCGAACTGCTGCGGTACCGGTTCGGGCGTATTGGGCCGGGGCCGTTCCTGTTCGGCGCTGGGCTACTGACGTTGAATCTGAACTGGCCTAAGTTCACAAGCCATATTCCGAGTGAAGGGTACCTGTTCGCGGAAGTCCTGTTCGGTTCGAGCATCCTGCTGATGGTGCTGGACGACTCGCGGCTGCGCACGCGCCGGCTGGCAGTCCTGAACGAGCTAACGGTCACCATTGCGCGCGGCCAGAATCACGCGCCGATGATGCAGACTGCGCTCGAGAAACTGAAAGCTGTAGTCGGAGCGAAGGCAGCATGGTTCCATTTGATGGAAGGCGACCGTCTGGTGCCCACACAGCACGCCGGCCTCTCGCCGGAATTTCTGCGAGCCCTGGGGCAGTCGGTGATTGGGCAAGGCGGCACGGATGGAACCCAGGCCCGCGTCCTCCAGGAAAACCGGGTGGCAGTGATAACCGCCTCGGACATGTCAGAGCAGGAGCGCGAACAACTGGGGAAGCACGGTATTCATCATGTGCTGCTGCTGCCGGTCCGGGGTAAGAAGACGGTGATCGGGATGTTGTCCCTCGGCTGTGCCGGCAGCCGTCGCCATACCCAGGAAGAACTGGAGTTTCTGGAAACGGCGGCGCAGAAGCTGGGTATTGCTGTCGAAAATCTGCGCTTGCTGGAGCAGGTGCTGCGCTCGCAGCGGCAGTGGATGAATACCTTCGATTCCATCCAGGATCTGATTCTGGCGCACGACGCGGACTTCCGCATCCTCAAGACAAATCAAACGCTGCTGCAACGCCTGGAACAGGCGCCGGCCGATGTATTGGGCCATTTCTGCGAAGAGGTTCTGCCGCAAAAGGGTTCCTGGAGCGGATGCCCGTATTGTGAACGCGGTTCGGGGCTGACGGAAGGAATCGATCCGTGCTTTGGCGGGCAGTCGGTGGTTTCAACCTCATCGTATGCCGAGCAGGGAGGCCAGCAAAAAGGCACCATCCATGTGGTGCACGATACGACCGCGCGTCAAGTGGCGGAAGAAAAGTACCGCATGCTGTTTGAGCAGGCGCAAGAAGGTGTGTTCGTAGCGACGCCGGATGGCAAGTTGCTCGACTGCAACGATGCCTTTGTCACCATGCTCGGCTATGGCAGTCGGGACGAACTAATGACGCTCGACATGGGGAGCGTGCTCCACGGGGTGGCCGAGGAGCGAGAGGCTTTTCGCAAGGAAATCGAGGCGCACAACTACGTGCGCAATTTTGAGATTACTGTGCGGCGCAAAGACGGCACGCTGCTGGCGGTGGCGCAGAGCTGTTTTGCCACGCGCGATTCAAGCGGACAGATTGAGCGCTATCAGGGTTTCGTTCTCGACATCACGGAGAAGAAACGCTCGGAAGACGAGATGCGGCGGCGCAATCGCGAGTTGAACGCGCTCAACGCGATGGCGGTCATCGCGACCCAATCGTTCGATCTGGATGAAATTCTTAACCTGACGCTGCGGCAGGTGATCTCGCTGTTTGGGGCGGAGACAGGCTCGGTCTATCTGGCAGCCGAACCGGAGGGTACCTATCGGCGTCGTGCAGGTTGGGGCCCGCGCAGCGAGGCGCGTGTGCGCATGGCCGAAGTCGTCTTTCCGGAAGGCCTGGGCGATCTCGTGATGCGCTCGCGAGCGGAAGTGGTGACGCAGGATTTTCTGCCGCACCTCCCAGCCGCGGTGGTGGAGTTTATATGTGCAGACCGCTTGCCCTACTGGATCTGGGTTGTGCTCTGGAGCAAGGACAAGCCTATCGGCATCTTGGGTATTGCCAGCAGGGAAGACCGTCACTATTCGAGTAACGATGAAAATCTGCTGGTCGCCATCAGCCGGCAACTGGCGACTACGATCGAAAAGGTGCAGCTCTACGAGGAGACTTGCCGCGCCTACGAAGACTTGCGGCGGACGCAGGAGCAACTGCTGCAGAGCGAGAAGATGTCGGCCGTCGGCCAATTGATTTCTGGTGTGGCGCACGAGTTGAATAATCCGCTGACCGCGATCCTCGGGTACGCGCAACTGTTGGAAGGTGCGGGCCTCGATCCGCGTTCAGCCGACTATGTGCGCAAGCTCTTCAAGCAGGCCCAGCGGACGCACCGCGTAGTACAGAATCTGCTTTCTTTTGCACGCCAGCGCAAGCCGCAGAAGCAGGAAGTGGACTTGCGCAAGGTGCTGGAAGAGTCACTCACGCTGCGCGAATACGATTTGAAGGTCAACAATGTCTCGCTGGAACGCGAAATCCCCGACGACTTACCGTCAGTCGTAGCCGATCCGCATCAACTGGAGCAGGTCTTTCTGAACGTGATCAACAACGCGCTCGATGCGATGGTGGAAGGCAGCGGCAGCGGTGTGTTGAAGGTGCGCGTGTTCAAGAAAGACGCGTACGTGTGTGTGGAGTTCGATGACAGCGGTCCGGGAATCAAGGACCCAAGCCGGATTTTCGATCCCTTCTATACCACCAAGTCGGTGGGCAAGGGAACCGGCCTCGGGCTAAGCATCTGCTACGGGATTGTCAAGGAACATGGCGGGGAAATCGTGGCGCGCAACCGCGACGAGGGCGGAGCGACGATTGCAGTTCGTTTGCTTGCAAGCGAGAAACCCCCGTTGCCGGAGACGGTGGCACCCACGCGGCGAGAGTCGCTGCTCGCAGGCCGCGTGCTGCTTGTAGAAGACGAAGAAGCGGTGCTGGAATTTGAACGAGACGTGCTGGTCGGTGCGGGAGCCGAAGTCACAACCTCCATGAGCGTGGAGGATACGCAGCAGCGGCTCCGCAATGGCTCCTTCGACGTGATCGTGATGAATGGTCGTATGCCAGGCGGATGCAGCGCGCGCGAAATGTATGAGTGGATCGCGAAAAACCGTCCAGGTGTGGAGAAAGGACTGCTCCTGACGTTCTCCACTGTGACCGATGCGGAGACTCGAAGTTTCCTTCACGAGCATGGCGTGCCCTCTCTCGCCAAGCCGTTTGAAGTGGCCGACCTGATCTCACAGGTCCGTGTCCTGGCGCAGAGGGAAGGGAATCCGGCAATGAAGGATAAAGATAAGAGCGAAGAGAAGGCCTCCATGGCGAGGGCGGGAGCATGAACTCGCTTTTCGGCTAAAGTTGTCCCTTCAAGCCCCGCATCATTTCCGTAATCAATTTTTCATTGCGGCGATACCAGCGCCAGTGTCCTTCTCTTTTGGCCTCGACCACGCCGGCTTTCTCCAGGATTCGCATGTGATGCGAAACGGTAGGCTGCGCCAGCTTCACCCGTTGTTCGATATCGAAGGCGCAGAGCCCGGTTTCCTTGTCCAGCGAGCATCCGCCTTTTTCTTTGAGCGCGCTCAGAATCCGGCGGCGCGTGGGATCGGCAATGGCGTGTAGAAAGCGATCAAGATTGGGAGCGGCATCAGCCATGATGAATTGGTGATTGTGTAATTTGTAATTTGGTAATTTGAAACCCCGTTGATTTTGATTTTCATTTACCAAATTGTCAGATTACAAAATTACCAATTCTTCTCTACTTTTTCACAATTGGATTGTACCCATCGCCAATCAGCCGGGCGCGCATGGCCTCGGCGTCCTTCGGTTCGGTATAGGGTCCAACCTGAACGTGATAGAACTTGTCGCCGGTAGAATTGTTCGCCGTGAACGCCGGATACTGCTTCTTCTTCAGCGCCTCGACGAGCGCTTCGGCGTCTTCCTGTCGGCTGACCGCTGCGACCTGCACATAATAACCGGCGCTCGAGGGCGCAGCGGTTGCGGCGTCAGTAGAGGTTTTTGACGGCACTTCTGCGCTTGGGGTTGGCGTCGCGGTCGTTGAGGTCGGCGTGGTTGCGGCGGCCGCTGGCGTCTTCGAATCCTGAGGCGCGAGCGCGGCGTTAGCATTCTTCTCGGCCACGGCCTTGTAAAAACTAAAATCGCCAGACTGCGGCGCGGGCTGGGGAGCGTCGTTTTTTGCGGCTGACGGCCGAACGATGGTCGCCGGATTTCCAGCGGGAGCAATCCCCAAGCTGCCCGTGATCGTGGTTCTTCTGCCGAGCGAAAAGCCTATCGAAAAGAAGAAAGCGCAGATCAGGACAAAAGAGAAGAAAATGGCCAGCATGCGGCCGGTGCCGAGCGTGATCTCCGTATCCTGTTGCGCCGTGGACATGGGAAGAACTGTTGACCTCTAACCGCTGAACCCTCTCAACGTTCAAACACTCCGAGCCGCTGAAAGTTCTGATCTTTCCGACCCCGCTAGCTTCCTGCCGGCTTGGCGGGTGTCGGCGCGACGTTACCGGGCGAACCCCCAAGCAACTTCTGCATGCCGGAGAAGAAATCGATCGGCACGGGGAACACGACGGTCGTGTTTTTCTCGACGCCGATTTCAGTCAGCGTCTGCAGATAGCGTAACTGGATACTGGCCGGCTCGGAAGATAACAAGTGTGCAGCGTCCACCAGGCGCTGGGCGGCGGAGAACTCGCCTTCGGCGTGGATGATCTTCGAGCGCTTTTCGCGTTCCGCCTCGGCCTGCTTGGCCATCGCCCGCAACATGGACTCGGGCATATCCACCTGCTTGACCTCGACGTTCGCGACCTTTACTCCCCAAGGCGCAGTGTGCGTATCGAGGATGCTTTGCAACCGCAGATTAATTTTGTCGCGGTGAGCGAGCAATTCGTCGAGTTCCTGTTCGCCCAGCACCGAGCGCAAAGTGGTCTGCGCAAACTGCGAAGTCTGGTAGACATAATTGGATACTTCCACCACAGCCTTGTTCGGGTCGATCACGCGCAGAAAAATGACCGCGTTCACTTTCAAGGTAACGTTGTCGCGGGTAATGATGTCCTGCGGTGGAACCTCAAGCGCTTCCTGCCGGAGCGAAATGCGCACCATGCGATCGATCGGGCTGAAAACCAGAATTACGCCCGGACCCTTGGCGTGCCCTTGCAGGCGTCCAAGGCGGAAGATGACGCCGCGCTCATATTCGGCCAGTATCTTGATGGAACTCAGCAGATAAATGACGAAGATGACGATGGCCACCGTGACCACGGGAAACCCGAGTTCCATATACGCCTCCAGGCAACTTGCTAATCGCTCTTCACAGAGTTCAGTGAGAGTTCAGTAGAAGTTCAGTGTATGAGCGGATTGTAGCGCAAGCCGGCGGTTATCGGCGGTGACAGCCTGCTTGAGCCGTTGCTGAGGAAGATACGGGTGCTCTGGATAGAGTGTCATCCGGAGCGGAGTCCTGATCGTCCCATCGTGATCGTCACCTCGTGATCAGGCACGCAGGCGGCGCTTGCCACGTTTCGGCTGCTCACATGCTTGAATCGTTCCAGGTGGCGTCTCCATGTTTACCTGTTGATTTTTGTGGACCAAATTCGAGGACGCGACCTGCATGGCGTAGAACAGGGCTGAAGCTTCTTTCGGTTCGATACGGCGGTGCAGCATCAGCTCGCAAACTTCCGAGATGGCCGATTGGATGGAGGCGGCATCCTCGAGTTGAGGGAGGTAGACGTGAGAGGAGGGAATGGCGTCGTTGTCGATGTTGATGGGCGATGGGCCCATTAAGTCGTGGTAGTGGCAAAACCTCTTGCCGTTTAGAGCGGGAGAGGTGCAGGGATCTCCATTGACTTTTCGCTGTTCACAAGGTTTGCCTGAATATTTGCTGCCTGAAGAATCTGAAGATGATGACATTATGATTGCTCCTAGTGTTATTAAATCGGGTGTTATTAAATCGTTTTTGGCAGGGGTGGAATTTGGAAAGGTTTTGTACCCCCCCCCCCCCCCCCCCCCCCCCCCCAATTCGCGCTAAGCTATTCTAATTAAAGTACTTAGATCCATCATCTACATGAATAAGGACTTAGCTGGTGTCTCTGCGGTTTGGCGTGCACTTTTCGGGGTGCGGGGTCGCCGGTTTTAGTGCTTTATTTGTGTGCTTGTCGTCCTTTTGTCAAAGAACCGCCGAAGATGTTTTGCGGCGGATTTTGGGTCCGTCTCTGGAGACGGGCGCAATTTTCGATGTTGCACTGTCGGGGAATTATTGCGCGATTGCGATTCGCGTGTCTGTGAGGGCGGTACAAGAAAAATGTGATGAAAAAACGGGAGAGTGAGGTTTGGAAGAGCCCATGCGCGAGATGGCCGTGGCCCTTCGGCTGCGCTCAGGGCAGGCTCTTTTCGCAAAGTGCGCGAAAAGGATGGGGCACCCGGCGGCCATGCCCTCAGGTCAACGAGTGAAATCGGGATTTTACGACAGTCTCAGAAGCGAATGTCCTTTAGCTGAGACAGAAGTTCCAATTTCTTGTCTGCTATGCCCAAGCTGGCCAGATAGTACTGGGCGATTCCACCGCTGGAAGCTGGTTTTTCGATTCCTATCTTCAGATACAATGTCTGCCCATCGTCGGACAACGAGACGAGCGTCAAAACCCAAGACCGCAGGTGAGGCTGAGGAATGTTCAGCGAATCCTTCGGAACACAGATGCTAAGTTCTTTGGTTAGGAGATTAAAGACGTAAACACCGTCATGATTTCCGCCGCTGCCTTCCCATTTTATCGAATTGAAGATGATGATCGGCTGTTTTTCGCTGGTGACGGCAGCCTCGTAGGAAACATTATCGGCGGGACTGCCAATTTGCTCGTACGCGTCCGCATTCCTGTTGCGCATAAACAATCGCGACATCGGCAGATGCCCCGTGTCAGAGCCCGCCATCTCGACAATGATCATTTCGCTCGCCGGGTTGTAGAGCAGGGTTTTCCACCAGTATCCGGCGGGAATGCCCGGCGACTTCGCTTTGGTCAACTCTGTGGTCGGCTCTTCAATGGGAATGTTGGCGCGGACGCCCTCCAGCGAGATGCCGCGCTCGTTAAGTAGGTGTGCAGCAAAGCATTCCTTTTCCAACAGCATCCCTAAGAGCAGGTGTTCCGTACCAATGTGTCTATGCCCAAGGTGGTCGGCTTCTTGGGATGCGTAGTGCAGGATGCGCTTGCATTCATTGCTGAGGGGAAGGTCGACCGAGGTGGAAATCTTCTTTCGCAGCGTCGTGTGTTTTTCAATATCCTTGCGGATATCGTCTACTGAGAATGAAGGCCCAGAGAAGATTCTGGCAGATAGAGCTTTGCTTTCCCGGAAGAAGCCCAGTAGTAAATGTTCGGACTCGATATAAGGCGATCCGAATTCGCTCGCTTCATAGCGTGCGAAGAAGATGACCCGACGAGCCTTCTCTGTGTAGCGCTCAAACACTGTTGTGCCCGATTACGGAGGGATTATACGCAGTTCGCATAAATGGCGAAAACAGGCGATAGCACAAGCTTGCGCCGTCTGTTTGCCCTCCCAAGAGGTCAATGAGCGCAATCGCGATATTTCGCCAACAATCGGAAACAGTGTCATAATACTCAGCCGTGCGCTACCGGAATTTATTGGTGCTGCCGGTGATTGCGTGGCTCTATGCCCCGGTTCTTGCCCGGCTGTTCGCAGTGTGGATGCACGATCCGTTCCTCTCCCACGGAATATTTGTCCCCGCCTTTGCTGCGTTGGTTCTCTGGCGGGATCGCAAGAAGCTCAAGGCCATTGAGGCTGCCCCATCATGGGCTGGTCTTCCGCTGGTTGGGTTGGCACTTCTCATGCGGCATTCCACAGGTTTGAAAGGGGGTTTATTCTTCTCGGGTGTGTCGCTGCTACTGCTTCTCGCGGGATTGGTCATTCTGCTTTACGGATGGGAGTGCTTTCGCGCTGTCTTGTTCCCGTGGGCTTTTTTGATTCTGATGATCCCAGTCCCAAGCGTGATCCTTCAAAAGGTCCCATTTTCGCTTCAGGAGCCAACCCTAAAGCTTTCAGCTTTTCTGCTGCAACTTGCCGGAGTTCCCCTAGTGCGAGAGGGGAATGTGATCACGCTTCAATCCAATTTGTTTTTGTTCACCTTTGAAAGTGGAATCCTCTCCCTCCTGACTCCGTTGACCGTGGCCATCATGCACGGGTATTTGACGGACAATCGCGAATGGGTGCGAGCCGTGCTGGCATGCTCCTCAGTGCCAATCGCAATTGTTGCCGACAGCTTTCGGATTGTTGGTACATGTCTTCTTGCCGAGTTCTGGGGCCTAGATGGAGCAGAGCTATTTTTCCCTTATTCGGGCTGGCTAATCTTCGCGGTCTCGCTAATCGCGCTGTTCATTTTGCATCGCCTCATATTACGCATTTGGGGAGGTAGCCCGGAGGCGAAATACTCTATGCAGCTACCCGCAACTACCACGAGCACACTTGGTTAGCCGATAGTTGATGCAAACAGGCGTTTACACTCAGAAACCCCGGTCAACGAGTGTAATTGATTCCATAACAATGTCGGCTCCCGGACCCGAGTAAGCTTGGTGGTGCGAACCAACCAAAAGGCTCGGGAGAAAGGAGCCGAACATGATGATTATAGGATGCGATTACCACCCGGCCTTCCAACAAATTGCGTTTGTGGATACCGACACTGGAGAACTGCAAGAGCGGCGGCTGCAGCAACGCGAGGAAGCGGAGAAGTTCTACCGTGATCTTGCGGCCCAGGGAATAAAGGTGCGCGTGGGGATGGAAGCCAGTGGACAGGCGCGCTGGTTTGAACGGCTGCTGGTGGAGTTGAACTTTGAGTTGTGGATCGGGGACGCCGCCGAGATCCGAACCAAGCGAGTACGCAAACAGAAGACGGATCGCCAGGATGCGCAACTGATTCTGAAATTAATGCTGAAAGATGACTTTCCGCGGATCTGGGTACCGAGCTGGGAGAATCGCGATCTGCGGCAACTGCTGTGGCACCGACACCGCATGGTGCAGGCGCGCACCCGGATCATGAACCAACTGCAAGCGGTGGCGCTCAACGAAGGCCTACGGTGTAAGAAGCGGTTGTGGCGAGAGGCGGGACGAGGGCAACTGGAGGCGTTCCGGTTAGCTCCGTGGGCGAGCCGGAGACGACGCGATCTGCTGGAGCTGATGGATCGGCTGAATCCCACGATCACGGATCTGACGCAAACCATCGAGCAGGAAGCGGAGAAGTGTCCTGCGGCGCAGCGACTGATGACGCATCCCGGGGTGGGTCCACTGACCGCACTGGCCTTCGTGCTAATCATCGGAACGGCGGATCGTTTTCAGTGTGGCAAGCAGATCGCAAGCTATCTGGGACTGGTGCCATTGGAGGAGTCGAGCGGGAATCGACGACGGCTGGGACACATCACAAAACAAGGGAACGCGCTGCTGCGTTTTCTGTTGGTGGAAGCGGCGCAAGTTTCGGCACGCAGCATCCCGGAGTGGCGCAATAAGTACTTCCACCTGGCGATGCGGCGAGGCCGGAAGATTGCCAAGGTCGCCATGGCCCGCAGGTTAGCGGTTCAGATGTTCTGGATGTGGCGCAAGGGATGGGATTACGAGCAAGTTAGAAAGTTCGGTTCGCACGCGGGACAGCCCGGAAATCGCGATGGTGTGCAGTCCAACACCGAGTAATTGATTGGGCGTCCCGCTCCTCTTCACCGAGGAGTTCGAAGTAGTAATCATGATCGAGGTTGTGGACCGAAGAGATGCATGGGTCGGACTGAGTTCCTGACCTGAAACTTGATTGCGAGCGAGCCTTGGTTGGATCGGCACCTTTTCAACGAGAGCGAAATGGCGCTCTTCTCCGAGTGCATGCTGTAGTGTGCGCGAAAGTGCTTGACATCGCCGACATTGTTAGAGACGCGATTTTGCAACAAACAATGGGCGCACTCACTTCCAACCGAACAGAAAGCCAGCAACTGCAACGATTGCAAACATCAGCAAGACAAGTAGAAGTCCGCAGCCCACCAGTTGTAGTTTGTCTTTGACTCTTTTCCAGCCGTGCAACGGAGCTGAAGGACGTGCGATGTCACACGCGACTTCCTCAGACAGCGCCACTATGTTCGGATATTCGCGATCACCTGCCCATTGCAACGAGCAACTGAAGCACTTTGGGTCTCTCTCCCATTCATCAAGGGATTCACATTCGTATATTCGTGTTATCAGTTCTTTGGCCTGCTGCCGTAGGGTTTCGGGCATAGGTTCAGAGTTTGCAAGAATTTCTCTATCGCGTTCGGTCAGCGGGATTCCGTATTTTTCTGCTTCAACTGAGAGCAATTCCACCATGTGGTCTACGGGGTCTTCGTCTCGTCCAAAGGGACTTCTCTTGATAAACCAACTCATAGTTGCCCAATAGTGTACCCGCAGAGTTTGGGTGGTTGATGTTATCAGGCGTTTACACTCAGAACCCAGTCAATGAGTGAAATAGAGATTTTTCACCAACAATCGATATCTTAGATCCGGCTCTCGGCGGCCGGTTCTCGATGAAGAGAACCGAGATCGCGGAGGAGACGGTCTAGCGAATTTTGGAATGAGTCGCAATCTCTCCATCTCCGGAAATTCCCAATGCCACCCGCCGCTAGCTGTTACATGGATGCCGTTCCGCGAAATCCAGTGCACGGGGAGAATGCCCTGACGCGTTCCTGCCAGGGCGAAGGGTGTAGGGGTCCCTTCGGCTACGCTCAGGGCAGGCTCTTCGACTCCGCATGGACTTCACTTCGTGAAGTCCATGCTCCGCTCAGGATGACAACGTTGGGATGGCCGGGTGTCGCGCCCTTCTTTTTTGAAGAGTGGGATTCCACGGTTGTCTCCCGCGTGGGATTTCTTGCTGACTCCTGCAGCGCCCTCGTTCATCGAGTGCACTGATGATCCCCATCACCCACCCCTTCGGCTTCGCTCAGGGCAGGCTCTTTTCGCAAAGTGCGCGAAAAGGATGGGCATCCGACTGCTGAACAGTTGCCCGTGTCCGCGGAAACGGTACTGGCTTCGATCTACCCCAGAGTATCGTGAGAATTCCCTGACATGGTTACGGCACGGTGGAAAGTGTAGGGGTCCTCGACTCCGCATGAACTTCACTTCGTGAAGTTCATGCTCCGCTCAGGATGACATGAGTTGGGGCGCTGTTGCACCCCGGAGTTACGCGGGGGTGGCCCGTCCTATCGCGAGGCGAAGGGCGGGGCTCTTATTCCATGTCGCGCCGCCGAACGGTGAGATGAATTCCCTGGTTCTCGCGTCTGGTTGCTGTCCAGTGCGATTCGATCTCGACCGTTCCCTCTTCTCCGGGCTTGAGTCAAAGGCAGCGGACAGGAGTGTCCGCTCTACACAAACCAATCCTCTGGGCGCCTCCACCAATCCTCGATCGTTCACGAAGAGAACGCCTTTATACTTCAGTGGGAGTGTTGGGCGTGTAGGGGTCCTTCGACTACGTAGCTGCTTCGCTTCGCGAAGCAACTACTCCGCTCAGGATGACATTCTTCTGTAGTTGATGTAGGGCTGGGAGTGGGTGGTCCGTCCTATCGCGAGGCGAAGGGCGGGGCTCTTAGGCTGGTCGCGTCGCCGAACGGTGGGATAAATTCTTTGCTTTTCGCGTTTAGTTCCTGTCCAGTGCGATTCGATCTCGACCACTCCCTCTTCTCCGGGCCTGAGTCAAAGGCAGCGGACAGGAGTGTCCGCTCTACACAAACCAATCCTCTGGGCGCTCCACTAATCCACGCTTCACTGGATCGCGGTGAATGTAGCGGAGCTTCTCCACGCGTTTTTGCTCGCTCCACTGTTTTAGAGTTTTAGATCGAGAGCTTGAAATCGTAATAGCGTGCTTGCCAGAAGGGCTGCGGCTGAATGTCCCCGCCCTTCGCTCCGCGATAGGACGGGCCACCCTCCCGAAAATCAAGTTCAACATCGCGTTTTGCCGCCAGCTGTTGCGTGGATGGCCTTCCGCGAAGTCCAGTGCACGGGGAGAATTCCCTGACGCGTTCCTGCGACGGTGGAAAGTGTAGGGGTCCCTTCGGCTTCGCTCAGGGCAGGCTCTTCGACTCCGCATGGACTTCACTTCGTGAAGTTCATGCTCCGCTCAGGATGACAACGTTGGGGTGGCCGGGTGTCCTACACTTCGTTTTTTGAAGGGTGGGATTCCACGGTTGCCTCCCGCGTGGGATTTCTTGCTGACTCCGGCAGCGCCCTCGTTCATAGAGTGCGCTGATGATCCCCATCACCCACCCCTTCGGCTTCGCCCAGGGCAGGCTCTTTTCGCAAAGTGCGCGAAAAGGATAGGGCACCGGGCTTGTCGAAATTGACACGCATATGATCGAAGCTAATCGTGATCCCGAAGAAGTTCTGTGCTAAGCGCTTCGAGTGCTTCTTCGATATGTTCGTGAGACTCCTGAGCCAGGGCACTGGAACGAAGTTCTTCCAGGTATCCCTCATAGGCCCGAAAAATCTCGGGATGCTTCTTTGCTACCTGCTCAAAAGCTTTCAACTTCAACGCATATTCCCGCGAGTGCTGAGCCATAGCCGTTAGAAATTGGATTAGCTGATCGATAGTTTCTTTTTTCATGGCGTAGCGAATTATAACCCCCAACAATGGAGGCGCCGTGACAGAGCAGCAAGAAAAGCCTAGTTTGGAAGTGCTAACGGAGTTCGTAGCAGAGCGTCCTCGTTCATAGAGTGCGCTGATGATCCCCATCACCCACCCCTTCGGCTTCGCTTAGGGCAGGCTCTTTTCGCAAAGTGCGCGAAAAGGATGGGTACCACGGCGAGCACCGATTGGCGTTTTGGGAGTAGGATTAGTCCGCCTTTTCAACGAGGCCTCTATGGCACAGACAACTCCGGTCGACATCGTACGTAAGGCTTCGACGTTATCCATCGTGTGGGGCGTTTTGCTGATTGTCTTCGGCATGGTGGCGATTGGTTCGCCATTTCTTGCCGCCGTGGCGGTCAACGCGGTCATTGCCTGGCTCATCGTCTTAGCGGGAGTGGTCCACCTCATGGTCGCCTTTCGCGCTCATGGAGCTGGCAGCATGATCTGGAAGGTTCTGGTTGGGCTCGCATATGTCTTCTTCGGTGCGTACCTGATCCTGCATCCGCTGCTGGGAGTCGCATCGCTTACGTTAGTTCTGGCATCGCTCTTCCTGATTGAGGGTGTGCTGGACATCATTCTGTTTTTCAAGATGCGCCCTGTGGGAGGCGCGGGCTGGGTGCTGGTTGACGGAATCGTTACCCTGTTGTTGGGGCTGATGATCTACATGCAATGGCCGTCGAGTTCCGCCTGGGCGATCGGTGTCCTGGTCGGCGTGAGCATGATCATCAGCGGGGTTACGCGCGTGATGCTGTCGTTGGCAGTGCGCAAGGTTACGACTGCGGTGGTGTAGTTTTCCACCCGTTGTCGAGGAAGATGTCGAGTAAGATTCGGGCGGGTTGGCCCGTCCTATTGCGGAGCGAAGGGCGGGGCTCAACCACCCGATGATCCCCATCACCTACCCCTTCGGCTTCGCTCAGGGCAGGCTCTTTTCGCAAAGTGCGCGAAAAGGATGGGGCACCCGGCCGTTTTCGGACTCAGCTCTGGGCGCGGCTTTCAGGCTGCGTCAGCTATGAAGCTCGCCTCTCCTGGGGAAAGCCGTTGTCTCGGCCGGTAAGTCTCAAGGCTACCCTTTTTCTGAGTCGCTCATTGTGCTCACGGAGAGCGGATTGGAGGTCGGCCATGATGGTGTCCAACTCGTCATCGCTTTGGGGTTCGCGAGCCTGGTCGCAGAGTTCGCGGATTCTATCGTCGAGTCGGCGCTTCGGCACACTTCCCCCGAAACGATTCTACCCACGGATCGGCGTTATGTGCGATACCGCACATACTGTATTTTGAGGGAGGGGGCCACATCTCGGCGGTCTTGTTCGGCGTCACGCGGCCCGATCCACCACTGCTCCAGGGCAAGCATCTAACTTGCTCAGAAAAAGCAGGAGAATTCTATGATCCGAAAGTTGAGCTCAGGCCAGTACCGTTTGTACTCACGCAAGAAAGATCCAAAAACGGAGGAAGCGCCGCAATCTTGGGACGTTCGGAACCCGCAAAGCCGCAGAAGCGCATGAGCGGGACGTGCAATACTTCAAGCGTCAAGGCTGAGAGTCGTGGGGCGCGCCCACTGGGATGGCCGTTCGGGATTGTGCCGGCTGCCGCTTACGGCTCGGTGGAGAGTGTAGGGGTCCCTTCGGCTTCGCTCAGGGCAGGCTCTTCGACTCCGCAGGAACTTCACTTCGTGAAGTTCATGCTCCGCTCAGGATGACAACGTTGGGGTGGCTATATTGTGTGCGCGGCTTAGGCCATAACCGGTCTCGCCGCCGCTACGGGCTCGACTCGGAGGGTGAGTCCATCGACTTGGCGCACGACGATGCGTTCTCCGGCGGGGACGGGGACGGTGGAGACGGCGTCCCAGAGCTCGCCGTGCACGAAGACTTTTCCGGCGGGCGCGAGCATGGTTTGCGCGATTCCGATTTCGCCGATTAATCCTTGTTCGCCGGTGACAACTTTATTGCGGCGGGCGCGCACGGCGATGCTCATCAGGAACGCGGTAATAATTCCGAGCGGGATGCTGACGGCGAGCGCGGTCGCCAGATGGACGCGCATTTCGGGGATGGGAGAATCGATGAGCAGTAGCGCCCCCAAAGTCAGAAGAAGAATTCCCCCCGACGTGAGCACGCCGTGACTGGCAAACTTGGCCTCTGCCACGAACAAGGCGAAAGCAACCAGAATCATCGCGAGCGCAGCAAATCGAATGGGTAGCAGGTGGAGCGCGAACGCCGCCAACAGAATGAAAATTACTCCGATGGTGCCGGGCACGACCGCTCCGGGGTGATTGAACTCGACGTAGAGAGCGAGCGCGCCAATAGCCAGGATGATGATGAGAATGTCCGGGTCCAGTATGTAGGCGAGAATTCGCTGCTTGACGGTCATTGGATAGTCGCGCACGGGCTGGCCGGCCACGTTGAGACTCGCGGTGGTTCCGTCAAAGCGCTTGAATGCTTTCCCGCTCACCTGCCGGAAGAGGTCCTGCTCGCTGGACGCGACGTAGTCGACTAACTTCTTGTCGAGCGCTTCCTGTTCGGTGAACGACTTGGATTCGCGCACGGCACTTTCGGCGAGTTCCACATTGCGGCCGCGCTTTGAGACCACGGAACGCATCTCGGCTGCGGCGTCGTTCTCGATTTTTTTCATCATCACGTCGTCGGGTTTGCCGAAGAGGGTGACGGGATGCGCCGCCCCGGTATGTGTTCCGGGAGCCATGGCTGCGATATCCGCCGACTCGAGGATAAAGAGACCTGCGGAAGCGGCGCGACTCCCGCTCGGAGCTACGTAGATGATGACGGGCACTGGAGAGGTGATGATCCGGTGGATGATTTCATCGGTGGAGTCGAGGAAACCGCCGGGCGTATTGAGTTCAATCAGCACGGCCTGATCATGGTTGGCGTTTGCGGCGTCGAGTGCCCGGCCAATGTATTCGGCGGTGACCGGATGGATCCTGTCGTTGACGGTGACCCTCAAGACATCGGCGGAGGAGACGGTGGCGAACAGAAAGAGCGCTACGAAGCAACAGGCTGTGCGGCGAATCCAGAGTTGATGTGGCCGCCGGCAGCTGCCGAGCTTCGCTCGGCTTGGACGGGCGGGGGCGCCCGTCCCCACACTAGCTGTCCCCACACGAGCGCGTCTGATTTTGTGGCAGTCACGGCGCGGCTGAAGCCGCGCCCCTTCAAAACATATGAGCTTCATGGCTGTGACAGCGGCTGCGCTTTCTCCGCGAGCTTGGCTGCTAGGGTGCGCTTCAGGTTCTGGCCGGTGGGATTGCCGGGTTCCAGTTGCAGCGCCCGATTGATGTTCTGGGCGGCCGCTTCCATTCTATTTTCTCTCAAATCGAGGCGCGCAAGAACCAGATAGGCCTCGGCGGACTCGCGAATGCGGAGAGCGGCTTCGGCCTGGGCGCGAGCTTCGCGGGCGTCGCCGCGAGCGTCATAATCTTCGGCAAGGGCCGTGAAGGGCGCGGTGCTCGAGGGATCGACCGCAGCGGCGTGATGGAATTCGGCCTCGGCTTCGGTGGTGAATCCGTGGGCCAGAAGTTCTTTGCCGAGTTCGACGTGAAAGCGCGCGTGCGAGCGGGGATCGGAGCGGGCAAATTGCTGCTCGGCCCAACTCCCCATTTGCGTGGTCATCTGGCGGAAGGCGTCTTCCTCGTAATTGCGCTTGATGCGCTCCGCCGGAGTTTTCGTCGTCGCGCTGCTTGGAATGATACTGCCGGCAGCAGGAGGTGTGAGGGAGTCGAGCATCATCTTAGCCTCGGCGTCGTTCGGGCGATGATCGAGCGCGGTGCGCAGTTCGCGTGCCGCGCCGGCGCGATCACCAGCCTGGGAAAGAGTCACTCCCATGTTGAAGTGATAGTCAGCGTCGCTCGGATCGTTCTGAATGGCTTGCTGGAAATATTCTGCTGCTTTTTTCTGGCCGCGGCGTGCGGCGACCACGCCGAGGTTGTTATATACCTCGGCCAGCGGCAAGCGCGCGGCGACGAACTGAAAGGCGCTTTCCGATTTCGCGAGGTCTCCGCGAGCGTAGGCGGCGAGTCCGAGATAGAAATTTGCCTCGCGGGCGACTGCGCCTGACATTATTAAACCCGACTTTATTAAAGAAGACTGCTGCACTTGGCCGAACGCGGCGATTGCCAATTCGTAAGCGCGCTGAGCGTAGTAGGTCTTGCCCAGCTCCAGCCAGGCTTGAGCGTAGGCCGGATCAAGGCGGGTCGCTTCGCGATAGTACTTAACTTTTTCTTCAGCACTAGTGGCCAGCGTGCCGCGCACGTTGTTTTCCAGGGCGTCCAGACGCGCGGGTCGGACGCTGGCGATGTACTTGTCCTTGGGCACGGAGAAGTCGGTGCGGATCAGGCGCAGCAAATCCCAAGCCAGCGCGGATTGCAGCGAGCCGAGATCGGCCAGCGGCGCGGACTCGGTGACGGCGGGCGAGAGTTTCTCCGCGCGCATGTCGAGCAACTGGGCGATCGCAGTCAAGCGCGCGCCGTCATACTTATAGGAGCCGAGCACGGCATAATCGACGTCCATCTGCTCGGCGAGGCGGTAGAGAGTGGCGCGCGAAGGATGAACGCCAGCCGGAACGCCCTGGCGATCATAGGCGCGGAGGCGCTCGTCACGACTGGCTACGTACAGAACGGGAGAATTGAGCTGCTCGTGGAAGGTTTCGGGGAAGGATTCGCCGAGCCACTCCAGGCCAGGGGTTGGAGAAGTATTCTCAAAGGGAATCACGACCATGGTCCGGCCGACTGTGGTGCGGCCGTCCGAAGTTCGGTCGGAGGCGGGCGGGTCCTCGGCGCGAAGCGACGGGCAGAAAAGCAGCGAGATCAGAAAGACGAAGGCGATGACAGTGGCGCGTTTCACGACAAGTTGATTATATCGGCTAGTGCCGCGGCGGCGTGACAGTTACTGCTGCCGCGTCCGGGGTGCTGGTGGAGAGCTGAGCACCCGCGCTTGGCTGGACGGGCGAGGCGCCCGTCGCTCCAGTATTCTCTTGGGGCTGGGTCCATCCCAGCAGTTCGTCGCTGCCGGTGATCAGGCGAGCGCCGCGCTCGTAGGTGAGATACGACCAGGCCCACTGGATCATAACGATCAGGCGATTGCGGAATCCGATCAGGAAAAGAATGTGGATGAAGAGCCACGCCAGCCAGGCGAAATATCCGGACAAGTGGAACTTGCCGGACTTTCCGAATTGGGCGACGGCGGCGGCGCGGCCGATGGTGGCCAGGCTGCCTTTGTCGTGATAACGAAAATTGCGGCGCGGTTGATTTTCAAGGTCGCGGGCGATGGTGTCCGCGACCCAGTCACCTTGCTGGATCGCGACCGGCGCGACTCCAGGGAGCATCTTGCCGTTTTCGTCGTTGAGTGCGGCGAGGTCGCCGATCACAAATACTTCCCGATGTCCGGGAATGCTGAGGTCGGGTTGGACGAGCACGCGACCGGCGCGGTCCATGGGAACACCCAACTTTCGGCCCAGAGGCGAGGCGGCGACACCTGCTGCCCACAAGATCACGGGGGCTGCAATCTTTTCGTCGCCAACCCAAACCGCGCCGGGCTCAATGCGGTTGACCATGTGGGAGGTGCGAACCTCGACTCCAAGGCGCCGCAGTTGGTCTTCGGCTTTGCGGGAAAGTTCTTCCGAATAGGCTGCCAGAACCCGGGGGCCGCCTTCGATGAGCAGTATGCCGGTTTGGCGCGGGTCGATGTTGCGAAACTCGTGGTTCATTGCGTGGTGTGCGATCTCAGCCAGAGTGCCGGCGAGTTCTACGCCGGTCGGGCCGCCCCCAATAACCGCAAACTGCAGCGGAGGTGCGCTTTGGCTGACGGCGGTCTTGTTCATGTTCTGACGTTCGGCCAGTTCGAAGGCCAGCAGAACGCGGCGGCGGATTTCGAGCGCGTCTTCAATCGTCTTCAGACCCGGTGCCAGGGGCTCCCATTCCTCGTGCCCAAAGTAGGCATGGGTCGCGCCGGAGGCGATGATCAGAAAGTCGTAATCCAGCACCTGCTCCTTCGTGATTACTTTCTTTTGTTCCAAGTTGAAATCAACGACTTCTTCAAGCAACACTTCAACATTGGAGTGGCTTCTGAGTATCCAACGAATGGGCGCCGCTATTTCGCCGGGAGACAGGCCGGCGGTCGCGACCTGGTAGAGCAGCGGTTGGAAGGTGTGGTGGTTTTTCCGGTCAACGACTGTGACTTGAACGGGGAGATGAGCGATCCGGCGGGCGGCGGTCAGGCCTCCGAAACCGGCGCCCACGATCACCACTCGCGGTCTCGGTTTGCTGGTCATTGTCATTGAGGTTTTAAAGTCCCTAGTATAGAGATTCATGGAATAGCTATTCAGACGAAAACTTTTGATGTGAAAGTAGTTGCGCATCCGATTTCCGCATTGAATTCTTGCCTTTGGCTGCCCGAGGTTCCGCTGGCTTCGTCGACCGGCCTCCGCATACACTGCTTCTTCACATCGTGTGCGTCTTCAAACCTTGATGACCCCGGCGCAACCCAATTCGCCAGTCCTGCGTTTTCTCCTGCCTTCCGTCCGGGACATCATTTTCATTTTGCTTTTCTGGTCGTTGCTGGCGGGGCCTTTGTCGAATCGGCCGCTCGCGGATTCGGATATCGGATGGCATATCCGAACCGGCGAGCTGATTCTGGCCACGCACTCCCTTCCCCGCACCGATCCGTTTTCTTCCACCATGCAAGGTCAGCCCTGGTTTGCGTGGGAATGGTTGTACGACATCCTGCTCGGAATTCTGCACCGGGCTGGCGGACTGAACGGAGTGGTTTGGTTGTGCGGCTTGTTGGTGGCCACGATTTTCGCGCTGCTATTTTCGCAACTGCTGCAACGCGGAACCGGCCTGCCGCTGGCGATCTTGCTGATGCTGCTGGCGGAGGCCGCTTCGACGATTCATCTGTACGCGCGCCCGCACATTGTGAGCTGGCTTTTTTCTCTGCTCTGGTTTGTTGCGCTGGAACGTTGGGAAAGTCGGGAACACGGAAAGCTGCCGCGATGGATGCTCTGGTTCTTTCCCGCCTCGATGTTGCTTTGGGTGAATCTACATGGCGGATGGCTCTTTGGTATTGTGCTGCTGGGAATCTACATCCTTGCCGCATTCGTCGAAAGTGTTCGCGAGCAGGATGCGTTTGCCGCGATTCGCACCGCGCATCGGGCTCGTGCCATGGCTGTGGCTTGGGTGGTCTCGGCGGCGGCGACGCTCGTGAATCCGTTTGGCTGGCGGCTGCACGCGCACATCTATCGCTATCTGAGCGATCGCTACCTGATGAACCGGATCGATGAGTTCAAATCACCCGATTTTCACGGCTGGGCGGAGCGCTGTTTTGCGATCATTCTGATACTGGTGCTGATCGCATTTGCGGGTCATCGCAAGAAGCTACGTCTCAGTCATCTGCTCGTCGTGTTGCTGGCGGTGTATGCGGGATTCTATTCGTCGCGCAATCTTCCGGTCTCTTCGATGCTGCTGGTGCTGGTCGCCGGGCCGATGCTGTGGGAGAACTTCACTTCGCTGGCGGACAAGCCGGGTGCCTGGCAGTGGGTGCGCAGGTGCACCGTCCGAATTTCCAGCTTCTCCGATCGGATGGGCGCGCAGGAAATGCAGCTTCGTGGGCACCTGTGGCCGGTTCTTTCGGTGGCTTTTGCATTTGCGATCTGTCTTCATGGAGGATGGCTCGGCTCGCGGCAGTTGATCCAGGCGGAATTCGATCCGAAGAAAATGCCGGTCGCGGCTGTGACTTTCCTGCAGAAAGAATTCGAGGGGAAGCAACCGAGCACGGAGCCGGTTTTCTCGACCGACGCCTGGGGAGGGTATCTCATCTATCGGATGAACCCCGAGCGGAAGGTTGTCATAGATGACCGTCACGATCTCTACGGCTCGGGCCGGATTCGCCAGTACCTGATTCTGACGCAGGCAGAGCAGGGATGGAAAAGCGTGCTGGAACAGTGGCAGATTCGAACGGCGCTCTTGCCCACTGACTCGACATTAGCCAACCTGCTCCGCGAACTTCCGCGGGCTTGGCGGGTGGCTTATGAAGACAAGGTTGCGGTGGTGTTTGAGAGGCGCTAGTGTCAGGCGGTAGCGTAGTAACCATTTCGTTGTGAAGGCAGCTGTTTAGGGCTGATTTTCCCGTTGAACAGTTCGAATCGCTCGTCCGTGATTTTCTCGCGGGCAAGAAGAGCTGGGATGACGTACATCGTTCGTTTTAGATGCTGGGTGGACCAACACAGCGGACATTCCCGCTGGCTACCCCGATGTTCTAGAAGAATTGCAACGGGCTTTCCTATCCGACTCAGAAGATGACCCGCAGTTCCTCTTGTCCAAAGCAGAAGTTCGAGAGCTGTTCGATAAACTTCAACGGAGCTGCGGGAAACCGTCATAGCCCTTCAAGATTCCCTCCACTCTCTGCAACTTGGGAGCTTCCGCGTCATCTGATGTAGTTGAGTTTGGCGTTTTCTCCCTGAGAAGTGTTAGGTTTGGACGCGGGTGACAATTCCCGCGCTAGGGCGTCCTAGAGAGTGGGATCGTATGCGGATCGCAAAAATGCGTGGGTGTATCGAGAGATGTCCGGGGAGCTGTCGATGAAGTCACAGTGTTTGCCCTTCCAACAGATTCCGCATACTACTCGCCTCTTCCTTGATTACCTTTCCTATACTCCTTCCATTCGCAGCTTTTATCCACGCTCACCGATTTTTTCCGAGTGGGTGAAGGACGAATCGCAGCGCGTCGTTTACGATGCTGCGCGTCGGGGCAAGGTTAGCCAAATTCTTGAGCGGCAAAATCGCGCTTGGGGGGCCTCTCCGAAGACGCTGGCCAATATTGAGCGGTTCAAGCGAGGAGCGCTGGCGGCGGTTACGGGGCAGCAAGTCGGTCTGTTCGGCGGACCCCTCTTTTCTATCTTCAAAGCGCTGACTGCGGTCAAGCTGGCGGAACAGGCTACGGCGGCCGGAGTGGACTGCGTCCCGGTATTTTGGCTGGCGACCGAGGATCACGATTTGGCCGAGGTCAATCATGTCTCGCTGCTTTCCGAGCACGGGTTGCCGGAACGACTCGTAGTGGAGAGCCAGGGGATTGCCGACGCGCCCGTGGGGACCGTGAAGTTCGGGCCGGAGATTGAGCCGGTGGTCGAGCGTGCCGCCGCGCTTTTGGGAGATTCCGAGGTCACGACTTGGCTGCGTCAGGCGTATCGTCCGGGAGAAAGTCTGGGCAGTGCGTTTGCCCTGCTGTTTGCGCGGCTCTTTGCCGAGTGGGGCGTCATCTTGCTCGATCCGGCGGAAAAAGATTTTCATCATCTCGCAAAACCCCTGTTCAGGGCGGCGATCGAACGCGTCTCCGAACTCGATGAGGCGCTGCTGGCGCGGGGCAAAGCGCTCGAGGCGGCGGGATATCACCAGCAAGTGAAAGTGACTTCGGCGACCACACTGCTTTTTGAAGTTAAGAATGGCGCTCGCACGGTCGTGCGGCGCAGGAATAATGGCGCGAACGACAACGGCGGTGAGTTTGCGGTGGGTGAGGAGCGGAGCTCGTCCAAAGAGCTGGTCGAGAGAATCGAAGAAGCTCCGGAGACATTTAGTCCCAACGCGCTTTTTCGTCCCGTGGTGCAGGACTACCTGCTGCCGACGCTGGTGTACACCGGCGGAGCGGCCGAGGCCGCTTACTTCGCGCAGGCCGCCGTCGTTTACGAAAAACTGCTGGGACGAGTGACTCCGATTTTGCCGCGGTTTTCGGCGACCTTGCTCGAAGCGAAGGCCGAGCGCATTCTGACGCGCTACCAACTGGGACTGCCCGAAGTGTTCCAGGGTCCGGAGAAAGTTCGCGAAGTGATTGCGGCTCGATCGCTGCCGCCGGATTTGCAGACCCGCTTTTCGGAAGCCTATGCGAGTGTTGAGCAGTCGATGGCAGCTCTTCGCGACTCGATCGGCAGACTGGATTCAACGCTCATCGATACGGCCGAAAGTGCCCGGACCAGCATGTCGCATCAAATCGATCGCCTGCGGGCGCGAGTGGCACGGGCGGAACAGCAGCGGAATGAGGTCATCACGCGGCACGCGGATGCGTTGAGCAACGCGCTGTTTCCGAATAAGGTGCTGCAAGAGCGCGAGGTCGCGGGTGTGAGTTTTGTGGCGCGGTATGGGCCGGAGTGGCTCGCGAATCTCTATCAGCACGTTCATCCTGATTGCCATGATCATCAGGTGATTGAGGTGCAGTAGACGAGCAGCGTCTCTACACTCTGCGGCTAAAGCCGTACTTCGAAACAAGCCTTTTATCGCAGCGGTGAACCGCTGCGCCACCCAAAGACGGACAACCATACCAAGAACGGACAGCATGGGGCTTCCCCTACTTTGACTCGCCGAAAGCAAGGTAAGTTCCCAACCCAATCATGACCGCTCCGGTCAGCGTGCGCTGTCGTCGGCGAAAGCGCGCCGATCCGCGAATGCGCTGGCCGAGCGGGCCGGCGAGCAGGGTCACGACGATATCGGCGGAAGTGTTGAGCGTCACCGACAGTGTTCCCAACAGAACAAACTGAAGAAAGACATGCCCGTGTGCCCGGATCACGAATTGGGGGATGAAAGAGAGAAAAAATAAAGCCGTCTTCGGATTTAACACCTCGGTCGTGACGCCTTGCCAGAAGGGATTTCTTCCACGCGGCGGGGTGGCGAAAGAAACGCCGTCATCTTTCTTGGCTTCAAGAATCATGCGAATCCCGAGGAAGCAAAGATAGCCCGCGCCGAGATACTTTACCGTGGAGAAGGCCATGGCGGACTTGGCAAGAATGATGGAGATGCCAGCGGCAGCGGCGAAAACATGGACCATGCCGCCGAAGAATGTGCCTAGCGCCGAGAGCAGGCCTTCGCGGCGTCCGCCACCGAGCGCGCGGGCGAGAACGTAAAGCATTCCGGGCCCGGGAGCGATGGCCAGCAAAATCGCGGCACTCAGGAAAATGAAAAAACGAGCGGAGTCGAACATGTTCTGCTGATTGTAGCGGCAGCCGCCCTCGCCCGACTAGGTCTCGATGGATTCTCTGTCGCGCAGAACAGCCTGCAACTCTTCGAGCGATTCCACTCGCGGCACGCCCTTGTCGCGGTACGCGCCGGGAACGTCCATCAGCAGTGCCTGCATGCCTGCGCCGGTGGCGCCGAGGTAGTCCACGGAATACACGTCGCCGACATAGAGACTCTCTTCGGGCGCGGCGTTCATGCTCTTTAGGGCGTGGCGAAAGATTTCCGGGTGCGGCTTCTCGTATCCGACGAGTCCAGAATCGGTGATGGTGCGGAAGCAATGGGCGATACCGCAGCGGCGCAATACGTTTTCGATTTTGCCGTCGGCATTGGAGATGACCGCGATGTGGTAGCGCTCGCCGATCTCACGTAATTGCTCAGCGGTGCCGGGGCGAATGACTTCCCAGTTGCCGGAATTGCGGATGCTCGCGACTAGCTGGTCGCGGATTGCGTCGTCTTTGAGCCCGATCTCGGAGAGTAACTGGGAGTAGAACATCCACCAGAAACTGTGGTCGGCATTGCCGTTATTGGCCACCATCCCGTCGAATTGATTCTTGGTTCGGCATTCCAGATCGCGCAGGAGGTCGGCATTTAGCGTGAAGCCGCGTTCGGTGAGAGGGGCGTGAATGCGCTCGCGATTGGGGAAGAGCAGCGTGTTGCCGACGTCGAAGAAGATGGCTTTGATTTTTGAGTTCATGAAGTTATTAGAGACGGCGCTTGCCCCTTCTCTCAGACTGCTGACAAACTTTTGTGTGCGGCGGACGGCTGACCTCAGCGGCTAAAGGTTTGCTGAAAACCCGGCTTTCGATGTCCAGCCCCTGAAGGGGCTTCTGATTTCGAAGAACTTACGGCATCGCTGAAGCGATGCCCTGATACGAAACGTGAGTTTTTCAGCAAACTGTAAAGCCGCATTCAAAGCGATGCCGTTTACCGCAGCGTTGAAGCGCTGCGCCACCCAAAATCGCCACCTAAAATTAGGCACGAGTTCGAGTTGTTCAAGGGCCTCCGGGAGACGCGGCGAGCCGAGTCTCTACGGGAGATTTTAATTCGCCGCCTGACGTCTTCAGGGTTCGAGCACGAGCCGGTCGGTGGTTTCAGCTTCCACGGCCTTTCGGGAATAGAGTAACGGAAAATAGCGGCCAGCGTCCCATAGTGGCATCAGGTCGGAGTAGTGCGGGCTGCCGGGCTGGCCGCTTTGGCCGGGCGTGTTGACGGCGACTGATTGATCCCAGTCGCTGGTGTCAAGAATCTCGCGATAGCTCGCGCCCGAAACCTGTTCCCAGGAATCGCCAGAATCGGTGGCATTCACCGTGTATTCGTCTCCCGGACGGGACAATGGGGCGAGGTCGAGCAGGTCTTTCGCGCCGGGCTGCTGGTCGAGCGCGTGGCGGAAGTGGACGATGTGTAAGTTGCCCCACGACCACTGCGACGCCTCAGGACCGAGTAACTTCGCAAGCTCTTTGCGCGCAGATTGGAGCGTGTCCGCGAGAAGCTGGTCGCGGGTGGCGAGAGGATCGTCGCCCAAAAGATCTCTGTCGGGATTGGTCAGGATATGCAGGACCTTGTCCGGTGGCAGATCGTTGTAGCGTCCTCCGAGTTTTTGCAGGCGGGTGCCACCCTTGTTCGAAAAGCGTTCCCCGAGTGCGAGGCAAATCTGGCGGAACCACGCTTCGTACAGTGCCGCGTCTGACGATTCACGCGTGAGTTCTCCGTCCCAGCGCAGGAAGGCCGCTAGTGCAGGATCATCTTTCAGGCTGGCCGAGCGCACGAGCTTCTGAAACTCCAGTGCGGGGAGAGAAGTGACGTCGTTTTGCAGCGACTCCATGTCGGGCACGGTCAGCTTGTGGCGGTCCCGCTTTGCACTCTCAATCACGGAACGGATGCGGGTGACGCGATACGGCGGAACCCATTCGAAGCCGACGTTGTAGGGATAGTGCTCTGGAATCATCTTATGATTAGCGGTGGCAACGAAGCCTTGCTTCGGATTGAAAAAGTGTGGCAGCTCTGTCGTGGGGACGAAGCCCGCCCAGGTGTCATTGCCACTTCCGGGAACAGGCAGAAGACCGGTCCAGTTCCGCAAGGGCGCCAGTCCAGCGGAGTGCTCGCCGATGTTGCCGGCGATGTCGGCGTACACGAGATTTTCCGACGGCACTTTCCAGCGCGCCACGGCGGCTTCGAACTCGTCCCAATTCTGGGCACGGTCGATGGCCAGCGAGGCCAGGTAACCGGCCGTCCCGGGCTCGGTTCCGACCCATCGCAAGGCGAGCGCGCGTTTGGCGCCGTTCTTATCCTTATCGTCAGCCCAGAGCACGGGGCCGTGGCGGGTGAATTTTAAATCGACTTCCGCGGCTGCCGCTCCTTTGACCAAGAATACTTCTCGCCGCACTTCCATCTTTTTCCACCCGTCTTCAGTTTTGTACTCAAGCGGATTCGCGGGATTGATTTCCTCCACGTAGAGATCCTGCTGGTCGAGGCCGAAGATGGTAAATCCCCAGGCGATGTGTTCGTTGTGACCAAGCGCGACGCCGGGCAGTCCGGGTTCGCCTGCGCCGATGACGTTCCATCCGGGAGCGACGAGGTGAACCATGTAGCGCAACGAAGGCAGGCCCATGACGCGGTGAGGGTCATTGGCGAGGAGCGGCTTGCCGCTGGCGGTGAGCGCGCCGGAGATGGTCCAGTTGTTGCTCCCTTCGAGCGGATGCGCCGGGAACTCGATGCGATGATCGCTGCCGACAAGATTCTTCAGCAGCTCGGGAGAAAGTCCGGCGAGATCGAGATGGGGATCGAGTGCGATCGCGGGATCGAAGTCGAAAAGCTTGGACGCTTTCTCCGCGCCGAGCTCCGCAAGGGCCTGGGCATGTTCGAGTTCGCTGAGAGCATTGCCGGTCATGGAAAATGCGGCCATGCGGTTCAGACAATCTTCTGGGTGCCAGGGGTCGGGCGAAAATCCGGCGAGTTGAAATTCAAGGGGTAAGCCGGAGCCGCCGGGAACGGTCAGGCTGGCGATGTAGGAGTTGATGCCGTCGGTGAATGCGGTCAGGATTGCTTGCGTGTCGGGTGAGTAACTCTCGTATTCCGCCTGCATATCGCCGCGGTAGCGCAGGGCGCGGGCGTTTACATCGCGGGGCAGCGCGGACGGGCCGAGAATTTCGGCGAGCCGTCCCTGGCCGGCGCGTTTCCAGAGTTCCATTTGGAAGAGGCGATCCTGGGCAGCGACTACGCCCTGGGCAAAGAACATGTCGTGCTTGTTCTGCGCGTAAATGTGGGCAACTCCCCAGCGATCGCGCAGAACGTTGACGGGCCGCTCTAGTCCCTGCATCCGCAACTGACCGGAGACTACGGCGAGAGCTTTATGGGCGGCAGGGACTAGATCCGGCTTCTGGTTGGGCCGGGCGAAAACTGCTAGTGGAAATAAAAGGATCAGCAGGCGGACAGTTTTCATCGGAGAACTATTGTAATGCTGCCCGACCGTCTGACAGTTGGGTGGCCGGGCGAGGGCGCCCGGCGCTCCACGGGCAACGCCAATGAATTAAACTAACAAATCGCCGATGTATTGAGTGGAATCAAAAAGTTATGGCCCAACTCCGAGTTGTTGTCCTGTGGCACCAGCACCAGCCGTTCTACAAAGACCTGGTGACGGGGCTGTATCGCCTGCCCTGGACGCGCCTCCATGCTTTGAAAGATTACTACGGGATGGTGAAGCTGCTGGACGAGTTCCCACACGTGCATCAGACGTTCAATCTGGTGCCCTCGCTGATTACGCAGATTCAGGATTACGTTTCGGGCGGTGCTCAGGACCCTTTTCTGCAGGTTGCGAGCAAGCCCGCGAAAGACCTGACGCAGGAGGAGCGGCGATTTGCGCTGCAATATTTGTTTCAGGCGAATCCGGTGAACGTAATCGGGCGCTATCCGCGGTACCGCGAGTTGTGGGAGAAATTTCGCGGAGCCGGAGATTCACCCGAGCGCGCGGAGAAATATTTTCAGCCTCAGGATTTCACCGACTTGCAGGTGCTTTCGCAGATTGGATGGTTCGATGAATATTTTCTGGCGGAGGCGGACATTGCGGAGCTGATCCGCAAACGCCGGAACTATACGCTCGAAGACCAACGGTTCGTGATCGCGCGAGAGCGCGAACTGCTTGGCCGAGTTCTGCCAGTGCATGCGGAGGCGGCGAAAAAGGGCCTGATCGAGATTTCGACTTCGCCTTTTTATCATCCCATTTTGCCGCTGGTATGCGACACGCAGATCGGAGCGGTATCCTCGCCGGGGCTGGCCTTGCCGCAGAACCGCTATCGCTATCCTGAGGATGCTCGCGAGCAATTGCAGCGCGGATTGGATCTGCATGAGAACGTGTTTGGGCTGCGGCCGCAAGGGGTGTGGCCGTCGGAGGGCAGCGTTTCCGAAGAGACGTTGGCGATTGCGCACCGGCTTGGAGTGCAGTGGATGGCGACCGACGAAGGCGTGCTGGGACGAAGTCTGGGGATAAATTTCTCGCGCGACAGTTATGGTCATCTGAGTTCAGATCTGGCGCAGCGGCTCTACACGATTCATCGCTACGAGAATGGCGATGCTCGAATGAATCTTCTTTTCCGCGACCATACCCTCTCCGACCTGATCGGATTCGTATATTCGGGGATGCCGCCGCAAGACGCTGCCGATAACCTCATCCACAAGATTAAGGAATCGGCCCGGCCCGTTATTGCGAATGGGCAAGATGCCGTGATCCCCATCATTCTGGACGGCGAGAATGCCTGGGAGTATTACCCGCATTCGGGGCGGGAATTCCTGCGGAGATTCTATGACGCGTTGCAGAGTGATCCGGGGATTGAAGCGGTGACGGTGACGGAAGCGATTGCGCGCCACAAGAATGCGAGTCCTTTGAAGTCACTGGTGCCCGGGTCGTGGATCAACGCGAACTTTAACGTTTGGATTGGAGCGCCCGAGGACAACAAGGCTTGGGACTACCTGTATCACGCGCGTAATTTCTATGCGCAAGCCGCGCCGGGCGCAACCGAGAAACAACGCAAGCTGGCTTTTGAAGAGATTCTGATCGCCGAGGGCAGCGACTGGAACTGGTGGTACGGGCCGGAGCACCACTCGGCGAATGATCGCGACTTTGACGAACTCTACCGCAAACACCTTTCGAATGTTTACCAGGCGCTGGGTGGGACTCCTCCGGATTATCTGGCGCAGCCGATCACCGGAGAAGTGGCGCGGCCTTCGTTCACGCCGCAGACCGCCTACATCCATCCCAGAGTCTCAGGCGATATGGTGCGCTATTTCGAGTGGATGGGAGCGGCGTGTTACACGGCTGACCAACGCTCGGGCGCCATGCACGGCAAGCAGTTTCTGATGGACGAAGTGTTTGCCGGGATCAATGAACAGTATGTGTACGGACGGTTGGATTTCGTCGGCAAAGTGCCGGAAGACCCATTCGAAGTGGTGGTGAATCTGGAGTCGTGGGCCAACCATGCAGCCAAGCCCCGGCGCGAACTGCGTTTGGATGCGGTAGTGGATGAAGGCCGCTTACTGACGTGGAAAGTAACGGAGGGGCAAGACAATGCGGTGACGGATTCAACATCGACGGATTCGGGAGGTGCGCGGGTGGTGCTCGTCCGGAATTTTGAGTTTCGTCTGCCCCTCACGTGGCTGCTTGCGGCTCCGCTGGAGATTGACAAAGTGCGAGGACCGAAAAGCTCGGATCTGCTGACCACTCGGCTGCGCCTGCGCTTCAGTTTGTGGCAGAACCATCTGCCGGTCGATGCACTGCCGGTGGAGGGATGGATTGAGCTGGAGTTGCTGGCCGAAGAGGATCTGCTGGGAGTGGGCGGGTGAAACAGGAAAGAGCCAGGTTTCAAGGAATCTAAGAGCGCGGCAAATCGAACCGCGACGAATCGTTGCACCCTGAAACACTAAAACCCGACCCTCATTGTTCCTACTGTGTTCCTACTGTCCTCCGCTCGCCACAGTCATCGTCATCGGCCGGTTCAATTCCATCACCAACTCTGTGCCTGCCGGAAGCATCGCGGAACGGTGCTTGCCGAGCCAGTGCGCGACGGTCACAGTGGCGCCGACGGCTCCGCCGATCAGGAAGCCTTTGCCGCCGCCTGCTAGCCCACCGATGAGCATTCCGCCGCCGGTGCCCATGCCGATTTCGGTGAGGTCCTTGCCGTCGTGGCCAGCGCCTTTGAACTGCCCTTCCGTGTTGACGTCGGTGCCGTGGCGCGCGTTGGTGTCAATCAGCGAGGCGTTCAGCATGAACCTGTCTCCATTGGGAAGGACGAGGTTTTCGGGGAAGATGGCGATGGTGGGCTTGCCGGCAATGCGACGCGGTTCGTTCGCTTTGGTGACGCGGCCCTCGACTGTCGCGCCGATGGGAATCACGGTTTTGCCGTCGATTACGACCGGCGCAGTGACTCTTGCCGAGAACGGATCTCCGGCTTTTGAACTGAAGGTTGCGAGCGTGGTTTCGAGTTTCATCTTGACCGCGGTGCCGGTGGGCAGGGCAGTTTGCGCTCCGGTGAAACTTGCGATCAGGATGAGCGATGTCAGTGAAAATGCTTTTTTCATGTTACCTATTACCTCCAAATTCAATTTCGAATCTCTTTCAAAGCTTTCAGAACCTCATCCAGCGGCGCGCGGTCGAGCTGGTTGTCGCCGCGATAGATGTAGCGCACCGAGCCGCCGCTGTCGTTGTCGCGACAAATTATCAGAGTGGCCGGGTGCGCGATGTTGAGTGCGTCGGTGCCGAGAGCATGATGGAGCCCGTAGGCTTTGGTCACGGCCCGATCCTCATCAAGCAGAAAGACGCTGGCGATGGGATGCTTCTCCAGAAACTTTCCTGGCTTCCACACGCCGTCCCGCTTTTCGGCCGCAATGAACGCCAACTGTGCTCCCGCTGCTTCAATTTCCTTTCTTCGCGACTCGAACTGAGTCATGCGCTTCACGCAGTTCGGTCACCAAGTGCCGCGCAGAAACTCGAGAATCAGGGTGCCCTGCTCGAGCAGCCCATGGAGAGTGAATGTGCCCTCACGATTGGCCGCTCCCAGGGAAAAGTCCGGGGCGGGCGATCCGATCTCCAGAGTTTCGGTGCGGTTCTTCATGTTGAGTTCGACTTTAGGCGAGATGGAAATCAGGAACAATAACGGATGGGGTACGGGGGATGACGTTCCCTCAGCGGCTGAAGCCGGCACTGAAAACCAGGGTGTTATCGCAGCGGTGAACCGCTGCGCCACCCAAAATCAGACTCAAGATCTAGCTTTTCAGCAGCTGAGATCCAGGGGTTGAATTCCGATGGATTTATAGTTTGCTGAAAAACTCGGCTTTCGATGTCCCGCCCCTAAAGGGGCTTCTGATTTCGAAGAGCTTACGGCATCGCTAAAGCGATGCCCTGATACGAAAAAGCGATGCCCTGATACGGAGCGTGAGTTTTTCAGCAAACTGTTTTGCCGCTGAGGTCACAGTTCTTGACCGGGAACTCCGATATAATTTCGCTTCGCTCGTAAGAGAACGCGGCAAGACGCGGCAAGCCGCGTCTCTACGGGGAATTTTGTTTCTAAATCCGACCTATAAAGGACGCACTTATGCCTCTTAGCAGTATTGCCGATATCCGTGGACGCCAGGTGGTTGACTCGCGTGGCAATCCGACCGTTGAAGCTGAAGTTTTTCTCGATGGCGGCGCCAGTGCGCGGGCGATTGTGCCGAGTGGCGCGTCCACCGGTGAGCATGAGGCCGTCGAATTGCGCGACGGCGACAAGACCCAGTACCTCGGCAAGGGCGTTCTGCAGGCGGTCGCGAATGTTAATGGCGAGATTGCGGAAGCCCTCGCCGGAGTGGACGCAGCTGACCAACGCACGCTCGACGCCAGGCTGATTGAGTTGGATGGCACGCCCAACAAGGGGCGGCTGGGAGCGAACGCGATTCTGGCGGTTTCGATGGCGGCGGCGCGGGCTTCGGCGAACGCTTGCGCGCTGCCCCTCTATCGCTATCTGGGAGGGGCGGCGGCGAATGTGTTGCCGCTGCCGATGATGAATATCCTCAATGGCGGCGCGCATGCCGATAACAATGTCGACTTTCAGGAGTTCATGGTGATGCCGGTGGGAGCGCCGTCGTTTTCCGAGGCGCTGCGCTGGGGTGTAGAAGTCTTCCATACGCTGAAGGGGGTGCTGAAAAAGCGCGGATACAACACGGCAGTGGGCGACGAGGGCGGATTTGCTCCGTCGGTGAAGTCGAACGTGGAGGGCATTGAAGTCGTGCTGGAGGCGATTCAGCAGGCGGGCTATAAGCCGGGCGAGGAGATCGCGATTGCGCTCGATCCGGCGGCCAGCGAGTTTTATCAGGATGGAAAATATGTCTTCAAGAAATCCGACAAGTCGGCAAAGAGTTCCGAAGACATGGTTCGTTACTGGGCGAAATGGGTGAATGACTACCCGATCGTGTCCCTTGAAGACGGCCTCGCGGAAGACGATTGGGACGGCTGGGCGATGCTGACCAAAGAACTCGGCGACAAGATTCAGCTTGTGGGCGATGACTTGTTCGTCACGAATGTGGAGCGGCTGCAGGAGGGAATTGATAAGCATGTCGCTAATTCGATTCTGATCAAGGTCAACCAGATTGGGACGGTCAGCGAGACTTTGGATGCGATCGACCTGGCGCGCCGCAATGGATACACGTCCGTGATCTCGCATCGCTCCGGCGAAAGCGAGGACACGTTTATTGCTGACCTCGCGGTGGCGACGGGCGCGGGACAGATCAAGACGGGGTCGGCTTCGCGGACGGATCGCATCGCGAAATACAACCAGTTGCTGCGGATTGAAGAGGAGTTGGGCGGGGCGGCGCGGTTTCTGGGGATGAAGGCGCTGAACTACAAAGGATGATTCGGATGCGATCTGCAGGAATTGCAATCGTCGGCTTGATCAGTTTGATTATCGTTTTTGTGTTTGTCGCCTATGTACAGCTAATCTTGCTATGTTTAGCGCTGATTATCTGCCTATTGATCGTCCTGGGATTTCTCCGGGAAGGACACAAACCGGGAACGTTCTGGATCGCCACAGCCAGAAAATCCGAAATGGCCGATTCGGTTCCTCCCCAAGATACGCTCGTTAAAATTGAGGGGCGCACTTTCTCAATTAATGACCTTCCTGCACGGCTGGAATTCGCCGTTCATTGGCGCAATTTATATTTGCTGACGGCGATCGCCTTCATTGCGATTGCCTCCGCCCTGGCTTGTCTCCTTGGGACAAACCCACTAAAACAGCAAATTGAACCGGCTACTACGCGATATTTTGAGTTCTACGTTCTGTCCTACTTCATGGTAGCTCTGCTCTTTCCGGTATTATCCTGGCTTTCAGAATGCACCCTGATGCGAGCTCCCGGTATAGCGCTCGCGAACATCGGCGGCCCGCGCAGAGGTGGTCTTCGGAGCTTCTGGATCGTATATCAGTTTACAGATCCCGGCGGTGGCTACTATGGGGGATCGACGATGGACCTCGGAGGGCCGAAAGGTGACCAATTGAAGGTCGTTTTCAGTAACCCTGGGGACCCGGGATTCAACAAGCTTAGCTGTGGGTTGTTTTTTCACAAGGTGGTATGGGCAAACGGGCCAGTGACGCCCGACTAGCAACCACTTGACTTAGTCCATGACTTAGCTAATAATAAAAAGCATGGAAGTCAATATCCACGAGGCCAAGACCCACCTCTCTCGCCTTCTAGAGCGGGTCGCCATGGGTGAGGAGGTCATCATCGCCAAGGCCGGAACGCCTGTGGCCAAGCTCGTGCCAATTAAGCAGACAGCTCGCGGCTTTAAGTTCGGATCAGCCAAGGGAAAAATTGTTATTGCCGATGACTTCAACGATCCTCTTCCGAAAGAGATCGAAGATCTGTTCTGGTAATGAGAGTCCTGTTGGATACTCACGCTTTTATATGGGCGATCACAGACGAGAGACGGCTGTCTCCGAGAGCGCGCAGGCTGATCGCCTCGTCCGAGCTATGGTGGAGTGTGGTGAGCTTGTGGGAAGCGATTCAAAAGGCGCAGGTAGGAAAGCTCTCGCTGCCGCTGCCGGCCGGTCCCTTCCTGACCGGCGAACTTAGCTCCAACCATGTTCGACTGTTGCCCGTCAGTCTAAGCCACGTTCTGCGAGTCGAAGAGTTGCCGCTCCATCATCGCGACCCGTTTGACCGCTTGCTTATTGCGCAGAGCATCGAAGAGAAATGGCCAATCGTTACCGCCGATCCCCGGTTCGCGCGCTATCCTGTCGATGTCATCTGGTAATTCGGCAAGGTGTTTTCTGAAAGCTGAGAGCTGCCGGCTGATAGCTAGAATCCCATCCTGTCGTCCGCCGAAGGCCCGTACGTCGCAGGCACCGGCTCGTCATTCAATCGCAGATAAACCCCCAGCTGGGCGCGGTGGTGTACCAGGTGATTGAGGAACATTTGGCGGTAGGCTAGAAAGCGCGTCCCGCTGAAGATGGGCTTATCCCCGAAACTCAGCTTCCACGGCTGCGTCCAGGCTTCGTCCTTCGTGTTCTTGAGAGCGGTGCGAGCCTGGGCAGCGCCTTCATCGAAGGCCTTGATCAGTTGCGTCGTCGACTCAAACGGCACGGACGGCATCTTGGTCTTCCCAAAATCAAGTTCAGGAGTGGTGAGGATTACCAGGCCGAAGCCGGCCAGTTGCGCGACGTGCGGCGCCAGTTTGCAGAGTGGCATTGATTTCGGATGCGGCGCGAAGTCCTTCTTATCCATCGGAACGCGTTCAAGGGCTGTGCGCGTCTTTTTCATTTCTTCATCAAATTCGACCAGTAAGAGTTCGTTGATAGGCATCGATTTCTCCGGGAGATCGATTATAAGCCTCCCTCGTTTGAAACCTCGTCATTTCTCCTATAAATTCTTCTTTCACCTATTTTCTCCGCGTGTCCGTACCTCAGTGTGTAGATTTTGTCGTCGGAAGCCAAGAGCTAAAAGCCAGGAGCTAACAGCGAATTTATGTCCCGTCCTAAACCTCTCGTTCTCATAATCCTCGACGGCTGGGGATACCGATCCGAAACCAAAGCCAATGCCATTGCACTCGCGCGCAAGCCGACCTATGACCGGCTGCTGCGCGAGTATCCCAACACTTTGATTCACACCAGCGGGCCGTTTGTCGGTCTGCCGGAGGGGCAAATGGGCAATAGTGAAGTCGGCCATCTGAATATTGGCGCAGGGCGCATCGTGCATCTGGAAGTCACGCGGATCGATCTGATGATCCAGAACGGCGAATTCTTCTCGCACCCGGTGTTACTCGACGCAATGAAGAATGCCCGGTTGGGTGGGCGCAAGCTGCATTTGTTCGGACTGGTCTCTGATGGCGGCGTGCACTCGCGGCAGGAGCATCTGTATGCGCTCCTGAAAATGGCCAAGCAGAATGGAGTTGACCGCGTCTTTGTGCATGCCTTCATGGATGGACGCGACACGTTGCCGACCAACGGGGCCGGCTATCTCGATCAGCTTCAGCAGAAGATGCGCGAGTACAACTCCGGCAAGATCGCCACTGTCAACGGCCGCTACTATGCCATGGATCGCGATCGGCGCTGGGAACGCATCGCAAAGGCGTATAACGCGATGGTCGAGGGCAAAGCCGAGGGCGGCACTTACGTCGACGCCGTGCAGGGGATGAAAGAGTCCTACAACAAAGGCGTGACTGACGAGTTCGTGGTGCCGTTCGTCTGTACGGATGTGCGCGGCGAGCCGCTGGCAAGGATCGGCGACGACGATTCCTGCATCTGCTTTAATTTTCGCGCCGATCGCGTGCGGCAGATTACGCGCGCTCTCTGCCGCAACAGCGGGTTGAACCAGAAGGGTGGGAGCGATTTGCCGGGCGCGGCCGAGCTCGATGCAACTATCCCGCGAGAACGCGTACCTAAAAATCTGAAGTACGTTTGCATGACGCGGTACGACAAGAACTTCGACCTGCCGGTCGTGATTCCGCCGGAGTCGATGGTGAACATCCTGGCGAACGTCATGGGCGGGCTGAATATGCGCAACCTGCGTGTGGCCGAGACCGAGAAATATGCGCATGTGACATACTTTTTTAATGGCGGTGTGGAGCAGCCTTTCCCGGGAGAGGATCGTGTGCTGGTGCAGTCTCCGAAGGTCGCAACTTACGACTTGAAGCCGGAGATGAGCGCCGCTGGCATTGCCGAGGCGGTTGTCAAAGCCACGAACGACGGCACCTTCGACGTGATCATCGTCAACTTTGCCAATGCCGACATGGTCGGGCACTCGGGCAAGATCGAGCCGACGGTGAAGGCGGTCGAGACCGTTGATGCCTGTCTGGGCGAGATCGAGAAAGCTGTGCGCGCTAAAGGCGGAGCCATGCTGATTACTGCCGACCACGGGAATGCCGAAATGATGATTGATCCGGTAACCGGCGGTCCGCATACGGCGCATACGACGAATCCGGTGCCGTTGATCGTGATGGCGGAGGATGCGAAACATTTCACGCTGAAGCCGAACGGCTCGCTGCGGGATATTTCTCCGACAATGCTTGGCATGCTGGGGATTGCCGAGCCGAAAGAAATGACGGGCGTGGACTTGCGGAGGGCGCTGAAAGCTTGAACTGCCGAGACGCCGAGAAGATCTTTCAGATGACCCGATGAACCGATCATCCGATCACCCGACGCGCAAGCTTCTGATTTGCGTTCACCATCCGTTTGATCAATGGAACGCGCCGGATTGGTTTCCGAAGCGGCTGTCTCAGGAGTTCCCACAAGTCAACGTTGTGAACCTTCCTGATTACAAGCGCGTGGACGAAGAGATCGTGGATGCTGAAATCGTTATCGCCTGGTCGATCCGCCCCGAGCAGATCGCGGCGGCGAAGGAGCTGCGATGGGTTCACTCTCCGGCGGCAGCGGTTCATCAGCTGATATTTCCAGAGCTGGTCAACAGCGACATCATTCTCACCAACGCCCGCGAAGTGCATGGGCCGGTGGTGGCGGAGCATGTAATCGCGCTTATCTTCGCGTTGGCCAAGAAAATCCCGGGTTCGGTGCGCCTGCAGGAGAAACACGTTTGGGGGCAACAGATCCTGTGGGACGAATTGCCGCGCGTGCGTGAGGTCACAGGCGCAACTGTTGGCCTCATTGGTCTCGGCAGCATCGGACGCGCGGTCGCCAAAAGCGCGAAAGCTCTGGGCATGCGCGTGATTGCTGTGCGTGAGCATCCGGAGAAGGGAAGCGAAGGCGCGGACGCCGTCTTCGGGCCGGCTCAAATCGACGAAGTTTTTCGGCAAGCGGATTACGTTGTGCTGGCAGTGCCGGTTACGGCCAGCACGAAGGGTATCGCGAACACGGAACGTTTGGCGCTCATGAAGCTCGACGCCTGCTTGATCAACGTCGGTCGCGGTCCGCTGGTGGATGAACTTGCGCTCGAAAGCGCTCTGCGTGAAAAGAAAATTGGCGGTGCTGCGCTCGATGTGTTTCCGAAGGAGCCGCTGGCTGCTGATTCTCCTCTGTGGGATGTTCCGAATCTTCTGATCACTCCGCACACCGCGGCGCTGACTGATAAGTTATGGGAGCGGCATTACGCGCTGTTCTCGGGGAACCTGCAGCGCTATCTTGCCGGGGAACCGCTGCTGGCGGTGGTCGACAAGCGAAAGGGATACTAAGCCTTTCGCCGCCCAGCCCCTAAAGGGGTGTCTGATTTGCAAACGTTCGGCATCGCTAAAGCGATGCCCTGATACGAATCTCCCTTCCACCTTTGTGGTTAAGAGTCTTTTCCTATCGCGTATCTATTCCGAAACCAATAATCGCATTTACTTCGACCGGCTCATCCCCTCGAAATGCCGGACGGAATTTCCAGCTGTGCAGAGCGACCAGAATCTTTGAAGTAGTTTCGGCGGCGCCGGGCTCGAGTACTTTCAGGTCTTTGAGATCTCCTGAGCGGTCGAGGGTGCAGACGAATATCACGTGAGTGGGCCGCAGCCCATCGGGTAGATCTTTGCGCATGGCTTCGGGCTCGGTTAATTTTTCCGAAGAAGGATGCGCTGCCGACGCGGGGTCGGCGTATTGCATCACCGCCCTGCCGAGCGAGGTATCGATGAAGATGGAATAGTTGCGGTCGCCTTTCAGAACGCCGTAGTAGGCGAATACGCCACCAGAGCGAGGGGTCGCTTCGATCGTAATTCCCGATCTTTTGTTAGCGCTGGTGGATGAACGGCCGGGGCCGGTCGATGGTGCGTCGCCGGAGGGCGATCCGAAACTGGGCAGCGTTACGGTGGTCGTGCCGCCCTCCACGGATACGCCGGGCATGGCGGGTGCGCCGCTGGTGCCGGTTCCCGCGCCTCCGGGGCCGGGATAGGGCGAAATTCCTCCGCGGGCGTTTGGATCGGAGCCGCGTCCTGTGCCTTCTCTGCCTGCGCCTGAACCTTCTCCCTGCAACCCGCTGCCGGGGCCATTGCCTTTGCCGATGCCCGATCCGCCGCCGCTGCCGCCGAGACCACTTTTCGCTGTGCCGCTTGGCGACATGGCGATCGCGCCCGCGCCGGTCGAGTTCGGCAATCCAACTTTCGATCCCGGTTGGCTGGAGATGACGACTCCGTTGCCGGCAGCGTTTCCTCCGGCGTTAGTCGGCGGGGCTACTGAGGAACCAAGATCGAGCGGGCCGCCTGCGCCGGTGCCTTTGTTGCCTCGTCCGCTGCCCGAGAGGGCTTTGCCGCCTCCGAGGCCCGGTGGCGGTGGTACGGCATCGGCGGAACCGAGGAGTGAACCTGCGGATTGGCCGGAGTTTCCTGCAGAACCGTTTCTCTGAGAACCGCCTTTCTGAGAGCCGGATCCGTCGATGCTGGCCGGAGGCGGCACAACCTGTGTCGCGAGTGTGGCGACACCGGATACGCGTGATTGTGATCCTGCGCCAGACGCGGTTGGTGGCGGAGGCACGGGCTTTGTGCGGATGTCGCCGGTGGCGGAGCTTCCCCAGCTGTTTAGATCGCGGCTGACCTGGGACGGGGGCGGCGCGACGACGGCGGGGGCTGGCAGCGACAGCTTGGGCGTGGACGAGACATCACGTTGAGGCGCAGAAACCGGTGGCGCAATCACGTCGACACTCTGCGTCAAAGGGACGCGGGAGTCGGCCAAATCGCGCTGCTGGTCGCGTGGAGCCGGTGCGACTACGGCCGGCGCGAGCGGGTTGGCAGTCCGCATTTTGTCTTGCGAGACATTTGGCGCGGGCGGGACGACTGCCGCGCTGAGGGTTGGCGAGGTGCGCGTGCTGGCGTGAGAAACTTCGGGCGCGGGAGGGATGACGTTGGTCGTCAGGGTGCTTGAGGTCTGCCTTGCGGATGACTTCAATTCTGGCGAAGGCGGCACCGCGCTCATCGTCATTGTCATTGCTGGCAGCGTTGGTGCAGTGAGAGAAGAACGCAGGCCCTCGGCGGGCGGCGGTCCGGGATTCGATTTGAAGGCGAGCAGGTTGGCGACCGCGGAATCGGAATGCGGCAGATTTACCTTGGGAGCGTCCACAACTTTCTCGCTGGGCTTGTCGCCGCGCGCGACGCGGATGGTCTGCGTGCGGTGATGGGCTTGCTGACCGCCGGCGCGTCCGGACTTACCGGACTGTGCTCCGCCTCGGTCCTGGGTTTGCGGCAGTTCGTCGCCGGAGTAATAGATGACATCCCATTGGGGACGAGTGAGAGGAGTCTCGACCTCAAGAGTCGCAAAGTGTTCGGGGAGCACGATGAGCGCGATCAGCAGTAGACACTCGAGCAGCCAGCAGACGAGCATGCCGCGATACGGGAACATGCCAATGGGCGCTTCTCCGGCCAAGCGTCTCGGAGAGCGGGCGAGCGCCGGGCGTAAAGCGGACTTAAACTCTTTCCACGGTGAGGACCATTCCACCAGCAGGCGCGGCGGCTCGGGCCACTGATCCTTTGGCCGATGATCAATCATGTTGCTTTCGGGAATGGTGGCAACTTCGGACATTGCTCTCGACTACATTGCTCTCGACTACATTGTTCTCGACTACGTTGTTCTCGACTACGTTGTTCTCGACTACGTTGTTCTCGACTACGTTTTCGGATGCGTTATTTCTGGGGGAGTCGCACTAGTGTAGTGTGCCAGAAGGACGCTCTGATATCGCGGCGACTTCAGTGTTTCTTGTGTCTTTTTTTTCGGGCTCTGGAACTTAGTTTCTCGGACAGTTCGAACGTCGAGGCGATGTGTTTACCAGTTGGTAACCTACCCCCCCCCCCCCCTTTCCCCCAGTCTTTTGAATCATTGACTTAGGGGAGAATTCCTGCCAGGTCTTTGGGGAATAAGGACTTATAGGTAAAGTATTCCGGAATAAGGAGTTAGGTTGGTTTCCGGCCAATCTGACGCC
This sequence comes from uncultured Acidobacteriaceae bacterium, assembly GCA_963772195.1. Lineage (GTDB taxonomy): Bacteria > Acidobacteriota > Terriglobia > Terriglobales > Acidobacteriaceae > Acidiflorens. The sequence continues at coordinate 47,581 of CAVYWE010000003.1, read as the reverse complement.
TTACCAGTGCCCGCAACGGGAAATCAATCACTTACGAGGATGTGAGTTGCCGGTTCGCTTTCAAAGTCTTGAAAGAAATGGAGTTATTCGCAAGATGTCCTATCGACGGGTCGAAGAGATGGGCCACTGAAACAATGACCGATTGCAGCTTGGATCAGTTGTCAAGGAACAGGTAGCGCTTACGCAAACGCTTGTTTGCTCTGAATCTATTTTAGCAGCCGAGTCAAGTGCGCTTTGCCGGGAGTTATTGGGGTGTTTATATGGAGTCTAAAGAGGGCTCAAAGGCTTTTGAGAACTAAGAATCGCAGCCGGGGCCGCCAGGCGAACCGCACTCTTTCCACAGCTTTTCCCAATTCCAGATCCCGGACGCCACCTCGGTCGGCAACGGGAATCCGAGCTGATGCGCGAGCATGCACACCTGCCCGCGATGGTGGGCTTCGTGAGAAATCATGTAGCACAGCATTTCCACGCCAACCGGCCAAGGTCGAGCCCAGCCGTCTCTTAGAAACTTCTCGACGCGGCCTTCGTTCTCAGAACCGCCGAGCGCTTCCGCGAGCATCTCGGCGCAGCGAGCGGCGCTCTCGGCCAATCCCGCACGGGCCTGCTGCGGCGTGCAGTGCGCGCGGTTGAGCTGTCGTGGAACTTTCAGGTGCGGAGCGGTAAGCCTGACCCACTTGGTGCGGACATTGTGTACGTGCGTGAAGATCGCCGCAATGGTGCGGGGCGTCATCTTGCGGGTCGTGCCGGGCGGTTTGGCGTTCGGCGGTTTGGCGTTCGGCGGTTTGGCTCTCCAGGCGGCAGGGTCGAGATGTTCGACAAGCATCTGATTCATGCGCTCGTTGGCGGCAAAGATCTGGACTGCGGCTCGGCCGAGTTGAGTGTGAACCTGGGGTTGACGATCAATGGGTTGACGCGTAGTCACGGCTCTCTTGCTCCTGGACCTATGATAGTTTTGGGGTAGAGCATCGTATGGTAGAAGGGTAGACTTATGTGGTAGAATGTCTACATTATGAGCCTGAACATTAAGAACAAAGACGCCCACAAACTCGCCCAGCAACTGGCTCGGATTACCGGCGAGAGCATGACTGAAGCGGTCACAGAAGCGGTCCGAGAACGGCTCAAAAGGGTAAAGGACCAACGTGCTGCCAAGCTCTCCGATCGGCTGCTCGAAATCGGCCGGGACTGCGCCCCGCGTCTGAAGGAACCGTATCGTTCGGCCGATCATGGCGACCTTCTCTATGACGAGAAAGGGCTGCCGAAATGATTCTGGACACTTCGGCCGTGATCGCCATTCTCCGTTTTGAAACGGAAGCGTCCGAGTTCGCCAAAATCATTGAGCGCGCCGCGCAACGTCGTATTTCGGCCGTGAGCTATGTGGAAGCCGGAGCGGTGATTGATGGCAGCAAAGATCCGGTTGCCAGTCGCCGTTTTGATGAATTGATCGACGAAGCGCAAATCGCGATTGAGCCGGTCACCGAAGCGCAAGCTCGCATAGCGCGTCAGGCCTATCGCGACTTCGGCAAAACGAGCGGCCACCCCGCCAAACTAAATTTTGGAGATTGCTTCTCCTATGCGCTGGCGAAAACCAAAGGAGAGCCGCTGCTGTTCAAAGGACAAGACTTCTCGCGGACCGATGTGAAGTCGGCGCGGGCTCTCCAGACCCTTGCGAAAGTCGACCAAAAGCGGTAAGCCGTGCGCTTGCCCAAGGAGTTTCAATTCAACACGCCGGACGTGTTTATACGGAAAGAGGGAGGCAAGGTGGTGCTGTCTCCGCGACCGTTTGATTGGACTTCCTACCTCGCTGAGGGGCCGGTTGCGTCGGCGAATTTCATGGAAGATGTCGAAGATCTCCCCGTGCAGGAACGTGAGCCGTAATGCCGCGCTACATGCTGGATACAGATACCTGTTCCTACATCATAAAGCGCTCGAACGCTCAGGTGCTCAAGCGGTTGAGTGCCCTTCCCGTCAGTGATGTATGCATCTCTGTAATCACGAAATCGGAACTTCTGTTCGGAGTCGAGGTTTCTCCCCGCCGGCGTCAGGATCAAGCGGCGTTAAGCGCCTTTCTGAATTACATCGAGGTCATGGATTTTCCCGACCAGGCATCTCCGCACTACGCCCGCATACGCGCTGACCTAAAAAGGCTGGGCACCGCAGTTGAGGCAAAGATTGGGGCGAACGACCTGTTCATCGCGGCTCATGCCCGCAGCCTCCGCTTGACGCTGGTTACCAACAACATGCGAGAGTTTGGGAGGGTCTCCAGGTTGGTCATCGAGAATTGGACGATTGGGTCTTGAGGCGCGAAGCAGCGAAGCGGTGCATTTACGGTGTTGGTAAGCGGAAGCGAGACGGGGACTGGCTTCGGGACACGGCGACAGATGTGACGTTTCCTGATTTTCTGTCATTTTGCTCAAGAAAATCCCGCTAGGGCGGCGATCGTGGAATCCCACCCTTGCGCAAAAGGCCGCGCAAGGCTGGGGCACCCGGCAGGTATAAATACGAAAGAACCAGAATCAGCGGATGAGCACTGTATTGAAAGGAGCCATCAATGAGCAGCGTACAAATCGAACAAAAGAGCTATGAGATGCCCCCGCGAGAGGGGATCAGCATCGCGCATTTTCTCACCGTCGCCGATATCAACCGATCGGCTCACTACTACGAAAAGGTCTTCGGCGCTCGCATTCTGAGCCTGGGTGACGGCAACGCGCCTGGGTACCTTCAGCTTGCGAATATCTGGATGATTCTGAACGTTGGGGGCGGGCCGACACCGGATAAGCCGACGGTAACGCTCAGCGTCCCCGACCCGAATCACATCAACAGCTTTATGAATTTCCGCGTTGCGGATATTCAAGCGTGCTATGAATTATGGAAAAGTCGAGGAGCGGAGTTCATCACGGAGCCGATCCCCAAGTACGGCGAGACGCGCTGCTACATCCGCGACCCTGACGGCTATATCATCGAAGTCGGACAGAGCACCGACGTCACGTACGGTTAACGCTCGGCCCGGAAAAAGCATTCTCACAGTCCCGGGCGAGTTGTCGCCTAACCGGAAGTTATTCGCAAACGGGCTCCGGGAAATTGCACCGACGGTTTCCGCTTGCTCCTGGCGGGTGGGCCCGATTAACGCGGGAAGTGTAACGCGGGTTTCTTGAATCGTTGAAGTGAAACAACTGGGGGTGCGCCCCTTCTCACGCTCTTTGAGAAAGCCTGCCGGGTGCCCCATCCTTGCGCGGCCTTTGTGTAAGGGTGGGATTCCACAGTCGCCGCCCTCTCGGGATTTTCTCGAGCCACATGACAGAAGATCAGGAAACATCCCGTCGTCCCCAGGGTTCCCCCCTTATTTAAAATAGCCTCGTCGGGGGAATCTGTGGGTGACTGGTACGGCTCGAATAGCGGCCCGTACATCAGCCCGTGCACGCGGCGAAGACAATGCCGGATAGCAGAGGCCGCCCTTTCTATTTCCGTAGCCAGTTTTTCTTTTTCACCCGTTTGCCTCTCCCAGACTGAAAGGCGGCAAATGCTCAAGATTGCGGTCGATCGATTCGAGCGCACCCCAGGCTTGACCGCTCTGGTGGATTAAGCAGACGCAGCGCTGTTCGGGAAGCCGCCGCATGGTTATGCGATCTGTGTGATTCGTCCGTCTTCTTCGACTTTCCATTCTCCTAGGAGGGGTGGGCCGAGAAGATCCATCCCGTGGTCGTGGAACAACCGACGAAGTTCATCAATCGACAGCGCCTCATGGACGTATGGCTTGCCGTTATACTTGCCTAACTCGCGGAAGAACTCCTCCATCTTGCCTGCGGGTTGGTACACATTAATAATCTTGCCCGAATGGCAGTCGAGACCGAGAATGCGGGCCGGCTTCCCGCTCACGCAGGTCCACACGTGAGGAACCTTGCGCGGTATGAAAACGGACTCACCGGCCCCCGCGCGAAATCGCTTATCACCAACCTCAAATTTAAACTCGCCATCAATGATGTAGATCCACTCATCCTGGTCGTGGTGGAGGTGGCGCGGCCCACCGCCTCCGCCGGTGAACTCGAAAACACACATCGCGCCGTCTGTGTCCTGTGCGGACACCTTACAATCATTCGGTTCGCCGCCGAGTTTGATGTGCTCACCGAGTCGGTCTTTCCCCGCGGCGACGCTGAAGCCCAGAAACATCTCCTCGCTCTTCATTTTCTTTGTTCCTTTCAAGTGCTTGATGGTTTTGTCGATGGTTTCAATCAACGTGCGCGTCCGAGCGAGGTTCTTTTGCAGAACCTTCCGGTGCGATTGCAGGGCAGCGACTTTTTCGAAATCGGCTCGGCCCAGGATTCGTTCGATTTGCTTCAGCTCGAACCCCAGCTCCCGATAAAACAGGATTTGCTGGAGGGACAAGAGCTGTGGCTCCTCGTAGAACCTGTAGCCATTCGCCCCGTGAAAGGCAGGCTTCAGCAGCCCCGTTTCATCGTAGAAATGAAGCGTGCGCACGCTGACGCCCGACATCCTGGACACTTGTTTGACTGTGTAAGCCATCGCTTTTACCCGGCAGGGACTACGCTCGTCCCCGCCGCTGTTTGCATTCTCGGGGATCACGTAACGTGAGGGTCAAGAGAAAAAGGAAGAAAATTTGGGAGGAAAGGTGGATTATGCCGGACAACATTGAGTGCCCCGATCGGATCACGCGCCATTCGGAAGTTGCGCTGGCGTCGTTCGTTGAGATAGCGGATGACCTCCCGGTTACCGGCCACAGGTTGTCGAGGACGGTACGCGACACCGAGGCGGCGGTCTATGGTAGAGGTTTTCGCCGTTGCTCGCTTCTGCGCCATGGAACTCATCACCATTCTAAACCGGTGCCACCGTTTCCGGGGATTCGTCTACCACCGAGCACGATTCACTTCCGACCACAAGCGCATTGAGATCTCCGTGCGGCCACGCGTTTCTGGGAATTGCCATGACGGTAGTGCAAGCGTTGGACGGCGTCATCGGCGCGCTTGCTCACGATCCTTCGAAGACCTACGGGCCGTTTGCCTTTGCTGTGCTCAACGCACTTGCGGTGGGCTGGCTCCTGAAACCTGCAGCGTGAAACCCTTATCGAATAGCGCCAACTCCTCGGCTGTCGGGGTTTGGAATGTGTCTGCCCATTGCAGCAATTGGTCTCGTTTTATCGGCGGATTCTCCAAACCCCGACGCTGAACCCTGTCGAGAAGGACTTCGACGGGGGCAGAAAGATGATGCAACTCAACAGCAGCTCCAAGCTCTCGCGCCCGGAGCCGCAATGCGTCCCGCTCGGACCGCGCCCAGGTTCCCCACTCAATAACGACAGTGCGACCGAGACTCAGAATTTGTTGTGCAATATTCCATTGAAGCTTCTCGATTCGCTGTCGAGCTTCGCTGTCCCAGAGGTTGATCCCGACGGCGTCCATCCACTCGTCAGCGCAGAAGCGAACGCCACGCAAGTTATGCTCAACCTGCTTGGCGTGAGATGTCTTGCCGGAACCGGGTAGGCCACAAACGATGATAAGTCTCGCACGAGTTTGGAGTTCGCTGATGGGAGTCGCCTTCGCACCGATGGGCTCGGGAATCACCAGGCTTTTGAAGTAATGAACCACTGGTAAAGGAAAAAATCCAACCTTCTCGTAAGCGCGTCGCGCGGGCGCATGGGATGGGTCGCCCCCGGTGTCTGCCTTTACGTACGTCAATCCTTGAGCCCGCATCATATCGAGTACATGGCCATACATCAGCGACCCGATGCCTTTGCTTTGATGGGCAGGATGAACGGCATTGAGGCCGATGTTGCCGCGCTGCTTCTGGCTATCGACCTCGTAATGGATAAAACCTACAACCGATCCGCTTTCTTCTGCTACATGGAGCCGCTCCCTTTCGCCTGACTTGGTGAGCGAGCGGAGATATTCTTTGTTGGACGTTTTCCAATCCGGGTAGACGAGCGCAAACAATTCGGTTCCGAGCAAACGCTCGAAAGACTCATGAACCGGTGTGAAGGAGAGAAGGCAGATCTCAAGAACGACTTCCCAATCGCTGTCGACGTATGGACGGATTATCGGCATTCCTGTTGTGCTGAGTCGCGAACGCTCTCGCCCGTCGGGAACGAGGCGGAGCCCCGTCACCACACGAGCTGTGTCACCACACGAGCTGTGTTCCGAAGCCTACGCCGCCTCGGTGTGAATCGGACGTTCTTCGAAAGAAATATCCACCTGGTCGCCGACGACGGTCAGGGACTCGCTGACGGTGCCGGTCGGAAGCTCAAGCACGGATGCGGCACGGACGCGAACCGCAGCCATGCGCCAGGGCTTGAGGTTCTCTTCAATGTGGATGACTATCCGCTCCCGGTCAAGGTATACCGCGTCGATCGGGAAACGCATGGCGAATGTATGGATGCCGTGGGAGGGGTTAATCCACAAGCCCTGGCCGCGGGAGAAGCGGGACGAGTCGGTGGCCATGAGTCCGCGGAAGCGGGACCAGTGAGTCCGCGCGATCAGGAGATCGGTTGCGAGATAGGTGGTGCGTGTGCGGTTGAAAGCGTATCCCTTGGGCCCGCGCGGGGACATGACGACTCCTGGGAATTTGTAATTGGTGATTTGTAATTTGTAATTTAAGACCAGGAGCGGGCGGCTTTCCGGTTTCAAATTACAAATTTCAAATCACCAATTACAAATTGGGTTTAGGGATTCACTTCTTCCCCCCAGCCACGGGGAGGAATATGTGCATCAACTGAATTACAGCGGGCCCGACGGTAACGAAAATCAGGGATGGCATCACAAACAGGACGAGTGGGATGATCATTTTGACTGTAGTTTTGGCGGCCTGTTCTTCGGCGCGCTGGCGGCGCTCGGTACGCAGGGAATCGGAATGCACGCGTAAGGCTTGGGCAACGCTGGTTCCGAAGCGGTCGGTTTGAATCAGGGTTCCGACGAGAGCGCGAATGTCATCGACCCCAGTGCGCTCAGCCAGATTGCGGAGCGCCTCGACGCGAGGTTTTCCGGCGCGAGTTTCGAGGTCGAAGAGATGGAATTCACCGCTTAACTCGGGGTGGGCGTGGCTGAGGTCCTGACCGACTCGCATCATGGCCTGATCGAGAGACAAGCCCGCCTCGACGCAAATCACGGTCAAATCCAGGGCATCGGGAAGGCCGAGGCGAATCCGGCGCTGGCGCTCCTGCAACTTCTTCTTCAGTAAGAATCGCGGGAGGAAAAAGCCGAACGCGGTTAGACCTATAAGCAGCAGGGGCGAATTGAATCCGGTGAACAAAAAGACAGAAAAGAAAGCAAGGGCGGCGAAGAGGACGCGCAAACCACGATAGATGGTCACGTGCTGGGCGTCGCGATATCCCGCCTGGATCAGCCAGGCACGGGTTTGCGAAACATCGGTCGGCGAGACTGGCAAGGCGCGGCTCAGGGGATCGAGGGCCTGCTGCATGCGTTCGCGGATGGCGGGTTTGGTCTGGGCTTTGGGGCGTTGCCATCCGATTTCGCGCAGGCGGGATCCGAGCACCGACGAAGGGGCAACCGAAGCCGCTCCAAAGGCGAACACGATCACCACGATGGTGAGAAAAGCGAAGATGGAGAGTGCGAGGGCCATGAATCAGACCTTGTATGAATCTTAGTTCTCAGTTCTCAGTTCTCAGTAGAAGCCAAAGCCTGCGGTTCGCCGGTTTAGACTGAGAACTGAGAACTGGGAACTGAGAACTCATTTTTCAAACTCATATTTCAAACTTGGATCCTGATAATTCTGCGAATGACAAAGTATCCCATCGTCTGCAAAGTAATGCCTCCGACGATCAAAGCGTGTCCCAGCGGGTCTGTGAAAAGCGGGCGGATGAAGCCCGGGTTGAGGAGTTGCATCAGGACCACGATCGTGGGCGGCAGAGCCATGAGCAGGACCATGGTGAGGCGTCCCTGGGCGGTGTGAACGCGGACCTGGCGCAGGATTTTAAAGCGCTCGCGGATAACGTAGGAGAGGTTGTCGAGAATCTCGGCAAGATTGCCGCCGGTTTCGCGCTGCAACATCACCGCGGTCACGAAGAATTTGACGTCGACCAAAGGGATGCGGTCGGCCAGGTTGAGCAGGGCATCGCGTACCGGGAGTCCGAATTTCTGCTCTTCGTAGAGCTGGCGGAATTCTCCGGCAACGGGTTCGGAGACCTCGTTGGCAATCATTTCGAGGGCGGTGGTAAACGCGTGTCCGGCACGAACGGCACGAGCGAGCGTATCGATAGCCTCGGGAAATTTCTCCTCAAATTTCTGGAAGCGCTTGGTTCGCTTATGCGAGGCATATGCGTAGGGGATAAAAAAACCGAGCAGAGCGCCGGCCCAGCCGAACAGCAGGTTGCCGCCCGCGATGAAAGCGATGGCGGCGAATACCAGGGCCGACACGGCACAAAGCATCAGAAAGTTTCCGGCGCGAGCATCAATGTTCCCCTGAGCCAGCATTTTCTGCAGAAGAGAGACGCGCTCAGAGCGGCGCAGAAAGGTATCGAAAGCCGGTATCCGGCTGAGCACTTCGTCGCGAAGAAGAGCCATGTCCGGCATGGTTTGTCCGGTCGGTTTCTGAACGGTGGAGAGGCGATCGCGGAGAACGCGAGCCTGAGCGCTGCGCTGATCAACCAACGACATGGCGGCAAAAGCCAGCACAGTGACCACCACGAAGACCAGCAAGGCGATAACGAAGAGCATCTGCTAGACCTCCATCCGGGAATCGAAGAGCGCGGGGCTCAGGCGGCAACCGGCGGTGGCGAGGCGCTCCGCGAAACGTGGCGGGAGACCGGTGGAACGGAAGACGCCGCGCACCTTGCCGCTTTCGTCAACCCCGGTGCGGTCAAAAACAAAAATGTCCTGGAGCGCGATCATGTCGCCTTCCATTCCGGTGACTTCTGAAATGGTGAGCACCTTGCGCGAACCGTCGGAGAGACGCGCGACCTGGACTACGGCGTGAACGGCGTTCGCGATCTGATGGCGAATCGCGCGCTCGGGAATGTTCAGGTTGGCCATGGAGACCATATTTTCGATGCGAGCCAGGGCATCGCGCGGGGAATTGGCGTGTACGGTGGTGAGTGAACCCTCGTGACCGGTATTCATGGCCTGAAGCATGTCGAAGGCTTCTTCACCGCGCACCTCGCCGACCACAATGCGATCCGGACGCATGCGCAGGCTGTTGATGACAAGCTGGCGCATCCGGACGGAACCTTTGCCCTCGATGTTGGGAGGGCGGGTCTCCAGACGCACGATGTGCTCCTGTTTGAGCTGCAATTCGGCCGCGTCTTCGATGGTTACGATGCGCTCCGAATTCGGGATGTAACCGGAAAGGACATTGAGAACCGTCGTTTTGCCGGCGCCCGTTCCTCCAGAAATGATGACGTTCAGGCGACCCTTGACTACGGCCGAGAGCAGTTCGAGCATGGGCTCGGTCAGAGTCTTGTTCTCGAGCATGTTGCGCGCGGTGATCGGATCGCGGCCAAAGCGGCGGATTGAGAGGCAGGCTCCGTCAAGCGCCAGGGGTGGGATGATGGCGTTGACGCGAGAGCCATCCTGCAGGCGGGCATCGACCATCGGCGACGACTCATCGACGCGCCGCCCGATGCGAGAGACGATGCGGTCGATGATCTGCATCAGGTGCTGGTTGTCCTTGAACGACAGGCCGGTGATTTCGAGCTTGCCGGCGCGTTCGACGTATACGCGATCGAAGCGATTGACGAGAATATCGGAAATGGTGGGATCTTTGAGCAGCGGCTCGAGCGGGCCGAGGCCGAAGATTTCGTCGAGGATCTCGCGCGACAACTTCTCGCGCTCGGCGAAACTGAGAGGAACGGCCTCGCTGTTCACCGAACTGCGGATCAGGACGAGAACTTCTTCGCGGGCTGAATCTCCGGTCGTGCGGCCGAGTTTTTCGAGGTCGAGGCGATCGAGGATCTTGCGGTGCAGGTCCGCCTTGACCTGCTGGTACTCAGTTCGTTCGAAGGCTTGCAGATTGACCATATCGTCTAAACCATGCTTTTGGCTGTTAGCTCTTGGCTCTTGGCTAAATGCTAACAGCTAAGAGCTACACCGTCTTAAACAAGGACCAGGCGGTGCGTTTCACGTCCAAATCGTCCTTGGTCAAATATTCAGCCAGTTCGGAAATGGAGCGGGCAATTTCGCTGTTGCCCTGCTGCATCACAGGAACGCCGCGATCAATCGCGGTCGAGACCGCGAAGTACTGATTGGGAATTCGCCAGAGCACCGGCGCGCCAATGGCTGCCTCGGTCTCAGCTTCATTGAAGCCAGGCAGCTTGCGATACCGGTTCAAAACCAGTGCAAAACGTTCCCGTGAGCCACTCTCGCGGAGATACTGGGCCACTCTTCCCGCACTCCACAGGGAGGCGACATCGGCGTGGGCGATGAGCAGAATTTTCTCCGACAGGTTGCTGACCAGACGAGTGGCGCTGTCGAGCCGGGAGGAAGCATCCACGACGATGTAATGAAAGAGGCCGACCATCGTGTCAAAGAGGCGGGCGAAGTCGGAAACGGAGGGCTCGATGGGCATGGGAGTGGTAGGTCCCGCCAGCACTTGCAAGCCGCCATCGTGACGCGCCATGAAGCTGTCGAGCAGGGACGAGTCCAGGCGATGGAGATTCGTGATGGCATCGGAGATGGTGAATGCCGGCTTCAGATTGAGATGCAAGGCGCAGTGACCGAGCGGGGCCAGGTCGATCAGCGCCGTGCTGTGGTGAATCGACTGCAAGGCAAGAGCCAGATTGACGGCGACAGTGGTGGCGCCGCTGCCGCCCTTGGCGTTCACGATCGTAAACATTTTTCCGCGTGAATTTTCGCGCCCGGGCTTGCGGCGAGTTGCCGTCAGGCGGACGAAGGCTTCGAGCAGATCGGTCGTGGAGGTGGGGCGCTCAATGTATTCGCGAACACCCGCTCGCATGGCACTGACAATCAACTGGGATTGAGTCATCGGGCCAATGGCGAAGATGGCGGAATCGGGAAGTTCCTGGTGCAGCAACTCCACCGCCCGCAATGCGAGCGTGATGCCATCGGTGGCGATGTCTACCAGCACCACATCGGGCGCAAAGGCTTGTGTTCTGCGGATGACTGGGTCGTTGGAGGCCAGAGGCATGATCGCGCTGTTGCACACGGTGCGCGCAACGTTGGTGCCATCCACTAGAACCTGAAGCACCGCGCGCTGGTCATTGTCCGTGGCGAATACGGCTACTGACAATTCCGGCATGACTGGTTCCCCAAAATCATTGAATCATTAACTCATTGAGACATTGAATCATTGAAAATCAATCTCTCAATGTTCTTTCTTGCCATCGAACTTGCCGTGATCCAGATACGGCTCCGGATTCACAGGACCTTTCGGCGCCTGGACATTGGGCGCAACCCGGCGCACCGTGCACAGAACCATCAATTCCGAGTTGCTCTTTTGCGCGCTCTTGCTCTTGAAGAAATTACCGAGGATCGGGATATCGCCCAGTCCCGGCACCTTGTTCCCGAGATTTGTAACCCGGTTGTCCATCAGGCCGGCGATGACGAAGCTTTGGCCATCTTGCAGTTCGAATTCAGTATCCGCCTTACGCGTGCTGATGGCGGGTATGGTGGTTCCGGAAACGGTGACCGCGTTCGCGAAATCCAATGTGCTCACTTCAGGCACGACGTGCAAGTGGATGCTGCCGTTCGGTTGGATCACGGGGGTGAACCGAAGTCGCACGCCGAATTCGCGAAACTGAACTGTGACGGTTGAGATTCCGCCTGCCCCGGGCTGCACGACGGGAAAGGGAAATTCGCCTCCGGCCAGGAAACTGGCTTCCTTGCCGTTGACTGCGACCAGATTGGGCTCGGCCAGGATCTGCAAGAGATTTTTTGACTGCAGGGCCTTGATCACTGTGCCCAGGTGGACCTGAGGGTTAAAGAAAAACAAGTTGAGGGCGTCCGATATGGTGGTTGTGTTAGACGTTGCCGGATCGGTTACAGTTCCGGTTTTGACGCCGCCGAATTGTCCGGTTTGTATTGTGCCAATCGTATTTCCAGCGCCGGTTGAAAACATGTTGATGCCAAGTTGCGTCAGAGCCGTGCGATCGACTTCCGCGAACTTCACTTCCAAAAGGACTTCGTCTGCCCCGACCGGTCCAAACGTCAGGACGTTCACGACATTCCTGGAGTATGCCGAGGCCAGCGAACCGGCATGCTTGGAGACGTCCTCGGTGGTTACGTGACCGGAGAGAACAATCGCGGAACGTGAAGGCGTCACGTTGATCTGCTCATCCGGGAAAAGACGGTGCATTTCTTCCGAGGCCGCGGTGATATCGACATCCACTCGAAGATCGAAGCTGCGAGAGCGCTCCAGTTCGTCCCAGATCAGCAGTGAAACCTCGCCGGGAGCGAGTCCATTGACGAGGACTTGCGTAGGCGTAACGACGAGCGCATCCGCTACCGTCGGATCGGTTACCGAGACGCGCTTCAGTCGTTCGGTAGTGTTAATCAGGAGAGACTTGCCCACCATTACGCGCAGCGGCGCGGCACCGGCAGTAACAGCCTGGCTGGGTGCAGACGTGGTGGTGGTGGAGGGTTGTGCGGCGGGCGGATTGTCCTGATTTTGAGAAGGAGCGTTTGTCGCACCGAGAAAGAACACGGCTGCGACGAGCGTAAGAACTTTCATGAATTCGGACCTCTGCGAGGCGGCACGAGCACATCCATCGACCGCTGACGCGCCGAGGGCTGACGCGCCGAGGAAATGACCGGACGCGAATCTTTGCGGTATCGACGGCTCACTTGTTGTCTTCAAACTTGGTCTCATCCCGTTTACTGCCACGAATCATCTCTACCTGGTAAGGCGTTGGCGCCGGCGCCGGACCTTTTGCTGCCATCTTGCGGATTTTGGGTTTGGACTCGGTGGCGACCGGTTTGTCGCCCGGATACAGCGAACTGGTCCGCGTCGCCGCGATGCCTCCCTTTTTTGTGTCTAGCGGATTGCGCAACGCGAGCTGGATTCTTCCTTCCTGGGAAGCCAGCGCCAGCTTTTGCGCGTCGTCGGGCGAGACCAGCAGCGTGATCACAGGAGCGTTCTGTTCCCCTGCGGCGAGACGTTCCAACAGGCTCCCGCCGACGGCTATGACGGCCACGTTCTCGAGCACGGTAATCGTTTGCCGCTCATTGCCGCCGCCTTGATTGCCCGTCGCCAGCACATCCACGCGCGTGCCCGGTTGCACAAAGCCGGCCACCGAAACCACATCGTTGACGCGCACGGAAACCGCGCGCATTCCCGGCGGGATCATCGAGGGCAGGCCGGCTCCGGCATTCAGCGCCGCCAGCTTACTCGGCAGAATGAATTCACCTTTGCTTATCGGCAGAATTGCGCCGCGGCCCAGGACTTGAGTGGTTCCGGAGAAGGCCCCCGGAGGGACCGCCGATTGCGGGAGAGTGACCACGCGGACATCGTGAGCATCCAACTTGGCCCCGACCTGAATATCGTCGGCAGCCATCACGACGGGCAGTCCCCGCTCATTGTTGCTTGCGCCCGCAAAAGACCGCAGCCGGTTATAGACGGTATAACTGACGAGCAAGCCGACAGCGAGCGCCAAGCCTCCAATCATCAACAAACGACTTCGGTTCATTGCTCTCCCCTCGAGACAACCCGGGCCCGCTCATCACCACTGCCACTACGGATTTCATCTCCGCGAGTGTGAGGTGCTTTCGCTGGCCGCGCCGGCTTACTTGATTGAGCTGGCTACCGACGAGAACACGTTGTTCGCGTTGCCGCCGATCAGACGGACGGTGCCGATCACGATCACCAGTATTACGGCCAGCATCACGGCATATTCTGCGATGTCCTGGCCTTCCTCATTGCGCCACAAGATTTTGGCCGAATCTGTCATGTTCAGACTCCTGAGCGTTTCCGCTAGAAACTGCCAACCCCTGATTGGCGTTGGAACGAGTCGTGCGCCCTAGTTTCGCAGATTCGGATGGCTCTGGGGAACATTTTTTCACTTTCTTCCCCGACTGGGGATCGGCCTCGGGAAAGGGCCGGAATTTCCGGCGGCGGGTTCGTGCGGACCAGGATAATGGCCTTAGAGTCGACGAATGCAACATGCCACTTGGGGTCGAGGAGGAGGGCTTGGGACAGGGCGGAGGAAGGGGGTACAAGTACCGCCTCTACCTTCCAGCTGTCAAGGACGTCGCGCCAGCCGCTCCGGAGGTGCACTGCGGTCTTAAACTGGCGCAGCAGGTCGTCACCGTAGAGGTCTGCGCGGCCGTCCACAAATACGCGATATTCGGGATAGAGTTTCCAGATGGCATAGCCTCCCCAGTCGTAGTACACGAAAATTCTCTGGGGTTGGTCGCTGGCCCGCAAGAAAGCGACAGCTTTTTGGGGAAACAGCTCCGCCTCGCGGGCATCCTGGTTTCGAGCAAGACTGACCCACTTTACCAACGCAAGCACAGCAATCAGAATGACAATGGCAAGGTTAAAAGAAGGCCGGAACCAGGAAGAGATGGGTGCCCCGAGTCTTGCGTTTTTCGAGACCTCGGAGCTTCCAGCGCGACTACCTGTAGCGACCGGGAGAGCCGCGGCGATTACCGGTATCGCCACCAAAATGAAAATTGGTATGTGGCGGACGGCGTCCAGAGCGGCGAGAGAAGTAAGGAGGAGGGGCACGATCACACGTCCCTTAGGCCGCGAGCGGGAACTGGCGAGTGCGATCAGAAGCAGTAGCCATACCAGTAAGAATGGACGATAGAGCCAGTCATGAAAATCCGGCGAGAACCACTCAACAATGAACGACCGCATCCCGGACGAGCGTAGAGTATCGAACGGATAGCGATAGAGTTGCGCGCCGCTGGGGTTGAGCGGCACGAGCGCCAAACAAGCGAGCAGAAGCAGCAGGACGCGGAGGATGATGGGGCGTGCCTGCTGCCAAGGAGTATTGCCGGCGGCAGTCTCCGCAATCAGCCCGACAGCATACGCAAACAAGAGCGCGAGTCCGAGCGCAAATCCGGCGTGCAGATTCAGCCACAGGAGAAACAGTGCTGGAATCCAAAGCAGCAGTCTGGGCCGATCTTTTTTATTGCCGCTTTCGAGCAGAAATAGAAGCAGGCTGGCCAGAGTGAAGGTGAACATCTGCGGCCGCACGCCCCAGGAGGGAGCCGAAGCTAAGGCACCGAGGACGGTCGCTGCGGCTGCCCAGTGCTTCTCTCTGTTATAAACACAAAGAAGACAGCGCAGATAGAGCAGCATAAAGCCAGCGGTCGTAATGATCGCGGAGAATACGATCAGTCCAGCGGGGCCACCGTGTTTCCAGAGTTCGTAGAAGACGACCTCCGACAACCACTCATGCGATACCCAGGCGTGCCCGGTGCGAGTGAAGGAAAAAGGGTCGGAGTGGGGGACATGGCCGCTTTCTACGATCCACTGCCCGGTGCGCAGGTGCCACCAGAGATCAGGATCGGTAGCCGGACGGGCCGTCATGCCGAGCAACCCCAGAAGTAACACCACCGGGAACACGTTGGATAAAGAAAGCTGGCTGGCTCTCACGCTGAGCGATCATAACTCAAATTGAAACCGCCTCAGATCGAATCCATTATGTATTTCGTGCTTTTCCCGGCTGGCGATAGAATTCAGGGTCAGGCGCATTAATGAGCAGCAAACTCAAGGCCCGCTATCGTGAATATTGCGGCGTTGTTTACATTGAAGCTACAGTCGCCAAATCGAGAAGCAAGGGTTCCGGCAGGATCTGCGATTGCGGGGTCGAACAGGTGGATGCGGCTCGCCCAGAACGTGCTTCTTGTTCTGATGCTAGCCGGCATTGTCTACTATTTCGCGCACGGTTTTGAAGAGAGAGAGAAGGGAACTGATTTCCCGGATCGCTATGCCGCTGCCCGGATGGTACGCGAAGGGTTCGGGCGCCAACTTTACGACTTCCACGAGCAAGAGCGATTCCAGATTTGCTATGCCGGACGCATTGGCGAGTACTACATCCACCCTCCATTCTCACAGTATCTGGCCGAACACCCCGGAATCTCGCGATGGGCGAGACTCGGCCTGCTGAGCAGTCAGTGCGTCCTCTTCTTGCCAGTTCTTGCCACCTTTGCATGTCATCTCGCTGGCCCGGCACGTGTACGTGTCCCCCATCATTCCGATTCTGATCATTTTTTTGCTCACATCTGCTGAGACGTTTAGAGGTATTCCGAGACGTGTTGACGGGAGCGTTGTAGTATCCAGAGTTCCCCCAATTGCGTGATGATCCCTAACATCTTCCATGTGCGTTTCCCGGCTGACGATAGAATCCAGCAATGATGAGTGACAAAGTCAAAGCTTCCCCTCGATTTGTCGCGGTTTTTCTGCTCGCTATGACGATCGCGCACGGAATTGTATTCTGGCAAGAGCGTGGCCGCATCGTGGCCGGGTATGGAGATTTTTCCTCTTTCTATACCGCCGGTTTGCTGGTGCTGCGGGGGGAGGGAAGATCGCTTTACGACCGGCCCAAGCAGTGGCGGCTTCAGCAGGAGTTTGCGCCCAATGTTGACATTCAAAAAGGCCCGAGGCCGTTCATCCGGCCTCCGTTCGAGGCGCTTATCTTCCTGCCATTGGCGTACTTCTCCTATCCCGTGGCGCTCGCGATCTGGTCCCTAGCCAAGATCGTTTTCTTGTGGCTCACCGCAAGGGTGTTGCCCCGCGCGCATCCCTTTACTCGAATCTGTCCTTCTTGGTTGGAAGTAGTGCTTTGTCTGGGATTCTTTCCTGTGTTCTTCGATCTGATCGAGGGTCAGGATGACATTCTCCTGCTTGTGATCATCGCGACAGCCCTTAATTGCCTGCAGTCCGGCAAAGATGTCGCTGCCGGCGTAACCCTTGCCCTGGGTCTCTTCAAATTTCACTTGGTGGTGCCGATTGTGATCATGCTTTGGCTTGCCGGACGGCCCCGCATCCTCGCCGGATTCTTGCCGGGGACTGCTGCGCTCGTGGCACTTTCCTGCGTGATTTCGGGTGTCAGTGTCCTGTCCACCTACCCGGCGTACCTCCTCGACCTGAATCGCACGCCTGGCGTGGGAGTCGTGGAGGCCCAGAATATGCCGAATCTCCGCGGCTTGCTCTCCGCATTGGTTGGACGTGCGCCCTATCCCGGTCAGATCCACTGGCTGCTGTTGCCCGCCGGCGTTGTGGCCATCGTGCTCACGGCCCGACTCTGGAGACCTCTCATCAACATTGGCTCTCCGGGTCTTGAGTTAGGTTACTGTCTGGCCCTGTTGGTCGCGATCTTGACCAGCTATTACGCCTACAGTTACGACATGACCTTGCTGGTAATTCCGTTGCTTCTGCTTGGCGGCGCATTTCTTGCTGAGCCCGACTTGCCGGTCGTCCCGCGTCACGTGATCGCGGTAGGGTTGCTGCTGGTGGTCTGCACTCCTTTGTACTGGGCACTGATGGTCCGACTTGATCGCCCTTATCTTCTCGCTGTGCCGATGTTTATCCTGACGCTCGGAATTGCCGGGGTGATGCGAAAGCCTCGGTCGGCAATCACCTAACTGAATAGTGGCTCAGGATCTTCCTTGGTCCGACTTCGTGCTCTTTGCGCTTAACGCTTCGCAAATTGCCAGAAATGCTCGCGTTGACACTGTAAGATGCAGATTTCCCCAATTTCGCAATGAGACCTAGCATTTCCCATAAGCCGCTCTGGCTGGTTCTGGCCGCCGTGCTTTGCGCGGCAGGTGTGTGGTTGTATGCCAACCGTGTGCTAATTCCGCATCAGGTTTCCGTTGCCGCTGCGCGCGGCCTGCCGCGCGGCAATCTCTCTGACCTTTATCCTCAATGGTTAGGTGCAAGGGAACTCCTCTTGTACGGACGCGATCCCTACGGCCCCGAGGTGACTCGCGACATTCAGCAAGGCTTCTACGGCCGCCCTCTTGATCCGGCTGTCCAAGGAGAGCCGAAAGACCAGCAGGGATTCGCCTACCCCGTCTATGTCGTGTTCTACCTTGCGCCCACCATCCGCCTTCAGTTTGAGATCGTACGAAAAGCATTCTTCTGGATCTTGCTATGTCTTACCGCTGCCACTATTCCGTTGTGGCTGCGAGTGCTGCGCTGGTCCGCGCCGCTGTGGGCACAGGCGAGCATGATCGTATTCACCATTGGCAGCCTGACCGTCATGCAGGGCCTCAAGCTCCCACAGATGACGCTTCTAGTAGCTGCCCTGGTGGCGATTGGACTGGCGCTCCTCGCATCGGACCGTCCCATTGCCGCGGGCACGGCGCTGGCTTGTGCCACCATCAAGCCGCAACTTGTCTGGTTGTTGTTCTTATGGTTGATGATCTGGACACTGGCCGACTGGCGCCGCCGCTACCGCTGGGCCGCATCGTTCCTTTGCACGATGGTCATTCTGTGTGCCGCCTCGGAATGGTATCTGCCGCATTGGATTCCCCGCTTCCTGCAGGCCCTGCAACGATACCGGAGCTACAACGATGTAGTCTCGATCCTGGACAAGCTGCTTCCCGCTTATTGGGGATCGGCGCTGGGTGGGTTCGCCGTCGCAGCGACGGTGTATGTCGGGTGGAAAAACCGCCGACTTACCCAGGACAGCCCCATGTTTGCCACGATGGCTACCCTTACTCTGGCTGTGACCGTCATTGTCACTCCAAGCTACGCCCTATATAACGAGGTCCTACTGCTGCCCGCGCTGCTCATGCTGGTGCGCGACCGGCAACTATTGTGGAATCAGAATCGCGTGAGCCGTGTGCTGCTGGGCCTCGCCGCATTTTGTCTGTTGTGGCAATGGCTCGCCAGCATCGTGCTGGCAGGACTTTCTTTCGTTCTGGCGCTCCGGACCTTCGAAACGGCATGGGCGGTCCCTCTTTGGACGGTTCATTTCCTGGCTGTGGTAGTAGCGGGGTTGGTCCTTATGATGAGCTATCAAGGGACTTTTGGTGCCCCCGCAGGGCCGCACCCGTCGTAGAATGCTGTGGGGGCCCCTTGCCAAGTGCTGGCGTCATTTGTTGGCATGACGTGTTGGCATGACTTGTTGGCAACGACGGGCCGCAAGAGAGTTCAGGGATAAATGTCGGCTTCGTCGCATTCGGGCATATCGAGCATCTTTCCCATCGCGATCTTCGTGCAGGGGAATGATCAGCAGACGCTGTCTCTGAATCACACTCCTTACACTGTAGGTCGCAAGGTGGATCGCGACCTGGTGATCGCCGACCCCCGCGTGTCTCGCGAGCATGCAACGATCCTTTCAGAGAACGGCGAGTTTTTTGTCGTCGACCTGGGCAGCAAACACGGTACCTTCGTCAATGGCGAGAAGGTGGACCGCCATAAGCTGCAACGCAACGACCGGCTGGAATTTGGCGCACGTGATGTTGCCTACCTGATCTTCCATCCGCTGCATTCGACTTCAAACACGGCGCGGGAGTTTCTGAGCCAGATCTCGGGCATTCAGATCGCCCCGGAAGCCAGCGACCTCGAGAAACTTACACTGTTCATGGAAGCGGCGCGTAAGCTCAACACCATAGGCGTGCTCGATGAAATCCTGGTGACGCTGCTCGAGGCCACTCTAAAACTGACGCGCGCCGAACGGGGGTACATCTTTCTTCGCGACGTCGGCGGGACGCTGACGCTTGCGGCCGGGCGTAACTCAAAGGGGGAGCCGCTGCTCGACGACAAGACAATTTCTCGCTCGGTGCTTGATGGTGCGTTGACCGCTAACTCCGAATACCTGGTCACGGACACCAGTCAGATGATCGATGTGAAGGAGCGGCAAAGTATCGTCGCCTTCGACCTGCGGACGGTAATCTGTATGCCGTTGCGCAAGCCGTTGGTGCAAACCGCTCGTGGCGAGCAGCCGGCCGGTGGGGAAGTGATGGGGGCGCTCTATGTCGATTCGCGCTTTGCGTCGCGCGATATCACCAGCGTCAGCCACGATATTCTGCGGGCGATCGCGACTGAAGCGGCCCAGCTGATCGAGAACGCGCGCCTGGTGCAGGCTGAAGAAGCCGGACGCCGTTATCAGCAGGAACTGTCGATCGCAGCGTCCATCCAGCAGCGTTTGTTGGCAGTGACTCTTCCCGAAGTTTCTTTTGCGAGGGTGAACGGACGCAATATGTCTTGCAAGGAAATCGGAGGCGATTTCTTCGAAGCCGTGAATACGCCTCAAGGCCTGGCTGTCGTTCTTGCCGACGTCAGCGGCAAAGGAGTCTCGGCCGCGCTGCTCGCTTCTATTCTCCAGGGGATGGTCTACTCGCAATTGATTTCGGGCATGCCACTCACGGAAATCGTCGACGCGGTGAATCGCTTCTTCACCTACAAGCATATCGGTGAGAAATACGCGACCATGATCATCACGCGGCTGCGCAGCGATGGCGAACTGGAATACGTCAACTGTGGACACGTTCCGCCGGTGTGGATCTGTGGCAACGAAGTGCTCCGGCCATCCCACGGCAACCTGCCTGTGGGGCTGCTGGCGGATGCGACTTACTCGAGCGACCGCTGCCAGATGAGGCCAGGGGATCGACTTATCCTGGTGACCGATGGCGTCACCGAAGCCGAAAACGCGCGCGGAGATATGTTTGACAGCGAACGCCTGGAAGTTGTGGCCGGGAAGAGTGCTTCGATGGAGGACGTTTTCGCCGCAGTCGCCGATTTTTGCGGAGGCACGCCGCTCAACGACGACTGCACGGTGGTCGAACTGGCTTACACCGGCGGCGAAGATTAGGCTCGTGTGGGGACGGGCACTCCTCGACGGCCATCGGCATCTCTAAGGCCGAGCGTCGGGGTGAATCTCAACCGTGGACCACGTCTTATCCGCCGCGTGACACAACTTCTCCAGAGCGCAATCGGCACACTTCGGACTGCGTGCCACGCAGAGTTTCCGCCCGTGCCAGATCACTTGGTGAGAAAAGTCGGTCCAGCGCTCGCGAGGGATGATCCGCATCAAGTCTTCTTCGATTTTTCGCGCATCTGTATGCTTGGTCAGCTCCAGTCGGCGTGAAATTCGCGTCACGTGCGTGTCCACGACCAGCCCTTCATTCTTTTTGAACCACGTTCCGAGTACGACGTTCGCTGTTTTGCGAGCCACTCCCGGGAGGCTCAGCAGTTCCTCCATCGTTTGCGGAACGTTCCCGCCAAAGTCTGCGACCACCTTCCGCGCCGCGCCCACCACCGACTTCGACTTGTTGCGGAAGAAGCCAGTCGAGTAGATGTCAGGCTGCAATTGTTCCGGCTCGAGCGCTGCGAAATCCTGGACCGTGGGATATTTCTCAAATAGCCCGGGTGTGACCATGTTGACCCGCACGTCAGTGGACTGCGCGGAAAGAATCGTTGCGACCAGCAATTCCCATGCGCTGCGGTGGGTGAGCGCGCAGGTCACTCCGGGATAGAGATGTTCAAGCGCCGCGATGATCTGACGGACACGCTCCGGGGCCAGAGGGTCATATCCAGACGCAGACTTCTTTTTCACAGCCACAGCCCTCGGCGCTTTCCCGGCGTTGAGCGACGCTCGACCGGCGGTGGGACGCGCAGCCGCTTTCTTCACTTGTATCTTGAATGGCGAACCCTTCGTCCTGCGGGTGCCTTCCTGTCGTCCGCTGCGGCTTGGTTGACGCGGCATATTTCCGCGGGGCATGGGTTTCCTCCTGAGCAGTGGTTCATGGTAACAAAGCCGCTGGCTTGCGGCAGCCGCCCATCACTAAAGGTAACTCCGCTGCGATTGACGGGTTGGCGGCGGGATGAGTAGTCTGAGAACTAAAGGAAAAACTTGTGGCCGTAAAGAGCATCAAACTCGGACAAGTCTGGCGCCAGGATGTAACCGGCCAGGATCACCTTGTCACTAAGGTTTACAGCGAAGTTTTCACGCAATACGCGGTACTGCGGCCCGCCGAGGTCACCGCGCCCGATGCGCCTGTGGTGAAGGTGAAAGTCGCCAAATCGGCGGATGGAGTAACCTTGCCCGGCTTCAGCTTCACGCAGGAAGGGGCGTTCTGAAGGGTATCGGGTGATCGGGCCATCGGGTGATTGAAGAGGGTACGGGATGACCCGATGTTCTTGATTCTAGTGTCGTGACCGCACGAGGATTACCGCGCGGAAAACAAGTAGCGTCGGCATCTTGCCGGCTGTCCCGAGTGCGTCTCGCCCTCGGCGCGGCGGGCGAGGACGCCCGCCGGACAGCCGCCGGGACGGCGGCGCTACCCTCGGTGGCCCGATGACCCGATCTTCCGATGACTCGATCCGATGACCGAGAAAATCCTTACCTTACTTTTCGTATTCATTAATTCCATCGTGGCGGCGACCGGCTATGCCGGTATCACGCTGCTCATGGCGGTTGAGTCCGCCTGTATTCCGCTGCCTTCCGAACTGATCATGCCTTTCGCCGGCTACCTGGTTTACATAGGCAAGATGAAGCTGGTCTGGGCGGCAACGGCGGGCGCGATCGGATGCAACCTTGGGTCGCTTGTCGCCTACGAGATTGGCTGCTACGGCGGGCGTCCGCTGGTCGAGCGTTATGGGCGCTGGATCCTGATGGGCCGACGTGAACTGGACTGGGCTGACCGATTTTTTCAGCGCTGGGGATATATGGCCGTGTTCATTGCGCGCTTGCTGCCGGTGATCCGCACGTTCATTGCGCTGCCTGCCGGAGTCGCCCGCATGCCGCGCGGCAAATTCCACATCTATACTTTCCTCGGATCGTGGCCCTGGTGTTTCGCGCTTGCCTACTTTGGGATGAAACTTGGCGAGAACTGGCGCTCGCTCGGCAAGTACTTCCATCAGTTCGATGCGATCATCGGAGTGTTGCTGCTGGGCGGGATTGCATGGTTCCTCTGGTCGCACTGGCAGAACCGGCTGCGGCCTTAGGAAAAGTAGTTTCCCTGTGGTTCCTGTGTGGTTGAAAAAGATCTCTACCACAGGGGACACAGAGGTGCACAGAGGAAAACCACAGGGGTAAATCGGAGCGTCTGTGGTTATTCTGGCATCGGCCGCGCTAACTGCGACGCCACTAGCTTCCACTCTCCATTCTGCTTTCGCAGCACGTCGAGGTAAACATAGCTGACGCTTAATCTCTTTCCATCGGATTCCACTTCGTCGGATTCAGCGCCGTGCACTACCGCGGTGTCGCCGAATACGCGAATCTTGCGCCCGGTGGAAACAATCGACGGATAACGAATCGCGCCGCTGCGAAAACTTTCGAGGACATCGTGTTTCGTGAAAGCCTTGCCTGACTCGTTGTACTGCACGTAGTCGTCGGCGAAGATCTGCGCCAGTGCGGCGACGTCGGCACTCATCAAGGCCCGGTCTCCAGCTTCATGCAGCGCCAGAATCTTCTGCTCATCGTTCTGCTGCGCATCGTTATTGATCGACATCAAGGCTCCTCGGCACCCGGCAGGCACTTTCTCCATCTTCCACAAATGTGTAATCTCACGCTAGGCCGAAGCAGGCCGAAGACCGGCATGGGACTTCTGAGCTACCTTCTGTATCCGTGGGGCATCATCCTCCAGGGATTGGCGATCGTCCACTTCATCCGGAGGCGGCCGGATAACTACTGGATCTTTGTCATCCTCTTTCTCGGTCCGCTGGGCGCGATTATCTATCTCGCGGCTGAGGCGCTTCCCGACATTGGACTGCTGGGACAGTCTTTTAAAGTTTTTCCGCGCCGCAAGAGGATTCGCGAACTGGAAGCTGCGATTCGGGACAATCCGTCGGCCGGGAATTATGAAGAACTCGGCGACCTTTACATGGACGACGGCAAGCTCGAGTTGGCGCGAGCTGCGTTCGACAAAGCCATTGCCGCTCGCGCCGATACGCTCGATCCCTTTTACCGGCGCGGGGTTTGCGCTATCCAGTTAGGCGACGCCGCAGCCGCGCTGCCCGATCTGGAGCGCGTGGTCAGTAAAGAATCCGACTACGATTTCCAACGCGCTGCGGGCCTGCTCGCCCACGCCTACGCGCAGACTGGGCAAAAAGAAAAAGCCGAGGCGCTCTTCCGGCGGGTAACGATCGCGTCGACGTTGTCAGAGACTTACTTGAATTTTGCCGAGCTGCTGGCCTCAGAGGGACGCAACGCCGAAGCTCGCGAGTGGGCGCAGAAGGTGCTCGACAAGAAACCCGCGATGCCTGGCTATCAGCGTCGGCGTGAACGGTCATGGTTTCGGAGGGCGAAGGAGGTGCTTAAGAGATTGCCGGGGCGCTAGGACGCACGATCAGCTGCTGAGGCCAGCCCCACGCTGGTAGTGCCGTGTCCAGTCTTTTAACCGAGCGGCTATTGCGAGAGCCTCTTGGATATAGCAGCGGCTTGAAATTCACCCTTCTCGTTGTAAAAGCCCAGACAGATCACCCGATCACCGTCCTTAACTTGATTGGCATCGATGTCATTGATCTTCTTGTCGCCGTGCTCCTGGCTGGTGAATCGGGTCGAGCTGTCGTAGTGAATAACCTTCTCGTCAAAGTTAGTGGAGCTCCTGGCACGCACGGTCAAAGTGGATTTCTGCTTGTTGCTACGCGAGACGATGCCCTCCCAGCGGGCCGACGTCTGGGCCAAAGCTAACATGGGAGGCAAGAAAACAACCATAGCCGCGAGTAACAATGGGATGCGCTGCTTCACCATGGAATCTGCTCCTCTCTTAGTCCGAGATTTCCTTTTTGAATTGAAAAACGGGAAGCATTGTACACCCGTTTTCCGCTGTGTTCGGCTACTCGGACTCGCGTGGCCACCGTGGGAGCCGGCGATCGTTGGCGTAATATCGCGTTTACGCCAACAATCCTCATTCGCCGCGCACGATGAATTCCAACGTTCCGCTCAAGGTTGGGGCTGACAGCGAAGAGAGCCAACACCTCACAGCCGAAATGCTATTCTTCCACCGATGCAAATTGCCTTCCTCGAATGCACGCGCTGCGGCGAGCATCTATCCGCCGACCGCCCGCAGAATGTCTGCCCTAAAGACGGCGGCGTGCTTTACGTCCGTTACGATCTCGCCAGCTTGAAAGGGAAGTTGCGGCCCGAACATTTATCAGGCCGCGTGGCCAGCATGTGGCGCTACGCCGAAGTTCTCCCGGGTGCTAAGCCCGTGACGCTTGGCGAGGGATTCACGCCTATGCTTCCCAGTCGCGAGCATGCGGGCGTTTACGTCAAGGATGAAGGCCTGAATCCAACCGGATCGTTTAAAGCGCGAGGTATGTCGGCTGCAGTCACCATGGCGAGACATTACGGTCTGAAGAAGTTGGCTGCTCCTTCCGCTGGAAACGCCGGCGGTGCGCTGGCAGCATACGCGGCAGCGGCGGGCATCGAAGCGCACATCTTCATGCCGAAAGATGTGCCCGTTGCGAATCGGATGGAATGCGACTTCTACGGCGCGCGGGTTACGCTGGTGGACGGCCTGATCAGCGATTGCGCCCGCATGGTTGCTGAACGCAAGGATAAAGAAGGATGGTTTGATGTCTCGACCCTCAAAGAGCCGTTCCGCGTCGAAGGCAAGAAGACGATGGGCTACGAGGTTGCTGAGCAGATGAATTGGACGCTTCCGCACGGCATTATCTATCCGACCGGCGGCGGCGTGGGCATGATCGGGATGTGGAAGGCTTTCGATGAGATGGAGGAGTTGGGCTGGATCGGTGCAGAGCGTCCGAAGATGATTACCGTGCAGGCGGCTGGCTGCGCGCCGATTGTGAAAGCATGGGAAGCAGGGAAGAGTACTTCTGGAATGTGGATCAGTGAAATGTGGGCCGGCGCCACGACGTTTGCCGCAGGCCTCCGAGTTCCCAAAGCGTATGGCGATTACCTGATTCTCGACATCCTCAAAAAAAGCCAGGGCACCGCGGTCGCGGCGACGGACGAGGAAATCCTTGCAGCCATGCGGCACTGGGCCAGCGTGGAAGGCGTGTTTGCCGCGCCCGAGGGAGCTGCATCACTGGTTGCCTATCAGAAGTTGCGCGCCAGCGGCTTCTTTCGAGCCGAAGACAAAGTCGTGCTCTTCAATACGGGGACGGCCTATAAGTATCTCGATATGATCGAGGCGCAGCAAAAGAAGGTGCGGCCAGAGCCTGCCACTGCGCGCAATATTGGTGGAATCATCGGACCGTACTAGGGCGTCGTTCCGTAAGTTTGCGAGTCAGGCCGACTGTGGATTGATCCTGCGAACTCTCGGAGATACTACACGCGAGCAAGGCTTTACCACAGAGAGCACAGAGGGAGCACAGAGGGACACAGGGGAAGGCTGCCTTGATTTCTTCTGTGTTTCTCTGTGTCCTGTGTGGTGAAAGGTTTGGGCATTAGTTCCCGTGGATGCTACTTCTCAGCGCGACCATTTCCGGGCACAGCGCGAAAGAATGGTCCGCACGCAACTCGCCGAGCGCGGCATTCGTGATGTCCGTGTGCTTGACGCGATGCGCAACGTGCCGCGGCACGAATTTGTCCCGGAGTCTTTGCGGCAGGAGGCCTATGAAGATCACCCGCTGCCGATCGGCGAGGGACAAACTATCTCGCAGCCTTACATCGTGGCCGCGATGCTCGAGCATCTCGCGCTTCAGGTCACCGATCGCGTCCTCGAAGTCGGAACTGGTTCCGGCTATGTGACGGCATTGCTATCGCTACTCTGCGCCGAGGTGTATTCGGTGGAGCGCCATGCGCAACTGGCGGCCTCGGCGGAAAGTACGCTGCATCGGTTGGGCTATCGCAACGTGAAGATTAGAGTTGGCGATGGCAGCCAGGGTTGGCCGGAGTACGCTCCATTCGATGCCATTCTTGTTTCTGCCGCCACGTCCGAAATGCCGCCAGCTCTGTTCGCTCAGTTGCGCGAAGGCGGACGCATGGTGGTTCCGATTGGCCCGGGCTCTAGTCAGGAATTGCAGTTGATTCGCAAAGTCGGAGGAGAGCCCGAGGTAACGTTTCTCGAAGGTTGCCGGTTTGTGCCGCTGGTGGAAGGAACTGCATGACGATTTAGAAGACTTATACGATGGAGAGCCGGGCGTCCCCGTCCGGCCACAACGATGCCTGTGGGGGCCGGGCGGGGCGCCCGGCGCTCCACTGATTACTGAGCGCTGCTTTACAATTAAGCCGTGGCTTTTTTCCGAAATCTCAAGAACACGCTGGAAATGATCAAGTGGGAGCACTCGATTTTCGCGCTCCCGTTTGCGCTCTGCGGAGCTATGCTGGCCGCCGGAGGTATGCCGGCGTGGAGGCAATTGGCTTGGATCGTCGTCGCTATGGTCTCGGCTCGCTCTGCGGCTATGGCCTTCAATCGGCTGGCTGATGCCTCGATTGATGCAGCCAATCCGCGCACTGCAACTCGCGCGCTGCCGGTTGGAGAGTTGACGCCAGCGTTCGTCAGCACATTCGTTCTGGTTGCGTGCGGAATTTTCGTTCTCGCCGCCTCGCAGTTGAACCGCTTGACCCTGGTGCTTTCGCCGGTGGCGCTGGCGGTGATCCTTCTTTATTCCTACACCAAGCGATTCACGCGCTGGTCGCATCTGTTTCTCGGATTCGCGCTCGGCATTGCTCCGGCTGCGGCCTGGATTGCGGTTCGTGGCTCGCTCGATCCGCGGATACTGCTGCTCACCGCCGCGGTGACGTTCTGGGTCGGCGGATTCGACGTGATCTACGCCTGTCAGGATCATGACTACGACCGCAGCCATGGTTTGCACTCGCTGCCGCGTTGTCTCGGAATCAGGAGCGCGCTGGTCATCGCCCGTTTGTTTCATATGGTCATGCTCGGGCTACTGATCGCATTGGTACTCGTTTTCGGACTGGGCAAACTGGCTTTCGCGGGAGTGATTGCTGTGGCTGCGCTATTGCTCTACGAGCACGCGTTGGTGCGGCACGACGACCTGAGTAAGCTGAACGCTGCGTTCTTTACCATGAATGGGGTGATTTCGGTGGTGTTCTTTCTTTTTGTCGCTGGAGATCTGCTGCGGCGACGTTAGTCTGGCGGATATTCTCTTTTGCGCATTACTTCGGGAACGTCACGCGATCCGTGCAGGACGGCTAAGACTTGCAACGCCTCCGGGCGTTCGCGGTAGACAATGAGATAGGAACCAGTAGGCCAGAACCGCACGTCGCGCTCAGTAATATCCGGGCGAGTATGCCCCATCCGAGGCCGCCGGGCCAACTTCTCAAATGCGTTGAAGAATTCATCTTGCAGATGGTCGGCGGCATTCGCATTGTCAAACGCGACGAAATCCCAAATGTCCTGTAAATCCTGCAGCGCATCGGGAGAGAGTACATACGCGGACATCGATGCTACTTTACGTTTCTCCGCTGCCGCAGTCGTGCTCTAGCCTCGGGCCCTGGAATACCGAGGCCGCGATCCAATTGCTCGATTCCGCGGTCAATTTTTTGCCGCACTTCTGAAAGGCGCTGCTGCTTGAGTTGCTCCTGCTCTTCCAGAAGCCGCAGGCCTTCACGGATTACTTCCGAGGCAGAGGCATAGCGTCCGCTCTTTACCTTGTCGTCCACCATCTGTTCCAGTTCTGGTGTTAGAGAAATGTTCACGGGGCCACCTCATGTGTTCCATTATGTGTTCCATTGTTCTATATAGCAACAAATGCTTAAAAATAGCATATCATGTTACTGAGTTGGGATCTTGCCAATCGCGGAGCGGGGATCGTTTCCAGCCGTGCTGCACCCCAACACTGAGGGCTGGTATTTGTGGCAGAAATTTTGGCGAAGACTTGGAACCTCTGTTTGTTAACCGGAAGCTTTTCCTGCACTTTCACGGAATCATCGAATACGTAGATGTTTTTGAAACACCGCGGTACACCAAATTTAGGTACGTCTAGAACGTCAAAGATGATCCGTTTTACGGCGCCCCTCACGGGTATTGGATAAAGAACGGTGCCGACGAGGACAACAAGGCTACTTAGTGCCAGAATCCAAATTAGGACACTACCGGTGCCTCAGCTGTGAAGACTTCCATCACTTCCTGCGGTATCATCAATAGAGATGCCTCTTTCGCACCCATTCCAGACCGACGATCCGCGCCTCGTCCCGATTAAAGATAAAGTCCTCGCCGGTGAACGCCTGAATGAGGCCGATGCGCTGGTCCTCTACGGGACGGGCGACATCCTGGCCGTGGGTTGGCTGGCCAACTGGGTTCGCGAGCGGATGCATGGCGACAAGGCGTACTTCAACGTCAATCGCCATATCAATCCGACGAATGTCTGCATCGCCGCCTGTCGTTTGTGTGCTTTTGGGCGCAAGAAAGACGCTCCTGGCGCCTATACCATGGCGCTTGAAGAAGCCTTTCAGACGGCCGCCTCCGGTTACACCGAAGCGGTCACGGAGTTTCACATTGTCGGTGGACTGCATCCAGATTTGCCGTTCCAATATTTTCTCGACCTCGTGTCCGGATTGAAAGAGCGTTTTCCGCAAGTCCACATGAAGGCCTTCACCATGGTGGAAGTCGCGTACCTGGCGAAGCGGGCGAAGTTGACGATCCGCGAGACGCTCGAGAAAATGAAAGAAGCGGGAGTCGATTCGCTGCCCGGCGGCGGCGCTGAAATTTTTGCTGATCGGGTGCGGCACATTATCTGCGATCACAAGATTGACGGCGATCAATGGCTCGATACCGCGCGCCTTGCCCACCAGGTCGGGCTGAAATCGAACGCCACCATGCTCTACGGCCATATCGAAAACGACGAAGACCGCGTCGACCACCTGCTCAAACTGCGCGCCTTGCAGGATGAGACCGGCGGCTTCCAGACTTTCATCCCGCTGGCCTTCCACCCCGCGAACACGCCGCTGCAGCATCTTTTTACGACCACGGGCATGCTTGACATCAAGCAGATTGCGGTCAGCCGCCTGGTGCTCGATAACTTCCCGCACGTCAAGTCTTACTGGCAGATGATGACTCCGAAAATTGCGCAGATCTCGTTGCGCTTCGGAGCCGACGATATTGACGGCACTGTGGTCGAGGAAAAGATTTACCACGACGCGGGAGCGACCACTCCCCAAGGGTTGCAGCGGCACGACCTGGTGCGCTTGATCAAGGAAGCCGGGCGCGAGCCGATTGAGCGCGACACGCTCTACCGGCCGGTTACTCGCACGGAAACGTCGTTCACTGTGGCTGTATAAGAGGGTTCTCAGTTCCCAGTTCTCAGTTCTCAGAGAAATGCTAGTGTACAGACACTGGAAACTGAACTGGAACCTTCTCCAGTCAGGGGCATCAAATCACCATGGCCAAAGAGCAAACAGCAGTTTTCGGCGGCGGCTGCTTCTGGTGCATCGAGGCCGTTTTTCAACGGCTCACTGGCGTAGCCCAAGTCGAGTCCGGCTACATGGGCGGTCGCGCCGATCA
This sequence comes from uncultured Acidobacteriaceae bacterium, assembly GCA_963772195.1. Taxonomy (GTDB): domain Bacteria; phylum Acidobacteriota; class Terriglobia; order Terriglobales; family Acidobacteriaceae; genus Acidiflorens. Next base: position 17,333 of record CAVYWE010000003.1, on the reverse strand, counting down.
GGCGACGTATCGTCGGGTGTGCAACGGCGATACTGGGCATGTGGAAGTCGTGCGCATCACCTTCGATCCCGACCAAATCAGCTATCGTGAACTGTTGGACGTATTCTTCGCGGTGCACGATCCGACCACGATGAATCGCCAGGGAAATGATGCTGGCGAGCAGTATCGTTCCGTCATCTTCTACACCGATGAAGAGCAGCAGCGAATTGCGGAGGATGTGATTGCGGAGATGACGGCGGCGAAAGTGTTTCCTGAACCGATTGTGACCGCGATCGAGCCGGCCGAGGAATTTCACGTGGCCGAAGGCTACCATCAGAACTACTACAACGAGAATTCACGCCAGCCTTATTGCATGTTTGTGATCTCGCCGAAGCTGGCGAAATTGGAAAAGAAGTTTGCCGAAAAATTGAGAGCGTAAGTGGAACGCGGATACCACTGGAATCGTGGTCGGGATCTACGCGGCAGAATCCTTCCCGGCCGGGGTGGATTCGGGACGTTCATCGAAGAGAAGCCGCCGCAAGGTGCGCAGGTCGTTGAGCAGCCGGCTGCTGCTCTGCAGATGCTGCTCCAGTTTGTCTAATTTGAATTGCACCAGTCGTAGAGCCTCCACTCGGCGTTCCGGCTGCGCCTTGGCGGCCGCGCCGAGGTCGGCTGCGATCTCGCTCTTGGCTTCGGCGATGGCCTCGACCAAAAGTCGCACGTATTGGTGGGCATTTTCGACCGTGTCGAATGGGGTTTGGAGGGGAGCTTTCAAAGTTGAGCGTTCCTCTAGCAAATGAAAAGGCTGGCGGAGAGGGTGGGATTTGAACCCACGATACCCGTTAAAGTATGTCCGCTTTCGAGCAGGCCCGTAGTTAGGCTGTAAGCGATTGTATTTGCAACGGGTTCGGTTTTTCAAGCGTGCAGTAAGGGTTGCAAAATTAAATCTACACCCAGATTACAGACCCGGAGTTGGCCAGGATGGTGAACGAGGTCACAAACCGCATACTAGGCTTGGGTGAGGAGGTTGAGCCGGGCTCAGTTCAATGAGATGGGCGGAGAAATTCGAAGCCAACGGCTCCCTGATAAAATGCAAATGAAACTAGTGGGCGCGGAGAGATGGCCGAGTGGCTGAAGGCGCGCGCCTCGAAAGCGTGTATACCTTTACGGGTATCGGGGGTTCGAATCCCTCTCTCTCCGCCAGTACTTCGTAAGGCTGATGTCGAAGACATATGGAACCAAGCCGCACCGGTAATCCGAAACCCAATCGCGGAAGCAGGGAAGTGCGGTTCCATCTATTTAGTTAGGCAGCCTGGAAAGGCTTTTCCGGTTTGCAAGTTTCGAGAGCGCCGGGTTCGACCGTTGTGCTATCTCATAGTTCGCCAGCAGACCTGACAGAAATCATCAACTCCGTAGTAGCCGCTGGTCTGTCGATGTGGGAATCGCGAATGCGATTTCCACACGTTCGATTCTCCCACTTTCAGTTCCGTGTCACAGCAAGGCCGTTACCCGCGCAGCCGTTCGGATCGTGCCGGGGCTTCATCGCCGACTCGGCCCCGGCGCCGCCCACGACTGGCGCTGCGTACTGTCGCCGGTGGCCGGGGGTCTGAGGCCAACACCTTTTCGATTTCTTTCCGCAGCCAATGGTTTGCGGGATCGTTTTCCACACTCTCGTGCCAGTACAAGTGGGCTTCGAGACGCGGCACTGGGAGCGGAAAGGGATACACTCGATTCATCAGACCCGTATTCAGCAAACCCGCGTTCAGCAGTTGCGCATGGCGCTTGGGTAAGGTCAGAAGCATGTCGGTGTTATTCACGACCATGCAGGCCGCGTGGTTGTTCTGGCTGCGCAGAAATATCTGCCGGTGGAGCCCGCTGCGGCTGAGTTCGATATCAATCAGGCTGGGACCGTGACGCCGGGATGAGACCTGAATGTGGCGCTGCTCCAGATAAGTATTCAGGTCGAGCTTTTCCGCGATCGCCGGGTGGCCCGGCCGGGCAATGACCACGAACGTTTCATTCAGAAGCCACTTATGCCGGATTCGATCGCTCATGGTCATGGGGATGTCGATGGCCAGATCGACCGACCCGCTTGCTAGTTCGGTCTCCAGGTCTCTGCGCTTGACCCGTGACGTCGTGATCGACATTCCCGGGGCAGCATGCGTCAGGCGTCGCAGCAGCGATGGAAGAATCAGGGCTTCAGCGTATTCCCACAGCGACAGGTGAAAATTCCGCCGCGTGTGTTCGGGAACAAAATTACGACTCTGGCTGAGGTTCACTTCCAGAATCTGCAGCGCCTGCCGCACTTGCTCAATCATGTTTCGCGTGAATGGCGTCGGTACCATGTGCGGCCCCTGGCGTACGAACAGCGGATCCTGCAGCAGATCGCGCAGTCTCTTCAGCGCGTGGCTGATCGCGGGCTGGGTGAGGTTCAGTTGCAGGCCTGCGCGAGTGATGTTGCCCTCGCGATAGATGGCCTCCAGCACCACAAACAGGTTCAGATCGACCTGACTTAAATGCACGCCGCATATATTACAGGATTCGTAGGATTCATTAGGAGAATTCTGTCGAAATCGCTAGGCTAGAGAGCCTGCGGAGTGAGCGCTTACCAAATGGACTTTTCTCTGTCACCGAAAGCCCAAAGCTATCTGCAACGCCTCTCGGCGTTTATGCAGGAGCATGTCGTGCCAGCGGAGCCTGAGTATTGCGCGCAATTGCAGAACCTCTCCGACTGGCGCGGCTGGAAGCAGCCTCCGATCATGGAGAATTTGAAAGCCAGGGCTCGGGCTGCCGGCCTTTGGAACCTATTCCTCCCCGGCCGGGAGTATGGCGCCGGCCTCACCAACGTGGAATATGCGCCCCTGGCCGAGATCACCGGCCGGTCCTCGATCGCTCCCGAGGTTTTCAACTGCAACGCACCCGACACTGGCAACATGGAAGTGCTGGTGAAGTATGGTTCGGAGGCGCAGAAGTTGCGCTGGCTCACCCCGCTGCTGGCCGGCGAGATCCGTTCCGCGTTCTGTATGACGGAGCCCGATGTAGCCTCCTCGGATGCCACCAACATGCAAGCTACGGCCCTCATCGAGGGGGACCACGTCGTACTCAACGGCCGGAAATGGTGGAGTTCCGGAGTCGGCCATCCCCATTGCCGGCTGCTCATCTTCATGGGCATAACGGATTGCACCGCCGCCAAGCACAGACGTCATTCCATGGTTCTGGTGCCGCTCGATACTCCTGGCGTGAAGATCGAGCGCATGTTGTCCGTATTTGGCTCCTATCACTCGCCGTTTGGTCACGGCGAGGTTAGCTTTACCAACGTTCGGGTGCCGCTCGACCACGTCGTCGCCGGACCGGGCCGCGGTTTCGAGATCGCGCAGGGCCGGCTCGGCCCCGGCCGCATTCACCACTGCATGCGCACGCTGGGAGCGGCCGAACGCGCCCTTGAACTTCTGTGCCGCCGCTCGCTTCATCGCGTGGCTTTCGGCAAGCCCTTGGCCGAACTCGGCGGCAATGCCGATGTCATTGCCAACGCGCGCATCATGTTGGAGCAAGCCCGTCTTCTTACCCTTAAGGCCGCGTGGATGCTCGATGAAGTCGGCACCAAAGGCGCACGCAGCGAAATCTCCCAGATCAAAGTCGCTGTGCCTAACATTGCCCTGGAGATTATCGATCGGGCAATTCAAATGCACGGAGGCGCCGGGGTTTCCAGCGATGTTCCTCTGGCTGAAATGTTTGCCACCATCCGCACTCTGCGCATCGCGGACGGGCCCGATGAAGTACATCGCGCCTTGATTGCCAAGCTGGAGCTGGGGAAGTACAACGCCAAGAACACAGCGTCAGCCTGACCGCTGGCAGAGGATCGACGTCCGCCGTGCCGTCCTTACAAGAATGACCTGCACATTCGAAAGCCAAGGAGCGTACTGAAATGACTTCACCACTGCTGGGCGAGTTCATGGGAACTCTCGTTTTGATTTTACTGGGAAATGGTTGCGTCGCCAACGTCTTGCTCAAGCACTCCAAGGCGCACGGTTCGGGGTGGATGGTCATCACCAGCGGCTGGGCATTTGCCGTAATGTCGGCCGTCTTTGTCGCTATCGCATGTGGGAGTAGAGATGCTCACATCAACCCCGCAGTCACGCTTGGACTAGCCGTCGCCAGCGGCAGCTATTCCAAAGTTGTCTCCTACTCGCTGGCACAGATGGCGGGAGCATTTGTGGGGTCAGTGCTGGTCTGGGCCCACTTCGGACCGCACTGGAAGGAGACGGAAGATCCGGAACTCAAGCGGGTGTGCTTTTGCAGCGTGCCTGCGATCCGTAACTTTTATGCCAACGTGCTTAGCGAAATCATCTGCACTTTTATTCTTGTTTTTGTTGCGGGAGCTATTTTCTCGCGAACGCTGATTTCCTCCGGTTGGGCTGGCGTTATTGGGCCCTATCTGGTCGGGTGCCTGGTGTGGAGCATCGGACTTTCTCTGGGCGGAACCACCGGATATGCCATGAATCCCGCCCGAGACCTCCCCACGCGCCTCGCCCACGCGGTCCTTCCAATCGCAGGAAAAGGGAGTTCGGACTGGGGCTACGCTCCGGTCCCAATTCTTGGTCCACTGATCGGCGCCTCAGTCGCCGGCGGGCTGATACGCTTTCTACACTGGTAAGACTGCTCGCGGAGAGCCGGGCGAGGGCGCACGTTGTTCCGCTAGCGGCCGCTGAACTTCGGCGCGCGTTTCTCCAGAAAGTGCGCCACTCCTTCCTTGAAGTCGGCGCTCCGGAGACTCGCCACCATCTCCACAACCGAGAGATCGAAGGACTCGGCCAGAGTCTGGAACATCCCCGCATACACTTGCCGCTTGATTACACCCATGGAGCGGGGGCTGACGGTGGATGCTAACTGGACGGCGTGCTCGTGAACGATGGTTGCAAATCCTTCCTGAGGGAAGACGCGGTTAACCAACCGCAGGGCCAGCGCTTCGGAGGCGGTGATTTGACGCGCGGACAGCAACAAGTCGATCGCATCGGGCAGACCCACGATGCGCGGCAGCATCCAGGCCATGCCATACTCCGCAATGAGTCCACGCTGCGCGAAGGTCGTGCTGAAGCGCGCATTCTCCGCTGCCCATCGCAGATCGCAGTAGAGTGGGATCACCAGGCCTAAGCCCACCGCCGGCCCGTTAATGGCAGCAATCACGGGTTTCGCGACCGCGAGAAAATAGGAATACTTCCGCTGAAAGTCGGGCCGTAGTCCTTCCTGCATGGCGTCACCGGACTGAATTCGCCCGACGACCTTTTCGTCCAGTCCCTGGGTGGCGACGGCGGTCAGAAGCGACATGTCCGCGCCGGCGCAAAATCCCCTGCCCGCCCCGGTCAGCACGATCACCCGCACGTTGTCGTCCCGTTCCGCCTCTTCTACTGCGGAACGCACTTCCTGTTCCATGGTGGCCGTCCAGGCATTCAGTTTGTCTGGACGATTCAGCGTGATGGTGGCGACCTGGTCCACGACTTCGTAGATCGTTTCCTGGGTTGGCATGAGTGTTTACCGAGACTTGCTATGGCGCGGCGCTCGTTGAGTTCAGTGTCCGCCGTCTCCGGTTGCCGGGAGACCGCGGCTTCGACGCGGGGATGCACCCGCTCAGAACGTCAAGCGCAAGCCGAGTTGGATCTGGCGCTTGGGGAAGGCGGAGGTGAAGGTCAGCGGGAAACTGGGAGTCGCCAGTCCTCCACCTGCCAGGGGTGTCCCGGGCTTCATTCCCTTCACGTTGAAGGTGGTGAAGCCAGGCTCAAAGCCGAAAAGCGGGCTTACTTCGTTGTTTACGCTGGCGTAGTTGGTGCGGTTTGCGATGTTGAATCCTTCCGCGATGAACTGGATGTTCAACCTCTCGCCCAGCTTGTGGGCCCAGGTCAGGCGCATGTCGAAGTTGATGTAGTCGGGGCCGAGGCCGGTGTCGCGCGGGGCTCCTATTGGGCGCTGGTTGGTGACGTGATTGTTGCCGTTTACCTCGCCTCCGGCGAGCAGGTTGAAGGGATGTCCGCTGTGGGCCTCGAAGATGGGAGAGAGCTGGAAGCCGGACAGATAATTCTGTCTCCAGGGGCTGTTGATCACTGCGGCGATGACGACCTTGTGACGCTGATCGAATTCGGAAAGGCTGCGATCGAGGTTGAGGTTCGTGGGATCCTGCGGTCCGTAGTCGGTGTTGTAATCGGTGGAGGTGTCAAAAGCTTTGCTGTAGGTGTAATTCCCGAACAAGGTGAGGCGGTCGCTGAAACGCTTTTTGACTTCTATGATGCCGCCCTCGTAAACCGCGTAGGCACCTGAAGTGTATTGGTTGTTCTGGACGATCAGCGGGTTGATGAAGCACTGAACGGTATTGCATGGCTGCCCCTCGATCCCGCCTAGTGGATCCGCAGTGAAACCGGTTTTCGGGTCTGTTGTGTTCCAGTTTCGGTAGGAGACCTGGCGGCCATTAGCTAGAGTTACGGTGCTGAAGGGCGCGGGCAGGAGATTGGTATCGATGGCAACCGGGAGTCTCTGGGTGTGAGTGTAGATTCCGCTCAGAGAAATCGAGAAACCAAGACCGATCTCCCGTTCAATTCCGAAGGAAGCCTGCTGCGCTATCGGAGGACGATAGCCGGGCTGGTTCACGAAAATAACCTGCAGTGGCGAGAGTGCTTTGCTATTGGTTACGTCGATGCCCACTGGTTGGTTCCCCGCAAACGGGCCAGCTACGGCAGCCGGGGTGACGCATGCATTGTTGCCTGCGGTCGGAGTGGTGCACTGAATCAATCCCTTACCGAAGAGTGTTTGGAAAATAGTTGCCGAGCCGGCTATGCCGAGCGGCGGAACCCCATTAATGCCATCCGCGTAGATGGAGATTTCGCGATTGCACGGGCTGGCGTGGGTGCCGGGGATGATCGTCGTGCCGAACTGCGAGACTCCGCAGATGGCGGTGACGTTGGCGACTTGGCCGGCGCTGGTGCTGTTTTCGACCGCAGCGCGGCCTGCGCCTACGACTCCAAGACTGAGGTCGACGTCGGGAATCTGCGCGTCGACTGGGCCGTAGAAGATTCCGTAGCCGCCGCGGACCACGGTCTTGTGATCTTTGAAAGGATCCCATGCGAAGGAGACGCGAGGGCCGAAATCTTTCTTATAGGTAGTTAACGGAGCGAACTGCGTGTCTAATTCGTAGCGGAGGCCGTAGTTCAAGGTGAAGTTTGAGGTCATCTTCCAGGAATCCTGGGCGTAGAAGGCAGTCAGCGGGCGGGCGTAATAGCCGTAGGTGGGATTTCCGAAGCCCTGCTGGTAGATCTCGGGCAGGCCCAACCCTGCGTCTTGCAAGGAGTTGAGTGTGGCTCCAGCGAGCTGCGGACTGAGCGCGATTCCGGGGAGCGCGCCGAAGACCCAGCGGCCGGGGAAGAAGGTGTGCGACTCGGTGTGGTTGCCGCGGAGCAGTTCGTAGCCTCCGAACTTGAAGGTGTGATGGCCGCGAATGATGGTGAAATTGTCGGCGAATTCGTAGCGGCGCAGGATGCTGAAGTTGGGGACGAAAATATTGGTGCCGATATTGTTGATGAACCCTGGAATCTGGAGGCCGGCTTGCGCGGGCTCGTTCGGAATCACGTTGAAGCTGTTGTAATCCCACTGCACGCGGGCCTCGTTCTGGGCGCGTGCGCTGAACTGGTGATACCAGGCAGCCTGAAAGTTATTGTCGTAGGTGTGGATGGAAGTACCGGCGGAGAACGCGGTCAGCGACTGCACATCGGGCGACTCTTCGAGGTCGTGGCCGTAACGGTAGGTCAAAGAAAGCTCGTTGTTCGCGTCGAAGTGGTGATCGAGGCGAGTGGAGGCGAGATATTCGCGGGTATTGTAGGCGAAGACTCCGCCCTGGGATTCAAACTGGGTTACGAGGAAGGCATTGATCGCGGTCTGGAGCGGCGTTACGAACGGGTTCCCGGGTGAAGTCGGGCTTATCGTCAGAAGGCCCTGGAGGGCGAAAGCGCACTCCGGCCCAGGCAAATCTGGAAGCCCGGCGAGGCAAGGCACGGGAGCCGGGTTGGTTGCCAGCGCGGTAACAATCGCCTGCTGCGCAAATCTTGGATCGGTTTGCGGAAAAGGATTGCTGGTTGCGGTGACGGAGGGTCCGGCGAAGATCGAACTATTCGTTAGAATGGGCACTGAATTCTGCGAGTTCTGCCGCAGGCCTTCGAACGAAGCGAAGAAGAAAGTCTTGTCTTTCCGGATGGGGAAGCCGAGGGCGCCGCCATACTGCTGGCGACTGAGCGTGTTCTTGATCGGGGCTCCGGTCGAAGTTTTGTTGAAATTCGCGTAGGTGGGATCATTCGCCAGAGCTGAACTGAAGGCGAATGGGTCGCGGGCGTCCATGGCATCGTTGCGGAAAAAACCGTACAGCGTGCCATGCACATCGTTGGTTCCCGACTTGGTGACGATGTTGATCGAAGCGCCGGTGGCCGCGCCGAGGTCGGCACCGTAGTTGCTGCGATTGATCTGGAATTCCTGGACGTCATCCTGATTCACGGTGAGGCGCACGCCGCCACTGTCGCCAGAGGTCTCTCCACCGTCGACGGTGATGCTGTTGCCGCGTCCGTTGCTGCCGTAAAACGAGAGACCGCTTTGCGGGGTTTGTTTGACTCTGAAATCCTGATCGCCGGCCAAACGGGTGGAATCGGCGACGCCTGGCGCGAGCAAGGTGAAGGTCAGGTAGTCGCGGCGATCGACAGGCAAGTCGGCAATGTATTGCTGGATAATGGTGTCGGCCTGGCTTCCGCGTTCGGTTTCGACGACCGGCGGCTGCCCCGTGACCTCGATAATCGTCGCGACCTTAGAAAGGTTGAGCTTGAAATCGGAGATTACCGTCTGGCCGACGGCGACGGTGACGGCTCTTCGAATTTCAGTCGCAAAACCCGGCATTTCCACGCTGACGTCGTAGTTGGCCGGCGGCAGCCCTGTCGCCCGGAATTGACCGCTGCTATTCGTCCTGGCGGTGCGCTTCAGTCCCGTCTGAGTATCGACGACACTGACGGTGGCTTTCAACACCAGGCCGCCGGAAGAGTCGGTTACAGTCCCGGTGATCTGTCCCGACGTGCCCACGCCCTGCGCGTGGGCTAAAAAGGTCGCAACGATGAGGCATCCAAGAACAGATGCGATTGACTTCATAGTGGAAAGGACGAATACGCGCTTCCGGGAATGGGCCCCGTAGCGTGACGCTGCACGACCAGCCAAATTGATCCGTTCGAAAGCCATATTCCCCCTACCTCGGATTTGTCCGAATCACAACAAAAAAGGCCGGACCGCTTGCCAGCCTGAAAGCGCTTCTTTCCGGCCCGCGCTGCTGCTCAAGCTGGAATTGTTTCCGAGCGAGTTTCTTTACTTTCCTGGATATGTTGAACGAGAACGAACAAAGCCCACACTCTGGCCGTCTCAGAGCGCACGCATCTTCCATGATTGGCGCGAGCGTATCCGCGTTTGCGAAATTCATCAAATGAATTGTTTTGATGATGATCTATGCCTGTTGGGAATTTTGGTTTGGGTTAGTTTTTGCCCTTAAATCGCTTATGAGCTTCCAGTCCCCGCGCCCAGCTCTCCGCCCGCATGCGACAAAAGGAATTCGAGTATTTCCTCGTGTGCCGCTTCGGTCCGGTCGGTGAGAAACAAGTGACTCGCGTGGTCGAGCAGAACGAGTTTTGCACCTGGAATCCGCGCTGCAATAAGCTCTCCATTGCCGGGCGGTATCAGCGCATCCGACTTTCCATGGATAACTAACGTGGGCGCCGTGATCTGGGCGATGCGACTATAGCTCTCCCATCCCCGGATCGCGAGCAATTGTGCCATGTAGCCTTCCGGCGATGTGAGCCAACGCCGCCGCAGGCTGAGATCTTCCTCGATTTTCTCGCGCGGCGTGGCTGCATCATAAATGTAGGGAAGGATAGCTTCTCGCGCCTGCTCCAATGTCATACCACGCGCCACCAGGATGTCAGTCACGTGGCTCTCCGCGCGCAGCGCTGAAGGTCCGCCGGGCGAGGTGCAGCCCAGAATCAGCGAGCGCGTCCTCTCCGGATGCCGCAGCGCGAATTCTTGCGCAATCATGCCGCCCATCGAAATCCCGAAAACGTGGGCGCGAGCAACACCGGCGGCATCCAGCACCGCGGCGGCGTCCGCTGCCATGGTCGCAATCGAGTAGGGCGCAGACGGAACGTCGCTCAGTCCTACGCCTCGATTGTCGAACGCCACCGTGCGGAACCGCTGCGCCAGCACCGGCCGTGTGCGATGCCACAGGGCCGACGCATAGCCGAGGCCCATGATCAGCAGAATCGGCTCACCTTGCCCCTTTTCGTCCCAATAAATCTTTGTGCCTTGATTCTCGACGAATGGCATCGATCCTTTCGTCCTTATGTCGTAGAGACGCGGCTTGTCGCGTCTCCGCCTTGTCCAGATCTGATTAGCCAACTTTCAGCATGAGCTTGCCTGAGTTCTCGCCCTTGAAAAGCTTGAGCAGGGTTTCAGGAAAAGTTGCGAGGCCTTCCACAATATCCTCGCGCGACTTCAACTTGCCCGCTGCCATCCACGCCGCCATTTCCGCTCCGGCTTGCGCGTAGCGGTCCGCATAATCCGTCACCAGCATGCCTTTCATCGTGGCTCGATTCGACACCAGAGACAGGTAGTTGCTGGGCCCCGCGATCGGGCCGGTATTGCAGTATTGCGAGATCGCCCCGCAGACTACAATCCGGGCGCCGCGCGCCAGGTTGGCCAGCGCGGCCTCCAGAATCGCGCCGCCCACGTTGTCAAAATAGACGTCAATGCCCTTGGTGCATTGCTTCCGCAGTGACTGCTTCACGTCTTCGTTCTTGTAGTCGATGGCCGCATCGAAGCCCAGGTCCTGCACAATGTACCGGCATTTCTCGGCGCCTCCAGCGATGCCGACCACGTGACAGTTCTTGATTTTGGCGATCTGCCCCACCACCGCGCCGACGGCTCCAGCCGCGGCTGAGACCACCACCGTCTCCCCCGGCCTCGGCTGACCGGTGTCGAGGAGCCCGAAATATGCGGTCATGCCCGTCATGCCTAGTACGTTGAGATACTTTGGAAGTGGAACAAATCTCGGGTCGATCTTCGTTACTCCCTTGCCGTCGGTTAGTGCGTACTCTTGCACCCCGAACAATCCGGAAACGTGATCGCCCACCGCGAAGCGCGGGTTGCGCGATGCGGTCACGATCCCGAGCCCAAGCGCCCGCATCACCTCTCCGATGCCGACCGGCGGCATATACGAACGCACGTCATTGATCCACATGCGCATCGCCGGATCGAGCGAGATGTACAACACCTGGACCAGCAGTTCGCCTTCCTTTGGTTCTCCGATAGGTTCCTCCGTGTAGGTCCAGTCGCTGCGCTTCGGCATCCCTACCGGTCGCGCCGCCAGACGAAACTTGTGATTAGTGGGTGCCATTCTGTCTCCTTCGTTGCGAATCCCGCGACTCAGACCGTGTACCGCTCAGACCGTGTACCGCTCAGTCGCCAGCAGCCGCCCCGCGATCTGACGCCGCATGGCGATCGCATTGACGGGATCGTGATTGGCGTACCCGCGCAAGCGCGAAAGGTACTGCCGCAGTTGATCGCCTTGGACGCAGGCGCTCAGCACCGTTCTCGATGAGAGTTCGATCCGGGCGATGGCGTCGCGCAGATACACGGAGCAGGCATCCGCCGCATTGACGCCGCTACCGGCCGTCGCGAGTTTCCGGCTGCGCAGCAGGGCCGACTCCATGGCAAACACCTCCATGATGATGTCGGACAAGTTCATGATGATCTCCTGCTGTTGGTCGAGTTGCGCGCCATACTTCTCGTGCGCCACTCCCACCGTCAGCAGGGCGATCTTTTTCGCGTTGTGGACGAGGCTCAGCTCCGGATCGCCGGACTTGCCGGCCCCTGCTGGCGATTCGGTCTCCTGCAGGACGGCCCGTGCGGCTTCGAGCAACGGTAATTGTCCACGGGCTGCGCGCTTCAGCGGCATGCCCGTGATCACCAGCCGGTTAATTTCGCTGGTCCCCTCAAACAGACGGTTAATCCGCGAATCGCGATAGGCGCGTTCCACCATGTAGTCCTGGTGGTATCCATAGCCGCCGTGGATCTGAACTCCTTCATCGACCACGTAGTCGAGCATCTCGGCGGCGTAGACCTTGACCATCGAGCACTCCGCCGCAAATTCCTCGATGGCCTTCAGTTCTTGGGTGGGCCCCTTCGCGGATTCTGGCGACGCGCCGTGCATTTGACCTTCAATCAGTCCGACAACACGCCAAGCCATCGATTCCGTCACGAACATTCGGATCGCCATTTCTGCCAGCTTGTGTTGAATCGCGCCGAACTCTGAAATCGTCGAGCCGAATGCCTTGCGCTGCCTGGCGTACTTCAGGCAAGTCGCGAGCACGTTTTTCGCGGCCCCGACCATGGCCGGACCCAGTTTCAGCCGCCCCATGTTCAGGATGTTGAACGCGATCACGTGCCCGCGACCGATTTCTCCCAAAACGTTTTCCACCGGCACCGGAACATTGTCAAAGTACACCGCCGTAGTGGAGCTGCCGGTGATGCCCATCTTGTGTTCTTCCGCCCCGCTGCTCACGCCGGGAAAATTCCGCTCGACCAGAAATGCGGTGAACTTCTCTCCCCCGACCTTGGCAAACACCGTGAACAGGTCGGCCGCGCCTCCGTTGGTGATCCACATCTTCTGGCCATTCAGCATGTAGTGTTTTCCATCCGGAGCGAGGTCGGCTCGTGTCCGCGCCGCCAAAGCATCTGATCCCGCCAGAGGTTCGGTAAGCGCATAAGCGGCGAGCATCTCAACCTTGGCCAGCTTTGGTAGATATTTTCGCTTCTGCTGCTCGTTGCCAAAGTAGACGATAGGAAGCGTGCCGATTCCAGTGTGTGCCGAATGCCAGCCGCCGTATGAACCGTCCCGTCCCATGCGTTCGGCCGTCACCATCAGGGACGGCAGGTCCATTGCCATGCCGCCATATTCTTCCGGGATCGTCATCGCGGTCAGGCCCAGTTCCACCGATTTCCGCAGCACTGCCATCGCCACGCCCGGCTTCTTTTCACGGATCGCCGGCAGATTCGGCTCCACTTCGTTGGCCCAGAATTCGTCCACCATACGACCGACGGCGAGATGCTCCTCGCTCAGGTCTTCGGGCGTGAAAATGTCTTGGGGTGTCGACTCTTCGATCAGAAAAGCCGTTCCCCTTGTGGTCTTGCGCGGGATGTCTGTTAATGTCGTCATGAAATACTCCTATGCCACCTCTTGAAATCGACCACCTGAATTCTTTGAAACAGTGGGAAGGTCGCGAATTGCCCGCGACAGACTGGCTTGTCGTCACGCAGGATCGTATCCAGAAATTTGCCGACGCCACCGAGGACCATCAGTGGATTCACCTGGACCCGGACCGCGCGCGGCGCGAATCGCCCTTCGGCGGCGCTATTGCCCACGGCTTTCTCACTCTTTCGCTGCTGAGCTACTGGTTGAAACAGGCCATCCATATCCGCTCGGGCGTCGCCATGGCCGTCAACTACGGCCTGAACAAAGTTCGTTTTCCTTCTCCCGTTCACGCCGATTCGCGGGTTCGTGCTCGCGTCACTCTGCTGGGCACGAAGGAATCGCTCGAGTTCGTGGACGCAACCTTCCTCATCCATGTCGAAAGCCGGAGCGTTGAGAGTCAGACTTCCGGCAAGCCCTGTTGTGTCGCCGAGTGGCTGGTGCGGTATTACTCGCAGTGAGTTGTTCCGTAGATGCCCACTCATATCCTGCCACTTTCCGCGCAATGCCATGAGGCGCGCAGCAAGGCATGGATTCTCTTCGGCATGGCCGCGAAGCGCTCGTCGTGCGTCAATCCCTGGGCGTACCGGTAGTAGATCTGCTGGATGATGACCGCAACTTTGAAGCGAGAAAACGTCAGATAGAAAGTCATGTCGCCGGGATCGCGGCCGGTCGCGACCGCGTAACGTTCAACCAATTGCGCGCGTGTCAGCGTGCCCGGCAGTGTCGTCGGCGCGCTGCGAATTTCCTGGAGCTCTTCCGGATCTTGCGGATCGGTCCAGTACGCAAGCGCCGTCCCCAGGTCCGTGAGTGGATCCCCCAGTGTGCACATCTCCCAATCCAGAACGCCGACGATCTTGGTCACGTCGCTGGGATCGAGCACTACATTGTCATATTTGTAGTCGTTGTGGATCAGCGCCGTCTCATGGCTGACCGGCATTCGCCTGGTAAGCCATGCGGAAATGCGTTCGACCTCCGGCAGGTCATGCGTTTTCGAATTGTGATAGCGCTCGATCCAGCCCTTGACCTGGCGTTCGAGATAGCCTAACGGTTTGCCCAAATCAGCTAGTCCGATTGCGGCGTAATCCAGGCGGTGCAGGCGCGCGAGATTGTCGAGGAAGGCTTCGCTTAACCGCTGCGCCGTCTGCGGCGGAAACGGCACACCGGGAGGGGGTTCGCAGCGCACGATCGTTCCCCGAATAGGCTCCATCAGATAGAACGGCGCGCCGAGAATTGAAAGATCGTCGCAATACAGGAGCGCCTTCGGCGCGGCGGGATAGGCGGCGTGCAGTTTCGACAGCACGCGATACTCGCGCGCCATGTCATGAGCGGAGCGCACCTTGCTGCCGAATGGCGGGCGTCGCAGCACGACTTCGCGGCTGCCCAGCCGCACCAGGTACGTCAAATTAGAGTGGCCGCTCGGAAATTGTTCAACGGACAGCGGTCCGCTGTGGTCGAAGTGCTCGAGCAGAAATGGCTGCAGCCGGGCAAGATCGAGTTCTTCGCCTGATCTCACCGTTCCCGCTTGATCGCAAAGTGCCGCCATACTTGCAATTCGTGTATCCGCTACCGGTACGTTAGCAACCCGTCCCCGTCGAGATGCGGGTGTGCATTGAACGTGCTTAAAGTGAATCGCTCGCCCGAGGCCAAAAAGCTGCTGAATGAAGCGTTCCGTGACATCCAGGTCATCCGCAGCGTGGCCTCGGCAGACAAATGCAGGGCGCGGCACATCGCTGCGGCAATCGTTCCGGCCGACGTGAAGATCACTGCGCTTGCCGCCGGAGGAGTATCGCGCACTACTTGCGCCAGTCCTCGCTCCACCCGCAAACAGAATTCCTGCCACGATTCAATGCCCTCTGCCGTAACCTCTCCCGCCACCCATTTGGTAATTACGGCTTCGAACAACTTCTGAAACGTCTGGCGCCGGGCGTCAGAGTGCGGGGTCGCGCTGGATTCGCTGGAATTCTCATACGCGCGGCGCAGTTCCTGGATCTCGGCATTCACCTGTAGTAACCGCGGAAGGCATTCCCGCAGCACTGCCTCGGCTTGATATTCGTCGAATTCGCTCATGACCACTGTCTCGGGAAAACCGAGTCCCGGCGCTGCGATACGTCTCAGCCACAATGCGAGCCGTCTCCCGCTGCCGGACACGCGGCCCGGAGTAGGCGCCGCCAAAAATCATGTCTCGCCGCGACCAATACTCGCCCAGCAACCTGGCCTGCGTCTTACCGTTGGCACAGAGCTTGTCGTAGTCCCGCTCCAGAAAAGATGCTTGCCCATGGCGCACCAGGATGATGTGGCTCATGCGCTTCGCTCTCTCAGTTCGCGCGCTCGAACAGTCCGGCCGCACCCTGCCCGCCGCCTACGCACATGGTGACCACTCCGTAACGCGCTTTGCTATTGCGTCGCGTCATTTCGTTCGCCAGCGTTCCCACCATCCGCGACCCCGTCATGCCGAAGGGGTGCCCTATCGAGATCAACCACCGTTCACGTTCAACTTCTCGGGATCGATTTCCAGACGATCGCGGCAGTAAACCACCTGGACGGCAAAAGCTTCATTGAGTTCCCAGAGAGCGATGTCGCTGAATTTCACCCCAGCACGCTGCAACAACTTCGGCACTGCGAAGACCGGTCCAATACCCATTTCGTCGGGATCGCAACCGGTCACCTGGAAACCTCGAAAAATTAGTTTGTAGGGAATGCCGAGTTGGTCGGCACGCTGCCGCGACATCACAAGAGTCGCCGAAGCGCCGTCGGAAAGCTGTGAAGAGTTTCCCGCAGTGACCGTGCCCTGGCCACGTTCGGGTCAAAGTGCGGCTTCAGCGCCAGCAGGCCCTCCAGCGTCGTGTCCGGACGATTGCATTCATCTTTGTCGGCGCATACTTCTTCCTTCGCGATCACTTCGTTGGTCTTCTTATCCAGAGTCGCTCGCACCGCTCGCATGGGAGCGATTTCCTCCTGGAAAAAACCTTCCCGCTGCGCGCGAGCCGTGCGCTGCTGGCTGAGGAGCGCGTACTCATCCTGCGCTTGCCGGCCGATCTTGTAGCGCTTGGCCACGACCTCGGCCGTCTCTCCCATCACCATATAAACGCCGGGCATCTGCTCAAGCAGCTTTGGATTCGGATCGTGGTTGCGGGGCGTCATGCTGATGCTCTCCACGCCGCCGCCGATCGCCGCTCGCTGCCGCCATTCACGATCTGATAGGCGGCCAGCGCGATCGACTGCAGACCAGATGAGCAAAACCGGTTGAGAGTGACTCCGCCGACCGAGGTAGGCAAACCGGCGAGCAGAGCGGAAACTCTCGCGATGTTGTTACCCTGCGGGCCATGAGGCTGCCCGCAACCGAGGATGACGTCCTCGACCTCGCGCGGGTCGAGATTGGGCGTCTTGCGCAGAACGTCCCGGATGCAGTGCGCCGCCAGTTCATCGGGACGCGTCAGGTTGAATGATCCGCGGAACGATTTGGCCAGCGCCGTGCGCGAACTGGCCACGATGACTGCTTCTCTCATGAAGTCCCCAAATTCCTTGTCACCCACAGGTCAGGCCTTAGGCCGCCGCAACCTGTTCTTTGTCGAGTTCCGCAAACGTCTTACCCGCTTCCGCCAGGCGCTGCAAAAGAGGAGCCGGTTCCCAGATTTCTCCGTGTTGCTGATGGAATTCGCAAATGCGCTGGTAGACCTTCTGCAACCCCACCGTGTCGGCATACCACATCGGCCCGCCCCGGTAGCCTGGAAATCCATAGCCGTTGAGATAGATGATGTCAATGTCGACTGCACGTAACGCATATCCTTCTTCGAGAATCCGCCTCCCTCGTTTACCAGCGCATAGATACAGCGATCGACGATCTCCGAGGCTGAGATTTGCCGCTGGGGGATTCCTGCGTCCGCGCTCCACTTTCGCACCAGCGCGCTCACCTCTGGATCCGTGCTCGCGCGCCGGTTTTCGTCGTAGCGGCTATCCTCGACCCGCTTTGGCCATACCGCCCCATTTCACAAAGGCGGTCCTCGGCGAATGGCTGGCGGATTCCGGGTTTTTCCAGGTGGCGATA
>CAVYWE010000002.1:0-1162527 GCA_963772195.1 uncultured Acidobacteriaceae bacterium | reverse complement strand
GTCCCCGCGCCCAGCTCTCCGCCCGCATGCGACAAAAGAAATTCGAGTATTTCCTTGTGTGCGGCTTCGGTCCGGTCGGTGAAAAACAAGTGACTCGCATGGTCGAGCAGAACGAGTTTTGCACCTGGAATCCGCGCAGCAATAAGCTCTCCATTGCCGGGCGGTATCAGCGCATCCGACTTTCCATGGATGACTAACGTGGGCGCCGTGATCTGGGCGATGCGACTATAGCTCTCCCATCCCCGGATCGCGAGTAATTGTGCCATGTAGCCTTCCGGCGATGTGAGCCAACGCCGCCGCAGGCTGAGATCTTCCTCGATTTTCTCGCGCGGCGTGGCTGCATCATAAATGTAGGGAAGGATAGCTTCTCGCGCCTGCTCCAGCGTCATACCACGCGCCACCAGGATGTCAGTCACGTGGCTCTCCGCGCGCAGCGCTGAAGGTCCGCCGGGCGAGGTGCAGCCCAGAATCAGCGAGCGCGTCCTCTCCGGATGTCGCAGCGCGAATTCTTGCGCAATCATGCCGCCCATCGAAATCCCGAAAACGTGGGCGCGAGCAACACCGGCGGCATCCAGCACCGCGGCGGCGTCCGCTGCCATGGTCGCAATCGAGTAGGGCGCAGACGGAACGTCGCTCAGTCCTACGCCTCGATTGTCGAACGCCACCGTGCGGAACCGCTGCGCCAGCACCGGCCGTGTGCGATGCCACAGGGCCGACGCATAGCCGAGGCCCATGATCAGCAGAATCGGCTCACCTTGCCCCTTTTCGTCCCAATAAATCTTTGTGCCTTGATTCTCGACGAATGGCATCGATCCTTTCGTCCTTATGTCGTAGAGACGCGGCTTGTCGCGTCTCCGCCTTGTCCAGATCTGATTAGCCAACTTTCAGCATGAGCTTGCCTGAGTTCTCGCCCTTGAAAAGCTTGAGCAGGGTTTCAGGAAAAGTTGCGAGGCCTTCCACAATATCCTCGCGCGACTTCAACTTGCCCGCTGCCATCCACGCCGCCATTTCCGCTCCGGCTTGCGCGTAGCGGTCCGCATAATCCGTCACCAGCATGCCTTTCATCGTGGCTCGATTCGACACCAGAGACAGGTAGTTGCTGGGCCCCGCGATCGGGCCGGTATTGCAGTATTGCGAGATCGCCCCGCAGACTACAATCCGGGCGCCGCGCGCCAGGTTGGCCAGCGCGGCCTCCAGAATCGCGCCGCCCACGTTGTCAAAATAGACGTCAATGCCCTTGGTGCATTGCTTCCGCAGTGACTGCTTCACGTCTTCGTTCTTGTAGTCGATGGCCGCATCGAAGCCCAGGTCCTGCACAATGTACCGGCATTTCTCGGCGCCTCCAGCGATGCCGACCACGTGACAGTTCTTGATTTTGGCGATCTGCCCCACCACCGCGCCGACGGCTCCAGCCGCGGCTGAGACCACCACCGTCTCCCCCGGCCTCGGCTGACCGGTGTCGAGGAGCCCGAAATATGCGGTCATGCCCGTCATGCCTAGTACGTTGAGATACTTTGGAAGTGGAACAAATCTCGGGTCGATCTTCGTTACTCCCTTGCCGTCGGTTAGTGCGTACTCTTGCACCCCGAACAATCCGGAAACGTGATCGCCCACCGCGAAGCGCGGGTTGCGCGATGCGGTCACGATCCCGAGCCCAAGCGCCCGCATCACCTCTCCGATGCCGACCGGCGGCATATACGAACGCACGTCATTGATCCACATGCGCATCGCCGGATCGAGCGAGATGTACAACACCTGGACCAGCAGTTCGCCTTCCTTTGGTTCTCCGATAGGTTCCTCCGTGTAGGTCCAGTCGCTGCGCTTCGGCATCCCTACCGGTCGCGCCGCCAGACGAAACTTGTGATTAGTGGGTGCCATTCTGTCTCCTTCGTTGCGAATCCCGCGACTCAGACCGTGTACCGCTCAGACCGTGTACCGCTCAGTCGCCAGCAGCCGCCCCGCGATCTGACGCCGCATGGCGATCGCATTGACGGGATCGTGATTGGCGTACCCGCGCAAGCGCGAAAGGTACTGCCGCAGTTGATCGCCTTGGACGCAGGCGCTCAGCACCGTTCTCGATGAGAGTTCGATCCGGGCGATGGCGTCGCGCAGATACACGGAGCAGGCATCCGCCGCATTGACGCCGCTACCGGCCGTCGCGAGTTTCCGGCTGCGCAGCAGGGCCGACTCCATGGCAAACACCTCCATGATGATGTCGGACAAGTTCATGATGATCTCCTGCTGTTGGTCGAGTTGCGCGCCATACTTCTCGTGCGCCACTCCCACCGTCAGCAGGGCGATCTTTTTCGCGTTGTGGACGAGGCTCAGCTCCGGATCGCCGGACTTGCCGGCCCCTGCTGGCGATTCGGTCTCCTGCAGGACGGCCCGTGCGGCTTCGAGCAACGGTAATTGTCCACGGGCTGCGCGCTTCAGCGGCATGCCCGTGATCACCAGCCGGTTAATTTCGCTGGTCCCCTCAAACAGACGGTTAATCCGCGAATCGCGATAGGCGCGTTCCACCATGTAGTCCTGGTGGTATCCATAGCCGCCGTGGATCTGAACTCCTTCATCGACCACGTAGTCGAGCATCTCGGCGGCGTAGACCTTGACCATCGAGCACTCCGCCGCAAATTCCTCGATGGCCTTCAGTTCTTGGGTGGGCCCCTTCGCGGATTCTGGCGACGCGCCGTGCATTTGACCTTCAATCAGTCCGACAACACGCCAAGCCATCGATTCCGTCACGAACATTCGGATCGCCATTTCTGCCAGCTTGTGTTGAATCGCGCCGAACTCTGAAATCGTCGAGCCGAATGCCTTGCGCTGCCTGGCGTACTTCAGGCAAGTCGCGAGCACGTTTTTCGCGGCCCCGACCATGGCCGGACCCAGTTTCAGCCGCCCCATGTTCAGGATGTTGAACGCGATCACGTGCCCGCGACCGATTTCTCCCAAAACGTTTTCCACCGGCACCGGAACATTGTCAAAGTACACCGCCGTAGTGGAGCTGCCGGTGATGCCCATCTTGTGTTCTTCCGCCCCGCTGCTCACGCCGGGAAAATTCCGCTCGACCAGAAATGCGGTGAACTTCTCTCCCCCGACCTTGGCAAACACCGTGAACAGGTCGGCCGCGCCTCCGTTGGTGATCCACATCTTCTGGCCATTCAGCATGTAGTGTTTTCCATCCGGAGCGAGGTCGGCTCGTGTCCGCGCCGCCAAAGCATCTGATCCCGCCAGAGGTTCGGTAAGCGCATAAGCGGCGAGCATCTCAACCTTGGCCAGCTTTGGTAGATATTTTCGCTTCTGCTGCTCGTTGCCAAAGTAGACGATAGGAAGCGTGCCGATTCCAGTGTGTGCCGAATGCCAGCCGCCGTATGAACCGTCCCGTCCCATGCGTTCGGCCGTCACCATCAGGGACGGCAGGTCCATTGCCATGCCGCCATATTCTTCCGGGATCGTCATCGCGGTCAGGCCCAGTTCCACCGATTTCCGCAGCACTGCCATCGCCACGCCCGGCTTCTTTTCACGGATCGCCGGCAGATTCGGCTCCACTTCGTTGGCCCAGAATTCGTCCACCATACGACCGACGGCGAGATGCTCCTCGCTCAGGTCTTCGGGCGTGAAAATGTCTTGGGGTGTCGACTCTTCGATCAGAAAAGCCGTTCCCCTTGTGGTCTTGCGCGGGATGTCTGTTAATGTCGTCATGAAATACTCCTATGCCACCTCTTGAAATCGACCACCTGAATTCTTTGAAACAGTGGGAAGGTCGCGAATTGCCCGCGACAGACTGGCTTGTCGTCACGCAGGATCGTATCCAGAAATTTGCCGACGCCACCGAGGACCATCAGTGGATTCACCTGGACCCGGACCGCGCGCGGCGCGAATCGCCCTTCGGCGGCGCTATTGCCCACGGCTTTCTCACTCTTTCGCTGCTGAGCTACTGGTTGAAACAGGCCATCCATATCCGCTCGGGCGTCGCCATGGCCGTCAACTACGGCCTGAACAAAGTTCGTTTTCCTTCTCCCGTTCACGCCGATTCGCGGGTTCGTGCTCGCGTCACTCTGCTGGGCACGAAGGAATCGCTCGAGTTCGTGGACGCAACCTTCCTCATCCATGTCGAAAGCCGGAGCGTTGAGAGTCAGACTTCCGGCAAGCCCTGTTGTGTCGCCGAGTGGCTGGTGCGGTATTACTCGCAGTGAGTTGTTCCGTAGATGCCCACTCATATCCTGCCACTTTCCGCGCAATGCCATGAGGCGCGCAGCAAGGCATGGATTCTCTTCGGCATGGCCGCGAAGCGCTCGTCGTGCGTCAATCCCTGGGCGTACCGGTAGTAGATCTGCTGGATGATGACCGCAACTTTGAAGCGAGAAAACGTCAGATAGAAAGTCATGTCGCCGGGATCGCGGCCGGTCGCGACCGCGTAACGTTCAACCAATTGCGCGCGTGTCAGCGTGCCCGGCAGTGTCGTCGGCGCGCTGCGAATTTCCTGGAGCTCTTCCGGATCTTGCGGATCGGTCCAGTACGCAAGCGCCGTCCCCAGGTCCGTGAGTGGATCCCCCAGTGTGCACATCTCCCAATCCAGAACGCCGACGATCTTGGTCACGTCGCTGGGATCGAGCACTACATTGTCATATTTGTAGTCGTTGTGGATCAGCGCCGTCTCATGGCTGACCGGCATTCGCCTGGTAAGCCATGCGGAAATGCGTTCGACCTCCGGCAGGTCATGCGTTTTCGAATTGTGATAGCGCTCGATCCAGCCCTTGACCTGGCGTTCGAGATAGCCTAACGGTTTGCCCAAATCAGCTAGTCCGATTGCGGCGTAATCCAGGCGGTGCAGGCGCGCGAGATTGTCGAGGAAGGCTTCGCTTAACCGCTGCGCCGTCTGCGGCGGAAACGGCACACCGGGAGGGGGTTCGCAGCGCACGATCGTTCCCCGAATAGGCTCCATCAGATAGAACGGCGCGCCGAGAATTGAAAGATCGTCGCAATACAGGAGCGCCTTCGGCGCGGCGGGATAGGCGGCGTGCAGTTTCGACAGCACGCGATACTCGCGCGCCATGTCATGAGCGGAGCGCACCTTGCTGCCGAATGGCGGGCGTCGCAGCACGACTTCGCGGCTGCCCAGCCGCACCAGGTACGTCAAATTAGAGTGGCCGCTCGGAAATTGTTCAACGGACAGCGGTCCGCTGTGGTCGAAGTGCTCGAGCAGAAATGGCTGCAGCCGGGCAAGATCGAGTTCTTCGCCTGATCTCACCGTTCCCGCTTGATCGCAAAGTGCCGCCATACTTGCAATTCGTGTATCCGCTACCGGTACGTTAGCAACCCGTCCCCGTCGAGATGCGGGTGTGCATTGAACGTGCTTAAAGTGAATCGCTCGCCCGAGGCCAAAAAGCTGCTGAATGAAGCGTTCCGTGACATCCAGGTCATCCGCAGCGTGGCCTCGGCAGACAAATGCAGGGCGCGGCACATCGCTGCGGCAATCGTTCCGGCCGACGTGAAGATCACTGCGCTTGCCGCCGGAGGAGTATCGCGCACTACTTGCGCCAGTCCTCGCTCCACCCGCAAACAGAATTCCTGCCACGATTCAATGCCCTCTGCCGTAACCTCTCCCGCCACCCATTTGGTAATTACGGCTTCGAACAACTTCTGAAACGTCTGGCGCCGGGCGTCAGAGTGCGGGGTCGCGCTGGATTCGCTGGAATTCTCATACGCGCGGCGCAGTTCCTGGATCTCGGCATTCACCTGTAGTAACCGCGGAAGGCATTCCCGCAGCACTGCCTCGGCTTGATATTCGTCGAATTCGCTCATGACCACTGTCTCGGGAAAACCGAGTCCGGCGCTGCGATACGTCTCAGCCACAATGCGAGCCGTCTCCCGCTGCCGGACACGCGGCCCGGAGTAGGCGCCGCCAAAAATCATGTCTCGCCGCGACCAATACTCGCCCAGCAACCTGGCCTGCGTCTTACCGTTGGCACAGAGCTTGTCGTAGTCCCGCTCCAGAAAAGATGCTTGCCCATGGCGCACCAGGATGATGTGGCTCATGCGCTTCGCTCTCTCAGTTCGCGCGCTCGAACAGTCCGGCCGCACCCTGCCCGCCGCCTACGCACATGGTGACCACTCCGTAACGCGCTTTGCTATTGCGTCGCGTCATTTCGTTCGCCAGCGTTCCCACCATCCGCGACCCCGTCATGCCGAAGGGGTGCCCTATCGAGATCGAACCACCGTTCACGTTCAACTTCTCGGGATCGATTTCCAGACGATCGCGGCAGTAAACCACCTGGACGGCAAAAGCTTCATTGAGTTCCCAGAGAGCGATGTCGCTGAATTTCACCCCAGCACGCTGCAACAACTTCGGCACTGCGAAGACCGGTCCAATACCCATTTCGTCGGGATCGCAACCGGTCACCTGGAAACCTCGAAAAATTAGTTTGTAGGGAATGCCGAGTTGGTCGGCACGCTGCCGCGACATCACAAGAGTCGCCGAAGCGCCGTCGGAAAGCTGTGAAGAGTTTCCCGCAGTGACCGTGCCCTGGCCACTGTTCGGGTCAAAGTGCGGCTTCAGCGCCAGCAGGCCCTCCAGCGTCGTGTCCGGACGATTGCATTCATCTTTGTCGGCGCATACTTCTTCCTTCGCGATCACTTCGTTGGTCTTCTTATCCAGAGTCGCTCGCACCGCTCGCATGGGAGCGATTTCCTCCTGGAAAAAACCTTCCCGCTGCGCGCGAGCCGTGCGCTGCTGGCTGAGGAGCGCGTACTCATCCTGCGCTTGCCGGCCGATCTTGTAGCGCTTGGCCACGACCTCGGCCGTCTCTCCCATCACCATATAAACGCCGGGCATCTGCTCAAGCAGCTTTGGATTCGGATCGTGGTTGCGGGGCGTCATGCTGATGCTCTCCACGCCGCCGCCGATCGCCGCGTCGCTGCCGCCATTCACGATCTGATAGGCGGCCAGCGCGATCGACTGCAGACCAGATGAGCAAAACCGGTTGAGAGTGACTCCGCCGACCGAGGTAGGCAAACCGGCGAGCAGAGCGGAAACTCTCGCGATGTTGTTACCCTGCGGGCCATGAGGCTGCCCGCAACCGAGGATGACGTCCTCGACCTCGCGCGGGTCGAGATTGGGCGTCTTGCGCAGAACGTCCCGGATGCAGTGCGCCGCCAGTTCATCGGGACGCGTCAGGTTGAATGATCCGCGGAACGATTTGGCCAGCGCCGTGCGCGAACTGGCCACGATGACTGCTTCTCTCATGAAGTCCCCAAATTCCTTGTCACCCACAGGTCAGGCCTTAGGCCGCCGCAACCTGTTCTTTGTCGAGTTCCGCAAACGTCTTACCCGCTTCCGCCAGGCGCTGCAAAAGAGGAGCCGGTTCCCAGATTTCTCCGTGTTGCTGATGGAATTCGCAAATGCGCTGGTAGACCTTCTGCAACCCCACCGTGTCGGCATACCACATCGGCCCGCCCCGGTAGCCTGGAAATCCATAGCCGTTGAGATAGATGATGTCAATGTCGACTGCACGTAACGCATATCCTTCTTCGAGAATCCGCGCTCCCTCGTTTACCAGCGCATAGATACAGCGATCGACGATCTCCGAGGCTGAGATCTGCCGCTGGGGGATTCCTGCGTCCGCGCTCCACTTTCGCACCAGCGCGCTCACCTCTGGATCCGTGCTCGCGCGCCGGTTTTCGTCGTAGCGGTACCATCCCCTCACTGTTTTCTGGCCATACCGCCCCATTTCACAAAGGCGGTCCTCGGCGAATGGCTGGCGGATTCCGGGTTTTTCCAGGTGGCGATACTCCTTGCGAATGCGCCAGCCCACGTCGAGGCCCGCCAGGTCGCCCGTCGCCAACGGACCCATGGCGTTGCCGAATTCGACGAGCGCCTGGTCTACCGCTTCCACCTCCGCCCCTTCTTCGATCAGGAACTGCGCTTCCCGCCGATACGGCCCAAACATGCGGTTGCCCACGAAGCCACGGCAGTTCCCCACCAGCACTCCGATCTTCCCCAGCTTCTTCGACAATTGCATGCAGGTGGCAATCACTTCTTTGCTCGACTGTTTGCCGCGCACAATCTCAAGCAAACGCATTACGTTGGCCGGACTGAAGAAGTGCGTTCCGATCACCGCCTCCGGCCGCGAGGTGGCCCCGGCGATTTCATCGATATTGAGCGTCGAAGTGTTGCTCGCTAGAATCGCTCCTCGCCGGCAGGCGCGGTCCAAGTCCGCAAACACGGTCTTCTTGAGCGCCATGCCTTCGAAAACCGCCTCGATCACCATATCCACACCGGAGAACGCATCGTAGTTGAGCACCGGCGTGATCAACTGCAGGCGTTCTTCCACGAACGCTTGGGTGAAACGCCCGCGCTGCACCGAACTCGCGTAATTCTTCCGGATTCTGCTCATGCCAAGTTCGAGCGCCGCCTCATCTACATCCTTGAGCAGCACTGGAATTCCGGCGTTGGCAAACACCATCGCGATCCCTCCGCCCATCGTTCCCGAGCCGACGACCGCCACACGATTCACTGGCATGACCGGAGTTTCCCTTGGGACATCCGGAATCTTCGCCACTTCGCGCTCGCCAAAGAAAACATGGAGGAGCGCTTTTGACTGATCAGAGAAAAGGCATTCGGTGAAAAGTTTCGCCTCGACCTGGCAGCCTTCCTCGAACGACAATTTCGTCGCTGCCTCCACCGCATCGATCGCCGCTAGAGGAGCCTTCAGCCCGCGTTGTTTCTTGCCGGCCACGTCGCGCGCCGTCGCAAAAATCGCCGCGTTTTCGACAGCCGTTCCCAGCTTCTCCACTCGCTCCCGCGTTTTAGGCGCGGGCTTGCCCGCCATTTCGCGCGCGAAAGCCACCGCCCCGGCCAGCAGATCTCCGTCGATCAACCGGTCGATCAGTCCAAGCGCGGCTGCCTCACGCGCGGAAACCGGCTTGCCCTCGGCGCACATCTCCACCGCCTTAGCGACACCTGCCAGGCGCGGCAGGCGCTGCGTTCCACCCGCCCCGGGAATAATTCCCAGCTTTACTTCCGGCTGACCCACCTGCGCCGTGGGCGACGCAACCCGGTAGTGGCCGGCCATGGCCAGTTCCAGTCCGCCCCCCAACGCCGTCCCATGAATCGCCATCACCACCGGCTTGCCGCTGTCCTCAATGTGAAGCAGCAGTGGAAGGAGGCTTCTGCGAGGCCCGCCGGACGTGATCTTGCCGAATTCCTTGATGTCAGCGCCCGCGACAAACGTGCGCCCGGCGCCGATTACGACCGCGGCTTTGACTGCAGGGTCGCTATTCACCGCATCGATCGCCGCCGAGATTCCCTCGGGCACGCCGGGACTGAGAGCGTTGACCGGCGGGTTGTCGATGGTGATGACCGCGACATCATTATCTTTACTGATGCTTACAAGGTTGGGAGCACAGCTCGCATCGCTTGCGCGTTCAACCATCCAAACGCACCGTTGCCGGTCCACCCTGGTATTTTTTTCGCATCTCCCTTTTCAAAACTTTTCCCGTCGCGGTCTTGGGTAAGCTCTCGCAAAACTCAATCGATTGCGGACATTTGTAGTGGGCCAGACGGGCGCGGCAAAACTCAATCAACTCCACTTCGCTGAGTTCGAATCCCGGCTTTGCCACCACCACCGCCTTCGGCACCTCGCCCCATTTCTGGTCGTCCACCGGGATCACCGCGGCTTCCAAGACACCGGGGTGGGCCAACAGGACTTTTTCGACGTCGAGCGATGAGATATTTTCTCCGCCGCTCACAATAATGTCCTTCTTGCGATCCACGATCAGGATGTATCCATTCTCCGCGATCACGGCCATGTCGCCGGTGTGAAACCATCCGCCCCGCATGGCTTCGACCGTGGCTTCCGGTTGTTGCCAGTAACCCGCCATCACTCCGTCACTGCGAGCGATGATTTCTCCCATGGTCATGCCGTCGCGCGGCACGTCCCTGTCCTCCGCGTCGACCACTCGTAGCTCATGTCCCGGATAGGCATAGCCGGTCATGGCCTGCAGGACGTTCCGGTCCTCGCCTGTGTATTGCATGCCTGGTTTCATTTCAGCGGTGGCCAGCGAGGGCGAGCATTCGGTTAGTCCGTATCCCGAGAAGCATTTGAAGCCCAATATTTCTTGGACCTCACGGATCAACGTCGGAGAAGATGCCGCACCGCCGATCACCGACCACTCCACACTGCTGAGATCGTACTTGGAGCGCGCCGGCGAGTTCACCAGCACAGTGGCCATAATCGGCACCAGGCTCAATGCGCTCACTCGCTCTCGCTCTACCAGCCGGAAAACCTCTTCAGGCAAAAAGCGCGGAAGCATGACGTGCGTGCCGCCCACGGCGGTAATCGTATGGGCTGCGCCCCAGCCGTTGGCATGAAACAAGGGAATCGTGTGCATCAACACATTTTCATAACGGGTGTGATGGTACACAGCGAGGTTCATCGCATGCAGGTACACGTTCCGATGCGTGAGCATCACGCCCTTCGGGCTGGCGCTGGTCCCGCTGGTATAAAAAATCTCTGCCACGGAGTTTTCATCAAACTCCGTCAGTTCTCCGCGGTGGGGCGTGGCGGAAGCCAGCATCTGCTCATAGGTTTGGTCAGAGAGCCACGCCGCTTGCGGCGTTCCATCAAGTTGGTGAAATGAGCGCACCGTGTGCAAGTCGCGCCGGAACGAATCCACCAGACCGGCAAACTCTTGTTCGAGGAACAGCACCGTCGCTCCAGAATCGTTCAGAATGTAGGTAAGCTCGGGCGCTGCCAGGCGAATATTGAGCGGAAGCAAAATGCAGCCCGCCTCCAGAACTCCGAAGTAGGCTTCCAGCAGCCGATGGCAGTTCAAGCTGAGAAACGCCACGCGATCGCCCGCCTTCACGCCGGCGCCGCGCAACGCTCCCGCGAGGCGCGCCACGCGATTGCCAAATTCGGCATAAGTAAATCGCAGATCCTGACACACCACCGCCGTCTTGCGGGGAAACTGCTCTTCCGAGTAACGAAGGAAGCGGACCGGAGTGAGAGGAAGATTCATGGAAGTTTCTTACCAGGCGGTCTGGCCTCCATCGACCACAAGTACGTGCCCGGTCACGTATGCCGAAGCGTCCGATGCCAGGAACACTGCCGCGCCCTTCAGATCGTGATCGCCGCCAAAGCGGCCCAACGGAATCTTCGCCAGCAAGGAGTCTTTGCGGTGCTCGATGATCCACTCCGACATGTGGGTCGGAAACCAGCCCGGGGCGATGGCATTCACCTGGATGTTGTGCGGGGCCCACTTGCACGCCAGATCCTTGGTGAACGCGATCACGCCGCCTTTGCTTGCATGGTAGCCGATCGCCTGCAATTCCGCCGACGCTCCGCCCAAACCGGCCACCGATGCGATGTTGATGATCTTGCCCGAACCTTGAGCGGCCATGGCTTTGCCCACCGCCTGGCAAAAAAGAAACGTTCCGGTCAAGTTGGTGGAGAGCACCTTGTCCCACTGCTCCAAAGTCATTTCCTCCACCGGCGCTCCCCACGAAACGCCGGCGTTGTTGACAAGAATGTCGATTCGGCCAAACTTCGCGAGCGCCTCCTCCACGACTTGCTGAATCGCTGCCTTGTCTTTGACATCGCAAGCCAACGCCAGCGCCTCCACACCACGGCTGCGCAACGCATTTGCCGCTTCCTCGCAGCGCTCCTTCTTGCGCGCGCAGAGGACCAGATTCGCCCCCATCTCCGCCAGGCCCTCGGCCATTTGCAGACCCAGCCCCATCGAGCCGCCCGAAACAATGGCGACGCGACCGGTTAAATCGAAGAGCTGTTTGACATTCACTCTGCGAAGAACCTTTCCGCGAAGAAGTGCCGCAGCGCAAAAATGACAGTTAATATCATATTAAAGTCGCTAACGTCAACAAACACGCCCCCGTCCCTCCACTTCTAGATGCGAAGCACCGCCCGCCCCGAGATTTCGCCGCGCTTCAGTTCCCCCAGGACTTCCTGCACCGCGTCGAGCGGGCGCGTCGTCACCTGGCAATGAACGGTCCCGGCTGCCCCCATCGCCAAAACCTCGCCGAGGTCTTCCCGCGTACCCACGGCGGATGCCTTGATGTGAATCTCGCCAGCCGCCATCAGAACCGGTGGAAACGAGATATCTTTCGCAGGCAACCCCACCACCAGCAGCGTCCCCGTCGGTCGCACACAATAGAACGCCATGTCGTACGCGGACTTGGCCGCCGAAGTGACGAGGGCAACGTGTACGCCGCCGGAGCGGCGCACTTGCTTCACCACGTCGCTCGTCGCGGCGTTGAGCGTCCGGGCCGCGCCCAGTGATTTTGCCAGCGCGAGTTTGTCTTCGGAAACATCGATCGCAGTCACCTCAGCTCCCGCCGCACGGCCAATCTGGACGGCAAGGTGGCCGAGCCCGCCCACACCGAAAATTGCCAGCCGCTGCCCGGCGCGAATCTTCGATTGCTTGAGAGCCCGATGAACCGTGACTCCCGCACAAAGCAGCGGCGCTGCCAACTCCGAGCGAAGCGTTTCAGGAATCTTAACTACGTGGCTGGCGGGAGCTTTCGCATATTCCGCATATCCGCCATCCACCATCACGCCCGTGATGCGCTGCTGCACGCAGAGATTCTCATTGCCTTCGCGGCAAAACTCACATTGCCCGCACGTCCACTGCACCCACGGTACCCCGACGCGGTCTCCCACCTGGATGCTTCCTTCGATACTCGAGACCGCCCCACCGCGCTCCACCACCCGGCCTACAATCTCGTGTCCCAGGATCAGTGGCTTCTTTACGATGCCGGCCAATTGCGTCCAGTCTCCGTCCGCTACGTGCAGATCGGAATGACACACACCGCAAACCTCCACCTCGATCAAGACCTCGTCCTCGGCAGCTTCCGGCCGAGCAACCTCTTCCAGCGATAACGGTGTCTTGAACGAGTGCAGAACGGCGGCTTTCATCGCCTTTTCCTCTCCAACAGGTATGTCTCACGAACCAAGAGGCGCGATACGGAAATGCTAGGGCCGAATGCCGCGCAAGAAAAAGTCCACCGCGCTCCGCACCCGATCCGTGAGCTTGTGCGGTCCGGTGAGATCCACCGCCCACTGCCGGACCACCGTGTTGTAGAGCCCTTCCATGAATTCCGCAAGATGCACGACGGGAAACGCGCGCGTGACTTCGCCCCGTTTCTGCCCCTGCGCCAGAATTTCCTGCAGCAAACTGACAGCAGCCTCCTCGTGTGCCCGCAGTTCCGCGGATCGCACTGGATCCATGGCGCCCGACAGCACCACCGCTTGCCAAAGTTTCCGGTCGGCCTCCACCTCGCGAGCCATGGTTACGTACAACCGCTGCAAACGCTCGTCCGTTCCCGCCTTGCTCGAAAGCTCCGAACGCAGCCTCTCACAGATACAGGCATACCCGCGTTCTCCCACCTCGCGCAGCACCGCGTCCTTGGTGGGAAAGTAACGAAAAAACGTGGGTTGGCTGATTTCGAGCGTCTGCACGATGTCATCGATTCGCGTGGCCTCGTACCCGCGCTTGCGAAACATCCTGATTGAAGTGTCGATGATCTGCTGCCGTAAGCGAGCTTTCTTCCGCTCCCGAAGTCCGACCTCAGGCTGCTCTGCCGTCGCCTCTGCGGTCGCACTCCGTGCCATAAGCGCACCAGTCATGGTTTCCTCCTGCGCGATCCCCGGGCCCATCAACAACCGTGACGCGCAAATGTGAGGGTAACTATAACAAAATAGCGACTAACGTCAAGCCTCTGCGACGGACAAGTCAGCGACCTGCCTGATGGCAGGGCAGTTTTTGGAGGATGTGTTCGAAATAGGACAGCTTTCTAACCACGGACACGTCATTGTTTCGCGTGAAGACTAGGGAACTCACCCCGAAGCAGATTTTGTCCTAACGGCGGAAGGCCAACTGAACTCTGCGGCCCCGCTCTGGGGGCCACGTTGATCAGCCTTTTCGGCTTTGTACGTGAAGAAATCAGAACAGACAAACTCGGCTACCCGAGGCAACGGCTATCGCCAATGAAGTGGATTGTTCTCGGATAACGGGCAGGGAAATCTGCGGAGGTCAAGGTTACGTTGAGAAGTGACTTGCCGTGCCTTCTGGCATCAGGCCGTGGGGATCGCAGCCGCTGAACCCTAACCTTGAACTGGGCTGCATCGCACTACGGATTACGCTACGGTTATGCTTCGGCTCGCCTACGAGTTACGAAGAAGCTAAAATTGAAAATGATTTTCAAAAAAAGTGCAGGAAGGGTGCAAAATTCGCCGCACACACGGCATTTTCGGCTATACGCGGCGAGATAAGTTGTTTATTTTCGTTGGCGTTGGAATGTTTCACCCGCTTTCGAGGCGCATCGTTTCAACCACTCACGCACCTCTCCGGAGAACAGCTGTCAGCGATCAGCCGTCAGCTCTCAGCAAAAAGCAACTGCTAACGACCAGCGGCTAACGGCGGTTTTTAAAGAACGATTGCAGCAACTCTGCCGAACGTCCAGCCAGCACCCCGCCCCGGATATCCATCTGATGATTCAGACTGGGGTGGTTCACCACTTGCAGAATCGAATGGACGGCGCCTGCCTTCGGGTCGTCGGCACCATACACCAGACGGCGGACGCGAGCAAGAACTGCCGCTCCCGCGCACATGGCGCACGGCTCAATTGTAGCAAACAGTTCGCAGTCGATGAGCCGGTGGTTACCGGTGTTTCGTCCCGCCTCGCGCAGCGCCACGATTTCAGCATGAGCGGTTGGATCGTGGTCGGTGAGGTTGCGATTCCATCCTCGTCCAAGCACGCGCCCTTGGCACACCACGACCGCCCCCACCGGCACTTCGCCCGCTTCCAGCGCGCGCTGGGCGCAGCGGAGAGCTTCCTCCATCCAAAGTTCGTCCGCGGATAGCGGGTCAGAGGAAAGTTCGTTCATTCGTTCAATGGAGGACAGTTTTCCTTCAATTCTCGGTGTTCAGTCCTACGACGAGAGTCTGGGCTAAAGTACTGCCCGATCTATTCTAGCGGGTGAATGGTTAACCTGGGTGTGGGAACTTATGTTCCCATCGGATGCGCGGCGGTTTTGCGGTTCGGACGGGTGCTGGCTAACTCCAGTCTGCGCGCAAATCCGTAACTTGCTAGAGGTCTTGCGGTTAGCTGTGATTATTAAATTGACACTTGACGGCAAAACATGGCCCGGTACTTGCATCTAAGGGGCTGGCGGATACTCCGTTCCCCGGAGTCGCGAGAATGTCAACACTCCTCTTGAGGAGGAATCACGGTGAAGAATACGAACAAAGTAGCGATCGTTGCGGTATTGACTCTCCTGTTTTCGGGCTTCGCGTTCTCGCAGAGGGCGTTTATTTCGGTAAAGGTGCCGGGATCGAGTCCAAACTCTTTGATTGGGATCAACAATGGCGGCGAAGTGCTGGTGAATACCGCTACCCTCAGTTCGTATCAGGTGTCGATGTGGAACCGCATCGCCGGAGCCCAGAGCCTGGGGCTGAGCGCGAATAACACTAGCGGGGCTGCCATCAATAACTCTAGCGATGTCGTGGGCGCAGGTGATCCCGACAATTCGGGCAATCTTCAAGCTTTTTTCTATCGACCGACGAGTGGTGTGCAGTGGCTGGGTTCACTCGGGGGCAACTGGAGCAGCGCGAGAGGGGTTAACAATTCCGGCGGGGTAGTAGGGTTATCCTACACCGCCGCGAACATGCAGCATGCATTTCTCTGGACCCAGGCCAGCGGGTTGCAGGATCTGACACCTAACCTCACCAGCATCGGTGGGGCCACGGCTATGGCAATTAATTCCTCGAACCTGGTTGTTGGCTACTACTTTCCGAATGGCAGCCGCAACACGCTTGGCTTCATCTGGACGCAAGCGGGAGGTATCCAGAATCTAGGTTCGGCGGGCACTCTAGCATATGACGTCAATGACTCGGGGACGGTTGTGGGCGTATCGCCCGTCGCCAATGGGTATGAGCATGCTTTCTCCTGGACGCAGACTGGGGGAATCAAAGACCTTGGGACTCTGGGCGGCGCATACAGTTATGCTCTCAGTATCAACAGTCGGGGATGGATCGTAGGGTCTTCCCTTACGAGTTCTGAGGACGGACGTCTGCGCGGCTTTTTGTACACTCCATCAGGAGGTATGCAGGACTTTCTAGTGCTTACAAATCTGGGTCCCACCGCACAGCCATACTCTATGCAAGTGAATGACTTCGGCGTAATAGCAGTCACGACCAACAGGGGCGGGTACCTGTTGGTCCCGAGGATGACAGGCACACTCACTTCGTCGGCGAACCCTTCCGTACAGGGACAGCCGGTGACCTTTACGGCCACCACGACGTCGATCGCGGGACCGCCGTCAGACGGCGAGACAGTGCAGTTTGTGGTGGGCGGGCAGGTCTATGGATCGGCGACACTAAAAGGTGGTATCGCCCAGTTCACAACCTCGGCCATTCCCGCGGGTTCGCGTGTCGTTGTGGCCAAATACAACGGAAACGCAAATTATCTTCCTTCTAAGTACAGTCTCACGCAAGTGGTCAACCCCTAGCTTCGACCCGTAGCCGGGTAACCTGGTGACGGCGATCGAGTTCGCGCCGAAAGTACCGCTGAAGCTTTTCCCAATGCTGCCGCGGTCTCTAGTCTTCTGTCTCCCAATCTTTTGTGCGTTATCTCACAGCGGCCTGTTTCCCTCGGTGCTATTCTAGGCAGGTTATGGGAATCGGCGAGATCTTGCGGAAAGTCTTCCTGGTCGACCTGATACAGGGGCTTCGGGTGACGTTCCGATATCAGGATCCCAAGGAAATTTATACTGAGCAGTATCCGCTGGAGCGGCCGCAGGTAGCTGAGCGCTATCGAGGCGCGCCGCGGCTGAACGTCAACCCAGATACCGATGAGACTCTCTGCATTTCCTGCGACCTGTGCGCTGTGGCATGCCCGGAAAATCTGATCGTTGTTACCAGCGAGCGCAATGAAAAAACCCGCCGCAAAGAGCTCGTGAGATTCACCTACGACCTGAGCCGTTGCATGTTCTGCGGCCTGTGCGAAGATGCTTGCCCGACCGACGCCCTTGAACTGACCCAGGATTTCGAGCTCGCGAACTACACCCGCGAAGGCATGATCTGGGACCTCAAGACGCTCGAGAAGGGTCCGCAGCCCACCGTGTACAGAAAGTAGTAGCCCCCTCCCCTAAGTGCGGTTGATTCCTGTTGTCGTCTTCTCCACCGACACCGACCAGTGCGATGGCTTCCCAAAGGCAGTTCTTCTTTGTCCTTTCCCTAGGCGTCGTTTCACCGCTTTCCCTAGTACGTCTATTCGGGCATGGTCGGCTGGAATGTCGCCATCGGTTCTCTTGCGAGAGATGTGCTGTCCTTTGGGTCTCAAGTCCGTTTGGGGGGTGCCGATAGCTATGTCCATGTAGGGATGAGTGCGCGGCGCAAACGGAGTCAGCGTGGCAGATCTGCGAGAGTTCACCGAACATTTCGGTGGAAGGGATGGACGAGGTTGACGATGGCTGCGGTTCCGCTTTCAAGTTCACTCTGCCTGCCGGTCGTCACGATAGGAAGGGGGAACCCCGGGCGATGAATCAATCGCCTCAGGTCCTTCTCGTGGATGACAACCCGGCTGACGTCGGTCTTGCGCGGGAGGCGTTGGCCGTGGGCAGGCATAAGAGCTGCATCAGCAATGTACCGGACGGCGAGGAGGCTATGGCCTTTCTGCATCGAGCCGGCCAGTATGCGAATGCGGTTCGTCCCGATCTGGTGATCCTGGATCTGAATCTGCCGAAGAAAGACGGGAGGGCAGTGTTGGCGGAGGCCAAAGGTGACGCGGAACTTCGCGCCATCCCAATCGTGGTGTTCAGTACCTCGCGCTCGATGTTGGATATAGCGTGCAGTTATAAACTCGGCGCGAACTGCTATGTCAGCAAGCCCGGAAATCTGAATGAATATTTTGCGGTGATGCAATCGATCGAAGAATTCTGGTTCGGCTCCGCGAGCCTGACCCGAGAGGAAAAATGATGGAACAGCAACCTGCTCGTGTCTTGCTGATTGAGGACAACCCGGGAGATGCGGATCTGGTGCGTCTGCGTCTGGTGGAAAGTAAGTCCGACGTCTATGTGAACTGTGTCCCCCGGCTTTCCGATGCTCTGGCGTGTCTGGACGCGGAAACACCCGCGCTGGTGCTGCTTGACCTGAACCTTCCCGACAGCCACGGCGTTGAAACCTTCCGCCGGATCATGCAGAAGGCTCCGAACGTGCCGGTGGTGATCCTTTCGGGTCAAGACGATGAAGCGCTGGCGACCAAAGCCGTCCACATGGGGGTTCAGGACTACCTGATCAAGGGCGACATCACCAGCAAACAATTGGAGCGTGCCATCCGCTATGCGGTGGAACGGCAAGGGCTGATGCGAGCGCTAGAAATCACACGCAAGCAGCAGATTGAATTCAAGGACCGGTTTCTAACTCACGTGTCGCACGAATTGCGTACCCCGCTGACCTGCATTCACCAGTACGTCACGCTGTTACTAGACGGGTTGGCTGGTTCCACGACGCCGGACCAAACTGACCACCTGAAGACAGTCCTCAGGAGTGTGAATCAGTTGCATGCCATGATCCGCGACCTGCTCGAAGCGACCCGCGCCGACAGCGGCAAGCTGCGTGTTGAACCGCGGTGTATTGATATGGGCGAACTGATTCAGCAGGCAGTGTCAATGATGGCGCCCAGTGCCGCCGAAAAAAAGGTCAGCCTCGAAGCTGGACCGGCTCAGGCAATCCCCCTGGTTTATGCGGATCCGGACCGCACTCTCGAAGTGCTCATCAATCTCATCGACAACGCAATCAAGTTTACCCCGGCCGAGGGGTCGGTGGTCGTGAAAGCCACGATCGTGGAGACCGATCCGAGCGCGGTTTATCTCTCGGTCAGCGACACTGGCCGCGGCATTCCTGCAGACTCGCTTCCGCAGGTTTTTGAACGGCTCTACCAGGACCCCAACGCGGTAGACGGTAACCGGAGCGGCCTCGGTCTGGGACTCTACATCGCGAAAGAAATCGTGACACTTCACGGCGGGAGGATGTGGGTCGCGAGCCAACCCGGAACTGGCAGCACGTTCTCATTCACTTTGCCGCTCTATTCCCTGGCCAAGCTCCTGTTTCCCGTGATCACTCATCAGGGGCAGTTGCGGAAGGCCCTTGTGCTGCTGCGCGTGGATCTGGCCCCATTGTCCAAAGCACTACTCGGAAGCTGGAAAGAAACCTGCCAGAAGAGTCTGGATTTGCTGCGCCGGTGCATCTACGTGGACAAGGATCTCGTGCTTCCACCGATGGGACGCAGCGGGCCCGTCGAAACGTTTTTCGTCGTCGCCTCCACCAGCATGGATAAGGTCAGCATCATGATGGACCGGATCCGCGATCAGGTCGGCGCTCTGCCTCAGTTAAAGACAAGCGGCACCCTGCGCATGACGGTCGAGATGGTTCCAGCTGCGCCCGCCGGCGATCCGAGAACCTTGGAACAACAAGTCTTTGGCGTGGCCGATTACGTCACCGAAATCATTCAGCAGGGTCTTTGGCACAGTCACAACGTTACTGAAAAGGAGAACCAATAAAATGCGAACTGACAGTTACAACGCGGAGCAGCCCATGAATCGAGCAAAGATTATGGTCGTCGATGATGATCCCGATCTCAGACAGGCTCTCAGTTTGCGTCTACGGGCCAACAACTTCGATACCGTGAATGTTTGCGACGGTTATTCGGCCATTGCCATGGCACAGAAGGAACACCCCCACCTGATCATCCTCGATCTCGGGCTGCCGGCGGGCGACGGGTTTTCCGTATTGAAAAACTTGCAGGACTATCCAGCGCTTGCGGTGATTCCAGTGATTGTTCTTACGGCTCGCGATCCTGAGGGCAATGAAAAACGTACGCTCGAATCCGGCGCCATCGCTTTTTTCCAAAAGCCTGCCGACAACGAAGAGTTGCTGGGAGTGATTCGCGCCAGCCTGCAGGCGGGTTGGGGTTGGGGCGGAGCCTTGCCATCGTAACCGTTCTGTAAGGAGACCGATATGCATGTAGACAGCCGGGCGATGTTGCCCCGTTCTCGGCATTACCACATCCGCCGGCGGGAGCCGCGCTATGTTTCAAGTATGCAGGTCACGCTGCAGCGCTTCTTGCGCTTCGGGCCGTTTGTTACTCGGGGTGTAAGCCTCGATATCAGTGCGCGAGGAATGTCGGCGCTGATCTGTGGCGCGCCACGGGTGGGCGAGACGGTTGTGATCTCGTTGCCCTTGCCCGACGCGCCGGTCGAAATGCTGGCGACTGTCCGCCACAGCACTGATGCTAACTCTGGATTCGAGTTCTACCCTATGTCTTCGATTGCCCAAAAGGGAATTCAGGACTGGATACGGGAACTGCAAAAGCACGACGAAAAGCTGTTTCCCTATCCGTACGCGCTTGCTGCCAAGATTGGCAGCGGCTAAAACCATGATCGCGTGACACGATCGCGTGATGAGTTACAGGGTGGAGCGACGGACGTCTCGCCCGTCCAGTTAGAAACTTCCAGCTAGAAACTTAAAGATCGGTTACTCCGGCAGCAGCGGCAGGCCCTGAATATTCCAGGAAATGTGGTGCACGGCACTGTTGGTGGCGAGAATGGCCGACTTGCCCGGAGCGAACGCCAGTCCCACCAAGCCCTGGCCGGACACTGCGAGGGTAGCCTCGCCTTGGGGGGTGATCTTCACAATGCCGCGTTTTCCCGCGAGAGAGGCGGCGACATAAACATTCCCCTCGACGTCAAGAGCCAGGCCCTGTGGACGTCCCAGACCGCGGTAGAACACCGACACGGTTCCGTGGGGGTCGACTTTGTAGACGCAGTCGAAGCTCGAAGTGCTGGGGCCGGTGACGAACATATCGCCGTGGGGACCGAAAGCGATGTGATAAGCGGAAACGCTCGGCTCCAGCGTCGCAAACACAAAAATCTGCCGGTCGCGAGCAATCTTGAAAATGGTTCCGCTGCGGTCGCCGACGTAGAGATTCTCCGCCGCATCGAAAGCGATCCCGGTCGCGACCCCCATGCCTTCGGCGTAGGTCGACACGGTGCCGTTCGGCGCTACTTTGTAGACGGCCTCGTCATGACGCGAAGAAACGTACATCTGGCCTTCGCGGTCGAAGGCAATCGAGGTGGCGTTCATCATTTCGCTGAGAAACGGCTTAACGTTGTAGTTCGTGTCGATCTTGAAGATGGATACGGGAACTTTTTGCCCGCGCGATCCGGAGAAAGTTACATAGAGATTGCCTTCGCGGTCGAGCGCGGGATTGGTGACAGGATGAAGATTGTCGGCAACCGGAACCGCAACCTTGATGGAATGGGCATTGCTCACGTGCCCACTAGTGCCCACCCCGTTCGTACTTACTACGACCGGTCCCGACGCCGCTCCCTCGGGCACGCGGGCGACCAGGAAATCGTCGGAACTGATTAACACCGAGCCTTCGATCTCGCCGAAGCGCACGCTCGGGCGACGCAACTCGGGCGGACGTAGTCCCCTTCCAATGATACGAACCTCGCCTCCGGGCAAAGCGAAACTTGGCGCGACCGCCTCGATGTGCGGCTTGCCGTTAACGTTCTTTTTTCCCAGCAGGCGATCGGAGATGCTCATGAGTTTGTTCCCGCGGGAGCGCGGTTACCCGATTAACGGCTACTTCCTTAGAAGTCCAAAGTGCAACAGAAGATGCACGACGGCGAGCGCATAAAGCCCCGCTCCCAGGTCATCCACCACTATACCGGTACCCTCGGGCAGCCGTTCCAGTCTCCGAATCGGAAACGGCTTCCAAATATCGAAGACACGGAAGAGTATAAGGCCCGCGAGAACAGTTTTCCAAGCCAGCGGCACGGCGATGAGTGTAACCAGCTGTCCTGCAACTTCATCGATGACGACGAATTGCGGGTCTTTTAAGCCCGAGGACCGCGCGACCAGCGTAGCAGCGGGAATTCCGATGAGGGTCACTAACGCGGCCGCAATCATCGTGGCCCACACGCGGTTCGTGACCGGGATCTGGGAGCTTGCCAACGCCCACACGAGAACCGTGGCTAACGATGCCCATGTGCCGGGCCCGGGTTTGAGGCGTCCGGTGCCGAAGAAAGTCGCGACCAGTGTGGCCCAGAGTGGAGCGGCCGACAAGGGAGCGCCGGGTTTGGCGGCCGCTGCGGACGGACGAGTCATCAGTCTCCATCCTCGTCGGGGATGTCTTCTCGGATTGCTTCGTCGGCGTCGGTAACCGGCGACGAAATCACGTACCCTCCGCTGGCCCACTTGCCGAGATCGATCAGGCGGCAGCGGTCGCTGCAAAAAGGAAAGTCCGCGTCCGTGGCCTTCGTGGGCTTCTTGCAGATCGGACACTGGAGCTTGATAGCGCGCTTGCGTGGCATATTTAGAGGCCCGTAGATGGCCCAGACTGTTATACCAGTGGAACCCGCTCACTAAAAACGCCGTCAGATTCCGAAGATGCCACTAAGAATATCCCCCGACGCATGCGCAATCATGCCGGGCCGCAGGCTCCGGCGCCAAACTGCGAACAAGCCATACACAGCCCCAAAGCCGACGATCTTCAGGGACGCTTCGATTCCCTGATAACCGTGCGAAACTCCGAACAGCACAGCCTGCAGTAACAATGCAATCCACCGGCTATGTGTAAAAGTCTTGAATTGTTTCTGGAAGTAACCGCGAAAGACCAGCTCTTCGCAAACACCAGCGCTGATGGAAACGCCAATCCAAAGCGCAATTTCCAATCCTCGCTGCGGCAAAAAAGTCTGGATGGAAGCAGCATGGCCGGGCCCGAGCCAGCGATCCCACGTCCTCTGGACCAGCGTCCAGAAGGCCCATAGACCGAGCGCCAGCCCGCAATCCACGGACACATCTTTAACGCTCGCCCACCTTCCTCCAATCAGTTCGCTCACCGTCGTTCCGGTCCTGCGAAGACCGCCTCTCCAGACCCAAACGAAGAGCCCCCACTCCATTGCGATGAGCGAAAGGTAGAGTGGCACGACCTGCGGGTGCTGTTGCAACATCCCGGGCTCCGAGCGAGCGTGCCGCTGGAAGAATGCCCCGCCTACCGCTAACCCCAGGAATAATGCGACGAGCGACACCGTATGCCACCACGGCGCGATAAGCTTTGAGCTTGGAGATTCGGTTCTTGTTGCCGGGGTCGTAGCCATGATTCCCCCTGAAACAGCCCACAAGGGTTCCGGACCTTAGACAGAAAATTGATTCCTCTTCGGCTTAAACGATTTCCGCCACTAAATCGTAATCGTGCGCCGCCGTCACGCGGCAGCGGTAAAACTCGCCCTCTTTCGGCTCGTTTCCCTCGGGATAATCGTTCACGAAGACTTTACCGTCAATCTCCGGCGCGTGCATCGCGGTGCGGCCTTCGAGCAGCAGGTCGGACTCCGCCGAAGCACCTTCCAGCAGCAGATCGAATTCGCGTCCGATCAGCGACTTCTTCTTCGCCCGGCTGATCTTCTTCTGGACTGACATCAGGGATTTGCGGCGGCTCTCGATCTCGCGCGTGGAAAGCTTCGTGTCATGATCGAAGGCGCCCGCACCTTCCTGGTCCGAGTAGCCAAAGGCGCCCATCCAGTCGAAGGCTGCCTCTTTCACAAAGCGGCAAAGCTCCTCGAATTCTTTTTCGGTTTCGCCCGGGAAGCCGACAATGAATGAAGTCCGTAAAGTAACGCCGGGAATTACACGGCGCATTTTCTCAATTGAGCGCAAGAACAAGTCAGCGCCTCCGCCACGCTTCATGCGCTTTAGAACCGTCGCCGATGCGTGCTGCAGGGGTACATCAATGTACGAACAAATATTGTCGTGGGCTGCGATCGTCTCGAGCAGCCGCCCCGTGATTTTGTTGGGATAGGCGTAGAGGAAGCGAATCCACTGCAGGCCTTCGACGCCCGCGAGTTTTTCCAGCAGCACGGCCAGGCCGTCTTTCAGTCCAAGGTCTTCGCCATAGCAGGTGGTGTCCTGTCCGATGAGCGTGATTTCGCGCACGCCGGATTGCGCCAGTCGCTCAGCTTCGGCGATGACGGATTCGAAACGCCGCGAGCGAAACTGTCCCCGAAGCTGCGGAATGATGCAGAAGGTACAGGGATGATCGCAGCCTTCGGCGATTTTGATATATGCAGAAGATAGAGGCGTGGTCAGCACGCGGGGCGTGCGGTCGTCGTAGAGATAGTTGGGAAGGTCGGCGACGGCTCCGTCCCAGGAATCGCGCGCGAAGCGCCCCTGCGCGCGGCGATGATCTCCCTCGGGCCGCGAGGTCGTGATGTTCGACGTTAAGGTGTTCGAAGTTAGAATATTGAACGGACTCGGCGTGCGAGGGGTTGCCGCCAGTCCCGCAGCGGCAAGAATTTTCTCCAACTCGCCCGTGCCGACGACGGCGTCCACTTCAGGGATGTTCTTTCGGATCTCGTCGCGAAAACGTTCGACCAAGCAACCGGCAACCACCAGTCTCTTCGCCTTGCCGCCCGTCTTTGTCATATGGGTCTTGTGGCGGGCCATTTCGAGGATCGTATCGATGGATTCCTGCTGCGCGCTGCCGATAAATGAGCAGGTATTTACGACGATGACGTCGGCGTCCTCCGCGTCGGGAGTAAGTTCGGCGCCAGCCTGGGCCAGAATGCCCATCATGACCTCGCTATCGACGAGGTTCTTGGGGCACCCGAGGCTCACAAAACCCACCTTGGCCGGGGCAGTCGGGTCCGAAATCGCGGATATGCTTTTCTTTACGGGCACTGGGACGGTGCTGATAATGATCAGCGGGAAACAGCTCTACACAATTCTAGCATCTAAGATTGCTATATCTGCGCCCGCAGCGGCCGGACGCCGGAATCCGAGCACCAAGGGGGATATCGTATCTTTTCCGCCAATCCGGGTAGGCCGTGCTAATCTTATGGAACAAAAAATACAACCCTCAATGGTCCGGAGGCGAGATGTCGGCTAAACGACTCGCAGTTTTAGTTGTGCCAGTTTTGG
Organism: uncultured Acidobacteriaceae bacterium; assembly: GCA_963772195.1. GTDB lineage: Bacteria > Acidobacteriota > Terriglobia > Terriglobales > Acidobacteriaceae > Acidiflorens. The sequence continues at coordinate 1,137,531 of CAVYWE010000002.1, read as the reverse complement.
TTCTGGTTTCCAGCGCTTTGGCGCAAGTCAATGAAGCTTCAATCACGGCCGGACGAACTTTCGTCAGCACCCAGACGATCGTGAATTCGAGTGCGCCAGATCCCCACATTCATTTCGGAAACGAGGAAAGCGTCGAGTTCAACTACGGCCGCCTGCTCAAGAGCGTGAAAATTTTCGGAATATATGGAGAAGTGCCCGTAGCGATCTATCCGCGGATGGACGTGCACACCTTCCAGGGCCTGACTCCGAAGGACATCGGCGCTCTGTTTGTGACCCCATCCGTGCGCGTAAACTTCTTTTCTGGCGAGGCAGTCACCCCGTGGGTGAGCGTGGGCGGCGGCTATGGCCGCTTCCGAGACGCCCCGGTCACACTTTACGAACTACGGAACCCCGGACCAAGTGGCACCAACACCGGTGTCGTCCAATTCGGAGCGGGACTGGATGTGTATCCATGGCACCGATGGGGCGCGCGGGTCGAAGCGCGCGACTTCTACTCCGGAGCTCCAGCTCTGAACGTTGATACCGGGAGAAGCCGGCAGCATAACTATTACGTAGGCATTGGCGTCGTCCACCGCTTCTAGGTAGGTGTGGGGGCGGGCGGCCTCGCGGGCCTGCCCTGAGCGAAGCTGAAGGGTCCAAGCCGTCCGCGGCTCGGCAGCTGCCGGTGATCACAGCAAATTTGGGATCTGCTTCTAGTTGGCGGCTGCGCGGTCCGTCGTTTTTCTGGGCTTCGCCGTTTCAGCGACAGTGATGTCTCGAAAAAGCGCGGGCAGGCTTTGCGCGTCGCCTACCGACTTGCCAAACCGTGCAGATTCGTAAGCGCGCGTAAACCTGGCGACCTTCTTCTGCAGTGCCGCTTCCTGAATGGCCGCGACGAAATCCGGTGGTGTTTGCGACGGCGACTTGCGCCAGCCAAGCCGCGCCATGCGGTTGAGCATCCGGTCATACCAAAGTGCGGCCGATTCGCGCGGCGCACGCTCCGGGTGCGTCCGCAGGCTGCGGTCGCGCAGCCCTTTGATCACCCGCCGGAGATTCAGCAGGGTGAGCAGGAGTGCCGCGATCGCGAACACCCCGACCAGCCATCGCACAGGAAAATTGATCATGTGATCGTGCACGCGCCGCGCCGACCGCAGCAGGGCGCGATGCAGTCGTCCAATCCACCGGCGAGCCTCGTCAAAGAAAAGCCGGCTGCTGGTAGCCGCATCTCTTCCCAAAGTGCGCTGGTGGCTGGCGTCATAGTTGATAATCCATTCGCGCCAAAAAGATGCGGCCGCATCCAGATAGAGCTGCATCCGCGACCAACCGGTCCGCGTCGGTACACTGCCTGCCGGAGTCGGATCAAAGCTGATCCAGCCGGAACCGGGGAAGTACGCTTCAACCCACGAATGGGCGTCACTGGCTCGCACCACATACTGGCCCGTGAGGTCGTTGAATTCACCCCCGCGGAACCCAGTTACAATTCGCGAAGGAATGCGCAAAGAGCGCAGCATCACCGCCATCGAACTGGCGAAATATTCGCAGTGACCTTTCTTCCTCTCGAACAGGAAATTGGCCAGTGGATCCCGCGAAAGACTGCGGGGCAGTTCCAGCGTGTATCTGAAGTGAGTTGATAGATACTGCTCCACCGCCGCTGCCTTTTCATAGTTACTGGGAGCCGGCGCGGCAATTTCTTCCGCCAGCTTCGAAATACGAATATCGAGCGGCGGCAGTAGTTTCAGGTACCCGTCCATGGCGCCGGGCGCGGTGTTCGCCGCCAGACGAAGCTCGTCGCTGTCGATCACGGGCAATTGCGACTCGGCCTCGTACCGATTGATCGGGCGCTCGGCATCGAGGTCGTAGACAGCCCCCCCGGCGTCCATGCTCACCTGACGGAAATTTCCGGTGAGATTCTGCGGCCTCTCCGCCAGAAAAAAGACGTTGGTTCCAAGCGGCTCCATGAGGACGCGATAATGAATAGATCGGCCTGCGTTCGCCGATCCGCCACGCAGGCCCGTCAAACGCGCCAGCCGATAGAAGCCATCTCCGGCTGGTCGCACCTGGGTTTGCTCATACGAATTCGACCAGGTTCTGCCGTCAAAATTGCTCAGCGCAATCCCACGCCACTTCAAGTCGTAACTGCCTAGCAGATCGTTCTGGATCTCGATGTGCATGACGACAGCACTGGACTGCTGAATCTGGCCAATGCGGCCGAGTTGCACGCGATCCGTGAAGCCGGTAGAGACATCGCTCGTCGGAGTGTAGGCGCTCAGGTAGTGTGACGAAACGCGGGGCAGCAGGAAGAAGATCAGGAAACTCCCGGCCAAAATCATCAGCAAGAGCACCGGAGCGATCGCCAGCAGCCCGTAGGCCATGCGCCGGACTGGAGGGACAACGCTGGGAGAGGCAACGCGAAGATGGTGTGCGTGCGTTGGTTCGGCGGCGAGGGAATGCCTCATCTCCATTAGCACAAACGTGATGACCGCAACCAGCAGGAAGGCGGCAAAAGAAAACAGGAACATAGTGCCGACAGTAAGCACGGCGGCCGCGAGCACCATCAGAAACGAAAGGACCGCAAGCATGTAATGATCGCGCGTCCGCTGCAACGAGAATAGCCGGACGACCATCGCGAACAGGACAAGGTGAACCGTCGCTGTGAGAAAACTACGGGAAAGAAAGAAGTAGTCGGCGAGGTAGATGGCGACGTAAATCAGCGTCAGGACAGTGGTCCAGCGTTCCGGGATGGCAAACTCGTGCCCCGTTAGAAGTTGATATCCGCGGAGCGCCAGGGCCAGCCCCACGATAACTACCGCCGGCAGATCCAGCCCTCCGGTCGAAGCTAGAGCGCCGAAGCCACTGAGCACGAGCAGATAGAGCGCAACATTAAAGTAGCGCTCGATGGCCTTGGCCATGGTGATTCCGCCCGGGTTCAAAGAGGCTTCAGTCACGACAAGCTTCTATTGTTGGCGAAACCGGTGCGGAAGGGAAGTGTCTGCGGTATCAATACACGGCGCATGGTGAATTCACGAGATAGCCCTAAGTTTGCGGAAAAAGTAGTCTCGCCCGCCGCAGTCTTACCGCAGCGGCTAAAGAGTTTGCTGAAGAACTCGGCTTTCGATGTCCCGCCCCTAAAGGGGCTTCTGATTTCGAAGAGCTTACGGCATCGCTAAAGCGATGCCCTGATACAGCGTGAGTTTTTCAGCAAACTGTAAAGCCGACATTGGAAATGCGCCCTATCGCAGCGGTGAACCGCTGCGCCACCCAGGAACAAAGGCAAAATCGACTTTTTCTGCAAGCTGCTAGATGGTCGCGCTTGCAGGAGCCGCACACGGCGCTAACATTACCGACTGTTCTGCGGCGCGGGATTCGCGGATCTCGAAGATGGACTCCAGTTGGGTGACTTTCAATACTTCGCGGACTTGCTCGGTTGGATTCAGCAGGCTGAGATAAATACCGGAAGCCTGCAACGAAACCAAACAGCCGATTCCGGCAGCGTCGATGGCATCAACTCCAGTCAGATCGAGGGTCACATTACGACGCTCTTGCCGCACAGCCGCGCACAAAATGGCAGTCTCATTGCCTCGCACAATTCTGCCCTGACATTGCAGAACCACTCCGCCATTCGAGTCTTTGACAGTCACAGTAAGCATGGTTGGATTCTCCAGAAACTGGCCCGGGGCTGCGTGTCTTCCCCGCGAGTAGCCATCTATTATAGGCGAACAAAAAACGAAACGCAATGCAAAAAGTAGCAGCGCGACTCGGCGCGAGGTTTGCCTCGGATCAAGCCTTCGGTTGCGCAGCGGGCGGTCCAAATGAACCGCAACGACCTCGCATGCCTTCACGGAACTTCTCGCGTTCCTCCGGGGTCATGTGATCCCAGCGCTCCTTCATGCGGTGACGCCAGTACATGTGCCTGCCCGGTCCACCACGAAATCCGCCGAAGAGGATTTTGCTCAGAAGCAAGAGGCCCACCGCTTGCCAGAAGTTGATCACATGCAAGCCGAACAGAGGTGGCATCAACGAATTCCACAGGCTCATCACCACAAGACCAAGCACTGCGACGAGCACTATGGCGAACAGCGCGAACTTCAGTCCTTTTAACGCCCAATTCCTTTTCATTTCTCTTCCCCTCCTGATTTCGTAAATTCGTCATAAACGGCCCGAAGCCGCTCGCGCAAATGAATCACCGCATAGTGCTTGCGTGAAAGCAGAGTATTCACACTCAGGCCGGTTTCAACCGCGAGATCTTTGAAGCTGCGGCCCTCGATTTCATGTGCGAGGAATACCTCACGCTGCTCTTGGGGGAGTTCCTCCAAAGCATCCTCAAGCTCCGCCAGCAACACAGTCCGGGCGTAGGCAGCCTCCGGTCCGGCATCGCGCGACGGAAGCAAGTCCTCCAATGTGAGAGACTCTCCCTCCTCGGCTACCACCGGTTCGTTCGTTGACGACTCGGGCTTCCGCTTGCGAAACAGGTCTGTGATTCGATTACGCGCGACGCGGAACAGCCACGCGCCGACCTGCTCGATGGGCTTCATCAGGCGGTATGTTTCCACGAGCTCGTAGAAGACCTCCTGCAGGATGTCTTCCGCGTCGCTTGGGTCGGCGACACGTCTCCGGATGAAGTTGCGGAGCCGAGTCTTGTCTCGATCAATTGCTTCAGAGATCCGCTCGTCTTGATCCGCCATCATCCACTGTTTTCTCAGCGCCTCGTCCATCTACTCATGTAGACGAATGAGCGAGACAAATATTTTAGAGGATTTTAGGTGGGGGCCTGTGGCCTCGGGATGCCCTTCGCATTGGGAAGCGGGCGTGGTTAAAGGCGGCCGAGGTGGCGGCAGCAATCTGTTTTTGTGTTTACAATACCTGACCATGGACTATCTTCTGAAAACCGAACCGACTGTGTACTCATTTGCGGATCTTGAGCGGGAGAAGACGACGATCTGGGATGGGGTCACGAATCCGGCGGCGGTGAAGCATCTCCGCGAGATGAAGCCGGGCGAGCGGCTGGTGATTTACCACACCGGAGATGAGAAGAGCGCGGTAGGGACGGCGTCGGTGGTATCGGTGGATCCAAGCGATCCCAAAACTCCGAAAGTGACGATCAAAGTTGGGAGGGCGATCGCAAAGCCGAAGGCGCTGGCGGAAATCAAGGCGCGAGCGGCGTTTGCGGAGTCTCCGCTGGTGCGGCAGGGGCGATTGAGTGTGGTGCCGCTGACGGCGGCGCAGTTCGCGTGGCTGGTGGGGGAGTGAGGTGGCGCGAGCTAAACCCTGCCGAGCTTCGCTCGGCTTGGACGGGCGAGGGCGCCTGTCCCCACACGAACAACTCGGCTTGGACGGGCGAGGCCGCCCGTCCCTCCACGAACAAATCGGTTTACGTTCGCACCACCCGTTCGTTGCAATCGGATTCCGGGCATGCGTAGGTCACGTGATTGCGCTGGCGGTCGAGGCTGATGATGAACATGGGGCGTCCGTGACGGTCACAGGTGGGCTGGTTGGGGGTGAGGACGGGTGCGTCTCCACGCTTGGGCGTGGTGTAGCCGACGCGCTCACCGAAGCAGCGGTGGCAAAACTTATCGGTGCAGCGAAAGAATTCTATCGAATCGTCGGCGTTGTAGGGAGCGAGCGCGGGCTCCATGGTGCGGTAGTGCTGGTCGCAGAGAGGCAGGATGTCCATCCGCATGCGGAAGCGAGTTTAGCACTGAAGACATTGAATCATTGAGTCATTGAAGCATTTAGTCATTGAGTTGAAGCATTGAATCGTGGAAATGTTGAGTCAATGAGTAAATGACTCAATGATTCAATGTCTAAATGATTTCAGCCGATGTAGCGCAGTGCGTCGACGATGCCGAGGTTCGAGGCGCGGTAGGAGGGAATGAGGCCGCTGACCAACCCGACGACGGCCGCGACCAGCATAACGACAAGCGCGGTGGCTGCGGTCATGTGCATCGAGACCGGCAACCCAATGCCGGGGCGGGACATCGCTTTGATGACCAGCGTTCCCAGCGCGACGCCGACCGATCCTCCCATAAGAGAAATGGCGATCGATTCGCTCAAGAGCAACTTGAGGATGTTTTCGCGGGTGAAGCCAAGCGTGCGGAGGACGGCGACTTCGCGGGTGCGTTCGCGGATCGACATAGCCATGGTGTTGGCGCAGACCAGCAACGTGGTGAAGACAACGGCTCCGCAAATGCTGAGGATGAATACTTTGACGCTGCCAAGAGTGGCGATGAAATCGAGCTTGAACGCCTGCTCGCTCTCGCTCTTGGTGGGAACCGGAGTCGCGTGGAACATGTCGTCAATGGCATGGGCCGCTCGTGGCATGTTTTCAGGAGTATCGACACGAGTAAAGTAAAAGCCGGCGGAGTCTTTGAACCAGCTCACCGATTCTTCGAGATATTTTGCATGGAAATAGAGCGCGCTGTTGGGCGGGTCGATGGTGTAGATGCCGCGCAGGGTGAGGTCTAGATTCGTGGGGAAGATGCTGCCCTGCAGGATGATGTGGTCGCCGATTTTCCAGTTGTGTTTCCTGGCGAGTTCAATGTCGACAACGCAGCCCGCGCGGTCGCGCTTCCAGGCGGCGAGCTGATCGGCGGGCATGACTTTGTCGGCGGCTACGTCGAAGTATTCGTCGGGATCGGTGGCGAACTGAGCGAAATAGTTTTCCGGCTTGTCGTCCTTATACTTGCCCCCGAACCAGGTCATGGGGACGACATGCACAACGCCGGGAACGGTACGGATCTTGTCGCGATAATAGATAGGAAGGAAGTTGGCAAGCGAGACCTTGTGACGGGTCATGATGCGAAGCGCGGAGTCAGGCGCTCCCTTGTCGATGTAGAAGCTGCGCCAGACACAGAGCATGATGCAGAGCAGGAGGAGAGAGAAAGCGATGCTGGCGACCGTCAGCAGACTGCGGCGCTTGTTGCGAAAGGCGGACTTAGCGACGAAATGCGAGAGGGTCATGGGGACGGAAATATCTTACACCGCGACCTCCTCCTGCTGTAGAGACGGGGCTCGCCCCGTCTCATGCTGCGGTCGGAGACGCGGCAAGCCGCGTCTCTACGGGAAATCATCGGCGCGGTTGGACGGGCGAGGCGCCCATCGCTCCATCGAATGACTCGTCGCGCGGTCGCTCTTGGATTAAGAGAAGGTCTTGCGCAGCTCCCGCCGCAGAATCTTCCCTGATGGTGTGCGCGGGACGACATCCACAAAGTGAACCTCGCGGGGCTGCTTGTGGCGCGAGAGGCGGTTGGCGACAAAGTCGCGCAGTTCTATGGCGAGCGCGTCAGAGGGCGTGAAGCTCTCGCGGAGTACGACGAAGGCGCAGGGAATTTCTCCGGCGTCGAGGTCAGGCTTAGCGACTACGCCGCAATCGCGGACGGCGGGATGCTCGAGGAGGAGGGATTCGACTTCGGCTGGGGCGACTGGGAATCCTTTGTATTTGATCATCTCTTTGCTGCGGTCGAGGACGTAGTAGAAGCCGTCGGCATCGCAGCGCACGATGTCGCCGGAGAAGTACCAGCCATCGCGAAGAGCAGCGGCGGTGGCTTGCGGCTCCTTCCAGTATCCGAGCATGATCTGCGGGCCGCGCATGACGAGTTCGCCGGGCTCGCCAGGCGCGACCTCATTCCCGTCAAGATCAACGATGCGACAATCCGTGAGAGCCAGTGGCTGTCCGATGGAAGCGGGGCGGCTCATTTCCGGTGGAGCGATGTAGCCGACGTGAGTGACGGGCGAAGCTTCGGTCATGCCGTATCCCTGGGCAACGCTAATGCCGGTGAGATTGGTCATGCGTCGGGCGAGTTCGGGAGCGAGCGGCGCGGCGCCGCACTTGATCCAGCGTACTTTGTGATTCTTTGGGAAGACGCCAGCTTCGGCGGCTTGGCAGAACGCATTGATGGCGGGCGGGACAACGGGCATCATGGTGACGCCCTCCTGAATCAGAAGAGCGCACAACTTTTGCGTGTCGAAGCGCGGCATCAGAACGAGTGTCGAGCCGAGCGTGAGCGAAAGAGTCAGCGCCACGGTGAGTCCGTAGATGTGGTAAAGGGGCAGGAAGCAGAGCATGACATCATCGGGTGTGAGCATCGCGGCATTCGGACCGAGGATCTGATAGACATTCGCGACCAGATTGTAGTGCGAGAGCATGACGCCCTTGGGCAGTCCGGTAGTGCCGCTGGAGTAGGGAAGGGCGGCGATAGTTTCTTGCGAGGTCTGGACAGCGTCCGGGAATTTGGCGGACGTGGGCCGCAGCAGACTCGGGAAATCTTCGCAGCCTGCGCTCTGACCTTGCATGTTGAAGTTGCGCGTGCTGAAGACGCGACGCAGGCCAGGAAGTCCTGCGAGGTTCACGTTTTCGAGAAGGGGAGTGTCGGTGATGAGGAAAGCGGCGCCGGAGTTTTCCAGTTGATAACGGATCTCGCGCTCGCGATAAGAAGGATTGAGAAGTGTGGGAATGCCTCCGGCGAGCGTGGCGGCGTGATAGGTGATGGCGAATTCCCAAGAGTTGGGGAGGAAGATCGCAACGACTTCTCCGGGGGCGAGTCCGGCGGAGATCAGGCCACGGGCAAGGGATTCGACCAGGCTGCCATATTCGGCGAAAGTGAAACGGCGATTGCAGGAAGTGTCAATCAGCGCTGTCTTGTTGCCGTTCTGGTGGCAACTCTCGAGGACAACATCGTGGACGAAGCGCCCGGCGGGATCGGCGTAAAGCTGGGTGCGAAGCATTGGGGGTGATTGTAATGGGGGAATGCGGAAGTTGAAAGTTCAACGGCGGAAGTGAAGTATGAACCGGCGCCAATCGAACCTTTTACCACAGGGAACACGGGGAACACAGGGGACTGCCGAGCGAAGCTCAAGCGCTCAGTTTGCGTAGGAATTCCTGTTCATCCATGCGGTACTTAAAAGCTTTGCGGCCGTTGATGAAGACTACGGGGACCTCGTCGGTATAGAGGCGCCGGATTTCGGCGTCGGAGTCCACGTCGATTTCCCGCCAGGTGAAGCCGCCACGCTTGTGCAGCTTGACGATGCTCTCCTTGACGATTTCGCAGAGATGACATCCTTTGCGGGAATAGACGATAACTTCCCGAGGCTTCGTCATGCGAGGCAGTTTATCAGTTTGGGTGCAGGGTTTCCAACACACGGAGTACGAGACCGAGTGCCAGACAAAGACGGCGTAGAATTCCGAGATGGCCACCGTGGGAAAAGCACTTTCTGGAAGGACGATGCTGGTGACGGGAGCGGCGAAACGACTGGGGCGGGCAATTGCTTTGGCCGCGGCCAAAAACGGCGCGGACGTGGCGATAACTTATCGGGAGTCGGGGCGCGAGGCGCGGGCCGTGGTCGGCGAGTTGGCGCTGCATGGCGTGGATGCGCTGGCGGTGCGGTGCGATGTCACGGATGAGAAAAGTGTCCGGGAGATGGTTAAAGAAGTGACGAGGGAACTTGGCGGAATCGATGTGCTGGTGAATAACGCCGCGAATTACGAAACCGTCGAGTTTGAGAAGATTACCGTGGCGCAGTGGGATGCGATTTTTGCTTCGAACACCCGGGGACCGTTTCTCGTGTCGCGTGAGGCGCTGCCGCATTTGAGAAAGCGCAGAGGGCGCATCGTGAATATGGGTTCGCTAGGTGGGCTGCGTCCATGGGCGACGCATGCGCACTATTGCTCGTCAAAGGCGGCGCTACACATGCTGACCAAAGTGATGGCCAAGGCGCTGGCGCCGGAGATTGCGGTGAATACAGTGGCTCCGGGGATGATCGACTTGGGAGAAAAATCGGCGGCCTCATTCATGAAAAAGACGGCGAAGCAGACGCCCATGCTTCGGAGCGGGACGGCAGCGGACATCGCGGCCGCAGTCATGTTCTTTGCTGCGGCTCCGCAGTTTATTACCGGGCAAGTTCTGGCGGTGGACGGCGGGCTGGGACTGTAGCGACTGGATTTGTTTCCTGGCGTCGGTTCGCGTATCGTTCGTTGTCGATTCGTTTTCGAACTTGCACATACCTATGACACGATCCCTCGGCGCGAGCTCTCTTTTTTTAACACTCTTTCTTACTCTGCTTCTGGCAGTCTCTTTTGCCGTTGCCCAGGATCGGCCGGAGGAGGGCGGTCATGAACTCCAGGTTTGGACTGGCGGCGGGCGCTCGGTTCCGGGCGGGACCAAGGATACCAGCGTGTGGAACGCTGGAGTTCGCTATGGGTGGATCCTGACCGCTCCGCATGGGCCGGGCTTTCTCAATGGACGATTCGAAGTTGCGGTGGAAGCGGTGCCGGCGTTTGTCGTGTTTCAGCCTGCTAACACTGCGTACGGAGCGGGAGTGAATCCTCTGGGGCTGAAATGGATTTTCGCCACTCGCGGACATATCGCTCCGTACATCGAGTTGAATGGAGGGACGCTGTTTACGACGCATGAAGTGCCGGCGGGAACGTCGACGATAAACTTCACGTCGGGCGCGGCGTTCGGGATGCATTTTCTGGGGGAGCACTGTTGGTCGGTTGATGTACGGTACATGCATATTTCGAATGCGGGGCTAACGTCGCCGAATCCGGGAGTAAATACGGTGCAGGTGCGCTTGGGATTTGGGAAGTTCTTCGGGAAGAGGTAGTTTCATCTCGCATGTTTCCACAGTTCCATCGTTTCGGGTCGTCAGAGTCTTGGCCCTTTGGACCTTGGGCAGTCTTTTATTTCTTCTACTGTTGTGTCCCATCGAGGTTGGAACCATGCGGCAATGCATTGTTTTGTTTTCTTGTCTTTTAGTCCTCAGTAGCTGTCAAAAAGAGAGATCGACTTCATCGAAAGCGGCCGATGTGGTGATCCGCAATGCGCACGTTTACACGGTCGACGTGCAGCGGCCCTGGGCGCAGGCGGTCGCGATCAAGGCAGATCGCATTGCCTGGGCCGGTGATGAGAGCGCAGCGGCACTGTACATCGGACCGTCCACCAAGATCGTGGACGCGGGTGGGCGATTGCTGTTGCCCGGATTCATTGACAGCCATTTTCACGTGCTGCTGGGGGGAAATCCCGATGTGTTGCGGATCGAGAACGCGAATTCTTTGGCGGAGATTCAGCGCCAGGTTAGGGAATTCGCGCGGAAACGTCCAGAACTCACTTGGATCGAAGTAGAAGGCTGGAACTATTCCGCGTTTCCGAATGGAACGCTGCCCACCTGGAAAGATTTGCAGGGGCTGACGGGAGGGCGTCCCGCGTTTCTGGTGGCCTATGACTACCACACCATCTGGATGAATCGCGAGGCGCTGCGGGAGTTTAGCATCACTCGGAAAACCGAGAAGGTGATCTTCGCCGAGAAGTTGGAGAAAGATTTGGAGACGGGTGAGCCGACGGGGATCGTGACCGGGTTTGGAAGCACGGGACTGTCAGAGGATGCAGAGACGGAGTTACGCAAACATCTGCCATCGCATGCGGCAGAGGCGACTAGTCGTGACGTGGCCAGCAATGTGGCGGCGGCCGTCAAGGCCGGGATCACGACCGTGGTGGATCCCCAATCGTACCTGGAAGACCTGGACGTTTATTCACGGTTGCGCAGCGAGGGAAAACTCCCAGCGCGGCTGCAGGTAGCGTTGTTTCACCGGCGCGGGACGACGGACGCGACACTGAAGCTGTTCGATGATGCGCGGCACAAGTACAACGATGACTGGCTCCGGGTGTCGGCGGTGAAGCTGTACATCGACGATGTGATCGAGCCGCACACCGCGGCACTCCTCGAACCATATGCGGATCGGCCGCAAACTCGTGGCGATTTGGACTATCCGCCGGAGGAATTTAAGGAAGTTGTGGCGCGGCTGGATCGGATGAAGTTTCAGGTGTTCATTCATTCGATCGGGGATCGGGGAATTCGCACCGCGCTTGACGCGATCGAGTACGCGGAAAAGCAGAACGGTCCGCGGGACCGGCGGCATGAAATGATCCACCTCGAGTGCTTGAATGAAAAAGACATTCCGCGCTTCAAACAGTTGGGGGTAACTGCCTGCATGCAACCTCGGCATTGTGCGCCCGATATCACGGGACAGTGGGCGAAAGCGGTGGGTCCGGCGCGCTGGAAGTATGCTTGGGCGTTCCGCAGCTTACGAGATTCGGGAGCGACCCTGGCGTTTGCGTCCGACTGGAATGTGGCGGAGATGGAGCCGCTCATCGGGATCTACACGGCACTAACCCGCAAAGGACTCGACGGAAAACCTGAAGGCGGGTGGGTGCCGGAGCAGACGATCGATCTGGAAACCGCGATTCGCGGGTACACGATCAATGGCGCATATGCAAATTTCGTGGAGTCGAACCGGGGGTCGGTTACTCCGGGAAAGTATGCCGATCTGGTGATGGTGTCGGATGACCTGTTCAAGATACCGGCGGACAAGATCAAGGATGCGAAGGTGATTTGGACGATGGTGGGCGGCAAGGAAGTTTGGAAGGCGCAATGAGCCTTGCCCGCCGCAGCAAGAATTCATCTCATAAATCGCTCAGGTAAGGGCGCGGCTTCACAGCTTTGCGGAAAACCCACGAATCTGTGGATCACCGTGGAACGGCGGCCCTTCCGGGCGTCAGCCCCAGAGGGCCCGCCAGTTTACTCCTTACAGCTCTTTACGAAATAGCTTCAAATCCAAAGCTAACGCTGACGAGATAGCTCAGCCGAGGTCTGTCTCGGTTCGGCCCGACGTCCGCAGCACGGCCCCGGCGGAATCGGCGCCCCGTGGGGGCAAGTGAGCGGGTGGTTGAGGAAGGTGCAAATTTTGTCAGTGGCTTCGGGTGAGAGTATGTGCTCGAACTTACAAGCCTGTTGCTCGATTTCCGTTTCGCTATCCATGGCGAGCGAATCGGTGAAGAGGCGTTCGGCCAGGCGGTGGCGGCGGATGATGTCCGCGGCGCGCTGGTGTCCGCGCGGGGTTAGTTCGACGATTGCGGAGCCATCGCCGGTCGAAAAGCCAGCAGGCTTTAACGCGTCGTGGCAGGGATTGACGAAGGGCTTGTGATCGTGCGGTTGGGGCGGATGCGGGCGCGTCGTTACCAGTCCCATGGCGGCCATTTTTTCCACGGCGATGGATACGGGCAGAGCGCCGTGGACTTCCATCCTTCCAATCTCTGCGATTTGGCCGTTCTCTTCCAAAGCAAATAATTCTTCCAACACTTCGTCGAACTGCTCGTCGTCGGCCATGGCGAAAACTTCCTGGGCCGCGATTTTGCCGTGATGCAATTCGACGCGGCGGTCGGCCAGACGCGCCACTACGGGATCGTGCGTCACCATGACGATGGTTCGTCCCTGCTGATGCAGCTCGCGGAGCAGGCGCAGGACGATTTCCTCGTTTGCGGCGTCGAGGTTGCCAGTGGGCTCGTCGGCAAGCACGATTTTAGGATCGTTAATGAGGGCGCGGGCGATGCATACGCGCTGCTGCTCGCCTCCGGAAAGTTGCGAGGGCAGGTGTTCGGCGCGGTCTTTGAGGCCAACGCGATCGAGCGCTTCGAGGGCTTCCTGTTCGTCGGTCATGCTGTGGAAGTACTGAGCGAGCATGACATTCTCGATGGCGGTGAGATACGGAATCATGTGAAAGTGTTGGAAGACGAAGCCGATGGTTTCGGCGCGGACACGGTTGAGTTCAGCGGCGCTTAGGTTGGCGACGTTTTGTCCATCGAGCCAGATTTCGCCGCTGGTGGAGCGGTCGAGGCATCCGACGAGATTGACCAGGGTGCTCTTGCCGGAGCCTGAGGGGCCCATCACGGCGACCCACTCGCCGGGCGCGATGGAGAGAGAGATGTCGTCGAGCGCATTAATCAGAGTGTGCCCGCCATTATTCTCTTCCGCTCTGGCGGGATAACTCTTGGTGACGTTCTTGAGCTGGATCATCCGTTTCTTCTCCCACGACGCTCGCCGCGCAGCCCCTAAAGGGGCGTCTTTTTTCGACAAATTTGGGTATCGCTAAAGCGATACCCTGATACGAATCCCTACTCTCCCCTGATACGAATCCCTACTCTCCCCTCAGAATAATAGCGGGTTGGACGTGTCGAAGCATAATGATCGGCAGGATGGCCGAGATGAGGGCTACGGCGATGCTGCCTGCGAGCACGTATGGGAAGACGCTGAAGCGCGGCACCACCGGCGCGTGAAAGTTGGCTCGTCCGATCCAGACGGCGACGCCGATGCCGATGAAGAAGCCGAGAATCGCGCCGACTGCGCCCATGGCCGCGGCTTCGGCCGCGAAGAATCCGTTGACCAGACGTTCGGAAGCGCCCAAGGCTTTCATGATAGCGAAGTCGCGGCGGCGATCGAAGACCCATCCCATGAGCGTGGCGAGGACACACAAAGCGGAAGTCAAAACGACCAGTGTGGCGGAAGCGTAGAGAGTGGCGCGGGTTTTGTTCAGCACGTTGGCCTCGCCTTCCATGATTTGGCGGACGGGGCGGACGTCGGCCGAGGGCAGAAGCTGCGCGAGCTGGCGCATGAAGTTCTCAACTTCCGCGGCGGTTCCGTTGACTGCGACTTCGATAGTAGATGGCGAGACGCCGGTCCAGTTCTGGAATTCGGATTGATCGAGATAAATGCGGCTGTCTTCGCTGGCTCCGGTCTGCAGCATGCCGGCGGGAGTAAGTTCGATCGCCTTACCCTGGAAAGTGAGTTCGAAGGGCTGGCGATTGGGGCTGACTACATTCGCGGCGCGCATGCCGATCAGGGCCTGGTTTTGGCCGTCCGGCCAATGGCTCACCTTCCACCAGTGGTTTAGCTGGCGGGCGCGAGTGAAGTCGGTGCCGACGACGACTACGGATTGCCCGTCTTTGGTGCGGGCGACGGCGTAGGAAAAAGGAACGGCCAGCATTTTTGCGCCGGGGCCGATTGCGGATTCGACTTTAGCCAGTGCGTCGGCGGGGAGAGACTGGCCGTCTTTTCCGACGATGACAACATTGGCGCCATAATTCCGGAACTCGGTGCGGAGCTTGGCTTGCACATCGACGTAGAGGTTCATCATCGCCGTGGCGACGGCTGCGGCAACGACCATGGCGAGGAGCGCGGCGGCGGCGCGTCTGCGGCGAAGGACAGCGGCGCGGAGAAGCATGCGCGTAAACATGGAAGCGTGCGGCGCCTTCGCGCGGCGCTCGGCGACCTGGTTCGGCGTGTGGAGCGTGCCGGGAATGGTGCTCATCCTTCACCTCGCAGCGCGAAAACGGGATCGAACTTTACGGCGCGGCGGATGGCGGCGGCGCTTCCGGCAAAAGTCACGAAGACGGCGATCGCGAGAATCACAGGGAAGAGCACGGGCTCGATGGAAATCTGCGAGTTGAATATAGAGCGGCCGATCTGGCGGGCGAGTAGGGCTCCGGCGGAGAATCCGGCAATGCCGCCGACGAGCGCGAGGAGCAGCGCCTCCGCAAAGAAGATCGCGGAGACGGCAAGATTTCCAGCGCCGAGGGCTTTCATCAGACCGACTTCGACGCGGCGCTCAAAGATGGCCGTGGCCATTGCGGCCGAAACAGCGAGCGCGGATGCGAAAAGTGCGGCGAGCGTGACCAGCAGCATGAGTCCCTTGATGCGCGAGAGCACTGTGCCTTCGTTTTGCGCGACTTGGCGGATCTGCTCCGCGTGCGAATGCGGGACGACTTCCTGCAACTGGTAAGCAATCGACTGCACGTAGGGCGAGCAGTACCAGCGGTCGTAGACCTCGGGAGTCATCGTCTTTGGATCGCGGGCGGCGAACGCATCCTGGGGCTTGGTCAGAGCGCTGACGTAGACGCGGCGTACGGCGCCGGGTTTGCCGAGAATCTGCTGCGCGAGGGCCAGGGGCGCGACGATCTGGTCGTCTTCAGCGCCGCCCGTGGAGAGAATGCCGGAAATGGTGAGTTGGCGGCCGGCGACATCGAGTGCGTCGCCGGGCTTCTTGGCTAGTTTTGCCGCCAGGCGCTCGCCTACGAGGATGTCTTGAGAGTCGTCATTCGGCCAGCCGCAAGCTGGTGGCGAGTCTTCGACTCGCCCCGGACGGGCGAGTCGCCCGTCCCCACACGAGACTTTCCACCATGGGTGCGTGATGCTGACGCCTGTCCTGAAGTCTTCCTTGCCGAAGCTGAGATCCTTATTGAAGTAGGTGCCGACCAGAGTGATCTCTTTCGTATCGGGGCCGCTACCAAGTTTTACCGTTACGGGCAGCATGGGCGAGAAGCCGACGATGTTGTTGTGCCAGAAAGTGCCGCGAATTTTCGGGAGGTCGGCTTCGTTGAGGAACGCGCCGTCGCTGGGAGGCTTCAGGTTGACGCCACCGACTTCCACGTCGAGTGTGTCTTCCTGCGGAGTGACGACCAGATTAGCGCCGTAGCTGCGCAGTTCGCGATTGATTTTGTCGCCGATGTCGGTCGCTACGGCGATCATAGCGGTGGCGACCGCAACGCCCAGCGTGATCGCGATGCCCGCGAGAAGTTTGCGGCGCGCCTGGTGGCGAAACGATTCGTAGACGAGGCGAGGAAACATTTTTATTTATTTCTGCTCGAAGTAATGTCTGCCGGCTGCGAGGTCGGCCTCGGAGACGATGACCGCGTCGGCGGTGACCTCGGCTTTCAGCGGAATCGGATTGCAACCGCCAGCCATGCCCACCGATTGCGGATTGATCGGGGCGGCGCAGTTTTTGCAGATCACTCCATGGGATCCCTTGTAGAAGCCGACGGGGCCGCAGATTTCGCAGGCGTCGAAGAGGGTAGCGATTTTTCCGTCGGGCTTCTGGTAAAGCCAGAAACGGACTTCGACTCCGCCTTCCCTGGCTTCGAAGCGGTGAAGTTCGCCGTCGTAAATCTCCTTTAGCGGGATCGAGACTTTGCCATCGACGAAGCTGACCTCCGCGGCGGGCGAGAGCGCGCTGGCGCTCTTCTCATAGATGAAGCTGGCGGTGACCATCACGATGAAGAGGAACGAGCAGGTGTAAACCGAGGCCATCCAGAGACGCTCGCGACGCATGGTCCAGAGCGCTTTGCGGCGGGCGGCGCCGGGGGGCGGCAGTTCCAAAGGCTGGCGGCTCTTCATTTCAAACAGCACCATCAGCGCCGCCAGGACGAGGATCGTGATGAAGAAGAAAAGTTCGTTGCGAACGATGGGGCCGATGATCGCCATTTCCTGACGCGAAGACGGCAGCACACCGTTCTCGGAAAGCTCGTGAAGGCCAGAGACGACAAGTTGCGCGGCTACCAGGAAAAGAATCGCGGTGGTGACCCTGAAGAATTTCTGCAGATTGATTTTGACGCTGCCCTTGACGAACATCACTCCGAACAGAACGGCGACGACCACCCCCAGGGCGGTGCCGATGAAGCTCATCAGCTCGTTCGAGTTCAGCGTTACGGCGGAGAGAATCAGAACGGTTTCGACGCCCTCGCGCAGCACCATGAGGAAGACGAAGAGGAAGAGGCCGATCCACGCATCTCCCCGGGCAAACAAACCGACCTTGCTTTCGATGTCTCCTTTGAGCTTGCGGCCGGTCTTCATCATGAAGACGATCATGGTGACGACGAAGACGGCGGCGACCAGCATGACCCAGCCTTCAAAGATGTCCTCATTCCAATTCAGGCGGGAGAGCACGACCGCGACGGCGATCGATCCGGCAAAAGCGGCGGCCAGAGCGGCGTAAACGGATTTGCGCAGATCGTTTCGGCCGATCTTGGCGAGGTAAGCCAGGGTGATGCCGACGATGAGAGCGGCTTCGACACCTTCGCGGAGGGTGATGATGAAAGCCTGGAGCATTGAAAAAGTGACCGCTTTCTAATTGAAAATGAAATTCAATTTCAATATGGATAGGATAAGGGGTGAGGGCGGGCGGGGTCAACGCACAGAGTCACCGGTGGTTGTGATTTGCATCACACGGGGAATTGGGGGATTGAACGGAGATTCGCCGGCGGAGTCGGTAGGGAGCCTCTGTCCGGGTCATTCTGGCTATCTGAGCGTTATCGCCTGATTGCGTCAATTGACAGTTTACGACCCCCTGATCGAATCTCGCTGAGCTGAGGAGTGCTATGCTAGCCGCCGTATGGGCGTGTCTAAGTCTTGGTTGGGTGCCTATTGCTTGGCGCTAGGACTCTTCGGATTGGGCCGTGAATATCTCCGCAGCCGTCTGCCATCCCGGTTCGTAGACTCCGCACCAAGCTGGCGAAAGCGGCGCATTCTCGTAGCAATCGGTTTCCTCGTATTCGGGATCGCGCTATTAGTCGCCCCACGGGTCTAACCGGAGGTCAATGCGTGTAATGGCCTGATAGCGACAGTTGATCAGATTGTGAGAGTCGATTGACAGAAGTCCTTGGGAATTAGGAGTGCAGACGTGACCGGGCGAATTGCTCGGTCCTTTGAACTTACGAAACTGCCGCACGGCTTCTGATCTCAATTATTGCCGCGCCATGATCATATGCAGCACATCTTCCTCCGAAAGAAGGTGATCCATACTTTCTCCGCTCGTTTCTATGACCACGACATCGACGGTTCCAGTGAAGTTGTTGCCGACAGGTGCTATATCCGGTGTCATCGGCGAGCCGCGCTTCATGCCGACGTCTGACGTTTCGTCGGCCGAATAAACCATCGGAAGTGTCACCGCAACCCGGCCCTCACCGACAGCCTTCCCATCGATGAAGAGGCTGACGTTGCCACCTTTAGCCAAGCCGCCGCCATCGTAGGCGAATTCCATCCTGACCTGATGCTTGCCCGGCGATAGAGCTTGCGTTGAAGTGATCGTGAACTGCTTTAGGCCAGCAAGATTGTAGAAATACGTCGGCTTCCCATCCTTGACGTAGAACATCCATCCGCCCGGGACCCCACCTTGGGATAGGATGACTCCTTCGGCCGCAATCCCTTCAGGAACGTTGACTTGAGCGGTAACAGAGTGGCTCTTGTTCTTGAGATTGATGATCCCGTTCTCGCTCAGTCCGCCCATACCATTGGCCAGGACTTGGGACGCGCCGCGCACGAGCACCGGCCGTCCGGCCAGATCTGTGTTGAAGCGTTCGGCAAGGCGATCGTCCATCGGAAAAACGTTGTTTCGGGTTGCTTCGATCAGCCAGAGCCGCTGAAGCTCGTGGAGCTTGTCGGGCATCTCCTTGGAGAGATCGTGGGCTTGCGACCAATCCTTCGTGGTGTCGTAGAGTTCCCACACATCATCATCAAACGGCTTCGTTTGCCCCGACATGATCCATGGCGTGCGATGACGCGTAACCGCCGTCCAACCCTTGTGATAGATACCGCGATTGCCGAACATTTCAAAATACTGTATCTCGTGCCGTTCGGCCGCAGCGCCGTCGTTGAAGCTGTAGAGCATGCTCACGCCTTGCATCGGAACCTGACCGACGCTATTCACCATGTATGGCTGCGGCAGTTGAGCGACCTCAAGGATTGTCGGCGCTACATCGATAACGTGGTGGAACTGATGCCGAGTCTCTCCTTTAGCGTCGATCCCTTTCGGCCAATGCACAATCGTCCCGTTTCGCGTGCCGCCCCAGTGCGATGCCACCTGCTTCGTCCATTGATACGGGGTGTCCATGGCGTGCGCCCAGCCAACGGCGTAGTGATTGTACGATTCCGGGCCGCCCAGTTTGTCGATTCGTGCCGTCAGCAACTCCGCCGTTTCAAACGCACCTAGCCCGTTGAACGGAATGGATTCGTTAAATGTGCCTTGGAGAGTACCCTCGCCTGAGGCCCCGTTGTCACCGATGATGTAGTAGATGAGCGTGTCGTCGAGCGCTTCGATTTTGTCGAGCATGTCGATCAGCCGACCGACCTCATTGTCAGCGTACTCAAGGAAGCCTGCGTAGATCTCCATTTCGCGTGCGAGCACGCGCCTGAGTTCTGGCGTTTGAGCATCCCACGCAGGGATGTCCTGTGGACGCGCCGTGAGGTCGCAATCGCCCGGAATCACGCCGAGCTTCTTCTGCCGAGCAAACGTCTCTTCGTGTAATTTGTCCCAGCCTTGATCGAACTTCCCTTTGTACTTATCTGCCCATTCCTTTGGAACATGATGCGGTGCGTGCGTAGCGCCGGGTGCAAAATACATAAAGAATGGCTTGTCGGCCGCGAGCAGGCGCTGCTGGCGAACCCACCCAATCGCCCGATCCGTCATATCCCCCAAGAAATGGTAACCTTCTTCCGGTGTCTTGGGCGGAGCGACGACTTTAGTGTTCTCGTGAATCGCCGGATACCACTGGTTGGTCTCGCCCGCGACAAAACCATAGAAGTATTCAAACCCCGAACCCGTCGGCCAGCGATCGAAAGGCCCAACCGGACTCGTTTCCCACACCGGGACTTCATGACACTTGCCGAACTGTGCGGTCGAGTAGCCGTTCAGCCGTAAGATTTCCGCCAGCGGTGCCATCGTATTGGGTCGGATCGAATTGTAGCCCGGAGCCGATGTCGCCAGCTCGGTGCATCCTGCCATCCCGACCATGTGGTGATTGCGTCCGGTCAGCATGGCTGCACGCGACGGAGAACAAAGCGCGGTCGTGTGGAATCGCGTGTAGCGCAATCCATCCGCGGCGAGTCGTTCGGCAGTGGGAGTCCGACAGGGGCCACCAAATACGCTGGACGCTCCGAAGCCAACGTCATCAAGCAACACGATAAGAACGTTCGGTGCGCCCATGGGGGGCCGCAACGGCAGGATTGGCGGGAACTTCGATTCCGGGTCTCTGGCGTCATACGCAACAAACCCGTCGTAGGGTCTGTCGGGTATCGGCAAGATTTCACGCTGGCCGTGTTTAAATTTGCTGTTGGAAGTAGCCGCAGTATTGCCGGAACTCGTCATGGGGCATCTCCGACGGACGGTATCAGCGTTAAACTACAAGCTCATGGCTGCTCCCAACACTGGCAAAACGCACAGTCCACCCGGACCTGTTGGATTGTTGGCGAAAAATCCCGATTACACTCATCGAGAATCGAAGCCCTTTACTGCCCTCAGATGATCCTCAAAAACTTCTTGGCGCGAACGAGTTCGGGGAACAGTTTTTCCTCTTCCTGAAACTCCCGCGAGTGCACGCATCTCCGACTCCCACGCAACTTGACCGGGTGCTTCAAGTGCAGCATTTCGTGGTAGAGAATGTATTCGACCGCGTAGCGCGGCACGCGGGGATGATCGAAGACGCGGCTGATCACGATGGCATTGTGCGCGGGATCGTAGTGGCCGAGGCTGCTGCGCGCGTGGTTCCGGCTCCAGGTGATCTGTGGGCGTCCCATGAGCCCGTGGAAAAAGCGGCGGTTGAGGTCGTCGAAAATTTCTTCCAGATGGTAGTGATGGCCGCGGGCGGAGCGGATGTGTTTGCGTCCGCGCATCTGGCGGACGAGGCGCGCTTTGGCGGCAACGTCGTGGCCGGCGACATAACGGCGATAACGGGCGCTGTGGGTGCGATCGACCGGCTGACGATAAAGCTTGGCGAGCAGGATGTGGGCGATCGAGTGCAGCACGGCTTCGGGAGCGCCCTCGAGCAGGTCGGAGAGGCGGATGTAGAGTTCTCCCTGGCGGAGGCGGATCGTGTTGTTGATGGAGACGAAAGCATAGAAACGAACGTGCAGAGGCGGCGCGGGCGTGCGGGGACGGAGTTCGCGATAGGCTTCGTGAAAGATTTCGGCGAGCTTTGGGGACACGTTGAGGGAAGGGTAGCATGAGGCAGCTGTCAGCCGTCAGCCATCAGCTTTCAGCCTTGTGTTCGTGGGGCGACACCCTGGAAGTCACACTGTCACGAAGGCACGGAACATTTATCCTTATCCTTCGGCTGATTGGTATTTTGTTCCTGATTCCAAGAATGACCTGCGTTACGAGCTGTTCGCGGATGGTAACTTCGCTGCCGCGGGCAAACCAGAGTTGCATGACGGGCAATCTTACCGGAGATGGCTAAGAGCTAACCACAGGGGGCACAGGGAACACAGGGGAAGCACAGGGGGATCCTGTGTTCCCCCATGCCCCTGTGGTAAAGAAGTTTGCCTTGGACCCGGGTCGCCCTATTCCTTCTTCTTGCGCTTCATGTATTCCCCGACTTCGGCAACAGTTTTGCGGTGGTCGTCGGCGCTTGAGTCCACGGTGTCAAGCGCATCGGTCAGCAGGAATTCGTACTGGCTCGCTTCGGCGGCATTGGCGTCCGCGGCGTTCTTGAGAGCGCGCAACTTGGACTGAAACTCCGTGTCGGCTTCGATAATAACTTTCAGCGGCTTCCGGATATCGTCCTTGCGGCCAACGTACATGTCGATGTTGTCGTTGAGTTCGTCGTAGACCCCGAGGAAATCTTCCAGCATGTCATGAGTCTGGCGGGCGCGATCGGTCGTTTTGGGATCGCTGCGCATTTGCTCAAGCTTGGTCATGCGATCGCGGGAAAACTTCACGTAAAGCTTTAAGCGCTCGTCAGGATCGAGCATGGCGTCGCGAAGCTGGTCGATCTCCAGCGGATTGAGCGGATCGCGGCGGCGCTGGGCGCAGAGTGGAGAGCAAAGCGTGAGAACGAGTAACAGCGCCAAGGCGAGCCCAGTGCGCCAGCGCCAGTCGAGTTCCGGCTTCATTTCTTCTCCTTCTTGTTCTCTTTGGCGAACATTTCCTTGAGCAGGGTGGTGCGGACATCTTCGAGGCGCCGGATCGCCTGCTCCACCGGAGGCTGGTCCTCGAAGGCTAGAGTCCGCTTGATGTCACGCAGCTTCTCCGCCATTTTTCGAGCATCGATCTCGATATTCTTGAGGTGCTTCTTGGTTTGCGTCGCGGCGTCGCGAGCTTTCTCAGAGTAGGTAACGATGTCATTGACGGCGGCGCGCCCCTGGTCGACGTTGCCCTCGCCGTAGAGCTTGTCAGCATTGCGAAGCTGATGTTGCGCGATCCGGATGCCGAGTTCGGGGCGGTCTTCGGGACGCGCGCGTTCAAAGCGCGCTTTGAGTTCGTCTACGGTTTCGTCCTTGGCCACCGCGCACAACGCGAGGCTAAAGATTATGAGAAATACCGAAATGGTCAGCCGGCGCATGGTCGTCAACGTTTCTTCGGCTCGATCGCGATCAGACGGTGGGTAGCCTGCCACTCCTGATCGGGATACTTCCCGCTAGCAACATCCAGAAAGTGATGATAATCGACTGCGGCCTGTTTGTAGTCACGCAAGTGGTCATAAGCGGAAGCCCGAAGAAAAAAACAGATCGCGGGCAGCTCGGCATTTAACAGGGTGCGCCCATTGAGGGCTCGGATCGTCAGTTCGTAGTTCTTATTCTCGCTGGCGGCAAAGGCGAGATCCACGTAAACATCGGGCGAATCGCGCTTCAATCGGAGAGCGGTCAGAAATTCCTGTTGAGCTTCCGGGAACTTTTTCTGGCGCAGCAAGGCCTGTCCGAGGCCACGATGCAATTCGGGGTCCTTCGGTTGGGCGGTGACCAGAGCGCGATATGTGTTTTCTGCGAGATCATTTTTTCCGGCGCTCGTATAAAGATCAGCAAGCTCGCGCTGCGCGTCGGAGTCCCCGGGGGCGAGCTTCAGCGCAGTCTGGATTTCCACGATGGCGTCATCTTTCTTATCCTCTGCGGCGAGTACGCGCCCCAGTTGGAGATGAATGCCGGCGTCATCGGGGCGCTCGGTGGCCAGCCGTCGCAGCAGGGGTTCGGCATCGCCCAGGCGGCCGGCCTTCATGTAAATGTTGGTGAGTCCGATCGCGGCTTCCGTCGAGTGCGCATCAAGCGCCAGCACCAGTTTGTATTCGGCTTCGGCGTCGGAGAATTCTTTTTGCCGCTCGTGCAGCAGACCGGCGGAGAGATGCGGTTCCGGATCCTTCGGTGTAAGCTCGGAGGCTTTGCGGTAAGCCTGGAGCGCGTCTTCCGGCTTGGTATTTTCCAGCAGGTGCGCGAGCGCGAGCCAGGCGCGGGCTTGACCTTCTTCGACGTGGTCCGTGGGCTTGAGGCCGGTGGCAGCGCGCAGATAACGCTCGGCCTCGGGGCTGTTGAAGCGGACCAGCATCAAGCCCAGGTTCAGATTCGTCTCGAATACGTCGGGCTTGGCGGCGACGGACTGCCGGTAGGCGTGGATCGAATCCTCAACGCGGCCCAGGCGATTGAGAGCAAATCCGAGATCGAACCATGCCAGATAGTTCTTGGGATCTTTATCGATAGCCTTTTTCAGCAGCGTTTCCGCGCCGGTGAAATCGTTTTTCTGGATGGCGTCTTCGGCCTGCGCGATTTCCGGGGGTGTGTCGTCGATGCGTTCCTTGTAATGGCGAATGGTGGTGCGCGTTTGCGCAAAGGCGACGGCGGTCAGGGCAATCAGCACGATCGCATTTGCGAGCGGGCGCTTCATGCGTGGGCCGCTGATGCCGGGCGAGGGCGCCCGGCTCTCCACAAGTATTCTACCGGTCACCATGGCGTGCGCCATTCCCGTTCAAGACCCTCTTCAGGTACTGCCCAGTGTATGAATTTTTCAGCTCCGCGATCGCTTCGGGCGGACCGAATCCGACGAGGTTCCCACCGCGATCGCCTCCTTCCGGACCGAGGTCGATCACCCAGTCCGCGGTCTTGATGACTTCGAGATTGTGCTCGATGACGACGATCGACCCCCCCGCATCGATTAGACGGCGGAAAGCGAAAAGCAGTTTGCTGACATCGTCGAAGTGCAGGCCGGTAGTAGGCTCATCGAAAATGTAAAGCATGTGGCGCTTGCGTTTGGGCCCGTCACCGCCCTCGCCGGGGCGGTTGGCCGGGCGGGCGGCTCCAGGCTGAAGATGCGCGGCCAGCTTCATGCGCTGCGCCTCGCCTCCCGAGAGTGTGGTCGCCGACTGGCCGAGACGCAGGTAGCCGAGTCCGACTTCGTCGAGCACACGCAATTTTTCGGTGAGCCGCGGGACTTCGGCGAAGAACTTGAGCGCCTCGCGAATGGTGAGGTTCAGGACCTCATGAATGTTCTTGCCCTTGTAGTGGACGTCGAGCACTTGCGGCTTGTAGCGCGTGCCCTTGCATTCGTCGCAGATCAGCTCCACGTCGGCGAGAAACTGCATTTCGACGGTGACGGTGCCGTCACCTTGACAGTTTTCGCAGCGGCCGCCGGGCACATTGAAAGAAAAATATCCGGCAGGGAAGCCGCGCTTCTGCGCTTCCGGCAGCGAAGCAAAAAGTTCGCGGATGATGTCGAAAGCCTTGATATACGTGACCGGATTCGACCGCGGAGTGCGGCCGATGGGCGATTGATCGACGAGGACGACCTCGTCAAGAAACTCGTCGCCTTCGACGCTGTCCCACAAAACCGCGCCGGACTCAGCGCCATTTGTCTGCCGCTTGGCCGTGGCCAACGCCCGATAGAGAACGTCATGCAGCAATGAAGATTTTCCCGAGCCGGAAACGCCGGTAATCGCCACCAGCATGCCGAGCGGGATTTCAAGATCGATGTGCTTCAGGTTGTGCGCACGAGCGCCGGTGATGCGGAGTTTGTGCAACCCCGGCTGGCGGCGTTTCGGCGGAATCTGGATGTGAAGTTCGTCGGCAAGGTAACGGCCGGTGAGCGAGTGCGGCATCTTTATGATGTCGCTGTAGGTGCCCGCGGCGACGACTTTTCCGCCATTTTCTCCAGCGCCCGGGCCGAGGTCGAGAATGCGGTCGGCGGCGCGCATGATGTCGGGATCGTGCTCGACGACAAGGATCGTATTTCCCAAATCGCGCAGGTCATGCAGGATCTTGATGAGCCGGTGCGTATCGCGGCTGTGCAGGCCGATCGAAGGCTCGTCCAGCACATACAGTGTTCCGACCAGACGCGAGCCGAGAGAAGTCGCAAGCTGAATGCGCTGCGCCTCACCGCCCGAAAGCGTGGAGGCAAGCCGGTCAAGCGTCAGGTACTCGAGCCCGACTTCATTGAGGAAACGCAGGCGCTCCCGAAGTTCGATAAGCAGCTTGTCGGCAATGGCGGCCTGTTGAGTCGAGAGCTTGAGCTGACCGAAGAAGCGGGCTGCCTCTTCGACAGTCATACTGCACACCTGGCAGATATTTTTGCCATCGATCTTTACCTGGCGCGCTTCTACGCGGAGACGAGTCCCCTCGCAAGCGGAGCAAAGCGAGTACCCGCGATAGCGGCTGAGAAAGACGCGCACGTGCAGCTTGTACTTCTTGCGCTCGAGATACTTGAAGAAGCCACGGACGCCGCCGAAACCGCGGTCGCCATCGCCGTCACCATCAACGACCAGCTTCTGCTGCTCTGCGTCCAGTTCATACCAGGGCACGTCCAGCGGAATCCCCGCCTGCCGCGCAAAGCGCTTGAGCTCCGTGAACAGCGTCCTGTATTTTGGCTTAGTCCAGGGCTCGATCGCGCCCTCATTCAGAGTCTTGCCTTTGTCGGGGATGACGAGGTCGAGATCGAAATCGATAGTGTTGCCGAAGCCCTGGCATCGCGGGCAGGCGCCATAAGGATTGTTGAATGAAAACAGCCGTGGCTCCGGCTCTTCGTAGCGGCTGCCATCGTTCTTGCACTCGAAGCGCTGGGAAAAACGCAGCCGCTGAGGAGCTTCGCCATCGCCATCCCCAATGCGAGGGGCGGTTTCGAAAATCACTTCACCCGCTTCGCGATAGCCGATCTCGACGGCATCGACAATGCGCGATCGCTGGTCGGAGGAGACGATAAGACGATCCACAAGACCAAAGACCGGTTCGGAAAAGTTAATGTCGAGCAGCGATTCCGGAGTCGAGAACTCGAAGACCTGGCCATTTTGAAACAGCCGGTTGAAGCCGCGTTTGCGCAGATCGAAGAGCCGCGCCTTAATCGCGTCGGAGGGCAGATTGGACTCGCCCGGCTTCTTCTTAGCGCGAGACTTCTTAAGTCCCTTCTCTTCCGCAGCGGGCACATGCGTCTGAATCGGAAAGAAGACATTCAGCCGAGTGCCATCGCCCAAAGCCAGCAGGCGATCAACAACTTCGTCCACCGTATCTTTTTTTACTTCCTGCCCGCAGAGCAGGCAATAGGTGCGTCCGACGCGCGCGAAGAGGAGCCGCAAATAATCAAAGACCTCAGTCGCGGTTGCGACAGTAGAGCGCGGATTGCGCGTCGAATTCTTCTGCTTGATGGCAACCGCCGGCGCGATACCGTCGATCACGTCGACATCGGGCTTCTCAATCCGCTCCAGAAACTGCCGCGCATACGCGGACAGTGACTCGACGTAACGCCGCTGCCCTTCGGCGTAAATCGTGTCGAAAGCAAGCGAAGATTTGCCCGAACCGGACACGCCGGTGACGACGGTCAGAGTGTTGTGCTCGATCTCAAAATCAATGTTCTTGAGGTTATGAACCCGGGCCCCGCGAACAACAATGCTATCTGTCGACATCTTCCCCTGGCACTTCAGCCTGGCACTACAGACGGATCAAAACTGGCAACCGAATCTTTCTATTATAAAGCGTGGTCCAGAAAGCGGGGTCGGTCGGAAGCCGAGCGTGATACCGGGCGAGTGCGGGTTACGCCAACGGCCTCTCCTCGCGGCGGCTTGCCAGGGGTTTGATTATTGTGGGAACCCAACTCGTTTGAGCAGCTCTTGGAAACGCGGGTTTTCATGAAGACTGTCGAAACTGCGGTCGATACTCAGAAAGAGGACTTCGAACGCGTGCTCGTTCACGGCCCGATCAAGCATATCGAGAGCGGCGCTCTTGTCACCGAGAGCTGCGTACACCTGTGCCAAACCGTAGGGCGAGACGTAATGATGCATTCCGCGCAATTGAAGTTCACGCAGGCTGTGCTGCGCTTGGTCACGGCGTCCGGCAAGGGCATACCCGCGAGCCAATCCCGCCGACATTAGACTTGCACCGTGGGCGAGATCCTTCGCCTTTTGAAGATGCGCAATCGCCTCGTCGTACTGCCCTACATTCGTCAACGCCCCGCCCAGGAAATAATGTGCCGGGGCGAACTGAGGATCGAGCTGGATCACTTTCTCATACTCTTCAATTGCGCGGTTGTATTGCCCCGCGTAGGAATAAGTGAAACCTAAAAGCGTGTTGACAATCAGCGACAGCGGATCAAGATCCCGAGCGCGTTCCATTTCGCGGATGGCTTCCGCGCTTCGCGCGCCATGCATTAAGAATTCGGCATAGCTCTTGTGCGCAATGGCTGAATTCGGATCCAGCTCAATGGCCCGGCGGAACTCTCGTTCAGCATCGGCCCACTTCCATTCATACTCGTGTTCCGCTTCGGCCAGAGTCGTGTGGGCCTCCGCCAGAGTCTCGTCAAGTTCAAGGGCGTGCAGCGCCGCCGCTTTGGCTTTTGGATATGCCTCTGCCGGCGGCATGAGCAGCCAGCCCGCCAATAACAGGTACGAGTTCGCCAGGCCGGCATAGGGCGGGGCATACGAAGCATCGCCCTGAATTGCCGTCTTAAAATATTCAACGCTCTTGCGCAAGCTGGGTTCTGAGCGCTGATTCGCCTCGTAGAGCCCCATCAGGTAAGAGTCATAGATCTTTGGGTTGGGGACGCTACGAGGGTGCCGTCCGCGCTCGGGCGCGACTTCGAGCACCAGTGCGCGGGCAATTTGTCCGGCAACGTTGTTCTGAATCGTCAGGACGTCGGCAACTCCGCTCTCATAGGTTTCTGCCCACAGGCTTGCCTGATCTCGGGTACGAAAAAGCTGAGCATTGATTGCTACGTGATTGCCGGACCGCCGCACGCTGCCTTCCAGCACGTAATCGACGCCGCCCAGTTCACGCGCAACTTGCGGAAGCGGTTTCTGTGTTGCCCGGTAAAGCATCGCCGACGTCCGTGCGATCACGGAAAGTCCGTTCGGATATTGCCGTCCGAGCAGTGTGATCATTTCGTCCGTCAATCCATCACTGAAATACTCCTGAGTTGGATCACCGCTCAGATTGTCAAAAGGCAGCACCAGCAGCAACACTCGCTGCTGCATCGGTTTCAGAACTGGCGCGGACCTCATTCGAAGCGCATAAATCCCTGCAACAACCAGCACAAGCGCCAACAGCACAGCGCTGATCGCCTGCCACCCGGCAAGGCGCGGACCTGTACTCGTTGCGGGAGAGTTTGTTGGCAGGTCTGCCGATTTCGAGATGGCCAGCGGTCGCGCGTCTCCCGTCAAAGTGCCTCCCGTCACGGGATCTCCCGTCAAATAAGGTTCACATTCCAGGCTGACGACCGGCGGCAAAAATCGATAGCCTTGGCGCGGAATCGTCTCGATGTAAATTGGGTTTTCTGCCGAATCGCCCAGCACCTGTCGCAGCTTATTCAGCGTGGTCTTGAGGTTTGCGTCAAAATCCACGAACGTATCTGCCGACCAAAGTCCCTGGCGCAACTCTTCACGAGTTGTAATCCTGCCTGCGTGTTCGAGCAGAAGGACGAGGAGTTGGAACGGCTTTTCCTGGAGTTTGATCTTCGAACCTTGCTTTCGAACCTCTCCGTTCGAGACATCAACCTGAAACACTCCGAACTGAAAGCGGCGCGCCGGTCGCAGCGAGTTCTTCACCGGAGTCGTTACCGAATCGTGTCCGAGAATGGACGTGTCGATCGCCATGGCTGTCGAGTATAACCCAGCGACAAACAAGCGGCGCACAAAACAAAGCTATGGGAAATGCGAGCGAGACCTACGGAATTTGGGAGTCGACCTCCTCGGAAACCGGCAGGCGCGTAATAGCCGTTCTGGCTTGCGATTAACCTGCTCGGTCATCTCCGACCTCACCATGCACCTGCAGATTTACCTCCGATTTACCTGGAAATTACCGCAAGCAGCCTCGGAAGGATTATGGATTGCACGAACACCCACCGAGTTTGTATCAACATGAAATCCAAAAGCTGCTTGCGAGGTTTCCTATGAAACGACTAATCGAAAAGCTCGGAGTTCACACGTCTCTAAGCTCTCTCTTAATTACAGTTTTGTTCTTCGGACTTACGGGCGTTGCTTCGGCGCAGAGCTTCACCGTAAACAAGTTGACGGCTGACGTTCCAGGCGTCGCAGCCAACACGGATCCCAATCTCATCGGACCCGTGGGGCTGTCACGTGGAATCATCGGCAAGTGGTGGGTCCCAAATTCGGGCTCGGCGAAAGCCACCCTGTACGATGGAGGCGGTATTGCCAGCGCTCTCATCGTAAATCTCCCACCAGTACCGGGCAGTTCGACGCCTACCCGAGCCACCGGCACCGTGTTTACGGGCGCTGAGGGGTTCAATGTCTCTCCCGGGAATCCAGCCCTTTTCATGTTTGTGACTCTTGACGGCACGATTCTCGGTTGGAGTCCCAACGTCGATCTTTTTAATGCCGTAGTGTTACTGAACCGTAATGGCAAAGCGTCATACACCGGGATGACTACTGCGGAAATCGGCGCCTCGCATTATCTATATGCCGTCAACGCATTGACCGCACGCATCGAGGTCTTCGACACCACGTTACAAAGCGTGGCTTTCAAGGGCGATGCTTTTCGAGCACCGGATCTTCCCGATGGCTTGGTGCCATTCAACGTGCAGAATATCGGCCCAGACATTGTCGTCACCTATCATCGGGATGGGGGAGAGGGCTCCGACGGTCCGCAGGGTGGGGTCGCAATATTTGACGCAAGCGGCCATTTTCTCTCTCGGCTGCATTCCCATTCTTCCTTAAATGCGCCCTGGGGAGTCGCCCTGGCCCCGCAGGATTATGGCGAGTTCAGCCACTTGCTATTGGTCGCTAATCACGGCAGCGGCCAGATTGCCGCGTTCGATCCGTTTACCGGCGAGTTTGTTGGCTTCATGCTCGATTCGAACGGAAATGTGATCAGCATCGACGGGCTGTGGGCGCTCGGTTTTGCCGACGGTGGAATCGCGGACTTCACAACTGTCATGGGACCTTACAATGCCTGCTATTTCACTGCCGGAACGCAGATGGGCCAGCACGGATTATTCGGCAGTCTTGTTCCCGTTGATTCGGATCAAACGCACGACGAAGAGTAGACGGCCCGTGCGCCGGGGCTCAACGCAGACTCGTCTCTCGGGGAATCGCTCCGTCCGGATCTCGATGGACACGTTTTATGACTGCTTATATTCGTCATTGTGTGGAATGTCCCAAATGCCTCACTCGGTATCTGATCGCCTTCAGTCCCTACGGCAACGGATCTTACCTGGTGTCCGGGTTCACTGGAGTTTCGGAAGATCACATTCTGTACTGCTCCTGCGGGAGACCACCAGTTTGCAGCCTCTGGAGGGCGCCTGATTTGAAGCGGTATGCTGTCTCGAAAGCAGCTCATGATCGTGGTTATGGTAAGCCGGATGAGATCCTGCCCTTATAGTTTCCTGTTTAGCAGGGCACCAGACAATCAAAAGAAACGCGCACCGAGTTTGGCACAGCCTTGCGGAGGCGTATATGAAGTCTGGAAATTTGAAAAAGGCAGAGGAGTACTACGAAAAAGCCCTGACCCGGGATGCAACCGATCAAAATGCAAAGGACATGCTGACGAAGCTCCAAGAGTCTAAGGAAAAATGAATCCATGAAGAACTTTCTACTGGGGTTTGTGTGGTGGCGGGGCTTCGCCCCGCCAAAACGGGGCAGAGCTCCGTCACCACACAACGCCCGTCTCGCCGGACTGGGACGCCCGGCACTCCACCATAAGACCGACCAATGCCGCCTTACTGTGCCGCGAACGAGAACAACAGAAGGATATAAATCCACAGTCCCGTCATGCAATGCCAATACCAGGACGTAATGTCGACGACGATGCGGCGAGTTTCGACCGGCCGATGCAAAACAGCCGCGACATTGGCGCACATAAGAGCCAGTATGCCTCCGGCCAGATGCAGACCGTGCATCGCAGTAAGAATGTAAATGAAGGAACTGCTGGTACCGCCGGTGAGGTGAAAACCTCCGGCGGAAAGCTTGCTCCAAACGAAAAGTTGCCCGGCAAGAAACAGCAGACCGAGGACGGTGGTCACGGCAAGCCAGGGGAAGTGGCGTTCGTCGCCCAGCGAGACGCCTGGAATCGATTGCACCGGGGCGAGCGCGGCTTCTCGCGTGATTTCGCGCCGGGCTAAGTCGATCGTAATGCTGCTGGCAATGAGGACGGCGGTGTTGGCGAACAATAACATCCAAGGCAATCGGACCGGAATCCAGGTTCGGATGTAAGCGGTCTCGCTCACATCGAGACTTAGGAATCCGCGGCGGATGAGGTAGACCGCGGTGAAAGAAATGAAGAGCATGAGGATGGGCGTCATGGCGACGGCCAGTCCCATCCGGGCGCGGCGCAAGCGCTCGCCATAATTCGGAAGAAAGTCAGGCAGAGAGTCGGGCCGGTTGTCGCCACTGTCGCGCCCGCGGCCGTCATTACCGCTACCTCCCCCGCTACCTCCGCCAGCGCGGGGCGGAAGCGAGGCGCCGTGGTGGCCGGAGGCGCGCGTCGAGATGGGCGTCACTCGGGACATCTCCAGCGCTCGCTTCGCAGGGCGGGATTGGAATCACAGATGTTAGAATCGCCGGGATTAGAATCAGTGTGCATGGCGCTCTCGATTTCTGATAACGAACGCGAGCGATGGAACCAGAAATATCGGGAAGCGCCCGGCGCCGGGACATCGATGGCGCCCGATCCATTTCTGGTGCGGGCGTTTTCGGCATATATTCTGCCGCTCTTTCCGCAGGGAGGAAGCGCGCTCGACCTTGCGGGAGGAGCCGGACGGCACTCGATCTGGCTGGCGAAACAGGGTTGGGAAGTCACGCTCATTGATATCTCCGAGACCGGAGTCGAACAGGCGCGGCAAAATGCCGGACCGCTCGCGTCCCACATTCACTTTGCAGTAAATGATCTCACTCACTTCAAGACTGCGCAAACCCAGTTCGACGCGGGGTTCGAAGTGGTGATGGCGTTCTTCTATCTGGAGCGGAGAATATTTTCTGAGATGCTGAAGGCGGTGCGGCCGGGCGGACTGCTTCTCTGCAAGACGTACACCCTGGCGCAGGCGAAGCTGGCGGGCGGTCCGAAGAACCCCGCGCACTTGCTTAAGCCGGGTGAACTCCTGCGACTCGCGGACGGCCTGAACGTATTGCATTACCGCGAAGAGACGGCGGAGAAGGCGACGGCGGAGTTAGTGGCGAGAAAAGAAAGGTGAACTGAGCGGGATAATGTTCAGCTTAATGATGTTCGGTTCCCGCCGGTTAAGTATGCGCCGTCTAGTATGCGACGTTGCAACCGGCATAGTTTCGAATCTAAACTGTAATGACTTGGGTTGATCTCCGAGGGGCGCTTGCCGCGTCTCCCGGCGTTGGAGTGCGAGACGCGGTAAGCGACGTCTCTACAGATGTTCAACTCATGCGAAAGTGGCGGAATTGGCAGACGCACCAGACTTAGGATCTGGCGGGGTAACCCATGGGGGTTCGACTCCCCCCTTTCGCACCAACAACTTGCGGGGCATCGCTTTTTGGATATGGCTACTCGCCGAAATCTAAGCAGCGAAGGGTACTCTCGCCCTATGCTTTGTCGGTGGCAAGCTACCCAGCACTGTTTCCAGCCACCCGAGGAGTTGATTCCACTGTGTTTTCGAAAATACCGCTGCTATGCCACTTGCTTGAGCCGCTTTCTCAAGTTGCGAACTTGTGTCTATGCTGAACAGCGCCATCGGCAATTTGGGCATCAGTTGGCTTAGCCTGCGCCCAGCGACCAGGCCATCCATCTCCGGCATTCCAACATCCAGGACCACAGCGTCGGGAGTCAACTGCTGAGACTTGCGAACCGCTTCCGCGCCATCTACGGCCTCACATACTTTCCAGCCCGGATGCCGCTCGATAATGAGGCGCAACTGTTCGCGCAAGAAAGCACTATCGTCTGCGATAAGAATATATTTTGTCATAACGTTAGGCTCCGTCCAAGATTTAGCAACAACTCAAGAGCGAGGGTATCGGGTAAAAAGGGTACGATCTTGATTTGAATAGCCGATTCTTGTTCAGAGCCTCGGAGGCGCTAGATTTGGGCAAGCCGGTATAAAGAGCCCAACTCCGGCTCGGATCGCTTGGCTGGCTTCGATGAGCTAGAACGGGTTGACCTGGGGAAAATGAATCTTTAGCTTATAGCAAATGAAGAGAATCAGGATCGCACCCAGCGTGGAAAAAATGAGGCCAGCGGGATGATATCGTTCATTTGTCGGGCGCGAAAACATGTGGGTAACGGCACCGCCGAGGATCGACCCGATGATGCCCAGCACGATCGTCCAGAAGATCGTCATATGGACGTGCATCACCGATTTCGCGATCACCCCCGAGATTAGCCCAATGAGGACATACCAGATCAAGTGAAACATACTTTACCTCCAATGTTTGCTTTCAGATCACTGGTTGGTCGCCGATACCTGGCGGCTTGGTCTTCAGACGATCTTCCTTCTCTTTAAGAAGCCGAGCAATATCCTCTATTAGCGCTTTCAGCTTCGCAGTGTCCTGCTCATTCGCGGCTTGCTCGCATAGCTCCAACCATTGTTCTTTGGTCTTCCCGTACATAAGAAATTGTAACCAGTCAGGGAGTCGTCTGGAAGACCACGAAAGCACTAGTTCTTCCTTAACTATTTCGTCTACAACTTCATCAAAATTCATCGTACACTTCGCGTGTCCTCCAGCGATGGCCGCAGGCGTCACGGATCGACTCTGGGAAGTGAATGACCTTGTAGCCCTCTGGGAAGCCTGCGAACAGCGGAGGGCGGGCCGAAAACTGAAATGTCCGGAGATCCGAACTACATGCTATGCTCTTCTCCGCTCGCAACTGGCGAACCGAGGGGCAGCCATGAGTCTGGAATCCATTGCACACGAAATACGGAAAGAGATTGAGAAATTGACTGGCGTTCTTCATCTGCTCGAACGCGGGGCGAAGAAGACGACACGGACACGGCGCAAAATATCAGCAGCAGGCAGGAAAAGAATCGCGGCAGCGCAGAGAAAAAGGTGGGCGAAAATCAGGGCAGGGAAGTAGAGCATCCTCATCCCACTCAGGTGGGTATTTTTTTGTACCCATTTTTGTACCTACCCGCAAACCCGACCAAGTGTGACTGATTGTGTCAGCAACGACGAAAACCTTGCTGGACAGGGCATCTGTGGCACTTGGTCATGATTCATCGCGCTCAGTGTAAGTTGTTGAATCTTCATCGGCTTAGAACTTAGGATCTGGCGGGGCAACCCATGGAGGTTCGACTCCCCCCTTTCGCACCATTCTTACCTTGCAAGGCGGCAAATCAATACAACGCAGCGAACTCCTTGCGGGAGCGAAGGTTTCGGGCCTGAGCCACTGACACGACAACCGCCGCCATGACAACTCAGGGAACGTTTTTGCCCCGGTTAGCGCCTACATTGAGTACTGTATCGAACAAAGACTCCCAGTGTGCGATTCTTGGAGTATTCCTATCGCTTGGGACATTCGATACTGGTGCACTCTCGTCGTCTGGAAGATCGAATCCGCGAATTGTGTACCAAAGCTGTGGCCGCGGATGACTCTGCGGATTTTAGCGAAGTAATGAGACAACTCAGAGAAGCTCTTCGCGAGCATGCGAACCGCCTACGACAATTAGCTGCCCGCAAACTACGTCCGGAGGGACAAGATCGTCCCTGACGGCGGATGGAATTTACGCGCGGGAAACAGACTTTTTCAAATGCCAATTTCCTTGCCTTCGGGGCGCTCTTCGGCTTTCGCGCCAAGGAGGCGGCTTAGCTCCTCGATAAACTGGAGGAGCTTGGGTTGATTCTGTTCCACTGCGATCAGAGAGCACAGTTCACGAATGCGGTCGCGATCAGCCTCTTTCATCGTCATGCCTTAACTAAAGGCAGGTATGCTGCCGAAATGTTCGGCCCAGCCCGTAAATAGAGACGCTATTAAGTCCAGGATTATAAAGCATTTGTGAGGCTCTTGTACGAACACCCAGTGATGTTCTGTATAGAAAAACTTACACGATATTCGTTATCGCACTGGCGTTTGTTCAACTGTTCGATTTGGTTGCCTTGTGGGCCCCGCCGGGCGGGAAATATTCCAATCAAGCGTAGATCAAGGACGTCAATTTCGGACCAGCAATTTCAGAGGGGTGATTTCAGATGGGTGAGCTATCGAAGGCTTCGAAGGCTTCAGACTCTTTCTCTTCGTGAAAGCCAGGATGACTTTGCAGCAAGCGGGCGCACCGATTCCAGCGAAGAAGAGCATCGTCGTTTTCTGGGGGACGAATCATCTCGGCTTCGGCGAAGCAGCGCATGGCCTCCGCGAAGAGCGGAGCGAGGGCATGCGGCGGGCGTCCCACGCGCATCTGTGCCTTGGCTCGCCGTTCATGCAAGAGTCCGGTGTAATAAAGGCGCTCGTAGCGCTCGGCGAGTCTCTGAAAAAGTTGTTCCGCTTCGGCGTGTCGATCCTCCGCGTGTCCGGAGAACTGGTCGGTGATGGCGAGGCCGAGCAGGCGGAGCGCCAGTTGGTGTTCGGGCTCAACTGCGAGGATGTCGCGGCAGATGGATTCTGCCTCTTCCGGTTCGTTGAGTGAGCGATAGAGCTCGGCTTTTGAGATGGCTTCGGGAATACCGGCTTTCGAGATGGTCTTTAGTTTGAACTCCACATTGACCTCCGTGAAGCGCGACTTGCGGTATGCCTGAACACCTGAAGGCATACTGCTCGAGGCAGAGTTGTTCCGCAACCTGCTAGATCGTCCAGAGCAGATACGCGGCGAGCGCCGTGCCCAGCAGCGCCCCGCCATAGCAAAACGCAAAAATCACTTCATTCAGGTGCTTGACCTGCAACCCGTCGTAAAGCGTAAACCGAAAACGGTGCGCCCAGTGAAACAGCGGCAGGGAGCACAGGACGAAAAGATAAATCCGCGCCAACGGCGAGCGCGCCAACGCTATCACATGCTCGTAGCTCGGTTGGGGAAGCCAGCCTAGGGGAAACGCCAATCCAAACAAAAACAGTTGAATCGGGATCAGCACGGCCGCCACGACTCCGCCCGCGCTGAACAGAAGCCAGAAGAAAGCTTCATTGGATGGTTTGGCCGTCGATCGTTCGCCCTTTGGTCGTTCAATCGTTGGTCGTTCGGTCATTGATCGTTCAGTCATTGATCGTTCAGTCATGGCGTCCTCAGTAGCAACCAGCCAACAAATGCGGAAACGATAATCCATAGTGCGTAATTCGGAGCGGCGACCAGAAATTCGGGAACGCGCTTCCCACCGATCCGCACCGGCATCGCGCGCGGCGCAAGATTGAACCAGGTAATCGCATGGAACATCACAAAGCAGAACGCGATCAGGTCGAACGCAACCATCACTGGAGATTGCAGCAGAGCGGAAAAGCGCGCGTATGTCTCCGGTCCATGCAACAACGCTCGCAACTGGAACAGCGTCAGGCCGACGAACCACGCCACTGAAAGACTGCTGAGCTCGCGCAAAATA
Organism: uncultured Acidobacteriaceae bacterium; assembly: GCA_963772195.1. GTDB lineage: Bacteria > Acidobacteriota > Terriglobia > Terriglobales > Acidobacteriaceae > Acidiflorens. Next base: position 1,100,290 of record CAVYWE010000002.1, on the reverse strand, counting down.
AACTTCAAATAGTGCCACTCTCCCAGCCACCACCACGTGGATACGCGCTCCCGATACCAGCGCGGATGGAATTCGGTGCGAGCCGCCTGGTCAGTCATCATCTGGTCACTCATGATCTGGTCAGTCATGATCTGGTCAGTCATGGGCCGCCTCCTGACGAGTTTCTTCGTGCCCGCGCGGCAATACAAATGATTTCACCCAATCGAGCGCGGCCGTGAGTTTGTATTGCTGGATTGCCCCCGCGGGGTCCACGTGCTTGGGACAAACCCGCGTGCACTCCCCGACAAAGGTGCATCCCCAGATGCCGTCCGGATGAGCCAGCGTTGCCAGGCGCTCGGCCGATCCCTGGTCGCGGCTGTCCAGGTTATAGCGCTGTGCCAACGCCAGCGCCGCTGGCCCCACAAACTCCTGATCGAGCCCGACGACCGGACAAGCCGAGTAGCACAACGTGCAGTTGATGCACATGCTGAACTGCTTGTAAAGATCCAGTTGCTCGGGCGTCTGCAGGAATTCGCCCTGGCTCAGCGGCGGCTCATCTTTCCGGATCAGCCAGGGCTTCACTTTTTGCAGCTTTACCAGGAAATCGCTGAGCGCCGTGACCAGGTCGCGCACCACGGGAAAGTAGCGTAGCGGTTCGACGCGCACTTTGGCGTTGTTGCCGTATTGCGACAGGAACGTCGCGCAGGTGAGCTTGGGCTCGCCGTTGACCATCATGCCGCAGCTGCCGCAAATCCCCATGCGGCACGACCAGCGATAAGTCAGCGTGCCGTCCACTTTGTCCTTGATGTAATTCAGCGCATCGAGTACCACCCATTCCTTGCGAAGCGGAACCTCGAAGCTCTGGAACGAGGGCGCCTGGTCTCGATCCGGAGCGTAACGCGCGATTTCCAGCACGATCTTGTCAGCCATTCAACTCACCCGCTTTACCGGCTCCGGCGCCGCGTCGTGCGACGCCTCGCCGTACTTACGCTCGCCCGGGGGCCAGCGCGTGATCTTCACCGGCAAATACTCCACCTGCAAAGAACCGTCTGAGTTCCGCCGCACCAGCGAATGCGCCAAGAACTTCTGGTCGTCGCGCGCCGGGAAATCGGTACGCTGATGCGCTCCGCGGGACTCCGTGCGATGCAGCGCACACTCCACAATCGATTGCGCGACGTCCAGCATGAAGCCCAGTTCGAGCGCCGACGTCAGCTCCGTATTGAAGGTTCGACCGTGGTCATCGAGCCCAACATTCAGGAACCGCTCCTGCAGCTCGCGAAGCTTCTGACTCGCCTGCTTGAGAGACGACTCCTGGCGATAGATCCCGGCTCCGCTCTCGACTGTCTTTTGCATCTCTTCACGCAGCGTCGCAATGCGTTCCCGGCCTCCGGTCTTGAACAGGTACTGCTTTTCCAATCTCTGCAACTCATCGGTAGCCTGCGCCAGGACGCTGCCATTCGGCTCCTTTTGCCCGGCAGCAAACTCAGCCGCCGCCCGCCCCGCTCGCGCGCCAAACACCAGGCACTCCGGGAGTGAGTTGGATCCCAGCCGATTGGCGCCGTTGATGCTGACGCAAGCCACCTCGCCCGCCGCGTAAAGTCCCGCCAGAGGAGTTGCACCGTGAATGTCGGTGCTCACTCCGCCCATCATGTAGTGCACCACCGGCCGCACCGGAATCAGTTCCTTGACGGGATCGATGTTTTCGTACTTCATGCAGAGTTCGCGCACGAACGGCAGCTTGGCATTGATCAGCTTCTCCCCCAGGTGCCGCAGATCCAAGTGGACCACCGAGCCATATTCCGTCTGGATCGTGCGCCCCTTCTGATCTTCTTTCACGAACGCCTGCGACAGCCGGTCGCGCGGGCCAAGTTCCATCGAGCGCAGTACAGGCTTGGGTTGCGGCTTGCCCAGATCGTAATCCTGGAGGTAGCGGTAACCATCCTTATTCAGCATGTAGCCGCCCTCGGCCCGCGCCGCCTCGGTGATCAGGATGCCGGTGAAGGGCAGGCCGGTGGGGTGGTACTGCAAATACTCCATGTCCTTCAGAGGCGCTCCGGCGCGCTGCGCCAGCGCCATGCCGTCGCCGTTCTTGATGTTCGCGTTCGTCGTGAACGGGAAAACGCGTCCGCATCCCCCGGTGCAGACGATCACAGCCTTGGCCGTGATGGCCTGAATCTTTCCCGACATGATCTCAATGGCCACGACGCCTTGGACCCGCCCGGCGTCCTCGTCCACGAGCAGCCGCGTCACAAAGTATTCGTCGTAGCGGGTGATTGGCTGGTATTTGAGAGTGGTCTGAAACAGAGTGTGCAGCATGTGGAAACCGGTCTTGTCGGCGGCGAACCAGGTGCGCCTTTTCGTCATCCCGCCAAAGGCGCGCACCGCGATGTGTCCATCCGGTTCCCGGTTCCAGGGACAGCCCCATCGCTCCAGCTGGAGCAATTCCTGGGGCGCTTCCTTGACGAAGGCTTCGACCGCGTCCTGGTCACACATCCAGTCGCCGCCGGAGATGGTGTCGTAGGCGTGCTCGTCGAGGCTATCGTCGGGCTTGGCCACCCCTGCGGCTCCGCCTTCCGCCGAAACCGTGTGGCTGCGCATCGGATAGACTTTCGACACCACCGCGATGCTGAGTTTTGGATTGACTTCGGCGGCGGCGATGGCGGCGCGCAAACCCGCGCCTCCGCCTCCCACGAGAAGAATGTCGTGCGACCGTATCTCCATGGTTCGTTCACTGGCGGCCGCAATTCAGAAGATAAAAGCCACCCTCAACTCTGGATCAACGAGCGTCGGATATTTTCCTCCGAATCGCCCGCCGATGCAAATGGAATTATCGGAGGCAGTCGGTCACTCAGTGGCTTGTTTACGAGATGAGTTCTAGAATGGACGACTATGAAGAGGCGTTTTTTGCTGGTGAGTGCGGTGGTGATCGTGCTTGGGGTCGGCATGATTGGGTTGGCCGGGGCTCAGGATGATGATGGGCCGATGTCGGATTTGCGATTTCTGGTGGTGCGCGACTATAACGGCAAGCCGGTGAGGAATGCGGCGGTGGTACTACATCCGGTGAATCGGAAGGGAAAGCAGTCGCGCGGAGGCTTGGAGTTGAAGACGGACGGGGATGGGCAGGCGAAGATTGATGGGATCCCGTATGGTCCGCTGCGGGTGCAAGTGCTGGCGCCCGGTTTTCAGACTTTCGGGGAAGACTACAAGATCGACAAGGCGGAGACGGTGATTACGGTGAAGCTGAAGCGTCCGGGGGGGCAGTACTCGGTGTATGAGAATCACGAAGACGAGAAGAAAGCCGACGACAAGAAAGCCGCGGAACAGAAACCGCAGCAATGAGACGCAGGTTCGACTGAGATTGCATATGAAAAGAAATGTTTCGATGGTGATGGCGGTAATGACTGTGCTTGGGGTCGGCATGATTGGGCTGGCGCGGGCTCAGGATGACGAAGGGCCGACGTCGGCATTGCGGTTCGTGGTGGTGCGCGACTCCGACGGTAAGCCGGTGAGGAATGCGGAGGTGGTGTTGCATCCGGTGAAACGCAAGGGAAAGCAGGCGAAGGGAGAGATGGAGCTGAAGACGGATGCAGAGGGGCGGACGAACATTGACGGGATTCCTTATGGTCCGCTACGCGTACAGGTGCTGGCGCCGCATTTCCAGACTTTCGGGGAAGACTACGAGATCAACAAGGCTGAGATGGAAATCACGGTGAAGTTGAAGCGTCCGGGCGGGCAGTACTCGGTGTATGAGGATCACGGGGAGGAGAAGAAGCCGCAGTAAGGCACTGGGCGCGGGAAGTGGTGTATTTGTGGGAGGTGACAGCGGGAGCCGGGTGTCTTACAATCGCCTGCCATGGGACTGCAGGAACTAACCGTCGAGCGCTATGAAGGAGTGGCGGACGATCAGCGGATTTTATTGCTGCGCGGGCCGATCACAATAGAAACCGCGCCGCAATTCGATCGCGCGGTGCACCACGAAAACGCGGAGACAATGATTCTGGATTTGTCGGATGTTCCTTATATAGATTCCGTGGGATTGGGATCGCTGGTAGCGGCATGCGTATCGCATCAGAAAACAGGACGATGTCTGGTGCTGACGGGGCTGAAGCCGCGGGTGCGCAAAGTTATGGAAATCACTAAGGTCAACGATTTCTTCGTCACATTTGGCACGACGTGGGAAGCGGTGGAAGCGCTGGCTAACACCGGATCGGCGTGACTTGAAATTCGGTGGAGAGACGGGCGCCTCGCCCGTCCAGCCGCGTGGGCCGTGTGGCTGCCTGAATCGAAAACGCTGGCGCACCATCTAAATGGCATTGCTAGTGTACCCACGCGCCGACGCCTATGGATCTTCTTTACCACTATTCCAAGCAGTACTGGAAACTGTTTGTGGCCGCTCTTTTACTGGCCGCGACCAATCAAATCTTTTCGCTTCTCGACCCCCTGATATTTCGTCACGTAATCGACAGCTATGCCACGAAGTATCACCAGTACACGCAAGGGCAATTCGTCCGCGGGGCAGGCCTTTTGCTGCTGGCGGCGGTGGGAGTGGCGTTTGTGTCGCGTGTGGCGAAAAATTTTCAGGACTATTTCGTCAACGTGATCGTGCAGCGATTGGGCGCGAAAATGTACTCGGACGGGATTCGGCATTCGCTGGATTTGCCCTATCAGGTGTTCGAAGACCAGCGCAGCGGCGAAACTCTGGGCAAGTTGCAAAAGGTTCGCAGCGACGTCGAGCGGTTTATTACCGCCGCCATCAATGTGCTCTTTATTTCGGTGGTCGGCATCGTTTTTGTGATGATCTATGCCTTCCGCGTGCATTGGGCGATCGCGCCGGCGTTTTTGATCACGGTTCCACTGCTCGGAATTATCAGTTCGGTGCTTAGCAAGCGGATCAAAAAGATGCAGAAGACCATTGTTGCCGAGACCACTGCGCTGGCGGGCTCGACAACGGAGTCGCTGCGCAATATTGAATTGGTGAAGAGCCTCGGCCTCGCGCATCAGGAAGTGGTGCGGCTCAATAGCATCACGGAAAAGATTTTGAAGCTCGAACTCAAAAAAGTGAAGTACCTGCGCAGCCTGAGTTTCATCCAGGGGACGGCGGTCAATGCATTGCGCACCAGCATTTTGTTCTTGATGCTCTATTTGATTTTTCGCCAGCAGATCACAATCGGGCAGTTTTTCTCGCTCATGATTTATTCGTTTTTCATTTTTACGCCGTTGCAGGAATTGGGAAACGTCATCAATATTTATCGTGAAACGGAAGTCTCGCTGCAGAACTTTCAGCAAATCCTCGATACTCCTCGAGACCCGAAGCCCGCCGACCCGGAACCGGTTGAGGAACTCATGACACTGCAGTTTGAGCGGGTGAGTTTTCAGCATCAGAGTTCTTCGGTTCTGGCGTTGGACGAGATCAGCTTCAGCGCGGCTCGGGGAGACACGATCGCGTTTGTGGGGCCGTCGGGGGCAGGGAAGTCAACGCTGGTGAAGCTTCTGGTGGGCTTGTATGCTCCGAAAGAGGGTGAGATTCTTTACAACGGGATTCCATCGAATCGCGTGGATCTGGATCTGTTGCGGGAAAAGATCGGATTTGTGACGCAGGATACGCAGCTGTTCTCGGGCTCGATTCGCGAAAACCTGCTCTTCGTGAATCCGAAGGCGACGGACGAGGAATGCATGGAGGTATTACAGCAAGCGGCCGCGCATAGCTTGCTTTCGCGCGCGGACCGCGGATTGGACACGCTGATCGGCGAGGGCGGCGTGAAGGTTTCGGGCGGCGAGAAGCAGCGGCTTTCAATTGCTCGCGCACTGTTGAGGCATCCGCAACTGCTGGTGTTCGATGAAGCCACGTCTTCTCTTGATTCGCTGACGGAAGAAGAAATCAGCCGCACGATCCGTGAAGTCGCGACGAATCAGGAGGCGATCACGATTCTGATTGCGCATCGGCTCTCGACGGTGATGCACGCTGACCGCATCTACGTGCTGGAGCGTGGACGGATCGTTGAATTTGGACGGCACTCGGAGTTACTCGACCAAAAAGGGTTGTATTACGCGATGTGGCGGCAGCAGGTTGGCGAGCGCGAGGCGGTCGCGCAGGGGAAGTGACGGAACGAATCCGGAGTTGTTGTGGGTGCCGGCAGGTGCCGAGCTTCGCTCGGCTTGGACGGGCGAGGCGCCCGTCCCCAGACGTGCACCCCTAGCCGGCGAGAGATTCGATTGCGTGCACTGCATCCGGCGGTAGCGTCAGGTCGCGGGCGGCCAGATCCTGCTTCATATGTTCAGCGTCGGAAGTGCCAGTCAAGGGCAGAATTCCTATGGCACGCGCGAAGCTGAATACTATCTGTGCCGACGTGTCGTTGGCGCTGGCGCCGAGACTGGCGATTAGAGGATGCTGTAGCACTTCCTGATTCGCGGTGAGCAGCGAAAACCCCTGATAGGTAATTTTGTGCTCGCGGCAGAACGAGCGCACGGCGCGGTCCCAGCCGAGGCGGGCGTAGCAGCGGTTTTGCACAAATGCAGGAAGTTCGGCGCGCGCGGCTGCCATCTGCTGCAAGTGGCGAAGAGAAACATTGCTTACACCGAGGAGACGCGTGCGGCTGGCATCTCGCTCTTTGCGCATCGCCTCCCAGACTTCGGCGTCAGCATCGGTCCAGTCGTGGTTGGAGGCGGGCCCGTGCAGCACATAACTGTCAACGTAGCTGGTGCCGAGATGGTCGAGCGAGCTGGCCATCGACTGCGCGACCTGAGTAGAAAGCGGCGCTGCGGGATCATAGGGCAGGCGGTGATCCTGACCGGGCTGATAGGTAAATTTTGTTTGCAGAAAAAGATCGTCGCGCGTGACCAACCCTGCGCGATAAGCGGCGGCCAATCCCTGACCGACTCCGGCTTCGAAGTAATGCCGCCGCTGGTTCGCCGTGTCGATGCCGCGAAAGCCCATGCGGAGCGCGAGTTCCGTGAGGGCCGCGGTGCGATCTTCCTTCCATGCGGTGCCGTAGATGAAATCGGGAACCAGTGAAGATGGCCGCGCTGGCATCGAGTTATTCACGCGATCACAGGAATGTTGCTGACTCCCGCGGTTCCGAAGATGCGCCGGTACCGTTCGATTTCGCTGAGCGGGCCGAGCGCCTTGGCATAGTTGTCGGAGAGCTTAACCGCAGGCTTGCCTTCGACCGTGGACACCTTGCAGATCAGGCTGATTGGGTCAAAGTCGCTGCCGCCGGCGGGATCGCAGCCGCGGAAATCGTTGGTCAGCAAAGTTCCCCAACCAGCGCTGAAACGAATGCGGCGGCCAGGGGTCCACTTTTTCGGATCCTGGAAATCAGCGGCACTGCGGAAATCGTTTATCGTAGTTCCGACGGTGGCGCCGCTCGCGAGCGCTCCGCCAAAGTAGGCGTGCAGTCCGAGGATGTCATCGACGTCGAGTGCGTCGGACGCGATGATGAGTTTGTCACGGGGGTCTCGACCACGCGCCTTGAGCCACTGGATATATTCGTCGCCGGCGATGTAGGGATTCTTGCTGTCGATGCGCTGGCCTGTCCAATCGGCCATCCAGTCGGGGGCGTTTTCGAGAAATTGCGTAGTTCCAAAAGTATCCGGCAGCATGATGCGGAGAGCGCCTTCGTAGGTGGCCTGCCACAACTCGAGGACGCGGTACTGAGAAGCTTTGAGGGCAGCCTCATCCGGCGCAAGGGCGGCGAGGGCCATGGGGATCTCGTGCGCGTTGGTTCCAATGGCTTCCAGATCATGCTTATGGGCGAGGAAGGCATTCGAGGTTCCGGTAAAAGCGCTGCCGAGATTTGCGGCCATGGCGTTGACTACGTATTCCTGCCAGAGGAAGCTGTGGCGGCGGCGGGTTCCGAAGTCTGCCACAGCCAGGCCGGGGACGCCGCGCAGGCGCTCGATCTTGCCCCAGAGTTTTGTTTTCGCCCGGGCATACAGGATGTCGAGACCGAACTCGCGCAGTTTTTTCAACCCGGCTCGGGTTTTTAGTTCGTCAAGGATGGAGAGCGCATAGAGTTCCCACATGGTTGTCTCGGTCCAAAGGCCGTCGAAGGAGAGGTGGAACTGTCCGTCCTTGACCGATAGTTCATAGTCCGACAATCGGAAATCGCGTTCCAGCCATTCCAGAAAGGCGGGTTCAAAGATTCCGCGGCGGCCATAGAAAGTGTTGCCGGCGAGCCAGACCAGTTCCGATCTTCGAAACCGCAGGCCGCGAACGTGCTCCATCTGGTGGATAAGCTCCTCGCGCGAGAACATCTCTGCGAGGCGCACAGAAGTGGTGCGGTTGAACAAAGAGAACGACACATGAGTTCTCGGGTAATGCTTCCAAATAAATTGGAGCATGAGTAATTTGTAGAAATCGGTATCAAGCAACGACCTGGTAACCGGGTCGAGTTCCCAGTTGTGGTTGTGCGCCCGCTCTGCGAAGTTGACGATCATCGCGTACGATCTAGCGTACTATCCTCTGTGACAGAGCTGAGAAAATCAACCTTATGAACTAGTGAGAGTCCTCTGTTTGTGGTTTGGCTGACTTTGGAACGGTAAACACGGTACTATCAAATTTCCGCATGAGACTGCCTCGGCCCTCCTCGGCTGCACCCCGAAGTTACGCATTGTTAGTTCTTACTATGGGGCAGGCCCGCGGCTGGGCAGGGTTCTCGGGCCGTGGGCTGCACGCGCTGGCGGTCATTGTTCTGCCCGCGGTTTTGCCCGCGATGTTCCTTCTGCGATCGACCCGCGAGGAGATTTACAACATTCTCTGGGCGCTGGTATTTGGCTTTGCCACGCTGAATATTTTGAGCCTCGGGGCGCGCCGTTTTGAGCAGGGAAAGAGGGGCCTGAACTTTGGTGAGATTCTGGCCGTACTGGTGGTGTTTGTGTCGATCGTCCTGCTGGGTTGGGAGTTGCTGTTTGTGTTCCACGTTCTGCCGATTCGCCTCACGCCGCGCTGACGCGGATTGCGGTATGATCGCGGTGTGGTGAAACGCGAATCCAATTTTCGTGAATCCAATTTTGACGTGACTTGCCCCTGCTGCGGCGCGGTCATGAAAATCGATGCTGCAACGCGCAGCATCATTGCGCACACTGCGCCGGTCAAGCCAAAAACATTCAATGACATGGAAGAAGCGGCTCGCGCCATGAAGGAACAAGACAGCCGGCGCGATTCGATCTTCCGGCAATCGGTGGAAGCGCAAAAGCATGCCTCGGAGCTGCTGGAGAAAAAATTCCAGGAGGCGGTGAAGAAGGCCAAAGAAACGCCGGACACGGGAAGGCCGATCCGGGATTTCGATCTGGACTGATCTCTTGCTGCTTGTTCACCGCCGAGGACGCCGAGAATACCAAATACTTGAATGACTCCTCCTCTTCTTTTGGGGCATCGCGGGGCGCGGGCTTTCCGCCAAATTCCTGAAAACACGCTGGCGTCATTTGAGCTTTGTTTGCGGCATGGGTGCGACGGGTTTGAGTTTGACGTGCGCCGGTCTGCTGACGGGAAGGCTGTGATCTGCCACGACGCGACTGTCGGCGGAATGGAGATTGCGGACACTCCTTCTAAAACCCTGCCGTTACCTGCGCTGGAAGATGTTCTGCGGCAATTTGCGCATCGGGCGTTTCTCGATATCGAGTTGAAAGTTGCGGGGCTGGAGCCGCAGACGCTCGCAGAGTTGCGCAAGCATTCGCCGCAAAAGGGATATGTGGTTTCGTCGTTTCTTCCCGAGGTGCTCACTGTAATCCACGATCTCGACTCGGCGACTCCGCTGGGATTTCTTTGCGAGACGCGGAGTCAGCTTCGAGGTTGGCGTGAAATGCCGGCGGAATGGGTGATCCCGCAGTTCAAACTGGTAGATCGAGAACTCATGGAGCCGATACATGAGGCCGGGAAGAAAGTCATGGTCTGGACGGTGAATCGGGCGGAGCGCATGCGCGAGTTCGCAGAGTGGGGCGTGGATGCGATCGTTACCGATGAAACGGAACGAATCGCAGAGATCGTTTGCCCAGGCTGATGGAACCAGGACCCCTGGCGAACGAAGAGTCGCGAAGAAGAGAAAGTTTTGGGCGCCCTATTCCGTGATGACTCGGTCCGCCCACTCTACTAAGGACACGAAGATTGCCGGGTTTCCGAACTTAGCGCCAAAGTTCGCCAGATCTTCTTCAGTGACGCCACGAGCGCGGGAACAGGCTCCGCAAGCATAGATGGGAACCTTCTTAGCAGCCAGTTTGGTAAGAGATTCCACAATCGGCGGCCAACCCACCGGAGTCACAGAATTCGCCACGGCCTTACGCATCAGCGATACAGCTTCGCCCAGCAAGTAAATTTGCACGTCATGTCCCGCTTCCGACAGCGCTAGTCCATGAGAAAACGGGAACGCGGCTTTGGTGGGATCGTCGGATCCCCAGGCACTCTTCATCATGATCTTCAGTGGCTTTTTTGAGGTTGCGACTTGCGCCTTTATCGCTCCCGCAGCAAGAAATGGAAGGGCAGCAATCTGGGACAATCGGGTGAGAAATTCGCGCCTTGCCATGCAATTCTCCAGTGAGTTGATTTACAAGCAATACATCTTATGACCGATTCTGACCCGATGATAACTTTTGTTTCCGTGGCTAGGGCACGGCGGCGTGTCAGGACTGCCCAACTGCTGAGATCAGGCTCGTTTCGCAATTTTCATTTCCGCAGTTTGCCCCCGCCAGATAGCTCATTTACATTGGAGGCTCATGTCCAGCACCGGCGAACGATTCGAGCGAGCGGTTCAGATCATGGCGCGGTTGCGAGCTCCCGGCGGATGCCCTTGGGATCGCGAACAGACCTTTGACACCATCAAGCCCTACACGCTGGAGGAGACCTACGAAGTCCTCGAAGCCATCGACAATCGCGACTGGCCGGAACTGACCGGCGAATTGGGCGACCTGCTGTTGCAGGTGCTGTTCTATTCGCAGATGGCAAGCGAGGAAGGCCATTTCTCGGTGGACGATGTGCTGGACCGGCTTTCTAACAAACTGATAGACCGGCATCCGCACGTGTTTGGCGAAGTGAAAGCGGATACGCCGGCCGAAGTGCTCCGCAACTGGGAGGCTCTGAAGGCGCAAGAGAAAGAGAAAAAGAAGCGGCTGGCGGCGGGCGGAGACACGAAGGCACAGCAGACTGGCGACGCCGTCACCCGCCCCTTGCAAAAGGCGCAAGGAGCGGGGTACCCAGCTGACGATTCGCAATCGGTGCTCTCGGGCGTGTCCTCGAAAATGCCTGCTCTTCTCGAAGCGCATAAACTCAGCTCGCGCGCGGCGCATGTGGGATTCGACTGGCCGGAGATTGAAGGTCTGTTCGAAAAGCTTGCAGAAGAAACTGCGGAGTTGCGCGAGGAACTCAGGGCCGTGCCTGTCAAGGGGCCATCGGGGACGGGGATTGCCGGGTCGGGAAAGCCGCGGGTTGCGCCGGAACTGCGCGAGCGTCTGGAAGAAGAAGTTGGAGATCTGTTCTTCGTTCTGGTGAACATTGCGCGCTATCTGTCGCTTGATCCGGAGTCGGCGTTGAGGAAGACGAATCGCAAATTCAAGCGCCGCTTTCAATGGATGGAGGAGCGACTGCGCGCCAGCGGACGAACGCCACAGCAGGTGTCGATAGACGAACTGGAAACCCTATGGCAACAGGCGAAGCAGCAGGAAAAACCGGTGTGACCGGGAAGACCACCGGAACGTCCACCGGAGCGTCCACCGCAGCCACGGGTGGAACTAAGGCCGGAACGACAACCGGCGCAGTGACCATCCGCAGGTGCGAAGCGCTTGCGGAGATGCAGTCCTGCTTTGCGTTGCAAAAGGAAGTGTGGAAGTTCGCGGATGCGGACCTGATTCCGGTGCGGATGTTCGTAGTGGCAGCGAAGATAGGCGGCCAGGTGATTGGGGCTTTCGTTCAAAGAAACGACAAAAGAAATGACGGGAGTGACGCCGGAACGGAACTGATCGGCTTTGCGCTCGCAATCCCGGGAATGCGAAACGGGTACTGCTACCTGCACTCGCAGATGCTGGCCGTGCGACAGCAATATCGCAATGGAGGATTGGGGCGGCGGATGAAACTCTATCAGCGTGAAGAGGCGCTGGCTCGGGGTTTTGAGCTGATGGAGTGGACGTTCGATCCGCTGGAGATCAAGAACGCGTATTTGAATATCGAGAAGCTGGGCGCGATTGCTCGACGCTACAACGTGAACCAGTACGGGATCACATCGTCGCCGTTGCAGGGAGGGTTGCCCACCGACCGACTGGTGGCGGAGTGGTGGATGAAGTCAAAGCGAGTGGAAGCGGTGCTGGCGGATGCTCCGCGCGCGGAGTTCGAATGTCGTGCTCGCATCGAGGTGCCGGCAGCGATCTACGAATGGAAGTCTGCGGCGACGACGCGCAAGCAGGCGCTCGCGGTACAGGACAGGAATCGTGAGCAGTTCAACCGGGCGTTTGCCGAGGGACTGAGTGTGCTCGGCTACGAGCGCGACGAACACGGGAATGGGCGGTTCCTGCTGGGAGAGTGGGACGAAGCTCGGCGGTAGTAGAGCTTTGCGGACCCTTTGCGGAAGGATTTATGGCATCGCTAACGCGATGCCCTGACACGAACCGCAACTCATTATGAAAATCGAATCCGTAACACTGCGTGAAATTCACATGCCGCTCGTGCATTTTTTTGAAACGAGCTTTGGCCGCGTTTACAGCCGCCGCATCCTGCTGGTGAGTATCCAGGCCGATGGAGTGCGCGGGTGGGGCGAGTGCGTCGCTGGGGAAGATCCTTATTACAGCCCGGAATGGACCGAAACCGCGTGGCCCACGATTAAACATTATCTGGCGCCGCTGCTGCTGCAGGGCGAGCTGGATGCGGGCCGGGATTGTGCGGCGCGATTTGCCAGAGTCCGCGGCCACCGTATGGCGAAAGCCGCGCTCGAAAACGCGGTGTGGGACGCGGAGGCGCGGCAGAAGCAACAGCCGCTCTGGAAGTTGTTAGGAGGAACGCGACGCGAGATTGCCTGCGGAGTTTCGATCGGGATTCAGGACACGCTGGAACAGCTTCTGGAGAAGGTCGAGGCGGAGCTGGCGGCGGGATACCGACGGATCAAGATCAAGGTGAAGCCGGGATGGGATCTCAATGTGCTGGAGAAGGTCCGCGCCCGCTGGGCGGATATCGTTCTCAGTGTGGACGCGAATTCCGCCTACACGCTCGATCAGCTTGAGCACCTGCGCAAGTTCGACGCGTTCAATTTGCTGATGATCGAGCAGCCGTTGTGGAACGACGAAATCTATCTTCATGCGCGGCTGCAAAAAGCTATCCAGACGGCGATCTGTCTGGATGAATCGATTCTTAATGCGCGAGATGCCGATTTTGCGCTCGAGATCGGCGCCTGCCGGATCCTCAATATTAAGGTGGGCCGCGTGGGCGGCTTCAGCGAGGCGAAGAAAATTCACGATGTCGCGCTGCAGCACAAGGTTCCGGTGTGGTGCGGCGGGATGCTGGAATCGGGAGTGGGACGCGGGCACAATATCGCTTTGTCGACACTTGAAAATTTTCGTTTGCCGGGAGACGTGTCGGCATCGAAACGTTATTGGAAAGAGGACATTATCGAACCCGAGGTGGAAGTCCGCGCCGATGGAATGATCGCCGTCAGTGATGCGCCCGGGACGGGCTACCAGGTGCGCGAAGATCTGGTGCAGAAGTTCACCGTGCGCGAAGAAACGTTTCGCGCGAGGAAGTAAAGAGACACCAGGTTTACGGGTGGTGCAAGGGAGACGGGGCAAGCCCCGTCTCTACACGGGCGTCCGTAGAGGATTCTTCCTTCTTCAGCAGTTCCAGCGCCTGGGCGAACGTCAGGTCCGAGGGCACCCGCTTGAAGCCGGTGAAAGTCTCCGTCGAATTGATGGAGAGATTCTTGAACAGGAGGATCTTTCCGGTGAACCTCACGCTCATGCTTGAAATTTCCCAGAGATTGTCGCCGAGCTCCTGTTGCTGAACTGTGAAGCGGCCGCCCGCATCAAGGTGTCCGAGAATTCCCCACCCGAAGCCGACTTCCTTGAAGAGCGTGCCATCAATGCTGGCAAGGCGGTAATGGGCGGCGTCCACCAGCACGTAGCCCTGCATGCCGGTCAAGACCTCTTCTACGTGCGACGGCGCTTGGTAGTGGGGATTGGGCCGGAATTTCAATTTCACCAGAGTCTCGCCAGCCCGGCCGACGCCTTCCGAGCCCTGGTCTTCTCCGGCGTACTCAAACAGGAAGGCATCAGGAAGTGCGCGCACGATGCGAAGAGTACGCTCGGCTTCCGCGTGCTCCTGGTCACGCTTCTTTTTTAATTCTTCGGGATGCTTGATGAAACGTTCGACACGAGCCTCTTCGGCACGGCGCTGTTCGGGAGTGAGAGGTTTCCCGTTGTAGGCGATCACCAAGCCGGCAGTAGCCTCCTTGGTCTCGACATAGAGTCTGGTGGTGGATCCCTGAGGAGTGGTCTTGGTGCCGCGAAACAAAAAGTGGGCGCTGTCGTCATTGGCCGCACTAATTTCGTTCTGCACGGCTTTGCGCACCAGTTCCGCTGGATCCCGATACGACGAAACTGTCGCTGGCTGCCCGCCAAAACTGGTTGCGGTGAGCAGCAGAATCCAGGCGCCGGCGCGGGCGATGGAGGGGGCGATGAAATTGCGCGAGCCAGGAGTGTCGACTGTCAGGACTGGACTGAGCACGTTATCCCCGTTGACACATGGTAGCAAACCACAGGCTGGATCGGGGTGAAGCTGCTCTTCCGGCTGCTGCTGTAAGCTCCTGATGGAGAATGATTTCCGGCTACTGCTCTAAGCCGTAAGCGGGCGGATGATTTACAATCGGTTTATTCGCGGCGAACAGAGCGCGAGGTGATGGAGGCTAAAACATGGATGCTCCGAAGACCGGAGAGTTTGCCCATATCGGCAAGTCGGTCGTAATTAAGGGAGAGGTGTCGGGCTCCGAAGACTTGTACGTGGATGGCAGCGTCGAAGGGAAAATTGAGCTCCGCAACCACAGTCTGACGGTCGGGCCGAACGGAAACATCAAGGCCGACGTGACCGCCAAGGCCGTGGTGGTTCAGGGTAAGTTGGATGGGTCCGTGAATGCCTCTGATCGCGTGGAGTTGAGAAAGGCGGCGGTGGTAAATGGCGACGTGACCACGCAGCGCATCGCCATTGAAGAGGGCGCCTTCCTGAAAGGGAAGGTAGATATTCAGAAAGAGGCCGGAAAGGCGGCGGGGCTCGCGTCTTCGTAGGAAGCGGCGGGCGCAGGGATCGATGGCATCTGTTTCTGACAACGTAATGAAATTCTTTCGGAGCTCTTCGAATCAGACCGCGGGTCACGCAGTCCCGCAGAAGATAACCCGCCGCTCGAGCGGTATGGCAGAGATTTCGCGGCTGCTGAATTCGCAGGAGTCGTTGTGTGTGCTTGACTTGGGTTCGACCTCCGCCAACAATATCCGCCTTTTCACCGGCAAAGGGCACAAGAACTACAGCGAAGATCTGTTGCGGTCGTCGCTCGACCCCGCCTTGCGCATTAAGGACGTCGACGGAAACTCTGTTGTGGATAGCAAGAAATTCCTGGACGAGAATGTGGTGTATGCGAACGCCAAGTTCGACGTGGTGCTGTGCTGGAATCTGCCGGATTACATGGAAGAGAGCCTGGTGAAGCCGACCATCGACCGCTTGTGGTCGGTGATGAAGCCGGGTGGACTACTGCTGGCATTCTTTCACACACGCGACGCCGGCCCGGACTCGACGTGCTATCGCTATCACGTGACCGACACCGACCTGCTGGAGATGCAAGAGGTGAAGTTCGTGCCGCCCGGGCGCCCCGCGTCTGAAAAGCAATCCCCGCGTCTGCAGCGCGTGTTCAATAACCGCCACATTGAAAACCTCTTCCGGGATTTCGCTTCCATCAAGTTTTTCCTGGCGCGCGATGCCATTCGGGAAGTGCTGGTGGTGCGCTAGCTGGAGGTACCCCTCACCCCTCCCATGCCTATTTTAATCCATAGAGTTACAAGCTAAAACGACCAAAATCTAGGGGTTTAAAGGAGTTAAAGTCAAAATCTAGACAACAGAGGAGTTAGCGGTTGGTTGAACTCTGTGTCTTCCCCTAATGAGTTAGTTACGACTTACTAAGTGCGCACAATCTAAATGTTCAAATAACTTATTACTAACTACTCCTACGGCCACGTTGGACTATAGTTCTATTGTAACTCCCGATGTCAACTAATTGGTTTATTTCAGATTGGACATGCAGATCGGACAAGTCTTCACGTGAGCCATGCGCGCCTTGTGAGCTTGCTGATACGCTTCCATTTCTTCTTTCTGATGCTTCCGCTTTGCCTTGTCCGAAAGCTTCGGCTTGACTTCATTGCGGTACAGAAAAGAAGTCCATGCCGCATGCGCGCGGTTCTCGCGATCCTTTAGCTTTTTGTAGGCCGCGCATTCTGACTCAGGCATAGCATGATGATAATTGAAAAACTGAGTATTGCCGCTGCCGAGACGCGGTAAGCCGCGTCTCTACGATAAGGCGTGTCCACACGACAAAGTGTGTCCACCGGCGGAACCTGCAAGCCATTCCTGTTTTCGGCTAACTCTTGATAGGATATAGAGTCAGGCATCGGTTCCGCGCGACGTTTTCCCGCCAACCCCGCCAGGTCCGGAAGGAAGCAACGGTAACGGGCTCTTTCGTGTGCAGTGGAGCGCCGGTGCCTGGCTTTTATTTTGCCCGCTGCGCGAGTCTGTCGGTGGAGCGACGGGCGTCTTGCTTGTTCAGTTTTGGGGCGGCCGGGCGGGGACGCCCGGCGCTCCACTAGCACGGTTTCGTCGCTACCTCTTTCGTCATGACTAAGCGTCTTTACTACGACAGTTCTGAAGTGCACGAATTCGATTCCGTGGTCGAAGACGTCGCACCTCCTTCCGCTGAGCAATCGCGTCCGGCTGTCATCCTGCGGGAAACCGCGTTCTATCCTACCAGCGGCGGTCAGGTTCATGACACTGGATGGCTCACACTCGAAGGGGCCGAGCGCCTGCGCGTAACGGAAGTTGCGGATGCGGAAGATGGCAGGATTCTCCACTATCTGGAAGCGCCGCCGAAGTTGCCGGTTGCGGGCGTCAGGGTCCGGGGCAGCATTGATCTGGAACGCCGCCGCGACCACATGCAGCAACACTCCGGACAGCATGTTCTCTCGGCAGCCTTTGTCGAGCTTTACCAGATGCCGACCGTCTCGTTCCACATGGGCGAAGACTATTGTTCGATTGATCTGGCGACACCGTCGGTAAGTTCCGAGCAGATTGCGGGGGCGGAGAAGCGAGCCAATGAAGTTGTGTTTGAGAACCGTCCCGTGACGATTCGCTATGTTTCGCGCGCAGAGGCGGAGAAGCTGGGGCTGCGTAAACTGCCTCCTGCGGAGCATGACGAGCTGCGGCTGGTCGAGGTCGCGGAATTCGATCTGACGGCCTGTGGCGGAACTCATGTTAGCGCGAGCGGGCAGATCGGTTCGATTCTGCTGCGGAAAACCGAGAAGGTGCGGCAGGGAACACGAGTAGAGTTTGTCTGCGGCGGTCGTGCAGTTCGCATGGCCCGGCGTGACTATAGTGCTCTCAGCGAGTCGGCCGCACTTTTTTCGGCGAAGCTCTGGGATGTGCCGGAGCAGATTCGCAAGAGTGTCGAAGAGAGCAAGCTGTTGCGCAAGCAAAAGGATGATGCGCTCGATCAACTTGCCGAGCTTATGGCTTTGGCCGCGCTCCATAATCAGCCGGAGATTAACGGGCGCAAGATAATCGTACGCGTGTTTTCCGATCGCGACATCAGCTTCGCCAAACTGTTTGCGCAGAAAGTGACACGAACGGCGACGCCGGCGATCGCGCTGGTGGCGAGCACTGTGGATACGCCGGGTCTGATTTTCGCGCAGACTCCCGCCGGCGCTGCTGATATGGGGGCGTTGCTCAAGCAGGTTTTGTCGTCCGTCGGAGGGCGCGGCGGTGGAAGCCGCGACTTCGCGCAGGGTGGAGTTCCGGCGGGCGGCAATGTCGAGCAGCTTTTGCAGCAGGCGGCGGGTACAATCGGAAGCTGACCCCGTGCGGCGCACTGGACGGCGCCTCGCCCACAACAGTTGGGCGGCCGTGCGGGGCGCCCGGCTCTCCACGAACAAGTTCAGGGGAGCTCTTCCCAGCGCTGAAGCGCTGGGCTAGGCAGGTCGCCCCTCCGGGGCTGGACTCATTCGATGCTGGAACCGCGGCTGATACTCGTCAACCTCCTGATCAAGCTGGGCGTAGCCGCGGCCGTGTCGAGCGCGCTGGTGCGATCGAAAGAATTCAAGAGTCTGATCTTCCGCGAGCAGCGCGAACCCCGGCACAAAATTTATCTGGCGTTCTGGATGGCGATCCCGATCGCACTCGGCGTCTGGATACGATGCAGCGTCAAGAGTTTCAGCGCCGGCGACCTGTCGCTTGAAACAGCACTGCTGCTGGGCGTGATCGGCGGGCGCCTGTCGGGAGGGCTCGGCGGGGCGCTGATATCGCTACCTGCAGTCGTGTATGGCGAGTGGGCGAGCTTGCCGTTGAATGTGTTTGCCGGAATTGTCGCCGGACAGTTGCGCCGCTTCGCGCCCGAACAGGAAGACATCTGGTCATTCTCGCCGTTCATCGACCTCACCCTCTATCGCATGATTCGGCGCAATTTGCCGAGGCCGCGCGTGTTTGATTGGCAGATCACTTTTTTCGCCACCATCGTGGGCTTGCGCTTCCTGCAGACGCAAATCTGGCACTTCTGGCCGAACTCCATCTTCAGCCTGGAAAGCCCTGGCCTGTGGGCGGAGGGTGGCGGAGGAACTCTGAACGGGTATTTGGTCGAGTGCGCGATCTACCTTACGGTAATCGTGGTGGTGGGCACGGAACTGAAAATCTTCAACAGCGTCCGCATCCAGATAAAGCTGGAAGAGCAGGAACGGCTGCTGCTGCAGGCGCGCATGGCGGCGTTGCAGAATCAAATCAACCCGCACTTCCTGTTCAATACTCTGAATTCCATTTCGTCGCTCGTGCGCTTCGATCCCGATACGGCGCGGGAGATGATCCTGAAACTCGCTACGATTCTTCGCCGCCTGCTGCACAGTACGGATTCGTTTGTTCCGCTGCGCGAGGAAGTAGAGTTCATCGACAATTATCTGGACATTGAAGTGGTACGTTTTGGACGGGACAAGCTCAAGGTCATCAAGGATCTTGATCCGGCGTCTCTCGAAGCGATGGTGCCGAGCATGTTGCTGCAGCCGCTGGTCGAAAACTGCATCAAGCACGGACTTTCTCCGAAGGTCGAAGGCGGCAGCATTACGCTGCGCAGCCGAGTGATCAAATCCCGGCTTGTGGTCGAGGTGGAAGATGACGGCGTAGGCATGGGGGCAGCGCAATTGCTCGAACGCCCCGATGGTTTTGGGGGCATCGGCATCGGCATGGCTAATGTCGCGGAACGCCTGAAGGTGCTGTATGAAGATACGGCCAAGATGATGATCGAGAAACGCGAAGGCGGCGGCACGCTGATTCGGCTGCGGCTGCCCATTTTGCCCAATCCGGAAGAGCTGATGACGACTACGACGATTGCTCCAGCACCTTTCGGTAAAAGTCTTCGTAAAGCGGAATGATCTTGCTGGAACAGTATTTTTCCTTAGCGCCGGCTCGCGCCCGCTTACCCATCGCGCGCAACGCTGATTCATTGCTCAGGAGATCGATCGCGTAACGCGCCATGGTGTCCACGTCGCCGACCTCGGCCATATATCCGGACACGCCGTGCTCAATCACTTCCGGCACTCCGCCGGTACGGGTGGCGATCGGGACGACTTCACAGGCCATTCCTTCCAGCGCGGCGAGCCCGAACGATTCCAGTTCGCTCGGCATCAACATAACGTCTGAGATTGCCAGTTTCTCACGAATCTGATCCTGCTTCCCAAGAAACAGCACGTGCTCGTGAATGCCTTTTTGCACGGCCAGCCACTCCGCCTGGGAACGATCGGGCCCGTCGCCAATCAGCAAGAGCTTGGAAGGGATCTTCTTGTGCACGCGATCAAAGATTTCGATCACATCCAAAACGCGTTTCACCGGCCGGAAGTTGGAAAGGTGCACCAGCAGCCGCTCGTCGTTGGAGACATACTCGCTGCGCTTTTCCAGCCATTCCGGTTTGCGCATGTACTCGTCGCAGTTCACGAAGTTCGGGATGACCTCGATGTGGTTCTTGATATCGAAAATACTAATGGTGCGGTTGCGCAAATACTGTGAGATTGCTGTCACTCCGTCGCTTTGCTCGATGGAAAAACGCGTAATTGGAAGATAGGAGCGGTCGAGCCCGACGAGTGTGATGTCGGTGCCGTGCAGGGTTGTGACAAACGGTAAGTGGCGCCGCGGCGGAGTTGCGGCCAGCATCTGTTTGGCCAGCATCGCGCTGACCGAGTGTGGGATCGCGTAGTGCACGTGCAGCAGATCGAGTTCGTAGAGCTGCGACACCTCCGCCATGCGCGTCGCCAGCGCCAGATCGTACGGAGGATATTCAAACAACGGATATCGCGTGACCTCGACCTCATGATAATGAATGTTAGGTTCCGGCCCGGTCAGACGAATGGGTTGCGAATAGGATATGAAATGAATCTCGTGGCCCCGGCGAGCGAGTTCAAGCCCCAGTTCGGTGGCGACAACTCCGCTGCCGCCGTAGGTTGGATAGCAGGTTATGCCAATCTTCATGCGCCTCCCGATGCGAGTCCCCCGATGCGAGTCCAAAGATACCATCATTGGATTCGCAGGGATGCTGAGGGATGCAGGAGGAGGTCAAACATACGATGGAGAGACGGGCGCCCTCGCCCGTCCAGTTTTGGGGTAGCGGGGCGGGGGCGCCCGGCTCTCCATCGGGAAGTTGGTTAGTCCTTGCCCGGCTTCTTCGGCGTCAGATCGCAAGCTTGTCGCACTCGATCCAGATCCAGACCGCCCGGAGAGAACTCTGCGATTTGCCGGCCGCTTCGCGTTGGGAGTTCCACGTTGAAAACCTGGGCTCCGATCATCCCCCGAACCGTGCCTTTGTCCATGGAGAGGAAGTGGCCGCGCACCCAGTTCCAGCCCTTGAAATAGTGCGTGTCGTCAATGCGGACCATAACTTCCAACTGGGGCTGCCCCCAAAATCCAGGGCGGTTCGGCGGAGGCAGTCTGACTCCGGGATTGAAGTCCGCCAGCTTGAGCTTGCCATTACTGCAAAACAGAACGACTCTGGGCTTGTAGTCCGGGTCTTCGCGAAAATAGTTATTCGACCGAAGCTCAAAACGCACATCCTTCGCGCCCGTCATCTTGTCGGTGGACTGGAACTCCAGCCATTTTCCGCCGGCGCTGACGCCGTCCGATTCGCCCTGATAAGGAGTCATGGCGCCATTCTGGGCGCAAGCCAATGCTGCAGAGCCGACTACAAAGAACGTCACAAAGAATAAGAGAACGGCTCTCGGCGCTAACCCAGAACCGATTGCTTCACGAAATAAGCACGATACTTTCAAGATCTCCTCCAGACAAGTCACTCCTACATATTATTATTGAACCCTGAAGCTGTCGAAAAGTTGTATGCAATGTTCTCAAGCCCGGTAGGCACGAGGGCGGAGAATAGAATTGTCAAGATGCGTAATCACAAGTGATTATCTAAGCCGATAAGCACAAGACCGTTCTCAAGGAGCCTTCTTCGATGAGTATGCTCGAGCAAGACTGGCCCGCCTTGCCGCTGGAACAGTGGGAAGCCACCTATCGCACGCTGCACATGTGGAGCCAGATCGTCGGGAAAATCCGCCTGGCCCTCACGCCGCTGCAAAACCATTGGTGGAATACTGCCCTATATGTGAACACGCGAGGTTTGACGACTTCACCGATACCGTACCTTGGAGGCGCGTTTGAAATCCAGTTCGACTTTGTCAACCACCGCCTGGAGCTTCGAACGGGACGGGGCAGAGCCCCGTCACCACACAAGTACGCCTTGACGCTTTCGCCAAAATCCGTTGCCGCCTTTTATCGAGAACTACTTTCATTGTTGCGTGGGGCTGGCATTGACGTCAAAATCAACCCCAAGCCGCAGGAAGTTCCAAATCCGATTCCGCTGGATCAGGATGACACTCACGCATCCTACGACCCAGAGTATGCAAACCGCTTATGGCGCATTCTGCTGTCAACGGAGATTGTGCTGCAGGAATTCCGCGCGCGATTCATCGGCAAGTCGAGCCCGGTCCACTTTTTTTGGGGCAGCTTCGATTTGTGTTGTACACGCTTCAGCGGGCGCCGCGCTCCGCCCCGAAAGGGCATCATCACGTCGGAAGCCTACTCGCACGAATGCAGCAGTGTCGGTTGGTGGCCAGGCGGCGGAGATGTGCCGGGACCGGCGTTCTACGCTTATACGGCTCCTGAACCGGCGGGCTTTGGCGGGCAACCGGTTCGGCCGGCGGGGGTGTTGTATCCGAGCAAGCTGCATGAGTTCTTGCTGACGTATGACGATGTGCGCCGCTCGACGTCTCCGCGCGATGAAATCCTGGAGTTTGCGCAGAGCACTTATGAAGCTGGAGCCAATCTTGCAGGCTGGGACCGCGTTCTGCTTGAACGGAGACCGCCGTCTTGAGCGGGAATGGCCCGAAGTTGCTCTCACCACTCAATCACGATTCAAGCATGGTAACGCGTAAACCAAAATCGAATTTGGTCAACTGATATATTCTCTTCAATGGCTTACTGCCCGCCCGGATGGCGAAACTGGCAGACGCACGGGACTTAAAATCCCGGGTCCGTAACAGGACGTGACGGTTCGATTCCGTCTCCGGGCACCAGTATTTACTGAATTTTGCAACTCATTCGGCGGTGTCCGGGCCCAAACTTAATAGATTTCGGACCTCGCGGTACGCGTCATCAGGCCTTCGATGGCCTGCTGCGGCGATTTGCCGTTTTCGAGGATGGCGAACATCTGTTCCGTGATCGGCATCTCGACGTTCTTCTTCCGGGCTAAGCCAACCGCGGCCTTGGTGGTGAAGACCCCTTCGGCCACCGCTCCATGCATGTCGGCGATAATGTCGGGCAGTTTGCGGCCTTTGCCTAGTTCAACGCCGACGCTGCGGTTGCGCGAGAGATCTCCGGTGCAGGTGAGAACCAGATCGCCCAGGCCAGCAAGTCCGGCCATGGTATCGAGGCGGCCACCGCAGGCCACGACCAGGCGCGCCATTTCGGCGAGACCTCGCGTGATCAGCGCCGCTGCCGAATTGTGGCCGAGGCCGAGGCCAGCGCAGACGCCGGCGGCGATGGCGATGATGTTTTTCAGCGCACCGCCTAATTCCACCCCGATCACGTCGTCGTTGGTATAGACACGAAAGCGGGAGTCGTTGAAGGCTTGCTGCACCGCGCGCGTCACTTCGCCGTCGACGGATGCCACGGTCACAGCCGTCGGGTCGCCGCGCGCGACTTCCTTGGCGAACGACGGACCACTGAGTGCTGCCACGCGAGGATTGAACTTGCGGCTGCCTAAGACATCGCCAATCACCTCCGTCATGCGCAGCAGAGTCCCGTCTTCGAGTCCTTTGGTGCAGCTGACGAAGAGTGTGTCCGGGCGGAGGACCGGCGCCATGCGCTCGAATAGAGCCCGACAATGCTGTGAGGGCATAACGCTAACGACGACCTCCGCGGCGTCGAGCGCGGTGTTCAGATCGCTGGTCGCTGCAATCGATTCTGGCAGGATGAACCCGGGCAGGAAGCGTTCGTTGATTCGGTTGCTTGCGATGCTCTCGGTAACTTCAGGTTCGTTGGCCCAGAGGCGGACATGATGCGTCTCGCTACGTCCCAGGACGATTGCCAGCGCCGTGCCCCAGGCGCCCGCGCCGACGACGGCAATGCGGCTCATTTGCGGGTTGCTCCTAAGGTTCCTGACTTTGTTTCTGACTCTGTTTCTAACTCTGTTTCTAACTTACTCCCTAACTTTGATTCCGTTCCGGCGGCGAGACGGCCGATGTTTTGACGATGTCTCCAGATGACGAGTGCTGAGACCAGGGCGATCCAAATAAGTTGCCGCGAGTCCACATATTCGTGGAGGGCCCATGCCAGCAACGGAAAAGCCGCCGCCACAGCGACGGAGCCGAGCGAGACGTAACGGAAGGCGACGGCGATGAGCAAGAACAGGACCACCATGCACAAAATGGATTTCGGGGTGAGCAATATAAAAGCTCCGAGGCTGGTGGCAACGCCCTTGCCGCCGCGAAACTTGAGCCAGACGGGGAACAGATGACCGAGCACGGCGAAGAACGCCGCCGTGGTCATGATGAGTTGCGGATGCAGTCCGCTGAACAATACCCCCGCCACGAGAACCGCAGCCAGCCCCTTGGCCGCGTCGAGAAGCAGAGTCGCAACCCCGAGTGCGGGCGATTTGCGGGCCACGTTCGTTGCGCCAATGTTGCCGCTGCCGGTCGCGCGCACATCCTCACCCGTGAAAATTCGCACCAGCAGGTAGCCAGATGGGATGGATCCGAGCAGGTAGCTCACGGCGGCGGTGATGAGGTACGGATTCATGTTGATCCAAACTTACCGGTGGCGCGCCGGGCGTCCCCGCCCGGCCGCCATACTGCTGGACGGGCGAGACGCCCGTCGCTCCACTAACTACGATTGAGCGCGAATCGTTGCAGCTTCGTGTACTTCGATCCTCCCGGGGAAAGATGGCTCTGATAGAGAATAAACTCGTTGGCGGTCATTGTGCCGAAATCAAGCTCGCCTATTCCGGCGAGCCGCTTTTCGAGCACTGCGAACTTCGCATTGGACCCGTCGCCTTTGCGCCCTTTCGGTGAGCCTGATCCTCTCCCGGCGCCGGCGCGCGCCAGAGTCAGATGTGGGCTGTAAGGCCGGTCTTCGCGCGGAACGCCGAGTTCGGCTGTCGCAATGTCGATGCTCTCGGCCAGTTCCGCCAGTTGCGGTCCGGTGTGAATTCCGATCCAGAATACGCGCGGCGCCTTTGCGGTAGGAAAGAATCCATATCCGGTAGCGCGAATCTCGAACGCGCTGCCTTCGACCCGCCGCAAACGTTCGGTGATGGCCTCGACCCGCTCCGGCGGTTGTTCTCCAATGAACTTCAACGTAATGTGCAGTGACTCCGGACGCACCCAGCGCGCATCGGGTGCAAAACCCTCGACGCCTTCGAGGAAGCGCTCAATTCGGGCGCGAACTTCAGGGTCGAGATCGATGCCAATGAATATTCGCATCTCTTAATAACAAGCGCCCTACAACAGCGCCCTGCGGATCATCTCCAGCGCCTGTTGCGTTGCGAACTGGCGGATGCGCTTGCGGTCGCCGGGGAAATTACGTTCGACGACCTGCGTGCCTTCTTCGCCCGCGAGTGCGACGTAAACCAGGCCCACGGGTTTCTGCTCGGTTCCGCCGCTCGGGCCGGCGACTCCGGTGATTCCAACTCCGTAGCTCGCGAGGCAGCGCTTGCGGATGCCTTCGGCCATCGACGCCGCCACTTCGCGGCTCACCGCCCCGTGCTGATTGATCAGCGCCTTCGGAACGTTCGCAAATTGCGTTTTCAATTCGTTCGAGTAGACTACAGCGCCGCCTAGAAAATAGCGCGAGCTGCCGCTGAGCGAGGTGATGCGCTCGGCTAGCAAGCCACCTGTGCAAGATTCGGCCACGGCCAGCGTCATGCTGCGCATCTGCAGCAGATAGCTGACGATCTGCTCGATGGTCTCACCTTTGCAAGAGAAGATGGCATCGCCGAGTTCGTCTTCGATTTTGTCGGCGAGTTCCTCGACGCGCGCATCGGCCTCCGCTTGCGAATCCTTACGGCAGCGCAGGTGGAGTTGAATCTCACCCCGGCCCGCGAGGATGGTGGTCTCGACGTCGGCATAAGTTTTGTAGATCGGCGCGACCCGCGCGTCCACTTGCGATTCAGGCATCATTGCCATTTTGAGGATGCGAGTGGCGATGTGCTGAACGGGAATTCGGGCGCGCAGTCGCGGGATGCATTCGGTTTCAAACAGCGCCTTGAGTTCGTGAGGCGGCCCGGGGAGCAGCATGAGGATTCGCTCGTGGCCATCATACTTTCCGGCAATCCACTGGGCGGGCGCGGTCCCGAGCGAATTCGGCAACACCGTCGCGCTGGTCAGGATGTCGGCCTGCTTGGCATTGTTGGCGGACATCTTCATGCCGCGCTTGGCGAAGCGCTCTTCGAGCTTCGCGATGAGCTCGGGATCGCGTTGCAGTTTCAAACCCAGCGCATCGGCCACCGCTTCGCGCGTCAGGTCATCTTCAGTCGGGCCGAGGCCGCCCGTGAAAATGATGATGTCGGAACGCCGCATGGCGAGTTTGGCGGCTGCGGTTAATCCTTCAGCGTCGTCGCCCACAATGCACTTGAAGCGCACTTCAACGCCCAGGTCGTTCAGTTTTTCGGTGAGGTATAGCGAGTTGGTGTCCCGGCGATGGGGAGTGAGCAACTCAGACCCGACGGCGATGATCTCGGCGTTCACGGGTAAAAGTGTAAATGATGAAGATGGTAGCTGCTGGCTTGCAGCTCGCGAAACAGCCTCAACCACAGGGGACACAGATGAACACAGAGAAACACAGGGAAACACAGGGGAAAGAAAACAGTTTTTGTACTCCCTTGTGTTCCTCCGTGTGCCCTGTGGTAAAGAATTTGACCTTCGCGGCTCAGGGTCTCATCTTTCTGGTTGTTGTTGCGTCATGCAGTGCAGCGCCCCAAATCCCCAGATCAAATCGCCGCAATAGATCGGTACGATTTCGCGCGTTGGGAAGATCTCGGCGAGCGTGTTGAGCGCGATGCGATCGTTCGGATCATTGAAGACCGGCACAAGCACGGCGCCATTCGCGATATAAAAATTCGCGTAGCTGGCAGGTAACTGGCGGTCCTCGAACACGACTGGATGCGGCATGGGAATTTCGACGATCTCGAGTTTGTGTCCAGCGGCAGTGCGGGCGTTTTTCAGTCGGCCCAGGTTCGCATGCAGGGCCGCGCAGTTCTCGCTCCGCTCATTCGGCTCGACCATCGTGACCACGGTATTGGGAGCGACGAAGCGAGTGATGTCATCGACGTGCCCATGAGTGTCATCGCCGGTGATGCCGCTGTCGAGCCAGATGACGGACTGCACGCCAAAATAGTCGGCAAACATCTGCTCATAGGCGGCGCGGTCCATGGATGGGTTGCGTTGTTGAGTCGTAGAGAGCAAGCATTCCTCAGTGGTGAGTAGAGTGCCGCGTCCGTTGACGTCGATCGATCCGCCTTCGAGCACGACGCGGTACTTGTCTTTGAACGAATCAACGACGAATGGGTGGACAACGGGGGCGCCAGCAGCCTGCGCCATGCGCGCGCCAACTTTTTCGTCGAACTTGTAATTCGGATACTTGGCCCACGCGTTGAACTGAAAGTGCAGAGCGAGCAGTCGGGGATCTGCGTGATCGGCGGGCGACGTCAGGAAAATGCAGCCGGAATCGCGCGTCCAGACGCGATCGGTGCGCCAGCGGTGGAAGCAGACATTATCGGCGAGCGTGTCGGAGAGCGCATCCGCCTTTTCGAGCACCATGCGCGCGCGCTTTTCCGAACTCGCGTCATTGACGATCAGGTCCACACGTTCGTGCCGTGCCAGGTTGCGGATGACCTCGGCATAGACCCATGGGATCGGTTCAAACTTCCCCGGCCAGTCGCCGCGAAAATGCGGCCAGGCGAGCCACGTGGATTCATGCGGCTCCCATTCCGCGGGCATGCGGTATCCCTGTGCGGCGGGGAGTTTGGCGTGAATCGCGCGTGGAGGCGTCATTGTCAGGCTTCTCCGCAGATGAAGTATCGCTGTATTCGGAAACGGGAGTAGGGGTCCTTCGACTTCATGGAAACTTCACTTCGTGAAGTTTCCGTTCCGCTCAGGATGACAAGCTCCGAGAATTTCATTTTCCGTCAAGCATGCGGCTGGTAATGGGAGCGTAACTGTCGATGCGGCGGTCGCGCAGGAAGGGCCAGTTGCGGCGAATGTCCTCCAACTGATGCAGGTCGACTTCGCCGAGCAGAATTTCTTCCTTGTCGTGGGAGGCTTCCGCGAGCACTCGCCCGAAGGGATCGCAAAAAAATGAGGCGCCCCAAAATTCAAGGCCTTTGCCGGGAACGGAATTGCCGCGGACGTTGCCAGTCTCGAAGCCGACGCGATTCACCACGCCGACATAAACGCCATTCGCAATCGCATGCGCGCGCTGGATGGTGCGCCAGGCATCGTGTTGCGCCTCGCCGAATTCGGCCTTCTCCGCGGGATGCCATCCGATGGCCGTGGGGTAAAAAAGAATGCTTGCTCCCTGCAATGCCGTGAGGCGCGCGCCTTCGGGATACCACTGGTCCCAGCAGACGAGCGTGCCGAGTTTTCCGGCGGAGGTGTCGAAGGCTTTGAAGCCGAGATCGCCGGGAGTGAAATAAAATTTTTCGTAGTAGAGCGGATCGTCGGGAATGTGCATCTTGCGGTAGATGCCGCGTAGCGCGCCATCCGAATCGAAGATCGCAGCCGTGTTGTGATAGAGGCCGGGCGCGCGCTTCTCGAAGAGCGACGCGATCAGCGCGACTTTATTCTGCCGGGCCGCGGCGGCGAGCTTCTCCGTGCCCGCGCCGGGGATGGGCTCCGCGAGATCGAACAGAGCCGCGTCTTCGCGCTGGCAGAAATACTGCGTCTGGAAGAGCTCGGGCAGGCAGACGACGTCGGCCCCCTTTCGTGCTGCCTCCGAAATGCGATCGAGCGCCTTGGCCAGATTCTCGGCCGGCTCGGGGCCGCACGACATTTGAACCAGGGCGACGGTGAATTGGTCTGGCACTCCTACTCCGTGAATTTCGTAAGGTTTGTCATCCTGAGCGAAGCGAAGGACCCCTACTCGTCCAAACTTTTTGGAGGGAGTAGGGGTCCCTCGCTTCGCTCGGGATGACAATTTCTAGAGAGCGTTGTTTAATGCAACAACGGCGTGACTTCAACACGCGCTCTAGGATACCAAAGTGTTCGACGCGGGCGTGAATGTTACGGCACTGTGAAACCTGGTCGCCGCGTTTCCCTCACTTCTAGTAAATTGTTTCTTCAGTCAAAATTCATTTTTTATTCGGGAGGTTCGTCCCTTGAAGCAGAAAAGTGTCGTGAAGCACGGCAGTCATCACAATGGCGCTCACGAGGAAGGCGCGGGCATCGACCGCAAGCTGCACGATCCGGTGGCCGACCGTCTGATTCCGCTGGAGCCGCTGGATCTCGGCAAAATTCATTCCATCGACGATCTGGTGCGCGCGATGTCCAAGACGGCGTTTACCGGCCGCCAACTCGGCGAAGCTGCCGATGTGCTGGAGGCGATGGCGCGCGATAAAGACTGCTTCGTCGTCATGACGCTAGCAGGCGCGATGACCGTCGCCAAGCAGGGACTGGTGATTGCTGAACTGATCGATCGCGGCATCGTGAATGCCATCGTTTCCACCGGCGCGTTGATGGCGCATGGGCTGGTCGAAGCGACCGGGCGCGCTCATTTCCGCCATAATCCCGAGCTCAGTGACGAGGAACTTTACGAAGCCGGGTACAACCGCGTCTATGACACGCTCGAGCCCGAGCAGAACCTCGACGACGTGGAACGCGTGATGGCTGCGGTGTTTGGCGGGTGGGACGCGGACGAAGTGATGTGCTCGTATAAGTTGAACCGCGCGATTGGGGCGCATCTTGCAAAGCGCGCCAAAGGAGAACGCGGCATTCTGAAGTCTGCCTACGAAAAAAATGTTCCTGTATTTGTGCCGGCGTTCTCCGACTCCGAGCTGGGACTCGATTACGCGTTGACCAACCGTGAACGTGACAAAAAAGGGAAGGTGCGGTTCCGTTTCGATCCCTTCGAAGATCTGGAGCACTTTGCTGCAACCCTGCTCGCTCAGAAGCGGCTGGGAATTTTCACCATCGGCGGAGGCGTTCCGCGCAACTGGTCGCAGCAGTTTGGGCCGTTCATCGAGTTGCGCCACCGCCGAGGCGGGGAAGACCTGCCGCTGAAACGCTATCACTACGGGCTGCGCATCTGCCCGGAGCCGGTGTACTGGGGCGGGCTTTCAGGCAGTCCTTATAGCGAGGCGGTTTCGTGGGGAAAGTTTGTGCCTCCCGCGGAAGGCGGAAAGTTTGGCGAAGTGTTTGTGGACGCTACAATAGGTTTGCCGCTGATCGTTGCGGCCGTGCTGGAGCGGCTGGAGAAGAAACCGGCTGCGAAGAAGACGATTGCGCAAATCGCAGTGTAGAGACGCGGCTTGCCGCGTCTCGGATTGAGGGCTTCCACGAAACCAGAGTTTATTAGCACGCTGAGACGCGGCAAGCCGCGTCTCTACGATACATGGTTGGTCAGTCCCAGCTCGATCAGTCAAAAATGAGCACCGCCGCCGCGATTACCGTGGTCCACAGCCCGCGTTTATCGCCGACCGCTGATTGCGTCACGTTGGCGGTGCGGACGATCTTATTCGAGATGCGATAGATCTCTTTTTTCTCGTCCCACGACCGGTCGGAATCAAACTCCACGTTCAGAGTGGTAGCCAGCATTTCGGCGGCGAGTTCTTCCGCGTAATCTCCGGCCGCGTCTTCGGTCTCACCGAACGAGTGGTGCTCGCTTAGATATCCGTAGGTGTTGCGATCGGCGGGGATGGCGACGCCAATCGACGAGGCTAACAAGCGGTGCGGCTCGTGGGTGGAATTTTCGGCAACCACCGAAAAGACGACTTCCCCGGGGTGCAGATAAGTGAGTCCCTGCGAGCGCGGGACCAGTTTGCAGTTGGGCGGAAAGATGGAAGAGACACGCACCAGGTTTTGTGCCGCGATGCCGGCGTCGCGCAAGGCGAGTTCGAAAGAGGTGAGGCGCTCCCGATGTTTCCCCACTCCCTTGGTGAAAAAAATCTTCTTGGGAACCATGTCCTTGCCCAATTCAGTTTCCTCCAGGAAATTTTGAGTTGAGCGGCAAATCTAACACAGCGATTTGTGAAGATTGTATGAAAAAAAAGAGGAGGAGCCAGCTAAGGCCTCTCAAGCGCTCGCTTGGTGGGTGCGTGCGGTGGTGGCCAGTGCGGTGAACCGGCAACTGGTTCGCGTTTTCGCGGCCACACTCAGGCCGACGATCAAGCCAGTGATAAATCACTTTTCAGCCACGAAATGGCTCGAAAATGCGCTGAGGGGGAAACAGCGTGTCCTTACGCGGCCTCTTTCGTAACCACTTTCCTAGCCATTTTCGTAACTATGGAATGCGCGGTATCTCTTGTCTCCGATCCCACGATCTTCATTTCGTGCCAGTCATAGCGGAATTCTTTCCCGCAGTCCAGGCACGCGACATAGGTTCCGGTGCGCTGAGCCGTCGGGTTGCGACGCGAACCGGCGCGCACCGTAATCGGAAAACTGTAGCGAGCGTGCCGGCAGCCAAACATGGCGTCCATCAACCTCGTAAACATAGGGTGACCTCCACAGATTACAGCGACGAAGCTGGCCCATCCTTTCGCCCTAATGTTGAGACGAGCTCTAACTCTAACTACTTAGATTCCAGTAGTACGGAAAAGGTTCGCAGCCAACTGATGGCCGGGCAGGTGCGCTCATAGCGCACCGGAATGAAGTACTTGCGGGCGTTTAGGAGGAACGACAGCATCAGCCGGGGGAGTAATAACTTTGAGACCCCTGTCGCACGCCGCGCCTCACGTTTGACCCTAGGGACTTGAGGATAGTTAAATAGGCTAGTTAGATAGGGACGGGCGCGGATAGGTTCTTTCACTCTCTCCCGAAATCGGAGCTTGGCTATGTGGACAAAAGCGACGACGCTGACAGCGATTTTGTTGGCAAACGCTTTGATGTGCGGATGCGGCGGCGGAAACGGTGGTGGTGGCGGTGTGAGTCCCACCTCGCCGCCGATGATCTCCACCACAGCCGCACAGAATGGTGCCGTCATCGTGACCCTAGCCTCGGCGACCCCCGGCGCATCCATCTACTACACCGTCGACGGGAGCACACCCAGCACATCTTCTCAGCAGTACCAGTCGCCTTTTCTGGTGGCGTCGAACCTCACCGTCAAAGCGTTTGCTACGGCCACAGGCAAGACAGACAGCACCGTTGCCAGCCAGAGTTTTACGCCCAACATCCCGTCGGGAACGCTGGTCTGGAGCGACGAGTTCGCTAACTCGACCGGCGCCGCGGCGCAGCCCGATCCCAAATTCTGGACCTACGACACCGGCAACGGCGGCTTTGGCAACCACGAACTGGAGAACTACTGTGCTTGGGGTTCGTCCGCCTCTCCGTGCAGCACAGCGAATCCCAGCGCATTCGTGGGTACAGACGGCTATTTGCATATCGAAGCACAGCAACCCTCGCCCGGAGTGTACACATCGGCGCGCTTGAAGACTCAGGGCCTGTTCAGCTTTCAGTATGGCCGGTTTGAGGTACGTGCCCAGGTACCGGAGGCGCAGGGTTTCTGGCCAGCGGCATGGCTGCTGGGCAACAACATCACCAATGTGAATTGGCCGGCCTGCGGTGAACAGGACGTGCTTGAACGCGTCAACGCGCCAGGCACGCCGGATTGGAATTCGGGCTCCATTCACGGGACGGGCTTCACGGGTGGGACGGGACTGGGTAGTCTCTACCACTTTCCCAGCGGACAGACGGCAGTCGGGTGGCATACCTACGGCATGATCTGGTCAAAGGGCACGGTGGCGTTCTACGTCGATGACCCTAGCCAGCCGTACGTCACCTACACACCCGCAAGCCTTAACGGCATCAATGGCGCGGTTTGGCCGTTCGATGCCGGGCAGAGCAATTTCATTATTTTGAACCTGGCTATCGGCGGGGATTGGCCCGGACCGCCTGATGGAACGACTCCGTTCCCGTCCGAGATGCTGATTGACTACGTGCGAGTCTACGCGAACTAATCTACGCGAACGTAAGACGCGCGGCGCCGGCGTCAGCTGCTCGCGGGGCCGGACTTCTTGTGCTCCGAACACTTGGTCATGATGGCCGACCGCAGCCGCGTGCGTAGATCGTCGGGTAACTCATAGAGCTCCGAGTCGCGGTAGATTTCGATGGTTTTGCGAGTGGTATCGCAGACGACGTAGCAGTTGTGGCACCACGCCAAATGATCGTCGAGTTCGGACTTGGTCCGAGCGTCCAGCACGCCGTCGAGGTAATTGGTCAGTTCGTTTAGAAACTCAGAACACTTCACTGGTCGTCATCTCCACTAGCCCGCTTCTGAAAGAAGCGGCTCAACCGCTCGCGCAGTTGCAAGCGTGCGCGCAGCAACCGCGACTTCACCGCCGGGATGCTCAACTCCAGCGCTTGGGCCGTCTCTTCGGTCGAGAGGCCTTCCACGTCTCGGAGTACGAACACCGTCCGGAATCCCGCCGGCAACCCCTGGATGGTGCGAGTCAGAATGTCCCGCAACTCCGCCTGGTTGTACATCTGTT
The DNA here is from genome assembly GCA_963772195.1 of uncultured Acidobacteriaceae bacterium. Lineage (GTDB taxonomy): Bacteria > Acidobacteriota > Terriglobia > Terriglobales > Acidobacteriaceae > Acidiflorens. Next base: position 1,066,874 of record CAVYWE010000002.1, on the reverse strand, counting down.
CCGGATTGGGGCTCCAATCCGCAACCTCACGGGGAAGCGAGTCATCCTCAGTTTTTACTTCTTCGTCCAGAGACACCGTGCGTTCCGGTTTTCTCCGGCGCAACTTCATCAGTGCTTCGTTTACCGCAATTCGCACCAGCCAGGTATAAAACTTGGACTGTTCCTGGAACTTCGCCAGGTTCCCATACGCCTTGAGGAACGCTTCCTGAACCACATCTTCAGCGTCCTCGCGATTCTGCGTAATGTGCTGTGCAATGCGGAAAACGTTGCGATCATATCGCCGCACTAATTCTTCAAACGCTTGATCGTCGCCGCGCTTGGCACGCCGGACCAGCTGCATTTCTTCGCTGACCGGTTGCTCTATATTGGGTTGGATGGTACTCATTCGTAACTTGATGCAGATTTTTCCGAAAACGTGACTGAATCCCCAGTGCTATTGTACTTGGTGGCAAGGGTTTTTGGCGTCGCTGTTTTGGCGGTTTTGCCAGAGTTTCCCCCTTAGCCATCGTCGGCGTTAGATTTTGCTGAAAAACCCCCAATTTCGTATGCTGAAAGACTCACGTTTCGTATCAGGGCGTCGCTTCACCGATGCCGTGAGTTCTTCGAAATCAGACTCCCCCTTTAGGGGCTGGACATCGAAGACTGGGTTTTTCAGCGAACTGCTTTAGGCACCAACAGGACACGTACCAAGGTGTCCCTAGAACGCCCGCAAGTGGCCATATAATCAGAGGTTAGAAGGGTTTACTCCCTTCGCCCCCCAAAAGAGCTTCACCTCGGAGTACGAATGCCCGGAGTACGAATGAAGGAGCGCGGTTGGATTGAACCAATTGTGGAACGGGTGGTTGGCCAGGTTTTGGACAGCCATGCCGCTCAACTACGCGCCGAGATTGTCCGCCGGGTGGTGGAAGAAATCGCAGCCGCAGCGACTGCGGAACCAAGGGCCCACGATGCGGCTTCTGCGTCCGGTCCAGCAGATCTGGCGCGCGCCGTTGCCGAAATCCAACTGGGCACTTCACAACGGGAAATTCTGCGCGCGCTGCTCGATACCAGCGCTCGCCACGCGGCCCGAGTCGCGCTTTTTGTCGTGAAGGGTAGCCATGCCACCGGATGGCAGGCACGCGGCTTCGCCAATAGCGATGCAGTGAAAGATTTCGCCCTCGATGAAAACGCTCCCGCCGTCGCTCGTGCGATTCGCGATCGGGTGGTGACGAGCGCGCCGGTTGCCGACCTCGACCCGCGTTTCCTGAAGGAATTTGGCACGCCCGCGAGCGGAGAAGCTCGGATTCTACCCTTGATTTTGAAAGACAAAGTTGCGGCGCTGGTCTATGCCGACAGTGGAACGGATGCCGCGGGTCTCCTGAACGCTGGTGCGATCGAACTGCTGGTGCTTTCGACTAGTGCATGGCTTGAGGTCAACTCACTTCGCAAGCAGGCGCAGACGCACGTCGACAGTCACAACGTCACGCCGACCGAAGCGCCCCCACACCAGGCGCCGGCGCAACCAGTGCCGGCTTTCAACGATCCTTTTGCCTCGCATGCTCCAGCGTATGCTTCTGGTCAGGCCATGGCAGCAGCGGCAGCGGGCGAAGCCTCGGCGCCAGTCGCCAGCGCCGCCCAGAGCGCGATCGCCGAAGTTCAGGCCCCGGTCGTTGAAATGGACCCTGCGCTGGCCGAGCCCCTGCCAATCGGTGATGCCGGAACTAAGGCAACCCTCGAAACGCCGCCGGTTTCTTCAATCTCACTCGAGGATCAGGACGTTCACCGCAAGGCCCAGCGTTTCGCGCGCCTGCTGATCGACGAGATCAAGCTCTATAATCAGGCCAAGGTCGCGGAGGGCCGGAAAAACAGAGATCTATACGACCGTTTGAAAGAGACGATTGAGAAAAGCCGTGCGACGTACCAGAAACGGTACGGGAAGACCGTTGCAGCATCTGGCAATTACCTTCAAAATGAAATCATACGAAGTCTCGCAGAAGACGATCCTTCCATCATGGGTGCCAACTTCCGGTACTAGGTAGGGTTTGAGTGCGCCGTTTAGTAGTCGTGGTTTTCGCTGGAACTTTCTTCCTGCCGGGGCTCGTTTTTTTGCAGCCTGCAGTCGCCCAGTCCAACTCATCTCCTCCAGTTCAAGTTCAGGGCGCGCCAGTTAAGAGCGCGTCACCTAAACGCACGCCCGCGAAGAGCACGACTGCTAAAAGCACGGCTCCCAAGCGAAAAACCGCCCCTTCCACCGCCAAGAAGAAGCATAAACCCATCTCTCGGCACGTGCGCCGCGTGCGGCAGGCCTTTGTTGCCTCCGCCAGTCTTCGTCCCATGGCGCAGCAGTTGTTGCAGGACCGCACTCCGACCGCCTATGCCGGAGTCGAAGCCTTTGCGCGCCGCCACACTAAAGAAGATGCCGGCGCGCTGGCGTGGCTCGTCCTCGGCTATGCGCACACGCTCGATCACGATTATGCCAAAGCCATCGACCCGTTGAACCGGGCCAAGGCCGGCGCCAGCGAGCTTGGAGACTACGTGGCCTACTACCTTGGCGACGCCTACCTGAAAACGGTGCACAACGCCGAGGCGCTCTCCACGCTCGCGGATTTCAGCAAGAACTTTCCCGACTCACTTCTGATCCGCGATGCCCACCTCGTCTATGCGAGCGCGCTGCTCGCGGAAGGCCGGGAACAGGAGGCAGCGGATCTGCTGGAAAAGGACCGTGCCCCGGTTCGCGCCGATGTGGAACTCGCCGTTGGGCGCGCCTACGAAGCGGCGGGCGATACTCAGAAGGCGGCGAGCGCTTTCCGCAACCTTTACTTCAACCTTCCGACCAGTTTCGAGGCGGATGTGGCGGGAACGGAATTGCACAAGCTTGGAATCTCCGGGTCTGTCGCCGAGCGCCGCACGCGCGCCGATCTGCTGTTCAAAGCCAAACGCTATAGCGACGCGGCTCATGATTACCACGATCTAGTTGAAGAAGTTACTCCCTCAGACCGTCCCGAAGTGCAGCTGGCGCTGGCGGGAGCACTCGAAAAAAGCGATCGCAGTCGAGACGCCCGCCAGATTCTGACTGCCATGGGCACGCAGACGGGCGACGCTGAAGCCGAGCGCCTCTACCTGTTGAGTGAGACCGCGCGTTCCACGAGCGATGAAGAGGCCGTGCCACGGACGCTCAACGAGTTGCGGCAGTTTGGTCCGGCGAGCCCGTGGCTGGAACAAGCACTGCTTTCCGCCGGGAATATGTACCTGCTGAAGCGCGATTACGATCGCGCCATCGACTACTTCGGCGAGCTGCAGCAGCGCTTTCCCAAGGGCGGTCACGCATCCTCGGCACACTGGAAGGCCGCGTGGCTGACCTTCCGGCAAGGCCGAACCGACGACGCACGTAAAGGTTTTGAAGACCAAATCGCGCTCTACCCCGATTCCGCGGAAATTCCCGCGGCGCTGTATTGGCGTGCGCGTCTTGCCGAAGAAGAAGGCAATCCGGCGATGGCGCGGGCGTTTTATCAGAAACTCTCTGACCGCTTTCGCAACTACTATTACGCGGAGCTCGGCCGGCAGCGCCTGAAAGTCTTGCCGGACCCGGGTGCCGCATCGCCAAAAGAAGTCTCGCCAACTACAGATCCGGTGCACTACCCGCTGCTCGATCATGTTTCTCCGCTGTCAACCGCGGGAAAAATTACCGCAGCCGCCCCTCCCGACGACAACCTGCGTGTCGAACGGGCGCGCCTGCTCTCAAACGGCGCGCTCGCGGATATGGCCGTGCGCGAGTTGCAGGCCGCCGCGACCCAGGAGGGAGGAACCTGGGCGCCTCCTGAGATGGCGCGCGTCTATCAGGATGGCGGCCGCTACGATCGCGGCATCGAGATCATGAAGCGAGCGACGCCGAACTATTTCGCCGTCGATATTCCCGACCTGCCGCGTCCGTACTGGGAAGCGCTTTTCCCCAAAGCGTACTGGACCGACCTGCGTAAATATTCAGTGCTCAACGGGCTCGACCCCTACCTCGTCGCATCGCTCGTCCGGCAGGAGTCGGAATTCAATGCGCTGGCTCTCTCCCGCGCGAACGCCGTGGGCCTAATGCAACTTCTGCCGAATACGGGCAAGACCGTAGCAAAACAAGTCAAGCTCAAGGGATACAGCGCGCCACAACTTTACACTCCAGCTGTGAACCTCGAACTTGGGACGCGCTACTTCAAAGAGATGGTCGACAAATACAATGGACAGTTCGAGTACGCGCTGGCCGCCTACAATGCCGGCACCGACCGCGTCGGAGACTGGCTGGGACAGGGTCACTACCGCGATCCGCAGGAGTTCGTCGAGTCCATCCCCTTCACCGAAACCCGGGAATATGTGCAAGCCATTTTGCGGAATGCGAATGTGTACCGGCAGCTTTACGGGACGCCGTAGCTGATCGGGCCTCCGCTTTCACTTGAAGCCGCGCACGCGGAAATCTTTACCACAGGGGGCACGGAGGAACACAGGAGAAAGCGTTCCGGAGTTTGTTGATGGTCGGTTGAAACAGAATCTCTCTGTGTTCCCCTGTGCCCTCGGTGCTCCCTGTGGTTAAGCACTTTGCCCCCGCGAACACCCGGTACCCACCGGGGCTTTTGGCTACGCCGACTGTTGGCTGGGCGACTTCGTAAACACGATCTCGAACACGAGCAACCCCGCTCCGACAACAATCGCGCTGTCGGCCACATTGAAGGCCGGCCACTGGTGCGGGCCTATATAGAAGAGCAGAAAATCCACCACGTGCCGGCTGACCAGGCGGTCCCACAAATTGCCGACCGCACCACCGAGGATCAATGACAGCCCGATTCCAGTCGAGGTAAGACTATGGCTGTTTCTCCAGAGCAGTGCGGAGACGATCAGCAGCGCAATCACAGAAAACAAAATCAGCAGGCCGACTTTCCATTCCGAGGGAGAATCCGCAAAAATACCAAACGCAGCCCCAGGGTTTTCGGCGTGGATGATGCGAAAAAATCCAGGGATGACCGTGATGCTGTCGTGCAAGGAAAGCCGGTGTGCGACCGTCCACTTGGTGACGCGATCGAGAGCGATGACGAAAAATGCGATCAGGAAATGATATTTACGCATGAGGAGAAAATTTCTTCTCTTGTCTATAGCTTATAGCGTTTGCTGAAGTCGCGGTCACGCCTTGACAATTTCTTTGAGCACGGCGCTGCAGCGCTCGCACACCGTCGGATAATTCTTGTCCTCACCCACGTGAGTTGAGAAATTCCAACAGCGCTCACACTTCAAGCCCGGGGCTTTGCCGACCTGCACCACAACCGGAGCGTCGCCATTTCCCGCTCCCTTCTTCACTTCGACGGCGGAAACGATAAAGAAGTAGCGTAAATCATTCTTGAAGCGCTCCAGCACGGAGAACACCGGATCAACCGCGGTTAAAGTAACCTGTGCCTGCAAGTTGCCTCCGATGAGTTTCTGGTTGCGTGCTTCTTCCAGCGCTTTCAGCACCGTTTCGCGCACCGCCCGCACTGTCTTCCAGTCTTCGGCTTGTCTAGGATCAACAGCGACTCCAGCTTCGGTCGTTCCCAGCAAGTCCCCCGCCCCCGGGAAGGTCGTCAGATGTACGCTCTCCAGCCTCCCCCCGACCGGAGGCAAGTACTGCCAGACTTCTTCGCAAGTGAAGCTCATGATCGGAGCCAGCAACCGCACCAACGCTTCGCCAATGCGCCAGATCGCAGTTTGCGCCGCGCGCCGCGACACCGATTTGCGCCCCGACGTGTAGAGCCGGTCCTTCAACACGTCGAAATAGAAGGCGCTCAGTTCCACGCCGCAGAAATTGTTGATCCGGTGATAGATTTTGTGAAACGCGAACTCTTCATACGAGCGCTGCACGTCCGCCGACACTTCCACCGCCTGCCGCAGCATGTATTGATCGATCGGCTGCATCTGCTCCAACGCGACCGCATCTTTTACGGGATCAAATCCATCGAGATTTCCAAGAATGAAGCGGAAGGTGTTGCGAATGTCGCGATAGATTCCCGCGACCCGCTGCATGATCTGCGGCGAGCACGCGACATCTTCGCGGAAGTCGACCGACGCCACCCACATGCGCACGATTTCGCCGCCCAGCGTGTCCGCGATCTCGACCGGATCGACCGTGTTGCCGAGCGACTTCGACATGGCGCGGCCCTGTTCGTCAAGCGTCCATCCGCTGGTCGCAACCATGCGATAAGGAGCGCTGCCTTCGTAGCCGATGGCGCAGAGCAGGGAAGAATGGAACCATCCGCGGTGCTGGTCGCCGCCTTCGAGATAAAGATCGGCGGGCCAGGGCAGGTTCGGCTCGTGACCAAGGACAGCGGCGTGGCTGGATCCCGACTCGAACCATACGTCGAGAATGTCAGTCTCCTTTCTAAACTTCGTGCCGGCGCAATGGGCACACTTGTGGCCGTCAGAAAGAATCGCGTCGGCTTCCGGCGTGTACCACGCATCGGCCCCGTGCTGCGAAACGAATTGCACGACCTTCCGGTTGATGTGCGGATCGTTCACCGGCTTGCCGCAGTTGTCGCACAGAAATACTGCGATCGGAACTCCCCACACTCTCTGGCGCGAGATGCACCAGTCCGGGCGCGTAGCGATCATGTTGGATATGCGTTCCTCGCCCCAAGCCGGGTCCCACTTCACTTTGGCAATCTCATGCAGCGTGCGGCTCCGCATGGTCTCGCCGGTGGTTTCTAATTTGGAAGCGCTACCTTTTGTTGTCGGCTTCATCGGCGTATCCATACCGATGAACCACTGTTCGGTCGCGCGGAAGATCACGGGGTTGTGACAGCGCCAGCAGTGGGGGTAGGAATGCTCCATTTTTTCGGAATGCATCAGCACGCCGCGCGCCTTCAACAGTTCGACGATCGGAGCATTGGCATCAAACACCCGCTTGCCCTCGTACTCCGGAAGGCCGTAGCGCATGATACCCGCTTTATCCACGTTGCAGGTGGGATCGATCTTGTATTTCTGTCCAGTGATAAAGTCTTCGGCGCCGTGCGCGGGAGCGGTATGCACTACGCCCGTGCCTTGGTCCATGGTGACGTAATCCGCCAGCACGCCGACGATCTTGCGATCCAGAAACGGATGCCGAAACTCGGCATATTCCATCTTGCGTCCGGGAAAGCGGGCGATCTCGCGGGCCGATTGCAATCCAGTCTTCTCTTGCACTGACGCTGCGAGCCGGGCGCCCACAATAAACACTTCATCGTTATTTTCAGGACCGGCTTCGAGCGCCACATATTCTTCGTCAGGATGAAACGCCACCGCCATTGACGCCGGGAGGGTCCAGGGCGTCGTGGTCCAGATGATGGTGAAAACCTTCTTCCCTTTCAGCGCCACATCGAGCGACGCCGGGTCGCCCGCGAACGGATACTTCACCCACACCGTCGGGCTGGTATGGTTCTCGTATTCGACTTCGGCTTCCGCTAATGCGGTCTCGTCGAACACACACCAGTACACCGAACGCAATCCCTTGTAGACGAAATCGTTCTCCAGAAAACGATAGAGAATGTCGAGCACCGCCGCCTCGTATTGCGGCGTCATCGTCGAATAAGGCTGGTCAAAGCGGCCGAATACGCCGATACGCTTGAACTGGGAACGCTGCAAATCAAGAAATTTTTCGGCGTATTTCCGGCATTCGGCGCGCACATCGACAGCAGCCATTTGCAGCTTCTTGCCGCCCAACATTTGATCGACTTTGATTTCGATCGGCAGCCCGTGACAGTCCCATCCCGGAACATACGGCGAATCGAAGCCAGCCATATTTTTCGACTTCACGATGAAGTCCTTCAGGCATTTATTCATCGCCGTCCCGAGATGGATGGGCCCGTTGGCGTAGGGAGGTCCATCGTGCAACACGTAGGTCGGCGCGCCCTTGCGCACTTCCCGGATGCGGTCGTAGATCCGCTGCTCCTCCCACCGAGCTAATAGTTTGGGCTCATTCTGGGGCAGTCCCGCCTTCATGGGGAAGCCGGTTTTGGGCAAATTGATGGTGGATTTCAGGTCCATCGGCACTCGAAAGGTTCTCCCAACTGATTGAATCTTTTCATTATATAGGGAGCGAATATAGGGAGTGCGGAAAGGACACGGAAGGACACGTCTACCGGGCCGCCGCATTGGGACCGAATTCAAAAAGTACTGTTTCCCGTCCGGAAAAAGCGTGTACAATTTTCATCAGAGCGAAGCCTGCACGCATCTAAATCTTTGGGAAACGTTGGGCGGCAAGGTTCGCCCATTTGGCCCAAAAGGTTCGCCCGTTTTTCAAGCGACCTTTTAGGATCGCTCGCGCATCCAAACCAAGGGCACCCGCTATTGTGAACTTGGGGTTACTGTTCGGGAAAATATGCCAGAACTCGAAACACCGCAGAATGCGCCAGCGCTGGGTCCAGAGCCCGAGCTCCATCTCCTACTGCAGAACCAGACGCTAGACGAGCCTCTCTGGAAATCCCTGTTTCGCAATATTGATGAATTCTTTTTCCCCAAGAAGCTTCCTCCGCTGGTCCTGACTTCGAAGCCCGTTCCCGTGCGCGACATTTGGGGCTTCTACAACTACAAGGGACGCGGAGCCGCTGGCTCAACCGTCATCCACGTGCTGGCAGTGGCGCTCATCATCCTGGCTACCTACCTGGGACGGAAGATCGTCGACGTTGCCAAGCCCAAAGAAACCGTCCTGTTGATCGCGCCCGATGACCTTCCTGTTCTGAAGCCGTCGAAGAGCATCAGCGGTGGAGGCGGTGGTGGTGGAGATCGCGACAAACTCCAAGCATCGCAGGGACGCTTGCCCAAGCAATCCATGCAGCAGATTACGCCGCCGATGGCGGTGGTGCGCAACCTGCATCCGAAACTCGAAGTTGCTCCGACGATCGTAATTCCTCCCGATGTTCGCCTTCCGCAACCCAACATGCCCGACTTGGGGAACCCGCTTTCGCATCTGCCCTCTGTGCCATCGAATGGAACCGGCACCGGCGGCGGCATTGGCTCGGGTAGTGGTGGCGGCGTCGGTTCGGGCGAAGGCCCTGGATACGGTCCCGGTCGCGGGGGCGGCACCGGCGGTGGAGTATTCCACGTTGGCGGCGGAGTCTCGGCTCCCAAAAAGATTTATGACCCCGATCCGGACTATTCAGAGGAAGCACGGAAGGCAAAATATCAGGGGACGTGCGTTCTGTATGTGATCGTCGGCTCGGATGGTAAGCCACGGGACATCCGCGTGTCCCGAACGCTAGGCTTGGGCCTGGACGAGAAAGCGATTGAAGCCGTCAAGACATGGCGTTTCGAACCCGCCACGAAAGATGGCAAGCCAGTCTCGGTGGCGATTAACATCGAAGTCAGCTTCCATCTGTATTAATGGGCTGCATCGTTAATGGGCTGCGTCGTAGAGACGCGGTTTGCCGCGTCTGCCCCCCTCCTCTTGTGCATGAATCGTCTTAGGCATGAATCTTCCGCCTATTCCTTCAAATCCACGTGCACCACATCTTCCACCGCAAGTCCCAGAAACCGCGTTCCCATCTTCCTGAATTTCTCCGCCGAGTCCGTCGCGAAGAACTTGAGGTGGGGAAGGCCTCTCTGCTCGCTCTTGGTGTGAGCTGAAGACGTGTGAGATGAAGACGGCTCCGGATCGATTTGCAGTTGGCGCCCAAGTTGACGCGCCACGTCCAGCGCCGTGGACTCGGCCGAGTCCACGATCGCGATGTGCTCCGGCGCCATTCTCCGCAGCAGCGGCTTGATCAGCGGATAATGTGTGCAGCCAAGCACCAGCACGTCGGCATCGCTTGCGTCTTCCGAAAAAGCTTCCTTCAAATAGATATTTGCCACCTGCTCGGTCACCGGATGTTCCACCCAACCCTCTTCGACCAGCGGCACCAACAGAGGACAAGCCTTCTCGCGCACGGCGACCTTTCTGGCTTCGAGCGCCCGCCGGTAGGCATGGCTGCTGATGGTCGCCTCAGTGCCGATCACGACCACCTTCCGCTTCCGGCTGGCCGCCGCCGCGGCTTCCGCTCCCGGTTCGATGACGCCGATCACCTCCATGCCAGCCGCCGCTTTAATCTCGTCCAGTGCCAGCGCGGTTGCCGTGTTGCAGGCGATCACCAGCACCTCCGCTCCCTGATCCTGCAGATAGCGCACCGCGCCGACGGCGTAATGCGCGACCGTGGCCGCCGACTTCGATCCATAAGGAAGGCGGGCCGTGTCGCCGAAGTACAGATAGTCGGCGCGTGGAATGCGCTCGACCAGAGCCCTGAGAACAGTTAGCCCGCCAACGCCGGAGTCAAAGACCCCAATCTTCGGCCTGCGTGAGGAAGCCATCGTGCTTATGATACAAGGCGTCCGGAAGCGGAAGGTCTATGCCGGTTTCCGAGAGAGCGTAAACCGACTTAGCCGTTGGCGATTCTGACCCGGTACTTCGAATCTGGGGAGAAAAGGCCGAACCACGGGGGGCACAGAGGAACACAGGGAAAAGAACACAGGGAAAACCGCAACCCTCCGGCTAAGCCGGACTACACCTTCCGTGAAACTAGCGCAAAGCGTCCGCAACGTTTTGGCTGGCATCCTCAAACGAGAATGCGATCGAAACATTCGGATATTCCTTTCCGCCGACCTCCACGTACGGATAAACAAAATAGTTCAGCGGCGCGCCCTCCTGAGCCGGCGCAAGTTTCAGGTCGCGTCCCTGCGTGAACTGCACCCGATTCACATCGTGCGCGCCGAAAAAGTAATCATGCTTTTCCTGATGCTTCCAGGCCTCCGAAATATCTACCGGAACCCAGCCGGTCGGATCCAAATAAAACTCCGCCCAGCAGTGGTATCCGGGAATTTCGGCGGAGTGCTTATCGGCAGGAAGCGGAAAACCGATCTGAAAGCGCGCCGGAATCTTCTCGGCGCGCGCCATCGAAATAAAAACCGAGTGAAAATCGGTGCAGTTGCCATGCTTCGAATCGCAGGCCCAGAGCGTGTCGCCGTGCCCCCAGCCGGTGCCGGTCTTATCATATTTCATGGTGCGAAAAACGTATTCGTAAATGTCTTTCGCTTTTTCAAGCGGCGTGGTCGCTCCTTTTGTTTCCTGAGCGGCCAGTTGCGCCGGAAGTCCCGTTACCGGCACCAGTCGGTCCGGCTCAAGGAATCGCGCCAACTCGACTCGCGGCACTTTTGCAGCGTCACCAAGCGGTTTTCCGTTTACCAGCACCACGTGTTCTCTCCGCATCACGTCGTAGTCCACGGAAAACTTGTACTCAACCTTGTCAGCTTTCGACGTCTCGGCGTATAGAACTTCGTTCCCGTACTCCGGCTGCCGAACCTCCTTCAGCGATAAGTCGCCGCTCTTGGAAGTGACCCTCACATCCTGGAAAGCATCCGAGTGGGCCAGCGGTATCCAGACCCGCACGCGGTCGCCGGGGTTGATATTTCTCACAGTGAACGCATAGTGGAAGTTGAAGTGACGCTCGTTTTGGGTGGGAGCCGGCTGGGCAAGAGCCAGCAGAGACGACGATGCAAGCAGTAAGGCAAGCACAGATCGACGCGGCATGACGCATCCTTTCAAGCTTTCAATCAATGAATGATTGGTGGCTGAGAAACATTACTGATAAACAGGGAAGCGGCCGACGGACGTTTTAGGCGGGACTATCGTCAAGTAAAACCGCGGTTGGAGAGTCGAGGCGGGCACCGCATAATTTCGTAGTCTGCTCGTTCGACGAGCATTGTGTCAATCGCGCCGGTGGAGCGCCGGGCATCCCCGCCCGGCCACCTTGAATTTGGACGGGCGAGGCGCCCCTCACTCCACCGCATCATCCCTGCATTCACGCCCCTAGTTGCCTCACCCAACCACCGCCCGTTATCCTTCTCGCCATGCCCAGCACGCTAGTCGAATGCGTCCCCAATTTTTCGGAGGGCCGTGACAAGGCCAAAGTCGATGCCATTGTCGAAGCCATGAAAATTCCCGGCGTCTATCTTCTCGACCGCGAGATGGATTCCGATCACAACCGTTCGGTCATCACGCTGGTCGGCGAGCGTGAAGCCATCCAGGAAGCCGCGATTCGCGGGGTAGGGAAGGCCGCCGAGTTGATCGATCTCATCAAACATCAGGGCGCGCACCCGCGCATGGGCGCAGCCGACGTCGTGCCCTTTATCCCGATTGACGGCGTCACCATCGAAGACTGTGTCGCTATGGCGCGACACGTAGGAGCCGAGATATGGAAACGCTTTCAGATCCCGGTCTATCTTTACGAAGCCGCCGCCGCCACGCCCGAACGGCAGAACCTGGAGAATATTCGCCGCGGTCAGTTCGAAGGCATCCGTGCCGACATTGCGACCAATCCCGCGCGCAAGCCTGATTTCGGCGACCCTCGAGTACACTCCACCGCAGGCGCGACGGTCGTAGGAGCGCGCAAAGCTCTGATCGCCTACAACGTCTTCCTGAATACGCCCGACGTGGACATTGCGAAGAAAGTCGCGAAGGCCGTGCGCTTTTCAAGCGGCGGTCTGCGCTTCGTAAAGGGTGCCGGATTCCTGGTGCGCGGCCTGGCTCAAGTCTCGATGAACCTGACCGACTTCGAGCAGACTCCTATCCACCGCGTCTTCGAATTCGTGAAACGCGAAGCCGCGCGCTACGGCGTCACCCCGGTTTCAAGCGAGATTGTGGGACTGATTCCAAAAAAAGCGCTGGAGCAGGCTGCGGAATGGTTTCTGCAAGTAGAAAATTTCGATTCCTCGCTCATCCTGGAAAACCGTCTGACCGCCGTGATGGGCGGAAAGATGGCCATAGGCGGATTGCGGGCCGGAGTCGAGCCTTTCATCGAGCAACTAGCCGCGCCCACTGCGACTCCGGGAGGAGGCAGCGCCGCCGCCGCTACCGGAGCAATGGCCGCCGGACTCGCAAGCATGGTCGCGTCCACGTCGCGCGGCAAGAAAGCTTATCTGCAATACGAAAGCCAGCTAAGCGAAGCGATCGCGCGACTCGCTCAGCTTCGCGAGGAATTGAAGGCTGCGATCGATGCCGACGCCGAGGCCTACAACGTCGTCATGAAAGCCTATAAGTCGGCGAAGGAACCCGATGGCAACGCTGAAGCTAACGATGGTGATGCCGCGATCAGCTCGGCTCTTAAGCAAGCGACCAGCGTCCCTCTAGGAGTGGCGGAAAAAGTAGTCGAGGTGGTAGCGATCGCGACCAAGCTGAAGCCGATCACCAACCCCAACATGAAATCCGATCTGACGACAGCAATCGCTCTGGCAAAGGCCGCCCTCGAAGGAGCGCTCGCGAATGTTGAGATCAATCTTGATTCGTTGAAGAAGGATTCGCCGAAGGACGACGGCTTTGTGGCAGAGACGCGCAAGAGAACGCTAACTCTAAAGGTGTAGCCTTGCTCAGAAAATCGACCCTCGATGCTGCTCCGAACCCATTTTCAGCTTTTTTGGAGCTGAGCTAGATCGGAGTCGGCCATTCTTCGGATGAGCTCTAGAAGCTATCTAAGCAATCGATGGAAGTCAGACCGGATCCGCGTATCAGCAAGGTTCGGTCCTGACGGCAAGCCGGTCACCCTTGTTGACTCTAGGAGAAGAGGAAGAAGGAAAAAGGCGGCGCGCTCAGAGGGCTCACTCCGAGTCGTCCGTTTCCCGCGCAAACTCTTGCTCTTCGAGCGTTCCAACACAATGCCGAGGACGGACGCACTTTAGTTACGGTCTTGCATCGCGAATTAAGGACTAAAATAGGGTTACAGCAGCTTAGGGTCTGCCAAAGATCCCCAACGTGCGGTTTGCGTCTTGCATCTAAACTTGCAAACCCCATTCTTGGGATTTCGTTCTGAGGACTTCGTTTCGAGGACATATGAAGAATTTGTGTTTTGCGTTTTTGCTTCTGTGCGCAACGGCTGGCTCTGCCATACCGATCGCTTCGTCGGCACGGGCCATGGTGCCTTCTGAAATTCAGCAGTTGATCGGTGTCGACTATCGCGCGCTTAAGGATTCCCCTACCGCGATGGCGCTCAAACAGCAAGTCCTGCCCGACAACCTAAAGGAACTCGAGACCGCGCTGAAAGGCATCGGCATTGACGCCGAGCGCGATCTTGATCAGCTCAATTTCGCCTCTTTCCGTACCGAGAAAAAGGGCATTCAAACCATCGGCGTCGCAGCCGGGTCGTTCTCCGCCAAAGCTGTCCTGAAGAAGATGAAGCTCAAGAAGATCGCGGCCACCAAGTACGGCACCGCCAGCATTTTTCCAATGGACAACGGTCTGGTGATGACTTTCCTGGACGACAACACGCTGGCCTTTGGCACTCCTGCTTCGTTGCACAGCGCACTCGATACCCGCGACGGCAAGCGCCCTTCGCTCGATTCAAATTCGGTGATGACTGACCAGATGTCGGCCGTCGATGGCGCGGCCGTGTGGAGCATCCTCGACCAGAAGGGAACCCAGGCCATGATGTTTTCGGCGCTGGGCGATGCCGCGAAAGTTGCCGACTACGAGACCCTTAAAAAGCGCATCCTGGCTTCCCGCTACACCATGAACTTCCAGAGCGGAGTGAATTTCGATCTCAGCGTTCTCACCGCCGACTCGATGACCGCGGCTACGCTTTCCACGATCGTGAAGGCCGGCATGCTCTACAAGAAACTGAACGCCAGCCCGGTCGAAAAGACTGCTATTGACGCTACCACTGTCGATTCCGACAGCTCGAATGTGCAGCTGCACTTTAAAAGCGACGACCAGAAATTTCAGTCATTGATGCACTCGCCGCTGTTCGCGGCCGTTTCGCACTGACGTTTCGAACGAAACATAGCTCGGCAAGCTTCGCGCGAATTCGACGCAAAAAGAAAAACGTCCCGGATGTTTGCTCCGGGACGTTTTCTTTGTATTGGATTCGGATCGGCGAAGTTTCTTCGCCGCCGCAAGTCAACCCATCTACGACTGATTTAAGATGCCAGTCATGATCGAACTGCGGCTTGCTCTCCGACGTCGTCTGCTGGCTTGTCTTATCGCACTGGCTTTTGTTTGCTTGCTCAAAGAAAACCTGCTTGCGGAAGGCAAAGCTCCGACTGGCTCTCTGGAAGCGCTTGCGAATGACTTCTGGCAATGGCGAGCGCGCTATCAGCCGTTTTCAAAGGACGATATACCACGCATTGAGCGTCCCATCGAAGATCGCGCTGGTCCGCGGGATTGGTCCGCGAGTTCCATTGCGAGGCAAAAGGCGATGCTGGAAGATTTCGAAAAGCAGTGGAGGCAAATCGACACGACTGGTTGGAGCGTGGCTCGGCGAGTCGATTACCGGTTGATGGGTTCTGCGCTTGCCCGCGTGCGCTGGGAGTTGGATGTAAATCCACGATGGCAGCGCGACCCTTCGTTCTATCTCGATCAGACGCTCACGGCGCTGCTGGAAGCGCTGGTGCAGCCTCCCCCATTTGACGCTGCGCGCAGCGGCGAGATTGTGGACCGGATGCAAGACATTCCCAGGATTATTGATGATGGGAAGGCGAACCTCCACGCTGTTCGTCCCTTTGCCGCGTTAGCAATCGGAGATCTCCACGAGATTCGACCCAAGCTGGAGCGAGTTAGACGCGAGGTTGTGCCCATGCTGTACGACGGCGGACGAAGGGACGAAGCACCGGGGAACGAAAGCCTGGCTGCGAAATTTCAAACGGCGACGGAGAAAGCCATTCTTGCATTGGAATCGTATCGAACATGGCTGCAAGCGAAGCTCGACACGATGCCCGACAACGCCGCCGTCGGACGAGCGAACTACGAATTCTTTCTACGCAATGTCGCTCTTCTTCCTTACAGCCCGGAACAGCTCTTACCCATCAGCCGCCAGGAGTGGGACCGCTCGGTTGCGTTCGAGCAATACGAAAAACAGCGGAACGATGCTTGGTCAAAGAAGGGACTGCCCGAGCTCAAGCCTGCCGCTAGTCTGCAGGATGAGATCGACAGGGCAAAGCACGACGAACTTGCGATCCGCAAATTTCTCGAGGACAAAGGCATTCTCACCGTGCCCGCCGAGGTTCGGCACTACACGCTGCGGTCGATGCCCGGTTATCTTGAGGCGCTCGCCGATTTTGGAGAAGTGGATGACTTCACTGGCCCGTCAAGATTGAATGACGATGGCGTGCGCTGGGTCAGCCCGCCGTCAGGCCAGCTCGGATATTTTTGGCTGGCGACTGCCAAAGACCCGCGGCCGGATCTGGTTCACGAGGGCGTGCCGGGACACTATTTTCAAATGTGTTTGTCGTGGAGACATGCCGATCCGATTCGCCGCCACTATTACGATTCGGGAGCCAATGAAGGAATCGGGTTTTATGCTGAAGAGATGATGCTGCGGGCAGGACTCTTTGACGACAGCCCGCGCACTCGGGAGATCATCTACAACTTTATGCGATTGCGCGCGTTACGCGTTGAAGTAGATGTAAAGCTTGCACTCGGATCGTTCACCATTGCGCAAGCCGCCAACTACCTTGCCCAACATGTGCCCATGGACAAGAAAACGGCGGAGGGAGAGGCGGCGCTGTTCGCGACCGACCCCGGGCAAGCCATCAGCTATCAGATTGGGAAGAGTCAGATCCTGCATTTTCTCGCCAATGCGAAACTTGCTCAAGGCGACAAGTTCAGCTTGCGAGCGTTTCACGACTTCTTGTGGAGTAATGGCAATGTGCCGATCGCGCTGCAACGGTGGGAATATCTTGGGGAAGATGACGACCTCCAGGCAATTGATTCGGCCGGCGACGAGCGGAGACATTAAGGTCATACCGTTTCATTGTGTCCACTTTGATACGCTGGTGCAGAACTTATCCCAATGAATGAATTGAGGACGTCGCCAATCTTGGCCACATAGTCTGAGAGGCGATTGAAGGGTCGCCCGAGAATGGGGCACAAAGCAATGAGAGTTTTAGTTACCGGGGGAGCGGGTTACATCGGCAGTGTGGTTGCCGATGAGCTATTGCAAGCCGGACACGAAGTTATCGTCTTCGATAATCTGAGCCGCGGCCATCGTCAGGCTGTGCCGAAAAACGCTGACCTGGTGGTAGGCGACTTGGCGGATCGCGCTTGCCTTGACCAGCTACTACGGTCTCGTACGATTGATGCGGTCATGCATTTCGCCGCGCTGATCGAAGCCGGCGAGTCGATGAAGGCTCCCGAAGAATTTTTTCGCAACAACACCTCGAATGCGCTGACCCTGCTCGAAGCGATGCTGGCCGCTCGGGTAAAGCGTTTCGTTTTCTCGTCGACGGCTGCGCTGTTCGGCAATCCCGAGCGCACTCCGATTGAGGAGGACGATCCCGTCCATCCGACCAATGCGTACGGCGAATCGAAGCTGCTGGTGGAGCGAATGCTGGCCTGGTTCCATCAGATTCACGGCCTGCGCTATGCCAACCTGCGATATTTCAATGCTGCCGGCGCCTCCCGTCCCGACCAGGGGGAAGCACACCGACCGGAGACCCATCTCATCCCGCGCATTCTGCAAGTCGCTCTCGGCCGCGCCAAACACGTCAACATTTTCGGCACGGACTATCCCACCCGCGACGGCACCTGCATCCGCGATTACATCCACGTCAGCGATCTGGCTCGGGCGCACCTGCTGGCCCTCGAAGCGCTGGCGCTGGAGAAAAAGCTGGAGAATTCCAACCCGCTGATCTATAACCTGGGCAACGGGCAGGGTTTCAGTGTGCGCGAGGTGGTCGAAGTGGCGCGGAGAGTCACGGGGCATCCGGTGCCGGTGATCGAATCGCCTCGCCGTGCGGGTGATCCAGCGGTATTAATTGCCAGCTCAGAAAAAATTCGGCGCGACCTGGGCTGGCAGCCGAGATTCCCCGATTTGGAAGCCATTGTTGAAAGCGCGTGGCGGTGGCATCGCGTCCATCCTGACGGATACCCGCAATGAAGATGCCGATCGATAAAGGTTCAACCCCTGGATTTCAACCCTTAGATGTTCAACCCTTAGATCTTTAACCCATGAACTTTTCTGAGCGGACATTGGATCCGCATCGCCGCTTCAATCCGGGAATGAGTACTGGTAGGGTCAATTCACCTGCGAGGTTCAAAGGGCAATTCCGACCTGTCCACTAGCGGTGGAACTTCACGCAGTTCGTGCACCACACCGACCGCGCTCCCCGGCTGATCGCAACCGGTGTAGGTAAATTGCGGCACGATTTGCTTGAGGTGGGCGAGGATCGAGGCTCGCTTGCCGAGCGACACGGCGACATAAAGTTCGTCTAGACCGTGCTTCAACGCCGGCCAGGCGAGCTTTATACTTTCCGTGCAGGCGATCTTTTCACAGGCGCTCGGAAGGACCCGCTCGTCGGGATAGAAGAGTTCTTCGAAGAGTTTTTCGCCCGGACGGAGGCCGATGAACTTAAATTCCGGGCGGGATTTGCCGGAGAGGCGAACCAGAGTCTTCGCCAGGTCCGCGACCCGAACCGGCTCTCCCATGTCGAGCACGAGGATGTCGCCGTTCCGGCCGATCGCGAAGGCCTGCAACACCAGGCTGACCGCTTCGGAAATTGTCATGAAAAAGCGGGTGATCTCGGGGTGAGTGATGGTGATGGGCAGGTTTTGACGGATCTGTTCCTGGAAGAGCGGAATCACGCTGCCGTTCGATCCGAGGACGTTGCCGAATCGGACCGACACACAGCGCAGCCGCTCCCCGGGCCAGGCTGCGAGAATCAATTCTCCCACCCGCTTGGTGCAGCCCATGACGTTCGTCGGATTCACCGCCTTGTCGGACGAAATCATTACGAAGGTCGCGCAATTCGAACTTTGTGCCACGTTCAGCAAGGCCAGCAGTCCGAAAACGTTGTTGCTGACCGCCTCCTCCACATTGGACTCCATTACAGGCACGTGCTTATAGGCGGCGGCATGGAAGACGATCTCAACCCCATAGGTAAGGAATATTCTGCGCATGCGTTCCGGGTTGCAGAAGTCGGCGACACAAAATGCCTTGCGCTCGGCGTCCTCGCCCTGGGCAAGCTGATGCTGCAAATGAAAGATTCCGGTTTCATTCTGGTCGAGGCACACAAGAAGTTTCGGTTTGTACGTCCTGATTTGACGGCACAGTTCGGAACCAATGGATCCCGCGGCACCAGTCACCATGACCACGCGGTCCCGAATATGCTCCCGCACCGATTCCAGATCGAGGTCGACAGGGATACGCCCCAGAAGATCCGCGAGCGAAACTTCCCGAACCTGCTGCAAGATGACTCGACCCGCGATCAATTCCGTCATGGAAGGGACGGTTCGAAAAGAAGTGGTTGTTTTTTTACAGATTGCCACCAGGCGACGCATCTGGATCGGGGTAGCCGATGGAATCGCAATCAGGATTTCGTCGATTCTTTGCTGGCTGACTACTTTCGTCAGAGCCTGGACGGGGCCAAGCACCGGCACGCCCAGAACTCGCAGGCCTTTCTTGAGTGGATTGTCATCGACGCAACCGATCACCCGATAGCCGGTCTCTGCTACCTGGGTTTCGCGAATGATCGTCTGGGCGGCATGTCCGGCGCCAATCAGGAGTAAACGTTTCGAGGTCGAGTCTGCCCGCACGGTTTCCGCAAGCATGCGCGAGAGTACGCGCACGCCGGTCAACAGCGTAAAGGTAATCAGCGCCTCCAAAGCATAAATGGACAGCGGAAAAACTTTCAGTCCCAACCCATAGCGCACGATGACCAGGAACGCGAACGAACCGGCGAGGATGGCTTTCAAGACGTCGACGGCATCGCTGATTCCCGTGGCCGCACCGTAAGCCAGCAGTTTGGTTAACGGTCCAGGACACTCGTGGGCAATGACGCTCGCGATCGACCATGCTACCAGGGCATGTTCCGACGGAAACGAGGCGCCTCCTGCTCCGAAGCTGCCCGCGTTCGCGGCGTTGGGACGCGGCCTCTGGAACACCAGTTTCATGGTCTCGCCCAGGACTAGGCCGTTCACCGCCGCTTCTCCGGCGAGGAAGCCGGTCTCGCGGCCGTGGTCGTCGTGGGTGATTGCTCCGCGCAGATACAAGCTGGCAGCGCCACCGACCATGGCCGCCAGTCCATAGTTGCTGAAACTGCTGCTGCGGGTCATCGGGGTATTTCCGAAATGCCGCATGATGTCTTGATCGGACGCCACCAGGCCGAGGGTGCCAACTCCCAGGGGCAAGAGCCACTTTTTGTCTTGGGTATGTAGATGAAAGGGGCTGGTCCAAATCGCTTTCTGATCGGAGAAGAAATCTTGGGCGAAGAGTGCCGGGCAGAAACCGACTGCCGCACTCGTTCGAAGTTTCTTAGCGGGGCTCGTTCCGGACAGTTCCGAAGAATGGCTCTCTTCTCTCTCTTGCCACGTACTCTGGCGCGTACATGTTTTGAGAGTCTTTGCATCGGATGCCCAACCGGCGTTTACCGACGAACCAACCAACAGAGCAATCGCTACAGGCCGGCAAATCTGCCACCCGAATTTGTCGAAGAGAAGCATGCTCTAGAGTGGCCTGTACGACTGGGTTTGCCGGGGGGGACGGCCTGCGAAGCCAAGTGGCAGGACAGCGCGGCCAGCATGCTTCGCCGCCGGTTCCAAGTCGTCCGCGTCGACCTCCACCGCCACGCATTGCATGATCACGTCGAGGGCGAGCACAACCCTAAAGTTGCTTTTCTTGCGGATCAGCACGCCTTCCATCCCCGTCATGGGGCCGGCCTTGATACGGACCCGCTCACCGATGACGAGGTAAGGATGGGGCTCGATTTTCCGCTGTCCGACACAAGAGCGAAGTGCCTCGATTTCAAAATCGCAGAGCGGCGCCAGGGTTCGTCCAAAACCAACCAGCGACAGCACACCCGGCACTTCGAGCACGCGCACGCGCTCCCGGGGATCGATGTGCACAAACACATAATTTGGAAAAAGTGGCAGATCGAGGTCTACCTCGCAACGGTTCTTCCAGCGGTGCAGCACGGAATACAGGGGCAAGAATGATTCGATCTGGCGTTCGCCAAAGTGCGAGGCCACGCGCTTTTCGTGATGTGAATTGGTGTAGGCCGCAAACCAGTTTGCAGAAGATTCTTGAGCGGTGGCCAATTCGTGCATCCTCTGTTCTATGGCCGGTTGTCTCGATGTGAAACTCGTCTGCATGATTTGTCTGTCCACTCGGGTGAAGCTTCGCTAGCCCCGCTTAGCGAGGTTTCTTAGAACTTTCATATTTTGGTGTGAGTTCCCACGTCCTCTATTGCACTTGCCCTGCCACCACTCTGGCGCCCCCAGAAGTTGGGCTCGTCCTTCTGCTGGTTAGGGTTACGAGCTTCTGGCGGGACATTTTTCCGGCAATTCCCGGCGCGGGAACCTGATTCGGGTCCTCCGTTCTAAATCAGCACTCATCGCCGGGACACCGGCGGAAGCGGGCAGCAACCACAAACGGATCACGACTGGGGGGGTGACCGGGATCGAGCGAAAATTCTGATTCGTTGGATCGAAAAGTTGCATCGAAAAGGGGTAGCGAAGTTTGTTGACCGCAGAGAGCCGGTCGATTTAGAATGCTGGTCACCATGTTTATGCAGAATCTTTGCGCGATGTGCATGTGCTCTTGTTGTTGTTGTGCATGCGTGTGCTCTGGCGCAGGGAGGCTGCCGAAGTAAAGGATTTCTTTTAAAACCGGCACTTATAACCCACCGCCAGACAAACCTGGCGGTGGGTTTTTTATTTTCCGGCACAAAACAATCTGGGACAAATAGTCGGGCCAAACAGTTTTATGACAAACACAGCGAAAGAAACCAAAGCGCAGCGGGTCGAGCGCCTCAAACGCTCCAAGAACCCCTGGGAAGGTCTGGAGGAAATCCGACGCTTCGCGCGCGAGGGGTTCGACTCCATCCCCCCGGAGTGGATTGGGACCTATTTTCGCTGGTGGGGCGTATACACCCAGGGTGATGGGGCGGGCGTAACCGGCGGTCAGGGCGGGGAAGGCCGGGCGCTGGAATGCTTCATGGTGAGAATCCGGATCCCCAACGGTCTGCTAAGTTCCGACCAGCTGCGAACCATTGCCGAACTCACCCGCCGTTACGCTCATGGAATTGCCGACATCACCGTCCGCCAAAACATCCAGTTGCACTGGGTCACGATCGAGGCCCTTCCAGATGTACTCGAAGCGCTCGCGCGAGTCGGATTGAACACGATGAGCGCCTGCGGCGATGTCACACGCAATGTTACCGGATGCCCGGTCGCGGGAGTGGACGCGGACGAGATTTGCGATGCTTCGCCTCTAGCGCTCGAAGCGTCGCGAATGCTGGCGGGGAATAACGACTTCTATAACCTCCCCCGAAAATTCAAGATTTCGATTACCGGGTGCCGCGTGTGGTGCCCGTATCCGGAGATCAACGATATTGGGTTGACCGCGATCACCCGTGTAATTCGCGGGATACCCGAGGTCGGTTTCTCGCTGCGAGTTGCGGGAGGGCTCTCCACCGAACCCTACCTGGGAGAGCGGCTGAACGCGTTTGTTCGTTGGCATCAAGTGCTGCCCGCCATAAAGGGGATCGCGGAACTGTTTCGCGACTCGGATGTGTTGCGCGAACATCGCGAGCGGGCGCGGCTGAAGTTTCTCTTCCTGCGGCATGGCTGGACGGCGGTGAGTTTTCTGGAGGAACTGCAGCGGCGGGTTGGATTTCGATTCGATGCCGCTGTCCCGGAATCGCCGCCGGCGGATGTTTATCGCGACCATGTGGGAATTCATCCGCAAAAGCAACCGGGCTATTGCTACGTGGGAGCCGCTGTTCTCCGCGGGCGAATTACTGCGGAGCAAATGCACGCTGCCGCCGATCTGGCCGATCGCTTCGCGTCCGGCGAGCTACGCGCGACCAACATGCAGAACCTGCTCATCGTGAACGTTCCTCGGCTTAATGCTGACGACTTAGCCAAGGAGTTGGACGCGATTGGATTGCGGGTGGGCGGGTCGGCGTTCTGGCGCGGCACCATTGCATGCAGCGGCACAGAGTTCTGCAAGCTCGCGATCACGGAGACAAAGAGCTTTGCCCGCTGGCTGGTGGAGGAACTGGAAGAGCGTCTGCCTGGTTTCGATCAGCACTTGAAGCTGCACGTTACCGGATGCCCGAACAGTTGCGGACAGCACTGGATTGCCGACATTGGCATTGATGGCAAGAAGATGAAAGTCGACGGCCGCCTCATCGATGCCTATTACTTCTGCCTGGGCGGAGCGCTCGGCTTGCATCAGGCGACCGCGCGGCCCGTGGGATATCGCTGCCTTGCGACTGAGGTTCCGGATGCGATCGAGAGATTGCTCCGGCAGTATCTCACCGGACGTCAGCCCGACCAGAACCTGCGTCAGTTCTTTGCGCGGCACACGGACACGCAGTTGCGGGAGTTTCTGGCGGGCGAGCCGGTGGAAGCGGTCACCCGCGATTTGCCGCCGGTAAGTGCGAGAGGAACTGTAGCGCAACTCGCTGGAGGAGACGGTGACTAGCATGTTCCCAATGTTTATGAAACTGGCAGGGAAGCAGTGCCTGGTCGTCGGCGCGGGCAAAGTTGGCGAGCCCAAGATCGGCGGCCTGATCGACACGGGCGCGCGCATCCACGTAGTTGCGATTGCGGCGAGCGACCAGGTCCGCGAATGGGCCAACGCTGGGAAGATCGAGCTGGAACTGCGTGCTTTCTCGGCGTCTGATCTCGACGGCAAGTTTCTTGCGGTGGTGGCAACGGCTTCACGCAACCTGAACGAACTGGTTTATCGCGAGGCGCAACGGCGTGGCGTGCTGTGCAACGTGGTGGATGTTCCGGACCTTTGCGATTTCTTTTATCCCGCAGTGGTGCGGCGTGGCGACCTGCAGATCGCGATTTCAACGGCTGGGCAGAGTCCATCGCTGGCGCAGAAACTCCGGCAGCAACTGGAACGCCAGTTCGGAGACGGGTACACGGCATGGGTTGAGCAACTGGGCGCGACCAGACGGCTCATTCTGGCCAGCGAGCTCGATAAAGAGACCAAGTCGGAGTTACTGCACTCACTGGCGAGCAGGGAAGCGTTCGAAGCGGCGCTGGCCAAACTCCCAGTGTTCAGCGCGGAGTTGAGCGCGAAGGGTGTGGAAGCATGAAGGGAAGAGTTTATCTCGTTGGCGCAGGACCGGGCGATCCGGAGTTGCTGACATTGAAGGCTCTTCGCCTTCTGCGAACCGCCGATGTTGTCTTGCACGACGACCTGGTCGCGCCCGAAATATTGGAGCTGATTCCCTCAACGGCCCAGATTCATAACGTTGGCAAGCGCTGCGGGAAAAAGAAAATCCTGCAAGGGGAAATCAATGATCTGATGGTCGCGTTGGCGGCTTCGGGACTGCGCGTTGTCCGGCTGAAGGGTGGCGATCCGCTGATTTTCGGGCGGGCGGGTGAAGAGATCGAAACGCTACGCCGGAACAACATTCCTTTCGAAATAGTTCCCGGCGTGACCTCGGCCATGGGTGCGGCCGCTGCCGCTCAGATTCCGCTGACCCATCGTCGAGCGTCGTCGGCGCTGGTGCTCATCACCGCGCATCAGGCTTCCGATGCTGCCGGAAAAGATGCCTCCGATTGGAGCAAATTTGTTGCCAGCGGAGCGACACTCGTGATCTACATGCCTGGACAAAACTACTCGGATATCGCGAAGAGGCTGACGGCGGCCGGGCTTGCCGGTGAGACACCTTGCGCCGTCATCTCGCGCGCCACCACCAGACATCAGCGAACCCATCGCACGACCGTGTTGGATCTACATCGTTCGCCGCAACTTGCTACTCCAACGCTGCTCGTCGTGGGCGAAGTTGTGCGGCTGGCTGATCCCGCCGCTATGGTGGGGGGATTTGTGATGCCGGAGTTGTCGAAGGGAAACGACGGTTTGCGTCCTCCAGCACTCTTCAAAACATTCTTCTCGCAGGCGCCGCGCCTGGGAACGGACAAGGAGCCGGTAGCGTGAAAGACAAGATCGCAGAAATGCAGTTGACGGCTGAGAGTTGGACTCCGCAGCAGGTGCTGTCGTGGGCGTTTGACACCTTCGGCAATGAGGTCGCAATCTCGTCGGCGTTTGGGGCCGAAGGCATGGTGATGATTGATATGGCGTCGCGCCTGCGCAAGGATTTTCGCCTCTTCACGGTCGATACCGAATTCCTGTTTTCTGAGACGTACAACCTGATGGACAGGATCGAGCAAAAATATGAAATCAAAATTGAGAGAGTTTTTTCGCTGCTCTCTCCAGAGGAGCAGGAGCGGGTTCACGGTAAGGCTCTCTGGGCGCGCGATCCCGACCAATGCTGCAACCTGCGCAAGGTAGAGCCGCTCCGCCGCAAACTCGGTGAGTTGCGGGCGTGGATCACGAGCATTCGACGCGACCAGACATTAATCCGCGAGGGTGCACGCAAAATCCAGTGGGACGCGAAATTCGGGTTAGTCAAAGTGAATCCGATCGCGGATTGGACTTCGAAACAGGTTTGGCGCTATCTCCACGAACATGATGTCCCTTACAACTCGCTCCATGATCAGAATTATCCGAGCATCGGGTGCACGTATTGCACGAGGGCCATCCAGCCGGGCGAAGATCCCAGGGCGGGGCGATGGCCTGGCACGGGCAAGACTGAGTGCGGCCTGCACGTCATCGAAATTCAGCCGCTGACGCCATTGCCGGAAGCGGATGCGTAAAGAGAGATATCGGCTGAACGAAAATGCGAGCTATTCCTATATACCTCGGGCCGAAACACGCGCCGAGAGATCTGCGAATGGATGAGTGTCGAGAACAACCCCAGGGTGTGGATCGAGACTCATTTTCTCCGCGACTCTTATAGACGATTCTTGAGAATTCGTTCTACGTCCCGGTGGCCGTGGAGAATGGAAACAACTTGCAAGGGCTTCGTCTCCGGTCGGTAGGCGATAAGATACGAGTAGACCGGAAAGAACTTTACCGCATCGTCCGTCAAATTCTTACGCCAGTGTCCAGCGCGGGCGTTTTCGCCAAGAAGACAATCTTGTCACGAATGACTGATTCAACGCGGTCTGCCATCTCAACGCTGCTTTGCTTTTTGATGTAGCGCCAGATTTAGACAAGATCGAGCGCGGCCCGTGTCGCAAGGACGTAGCGCACTCTCATTTAGGCTTGGCTTTCAACTCCGACAGGTAAGCGTCCAGTCGGTCCTCCGGAATTCCCTCGTCCCGGTCGAGTTGCTCAATGCCCCGCCGAATCTTCGCGTCGTTGGCTTCCCGGTTTTCCAAAAGCCAGCGATCTTGTTCCTCCTGGGTCTCGAGCAGGCGGAGCAAGACTTCCTCAACAGTGGCAGAACCGGTTGCTTGGAGCTGCCGCTGGATTCTGGCTTCGAGTGCTGCGTCGCGGGTCTCGATGTTCATACTTGGCTCCCGGGTATCCCGGTGACTCCAGTCTTCTTTGCATCCTAGCTGACAGGCCAGAAATGTCAATATCAGGTGCTCAATTGGGCGCATGATAGGCACTCATCTCTGATAAGATTCACGTTTTCTTCCTACAGCATCCGCATCAATGACCGATGGCGGAGCGGACTTGCTTTGAATGGCCCGAAGAACACCCCGAGCCCATCGAACGTGGAGATCGTTGATTATCACTAGGAGAAATATTATGGCATTTACCGCTATTCACCCCGGCGAACACCTGGCCGAAGAACTGAAGGAACTGGGCATGAGCGCGGCGGAACTTGCGCGGCAGTTCGATGTTCCGACCAATCGCGTCACCGAGATCCTAAATAGAAGGCGCGCCATCACCGGTGACACAGCCCTGCGCCTTGCCCACTTCTTCGATACGACGGCTGACTTCTGGCTTAATCTGCAAAGTCTTTTTGAGTTACGTGTCGCGCAGAAGAAGGCTGGAAAATCCATTAGAGGGTTGCCTACTCTGAAACATCTCGAACAAGCACACGTGTAGGATCAGAGACAATGATTCTCGCCGGGGACGTTGGCGGCACAAAATGCAATCTTGGGTTGTTCCTGCAAGAAGGGCGTGCCCTGCGTTCGGTCTTTCAGCGTCGTCTTGCGACCCGGGACTATGCCGGGTTCGAAGATCTGGTCGAAGATTTTCTCAAACAAGCGAGGGCAGCGGATGCGAACGCGAAGGCCCCGGCAGTTGATGCCGCTGGTTTCGGAGTGGCCGGCGTGGTTGCAGGTGGGCGGCATTACTCAGAAAACTTGCCGTGGGTCGTAGATGTATCAGCGCTCGCACACACGCTCGAACTGAAGAACGTACGATTGCTGAACGACCTCACAGCTACCGCCTTGAGTCTGGAAAGGCTGTCTCTGAATGACTTTGTGTCCCTGAATTCAGGAACCCCCGCACATAACGCGACGAGAGCGGTGATTGCGGCGGGAACTGGCTTGGGAGAGGCCATTCTTTTCTGGGATGGCGAAACATATCGGGTCGCCCCGGCCGAAGGAGGTCAAGCAGATTTTGCGCCACGAACTGAGCGCGAGATTCAATTGCTCAGCCATTTAAGAGTGCAATTGCCTCACGTATCCTGCGAGGAGATTGTCTCCGGGCGGGGTTTCCGCAGGATTCACGAGTTCCTGAATTCTGGTGTACGGCACGCATCGTTCGAATCTTTGGAGGGCACTCGGGAGGGCAATGCGGCCAGCGAAATCACACAGCGCGCGTTGGCGCAATCCTGCCCCGTCTGCGTGGAGACACTGGGGTTCTGGACGGAGATATTTGGTGGGGTAATGGGGAATTTTGCACTGCAGACTATGGCTCTTGGCGGCATCTACATCGCGGGCGGCATTGCGGTGAAAATCCTGCCCAAGCTCCAGGATGGTATCTTCTTCAAGTCATTTTGTGGCGAGAGCAAACTTGCGCCGGTGCTGGCTCGCATTCCAATATCGGTTGTCGTGAATGAGGACGCGCCGATTTGGGGAGCTGCGTATGAAGCTCTCATGAGTAGCCAAGTGAAGTCGTGACTCTGGCGGAAATGATTCGTGACGACCGGATAAAGATTTTTTGAGATTTAGTCAGAGGTTCCCTAAATAGGGAAAGGGCTCCCCGTGACACAAAACGAAAAAGCTGGCTACAACCGTTTCCTACTGCTGGTAGCAGGACTGGGCGGACTGCTCTACGGCGTGGATGTCGGCATTATCGGCGGGGCGTTGCCTTATTTGGAGGCCACTTCAAGATTGAACGCCGGCCAGCTTTCCATCGTGGTTGCCGCCGTGCTGCTTGGCAGCGTGATCTCAACCCTGTTCGCGGGTGCGTTGGCGGACTGGATCGGTCGCAAGCCGCTGATGATGCTCAGCGGACTGCTATTTGTTTGCAGCATTCCCATCATCGCGCTCTCGCACGCCTATGGATCGCTGGTGCTTGGCCGCCTGTTGCAGGGAATGAGCGGCGGCTTGATCGGTGTCGTGGTTCCGCTTTATCTGGCGGAGTGCCTGTCGGCGACGAATCGCGGCAAGGGGACGGCCATCTTCCAATGGTTATTGACTCTGGGTATCTTTGCGGCGGCTTTGGTCGGAATGTTCTTGAGCCTTCGCGTCGAAGAGGTGGCCAAGCTGGGCGATCCTGCTCGGCTCTTTGCCTTTAAAGATACGGCTTGGCGCAGCATCTTCTGGGTTTCGTTGCCACCCGGCATTTTGTTCGTCATCGGCGGCCTCATGGTGTCGGAGTCCCCGCGCTGGCTGTTTCTGCGGGGACAACGGGACGCCGCTTACGCCGCCCTTCTGCGCTCGCGCACCAACGAGCAAGCGGATTCAGAGCTTGCCGAAATGGAGCAGGTCGCCGCTGCTGAAAAAGCGAAAACCTCAACCGGGGCCGAGGTCAAGGAATCACTTCTGCGGCGCAAATACGTGATTCCGTTTGTCCTGGCCTGCGTCATTCTCGCGTGCAACCAAGCCACCGGCATCAACTCCATCATTGGCTATAACACGACGATCTTGATTCAGAGCGGTCTCTCCGATCTCCAGGCGCACCGGGGTTACGTTCTTTTCACGATGATGAATTTCCTGATGACCATTGGCGGCGTGCTGCTGGTGGACCGCAAGGGACGCAAGTTCCTGCTGTCGGTCGGGAGCGCCGGCATTATTGTGTCGCTCCTTTGCACTGGCCTGCTATTTCGGCGCACGGAAAAGCTGCGCGTGGACTCTCGGGCTGCAGTTCAGTCGATGGTCGATGCCGACCAGAAGGTTACGCTGCTTTACGACGAGAAGGCTGCGGGCGCGCTCCTCGCTGCTACCGGAGACACCGGCAAGGCGATTGGCAACAGGCCCACATCGCTCGTCGTCATCTATTCTTATGGAGATTTCCGTGCTGCCACCAAGGTTGCACGTTCTGACGACACGGCCGCGAAGCCGATTGAGATCACTCGCGAAAGCTGCGTTCCCGCCAATAAAGTAGTCGCGTTCTTCTCGAATCCGTTTAGCAATCTCGATGCTTCGCGCAAGGCTCCGCTAAGAATTGACAATGCACTGATTACTCCGGTGCCGACCGCTCACAATGGCTGGCTGGTGGCAATCAGTCTCTTCGTCTTCATGGCGTTTTTCGCGATCGGTCCCGGAGTGTGCGTGTGGTTGGCGCTTTCGGAGTTGATGCCAACGCGGATTCGCTCCAACGGTATGAGCATTGCTTTATTGATTAACCAGGCTGTTTCGACGACGATTGCCGCCGTGTTCCTGCCCACCGTCGGCAAGCATGGTTACTCGACCATGTTTTTTGGCTTTGCCGCCTGCACCGTAATTTACTTCATTACCGCCGCAGTGTTGCTGCCGGAAACGAAAGGGAAGACGCTGGAAGAGATTGAAGCGCATTTTGAGGGAGCAGAAGCGTCGGTTCCCTCAACTGCATGAATCGTACAATCTAAAAGAAGTGGTGGAGGCGGCGGGAGTCGAACCCGCGTCCGAAAATGTTACTGGTCAAGAGACTACATGCTTATTCCGGTTCATGCCCTGGGCATTACCCCAGGACCTTCGCGACAGCTGCTCAGAACGGACAAGAAACAGTTGGCGCTAGCCTGAAATCTTAGCTTCTCTGCCCAGACGTAGCAGAGAAGAGCAGCCCGCTGTGTGACGTTCGCTCGCAGCCCACGGGCGAAGCTGCGGAGAACGGCGGCCTAACTAATTAGGCTGCGTATGCCATCTGTTGATTGGCAATTATCATTTTGCACGCGATTACGGGTGTGTGCACCCCGGCATGCCTCTTGGCCGCAAGCATCTCCGTCGAAGCCGTGACGCCCCCACTGGTGGGATGGGCCTTCAAAGAACTACTTCTATTCTGCGGAGGAAGTGCCGGGAAGTCAAATGTCGATGGGGCGGTCTCCGGTTTACGGGTCTCGACTCTCAGAAAAGGCATTCTGGCTCTCGGCTTGGGAAACTGGCCTTTTCAGTTGCTCATGGGCTGCTCCGTTTAGTCGATCGTGGTCTTGGCCGAGACGACTTGCGGCTGTCAGTTCCTCTTCCTTAGCCTCTCCCTTCGGTTGCTGCCCCCGCATTTGTCAACAAATTGTCAAATTGATGTCACTTTATACCCCGAAATATGTCATTAACCCGATATCAGGCTACAGTTTAGGGGTATGATTCATGCCAATTACGGCGCGGGGGCGGTCGTGAACAAGAGCGTATCAGCAACAGTAGCAGCGTCGGCGATTATGGAAGCGGTGCCGGCCAGTTCGGAGCGGATCCTGGTGATCGAGGATGACCGCGCCGTCCAAAAGGCTCTAAAGCGATTGTTTGAAAGCGAAGGATTCGCGGTGGATATTGCGGGGAATGGAGCCGCGGGTCTCGAGATGTTTCGGGCGGCAACGCCGTCCGTACTGGTGCTCGACTTGAGCTTGCCGGGAACGCCAGGGCAGGACGTGTGCCGGGAAATCAGCCAGGCAGCGCCTTCGTTGCCGATCATCATTCTCAGCGCGCGGACGGAAGTAATGGACAAAGTGCTGCTGCTGGAGTTGGGCGCGCATGACTACGTGACGAAGCCGTTCAGTCCGCGGGAACTCCTGGCGCGGGTGCGGACGGCGATGCGGCGCTCGTCGCGAACTCCGCTGACCGAGACCTTTGCGTTTGGCGACGTGAAAGTTGATTTCAAGAAAATGGAATTGTGGCGGGAAGGGAACCTGGTGCAATTGACTTCGCAAGAGTTCAAGGTGCTGAAGTTCATGATTCAGAATGCGGAGCGCGTACTGTCGCGGGAAGAATTGCTGAACCACGTTTGGGGATACCGGAATTATCCGAGCACTCGGACGGTGGATAATCACATTCTGAGGCTGCGGCAGAAAGTGGAGAAAGATCCCGCGAACCCTTTGCATTTCCGCACGGTACATAGTGCCGGTTACAAGTTTGTGCCGTAGTGGAGCGAGGTCAGAGGTGAGAAGTCAGATTGCAGAGGTGAAAATCACAACGACTTTACTTCTGCAATCTGACTTCTCACCTCTGACCTTTTGTCCCTATCTCCTATAATCCCTTCGAGGTTTGACCATGGGAGGAATTCGGTTGCGGACCAAGTTCCTGCTCTCCATGGTGGTGGTATCGGCGACATTGACATTCACGACGCTGCTGGTGGTGCGGCGCACCGTGCAGCAGGAGGTGCGGCTGGGAATCCAGCGCGACCTGCAGAATTCCGTTTCCGCATTCCACAGTTTTCAGAAGCAGAGAGAAGTGACGCTCGAGCGCTCGGCCGCGCTGCTGGCCGATTTGCCTGACGTGCGGGCGCTGATGACATCCCACCACATTGCGACCATCCAGGACGCATCGCGTCACTTATGGCAACTGGCGGGCAGCGACTTGCTGCTTCTGGCCGATTCTTCCGGCAAAGTGATGGCGCTGCAGGCCACGCCACAAGAGATTACGGTTCGCGATGGCCAGGATTTTTTTCCGACCGTGGTGTCACGCGAAGAGACCCGGCACTGGTGGTATGTCGAAGGTCATCTCTACGAAGTTTTCCTCCAGGACATTTATTTCGGTCCAGCCAGCGAGCACCAGGTTTTGGGTTATCTGCTAGTGGGTTATGAAATTGACGATCGCGTGGCCCGGGACCTGAGCCGTGTGGCGGCGAGCGAAGTGGCGTTTCGTTATGACGATTCGATTGTGCGGAGCACGCTGAAGCCTGCCCAGGAATCGGAGTTGCTGCGAGTGGCGCCGCGAACTGCAGCTGGAGGGCCGCCGCAAGGGGATCTGATCCGTCTGGGTGAGGAGCGGTTTTTAGCGACGGCGGTGGATTTGCCCACGCCGGGTACACCCGCGCTGAATTTATGGGTGTTGAAGTCGTTCGATCAGGCAACCGCATTTTTGAGCTGCCTGAACGAGTTGCTACTGGCGCTCGGACTGACGGCGGTGCTGGCGGGGACCCTGCTGGTGTTTCTGATCTCGCACACCTTCACGCGTCCACTGGAGAATCTGGTAGCCGGCGTGCGGGCGCTGGAGCAGGGGGACTATGCTTATCCGCTGCAGGTGCGGGGCGGAGACGAAGTCGCCGAGGTAACCGGAACCTTCGACCGGATGAGAAAGAACCTGCAGAAGACGCAGAGAGAGTTGCTGGATGCGGAACGGCTGGCAACGATCGGGCGGATGGCGAGTTCGATCTCGCACGATCTGCGGCATTCGCTGGCGTCGGTGATGGCGAATGCGGAATTTCTTTGTGAGAGCAATCTGACGCCGGGGCAGCGCGAAGATCTCTACGCCGAAATACGGATCGCGGTCGACCAAATGACGGACTTGATCGAGTCGCTGCTGGAATTCTCGCGCACGCGAGAGTCGTTGCGTCCTTCCTACGGCGACGTTCGGTCGGCGGTGGATCGAGCGGTACAGGGCGTGAAGGCGCATCCGGAATTCCAGCGCATACGGATTCGGATCTCCGCGGAAGGATCGACCGAGGGCTGGTTCGATTTCAAGAAGCTGGAACGCGCCTTGCTGAACTTACTTCTGAACGCGTGCGAGGTGGTGCCGGCGGAATCCGGGAAAATCGATATCGAGCTGAGACGCAAGGGCGATAGTCTGGAAATTCGTATCGAGGATAACGGTCCAGGGATCGCGGAGGCGGTGCGTGACCGGTTGTTCGAGCCGTTTGTGAGCCACGGCAAGGAAAATGGGACCGGGATGGGATTGACGGTGGTGCAGAAGATTCTGCAGGATCACGGAGGCGACGTCGCGGTGGAACAGACGTCGGTTTCGGGCACGACATTCCGCATAAATATTCCGCTGAATCCCTCGGCGGAAAATGCCTTGGCAGCCCGGCAGATTACATAAACGGCATAATTTCTGTTGCGAATTCTTTGGGCACAAATCCGAAATGCACTTCCGGAATGCAGACCTGAAATACAGACTCTTAGTGTGGAGTGGGGCAGGAGGCGACATGAGAATGAGTATGACGCGCTGGTTCGAATTTTTGCGATGGGCGATGCTGACGGGTGTGATGGCGTGGACCGCATCCGCCATCGCGCAGGAAGCTCGGAATCGGGCAGAGCCGCCTTCTTCTTCGGAGTTATTGAGTGCTGCGTCGAGTGACTCGGTTCGCGAGTTGCGCGAGCAGGTTCGTGAGTTGCAGGCGGCGGTTGCCGGGATGCGCTCCGACTGGCAGCGGGCTCACGCGGAAACGGAGGAGTTGCGCCGGGAGCTCAATGAAGTGCGCGCGGGAACAGGACCGCGGGATGCCGTGTTAAGGAATGCGGTAGCGAAGTCGGAGACTACCAGCGCCGAAGCGGCCGCGGGAAGCTCACAGGACGGCTTGCAGAACGTCTTACAGAATGACGCGCCGCAGGAAAATCAGAAAGGAGATCAAGAAGAAGATCAGAAGGAAGATCAGAGAAAGGGAGAGCACGCGGCCAGCCTGGAAGAGGAATACCAACTGCTGAGTGGGAAGGTAGACGATCAGTACCAAACGAAAGTGGAAAGCGCATCGAAGTACCGGTTGCGGTTGTCGGGCATCGTTTTGATGAACCTGGTGAGCAATCAAGGGTGGGTCGACAACATTGATATTCCCACGCTCGCGGGCGCGAAGCCGCCGGGCGATTCTGAGGGGAGCTTCGGAGCGACCTTGCGACAGTCGGAGATCGGGTTCGAGGCGTTCGGGCCGAACGTGGCTGGTGCAAAGACAAGGGCAGACCTGCAACTCGATTTGGCGGGCGGCTTCCCGTCGGTTCCGAACGGGATCAACTCCGGACTGCTGCGGTTGCGCACGGGCACGATGCGGATGGACTGGACAAATACCTCGGTTGTGGTCGGGCAGGATGGCATTTTCTTCTCACCGAACTCGCCGACGTCGTTTGCGTCGCTGGCGGTTCCGGCGCTCGCCTATGCGGGGAACTTGTGGAGCTGGGTGCCGCAGATACGGGTGGAGCATAGACTGGTTCTGGGAGAAGAGTCGAGCCTGCTGTTTCAGGGAGGGACTTTGGATCCGGTCAGCGGGGAAGCGCCCCAAGCAGGTTTCTACCGTCAGGCGGGGCCTGGGGAGTCATCGCGTCAGCCGGCGTACGGCACACGGATAGCATGGACGCGGAATGTTTTCGGACAACCGTTGCAGGTGGGCGTCGGAGGTTTCTACAGCCGGCAGGATTACGGTTTCAGCCGAACCGTTGATGGCTGGGCCGGAATGACAGACATCGACCTGCCGCTCAGCCACCAGTTTTCGCTAAGCGGAAAGCTCTATCGCGGGAAGGCCATTGGCGGACTGGGCGGCGGAATTGGACGCAGCGCGTTATTTAGCGGCGATCCCGCTTCGGCCAGCACCGAGGTGCGAGGCTTGAACTCGGTTGGCGGCTGGGCGCAATTGAAATACCGGCCCTCGAATAAATTGGAGTTCAATGCAGCGTTTGGAATGGATAATCCATACGCTTCCGACCTGAAATATTTCCAGTACGCGCAGGCGTATGGGGATCCGACGCTGGCGAGAAATCAGGGAAGCTTTGTGAACATGATTTACCGTCCCCGCTCGGATTTGTTATTTTCCGCTGAGTATCGACACCTGACGACGTATACGATTACTGAAGGCGGGAACAACGCGGGACACCTCAATCTTATGATGGGCATTCTTTTTTGAGCAGATGGATGGAAGCGGCACGGTAAGAAGCCATTGCAAGAAGACGCTGCAAGATGCCGAGCCGTCAAACTTGAGCCAGCAACGATGAGCCATAGAAGGGTCTTGATCTGGGGCGCGATGTTGTGGGCCGGCGCGGTCGGATTGCACGCGCAGGTAACGTCTCAGGTAACGTCGCAGGTAACGACAACGACGGTGCGCGGGCGTGTCGAGGTCATCGGTGCTGAGGGTAAGGGCAAGACGCGGAATGGGGCGATTCCCGGGACGGTGGTGTGGCTGACGCCGATGACGGGAGCGGGCGGCGAAACGACTACGGCGATGCCGAATCCGCCAGCAAGCCCGCCGGCAAACCCGCGGCTGGTGCAGAAGAACAAGAGTTTCGAGCCGCACATCCTGGTGGTTCCGGTGGGGTCGATGGTGGAGTTTCCTAATCACGATCCCTTTTTCCATAACGTTTTTTCACTTTTTGAAGGAAAGCGTTTTGATCTTGGTCTGTACGAGGCCGGCACTACGCGGATGGTGCGATTCGATCGGCTCGGAATCAGCTACATTTTTTGTAATATTCATCCCGAGATGAGCGCGGTTGTCATTACCATGGCGACGCCGCTCTATGCCATTTCAAACCGGGACGGCCAACTGAGCCTGGCGGGTGTTCCTTACGGGCGTTACATGTTGCATGTCTGGAGCGAGGGCATGGGTCCGGAAAACGAGCAGCCCTTTACTCGGGAGATCACGATCGCGGAGAATGCTCCATCTCTCGGAGTGATTCGAGTTCCGGAAGCGAACGGGCAGCGCATGGCGCATAAGAACAAGTATGGCCGCGAGTACGACGAACCTACGCCGAACAACTCTATCTATAAGCAGCAACGCTAGGAAACTCACGCCCAAGTGACGCGTTAATCCACGGGCCGGACCCTAACACCCCATTCCGCCATTTCGACTGTTCTTGTACAATTGTACATATGATATACTCCAATCATGGAGATCGTGGTCGACACCTCCGCCATTCTCGCAGTCATTGGTGAACAGCCGGAAAAGAAGGAATTGGTCCGGCTCACGCGCGGGGCGACGCTCGTGGCCCCGCCCTCAGTTCACTGGGAAGTTGGCAACGCGCTGTCTGCCATGTTCAAGCGCAAGGCGATTGGCCTGGACAAAGCGCTGGAGTTATTGGAATCCTACGCTGCCATTCCCATTCGCTTGACCGATCTGGCGTTGAAGCAGGCGGTTGAGTTGGCGGCCAGACTGAACATTTACGCATACGATGCGTATGTGATCGCATGTGCCGTAAACCAGAGAGCTCCGATCCTAACCTTGGACAGCGGTTTGAGAACGCGTGCGCGCGAGTTGAAGCTTGATGTGCTGGAGGTAAACGTTCTGTGAGAGCCTATACCTATTCTGAGGCACGGGAAAACTTTGCCAGTGTGCTTGAGGAAGCCGAGCGCGACGGGGCTGTTGAAATTCGCCGGCGCGATGGCGCCGTCTTTCGAATCTTGCCCGCGCGAAAGTCCAAGGCATCTCCGCTTGATGTGAAGGGCGTAAAGTTAAAGGTGCCTACCGCGGACCTTGTCGCAATTGTGCGCAAGGGACGCGAGCGGCAATAGACAGTATGGTGAAGTCCACGCCCAATCGAGGCGCGTACCTCAGCCTGCGAAGACGCGAGTATTGCGACCGCCCAGCCTGTTCGGGAAAGCCCGCGTTATCCGGGGCGGCTTCATCCTCCACCTCTGTCATCCTGAGCGAAGCGTAGCAGCGCGGAGTCGAAGGACTATGAAAATCGACAAACTCCTCAAGCGCTACCGCATCGAGCACGGGAAACACTTCAACCTCAAAGATCACGACCCCGCGGATACGCACGGGTTGGGGTCGGAACTGAAGCCACAGGCGAAGGAACTGCTGGCGGATGGCGTCCAGGAATTGAGCCGCCTGCAGGATATTCTCGCGGCGCAGGACCGTTGGGGCCTGCTTCTGATTCTTCAGGGCATGGACGCCGCTGGAAAGGACGGAACGGTCAAGCACGTCATGTCGGGAGTGAATCCGCTGGGAGTGGATGTGTGGTCGTTCAAGGCGCCGTCGGCGGAAGAATTGAACCACGACTACCTTTGGCGAACGACGAAGTGCCTCCCGAAGAGAGGCCAGATCGGCATTTTCAACCGTTCTTATTATGAGGAGGTGCTGGTGGTGCGTGTCCACCCTCAGATTCTGGAAAACGAAAAGCTGCCGAAGCCGCTGGCAACGAAACATATCTGGCAGGAGCGCTTTGAAGATATCAACGATTTTGAGCGCTACCTTACGCGGAATGGCATTGCGGTGGTTAAGTTCTTCCTGCATCTTTCAAAGAAAGAGCAGAAGCGCCGGTTCCTCGAACGGCTCGACACGCCAGACAAGAACTGGAAGTTTTCTTTGTCCGATGTGAAGGAACGCAAATGCTGGGACGCATATCAGGAAGCGTATGAAGATATGATCCGCCACACTGCAAAAGAACACGCGCCCTGGTACGTCGTGCCGGCGGATAACAAATGGTTCACACGGCTGGTGGTCGCGCAGGCTGTTGTGGATGAGTTGAAGGGTCTGGATTTGAAGTATCCGAAGGTGAGCGGCGAGCTGAAGGCGGCGCTGGCGCAAGCGCGTCAGCAACTCGAAAAGGAGTAAGTTGGTGGAGAGCCGGGCGTCCCCGCCCGGCCGCCCTAGACTGGACCCTTCGACTTCGCTCAGGGCAGGCTCACGAGACGCCCGTCGCTCCACTACTTATCATTTCAATACCACGGGCAACACCTGGTCATAGGGTTGAATCGTGACGGTCAGGGACTTGCGCTGATCGAAAGCTTCCCTAGTGACCTTGAACCCGACAATGATGGTTCCTTTCTGTTCGGCTCTGGGTAGCAGCTTGGTTTCGGGCGAAAGCGGCGGCTCGGAACTCTCCTTCAAAGCCGGGAACGCCTGGAAATAGCGATCGAGATCGACAGCAGAAGCGGCGTCATCGTCGAAGATCTTGTCGTCGGCGGTGGTGAGCCTCGCTTTTAGGGTGTGAACCCAGAGCGGTTTGTCCGCCGTATTCCGCAGGGTGAAGGTGATGGCGGCCATGATCATGTCCTGGCCGGGCACTTCGCTCGCGGCTACGAAATCGATCGACCCTACGCCCTGTGGCTTTGGCCGTCCTTGGAAAGCGAAGATTCCCACAATCAGAGCGACGACAGCGAGGCAGATCAGGACGATGCCGGCGGGCGGAAGATTGCGCCTGCCGGTTCCGAATTCTTCGCCGATGTGAAACTCAGTAATAGGCTCGGGTGGGGGAGGAGGCGGAGAAGGAGGTACTGTTTGATCGGACTTGGGTTGATCGGGCATGGGGTGATTGTAGATGACCTCTGACCTGTGCGATCGCGCTTCTGCAATATGGCGGCTCTGACGATGGGTACGCGAGGGGAGAGAGGCTTACGTCTGCCCGGTTCAGTGACTTTAGTTACTTGCCTCGTGTGACGGATGCTGCGACGATGCGGAAGATTTCCTATTGGAGGTACTCGGCGGTGAATCTTAAAACTCTCTTTGCCGCGTTGGCTTGCGCGCTGCTAGTGTTCAGCATGCTGGGCTGCGGAACAACCAATCACTTGCAGTCCGTTCAGCTTTCCACCTCGAACACGAGCGAGGTCCCGATGGGTACTCTCGACCTGAAGGGTGTCGGCGGGACGCTTCAATTGTATACGTGGGGGAACTACAGCAGCGGGACGCAAAAGCTTCTTGACAACGTAAACGTCGTCTACAAGATCTCGATCACCCCCGGTAGTGCGGCTTGGACCGGCACGCTCGGCGACCCGAATGCCACTCCGGCGCAGACTGTCCAGCTCACGCCAAACGGCCTGCTCACGGCCGTAACGCCTTTTGCCTGCACCTGGATCAATACGGCGGTGTCTCCCGCGACCGCCCCAGCCTGGGCGATCGACGGCACATATTCGGTCACGGCTGTCTACAAGGGGCTCACTTCGCCAGCGGCGTTTGTTGTAGTCGCGTCCGAGGCGGGTGTCGCCTCTACCACCAACCCGACCGGGCAATGCGGTCCTTAATCCTTTAACGGTTCCTGACGTTTGATCTTTCACGGGGACGGCACTCATTACTGCCGTCCTCGTCTCCGTCTCCGTCTAGAGATGTTCCTTACAGATGTTTTGTTCTGCCACAGCCAGACACTTTCAGCGCTCCGTTTGAGCGTCCTGCCCGCAACCTCTATAATCTAAAGTTTGCCCGTCAACGCAATCGTTCCCTATGCTTGTCATTCCCGCAATTGAAATCGTGACCGGATGAAGGCTCGCACCGGAATTGAGGTGTCGGTCCAGTCTGATATCGGCTGCCAGCGCCAAAATAACGAAGATTCGTTTGGTTATTGGGAGCCGGAGGACGACCAACAGTTCCTCCGCAAGGGGCGTCTCGCGGTGGTGGCGGACGGTATGGGCGGCTATGAAGGCGGTCAGGAAGCGAGCCGTATGGCGGTGGAAACGCTGGTGGCGGTCTATCGCGACTTCGGCGGCGACGACCCGCAGGCGGCGCTGGTCGAGGCTTTGCAGGCGGCCCACGAGCAGATCCGGCAATACAGCTTTGCGCATCCGGAACTGCGGGGCATGGGAACGACCTGCACCGCAGCGGCGATCGTCAGGGGTGCGCTCGGCGGTGCGGACGGCGGCGAGAACGCTGGCGAGATCCGCAGTAAGGACGGCAGTGAGAACTATGACGCGCTCTATTACGTGCACGTTGGCGACACCCGTCTCTATCTGATCCGCGACGGCCAGATTACGCGGGTAACCCGCGACCACTCCTATGTGGGTCGACTGGTGGAGTCGGGCGTGATCAGTGCGGAAGAAGCCGAGACGCATCCGCAACGAAACATTCTAACCGCAGCTTTAGGCACGAACCCCGATCTGATCATGGACTCGCCCGCACGACCTGAGCCTCTGCGCCCGGACGATGTGCTCCTGATCTGCAGCGACGGACTGTGGGGACAGGTACACGACTCGGAGATTCTTGACGCAGTGGAAAACAAAAGCGCGGAACAAGCGGGCCGCGAGCTGATCGAACTGGCTCGGGAACGCGGGGGACCGGATAACATCACGGTCGAGATTCTGCGCTTGCGCTGAGGCGGCTCCGAGCCTCAACACAGCGTCCGTCGCAGCACGTCTACCTTCCCGAAAGTGCAAAGCCTTGCATAGGCACCCCTCATCGAATCTTTCTTCCAGCGGTAACTTGCTGAAATCACAGGGCCAGCCCCGGCCGGAGAATTTAGTTCTTTGGTAGTGCGCTTGCATTTTCTATAATGTCTATCTCTGACATAGAGATAGTCGGGGGCAAGACAATATGAAGGTTTCACAAAAAGGGCTGTATGCGTTGCAGGCGATGATGATGCTCACCCGGCGCTACACCCAGGGTGCGATCCGGATTCGGGACATTGCGTATGAAGAAAATCTGCCGGAAAAATTTCTGGAGCTGATTCTTCTGGAACTGAAGAACGCGCGCATCTTGGAGAGCGTGCGTGGCGCCAAAGGCGGATACCGGTTGCGCCGCGCGCCGTCCGAGATCCGGGTGAGTGAAATCATCCGTTTGATTGATGGCCCGCTTGCGCCGTTTGGAGATGCGGATCAGTTGCGCACTCTGATCGATCGCGATGCCCACCATCGCGCACTGTACAAGGTATTTCTGGAAGTACGGGATGCGGCCGCCGGGATTCTGGAGAATACGACGCTGGCCGACCTGATCAGCCGTGGGCCTGCGGCTGATTCCCGTCCGAAGACCGGCGAAAGAAAGAGCGTTAGGAAGACCGACAAGAAAAAGAAAGCCGAGCTCAGTGTGCTGCCGATGTTGGCCCGAGGCGAGGGGGCATGATCAGACGAAGTTTTTTGGTTGCCGCGGGTTGGGTTCTTGTACTGGGTGCATTGGCTGCGGCGCAGACCGTCATTCGTGTGGGCGCATTTCCCAATATCACGCACCCGCAGGCGATGGTCGGTAAAAACAACGCGT
The DNA here is from genome assembly GCA_963772195.1 of uncultured Acidobacteriaceae bacterium. Taxonomy (GTDB): domain Bacteria; phylum Acidobacteriota; class Terriglobia; order Terriglobales; family Acidobacteriaceae; genus Acidiflorens. The sequence continues at coordinate 1,025,970 of CAVYWE010000002.1, read as the reverse complement.
GGTTCGAGAAAGCGATGGGGCCCCAAGTCAAGATTGATTGGAAGGGCTTTAACGCCGGGCCTTCCGCGATTGAAGCCTTATTTGCCGGGGCGATTGACATGACCTACATCGGTCCGAACCCGGCCATCTCCGGCTACGTTCGCTCCAATGGGGAAGCACTGCGGATTGTGGCGGGTGCGACCAGTGGGGGAGCGGCGCTGGTGGTGCGCAGCGATTCCGGCATTCAGACGCCGGAAGATTTTCACGGCAAGAAGATCGGCTCACCGCAGATGGGTAATACGCAGGACGTGGCGCTGCGCGCGTGGTTGAAGGCAAATGGCATGAAAACCACGGACAAAGGCGGGGACGTGCAGGTAATTCCGCTGGCGAATCCCGACCAGCTGACACTGTTCCTCAAGAAAGAGTTGGATGGCGCGTGGGCGCCCGAGCCGTGGGCGACCCGGTTGATCAAGGAAGGGAATGGCCGCTTGCTTCTTGACGAGCGGACGCTCTGGCCGAGTGGTCAATTTATTACCGCTCATCTGATTGTGCGGACGCAATTCTTGAAGGAACACCCCGATCTGGTGAAGAACTGGATCCGCGCGCACGTGGAATTGACAGAATGGATCAATGGGCATTTGCCCGAGGCAAAAAAACTTCTCAACCAGCAGATCGCGAAAGAGACGGGGAAGGCGCTGCCAGACGCCGTGCTGGACGAAGCGTTTGGGCGGATGCAGGCGACTTATGACCCGCTGCGCTGGTCGCTGATGAATGCCGCGAAGTCCGCATTTGACGCCGGTTTTCTTGGGCGCCAGATGCCGGATCTGTCGAGTCTGTACGATCTTTCGCTCTTGAACCAGGTGTTAGCGGAAAAAGGGAAGAAGGCAATCCAATGAAGGCCATCCCATTGAAGGTCATACAATGAGCACGAGTCCTCAAAATGCGTATCCCTCGCCAGTCCCAGTTGCTCCTCGCACCGGAGTGCGCGCGAATGTGTTTCACGGAAAACCGGCTTCCTCGGTAGTCACGTTTCCCACCCATCCGGTCGCCGAGGTGGTCGTCCCGAAGGTCGCGCTGGATGCAATCTCGCTCAGCTATAAAACGACTTCGGGGGAGCGTTTACTGGCGCTCGACAAAATCAATCTTGAAGTGAAGCCGGGAGAGTTTCTTTGCATCGTCGGCCCTTCGGGATGCGGCAAGTCCACGCTGTTGCACCTGATCGCGGGGCTACATCCGCAAACCTCGGGGAAAGTTCTGGTGGATGGCACGCCGGTGAGTGGTCCGGGGACCGATCGCATCCTGATCTTCCAGGAACTTGGCCTGTTTCCCTGGTTGACGGTCGGCGGGAACGTCGAGTTCGGCATGAAGATGAAGAATGTTGGCAAAGCCGAGCGGGAGGAGAAGGTGCAGTACTATTTGCGGCTTGTCCATCTTTCCAAGTTCAGGAGTAGCTACATCCATCAACTCTCGGGCGGCATGCGGCAACGAGTCGCATTGGCGCGAGCACTGGCGACCGAGCCCGACGTGCTGTTGATGGACGAGCCGTTTGCCGCGCTGGACGCCCAGACTCGCGATCTCCTGCACGACGAGTTGGAGCGCATCTGGGCCGAAACCGGCCGCACCATCATTTTCGTTACGCACAATGTGCGCGAAGCGGTAAGGCTGGGGGATCGCGTCGCGTTGCTGACGTTTCGCCCGGGCCGGGTCAAGCAGGAATTTTCGGTGAATTTGCCGCGTCCGCGCCACATGGAACAACCCGATGTCGCGCGTACAGCGGGGGACATTCTGAATTGCCTGCGCGATGAGATTAACAAGTCCCTTGAAGCGGAGTACGCCGATGAAAAAGTTCGCTAAGCAGGTAATTTTCTATTCCGTTCTTCTCGGCATCTGGGCCCTCGTTGCGAAACTGCGTATCTGGCCGCCGTATCTTTTTCCTCCGCCGTGGGGGGTGGGACACGCTTTGTGGGACGGCTTTGCCGACCACAGTTTCTGGATTGGCATCGCCGTCACCATGAAGCGCATGCTCATCGGCTACAGCTTGTCGATTGTGCTCGGGATGATTCTTGGTTTAGCCGTGTCGAGCAACAAATTTCTGGAAGAAACACTCGGTGGTTTGCTCGTGAGTTTGCAATCGCTGCCGAGCATCTGCTGGATCCCGTTGGCCGTTCTCTGGTTTGGACTGACGGAAAAAGCCATCCTGTTTGTCGTGCTGATGGGCTCGCTGCTCTCGGTGACCATCGCGATGGAAGACGGCCGCAAGCAGATGCCAAAAATCTACGGCATGGCGGGTCGCAACTTGGGAGCGAGCGGCTTTCGCCTCTTCTGGTCCGTGCTGTTGCCGGCGAGCTTGCCGTTTATCGTGAATGGAATGAAGCAAGGGTGGGCGTTCGCGTGGCGCTCGCTGATTCAAGCCGAAATGATTTTTCTCAGTCTGGGACTCGGCCAATTGCTGATGATGGGTCGCGATCTGAGCGATATGAGCCAGGTCATGGCGGTAATGATTCTGATTATCATTCTTGGCTACATGGTGGACGGCCTGATCTTCCGCACCATGGAGCGGTGTCTGCAAGAGAAATATGGGCTAACGCCAGCGTAGGGGAGCAGGTCTCAGGTGGCAGGTGGCAGGTTTCAGGTTTCAGGAAAACCTGGACCTCTTGCCTTTGGTTGACTGCCGAGGGCTTTGGTTTTCCTGAAACCTAAGACCTGAGACCTAAGACCTGACACCTGACACCTGACACCTGCTGTAACATTCCCTGTGCTCGTCTTCTGGATTCTTTTCAACCTGTTTGTGGTGGCGATGCTCGTGCTCGACTTGGGCATTTTGAATCGCCGCTCCCACCGCGTGGGCTTTCGCGAGGCGCTTGCCTGGTCGGGAGTCTGGATCGCGCTGGCGGCCGCGTTCGCGGTGCTGGAGTTGTTCTGGCACGGGCGGGCTCAGGCGCTGCAGTTCGTGACCGCGTACGTAATCGAACTGTCGCTTAGCGTCGACAACCTGTTCGTGTTTCTTGTGATCTTTCGCTATTTTAAGGTGCCCGACCAGCACCAGCACAAAGTGCTCTTCTGGGGAATTCTCGGCGCGCTCCTCATGCGGGGAGTATTCATCGTGGCGGGCGTGGGCCTGATCCACCGCTTCAGTTGGATCACCTACGCATTCGGCGCTTTGCTCGTATATTCGGGAGTCAAGCTACTCCGGCAGGGTGAAGCGGAAATTCATCCCGAGAAAAATCCCGTTCTGCGATTATTTCGCCGAACGTTTCCGGTCACGAAAGAATATGTGGGCGGGCAGTTCTTTACCCGAAGAAACGTGCTTTACGCGACTCCACTGTTTGTGGTGCTTCTCGTCGTCGAGACCAGCGACATTCTTTTTGCGGTGGACTCAATCCCGGCGGTGCTCGCCATTAGTCTGAACGCCTTCATTGTTTACACTTCGAATGTGTTCGCGATTCTCGGTCTGCGCTCGATGTATTTTGCGCTGGCGGGAATGATGGAATTGTTTCATTACTTGCATTACGGACTGTCGGTGGTGCTGATTTTTGTCGGGCTCAAAATGCTGGGGTCGCACTACGTGTACATTCCAACTGGATGGGCACTGGCGATCGTGCTTCTTGTTTTGGGAGCCTCCATCCTCGCCTCGCTTCTGAACCCGCACGGGAAAACGTCGGAGTAAAACATTAACGCCGGTCGCTCGCGGGAAGGTTGGAACGGCAAGATCCTTACCACAGAGGACACAGAGGTCACCGGGGGAACACAGAGCGCCCATACGCTATGATGAATATTCATGATTAGCGTTCCAGTCGCCACCCCGTCGCGTTCCTACGAAGTGCTCATCGGAAGTGGCCTTCTTGCCCGTGCCGGAGGATGCCTCGGCAAGATTCTTGAAAACCGACGCGCGTTTGTTGTCACCGTCGCGCCCGTACGCCGGCGCTGGGCAAAGGTCCTGCTGAAATCGCTCTCGGCTTCGGGAATCGAGACCGGCCTCCTCGAAATGCCCGATGGCGAGCGCTCGAAACGTCTTGCAACCCTGGAGAAGCTGGCGGAGAAACTCATCAAGCAGGGAGCAGATCGCGGGATTACTCTAATAGCGCTCGGCGGCGGTGTAGTCTGCGACGTGACTGGGTTCCTGGCCTCGATCTATATGCGAGGAGTGGATGTCATCCAGGTGCCGACGACTGTGTTGGCGCAGGTGGATGCTGCGATCGGAGGGAAAACGGGCGTCAACCTCGTGTCGGGGAAGAATCTGCTCGGGACCTTCCACCAGCCACGCGTCGTGTTGATCGACCCCGCCGTTCTGGAGACGTTGCCTTCACGCGAATATCGCGCCGGTCTGTATGAGTCGCTGAAGTGCGGCATCATCGGAGATCCGGGACTGTTCCGCCTATTTGAAGACCGACGGCGCGAGATTCTGGATCGCGATCCGGTGGTAGTTGAGAAAGTAATTGCCGACTCAGTGCGATTGAAGGCGTCGGTGGTGAGTGCCGACGAACGCGAAGGCGGTTTGCGGCAGGTGCTCAACTTCGGCCACACGATAGGACACGCGCTTGAGGCCGAGACCCGCTACACGCAGTTGCTCCACGGAGAGGCAGTAGCGTGGGGGATGATCGCGGCTACGCACATTGCGCTCTCCACGGGCAAACTGGATAGTGTCACAGCGGGACGCATTACGAACTCGGTTCTTGGTTTTGGCAGGCTGCCACGCATGACGTTGCAGACTGCGAGCATTCTGAAGCGGTTGCGTTCCGACAAGAAGACGCGGCAGGGAGTGGTGCACTTTATTCTGCCGCGGGAGATCGGCAAGGTTGAGATCACGAGCGATGTGCCGGAAGTAATCGTAAGGTCAGCGGTCGACGAGATTCGGAAACTGGCGCGGAATTAGTTCCGTAGTGGAGCGAGGGGCGCCTCGCCCGTCCAAGCATAAGGCTGCCGGACGGGGGCGCCCGGCTCTCCACCAGCAACAATCATATGAATCAAGAGATAAATGAGCGGATCGTAGGCGCGGCTCCCGCCGGTGCGCGAGACCGCGAGTCGGCAGCGCAGGCGGTCCGGGAAATGTTCACCTCGATTGCGCCGCGCTACGACCTGCTCAATCACGTGCTTTCGTTCAACATTGACCGGCTGTGGTGGTGGCGCACCGCGCGCACGTTCGATGGCATTCTGCAGCGTCCCGGCGCTCGCGTGCTAGATCTTTGTTGTGGTACCGGAGACATGACTTTTGCTTTACGACGGCGCGCTGGCTCCGGAACTCCGCAGATTCTAGGAGCGGATTTTTCTCACGCCATGCTACAGCGCGCAGCGGCGAAGGCGGCGGAGAAGGGAGGAGGCACGAAGCTGCGGCCCCCACAATGGATCGAAGCAGACGCGCTTCGGCTGCCGTTTCCCGATGGACACTTCAATCTGGTGACATCAGCATTTGGTTTTCGAAACCTGGCCGACTACGACGCGGGATTGCGTGAAATTGCGCGGGTGCTCGCTCCCGGCGGAGAGTGCGGCATTCTCGACTTCGGAGAGCCGGGCGGCTTGATCGGGCACGGTTATCGTGTCTATTTTAAGAAAGTTCTTCCCGCAATCGGGACGCTGCTCTCGGGAGTGCGAGGTCCATACGCATATTTGCCGGCATCGGTAGAGCGCTTTCCGTCGCCGGATGAAATGCTCGGGCGTATGCATCAGTCGGGCTTTCGCGAGGTTTCCTGGACGCCGTACACGTTTGGCATTGCTGGACTGTACCGGGGAGTGAGGAGCGCTTAACCGCCGAGACGCAGAGGTCACCGAGGAATTCTGAGAAAGAGCATCTAATTTTGAACTGGCGTGATGCGCGGCGTTTCCGCATATCCGACTCGCGAAGGAGTTATGGCGATGGTTCAGACAATTCTGAAGCGCTTTGAGAAGCCGGACGAAGTACGAGTGTTCGAAAAAGGAAAATTTGAATTGGTCCGCATCGGGGGCATGACCATCGGCCGTGCCACATACGAGCCCGGATGGAAGTGGTCTATTCACGTCGGGCCCGGCGTGGGTGCGTCGCGCTGCAACGTCGAGCATGTTGGGCTGGTGCTCTCCGGCTGTGCCACGGCTGCGATGGAGGATGGCACGATCCACGAACTCCGCGTCGGCATGCTCTTTTACATTCCACCCGGACCTCCCGGTCACGATAGTTGGGTGGTGGGGGATGCGCCCTACGTCTCGCTGCATTTTCTCGGGGCCGACCGCTACGCAAACAAATAATCTTTAGGTACTAATTGTTGTTCTGTTGGAATGAATCCGCGAATGCCTCGAAATTGGTTTTCTCAATCACCCGCTCATAATCCTCGCCGAGAAATTTCTTCAGCCGGTCGGTGTTCATAATGTACTGGCCGGTCATGTAAGGGACCGCGTCCGGCGGAATCGCCGAGATGTTCCAGTTCCACAAAAACTGCAGAACGCGACGCATGCCCCACTGTCCAGGGACTCGCAGCAATTTGGCGTGCGCCAGTTCGATACACTGCGCGAAGGTCAAAGGGTCGCTGCGTCCCGCAACATTCAGGATCGTTAGCCGCTGTGCTTCTGGTTCCCGCCTCAGTATCCATGCGATCAGCCGGGCCATGTCGTCGACGTGGACGAATTGGATTTTGTTGTCCAGATACTTCTGGCCGAAGGGCAGCATGCAGGGCAGGCGTTTCGCCGACTGGCGCATGCGGGCGGCGCGCGAACCCTTGCCGTTGGGCGTCCCGCGGAATGCTCCCATCAGATAGTTTTCGACGGTCTTTCCCGCAAAAATGTGCGGACGCAGAATGAAGACGCCGCAACCGCGCAGCGACGGCGCACGCTGCTGCACGACAAGATCGCTTTCTTTCTTGTGAATGGCGTAGGGCAGCGTGTGAGCACCGAGTGGCGAGTCTTCCGCGACGGGCGCGGGCAGGTCGGAACCATACGCCGATACGCTGCTGGGAAAAATGAATTGCCGAATCGTGCTGCCAGTATTCCGGTTGGCTTCGGTAATGGCTTCCATCACCCGTGCCGTTCCGGCCACGTTGATCCGCCACATCCGGTCGACATCCAGAACCCCAGAGCGTTGGGGATCGATTACAAACGCCAGGTGCACAACCGATACGGGCTGTAACTCGCGAAACAGTAGCAGCAACTCGCGAGTCGATTCTTCTCTTCCCAGGTCGAGCGCTACGAAACGATTAACCGGGGAATGAGTTGGGGGCGTGACATCGATGCCCACCACCGCGTAATCCGAGAGCTGCGGCACGAGTCGCTGGCCAAGATTGCCCGAAACGCCGGTGACGATGATGGTTGGTTTTGCTGTATCCATTCAGTCTGGGTATTCTTAGTCTGGGTCTTCGGCTTGTTGGGCAGGCGGCTTGGCTCCTCTTGGAAGCGGCGGCATCGCAGGATTCCGGGTGGGGCCGAAGTAAGCATCGTCAAAATCAACATTGCCCTGAAATCCCTGCATGCTGTCGCGATAACGTTGGCTGGAAATTGTATTGCGAATCTCCGTTTTCACCTTATCATCGAGCGATAAGGTCTCCTTGCTGACCAGTTTGTAGATGTAGTGACCGCTGTTGGGATCGGAGATCACTTCGGACACATCGCCGGGCTTCAAATCCATGACCGCCTGATGGTTTGCAGGCAGCGTGGTGCGGCGCACTTTTTCCATCTTCGTGCTAGGGGCGTTCCCGGGAAGTCCCGCTGCGGCGTAGGCCTCTTTTTGCAGCTTGTCGGGGTCTTCACCCTTAGCGGCGCGGGCGCACAGACCGGCGGCGAGTTTCGTCATTGCTTCTTCGGAAGCTTTTTTTTGCGCCTCGGTCGGAGGCTGATAGGTAGTGGCAGTCGCGCTGGCCTTCGCGCCTGCTTTAGTACCAGCCTTAGTATCAGCCTTGGGTTTTACGACTGGATTTACGATTTGCTTTGCGCGGGGAACAAAGATTCGCGCAAAGGTGGCTTGCTCGTAGGACGGTTCGTTCTTCTTGTAATAGTCCTCGATGTCGCTGTCGCTAACCTTACCGGCATCTTCTTGCAGTGCGCGGCTTAGTTCCTGGGAAAGAATTTGCATGCGCGCAAAGTAAATCATTTCGTCGAACTTGGGCTGTTTGTCGAGGCCGCGTTTTTCCGCCGCGGTGGACATCCTCAACATGCGCGAGTAGGCGGTTGCAAGTTGGCGGCGAATGGCCGGCGACATTCCCGGCTGCAGCGATTCGGCGAGCTTCTCAAATTGCGCTCGGCTGATCACGGTTTTGCAGGCATCGCCTTGTTGTTTGGCATCGGCGCAGAAACCCTTCAGCGTGATGACGGTATCATCGGGCCCAACTTTTACTTCGGGGGCCTTATCGGCAGGGGCGGAAGCGCTTTGTTCTGCCTTCGCTCCGGCGGCGGGAGGTGTAGCGGCGGGAGGTGTAGCCGGGTGCGCCGCTTGTCCGTAGGCCAAGCCGGCGAGCAGGAGACACACGAAGCACTGGAAACGCATGAATCAAGATCCTCCAGGGAGAAATTGCGACGAATGTCATCGTAGCATGTCCCGCCGGAGACAGGGCAAATGCGGGCAAGGGGTTGGCGGCGGGCGAATCCGAAGCGATAATGACGTTTATGCCAGAAATTCGGGCGACCTTCAGTTCCGAGTCGATGCGCCGCGAAAAACGAGCGGTTGCCGGAAACTCAGTGCTGGCGGCTCTCGTGATCACCAGCCTGAAAATTGTTGTTGGAATCGCGACCGGATCGCTGGGAATTTTGTCTGAGGCTGCACACTCTGGCTTGGATCTGATCGCGGCACTGATGACATTGTTTTCGGTGCGGGTTTCCGACAGGCCGGCGGATGCCGACCATCAGTACGGACACGGAAAGTTCGAAAATTTCTCGGCCTTCATCGAAACCGGTCTGCTGCTGCTGACCTGCATCTGGATCGTCTATGAATCGATGAGGCGGCTCTTCTTTCACAGCGTGGAAATTGAGCCGAGCGTGCCTGCGTTCCTGGTCATGTTGCTGTCGATCGCAGTTGATGCCTGGCGCTCCCGCGCCCTCGGACGTATCGCGAAGAAGTATGACAGTCAGGCGCTGGAAGCTGACGCGCTGCATTTTTCAACAGACATCTGGTCGAGCGGGGTAGTGATCATCGGTCTCGCGCTGGTTTGGGTGGGGCGTAGCTATCACGTGGGGTGGCTGCGCCAGGCCGATCCGATTGCCGCGCTATTCGTGGCTGGCGTGGTGGTTTCCGTGAGTTGGCGGTTGGCGCGGAGAACGGTGGATGCACTGCTCGATGCGGCGCCGGCCGGCGTGCGCAGCCAGATCCTTGATCGGATCGGAACCGTCGATGGCGTGCTGGAGGTGGAGCGGGTCCGGTTCCGGAAAGCTGGCAACCGTTATTTCGCGGACGTTTCGGTGGGACTGGAACGCAATTCCACTTTCCAGCGCACGGAGCAGGTGTCCGATGCGGTGACGTCGCGGGTGCGCGAGGTTCTTCCCGATGCGGACGTGATGGTGCATCCGGTTCCGCGGGCCCGTCGAACGGAAAATATTTTTGACCGCGTACGCGCCGTGGCTACCCGCCACAACTTCAATGTGCACGACGTCAGCGTGCAAGACCTGAATGGGCAGTTGCATGTGGAACAGCATCTGGAACTCGACGAGCAGCTCAGCATGAAGCAGGCGCACGATGAAGTTACCCGGCTGGAAACGGAGATGCGCGCAGAGATCCCGGAAATTGCGACCATCCTGACGCATATCGAAAGTGAGCCGGCGACCATTGAAACGGGAGAGGAGATTGTTCGCGAGCCGGAATTGGAACGACGGCTCAAGGATATCGTGAAGGAGTTTCCCGATGTGATGGACGTGCACGAATTCCAGTTCAAGAAAGTACGCGCGCGGCTTTATGTTTCCTGCCACTGCACGCTGCCCGACGATATGCCGCTTTCGCGAGTGCACGATGTTCAGACATCGCTCGAGATCCGCTTCAAACACGACGCGCCGGAGTTGTTCCGCGTGTTGATTCATCCCGAGCCGATGACGGACAACCGGCGGTAGGGCAGTTAGTGGAGCGCCGTGCGTCCCCGCACGGCCACGATACTGCTGGACGGGCGAGGACGCCCGTCGCTCCATTGGTTGTTAGACCTGTTTGTTAGACGAAGAGAGGCGCGATGATTGAGGCTGTACTGAACTGGACCGACAAAGACCGATTCGTCGGCTCGGCAACTTCACGACACGCGATCGTGATCGATGCTGGAACCGAGAAGACTGCCAACAGCCCGATGGAGTTAGTGCTGCTCGCCTTGTGCGGTTGTACGGCATCGGATGTGGTGGGAATTCTCCGGAAGAAACGCGAGCCGTTTACCGGGCTCGAAGTGCGGGCAGCGGGAGAGAGAGCGAGCGGCTATCCTGCCGTCTACACGGCGATTCATTTGACCTACCTCGTTCGCGGGCAGGTGTCGCGGAAAGCCATGGAAGACGCGGTGCGGCTTTCGAAAGAAAAGTACTGCTCGGTTTCCGCCATGCTGGAGAGGACTGCGAAGATCACCTACACGATTGAGCACGTTTCGTGAAGGCTCGCCCTCATCCCCTACGGGGTTACTTCTACATTGCGAGTGCGGCATTTCTCTGGGGAATTTCGGCGACGCTCGGTCGCGCGGCATTCACGGGGCATCTGCTGCCGGGCGGGGCGTCGCTAAAAACGATCGATCCGTTGATCCTCTCGCAGAGCCGTACGACTTTGTCGCTGGCCGTGCTATTACCCGTGCTGCTGGCGCGGAGAGGGGCGTCCGCGCTGCGCGTTCCCGGGCGCGACCTGGTGCGGTTTTTTCTGCTTGGAATCCTGGGAGTCGCGGCGTCGAACTATCTCTACTACCTTGCAATTCAACGGACGAACGTGGCGACGGCGATCATTCTGCAATATACGGCGCCGGTTTGGGTGCTGCTCTATACGGTGGCGCGCGGAGCGCAGGGAAGAAGACCGTCGTCGCGGAGAATCGCCGCGGTTGGACTCGCGGTGGTCGGTTGCGCGCTGGCGGTCGGCTTTGTCGGCTCGGGCGGCTTCCGCATGGACACGGTCGGCGTCATCGCTGCGCTACTGGCTGCATTTTCCTTTGCGTTTTATAACGTCGGCGGACACAGCGTGCTGGCGCGTTACGACCGCTGGAAAGTCTTGTTGTGGGTGCTGGTGGCTGCGTCAACATTCTGGATCTTCGTGAATCCTCCGTGGAAAATTGTTGCCGCTCACTATGGCCGGCAGCAGTGGGGATTCATGCTGGTTTTTTCGCTTGTTTCCGTGCTCGGGCCATTTTCCTGCTACTTCGCCGGTCTGCAGCATCTGGAGCCCACTCGCGCCATCGTGGCCAGTTGCCTGGAGCCGGTGTTCAGTATCGTGCTCGCGGCGCTTGTGCTAGGGGAGTTACTGCGGCCGATGCAGACGGTGGGAATCGTTCTGGTACTGGTGGCGATTGTGCTGATTCAGTTGCCGGAACGGGCTGCTCGGGGCGAGGAGTTGGTGGTCGAGCCGATCGAATAGTTGGTCGTTGGTCGATAGTCGTTGGTCGTTCGCGGAATCCGGTTTGCCAACGACCAACGACTATCGACCAACGACTTATCTCACTCCAGGCTTCTGCCCTTCGTCTCCGGAAGTTGTGTTGACATCAAGCACGCTAGGAAGAAGCCGGCGCCGCACAAATAGAAAGCCCAGCTCAATCCTCTTGCCTGGCCCACGCGCCCGATCACATACGGAGCAACCGAACTGAGCGTCCGCGCGCCGTTGTAGGTAAAGCCCAATGCACGCGCCCGCAACCGTGTCGGAAAGATCTCGCTGGCAATGATTCCAGAGCCCGAAAACATTCCTGTCCCAAAGAACGCGACAATCGTTCCCAGCACGAGCACCACCGCGGGCGACCGGGCCATGGCGTACAGCGGCACCAGCAAAGCTGCCATGAACGTGTACAGCATGAACGAACGCCGCCGGCCCAGATGATCGGCAACCCATCCGAAGCTGAGATATCCAGGAAACATGCCGAACAGATTGAGGACAACCAGCAGCGTCGTAGTTCCCATAACGCCAAAGCCGCGCCCGCCCTGTTCGACTGGAAGCGACAAGTAGGGTGGAAGCCATGTAAACAGGCCCCACCAGCCAAACATCCCGAAGAAGTTGAGCAAGAGCAGAGCGGCTGTGCTCTTGAGATAGGGAGCGCGAAAGATAGCCAGGAAAGATGTATTCCCCTGTGACCCCTGTGTTCCCTGTGGTTCAAGCTCTTGACCTTCGTCGATGAGGCGGAGTCGCCGATGCTCCTTCCACATCTCCGATTCAGGCACGCGATTCTGGATCCAGAGCGTGATCAGCGCGGGCAGAATCCCCACAAAAAAAACATACCGCCAGCTGGCGTAGCGCAAGACAATTCCGGACACGAGCGCCGCCAGCGCGAAGCCAATCGCCCACGAACTCTGCACCACGGAAATTGCCTTGGCCCGCAACTCATCGGGCCAGGTTTCTGCGACCAGGGTCGCGCCTGTGTTCCACTCGCCGCCCATCCCCAGTCCGAGGATGAAACGAAAAACCGCCAGCATCGGTACGGTGGTCGAGAGCCCCGAAGCAAACGAGCAGACGGAATACGTCAGGATACTCAACATCAGGGCGCGTTTGCGTCCGACGCGATCCGCCAGAAAGCCGAAGAGCACGCCGCCCATCCCCGACGCCAGCAGGGTCAGCGTGTAGAGCAGCCCCGAAGTCGCCTTCGACATGCCCAGATCGCGCATGACGTGGGTCAGCACCAGCGCGTAGAGCATCGCGTCGAAGGCGTCGAGCATCCAGCCCAGAGCAGCGGCCAGCAGCGTGCGGCGCTGCTCGGTGGTTGCCTGTCGTAGGAGTTGAATCGGGCCGATGGCCATGCGGGGAGCGATTGTATCAGTGGATCAGGAATCGGGGGCGGGAGGGTACAGAAGCATGATGTGGCATTCGTTCAGAATTAAACGCCTGCGTACAGCAACGACTGACTCTGCGTAAACCGAAGATAAGCGACGCGGCTAATTCGCTGCTGGCCTGGCGGCTTCTTTCGCTTCGCGTTTGAGGGTCTCCATCATGTCGGGGAAGCTTCCTTGATGGTATTTATAGATGGTGCCATCGGCCGCAATCACGACCATGCTTGGCAAGCCAGGCGAGCCATAGGCCCCGAAAGTTTCACTGTCGCGATCGACAAGAGATGACATGGTCAGACTTTGCGACTGGAAAAATTCGGCCGCCTTGACTCGGGTCTCGTCGGCGGTCGGGAATTGCTCCATGGTATCTACTGGAAAAACCACAATCGGCAAGCCACTATGCGACGCCCAGTCTGAGAAATCCTGTGTGGCCCGTAGCGTCTTCCAGCAAGGCGCGCACCACGAGGCCCAAAAATCGAGCACCACTACCGAACCTTTGAATTGGCGAAGAGAAACCTTCTGCCCTGCCAGATTCTCCAACTCAAAGAGCGGCGCAGGCTTGCCGGTTGCCAATTGGGCGGCGTCCAAGCTTGTTAGGTCGGCCACGGCCACCTTTCCACTCGGATCAAAAGTGACGACGTTCTTTGCGCTCGCCAATACCTTTGGGGCACACTCGCCCGAAACCCTGATGAACACATCCTTGGGCGCACCCTGAGGGTGAGCTTCGAACAAGATTCGTGACAGGAAGTGTGTCGTAGAGTCAAAATCTGCATCCAGCCATCCGTTTTCCGCGCGGAAATGAATCTCGTCGAACGAGCGGCCATGATCGGTTTTCTTTTCGTAGCCGGAGATCTGAAGCGGTGCCAGCTGTTTGAACCTCAGTGCAGTCAACCAACTGTCTATGCCTTTTCCAAGCCGCATAGCGATCTGCATGGGTTCCAGGGGCCAGCCCTGCTCGCCTACAACCGTATCAAGCACTTTGGCAAAATCGCCAGAGTAGGGCCGAACCACATATTTCCCCGGGGCATCGCTCTTGATCACGAACAAATTTCCGTCCAAAGCAACAGCTTTAAGGAGCGGATCCTCCAGAGCGACCTGAAGGCGCGAGCCCAAGGTCATTTTCAGCGTCTTCGGCGGCAGAACGGCATTCGGAGTGGTCACGATGTACGTCAAAACATCGTTCAAGGCGACAACCTGCTGGTATGCGAGTGCTGAAGCTTGCAGCGTTTCGCGCGCGCGCTGTGAGGCATTTGTTTCTTGCGGGCTTGCCGCAGGGCTAGCCTTGGGGGCGGACGCGAAACTCGGGATACAACTGAACCATGTCCAGAGAGATAAGAGGGGAAGGACGATTCCGATTCGCATATGACCATATACGGTGCAAACCACAGATTGTTCCAAAGGAGTTGGAGCTTAGTCGGAGCTTCGGCAATAAAAGCCAGTTTGTTTCCCCTGGCACCACTGGCCTGTTGCCGCGTCTGCTGAACCGCGAAGCGTGTGTCCCGGGATGGGCTAAATTTCAAATTGTTTGCGAAATTCCGCCATTTCACCAGCAACGGCTGCACACGCCATTTGCGAGACAGGTACTATCCATCCGGAGCGAACCGCGTCCGCCCCAGCCGCCGCAAATATTTCTGCGCCTTCCGCACATCCCGCCCAATCTGCTCTTTCAGCGCCTCGACCGACGGAAACTTGATCTCATCGCGGAGGCGATCGAGGAAGTGAACCTCAACTTCGGTTTCCGCTGAAAGTTCAAGGGGATGGAAATTCAGCAGGTGGGACTCGATGGCAAACGAATCGCTGCCAAAAGTCGGACGGTTCCCGATGTTGCTAACCGAGTCGAAGCATTCGTTTTTATCAACGCCGCCGACGCGGGTGCGGGTGACATAGACGCCGTCTTTGGGGACCAGTTCTTCGTAGCGCGCCAGGTTGACGGTGGGCACGGTGTACTTCGACCCGTAGCCGCGTCCTCGGCCTGCCGTTGAAAGAATGCTGAACGGACGCGCCAGCAAATGTCGTGCCCGGCTGACTCTGCCTTCGGAAAGCAACTTACGGATGTGGCTGCTTGAAACCGGCTCCCCGCGCAGGCGCATCTCGGGATAATCGTGGACCTCAAATCCCATCTTACGGCCCAGCTCGCGCAGCACTTGAATGTTTCCCGCGGCTTTATGCCCGAAGTGGAAGTTGTAGCCTTCGTGAACTTCGCGGGCATGCAGGCGCTTCTTCAGAATCTCATGCGCAAACTGGTGCGGCGTCATCAGCGAAAGATCGCGCGTGAAGGGGAGCAGCAGAACTGCGTCGATACCGGTGGCTTCCAGCAGACGCAGTTTTTCGGGAAGCGGAGTTAGCAGTTTGAAATTGTGATCGGGATGCAGGATGCGGGCGGGGTGGGGCTCGAAGCTGACCACCATCGAGTGCGCGTTCTGGGCCTTGGCTCGACGCACGATCTCGTCTATTACGTGCCGGTGAGCGCGGTGCACGCCGTCGAAGTTACCGACGCTGAGGATCGCGGGACCGAAGTCGCGGGGAACGTCGTCGAGATGGTGGAAGGTTTGCATTCAGCAAGGTCCACGTAGGGACGGACGCATTCGTCCGTCCCGCGGAGGAAGCTCCGCAGCTTACTTCATCTGCCCCGGAAATCCCGGCGAGCTGCGCTCGCCTGCCCGGACGAATGCGTCCGGGCCTACGTGATTCTTTTAGATCTCAAACTCCAGCTTCATGCCGTCAAATGCCAGTCGCACGCCCTTCGGTAACGCGGTGTCGGTTGCTTCGTGCGGCAGGTCGTGGCAGATGTGGGTGAAAAATGCGCGCTTCGGTTTTACCTCTTCCACGATCTTCAGCGACTGTTCGACGGTCGAATGCGTGGGATGCGGCGTGTAGCGGAGCGCGTCCAGGAACAGGATGTCGAGGCCTCGCAGCTTCTGCAGGGTTTCGGGCGGAACCTCGCTGTGATCGGTCAGGTAGGCGGCCGATCCGAAACGGAAACCAAGAATCGGAGTATCGCCGTGGATCACCGTCAACGGCTCGAAACGCGCGCCGAATAATTCGACCGGGCCGTCGATGGGATGAAGGTCGACCTGCGGCAGTCCTCCAAATTTATATTTTGCTTCAAAGATGTAGCGAAACATGTTGCGCAAAAAATCGCTGGCTCGCGGCGTGGCATAAAGAGGAAGTTTACCGGGCTTGTGTTTATAGGTCAGCGGGCGCAGGTCGTCGATTCCGAGGATGTGGTCGGCGTGGGTGTGGGTGTAGAGCACGGCGTCGAGCTGCGTGATTTTTTCGCGCAGCGCCTGTTCGCGAAAGTCAGGAGTGGTGTCGATCAGGACATGACGGGCATTGTCGTGAGGATCGCGGTAGCTGATCATCACGGAGGGACGGGTGCGGCGGTCGCGCGGGTCCGGCGAACGGCAGACGGCGCAGTCGCAGCCAATCGTTGGTACGCCCATCGATGTGCCGCTGCCTAATACCGTCAGAGTCGCATGCATCAGCCGTTTGTACCTGTAATTGGGCCGGGCGCCTGCGGAGGATGCGCGAGTGTGTTGGTCACCTCCACGTAGGCCATGCGCAGTTCGTAGAGGCAGTTCTGCAGGAATCCCTGCTCTTTCGCGGTGAGATTGCCTTTCGTTTTCTCCGCGATCATGCCGAGCGTGTCGATGGTTTGGCGCGCGCCGATCAAGTCGACTCCGGGCTGGCCACCCTGTTCGTGCATCAGGCCGAGTTGCATCATGGCGGTCATGTAGAGCGAAGCCATGAAGCGCTCAAAACTCATTTGCAGTTCTTTTGCCGAGTGTCCGCTCAGTTCGACTCGCGTGTCCAGATCACGCGACGATTGCTTGTAGGCATCATGCTGCGCCTGCTGCTCGGATGCGGTGGGCGGTTCGGGGATATCCGATTCGGGCGCGGATGCGGCGGGTGTGGGCGGGGCTTCCGGGATCGTGGAAACGGCCGCCATTGAAGGGGACGGCATCGAAGGGGACGACGTGGGCGCCGCGGTGGCAGCAGCCGTTGCCGCGACTGGAGGGGGCGCTTGTTCTTCCGTGGAATCGCGAAGTTCTCCGTCGGAGGTGAACAAGCGCTTGTCGCTTACTTTGAATTCGCTTTCTTCTCTTCTTTTTTGCGCCATATGGAATTACCTGGTTTTCCTAAAATTCCTTTTGAGATTTCATGCGAGCGGGAGGGATGCCGGCTTCAGCTTGGCCGTTCCCGCGCGCAAATCTTTTTCAGCAGCCTCGCGTCGCAGATAACCCAATGCGACGGGACGATCTCCTCCGGGCAGGGGCAAGATCGCGCTGCTCGTGATTTCGCCGACTCCTTTTTCGTCGGTCATAATTTTCGCGCCCGGTTCGGGCAGCGTACCCTCCACCAGGAACGCAGTAAACTTCCGGTGCACTGAGCCGCGCGAGCGGATACGCTCTACGATCTCCTGACCGAGATAGCAGCCTTTGGTGAAATTCAACGCGCGTTTCTGCCCGGTTTCCTGCGGCAGATCGCGCTCGCTGATGTCCACGCCAAATTGGGGAATGCCGCGCGCGATGCGGAAAAGATTCAGCGCAGTCACGCCCGTGGGCCGCGCTCCCGCTTTGACGAGCGCGTCCCAAAGCTCGCCCGCGTACTCGGGGGCTATCCAAAGTTGCCAGGACTCCCGCACTTCCTCGCCGGCATGCAGGAGCGTGACGGTCTTGTCTTTCCATGCAACGTCCGCAAACCGCAGATGCTTGAGATCGGGAGCGGCGATACAAGCGCGTTCGAGAACATGTCGAGATTCGGGTCCGGTCAGGCCGAGCGCGGTGAGTTTTTCGCTGACGTCGGCGATCTCAACATCGTCGGCAATGATGTAGTGATCGAACAACTGCAACACTTTTTCTCGCTGCCCGCGTTCCGTATCGACCAGCAGCGATTCTCCACGTTGGAAAACATTGAGATCCGCCTGAATGCGGCCCTGCGCGTTCAGCAGAAAGGCATAGACGCCGTGGCCGGGGGCAAGATCGCGAACATTGTTCGTGGCCATGCCGTTCAGCCAGCGGACGCGGTCGCTGCCGGTCACCGTGATCTTGGCACGCCCGCTCAGATCATAGAGGCCGCAATCTGAGAGTAGGGACTGGAACTCGGCGCGGACGTCGCCGAAGTCGGGCGCAAGGGTCGCGCTGTGGTGCTCACTTGGGTTCACCCCAGGAAGTGGTGTCGAAGTCATAGGCTCAACCTTTGATTATAACGAGAACTCGATGGTGGAGGGACTCGTCCGTCCTGCCAGGCGAGGACGCCCCGCGCTCCATGGTCTGTTTATGAATGGTTCGCGGCTGTGCTAACGTTGCGAGCGTGAGCGCAATAAGAATGAGACGAATTGCCGTGATTCCCGGCGATGGCATCGGGAAAGAGGTCATACCTGAGGCGGTAAGAGTGATCGAGGCTACCGGTGCGGATTTGGCGATGACCCGCTTCGACTGGGGAGCCGATCGCTACCTCGCCGACAAAACTACGGTCCCGTCGGATGGCTTCGCTACCTTGGCCCGGGATTTCGATGCCATACTGGTCGGCGCTTTCGGCGATCCGCGCGTGCCCTCGAACATTCATGCGAAGGAAATCCTGCTGGGCATGCGTTGCCAGATGGACCTGTTTGTCAATGTCCGGCCGGTACGGTTGATGGATGCGTCGCTTTGCCCGCTCAAAGGCATCGAACCAAAAGACATCGATTTCGTTGTGATTCGCGAGAACACCGAGGGCGTTTACGGCGACCTTGGAGGAGTGTTCAAGCAGGGAACGCCGGATGAAGTTGCAATCCAGGAAGACGTCAACACGCGCAAGGGCGTCGAACGCATCATCCGCTACGCGTTTGAATATTGCGCGAGCAATAAGAAGCTGGATGGCTCGCCTCGGCGGCGAGTGCTGATGTGCGACAAATCGAACGCCATGACTCATGCCGGAGGCTTGTGGCAGCGCGTGTTCAAGGAGGTCGCCGCGGAGCATTCGCAGATCGAAACGCAGCACATGTATGTGGACGCGCTCGCCATGCAGATGGTGCGCGATCCGCGCGGATTTGATGTCATCGTCACCAACAACATGTTTGGCGACATCATCAGCGATCTTGCTGCCGGACTGCAGGGCGGGCTGGGGATGGCCGCGAGCGGCAATCTGCGTCCGGGAAAGACTTCTATGTTTGAGCCCGTACATGGTTCAGCGCCGACGATTGCAGGAAAAAATATTGCTAACCCCTTTGGCGCGATTCTGAGCGCGGCGATGATGCTGGCGCATCTGGGAATGGCCGTCGAAGCGCAGAAGATCGAAGCAGCCATGCTCGAAGCCGTCCGGCAGAAAAAAACGACGGCCGACATCGGCGGAACCCTGGGGACGCGCGAGGCGGGCGAATGGGTGGCGCAGCGGGTCGCCAGTCGTTAAGAACCATCCCGATCATTTATTTTCAAGACAGAGGGAACATGAAGTTGTGGAAGTACGCCGTAGTTGTTCTGCTATTCACATTGCTGGTTCGCGGAGCGTGGTCGCAAGACCCACCGCAATCTCCAGCCCACAGCAATAGTGTCGATAACCTTGGCCTACAGGTCGAGGATCAAAATCACAATCAGCCGCGGACCGCTCCAGCCCAGACACCCGCGGGCGAGCGCGCCCGCGCCACACAGGAAACTACTGTCTCGTCGAAAGAGGCGAAGCAACTTTTTCGCTCGGTGGACGAGATCCTGCAGTTTGCCAGCCAGGATACGGGCCTGCCCATTAAGCACAAGGTGAAGCGCAGGCTCGCCAAGCGCGACGAGGTGCAAGCCTATATCCAGAAGAGCATGAAGGAGGACAAGGACGCGAAGCGGCTGGAGAGGTCGTCGGCGGTGCTGAAGAAGTTCGGGCTGCTGCCGCGGAATTTCGACCTGTCCAACTTTCTCGTGACGATGCTGCGGGAGCAGGTGGCGGGATACTACGATGTCAAAACGAAAACTGTGAATCTGCTGAACTGGGTGGACGTAGAGCAGCAGAAGCCGGTGCTGGCGCACGAGCTGACGCACGCGCTCCAGGACCAGTCGTTCGACATCGAGAAATGGATGAAGGGATCGGCGGAAAGCGCTGATAATAAACAGAATGATCCAAGTGCCAGCGACATCGAAAATGACGAGGAAAGCGGCGCGCGGCAGGCGATAGTTGAGGGACAGGCGATGGTGGTGCTGCTGGACTATTCACTGGCGCCGACCGGGAAAACGTTGCTCGATTCGCCGCAGATTGTCGACGCCTTAAAGGAGGGCATGATGACGGGGGCGGCGGATTCTCCGGCGTTTCGTGATGCTCCGATTTTTTTGAAAGAGGAGCTGACATTTCCGTATCGCTTCGGACTCGACTTCACCGGCGCGCTGCTGAAGGCGGGCGGGAAGGAACTGGCATACGCGGGCGCGTTCAAGGACCCGCCGAAGACGACTCGCGAAATCATGGAGCCCCAGACGTATCTTGCGCACGAGAAGCTTGAGCCGATGAAGATGGTCGACATGGAGAAAGATTTCAAGGGCTATGATCCCTTCGATATCGGCGCAATGGGAGAGTTTGACGTTGATGTGCTGGTTGAGCAGTATGCGGGTCGGGATGCGGCCGGGGCGATCTACCCGGAGTGGCGGGGCGGGTACTACTTTGCCGGCCGACCGAAGGCAGACAAAGCGGCGCCGATCGGCGTGCTGTATGTTTCCCGCTGGTCGACTGCGGCGAAAGCGGCGGAGTTCGCGGCGGTGTATGCGAAAGCGCTGACACAGCGGTACCAGAAGCGGCAAGCTTTGGGCGCGGATGGCAAAATTGCGGACGATGCGCCGCCGGTCGATTCCTGGCGAACGTTGCGCGGACGGCATGCCTGGCTCACAGAAGAGGGAATTGTCGTGATTGAAGTCCGCGGTGACGAGATACTCATCAGCGAAAGCCTGGATGACGAGACGACGAAGCGGGTCGAGGAAGATTTCTGGCCGGGAGAAAAAGCCGTGACCGGCAAGCCATGAGCTTCAAAGGGAGTGGCTTAAACCCTGAACCACCAAGGACACGAAGTATCACGAAGGTTTTGGTCTCAAGGGTTTCCTTCGTTTACCTTCGTGGCCTTGGTGGTTAACGGTTTCGCACGTTGACGCACTGCCTTTCAAAGCATAAGTTTCAGGCCCTGAGTTTTCGTCTTGTATAATCAGCAGTTCCGCAATCATTTCACTAACGTCTAGCCCATCACAATCAGGAGCGCACTTGCAGCAGGCAGAGATTGGCATTATCGGCGGCAGCGGTCTGTACCACATGCCGGGTTTCAGCGACGCGCACGAGGTGCAGCAGCAGACTCCATTTGGAGATCCTTCGGATGCTTTCGTTCTGGGCATGCTTGAGGGTCGCAAGGTGGCATTTCTCGCGCGCCACGCCCGCGGACACAAACTTCTGCCGAGCGAGCTGAATTTCCGGGCCAACATTTACGGCTTTAAGCAGTTGGGAGTGGAGCGCATTGTTTCGGTTTCGGCCGTGGGGTCGCTGAAGGAAGAGCACAAGCCGCTGGATTTCGTGATCCCGAACCAGTTTTACGACCGCACCCGGCACCGCGTGGACACTTTCTTCGGCGACGGCATTGTTGCGCACGTTGGATTTGGCGATCCGGTCTGCGGCGAAATGACGAAGGTCGTCCGCGGCGCATGTAAGGCTGCAGACGTATCCGCGAAGCTGGGCGGCACTTACATCTGCATGGAGGGCCCGCAGTTTTCCACCAAGGCCGAATCGAACGTGTATCGCAGTTGGGGCGCGGATGTGATTGGGATGACCAACCTGCAGGAAGCAAAGCTCGCGCGCGAGGCGGAGATTTGCTACGTCACGATCGCCATGGTGACCGATTATGACTGCTGGCATCCACAGCATGATTCGGTGACGGTGGAGCAGATTGTTTCCGTGCTGGTGAAGAACGCCGAGAACGCCGCGAAGGTCGTGAAGGCCACGGTGTCGGCGATGCCGAAGGCGCGCTCCTGCAAGTGCGGGCGCGCGCTGGCGAATGCCATTCTGACCGATCCGGCGAAGATTCCGGCGGCGACGAAAGAGAAACTGAAGTTGATATTGGGAAAGTATTTGAAGTAGTTGGTGGAGAGACGGGCGCCTCGCCCGTCGGGCACATCGGCGGCCGGGCGGGGACGCCCGGCTCTCCACTAAGAGACCTACGGAGACTCATGAGCATTCTGGTAGTTGGCTCAGTTGCCTTTGACACGATCGCTACGCCTTCCGGCCGAGTGAACGACATTCTTGGGGGCGCTGCTACTTATTTCGCGCTGGCCGCAAGTTACTTCAGTGAGGTGCGGATGGTAGCGGTAGTGGGCGAAGACTTTACGCCCGAACACGAAGCCGTGCTAAAAAAACGCGGTGTGGACACGCGCGGCATCGAGCGTACCCAGGGTAAGACCTTTCGTTGGGGCGGACAGTATCTCGACAACCTGAACGAGGCCAAGACCGAATTCACGGAACTAAATGTGTTCGAGAAATTTCAGCCGCGCATTCCAAAAGAATATTCGGACACGCAGTTCCTGTTTCTCGCGAACATCCAGCCCGCCCTGCAAACGGCGGTTCGGTTGGAGATGGATGGTGTGCGCCTGACGGGATGCGACACCATGAATTTCTGGATCCAGGGCACGCCCAAGGAATTGGCGGAAACGTTGAAGCTGGTGAACGTTCTCCTGATCAACGACACCGAGACCAAGATGCTGGCCGCGGAGAAGAATCTTCCGCGCGCGGCGATCAAAGTTCTTGCGATGGGACCGAGCGCGCTGGTGGTGAAGCACGGCGAATACGGCGCGACCATTTTTTTCCGCGAGGGAGCCTTCGGCCTCGGATCGCACCCTTTTCGCGCGCCAGCGTTGCCGATTGAAGAAGTAAAGGATCCGACCGGAGCCGGCGATTCATTTGCCGGAGGATTCATGGGATACATCGCGTCGCAGGGCGAGATTAATCGCGAGGTGCTGAAGCGCGCCTTGTTTTATGGCGGGGTGATGGGATCGTTTGCCGTGGAACATTTCGGGACAGAGCGGTTACAGAACCTTACCCGCGAGGAAATTGACGCGCGCTTTCAGATATTCCGGGAATTGACGCACCTGGAGTAGACGGATTGCGTTTTATCCTCAAGCAGCCATGACAGAGCGCACAGTGAGCGTAAAGTGACTGTGAAGACAGCCGCCGTTCGCGACCACGGCGCGGCCCGCGTAGCCGGGGTGGCTGTGCTTGTGTCTCTGTTCGCTTTTCTTTATTACCTTCAAAAGAGCGACCTTCTTCTCTACGGCGACGCGATCGCGCACATTAATATTGCGCGGCGCGTGTTCGATTCGCAGACTCCCGGGCTCCTGCAATTGGGAACAGTGTGGTTGCCCCTGCCTCATCTGCTGATGATCCCATTCATTTTCTCGGACGCAATGTGGCGGAGCGGGGCCGGCGGTTCGATTCCTTCGATGATCGCCTATGTGCTCGGGGTCGTGGGAATATTTCGCCTGGTGCGCGGAATGCTGGAGGCCGATGTCCGCACAAAACCGGCAGCGGTTGTGGGCGCTTGGGCCGCGGCCTTCGCTTATGGAGCCAATCCGAACCTGATCTACATGCAGGCCACAGCCATGACAGAGTCAGTCTATCTGGCGCTGTTTGTCTGGGCCGTCGTGTACTTCGCGGAATTTATTCGCGTCCTCAAGACCAGCCCCGTAGGGGCGAACCAACTTAGCCCCGCGCTTCAGCGTGGGGTTGGGCGGAAAGAGCTATCGAAGTCCCGTAGGGACGACCCAGCCTCTACGAACATTCTCATGCGTTGCGCCTGCTGTCTGGCTGGCGCGGAGCTTACACGCTACGACGGATGGTTTCTGGCGCCTGTGATGGGAGCGGTAGTTATCGTCATCGTGCTGCGGCGATGGCAGAATCGCGCCTTGCGGCAAGATGTCGCGAAGTTCCTGTTGGGCATCGCCGTGGTTCCGGTCCTATGGCTGGCATACAACCGCGTGGTGTATGGCAATGCGTTGGAGTTTGCGAACGGCCCGTACTCGGCGCGGGCGATCGAGCAGCGCGTGGGCGCGCCGAATCCCGCGCTCCACAATGCCAGGGTCGCGGCCATCTATTATTTGAAATCGGCGCAGTTGAATATGGCGGAAGGGAACTGGGGCCGCTTCTGGCTGGCGTCGGCCTTTGTGGCTTTGGCAATCGGAGCGCGGAAACTGCGGGCGCAATCGGCTCCGATGCTGTTGCTGTGGGTCCCACTGGTGTTCTACTCGCTTTCGATTGCATATGGCTCGGTGCCGATTCATGTCCACACGTGGTGGCCTTTTGCTACCTTCAACCAGCGCTACGGACTCCAGTTGCTGCCAATGTTCGCGGTTTCAACCGGAGTGCTGACGGCTTCTGTTTTTCTCCTTGGGGAGGTTCTCGGCGTGGCTGGCCGGCATGGCGGGAAACTAGTGGCGGCGATGTTAGCGCTGGTGGTGGTCAGTTATGCGTCGGTGTGGAAGGCGGAGCCGCAATGCTTGAAGGAAGCACGGAGGAATTGGGAAATCCGGAATCCTCTGGATTCCGCGGTGGAGCGGATAATCGGTACATTACCAAGGAACTCACGGTTCCTGATGGAACTCGGGGAACACGTCGGCGTCATGCAGCAGTTGGGCATTCCGCTGCGTCAGGTGGTGAATAACGAAAATCATCGTCCGTGGAAACGGCCGTCGGATCCCGAAGGCCTGTGGGAGCGCGCGCTGGCCGATCCGTCGCGCTACGTGGATTTTGTGATTGCCTTCGACGGGGATGCAGTGGACCAACACGCGAATAAGATAAATCTTACGGAGCTGGCGGAAGTTCACGCGACCGGACAGCCGCGTGCGCGTATCTATGCCGCGCATAGCGCCCCGAATCAATCGCGTTAAACTTCCCGGCAAGCAGGTGAGAAAGCGCCGGATGGCAGTGATAGAATCCGCTCGAAGTCGGGGTGCTGCTATGAACCCAATCCATCACATGATCGAACTGCTGCATAATGAACTGGGCGTGGTGCTGAGTTCGACGCTGGCGCGGTTGCTGCTGGCGGCGACGCTGGGTGGCATCATCGGCCTGGAACGGCAACTGCGCCACAAACCTGCAGGGCTGCGCACGAATATGTTTATCTGCTTCGGCGCGGCGATGTTCACAGTTCTGTCGAAGCAACTCGCGGGCACGGAGTCGGACAGCGCACGGATCGCGGCGCAGATCATCCCAGGCATCGGCTTCATCGGCGCGGGTTCGATTCTGCACGCCCGAGCATCGGTGACGGGGCTGACCACAGCGGCAACAATTTTCGTGGTGGCGTCGGTGGGGATGGCAGCCGGAGGCGGGCTGTATCTGATCGCATGCTGCGCCACGGTCATCATTTTGGTCGCGCTCGAACTATTGGGTCGAATGGAGGCCGCGTTCTCGCTGAAGTCGTTTGTGACCAGCTATGAAGTGACTGGCCGCAACGTGGATGGGATGTTGCGGGAAGTGAACCGCATTCTGGAGTCCGAGCAACTTACCATGCACAGCGTGCACATCGCCGATGCGGACCCGGATTTCCGCATGGTGTTCTCGGTGGATTGCGAACATGAAGAGCAGAGCGTGTTTTCCATCCGGTTGCACGAATCGACTGCGTTTGGCAGCGTGACGACACTCGGAGCTACGGAACACGAATGAGCGCGCCGCAGAACGAGGGCCAACAGAACGAAGTCGATCCGAACCGTGGCCAGCAGAACACGAGAATCCCTTTTACCAAGGCGTCGGCTTGCGGCAACGATTTTCTGATGGTGGATGCTGCGCACGCTTCCGGCAACCTGGGCGCGCTCAGCCGCCGGTTGTGCGATCGCCATCGCGGAGTGGGCGCTGACGGAGTGGAATGGCTGTTTCCCGATGCGGAAGCGGACGTGAAAGCGCGTCTGATAAATGCGGATGGTTCAGAGGCGGAAATTTCAGGCAACGGCACGCGCTGTGTGGCGGCGGAGATTTGTTCGCGAGAGAACAAAACGGAAGTTGTGGTTCGCACGGGTGCCGGGCTGAAGACCTGCCGGCTCATAGGCCGGAAAGACGGCCGGGAAGACGGTCGGAAAGACCGCCGGGAAGGCGGGCGGCCAGGTTCCACGTTTGAGTTCGAGACGGATATGGGGCGACCTGAGGTCGGCGGCCAGTTGTCGATTGAGACGATGTGGGTGCGGGCGCTGGGGACGCGAGTTTCGATGGGGAATCCGCACTTCGTAATCTTCGTGGAGAACTTTCAGGAGGGATGGCAGCGGCAGGCCGCACTGATCGGGACGCAGCCTCAATTTCCGCAAGGCACGAATGTAGAGTATGTGGTGGTGCGCGGCGCGAATGAAATCGAGATCCGGCTGTTTGAGCGGGGCGTGGGAGAAACGCAGTCTTCGGGAACGGGATCGTGTGCGGCGGCGGTGGCTGCGATCGCGAGCGGGCGCGTCGCCTCTCCGGTAACGGTGATTGCGCCGGGAGGCGCGCAGACGGTGCGCTGGGAGAGTCAAGTTTATCTGCGGGGTTCGGCGACTCTCGTCTGCCGCGGAGAATTCTTCGTTTAAGATCGAGTCGAGATGCCTTCCGCTTCCCACAAGTCGCGAATCAAGCCGCGCGCGCTCCGTCCAGGCGACAAGGTAGGAATCGTTGCGCCCGCGTCGAACGTGAAGCGCGAAATGCTGGAGGCGGGTTGCGACGGTCTTCGTCGTGCCGGCTATGAGCCGTTTTATTTCGAGTCGATCCTGGAACGTGATTTGTATTTTGCCGGTTCGGCGGAGCGCCGTGCGAGGGAACTCGAAGACATGTTCACGCGCGACGATATCCGAGCCATCGTTTGTGCGCGAGGAGGATATGGATCGAACTACCTGCTGCCTGTGCTTGATTCAAAGACGCTTGATCTGAAAAAGATTGCTGCGCATCCGAAGATTTTTATGGGCTACAGCGACCTGACGACGCTGCTGACCTGGTTTGCCGACTCCGCCAACTTTGTGACCTTTCATGGTCCGATGGTGGCCAAGGATTTCGCCGTCGCCGATGGTGTCGACGTGCCTTCGTGGCAGAACGCTGTGAATGGCGCCACAGAATGGGAGATTGGCGAGGGCTCAGGCGCGAAACCACTGGTCGCGGGAAAGGCGGAAGGAATTCTCTATGGCGGATGTCTTTCCATCCTGGTCGCCGCGTTGGGCACGCCTTACGACATCCAAACGGCGGGAACGATTCTTTTCATCGAAGACCTCGCGGCCAAACCTTACCAGATTGATCGCATGCTGATGCAGTTAAAGCTGGCGGGCAAGCTGAAAGGCGTTCGCGGCATTATCTTCGGCGAAATGATCGATTGCCGGCAAGCTCCGGCGCAGGATTACACGCTCGAAGAAGTTGTGCTGCGTATAGTCGGAGATCTCGGAATTCCGGTGGGGTTTGGCCTGCGTTCGGGACATGTCTCGCGCGCGAATATCACGCTGCCGATCGGAGTGAAAGCCAGGCTCGAAGTGGGTAGTGAAGTGACGCTGAAGATTCTGGAGCCCGCGACGATCAAATGAGCAATCTCTCAAGAGTTATCTTCGATGAGTAAATCCTTGATGAGTAAAGCCAAGCACATTCACCTGATCGGCATTTGCGGGACGGCGATGGCTTCGCTCGCTGGCATGCTGCAAGAGCGGGGCTTTCGCATTACGGGCTCGGATGCAGCGGCTTATCCGCCGATGTCGACGTTTCTGGAATCGTTGGGCATTCCTGTCGCGCAGCCGTTTGCTCAGTCGAACCTTGGTTCTCACTCCGATCCTCGTCCCGATCTCGTGGTTGTGGGCAACGCGCTTTCTCGCGGGAATGTGGAACTGGAGCGCGTGCTCGACGAGCGGATTCCGTTCTGCTCGCTGCCGCAGATTCTGCACGATGAGTTCCTTGTCGGGAAAGAAGCTCTCGTCGTGGCCGGGACGCACGGCAAGACGACTACGACTTCGATGCTGGCTTGGATCTTCGAGACCGCCGGCCTTCAACCTTCGTTCCTGATCGGCGGTATCGCGGAGAATTTCGGCCGCAGTTTTGGACTGGGCGATGGCAAGCATTTTATTTTGGAAGGCGACGAGTATGATACCGCATTCTTCGATAAGGGTCCGAAGTTTCTGCACTACTTTCCGGATTCCCTGATTCTCACTTCGGTTGAATTCGATCACGCGGATATCTACAAAGATCTGGATGCGGTGGAAACGGCGTTCAAGCGGCTGGTGAACCTGGTCCCGCGACGCGGGCGGATTGTCGCCTTTGATTCGGGCGATGCCTCGAGTGAAAGCCTCAATCGCTGTCTGCAGAAAGCCTTCTGTCCGGTCGAGCGTTACGGGGCTTCGAATCGCGCGAGATGGAAAATCACAAATCTTACGCTGGGTGAGGATCGAACTTCCTGGTCGGTGCTTCGCGATGGAAAACCGTGGGCAGATTTCGAATTCGCGCTCGGCGGCGAATACAACGTTTGGAATGCGACGGCAGCGGCGGCGCTCGCGGCGAATTATGAAATTTCTAAAAATGTGATAGCGACGGCTCTCGAAACATTTCGCAGCGTGAAGCGGCGGCTGGAAGTGAAAGCGCAAGTCAACGGAGTTACGATCATCGACGACTTTGCCCATCATCCCACGGCCATCGAGCAAACGATTCTCGCTTTGCGGGCACGATATCCGAAATCGCGCTTGTGGGTTGTGCTCGAGCCGCGCTCGAACACGCTTCGCCGCAACGTGCTGCAGGATGCGCTCTCTCGCAGTCTCGCGCTCGCCGATCAAGTGGTGATCGCGGCCATCTTCAAGTCGGAAGCGATTCCCGAAGCGGAGCGGCTCGACCTGCAGCATGTGATCGACGAGATCCAGAAACGCGGAAAGCAAGCGCGCATCTTCGCCGATGCCGATGCCATCGTGAACGCGATCACGCCCGAACTCCGCGAGCGAGATGTGGTTGCCATTCTCTCCAATGGCGGATTCGGCGGCATCTATGAGAAGCTACCCCAACGATTGCGCGGGCTCGCGGTGCAAGCGCTCGGAGTGCAAGAGCGCGCGTGAAAGAGCCTGCGTGAAAAAGCTTGGGGTGAATGAGTAAGTGTTTCGCACCATTCTCATGCTGCTGTTTTGGGCCGCTGCGCTACCCTTCGCGGCGCTTCTCGGGATTCCCTGGACTTATCTAACCAAAGACATCACCTTCTTGTACCGCAGCTGCATGTGGGCGGCATTCACGGGCGTGCGCATCGCGGGAGTGAAGGTGCGGACGCTTGGCCTCGGAAAAATCGATCCGGCGCGAACTTATATTTTCATGTCGAATCACATCTCCAATCTCGATCCGCCGATCACGCTGCCGCTGATTTCGCGCCGGACTTCGGTGATGGTGAAAAAAGAATTGTTCCGCGTGCCAATTCTCGGAAAGATCATGCTGATTGGTTCGCTCGTGCCGGTGGACCGCGAAAATCGTGATTCCGGCATCGCGGCGGTTCGTGACGCCGTCAAAGCCCTCGAGCAGGGACTGAACATGACCATCTATATAGAAGGGAAGCGCTCGTTCGATGGCAAGCTGCTGCCGTTCAAAAAAGGACCGTTCTATCTCGCGCAGGAGTGCAAGGTGCCCATTGTGCCGATCACGATTTCAGGCACCGAAAAAGTCATGCCGAAGGCGCGGTTTGCGATTCGTCCGGGGATGGTGACGGTTGAATTTCACGACCCCATCGAGCCCTCCAAGTTCGGAGAACGCGATTGCCTGATGGCCAAAGTGCGAGCCGCAATCAATAGTGGGCTTCCGGCGGAGCTGCGAGAGTAGGGGAGTCGTTAATAATTACGCCGGGCCAGCAACCCGGCTGGCCCGACGAGAGAGGGCGGCGCTGCCGCCACCCCTATGTGTGCTATGTGGAGGTGAAGTTACTTTTTCATCTCTTCTTTTTTCGTTTCGCTGCCCTTCAGCATCTTGACTTCCGTGACGTGAATGGAGCCCTTGTCGGCATCGAGATGAGCTTTCACCTGTACATGGTGGCCTTCATGGCCTTTGAGCACGTCGGGATTTTCGACGGCCCAGGACTTCTGGTCCTTGTCTGCAACGAAGGTAGTCTTGTCACCGTCTACCTTGACCGTACCGTCGATGCTCTTCAGCGGAGCTTGGGCAGCTTGATCTTTCTGCGCCGGCTCCTGGGATGGATACTGCGCAAACGCCGTCATGCTAATGACAGCGAGCGCGAGAATGACCATAAACAGCGTTTTCATTGGTCGACCTCCTTAACGAGTTCTTCAATGGTGCCCGAAACCTTGGATTGGGAAAGGGGCCTCTTAGGCGGCCCTCTCGGCGGCGATTTTGTGCGTTGTTGAGCTATCGACGTTGAAGGTCCGAACCACGGGCTCTGCGTCGAGAAGGTGCCGTATCATCTGCTGGACGACAGGGTACTGTTCCCGATGATACCGCTCTGCATCTTCTTTGGTATTCCAGAAACTGATCGCCACGACAAGATTCGGTTCTGTATCCGATACCAAAAGAGTCTCATCCGCGAATCCAGTCTGTTTTTTCAGAATCGGCAGTACTTTGTCGTTGATGAGAGTAGAGAGGTCTTTTGCCTTTCCAGGCTTGGTGGTTACTTCGACAGTGCGTGTAAACATAGGAACACTCCTTCTGCGCTTGTTATGAAAACGCTCGAAGCTACCGGTCGAAGCTGACCGGTTGCGGTGGTGGGTCACGGGGTGGAGCCGGTCTTGCGACCAACTGCTTGACCACCATGTATTCGGGCCGAAACCGTCATCAGGAGACGGGCTTTCGGCTTATGAATTTCAACTGCCCGAATGTCCTCGTGGGTCAGGGTCGTTGCTGGGCCGCTAGGTAAGAGTTCTGCGACGGAGTTTTGGCTGTGGCCAATGGAGACATCTTGAAGCTAAGCCCCAGGGAGGCCAGTGTCAATGCCCGCTTTTGGTGCAGTGCTCGGACTCAGTTCTCACGGGCTCGCGGGCGAGGGCGCCCGCGCCACACTAAATCTGGAGAGTCACTCCCGCTCCGACAACTTTCTTACTGCTTTGGCAATCTCTGGCAGCTTCGCGTAGACGGCGCAGCACTTCAACCACAATTTGTGATCGATGGCGGGAGCGCCGCTGACCATGGCTCCGGCGGGAACGTCGTGGGGGATGCCGCTTTGGGCTATGGCTATGGCTCCGTCGCCGATTTTTACGTGGCCGCTGACTCCTACTTGTCCGGCTAGGATTACGTTGTTGCCTACGTCGGTGGTGCCGGCCAGGCCGACCTGGGCGCAGAGTAGCGTGTCGTGTCCGATGGTGCAGCTGTGGCCTACGTGGACGAGGTTGTCGATTTTTGTGCCTCGTCCGATGCGGGTCTCGCCTATGCTGGCTCGGTCGATGCAGGCGTTGGATTGGATCTCGGCGTCGCTCTCTACTACTACGTTGCCGGACTGGACGATTTTGTGCCAGCGGCCGGCGTCGTCTTTCGCGAATCCGAAGCCGTCGCAGCCTACTACGGCTCCATTCTGGAGCAGGACGTTGTCTCCTACGTGACAGAATTCTCTGACGACCGCATGGGCGTGGGCGAAGAAATTGTTGCCTATGGTTGCCCCGCGATAGATGACCACGTGGGCCAGGAGGACGGCGTTGTCTCCGATGACGACGTCTTCGTCGATCACCACGTAAGGGCCGATGTGCGCGTTCTTGCCTAACTTCTTTTTTGCCTTGGGATGGATTACCGCGGTGGGATGGATTCCGGAGGCGTAGCTTGGCGGTTGATAGAAAAGTTCTATGGCTTTCGCCCAGGCTAGATATGGATTCTTGCTGCGCAGCATTCCTGTGGTGATGGCGGGGAAGTTTTCGGCGACTATTACCGCTGACGCTTTCGTGGTTTTCGCGGCGGCGTTGTATTTGGGGTTGGAGACGAAGGTTAGCTGGCCTGGGGCGGCTTGTTCTATGCCGGCTACTCCGGTGATTTCGGTGGTGGGGGAGGAGGCGTTGTCCAGGCGGGCGTTTAGAGCTTTGGCTATGTCGGCTAGTTTCATGGCGGTCTCGGGGAGATTGTAGCGTGTCAGGTCTCAGGTGTTAGGTCTCAGGTGTCAGGAGAGACAAAATCAACCCAGTTCTCCGTGAATCCTAGCTTTTTCCTGACACCTGAAACCTGACACCTGACACCTGGTTTTCTACTGCTCGAACAACGTGACCTGCCTTGTATCGGGTTGTCCACCTTTGCGGCGGCGGTTGGCTGCGCCTATTACGGCTAGCACTGTTACCGACGTCAGTGCTTCTCGCGGGACGAAGACGCGTTGCGTGTTTGAGCGCAGATCGGGAGGGTTCATTAGGAATCCTTCGGCGGGATTTTGCGTTAGGTCGTTGGGCAGGATGCCTTCTATCACTTCGTTGTCTTTGAACTTCAGGCGCACCCACAGGCCTTCGGTCCGGGGACGGGTGGTGAAGGTCTTGCGGAGCATTAAGTCGGTGTCGGAGAATTCGCGGACAAAATAAACGGCTTTGATGTCGCGCAGGTCGATGGCTACTACGTTGCCGGAAGTGTTAAGGAGTTCGAGTTTGCCATCCACCACAAAGTTGGCGGGAGCTACGTAGCCGCTGATTGAGTCGCGGTCGTGTTTGCGCACGATTACTTTCTTGTGGGTCGAGGGCATGGGACTAGGGACACTTCAACCCCGGTCGCGCGTAGGGCGTGACGAGATTGAAGCTCCAGATGGGATTCTCGCACCTTCCTGGCGAATTCGGACAGTTTGTGCCTTCACAGTAGCCAAACGGTAAACCTTGTGTTATTTTCTCTAGTTTGCTGCAACAGTTGGCTTGCGGTATAACTCTAATGTCTAGAGAGAGTTAGATTCCGTCCGCGAGCCGCCGGTCGATGTTCGAAGTAGGTTCGAACTGGGTTCGAGCCGGGTCCCCTGTGGAAATCTTGTGAATAACGCCCCGAGCGAGCCCACCGAAGGGCCACCGCAAGGCGACTAGGAAGGCATGGCCGATTACATATACACGCTGGAAACCCGGCTCTCGCCGGACCAACAAAAGGCAGTAACCCTCGTCCAGGACGCCGCCAAGGCGGCGGGGATGAACCTATATCTGACGGGCGGCGCTATCCGCGACATCGTTACCGGCTTTCCTATCCGCGATCTGGATTTCACGGTTCAGGGCAATGCGCTCAAGCTCCAGAAAGATCTGGAGCGGGCCGGAGCGGTCGTGGGTGACGCAGACAACGAGACGAAGGCCTTGCTGCTGACTTTGCCGGGAGGCGTCCGCGCCGAGGTTGCGATGGCGCGCTCGGAGCATTATGACAAGCCCGGGAAAACTCCGCAGATGGCTCCGGCTACGATTATTGATGATCTGCGGCGCCGCGATTTCACGGTGAACGCGATGGCCCTGTCGCTGAATGAGGGATCGCGCGGGCTGTTGATGGATCCGTTCAATGGCGTTGCTGACATTGAAGCCAAGGTGATCCGCGTGTTGCATAACTACGCGTTTCTTGAGGATCCGTCGCGGATGATCCGCGCCACGCGGTTTACAACGCGCTTCCACTGGCCGCTTGAGGAGCGGACACAGGCGCGTTATGAATCGGGAAAAGAAAACGGCTACATCGAGCACATACGGAGTTCTAGCATCGGATACGAGATCGAGCAGTTGGCGTATGAGGACGATCCGCACGGCGTCCTGAAGGCGTACGAAAAAGAGGGATGGCTGAAGGTACTGAACGCGCATTGGAGCACGACCAAAGTGGACACCGCCGGATTGGGCGCGCTGATGAAGACCCGGCAGCAAATGAACGAGCTCGGCTACACGCCGGAGGTTGCGCCGGCGGTGCTGTATTTCCTGACGGAGCGGCTGGGCGACAAGGATATTTCGGATTTGCGCCGGGCGATTCCGCGCAAAGATCTGGTCGAGGCCTGGAAGGATCTGGATTCGAACGCCCACAGCCTGGCGAAGCGCTTGTCGGGGAAGGAAGCGGCCACGCCTTCGCGGACCTGGCAACTACTGTCGTCGGCGCGTCCGGAGATGATTCTGTTTCTTGCGATCACGGCGCGGCAGCAGGCGGTGGCGCAGAAGATCAAGAATTTCTTTACGAAGTGGCGACAGGTGCAGCAGAAGATTCCGTTGCCGGAAATGACGGAACTGCGTATCACGCCGCAGATGGCGACGTATCCGAAGATCGCGAACGATGTGTTCTTGCTGTTGTTGGATGGCAAGCTGCGTTCGCGGACGGAGACTCTGAAGTTTCTGAAGCCGCTGGCGCCGCCGCCTCCGCCGCCTCCACCGCCTCCGCCGACAAAGCGGGGTCGGGGAGCCAAGGCTGCGGTCGCTGCTGTTGCTGCTCCTGCGGCGGCGAGCGGGAAGCCGGGCGTTAAGGGGAAGGGAAAAGTTGCGGCTCCGGCGGCACCGGGCGCCCCGGTTGCGGCGGCCAAAGTGAAGGCGGTCCCGCCGACGAAGCCTGCGGTGCCAGCGAAGGCCGTAGCGGCTTCGAAACCTGTCGCGGCTGTCAAAGTGAGCAAACCTGCCAAGGCTCCTGCCGTCAAGAAGCCGAGCAAACCTGCCAAGGCCAAGAAGCCGGCTGCTAAAGCGAAGGCGAAGGTTACCGCCAAGAAGAAGAAGAAGAAGAAATAATAAAGGCGGTTTCCGAGCCGGAGATCTTGAGCAGGGGATTATATTTCGCGCTCAGCCGACTACATTTTCTTTGCCTGGAAACGAGTCGAGTCTGCGGTATAATGTGGTTATGCGGCGCTGGTTGTCCATAGCGGCGTTTAGCGTGGTTTTGTTTGCCTTGCCCGTGTGGGCACAACGACACGGCGGTGGCGGCGGCGGCGGGACCCATTTCGCCTCGCATGGCGGATTTGCCGGACATTCCTTCGGTGGACACGCCTCTGTCGCGTTTCAGGGCGGAGGTTTTGGTCACGGCTCCGAAAATCATTTTCGAACTGGAAACTCCTTCCACAATCATCGAGGCTTCCGCGGAGATCGAGGCTTCCACGGGCGAAGAGGCTATTACCCTTATTACGGGTACGCGGGATATTATCCCTACGGCTGGTACGATGATCCGTTTTTCTATGACACGGAAAGCGAAGATCAGGATTCGTACGCTGGTGCCTCCTATCAGGCACCCTCCTATTCCGCTCCCTACCCTGAAAACGGTGAATTGCAGCGCGATGTGCAGACGCTGAGCGGAAAGATCGACCGGCTGCAAGCCGATATCGAAGCGCGCAATCGACCGAAAGAACAGGAGCCCGAGACGGCACTGGTTTTTCGCGATCAGCATGTTGAAGAAGTGCGGAATTACGCAATTGCTGGCGGAACGCTCTGGGTGCTCAATGACCACCAAGCCCGGAAGAAGATTCCACTTGCTCAACTCGATCTTCAGGCCACGGTCAAGATGAACGACGATCGAGGGGTGGATTTCCAAGTGCCGAGATAAGGCAGTCGTCGTTAGTGGTGAGCTTCACTCCGCGCAAGTAGGCCAATGATCGACAACCATCGACTAGCGACTGAAAGTTGCACCACTTTCTGTCATTGCGCGAATTCTTCCAGACGTTAGAATGAAGTCGGCTCCAGTTTTCCAAGAGCTAAGAGCTAACTGCTAACTGCCAAGCGCTGTCTTCATGAGCCAAAACCAATTCGTCCACCTGCATCTGCACAGCGATTACTCTTTGCTCGACGGCGCTTGCGACGTCGAGAAACTTGTTGATCGGGTTCATGAACTTGGCATGCCTGCGGTCGCTATGACCGATCACGGCAATATTTTTGGCGCGGTGCATTTTGTAAATGCCGCGCACAAGGTCGGAGTGAAGCCGATCGTGGGCTGCGAACTCTATATCTGCAAGAAAGACGACCACGTTATCACTCGCACTCCACCCGACGGCGACACTTATAACCACTTGCTGGTTCTCGCCGAAAACGAAGAGGGCTACCGCAACCTGGTAAAAATCACGTCGGAGGCCTCACTGCACGGCTTTTACTACAAGCCTCGGGTGAGCAAGAAATTTCTGGCTGAGCATTCGAGGGGGCTGATCGGGCTTTCAGGATGTCTGAAGGGCGAAGTCGCCGAGCGGTTGATGGAAGGGAACTATGACGCGGCGCGGTCGGCTGCGGGATTCTACCGCGACCTCTTCGGCAAAGAGAACTTCTTCCTTGAGATTCAGGACCAGGGCTTGGAAATGGAGCACCGAATCCGTTCTGGCTTGTTCCAACTGGAAAAGGATCTCGGGCTGCCCATGGTTGCGACCAACGACAGCCACTACCTTTGCGAAGACGATGCGCACGCCCAGGATGTGATGCTGTGCATTCAGACGGGGAAGTCCATCCAGGAAACCAACCGGATGAAGTTCGAGGGCACGCAGTTTTACGTCAAGAACGCGGACGAGATGTTGCGCGTGTTCAAGGACGCGCCGCAGGTGCTTTCGCGCACGCTCGATATTGCCGAGCGCTGCAACCTTCGACTGGAGAAAGTTCCCAGCCCGTTTCCGCACTTCGATGTTCCGGACGGATTTACGCTCGACAGTTATTTCGAACACATCACACGGCAAGGATTCGCGCGGCGGATGGAGAGCTTGCGAACGATGGCGGCGAACGGCCGGCTTAAGCATTCGCTGGCGGATTACGAACAGAGATTGGCGCGCGAGCTCGGCATCATCCAGCAGATGAAGTTCTCGGGTTATTTCCTGATCGTTTGGGACTTCATCCGCTACGCGCGGGAACGCGGCATTCCCGTGGGGCCGGGGCGCGGATCCGCGGCGGGAGCGCTGGTTGCGTATTCGCTCGGGATTACGGACATCGATCCGCTGCAGCACGAACTTCTGTTCGAACGCTTTTTGAACCCGGAACGCATTTCCATGCCGGATATCGATATCGACTTCTGCATGAACCGGCGCGGGGAAGTGATCGAATACGTGACTCATAAGTACGGGCGCGAAAATGTTGCGCAGATTATTACGTTCGGCACGATGGCGGCGAAAGCCGCGATCAAGGACGTTGGCCGCGCGATGGACATGCCATACAGCGACGTGGATCGCATCGCGAAGATGGTGCCGACGACACTGAATATCAAACTGGACGACGCGCTTACCGAGTCCGCGGCGCTTCAGGAGGCGTACCAGAAAGACCCGCAGGTGCGGCAGTTGCTCGACACAGCGCGGAAACTGGAAGGTCTGGTGCGGAATTCCGGCGTACACGCCGCGGGCGTGGTGATCTCGCCTCGGCCGTTAATTGAACTGGTGCCGTTGCACAAAACAAAGAACGACGAAATCGTCACCGCCTTCGACATGGTGGCCATCGAAAAAATGGGCCTGCTGAAGATGGATTTTCTCGGGCTGACGACGCTGACCATTCTCGACGACACGTTGAAACTGATCGCTCAAAGAGGCCAGCAGCTCACGCTCGATGAGATCCCGCTGGAGGACGCGGAAACATATCAGAAAGTGTTCCATCGTGGATTGACGTCCGGAGTCTTTCAGTTTGAATCGCATGGTATGCGCGATGTGCTGCGGCGTTACCAGCCAAACTCGATCGAACACCTGACAGCACTCAATGCGCTCTATCGTCCTGGTCCGATGGCGATGATCGACGATTTCATCGAGCGCAAACATGGGCGTCGCAAAATCGAATATGAATTACCCGAATTGAAAGAGATCCTGGAGGAAACGCTCGGCGTCTTCGTCTATCAGGAACAGGTCATGCAAGCTGCCAACAAACTCGCGGGATACTCCCTCGGAGAAGCCGATCTGCTGCGCCGCGCGATGGGAAAGAAAAAGCCAGAGGAAATGGCGGCTCAGCGGGAACGCTTTGTACGAGGCGCCACCAAAAACGGCTTTCCGCCAAAGAAGGTCGAAAAGATTTTCGATCTGATGGCACAGTTCGCGGGATACGGGTTCAACAAGTCGCACTCGGCGGCTTATGCGCTGCTGGCGTATCACACCGCGTACCTGAAAACGCACCATCCGCTCGACTTCATGGCGGCGCTGCTGACTTCGGTGACGGGCAGCACGGATGACGTGGTGAAGTACATCAACGAATGCCGCGAGATGGGAATTGCGGTCGAGCCGCCTGACATCAACGTGAGCGATGCGAACTTTACGCCGCATGGGCAGGCAATTCGCTTTGGGCTGGCTGCCGTGAAGAACGTTGGCGGCAATGCCATTGAGTCCATTGTTGGGGGGCGGAAGAAGCTGGGCCGGAATTTTAAGTCGTTCTACGAATTCTGCGAAGAAGTGGACCTGCGGTTGTTGAACAAGCGCGTGCTGGAGTCGCTGATCAAGAGCGGGGCCATGGATGGATTCGGGCGCCGGGCGCAGCTCATGCAGGCGCTTGACACGGCGATCGAGCAGGCCCAGAAAGCGCAGCGAGACGCGGAATCGGGACAGCACGGGCTGTTTGGAGTGTTTGCGGATGAAACCGCGCAGCAGGCTAGCGACGCGCTCCCTAACACTCCCGACTGGGATGAACATACGCGGCTGGCGGCGGAAAAAGAAATTCTCGGGTTTTTTATTACCGGGCATCCGATGGAAAAGTACAAAGAGAAGCTGGCCGACTTGGGCGCGCTCTCAACCGAAGATATTGCCGGCATGAAGAAATCCACGAACAAGGATGAGAGCATCACGACTGCGGGTTTGATTTCAGGACTGCGAGTCGCAAAATCAAGAAGAGGCGAATTGTGGGCGCAGGCCTCGCTTGAAGACATGTCGGGGAAGGTGGAACTGCTGGTCTTTCCCGAAGCCTATAGGAAGCTCGCGGAGAAAGTGAAGCTCGAGGTTCCGGTGTTGATTCGCGGTGGCGTGCGCATTGAAGAGGGCGCTAATCCTAAGATCACGGCCAATGAGATTATTCCGCTGGACGAAGCGCGCGTGCCATTACCGAAGGCGCTCCGCATACGGATTCCTCTGGGGAGCGCGAACGACAGCACGGTCGATGAGCTATATGCGCTCTTCAATGAGCGCAAGGGCGAGGCGAAGGTGCTCTTCGACGTGGAGCGGGAAGGCGATTTCATGGTGGTGATGGAAGCGGAAGGCTATAATGTGATGCCAGACCGCAGTTTTAGGGGCCGTGTGGAAGAGCTGTGCGGACGCGGCAGCGTGCGCGTCATCAGTTGATGGTAATGGTGGAGCGACGGGCGTCTCGCCCCGTCCAGCAGTATCGCGGCCGGGCGAGGACGCCCGGCTTTCCACCGGCTAGCTTTTATAGATTCGGCCGATGAGACGAACGAAAATAAAGCGGGCAGAAAAGTCACGGCGTGATGCGAAGCATGCCGCGATCACCGGAACGGACTTTATGCTCTCGATTGTGGAAGAGCATCATACCCGAAAGAATGGAAACGTCATCAAGATGGATTCTGGACTGAAGGCGCAGCAGGAACTGGAGAAAATCGAGGAGCAAATCACGCGACTGGAGGCGCTGGAGGGGCAGGGCGCGGAAACGCTTCGGCAGATCAAGCAGTTGCACGAACGGGTGAACGACCTTCGCCGGGAAATTTCTTCGCACCTGAACGCATGGGAGCGCACGGAACTGGCGCGCCATCCGCAGCGCCCTTACACGCTGGATTATGTCGAGCGAATTTTTACGGACTGGAGCGAGATTCACGGGGATCGCGGCTTCCGGGACGATCCGGCGATTGTTTGCGGGATGGCTCGCTTTCACGGCGAGGAAGTCATCGTGGTGGGTCACCAGAAAGCGCGCGATGCGAAACAACGCGTGTATCGAAATTTTGGCATGCCCCATCCGGAGGGATATCGGAAAGCGCTGCGGGTGATGAAGATTGCGGAGAAATTTAAGCGGCCGATTTTTACCCTTGTCGATACCGATGGCGCCTATCCCGGACTGCACGCTGAAGAGCGCGGTCAGGGAGAAGCGATTGCCCGCAACCTCCTGGAGATGGCGCGGTTGGAGACGCCGATCGTGGCGACCGTGATTGGCGTCGGCGGCAGCGGCGGGGCGCTGGCGATTGCCGTGGCCGACCGCGTGTTGATGATGGAAAATTCGGTGTACTCGGTGATTTCGCCGGAGGGCTGCGCGTCGATCATGTGGCGCGATGCCAGCAAGAAAGCGCTGGCGGCGGAGGCTATGAAGATCACGGCCAAAGATTTAAACGAGCTGGGCTGCATTGACGGCATCATCCCGGAACCTGCGGGAGGCGCGCACACCGATCATGCGCAGGCAGCGGAGTTTCTTGATGCCGCGCTGCGGCAGCATCTGGCGGCGGCAAAACGAATGCCGGTCGGGGAGTTGCTTGAGGCCCGCTATAAGAAATTCCGCAACATGGCGCAGTTCTTCCAGGTGGAAGCGTAAGAACTACGAACTGTGTGAAGTCCGTCGTGGTGCTGCTTGCTCCCGATATTAAGAAGGCGTCGCGTTAGAACTTCTTGAAGACTCGAGAGAAGGCAAGCGGCTTTCGTGCCACTCCACTGCAATCGCTCGCCACGCCCGGTGTGCCCGCGCAGGGCCGGTCGCGGGCGACAGACCACATGGCAATGCGGCGAATCCGGTCGGTCGACTTCGCATAGCGCAACATCTTGTTGGCATCCTCAAGCGTGAATACTTGGGGCGAGACATCGTTCATCCCGATCATGGGCGTAAGGCCAAGCGAGGCGTCCAAACCAAGCGATTGTAATTGTTTGAGCGCGGCGTTCGCGGCATCGATTGCGTTCTGCCCCATGGCGTTGGGGGCGAACATGGTTTCGTAATCCATGGTCATGATATTCACGTTGCCGGTTTCCACCCCGTGGGAGAGCGAATTCTTCAGCAAGTCGATGCCATTTGCGAGCAACCCCGTCGGCAGCACAGCGAGAGTGTAGGAGATGAGAAGCCCCGGGTTGGCCGCCTGCAAGTTGGCCAATGCCTGGTTGCGACGGTCGACAGCGGCGGGGTCTTTGATGGCGGACGATTCAATATCGAAGTCCAGCATGCGAACCTTGTATTTGTCGATCGCCGCTTGATATTGGGCCTGGAGGCTGGGCACGTCGTTGCACACCTGAGCAAGTTCGAGTCCGCCTTCGCCTCCGAACGAAAGGATGACATCGCCTCCCAACTTTCGCAGCCGGCCAATTTGGCTGGCGATGGTGTTCTCCTGGACCATCGGCAAGTTGGGGAACCACGCGGCTTGGCAATCAGATCCCGAACTGACCAGAAATGCGAGCGTGAACCGCTTGATTCCCGATTCCCTGGAAATCCTGACCATGTCGTTGTCTGGGGAACCCATATCCAGCGCCCTAATGAAAAGATAAGGCGCGTACACGCGTTTCCGTGGACTGACATTCTTTGCGGACGCGCTCGCGGAGGCGGCGGCGCCGAACGTTAAGAGGAGAACGGCCAGCAGGGACAGAACGGGAGTGACAATCCGGATCGCCCGTCTCATGCTCGATCCGTGCCTTAATCGTCCCAATTGCGCAGAGGGGAGAGAATCCAAGGGGAGCACGTCTAAGACCAGGCGAACTAAATTGTCCCACAGCCGATGTGGTGCCGCTGAGTATGACAAGGTTCCTCCTACAAAATCGGCAGATGCAAACAGGGCTGCACGAGGAAATCCAGCGAGTTGATTTGCTGTAGTGCCTGTTCCACCAGCGACGCTTTGCATTCCTCCAGCGTAATCAGAAAGGGCAGGTGCGATTTCGGGCAGCCCGGTTTCTGCACCACCGCGTCGATGTTGATGCCGCATTGGGAGAGAATCGTGGCGAGGCTTGCGATGATGCCGGGCCGGTCCGTCACCAGGAAGCGCAGATAGTGCTTGGTGGTGAAATCGGCGGTGACGGTGGGCGTTTTTTCTACTGGCTGTACGGGATAACTGATCCCTGCTTGCTTGGCGCGAGCGATGGCCAGAATGTCGGAGACGACGGCAACGGCGGTTGGATGTCCGCCTGCGCCGTGGCCTCCAAACACGGTTTCACCGCCGTACTTTCCTGTTGCCATCACCAGGTTTTGGCTGCCTTCGACGCGCGCCAAAGGCGATGAGAGTTCTACCAGCGCCGGCTGGACTGCGGCAAACAAGTTGTCATCTTTTAATTCGGCCCACGAAATCTGGCGAATGGTGCAACCGAGCTGGTTCGCGTATTCAAAATCAACGGAGTCGATGGCTGAAATCGAGCGGGCGGAAATATCTTCAGCGCTAACGTTGCAGTGCAGTCCGACGCGCGCGAGGATGGCGAGCTTAGCCCGCGCGTCCAGTCCGTCGATGTCTTCGGTCGGATCGGCTTCGGCGAAGCCAAGCTTCTGCGCCTCACGCAGAGCGGTGGCGAAGGGAATGCCGGTGCTCTCGATCTGGCTGAGAATGTAGTTGCAGGTGCCGTTGAGAATGCCGCGGATCTTGAAGAGTTCATCGCCGGCCAATCCCTCATGCAATCCGGAAATCACGGGCACGCCGCCAGCTACGGAGGCGCCAAACTCGATCTGCTGTTTCGTCCGTCGCGCCAGGGCGGTCAACTCAGGGCCGCAGCGCGCGATCAACTGCTTGTTGGCGGTGACCACGGATTTGCCCGACTCGAGCGCGCGCCGGATCCAGTCTTCGGTCGGCTGAAGGCCGCCCATCACTTCGACCACGATGTCCACGTCGGAGGATAGAACATCGTCGATGCTTTCAGTCCACTTTACCGAGGACGGAAGCCAATCCACTTTTTTTCGCGCCACGTTGCGATTGAGGATGTGCGTCAGGCGCAGGTGGGTGTTCGAGCGCTCGCAAAGAATTCTGGCCACGGAACTGCCGACGGTGCCGAAGCCGATTAAAGCGACTTTGCAGTTTTGGGCGCCATCGTTCTGTGCGCCAACGACGGCGCTGTTCTTGGTGGAATCGAGTTTGGAGGTACCTGGCATTCCATCCCTCGCGGGCAAGCCTATATTTCCCGTCGCGTTCTATTATCGCCGAAGCGGGCATCGCCGCTGGTGTAATTGCCTGCTTAAGCAGCAAGAATGTGCGCGAGAACTGGGTCGTCCCTCCGGGACTCGCGTCGTCATTCCACT
Organism: uncultured Acidobacteriaceae bacterium; assembly: GCA_963772195.1. GTDB lineage: Bacteria > Acidobacteriota > Terriglobia > Terriglobales > Acidobacteriaceae > Acidiflorens. The sequence continues at coordinate 983,257 of CAVYWE010000002.1, read as the reverse complement.
CTACCCCGCGCTAAAGCGCGGGGCTAAGCTGGAGCGCCCCTCTGGGGCCGGGTTCTCGGTTTCGAGTTGGTTGGAAGCGGTTATGGGCGCAGATTTTCCCGATGCGGGGGTCGGAGGGAGTGAGCGGCAGAACTAGAGAAAGAGCGCGCGGGCGAATTTCGGGGCCGACGAATTAAACCTTTGTTTGTCCTTTATCCTGGTCCTTGGTTGCGGCGCTTTTGTCGGACGAGTCGTCCTGGTCTTTCATTGCCACTGCGGATTTGAAACCGCGAATACTCTCTCCGATTCCTTTGCCGAGTTCTGGAAGTTTCTTAGGCCCGAACACGAGCAGAGCAATCCCGAAAATCACGAGCAGATGCATGGGTTGAAAAAGTCCTTCGAACATTTTGTGTCCCTCTCACTCTTACAAATGTTTGTCGATCGTGAAGTGGGGCGCTGCGGCCGGAGTTTCCGGGCGCAGCGCCTGCCGCAGAGCGCAGAAGCCGAAAATGATCAGCTATTCGCGCACCGCCAGATCGGCTTCGATCGCCAGAGTTCGCATGAAGTTGAAGAACTCTTTCGACTGGCCGATGAAAAGTCCGTCCGCAGTGAGAGCATTCAGCGCTCCCATGGCAGCGCCTTTGGTTTGGGTCGGGCGAATGATCGAGACCGGCGGGAGCTTTCGGCTGAGGAACGCCGTGGGCTCGGGCATGATCAGGTTGGTTTGGAAATCTTCTCCGCCGAACGGAGGAGCGTTCAGGTTGGGGAAGGTTACGTGCACTCCGGTCACCGGATCGACGACGTCGTGCAACACCTTCGCATTGCCGGCCTTATCGGACCAGGTCTGAAAATGCATGATCTCGGTTCCGCCAATACTGAGTAAGATTCGCAAGACTTCCAAACTGGTTACCCGCTGCGCCAGTTTTGGGTAGAGGCTGCTGCCACCCTGCTCGATGGTTGCGAAGTGGAAGCCGGCTGTGTTGCCGATGGCCTGCAGGAAGTTGTTCGATTCGAGGTCTTCGTCGGTTCTGGGAATTGCCGTGTGCTGCCCAACTGCCAGGGTCGGAATTGCCTGCGCGAACGTGTCCCCGAAATCGGGGTTCCCTGTGCGGCTGCGATACCGAGTCCACCAGATCGTGTCCACGGTGAGTTGCATCAAGTTGGTGAGACGGCCGATTTGCTGGGCGCCGGTAGCCTTGCTGCTTGGCAAGGTACGAAACGTATCGAGACTGACCGGCTCCGCGCCTTTTGACACCAGGTAAGCGTTAATGAACACTTCATGGGTCATCTCATCTTCAGTGTTGTCGTGAATGTACTGGGACATGTCCGCATCGAGAAACGAAATGGCGGCGGCGTAGGCTGGACTTCCACTGCCTCCGGGGACTTCGCTGTCCTGGATTCCCCCGAGTTCGTTGTACTGCTGCCACAGATCGGTTTCGAGGATTTCGGCTGCGGCCAGGAACCGCAGGATGGCTACATCACCTACCGTAATGATGCCACTGCTCTGCGAGGCTTCGGCCGTAGTTGTCAGCAAGGAACCGGCGGACAGGGCTGCCCCAGCCACGCCCAGGCCTTTGAGGAAGGAGCGGCGCTTGACGCCGTTCCTGGATGGAGACTCAGCGCCCTCTCTACCGGATTGAGTTGTTTCGGGGGACGCAGTCGGGACGAGGTTTTCTTTTGTCATGATACAGCTCCAGTCTCTTCAGAATGATTTCCAGTGACCCGTTAGTTGGCTCCGGATTCACCGCAAGATGAAGTTAGGCTGTTCGCACTCGCCGTGTGTCATGCTTCGGTCAAAAGAATGTCAAATTATCTGTATGGTTGGAATAAAGTTCGCATTTAGCGTTCTGGCCTTCGCTTCGCCTCTGGTTTACAATCCACTCGCTAAAGTTCTCACCAGGCTCCGGCACTTCTGCTGATCTCAATTCGATGGTCGTTCGAAGGAGGATCCGATGCTCTTCTCAGGTAGGCTTTTCCACTGTGGTTGCGTTGCGGTTCTGCTGGCAACTTTTCTCAGTTGTGGTTCTGCGCATGACACCGACGAATATTACGTTTTCGTCTCGGCCAACCTGCAGGTCCCATACTGGCAGACTGCCGGTGCGGGCTTCTCCAAGGCGGCGGAGGCGTCGAAGATTCGCGTTAGTTTCGTGGGTCCCCAAACCTACGACCCCAAGGCGGAGCGTGACGCTCTGGATCAGGCGGTGCAAAAGAAAGCCACGGGCATCCTATTGGCCGTGACCGATCCCGCACTGCTCAAAGACAGCATTGATAAGGCTGTGGCCGCGGGCGTTCCCGTAATCACGATCGACTCGGATGCACCCGCCAGCAAGCGGCTCTTTTTCATCGGCACCAACAACTACCAGGCCGGCTTCACCGGAGGGCAACGCCTGGCCCAGGAACTCAAGGGCAAAGGCAATGTGGTTATTTTCACCATGCCCAGCCAGGCCAATCTGCAGGAGCGTCAACGCGGATACAAAGAGGCGCTTGATCGCTCGCCCAACATCAAGATCACCCGCGTGGTCGATATCCAGGGCGATCCCCGAATTACTTTCGATACCACGACCCAAATCATCGGCAAGGAAAAAGACAAAGTTGACGCCTTTGTCTGCCTCGAGGCGCAATCGGGTAAAGAGGTTGCCGGACTGCTCGACCGCTACAACGTGAAAGGCAAGGTTGTGATGGCGATGGATACGGACCCGGAGACGCTCGACTGGATACAGAAGGGCGTAATAGTTGCCACGATTGCGCAGAAGCCGTACACCATGGCCTACGTCGGCATGCAGATGCTCGACACGCTTTATCATCACAAACCGTCTTCGCTGGACAGCGACTGGTCAAAGGACATTTATGCGCCCGTGCCCAGCTTCGTGGATACGGGCTCGGGCTTGATCGACAAGACGAACCTGGATTCGTTTCTGCAGGCTGGGAAGAGTTTGACGTCGGCACCGAGGTGAGAGAGTCCCGATGTTTGTTCTAGTCAGGGCCGTTACGTACGCGACACTCTTTATTGGCCTGCTACTCGTTTTCGTGCCAGCGCGAATTCTGGAACGATCAGGGATGGTTCGGCCGGCTCAACTTGGCGCCGTTGAATATACCGGTATCGTTGTGGCAGTGGCGGGCTGGGCGCTCGCCGTGTGGTGCATTCTGACTTTCGCCTTGATCGGCCGCGGAACGCCCGCACCGTTCGATCCGCCGCGCAAGCTGGTGGTCCAAGGTCCGTACCGGTATGTCCGCAATCCGATGTACCTCGGGGCGGCCCTAACGCTCTGCGGCGTTGCGCTCTTCTATCGTTCGCGCGCGTTGCTGGCCTACATGGCTGTGTTTCTTATTGCCACGCACATCTTTGTCGTGTGGTATGAGGAGCCAACGCTCACACGCCTCTTCGGGGCTGACTACGAGGCGTATCGGACGCGGGTGGGGCGGTGGCTGGCGCGCGTGCCGGGTCCGAGAACTCGGCCGGTAGGGTTACAATAAGAAATCGAAATCAGGAGGCTGGTATGCGCTCTTGCCTGTTTCGCCCCTGTAAGCCTTTTCCCCTGGTTCGCATCGCCTTCATTGCAGTCCTGACCCTGCTGATCTCTGGTTGGAGCACTTGCACTGCGATGGTTGACTTCAACAGTTGTGAAGGGTCGATGCCGCAACCCCAAATTGCTTCACTCTCGCCGGGCGCCGTTGCGGGCGACTCGACATCTGTTCTTCTGATCGTGAACGGAAGCGACTTTGTCCCGCAATCCCAGATTATGTGGAACGGAAACGCAATGTCGACCATGTTCACGGATTCGAGCCACCTTCAGACGACGATTACGCAGGAGACGTTTAATTCCTTTGGCGGTGTGGCGGGGAGCAGTGTGCAGATCTCGGTGAGGACTCTGGGGTCGGGCGGTGTTTCGGGATGTCCTATCGGCGGGAATTCTTCGACGCTGGAGCTGGCCATCGACTAAGGGGAGTTCTTTTGGGGACGTCCGACTCGGAACGGATTGGGACAGTTCGCGTAATATCGTCATTCCGCCAACTATTCTCAGTTAGTGCAAACGGCTGTGGCTGTTGAAAAAGGAACCAAAGCAGTAATTTCAGTGAATTTCAGCGCCTACGGCAAACGAAGATTCAATAACTTGCGAAGCGAATTTCGTTCGTGAAATCCCGCAAAAAGAGTTTTTGAACAGCCACGGCTGTTATCCTCAAGTATCCGCCGCTATTGCCTGCTCATGCTGGATTAGGGGTGCCTAGGGACATCGTAACCCCCCGAGTCGTTGAGGTAATAATCCAAAAAGACAGGTGGAAGCAAACAGAGTTGCAGAGGCCAGCGCGGTTGGATCTGCTCGACGATCTGCCAAGGGCTGAGGTTCTGTTTGTGGGAGTTGGTGCGAACGAGGTTGAAGTAGAGCTGGTAGGTGAAAGCTTTCGCCAGGAAATCGCCGCGACTGGCGAACGATTCCAGGTCAAAGAACTCATCTTCGACGAGGCGATGAACGGTTTCCACATCGCTCTGAAAGGTGTGAGCAGCGGGAGGAATGCGAACGTGCTGGCTGTCGCCTAAAGCGGTGGGAAAGCCGGTAGGGTAGCCGCGGCGATCATGGCCGCCGATGAACTCGGAGCCGTTGTCGGTCTGCCAGACCAAGTCGCGAAGAGATACGCCGCAACGCTGCAGATGCTGCTGAATCCGAGCGGCGAACACGGAACTGGCGGCAGCGGAACGGCGCTGAGCAAAGGCCCAGAACAACAGGCCGCTGCGGACCTCGCGGGCGGTGTACTCGACCGCGGGCAGACCGAAGAGCTGAGCCTGAGGCCAGTAGCGGGGGATATCATTCAGATCCTTGGTATCGGCGGAGATCTGCTGAAAGACGCGCCCAGTGGCCTTGATGTGGGCGAGGTCTTGTTTGCGTTGATATTTGCGCGGGCGTTTTTTCAGCAGACCGTGCTGGCGCCAAATGCGCTCCAGGGCACGATGGCTGAGGGGAAGATCGAACTCGCGGATGAGGCGGCGAGCGCCAAGGGTGGAACAGCCGCTGGCGCAAAGCAACGACCTGCTGTTCGATGTCGGCGGGAGTTTTCCCGGGCTGACGATGAGGCGCGCGGGAAACTTCGATGAGACCACGCGGTCCCTGCTGCTGATAGCGGCGCAGCCACTTGCGCACCGTGGCCACGGTGGTTTGGAAAAGACGAGCCGTGGGTTTGATGCCTCGTTGCCGAGCCGACTGAACCAGACGCAAGCGATGATTGTAGGCGTCTCTCATCTCGCGTATCAGGACGAAGTAAGCGGTGGACACAGCGGATTGTAATCCCGGTCGCTGGCATGCCGGCTTTTGCGGAGCCGTCCGGCCAGCTCCCTCCCGCGTTTCTCACTCACACACTTCAACCTCGCTAGGGGGATACGATGTGAGTAGGCTCTACCATGCTCATGCTGGATTACCTCCGCCGCATCCGGGCGCGTATAATAAAGAGTTTTCATTCTTCACTCTGTATGACTCCCGGGCCGCGGGTCTGCCCGGTTAAGGCTTTGTGCGAGTGAAGACAGGGAAGGCAGAGGGATGGCTACTACCGATATCGTGCCCCAAGAAGCGCACGGTCAATTGGGGCGGCAGCGTGTTGTCAATGACATGAGCATTCAGGTTGCTACGGTGAATGGCTCGGGGTCGCAGAGTTCACGCTTTATCATCACAAACCGCAGTCGCTGGACAACGACTGATCAAAGGATACTTATGCGCCTGTTCCCAGCTTCGTGGATACCGGTTCTGGCTTGATCGACAAGACGAACTTGGATTCTTTTCTGCAAGCCGGGAAAAGTTTGACGTCGGCGCCCAGGTGAGAGAGGGCTAAAACTTATTCATTCTCTTGAAATCCCCCTTTGTAGAACCCGAGCGGCTGTTCCGGGCGCGGTTCGTGGTTGCGGAACCCTTGATGCAATGGAAAGCATGGGTCCTTAGTCAACTCGCACAAAGAGCCTGAACCTCGAATCCTCTCCGTCGTATTTGAATTCTCATGTAAACCGCGGTAGAGTCGGTAATATTTCGGCACGCGGCCGCTCCGGAGGCCAGCGATGATCCCCGCCAAACCAGCAAATGAGCAACAAAGACTTGCGAAATTACGTGGTTACGAGATTCTCGACACGGAACCAGAAGCCGCTTTCGACGATCTCACGTTGTTAGCTTCCTACATATGCCAAACGCCAGTTGCGCTGATCAGCCTGATAGACGCTGACCGGCAATGGTTCAAATCCAAGATTGGCGTTTCGGTCACTGAGACTTCCCGCGACATCGCCTTTTGCGCCACGGCGATTCTCCAGCCGGATGTTTTCGTGGTGCCGGATACCAGTCAGGACGAGAGGTTTGCCGAGAATCCTTTGGTTGTGTCCGAACCTAAAGTCCGTTTCTACGCTGGTGCAACTTTAATGACGGATGGCCAAGCACTCGGAACCCTGTGCGTAGTTGACCGTGTACCTCGGGAGCTAAGCCCTGAGCAGTTGGAGGCGCTGAGGGCCTTGAGCCGGCAGGTGCTGGCGCAACTTGAGCTTCGGCGTAATCTCATGAGGTTGGAACGATCCCTGGCAGCACGTGATCGAGCCGAAGCTGAAAAAGAACATACGCTTCGAGAACTCAAGGCAGCTCTCGCGAACATCCGAACCCTGGAAGGACTGCTGCCAATATGTTTGTCGTGCAAAAAGATACAAGATCAAAGGGGCCATTGGCAGCCCTTCGAATATTACGTGAGAGCGCACTCTGAAGCGAAAGTCACCCACAAAATCTGCCCTGATTGTTCCAAAGCGATCTCGGCGTGAATACAACGCGCTGTATGGCGGGTGCGACCCATGCTTTGACATTCTTATTGCGGGTCAAGAACCGTCCGCGCAGTCGTAACTGGGTGCTCTAGCAGCTTCGAATCGGAACCATAGCACTGAAGACTCGCTGCCGCTTTCGATGTCAAGAAGGAAATCGTGTTGAATTCGCCCTTCTCCAAAGGGTCCCCCACAGAATAGACTAGCGGTCTAATCTGTCGGGTCCCCGCGGTTCCAAACAAGAAAGGTCAGTTGCCGAGGAGGCCAATATGCGCTCTCTACTCGTACTATTGATGCTGTGGTTGGCAAGCTCAACATTGCTGGCGCAGTCCACGAGCCAAACATCCCAGCCTGAACCTTCCATCCAAAGCTTGCTGGACCGTATCCAACAAATGGAAAAGCGGATCAGCGAACTCGAAGAACGCGAAGGCAAAGAGCTAGCGGCTCAGACCAGCAACCCGGCGTTGCCGGCCCCGGCTGATCACCAACCGGCGCAGGCTGACGCAAGCCCCGGCCAGGCGCTACACTCCGAGCACGAAACCAGCCCAGCGGAAGTCCGTGAGGCAGACATCCATTACCCGTCCTTGCAGATCCGGGGATTCGGCGATGTGGATTTCCAGGCGACGGACCAGAAAGAGTCCTCAAGCGGCTTCTCTATGGGGCAACTAGACCTGCATTTTGTTTCGCCGCTTTCGCGGAAGGTCAGCTACTTCGGCGAGGTGACCTTTACGGCACAGCCGAACACTTACGAACTGAATGTGGAACGTTCGTTTGTCCGTTTCGACTATAACGACAACTTCAAGATCTCATTTGGCAAGTTTCATACCCCGATCGGCTACTGGAACACCGCTTTCCACCACGGGGCCTGGCTGCAAACGACGATCATCCGGCCGGAGATGATCAAATTTGGCGGAACGTTTACTCCTGTCCATATCGTAGGCGCGCAAGCTGAAGGAAGCATCCCTTCAGGGGGCTTGGGCCTGCGCTATAGCCTAGCGCTGGGTAACGGGCGTAATGCGACTTTCAGCAAGGCAGGCGACAGCGGCGATGTCAACAACAACCGTGCGTGGCTAGCCATGCTGTCGGCCCAGCCGGCCCGCTTGTATGGCCTGGAGTTAGGGGGCTCCTATTATCACGATGAACTCACTCCGAAGCCCGGAGTAAACTTCCGGGAATGGATTGCCGGAGGATACCTAGCCTGGACAAAAGGGCGCCCCGAATTACTGGCAGAATACGAGAATGTTCACCACACAAGTTTGGAAACGTCGCAGACGTTCAACACCACGGGGTACTATGCGCAAGTGGCGTACCGGCTTCCCTGGCAGGAAAACAAATGGAAGCCTTATTATCGTTTTGAGTATATTCATAGGCCGACCCAGGAGCCTGTGTGGGACATCACGGGGACGTCTTCGGTGGAAGACTTGGTCGGTTCGCTGGTTGGGGTGAGATGGGACATTACAAACTTCGCCTGCTTCAAGGGTGAGTATCGAAAATTCCGTCGAGCGACAGGTACACCTAGTGTGAACGGGGCATTCTTCCAGTCTGCGTTTACCTTTTGAGCGAGCTATGAGGACATATTGGAAAACCGGGGGTAGAGTGCTGCTGTGGGCGTGGCTGTGCCTTTGCTGCACGGCCCCAGCGGTGGCTCAGGGCCACAATGTTGACGTGGCGTTGGTGGCTTATCCCGACATTCCGGTGAGCAATCTGACCCTGGCCGAAGTGCGCAAAGTATTCCGGGGTGAACGGCAATACTGGAATACCAACTTGGCCGTAGTGTTGCTAATCCGCGCACCCGTGGCGAGAGAGCGGGACGTGGTTCTCAAGATCATCTATCAGATGTCGGAGTCGCAGTTTAAACAGTTTTGGATCGCCAAGATCTTTCGCGCGGAGTCGGCTTCAGCGCCTAAAGTGGTGTACTCCAATGACATGGCCAATGAGTTGGTGTCCGCCATTCCGGGGGCGATTGCCTTCGTCGATGCGCGGGATGTTCGGCCGGGAACCAAGGTGATTCGTGTTGATGGGCACCTGCCAGGGGAAGCGGGCTATCCGTTGCGATGACGGCAGGGCCGAAGATTACTGGGGCATCGCCAGGCGCTGCAGCAACTGCTGGAAGCGCGGATCGGATCGGACCTCGTCGAAGGCAGGCTCTACCTTCATGTAGCTCAGATGGGTATCGCGGTCTCTAAAAGCCTGCTCCAGCCAGGCTAAGGTTTGCTGTTTATCCTCGAGCCGGGCATAGATCTGCGCGACATTATAGGGAGGAACGTAGCGCTCTTTTGAGACTTCTTTCAGGCCTTCCAGTGAACCTTGCAGCACTCCCGTATAGCCGGATTTGCGGTAATCCTCGCCGATGGCCACCGCCAAATCCGGATTTCCTGAAAGAGTCAAAAGCCTTTGCCGCTCGGCAATCGCCTCCCTGTACATACCGGATTGAGCATAGGCGGCCTCTAGCGCACGCTGTGCGAGCACAAAATTTGGATCCAGCTCAAGCGTCTTTTTCAATTGTTGGATCGCGGGCTCGTATTGCCGCGCAAAATAGAGTTGCTGCCCGACGCTGGTATTGATGGGCAAGGAGAGGGGATCGAGTTCTAAAGCCTTCCTCAGTTCAGCCCTGGCTTCCGCCGTACGCCCCAACCTGATCAGGAAGTTTCCGTACCATTGGTGGGCGGCGGCAGAATTGGGGTCGAGTTCGAGAGCGCGTTTGAATTCGGATTCCGCGCCCGGCCAATCCCAGTCGTAAGCTTCGCGAATCAGAGCGAGGGAATTGTGCGCCTCAGGCAACGTGTCATCGATCTTGAGCGCCTGTGTAGCTGCCAATCTGGCATTTTGGCGAACCTGCGCAGGGGCGACGTACCCAGAATCACCGAGGAAATTGTACGCGTCGGCAAGGCCCGCGTATGCCAAAGCGTAGTTTGGATCTCTCTCAGTCGCCTGCTTGAAATAATCGATGGCCTTGGTGAATCCAACTTCCGTCCATTTATTCCTATAGTAAAGGCCCTGAAGATAGAGTTGATAAGCCTCGGGGTTGTCGGTGTAATGCTTGGTTAGTTGAAGCGTTGCCTTGCCGGTGAGTCTGGGGCGGAGATTGTCGTAGATCTCCTTGGAGATGTCCTCCTGAACGTTTAACAGATCCGCCACTCTGCGGTTGTACTGTTGGCCCCACAGCTCCGATCCGTCCGCGACGCTGACCAAATCAGTCTGAATGGTCAAGGTATCGCCTCGCTGGGCAAAACGTCCGGTAAGCACAGCATCGACATTAAGTTCCCGGCCGACCTTCTGGGCGTTGGTTTCCTTGCCTTTGTAGCTGAATACTGTGCTCCGGGCCATCACCCGCAGCTCCGGGACCCGCGAGAGGCTACTGATGATCCCATCGGTCACGCCATCAGCCAGATACTCAATATTGGGATCGGCGCCAGCGTTCGCGAAAGGCAGGACGGCTACAGAATGAATCCGGGTGGAGGCGGAACCGCCGCCCCGTAGCTGTCGCCAAACAGACGGAGCCACAGCCAGAAGCGTCACCAGCAAGATGCAACCGGCTGTTGCCAGAAGTGCCGGCAGACGCCAGCGGGCCCTGGCGGGTTGGAGCATGACTGCGGCGGATACACGGGCCGATTCGGTGTCGCGCCTGACCCGACCCAGATCGGCGCGGAGTTCCGCGGCGGACTGGTAGCGCAAGCGCCTGTCTTTTTCCAGTAATTTGGCAATGATCCAACCCAGATCGGGGAGCAGATCGACATTCAGCCGGGTCGGCGGGACGGGAGTGCGATTGAGGATGGCCTCGAAGACGACCGCCGTGGTGCCGACGCCGGAAGCCAGCCGGCCCGTGGCCATTTCATACAACACGGCACCAAGGGAGTAGAGGTCGGTACGCACGTCGAGCTCTTCGCCGCGAGCCTGCTCGGGAGACATGTAGGCGACGGTGCCAAGTGCAGCGCCTTTGCTGGTCAAGTGCCTGTCTGTGGTCTCGGTGGAGAGAGCCGAAACTCCTACTCCTTCGGCAACCCGGCGCGGATTGGCGACCAATTTGGCCAACCCAAAGTCCAGCACTTTGACTTGGCCGCGGTTGGTGACAAAAATGTTAGCGGGCTTGAGATCCCGATGGATGATGCCACGTTCGTGCGCCGCGTCGAGGGCGTCCGCAATTTGGATGGTGATTTCCAGGATGCGATTGTTTGGGAGTGGCTTGCTTGTGATGAGGTGCTTGAGGGTTTGGCCGGCGAGGCACTCCATCACGATGAAGGGGTGACCGTCGGCCTCGTCAATCTCGTGAATTGTGCAGATGTTTGGGTGGTTGAGAGCGGAAGCGGCGCGGGCTTCTCGCTGGAATCGCTCGAGCGCCTGATTGTCCCGCATCAGGTCGGGTGGGAGAAACTTGATAGCAACATTCCTGCCCAGGCGGAGATCTACGGCGCGGTAGACCACTCCCATGCCGCCGCCGCCGAGATGTTCCTCGACGCGGTAATGGGAGATGACTTTGCCAACCATATGAGACCAGCACGCGAAGTTCGGCCCGACTGCCATGTTAGGCCGCGCGGACGGAGCAAGTCAATGAATGGGACGGTGAGATAGTGGCTTAGTTTTCAGATTAAGCCACTACCCGATGCTGCCGTGGTTGGCCGTCCGCCACATTCGGGGGCGTATAATAGAGAGTTTTCACTCTTCAGTTCCGCAACAATCCCGGGCGAGGGGGAGTTTGCCCGGTGAGGACTTTGTACGGTGAAAGCAAGGAAGGCACAGGGATGGCTACTACCGATATCGTGCCCCAGGAAGCGCACGGTCAATTGGGGCGGCAGCGTGTTGTCAATGACATGAGCATTCAGGTTGCTACGGTGAATGGCTCGGGGTCGCAGAGTTCCAACACAGTTTTGTTGCGCAGTATTTTTCAGATGGGCGTGCCTATTTCTGGCAAGAACCTATTTCCTTCGAACATTGCGGGGCTGCCGACCTGGTTTACGATCCGCGCCAATAAAGATGGCTACATCGCGCGCAAGAAGGAAATCGACCTGCTCATTGCGATGAATGCGGAGACGGCGCAGGAAGATGTGAAGACGCTGGCGGCGGGCGCTGCGGTGCTTTACGACGAGCCGCTGGCGCTCGATAAGGTGCGCTCCGATTTGACTTTTTACGCGGTGCCTTACGACAAACTGGTGGCGGCGGTGTGTTCGGAAGCCAAGCTGCGCAAACTGATCAAGAACATGATCTACGTCGGGGTCGCGGCGCAGTTGCTTGAAATTGATTTTGCCGAGGTCGAGAAGGCGATCCGCAAACAGTTTGCTACAAAAGTGAAGGCGGCGACATTGAATCTGGCGGCTGCAAAGGCAGGCTACGATTATGCTGCCGCTAATTTGAAGAAGCGCGATCCGTTCTACATCGCGCGCATGGACAAGACGAAAGGCAAAATCATCGTCGACGGCAATTCCGCCGCGGCCATGGGATGCATGTTTGCCGGCTGTACGGTGGTGACTTGGTATCCGATCACGCCGTCGTCCTCGCTGGTCGAGACGATGATCGAGTATATGAAAGAGCATCGCGTCGGGCCGGATGGCAAGGCGACTTTTGCCATCGTGCAAGCCGAAGACGAACTGGCGGCGATCGGCATGGTCATTGGGGCGGCGTGGGCGGGTGCGCGGTCGATGACTGCTACCGCTGGTCCGGGGATTTCGCTGATGGCAGAGTTCACCGGTCTCGCGTATTACGCGGAAGTTCCTGCGGTGATCTGGGACATTCAGCGCGTCGGGCCATCGACGGGCTTGCCTACTCGGACTTCGCAAGGCGACGTGCTCTCGACGGCGTTCCTCAGTCACGGCGACACCAAGCACATCATGTTGTTTCCTTGCTCGGTCAGTGAATGCTTCACGATGGCGCAGGAGGCTTTTGATCTCGCGGAGCATTTCCAGACGCCGGTGTTCGTCATGTCGGACCTCGATCTCGGGATGAATAATTGGATGTCGGATCCCTTTCCTTATCCCGACAAGCCGATTGATCGCGGAAAAGTTTTGAGCAAGGCGGATATTGAGAAGGCGGGTGGTTTTGCCCGCTACAAGGATGTGGATGGCGATGGCATCGGCTATCGCACGCTGCCGGGCACGGAGCATCCCGCGGCGGCATATTTTGCGCGCGGCAGCGGTCACAATGAAAAAGCGCAGTACAGCGAGCGTCCTGACGATTTCGAACGCAATATGGAACGGCTCAACAAGAAGTTCGAGACCGCCCGATCGTTCGTTCCGCGACCGGAAGTGGCGGCGAATGGGAAATCGAAAATCGGCATCATTGCTTATGGCACTACGCACTGGGCGATCACCGAGTCGCGCGATCAATTGTCTAAAGAGCGCAAACTGGAGACGGACTATCTTCGGGTGCGTTCGTATCCGTTTACGCGCGAGATTCACGAATTCATTGAGCGTCACGACCGCGTGTATGTGGTGGAGCAAAATCGCGACGGGCAGATGGCCAGCCTGCTCAAGCTCGATATCAAGCCGGAATTGACGCCGCGTTTGCGCTCAATCTGCCATATCCACGGCTTGCCAATCGATGCGCGGTCCGTGACCGATGAGCTCATGATGAGGGAAGGCAAATAATATGGGGACTACGACTAACACGCCGGCACCTGCTCCTGCGCCCGCTCCGAAGACCAACCGCATTGGTTTGCAGGTCATTGACTATCGAGGCGGGAAGACGACGCTCTGCGCGGGCTGCGGGCATAACGCGATCTCGGAACGCATTATTGACGCGATGTATGAAATGGGTGTGCAGCCCGAGCGCGTCGCGAAGCTCAGCGGCATTGGATGTTCCTCGAAGAGCCCGGCTTATTTCATGAATCGCGCGCACAGCTTTAACTCCGTGCATGGACGCATGCCTTCGGTGGCGACGGGAGCGATGCTGGCGAACAAAAACCTGATTGCGCTCGGTGTGACCGGCGACGGCGACACGGTTTCGATAGGCGCCGGGCAATTTGTTCACCTGATGCGGCGCAACCTGCCGATCATCTATGTCATCGAGGACAACGGCTGTTATGGTCTGACGAAAGGCCAGTTTTCCGCGACCGCCGATCTGGGATCGACGCTGAAGAGTGGCGTGGTGAATGACCTTCCTCCCGTTGATACCTGCTCCCTGGCGATTCAGTTGGGAGCGACGTTTGTGGGCCGGTCTTTCTCCGGCGACAAGCGGCAGCTTCACACCATGCTCAAGGCGGCGATTGCTCACAAGGGCACGGTGATGCTGGACGTGGTCTCTCCTTGCGTTACCTTCAACGATCATGAGGGCTCGACCAAGTCTTACAAGTATGTTCAGGAGCATGAGGAACCGCTGCACGAAGTCAGCTTTGTGCCATCGTTTGAGGAGATCAACGTTGACTATGATCCGGGGACGACGTTTGAAGTCACGATGCATGATGGGTCGAGCCTGCGGTTGCGGAAGCTGGAGCAGGAGTACGATCCGACGGATAAGATTCAGGCGGTGCGACGGCTGATGGAATCACATGCGAAGGGCGACGTTCTGACTGGCGTGTTTTATATCAATGCCAAAGCGCCGAGCTTTATTGACATGCTGAACGTTGCGGATGAGCCGCTGGCGACTTTGCCGGAGTCGGTGGTACGGCCGAGCAGGGAAGTGCTGGCGAAGTGCATGGAAGAGCTGCAATAGATTTCTGCGACAGACGCAAGAAATGAGCTGGCCTCTCTCGGGGCCGGCTCAAATTGTTTACGGTGAATCGAGAGTCGTTGTGACCGTCGGCGGCAGCCGAGCTTCGCTCGGCTTGGACGGCCGAGGGCGGCTGTTCCTACGCAACCTTGGACGGGGCAGAGCCCCGTCACCACACGAGCCTTACGCACTCATGGTCAACACCACGCGGAAGCGGGCGCGACCGCTGATCATCTGGTCGTAGGCCTCAGCGGCTTTTTCCAGCGGATAGCGTTCGATCATCGGACGAACTCCTGAGAGCGCGCTGAACTGCATGGTGTCTTCGGAATCTTTGGCGGTTCCGGACGCCCATCCCTGGAGGGACTTGCGGCCAGCGATCAATTGAAGGGGTGTCACCGTGATCGGGTCAGCCCCGGCGCCCACCACGACGAGCTTACCGTTGCTGGATAGCCCATTGAATAGCGCAGACATGGATTTTGAATCGGGGGCGGTGGCGAGGATGACGCGTGCGCCGCCAAATTTTTGCAGTTCCGCGACAGGATCGCCAGTGGCGGTATCGACATAGTGAGCGGCTCCAAGTTTTCGCGCCAGGGCTTCTTTGTCTTTGCCTCGTCCGATGGCGAAGGTACGGAAGCCCATCTGACGCGAATACTGGATTCCGAGATGGCCGAGCCCGCCGATGCCTTGCACGGCGACCAGATCGCCAGGGCGTGCGCCCGAGTTGCGGAGCGCATTGAAGACTGTGATGCCGGCACAAAGCAGCGGCGCGGCTTCGGCTGCGGGGAGGTCGTCTGGGATGGCGGCGACAGCCTCGGCCGGGGTGACCATGTATTCCTGGTAACCGCCGTCGTGGCTGATGGCGGTAATCTTTTCATGCTGGCAATTAATGAAATCTCCGCTGCGACAGGCAGCGCAGGTGAAATCATGACCACCGTGCCATCCAACTCCCACGCGCTGTCCAGGCTTCCAATTCGTTACGTCGGCGCCGACGGCATCGATGCGGCCGGCGATTTCGTGTCCGGGAACGCGTGGGTACTGGATGCCGGGCCAATAGCCTTCCTTTACGAGCGCGTCGCTATGGCAGATGCCGCAGGCCTCAACTTTGATCCGGACCTGGTTGCGGGCGGGATCGGGAATGTTTCTTTCGACGAGTTCGAAATTACCGCCCGGCTTGCCGACTTGGACAGCTTTCATTTTCGACATAATTTTTTCCTCATGAATTCACGTTGGTGGAAATGCCGATGTCAATGCAGAACGCAAGATTATGAGATGTGGAAGAAGCTGGTAAGGACTCAGGCATCAGTGGAGGGACGGGCGTCTCGCCCGCCCAGTTGGATGGTGGCCAGGCGTGGGCGCCCGACTGTCCACTAGTGTTTTTTCTTGAACTCTCCCTCGAACGAGTGTTCGGGGCTGTGGCCGGGCTCCGGGAAATCGCTATCGGCGCCGTCCTGCATGGGGTCGGGGTTGCGGTGGCCGAGCTGGTCGGTCATGGAGTTGTTACCGGACTGACTACGGTCGTCCGGCTCTTTGGAACCTTTGCCGCGGTCGGCATCGTTAAGAAGATGGTCGCTGGTACTTTTCGTCATGCAAGCCTTTCGAGGAGCGTGCGGCGATAAGAATGATTACAGGTTTAGGCTACGCCGAAAGCTCGGCGGGGGCAACTTCTCGCGCGTCCTCCTGAGTTCGCAAGTTATTGCAATAGTTACGATAGGTAATTTTAATAGTCGATTAACGTGGTCTTGAATCTAAAATAGAACATGGCTATAAAACATAGGAAACGCTATCTATTTGCCAGTGACTTCGATCAGACGTTGACCTTCAACGATACGGGTTACGTGCTGAGCGAGTTGCTGGGCATTTCTGTCGAGGAATTCGAGCGCAAAATCAAGGGCATGGCGAAGCTGAACCTGGTTCAGCAAGGTGCCGAACTTGCTTATCTTCTCTTGCATGACCCGGAGTTCCGTTCGCGGGTGCGACGCGACGACCTGGTCGAGGTGGGGAAGCGCATTCGCCTCAAGGACAACATCAAGCAGATTTACGAAATACTTGACAAGAGGATCGACGGATTCCACTTTGATTTTTACGTGCTGTCGGCGGCGCCGCTGGAGGTGATCCAGTCGGCGCTGGAGGGGATCGTGCCGCAGGACCATATTTTTGGCACCGAGTTCAAGTACAAAGCCTCGGGCGAGATCGAGAGCCTGGTACGGGCCACGGCCGGTTATGGAAAAGTCACGCGGCTGGATCAACTCGAAGAACAGCTTGGAATACCTGCAGACCACATTGTCTACGTGGGCGATGGCAGCTCCGACATTCACGTCATGCTGCACGTGAACCGGCGCGATGGCTTTACCATTGCGGTATCGGAATCGAAGCTGGTAGCGCAGATCGCGAAGCGGACGGTGCTCAGCGACAACGCCCTGGCAACGCTCGTACCGATTCTGGAGGAGATTGCAGGTTGGCAGCGGCCGCAGATCCGTGCTCTGTTCGAATCGTACGGGTTCCTGATTCAGGGATGGGATCGCGTGCAGACCGATTGGGTCACGCTGCGGCCTAGTGGCGTGGCGGCGGAGAAGGCTACGGCGGCGGAACTGAAATGAAGCGGGCTAGCGGGCCCTTTGCGCTCTAGTTTTGCTGGGGCTCAAATCCTTGTGCGTCATAGCAGTGAAGGCTGCCGCGCTTCGAGAGCTGCTGGTCTGAGCGGAATCCAAGGAATTTCGTGCAACTTATTTCCACGCGTCGGGTTCCTATTTGACTAGTGGTCCTGGCTCACGCGTGGGCAGGATCTCGTCTGACCTCTCACCTGACTACGACTATTGAGGAGTGCTTATGAGGCTTTCCCGCATCGTTCTTGCAGTCTTGATCGCCGTTTCTGCTGGTAAATTAACCCAGGCTCAGCAGCGCATCTGGATTCCTCAGGGTATTGAAGCTTTGCGGCAAGGCGCGTCCTCGAAAACCGAGTTCACGCTGGACCATTCCATGCTGGTATTAGCATCCAAGCTGGACCCGGACGACGAGGACTTGCGCCGTGTGATTGCAGGCGTGAGCGGGGTCTCGGTCAACCGCTACCATTTTCCGGAAGAGTGGACATTTGACCCGCAGGCTCTGAACTCGGTGAAAGAGGAGTACCACGCGGCCGGCTGGAAGCAACTGATGAACACCCACGAAAAGGACGGGGGCCCGGGTGTCAGCGACCTCTGGATTCGCTGGGAGAATAACTCCGTTAGCAACATCGCAATTCTTCTTGCCAGGGCGAATGAGGTCAACTTTATCGTGGTTTCGGGGTCGATCAGCCCGCTCGACCTTTCCCATCTTGGCGGGCACTTTGGCATCCCGAAGATTGAAGGCGGAGTGGTGGTGCCAAACACTGAGCGACGTCC
The DNA here is from genome assembly GCA_963772195.1 of uncultured Acidobacteriaceae bacterium. Taxonomy (GTDB): domain Bacteria; phylum Acidobacteriota; class Terriglobia; order Terriglobales; family Acidobacteriaceae; genus Acidiflorens. Next base: position 965,491 of record CAVYWE010000002.1, on the reverse strand, counting down.
GTAGGGTGGAAGAAGGGCGTTCTCCCGCGTTCGGTTGGGCGGCCGGGCGGGGACGCCCGGCTCTCCACTAGAATGGCATCTAGCGGCTTTTTGGGGTCGGGGCTACTTTGCGCAATCTTTCACGGGCTTGTACGGCTTCGTTCGTGCGTGGATAGCGCTGGATGACGCGCTTCAATTCTAGTGTGCCCTCGTCTTCTTTTCCGAGTTCGAGGAGTGCGAATCCCTTCTTGAGCTGCGCGGCGGCTGCCTTGTTTCCGCCGGGAAAATTCTGCAGAACCAGATCGTAGTTCGCGATTGCTTTCTGGTAATCGCCGGCCTTGAACTGAATTTCGGCTAGATAGAAATATGCATTCCCGGCCAGGTCGGTGTTCGGATAGAACTTGATGTAGTCGTTAAATTCCTGGCTCGCCAGGTCATTTTTCGCGCCGTTGTAATCGCGCAGGGCATTGTTGTAGAGCACGTCGGGCGCGGGCGCTTGCGCGATTGCCTGGGCCTGCTGCTGCGCTTGTGATTGCTGGGCTGCCATGGACTGCTGCGCCGACTGCATGTCTTCCAATTGTTTGCTCAGCTTGGTCAGGCGCACCTTGAGCTCGTCCATGGTGTCGTTCAGCGCCTGTATCTGCCCGGAGAGCTGGTCGCCCTGGCCGGAGCGATCCTGCTGCTGTTTATTGATGGACGCTTGCAAGCCGTTGATCGCGGTCGTCACTTTGTTGGTGACGTCGGTATTCTGCTCGAGCAGATTCTTCATGACGCCCATGCGTTCGTCAAAAGACTGCTTCATCTGCGTCATCTGGTGTTGTAACTGTTCGACCTGGGTTTGCAGTTCGATGATTTCCTTGCTGGCGCCGTAGGCGGGAGCGATCCAGGCGGTGAGGAACAATGCGACAACGAGCTGAATGCGATTCGATTTCATAGTTAACCTATTTGGATGTCAAAAACTCGCTGAGTGGTGGAGAGCCGGGCGTCTCCGCCCGGCCTGCTCTTCTTATTATTTTTCGTACACGAAGTGTCCGCGGCGGTTTTGCTGCCAGCAACTTTCGTTGGATTCGGTGCAGAACGGTTTCTCTTTGCCGTAGCTGATGGTCTTGATACGGTCGCCGCCCACTCCAGCCTGGATGAGCGCGTTCTTCACCGTGTCCGCGCGACTGGCACCCAGGGCCAGGTTATATTCGGTCGAGCCGCGCTCGTCGCAGTGTCCCTCGATCGTGATGTGAATATTGGAGTGTTGTTGCAGGAACTGTGCATCGCCCTGCAGCGAGCCTTGCTGGTCCGCGCGCACATCGTACTTGTCGTAATCGAAGTAAATGTCCTTTACGTTTCGCGAAAAGAGTTCCTCTTCGGTAGCGTTCGAAGTTGTTGGCGGCGCGGCTGCGGAGTTGACGGTTACGCGAGCGGTGGCTTCCTGGGTTCCGCCGGCTCCCTTAGCGATGAGATGGTAGGTGGTTGAGTCGGCCGGAGTAACCTGACGCGAGCCGCTCGGGTCGACTGGGCCGATACCGTCGATGCTGACGTCGGTCGCGTTTGTGGTCTGCCAGGTCAGCGTAGTCGATTGGCCCGCGTCGAGTGTATTCGGATTCGCCGAGAGCGAGGCTGTGGGAGCCGTCAGTGAGGGGGGTGGCGGGGGTGGCGGCGGAGCGGCCTTCTTCGCGCATGCGCCCAGGAACATGATCGTGCCGAGTGCAAATACGAGGGTGCTCCATCTCGTCAGTGTCATCGTGATTTCGTGCTTCACCTGATTCCTCCAGTTCGTTGTGCGCCCGCATTGTGGCTTGCATTTTTCAGATTCACGGCAGGGCGCACTTTCGGCCGGCCGCAAGACTGTTTTCGCTAACAACCCTTGTTAAACTGCTCGGGCCTCAGCGCCTGAAGGCGCTTTCATGACGTGGCTCCTGCGGCACGCCTGAAGGCGTGCCCTGATACAAACCTGCTTAAACCGTAGTTTCCTCGAACCATAGTTTCTGGGTCGGGTCAGACGGGGCAAGCCCCGTCTCTACACGAGAGTGTCCCGTCATTTCCAACTCCAATTGGGCTGTGTGTTGCCGCCCTTAAAGGTTAACTGCTTCACATTTGTACCGTCCGCCAGCATGGTCCATATCTGGTCGCTTCCCGAGCGGTGGGACTGAAAAATAATGTGCCGCCCATCCGGAGACCAGCAGGGAAAATCATTGCGCCCCGAATCGTGCGTGAGTTGTACCCACTGCTTGCTGGCGACGTCCATCAAATAAAGATCGTTGGAACCCGGTTCTCCTGGGCCGTACTTTCGCATCCAGGAGAAAGTCAGAAACTGGCCGTTCGGCGACCAGTTGGGAGAAACCGCATACCCTTGATCGGTGATGCGCTGCACGTTGGTGCCGTCCGATTCCATGGTATAGATCTGGGGCAGGCCGGTGCGTCCGCTGACGAAGGCGATCTGGCTCCCGGTCTTGCGGTTCCATGTGGGCGAAACATCCGGCCCCTTATCATTGGTCAAGCGGCGCGAGTTTCCTCCGGAGCCATCCACGACGAAGATATTAGGGTAGCCGTTTCGCGAGGATGAGAATGCGATCTTGCCGTCGGGCGACCATGAAGGCGAAAGATTCATACCTCCAAACCGCGTGAAGCCGACCATGCGGTTGAGATCGAATGAATACATCATAATTTCCCAACCACTCTTCGTAACGGAACTGAACGCCACGCGCGAGCCATCGGGCGAGATACGTGGCGATAGGGAAATGCTTCCCAGGTGCGTGATGGGCTGCTGGTTGGCGCCATCGTAGTCCATCACCCAGATTTCTTTGTGGCCGGTGCGCTCGCTGACGAAGTAGATCTTGGTTTCGGCGATTCCCATTACGCCTCCGCCGAGGCGGAAGATTATTTCGTCTGCAAACCGGTGTGCGATCACGCGCACTGCGTCAGTCGTTGCGTTGTCGGTGTACTGCTTGCCGAGTACTTGGGGAGAGGCCTGATTCTTGACGTCGTACAGCCATCCCTGCACCGTGACCTTGCCGGCGGCCGCGCCGAGGTTGCCGAAAGCGAGCATGGAAGTGTTCGGAGGCGGGGAATTCCAAGTCGGGAAGTTAACCTCCGACGGTTGCCCCGGCTCCTGCAGCGGATAAAAACTCTTCGAGACGAGATCGAAGATGCCGGCGTTGTCGAGGTCGTTCCAGAGCACGTCGTTGAAGGTCTTCAACAGTTCGGTATTCTTGGTGTCAGTTGTCGAGGGCTTGAAGTCGGATGCGGCTAGTCGTACCTTCTCGACACCCAGACCGGTGCCGGTGCGAATCCAGTCCTGCGCTGTGCTGGTCGTTGCCAACAGGAACAACAAGGCAATGGTGATCAAAACATGATGACGGATGTCGCGAACCGAGTTACTCAATTTTGTGCTCCGTGTATGGTCGTTAGTCGGTGGTCGTTAGTCGTTGGCGAAACCCGGCGAACGACTGACGACTAACGACTGACCTCTACCTCTTGTAGTCAAACCAAAATTCTACCGACACTTTGCTTCCCGAATAATCTGACGGCAGCGGGCCGAACGAATCGATGCGCTGAAGCGCTTGGGCCGCCGAGCGGTCGAGCGACGGCACGCCGCTCGACTGCTCGACCTGAACGTTCGACGGGTGCCCGTCGCGTGAAATATCAAAAGTCAGATAAACTCGTTTCGCCTCGGTGATCCGCGGGTCGACTTCATACTTCAGCCAGTTTTCCGTGACTTTCCGTTGCACGGCTTGCACGTACCAGGCGTAGCGGCTGCCGAAATCGCCGCCGTTTCCAGTGAATCCAAATCCGCCCTTGGCGCCGCCCGCCGTCATTGTGTACGGCCCGCTCACCGGACCGCCCTCGCCATACGGAATCTGATTCGACTCAGGCTGCTCTGGTTCCGGCTTGCGCTTGGTCGCAGTCTGAACCGGAGCGGGTTTTATTTTTGTCTTCGTATTCTTGTCGGGAATCGGAATCGCCTCCGGTTCCTTCTCTTGAACTGTGGGCTGCGACTTGGCGAGACCTTTGGATTCCGTTGCCAGCACATTCGTTGTCTCGGCGGGATTGGCGGGCAATGGAACGGCGCTCACCAGGGTCGCTCCCATGGCTTCGCCGCCTCCGCCGCTGCCCCAGCCCGTACCTCGCATGCCGCTGACAAACACCGCGTAGAGGACGACGAACGCCGCGAATGCCAGATGCAGTCCAAGCGACCACGCCAAAGGCCGGCGTAACTGGCTATGCTCGGAATAGATGTCGAGATCGTACATATCGATAGCCGTTTCAGTGATGGCCGCCATGCGTATCCATCGGCTGCGTAACGATGCTCACGTTGCTGATGCCCGACTGTTTGATGGCGTCCATCACGGTGGCGAAGGCGCCAAACGGGACATCTTCATCGGACCGCAAATAGATCGACTGGTGTTGCGGATCGCGGATCTTTTGTCTCAGGCGCGCTCCGATCTGGTTGATGTTGATGGGATCGTTGCCAAGAAAAACTCTTTGCGATTTGTCGATGCTGATCACGAGGCGCTCTTCGGTGATTTCTTTGACGGTGCGAGTGTGGGGCACATTGACTTCGATTCCGGACTGCAATATCGGCGCTGTCACCATGAAAATGATAAGCAGCACGAGGACGACATCCACCAGAGGCGTGACGTTGATGTCGGCGAGCGCGGTCTGCGTGCGTCCGTTGGTGGAGGTGAAGGCCATTAGCGCCGCGCCTCGGCGACCGGAGCCGCCTGTTGACGTTCCACCAGATTGAGCATCTCCATCGTGAAGTCGTCATTGCGCGAGGCCAATTCACGAATGGAGCCAATGATGAGGTTGTAGGCGATCACGGCCGGGATCGCTGCCGCCAAGCCAGCGGCGGTGGTAACCAGAGCCTCAGAAATTCCCGGTGCAACCGCGCGCAAAGTCGCCGCGCCTGCGGTGCCCAGTCCGTGAAATGCGTCGATGATCCCCCAGACGGTTCCGAACAGTCCAATAAACGGCGTAACGGCACCCGTAATCGCCAGCCACGGGACATTGCGTTCGAGGCGGGTGATCTCCTCGGAGGATGCGACCTGCATGGCACGCTGAATGGCCACCGGGTTGTTGATGCTGCCCGTTGTCCCCATCTGGCGTTTGAACTCTACTACTGCGCCTTCAAACACTCCCACAAGCGGGCTGGGACGGAATTGGTCGGCCACGGAGGCAATGTCCTGCAGGCGCTGCGCCTTCCGGAAAGCGCGGACGAAGCGTCCACTCTGGGTGCGTGCGCGGCTGATGAGTCGCCACTTGGATAAAATCACCGCCCAGGAGAGCACGCTGAACGCGATGAGTAGAAGAAGCACGGTCTTGGCGACCGGACCGGTCTGAAGGACGAGATCAACGATTTCGCCGCCGACAAACGAGAGGAGGACGGAAGGAAAATGCATCGGTTTAGGGAGAACCCTGGTTGAGATTATAGACCAGGGTGGCGGGGTGACTGGGGAGGGTACCGTATCGGTCATCAGTGCTGTTTGGTTGCCTGCATTCTGTGCTGGGCTTCGACGGCTACGGATTGGCGCAGCCCCGTTGGACGGTCTGTGCTATGCTGCGCGTAAATTGCAGTTCGTCGGGAATGAAGTCAAACGCCGCGGACAGGAGTGTCCGCGCCACACGAACGATGGCAGGACCAAAGATCGCAGGACCCTTGTGCTGGCTGAACTTCGACTTGAAAATTACGCGGTGATCGACAATGTTGTGATCGAATTCGCGTCTGGTCTGAATCTTTTGACCGGCGAGACCGGGGCGGGGAAGTCGATTCTGATTGACGCGCTGGGATTGCTGCTGGGGGAAAAGGCGTCCTCGGATGTGATCCGCACGGGTGCGGAGCGGGCCGTGGTCGCGGCGGTGTTTGAGAGCGACGGAGCGGCGGCGCGGTCCATCGAAGGGATCCTCGAGACGAACGGTCTGGACGCTGAGAATGGCTCGCTGATTCTGCGGCGCGAGATTGCTCCCGGCGGCAAGGGGCGGGTGTTTATCAACAATCAGCCGGCGACCGTGGCGGTGTTGAAGCAGATTGCGCCTCACCTGGCGGTGATCCACGCGCAGAATGAATCCGTCGTAAACTTCGATGCCGCGGCGCGGCAGGATCTGCTCGATGCGTACGCGGGAGTCGAGTTGAAGGACGTATCCGCCGCTTTCGCGCACTGGAAGCAGATTCGCGGACGCATCGCCGATCTCGAACAGGACGAGCAGGATCGCATGCGGCTTCTCGACCTGTGGAACTTCCAATGCCGTGAAATCGACGAGGCGCGTCTGCGAGCGGGCGAAGATGAGCAACTCGAAGCTGAGAAGCGCGTTTTGGCCAATGCCGAGAAAATTTACGGCGCGGCCATCAATGCCTTCGACTTGCTGTACGAGGGCAACGCTTCCACCTCATCGAGCCTGCGAGCCGCGCAAAAACATCTCGAAGAATTAGTCCGCTACGAGCCGAAGTTTCTGGAGGCGCTCGGGGCGCTGGAGTCGGCGCGTATCAGCGTCGAAGATGTGGGAGCGACGCTGCGCGATTATGCCGGAGGCATTCAGGCTTCGCCGGAGCGTCTTGCTGAGATCGAAGAACGGCTGGCTTTGCTGGATCGTCTGAAGCGCAAATACGGGCCGACGCTCGATCAAACGATCGCTTTCGGTGAGGATACCGGGCGCAAGTTGTCGGAGATGGAGAATAAAGATCAAGTGTTACTTGAACTACGAGCTCAGCTGGCTGTGGCCGCTGACGACTATCGCAAAGCCGCCCGCTCCGTTTCTCGGAAGCGGCTGGAGGCGGGGAAGAAATTAGAGAAGCTGGTCGAGGCCGAGATCAACGACCTGTCTATGCGCGCTAGTTTTCGGATCGCGATTGAAGAGAATGGAGACGATTCGCGTTGGACAGCTTCGGGTATCAACGAGGTGATCTATCGCATTACGACCAATGCGGGCGAGACGATGCGCCCGCTGGAGCAGATCGCCTCGGGCGGCGAACTTTCACGAGTCATGCTGGCGCTCAAGGCGAGCGTCGAGGCGGGGACCAATCCGGCGGGGAAAAAGAAATCGGCGGCGGCTCAGCGCACTTTAGTATTTGACGAGATTGATACCGGCATCGGAGGCCGCGCGGCCGAGGCTGTGGGGAAGAAATTGAAGGCTCTCTCGAAAGGCAATCAGGTGCTCTGCGTCACCCATCTGCCGCAGATCGCAACCTTCGCTGATCATCACTACGTGATCGAAAAGCGTGAAGCTGGAGGGCGGGCGAAGACCACCGTGCGTCAGATCAGTGGCGAGGAACGGACCGAAGAAGTGGCGCGCATGCTGTCTGGGGCGAAGCTGACTGAGACTTCGCGGAAACACGCGGAGCAGATGATTCGGGCGAACGGGTGAGACGGGCTCTTGATTTAGCTAAGTAAATTAGCTAACATGTGTTCATGGAAACCGTAACCATCCATAAGGCCAAAACCGAACTTTCACGATTGATTAAGAAGGCTTGCCGGGGCGAAGAGATCATCATTGCGCGCGGCAAGACGCCGGTTGCCAAACTTGTGCCCTTGCACAAAACGACGCAGGAACGGGTGCCGGGTCTCTGGAAAGGACTAGTCACTTACACACCCGATGCGTTCGACCCACTGACCGATCAGGAGCTGAAAGACTTGGGCTTCGAATAGATTTTTGAAAGTGGTTGATCATGCAATGGAAGTTCTGCTCGATACTCACACGCTCATCTGGTGGATGGTCGATCCCGCGCGATTATCGAAAAAGGCGACGGCTACCCTCGCCAACACCGACAGCCGCGTTCTGGTTTCCGCGGTCGCGGCTTGGGAACTAGCCATCAAGATTAATGCTGGCAAGATCCAGCCCTCGTCGTTACTTTTGGGCTTGGACGGTGCTTTCGCTAAGCAGACTTTCGCGGAGTTGCCCATCAGTTTGGAGCATGCAGTCAAAGCTGGCCTGCTGCCATTGCATCATCGCGACCCATTCGACCGCTTGCTGGTTTCACAGGCGCTCCTATTGGGCCTACCAATCGTCAGCGGCGACCGAATACTCGATGCATACGGGGTGCGCCGGATTTGGTGAAATGCGACCGCCCTTCCCGTTCACCCGCCAGAATTCCCCACCCGCTGCTAATCCTCACATCCTCAAAGACTTACATTGACCTGAGGGTGCATCTTTCGATACCCTTAGGGCATCTTTTCAACGAAGAAGTGTACCCTAGTGGGTGAGGGATGCGACTTGTCTGAGACTGGAAATTTACACACGAAGACCTTACTGCTGTTGAAGCCGCGCGGATTCTGCGCTGGGGTGGTGCGGGCGATTGATATTGTCCGGATTGCGCTGGAGGCGTTTGGGCGGCCGATTTATGTGCGCAAGGAAATCGTCCACAACCGCTTCGTGGTGGAGGAACTGCAACAGAAGGGCGCAATTTTTGTCGATAGCGTGGACGAAGTGCCTGAGGGCGAGCGCGTTATCTACAGCGCCCATGGCGTTTCTCCGGAAGTACGCGACGCGAGCAAACTGCGGAAGCTGCGCGTGATCGACGCTACGTGTCCTCTGGTCACCAAGGTGCACGTGGAAGCGGTGAAGTTTGCCAAAGAAGGCTATTCGCTGATCCTGATCGGGCATCGCGATCACGACGAAGTGATTGGCACGCTCGGCGAGGCGCCTGCGGTGACTCAGGTGGTCGGGTCGCCTGCGGAAGTGGCGTCGGTGACGTTGCCCAATCCCAACCGAGTTGCCTACTTAACGCAGACTACGCTTAGCCTGGATGAAACGCGCGACATCATTGCCGCGCTCCGAAGGCGATTTCCGAACATTAAGGGTCCGGCGGCTCAGGACATCTGCTATGCCACGGAAAACAGGCAGGTTGCCGTGAAGCACGTGGCCTCCGACGCCGATTTGCTGCTGGTCGTTGGCTCGGACAATAGTTCAAATTCCAAACGGCTGGTGGAAGTTGCTCGAAGTTTGGGCACCGAGGCGCATCTGATTGATGACTGCCGAGATATCCAGCCGCAATGGTTGAATGACGTGAAGACCGTGGCCCTGACTGCGGGAGCATCGGCTCCCGAACATCTGGTGCAGGAAGTGGTCGAGTACTTGGCGGGACAGGGCTTTGGCGACGTGCAGGAGTTGGAGATCATGCCGGAAAATGTTCGTTTTGGATTGCCGCCGGAAATCGTAGCGACGATTGCCGCGGCACCAGCCATCGCCATGGAGTCATAGCGGAGACATGATGGAAGAATCCTCCCCTTATAGATCGGGTCAAAGTTCGACACAGAGTTCTACACAAAGTCCTGCAACAAGTTCGGCCTCCGCGCCGCAGATGCGATTTGGAAAGATTGATGACCTGGGAAGCCGGGTCGCAGTCGCCGTCGATGCGGCACGCAAGTATCTTTTCTCGCAACAGCAGGAAGAGGGTTACTGGTGCGGAGAACTCGAAGCCGATACTTCCCTCGAATCCGATTACATCCTGCTGCATACGCTGCTCGGCACTGGTAGCCAGGGACGCTTCGACAAGGCCGCGCGCTATATCCTGAATCACCAGAATGAAGACGGGGGCTGGAGCATCTACGCCGGCGGCCCTTCCAACGTCAGCGCTTCGGTGAAGGCCTACTTCGGGTTGAAGCTGGCTGGCTTCACGGCGGATCACCCTGCGCTGGCACGCGCCCGCAAGAAGATTCTCGAAATGGGTGGCGTGACCGAAGTCAATACATTTACCAAGATCTATCTCTGTTTCTTTGGGCAATACGATTACGATGCGGTGCCGGCGATTCCGCCAGAGATCGTGCTGTTTCCCAACTGGTTCTGGTTCAATATCTACGAAATTTCTTCGTGGTCGCGCGCCATCCTGGTGCCGCTTTCGATCTGCTACGCGAAGAAGCCGTTCAAGAAAATCCCCGATGAAATGGGAGTGGAAGAACTTTTTGTCGGCGGGCGCGACAAGTCGCGCATGCATCTGCATTGGGCGAAGAAGCTAATTTCGTGGCGTAATTTCTTTTTATGCTTGGACCGCCTGACGCACTGGTTCGAGCGTGTGCATATTCGTCCGCTGCGTTCCCTTGCTCTGAGGAAGGCTGAGAAGTGGATGCTGGATCGCTTCGAGATGAGCGACGGCCTGGGAGCGATTTATCCCTCGATGATGAACGCCATCATCGCGCTGCGCTGCCTGGGGTATTCGGTGGACGATCCGCAGTTTATCCGCGCCATGGACGAGTTCGAGAAGCTGGGCATCGAGGAGGACGACACTTTTCGCATGCAGCCCTGCATGTCTCCGGTGTGGGATACGGCGTATGCGCTGTTTGCCTTGGGCGAGGCCGGAGTTCCGGCGACCGATTCGCGGCTGGTGAAGTGCGCCGACTGGATCCTGCAGAAGCAGGTGCGCAAGCCCGGAGACTGGAAGATCAAGAATCCGAAAGGCGAGCCCGGCGGCTGGTACTTCGAGTTCAATAATGAGTTCTATCCCGACGTGGACGACAGCGCCATGGTCTGCCTCGCGCTGAGCCGGGTCGAGCATCCGAACGGGCGCTATCAGGCCGAGTCCGTGCAGCGGGCGATTGATTGGATCTTGTCGATGCAGTGCAAGGACGGAGGCTGGGCTTCGTTCGACAAAGACAACGACCGGATGGTATTCCAGTACGTGCCTTTCGCCGATCACAACGCCATGCTTGATCCCGCAACCGTCGACATCACGGGCCGGATTCTGGAGTGTCTGGCGACCTATGGCTACGACCAGAACCATCCGGCAGTGAAGCGTGCGATCAAGTTTATTCGCGAGCAGCAGGAACCAGATGGAAGCTGGTTCGGGCGCTGGGGCGTGAACTATATTTACGGCACGATGCAGGTGTTGCGCGGCCTGGAAGCGATGAACGTAGATCGCAACGACCCCATGGTTCAGCAGGCAGCGGAGTGGATGCGATCAGTGCAGAATGCCGATGGTGGCTGGGGCGAGACGGTTGGTTCCTATGACGATCCCAACCTTCGCGGGACGGGCGAGAGCACGGCTTCGCAGACCGCGTGGGCCATCATGGGATTGCTGGCCGTCGGCGACACGCGCAGCGAATGCGTGGCCCGCGGTATGGCGTATCTTCTGCGCACCCAAAGCAAAGACGGTTCATGGGACGAGGCGTTCTTCACTGGAACCGGCTTCCCGCGCGTGTTCTATCTGAAGTATCACCTGTACAGCGAGTATTTCCCGCTGATCGCGCTGACGACCTATTCGAAAGTGATGGCGGAGAAGAGCAGCAGTTAGCAATTAGCACTTAGCTAACCCGGCCGGGCCAGACTAATTGCTAACTGCTAATTGCTAAATGCTGGCTTTTGTCACCGGCGCCACGGGATTTCTGGGCAGTCATGTTGCGCGTGTTCTGGCGGAACAAGGAGCCGAGTTGCGGCTTCTGGTGCGGCCGACCAGCGATCTGCGCAACCTTAATGACGACGACCTGAAGAATGCTGATCGAGTGGTGGGCGACCTGCGCGACTCGGCTTCGATTTCGAAGGCGCTTTCCGGGTGCGACGTTGTATTTCACGTTGCGGCGGACTATCGGCTGTGGGTGCGCGATCCTGACGAGATGTATCGCTCGAATGTTGAGGGCACGCGTTCCTTGCTTGAAGCTGCGCGGAAGCAAGGTGTGCGGCGCGTGGTGTACACGTCGAGTGTGGCGACCATGGGCTTTACCTCGAACCACGCAGCTACCGAGCTGCGCTCGGCCGAGGGCGCCCGTCCCCACACGAGCACGGTGGCGGATGAAGAGAGTCCGGTGTCGCTGGCGGATATGATCGGGCACTACAAGCGGTCGAAGTTCATGGCGGAGGAAGTAGCGGTCGAGGCCGCGAGATCGGGAGTCGACGTGGTGATTGTGAATCCTACGACGCCGGTCGGCGAGCGCGATATCAAACCGACTCCGACAGGGCGAATCGTCCTGGATTTCTTGAAGCGAAAATTCCCGGCGTACGTAGAAACGGGCTTGAACCTGGTGGATGCGACCGAGTGCGCTCGTGGTCATGTCCAGGCGCTGGAGAAGGGAAGATCGGGCGAACGCTACATCCTGGGCGGAGAGAATTTGACGCTGAAGCAGATTTTGGACCGGCTGGCCGTGATCACGGGTTTAAAGTCGCCGACATTGAAACTGCCTTACGTGTTCGCGTTCGCGGCCGGAGTCGTCGATGAGATGGTGACGGGCCGGATTCTAGGCCGCGAGCCCCGCGCGACGATCGACGCGGTGCGTATGGGGCGCAAGATGATGTTTGTGAGTTCAGCGAAAGCGGAACGGGGACTGGGCTGGCGGAGGGTTCCAGTCGATGGAGCGTTGCGCCGGGCGGTGGACTGGTTCCGGGGCAACGGGTATGTCTAGGATTGCCATCATAGCCGCTATGGAGCGAGAGGTTCGACCGCTGATCCGAGACTGGAAGGCCAGGACTAATGTTAGAACTCTGGAACATGGCGGACGGCGATATCGACTATTTGAAAACGGCGAAGCAACTCTCATATGCGGCGGAATTGGAGCCGAAGCCGCGCGCCGCGCTACCGAGGCGGTGATTCGGGAAGTGCAGCCGGTGCGGGTGATCTCGGTCGGATTTTCTGGAGCGCTGGATGCCTCGTTGCAGGTCGGGCATGTTTTTGAGCCGCGTACGGTGATCAATGCTGCTGACGGCGTCCGAACAGAGGTCGGATCGGGTGTGGGAATATTGGTGAGCTCCACAACGGTCGCTGGCAAGGCGCAGAAAACACGATTAAGCAAGGCCTATGGTGCGACCGCTGTGGACATGGAGGCCGCAGCCGTGGCGCAGGGAGCGCAGGCGCGGGGAGTCGAGTTCGGAGCTTTGAAGGTTATCTCCGACGCCGCCGATTTCAACCTGCCTCCGCTGGACCGCTTTGTGGCAGCTGATGGAAGGTTTCAGTCCGTCCGGTTTGCGTGCCATGTGGCTTTGCGCCCGTGGCTGTGGGGCGCGACGATTGCGCTGGCGCGGAATAGTGCGAAGGCAAGCCAGGCTCTCTGCCACGCGGTTACCACTTACCTCGGTCGCGAGTGTCGCGATCATGAGTCTCGTGATCATGAGTCTCGCGATCATGAGTCTCGCGATCGTGCAGCCTTGCCTGAGGTTAAACGACAGCAATAGGAGCACGAATAAAATCTGTTATGGCAATTGCTCGGACATCGACGTCGACATCGACATTGGCGCTTGATAGAACCCTCGAAGGGGAAGGGCGCGGACTTCCTTCCGCGATGAGGGCCGCGGTGTATCACGGCGTGAACGACGTGCGTCTGGAAGAAGTGCCTGTGCCTGAAATCGGCCCGGGGGAGATTCTGGTTCGCGTCCACACTTGCGGGATATGCGGGACTGATCTTAAGAAGATCGCGACCGGCTCGCACTCCGCGCCGCGTATTTTTGGTCATGAAACATCGGGCGTCATCGCGAAGGTGGGAGAAGGCGTTCGAAAGCTCGGCATCGGCGAACGCGTAGTGATGTTTCATCACATCCCGTGTGGAGAATGTTATTACTGCCGCCACAAGACCTTCGCGCAATGTGCCACCTACAAGCAGGTGGGTTGCACGGCTGGGTTCGAGCCGTCGGGTGGCGGATTTGCGGAATACGTCCGGGTGATGGACTGGATTGTCGAGAAGGGGACGGTGCGCATCCCGGACGGCATCAGCTTCGAGCAGGCGTGTTTTGTCGAGCCGGTGAATACCTGCATCAAAGGTATTGAGACCCTTCGTTTGGAAGCGGGGGAGACCGTGCTGGTGATTGGGCAGGGGCCGATTGGTCTAATCCTTGCGACTCTAGCGAAGCGGGCGGGGGCTCGGGTGATTACTTCCGATTTGCATCCGGCGAGGCTTACAATAGCTAGTAGCTTCGGCCTCAATCTGACAATTAACGCTTCCAACGCTGACGCCGGAGAAGTGGTGCGCGGAATGACGGAAGATCGCGGGGCTGACGCTGTGATTTTGGCGGTTGGCGGGAACGGCATGATTCGGCCTGCCATGGATGCCGCCCGCCCCGGAGGTCGTGTGTTGCTGTTTGCCCAGACTGTGCGCGGCGAGGCCACGATCGATCCCGCGGCAGTGTGCGTGGACGAAAAAGCTTTGCTGGGATCCTACAGTGCATCGGTCGAATTGCAGGAGGAGTCGGTGCGGTTCGTCATGAACCGTGAAATGGATCTGGAACGGCTTATCAGCCACCGTTTCCCGCTGGAAAGCGGTGTGGAAGCGCTGAATCTGGCTGCCCATCCTCAACCGGACTCGATGAAGATTGTCATCCAGCCGGGCAGGCCGGGGTCCCCAGCACGCGGGGTTTTGGCGTGATGGGGTGGAGGGCGTGGGAAGGACATCAACTGTGAATGGCAAGATGACGGCTGCCGTCCTCTACGGCAAAGAAGACATCAAGATTGAAAGAGTGCCGATCCCGCGTGTGGGTGATGGCGAAGTTCTGGTGAAGGTCCATGTGGCGCTCACCTGCGGCACGGATTTGAAAGTGTATCAGCGCGGCTATCATGCCCGCATGATTGTGCCGCCCGCTCTGTTTGGGCATGAGCTGGCCGGTACGGTTGAGGAAGTCGGAGAAGGCGTGCGCGGCTTCAAGAAGGGCATGCGCGTGGTCGCGCTCAACTCCGCTCCCTGCGGCATGTGTTTCTATTGCTCGAAGCACCAGTTAAACCTCTGCGAAGATCTACTGTTCAACAATGGCGCCTACGCCGAGTACATCCGGATTCCGCGGCGTATTGTGGAAGCGAATATGCTCGTCGTGCCTTCGAATGTGAGCTTCGAAGATGCCGCGATGACCGAGCCGCTGGCCTGCGTTCTCCGCGGCCTGCATGAAACTGGAGTCGAGATCGGCGACACCGTGGCGGTCATTGGCGGTGGACCGATCGGCCTGATGTTTGTGCAGGTGGCCAAAGCAATCGGGTGCAATGTGATCGCGGTCGTCAAGCGGGATTCGCAGGTCGCCCTCGCGCGCAAAAAGGGTGCGCACGAGGTGGTGCAGATTACAAAGGTGAACGATCCGGTAGAGGCGGTGCGGCAGTTGAGTCCCGAGAGGCGCGGCGCCGATGTGGCGATTGAAGCGGTAGGCCGCCCGGAAGCCTGGGAGTGGGCGGTGCAGATGGTCCGCAAGGGCGGCACAGTAAATTTCTTTGGCGGGTGCGCTTCCGGAACCAAGGTGCAGTTAGACACCAACCGCTTGCACTACTCGGAAATCACATTGAAGGCGACTTTCCATCACACGCCGGAGACGGTGCGCCGGGCCTTCGGTTTGATTGCCGAGAAGAAAGTTCGCGGCACCGACTACATTACCGGCGAGGCTCCACTTTCGCGTTTGCACGATGTGCTGCGCCACATGCTGAACCGCAACGGGGATATCAAGACGGCGATCATCCCGGGTCATTAGCCGTAAGTCATAATGTGGAGCGACGGGCGTCCGCCCGTCGGGTCGGGCGAGGGCGCCCGGCGGTCCACAAGCAATAATAAGACGGCATTCATTATGTCTCTGTGAAGGTGTTACCCTGTGACCTCTGTGTCCTCTGTGGTTAAGATTTTTGTTGGCTAGAATTTTTGATGACGACTGCGACCAGCGATCCCTCGATTGCGCCGCTCTCCTCGGCCTGGAGTGCGCTACCGCCGGAGTACGCCATCCCAGACCACGCGCCTTCGGAAGCCGACGCGCGCGAATATTGCCGTCGCCTGGCGCGCTCGCATTACGAGAATTTTTCGGTCGCGTCCTGGTTTCTTCCGGAGCGGCTGCGCCAGCACTTCTTCAATGTTTATGCGTATTGCCGCATCTCGGACGATCTGGGTGACGAGGTGGGCGACAGCGCCGCATCTCTCCAGTTACTCGATCAATGGGAGACGGAGTTAAACGCGTGCTACGACGGTCATCATACTCGGCCGCGGCATCCTGTATTTGTCGCGCTCGCTGAAACCGTGCGCAAGTTTGAAATTCCGAAACATGAATTCGCAGATTTGTTGACCGCCTTCCGGCAGGACCAAAGCATCACCCGCTACGAAACATTCAACGATCTGCTCGGCTACTGTCGATATTCGGCGAATCCGGTCGGCCACTTGGTACTGTACCTCTGCGGATACCGCGATTCCGAGCGCCAGTTGTTTTCCGACTACACCTGCACCGCGCTGCAGCTCGCGAACTTCTGGCAAGACGTAAGCGCGGACTTTGCCAAAGGAAGAATTTATCTTCCGCTCGAAGATATACGCCGCTTCGGCGTGAGCGAAGAAATGATACGTGACGGCGAAAATACTTCCGCCTTCTCCGAGATGATGCGTTTTGAAGTCGAACGTGCGCGGGAATGGTTCACGCAAGGCCTGCCGCTAGTCGCGAAAGTCGACGGCACCCTGGCCACCGACATCGAACTATTCAGCCGCGGCGGACAGGAAATTCTGAACGCGATCGAGCGCCAAAATTACGCGGTGCTGGGCATGCGTCCCACAATTTCCAAAGCCCGGAAGCTGGCTCTGGTCGCTCGTGCCGCGCTGGGGAAGCTGCTGTGGAAGCCGCGGGAGAAGCAACGTGAGAAGCAAAGATGAGCACCGCCGTGGGAAATGCGCCTGTCCAGTTTGCGCCGACCGCTTCACAGCTCGATATGGCGTACTCCGTCTGCCGGAGTATTGCGCGCTCAGCCGCAAAGAATTTCTACTACGGGTTTGTGGTGCTTCCTCGGCGGAAGCGTAATGCGTTGAGCGCGGTGTACGCCTTCATGCGCCGGTGCGACGACATCGCCGACGACAACACGCTCAGCCCCGATGATCGTCACAACAAGCTGGCGGAATGGCTGGACAAAGTTCACCGCGCATTGGCGGCTCAGCCCACCGATGATCCGGTGCTGCTGGCGCTGACCGATGCGCAGCGCACTTACCAGATTCCGATTGGACTTCTCGACCAGCTAGCCTACGGTACGGCTGCGGATCTAGATTACGCTCAACCAGAGGCCCCTGCCGGTGCGGTCGCGCGTTACCAGACTTTTGAAGAGTTGCGCCACTATTGCTACGGCGTGGCGTCGGTCGTTGGATTAGTGTGCATCAAAATCTTCGGATATCGCGATCCCGCCGCTGAGCCGCTGGCCGAGCGCTGCGGTCTGGCATTTCAGCTTACAAATATTATTCGTGACGTCAAAGAAGACGTCGCTATGGGCCGGGTTTATTTTCCACAAGAGGATCTGGCGCAGTGCGGCCTCTCGGCCGCTGATCTCGCAGCTCCTAACGTTGATGTGGCCCGCGTCCGTCCGCTCCTGGCGATGGAAGCCGACCGCGCTCGCGACTGCTACTTGGCCGGAGATGAGCTGATCCCGCTGGTGAATGAAGACAGTCAGCCCGCACTGTGGGTACTGATCACCATCTATCGCCGGCTGCTCGAAAAGATTGCTTCGAACCAGTACGACGTCTTCAGTGAGCGCGTCCGATTAACGGTTCGCGAGAAACTCACTGTCCTGGGAAAAGGAATCCTGAAGCGCCTGGTGTGATGCCGCCCTCGATCGAAACTAATTCGACTCATCCTAATACGACACATCCTCCTACAGTCGCTATAGCCGGAGGCGGGTTGGCCGGCCTCGCCGCTGGATACGCTCTCGCCGAGGCGGGTTTTCGCGTGACCCTATTTGAGCGCCGCCCCTATCTTGGCGGACGCGCCTCTTCTTATCAGCATCCCGGTACAGGCGAAATTGTCGACAATTGCCAGCATGTGTTGCTCGGTTGCTGCACCAACCTGCTCGATTTTTATCGGCGCGCGGGAGTTCGGGACAAAATTCGCTGGTATGAGAAGCTGACGTTCCTCGAACCCGGAGGACGCGCTTCCGTGATCGCCCCGTCAGTGCTGCCAGCTCCGCTGCATACTGCTCTGGCATTCTTGCGAGCGGACTGTTTGAGTTTTCGCGACAAGATGGCCATCAGCCGCGCTATGGCGGCGCTCGCTCCTTCCATTCCGCCGGATCGTGGGGAGTCGTTCCTCGACTGGCTCAAACGGCACGGGCAAACCGAGCAAGCCATCGAGCGTTTCTGGAAGACAATCCTGGTCAGCGCCTTGAACGAGGATCTTGATCAGGTTTCCGTCCCCAACGCGGCGCAGGTGGTACGCGAGTCGTTTCTTAAATCGGCCGCTGCCGGGCTCATGGGAATTCCAACCGTGCCGCTCACTGACCTCTACAGCCAGACTGGAGATTACATCCGCGCTCGTGGTGGAGAGATACAGTTTCGTGCGGGCGTGGAGTCGTTTCGAGCGGAAACCTCTGGGGCGGAAACCTCCGAGATAAGTGTGACGACGAATGGACAGGAACAGAGATTTGACTATCTGGTTCTGGCTGTCCCTTTTGATGTTCTCGGACGCATATTACCCGATACTCCGGCCGCTGCGCCTTTGGCCGCGGCACTCGGCCAGTTCTCTACGTCACCGATCACGGGCATCCATCTTTGGTTCGATCGCCAAATCAGCGACTTCGATCACGCCGTGCTGCTTGACCGCACCATTCAATGGATGTTTCATAAATCGCGGCTTATCGATGTTCGTAACGATGTTGGTAACAACGAAGTTCGCGAGAATGGCCGCGGCAGCTATGTTGAGCTGGTTGTAAGCTGCTCCCGGAGCCTGGTCGAAAAATCGAAGGCAGAGATTGTCGAGATGGCGCTGAAAGAAGCGGAAGAGTTTTTCCCCGATGTGTGCGAAGCGAAATTACTGAAATCGACCGTGATCAAGGAAGTGCATGCGACGTATTCGCCGCGCCCGGGAATCGACCAGTACCGGCCCAAGCCAGAGACGGCATGGCCGCGAGTCTTTTTGGCCGGTGATTGGACCGCGACCGGTTGGCCGGCCACCATGGAAGGCGCGGTTCGCAGCGGGTATCTTGCGGCGGAAGCATTGGCGCTGTTCGCCGGCGGCAAAAGCGCGACCTTTCTCGTCCCCGATCTGGCACCGAGTGGCTTGATGAAGCTGTTTGGCTGACTCATCTCGACGACATCGGTTACTTCGGTTTGCGAGCTCGCGTTACCTGCCATTCTCAAGGATCCTCCCACGACAGACGATCTAATACTCATGGCCGAGAAAACCAACGGAGACGACGATCGGCCCCGTAACCCGCGATTCAGTTGTGGAGGTGTCGCGAAGATCAGTCTCCTCCCATCCAACGGCCTTTTCCTTTCGGGGAACCTCCTCGACCTGAGCCTCGGCGGATGTTGCGTCGACACCCCCGTGCCGATTAACCGCGGCGCGCGCGCTGAGATCGTCGTGCACGTCAATTCGTCTTCGTTCCGGGCGGTCGGTGAAGTGAGGGGAATTCACGGTAAATCGGAAGCCGGCATAGAGTTCATTTATTTAAGTAGGGGCGGAAAAGACCTGCTCGCGGATCTGGTCGCGGAGTTGGCGAGGTTGCAGGCGCTCATAAACCAGCTGAAAGCTGCACGCCGGGACGCGGAATCGGAATCATTCCGCAAGCAACTGGAGAGCGGAAAACTTCTGGCGGCGATGTGGAGAGAGCGGCTTCGTTCTCTGGAGGAACTGGTGCCCGCGGAGAGTTCGGGAACGGATCAAGTTCCTTCCGCTGGCGGGGATTCAAGCAAAGGAGCGCAGCCGCTTGTAACCCCTGTCCGTCTATTCCGCTAATGCAGTTCAGACCGCCATTAACACAACGCCGCCCGCGACCAGCAGAGCCGCAATCCAGCGCCGGCGCCCCACGCGTTCGTGCAGAAATATGCGTGCGGCAACCGCATTGGCCACGAAGGTCAGCGAGGCGGAAGCAGGTACGACGAGACTAAGATTCCCCCACGAGAGGCCGAAGAGCAGACTGTAGAAAGCGACGCCCATCGCCATCAGGCCGAGAGCAAACGTGGGCGTGGCCAGAACGCGCCCAACCACCGCCAAAATCCCGCGCCGCTTCCAGAGTTCACCGACGTCACCCACTCGCTTCATGGAGTAGGAAAGTAGTACGTCCCCAGTAGTCGAGGCGAGAACAATGAGCCCAATCGCGGACCAGGCGTAGACGTCTTTCATGATTTCGCCTCCAGGGAAACAGTTTCGCGGGAAGCGTCTCGGGAAGTCTCGTGTTGATGGCCGGGCGTAACCGATGGGCCGGCAGCCACGAAGCCCACGCCGGCGGCGATGAGCGCTATGCCAAGCCAGCGCGTCGGCGAGATTACTTCATGCAGACGGAAGTGGCCAATCAGAGCGACGAGGACATAGGCGAGCGAGGTGGCCGGCAGCACATAGGTGAGGTCCGCCCATGACAGGGCGGACATGTAACAGGCGAAGAAGGTGAGCAGGAAAAGGATTCCCATTGCTACCCAGGGGTTGAGGATGGCCAGCAGCAGACCGGAAAGATTGTGGAGGGAAAAGCCGCCGAAATCTTTCATGCCGCGGGCCAGCAGGGAATCACCCGCAGTGCTGAATACGGTGATTCCGGCCAGGACTAGGTATCTGCGAAAGGTCACCTAAGGTCCAACTCCAAAGGCATTGAATCATTGAGCGATTGAGGCATTGAATCATTAAAAGTCAAAGGCTTTTGGGCTTTCAAATGTCTCAATGCCTCAATGAGTCAGTGATTCAATGGCTCCACTAGGCTTTGGCTGGTTCCGGGGCAGGCGCTTCTTCCTTGCGGTTATCCTTGACCCATTTGTGGCGCTGCGCGCGCAGTTTAAGGAAGGTTCGCGCCTCTTTGTACAAGCGTTTGCGTTCGGAGTTGTCGAACATCGCTTTCCTTAAAATGCGATAGGCGGCCTTGGGACGGAAATAATATTCGTCGTAGAAGTGATGAACCGCCTCAAGAATTTCCGCCGCAGGCAAGCCAGGATACTCGATCTGCACCATCTGGTGCCCGCCATCGTCGACCATTTTCGTGTCGCTGGTCATGAAGCCATTTTTCACCGCGAATTCGTGCAGCTCAGTTCCGGGGTAAGCGTGCGCCACCGAAACCTGGATCGTCTCCACGTCAAGTTCCTTGGCGAAGTTGATTGTGTTCTTGATGGTCTCGCGAGTTTCTCCAGGTAGGCCGAGGATGAAATCTCCGTGGACCACAAGTCCAAGCTTGTGGCAATCCTTGGTGAACTGGCGGGCGCGCTCGATGGTCGCGCCTTTCTTAATGTTCTTTAAAATCTGTTGATCGCCCGATTCGTAACCTACAATCAGGAGCCGGCATCCCGCCTCTTTCATGGCCTTGAGCGTTTCGAAATCGGTTGTGACTCGCGACGTGCACGACCAGGTCAGGCCCAGCGGTTTCAACTTGGCGCACAATTCGACGGTGCGGGCTTTCTGGAGATTGAAGGTGTCGTCGTCGAAAAAGAATTCCTTCACGTACGGCCAGTAGTCTTTCGCCTTGGCCATTTCACGCGCTACGTCGTCGGTGGAGCGTTTGCGCCACGGGTGTCCGCTGAGCGTCTGGGGCCAGAGGCAGAACGTACACTGCGCCGGACATCCGCGCGTCGTGTACAGGGACACAAAGGGGTGGAGCAGGAAAGGCACGTTGTAGCGGCGGACATCCAGGTCGCGCCGATAAACGTCGGTCACGTGCGGCAGGGCGTCGAGATTCTCGATGGTCGGCCGGTCGGGATTATGCACCACGTGTCCATTCTTGCGGTACGAAATGCCGAGAATGTCTTCGATCGGCTTGCCCTGCGCGTATTCCACGATGGAGTAGTCGAATTCCTTGCGGCAGGCTACGTCAATCACCTTCGCTTCCATCAAAGACTTCTCGGGGAGCACGCTGACGTGGGGTCCGACGAAGGCGATCTTGATGTGAGGATTGCTGTCTTTGATGGCCTCAGCGATGCGGACGTCGCCGGGGAACCCTGGGGTGCTGGTGAACAGCACGAGCAGTTCGTAGTCTTTGCAGGTGCGGATCGTTTCTTCCGCTGTGATGTGGTGCGGCGGGGCGTCCAGCAAGCGCGCGCCTTCCAGCATTCCGGTCGGATAGGCGAGCCACACTGGATACCAGTACGATTCAATCTCACGCGTAGCGGGCCAGCGCGAGCCGGCGCCCCCATCGAAATTCTCAAACGACGGCGGATTCAAGAACAGTGTCTTTAATGGCATATTGGGAGTCTCTATTTTAGCACTTTCACCAGTGCACACACCCCGGTCGACGCTACCATTCTGGTACGTCCCAAGCGGGATTGAAAAGCGTGGAAATCCTTGCTTTAGTGTGCCTTAGCGGGGCTCAAACCGCAAAAGAACCTTGCCAAACGTCGTTTTTGCGCATTGAGGCGCGAGAATCGGGTGCTGGCTGGAGGGTGTCTTGGGGCGTCATTTTGGAGCGGGGTTGGGCAACGCCCATTTCTCTAAATCTCCGGTCGCCCGCAGCAGGTTCATCCGTATCCTCCGGTACTCAAAATCGGCATCCTGGAAAAGCAAATAGCGCTCGGCGGCTTGCACCCGCGCGTCGGCCAATTCGTGCAAGGTGCCCGTCTTTGCGTCGACCCGTGTTTGAGCCGCTTCAAGGCCCGACTGCGCCAGTTGATATTCCAACTCCGCCACCTCGCGGGCGGCCTCGAGTTGCTCAGCGGCGCGCTGTAGCTTCAGGGTTTCTTCAGCCACCTGATTGAGAGCCGCTTCCGCTTGCTTCTTCGCCTTGAGAGCTCCGGCCTCGGCCGCCTCGGCTCGGGCGCGCTGGCTGGCGCTGAACAGTGGGATCTTCAGGGCAAAGCCGATCGTGGCATTGTCCACCTGGAAGGTGTGCGGCGGAAAGTACCTGGTGTAGTTATTGAAGGTGGAAAACCGCGCATACTGGGCAGAGAAATCGACCGACGGGTACAAAGCGCGATGCTCGCCCAAAGCCCGCATCGATTCCGCCAGCGAATGCTGCTCGGCCAACTTGATAGCGGGGCTGGAGGCAATCGCTTTTTCCGAAAGATCTTCTTCCGAAGCGACGGGCGGCAATGACGGAATGCTTTCGGGCGCGATTTCGATGGAGGAAACCGGCAATCCGGTCAGCGTCGAGAGATGGCGCCGAAGGACGTCGGCGTTGCCGCGTGCCTCGGCCCGATGAAGGCGTACGCGCGCTGCGGTGAGCTTTGCTTTATTTAAGTCCATGGCGCTGTCCACGCCTTCGTGCAAGCGCTCAGCCACCGCTTGTTCCATTTGCTGCGCCTGAGCCTCGTCCTGCTGCAAGCGCTGGAGTCGCGCCTCCCACTTTGCCAGTTCCGCGTAGGTCAGCGCGACGTCCTGGATGATGGCATTGCGTTGGTCTTTGTCTTGAAGTTCGGAAGCATGCCATTCCGTTTTGGCTGCGTTCAGGAACTGCCGCTGCGCCGGGTTGAAGACCGTACTCTGCGCGACGACATTTGCCAGTGCCGGTGCGGATCCTTCGATGCTGAGGGGATACCCATAGGACCAGCCGAGACCCGAACCGAGGATCAGCTGCGGCAAGTAGTTGTTGCGGAGTTCGCGGTAGGAGGCAAAGGCACGCTGCACGTCGGCATTTGCAATCGCCGAACTCGTGCTATGGAGGAGAGCCAGCCTAATGGCACGCTCCAGAGGCAGAGGTTCGGCCTGGCCGCGCGTTGCGAAAATGAGTACGGCAGTAAGTACGGCGAGCAGATTCGTAGAGCTTAACCACCGTGGCAATTGAAGTTTCATCTCGTCACCCATCATCTCGTCCCCCAAAACATCTGGTCACCCATGGAGCAGGCATCAGGCCGCAGGTCGCGGCGACGCACAAATTGTAGTGCGCCCGACCGAAACCGGGCAGTAGCTTTGGAAAGTATTTGGGACCGCGCAACGGGCGGTAGGGATCTTGGCATCCTCAGGGGGCCACTCGGTTGAGAGCTTGCTGGGCTATGCCGAAGCTCCGGGCCAATGATAGCGAAGCGCGGTATTCGCGGGCGGCACCGGTCTTGTCACCTTGTTTTTCCAGGAGCACGCCCAACACATAGTGTGCTTTGAAGGCGGGAGCCTCCTCGACCGGGCCATAGTCGAGATAGCGCCTGAGGAGTTGAATCGCAAGTACTGGGTTGCGTCCGGTGCGCAAAAGATTCTGGGCCGCATCCACCAGGACATCCGGCTTGGACATTGGGGCTTGGCTAGTTTTGATCAGGGTTTGTTCCATTTCGTCAAAACGCTTCTGGTGGCGGAAAAACAATGCCAGGTTCAACCAGGCTTCCGAGTCACCATTGCTGGCCTCGATCATGAGGTGGTATTCGCGTTCAGCGGCGGCCAGGTCTCGATTTTTTTCTGCTATCCGCGCGTAGACCCAATGCTCGCGGGCGGGAGCCGTGGCGCCGATAACCTTCGCCTGTGCGCGGGCCTTATCCTGGCCGCCACCGACAATCCCCGGCGCCTCAAAGTAAAACTCCGCGAGATCAACCCGGGCCTCGACGTCTTTGGGATTGAGTTGCACCGCGCGTTCGAGCTCTTCACGCGCTTTTCCAGCGAGGCTGGCGGCTGAAAGGAAGTTCGCTCGATCCGCTTTTTCTCCGTATACGCGTCCCAGCCAGCGGTGATAGCGACCGTTGCCCTGATCGAGCGCGATCGCTTTTTTGCAGGAGGACTCCGCACGATCCCAATCTCCGAGCGCGAAGTACGCACGGCAAAGCAGGTTGAACGATTCCGCGTCCGCAGGAGCGGAAGAGATACGGCCGTTCAATTCGGTGATAGCTTCATCGATCCGGCCGGCCGCCAGCATGTCTTTCGCAGAATCCGCCAGACTGGCGGTCGACGGGGCAATCAGCAGGAGGAAAACCAGCAAAATTCTGAAAGCGCGCGTGATCATTTAAAACTTGACCTGCGTTCGGTCGCCGATCGGCTTGCCGTTCCACGAACTGATGGCAACCACGTCCTTGGCGGAGAGGCCGCGTGTTACTTCAACCTGCGTGAGATTGGAAAGAGAAGTCTCCACATCCTGGCGCTTGAGTTCGTTGCCGACAACCTGCAGCACATATGCTTTGGTGTCGTCAATTCGAACCGCCTCTCGCGGCACTACCAGCACGTTGTCGTGTTCGGCGGCGACGATGGTTACCCCGACGTTTATATTCGGCAATAGTTTCAAATCCTTGTTATCAATGATGCTGGTTGTCTCACCGACGTTGCGCGAGCCGCGCAACTTCACTGTCGATGGGATGGCAGTCACGGTGGCGCGCCAAACGCGTCCAGGAACGGCGTCCCAGGTAATCTCCATTGGATTTCCCGGAGTCAGGCGACCCACATCGGGTTCGTCGACAAAAGCCCGGACCAGCACTTTTCGCAGATCCGCCACTTGCAGCAGAAGATCTCCGGCGGCGACGAAGCCGCCTTGCTTGGCGGGTAGCGAGTACACAATGCCATTAAAGGGAGCGTGAACATTCGATTTCGCCAGGACGTCTTGAGCGGCATTGTAGGCGGCCTGCGCTTCAGCTTGCTGGGCTGCGACGCGCGCTAACTCCGGATGCGAATATCGTTGCGTCTGCTTTTGCCGCAGAAAAGTGAGTTGGGCATCGGCACGGGCAAGAGCGTTCTCCGCTTCACGCACTTCTCCCGCCGAGGCCGCACCCTGCTGCGCAAGTTTTTTCAGCGCGTCTAAATTGCGTTGTGCTGTATCGCGGTCGGTGCCGGCTTTCACCAGTTGGGCTTCGAGGTTCAGCACTTCTTCCTGGGTTCCGCCTCGCTTCGCGGCACTGAGGTCGGCTTGCGCTGCCCTCAATAGGGTCTGGGCGCGAGCAGCTTGGGCACGCGCATCAGCGTCATCCAGAACGACCAGCAACTGGCCCTTCTTGACGGAGTCGCCTTCCTTGACAAAGACGCGACGAATACTCGTCGGGACCGGAGCGTGGGCCTCGAAGTTGCTGACCGGCTCAATTTTTCCATTCGTGGAAACCAGGCTGCGGATCGTGCCCTGCTCGACGACGGCGGTTCGTACGGGCACCCCACCGTCGCGGCGAGAGACAAAAGCAGCCAGCACGATTACCGCTGTCAGGATCGCAAGCGCCGTCACCCACCAACGCCGCGGCTGGCGTCCCGAACTGTTTCCATTCAATGGCATGCAGAGAAAAACGCAAGCTTCAATGTATCATCCACGCGCTGCGGGGAGCAGGCAAATACACGCTTAGGACTTAGTTGTTTAGATGCATCGTGGCGGCTGTTTGCGTCAGACACGCTCAGAATTACTGCGACTCCGGAACGAGTCATGCGATTGAGGGACAGGCGCTCTAGCAGCAAGCTTGGATCGGTCGCGGCTCTCGGTACAATACTAGGATGCCAAAGTCTCCTCGTCACACATCTCCCGGTTATACCGCGGCGCACGCCAGCGCCGGTCTCGATCACGATTTCCCGGAAATTGAAACCTGGCCGAATCAGTTTCCAGGATACGAGATTGTTGTGGATGATCCCGAATTCACGTCCGTTTGCCCAAAGACGGGCTTGCCTGACTTCGGCAACATCGTGATCCGCTACGTGCCGGATCGCCTGTGCCTGGAGTTGAAGTCGTTAAAGGAATATCTCCAGGCATATCGAAATCTCGGCATCTTCCAGGAGAACGTTGTGAATCAGGTGCTGGAGGACGTTGTCCGCTGGGCCAAGCCGGTGTGGGCCGAGGTGAAAGGTGAGTTCCGTCCGCGCGGAGGGATTTCGACAGTCGTGATCGCGAAGTGGCCGCGGGGGAAGAGAAGTCAGAAGTGATCGGGCCTTCCGGAACTTCGTAGCTCGGTTCCGCCCACAACCTAGCGGGAGGCGTACTGGCTGCGCCGGCCCCCACTCTTCTCGGGCATGCTATATTCCCACGCTAAGTGCCCCCGACTAAACTCTATCCCCGAACCGCGCTGGCCCTGCTGACCACGCTGAACCTTCTGAACTACATTGACCGCTCGGTGTTGTTTGCCGTGCAGCCGCTGGTGCAGTCGGAGTTCCACCTCAGCAACACGCAGGTGGGATATCTCACCAGTGCTTTCCTCGGGTTCTATATGGTGGCGGCGCCCTTTGTCGGTCCGTTGGCGGACCGCTATTCGCGCAAGCGGATCATCGTGCTTGGCGCGATTTTCTGGAGCGGGCTGACGCTGCTCACCGCCTTCACTCATACCTACTGGGAGTTGCTGGTGCGGCATACGCTGGTCGGCGTGGGCGAAGCTACCTTCGTCACCATCGCACCCACGTTCGTTGCGGACCTGTTTCCGGAGAATAAGCGGGGCCGCATTTTCGGCGTGTTCTACCTGGCCATCCCCGTGGGAACCGCCGCGGGATACCTGCTCGGCGGCAAACTAGGCCCCGATTTCGGTTGGAGGTTTCCTTTTTATATCGCAGCCGCCCCAGGCTTCCTGTTGGCGCTGGCCGTTGCCTTTCTCCCGGAACCTCCGCGCGGCCAATTCGATTCCCTGAAAGAAACGCCCGCACGGGGAACGATTCTCGGGTTGGCGCGGAATCCCGCATTCTGGGCCGTTACCCTGGGCATGGCCGCAGGCACATTTTCTCTCGGCGGAATTCAGGTGTGGATGCCCACTTTTCTATCTGTCGCCCGCGGCTACAGTCTGAAACAGGCCAATGAACTCTTCGGAATCATCGTTGTGATCTGCGGCATTGTGGCTTCGCTGGCGGGCGGTTGGCTGGGAGATCGTTTGCTGCCGCGAATGAAAGGCTCCTATTATTTTGTCTCGGCGCTCAGCATGGCTTTGGGGGTCCCGGTCATGATTGTCGCTCTATTCGCGAAGGGACCGATCATGCTGCCGGCGATTGCCCTGGCGGCGTTTTTTCTGCTGGTGAACACCTCGCCGTTGAACACAGCGCTGGTTAATGCCGTCGGCGCCCACATCCGAGCAACCGCGATCGCAGTGAATATATTTCTCTTTCATTTGTTCGGAGATGTCCCCTCGCCGACCTTGATGGGATGGGTAGCCGATCGGCACTCGCTGCAAGCTGCCTTTATTCTGCCCGTGATCGCTATGGCTCTTTCGTCTGCCATACTGTTCTACGGCATGCGATTTGCCCCGCCATTGCGTGTGCAGAATGGGTCGGCGGCATCGTAAGTTCCCTCAGGAGCATCTTCCTAGCAGAATGCATTGGCAAACATTTCACTGGATTGCAGGCGGCATCCTCGCTCTGGCTTGGTTTTCGCGCATCGTGGAAGCGGCATTCGGTATGCCGCATATCGTCGACATCGCACGGCCCGAATGGGACCGCAGGCCAGCGACCCCAAACGGCGAGCCTGGAGTCAGCATTATTGTTCCGGCGCGCAACGAGGAAGAACATATTCGCGAGACGCTGCGGCAGTTGCTCGCCCTCGATTATTCCAACTATGAAATTATCGCCGTCAATGATCGCTCGACGGACTGCACCGGACAGATTATGGATGAGGTTGCGGCGAGCTCCCGAGCACATGGCCTGCTGAAGGTCATCCACATTTCGGAATTGCCCCCGGGGTGGCTCGGCAAAACGCATGCCATGTGGATGGCCGGCCAGCAGGCGAGTGGGGACTGGTTGCTCTTCACCGATGCCGATGTGCTCTTCAAGCCCGATTCGCTGCGACGCGCCGTTGCCTATGCCGAAGCGGAGCGAGCCGATCACCTTGTCCTTTTTCCGCGCATGATCATGAAGGGGCCGGGCGAGAGAATGATGATCGCCTTCTTCCAGGTGCTTTTCGTTTTCGGACACCGTCCGTGGAAAGTTGCCGATCCCAAAGCGCGCGACCACATGGGGGTGGGCGCTTTCAACCTGGTCCGGCGCCCGGTTTATGACGCGGTCGGCACGTATCGCGCATTGCGAATGGAAGTGCTCGACGACATGAAGCTGGGCAAGGTAATCAAGAACGCGGGATTCGCGCAGCGCAATGTTTTTGGCGAAGATCTGATTTCCCTCCGCTGGGCCAAGGGCGCTTTCGGCATCGTTAACAATCTCACTAAGAACTTCTTTGCCGTGCTTTCTTTCCAGTGGTGGCGGACAGTGGCCACCATAGTGGGTCTGGGTTTTCTGAATCTCGGGCCGTTTCTCGGTGTCTGCCTGGCACATGGATGGGCGAGAGTTCCTTACGCCATCGCGCTAGCTTCGCTGTCTCTGATTTACTACGGAATCTCGCTCAGGTCGGCAGTCCCGCCATATTATTTCTTGCTGCATCCGGTCGGCACCAGCCTGTTCATCTATATACTGCTGCGCTCCATGTTCCACGCCTTCTGGAACGACGGCATCGTGTGGCGGGGGACGAAGTATCCGCTGGAAGAGTTGCGCAAAGGAATGGTGTGAGGTCCGTGGGTCGTGAGCGGCGGCCGCTACTGCGGCTCTCCGGGATCTTCAATTGAAATGGGCGCGCCCTGCTTCTTGGTTGTCTTCTTGGCCTTGGGATGACTGTACTTCCCGGCACTGTAGTGGCCACGACGCTCGACGTCGTAGTCGGTGGGCACCGGAGGAACTACGACGAAAGCGCTTTCGCCCAGTTGTTGGGTGTGGCGCAAGATGATCTCCGCGCGTCCGTCGTGATCCTGGATCGTACCCTTGATTTCAACCATTCGGCCTTCGAGCTGCTGAATGTCGCCCACCTTTTTCAGGTCGTCCGGAAAAACGACAACGGTGAAGGGACAAGTCTTGTGGTCTTGGCAGAAGGTGAGGAACGTGAGGCCGTTGGTGCCATCCGCTACGTGGAACACGGTGCCGCTGACGCACTGGGTGGTGCCCACATGCTTGCTCGCTTCGGCGAAGGAGACGCAGTCATGTTTGGAAGTATTTCGCGCGAAACAAATCCCGCTCATCGTAATAACGGCAGCAAGAACGCTCCCGAGCAAGCACGTCAGAGTAAGAAAACGCATGATAGCTGAGGCGCAGAGAAGTGCTCCTCAGTTTTATTGTAGGCGTGGAGAAGAGCCTACGCTACGCAGGACGGAAATTTTGGCGGCGACTTCCCGAAAAGGGAACTTGCAGGCGGGGCTCAGCCCCGGCCTGCCATAGTTCTCGCGACTACAAGCACCGCGCGCTACTTGTTGAAAGACTTTACGGCCGCTGCTTCGTCATCCTTCACATCGAAGACGGTGTAGAGCTTCGTGATCTGCAGCAGGTCGTGTACTTTCTTGGTGAGGTTAAGCAGCTTGAGTTCGCCGCCCTGGTTCTTGGCAGTGGTGAAGGCGCTGACCAGCTCGCCGATGCCTGAGCTGTCGATATAGTTCACGTCGCCGAGGT
Organism: uncultured Acidobacteriaceae bacterium; assembly: GCA_963772195.1. Classification (GTDB taxonomy): domain Bacteria; phylum Acidobacteriota; class Terriglobia; order Terriglobales; family Acidobacteriaceae; genus Acidiflorens. The sequence goes on along the minus strand of CAVYWE010000002.1, from coordinate 935,506 downwards.
TGAGCAGGATCTTTTTTTGTCCCTTGGAAAGCAGGTCGCGCACGGTTTCGCGCAGAACCACGCTGCCTTCGCCGAGGGTGATTCGGCCGCTGAGATCGACAATGGTGACGCCATCCACCTGACGAGTACTGGACTTCATGGTCACTGAGGAGCCTCCTTGGAGTCCGCGGGTTTGCCGTGGACGTGCTTGATCATTCTAAGTTCGGTGCCCGTCTTGGAGGGGTGAATCTCCACCACATCCATGAACGAGCGCATCAGGAAAATGCCCCGCCCCGACGTCTTCAGCAGGTTATCCGGCGCCAATGGATCCGGAATCCTGCTGGCGTCGAGCCCTTTGCCTTGATCGCGGATGACGATGACAAGGTCGTGGACCGTACGCTCAAACGCGAGTGTAACTTTCTTATTCGGGTCGTAGGCATTGCCATGCAAAACTGCGTTAACCGCCGCTTCTCGCACCGCCATGGAGATCTTCATGATCTCCTCGTCATCAAAGCCCGCTTCGGCGGCGATGCGGCCAGCCGTCTCTTCGGCATTGTTCACCGTCTCCAGCGTCGAATCGAGCGTATAGGAGACGCGGTCTGCGGACATAGTACCCTAATATGAGCGAACGTTTCCTGAGTCGGCCTTCGCCTCGCTACGACGGTGACACCCGGCCCGTGGTGCTGGTCCGAATGCGTTGGACGGGCGAATTGAGAGTTTGCCTGCAGGGCTCGCAAAAGTCAACGCGATCCCCTACGTCTCTGTCATACCACATTAGAAATGTCCCCGTCTTGTCCACAATCTACAGGCAACCTCGATAAAGGCAAAACCTAAACTCCGCGTTGACGAATATCTTCTCCAGGAAGCCGGCGGAAGCAAACAGTTGCTGTTGCTCGAGCGTTGGGGCGACGTATGCGATGTACAGCGGACGAGGGTGTGAGAGCAGCGAGCGGCCAATCCCGGCCACGACCCCTGACAGCACCCGGATCCGGCATGGGTGGAAGAAGAACAGAACCGACGCTTCGGGAGGAAGCACATAATCCGCGAAGTCCACGTTCACAGACTGGATGTCCCGGCACTTCTGAGACGCAGAATTGTATCGCTGGATGTTTTCTTCGGCAATTCTGTGCAGTTCTGGAGAGAACTCCAGACCCAATATCTGCTTAAACGGATACTCGGACGCCAGCAGCAACGCCCGACCCTTCCCCGACCCAAAATCTACGAACGTGTAGTCTTCAAGAGCAATGTCGAAACCTGCCATAGCATGCTTGAACCGTAGGGGCTCGATAGCGGCATAGTCATTTCCGTCAATCCAGTTCGAACTGGGAATGTCGAGATCGCTGAGATAGGTCCATCCTTTCGAACCTGCCATCGGTGTCAACGCCGTACTCCCTGTCAAACTCGCTGGCTTGGGCATCCGGACGCAGCGACTTGGCCGCGCGGTACTCCCGAAAAAGATGAACTGGCAAAAGAAAACTCCGACAAAGGCTGGTGACGAGACCGCGCTCCCGCAACGACTTCTTAATTCGGGGGATCATCGTTCTCGTAACTCTTGGCATCGAACTGCCTTCCTTACTCTAGAGACGCGTCGTTACCGCTGAGAAGAACCGCTTTAGCTTGGTCGCGTCCAGCTTGCCGTTTGTTCGCACGCCGGAACACAGATCGAGGCCGAATGGACCAACCTCTTCAATGGCCTGGCCTACGTTCTCCGGCGTGAGCCCTCCGGCAAGAAATAGGGGGATGCCGATACGCTCCCGGATCACGCGACTGACGGTCCAATTATGAGTTCTGCCCGTTCCGCCTAATTCTTTGACCGCGAGTTTCTGGTTGCCGGAATCGAGCAGGATTGCATCCACATGCGGCGCCACGAGCGCGGCCTCCTCGATGGACTCGGGACCGGTCACGTGAATGACCTGAACGACGGCAATCCCCGGCAAAGCATCCTTCAGGTCGCGATGCGTGCCGACAGTGAGATGATCGCAGATCTGGATCGTATTCGTCCGGCAGAAACGCTGCTGCTCGATGATCTCGGCAACTCTTTGTCGCGAAGTCAGCAGGAATGTTCCGATCGCAGGGGGGATGGTCGCGGCAATTTCTGCGATTCGCTCATCGCTGATGACGCCGGGCCCGCTTGGCATGTTTGAAACCAGGCCGAGCGCGGACGCTCCACACTCGATGGCCAGAGCCGCTTCGTCGACACTGCCGATGCAGCAGATTTTTACTCGGGGAGTGCGCGTCGCTCGAATGAGATTTCCTCTGTGTTTCCCCTGTGCCCCTCTGTGTACTCCGTGGTGAGAAAAGGCCTTTACCACAGAGGACACAAGGGTACACAGAGGCCTACTCGCCGTAGGGAACCCAGATATTCTTTACCTGAGTAGCGTGTTCAAGAAACCAGCGGCCCTCGGCCAGTTTCGAGTTGAACCAGTCGATAGCGCGGCCTTCGTTCGTCCAAACCTGCTTCAGATTGCCGACTGACATCGCCTTGGCTGCGGCGGCGCTGGCTTCATCGCCAAAGCACCAAACGGCATCGACATCGTCGTGTTCGGCGAGTGTCTTCAGAAGCTGCGACGTGTATCCGGTCACTATATTCAGCGCACCACCGGGCAGATCGCTGGTGTCGAAGAGCTGGTAGAGATCGCTCGTGATAAGAGGATAGGCTTCCGAAGGAACGGCGATCACCGTGTTTCCAACCGCGAGAGCGGGCATCACGACAGAAAGAAAGCCGAGCAGCGGCGCTTCCCGCGGACAGATGATACCAATAGTTCCTATGGCCTCGTTCATCGCGATCGCGACATTCCGGAAGGGAGGATTGTGTACCGCGCCATCAAACTTATCGGCCCACGCGGCGTACGAGAAGATGCGCTCGATACTGAGATCCACTTCCGCGGCAGCCTGCTTTTCGCCAACCACGGCAGTCAGGCGATGCGCAATTTCATCGCGCCGCTGGGAAAGATTCTCCGCGATGTAGTAAAGAACCTGAGCCCGATTGTGCGCGGTAGCTTTTGTCCACGATGCCGCCTTTCGCGCCGCTTCGACTGCGTTGCGAATGTCCTTGCGATTGCCGAGGGGTGCTTCACCGAGTAATCGTCCGTCGGCTGCGCGCACTTCTATGCTGTAGCCTGAGTCGGGACGCGCCTGCTTGCCACCGATGTAGAGCTTGACGGTTCGATCAATCTCGGGAACATCGCTGCCAGTTGGGCCTGTAGCGGTGTCGGAGTCGTCTGCCGATCCCAACTCGGGTGGCGCGACCGTCTTTTCCGCTGGAAGCGTCGGCGCGCTCTTGAACCATGCTGGCTCCATATACTCCAGCAAGCCCTCGCGTCCGCCCTCGCGTCCGTAACCACTCTCGCGATAACCGCCAAAGCCACAAGAGGCGTCGAACAGGTTCGTGCAGTTTACCCAGACCACTCCCGCTTTAAGTTGCGCGGCAACATGCAAGGCGACGTTGATGCTCTCGCTCCAGACGCAAGCCGCCAACCCATAAACCGTGTTGTTTGCCAACTCCACCGCTTCCGCCGGTGTACGAAACGTCATCGCCGCCAACACAGGCCCGAAGATTTCCTGCTGCGCAACAATGGATGTCGGATGCACATTGCTCAGAAGCGTCGGTGGATAATAGAACCCGCGCGCAGGCAATGTAACCTGCGGCTGCCAGCACGTCGCGCCGTCGGCCACGCCCTGATCGACAAGGTTGCGAATGCGATCGAGCTGCACCTTCGCCACGATCGCGCCGATGTCAATCGCTTTGTCGAGCGGCGCGCCGATGCGCAGGGTGCTCATTCGATCCTGTACTTTGGCGATCAGAACTTCGGCGATGCTCTCCTGCATCAGCAGCCGCGAGCCCGCGCAACATACCTGCCCCTGATTGAACCAGATCCCGTCCACCAGCCCTTCCACCGTGCTATCGAGGTCAGCGTCTTCAAAGACGATGAATGGAGACTTGCCGCCGAGCTCCAGCGAAAGACGCTTGTGGCTCGTCGCAGTGGCGGCACGAATTGCGCGTCCGACTTCGGTTGAACCGGTGAACGCGATTTTGTCCACGTTGGGATGCTTGACCAGTGCCTCGCCGGTCGAGCCGTCTCCAGTGACGATGTTGACCACACCGGCCGGCAAGCCCGCTTCCTGGCAAATTTCGGCGAAGGCTAGCGCCGTCAGTGGCGTGTATTCAGCCGGCTTCAAAACCACAGTGTTTCCGGTTGCCAGGGCCGGAGCGATTTTCCACGCCAGCATCAGCAGCGGGAAGTTCCAGGGGATGATCTGGCCGACGACGCCGCAGGGCACATACTCGGGAAATTCCTGCTCAAGAAGTTGTGCCCAACCCGCGTGATGATAGAAATGTCGCGCGACCAGCGGAATGTCAATGTCACGACTTTCGCGGATAGGCTTGCCAGTGTCCATCGTCTCGAGAACCGCCAGCAGTCGGGAATGCTTCTGCACCAGCCGCGCGATGGCATACAGGTAGCGCGCGCGGGCATGCGGGGTGAGCGCCTGCCATCCCGAAGACGCCGCCCGCGCGGCCTTGACTGCGGCGTCAACATCGACCGACGACCCTTGCGCAACCGACGCGAGTTTCTCCCCGTTCGAAGGATCGAGAGTGTCGAAATATTCTCCTGCCGCAGGTGCCTGCCATACGCCGCCAATGAAATGTTGGAGGCGGTGGTGATGACGCTCCAGCCAGGCTGCTACTTCTTTCGAATCCTCTGGAGCGGGCCCGTATTCCATGCTCACGAACTTTTCGGCAATGCTCATTTGGCGTTTGCTCGATTCCTGGTTCGGACTAGCACCGCGACCGTGTAACTGTCCCTACCACGATCCAACTTGCCGGTGGAGAGCCGGGCGTCCTCGCCCGGCCGCCAAAGTGCTGGACGGGCGAGGCGCCCGTCTCTCCAGTTCTAACTCACGCAATCGGATGCCTATACTCGGCGGAATAACGCCCCGTCGCATGATGCTCCAGTTGCCGCTCGATGTCGCCCAGCAAACTGCTGGCGCCGAAGCGAAACATTTCCGCCCGCATCCATGACTCGCCAAGTTCCTCCTTGATCAACGCCAGCCACTCGATGGACTGCTTTGCCGTGCGCATTCCGCCCGCCGGTTTGAAACGCACCGCCATTCCGGTTTGCTGCGCATATTCGCGGATGGCGCGGGTCATTACCAAGCCGACCGGCAAAGTCGCGTTCGTCGGCTCCTTACCCGTTGAAGTCTTGATGAAGTCAGCGCCGGCCATCATGGCAACAACGCTTGCGCGTCCCACGTTACGCAGCGTCAGCAGGTCTCCGGTTCCGAGGATCACCTTCATGTGCGCCGATCCACAAGCTTGTTTAAAAGCCGCCACCTCATCGTAGAGTGCCTGCCAGCGTCCGCCGAAAACATGCGCTCGTGTGATGACGACGTCGATCTCATGAGCGCCCGCCTCCACCGATCGGCGAATCTCCGCAACCCGCTCTGTCAGCGGCGATAGGCCTGCGGGGAAGCCAGTGGACACGGCCGCGACATGCACCCCACTACCTTCGAGCGCATGCAGAGCCGTTTCCACAAACGCGTGGTACACACAGACGGCAGCGACCTTAATTTGCAGTTCCTCGATCCCAAGCTTCTGTTCTATTTCCTGCTGGACGGGGTGCCGGGCCTTCGCGCACAGACGGCGAACGCGCTCGTCGGTGTCATCACCGGAAAGAGTAGTCAGGTCCATGCAGGTAATCGCGCGCAGAAGCCACGCCGCCTGCCATTCTTTTTTCACCGTTCGTCGCGCGACATGGGATTGAACGCGGCGCTCGACTGCGCTGGTGTTGACTCGGACTTCTCGTACCCAATCGAGGTTGAGGGGAATGCCGACATTCGGCAGTAGAGGACGTTCGCACAGCATAGCAATCGCGCTTCCGCTGTCGTCAGGGACATGGCGTGCGACGCTTCGAAAATCGTTGTGATCGACAGGCATCAAGTGCTCTCCGCGAAATTGCCTGCGGAAAAACTCGGGATTCGTATCAGGGCATCGCTTTAGCGATGCCAACAATCCCTTGGAATTCGATGCCCCTTTAGGGGCTGGGTCGCAAGGGGAGCAAAATCTTCCGCGGCTATGTGTTGCCGTGTAATTGTACGGCAGATACGGCCAAACATGAATTCTGATTTCGCCTTGACAGTGGGACTTTGCACGGCTACGCTACGGCGCGATTTACTACATCTTGCAATCTGCAATCTGGAGGTTAGTTCTGATTACCCCGGGCGGTCATTTCCGAGTTCACCAACAATTGTTCATTGCCGCAATCCTCTCCACATTCGTCGTAATGACTCTTGCAGTCCGCGCGTCCGCCACTAAGAAAATTATTCTCGACACCGATCCCGGCACGGACGACGCCATGGCTCTGATGCTGGCGTTGAACTCGCCTGAGTTAGATGTCCGCGCTGTCACCGTCGTGCCAGGGAACGTAACCGCTAAGCAGGGACTGGAAAATGCGCTGCGCATGATCTCGCTAGCCAACCGCTGCGATATTCCCGTCGCCGCTGGAGCCCAACACCCGCTCTTCCAGAAGTTAATCACGGCGGAGTTTTGGCACGGCAAGAATGGGCTGGCCAATATCGAATTGCCGCCCAGCAAATGCAAAGTCGATTCCCGGTATGGCCCGGATCTGATCATTGAGATGGTGCACGCCGCTCCGCACGAAATCACTCTCGTCCCAGTCGGCCCGCTCACCAACATCGCGCTCGCCGTGGAGAAAGATCCATCCATAGTTCCGCTTGTAAAGGAAGTCATCATCATGGGCGGCTCGATCACCGGCGGCAACGTGAACGCCGCAGCCGAAGCCAATATTTACAACGATCCCGAAGCCGCTCAGATCGTCTTCCAGGCCGGCTGGCCACTCACCATGGTCGGCCTCGACGTCGGCGACAAGACGTTGCTTTCTCCGAAATACCTCGCACAACTCGGACAGACCCACGGGCCCGTGAATGACTTCATCTACCACGTGGCGCACTATCTGATCGAGCTGTCGGCGCAATTCGGTTCCGGTGGCACGCCGATGTATGATCCGCTCGCGGTGGGAGTGGCCATTGACGCAACGCTCGTGAAAGCGCCGCCCATGCACGTGGATGTGGAAACCCGCGGCGAGTTCACTCGAGGCGAAACCGTTGCCAACCGACGCGGAGCGGTGGAGCGCAACGTGCTCCACGGTGACCGCTACATCATCGAAGGCGTTGACAAAGTCGAGCCCAATGCGAAGGTATGCGTCGACGTCGAAGCCGACCGCTTCCTGCAGCTGTTTGTCTCCAGAATTCGTGGCAAGTAGAACTCAGGACAAGTACACTCAGTAGCGCCGTCCGCCGTCGAAGGAGAGTCCAAGGAGAAGCGATGTTCACACCCCACAGCCTGACTATTGCACTCTGCATGATGATCACGAGCGCCATTTGCTGGGGCTCCTGGGCCAACACCTATAAGGGCGTTAAGAATTATCGCTTCGAGTTATTCTACTGGGACTACGCCATCGGCATTTTTCTGGTGTCGCTGATCCTTGCGCTTACCATGGGCAGCACCGGCAATGATGCTTCGAGTTTTTTGAACAATGTGCGTTCCGCCGACACTAACAACATCGTCTACATGATGATCGGCGGCGCCATCTTTAATCTCGCCAACCTTCTTCTCGTTGCTGCAATCGACATGGCTGGACTCGCCGTCGCCTTCCCCGTCTCGATCGGAATCGCGCTCGTCGTCGGCGTAATTTTCAGCTACATACGCCAGCCCAAGGGCAACGCTGCACTGCTCGCCGCCGGCGTCATCTGCGCGTTCATTGCCGTTGTGCTCGACGGCAAAGCCTATGGTAGCCTGGCCATCGCCGGCCGCTCGGTATCGAAGAAGAGCATTATCACCTGCATCGTCTCCGGAGTCCTGATGGGCCTCTGGCCGTACTTTGTGGCGCGAGCGATGACCAACGGCAATACACTCGGTCCGTACAGCATTGCCGTCTTCCTTACGCTCGGCGCGCTGCTCTCATGTCTGATCTGGAACGTTTATTTCATGAAGAAACCGCTGGTCGGTGAGCCCGTGAGTTTCGCCGGATATTTCAAAGGACCAATGTCCGGCCACGCGCTCGGGCTGCTCGGCGGATTCATCTGGGGCATCGGCATGGTTTTCAATCTGGTCGCAGCCAGCTACACCGGCGTGGCAATTTCGTATGCCATAGGGCAATCTGCGCCAATGGTTGCTGCTCTCTGGGGAGTTCTTGCCTGGAAGGAATTTGAAGGCGCGCCCGGCAAAGCCAAACTATACCTGGGTCTCATGTTTGTCTTCTACTGTGTAGGGATCTTGCTGGTGGCAAGGGCAAATGGCTAGGAGGGTCGTGTGGGGACGGGCGCCTCGCGAGCCTGCCCTGAGCGAAGTCGAAGGGTCTAAACCAAACACAGCTCGACAACTGTCAGCCGTCAACCAGATCGCAAAAATCCGCGAAAGCATAGGCATTATGAAAAACTGAATTCGCAACCTCGTCGCAGGGCATTCCCCGAGGAGACACGAAAACTCTTGACTTTGCATTTCTAATCTATTTATATGACCCATCGCTGAAAATAGGGACGCTCCACGTTCGAGCCGCGACGGAGTCTGATCCCAAATCGCCACTCCTCGTTCAATGAAGAGAGGAGTGGAAGCAAGGTGAAAACTTATGCCGAAAAGAAAAGCGCTGCTCGTAGCGGTTCTGTGTTCCGCGTTCTCCCTCTGTCCACTGCTTTACAGCCAGGCGAACGGCAGTCTTTCGGGAACGGTTTCGGATAAAACCGGCTCGGTAGTCGCCGGAGCGACGGTGAAAATCACCTCGCAGGGGACCGGTGTCGCGCGCGAAGTGAAGACCGACGGCTCAGGTCACTACATCGCGCCTTTCTTGCCCGTGTCGATGTACACCATCCGAGTAGAGTCCCAGGGGTTCCAGACCACCGAGCAGAAAGATATTCGTCTGCAAGTCGATGAACAGCGCGAGGTTGATTTCACGCTCAACCCCGCATCGGTCTCTTCGATGGTTGAGGTCAGCGCCACAGAAGTAGCGGTGGAGACCACGAACCCAACCATCGGACAAGTCATTACGGCTGAGCAGGTAGCGGAGCTCCCGTTAAACGGACGTGACTTTGTCCAACTAGCCACCCTGACTCCGGGCGTAACCCAGGAAACCAATCCGAACAGCTTTTTCACGCAGGGCGCCAGCAGCGAAGTGGCGGCGCGCGGGACTTACTCCCTTTCGGTGGGCGGCTCCCGGGCGCAGGAAACAGATTGGCTATTCGATGGTGTTGATAACAACGAATTGACCGCAGGCGGCATTGCGATTTTGCCGTCGATCGATGCCATCCAGGAGTTCAAAGTTCTGAGCTATAACTACTCTGCGGAGTACGGTACACGCGCGGGTCCAACCGTCCTGATCACGACGAAGTCGGGAACGAACAAATTGCACGGATCTCTGTTCGAGTTCTTCCGCAACACCAAACTCGACGCGAAGAGCTTTTTCGCCGTGTCTAAGGAAAAATTCAATCTGAACCAGTTTGGCGGCGCGCTGGGTGGCGCGATCCAGAAGGACAAGACGTTCTTCTTTGTCGATTATCAAGGGAAAAGGCAGCGGCACGGAATACCCTTCAGTGGCTTAGTTCCAACTCCGGCGATGTTGACTGGAGACTACAGCTTAGACCCATTGGGCGTGGCACGTCCCGGTTGGGACCCTATCACGGGCAAACCCCTTCCCAACAATGCCGACGGCTTCGGCAATATCAATAGCCCATATACGTTCGGTCCGTTCCAGTGCGACGGATCAGGAAATCCCCTTCCCGCGGGAGCTGGTGGCGTTCAGCCGACGGGCGTGAAGTGCAATAAGATTCCCTCAAATATGTTCGATCCGACCGTCAACCCATCTGTCGATCCCACCGGGCTGGCAATGATGAAGCTTTATCCGCAGCCCAACGTGATCAATAAGAGCACCCTGACCAACTTCTCTAACGTACCCGTGAGAAGACTGAACGAAGGTGAATTTGACGTCAAGCTCGATCACAACTTCTCGAGCAAGGATTCCGCCTTTGCTCGTTTCAGTTACGATCAGGCGAACTCTTACGTTCCGGGCGGGTCGCCGGGATTCGCGGAAGCGAATGCCTTTGGAAGCACTCAAAACATCAGCAACCACGGCCGCAACGTGGCTTTGGCGGAAACCCACATCTTTTCTGACCGGAACATTAACCAGTTCACCTTTGGCTTCAATCGGATTTTCAACCATATCCTGTCATTCGGAAACGGCACCTGCGAATCCGCGAACATCGGAATCCTGGGCGCAAACCTGAACAGCAAGTGCCCCAATGCTCCTGCCGGTGTGGTATCGCAGTCAACCAAAGACTGCGTCAGTTGTGGACTGAGTTCTACCCTGATGAACAATTATTGGGCCCTGGGTGATCGCGGGTTTGCTCCCTTCCAGGGCGGGACCAATGTGTTCTCCATCGCGGACTCGTTCGACATGATTCGCGGCAAGCATGACATCCGGGTAGGCATGGGATTCCGCGCCCAGCAGATGAATGTTGAGACCAATGCCTTCCAGGATGGTTTCTTCATTAACTTTGGGCTTACGAACGATGCCACAGCCGATCTCCTCCTGGGTCAACTAGGCGGGGGAATCCATGATCAGACGTTCCTTGGGGCGACTACTGGCCGCCGCTGGAAACTGTATCGCCCGTTCGTACAGGACGATTGGCGGGTGACAAGCAACTTGACTTTGAACTTGGGCGTCGCGTGGGCTCTAGTGACACCAATCAGCGAAGCTAAGAATCGCCAAGCCAACTTCGACTTTGCCTCCGGCAAGTTCTTCGTTGCCGGGCCGGTAGACTTCGGCGGCTGCTCAATCTGCGTTCGTTCTGACGGATTGGTGGGCATTCAGATGGACAAGACTGCTTTCGAGCCTCGTATCGGACTTGCTTGGAAACCGTTTGGTTCGCAGACTACGGCAGTGCGTGCAGGTTATGCGATCTTCCACGATTCTTCCTGGAACCAGGGCGCGCAGGGGACATGGGAAAACCCACCGTACTTTGCCGAGTTGGACAATTTCCCTTCCCCATTCCGTCCGCTCGTGTGCCCCTTCAACAATGCTGGCTCCGCGAGTCCGATTGATTGTGGCAACCAGCGCCTTTTCCTACCCGCCATTACGGCGCCTCCGAATCCCCAGCTCTATCCGGGAGCGCTTCAGGTTCAGAACCTCAATTTCCACCAGGGCCGAGTGCAGCAGTTCAACCTGAATATCGAGCACCAGTTGCCCGGAAACGTCGTGCTGACGGCAGGCTATGCCGGTTCCCGCGCCTCACACATTCTAGTGGACGGCTTGAACCTGAACGTGGGGTCTCCTTCCGCCTGCGGCGGAGTGGTTCCGGGGTATACGCTCGGTTGCGGTCCCGGCGGAACAGCTTTCGCGCCGAAGTGGGGAACTGCCGCAACTCCCATCTTCCTATTCCCGCTGACCATGAATAACATCAACGATTACGGTCGGGCCCACTACGATTCGCTCCAGGTCAAGGCCGAGACCAAGAGTGTTCGCCATGGACTTTACGCGCTCTTGGGCTACACGTACTCTCGCACCTTTGACACAGGAATGGCCGACGGCGTCGGCACCTTCCCCGGTGCAACATATTTCCCGTTGCCGGGATATCAAAAGTTGGATTGGGGGCTGTCTGCCCTCAACCTCAATCACCAGTTCACTGCGAGCCTAACCTATGACTTGCCTTTCGGAAAAGGTAAGCAGTTCGGTAGTGGTTGGAACGGCCCCACGAATGCGGTGTTGGGAAATTGGGAAGTGGACGTCATCGAGCGAGTGTTGTCAGGGTTCCCTCTCTTTGTAGTTGATAGTGCCAACGCAAGCGGGGTGGGATTCTCCTGGAACGGAAATGGCCTAAACCGGCCCGATCAAGTGGGTGACCCGAACAAGGGCGGGCCCGAGGGCGGTAGAACGGACTGCCCGGCCCGAGTCCACACGCTCCAGAACTGGTTCAATCCCTGCGCGTATGCTCACGCGGCACCGGGAGAACTTGGAAACGCGAATCGTGCTCCGCTCTATGGCCCGCGGTTCATAAACACGGATCTCTCGTTCATCAAGCATTTCCCGCTACCCTACGAAGGCATGAGATTGGACTTTCGCGCTGAGTTCTTCAACGCCTGGAACCATGCCCAGTACTACTTGGGAGGGGGTTCCAGCCAGATGCAGGACGTTAACGCGACCTCGAGTTTCGGCGTGGTTAACGGGACTGTGAATAACCCGCGCGTGATTCAGTTCGCCCTCAAGCTCACCTTCTGAGGACGGCTGCGTCTGCGCTTAACTTCGGGCGGACTGAGCAATCTGGATCGACCCAGACTCAGCTCGGTCTGCCCTTAACCTTCTCACCAAATCACTCCCGGGAGCCCCATGGTTCGCCTGCACAAGCCAGCCCTGTTCCTACTAGTCTCAGTCCTGCTCGCCCTCTCCGCCTCCGCCCAGAAAATCAAAGTCATCGTCGATCAGGACGCCCGCGGCCCCGGCACCAGCGATCAGCAAGCGCTGCTCGTCTTCCTGCAGTCGGAGAAGTTTGACGTCCTCGGCATCACCACCGTTAGCGGCGATCAGTGGGTGAAAGAAGAGACGCTGCACACCCTCCGCATGCTGGAGATTGCCGGGCGTACCGACGTGCCCGTCATCCAGGGCGCTGAGTTTCCGCTGCTCAATACCAAAGAAGAGACTGAGCGTTGGGAAGCGCTCTACGGCAAACTCGAATACAAGGGATGCTGGACCGAACACTTCCAGGCGACGCGCTCTACAATCTACGACGAGCCCTACCATGCGCCCGACGTTGTGCCTCCCATGAAGGAAGGCGAGCCGCACATTCACGCGCAGCCCGGCACGGCCGCCGAGTTTATCGTGAAGATGGTGCACAAGTATCCGGGCGAGGTTGTGCTGTGGGCGGGCGGGCCGCTGACGAATTATGCGCTGGCGCTGAAGCTCGATCCGTCGGTCGCGACGCTTGCGAAAGAGTTCGTCATGATGGGCGGAGGACTTTACGCCGACAAGGGTGCCATCGATCCCGGAGCCATCGACGCTCGACGCGAATTTAATTGGTGGTTTGATCCGGAAGCGACTCGCATCGTCCTGCGCGCGCCCTGGAAGAAAGTGACCATCACTCCCATCGATATCTCGGTCAAGACGCGCTATACGACCGAGATGAAAGCCACCATCACCAAGGCCCACACTCCGGTGACCGAGTATCTGGAGAAGTATTCACTGCCCGGCTACATGTGGGACGAAATCGCCGGAGCCGCGCTCATCGATCCCTCGATTATCACTGGTCAGAAACAACTCTACATGGACATCGACGTCGATCACGGCGCCAGCTACGGCAAGACAATTTTCTGGAACTCTACCGCGCAAGTTCCGCCCTATTTGCGGCTGGCCAATGTCCAGTTCGACATTGATGCGGAGAAGTTCTACAAGATCTACATCGACTTGATGACCCGCCCTCCCCGGAAAATAGAATTGAAGTGATGGAGCGACGGGCGTCCCCGCCCGTCCACCGCCGGCCCCACTGGTAAAATCGAAATTCGGGCGAGCCGAAACGTGGAGATTGCTTCGTGAAATTTAGTGCCGTTCAGCGGTTGAATAGCTTCAAACGCGGCTCGATCCTTTCGCTGTCACTACTTCTGCTCGCGACCTGCCTTGCCTCCGCCCAGCCGCGCCGCAAGGTCATCATCAATGAGGACTGCTCCGGCCCCGGAGGCAGCAATCTGCAGACGCTCCTCGTAATGATCCAGTCCCCGCAGGTCGAGGTGCTTGGAATCACGGTGGTCAGTGGAGATCAGTGGCGCGACGAAGAGGTAGCGCACACTCTGCGCCTGCTCGAAATCATCGGACGCACCGACATTCCCGTGGTGCCCGGCGCGGCGTTCCCGCTGGTTCGCACTCACGAAGAAGCGCAGCAGTGGCAGGAGCGCTACGGAAAAGTGGCCTACGCCGGCGCCTGGGACGCTCGCTGGTGGCACGAGCCCTTCGTCGTCCCCACGCTTCCGGAGGGGCAGCCGACGACCAAGCCCTCCGATGAAGATGCCGCCCATTTTCTGATTCGGATGGTGCGCAAGTACCCGCATGAGGTCACGATCTACGAAGGCGGCCCCATGACCAACCTCGCGCTGGCCATTTCAATCGATCCGCAATTCTCTGAACTGGCCAAGGAGTTGATCTTCATGGGCGGAAGCATCGGGCCGCAAACCGACAATGCCGAGTTCATCAACAACCCGCGCCACGAGTTCAACTTCTGGTTTGATCCTGAAGCTGCCCACGTCGTGTTGCGCGCGCCTTGGAAGAAGATCGTGTGTACGCCCACCGACATCTCGGTCAAGACAAGTCTGACGCCTGCCATGATCCAGCAGATCGACAAGGCTGGGACTCCTCTGGCGCACTACGTTGCCCGCTTCTACCAGCCCTTCCCGGGCGCCGACATCATGTGGGACGAACTCGCAGCGGCCGCCTGGATCGATCCATCCATCATCACGAAGCGAGAGACGCGCTATATGAGTGTGGATCTCGACCGCGGAGCCGGATACGGGAACACGCTGACTTGGTCAGAGAAGAATAAGCCAGCAGTTACGGTGCAGCCGGTAGAGATTCAAGTTGACTTGGACAAAGAAAAGTTTTATCGGATGTTCGTGGGCCTGATGAGCGCCGCCACGCCGGCCCGCTGACCATCCATCGACGACCGGTTCAATTCGGCGGCTGCGAGACGGAATTCTTATTCTGTAGCGAGATCACAAACTGTTGAATCTCGCGGCGCTCATGCTCGGTGTTGTCCTTTATTTTCTTTGTCAATTGAGCGTGCAGTTGAAGTTCTTCTTGAGCTCTGACTTTGTCTCCTGTTCGCAGGTAAGCCTGAGCCAAACGATAGTGAGACACTTCGAGCGTTTCATTGATCTCCGGAGTAACTTGTTCCGGACTGACAGCTTCCGGAGTAACTTCGATCGCCCTCTGATATGCGGAAATGGCCAGCGGGAAATCAGCGCGATGCGAATATAGAATCCCGAGTTGCAGATACGCGGCACCGAACTTCGGATCGAGATGCACCGCCTTCTGCAGCAGCGACTCAACGCGCGCTGAACGGTCATTGTCGCGCTCAGTGTCGCGCCCAGTGTCCACCGCACTCGCGGATTGTTTCCAAAGGCTGACCGCATAATAGTAGTTCGCGAGCGCATTGTCCGGTTGCAGCTGCGCGAATCGCCGCAATCTTTCCACCGATCCTTCTGACGGAGTGGTCTCCACGCTTTGCATTTTCCCTAGAAACAGGTACGGAGTTGGATTGTCAGGAGCGAGATCGGACGCGTTCACGAGACACTGCGCAGCCTGCTCATACGAACCGCGAGCGTACCAGGCTACGCCGAGCGCGATGAGCATACGCACGGACTTTGGAAACAGGCGGTTGCCTTTTGTGAAAACTTCGGTGGCCGGTCCCAGCGCGCGATGAGTCAGAAGCTCGGTTCCCCAATCGAACAGGTGCGGTTCGCTCGGATCAAGTTCCGCCGCGCGTTGGTACTCCCGAACCGCCTCCATTGGATTGCCGAGTTTCTCGTCGACGTCGCCCAGCAGGTGATGAAGTTCGGAGTCTTTAGGATTGATTCGAGAAGCTCGTTCCAGGTAGGGAACTCCCTCCGCGGCCTTGTCACTATCGACGAGTAACTTTCCGAGCTGCCAATTTGCCTCAAAGTTTTCCGACTCGCGTGCCACCGCGTCGCGTAGTGAACTCTCTGTCGCGGTGGATGTCGCCGCGGTGGAACTCCCAGCCGATTCCTTACTCAATGAAACCGTTGCCTTGGCGAGCGCTTCGGTGGTTCGCAGTACTGTATCGGAGCCGTGTCCACCTGAATTCGTGGCTTGTGTCACGCCCGCCACTGTGAATTGAGGTTCGTCAAAGAATTCGGGAGTTTGCTCACCAGGCTTTCCGGTTGCCGGTTTTACTGGGGGAACACTCTGCGATGTAGAAGCTTTGGCGGAAATGAGAGTGAGGTCAATATCCTTCGTTTCTTGCTGCCCGAGGCTCACGGGACCGACGATTGCCTCACCGTATCCGTTCATTTCTGCGCGCAGAGTGTAAGCGCCCGCTCGAAGCGCCGCAAAACGGTATTTACCGTCCATGTCTGTATGCGCGATATCGGCGTGGGTGGTGCGAGTCTGCTCGCCTGTCGCGATTTGTAAGAGAACGGCGGCGTTCGCCACCGGAGTGCCAGTGGAATCGCGCACACGGCCCTGCAACGTCGCTTGCGCCGTGGCGGCGCTTGCCGGTTCGCGAGATTGCGCCCGAACCGGAGCGACGGCCGCCATCACTGCTAGAACGCAGCCGCCAACATAAATTCCGGTCTTTCCGAACTGGTCGGACACGCGGATCGACTCCTGGAAAAAGCGGCAGCTCCAAGAACAAAATGGAATCAGCCTTGATCCTTGCTGGTCATTTTATCTCATGCATCGCCGTCAAAAAATTGGCAGAGCTCATGCATAGGCTTTACAATGGCACGCTTTCCATGTGGGCTTGTGGGGGACCGGAATCGCTGCTGTCAATCGTGGGAGCACATTAATTATTGAGGGAGTCCAAGCCATGAAGGGAAGAGGCGGCATTCTGTTGTTGATTCCTTTTCTGTTGCTCACATTCGCCAATAACGTGCTGGGACAAAAAATCAAAGTCATCGTCGATCAGGACGCGCGCGGTCCAGCGACAACCGACATGCAGTCCATATTGATTTTTCTCCAGTCGGACAAGTTCGACGTTCTGGGCATCACCACCGTAAGCGGCGATCAGTGGGTAAAGGAAGAAACGCAGCGCACGCTGCGGCTGCTTGAAATCGCGGGACGCACTGATGTTCCCGTCGTGAAGGGCGCAGAGTTCCCGCTGCTGAATTCCAAGGAAGAGTCCGAGCGCTGGGAGGCCCTCTACGGGAAGTTTCGCTACAAGGGCTGCTGGAGCGATTTTTCCAAGCGCCCCGAAGGCACGCCGCCAGCCTTCCGCGAGGGCTATCACGAACCGGATGTAATTCCTCCGCTGGTGGAGGGCGAGCCTCACACAAAGCCTCTCGACGAAACCGCTGCTCACTTCATCGTCCGCATGGTGCACCAGTATCCCGGCGAAGTGGTGGTATGGGCCGGCGGCCCGCTTACCAACATCGCTCTTGCCCTGCGGCTGGACCCGCAAGTTGCGACACTCGCGAAAGAGTTGGTCCTGATGGGCAGCGGAATGTATGCCAACAACGGCGGCATCACCGGCATTGATGGACGGCGCGAATTTAACTGGTGGTTTGATCCGGAAGCTGTCCGCATAGCGATGCGTGCGCCCTGGAAAAAGATCACGATTACGCCCATCGACATTTCCGTCAAAACCCTCGTGAACCCAGCCGTCAGAGCGGCCATCGCCAAGTCGGATACGCCGGTCGCTCGCTACCTCACGCAATTCTCCGTCGAAAGTTTTATGTGGGATGAGCTGTCTGCGGCGGCCCTGGTCGATCCTTCGATCATCACGGGACAGAAGCAGCTCTACGTGGATATCGATATTGACCACGGTCCAAGCTACGGTGAAACGCTCTTCTGGCAGCCGGGCACGGAGCTTCCGTCGTACGCAAGAATTGCGACTGTCCAGTTCGATGTCGACGCACAAAAGCTGTACGATCTCTACGCCAAGCTAATGACACAACCGCCGAGGACCGCGAAATAGCCAGGCAAGGTGGGATTTCAAGCCGGATTCAAGGAGCAGTGCACGTGGATTCAAAACGAGAAATCTTTCGCGTCTCTGGAATTACTCGACGCCAATTTGTAGCCTCGTCAGCCGCCGTTTTGGCGACCAGCGCTTTCGCCAATGGTGCTAACCCCAGCGGCGCACTGGCGGGACAGCCGTCAGAGCAGGGCAAGTCCGGCGCAAAGTCCGGCCGTGGCCCTGGCCGCGGTCCCTTTCGCGTCATCATTGACACCGACCCTGGCGTCGACGACGCTCTGGCGCTCTTGCTGGCCATGCGCTCGCCGGAACTGAAGATTGAAGCTATCACTCCAGTCGCTGGAAA
The DNA here is from genome assembly GCA_963772195.1 of uncultured Acidobacteriaceae bacterium. Taxonomy (GTDB): domain Bacteria; phylum Acidobacteriota; class Terriglobia; order Terriglobales; family Acidobacteriaceae; genus Acidiflorens. The sequence continues at coordinate 917,484 of CAVYWE010000002.1, read as the reverse complement.
CGTGCCGCTCGACCTGACGCTGCCGAACGCATTGCGCATGGTTGAAATCGCCGGCCGCGCCGATATTCCAGTCGCTGCGGGCGCCCGCGCCCCGCTGATGCGCCGCCTGGTGACGGCAACTTACGCGCATGGCGAGAACGGATTGGGGGGCGCCGTTTTTCCTGAGCCGACGATGAAACCTGTCGCCGCGCCTGCTGCCGAGATCATTCGCCAGATTGTTCGCAAGTATCCCGGCGAGGTTACGCTGATCACTATCGGTCCGCTGACCAACATTGCTACCGCTCTTAATTCCGACCCGGAACTTGCCAGCATGGTTCGTGCGCTGGTCATGATGGGCGGCTCGTTGTCGGGAGGAAACATCACGCCCGCGGCCGAGTTCAATGTTTACGTGGACCCGGAAGCGGCTCGCATTGTCTTTCAATCCGGAATTCCCCTGACCATGGTTGGCCTTGACGTCACGCGCAGAACCTCTCTTACCGACGAGCATGTGCGCACGCTCGAAGCGGCGCAAAACCCCGTCAGCCAGGCTGCGGCCAAGATCGGACGCAACGCGATCAACCATAATCGCGAGCGCGGATATTTAGTCGGACCGAACATGCACGACTCGCTGGCAGTTGCCGGTTTTATCGATCCCGCGATTCTGAAATTGCAGGACTATTACGTTGATGTCGAGACGGCAGGCGAACTCACCGCCGGCGAAACTCTCGGTTACAGCCCTGTTGCCGGGGACTTGCGGCGGCGGCCCGGAATGGAGAAAGATGCCGCGGCTGCGAATATGCCGATTCGTGGATCGGCCCCGACACTAGCCAGCACAAGAACGTCTCCCGTGTTGCGCGATAAATTTGTGCCCAACACCAAGGTCGCGGTGGAAGTAGATTCCGTGAGATTTTTCGACCTGCTCATTGGGCGGTTATCGGAAAGCAAGCAGCTTTAATCTTTTGAGGTGCGTGAATGAAGCAGGGCCGAGTCCGGGGTTTTATCGCGGTCGCAACTGTACTTCTAATGACATGTCTTGTGTCCCAAAGCATGGAGAAAGACAAACGCAAGATCATCATCGATCAGGACGCAGCCGGACCCGCCGGTACCGACGAGCAGGCGATACTGCTGCTCATCCAGTCTCCGCAGACAGAAGTCTTAGGCATCACGGTGGTGACGGGCGATGCGTGGCTCACCGAAGAAGTCGCGCATACCCTGCGCATGCTTGAACTCATCGGGCGAACCGATATTCCCGTCGTACGCGGAGCCGAGTATCCACTCGTCAGAACAAAAGAAGAGACGGAGCAGTGGGAGCAACGCTATGGGTCCGTGGCCTGGCTGGGAGCCTGGACTCCGCGCGTATACCACGCACCCGGCGAACTGGGAGCGATGCCGGAAGGGAAGCCGACCACCAAGGCCGCTGACGAAGATGCTGCGCACTTTCTGGTGCGCATGGTTCGTAAGTATCCGCACGAAGTTACCATCTATGAGGGCGGGCCCATGACAAACCTGGCGCTGGCCATCTCCATCGACCCCGAATTTCCGAAGCTGGCAAAAGAATTGGTTTTCATGGGCGCGAGCCTGAATCCGCAGACCGCCGATCCCGAGTTCGCAAACACGCCCCGCCACGAATTCAACCTCTGGTTCGATCCGGAAGCGGCTCGCATTGTGCTGCGGGCTCCCTGGAAAAAGATTGTCTGCACGCCGGTCGATATTTCCGTGAAGACGAGAATGACAAATGAGTTGATCGACAAGATCAAGGGCGGCGGTAACTCGCCAGCGGCGCAATACATTGGCAAGTACGCGCGCCTGCGTGGATCCTATAACTATCTCTGGGACGAACTTACCTCGGCGGCATGGCTTGACCCAAGCCTGATTACGAAGAAAGAAACGCGCTACATGGATGTGAACCTGGATCGCGGCCCCGGCTACGGGGACACCCTCACATGGACGGATCGGGATAAACCCAAGCACGATGTACAGTCCGTGGAAGTGCAGTTCGACGTGGACACCGATAGGTTCTATAAGTTGTTTGTGGAATTGTTGACCGCACCGACGCCGCCGCCGCCGGGCAAGGCGCCGACGCCTTAGCCACGTGATGCCCTGAAACTAATCGCGCCCCACCAAATGAATTGTCATCCCGAGCGAAGCGAGGGATCTGCAGTTCGCCGCAAGATGCATATCCTCGCTTCGCTCGGGATGACAATTCGCCACGCGCTGCTTAGCGCCCCAACTGCTCCATCATCTTCTGCGCCTGCTCAAGCCCCGGATGCTGCTTGAGGAGTTCAAGCAGCAGGGCCCGAGCTTTGTCCGGCGTGCCCTCCACGACATAGACCCGGGCGAGGTTTAAGTAAGCCTGATCGAACGCCGGCGCCACGCGGATGCACTCCTCAAAACTTGCCACAGCCTGATCGCGCCGCTGTGTGCGCAGGTATAGAATTCCCAGATTGTTCAGTGCCTCGGGGTAAACCGGACGCAGCTTCAGCGCCTTCTGCAGAGAATCGAACGCCCGTGCTGTGTCGTCATTTTGCGCAAAGACCATGCCCAGACCGTAGTTCGCCTCCGCATCGTCGGGGCCGACCTCCAACGCTCGCTCATAAGTTTTGCGAGCGTCATCCCATCGCTTCTGCTGACGGTAGGCGCTGCCCAGATTATCGAGCGCAATCAGATGATCGGGACTCAGCTTGAGCGCCTCTTGAAAGTAGCCAATTGCTTCGCCCGTTCGCCCTTCGCGCGCAGCCAGCAAGCCGAGGTTGTTCCAGGAATTTGCCAAAGTGTCGGGATAGCTGGCACGAAGTTTGAGCGCACGTTCAAAACTTTCGCGGGCCCCTGTCGTCTTCTGCTGGTCGAGATAGACGCTGCCAATGCCGTAGAGAGCCTCGGCGCTTGTTGGATCGTCGCGGAGCGCGATCTGAAATGAAACTTCGGCCTGATCAAGATAGCCGCGCTGAAAAAACACCGAGCCGTAGGAGAGATAGTTGCGTCCAAACTCGATCGTGTCGGTCACGCCTGGAAAGGGAAGTCCTCTGGCTAATCGTTCCGCGTTGGTTTGAGGGATGTGCCGAAAGTCTTGTTCAACGTGCTCCGGGTCCACTGGTCCCTGATAGACCTTGACGATCTCCCCCTTTGCATTGATCAGAAACGAAGTTGGAAGCGCGAGATCACGATGCCGATCAAACAGGTAACGATAGAGAATGTTGTAGATGGCGGCCACGTCCTCGGAGCCACGCAGAATGAGAAACGAAAGACGATGCTCCCGCGCCAGCGCCCGGACGCTGTCCGCATCGGCGGGGCCGTCCAGATTCACGGAAAGCAGTTGAAGACCCTGAGCCGCCCAAGCCGCATGGCGCTGATTGATAGCGATCCAATCTTCTTTGAACCGATTTGCTCCGGCGGCCCAAAAATTAAGCAGCACCGGCTTTCCGCGTAGCGCGGATAGAGTGAGCACTAGCCCGTTGAGATCGGGGAGAGAAAAGTCGGGCGCCTCGACCGGCGCCAGCAACCAGGTCTCAGCCGTGGTGGGCAGTGTCTCGAGTTTTTGTGGCTTAGCCTTTGCGAGCGGCGTTCGCGGCGCCGGCGTTATGAAGGCCTCCATCCGCGATGGCTCGGAACCTTCTTCAATCCACACGCGGTGGTTGATCGGCAGATCGTGGAGTTGCTGCACCATCCCGGTCGGCCAGCGAATCGACGCGCGCACCGGGCCTTTCGCTGCTCCCAGGCCAAAGAAGACATCCTTGCTGTGCTGCGAAAGAAATCCCGATCCAGCTTTCAGCGAGCGAGTTTGGTGGCCCAATCCAGTTTCCACCGTGACGACGGCGCCAATGGCGTCGCGATTGCTTTTCGTGCCGCGCAGGCGGAACGCGATAGACGGAGGCAGGTTCTCCTCCATGACGTTCTTCAAAAGCCGCAACTGCGGACCATTGCGATTCTTCAGAAACACTTCCTGACGGCCGTCATGATCGAAGTCCGCAAGTGCGAACGCCCGCCCGTCCTCCAGAAAGTCGAGCCCTATCACGCCCGAGATATCGGAAAACGTGCCATCGCCATTGTTCGCGTAGAAAATGTTTCGCTCGTACCCGCTCCATGTGCCATCGGCGCGGATCAGTTCGTTGATCGCGCTCCATCCCTGCTCGTAATCGTGAGACGGCTTAGCTTCGTCCGGCGAATTGGCAACTACCTGCCGCCAGAAAAAACTGTTCAGGTCTTCATCTTTGTCTTTGCGCGAGGGGCCGCTCACCATGCCATTGGCGATGTAGAGATCGAGAAAACCGTCATGATCAAAATCCCAGGCATCGCTCGACCAAGCCCAGCGTCCAATCCCGACGCCGGCAGCGCGCGTTGTATCTTCGAAAGCAGCAGCACCGCCATTTCGAGATACATTGCGAAAGAGGGAATTGCCCATGGCGTGCTTGTGATACAGCGCCCGCGTCTCCTGGGGCGCATCTTTCTTGAAAATGTCCTGCGTCGAAATGCGTTCGGCCGCCGCCGTCCACATGTCCGCCACGTAGAGATCGTCCACGCCGTCATTGTCGTAGTCAAACCAGCAGACGCTCATCCCCGCGCCGACATCCTCAACTCCCGCTTGCGGAGCAATGTCGGTAAACGTTCCGTTGCCATTGTTGCGGTAAAGATTCTTCCGCCCGAAATCATTCACCACGTAAAGATCGGGCCAGCCATCACTGTTGAAGTTGCTCCACCCGCAACAGAAACTGTAGCGCGTGTTGTTTTGGTCGAGGCCCGTCTCGGCAGTTACATCGCGAAACGTTCCGTCCCGATTGTTGCGCATCATGAAATTAGGCGGCCCATTCTCGGCGTCATAATAAGGAGACGGATACTTGTACTGGTCCGTGCCCTGGTAATAGACGTAAAGGCAGAAGTAGATATCCAGCCAGCCGTCGCGGTCATAGTCTGCAACTGCTGCTCCAGTGAAGGTCCCTTGAGGAGGAGTGGCGAACTGAAATGCATCCGCCTTCTGGCGAAACTTGCCGCCGCCTTCGTTCAGCAATAACATCGGGCCGGTTGCGCGCACGACGATCAAATCTTGTCGTCCATCATTGTCAACGTCCACAAAAAGCGCACATGCGGTGTTTTCGATGACGCCGACTCCCGATGCTTCCGTAATGTCCTCGAACGTTCCGTCGCCTCGATTTCGATAAAGCCGGTTTGGAAGACCACCGGGTTGGCACACATAGAGGTCGTCAAATCCATCGCCATTGATGTCGCCAACCGAAACGCCGTTGTGCCCGTAGACATCTATGCCGCAGGCGCCGTCGAGCACCGTGCGCCAATAGTCCGTTCCGTGCAGAAGCTGCGAAGAATAGGACGCATTACTGCCGAGCGCCTCGGCCGCGATGTCGATATAGCCGGGGGCGTTTGAGCGGCTCTGCGTTTCATCCAACGTTTGCCAGTTGCGTACGCGGAACTCACCCGACGCAGCCTGTCCCCAAGTAAGCTGCCAGTAACCCACGCGTTGTTCACGGTAGAAGTCGTGGCCCGTGGCTACCAATTCGTATCGGATGCGAGTCTGTAGCTGACCAGGAGATAGCGCCGCCGAGGGCATGGAACCATCATCGATACTCGTCACCTGAAATTCAGCAGTAAGAATCTTCGAAAAAACAGTTAGTGCAGACCGAAGTTCCCGCAAAAATGCGTCCCGCCCAAGCGCAGTCTCTCGCTTGAATGTATTGTGCCTGACCTCGATCGCCGGACCCGGACGCACAACGCGGGATTCAAGCGGCCGCGGAGAGGTTCCCAAGAAATTCGGCAGAAGAACTTTCTCGACCGCGCTCAGATTCTGCGGAGAGAGCAGCAGGCCAGTACTCCATTGCGCAAGGATGGTTGCGATCTGCTCCGCGTATTTTTCAGTGACAAAATCGTCGAGGCCAGCCTGCGTTTTAAGAAGTAAGGCATCGAGCGGCCTGGGCATCCGATAGTGAGGATGCAGGTGGAATTCACCATTCGATAAGGCTGCGTCTGCAGAATCAAAACCGTAGATTGTGGGCCACCCGAGACCGCGCAGACCTGCGGGAATTAGCGCCGCCGAGGCTCCCTGGCAGAAGCGAATCAGAAAGTCGCGTCGACGAAGGTTCACGGGGCCCAGGGCGGCCAGACTCCGCATCTTCTCTGGTCGACTCAGAACGATGTCTCCCGGATACCCACGTGTGGCCTGAAATTAACACCCGCACGCACGACCGTCAAGATTGGACCGTGGATTGCGCGGCATTCCCTTGCACGGCGCGACAAAGCTCGAGTCATGACGATATGTTAGGCTAACGTCCTTCAACTCATCTAGACTCGTGTGTCGGAGATTTCCCTTTGACCGTTCCTAGACTGACCGTTCCTGGACTGACCATTCCTCGAATCACCGTCGTCGGCAGCTACGCGACCGGCCTGACCATGAAAGTAGAGCGGCTCCCCTGTACCGGCGAGACGCTTCTAGGAACAGGCTATCGCGTGGACTATGGCGGTAAGGGTTCCAACCAGGCCGTGGGCAGCGCCCGCCTCGGAGCGAAAGTCAACTTCGTTGCCAGGATTGGGAAAGATGCCTTTGGGGAAATGGCGCTAACGCTCTACCGAGAGGAAGGCATCGATGTCGCTCACGTAAAACAAACGGCCGGCGTGCCTACCGGAGTGGGCTTCATCATGGTCGAAGCGGCGAGCGGCAATAACTGCATCGTGATTGATCCTGGTGCGAATGAACTTCTCACCGCTGACGACATATCCAGCTGCGCTGCCGCCTTCGAATCGACCTCGGTCGTATTGACTCAGCTCGAAATTTCCGTAGCGGCGGCCGAGGCGGCTTTGCGTTTTGGACGTGCGGGCGGTGCCATCACGATTCTCAATCCTGCCCCGGTCCGCCCTCTTCCCCCGTCCATTTTGCAACTCGTTGACGTTCTCACCCCAAACCAAGTCGAAGCCAAAGTACTCACCGGTCGAAGTCCAGATGCAGCTATCGAACCCGAACAACTCGCGCGCGAACTGATTCGCAGCGGCGTAAAACAGGTCGTCATGACCATGGGCGAAAGGGGAGTGCTGATCGTGACTCCATTGTCCTCCACGCACGTCCCTGCGGTGCCGATGGCGGCAGTCGATACCACGGGCGCAGGCGACGCATTCAATGCCGGCCTCGCGACCGCCATCGCTGCAGGCGCTAGTCTCGAAGCTGCCGCGCAGTTTGCGGTGGTCGCTGGCGGTCTGGCTGTTACAAGAGAGGGTGTGATCCCTTCGTTACCCAGGTGTGACGAAGTACGCGACTTCTATCAAAAGAGCGGAATGACACCACCAGCTTGGTTCGCGGGAAGTTCGGCCCCGCTACAATGACCCCTATGCCTTTGCTTCTGGGCTTTCTGCTCGTGCTGCTGGCCGGCTTGTTGCAGGGAACCTTCATTCTCCCCATGACGCTTGTTCGCAAGTGGGAGTGGGAGCACACGTGGGCAACATTCTCGCTGCTCGGCATGATCGTCTTTAATTGGATCATCACTCTTCTTTTTGTTCCCGACATCTTCGCGGTATATGCTGCGTCCCCGCCGCGAGATCTCGCCATTCTCGCGCTCTTCGGACTGGGTTGGGGCATCGGCGCCGTTCTCTTCGGGCTCGGCATGGCGAGGCTCGGGATGGCCCTCGGCTATCCCATCATCATGGGCCTTATCGCGAGTCTGGGCGCGTTGATTCCGCTCCTTGTGTTCTTCCCGCAAACGATCTTCACGCCCAGAGGCTTGATTCTGCTTGCCGGAACTGCCATCGTGATCGTAGGTATCGTCGTGTGCTCCATAGCCGGTTCCCGCAGAACGGCGTCCACAACAAGATCGAACACAGGGCCCTCCAATGCCCTTACGGTCGGATTGGTGATTGCTGTCCTTGCCGGTATTCTTTCTTGTTTGCCCAACGTCGGCATGGCTTTCGCGAAAAACGTGACCGGTGTTGCGGAAACAATGGGCGTCTCTCAGGCATCGTCCGGAAATACAGTCTGGGCACTTCTATTCACGCTGGGGAGCGTCGCCAACCTTGTCTATTGCCTCTATTTGATGTTCAGTAAGAATACATTCCGCGAATATTGGAACGCCGAGGCGCCGCGTAATTTGCGCTTGAGCGCTCTGATGGCACTGATGTGGATTGGCAGCTTTTATCTCTACGGGGCCGGCGCGGCACGGCTCGGACGCTGGGGTCTGGTCGCAGGTTGGCCGTTGTTCATCTCGATCTCGATCGTCACGGGTAACATATGGGGATTGTGGAGAGGCGAGTGGCAAGGCGCGCCCGCCTCCGCTCGCCGGTTCTTGAATCTCGGCCTGGTGATTCTGATCGTAGCGGTGATCGTGGTCGCGCTCAGCAACTCCGTTTAGTGAAACGGGTTAGTGAAAGCGTTGGCTAGGGAGGAAATCCATGTCGCAGTCGTCGCAGTCTCCCCCATTTCTGATTACTCCGCAGCCGCGTGCGCGCTGGATGCGACTGGATACCGCGCAACTGCTCAAGCGTTTTTACTTTTGTGAGCGCATGGTTCTGGTTAGTTGTGCGGCGTGGATTCCCGCCATCGCTCCTCTCGAAATCAAGACCAGCCTTGCTCGCTTCGTCTGGCAAGGTGCGGAAACGGCGCATGCTTTGAGGAATCGAGTGTTCGAACTTCGCTTCCCGAGTCGCCTGCTGGAAGAAGAAGGAGCCGATCAAGCGTTGATTGAGCTTTTCAGTGCCGTGAAGAATTCGCCCTCGGTTCCTGCTTTCCTCCTGAGCGTAGGAAAAGTCCTTCTGCCCGCGTTGCGCGATGCTTACCAGTCCTACCTGACGGCATCCGATTCGATCGCCGACGGTCCAACGCACCGTTTCCTTGGTCTCGCACTCATCGAAAAGCTCGATCAGATCGCCACATTTGAACGCTGGGCCCAATCCGAAATCTCCCGCAATCCCGAATCGCGCGCCGGCGCACACGAGTGGGCAACCGCAGTTGCCAATCGTCTTTCACAGGTTGGAGGCGTGGGAGTGGACGCGCTACCCGCTGCAACCGCAGCCGAACCTTTGCCCGGCTCGAAGGCATATTCCATTCCCGACCGGCCCGCTCGTGATCCGCGCTTCTGGCCATGCCGCTTCTATTGGCCGGACGTGGTCGATCCCACCTTTCCCTACGGCGAGGGGATGCAACTGCAACTCCGCTCCGCGATCAGTCACCTCAATGAAGTTTGGGCGATCGAGTCTGGCGGCTTGATGCTGAATGCATTTGCCGATGTCCTGCCCTGGGAGTGGATTCACGATGCTGCGCGCTGGACTTATGATGAGTCTCGCCACTGCCGCATGGGCTATGAACGCCTCATCGCCTGGGGCTTCGATCCGGCCCAGCTTCCTCTGGGCACTTACATTTATGACAGCGCTTCTGGAGAAGATCCGATCTATCGTTTGGGCATGCTCTATTTTTTCGAGACCAAGAATATCCGCCACAAGCTAACCCGCGCTCAGCTTTTTCACACCTACGGCGATGCCCTGAGCGAGCATGACATGGATTTCGATTGGGCCGACGAAACCATTCATGCCGGTTACGGCAAACACTGGCTAAGGGAGTTACTGGCTGTGCGAGGAGAAGATCCAGTCGCTCACGATCAGATCCGGGAACGCTGCGGCAAGCTGGTGAGTGATTACGTGGCCACCGCGACCGAAGAAGAAGTGACCGCCATCAAGAAGATTGCGAACGCGCTCATGATCCAGGCCGCGCAAAAACCGGCGATTCGTGCGGAGTGATCGGGCAAAACAAAGATCGAGCGACACAATGAAACTCGGTACTAAGCTCGGCAGAACTCGACGTCTTCAACCGTGGATTCCGGCTGTTCTGGCCGCGTTAATGCCCGTCACCTTCGGCGGCACAGAGGCGGCATCTCAAACAACGCCCGCCGCACAAGCAGCGCCCACGGATTCGCCCGATGCTCACCTGGGCCGAGCCTACGATGCCCTGAGAGACGATCGATACGAAGTGGCCGCCGCCGAATTCCGAGCGGCGCTCAAGCTTGATCCAAAGCTGACCCTCAGGGCGCGCTTTCCTCTGGCGGTTGCACTCTTTGAGATGAAGAAGCCCGCAGAAGCGCGCCAGGAGTTTGACGCCGTCCGCCGCGAAGCTGGAGATCATCCCAACATCTCATATTATTTGGGCCGTCTTGACTTGGACGAACTGCACTACGAGAGCGCGATCCGGAATTTAAATCAGGCGATCGTCCAGCCGCCTTTTCCCGACACCGCGTACTATCTCGGCTTCGCATACTTCAAACAGGGCGATCTATCGGCCGCTGAAAAGTGGTTGAAAGAGGCAGCGCAGTTGAACCCGCACGACGCCCGCGTGCAATATCAACTCGGCCTTGTGTATCGCAAGCAAGGGCGGGAGCAGGAGGCAAAACAGGCGATTGCGCTCTCGGGAGAACAACGCCAGCGCGATTCCAGCCAGAGCCAGCTGCGGCTCGAATGCGCGCAAAAACTCGACCAGGCTCCGCGGGAGGAAGCGCACGCCGTTTGCGAACCGCTCTACGATCCGGACGACGCGGAAAAACTGACGGAGCTCGGCACTATCTACGGTCAGCACGGCGACGTCGAAGCCGCTCTGAAGCCATTGCGCCGTGCGGCAGAACTCGCGCCGCAATCGCCGCAAATGCAGTACAACCTCGCGCTCGCTTACTACCAGCTTAAACAATTTGAGGAGGCCCGCACGCCCCTCAGCAACGCGGTCACGCGCTGGCCCGACATATTTCAGCTTGCAGCCCTGTATGGGGCTGTCCTGTCGAAGCTGGGTGAAGATCTTCTGGCGTATCAGGCGCTCCAGCACGCTCACGCACTCAATGCGCAGGATTCCGCAACCGCCGATCTGCTCTACCTCGCGACCCTATCGCTTGCCCGCAAAGCTCAGAGTGCCCGCCAATATCCCGACGCTCTTCGCTATTTTCATGAGGCGGCGAAACTAAAAGCGCAGGAGCCCGCGCCTCACCGCGGTTTGGCCGACATCTACAAACTCACCGGCCGTTCCACGCAGGCCACTGCTGAGCAACAGGAAGCGGATCGGCTGGCTAGCGCTTTCGAGAGAACTCAGTAGGCGCCAATTACAAATCATCGAACTCGACGAAGACCATCATGTGCTGACGCTACTTCGGCCTCCGGTCCGCGAAAATCTCTACTGTCGAAGTGGGTCAGGCGTTACAATGGCCCACCACTCGATCTTCAGCGAATTCGGTTTGGGTATGCAAACAATAAAGGTGTCAACCGCAACTCGCGAACGCCTGCTCCGTGCGGCGCGCAAAGTAATGAAGAATGCCTACGCGCCCTTCTCCAACTTCAGAGTGGGCGCAGCTATCCTCACCTCGAAGGGCCAAATCTTCGTCGGATGTAACGTCGAGAACTCTTCTTACGGAATGACCAACTGCGCTGAGCGTACCGCGATCTTTTCTGCGGTCGCCAAGCTCGGTCCGGAACTCGAGATTCGCGCCGTCGCGGTCGCCAACGATCATGCGGTTCCATGCTCGCCCTGCGGCGCCTGCCGCCAGGTCATCTATGAGTTCGGGCCGCGCGCCATCGTCTTCTACGAGGGGAAGAAGGGCCCAAAGCAAAGTCTCATTACCGATCTTCTGCCGGAGGGTTTCCGCCTCAAGTGAGCCAGCCAAGCGTTTCCGAATCCCCGTTCCGCGTCATCGATCTCATCCGCAAAAAGCGCGATGACGGCGCGTTATCCGCCGCTGAAATCGGATACCTCGTTGATGGCTGCACCGATGGGAGCATTCCCGATTACCAGATGGCCGCGTGGCTCATGGCCGTCGTGCTGCGCGGAATGACTCGCGAGGAAACCGCCGCACTTACGCACGCCATGCTGCATTCCGGCGAAGTCCTCGATCTCAGCTTCCTTCCCGCAAAAAAGGTGGACAAGCACTCCACGGGCGGCGTCGGCGACAAGACCTCGCTCGTGCTTGCTCCGTTGGTCGCTGCTGGAGGCCTATTCGTCCCGATGATCAGCGGCCGCGGCTTGGGCCACACCGGAGGCACGCTCGACAAACTTGAATCCATCCCCGGATTCCGCGTCGGTCTGGCGGTACCCGAATTCCATCGCGTTCTCAAAGCCTGTGGATGCGCCATGATTGGCCAGACCGAGAAAGTCGCTCCCGCTGACCGCAAGTTGTACGCGTTGCGCGACGTTACCGGCACGGTCGAGAGTCCGTATCTCATCTGTGCGTCCATCATGAGCAAGAAACTGGCTGAAGGTACCGACGCGCTTGTGCTCGACGTGAAGACCGGCTCAGGGGCTTTTATGAAGAAGGAAGAAGACGCCGTCTTCCTGGCCGAACTCATGGTCGAAACTGGCGAGCGTATGGGCAAGCAGATGGTCGCGCTCATCACCGACATGAACCAGCCGCTAGGCCGCATGGTTGGGAACGCGCTCGAAGTGCAGGAGTGCATCGAGATATTACACGGTGGCGGACCGGCGGATCTGCGCGAACTATGCCTCGATCTGGCGGCGTGGATGTTTTATCTGGGCGGCGCGTCAAAGACGGTGGCGCAGGGCAAGCAACTCTCCGAGCAAATCATCGCCTCTGGCAAGGCCTTCGAAAGGTTCCGCCAGATGGTCGAGTTGCAGGGCGGCGACATCAGCGCGATCGACGATCCGGCGCGCCTCCCGGGCACAGATCACCGCGTCGAGGTGCCTAGTCGCAAAGCTGGATATGTGACGGCTATCGCGTGCGAACAGGTCGGCACCGCTTGCGTGATCCTCGGTGGAGGCCGCGAACGCAAGGAAGATGCTGTCGATCCCGCTGTGGGCATCGTCGTCCATAAAAAGATCGGGGACAAAGTTTCCGCCGGCGAGGCGCTCTGTACCATTCACTGCCACTCCGATGCACAGGCCGCGCGCGCAAAAACGCTGCTCGAAGAGAGCTATCAAATCGCGGCCGCCGCGCCCGCGCACAAAATATCCTTGGTTCATCGCGTGATCTATAAAGGGGAACACTAATTCAAGGGAATAAAGATTAAAGGGGATAACGATGGGACGCTTCACTGGCATTCTCGGACTGCTCACCATGTTGGGCCTCGCTTACGCCTTCTCCACCAACCGCCGCGCGATAAACAAGAAAACGGTTGCGTGGGGTCTGGGCCTGCAAGTTGTGTTCGCCATTTTTGTCCTCAAGATTGAACTCGGCCGAATACTCTTCCAGAAGGCGGGAGACGCCGTCAATCGCCTGCTTAGCTATTCATTTGAGGGATCGAAGTTCGTCTTCGGCGCGCTCGGTGCGCAGGGCTCGTCGATGGGATTCTTTTTCGCATTCCAGGTGCTGCCGACCGTTATTTTTATCGCCGCTTTTTTCGCCGTTCTCTATCACTATGGGATCATGCAATTCATCATCAAGCTGGCCGCGAAGGTGATGACGCGCTTTATGGGCGCGAGCGGCGCCGAGTCCCTCAACGTGGCGGCGAGTATCTTCATGGGCCAGACGGAAGCTCCGCTCACCATCCGCCCGTTCCTCCCCGACCTCACTCGCTCCGAACTGATGACGGTGATGACCAGCGGCATGGCCCACGTCTCCGGCGGCATCATGGCAGCCTATATTGCCTTCGGCATCGAGCCTAAACATCTTTTGAGCGCGGTCATCATGACCGCTCCCGGCACCATCCTGATGTCAAAGATGCTCGTGCCCGAGACGGAGTTTCCGAAGACTGCCGGTCGTGTCGTCATGAGCGAGGAAGAGGTGGATGAGGAGAAGAAAGAAAACCTGCTGGGGGCGATTGCGCGCGGCACCACCGATGGCTTGGGCCTCGCACTCAATATCGCCGCCATGTTGATTGCATTCCTCGCGTTGATCGCGCTAGCCAACGGCGTGCTGGGCGGGATTCACAACAGGATCGGCGTGGCATGGTTTCCCTCCAGTCTGCAGCAAATTTTCGGTACATTGTTTGCGCCTATCGCGTGGGTCATCGGAATCCCATGGCGTGACTGTCCCGCCATCGGCAATCTTCTCGGCACGCGCATGGTGTTGAATGAACTCGTCGCTTTCTCCATGCTGGGGCCGCAGAGAGCCGTGCTCGATCCCCGGTCGTTTACGATCGCAACCTTCGCGCTTTGCGGCTTCGCGAATTTAAGCTCGATCGGAATTCAGCTGGGCGGCATTGGAGCGCTCGCTCCCAACAAGCGCGGAGAACTGGCCCGTCTCGGCATTCGCGCCATGCTGGCCGGAACCATGGCTAATCTCATGTCGGCTTCGATCGCCGGCATGCTCCTCTGAGGGAGTTTCGGTGGATGGTGGAGAGCGGGGCGTCCCGCCCGGCTGATGGGCGAGGACGCCCGTCGCTCCATCGTGTGACCCACTGCGGTTACGGTGCGAGGCTTGCGAGGATTTCGTCAGTAGTAACCAGCTTCGCTCCCAGACTCTGCAGTTCCGCAAGCGTTTTATTCCCAACTTGCGGCGCCAAAGTTTCAATCGCATCGCGGACCACCGCCACCCGCCGCTTTCGCTTCAGCAATCCCTTGACTGCCAAACTGACGCAGTATTCTGTCACGACTCCAAAAACCACAAATTCCGCGGCGTTCCCCAAACGTTCAACCAACTCGTCCGCATGGCGACTCTCAAAAATATCCAGCGTCTGCTTCTCCAGGATGATCTGCTGATACTTGAAAAGATTATTCGGCAACTTAGCAGTGACGTCGTCTTCCACCCGAACTAAATGTTCCGCGAGCGCTTCCGGAACAAACTCCGCTCCAGCCGTCCCTTTCACGCAGTGCGGCGGAAACTGCGTGAACTCAGGATCATTCGCCGTATGGAAGCATCCATGCGAAACCAGGAAAACTTCGCCGCGCCGCGCCGCGTCCGTCAGCTTGCGGATGTTGGGCAAAAGTTTCTCGGCTCCGGAAACGTAGAGCTTGCCACCCGGCAGCATAAAATCGGCCTGTACATCCACTTCCCAAAAAATGTAGTCGCGAGATTGCATTCCACTCTCCGTCGTCTCGACGCTTGTAGCAGATTTCTTCCGCCGCCGGCAAAACGCAACTCACGGTTGCTCGACGCTCATTCATTTGTATACTAGCGGCCACTGAGTTCGCAGCAATTCCGTCCCCGGAAGGGAACCATGGCCCACGACGAACCTTCGAAATCCGCGCCACAAACCAAGCTGGTCATCCGCAACATCGGCCTCCTGCTCAGCGGAGACCTTGCCAATCCCATTCTCGACGCCGACACCGTGGTCGCTGTGGGCGATCGCATCGCTGCTGTGGGTAAAGAAAAAGATGTCGACACTTCCGGGGCCAACCTCACAATCGACGCCAAAGGCACGGCCCTCGCTCCCGGCCTTATCGACAGCCATGTTCATCCCGTGTGCGGCGACTGGACGCCCCGCCAGAATCAGCTCGGCTGGATCGACAGCTACCTGCACGGCGGCGTCACTACGATGATCTCAGCCGGCGAGGTCCATACGCCCGGCCGTCCCAAGGACATCGTCGGCCTGAAAGCGATGGCGATCTTCGCTCAGCGCGCCTTTCACGCCTTCCGGCCGGGTGGCGTGAAGATTTATGCGGGGGCTCCCGTGATTGAGCATGGCATGGTCGAAGACGACTTCAAAGAACTCGCCGCCGCCGGCGTGAAGATTTTGGGCGAAGTTGGTTTGGGCAGCGTGAAAGATGGGAAGACCGCGCACCAGATGGTTTCATGGGCGCGCAAATACGGCATCCAGAGCACGATTCATACCGGAGGACCTTCCATCCCCGGCTCCAGCTTGATCGACAAAGACATGGTGCTCGAAACCGACGCCGACGTGATTGGTCACGTCAACGGTGGCCACACCGCTCTTCCCGACGATCAGATTACAGCGCTGTGCGAGCGCTCTAGACGGGCCCTCGAAATCGTGCATAACGGAAACGAACGCGCCGGACTGCTCGCGCTTCGCACGGCGATGGAATTGAAGCAGCTCGACCGCCTGATTCTCGGCACGGACTCACCCGCTGGATCGGGCGTCCAGCCGCTCGGCATTGTGCGTATGGTTTCGTTGTTGTCATCGCTCGGCGGAATCCCCGCTGAAGTCGCCATTTGCCTCGCCACCGGCAACACGGCGAAGATGCGCAAACTCGACTGCGGCATGATTGCGCCCGGCCGCGAAGCCTCGTTCGTCCTGATGGACAAAGCCCAGCACTCGGCTGGCAAGAACCTGCTAGACAGCATTCAAAAAGGAGATCTTCCGGGAATCGGCATGGTGATCATCGACGGCGCGATCAGCGTGCAGCGCAGTCGCAACACGCCACCGGCAACGGGGGTGCCTGAGGTGGTGAAGTAGCGCTGGCGTCCCGCCGGCTTCACTGCATTCCGAGCGACGTGGCAATCGTCTTCTTATACTCACGCGCCTTGGCGATCGCCGCCTGCTCGTCGACCGTCAGCAGCTTGCGATCGCGCATCACGACTCGCCCGCCGATCATGACGGTCTGCACATCGCTCGCCTTCAATGCATACGCGATCTGTGCGTAGACGTCGTACATCGGCACGGCGTTCGGCTCGTCGAGGCTAATCAGAATCAGGTCCGCCTTTTTTCCCTTTTCAAGCGATCCGATTTCTTTCTCCATGTGCAATGCCCGGGCGCCGTCGATCGTCGCCATTTCCACGACGGCCTGCGCATTCAGCGCCAGCGGGCTCATTTTCGTAATCTTCGCCAGCTTTGCCGCCAAATCGATTTCTTCCATCAGGTCGAGGTCGTTGTTGCTGCCCGCGGGCCCGTCGGTTCCGAGGCCGACTGCGATTCCGGCGGCTCGCATCTCGGGCACGGGCGCAACACCGCTCGCAATCATCATGTTGCTAGAGGGGTTGTGCACGCAACCTACGTTGTGCTGCGCGAGAATCTTGCGGTCCGCCTCGTCAACGAAGATACAGTGCGCGGCAACGACATCGGGGCCTAGCACTCCGATTTTGTCCAGGTATTGAACCGGCGACATCCCGTTCTGCTTTTCGCTGTCGTCCCGCTCTTTCTTCATCTCGGCGACGTGAATCAGGATCGGCGCATGATACTTGCGCGCCAGAGCGGAAGCATCCTGCAATGTCTTTTGTGAGCAGGTGTAAATCGAGTGCGGCGCCGGTGCCGCGTGAATGAGCGGGTCGCCTTGCCACTTCTTCAAGAACTTCTCTGTGTAATCGAGCATCGCGGCTTCGTTCTTGTTGTCGGGCGCTGGGAAATCGATAAACGTTTCGCCCAACACGCCGCGCATACCCGCCGCTTTAGTTTCTTCCGCCACAGCGTCTTCGAAGTAGTACATATCGGCGAAGGTAGTCACCCCCGAGCGGATCTGTTCGGCCGCTGCGAGCCGCGTTCCCCAGCGAACGAACTCCTCCGTAACGTTCTTCTTTTCAGCGGGAAAGATGTATTTATAAAGCCAATCGTTGAGCGTTACATCGTCGTGCAAGCCGCGGAACAGGGTCATCGGAACGTGGGTATGACCGTTGATAAATCCTGGGAGCACTAAAGCATTCTTCGCGCCGATACGCTCGCGGCTTTCGTATCGCGATTCGATGTCTGAGCGAGGGCCAACTGTGACGATGCTGTCGCCGGTGACCACGACGGCTCCATCGTCGTAGATGTGCCGCTGGCCGTCCATGCTGACGACAACGCCAGTGATGATGGTATCGGCACGCACTTTAATATTGTCTCCGTAGACAAGACTCGACAAGCAAACTTGCAACGCGCCAATCACCAACATCAACCGGTACACACCCTTGTAAGTCATGCTTTCCTGTGTCTCCTCTGTGGTCTCAGTGATCTCTGTGGTTGCCTTTGACGTTTACCGCAGCCCATCCTCGCCCTTGATCTGTTCTTTGGTGAGTCCACCAACTCGCGCCAGCGGACGCCCGCTGTCCGTCACCGCAATCGCCACCATAATCTCGTTGGCACGCGGAGCATCGCTGATCCGCACTTCCATGCCATCAAAATGGCTGCGGACAAACGCTGCGTCCTTGTGCCCCAGCGGAATGTCGAGCACCACTCCAAGCCCGCCGCGCTTTTTGGAAGAAGGAATCAGCGCCGCCCCTTTTCCCAGCACGCGCCGCACCGGCGTGCCGAGCTTCGGATGCAAGATCGCAGCGGCGTGCTCCAGTTCACCATTCTCGCCCACCGCCGCAGCTTTGCCGTAGCTCTCGGCGGATGGCCCCTCGATCCCCAGCGCGGCTATCGCGCGTTGCGTCAGCAACTCGCCGAGCTCTTCGCCAATCGTCATCAACTCCGAAAGGTCCTCAACGTACTTTCCCGCATACGGATTCTCAATCACCGCAACCGCGGCTGCCCGCCGCGTCGGCGGATCGACCTTCCTCCCCATCTCCGTCGAAGTCTCCTCGACAAACGTTGCAATCTTTCTAATCTTTGCTCGGATTTCGGCCTTCATCGCAGCCCGTCCTCTCCCTTGATCTCCGACGCTTTCAATCCGCCGACCCGGGCATGCACCCGCGCCCCGGTCGTCATCACCAGCGCGAGCAAAATCTCATCGGCGCGAGGAGCATCCGCAACACCCACTTCCATCGCATCAAAATGACTGCGCACGTAGGAGGCGTTGATATGGGTGATGGGAATGTCGAGGCGAGTGCCCGGACCGCCAACCTTCTTCGTCGATGCCACAATCGCCTTCGCGCCTCCGAGCACGTCACGCATCGCGTAGCCGCCGGGCACGTGCCAGAGCGCTCCGTGTTCGATCTCTCCGGCGGCGCCCACAATCGCCCCCTTGCCGTAGCCCTGCACCACCTTCGGATCGCCACCCAACGCCGCCACGAGCGATCGCGCCATCTCCAAACCAAGGGGCTTCAAGTCATCCATGAAGTCTTCAATCTTTTCGACGTAGCCACCGGCATAAGGGTTCCGGATCACCACCAGCGCCGCCGCCCGGCGCTGCGGCTTCAGCGCTACTGGCCCGCCTTCGTGGAAAATCTCTTCGACCAAAAGAACTCTCTTGCGGATCTGAACCTCAGGCATGAACCGGGCTCCCGTCATGTACGGAAATGCCCGCCAGCCCTGACCGTGCTTCAGCGCCGATCACTCGCGTTTCTCCCTGCAAGTTGAGGGCAGCCGCGCGAATCAGCCCCGAGCCACAGAGCGATTCCGCAACCCGGACTCCGGCTTCCAGCGCATCACGAATCTCCCTCGGTGTCAGTTCACCTACCGATTGCGTTACCAATCGCTCGCCCAAGTCGCTATCCGGCGCAAGATCGCACGCCCGAACGCGCCTAACTCGCGGATGTCCCGGCAGATCCACTGCATTTGCCACCACCGTCGCCGCAGCATCGGCCATTGCAGCTGTATCGGCCAATATTGTGACCGCATCCGCAATGCCCAGCGAAAAACTACGTCCGCGCCAGCCGCTGGTGGCGATCCCGCGAATTGCGTCGCAGGACTCAATCGTGGTGGTCCCAAATAGAGAAGCGCGATCGGGACTCTCCACCATCCCCACGACAAATTTCTCACCGGGCGCGAGGTGCAGCCCGATATCGCCACCGTCATTCACGTAAGCCCGCGAAAGTTTCGTGGCTGCGGTCATTACTTCGAGAATCTCCTCCGCCACCGCACCTGCTACCGCCGCCATGGGCGTGATGAAGACCTGCGAAGCATAGGGCCTCACCGCTGCGAGCATTCGCCGCGCGATTGGTCCCGACGCCAGATCTCCGTCGTCGCGTGCAGGCCGTCGCAGAAACGCAAGCTCACGGCACAACTCGTCCAAAATCTCGACAAACCGGTCCGCCGCCGCGCGATAAGCAATTTTCACTTCGCGAACCGCGCCGAAAGCTTCCACGATCACATCGATCGGTCCATCCTGCATGTGCAGGCGGCGGCCATCGGGAAGCATCCGGATCTGTGCTCGGTTATTCACTTACTCTTCTCCGAAGCCAGCGGCCACGGATTATCCGGCCGCGCCGCCAGCCGCCGGCGGCTTTCTTCATCCCGGCGGATCGAAGTGATCGAACTGAGCGGCCGCACGTGATCCATATATCCGCCCAGAGTGGCGTAATCCGATAGTTTCAGTGTGAACTCGATCGGCGCCACCAACGCCGGCGTCGGGACATAGCCGAATGCATTCTCCGGCATGCGGCTCACGTCCGCCATGATCGTGATTCCGCCGCCCGGCCAAACGTAAACCGGCGCGCCTCCGCAGGTCACACGAGTGAGCGCGTCGCGCACCGAATGCGTCAGCTTCACCGGATTCTCCGTCACCCCCGCGCGCAGCGATCCTCCCGCGCCGCCCATGAACAGTACTGTGCAGAGTGCGGGCTCGCAGTTTTCACGAATGCGCTCGACCGATTCACGCAGAGCGTCCGGCAACTCTTTCTCCACCGGACGAAGATCTTCGTCGAGCTCGAAATACGCGTGGTGCTCGCCCGTAGTGCTCACCATCAGCAAACGCAAGCCGGGCGTGGCGACCTCGCGATCGAACGGACTCAGAATCGACAGCGGATCGTCGATGTTAGTCCCTCCCCATGACGTGCCCGGCTCCGCAACCCGAAAATAGCGTCCCGGCGTCGATCGCCGTCCCTTCAGCTTGATTCCAGATTCCGGCACGCCCAGCAGCTTTCCCGCCTGGTGTTCCGACAACACGCCCGTGATGTGATCGTCCACCACCACGACCTCATCCACTTTTCCAAACCACTGCTTCGCGAACATGCCAATCGTCGCCGAGCCGCATCCAACGCGCATGCGCTCTTCCTGCACGCCATCTACAATCGGCGCTTTGTCGGCCTGCACAACAACGGTGGCGCCGTCGTCAATCTTCAATTCCACCGCTTGTCGATTGCACAGGTTCAACAGCGCGTCGCAGGTGGCCGTGCCTTCGTGCCGACTGCCGCCGGTGAGGTGACGCACGCCGCCGAGCGATAGCATCTGCGATCCGTATTCATTCGTCGTAACGTGTCCGACGGCCTCGCCCTGCGCGCGCACTATGCTGCACTCGGCTCCCAGATGACGATCGGTGTCGATCTTCAGCTTCACGCCGCAATAACTGAAAATGCCCTCGGTCACGACCGTGACCATATCGACGCCTGCGACTTCCGAGGAAATAATAAAGGGAGCAGGCTTGTAATCCGGATACGTCGTACCCGCGCCAATCGCGGTCACGAACGTTTCCTCGCCGCTCAGGAGCGCGCCGTCCCACTCGCGGGACTTTTCAAGAAAGGGTACAAGCGTATCGCCGCGCGATACTGCGCGCTCCAGTACCACGTGGGGATCGAGGCGCACCAATTGGCCGTCGGCATTCGCATAACGGTCGCACGCTCCCGCTCTTCCCGGCTTGATATAGCACAGCACCGGACAGGCGTCGCAGCGAATCGCGTCGTCAGCCACGCGCATCCCCCTTCTCTTTTTGCGCCGCCAGAATCGCGGCCCGCACCCGGTCGGGAGTCGCCGGGATTCTCCGCACACGAATCCCGATCGCATCGTGTAGCGCGTTCAAGATCGCCGGCGCTGTCGGAATCACCGCCTGCTCGCCAATCCCTTTCGCTCCAAACGGGCCAATCGGCGAAGGGTCCTCGATCAGAATCGATTCCACGGGAGGAATATCACCAGCCGATGGGATCAAGTAATCGTGCAGGTTCTCGCCCTTGCCAGGGAAGAATTCCTCCATCAACGCCATGCCAAGTCCCTGCGCGACGCCACCTTCAATCTGCCCCTCAATCAACGTCGGATTGATCGCGCGTCCCACATCGTGCGCCGCCGTGACCTTCAACACCCGCACCGTGCCGAGTTCTATGTCTACTTCGATCTCGGCCATGTGCGCGCCAAACCCGAATACCGCATACGGGACTCCCTGCCCATTATCGTCCAGCGGACTGGTCGGCGGATCAAACGTCGCCTCGCTCGTGATCACGTATCCGTACTCATCAAGAGGCAGATCTCGGAGCACGAGCGTGTGCGACTTATCGGTGTCGCGCACGGTTATGCCTCCATCGTTAAATAGAAGAGTCGCACAGTCGCACGCGCCCGCGAGCTTGAGAATTGCGCGCCGGAGCTTTTCTCCTGCCAGCTGCGCTGCTTTTCCGGTCACCAGGGTCTGACGCGAAGCGGACGTCTTGCCACAATCCGGCGTGATAGAAGTGTCGCCAGAGAGCAGGTCGAAGCGCTCAATCGGCGCGCCCAGCGCATCGGCGCAAATCTGGGTCACGATCGTGTTCGATCCTTGTCCAATGTCCACAGCGCCCTGATGCAACGCGATCCGGCCATCGCGCTTCAATCCGATTCGCACCGTCGACGGATTGGGGAGGGAAGTGTTTCCGCACCCATACCACATTCCCGTGACGCCAACGCCGCGACGTAGCGCGCCAATCGCATTCGAGTTGAATTCCGCAGCATCGCGCCGCGCTGTTTGCCATTTCGGCCGCAACGCTTCCAGGCAAGCGCGAATGCCCACACCCTCGCCGAGAACTTGCCCGGTCACTGTGGGAGTGTGATCGTCAAGCGCGTTCAGAATTCGAAACTCCAACCGGTCCATCCCAATTCGATCCGCCAACTCGTCATACAGTTGTTCTTGCGCAATCGCAGCCTGAGGAACTCCGAAGCCACGAAACGCCCCGGCCGGTACCAGGTTGGTGTGCACCGCCCGTGTTAGCGCCCGGTAATGCGGCACGTAATAAGGACCGGACGCATGCACCGGTACTCGCGCCGATACCGTCGGCCCCCATGACGAATACGCTCCGGTATTAAAATCCGCCGCGAAGTCGAGCGCGAGAAGTTTGCCTTCCTTGGAGCAGCCTCCGCGAAGCCGCATGCGCGCCGGATGCCGCTTCGTGGTCGACACAATCGATTCGGTCCGCGAATAAACCATGCACACCGGTTTCCCCAGGTGCCACGCCGCTACCGCTAGAAACGGCTGCACAGAAAGATCAAGCTTCGAGCCAAATCCTCCACCCACTGCCGTCGGGATAATGCGCACCCGCTCTGGAGCTATTCCAAGGATCGCGGCGATATCGCTTCGATCCATATAAGGAGATTGCGTACACGCCTGAATCTCGATCTGGTCGCCGACGCGGCGCGCGAATCCGGCTTCGGGTTCGATGTAGGCGTGCTCAATAAATCCGGTTTCGTACTCGGCTTCCAACACCTCGTCGGCCGCGGCCAATGCTTTGTCGACGTCGCCATGCACCACTCGTCCCCGTACCAAAATATTTCCGGGGCGGTTCTCATGGATCAGCCTTGCCCCCGCCGCCAGAGCGGCGTCGATGTCGCTGAGTGACGACAGTTCTTCCCAGCTCACCGGAAAGTCCGCAACCTCCAGCGCCTCTACTGTTGCCGCGTCACCAACCACCGCGGCTATCGCTTCTCCGCGATGCCGGGCCTCACTTTCAGCAAACACCGGCTGATCTGCGAACTTGCTGATCACTCCGTAGCAATTCTTTCCCGGCACATCTTTCGCGCTAAAGACGGCTTCAATCCCGGGATGATCCCGAACAAACGCCCACAGATCGCCGAAATGAAATCGCGCCCGGTGATAAGGACTGCGAATTGCACGCACCGCCAGCGCGCTAGCCGGAGTCTCATCCGCGCCAAAAATCTCGCTCCCGTCAACCTTCCGCTTTCCATCCAGCCGGACCAGCCTCTTTCCCACCGCCGCGCCCGCCCCGGGTGAAATCGCGGCTCCGCCCGCCGAGCCATTCTCCTTAACCTCAGCATCTTTCACCGCAGCATCAAGAATCGCCGCGATGATCTTCCGATATCCCGTGCACCGGCAAAGCACGCCCCCTATCGCGTCCATCACCTCGTTTTCGTGCGGCGCAGAGTTTCTCTCCAGCAAAGCCGTCGCTGCCACCAGCATTCCCGGAGTGCAAGCCCCGCACTGCGCGGCGCCATGGGTTAGAAACGCTTGCTGCAATCTCGCGCCGACATTCGTGTCAGCCAACCCTTCCACCGTCGTAACTTCGCATCCCTCCGCCTGCCCCGCAGCCACCAGGCACGCGCAAACTGGGTCTCCATCCAATAGGACCGTGCAGGCTCCGCAATCTCCCGCGTCGCATCCTACCTTGGTCCCGGTCAGTCCAAGTTCCTCCCGCAGCACGCGAGATAGCCGCTGCAATGGCGAACTGGAAACAACCACGTCCCGCCCGTTGACACGGAACGCAATGGACTGCCCGCCTGCCTCCGCCCTCGGCTCTCGAGTCCCAGCCATCAGCCGTTCTCCACGCACGAGTTCAAGGCCCGCTGCACTAGCCGCAGCGAAGCGTCCATCCGGTATTCTGCGGTAGCCCGCACATCATCTATTGGCGCGAGCGGAGCCAGATGCTCCGGCCTCACCACGCCGCCCAGCCCGTCGCGCACCGAAGCCCCGACTAAGTCATCCTCAAGTGCACGCAAGCGCCGAGCCACTGCCGAGCACGATCCCACTGCGACCCGAGCCTCTAAGACTCTCCGGTCGCCGATGTGCTCAGCGTCGCTTACCTTTACTACCGTCGCTACCATCGAAATCGATATCACCAGATAACGCCGCGCGCCCAGCTTCACAAACATCGAAGCCGCATCCTCCAACTCGCGTGGAACGAGCACTGCGGTCAGTAACTCGTCTGACTTCCGTTGCGTCTTCCGACTGCCCACAATAAAATCCGCCAGCGGCAGCCGTCGTACGCCGCCCTTTGAAACCAGCTCCACCTCCGCATCCAGCGCCAGCAGCGGAGGCACGCCATCGGCTGCCGGTGATGCGTTACACAAGTTGCCAGCCACCGTCCCGCGATTCTGTATCTGCACGCCACCGACCTCGCGCGCCGCGCTCTTCAACGCGTCAAAGCAGCGGGGAAGTGGCGTTCGTATGATCTCGCTCCACGTTGTCAGCGCGCCAATGCGGAACCAGCCCGCGTCGCTCGACACGCCCCGCAATTCTCCCAGCCCGGAAACGTCCACCACCGGTCCGTGCACCACGCGGTCGCCGAGCGCGGGATAAAAATCCGTGCCTCCCGACAGAATCTGAGCTTCCCCCGCGGCCAGAAGGGCCATCGCTTCATCCAGTGTTCTGGGCTTTACGTAGGACGCTTTGATGTACAACGATTGAGTCCCCGGAGTGAGGTTCCTGTCCCGTTAGAGTGCAGGATGTTCGCTATTTGTATAGCAATCACCCCGATTTGTACAGAGCTTGCTCCCCGACTTGCTCCCCGCCCTGACGGCACTTGGAATTGGGTCTAAATGCCGGTGTGCGTCTCCGGTCCCGATAACGATTTGCCCTACATTTGATTTGCCCCGCAACCAGCAGTGTGTAATCCTGTTTAGCGCGCGCCGATCAAACAATGTCAGGAGAGTCCTGATGCGAAGCAAATTTCTTCTAGCCCTGATTATCTTTTCCTCGCTGACCTTCTGGGCCGCCGACAAACTCACGCCCCTCAACATCAAAGAGGGCCTCTGGGAAATGACCGTAACTCATTCCATGATGGGAATGCCGACCATCCCTCCGGATACTCTTGCCAAGATGCCTCCAGAGCAGCGTGCCCGCCTAGAAGCCGCGATGAAGCAGAATGGCGCCGGTGGGCCTACCACTGATGTCCACAAAGAATGCGTCACCAAAGAGAAACTCGACAAGCAATCCGCTTTCAGTGACAACCGCAAGGAATGTACCCGCACCGTCCTGAATTCCACGAGCAGCAAGCTCGAAATCAAGGTTCATTGCGAAGAAAAGCAGTCGTCCACCGATGCAACTCTGCTGCTGGAGGCCGTGAGTTCCGATAACGTCAAGGGCTCGATGCAGTCTGTCACCAACACCAGCGGTCGAACCATGAACTTGAACTTTACCTTCAACTCCAGATGCCTCGGCCCCGCCTGCGGAGACGTCAAGTAGAGCGCCGACCAGCCTCGAATGTTGTCGACAACTGGTAGCAAAAAAAAACGCGCAGCCGGTAGGCTGCGCGCAGGAAGAAGGCTTTGCGGTTTATCGACCCGTAGCCATCGCCATCACTTTTGGCTGTGTCTGTTCGGCTCGACCCACGTACATCTTGTATGACTGGTATACCGCGAACAGCACTGCCATCAGAGCTGCCAAGGTTGCCAGTCCGCTGATGCTGCTGAAGGCGGTGGCGATCGCAGTCAATCCCGCACCGATCACATAGTTCGGGAAGGACCACAGAAAGACCTTGTGCCAGAGGGCGAAAGGATTGCCGCCTTCTGTCAGGCCGATGATGCTCGCTACGGGCGCCGTGTTCGCCAGGAAGTATGTGGCTGCGGCCAGTACCAGGGACATCGTGTGCGCCGTCGCGCGAGCTCCAATCTGGCTATGGTAGGCCAGGTAGGCGAGTCCCGACGCGTTCAGCAGTGTGCATGCGTTGAATACGAATTGGATTGGTTTCGTTTTATTCCCGCCGGACGTGTAGGATTGCGCGATCGCCGCCGTTACAGCTACGAGCAGGCTAGCGAACAATCCCAGTTGCGTGACCCCGAGAAGAATGACGGGCAGATTTCCCGACATCGAGCTCGTCATCCCAGGCAGCTTCACCTTGAGGCGCGAACTCAGTGCGGCTGCCGCCATCAGGAGCAGCAACTGTGGCCAGGCTTGCGTTTGCCATCTGACTACGCCGAACGACAGGGCGCACAGACTGGCAACGGCCACCATTCCGATCATGACTTTCGCTTTGATTGGTAGATTATTTGTCATGGCAGTCTCCGAATATGGTCTCAGTTGGTTGCCTAGTTTTCTCCATCGTCGCCGTCGCTGAATGCTGCCATCGGACTGACGGTTGTAGAGTTGGCGCCCCAGACTACACTGAAGCCAGAAACAGAGCTTGCACCCCAAACCACGCTGGTGCTGCCCCAAACTACCGAGTTGCTTGTGAATGTGTTCGCACCCCAAACCACTGAATTTCCCCAGACGACTGAAGTGGCCCCCCAAACTACGCTGGCCCCGCCCCAAACAACAGAGGTGGTATTCACTATAGAAACGGTGCCACTGATCGGGTCATACACTGCGGTCGGAGAAAGTGCTACTCCCGCAGCGAGGTCCGTATTGTTAAGAGCGGCGTCTATGTCCAGATACCCCGCTCCGTAGGTGAAGATGTCGTACTGATTGTCATAGGCGTTTCCATAATCGTCCCATGACCGGGTGTATTGGCCGAAGCCCTTCCACGCTGTCTTCATCAAGCGCGCTTTCACTTGATCGGGAGTCAGCGAGGGGTTCTGCTGCAACATCAGCGCGACAGCACCGCTGACCAGCGGCGTTGCCATGCTGGTTCCGCTCAAGCGAAAGTACTTTGGAGTTCCGAAAAGCGGACCAACTTCAAAAGAGGAATGGTTCCTGTCCAGTGTGCTGCCCGCATCGCGTAAGGACACCAGCCGGTTTCCCGGCGCGACCAGGTCAGGTTTTACCAGGTGATCGACCAAGGTGGGACCTCTGGAACTGTAGCTGGCAATCGCATCGTCGACCCGCGTCGCCGTACCCATAGTCCTTGTCGCTCCCACCGTGATGACGGCGGGATCGTTGGCCGGAGCGCCGATGGTGGCGAAGCCGTGTGTACCCATCGAGTTATCGCGCCCACGGTTGCCCGCGGCAACTACCACCACAATGCCGGCCTGCCAGGCGGATTCCACTGCCTGGCAAACCGGATCGAGCGTGTAGCTCTCGTACACCGGACGGCCCAGTGACATGTTGATTACGCGGATGTTGTAGGTACTTTGCAGCGCGATCGCCTGCTGAATGGCAGCGATCACTTGGCTGTCCGTGCCCGATCCGTTCTGATCCAGCACGCGCAGGTTGATGATGTTGACGTTCGGAGCCACGCCGGCATAGTTGGCCTGATAGCCATTGGCTGTGCCGGAGTTGGCGCCCGTGCCACCGATCAAGCCCGCCACGTGCGTTCCGTGTCCGAACTTATCGGGTGTCGTGGCGTCGCCGGCGACAAAGCTCTGGCTATACACCACGCGGCTGGCACCGCTGGCATCGTGCAGATCGCCATGATCGGCGACTCCGCTGTCGATGATAGCCACGCCGACGCCGGTGCCATCCAGGGCAAACTGCGCTGCCGCAACATCCGCCTCGACCGCGGTCGCATACTCTTCGTTCGCCGCCGTCAGGCTTATCGGTCGGTCTGGAGTGATGTAGGCGACATTCGGATCCTTCGCCAGTTTCGCCAGCATGCTGACGGGCACACGCATTGTCACTGCACGGATCGTGTGCAGCTTCGACTTGATCGCTGCGCCACCCAGTTGCATCGTCCTGATCGACGAGTTAGTGGGCATCTGGCGGTACTGCACGATGACGGTCACCATGCTGTTCGCGCCTGCTGCCCGGCTGTTCGCGCCCGCTGCCCGCTGCTGGAGATCCGCGGAAAATTTGGCGGTGGGGCCGGCGTAGGACGGCATTGCTGAAAGCACCAGCAGTGCGAGTCCGGCAACCCGACCCCAAGCAGCGCTGAATGCCCGGTAATTAGGCGGACGGCCTTCGCGTCCGCATTTGACCTGCGATTTATCGCTGTTATTCATAAGTTTCATGGCGGCATTTTTGAGGGACATGGCGTATCACCACGTCCTTCTTGCCTGGCCTTTAATGGGCAATCGCGAGGCCAATTACAACGTGGTTAAGCTTATTATGTACAATAACTTACACGGGGATCGCGGCGAGGCGGGAGGGGACAACTTGGCCCATTCGCGGGGTCCGATGCCGCCACGCGGTCCGCAACTCATTTGAAATAAAGGCGGGGCAGGCAGGGACGCCTGATTTGGGACAAAGTGGCCCGATTCGTAGAGTCAGTTCTCAGTTCCCAGTTGAAGAATTGGCTGTTTCTGAGAACTGAGAACCGGGAAGTGAGAACTTCTAAGTACGAGTAAGCACCGGACGTAAAGGGGCGCTCAATCCGCGCATCACGCCCTCGAACTGTGGGATGTCGAGAGACTGAGGCCCGTCGGAAAGCGCGCGCTCCGGACAAGGATGCACCTCGACGATGAGGCCGTCCGCTCCCACCGCAATCGCTGCGCGCGAAACCGCACCGATGAGGCTCTGTTTGCCCGTGCCATGCGACGGATCGGCCACTACCGGCAGGTGCGACAGTTCTTTGGCAAGGGCGACAGCGGCTAAATCGAAAGTGTTGCGCATGCCGGTTTCGAAGGTCTTAATTCCGCGCTCGCAAAGGACAACCTCATCGTTTCCGCCGGACAGCAGGTATTCCGCCGCCAGCAACCATTCCTTGACCGAAGCCGAGGGTCCACGCTTGAGCAGAATTGGTTTCTTAACGGTCGCGAGCCTACGCAGCAGCGCGAAGTTCTGCATGTTGCGCGCGCCGACCTGCAGCATGTCGGCGTACTCGCAGATCAGGTCCAAGTCTTCGGTACTCATGACCTCGGTCACCACCGGCAGGCCGGTGAGTTCACGAGCTTCGCGCAAAATCTTCAGTGCTTCAATGCCCAGACCTTGAAACTCATACGGAGAGGTGCGCGGTTTGTACGCTCCGCCGCGCAACATGGTCGCGCCGGCGCGCTTCACCCCTTGCGCAGTCTCCAGCAATTGCTCGCGCGATTCCACCGAGCAGGGACCGGCGATCACGACCACTTCGGGGCCGCCGATTTTTACTCCGCCAACGCTGACCACCGAGGGCTGCGGCCGTGTTTGGCGGCTGACGAGCTTAAAGGGCTGGGCGATCGCGACCACGTTGTCCACTCCGGGCGCAACCGAAAGAGCCTCGATTTCATGGCGGCGCCCGCCGCTGCCCACCGCCGCAACGATGGTGCGTTCGGTGCCGCGGGTGACGTGCGGCTGAAATCCGGCTTCGCGGATACGTTGAATGATGTGGTCAATTTGCTGTTCGGTGGCGTTGTCGGACATGTTCACAATCATGGCGATGACCTTTCCTGCCGCCAAAAACAAAAGCCGCGATTTTATCGCGGCTTTGGCGGAATCTTTGAGCTGTCTCTATTGCCTTGTTGACTGGCTCCGATCCTGCACCGCCGCCGCAAATGGAAACCAATAGCGGCCAAACAGGCGGAAGGTGCTAAATCGAGTCATAGAAATCTCAAAGCGTTACGTTTGAAGTGCCGATGTATCCGAAACTTATGCAACCAAAATTACTGCGGGAGAGAACTGGCAACAGTGGAGAACACGTTATTGGCGTTCCCCCCGATCAGACGCACAGTGCCGATCACCAATACCAGGATGACGGCGAGCATAACGGCATATTCGGCGATATCCTGTCCTTCTTCGTCCCTGCAAATACTATGAAAAAACTGAAGCATAAATCCTCCGGGGGGAAGTGGCGTAGCTAATAATGCCGACTTGGACGGCGATTGTCAATCGCCGGACGAGTTAGTCTTACCTGTGCCGGAACTCGCCGCTCAGGTGAAAGCCCTAGTCAAGGGCGAGGTTTGCTATCTTGTTGCAAATCAATAAAGTTTAGGTTGTTAAGGAATGTCTACTGTTCTGCCGTCGATACCGTCGGGGCTGCTCTATCGCTCACAAGTTGGCGGGCGCCTTGGGCGGCGTAGTCGAGCACCGGTCCCGGCAGCACTCCGAGGTAAAGCGTGGCCACCACGCATACCGCAATGGCGAGCCCCGCCGCAACCGGCACAGGAGTAACGGGAACCTCACCGCGAGGCTCACGCATATACATCATGACGATAATGCGGAGGTAATAATAAGCGCCCAAGGCGCTATTCAGCACTAAGATGATCGCCAAGCCAACCAGATTCGATTTCAGCGCGGTACTCAATATGTAAAACTTCGCGAAGAAGCCGCCGGTGATCGGAATACCGATCAAAGACATCAGGAAGAATGTGAAAGTCGCAGCCAGCGCGGGGGACTTTCTACCGAGGCCCGCATAATCTTCGAGCGTGACGTACTTTTCGCCCGCGTTCGCAAAGTGGCTGACGACGGCAAACGCTCCTACATTCATCGCGGCATAGGCTGCGGTGTAGAACATTGCCGCGGACGTGCCTAGTTCCGGCTGTGCCGCAAACGCTACCAACAGATATCCGGCGTGGGCGATCGAAGAATACGCAAGTAGGCGCTTGACGTTGTCCTGCACCAGGGCGGCCACATTTCCCAGCGTCATGGAAAGCGCGGCCGAGACCCAGATCAGCCAGAAACGTCCGGGTGCGTTCGCTTCGAACATCACGCGCAGCAAAACCGCGAATGCCGCTGCTTTGGGGCCGGTCGACATCAGGCCGACGACCGGAGCTGGGGCCCCTTCGTAGACATCAGGAGTCCACACATGGAAGGGCGCGGAGGCGACCTTAAAGCCCAAGCCCACGAACATGAGCGCCGTTGCAACATACGCCAAAACCGGTACGTTGCCAGAGCGCAGCACCTGGCTGATCGCGTCGATGTTGGTGGAACCGGTCGCGCCGAACATGAGCGCGACACCATAGAGGAAGAACGCCGTGGCGAATGATCCCAGCAGAAAGTATTTCAACGACGCTTCACTGCTCGAAGCCTCGCGCCGCCGGAATCCGGCCAGCACGTAGGTCGAAATCGACGAGATTTCCAGGGCAATAAAAATAAGCACGAGTTCGATTGCGGACGACATCAAGCACATGCCGACCGTGCCAAAAAGGATTAGCCCGTAATACTCCCCGGCGCGGATGCGCTGCACTCGCAAATACTCGAATGAACTGAGGATGACCACCGCCGCAATCGCGATGACCACGACGTGAAAGAAGACGCTGAAGCCTTCCACCCGAACCATGTTCCAAAAAGCGGTTCCGGGGTACTGCGCCATCCAGAACGTTGACGCCAGCGCCGCGAGAGTCCCGATCAGCGCGATCGTGCCGAGCGCCTGATGACTGTTGTCTTCATCGAGCAGCGGATCGACGACCATTACCAGCATGCCAAAGACGGAGAGCACCAGTTCGGGCAGGATGCGCATGTAGTCGGCGCCTTGCGGCAGCATGGATGTTGATGTCTGCGCTTGCGCCAGCAGGCCGGGCAACGAATGCGCGAACGTCGTTATCGTTGTCGTTATCGCCACCATCGTCATTGGCCCACTACCTTGCTGGCCAATTGTGTGAAGGGGGCGAGCGCCGTTTGCACCGCCGGATCGATCGCGCTGAGCCACACCATCGGCGCGACGCCCATCACCAGGGCAGCCACCGCAATCGGCCACAGTGCAGCCTTCTCACGCAGGTTGAGGTCGGGCAGCGCGTTATTGACTTCGTGCGTCACTTTGCCGAAGAAAACGCGCTGATACATCCAGAGCAGGTAGCAGGCGCTCCAGATCACACCAGTCGCGGCCAGGATTCCGTATACCGGACGAGCCTGGAATGCTCCGCTCAGCACCAGAAACTCGCCGATGAATCCGTTCAGCAGCGGCAGTCCGACTGAGGCCAGCACAGTGACTAGAAAGAAGGTGGCGTACTTCGGCATGGGCGTTGCCAATCCGCCAAACTCGCTGATCTCATACGTGTGTCGGCGTTCGTAGAGGATACCCGCCAGCATGAAGAGCCCGCCGGTGGCGACTCCGTGCGCCAGCATGACGAAGACGGTTCCGTTGAGCCCGGCTGTGGTGAAACTGAAGATCCCGAGCACGACGAATCCAAGATGGCTGACCGATGAATAAGCGATCAGCTTTTTCATATTCGGCTGCACCAGTGAGACCAGCGCGCCGTAGATGATCCCGATCAGCGCCAGAACCATGATCCAGGAGGCGTTGCGGCGTGCCTGCTCGGGAAAGAGCCCGACGTCGAAGCGCAGCAGTCCGTAGGTGCCCATCTTCAGCAGCACGCCGGCCAGCAGCACCGATCCAGCGGTGGGCGCCTCCACGTGCGCGTCGGGCAGCCAGGTGTGAAGAGGGAAGAGTGGGACCTTGACCGCAAACGCGATGAAGAAGCCGAGGAAGAGCCACAGCGAAGCCGATTCAAAACCCGCCACGCTTCCGCTGCGAATCGCGTTCTGAATGACCGTGAAATCAAAGCTGCCCGTCTTGGCATAGAGCCACAGAATGGCCGCCAGCATGAACATAGAGCCGATCATGGTGAACAGGAAATATTTCACCGCGGCGTAAACACGACGTCCGTGGCCGTACATACCGATCAAGAGCGCCATCGGGATCAGCGTCGCTTCCCAGAAGAAGTAGAACAGGAACAAATCAAGCGAGGTGAAAACGCCGATCAGAGCCGTTTCCAGGATCAGCAACAGAATGAAGAATTCCTTGACTCGCTCGTGAATCGATGTCCACGAAATCAACACGCACAGAGGCGTGAGGAACGTAGTCAGCACTACCAGCCAGACGGAAATTCCGTCAATGCCCATGTGGTAATGAATGTTGGGGGACGTGATCCAGATTTTGTCGATCTCGAACTTGAAGAGGCCGGGCTCACGATGGAGATGCACCGGCAAATGCAGCGAGGCCACAAATGCCAGCAGAGAGATGACGAAGGCAAACAGCTTGATGTCACGATCGCGGCGCGGGATCAGCAGAATGAGCAGGCCGCCCCCAGCAGGAATGAAGGTCACCAGCGAAAGAATGAATGGACTGAGACTATCCAGATTCATCGGACTCCCATCCAGACCATGTAGGCGATCACAACGGCCCCTCCAGCGGCGATCCAGCCGGCATACGAGCGCAGATTGCCTGATTGCATGTGGCGCGCTGTATCAGATATGTGACGCGCAGCATCGGCTGAGTCGTTGACCGCGGCGTCGATCACGCCCTGGTCAACGCCATGCCAGAGAATTGTGGTCGATCCGTCGATAAGCGGCTTGACGAAAAGGACAGCGTAAAGCTCATCGATGTAGTACTTGTTGGCGACCGCCTGGTAGAGTTCGCCGAGGCCGGCGGCGATGCGCGCGGGCAGTTGCGGACGGCGGCTGTATAGCAGATATGCGAGAAACCATCCGAGCCCGGCCACGCCGACGGAAACCATCATGAGCAGATACTCGAGCGTGCTCTTCCCAGCTTCCGGAGAGGCTTCCTGCGCAACGTCGCTCGCTCCCTGAAAAACCGGAGCCAGAAAGTGTTCGAAATGATTGTTGTACCCGGCCACCCATCCTCCAAAAACCGACAGGACAGCAAGGACCACGAGCGGACCCAGCATCACCCACGGGCTCTCATGTGGCTCGCCGTGGCCGTGCCCATGACCGTGATCATCGTGACCGTGCGCATCGTGACCATGAGCATCTTGCGCCACGGCGCCCCGATACTCGCCCCCGAATGTCATGAACATCAACCGGAACATATAAAAGGATGTGATGAAGGCGGTAATCACTCCGATCAGCCAATACACCCAGCTTGCGTTAAAGGCTTTCCAAAGAATCTCGTCCTTGGACCAGAAGCCGGCGAACGGCGGGATGCCTGCGATGGCGAGCGTGGCAATCCCCATCGTCGCAAACGTCCACGGCATGTAAACCCGCAGCCCGCCCATCTTTCGCATGTCCTGCTCGCCGCCGATGCCATGAATTACCAAACCCGCCGCAAGGAACAGCAGCCCCTTGAAGAAGGCATGAGTCATAAGATGGAAAATGCCAGCTGAGAACGCTCCCACGCCACACGCCATGAACATATAGCCGAGCTGCGAGACGGTGGAGTAAGCCAAAACTTTCTTGATGTCGGTCTGGGCAATGCCGATGGTCGCTGCAAAAAGCGCGGTGAGCGTCCCAATGATCGCAACCACCATCATCGCCATCGGCGCACGGTCAAAGATCGAGGACGATCGCGCCACCATATAAACGCCCGCCGTCACCATGGTCGCCGCGTGGATCAAGGCTGATACCGGAGTGGGGCCTTCCATGGCGTCCGGCAGCCACACATAAAGAGGAATCTGAGCCGACTTACCCGCCGCGCCGACCATCAATAACAAACCGATCGCCGTGAGCAACCCGGCGCCCGTGGTCTCGGCTGGCAATGACTGCGCCGCCGCAAACACGCGCGTGAAGTCGAGCGATCCGAAATGCTTGATCATCAGGAAAAGTGCAATCAGGAATCCAAAGTCGCCGATCCGATTGACGATGAATGCTTTCTTGCCGGCCGCCGCCGCTGAGTCTTTCGTGAACCAGAAACCGATCAGCAGATACGACGCCAGGCCCACGCCCTCCCAGCCGATGAACATGACCAGATAGTTCTTCGCCAACACCAGCGTCAGCATGAAGAACATGAACAGGTTCAGGTACGACATGAACCGGTAGTACCCATCGTCGTCCCACATATAGCCGACCGAGTAGATATGAATGAGGAAGCCGACGCCTGTGACAACGAGCAGCATGACGAGCGACAACTGATCGAGATAGAAACTGAAGTCGACTTGAAAGTTGCCCGAGCGGATCCAGTGCGCAAGATCGGAGGAGTAAGGAGCGGATGCCGACGAAAAGCCCGCAGCCAGCCACACCGCCATGACAAAGGCAGCGCCACAGAAAACGAGCGCCACGGTCGATATTGCTTTCTTCGACAATCGCCGGCCAAAGAAGCCGTTAATAGCCGCGCCGGCGAGTGGAAGCAGCGGGACGAGCCAAAGATAAAGATAAGGATTCGGCGTCATAACTTGAGCAGGTTCACCTGGTCCACATTCAAAGTTTCACGCGTGCGATAGACGGCGATGATGATCGCCAGTCCCACCGCAGCCTCAGCGGCGGCCACCACCATTACAAAAAAGACAAAGACCTGTCCGCTGAGCGCGTGCCAGTGCGCGGCGAACGCCACGAACGAAAGGTTCACGCCATTCAGCATCAGCTCGATCGACATGAAGATCGTGATGATGTTGCGCTTGATCAGGAACCCGAGCACACCGCAGACGAACAGGATTCCGCTCAACAACAGATAGTAGGAAAGAGGGACCATCTTTATTCTGCGTCCTTTCTCAGGCCGCTGGCCACAGCTCTCGGCCGGCTGGCGAGCACGACCGCGCCCATGATAGCGATCAGGATCAGCACCGACGTGACTTCAAAGGGCAGCAGAAAATCGTGGAAGAGAAGCCGGGCAATATCCTTGGGATCGCCCTTCAACGCGCCGATGGGAACCGCCTGCGTGTTGGATCGATTAAGAAGCGTCCAGGCGACGAGGACCGTCCCGATCACCACTCCCGGAACGCCGAACAGGATCGCGACCCGGCTGCCTTTGGTGCGCTCTTCAGCTCCGGCGTTCAGCAGCATGATGGTAATCAGAAACAACACCATGATCGCGCCGGCA
Organism: uncultured Acidobacteriaceae bacterium; assembly: GCA_963772195.1. Lineage (GTDB taxonomy): Bacteria > Acidobacteriota > Terriglobia > Terriglobales > Acidobacteriaceae > Acidiflorens. Next base: position 881,509 of record CAVYWE010000002.1, on the reverse strand, counting down.
TAGACAATCACTTGCACGGCAGCCACAAATTCTGCGCCCAATAGAAGATACTCGGCAGCGAGCGCCGCCATCACCGCGATCAGCGACAGCGCGCTGTTAATGGGATGGCTCTGCACCAGCAGGTTGATAGCCCCCGCCACGCAGATCGCTCCGAAAAACAGAAATAGAATTAGGTGAAACATTATTTGCAAGTTCTCAGTTCCCAGTTCTCAGTTCTCAGTTCTCAGTAAACCCAGGTCACAACTGGGAACTGAGAACCGAGAACTGAGAACTGCTTTCAAGCTCTCCACGCCACAATCAGCGCCGTGACCACAATGTTCGCAATCGACAGCGGCAGCAAAACCTTCCACCCGAACGCCATGAGCTGGTCGTAGCGAAAGCGGGGTAAGGTCCAACGCACCCAGACGTACAGAAACATGAAAAAGAAAACTTTCACGCAGAACCAGAACACCGGGATCACCGCTTGCAGGATCGGCGGACCAAAGATCGGCCCGTGCCATCCGCCGAGAAACAGCAGCGTGGCCAGGCAGGCGACCGTCACCATGTTGGCGTACTCGGCCATGAAGAACATCGCGAATTTCATCGCGCTGTACTCGGTGTGATATCCGGCCACCAGTTCCGACTCCGCCTCGGGCAGATCAAACGGTGTGCGGTTGGTCTCCGCATATGCGGAAATCAGATAGATGAAGAACGCGATGGTCTGCCCGTGAAAAATATTCCAGCGCGGAATGAAACCCCAAAAGACTCCGCCCTGCGCGTCCACGATCTCGCGCAGGCTGAGGCTTCCCGCCATGATCATTACTCCCACCAGCGACAGGCCCAGCGAGACTTCATAGCTGATCATCTGGGCGCTGGCGCGCAGTCCGCCGAGCAGCGCGTACTTGCTGTTCGAGGACCAACCGGCAAGCGCCACACCGTAGACGCCCATCGACGTAATGCCGAGCACAACCAGCAGGCCGATGTTCAAGTCGGTAATCTGGAGATACGTGCCCCAGGGACCGATGTTGACCCAGTTGCCAAACGGAATCACCGAAATGGATGTAATGGCGAAGACAACCGCGATGATTGGCGCCGCGATGTAGAGCGGCTTGTAGACATGGGGCTGCGTCAGGTCTTCTTTGAAAATAAACTTGACGCCGTCAGCAAGCGGCTGCAGCAGCCCGAAAGGCCCGACCCGCGTGGGCCCCCAGCGATTCTGGATATGCGCCGACACCTTGCGCTCCAGCCAGACGCTATAGGCCACCGCCGTCAGCAAAACAAACACGACGGCAACCGACTTGATCAGCGAAATGATGACGAACGTCATTATGTTCAATTGTTCTCGTGTGGCGCGGGCGCCCTCGCCCGCGTGCTTTTGACTTTAGGTTTGTTAGTGCGTCGTAAGTAGTTAGTCCCTAGTCCGCCGCAACTCCCGACTCGGCCGGTTTGTTTTCCAAAACTGACTTTAAAGTCTTTGAATACCGACCAAGCGTGCCCGAGCTAAACAAATCATCGTTGGCCGCGACAATCAACTCCGGCGGTTGAACCAAGCTTGCGCCACTCTCACCAATCTCCAAGTGTTGATCATTGCCAGCCAGCAGATTGATCCGCGAGACATCGTATCCGGCAACCACGCGCTGGACCTCATCCAGAATCGCGATAGGATCAAACGGCGTCATTTTCGGTTCTAGGTTATGCGCCTCAAGCCACACCGCGTGACGATCCGCCTCGCCCGATTGCGCGCCGCGGGTTTGGCCCATATCGGCGTGTGTCCCGCCGCCGAAGGGCACCAGACTGCGTACATCGAAGCCCATGACGTCCGCTATGCGAACGATCATCTCGAAATCCGGCTTCGTGTTCGTGACTTCGCCGGCTTTCTTGACGAGTTGTAGATCGCCGCAGGTGTTCGTATAAGTTCCAGTTTTCTCGTACGCGTTCGCCGCGGGCAAAACCACCTCGGCGATGGCGGCGGTTTCGGTCAGGAACATGTCCTGAACCACGACAAAGCTTTTCGACAGCGCAAAGGGATCAATGCCCAAACGGCCGACGGGATTCGAGCCGACGACGTACAGCGCTTTCAGTTTGCCGGTTTTCGCCGCGTCCATCATCTCCGGCAGGCTCAAACCTTTTTCGCTCGGCAGATTGCCCCATTCCTGTTGAAACTTGTCTGCGCTGGCGAGGGGTTCGTATCCCGGCAGAAGATCGGGATAAAGCCCCATTTCGCTCGCTCCGCGCGAATTCGCGTAATCGCCCAGGCAGATCAGCTTCGCTCCGGTTAACGTCGAAGCAAAACTTGCCAATTTCTCGATGTCATGGCCGCGCAGCTCAGAACCGAAGGCGATGACCATATTCTGTTCGCCGCGAATTTTCTCTCGCAGCGCGATCCATGCGTCGCGCGTCAGACTGCCGGCGAGCTGGGAACTTGCGAGAGATTCGATCAAGGAATCGTCGCCGGCGAGAAATGCGACTGCTTTCGCTTCCGCGCCCGCCGGCACCAGTCCAAATCCAGCTGCTTGCCGGCGCAACTTGATGGATGCGGAGTTGATCACATAGAGCCGAGCCCGGCGCAGGCGAACATTCGTCCGAATCTGCCAAGCCAGCAGCGGATGCTGATTTGTCGGGTCATTGCCGATCAGCAGAATCGCAGGTGCCTTCAACACGTCGCGCATGGAAGCCGTTTTCCCCGGCTTGCCGTGAAGCGCTGCCGCGAGGGCAGGGTAGTCTGCTGTTCGATGATGATCGACGTTATTGGTTTTCAGTACAGCCCGGGCAAATTTTGACAGAAGATAATTCTCTTCGTTGGTCGTGCGATTCGACCCAACGACGCCGATCGCGCTCCCACCTTGCTGGTCGCGAATTTCTCGAAACCGCTTTCCGATCAGTTCAAAAGCGTCTTCCCAGGTCGCCGGCGTCAGCTTGCCGTTCTTGCGAATCAGCGGCTGGGTAAGGCGCTCTTCATGGTGCGCAAAGTCGAAAGCGTAGCGGCCCTTGACGCACAGGAAATCGCCATTGATCCCGCTCTTGTCGCGGTTGTCACCGCGGACGATCTCCGTCCCAGTTTCACAGCGGCGCACGCCCAGCGTGGTCTTGCAGCCGTCTCCGCAGTGGGTGCAGATCGTGCCCACGTGTTTCATCTCCCACGGACGCGTCTTGTAGCGATAGGCGCCCGAGGTGAGCGCGCCGACCGGGCAGATGTCGATGCACATCCCGCACTCTTCACAGTCGAGATGGTCTTCCTGATTAGGCGCGATGATCGAACCGACGCCGCGATTCTGCACGCCAAGCGCCCAAACATCCATGCCCTCGCCGCAGACGCGCACGCAGCGGTAGCACAGGATGCAGCGCGGGCGGTCGAAATACACCACCGGAGACCACTGCTGTTCTTCCTTGTGGTTCTTGGCCTCCATGAATTTCGATTCGGCGGCGCCGTAGGAGAACGTCATGTCCTGCAATTCGCATTCGCCGCCCGCATCGCACACCGGACAATCCAGCGGATGGTTGCCAAGCAGCAACTCGACCATCGCCTTGCGGGCCTGCCGAACGTCATCGCTGTCGGTCGAAACGATCATGCCCTCGGTCACCGTGGTCGTGCAGGCGGTTTGAAGCTTGGGCATCTTCTCGACTTTGACGACGCACATGCGGCAAGCGCCCTGCAACGAGAGCCCGGGATAGTAGCAAAAAGAGGGCACTTCAATGCCCACGCTCTTGCAGGCCTCGATCAGCAGCGACCCAGCCGGAGCCGTGATCTTCTTTCCGTCGACAGTGAGATTCACGTCAGCCATGATTTTGCGTAGCGCCGGCGTCTCGCCGGCTGTCCAGCGGGCATCCTCGCCCGCCGCACTCTCGAACTTTAAAAGCCGCCACAACTGAAACAGCCGATATCCACCCGCCTAGCGGGCCGGCGAGACGCCGGCGCTACACCAGTACCGCTGCGCCAGCCTTTTCAAACGGGCACGGTTTTCCATCCAAATGATCTTCAAATTCTTTTCTGAACTTTTTCACAAACGCCATGGTGGGCATAGCCGCCGCGTCTCCTAGCGGACAGAATGTCTTCCCCAACATGTTTTCGGAGAGGTAGTACATATTATCGATGTCCTTCTTGACCCCGCCGCCCGAATGGAAACGAATCAAAGTTTTCTCCAGCCAGTCCGTCCCCTCGCGGCACGGGATACACCACCCGCAGCTCTCGTGCCGGTAGAACTTCATCGTGCGCAGCGCGAACTTGACAATGCAAGCCGTGTCGTCGAGCACCACAACGCCGCCGGATCCAAGCATCGAACCCGTCTTCGCCACGGAATCGAAGTCCATGGCGACATCAATTTCCTCCGGCAGCAGCACCGGCGTGGACGATCCACCCGGAACAACAGCTTTCAAACTGCGTCCGTTGGGAATCCCGCCGCCGACCTCGTAAATCATCTTCTTGAGGTTATAGCCCATCGGAAGTTCGTAGACGCCCGGCTTGTTGAGATTTCCTGCGAGGCAGAACAGCCGCGTGCCGCCATTCTTCGGCGTGCCCAGTTTCGAATACCACTCGGCGCCCCCCATAATGATGGGTGGCACGGCAGCCAGCGTCTCCACATTATTAATGACCGTCGGCCCGCCCCACAGGCCGACCACAGCCGGGAACGGTGGACGGATGCGCGGAATGCCGCGCTTGCCTTCGAGCGATTCCATCAGCGCCGATTCTTCGCCAACTTCGTAAGCGCCCGCTCCACCGTGCCAATAAATATCGAGATCGTATCCGCTGCCGAAGATGTTCTTGCCGAGGAAACCTTTGGCATAGGCATCTCTAAGGGCCTTCTGCATGATGACCAGCAAGTAGCGATACTCGCCGCGGACGTAGATGTATCCGGTATGAGCACCAACCGCGAGCGCAGCAATCATGACGCCTTCAATTACGGCGTGCGGATCGTGCTCGAAAATCAGGCGGTCCTTGCAGGTGCCAGGCTCGCTCTCGTCCCCGTTGCAGAGCACATATTTCGGTTTGGCCGATTGCTTCGGGACAAACGACCACTTCATCCCCGTACTGAACCCGGCACCGCCCCGCCCGCGCAAGCCGGAGTTCTTTACCTCATTGATGATGGCGTCCGGTTGCATGGCGAGCGCTTTCTCCACGGCCTTGTAGCCGTCCAGTTGGAGATAGCGATCGATATTCGTAGCGCCTTGTCCAAAGCGCTTCGAGATAACGCGTACCTCGTCGGGATGGGAAACTAGAGTTGCCATGAGACTAATTTTGCAATGTTGTAATCGGGTAATTTTGCAATCTAAAATCGCGCGATTTGGTTTTCAAATTACAAAATCACTCGATTACCAAATTACAAAATCTCTACTGCGTTCCCTTCTTCCTATAGTCATCAAGAACCTGATCCATCTTCGCGTTCGTCAGGTTCTCATGAAAGTCGTAATTCACCTGCACTGCCGGAGCCCAACTGCACGCGCCAATACACTCAACTTCTTCCAGCGAGAACAAGCCATCAGCCGTCGTGCCCTTGTGGCCGATGCCAAGTTTCTTCTCGCAGTGCTCCAGCAGTTCCTCGCCACCGACGAGCATGCACGCGATATTGGTGCACACCTGCACGTTGTACTTCCCGCGCGGTTTGGTGGTTAGCATCGAGTAGTAACTGATCACGTTGCGGACTTCCAGTTCAGTGAGATCCATTCGCCGCGCCAGTTCCGCGATCACCTCATCACTCAGACAGCCGACCTCATCCTGCGCATAGAGCAGCGTAGGCACAAGCGCCGACCGCTTTGTCGGATAATGCGTCAGCATCTCCGCAAACCGCGCCTCGAATTCTTCAGAAAACTTCATGTCGAACAATTTGGTAATTTTGTAATCGGGTAATTGATTACAAAATTACAAAATCCTACCTATCAATATCTCCCAGCACCACATCAATACTTCCAATCGCCGCGACCACATCGGCAATCAGCTGTCCCTCGCACATCTTGGCCAGCGTCTGCAGATTCGCGTAGGACGGCCCACGCATGTGCACGCGATACGGCTTCGCGGTTCCGTCGCTAACGACGTAGTACCCCATCTCGCCGCGCGGCGATTCGATTGCCTGATAAACCTCGCCCGCCGGAACCGTAAAGCCCTCGGTGACGATCTTAAAGTGATAGATGAGGGCTTCCATCTGCGTCTTCATCTTTTCGCGGTCGGGCAGCACGACCTTCGGCGCATCGGCCTTCACCGGTCCTTCCGGCATTCCCGCCAGTGCCTGCTGCACCATGCCAATCGATTCCCGCAACTCCTGCACGCGGCAAAGGTATCGCGCGAACACGTCTCCCTCGGTGCGCACCGGCACCTTGAACTTGAAGTTTTCATAGCCCGAGTAAGGAGCGTCGCGGCGGAGGTCAATATCGATCCCACTACCGCGCAACGTAGGACCGCATGCGCCCAGAGCAATCGCGTCGTCCGCGCTCAGGTGGGCGACGCCTTTGGTGCGCATCGTGAAGATCGGATTGCCGGTCAGCAAGCCTTCATATTCATCCACGTTCCCAGGGAACCGGTCAGCGAACTTCTTCACTTTCTCGAAGAATCCCAGCGGCGGCTCCAAAGCCAAGCCGCCAATGCGGAAATAAGACGTCATCATCCGCTGCCCGCTGACCATCTCGAAAAAGCGCAGAACGTCTTCACGCTCGCGGAAGCAATACAGAAAAACGGTCATCGCACCGAGGTCCATGGCATGCGTTCCCAGCCAAACCAGGTGCGAATTGATGCGGGTCAACTCATTCATCAGAACCCGCATCCACTGCGCTTTCGGAGGAATCTCCAGCCCCAGCAACTTCTCCACCGCCAAGCAATAGGCGAGATTGTTGGTGAGGGGGCAGAGGTAGTCGATGCGATCCGTTAGCGGCACAACTTGCTGGTAGAACTTGGCCTCGCAGGTTTTCTCGATGCCAGTGTGCAGGAATCCGATCTCCGGCTTAACCCGCACGACGGTCTCTCCGTCAATTTCGAGCACCAATCGCAGAACCCCGTGTGTCGAGGGGTGTTGCGGCCCCATGTTCAGGACTAAGTTCGAATCCTGATCGGGCTCAGCGACAGCAGTGGGAAATTGCGCCATGGTCTACCGGTAGCCTTCCACCGGATAGTCCTTCCGCAGAGGATGGCCTTCCCAGTCGTCGGGCATCATGATGCGTTTGAGGTTGGGATGTCCGGAGAAACGCACGCCAAACAGATCGAACACTTCGCGCTCATAAAAATTGGCAGAGGGCCAAACCGACGTGACCGACTCAATCGCCGGACTGGAACCGTCAAGGCGCGCCTTCAAACGCACGCGCTCTTTTTTCGCAATCGCAAGCAGATGGTAAACCACCTCAAACCGCGGCTCTGAGGGATACCAATCCACGCAAGTGACATCGCACAAATAATTGAATGGGCACTCTGAAGAATCGCGCAAAATGGCGCAAACTTCGCGGATCGCGTCCTTCTCGATCCAGATCGTAAGCTCGTCGCGATCGAATTTCACCGCCTGCACCACAGAGGCATTCCATTCCACCAGCCGGCCCAGGGCGGGATGCGACTTCAACTGCTCGATATCGGTGATAGGAGGAGCGAGCGCCATCAGACATCTCCCCGCTTGGCGGCCGTCAGGCCCCAATCGAGCACGCCTTTTTTCCACACATAGAAGAGGCCGACCAGCAAAATCGCGATGTACACCATCATCTCCCAGAAACCGAACATCTTCAGTTCGCGCAGGATGACCGCCCAGGGGTAAAGGAAGACGGCTTCCACGTCGAACAAAATAAAAAGCATGGCCACCAGGTAGAACTTGACGGAGAATCGCCCCTTAGCATCGCCGATGGGCTGAACTCCGCACTCATAGGGCGACATCTTCGCCCGATTCGGCTTATGCTGGCCAATCAGCCACGAAAGAGTCACAATCGCGCTCGCAAGGGCCGTGGCGATGCCGAAGTGCATCAGGAGGGGCAGGTAGCGAGCGAAATAATTGTCCGGCATAGGAGGAGGTATATATAATTTGCGCCAAGCACAACAGTAAACGTTCTAGACTAATTTTGGCTGACGGATGTGTCAAGCTAAGTACGCGTTTGGTAGTGGGTCAGTTTGCGGAAACATTAACCACCAAAGCCATGAAAGCACACGAAGAAAATGCCTGAGACCCAAAGCCTTCGTGGTACTTCGTGTCCTTGGTGGTTCAAGCCCTTGCTGGCTTGCATCCTGAAACTGAAAGCCTGAACCGATGATCTTTGGCTTCAATACCGACATTCGGCACGAAGACACGATCTACCACGTGCAGAGCGAAGCGCGCGAAGCCGAGCATTTGCTGCAAACGCAGGTATTCGTCAAAGGTCGCTGCATCGGCAAGCGCGCGGTTCCCTACGGCTCCAGCGCGGCGGAAGGCAAGAGCACCTCTCAGAACGATAATCAGGACAAAGATACAGACAAAGATACAGACGGAGATAGAGACAAAGACAAAGACAAATATAGAGAAAAGATGCTGCGCGAGCTTCATCGCGAGGTACTCGATGCGATCCGCGCCGGCAAGCTCGATTCCATCTTCGACAAGCGCGATACACCGGAAACGCTGGCGGTGGTGAAGGAGCTTGACCTGGAGTGGATCAACGCCGGGTCCGTGCATTCGAGCGGCGCTTTGACCATGCATCTCCGCGTCACCGAAGGAGGCGCCACGGTCGAAGGCGCCCGCCTCACACTCCGGTTCGCCCGGCCAGACGCCACGCCCTACTACGCGCAGGTTCTCACCGACGCCAAGGGCAGCGCCGAGATGAACGTTCAAGTGGATGAGAAGTCGCTCGCAGAGTCGTCCGTACTAGTGCAGGCAAGTTTCGGAGGACGAACCGCAACCCGCAAATTTAATCTGCGCAACGCTAGCTAGAGCCAGTGCGGGGACGCTAGTGTGTAAGTGTGGGGACGGGCGCCTCGCCCGTCCAAGCCGAGCGAAGCTCGGCAGCTGCCCGCGGCGAGAATGAATTCAATGACGCTGACCATCAATGGCGAATCCCAGGCCACGTCCGCCGAAACTCTAGGCGCGCTCATAGAGCATCTCGGCATGAAGCCAGACCGGGTAGCCATCGAACTCAATCGCGAGATCGTGCCCCGCGACCAATGGCCGCAGACTCCATTGCGCGACGGAGACCGCCTGGAAATCGTCCACTTCGTCGGCGGCGGATCGGTGCACGACAAATTTATGGATTGTCATCCCGACCCTGAGCGAAGCCGAAGGGGAGGGATCTGCAGTTCGCCGCGAGAGGCAGACTGATCGGTAATAGTGCGGTTTGGGGAAGATTGAAGATCCGTATCAGGGCATCGCTTCAGCGATGCCGCCAAAGCCGACAATTCTGAACGGTTTTACCGAGTGCCGACAAACTCGATCTTGAGTTTGTTTTTGGGTGACGCAGCGGTTCACCGCTGCGATAAGCGTCCTGTTTTCAGTACTGGCTTTAGCCGCTGAGGGCCACTGCCGCGCGCAGAAAGAGTTTTAGCGTTACTGACTCACCGCAAGTTTGGCAACCCGTTTCTCAACCTGCTAACCTGATTTGTCCGTCTTGTCAGTGGCCCCGTCGTTCAACGGATAGGACTTCAGTTTCCTAAACTGACTATGCAGGTTCGATTCCTGCCGGGGCTACCATTCCCGAAACCGCGGCGTCTGCCTGCGGGCGGGCGGGTGGCCCATTCAAGCCCGGTTTTGGCTTGAGTGGGGCAGTTCGGCGGCTGGACAGAGTGTTCACGCCGCTCGTTCGCGTTTTCGGGCCGTCCATTCCGACTCGATCTCTACGCGTCCTTCAGCGCCGGTTGCGTAGTGGCGGAAGCTGCTCCACCGCCAGTCCTCCGGACGCTCGCATAACCCTTGCTTGACCGGATTGCGGTGAATATAGCGCAGCTTCTCCACAAACTGCGGATAATCTCGAATGTTGAAATCGTAGTACCGCTTTTGCCAGAAATGCTCGGCATCGCCAATCAAGCGCCGCGATACTCCTTGCTTCAGCGACTTCAACGCATCGGCCAGCGTATCCTGTCGCGGTTCGCTGAGCAGGACGGGTGGCCCATTCAAGCCCGGTTTTGGCTTGAGTGGGGAACTCTCCAATTGCGGTTCGCTGAGCAGCAGGTGAACATGGTCAGGCATGACCACATAGCCATAAACGTAGAGTCTGTAACTCCGCCGCACCCGCTCCAAGGCGGACTCGAAGATTCGGCAGCTAGCGTCTGCAGTAAACAAGCGATGGCGATGGTAACAGCAGAATGTGACGAAATGACTTTGGCCACTCTGGTGAAAACGTGTTAGTCCCCATGCCATGAGGACAATTTAGCTTGTCAATCGGGCCGTGTCTGTGACCTATGAACATCCCACTCAAGCCAAAAGCGGGCTTGAGTGGGCCACCTGCCCAGCTAGGAATGGACATTGGCGCTTCCGAAAACATCGACCAAGGAATCAAGGCCGCGCAGAACCCGACCCCAAGCTTACAGTTTTAGCCAGAGAACGCTCAGGTCTGCGACTCAGGACGGTTTGCACCAGGTCGCCGAGTTGTTCGGCCGTAAACTGATTGCCCTCGATGTTGGTGAACAATTTCCCTTGGCGGTCAATAATTGCGGTGTGCAGCGAATGGTTCATCAATCCTTCGTCGGGGAAAAAATCCATGCCGAAAAGGTGGTTGACGCGCTGTACCTCTTCCGTCGGTCCGGTAAGAAAGTGCCACGTATTCGGGTCAGCTTTCCAGGCGCGGGCATAGTGGGCAAGAACATCTGGCCGGTCTCGGGCAGGATCAAAGGTTACCGTCAGTAGGACCAGGTCTCGGCCGAGCTGTTCCTTGAAGCGCTTCTGGATTACGCCAAACGTGTTGGTGTTGCGGTAACAGAAGTTCGGCAGCGCACAACTGGTATAGATGAAGTTCATGGCTACGACTTTGCCGCGGAACTGAGAAAAAGAGACTCGTTTGTTTGCCTGGTCAGTCAAGGTGAAATGCGGAATCGCCTGACCTACCGCCAGCGGTTTTACGGCGAAAGACTTCGGATCGGACAGCTGGTTAAGAAGCTTCAACCGTCGGGCGGTCAGCGGGTCCTGTTCCACACCTTCATATCTGCGCACTTTTATGTTCTCGGCGTATGACGTCTCGCGCTCGACGACTAGAGTGAATTCAACCATGGTGCCGGGTCCAACACCGTCGAGTTCTTTGCCCGAGCGCACCTCAAAAGGCATGGTCATCGCGTCGATGAAGCCAGAAATCGGCTGACAAGAAACAACAAAGGTCTTATGAAGCTTGTCCACTTTCAGCACCATGCCCGACGCGTCGTATTGCTGTGTCGCCCAACCGGAGCCGGTGACCAGAAACAGCGTCGTTATCGCCAGAGCCGTGCTTCTCATCCTTGCTCCTCTACTACTGCACGCGATCGTTCTTTTCGCGCTCAGGCTCACGTTGCTTCGCTGGCGCAGGACTATCGCGCCGTGCGCCCCCGAGTCGGACCACTGGCCGATCCAGCTTGGCGTAGTCCGTGGCAAATTCCTTGATCTCGAGGAACTGATCTTTGTCCACGTTGGCGAAGTGCTGCCGGGTGTTGCTAGCCGGCCACCAGAGTTCCAGGTCAACGATTCGTGCGTCCTTGCCTAGGCCAATGTGTTGTTGCAGCGGCGACGCTCCGAACGAGCCGCCGCTGCTCACTGTCCGATAAATCGAGCGCGTTCGCTGGCCCTTGTTCTCCACAGTCACTTTGATGCGCGTACCGACAGCGGAACGATTGCTCTTTACGCCTACCAGTTTCAGGTTGATCCAGTCGTTGCCGTGTCCTGGGTTTTCAAACACCCGCATGGCATGACTGTCGCCCGGGGTCGCGCCACCAACCTCGGCAATGATGTCTTCGTTGCCGTTGTTTTCGAGATCGGCGAAGGCAATGGCGTGTCCTTTGTGCAACTCACCCGTCCCGGAGGAGGCGGTGACATCCACGAAATACTTGCCGTCGTGATTGCGAAGAAGCACATTCGGCACCAGCGAGCCGTAGGAGGGGTTTCCGGTGCCCAGGTAAATATCCAGGAATCCGTCGTTGTCAATGTCGCCAAAGTTTGCACCCATAGGCATAAAAACTTTGTCGAGTCCGACCTCTGCGGTCACGTCCTTGAAGGTTCCGTCCTTCATGTTTTTGTAAAGCTTGAGAGTCGTGGCGTTGTGCGGCAGACCAAGATAGGTACGGGCCGTCTCCTCCACGGAGGCAGGGTTGCTGGTCACAAACAAATCCGGCCAGCCGTCGTTGTCGTAGTCGAAGAACCATGTGGCGAACCCGCGCGTGCCTCCTTTCACGCCAGCGGCTTCGGCGACTTCCGTAAACGTGTTGTCGTGGTTGTTGTGATAGAGAAAATCCGGCCCCGTCAGGTTGGAGACGAAGAGGTCCGCATATCCATCGTTATCGTAATCGGCTGCAGCTACTCCTTTGCTGAAGGCAATCTTATCAATCCCGGCGGAATGGGAAATATTCTGGAATGTGCCGTCGCCCTTATTCAGAAAGAGTTGCGCCGGGCCGTTTTCGTTGCCAACGAACAAGTCGAGCAGTCCGTCGTTATTGATGTCCACCCAAACCGCGGCTTGGGTGCTGGTGGGGACCCCCAGGCCGCTGGCGAAGGTCACATCGGTGAAGGTGCCATTGCAATTATTCCTTAGCAGAGACTTACGTTGCGCCGCCTCCCAGGCGCCACGCAACACAAGAATGTCGGTACAGCCATCGTTGTTGTAGTCGGCCTGGATTAGGTTCAGGCCACCCAGTTGGTCCGCCAGGCCGGCCTTGGCGGCCTGTTCGGTAAAAGTGCCGTCTCCATTGTTGTGGAAGAACTGCATCGGCGCGCAAGGGTCGAAGCTCGACTTGACCACGTCCAAGCGGCCGTTGTTCTCGAAGTCATCCACAATAATGCCCCCGGCCATCGAGAACGTGTCAAGCCCAGCGGCGGGCGCGACATCAGGAAAGTGCCCAACGTCTTCCGCCGACTGAAAAACCGAAGGCGGAATCAAATATTTCGGCGGAACTTTGTCCGGGTACTCTCCCAGCGTCATGTATGCGAGGTTAAGCAGCCACTTCACTTCCAGCTCGTCCGGCTTCTGCTCCAGGTATTTGAGGAAGTATTCAATCGCCTTTTTGGAATCACCGGTTTTAGCGTAGGCGTTTCCGGAGGATATTGGGAGCAGGCATTTCTCGCCAGGGGCTTGGTACACGTTATTTTCCATCTCAGACTTGTGTAAATAGGAAATCCCGAGCGCCTCATTCATTTGATTCAGGGCCGCCGGAACCTGGGACTCCGCAATCTGGAGCGCGGCCTGATACTGCTCGATGGTACTGTCCATGTTGCCACGGTAGGCATTCAACTGCCCCAGCGCCACGTGTGCGTCCATGACGTCGATGGCCGGCCGAGCGTGCCGCGCCGCCTTGTTCCGAGGAGACAAGAAGTCCTCAAGGCCTTGCTTCTCGGAGAGAAGACTTTCTTTGCGAATCTCGCAAACAAACTGCGGATCAGGATCCCATCCCGGCACCTTGGCTTCCCGGGTCAAGCCCAGTTCCGCCTCCGCGAACCCTGAAACATCGAAGGTGAACTTCACGCTTCCAGTGGCGCTGCTGGCTTGGTTCCCAATGTAGGCGAGGGTAGGGTCTTCCTGTGCTTGGGATCGTTCCACCAACAGCAAGATCGCATATCCCAGCGGTGTGCGCAGCACCGGGCTAAGTTGCCCGGGAGCCATGGCTTGCAACGCATCCCTCATCTCGGGACGCAGCGTAGACGGGAGCACATTCTGCATGAGGCCGCCGGCGTCGGAAGTTGTATCGATGGATTTCTCTTTGGCGAGGGTGGCGAAATCCTGGCCCTGCCGCAGTTGGCTGAGGATCCGCTCCGCGTCCTCCTGGGAACTCACCACGATCATTCGCAGCGTAACCTGTTGGGCGGCAGGTGACGGCGCCGGCTGAGGAGTCTGCGTAAAGCCCCACGCAGACAATAGAGTCATCACTGCCAGCACCCACGCCCGATTCAACACTCTAGAAAACAAACAACCCGCCTTTAGCGCGACCGTTGTGATCACGACCGTATAAAGTGCTTTGGATTATACGCGGCGCCACAATAGCAAAACCATAGTGGGAAGGCGGTTGGGCCCCTTTAACGAGGAAGTATAACGCGGGCTTCTTTTAACAGTAACCGAAAATAACTGACGGCGGGTGGCCCATTCAAGCCGTCTCTTGGCTTGAGTGGGGCAGTTCTATCGCTGGACGTATCTTGCTGTGGTTCGCCGAGCACGGGTGGCCCATTCAAGCCGTCTCTTGGCTTGAGTGGGGCAGTTCTATCGCTGGACGTATCTTGCTGTGGTTCGCCAAGCACGGGTGGCCCATTCAAGCCGTCTTTTGGCTTGAGTGGGGCAGTTCTGCCACTGGACGTATCCCATTGCGGTTCGCTGGGCAAGAGGTGGACATGCTCCGGCATGACTACGTATCCATAAACGTGAAGGCTGAAACTCCGCCGCACCCGCTCCAAGGCTGACTCGAAGATTCGGCAGCTAGCGTCTGCTGTAAACAAGCGATGGCGATGGTAACAGCAGAATGTGACGAAATGACTTTGACCACTGTGGTGAAAACGTGTTAATCCCCATGGCATGAGGACAATTTAGCTTGTCAATCGGACCGTGTCTGTGACATACGAACATCCCCACTCAAGCCAAAAGCGGGCTTGAGTGGGCCACCCGCCTCTTTCGTCATGGTGCTAAGGTGGACCAGCCCCACAGATCGCGTTCCGCCATCGTCGGCTGCCAGATCCGACGAAAGCGTTTTCTCAAAAAAATGGATCATGGTCCGCTTTCCTGCGGCCCACGAAGAGCGGTTGCGATGATGGGCAACCAGATTTCAGGCCCATTCAGCTTCACGTTGTAATCGGCACCTACAAGTTCACTACCTTTCGGAGGATTGAGCGCCAAGATCCGAACGCCTGGGTAATGGGCCTTGAGCCACGAAACCATTTCCCTTCTTACTTGATCATCCGCTGCATGTCCGAGGATAAAAAAGTCACACTGTTCTGGCATGCTCAGCACAACTTTTGCTGCTTCGTTACCGACAACCGAAACTACCTCGTACCCTTGCAGTCTCAATACCATGGTTCGCGCGGTTGCTAGGCTGCTTTCGTAGGCGATCTGAAAGACCACCGGTTTGCGGCCTACGCCGCGGGACGAACGCACATTCAGGCGGGCAACAACCTCTTTGGTAGGTAGATGCATTATGAAGCATTCATTTCTCGTCGCTCTGGTAAGCGCCTGTAATTTTTGACGGGCGCTCAGCAGCCCTACCGCGTGGCCGCGCCACATGGGTTCAGCATCTGGGAACCGCTCGAAGAGGTCGTATTCCCGTTCCATGCCAATCTCGCCGGGGCGGGGCCCCTTTAACGAGGAAGTATAACGCGGCCTTGTTTTATCAGTAACCGAAAATAACTGGGAGTGCGCCACTTCTCGCGTTTTTCGAGAAGTGGCCTGCCACACTGCCAACTCAAGAGTGTCCTCCCTCTTGCGCGGCGCGCCATCGATCTTCATCTTGAGAACTTGCTGCGAGGGTCGCACTTCCTCCCAATCTGACGCCTGACTTTTCGCCACAAATCATCCGCAATCAAAATCATTGACTTAAGACCCGCCGTGCGCGAAGATAGAAATCTGATTGGGGCAGTTTCGAAGTCCGTCCACCAGGACGGCCTTCGAATCTGCCCCAAAGCCGTTTCATTGCTCTTTTTGGGAGCTAAGTCCTTATTCATGAAAGACTTTATCTGTAAGTCCTTTGGATTCAAAGACCGAAGCAAAAAATTCCCGCCAACTCTATGATTCCAGGAGACCAGGGGGGGGTGGGGGTACCAGGTAGTAAACATTGGCGCGGCGAGGGGCTCCCGCCCTATCCACGGAATCCGCAGTCGTGAATCCCACTCTTGCAAGAGCGCGCAAGATGGTGCGCCGGCAGTCCGGAGGCCGCTGAAGATGTCGCAGCAGAGGTCGGAACAGAGGTCGGAACACCGTTTGCAGCATTGCCCGGAACGGAGCACGCCTCAGAATGTGGCTCCGCCTCACGGAAGTCACTTCGACGCTGCGCCCCGTTCCCGTATAATACAAAACACTGTGCTCAAATATTCAATCGTAGTCCCGCTCCATAACGAGCAGGAGAATGTCACCGACCTGTACGCGCGGCTTAAGTCGGTGATGGAGGCGAGCGGCGAGACCTTCGAGATGGTGCTGGTCGATGATGGATCGATCGACGGCACATTTCCGCTGCTGCGCGAGATTGCCGCCGTTGACAGCCGCGTGACCATCGTCAAGCTGCGCCGCAATTTCGGCCAGACCGCCGGCCTAGCTGCCGGATTCGACCACGCCCGCGGAGAATACATCATCGCCATGGATGGCGATTTGCAGCACGATCCCGCTGACATCCCATTGTTCCTCGAAAAAATTGCCGAAGGCTACGACATCGTCAGCGGCTGGCGCAAGAATCGCGTCGACAATTTCTGGCTCCGCCGGTTTCCGTCGCGCTGCGCAAACTGGCTGATGGCTAAGTTGAGCGGCGTGGACATCCACGACTTCGGCACCACTTTCAAAGCTTACCGTCGCGAAATCCTGGGACAGGTTCCGCTCTACGGAGAGCTCCACCGCTTCATCCCCGCTCTGGCCTCATGGCACGGCGCGTCGATCGTCGAAGTACCGATCAAGAACGTGAATCGGGAACGCGGATCCTCGCACTATGGAATCTCGCGCACCTTCCGTGTCTTCTTTGATCTCATCACCATCCGCTTCCTGCTCAAATATCTTTCCCGCCCGTTGCATTTCTTCGGCACGGTTGGGATGTTCAGCATAATGGCGGGCTGCGGAATCTCCGGCTGGCTCATTCTGCAGAAGCTCCTGCACCAGGCCGATGTCATGACCCAGCACGGCCCGCTGATGATGTTCTCCGCCGTCCTGCTGCTGGCGGGCCTGAACATGCTCGCCGTCGGCCTGCTCGGAGAAATGCAGGTGCGCCATTACCACGAGCCCGCGCAGCGCGCCCCGTATTCCGTCGATCGCATCCTGCGAGCGCAGAGCGAAGAGAGCACCATCTCGGAGTGATTGCAGAGGTCAGAGGTTAGATTGCAGAGGTAAGAATCAAAATCTACCACAGGGCCGTCGTCAGAAGATTTTCACCTCTGCAATCTGACCTCTGACCTTATCAAAGCGCTATAATTTTATGCGCCGCCATGCCAGCCACAACTCAACTCGAATTGCGTCTTGCCAGCCGGATGTCGAGGCTCGGCACCGAAACCGCCTTTGAAGTCCTGAACCGCGCCCGCCAGCTCGAGAAACAGGGCAAAGAAATCATTCACCTCGAAATTGGTGAACCCGACTTCGACACGCCCGCCAACGTCATCGAGGCTGGCGTCGACGCTGTTCACAAGGGATGGACGCACTACAGTCCCCCCGCCGGTCTCCCCGAGTTGCGCCAGACCATCGCCGACTATGTAAGCCGCACCCGCAATGTCCCGGTTTCTAGCGAGGAAGTCGTTGCCGTCCCCGGCGGCAAGCCGATTATTTTCTTTACGATTCTGGCGTTAATTGATGCGGGAGATGAAGTCATCTATCCCAACCCCGGATTCCCCATCTACGAGTCGATGATCAAGTATTCGCTCGGCAAGGCAATCCCCATTCCGCTGCGCGAAGAGCGTGACTTCTCCGTCGACGTCAAAGAACTGGCGTCGCTGATTACGGACCGTACGAAGTTGATCATCCTGAACTCGCCGCACAACCCGACCGGAGGCGTGCTCACCAGGAAAGACATTTTCGAAGTAGCTGAGGCCATCGGCGACCGCAACATCCTCGTCCTTTCGGATGAAATCTACAGCCGCCTCATCTACGACGGCGACCACTTCTCCATCATGAGCGTGCCCGGCTTCAAGGAGCGCACCATTCTGCTCGACGGCTTCTCCAAAACCTACGCCATGACCGGATGGCGCCTGGGCTACGGCGTAATGCGGCCCGATCTCGCCGTGCATATCTCGCGCCTCGTGACCAACGCGACCTCCTGCACCGCCAGCTTCACGCAGATCGCCGGAATTGAAGCGCTGCGCGGCGATCAGTCCTCGGTCGACAAAATGAGCGCCGAGTTCAAGCGCCGCCGCGATGCTTTCGTCGCCGGCCTGAACACGATCAAAGGCTTCTCCTGCCGTATGCCCAAAGGCGCGTTCTACACCTTCCCCAACATTACGAAGACCGGCTGGCCTTCAAAAAAACTGGCCGACGCGCTGCTCGAACAAGCGGGCGTAGCGTGCCTCTCTGGCACCGCGTTTGGGGAATATGGAGAAGGCTATCTCCGCTTCAGCGTAGCGAATTCGCTGGAGAATCTGAATAAAGCTTTGGCTCGCATTGAAGACTGGGTGGGGAAGAACCTGCGCTAATTGTTGTGGGAAGGGCCCGACTTTAGTTTATAACCGAGTTCCTAATTCGATAGGTTCCAGGTTGCGTCTGTCTGTATTGTTAATCCGGGCTGAAATGCGATGAAGAAGAAGATCGGGTTTGTCGCAGCAATGACGCTGGTCGGATTGGCAATTTTGTCCACCCGCTTCTATGAGGTGGACTTGCCGGTGTGGCATTTTTTGGGCGGTGGTAAAGGGCCCGACCCCGCTACGTTGCACCTGCGTGGGGAATTCGTGGAAAGCAATCTGGGAGCGGCGGAGGATCCGGCAGGATCACTCACCGTGCGGATGATTGCACAGCAATTCGTTTTTGTGCCGCAATGCATCGTCGTCCCAGCGGGCGTTCCCGTCCATTTTCGAATTACCAGCGCGGATGCCGTGCACATGCTGAGCTTCCTTGGCACGGATTACGGCCTCAAAGCTCTGCCCGGCGTGGTTACCGAAAGTAGCTTCACCTTTGATAAACCGGGTAAGTTCAAGATCCCCTGCCATGAGTTCTGCGGAGCTGGCCACTATGCAATGAGAGGCCAGCTGGAGGTAGTCCCGCGAGATCAGTTTGCCTCCTTGCTACCCGGCGAAAGGCGGACTTGTGAGCCACGTTAGCCGGACTACGCGCCTGCGAAAAGACCTCCGATGTTTCGAAACACTGGCGCTTCTATTCCTGGCCATTCCGCTCCTATTGTCGGGAAGGGACTCTTGCGCGCAGTCGAGGAATTCTGAACCTCCGGTTCGCGTGTCCTCGAACGTGGCGTGGACGGACGAAACGATTTCGTTTGCTTCCAGTGGCAACGCCTTTCGCGGGCTGCTCATTGCCCGACGCTGCAATCGTTGTCATGGCGAGGAGGGATTCAGCTCCGTTGCCGCGTTTCCCAACCTGGCGGGCGAGGACCAGTTGTCGTTCTGGAAACAGATGCAGGATTTTCGATCTGGGAAGCGAATTTCACCGGTGATGCAGGGAATTGGCAACGGACTTACCGCGCGCGACTCGGCCGATTTGGCAGCGTATTATTCAATGCTGCCTACCGCGAGTGATTCCCAAGACAACCGGGCGTTTCCCCACGTCATGCAGGATCCTTCGCGTGCTCGGATTGCCATCCGCCTCATTGTTTTCGGAGATGGACAGCGCGGCATTCCACCCTGTCAGTCGTGCCATGGTCCCGTCGCCTACGTGAAGGGAGCTCCTCCACTCGCCACTCAGAACGGCGGTTATCTGCAGGAGCAGCTCGAGCACTTTGCGAATGGGTATCGGACCAACGACATTAACGTGCGAATGCGTAGTATCGCCAGACAGCTGACGGAGGACGAGAAGACGGCAGTTTCCGAATACTACGGCGCAGGACTGGGGCCGGGAGTGAACCCACGGTAGTTAAGGAGCCGGTACGCGTGGGACAGCTCAGCTGGCGTGGATGTGCGGTGGCTGATGGTATTCCTACTACCGCGAAGATGCGTAGTGTGAATGATGGAGCGTGAATCATGCCTGTGAAACAAGGTGAACTCCAACTCTTGCAGCACCCAGCCTCGAAGGAATTATTACAGTCAAAAATTCCTGCGCGGCTGGCCTATGTCTGGACCGACGGCACTCCCCGGGTCGTACCAATCTGGTTCCATTGGAATGAGCGGGAGTTTGTGCTTGCGACTCCACCGAAGGCTCCCAAGCTGAAGGCGCTTGTGAAGAATCCCAAGGTGGCCCTTACGATTGACGACAACACTTTCCCCCACAAGGTGCTGCTGGTGCGCGGTACCGCACGGCTAGAAACCGTGAAAGGTGTCGTTCCGGAATATGCCGTTGCTGCCGAGCGCTATTTCGGAAGCGAGCAAGGAAAGGCTTGGGTCAAGCAAATGGGTTCCATGATTCAAGAGATGGTGCGAATCACGATCACGCCGGAATGGGTCGGCCTCCTCGACTTCCAAAAACGCTTCCCGAGCGCTCTTCCGCTGTGAGCCTTCGCCGGAAGTATACCTCGCGAGGACACACAAGGCCTACCGATCGGCGCGTTCGCCCTTTGAAGGCACCGCAGCGAGGACCTGCAAACTTGTGACTTTCAAGCAATCCCATTTGCCTGCCCGAAGCTGCAGATGGTACAACCCTTCCGAGGCCTCATTTCGTGAAGAAAATCGCTATCATTTCTGTTCTCTCGCTGACCTCGCTTCTTGTCGTGTTCCTTGTCGCTCGCGCCGCCAACCGCTCGCGCCGAATCAATCTTCCGACCAGCAAGACTCTCACGCTCCCCGTCCCCGGCTACCTCGCCCGGACCAACAGCTTCCCCGCGACCATCGCGCTCAGCCCCGACGGCCGTTTCGCAGCGTTGCTTAACCAGGGCTACGGAACTCAGAAATCGGGCGCGCGCCAATCCATCGCCATTCTCGACCTCAGCAACAATGAACTGCGCGATTTTCCCGACGACCGCCTGAGCGACGACTATTCCACGCGCCAAAGCTATTTCATTGGCCTCGCCTTCGCGAGCGACGGCAAGCATCTTTATGCTTCGATGGGCTCGATCACCGATCCAACCGGTGAAAAGCCAAAGAGCACGGGTAACGGCATCGCGGTGTACAAGTTTGCGGACGGACAAGTTACGCCCGATCGCTTCATCAAGATCGCCCCCCAGCCCATCGCAGAAGGAAAAGAAGTGGCGTTCGGAGTGCGCAGAACTCCCGCTGGAACCGCGCTCCCATATCCCGCGGGCCTCGCCGTCCTTCCAGGCCCCAAAGGTGACCACCTGATCATCGCCAACAATCTTTCCGACAACGCCATCGTCCTCGATACCAGCACGGGAACAATCGTGCAGTCGTTTGATCTAAGCGGCAGCCGTTTCATTCCCGGCGCTTATCCCTACACGGTGATTGCTAACCGCAAAGGAACGAGGGCTTGGGTCAGTCTCTGGAACTCTTCGGCCGTAGCCGAACTTAATCTTGAAACGGGTAAGGTTACGCGCTGGATTGGTTGCGCAAAACCGACCGACCCGATCGCGCCCAGTTCACATCCGACTGTCATGTTGCTGAGCCCGGATGAAGAAATTCTCTATGTCGCGTTGAGTAACTCTGACTACGTCGCAGCTATCGATCTGGAGCGCTCCCACATCTTCCAGCTATACCGGCCCATCACCCCGACTTACGAGAGCGGCAAAGTCTTTGGAACCGGCCCACTGGCGATGGCACTTTCGCCGGATAGACGCCGCTTGTACGCAGCCGTTGCATCGCTCGACGCCGTTGTCGTATTCGATCTGAGCGCTGAACGAAAAGCCTTGGCGCGGGAACGGAAGGACCCTTCTCCTCTGACGGCTCCCGGGCTCAAGCAAGCCCCTCTCGGTATGGTCCCCACTGAGTGGTATCCGAGCGCGCTTGCTATTGAGGGCAACGACCTGCTCATCGCCACCGCCAAGGGAGAGGGAAGCGGCCCCAACAACATGCAGGGCCAACTGAAGGGCGAGCGCAAGAGAAAAGAACATCCTTACATTGCAACTCTGATCGGTGGCTCCATTGCCCGCCTCAGCCTCGCCGACATCGACAAAAATCTCGCCGCCTACACTCGCCAAGCCGAAGCAGACAATCTTATTCGCTCGGACGGCGGAAAGCTCGAATTCGCCGGTGGAACGAATCCCATCCGCCATGTGATCTATGTGCTAAAAGAAAATCGCACCTACGATCAGATCTTAGGCGACCTCCCCGTCGGCGACGGCGACCCATCGCTCACCATGTACGGCGCTGACACTACTCCCAACCAGCACAAGCTCGCCCTGCAATTCGGCGTGCTCGACAATTTTTACGACAGCGGCGAAGTTTCCGGCGACGGACACATCTGGTCCACCGCTTCCACCACCTCCGACTACAACGAGAAGACGTGGCCTATCGGTTATCGCAGCCAGGAGCGCACCTACGACTCTGGTGGCAGCGTGGCCGAAGAACTTCCACTAGAGCAGGGAATCCCCGACGTCGACGATCCCGCTACCGGCTTCCTCTGGGACAACCTCGCCCGCCGCGGCCTCACCTATCGCATCTACGGAGAGTTCATCGCCGCCGTGTGGTGCAAGAACGAGAAAGGAGAATCACCGAAGCAGGCAACACCGTCTTCCTCGTCTGCGACTTGTCCAGTGGCCGAAATTAACAAAGGCGAGCCTCTACCGCCGAACGTGGGCAATCCGCGGGGCGGGCCGAGTCCCTGGCCTTGGGCGATTCCGCAGATGAAGCGCATGCGCCCAACAAAAGCCGCGCTGCGCGACCATTACGACCCGCAATTCCCCGACTTCAATACCGATTATCCTGACCAACTCCGCGCCGACGAATTTCTCCGCGAGTTCGATGAGTTTGTGAAAGCGAAGGGAAGCCCCAAAGAACTTCCACAGTTCACGCTGCTCTACCTGCCTGACGACCACACCGGAGGTACGCGCGCTGGCAAGCCAACCCCGCACGCCTCGGTCGCCGATAACGATCTGGCGCTCGGCCGCGTGGTCGATGCCATCTCGCACAGTCCCTACTGGGACGACACCGCCGTATTTGTCCTGGAAGACGACGCGCAGGATGGCGCCGATCACATCGATGCCCATCGATCTACCGCCCTGGTCATCAGCAAATATTCGCCGCACGCGCCGCAACCGTTCGTCGATCATCACTTCTACACGACCGTCAGCATGGTCCACACTATGGAGGCTCTGCTCGGCCTCCCTCCGATGAACCTGTTCGACGGGCACGCTCCGCTCATGGCGCCGCTGTTCTCAGGCCCGGGAACGCAGCCGCCCTTCCAGGCCGACGACAAAAATCTTCGCAGCGGCCTGATCTACAAAATGAACGAAAAGAAAGCGGCGGGCGCGAAAGAATCGTCGAAGATGAACTTCTCCCGCCCCGACGCCGTCGACGCCCGGGAGCTGAACGCAATCCTGTGGCACGATGCAAAAGGCAACGTCCCGATGCCGACCACAGAGCGCAGACCCTGAGTGAATCGCGTAGGAACGGACGCCTTCCTTCGGCTTCGCTCAGGAGCCGTCCAGCGGAGCGCAGCTCCGCAGCAGCAAGCTACGCTACAATCTGCTCGTGGCATCTCCAGTCGAGTGCACCAACCTGCGAAAGACCTACGACGGAAAAGTCGAAGCCGTCCGCGGCATCAGCCTGCGCATCGAAGCCGGCCAGTGCTTCGGACTCCTCGGCCCCAACGGAGCAGGGAAGACCACCACCATCGAAATCCTCGAGGGCCTGCTCGCGCCCACTTCCGGAGAAGTCCGCATCTTCGGCCACACCTGGAACGACAACCCGCGCCAGTTGCGCGAGTGGATCGGCATCTCGCTGCAAGAAACGCGCTTGTCGGAAAAACTAAACGTCCACGAAACTATCGAACTCTTTGCCAGCTTTTACAGCGAGCCGCGCCCCGCCGCCGAAGTTCTCGAAGAACTCGAACTGACCGAAAAAACCGACTCGTGGGTCGGCAAACTTTCCGGCGGCCAGAAGCAACGCCTGGCTGTGGCCACCGCGCTAGTCGGCAATCCGCGCATCCTTTTCCTTGACGAGCCTACCACCGGACTCGATCCCCAAAGCCGCCGCCAGCTCTGGGAAATCGTCCGCGTCTTCCAGAAAAAAGGTGGCACCGTCTTGCTCACCACTCACTACATGGACGAGGCCGAACGCCTCTGCGACCGCCTCGCCATCGTCGATCACGGCCAGATCATCGCCGAAGGCACTCCTTCCGACCTCATCGACCGCCTTGGCGGCCATCACGTGGTCGAGTTCCGAGTCGATGGCCGAGTCGATGGCCGAGTAGCTGGCAACGTCAGCGGCAACTCGAACGGCCAAGAAACTGATGCGTGGCGCGCGCTACCCAGCGTCGAATCCGTCCGCAGCGAGGACGGCGCAATCTGCCTCAACGTGCGCGAACCACATCTCACCATTCCCGCGCTGCTCGCCGCGGTCAATCAGCAGGGACACCAACTCGAACACCTCAGCACGCGCCAGGCCAGTCTCGAAGACGTTTTCGTAAACTTGACCGGCCGCCATCTGCGGGAGAATTAAATGGCAACGGAAACTACCACGCCGCAAACTCCGAAGACTCCAGAGCCGACTCCGACGACTCCGAAACTTGAACAGCCGCGCATCGCCGCTCCCGCAGGCCGCAACGGCCGTTGGTCCGGATACCGTCATCTGCTCTGGGCCCGCATCATCGAACTCAAACGCGAGCCTGAAGTCGTATTCTGGGTCTTCATCTTTCCACTGTTGCTGGCAGGAGGATTAGGCATCGCCTTTCGCAACAAGCCCGCGGACGTCACGTCGGTCGTCGTGATCGGTGGCGATGGCGCGCAGAAAACGCTGGCCATGCTGCAGAGCTCGCCCGCCCACTCCACCATCCGAGCCACCGTGCTCGATCGCGACGCCGCGCTCAAGGCTTTCCACGTCGGCCAGTACGATCTTGTGATCGAGTCGAATCCCGACGGCAGCTACACTTATTATTACGATCCCGCTCGTCCGGAGAGCGTGCTCTCCCGCGCCGAGATTGACACCGCGCTCCAGTCCGCCGCCGGACGCAAAGACGCGCTGACCACTTCCGCGCAATCCTCCAACGAACCCGGCTCCCGCTACATCGACTTCCTCATCCCCGGACTGCTGGGAATGAACCTCATGAACTCCGGTATGTGGGGAGTGGGCTTCGCGCTGGTAGAAATGCGGCAGCGCAAACTACTGAAGCGCTTCGTAGCCACGCCCATGCGCCGCAGCGATTTCCTGCTAGCCCTAACCAGCAGCCGCCTGGTCCTGATGGTGATTGAAGTAGGCCTGCTTTTAGGCTTCGGCGTGCTAGTTTTTCACATGCGAGTGCAAGGATGGAGATCGATCCTTTCGGTCCTAATGTTAGCATCGCTCGGAGCGGTGACCTTTGGCGGCGTCGGCCTCCTAACCGCATGCCGCGCGCAGAAGATCGAAACCGTCTCCGGCCTCATCAACCTGGTCATGATGCCGATGTGGATCTTCTCCGGCGTCTTCTTTTCCTACCAGAAATTTCCCGCGATTGCCCACCCTTTCATCAAAGCGCTCCCGTTGACCGCGCTCAACGACGCGCTGCGATCGACGATCATTGAAGGCACGACTTTGAGCTCACAATCGGGGCGGCTGCTCGTGCTCGCAGTTTGGGGCGGAGTGTCGTTCGTTCTTGCGCTGCGCTGGTTTCGCTGGACGTAGAGTGCTTTCAGCTATTAGCCGCTCTGTTTAGATGGCCCGGGCCGCTCGGCTTGGACGGGCGAGGGCGCCCGTCCCTCCACACGAGCTAACTCTTCGGCTTCTTGTACTCGTCGAAGGCGTCCAGGAACCGGTCGATATCTTGTTTCGACAGGTAGTAAGGCGTGGACAGGCGCAGCTTGTGTGGTTCGGCTCCTCGGATGCGAATTTTCCTTTCTTTCCACATCCAGTGCTCCAGATCCATCCTGACGATTGGCGGCACATTCACGGTTGCTATCGCGCATCGCATCGACGCATCCGGAGAAGTCCACGACGTCGCTCCGCGTTTGACCATGGCCGCTAGGATGTAGTCGCAAAGCTGACGGTGGCGGCGTTCGATACGGTCCATTCCTATGTCGTTAGCCAGTTGAATCGAGGCGCGTAATCCCCAGAGGGCGGGGACGTTTGAACTGCCGATGCGCTGGAATCGTTCGGCGCGGATCTTCACGTCGTCCCAGCCCTCGGTGGCGATCGTGTTCCACAGGCGGTCGATCATTTCGTCGCGGACGTAGAGAAAGCCCGAGCCTTTGGGCGCCTGCAGCCATTTGTGCGGGCTTGAGGAATACATATCGCAGCCTAGATCGTGCAGGTTCAGGCGCATCATGCCCGGAACGTGTGCCCCATCGACTGCGGAAATAATCCCTTTGGTGCGAGCTAGAGCACAGAGTTCTTTGGTCGGCAGCACGACTCCGGAAAACGTGGTGATGTGGCTGAAGAATAAAACCCGCGTGCGCGGGGTTATGGCGTCGCTGAACAAGTTCAATACCTGTGCAGGATTTTCTACCGGCCTTGGCAGCGTGATCTTCTTCACGACAATGCCGTGGCGCTTCGCGCGTAAATCCCACGGATGCTCGCCTCCGGGATGCTCCTGATCGGTCATCAGCACTTCATCGCCAGGCTTCAGATCGACGCCGTTCGCGATGTAGCTGTTGGCCTCGGTGGCGTTTCTTAGGATGGCGATCTCGTCGCGGTTGCAGCCTACAAACGCGGCCAGCGGATCGCGAAACTGGTTCCACGAAGCATATCCCCAGATGGGATAGTCCTCGGGATCGGCCTCGTTGAGCTTCTCGCACGCTTCATAGCCCTCAAACACGGCGCGCAGGACAGGCGCCGGGCTTGATCCCACCGTGCCGTTGTTGAGGTAGACCTCGTCCGCTGGAATCAGGAACTGTTTGCGGAGTTCGCGCCAATAGGCGTCTTCGTTCTGGTCGAAGAGGGAGCGCTCGGGAAGCTTCGTCGGCAGGGATTCAAGCTGTGCCCATAGATTTCCGCGCCAGGCGAGGCCGGCGCCTACGGCTAGGGACGAAGCAAAAGACGACGATAGAAAGCTGCGACGGTTGAGCATGCGCGGTTCCTCTTTTTCTAACTCGTTTTCCAAACTCGCTTTCCAAAATCGCGGCCATGGTACACCGGCGAGCGGGAAAACGGAAAGGGCGCTGGTCGGCGGCTGCGAAAGGACCATACTGAAACTCCGCTCGCTGGCCGCAGCGCCTGAAGGCGCTCTCATGACGAGCATTCTCGGCATGCCTGAAGGCATGCCCTGATACGAACCGTACGTGCACCACGGCTCCTAGCCCCAGGCGGCTCCGGAAAGAGCCTCAGCCGGCACGTTCCGTGAAAATAGTGGGTAACTTTCCGGCTCGAGCCTGCGTCAAACTAGGAGGGAAACTCCGTCCAGACCGACTTGCTATCGGGGGTATAATAAGTGCAGCCGACCGGGTTTCCACGGGGTGTCCAAATGTCGTTCCGTAAATCGCTGATTTCCCTAAGTTTACTGGCGCTAATGTCTCTGCCGGCGCTGGCGCAGGATCAAACTTCCCAGACTCCAAACGCACAGCCGCAAGCATCACAGCCGCAAACAGCAAAGGATCAGAGCGCGCAGACTCAGAGCACGCAGCCCGCGACCACTTCGACTGGCACGGCGACTGGCTCAGCGCCAGTTCCTCCACAGGATCCCGCGCCGACTCCGACCCCGGACTCTACTTCGAGCAGCAACGACTCGGCGCCTAGTGGGCCGCCTCCCATCCAGGAGCCTGACGACAGCAAGGTCAAGCACAACGGCAGTAAGAGCGACGTGGACGCCATCGGCAACCGCAAGATTGGCGGGCGCGGCATGGGCAACTGGTATTCGCTCGAAACCGAAATCAGGATGGGCAAACAGTACGCGATGCAGGTCGAGCAGGGCGTGAAGCTGGTTCAGGACCCGGTGGTTAACGAGTACGTTAACCGCATCGGGCAAAATCTGGTGCGCAATTCCGACGCGCAGGTGCCATTCACTATCAAGGTAATCGACTCGGACGAAGTGAATGCGTTCGCCCTTCCGGGCGGATTTTTTTACGTGAACTCCGGCCTGATTCTGGCGGCGGATGAAGAGGCCGAAATGGCCGGCGTGATGGCGCATGAGATCGCGCACGTTGCCGCCCGCCACATGACTCGTCAGATGACGCGCGCGCAATGGGCGAACATCGGTACGATTCCTCTGATCTTCATTGGGGGTGGCATAGGCTACGGCATATACGAAGCAGCCGGCCTAGGCTTGCCGCTCACGTTCATGAAGTTCCAGCGAAATTTCGAGGCGGAAGCGGACTACCTTGGCCTGCAATATATGTATAAGACGGGGTATGATCCGCAGGCGTTCATCAGCTTCTTTGAAAAAGTTCAGGCGAAAGAGAAGAAGAAGCCGGGCACGCTCGCTAAGGCGTTCGCTTCGCATCCGCAGACGCCCGACCGCATCGAGAAGTCGCAGCAGGAGATCGCGACCATTCTTCCGGCGCGCGCCCAATACGTCGTTTCCACGTCAGAGTTTGACGACGTGAAAGCGCGGCTTGCTACTATCGAGAACCGGCACAAGGTCATCGAAGAGAAGGATGGAAGCCGTCCCAGCCTGCGCCGGACTTCTAGCACCGACAAGTCCACCGGCACGGACAAGAGCGACGATGATCGACCGACGCTGAAGCGCCGCGAGGATAAACCGGACCAGAATTAGCGTCTACGATTGCGGAAACAAGGAACCGGCGGGCTTGCCCGCCGGTTTTTTATTGAAGCTGCTCTGATTTCGGATGGACGAGCGAAACGCCCGTTACTCCACGGTCTGAGTTACGATCCCGCAGCCACCGACTTTACCGCGATCGTGGTGCCGTCCACTTCTCCGGTTACCTTTGCCTTGGCGCCGGCCAGATCGTTCAACTTGTCGAGCGCGGCCTTATCCGAGGTCTCCAGGGTATAGACTTTGTCCCCGACCACGAGCGCATACTGCGATCCATGCTTCATGCAGGCGCGCGTGCACTCCGCGGCCTTGCCCTGCATTTCGTGTTTTGCCCCGCACATGGCGTCGCTGACTTCGCCGGTCAAGGCCTGGCTCTTGCCGGCGGCCAGCGCTGGAACCGCTGCCAGCCCGACCAACATCTGCATCCCAAGAACCGCAGTCGCAATTCGATTAACGTTTCGATTCACTCTTCGATTCACTCTCATTCTGCTTGTGTCTCCTGTGAAACGGCTCGATATTTCAAAAGTACCCACTCCGTGATCCGACTGGCATGATCTCACTATCATGATGCCAAGATAAAGATTCTCGTGCAAGCTCTGGGTTAGATGAAAATTTTACTGCTGCTTGAATCGGATCTCCACGCCTACAGTCTTGTCCTTCGCTTCCGGCGTTTCATGGATGCTGACGATCCACCGCACGCCGCGGGGAAGGATCTGTCCGGTATCGTCCACAAATTTATTGGGATAGTCGGCATTGTAGGGCTGACCTTCGCGCAGACTCCACGCTGCCTGCATGCGAGCTGTGGCCTGCGTGTCGAGTCCTAATATCTCCAACTCACCCATCGTGTAGAGGTCGCCTTCGACGATATTCAGGTCGTAGTGCACGGTGCTTTTCTCGTCATCGAGTTGAGCGTCGTGCTTAATCTGAACCGTCATGTAGCCGCGGCTGCGGTACAGTTTGCCAACCTTTTCGATGTCCTGGACAAGACGCACGGCGTCTGCGGGCTGGCCGGGCGGTAGGTGGAGGAGAGGCGCGAGCTCGCCTGTCTTGATTACAGAATTACCCTTCCAGTCGACACTGGAGGTCGAATACACTTTGCCCGGTGTTACCGGAACTATGGCATCCACTTCGACCTCTCCATTCGCCTGCGACACAACGTGCGCGTCTGCCTTGGCAAAAGACGCCCTGAGATATCCGCCCTTGAGACAAATTGGTAGAAAATCAAGCTCTGCGACTTTGGCCAGACTTGTTCGGACGTACGGTGTTCCGGTGAGTCTGCGCGATGCGGCCTGCAGCCCGGGTAGCAAGTCCGGTACAGCGCCCGGAAATTCGACGTTGCGGATCCGAATCTCCAGGGATTCGACCGAGTAGGAGATCCCAATCAGCTTCCCTCCCTCTTCAGGGCCTTCACGAAGATAGTCCACGCGCGCGGGAATCTGCTTCTGGTCGAATATCGCCTGGAGCGCCTCCTGGATCCTATCGGGGAGCGTTCCGGCAAGTGGCACTTCTCCCTTGAAGAGAGGAACTCGGCGCTTTAACTCCCCGAAGAGTTCCGCATCGGTATACCACGCAAAATTTTCGAAATTTGCGGGAACCAGCTTGTCCTTCTCGACGTCCGCCAGTTGCAATTCCAGCTTAGTGCCACCCCCGGAGGATGAATACGAATACGCAACATCACTGAACAGCCCGGAATCGCCCAGGCGCTGGGCCGCTTCCTTAAAATCGCCGTCGGCAGCGTTCTGGCCGATCTGCAGGCCGCTCGCGGCAAGGATTTCTTTATCGGTGTAGCGAGCCGTTCCCGTGACTTTCAGCGCGGTGAGCTTGTTGGCGTCGACTGCGGAAACTTTGCTGTGGGTGGGCTGCTTCTGGGATGCGCCAGCGGAAACGAGCAAGAAGACGATGAAACCCGCAACCCTAGTCATTTAGATTGCTTCCCAGCCCCGGCCGCGGAAAAATTCTTTTGCTTGACCGCAATGTCCATGAAAGCCTTGGCAGCGCGGCTGAGCGATTTGTCTTTGCGGAATACGATCGCGAGGTCACGCCGGATTTGCGCGTTGGAGAACTTGATCGCGACCAGGACCTTGGCGCGGATATCCTCCTCGATATTGGAGCGCGCGATAAACCCGACGCCGACATCGGCAGCAACAAAACGCTTCAGCAGTTCGCTCGAATCGAGTTCCATCGCCAAGTTCGGCTTCAGGTGATGGTCATAGAACAGCGCATCGAGGGCGTCACGGGTGTGGCCGAGCTTGGGCACGACCAGCGGATAGGTCGAGACCTCAGCCACGGTGACGCTCTTCTTCGCCGCGAGCGGATGATGCGGGGCCGTGATCACGACGAGTTCATCGCGATGAATCATCTGCGCCTCGAGCCGGTTGTCGGTCACGGGCAACGAGACCACGCCAAAGTCCACCACGTTTTCGATGACCGACTCTAGAATCTTGGCGTAGTCGGAGCGTTTGATACTCACGGCGACGTTCGGGTAGTCGCGTTTGAATTGCGCGAAGACTTCGGGAAGGATGTGCAGGCAGGTGCCCTCATTTGCTCCCACGACAATTTCGCCGCGGGGCACGCGCTCGGTCTCGGCGATCTCGGTGAGGATCGTCTTGCGCCGCTCCAGCGTCTCCTCGGCGTATTTGAAAAACAATTTGCCCGACGCGGTGAGCGAGACGCGGCCTCCGGAGCGGTCGAGCAGGCGAGCGCCCACTTCTTCTTCCAGCGCTCGGATCTGGGATGAAATGGCGGGCTGGGTGCGAAAACGCTTCTCCGCCGCGCGAGAGAAACTGGAGAGGCGCGCCACTTCCAGAAAAATTTCGAGCTGATCGAAGTCCATCGTGTGCTGGCCTCAGACACTATAGCGAGCCGGAGGCGATGACGAAAGGGAAATCACACACAGGTGGTGTGGTGACGAGGCTTTGCCCCGTCTTGGCGGGGCGAAGCCCCGCCACCACACGCGCGATCCGAGCGCTAGACGTTGATCACCGCTATGAGTTCCTTCACGGCTGCTACGCTCTTGTCGAGGGCTGCTTTCTCATCCGGAGTGAGTTTGATCTCGATGATCTGCTCGATTCCTTTAGCTCCTAGTTTTACCGGCACTCCGACGAATAGCCCGTGGATGCCGTACTCTCCGTTGAGGTAGGCAGCGCAGGGGAGAATCTTTTTCTTGTCTTTGAGGATGGCCTCGACCATCTCGGTGACGGCGGCCGACGGAGCGTAATACGCGGAGCCAGTCTTGAGATGCTTTACGATCTCGGCGCCGCCGTCGCGTGTGCGCTGCACGATGCGATCGAGAGTAGGTTTATCCATGAGTTCGGTGATCGGAATTCCGGCGACGGTGGAATAGCGCGGAAGAGGGACCATGGTGTCGCCGTGTCCACCGAGGACGAAGGCGGTTACGTTCTCGACGCTGACTTTGAGTTCCTGGGCTATGAAAGTGCGGAAGCGGGCGGAGTCGAGCACGCCGGCCATGCCGATGACGCGCTCGCGCGGAAAGCCGCTCATCTTGTAGGCGGCCTGCGCCATGGCGTCGAGGGGATTGGAGACGATGATGAGGATGCAGTTCGGCGAGTAATGCACGATCTTGCCGACTACATCGTTCATGATTTTGTGGTTGGTATTCAGAAGATCATCGCGGCTCATGCCAGGCTTGCGCGGAATTCCAGCGGTGATGACGACGATGTCCGATTTGGCCGTGTCGGCGTAGTCGTTCGTGCCAATGATGTTGGAATCGCGCTTCTCGATCGGCATGGCCTCAAGCAGGTCGAGACCCTTTCCCTGGGGGATGCCCTCGACGATGTCGATGAGGACAACGTCGGCTAGTTCTTTGGAGGCCATCCAATGAGCGGCGGTGGCGCCTACGTTTCCGGATCCTACGATCGTTACTTTATGGCGCATGAAGTTCCTTTCTTAATTTCAAATGAGAATTCCCGTAGAGACGCGGCTTGCCGCGTGTAGCAGCGCCTATGCACGAAAGAGACGGGGCAAGCCCCGTTTCTACAGTAGATTTATTAATCCGCTGCCACTGCAACGCTCATATTCTCGATCATGCACGTGGCAAACTCGCTGGTTTTTACTTTGGTGGCGCCTTCCATCAGGCGCTCGAAATCGTAGGTCACTTTTTTCTGTTCGATGGTGCGCTCCAGGCTTTGCTCGATCAGATCGGCGGCTTCGGTCCATCCGAGATGGCGGAACATCATGACGCCGGACAGAATGACAGAGCCGGGATTGATGACATCTTTGTCGGCGTACTTGGGAGCGGTGCCGTGGGTGGCTTCGAAGATGGCGTAGCCGTCGCCGATGTTCGCTCCGGGAGCGATGCCGAGGCCCCCGACCTGCGCTGCGCACGCATCGGAGATGTAGTCGCCGTTCAGGTTGGGCGTGGCCAGAACGCTATATTCATCGGCCCGCGTCACTACCTGCTGGAAAATGGAGTCGGCGATGCGGTCATTGATCATCAGCTTTTTCTTCCATGCGCCTTTGCCGTGCGTGGCATAGATGGAATCGACGCAGTCTTTTACCTCTTTGTAGAGGTCGCGGCGGAAATCGTCGGTGGCGAACTCGAGGCCGGGCTCGATGAGGTTCGCGTTCTCCTCGACAGTGAGACTGGGATTCTTGTCCTTGTTGTCAATGACCCAGCTCTCGCGCTCGGTGACGACATGAGCGCGGAATTCTTCCGTGGCGAGTTCGTATCCCCACTTGCGGAACGCACCTTCGGTGAACTTCTGGATGTTGCCTTTGTGTACGAGCGTGACCGCCTTGTTCTTGTTGTCGAGAGCATGCTGGATGGCCATGCGCACCAGACGTTTCGTGCCGGTCACGGACATGGGTTTGATGCCGATGCCGGAGTCGAGGCGGATCTGCTTCTTGCCGCCTTTCAGCATGTCCTTGTTGAGGAATTCGATCAGGCGTTTGGCGTCGGGCGTGCCTTCTTCCCATTCGATTCCGGCGTAAACGTCTTCTGTGTTCTCGCGGAAGATGACAATATTCATGCGCTCGGGATGCTTCACGGGCGACGGCACTCCGGCGTAGTACTTCACGGGACGCACGCAGCAGTAGAGATCGAGAATCTGGCGCAGGGCGACGTTGAGGGAGCGGATGCCGCCTCCGACGGGCGTGGTCAGCGGACCTTTGATGGCGACGCGGAATTCGCGGATGGCGCTGATGGTGTCGTCTGGAAGCCAATTCTGAAAGCGAGCCTTGGCCTTCTCTCCGGCAAAAACTTCGTACCAGGCAACGGAGCGCTTACCCTGATACGCCTTTTCGACAGCGGCATCGAAGACGCGGACGGAGGCTTTCCAAATATCGCGGCCCGTGCCATCGCCTTCGATGAACGGAACGATCGGGTGATCGGGGACGCGGTACTTGCCGTTGCTATATTCGATCTTCTGCCCATGGGATGGGACAGGCACTCCGTTGAACGACGCCATGATGCTTGCCTCCAGAAGCGGGGAAGGAACTTTTCATTATAAAGAATATTGAGGGATCGGAAGGGGAGGCAGCGCCTTCGAGTCGCGTTGTTCTTGAGACTACCCGATCATCGGCTCTTCCTGCGGTCGTTCTCCGCGATCCGCGCCTTCACCAGTTCTCTCACAAGAGCCGCCGGCAGAGGCTTGTCCATGGGGAAGCGGATGGTGCCTTTCGATGTTTCGCAGCCCTTGAGTTCGTCTTTAAACGCTGCGATCACGGCGAGACTTCCGGGGAAGAAACTGCAGTGCTTTGAAAAAAGCCGCGAACCACACCAGCGCTCCTTTGTACTTGAACACAGGAATCCCGTAGCTGATGCCCTCTGTGGCCTCCGGCGGTACGGCGGAGCGAATGGTGGCGCGAATTGTGTTCAAGGTGCTGCGGGCGGGTTCCGAGACGGCTGCCAGATATTTGTCGACGTCTTTTGAGCCATCGTCGCTCTTTGCGGACGGGCCTCGCTTAGTAGAAGCCCCTCTCTTTGTCGGCATAAGCAGTGGTCCCCTTTGTTCAACGTTCGGGAATCCCACTCATCCTGCGACTGCGCCTGGGACGGGCGAGGGCGCCCGTCTCTCCATTGAATTGCACTAGCGTTCGATTTTTACCGACTTCACTACGACGTCTTTGTTCGGACGGTCTTGGCGGTTGCGCGCGACTTTCGAGATTTTTTCTACTACATCGTAGCCTTCGACTACCTCCCCGAAAATTGTGTGTTTGCCAGTCAGCCAGTCGGTTTTGCCGACGGTGATGAAGAACTGCGAGCCGTTGGTGTTCGGGCCCGCATTGGCCATCGCGAGTTTCCCCGACTTGTCGAACTTGTGCGGAGAACCTTTGGTCTCGTCTTCGAACTGGTAGCCGGGGCCGCCCATGCCGGTGCCATGCGGGTCTCCGCCCTGAATCATGAAGTCGGGAATCACCCGATGAAAAATCGTCCCATGATAAAGAGGGTCGTTGGATTTCTTGCCGGTGGAGGGGTGCTTCCATTCGCGCTTGCCCTCGGCGAGGTCGACAAAATTCGCGACGGTCTTTGGGGCATCCTTTTCGAACAGACGGCAAACGATATTGCCTTCGCTGGTTTCAAACACGGCATAGGTTCCGGGTGTGCGGGTCATAGTCTCCTTCAAATTCTTAAATTGATCTTTCTTACTCTTGCTGGTAGAGACGAGGCTTGCCCCGTCTCGGACGCGGCGAACCGCGCCTGCATTGCGTGCTACGACGGTTTTTTCACGGCTGGCGATGGTTTGGGAACTGCCGGCTTGCTGGATGCACCAGCGCGATGGATTTCGATGTGCGTGATCTTGATGGGACGGAGCGGGCGTTCGCCGTCCGTCGCCATACGAGCAATTTTCTTGACCAGTTCGACGGCGGCATCATCGCATTGGCCGAAGATGGTGTACTTGCCATTGAGGCTGGGGTAGGGAACTTCAGTGATGAAGAACTGCGAGCCGTTGGTGTCGGGTCCGGCATTGGCGTAGGCGAGACGCCCGGGGCGATCGAAAGTGACAGTGGGCGCGGTCTCATTCTTGAATTTGTAGCCGGGATCGCCCGTCCCATCCCCTTTGGGATCTCCGCCCTGAATCATGAAACCGGGAATCACACGGTGAAAGATGGTGCCGTCGTAAAGTGGAACGCCGTGCTTCTTGGCGTGAGAGACGGGGCTGGTCCAGTCTTTTGTGCCGCTGGCAAGGCCGATGAAATTCTCGACTCCGATCGGGGCAACCTTCGGAAATAGCGTGCAGTGGAGGTCGCCAGCCGTGGTGTGGATGATGGCGGTAGGCTCCGCGGTAGCAGCGGGGGCGGAACTGGCGGGCTTGCGGACGGGCGGCTTTGGCTTTGTCGCTGGCTGCGGAGCTGAGGCTGCTTGTGCCGCGCTGAGCAGGGACGTGGAGATGATCAGGACAAGCGTCTGCAGTAGAGTGCGCATGGATGCTCCTGGAAGTATTTTGGCAAGTTTCAATTGTACGACAATCGATCCTGTTGCTGGTGGAGAGCCGGGCGTCCCCGCCCGGCCGCGACGCTGCTGCTGGGGCACGGGGGACGGGCGAGACGCCCGTCGCACCACATGTCACTTGCTGGCTTGCATTTCGCGGCTGATTTGCTCGGCCTCCCGGAAGACGCGGAGCAGGTTGCCGCCTAGGATTTTGCGGATATCGTCGGCGCTGTAACCGCGGTCCAACAGGGCCTGCGTAATTTTTGGCAGGTCGGCAACGGAGTCGATCCCTTCGGGAGTTGCGCCGCTCACGCCGTCGAAATCCGATCCAAGCCCGACATGGTCGATACCAGCGACTTTGGCGATATGGTCGATGTGATCGATCAGAGAGCTCAACGGAGGACGCGGGATTTTGGCGGCCCACTCGCGCTCGATGCGGTCGGCGTCGAGATAGGTGACGGTCTTTCCCTCTGCCTTGAGTTTGTCGGTGTAGGCCTTGACGGCGTCGTCGCGATCTTTGGCTTGCGCCTCGGCAGCCTTACGGTAGTTTTCGTCGATGAAGGCGTTGTAGAAATTTACCTGGACCACGCCGCCATTCTTGGCGACGGCGCGGAGCATGTCGTCGGTCATGTTGCGCGGATGATTAGTGAGGGCGCGCGCGGAAGAGTGCGACGCGATGACGGGCGCTTTGGTGACGGCGATCGTGTCATAGAACGTCTTGTCGGCGACGTGGGAGATATCGATCAGCATGCCGAGGCGGTTCATCTCCAGGACAATCTGTTTGCCGCCATCGGTGAGGCCGTTGTGGTGCTCGATTTTGGGATTGTCGATGTCGCCGGAAGAGTCGGCCCACTCGTTGGTGTTCGACCAGCTCAGGGTCATGTAGCGGACACCGAGGCGGTAGAAATCGCGGAGCAGGCGAATGTCGTTTTCGATGGAGTGTCCGCCCTCAATCCCCAGAAGCGCGGCGAGTTTGTGCTCGTGGTGGGCACGCTCGATGTCAGCGACACTGAAGGCCATCATCATACGGTCGGGATGACGGGCGGCCTGCTCGTAGACTGAATCGATGAGATCGAGCGTGTGGCGGGCGAAGTGGCCCTGGTTGGTTTCCGGTTCCACCCAGATGGAAAAGAACTCGGCGCCCAAGGTTCCGGCTTTCGCCTTGTCGAGACTGATGTGGCCGTAATCTTTGGGGTCGGTCGATCCGATGTCGTAGTTTTCGTCGAGGAAGCGTTGCGGGGTATCGGCATGCGTGTCGACGACGATGGCGGAGTTGTGAATATCGCGGGCTTTCTTGCTGATGGCGGTCTGGGCGTAAACGGGACCGGCAAAGGCGAGTGAGAGTGCGAGGGCAACGGCAAGGATTCGCTTGTTCATGGTGAGCAAGAATTCTATACGATGCACTTGCTGATGGAGAGCCGGGCGTCCCCGCCCGGCGGCGATGCTGCTGCAGGGAGCACGGGTGGACCCTTCGACTTCGCTCAGGGCAGGCGGGCGAGGACACCCGTCGCTCCATCGAATCTCTCATGCGGCAGTGATGGCGGCCAGCGCTTGCTCAACGCACTGCTCGAGCGGTTGGTCCGTAGAGATTGTGGTTTTGGGATAGGTGATGGGTTCAAAGCGGGCTTTCACTTTAAGGTAGAGCGCGAAGCTTCGGTTGCGCGCGGGGTGTGCGGGGTCGGGTTCGAGGTCGAGACGGCGGCGAGCGGACTCCTCGGCACAGGTGCACTCGATGATCGTCCAGGGCTGAGCGAGTTCGCTAGCGAACTTGAGAACGCGGTCGATCTGGTAGCGGCGGGAGAAGGTGCGGCCGTCAAGAAACATTTTACGAGCAGGAGCATTTTGCAGTAGGAAGCGCGCGGCTTCGAGCATAATTTCCATCACGAAGTCGTCTTGCTTGACGGAGTATTCGATATCTTCGGGCGAGAACAGGGCGGCGCGGATCTCGTCTTTGCTGAGGAGCGCGCCTAGAGTTCGGTGAGCCAGTTCGCGAGCAAGCGTGGTTTTGCCGGTTCCGGGAAGGCCCGCCATTAAAACAATCATTCTGTGGAGAGTGTAGCGGAAGCGGAGTCCAGTGGAAGCCTCAGTTGGAGGCGTTCATCGAAGTGGCTGCGGCAGTGGCAGTAGCAGTGACATTGCCCGGCGCGGCGCCAGGTTCTTCCACTGGAGAATGCGGGAAAATCGTCTGCGTCTGGCGCCAGTCATCGTAGCGATTGGAGACCATCACGTGAAAACACCAGTGGTGGCGCTCTTCTTCGGGTTCGACCAGGCCGATCGCGTTCAGATAGAACAAGTAGCGTTCGACAAAGCGGATCTGCTCTTTCGACAGGCCGCGGCGCTGCAGGTCGACAGTGACGCCGGCGAGATGCGAAGACGCGGTGTCGCCTTCCGCCGGAGCGGCGTTGCGATTGTGGCGGCGCAGCTTCTTCTGTCCCTTCACGGTGCGTACCGCGGAATTGACTTGGATCTGTGAGTGGAACTGCCGGTAATAAACTTCGGAAAGGTCCTCGACAAAATCGCGGGTCCAGGGACGGCAATAGCGGCGCGAGGGATCGAGACTGGGTTCAATCTTCAGGGACTCGCTCTGTTCGATCGGCACCAGTGCGCCCGAGGCCTTGAGCGCTTCCAGTTCAGCGTCGTCTTGAATTCGGGGCAGATCGATGCGGTCTATTTCTTCGTTTTGGCGGATCAGGGAATCGTGCGACGGACGGAACATTGGGTTCCAGAGCAGGCGGCGAAGGCCGGTCAAGCGCAACGCGTGCAGGAACCGATGGTGGTGATGGTCGACGCGATGCAGGGCAAAAGCGGTTCCTGGCGCCACGGCCGTGAGGAAGAATGCAAGCATGATCAGTGCTCCCACCAATGCACCCGGCGGTTTGGAGCTTTTAAATTCGCGGGTTATGAATCTTTGCGTCATTGGCGATGGCACCATTGCTCCACTTGAAACAACCGGCGATCCGGCGGATCCCTCATTGCCTTACGAGTGCTGTGATTCTAAACCAGAGATGAACGATTTTGTGAAGCAATCCGCCTAAGCCCCGTTACTTAAGGGAGTTACGGTCATTACCTAAAGGTAATTTGTTGATTTCAGGCACTCTTGAGTTTCCGTAGAGACGCGGCTTGCCGCCTCTCGCTCGCGGCGTGTCCGGAGGCGGTGCGAGCGGAGACGGGGCAACCCCGTCTCTACGGGGATGCGACGTCGCGCAAAGCGCCGTCATTTCCGCAACAGGTCGCCGAGCGCCTGTTTCATGACTTGGCCACCGACTTCGGAAATCGACGTAGTCAGCGGAATATCTTTCGGACAAATCTCGACGCAGTTTTGCGCGTAGCCACATTCATGGATTCCGCCGTCGCCCATCAGTGCGGACAGGCGCTCGCGCTTCAGTGCTTGGCCGGTGGGATGCGTGTTGAACAGGCGCACTTGCGAGATGGCGGCCGCGCCGACGAATCCCGTGTCTTCGTTAAACTGCGGGCAGGCTTCCATGCAGCAGCAACACGAGATGCAGCTCGACAGCGGATAGGCCTTTTCCTGGTCCTCCATGGTCACGCGCGGCCCCGGACCGAGGTCGTAGCTGCCATCGACCGGCACCCATGCTTTCACTCTTTTCAGATTCTCAAAGAGCACACTGCGATCAACAGCGAGGTCACGCACCACGGGAAATTTCGAGAACGGCTCGAGCTTGATCGGCTGATCGAGGTGGTCGAGCAGCGCGGAGCAGGCCATGCGGGCGCGTCCATTGATCAGCATGGCGCAGGAGCCGCAAATCTCTTCGAGACAATTCGAGTCGTAGGTGATAGGCGTTGTCGGCTTGCCGTCGCGGGTGACGGGGTTGGCCGCGATCTCCATCAGGGCCGAAGTGACGTTCATGTTCGGCTTGTAGGGGATCTCAAACTCTTCCCACGACGGCTTGGCGTCGGGGGTGAGTTGGCGCTTGATCTTTATGATTATGGATTTATTGTTTGGCATGATTTCAGTCTTTTGTCTTTGCTTCGATATCCAGTTTCGTTGATTGCGGCTCCCCAAAGTGGCGAAACCGGTAGGCCCAACCTGCCGACAATACAAGCCAGATAGCAGCTTCTAGGGCATGGTCGATCTTGCGCGTGTACAAGAATTCGACCCCTTCCGCGAAGCGACTCCGAGATAGAGGATGCTCAGGAAAACGACACGCCGCTTTAATCTTGACGCGATTGATTCGGAGACTTCTTCGAACATACACTCTCCTGAGTCGCCGCCTCGGCCCTCAGCGGCTAAAGCCGCATTCCCAGGGCATCTCTATCGGCATGAGTGGAACTCGTGCCCTTCCCAATTCAAATATTTTCCTGCGCACACGAATGAGCCGACATCCTTTTTCCCAAAACGAAAAACCATGATAAGAAAAATAACCGGGAAGGGCACGAGTTCCACTCGTGCCGATTTAGGCTGAAAGTGAACTGCGGCTTCCAGCCGCTGAGGTAACTCTTGAAGCCCACACGACTCTTTTCTCCTCCCGGGACCTACTTCCTAACTTTCTCGAGCTGGCAACGCCGCCAACTCATTGTCGTCGAAGCCTACGCCCGATTATTCCTCAAGACCTCTTATCACTACCGTCGAGAAGGGCGCTACGCATTGCACGCCTTCGTCCTAATGCCTGATCATATCCATATCTTGCTCACGCCGGCTCAGGAGGTAACGATAGAGCGAGCCGTCCAGCTAATCAAGAGCGGATACTCGCACGCTCTCGGCACCATTCGCGGGCGAAGCGCCGAGGTGTGGCAGCGTGGATTCACCGATCACCGGATCCGCGATTCAAACGACTTCGCTCACCATCGAAATTATATTCACCAGAACCCCGTGGTCGGCAAACTTGTGGCCGCTCCTTCGGAGTATCGGTATTGCTCTGCATTTCCGGGATTCAAGCTCGACCCGTGGCCCCCAGCGGCTGAAGCCGCCGTCTTGGGGATGTCTCCAGCGGCACGAGTGGAACTCGTGCCCTTCCCGGTTCGCGATGACGACACATAAGCCGCATCAATACTTCCTGGGCCGCGGCGGAATCAGCGATGCATCCACGGGCTCGAACTCGAATTTAGGCTCGTCCAGATCGGGAGCGAAGGTTGCTTTCGTTGTCTTCATCCAGTTCTTGTCATCGCGGTCGGGGAAATCGGGCTTGTAGTGTGAGCCGCGAGACTCGTCGCGCATGGCCGCTCCCTGCGCGATTACTCGCGACAATTGCAGCATGTTATATAGCTGGCGCGTGAAGGCGATGGTGGTGTTCGCCCACTGCGAGCGATCGCTCAAGTTGATCTTCTGGAAACGATGCAGCATGTCCACCAACTTGGCGTCGGCCGCTTGAATCTTTTTGTTGTAGCGGATGACGGTGCAGTTCTCGGTCATCAGCGCGCCGAGTTCGCGCCAGAGCAGGAACGGATTCTCGCCGCCATCCGACCGCATCAGGCCTGCATTGATCTCTTCTTGCCGCTTGCGCTCGGCGTCGAAGTGTCCATTGCTGGGCGCGGCTGGCAGATTCTTCGCGTACTGCACGGCATTCGGGCCGGACACGAAGCCTCCAAAGATGCACGACACCAGCGAGTTCGCGCCGAGGCGATTGGCGCCATGGTATTGGTAGTCGGCCTCGCCAGCGGCGAAGATTCCCGGGATGTTGGTGGCCTGCTTGTAATCAATCCACAGTCCGCCCATGGTGTAGTGCATGCCCGGGAAAATTTTCATGGGCGTGTCGCGCGGATCGTCGCCTACAAACTTCTCATAGATTTCGAGGATGCCTTCCAGCTTGCGGTCGAGGACTTTGCGGTCGATGTGCGTGAGGTCGAGATAAACCATCGGCTTGCCGTCGATGCCAAGGTTGTACTCGTAGACCACTTTGAAAATCGCGCGGGTAGCCACGTCGCGCGGCACGAGGTTGCCGTATTTCGGATACCACTCTTCGAGGAAGTACCAACGGTCGCTCTCAGGAATGGACTTCGGATCGCGTTTGTCGCCCTGAGTCTTCGGAACCCAGACGCGTCCACCTTCGCCGCGCGCCGATTCCGACATGAGGCGCAGCTTGTCTTCGCCGGGGATGCAAGTCGGATGCACCTGGATGAACTCGCCGTTCGCGTAGTAGCAGCCCTGCTGATAGAGCGCGGACTGCGCCGATCCGGTGCACACAACCGAGTTGGTGGACTTGCCGAAGATGGCGCCAATGCCTCCGGTCGCAATGATGATGGCGTCAGCAGGGAAAGTGCGCACTTCCATGGTTCGCAGATCCATCGCGCAAATGCCACGGCAGACGCGGGTTCCGTCGAGCACGGCCGAAAGAAATTCCCAGTGCTCGTACTTCTTTACCTTGCCTTCGGACTCATAGCGGCGAACCTGCTCGTCTAACGCGTAGAGAAGTTGCTGGCCGGTGGTTGCTCCAGCAAACGCGGTGCGGTTATAGAGCGTGCCTCCGAAGCGGCGAAAGTCGAGCAGACCCTCGGGAGTGCGATTGAAGGGAACGCCCATGCGATCGAGCAGATCGATGATGCCGGGCGCGGCATCGCACATGGCCTTGACCGGCGGCTGGTTGGCGAGAAAGTCGCCACCGTAGATGGTGTCGTCGAAATGCTGCCAGGTGGAATCGCCTTCGCCCTTCAGGTTCTTGGCGGCATTGATGCCCCCCTGGGCGCAAACCGAGTGCGAGCGCTTTACGGGGACGATCGAGAATAGGTCGACCTGACCGCCCATCTCGGCGATTTTGATGACGGCGGCGAGGCCTGCCAGGCCGCCGCCCACAACGATAATTTTCGGAATTACTGCCATGCCGCGATGAGTCCGATCTGCCGGGCTAGGGCGCCCGGCTCTCCACGTACTATTTCTCTCCACGTACTATTTCTCGCTATCTCATTACGATGTTTCCCGAAGGCGCATTCGGATCAAGACGCTCGGGCGGCGTCCTGAGGAATCCGTACATGCTGACCGCGCCGATTGAAACCAGGCCGAGGGCGAGCGCGAGACAGATGTAGCCAAAGCGGCGCCGCGCCCTTTCGCCGGTCGTGATGCCCCACTTCGCGGCGAACAGCCACAGGCCGTAGCTGAAATGCCAGGAAGCGGCGACGATCCCGAGAGCGTAGAAGGCGATCATCCACGGATTGTGGAATTGTGCTTGCACCTTCGCAAATGCCAGGTCGGGATGCGTCGGCAGGTGCACGCCGGTGAAGCGCAGGGAGTAAGTATGCTGCACGATGTAGATGAGGGCGACGATGCCGGTCCAGCGCTGCGCGGTATAGAGCCAATTGCCGGCCCAGGGATAATCAGCGACGTTGGTCTCGCCTTGATACCAGATGAAGATGCCGTAGAGGCCGTGATAGAGAATTGGAATCCAGATGAAAAACAGCTCCAGCAAAAAAACGAAGGGCAGGCTGTTCAAAAATGCGACTTGCCTGCCGTAGGCCTCGGCGCC
This sequence comes from uncultured Acidobacteriaceae bacterium, assembly GCA_963772195.1. Taxonomy (GTDB): domain Bacteria; phylum Acidobacteriota; class Terriglobia; order Terriglobales; family Acidobacteriaceae; genus Acidiflorens. The sequence continues at coordinate 838,144 of CAVYWE010000002.1, read as the reverse complement.
TTTGAAGGCTTCGGCGTTCGAGATGAAGTGTTCGAGAAGGAAGGCTCCAATGGGCACGACGCCGCTGACGGAGTGTAGACGGCGCAGCAGGAACGAGGTTCCCTCGCCAGCGCGCAGCGGGGCGACGCCCGATTTGATTTTGGGAGCGATGCGATTGGCTGTTGACGCTGAGATGACTGCTCCTTACACGGTCCGATGTGCAAACTGGTTATTATCATTTTGGGTGAGAAGGGAAGTCAAGGCGAGATGGGTTGGATAGCGTCTGAAAAAGTGCGTTGAAGGGCAAACAGCAAGCGGTGATGTGGCGCTCCGCACCGAGCGGAACGCGCGTTTGCCCTAAGTTTGATCAATAATCAACAGGGCGTCGCAAGCGTTTGCTACAGTACCTGGTGCCGCTACATATACCTTAACCACTGCCAGTCGGAGTGCTGTTGTTTGAACTCCGCAAACCACTTGCAGGGCAGGTACATGAGCAACACAATTGCGAGCCCCGTTGCATAGATGAACGGTAGGCCGTGACCATAGCCAGCAGGTGGCAAATGAAGCATGGGCCCTCCATACAGCAGCCACGCAACCCGCTGTCCGCAAATGAGCCCAACGCACACCGCCAGCGCATGGATCACATATATATGGACTACATAATAGAAAAGCGGCACTCGACCGAATCTCACGAGAATCTTCGCAAACCCGCGTTCCGTGTTGATTTTGTCAAACCACGCCAACGCCATGAGAGAGGGCCCGAGCGTCATCAACAGGAATTGCAGGGATGGCGGGTATTTCAACGTGTCAAAGAACGAAACGATGGTCAGAGTCAGCGTGGCTTGCATTCTCCATGGGCCCGCGGCAAAACTCGAGTGGCTGTTCCCATACAGGTGGAAGAATCTCAAGCATAGGAAGGCAATCGTTAAAATTGCGCCAATGCCAAAAACCAGTTTTCTCCAGTCCTTCCTGCGCAGCAGAGCGCCAAGGGCGTAGCCGGCGGCCATCACTCCCACCCACGGAATCAGCGGGAACAGGACGAAGAATGAAGTTCTGCCGGGCTCAATCCAGAACGAGCCATGGCCATGCAAAATGAGCCATAGCCCGGCGAACTTCCCAAACCCAGCAGGATTTATTCCATCAAGCAGGTTGTGAGTAACGATCATTCCCGTGCCCAACGCTGCGATCCATGGGAGTGGCAGGCGTACAAGCAATGCCATTGCGATCATCGACCAACCGAGTGACCAGAGCACACCGCTGAACCAGAACGGAAACACATAGGTCCAGGCGTAGGCCATGACAGTCAAATCCAGCAACACGAGCCAAAACCCGCGTGTCCAAAAGAATCTGGAGACCTGCGCGACCGACTTGCCTTGCGACAGCGACAAGTACCCGCCTGCCCCAGCCAGGAGGAAAAATGCCGGAGCGCAAAAATAAGTGACGAATCGCGTAAAGAAGAGTGGGCCGGTTGTATGGGCGAGGTCTTCAGGTGCGACCAGGAGGCCAGTGAAAAAGGCTCGCGTATGGTCCAAGGTCATCAGGGCCATCACTGCACCACGAAGCAAGTCGACACAGGCTAGACGTGATGGCTGGATTCTGGCATCCGGCTCTTTATCTTTACAAAAGATGACAATGGGATCTTTACAAATGGGCAGTGCCGGGGAATCAGACTCGACGATCACTGGAAGGTTCTGCACACGCATCCCTTATTTTCGTTGGGGCAAGGCTAACACGACGAGTCTAGAGTTCTGACGGTCGCGTGCTTCCGGAAGGTTACGAAGGTTTGTTTTGTTGGGCGAAGCGGCAGCAGCGGCCCAATTCGACTAGCGCTGGCGTTGGTCGCGATCCATCCAGTGCAGGAGTTTTCGGAATGCGGCGCCACGATGGCTGTAGCGGGACTTCTCTTCGGGGTTTAATTGGGCGAACGTCTTTTGAATTGCGGGAAAGAAGAAGAGGGGGTCGTATCCGAAGCCGTTTTTGCCGCGAGGCGCGTCCAGAATGACGCCTTCAGCGGTGCCGAGGAAGGTGTGCAGCGTTTGGCCGTCGCGGGCCACGGCCAGCACGCATACGAATCGCGCGGTGCGTTTTTCCGGGGCAACATTGGCGAGTTCGCGCAGCACGCGGGCGTTATTTGCTTCGTCGTCGTTATTGCTATTGCGTTCGACAGCGTGACTTTCATCGGGACGCTCGTCGTCATTGTCGACGTCATGCTTGCTGTCATGTCCGCCGGCAAGTTCATCGGCGGCGTAGCGGGCAGAGCGTACCCCGGGAGCGCCGCCAAAAGCGTCAATCTCCAAGCCGGAGTCGTCGGCTAGAACCAGTTCGCCGGGAACCGCCAAGCTATACGTCTCCGCTTTCTTACGCGCGTTCTCCTCGAAGGTGTCCCCGTCTTCCACAACTTCGGGCAGGGAAGAAAAGTGCGGGATGTTGGAAACTGTGATGCCGAAGGGCGCGGCGGCTCCGGCGAAATCGCGAAGCTTGCCGGCGTTCGAAGTTGCCACCAGAATCGTGAGTGAGGTCATGCGACCTTTGCCGGTTTTGATCCAGGCGACAACGAACAGCGTCAAGCTGATTAACGAGATGACGTTTCCGACCACACGATCGATCGTCCGGCGAAAATGAATTTGTACATCGTTGTCTCCAGCGGCGATGGGAATCACGATCAGACCGGTGACATCGGTACGCTGCGTTTCGGTCGGCTTGCCATTCACGACAACTTCCCACGCCGGGTAGCTGAAAAGGCGCACGACTAAATTTCGTCGTGCGGCAATGTGAACCTTGAAGTGTTTCTCAGTCTGCCGCCATGCCAGTATCTTGCTAGGAACCGGCGCTCCTATGTTGTCGCTGACGCGGGGCAGAGATTTGTTCAACTCGTAGGGGTCGGCTCCGGCGGGGACATATTCGTCGGCGCCCTCGTAGCCGGTGCCATCGGCGATGGCGTCGCTCATCTCACGGATATCGCTGGCCATATCCCACCACGGGGGCTGGATGCGATAGCCGACGAGGATGACCGCGGCCAAGAGAACGGCAAACGCCAGCACGCGCGAGGTCCAGCGTTTGGCCGCCGTGGGCAGAAGCACGGCCAAAGCGGCATTCATGCAGAGCAGCCAGCGGAAGGGAAGTTGCACGAAGCGGAGCTTGGGCAAGTGCTGCCAGAGCACATTGGTCACTGACAACATCAGGAGCGCGCTGACGGTGCCCCAGGCGGAAATTAGCAGCCACGGGGATTCACCGGCGGCTACCGTCGAGCGCCGCGCGACTGGACAGTCGAGAGCCTGCCCTGGGCTTGTCAAAGGGGCGGCTGTCGCTAGGCGCTTCGCCTGGCGGGAAAACCAGATCGCGAAAACCAGGACGGCGATTTCGGCAAGCGCTACGCTCGAAACCAGAAGATTGAAGCGGTTGTGATCGGGATCGGCGATGGTGGTGAAAATAAAATTGTCCTGCGGCCGCACGCCTGGTGACAGCACCTCGCTGAGGTTGATCCATCCCTGTTCATGGATTGCCGGGAGCAGATAAAACGAGGTTAGGCCAGCTCCCAGGAGGATTGCTACACCTGTCTGGATGAGGGGGCGCCAGGTCTGTGGACTCCACCATCGTTCACGGTCGGTTCCACGGTCGGCCCCGCGGGCGAACTCACGCAGGGCGAAGATCAATGCCAGCCCGGCCGCTGAGTAGTGGATCATCACGGCTGCAGGCAGATTCGTCAGCCACGCCGCCGCCAGCGTGACACTCAACCGCAGGGTCGGGCGAAAGCCTGGCTGCTTGAGTCGAAAAAGACAGAGCAGCAGAAGCGGCAGCAGGGCGGCGGCCAGCAGTTCGGCGTACGCGCTCCGCCAGTAGACGATCAGCAAGTGATAGGGATTCAGCGCATAGAACACAGCGGCAAACAAAGCGTCCGGGGCCGGGAGCCACTCGCGGGCGAGCCTGTACATGGCCGCTCCGGCAAGCGTGAGCACAATCCAGCAGTACGCGCCCGGCACTATCTTCCAGGGCAGAGCCGCACCGAGGGCTGCGCCAAGCGTCCAGGAAGCGGGCGGATAGAACAGGAAGCGAGCCTCGCCGTATCCCCAGTGTGCCAGAGCAGCCCAGCGCGGATATGCGATGCCATCCTTCCATTGGCCAAGAACTTCCATCCACGAAAACATGTGGAACTCGAAATCATGTCCGGACGGACTGCCCCTCCAGAAAAACGGAGCGATGGCCAGCAGACAGGCGCCAGCTAGCACCAACGCACGCGAGATCGGGGTCCTGAGCAAATGACCTTTAGCTTACTTTAATTTCCATAGAGACGCGGCTTGCCGCGTCTCTTTTTCGCGGCGGAGACGGGGTAATACCCCGTCTCTACAGGTAGGGTCGGCGGCGAGCACGGCAATTCTATTGCAGGGAAAATTGTCGGAAAATGTTCGTTTCTTGCTGGTATCAAAAGGGGGGCGATACTGGGTGAAGCTTGCGGGTTCGCTTCTACTGGCGGAAGTTTAGAGTTGGCGTCTACTGGTTGACGCTCACCGGATTTCGCTGGCGGTGCAGTTCCGCGAGGAATGCTCCTTCATCCAGCGTATTACCAGTCCGCAGCAATTCTAGTAGCGGATCGTCCGCGTCGGTTGCGGCGCTGCCGGTCTGGTTTAGGTCGACCGCGTTAGCGACGAGAGAACGAGGAGAAGTTTCCAGCTGCGGCGTGACGCCGGGCTGGCCAGTGAGGAACTCGATGAACTCGCCGACGCTTTTGCGCTGCTCCTCCGTGCGGGCGGGAAATTCAATGCCCATGCCGCGTCCTGGATGCATGACCCGGACCAACCCTTCCGTGTGAATTTCCATTCCGGCAGTTCGCAGGCACAGGTCGACGGCTGAAGACTGGGGGAAGGGAGATTCCGTCTGCACATAGCAGCCGCCCAGACTAAGATCCGTCAGTTTACATGGACTGGCGGCGTCGGGCTCTTCGGGTAAAGCATCGTGCACACGGGAAGTTAGCCACTCACCCATCTCTTCGCGCATCTTTTCGTTCATGTCGCAAAAACGCAGGCCCGTTTGGCCATTGGCTGTACTCCACGCAACTTCCGCGTCACCTTCGATACCGGCCCCGCCCGGAAGCTCAAAAGAGACCCGAAGGAGAGCCGCGGATGGAAGTGGCTTGGCCGCCAGCACATCCATGCCGCCGGCGCTCAGGTCAAGCAGGATGCCTTCCACGGTGTTGTTGTCGTCGATACGAATCGAAACCGCGGCCTGAACAGCGACCCGAAATGATTGCCGCCTTTCGCGCTTCAGCATCGCCGTGGCGGCGCGCAAGGTGTTTTGGGCCTGCTCGTGGGCGATAGGCTTGGTGAGGATGAAGTGAGCTCCTGCGCCGAGGATGGAGCGGATCTGCGAGCCATCGCGTAACAAAGCAATAGTAACCGGCGGCTTGCGGTCGGGGCCTGCGATGCGGTGGCAAGCTTCGAGCAGCAGAGAGGCCGCTTCGGGATCGTCGAAGTCGACGATGACCTGATCGAAACGCTCCTCCGCCAGTCGCGTCAGGGCGACATCGGCCGCGTTCGACCGATCCACCGCAACGCCAAACTGCGCCAGGACCTGAATCAGCGTTTCCGCAGTCAGGTCATCCTTCGACACCAGCAATGCCTGCAATATCATGGGACCGAGCCCTTCCGCCTCGACCTTTCTTCTAACTTCCGGCTTTCTACGGCCAGCGCGGAGTTACGCTGCGCCCTGGCTTGGACGCGGCAGTCGAGGGCTGAGCGCTGGCCTTGGCAGCCATCGCACCGGAGTTTTCATCGTCCACTTCCGTCAGCACTGCGCTATCGTCCTCGTTGTCATTTTCCGCAAGCAACGGCGCGACTTCGCGCAGTTTCTCGGCAGCCTGCTGCAGCATCTCGATCTGCTTGCCCAGCTGCGTGTACTGCCCCTGCTTGCGGCGCAACACCTCATGGATATCCTTCATACGTCCCCCTGCGCCTGACTGTAGGTTTGGACAAAGACAAGGTCAACGGCAAAGGCATCACGGGCCGTTACGCCGGTAACGACGCAGAGGATAAGGGCGGATTTCAAAATGGCGTTCGAATCAGGCTTGGCTAAGGAAAGGCGGCAGTTGAGGCGGTCTAAACCGGGTGACGCTCGGCGTTCAAAATCAAAAGCCCCACCTTGCGGCGGGGCCATGAGTTGAGTGTTCTGGGCGAACCGAGAAATCTAAGTTAGGTCCTGATCAGCTTCCGACGGAACATTCCAGCGATACCCACAAGCCCCGTTCCTAGAAGACCCAGAGTTCCGGGTTCCGGAGCGGCGGTGAGATTCGTGTTGCCCACACGGATGTGCCCGATACCCTTGAAGAGCTGTCCGTTAGAGGTATAGAAGGTCTGAACAGTCGTTCCAGTCGCGCTCCGACCATCCCACAGAGTCCCTGTGATTGTGCCGCTGAGCTGGAAGGTCCAAGTTTGCTTCACATGACTCACGACAGTCCAATTAACCGGACCGACGAAGCTGCCGGTGAAGATAGCTCCCTTCGGCTGTCCGAAATTTCCCTTGCCAGTCACGATAAACGATGAGCTTGCGCCCCCCGCAAACGTGGCGCCAGTCGTGATCGAGCCGGTGAGCAGAGCGCCCGTGTGGAAGCTAACCGAGCCAAGAGAGTGCCCCGCAGGAGCTATGATAGCGTTGAAGCTATGCAGCTGCGAACCGACCGAACTGATGCCCGAGTTCGTAACCGAAATCGAGCCAAACAGGTTAGTGAGTGTAATACTGTCCGCCCAAGCGGCCATCGGCAACGCCAATGCCAGTAATGCTAGAACTACCACTCGCCTCATTTTATTTCCCTCCCAAATTTTTCTTTCTTCTTTGTGTTACACCTTGGACTTTTTGTCCAATGGTATAGGTCGCCTGTTGTGAATCGAGCATTTGTGATTCCAAAACCACTAAAGCCTGATTCCCTTTATATATCAATAACTTAACAATATCCACCGCACCCCTCCCGAGCCTCGGAATGCAATGTGCTGCACACTAGCAACATCCACTTTCCTTAGATCGTCCAGGGGTTCAAGTCCATAGGCGGCATCGCCGACTACGAAATCGATCACCCGCGGGTTCGGAATCGGTAGGAGGAATCTCGCCAAAATCCTAACTTTGGGAGACCGCTTCCGGAACCCTGTGCGACTCTTTAGTAACCAGTCGCGAGGTGACCCATGCTACCACAAGCCCGGCATATGGCAAGTGGCTCGTTCGTGCTATCCAATCGCTCAAGAGTGGGATGTCGCGCTCAGGCCCAAGTGCCATACGCTTCAAAGCGTGAGCAGTTCTGGGGGAGGGCTGTTCAAGCGTCCCGTGATTCTTTGGATCCGGGACGCTTCTTATTTGTGGTGAAGTTTCCAAAGACTCGCAAAATTTCCGCACGTTAACGCTTGCGCACATTGTTACTTATTACTTTCCCAGGTCGTTTGTGACCGTCGGCACTTCTTCACTTTTTCCCGACGACAAGCTGTGGTAGGCGGCGTCCAGAATAATCTGATCCTGCCAGCCTTGCTGGCCAGGGACTGGAAACACCTCCCGCCCTTCGACCGCAGCAGCGAAGGCATCCACCTGCCTCGCGTAGGCAAGTTGGTTGGAAACAGTTTCCTCGGCGACGCGTTGTCCGTCGCGCCACAGCTCCAACTTAACCGGACGCTCGACATTCAGTGCATCATCCGCACGGAGCACGCCCGCATCACCGACAATCTCCAAGGGGGTGCGATAGTGTGCGCGAAAGGAAACCAGCACCGTTGCCAGTGTGCCTCGTTGAAATTCGAGCGCCACGATGGCCGCCGACTCCACGTTGCCCGATCGTTCATCGGAGCGCCCGACAACGCTTACCCGCCGCGGCTCGTCCTGCAGGATATAGCGCAAGGCATCGACACAGTGGACACCCACGTCGGCGATGGGACCGCCCCCTGCCAATGAGCGGTCGTAGAGCCACGTGCGGTGATGGCCTGAATCGGGAAATGAGAACTCCGCCCGAGCGAAGATCGGCCGACCGATGTCGCCAGCGGCGATGCGTGCGCGAAATCTCGCCGTGCTTTCCTCAAAGCGAAAGACCTGGGCGACGCCGAGGAGAACGCCGGCGTTGCGCGCCGCTTCGACCATCCGGCGGCATTCGTCCGCGTTCATGCCCATCGGTTTCTCGCACAGCACCGGCTTGCCTGCGGCAACCGCAGTGAGCACGTCCTGCAGGTGACGCGCATTCGGAGTAGCAACCAGCACGGCGTCCACTTCGGAGCAGCGGGTGAGTTCTTCGGTGGAGGCGAAGACATGCGGGATGCCATACTGCGCGGCGGCCTCGCGTGCCTTGTTGGAATCTCGGCGCGAGAGAGCCACCACTTTGCAGTTCCGGGCAAGTGCGAAGCCCGGCATCAGCCGCCGCACCGCGTGCAGACCGAAACCTGCGATCCCAAAGCGAATCATTGTTTTCTCATTGTGTCAGTCTCGCTGTCCTGGTCTTGAAAAGACATTCTACATTCGCGCTACATTCGCGGAAGACGACTCCCCTGTGGCCGTTCCCTGTGCAACTCTGTGCTCCATGTGGTGATAGCCCCTCCGCAGCGTCAAAACCGAAACCACAGGGGACACAGAGCAACACAGAGAAATTCTGACTCCGGCCGTGCTGTGCTCAGAGACGCCGCAGTTCAGCGGACCGCAGTTCAGCAAGCAACGTGGAATCGATATTGCCTCCGCTGATCACGGCGACGTTGATCTTTGTGTTGGGCAACTCGTCGGCGTGGAAAAGAAATGCGGCCACGGCGACGGCGCCGCTGGGTTCCGCCAGTGTTTGGGTGTTCGCGCTAAGAGTAAGCGTGGCCTCGTGAATCTCGTCTTCGGTCACGGTGACGATGTCGTCCACATAGGCGCGGATGTGCTCGAAATTGATCGCGCCGATGCTCTGGGTGCGCAGACCGTCCGCCAGCGTCTGCGAGACTTGCTCCGCGGGAGAGGAGACGATGCGCCCGGCACGCAGGCTGGCTTGCGCATCGGCGGCAAGTTCGGGCTCGACGCCAATCACTTTTATATTGGGACTGCTGAGCTTAAGCGCGGCCGAGATGCCGCTGATCAATCCACCTCCGCCGACCGGGACCAGCACAGTTTCAACCTTGGGAAGGTCTTCGAGGATCTCGAGCCCCACGGTGCCCTGGCCGGCAATGATCTTTTCGTCATTGTAGGGCGGCACGATCGAGTAGCCGTGCTTGGCGGCAAGTTGTTCGGCGCGCAGGCGGCGTTCTTCACTGCCCGGACCGACGGTGATAATCTCCGCTCCGAGGGCGGCGGTGGCCTCGAGCTTGTTCTTCGGAGCATTGCCGGGCATCACGATGATGGCCTTCACGCCTAGCGCCCGCGCCGCATAGGCCACACCTTGCCCGTGATTGCCGCTGGAATAGGAGATCACGCCACGGCGGCGGTCGTCCTCACTCAGAGAGGCAACTTTGTTATACGCGCCGCGCAACTTGAAGGCACCGATCGGCTGCAAGTTTTCGAGCTTGAGGAAGAGCTTCCGTTGATCCGCAGCGCCCGTCCATTCGAACAGGGGAGTGCGGACGGCGATGCCTTGGAGGCGGGTCTGAGCTTCAAGAATGTCTTGCAGGGAGACCATCGTGTTTGAGCGTGCCTTGTCCGGACGTTTTTTGCAAGGGCGCTGCCTGTTACATCACGAGTCACAGATATTGACATCATGATGCCTAACGATATAGCATCAAGATATGCGGACTACACTGTCGCTCGATGACGACGTGGCTCAACTGCTGAGCAAGGAGGCTCGCCGATCCGGCGATTCTTTCAAAAAGGTGGTGAATCGCTTTCTGCGCGCCGGGCTCATGGCTTCAAAACGACCCACCCGAAAACCTTTCGTTGTTAAGCCGTGGGACCTCAGGCCACCCGCCGGACTCAGCTTCGACAACGTGGAGGATTTGCTCGACACTCTGGAAGGGCCGGAACGCAGGTGATCGTTCTCGATGCCAATATTCTGCTTTACGCTTATGGCGCAGGTTCCCCTCGTCACAAGCAGGCGCGTGCCTGGCTGGAGAAGGTACTCTCCGGCGCCGAGCCTGTGGGACTGCCGTGGCCATCTCTCACAGCATTTATTCGGATCGCGACGAACCCGCGACTGCCGGGGTTTCGCCGCTCGATCGAGGAAGTGTCGCGCACAGTTGACGAGTGGTTGGAGCAGCCGAACGTGCGAGTGCTGACCCCGGGCGATGACCATTGGCTGCTGTTTCGGAGGATGATCGTCGAAGGGCAGGCTTCAGGGCCTCTGGTCAGCGACGCGCAACTGGCCGCCCTGACCATCGAATATGGCGGAGTGCTTCACACCACCGACCGCGACTTCGCCCGCTTTCCGGGCCTGCGCTGGAAAAACCCGCTTAGCCAATAGGGAATGAGGAGTGTCACCAGCAGCAGCTCAGATTTCCAGTATCACCGGCATGATCAGCGGCCTTCGTTGGTTCTGCCGCGAGATGTAGCGCTTCAAATCGGTGCGGATTTTCTCCTTGATCACGCCGTAGTCGGCTTTCTCTTCGGCGCTGGAGGAATCGAGCGTTTCGATGACGATCTCCCTGATGCGCTCGATCACACCGTTGTCGCCGGGATTGAACCCGCGCGTCACAATCTCGGGCGAAGTTTCGACGCGTCCGGTGAGTTTGTTGATGGCGATGACCGGCATCACGAACCCGTCTTCGCTGAGATGGCGGCGGTCTTTGACAATAATGTCTTCGACCACGTCAGTGCGGGAGCCGGAATCGATACAGACGCGGCCCACATTGACGCGGCCGGCTTTGCGGGCGCCGAGCTCATCGATTTCGAGAACGTCTCCAGTTTCGATCAGCATCACTTTGCCAACCGCTCCAGTCATGGAGCTGGCCAGCTCGGCGTGCAACTTGAGCTGCCGGTATTCGCCGTGGATGGGGATGAAATATTTCGGCCGTACGAGGTTGATGATGAGCTTCAATTCTTCCTGGCTGCCGTGTCCGCTGACGTGAATCGGCGGGTACGAGCCGTCGTCATAGATGACGAATGCTTCGCGTCGGAACAGGTGATCCACCATGCGGTAGATGGCTTTTTCGTTGCCGGGAATGATGCGCGATGACAGAACGACGGTATCGCCTTTTTCGATTTTGGCGTGCTTGTGGTTATCCACCGCCGCCCGTGACAGCGCCGACATCGGTTCGCCCTGCGTGCCGCTGATGAGGACACATACTTTCTCAGGCGCAAAGTTTTTCATTTCGCCGGGATGGATCAGCATGCCCTCGGGAATCTGGATATAACCCAGGTCCTCGGCGATCTCGGAGGAATTCTCCATGGAGCGGCCGAGAAAACAGATTTTGCGGCCGTGCTCCCGCGCCATGTCGACGGTCAGCTTGATGCGGTGAATCGAAGACGAGAAGCAGGATATGAAAAGACGCCGCTTGGTGCGGACAAACACCTCTTCGAACTTGCGGTGCACAGCGCGTTCGCTCGGCGTGTAGCCCTTGCGCTCGACGTTGGTGGAATCCTGCAACAGCGCCAGCACTCCTTCTTTGCCGTACTCGGCGAAACCGTGCAGATCGAAGAGGCGATTGTCGGTAGGCGTTGGATCGACCTTGAAGTCGCCGGTATGCAGCACGACGCCGAGCGGTGTGTGAATGGCGAGCGCGACACAATTCACAAGGCTGTGCGTTACCTGCAACGGATGAATAGTGAAGGGTCCAACCTTGAAGCGTTCGCCGGGACGGATTTCGCGCAAGTCGGCGTCGTCAAGAAGCTGATGTTCGTCGAGCTTATCTTCGACGTAGGCCAGTGTGAACTCGGTCGCCCAAACCGGAACATTCAGTTCGCTAAGAATCCAAGGCAGAGCGCCAATGTGATCTTCGTGGCCGTGCGTAAGAACGATGGCGCGCACATGCTTGCGATTTTCGAGCAGGTAAGAAATGTCGGGGACGACGATGTCGACGCCCAGCAACTCGGCTTCGGGGAACATAAGCCCCGCGTCTACCACGATGATGTCATCGCCGAAGCGGATGGCCATGCAGTTCATACCGAACTCGCCCATCCCGCCTAGCGGCACAATATGCAGTTTTCCAGTTGGCATTCGCAGAATTGATGCTAGCACAGGGTTAGGTTCGTGTAGAGACGGGGCTTGCCCCGTCTGCTTTGGACGCGGCGAGAGACGCGGCAAGCCGCGTCTCTACGGGGACTCGGGGGCGCGTTATGTTCACTGATAAACTGGTACCAGGAAATGGCCGACGAGAACAAATCGTGGATGCGGCGGCGCGTCGAAGGTGCGATCCGCGGGGGCCTGACTCGCACCTATGACACGATCAAGGTTGATCCTGAACGCTTTCTGATGCAGCTACGCGTGGCGCACAGATTGCCGATCGCCACCTTTCTGGGCGTGTACACGCTGCCGGTGGAACGCCTTGACGATGTGGCGGAGTCGGTGATCCGCGGCGGGATGAAGATGGCCGCGGCGGAGGGAGCTGGGTTTGGTCTGGGCGGAATCCTCACCATCGTGCCGGACCTCGGCATTCTTTCTGCTATTACCATGCGCACCATCCAGAAGCTCAGCCTGATTTATGGATTCGAGTTGAACACCGAGGACGAGATTGCCGAGCTGTGGATTGCCGCGGCCAGCGCCGCCGGGGTCGACATCGGCCGCGAATTGCTGGAAAAGGAAGTACTCAATAAGTTTGTGCCGCGCGTGATCCAGCGGATTGCCGCCAAAGCCGGCGCCGAGGTGGTCGAGAAGTGGGCGGGCCGCCTGATTCCGATTGCCAGTTCTGCCATCGGATGCGCGCTGAACTATTACTTCGTCCGAGCATGGGGGGCGCGGGCGCAAGCGCATTTCCGCGCCAAGCATCTCGAAGCGCGGCGCAGGTTCGCGGCAGAACAGATGCAACTTCCGGGCGCGTCTTCGGGGATGTTGCCGTCGTGAGAGGACCGGTAAACGCGACATTCACAGAAGTCTATCCAGAGCCAGGGTTTGAAAGCCTTCCACGCGTTCAAAGACAACATCGTTCGTAATGAAACCTGTGGCCAGCAAATGTGCGGCGGTCGCGGCTTGTAAGGCATCCGGAGTTCGCAGGCGATGAAGAGCGCGAATTCGGGCGGCGAGATCCGCGATCTCCAGGTTTGGTGCAATCCAATCCAGGTTGGGGTAGGTGGAAAGCAAGCCATAGAAGTCATCTGCTCGTTGTTGGTCGCCTTGGCGATACGGCAGCACCAGCAGTTCCGTCATCGTTATTGTGCATGTGATCGCCCTGGATCCGGACTGCTCCAGCCAGGAAAAAATCGGGTCGGTGAATGCGAGATACTTGGGGTTGGGTTCTAAGTGATAAATGAAGATACTCGCGTCCAGAGCGATTCGCCGATGACGCCGGAGAAAGGCGCGGAGCCGCTCTACTCCCAACTCTGGCGTTCCTTTTGCAGATAATTTTTTGGATATTTACCGCGAGCTAAGCCACGGATCGCGGCATGATAAGACTTCGGTTTTTGCAGGACCAGGACTTTACCGCCCCGAATAACCACAAGAATCTTGTCGCCGGGTTTCAGTCCCAACGCTTCGCGGGCCTCCCGCGGGATTACAATTTGGTTCTTTGCCGAAAGAGTCGCTTCCGTCATCGCTTTACATTGTAGCATAAGGTAAAGCGGGGCCAAAGTCTTTACCACAGAGTACACAGAGGATCACAGGGGACACCGCAGACGCGACGCTTCCCCCTTGTGTTCCCATGTTGTTAGGTTTTGGGTTCCAAGACAGAAGCTCGGTTTCTACCGCAACCACTCTTCCAACTCAATCCCGCGCTCGGTCTTCTCGTCGCGATATTTCACGATCACCGGGGTGTAGAGCGAGAGGTTCCACTCGCCTGATTTGCCCTTGCCCTTTGTCACGGCGCGCGAACCCGGGACGACCACAGCGTTTTCCGGAACCTCCAACGGTTGCTCATGCGAGGCGCGGTACACCTCGCCACGCACCAGATCATAAAGCGGAGTGGATCGCGTCAGAATCGTTCCCGCTCCCAAAACCGCGCGGGCGCCGACCAGCGTACCTTCGTACACTCCGCAATTGCCACCGACCAGCACGTCGTCTTCGATAATGACCGGGGCCGCGTTGACGGGTTCGAGCACGCCTCCGATCTGCGCCGCGGCGCTTAGGTGCACGCGCTTGCCGATCTGCGCGCACGAGCCGACGAGGGCATGCGAGTCGATCATCGAGCCTTCATCCACGTAGGCGCCGACATTGATGAACATGGGAGGCATGCAGATGACCGACGGCGCAACATAGGCTCCTTCGCGGATAGAAGATCCGCCGGGCACCAGGCGAATACGATCAGCAAGGGTTAGACGGCGAGCAGGGAAAGTATCCTTGTCGACGAAGGAGAGTACGTCGCCGTCCGACATTTCCTGTAACTCGCCGAGACGGAAGCCGAGCAGGATACCTTGCTTGACCCAGGCATTGACGACCCAGTGTCCGTCAACTTTCTCGGCGGCGCGAACCTCACCGTGAGTCAGAGCACCGCGGAAGTCGAGAAAGGTGCGCCGCGCTTCGTCGGGGTTGGCGAGCGTTTCGCGCGTGGAGAGGTGTTCAATGGCCGACTTAAGAGTGAGTAGTGAATCTGACATAGGAAAGTAGAGGGGCCTGTGGTGAAACTCGCTGCGCCGCTGTCTAACCTCGGCGGCCAAAGCCGGTTCTGAAACAAGCCAGCAAGCGCAGCGCTGAAGCGCTGCGCCAACCAAAATCAAGTGCACAAGAAACTGATGGCTCAGAACCGAAAGCTAACGGCTAAAAGCTGAGTGCTGAGTGCTGACTGCTAAATGCCGCCCTCACCCCACGCACTTGCATTCGCTGCGGATCAAAACGCCGGGCATCTGATGAGTCGCCTCGCGCGCCTCGGCGAGATTGCTGTACGGTCCGTGCCAGCGCGAATGATTGGGATCGTGCCCGCTGGGGCGTCCTTTGCCGGAACTGCACTGTCCACAGGATGCGCGGTGCAGCATCGCTTTGTGCGGGCCGGCTGCCCAATTTTCGTAAACATAGAACTCGGTTGCAGCGGCCTGCGGAGCGGCGGGCCGGGTAATCAATCCGGCGTCGGCCGCGATCTTCTGGAGCTTCGAGCGCGTGTCGCGGCGCATGGGAAGCAAGGGCAGGCGATAGATCTCTTCGAGTTTGCCCATCATCGCGAGGACGGCCTTCACGGGCAGCGGATTCGATTCAATGAAGTTGGCCTGCATCAGCGGAAGATATTTGCGATGGATGGTGCGCGCTGTGTTCCAGTCGTTGCTCAGCGCGGCGCGCGTCATCTCCGCCATTTCGCGCGGAATTTCGTTGGACGCAACAGAGATGATTCCAACTCCGCCGAGCGCGATCACCGGCAAAGTGAGGGCGTCGTCGCCGGAAAACACCAGGAAACTCCCCGGCATCGAGTTGAGCACGTCCGCGATCTGCGACATGTTCCCGCTGGCTTCCTTCACGCCCGCGATATTGGGGACCTCGCTCAACCTCGCCAGCGTCGCGGGTTCGATGTTGGCGGAGGTGCGTCCCGGCACGTTATAGAGGATGACAGGTTTGTCGACCGCTTCGGCGATCGCGCGGAAATGGCGGTATTGGCCTTCCTGCGTCGGCTTGTTGTAGTACGGCGAAGCGGTGAGGATGGCGTTCACGCCGGGCCGCGCCGCCACTTCTTTCGCTTTCGCAACGGCCTCCTGCGTCGAGTTCGAGGTAGCGCCGGCGACGATGGGCACGCGTCCGGCGACCACTTCGATAGTGACATCGATGACGCGCAGCCACTCATCGTGGGTGAGTGTGGGAGTCTCTCCCGTGGTGCCGCAGGGGATCAGGAAATCGATGCCGGATTCAACCTGCCAGGCGACCAGATTGCGCAACGCATTTTCGTCGACCGCGCCGTCCTGAGAGAACGGTGTGACCAGAGCGGTGCCGCATCCGCGCAGTTGCATGCCTCAAGGATAACTCTTCTCGCGAGCGCTTGCATGAGCGAGGGCTTTTGCTCGTGTAGACGGGTCGTGTGGGGACGGGCGCCCTCGCCCGTCCAAGCCGAGCGAAGCTCGGCAGTGGCCGGCGTTCGGCAACGCTGAATTCGCTCCAGCTGAAATTTCCGCTTCGGCTGTCCGAACGTCAATGCTCAGTGGACGTATTCGATCTCCGGATACTCCGGTTGGCTCTTGAGCTCCGACGCCGGTGCCCCTTTCAGGTATACGTCGAAGAAAGTGCAAATGTAGTGTGCCGTCAAGGCAACCTGGCGCCGGCCATCGAGGCGCACAACGCCTAAGTTGCGCAACACGCGCATCATAAGTGGACTCTTCAACATCGCTCCGTCGTCCGAGAACCTGTAGTGATCCGCACCCCGGATCATGATCATCCACCTGCGGTCATTGGGCAGCCGATCGTAAATGGAGTGGATATTCGCTCCGGCCTGGCGGATCGCCTCGGGCTCGCCCGCGTCGGACTCGCCTCTGTGGTCGCTCAGGAGAAACATGAACGGCTGGGTGACACCATCGGCGACGACACTGCCGAGGGGAGCCCCATCCACATCGATGCCAGCCTTGCACCGGGAATCGTCATGGCAGAACTGCAGCGCTGTGGCACCACCAAGCGAGTGGCCGAACACGCCGACCCGCTGCATATCGAGCCGTCCCAGGAACCTGCCCGAGGGGTCTGATGCGTTCAGTCGTTCGAGTTGATCGAGCGCAAAGCCCATGTCCGCACTCCATGACTGGGCCAGCTTATTGGCGAGTTGCTCCTTCTGCGGCCCATCGAGCAGATCGGCGTTGTTCTGCGGCGCTCTTGCGATCACCCTCCCGTCGGGGAACACCACCACGAAACTTCGATAGGGTGCGTCGAAACCCACCACCACATACCCATGACTCGCAAGGTCTTCAGCAAGGGTCGTATAGTCCGTCGTCAGAGCCGCAAGTCCCGCTCTTATGAACACTACCGGATACGAATGCTGCTGCGGCGATACCTCGGCGTCCCGGATACTATGTGCGCGGACTCGCGACAAATCTCGCGTCAGGAATTGCGTGAGCAGCGCGCCGCTCTGCCGTTCAAGAGCAGTCCGCCATGGAGCGGGTAAGTAGTCGTCGAGCGTCTGGGACGGTTGTCGAGGCGCTGCGGGATACCAGATCCAGGCAAGAAGCTCCCGCGTGCTGCCCGGCTGCGGCGCCATCGGATCCACTTTCGCGACGTCGCTCCAAGCATATGTCGCGCGGCCGACCGCGAAGGGCCCAGTAGGCGTGGGTAGCGTCGTCTCCCTGTTATGGTCCAGCCACATCAATCCCAGCAAGACGGCGATTGCAACAATAGCGAACAGGGCTACCGCGGCCATGATCTTGATCACGCGCATAGATTTAGGAGTCCCCGCTTTGAGACGCAATCTCGAATCGCAACTAAAAGGAAACGAAGTGGACCTTTTGTAATCGCCAAATGAGATACGGCAGCATCGTGAACGAGAGAATCACCAATGCGTGAAACAGTCCGTCCGGAATGCCATGAACAGAAGGCCCCAAGGCGAAGCCCATGCGGATATGCCCGACTCCGCTGAGGACGGCTGTGCGACTCGCGCGAACTTGGGCCGTGCCGCCGACCAACGCGATCAGGATCCAACCGACAGCGGGCCAAACCGCTTTCAACCTTTGGCGGACGGCGACAAGTCCGATTGCCCAACCGATGAGAATCGGCGCGCTGAAATAGATCAACCTGCCAACTTGAAAATAGAAGTTCGCAAGCCCATCTATTGGGACGAAAGGCGTATTCGCTCCCGGCAAAAAAATTTTCCACCCAGACCACAAAATGAAACAGGCAACGAAGTAGGCCGCCGCGAGGAGAAGGAGCGGGGCCAGGCCGAACATCGCCCACGGCGCCCGGACACACCAGGATTGGAATTGGCTCTGCCCGATTTTGAGGCCTGGAGTTGGAAAGACGTGCTCATGAAATGCCGACCAAACGACATTTGCCAACATGAGCAGACCGCCACGGCCGGTCCGGAGAAGCGCCTCGAACTCCGCGCCGTAGCGCTCTCTCCAGGGACGTGGATACAGGCACACAAGCAGGTGAGCGAGTCGGTCGTTCATAAGGTTTCTAACCTCCGCAGCCCGGCTTTGGTGAACTGTCGCAGGGTGGTCAGTTTTGCGCGAAGAACGCGCGCCCCGTCAGCGGTAATGCGATAGGGCCGGCGGCGCTCCTCGGGTGGAAGCGGCTCGATCCAACCCTGTTGTTCCAGACGGGCAATCGCCCCATACAACGTTCCCGGGCCGAGACGAGTCCCGCATATGCTGGCAATGTCCTCAATCATGGCGTGCCCGTGCTTCGGTCCGCTGGCCAGGCTGGCAAGCACAAGCAAAGGCGGGTCAGAATAGTGGCCCATTTCCGGGTCACTTTCGGCCGCTACTACGCTTCGCGTACTACGCATGACGTAGTTATCGCACAGTTGACTTCCCCCTGCAAGGAAATTCGACGAGCGGTTCTTAAAGTTCTCGCCAGACGTTGCGGAACTCGTAGAATCCCTTTTTCGCCGCCAGCCACTCGGCGGCGCGCACAGCACCTTCGGCGTATCCGCGGCGCGATTTGGCGTCGTGGCACAAATAGATTCGGTCGTCGGGAGAATTGAAGACCAACTCGTGCATCCCGACCGCGTCACCTTCGCGAAAGGAAACGATCTCAAGCTCTTTTTCCTCGCCTCCGGACTCACGCACAATCTGCTGGATCGTGACTGCCGTTCCCGAAGGAGCGTCTTTTTTTCCCGCATGATGACGCTCGAAAATCTGACCCGAGTAATCGTATTTCAACGCAACCCCCGCGGTCGCGGCAATCTCGAAGAACAGGTTCACACCGATGGAAAAGTTTGATCCGTAAAGGAAGCCCGTTTCTGCGGAGAGCACCATTTCGCGCAGGCGCGGCAGTTGGTCGTACCAGCCGGTGGTTCCGACAACGAGATTTTTCTTCGCGTGGATGCAGGCTTCAACATTGCGGACGACCGCTGCGGGCGTGGTGAAGTCGATCACAACGTCGGTAGCTGCGAGCGTATCGGGCGTAAGAGCGCTGGCATCGGCGTTTTCAGCGGCAAAGAGGACTCGCACATGATGCCGGCGCGAGTGCGCCACTTCGGCAACCAGCGATCCTGTTTTGCCACGGCCTAGAACCAGGAGATTCATGGTGAACGCTTAGAGCCTACCACCGGGGTCACAGAGGAACACAGGGAAAGCTCACACAGGGGAAAACCTTTATTGTGTTTGGTTTTCCCTCTGTTGCTCTGTGTCACCCCTGTGTCCTCTGTGGTTAATGCTCTCCCACGGTCGATAGTGACCTACGCAAACACCTCTGGATCAGCCTCCGCGAAAAATGCGCGGTGCAGACGCCGGACCACCTCAGCCGCGTCGTCTTCTTCAATCACGAATGTCAGATTAATCTCGGAAGCGCCCTGCGAGATCATGCGTATCTTCACATCTTCAAGGATGCCGAAGACCTTGGCCGCGATTCCGGGTGTATCACGCAAATTTTCGCCCACAAGACAAACAATCGCCTTCCGACCCTCATACTTCACGTCCGCGAGTTTCGCCAGATCGGCGGCCAGCGCCGGGATGGCTTCGTTGGTCTCGGCCGTCACCGAGACGCTGACTTCGGAGGTAGAAACCACATCCACCGCAACGTCGTGCTGATCGAAGGCCTCAAAAATGGACTTCAGATATCCGTGCACCAGCAGTCGGCGCGGCGCGGCGATTTCTACCAGTGTGATCTTTTTCTTAAGAGCGATGGCCTTGAAAATATTCGAGCAACGAGGAGCGCGCGCCGTAATCTTCGTCCCTTCGCAGGTTGGATTCATCGAGTTCAGAACATAGACCGGAATATTTTGCTGCACCGCGGGCAGTACTGTCGCCGGATGCAAAACCTTGGCGCCGAAGTAGGCAAGCTCGGCAGCTTCGTCGAAGCTGATGACTTTAATGCGGCGGGCCTCGGGCGTAATGCGCGGATCGGTAGTCATCATGCCGTCGACGTCGGTCCAGATTTCGATGCGTTCGGCATTAAGGCCCGCGCCAAAAATAGCCGCGGAAAAATCCGATCCTCCGCGCCCGATGGTGGTGGTGATGCCGGCGCGATTCGAACCAATAAATCCGCCCATCACCGGAACCTTGCCGCCTTCGATCAGAGGTTGAACTTTCTTGCGCAGGCGCTCGTTGGTTTCTTCGAACTGAGGAACCGCGCGAGTGTAGGCGCTGTCGGTCAGCAGACATTGGCGCGAATCCACGTGCGCACCCGGCAATCCGCGGGCGGCGAAAGCGGCAGCCACGATTTTGCTCGAGAGCACTTCGCCGAAAGACGCAACGTAATCGTAGGTGCGGGGAGTGATTTCACCGACCGCGCCAATGCCGCGCAGCAATTCGTCCAGATCTTCGAAGTCGGCGCCCAGGTCGCCGTGGAATTCGGTGAACAGGGCGGTGCCCAGCAGTTCTCCGGCGGTGTCATAGTGGCGCTCGCGCAAGGCGCGCGCCATCTTGAGAGCAGTCTTGCGATCGCCGCCGCCGGCAGCCTTTCCCATGGCGAGCAGGGAATCGGTGACCTTAGCCATGGCACTGACCACTACCACCGGGCGGTCCGCCAACCGCCCCTGGACGATGTGCGCTACGCGCTCAATCGCTTTCGCATCTTGTACGGAAGTCCCGCCGAACTTCATCACGATCATGGGCGGGGGTGCTCCTCGGTTTCCCGTAGAGACGCGGCTTGCCGCGTCTCCCGCGGCGGAGACGCGGCGAGCCCCGTCTCTACACTAATGGCAGGTTTCCCTATCACCCGAGATACCCCTTCGCCTTCAGAAGTTCGGCATTGAGCAGGGCAGCGCCAGCGGCGCCACGAATCGTGTTGTGCGATAGGACGGTGAACTTCCAGTCGAGGACATTGCACTTGCGTAGGCGGCCGACCGCCGTGGTCATGCCTCCTCCGAGGTCAACGTCGAAGCGCGGTTGCGGACGGTCCGCCGCAGTCATGTAGACGACAGGTTGCTCGGGTGCGCTCGGCAGGCGCAACTGCTGCGGCTCGGCGCGAAAATCGTTCCAGGCGGCGATGATCTCCTCCGGCTTCGCTTTCTGCTTGAGTCGAATCGAAACCGACTCGGTGTGGCCGTCTTCCACGGCAACGCGATTACATTGCGCGCTCATGGCAAAAGGAGCGGGATCGACGCGCGAACCGTTCAGCGTCCCCAGCAACTTTTGCGTCTCCTCTTCCATCTTCTCTTCTTCGTTGGCGATGTACGGGACGACGTTGCCGAGAATATCGAGCGAGGCCACGCCGGGATATCCAGCGCCGCTGACCGCCTGCATGGTGACCGCCATCACCGTTTCCAGCGTGAAGCGGCGATGTAATGGAGCGAGGGCCATCACCAGTCCAATGGCAGAGCAGTTGGGATTGGTGACGGCAAAGCCGCCGGATTTTCGTCGCCAGGGTTGGCTTTCGATCAGCTGGATATGATCACCGTTGACCTCAGGAATCACCAGCGGAACGTCGGCCTGCATGCGCAGCGCGCTCGAATTGGAGACGACCGCGCAACCGGCGGCGGCGAACTGCGGCTCGAGTTCGCGGGCGATCGAGGAATCGAGGGCGGCGAAGATAATTTTCGGAGCGCCTTCGGGCTTGGCGGCCGCGACCGTCATCTTGGCGACGTTAGCGGGGATGGCAGTTTTCAAACGCCAGCGCGCGGCTTCGGCATAGGGCCGGCCTTCCGAACGATCCGAGGCGGCAAGCCACGCGACTTCGAACCACGGGTGACGTTCCAGCATTTGAATGAAGCGCTGGCCGACGATGCCGGTGGCACCGAGGATTCCTACAGGAAGTTTGTTCGACATGGTAAGTTGTGATTTTATACCAGCAAAAATTTTGGCAGGGAATGCCGTCGCGGGCACCGCAGAATAGCGGACACGGAAAGGCCCGAAAAAAGTGCAATAGATCGAGTCGTGGATATCCTGAACAGGATGCGGGCTAGGTTCGGCCTGGGCCGAGTTCCTGTGGAAACGAATACTCGTTGAGAGGTCCGAACTTGCGTTTTTCGGCGTAGATGCGCCAGCGACGCCAGACAATGCGCAAACTGGCCATCACCGGGATGGAGAGATAGACGCCGAGGATTCCGGCAATTTCGCCGCCCGCAAGAATGCCGAACAAAGCCGCCAGCGGATGCAATTCCACACTGACTCCCATCACGCGGGGGGAGATTGCGTAGTCCTGTATCATCCGCCAGACGACCAAAAACAAAAGCAGGAAAGCCCAGTGTTGATATCCCGATAGAATGGCAACAGTCATCATCGCAGTGCCCGCCAGCAGCGGTCCGGCAAGCGGGATGAACTCCAGCGCTCCGCCAGCAGTGCCGAGCATCAGTGCGTACGGAACTCGCATCGCACCCAAGAATACTGTGTACGCCACCAGGGACAGCGCCGCCAGGGTCAACTGAGCGCGAATGTACTGGGCGAACATCTGGTTCAGGTCCTGGATCACATCCTGCAGAAACTCGCGCTGCGTGCGCGACTGCACCAGCGAAAGCAGCACTTCATTAAAGCTGCCGCCATCGCGCAGAAAAAAAATCGCGAGGATGGGCACCAGAAAAAGCAGCCACACTTGTTGCGCCGCTTCGGCCGCGCGAACGCCGATATGCTGCGCCAAGTGAGACAAGTCTTCGCGGCGACTCAGCAAAAAGGCCTGAATGCGTTTCTGGGTGTCAGCGCTCCAGTGGTGCTGGCTTCCGATCCGTGCGGCCAGCTGGCCTAGTTGGCCGGAGAGTTGGCCGGTGCTGGCCTTATCCAAAAGCCCGGGTAGCGACTCTCCCAAGCGGGCGCTTTGCCGGGCAATCCTCGGGCCGACCAGAAAGCCTACCACCCCCAGCCCAATGAGAAGCAGGAGGTAAATAATTGTGATCGCCCAAACGCGGCTGTGAACCAGCTTCTCCAGTCGCTCGACCGCGGGATTAATCAGGTAGGCAAAAAAAATGGCGAAAAGGAAGAGAATCAGCGTTCGCCGCACCGCATAGAGAAAGCCGAGACCCACGGCGAACAAGAGGGCCGTAAACAAAACGCGCGACGTTCGTGAATCAATAATCGCCAAGAGTTATTCCAGCCCGGTAAAGCAGGTTTCAGACCTCAGGTCCTAGGTCTCGGAAATCTCCTGTGGCGCTGACACCTGACACCTGACACCTAAGCCCTGACTAATCGCGGACCACTTCGGTATGCTCTCCCACAATGGACATCCGCATAACCTTCCATTGATCGTCGAGCCACAGATCCCACGTCCCCGCATCGTTCTTCAGTTCCATCTTGTTCAGTTCCTGCGGCCCATTCTTCAGGGTCACCTTTTCCCTGCCGAGGGATTCAGCGCTCAGCGCCGCCGATGAATGCTGGTGCGGGTTCAAGGTTCCGAACTGGGCGCGCTGCTTGGGAGGGCATTGCACCAGCCCTTTGTCCTGTTTACAGGCTACCCCTAGAAACTTCCAGGCCAGCACTTCGCGGTGGACAAAGAAGTAGTCGTCCAGGATACTGGTCGACGCCGGCAGCAAGTAGGGCTGTTCATGTTCTTTCTCCTGCGGTCCACTGCTCCACTTCTGAGTCAGAAAATCAGCATTCGGAACCACCACCGATTGCGCCTTCTCCGGGCTCACTTCCTTCCACTCGTAGTGCCGGATATCCCCGCCCGTGGTGAGCTGCATCTCGGAAGTTTGCACGTCCTGGGTAGGAGCATTCTCTGTTTTGAACTCGGACTGGATAACGCTGCCATTGCTGGTCTGGTAGATAGAAAAGGTCTCGGTTCCTACACGATGGCCGTTCTGAAATACGCCGAAAGAACCCGAGTCGACGTTCTTTCCCTCGTGTTCCTTCTCCTTCTCTTTTGGTACGGGCGCGGCCAACGCCGCAAGGCACCAAACCAGCGCTATCGTGAGAGCAAGCAGCCGATAAATCAACTTCAACTTCAATGTGATTCTCCTGTTCCGAAACCTGTGAGATCAATGCGGGATGAGCCCGATCCCGCGTCTTCGGGAGTTCCTCTAAGTTGCAATGCGCTTTCGATCTCAACGCAAATAACAGCCAACTGCTTGCCCGTAGTTTCTATGACCACACTCGCCTGGCGATAGAAGGGAAGGCGTTCCGCATACAGTTTGGCGAACTGCGCGGGATCTTCTCGCAGCGGCCGTTCCACGCCATCCGTCAGGCTCCGTTGCCAGAGTTCGGGTACGGTCGCCTCCAGAAAAACCGATGGCCACTGTCGAAGCAATTCGCGATTCCTTTCCTGTACGAAAGCTCCGCCGCCGAGCGCGACCACGCGGTTGCGGCTCAGCGGCTCGGTCAGCAAATCGCGAAGTGCGCTGCTTTCGGCGAGCCGAAATCCGGGTTCCCCTCTGTCCCGAAAAATCTCAGGTACAGTTTGCCGCTCACGGGATTCGATTCGGGCGTCCAGATCCACAAAATCCCAGTCCAGCCGCCGGGCGAGTTCCTGCCCCACGCTGCTCTTGCCGGAAGCCATGAATCCCACAAGAAACACTGCGTTCACTCCCATGGCACTCCATGGCACCTAAAGGGCGATTTTGTCACCCCATGCCCATCAGCTCCCAATGATTTTCTTGGTTCAGCGTTACTTGGGTTCAGCGTTGCTTGAGGCGGATTTTACCACTGAAAGAGCGCAGCACGACTTCCGATGCCGCCTTGCCGACCGTGCCAAAGAAGGAACGTCCCGCTTCCACCGAAAACCGGGAGTGCTTGGGTTGGAGAGGAAAATCGTGTTGCACCCGGCCCAGCACCGAGTGCGCGCTGAAATCGGCCGAGACATCCGCCGGCACCAGGGCCTCGATATCACCGGTGTGGGTGGTGAACTTGTAGTCGCCGCCGGAGCCGAAATCGCCATCGTAGAAAATCTTTCCGCTGCCGGAATTCGCCAGCACCAGCGGTCCCGTGACCGACTTCAAATGGACATCGCCGCTGATCGAAGCAATCTCAATGTGGCCGTTGCGAACATCGGTCAGGGTGATCGGCCCGCCCATCGTCCGGACATGCACATGACCATTACTTACGTTGCGAATGTTCACCACAGCATCCGCGCCCTCCAGGGTTAAGTCGCCCTGCAAGCGCTCCGCCGACAGGGGACCGGTCGAAGAATGGAGATTAACAATAGCGTCGGGCGGAATCAGCAGTTCGTAATCAACCTTGCCCATTTGCTGGTCAGCGCCCTGCAGCAGGTGAGACGCGATTTGAATGCGGTTGCCATTTTGCTGCTTGTCGACTTCCACGTTATCCGACGTGAGCGTGGCCGTCACGACGACTTGGTTGGCGCTCCCTGGCTTTACCGAAATCGCTCCGTACTGCGTATCCACGGAAATATTCGCGTTGGGGCCGACCGTGAAACGGTATTCCTTCTTGGACTCGGCGAAGGCCGCCGTCAGACAGGTTGCTAACACCAGAGTTACGACCGTGGTGTTCTGGATGCCGGTGTGCTGAATGCTCGCTTGCGGAAGACTTGCCTTCTGAACACTACTCGCCATAAAACGCCGCTCCGTGCGGCCGGGAACGCCGGTCCGCCCTTCCCCTATTGAATGCGATCCAACGCTATCTGGTAAAGAAGTGCCTTCTGTTCATAGGCGTCCATAAGATGCTGCCGAGCGTCCACATCCCCTGGATTCTGATCCACATATGCCTGCGTTTCCCGGATGTCGGCATTCACCGCTCGCAATTGATTTTCATACGTTGCCCGCATGGAAGGAGCACGGGTCGAAACTTCACTCAGAAACTGTTGATCCTCCGCGCTCGCCTCGGTTTCTACCGCAGGTCTTCCCGAGGGTCCTGCTGAAGGCCCTACATTGTCCGTCGGCTTGGCGGACGTCTGCGCCAGTTGCTGAGGAGCAGGGGTAGGCGCCAAATGCGACGCAGTCGCGGGAGTTTCTGGAGCCGGAGACGTCACAGCTGGGGAAGTCACTGGGGTTGCCGGAACTTGCTGCTTCGCCACCTGCGGGGCTGGCCGATGGCTTACCACGTAAGAGCCTGCCGCTACCAGCGCAGCTGCGACTGGCACCAGCCACCACGCGCTCCATCGCCGTCGCGGAGAAGTAGGGACAAGGATGGGCCGGGCGGACTCGGGCTCGCGGATCAGCCCTTCGGCGCGCAATTCAGCGGCAATTCGCGCCCATACCCTCGGCGCCGGCTCTTCTGATGTCGCCAGTTGCCGCGCTTCGCTCGAGATCAGCTTCAGGTCCGAGATCAAATCCGAGCAATCCGGGCAGGACTTCAGATGATCCTCAAAATCAGTCTGAATCGCAACGTCCGGAGCGTCGTCGAGGAACTCCGGCAGAGCTCGTTGTACCTCTGAACACGTCATAGCAACTCTCTCCCCAATACCGCAATTACGTTTACCCAGTCTTGGCCTTTTCGGCTCTCATGAACTTCAGATAATCGCGCAGCTTCAATCGTGCCTTGTGGAGCTGCGACTTGCTGTTGCCAATCGAGCATCCCACAATTTGGGCGATTTCGTTATGCTCGAAGCCTTCCACATCGTGCAACACAAAAACCGTTCTATAGCCCGGCGGCAGCCGGTCAATGGCCCGCTGCAATTGCAGCCGATCAATGGATCCGGTCAGCTTCAAGTCCTTGGTACCGAATTCTTTCCTGGGAGCTTCGTCGTCCGCTTCCAGAGTCTCTTCGAGCGACACCACCGGCAGGCCTTTCTTGCGCAGTTGCATCAGGACAACATTCACCGTCATGCGATGCAGCCAGGTCGAGAATGCTGACTCCCCGCGAAAGGTGCCGATCTTGCGAAATAGCTGAAGAAATGCTTCCTGAGCCAGGTCTTCGGCCTGCGCGGGATTGGAGACCATGCGCAAACATAGCGAGTACACTCGGCGCTTGTGCAGGTGATACAAGACTTCGAAGGCTGCTTCGTGGCCCTGCTTCGCCTGCTCAATGGCTTCTGATTCGGTGATTCGTTGCTTCGGGTCGGTCAAGTCGCCTTTTCCGGCCGCTAGTGCTTCAGATGCGGCTTCAAACTCTTTTCGTTGTACAAATTTGCCGAGGAAGTTGCGGAAACGCTCTCGACCGTTCCTTGGGTGCAAGAATACCAAAAACAGTAGCTTGCCGGATAATCCATCCCGCCAAAGTAACCCGCCAGCCACCCCAAAAATCACTTTCGTAACGCCCTACCCATCCTGCCGCTCACCCCTCCTGTAGAGACGGGGCTTGCCCCGTCTTGCCTGGCACCATCTCACTCGCGGCATGAGACGCGGCAAGCCGCGTCTCTACGGGAAAGCCTGCTAGGCCTTTGCTGTGATCGTCTCCAGCCCGTGGCCATGTGGACCGGTCTCGCGAATCCGCAGCAAAATGGCGAAAGTGAGCCCGACAAATCCGAGAATCGAGAAGATCCACATGCCGAGCCCGTATCCTCCCGGGTTATCCAGTCCAGCGTGTGCATAGTCGTTGGCCTTGCCAATCAATAAGTTCAGGATGAAAAAGCCGATCTGCTGGATCAGCGTCATCAAAGCGTAAGCGGTGCCTAGCCGGGATTGGTCCACGATATAGGCGACTGACGGCCACATAACTGCCGGAATCAGCGAGAAGGCTATCCCCATCATGCAAACAGGCACATACAGCGAAATGTTCGTGTATCCCATCATCAAATAAACAGGCATCAGCAGGATCGAACCGAACATCATCAAAAACGCCCGCTTGCCGATTTTGTCGGCGAGCAGTCCGAAAAGCGGGGTCGCGATCATGGCCGAAAGGGGTAGCAGGCTGTTGAAGAATCCCGCCCGCTCGTGCGCCAGTACCCGCATCGCTTCGGAGGCACTTATGCCGCCGTGGGTCGCCAGAATCTTGTTGGTGAAAAAGTCGATGGCGAATGTACGGAAGGGAAAGATTGCCGAATAGAACGTGAAACACAATCCAACGACCAGCCAATAGGACGAGTTGAAACGAAAAATCTGCCCGAACTCCAGCTTGTCGATCGAACCGGCCTGTCCAAGTTCGTACCGTCCTTCTGCACGGCTTTCAAGAACCCAGTAAATTCCCGAGCAGACCACGGCGAGCACCCCGGCGCCCACGGCAATCAACAACGGTCCCTGCCAGCTTGGTTCGCCAGCTGGACCGTTAGGATAAAACGCCCGATTCGCCCAAGTCGGAGAATTGTCAGCCGCCACCGACGCCAGACGAGCAATCAGGAGGTTGATCCCGAAAGCAAAGCTCAGCTCTTTGCCCTTAAACCATTTGGCAAGCACAGTCGTGACCGCAACGATCATGGATTCGGCGCCCAGGCCAAGCACGGTCCGACCGGCGATCATCACACCGGGCTGCCCACGCGCGGCGGTAAGCGCGGCTCCGAACAGGCAAAGCGTAGCAAAGAACGTAATCGCCTTTTTGGTGCCGATGCGATCAATAATGATGCCGCCGATCAGCAGAGTCGCAACCGCAGCCACGCTATAGGACGCATTCAGCCACCCGAATGCCGTCGCAGAGAAATGCAGCGTGTCGATGAAAATGCGTTCCAGCGGATTGATGCTGTCATAAATGTAGTAATTGCCACCCATCGCCAGGCTGACGAACAGCAGCACGGCCCAGCGGTAAAGGCGAGACGGTTCCGGACGAACAAGATCAGGCATGAAGATACTCATCCACGGCGCGCGGCGGCGCCTGCCGTTCATTTGTCATTTGTGAAGAAGAGCAACCGCAAGAAGATAACAGATTGGGGAAGCGAATGGCGCACCAACGGACGGGGACGGCGTAAACGTGGGTTTGCTTACTCCAGCTTTGTGTCGGCGAGTGAGGCGGAGTAATGACCGCGCGATTGCTCCAGCCGCGAAGCGGCGACACAGGAAAGCCCGGCACGTCAGTGCCGGGTAGCAAAGTGGAACAAAGTTGAGGGACGTCACAGTAGTTGCGACACAGTCTCGGGGGCGCGCCCGGCTGGCCACAAGCACTCACGCCATTTCCGCACTGGTTCTGTTCACCGGCTCCCAACCACGCCGCGCACCGATTCGATCAGTTTAGCCGAATCATAGCCGATACCGTCTTTGAACACAGTCTCGACCTTCTCAATGTCTTCGATCTGCTTCGACGGGTCGCCCTTGATCACGACCAGGTCCGCCTGCTTCCCAGGAGTGATCGTGCCGATGCGATCCAGTTCGCCCAAAAACTGTGCGCCGTTAGCGGTTGCGATATGAATGGCCTCCAACGGTGTGAAGCCCGCTTCAACCAGCAACTCCACCTCGCGCTGATCTCCGAAGCCCGCGATCACGCCTCCCATGCCAGTCGGATCCAACCCGGCCAGGAGTAACCCTCCGGCTTGCGCGAAAGCATGCTCGAATTCCATTTCCTTCTTGAAGGCAGCTGGCCACGGGGAAACATCACTCCCGTATTGCTGGCGCAGCCGGCCGGAGTCGCTGGAGCGAACTCGCTCCCCGAGCAGGGCGCTGCGCGCGTCAGGAGAAAGCGCTTCGAGGACGCGCTTCCCGATCGTCGGTCGTCCGGGGAAACTCCCCATCTCAAAAACGGGAAGCGTCGAGGTGACCGCAACGTGATGCTGGATCAGGTCAAGGATCGTATCGTGCAGGGGGCCTGCCTTCACGTCAAGCTTGGAGATCAGATCGGGATTCTCTGGCGAGGCTGGGCATTCTCCCGGCTTTTTCGTGGGTAGAAATTCCGTATCGACCAGCACACCGTGCTCCAGATCGTCGATGCCGAGCGCAGCCGCTTCGCGAAAGCTGATTGAACACAGGTGCCCTGTAACCTTTGCGCCACGCTTATGGGCTGCCGTGATGGCGGCCGAGAGTTCCGCCGGGGTGATGAACATGTATGCCTTGAAATTGTCCACGCCTTGATCGAGCCAAAAATTGACGGTCTTAGTTGCGTCATCAGGGCCGGTGAGCTGGTGCAACTGCAAAGCCCAACTGCCAGCGCCTTCAAGATAGGGTCCGGTAACGTGGATCTTCGGGCCCGGCGTTTCGCCCTTGTCAATTTGCTTCTTGAGCTCAAGATCGGTGTAAGGCTCGAGCGAACCGGTGGTGCGGATGGTCGTCACGCCACCAGCAAGGTACAGACGTGGAAAGCTGAACGCCATCTCGGCGAAGATGCCGTTACCCACGGGATAAAACAGATGGTCGTGCATGCCGACGAGACCGGGGATGACACTATAGCCGTGCAGATCGAGTACTTGGGCATCTTTCGGGATGTTCGGCGACCCGGCGTCAGAAACCGATTCGATCTTTCCCTTGGAGATGACCAACGTCTGATCCTCCCGCGCGGCCGCACCCGTGCCGTCAATCACGCGCACGTGGGTCAGGGCCACCACGGGCGCACTCACCTTCACGAAGCCGGGCACCTGGGACGACAGAACTTGGGCCGTGAGAGTAGCAGAGCAAGCAAGCATCAAGAGGATGCCAACGACCAGTTTGCGCATGGTTCTTCCTTCCCTAAACCGCAGGTCAGGATTCTATCGAAGAAAACACAACTCCGTGGCGGACATGAAGATTAGCGCGGGGCAGGAACAAAAAAGGCTCCCAGCCGCCGACGCAAGGTCGCGACCGAGAGCCTAAAGCTGAGACTGATAACTGACGGACGTCTTTACATCTTTTCCGTCTTGCCGTCGTATTTCACGGTGCCGTTCTTGTCATTCTGGCGCGTGACGTCTTCGTTGGTATAGACGTGGCCGGCTTTCCTGACACCCTTCGATTCATCTGCTCCGACCGCCGCGCTGGCGGTGTGTTCCCGTCCCGTAAAATATGTCCACCTGGCGCGAGCTTCTTCGCGTCGGCCACGTTCTTCGTTAGAACGCTCTTCATGCCGACGCTCTTCGCGCATCGCGTCGTGCATAACGTCGTGCATAGGATGCCCTTCTCGTCCAATTGTCTCGGGATACAGCTGCACCTCGGGCGTGATCAGCGGAGCGCCGCCGCCCTCGTACCACACAGGCAGGGTATAAACCGAGCTCGTCGATCCTTGAATCTGCGATAGCGTCGAGTTGGTCGCGCCGGCGATTAATCCCGTGGTGGCATTGCTCGCTCCCACCGGATTCGGCGAAAACTGTTCCAGAGATATCTCAGGTGTGGTTACAAGCGGGACAAACGGCCCGCATCCATAAAAGCAAGGGCTGTAACCTGGGTGAGGAAAGGGCTGTTGCGCAAGAGCCGCTACTGCCATCAAAACTGCCGCGATCAGAACTAAATAGGGTCGCATACTGCCTCCACTGGGGACTACACTTCTCTGCTTCAAGTGCAGTTTGCTGGCCAGTTCCCGCTGGGTCGGATGACACCCATGATGTTCGGAAATTCACGGCGCTCTCGGCTCAACAACTGAGACTCGGGGCGAAGACCGGAGCGACGCTTGTGAAAATTGGTGCGCACAACGTGCAATCGATTAGCGCTGCGGCATTTCTCAACTGCCTACGTACCGGGCATACAAACTGCGGGCAATGGCCGTATCAGTCGTTCCCTTGATGATCGCCCGGCCGTCGGGAAACAGCGTCATTTCGTACGGATCGCGCCAGAACTTCAGCACAAACTCGTTGTGGCGAACGTTGCCGTGAGGCTGAAGGCGGCAGCTCAGCTCGACAAAGTCCACCGGCCGCTGCCGCTCATGGATCTGCACAGAATTCCTGCCACACAACGTGATGTGAGGCCGCCCCTCACCTGCGAGATGAACGAAGTCTCCCAGGCACGCTCGGCATCCCGCCCGCGGATGAGTCGCCGCCAACTCCGTCCTTTCATTGCTCCAGACGTCCGAGGAGAGCAGTGTCCGGCGCATCTTGGGACGGGCGCCCACCAGAAACTTCAGCGCCTCGGTCGCCGCAATCGACGCCACCAGGTTCACCGCAGAATTCAGAATGCCGGCAGTGTCACAGGTCTCCATAGTTCCACGAGGAGGTTCTGGAAAGATGCAGGCCAGGCAGGCCGTATCTCCGGGCAGGATGTTCATGGTCACGGCATAACTGCCGACCGCCGCCGCGTAAATCCAGGCAACGGAATTTTTCACCGCATAGTCATTGATCAGGTAGCGGGTTTCGAAATTGTCTGTGCCATCCAGGATCAAGTCGCAACCGCCGAGCAGGGAATCGACATTCGCCGGAGTCAGGTCGGCGACATGGGGCTCGACGGCGATCTGCGAGTTGAAGCGCGTGATTTGCCGTGCCGCCGCGATCGCCTTGGGCATAGATTCGCGCGCATCATTTTCGTCGAACAAAGCCTGCCGCTGCAAGTTGCTGGGCTCGACGTAGTCGCGGTCGAGAATCCGCAGCGTCCCAATGCCCGAACGCGCCAGCAGAGAGGCCAGGACGGAACCGGTAGCGCCGCATCCGACGATGACCACGCGGGACTGTGACAGCTTTTTCTGCCCCTCCGCCCCGATCTCCTTAAACAACACCTGCCGCGAGTATCGGTCGTCCATCTCGAAGGCGTCCATTTCCAAGGCAATAACCTTAGCGATTACCTTTCCCAAGCTTTCAAACCAGTATTATAGGTGCGCGGTCGTCAACTTTCTTTTTGCGAGCAACGCGTGGCGTTTTGCGAGTCATCGAACCCGAAGCGTTTCATGGTTAAGCAGCGTGAATTTCGGGAGGCCTTGCTCGTGTGGGGACGGGCGCCCTCGCGAGCCTGCCCTGAGCGAAGTCGAAGGGTCCAAGCCGAGCGCAGCTCGGCAGTTTCCTTCGGTCACAGCACCTTCGGATTCGCCCTAAGCGGCGTCCGATTTGTGGTGGCCCTTTTGTGGGTGCTGTCCAACGCAGCAATTTGGGCGCAGAGCTCACTCCCCGTCCCGCAGCAGCCCGCAGAATCGCCCTCCCAGGTCGGAGCAAAGTCTGAAGCCAAGTTCGGAATCATCACACCCTATCTCGGATTAGCGATTGATCAGATCGAATTGCCGGGTGTGCCGCCGGAAGACGCCGCTACGCTGCTGGCGTCCACGCCACTCAAGATCGGCGAACCTCTCACGCGCGAAGCACTGCACGACGCGATGCAGGCTCTTTTTGCCACCGGACGATTCGCCGACATTCAGGCCGAAGCGGATCACACCGACACCGCCGGCGTAAGGCTGCGCTTTTTGACGACAGCCAATTTTTTCGTGGGCATGCTGACCATTGAAGGCGTTACCACCAATCCGTCCCCGAACCAATTGGCAAGCGCCACCCGGTTACAACTCGGCGAACTCTACGCGCGCGAGAAAATCGACCGCGCACTGGCGGGCATCCAACGCGTGCTGGAAGAAAACGGATTCCACCAGTCGAAAGTGACGATCTCCGAAGAACGCGACGAGCGGCAACATCAGACCAACATGACATTCCATGTCGTAACCGGGCCGCGTGCCGTAGTCGGAGAGATCAAACTGGAAGGGAACGCAGGCTATCCCGTTGAAGAGATCAGGGAGATCGCCAAGCTGCATACCGGCGATTCAGTTATATCGAGCCGCATTACGCGCGCTTTACAACGCATTCGCGCTCGGTATCAGAAGCAGGATCGTCTTCTAGCCCAGGTCTCTGTGGCCAACCGCACCTACCATCCCGAGCTCAACACGGTCGACTACGTCTTTAAAGTAGAACGCGGTCCGGTGGTGGAGATTGCGGCCCAGGGTTTTAAACTCAGCCAGCGCACGCTGCGGAAGCTGGTGCCAATCTATGAAGAAGGCGCGGTCGACGATGATCTACTCAACGAAGGCCGGCGCAACATCACGAACCATCTGCAGACCCTTGGCTACTTCGAAGCCAGCGCTAGCGTGAGCCAGCAGACTTCGCCAGACGGCAAGAATCTTCAGGTGGTTTATGTCGTCAATCCCGGGGCCCGCCACAAACTCGCTGCCATTCGTATTCGTGGCAATCGATATTTTGACGACGATCTGATTCGCTCGCGCATGCAGAATCAATCCGCGGGAAGGCTGTTCAGTCACGGGCGCTACAGCGAAGTCTTCCTCGAAGAGGACGTGCGGAGTATTCAGGCTCTCTATCGGGCGAGTGGTTTCCGGCAGGCCGAAGTCACCAGCAAACTGGTGGAAAAGTATCAGGGTAATCCGTCGCAGCTCGCCATCGAAATCGTAATCAAAGAGGGACTGCAGACGCGCGTCGCATGGGTCCGCGTCGAGGGTAGCTATACGCTTCCGCAGGAACAGCTTCCCGAAATTTCCACGGCTGAAGGGCAGGGCTTTGATGAATCGAGTCTGGCGGATGACCGCGACACGATTCTGGGAAAGTATTTCGATAGTGGTTTTCCCAATGCCACGGTCGACGTCGGCTACGTTGCGATTCCGTCATCGGACAAATTGCCCCGTGTTGGTGTGACCTTTACGATTCATGAAGGCGAGCAATTTTTTGTCAATCAGCTTTTTCTCGATGGGCTGAACCACACCCGCCCAGGAGTCGCCCGCCGGGAAATTCGGGTGCAAGCGGGCGCGCCCTTAAGCCAGCAGGACATGCTGGAGAGCCAGCGCCGCCTGTACGACCTCGGCCTTTTCAAGCAAGTAGACACGGCCATCCAGAACCCGGAAGGTACCGAGTCGCACAAGAACGTGCTTGTCGCCGTCCGCGAGGCGGATCGCTACACGTTTGATTACGGGGTTGGTATCGAGTTCCAGACCGGGCAGCCCACATTTGGAACCAACCGGCCACTTGGGAACACCGGCGTCAGCCCCCGAGTTTCGTTCGGTGTTAGCCGCATCAACGTTGGCGGTCGCCACCAGACCCTCACCATGAAGACCAACGTTGGCCGGCTGCAGCAGAGAGGACTCATCAATTACGACGTTCCCAAACTGTTGAACCTGGACCTTCGTTTCTCCGCCACTGCGTATTACGACAACACCGTGGACGTCTCGACCTTTACTTCGGAACGGCTGGAGGGCACTTTGCAGGCCTTACAAGTGCTGAAACGAGACCAAGTCAGTGGCCGCGAACTGACGAGCATGGCGTACCGCTTTTCCTATCGCCGCGTAAAGGCTAGCAACATCGAGGTTACCGACAACCTCATCCCGCTCCTCTCGAAGCCAACCCGGGTGGGAATCCCCAATTTTCTCTACGTGCGCAACCGGCGCGATAACGATCTGGAGAGCACGCGCGGCAGCTACACTACCGTCGAAGGCGGCGTTGCCTCCAGCTATTTTGGCTCCGAGGCCGACTTCAGCCGGGTGCTCGTTAAGAACGCCACCTATCATACGTTCTTTCGAAATCGCAGCACTCGACAAGGATTCGTCTTCGCCCGATCCACCAGCGTCGGGATTGAGAACCCTTTCGGAAACACGGTAATACTGGATCCGGGGGAAACGGCGCCAGTCGGCCACACGCTTGTTCCTCTCCCGGAGCGGTTTTTCAGCGGCGGAGGCAACTCCCATCGCGGTTTTGGGTTAAATCAGGCAGGACCGCGCGACCCCTTCACCGGATTTCCCGTCGGGGGTAGCGCTGTGTTCCTCAACAGTCTGGAGATGCGTTTTCCAAACATTACCGTGCCGTACCTTCTGGATAACATCGGTTTTTCGCTTTTTCACGATATGGGCAATGTGTTTGCGCGGCCCCAGGAAATGTTCCCCAGCCTGGCGCGTTTTCACCAGCCCGGCCAGGAATTCTGTTTCCATGACGTCACGCACCTGAAGTGCGATTACAACTATGCTTCACACGCCATTGGCGTTGGAGTGCGCTATCAGACGCCGATTGGGCCGTTGCGCTTCGACTTCGGATACAATTTAAATCCGCCCTACTTTCCCAGCTTCACCAACATCACGACCAACACGGTGACTGGGCAATCGGTTGGGCAGTTTGGGTACCAACGGGCCGGCCATTTCAACTTTTCGTTCAGCGTTGGGCAGTCTTTCTGATGAAACCCCGGCTGATCAAACTCGGAATCTGGAGCGACGGGCGTCTTCGCCCGTCAAGCCGGGCGGGCACGCCCGGCTCTCCATCAGCAAGCATCAAAATCGGGAGACATGGCGCCCTGGTGACGGCGCTGAGCATGGCGCTGGCGATCTCGTCGCTAGGCGGTCAGATTGTCGATCGCGTGGTTACCAGCGTTAACGGCCACGTGGTTTTGCAGAGCGATTGGGAGCAGGAACTGGATTTTGAGGCTTTTTCGAATGCCCGCGATTCAGACTCCTTCACCTCGGCCGATCGTAACGCAGCTCTCGATCGCCTGATCGATCAGGAACTGTTGCGGGAACAGGTTCGGCCATCTCAGCCCGCTCCTGCCGAACTGGTCGCTGCCCGCGTGGCCGAACTCCGCAAGCTCCATCCGGAGTGTGCCACCGACGACGCATGGCGCGCCACGCTGCAACGTTATGGGCTGACCCAAAAGTCGCTGGAGAAACGTGTGGGCGACCAGATCCAGCTCATGAAGCTTGTTGAAGACCACTTGCAGCCGTCGATCCAGATCGATCAGCGGGCGGTCGAAACTTATTACCACGATCAGTTGCTGCCGGAGATGAAACGGGCCGGCAGCCCCGCAGCGCCGTTGACCGAAGTCTTTGACCGAATCAAGGATTTGCTGGCCGAGCGAAAAATGAACGAACTGCTCTCGGTGTGGCTGGCGAGTCTGCGCTCTGGGAGCCATATCTTGACGCCTGAATCCAGCGCCGGAGAGCGCACCCCTTGAGTGAGCATCCGAGCGAGCAATCGACCGAGCAATTGACCGAGCAATCGAGCGAGCCTCCTCCTCCTCCTGAGCGCCGGCGCATTCTGTGGAAACTTTTTCTTCTGTTTTGCGTGTTCAGCCTGATTGGATTCGCTGCGCTCGCCTGGTACGCCACTACGGATTCCTTTCAGCAGCTCATTCGGCGCCGAGTGATCGCATCGATAGAGAAAATCACCGGTGGCCGCGCCGAACTCGGCGAATTTCACACCATCCCTTTCCGCCTGCGCGTGGATGCTCGCAACCTCACCATCCACGGTCGCGAAGCTTCGGATCAGATTCCATTTCTTCGGGTCGACCGCGTGCAAGCGGAGATGAAAATCATTTCGCTGCTCAGCACCACAATCGGATTGCATTCTCTGCTTCTCGAGCATCCTGTCGTCCACGTCATTGTCTATCCCAATGGCGCCACCAACATCCCCGCGCCGCCGGTTAGCTTTTCGCCCGGCCAGGGGCCGGTGGAACAACTCATCTCGTTTTCGGTTTCGCGCATCGAGGTGCAACGCGGCGAGGTCCTCTGGGAAGACAAGAAAATGCCGTTTGATTTTGACGCTCGCGACGTGGCTCTGCTTTTGAATTACTCCTTGCTGCTGCGGCAATATGAAACCCATCTCCTCGCGGGAAGCGTTGCTACGCGTTTTAAACAGTATCCCTCGTTTTCATGGCGCGGTGATACCTCATTGGTTCTGGCGCGCGGGCGCGCCGACATCAGCAATTTGACGATGACTTCCGGAGAATCTGAAATTCACTTCGCAGGCACGTTGCAGGACTTTCACAATCCCCAGCTGAGCGGTGATTATCACGGCCTCGCGGATCTCGCCGAACTTGCTTCCCTGGCAGGGCAGCCTCAAGTTCGTAAAGGTACGCTTCAGTTCGAGGGCAAAGCTTCCTGGAACTTGCGGGATTTTTCGACCCAGGGAACCGTGCAAGCCAAAGATATCGACTGGTCGAACGGTAAGCTGGTGATGCGGAACGGCCGCATGACCGCAGGTTTCTCCATCGTTCCGAACCGCTTCCACGTTTTCTCGATCAAGGCGAACCTGCTCGGCGGCGACCTGTCGGGCGATGCCGATGTGACGAACTGGCAGAGTTCTCTCGAACCGTCGCCCCTTCCAGGGCGGCGCCATGTAATCGGACGAGTCTCGCCGGGAAGCCTTCAGCGCGGCTCGGTGCGCCTGCAATTGTCGGGCTTCCCACTGCTACCGGGCCTGGAAGTGCTCAGCTCGAAAAGACTACCCCTGGATAGTCTCGCCCTCTCTGGACGCGCCAGCGGCAATGTTGAGATGCTTTGGGTGGGCTCGATTCGGGATGCGGGAACTCGCCTGAGCCTTAGCATTGCGCCGCCGCTAAACCCTACGCCGAGCGAGATCCCTGTGCACGGCAAGATTGAGGGCATCTACCGCGGATCACGCGACGAATTGGATGTGACCGAACTTCACCTGACAACACCAGGCTCTGAAATCACCGCTGCCGGTAATCCGGCCGCGGCCTCAGCGCTGCGATTCTCCTTCACCAGCCATAACCTGAGGGAATGGACGCCACTGCTCGAAGCGGCCTACGGATCCCAAAATCTGCCCTTTGCGATTCACGGCTGGGCAAGCTTGACCGGCAACGCCAGCGGCAAACTCTCCGCGCTTTCCGTCAGTGGAAATCTTGAAGTCTACGACTTTGACACTGTCTTGCCGGCGACCGAACGCGTCGCCTCTCGCGCCGTTCACTGGGACGCACTTTCTGCCGGCATTCAGTACTCCAGCAGTCATTTCGCCGCGCACAACGGCTCGCTCATTCACGCTCACACCACCTTGCGCTTCGAGGCCGCTGCCACATTGGCGGACGGTAGACTACCCGAGAGCGCTCCTTTTACTCTGCACTTTGACGCCAGCAACGCCGACGTGGCGGAGTTCGCGCAATTGGCTGGAGTCGCGCGTCCCTTTGCGGGCACTCTGAATATGTCCGCTACCATTTCCGGTACGCGCGCCC
The DNA here is from genome assembly GCA_963772195.1 of uncultured Acidobacteriaceae bacterium. Taxonomy (GTDB): domain Bacteria; phylum Acidobacteriota; class Terriglobia; order Terriglobales; family Acidobacteriaceae; genus Acidiflorens. The sequence goes on along the minus strand of CAVYWE010000002.1, from coordinate 799,610 downwards.
AGCCTCACGGGGATGGTCACCTCGAGATTCACAATGGAATGGCCTACGGCGTGGGCATTCCATTATTGAAGAGTGATCTCCGCCTCGCCGATGGCGAGCTCCAGTTCAACAACATCGACGCCAGCGCCTACGATGCTCCACTTTCCGGGAGCGCCGCCATCAGCCTGTCGAACCTTGGCAGGCCGAACATCGGTGCGTCGAACACTCAATTTCGCCTGAATCTTTCCGGACGCAACCTCAATCTCGCCCGCTTCCCGCGCTTGCAGACCGGCCGGATGACGGCAGATGGCGTCGCCGATTTCACGGTGCGAGCCAGCGGCACCCGCGAGCAGCCTTCGATTGAAGCGCACATACATCTTAAGGACCTCGCTTTCGACAAAGAGCGCGCCGGAGATTTTTACGTGGATGCGGTCACCCATGGAGCGCAACTTGATCTCAATGCCCACTCGGAGTTCGACAAAGCTGACTTGACCGTTCAGGGGAACGTCAGACTGGAGCAAGACTTTCCGGCCGATCTGAACCTGGCCTTCCATCGCCTGGATGCCGATTCGCTTCTGCGTATTTATCTGCCGGGAAAGATCACTGGACACTCCCTTTTAGAGGGATCGCTCCACCTTCGCGGACCCCTGCGCACTCCCCGCGATTTAAAAGCGGAAGCCGAGCTCCAGTCTCTCAGCTTCGAGGTCGCGCACCAGCCGATACAAAGTGTCGGTCCCATTCGCTTCGAGGTCGCGAATCAAGTCCTGCTGGTCGAAAACCTGCACCTCGCGGGAAGCGGAACCGATTTCACCGCCCACGGCCGGGCGCATTTAGCCGGAGCGCAAGAGCTCGACATCCGTCTGGACGGCTCGGTCAACATGGCGCTATGGCAGTCGCTCAATCCCAAAATTCTGGCGCGCGGCAATCTGGGCGTAAACCTCAATGCCGGAGGCACACTTTCGAAGCCCGTGCTGCAAGGCCGCCTGGAAGTGAAGAACACCTACGTCAGCCACAATGACTTTCCCAGCGGCCTGAGCGCCCTGAATGGCGTCTTACTGTTCGATCGCAACCGCATTCAGATCGAGAGTCTCAACGGCACCACTGGCGGAGGCACCATTGCATTGACCGGGTCCGCGACCTACCAGAGCGGCGGCGGGTTCGCTCTCGATTTCGGCGCGACTGCGCATGGCGTTCGCCTGCGTTATCCTCCAGGCGTAAGTTCTACCGCGAACGCGGATCTTCGACTTACCGGCACAACGAATACCGCTCTGCTCAGCGGAGATGTGGTGGTGACCAAGCTGGCCGTCACTCCGGGATTTGACTTCGCCGCCTATATCGAAAGGAGCAAGCAAGCGGGCGTCCTGACCGAGAACGATAGTCTGCAAAGTCGCCTTAAGCTCGATGTTCGCGTGGTGACGACTCCTGAACTGGAGATGCAAACGGCCATCGCCAGGCTCTCGGGCAACGCGGACCTCCGAGTGCGCGGCACCGCGGACCGTCCAGCAATTCTCGGACGGGTGGAAGTTCTGGAAGGAGATATTTCTTTTAACGGCAATAAGTACCGTCTCGAACGCGGCGATGTTACCTTCGCGAATCCGGCGAGGACACAGCCGATCATCGATCTGCAGGCAACCACGCGCGTGCGCGATTACGACATCACGGTGCAATTCCGCGGTGACGCCAGCGCCACCAACGGCTTGAAAGTCACCTGGCAATCCGAGCCTCAACTTCCCGAAGCTGACGTCATCGCCCTTCTGGCGCTAGGTCGCACGCGCGCAGAGTCGGCTGCCGCGGGATCCAGCGGATCGTTTGGGTTTGGTGGAGAGGCCTCGAACCTGTTGATCAATGAAGCGCTCAATAGCACCGTCAACAGCCGCTTGCAGCGGTTGTTCGGAGCGAGCCGCGTCAAGATCGATCCTCAAGGACTGGCTAGTGAGACTAACGTGGTCCGAGGGCCGCAGGTTACCGTCGAGCAGCAACTCGCCAGCAATCTCACCCTGACCTACAGCACTAACGTCTCAGTTTCCACCCAGCAGATCATCCAGGTGGAGTACAACATAACGCGAACTATTTCGATCGTCGCACTGCGCGATCAGAATGGAGTGGTCAGTTTCGACTTTAAGATACGGCGCAGGCGAAAGTGACCGCTGCAGTTGATTTTGGGTGGCGCGGCGGTTTACCGCTGCGATCTAAGCGCTCAATTCCGACGGCTTTAGCCGCTGAGGTTCCTTATGAGAAGACTCGTGATTTAGGACTCGCCCAAACATCCGCCTTGACATAACTCTCCAAACCAGCAACTCTATTTGTTTTTCACTACACACCCGGAGAAACGGGTACGGGAGCCAATTTGCGAGTGCGGGTCTTTTATCACGACAAGTGTTTTGACGGCGCTTCCTCGGCGGCCCTGTTCTCCCGTTTCTACCGGGAACGAATCCGCAGCGATGTGGACTTTGTTTACTCCGGCCTGCTGCATCGCGCGGGTGCCCTTTTCGACGAGAAACAGTTTGACGGCGACGAGAATGCCATCGTCGATTTCAAGTATTCCAGTTCGCCGAAAATCACCTGGTGGTTCGATCACCACGAAAGCGCTTTTCTTTCTCCGGCCGATGCCGCCCACTTCGAGCAGGATCAGAGCAACCGCAAATTCTACGATCCGGATTTCAAATCCTGCACCAGCTTCATTGCGATGATCGCGCAAGAACGCTTCGGCTTCGATCCGCGCCCGGTGGCGGAACTCGTCCAGTGGACCGACATCGTCGACGGCGCCATGTACGAAGACGCGAAGTCGGCGGTGGAGATGAAAGCTCCCGCCATGAAGCTGACTATGGCCATCGAATCCGCTACCGACCGCGACTTCGTCAAGACGATGATTCCTCTGCTAGCTTATCAACCTCTTGCCAGTATTCTTGAGGAGCCGTTCGTAGCCGCCGTCCTGCCGCCGCTGCTCGAACGCCACCAGCGTTCTATCGAGATTTTGCGGCAGCGCAGCGTAGAAAAAGATGGCGTGATTTTTTTCGACATCACCGACCTCGACCTCGAAGGCTACAACAAATTCATTCCGTACTATCTTCATCCCGATTCAATTTACAGCATCGGCGTCAGCAAGAGTTCGTTCCGGGTCAAGGTTTCGGTGGGGTCGAACCCCTGGTCGAAACGCCCGCCCACCGTCAACCTAGCCAGAATCTGCGAGCGCTATGGCGGCGGCGGACACGCGCGCGTTGGAGCAATCTCGTTCGATGTCACTCAGGGTGAAGCCGCCCACAAAGCCGCTCAGGAGATCGCAGAGGAGTTGCGCGCCGCCGTCCGCCAGCAGACTTGAGAATCGAAAGAAAAACTCGTGTAGAGAAGGGGCTTGCCCCGTCTCGGACCGCATGAGAATTTTGAGTCGCCAAATGCGTCCCAGAATCCCGCTTCCCAAAATCCCGCATCTCGTAATCGACGATCCCGCGCACATCAAAGGCGTGCGCACCGTCGCCACGGTTGAGTTTACGAAAGGGATCGTCGTCGTTCTCGCGGGTCTCGGAGTGTTCTCCATGCGGCATAAAGATATCTGGGGAATAGCCGAAAGCTTTTTGGAATTTTTCCATGTTAACCCTCTTAACCACTACGTCGGAGTCTTCGTCGACCTGGTGTACCGGGTCAGCGACGTTCGCCTGTGGAAGATCGCCGTGGTCGCGTCGGTCTATGTGATCATTCGCTTCGTCGAGGCCTACGGCCTGTGGTATACACGCCCGTGGGCGGAGTGGATGGCGATCGCCTCGGGTTCCATCTACATCCCGTTCGAGGTGGCTGATCTGTCGCGGCGGCCAGACTGGTTTCGACTGCTGATTCTTGTCATCAACGTGGGGATCGTCCTCTACATGCTGATGCTGCGCCTGGAAGCGGCGAAGAAGCGGCACGCGGCGCGGATGCATTCGTAGCGATCCGGGACGGCGCCAGAGGGTATTGGCGACAGAGTTATTATCCCGCTGATATCCCCACCCCCCCTAGTCTCCTAGAATCATAGAGTTAGCGGGAATTGTCGGACTTGGTCTTTGAATCATAAGGACTTATATCAAAGTATTTCGGAATAAGGACTTACGGTTGTCAAAGAGCTTTTTCTTGTGTAGACACACTACAAAGCTGAGTTTGGCATAAGTCGGGACTTTGTGTCTGTGACGGGGATCACAGAAGATTGTGACAAAGGGATTGGCGGCAAGCTCGCCCAGGAGTCGGAGAGACTCGGACCGTGTCAGGGTGCCCCACCCGTCACTTCGTTGTCAGCTGATCTTCCTAAACTGTTTGCTCAGGGTCAGGCTCTGCATCTGATAAGACGATCCGATGCCGACGCCGTAGACCTTTTCAGGCACCTTCAACAATCGCATGTACGCTAGACGCGCGACAATCTGGCCGTGTTCAATCAGAAAAGGCACTTCATGCGCTCGGACTTCCAGGACGGCGCGAGTCCCCGTAAGGTCGCTCATTCCGTAACCGAAGCCTGGATCGAAGAAGCCGGCATAGTGTATCCGGAGCTCGCCTATTGACGAATCGAACGGAACCATCTCCGCCGCGTAATCAGGAGGCACTCGAATCTGTTCCTTCGATGCAAGAATGTAGAAATCTCCTGGATCCAATATCAGGCCCTTGTCGCCGACGTGGTACTTGGGATCCCAAAACTCTTCTGGCGAGTAATGGTTCACTTTACTGAGGTCGATTACAGGCGCATTCTTCTTGGCTTTATATGCGATGATCTCGGAAGGAGCAACTGAATGTAAATTCACCGAAATCCTGAGGCCCCGATCCACCTGCGCCTTCACTGGATTGTCCTCGCGTGAATAGACTAAAGCCTCGCGCCCATCCAGTTCAGTGATCAGGGTATCTGAGGCGAGCGGATTACCGCGGAAAAAGCGGAGCTGATTGAGCCGCGTTCCCGCTGGCAGTCGAATTGAGAAAGTGCCGGGGACAATCTCAGCGTAGAGCTTGCCCTTATAACCGGCAGGTACATGCTCAAACTCAACTCCGTAGTCAGTGATCAGCCGGGTAAACACGTCGAGCCGGCCGGTCGTGCTTTTGGGATTGGCCTTGCCAGACATATTGTCTGGAAGATGTACTTCTTCGAGGAGCGGCACGATGTAGACACATCCCTTTTCGAGAACCGTCGCGCTCGTTAGATCGATGCGGCTCATTCTCAATTCGTTGATCCGTTGCTCGACAGTAGCGTGCTGGCCAGGCAAAAAACTCGCCTGCACACGGTGGGCCATGTCGCCAACCCTGAGATCCAAGCTCGCTGGCTGGATCTGTTCTTCCAATATCGGATTCCGCGCCGTTATCTTGCCAGTGGAAATCAGATCCTTAATATCCTGGGACGGGAGCACCCCTGCCTTCACGCCACGAGTCGAGGCGGCTAGCTCCGGGAAAAGACCTTGTTCAGAAGTGTGGGTTTCGAGAGGCATTTTGGTTTTACGTCTCCTTGCGTTTCGTTCTTTCCGTGAGGCGTCGGGCGCGCTCCGTCAATTGGAGTTGATAAAAGCTGGTGTAGCAGTCGAGGCTACAGAAGCCGCCTTCGCTCTTGCGTCCACTTCCTACTCGGGTCCCTTGCGGGATGGTCTTGCCACAATTTGGGCAGATGTTCCGGTCCCACAATTCGAGCAGCGACGCTTCTATCGATTCTGCCATATGAAGTGGTCTTCCTGCCGGCTCAGAAGCTTTGCTGAGCGCGCTACGGTGCTGCATCTCACATCGCATCCGACGCGAACTCTCAAAGAAGGTCTCCGAACAACTTAGATTCCATGGATGGTCATGTCAACGTCAATCTCACCGAAGGGAAGTGCCGACCTCAACCTTGTTCGCCAACGGTGGGGCTCCAGTGCTTAGGGCACCGGCGGAGCCAGTTGGAGGGAGAAGGAGCATCCGTCCCTATGCGGGAGGTTACTCATTCAGCGAGCAGCCGCAATCCGCTGGCGGGACGTGCGCTTTCAGAAAGTCAGCTACACGCTTGTAGGCGTCAATCTGATTTTCTACTTTCGCGAAGCCGTGGCCTTCGTTCTCATAGACTTTGTACTCGACCACACCGCCGCGCTTCTTGACCGCATCCACCACCTGCTGCGCCTCTTCCTTGGGGCAGCGTGGATCGTTGCCTCCCGCGAGCAGATATAGCGGCGCTTTGATCTTGTCCACGAAGTTGATCGGCGAACGATCTTCGTAGAGCGCCTTGTTTTTCTCGGGATCGCCCATGGTCGCAAGGTCCGACTGCTGCAGCACGGGATCTTCATTCTGAATCTCGGTGAACCAGTTTACAAAGGGCACAATCGGAACGCCCGCGGCCCACAGCTCCGGAGCCTTAGTGACGCCCATCATCGTCATGTAGCCACCGTAGCTACCGCCCATCAGAATGAGTTTTTTGGGATCGACGTAGCCGGTCTGTTTGATCCAGTCGGCGACCGCTAGGACATCCTGCAAATCGCCGCCGCCCATGTCGAAAAGATTGGCGTGCTGAAATTCTTTTCCGTAGCCGGTCGATCCGCGATAGTTGGGCGCGATCACAATGTAGCCCTGGTTCGCCATGTACTGGACGAAGCGATTGAACGTGTTCATGGTCTGCGCCGTGGGACCGCCGTGAACGTAGACGATCGCCGGGTGCTCGCCATTGCGCGGCAGGTTGTAGGGAACATAGACGAAGGCGGAGATGGTCCACTTACCATCCTTGCTGGGATAGTGGACGAGATAAGGTTCGACCATGTCCTCGGATCGCACTCCGCCTACGAGCGAATGCGTTAGTTGATGCGATTTGCCGTCAGCTAATCCGTAAACCCACAAATCGCCAGGAGCGGTTGGGCCGGTGTGATAGTAGAGGAGATACGAATTGTCGCGAGTGAAGGGTGAAGGCCTGCCTGCGGCAAAGTTCACTCCTTTGGGTAAGGGAAGGGCGTGCGCTTTTCCGGATGCGATGTCGTACAGGTAGATGTCGGTGTTGCCATCTACGTTCGCGTTGTAAGTCAGAAGCTTTCCGTCGGGAGAAAAGCTCTCGCCGGAAATTTCCCACTTGTCTTGCGTGAGCCAGCGAATTTTTTTGCTTGCGATGTCGAGCAAGCCCACGTTGTCGTAGCCGTCTCCGGCATTGGAGGTGATTAGAACGTTCTTGCCGTCGGGCGAAATGTCATTGGCCGAGTAAGTGCGTTCACCGTTATGCGGTGTCAGAAGCGTGCTTTGCGCGCTCGCAGCCTCGACCAGGAACACGTTCGAGTCAGTGCCTTTCGATTGCTCTTGCGTGTAGACGATGAACTTACCGTCCTTCGACCAGATCGGCGCAACGTTCATGCGATCTTTGGCGGTTCCGGTGGTCAGGTGCTTCACGTCGCGTAAGACCGTGTCGTAAACGTCAATCTCGAACACGGACGACGTCTTTGGCTTAACCATGTAGGCGAGATAGCGGCCATCGGGGGACCAGGCTGGATTTTCCTCCGCGATCTCGCGCGTGTTGGTGAGGTTCACGACTTGTCCAGTTTTCGGCGAGACCAAAAAGATGTCCCATTGCTCGTCGCCGTCGTAATCGGACATGTAGGCAATCCACTTGCCGTCCGGTGACCAGGTCGGGCTGGTCTGGCGCTGATCGCTCACCGTGAGTTGCATCGGCCATCCACCTTCGGAGGCGACGAGCCAAAGATTGTTGCGGCCGCTCAGGTTGCTGACGAAGGCGACCGTCTTGCCATCCGGCGACCAGGTCGAACCGCCGACTTGGCGCGTCATGTAGAGCTTCTCGATGGAAAGACTCTTCTCCACGCGTGCGTCGGGCTTGGAGGTGATCAGCTTAGGGTCAGTAATAGCCTCGGGAGCGGGCAGCGTTTGGGATATGGCGAGGGCGCTCATCATCATCAGTATCAGTATTACTACGACCATAACAAATGGGCTGAGAATGCGCATGGTGCCTCGAAATGTTGCCTCGAATAGGAGTAGTGAACAAGGAAAGTTTATCAGTGTCGATGCTAGTGGAGAGCCGGGCGTCCTCGCCCGGCGGGACGGGCGGGGCGCCCGTCGCTCCATTAGCTAAAGCAATCGAGCCTGGCCCGAGCTCAATAGTACAGATCTGGAGGGCCTTTGTACTCCTGCAGCGCGTTGCCGCCGTCAATGACGAGCAGTTGGCCAGTGATGTAGGACGCAGATTCGGAGGCTAGAAACGCGATCGCTGCGGCGACTTCGTCGGGGCGGCCGGGGCGGCCTACGGGAGTATTTTTACCAGCGATGATTTCGTGTGCGGTGGAAGATGCGGTTTCGATCCAGCCGGGAGCTACGGAGTTCACCGTGATTCCCTGGCGGGCAACCTCGAGGGCGAGGCTGCGACTCAGGCCGACCATGCCCGCTTTGGCCGCGCTGTAGGCGGTTTCGCGCGGGTTGCTGACGACTGGGCCGGTGGTGGAAGAAACGTTCACGATCCGGCCATAATTCGCTCTCAGCATGAAGGGCAGAACGGCTTTTGTGACATTGAAAGCGGTCTTGAGGTTGATCGCGATGCCGTATCGGCTAGAGGCAGCGAGGTTGTCTCGGTCGGACCGCCGACTTGAGTCATGCCCGCGTTGTTGACGAGGATATCTAGGCGTCCGTAACGGGCGACGACGTCAGAAACCAGCGCGTGAGTGCGCGCAAGATCGCGCAGGTCAGCTTGGAAGGAAAAGACGTCGGCGCCTTCCGCAGCGAGTTCGCGGGCGCGATCTTCGATTCTTTCTGTGGTGGAAGTGATTGCGATTTTGGATCCCTGTTGCGCGAGCAAACGAGCGGTTGCGAAGCCTATTCCCTGCGGGCTGCCTGCGCCCGTGATGAGGGCCACTTTCCCGGAAAAGTTCATCGATTCGATTTCACCTGTTTTAGATTATGGGGGATCCAGCGGTCACGGGCATGCGTGCGCCACTTGCGTGCGCGCAATTATAGTCCCTATAAACGTCAATGAAAGAGATCGGGCGATTCGGAGGTGGGTCGGTTTCCTACTTTCCAAACTGGTTTCGGGTCGCGTGACGCGGCAAGCCGCGTCTCTACGAGATATTCAAGTCATTCAACCGTCACCTGGTAGTCTCGCCCCTCCCAGCGCCCGGAGTTCCTCCAGAAGAAGGTGAAAATGATCTGGCGGCCCACAGGGAGAGTTTCTGTTGGCAGATCGACGTGCTGCAGGTTCCAGCCACTCTCTTTAGAATCGCTGTCGCGCACCGTCTGCCAGCCATCGAAACTCCAGTGCACCATGGCTGGTTCCATCAGCAGAAGGCGCAGCTTCTTTCCGCAGGGTAGCGTGCGCGGCTTGTTGTTAAAGCGCCAGTTGAAGTACTGTGCCGATATCTTTCTGGTTAAATAGCGTTCCACGGTTTGCGGGGGCCGATCGAAAACCTTGCCATCGACTAGCGACCGCCGCAGCTTGATGTATTCGGAATGAGCCCACACCAGCGGGCACGCCGAACCCGACGCTTTTCCCGCGAACAGCTCACGCTCCGGGATGTCGGTTGTGTCCCACACTTGTTCGGGAATCAGCCGGCTCGCTCCCGTCGAATTTTCCATCACGCCTAACAGCGCCTCGGCGGAGGCGGCGCGTCCCGCAGCCAGTTCGTAGTGGGCTCGCTCACCCGCCAGGAGCGGCCAGGGGCGGCCAACTCCAGTGCCGTCGTATGGAGATCCATCCTCGTGCTCTCCGTATCCGTCGCCGTTGTAGCGATACCAGCCTGGACCTTGCGGAAGTTTTACACGCAACAGTTGATCGACGACCTTGATCGTGTTCAGCATTCGCGGATCGTCGGGCGCGCGCAAGCCGAAGCGCACCAGAGCCAGCGCATCGGGACTGACGATCTCCACCGCTGGCGCATTCGAACGGCCGATGACGCGATTTTTGATGGGAACGAATCCTTGCAGGGGCGAGGCGGCTCCGTCTCCGTCGTCGGGCGTAATGCGCACGTAGTAGCCTTCCACGCCAAGCTGCCGGGCTAGATCGCTGTTCACGGCGTAGGTCCAGCGTTCGATGTTGTCGTTCCATGTGTCGGCCATCTGGCGCAGAAATTCGGCGGGGTAAGGCTGACCCATCATCTCCGCGAGATCGGCGGCAACCAGCAGGGCAGCGACTTCGGCTGCCAGCGTGAAGGGCGAATAGCCGCCGTCTTCTTCCCAGCGATCCTGCTGCGTGACCGGACCGTTGGCGACGATGAACGCCGCTGCTTTGCGCACCATCGGCCACCAGCGATCGCTTTCACCGAAGCAGCGGGGTGCTTCGCGGCGCAGCAGATCGACCAGCAAAATCGGAAAGGCGGTCTCATCCATCTGCGACCCGCTCCAGTAGGGACGCCCATCCAACCACATATTCTGTGCCCAATATCCCGCGGCCTCCTGCGTGGCCTCAAGATAATGCAGCACGCGGAGAGCGTCGTCCTGGGCGCCGGCTGCCAGCAATCCGCCAGCACTCTCGACCAGATCGCGCGGCCAGATAAGGTGATAGCCGCCGAGGTCCTCGTCGCCCTTGTTGAAGCCCCAGGGAATGGAGAGGCTGGCGATGATTCCGCCGAGAAAGTCCTTGGATTCGTGGGTGCGCAGAACCGCCACGCTGGCTCGGTACAAGTCTTTTTCCCGCGGCTTCTCGTCGAGCTGCTTCAGTGTCCGCTGCCAGTTCTGCCAGTGTAGGACGTAATCTTTGCGGGTAGTCGCATAAGAAGTGAGCAGGGAAGAGAGGGCCTGCTGCCCGGCTTCCGCCCAGATTCCGCCAAAGCCGAGTGCGAGGATGAATTCGCCGTTGCAGGCGGCCAGCTCGATTTCAGCGGTCAGCGCGATGTTTCCGTTTTCCGCGCGGTCGTACTCCCAGGTCATCTGAAAATTCTGCGCCAGGTCTTGCCAGCCATCCGATGTGCCGGCAAATCCGGCCGAACGTTTCGGCAGCGGCGCGGAACAGGCCAGGGCGAGCGCGCAGGAATCGCGCTGGGCAAAGAGCATCGGTGTTCCCTTGTAATCGCCGACCCAGCCGGTATTGCCCGATCCGAAATTAGCCAGGTGCGGCGCCAATAGTGCATATAGGCGGTAGTCGCGCAGATTTCCCTGTTGCGGCACGAACCGAATTTTTTGCAATACCACGTTTCGCCACGGATCGGTCAGCACTTCCTTCTCGATCCGGTATCGGCCTGTCTCGCATGTGTTAGTCAGTTGGTAGGCAGGGACTCCCGGTTCGATGGGAAGGTTCTGGACGGTACAATGGCGTTTCTCTTCAGAGAAGAACTCACGACCATCGGTGACAATCAGGCCGAAGTCGCGGGTGCAGGCTTGGTCCACGCGGGGGAAATAGATCTCATTGAGAATGCCATGACTTAGCGTGAACCAAAGTCTGCTCTGGAGGCTCAGCGCCGTGCCTACGCCGGTCTTGGCGCTCGAAGTCCAGCGGGGCTCGATTCCGGGCCAGCCCGGCGCATAACGAAGATCATCACTCAAAGGGTCACCGTCAAGCAGTTTGCCAGAAGATGTAGATTTGTGCTCGGCTTCCGCCGATAATGTGGAAAGACGCATCTAACTCAACACATGTCAGGACTCCTCATTACGGTTCTACGTCGCCTTAAACCTCACACAAGAGATGTGCAGGTCGCAGTGTTTGTTACGGCCGCTTTTGTGCTGATGACTGTTCCGCAGGTTTTTGCCGATCTGCCCTCGGCGGGGCTTGATCATGGATTCCGGCGGCTCTACGATCTGGATTTTACCGGCGGCCAAAAAGAATTCGAGTCGTGGGAAAAACTGAACCCTGAGAATCCCATGGGGCCGGCGAGCGAGGCGGCCGGCATTTTATTTTCCGAATTCAACCGGCTCGGCGTGCTGGAGGCGCAGTTCTATGCGGACGACTCGGTCTTCGGCGCGCGCAAGAAATATGAGGCCGACCCGGGAAAACGCGCGCGTTTCGACCAGCAGCTCAGCCGTGCTGAAGACCTGGCAAAGTCCAGGCTGAGCCGCGATCCGCGAGACCGGGACGCGCTTCTGGCGATGACGTTTGCTGCCGGCCTGCGCTCGGACTTTGCCGCCCTCATCGAAAAGCGGAATTTGGCGGCACTTCATTACACCAAGGAGGCGACGGCCTGGTCCAAGCAACTTCTCGCGGTCGATCCGAGTTGCTACGACGCTCACCTGGCGGGCGGCGTCAGCCGTTACATTATTGGATCGATGGCCGCTCCGGTGCGCTGGTTGGTGCGCCTCGGAGGCGTTTCGGGTGACAAAGCTGGCGGCATTGCCGAGCTCCAGACGACCGCGGCGCAAGGCCATCTGCTCGCCCCATTCGCGCGGATCCTGCTGGCCATCGCCTACGTCCGCGAGAAAGACTTGCCGCGCGCTCATGAACTCCTGGTGGGGCTGCAACGGGACTTTCCCAACAATGCTCTTTTTGGCCGGGAACTGGCGCGGCTCGACAAAAACGGCAGGCGCTAGGCATCGGTAGCGAAACTCCAGATTGTGTGGTGACGGGGCTTTGCCCCGTTCCGGCGGGGCAAGCCCCGCCACCACACAAGCACAAGTTAGTTCCAGCCCCTAAGGGGGCATTTAATCTCGAAGCACTTACAGACCGAGCGTGAATTGCACCTGCACACGAGCCGCTAAGTGGTTGGAACACCGGGTGCGTTCATCAGAAATTCACTCTGTTGTAACCTTCCTTTAATATTTCGCCCATAAAACAAAATTGCACACCTAAATCAAGCACGAGGAGGACTCGTCTAGTGATCAATCGCATCGCGCTGCTGTTGGTAGGTCTCGCGCTGGCGCTGCCGGCTAGTTGCCAGACCACGCTGAATGGAGCGGGCGCCACCTTCCCGAATCCCATCTATTCCAAGTGGTTCAGCGAATACAACAAGCTGCACCCGGATGTCCAGATCAATTACCAATCGATCGGCAGCGGCGGCGGCATTCGCCAGGTATTGAACGGCACCGTCGATTTCGGAGCCAGCGATGGCCCCATGACTGACGAGCAACTGGTGCAATCAAAAACCAAGATCTTGCACATCCCCACGGTGCTGGGCGCCGACGTGCCCGCCTACAACGTCCCGGGCATTAGCGGAGAAGTCAAGTTCACCCCCGAAACACTGGCCGGCATATTCCTGGGGAAGATTACGAACTGGAACGATCCCGCCCTGGCCAAGGCAAATCCCGGCGTTAACTTTCCCAATCAGCCGATCATTGTGGTTTACCGCTCCGACGGCAGCGGAACCACTTACATCTTCACCGACTATCTCTCCAAGGTCAGCAAAGACTGGGCCAATATCGTCGGGAAGGGAACGTCGGTGAAGTGGCCGATCGGCATGGGCGGCAAGGGCAACGAAGGGGTTGCCGGACAGATCCGGCAGTTGCAGGGGTCGATCGGCTACGTCGAACTGATCTATGCAGTACAGAACAACATTTCGTATGGATCGGTCAAGAACGCAGCCGGCAATTTTGTAAAAGCTTCGCTGGATGGAGTAACCGAAGCAGCTGCATCGGCGAAAGCGATGCCCGCCGATTTTCGGGTTTCCATCACCAATGCGCCCGGCAAGACGGCCTACCCCATTTCCAGCTTTACCTGGCTATTGATTCCGACGCCAGCCAAGGACCCGAAGAAGGGGAAGATCATCGCTGATTTTCTGGACTGGATGGTAACCGACGGTCAGAAGATGACGAGTCAGCTCAGCTACGCGCCGCTCCCGGAGAGCGTAGTGGAGAAAGTAAAAGCGGCCATCAAGCAGGTCCACTAAAAAAACCGATCTAAGACATCGATCCAACACTGATCCAAACACTGATCCAACGAAGGGGCGTTTTACCTTCCGAGGGAGAAGTGTGCCCGCAGCCGAAGGAAAAACTTTGCGCACATGGGCCCCGGCGACAGACGGTGTTGGGTCCGGGCAGCTGTTTTTCGGCCATTTCTGGTGGGCAGAGAACTGGCAGGGGAATTGCTTGGTAAATACAAGTTAGTCTAGTATGGTTATAGGGATTATGGAGCACTCGGGCCGCCGCGAGTCAGCCGGCGCCGCAGGCTTAAGAAAAAGGAGAAGAGATGAAAGCGGTTCTCAAGCTAAGTGTCATCCTGCTGTTAGCGTCTGTTCTGCAAGGGCAGACGGCCACACCCAGGAAGAAGGCGAGCAAGCCCAAGCCCGTGAACGCGGACGTGCAAGCTTTGAAAGACGCGGTGGCGGCGCAACAGGAACAAATTCAGACTCTGTCGCAACAGCTGCAGCAGACCAACCAGCAACTGCAGGTAACCAACCAACAGTTCCAGCAGACGCAACAGCAACTGCAGCAGGCGCAGCAGGCCGCAACGGACGCCCAGCAAAAGGCAAACGCAGTGGCGGACTCGGCGGCCCCGAAGGATGCCGTCGACAAACTCAACTCGGAGTATGCCGATGTGCGAACCACGCTGAGCAATAACGCGCTTACCGAGCAGGAACAGCAGAAGCGTTTCTCCGGGCTCGAAGACGTCCTCGGCCGCTTTCGCTGGACGGGCGACGTCCGGGTGCGCGGTGAGAGCTACTTCCAGAAGTACAGCGGATGCACACTTTGCAATGACCGCAACCGCGCTCGCGTCCGCGTTCGTTTCGGATTCGAAGGCAAGCTGAACGAAGACTTCAACGCCGGTATTTCGCTGGCGACGGGAACGCTGGGGGATCCCACGACCACCAACGAGACCCTGACCAACAACTTCGACCGCAAGACGATTGGACTGGATCGCGGCTACATCACCTACAACCCGGTGGCTGCCAAGTGGTTCTCAGCGACCGCCGGTAAATTTGCCTTCACCTGGGCTCGCACCTCCGTGACCTTCGATCCGGACATCAACCCCGAGGGTTTCGTGGAGAAGTTCTCGAAGGATTTCGAGAGCGTGCCGGTGGTGAAGAACGTCAATCTGCAATTCATGCAGTTGCTGTACAACGAAGTCACGGGCACCAGTTCCAAGTCCCTGGGACTGTTCGGTAACGGCCATGATTCGTTCGTGGTGGGTGGGCAGATCGGCGGCCGTCTGCAACCACTGAAGTTCTGGACGCTGACGCCGTCGTTTACCATTCTGAACTTCCGCTATCCCGACGCGCTCCTGAATTCCAGCGCGTTTGCTGTGGGGGCAACAAACGCGGGCGGTACGGGTACAGGTTCAGTTACCATCGCCGGAACCACGTACCCGATTACGGTTGTAGTAACGACTACCGCTCCCGGCGAAGGCCCCGGTTGCGCGACAATCAAGGGTGGGACTGGCGCTCCGCAGCCGGCTACAACCACGCTTGTCGGCGGATGTGCCTTCGCTGCCAATGGTATGACGAACTCAACCTACATCGATGCGAACGGCAATGCACATTTCCTCTCGAACTTCCTCTATGCCGACCTGATCCTGAATAACCAGTTCAAGACCGGGTGGGCCCGTCTGCCCATAAACCTGTTGCTGGAATACGAAAACAACCTGAACGCTGCGGCTCACCCTTATGACTACACCGCTACGGGTGTGGGGTCCACGTCCAAGCCGAATACGTCTCTCGGCAAGCAGTCGCACGCATACATGGCTGACATCAGTCTCGGCCAGCAAAAAAAGAAGAACGACTTCCAAGTGGGATACGCCTTCGAGAGGGAAGAGCAAGATGCGGCGATCGCGTCCTGGGGTGAAAGCGACCAGCGGGCACCGACAAACGTGCTGCAGCATCGTATTTACGCTCTGTGGCGCGTTGCTCCAAACACCACTGCGTCGTTTACCTGGTGGCATGGCCGCACGCTTGATCCATTCCTCGAGAACGCAGCGCTGGCGCCGAACCTGCAGGTCAGCAACCCTACCAAGCCGTTCTACCTGGCTCCTGGCCAGAGCGAACCTTGGCTCAATCGCCTGCAGTTTGACTTGATCTATACCTTCTAATCGCACGCTGGCTAATCTCACGCTCGGTGCGGTTTGAGGTCTCAAACATAGGGCGCTGGCGCAAGCTGGCGCCCTTTTCACGCAGTCAGCTTGGTATACTACTTTGGGTCGGATGCGCTACAGGGTATTGGTTGCGCTGGTGTTGTTCCTGGTTCCGGGAGCGGGCTCCTTTGCGGTCGAAAGCAGCAATTTCCCCCTCACGATAGTCCGGGCCGAGGTCAAAACGCGCGATCGGGTCGTGTACTGGGTTGTAAACACCCCCATCTACCATGAAGATCCGTACTTCGAAGTTGCGGTCCGAGCGGCCGGAACCGTGGTCGTAGGGGAACGCGAGCCTCGGAACGCACATGAAATCCTTCCGGAGAACTGGAAGGCCGGTGCTGTCGTTCAGGGGCGCGTTGATAAGCACCATTTGTTCTTGCGGCGGCCCAACGGAACCGAAGTGCGGTTCATCATTACGCGCCGCACGAAAACACCTTCCGAATCGCGCTAAAAGGGTGCTGGGAAAGTCGACGGTTGATGGGCCCCTAAAGGGGCTTGTGATTTCTGAGCGTTTGCGGCATCGCTAAAGCGGGGCCCTGGTACGAAGCGGCGATGCCCTGGTACGAAGCCTTAATGTTTCCACAGCCTGCTAGACGTTTCCACCTTGATGATCTTGACGATTTGGTTCGACACACATATTCGGCAAACATAGTTGATTAAACATAGTTGATTAAATATGGTCCGGCAAACTCTGAGCAATCGCGCCACCCTCCTCAACCGCGAAGAATCCTGGCTGAAATTTAATTGGCGCGTGCTCGAAGAAGCTGGGGATCTCCGCAATCCGCTGCTCGAACGCGTGAAATTTTTGGCCATCTCCGCCAGCAATCTGGACGAATTCTTTGAGATCCGGGTGGGCGGCTTGTTGCAACAACTCGAAGACGGCCACAACTCCACCACTCCCGACGGCCTCACCATGGTGGAGGAGCGGGAGCTGATCAAAGACGCTACTCACGAGTTCGTTGAAGAACAATATTCATGCTGGAACGAGCGCCTGCGGCCGGAACTGACGGAGCAGGGAATTCGGGTGCTCGGCATCGACGAACTGGATGGCGCGGCGCTGGCCTTCGTGGACGACTATTGCGAACGGGAGCTTGATCCGCTGCTCACTCCGGTAACGGTGGACCCGGCACATCCATTTCCTCGTGTGATCAACAAAGCGACGTGTGTGGCGCTGTTGCTGCGGCGTCGCCGTCGCTCGTCGCTCACTTATACCGGAGTTGTAACCGTTCCGAGGGCCCTCCCGCGACTGGTGCGCCTGCCATCGCAGGGGACCATCGATTTCATTTTTCTCGCCGACCTGGTCGTCCATCATGCGGAGCGGATGTATAAGGGCTACGACATCGTTTCTTCGGCTGCCTTCCGCGTCACCCGCAACAGCAACCTCTACCTGCAGGAAGAAGAATCGCGCAACTTGCTGGAATCCGTGCGCGCGGAATTGCACAACCGGCGTAAGGGAGACGCGGTGCGAATGGAGATCGAGTCCGGGGCCGACCCCGAGATAATCGAGCGCCTGGGCACGGTGTTCGAACTTGACCGCTGGCAGATTTTCCCGGTCAATGGTCCAGTGAATCTTTCACGGCTGTTCAACATTTACGACGAAGCGGCGCGGCCGGATTTGAAGTTTCGCACTTTTGTGCCACGGGAGTTGCGCCTAACCGCGAAGTCCCGCGATCTGTTTGAAGAGTTACGGCGCCACGACGTCCTGCTGCACCATCCCTACGATTCTTTCGATGCAGTTATATCTTTCATTCAGTCGGCCGCTGAAGACGAGCGAGTGCTCTCCATCAAGCAGACCCTTTACCGGACGAGCGAGCATTCGCTGATTGTTCCGTCGCTGATGGCCGCCGCGGCACACAAGGAAGTCACCGCCGTCGTGGAGTTGAAAGCGCGCTTCGATGAGGCGTCGAATATCCGCTGGGCGCGCGATCTGGAAGATGCCGGCGTGCAGGTCTTCCACGGGCTGGTCGGTCTGAAGACGCATTGCAAACTTTCTCTGCTGGTGCGGCGCGATCCCGATGGCATAACGCGCCGCTACGCGCACCTGGGCACCGGAAACTACAACGCGGCCACGGCCAAAATCTATACCGATCTCAGCCTGCTCACGGCCGACCCGGAAATTACCAGCGCGGTTCACGATGTTTTCAGTTTTCTGACTGCCTACGCCGAGCACCCAAACTACGGGCCGCTGCTGGTAGCGCCTCTGGATTTGGCGGAAAAGTGCATGAGCCTGATCGAGCGCGAGGCCGAACATGCGCGCCTGGGGCGTCCGGCGCGCATGATTGTCAAGATCAACTCCCTGGTCGACGCAGATATTATCCAGTCTCTTTACCGCGCTTCGCAGGCCGGAGTGGACATCGATTTGCTTGTGCGCGGCATTTGCTCGCTGCGGCCGGGGATTCGCGGCATCAGCGACCGCATCCGCGTGCGCAGTATCGTGGGGCGGTTCCTCGAGCACAGCCGGATCTTTTACTTCGAAAACGGCGGCGAGCCTGAAGTCTACCTCGGCAGCGCCGATTGGATGTCTCGCAATCTGCACGAGCGCGTGGAAGTCCTGTTCCCGCTCAAGAACCCTTTGCTGCGCGACCGCGTGGTGCATGAAATTCTGGCTGCATACCTCGCCGACAATGTGAAAGCAAGATTTTTGCAAAAGGACGGCCGCTACCTGCGTGCCTGGCAATCACCGCGCGGACGGAGCAAGAGTCCTCCTCGAGGCTCTGCCGCCTTCAGCGCTCAGGATTTTCTCCTTGGACTCGCGGAAGGCAACAAGACGCCCGAGGAGATTCCGGTTGCCCTCCCGCCGCGGGCTTCTCGAGCATCGATCAGTCGAGCATCGGTCGGACGAGCGTGATCGGACGGGCATGATTGGACTAGCTTCGATCGGACGAGCTATGATCGGCCGAGTTGTGATCGGAAAGGAATAATCACTCCGAAATGTTTCTCTATTTTTTGCGTCACGCCAGCGCCGGGCAGCAGTTGAGCACCGCGAAAAAGGACGAAAAACGCGGCCTCGATAAAGACGGCATCGAGCAATGCGGATATATCGGCCGCGCCCTCGCTGCGCTGGGGGTGCAGGTGGAAATCATCGTCTCCAGTCCGCTAAAACGAGCGACGCAAACCGCAGCGTTGGTGGGAAACGAAATGGGACACGAGGGCAAACTGGTTACGGAGAGCGCGCTACGTCCGCAGGCAAACTTCTCGGAGTTCCAGAAGTTGCTGGAAAAGTATGCGCGCCAGGATTCCATACTGGTGGTTGGGCACAATCCGAACCTGCGCGAATTTCTCGGACGCGTGATCAGCGACAGTGGATGCGAAGCCGTGGTTGAGCTGAAGAAAGGGGCCATCGCCAAAGTCGAAATGCGGCGCAATTCCGGGTCCCTGAGCTGGTGCATCACGCCGCGCATCCTGCGCACACTTCACGCGGCGGCTACAGAGAGTTCGCGCCCGAAGACTTCGCGGAAGTAAGTTCGATCCTTCTCAATCGCCCATACCTCTAAGTCCACGCTCGCCTTTGCGCGCGGAGTCAGTTTCATCGAAACTTTGCCGCTGCGCGCCGAGACCGCAACCTTCCCCACGGATTGGCTCCTCCCCATATTCAAAGCTCGCGCGATACGAAGCAGCACGGACGCTTTTGCCGCATTCTCTTGCTCCTCGGGACTCAAGGCACTCATCGGGCCATCTCCCGGCGTGGGCCGCGATTTTCCGAGGTAGCGCGCGATCGAGCCAATGATTCGCCGCTGTTGCGGCGTGTACCCCAGAATTTCAGAGTTCGCGATGATGTAGTAAGTATGGCGGTGGTGTCCGTTGCGGTTCACGTAGTCGCCCACTTCGTACAGCATGGCGGCGGCCGACAGCCATTCGCGATACTCCACTGGAAGCTGGTGCACCGATTTCAACGAGG
Organism: uncultured Acidobacteriaceae bacterium; assembly: GCA_963772195.1. Classification (GTDB taxonomy): domain Bacteria; phylum Acidobacteriota; class Terriglobia; order Terriglobales; family Acidobacteriaceae; genus Acidiflorens. The sequence goes on along the minus strand of CAVYWE010000002.1, from coordinate 779,868 downwards.
AAAACAGCAGCAACGCCGAGTCGCGCACATGCAAGGCATGATGCAGATCGACGCGGTAATGTTCGACGGCGCGCTTGATCGACTCCCAGCGCTCCGATTCAATTGCCCGGCCTGATCTCGTGCTGCGATCATATTCCGCCGCCATCTGGGCCAGGATGCCGTCGCGCAGCCCCAACGCCGAGTAGCGAAAACCGGCAAGATGACATCGCTCCAACAATTCCGCATACACGACCGCGCCGGCACAAATAATTTCAGCGCGGCGCGGACCGATGCCGGGGACCTTCCGTCGCTGTTCCAATGTTAAGTGCGTAATCTGTTTGGCAATGCGGCGTATCATCTCGCGCGTCGCATAAGTCGCCGGCCTGCGCTTTCTGGGACGCGCGAGGTGGCTGGCGGCGCCGACCAGTGCGGCTGCTGTGCCGGAGGTGGCGATCACGGCGCCCACGCGCGCGGCCTTGATGCGATCTTGAATGCGCGTAATCTCGCGCGCCACGAATCCCTGAAGCCGCTTCAGTTCGCTCTTGCGCGGCGGATCATGCTGGAGGAATTCGCCGGTCAGGCGTACGGCCCCGAGGGGCAAGCTCACCGTATCCCGAATTTGTCCTTCGCGCGAAAGCGTGAGCTCGCAACTGCCGCCGCCCAGGTCGAGCATTAGAACGCTGTGTGCGCCCAGGCGGGCAGTGGAGACAATGCCGAGGTGAATGAGGCGAGCCTCTTCCAGGCCGGAAATGATTTCGATTGTCCAGCCCGTCGTCGAGCGTACCCATTCCAAAAAGGTGCGTGAATTGCGGGCATCGCGCAGCGCGGCCGTTGCCACCACTTTCACCGAATCCGTGCCGCACTCCTGCGTGGCACGATGGAAGCGCCGCAATACGCGCACCGTTTCCGACATCGCCTCGGGCGAAAGCAGTCCGCCACTGAAGACGCCTTCGCCCAGGCGGGTGACTTCGCGGTCTTCGTGGACTTCTTTCAGCCGCCCGGCTTGCAGGCGCGCAATTTTCAGACGAACGGAATTCGATCCGATGTCGATGGCGGCAAAGGTGGGCATAGGGGTGACTTGATCTAATGTTGACGATCAAATGTTGACGATCAGTATTCTCACAACCGGGGTGGGTCGCGCAACCTCATGACTTGTATTTGGTGGAGAGACGGGCGCCTCGCCGTCCAGCGGTTCGGCGGACGGGCGGGGGCGCCCGTCGCTCCACCAGAATCTCCTGCTTTTTAACCGATTTGTAACAACGTTCTGGTACCCTCAGCACGGAATGTCCAATCAAGCTCTGCCCCGGCCGCGTTTCAACGCTCCCGAACCGGAGCGGGGTTCGAAGGCCGACCTGAAAATCGAAACCAGAACCACGTCGCTGTTGCAGGGGAAGGTCAGCGAAATCCCCGACGTTTTTTTTGGCTGGGCGATGCGCCTGTGCGGTCTGGCGGTGGTGGCGCTGCTCGGCTTGATCGTTTACCAGCTGGTGGTGGGTTCGCAGCTCTCCTGGCATGCGTTTGGCTGGAAGTTCTTCGGTCAATCGGACTGGAATCCGGTGTCGGATCAGTACGGCGCGCTGCCGTTCATGTACGGCACGATCGTTTCCTCGCTGCTTTCGCTGGTCATCGCTGTGCCGCTGTCTATCGGAGTAGCCGTCTTCATTACGGAGATGTGCCCCACTGGGCTGCGCGGAACTCTTTCGTTTACCACCGAACTTTTGGCCGCCATCCCCAGCGTTGTCTACGGGCTTTGGGCAATCTTCGTTCTGGTGCCAATACTTCGCCAATATGTGCAGCCGTTTCTGGCCAAGACGCTCGGCTGGACGGGACTGTTCAGCGGGCCGCCCTACGGCATCGGCATGCTGGCCGCAGGCGTGATTCTGGCGATCATGATCATTCCCATCATTTCGTCGATCACGCGCGAAGTGCTCACCGTCATTCCACAACACCAGCGCGAAGCGGTGCTGGCGCTGGGTGCAACGCGCTGGGAGATGATCCGCATGGGTGTGCTGCGCAATGCGCGGGCCGGAATCGTGGGCGCCGTCATTTTGGGCCTGGGCCGCGCGCTCGGCGAAACCATGGCGGTCACCATGGTGATCGGCAATCGTCCCGAAATTGCCAAGTCGCTGTTTGCTCCCGGATACACCATGGCCAGCGTGCTCGCCAACGAATTCACCGAAGCGACCGGCGACCTGTATCTTTCTGCTTTGATCGAGATCGGCTTGGCGCTATTCTTTGTCACCATCGTGGTCAACGCGCTGGCACGGCTCATGGTGTGGAGCGTTACGCGAGGGCAACCGGCGAGAAGCATAGTTTGACATGTCTGATACGAACTCCAATACGGCGGCGGATCTGATTCCGCATATCAGTATCCCGCCCATCACCCTTCGGCGCCGTGTGGTGGACTACACTATGACCGGCGTTGCCGCGCTCACCGTCATCGTCGTGCTTGTGCCGCTCTTCGCCATCTTTGCCTACCTGGTTTATAAGGGCATCGGCTCGATCAATCTTGCGTTCCTGACCCAGACTCCGAAGCCGGTGGGCGAGGCCGGCGGCGGGATGGCGAATGCCATCGTCGGCTCGATGGTCATTCTTGCGATCGCGAGTCTGCTCGGCGTGCCGCTCGGAATCGGCGCGGGCATTTTTCTTTCCGAGTACGGGCGAAACCGCTGCGGCGATATTGTGCGCTTTGTCTCCGACGTTCTGAACGGTGTGCCCTCCATCGTGATCGGCATTGTGGCCTATGGGCTCGTCGTGCTTCCTCAGAAACATTTCTCAGCGCTGGCCGGTGGCGTCGCGCTGGCCATCATGATGATTCCAACCATTGCGCGCACCACCGAGCAGATGTTGCTTCTGGTTCCGCAGGCTATTCGCGAAGCCGCGTACGGTTTGGGCGTTTCCCGCTGGCGCACCACGCTCTCGATTACGCTGCGCACGGCCACTTCTGGAGTCATCACCGGAGTCATGCTGGCCTTCGCGCGCGTAGCCGGAGAAACCGCGCCGCTGCTCTTCACCGCGTTTGGAAACCAGTACTGGAATTGGAAGACGGACCAGCCGACGGCAGCGCTGTCGCTGCAAATTTTTACGTATGCCATCTCGCCCTTTGATGAATGGCACCGGCAGGCATGGGCGGGCGCGCTGGTTTTGATTGCCCTGATCGTCGCGGCGGTTGCGGCGGTTCGCATCGCTGTAAAGCACGGAACGTTGGCAGGGGCTTAAACTCTAGCAAGGAGCACCAGGGCAGGAGCTTAACGATCTATGGGCGTCGGAATTACAGTCGAGCACCTGAATGCGTTTTACGGCAAGACGCAGGCATTGTTCGACGTCAACGTCACCGTACTCGCGAATCACGCGACCGCGCTGATCGGCCCGTCGGGCTGCGGGAAAACCACGTTCATTCGCTGTCTGAATCGCTTGCACGAAACCATTCCCGAGGCGCGGGTCGAGGGCACGGTGCGCATCGGCGATCTCAGTGTTTATAACGGAACCTCAGCCACCCAACTGCGCCGCCGCGTGGGCATGGTGTTTCAGAAGCCGAATCCATTCCCGACCATGTCCATTTACGATAACGTCGCCGCCGGTCTCAAGCTGAACGGCTTTAGCAACCGCAAACAACTGGACGAGGTCGTCGAGAAGTCTCTGAACAACGCCGCGTTGTGGGACGAGGTAAAAGACTCTCTCCACAAGCAGTCCGGGGCCGGCCTCTCCGGTGGCCAGCAGCAGCGCCTGTGCATCGCCCGTGCCCTTGCCGTCCAACCGGAAGTTCTGCTCATGGATGAGCCCTGCTCGGCGCTGGACCCGATCTCGACAGGCAAGATCGAAGAACTGATTTTTCAATTAAAAGAGCAATACACGATCGTGATTGTCACGCATAATATGCAACAGGCAGCGCGGGTGGCGGAGTTCACCGGGTTTTTCCTGCTGGGCAAGATGATCGAGTTCGGTAAGACTGAAAAGATATTCACCAATCCCTCCGACAAACGGACGGAAGATTACGTGACAGGCAGATTCGGGTAGGAATGAGGTCAGAGGTGAAAGGTCAGATTGCAGAGGTGAAGATCCCAAGCCCGCAACCACCATTTATGCGATTGGCTCTTCACCTCTGCAATCTGACCTCTAACCTCTGACCTTACGAAAGAGGTTCGGATAATGCGCACGCGCTTTCAGCATCAGATGGAGGAGCTCCGGGGGAAACTGCTCCGCATGGGTGGCCTCGCGGAACTGGCGGTGGATCGCGCCTGTCAGGCATACACCGAACGCGATCTCACGCGCTGCCAGCTTGTTCTAGAAAATGAGAGCCTCATTAACGCCGCCGAGCGCGAGATCGATGAACTCGCCTTCGACATCCTAGCCACGCAGCAACCGGCAGCCACGGATCTGCGCTTCATTCTCGCGGTGACCAAGATCAATGCCGACCTCGAGCGCGTGGGCGATCAGGCGGTAAACATCGCCGAGCGCGTGATGGACATGATTGAGTTGCCGGCGGTCGAGTTACCGGTCGATATTGCTCGCATGGCGACCGCGGTAAGCGCCATGGTGCGGCGCGCGCTGGAGTCGTTCGTGGAAGGCAAAGCAGAACTCGCCCAGGCTGTTCTGGAAATGGATCACGTTGTCGACCGGATGCGAGATGAAGCTTTTATCGTACTCGTGCGAAAGATGAACGAAGAGCCGCAAGTTACTCAACAGGCAATAGATGCACTCCTGGTGGCTCGCAACCTGGAACGCGTCGCGGACCACGCTACCAACATTTCCGAGGACGTCATCTTCTGGGTTCTGGGAGCCGATGTGCGTCATCACGCTCAGGCGGCGTCGGTGCCGCAGCGGCCGGAACGACGCGAACAGTAGACGCGAAGACAGATCCCAAAGAATAAGATCAGGATCAAGGTTTTTCCTCTGTGAACCCCTGTGTCCTCTGTGGTAAGGACTTTTTTCTCAACCACAGAGGACACAGGGGTTCACCGGGGAGATCGTCCTTCGTCACCATCAAGCCCCTGCGTTACACTGTTCGAGCCCCATGAGCCAGAGAATCCGCGTTTTTGCCACCTGCGACATCGGAGACGCCCTCAACATTCTTCGCCACAAGGGATACGACGTGGAAGTCTATCCTCTGCCCGAAGCTCCACCGAAAAGCTTGATCGTTGAAAAGGTGAAGTCCGGCGTGGATGGCCTGATCACCACCCTGCGCGATCCGATCGACGCCGAAGTTTTCGCTGCCGGAAAAGGTACGCTCAAAGTGGTCGCGCAATATGCCGTAGGATTTGACAACATCAACCGCGCGGATGCCAAGAAGTACAAAGTCCCGTTCACCAACACCGCCGACGTTCTGACCGAAGCGACGGCGGAGTTTGCCTTCTTCCTGATGGGCGCGCTCGCCCGCAAACTCTGGCCCGCCGAGCATCTGACGCGTGAAAATCGCTGGGGATATTGGCATCCGTATCTGCCGTTTCTAGGCGACGAAGTTACCGGAAAAACCGTAGCCATCATCGGCACCGGGCGCATCGGCCTCGCCATGATCAAAAAATGCGCCGGATTCGACATGAACATTCTGTGCTTCGATCCGGCCTACGAGAACCACGACTACATCAACGCCATCCAGGAGATGATGGACGTAAGCTTCCAGCGCGGGATCAGCCGTGAGAAGACTTCAATTCGTTACACCACACTGCACGAAGCGTTGACTGCCACGGATTTCATCAGCCTGCACGTTCCCTTGCTGCGCGAGGGCGAGAGCGCCACGCCGACCCATCACCTGATCAACGAGACCACGCTCCGCATGATGAAGCCGACTGCGATGGTCGTCAACACGTCGCGTGGTCCGGTGATTGACGAGGCAGCCCTGGCGCGCGCTTTGCGCGAGCACTGGATTGCCGGCGCCGCTCTCGATGTTTACGAGCAAGAGCCGCTGCCCGCCGATTCGCCGCTGCGCGATCCCGCAATCGCCGACCGCTGCCGCCTGCTGCCGCACTTCGCGAGCGCGGCGCGTATTACGCGGCTGTCGTCCGATCCTAATAAAGGTATGGCTGGACGCTGCGTGCAGGGGTTGATTGATGTGCTGGAAGGGAATTATGGGGGGAATATTGCCAAGATGCCGTATGTGGTAAATAAGGAGGCGTTTGGGAAGTAGCTTTATTCGAGCGGGAGTGTATTGACCCGGCTATTTCCTTCCCCGGAGAATGGCCCCGATCACGCGAGGGCTGCGGCGACCATGGAGCACAGCAATTATTAGGAGGGGCTTTTCATCAGGTGCATAGACGATGAGGTAGTTGCGCACCGTCCGAAAACGAAGCGGTCGTGAAGTGAGATCCGTCCGTTGGTGGCCCTGGTGGGGAAGGGGGACGAGCCTGCGAATCCCCTCCAGAATCTCTTCGCGGACGCGCCCGGCTGCGTCAGGGTTGCCCTCAGCGATGAACTCCCAGATGCCAGTGATATCCGACGCTGCGCCAGGGTGCAGCTCAAAGCCCTGGTCGGCGGTCATTTTGGATTTCGCTTGGCGAGCAGTTCGTTCTCACGCTGGAGTAAGTTGTCAAAGAAAGCTTCGCCGTCGACAGGCCTAACTCGGCCGCTCTTGATCTCATCATAGCGGTTATCGAGCATTTCGCGGACTTCGGCCACTTCTGCCAGATATCCAGCGAGAGCATCTTCCACAAGATCGTCGGTAGCGCGACCGCTCTTGGAAGCCAGTTCGGCGAGGCGCGATTCCGTTTCAGGCTTAAAGTGGACTTCCATGGCAGTAAGTGTAGAGAGGCATGTTGCGCTCTGTCAAAGGGAACACCGATTGAGGTGATCCCCAGATTGCGGTTCAACGTTCAACTCTCAATCACTCAGTGCACCCAATACTTGTCGCCTGCCGACCTCACCTGCTACTCTCGCCATTCGCTCACACCATGAAAATCAAAAGATTGCTCTCTCTCGCCTGCCTAGCTTGCCTGCCACTCGCTTCTCATGCCCAAGTCAGAGACGCCGTCCGAGCTCTAAAGGTTCTGCCGGCCCCGAAAGAAGTTCGCATGGCCGAAGGCAGGATCGTGATTAAGCCCTCGACCACCATCCTCATCAGCGCCGCTGAAGACCGGACTGCGGCCGAAACTCTGCAAAAAGAGATTCACGACCGCACGGGTATGAAATTGACCATCGAAGGCGTGACCGCCGCGCCGAAAACGTCAGGGCACATCTCGCTTGGACGCCTGACCGACCGCGGCTTGCGGTCGTATCTCGAATCGCAGGGGGTGAAAGCCGGAGACGACCTCGGCGACCAAGGCTACATAATCCGCGTGACTGACTCGGGAGTGCTGGTGGCCGGGCGCACCGCGCAGGGCCTGTTCTATGGCGTGCAGACGCTTCGCCAGTTACTGCGCCCGGAAGGCTCGGGAGGAAAGACGCTCGCGGTCCCGGCGCTGGTCATCCGCGACTGGCCGAGCATGGAATGGCGGGGCGTGTCGGACGACATCAGCCGCGGTCCCATCCCTACGCTCGATTACTTGAAGATGCAGATCCGCACGCTGGCCGAGTATAAGATCAACCTCCTCGGATTCAACATGGAGCACGTTTTCGATTTCCAGACCCAGCCTCTCGTCTCACCTAAAGAAGCCGCGCTAACTCCCGCCGAGATCAAGGAGTTGGTCGAGTACGCCAGCAAGTACTACATCACCCTCCTGCCCGAGCAGCAGGCGTTTGGGCATCTTCATCAATTTCTAAAGTATGAAATTTATTCCGAACTCGCTGAAACGCCCCACGGGCACGTGCTCACGCCGACCAATCCCAAGACTTACGATTTCATTCGCCAGGTTTACGGAGAGATCGTTCCCTTGTTTCCCGGTCCGTTCTTTCACATCGGGTCGGACGAAACTTTCGAGCTTGGACTCGGTCAGACGAAGTCTCTCGCGGCCCAGCAGGGCCTCGGCCGCGTTTATCTCGAACACCTCCAGAAAGTTTTCGAGATCATGCAGCCCTATCACAAGCAACTCATGTTCTGGGGAGATACCGCCGTCAAATATCCCGAGCTGCTTACCATTCTTCCTAAAGACATGATCGCCGTGCCCTGGGACTACGATCCCAAGCCCAGCTATGAAAACATTATTACTCCCTACACCAACGCCGGCCTGCGTGTGGTCGTCGCGCCCGGAGCAGGGAACTGGGGCGTGATTTGGCCTAACCTCGAGAGCGCGTTTGTGAACATCCGGAACTTTGTTCGCGATGGGCAAAAGCATCAGGCCATCGGCGCGCTCAACACAACCTGGAATGATGATGGTGAATCGCTCGTCGACATGACTTGGCCGGCCTTGGTCTTTGGCGCGGCAGCCAGTTGGCAGCCCGGCGAATCCAGTATCGATGACTTCAAGAACAGCTATGACTGGGCCTTCTACCGTAATGAAGGTGACACTTTTGCCGACGTCATCGAGAATCTCGATCGCGCCCATACGCTTCTCGCCGGAGTGAAACTGAACAACGCGAGCCACGAGCTTTTCTGGTCCGATCCATTCAGCGAGGCCGGCGCCAACGCCGCCGCCAAAGCGCTGCCTGTTGCTCACGATCTGCGCATCAGCGTTGAGCACGCCGCAGAAACGCTCATGCGCGATCGAACGAAGGCACACCTGCACGCCGAGACGCTCGACGACCTGCTGCTTGCCGCCTGGCATCTGGACACGCTGGGGCTGAAGATCCAGTTCACATCCGAAATCAGCCGGTTCTATTGGGACGCTTATCAGAATCAGACGGACGGAACACGTGCGCAACAGGACCTCGACGAAATCGTTGACATTAACGGGCGGCTACAAAGCCTGCGCGACGCGATCACGCAGCTGCGCAAGATGTACGGGGAAGGCTGGGCGCGCGAGAACCATCCCTACTGGCTGGACAATGTTCTTGTGTGCTATGAGAATCTGGCGTCGGAGGTGCAAGCGAAGATCGTCGTCGTGCAAGCAGCCCAACATCAGTATTGGAACACCAAAACTTTGCCGCCTCCGGAGCAGTTGGGATTTTTCTTGAAGTAGTGATTCCTAGGTTTTGGTGGAGCGACGGGCGTCTCGCCCGTACAGCAGTATCGTGGCCGGGCGAGGACGCCCGGCGCTCCACCGGCAAAACTCATGTTCTCCCAACGCACGAACTGGCGGCTCAGTCCCAACGCTCTCACGCGCGCGATCGGGGAGGCGCGCGCTTCGGGACAGCGCATTCTGGATCTCGCGGTATCGAATCCGACCGAAGCTGGCGTCCGCCCCGATTCCGAGATCGTGCTCGCCGCGCTGGCGAATCCTGAAGCGATGCATTACGATCCGCAGCCTCGGGGACTGCTCACAGCGCGCCAAGCCGTAAGCCGTTACTATCGCGAGTCGCACGAAGTCGATCTCGATCCCGACCGCCTGATTCTGACTACCAGCACCAGCGAAGCCTACTCGTACGTCTTCCGTCTGCTCTGCAATCCCGGCGACGAGATTCTTATACCCAAGCCGAGCTATCCGCTGTTCGAGTTTCTCGCCGATCTCGCCGACGTTAAACTTGTTCCGTATCCACTGCTCTACGATCACGGTTGGCAAATCGATCTCGATTCGCTCTACAAAGCAGCCACCGTCCGGTCGCGAGCCGTGATTCTCGTCCATCCCAACAACCCGACTGGCTCTTACGTTTCTACTGCCGAAACCGCTGCGCTCAATGCGTTCTGCCGTGACCGCGGTCTGGCTCTAATTGTGGATGAAGTTTTTCTCGATTATTCGCATGACGGGGCTACACGTCGTAGTTTCGTCCGCAACGCCGACGCGCTCACCTTCACGCTCAGCGGAGTGTCCAAGATTTCCGCTCTCCCGCAGATGAAGCTTGCCTGGGTGGCCTCCAGCGGCCCGGAAGAAATGGTGGCCGAAGCGGGAGCGCGCCTCGAAATCATCGCCGATACCTTTCTCTCCATGAACGCTCCCGTGCAGCTTGCCGCTCCGGTGCTGCTCGATCAGCGCAAACAGATCCAGCCCGTTCTTCTCGATCGTCTACGCGCGAACCTCGCGGCACTTGATCGGCAACTTACAGGCCATCCCTCTTGCGCAAGATTGATGGTCGAGGGTGGATGGTACGTTGTACTGCGGGTCCCCGCGCTCGATAGTGACGAAGACCTTGCCATCCGCTTGTTACGTGAGGCAAATGTGAGCGTGCATCCTGGCCACTTCTACGATTTTCCAAACGAAGGCCATCTCATGCTGAGCCTGATTACCGAACCAGCTGATTTTTGCGAAGGCGTTGCGCGCCTGCTACGGATGGTGGAGTGACGGCGGCTCGCGAGCCTGCCCTGAGCGGAGTCGAAGGGTTCCGCCGGGCGGGGACGCCCGGCTCTCCATTGGCGAGCCGTGTTATCCTTCTCGCCGTTTCCCGAGTTCGAAGAATTCATGTCCATCAGCCGTCGTGGATTTCTAGGTTCCGCAATCGCCGCATCGCTGGCTACAGGCCTCAACGCGCATGACAAAGTTAAAGATGATGCTCCCCGCCCCGCCCAGCCTTCCGGCAGCGCCAAGCGCCCGATCATCATCAGCGCTAACAACGGCGTCAATTACCTCGACGACGCCTTCGCTTTCCTGAAGAGCGGGGGCGACACGCTGGACGCTACTCTCCGCGTGGTAAAGGGCCCGGAAGACGACCCGAATGACGATTCCGTCGGACTGGGCGGCCTTCCCAACGAAGAGGGGGTCGTCGAACTCGACGCCTGCTGCATGCACGGGCCCACGCGCCGCGCCGGATCGGTGGGCGGAGTCCGTAACATCAAAAATGTTTCGCTTGTGGCCAAAGCCGTCATGGAGCACACCGGCCACGTAATGCTCGTCGGCGAAGGCGCAGAGAGATTTGCCGTCGCCATGGGTTTCCCGCGTGAGAATCTGCTTACGGAACGCTCGCGCAAAATCTGGCTGCTTTGGAAGGAATATCACTCGACCGACGACTGGTGGGGGCCAGGAATCGCCGACCCGAACTGGAAGCCGCCGTCGTCACCATCGACGACATCACCAACGACAGCACCGCAATCCGAGCTCTGGGAACAAAGCATCCGGCGCCTCGAAGAACTTGCCGCCGAACTTGGCATTGAGCCGGAATTCCGCCTGGCTGCCATCCGGCGCGTTCTGGTTCCGCCGACCGGCACCATCCACTGTTCCGCTCTCAACGACAAAGGTGAAATCTCCGGCTGCACCACCACCAGCGGCCTTGCCTATAAACTCCCCGGACGCTGCGGCGATTCGCCGATCATCGGCGCCGGTTGCTACACCGATCAGGACGTGGGCTCCGCGGGCGCCACCGGCAGCGGAGAGGAAAACATCAAGATTGCCGGAGCGCACACCATCGTCGAGAACATGCGGCACGGCATGTCGCCGCTCGAAGCCGGCCTTGACGCCCTCAAGCGCATCGCCCGCAACTACAACAATGACATGAGCAAGCTCAACTTCATGGATATGACCTACTACATCCTGCGCAAGGACGGCGCCTACGCCGGCGTGTCTCTGTGGGAGGGTGGTTCGAAGCGCCGCCACCAGATTGCCGTCCATGATGGCACCAAGCGATCCGAGTTCACCGTATCGCTATTCAAAGGCGGCTCTCATAGTTTCCCGCCATTTCCGGTCGCGCTACCAAAGGAGCTAACGCAGGATTCCGTGTACTACAAATAGGACAGGCAGGGCAGGCGCAAACATCGATTTTACTTTTTTCCTCCGGGTGTACAATCATCTCTATTAGGACCGCAGCTTCACGGGGCCACTTCCTCCCGCGTTCGAGGCGCGAAAATGAACGTTCACGTCAGTTACAAGGTTCACAAAACTCCCGACATCGAAAAAGAGATCGGCCACCAGATCGAGAAAATCCAGAAGCGCCTTCAGGTCTTCCGGCCCGAACTGGTCCATCTGAAAGCCGTCATCGATCAGAATTCGCCGCGCGAGGGAACGCTCGTCTCATTGAATCTGCGCTTGCCATCGGGACAACTGGCCGTGCAGGAGAAAGCTCCCAGCCCAACCGCGGCCATCAAGGCTGCGTTTGACGAACTCATCCAACAGATCGGCCGGCATAAAGAACTGCTCCGCTCCAGCCACAAATGGCGGCACTGGCGTGGAGGGGCGCAGGAATCTCCCGAACCAGGCGTTCCATTCGAGCAGACGCTGGCAGCGGTGCTGGCGCCCACCATTTCCGCCGATGACATTGGCTCCTATGTGAATGCGAATCTTTCCCGCCTTGAACGTTTCGTGGACCGCGAACTCTACTTCCGCCGCGCCGACGAGGAAGTTCTCGAGGACGCTCTCTCTACCCCCGAGGTCGTCGACGAAGTCATCGCCCGAGCTCTCGGCGATCACGATCGTCCGGAAAAACTGTCGCTCGAACCGTGGCTGTACCGCCTAGCCCTGCAAGCCATGAACGAGATGACGGCGCGCCTTCGCGAACTGGAGTCTCCCGTCCATCTCGAAGACAGCCGGCGCCGACAAAATGTGCAAGCCTCCGATGAAGTCGGCCTGCAGTTCCATCAGCCCGACGAGGGTTGGACCCGCGAAAGCGCCATTCCGGATCGGCGCGTGTCCACTCCTGAACAGGCCGCCTACTCCGACGAAATGATTGCGTTAGTGCAAGCTGCCCTCCGCGGCGCCTCACGTACCGACCGTGAAGCTTTTCTGCTCTACGGCATCGAAGGCTTTTCTCTCGGCGAAATTGCCGCCATCACCGGCCGGCATCCGGAGGCCGTGCGCGAATCGGTTCAGCGGGCGCGCAACTGCGTTCGGAGCGCACCGTCTGTGGCCAAAGAATTTCCCAAAGATCGCTTCGTCAAAACTGGAACCTGAACATCTCAGTATTAAGGAGTGTAGAGATGATGACCCGGGACGAAATCCGTGAGCTGGCGGCTTTTCAGGCGGACGAAACCAAGGGGGCTTGCGCCCTGAGTTTTTACTTTCAGCCCGATCCTCCCCAGGATCGTTCCCATCGCCGCGAGGCAATTGTCGCCAAAGATATCGTAAAGCAGGCCCTGAAAAGCGCTGCCACCAGCGGTAAGAACGGATCGCTTCACGCCGACCTCGATCGCGTCCTCGATCTGGCCACGAACCTGCGCGGGAATGCCCGGGGAAAGGCAGTCTTCGCCTGCTCCGCCCAGAACTTCTGGAGGGAGTACGAACTGCCTCCGCATCTCGGAGCCACCCAGATTTATCTCCAACCGCAATTTCAATTGAAGCCGCTGGCAGCATTGCTGGGAGCCCAACCTGCGCTCTGCGTTGTGATGCTCGATCGCCAGCGCGCCCGTTTCTTTGATCTTCGCCTCGACGTCCTGCGCGAACACGGAGCCATTGTCCACATGCTCTCGCGCAGCGCTTCGAGTTACGGATACAACGGGTACGAAGCCGGCCATGCCGAACGCCGCGTGGCCGGGGAAGCGCTCCAGCACTTCAAGGCAGTTTCCGAACGCCTGCGGGTCGATTTCGAGAGAGGCGCCTGGGAGCGGCTCATCGTCGGTTGCCACGATGTCAACTGGCCGGAGTTCGAGGCCCACCTCCACCCCTACGTCAAACAGCGCCTGATTGGCCGATTCTCAGCCGATGTTGCCAGCGTCTCGAATGAAGAGATTCGCGATCACGCCGGTGCTCTCCTTAATCAATGGATCACGGAACGTGCCTCGACGAAAGTCAGCGAAGCGCTGGAGTTCGCCAAGGCCAACGGGCGGGGTGTCGCCGGCCTGCGCCGCGTCCTGCAAGCGTTGGAAACGGGGGAAGTGCAGACCATCTTCCTCACCGAAAACTATTCTGCTCGAGCCGTCCAGTGCCCTCACTGCGGCCATCTTGACGCCCACCTGATCGCATCGTGCGTCGCCTGCGGACGCCGCACGCACGAACTTACCGACGTCTGTGATGCCATCATCCCCATCGCCATCCAACGCAACATGGAACTGTTTTATCTCAAGGAGCACGACGGACTGAATCGCGCCGGCAACATCGCGGCGCTCTTGCGCTTTCGGTCCGATCAGACGACAGGACAGATCGCGGCTGCGTCGTAGGAGTGTGCCAGAGTACAGAAGTCTAGGTATCCAGACTTCGCTCGCGTCAAGGGAGACAACAGAGTTTCCAGCGCGGGTCATCGCTAATCTTGTGGCTAATCTTGTGCCAGGCAAGAAAAAGTGGCGCACCGAAGTGCGCCACTGAGAGTGCAAATTTAGAGCGTATCCGAGTTCTATTTGCGCGAAAATTCCATCCCTACTACTTGTTCGTCAGACTGAAGGTAGCTGGCGTGGCAACACCGGTAACCGTGGCTGTCACTAAATAAGGTCCGCCGACCGTCGCATCCGCCGTGAACGTCGTCGAAGTAGCGTTGCCGTTCGCGTCCGTAGTATCGGTTTCCGTAGCCTTTCCATTCGCGAATGTACCGCTTGGGGCCAACGCAGGAGCGGTGAATGTCACCGACGCGCCGCTCACCGGGTTTCCGTCAACATCCGTGACAGTAGCTACCAGAGGGTTTGCAAATGCCGTGCTCACGGTCGCGCTTTGTGGCGTTCCGCTCGTTGCCGCGATTGCTGTCGGCGGCCCCGATGTGTTCGACAGACTGAAATCCGCCCCCGCCGCCGGTAGAGTCGCGGCCTGCACGGAGTAACCGCCGGAAGTCGTATCCGCCGTGCATATAGAGGACGTAGCCATGCCGTTGGAGTCAGTGGTATCTGTCTCCGTGTTCGTTTTATTAGCGAACGTACAGCCCGGTCCCGAGGGAGCCGTGAAAATTACCGATACGCCGACCGATGGCTTCCCGTTTACCGTGACCAGCGCTACCAGCGGCGCTGAAAAGGCGGTGCCGACCGTTGTGCTTTGGCCCGATCCGCTCGACACCACGAGAACCGGTGGGGGAGTCGTGTGTGTACTGCTGCAATCGGTCAGGATCGCGAACAGCATGCAGGTCAGCAGTGCTGCAACGATTCGTGGAAGTTGCGTGAAACAGCTCCTCATGGATTCGCTCCTTAAAAGTTAGTTCTGGGTTATCGCCTCACCGTAACGGCAAGAGGGTACACTGGGACAGGCTCCGAAACCCTTTGAAATGTGCAATCCGCATTCCAAAGTGGAAAATCACTAACACTTTATTTTCCTTTGGCTTACAGCTTTTCTTAACCATAAATACAGTTTTATGTATGACGTTGGGCGGTGAAAATATTAAAAACAGTAAGTGGGAAATGCCCTTGTCGAAATCGGAACCCCAGGACAGTACACTATTCCCTTGGCGATTGCTACTAGGAGGAATCTATTTCTGCAACTTAGATTTTTCCATTGACTTCGGAGTCTTCCCTGCACTGAGCGAGAATGATATTGAATGATCCACAAGATACTTCCCGTCGGCCCGCTGCAATGTAATTGCTCGATCATCGGCGATGAGACTACGCACGAAGCCATGGTCATCGATCCGGGCGACAATATTGAAGACGTTCTCGCCATCGTCCGCGAGAACAAGCTTGATGTGAAGCAGATCGTCATTACCCACGCCCACATCGATCACGTCGGCGGAGCGATGAAACTGCGCGCGCAGACTGGCGCTCCAATCCTGCTCAATCAGAATGACTATGCGCTGCTAAAAATGCTCGACGTACAGGCAGCGTGGATCGGCGTCGCCGCGCCGGGCGAAGTCGCAATCGAGGCAAGCATCGCGGATGGCGAATCGTTGCGGACGGGAGGCTTGACGGCGAACGTGCTCCACACTCCCGGCCATACCGAAGGCAGCGTCTGCCTCTATTTTCCGGCGGAAAAATTACTGATCGCTGGCGACACCCTGTTCGCCCGCAGCATCGGCCGCACCGATCTCCCCGGAGGGTCGTTCGAGAAAATCATGCGCTCCTTGCACGACCGCGTCCTGACCCTGCCCGATGACACCGTCGTGATTCCAGGCCATGGCCCGCGAACAACCATTGGAGAGGAAAGGGAAGAGAATCCGTTTCTGGTGGGGTGACCGCACGGCGAGTCGTACGCGAGTCATACGATGGAGCGACGCGCGTCTAGCCCGCCTGCCCTGAGCGCAGTCGAAGGGCCCAGCAGTATTGCGGCCGGGCGGGGACGCCCGGCTCTCCACTGGCAAATTATTTCTGTGTCGGCGCCTGGTTTTGTGGAACGGTCGGCGGTGCGGCTGGTGTCGCGGGCTGCGATTTAGTCTGCGCAGGCTTTACTCCCGAAAGCACCGACGTAGGCCCCGATCGGCGCGCCGCAAAAACCGAGAGCGTAATTGACGTGAGCATGAAAATGATCGCGGACCAAGTCGTCGCCCGGGAAAGAACCGAAGCCGCGCCCCGCGGGCCAAACGCTGTCTGGCTGCCCTGTCCGCCGAAAGCCGCGGCCAGATCGCCGCTCTTTCCGCTCTGCAGCAAAACCACCGCAATCAGAAAAAAGCAAACGATAACGTGAATTACTACAATCAAAATGGTCATTGCAAAAAAAACTCCGTCCGGGCCGCAACCCGATTCAAATTCCGATCTTCCGTAAGCAATACGCAGGAATCAATACGATGGTGCGGAAGGGGGGATTTGAACCCCCACGCCTTTCGGCGCCACCCCCTCAAGATGGTGTGTCTGCCAGTTCCACCACTTCCGCTTTAGAATCAATGGTGTACAAAGATTCTAGAAATGTAAAAAAGTCTACAAGTCTCTTCACTAACCTATTGTTTCACAAAGATTAGCTTCAGTGTCTGCCAAACACAACAAACACTGCACCCGATACTGCACCCACATTTTGAACTTTAATCCACGGCAGGTCAACTGCGCCCCCTCGCCCCACGCTTGAGTGGGCCACACGCCAGAGCCTACGGACGCGCAAACTTCGCGTCATCTATGGGGACATTTTGCGTAACTCGGAGCAAATGGATGTCCAGCGTTCGATTAGGCCGGGTAATAACAAGGTGCAGAGGAACTTGTACGCCATCGAATGTTTTGTAATCACCGTAGTCGATCTGGGTGGGATTAAGACCGAGGGGCGACGAGCCAAAACGCAACTGCCGGAGCAACAGTCCGGTCTGCCGGTCGAAATACAACTCCAATGGCGGGCCAGACGAGTTCGTGGCAAATAACAGGATCGCGTCGTGCTCACTAATTCTTTCTGTTCTTATGACTTTTAACTCCTGGAAGCTCTTCTTCACATTGATTGGAAATTGCAAATCGGCGTCCAGCTTGGCGCCTTCGATGTCCGCCTGAGGCATGTCGTGAACAGGGCCTGCCGGAGACCTGAGCCATCCGTTTTGACTATCAAATACCGTGGAGCTATCTCCCGCGGGCAAATGCACAATCATGGCCTGTCGGGACGGTGATTTAGAAAGAATTTCAACAGGAAAACCAGGCCCGACGCCGAACGTAACCGTTCCGCTTTCGACGCGGCTCGATACATTCTGGACCGCGGCGGCGCCTCCAACCGCTTGTATGTACTTTTCGATCACATCGGACGCCGATGGCAGATCGGTCCGACCCGCAGCCGCTGGGTCCGCTGCCAATCGAGCCTCGGAAACGTACGGCGCCTTGCTGTCCACCATCGGTATACTCACGGGCTTAGCAGAACCGCGGTGGCACGTGTAACAAGTAACAGCTCGCTCACCCTGAAATTGGCTCGTATTAATGGTGAACATCATCTGGATCATCCGGCGGGCGGTTTGCTTCGACTGTTTGTCGTCCTTATCGAAGGCATCGCGAACATGGCAGAACTCGCACTCGACGCCCAACGATGCCGTTATGAACTGCATCGCCGGAATCAGCTGGTCCGGAGGAACGTCCTTCAAAACTTGCAGGTTCTTAAACCCTGGCTGCGCCGCCTTCTCTTGCGCGTTCACCAATGTATCTCGCAGCCCAAATCCGCAAAGGAAAAGCGGACACATCCAGGCCAGGTTCACGCCTACAATACGCGCCGCTCTGAGAACGCTTCTGCTTCGATTACTCATTCGGTGAACTGGTCTCCCTGGATTCCTATTTTGTGGTCGGTGAAGTCAGTGTGCATAGAAGGGATCGTATATTTCCGCATGTGACAACTCACACACTCGTGATTTGATACTTTGCAGGTGCCGATTGCATGAGCTTGGTCTTTCGCGGCGCCGCTCGCTGGCGAATGGCAGCTCACGCATACCTTGTCGTAGAACGCAGCCTCTTGCACCCGCGGTTTGTGAGGGTCGTGGCAGGCTATGCAGGTGAGTCGCGCATCGCCATTTCTCCAGCAGCGGCTTCGCTCTAAACCGTAGGCAGGAAACCGCAGCAGAAAGAGCCCACTTATGGAATTGAGGCTGACATCGGCCGCAGTACGATGACAGGCGCCACAGAAATCCACCGAGTCAGCGGGGCTGAGGCGCGCAGGATTGAGAATGAACGTCGGAGTCCTCGCATCATGTTCCAGGCTCATCTGCGCCGCATGCTGCGCTCCGGGTCCATGGCATGCTTCACAGGTGACGCCCAGAATCAATCGTTCGGGATGAAAGACGCCATCCGTACTTGAGGCTGTGGAATGGCAGCCAAAGCACAACGGAGGTTCGTCCGGGGACATGCGCCGGCCGAGGGCAGTCTCGAAGCGGTCAGGACGAAACGCGGTCCTTCCGGTTGTGAAGTCCAATCCGTCTATGGCCCTGTAGTAGCTCACCCGGCTCTCAAAATAGATTCCGTTCTGCTGATACAGAAAAGTATCCCCGAACTGTCGGTCCCCGAATATCCAGCCTACAGCCGTTAAGGCAGACTGCTTGCCGTTGGTGGTCGAATACTCGGCCCCAGTCGGCGTCTGGGAAACTGAATACTCATACGATCCGGTACGAAAGTGCATTTCGTGGGGAAAATTTGCGAACGCATCTGCTGTTGCGACTTTTACTGCATGGGCCATCGGCGTATTCTTCTGCGTCTCAAATTTGTCTTGATGGCAGTGTCCACATGTCTCCGAGCCTACATACTGGTCGCGCGCGAAAGTTCCCTTGGTCGGCCACCAACCGGGATCGATCACCCGAATTTCAGTTGCAGTACTGACTTCTTTGCTCTTACTCGACGCCGGCTCTGCGGATATTCGGAAGCCGCGAGGCGCCACTAAAATGATCAGGAGCAGGACGCCAAGAACCGAGACAGACCTCAACATATTTGGGATTCTAGTCTGATTAACTCAACGGCGGCTAGCAACCTTCTAGCTTCCGTCGTGTCCTGACGCAGCTTCAGGACACAATGAAGCTTCCGAAAAAATCGTGCGAAATCACTGTTGAGTTTGGAGCGAAATCAATGCTTCTCACTCGCCGCTGAAGCGGAAGGGTCCGGCTTCAGCGCCGGAGGCAGCGGGACGCGAGCAGTAATCCCCTTGCCCTCCGTGATCGTGTAGATGAAATCGGCGGGGACATCGCGCAGCGTGTCGGTCTGGCCGCTGGGCCAGGAAACTTCCACCGTCTCCATCTTGTCGGCCGCGCCCAGGCCGAAGTGCAGCCGCAGGTCGTTCTGCGAGAGATAGCTGGCGCCCCCCCGAACTTCATTGAACTGCATGTCTCCGGCGGCGTGAATGGTGACCCGCGCCCCGATGGCGGCACGGTTGCTCTTGGTTCCAATCAAGTGAAAGGCAACGCGATGGTTGCTGTTGCGGGTCTTGTTGATCAGCAGCGAGGGTGCCTGGCCGATGTTGAGCACCAGAATGTCCATGTTGCCGTCGCTATAGACGTCGCCAAAAGCAGCGCCACGGCGCGATTCGGGCGGCATGTCAAACACGCCTGAAGCTTTGGAAATATCTTCGAACGTTCCGTCGTGATTGTTACGGAACATCTGCATGGGCTCTTTGTAGCCAGGGCTGCCGGGGATGGCGTCCACCTGGGGATAGACGTGCCCATTGTTCACGAATATGTCCACCCAGCCGTCGTTGTCGAAATCTACGAAACCGGCGCCCCATTTCACATAGCGATAACTTGGTTGGCCGACTTTCGCCGGCCAGGACATATCCGAGAAGTTGCCTCCGCCGAGGTTCCGGTAGAGATTGTTGATCTGGTCGGTGTAGTTGGTGACGAACAGGTCGAGCTTGCCGTCATGATCGTAGTCGGCGAAATCCACTCCCATGGAGCCGAGTTCCTGGCCGTCATCGCCGAGGGCCACGCCGGCCAACATACCGACCTCATCGAAGGTGCCGTCGTGGCGATTGTGGTAAAGGAAGTTGGGGCCGGCATCGTTCGCCACGAACAGATCAGGCCAGCCGTCGTTGTCGTAGTCGGCCCAGATTGCGCCCAGACCATAGCGGTGCTGTGGATCGTCCATCCCCGCTTTTTTGGAGACGTCCTCGAAGGTGCCATCACCGCGATTGTGAAACAGGTAGTCGCCTTCGCCCGGCATCCCCCAGGGTCCGCATTGCACCAGTACGCCCTTGAAGCGGCAGAATTTTTCGTCGCTGCCGAAGGCTGGCAGATGGTTCATATCCACGTGCACATAACGCGAGACAAACAAGTCCACGTGGCCGTCGCGATCATAATCGCCCCAGGCGGCGCCAGTGGCCATACCGGTAATTCCGCCAAGTCCTGCCTTCTCTGTGACATCTTCAAACTTGCAGTTGCCGAGTCCTCGATAGAGGACGCTGTGTCCGTAGCCGGTAACGAACAGGTCCAGATTGCCGTCGTTGTCGAAATCGGCCACGGCAACGCCCATGCCCCAGCCTTTCACGGTGAGTCCGGCCTGCTCGGTGATGTTGGTGAATTTGCCGTCGGCGCCCTGGTGATAAAGCGTGACCATCAGGTCGCCGCCGGCGCGGTAGCGGTCAACACTTGATCCGTTGGTTACGATGATGTCGAGCCGGCCGTCATTGTCGCAGTCAAAGAAGCCCACTCCGCCGCCCATGGATTCAACGATGTAGTGCTGCTCCTTGGAGGCCAGATGCGAAACTGTCAGTCCGACCTGCGGCGCGACATCCACGAACTGCGGAACCGGAGTGGTGGAGGAGTTATTCTGGGCGGCCAACGACCAGGCAGACAGTAGCAACACACAGCACATGGAAAGAAGGGGACGCCGGGGCATAGATGAGGGCATATTAATGATGGATAAATGTCAGGAGCTTGGCCATTATACTGCCGAAAGCTTCTGTTTTGTTCGCCGGCGCTCGCTCGGTAATGGAACTTATTGGTCGCCGGGACTGCCAGATGATGTCGAAGCGATGATCGCCGGCTTTGTTATCTGATAAGAATCGCTGAGTGAACGCTCAGCGAATTGAAGTGTTAGGCGGCTTGGCACTCTAAATGTTCAACTGCAGTCCCGAAAGACTTCGCGTCAAACCAGCCTCTTGAAACGCCCGGATGGACCCGATCACGGAGATATAGTTATGCGGAGATATCGTTATATGGAAATATGGAAAATATGGAAATATGAAAGCAGCGCCGCCGCTAGAATATCGTTTTTTTAGCTTGACAATGCAAGGCCACTTGCCGTTAAATGCTTCCCATCTTGGAGTAGTGCAAAACTATTAATCGTGCAAAGTGAAGCCTGCAGTCAAACCGTTCTTCTCGGAGGGGTCTATGGGTTCCATGTCGAAGCTCATCGCCGTTCTTGCTGTTTCCCTAGTCACATTTCTGCCATTGTCGTTTGCCCAGAAGACCACTGGCGATATCGACGGAACGGTCACTGACCAGAGCGGAGCTATGCTTCCAGGCGCCGCCCTGACGCTGACTGACCAGGCTAACGGAGCTGTGCGCAAGACCACCTCGAACGCGCAGGGCGGTTTCAGCTTTCTCAACCTGCCGGTCGGAACCTACACGATCTCTGCGACAAAGGAAGGGTTCAAGGCGCTGACGCAGAAGGATGTGGCAGTGCACGTTGCTACGGTGACGACGCCCACCTTGGCGTTGGAGATAGGCGCCGCCACGGAAATGGTGACCGTGGAGGCGAAGGCGGTCCTCTTGAACACGGAGAACGGCGAAGTGGGCAACGTCATGCTGAGCGAGCAGGTGAGCCAATTGCCGCTGAACGGCCGCAACTTCATCGAGTTGACCACGCTGATGCCGGGCGTTGCAGTGGGAGGAGGCTTCGATAATAAGAACAAGGGCTTGCTGGCGGGGGTTGACATCTCGTTCAGCGGCGCGCCCGCCAATGCCAACCAGTGGCAGGTGAACGGGAGTAACAATAATGACATAGGCTCGCAGCGCACCATTCTTGTCTATCCCTCGGTGGACGCGATCCAGGAATTTAAGATCCTGCGCAACAGCTACGGCCCTGAGTATGGCGGCGCCGGCGGCGCACAGATCAACATTGTCACCAAAGCGGGCGGGAACGGGTTTCACGGCGATGCCTACTATTTCGGTCGCAACGATGCGCTCGATGCCGCAAACTTTTTCCTCGGCCAGCAGAAAGCTGGCTGCCTCGATCCCGCTGCTTGCGGAAAGAAGAACTTCCTGCGCCGCAACGATTACGGCTTCACCATAGGCGGACCGGTCAAGAAGGACAAGATCTTCTTCTTCTATTCAGAAGAGTGGAACAGAGAGCGCCGCGGGCAGGTGCGCCAGAACTGGATCCCGACACCAGCGGAGGTCGGTGGCAATTTCAACGATTTGGCGGCGGCCAGGATTGCGGCGGGCGCCGTCGTTAATCCTCTTGATCCGAAAACCTTTTCTCTGCAATACGGCGCTGCGGGTAGTTCGGGTCCTCAGATTCCCTGCGGTGGGCCAGCCATGCCCAATGACCCAAACGCAGCTGATGCCTCAGCCGGTGTGCCATTTGGGGTCAACCCAGCAACCGGTGTGCCATTTGCTGGGGGTCCGGGTTACGTTATTCCCTCCAGCCAGCTCAGCCCCGCCGGCCAGGCTTGGCTTTCCCAGCTTCCAGTTCCGAACATCAATCTCTGCGCGCCGCATGACTGGGTAGCGCAGGTCCCAATTCCAATTAACTGGCGCGAAGACAACATGCGAGGCGACTTCAATCTCACCAAGCGAACCACCTTGATGATTAACTTCACCAATGAATCCTGGGTAAATCCGCTGCACGGGTATGAGGAAGGTGGGCTGTGGGGCGACTCGAATTTCCCGGCAGTTAGCGACGCATGGTCGCAGCCCAGCAAGATGCTGGTGGCCAAATTGACGACGACCATCGGCTCCAACATGGTCAACGACTTTGCCTTCTCCTGGGGGGCCAACCGCATCAACATCACCCAGGCCGGCGACAATCCGCAACTGCAGCAGAAGATCGTTTCCGCCATGCCCCTCATTTTCCCCACCACCGACAAGACGCACGCCAACCAGCTTCCGCAACAGATTTGCTGGTGCGGTACGTTTATTGGTGACATCGGCCCCTGGGGCAACCGTCAGGACCTGTACACCTGGAAAGATGATTTCTCCATCTCCAAGGGCAAACACGCCTTCAAGCTGGGTGTGCTTTATGACCGAAACGCCAAGGACGAGGAACAGGGTCAGGAGGCAGGCGGACTGTGGGGCGGGGCAGGTTTCGTCCAAGCCTCCGGTCCCGTCGTTTCAGGAGGCCCGGGCTTTGGGGGCTGGAGTACCCCGACCGGCAATCAGTGGTCGGACGCGATCCTGAAGAACGCGCTGTGGGGCGCGAACGAGAACAATAAAAACCCCATCAGCGATCCTCGCTGGCGCGACGTAGAGTTTTACTTTGGCGATACCTGGAAGATGACCAAGACGTTCACCTTGGATTACGGCTTCCGCTGGTCGTTCATGCCTGACGCATGGCTGAACGACAACAAGCTGGCGGCGTTTGAGCCCTATGCCTACAATCCCAATCTCTCGCCGGTCACTTCTCCCTGCAATGGCATTGTAATGGCGGCAGGGGCGCCTAATGGTTGTGCGGCAAATGGCTTCGCTGGAGGTGTCTTTTCCAAGAATCGCAGCATTATTCCGTCAAACTATCACCTGATTGCGCCGCGCCTTGGTTTCGCATGGGACACATTCGGCCACGGGAAGTTTGTGCTGCGCGCGGGGGTTGGGCAGTTCTTCACTCGCGATCCGATCAGCGGCACCAGCACCCGGCTCGTCGGGGCGAATCCCCCGTTCACTATCGCCGGCGGCGCTGAGCGTACGCTCGACGGCCCCACCTATGCAAACGGCAAGAACATGCTCGACTTTAGCCCGGGTGGTCTTGCAAACCAAAGCGTGCAGCTGAGCACGAACCTTGCCAATAGCTGGCAGTGGAATCTGACAACTGAAGTCGAGGTGTTCCGCAATGCCAAGCTGGAGCTCGGCTACGTTGGCCTACGCGGCATTCACCTCGACACCTACGTGGACATTGATCAACTAAAACCACAGAACCGTTTGGCTTGGATTGAGAGTGGGGGTAATCAGAATGGCCTGTTCCCGTTCGGCGCCAGGACCGGAGCCGCCCCGGGCGCCATTTACCAATGGGCCCACCTCGGCGATTCCATTTATCACTCACTCCAGACGCAGTTTACGTATAAAATGCCGCATAACTCGGTGTGGCAGACGAGTTACACCTGGTCCAAGAACATTGCTAACACCGAAGGCGACTATCCCAATAACCAGGACGGCATTGCGGATCTCTACAATCCGAGCGCCAGCCGTGGATTGGCCAACTTCGACCGGCCAAACGTGTTCTCGTCCAGTCTGGTGTACAACCTACCTGGCCTGGAAGGGCGGAATGGCTTTGTGAAAGGCATTGCAGGCGGATGGGAGACCAGCACGGTAGTGAGCCTCGCAACCGGCAATGCCCTTACCATCACCGGCCAACTGAATGGCGACACCTGCCTCACTTTTGACCCAATAACGGGAAAATGCACCCAGGACGTTCGGGCGGATCCGTGGGGGGTGAATGGCAACGCCACCCAAAATCATTACAGCGTTCGGCCGATGAGGGTGCCGGGACAGTCCTGCTATTCCGGAAACAATCTGCAGTATATCAACCCCAATGCCTTCACCATGAACGGCTATGTGCTCGGCCAGAGACCGCAAGGCGGTACTGGACAGTGCTTCGCCCCGAACATCCGGAATGTGGACTTCTCGCTTGACAAGAACTGGGGCATCCCGGGACTGGGGGAGAGGGCCAAACTTCAATTCCGCTTGGAGTTCTTCAACCTGTTCAATCATCCGATGTTCCGCTATGGCGGTTCCAGCGGTGATAGCAATGCGAATCTGAACTACGTAGCCACCGGCGGGAAGATCGTCAACGGCGTCGTGACCGGAACTAATCTGCAGGGTGGCTCGAGTTTTGGCGACACACCGTTCTCGAGCAACCTGGGTAACCGCGAGATTCAGTATGCCCTGAAGATCATCTTCTAAGGCGCTCGCGCATCGGACTAAACAAGAGGTGGGCTTGACTTCGGTCCAGCCCGCCTTTTTAATTGAGTGCAAGTCCATTACTCATACGGAAATGGGGCCTGGTCGGTGGTCAGCCGCGCAGTAAATAGTGAGCGCAGAATTCGGTGGCCAGCCGCGCTCGTTGTGGTCGTCTTCGTCCTCGCCTCCGTTGTCATCGCTGAAATCCCCGCCAAAAGGCGAATTGCCGAGCTCATCCGCCATGATCAATTACCTGCCGCCGAGCAGCAGCTTTGGGACGTCCTGACGGCTCATCCGGACGAAGTCTGGGCGCTGGAGCTGATGGGCGACCTGCGCGTCCGCGAGAAGCGCAATGCGGAGGCCGAGGCGCTGTTTCATCGCGTGCTTGAAATTGATCCTTCCAGCCTGGAGGCGCAACGCAGTCTGGGAGCTTTGTACCAATCAGAGGGAAAAGCGGCGGAGGCGGTCGCGGCTCACGAGGCGATACTGAAGATTGCGCCTCACGATCGCGATGCCAACCTGGCGCTGGCCACGCTGTACGAACAGACCGGCAAGTATCAGGAGTCGGTCGCGGCGGTGGAGCGCATTCCAGCGACATCGCGCCCAGCCGATGTTCTCCCGCTGCTGGCTCATGATTACTTCGAACTCGCGCAGCCCGGCAAGGTCCCTTCCCTGATCTCGCAGGTATTGCGCCTGCCGCCGGCAAGGCAGCGAACAGCGCTCGATTTCGTGGCGGTGCTGCTGCACAACGGCTATGTCCAGGATGCGTCGAAGTTGATGGAAGCGATCCGCCCAGCGAAGCCCGGTGGCGGTTACGTGCACGTGCTGGCGCGGGTGCGCGAAGCCGAGGGGCGCAAAGCGGAAGCGCGCCAGTTGCTGGCAGAGGCGCTCCGTATGCAGCCGAAATCGTTCGACATCCTCTTCGATTCCGCCCGCTTTGCCGCCGAGGAGAACCGCTGGAAGGATTCGGTGGAGCTGCTGAAGCGCGCGGATGCGGTCAAGCCGGACGACCCCGCGGTGCTCATGAAGCTGGCGGTCGAATATATGCAAATCGGGGAGCTCGAGCGCGCCAGGTTGGCGTCCAAGCGCCTTTACGAACTCGAACCCGACAATCCCGACGCGCAGTACGTCTATGGCAGGGTATTGCAGGAGACGAAGCGTTTCCAAGAGATTCTGGATCCGCTGGCGCGGAAGATGGTGGCGGAGCGGCCCAACGATCCGCACGCGCTGTTTCTGCTGGGGATGATTGATTACGACGAAGGGAACGAAGCCGAATCACGGCACGAGTTCACCCGCAGCCTGCAGTTCGATCCTAAGAACAATGACGCGCGCTATTACCTGGCGATGCTCGATGAGCGCCAGGGAAATTTTGACGCGGCCCGCAAGGGTTTGGAAGAAGTGGCGAAGACAGACCCTAACCACGCCGGCGCCCAGCAGGAGCTGGGGGTGATC
Organism: uncultured Acidobacteriaceae bacterium; assembly: GCA_963772195.1. Taxonomy (GTDB): domain Bacteria; phylum Acidobacteriota; class Terriglobia; order Terriglobales; family Acidobacteriaceae; genus Acidiflorens. The sequence goes on along the minus strand of CAVYWE010000002.1, from coordinate 753,285 downwards.
CGGCTGCGTCAGGGAGATATCGCTGGGGCGCGCACGGCCCTGGAAATGGCGCTGAAACTGCGGCCCGATGTTCCGCAAACACATTATCAGTTGGGGTTGGTCTATGCGCGCCTGGGAATGACTGACCAGGCAAAAGCGCAAACGGAGATGTACCAGGAGTTGCACAAGGCCATGAATGACAAGCTAAAGCGCGAGCTATTACCGAAATCCGTGTATACGGAGGCTGCTCCAAAATAATGCCGCTCCGAATCAGCCGCGGAATATGCCTTGCCACTGCATTGGCCCTCGCAATGCCCGGTCTTGCCGCGCAAAGGCCAGCCAAAAAAGCGGAGCCCGCCGCCGGGAGCACTGCGCCCGCCCCCAAAAGCGAGCCCAAAACCGACGCCGCGCAACAGCATTTCGATTCCGCGCAGACCTATCAACTGACCGGAAATTTCGACAGCGCGGCAAAGGAATATCGACGGGCCATTGCCATCGGACTCGACCATCTGGGCAATCTTCGCGCTGCTCGGCAGGATTATCCCGCCGCGGAGCAGTTGCTGCAGCAGGCGATGGCGGCGGACCCGGATGATGCGGATCCCGCCGTGGACCTCGCCATCACCGAGCTTTATTCCGGGGACACGGTGAAAGCGGAAACGGGCGCGAGGGCAGTGCTGCAGAAGAATCCGGACCATTTCCGCGCCCGCGCCCTGCTCGGCAAAATTGATTTTTTGCAGGGGAACTATCAGGCCGCGGCCGACGAGCTGCACACGGCGCTGGGCCTGACCACCGACTTTGACATCGCGTACAGCCTTGCGCTGGCTGATCTGGAACTGAAGAAGACGTCGCTGGCCATTGTGCTCTTCGACGAGATGAAGAACTCCCTGCCCGAAAGCGCGCAGCTGCACGTATTGATCGGGCGGGCCTTCTTGGAGACCGGCTATCCACAGCTGGCGACAAAAGAATTCGAGCGCGCGGCTGCGCTGGACCCAAAGTATCGGCACGTTCATTTTTATTTAGGGCTGGCCTCTGTATTGAGCGCGCAAGCGCCCGATGTTCCGCGCGGCGAGAGCCAGTTGGAACTGGCCAAAGCGGAAACCTCGCTGCAGGAAGCCATCAAGCGCCAACCTGAGGACCCGCGAGCGTTTTTCTATCTCGGCCAGTGCTACGCGTCCGAGCAGCAATGGGCAAAAGCGGCGGACGCCTATCGCTCCGTTATCAAGCTGACGCCGGCTGCGCAACAGATGGATGCCGCGATGGCGGGCGCCTACGAGGGCCTCGCGGAAGCGCTGGGCAAGCAGGGCAAGAACGCGGAGGCCGCCGCGGAGTCGGCCAAGGCGCAGCAGACTCGCCCCACGCTTCAGAAGGATAGGGCAAGCGCGGTCGGGAGTGATACCGGGAAGGCGAACGGTGGCTCTAATCAGCAGGAGCTTCGCTCCATGATGCTGCGGCCCGGAGACTCCGAACCATCCGACGCCAAAGTGGAGGCCGCGTACACGAAATCAGTGTCGGTCCTGCTGGGACAGGCGTATCACAACCTGGGGGTGATTGACGCGCGCGACTCGCGTTATGCGCAGGCCGCCGAGGAATTCTCGCAAGCGGCGAAATGGGACCCTTCCATCCCCAGCCTGGATCGCAACTGGGGCGTCTCCGCGTTTCGTGCGGAGAAATACGACGAAGCCGCCGGGCCGCTGGAGCGGCAGTTGCGCCGCACGCCGAATGATCTCTCCATCCGCGAGATGCTGGGCCTCTGCTACTACATGGGCGATAAGTTCGCCGAGAGCGCGGAGACGTTGCGCTCGGTCCTTGACCAGTTGCCGGACAACGCGGGCCTGCTCTACGCGGCCGGCGTGTCGCTGGTGCGCAGCGGTAACGCCAAGGACGGCGCGCGCGTTTTTTCCCGGATGCTGGAAAAGGATCAGAACGTGCCGGCCGTACACCTGATGCTTGGCCAGGCTTACGCCCAGGAGCAGAATTATCCCGAAGCTTTGGCAGAGTTTGCGCGGGCACTGCAGCTCGATCCGCACCTCGCCGAGGCTCACTATGCTTCGGGAATGGTGGCACTCAAGCAGGGAAAGCTGGACGCGTCCGCGGATCAATTTCAGCAGGAGCTATCGGTCAATCCCGGCTACATCCCGGCGCAATACCAGTTGGGATACGTGCGGCTGCAGATGCATCAGGCAGATGCGGCCATCCCGTTATTGCAGGATGTCGTGAGCCGACAGCCGAACCATTCCGATGCTCATTATGAGTTGGGGAAGGCGTTATTGGAACAAGGGAAGGTGAAAGACGCCATTCGAGATCTGGAAAGCTCGATCCGCCTGCACCCGACCGATTACGCTTATTATCAGCTCAGCGTCGCCTACCGGCGCGAAGGGCGCGCCAACGACGCAGACCAGGCCATCGTCATGTATCAGAAACTCAGGCCCAAGCCCCATCTGCCGCAGCAGTAACCGGCAAGCGGCTTGAAGGACATGCTTCAATGAAGCGATTCGTCGTGCAGATTACGGTGCTGGTGGTTTTGGCTGGTGCGCTTCTCGCGCAACAGCCTTCTCCCCCTCCGGAAGAGCCGGGGCTGGTGCTGCACGTCACCACCCACATGGTGCTGGTGGATGCTGTTGTACTCGATAAGGAAGGCCATCCAGTGAAGGGCTTGAAACCGGACGACTTCACGGTAACCGAAAACGGCGTTCGTCAGCACATCGCATCCTTCTCCGAGCGCGATTCGGAGCGTGCGAATGCGGCACCACCTCCGGTCCTTCCTCCGCACGTAACAACGAACCGCCCTGCGGTAACGCAGCCGAATGCAGAAAGCGGCACGGTAGCCGTCCTGTTGCTCGACGGCCTAAATACTCCTCCTCAAGACCAGATTTATGTGAAGCAGCAGATGCTGAAGTTTTTGGCCCGGCAATATGATCCGAACACAAGACTAGCAGTTATGGCCCTGACCAACAAACTGACGGTGCTGCAGAATTTCACCCAGGACCCGCTTCTGTTGCGAGTTGTACTCGACCGCTACCTGGGGCAAACGCCGGCGGTCGCGCGCAGAGGTGGCCAGATGGAAACGGCCCCAGCTTCTGTTCCTCCGCCAACCGTAAATTTGCCGCCGCAGGCCACGGGCGGGCCGACCGGCAGCGGCCCGGACCCTGGGCTTCCCGCGACGCTTGCCGCCGGGGGAGCCAATGCCAGCATTTTTGAAGATATTGCTTACATGACCGACCGCTTTGAGAGGGAATCCGAAAACTTCGCGCTCGATACCCGCGTTTCGGTCACCCTTGCAGCTTTGGAGGAAATTGCCCGTTTCATGTCCGGGCAAAGTGGACGCAAGGTGTTGCTGTGGTTTTCAACCGGGTTCCCGTTTTCCGTTGTGGGAGATTCGCCCAGTGCAATGGAGTCAGAAAGAGATTATGGCGATCAAATCCGTCGAACCATCAATCTGCTGAACGATGCGCATATAGCCACATATACCATTGATGCGGGCGGACTGGTGCCGAGCAGCCTGGGCGATCCGAGCATCAGCGGACGGGATCCAGGTAAGGTCGTCCTTGGCATCGAGACCAATCGCGCATTGGCCGCCGAGTCCTTCCAACGATTCTCCGCCCACGACGCCATGGAGACGATTGCCCGCGATACAGGCGGACGTTACTTCAATGGCAACGACCTTGATCAAGCCATTCAATCGGCGTTAAAGGAATCGAGTTCCTACTACATGCTCGGGTATTACCCCAGCAACAAGAAGTGGGACGGGAAGTTTCGCAACGTCAAATTGCAGGTGGACCAGCCGGGCACACAGTTGCGGTATCGGCGCGGATATTTCGCGGTGAACCCTTCGGATTGGAAAAAGGGCAAAGGCGAGCAGACGCTGGCGGCCGCTTTAACACGGAATTCGCTGCCTTCGACAGAAGTGACGTTCATGGCTCGGGCACTGCCTCCGCAGCCGGAATCGGACACAGTGGTTGAATTTGCGATAGATCCCTCCACGCTGTTGTTTCAGACTGAATCCGGAAACCTTCAGACTGAATCGGGAAACCGCCGGACTGGATCGGGAAACCGTCGAACTGAATCGGGAAACCTTCAGGCTGAATCGGGAAGCTTTCACCACTGCAGTTTGCAGTTTGAGGTACAGGCGTTCACTCCCGAAGGCAAGCTGGTGAAGGCGGAAGTGCAGACCGCGGAGGCATCTCTCCCGGACCCGACCTACGAACGGGTACGTAAGCAGGAGCTGCCCATGAACGTGCCCATCCGGCTCGCACCGGGGAAATACATTTTGCGTCTCGGCGTTCGCGACAATCTCACGGGATTATTTGGAACGGCTGATCTGGCATTGGAGGTTCCCGGCAAGCGGGAAAGCAAGCGGTAGCGCGCCATTTTGAGGCACGAAATTATTACCGCCGCTAGTCAGGTCGGGTCTATAATTTGTCCGTCTCTGAGCTAGCGGCTACCGAAGCGTTCGCCTGCGGAAAGATGTTTCCCGCACGGCGAGGTGGTTTTCTTTCAGCAATGATGGAGGGACAGTTATGAAATCGAGTCATCTTTGGTTAGTGACTCTGGCGGTTGCTTTACTCTCGGCGGCAAGTGCCGCACAGCAGACGACCACGATGAGTGGAGGTACTGCTGCCGGAATCACCACCATAAGCGTTCGTGTGACTTACCAGCAGAACCACCAGGCCGCGGCAGGATTGCGGGTAGAGCTGGATTCTACGCTCGGGGGCATGGCGGGTATCCGGACAACCGACGGAAATGGCGGTGCTACCTTCGACGGCGTGGGCAGTGGGCGTTTTCAGGTGCTGGTAAGCGGGCCCGACATCGAGACAACGAAAAGCGACATCTTTGAAACGGGCGGCACCAATGGGGGACCGTATATCACCGAACGTATAGAGGTACGGTCGACGCAGACGGCTGGCGCTCGCCTGGCTCTCGGGCCGATCGTCCCAGAGGCAGCCCAGCAGGAATTCAAGTTGGGATCGAAGGAGATGGACAAGAAGCGCTGGGAGGAAGCCAAGGATCATTTTCAGAAGGCGATTGCTGCGTTTCCGAAATACGCAGAAGCATTCAATAATCTTGGACAGGTGGAAATCCAACTGAAGGACGGCAAGAACGCCGTGGAGGCGTTCCGCTCCGCCACACAGATTGATCCGACTCTGCAACAGGCCAATCTCTATTTGGGTCAGTTCTATTACGAGAACATACAATACAAGGAGGCGGAGCCGTACCTGCTGCACGCTGCTGCCGACCAGCCGAAAAGCGCGAAGCTCCTCACCGCGCTCGCCAACACGGAGATCCAAAATGGCGAAAGCGACCTCGCTCTCGCCAATGCCCGCAAAGTGCCTTCTCTTCCCGACCACAAGCAGTTTGCGATTTCACACTTGATCGTGGCGCAGGCGCTCACCGGAAAAGGCAAGGACGAAGAAATCGCCAAGGAATATGAAGAGTATTTGAAGGAAGCGCCCGACTCTCCCTTGGCGCCCCGGGTGAAGGATGCATTGGCGAAGCTGAAGTCCAAATAAGGAGCGGTAGCGGCGCCTCCAACTCCGCAATTCGATTCTGCATTTTTACCATCTGCGAGCGCATCTCTGCCAGCTGTTTCATCGCTCGCAGCCCACACCGCACATTTGCGTGGCGTCCACGATGCGTTTATCGTGGGATGCGCTCACCGAGTCCATCTTTCTATGAATGCTCGCGTCTTCTTTTGGTCGCTGACGTCCGCACTCGCCGGGTTCCTTTTCGGTTTTGACACGGTCGTCATCTCCGGTGCGGAAAAAACAATTCAATCGCTCTGGGGGCTCAGTCCCGGCCTCCACGGCATTGCCATGGCTTCCGCCCTCTACGGCACCGTCGTCGGTTCGCTCGTCGGCGGCTGGCCGGCTGACCGCTTCGGACGCAAAGCCACACTGCTGTGGATCGGCGTCCTTTACTTTGTCGGTGCGGTCGGGTCGGGCTTAGCGACAAATGTTTCTCTCTTCATCGCTGCCCGTATCATCGGCGGTCTGGGCATCGGCATCTCCACCGTGGCTGCCCCGCTCTACATCTCGGAGATCGCGCCGCCCAAGTATCGTGGACGGCTTGCTGGCATGTTTCAGTTCAACATTGTTTTTGGCATCCTGATCGCTTTCGTATCCAACGCGCTGCTCGCGGGCATCGGCGAGAATGCCTGGCGCTGGATGCTTGGCGTCGCCGCGTTCCCCTCGCTTCTCTACGCTCTGCTCTGCTTCGGAATTCCCGAAAGCCCGCGCTGGCTTCTGGGCCGGAAGGGCGATCGCGCGGGCGGTCTGGAAGTCCTGCAACGCATCCAGCCCGATGCTCCGAAAGCTGAGATCGAAGCCGAGGCGGACGAGATTGTGGCCGCGTCCTCGGAAAAAGCCTCATCGGCTCATTTCTGGACGCGTCGTCTGCGCAAACCGATCCTGCTGGCCATCTTGATTGCATTCTTCAACCAACTCTCCGGCATCAATGCGATTCTCTATTTCGCTCCGCGCATATTTGAACTTACCGGACTGGGAGCGAAAGCCGCGCTACTCCAATCCATCGGCATCGGCGTCACCAATCTCGTCTTCACCTTTGTTGGCCTCTGGCTCATTGATAGGCTGGGCCGCCGCACCCTCCTTTTTATTGGCTCCTTCGGCTACATCGGCTCACTCGGTCTAGTCGCCTGGGCCTTCTTTACGGAGCATTACAGCATCGTGCCGGTTTGTATTTTCGCCTTTATCGCCGCGCACGCCATTGGTCAGGGAGCGGTGATCTGGGTTTTCATCTCCGAGATATTTCCTAACCGTCATCGCGCGGAAGGTCAGGCCCTCGGCAGCTTCACGCACTGGATCTTCGCCGCCTTGCTTACGACTTTTTTCCCCAAGATGGTCTCCGCCTTTCCACCTGGCTACGTCTTCTCCTTCTTCGCCAGCATGATGGTTCTGCAACTCATCTGGGTTAAGACGATGGTTCCGGAGACGAAGGGCGTGCCGCTGGAGCAAATCCAGAAACAACTGGGCATCGAATAAACCATGAACTTTAACGTCATCGGCGTGGGAGAAGTGCTGTGGGACTTACTTCTCACTGGGCCCCAGCTCGGCGGAGCGCCAGCCAACTTCGCCTATCATGCGCACGCCCTGGGCGCACAGACTCAGGTCATCACGCGTGTGGGGAAGGATGACTACGGACGCGAAATCATTCGCCGCTTTCATGAGATGGGTCTTCCGGAAACCGGTGTGCAAGTCGACGAAACCGCGCCGACCGGGACTGCGAAGGTCGCACTCTCCGGCGATGGGCTTGCCCATTTCACCATCCAGGAAAATGTGGCTTGGGACCATATTGCTGTAACACGCAAAGCACTCGCGGCTGCTCGCGAAGCCGACGCAATATGTTTCGGCAGTCTGGCCCAACGTAGCGAACCCTCGCGCCATACAATTCAACAACTGGTCGCGGCGGCGCCAGCAGACGCGCTGCGTGTTTTCGACATCAATCTTCGGCAACAGTTCTATTCCCATGATGTGATTGAAGAATCGCTCCACCTGGCAAATGTGCTCAAGTTGAATGATGACGAACTGCCGACCCTGGCAGCAATGTTTGGCCTTACCCGCTCGGCTGAGGATCATTCGTGTGGCGCGGACACTCCTGTCCGCGAGTTCGCCGCGAGGCAGCCGTCTGCGCGGACAAGAGTGTCCGCGCCACACAAGATCGAGCATCAGATCGAGTGCCTGGCGCAAACCTTCAGCCTGCGATTGGTTGCACTAACTCGTGGCGCGAATGGCAGCCTTCTTTATCAAAAGGATAATGATAATAATGACGCGCGGTGGTCCGATTGCCCGTCTCGCCCAGTGAAGGTCGTCGACACCGTGGGCGCCGGTGATTCATTCACCGCCGCGATGGTGTTGGGACTGCTCCGAAAAATGGACCTGGACGAAATCAATACCATCGCCAACGAAGTGGCACGCTACGTTTGCTCGCAACCCGGGGCGACGCCGGCTTTGCCAACAGAATTTGCGCGGAGATTTTCGATCTGACACCGCCGCAGTAAGACGACGCAATAAGACGACGCAGTAAGACGACGCAGTAAGCCGACAAAGACAGTGCCAGCAGCCGATCACGTCCGCATCACCGCCTCCGCTCTCAAGCACTGGGCCATCGCTCAGTTGCAGGACTCGCTCGCCATCGGCCTCCTCTGGCTGCTCGGCCTGTGGATCATTCGCGTCCCGTGGGCTCCGCTGTGGGCCGTGCTGGCGGCAGTGTTGCAGATCATTCCTCACTTCGGGCCCGTCCTCGGATTGCTTGGCCCGGTTCTGTCCGCCGCGCTCCGTTGGCAAGACTGGCAGCATCCGCTCTACGTGCTCATTCTTTATGCGGCGATCGTCGTGGTGGATGGCTTCCTGCTCCAGCCCTACATCATGCGCCGCATGGCGCGAGTGCCCATGTGGGCGTCGATTCTCGTCCCAATCGTCCTCGGATTTGTGATCCCATTCTGGGGATTCCTGCTCGCGCCCCCACTTCTGGCAGTCATCTACGCCTTCAAAGCGAAACGGATCACGCCGTAGTGGAGCGCCGCCAGGGTTGTGTAGCGCGGGCGCCCTCGCCCGCGGCCTTTGACTTTGATTTGTGGCAGCTGCGTGGCCCGCTCCTTGCGTTTTGTGCAAGGGGCGGGATTCCCCGGGGACATTCAGCCGCAGCCCTTCTGGCAAGCACGCCATTACGATTTCAAGCTCTGGATCTAAGCTCTGGAAATAAAAGAGTGGAGCGAGCAAAAGCGCGTAGAGAAGCCACGCTACATTCACCCGTAACCCAGTAAAGCGTGGATTGGTGGAGCGCCCAGAGGATTGGCTTGTGTAGAGCGGACACTCCTGTCCGCTGCCCTTGACTCAAGCCCGGAGAACAGGCAGTAGTCGAGGTCGAATCGCACTGGACAGCAACCAGACGCGAGAACCAGGGAATTTATCCCACCGTTCGGCGACGCGACCCGGCCTAAGAGCCCCAGCCCTTCGCTTCGCGATAGGACGGGCGACCCGCCAGCAAAGTGGCAGGGTCATAGCATGGTCTGGTGCAGGGAGTCAGCAGTTGCGCTAAGTACCTCAACTCACACCATTTATTTGGTCAGATAGGAATAATAACCATTTCGTTTGACCTCTTGAGCGGTTTCGGGCACTCTCGGGTCCGCATTGTACGAGAGCTCGCACTGGACCCGTAGTCAGCGCAAGCTGAAAACACAAACCAGACAGCAAGACTGGCAACGGAGAGGAAATTCCATATGACCGCGAGAAAAAGACTCTGGGCAGCGGGTCGCGAAGATCGAAGATCTAGGAGGGAAGCCATGAAGATTTCAGAGGGTGACCGGGGAAGAATTGCCATGATGCGCATCGGGTTAATGGTTTCGCTCGCGGCGGGGATGCTTCTGAGCGCTCCGTCAGCGGTGGCTACAACCTACGTAGTGGGGAGATGTCAACCAAGACTTAAGATGTTCACGACGATCCAGGCAGCGATTCTCGCCTCGTCAGTCGGCGGAACTGTGTGGGTGTGTCCTGGCACCTATCCAGAGCAAGTCACCATCTCCGCGCCACTAACCCTGGTGGGCTTTTCGAGCGGGGACGCGGGGCGTGCCGTGATTGCTGTACCTCCTAATGGTCTGCAGGTCAACGCAACCAGCATACAGGGGGGGGATCCCGTTGCGGCCCAAGTGCTGGTGACTGCGGGCACACCCTCAGTCAACATCACCGATATGACGGTGGACGGGAGCGGCAATAATCTGAGTTCACCAGACTTTATTGCTGGAATTTTCTATGACGTCGGTACCTCAGGGACTGTCAATAAGGTGACGACTCGCAATCAACTCGGTGCAGGATTTGGCGTTGGAATCTGGGCCCAGAACTCACTCGCCTCAAACTATAGTGTAACGATTGAAAACTCCAGCGTCCACGATGTGAACTTCATTGGAATATTCGTGCTGAGCAATCAGACGCCGCCAACGCTCACCGCTACGGTCAAAGGAAACCGCGTGGTGACCTATGCGTACGGCATCCGGGACCAAGCCGGCGGCACCGTGACTGGGAATTTCATTAGTGCGGGTTTCACCGGCATCACTTTACCGAACGGGTCGTCTGCTTCTGTGACGGGCAATACGCTGACCGACGCGCAGGTAGGGATAGACGTTGGCAATGGAGGAAATGTCGTGACATCGAACGTCATCTGGAACAGCCGGTATGGCATTGACCTATTCGCAAACGGTGCGACGATACAATCTAACAACGTTACAAAGGTCAGCGTGGGGATCAAGTTTGGTTGTTTTACAGGCACGGTGTCGGGTAACACGATCAGCGATGCAGGTACTGGCATTGACACAGTTCCTTCGAGTTTCACGTTGGTAAACACGTTCGAAAACGTGGACACCATCCGGACCGGTGGCTGCTAGCCCCGCTGATGAGATAACTGTGTCGGCTCCAACGACCGAGTGGAATTGGGAGCGCTCAAGCGACCAAGGCTCGGAGTCGGGTGCCCGTCCTATCGCGAAGCGAAGGGCGGGGTTGTGTAGAGCGGACACTCCTGTCCGCTGCCTTTGACTCAAGCCCGGAGAAGAGGGAGTGATCGAGATCGAATCGCACTGGACAGCAACCAGACGCGAGAACCAGGGAATTTATCCCACCGTTCGGCGACGCGACCCGGCCTAATAACCCCGCCCTTCGCTTCGCGATAGGACGGGCCACCCACCAACTGCCCAATCATTATGACGGATGACTTGTAGGCGATTCGCTAAAAGAAGTAGCTCGGTATAATGCTCGCATGGCAACGAAGAGTTGGACCGACAAGCGGCGAGACGATAAGGAAGCAGAGCGGGAAAAGCGCCGCAAGCACGCACGGCTCAGAGCGCATAGAGAAAAAGGCACGAAGGGTCAGCAGAGGAAATACTCTTAGTAGAATTTGGCTCGAGGATGTTTCCATTGTGCAGACGCATTTCTTGGACATGGCCCTTACAAGCCTGCTTGGCCTAGGTTTTCGGCGGCCTGCTATCCCCAAACTCGGGGACGGACGGGGCGTTTTCCGTAGCTTCCACCTAAGGAAAAATCCCGTCTGCCCCGGATTTCCAGGAGGTTAGATGAACCATTTTGCTGCCACGGTATTGAGCTTGGCGCTCAGCGTGAGCGTCTCAGCGCAAGCTATTCCAGGTAAGGCGAAACCGAAGCGGGCCGTGCGACCGGATGTTCAAGCTTGCAGGGACCGCATAACGGAACTCGTGAGCCTCAACGATCACTTTGATACCCTGACGCCCGAAAAGCTCGCTTCAGTTCAGAAGGAGGTCAATGACTGTGTGTATGCCGAAAGCGCGGGTCTGTCAAAAGACGACATCATCGCGGCATACAAACTCCGGGACGGTACCGACAGGGAAGTCATCAAGAGAATACGAGACGCAGCCGAAAAGACCATCGCAGACGATAAAACGCTCCGCGAGGCAGCTCGCACGATCGGTCAGGGCTTCTTAGATGAGGACAAGGAATTCAAGGGTCTGATTGAACGCTATAACACTGTGGTGGACTCGTACAACTCACTGCTTCGAGAGTATAGAACTAACGTTGAAAACAACGGTCGTTTTCTGAACCGTATGCAGGAGACGGTTCGGGAGGCAAACTACAACTGCCAACTGAACACTCTGCAGAATCTCATCAATTCCGCCGCCCGGACGCAATCCCCGGTAACATACAAGCCTCCTGCACAAGTTCACTGCACCACGCAGAATATGCCCGCGCCAGTTGCCGGGCTGCCATCGTGGACGTACACCAGTTGCTACTGAAAGAGACTCGGGCCACGCGCCGGGCTGGCTTCGTCCTAGCGACCCAATTATGCCCACTAGGAACCTGAGACGCGCGTTCAACCGCCTGTTCATCGTGGCCACGGTCGCTTGGGCACTCTATTGCAGCGTCGTCTTTCCGCTTCAGGAAGTTGATGAGGGACTTACACGAGAATTCAACCTCTATATGGCGGACGAAAATGTTTGCCACGAGAACGCGTTGCAAGGCAGCAGCCCCACAGACCTGAATGCTTGTCTCAAGGCGTCGGAAGATGCCTTGAATTTCCGACGCAACGAACACTCCATGAGGCGTGTCTACGCTGCGTACTGGCCATTCATTCTAGCCGCGACAGTTGGGCTACGTTTGGTCGTCTACGGTACGATCCGGGGGATCACAGCAGTGTGCCTTTGGGTGTGGCGGGGATACAGGGAAACGTGAACCCCTTGTCGGACTCCAGGTCAGAATTCAGTGGTTTCGGAGGGCTGCGAGTTTCTTGGCCAGCTCCTTTGCCGAAGCGTTGAACGCTCCCTTGCCCGACATGCGGCCAGAGCGCACGACGGAGGCGACAAACAATCCTTTACTGTCGAGTGCGATGACTGCCGCTGCTGCGCCCCCAACGGAACTCTCTTGGGCCACCACAACGTTGTAATCGTAGACCTCATCGGGACGGGCCAATCGCAATTTCATGCCGTGCTCGGTGAATTCTCTCTTGCAACTCTCGACAAAGTCAGGCAAACGGCTGGAATCTCCCTGGACAAAGACCCTGACGGCATCCTGCGCGATAGCGATCTGCGAAAGTGTCAATAGCGCGATCAGCAGCAACCTGCACAATCGACCGTTCATGGTTTAGCCTCCGGGCGGATATGCCTCACGTGCTCCTATCGCAGTATCAACGAGCCGCTGGGATTCGGCGCTGCAGGGTCACCGTACCGCTCGATCATCTGCTTACACCTACGCCACTTCTTCCACCGGCGAAAGGCGAGGCGTTGATTGTAGTTCGGCGGGAGCCCGTGCTGGGCCACGCGTGAGGCAGCCGCGCACAGCGCCGGGTGCCCCATCCTTTTCGCGCACTTTGCGAAAAGAGCCTGCCCTGAGCGAAGCCGAAGGGGTGGGATTCCACGGCCGTCTGGCGCATGGGCTCTTCCAAACCTCACACCCCGCCTTTTTCATCACATTTTTCTTGTACCGCCCTCACAGACACGCGAACCGCAATCCTGCAATAATTCCCCGACAGTGCAGCATCGAAAACTGCGCCCGTCTCCAGAGACGGACCCAAAATCCGCCGCAAAACATCTCCGGCGGCTCTTTGACAAAAGGACGACAAGTACACAAATAAAGCACCAGAAGCGGCGACCTCGCACCCCGAAAAGTGTACGCCAAACCGCAGAGAGACCAGCTAAGTCCTTATTCATGTAGATGATGGATCTAAGTACTTTAATTAGAATAGCTTAGCTGGAATCGGGGGGGGACATAAAGTAATATACTGTGTAATACCCATCTAGTAAACATCCAAAAATGAAGTAAACACCGCCTCAATTCAGAAGTCCCTCCGAGACAGCTTTCTTGGCTAAACAAAAAACCCTCTCCGCGATGGAACGCCAGCGGTTGTATCAGGTGCAAAGAAATCATTCCACCGATTCGACTATGACCCAAGCGCCAGCAGCGCCTTCCGTAGCCGCACATGCCGCTGCGTAAGATGCAGGTAGAGCATTTCATCCCGTTTGCCTTTGGCGCGGATGATTCGGACGAGGTCTTCTTTTTCTTCTCGTGACCACGCGCGCAATCCCGGCACATCGGCCAGGACGAGCGCAAAATTCTCGAAGGCTGCCTTCTCCAGCAGAGTCCACGAAGACGTGCTTACGCCGCCTCTCGGAAACAAGACTCTCTCCAGCGCGCGCCTCGAATGCTCGCGCATGAGGACGGCATCTCCGCCAAAATCGCGAGCCATCCGCCGATTGACTCGCAGTCCGATGTTGCGCGTTGAAAATCGATCCCACGCGCCAACTTCGCTCCCCGGCAATTCGTAGAAGACGTGTCCCGCGGCCAACCGCCTCAGCGTGCGCGCGGGTGTCCGATAATTTTTATCGGTGGCGATTTTCTCCTCTTCGCGCTCCGCCAGTTTTTGCAGATCGGCGCGTCCCGGTCTGAAGCCTAGTTTGCGGTAGAACCAGAACGCGCCCGACTCGATCGCCTCCTCATTCTCATGGCCCAGTTGATACGGATAGACCGAGACACACGTCGTTCCCATACGGCGACACAGGCAGCGCAGCACTTGCGCGTAGATCCATCCCGCTTCGCCGCCGCGGAAAGTATAGAAGGTGTTGAAGCCGACCTCCATCCACTCGCAGAGGCCGATGGCTTCGATGTAGTTGATCGGCACGCCATTCTTCAACGTCAATCCCGCGACATAGGCGCGCAGCGGCAGACGGCGATCTGGCGGCAGGTTCCAAAGATAGATTGTCACTCCGCGGCCTGCTTCGTGCGTTCCAAGATCGGCTTGCTCCACCGACCGCGCGTCGCCGAGCGTCGTGCCGTAAAGTTCGCGGTAGCGGACCAGCATGACCTCGCGGATCATGTCCATGACCTGCTCGCCCTGCTTGCGCGAAAGCTTCGTCAGTTGCGGTGGACGCCGTGCCAACTCGGCAGCCAGCGACACCTGACTTCGGCTGATATGCGGCGTCGTGTGATAGAAAATGCTGTGGTAAAAAACGCTGCGAACCGGCTTCCAGTTGCGCGTTCGCGAGATGACGGAGTTCTCGAGACTCCAACGCAAGGGCACGCGCAGTGATTCGTAGAGTTCAGCTTTTTGTGGAGCGGGCAGCGGCAACTGTTCGAAGCGCGAAATCAGCCACGCCGGAACGCGCTTCTTGCCAGCAGCCGCCTCGAGCCATCGGCGCCACGGCGTGTCGGCTTCGACATACGCGTCGTCCCCAAGCAAGGGGATAAAGCGCGGACCGGTTGTGCCTAACTCTCGTCCCGGCTCGTAGTTTTCCCAGGCGATTTCGACTTTGTTGGGCATGCGCCGGATGTTGATGAGCCAGTTGGCGACATCGAAGCTGAGCGTGTCTTCCATTTGCGTGCCGGCGATGCCGGAGACTTCAAAGGTGTCGAAGTCATCTACGTCAGCGTCCACTTTGCGTAACGCTTCGACTTTCTTGTGGAAACTATTCAAAATGCGCTCAGTGACACGAACCACGGACGGATCTTGCGGAAAGGCGCGGAGAAAGAGCAGCGCTTCGTGGAAACGGATCAGCGACGGGGAATCAGAAAAGCGCGCTGCGTCGAGCCGCTTCAGCAATTTCACCACGCGAGTGGCTTCGCGACGGCCGAAGCGATAGCGGCAGTCTTCGAGTTGGATGAGTTGGCGATCGAGAGAGTTAGCAGCCATGAAGATTCCCGACAAGGGTACCTCATGCCTCGCTTGCTGGGGAGCGGACGTCTTTTTAACACTCCGTTAATATAACGTTCACCTATCTGAAATATCCGCCCCATAGCCTTTTGCTCAGTTCCATTCTTTCCAGGAGGCCTTCCAGTGACAGTTCGTCGCTTTCTCCCCGCTCTGCTTGCCGCAGTCGTACTTGCGTGCCTGGTTTCGACAACCGCTGCCGCGCAATCCGGCAACATCAAGCATGTGCTTCTCATCAGCGTCGACGGTATGCATGCCCTCGATGTTGCGAATTACGTCGCCAAGAACCCGCAGTCGGCTTTGGCCGAGCTTTCCAGTCATGGGATCACCTACACCAACGCCCGGACGCCCGCAAATTCAGACTCTTTTCCCGGCCTGCTCGCGCTGGTGACTGGCGGCTCTCCCGTCAGCCATGGGCTGTTCTACGACGTCAGTTACGATCGCACCATCTATGACCCCACTAACGTCACCTGCTCGGGGCCCGCGGGCAACATGATGGTGTTTGACGAAAGCATCGACCTGTACAACAAGAAGAACGTCTCGCAAAACGTGATTGACCCGACCAAGCTGCCGCGTGTCCGCGACAAATTCGGCAACTGCGTCGCCCTCTATCCGCACAGCGCTCTGCGGACCAACACTATTTTTGAAGTAGCCAAGTCGAAAGGCTGGCACACGGCATGGGCGGATAAGCATCCCGCCTACGATGTGGTGAATGGGCCTTCGGGCACGGGCGTAGACGATCTTTATACGCCTGAAGTCACCAACGTCGGCGGACTCGACAACACCCACAGCGTGGTTTGTACGGCGGGGAACGATCTTAAAAAGGTTCATGCGATCATCAACGAGATCCATGGCCTGACCCACGATGGCAAACCTGCACCGGGCGCTCCGGTGATTTTTGGGATGAACTTCCAGGCGGTCAGCGTCGGACAGAAGTTGGTCACGGACAACTTCGACCATAGCTGTGTCAGCGACACCGATCCATCAATCAACCAGCAGCCCGGCGGTTACACCGATGGCTCGGGCACGCCGAGCGCGGTCCTGGCCTATGGCTTGCAGCAAACCGACGCGGCATTGGCCAGCATGATTGTCGCGCTTAAGAATCAGGGCCTCTACGACTCGACTCTGTTCATCGTCACGGCCAAACACGGCCAGTCGCCGATCAATCCGGTGAAGGTCAATAAGCCGGGCCACTTCGCGGATCTGGTCGCAGCACTGCCGGATGCGGGCAGCAATCCCGCCGCAATCGCGATCGCCAACGCGAACAATTGTTCGACAGGCTCGTGTGGTTTCGTGCAGGACGATGACATCGCGCTTATCTGGCTCCAGGGGCAGAATATTTCCGGCCAGCAAGTTACGGACTACCTCAACACCAACGCCGTTCCGCTGTTCATTGATGAAGTGATGGGCGGGGCCGAACTAACTCTCAAATTCAACGATCCATCTACCGACAGCCGCACTCCCGACGTTATTGTGGAGCCGACATACGGGACCACTTACACCACCTCCACTGCGAAGAACTCCGAGCACGGCGGATTCAGCTACGGCGATACGAACGTTGGGCTGATCGTTTCCAACCCGGCGTTCAAGTCCAGTGTGCTGAAGACTCTCGTCTCGACCGCGCAGGTTGCACCCAGTATTCTGCACGCCCTCGGAGTCAGTCCGAGCGCGCTGAAGTCGGTACAGGTCGAGAAGACTGAGGTGCTGCCCGCCCTGCCATAAGTGCCCTCTTCGCCGCGCCAGCGGGCGAGAGCCAGGAGATGAAGCAACGACGGGCTGCGCCCTGCAGCCCGTCTTTCCATCGTCTTTCAATCTGCGTGCTGTCTCCGCCCCCATGCTATAATCCGTATTCGCCTGAACGTTTTTACGTCGAGGCTGATCTGTGATTTCCTCCGCGGGCGGATCCATAATTCCGAGAATCTGCGCCATCAAGTTCTAGTTTTATAGACACGAGGTATCGCTATGTCCGGCCATTCGAAATGGGCAACAATCAAGCACAAGAAGGGTGCGCTCGACGCGAAACGCGGCAAGATCTTCACCCGTCTCATCAAGGAAATCGCGATGGCGGCGAAGTCGGGCGGCGATCCTGACATGAACCCGCGCCTGCGCACAGCGATTCTGGCGGCGAAGTCCGAGAATATGCCCGCCGACAACATCAAGCGCGCCATCCAGCGCGGCACCGGCGAACTGCCGGGAGCAACCTACGAAGAATTTGTGCTTGAGGGCTACGGTCCGGGCGGGGTCGCTTTGCTGGCGGAAATTTCGACCGACAACCGCAATCGCACAGTGAGCGAAATCCGGCACGTGTTCGGGAAGAACAATGGCAACATGGCCGCGGCGGGCGCAGTCGCGTACATGTTCCACAAGAAGGGCGACATCATTATTCCCAAGTCGGCGGCCAAGGAAGATGATCTGATGAATATCATCCTCGAAGCGGGCGGCGAAGATTTGAAGGACGATGGCGAGAACTGGGAAATTCTGACGTCGCCTTCCGGCTATGAAAGCATGCTTGAGGCCGTGAAGAAGGCCGGCATTACGCCCGTTTCCTCGAGTGTGAGTATGGTTCCGGATACCTACATCAAGCTGGAAGGGCAGCAGGCGGCGCAGATGATCCGCCTGATGGAAGCGCTCGAAGATAACGACGATGTGCAGAACGTTCATGCCAACTTCGATATCGATCAGAAGACTTTGGAAGAAGTTGCGGGCTGAGGAACCATCGGGTGATCGGATCATCTGAGTTCCAAAACTCTCCGCCTTTGGATTTCGATGATCCGCTGACCAGATGACCCGATTATTGCCCGATCTGAGATCAGCCAATCGCCGGCAGTTCCGCCTCCCTTTTCAACACCGCTGAGGAAAAGTTTGTGGAAAAGCGGGAACTTACTCTTGTAACCTTCTGTTAACGAATCGCTTTCAACATTCTGCACAGCATCGGGTGCTTGCTGTATTGCGCCGATGCCTTCTCGGTGCACGGCTCTTTCGTAGAGACGCGGCTTGCCGCGTCTCCCGGCAGCGACTGGGAGCGGCGCTAGCGAGACGGGGCAAGCCCCGTCTCTACACAAAGCGAGTGAAGTATTCATCCGAGTGAAGACACGTCTCGACAAACTACTCGTGGACCGTGGGCTGACGCCGTCGCGCGAACGCGCGCAAGCGCTCATCCTGGCCGGAAAAGTTCTCGTCAACGAGCAGAAGATCGAGAAAGCGGGCGCATCGATTGACCCGGGCTCGACCCTGCGCCTGCTGGGCGAGGATCTTCGCTACGTCAGCCGTGGCGGGCTCAAGTTGGAGAAAGCTCTCGAGCGCTGGCAAATCGATCTCGGTGGCAAAGTATGTCTCGACATTGGCGCTTCCACCGGAGGCTTCAGCGACTGCATGCTGCAGCACGACGCCGCCAAGGTGATTGCGGTTGACACCGGTTATGGTCAGATGGATTTCAGGTTGCGCAATGATCCACGCATTCGGCTTCTGGAGAAAACGAATGCCCGCTATCTCGCGCCCGGCGACGTCGGCGAGCCTGTTGAATTCATTGCCGTGGATGTCTCATTCATCTCTGCCACGCTTGTGCTGCCGGCAGTGATTCGCGCCGCTTCGTCTTGCGTCGGCCAGACTCCCAAACTCGCTCGCCAGATTGTGGTATTGGTCAAACCGCAGTTCGAAGCGGGCAGGGAACTGGTCGGTAAAGGCGGAATCGTGCGCGATGAATCGGCACAACGAGCAGCCGTGGCCAGGGTAGAGACAAACCTCGCGGAACTGGGATGTGTGCGGGCCGAATGGATCGAGTCTCCAATCCTCGGCGGCGAAGGGAATCGCGAATTCCTGCTCCACGCAGAGTTTTCGCCGCCTGCCATCGAGTGATTCTGTACAATCGGAGGTCCGATGTCAGAATGATGTCAGAATCGAAACCAGAAGACATGCCCGAGTCTCCCCAAAGCCCAGCCCGCCAGAAAATCGTCGCCATCATTTCGAAGCCGGACCGGCCCGAGCTATCCGAAGCACTGCCGGCGCTCGAAAAATGGCTCCAGCAGCACAACTACGCGGTGGTGGTGGACCAGGAAAGCGCCGTTTATTTCTCGGCGTCCAACGTGGTGCCGCGAAGCGAGTTGGCCGCGCGGTCGCCGGATCTGGCTCTGGTGCTCGGCGGCGACGGTACGCTGCTTTCGGCGGCACGAGCGGTTGCGAAAACCGGAACCCTGATCCTCGGCGTCAACCTCGGCACCCTCGGATTCATGACCGAACTTCCGCTGGCCGAATTGTATCCCGCTCTGGACGCGATCGAGAAGGGGCACTACATCGTCGACAACCGCTCCATGCTGAGTTGCTCGCTGGTCCGGGGCGGCGTGATTGTCGCCACTCACACTGCATTGAATGAGCTGGTGGTGAGTAAAAGCGCCATTGCGCGCTTGAATCACTTCGAGCTTTTCGTGGACGCGGAGTTCGTTTCCAGTTACAAAGCCGATGGCCTGATCATCGCGACGCCGACCGGTTCTACCGCATATTCTCTCGGAGCAGGCGGCCCGATCCTCGAACCGGATGTAGATGCTTTCGTCATTACACCTGTCTCGCCCCACGGATTGACGCACCGTCCGGTGGTTGTGCGCGATACGGTCGAGATCGAAATCCAGGTTATTACCAGGGAGGAAGAAGCGTATCTGAGTCTCGACGGACAGGTTGGCATGCCAGTGCGGGACGGCGATATCGTGCGCTGCGTTAAGGCGGAACACCCGGCTCGGCTGTTGCGTTTTCAAAAAACATTTTTCGAAACGCTCGCCACCAAGCTCAAGTGGGGAGAGCGCTGAAGACGCTCCGAGAGACGCGGCAAGCCGCGTCTCTACAGCATGTCGCCGGAGGAATCATGAAGCGATGTTTCCTGCAAATCGTGGTCGTTCTTGGTTGCGCGCTGTGCAGCTTTGCGCAAACCGGACCGGCTGCCGACATCATCATCCAAAACGCGCACGTCTGGACCGTCGATCCCTCCCTCCCCGAGGCTGAGGCGGTTGCCATCCTCGGCGACCGCATCGTTGCCGTCGGATCGAGGCAGCAAGTGGATGCCTGGCGCGGACCCCACACCCGCATAGTCGATGCAGCCGGGAAGCGCTTGTTGCCAGGCTTCAACGACGCTCACGTCCATTTCATGGATGGTGGGTCGCAACTCGACAACGTGGAACTCAACGACGCCACAACCCCGCAGGAATTTGTGCGCCGCATTCGTGAGCGCGCCGCGAAAACCGCCAAGGGCGGATGGCTGCTCGGCGGCGATTGGGACGAAACGAAATGGAATCCAGCGGAACTGCCGACCAAAGAACTGATCGACGCGGCAACGCCAGAAAGCCCGGTGGCCGTGAATCGCTATGACGGCCACATGATTCTGGCGAACTCTGTCGCGTTAGAGTTGGCGGGCATCACCGCGAAAACACCAGATCCCGCGGGCGGAGTCATCGTCCGCGATCGGCAGGGAAATCCGACGGGCGCGCTGAAGGACGCGGCGATGGATCTGTTGTTCAAGGCGGTTCCACCTCCAAGCCACGATCAGCGCCGCCACTCGATTGAGCGCGCGCTCAAACATGCAGCCTCGCTCGGCGTGACCAGCGTACAGAACATGAATCCTGATTATGCCGACATTGCAATCTATTCGGAGTTACTCGACGAAGGCAAGCTGACCACGCGTATCTATGCGGCGCCGCTGATCACCCAGGTGGACGACCAGGTGAAGATCGGCGTCCGGCGGGCGTTTGGCGGGCCGTATCTGCGCATCGGGGCGGTGAAGGCCTATGCGGATGGTTCGCTCGGATCGGCCACGGCCTATTTCTTCGAACCTTTCTCGGACCAGCCGGGCAATCGCGGATTGCTCTCTGACGAGATGCAGCCCATCTCGCTGATGCGCGATCGCATGATGCGGGCCGACGCCGCGGGATTGCAGATCTGCGCGCACGCTATTGGCGACGCTGGAATTTCGGCGATCCTCGATATTTTTGCCGAGATCGAAAAGGCGCACGGCAGCCGCGATCGTCGCTGGCGCATCGAGCACGCGCAGCATATGGCGGCCAAAGACTTCGACCGCTTCGCGCAACTGCACGTGATCGCCTCCGTGCAGCCCTATCACGCTATTGACGACGGCCGCTGGGCTGAGCGCCGCATCGGACACGACCGCTCCAGCCGTACGTACGCTTTCCGCACGTTCCTCGACCATGGCGTTCGCCTCGCCCTGGGCACGGATTGGAATGTCGCGCCGCTCAACCCCATGCTCACGCTGTATGCAGCCACAACGCGCGCGACGCTCGATGGCAAGAATCCGAATGGATGGTTTCCCGAGCAGAAGTTGACTATTAAAGAAGCGGTTGAAGCCTACACCATGGGTTCGGCCTACGCCGAATTTCAGGAGAACGAAAAAGGTTCGATCTCTCCGGGGAAACTGGCCGATATGGTGTTGCTGAGCGATGACGTGCTTAGTATCGATCCCGTCAAGATCCGCGACGTCAAGGTGCTTAAGACCTGGGTTGGTGGCAAACTGACTTACGACGGCGGCGCCGCGAAGCGGTGAGTCGAGCCGGCGTTGTGGGCGGTGACGAATTTTGGAGTGGCTATAACTCGCTTGTGGAATGACGGGCTTCCTCGCCGGTCCAGCAGCGTCGCGGCCGGACGAGGCGTCCGGCTCTCCACTAGGACTTCTCTAACCGCATCTGATCCTGCACGCTCTCTCGTCGCCTTATAACTCTCGCTTTCGCGCCATCCACCAGCACTTCCGCCGCCCGGCCGCGCGTGTTGTAGTTCGATCCCAGCACTGACCCATACGCGCCGACGTCCAGAATGGCGAGCAGATCGCCCTCGCTGACCAGTGGAAGTTTTCTGTCCCGCGCAAAAAAGTCGCCAGTCTCGCAGATGGGACCGACCACATCGGTAATTTCCGTTTCGCGCGACCCTCGGCTCACCGGCACAATCTCGTGATACGCGCCGTATAGCGAAGGACGCAGTAGATCGTTCATCGCCGCGTCGACGATCAGAAAGCGTTTGTGATTATTCGTTTTGCGGTAGAGGACGCGCGTCAGCAACACGCCTGCCGGGCCCACGATGGAGCGTCCCGGTTCGAGCAGTAAATGCAACTTCAGCCCGCGCAACGGAGCAAGTACCGCCTTCGCGTACGCTGAAATTTGCTTCTCGAAATTCTCATGCGCTCCCTCGTAGGAAATTCCCAAGCCGCCGCCGGCGTCGATGTAGCGAATGTTGTGGCCCTGCTCACGCAGCACCCGAACCAGATCGGCCACGCGTTCGAGCGCCGCTTGAAAGGAACCGACATCGGTAATCTGCGACCCGATGTGAACGCTCACACCGGCTACTGTCAGATAAGGTTGCTTCGCGGCCTGCGCGTAGAGCATCCGGGCCTCGGGGATGGGCACGCCGAATTTGTGCTGATGCAGTCCCGTTGAGATATAGGGATGAGTTTTCGCCGAGACGTCCGGATTCACTCGCACCGCCACCGCCGCTCGTTTCTTCAATCGTGTGGCGGTTGCGGAAAGCAAGTTCAACTCTGACGCGCTTTCAATGTTGAAGAGCAATATCCCCGAGCGAAGGGCTAGTTCCATCTCCGCGGCGGTCTTGCCCACACCCGAGAACACAACCTTGCTCGCTTTCTTGCGGCCGACGCGCAGAACTCGTTGCAGTTCTCCGCCCGAAACCACGTCGAAGCCGGCACCCTCTCCGGCTACCAGTCGCAGAATTGCCAGCGTCGAATTGGCTTTGACCGAATAGCACAGCGTGTGAGGAATGGAGCGAAACGCGTGGGCGAAGGCCTTCACTCGTGCGCGGACCATCGCCGCGGAATACACGTACAGTGGAGTTCCGTGGCGCTCGGCAAGACCTTTAAGGGCCACGGCCTCGCAGTAGAGTTCTCTGCCGCGATCGCCGGAACCAGCAGACCGAGGCGCCCCGCTTGTACGGGGCCCTTCGACTCCGCTCAGGGCAGGCTCCGCCCTGTCACCACACAAATACCCAAACGCGGGAGGACGTAACGCTTGCGATTCGGGCTTCACTTGCGTTTGCCCGGCCCGGCTTTCACTTTGATCGCGACCACCGTCTGATCGTCGAACGTATCCACTCCAGCGGCATGCTCGGTAACCGCCTTGAAGATCTCGTTCACTACGCAGTCCGCCGCCTTGGTGGCGCAGCCGGCGACGATCGCTGCCACACGTTCCGGCCCAAAAGAGTGACCGAACCGGTTGCGCGCGTCGAGAATTCCGTCACTGTAGAACACGAACAGATCGCCCGGCTTCGCCTTGAAACTGAGTTCGTCATAATCCGCTTCGTCGAACAGTCCCAGCGGCAGGCCAGTCGCCTCGATAAACTCAATCTTGCCGTCATGACAATAGATGGGCCGGGGCAAACCGGAATTCGCCACCAGCAGCGTCCGCCGCTCATCGTCCCACACCGCGTAGATGATCGACACGAACTGCGCGGCAATCCTGCGTTCCGCCAGCGACAGATTCACCGCCGAAAGCATCTCCGCGGGACCCGGCTCAATCGGCGCATGAGAACGCAGAATGCCGCTGACCAGCGCGGCATAAATGGCAGCCGGAGCGCCTTTGCCGCTTACGTCTCCAATCGCGATCCCCAGGCGTGATAACGAATAAGGAACGAAGTCGTAGAGATCGCCGCCGATGGCGCGGGCCGGCACAAACTTCGCCTCGACTTCGAGATGGGCCATCTTCGGAAGCGAATGCGGCAGCAGGCGAAACTGCAGTTCGCGCGCCAGCGCCAGATCGCGTTCCAGCCGTCGCTCTTGCCGCGCAATCTCCTCGTACAAACGCGCGTTTTCAATTGCGATGGCAAGCTGCGCCGCGAGTGTGGTCAGGGTCCGCTTGTGATCCTCGGTGAAATAGCCGCGCCGCGTGTGCTCCAGATCGAGGACTCCGATTACTCTCTCCTGGTAGATCAGCGGAACCGCCAGTTCCGAGCGCGTCTCCGGATTCACCGCGATGTAACGGTCACTCTTGGCAACGTCCGGCACCAGGACGGCTTCCTTGGCCTGCGCGGCGTACCCCACCACTCCACGGCCCATCGGAATGTCATGCTTCAAATGCAGTCTTTCCTCGAAGCGCTGCGAGAACCGGTGCTGCAATTTTTCCCCCGTTTCATCCAACAGAAGGATGCTGAACATCTGGAATTCGATCAGGCGGTTGAGCAACTCGGCGATGCGCCTGAGCAGTTCATCCAAGTTCAAGATCGACGTGAGTTCGCGCGCGATTTCGTTCAGCAGCAGCAGTGTTCGAGCCTGGCGAATCGTGCGCGTGTGCAGTCGCGCGTTCTCGATGCCCACCGCCATGCGCGATGCGATCAGCGTGAGCAGGCGTTCGTGCTCCTCGGTGAAGTAACCTTTTTCACGCGCCTCAATGTCGATCACGCCAATCACCCGGTTTTTGACGATCAGCGGGATTGCCAATTCCGAGTGAACGTTGGGCACGGCTTCAAGGTAGAAACTTTCCTGTGTCGCATCGGCGACCAGCACTGCTTGTCGAGTCTGCGCGGCGCGTCCAGTAACGCCCTGACCCATCTTCACGCGCAGGCGGTCGGCGACTTCCGGCGGATACCCCACATGGAATCGGACGTACAACTCCTGCCGTTGCTCGTTGAGCAGCAGGATCGCGAAGATTTCGTAGTCAATGACCTTACGGACCAGTTCCGCCACGCGCTTTAGCGTGGTTTCCAGGTCGAGCGTGGTGTTCACCACGTCGGCCACTTCCAGCAGGAGGGGTTCCACCTCGGAAGCGCATTCAGTTTGCGAGGCGGTCATTTTCACAAGCTACATCATAGCAGCCGATGGGAGCGGCTCTTCCACAGGTGCCATTTGTAATTTGTGATTTGTAATTGGTAATCTGAAAATCAAACGCGCAGGCCCTCACAATTACAAATTTTAAAGGTTTTCCAGCACACAGATATCCGGAAGATTGCGGTAGCGTTCCGCATAGTCCAAGCCGTAACCGACCACATAGGCATCCGGAATCGTGAAGCCGATATATTGCGCCTGGATGGGTTGCTTGCGGCGTGAAGGCTTGTCCAGCAGGGCCGCAATGCGCAGCGATCTTGGCCGATGCCCCTGCATCAGCCTCGAAATGTAGTTCAGCGTCAGTCCGGTGTCGAGGATGTCTTCGACTAGAATCACGTTGCGGTCCGCCAACGACTGATCGAGGTCTTTGGTCAAGCGGACTTCGCCCAGCGAATCCCATGCCGCGTGTCCCGCCGGGTCTTCTTTCGCAGTGGGGCGGTTTCCGTAACTTGAAACCCCGATAAAGTCGAAGGTGGCATCGAGCGGAACCTGGCGCGCAAGATCGCTCAAGAAAATGGCCGCGCCTTTGAGAACGCCGACGAAGATAATCGATTGGCCCTGAAGATCGCGCGCAATCTCTTCGCCCAGTTCGGCGACCCGCTTAGCAATGGTTTCGCGTGACAGCAATACTTTGAGGTCGGGCATTGAGCACCATCTTATACACGAGTTTGGGCGCAACCGAAATGGTTTAAATCAAATCCAATATTCTCGGGGATTGGGCGCGCTCGTTGCACGCTTCCGCCCGCGTCACTAGAATGCTAGTTCCGGAGAACCATGACCGATCAATCCGCAACCCCTTACTGGCGAATGGGCGGCATCACAGTTCCTGAAGTTGAAGACTATCTATATGCGATGCTGCCGCCGCGCGACGAAGTTCTCGCCGAGATGGAAGCTGACGCCAGCAAGAACGATGTGGCCATCGTCGGCCCCGCCGTCGCTCGAGTGCTCTATCAACTGGCAACAATTAGTGGCGCGAAGAAAATCTTCGAAATGGGCTCGGCCATTGGCTATTCCACCATCTGGTGGGCGCGCGCGGTGGGCGACGGGGGACGCGTCATCTACACCGACGGCGATCCCAAGCGCGCCGATAAAGCCCGCCGCTACTTCGATCGAGCGGGCGTCAGCCAACGCATCACCATTCGCGTGGGCGACGCGCTCGAATTTCTTTCGGAGGAGAAGGAACAATACGACATTATCTTCAACGATGTCGATAAGACCGACTACCCGCGCGTCTTTCGTTTGGCGCTTCCGCGGCTGAAGAGCGGCGGCCTCTTTATCACGGATAACGTTCTCTGGAGCGGCAGGGTCACCAAGCCCAATCCGGACGCTCAAACCAAGGCCATTCTCGAATTCAATAAATTGATCTACGGGTCGCCGGATCTGTTTACGACTATCTTGCCCATCCGCGATGGAGTTGCGGTTTGCGTGAAGAAGTAAAGTAGCGAATTAGGGAAGGCTGAGCGGCGTTCCCGTACCGTGCGGTGCTAGAATTGGCGCTTTCCATTACACGCGATGAAGACCCCAACACTCTTGCCCTTGCCCGTCGACCAGATTCCGGAGACTCTGCCGCGCACTCAAGCCCAGCCGCGGTCCGACTCCTGGGCTGATGTCCTGGTCGTGGGCGCTGGTCCCACCGGCATGGCCTGCGCCATAGAGGCTCAGAAGGCAGGCTTCAAGGCGCTCGTCGTCGACAAGGGATGCCTCGTCAATTCCATTTATCGCTATCCGAGCAACATGGTGTTTTTCACCACGCCGGAGTTGCTCGAGATTGGCGATGTTCCTTTCACCACTGCGCTGGCGAAGCCCACGCGGCTCGAAGCGCTCGAATATTACCGCCGGGTCGCTGAACATTATCACTTGCCGATCCACCAGTATGAGTGGGTGAAGACGATTACAGGTGAGGACCGTAATTTTCGTGTCACTACAACTGACCGGCACGACGCCATCCACGATTACCGTGCGCGCAAGATCGTGCTCGCTACCGGCTACTACGATCTCGCCAACCAACTCGATGTTCCCGGCGAGGACCAGGAGAAAGTCTTTCATTACTATCGGGAAGCGCATCCTTATTTCGATACTGATGTCGTTGTGATTGGCGGCAAGAATTCCGCAGCCGAGGTGGCTCTGGATTTGTGGAGGCACGGCGCTCGCGTCACTCTTGTCCATCGCGGGCCGCAGATCCACAGCCATGTCAAGTATTGGGTGCGTCCCGACATCGAGAACCGCATCAAGGCGGGCCAAATCATCGCGCACTTCAACAGCACGGTGCAGGAAATCGGCGGTGACTACGTCGCGCTGCGAACTCCATCCGGAGCTCTTCATCTGAAAAACGATTTTGTGTTCGCGCTCACTGGGTATCATCCCGACTTCGATTTCCTCAGCAGCGTGGGGATCGAACTTTCTCCTGAACAGCTTCGTCCGGTTTGCGATCCCGAGAACCTGGAATCGAATGTTCCGGGAATCTACGTTGCCGGAGTGATCGTCGCGGGATCGAAGACGAGTGAAATCTTCATTGAGAATGGGCGCTTTCACGGCAAACTGATCGCCGCTCACCTCAGCCAGAAGCTTGGCGGCGTAAACCCAAATTTTCCTCTTGACGCGACTTAACGGGGGATAGTTGGCCTTGCCTTTTCCCGGCTCGCAGGTGCCCCCTAACCCGCCTGTTTACCAGTTGGTACCCCCACCCCCCTCCCCCCTGGTCTCCTGGAATCATAGGGTTAGCGGGAATTTTCGGACTTGGTCTTTGATTCTTAAGGACTTATATCAAAGTATTCCGGAATAAGGACTTAGCTCCTAAAAGAGCACTGAAACGGGTTTGGGGCAGTTTCGAGGGCCGTCTTGGTGGACGGACTTCGAAACTGCCCCAATCAGATTTCTATTTTCGCGCACGGCGGGTCTTAAGTCAATTTATTTTCGGTCACGGATGGTTGTGACAAAAAGGTTAGGCGTCAGATTGGGAAGTGCGACCTCGCAGCAAGTTCTCAGGATGAAGATCGATCGCGCCGCGCAAGAGGGAGGCCACTCTGGAGTCGGCGGTGTGGCAGGCCACTTCTCGAAAGAATGAGAAGTGGCGCACCCCGGCGTTCGGCTCGTCCATCCGGTACTTCTATTTTTCGCGGCGGTTGAGTTGCGTGGCGGGGTTGGCTGCCGCTCTCCGCCACGCTCCCCGCGAAAAATTATCTGAGGTCTCCTCTAAAGAGGATTTGGCACTGATTGATGAAGGGACTTTCATCGTGCAAGTGCTCTGTGAAGTACTACACTGTGGTCACACACAAGAAACACGGTGGGACTCTATGACTTGGGGTGCGCGAGTTCACAGCAAAGGAGCGATCGATAGAGCTGGAGAAGCCCTAATAAGACTTGCTCAGGACGACCCGGCCCGCGAAGAGCAAATCGCAATCGTGGACAATTGGCGCTCATGCCACGGCTATCCTCTGCAGGTAGTGAAAATGACTCTTTTGCGTCGGGCAAGAGAGATTGATGCGAACGCATTGATAGCCCAGCGATTAAAACGTCGCCCGTCGATTGAGATCAAACTTCGCGATAATCCGAACATGAAGCTATCGCAGATGCACGACCTTGGCGGCTGTCGTGCTGTCTTGTCCAACGTAGCCCAAGTGAGAAGGCTTGTCGCCAAATATAAAGAGTTTCACGCGAAGAGTCCGAAAGGCCGCTCTGATTGGGACGGCTCTGACGATTTTGACTACATTGCGAAACCGAAGCCGGACGGCTACCGAAGCATTCATCTTGTGTTTCGCTTTCAGAGCGAGAGCGATGATCGTCGCGTTTATAACGGTCAGAGAATTGAAATTCAGATTAGGTCAAAAATACAGCATCTGTGGGCAACTGCCGTTGAGGTAGCACAATTGTTCACGGGACAAGCGCTCAAGTCTAAGGTTAAGAATGCAAGCGAGGATTGGCTACGATTCTTTGCCTTAACTAGCAGCGCATTTGCATTGAGGGAAAAATGTCCGCCTGTACCTGGGACGCCAGCAGCCCATGCTGAAATCGTGCTGCAGCTGCGCGAGATTCTAAGGCGTACCGATATCATGCGCCAACTTTCGGATTGGAATGACACTGTGCATCTTCTGGAAGTTAAGAAGGCTCCTGGTGCTCACTTCTACATGCTGATACTTGATCCAGACAAACGGACTTTGAACCTCAAGCAATTCAGGAAGGAAGAGGCGGTGGATGCCCAGAAAGCATACGACAGTGCCGAGAAGGAAACCGAGAACAGCCCTAACAAACAGGTTGTTCTGGTATCTGTTGATAATTTTGACGCGCTACCAAAAGCGTATCCGAATTACTACGTAGACACGAAGGAGTTCATATTAGCGGTGGAAAAGGAAACCAAGAAACCGTGACAGCCGGGTGCCCCACCCTTCGTTTTTTGAAGGGTGGGATTCCACGGTCGTCTCCCGCGTGGGATTTCTTGCTGACCCCTGCAGCGCCCTCGTTCATAGAGTGCACCGATGATCCCCATCACCCACCCTTTTCGCAAAGTGCGCGAAAAGGATGGGGCACCCGGCTTGAATACCTTATGGACGTGGGGCGCGCTTAGGGAGCAGTGTAAAAAGTTGCGGTCCACCACGATTATCTAAAACGGAACAAGGTGCCAAAGTGGGATGGATGCGACGAACTGGT
The DNA here is from genome assembly GCA_963772195.1 of uncultured Acidobacteriaceae bacterium. Classification (GTDB taxonomy): domain Bacteria; phylum Acidobacteriota; class Terriglobia; order Terriglobales; family Acidobacteriaceae; genus Acidiflorens. The sequence goes on along the minus strand of CAVYWE010000002.1, from coordinate 723,680 downwards.
GACCCCCAATGAGGTATTCGTGATCACCTAAGTACTCGTTTCCGTGAGTTAGTTGCCGGATACTTGGCGCTCGATGCCTGTAATTAGGCAACTCATTAAGCTAGGCACATGGATTTGGTATGGCGACAAGGCATAGATTCATAGCGATGGACCGATTTAGCACTTTGGCCTGAAACGTGCCCAAACGATTTTTGAGGGTTGCCCCGTTTGTCCGTGAAAAGAAACCTCGAACTGCACCTACTGCGATTCTTGCCCCATTCTTTGCGGGACGACTTCATTACGGTCGGATTGTTGCTGTTGGAGAACGATGGCGGGTTTTGTGACGTTCGCTTTACCCACGACTGGAGGATGCTGCGGTGCATCGCGCCGGATGTTGAGTTGGAGTGGTTTGAGTTGGTGGAGAGCGAAATCCGAGGGCAGTTGGGTAGCTTCCGGCGACGCGAAGAGATCCTACAGCTAGTAAGCGAGAGATTCGGAACAATGATCGATGTAGCACCGACGAAGGCAGTACTGACGGAGGATCCAGCGGAAGAGATGAATGTGCTGACGTCGATTTACCTTGCTCCAATACGAGGGTGTGGGCGGGGTCAGCAGCGCAGCGGTCGCATTGCGATTGTCAATACAATCAAAGAAGCCTTCAGTGGTGCGGGCGTGTTAGACCTGGTGCAACGTGATTTGGAGCTAAAGAGATACACGGGACCGGGAGATCCGCTCCGAATTGATTTTGGATACAGAGTTCACGGCGTGGTGAAGATGTTCCATGCGGTTTCGGTAGCATCGAATGTGGACCAAGCATTGGCGTTGTTGTATCGGTACCCGCGCGTCGCGAAGGGGATGCAAGAGGAGAAACTGACGCCATTATTGACGGCGGTGGTGGACGAGACGAGCGCGCTAGAGGAAGAGAAGGCGCGGTTTGCGATTGGGATGCTGGAGCAGGATTCGGTGACGGTGAGGCCGCTGGATGAGATCGCGAAGATCGCGAGCGAGGTGAGGCGGGATGCGGAGGCCATGAGATTAGTGAGTTCAGAGAGTGCACGTATGTGACAGAATGACGCGTTGCACAGCCCTGCAACTATCCCGTCTCTCCCCGACAAAACAGCAGGCGCGAGTTCAGGGCAGGCTCTTCGACTCCGCAGAGACTTCACTTCGTGAAGTCCCTGCTGCGGTCAGGATGACAATTTTTTCCGTTCGTTGAGAAGTTTGAGTTGTTCCGCAGCAGCTAAATAGTTTGCTGAAAAACTTTGTACTCGCCGCAGTCGCCCACAGCGGCTGAAGCTGGCACTGAGAACAATCCTGTTATCGCAGCGGTGAACCGCTGCGCCACCAAAAATCAAACTGAAAATCGAGTTGTTCAGCAATTCTGTGAAGCCGATGCTGAAAGCAATCCCCTTATCGCAGCGATAAATCGCTGCGCAACCCAAACGCGGGGCGTCGGCGGGGATTGAACGTGAAGGATGTTACGGTGCTTGCACCCACCCCTTGCGATAAAACAAAGGCCGCAAGGAGTGGGCCACCCCCATCCACATCCTCCAGCCTCCACCCCGGATCTGAAAACGAGGCCTTTGCCGCAGCGATAAATCGCTGCGCCACCCAAAGTCACGCGCGGAATCGTGGTTTATACTGACTCCATGTCGGACCCCGCCTCCAAAACGTTTTACCTGGAAACTTTTGGCTGCCAGATGAATGCGCACGACTCTGAAAAGGTGGTGGGGACGCTGTTGCAGCAGGGGTATCGGCAGGTTCTTACGGTCGAAGAGGCGGGGCTGGTGCTTTATAACACGTGCTCGATTCGCGATAAGGCGGAGCAGAAGGTCTTTAACCGGCTGGCTGATTATAAGAAGTATCGGGCGCAGGGGAAACAGTTTGGCGTTCTGGGGTGCGTGGCGCAGCAGGAGGGGGAAAAGATTTTTGAGCGCGCTCCTTATGTGTCGCTGGTGTGCGGGTCGGCTTCTTATCGCAAGCTTCCGCAGATGCTGGTGCAGTTGGAGGCTGGCGGGCAGCGGGTTACCGGGCTTGACGATCGCTTGACTGACGAGTGCTTCGAGACGGAGTTTACGGCTCGCACGAATCCACATCGCGGGTACATCACGATCATCGAGGGATGCGACAAGTTCTGCGCTTACTGTGTGGTGCCTTATACGCGCGGCAAGGAGCGGAGTCGGACTTCATCGTCAGTTCTAGGAGAAGCGCGGCAACTGGCCGACCTGGGCTATACGGAGATTCAACTCCTCGGGCAAAACGTGAATTCTTACCGCGATCCTGATGGAAAGAAAAGCTTTGCCGAGCTGCTGGCGGCTCTTGCCTCGGTCGCGGGGATTCGGCGGGTGCGGTTTACTACTTCCCATCCTCGGGATTTTGGGCGCGATATTGTCGAGGTGATCGACGCTGTGCCGGCGCTTTGCGATCACGTGCATCTGCCGGTCCAGAGCGGGTCTACGCGCGTGCTGGATGCCATGCAGCGGCTTTATACTCGGGACCAGTATCTTGAGCGCGTCTCCTGGATTCAGGGGGCGCGGCGCGACATATCTCTGACCAGCGATCTGATTGTTGGATTTCCGGGCGAGACGGAAGCGGAGTTTGAAGAAACGCTTAGCTTGATGGATGTCGTTGGATATGACAGCGTGTTTACTTTTAAGTATTCGCCGCGGCCGAATACTCCGGCGTTGGGGCTGGAGGATGCGATTCCGGATACGGAGAAGGCGCGGCGGCTGGCGGTGCTGAATGACAAGCAGAAGCAGATTGGGGCGCGGCGCAATCAGCGGCACATGGGGCAAGTGCTCGAGGTGATGGTGGAAGGGAAGAATCCGGTGCGGGGACAGTGGGTTGGGCGGACTTCGCAGATTAAGGTGATGAACTTTACTATTCCTGACGGCATGGAGCTTGCGACTGGGAGCTACGTCCCGGTGCGCGTTACGGGAAGCTTCCCGAACAGCTTAGTGGGAGAGATGACTGTCGCGTAGCGGCATCCCTCCCCTAAAGGGGCTTCTGATATCGAGACGTTGCGGTATCGCTAAAGCGATACACCGATACGAAGCCCGAGTTTTTCGGCAGCTTGTGCGACTGGCGAGTGTTTGGTTGAGGTTCCTATGGAAGTCGAAATGAAAATTCGCGGGCTGATGATGGATCCGGTTTCGAACATGCCGATTGTGCTGCTTAAGGACGTCGCGAGCGATACCGTGCTGCCGATCTGGGTGGGCGTGTACGAAGCGAATGCCATCGTGCTTGAAATCGAGAAAGTCAACACGCCGCGGCCCATGACCCACGACTTGATCAAGAATGTTCTCACCGGCCTCGACGTGATGGTCCACAAAGTGGTGGTCACCGAACTGAAAGAGGATACCTTTTACGCCGTGATCTGGTTGGAAAGGGAAGGGCACGTGGTCAGCATCGACTCCCGCCCGTCGGACGCGCTGGCGCTGGCGCTACGTGTCGATTGCCCCATCTTCGTTGAGGATGAAGTTCTGAAGAACTCGAAGCAGGCCGCCAATCCGGTGCCCGCGGTTAGCAGCGAGGAACTCCGCAAGTGGCTCGAAGACCTCAATGATGACGACTTGGGCAAGTACAAGATGTAGGCAAAACAGCTCTCAGCTTTCAGCCGTCAGCTCTCAGCTTGTTTCTGGGCTTTGTGGGAAATTCAGGCGCTCGATGGGATCGTTCTCCAGTGGGTTATTCGCGTTCTGGCCCCTCTTCTTCTTTGGTGCATTTTCGGTTGCGCAAGGAAATTCGGCTTCGCCCTCTGCTGTCCCTAACATTCCGCCATCGGGATCGAGCGTTTCAGGATCGACTATCGCGCTGCACGCTTCCTCCACCATGAATGTGGTTTCGGAGATGGGCGGAGCGTTCATGAGTCCCTCGAAGTGTGACGCCGACGGCAATCTCTATATTCGTAAGTATGCGATGGACCGGCCGCTGCTCGGTCCGGTGGTGAAGATCGATCCAGACGGCAAGCGCATCGCGCTCTTTGATCCAGCCGCATTTTCTCAGCTGGCGCTCGATCGGGCCGATGCCTTCTCGCCCGCGTCCGATGGGGGCGTGTACCAGATTGCGCAGAGTGGCGTGTTGAAGCCGCGCATTTACGTGCTGCATTTTTCTTCCGACGGATCTCCGGCATCTCCGACGCTTCTCGATGCCGATTTCGAGGTGTATACGTTCGCTGCATTTGCCAATGGAAATTTCCTGGTCTCGGGCGTGAAGCGCGATGTGCAGGATAGAAACGACCGCGGCCGCAACTTTACCGCGGTCTTTTCCACCGACGGAAGGGAACTGGCGCAGCTGTCGTTTCAGGAAGCCGATGGAACTGCGAAAGTGAGAGCACAATCGAATGCAGGCGGGCGTCAGAACGAAGCCCGGAAAAGCGCTGAGAAGGATCCCGAGAAGCCGGCGCCGACGCTCGATCTGGCGGATGCCGAAGTCGGAAGCGACGGCAACCTCTATGTTATGCGCGGCTCTTCGCCGGCACTCATCTATGTAATCGCAGCGAGCGGCAAGATGCTGCAGACGCTAAAGATCTCCGCTCCGGTGCCAGGCGCCGTGCCCAGCGCATTTCATCTCTCCGGAAATCGGCTGGCGATTTCGTTCTGGGATGAAGAAAGCCAGAGTCAGACGGTAATAATCGCGGACGCGCAGACTGGTCGGAAGATCGCCAGCTACTCGGATGCCACTGGCGTAGGTGCATCGTTTGCCTGCTATTCGGCCAACGACGGAGTTTTTACTTTTCTGAAGCTTGGGGAAGGAAATGCACTGGAAGTGATCCGCGCTGAGGCGCAGTAGGGAGAATTGGTAATTTTGTAATTGGTAATTTTGTAATTTAAAAACGCCCGGCCTCAACATGCCTGATTCCGCTCAACAGCTTCAGCGTATCTACCTTGCGGGATTCGAGCTTCAGACTTTTGAACGCTATCCCAAGTACATTGGCGTGATGCGCGACAACTGCGTCGCCCTGCTCGTACCAGGCGTGGACGGCTTGCAAATCCTGGGCACGCCCGGCTGGCGGATGGGCGAAGTGATGGGGGTGCTTACCGAAAGGGAAGGGCGCAAAGTCTTTCAAGCGAAGACCGACATTGTGGAGGCTACGCCGGAGCGGCTCGAGGCATTACAGAAATTCCGCCAGGATCTTTCACAACTGCTGCACGCGCCTAGCTAGTGCAAACGGTCATTTGTCAGTCGCAGCTGCTCTTTCATCCAGGTCAGGATGGTAGGGATCAATTCCTCATAGAACTTGCCGTTGATGGTGAAGCCGTGGGTCATATCGTCGATCTGGAGGTAGCGGGCGTGTGCGGGATGGACCTGGTTCACGATCCGCGCAATGGCCTCGCTGTCGGCGCGGCTCATGATGTTGTCGCCGGTGCCGCGAATGACGAGTACGGGCTCGTTCACCTTTTGCCAGATTTCGCCTAGGTTCAGGGACTGCAGCTGCTGATAGAACGCCGCAGGGCGGCCGTACTGGCCGTCCCGGGAGTCGTACCAAAGACCTTTCCATTCCGGATGCTCTGTGATGACTTGGCCCGGTGTCATTCCTTTCATCAGGTATAGAGTGTAGAACTCAACAAAGGCCTTGACTGCGGTATTGACCTCGGCTGGTGCTTTGCCTTCTTCCGTCAAGCGTCGACGTTCCAGGTCGAGCATATGTTCGTACCAGGTACGACCCCAGGAACTGGCTGCAATGTATCCGCGGACCGGATGCTGGCGGGGAACCAGCGCAGAGGTGGCGCCGCCATTGCTCAGGCCGATCACGAAGATTTTTTCCGGGTCGATGAAGTCATACTTGAGCATTTCATCAAAAGCTGATTGATATCCTGAAAGTTCATCAGTGAAATCGGCTTTGCCGCAGTTGCCCTCGCTCTCACCTACGCCGGGCTTATCCATACGCACGGTCGCGTAGCCGGACTGTTCGATCAGGCGGCGCAGGAGGATGCCGAAACCGTCTTTAGTGTCGGCGTCGGGATATTCCATGCTGTCGCAACTCAGCCAGCCCACAAAAAAAATCGCAGGAACCTTGCCGGTGGCATTGTTCGGGCGGGTGATGAAGGTTCGGAGGCGCTCGCCGCGGCTGTCTTGTGCCCATCCGTAGAGGACCTCGGCATTTTGAAAGTGCTCGCGCTTGGGCTCGGGGCGCGCCGTTTGGGCCGCCAGAGAAGGAGTGACGGCGGCGATAGCCATCAAGAGGATAGTAGGGGCGCTATTTCGGAGCATGGTAGAACCTGGGAGCATGGGCTTCGATGCGATAGACGTCGATGGGAGATTACGGTGATCAGGAGCGCGCAAAGACTGGTGTGAAGAGGCGGGCATACTTCCTTGACATGGATATACGAATGTATATACTTGAAGTTTGGGGGTAAGGTTATGGCGGGTGCCAAGGCAAAGCTCGTTAAGTGGGGAAACAGTCAGGCCGTCCGCATCCCGAAGACAATACTTGAACAGTGCAATCTGCGGGAGGGTGAAGAGCTCGAAATTCGGGTGGAAAATGGACACATTTGGCTCGAGCCGTCGAGCCAAAAGCCCACCCTAAAAGCGCTGGTCGGGAGAATCACTCCCGAAAATCGCCATGGCGAACACGATTGGGGCAAGCCGGTTGGTAACGAGGTATGGTAGACCCTGCATACGTTCCGGATAAGGGTCACATCATCAAAGTCAATTTCGATCCTCAAGCGGGACACGAGCAGGCAGGCTGGCGCCCGGCTTTGGTCTTGTCTCCCACAATGTATAACAAGTATGGCCTCGCCATCGTGGTACCCATTACCAACCAGGTGAAGGGCTATCCTTTCGAGGTGCCAGTTCCGGCAGGATTCGCGACCACGGGAGTGATTCTCTCCGATGCCATCAAGAGCGTGGACTGGAAGGCGAGGCGGGCTCGTTTCATCGAGATCATGCCACCTGGGCCTCTAAAGGCTGTTCACGGCCACCTGATGTTGTTGCTCAGCTTCCCGAAGCCTTAGTCCAGGAAGGCTTCAAGAGGGCTACCTGGCCGAAGGCGGAATAAAGTCCCCCACTCTACGACTTTACATAATACCTGTTATCGGACATTGTATATGATCGGCTCTGTACACAATGATCGGCTCTGTATCGCCAAAGAAAATGCCGGGGGCAAAGCCTCAAGCCCCCGGCACGTTCCACTTCGTTGTTCTGTACGGTGTTCCCTACGGTCTCGTTGCCCTGATTCGCGCATGCGATGTGGCTACGGCTTTGTTGGGCAATCCCGGCGGAGGCGTACAGGTGCTACTGCCCGTCGCCTGCAGAGTGATGACGTTGTAAAAGGTGTTGGTAGTAATCGTGTTGCTGGTCGCTTCCCGGGCCGCTCAGGATACCTGCGCAGGCCGAGTTGATTTTGTTTGAGGTTACGGTATTGCCGGTTGAGGCCCCCGTGCAGGTGTCGTCCAGGTGGATGCCGGACTCGTCCGAACCGCCGGTCGCCGTATTGGTGTTGCTGCATAGGTCGATTCCGTCGTAGAGGTGAGTCAGCGAAACCGTGTTGCTGGTCACTGTCGCAACGTCGGCCGCTCCTAACGTGGGATCGCCCACAATCGCAATTCCGTATTGAGTGTTGCTGACATTATTGGTCTTAATGGCCACGTTTGGCGATGCGTAGACCAAAAGACCCGCGGCGGCGTTTCCGGTGTCTCCGAACACATCCGGAGCCCACACATCCGATCCAACCGTGTTGCTCGTGATACTTCCGGTTGCGCCGAACCCGATCTGGATCGAATTTTCCGCCGCGCCGTTTGTTGCCCCTTGTCCGACTACATCGTTTGCGGTGATGGTTACGTAAACACGATGCTGGGGTGGAAAAGCGTCCCGGCGATTCGCGAGGCGATGGCAATCAGATCGCGCTGGCCGTAGAAGACCTTTACCTGTGGAGCGCGAGACATTTCCGGCAGATTCACGGCGCGGCCACTCCGGATGAGGGCCGCGCTTTCTTCATTGGCGGTGACGCTCGGCAACTGCGGGACCAACTTTCTGGGATGGACAAACAACGACTCAGCGCTTCCCTGCTGCATCGCGGCTTCCAACGCTGGTAACGAGTGGGCATCTTCAATTGCGAACTCGGCGACGGCTGTGCGGCGCAGCGAGGCCAGATGAGCGCCGCAGCCCAGCTTCTGACCCATTTCGTGGGCCACCGACCTTATGTATGTGCCCGAGGCTACTCGCGCGCGGAAGGCGGCTTGATTCGCGTTGGTGTCCAGGATTTCGAATTCTTTGATTTCTACTTGCACCAGCTTGAGAGCGACTTCCTGCTTCTTGCGGGCCAATTTGTAGGCGGGTACTCCGGCAATCTTTTTGGCGGAAAACGGCGGCGGCATCTGCTCGATTGTGCCTTGAAACTGGGCAGCCAGGGCGCGCGCTTCATCGCAATTGAGGTGCACGTCTTGCGGCGGAGTGGTGGGTTCGCCATCGGCGTCGTAGGTGTCGGTGGCGAAGCCGAAGCGAATCACGCCTTCGTAAGTCTTCTCCGCATCGAGGTAGAACTGCGCCAGGCGCGTGAGGTTGCCGAGGACAACCGGCAGGACTCCGGTGGCCGAGGGGTCAAGGGTTCCGAGATGACCGACCGAGCGCTGCCCAAGAATTCGGCGCACGCGATTGACCACATCGTGCGACGTTAGCCCTGCCGGTTTGTCGATAACTATGACACCGTTCATAAAGATTTGTAATCTGGTAATTTGTAATTGGTAATTTGAATCCCTAATCGTTACGGTATCAGCGATCTTGGGTCAAAATTACCTATTACAAATTGCCAATTAAATGATTCCTCTTCGTGACGACCAGCCGACTTTCTCGACGCCGTTCGTCAACTATTTTCTGATCGTCCTGAATGTGGTGGTCTTTCTTTGGGAGCTTTCGGTCGGCCACCGGGCGCTGAATTCGGTGATGTTCGAGTTTGGGGTCGTCCCTCACCACACGCTGGCTGTGCTCGCCGGACAATCCCCAGACGGGCTGGCGACGGCCGTCTTGCCCTTGTTTACCTCGCTGTTTCTGCACGCTTCATTCTTACACGTGGCTGGGAACATGCTGTTCCTTTCCATCTTCGGGGACAACGTCGAAGACTACCTCGGACACTTCCGGTATCTGGTGTTCTACCTGGTCAGCGGAGTGGTGGCCGGCACTACCCATATCCTGCTCAATCAGGCCTCGACCGTACCCAGTGTGGGCGCGAGCGGCGCGATTGCGGGAGTGATGGGAGCGTATTTCATTTTGTATCCGCGGGCGCGAGTGCTGGTCTGGTTTCCGCCGATATTTCTGTTTCACGTTCCGGCGTGGCTGATGCTCGGATACTGGTTCCTGGGAAATTTCCTGAGCGGCTTCGCTACTGCGATTGCCGAGACCAGCCAGACTTCGGGCGGGATTGCTTTCTGGGCGCATGTTGGAGGCTTCGTCGCCGGCGTGATCATGATTAACTTATTCGGCGAACGACCGCAACGATACCGGTATGGGACGTGGTAGGGCAGGTCTCAGGTGTCAGGTGCCAGGTGTCAGGTCTCAGGAAAGGCCTTCTCTGGTGACGGCTAGAGCGATCGCGGCTAGCCTGCGGATTTCTTACCGACGCGGGGCTGGCGCGGGACCGGGAGGCAGAATCTCTGGGTCTTTGGGATTGGAGATGGGACTGGGATCGGGATTGTTATTGGCCTTCACCTGCTGGCGGGTGACGAACCATACGGCGGCGGTCCAGGTGGGAAAAAGATCGGCAGCGGGAATTAGTTTTGCTGCCGCTGTCGGCAGGAAAGCCCAGTGCCATCCGAGCAGACGAATCATGACGAACGCGACAACCAGGTCGAGCAGCGAGTCGGCGGGGGAAATTGCTCCCTCGACAAAGAATGGAAACGCGGCAATTTGCAGGGCGTCGGCGGCGATGGCCACGGCCCATGCGAGGCGGTGCTCGGGCTCTTTCAGCGATTGGAAGTAAGTCAGGAATGACATAGAGTTTTCTCGGGTGTTGAGGTTCAGTCGTTAGTCGTTGGTCGTTAGTCTTTGGTCGTTGGTCGATAGCGAACCACCGACCACGGCATCCGCTTCTTATTGGATGCTCACCCAAGCGCTCGCGTCAACAATCACCTTCGCTACAGCGTGCCGCTGGAGGGCATCACTACGATCTTTTCTGCGGTCGTGCTTTCGGGCAATCGCAGTGCGTCGACCACCGTATGGGCGACGGTTTCTGCGGACATCATTTTGCGCCTCGGCGCTTTTGGCCATAGCGTCTTCCAGATCGCCGTATCGGTTGCGCCGGGCATCAGGGCGATCACGCGAATGCCCTTCGGCCTCAACTCTTCCCGCAATGTGTCGGTAAACCCGAGCGCGCCATGCTTCGACGCATTGTAGGCTGCCGACCCGGGGAAGACGCGCTCGGCGGCGATCGAAAGATTGTTCACGATCGTGCTTCCGCGCTTCATCACGGCGAGCGCCGCCTGCGTCACGAGGAAAAGGCCGTTGAGGTTGGTGTCGATCACTTCCATCCAAGTGGGGTAGGGCAATTCGCCGACGGTGCGATTGGGATGTCCGATGCCAGCGTTGTTGATGAGGATATCGAGGGGCGTGTGCAATCCACGGACGAGCGCGAAAAGATAGTCGACAGAGTCGGGGCTGCGGACGTCGCAGGACTGCGCCAGGACATGAACGTTCAGCTCTTCCAATTCAGTGTGCGCCTTGGCCAAGGCCCGCTCGTCGCGGCCGGCGATGATGAGATTGCATCCTTCACGCGCCAGGGCTCGGGCGATGGCGAGACCGATGCCGCGGTTGGCGCCGGTGATGAGGGCGAGGCGGCCGGAGAGCGAGGATTTGCGCAGACTAGGCTTTTGTTTTGGCATGCGGCATTGTCCAGCTTATTCCAACCGCCGATATCTGGCGAGCCGGAAGTCCGCGCATTCAGACAATGACTGCCGAGCTGTGCTTGGGTTCGACGGGCGAGGCGCCCGTCCCTACACGAGCCTGTAAATTACACTCCGTTCGTTCTTTGGCGGATCAGTGACAAGAATTCAGTTCGCGTTTCCTCTTCGTTGCGGAAGCAGCCGAGCATGGACGACGTTACCGCCGACGAATGTTGTTTCTCGACGCCACGCATCATCATGCACAGATGCCGGGCCTCGATGACAACGCCGACGCCCTGCGGTTCGATGGTGTTCTGGATCGCCTCCGCAATTTGCGTGGTCAGCCGTTCCTGGATCTGCAAGCGGCGCGAGAAGATTTCGATGAGGCGCGGTATTTTGCTCAGGCCGATGACTTTTCCGTTTGGGATATAAGCCACGTGCACCTTGCCAAAAAATGGCAAAAGATGGTGCTCGCACAGGCTGAACATTTCGACGTCTTTCACGATCACCATCTCGTCGTAGTTGACCGTGAACAGCGCCTTGCGCAAGAGGGCTTCGGGATCGTCCTTGTAGCCCTTGACGAGAAATTCCATGGCCTTATGCACGCGCGCTGGTGTCCGTGACAGGCCTTCGCGATCGGGATCTTCGCCGAGGCGGATAATCATCTCGCGCACCAGGTCTTCGTAGGTGGCGCTTGTCAGGGTGGATGGTTCGGTGGTTGATTTCATAGGTTCCTGGTCGTCAGTCGATGGTCGTTGGTCGTTCGCAAACCTTATCCGCGAACGACTAGCGACCATCGACTATCGACTTTCTTCTCCCGCGTATTCGAACGAATTCATCATCGTCTCTTCTATTCGTATCTTTTCTAGATGAGCCTTCGGGAAGCCGCGCTTCACAATATCGTAGATTGCGATGCATAGGTTCTCCGTGGTCGGAACCTGCTGCGCGAAATCCGGCAGCACGTTCAGATTCTGGTGGTCGTAGCGTTCCAGGATTTGGTTGTGTACGAAGCCATCCAGATCGACCAGATTGCAGACCATCCCGGTCTGCTGATCGACCGGCCCACTGACGGTAACTTCGATGGTGTAGTTGTGACCATGTCCGTAGGGATTATTGCACTTGCCATAGGTCACGCGGTTTTCTTCCTCCGACATCTCGTCGCTATGCAAGAGGTGCGACGCCGAGAACATGTAACGCCGGGTCAGGTGCGCCTTCATGCTTCTCCATCTTTTTCGCCAAAGAAATCAACAAACAGATCCGGCGTTTCGTAGACGCGCACGCGATGCAGTTGCGCCGCGTTGAGTTTCGGCACGAGGCGCTGCCAGATGGCGATGGCGAGGTTCTCGGTCGTTGGGATCGTGGTGAAGAACTCGGGTACCTCTTTGTTCAGGAAGCGATGATCGAGCGCATCGAGCACTTCCCTGCTCATGACATCCTTCAATTGCTTCAGGTCGACGACGAATCCCGATTTCGGATCGACCGGCCCCTTCACGGTGACTTCCAGGGTGTAGTTGTGTCCGTGCCCGTTGGGATTATTGCATTTGCCGAAAATGCGCGCGTTCTCTTCGGGCGTAAACGCCGGATTGTGATAGTAGTGCGAGGCGGAAAATTCCGCTTTGCGTGTTAGGTAGACCATAAAGGGCAGTTCTCGGTTCTCAGTTCTCAGTTCTCAGTTTTTGGTGCTCAATTCTCGAGGTCGGTTTGTCGGCCTGCATTGTCGCTGGGACGCCGCCACTTGTGACGCCGGTTCTGTAGGCGCGGCCTTTCCAACTTACTTGGCCACTCGCGTGGGCTTTCTTCGAGCGCAGTAGCAAGTAGGCGAACATCGGTAAACCGAAAGCGATTGCGATCAAGTTATTCGCAGTCGAGAAATGCGCGACGCGGATTCGCCGGTACGGCAGGAGCCAAAGAGCGGCGGCAACGATCCACGCGAAGTGCTGGCTGACTGCGCCAGACACGGCGATGCCAAGCGCCGACCATGCTACTAACCACAAAAACAAACTCTGGACGGCAAGCTGTTCGGGTTGGGTAAACAACAACGCCAGATTTTTTGTCCATCCCTCGCGAAGTTGCGGCCAGGTGCGGTACATGCGGGTGCGCACGGCATCTCCGTCATAACGGAAACAGACGTGCTTAGCTTTATTGCGGAACAGCCGGGCCAGCGCGACGTCCTCAAGTATTTCCGTGGCCACCGCGGCGTGCCCGCCCACGGCGTCGTAGGCGGCGCGACGGACAAGAAGATATTGTCCGTTCGCAGCCACAATCCCCGAATTCTGCTCGCGCACTATCTGGGGCGTGTACTTCGCCGCCAGTTCTGCGAAGACTACCGGCATCACGGCCCGCTCGGCGAAGGTGACTGCCACCTGCTCGGGCGAGTAGGACAACAAGTCTGCTTCCTCTGTTTTCGCTTCCGCCAAAGCGCGCGCCAGCGATCCCGGCAGATGCACGGTGTCCGCGTCGGTGAACAATAGCCACTGCGCGCGCGCTTCTTTGGCGCCGGCAATTACAGCATTGTTCTTCCCCGTCCAGCCGTCTGGCAGAGGTCCCGCGGAAATCACCCGCACTTTGGCAAAACTCTGCGCGATCTCGCGCGTGCGGTCGGAGGAAGCGTCGTCGACGACGATGATCTCGAAAGCCACTCCGGTCTGGACGGTTAGCGATTCCAGACAGTCGCCGAGGCTGGCCTCGTCATTCCGGGCCGGAACAATGATGGAGATCTCGGGGATCGCGTCTGGTGGTAAACCATCCATAAGTGAACTATCCATCAGTTTTTCGCTATTATAGCGGGGTGAGACAAACGCTTCTTGCCACGCTTCTACAGGCTCCGGAAAAAGTCGATTTTCGATGTCTGGCCCCTGAAGGGGCGTCTGATCTCGAAGGACTTGCGGCATCGCTAAAGCGATGCCCTGATACAAAGCCAAGTTTTTTTGCAGCCTGTCTGGTTATTGGATCGCTGGCTGCACTGATCGGATGCTACAGCGGGGGCAAACCTGCCCGCATCGGTTCGAATGCGCCGGACTTCACCGTGCAGGATTCCGACCACAAAGTCACGCTTAGCCAGTTTCGCGGGCAGGTGGTGGTGCTGAATTTCTGGGGAAGTTTTTGTCCGCCCTGCATCGAGGAGACTCCCTCGCTGGTCCAGATGCAGAAGCGGCTGAAGGACAAAGGGGTCGTCGTAGTCGCCGTTAGCATCGACACTGACGACAACGCGTATCACAAATTTTTGAAGGACTACAAGATCAACTTGATCACGGTTCGCGATGGGGCGCAGAGAACCAGCTCTCTCTACGGTACATTTGGCTGGCCCGAAACGTATGTGATCGACCGCAACGGAATGATTCGTCGCAAGTTTATCGGGGCGGTGGATTGGAGCAGCCCGGAAATTACGGATTATTTGAGCAAGCTTTGAAGAGCAGGTCTCAGGTCTTAGGTGTCAAGTCTCAGGAAATCCGTCGCAGTCGGTAGTCCAGTTGATACTTGTGGCCCAGCAGATGGTCGATTTTGCTTTACCTGACACCTGACACCTGACACCTATAATTTCACCTGCCGCAGCCTTAGCGAGTTCGTAATTACCGACACCGAACTCAGGCTCATCGCGGCCGCCGCAAAGATCGGGCTCAGCAGCAGTCCGAAGACCGGATAGAGCGCGCCCGCGGCTATCGGCACGCCGATCGAGTTATAGACAAATGCGAAGAACAGGTTCTGCCGGATGTTGCGCATGGTGGCCTGGCTCAGCTTGCGGGCACGCAGGATTCCTTCAAGGTCTCCTTTAAGGAGAGTGATGCCGGCACTCTCCATAGCGATGTCGGTTCCCGTCCCCATGGCGATTCCGACGTGCGCTTGCGCCAGCGCGGGCGCGTCATTGATGCCGTCGCCCGCCATGGCAACGATGCGGTCTTCGTTCTGGAGAACCTTGACGATCTCGGCTTTTTGCGCCGGTAGAATCTCGGCTTTGAAGTCTTCGATTCCGAGGCTCCGCGCAATCTCCTGGGCCGTAGCCTGGTTGTCGCCGGTTAGCATGACCAGGCGAATGCCCTGGGCTTTCAGATCGCGTAGCGCGTTCACAGCGGACGGTTTCAGCGGATCCGCGATGGAAATGTACCCAGCATACTTGCCGTCAACTGCCAAATAGATCACAGTGGAACCGGCGTATTTGAGAAGTGAGACGGCCGTCTTGTTCTCGAAAGCTCCGACAGCATGCATTAGCGCGCTGTTTCCAACCGCCACGCTCTTCCCTTCTACGGTCCCGCGCACACCCTGGCCGGGCACGGATTGAAAATTGGCGGGCTCGCTCAAATTCAGCTTCAGCTCATTCGCTTTCGCCACAATCGCCGCGGCCAACGGATGCTCGCTGGCGCGTTCCAGACTTGCCGCCAGCCGCAGAATCTCGTTACCTGAAATACCTGGCACAATTTCTGTCGCCGAGAACGCCACCACCTTCGGTTTTCCTTCGGTCAGCGTCCCGGTCTTATCGAAGACGATGGTGTCCACCTTTTCCAGCGTCTCCAGTGCCTCGGCATTCTTGATGAGTACTCCCTCATGCGCGCCGCGTCCAGTGCCGACCATGATCGCCATCGGCGTCGCCAGGCCGAGCGCGCACGGACACGCAATGATGAGCACAGCCACGGCATTCACGATGGCATGTGCGAAACGCGGTTCCGGCCCAAAGCTTACCCACACGATGAAGGTCAGGACCGCAACAGCAATCACCGCTGGAACAAACCAGCCGGCTACCTTATCCGCCAGCCGTTGGATCGGGGCTCGCGTGCGCTGCGCCTGGCTGACCATCTGCACGATCTGCGCCAGCATGGTTTCGCTGCCAACGCGCTCGGCGCGCATCACGAGAGATCCGTTGCCGTTTACGGTCGCGCCGATCACACGCGAGGCCGTCGTCTTCTCCACTGACACGGATTCGCCCGTGATCATGGATTCGTCCACTACGCTCGACCCTTCGAGCACCACACCATCGACAGGAATTTTCTCTCCGGGGCGCACCCGCAGCCGATCTCCCGGCTTCACCTCTTCGAGCGGAATATCCCGCTCCGACCCATCTTCATTCATCAGGCGCGCCGTCTTCGGGCTTAGATCGAGCAGCGCCCGGATCGCGCTCGACGTTTGGCTGCGCGCGCGCAGCTCCAGCACTTGGCCCAGCAATACGAGCGTGACGATCGCCGCCGCGGCTTCGAAGTACACATCCGGGCGATCACCCATGCTGCGGAACGACGCCGGGAAAATCTGCGGGAATAGGGTTGCTACTACGCTGTACACGTACGCGACGCCCGTGCCCATCGCAATCAGCGTGAACATGTTGGTGCTGCGATTTACTACCGACGCCCATCCACGCTGGAAAAATGGCCAGCCACCCCACAGGACGACTGGCGTGGCGAGCAACAGTTCGAGCCACGGGAACGCTGGGTTCCACGACGACGCCATGAACGCATGCGGCCACAACATGCTTCCCATGGCTATCACCAGGAGTGGCGCGGTCAGCGCCAGGCTGATCCAGAAGCGCCGCGTCATGTCGCGCAGCTCGGGATTGTCTTCTTCGACGGTCACCGTGCGCGGCTCAAGCGCCATGCCGCAAATCGGACAATTCCCTGGCTCCGCTCGTACGATTTGCGGATGCATCGGGCAGGTGTACTCGCGCCTGGTTGCAGGGAGCGCCGGGGACTCGGGATCGAGCGCCATTCCACACTTGGGACAGGGGCCGGGGCCGATCTGCCGCACCTCCGGGCACATTGGGCAAACGTAGGTTGGACAAACATGGGCCCGCGTGTCTTTTCCAGGGTCGCCCGGCAATTGAGCCTTAGGAGCAGATGGCTTGCCCATTGTTGGCATGACCAAGGCCGGTCCACCCAGAGACACGAGTCCCGAAGCCATCGGCTGGGCCGCGGATGACAGAGTCTTCTCGGGATTCGCTTGAAACTTTGCGAGGCAACCGGCGCTGCAGAAGAAGAACTCTCTTCCGTTGTGTTCCGTTTGGTAGCGAGCGTTTGCCGGATCTACATCCATGCCGCAAACGGGGTCTTTCTGCTTGGCGAGGGAAGATGCGGCGTTCGAGGTTTCCACAGGGTCGAGGTGGTTCATAGTTTCGTTGCCAGGACGAGCAGTTCGTGCTTGGCGGAACCCAGTCCTTATTAGATACTCATATTAGATTGTCAAAGAGTAATCCTCGAATCTTAATTCCTTGGGAGAAACGAATGACCTACCTCGAAGTCGCCTACCGCTATCAGACTCCGCCCGGGGAGGCCGAGTTGCGGGCCATTGACACTGTCCGCGAGGTCTACGGAATCCAGTGCATCCAGTTCAACGAGAAAGAGCGGACGGTGCGCGTGCTGTTCGATGCCTCGCGATTGAAGGGCGACTCCGTAGCCAAGTTGCTCCGCCAGGCCGGCATCGACGTGCAGGATCAGCTGGTTGTGGCCTAAGAATTCTGGATGGGAAATCTTCGAGAAGAGCGGGTCGAACAACACTCCGCCCGTTTCCTTACTAACCCTATGTGGGGGGAGTTGGGGGAGGGCCGGGAAACTGAGCGGAGTGCACCCTCGGCGACAAATAGAAAATGCAAGGGGCATTCGGAAAGACCTCTGGCCGAAGTATTTTCCCAAATGCCCCGTTGCGCGCCACTTCGTCTGCCTTAAGGAGAAGCATGTTGGGTACCATCCCTAACGCGTTGGCAGCACATGTGGATAGAACGCCGGGCCGGGTAGGTTTTGCGCTGGGCCGGAAACTTTTACCCTGGTGTGCAATTTTCTATTTTCCGCAAGGCCGCCGATTTTCACAGCCAGCGCGGCATTTGGCGGGAAATGACAGGGGTCGAACCCGCCGTGGGATTTACCCCTGAACGTATGCAGCGATTGAGGTTGGCCGAAATGATTTTGTTTCCGTTATAATTCGAATTTCACCACGATGCGCCCGTAGCTCAATTGGATAGAGTGCATGGCTACGAACCATGAGGTTGGGAGTTCGATTCTCTCCGGGCGCACCATTTACCTACCTGTTCCGCGTTGAGAGCCGACTTCCCTGGCGAGACTGAAGGAGAAAGGTCATGAAAAGCATTTTCTGGGCCGTCTGTCTGCTGGCGCTGGTGCGTCCGGCAATTGATCTCAATGCTCAAGTCAATCCCTATAAGGACGGTACTCCCGGAGTCTCTGGGTATCGATCTGAAGTTCTGGCTGAGGTGATGATCCAGGAAGACAAGTTCCTGCGCCTAGCGGAGGCTGTACCCGCCGATAAATACACTTGGCGTCCAGCGCCCGATGTGCGCTCCTTCGCCGAAGTATTCCTGCACGTATCGGCTGCCAACTACAACATCTATAAGCTCGTTGGCACACCGCCGCCGGCCGCCGTTGATGTGAAAGGGCTGGAGAAGTCCACCACCGACAAGACCAAGGTCATCGCCACGCTCAAGGACTCATTCGCCCACGCCCGCAAGGCGATCACGACGATGCCCGATGCCGATCTCGACAAGAGCCTGGACTGGTTCGGAGGAAAGAACACCGAACGTGGCGTGCTCCTGTTTGTCGTCCGCCATGCCGCCGAGCACCTCGGCCAGTCGATCGCCTATGCGCGTTTCATCGGGGTGGTTCCGCCGTGGACCGAAGACGCCCAGAAGCAGCAGAAACCAAAACCAGAGGCTGCGCCCAAGGCGAAGCAGCAATAATCTTGGAATGAAATTCCCTGTCCGGTCTGTAGCCGCAATCACCCTTGTCGGGTCACTGCCGTCAGCACTGTACTCTTAACTTGCTGGAAGGCTTCAGAAGCGGGATCAATCAGATCAAAATGGCCTGCGTGCGGAATCTCCAGCATCTGGACTGACTCGCCCGCCTTCTTTTTCTGCATGACATAGTCGCGGCTGAACTCCGGCGGCACCGTGTCATCTTCGCTGCCGTGGAGCAGCCACTGCCGGGCGTGCGGAATGCTGAACTCCATCGGGTCCGCTTCCCGGTAGTGCTCCGGCACCGCGTCCGGTTTGCCGCCCAAAAACTCCGACACGGCGTCCTGGCTTAGGTGCAACGCGAAGGCTTTCTTTAGATCGACCACTCCGGCCAGCGAAATTGCGCGACGGAGCGACGTCTCGTGCGCCGCTAAACAGAGTGCAAGCTGCCCGCCCGCCGAATGTCCCATCACGACCAGCCGCTCGATGTCTAGATGGAAGCGGGAATGCTCCTGCTGAACAAACCGGTAGGCCGAGCGGATGTCCTCAAACGTACCGGGCCATCCGCCGCCGGTATTGCCGACCCTCCGGTATTCGATGTTGAAGGTCGCGACGCCCGCCGCTCGCAGCGCTTCGCACAGATGTCCGGTGTGGGCGAGGTCGTACTTCGCCCGCCAAAAGCCGCCGTGGATGTTTAACAGAACGGAGTGCGGGCCCTTCGCGTGCGGCAGACGCATTTCAAGAAACTGATTCAGGTCGGCACCATACGGCACACGCGCATCGGGTGGCGGCTGCGGGTGGCTGAGAATGTCTTCGGCGGACATAGATTCCTCCCCGGCACAAACCTATAAAGGCCGTGACCGGAGGCGATCTGCCGAGCCGCGCTCGGCTTGGACGGGCGGGGCGCCCGTCCCCACACTAGCGGGCTAGCCCTGCTTCGTCTTTAGTTTGCTCTTATTTTCTTCAATGAAAGCTTTCAGATCGGGAACAGCTTCGAGCAGCTTTATCCACTGTTCGTAATAAAGCGTCACCGGAAAGCGGCCCAGTCCGTACACGCTGACGCCGCCCTTCTCACTCACGCGGAACTCCATAACGCCACTTCTCTTCTTTGTTTCGACCTGCTTTTCCAGATCGGTCAGGCGAGCTTTCAATTCTTCATAAGTTGGTTCTGTCATGGATGCACCTCGAATGTCTTTTTTCTATCTATCATTCTTTTTTTATCATAGGGTGGAAGGGGGCTTTCGTCGAGGCGAGCTTTGCAGCTTTCCATCAGATTGTTTCATTTCCACCAGCTTGTCTCAGAAGAAGCGCCCCACCTTGAAGAAGAACTTGCGGTGATCGTTATCTCCGATGCTCCCTCCAAAGAACAGCGGGCCAAACAGCGTTTGGAACAGAAGTCCGACGGTTGCATCCTGCGCGAGCTTCCGCGCGTTCGGCGGTTGACCGTAAGCTTTTCCCGCTTCATACATCGTAAGCAGATATACATTCTGCTTCAACAGCGGCGAGATTTCCCGCACCTTGTAGAGGAATGCCGGCTGCAGCAGAAAATACTGGTTCGTCAGCAATTCGTTCGTACCATATGCTCCGAGGCGCAGCGGGCCGCCCAGGCTGAAGGGCGGGAACCCGGTGTTCTTGGTCGAAAACGCAGTGCCTCCCGATGCGAAGAACAGCACTGACGACTTCTGGCTCGTCCGCCCGGCCAGCCCCAGACGCAGCTCTTCCGTCGGTACTACGTCCGTGGTGCCAGGGGCAGTGTCATAGAACTTAAAGGTCGACTCCACGCGCGCTCCGCTGCGCGGAATCACCGGATCATCAAAGCGTTCGAGCCGGTAACGCATCGACGTCACTCCGAACCGTCCCTTGACCGCTGGCGCCACTGGAATCCCAAGGTCTTCGTTGACCTTCTGATATCCAGCCTCATACCCCACGCGCAGTTCCGCGCCTCGTCCAAAGGTATACCCCAGATCCAGGCCGCCGCCCATTATACGGTTGCGATACTCACCCAGAAGCTTGTTGCGCTGGTATACGAAAAACGGACTGCTGTCGGCGATCCCATGCCCTGCGACGAACCAGCCGGTATAGGCCGTGAAAGGATGAAAGTATTCTGTTTTGAGTCCGTACTCCGAGCCCGCAATGAAATCGTTGCGCCACTCCGACCCGAATCCACCGACATCGAGGAACGTGATGCGCGCTCCAACCTCGAATAGCACATTCTTGTAGTCCGACCCATCAATGACCAGGGCAGGATGCACCGTCGGCGGCGCGTAGTCTTTCTCTTCGGCTTCGACCTCCAGCCCGTGTTGCCCGTCCCGCACCACGTCGCGATACCCTGCTCTGGTGAAGCGTCCCAGACCGGTGACGCCCATCATTTTTTCGTCCAGCTGATGAGGATCGATCGGGTGTCCCGCCAAGTCGGCCAGTTGGTGCTGAAGCCCCTTGAGGACGTCTCCTTGGGCGCCGATGACTTCCACGAACTCGGGCACCGGCACGGGTCTGCGTTTCGCTTTCCGTGCGGTCACGATCTGCTGCCATTCATCTTCGTCAACTTGCAGACGGGAAAGCAGCGCGCTCTTCGTCCGGGCTGCCTTGTATCCTTCGGCCTCGATCTGGTCGTAAAGGTTGTAGTCGGTCATAGTAAATCGCTCCACGTCCGCCTTCAGCAGGATGTCGGCGTTCTCCATGCTGCGCAGCTCGTTGATCGCGATGCTCACGTTTGCCGAGCGCTGCAATACCGCCACCGACGAGAGCGGCGCCTTCGGATCCAGACGCGGCAGCGCCAAATGAACGGCGATCACAATGTCCGCGCCCATTTGGCGAGCGACGTCCACCGGCAAGTTATCGACTAGACCGCCGTCAACCAGCACGCGGTTGCGTTCGCGCACCGGCGTAAAAAATGCCGGCAATGACATCGAGGACCGCATCGCTTCCGCCAACGAACCATGGTCGAACACGTACGAGTCTCCTGCTACGAGATCGGTCGCCACACAACGGAATGGGATCGGCAATTCGTCAAAGCTCTTCATCTCCGAATAAGGCAGGCCCACCCGGTCTAGAATCAATCCCACCTGCTGTCCGGAGTTAAAGCCGCTGGGGAACTGCGTGCCTTTCTTCAGCCCGAATTCGAAGGCATTCGGATAATCCCGCCGGTCTTCTTTCCGGCGGAACGACAGGTCTTTATAGGGCGTGACACCTGTCAGCACTTCACTCCAGTTGATGCTTCGGATCAAAGTGGAAATCTGGTCGGGCGATTCTCCGCTGGCGTAGATTCCTCCGACCAAGGCGCCCATGCTGGTGCCGGCAATCACGTCTACCGGCACGCGATTTTCCTCCAACCACTTGATCACGCCGACATGCGCTAATCCGAGCGCGCCACCGCCTTCAAGCACAAGGCCGATCCGCGGCCGTTGGCTGCCGGACGCCGCTGCCACGGTCTTAGCCGGTGGTCGCGCGCCGGCGCCAGGAGTGTCCTGCGCCCAGAGACAAAGACTCGACACGAGCATCACCATAACGCAAACAGCGGAGCTACAAGGTTTCATTGCGCCTCCAAAGCGGCACGAAATCCTTAGATGCCATGTTAGCCTGCAAAAGAAGAGGGAGGCCGGCTTTGCTAACTGTTCCGAGTTAACAACTTCGCTTCTACCCCTGCGACACCTTCCCATTAGTTGAAAAACTCTTCACTATTGCCTTTAGGAGCAAACCCTTTCCCCGTTATCTTTCGCTGCCGCAACCTCTTGCGGACTGTCCCCGGGGTCCGGGAATGGAAGCGCAAATGCTAAACTGACTTAGGCAACAAATTCCAAGTTGAGAACCGAGTGGAGAATACAAGATGGCGAAACTAATGAAGAATGCACTTCTTGAGAGCGTGCCCGTGCTGGTGCTGCTGGGGCTGCTGGCTGGCGCCGTGGGAGGCCTGGGAATCGGCCTGATCCAGTCGAGGGCCGCATCGTCCACAACTAGCACTGGCAAGTAATTCTGAACGCTGCAGAATCAACCCGCCTGAATCACCCAAAGACTGGAGCGGGAGACGGGGATCGAACCCGTGACATCCAGCTTGGGAAGCTGGCGTTCTACCGCTGAACTACTCCCGCTCAACTTCGTTAGACTACCATTCGGCTCTATCCAAGACAACGCTCGCAGACAATGTGCGGAGATGAGTCAGTTTCGCGGTTCCCAGCGTTTGCCTTTCTTCCGCATTCTTCGTAAGATTCCCGCGCGCGACTTGCACGCGAACTCATGTCACGTCACTCATTCAAAACCGCAGGAGCTTTGATGTCCGACGATTCCCTTCCCTCGAAGTTCAATCCGACGGTCAACTCGAATTCCAACTCGCGCCGCAACTTCCTTCGCGCCGGAGTGACCGCGACTCTTGCCACGGTTGCTTATCCGGCGCTCGGCGCGGCTCGCATTGGCGATCCCGCCCCTACTTCCGGGGCGACCGTCCAAAATCTCGAGCATAACTTCAAGAAAGATTTCGAGCTAGACGAGATCATGATTGACGATCTCCAGAAAGCTTTCCAATCCGGCCAGCATTCCTCCCACTCTGTGACCGAGAAATATCTGGCACGCATTGCGGAGATCGACAAAGCCGGACCCATGGTCAACGCCGTCATCGAGCTCAACCCCGATGCGCTCCAGATCGCCGACGCGCTCGATCAGGAGCGCAGGTCGAAAGGGCCGCGTGGGCCGCTTCACGGCATTCCGATGCTCATCAAGGACAATATCGATACCGCGGACCGAATGAATACGACGGCGGGATCGCTAGCGCTGCTTGGATCGCGCCCTCCAGCCGACGCTTTCGTCGCCGCGCAGTTGCGTAAGGCCGGTGCGGTGATTCTGGGAAAAACCAATCTCAGTGAGTGGGCGAACATTCGCTCCAGTCATTCGACCAGCGGATGGAGCGGTCGCGGGGGACTTACTCGCAACCCATATGCCCTCGACCGCAATCCGTGCGGATCAAGTTCCGGGACTGGAGCCGCTGTCTCCGCGAGCCTTTGCGTTGCCGGTGTGGGCACGGAGACGGATGGGTCGGTCGTCTGTCCTTCTTCCGCGAACGGGCTGGCAGGGCTTAAACCTACGGTTGGATTGGTCAGCCGCAGCGGCATCGTTCCGATCTCGCACAGTCAGGACACAGCAGGTCCGATGGCGCGCACGGTGCGGGATGTTGCCATTCTTCTCGGCGCCATGGCGAGCGCGGATCCACAAGATTCGGCGACCGCTGACAGTCGTCGTAAGGTGTCCCTCGATTACACGAAATTCCTTGATCCCGCGGGCCTCAAAGGCGCGCGCCTGGGAATTGTGCGCAAATATTTCGGCTTCAACGATGCGGTTGACCAGCTTATAGACACGCTCATCGGCGAGATGAAGCGGGCTGGCGCCGAGATCGTCGATCCCGCCGACATCCCTACCATTGGTAAGTTCGACGAAACCGAACTTACCGTCTTTTACTACGAACTCAAGGCTGACCTCGCGGCCTATCTTGCTCGCCGCGGCAGCTCTTCGGTTAAGAG
The DNA here is from genome assembly GCA_963772195.1 of uncultured Acidobacteriaceae bacterium. Classification (GTDB taxonomy): domain Bacteria; phylum Acidobacteriota; class Terriglobia; order Terriglobales; family Acidobacteriaceae; genus Acidiflorens. The sequence goes on along the minus strand of CAVYWE010000002.1, from coordinate 699,723 downwards.
TTTGAAGGATGTGATTGAGTTCAACGAACGCAATCGAGGGCGGGAAATGCCCTACTTTGGGCAGGACATTTTTCTCAAGTCGGAGCAGAAGGGCCCGCTCAGTACAAAAGAATATCTCGATGCGCTGGCCCTGAATCAAAAACTCACCCGCGCCGAGGGCATCGACTTCATCATGGATAAGTTCAAACTCGATGCGCTCGTCGCCCCCACGGCAGGCCCCGCCTGGCTCACCGACCTGGTCAATGGCGATCACGCCGCCGGAGGCAGTTCGAGCGCCGCCGCCGTCGCGGGCTATCCCAATATCAACGTTACAGGTGGATATCTCTGGGGGCTGCCGGTCGGTGTCTCCTTCTTCGGACGCGCATGGAGCGAGCCTACGCTGCTCAAGATCGCCTATTCGTTCGAGCAGTTGACGAAGGCACGGCAGAAGCCGCGCTTCTTGGCGGCGATTGAGGAAGATGACAGGCTGCTGCAAAAATCTTAACCACAGAGGACACAGAGGAACACAGGGGAAACACCACAGGGCAAACCTCTGTGTTGCTCCCCTGTGAATCCCTGTGCCCCCTGTGGTTCAAGCTTCTATTGTCGCGGAGTTGCACTGGGGCTCGAGGACTTTTCGACACTCTGCTTGTCTTGTACCGGCTTGTCCGGAATTGCGGGCGCGGTTGGCGCGAGCTCCGGATCTTTCGGGGCCGGCAGTAACGATGACGGCGTAGAAAACAGCGGGTCTGGCAGCGAATCGGACGCTGACTGAGCTTGCAAGGGCCGGATTCCTTTGGCTTCCACGATCGACCATCGCCAATCTTCATCGGCGCCGGGAGTGATCCCGATATTTTCGTGGAACGCGGTTGTGCTGAAAGGCTTGGCCTCGGCCTTGAGATGATAGAGGAGCGTTACGTCGGAACGTCGCTCGACAGTAACCGGCGCAAGGCCCTCGGCGGCCGGAATCACACGCGCACGCGCGGCCACTTCGGCGTTCTCTCCAAGCTTGCGTTCGAGCGTCAGGCCAATGGTGATTTCGCGAATGTCCCAGTCGGTTCCGTTGAATACTTCCAGTTGCAGACTTTCATCCTGAATGGAACCGGGGCCGTCGAGCTTGAGCAGTTCGGTGAGCGGCAAGTCTTCGATCAGAATTGGCTTGATCAGCAGCGAACTGGCCCGGGCGTTGAAAGAAAGACTGCAGGTTACATCCGGTGACGATACTTTGAGAGTATTGCCGGACGGGTCAATGGAAAAGACGGTCTTGTCTTGTTTGGCCGGCCTTGCTTTCTTGGCATCGTCCATGACCTGGACTAGATTGTCGTTGTCGATTATCGGGTGGGCCGGATCCGTCTGATGTTGCGGCTGCTGCAGTTTGTTTTTGCGCACATCGCGTGCGAGGTCGCCGAGCGAGGGAGCATCGTCTTGCGCCGAAGCAGTCGACGGGCAGAGAAACACGCAGAGCGGCACGCAGACCGAAACAACGATGAGCGCACCGAGCGCAACCAACCGCAAGCTGGGGAATCTGGATGCCATGATTTCGGTTGCTGAGCGGCGCGTGCGCGCTCAGCGGAACCACATAGAAAGTTTAGGCGAGATGGAACGGAAAAAAAGTTACCGAAGGGACACGGTAGTGCTAGCACTTCCGGGGACGGGAAAAGGGATTGGTGAAACGGGCATGGACGCGCTCAGATCGAAGCGACACGCAACGGGGCGCGCCCAAGCCCTTTCACCTACTGCTATTTACAGCAGGCCAGAGGTACGGAAACGGGCGATCGGATCGGTTACACGCATTGGTTGACGCTTAAAAACCCAGCGCGCCACCGCAATCCCCAATGCCGCATAACACAAATGCCAGATTTTCATACAATCTCCCCACGCCGGACCTTTACTGGGGAGAGACTACGAAGGTCCCGTCGTGAAATAAACTTACCTCTGGTTCCTCGGCGGGTCTAGGCCACGAAGGTGCTATGAATCGTGCGGAAGTAATCCCAGGTAACTAATCGTAGTAATCAGGCGTGGAGGGACGGGCGCGACGCCCGGTTCTTCCGGCAGGTACTTAAGGAGTGGAGGTTTCGATCCAACCGCCGCCGACAACTATATCGCCATCGTAGAAAACGGCAGCCTGGCCGGGGGTAAGCGCGCGCTGCGGCTCGTCAAACGTAACTTGGACTTCGTCCGGCCCGGCGGATTCCCCAGCCGATTCAATGATGGCCGGCGCAGGCTGATGCCGGTGGCGGATCTTCACCGCGACTCGCATGGGCTCGCGCAGCTCGGCCGTTGAAATCAGGTTCACACGGCGCGCGCGGAGTGTGCGCGAGTAAAGTTCTTCGTCCTTGCCGACCACGACTTGCCGCGTGTCATTCTTGATTTGGATCACGTACAGCGGTGAGCCGGTCGCCACACCGAGCCCCTTGCGCTGGCCGACCGTGAAGTTATGGACGCCGGCGTGCTCGCCGATCACTTTGCCGTCGGTCGTCACCATCTCGCCTGCAATTTCCGCCGGCATGTCTCCCTGCTCGCTGAGATAGGCTTCGAGAAAGCGCTTGTAGTCGCCGCCGGGGACGAAGCAGATTTCCTGCGAGTCGGGCTTTTCGGCGATGGCGAGACTGTGCTTGCGGGCAAGGTCGCGCACTTCCGGCTTGGTCATGCCGCCGAGCGGGAACAGGGTGCGGCTCAATTGCTCCTGCGTAAGACCGAAGAGGAAGTAAGTCTGGTCTTTGGACTTGTCGGCTGGGCGCTTCAGCAGCCAGCGATTGAGCTGCTCGTCAAAGACGACCTGGGCGTAATGACCGGTCGCAATTTTATCGGCGCCAATCTGTTGGGCCACAATAAGAAGCTGGTCAAACTTCAAGTGATTGTTGCAGAGGCTGCAAGGGATCGGTGTGCGTCCGGCAAGATACTCCTCGACGAACGGACGCACCACATCGCGCTCAAAGCGCTCTTCGTGATTGACCACGTAGTAGGGGATGCCGAGGGTCTCGGCAACGCGGCGAGCATCGTAGACGTCGTCAATCGAACAGCAGCGGCCCTGGACGGATTCCGGCATGCCTTCGTGTCCGGCGAGACGGCGCTGATTCCAGAGTTGCATGGTCAGGCCGATGACGTTGTGGCCTTCGGCGCGGAGCATGGCCGCAACGGCCGAGGAGTCGACTCCTCCCGACATGGCGACGGCGATGGTTTCGGAATTCAGCATTCAGCAGTCAGTTCTTGGCTCTTACGTTTTGCGCTCGACAACACCGGCTGCCGTCTTGCGGGGCCCGAGCGCGCACCGCCTCTGGCAGCCGAACTCGATAGCCGAAGCGAGCGCAGTCTGGCCACGAGCAGTATAGATTGCTGCGCTCACCAGTCTTGCATCTATAATCGCCTCGCGCTGAAAGAATCCCCACTAAATAATGCCGGCAATGGGGACACCGCAGTTTGATCGGACCCCTCTTGCGGGCGCGTGCGCGTATCTCTGCGAGCTTGTTCTGCGCCTGTGAGGTCGTCATACCTCGACCCGGTGATAGACAGGCGACAAGGCTCTCAATCGCGCGACGGTCTCCGGGATCAGGCCCAGTGCGAAGTCTACATCCTCGGCCGTATTTTGCTTCCCGAGGCTGAAGCGAATGCTGGCTCTCGCTCGGTCGGGACGCAGTCCCATCGCGGTCAGCACATGCGATGGTTCAATCGCTCCGGACGAGCACGCGGCGCCGGTCGAGACTGCAAGTCCCTTCAAGTCCAGCGCAATGACCAGCGCTTCGCCTTCGATGCCATCGAAATAAATGTTGGTCGTATTCGGCACGCGCGGAGCGCCTTCGCCGTTCAAGCCTGTGGCTTCGATTTCGAGCAGTTCCCTTTCCAACCTGTCGCGCATAGCGGCCATCTTTTGATCGTCCATCCGAAGATCGTCTCCACGCTCGAAGCCAGCGACGGCCAACTCGGCCGCCTTGCCTAAACCTACGATCCCCGGAACGTTCTCCGTCCCGGCGCGGCGCGAGCGTTCATGACTGCCGCCATGGAGCATCGGCTCAAGTCGAGTTCCCTTACGGACGTACAGCGCGCCCACGCCCTGCGGCCCGTGCAGCTTGTGGCCAGAGATGGTCAGCAGGTCGCACCCGATTTGGTTGACATCGATCGGAATTTTGCCCGCCGCTTGCACGCCGTCGGTGTGGAAGTAAATGTCGGCTTCGGCAGCGATCTTTCCAATCTCCGCGACGGGTTGCACGACGCCGGTCTCGTTGTTGGCGAGCATGATGGTGATCAACTTCGTATTCGGCCGGATCGCGCGCTTCACATCCGCCGGATCCACCAGTCCGCGGCCATCGACCGGAATGTAGGTGACTTCGCATCCTGTCGTCTCACGATACTTGGCTAGATGCTTGCAAGCGTTGAGCACGGCGTGATGTTCGATGGTGGAGGTGATGACATGGTCGCCCTCCCGCGCTAAACCAAATATCGCCAGATTGTCGCCTTCCGTGCCGCCGCTGGTAAACACGACTTCCGAAGCGCGGCAGCCAAGCAGTGCAGCCACGGATTCGCGCGCGCGCTCGACCGCGGCCCGCGTCTCCTGTCCATGATGGTGGATGGAGGACGCGTTGCCGAAGTGCTCTCCAAAGTAAGGCCGCATGGCCTCCAGCGCCTCGGGGAGCACCGGTGTGGTCGCATTGTTGTCGAGATAGACCCGCCGCACCATGTTGCTTCTATTGTACCGATGCGGGGCTCAACAAGGCAGGTTTGCGTGTGGAGACGGGCTTGCCCCGTCTGCCGGAGACGCGGCAAGCCGCGTCTCTACGGGAAATCAGAATCAATGTCCTTGAGCCATCTGCGGCGTGCGTTCCCCGAGGGTGAAATTCACATTCGCCGTCCCATTGGGATTAACCGCGACCGGCTTGCTCCAGATTATGGGATCGGAAAAAACGGGACGCTTCACCCGGACTTGCGTCGCAATGTCATAGAGCGAGCTCTCGCCAACCACTCGCCATCCTTCGTGCCAGGCAACGATTTCGTAGTTGCCAGGAGGAACCTGGGTGAGTTCGAAGTTGCCATCCTGATCGGTCACCGCATAGTAGGGATGCTTCGCTACCATCATCTCGCCATTCATCCAGACATGTACATTGCAGCGCAGGTCTACCCTACCTTCCCGGGTCATGGGACGTGCGATCTCCTGCCCCTCAAGAACAAAGGGGAGGTTGTAATCCGCGCTGCCCGACATTTGTACTGTGTGCAGCAAGGGGTCGCTGTCTCTCACCGTCAAACTCGCTTGCAGCGGCACTAGCAGAACGTGGGGTTCGTAGCGGCAGGTCTTTTGGTTGAGGAATCGCCGCGATGCGGGCAGGTCCATCGCTTTCCCCCGGCTGATATCCCTGAGAAACACGACCGTGTTGGCGACGCCGCCGTTCGGGGCGACCAGCAACCGCTCAAGGTCGCGGTGCTTCTGGCCGAGCGGATCGCAGACCTGCGGGTCTCTATTAAGTTCGGAGGCCACCAAGTGAGGCAAGGCTCCCTGCCACTTCACGGTTCCCCTGATCGTTCCTCCGTCTTGGACGGAGATGACCTGGTAACCCGCTTGTCCGGCAGAAAGCTCGGGCGCGAGAGCGATCACGAGCAGTGCGAGCAGGCGAAAGATGTACTTCATATACACCACCTTGTAAAGGCGTCGCCTGGGGTAAACGAGCCTGACACGGCACGGGTGGAAAACTCAGCCATAGCGGAGGATGCCAATTATTGCTGACTTCACGGTTCCCCACGTAACCGCGCTGCTTGATTACGACCTTAGGACACACCCTAAAAGTCGAGCAAGTGACCAAAGGACAGAGACTATTGGGGAATGGAGCGACGGGCGTCTCGCCCGTCACGCCGGGAAGCTGGGGCGGGGATGCCCGGCGCTCCACCACACAAGCCTCAGCGTTTCTCCACCGCCACATATTTTTGTGGATAGACGGGGCCAATATAATCGGCGCGCGGGCGGATCAACCGGTTATCGTCAAGTTGCTCGATAACGTGCGCGGTCCATCCGCCGACCCGCGAGACCGCGAAGATGGGCGTGAACAGGTCCACATCGATGCCGAGTGTGTGGTAGGTGGAAGCCGAATAGAAGTCCACATTGGCGTTGAGCTTCTTGTCAGCCTTTACGAAGTCTTCGATCTTTTGCGACATTTCGAACCACTTGGGATCGCCGCTCGCCTGGCCCAGGTCGCGGGACATCTGCCGCAAGTGCGTGGCGCGCGGATCTTCCGTGTGGTACACGCGGTGACCGAAGCCAGGGATTTTCTTCTTCTGGGCCAGCATCGCTTTGACGTACTCGACCGGGTCGACGCCCTTGGCATCGATATCTTTAAGGATCTTGAAAACAGCCTCGTTGGCGCCCCCGTGCAGCGGCCCCTTGAGCGTCCCAATGGCGGAGGTGACCGCCGAGTGCATATCGGAAAGTGTTGCGGCGGTGATCCGGGCCGCGAAGGTGGAAGCGTTCAGTTCATGGTCGGCGTGCAGGATGAGCGCGATGTCAAGAGCGCGCTCGGCGGTCTTCGAGGGCGGGGTCCCGTTCAGCATGAGCAGGAAATTCGCCGCATGTGAGAGCGACCGATCCGGCTCCACTATCGCCTTCCCTTTGCGAATGCGATCGTAGTTGGCCACGATCATGGCGATCTGGGAGGTCAGGCGAATCGCTTTGTTGACGTTAGCGTCGTGATCACTATTGCTGCGGTCGAACTCAGGATCATAAAAAGAAAGCGCCGACACCACCGTACGGAGCACATCCATTGGCAGCGCGTGCTTGGGCGCCAACTGCAAGAGATTGATGATCGATGCATCCAGCTTGCGCTCATCCGCCAGGCGCTGCTTCAGGGCCTTGAGTTCGTCGGCCTTGGGCAAGTGTCCAAACCAGAGCAGGTAGCAGACTTCCTCAAAGGTGGAGTGGTCGGCCAGATCGTGGATGTCATATCCGCGATAGGCGAGCACTCCCTCGTCACCGTCGATATAGCAAATGCTGGATGTGGTAGCGACAACCCCTTCCAGTCCTTTGGGGGCGTGCAGGCTCGTAACGCTGGACATGGCTCCTCGCTGGCAGTGCGGATGGATCTATGTTGCTCGGCTGCGCAAAAAAAGCAGCGGCAGGGCAACCATCTTTTATACGCCAACCGAAAGGCAAACTCCAAGCGCGCGCTTGGCCTGGAAATTCCTAACTTGAAGGTTTTCAACCCACCGACATTTGAAAGCAGATTTGGGACAGCTGTCGACAAAATAATAAGGAGCCGGACCGCAGGATGTCGATGGCGACCGGTTCCGTGATTGGTGGCTAAGCAGTCATATCAATGGGCGGGTCCGCGAAGTGGACCCGAATACGGCTCCGCACGAGGCGTTGCCCGAAACCCGCATCCGTTGGTCCTGAGCGTGGCCACGTTGTTGAAACTATTGGCACCGCTGAAACTTGCTGGAAAAACGTCGATGCCGGTAGTCGCATCATTGATCGTGTTACCAAGCGCCGTGAGGGTATGGCAATTGAATTCGATCCCGATACGGACCTTTGTGATGGCATTGGACTTGTAGGTGTCGCCGCCACCGAAATCAACGATTCCCTGATCGGCGTATGATATTTTGTTGGATGTGGCGGTAACTCCACCACTTGCAACGATGCCCATGAACTGGTAAGCCAGAGTATTAGCGGAAACGGTAACAGGACCGCTAACAATTATTCCCTTAATGCCGCCGTTAATAATGTTCGCTGTCAGGCTACCAGCCGAGGACCACTGAACCGGGTAGGCACCAGCTAGCATGGTATTCCCTTTGACCGTGGCAAGAAGAGTACTGCCCAGGGTGATAACTGAGCTATCGTCGATGTCATGGAAGCTGCTGTTTTCAATGGTCACCGACTCGCTCGTGCCGGTTGCATTCTCGGCCCACACCCCCACACCCGCAGCCGCCGAAGTGCTTAGGTTGCGAGCAGTAAACTCGTTGACCGTGCCGGAGGAGCCGCTGTCATAGAGAATCCCGACAAGCCACGGTGGGTAGGTCGTCACATTGCTCCCGGTCCCATCCACCGTGATATCGCTGATGTTGACCGGACCCGCCGTAACGTGCACCTGCGGCGCGATTGGGTACCCTAATCCGGTTATTACAGCTGTCAGCCCGGAGCTAGGCACTGTAATCACCGCCTGCCCTGCATTCCCGCTAGTGACGCCCTTTAATGTCAGCGGCTGTGCAATCGTAACCTGTTCGGGGTACGTGTTCGGACAAACCTCCACGGTTGAGCCGGGCGGTACGGTGCTCACTGCGACGGAAATCGTTGGGTAGCTTGTAAGGCTGGGCTTGCAACTTCCTACCGCGTAGTTGGCAGCAACCATGGGATGGACCGCGAGAAGCAGTCCTAGAGCAAGCAAGAAAAGTACCCTGGGTCGTATCATAATTGTCTATCTCCTAATTGTGACTTTGCTAAATCGTGCGCTGGGATAACGCCGGGAAGGGGTCCGTCCGTTACTACAGCAAGCGGATTCATGCGACCGCCATAAGAATCCGGGCGGCATTTGACTATTTCCTGAGACCGAAGTCAAGGGATAAACGCTGAGGTCATCCTGTCAACGCACACTGCAAGAAATTGCGTATACGACTTGGACAGATACTGTTTCCCCCGCGTTTGGGAAAAGTTGGCGGAGGTGTTCAGGCCGTTGGCCTGAAAAGTGCGCACGGCGTAAAATAAGCAGTTTGCCGCTGGAACAAAGAGTGTCCCCGGCAGAAATTCCAAAAACTACCCGGAGAAGTTCATGAAGACAAGACTGCTCATTCTCGGCCTCATCCTTACCCTGGCAACGCCCCTTGCCCTCGCCGACGAAGGTATGTGGTTATACAACGCGTTCCCGAGCGATCGGGTCCAGAAGCAATACGGCTTTCTGCCGACCCAGCAATGGCTGGACCACCTGCGACTGTCGTCAGTGCGCTTTAACAACGGAGGCTCCGGTTCGTTCGTGTCGGCCGACGGCTTGGCATTCACCAACCATCACGTGGGCGCCGACTGCATCGGGAAACTTGCCACCTCCGGCCACGACTACATGAAGACCGGTTTTTACGCCAAGACGCAGGCGGAAGAAGCCAAGTGTCCCGACCTTGAACTGAACGTGCTGGTCGGCATCGACGACGTCTCCGCGAAAGTGAAATCCGCCGCCACGGCAGCCATGTCGGCCGCCGATGCTGGCCAGGCACAACGCTCCACCATGAGCGCCATCGAAAAAGACTGTGCAACTTCGACTGGCCTGCGCTGCGACGTGGTCACGCTTTACTCGGGCGAGGTTTACAACCTCTACAAATACAAGAAGTACACCGATGTGCGCCTGGTGTTTGCGCCGGAATTTGAAGCCGCGTTTTTCGGCGGCGACCCCGACAACTTCACCTTCCCGCGCTATGACCTGGACATCACCTTCTTCCGTATCTACGAAAACGACAAGCCGGTCCATCTCGACAACTACCTGCGATGGTCGAAAGCAGGAGTCAAAGACGGCGATCTGATTTTCGTTTCCGGACACCCGGGAAACACGGATCGCCTGAAAACGGTGGCGCAACTAGAGTTTCTCAAGAACGTGGATTTTCCATGGCGCCTCGCGAGCTACAAGCGGCGCATCGCCATGCTCCAGGAGTTCAGTGCGGAGTCGGCGGAGAACGCGCGTATCGCTCAAGAAGATATCTTCGGATTGCAGAATTCACAAAAAGCGATTACCGGCGAGTATGGAGGTTTGCAGGATGTAGCCGCGATGGCGAGGATAAACACGGCGGAGCGCGAGCGGGAAAAGGCTTACGTGGATCAGCATCCGGGCGAGCCCAACCCCTGGAACGAGATTTCCAACGCGGTGAAGGTGAACCGGGAAATTTATAACTCTCTTACCTACGTCGAGCGCATGCGCGGGTTCAGCTCCGACCTGATGTTCTTCGCCCGGACTCTCGTGCGTGCCGGCGAGGAGAAGCCGAAACCCAACGGCGACCGGCTGCGCGAGTATCGTGATTCTGCCCTGCCCTCACTGGAGCAGGAACTCTTCAGCACCGCTCCCGTCTACAAGAATCTTGAGACCGCGATTTTGGCTCTCTCCCTGGCCCAGATGCAGGAAGGGCTGGGACCGGACGATGCGGCCGTGAAGGCGTCGCTGAACGGCAAGTCGCCCGAAGAGGCTGCCAAGGCGCTGATCGGCGGCACAAAACTGGAGGATGTGGCGGTCCGCAAGCAACTGTATGAGGGTGGAAAGGCCGCGGTGGATGCGAGTACGGATCCGCTGATCGTCCTCATGCGCAACGTGGATGCCGAGGCGCGGGCCGTACGCAAGCGCTTCGATGACGAGGTGGACGCGGTGGTGCGGCGCGACGGCGCGGCCATCGCGCGCGCGCGGTTTGCCCAGACCGGCTTCACGCAGCCTCCAGACGCGACCTTCACGCTGCGCCTCAGTTATGGCACGGTGAAGGGATATGAGGAAAATGGAAAAAAGATTCCTTACTTCACGACCTTCAGCGGCGCCTTCCAACATGCCGAGGAGCACGGTAGCAAGCCTCCATATGATTTGGCCGGCAGTTGGCTGAAGATGAAGTCGAAACTCAATCTCCAGACGCCGCTGAATTATGTTTCCAGCGCGGACATCATCGGTGGCAACTCGGGCAGCCCGACCGTGAACAAGGCGGGCGAAGTGGTCGGAATTATTTTCGACGGAAATATTCAGTCGCTGGTTTTGAGCTTTTACTACGACGACCGCCAGTCGCGGGCCGTGCACGTCGATTCGCGCGGCATCATCGAAGCGCTGCGCCACATTTACAGCGCCGATGCTCTGGCCAATGAACTGACCGGCACGAAAGCGGCAGGCAAGGCGGCTGGGGAATAGAACGCTTACCTTGCCGCTTCGGTATCGGACATCAAAATCTTTACCACAGAGGACACAGGGGTACACAGGGGAAAGAACCTCTGTGGTTGTTCCTCTGTGAACCTCTGTGTCCCCTGTGGTTTAAGCTTTTCTCCACTCATCCCGGTTATTCCGGCCAGAGCGAGGCCGCCGTCCCGCTCAGGATCTGCTCCCGCATCTCTTCGCTCATGGGCAGCGCCTTGAATTCCTCAAGATTCTGCTTGACGTCCGGAACGCCCGGACCTGGCCAGTCGGTGCCAAATAGCGTCTTGTGGGCGATCTCGTCGAGCCGCGGGAAATACTTCAGCAACGTTTTCGGCGGAATGCCGCTGATGTCGAGATAGAGGTTGGGGTGCCGTCTGATGAGAAAAAACGCAGTGTCCATCCACAGCGGCCGGCCGCCGTGCGCCAGGAGGATTTTGAGCTTGGGGAAATCGACCGCCACATCGTCAACGTAGATCGGGTCACCGTATTTATTGCGCGCGCCGGGAAATATCGAGGTCCCCGTGTGAAACATGACCGGGATTCCATTGGCCTCGGCAGCCCGATAGATAATTTCCAGTTCCTTCACTCCGTTCAAATAATCATTCGGAAACAATAGTTGATGCGGCGGATGGATCTTGATCATGCGAAGGCCAAGGCGCAGAATGTGCTCAACATCCGCCATGATGTTAGTGGTGTGCCGCGGATGCAGGCTGCCACAAGAGATCAGGCGCTTGGGATCGTGCTTCGTGTAGTCGGCGACAAACTGATTGACCGCGGGCGTAAAGCCCATCACCTCGGGCGCAACGTAGTTGATCAGTGCGGCACGGTCAACGCCGCAACGGTCCAGATACTTCAGAAAAGCCTTGGGCGAGCGGCAATATTCGGCGATCTCATCGAAATTGGCGCGCTTGCGCTTCACCAGTTCAAGCGCATGCGGCTTAAGTAGATCGATCGGCTCGATGTGGATGTGGCAGTCGGTGATCAAGGTTTTGGGTTTGCTAACAGCCAAGGGCCAAGAGCTCTTTATCAGTACAAAGGTACTTTGGGATCCACCGTCCGCGCCCAGCCATCGATGCCGCCGCGCATGGATTGAACTTTTTCGTATCCCTGTTGACGGAGCCAGTTGGTGACCGACAAGGAGCGCACACCGTGATGGCACATGACGACGATGTGATTGTCAGGGTCGAGTTCCTGATGAGCACGCGTCGGAACGTCACCCATCGGGATGTGTTTTGCGCCTTCGATGCGGGAGGCTTCGTATTCCCACGGCTCGCGAACATCGAGCAGCGTAAATGTTTCACCGCTCTTCTGCAGCGCCTTGACCTGCCCGGGAGAGATTTCGAAGTCCATAGTTTAAGGCCTTACCTGTAGAGACGCGGCTTGCCGCGTCTCCCGCCGCGGAGTGAGACGTGGCAAGCCGCGTCTCTACGGAAAATCAGACACCCTTTTTTCGAAGCTCCGCCGTATTTCCCAGCGTAGTCAGACTCACCAGCGCGGCCGCCGCCCAGAGCGCGCCAGTTCCAATTCGAGCGTAGCGTACATCGGCGGACGGAATGTTGCTCCACAACGTCAAACCACAGCCCACCACAAAATTGATGACGAGCAGGCCGAAGAACACGCGCTCGCGCACGCAGCGCGTGTCAAGCGCCAGGCCGGCCAGCAAGAGGATCCACACGATGTAGGTGGCGGCGGTCCAGAAGTCGTGCGGCCACTCATACTCATTGCGAGTGACGTGGCTAAACGAAACCCACGCGAAATAGGCGCACCCGAGGAAGCCGGCTACGCCCCACAACGGCGTGCGGCACATCAGGTGGCCGGAACGGTAGGACGAAGGTTGCTTCGCCCCAGTCTTCGTTTCGACTTTCGTTTCGACCTTCGTCCCCGCCTCAACCTTCGCGTTTTCTATTTGCCTGTCCATTTCGGTGGCCGTTTGTCGAGGAAGGCAATGATACCCTCACGCGCGTCCGCGGTCGAGATGAGTTCGTCGAGGTAAATCTTCTCAGCTCGGGCCAGCCCTTTGTCAAAGTGAATCGCATCCCACGTGGCCTTCTTGGCATGGGCGAGCGCGACCGGGCTTAGTTGGCGGAGTTCAGCAAGCGTGCGCCCGACAACCGATTCGAGCTCTTCAGCCGCCACAGATCGGGTCGCCAAGCCCATCGCCGCGGCTTCGTCGCCGGAGAACTGGCGTCCGGTGAGGATGAGTTCGGCGGCGCGCTTCTGACCGATGAGCGTGGCCAGCACCACGGCGGCAACTGGTGGATAGCATCCCAGCTTGATTTCAGGAAATCCCCAACTGGCATCGCGAGCGCTGTAAACCATATCGCAGACGGCGGCGAGTTCCGCGCCTCCGCCAAGGCAAGCGCCGCGGACGGCGGCAATCGTGACTTTGCGCGACGCCACAATCGCGCGGATCACCGCGTGAAAACTCGTGAGCATTTCGTGAACTTGCTCGGGGAGGTGGGCTTTTACGTCCACGCCGGCGGAGAAGGCGCGGGCATCGCCTTGAAAGAGAATTGTCGAGATATCGCTGCGGGATTCGATTTCGCTAAGCGCCTGCTGCAACTCCAGCATCATCGGGAGGTCGATGACATTGAGCGGAGGGTTGATTAGGGTGACACGGCCGACGGGAACCGTGACATCTACTTCAACTCGACTTGCGGCTGCGGTAGCCATCTTCGGTGGTAACTCCGGCAGAAATCTTTACCACAAGGAGCACAAAGGTACACTGGGTAGTGCGGAGACAATCACTTCCTGCTTCTTCTCCGTGCCTCAGAGCCTCCGTTGTGGGTTCAGTTCTTGCGGGCAAGAGTACCCGCCCCACACGTGCTAAATGTTGATCGCTTGCTTCCGCGGCTCGCCAATCGTCGACAGCGGATCGCGCGCGCCCTCTTTTTCTTTGATCCACTTTTTTTCGTTTCGAATGATGTCGAGCAGCAGCTCTTTATCTTTCGCGCTGGGCAGATTCTCTTCACAGTGCTGCTCGTAGCTGAGGTCGTCCAATGGCTCGCCGGTCTCGCAGTGGTACTTCTGCCCTGTCCATTGTCCGATGCTGCGGTTGAAGCGGATGTCGGGCGTATAGAACTTTTTCTCGCCTGGCGGCAGAAAAGTGTTCAGACGCTCGACCAATCCCGCAACTTCCGCTCGATACAGGTGGCGGCTGTAGTCGTTCAGGTCGTCGAGATCGGCGGCCTTATCGTTCCCCAGTTCGTCGTACCGGCCCTTGATTCCCCAGACGTAGGCCCAGTGTGCCGAGGAAGAATGATCTGTACCAAAAAGATCGAACGAACTCGATATCCACTTGTTCAAATATTTCTGCAGCAGCCATCGCGGGATCACGCCCGCCTCGACCACCCGGCGCAGCCCATCGTGGCCGGTGCCCATGTGGAAGGCTTCCTCGCGCAGCATGTATGATGTCGAGCGACCGAGCGGCGCAAAAGATGAATATTTCAGCATCTGAAGCTGGAATTTACCATCGCGGTCCACGAAATCGGTATAAGTGAAAAAGTCCAGCCAGTTATCGACATCGACGTTGAACGTGCCGAGCAGACGTTTGTTCTCAAATGCTCGGCGCTCCAGCATTTTTTGCGCTTCCACCTTGCCTGAGGAGCCGAAAAAGTCGATGAGCAGCGCGCACATCTGCCAGCCATGGCGCATCTCTTCGATCATGACGCGGGTGATCGCGCGACGATCATATTCCGTCGGCGCGGTTGCAAATAGATTGCGCTGCTGTTCCACGCTCGCAAATTCGGTATCGCCCTGATAGATGATCATGTTCATGAGCGCGTCCCGCATTTGCTGCGTGGGGACCTGGCGCAGGTTCTCCCACTTGTTGCGGCCCTTGTAGGAACCAAACTGGATCTCCCCGGTTTCGATCGCGCCGTAGAGCGTATCGAAATGGAAGGCCTCAACGTCGTCTTTGTCGACTCCGACTTCTTTGCGCCACTCGTTGAAGAGTCCGACCCAATCGCTGAAATTTCCGATTTTCGCTACTCTGCCTGGCATAGGACCTCAATTCTTCACCACAGGGATCACAGAGGAACACAGGGAAAAGCCACAAGGTGTTCCCCTGTGTTCCTCCGCGTTCCTCTGTGCTCCCTGTGGTTCCGGCTTTGCTCTCACTTCGCGGTAAATACCGCCGGACGCTTCTCCACATAAGCGGCCAAACCTTCTTTGGCGTCGTCACTCTGGAACAGGATCTGCTGATTCTCTCGCTCGACGGCCAAGGCCGATTCCATTGGGATCTCCCATCCGGTCTGCACCGCACGTTTGATGCGCCCCACAGCCTTCGCGGCTTTGTTCGGCGGCGTGAACTGGCGCGCGTACTCCATGATGTTTTCCATGAAGCCATCGCGTTCGAAAATGTCGTTCACAATGCCAAACTCCTGCGCTTCTTCGAAAGAGAATGTGTTGCCCGTGATCATCAGCTCGATTGCTTTGCTCTTCCCTACCAGGCGCGACAGGCGCTGCGTCCCTCCCGTGCCGGGAAGGACGCCGAGGTTGACTTCGGGCAGTCCAATCTTGCCGGCGTCTTTGCGAGCAATTCGGAGGTCGGCAGCCATGGCGATCTCGAGGCCTCCGCCGACGCAATGCCCGTTGATCGCGGCGATCACAAGTTTTGGCGTGTGCTCCAGCCGCAGCAGCATTTCATTCGCATGCAGGCAGAAGTAATACTTGAACGTTGGATCGACCGAAGCCAGCATCTTAATATTTGCGCCGGCGGAGAAAAACTTGTCGCCCGCGCCCGTGAGTACAATGACGTGCACATCGTTATCCATGCGCGCCTTGAGGATGGCCTCGTCGAGCTGGCGGTTCATTTCGTAGGTGTAAGTGTTCGCCGGAGGATCGTTCATCTCAATCACGGCCACGCCGGCATCGGTGCGATAGTTGATGAGCTGCTTGGTGGTCTCGCCGGTGGCCGGCTGCGTCGTGGTCGCCATAAAGTTCTCCTTATTGATTCCGTGTTAACTTCTTCGCCCTGCAGAAAGCACTCAACTCTTGATCCCCGCCATCAACTTCTCGATCTCTAGTTTCTGCTCGCCGGAGAGTGGCAGGAACGGCAGCCGCGACGGGCCTCCATAGTAGCCGTTGAGGTCCATCGAGTACTTCACGCCGGGGATGCCGAGGTCACCAACCACGCGCTGAGCAGCCAGTCTCAGGCGCTCTTGTTTTTCACGGGCGAGCGCGTGGTCTCCGTCTTTGAACGCGGCATAGATTTCGTAGCACGCCATCGGCGCGGGACAGGCGAAGGCGAGAATCGCGCCGACCGCTCCCAGACTCAGCGACGGTTCGAGCTGGTGAGCGGCGCCGACCATCACTTGGAAGCCGACTTCTTTTTGCCGTGTCTTCAATTTTCCTACGACCGTTACCGCAGCGGATGAAGGTTTCGTAGCGCTGTCTGCGTGGACGGGCGAGGGCGCCCGTCTCTCCATTGCTTCGGAGGTCCCCGCGAGCGAGGCGACGCTGACTAGTTCCCTGCTCTGCTTCTCGCTTTCGGCAGCGGCGGCCTTTAACATGCGCGGAGTCACGGCCTCAAAAGTTTCGGTCACCGCAGCCTGCCTTTTTATGTTGCGCGTACCTTCGACCAGCTGCCTCACTTTGTCGAGGTTGCCGCTCGATTCCTTGATGGCGACGAGGTTGGAATGGCCGGCGAGTTCGATCACGAGTTCGGCGGGCATGTCGTATGCGGTGGCCTGCGGGAAGTTGTAGATGATGATTGGCAGCGCGGAGCGGTCGGCGACCGTGCGATAAAAAGCGAGCAAGTTCGCCGGCAACATCTGCTTCTTGTAGTAGTGCGGAGTGCGCACCATGGCGGCGTCGTAGCCAAGCTCGGCGGCATATTCGGTGAGCCGCAGCGTTTCATGCGCAGACTCCATGCCGGTGCCTGCAATCATGACTCTGCTTGGCGCGGCGGCGGCCAGCGCCGTCTTCAGCACATCGCGGCGTTCCTGGTCAGAAAGAAAAATGGCTTCGCCAGTCGAGCCGAGCACCACGATGCCGGCGACCGGCGTGCGTGAGTAGCGCTCGACGTTCGATTCGATCTTTTTGTAATAGACCTCGCCATCGGGATAGAAGGGCGTCGTGATGGGCGGGAAGATTCCGGATAAGAGCATGGTCAACCCCAGTTGATAGTTACTAGTCGTTGGTCGTTGGTCGTTGGTCGCTAGTCGTTCGCAAGTACGCTTGCACTCAAATTATCAGCCTTCGCGCTCAACTTTGTCATCCGGACTTTGACAACGAAGTAATGAACACCAGCAGGAAAAGACATCCGTCAACGATGATGATTGCGGCTCCAATCCAGATCAGCGCAACCGTCCGCAGTTGTTCCGGGAAAGGCGTGGTGATCCCGATCGCTTTGTGCAAGTACCCGAGCATGTTAGTGACGCGTTCCGATGGCACAACCCGACACACAATTCCCAAACCGAGAAGCAGCATCAGGAAGTGAAACGCAACGATGGCGACCATTCGTCTCTCCGGCTGCGAACCAGCCAATCGTAGCATCTCTCCAGCGAACCCAGAGTTGCTTCGGCCACGGGCAGCTGCCGAGCTGCGCTCGACTGGATAGCTGAGGACGGCTGTCTCTACGCGGACGGGCGAGGGCGCCCGTCACGCCGGCAGGTCAGCTTCACTCATCGCTCGCAGGCGGGCTCTTTGCCGGTCGGGTCGACTTCGTGGCGATACTGATTCTCGGTCCCGACGAAGAAGCGTTCAAACGGTGTCGAAGTGCGGTCGTCGACCATAGTCTCACTCTGCCAGACCATGCCGCCCTTGCAAACGCCGGCGTTAGAAAGCGGCGTGCGGCGTTCGCCTGAATAATAGAAAAAATCGTCTCTGCCATGGCCAGGCTCGGGATCGGACGAAGTTTGCAGCGCTCCCTGTGCATTGAGCTTGAGCAGACGGCGGCCATCTTCCATCGGCAATGGCGGCGCGCCCTTCTGGCGGAAATCGACGCGCACCCAGCCGCTGTATCCCGCGGGAATCAGAAAGCGTTCCGGCGGCCGGCGATGGAAGACAAGATCGAAGGCGGTCGGGCCGAAGACGGCAGCGGCGATGAAGATGGGGAGACCCAGCACGGTGGCGATGATGAATGGGGCTCTGGTCATGCAAGGTTATTTTGCAGTGACGCGCTCCGCGTGCAGCGCCTGTAAAGCCTGCACGCGTACTTCTCCGCGCTGCAGCGCGGCGATACCCTCCGCGGCGGCTCGAGCAGCGGAGAGCGTCGTAATAGTGGTGATGCGTCCAGTGACTGCGGCGCGGCGGATCGCTTTCTCGTCGAAATAAGGGTCGGGACCGTGCGGCGTGTTGACGATCAACTGGATGCGATCAGCTTTGATCAGGTCCACCGCGTTGGGGCGGCCTTCCTTCACTTTATATACGCGCTCCACCGCCAAGCCCGCTTCTTCCAGGATGTCCGCCGTGCCGTGCGTCGCGACGAGTTTGAATCCCATGTCGACGAAGCGATGTGCGACCTCGACGACGTGCGGCTTGTCGTGGTCGGTGACGCTGACGAAGACGGTTCCCTTGATCGGCAGTTTCTGGCCGGCGGCTATTTGGGCTTTGGCGAAGGCTTCGCCGAAATTATCAGCGATGCCCATGACTTCTCCGGTGGAGCGCATCTCGGGACCAAGAACTGTGTCGACGCCAGGAAACTTCGACCAGGGAAAGACCGGCGATTTCACGTAGAAGTAGCGGCCCGTGTCGAGATCCGCGCCCCGCTCGATATATTCAGGAAGAAATTCGCGCAGCTTGCGCCCGGTCATAAGTCGCGCGGCAATCTTGGCCATGGGCACGCCGGTAGCTTTTGAGACAAAGGGCACGGTGCGGGAGGCGCGTGGATTCACTTCGAGCACGTAAACCTTGGGTTCGTGATGGCCGTTTCCTTTCGGGCCGTTGCCGCGCGGGATCGCGAACTGGACGTTCATCAGTCCAATCACTTTCAACGCGCGCGCCAGCTTGAACGTGTATTCGCGCATGCGTTTGAGCAGCGGTTCGGGAATATCGACCGCGGGCAGCACGCAGGAAGAGTCGCCGGAGTGGATGCCAGCTTCCTCAATGTGCTGCATGATGCCGCCGATCACCACATCCTCGCCGTCGGAGAGTGCGTCCACGTCAACTTCAATCGCGTCTTCCAGAAATTTATCGATGAGGATGGGCCGGTCTTGCGAATACTCGACTGCCTGCTTCATGTACTGCTGAATCGTGTCTTCCTCGTAGGCGATGACCATGGCTCGTCCTCCGAGTACATACGAAGGACGAACCAGCACGGGGAACCCGATCTTCTTCGCCGCTTCGACCGCCTCCTCGACTGAGGCGACCATGGCGCCGGGAGCTTGCGGTATGTCGAGCTCATCGAGCAGCTTGCCGAAGCGCTTGCGGTCTTCTGCCAGATCAATCGATTCCGGCGTGGTGCCAATGATGTTGACGCCCGCCGCCTTGAGCGGCAAAGAGAGATTCAGCGGCGTCTGACCTCCAAACTGCACGATCACGCCAACTGGCGCGCCGCCCGAGGCCTCGTGCTCGCAGACGGCAAACACGTCTTCGAGCGTGAGCGGCTCGAAGTAGAGGCGGTCGCTGGTGTCGTAGTCGGTCGAGACCGTCTCCGGATTGCAGTTGATCATGATGGTTTCGTAGCCATCCTCACGGAGCGCGTAGCTCGCGTGGCAGCAGCAATAATCAAACTCAATTCCCTGCCCGATGCGGTTCGGACCGGAACCGAGAATCACGACCTTCTTCTTCGCCGTGGGCGCGGCTTCGTCTTCTTCTTCGTAGGTCGAGTAGAGATAAGGTGTGTAGCTTTCGAACTCCGCGGCGCAGGTATCGACCCGCTTGTAAACCGGTTTCACTCCGTGTTTTTTGCGGAAGTGGCGAACTTTTTCCTGGCCGCCTTTGCCGTCGAGACGCCAGGTTCCGGCGAGACGCCCGTCGGAGAAACCCATGCGCTTGGCTTCGCGCAGCACCTCGGTGGGGATCGATTCCATCGGGTGCTTTTCCAGCTCAAGTTGCATGTCATTAATTTCTTTGAGCTGGTAGAGAAACCAGGGATCGATCGATGTCATCTTTGCGATCTGCTTGATGGTGTGTCCCTGGCGCAGAGCGTAGCGCACGTACGAAAGCCGCTCGGGATGCGGCGTCACCAGTCGCTGGGTGAGGATCTTGGGCTCGATTTTTTCCGAGCCCATGCGCTTGCCGGTATCAAGTGCCCGAACGCCCTTCAGCAACGCTTCCTTGAAGGTGCGGCCGATGGCCATCACTTCGCCTACCGATTTCATCTGCGGTCCCAGCGATTCGTCGGCGCCGGGAAATTTTTCGAATTGCCACTTCGGAATCTTGACGACCACGTAGTCGAGGGTAGGCTCGAAGCAGGCGGGAGTCTTGCGCGTGATGTCGTTCGGAATCTCGTCGAGCGTATAGCCGACGGCAAGCTTTGCGGCAATTTTCGCAATCGGGAAGCCGGTGGCTTTTGAGGCGAGAGCAGACGACCGCGAGACGCGCGGGTTCATCTCGATCACCACCATGCGCCCAGTCGAAGGATTGACGCCGAACTGGATATTCGATCCGCCGGTCTCGACGCCGATCTCGCGGATCACGGCAATCGACGCATCGCGCATCATCTGGTACTCGCGGTCGGTAAGCGTCTGCGCCGGGGCGACGGTGATCGAGTCGCCGGTGTGCACGCCCATTGGGTCGAAGTTTTCGATCGAGCAGATGATGATGACGTTGTCTTTCGTATCGCGCATCACTTCGAGCTCGTACTCTTTCCAGCCAAGAACCGATTCTTCGATCAGGCACTCATGCACCGGCGAGAGGTCGAGGCCGCGGGCGAGGACTTCCATCAGTTCTTCGCGGTTGTAGGCGATGCCGCCGCCCGTGCCACCCAAAGTGAACGACGGACGAATGATGACCGGGAAGCCGATCTTGCCGGCAAACTCGACGCCATCTTTCAGGTTGCTGACGAGCGCCGACCTCGGCACGTCGAGGCCGATGCGCTGCATGGCATCTTTGAAAAACAAACGGTCTTCGGCCTTCTTGATGGCGCTGATCTGCGCGCCAATCAGATGAACGTCGTACTTTTCAAGCACTCCGCCGTCAGAAAGTTCAATGGCGAGGTTGAGCGCGGTCTGTCCGCCAACCGTCGGCAGAATGGCAAAGCCCGCATTGGGCGACAGTTCGCGCTCGACGCGAATGATCTCTTCGAGATATTCGCGCGTTAGCGGCTCGATGTAAGTGCGGTCGGCCGACTCGGGATCAGTCATGATGGTGGCCGGATTCGAGTTAGCCAGCACGACTTCAAAGCCCTCGGACTTGAGCGCTTTGCAAGCCTGCGTGCCGGAGTAGTCGAACTCGGCGGATTGGCCGATGACGATCGGGCCCGAGCCGAGGATTAGGATTTTCGAGATATCTGTTCGTTTAGGCATAGTTAATGCTGGCCTATCCAAGTCGCGAATGCGGGACCAAAGATCAAAATGAGGGCATTAAGGATTGCCCCGGTGTAAATGGTGGAAGCGATACTTGCGACAATCTTTCTGGAGGCAGTTCGCCCTCTCGAAATGTTGCCCTCGACCTCGAAATAGGGGAACCAGTACGTAAGCATTGCGATACCAAGCTCCCCCACCAAAATTACTGTTCCAAGCAGGACCCCGAACATTACCAGGGCACCAGTTCCCGACAGCGGCTGGGTCAAACTGAAGTTGTGACTGAGCCATCTGACGGCTCGATACTCACCGAACAAAACCAGGAGGATGGTGAGCCAGAACACTTTCAAGATATTTCCGTAGATGAACCCTCTTGTCTGAAGGCGCTCAGAATCGACTAGTAGTTTTAGACGCTCGTAGACGCCAGTTACCCAGTTGCGATCCTCACCCTGGACCAGCAATTGTCTCGTCTTCCAATCACGAACGTCGTTGAAGTTTTGGAAGTCTGTCTTCAACTGGACTTCAATAAAGCGTCCGTTGAGGCCGTCGGCTCTCGCCTTTAGGAAAAAGATATCCTTAGGCAAATCGGCAAGTGTAAAGCCACTGTCATCAAAGCTCACGTTGCCGGATTTCGCCAGGAAAATGTAATTCTGGTAGGTGGGTATATTCGCAGCGTTCCAAAAATCTTGATTCGCAAAGTTTCGCTGTACGAATTCATCTTCGCTCTGGGCCGCGGGATCCATTTTTGGCGTACCGGCGCGGTCAGCCTTGTAGGCGGATCTGAGGCGTTGCTCAAATTCAGCTTTCCTTCTATTTGCCGCGAGCTTACTCAGCTCATCGAGAAGTGCGTCGGCAGTCTCCGTGCTGATCATGAGCGCGGGTATTTTAAGTACGCGTTCCTCACGTTTCATACCGTTCCTGATTCAATCCTAACTAGACTATGAGGCTTGCCCTATCAATTGATCTCCAGTCGCTCCGCCTTAACCAGCGCAGCAATTCTGTCCTCATCTTGAAGAATGGTCTTGTAAATCCAGATGTACCACGGCTTGTTCTTGATCACTCGGTCGGTGCGCTCGCGGCCGATCAACGCGCGGTCGGCCTGGATTTCAAGATAGCAATCGATCAGGTGCCCATAGGTGCTGTATTCGGTGTCGGCGCCCTCGGGCAGTCCGACGGGAGCGCGCGGATACATGGCCTTGAGTTGGCGGACGGCGTCCTCCATCGCGAAACGATGCTGCGCCAGGTACCAGTGCAATTGCTCATGCAGAAATGACGAGAGCAATTCGTCATCGGAGCCGAGAAAGTGAACGTTCAGCGTCAGCACCGGGAACGCGTGGTTCATGGCCCGCTCCTCGATGACGACCGTGTGGGTAAAGGTGTACTTGCTGACGTCGTATTTCTTAAGCAATTGCTCGAGCTCTAATTTTTCCTGGAGCTCGCGTGCCGAGTGGTGGCTCGTTTTTATATCGATCGCGTCGGCGGCGAAGGCACTGAGCGAGGATATAAGGAGTGCGGCGAGCATGGAGATGATCGAGATGGCAGCTGCACGCGGCCTCACCTCTTGAACTCCTCCATCATCTTCACAAAATCCTTGAACAAGTAGTGCGAATCGTGTGGCCCCGGCGCGGCTTCCGGGTGGTATTGCACCGTGAACAGCGGCAGATTCCGGTGACGCATCCCTTCGAGCGTCGAGTCGTTCAGATCCATGTGCGTCAATTCAACTTCGCTCTGCGGCAGTGAATCGGGATCGACGGCGAAGTTATGGTTATGCGCGGTGATCTCGATCTTGCCGCTCGCTAGCTGCTTGACCGGATGATTCCCGCCGTGGTGGCCGAATTTCAGCTTGAAGGTCTTGCCACCGAGCGCAATGCCGACTAGCTGATGTCCCAGGCAGATTCCGAAGATTGGCTGCCTTCCCATCAAGCGCCGAATGTTGTCGACCGCATAGGTGCAGGGCTCGGGATCGCCCGGGCCATTTGAGAGGAACACGCCGTCGGGCTTCAAGGCCAGCACGTCCTCCGCCCTGGTCTGCGCCGGGACCACTGTCACCTTGCAGCCTTCCCCGCGCAGTTTTCGCAAGATATTTTGCTTGATGCCGAAGTCATAGGCGACCACGTGGAAGCGCGCCGGTTCGTCCTTCACGCCGACGACTTCGTCGGGCAGGTGCGAGCGTTCGCCCGTCTCCCACACGTAGGTGTGGTTGGTGGAGACGACTTTGGCGAGATCCTGGCCATCCATCTTTGGGATCGCGCGCGCCTTGGCTACGAGTTTGTCGGTATCAGCTTCGAGGGTCGAGATCACGCCGCGCATCACGCCGTAGGTGCGCAGGTGGCGGACCAGCGCACGTGTGTCAATCTCAGCGAGCACCGGAATCCTGAACTGCTCCATGAACTCGTCGGTTACCTGCTGCGAGCGCCAGTTGGAACTGACTTTCGAGAACTCGCGCACGATCAGCCCCTCGATGTACGGACGCACCGCCTCGCTGTCTTCAGGATTGGTGCCGTAGTTTCCAATTTCGGGGTTCGTCAGGACAACGATCTGCCCGGCATAGGAGGGGTCGGTGAAAATTTCCTGGTAGCCGGTAATGGAAGTATTAAAAACGACTTCGCCGGAGCACTCGCCTTTAGCGCCGTAGCCTTTGCCTCGGAAGACTCTGCCGTCTTCGAGTGCAAGGATCGCTTGCATTGCAACTCCTGGAGGTGGATTTTGTAGATTCTAACAGCAGAGCAGATTTGAAGGAAGGTTTAAGGTGTCAGGTCGCAGCTCTCAGGAAAATCGTCCACGGTTATGGTCTACAGATTTTCCCGACACCTGAGACCTGACACCTGAGACCTCTAGCGTAAGCGTCCCAGCTTCTCCATCGGCCAGTATCCGAAGACGGCTTTGCCGTAGATGAAGCGATCGTTCACGGTACCGAAGTCGCGGCTGTCGTTTGACATCGTACGATGGTCGCCGAGAACGAAGAAGCTGTTCGCCGGAACCACGACTTCCCCATAAGAGCGGGCGTCGGCGTAATCGCTGGGGACGTAGTCTTCGTCAAGCGCCTCGCCGTTCACGTAGACCTGGCCATTCTGGATGCGAACCCGGTCGCCGGCAACACCGATGACGCGCTTGATGTAGCTCTTCGAAGTGTCGCGCGGATAGCGGAAGACCACGATGTCGCCGCGCTGGATGGGCTCCCACCGATAGACAAACTTGTTGACGAAGATCCGCTCCTGGTCTTCGAGGCCGGGCATCATGCTGGTGCCCTCAACCTTCACCGGTTGGTAGAGGAAGATAATGATGAACGCGGAGATGGCGAGCGAAACCAGCAGATCGCGCGCCCAGACCGCCACCACGGGCAGCGAGTGCGCACCAGATTCTTTAGGAACCGCCACTATCGGCGGCTGAGGGCTCGCCACATCAGGCATCGTATTTCTATTCTATCTGACCTTTTGCTGTTGCCAAACCCTCGATCGTCCCCGAACAAACAACGCAACCCCATTTCAAATTCCGTGGTCGGTCGGAGACACCGCAAGCCGCGTCTCTACGGGAACCCGATGCGCTTTTAAAGGTCTGGTGTCGAAATCCGCTTCCCCGGTGCCCCTCCGATTCATCACATATTTTTGGTACGGCCGACACAGCATCTGGGTGGCCCAATTCTGCTATAGTGAGCGTCTCGAAGGTCAGCGAAGGAGCCCGCACCCATGAAAAGCGTAAACAAAGTCATACTGATTGGAAACCTTGGCAAGGATCCCGAAATGAAGTTCACACAGGGCGGCATGCCGGTCGCCAAGTTCTCCATCGCCACTAACGAGCGCTTCAAGGACAAAGACGGCAACTGGCAGGACCGCACCGAGTGGCACAACATCGTGGCCTTCCAGCGGTTGGCCGAGATTATCGGCCAATATCTAAAGAAGGGCGGGAAGTGTTATATCGAGGGCAGCCTCCGTACCGGTTCGTGGGACGACAAAGAAACCGGGAAGAAGATGTACAAGACGGAGATTATCGCCAACGAACTCGTGTTGCTCAGCGGACGCGGGGAAGGCGGCGGTGGTGAGTACGCCGGCACTTCGCGAGGAGCCGCGGCATCGACCGGTGGAAACAACTTCGATCAGAGCGCACCGGAGCCGGAGCACGCCCCAGCCGGTAGCTCTCCGATTACGGATGAAGACATTCCGTTCTAGACTTGGCTTGTGGAGGGACGGGCGTCCTCGCCCGTCCAAGCCGAGCGCAGCTCGGCCTCTCGTCGACCGTGTCCGGCATCTGACACAGGGAAACCCATGCTCGCAGACCGAAATTGCGTTCCCTGCCGCGGCGGCGTTCCCTCGCTGAAGGGAAACAAACTCGCAGAAATTCATCGCGAGTTGGCGGAGCCCGCGCAGTGGAATATCGTCAACGAGCATCACATCGTGCGCACCTACAAGTTTCCCGACTTTAAGTCCGCCCTGGCTTTCGTGAATCGCGTAGGCGAACTGGCCGAGGAGCAGGGGCATCATCCTGACATCCTGCTCGGATGGGGCAAGGTCGAGATCACGACCTGGACGCATGCGGTCGATGGGCTGACCGAATCGGATTTTATTCTGGCTGCGAAGATTGATAAAATCCAGTAGTTTGTCGATGAGACAAGTATGAAGCTTAAGTTGAAAAAACTCGGCCGAGCAGATCCTCCGGCGAATGATAGCCCCAATTTGTTGAATAAATCAGGAATCTGGGTGCACCAGGGAATCCCTCAAGAAGAGATTGACCTCGTTGAGGAGGTTCGCAAAGTTCGCGAAGAGCGACTGCAACATTTGCTATCGGCAACGAAGTAGAGCCTCCGGCTACAGGCAACTGGCGATACACATGCCTAAGTGCCCGCCGCACTCCGCCGCACCGACAACCCCCACAGCCCCGCCGGAATCAGCATCAGCATGCCCGCGACGCTGGCGACGTGCCGCGCGGCGAACCCCCAATCCACGAAGCGTCCGGCGAGATACGCGCCCGCGGCAATCGTGAACATGGAGAGGCCAAGGTCGGCGGCAAATACGCGCCCGCGAAACTTGTCGTCGCTTTGCATCTGCAACAGCGTCGTCGAGAACACCCACACAATCGAACTTCCAAAATGCGCCAGCATCACGCACAGACAGGCTTGCCAGAGATGCCCCGAAACACCCAGCAGCGCATATCCGGCCGCCGCGCCCAGGTATCCCCAGAAGATCGCGACTTCCAGTCGATGTTTCCAGTGCCCCGCCCACGGAGCGGCCAGGAGCGGCCCGAGCAGAGCACCCAGCCCGCGGGCGCCGAGCAGTAGACTCATCCCGAGAAACGCCCCGCGCTCAGGCGCCATGCCGTGCCAGCGGACGGCGAATTCATTTTGTCCCATTACCGTGAAGAGTACCCAACTCGGTCCGATGATCAGGTTGCCGAATTTCACAAAAATCGTCGAGCGCAAGCGCACATGCGCCCGCACGTAGCGAATCCCGGCGAGGATCGGCGAAAAATCCACCAACTCCCGCGCCCTGAACGGATGACCGCCTTCGGCGTGGGGCTCGGCGAAGCGCATCCCCCAAATCAACGCGGCTGAAACCAAGAAGGACAGCGCATTCAGCAAGAAGACGGCATCACGGCCAAGCAGTGCCGCAACTACCCCTCCAAGCGTCGCGCCCAGCATGAGATTGACGCTCCACGTGGTCGAGGAGAGCGTGTTCGCCACCACGATATCTTCTCGCTCGACAATGTTTGGAATCACGGCACTCCGCGCTGGTTCAAAAAAGGCGGCCAGCAACGTTTCCGCCATCAGCAGCGGATAGACCAGCCATACCATCTCTTTCGAGCGAATCAGCAGCATGCAGAGCACGATCAACATGCGTCCGATATCCGCCGCGATCATCACCTGCTTGCGGCGCAGCCGGTCATTGACCACGCCCGCCGTCGGCCCGATCAGAGTCTGGGGCAGGACTTGCAGCACCAGCGCCAGCGCCACCGATCCAGCGCGCCCGGTGAGTTGCAACAGCAGGTTGTAGATTGCCAGGGTGTAGAACCAATCGCCGATTTCGCTGACGACTTGCGCGCTCCACAAGCGGCGAAAATTCCGATTGCCGCCCAGCAGGTGTCCATACGAGGCAAACGATATCGGACTAACTTCCAGTTCAGGAGCAGGTTCCATGCAGGCGTGAGATCAGAATCTGCCAGCATACTGGATCGGGCCAAACCCCGCACCTTGAACCCGAAACATGCCGCTCACTGGCAAAACTGTGCAAAGCGGTGCATACGACGAACGCCGAGGCTCTGGAAAAGTGCGGGACTTTCAATGGTCAGGGCATAATTTGCCCCGAAAAAACGGTGCTGTGAATTAATTGTGAAAGCCTACCGGTTGGAGAACAGCTTGCCACTATTCAAGGCGAAAGGAGTCTTCACATTGCGAAATTTGGGCCCTGTCGTTCTGCTCGTCCTGATGCTGGCTACGAATTCTTTTGCCGCACCTGCCGTCGCACAATCCTCTGTCATTCCCGAACCCGGTGTTCTCGCCTTACTCGGAGGTGGTCTGGTTGGCTTGGCCGCCTTGATTCGGCGTCACCTGAGCGACTGATTCCTTCTGGCCGAGAGCCCCCCTCGGCGTCTTTACTTCATTTATCTTTGTTTATCTTTGTGCTGATACGGTATCCATCACTTCCCCGAATGCTTTCCGTTCGCAACCATCTCCAGAAAGTATTGGTGAATGCGCCGGTCGTCGCTCAATTCAGGATGGAACGTCGCCGCCAGCGTCTTGCCCTTCCGCACCAGCACCGGCACTTTGTCACTGCCCTCCGTCGCGATCACTTCCACGCCCTCGCCCACGCGTTCAATCTTCGGAGCGCGGATGAATACCATTTCGATGGGCTCGCTAAGAAATCGGCCTTCGCGGATCGAGCTGTCGATCTGGCGGCCGTAAGCATTACGGCGCACGGTGATATCGAGCGCGCCCAGGCCGGCCTGCTTCGGATTCTCTACTTCTGCGGCCAGCAGGATGCATCCCGCGCAGGTGCCGAAGGTTGGCTTTGCTCGAACGAAATCCTTTAGCTTCGCGAATCCGTGTTGACCGAGCAGCTTGAGAAATGTGCCCGACTCGCCTCCGGGGATTACCAGGCCCTCAATCTCGTCGAGTTGCTCGGGTTTCTTGATGAGCACAACTTCGGCTCCCAGCTCTTCGAGCCGTTTTCGGTGGGCGTCGAAATCGCCCTGGAGCGCTAACACACCGATCTTCATTGAAGCGACAGCTGACGAACTTACGGACAACGACTCAGTTCCTTGTTGTGCGGGTACCCCTCCCCTATTTTGCTAAAGTCTTGATAATAGGCGGCTTGGTGGAGGGATACTCCGGCAAAGTATTCATTTCAAGTACTTTACAGGCAAAGTCTTGAATGTATGAGACTTAGGCTTGCAGCCGGACTTTCCAATGTTTTTAATTCTGCGCTGATTCAAGCATCAATCACGTGAGTCCTTATGTCAATTGAAATGCAGCGGAATGTCGCTGGGAGGCATGAGGTATTATGATGCGTGCTTGAAAGGTAGCGTACCGACTGGCAATTTTGCCCCGCCTGACCAGCGGGGCTTTTGCTTTTTCTAAGGAGCATCGCGGAATATTCCAGTGTGTACGAGCGTCTAAATTCCAAGGAGGAATCCATGAACCAAAAGATCGTCAAAATGATCGCATTGGGAGCTTTTGCGCTGGTTATCGTGCTCGGCGAGCGCTGGCAAGCGCAAGCACAGGACCCAAAAGCACCGTATGCGAGCATGGCTCCGCTTGATCAATATCTAATGGCGGATCGAAACGCTGAGATTGCTCTGGCGCGAAGCGCGGCCCCGGAGGCCATCTCACGCGATGCCGACGTCCTCGTTCTTGGAAGGCATGGCTATGAAACCGCAGTCAAAGGCAAGAATGGTTTCGTATGCGCCGTGGAGTGAGGGTGGATGGGCCCATTCAATGGCGAGGATGCCGCGAATTTTTGGAACCCTAAAATTCGAGGCCCGATCTGCTTCAATCCGCCGGCTGCCCGCTCCATCCTGCCGTTGACGTATAAAAGAACGGAGATGATATTGGCCGGTCAATCCAAAGCTCAGATCATCGACGGCATCAAGACATTCATAAAGCAAGGGCTGCCGCCCCTGGAGCCTGGAGCCATGAGCTACATGATGTCGAAAGACCAGTACCTTACCGATGATGGCGACCACCACTGGATGGCTCACCTCATGTTTTACACGCCGCTCATGGACGGTGCCGTTTGGGGTGCGGATCTGCCCCACTCTCCCGTCATGCTGAATCCACAGTTCGGAGGCGCTCCGGAACCAATCGACGTATTCATGGTTCCCACCGGCAGATGGTCGGATCAAACGGCGGCCCCAGTCAGGTAGGGACACCACGATGCAGATGGGGCCCACCCGCCCGGTCCCCCCGCCCCGAGAAGCACAAATGGCTCCGAATATCCGGAGCCATCAAAAATCACGTGGTGCAAAGCACTCTGTCCATCCTCAGTATTGGACAGATGGTGCTCTATGTCAAATTACTTGGGGAGATTATCTCTGTGTTGTCTCCCCAACAGAACCGAATCCTCCACAAGTAGGGAGAATGGAGCGCGCAGTCTGGCGCTAACCCTTCTCCGCCCAAATTCCCTGCTAACAGGGAATTTAACAGGGAATTTGCGGTTTTTTGGGCGTCCAAAACCGCACCTCTCGTCTCCAAACAGCACATTCCGCTGGCGTTATTAAAGTGATTCGCAAAAATGACTAAAACGGAGCAGGGAATTATCAGGGCCGTATCAGGGAATTAAGCGCTGGTAACAGGGAATTTGTGGAAAGGATTATCGGGAGAATCCAAACTGCTTTCGTTGCTCAGACCAGCTCAATGGAATATTGGCGCACAGTTTCTTAAAACTCAGGTCGCGAGGTTGACGTCCTTCGATGATTGCTTCGACGATGTCGGGCGCAAGGAATGCGCACCCGAAGACCTTACCGATGTAACGTTCCGTCACTCCGGCATGTAGCGTTAGCGATCTTTGATCCGAAGATTTACCTTCTAGGACTCTCTGGTACCAGCCGCGTGCTCGCGCAACAGCTTTTGTCAACGACGGATTGGGTTGGCGAGAAGTTGTCTCACTCACGTTCGGAGGAATCACGAGGTGAACCTCGCCACCCGAGCGCTTCAGCTTCGCTTCAATCGCTAAGCAGATCAGGTCTTCCGCATCGACTGACTTCAGCGGACGATCGAGAGGGGTTGGAACGAACCTGTCGCCCTTCTGCAGTACTTGACGAAGGTCGGCTCGACTAAGGAGGATGTCGATCTTGTTCTCTTGAATAATCACCCGGCGGACGAAAGACGCCAGCAGGTCTTTCAGTTCGTCCGAACGGAGCGACGGCCATTGTAAAGCAAGCTTCTTTGCACTATTGACGAGCTGTCCGGTCGTGGCAGGGCCTTCTGCCGCCCCGCCGAGTCGGTCGAACACTTCAGCGTCAGATTTCAGGAACGAAAGCAGTCTTTCGGTGACCCGGCTTTCAATCTCGCGAGCCGGGAAACGAATCGGGCCCTGAGGTTTTGTGCCCGGGTTCTTGACGGAAAGTTGCGAGACGTAATATCGGTATGCGCGGCAGCATCCGCAACCTTCGGCTTCACGAATCACTTAGCGAAGGCGAAGGCCGACTATGATGATTTCTTTGAAGTCTGGAAGTTTGCCGATCCCGATGTTCCCCTTCTGAAACAAGCCAGAGCCGAATACCTTGTCGCGACGGAGAAGCGGCATGCGATTACGGACACGTCAGTCCTGCCCAAGCATGCCCCTGCATCGAGAGTTCAATGCAGGGCTGATTCCTGTCTAGCACATACGCCGTTACATCGCTGCCCAGAACCCAATCTTAAGCATGCTTTGGCAGGCATCATGCGCCGCATCAAACTTTGTGACCCCAAATAGTAAGCGAATATGTTCCTGAGATGGCAACGGCTCCTAAAGATGGTTCACTTGGATATCACTACAAGAGGCTCTTGCCCTGTTGCCTCCTCTTAACGTTCCATTCAGG
This sequence comes from uncultured Acidobacteriaceae bacterium, assembly GCA_963772195.1. GTDB lineage: Bacteria > Acidobacteriota > Terriglobia > Terriglobales > Acidobacteriaceae > Acidiflorens. The sequence continues at coordinate 668,495 of CAVYWE010000002.1, read as the reverse complement.
GTGTTTCTGCCACGATCTGCGTTTCGCTGCTTGTTTCGAATGTGCAGCACACTTCGGACCACAGAATTTCTGGTTCCTCCATGTGGCGAAAAAGAAGGGCTCGGAACAGTCACCGTTGGCACATCGTCGAGCGCGGCTGCCCTCGTTTTGCAGGTGCGAGATTGCTCGGTACAGAGGCATCACCGGCGGATCTTCTGGTGCGTCCCACCCTTCTGGTGTCAAAAGCTCCCAAACCTGATTCCTAAGGCGGCCGATTCTCCATTCGCGGGTGTCGTAAATGGAAGTTTCCCACGCCTGTTGCACATCGACACTCAACAGCAATAGCAAGAGCACAGGAATCTTTTGCGGGTGCCCTAAGAGTTCGGTGAATTTCTCTTCAGAGCACTGGCGACGCAACCGGGCGATGGAAATGGATCGGAACGCCGGCTCGGTGGTGGACCATCCCAGACCGTTCTCTTCTCTTGACAACCGTTGGCGCAGGAGGCTGGCCGGTCTGCTGTCGGTCGGAAAGTCAGGGAGGAACTCGGGGAACTCTCGTTTTAGCTGCTCGACCGCTTCCGCACTGGCCTGAAGGTTCGCGAGCTTCTTGAGGAATGACTCCAGCCGCTTCCGGGAAATCGCTAGAACGTTCATGGTCTAAAGGTAGGTTGCAGAATAAGATTAATCCTGTCAGAGTATACCTGTCAAGCACCAAAGGAGAAGAAAGAAATGTCGGTAAATCAGTTGACCGTTACCTACGAGGATATTAAGAATCTCGTCCCTTATTCGCGGAACTCCCGCACCCATTCTGCACGCCAGGTTCATCAGATCGCGGACAGCATCCGTACCTTCGGCTTCACCAATCCGGTTCTTATAAATCGCTCTCGAATGATCGTTGCAGGCCATGGTCGCGTCCAAGCGGCAAAACTCCTGGCCATCCGGAAAGTTCCCACCATATGCCTGGATAATCTGACGGAGGATCAAGTCCGGGCATACATTCTGGCCGACAACAAGCTGGCCGAAACAGCTGGTTGGGACCATTCCATCCTCGCGATCGAGCTGCAGCATTTGACCTCGGTCGACCTTGACTTTGAGGTTTCCGTCACCGGCTTCGAGGTAACAGAAATTGATCTGATTCTGCAGGAAGCCGCAGCGCAAGAAGACGAAAAGAACGAGGAGTCAATCGAGATCCGCTCCGGCCTAGCCGTTACCAAGGCTGGAGACATTTGGCTCTTGGGAGATCATCGGCTGATCTGTGGAGATGCCCTCGATCCATCGACCTACGCTGCCCTCATGGAGGGCAAGAGAGCCGATTTGGTTTTCGCCGACCCGCCCTATAACCTGAAGATTGACGGAAATGTCTGCGGCAAGGGCGCGATTCATCATCGCGAATTCGCCATGGCTTCAGGCGAGATGACGGAAGCTGAGTTTCTCGACTTCCTAAGTACGGCATTTTCTCTCTTGGAACGTCACAGCCGGAACGGCTCCGTTCACTTCATCTGCATGGATTGGCGCCATGCGGCCGAAGTCTTGCTGGCTGGCAAGCAGGCATACGATACGCTCCTCAATCTTTGCGTCTGGACGAAAGACAACGGCGGCATGGGTTCGTTCTATCGATCACAGCATGAGTTGATCTTTGTCTTCCGAAAGGGGAAAGAGCAGCATCGGAACAACGTTCAACTGGGAAAGTTCACGCGCAACCGCACCAATGTCTGGCGCTATCCCGGTGTCAATACACTGTCGAAATCCGGAAGCGAGGGCAATCTCCTGGCACTCCACCCGACGGTGAAACCGGTGGCGATGATTGCCGATGCCATTCTCGACTGTTTCGCGCGTGGTGACACCGTTCTCGACAGCTTTTCCGGCGTCGGTTCCACGATCCTTGCGGCTGAGAAAGTCGGCAGAGTTTGCTATGCGATCGAGATCGATCCGTTGTACGTCGATGCCGCGATCCGAAGATGGGAAAAGCACACGGGCGACAAGGCCGTTCGCGCCGCGACCGGCAAACATTTCGATCCGGTGGAGGTGCCCCATGGCCGCTGACCTTGAGAACGAGGTTGGTTACAGAAAACCACCGAAAGCAAATCAATTCCAACAGGGACGCTCCGGTAATCCCAGTGGGCGCCCGCGTAAGCCTCCGGGGCTGCCCGAGCTGCTTAGAAAGATTGCCAAACAAAAAGTCCTGACCAACACCAAGAACGGTCCCAAGCGTATGACCAAGCTTGAGGCTAGCCTCACGCAATTAGCGAATAAAGCCGCCAGCGGTGATGTTAAATCAGGGCAGATTTTCCTGCAGCTGTTGGATCAGTACTCAGAAGCCGTAAAGGAAACGAACACAGAGCAGGAGGCAACAGATGCGAGAAACAAGCTCCTCGCCGCACTCGAACGCTATCAAGGCTGAGCGGTTCCAGGCTCTTTCGTCGGCAGCGCGCCGCCAGGTGATCGGGGAACTTTCCGAACGCGACGCAACTGCCCTTTTATACGACTGGGAATTCTGGGCTCGACCGGCCCAGCTTGCTCCGCCTGGCGATTGGGTGAACTGGCTCATTCTCGCGGGTCGGGGGTTTGGAAAGACGCGCGTGGGCGCCGAGCAGGTCCGGCGTTGGACGAAGGAGTTCCCGATCGTGAACCTGATCGGTCCGACGGCTGCCGACGTCCGCGACATCATGGTGCAAGGCATCGGCGCGGGCTCGGCGATCATGGAGGTATGCCCCAGAAATGAAGCGCCGGTCTATGAGAAGTCGAATCGCCGGCTGGTCTGGCCGAACGGCGCCGTCTCGTTTCTTTTCTCTGCCGAGGAACCGGAGCGTCTGCGTGGTCCGCAACATATGAAGCTCTGGTGCGACGAGATTGCCGCCTGGAGGAACCCCGAAGCCTGTTGGGAGCAAGCGGAGTTTGGTTTGCGTCTCGGCGCCAAGCCGCAGACGGTAATCACAACGACGCCGAAGCCGACGAAGCTGATCAAGCTGCTTGCGCATAGTAAATCGACCCACCTCACGCAGGGCACGACCTATGACAATCGCTCCAACCTGGCACCCGCCTTTCTCAAAACGATCATCGCCAAGTACGAGGGCACGCGGCTCGGCCGTCAGGAGTTGAATGCCGAAATCATTGAGGATCGCCCCGGCGCGTTGTGGACATTGCGGGCGATCGACGTGGATCGTGTGCCGGAGCCCCCCATCCTGCGGCGCATTGTTGTCGGAGTCGATCCGGCGATGACGAGCGGCGAAGAATCGGACGAATGGGGAATCGTTTGCGTGGCCGAAGGCGCTTCGCCTTCGGGCCAGGAATGGCCGCCACACTATTACGTGTTGGACGATTTGAGCGGAAGGTTCACGCCGAACGACGCGGCGAAGTGCGTAATCCATGCTTACAAAGCCTACAGGGCCGATCGCATCGTGGCCGAAGTCAATAACGGCGGCGATCTGGTCGAAGCCCTCCTGCGCACGGTCGATCTGAATTTCGCCTACAACGGCGTGCACGCCTCGCGTGGCAAACTGATTCGCGCCGAACCAATTGCGGCGCTCTACGAGCAGCACCGTGTTCACCATGTTGGCACCTTCGGAGCTCTCGAAGACCAGATGTGCGATTACGTACCCATGGTCTCAAAGTCTCCGGATCGCATGGACGCGCTTGTCTGGGCATTGACCGAGTTGACTGACAACGAAGAGCAGGAGCTATTCTTCGAGTATTCCGAGATTCACGCGATTTCGCCGGATCTTGACGCCTTTGAGGGTTTCCGGAGCTTCTGAGGGCCTGAAACCACCCAATCGACTGCCGTCCTTTCGGATCGGTACATGTGTCCGGTTTGATCCGAAAGCTGTGGCGATTTGGCTCAGAGGACAGTAAGGCAGATCACATGTGTCCACTCGGCAGCCACAGAACTTCGACGATAATGCCACCAGTTGCACGCCCAATCGGAGTTGCCATTGCCGAGGACCGGCTGCAGCCTTAATCTCATGATAGTCGACCCATCGGCGAAGATGTGCTCCACCACGTTACTGCAGCGGCGTTAGCAAACCTGCCCAGAATTGTTTTCGTGGAAACCCCCTAATCTTGGACTCATTGATTTCCACCGATGGCGTTAGAAAGGTGTAGTTTTCTAACCAAAAGTTCCTTCGTTTTGTCTTGCAAATCGCGCGATGGAAAATAGCCTAATGCCGATCCATCCTATTGCCGATCCATCCAGAATCGTCGCATCCGCTGCCGACGGACCGCTCACGCTATGAGTGCGAGCACGGTGGCCGTCACCTCTGCCACGAACTCGGTCCCTACGAAAATCGTTGCTAGTGTGCCGTCCCGCAAGTTCGCGCAATAAGTTGACTTGTCATCCTGAGCGAAGCGAAGGACCCATGTACTCTGTTTGCAGCGTCGATGCTCCCGAATCGTCGACAGCACGGCAGCCCGACTTTTGTCAATTATTTCTGGGACACGACACTAGGGTGGTGGGCGAGACACTGGTGGATCTCAGCCCTTGGCTGCTGCTGTGGCCTTATGGGCAACGAGAAGGAAACCTTTAGTGCGGGCGTCCTTCTCTAGGGCAGCTAGCAGGCCGCGACCAGTGGCAGTGTGACCGCTTTTCATTTCGATCTCACCCAAGGCGAGGCGCGCTTCGAATCCATACCCGGCGTAGCCATGCTTAGTGGCCTCTGTCAGCATTGTTTCCAAAATCTTCATCGCAGCGGCCTGATCAGCAGATCTGTGTGAAGCTGCACGGACCACGGCAGTGGCCAGTGTGAAGTTAAGGCGTACCTCTTCGTTTTGGACTTTCTCCGCGGTGGCGGAATCGATTTCCTTCGCGGCTTCAGCAGACTTGCCTTGTGCCAGCAAGGCCTGGGCCAACAGTGCATCTGCCCGAAGCTCCCCGTCCAGGTCTTTTTGTTTTCGGAAAGCCTCCCTAGCGGAACGGATTAGAGGCTCGGCATTCTCCGCATGCCCCTCCTCGATCGACAAGTCCGCAATTGAGGTTCGGCTCTCCGCAACACTAATTTCGTTTCCTATTTCGTTGCTGATCGTCAGGGCTTGCTGGTAGTCAGCGTTCGCTAGCTCAAGGTTTCCTTCTGACTTTAATAGGTCGCCGAGCTTAGAAAGCGCATCCGCACAAGTCTGCTTCGAGCCGATTCGCCGGCAGATTTCTAGCGACCGGTTTAGCATTTTCTCCGACTCGTCCAGGTCCCCCGTCAGATGTAGCGCATTGCCTAGCCCAACTAGGTCACTTGCCTCCGAGGCTTCCTGGCCCATGTCACTGACGAGCGTTAGGACCTGGCGGTACTTCGTTGTTGCTTGACTCAGTTTTCCTTCGCATTCCAGCTCTCCCGCGATATTGCCCAGCACTAGCGTAATACCGTATTTGCGGTTAAGCTGCCGATTGATCGCGAGCGCCTGTTCATAGCGCGCTTCGGCCCCGAGATGGTCACCTCTAGCCGAAAGCACCATTGCGATGTTGTTCAGCGCGGCGGCTGCATTTAGGTTATCGCCCACCTGACGAGAAATTGCGAGCGCATGTTCGTACGCGCTCTGCGCCCCAGCCAAATCACCTTTGCCATTCAAGGCCAACCCCATACGAAGCACGGCAATGGCTTCCCGGGGATCGCCGAAGCCAGCATAGAGCTCCTTGGCCGTTGCGCACGCTGCCGAAGCCTCATTGAACTGGCCACGATTCTTAAAGGCCGCGCATTGCTCCAGTCGTGCCGCCGCAACCAGGAGCGGCGCTCCCAGCTCTTCCGCTTTTTTCACGGCTGTGCCTGCCGCTGCTTGTTGGCGTTTGAAATCTCCAAGCGATTGGGCAGTCCGGGCTTCCATTAGGTCAATATTCGGATCGTTTCCGGCCGGTTGCGGCAGCTTGCGCAGAACGTCAACGGTGGCCAAGGCGTCCTTTGTTTTGTCCGCCAATCGCTGCGCATTCGCTAGATCCAACCCATACTCAAGATTGTCGGGGAAGAAATTGAACAGCGCACCGTATAGCTCAACCGTTTTGTCCCACTCATGAGTTGTTTGGCGGTAACGCGCTTGGACCCAAAGACGGTCTTCGCGTGAGAGATTCGCGGAGAGATCGAAGGCTTTCTTGGCTTCCGCCTTCGCCTTTTCTTGGTAACCGAGTGCCAACCAGATCTCTGCCAGCACAGAGTGGGCTACAGGGTAGTTGGGTTCAGTAGCAACGACTTTCTCCAGCAGATCCCGAGCCCCCAGCGCATCCGACACCCTGAGTCGCTTGAGCCCTTCGGCGTAAAGTCGAGCAGCCCTAGGGTCCGACGGCGCAGAGGCCCGCACAGCGCTCGCATCGGCGGCGGTTATTCCGCCCACGCCCAGCTTCTCCCGCAGTGCTGACCCCGTGCGCAAAATCAGGTCGAGCAAGTGCGCTTCGGTTCCGGTTTCCGAGACCATTGCGATCGTTTCTCCCGCCCGTGCATCCTGTAGCCGCAGATCGAGTCGCACTTGTCCACCCGATTGCTTCCCCATATCCAGGTAGGAACCCACCACCACAAAATCGGTATCGAGGTTCTTGCGGATACGGACCAGCGTATCCTGAGCGTAGCTCTCGGCGTCCGGTAGTGATAGATCAGTCCTCGTCCGCGCCACGTTTTCGCCAGAGATAGTCCTGAGCTTCTCCCCTGCCGCGAGCTCCGCGGTGAGTGTTTCGGAGAGCGCCGTCGAAAGCCAGGCCGCATCGGGCTTGCCCGAAAGGTTCTTGAAGCCAAGGACAGCGACCGCCGGACGCGGCTTAATTGGCGTGCTGATTGCGACCGTCGGAGGCGTGATTCGAGACCTTCGCCTCTGCATATGCCGATAGCCAACCATTGAGCCAGCTAGGACAACAACCGCGGCTACAGAGGCCATCATCACCTTTCGCCGCCTGCCTTGGACGGAACCCGCCTCGCGCCCCAAATTCTTCGAGTTTGCGAGCGCCTCGCCAAACTGATAATGTCCCACCTGGGCGAGGTCGTCGCCCAGCGCCCTGGCGACATCTTGCGCCTTCTCGAATCGCTTGGCAGGATCACGGTCTAGACATCTCAGGATCACCGACTCGGATACAGGACTCAGGGAAGGCTCGATCTTGCGTGGAGATGGGGGAAGTTCCGCTAGCCGCTTTGCTGCTGTGGATATAGGTGTGTCGCCCTGAAACGGGCGCGCCCCAGTAACCATCTCGAAAATCACCAAACCAAAGGAATAGACATCTGATGCTGTACTGGCCGGTTGTCCTTCGAGTTGTTCCGGTGACATGTAGGCCGGCGTGCCGTGCAAACCATCACCCTTGCGCAGAGAGACCGGGAGCCACGATGTTCCGCTCAACGATGGATCGGCCGCGGACCTTATCGCTCGGAACGCCAGCCCAAAATCGGTCACCACAGCGCGGACACCGGTTGGTTCCTCAACCAGAACAACGTTCCCAGGCTTGAAGTCGCCATGTACAATTCCGGCCTCGTGAGCCGCACTCAGAGCAGATGCCATTTGGGTGATAAGCGGCAGGGCCTCGGCTATCCTCATTCGCCCTTGATTTCTTATGCGAGACGCCAATGTTTCCCCGCGCAGGAACTCCATACTGCGAATACTATCTCTGCCCCGGTGCCGTCGGGTCGATCTCGAAAGAGATCGTAAATACGACAGACATTAGGGTGGGTCACCTTTCTTGCCAAGTGGACTTCGCGCTTGAAACGCGCAATGGCAGTAGCTTCTTGGAGAGTCTCCGGTCGGAGGGTCTTGATAGCTAAGTGTTCATGCAGTTCCAGATCCTCCGCCTCATACACTTCTCCCATGCCGCCCTCGGCAATAAAGCGGACGACCTTGAACCTACCCGCAAGCAGCGTTCCAGGGGAGAGTGTTGGCTGGAAAGACCGAACTGCCGACGCAGTGAGGTCAGCAACCGCAGGGTCGGCGAGGAAGTCGCCGGCCTTGTCGTGATTCGCAAGGAGCTCTGCGACTCGTTCCCGGATGCTTTCTTCCGGGCAATTCTGTGCCAAGTACGCGGCGCGCTGATCCGCTTCTTTCTCAAACGCGGCCTCGAACAGCGTTCTAACTCTTTCCCAGATCTCGGGCGTGATGTCCTTGCCGCTCCAACTCTCCATATAGCCATGCCCGCGCTAGTCTCCAGTCGCGCTTGACCGTAATTGGCGAAATGCCCAATGCTTCAGCAGTTTCCTCGACGGTGAGGCCTCCGAAAAAGCGCATTTCCACAACCTTACTCTGCCTCGGATCGAGCTTTGCTAACCTTTGCATTGCGTCGTCTACGGCTAACAGCTCCGCCGATTTCTCCTCAGAAAACACCAAGGCCTCATCAAGAGCCACTGCCTCTTTTGCCCCACCACGTTTTGCCCGAACGTGTCCACGAGCGTGGTCGATCAGAATATGTCTCATAACTTGTGCCGCAACTCCAAAGAAGTGCGCGCGGCTTTGCCAGTCCGAGCGCTGTTCTACCAGCTTTAGGTAAGCCTCATGGACTAGGGCCGTGGCCTGAAGTGTGTGGTTTGTGCGTTCGCGCCGCATATACCGACCCGCGAGCCGTCGCATCTCCTCGTAGACAAGCGGGACAAGCTCCGAGGCCGCTTCTTGGTTCCCCTTTGCCAGTTCTGCCAAGAGGATGGTTACGTCGGTACGGGATTCCCTTTCCCCCACTATACCCTCCACCAGGACTGTCCCTTTGGCCAGCAATTCTAACTCAGTTTGGGTAGGACGCAGGTCCTTTTACCCAGGAAACCATCGTTTTTTCATAAGGTTAAGGTTGAACTTGCCCGGTTCGAGTCATCAAATTCGGGACAATCCAAACCACGGCTACATCCCCGCCTGGCACGGATAGCTGAACTCGCGTTGTTCATAAATTTCAATGATCCCAAAACACCAGGATCATCGCATTAATGATTGAGGGCTAGAGAGCGCCTCCAAAATCAATACCGGAGAAAACAAAATGACGTGGACACGCGGAAGCTTGACAGTTGTTTCTAGTTGCGTAAAACCCATCCATCGGACCATGGTCGCGTCCTTCTCGATTCTCGCAGTTTTCTGCTGTCTGGCTTCTGTGGCTCATGCCCAGTGCGACTGGAGTTCCGTTGCTGCGATGTCCAGCGCACGATGGTATCTGGGTGCCGCAACGGGGAGCGATCAAAGAATCTACGCTGTCGGCGGTGACAATGGATCCGGGAACACAGTGGAAGCATACAACCCCAGCACAGCTAGCTGGAGCACGGTCCCTTCCGTTCCCACAGCACAATCGGTCGCTGCTGCAGTCGCCGGCTTAGACGGCAAGATCTACGTTATCGGTTCCGGCAACAATGGCAACAACTTAGTGGAGGTCTACGACCCAGGCACGAACTCATGGTCCAGCGCGGCACCCATGCCGACCCCACGCTTCAAGTTGGCGGCGACCACTGGGACCGATGGAAAGATCTATGCTCTAGGTGGCATCGGCAACAACGGTGATACGAATGTCGTCGAGATCTACAGCCCAAACACCAATACTTGGGCTACAGGCGCTTCTATGCAATTCACCCACAGCTACTTCGCGGCTGCTACCGGGGCAGACGGACGAATTTATGCCATTTCTGGACTAACCAGCTCACCTGATCCTGGCGTGGTCGAGGCGTACACTCCGGCTACAGGCACGTGGGCGACGGTTGCTTCACTTAATGTGCCTCGCTATAGTTTTGCTGCGGTAGCGGCACCTGATGGACAGATCTATGTCTTTGGGGGAAACCCTGGGTACCTAACATCGGTTGAAGAATATGATCCGGTTCATAATAACCAGGCCTGGACGGTGGTCGCTCCTCTTACGACCGCGACTTTCGGTGACGGGGCCGCCGTAGGGGCTGACGGCAGGATTTATGTCCTTGGCGGTGCGACCAGCGATAACCCCGCAGGAAGTACGATTGCCCAGACCTATCAAGCCAGCACGACCTGGACTACTGTCCCCTCCATGCCTGCTGACCCGAACAGCAATGATTCCAATTGCAGCTTGTCAAATGGGAACAATGTGTGCGCTCGAAACGAGCTCGGGGCGGCAACCGGAACTGACGGTATGACATACGCGCTGGGCGGCCACGGCCAAGCAGCTTTGACGGAAGCTCAAACCTATAACCCAGTCTTGGGCAGTTGGACCATCATCACCCCTATGCAGACCCCGCGGGAAGCGTTGGCTGCCGCAGCCGGGCAGGATGGCCTTATCTATGCATTAGGAGGAGAAAACGGAAACGGCTACTTGGATTCTACTACCGTGGAAGCATTTAACCCGCAGACCACAAACTGGAATTTTACGGCTTCGATGAATAGTAAGCGCGCGACCTTGGGCGCGGCCACCGGTCTGGATGGGCGAATCTATGCCGTGGGCGGCGCGTATTTCGATTCGAGCTTACACGTACTGAACACTGCGGAGGTATACGATCCCCTGGCGGATACCTGGACACAGATTCCTTCTATGTCGACACACCGCGGGAATCTGGCGGTAACGTTGGGTTTGGACGGTCGCGTTTACGCGTTTGGCGGGTCGCTAGATGGTGGAACGACCTTACTAAAGACGTGGGAGGCGTACAACCCGAGTGCGAATGCTTGGAGTCCGGCGGCCAATATGCCTCATTATCGACAAAAGCACGCGGCAGTGACAGGTTCTGATGGGCTTATTTACGTCTTCGGTGGCGATGGCGATCCTAAGGATACTACATTTGATCGTCTGGTGGACATCTACAATCCCTCCAGTGGCGCGTGGACTTCTGAGTGCATGATAACTCAACGCGATCTGGTGTCAGGAGCGAAGGGATCGGATGGTCGGATTTATGCCTTTGGCGGAGTAGACGATAATGGGTCGGCAACCGTCGAGGCACGCAAGGTGACGGCGCTCTCGTTAACCGCCAACCTAGCAGGAACTGGTGCGGGCACCGTAACGAGCAATCCCTCTGGAGTCAATTGCCCTACAAGCTGCACCGCGAGCTTTGCGGTAGGGACGGTAGTAACTTTGACGGCCACTGCAGCCTCAGGTTCGACCTTCGCGGGCTGGAGCAACAACACTACGTGCTCGGGCACGGGAACTTGCACTTTGACTCTCGCTTCGGCTCAATCCGTCACAGCCACGTTCGATGTTGGGAACTTCCTATTGACGGTGACCAAGGCAGGAACCGGAAGTGGTACGGTCACCAGCAACCCGTCAGGGATCAATTGCGGAACCAGTTGCAGCGCCAACTTCGCGAGCGGAACCGCGGTCACACTGACCGCCGCGGCTGCCTCAGGGTCCGTGTTTAGCGGATGGAGTGGGGCCTGCACCGGAACGGGCACATGTACGGTTACCATGAGCGCTGCCGAATCTGTGACGGCCACATTCAACGCCACGAATTTTCTCTTGACGGTGACCAAGGCAGGAACAGGAACTGGTACGGTCACCAGCAGCCCATCGGGGATCAACTGCGGAGCTACTTGCAGTGCCAATTTCGCAAGTGGAACGGTGGTCACGCTCACCGCTGCCGCCAAGTCAGGGTCCGTCTTCAGCGGCTGGAGCGGGGCTTGCACCGGTACCGGCAAATGTACGGTTACGATGAGCGCAGCCAAAACTGTGACGGCCACCTTTCAGACTTCCTTCAAGCTGACGGTGACCAAAAAGGGAACAGGAACTGGTACGGTCACCAGCAGCCCATCGGGGATCAACTGCGGAGCTGCTTGCAGTGCCAATTTCGCAAGTGGAACGGTGGTCACGCTCACCGCTGCCGCCAAGTCAGGGTCCGTCTTCAGCGGCTGGAGCGGGGCTTGCACCGGTACCGGCAAATGTACGGTTACGATGAGCGCAGCCAAAACTGTGACGGCCACCTTTAATAAATAAGACATTTATCCTGAAAAAGGCCGATTGAATACAGAGCGCCAAGGCCAGAACATTGGTCTTGGCGGCTTTTTTGCTCGGTGCTTCATTTACAAATGAATCTACCCATTGGCGAGAATTTCAATGATCCCAAAACAGCAGGATTATCGCACTGATGATTGAGGGCTTGGCGTGGTGTGGGGAGCTGATGGCACATCGATCCTGGCTCCCCGTTTCTTTCTCGGTTCAATGCTGGTTCCTTGCCGATGTGCTGATTGTCTGCGCATCCTACCCGTCATCGTTCATGTTTTCGCAAAGCGTTCCAGCAGAGGAGAGCGCACGCTTGCTGCCGAGCTTCGCTCGGTCGGTAGGATTGGGGCCCGCCTGCTGCCCCCAAAAACGGCTCGAACCGAACTGCCGTCCACCACTGCCCGTGACCAGTCGATCTGCCTTATCATCCTGTCAATTCTTGCCTACGTGGTTTTTGAGATCGTGCAGATGTTCTTGTACAGCTGGATGTCGTGGAGGTATGCCGATGAGGTCGCCAAAAAAGGCTTGGCGGTTGCCCTCTACGAGAATAGGCGACGGGAGAAGCGAATCCGTGCGTCCCACTTGTTGTTATGGCTGATCACGTTCGTGATCGCAGCGCTTGCCGGTTTCAGCGCGACGGGCATTCTGGTCTATGCGTTCTGCCGGAGATTGTTTCGGCTTGGTTGAAAGCCGGTTAGCTGAGAATTCCTGCGCGGTGCCCCGTGTACTTCAGTTTCGCGATTCAGGCCGACGCGCTTGCCGTGAAAGCATTCGCCTGATGGAGCCCTTGAAAGCGGACTGCTCATCAGCCTTTTAGAGAAAAAAGGCCACAATGCGTTCAAACAATTTCGGGTAGGACACTTTCTCCAGTCCGGTTTGCAGCAACCCTAGCGAAATTGCGCCCATTTTTCGGAATTTCCAGGGCAATCCTGTCGGATCTCTCTGACATTCAGACTGCGTGGCGGACTCGACGGGATTCGAACCCGCATCTAGAGTAACTGGCTCATTCCCAATTTGGAGTAGCTACTTTTGTGGGATTGTGCGTGCTTATGGCGGGGGAAATACTGAACGGGCGATAGGTTGCGTCTGGAGGACGTTGCCAGTGGGTACTGGACGCTGCCTTTCAAGTAGTCGAGTGGCCAAGTCAGCCATTACGGTTCGAGTCCGTCGTCCTCCGCACGGGCTTCTCGACTTAGAGTTGGTCTGCTATAATGGTTGTGTTGAAAGGCAGCGTACCGACTGGCAATTTTGCCGAGCCCCGCCTGACTAGCGGGGCTTTTGCTTTTCTGATGAGCACCGTGGACGATCCAATACGAGCGAAACCCCGAGAGTGCGGACTGTCCCGATGGCCACTTCTCAGAAAGCGTGAGAAGTGGCGCACCCCAGTTAATTTGATGTCAGCGTCAAAGATAAGCAAAACAATATCTCCCACGCAGATGGGGCCCACCCGCAACCTGCCTTTCGACGTATTGTTTGAGTGGTTCGGGGAGAGAGATGTTCAGTGAGGTCATGGACATGGCTTCCTAATATGACAGTTTATGAAGGGATTTCAAACACTGATGGTAGAGCTTGCCCGCCCTAGCGGAAGCTTGGACGGGGCACCCTCGTAGAGAGTAGGGATAGAATTTGGGCCGAGCCACCCGCCCGTACCGATTTGTCAGTTCATGCGGAGTCCAAGCTGGAAGAGGATCTTATCTAGCAGCTTCAAGTCTGTCGGGGACTCGCCGCCGTCGGCAGTTCGTGCTGCCGTAAGCCCCTCAACGTTTCCCAAAAGAGCGTCGCGGAAGATGGAAGAGAACTGGTGATAATTGCGGCTGGAGTTGACCATGCCTTCCAAGCCGAGCGGCTTCTTGGCATTGGAATCAAGAATCGGAAAGACATCGGGCCGAAGGAAGTGCAGCGTCTTCGATGCCCACACGGGCCACTGTTTATTGCCCACAAACGGAGAAAAGAGAAAGTCCAAAGTCGCCTGGTCTGGTACCCGTTCAATCAAGGGCTTGGTTTCCGTCACGGTGTTCAGCCATTTGTCGAGTATTGGACGGAGATTGGAGACAATGAGCGCCGCCTCTTTCCGTATGCTTCCGAAACGCTCCTGAGCACCGCCGTATTGCTCGCCCACGAATGTGATTTGCTCAAGCAGTTGATCGGCGTCTCGGGAAAGCCGGTCTCTGAAAAGGCCGTAAGCCTCCCGATCCAAGGAGGTGTTACTCCGGCCCCGATAGTAGGAACCGTTGTATTGTCGAACGCATTGAGCGGCATCGTGGGGACCGATTCGCAGACCGCCACCCGGACCTGACACACCTCCGTGAGCGGTTACTGCATCAGAAGTAGCTCTGCACGCTCTATTCCGTGTGTTCCCCGTTGGCGTATAGACGCGCGAAATGTCTCCAAACCCGCCAACCCCCATGTCCACGATACGGTCCCTATTCACGGCAAATCCCCCGAGCTTCGTACACTCCTTGCACGTGCAACCCGCTGTTTTGCCTGGGGTATTAAAACAGTCGGCGGCGTTTATGCTCGCTGGATTGATTGTGGGAAATGTCGTCAAGAACTCAACCCTAAGTTGTCCTGGCGTAAACACCTCGCCACGGTGCCCTTCGAGAATTTTATGGCGCATTTGAAATATGTTCATGCTTTTACCTCATCCTCGTTGAGGGACACCGAGATTTAGCAGCGCTCACTTTAGCTACCAGCCCCGTGTCTGCATCAGGTGGGCCTCATCAAGCGTAGAAACCGCCAGCCCCTTCATAGCCCCCCCGAGATCCTCGCTGACTTCAAGTAACACTTTAGGGTCCTTGAAGTGCGTCGCCGCCTGCACAATCGCCTTCGCGCGCTTCTCGGCTTCCGCGGGGTCGGCGAATTCGGTCGAGTTCTTCATGAAGATGCCTGAGCCGACGAATACCGCTTCTGCTCCGAGCTGCATCACGAGCGACGCATCCGCCGGAGTCGCGATTCCGCCCGCGGAGAAATTGGGCACTGGCAGCTTGCCGTCACGCGCCACCATCTTCACAAGTTCGTAGGGCGCCTGGTGCTCTTTGGCTTTCGCGTAGAGCTCTTCTTCTCCGAGGACGGTGAGAATTTTCATCTCCAGCACAATCTGGCGAATGTGGCGGACGGCGTGCACCACGTCTCCGGTGCCAGCCTCGCCCTTGGTGCGAATCATGGCCGCACCTTCGGCGATCCGCCGCAGAGCCTCGCCCAGGTTGCGAGCGCCGCAGACGAACGGAACCGCGAACGCCTGCTTATCCACGTGATGCACTTCGTCGGCTGGGGTTAGAACTTCGGACTCGTCGATGTAGTCGACGCCCAGCTCCTGCAGGATCTGCGCCTCCGCGAAATGACCGATGCGGCACTTCGCCATGACGGGAATATCGACCACCGCCATGATCTCGCGAATCTTTTTCGGCGAGGCCATGCGAGCCACTCCGCCCTCGGCGCGGATTTGCGCCGGGACGCGCTCCAGGGCCATGACGGCGACTGCGCCTGCTCGCTGCGCAATCTCCGCTTGTTTCGCGTCGGTTACGTCCATGATCACGCCGCCCTTGAGCATTTCGGCGAGGCCGGTCTTCAGGCGAAGGTTGGTGTTGTGTCCGTTGTTTTGCGACATGGGTTTACTCTTTTCTGGGAACAGCTATCAGCCATCAGCCGTCAGCCATCAGCACAATCCTTTATGGGTGCTGGGAGTTACGTTGCCCTGACATTCATTTTACAGCCCGTGCACGATTCACGGTACCCCGGTCTTGCTCATGCGAACAATTCTGTGGTGGCGGATTTGCCCCGGCAAGGACGGGGCGGAGCCCCGTCACCACACGATCCTACTCAGCGCTCCACAAAGCGCGCGAACATGCGGTGCGCATCGATCGCGATGAACAAGCCCTCACTGCGCGCCAGCACTTCCCCTTTTGCGTTCAGAATCTCGGCCATATTGATATGCTTTCGGCCCTTCACCTTTACTTCGCGAGACTCCACGCGCAGCGGCCGGTTCAGCGGCACCGGCTTCAGGTAGCTCACGGTAATCTCGGAAGTCAGCGCCACCACCTGACGCAGTTTGTTCACCTTGCCCATCGCTTCGTCGAGGATGGTCGCAATAATGCCACCGTGGCAGTGTCCGGGCGGTCCGGTATAGCGCTTGCCCAAGCGGAATCGGCACACGAAAGAGTTGCGCTCCTCGTCGTACGTGAAACGCAGGCGCATTCCGTCGGGGTTGTTCTTGCCGCAGGCGAAGCAGTAATTCTTCTGCAGTTTTATGTAGCGCGTGTCGTGTCCAGCTTCGGAGCGCGGAGCTATGGACTTTTTACCAGCCATCGGAAGATTCTATCCCGAGCGCCAATCGGGACTGGGTTCGGAATTGTTGGATGGATAGGTTGTGTGGTGACGGGCGTCTCGCCCGTCCTTTCGGACGCCAGCGGATGCGATGATGCGTAATCTTCTATTTCTTACCCTGCCATGTCCGCCACAGCTTTGGGAGGAAGTCGAGGATGGCATTCGTCGGAAGTACGAAGAGTGCGAATGCAATTGCAGCGAGAATGCCCCAAAGCCGATCCATGCGGTCAGAATACGGGCGTCGTGCCTTCCTGTTGACCAAATGGCTGACGGGCGAGACGCCCGTCACCACACAAACCTTGCTCTAGTCGTAGTACTCCAGCCCCAGATGCGTAATCAACTCTTCGCCCTTCAAGTACCGCAGCGTGTTCTTCAGCTTTATGAGCTGGATGAACAGATCGTGCTCCGGATACAAGCCCGGCGGCGTCATCGGCGACTTGAAGTAGAAGCTTAGCCATTCCTGAATTCCCAGGCGACGCAGTTCCGGCGTACGCTGTGCGAGGTCTAAGAAGAGCACGAGATCGAGGACGATCGGCGCCGCGAGAATCGAGTCGCGACAAAGGAAGTCCACCTTGATCTGCATCGGGTACCCGAGCCATCCGAAGATATCGATGTTGTCCCAACCCTCTTTGTTGTCACCACGCGGCGGATAATAGTTAATGCGAACTTTGTGGAAGATATTACCGTAGAGCTCGGGATACAAAGCGGGCTGCAGAATGTGCTCCAGCGCTCCCAACTTCGATTCTTCCTTGGTCTTGAAAGACCCAGGATCGTCCAGCACTTCGCCGTCGCGATTGCCCAGGATGTTGGTTGAATACCATCCGCTCACGCCGAGCAGCCGCGCCTTGAAGGCCGGAGCCAGCACGGTCTTTATCAGAGTCTGGCCAGTCTTGAAATCCTTGCCGCAAATTGGAACTTCGCGCTCACGCGACAGTTCGAGCATCGCCGGCACGTCCACCGTGAGGTTCGGCGCGCCGTTGGCGAAGGGCACGCCCTCCATCAGCGAGGCGTAGGCATAGACCATTGAGGGCGCGATGTTTTCGTCGTTCTCTTTCATCGCTTTTTCGAGCGCCTTCACGCTCTGGTGCGCGGCGCTCGGCTCAATGAAGGTCTCGGTCGAAGCGCACCAGATGGTGACCAGCCGACTCGCGCCGCTCGACTTCTTGAAGTCACGGATGTCCTGGCGTAGCTGCTCGGCCAGCTCCAGCTTGCTCTTCCCTTTCTTGACGTTCGGCCCGTCGATCTTCTTGACGTAGTTGTGATCGAACACGGCCTTCATCGGTTTGATAGCGCTAAGCCGGCCTTTTACTTTGTCGAGCAGATCGCGCTCCAGCACTCCGGCGTTGCGAGCGGCCGCGTACATGTTGTCTTCGAAAATGTCCCAGCCGGTGAAGACCAGATCATTGAGCCCCGCGAGAGGAACGAACTCCTTGATTTTTGGAGACCGGCCGTCGGTGCGCTTGCCCAGACGGATCGTCCCCATCTGCGTGAGCGAGCCGATGGGGTGCGCGATGCCCTTGCGCACCGCTTCGACGCCCGCAACAAACGTCGTGGCGACCGCGCCCATGCCCGGGATCATCACGCCCAGTTTGCCCTTGGCAGGCTCGATCGCGCGCTCGTCTCCGGCGCCGCTGTGTGCTTTTCTTGAGGACATCACCTCGACCGCCGCCTTCCTGGATGCTTTCGTGGGAGATTGTTTCAGCTTCGCCATATTTTTGGCTGCTTCCTTATAGGAATTGTGGGATGTATGCAAACCAAGTATGTTCTCGTATCGGGTGAGCTTTTTGCAAACGTGCGCGCCTGAGTCCGCTGGAAAGCCACTTTAATGGCGGCTAGGGCGCATTGGGTGGTGTTCGCGCTCTGGTGTAGAAACGGGGCTTGTCCTCATAATGTCAGCCCTGGCTCTCGCCGGTCGCGGGGCGCGGATCGTAATGGTTCTGCTGCTCGATAATCTCGCCGTTTTCAATAAGAAATGCGTCGAGGACATAAAGCGTCTTGCCGTTTGCGAGGCTAATCTCGGCCTGCCCGGCAACCCAGCCACCATCGCCTGTGTAGTAATGCAAGAGTTCAAGGCTGCGGACTGCGGGCAGAATGCTGTTGAAAAAGTCGAGGATAGCTTTGCGTCCGCGGATCATCACGCTTTCGCCGCCGGCGGGATTGAGTGGAGTGCGCAGCGTCGCATCCTTGGCCCACGGAACCCGCGACATGTCTTTCGCCGCAATGCCATCGAAGTACGCCTTCACACTCTGCTTTCGCGCATTATCATTCATCGCCGATGCTCCCCTATTTGGGCACTTGCAGAGCTAGTGGGAAGTCCGGATTCATCGGCGAACTTCCGCCATCAACCGCTATCGTCTGTCCTGTAAGAAAATGTTCGTAAATCTTGTCGAGTGGAGGAGCTACGCTTTGCACAAAAATGTCGCAGCCGCCGATGTTCTGCGCCGCTTAGTCGACAATTTCCCGTGCGCGCTGTGCATTTGACGTGTCGCCCTGTACTAACACACCTTGTGCGCCAGCATCCCTGAGGAGGTCCAGGGTTATCTCGGCTTCATCCCTGCACGTCAGGTAGCGGACTGCGATTTTCTGCACACCTTCTTGCGCCAGCTTTACGGCGATCGCACGGCCAAGTCCACGAGAGCTTCCAGTGATGACTGCAGTTTTGAAAGATATTTTCATGGCGTTGACCCCCGTCTGGTGCGAGCTGCGACTGGTCAATCCTGCTCCAACACCTGTGGATTTTGCAATCCCCGGGCGCTATGGGGCTTACTCCTTCTCACACGCGGCAAGCCCCGTCTCTGCACAGATGCGACAGATCGATTTTTTTTGTTGGACACCGCATCTGAATCCCTTCATAGTCTTACTAGTTCGAGCCCCGCTCAGCGGCGGATCCGTCGAACTAATATTTGTGTCCAGCCGTGTTCGCTGCGTTGCAAATCTGCTGACCTCGTTGTTCTCCACTCAATCTAAGCCCACGCCATTCGGCTTCACGTCTTACGTTGGCCGTGTGCTTTTAGACCAAAAAAGGAGATTTCATGAGATCGATTCGCAAATTCGCATATGCCGCCGTTTTGGGCTTGAGTATGTTCACCCTTCAGCCGACTCTGGCTGCCGCCGAGGAGGCACACGGCAGCTTCACCCTTACTCACGAAGTGCATTGGCAAAAGTGTGTCCTGAGCCCGGGAGAATATATGTTCTCCATCAAAACCAACGGGCCATCCGAGTTGCTCACGTTACGTGGCATCAACGGGACTGGCACGAACGCGATAATGATGGTGAACGACGTTGAATCGTCGAAGCCCGATGAAGTCAGCTCGATGCTAACGCTGGTGTCGAGAAACGGACAGAGTTTCGTCAGCACCATGGCTCTTCCCGAGTACGACATGACCCTGCACTTTGCCGTCCCGCGCGAGAGCGCATCGCGCGAGATTGCATCGAAATAAATCGCCCAGTTGCGCTCGGGCCACATCCCGATCGCAGCTGTCCCTCCCCGGGAGCAGATCGCAATGCCATCTGCTCCCGGGTTTTTGTTTGGAACAATTCAGTTTTAGAACGAATTCGTGGTTATCTGGGGCAGCTAGAGAACGGGGCTTGGCCCGTCTCCGGAGACGCGGCAAACCGCATCTCTACGGGAAATTGACGGCATTTCCCGCCGCGCTTTTACGACACTTCCGCCGCGCGCGTGTTTGCTCTCACTTCTTCGCCCAGAATGATCGCTTCGGCAATTTCCCGCATCGCCTTGCGCTTCTGCCGGCTCTGCTTCTGCAGAGCGAGGTAGGCTTGTTCTTCGCTCAATCCCAACTCGCGTTGCAAAATCCCTTTGGCGCGTTCCACAACTTTTCGGGTCTGTAACTGGTCCGTAAGGTTGGAATTGACTTCCTCCATGCGTGCTAACTCAATTTCCGCGCCCACCAGAAACCCAATCGCCGAAATCAGCCGGATCTCTTTCCGCTTGTAGATGTGAGGCCGGCGATGCTGCAGATTAATCGCTCCCACCACCCGCCCACGGCACATCAGCGGTACGGAGAGAAATGCTTCGTAACTATCCTCGGGCAATTCGTGGAAAAACTGGAATCGCGGATCCTGCGCCGCCTTTTCCGAGATCGCCACCGGTTCGTGATGTTCCGCCACCCAGCCCGTAATGCCCTGCCCGACGCGCAGTTTGAGTCGGTCCACAACCTCGGGATGCGCATTCTTGGAGGCTCGCAAGACCAGTTCCTCGCCCTCGAGCACATAGACCAGGCAGGAATCGCACTTCACCAGCGCCGAGGCAAACTCCACTACCCGGTCCAACACATCGTGAAATCCGCCCGCTGTCGCCAGCCGGCCGCCAATCTCGTGTAGCAAATCAACAGGTGAGTCTTCCACACCGATTAAGTTATCCATGATCTAACTTATCGGCATAACTACATCCTGTCTAACTCCAAATTCTGATGGGAGCGATAAAGGATTTCGTCGGGAAGATTCACCAATCTTTCACATCTTTTTGGAACCGGGAGCATCGTTTACTTTACGTCCAGCTCTACGCTCTTGATGGGCACGTCCCAATGTCCGTCGAGAATTTCAAACCGTCGCTGCTCCTCCTTTAAATACGAGGCCTGGTCGGGCCAAAGCTGCTTCTTCAGCGTGTCTTCGTCGAAGGGCTCATTCGCGGCCGTTGAGTTCTTGAACACGATGGTCACGCGATAATCCCAACGCCCGTCTTCAGTTGAGTGATAGCGTGGCTGGTCCATCCAGACCTTGAGCATGCGCCCCATCTCCACCTGCTTCTTCAGAAGCGGGTAGTGGTTCTTCTTGAACAGCAGCAGGAACTCGTCGGCGTGTCCCCACTTGGCTTTGTAATAGTATTCGACGACGAAAGGTTTGCCGGTTTCGGGCGCGGGCTGGGCTGGCAACGAGATTGGCAACAAAATCAGGAACAGAAGAAGGAGTCGTAGTTTCATAGATACAAGGTATCTCATAAATCGCCCGTTTGCGCGGTCGGGTCGGCATTCGGAAGGCGCGACTGCATCCAATGTTAAAATTACTTGTGACCGCCGATTCCCTTCGCCTCATTGCCATCGATATTGACGGGACCCTGCTCAACCCCGAATTCCAGATTTCCGGAACCGATCTCGCAACCCTCAGACGGGCCCACGCCCAGGGCATCGAGGTCATTTTGGTCACCGGACGCCGTCACACCTTTGCCCTGCCGATCGCTCAGCAACTGGGATTTGACCTCTGGTTGATCAGTTCGAATGGGGCCGTCACCCGCTCCCTTGCCGGAGAAACTTTCCACCGCGACTTGCTCCCCGCACCAACCTGCCGCGAACTCGTCGGCGCGATGCAAGAGTTTCGCGGTCAGACCGTTCTAACTTTTGACAACAATGATCTTCACGGCGATGCTTCGGGCACGATCGTGATCGAGCGTCTGGACGAACTGGAAGGCAGCATCCAGCGCTGGCTGGAAAAGAACATGCAGTACATTAAGTTCGTGGTTCCGATCGAGAATGCGCTCACCAGCGATCCGGTGCAGGCCATGTTCTGCGGTCCGATCGCCGACATGCAGCGGGTATTGCAAGTCCTCGAGAGCTGCGGCCTGCCCATCACAGTGGTGCGCACCGAGTACCCGGGCCGCGATCTTTCCATTGTCGATGTGCTCAACGCTGGCTGTTCCAAGGGACAAGCGCTCGAGCGCTGGGCCAACTACCGCCGCATTACCCGCCAGCAGGTCATGGCCATCGGTGATAACTATAATGATATTGAAATGCTTGCCTTTGCCGGCCACCCCTTTATCATGGGGAATGCATCCGAGGAATTGCGCAGTCGCGGCTGGGCGCTTACCCGCTCGAACGGCGAAAGTGGAGTAACCGCCGCTATCGAGCACGTGCTACATGGAAAAGAGATCGAACCGCCCGTCGTGATTCGCGGAGCCGCGATCGGTGTCAGCCTGTGATCAGTCGAAGAAAATGATTCGAAAAAGTCCATTCGCGACGAAGAGGGCTGCGAGAATTGCGGTGAAAGCCACGTTCTTGTGCGTCATCGCCGTCGCTTTGCTCGCTCGCCCCACGAATGCCGCCGAGTTGGCGATCCTCCGCAACGGCTTCAGCATTCGCCACGAGCATCGCCTGGTGATGGGAACAAACACCCGCCTCTTTCTCGCCGCAGACGATTCCAGCTTCACCGACGTGCCCACCGAAGAGATTACCGGTTACGAAAAGGATCTCTCTTTACCATTGCCATTGCCGGCGCCAGCGCCCACGGACTCGCCTGCGTCAATCTCGGTCACGTTTGCGTCGGCGAAGCCTGAGTCCGCGAAATCCTGGTCTACGAAATCTGGATCTGCAAAATCTGGGTCTGCAAACTTTGGATCTCCAAAATTTGTCCCCGCGCCCGCTCTGAATCAAGTCGTGGATTCCGCCAGCGCCGCCTATCATCTCGATCCCGACCTCGTGAACAGCGTCATCCACGCCGAAAGCGGATTCAACTCGCGCGCCGTTTCCCCCAAAGGAGCCCGCGGACTTATGCAACTCATGCCCGGCACCGCCAACCAGCTGGGCGTGAACGATGCCTTCGATCCGCAAGCCAATGTCACGGGCGGAAGCCGCTATCTGCGCGAACTTCTGGAGCGCTACAATTTCGATCTCGTCAAGGCGCTGGCCGCCTACAATGCCGGTCCGGAACGCGTCGAACAGTATCGGGGAGTGCCGCCATTTCGCGAAACCCGCGCCTACGTGGCCCGCATCGTGCACGAGTACAATCTCAAGAAGACTGCTCAGGAAAAGATCGCGCGGAGGGAAGCAGCGAAGCAAAAACAGGTCTCCACCAAACCCCCAGCCCACGCCCGCGCTTCGAAACCCCCAGCCACCACCGTCACCGCCGAATCTCAGCATTGACCGTTCTGCGTCGACCGTTCAGCATTTGCCGTTCAGCATTGACCGTTCCACGTTTGACCATGCCCGCTCTCTCATTTACCTTCATTCGCGGGGGTTAGCTCGCCGACGGTTGTGCACTTCCTCTGCGCTATTAACAAATGATCGGGATCCACGCAAGACGGAATCTGAATGAATAAAACTGAATGAATAAAAAAAGATACGTGGTCTACGCGGCGGTCTTCCTCGTGCTGGCCGTTTTGGTTTATCTGCAGTTCCGCACCTGGCAGCACTTCGACTGGGCCCGGCTCTTTCAGTACGGGCTGAATTGGGGTGACATCCTTGCGGGCGTTGTATACATCTATATCGCCTACATCTTGCGTGCCGTGCGCTGGAAGATCTTTCTTCGCCCCGTGCGCAAGCAAGCGTCCATCCTCGAGCTAGTCCCACCTACCATGATCGGATTCACCGGACTCGCTCTGCTCGGTCGTGCCGGCGAACTGATTCGTCCCTACCTGATCGCGCGCCGTCTGAACCTGCCCTTCGCCTCGCAAGTGGCGGTCTGGGCGGTGGAGCGAATTTTTGACGTCGGCGGTTTCACCTGCCTGTTGGTGGCGGCCATTTTTCTGCCCTCAAAACTGCGCACGTTCACGCTCGCCTCCCCGCCCGAAGTCAGGCACTGGATTCATCTCACGGGATACGCGCTGATCGCTCTCGTACTGGGATTGCTTTCAGGAGCGGTGCTGGTCTCCTACCGGGGAAACCGAATGGCGCAGTGGGTCGAAGGCCGTTTTTCCCATCTCGCCGCGAATCTGGGCCATCGTATCGCGCAAAGAATTCGTGAGTTTACCATCGGCCTGAATACCATTCACGGTCCATTCGCATTTCTCCAATTGTCGGCTGTGTCGATCTTGATGTGGTGGATCATCGCCCTGGCTTACAAAGAAGTCACGCATGCCTACGGCGCGCCCATGAGTGCCATGAGCGTCACTAAGGTTCTTCTTCTGATGGGATCCAGCATGATCGGCTCCATGGTCCAGCTGCCTGGTGTCGGCGGCGGTTCGCAACTGGCGACCATCAGCGCGCTCGACCACGTCTTTGATATTGTCCCCAAGGAGCTCACGGTCAGTTGCGGCATCATGCTGTGGCTGGTGACGTTTGTCGCTGTCGTTCCCGTCGGACTGTTCCTCTCCCATCACGAACGCCTGTCGCTGCGGAAGCTCTCCGTCGAGACCGCGCAGGCGGAGGAAGTCGCTGCGGTTGAGGAAGCAACCTGAGTCGCGCCGTTGGGTCAGTTTCCGAGTGGCCGCCATCCGGGAAATTCGCGTCAAATTCAAGCAACACAAGGGCGTTTATCGGTAGTAATCCGAGGGACGAACCGATAACTTCCGGCTTGCCCTTTTCATCCGGGCGGAATCGCCAGGACTCGGACGATTTCCGTTTACACCATTATGGACGCCAACGAGAGGGATGCGGAACAAGTATGTCTCGAATCTTAACTAGAGCGTTCAGGTGGCTGAAAACCACCACTGATGGCCGAGGTCGGCCAGTCTAGCCCCCATGAAAGCCTATTTGGCATCGGGTGCTCCATGGAAGCAAAGGAGTTGCGAGGCCAGCCGGGCAGCAACTCTGGCAGGGTACCTGCAGTGCTCTTCATCAAGACTCACCCTGTAACGCTGGTATCCCCGGTTAGGTGGGCATGAAACACAACTTTCTCGTGTGGGTTTTCTTACCTGGATTCTTCACTGTACTTTCCAGCGCGCAGGTGGACATTCCGCTCGGAGTGGCGCGTATCAGCTTGATCCAGGGCGACGTTTCCGTGCAGCGTGGCGACACGGGTGACTGGGCATCCGCGGCGCTGAATCAGCCCTTGGTCGGTGGCGACAGGATGTCGACGGGGGACGGTTCCCAAGCCGAGCTGCAACTCGACCAGTCGAACATCCTTCGTCTTGGTAACAACGCGCACGCAAAAATCGCAACCGTGCAGCGGGCGCAGATTCAGGTCCAGGTCGGGCAAGGGCTCGCATACTACACCGTCTTCAAGGATTCCGAGGCCGAGGTCGAGATCGACACGCCCAATGCGGCCATCCGGCCCACGTCGGAGGAAGGCATTTACCGCGTTGAGGTGAACGGTTTTGAGACGCAGGTGATCGTGCGGGCAGGAGCGGCCGACATTTCCACGCCCCAGGGCAGCACTCACGTGGAGGCGGGCCAAGCCGCGACTATACGTGGCACGACCGACGAGGCGGGAAGCGTGCTCGGCATCGCGTCTTCAAAGGACAGCTGGGACTCCTGGAACAACGACCGCGACGGGGAGATCCGCAACGCTCAATCGTGGAACTACACCAACCGGTACTACGTGGGGAGCGAAGATCTCGATGCCTACGGGCACTGGATCAACGTGCCGGACTACGGCCGGGTCTGGTCGCCGACCGTCGCCGGGAACTGGTCTCCTTATCGCGCTGGCCGCTGGGTCTCGGAGCCGTACTGGGGCTGGACGTGGGTTTCGCACGAACCCTGGGGCTGGACGCCATATCACTACGGCCGCTGGTTCCTCTGTGGGAAATCCTGGGTGTGGTGGCCGGGACCGGTTGACGGCGTTGGCAACTATCGGCCGGAGTGGGCGCCTGCCTATGTGTCGTTCTTCGGATTCGGCGGCCGCCGCGGAGTTTCCGCCGGGTTCGGGTCGGTGGGCTGGCTGCCAATTGGTCCGGGTGACTCCTTCTACCCCTGGTACGGAATATGGTACGGACGGAACGGTTCGCAATCGAACGTAGTCAATGTCACCGACGCGACCAACATCACGAAACTCAATCGCGGAGTCGGCGTCGGCGCCCCGCTGCGCGACGACGACCAGTTCTCGAATGTGCGACTCGCCGCCGTCGATGTGCGGATCCGCAAGGCGATCTCGACGGTTCCGGCAGATCGCTTCGGCACCGGACGCTCTGTGTCGGCAACTGTGAGCCGCCGGGCGTTTCGTGGCGCGCGCATCATCACCGGGAGTCTGCCCATCGTTCCAACCCGAGAATCCCTTTCGGCGACGAATCGCCCGGCAAGCCCGTCGTCGATTTCAATGTCGATGATGAGCGGGGGACGACCCGAGCGGTTCTTCACGAAGAAGCAACCGGCAGCGGCACCACAGTTCCTCGATAAGCAGGCGGCGCAGATACCGGAAAGTATCCCGGGGAATGGCGCGTTGGTTCCAGTCCAGGAGGTCACGCAACTCGATTCGGTCGGCACGGCGCGACCCATGCCATTAGAGGACGGTATTGAAAGGACGGTCGAGCCGACGAAAACTGCACAGAGCGGACACGGATCCGGATTCCAGTCGGGGAGGAACTTGCGTGCTACACCATCTCCAACTCTAAAGACGTCGAGATCGACACGCCGAATGATGATGGCACAGACACCTGCGTCTCGGGCAGCCAAACGACGTATGGCGTCTAGGTCGGGCGGGAGCTCGCATACTGCCCTTTTCTCGAGCGTTCCGGCCTCGACCTCGACACGCCGAATGATGACACCAGCAACGGGGTCTCGGGGAGCTACGGCACGTGCTGCACAGGGTTACATAGCTTCGGCCAACCGGCAGATGGACAAGGGCAATTACATGGCGGCAATTGCTAACTACAAACGGGCCTGGCAAGTCGACGGAAACAACAGCGCTGCGAAAGGCCGCCTGGAGCGCGCTCGTCGGGCGATGCAAGCGGAAAACGAGATCATAGCTAATCGGAGATAAACAATGCGCGCGCTACGACACTGCTAGTCAGCAGCATATTGCTATTCATATCGCTATTGATGGTGGGGAGTTCCGCGGGTCGGACGACACGGACACCAAATGCTTCCCGGCCCCTTTCAGTCGCCGACGTCGAACACGGTCTTAAATCCGCCGTGCCGAACGCACGCATGGCTGCGCTGGTAAAAAAGTACGGAGTTGATTTCGAGTTGACCGGCGCGGTGAAGCAGGAGCTTCGAAGCGCGGGAGCCAGCGACAATCTTATTCTGCAGATTGGTCGTTCGCGAACCCCCATACCCATAGACGACAACTCAGTAAGGCCGACTGGGCACTCGGCCGGTACTCACGCCAACCGGTCAGCAAACATGGCCCACGCGCATGCTGAGTCGGCCCCGAAGGAACTACTCTCCCAGGCGGATAAGTACCGGCTCGGTTCCGGCGTGGTCCGGAACGAAGACAAGGCTGCCCAACTGTATCGCAAGGCAGCCGGGATGGGTAACGCCGAAGCGGAGACGAGATTTGCCGAGGCCCTGTTCGATGGACGTGGCGTAGCGCGCGATCCCGCTGAGTCACGGGCGTGGCTGGAGAGAGCCGCGCGCCAGGGCCATGCTCGAGCCGAGTGCGACCTCGGCGTGATGCTGACAAGTGGTTTGGATGTCGCTCAAGATCGCGCCAAAGGGTTGGAATACTTTCAGGCTGCGGCCCGTCTCGGCGATGGGCATGCGGAGGACAATTTGGGTCAACTCGCAGAGAGTGGGTTTATCACTGATCCCAGCTCGAGCGAAGCATACATGCATTACCTGAAGGCCTCTGAAATGGGCTCCGCGTGGGGAGCATACAACGTTGCGAGAATGCATGAACGTGGCATCGGTGTGTACAAGAATCCCACTGAAGCGCTGCGCTGGTACATGAAAGTCGCATCTATCGCGGATCCGGATTTGCCGGGTCAGTGGAGCGATCTTCGCTCCGAGGCCGGGGCCATAGCTGCCGCAAATTTCCGAATTGGTGACATGTATGCTGTCGGCAACGGCGTTCCCATGGACACCAATGAGGCCGAGAGGTGGTACAAGCGCGGTGTAGATATGGAGTCCGCCGGTGCACGGGCAGGATGGTTAATGGCGCACGTTTATCTGGCGAATGCATACCTCCAAGCAAAGGGCGTTCCGCTGGACTACGGTAAGGCGATGCACTGGATGAGAAAGGCAGCTGAAAATGGATATCGGCAAGCTCAAGTGAATCTGGGCTCCATGTATCGCGATGGGCAAGGCACACCCCAAAATTACGGCGAAGCGATTTATTGGTACCGCCGATCCGCTGACCAGGGATCTCCGGTGGCAGAATGGATGATCGGTCGACTTTATTTTCAAGGTAAAGGAGTGACACGCGATTTCGCGGAAGCATCGACGTGGTTTAGAAGAGCGGCTGAGGCAGGTGTCCCCGTTGCGCAATGGGACCTCGGCATGATGTATTACCGCGGCTACGGCGTTTCGAAAGATCTTGCGACTGCTCGAGCATGGGTACAGAAGGCAGCCGCTCGAGGATATACCCCCGCAAAAGAGATGCTGGCCAAACTTGATGCGGCCGTCGATTCTGTAACTGCGAATGCCTCAGCTGATGCGGACGTCTCCTCGCGCCCCGCGCGGTTGCAATAAACACCTCTACTTCCGGGTCGTGCTTGAACGACTCTTGCTCCTTTTGCGGTCTGCATGACTTTGACAGCATTAATTTTATGGTAATCTGCCTCGCAGGCTTCCGCATTCTTCGAATACCATTCCCCTAAAGGCGCATTGCCTTCGTATCCGTTTGCCTTCGGGGGTAGTTCGTGAAAATGACCAAATTTTCCTCCCGAATGAGCTGTCACATAAAAGATGACCACCATGGCCGTCAACGAACGATTCCAGAACGGTGCGCAAGATTATGTCGCGTACCTTGAGTCACCCGAGGGCCGGTTGCGCTCCGACTTGGCCTTTGCCAACCTGCAGGATTTTCTTCCCCGGTCGCAGGCCGAGAAGTCGTTGTGTGCGCTGGATGTCGGGTGCGGCACCGGAGCGACTGCCATTCGCCTGGCGCGTCTTGGCATGCACGTCACGCTGCTGGATTCCTCTCCGGCGATGCTTGATGTAGCGAAACGCACAGCACAGGAAGCAGGAGTTACGGACAAAGTCATACTGCAACATGGGGATGCTACGCGGTTGGCGATCTTGTTTCACCCTGCATCGTTCGATGTAATTCTGTGCCACAACGTACTGGAATATCTCGACGACCCGGTTGCTGTGTTGTGCGGCGCGGCTCGCGCCTTGCGCGATTCATCAGCGATGCTGTCAGTCCTTGTGCGGAACCGGGCCGGCGAAGTATTCAAGGCCGCCATCCAGGCAGGCGATTTGGCGGTTGCGGAAAAGAACCTCACCGCTGAGTGGGGACAAGAGTCCCTGTACGGAGGCCGGGTGCGACTATTTACGTCAGATAGCCTGCAAACCATGCTGAAAGCGGCGTCGCTTGCAGCGATTGCCGAGCGAGGTGTACGCGTCCTTGCGGACTATTTGCCGCCACGGGTTTCTCGCAGCTCAGACTACGAACGGATTTTTGAACTGGAGCGCAAACTGAGCAACCGGCCAGAGTATGCCGCAGTCGCGCGCTACACACAATGCTTCGCGCGTTTGCCTTGATATTAGATGGAGGATGGTTGATGGAGAATGGTCCATGAATAACGTCACCGGTAAATCTCCATCCATCCCGTCCGGTGCGAGGGTGCCTGATGCCACGATTGCGCTGGGGCTCGGCCTCACCAACGAGTGCAACCTCTCCTGCGCCTTCTGCTACCGAGACCCAACCCGCACTGATCGCCTCTCTCTGGATCAGGTGAAGTCCGTCATGGAACGACTGCCGATCCGTTCGGTGAATCTGGGCACCGGTGAGAACGGCATGCATCCGGACTTTAAAGCGATACTGGCCTATCTGCGCACACAATCCATCAAGCTTACGATCACTTCTAACGGCCATAGTGTTGCTGTGTTGGATGACAACGAGTTGCGCGCCTTTCACGATATTGAGTTTTCTCTCGATTACCCGACGCAAGCGGAACAGGATGCACAGCGCGGAAACGGCAATTGGGAGCTGATCCACCGGCAAGCAGAACGTTGCGTAGGGCTCGGCGTGCCTGTAACCATCGTCGCGGTCATGATGAAGGTGAACTACTTGCGTCTCGCGGAGGTCGCACGAGTAGCCAAACATTTTGACGCTCCCCTGCGTGTGAACGTGTACCAGGCGGTGCGATCCGACATCTATGCATTGTCCTACGATGAGTACTGGGAGGGGTTCCGGCGTCTGTTTGCGGAAACCGACGCGATCGCCATTGGCGAGCCGCTGGTTCGAGCGATGGCGGGCCTCCCGCCGCTCCGCGGAGGATGTGGCGTAAGCACCGTGAGGGTTACGCCGCGAGCCACGACACAGCCCTGCGTTTATTGGCCGGGACCGGGGGAGCCGCTGTCGGACTTGATCTCGATGGGGCTCGACATTCTAGACTCCGCGCCCTTCGACCAAGCCCGCACGCTTCCCGACGCGTGCCAGCCTTGCGAGTTTCGGGACTCATGCCATGGTGGCTGTGCCGGACGACGACGCTTGCAAGGCGCACTGCTGCAGCCTGACTACTATTGTCCGATCGTTCGTGGTGAACGCCCAAGGCTGCACATCCGCATGGCCGCCACCCGCGATCTGCCCAAGCTGAGCAGTTCCTGCACTACTGTGGTGATTGCCAGGGAGGCTGCTTCGTGAAGAAAGGGAGTGCCCCGATTCGGCGCGCGGCGACTGTAGCGCCGCCGTCCCGGCGGCTGTCCGGTGGACATCATGCCCGCCGAGCCGGGGGCGAGGACGCCGCCGGGACAGCTGGCAAGGATGCCGGCGCTACTTCGGAGGCAGTTTATTGCGCGTCCATCCATTTGTCGGAGCCCGTCACTTTAACTGCCACGTCAGAAATAAAGATGTGCAGGGGCTTGCCGTCGGCGAAGCCGCGGTGCTCGGTTGAGAACAGAATTGGACCTGCCTTTTTGTAGCCTGCCCACGTTGCGAAGACGCGGCTCGGCGGCTTGGGCCCGCCGCGGTGGTAGACGAAGTACACGACGCGGTTGTCCTTACCGACGTAGAGATCCCAGGTGTCGCCGGGCGTATAGCCGCCATCTGCGGGATACTTCACCGGGAGCAGCTCGGCCATGCCGGGGCCCACTGGCAGGTTAAACTTGCCCTGATCGATTGCGCTGGCGCTCTTGTCCCAATAAGCATGGAAAGGGAACAGAACCCAATAATTGTCGTTGATGAAACTCGGGTCGATCTGATTTTTCACGGCGTCGGATTGACTGCTAAGGTCGGTGCGTACATAGGAAACGTTGACCGGCTTACCGTCTTTATCCGTCCCTTCGTAGCTAACTTTGCCGGTCTTGGGCTCCCACTCCCACTTGTGCGCAGCTTTGAAGAGTCCGGTAATTTCACCGTTCCAGGTGTAGCGGATGGCCTCAATCTTGTCCCACGAATCGACTCCGTAGGTCTTGGCAATTTGATCGAGAATTGGCGCGCGCTGCTGTGCCCAGGAAGTTGCAGCAAGAACAGCAAGGACCAGCACCACGAAAGCCACACGGATCATCGTTACACGGCTCGCATTTGTCATGGAGTTCGCTCCTCGGTGAATTGAACGGATGCTGTGTTTGATGATGGACAAAAGTTCGGGATACACGAGGCGCGTGTCGGTCCAGCACCCTTCACCCACGCCAGCGATTCCTCGGATGGCGCGAATTATACAGCACAACTTGGGGGATTGTGTTCCCGCATACTCATGGGCCCGCACTCGTTATGTCACACAAGTTTGCAGACCGCATTCACAAGCGCACCTAGTCCGTTGAGCATTGGGTTACCGCCGGTCGTGTGAAGCGGCGAAACGCGATGATTGCACCGGCCGTTGCCACGGCTCCGTATTCCAGCAGCATAATCCAGCCCGGAACCAACCACGGACGACCTAGCGTGCGCAAATGCCAAACGTAGTAAGTCGGGATAATGCTAACGGTCCAGATGATAATCGGCACCGTCGAGGCCGACCGCACGAACGGCAGGAGCCACAGCAGGTACCACGGATAAACGACCGGTGCGCATAAAAGCGATGCTGCCATCGGCCACGCAAACGCGTCCGCAGACGCTGCCGGGGCCTTGCTTCTCAGCCAGATTGCGGTAAGAAAGCCGACGAGCACTGCCAGACCAAGAACAAGCTGCGGAGCCGCCACTCGCTCGAGCGTTGCAAACACCGGATCATTAAAGCGGAAACTCTGCACGTAAGTGCCGAGCGAGCCGATCGGAATCCGCCCGTGATTTAAAAATGGTAGGTATAGGAGTCCGAACACGACTGCAGCCAGCGCGCCGTCGCGCATGCGAACACGCTTCCAGTAGAGTGGCAGCAGTACAATCGGGAGAAATTTCACGGCGACAGCCAGCCCGAATGCCAGCGCCGCAACCGCACGCCAGCGCCGTTCCAGCGCGGCGAAGGATAGCAACAGCAGCAGCGCGCCGACAATATCGATGTGACCGCTACCCGCTACTTCAATCGCGAGCAGCGGGTTCCAGGCATAAGCCAGAACCCAGTGCGCTTCTTGCCCACTACAGCGCAAGATATCGAGCAAAACGAAAACGATCGCCAAATCGCAAACTACAAATGCTACTTTCAGCGCAAAGACAGACTCATGAATTGCGGTTACGGCGCGGAAGAAAAGCTCGGCGCCCGCTGGATATGGGCTCGGCACATCCGGGTTGTTCAACGTGCGGGTTTCGGGTGTGTGCAACGCGCCCAGCACAGGGTCGCTTGGAACGACAATATAAGGGTTATAGCCGAGCCGCTGCACGCGGCCATCCCAAACATATCGATGAATGTCATCATCTGAACCCGGCGGCGTCATTAGAAATGGAACATGCCACAGAGCAGCCAACACGAGCCCGATGACGATGACGCGGTGCGGGAACCTCGGTGTGTAGAAGAACTCACGAATGGCGAGGAGGTACGTGATGCCGGCAACTGCCAGCGGAATGATGAAGGACGCTGCACCCATGCTGCTGAACTTGCGTGAGCAGATGGTCAGCGCCACAAGCAAGATCGCGCCCAACCCGTACAGCCTGCGGGATGGCGTGAGCTTCACAGGTCTCCCGTGCCCGTCCGCAAATGTGCCTGTCCCCACTGTTTCAGCCAGACCGCCGTTCGTGGCGCCCTGGCCGGAGCGAGCCGCAGTTCCGCAGCAAGCCGAGTTAAGTCGCTCTCCACGTCGATGTCGTAGAAGGGATCGGTGAAGCCAACGGAAAGCTGCAGTGAGCGAGCCCGCGCCAGCAGGGCGTCAAGCGCGCTCTTAGTGCCCATGCCGTCGCCATCGAAAAGCGCAGGATGAGCGGCCTTGGCCCCTACGAGATAATAGCCGCCATCATGTGTCGGTCCAACAACCACGTCGTGCCCGGTGAG
The DNA here is from genome assembly GCA_963772195.1 of uncultured Acidobacteriaceae bacterium. GTDB lineage: Bacteria > Acidobacteriota > Terriglobia > Terriglobales > Acidobacteriaceae > Acidiflorens. The sequence continues at coordinate 635,334 of CAVYWE010000002.1, read as the reverse complement.
CGCCTCGAACGCGCTCCCAAGAACCGAAACCGGCAGATGCGGGCTGTCGCTGTTGAAGGCAACGACGCGTTGCCGACCAGTCGCTGCGAAGTGTGCAAACACCGAGGTCAGGCCCGCCGCAAGGCCGTCCCCTTTCTGTGCAACTACGCTCGCTTCGTTGCCTGCCAACTGCGCCAGCTCGTTTACGTCCGGCTCCGGGCACATGATGGCAACTTCCACATCGCTCAATGACCGCGCCAGCGCCAGCGTGTCGTCCAGAAGACAGCAATAGAAAGCGGTGACAGCCTCAGGAGAAAGGCTGGAAGCCAGGCGGGTCTTGACCGCGCCTGGCCTCGGTGCTTTCGCCATGATGACCAGCACACGGTCACTACCTGACGAACGCACTAGCGTCTCCCTTGAAGATTTCATAGATTGTTGGGGCAATAATATACGACGCGAAGAAGTGAGATTGCTCTAAGAGCTGCGTTGGCGCCAACCCGCGAGGGTCTTTTATTTTGCCGAGAAACCTGCCTCGGAGGGACCTCTGAGTTTGGGTGGTTTTGACTCCATTTTTGGATGTTTACTAGATGGGTATTACACAGTATATTACGTCCCCCCCCCCCCCCCCCCCCCCCCGATTCCCGCTAAGCTATTCTAATTAAAGTACTTAGCTCTATCAACTACATGAATAAGGACTTAGCTGGTGTTTCTGCGATTTGGCGTGCACTTGCCGAGGTGCGGAGTCGCCACTTTTAGTGCTTTATTTGTGTACTTGTCGTCCTTTTGTCAAAGAGCCGCCGGAGATGGTTTGCGTCGGATTTTGGGTCCGTCTCTGGAGACGGGCGCAGTTTTCGATGCTGCACTGTCGGGGAATTATTGCAGGATTGCTGATTGCGTGTCTGTGAGCGCCGTACGAGAAAAATGTGATGAAAGAGGTCTGAGGGATGATTAAGGTACCACAGTCTTAGGTGTAGGCAGTTCGGCAGGGCCCCTTCGTTAAACTGGCCCACCCGCCGGTCGATCAACTCCCACATGGGCGTTTATGAGGACGAATCCTCGAAGCGCAGCCCAACTCATCGGGATATGATGTGCGCATGAAGATTGTGCGGCTTTCCTGGGCTGGCGTTCAAATGGAGTCCGAGGGTGCCACTCTTGTCATCGATCTGTTGGAGCACACGGCCCCGATCCGCTCATTCCTGGGCGATCCCCGCTTGCCAATTGTATTTGGTCCCGAAGTTCTCGACTTAGCGCTTGTCACGCATCTGCATCCCGATCACTACGATCCCGATGCTCTACGGCGAAAGCTCCGGCCGGATGCGAAGGTCATTTGTGATCCAGCTAACGCATCGAAGATCGCGCGCGATGGGTTCACCGTCGCGGGGGCTACTCTGTATGAACCCATCTCGGCCGGGCCATTCACCGTGACTGCTTTGCCGGCCGTTGATGGCTTGGGCGACCCGCAGATCTCGTTCCTTGTCGAGGCAGAAGATATCAAGGTCATGCACTTCGGGGACACACTTTGGCACGGCAACTGGTGGAAGATCCGGGCTCGGTGCGGTCCGCCGAACCTCGCATTTCTTCCGATCAACGGCGCCATCACACAGTTTCCGAACATGACACCCAGCGGTATCCCAGCCGATCTGATGCCAGCCCAAGCTGCATCCGCCGCTGCGATCCTCGAAGCAAGGGTCGCTTGTCCAATGCACTACGGCGCGTTTCACAACCCGCCTGTCTACGTCGAGTTTCCAGATGCTGAACGAACGTTCCTCGAAGCAACTGACCGGCTTGGAATATTCGTCCAGATTGTCGAGCCGGGAAAGGAAATTGCGATTAGCTGAGAAGGTCCTTACAAATCCGATTCGGTGATTTGTTTTGGTGAGTGCATTATCCCTCGCCAAATCACTCATCGATAGAAAAGAAGGGACTGGATTGAAGAGGGTTTTATCGGCGCATTGCGAAAACGTTCGGATAGACTGGGAGCGCGCTATGGTTACCCGCATTCTACTCGCCGCGATTCTCTGCCTCATGCCCGCGTACGCCGCTGCCCAGACCGACACCGGCCCTGGGCGTGACATCGCGGCGATCCACCACCTCATCGAGCAGTACACTAAAACTGTGGATACGGTTGACCTGAAACTACTCTCGCAAATCTGGTCTCACTCGCCCGAGGTCTCGTTCATCTATCCACTGGGCGAGGAGCACGGCTTCGATGCCATCGAGCAGCAGGTGTTTCAGAACCTAATGGGCGGCATGTTCTCGGCACGCGATCTCGAGGCGCACGGAGTGGCCGTTCACGTGAATGGAAACGCGGGATGGTCGGAATTCCACTGGATTTTTCGTGCGACGATGCGGAAAGACGGATCGACCGTGACCACGCATGGCATCGAAACCCAGCTCTACCGCAGAGAACATGGGAAGTGGCGGCTAGTGCACGTCCACTACTCCGAAGATCGCCAGTCTGTCCCCTGAGCGCTTGCCCACGAGTCAACGCTCTCCCTTGGACGAGTTGGCGTCCATGCGTTGGTTTGCTATAGGGAGTGTCAAGGGGCCAGCTATGAACCCGGAGTTTCATCAACGGCCGTTAGTTACAGTGCGTTGCTGGTGATGACTAGATATGTGGATTAGAACATAGTCGCCAAGGCACTCCTCGATGCCGATTACTCCTCAAAAGTCGGCATAGCTGAAGTGATCTGCAATGACTCGCCCACTCGTTCCGGCCTGATCTCGAACCCAGAAGCTCCTACCATGACCTTTCTCGTGGTTTGCTGTGCCAAGACCTACGCTGGCCGTGGTGTCCCGGCTCTCCGACTCCGAAAATAATAGCGCACGATTAGACTCAGAATGAACCACGCCGCTCCAACCGTACCATTGAGCGTACCGCTGATCTTCGATTTCCCAATGCGCGGATAATAGCTCACCGGCACCTCAACGATGCGGAATCCCCCGAGCGTACCTTTCAGAATTATTTCAACTGCCCAGCCGTACGTGTTCTCCTGGAGATCAAGCCGGCGAAGGACATCTGCTCGCCCGGCGCGGAACGGTCCGAGGTCGCTTATCCTTAGACCATACAAAAGCCTGATCAGGAAAGCCGCCAGCTGGTTGCCAAACGCGGCATGCCAAGGCAACGCCCTACGAATCCTCTGCTTCCCCAGGCGCGAACCCAGCGTAATATCGGCGCGGCCGTCAATGATTGGAGTCAAGAGAAGCGGGAGCTCAGCCGGTCGATCGCTGTAATCGCCGTCGAGGAACACCACAATGTCAGGGCTACTCGCACCAGCCAGTCCCGTCAAACAGGCGCGACCGTATCCGCGACGAGGTTCGTGGAGAACGCGGGCTCCCATCCTTGAGGCGATGTCGGGAGTCCCGTCGGTTGAATTGCTATCTACAACCAAGACCTCAGTGACAATGTCGGCAGGGAGATCAGCTAAGACGCGGCCGATGGACTGCGCTTCGTTGTGCGTAGGAATGACGACCGACACTCGCACTTGATCTTCGCTCAAATGATCTTCGCTCAAGCGATCTTCGCTCAAATCACCGCGGCTCAAGTCACCACCAAGGGGAGGACGGCCGACGCCGCGCCAGCAAGGCGTCGACGCCCCAGGCTCGACCGGCCCGACCCACCGCGAGCGCAAGCGACGCGAGCACAGGAACCAGCAGCTCCCAAATCCACGCCGTGCCCCACTCAGATATCCAAAGGCTGCCTAGGTACAGAAACGCGACAAAGGCGACCGGGCGCGTCAGCAGACCGACGACGAGCAGGATCCCGAGAGAGATCTCGGTCATCGCCTGCATCGGAGCCGCCATCGCGGCGTGACTCGCCGCCAAGCCCATAACTGCCTTCCACGCGGCCGGCGAGTGACTCGCCTTTATGTAATAGTTGATCAGGCCTGCGTAGCCCGCTGGAGTGTAGAGACCCTTTCCCAGATTTTCGAAGAAGACCCACACAAACATTGCGCCGATCGTGAGACGAACGATTGCCAGCCCATTTGCCGCGGGCAGTTGGTTGGCCACATTTTGCATTGGGCTTGCGTTCGTCATCGTCGTAATCTCCTGCCCGGCGAATGCCCTACCGGTTTGCGATGGCTCAGCTCGTTCGCAGGCGAGAACCGCTTGGCTTTGTCTCCGGAATAGAGATCAAACATCTTAAGCCGTTCTTACCGGACTTGCTAGTGGATGCACAAAGTGAAGATCTCCAAGGGCGACGATCAAGGCAAAGCTCTCGCGCTTCACGACGAGGCCCATCGCCCGGAAAAATACGGACGACCGGCGTGTACGCCTGGTCGAGCTCACGCCGAAGGGACGCGCGCTCATCACCAAGATTTTCCGGCAGAACGTGGCCGCGATGGAACAGGCCGCCGGCGTCCTCTCAATGGAACAGGCCGCCGGCGTCCTCTCAAAAGAGGAGCGGCTGATCTTGCTGCGGCTCCTCAAGAAACTGGGAAAGGGCGGCAGATAATCTGGCTACGGTTTTATATTGCTCAACAAGACAATGTCGGCCTCGCCTTTTCCGACTGCGGCGTAGATAGAGTGCCCATCAGATGACCAGGAAACTCTGCGGGTGATGAACGTGGCTTCGCGGTCGAAGTCGGTAATGCGGCGCATTGATCCTCCCGCCGTTGGCTGCGCCCAGATATCCGTAGTCGGTCCATCGGTCAGCAGTACCGCCAGCCACTTGCCGTCCGGAGAGAGCACGGGCTGCATCAGGAGCCCACTGGACGACAGGTGCGATCCCGAAATACGAGCCAACTTCTGCGCTGGGCCGTTCTCTGGATTTGCTGCCAGTATCTCGATGTCCGATAAGCCGTTCAGCGCTGGCAAATTCATCGCGAAGAAAAGTTTTCCTCCCGCATCAACCGCCGGCGCCCGTCCTTCCTGGCGCACTAACTGGTTCGGACCACCCGCGGGAGAGACTTTCTCTATGCGAAATGTATTCTGGCCCGGGGGCGAGAAATAGAGCCACCGGCTGTCTGGAGACCAGCACGCCCAACCGCCGCCGTCCGATACCTTGTGAGCATCGCTTCCATCGGGGTTCATCAGCCACAGATCGACGTTCCACCCGTTGAGTCCGCGCTTCACGTAAGCAATGTGCTTCCCATCCGGGGACCAGACGGGCACGCCAATCGCGACTTGCGGATCGTGTTCGAAGGTGACTTGGCGATTCTGCTGGGTTTCGAGATTCAATACCCAGAGATTGCCATGGCCCCCGCTGTCGCTCAGATATACCAGTTCACGATCTCCCGGGGCCCCAGACGGTGTTTGCACAACGCCGGTCTGGTGCGTGATCTGGACCCCGCGGCGAACGTTTTCTTTCGGGTTTCCGTCGACCGGGTAGCGCCAAATATCGAACTGGATCTGCCTGCGGGTCGCTACGATGTTGCCGTGCTGATCCAGATCCGGCGAGATGTAAGACGTCTCCCCGAAAGTGAGCTGACGTAGATTCCTTCCTCCCGTTTGGACCGACCACAGATTCATGGTTCGCAAGTAGAGAATGGTGTCGCCTCGGGAAGAGCTGTAAACCACTCCGGAGCCGTCGGGAAGCCAGGCAAACCCCTCTAGCGGATTCCCATCCCGCGTGATTGCCTGGGTGCTGCCCCCTTCGGCCGGCACATAAAAGACGTCGTAATCAAAGGTTCTGCCGCGCTGGAATCCCAGTTTCTGGTCGTCGGGAGACCAGCGCAGGTTGGAGTAGGTGTATTCGTTCGGAAGAACCGTGAGCTTGCGAGAGTTCGAGCCGTCCGGATCTGCTACCGCTAGTTCGAGTTCCCCTTGATTGGAATGGAAATAGGCGATGTGCTTGCCGTCATGGCTCAAGTCAGCGCCGCCCAGGCTGCTGACCAGCGGCCGAGCCGTTCCTCCGAGCGCGGGGATTTGCCAGATTTTCCCTTCCCCGTCCGGCTCCTGGGATGGAGAGAAATAAATCAGCGATGAGGAATCCGGCGACCAGCGCGGGGATTGATGGTCGGCATCGTCATGCGTCACTTGCAGCGGCGTGCCTCCTGCCAGCAATCGCACCCAAACTTGCCGTCGTCCGCCAACGTCGGCCGTGAACGCCACCGACTTGCCGTCGGGCGATAGCGCCGGAAATTCTTCCATGCCGACAAAGTCGGTAAGCCGCTTCAGCGCTACCGGGGAAGAATTTTCCGCCTGCGGCCTCAATCCTCGTGCCAGGAATCCAACCGCCGCCGCTGCTAAGACCGCGAACGCAACCAAAGCTGCAATCAGCGAGCGTCGCCCCTTCCTTGCAGGGAGCGCCACAGCCGCGCCGCTTCCACTTTCGTCGCGACTGACTAACTCGAGATTGAAGGCCAGGTCATGCGCCGATTGAAACCGTTCCGCCGGGTCCTTTTCCAGACAGCGGTGTACGATGCGTCCGAGCGCAGGAGGAAGATTGCGCCCAGTGCTCGAAAGCTCGGCAGGCTCCTCTTTAAGGATTGCACTCATGGTGTCCGCAGCCGTCGTCCCCTGAAACGCTCGCCTTCCGGAGAGCATCTCGTACAAGACCGCGCCCAGGCTGAAGATATCGGTGCGATGGTCGAGCGCCTGTCCGCGCACCTGCTCCGGTGACATGTAACCCACGGTTCCCAGCACCACTCCCGGCTCGGTGACGCTGACCGTCGCCACGGAACCCTGCGGCCCAGTGGCGACGGGGCCGGTCAATTTGGCCAGCCCGAAATCAAGAATCTTGACCACGCCATCGCGCGTAAGAAAAAGGTTTTCCGGCTTCAGGTCCCGATGCACAATGCCACGGGCATGCGCCGCCGCCAGCCCCCGCGCCGTCTGCAGGGCGAATTCGACCCCCTTGCGTACCGGGATCTCGCCTTGCTGTAGCCGTTCACGCAGAGTCTGTCCTTGAAGAAGTTCAGCAATCAGATAGGGCGCATGGTCTTCGGTCGTACTGAAGCCATAAACCGCCAGAATGTTCGGATGATTGAGCGCCGCGGCTGCCCGCGCTTCCTGCTCGAAACGTCGCAGGCGATCGGGGTCCGACGCCAACTCTTTCGGCAGCACTTTGATCGCAACTTCGCGGTCCAGGCTCTCATCACGAGCGCGATAGACCTCGCCCATGCCGCCAGCGCCCAGCGACGAGACGATCTCATAGGGCCCAAGTTTTGTATGTGGAGCGAGGGCCATGGCAGCCGTGATTATAATCCTGGGCTTTGTTTCTCACCCGAATTGCTATCCGCCGTCGCTACCGCCCCTTCCCGGATCGCCTGCTACAATCATCATTTATTTCCATCATTTATTTCCAGGTGTAGCCAAGCGCATGAAATGCCCCTTTTGCGGGTTTGAAAATGACAAAGTCGTGGATTCGCGCGAAAGCAAGGAGGCGGATTCCATCCGCCGCCGCCGCGAATGCCTGAAGTGCGAAAAGCGCTTCACCACCTACGAGCGTATCGACGAAATCCCTTACATGGTGGTAAAAAAAGACGGACGCCGCGAGCGTTTTGACCGCCAGAAAGTTCTCAATGGATTGATGCGCGCTTGCGAAAAGCGCCCGGTGCCAATCAGCAGGCTCGAACAGATCGTCAATGAAGCCGAAACCTTTGTTATCGAATCCGCGGAACGCGAACGCAAGACCAGCGAAATCGGCGAGCTGATCATGAATCGCCTGCGCCGCCACGACAAAGTCGCCTATGTAAGGTTCGCCTCCGTCTATCTCGACTTCAAAGACGTCCAAGAATTCATGGCCGAGCTTAAAGATCTGCTCAAAGCCAAAGACGCGCCCGAACCAAAGAGCAAAACCGGGAAGACCTGATCTAATTTACGTAGGGACAGCCGCCCTCGGCTGTCCAGCGAGAGCAGCTCGCACCTTCATAATCTATGGCACACAAAGTAACCCTCATTCCCGGCGACGGCATCGGCCCCGAAGTCATCCAGGCCACGGTGCGCATGCTCGAAGCCACCGGCGTCAAATTCGAATGGGAAAGTTTTGCCGCCGGTGCCGAAGCCTTTGAGAAGTACAAGGAATACATTCCCAAAGAACTCAGCGAATCCATCGAGCGTACCCGCGTCGGACTGAAGGGTCCCGTGACCACGCCCATAGGTGGTGGTTTCGCCAGCATCAACGTCGAACTCCGCAAGCGCTTCGAACTCTTCGCCAACTTCCGGCCTATCCGCAACCTGCCGCATATTCCCACCCGCTACCCGGGCGTGGACCTGATCGTCGTGCGCGAGAACACTGAAGGACTCTACTCCGGCATCGAACACGAAGTTGTTCCGGGAGTAGTCGAGAGCCTGAAGATCATCACCGAGAAGGCTTCCACGCGCGTCTCGCGTTTTGCTTTCGAGTATGCACGCAAGAATAAGCGCAAGAAAATTCATTCCATCCACAAAGCCAACATCATGAAGCTGTCTGATGGATTGTTTCTGCGTTGTTCGCGCAACGTCTCGAAAGATTATCCCGAGATCACCTACGGCGAGCACATCGTCGACAACACCTGCATGCAACTGGTGATGAATCCCTACCAGTACGACATCCTGCTGATGGAGAATCTTTACGGCGACATTCTTTCCGATCTCTGCGCGGGACTGGTCGGCGGTCTCGGCCTCGTCCCCGGCGCAAATTTCGGCCACGAGTGCGCCATCTTCGAAGCTGTACACGGTTCCGCGCCCGACATAGCGGGAAAGAATATCGCCAACCCCACCGCCGTGTTGCGATCCGCGCTGCTCATGCTGCGCCATCTCGGCGAGTACGAGGCGGCCCTGAAAATCCGCAATGCGATTGACGAGGTCTACCGCGACCGTACGAAACTGACCCGCGACGTGGGCGGCACAGCCGGTACCTCGGAGTTCGCGGATGCGATTATTCGGGCGATGGAGGCGCAGAGTTCCGCTCCGGCGGAGCAGCCAACCCTCCCGTAGGGACGCGGCTTGCCGCGTCTCGGGAGTTCTGCCGCTTTCAACTTCGCGTAAGATAAGCCGATGAATGCAAGTATGCCCAGCGACCATCATTTCGCACGGTTCTGGCAGAAAGCCAGGGGGCTCGTCAGGAATGTTAAGCGACTCGTCAGGGACAGCCTTCAAAAAGAACCTACCGGAGATGGCGCGGAAAAAAGCATCGAGGAATTCGAACGTCTGTCCGGCAGTGGCAACTCTGGCGGATGGCGTTTCGATCGAGACGAAATTCATCGGCGCCGTTAGGTAGAGGGCTACCTACCGGCAGCGCGAGCGGAAATGAGGCGCTTAAAGAGTGAAGACACTCGAAACAATTGGCGGATATTTGCTTCTGTTGGGGGCGGCGTATTGCGGTTGGCGGGCACTTTTGCTCGGCGCGGCGTGGCGGGCTGCATGGCGAGAAAAGTTGCTTGGCAAGCCAGAAGCTCCTATCAGTATTTTAGATGACAAGAAGATTTCAAAGTAGCCACACCTACCGTTGAGTCGCCGCGAGAACGGCCCGCTTGTCTGATAAACTACGCTGTTTCGAGAAACGTACGGGACATCCCGCGTCGCACGTTTCTCATGGGGGCTATACTGAAGGGCATCGAGATGCCGTACCATCGCGGACTGCACCGCTTCGCTGTCTTCACCGCGTGCGCCACCCTCGTCCTGATCGTCGCCGGAGCGCTCGTCACCAGCAATGACGCGGGCTTATCCGTCCCCGACTGGCCGACCAGCTTCGGCTCCTTTTACAAGATGCCGCGCATGGTCGGCGGCGTGCTATATGAACACGGCCATCGCATGTTTGCAGAGTTCGTTGGTCTGCTCACCATCATCCTGGCAGTCTGGACCTGGCGCGTTGAAAAGCGCCGCTGGTTGCGGCTTCTGGGCCTGGCCGCGCTCGCGACCGTGATCACGCAAGGCATCCTCGGCGGACTGACCGTCTTATTCTTTCTACCCGCAGCCGTTTCGAGCGCACACGCCGCCGTGGCGCAGACTTTCTTCTGCATCGCCGTCGCGATCGCCGTCTTCACTGGCCGCCACTGGGTCGAAGAGCAACCGCGCGCCGAACTCGACCAGCGCCGCCCCGCTCTTTTCACTCTGACGCTGCTATCAATTTTTGTGCTCTATGTGCAGCTGATTCTCGGAGCCATGTTCCGCCACCACGGCTTGAGTTGGTGGCCGCATGTTATCAACGCGGGCGTCGTCGCCATCGTCCTCTCCTGGACGGCCGTTCGCGCCATCTCCGTTTACCCGGAAGTGGACGCCGTCCGCCGCCCGGCAATCGCCATGCTCGGACTGATGGTCGCGCAACTCTGCCTCGGCTTTCTCGCCTTCATCACCCGCGTCATGTGGGGAGTGGACGCGGCGCAGCCCGAGTTGCCCATGGTGATCTCGACCGTCGTCCATGTCGCGGTCGGGGCGCTGCTTCTCGCGACAACCGTCGTTCTAGCCATCCGGGTCTGGCGACACGTCCCCGTCGCCTTCGAAGAGCGCGTCCCCGGCAGCGATCCTGTCGCCGCATAAGCTTCGTATCAGGGCATCGCTTTAGCGATGCCGAAGATCGTCGAAATTAGCTGCCCCTTTAGGGGCTCGATTTCGTCGCCAGATGCTAATCGCGTGCGCCCGTCGTAAAATACTCTGTGACCACGAACTCAACTGCCGTCGATTTCGCTCCCCCCGCCCAGCCGGCCGAACCTGCCGGCCAGCCAATAATCGCCGTTCGCGACATCGTCCATCGCTATCACGACCGCACAGCGCTCAAAGGTGTTTCCTTCGACGTGCGCCCCGCCGAACTCTTCGGCCTTCTCGGCCCGAACGGCAGCGGCAAGACAACTCTCTTCCGCATTCTTTCCACGCTCATCATCCCGACTTCCGGCAGCGCTACGATCGCCGGCTTCGACGCCGTGCGCCAGCCCGGAGCCCTCCGCCGCCACATCGGCGTCGTCTTCCAAGCCCAGAGCATTGACCCCAAGCTCACCGCCTACGAAAACCTCTGGCATCAAGGACATCTCTACGGTCTGCGCGGCCCCGAACTCAAAACACGGATTACAGAAATCCTCACCCGCGTCGGGTTGCTCGACCGTCGCGCTGATCGCGTAGAAACATTTTCCGGAGGCATGCAACGCCGCATCGAGCTCGCCAAAGGCCTGCTCCACCATCCCGAAGTGTTGCTGCTCGACGAACCCACGACCGGCCTCGATCCCGGCGCCCGGCGCGATCTTTGGCAATACCTCCAGATTCTCCGCGATCAGGAGCGTGTCTCCTTCATCGTCACCACCCACCTGATGGAAGAAGCCGAACGCTGCGACCGCCTCGCCATTCTCAACGAAGGCAACCTGGTAGCTCTAGGAACGCCCGAAGCTCTGACCCGCGAGATCGGTGGCGACGTTATTCTGCTCGAAGCGCGCGATCCGCAAACCTTGGCCGACCGCATCCGCGACAAATTTCATGTCGATGCCACCGTCATGGACCATCAGGTCCGCCTCGAAATTGAAAATGGACATCGCTTCGTTCCCGATGTAGTCGAAGCCTTTCCCGGAGAGATCCAATCGCTAAGCGTAAGCAAGCCCACCCTGGAAGACGTCTTCATCCATCGCACCGGCCACCGCTTCTGGAGCGAAGACGCGGAAGCATCTCCAGAAGCCGGCAACAAGAAAGCGAAAAAGAAAACCTCCTAGAGAGAGAATGAGAGAGGGAGAGAGTCCAACCCATGCCTACGATCGCTCAACAACGCAATCTGTCAGTCCGAGTCCTGAATATCCTCCTGACGACAACCGTCGCGGCAGCTTCCCTGTATTGCGGAACTCTGGCGATGGGACAGACACCCAGTTCTCCAAGTAATGCGAACGACTGGAAGCAGGTCGAGGAGGCGATGGGACGTCCCGGACAAATCCAGCCTGGTGACGTGATCAAGTTTGGAATGCCGAGAAAAGATCTTCACGTGGTGCTCGATAGCGTCAATATCAAGCCCGCCCTCGCGTTGGGTTCGTGGACAGCATTCAAGCGCGATAGCGGCGGAGCCATGGTTATGGGCGATTTGGTTCTCACTGAAAACGAGGTCGAACCCGTCATGATGAAGCTTCAGGAGGGCGGCATACACGAATCCGCTGTCCATAATCACCTGCTTGGAGAATCGCCCCACGTGATGTACATGCACATCGCCAGCCACGGCGATCCCGTGCAGATGGCCAAAGCAATCCACGACGCACTGGCTTTGACTAAAACTCCCAGTCCCGATGCCGCGCCCGCAACCCCGTCCACAGCCGAACTTGGTTTCGACCAGAAGCAGGTCGAGCAGATTCTCGGACACGCCGGGAAGGTTAATGGTGGAGTCCTTCAGATCGCAGTGCCGAGAGCGGAGACAATTACCGACTCGGGTATGACAGTTCCGCCATCGATGGGCGTGGCGACAGCCTTGAACTTCCAACCTACTGGTAACGGCAAGGCGGCGATCACTGGAGATTTCGTACTGCTTGGAACTGAGGTCAATCCGGTCATCAAAGCGCTGCGGCAGAACGGAATCGCAGTGACCGCCTTGCATAGTCACATGCTAATGGAAGAGCCCCGCCTGTTTTTCATGCACTTCTGGGCAAATGACGACGCGGTGAAACTCGCCAGGGGACTGCGTGCGGCACTGGACAATACAAACTCAACAAAGTGAACCTGGAATCCAACTCGGCCGTGCCCGAGGCAGCGTCCAAGACAGCGCCCGACGCAGCGTCCGAGACAAAGCCCGAGCCAACATCGGAGACAACGCGAGTCTCGCTCACTCAGTTCGTCGGATACTTCCTCTGGCTCGGGACGGTGGGATTCGGCGGACCGATCGCTCTTGCCGGACACATGCAGCAAGACCTTGTCGACGATCGCGGTTGGGTTCGCAAAGAAGATTATCTGGAGGGCCTTGCGCTGGCGCAGCTCGCTCCGGGCCCACTGGCTGCACAGCTCGCGATTTATCTCGGCTATCTTCGCGCGGGTGTGCTCGGGGCAACTGCCATTGGCGTCGCGTTTGTCCTGCCCTCGTTCCTGATGGTGCTCGGGCTCTCGGCAGCCTACGTGCGCTTCGGCGGATTGCCCTGGATGCAGGGAATGTTCTACGGAATTGGCGCAGCCGTGATCGGGATCATCGCCCGCTCCGCGTTTAAACTGACCAAGCTCACGCTCGGGAAAGACAAATTGCTGTGGGCAATATTCGTGGTTCTGGCAATCTCCACCGCATGGACCTCGAAAGAAATCATCTGGCTCTTCTTGTTAGGCGGGGTTGTTGCCGTCGTGGCCAAGGCTTTCCCGATCCGGCAGCAGGCGAGAACAACACTCTTATTGTCGCTTCCGGCGATCGCTGTGGGCGCGAACAATACTTTGCTGCAAATTTTTCTCTATTTCGCCAAGGCGGGAATGTTCGTGTTCGGTAGCGGACTCGCGGTAGTTCCATTTCTCTACGGTGGAGTAGTGCAAGAGCATCACTGGCTGACCGACCATCAGTTCGTCGACGCGGTCGCGGTGGGGATGATTACGCCGGGCCCGGTTGTCATCACAGTTGCCTTTATCGGCTATCTGGTCGCGGGTGTTGCAGGGGCCACGGCGGCAGCGCTCGGAATATTTCTTCCTGTCTACCTGGTTGTTGTGTTGCTCGCACCTTCCTACAAACGATGGGCGAAGAATCCGCAGCTGAACGCCTTCGTGCGAGGTGTGACCGCCGCGGCCACCGGCGCGATTGCCGGCGCAGTAATCGTTCTGGCGCGACGTTCTGTCTACGATCTCCCTACCATCCTGATTTGTGGTGTCAGTCTTGCCGTATTGTTCCGCTGGACAATTCCCGAGCCCGTTCTCATTGCATGCGCCGCCGTTGCAGGCTTGCTCTTACACCATGCATAAATCTCGCCAGGTTGTGTGGTGGCGGGGCTTTGCCCCGCCGGAACGGGGCAGAGCCCCGTCACCACACGAGCTGCAAGAGTTCACCGCTGACGTCCGACCGCCACAAGCCGAACCACAAACGCTGCTACACTAAAACCAATGGCAACCCAGACCGCGACCTTCCCCGCACCCGCATCCGCAGGAGTCCTGCTGCCCGCCTTCACGCTATGGTGGCGCGAAATCGTACGCTTTTATCGCCAGCGGGCGCGCGTGGTAGGCGTCATCGTTTCTCCACTCTTGTTCTGGGTCGTCATCGGATCCGGCTTCGGAACGTCGTTTCGTTCCGGACAGGCCGCCGGCCAGCAGCATTATTTAAATTACTTCTATCCCGGAACGCTGGTGATGATTGTGCTCTTCACCGCAATTTTCACCATGATGTCGGTGATCGAAGATCGCAACGAGGGTTTCCTGCTTTCGGTGCTGGTGGCTCCGGTGCCGCGCACCGCCATTGTTCTGGGAAAAGTTTTGGGCGGCACCACTCTCGCCACCGCCCAGGGATTGATTTTTCTAGTGTTCGCGCCATTAGTCGGCGTGCACATGACGCTCGCCTCCTTCGGACTGATCGTCCTCACCGTCTTCCTCGTTTCGTTCGCATTGACCGCTCTCGGTTTCACCATCGCCTGGCCCATGGATTCGACGCAAGCCTTTCACGCCATCATCAATTTATTTCTGATCCCGCTGTGGCTGCTTTCGGGAGCGCTCTTCCCTCTTTCCGGCGCGTCAGGATGGATTCGCTGGCTCATGTACGCCAATCCGCTGACCTACGGTGTCGAGGCGCTGCGCACGCTGATGTATCCCGAAGCGCCCCGCGCATTCTCGTTGACCGCATCGATTTTGACGCTCGTGCTATTTGCGTTCTTCATGTTCGGATTAGCCTTCGCGCTGGCGAATCGACGCACGACGAAACCGGCAGCGTGAAATGATTGTTGTTGAAATTGTCATCCCGAGCGAAGCGAGGGATCTGCATTTTGCGGCGGACTGCAGATCCCTCGCTTCGCTCGGGATGGCAAAATGGGCTGGGAAATTACCCAATTACCAAATTACAAAATGCCTCTCGACATTCTCGCCCTGGCCGCGCACCGCGACGACGTAGAACAAACCTGCGCCGGCACTCTCCTCAAAATGGCCGAGCGCGGATACCGCACCGGCATCCTCGACCTCACGCAAGGTGAAATGGGGACGCGCGGTACCGCCGAAGACCGCACGCGCGAAGCGGCGGAGGCGGCGCGCATCCTGAAAGTTTCCTGGCGTCACGCGCTCGATATTCCCGATGGCCGCGTCGAAAATACCTGGGAGAATCGCTTGAAGGTCGTCCGCGTGCTTCGCGAGCAGCGTCCGCGCGTTCTGATTCTTCCCTACTGGGAGGGCCGCCACCCGGATCACTACACGGCCTCGATTCTCGGTTACGAAGCGGCGTTTATATCGGGACTCGCCAAGTTGCCGCTGGAGGGTTCCGCTCATCGTCCTTTCAAAATTATTTACGCCAGCCTGTATCGCGACGTGCGGCCGACGTTTGTCGTGGACATCACCGACCAATTTGAAACGCGCTTTGCCGCGATTATGGCATATAAATCTCAGTTCACCGACCAGGATGCCGGCAGCGGAATCTTCCCCGCGCAGAAGGAAATTCGGGCGCGGGTGGAATCCATGGCCCGCTTTTACGGCATGATGGGCGGTGTCACCTACGCCGAGCCGTTCGTCCAGAAGGACGTTGGGCTGGTGGATGATGTGATGTCGATTCCAGTGAAGTCGATCTGATTATCTTCTTCTCTCTCGGTTTGAAGGCGCGGATGCATTTGATTGAACTGACCGACAACCACCGCCCGCCCTTATAATCGCGCGGATGGGTAATTCTCCTGCACCCTTCGGGCTTGACCGATCCCTTCTACGCTTGGACGGGCAGGATCTCTATCTCTGCCTGCACTTCGCTATGATTTTCGTTCGCGATCAGGAGCGAAGCCTGCGTTTCTACCTCGACCAACTTGGTTTCCGGTTGGTGGTGGATGTAGTCTTCGAGTCTGGCGGCCGATGGATCGAGGTTGCGCCTCCGGACGGCAGCGCAAGCATCGCCCTGGCCCTGGCGCCACCTGGCTCGGAGGCATACAAACTCATCGGGCGCGATTCCCAGATCTACTTCATCACCGAAGATGTCAACGCCAAATACAACGAATGGAGCAATCGTGGCGTTCGCTTTCAATCTCCTCCGCAGGTTCCAGCATGGGGCGGAACCTTCACGCGATTTGAAGATGTAGATGGAAACTCGTTCGGGCTCGCCGGCTTCGATGAACTGACACGTGGGGTTGAAGCGCAACGTCGCGCGCTCGCCCAAAAGCTCGAATCCGAACGCCGCACTGCCCAGGAAATGGAAATAGCAAAGCAAGTGCAATCCAGACTCTTCCCGCAAATCCATCCTGATGCGAAGACGCTCGAATATGCGGGTATGTGCATTCAGGCCCGGCAAGTCGGAGGAGACTACTTCGACTTCCTCGATCTCGGCCAGCAGCGGCTTGGCCTGGTGATCGGCGATGTCTCCGGCAAAGGAATTGCCGCTGCTCTTCTGATGGCGAACTTGCAGGCAAACTTGCGCAGCCAGAGTGCTATGGCTTTGGATCATCCTGAGCGTTTGTTGGGCTCCGTGAACCATCTGTTTTACGAGAACACTGTAGACAGCGCATACGCTTCGCTCTTCTTTGCAGAGTACGACGACCAGGCGCGGCGCCTGCGCTACGCAAATTGCGGGCATTTGTCCGGCCTTCTGCTGCAAAGCAAAAACTCAATGAGACTGAAGCGACTTGATTCAACCAGCACCGTATTGGGACTCTTCAAGCAATGGGATTGCTCGATGCAAGAATGCGAACTCTCGCCGGGTGACACGCTTGCACTCTACACCGACGGCGTAACCGAAGCCTCCAACGACGCAGGAGAGGAATTCGGAGAGCATCGCCTGGTCCGAGCGTTGCGGCAACCTCATGAGTCCTGCCGGGGCTTGCTGTCAGCGGTGTTGGACGAGGTCAGGCAGTTTAGCTCTGGTGAGCAGCGCGACGATATAACGCTGATAGTCGCGAAGTGCCGACCCTGCGAATCATAATTTGGTGTTGCGCGCCCAACTTCCTGGGCGAAGCAGGCCGAGCAAGAGTAAATGAGTCGGAGCTACTTTGGATTATTGCCGGACGCCAACTTCTCTTTCTGTTTCTCGATCACAGCGTCAATCCATTTCCTAATGCCGCTATCGGTGCAATCCTTGCGGGCTCTTTCCATCCTGTCAATCTCAGCGTTGATTATCGCTACTTCCTCTGGTGTCATCATGACGAGATCGTTCACCTTCACGACCGTGAGATCAGAGCTGTCTAAAGCGACGTTTTCCAAGGCTGGTAAGGCCGGCCTACTCAAGCGAGAGGGGGATTTAAAGACCGGCCTGTCGGACACACCGATTTTTACTATTTCCTCATAAATCAGCGGGTCTGGGACGGATTTCGCTGGTTTGTTCCAAAATCCGAACAAGGTTCGCTAGCGCGGGCTTCGCCGCAGAAATGCGGACGGATCAGGTAATTGGCCTTCAGTGCTGCACCTAGCGTCCACTGTTGGCATCTCATGTACAGTGCCGCTAAATACAAAACACCCGCTAGACGACGAAGGTTGTCGGCTGCTTGCACTCTACGAGGCGTCCAACTCTAAGGAAATCGTTGCTACCTATCAATTACTATATCTGGGCCGTAGCTTGCCCCACGAGACATACATGAAACTGGCGGGTGCTCTCCGTTCTCTACAGACGGAATGCAACGACAAAAGGCTTGCCGTCGGTGCGCATCGCAAAAAGATGCGAGAACTCCTAACAGTGCATTGATGAAGCGCCTATAGTATAGGCAGTCCCTTCGCAAAATCGCACAGTCACCTTGAGTCGTGAGCGTAGCAATGGTCGCAACCTTCCGTTCGGACACGGCCCAATCAGAAAGAAGAGAGTAGGCTTGAATCATGTACACGATCAGCAAGGTATTGGAAGGCGTCATTCTGACTTGTAAGGACTGCACGCACATTGAGCGCGTCAGTCAGTTCAGCCTGAGCCTCGGCAGTCAGCGCACGCGGGCCGCGCAAGCGATGCAGGCGCACTCACGCGACAACCACAACGCGCCACTACTCAAACTCCTTCCGAAGAAATACGGAGTGATGGCCCAGTGGTAGGCTTCTGCTGCTAACGTCGCCCCTTCTCTGTTGCGTGGCTGCGAGGCCGTAAGTCGGCCTCGCAGCGTTTTTCGGAATGTGGTCGGAATTAGTAGACGGTAACGCTCCCGTCCAGTAGGTTGCCGCTGTTGCTGTAGCTGTCACTAAGGGTCATGCTGAAAAGTCCTGGGGACGCCAACGAGCTGTCCGCAGCGACAATGGTGAACGCTACGGGCGAGCCGTTGTCAGTCCCAGATCCGGTTAGGGTCACCGTGTGCGCGACCTCGTCAAAAGTAGCTGTAGTGACCTGCGTGGATTGAAAATTGACCCCTGAGCCGGAATCGCTGAACGACGCGCTTCCAGTTGGTTGGTTGGAATCGTCATAATTGAAGCTGAACGCGGCCTGGCCGCCTTTCTTGCCGTTTATGTGGCCGCTACCGCCAGCTTCGTGGGAGGTGCCTGCACACTTGCCTTTAGTGGCGATGCCCCCGGCCGCCGTCTTTTCCCGGGTGAAGTAACTGACAGACGGACCCGCATGGTTATCCGCATAGGCAATGTTGACGAGATGGTTCGGGTCCATCCCAATCTGGAAGAAGTCGGCCAGGCTCCGGTCGGAGCTGCCCAGAAAGCCTCCGGTTGAGATCTGCCCCGTGTGGTTGGAGTGGTCGGTAGCTTGGCTGAACGTAAAAGCCGGTGAGATGGCATGGCCATTGACGCTCTCCGCAACGAACACGTTCCAGTGTGTGTTGGTCGTTGAGACCGTGTTCGAGTTCCCGGCTTGATCGGCGCCATACCAAGCTATGGCCACATGGCCGTTGGCATCAGCCGCGATCCACGGGAATACGTTCGACTTTCCGGCTTGGGACGTGTTCCGAGTTACTCTGATGGCCGGAGACCAGCGCGTCCCGTGATTGGTCGAGAACGAGTAATAGACGTCAGTGTTATCCGACCAGGTGGCGTACACGTACCCGAAGTTGTCCACCGCGACTCCGGGGAACAGGTTGCCGAGACCGGCTCCCGAAGGACACGTCGAGCCCGCACCGCAACTGAAAATCTTGTAGTCGGTGAAGGTTAGCGCGGGACTCGTGACGCTCACGCCCGTCGCCACGGCTACGTAGGCAGCATTCAGATAGGCGCTGCTGTTATTTGAGTTGTCCGTAGGATTGTCAGGGCCCACAAAGATCTCGTACAGATTGCCGTGGCTTGAACAACTGCTGTTGTCCACCTTGATTTGCCCCGCGATGTTGCCGGTTGGAGGACCGACGCTCGGTTCTGTCGCAGCATCAACGGCCTCTCCCAGGGCGCCGCTATAAGTCGCGCCTCCATCCGCCGAGCGTTGCACGAAGATTTGGGACGTGGTCCCAAAATCGTGATACTCCATGTAGACGTGGGAAGCATCGTTGAGGCCATCGATCCACATGCGATCGTCGAAGGGAACAAACGCGGTGGCCGGATTCGGAGTGCTGAAAGCATCCGCACGATTGGTGGAGTGGCTGCCTGTAACTTCCGCTGCGCTAAGGCTGACCACGGCTAGATTGGGTGTCTTCGAGTTCGAGGGGTCGGGAGTGTTCACGGCGACGTCGCCATCCCCTCCGCCCGGCGCAAACCCACTCGAACTGCAAAACGGGGTTACGAACATGCCGCAATCAGGCTGACCTTCGTACTTGAACGGCAGCGTCCCGTCAGCGTTCGGCCCGGCGTCCGCAGTTTTATACCAACGCCACAGGTCAAGACCGCCGGGGACTCCGCGGATGGACTCGACGTAGATTGTGCCCTGCGAGTCCACAGTCATGCTGGGCTCGACGGCCTGTCCTGCTCCCGCGGGCAGACAGAGACTCTCGTTGGGATTGTAATTCGCAGTTCCCGTACCAACATATGCCGCCACGGCCTGACCATTCGGGCAGTTGTGCTGGCCGGTAGGGTTGCTGGGGGGAGTAGCCTTAGCCACATTGATTCGAACCGGAAAATTGGAGACTCCGGTCGTCGCGTTGAACCCGACAGTATTCCGCAGAAAGTCCCCGTTGGCCGAGGATATGACAAATACCGCGATCGCTGCTGGGGCGGTGACTGCACTGTCACGTATAAGAAGGAGAGCGACGCCTTGGGCGGCCTGGCAGTTCGCGGCTATTTGGCTGAACAGCGTAGTCCCGGCAAGGTCACGGGTATCGGCCAGGCAGATTTGCCCGCTCGTTGCGGCTGGAAAGTCGGTAGGCGAAGCCCCACCATTGGTGTCGAAAACGAAATTCGCGGGTATCGCCGCGTTAATATCCGAACCCCCGTTGGAGGTCGTGGACCAGATCGCCGGAATGCAGTTCGGGTTCACGGCGCAGCCGGCGGTGTTCGGGGGCTGTGGCCCGCCATTCAGTACATCAACGGTGTTTTGAGCGGCGAGAGGAGCCACGCTAAGCAGTAATATGGCTCCCCAGAAGGACAACATCGGCAGCTTTTTCATCGCTTCTCCTTATGCTGTAACTACGCCAAGTCGATCTGGAATAGGTTCACAACAATTCGTTCCCAGGAAAATGAAATAAGCCAATCTGCGTATGAAGCGATAAGAAAGCTAGTTTCGTGGAACCGATCGCAGTCAACGTGCGACCTAGTGCACGACCAAGTGCACGACCAAGTGCAGGGGCGATCGGCATCGGAAAGATGCTGATCGTGATATTAGGGTTGTTTCCCGCGGCGAGTTTTATCGCGGAATCGGCACGGAGCGGCAAATGTGCCGCAAGCTTTAAAGCCGGACGTCGCGCATGAATTGGTCGGGGAAGAGCGGATTTTAACTCTGGAGCACACTCTGCGGATTTTGACTCCATTCGACGGGAGAGCACCCAACAGATTGCTGCAGGCGAGGGGCGTTTCAAATACGGTGTTTACGGTATCGCCCCGTGCGCAGGAGCTTCCTCGCAAGAGCGCGCGCAATCGTGATCGGATGAGTCGGCGGGTGAGCCACTTCGACGCATGACCGAAATACCCACCTTGAAAATCGAAAATCGCGGTCAGGCGGATTTCTTTGCTGGTAGGCTGAACTCAATGATCTTCCCGCGTTCTTGCGGAGGAATCCATTTGTCGTTCTTTCGGAAGTTGCTCGGTATGTAGAACTCTATGATCTTTGCCATCCTGATGACCTTTGCCATCCTGGGCCAGTCCTCTCGATGCATCCCGCCCAGGTCAGTTTGTTTGTGTCACCTGCCACTCCCACCCGCACTGGCAGCGGACGGAATCGCACGCTCTAAACTTTCTCAAGAGTGCCTTACATATCGCACATGAGCGCATCCACATAAAATCGTCCTCCTGCTAAGTTGGACTCGTCGGAGGGAGTTGGGGACGTCACACTATTGTCATTAGATTGTTAAGAGTTTGTTTTGCCAGATGGGCTTCTAAAGGGTTGGCGTGTCCGTAGAAATAGTTTTTGGACTTAGGAATACTGCGCGACTAGGCGAGTTGACGGGAGGCCCTGCCTTTGATCTCGCTGGCACAACGAGCGCGGGGGTGGCCCATTCTTCGCGCGCCTTTTGCGCGAAGAGTGGGAGGCCATCAGGTCGCACAATAAAATGCGCCCTCCGACCGTTCTAAAGCGGAGTCGAACGGTGTCAGCTGTTCGGGCAGGCCACTTCTCGAAAAGTTAAAGTGGTCCACCAGCCACCCGCCGTTATTTCTTTATCTCCACTCGTATAAGGTGCAGCGTGATTGTCTTACTCAGATTTTCAACTGCGTGCGGCGCTTCCGGATCTTTCCAAATCGTCATCGGGTATTGCAGAGGTGTTTTGAGCTGGCGAGTGTCGAAGATGACGTTGCCCTCGCCGTCACGGTCGATGAAATCTCCAGCGGTCAGAATGTAGAGAACGCTCGGCCAGCGATGAGAATGAACGGCCTCAGTTTCTCCTGGCGCAACGGTGACATCGAGAACTCTGGGAAGGGCACGACTTCAGTCGTGCCATAACTGTCGCATAATCAGTAGCGGCTTCAGCCGCTGGGGAACCGTCTTTGTAGCGCCGCCGTCCCGGCGGCTGTCCGGTTGGCGTCTCGCCAACCGCGATTGACCGTATGAAGGATGCCGATATTGACGATTCCGACATACCCTTCTTACCCGATACCCCTTGCCCTTGAGTTGTTGCTAAATTCTTCGGCACAGGCAGAGGTCTTAACGCCATGACGAAAAATATTCTTATCGCGGACGATAGTGCCTTTTTGCGCGAACAGTTGCGCCTCGCCATCGAGCGGCATCCGGGCTGGAAAGTATGCGAAGCTGTAGATGGCGCGGACGCGGTTCGCAAGTCTCAACAGTTGCCTCCCGACGCTGTGGTCCTCGATCTTAGAATGCCGGAGATGGATGGTTTAGCCACCGGGCGCAGGCTAAGCCAACTGATTCCTAAGTTACCTATGGCGCTGTTCAGCGTAGATACGAGTTCCTACCTTAAGAACGCGGCGCAAGCAAGTGGCATAGCAGCGGTCTTTTCGAAAACCCAGTGGAATCAACTCCTCCGGTGGCTGGAAACAGTGCTGAACCGCCTGCCCCCGACAAAGCATCGGGCGAGAGTACCCTTCGCTGCCTAGATTCCTGCCTAGATTCAAGAGTGGTTTCAGGGCCGGATGATTAAAAGTGGCCCACCTGCCGGCTTTTAGCCGCTGGGGAACCGTCTTTGTAGCGCCGCCGTCCCGGCGGCTGTCCGGTTGGCGTCTCGCCAACCGCGATTGACCGTATGAAGGATGCCGATATTGACGATTCCGACATTCCGCGGCTCGACCAAACCTTTTTCAAAAAGGCGACGATGGCCTGGCCGCCGGCGAAAAAGCAACTGACGATTCGTCTGGATGAGGACGTGCTCGATTGGCTCAAGCGTCATGGCAAGGGCTACCAGACGCGCATCAACCGAATACTGCGCGTGGTGATGGAGAGTCAGCCGCCGCAATCAGCGCATCGCTAGAACCTACCGTGCCTCGAAGGGAAGCAATGCGGAGTCGAATGGTGTCGGCGGCTCGGCAGCCCACTTCTCGAAGGGCGAGAAGTGGGGCACCCGGCCCAAGCAGAGCTTGGACGGGGCACTCTAGAGTTTGAAAGGTGCTTCTACTCTGAAAAACTTCCGGAAATCCAGAATGGACAGTATTGAATTTGCGAAATATCCTCATCACACTCCGATGCATTGTGCAACACACAACAGCCTTAGGCATAGAAAGGAAGGTGGATCATGCGACCTTTGCTGACTCTGGTTTTGGGGATCATCTGGCTAATGCTCGCATCGTGGTGTTTCGCCGGTGTCGACCAGCCTAGCCCAGTTACCGATCCGAGGGTGCTTGCGCTCATAGGAAGCACGAGCGACGACGCTTTCGCCACAACCGATCTGACTTCACTACTCGATCCGACGGGAAACGGGACGCAGCACTACGGGCCATATAGCAGCAACTCGCCCGACTCGGGTACCTGCGGAAACGACTGGGCGACCGATACGTTCGATCAGCACTTCACGGTTAGAAGGAATCCGGATGGTACGTTCCTGGTGGTCGAGCAGTTCAAGGATGGTAGCTTCGTAACAAGCGCAGGTCCAAGCCCCGGTGCTTGCCAGACCGGCCCCCCGGCGGGCCTTGTGAACGCCGGGGTGACCGGCAGCATGCAAGGGTACTTCATTATTCCGCTTCCGCCTGGTGAGATTCAGACTTCGACTGATCCCTCCTGCGTTGCGGGATTTCCCTCGGTGCCGTGCACGACCACCGGCTTCATCAACTCCCATTTCACCCCCTGCTATTCGGGGACATGCCCAGTGACCACGTTCTTTTTCCACTACAGCGCTGGCGATCAACAGTTAATCCAGCATGAGTGGAAGAACGCATCTGCCGACCGCGGAGGGAACAACGGCGACATTCGCAACTCGAACGTGCCTTAAAGATTAACCGCTGAACAAAACGGGCTGGTGAGTTCATTGGACGGGTGGCCCAGTCTTTGATCTCGCTGGCACAACGAGCGGGGGGGTGGCCCATTCTTCGCGCGCTTTTTGCGCGAAGAGCCTGCCCTGAGCGGAGTCGAAGGGGTGGGAGGCCATCAGATCGCACAATAAAATGCGCTCTCCGACCGTTCTAAAGCGCGAGTCGAACGGTCAGCTGCTCGGCAGGCCACTTCTCGAAAAGCGCGAGAATTGGCGCACCCCCAGTTATTTCGGTCTAATGTTAAAAAGACAAACCCGCGTTGTGCTTCCCCTTTAAAGTAGCCCACCCGCCATTTGAGATTGAACTTTTTTGAAGTGGCCTCCTTAGTTTTGTCAATTCACGGTGAAAATTTGCTGGCTTGTCGCGATGCCGTTGCGGCTGGTGACGCGGACCTTGCCCGTCTTCGCACGAGCAGGCACGGTGGCTTGAATCAGGGAGGGAGTGTTGACCGTAAACCTAGCCTTTACGCCGCCGAAACTCACCTTTGTCGCTCCAGCAAAACCTCCGCCGACAATCCCTACGCTCGTGCCTGCTGGCCCGCTGGTGGGGTCCAGGTTCGTGATGGTGGGCAGAATATGCAAGTTTTGCTGGCTTTGCAGCTGTTCCTCTCCTCCGGCCGAGTTGATGGCAGTCACCACAACTGGCCCGTCCAGAGCACCGCTTGGCACGAACGCCATCAGATAGCTGGGCGAGATCTGCTGAAATTGCGCCTGCGCTCCAGCGAAGGTTACCGAAAGGACCTGATCCAGATTGACTCCGAAGATGTTCACTGGCTGATCGAGGATGACAAACGTGTTACAGCACAAGGTCACGGTAGAAAGTAGGTCCACCGGCGTGAGGCTATAAACAACTCCTTTGTTGAAGTTATTCAATCCGCCTTCGTACGTGAGCCCATAGAACGATCCATTGGGATGCTGCATGAGTGTCGTGTAAGGCGAGGAACCCAGCACGGCCCCCGTGCTGCCGGTAAAGTCGAACAGCTTTAGATAGGTGCCAGTCTTCGTAATCTCAAAAATCGTCCCGTTACCGGAGGCGCCGCCCCCGGTAGTCGTGCCGTAAAAATTCCCGTCAGTCGCCGCGAGAAGGCCGGCAATAGGATAGGCGCCATCGGGTGCTCCTCCAAAGCTGTACAGAGTTGTAAACACTCCCGACGTGCTCACTTTAAAGACGCTGCCAATACCACCTGTGCCTCCGTAGAATGCCGTTCCGTAGAGATAGCCGTCCGCGCCCTGAGTAAGTGGGCTGTTGGGGTAACTTCCGTCAGCGCTGGTGAACGGATAAACCGTGTTGATAACGCCAGCCGTGGTCATGCTGAATACGGTTCCCAGCCCCGAAGCCCCTCCGTCATAGGTTGTACCGTACAAGGTCCCGTCCTGCGCCGAAAAGAGCGGCCCATGTACACCACCAGGTGCACTATTGGGAAGCTGCGCAAAACCTCCTGTTATTCCATTGATGCGATAAGTTGCCCCGGTTGCGGAGGTTGCGCCATAAAGATTCCCGTCTTTCCCCACTACCGGCTGAGCCAGGTATCCACTGTCCCCTTTGGTAAAGGTATGCAGCACCTTGAACGCGTTGCTTGACGGGTCAAAGTGAAAGACCTCTCCCGGCGTCCCGGTGCCGAATGAATTCGAAGTTGTGGCTCCGTAGAAAGTCACGGCCGAGGTCCCCGCAGGAGTCAAACCCGCCCACTCGGCGCAGCCCTTCACCTTGCCCGTTGACCCCGTGAAATTCAGGACATTGGTGTAACTGCCCGAGGTCGAAACGTTAAAGATCATGCCGCAGTAAGGAGATGCCACCTGGTAGGCGGTCCCGTAGAGGTTGCCATCGGTCCACAACCACAGTGGGCCAACATTGTAGGCATCGCAGGCTCCGTTGATCAGAGCTGTGTCGCAGTTCATGTCGAATATGTCGGTGTAGGTGAATTGCGCATGCGCGGGCGTGACTGCCAGACTGGCCAACAACGCGCAAGCCAACGCTGTCGGAAGCAAGCCGACCAGATTCAGCGTCGTTTTAACAATTCGTGAATAAGACATAAGCTCCCTCCGGGACAATCGAGCCGCCGCTATGATGCACCGGTCCGCTCAAGATGTCCATGGAGAGCTTCTTAAGTCCTCTGAATTTGTCTGAAGAAAATTCTGGGTGTCAGGGTATCAGCCGAAAGGAGTAGTTCGAGGACATCAGGGGCGGGTGGCCCACATCTGGGCGCGAGAAAGTACACCAGCAAGCACCGTCACAATCGGGGGTGCGCCACTTCTCGCGTTTCGAGAAGTGGCTTCCACGGCCGACCGCAGCTCGAAATCCGCAAACCGTCGCAGTACTTTCCGGTTAAAGTCCCTATCCCCGACGAGGAGCTGTAGCTTACTTTCCCCAAACCTTCCGCGCCAACGCCCGCGCAATCGTAATCGGATGCGTCAGCAGAATGCCGATCTGTCCCAATACACTTGGCGGTTCGTGGAAGACGCCGAGTTGCCGCAACACTGTCCCGCGGTCGTAGTAGATTTTTTCCCCGGCCAGACGGTTATTGGCGTCGAAGGTGTAGATACCGCAAAGTGGGAGCTCCACCCGCCTCCCGGTCGCTGGGAGACCGCGCCAGACGCCGAGTTGCGTTCCGCGAATCATGACTTCGAGGATGATAGCGTCGTCGGTGACGTGGCGGCGCTGGATCTCGATTTGTAAGTCAGGCAGGGCCTTCATCATTTGCTCGTAGAATTGGCGGACTCCGTCGCGTCCGTTGAAGTGCTCGCCCCAGGGCTCGTCGTCGCAGCGCGCGGTGTCGCCGAAGGTGCCGAGAACGCCTTCGAGATCATGCGCGTTCTCCAGCCGGACGTGTTGTTCGACAATTGCGATGCGGGCCGCAAGTTTGTCATACGAGTCTTTGTCGCGCAGATCTTTATCGCGCGGGTTCGGCGGGTCGTTCCGAATGGATGAGGTAGCCACGTGCACTCCTTTGCCACGTCGATATGTGCTGGTCTCAACTCTCGTGTTCAGCAACCACGGCGAACTTCACTCCGAGGGCGTGCAGGACGGAGTGGATCGTTTCGAAGCGGGGGTGTGCGCCTGCACTCAGGGTTTTGTATAGGCTCTCCCTGCCCAGTCCCGAATCTTTGGCGATCTGCGCTATGCCTCGTGCTTTGGCCACGTCGCCGAGCGCGGCCACGAATACATCGGGGTTAGGGTCTTCGGCGGCCGCCGAAAGATATTCCGCAATGACAATGACCGCATCATTATCGAGATACGCCGCTGCGTCGAATGGTTTGTAAGTTATCTTCTTTTTCTTCTTCACAAGCCACTTCATTGTATCCGATTGGATACACCTCTGTAAACAAGGCTTATTTCATGGGCTAATCTCGCAATTCGTTTCATCACATACAACCGTGATCGCCGTCATAGACACTCCCCTCCGCCATATCCGAAAATGAAGACCGGATAGGCAGCGCGCGCTCGATGCGCCTGATCGGGCCCGATCAGACCACTTCGACGCTAAGTCCATTGTTTTCTAGAGTCTGGAGTTAAGTACTTATGTTTCAATGGCTTAGCGCAAATCGGGGGGGGGGGGGGGGGGGGGGGGGGGGGGGTACAAAACCATGTACAAACCACTAATAAAAAATCTGTTCAACGAAAAAGCCAAAATAAAAAATGTAAAACATGCAGCGGTAGCGCGGACCTCGTCGCTCTGCGAAAGACGCTGCGAAACACGCGCCGTATAATGATCGGTTCCGAGATCAACACCGACGTCGCCGCCGACGCACAGGAGATTCGATCATTGTCGACTCATACCGATCCCGCCACCGAGGTCCGAGGAAAGTCCCAAATAGAGTCCCCAATAAAGACTCGCACCGAATCCGACAGCATGGGGAAGATCGAAGTTCCGGCGAATGTTTACTGGGGAGCGCAGACCGAGCGCTCGCTGCTGCATTTCAATATTGGGCGCGACACCATGCCTCCGGAGCTGATTCACGCCTTCGGCATCCTCAAGAAGGCCTGCGCGCTGGTGAATCAGGACCTGGGCAAACTCCCGCCTGACCTCGCGAAGCTCATCGTGCAAGCCGCCGACGAAGTCATCGTCGGCAAACTGGATGACCAGTTCCCGCTGCGCATTTGGCAAACCGGCAGCGGCACGCAGACCAACATGAACGTGAACGAGGTCATCTCCAATCGTGCGATTGAAATTGCGGGCGGCCAAATGGGATCGAAGAAGCCTGTGCATCCGAACGATCACGTCAACATGTCGCAGTCGTCGAACGACACGTTTCCGGCGGCGATGCACATCGCGGCGGCCGAGCGGGTGAAAAACGCGCTGATTCCGGCGATCAAGACCGTGCGCGATGCCATCGCAGCCAAGGCCAAGGAATTTGAAGGCGTGGTAAAGATTGGCCGCACCCATTTACAGGATGCTGTGCCTTTGACTTTTGGGCAGGAATTTGGCGGCTGGGCAAGTTTGCTAGACCGCGACATTAAGCGGCTGGAGCAGGTCCTCGATGGCCTTTACGATCTGGCAATCGGCGGAACAGCGGTAGGAACGGGGCTGAATGCGCATCCGGAATTTGCCGAGCGCGCCGCCAAGAAGATCGCCGAACTGACGGGACTTCCCTTCCGCTCCCACCCCAACAAGTTCGCCGCGCTTTCGGCGCACGATGAAATCGTGTTTGCGCAAGGCGCATTGGAAACGCTGGCCGCTTCGCTGATGAAGATCTCCAACGATATTCGCTGGCTGGCTTCCGGCCCGCGATGCGGCTTGGGCGAGCTTTCGATCCCGGAAAACGAGCCGGGATCGTCCATCATGCCAGGCAAGGTGAATCCCACGCAATGCGAAGCGATGACGATGGTCTGCGTGCAGGTTCACGGAGCGACGGCCGCAGTGGGATTCGCGGGATCGCAGGGCAACTTTGAGCTCAACGTATTCAAGCCGGTGATCATCTACAACTTCCTGCACTCGGTCACGCTGATCACCGACGCCTGCCACGGCTACGTGGAGTACATGCTCAAGGGCATCGAAGTCGATCGCACGAAAGTCGATTGGTACGTAAAGAATTCTCTGATGCTGGTCACGGCGCTCGCTCCGAAAGTTGGATACGACAAGGCGGCGCAGATCGCGCATACGGCGCACGTCGAAAAAAGCAGCCTGCTCGATGCGGCGCTGAAGCTCGGTTATCTGACGCGTGAAGAATTTGAGTTACTGATGAAGCCTGAGAAGATGACGAGGCCCTAAAGAAACAGTTCAGTTCTTCTTCAGGAAGCGGCGCCGGTTAAGATGCGTCGAGGCAGTGGGCTCGATGTCGTCGTACTTCAGCACGCTGATGGAGCCATCCACTTCCAGCACCGCGAGCGCCGCTTCTTTGTAGGTGCCGACGCCGTGCTCGCGGAGAGCGCGCTGCAGTTCATCCATGCTGACGTGCTCTTTAGCCATGTGTGCTTCGATGACTTCGCCGTCGTGCACCAGCAGACTGGGCTGTCCCTGAATATATTTTCGGAAGCGGCGATTCACGCCGGAAACCTCCGCCACGAGATAGTTCAGAATAAGTAGTGTAGTGGCAGCGACCGCGCCTCCGGCCAGCGAAGTGTCAGGACCGGTCATCGCGTTTTGCACGGAGTTCGAAAGCAACAGGAGAAGAACGAGATCGAACGGAGTCATCTGGCCGACTTCCCTCTTGCCGCTGATGCGAATTCCGATCAGCACGAGGCAGTAGATGACTCCAGTGCGGAGTGCGATTTCGAGGAGCGTATGCGCGCTGGCGTGCAGCATTGCTGTCGTTTCTGCTAGTGCGGCTGCTACTGCGGCGTAGCGCTAATCGGTACTGGAGCATTCTTCGGCGTGCTCAGGTAGCCGGTGATCTTGTTTTTGTCCACCGACCAGGCCACGAGTTCATACAGCATGTGATCGCGTCCGGTGTAGAACTGTACCGGCTCGCTCTGATTCCTGTCTTTTTTCTCGATGGTCTTGTCGTCGGCGGTGACATTCAGCGTGTACTTGCCGCGTTTCGGATCAGTCTTCTTGAGCTGCAATGCCACCGTCGAGAACGCCTGCGGCTTAGCGCCCTTCAACAAGGTGAACTCGTAGTACTGGCGGTCGCCCTTATGTTTGAGGGCTTCGAGATCGCCACGAGTGTTGGCGATCAGTCCGCTTTGCACGCCGAGATCGCCGATGGTGTGCTGCAGTTGCGCGATGGTCGTTTCGAGCGACGCCTTGGTGACGGCCACGTCGGCCTTCACGCCGCCGACGTCGGTCTTCACCGATCCAACTTCTCCGGCAACCGCATTGACATCTTTTTTCTCTTCTTCAACCTGTGCCGCGAGGCGCGCCGCTGCGACTTGCTGCTGATGCTGCAACTCGCCAGCCCGCGACGCCAATTCCTTCTTGGTCATGCCCAGCTGATGGGCCAGAGTCTCAGAATCGGCTTCGGAGGACTGCATGCGCTTGGTCAGATCGCCAATTTGTTTTTGGCTGGCAGTTTGATCTTGCGTGACTCTTCCGAGCTTGCTGTGCAAGTCGTAAATGAAAAACGCCGACGCGCCGACATAGGCAACGGCCAGTGCTATAAGGATCCATTTGCCGACATTGCTCTGCGGCTCGGCGTGGTAAACGTTCGGTTGGTCGCCTTCAGACATAAGAGATTGTTCTCCGGTTGAATGTGGATTGTAACCTATTGTTTGTGAGATGCCAGTTGCTGTCAATTGCTTCAGATTTTTCGGCCGGACGTGACTTGGCGACTGACCGTTGGCCTATGGAAGCAAAGTCCGCTCTCTGTGCAGACGTCTGGGCGGTGAAGGCAATGGATAAATTCCGCTCTCGTCTGCCTTCCTCTGTGTCCCCGGTGCTCCATGTGGTTAGGATGTTGACTTCCGCAAGCCGCAATCGAACAGCCGCACGATCACGCGCCGGCGACCGTTGCGCGGGCCGAATTAGAATAAAGATGTGAAGAACTGGGACGCGATTGTCGTTGGGGCGGGCATCATCGGGCTTTCGCTGGCGATTGAACTGAACAAGCAAGGATTGCGGGTGCTGGTGGTGGAGAAGGGTGAACCGGGGCGCGAGGCGTCCTGGGCCGCGGCTGGGATGCTGTGCGACTTCCCCGTCGAAACAACGCCTGCGCTGCGGGAACTGGCCACTGCGAGCGCCCGGATGTATCCCGAGTTCGTGCATGAGCTTGAGGATGAGTCGGGTCTGAAGATTGATCTGCGGTCGGTGGGAACGCTCGAGCTTTCTCGTGTGGACACTGGGCTTCGCGCCGTCTCGGCGGGGCAGAGCCCCGCCACCACACAAGCTTATGATCTGCCCACGCCGCTGCAAGAATTAGAACCGGCATTTCGGGTGCCGGATGGAATGGCGCCGCACCTGACCGCGTTGTATATAAAGGAGCGCTCCGTCGATCCCCGGCATTTGACGGCAGCCGCCATCGCCGCGGCGCGACATCGCGGCATTGATTTTTCGTCTGGTGACCACGTGCTGGCCGTGGAAGTGGTGGACGGTAAAGCGTCCGGCATCCGCACCAACAAGACGCAATTTGCCGCGGGCATGGTGGTGAATTGTGCCGGAGCCTGGGCTGGGCAGATCGAGCCGCACCCGTTTTCGACGCGGCCTGTCAAAGGGCAGATGTTGTGCGTCGCCATGCCGCAAAAAGAAATGGTGCGCCATGTGGTGCGGGCGCCCGACGTTTACCTGATCCCGCGTAGCGACGGGCGCATGCTGATCGGGGCGACGGTGGAAGAAGCGGGATTCGATAAGCAGACGGTGCCGGAGACGATCCTGAAGTTGCGGCAGGCGGCGCTCGATCTGGTTCCGAAATTGGCCGACGCTCGAATTCTGGAAGCGTGGGCTGGTCTGCGTCCGGGAACACCCGACGGGCTGCCGATTCTGGGCGCAACGCCGACGCCCGGATATTTTGTGGCGACCGGACATTTTCGAGATGGAATTCTGCTGGCACCCGTGACCGCGAAGCTGATGGCACAGATGATTCTTGGGCAGAAACCGGAGTTCGATTTAGAGGCGTTTGGGGCGGAGCGATTCGAAAGTTAGCAGCCAGCGCGCAAATCGTCCGCGCACGCAATTGCGACATCGAGGCGCATCAAAGCCGAGCGATTAGACTCTGGTCAGCCAGTGAGTGAGCCACTCATTTGGGTGTTGGCGAATGAGCGGATCTCCATCCGCCAACACTGACAGGCAAGGCTTTCCTCTCGATACCGCAATCCATCGCGCCCCGCCAACCCTACTGGGCTGCTGGTTTTTTAGCCGGTTTGGCAGCCGCCGCGGCCGCTGGCTTGGGCTTCCAGAACTCCGGATCCGCTTTGATCCAGTCTTCCGAAACGTAGCTCATCCGCGGGTTGAAGGCGAACAGATTCGTCTCGCTTGAGTCAATAGTGGCAGCGGTGAGCTCGTTCAGTTTCTTCATGCCGTCTTCGCCCATCGCCGACGTAAACTTCATCCAGTCACTCGCCTCGCGGTCAATCTCGGCCGCGCTTTTCATCTGGGTGAAAATGATGTAGGTGCCATCTTCCAGGCCGTATTGGCCTTGATAGACCGCCCAGTGGGTTTCTGCGATTTTGTCGAAACCCGAGATATACATTTTGGCCAGGGCTTCCCAGTCTTTGTCATGCCCCTGCTTAACGTGGATAAGCGAAATCTCGAAGTAGCGCATGTGCGCGATCTCGACCTTGGGGCGCAAGCTCAAGTCTTCGCGAAACATCAGGACGCCCTGGTCCAAGCCAGAGAGCAGTTCGCCATCGGCCACGTTGGCGCGATCCAATGCAGCCCAAAGCGCCGTGTTTTCTTCCTCCGCCTTCAGATCCTTCTGCCACGCTTCAAAGGAGTCGTAGGGAGTAAAGAAGAGGGCACGAGGTTTGCCGGACAGCGATTCCACCGCCAGGTAGTGGGTGGGCCACTTGGCGTTGGTCATCGCCTGGACGAACGCGCTCTCGGTTTTTTCGTGCGACATGCCGTTCTTGCCTGGTTTCGTGAATTCGCGGGTCACGGTCAGGATCTTCGGAGGCATCGTGGCCGCTGCGTGCTCCTGCGCCGCAACGCCGGCGCAGCCTGCTATCAAACACGTTCCCAGAACTAGCCCTATCGTTCGTTTCATCGGGATTCTCCTTCTTAACTTCAGAACGTATTGACTTCAGAACGGCGGCAATTGTACACCCATCCCGCAAGTTCGCAGCGCCCGTGTTCCGGTATATACTAAACCGTTTTCGGCGATATCTTGCATGCGCGCGCAGCGCGCCAGAAAGGCACCAGACCATGGCTTCCCCGGCAGTCGATTTTGCCCGCAATAATCAGCCGCGTTTTCTCGACGAGTTGAAGACCCTGCTCCGTATCCCCAGCATCAGCACGCTTGATGAACATAAAAGCGACGTGCACAAGGCGGCGGAATTTGTGGCCGCTGAGCTGCGCCGCATCGGGATGGAAAATGTCGAGATTATCCCGACCAAGGGACATCCCCTGCTCTATGCCGACTGGCTGCACGCGCCGGGCAAGCCAACCGTTTTGATGTATGCCCATTATGACGTGCAGCCGCCCGATCCTCTGGACGAATGGAAAACGCCGCCGTTTGAACCGACCGAGCGCAACAACAATATTTACGCGCGCGGCGCGGTCGACGACAAAGGGCAGCTCTGGATGGAAGTGAAGGCGATTGAATCTCTCATGCAGGCCCATGGGGGCGAGCTACCGATCAACGTCAAGGTTATCTTCGAAGGCGAAGAAGAAGTGGGCGGCGAATCGATTGCCGAGTACGTCCGGCAACAGAAGGCGAAGTTGAAGGCGGATTTCGCGCTGGTCTGCGATACGGAACTGTTCGCGCCCAACCTTCCTACTCTGTGCGTCGGCCTGCGCGGCCTGGTGTACACGGAGATTGAAGCTTTCGGGGCAAAGACCGATCTGCATTCCGGCATGTACGGGGGCGCGGCGCCGAATCCGCTGTTTGCGCTGATTGAGATCATCAGCAAGCTGAAGGATTCGAAGGGGAAGGTATTGATCCCGGGCTTTTACCGGGACGTGAAAGCGCCCAGCAAAGATGAGCTGAAGGCTTGGAAGCGTCTGCCGTTCAACGAAGAGCATTACCGCAAAACCGAAGTCGGCTCCGAAGTGCTGACCGGCGAGCCGGGATATTCGGTGCTCTACCGGACATGGGCGCGTCCGACGCTCGAGGTGCACGGCATGCCGGGCGGGTTCGTGGCTCCGGGGGCGAAGACGGTGATTCCGGCAAAGGCGTCGGCAAAAGTTTCCATGCGGTTGGTGCCGAACCAGGATCCGGACGACATTCTTAAGCGCTACACGGCGTTCGTCAAGAAACACACGCCCAAGGGAATCGACATCAAGATCAAGACTTGGAGCAAGGGCCCCGCATGCGTGGTTGGCACCGACAACCGGTTCGTCAAGGCAGCGACCGAGGCGCTGCATGACACGTTCAAGAAAGAGACCGTGTTTATTCGCTCCGGCGGATCGATTCCGATCGTGACCGATTTCCAGGACGTGCTGAAGATTCCCTCGGTCATGATGGGCTTTGGGCTTCCCGACGACAACCTGCATGCTCCGAACGAGAAGTTTCACATTCCGAATTTTCATCGCGGGATTGAGACGATCTGTTTGTTCTTTGAGAAGCTGGGGTAGAGCAGGACTCAGCCTACGCTTCGGATTTCCCCTGTGAACCCCTGTGCCCCTCTGTGGTGAAGACTTCCAAAGCAACCCCAGGGAGCACCGGGGTTCACAGGGGAAACAAACACGAATGCACCTCCTGAACCCACCCGGTAATCCCCAATCCCGCGCCATCAGGTAAAATACAGGATTGAGGTTGAGTGTCATGCGCACACGGGTTTTCGCGTCGGCGGTGCTGTTTTTGATGGTCACGATGGTGTCGGCGCCCTGGCTTCAATCCGAGGCCGATCAGGGAGTGCCGCATTTCAACGCGGCTCCTCCGGCTGCGGGCACCGCGCTTCCGCCGATCCTGACCAAGGACGAGCTTTGGGGCGGGAACGCGCAGTTTCCCTATCAGACGCATGCTTATGAACTGGCGGCTAAAATTCCCAAGGTCATCTACCAGCAGCCGTGTTACTGCTACTGTGACCGCGGCATGGGACACAACAGTCTGCACAGCTGCTTTTCAGGCACGCACGGCGCGCAGTGCGGAACCTGTCTCAAAGAGCTTTATTACACCTATACCATGCACAAGCAGGGCAAGACGGCGCGGCAGATTCGCGCAGGAATTATCAAAGGTGAGTGGAAGCTGGTCGATCTGGCCACGGCAGCCAGCATTAATTAAGAGCGCGCTCGAAATTTCGCCATTTCAATGGCAAGTTTTTCGATTTCGATTCTGAACTAAATTTTGAAACTAAATTTTGAACTAGAGGCGGTTTGATGGCACTGAAAATAGCCCCCAAGAAACAAGTGACCGAAGATCCACGACACACACAGGCGGTGCAAAGCTACGAGTCCGGGCTTCGCGCATTGCAGGAGCATAAATTCGAGAAGGCCAAAGGCCACCTCCAGAAGGTGCTGAGCGGGCCGAACAAGTCTCTGGTCGACCGGGCGCAGGTGCACATCCTCACCTGCGATAAACACATGGAAAAACCAACCTTGCAGTTCAAGACAACGGAAGAGCATTACGACTACGCGGTGTCGCTGATCAACGTGGGTGACTATGTGACGGCGCGCGAGCACCTCGACAAACTCCTGAAGCAGAATCCGAAGGCAGAATACGTTCTTTACGGGCTGGCCGCATTGCATTGCCTGACCGGTCACGTCGAAGAAT
Source organism: uncultured Acidobacteriaceae bacterium (assembly GCA_963772195.1). Lineage (GTDB taxonomy): Bacteria > Acidobacteriota > Terriglobia > Terriglobales > Acidobacteriaceae > Acidiflorens. Next base: position 599,746 of record CAVYWE010000002.1, on the reverse strand, counting down.
CGCTCAAGACGCTCAACGAGGCGGTTCAGGCGAAACCCGCGCTGCGCTTCCAGGCGCGCAATGATGGCGACTTCCAAAATCTGGCGGAGGATCCGCGCTTTACCGAACTGCTGTATCCAGATCCGGGCGTGGGAGAAATTGAGCCCCAGGAAGAAGAAGCCAGCGCGTACTAGCGGCCCGCACTAGCTGCTGGCACTAGCTGCCATTGAGACGGAATGCTCCCCCAGTTGCGCACGAACTCATCCGACACCGGCAAGGCCGGCCCCGAACTGCGCGTGGTCGCAATCGGAGGCGGCACCGGCCTCTCCACGCTGCTAAAGGGGCTGAAGGGTTACGTCATGACGCCGGCGCTGGCCACCCCCGGCCAGCCAACTATTCGCGAATTGTCTGGCGTGGTGACGGTGAGCGACGATGGCGGATCGAGCGGCCGTCTGCGCAAAGAGTTCAATATGCTTCCTCCGGGCGATGTGCGCAATTGCATCGTCGCCCTTTCCGAGGATGAAGCCCTGCTCTCGAGATTATTCCAGCATCGCTTTCAAAAGGGCTCAGGACTGGAAGGCCACAGCTTCGGAAATCTTTTTCTGGCAGCGCTGACTTCGATCACGGGAGACTTTGCGGAAGCGGTGCGCCTTTCTTCGGAAATTCTGCTCACGCGCGGGCACATCTATCCGGCCACCATGTCGAGCGTGGAACTGGAAGCATTATTCGAAGACGGAACGCGGGTGCGCGGCGAGACGCGGATCACGGCGAGCAAGGGCAAGATTCGAGAGTTGGTCCTGATACCTTCCGACGTTGAGCCGCTTCCTCAGACGCTCGAAGCGATCGCCGCCGCCGACCTGATCACGATTGGCCCCGGTTCGCTGTTCACCAGCCTGATCCCGAACTTGCTGGTGCGCGGAATCCCGGAGGCGATTCTGGAATCTCGTGCTATCAAGGTATTTGTTTGTAACTTGATGACACAGGCAAATGAAAGCCTTAGTTTAACGGCCGCGGATCACATCCGCGCGCTCAACGATCATGCTGGCGTCCGGTTGTTCGACTATGCCCTGATCAATCGCAAGCCGGCATCGCCAGAAATGAAGGCCAAGTACGCGCTGGAGGGAGCTTCGCAGATCGTGGTGGATCTGGAAAAGATCGAGGCGCTTGGCGTGTGTCCGGTGCTGGGAGATTATCTGGAGGAAGGCGAGGTAGCGCGGCACGCTACTGGCCGCGTGGCGCACGACCTGATGGCGCTGATGGCGCAAGCGCCCGATCGGCAGACGATACGGAGTTGATGGCTTTGTTTCGTATCGGGGCATTTGTTTCATATCAGGGCATCGCTTTTCTGGTTCGTATCACGGCATCGCTTTAGCGATGCCGATAGTTCTCGCAAAGGATGCCCCCCTTCAGGGGCTGGCAGTCCAAATGTGAGACGCGGCAAGCTGCTTCTCTACGGTGGGTTTATATTGGCTGAGCATGGTAAACAAGCCAAAGATCAAATCGAAGTCTTCCCCGCCAAATCCGCAGCCCCCGCGCATCGCCATCGCAATCATGGCGGCGGGCAAGGGCACGCGACTCAAATCGAAATATCCCAAAGTTTTGCATGAAATCGGCGGCAAGCCGATCCTGGCGCATGTCATCGCCACCGCGCAAAAAGTCGCGTCCGCGCAGGACATCTTCGTGATCATCGGCCACGAAGCGGATCGCGTGCGCGAGGCGGTCGCTGGCACCGGCGTGAACTTCGTGCTGCAAGCCGCTCAGCGTGGCACAGGGCACGCGCTCATGGTGGCGCGTGAAGCGCTCTTTGGAAGTGGTAGTGCCAGTGGCACTGGCAATAAGTATGACCACGTCATCGTGCTTTCTGGCGACGCTCCGCTGATTACCGCCGAAACCATTCAGAAGCTCAGCGCCTTTCACATCGCTCAGAAAGCGACCATGACTCTGCTCAGCGCCGATCTCGACGATCCTTATGGATACGGGCGAGTGCTTCGCAAAGGCGGGCGAGTCGAGGTGCAGGCGATCGTGGAAGAAAAAGCCGCCACTCCACAGCAGAAGAAAATCCGCGAGATCAACTCCGGGTTCTATGCCTTCGACGCGCGCGCCTTGTACGAGCACATTGACCGTCTTTCAACCGAGAACGCGCACGGCGAGTACTACCTCACCGATATGGCGGGAGTGTTTCATTGGGCGCGCAAAAAGGTGGTCGCGATCAAGACTCCAGATGCCGGCGAAGTGCTGGGCAGCAACACGCGCACGGAGATAATGGTTCTGGATGCGCGGCTACGGCTGGCGAAGTGCCGCGAGTTACTGGAGCAAGGCGTGACGATTTTTTATCCGCACACTTGCGTGATTGACAGCGACGTGGAAGTCGGCGCCGACACCGTCATTGAGCCCTTCGTCCAGTTGCTGGGCAAAACAAAAATCGGCGCGGATTGCCGCATCCGCTCTTACAGCGTGATCGCGAACTCAGTCGTTGGCGACCGCGTCACGGTGAAGCCCGGGACGATCATGGAAGGCTCACGAGTGGGCACGGGAGCGGTCCTCGGACCGTATTCTCATCTGCGCCCGGAAAGTGATGTGGGCGAGGGCGCACACGTGGGAAACTTCGTTGAGACCAAGAAAATCAAGCTGGGCAAGGGTTCGAAAGCGAATCACCTCAGCTATCTCGGCGACGCGGAAATCGGAGAAGGCGTAAACATCGGCGCGGGCACCATCACCTGCAATTACGATGGCGTGAACAAGCATAAGACCGTCATCGAAGATGGAGTGTTCATCGGCAGCGACTCGACGCTGGTCGCGCCGGTAAAGATTGGACGTGGCGCCTACGTCGCGGCGGCAAGCTGCATCACTGAAGATGTGCCGGCGGATGCGCTGGCTCTCGGGCGTTCGCGACAGAGCGTGAAAGAGGGCTGGGCACGCGAGAAGCGCGAGGCTCAGAAAGAAAAGCGCCGCTAGTGGAGAGCCAAGCGCTCGGCCGCCTCGCTGCTCAAGGACGGGCGGGGCGCCCGTCCCTCCACTGCGATTTTGGAATACACTAGTCCCCGAAGTGAAACTATGCCGCCGAAACCTCCAACTCAGGAAGTATCTCCGGTCCGCTACGACGTTTCCCTGCTGACCGCCGAAGATTTTTATTTATTCAACGAAGGCAGCCACTATCGCATTTACGAGAAGATGGGCGCGCACCTGGTGGAATCCAGGGGAACCAAGGGCGCTGTCTTCAGCGTCTGGGCTCCCAACGCCCGCCGCGTGTCTGTGATCGGCAGCTTCAATGGTTGGAACCCGCAATCTCATCAACTCCAGGCTCGGGGCTCGTCGGGAATCTGGGAAGGCTTTATCCCCGGCGTCGACAAGGGCACGTTGTACAAGTTCCATATCGACTCAACCCATCACACCCACGAGACTGAAAAAGCCGACCCGGTGGGCCTCTTCACAGAGAAACCGCCGCGTACCGCTTCCGTGGTCTGGGATCTTGGCTACACCTGGAGCGACGCTGCTTTCCTCGAAGAGCGCGCCGCCGCCAACTCGCTACACGCGCCCATGTCGATCTACGAAGTTCACCTCGGCTCCTGGATGCGCATCCCCGAAGAGCAGAACCGTTCGCTCACTTATCGCGAGATCGCGCCCCGTCTGGCCGACCATGTGAATAAGCTCGGATTCACGCACGTCGAACTGCTCCCCATCATGGAACATCCTTTCTATGGCTCCTGGGGATATCAGACCACGGGTTACTTCGCTCCCACGGCGCGTTACGGCACGCCGCAGGATTTCATGTACTTCGTCGACTACCTGCACCAGCACAACATCGCCGTCATTCTCGACTGGGTCCCGTCGCACTTCCCTTCCGACGGCCACGGCCTTGCCTTCTTCGACGGCACCCACCTGTTCGAGCATTCCGACTCGCGCCAGGGCTTTCATCCCGATTGGAAGACGTTCATCTTCAACTATGGCCGCAGCGAAGTGCGCAGCTTCCTGATGTCGAGCGCCATGTTCTGGCTGGATAAATATCATGCCGACGGCCTTCGCGTTGACGCCGTCGCTTCCATGCTCTATCTCGACTACTCGCGCAAGCAAGGTGAATGGATTCCCAACAAGTTCGGTGGGCGGGAGAACCTCGAAGCGATCGACTTCCTGCGCCGCTTCAACCTCGAAGCCTACAAAGAGCACCCGGACATTCAAACCTACGCGGAAGAGTCCACCTCCTACCCCATGGTTTCGCGGCCCACGCATCTCGGCGGTCTTGGCTTCGGCCTGAAGTGGGACATGGGCTGGATGCACGACACGCTGAGCTATTTCCAGAACGATCCAATTCATCGCAAGTATCACCACGACCTGCTGACCTTTCGCATGCTCTATTCGTTCCACGAAAATTTCGTCCTGCCCTTGAGCCACGACGAGGTCGTGCATGGAAAAGGTTCGCTGATCGGCAAAATGCCCGGTGACGAATGGCAGAAATTTGCTAATCTGCGCCTGCTCTTCGCCTACATGTTCGCGCAGCCCGGCAAGAAGCTGCTCTTTATGGGCTGCGAGTTCGGCCAGGTCAGCGAGTGGTCGCACGACCGCAGTCTCGACTGGAACGTGCTGGAATACCCACTCCATCGCGGGCTCATGAACTGGGTCGAACAACTCAACCGCGTCTATCGCAGCGAATCTCCGCTGCACTGGTTCGATAACGATCCCCAGGGTTTCGAGTGGGTGGACTGCAACGACGCGCCCGCGAGCATCGTCTCGCTGCTGCGCAAAGGCAGGGCTGGCGAGAACTCTGTGCTCGTCGTTTGCAATTTCACGCCCGTGCCCAGAGTGGGATACATGGTTGGAGTTCCGACGGGCGGCTACTGGAAAGAAATTCTCAACAGCGACGCCCGCGAATATGGAGGCAGCGGCAGCGGCAACATGGGAGGCGCAGAGGCGCTGCCGGAGAAAACTCACGGGCGTCCGTATTCGCTGCGACTGACGCTTCCGCCGCTGGGTGCGCTGTTTCTGAGAAGGGCGTAGCTGTCGATAGGAGATTCCGGGGACGGAGTTCTCCACTCCCGGTTTGCTGACCACTCGTCCAGAACGGCCGGATGCACTCACCACTAGGTGGCGATTCGCAACTTGCGGCCTGGGGCCTTTACATCCACCTCAGGTCTATAATCCTGCTGACTTATGGTTCTTGCGCCCGGAACGAAACTCGGACCTTACGAAGTTGTGGCACCACTAGGCGCCGGCGGCATGGGCGAGGTTTACCGCGCACGAGATGCACGCCTCGAGCGCGATGTTGCTGTAAAAATTCTTCCGCCTCATCTCTCGTCCGACCCCGATCTAAAGGCCCGCTTCGAGCGCGAGGCGCGTTCAATCTCTGCCCTCAGCCATCCACACATCTGTCATCTCTACGACATTGGTTCGCAGGATGGCACCGATTATTTGGTGATGGAGCTTCTGGAGGGGCAAACCCTGGCCCAGCGGCTTGAAAGAGGTCCGTTGCCAGTGAAGCAGGTACTCGAACGTGGGATCGAGATCGCAGAGGCGCTGGAGAAGGCCCATAAGAACGGCATTGTGCACCGCGACCTGAAGCCGGGGAACATTATGCTGACCAAGTCTGGAGCGAAGCTACTGGACTTTGGGTTGGCTAAACCAACCGGTGGTATGGCGGCGATGACGTCGGCGTCAGTGAACACCATGAGCAAGCCGTTGACTGCGGAAGGCAAGATTGTGGGCACATACCAGTACATGGCGCCGGAGCAGGTGCAAGGAAAGGATACCGACTCGCGCACGGACATCTTCGCATTTGGTGCCGTGCTTTACGAGATGGTCAGTGGTAAGCGGGCATTCGCGGGCAAAACCCAGATCAGCGTTCTAAGCGCCATCCTTGAAAGCGAACCGGAGCCGCTTTCGGCTTCACAGCCGCTTACTCCGGCGGCGCTCGATCATCTGATCCAGCGTGCGCTGGCAAAGGATCCGGAGGAGCGCTGGCAAAGCGCGGCCGACGTGAAGGCGGAACTGAAATGGATCGCCGGGGGCGGTTCGCAGGCTGGCGTTGCGCCAAGTGTTCGCGCCGGGGGCACGCCCGGGGCTCGTTTAGGCTGGCCTGTGGCAGCCCTGCTGTTGCTGGTTGTGGTTTGCGTAGGAGCGGTTTGGTGGCTTGGCGCGCACCAGACTCCACGGGCAATGTACTTCAACAGCTCCCTCTCATTCCCTGCGAATGATATTGCGCTCTCACCAGACGGTCGCTTGCTTGCACTTGTCGCCTACTCGGATCAAGCTAACAAATATGTTATCTGGACGCATGAAGTTGGCGGTCGTAGCGCAGCCGTGGTTCCAGGTACAGAAGATGCCTCGCATCCATTCTGGTCGGCCGATGGCCGGTGGATCGGCTTCTTTGCTCAGGGCAAGCTGAAGAAGGTTGACGCGTTTTCGGGGAGATCACCGCAGGCACTGTGTGATGCCTCCAACGGTCGCGGCGGCGCCTGGAACCGGGACGGTGTGATCTTGTTTTCGCCAGAGGTCTTTGGCGGACTTTACCGGATATCTTCAGGCGGCGGCGCGCCGATTCCAGTAACTACCCCCGATGCGTCGAGGTTCGAAACTAGCCACCGCTGGCCCTTTTTTTTGCCTGACGGGAAACATTTTTTGTATCTGGCGGCCAACTTCTCAGGACAATTCGATAAGAATGCCATTCTGCTGGGTTCGCTGGATTCCCGCGAGAGGCGGACCATTGTGAGTGCTGATTCGAACCCAGCCTACGCCGCACCGGGTTATCTTTTGTACCGTCGCGACAACGCCTTGGTAGCACAGCGCTTTGATCCCCAAACATTTGCGCTCAGTGGAGAGCCGCGCACCATTAGCGACGGGGTTCAGTACTTTCCACAGACTGACCTGGCTCTTTTCGGTGTGGCCGGCAACAGGACTCTCGTCTTCCAAACTGGCAAGGGTGCGGCTAAGTCCCAATTGATTTGGTTTGACCGGAGCGGGAAGCAGCTCGGCACTGTCGGACAGCCGGGTTTTCTTGCCGATCCACGCCTCTCGCCAGACGGACGACGCGTGGCCTTTCAACAAACCGACAGCGACGGACGCCACGTGGATATATGGATTCGCGACTTGGCGAATGATGCAATCGCACGTCTTACTTTCGGACCGGGGCTGGATGAGCTTCCTGTCTGGAGTCCAGATGCTAAACGGATCGCGTACGCCGCGAACCATAACCTCAATTATGGCCTTTACCAAAAAAACGCCGATGGATCCGGATCCGAGCAGGAGATGGCCAAGTCGAGTGGCGCGTACCGGCAAGGCTTCTGGGATTGGTCGCGCGACGGCCAGTACCTGCTAGTCTGGGAAAACGGAGAGCTGTGGTACCTCTCCCGCTCTGATTTGCAACGAAAGCCACTCTTCCAGGGGAACTGGATCGTGCGTAACGCGCAGTTTTCTCCCGATGGCAAATGGATCGCTTATTCGTCCAACGAGACCGGCAATTGGGAAATCTATGTGTCGCCGTTTCCCGTCGTGAACAGCAAATGGCAAGTCTCCCGAGGAAGCGGCGAAGAGCCGCGCTGGCGGCGAGACGGCAAGGAGCTGTTCTATCTGTCTGCGGAAGGGAAGATGATGGCTGTATCGGTGAAGACCAGTCCCAACTTCGAATCGGGAACACCTTTAGCGCTGTTTCAAGCGCACCTGCGCCAGTCGATTTCCGCGAACGACCTGGTCTCTTATGATGTCAGCGCCGACGGCCTGAGATTCTTGATCAACGCAAAAGTGGACGAACCGAATGCGGCTTCCTTGGCCGTCGTTCTGAACTGGTCTTCTGAAATGGAGAAGTAGATTCGACTCTGGAGCTACCGAAACTCCTTTGCCGTGACCCCTCAATCCACTCGGCTAATGACTATGGTCGGATGACGGGCAATCCGGACACTATCGGATTATGGAAGAGTTGCCGGCAAGGACTAAGCCGCTGGCGCGGCGGACGCTTCGCGTGTACAAGTCTCATACGCCGGTGGAGTCTTGAACGACTGACCGTGGCGCGTTACGATGATGTGAACATGGATAGCGACGTCAGCAGTATATCGATGAGCATCAATAACGGGCTACTCCCGCAACTCCTATCAATACAACGACTTCCAACCCAAAGTCGATTCAAATCCCATAGCTTCACGCGTCCGCCGCAAACGCCAGCGGCTTCCTCCTAACCTCCTTATCGAAAACGCCTCGGATCGAGATCCCCCTCCGCGCAAAAGTCTGCCCCGAGGCGTTTCCGATCAAGGCTAGCGGCAATCCGTCCGGAATAGCTCGGCGGATTCCACCTTCAGTGACTTCGTGTCCTTCGTGGCTGATGAATTCAGGACACTACCGCCGCTTCATTCCCACTCTCATGCTAGACTCGCAAAGAGTCACCAACCTTGCGGATGCGCATCCTCACCCGCTACATTCTGGGAGAAGTCGTCTCCCACGCCTTGATCGGCGCGGCGGTTTTCACTTTCGTTCTTTTCACGCGCGACTTGAGCCGCATCCTCGAACTCGTGGTCCGCAACAGCGCCCCGCTGCCCAGTGTTGCAGAAATATTTTTCTTCACCGTCCCCGTCGCGCTCACCTACACCATCCCCATGGGCGTGCTCGTCGGCATCCTCATCGGACTCAGCCGTCTCGCTGCGGACAGCGAAATCACCGCCATGCGCGCCAGCGGACTCGGCGTGTGGTCCTACCTGCGCGTGATCTCAATCTTCGTGGTGATGGCCTGGCTGCTCGCTCTCGCTAACAGCGTCTATTTCGCGCCTCGTTCCCTCGCCGCGCTGGACGAACTCCAGAACCGCCTCAAGTCTTCTCAGGTTTCTTTTGAAGTCCAGCCTCGCGTGTTTTACGAGGGATTCCCGAAGATCATCCTCTACGTGCAGGACGTCAAGGCCATGTCCGGCGGAGCTTTCTGGAAAGGTGTCTTCCTCGCCGATTTGAGTGATCCATCCTCGCCGCGCATCAGCCTGGCGCGCGAAGGCCAGCTCGTCAGCCAGGGGCCCGATAGTCTGGACCTGCACCTCACCAACGGTTCCACTCACGAAACCGATCCCAAGAATCCCGATCAGTACCAAATCTCCAGCTTCCAGACCACTGACATCCCCATACGGATTCCCGCGTCACAAAATGGTCAGGAGCACGAACCCACGTCCCTCGGTGAGATGAAAGTTGAGGACCTCCTCCGTAGCGCACAAACCGGCGACCCCGTCACCCGCCGCTGGCATCTGATCGAATACCATCGCCGCCTCGCGCTGCCGACCGCCTGCATCGTACTTGCCCTGGTCGGCATTCCTCTCGGCCTCTCTTCGAAGAAAGGGGGCAAGTCCAGCGGATTTGTCCTGACCATTCTGCTGGTCTTTCTTTACTATTCGATTTCTTTGATCGGAGTGTCTTTCGCGCGCCAGGGACGCCTCTCTCCCGCAGCCGGCGTTTGGCTCGCCGACCTCGTGTTTCTGGTCGGTGGAGTTTTTCTGCTCTGGCGATCGGAGCGCCGCCCTCTCGAACTGGCTTCGCTTCGCTCCTGGTTTAAAGCTTCAAGGTGCCAGGTTTCGAGACTTAAGGCTCGGATGTTCCCATCTTCAACGCCCAGCCTGCCTGCGCCAGCGCTGCCGCCGCTGAGAATGAACGGTGAGTCGTCCCGCCCGGCCCTCGGTGAAAGCATCTTCACCCGCTGGCCCCGGCGCTGGCGCTTCTTCAATCTTCGTTTCCCAACCATCCTCGACGATTATGTGCTGCGCGACTTTGCGCTCTACCTGTCGTTAATCGTCGCTGCCTTCCTGATGCTGCTACTGGTATTTACGCTCTTTGAGTTACTGAACGATATCCTGCGCAATCACGTGTCGGTCTTGGCAGTCGGAGAATATCTGGTCAACGTCACGCCTTACTTCCTGTACTACCCGATTGCGCCTCTCAGCATGCTGCTGGCGGTGCTGGTCACCTTCGGCCTGCTGCAGCGCTCCAACGAAATCACCGCCATCAAAGCTACTGGCATCAGTGTTTACCGCATCATCGTCCCGGTCCTCATCGCCTCCACCCTGGTCGCCGGCGTGCTCTTCATCTCCGACCAGTTCTATCTCCCCTACACCAACAAGCGTCAGGACGCGCTCCGCAACCGCATCAAGGGCAAACCCGCGCAAACCTACCTTCGCCCCGACCGCAAGTGGATCTTCGGCCAGCATTCCGATATCTACTACTATCAATTCTTCGATCCCGACCACAATACTTTCGGCGGCGTCTCCGTGTTCCAGTTCGATCCGCGCACCTTCCAGATCACGCACCGCATCACCGCCGAGCGCGCGCACTGGTCGGACTCCATGCGCCGTTGGGTGTACGAGCAGGGGTGGGAGCGCAGCCTGAGCGGCTCGGCCATCGAGAACTATCGAAAGTTCGATGTCGCCACTTACCCCGAACTCGCCGAAGCGCCCGCCTACTTCAAGAAGGAGATCATACAATCGCAGGAGATGAGCTACGACGAACTACGCCGCTATATTCACGATTTGCAGCAGAGCGGCTTTGACGTGGTGCGCCTGCGCGTGCAGCTGCAAAAAAAGATTGCCTACCCGCTGATCACGCTGGTCATGGCCATCCTCGCCATTCCCTTCGCGCTTTTCACCGGCAAACGCTCCGCGGTCACAGGGGTTGCCACCGCTATCGGCATCGGCGTTGTCTATTGGACGATCTCCGGGGTGTTCGAAGCGATGGGCAATTTGAGTCAGCTCCCGCCCGCCGTCGCAGCCTGGTCCCCAGACCTGGTCTTTGGATTTATCGGAGGCTATCTGATCCTCCGCATGCCCACCTGAACAAATCGGGTGATCTGACCATCGGGTGATCGGGTTATCGCAAGCCGAGTTCCCAGCGGGTTTTCGATGACCCCATGGCCCGATGACCCGATCATCCGATGACCCGATTGGTTTACCTCGCCACCATCCCGCTCGGCCCCGCCGGACTGTTCACCGCGGGTAAAGCGCTCATTGATCCGGTCGTCGTGCTCACAGTAAAACCCGAAATGTTACTCGAGCCGCTGTTCGATGTGTAGAGAAACTTGCCAGTCGAATGCATCGCCATCGCCACCGGCTGCGTTCCGGTTGACAGGTTCGCCGGGGTCAGCGGAGTCAACGTGCCCGCCGTCGTGCTGATGCGAAATCCATAAACGTTGCTCGATAGTTCGTTCACAACGTAGAGAAAATTGTTTGTCGGATCCACCACCATGCCCACCGGGTTCTGTCCCACGGAGGTTGGCGACGTTCCCACCGGACTCAGGAGCGCACTGGTCACATCCGACTGCGTGCATCCCGCATTGCCCACAACCGTGCACATCTGGAAGATACTCAGCGCACCCGACCCCGTCGGCTGACTGCCGACGTACACAAACACTCCTCCGCTGTTCTGTCCTGCCGGGTTCGTGTTGACTGCCTGCACCGAGAGTGGATCGGGCTGGGGGTTATAAGGCAGACTGGGCGTTTTGTCGGTCAAGCCGCCGGATGAATCTACGCAGAAAACGCTGAGCGTATTGTCATTGTGCTGCTGAGAAAGGTCCTTATTGCTCGTGACGTAGAGAAACTCTTCGGAGGTGGTGAAGCCACAAGCGGGCGTGGTACCAATGCCAGGCGCAGGAAACGTGACGGCCGAAACCGCGGTCGGAATTTTGCTCAAGCTAGATGCTGCATTGCTCACTGGAGTCAGACTCGTCGAACTCGCGCTGAAGACAAGCAGTTGCGGCGCCAAGGGCGGCACCAAACTCTGATTTCCCTCCGTGATGACAAACAAGAAACTACCGGCGGCGTCGCGCGTCATAGCAACGGCCGTATCTCCGGGCGTCAGAGTCGCGGCAGGCGTCGGAGCCCCCAAGCTCCCATCGGAATTCACGGTATAGGCGTAGATCGTCGGCGCCGTAAGCACAGAAGGAATACCCTGATTCAGCACAAACGCCACCGCGCCCTTTGGGTCAAGCACAATGTTCAGCGGGAGCCCGCACGATCCGCCAGCAGGTTTACACGTGCTCGCATTCGAATTGATCAGCGACAAATTCCCGCTGTTCAAATCGATCGCGAAGCTACTCACATTGTTCCCGGTGCCGTTGCTACCCTGGGTCAGCACATACAAGAGTCCCGTTGGCCGGGAAGAGGAACTGCCACAATTGACCAGAAACAAACTCAGGGCACACATGCCCACGAGCGCAACGACTCCGCCTATTTTCTTCGACATCTGTTCTCCCAAGGGGTCCCCGATCGGCGCGCTTCTCGCCGATTGGGTAGTCAGCCGCTTCCCGCCCGAGGCGATGCCCTGCCGCCGTCACGGAGATTGAAGCTTGTGGCTGAAATATATTTGTGTATCAGGAATGAGCGGGAAGAGCAAACCCGTGAGCAGGACGACCAGCCGGAATCCGGATTTCAACCTGCAACCCACCCTCTTTGCGGTTGGATGCGCGAAGTTGCCCGCCATGCAGCCTGATGGCCCGGTCCGCAATCGACAGGCCCAGACCCGCGCCGCCGGTCTGGCGGTTGCGGGCATCGTCCAGTCGATAAAAGGGCTCAAATATCTTTTGCAGCGCATCGTCTGGAACGCCCGGGCCGGAATCAAGCACGCGAACCACAACTTCTTCGCCTGTCGCGGACTGTTGCCGCTCCAGTCGCACCTCCACCGTTGTGCCTTCAGCAGTATAGCGCGTTGCGTTCCGCACCACATTCTCCACCGCGCTCCGCAGCAAGTCTGGGTCAGCTTCCACCAGAAACTCATCGTCGGCATCGGCCGCAGACATTACCCGGCATCCCCGCCCCGGAGTTTCGTACTCGGCGTCGTGCGCCACCTGCTGTACCAACTCCCGCAGGGATAACTTGGTCTTTCGTATGCCGTCGGTCCCCGACTCCAGCCGCGAAATGGTTAGCAGCCGCTGGATCAGCTGATTCAACCGATCGGCTTCCAGTTCGATTCGGTTCAGCGAACTTTCGAGTTCCGGCGCAACTTCCGGGTCGAGTTCTGAAGCAGCCCGCTGTCGCGCCAAGCCAAGCGCCACACTCAGCCGGGCCAGCGGAGACCGCAATTCATGCGAAACATCTTTCAACAATCGCGATTGCGAGTCCACCAGCCCCTCGATGCGTTCGGCCATGCGGTCAAAATCGCGCATCAGCTCCGTCATTTCGTCGTGCCGGCCGCTCGCGGGCGCTCCCGTTCGCGCGCTCAAGTCGCCTGCCGCCAGGCTCTGCGCCGCTTTCCGCAGCCGCGTCACCGGACTCGTCATCGACCATGCCAGCAGGTAGCACATCAGTCCCGATGTAATGACTGCGATGGTGATTCCGAGCCCTGGAATCTCGTGTGGCCCAAAAAATACTCTCGGTCCCGGCGGCAGCACCAATACCAGCGTGTACCGTTTTCCATCCAACGTCAGTGCTTTTCGGATGACGCGTTCGGGCAGCAGCTTATCGATCCAGCCATGGCGGTGTAGAGGGCCGCCGAGTGTTGGACCGTCTAGCGGTGGGCCGTCCGCCCGGGCATCCCCCGTCATTCGGGGCCGCCCCGGCCGTCCAGCGAGTTCATGGCCCGAGGGATCGAAAACCATTGCCCAGACGTGCTGCGTGCGCCAAAGCTCTTCCTCGTAATCGTGGGCGGCGCGCTCTCCCCCAGTCTGATACGCATTCACCGCCTCCGCGAGGATTTGCGGAGCCTCATTCTCGATCCCATGCCGAGCCGGACTCAGGGCAATCGTCGCCAGAATCGCCAGCACGACGAACAGCGCCTGGGCGGCCCAGAATGACAGAAAAATCCTCAGGAAAAGGCTTCTCATTATTATTTTCTTCGATTATTTCTTGGCCTTCGTCGCCGGCCGCGCAAACATGTACCCCACTCCTCGAATCGTCTTGATGTGATCTCCGTCCTCTTCGGAGTCGCCCAACTTCCGCCGCACCTTGCTGACGTGCATGTCGATGCTGCGATCAAACGGCATGAACTTCCGGCTGAGCACGGCATTCACCAACCGCTCCCGCGTCACCACGCGCCCCGCCTCGCGCAGCAGAACCTCCAGCAGATTGAATTCCACCGAAGTCAGATCGACCGGTTGCCCCGCTCGCAGCACGCTTCGCGTCGCCGGATCCAATTCCACGTCGCCCACGCTCAGCACTTCCGGCACGCCGTCCGCCGCCCTGACCGGCTTGGTGCGCCGCAAGATCGCGCGGATTCGCGCCACCAACTCCCGCGGGTTAAAAGGCTTCGGAAGATAATCGTCCGCCCCGATCTCCAAACCGACGATGCGATCCACGTCTTCGCCGCGTGCCGTCAGCAGCAGCACCGGAATCTTCGACACGCTGCGAATCCGCCGCAGCACTTCGAAGCCGTTGATCCCCGGCAGCATTACGTCAAGCACCACAAGCGAATACTCACCCGTCAGCGCCTGTTGCAGCCCCTGTTCGCCGTCATGCACGGCCTGCAGGCTGAACCCCTCGGCCGTCAGGTACTCCTGCACCAGCGCGCACAATTCGACGTCGTCATCCACCACCAGCACGTGATCCATTCTTCTATTCATTCAACACCTTCGCTCGGATCCACGCGGTAAAGATTTGTGATTACTCAAGAAAAGCGCCATTGGCTTTTAGCTATTGGCCTTTAGCTAAAAGCCAAAGGCCAAAAGCCAAGAGCGTCTTTCCGCCTTTACAAAACTTTACCGCGCTTGACCGACTCTTTACGCCATATTTTCGAGAACAGTGTTCATATCTGCATAGATGTTCGGGCTGCCTCCCGGACGCCAGGAGATCAACCAATGAAATCAACTCGTATCCGCATTCTGACCATCGGCGCCGCTGTGGCGCTGGCGGTAGCAGCCGCGATTGCGCAGGGCATGCACGGTCATGGCGGCCCCGACGGCGACTTCCACCACATGCTCGCATTTTTCACCGACAAACTCGATCTGACCAGCGATCAACAGGCTCAGGTCAAGGCCATCTGGGAAAAAGAGAAGCCTACTCTCAAACCGCTGATGCAGCAGATGCACCAGAACCACGCTGACATGCTCGCCCTCGAGGCGAGCGGTCCTTTCGACGAAGCCAAGACTCGAGCGCTCGCCACGCAACATGCCCAGACCATGATCGAAGTCGAAGTCCAGCACGCCCGCATCAAGTCCGAAATGGTGCAGGTCCTGACCGCCGATCAGAAAGCCAAGCTTGCTCAGTTTGAGGCCAAGCACCAGGAGCACATGCAGGGACACATGAAAGAGCACATGGGGTCTAAGTCGGACTAACTCGTCCCGTAGAGACGGGGCTTGCCCCGTCTCCGCGTGCGCCGGCAAACTGAAGGAGAAGGCGCGACAAGTTAGGCACCGCAAGAGACGCGGCGAGCCACGTCTCTACAGAAGAGTCTCTCTCCTTCCGGGTGAGGAACGGAACTTCCAATCTCCGTCCTCGCCCGGCTTTTTAAAAAAGCGGAGAAACAATATGGAACGCGCCGACCTGCTCTACTCGGGATTGATGTTCGCCGCCGGCATGCTGTCACTCTGGACCGCACTGCTGCTAACCGCTACCTTCGTTGCCCTCGCACCCTCGCTTCGAAAATCCGCACCCGGCGCTGCTACAATCTCATCTACAAGAAGTCACGCTCCTGCGCATCATGGTGCCGAAGAACCTACGCCCCCTAGTTCCCTATCTGAAGCGCTACCGCAGCGGTCTGTCCTGGGGCGGCCTCTGCGTTCTACTCAATAACGGAGTCTGGATTCTCTTCCCGCAAGTCCTGCGCCGCGCCGTCAACGATCTACACTCCGGAGTAACCCGCCAGAAGCTTCTCACCTACTCCCTGCTGATCCTCGCCATCGCTCTGATCAAAGGCATCTTCCAGTTTCTAACCCGCTGGGTCCTTATCGGCATCTCTCGGGACATCGAGTTCGATCTGCGCAACGACCTGTTCGCGCACCTCGAGCGCCTCTCTTACTCCTACTACCAGCGCAATCGCACCGGCGACATTATGGCCCGCGCCACCAACGACCTCAATGCCGTGCGCAACCTGCTCGGCCCCGCCATCATGTACTCGGCCAACACCTTCGTGTTCACCGCTGGCGCTCTGGCCTTTATG
Source organism: uncultured Acidobacteriaceae bacterium (assembly GCA_963772195.1). Taxonomy (GTDB): domain Bacteria; phylum Acidobacteriota; class Terriglobia; order Terriglobales; family Acidobacteriaceae; genus Acidiflorens. The sequence continues at coordinate 583,738 of CAVYWE010000002.1, read as the reverse complement.
CTCGCCATCAGCCCCAAGCTCACCCTCTACGCTTTTCTGCCACTGCCCATCGCCAGCATCGTCATTCAGTATTTCGGCCGCCGCATTCACGAGCGCTTCGAACGCATTCAGGCCATGTTCTCGGACATCTCGGCCCGCGCTCAGGAAAACTTCTCCGGCGCGCGCGTCATCCGCGCCTATGTGCAGGAACAAGCCGAGATCGCCGCCTTCGAGAACGCCAACCAGGAATACATCCGCCGCAGCCTCGGCTTGGTCCGTTTGATGGGGATGCTCTGGCCGACGCTCGAACTCATGCTCGGCGCCGCCGTCGTTATCGTGCTGTGGATAGGCGGAAGAGAAGTCCTCCTCGGAAAAATCTCCGTCGGCGATTTCGTCGCTTTCAACACCTACATGGTCCAGCTAACCTGGCCAGTCATCGCTCTCGGATGGGTCATCAACATCTTCCAACGCGGGACCGCGTCGATGGTGCGGATACAGGAAATCCTCTCCCAGCAACCCGAGATCGCCGATGAAACCGCCATCGCTTTAAACAATGGAGCGACGGGCGCCCCGCCCGTCCACCCGACCGCCGACGCCGATCTCCTCGGCGAGATCGAATTCCGCAATCTTAACTTCGCCTACAACGGCACCTCTGTTCTAAAAGAAATCAACCTGCGCATCCCCGCTGGCTCCAGCCTAGCCATAGTCGGCCCCACCGGCTCCGGCAAGACGACACTAGTCAATCTCATCCCGCGCATCTACGACGCCGAGCCCGGCACCGTTCTAATCGACGGACACCCCATCCGCCAATTCCCTCTCGACTCCCTCCGCCGCCAAATCGGATTCGTTCCGCAGGAAACTTTCCTCTTCAGCGACACCATCCGCGAAAACATCGCCTTCGGTATAGCGCAAGAAGATGGTGAGGCGAAGCTGGACGACATCAAAGCCGCCGCCGATGCCGCCAACATCGCGCAGGACATCGAAACTTTCCCCGAAGGCTACAACACCACCGTCGGCGAACGCGGCATCACTCTCTCCGGAGGCCAGAAGCAGCGCACCGCCATCGCCCGCGCCCTTCTCCGCAGCCCCCGCATCCTCATCCTCGACGACGCCCTCTCCAGCGTCGACACTCACACCGAAGACAAGATCCTCAACCATCTCCGAGAAATCATGCGCGGACGCACCACCATCTTCATCTCCCACCGAGTTTCCACCGTCCGCAACGCCGACTGCATCGCCGTCCTCCACCAGGGACGCATCGTAGAACTAGGTACCCACGACCAACTTATCGCCCGCAACGGTTATTACACCGATCTCTATAACAAACAGTTATTGGAAGAAGAGCTAGCCGAAGTCTAGAAAGCTCGTGTGGGGACGCTAGTGTGGGGACGGGCGCCTCGCGAGCCTGCCCTGAGCGAAGCCGAAGGGTCCAAGCCGGGCGAAGCCCGGCAGCTGCCTGTAGTCACCGCAATCTGGACTCGATAGACCCCGTGTGGGGCGGACACTCCCTTCGACTTCGCTCAGGGCAGGCTCTGTCCGCCAACCGCTGACCGCCGAATAACCGTGAGCCCGGTCAAAAAATCCAACTAATAGTACCCACTCATACAACCCCGCGCGGAATAACTTGCTCAGATAAGGAGAAGCGTAGATAATGCTCCCGAAGTCGCCCGCAATCCTTTCTGCGCCACGGAGTGACCATGCCACGTTCGTCTTCGGCCTTGCTGCCCTTGTCTAAAGTCTGGACATCCATTTTTGCCAGCCTGCTTGCTTCTCTGTTCCTTTTAGCCAGTCCGCTTTTGGCCCAGCAGCCTCCGACACTCGTCACGCAGCCGATTAATAACTCCGTCCGCACGGTGCTGCCCGGCAACGTCCACCCGCTCGCCCGCGCCGAGTTCGATCGCGGAGAAGCTCCGCCCGATCTGCCCTTGAAGCGAATTCTGCTGGTGCTGAAGCGCAGCCCGCAGCAGGAAGCCGTGCTGCGCGGTCTGGTCGACGATCAGCAGGACAAGTATTCCGCCAGTTATCACCAGTGGTTGACTCCGGAAGAATTCGGCGCCCGCTTCGGTCCCGCCGATTCCGACATCGCGGCCGTCACCAATTGGCTGACAGCTAGCGGGTTCGAGGTTGCCCAAGTCGGCAAGGGCCGCACCGTTATCGAGTTCTCCGGCACCGCCGGGCTCCTGAAACAAGCTTTCGGGACGGCGCTTCACAAGTTCGTTGTCGATGGGGAGGAGCACTGGGCCAACGCCAGCGATCCGTCCATCCCCACCGCGTTGACCCCGGTAGTGGCGGGGTTCGCCTCGCTGAACAACTTCCCGAGGTGGCCGCATCACACCGTGGTGGGACCGTTCACCGAGAACTACCACGGCCAGGGCGGACCGTTGCCCCTCTTCACCTTCAACTTCAACGGAAGCACACTTTACGGTGTGGGCCCGGCTGACTTCGCCACCATTTACAACGTGCAGGCACTCTGGAACGCCGGAATCGACGGCACCGGGCAGACGATCGCGATTGTCGGCGAATCTAATATCAATGTTCAGGACGTCCGCGACTTCCGCAGCATCTTCGGGCTGCCTGCCAACGATCCCCATATCATCTTAGACGGGCCAGACCCCGGACTTCAGCCGGATGAAACCGAAGCCGTGCTCGACGTTTCCTGGTCGGGCGCCGTGGCCAAGAACGCAACCATTGATTTCGTGGTCTCCCAATCGACCGAGACGAGCTTTGGCACCGATCTTTCGGCGTTCTACATCGTCAACAACAACCTCGCGCCGGTCATGAGCGAGAGCTATGGCGCATGCGAGGCAGCATTGGGCACTGGGGGCAACCAATTTTTCTACTTTATGTGGGAGCAGGCAGCGGCCCAGGGAATCACCGTGCTCATCTCCGCCGGCGATGGAGGCTCGGCTGGCTGCGACAATTTCAACACGGCCAGCGCTGCCCAATTCGGCCTGGCGGTCAGCGGATACGCATCCACCCCCTTCAACGTGGCCGTGGGCGGCACCGACTTCGACCAATTCAGTAACGCCAGCACGTATTGGAATTCGACCAACAACGCTACCACGGGTGAATCGGCCCTGTCCTACATCCGAGAAGAGCCCTGGAACGATTCGTGTGCCGGGATCGAGATCGGAGCCTGCACGCCGGCTAACTCGAATTTCTTCAATATCGTCGGCGGCAGTGGTGGACCAAGTAGCTGCGTCCAGCAAAGCGGCGGCATTTGTACCGCCGCCTATGCCAAACCGGCATGGCAGACGGGAACTGGAACCCAGACCGACAATGTCCGTGATCTGCCCGACGTTTCCCTGTTTGCCAGCAATGGCTTCAACAACAGCTTCTATATCCTGTGCGAAGCTGACTTGGTCTCGCCGTGTAGTCTGAACCCCTTCTCTTTTCTCGGCATCGGCGGCACCTCAGCTTCGTCTCCTGCCTTCGCCGGCATTATGGCTCTGGTCAATCAGAAAACTGGTATGCGGCAAGGGAACGCGAACTATGCTCTTTACAAGCTGGCCGCCGGGTCGGGAAACAGTTGTGATTCCTCAACGGTCGCGCTGACTGGCAATTCCTGCCTCTTCTACGACGTCACCAAAGGCAACAATTCGGTGCCGTGCGTTGCCGGTTCCCCGAATTGCGGCCCTGCGGCGGCTGGCGCCACCTATGGTGTTCTCGTCGATTCCAAGGGCAAGCCTGCCTGGACCACGACCGCAGGCTACGACATGGCCACTGGCCTGGGCTCAGTCAACGCTGCCAACCTGGTCAACAACTGGAGCACGGCAGTTTTTGCTGCCAGCAAGACGACCTTAACTTTGAACGCCGGTAACCCCGTCAACATCACGCATGGCCAGACAGTAAATGTCAGCGTGACGGTGGCGCCCAAGTCGGGTCCGGGCACGCCCACCGGCGACGTCGCGCTCATAGGCGGACCCAATGGCCAGAACCTCGGCATTGATTGGTTCAATCTCACCAACGGAGTCGCCACCTTTACCTCCACTCTGCTCCCCGGCGGCAGCTACAACATCACAGCACACTACCAGGGCGACCAGACTTTTGGTGCGAGCGATTCGGCCGGAGTCGCGGTTACGGTTTCGGTGGAGAATAGCTCGGTGTATATGCCGGGAGTGGTCAACGGAACCGACGTCAATGGGAATCCCACATATACGAATAACGTCACGTACGGTACTGGTGCTTTTGACTTGTATCTGCTCCGGGCCGATGTAAAGAATGCGGGTGGAAACTTTTGCGGAATCGGGATTGCCTGCGCTACCGGCACCATCGCCTTTACTGATAACGGCAGCCCGCTGGACGCCAGCCCCTACAAGTTGAACAGCTTTGGAAACACGGAAGATCAGACGATCCAACTCACCGGTGGCTCGCACACGCTGGTCGCGAATTATAGCGGCGATACAAGCTACAAGGCAGGTACCAGCGGCAACACGGTCATCAATGTCGTCAAGGCGACTTCCGCTATCACCAACGTCCAGGTGAATCCGACCTCGGTGCTCCCCAACCAGAATTTTACGGTCAGCGCCACGGTCACCACCACCGTCAGCTATGGGGTGGCACCGACTGGCACCGTGACCTTCCTGGCCAACGGGACCCCGTTGGGCACGGCTACAACGACGCCTACGAACGGGAATTTCAACGCTGGGGTATTAGCTTCCCTTGGTGCCAGCTTAACCACCTCCATCGCCACGGTCGGGAACTACAACATCACCGCCACCTATTCCGGCGATGGCAACTATACGAACGTGACGACTAGCAACTCGGCCCCCATCACGGTCACCGTACCCCCCACCTTCACTTTCGTCAGCACTGGCAGCGCCTCGCACACCGTGCTGTCGGGGCAGACGACTCTCAACTATAGCTTCACGGCCACACCTACATCGGCATCGACGTTCGCCAGTGCGGTGAATCTCAGCTGTAGTTCCTTCGCCCCGGCGGACCCGACCCTAACGAGCAGCAGTTGTACCTTCAGTCCTGCGACAATTGCAGCGGGGTCGGGCACATCTACAGTAACCATGACCATTAGCAGCAAAGGCCCAAACAGCGGCACTGGGAGCCTATTGCGCCAGCGTTCTGACAGCCGTGTGCCTTGGCTGCCACTGACTTTGCCACTTGCCGGTGTCGTTATGGTTGGCTTCGCGAGACGCAAAATGTCGAGGGCTGCCACCGTGGTCGGTATGTGCCTGATGCTGGCACTCGCTGGATTCCTCATCGCCTGCGGCAGCAGTTCGCCCCCGGTCTCGATCACAAGCGTCACCGGCAGTTCGTCAAGTATCTATCCCCAGAATGCCGGCTGGACGAACGCAACGGCCACCTTCACCGCAGTCCTTGCCAATGACTCTGGCAATAAGGGAGTCACGTGGGCTGTGACCACCCCCAACGGCGGTACGGTCGTCTCCGCCGATGCTACCCACGGCACCTACACGCCCCCGACGATAGCTGCCGGCCTCCCGAGCAGCGTAACAATCACCGCAACGGCTGTGGCTGATACGAGCAAGACAGGAACTGCCTCTATAGCCCTGAACCCGACGACAGTGCCTGGTACGTACACCGTCACCGTGACTGCATCCGAGACGGGCGCAACGTCGCAGACTCCGAATGTCACGCTCGTTGTGAAGTAGAATCTGTCGCGGCAGTGCTTGAATACGAAAGGGCGCGGAAAGGTTCCGCGCCCTTTCTTTGTTCGTTCGTAGCTCCCGAGTTACTGTCCTGGTCCGAAGTTCAGTTACAAGAATAAGCAGTACTGAAGAGTCGCGCCGCGCCATAACTCATAGTTTCCTTGACAAACCGAGTTACAATATAAATTGGCTCGTGGCACAAATGAGGCGATGGGCTTAGTGGGACCCGGCACCCGCAGGTGGAAGTACTGGTTCGTATCGGGGCGCGCCTTCAGGCGAGGTGCAAATGACTTTAGAGGAAGGCGCTCTTCCGCAGGATACTAAGTTATTTGAAATCTGGACTTTGCGCGAACCAGTAACTCAACTCCATGATTCTAAAGGCCCAGGCCCATGAGGATCGGCCGTAACTCCTTTATTATGAAGACTTTGCAGCTAACTACTTTAAATCCAAGACTTTAACAAAAATAGGGGGAGGGGGTACCCACCAGTACCAACCAGTACACATAGTCGAACCCCGGATGTAAGTACCCCCGAGTTAGTGAACGAATTGCCTAACTGCGCGCCTGAGCTTCAATCGTCGTCCGGGTCCGTCGGCGGCGTTTTATCATTCAGAAAATACTGCGCGTTAAACGGCGCGTTGATTGTCTGAAACTTCAACGGCGTCTGATTGAAGTCGAAGCTATCGGAGAAGTCATCCGCTGCCACATCCGCGTAGCCGAGCGAAGGCAGACTGAACCTGGCTTCAATGAACTTCAATATGCTGCCGAAATCATGCTGAGTGTGCGAAATATACTGCGCCTTGACGTATGGCGAGACCACAATCAGCGGTACGCGGAAGCCATATACATAGCCGCATCCCCAAGTCGTGCAATTCACCAGCACCTGCGGCGGCGGAACGTGATCGTACCAGCCTCCCCAGTCATCCCACGTAATGAAAATCGCCGTGTTCGCCCAATAGGGACTGGTGCCAATCGCATTCACTACCGACGCGACCCACGATGGCCCCGTCGTGCCGCTGCTCCCGGCGTGATCCGAATCCTGGCCGCTCGGAATCACCCAACTCACATCCTTGAGTTGGTTGCTGCTAATGTCGGTAAGGATCTGCTTCTGGTTGAGGACTACATTGTTAGTCCAATCCGATCCCACGCAGGCGGTGCCATTGGGCGGGGGCGCGTTCGGTCCGCAGATATGCTGGATGGCTTCCGGGCCGTTCCAGATCGCCGGGCCTGGGGGCGTGTAATACCGCCAAGTCAAGGATTTTGCGTCCAGCAGGTCGGTTAGCGTTGGATGATCAAGACACGGATAGATTGGGGCGTTGGAAGATTCGCTGCCGGCCGGATCGATCAGCCTAACCAGAGTCGTCGCGGGCGCGTCACATCCGGCGCCGCTCGAATTTGTATTCTCCGAAGCAAACAATGTGCTCCCGGCAGATGGAGCCGACGTCCCGGAAATGATGAACTGATGCGCCGGAAAGCTGGGCCCCTGGTTGGTTTGGAACATGCGGTCGGCGAATGTGTACTGTTCGGCTAACTGGAAGTAGGGTTGGATATAGGTCGCCGCCGGGTCCACATAACCAAACTGCAAGTCAGGCGCAGGGCAATCCAACGCACCCGGCTCACATCCAACCGGAATCAAGTCCGCCCCGTCCATCCGACATTGCCCCGTCGCCGAATTCAGGTCGCACATTTTCTCGAATGAACGGTGACTGTGGTCGGGGTCGTAGTCCACCTGGAGACTGATTTTCTTCAGCTGAATCGTATTGCCGGTCGAGTCTTTGCCGCTTTGGGCAATGTCTGCGCCGCGGTTGATCAGCACCGGATCCTGGAAAAGATTATCCGGAGTGCGGTTCTCCTGGAAGATCACCACCACGTGCTGAATCTTTCCCGGCGGCGGCGGTGGCGGAGAACTAGCACTGCTCCCACCGCAGCCATTGAGGCTTACGAGAGTGCCTCCCATGGCCAACACCACAATTGCGAAAACCAGGACACGAAGCTTAATCATGGCAGCCATTACCTCGGGGGAGTGAAGTCTCCACTCATCACATTCGGATGATAAACCCGCAGCCCGGTTTTATACTCGGATAGGTTCGCGTTTGGCGCCAGAAACTCGCTATCTAGAACGGGAATCGGATCGACAGAATGGCATTGTGATTACTCGTATGGAAGTGAGTTGTCGCGATCTGGTATCCACCGCCAACGGTAAAGCCCACCCTGCCTAACAAACGGAAACGTCCCATGACCAGCCCTGGAATCACGAAGTTCTGTTTCATGCCATCGTTCTTGCCATCTTGAAAGATCGTTGAATTGAGCTCGATCTCCGGCCAGAACTTGCGCAAAACCCTGTATTGAAATGTATTGTTGCAGAGATAGCTGCGTCCGACGAGATTCGTATCGGCAACCGGCGATGCTACTCCGAACGTACCCTGCAGATCGAAGTTCCCAAATCCTTTTCCGTAGGCGATGGTCGGCGTGATGACCGCGTGCAAGGCGCCGTTACTGTATTGGCCGGTCGGCACACTCCAGCCCAGAAAAGCAGTCAGAATGTAGCTGCCGTGTTCTTCGTTCGCGGAGAGCAATCGGTACTTGACCAGAAACGCGGCATCCCCCCAGCCGTTCTTGACGCTAGGACTATTGTGGTCGATGTATGGAGGGAGGTTGAAAATCACTTCTACCTTCTCGAAAGGAATCAATTCAAGCCCCTTGCCACCATCGTAATTGTCGGCAGTGATCCCCTTGCCATTTGTCTGCCACACTTGATCGTAGCGATATTCTTCTTCCAGACGCGGCGTGGTGGTGGCCAACGGAGTGACCCAGTGCGGTTGCTCGTCTTTGGTTTTGTCGACACGGGCAAACCAGTTTGCAAAATAGCCATCCTGCGCATACAGGTTCGGGGTGCAGCAGACGATTGCCAACACGAACAGCGAGACCGTCTTATGCATGTCCTCCCTCAAGGAACTTCTGTTTGGAACATACCGTATGTATTTATATATTCAATACGTTTATAAGCGCAATAATGATATGTATTGGTCTCTTTTTGTTGCCCGCTGACAGCTGCCGTCAAGGTGCCTGACGGATTCGACAAAAACTAGGCGCCCGATTTCCAAAGACTTTGACCTTGGCTCACACTCGCTGTAGGATTTCGTTCCTCTATGCAAACCAAACCGGTTCGCGGGACTCAGAAGAACGAAGTGATGCTCAAACCGCGGGAAGCGATTTTGCAGCTTGGAATCAGCTTTCCCACAATAAAACAATGGATTTATGCGCGGAAGATCAAGAGCATTCGCACCCCCGGAGGACACCATCGAATTCCCCAAAGCGAAATCGATCGCCTGCTTTTCCGGAAGCGCGGTAAGACAGCTCCCGAGCGCAGGGAGGTGGTGCGCCGTGTCAGCGGACGGAATCAGCTCGTTGGGCGGATCGATAGTGTGCGCATCAGCGGACTGATGGCTGAAGTAAAGATTTCGATTGGTGAACAGCAGATTACGTCTATCATCACCGCCACTTCCGCCCGTGAAATGGGACTCAAACCGGGCCAGACCGCGGCAGCTTTAATTAAAGCAACCGAGGTCATGATCATTCGGGTGTGATCACATCTCTTTCTCGGTCGGTCGCTCACCACTGCCCTATGGGGCGCTCTTGTGGAAGACGCTTGACTTTCAGCCATAGCGGGAGTATTTAGGCCCACTGATGTCCATTTCGAGGGGAAGTGAGGGTAGTTTCCCCGAAGCACTCAAGCCGGTAATCCTCAGAACATCTGGACGACCGAGATTCAATTGCCCACTCCCTGGATGACGTTCGATGCTAAGTTTTACAAAGGCAATGACATGGTTTTCTTCTTCGGCGGCCAGTTTAACGACGTATTTTCCGACGAGTTCGGGCCGGTGTTCACGTTTTAACTAGGCCACCGACAATCGCGGCTCCTGGGGTTCCTTTCCTGGATATCCCAGGAGCCACTTTGCCAAAATAGCAGTTGGATCGTGGGTAAGAATGCGGTAAGTTCCTACCCCCTATACACGAGGAGGGTTGACAGCATGGCCACTCGAGCGGAAGTTTATGGGGGAGCAGACGCTCAGCATACCTATAGTCTGCCCCTGGTCATCGTGGCATCGTCCGTAGGCACGATGATCGAATGGTATGACTTCTACATTTTCGGTAGCCTGGCGGCGGTTCTGTCGGCGAAGTTCTATCGACCGGAAACGATACGTTTGCCTATATTGCTTATCTGGCGACTTTCGCAGTGGGCTTCCTGGTCCGGCCATTCGGAGCGATATTTTTCGGGCGCATTGGCGACCTGATCGGCCGCAAGTACGCGTTCATCGTCACGCTGTCGGTGATGGGCGCCTCCACAGCGCTCATCGGCTTGATGCCCACCTACGCTACGGCGGGTTGGTTTGCGCCGATCATTCTCATCGCAATCCGCGTCCTGCAAGGATTGGCGCTGGGCGGCGAGTATGGAGGGGCGGCCGTATACGTGGGTGAGCACTCCCCTGACGGCAAACGAGGCTTCTACACCAGCTTCATTCAAATTACCGCCACACTCGGACTGTTTGTCTCCCTGCTCGTCATTCTGGGCACGCAAGCGTCGATGAGTAAGGAAGAGTTCTCGGCTTGGGGCTGGCGCATTCCGTTCCTGATCTCCATCTTCCTCGTGGCGATTTCGCTGTACATCCGCCTGAAGTTGAGGGAGTCGCCCATCTTTTCGCAGATAAAGAGCGCCGGTAAGGCCTCGATCCAGCCGCTCAAGGACGCGTTCACCAAGTGGGTTAACCTCAAGCAAGTGTTGATCTCTCTGTTCGGCGCGACAGCTGGCCAGGGCGTGGTGTGGTACACGGGGCAGTTTTTCGCGCTGTTCTACATGCAGTCCATTCTGAAAGTGAACCCACGCACGGCCAACATCATCATGGCCATCGCCTTGTTGATTGGGATGCCGTTTTTCACCATCTTCGGAGCATTGTCCGACAAGATCGGGCGCAAGAAAATCATCATGGCAGGATGCCTGCTGGCCGTGATCACCTAGTTCCCGATTTACCACGCCATGGAGAGCGCCGCCGGGAATAACGTCGTCACGGTACGGTCAACTCGCAACAAGGTTACCAACGCCATTAGCTTGACGCCGATGTCCACCGACGCCTCAGGGACGCTGGTCCCAGCCAAGGAGGCCCCGAATCCCAACCGGCCCATGTTGGTGTTCTTGATATTCGTCCAGGTTATCTGGGTGTGCATGGTGTACGGGCCCATCGCCGCGTATCTGGTCGAGGCCTTTCCCGCCCGCGTCAGGTACACGTCACTCTCGTTGCCTTACCACATCGGCAACGGCGTTTTCGGTGGGATGCTGCCGCTCATCGCTCTTTCCTGGTGCGCTGCGACGGGCAACATCTACGCGGGACTCTACTACCCGATCATTGTCGCGTCCATGACCTTCATTGTGGGCAGCCTCTTATTGAAGGAGACGAATGGCGTGAAAATCTGGGACGAGGTGGGCGGACGAGGAGAACCGAAAGCGAGTCCGGCCGATTGACGAGCGTTTGCTGTGCTGAGATGATGGTCGCGCCAGGGCCGTGCGGCATCAGGGGTGCGAGTATAGCCGATTGCCACCGTCCCTGGCGAACGAATGCAAGCCTCTCTTCGCTACGAAATATGTGGAACTTATTCATTATTCCTTCCTTTAAGGAGCCGCAGCCGTGGCCGATGCCAAGCAAAGAAACCCCGAAGTTAACGAAGCGCAAATTGCCGTGCATTGGAAAGAGGAGGAAAGTTACCAGCCCTCCCCAAAGTTCGTCGCTCAAGCCTATTTGAAAGATAGATCGGCGGCGGAACGGTTCAGCGAAAAGAATTTCCCTGACTGCTTCGAAGAGTACGCCGAAATGCTCACCTGGTATCAGCGCTGGAAAACCGTTCTCGATACGAACGACCCGCCTTTCTGGAAGTGGTTTGCCGGCGGAAAGCTGAATGCTTGCTACAACTGCGTCGATCGCCATCTGGAAAAATATAAGAATAAGGCAGCTTTGGTTTTCGTGGCGGAGCCGGAAGAAGAAGCCCCGGTAGCAATCACATATCAGGAGCTTTATAGCCGCGTGAACGAGTTCGCGGCGCTCCTTCGCGATTTTGCCGGATTAAAGACCGGTGATCGCGTCACGATCCACATGCCGATGATTCCGGAACTGCCCATCACCATGCTGGCTTGTGCACGATTGGGCATAATCCACTCGGTAGTGTTCGGCGGATTCAGCGGAGAAGCCTGCGGACTTCGCGCGGCAGATTCGGACAGCCGGGTGTTGATTTATGCGGACAGTTACTATCGCAGCGGCAAACTGATCGATCACAAGGCTTCCGCAGATATCGCCGTCGAAGCCGCCAAACGCGAAGGGCATAACATCGATAAGGTGCTCGTGTGGCGCCGCTACCCCGGACGTTACGGTTCCGCTGCAGCTATGGTCAAAGGGCGTGACTTTCTCGTAGACGAAATCTTAAAGGATTTCCGCGGCAAAAAGGTCGAGCCCGTCTCGATGGACGCCGAAACCCCTCTTTTCTTAATGTACACGAGCGGATCCACCGGCAAGCCGAAGGGATGCCAGCATCGAACTGGCGGCTATCTGGCCTACGTGACCGGCACGACGAAATATTTCCAGGACCTGCACCCCGAGGATGTCTATTGGTGCATGGCGGACATCGGATGGATCACGGGACATTCTTATATTGTCTATGGTCCACTCGCGCTCGGAGCCACGAGTGTCATCTATGAAGGAGTTCCCAATTATCCCGACCCCGGGCGTCCGTGGAGAATTGCCGAGCGGCTCGATGTGAATATCTTCCACACGTCGCCGACGGCCATCCGCATGTTGAGAAAAACCGGGCCCGAAGAGCCGAAAAAGTACAACTACCATTTCAAGCATATGACTACAGTCGGCGAGCCCATCGAGCCGGAAGTCTGGCGATGGTATTACGATGTCGTCGGAAAGCGCGAAGCGGTGATCGTGGACACCTGGTGGCAAACGGAAACCGGCGGCTTTCTCTGCAGCACGAAGCCTGCCCTCGATCCGATGAAGCCAGGCAGCGCAGGGCCGGGCGTGCTGGGCATATACCCGGTCATTTACGACGAGAATGGACAAGAGTTGCCCGCCGGATCTGCGCGGGCGGGGAATATCTGTATACGGAATCCATGGCCGGGGATTATCCAGACCATTTGGGGAGATCGGGAACGTTTCGTCCGCCAGTATTATCAGAAATACTGCAAGAATCCGGAAAGCAAAGACTGGCACGACTGGCCCTACTTTGCTGGAGACGGGGCACTGCTCGCTAAAGATGGCTATTTCCGAATCCTTGGACGCGTGGACGATGTGATCAATGTGGCGGGCCACCGGCTAGGCACGAAAGAGCTCGAATCGGCCTGCCTGGCGATCCCGGAGATAGCCGAAGCCGCCGTCGTACCCGTTGTGGACGAAATTAAGGGGCGCATGCCGGAAATCTACATTTCACTCAAACCGGGAGTCACTGCCAGTGCCCAGGAGATTACGGAGAAGGTGATTCGCACGATCGAGACAATGATCGGCAAGATAGCCCGGCCGAAAGCAGTCCACATCGTGCCCGACATGCCCAAGACCCGCTCCGGCAAGCTCATGCGACGCGTCCTCGCCGCGGTTTCCAACAATATGAATGTCGGCGACATCACGACGCTGGCGAATATGGAGATCGTTGAACAGATCCGCGTGCAGGTCCAAGGGAAAGGGCCCGTTGTAACGAAAGAAGGGCCGGAAGACGTGAAGCAGTTTGGATCTGTCGAATAAGAGAATCTTGAAGGTATCGTTTATCGGAATCGGTAACTGCGATCGTGGGAATGCAGTGAAACATTAATTCGAAAGAGGAGTACCGCGATGGCGTTGCGCGGATTGTTGCGCGCCACCAGGCTTGGCCGATTCACCGAATATTCAACAAATTGTCATCAATTATTAACAAGCCAAGCGCTAGGCTCAGGGTTCGCAAAATTATGAATTACGAGCTGAAAGTATTGCTCAGCACAGCTTTGTCTGCTATCTAAAACGTTTATTTATAAGGAGATGGAACAATGAAACGAATTGTCGCTGTGGTGCTGTCGATAGCGCTCGCTGGGAGCGTGATCCCGGCACAAGCTCAGCAAGGCACGACAACTCCAACGACGAAGAGCGCGCGAAAAAGGTTGACTCCAAAACAATCTGGGCCCACCATTTCGACTCAACTCAGTGAGATGAAGCAAGCGATTGATGCGCAGCAACAGCAGATCAAGCAGTTGAGCGATCTGGTTCAAAGCCGCGATCAAAAGATTCAGCAACTGGAAGAGCGGCTTGACCAGAGCCAAACTGTGGCTACGCAGGCGCAGACGAAGGCGGATACCGCAGTTGCGCAAACGGCAGAGCAAGAGCAAACGGTGGCAACGCTCAAGAACGATGTCACGGACTTAAAGTCGGGCGTTACGAACTCGGTACTGAATCTACAGGAAACTCAGAAAAGAATCGGAGAACTTGAGAGTCCGCTCGCCATCCACTTCAAGGGGATCACGATCACTCCCGGCGGATTCATGGCGGCAGAATCCGTGTATCGCAATCGCGCGTTGGGGGCGGACATCAACACTCCTTTCAACAGCGTTTCAATGCCTGGAAGCGGTCAGAACTCGGTTTCTGAATTCTTTGGCTCCGGCCGGCAGTCGCGAGTCTCATTGCTGGCTGAGGGCAAATTCAACGACACCAAGCTTACCGGTTACGTGGAAGCTGACTTTCTTTCGGCCGGCATAACTTCCAACAACAACCAGAGCAACAGCTACAGCCTGCGCCAAAGGCAGGTTTGGGGTCAGGCTGCCTTGAGCAATGGATGGAGTTTCACCGGCGGTCAAATGTGGAGCCTGGTTACCGAGACTAAGAAGGGCGTCGACAACCGCACCGAAGTGCTGCCCATGACCATCGATCCGCAGTACCACGTTGGTTTCAGTTGGGCGCGACAATACGGTTTCCGCGTGGCCAAGAACTTCAACAATCACGTCTGGCTGGCCGCATCATTGGAGGATTCTCAGACTACCCTCGCGGCTCGCGGCAATGCCTCGAACTTCGCTTTGGGCGGTCCCGGCCTTGGCGGCGGACTGTATAACCCGACCGCCAACTATTCGTTCAACGCGACGCCGGACCTCATCCTCAAGGCGGCCTTTGAACCCGGTTTCGGACACTATGAAATCTTCGGTGTCTTGAGCCGGTTCCGCGACCGCATTTATCCGTGCGAAGAACCGCCGAAGGACCCTGCCCTTTGCAACGGCGGCGTCGTTTCCACGCAAGGAGCCTATAACGATTCGAAGAATGGCGCGGGAGTGGGAGCGAATGCGCGGATCACTTTGTTCAAGCAAGTAGATTTCGGCCTTCACGCCCTCGGCGGGAACGGTGTGGGCCGTTACGGCACGTCGAGTCTGCCGGATGCCACAGTGAACCCCGATGGCACCCTTGCACCCCTGCGCACCTACCAAGGTCTGGCCACACTGGAATGGCACATGCCCAGATTTGATGTGTACCTCAATGGCGGTGAGGAATACGTGAAACGCCATTGGCAAATTGACCCCGTGTCAGGTAAGGCTGTCGGCTATGGGTCTCCGCTCTTCAACACGTCAGGCTGCTACACCGAAACCTTGCCTGGATCGGGCAACGGTTTCAGTTTCGGAGGTCTTGCCAACTGCAATGCCGATACCCAAAGCGTCATCGAGGGTACGTTCGGATTCTGGCTGCGCTTGTACAACGGTCCCAAGGGAAAGCTGCAACTCGGGCCGCAGTATTCGTACATCAGCAGAGGCGCCTGGAGGGGTACGGTCGGTGAGCCGCACGGCATCGAAAACATGGTTCTGACTTCTTTCCGCTACTACTTGCCGTAGCATTGGCGAGATATTGTTGCGAAGCCGGGAAGATCTCTATCTATCGCTCCAGTGCGGACCTCCTCGCATTGGAGCGATTAACCTTTAGACGGAAGAGATTAGGCAGATGCTGAATTCGAAGGTACAACCTAAGCCGGTCCTCCAAGCGTCGAATTGAATTGAGACAGGTGACGTGCGTCATCTGTCTGCCTTGGGAAGGATCATGTACAATCATTCAAAATGGTCATGGTAGAACATTTGCGAGATCGAGTAAGCTGGCGGTTTCGGTGCCGGATCGCGGTTGTTCTCCTAGCCATCTGCTCCCTCACAGTAAGCCTTGCCACTCGTTACACGGTACTGGTTCCGGACACCCAAAAGGTAACAATCGCAAAATCCCAGTCTGCGGATGCCAAGACGCAGCGCCTTCTTAGCAACGGCCTCCAGTGGACGGCCCCAGCTTCCGGTTTCACTCTCTTTCAGCCGCCGCGGTCTTCCGTTTTTGCGGTCTCAGTGGTCGTCCCATCCACGAATCTTAGTTCCGAGAGCTGGCTTTACAACCGGCCTCCTCCTTCCTGCTGACTCTCCGTCTTTTCCAGCTAATCACCTGCTTTGAACTCAACCTCAGTCATTGCAATTGACTGAGGCAACTTCGCTTGAACGCGAGGTTCAAGCGCGGCTTGATCGAGTTCAAGCCCAGTGCGGAGACGAGTCCCGAATCACAGGCGATGAATTTGATTGCCGTTTCCGGTGACTCAGGCTGGGTCAGCATTCGTTTGAGCCATTCTCCGGGAGGAGATATGAGAAAAAATTTAATGTCACTTGTGCTCGCGTCCGGCGTGCTGTTGGCGAGTGCGCACGCAGCTACGAAACAGGAATACCAATCGGCTACTGTGGTCAGTGTCGAGAGTCATGAGACTCCATCCGATTATTCCGGTAGTAACCCATCCGATGCCCCACTACAGTCGGAGGTTTACTCCTATGACATCGGAATAAGGCTGGGCTGTACCGTCTACCGAACGCGTTACGAATCCGCTTTCGATTATCTGCCGTCAGTGTTCGCTGCCAATCACCCAGTCGAAGTCAAACCACAAAAGCACGTCATGTATGTAAGCCTTCCCGGTGATCGTGCAGTGCGGATGGCTATCGGCGGTCGCAGAGGCGTTAAGGACACATCTTGCGTGGCCAGAAAGTAAGTCCTTCCGGGGTGTGGCCCGAAAAGCACTCTCGTGTCACATCCCGCTTATTCCATTTTCCGTCCCATGGGGACGTGTACAGGAGGCGATTGTGAGAAATATTTGTGGCTTGATAATTTGCTGCTTATTCATTTTTGGCGGAACAACTGTTCTGTCAAGTACCTCAACCCGGCAATTTCAGACGGCGGTCGTGGTCAGCGCGGCGAAATATGAACCGGAAGTCGCCCACCATGGCAAATTCACGGACGCCCCCGCGCCATCGAGTGAATATGATGCCACCATTTCGATCCGTTTGAACTGTTTGGTGTATGTCGGGCGCTACAAATCGCCGATTGACTACTTGCCAGGTGTATTCGTGCCGAACCAGCCCGTTGAGGTCAGTCCCGGAAAGCATTTCCTATACGTCAGAGTTCCGGGTACAGGCGAGGTCAAGCTTCGCATCGTCCGACGTGATCCCGTCGCGGGGGATTCTTGTAAGGCCGGCCACTAATTTGCACGGCTTTCAATCTAGATAAGTTGAGTTGGAAATGGGTGACGGTAAGCATGAGTAAAAGATCATCTTTCATTCTCGTGGGAATAGCAGCGCTTGCTCTGATAGTGATTTTGGGGCTGTGGGAAAAAAATGTCGGGGCTGAAAAAAGCGAAGAGACCTCCCTGCGCCCTGTCGCCATAGCTCTGGCAGAGATTACTCCCATCTCCAACACGATTACTCTGTCTGGAGAATTCCGTCCCTTCCAGGAGGTTGATGTGCACGCCAAGGTCGCGGGCTATATCCGGAAGATCTACGTCGATGTAGGAGACCACGTGAAAACCGGGCAGACCCTCGCGATCCTTGAGGTTCCCGAACTGGATGCCCAACTTCAGGGTGCTGACGCGGCGATACGGCGTAGCAAAGACGCGGTTCGCCGGGTCAAAGGCGATCTGGATCGGGCAGAGTCGATGCATCACGCCACTCACTTGGATTATGCCCGCCTGAAGCAGGCGTCCGAAGCGCGCCCGGGACTCATCGCGGAGCAAGAATTGGACAATGCAATGGCTAAGGACAAGGAAGGGGAAGCACAGATTTCCGCCGATGAAGCCGCCCTGTCCGAGGCACAGAATCAGTTGGACGTATCCTTCGCCGAGCAAAGGCAGTTGAGCGCCATGAGCGACTACGCTCGCATCGTTGCTCCATTCAATGGGGTCATCACCAAACGCGGGGCGGATACGGGCGCACTGGTGCAGGCCGGCACCAGCTCGAACGCGCAGGCTCTGCCGGTGGTCAGCGTGGCGCAAACCGATCTGTTCCGGCTAACACTCCCCGTGCCAGAATCCGCCGTTCCCATGATCCGATTGGGCACGACCGTCACCGTGCATGTGCAGGCGTTGAACCGCGACTTCGAAGGGAAGGTAGCTCGTTTCGCCGATGCGGTCAACCAGGAGACACGCACCATGCATACCGAGGTCGACGTTCACAATACCGACGGTTCCATTATCGAGGGCATGTATGCGGAAGTCGAGCTTACCTTGGCGAAGAAGGTCAATGCTCTAGGGGTTCCGATCCAAGCGGTCAACCGCAACGGTTCCGAGGCGACTGTGCTCACAGTGAACTCGCAAGACCGCATTGAAGAGCACGCCGTGCGCTTGGGTATCGAGGGCGTGAATCAAGTGGAAATAATCTCCGGCCTCAACCCGAAAGATCGTGTGGTGATTGGTTCCCGCAGCGACTTCCGACCTGGAGATCACGTTAACCCCAAAGCGGTTGCGGAAAATAAAGAGGCCCAGTACTAATGTCAGGTTTTGCGATTAGGAATCCATATTTCATCATTGTCTGCTGTTTGGTCATCGCCATCGTAGGCACCACTGTGCTTGCCCGCATGCCAGTGGATTTGTTTCCACCAATCAACATTCCAGTGGTTGTAGTTGCCACGTTCTACTCGGGGATGCCGCCGGAACAGATTGAAACTGACATTACGGGCCGCTTCGAACGTTTCTTCACCTTGGGCAGCAATATTGATCACATCGAGTCACGTTCCTTGCCGGGCGTCAGCTTGATCAAGATCTATTTTCAGCCAGGAACGAATGCTGATGCAGATCTAAGCGAAATTTCAAATCTGGCCATGGCAGACTTGAGAAAGCTTCCCCCCGGCACTCTCCCACCGGTGGTTCTGAAGTTCGACGCGTCCAGCCTGCCCGTGTGCCTAATCACCCTCAAGGGAGAGGGGCTAAACGAGACTCAGCTTCGCGACCTCGGTCAATACAACGTGCGAAACCAAGTCGCGAACGTTGCCGGCGCTTCGGTGCCGCAGCCTTTCGGCGGCCGCTACCGGCAGATCATGGTCTATGTCGATCCATTGAAGCTGCAAGCGCACGAACTCAGTGTCATGGATGTGGTCCGGACAGTAAACGACAGCAATCTGATTCTGCCGGCGGGTGACGTGAAAATTGGCCCCATCGACTACAACCTTTACACCAACAGTCAGTTGCCGACTACGGAAGAGATCAATCACCTTCCGCTGAAAACAGTCGGCAATTCCTCTGTTATGGTGCAGGACATCGGAAAAGCGATGGACGGGCACGCAATCCAGACCAACATCGTGCGGGTGGATGGTCAGCCATCGGTCTACCTCCCCATCCTTAAGCAGGGAGGCGATACCAACACCATTTCGGTGGTGAACGGAATCAAAGATGCCGTTGGTAAATTGACTGACGTCCCCAAACAACTCGTCGCCAAAGTCGTATTCGATCAATCCCTCTTCGTGAAGAAGGCGATAGACAACCTATTGCATGAAGGCGCCATTGGACTGCTTCTCACCGGCTTGATGATATTGCTGTTTCTCGGCAGCATGCGCGCGACTGCTGCCGTCTTTCTGTCGATTCCTCTTTCGGCGCTCGCCGCTTTCCTCGCTATCAGCGCAAGTGGCGGAACCGTCAACACCATGGTGCTGGGCGGCTTAGCGCTGGCATTTTCACGACTGATTGATAACTCCGTAGTCGTCCTGGAGAACATCTTCCGGCACATGGAAATGGGCGAGCCGCCCGAAGTAGCAGCGGAAAAAGGAGGCCAGGAAGTCGCGCTGCCAGTTCTCGCAGCAACATTGACGACCATTGTGGTTTTCTTTCCGGTCGTATTTCTCTACGGCGTGAGCCGATTCCTGTTTATCGCCTTGGCTATGGCCGTGGTGCTCTCGATGATGGCCTCTTTCTTCGTTGCCATGACCGTTGTGCCGTTGTTCTGTGCCAAGCTGATCAAGTCGCCCCACCTTGTGCACGAGCACCAGGTAAGCTCGTCCCGTTTCGGCCGTGTTGTTTCCGCGTTTAACCGCTATTTTGAAAAACTGGTCCGGCACTACGACCACACACTCGGCCGGTCTCTGTTGCGGCCTATAGCCACGACGGTTGGCCTTGTGGGCGTTGCCCTTTTGAGCCTCTCGTTGTACCCGCTGGTCGGGGTAGCCTATTTCCCTCGCACCGATCCCGGTCAATTTGTAATCAATTTGAAGGCTCCTTCGGGGACGCGGATTGAATTGACAGAACAGGCTGTGAAGCGCGCGGAAGACGAGATCCGGAGGATTGTCCCTCCCAACGAACTAGCCATGATTGTCTCCAACATTGGGGTCACCCCAGGATTTTCGGCGATCTATACGCCAAACTCCGCAGCCCACACAGCCTTCATCCAAGTTAGCCTGAAGGAGAGTCACAAAGTTGGCAGTTATGAGTATATGAATCGCGTACGGTCGGCATTACGCAGTGATCTACCCGAACTCAGCGCCTATTTCCAAGCGGGCGGCCTCGTTGACTCGGTCCTGAATCTCGGATTACCCGCGCCGATTGATGTACAAGTCAGTGGGATGGATATGGACAAGACTTACGAGACTGCAAGTGATATCGCAAATAAAATCCGCCATATGAAAGGGGTGAGTGACGTTTTGATTCCCCAGGATATTGATTATCCGGCCTTGCGCCTGAATATTGATCGCGAACGGGCTAGCCAGACCGGACTCAGCCAGAAGGAAGTCGTTGACAATGTCATCACCGCCCTCACATCCAATGGGATGATCGCTCCCAGCTACTGGGTTGATCCAAAAAGTGGCAATGACTACCTGTTGACAGTGCAATATCCCGAAACCCAGGTGCATTCGCTCAACGACTTGAAGCAGATTCCGATCCGCGCCTCGTCGAGTCGCCAGACAACGCAGCTTGATGCGGTGGCGAACATCGCTCCTATCGACTCTCCCACGGAAGTCGACCATTACCAATTGCGGCGCGTGATCGATGTTTACGTGGCTCCTAAAAGCGAAAACCTGGGTGAACTGAGTGGCTCGATTCTCAAACTTGTTGCTCAAACAAAGTTGCCGGAAGGAGTTCGGGTGGACTTGCGCGGCTCCGTGCAGGGCATGCGCTCTTCCTTTAAGAGCTTCGGGTTGGGGCTTCTGCTGTCAATAGCCTTGGTTTACTTGATATTGGTCGCACAATTCGAGTCCTTTCTTGACCCGTTCATCATTCTCTTCGCTATCCCCCCGGGGCTTGCAGGTGTCCTGTTCATGCTGCTATTCACCGGCACGACGCTGAACATCATGTCGCTAATGGGCCTAGTGATGATGGTGGGAATCGTGGTCTCGAACAGCATCCTCATCGTGGATTTTTCGCGCAGCTTGTGGCGTGGAGGGACACCTTTGAAGGAAGCGGTGACGGTCGCCAGCCGGATTCGCTTACGTCCTGTGCTGATGACCTCGCTGGCTACCGTGATCGGCTTGATACCGATGGCGCTTAAGCTTGGTACGGGCGCCGAAGCTTATGCGCCACTGGCGCGGTCTATCATCGGCGGACTGCTTCTTTCCGTTGTGGTCACAGTCTATCTCGTTCCCGCCGCGTATCTCTGGGTGCATCAGCAAGAGGAATTACAATCACCAGAGGTGCCAGCGTGAGGAGCAACAGCTTGGTCGTCTTATCTATTCTGTTCCTTTGTCTCGGTAGTCATGCGCAGGCATCGTTCGACATGGCGACTCAGACTTTGCCTTCGGCCCCTGTACCGCAGCCAGCTCCCGATCGAACTGCGCCAAGTATGTCTCTAAATGGGTTGCCATCCTCCGCTTCCCAGGCTGATCCTGGGCCAGCAGTATCTCTGTCGTTGAAGCAAGCAGAAGCACTTGCATTGAAGAATAATCCTCAGATCTCCGTGGCTCGGCTGATGGCTCTGGCATCGCAGCAGGTCACGCGTGAAGTGCGGTCAAGTTTGTGGCCCACTGCAAACGCTAATCTGACGGGCGTAGATTCCCAGCCTAACAGTCGCATTACGGCGGGTGGACTCAACAATCCCATCATTTATCAACGTGCCGCAGCTGGTGTCGTGGTCAGCCAGCTGATCACGGACTTCGGACGTACCACGAATTTGGTCTCAAGTGCCAACCTGGCGGCCAAGGCTGAGGATCAAAACGCCGCAGCTACGAAAGAGCAGATTCTTCTGGAGGTGGATCAGGCTTTTTACGGCGCGCTGCAAGCTCATGCGGTGCTGACCGTGGCTCAGCAAACCGTGAGCGCACGGCAGACAGTTACTGATCAGGTAGAAGCATTGTTCAAGAGCAAGCTAAGGTCCGAACTGGATTTCAGTTTTGCTAACGTCAATCTCGCTCAAGCCAAGCTGCTTGTCTTAGACGCGGAGAACAACGAGAACGGGGCGCTCGCTACACTGTCCATGATACTGGGCTATTCCAAGACGCAGGATTTCAAGTTAGTCGAGGACGCGACGGCGATCAGCTCGCCTCCCTGCAATGTGGATGATCTTATCTCCCAGGCATTCGCAATGCGCCCGGAAATATTGTCGCTGGAATTCCAGGAGCAATCTGCGAAGAAGTTCCAGACCGCCGAACGCGATTTACTTCTCCCAAATATTCGTGCGGTGGGCGCCGTGGGGGACACACCAGTACGAAATCCGGTTCTCTCTAATTGGTATGGTGCGGTGGGTGTGAACGTTGAAATCCCTTTATTTAATGGTTTTCTCTATACGGCGAGGTCTCGTGAGGCGAGTCTGAGAGCGCAAGCGGCCCACGACCGGCTGCTTGATCTTCGTAATCGGATTTCACGTGATGTGCGCACTGGTTGGCTTAATGCGAATACAGCTTACGCGCGACTCAGCGTCACTCAGCAACTGTTGGATCAGTCAAGCCTCGCACTCGATCTTGCCCAAACACGTTACCGCTTGGGGCTGAGTTCCATTGTCGAACTGAGTCAAGCACAACTCCAGCAGACGCAGGCTCAAATTAGTAACGCGCAGGCCGCCTACGATTACAGGCTCGCCCTGGCAGTCCTGCGATATCAGACGACCGGCTTCTAGGAAAGGTTTGGTTTGGAAAGGAGAGCTGCGAGTCGTTGTGGGCAGTTCTCCTGCGCTCTGCGATGCCCACATTTTACGACACAGTAACTAAACAGTAACCTCGGTAAGTAATTGATTGAAATGGTGGGCAGTGCAGGACTCGAACCTGCGACCTCCTGCTTGTAAGGCAGGCGCTCTAACCAACTGAGCTAACCGCCCGCTCCGGGCGGATGTGATCTCGACGCGTTTCATCTCCGCCGCCCGCGGAAAAACTCCAGAAAAACTTATGCTCAGAATACTGGACCGTTCTTTACCGGTCAAACGAGCCCGAACTCACGGGCGCGGCTGCTACACTTTCTTCGTGCGAAAACTAATCGTCAACGCCGATGATTTTGGCCTGACCACTGGAGTCGATCGAGCCATCATCGAAACCCACATTGGCGGAGTCGTGTCGTCGGCAACCTTGATGGCCAACGGTGCCGCGTTCGACAACGCGGTGACGGCGGCCCGCTCGGCGCCGAATCTCTCCGTGGGATGCCACGTCGTATTGGTGGACGGGACGCCGGTGTCACCACCGGACGCAGTAGATACGCTACTCGCGATCCGTTCGGCGGAGCCGGATAAGTTCTACTCCAGCCTTTCGGCCTTCGCCGCGCGCGCCATGTTGGGAGGCTTCGATCGAGATCAACTGGTCGCGGAAGTGACTGTGCAAATCAGACAAATTCAATCCGCCGGTCTTCAGGTGACTCATCTCGATACCCACAAACACGCACACGTCTTTCCCGAGATCTTTGCGGCGCTCCTGCGAGCCGCGCGGATTTGCGGCGTTCGCGCGATCCGCAATCCGTTCGTTCCCGTAAAAGCGATGCAGGCACGCCAATTCAAAGGCAGGCCCGATCTCTGGAAGCGCTATGGCCAGGTGCGCATGCTGCACACCTTCTCCGGTCAATTCCGCCAGCAGACCAAGCGCGCTGGACTGCTTACGCCCGACGGTGTGGTCGGAGTGATCGAGACGGGATCGGTGGAGAGTTCCGGCTATAGTTCGCTGCTGCGCCAAACGCTCGCGAGCCTGCCCGAGGGAACATGGGAATTAGTCTGCCATCCCGGCTACAACGACGCCGACTTGCGCGCAGCCCGCACGCGATTGCTCGATTCTCGCGAGGAGGAGCGGCGTCTGCTGACTTCGGCGGAACTGCGGCAGTTTCTGGAGGAGCAAAAGATCCGCGTCATCAGTTATCGAGAATTTGCAGAGACGCCTGCGGAAACGCCCGCGAAAATCCGCTCTTAATTGAGGATTCCAGGTATCTAAGGTGGTACTGCGCTCGTTACTGCATCCGGCAAACTTTGTAATATCGCATCGCTTCCGAACGGCGGTATTATCGCACCAACAGATACGAGGATAAGGCATGGCTGACCATCGTCAAAGCGGACCTCGCCTTACCGTGGACCTGCCGGTGCGTATATGGGGGATGAGCGCCGAAGGACGCCCCTTTTCTCAGCATGCTCGCGCTCAGAACATCAGTTCGGGGGGTGCACTGATCTCCGGAG
This sequence comes from uncultured Acidobacteriaceae bacterium, assembly GCA_963772195.1. GTDB lineage: Bacteria > Acidobacteriota > Terriglobia > Terriglobales > Acidobacteriaceae > Acidiflorens. The sequence continues at coordinate 559,247 of CAVYWE010000002.1, read as the reverse complement.
TCGACGACGAACTGAGAGTGGGTGATGTGGTCGGAGTACAGTGCGACGAGAAGAAGACGCGCTGCACCGTGGTCTGGGTGATGAACGCCGGCCCCGTCAGGAAAAATCGCGTGGGGGTGAAGTTGCTCGCCGATCAGGAGTGTCCGTGGAAAAGCTTTCTGCCACTAGACGGCGCGACGGTGACGATTTCTCCCTCCAACCGCCGGCGCTGGCACCGGCATAAGATTTCCCTTCCCCTCGAACTTCGCGACGAGCGCATCAATTCGCCGATGCGCATCAATGCCACCGACGTAAGCGGGAACGGATGCTATATCGAAAGCATGCTGCCTTTGCCGCTCGGAACTGTGCTGCGTGTCGATTTCTGGCTGGAGTCGGAGCATATCAATATCACGGCGGTGGTCCGGACATGCGATCCGGGCGTTGGCAATGGCATCGAATTTACCGGAATGCCCGTCGACGGCAAAGAACGCATGCAGACCTTCCTGGACTCCGCTGACCCGCCACGGGGAACCTCGAATCCAGAGCCAGCGTAGCGTTCGCATCCCCTGCATCCGCTTTCCCGTAGAGACGCGGCTTGCCGCGTCTCCCGCCATGGAATGAGACGCGGGCGGAATGAGACGGGGCAAGCCCCGTCTCTACAGGGACGTCTCTGCGTAGCGGGCGAGAACAATCGCTCGAATCAGTCCACCCATCGTGAATTCGCGCGCCTCGATTGCGACCGGCATGTGCAATTCGCGCAAAGTCGCCGAAGTCACCGGACCAATCGAAGCAAACTGGACATGCTTCAGTAAACCTGCGCTGAGTGACCCTGCCTTGGAGTTGCCCAACAGTTCCGCAAAGTTCTTCGCGGTGGAAGAACTGGTGAAGACTACGATGTGCGGTCGGCGAGTCGCATTTTTCATCAACGCTCGCAGGCGCGCACGCGATTTTTCGGGCACCACCGTTTGGTACGCTTCGATCACATCAACTTGCGCTCCCGCCGCTTGCAGTTCGTCTGGAATCACATCTCGCGCAATTTTGGCTCGTATAAGCACGACGCGTTTGCCATTGACCTTATCGCGCAGACCCTTGACCACTGACTCAGCGACATATTCCTCCGGAACCATCTTGACCTTCAGGCCATGCTTCACAATCGCCTTTTTGGTTGCAGGCCCGATCGCAGCAATCTGGAGATGCTTGAGAGTCCCGCGCGTGAGACGAAGTTTCCGGATACGCTTCCACATCGCTTCGACGCCGTTGGCGCTGGTGAGAATAAGCCAGTCGTAGCTCCGGATATTTTTCAGAGCCTCGTCGAGCGGCCGGTACGATTGCGGCTTGCGAATCTCAATGAAGGGGATTTCGATGACGGAGGCGCCCAGGCTGCGCAGACTCGCGGAAAGGCTGCCAGCCTGGTGCCGAGCGCGTCCGACAAGAATCCGGGTGCCGGCGAGGGGGTGATTTTCGTTGGGCTTCATGGAACAGGTGTCAGGTTTCAGGTCTCCGGTGTCAGGTTTTCCTGAGACCTGAGACCTAACACCTGAGACCTGCCTACGGTTGTTGCGGTAGAGCGAAACCTTCACCGTAGACTTCATCGAGAATAACATTGCCGCCTCGCCGGAGAAGGATTTCGCCGACTTCTTCGCCCAGGCGTACGGGATCATCGCCCTCGCGGGTTTCGCGCAGAACTTTTGTTCCATCGGGATGGGCTACGAGCGCGCTCAGGCGAATGCGGCCTTCCTTTAGTTCGGCGAAGGCTCCGATGGGGACCTGGCAACCGCCGCCGAGTTTGCTGAGCAGGGCGCGCTCGCAGGTGGTGGTGGCGCGGGCAGCAACATCATCAAGAAACGCCACGACCGCCTGGGTTGCCGTGTCGCCGCTGCGAATTTCGATAGCCAGGACGCCTTGTCCAGCGGCGGGGGTCATCACTTCCACAGGGATCAGCTGACGGACCAGCTGCGTTTTGCCCAGACGGTTGAGGCCCGCGGCGGCGAGAATGATGGCATCGTAGTCGCCAGATTCAAGCTTGCGCAGGCGCGTATCCACATTGCCGCGGACCGGATGAATCTGAAGATCCGGACGAAGGGCCTTCAACTGGGCTTGACGGCGCAAGCTGCTGGTACCAACGTTTGCCTGCTGCGGCAGCGCTTCGATGTTCGCGAACTTCACCGAACAAAAAACGTCGCGCGAATCTTCGCGGGTGGTGACGGCCGCAATTTCGAAATCGGCGCTCAGCTCCGTTGGCAAATCTTTCAAGCTGTGCACGGCGAGGTCAACACGATTTTCGATGAGGGCTTCTTCGATTTCCTTGGTGAACATCCCCTTGGTGCCGACTTTAGCTAGCGCAACGTCGGTGATTTTATCGCCCGTCGTTTTGATGATCTCGAGTTCCACGGTATGTCCTCGAGCACGAAGCAGATCGGAAATGTGATGGGCCTGCCAGAGAGCAAGTTGCGAGCCGCGGGAGCCGATGCGCAGGCGGGCCATCAGTTTTCTGGCCCTTTTTCGGTACCCCGGCCACGCGTTGACTTCGAAGCCCCGGCACCTTTTTCTTTACCTTCGTTATGCGGGCTGTCGCGAAGGTTGTCGTGCAGATTGTCGCGCAAATTAAAGAGCCGACGCACCAGATCGATGACCGTGGTGGATTCCGGGTCGCGAGCCGCCGTCTTCAGGGTGCTGATCGGAGTATGCATGATTTTATTGACGATGCCCCGAGTCAGCGCTTCGACGGCAAGTTCCTGGTCAGCCGTCATGGGACCGAGGCGTCCGCGAACGCGATCAATCTCGGCCTGGCGAATGGTTTCGAGATGGTCCTGCAAGCTGACGATGGTCGGAACCACGTCGAGAGTCTGCTGGCGAGCGCGAAATTTTTCGACCTCGCCATTGACGATCGCCTCCGCCTTTTCAGCTTCCTTCTTGCGATCCGCGACGTGCGAACTGACCGCTTGCTGCAGATCGTCGATATCGTAGACGAAAATGCCATCGAGCTTGTTCATCTCCGGGTCGACGTCGCGCGGAACCGCAATATCGATGAAGAACATGGGCTTGTTCCGGCGCAGCGCCATGAGCTTTTCGCCATGCTCGGGCCGGAAGATGAAGCGCGGCGAGCCGGTCGAGGTAATCACGATATCGGCGCGCTCGCACGAATCATAAAGCCGGCTAAACTCGATTGCCTGTCCGTCAAATTTGTGCGCCAGCCGGATGGCGCGGTCGTAGGTGCGGTTGGCGACAAAGATCGAAGCGGCACCGTGCGCGAGCAGATGCCGGGCCGCTAACTCGCTCATCTTCCCGGCACCGACCAGGTAGACGCTCTTACCATTCAGACTTCCGAAGATTTTCTTTGCCAGTTCGACAGCCACCGAAGCAATCGACACCGACGAAGATCCGACGGCGGTCTCGGTGCGGACGCGCTTGGCCACGGCAAACGCCCGGGTGAGTAACTGATCCAGTTGCGCGCGCACCGCTCCAACGGCGCGGGCGGTGGCATAAGCTTCCTTCACCTGTCCCAGAATCTGGGGCTCGCCGACGACCATGGAGTCGAGGCTGGCGGCGACGCGAAAGACGTGGCGGATGGCCTCATCTTCGCGAAATTCGTAGAGATGACTTTCAAACTCGCTGAGATCGGTGGCGAAATACTCGCGCAGAAATTCGCGCAGGTCGCCGGTGCCGTTCTTCATCGAAGCGATGAATTCGACGCGGTTGCAGGTGGAGACGATCATGCCCTCGGAAATGGCAGGATGCTCGGCCAGTTTCTTGCAGGCCTCCGGCAAACGCGATTCAGGAATGGCCAGGCGCTCGCGCACCTCGACCGGCGCGGTCTTGTGATTGACGCCGATGAGCTGAAATTTCATGACGCGATAAACCTGTGCATGGCGCTGAAGTAATTGGCGATCCAGGCGACGATGGCCGTAGCGAAGGCGGCACTGGCAAGCAGGGCGGCGCGGCGTCCGCGCCATCCGGCATTCAGGCGCGTAAACACCATCAGGAGATACACGGCCCACATCAGCACAGAAAGCAGAATCTTGGGATCGAGAAAATCAATGCGGCCGTAGGTAGCTTCGGCAACTACGGAGCCCGCGATCAGGCCCAGAGTCATGAAGGGAAATCCGAGCATGAGGGAACGGTAGCCGATGTCGTCAATGACCTGGAGCGCGGGCAGTCGCGAGAACATTCCACTTGAACTCTTGGACTTCAGCGCGCGTTCTTGCATCAGGTACAGAATGCTGGCGCCAAAGCTGAGGAACAGCGCCGCGTATCCGGTGAAGATCATCAGAATATGCACGGCCAGCCAGCCCTTCTTAACGACATCTGACGCGAAGACGAGGGGTTGCTGACCGGTGGCGGCGACGAAGGTCAGCAGAAAAATCAGGGGAAAAATTACGATGCCCGGGGTAGTCGTCTTGTACACCAGATAGGCAAGCATGAAGACGACCATGATCAGGAAAGCCAGCAGCGATTCCGCGTTGTGAACCGACGCCGAAGCGAGCTGGCCAGATTGCACAACCGCTTCGGTCAGTGAAACGAGATGAAACACCATGCCGAGGTAGGAGGCATGGAGCGCGACTTTGCTGAGAATTTCCGAGGCGCGAGTCAGCGCGACCAGGGCATAGAGCAATCCCGCGGCGTAACACACCAGCGCGACGCGCAGCCAGACCAGGGTCATCATTGTTTGATGTGTCCGCGGGGCAGTTTGAACCTTCCCAACCCGTCTGGGTGATTATAGTTTGCCGGGCGAAGGGGCGGGGGGAAACGTACGCTGTTGCAAGTGTTTGTACGGAAACACGCGGAGCTTCAGGGCCGTTAGTAGGCGGGCGTCATGCCGCAGTCCGAACCTTTACTGCGCGCCGGCTCGCAGCCAACGCCTGCCACGCAATCACAAACGACGGCAAGAAACACGCCGTCGCAATGACGCTCCAAACCACGGTGGCAAGGCCGAGCTCTCCCATCCGTGCAACCGCAGGGATGGAGTTGATAGCGCGAACGACAACGAACACCATAGCAAATGGATAGCTGCGCATCATCCACTCGCGGTGCTGCTGGATCCTGCCCGTGCGAATGCAGTAGAGCCCGGTGGCAGTGGTCACCAGCCAGCCCGAGGCCTGGATCACCGAAGCCATGGTCAGGGTCATAATAGGCAGAGACAGGGAAACAGCAATCGCAACCGGTGCGGAGATGGCGACACAACCGACGTAGATGCGTCCCATCACGCGATGTAGTTGCAGATGTCGTTGACGCAGACGGTTCGAAAACTGGAACGCGCCGAGGAGAAGCGCGAGAGCCCCAGGAATGCCGTGCGCTAACATCAGCCACGGGATCGCCGCATAGCGCTGGCGCAGCAATGACTTGTGGTCCAGGAGTGTCCGGTCGCGAGTGACCACGACGAACAATGTCATTAGACCGAACACAATCCACATAGCATGCTTGGCCTGGAATGAATTTCTACGAGTCACGGATGCGGGAGCAACAGTCCCCAAAGTCCCTCCATTTGCGCTGCGACCCATGGCAGCGCTCGAAAGCACAGGGAGCATAGCACCTCTCTGGAATTTCCGGTGCGAGTTTTTTTGGCGAATCTATTCCACGCCTAACGACGCCAGCGATTCTTCAAGAGACTGCAAATCCACCTCCAAGTGACGGCCGTGCGCCTGCATGTCATCCAGTTCGTCGAAGGCGCGGAACATACGCATCTTGACGGCGGCGTACTGCTCGGAATCGCCGAGGGGGCGTCCGTGGAATTCGGCCCAGGCGGCGACGACCTGGTTCGGGAGGAAAATACTCACCGCGTAAGTCAGCTTGCGGTCGGAGGTGACGTCGAAAATGTACTCGTTGGCGTCAGGCTCAGTAGCGTCAGATGTCCGGGCCGGGCGTTTCCCGACGAAGTAGTACTGGTAAACGTAGCCTTGAGATCCGGTGTACGTTTTGAGGCGACGGATGGTCATGGGGCAGTCGTTGGTCCTTGGTCGTCAGTCGTTCGCGGGGTGGGGACAAAGCCAACATCTGAAAATTCCGCAGCGGTCACAAGCAAAAGGGCCGAAACGAGTGCACGGACATTAACAAACATAGGAATCCCGAACGACTAACGACCAACGGCCGACGACTATCTACTGCTATTCCCCGGCGAAATCACCCTCCCATACTCACTCGCGCGCGCCAGCCGATCGAACATGCGCCAGGCCGCGAGCGAGATATTGCTGATCGCCTCTTCTCCGTCCCGCTCGCGATGCAGGTAGGTCGTCATCACACATAGAACATAGGGACGCTTGTCGACGAAGATCACGCCCGAATCGTTGCGGACGCCTTCGAGTGCGCCGGGCTTGTCGGCGATTTTCAAATCGTCGGGAAGATTGCGCGGGATCCAACTGTCTTTATGAGTGGAGAGAACCTTGAAAAAATCGTCGGTCATCTCTTTGTTTAGAATCTCGCCGCGGAAGAGCGCCTGGAGCAGGTTCAACATCTCGTTGGGCGTGGAAACGTTTTCGCGGCCTTCGGCAGCGGCCTTGAGATCCATCATCTTGCGGCGAAGCCGGGTGTCGCGCAACCCCTGCGCGTTCAGGAAGGTATTCACGTTATCCATGCCGACGCGGTCGATCAGGACATTGGTGGCGGAGTTGTCACTGACGGCGACCATCATGGTCGCGAGATCGCGCAGCGTGATCCGGGTAACGCCCGGTGTGAGGCCCCCCATGATGTCGCTGTCCTGGACCAGGTCGGCAGCGTTAACGGTGTAGAGGTCCGTGAGCTTCAGCTTGCCTTGCTGCGCTTGTCTATAGAGCTCAGCGAGGACGCAGATCTTGATGGAGCTAGCCTGCGGGTAGACGTCATTGGCGTGGAGCAGGTATTTGTGTCCGTCGGTCAGATCGACAATGGCGACGCCCATGACGCCGTCGAGGCTGCGGTCAATGTCCAGAATGGATTTTTCCAGCTTCGTCCAGAGGACGGTCTGCTTCTCGGTGGGAGGTGGCGGTGAGGTTTGAGCGGACGCGGCCAGACCTCCTGCCAAGCAAAGACAAGCCAAAGTCAGCCCGGCGGCATTTCTTTTTTGAGGCAGCGTTTTTCTTGACATGAATTAGATTTTTGCCTCCCGCAGACGTTTGACCGCGGTCTCAGAAGTCACAGGAGAATAATAAATCTCTTTGAAAGTGTATGACCTTGCCTTGGCCTCAAGAATGGGGAGAATCTCGATGTGCCAGTGGTAATCATCATCCAGTGTTTTCCAATATCCGAGTGTTGCCGACGGATGTTGGCTGTTGGGCGAAGTGTGGAGCACGAGGTGAAACGCTTCCGTGACGGTGCGGATACGTTGCAGGGTGCGCCGCAGCAGCGCGGCGAGATCAGTCAGGCTGCCCACGCGTGATGAACCGGTGCGCTCAAAGGAAGATTCATGGCTCCGCGGCATAATCCAGGTTTCATACGGGACGCGCGGAGCATAGGGGCAAAAGGCGACGTAGTCTCCGCGATCTTCGACGATGCGCAGCCCCTGATGCTCTTCCTGCGCCAGAATGTCGCAGAAGACGCAGCGCTCCTTGCTCTCGAAATAGTCGCGTCCGGCGCGAAGTTCGTAGAGGACGCGGCGCGGCACAAAAATAGTTGCTGTTAGTTGCGAAGTGGGGTGGTCGAATTCCTGTCCCGCGGCCTCGCCGTGATTCTTGAAGATGCTGACGTACTTGAACCGGCTGTCGCGCTTCAGATCCTGAATCCTCTGCGCAGCCAGACGCAGGAACTGTTCGACCTCGACGTCACTGGCATTCCAGATATGGCCATCATGGCGGGGATTTTCTAGCAGAACTTCGTGAGCGCCCACCGATCCCATGCGGTCGTAGAGTCCGTCACCACGGCGGGCCGCTTCACCTTCGATGTGATAGAGCGCCTGCGGGTGAACGACGCAGCGCGCCGACCATGCACTGCCATCTACGCCAGGCAGGTTGGCAATGACTTTGGCTGTCTCCGCGGAAGCGCCACAAAAAGGGCAGGCTTGGGAGCGTGGCGCGGGCTCGCTGACATCGTCGCCGGTGATCACCCAGGAACGGGTGATGGGATCTTTGCGCAGTTCCATGGCAGTAAGAAGAACAAAATAATTTGTAATTTGCAATTGGTGATTTGTAATTCGAAACCTTTCGGCGATTCAACTTGCCGACGTTAGGAGCCGTTCCGGCATAGAATTGCAAATTAGGAGATTACAAATTACAAATTACCAATCAGAACTTTCCCATGTCTGAGCCCTCGACGCCGCTGATGCGGCAATATGCCGCGATCAAAAAAGAGCATCCCAACGCTCTGCTGTTCTTCCGCTTGGGGGATTTCTACGAGCTTTTCTTCGACGACGCGGTGCTTGCGGCGCGCGAGTTACAGATTACGTTGACCTCACGCAACAAAGAAAAGGGCATTGCCATCCCGATGTGTGGCGTGCCTTACCACTCCGCCGAGGGCTACATCTCCAAGCTGATCCGGCGCGGATTCAAAGTCGCCGTCTGCGAGCAAGTTGAGGACGCGCGCTTGGCGACGAAGTTGGTTCGGCGCGAAGTGACGCGCGTGGTCACGCCGGGCACGGCGGCGGATTCGTCGCTGAACGCCGAGGAGAACAACTTTCTGGCGGCGGTGGCAACGGTCGGAGATCGCGTGGGTTTTGCGGCGCTCGATCTTTCGACCGGCGAGTTTCGGGCGACCGAGTTCGCCGGCGAGTTGGCCGGACGCCGTATTCAAGAAGAACTTGAACAATTACGGCCAAAAGAAATGCTGTATGGGTCTTCCGCGCCGCTCTTTGAAACTAGAAGTAATGGAGAGACGGGCGCCCCCGCCCGTCCCGTAGCCGAACACTCCGCGACGAGAGCACCCGCCCGATCAACCAACGGCTGGGCAGAAACTCCCCTCGACGACTGGATCTTTGCTCCCGACCACGCCATCCCGCTCCTCGAAAATCACTTCGGCGTGCTTTCGCTCGAGGGCTTCGGCTTGGCCGGAAAACCGGCGGCCGCTTCGGCGGCAGGAGCGATCCTGTATTACATCCGGTCGACGCAGCGCGGCACGCTCGACCATGTGGACCGCATCGGTTTCTATGAGCGGCAGAATTGCCTGGTGCTCGACGCGGTAACGGTGCGCAACCTGGAGTTGATCGAACCACTGTTCGCGGGAACGGATGCGGGCGTAACTCTGTTCCGCTGCATGGATGCAACCGTGACGCCGATGGGCAAGCGGTTGCTCCGCACATGGATGTTGCGCCCGTCCTTGGATCCGTCCGAGATCAATGGCCGGCTGGATTCAGTTGAGGTGCAGGTCAAAGACACGGTGCGCCGCGAAGAATTGCGGCGGTCGCTCGATGGAATTCTGGACTTGGAACGTCTGCTCAGCCGGGTCACGCTGGAGACGGCGAATCCGCGGGACGTGCTGGCCCTGGCGGCATCGCTCGCACGAATTCCCAAGGTGCGCACGGTATTGGCTGGCCTCTCTACGCTGCGGCTGGGCGCGCTGCATACGGCGATCGATGAACTCGGCGATCTGTGGGAGAAGATCGATCGCACGCTGGTTCCAGAGCCGCCGCTCACGCTGAGCGATGGCGGCGTGATCGCTGCCGGCGTCGATAAAGATCTGGACGAACTGCGCGACCTGAGCCGCAACTCGAAGCAGTATCTGGCACAAGTCGAGACGCGCGAGCGCGAGCGGACAGGAATTGGATCGCTCAAGGTAAAATTCAATTCCATTTTTGGCTACTACATTGAGATTTCGAAAGCGAACCTCCACCTATCGCCCGCCGACTACGAGCGCAAGCAGACGCTGGTGAATGCCGAGCGTTTCACGACTCCGGAGCTGAAAGAATATGAGTCCAAGATTCTGGACGCCCAGGAGAAGATTGTCGAAATCGAGCGGCGTCTGTTCGCCGAGTTGCGTTCTGCCATTGCCGCCGAAGCCAAGCGCATTCGCCAAACCGCGCTGGCGCTGGCCGAAGTAGATGTGCTCGCCTGTCTGGCGCACATTGCGGCGCTGCGAAATTACTGCCGGCCGCACTTCGATGAAGCCGAGAAGGCGGAGGACGTGGGCGATCTGGAAATTGTCGAAGGCCGTCATCCAGTTATCGAACTGCAGGAACTAGCGGCGGGGAGTGAGCGCTTCGTTCCGAACGAGCTGTTTCTCGATGCCGCAACCCACAACATCGTGGTCCTGACCGGTCCGAACATGGGAGGCAAGAGTACTTATCTTCGGCAAGCGGCGCTGATCGTGGTCATGGCGCAGATGGGATCGTTTGTTCCCGCGCGTGCCGTACGAATGGGCATTGTCGACCGTGTGTTCACGCGCATTGGCGCGAGCGACAACCTGGCTCGCGGCCGGTCGACGTTTATGGTCGAGATGACGGAGACGGCAGCGATTCTGCACACCGCGACGGCGCGGTCGTTGATCCTGCTCGACGAAGTCGGGCGCGGCACTTCCACCTATGACGGCCTGGCGATCGCGTGGGCCGCCATCGAGTATCTGCACGCGCGAGTGCACGCGAAGACCTTGTTTGCCACACACTATTTCGAGCTGACCGAATTGGCGGAGCAATTGAGTGGCGTGAAGAATTATCACGTGTCCGTCAAAGAGACCGGTGGAAGCGTGGTGTTTCTGCGCCGGGTCGAACCGGGAGGGGCCGACCGCAGCTACGGAATCGAAGTCGCAAAGCTGGCGGGATTGCCGAACGAAGTCGTGGTCCGCGCGCGGGAGGTGCTGGCGGAGCATGAATCGGCTGAACGGCGGCTCTCGGAGCATCTGACGCCTGGATCATCCACAGAGCCGGAACGCCCGACGCAGTTGACGATCTTCACGCCGCTGTCGCAGCCAGTGCTTGAAAAACTTCGGGAAGTAGATTTGGATCGGCTGACGCCGCTGGAGGCGCTAAACTTGCTGGCGGAGTTGAAGAGGCAGATCGACTAGCGATGCCGAAAACCCGCAGTGCTCATTCACAAATCGGCCAACTCCTAATCATCGGCTTCGACGGGACAGAGATGTCTCCGCGCCTCGCTTCCCTGCTCACGAAGATTCAGCCGGCGGGCGTGATTCTGTTTGCCCGCAACATCACAGGAGCTGAGCAGACGCACGCGCTTCTCCGCGAATGCCACAAGCGCGTGGCCACGCCGCTCTTCACTTGCGTGGACCTTGAAGGCGGCACCGTGGACCGCGTCCGCAACGTGCTTGGTTCGGCGCCTTCTCCGGCGGAAGTTTTTGCCACGGGCAGCAGAGCGCTCTTTCGCAAGCATGGACGCGTGATCGGCGAAAACTGCCGCGCTCTCGGCTTCAATGTGGATTTTGCTCCAGTGCTCGACTTGGCCTACAAAGCTTCGCGTTCGGTGATGAGATCGCGGGCGGTTTCGGACGATCCGAAGCAGGTGGTTGCCTATGCGCGTGAATTTCTGCGCGGGTTGGGAGATGCCGGAGTGCTCGGCTGCGGCAAACACTTCCCCGGACTGGGCGAGGCCACGCTCGATACGCATCATGAACTTCCCAGCGTCGATAAGCCGCTGCGCAAATTGTGGGACGAGGATCTGGTTCCCTATCGGTCGTTATCGTTGCGTCGCGAATTGCCGTTTGTCATGGTTTCGCACGCTGCATTTCCGGCAGTCACAAAACAGCGCACTCCCGCCTCGCTCTCGAAGAAGTGGATCACCGACATTCTGCGCAAGAAGATTGGCTACCGCGGCCTGATCTGTTCCGACGATCTGGAGATGGGCGGCGTACTGGCAGCCGCACCGATCGAACAGGCGATCGAACAGGTAATGATCGGGCACATCCGCGCCGGGGGCGACCTTGGCCTCATTTGCCATCGGGAAGATTTCATTCTGCGCGCGCATGAGGCGCTGGTCCGCGAGGCGGAGCGCGACGCCCGATTTGCTTGCCGCGTGCGGGAATCCGAGCGGCGCGTGCTGGCATTTAAGAAGAAGGCGTTTCATCATAAATCACTGGCAGCGCGCCGCATTCCCGCTCCGACTTCCGCCCGAGTGGAGAAGCTGACGCGGCAGCTCTGGGAATTCGGCGAAGAGATTCGGCTGGCCACGTTCGCTCGCGAGGAACGCCCATGATCGTTGGTGGCGTGATGAGCGGCACTTCGGCAGACGGTATCAATGTGGCATTGGTGCAGCTGTCGGCACGCGGGCGGGGGCGCCCGCGCCACACACTTCTAGCCCACGAGGAGTATCCATTCCCTGCCCCGGTTCGGCGCGCGATCTTGGAAATGATGAATGCGGAGTTGGCCCGCGTCGCCGATCTGGCGCGGCTGAATTTTCTTCTTGGCGAACTGTACGCGGAGGCGGTTGCGAAGGCCGCGCGCAAGCATCGCGTGAAGCTTGACTTGGTCGGCTGTCACGGACAGACGCTCTATCACCAGGGAGTGGCGCGACGATTCCTCGGCAGAAAATTGGCGGTGACGTGGCAAACGGGTGAAGGTGCGGTCATCGCGGCGCGGTTGGGCGTACCGGTAGCCTCCGATTTTCGTCCCGCCGATATGGCAGCGGGCGGTAAGGGTGCTCCGCTGGTTCCGTTTCTCGATTATTTTCTATATCGCGACCAGCATGTAGCACGCATCGCGCAGAACATCGGTGGCATTGCGAATCTCACGGCGATTCCCGCGGGCGCGTCGTTGCGCCAGGTGCTTGCCTTTGACACCGGCCCCGGCAACATGGTGATTGACGCGGTGATGGAAGAACTTTTCGGCAAACGCTACGACCGCGATGGCAGGGTCGCGGCCTCGGGACGCGTATTGGATGGCGTGGTTGCAAAATTGGTGCGAGCCACCTTCTTCAGGCAGAAGCCTCCGCGGACGGCGGGCCGCGAGGAATTTGGCCGCGAATACGCTGGCCGACTTCTTCAGATCTGCCGTGGCGCCAGTAAGCCCGACGTGGTGGCAACGGCAACGGCGTTGACGGCGCGATCGATTGCTGATGCCGTTACGCGATTTGTGTTGCCGCAATTTGGCGCACGTCGAAAACGGGTCGGTCAAACGATAATGATCGTCTCCGGTGGAGGCGCAAAGAATCCAACACTGATGGCCATGCTGCGCGACGCCCTCACACCCTTGGGAATCAAACTGCATTTCTCCGATGAATTCGGCCTGCCAGCGGAAGCGAAGGAGGCGGTGGCGTTTGCCCTGCTCGCGCACGAGACGTGGCATCGGCGGCCAAGCAATGTACCGTCGGCTACGGGAGCGAAGCGGGCGGCGATCTTGGGGAAAATCTCGTATGCCTAAGGCCGCAGCACGGCGCGCAAGAAGCAGGCCCTTCGCTCCGCTCAGGATGACAATTCCTTTTCACAGCGACAATTCTTTTCAGGTGAAAATTCTTTTTCGGATGACAGTTCTCTTGGGATTGCTCGGCGGATGCCTGCTGCCTCTGCTCTCCTGCTCCCAAGCTCCCGATCCCAACACGCTGGTGATGATTATCGAAAGCAGTCCCACCAATCTCGATCCCCGAGTTGGGATCGACGCGTGGTCCGAGCGCATCGACGCGCTGATGTTCGATGACCTCCTCGATCGCGATGAGCATTTGAACGTGACGCCCGCGCTGGCCGAGCGTTGGGAGGTTCCCGATCCCCTGACCTACGTATTCCACATCCGGCACGGCGTGAAGTTTCACGATGGCCGCGCACTCACATCTCGCGACGTGAAGTGGACGTTCGACTCCATGCTCCAAGGCAAGATCCGCACCACCCGAGCCGCCGCTTACCGTTACGTCGATCACGTCGACACTCCCGACGACTACACGATCGTATTTCGCATGAAGGAGCCGTTCTCGACTTTGCTGTGGAACCTATCCGATGGCGCGATGGGCATTGTTCCGTACGGCACGCTGAGCGAAATGACGAACCATCCTGTCGGCTCCGGCCCGTTTCGCTTCGTCAGCGCTGAGCAGGACAAGGAAGTCATCGTCGAACGTAACGAGGACTACTGGGGCGACAAGCCGCATGTGCCTCGCGTACGCTTCGTGGTCGTGCCCGATACCACTACACGCGCTCTTGAACTTCGCAAAGGCAGCGCCGACATCGCCAGCAACGCGCTGACTTCCGATATGGTGCTCGCGCTCGACAGGGAGCCGAACCTTCAAGTGGAGCGGGCGCCGGGCACGGTGTTCAGCTACCTGGCATTTAACCTGCGCGATCCAATTTTGCGTGACGTACGCGTCCGGCAAGCGCTCGCTTACGCCATTGATCGCCGACCCATGATCCAATATTTGTGGCGCGGTTTCGCGCGGCCGGCCGACAGTATCCTCCCGCCACAGAGTTGGGCATATGACGGCAACGTGCCGAAATATGAGTTCGACCCCGAAAGAGCGCGCCGGATACTCGATGCCGCTGGATACCCTCCCATCAACGGCGTGCGTTTTCATCTCGTAATGAAGACGTCGACGGAGGAAACCACGCGACTGATGGTGGCCGTGCTCCAGCAGCAGTTGCGAGGCGTGGGGATCGTGCTCGACATCCGCGCATTTGAGTCTGCGACGTTCATGGCAGACGTCGTCAGTGGCGCATACCAGATGTATTCACTGCGTTGGATCGGCGGCAACGAAGACCCCGACATTTTCGAGTACGTGTTCCACTCCGACAAATTCCCGCCCCATGGCGCCAACCGCAGCTTCTACGTGAATCCGCGGATCGACGCGCTTATCAAAGAGGGCCGCTCGGAAACCGATCCCGGCCGGCGTAAGGCGGTGTACGCCGAAATCCAAACGATCCTCGCCAACGACCTCCCCTACATCAACCTCTGGTTTCTCGACAACGTGATCGTGCACACGAAGCGAGTACACAACATCATTCTGAATCCGTCGGGAAATTACGACTTTCTGAAGACCGCCGAAATTAGTACCCAGTAGCCCGGAGCCAGCCCGCACCCCGCGCGATTTTCAGCGTGGTACCATCGACGTTTGGACATTCTCGCTTGCAGAAACGAGCAACGTTGTTCCTGAGACCTGATTCTTGAAAATTCTTTTTATCGGCGACATTTTTGGCCGCCCCGGCCGGACGATCGTAAAAGATCGCCTGCCCGAACTGCGCAAGCAGCACTCCCCGGATTTAGTCATCGCCAACTGTGAAAATGCCGCGGCTGGTTTCGGAATCACGCCTCCGCTGGCGGAAGAGCTCTTCGATCTCGGTATCGACGTGATGACCACCGGAAATCACATCTGGGACAAACGCGAAATCATCGAATACTTCCAGATGGCGGACGGCAACCCGCACAGTCCGGCCCGCCGGCTGTTGCGGCCGGCAAATTTTTCGCAGGGCTTACCCGGTTGGGGAGTGTACGAAGGCCAAAAAAACGGCGTCGGCTATGCCGTCGTGAATCTTCAGGGACGCGTGTTCATGGGGTCAAGCGACGATCCCTTTCGCTACGCCGATCGGCTGCTCGAACAGATCAAATCCAACTCCAAATCAAAGATCGTGTTTGTCGACTTCCACGCCGAGGCCAGTTCCGAAAAGGTTGCCTTCGGATGGTACCTCGACGGGCGCGTCACCGCCGTCGTAGGCACGCACACGCATATTCCTACGGCGGACGAGACCGTCCTGCCGAAGGGCACTGCTTACATCACGGATGTCGGCATGACTGGCCCGTATGACAGCGTCATTGGGGTGAAGAAGGAATTAGTGATCGAGAGATTTCTCAGCGGGATGCCAGCGCGCTTCGAAGCGGCCAACGGCGACGTCCGCCTCTGCGCCGTGATGGTCGAGTGCGATGACCAGACCGGCCGCGCGACTCTGATGGAACGCCTGATGCTGCGCTGAGCCTGCCTTCCCCGTAGAGACGCGGCTTGCCGCGTCTCAGCATCGTCGGGGAGGAGCACTCCCGTTACGACCATAGTTCCCTTCCGAGTATTTCTCTTGCAAGACAGTAGCAGCCGGGCATTCTATAGTACGTAATATGCGATGGCTGCCAGCAGGAATTGCTTTGTTGCTTGCCGGAGTGTGTTTGGCCGCGGACACTCCTCCAGTCGCTGTGTCGTCGCTGTGTTCCAATTCCGCGGGCGCGCCTGCCTGCCACGGTACCGCTAAAGACCTGAAAGCCGCCCGCCACGCCTTCGCGCGCGGCCTCAAACTCGAGAAATCGCAGAACGACAAACTCCAGAGTCTCGACGAAGCTTTCTACGAATTTGAGGAAGCGTCTCGCCTGGTCCCGCAAAACGTGGAGTACCTAACCGCGCGCGAGATGACGCGACAACACCTGGCCGGGATGCATCTGGAACGTGGAAACAGCGATCTGCTCGATGGCCTGCAAGTCGAGGCGCTGGCAGAGTTCCGAACGGCGCTGAACCTCGATCCGCAGAATGAATTCGCGCAGCAGCGCATACTCGATGCCCTGGGACCCGCGCCGGTGCACAGCTCAGCCCCTCCGCAAGTAGTCGCCAGCGCCGAAGCGCTCACCGCTAAGCCGATCGAAGGGCCCCGTGACATCCACTATCGGGGCGATTCGCGCGGTCTGCTCACGGCGGTCGCCGCGAGCTACGGGCTGACGGTTGTCTTCGACGACAGCTTCCCCAGCCGCCGCGTGCGCTTCGACCTGGAGAATGCCGATTTCGCCACCGCCATGCAGGCGGCCTCCGCAGCCACGAAGAGCTTCAGCGTGGCACTCGACGACACCGTTCTTTTTGCTTGCGCTGACACCCCCGACAACCACCGTCTCTTTGACCGCATGGGCATGCGCTCGTTTTACATCTCCGGCGGCAGTCCCCAGGATTTGAACGAGCTGATGAACTCATTGCGGACGCTATTTGAGTTCAAGTTCGTGAGCCTCAACACCGCGTCGAGCACGATCATGCTGCGCGGACAGCAGGCGGCGCTGGAAGCCGCCACCCAGTTTCTCGGACAGCTGGATAACCCCCGGCCGGAAGTGATGTTCGATCTGAAAGTCTTCCAGGTGAGCCACACCTACATGCGGAATATCGGGCTGCACGTCCCGAACAATTTCAATCTTTTCAATATTCCGGCGGCCGCGCTTACTTCTCTCGGAGGACAAAATATCCAGGACATCATCAACCAACTCATAGCCTCCGGCGGCATCAACCAAGCCGGCAATCAGAGCATCGCCGCCCTTCTCGCACAATTGCAAGGCCAGCAGAATTCCATCTTCAGCCAGCCGCTCGCGACCTTCGGCGGCGGGCTCACGCTGATGGGACTTAGCCTCGATCGGTTGGCCGCTGTGCTTTCCATGAATGAGAGTTCCGTCCGGTCGCTCGACCACGTCCACCTCCGTGCTTCCCAGGAAAAGGAAGCCACTTTTAAACTGGGGTCGCGCTATCCCATCCTGAACGCCAGCTTCGCGCCGGTTTTTAACAATCCGGCCATCGCGCAGGCCATCGGGAATCAGTCATTCACCGCGGCCTTTCCTTCCGTCAATTATGAGGACATCGGACTCACGCTCAAGGCGAAACCGCTGGTTCACAAAAATTCGGATGTAGCGCTCGAGCTGGAAGTACAATTCCGCACTTTGGGAGCCGTAAGCGCAAATGGCATTCCAGTAATTTCCAATCGTGAGTACAAAGGGGGAATTCTGCTGAAGGAAGGGGAACCGGCGGTCGTAGCGGGAATGGTTACCGCATCCGATCAGAGGAGCCTGAGCGGTCTGCCGGCGTTCTCCAGGATCCCGGGTCTCGGCCTCCTCACCTCGCAAAATTCCAAACAAGAAGAGGACGACGAATTACTGATCCTGATCACGCCGTACGTAGTCCGTGGCCCTGAGAGCGTCGAAGCCCCCGAAATCTGGATAGGCAAGTAATCGGGTGATCTGACTATCGGGCCATCGGGCGATCGGGCGATCTAAAAACCTGAAACCCGAGAGCTCTTGACTTTCGATGGCCCGATCACCCGATCACCCGATCTATTTCTGGCTTGCCTGGAAGTCCGCAATCTTCTTCATCAGCTCGACGGGCGCCCCACCGGGTACGTTTCGTCCATTGATGAACAACGTCGGCGTGCCATTCACGCCCACCGATTTTCCGAGCGCGAGGGAGGCCTCGATTCGGGCTTTCGTCTCCGGCTTGACTGCGCAGGCGGAGATCTCATCGCCATTCGCGCCCGATGCGGTCGCGATGGCTTTCAGCTTTTCATCGACGTTGGCCTCAGTGATATTGGCCTGCTCGTCAAACGTCTTTTGGATAAATTTCCAGACTGCATCGTTCGCAGCACCCCCTGCCGAGGCGCGCCCCACGCAATCGACATAGCCGGCCGCTTTCTCCGCCCAGTTATGCGAGGGCAGCGGAAAATTCTGGAAAACAAAGTGGGCCTCGGGCTCCTGCGCAAGGAGCTGCTCGATTCCCGCTGCGGCCTTCTGACAATGCGGGCACTGCATATCGCTGAACTCGACAATCGTCACAGCCGCCTTCGCCGGTCCCTTCGCGGGACCGTTCACGCCTTTTTCCAGCTTGGCGCGGGCATCCTCAAATGGCTTCGCGCCGAAGGGCAGGATGTCGCCTGTAAGTGCGCGCTTGCCGTCGGCGCTAACCAGCAACCGATTCGGGTTCGAGCCCTGCGCGTTGGTGAGAACAATCGAAACCTCAGCCAGTCCTGGCACCTCCGAGGGACGAATCTCAGTCACCTTCCACGTGATTGTGGGATCGTAGCCGAACATCTGGAAGAGGAAGGAGTTGACAGTGTCTTCAGTGGGAAGAACCGTCGTGCCCGCATTGGCGGACGAAGCGGCCACTGGTTTGGCCGCCGGTCTAGTCTGGAGAGTGGGCGTAGTTTGAGCGATGGCGATGCCAGACAACAGAAGAGCGGCGAGCAGTGTGCGATGCATGCTTGTCATATTTTTAAATTCGAGTGGAAGTCGATTGTTACAAAAACCAGCGAAGTTGTCATTATGCACGAGAGACTTGTCATCCCGAGCCCGCCAGATTTTGTCATCCCGAGCGAAGCGAGGGATCTGCAGTTCGCCGCAAGATGCAGATCCCTCGCTTCGCTCGGGATGACAATTCAGAACAAGTTTAGGTCGTGCACCCCAGCGGAGACGGCTTTCATCGCAGCCAGCTAGAACTCCGCCTTGGCCGCGATTGGGAATCTCCGCCCATATCCAAACGCCTTGGCGGAAATCTTGATTCCGGGCGCCGCTTGTTGCCGCTTGTACTCGCTGCGCTCCACCATCCGGATCACCCGCCGCACCAACTCCGGATCAAAATTGTGCGCGCGAGCGATCTGTTCCGCGGACCATGACTCCTCCACGAAGTCTTCGAGAATCTCATCGAGCACTTCGTAGGGTGGGAGTGAGTCCAAATCCTTCTGATCCGGGCGCAACTCGGCAGACGGCGGCTTCTCAATCGTTGCTTCCGGAATTACTTGGCACCGCGAGTTCACGTAAGCGCTCAGCCGGTACACCAACGTCTTCGGCACGTCCGAGATCACCGCAAGTCCCCCCACCATATCCCCATAAAGGGTGCAATAGCCAACGGCCAATTCGCTCTTGTTGCCGGTCGAAAGCACCAGCGCGCCGAACTTGTTTGACATCGCCATCAGCAGCAATCCGCGGGCGCGGGACTGAATATTTTCTTCGGTGACGTCTTCAGGCATCCCGGCAAACACAGGCGCAAGCGTCCCGCGCGCCGCCTTGTAGATTTCGTCGATCGAGAGCAGCTCGAAGCGAATCTTCAGATTCCTGGCCAGCTCCCTTGCGTCGTCAATCGACCCTCGCGAAGAGTACGGCCCAGGCATCCCCACGCCGATAATGTTCTCCGGGCCAAGCGCATCCACCGCGATCGACGCGGTGAGCGCGGAATCGATGCCGCCGCTGAGTCCGATAATCGCCTGCTGGAAGCCGCATTTGCGAACGTAGTCTCGCGTGCCTAAAACCAGCGCCGCATACGCGCTGGCTTCTTCACCCGCGATCTGCGTGTGCATGTCTCCGCTGAGCGTCTGAGAATCGAAATAGATCAGGTCTTCCTCGAACGACTTCCCTTGCGCAATCACCTTTCCGTCGGGCGCAATCACCAGGCTCGATCCGTCGAAGACCAGGCTGTCGTTGCCCCCGACCTGGTTCACCATCGCGACCGGCACTTTCTGATTCTGCGCGATGGCTGCCAGCATGTCCCGGCGCAACTCGCGCTTGCCCAGCCAAAACGGCGACGCGGATATGTTGAGCACGAAGTTCCCGCCCGCTCGAACCAGTTCTTCGACTGGGTCGATGCGATACAGCCGCTTATTCCAGAAGCGCTTGTCGTTCCAGGCATCCTCACAAATCGTCAAAGCCATCTGATTGCCGCAAAAGCTGAACAGTTGCTGGCTCTTGGCGGGAGCGAAGTTGCGCATCTCGTCGAAGACGTCGTACGTAGGCAGCAGCATCTTCGACTGGATGAAGTCAATGCGCCCTTCGCGCAGTAGGGCGGCGGAGTTCATTACTTTCTTGCCGGAGTCCGCTTCGGCCGGGGTTACCATCCCGCAGACAACGGCAATTCCTTGCGTTTCCGCGGCGATCTTCTCGACGGTCGTGCGACTGTCCGCCACAAATGAGGGCCTGTCGACCAAATCGAGCGGCGGGTAACCGGAGACGGCGAGTTCCGGAAACAGAATCAGGCCAGCGCCAGCACTCCGCGCTTGAAGCGCAAACTGGATGATCTTGGCAGCGTTGCCAGAGAAGTCCCCCACGGTGGGGTTGATCTGGCCCAGGGCAATCTTCACGCTTCTAGTGTAGAGGGTCGAGGCGTAGAAGGTCGAGACCGGAAGGGTTGCGCTTGCTGGGTCGCACTCAACTACATTGCGATCTAGGCTTCACCACTCATCGCGTCGCGGGGGACGGCGGCGAACTCCAGTTAGGGCCTGGATCGGCACTGGGAGGACCCGTAGTCGGTTGAGGCGCGCCCATCACCGGTGTGCGGGAAGAGGTTGCCGGATCAGATTCCGGCATCTCTTCTCCGGGACGCCTCAAAGTGGGCGCGTTCGCCGGACGTTCTTCCCGCTTCTTGGCAACAGTAGGTTCACCCAGATCAACTTCTTTTTCGATGCGCACGATCTTCTGGCCATCCACCTTCATGGTCTCGACCCGCACAACTTCGTCGCCAACGAAGCGCACAAAATCCACGTCCTGAGGGGGCACGCCGTAGATCCATTCTTCATACTCAACTTCATCGGCACGCTCGCGCACTTTCTTTGGCGCGCGTCCCTTGGCATAGATCACCATGTCGTGGTTCATTCCCACGAGCACGTGGTGATTCTTAATGGCATCTTTGACCTGAGGAGAAACGGTTTCAAGATACGCGTCGAGCGGCGACTTGGAATCGAAATCAAACACCGGACGCAGCAACTGCTTCAATTCTGGCCCGGTCATCTCCGGGACATATTTGTCGAAATAGAGATCGACGAAAGAGCCGCGAGCATTAGCGGACGAATCCGAGGGCGCAATCGGAGCTGATGTGCTCGCACCTGAAACCTGAATATGCTGGTACCACTTCTGCTTCTTGACGGGACCGCCGTTGATCTCGAAGCGGATGTGGTCTTCCTTGATGACGACGTCGCTGATGCGGGCCCGATCGCCGGGTTTCGCGGCTGGCCCCCAGAGCGCCATCAAGTGTTGCAGTTCAGGGCCGGTGGGGCTTACGTTTCCGTCCCGGAGTCTCAGTCCAGTCTTCCCCATTGGAAAAGTCGCACGGATGTAGACCAGTTCTTCATTGAAGGCATGGATAATGTCTTCGCGGGTTCCCTTGGAAATCTTCGGGGGCGGAGTGTTCCCGGCGAGCGCTAGTGAGGAAAATACGAGAAGGAAAGTGAACAGCCGAAAACAGACGCTGGAACCGTGGAAGGACCGCATGCAGCACCCCGGGCCGACTGGACTAATTATAGACCAGCGCCAAGACCAGTTCCCAGTTCTCAATTCTCAGTCTCATTAATCCAGTGCCAGCGCTTCTCACTGAGAACTGAGAACTGGGAACTGAGAACTGCCCCCAGTGACCGGCAGTCCGGTACTTCGGTAACGGTGAGCTGTACTTTAAGCACCTGAGGCCCTCCCTGCCCGCCCACTTAGAATGGATACAGGACGGACGAGCTCGCCCCCGCGCTTGGGCCGACAGGATTGCCTTTTGCAGTTGAAGCTTCCCATTCCCGCGCGCGTTCCGCTGCTGTACGTCATCCTTGGCGTGCTCTTGGCCATCAGCGTCCTCCCCATGTACTTCTACTCGGCGCAGATCGAGAACATGAACCGGGAGCGCCTCAAAACCAACGAAATGCTGTTGCAGAACACGGTCACACGTTCGCTCGCCGACGACATTTCCCAGCACCAGGAAGCGCTGCATATGATGCTGGCCAATTTGTCATCGTCGATTCAGGTTATGATGCTGGCCAATCCGAGCGGAAGCGACCTGAGCGCTCAGAAGCTTCTGACACCGGAGCTGCGGGCCATGCTCGAGAATTTTGTTTCGTCGTCGAACGACATTGCCTATGCCACGCTGCTGAATGCCGATGCGAAAGGAGTTTCCGCCGGGCGCATCGAGCCCGACGCTTTTCTGCAGCGGGAACTCGAGCGCGCCTATCAAGCCGCCCGCGAAGGACGCGTCTACAGCGGGCAACCCTTGATGGTGGGTGGCGGAAAATCTGCGCGAACTGTCATGTTGGTCAGCTCGCCCATCATGTATGACAAACGCTTTCTGGGGATGGTCGGGTCGGTGGTAGATATGGACTACCTGATCCGCCGCCTGCAACAAGTCAGTCTGACCGGATTGATGCCGTACGTCGTCGATAGCCAAGGCAGGCTGGTGGCGGCTGCGACGGCGCAATATGCGACCGGACAGGACATGACCCACTTCGAGATCGTCCGCAGCTTTGTCGGTGAAGGCTCGAAAGCCCAGTTGGCGGCGACCCGCGAATTCACGGTTAGTGATGGGAAGAACGCGACCGAGATGCTGGGAACATACAGTCCGGTTACTTCGCTCGATTGGGCGGTAGTGGTGCAGAAGCCGCGCGAAGATGCCTATCGCGGAATCTACGAGATGCAGCGCACGGGGCGCTTGCTGGCGTGGCTGGCGGTATTTCTGAGTGTGGGCCTGAGTATTATCTCGGCGCGGCGAATCACCAGCCCTCTGCAAGTGCTGGCGCAGTCCAGCCGGGCCATTGCGCGCGGTGATTTCTCCCAGCGCGTACACGTCAAAACGCGCACCGAGATCGGCGAACTGGCCACGACATTCAACACCATGTCGGAAGAACTGGAACAGTTCGTCGAGGACTTGAAGCGCGCCGCCGAGGAAAACAAGAACCTGTTCATGGGGTCGATCCAGATGCTGGCCGGCGCCGTCGACGAAAAAGACCCCTACACCCGCGGCCATTCCGACCGTGTCACCAAATACTCGCTGATGATCGCGAAAGAGATGGGGATGGACCCGGAATTTCTGGAAATCCTGCGAATCTCGGCACAGCTGCATGATGTCGGTAAAATCGGCATCGAAGACCGCATCCTGAAAAAACCCGGCACTCTGACTCCGGAAGAATTCGAAATCATGAAGACCCACACCACCAAGGGCGCGAACATCCTGCGCCCGGTGCCGCAGTTGCGCGAGATGCTGCCCGGAATCGAACTGCATCATGAGGCCCTCAACGGCCGCGGATATCCTTACGGTCTAAAAGGCGACGAGATCCCGCTGCTGGCGCGCGTGATCGCGGTGGCAGACACCTTTGACGCTCTGACCACCAACCGTCCTTATCAGCAGGCGCACGACCCGGTGGAAGCTCTGCGCATCATTCAAAACCTCTCGGGACAGCGCCTCGACCCCCAGGCCGTATCCGCGCTGCTGGCGGTGTTTGAGCGTGGAGAAATTCGTATTCAGAAGCAACCGATCCACACCATCCCGCCGCTCGAATCGGCAGCGCCTGCTTCGGTGGTGCTCCAGCTTCCGCCCCAATCCACTGATCCTCTCACTGTCGAAACCACCCGTACCTGAGCGGCGGAAAAAACACGCTATTGGTTCTTAGCTCTTAGCTTTTAGCTAAAGGCCAAGAGCTAAAAGCTAAGAGCGATTTCCCCTCTCTCTGTGTCTCCGAGCTGGATTCTCCTATAATCATTGTCGGATACCTCATGATTCAAACCCTTTTCGGCAGTCTGGACGAAGAACAGAAACCAAGTTTTATTGAGCGCATGAAGGAAGCCGTCTCGCGCACGCGCGAGAACCTGGCCGAGCGCATCGAAGAGGTCGTATCCATCGGCAAGGAGATTGACCGCTCCACGCTGGACGATCTGGAGGCCACGCTAATCGGTGCCGACCTCGGCACAACCACCACCCATGAGGTTCTGGAGAAGCTGCGCGACAAAGCCGATCGCAAACAGATCAAGGATGTGAATGAGCTCAAACGCCTGCTGAAAGAGGAACTGCTGGCGATTCTGACGTCAACCGGCTCGCAGACCGTGACCAAGGTGGACGGCACACCGGAAGTGATCCTGGTGGTGGGCGTGAACGGAACTGGCAAGACGACGACGATCGGAAAATTAGCGCAGGTGTTTCGCGCGCAAGGCAAGACCGTGTTGCTGTGCGCGGCGGATACGTTTCGCGCGGCGGCGATCGAGCAACTCGAGATTTGGGGACAGCGCACGGGAACCGAAGTGATCAAGACGAAAGCCGGGGGCGATCCATCCGCTGTGCTGTTCGACGCGCTGCAGTCGGCAACCGCGCGCAAAACCGATTACGTAATCGTAGACACTGCCGGGCGCCTCCACACCAAGCAAAACCTGATGCTCGAACTCGAAAAAATGAAGCGCACAGCAGAGCGCATTGTGCCAGGCGCCCCGCACGAGACTCTGCTCGTCATGGATGCCACGACCGGTCAGAATGGATTGCAACAGGCCCGCCAGTTCACGCAATCCGCCGGAGTCACAGGAATCGTACTGACCAAGCTCGATGGCACCGCGAAAGGCGGAGTCGTGGTTGCAATTTCCCGGGAGTTGGGACTGCCAGTCCGGTTCGTGGGCGTCGGCGAGAAGGCGGGGGATCTACTGCCGTTTGATCCCAAAGAATTTGTGGATTCGCTGTTTACTTAGCACCGATGGTGTAGGCACGCTTCAAGTGGAGCAACGGGCGCCCTCGCCCGTTCCTCCGCAAATTCAAAGGAGAACGGCCGATGCGACAGATAAAGTTCAATTCGCTTTCTTACTTGCGAAGACTACTGGCGCAACTAAAACTGCTCTTACGTCGAAAGCGGGAACCGGAAGACCCTCATGCTTATCGCACCGCTCCCTTGCGTCGTCCTCCACACGGGCGGAGTGGAGCCGCCGTTGCAGAACTGGACGAAGAATGACTGCAGCCCCGTCCTCCGACGACCAATACATGCGCAGGGCGCTGGAGCTAGCGCGGGCAGCCGTCGGGTTGGTGTCGCCCAATCCCGCGGTGGGCGCGGTTGTCGCGGACGCATCAGGCCGCGAAGTTGGAGCAGGCACGCACACTTATGACGGCGTGAAGCACGCAGAGGTTCTCGCGCTGGAGCAGGCAGGCCATGCGGCGCGTGGAGGAACTCTGTACCTGAATCTGGAGCCATGCTCGCATCAGGGCCGGACCGGACCGTGTGCCGACGCGGTCGTCGCAGCCGGAATCCGCCGCGTGATCTGTTCCATGAAAGATCCAAATCCAAAAGTGGCGGGCCAAGGATTTGCCAAGCTCCGCGCGTCGGGAATCACCGTCGAGACCGGATTGTTCGAGGCAGAGGCCAAGAAGCTGAATGAAAGTTTTGCCAAGTACATACGGAGTGGCAAGCCGCTGGTCACTCTGAAATCCGCGATGACTCTCGACGGAAAAATCGCTGATGCGACGAAACCCGGCTCGGAGCGCCGTTCCGAGTCTCGCTCGACTGTACCTGTAACCGAGGGCGCGCGCAGCGGATACCACTGGATCACGGGCGAAGTAGCCCGCGCGCATGTGCAGCAACTGCGCCATCAGAATGACGCGATCCTGGTCGGAGTGGGCACGGTGATGGCGGATGATCCGCTGCTGACCGACCGCAGCGGCCTGCCGCGGCGGCGCAAGCTGCTGCGCGTGATCCTGGATTCTTACGTGCGCATCCCCCTCACGTCGCGAGTGATCCAGACCGCCGAGAACGATGTATTAGTCCTGTGTTCCGCTGCCGAGAAGTCCGCGAAACAGGCGCTCGAAGCGAAGGGGATTCGCGTGCAACAAATGGCGGCAACCGGAGACGGACGGCCCGACTTCGCCGCCATCGTCCACAGCCTGGGCGAACTCGAGATCACCAGCCTGCTGATCGAAGGTGGAGCGTTGGTGAACGGAGCGGCCCTGGCATCGGGCGAGGTGGACAAAGTATTCCTCTACTACGCACCGAAGATTTTTGGCGGGGACGCTGTCCCCTTCCTTGGGGGCGAAAGTTTGCACGGGAAGGCGCAGTGCGTCCAGCGTTTCGAGTTGCACCGCTTCGGCGGAGACTTCGCGCTGGAAGGTTATCTCCGCGACCCGTACACCGAACAGGTTTGAGGGTTTATTGAACGCTATCTATTCTTAACACCTTAAAGTGTGTAAGCCATGATGGGGGGAACCGTGCTGCTTAACAATGACCGTCTTTCCCATTGGTTGGCTGGCGCTGTACTCAGCTGGACGGCATTCCTGTTGCTTTTATTTATTCCTATCTTTCACCTGTTGTTGGGATTCCCAATCTCTAAGATAGCGGTTTCAGCGGGTATCTGTTGCGCTGTCCAGTTTGCGGTCACACCCTGGCTATTTTCCGCTCGCGCTACACGCCAGAACCCAAGTGGCCGAACTGTCCGGCGCGCTGTGGTGGCGATTGTTTGGTTGTCACTAACAGCGCTGCTGCTCTTTTATTACATCCAACGTGGTTGGCCCAACAATTCGGATGCACAGGTACTCCGCGCATGCGGGTTCGGTACTATTATCGCGTTAGCCTTTATTGGACTCATTACAGTTGGTGTGGTCTCGCGTCATCGCGCGAAGCCTTGAGTTTGTTGACAGAAAGACTGAGAGGATACGTCGTATATGTTTACCGGAATCATCGAGGAAGTGGCCAAGGTCGTAAAGATCGAACAGCGCGGCGAGAACCGCCGCATCACCATCGAGGCTGCTACCACCCCAAAACAATTGGGCGTTGGAGACAGCGTCGCGGTAAGCGGCGTTTGCCTCACGGCGCTTGATATCAAACCAGAATCATTCTGCGCCGATCTCGCGCCCGAAACGTGGATGCGAACTTCATTTTCAAGGCTACGCGAGGGCGCGCGCGTAAACCTCGAGTTACCCATGAAGGCAGATGGCCGCTTCGGTGGCCACATCGTTCAGGGGCACGTCGATGGCGTCGGTAAACTGATCGAATTAGAACGCATCGCGGATTCCGAGAACTGGTGGCTGCATATTGAAATCCCGTCAGAAATCGAGAAGTACACAGTGTTCAAGGGATCGATCTCGATCGAGGGCATCAGCCTCACAGTCGCAAAACTCGAACGCAACCATTGCAAGATCGCGATCATTCCCCATACCGTCGAGATGACCAATCTCGGATCACTCAAGCCGGGAGACCCCGTGAACCTCGAAGCCGACCTGATCGCAAAGTACGTCGAGAAAATGATAAAAGGCGAGCCCGTCCGGAGTTCGCTCACCGTGGAGGAATTGGTGCGGCAAGGGTTCTAATGGAGCGACGGGCGGGGACGCCCGGCGCTCCACCGGCAAGTCGGGATTGCCTTTCTACGCTTCCAGCTTCAGCTCATCCAACTCCAGGAACTCGTGAATGATGGGCTCGGTCGATTTCTCCATCTCTTTGTAGGGTCCAAAGAAAATCGCTTGGCCTTCGTGCAGGAAGACAATGCGATCGGCCAGTTTCTTGGCCAGACGCATGTCGTGTGTAACGACGACTGAGGTCAAATGCAATTGGAGCTTGAGCCGGGCGATGAGATCGCCGAGCAGATTCCCCATCAGCGGATCCACCATGGTGGTGGGCTCGTCGTAGAGCACGCACTCGGGTTGGGCGGACAGCGCGCGCGCGATGGCGACGGACCGTTTCATGCCGGTCGAAAGGTCGGAGGGCAACAGGTCGCGCATCTCCTTGACTCCGACCATTTCGAGGAGGCCATCGACGACCTGGTAAATCTGCTCTTCTGAAAGCTCTCTTTTTTCGCGCAAGGGGAAGGCCACGTTTTCACCGACCGTCAAGGAATCGAAGAGCGCGCCATTCTGGAACACCATGGTAACTTTCTTGCGGATTTCTTCGAGTTGCACCTCATTGTAGTCGGTGATGTCCTGACAGGCGACAATAACCCGGCCTGAATCCGGCTTGAGGAAACCCATGATGTTATGGAGCGCCACCGATTTTCCGACGCCGCTGCGGCCAAGAATGCAGACCATCTCGCCCGGTAACACCTCGAAGTTGACGTCTTTGAGGACGACCCGATCGCCAAATGCCTTGGAGACGTTCTTAAACTCGATGTAGGGAGCTATTGTGTCCGCAGCCATGGCCTATCAGCATGGCATGAGATGCCAGCGCAGCTCAAGCGCTAAGCGTAGGGACAGCCGCCCTCGGCCGCCAGCCGGTCCTGGGGCGTGTTCACGTTGAAAAAATTCTGCTCGGAAAAGCCCGCTGCCGCCAATTCGCCCTCTACAATCACCCGGACGGACACACCGGAGAACGCCGCATCGATCTTGTACTTCCCTGCCCGCAGAGACTGCTCGGCGACAAGGAAGAAGTCGCGTCGATAAACCGCACAGAGCGGCTGAAGCCCCTTGCCGCTGCGAGGCACGGTAACGATGGCGTCGTTCTCTTCAGCCGCCGCAAAAAGAAACGCAAGAAGCTCCCGGGAGACAAAAGGCATGTCCACGGCAAGCATCAGGTTCAACTCGGCAGATGAATGCAGGAGCGCGGTGTGAATACCGGCGAGCGGACCGCATCCGGGGAAAATGTCCGCCACGACGGAGTCGTACTTTGAAGATTCGTACTTCGGAGACCCGTATTTTGAAGATCCGTATTTCGCAAACTTGGCCGGGTCGCCGACGATCGTCACTCGGCCGCAGACCGTGCCCATCACGGCGAGCGCACGATCCAGCAGTGTTTGCCCGCCAAACTCCAGAAGGGCCTTGTCCGTGCCCGTGCCCATGCGGGAACTCTTGCCCCCGGCGAGCACAAAGCCCATGCGCGACGGTTCGCTACCTGCCATATGGGAAAGCATAAGG
The DNA here is from genome assembly GCA_963772195.1 of uncultured Acidobacteriaceae bacterium. Taxonomy (GTDB): domain Bacteria; phylum Acidobacteriota; class Terriglobia; order Terriglobales; family Acidobacteriaceae; genus Acidiflorens. The sequence continues at coordinate 530,196 of CAVYWE010000002.1, read as the reverse complement.
CCAAAGCCGCGATACACGAAAGTAACCTATTCAGAATGCCGAAGCCGTCGCAAGATGAATCTATCTGTTTGGTAGGGGAGCACTACTCGTCATCATGCCACAAAAGCTCATGGATGTTTTTATGCTGGGACGCTGTTCGCACGAGTTTGCCTGGCCGCGCCGCGCGGCCAATGGAGGGTACTACCAAGTCTGCCTGGTGTGCGCGTCCGCTTACCAGTACGACTGGAAGACCATGCGTCGCGGAAATCGGGTCGACGAGCCGCTGGCGGATACAACCACCGTCCGCCGCCGCTCCAGTAAAAAGCAACCGACGTGGATGCCCCGGGCACGGCGGCTGCGATCAAAGCTTCCGGTCCGATATCGCGGGAAAAATCTCAGCACCTGGTACGAGGGTCTGATCCAGAACATCAGCCAGTCGGGCGTGCTGTTTCACGGCCCGCAGCAACTCCCGGCGAATGCGCTGGTGGAACTGATATTCGAAATGCCCGAAGAAATCTCCGGACAAAAGAACAGTAGTGTCCTTTGCCAGGGCAGGCTGATTCGTACCAAAGACGCGATTGAAATAACCGAGGACGCCAACGAGTTGGTAGCGTCCATCCTCGACTACAAATTTCTCCACAAAGACCGAGACTGACCTGCCAGCGGCTTGAAACGCCGAGCCGACCGGGCTGTATGCATCTGCGACGTACACATTTTCGTCCCGATTTTTCCTGTAAACCATAGCCCGCCAGCATCTAAACTAAATAAATATATTTCTCATTGAATCGGGAGCGCTCATGAGGTTCACAGCAGGTAAATCGTTTTCAGTGATTTTGTTGTTTGGCATCCTGAGCATCGGCTTGGCCTGCACCAAAGCGCCGGATAACAGCCAGTTGACCAGCCAGATTCAATCCAAGCTTGCCCAGGATTCCGGCCTGCACGACAAGCAGATCACGGTGCAGACCTCGGGTGGAGTGGTAACGCTCTCGGGAACGGTCGAGAATGAAACGCAGCGAGAGGCGGCGGCCCGCTATGCGTCTGCGACCCCAGGCATCAAGGAAGTGGTGAACAATCTGGAGACCGCGTCGGCATCGCCAACACGCGCCGCGGACCAGATGGCCCAGGCGCCGATGCCCCCGCCAGCACCCGCAAGGCGCTCGGCTGAGCCTTCCTCGGACAGACGTCGCCCCGGCACGCCGCGTCATCGGCATCGCACGGAACCAGATTCCACGGAGATGGCGGCAAATGCGCCACCGCCCGCGGAAGAACAGACCAGAGCAGCGGATGAAAACCCCGCTCCCGCCCCAGCAACACAGGCCGCGCCCTCGCCTCAGCCGCCCCCGCCTCCCGCTCCGAGAAGAGTGACGGTGCCATCGGGAACATCCATGGCGATTCGGCTGCTTGATCCAATTGATTCCGAAAAAGCGCAGCCTGGGCAAACTTTCCGGGCGACACTTGACGCGCCTCTGCCATCAGATGGCGACCTAGCCGTACCCTCCGGATACGACGTGAAGGGCCACATCGTAGACGTGAAGAGTGCGGGAAAATTTGCGGGACAATCACTGCTGGTTCTGCAGCTGGATTCGATCTCGGTTGGTGGAAGATTATATGGCATCGAAGCGGACCCATACCGCCGCCAGGGGAGTAATCGCACGACGAACACGGCGAAGAAGGTCGGAGCCGGCGCGGCGATTGGGGCGATCATCGGTGGCATCGCAGGCGGCGGGAAGGGCGCCGGCATCGGCGCGGCGGCGGGCGGCGGTGTCGGCGGCGGCGTACAGGCTGCCGGCAAGGGCCAGCAGATTATATTGCCCTCCGAGACGGTCCTGAGCTTCACCTTGCGATCGCCATTGACGGTGACATTGACTGATAGGGGCCCCGACTCAGGACGGCGAAAGTTGGAGCCTCCCCAGTAACGCGGACGGAAGTAACGTGATTCGGGTGTCGGCCGGGAAGATCGGCGCCGCGACCGCAGTTTCGTTCTTGATATTTCTACCCCGGCAGCCCGAAATCCGACGGTTGGCGTAGGCAGACTTTTCTTCTTTCCTCACAATGACTTGCAAGCCACAAGAGCACCCCAAAAGTACACTGACCTTCGTACTTAGAACGCCCGGTCGCAGCGGCTTATAATCATCCAAATCCAGGCAGACTGAGTACTTAGCCGACGTGGAACCTTTTCTTAAAGCTGCGATCTTCGCTCTCGGGCTGTGCTTTGGCAGCTTCCTGAACGTGTGTATTTACAGATTGCCGCGTGGCAAATCAGTTGTAACACCGCGCTCCGCGTGTCCGCACTGCGGAGATCCGATCCCGCTCTACCACAACCTGCCCGTAGTGAGCTGGCTGATTCTTCGGGGAAAATGCCGCTCGTGCCGGCAACCCATATCACCGCGCTACCTCGTGATCGAACTCCTCACGGGCTTGCTCTTTCTCGGCTGCTACGCCCATTTTGGTTTGACGCTGGCGACGTTGAAGTGCGTTGTGCTCGGCTACCTGCTACTGGGCTTGGTCTTCACCGACGCGGAAACCAAGCTTCTTCCGGACGCGATGACTCTGCCCGGACTGGCCCTCGGAATCGGGTTCAGCCTCGTGGTTCCGGTGAATGACTTGGCTTCGCGAATCATGCCGGGTCTGGTATCGCCCGCGATGAGAAGCGAGATTTCGTGGCGCATTTGGTCTCTCTCAGACTCGCTCCTCGGAGCGGCGGTCGGCGCCTCGTTTCTATACGGCGCAGCCGCCATTTACCTCAGAGCACGCGGCGTCGAAGGGATGGGATTCGGCGACGTCAAGCTGATGGCGTTAATTGGCGCCTTCCTCGGAACCAAGCTCACGGTCTTAACCATTTTTGCAGCGTCGCTGACGGGCTCGCTTTTTGGACTGAGCACGGTTCTCGCGGTTTGGATCAAGCGCTTTCGCCGCATTGAGGCGCGCCGCACTTCTTCGAGCCCTTCTCCCGACATTTCTACGAACATTTCTTCGGGCATCTCTCCGCGCGCTTCTGTAAATGACGCGCGCCGCCGCGCCTGGCAATCCGCGCGCCTCGCACTCCGCTACTACGAGATGCCGTTTGGCGTGTTTCTCGGCGGCATGGCGCTTTTGTCGTTCCTGTTTGGAAACCGCCTCCTGCACTGGTATTGGAGGGCGCTGTGACGCTGCTGATGAATCCGATGGCGTTGCGCATGGGCCTGCTTCTGTTCGTTGCCATCGTCTCCTTCGGGGTGGCCTTATTCGCGATTCGGCTCCTGCGGAAGAATCTCCTCTCGGAATCCGAATCGCTGAATTCCTCTCCCTTGGCGGCTGAGGGGTTGCCCGTACACGCCTATCACGCCGTCATTCAGCAACTGAAACAGCAAAAACATGAGCTCGCCACTCAGCAGCTTTCGGACCGCAGAAAAGCCAAGGCCTCCGACACGCTGAGCTCCACCATACTTTCGAACCTTTCCTGCGGGGTGCTGTTTCTCAATACCGCCGGTCTGGTGCGACAAGCGAACGCGGCTGCGCGGAAGCTCCTGGGATTCGCCTCGCCGGTCGGACTGCATGCCGCCGATCTTTTCCGCACGACGACCCTCCGTCCGGAAAACAATAGTTCTGATTCAAGTTCGAGTTCGACTGTCGTGCAAGCTCTTGCTCCCGCCCTGGCCGGCAAGTCAGCGGTTCGAGGGCTGGTGGTAAATTTCTTCACACCGGATGGAGAAAGCCACATACTTGATGTGACGGCCTCGCCAGTTCTCGCTGAAGACGCGAGCATCATGGGGACGACTCTCGTGCTCACCGACAAGACCGACATCGAGCGCATCCGGCACGATCAAAGGATGCATCAGGAAATCTCCTCCGAGCTCGCGCTCGGACTGCGCAGTTCTCTGACTACGATCGCGGGATGCGCGCAGCAACTGGCGCATAGCCGGGATCCGGAACTGGCGCGCCAGTTAGCGGACGGCATCGCCCACGAAGCAGCGCAGCTCGACCGGACCATTGGCAGTTTCCTGGGGGGCGCTCCGGCTGCAACCACAAGCTCTTGATATTAGCGATTGCAGGCCGCGATCAGAATCGCGGGCCTGCGAAAGGATGATCACATGAAGAACACGAAATGCATGGCAATCGGTACTCTACTTCTGCTGATGGTCAGCGGCGCCGCCGCTCAGTCCCTCGGGGATTACGCGCGGGCGGCTCGCAAGAGAAAGCCGGAGCCGAGCACGACCAGCCGCCACTACGATAACGACAATCTTCCTACCAACGAAACCCTGAGCGTAGTTGGACCGCCGCCGCCCGCCGCCGCCGACGCTGGACAAGCCGCCGCGAACGCCAGCTCCGCGACAGGCACAAAAACGGCCGCCGATCCCGCTGCGGCCGCTGCCGAACGCCAGAAGGTAGCGGACGAGTGGAAGAAAAAGCTCGACAAGCAGAAAGAAAAGATCGATTCCCTGAACCACGAACTCGACCTCGATCAGCGCGAACACCGCCTGCGCGCCGCCGCCTATTATGGCGATGCGGGCACCCGCCTGCGCGACTCCGCCCAGTATGACAAGGACGAAGCGCACTACAGGAGCGAAGTCGATGGAAAGCAAAAAGCGGCTGCTGCCGCCCAACAGGAACTCGACCAGATGCAGGAGCAGGCGCGCAAGGCCGGAATTGTAGAGAAGGACAAGGACAAGGAAAAAGACGACAACACCGACAAGAAGTAAATCCTTGCTAGTGGAGCAACGGGCGCCCCGCCCGTCCCGCCGGGCGAGGGCGCCCGGCTCTCCACCGTATACTCATCGCTCGGTCCCAATCCGCTCCCGAATCTGCCGCGCGTGATGCCGTCCGTGGACCCAATGGAACTTGCGCCACTCACCCGCCGTCAGAGGTCCAAGGAACGGATGGTCCATAATTTTCGTTCCCGCGCCGAACCTGCGCTCGCAACCGTCCAGGCCCGAGTCCATCCTCTGAAGCTCAGGCGCGATGGCTTGCTGAACCTCCTCTGGCGGCATTCCTCGCGGTGTCGCGCGTTCCGGAGCCTTGCGGCCTGCTGGCACATATCCGAGATTCACGACGAGCAGCGCGGCCATACGATGCCTCACCGTAGCGCGTGTAACCAACGGAGTGCCCTGTTCCAGGCATTTTGCCAAGCCGCGATTCGTGTTCTTGTAGGTCAGAAAAAGGTGCTCCAGAATCTGAGCGGCATTCCATTTTCCGACCGGAGCCTGCGCCAAGTCGCTCGGGCTGGCGCCTCCTATTGCATCTTCGAGTTCCTGCCGCAAACGTTCGAGATAGGAATCCATGGCGTCGGTTCAGTACAATGATTCGCGAACGTGATTCGCGAATATGATTCGCGAACGAAAGTCTGACTAGGAAAATCCTCAATGAAAAAACTATTCGTCGCAATTCTAGCAGCCGGACTGATACTGACACTTATATTGATGGCCGGGTGCTCGTCCGAGCCGAGTAAGCCGGCCGCGTCGGAGACGCCCCAACCGAAGGCTCCGGAGGCGATCACCGGAAGCAGCGCGTTCTTCAAGTGCTACATCTCCGCCCGCATCTGGGCGCCGGATGCTCAACCGTATCGAGTGGAATCCTACGCTACCGCTAACACCAAGGGTCGGGACGGCAAAGCTGAAGAGTGGCGCGCCGGATTCGCCTCGCCGTCGAAGCACTCGACCAAGTCCTTTACCTGGTCAAACGGCGATATTTCTCACGGCGTCGACGACACCTACAGCCCAACGAATTCCAGCACCCAGATTTTCAACGTCCAGTTTCTCAAAGTAGACACGGACAAGGCCTTTGCCGTCGCTCAGCAGCACGGTGGAGACAAGCTGCTGGAGAAAGAACCCAACACACCCGTCTTTTATGTGCTGGACTGGAACCGGCAGGCGAATGAACTCCTGTGGCACGTAATCTACGGAACCGACCGCGACACCGCCAAACTGCGGGTGGCCGTAAACGCATCTACCGGGGAATTTTCGCGGGTGGAGAAGTAGAGAAGCAGACTGGATCGAACTAAGGGACGCTTGGACACTCAGGCGACAACGGTCAGGCCGCAACGTTTAGGCTGCAATCCGGTACTCGCTCTTAACCAAGCCGCTCGGATAATGCTGCGTCTCCACGTGATTCAGCCGCAGATCGCGCGGCAGGGTGCCGAAGAGAGGAATTCCGTCTCCGATGAGCACCGGCACACGAGTGATAATAAGACGTTGAACGAGGCCGGCGCGCAGGAATCCTTGAATCGTGACCCCTCCGTCGACGTACAGGTGGTGGGCGCCACTGGCAGCGAGTTTCGAAACGATCTCAGCCGGAGTCCCGGCCATCTGTTCCACAACGCCTCCGCGCACCGCGGATAAGTCAACCGGCCCGCTGCTCAGGACCACTACGCGCTTGTTACCATATGGCCAGGCAGCAAAACCTTGAACCGTCTCGAAGGTCTTGCGGCCTATCACCAGCGCATCGACGCTTGCCATAAACTCGTTGTAGCCGTGGGGTTCGCCGCCGCCCGCCGGCAGGAAGTCGAGATCGCCATTCGGCCGTGCGATGAAGCCGTCGACGCTGGTCCCGACAAAGACAGATACCGTCATCGTAGACTCCTCACCTGCGGCTGCCTAGCAATCAAAACTCTCCTTCGCAATTCTTTTTAGCTCATTGCGCTTTCGCCAGCCGGTCCAGCGAAGCGTGCGCGTCCTTGGCAAACGGACCTTCCGGCAGAATCTTCAGGTACTGCTCGTAGTATTTCCTGGCGTCGGCTTTATCTCCCAGTTTTTCCTGGCACACGGCGAGACGGAAGCTGGCAAGCGCATCGCCGTCTTTGTAGTAAAGAGCTTCCTTATAGCGTTCGAGCGCGGCTTTGTAGTTCTTGCGCTTGAAGTAAAAGTCGCCCACCTCAATATTTTTCAGCGCCTTCATCGGGTTCCACGGATGGAACTCCTGGACTCCCGAAACGTCAATATTCTCGGGGATGTCAAGATCTTCGACGGCGGCCTTGCTGCCGGGATGGCTCTTGGCGTCATTCTTGGGTGGGCTGATATCGATTCTCGTATCGCGGCTGGAGCTTTCCTCGGCCTCGCGATTGCGCGCGGCAGCCTTTTCCGAGGCAGCCTTGTCCGAGGAATCTTGCGCCAACGCAACAATCGTCAGCAGCGCCAGGAAAACAATTAGGGACCGAATACGCACCGCATTATTGTATCGCTTTAAGGCGCCGTCGAAGCAGTCCCCATGAGCGGAAACGTCAGCGAAAGCCCACACCAGCGATTCCACGGCAAAATCGGTAAAATGTCTGTTGTGCATGCAAGAGTCATTGGCCTATTGATCGCAATCGTTGTCGCAAACGCCTGCGCGTTCCCGCAAGACGCTGGCACGCCTGCTCCCGCTGTGCTCCGAATTCTCATCGAACTGCCCGCCAATATTCCGTCAGATGCCGTGTGGATCAGATACGTTCTGAAGGGGCCGGGAAGCAGCGGCGCGATAGTAAAGCGGGAACCGAACCTCCGGCAGTACGTCATCGACGCAAGAATCGGAGTTAAGCCCGCCCAGTACGCGAAAATCGTCGTTTACGCGCCAGGATGCCAATTCAAGGTCTACACCATCGACCTCGTTGCGGCTTCCGATGTTTCAGAACACTTTCGATGTGACTCGCTCCCGAGCAAGACGGTGCACGGGTTCCTTCCGCCCGCCCAAATACCGACCAGTATCATCATCCCGGCAGAGAAGAAACTTGAAATCTCGGGGGAACTCGAACCTGACTGGGTATGTGATTTCTTTCTTCAACCGATGGGCGGCTCATGCCTCGGTGCGGGTATTTCTTTGGGGAGGGTGGGTGACCTCGATCCTGCTAAAGGGGGTGCCTTCGAGATCACGATCCCTGATTTTACCCGCGATCCGCGGTTCAATAGTACTAGCGATGTTCCATGGCTCGGCAATTTCGGCGAGATCATCCTTGTCCTCCGGGACAAGAAGATCGGGCGCATTGTGGGGGGCATCAAACCCGAGAATGCCGGCCCAGAGTCGGGCCTGACTATCGAGAACGAATACCCCAACCCGGTAAACTTCACGACGTTACGATGAGGGCGGCAAATATCGATGACCCAGAAATCCCAAACAAGCGCCCCCCAAAAAAGTCAGGCCGCCCACAATGGGACGGCCTGTCTTGCAAAGTCCTCCGGGGAGGAGGGTAAACTTATTCTTATAAAGACGGCGGAGTCGCGCTCGCCGTCGGAGTCTGGTCGCTGGGCGCCTTTGCTGGGGTCGTTCCCTCGCCAGTATTGGTCATCAGGCGGATATCCACGCGGCGGTTCTTGGCCCGACCGTCGCGAGTTTTGTTCGACTCGACCGGCTTATCCTTGCCCAGCCCGATCAGATAAATCTTGTAGGCCGGAACGCTCTTCTCCGCAGCCAGATACTGGATCACAGCATTGGCCCGGCGCTGGCTCAGATCATAGTTGTACTCTGAGGTGCCCACCGAGTCGGTCGCGCCTTCTACCGTGATGATGTATCCCTTGGTAGTGGCAACGCTGGCGGCCAGCTGGTCGATCGCCTCTCTGGCGTCCTTGGTCAGATTGTCCTTGTTGAATCCGAAATGCACCGCCGTCTCGACCACCGGGCGATAGTTATCGAGGTTGATGACAGTGTTGGTCAGAGTGTCCACCCGCTGCGTAGCGCCGTTCGCCGCCATCTGCGCCTTATCCGCTTCGCTTCCAGCAGCCAGAGCCTTCTGGTCTACCTCTGCGGCACGGGCCTGCACGCCTTGGATTCCAGCCTGGGCGCGCTGATCGACGTCCTTAATTTCTCTCGAATTCTTCGCGGTCAAATCGTCGAGTTCATTGGTTTTGTTGATGAGTGGCGTCGTCTGTTGACGCACGTAATTCTTGGTTGAACATCCGAGGGATGCGACCATTGTCGCGGCCAGCATTAGGGTCAACGAGGTGCGATTCATAGTTGAGGGCTCCTTGCCCAATATTTCTATGTACTATTCCAGATTCTGCTAAAAGTCTGCGAACTGGACTCACTCCTGTTAAAGCACGACGGATGCCATTTCAGATTCGCCGCAGAAATTACTAAACCATTTTATATCAATGCCTTGGAAGATGACTGTGGGAAACGCGCAAACCCCAGACCCACCCAATCGTGATATAAACCGTAGAAATTTTATACTGTCTCGCTTCTCTCGATACGAATTATAGGCGCTGGTTGAAGGCTTTTCGTCTCAGGCATTTCCTTCGTGTACCTTCGTGCCCTTGGTGGTTAATGGTCTCGCAAATGGAACCATTACCGCGAAGCCTTAGTAGGAGGACGCGCCGCCCTCAATGGGTGATCTTGTCCCAAGCCTTCTCAAACTGCGAAAACAGCGGGATCTCGCTCTTCTGCAGCCCACCGCGCCCCATAACCCGCCAAAGATAAGTCTGCGAAGGTCCGCTGCGCGCATCCCCGCTGTGCGCATCATAGACCGCCAGCACATCTTCCGACGGTCGAGACTCCACCATCAAGATGATGTCGGCATCCTGAGCACGGTACACCAATGTGAGTTTTCCCCACTTCTGGATTGCATCCTCGACGCGACCAATGGCGGCGCGGTCGTCGGGCAACAGTTTGGGATCGAATTGATCGCCATCGTAGGCCGCTACGTATACAAAGCGGGCGTTGGCCAGAGTGCGTGGCATCTGCGGAGGGTTCCCGGAGGCGCCGGCGCTCAACGTTGTCAGCGCCAGACTTAATAGCACTAATGCAAGAATGTTCTTTTTCATATGATTATCTCTACTATTAGGGATGCCGCCGGGGGCACAGAAGATGCAATACGCGGACGACCGGCTCACATCACTGGCGGGACACTGATCCCCATCGCCGCGAGAACGCGAATCAGCTCGCGGCGAACGACGCACACCGTTGCCAGCAGAAACTTCCTCCTTCCCGGATCCGCTTCGTTCAAGATTGGATAGCGGTGATAGAAGGTATTGAAAAGCTGCGCCAGCTGGAAGGCATGCTTGGCAAGATAAGCAGGTTCAGTGGTCGCGATGCACTGGCTCACGATATAAGAGGTTTTAGCCGCCGCCAGCCAGAGCTCCCATATATCGTTGGAAGCTTCGCCGTCAAGGAACCGAGCAAAATCATCCGTGCTGGCAAAATCATCCGCGCTGGCAAAATCTTCTGTAGAGACGCGGCTTGCCGCGTCTCCGCCCGCACCGGCATCGCTAGTCGACGTAGAAACGCGGCCAGAAGCGTCTCGACAGAAGCTATCCGGATCCAGTCCGCCCTTCCTAAAAATATTGGAAGCACGCACGACCGCATACTGCGCATAAGGCCCAGTGTCACCCTCGAAACTCAAGGCGTCCTTGAAATCGAAAGCGATCACCGATTGTTTCGTGAACTTCAGCATGAAGTAGCGCAGTGCTCCGATAGCGAGCTGCGTGGCAATGCCGGAGCGCTCCGCTTCGTCCAACTCAGGATGGCGCGCATCCACTTCCTTGCCCGCCGACGCGACGAGAGCATCCAGAAGATCGTCCGCCTTGACGCCGAAGCCCTTGCGGCCGGAAACCTCGATCCACGATCGAGCGCTATCTTCTTCGCTAAGTGTGTAGCCAAGTTCAGCAGCGCAACGCGGAGTGAGTGCGACCATCTCGTAGGAGAAGTGCGTGTAGCGATCGGCGGCTTCTCCGTGGCCGAGTCCACGCAAAGCTTCAATCACCGTGTTCTGCGCCTCGGACTGCCGAGCATCGATGACGTTATAAATCTCAGCCACATCACCAAAGTGCGGATGATCTTTCTCGCCGTCAATGGTTGAGATCCAGCAGTCATGGCCGTTGGGATACCGATAGAATTTCCGATAACCAAAATCACGTCCGAGCAGCCCAAACTTCCACATGTGATAAGCGATGTCTTTGCCAACATAACCGACCGTACCATTGGAGCGGACGATGACCTTCTGGTCTTCCTCTGTGATCTTTTCCTCCGTGTCCTCTGTGCCCCCTGTGGTTAAGGTTTTTGCCGCGGCTGTCCCCGCCCGCCGCATCACCCAACACCCTTTATTCTTGCCTTCGTTCTCGTAAGTAAGCACCCCCGCTTCCTTAAGCTTAGTAAACGCAGCGTCCCAGAAATGCAGATGCAGTATCTCGCTCTCCCGAGGCAGGAAGTCGTACTCAATGTCGAGCCGGTCCATAGTTTCGAGATGGCGCCGAAGCACAGCAACAGAAATCAAGTCCGCAATCGCCGCGGTCTCATTGTTCCCTTCCTCGATCACGCGCAGCATGGCAGCGCGCGCCTGCAGGTTCGCTTTGTCCTCTTCATACCAATGCGAGACGCGGGCATAGAGATCCCAGCATACGTAATCAAACCGGGGCGCGGCGGCGAGCGCTTCGATCTGCGCCCGGGATTTCTTCTCGATATGCAGGAATCCCACCACCACGTCGGCAACCTGCACGCCGGTGTTGTCGATGTAGTTCTGAACGTCCACTTCCCTGCCCGCAAAGCGCAGCAGCCGGACGAACGTATCGCCCAGAATGGCGTTGCGCAGGTGCCCAATATGCGCCGCCTTGTTGGGGTTGATGCTCGAATGCTCGACCAGCACCTTGCCGGCGGGAACATCCGCCGCAGGGGAGCTATCCGCGGCGAGAGCCGCCGCCAGCTCGGCGCGGTTTACGCGAACATTGATGTACCCGGCGCCAGCCACCTCGAGTTTCTCAAAGCCCGGAATCGCACCGACCCCAGCGACGATTTCTTCGGCAATCTTGCGCGGCGCCTTGCGAAGTTTCCGGGCAAGTTCGAAAGCAATCGGCAGCGCATACTCGCCAAATTCGATTTTCGGCGGCTGCTCCACGACGATGTTCGGTATTTCCAAGTCGTAGCTACGGCGCAGAAACTCGCGCAGATGTGCGACCAGCCGACGTTCCAGATCTCGATACAAGGATGCCCTCTAACTTATTGAAGAAACAGTGATTCTAACAAACTAGCGAGAGCCAGCGCGTTTGACGGAGCGGAGAGCGTTCCCTATGATAAAAGTTCGACGCGGACGAAAATCGTAACCACAGAGGACACACAGGGACAGATGTTCCAGATTTCCCCTGTGAATCCCCGTGAACCCCCAGTGTCCCCTGTGGTTCAAGCTCTTGACTTTATGCGCATAGCCTACCTCGACTGTTTTTCCGGTATAAGCGGCGACATGTTTCTGGGCGCGCTAATCGATGCCGGAGTGTCTCCAAAGCTTCTGGAGGACACAGTCATGGCGCTCGACATCGGTGCACGGTTGGAGATATCGAAGGTCGTGCGGGCCGGAATTTCGGCGACCAAAGTCGATGTGTACGCCAACGGCGAGAAAGATCTGCCGCGAGAAGTTTTCTGGGAGCAGCAGGAGCGTGATCATGCTCACGAACACTCTCACAGTCACGAACATTCTCATGAAAATCGCCACGACCACGGCCGCACCCTGACGGATATTCGCAAGATCATCGAGAAAGCAGTGATCGGCAGCACCGTGAAGGCAACCGCGATCAAAATTTTCGAAACGCTGGGCCAAGCCGAAGCCGAGATCCACAACACCTCCATCGCGCAAGTCCACTTTCACGAAGTAGGCGCCGTCGATGCCATGGTCGATATCGTCTGCGCTGCGGTGGGAGCGGAATCTCTCGCGGTGCAAGAGTGGGTGTGCTCGCCGCTGAACGTGGGCGGCGGAACCGTCAAGTGCGCGCATGGAAAGCTTCCCGTACCGGCGCCCGCAACACTGAAGTTGCTTCAGCATGCGCCAGTGTATTCGTCGGGACCACAGGTCGAACTGGTAACGCCCACAGGCGCGGCGATCGTGAAAACGCTGAGCACCCGCTTCGCCTCGTTTCCGGCAATGAAAATCGAGAAGTCGGGATACGGCGCGGGAACCCGAGATTTCCCCGAGCACCCGAACCTGCTGCGCATAACGATTGGAGAGGCTGAACCGACACATCGAGCGAATACATCGAACGAAAGCATCACAGTCCTCGAGGCAAACCTCGATGACCTGAGCCCGCAGGTGCTGGCCTACGCCATGGAGCGCTTGCTGGCCGAAGGCGCGCTCGATGTGTTCAGCGTCCCAGTACAGATGAAGAAGAGCCGTCCCGGAGCGTTGCTCACCGTACTTGCAAAAATGGAAGATGCGAATCGCTTAGCAAAGACGATCTTTGCCGAGACCACAACTCTAGGCGTACGCCGCCGCGAGGAACAGCGACAGACGCTCTCGCGACGATGGGAAACGGTGGACACGATGTGGGGTCCGGTGCGCATCAAGATCGCGAATATGAACGGCAGCGTCTCAAACTATGCGCCCGAATACGAAGACTGCCGAACGCTCGCCGAAACGCAACATGTGCCGCTCCGGACGGTGATGCAGGAAGCGATCCAGCAGTATCTTCGCCGCGAGCCAAAGGCTTGAACCACGGGGGACACAAAGAATCACAGAGAAAAAAAGGTTTACCCTGTGATCCTCTGTGTCCCCTGAGGTAAAGATTTATGCCGGCGAAACAAACGAAAGTCGAATTCTAATTCCAATGAGCAAAAAGTTTTACATCACGACCCCGATCTACTACGTCAATGCGCATCCGCACATCGGCCACGCCTACACCACCCTTGCCTGCGACACGATCGCCCGCCGCCACCGCATGCTTGGAGACGACACCTGGTTCCTGACCGGCACCGACGAGCACGGTCAAAAAATCGAGCGTGCAGCCCAAGCTGCAGGCAAAACGCCGCAGCAGTTCACCGATGAAATCTCGGAGGAGTTCCGCACGCTCTGGGATCGCATGGGCTTGACCTACGACGATTACATCCGCACCACATCGGACCGGCACAAACAGGGCGTGCAGGCTCTGTGGAAACGGATAAAGGACAACGGCCACATCTACAAGAGCCACTACACCGGCCAGTATTGCGTGTTTGACGAACTCTACGTCGATTCCGTCGGTCCGGGTGCGCCTTGTCCTGAATGCGGCCGCCCCACGGAAACGGTGAAGGAAGAAAATTACTTCTTCACGCTCTCGGCGTTCCAGGACCAGTTGATCCGCCTCTACATCGAGCAGCCCGACTTCATCCGCCCCGAGACACGGCGCAATGAAGTGCTCTCGTTCGTGCGCGGCGGCCTGCGCGATCTTTCCATCAGCCGGTCGACGTTCTCCTGGGGCATCCCCGTACCGGACGATCCCAAGCACGTGATCTACGTCTGGCTCGACGCGCTCGCAAACTACATTACCGCGCTCGGCTATGGCTCAAACGACACGACCAAATTCGACAAGTACTGGCCCGCCGACATGCACATGATCGGCAAAGAAATCGTGCGCTTCCATTGCGTCTACTGGCCTGCGTTCCTGCTCGCCGCCGGATTGCCGTTGCCCAAGGGCATCGTCGCGCACGGCTGGCTGCTGTTTGAAGAAAGCAAAATGTCGAAGTCGCGCGGAAATATCGTGCGCGCCGAAACCATCGTGGATGTGCTCGGCGCCGACGCCCTCCGGTACTTCCTGCTGCGCGAGGTCGTCTTTGGCCAGGACGGATCGTTTAGTTTCGATGCGCTGGTGCAGCGCTATAACTCCGATCTGGCGAATGGACTTGGCAATCTCGCCAGCCGCACGCTGACTATGATCACGCGCTATTTCAAGGGCGAAGTACCATACCCCTCGCACGCAGCGCACAACCCGGCGGATGCCGCGATTGCGGACACGGCAAAAAAAGTGATCGCCGACTACGGCACATTATTCGACCAGTTCCAGTTCTCGCGGGCGCTTGAAGCAACCTGGGGACTGGTCGCTGCCGTAGATAAATACATCGTCGAAAACGAACCCTGGGCTTTAGACGAGAAAAAAAATGAAGAGAGCCGCTCGCGCCTGGCAACCGTTCTCTACACCAGCGCCGAAGCTTTGCGGATTGTAACCGCGCTCGCGCATCCGGTAATGCCCGACGCCACCGCGAAGATTTGGGCGCAGATGGGCCTCGGAGACATCAAGAAATTCGACCTGACGCAATTGCAGTGGGGACAACTACGCCTCGGCACAAAGTTGGGCGAGGTGCAACCAGTGTTTCCGCGAGCAGACAAATCGGCAGTAGAAAGGATGCAACAAATGGAGGAACAAAGCGCAAGTGTGGGGACGGACGTCTCGCCCGTCCAGGCGAGCGAAGCTCGACCCCCCGCCGCAATGTCGGCCACCGCGACCGCGCCCGTCAAGCCAGCCGCGGCAATTCCCGATGGCAAAATCAGCATCGACGACTTCGCCAAAGTAGAATTGCGCGTGGCGCAAGTAAAGACCGCAGAACGCGTAAAGGGTGCTGACAAATTGCTGCGCCTGGAAGTCGATCTCGGAACCGAAGTGCGCCAACTGGTGGCCGGAATCGCCGAGGCTTACGAGCCCGAAGCATTGATCGGACGGAAGGTCGTGATCGTGGCGAACCTCGCGCCCCGCAAGCTTCGCGGACTGGAATCAAATGGCATGATCGTCGCTGCTTCGCCCGAAGGCGGCAAGCCGGTGCTGGCGAGTTTTCTGGAAGATGTGCCCATCGGCACGCGGCTGAAATAGCGCTGCCGAGCTGCGCTTGAATTGGACGGCCAAGGCTGCCCGTCCCCACCCGATCTCGCGAACGACTAACGACCAGCGACCAACGACCAACGATCGTGTTCATCGACTCTCACGCACATCTCGAAGGCAAGCGCTACGACCTCGATCGCGACGAAGTCCTGGCGCATGCGAAACAAAGCGGGATCGAAGCCTATCTAGCGATCGGAAACGGCGACGGACCCGACACCGCCGACTGTGGTATAAAGTTGGCGGAAAAATACGACGGCAAGCCGGAATATCCGCGAATATGGGCCAGCGTGGGAATTCATCCTCACGAAGCAAGCCTCGCGAACGAAGCCGCTGATTCCCAAATGCTGCAATGGGCGCGGCATCCCAGAGTAATTGCCTGGGGAGAAATCGGCCTCGACTACTTTTACGACCACTCGCCGCGAGAAATTCAGAAGACAGTCTTCGTGCGGCAAATGGAATTGGCAAAGGCGGCGAACTTACCCATCATCATTCATTGTCGTCCATCCGACAACAGCGAAAACGCATGGGACGACTGCCTGTCGTTGATTGCGGAGCATTGGAGTTCCACCCGATTGGCCGGCATTCTGCACTGCTTCACCGGCAGCATCGACCATGCCCGATGCGCGCTCGACATGGGTTTCATGATTTCTTTTGCCGGCAACATCACCTTTCCCAAGGCGCAGCCGATCCGCGACGCGGCTCAAATGGTTCCGCTCGACCGCATGCTGATCGAAACCGACTCCCCGTATCTCGCGCCGATTCCGCATCGCGGCCAGCGCAATGAACCGGCGTTCGTGAAGGAAGTAGCGCGCCAGATCGGCGAACTTCGCAGCCTGCCCACGGAAGAGATCGGCTCGCAAACCACCCAGAATTTCTACAAGTTCTTTGGACTCCAGCTGGACAACGGAAATCCCGCTCCTTAACCCTCGATTCCTGAGAAGGTTGTCATCCCGAGCGAAGCGAGGGATCTGCATCTCACGGCGAACTGCAGATCCCTCGCTTCGCTCGGGATGACAACCATAAAATGCGGTGGTGGCGCACCGAAGCGGCACCTGCGCGGATAACGCCTCTTCTGTTACTCTCAGGGGTACATATTTGGGGTGAGCGATCCGTGAAAGAGGTTTCAGATAGTAGGTCACAGGAAGGCTGGCCTCTGCTTTGCCTGACACCTGAGACCTGACACCTGACACCTGGATTTATTCCATGCCCGATAACAGTTTCGATATCGTCAGCAAAATCGACCTCGCGGAAGTTGCCAACGCCATCCAGCAGGCGATGAAGGAAGTCAGCACTCGCTTCGACCTGAAAGACTCGAAGTCTCAGATCGCGATGGAGGGCACGGACGCGATCATGCTTCACTCCGCCGATGAATTCAAGATGAAAGCAGTCAACGACGTCTTTCAGCAGAAACTGGTCAAACGCAGCGTCCCGCTGAAAGGTTTAACCTATGGCGCGCTGGAGCCCGCCGCCGGAAGCACCGTGAAACAGAAGATCACCCTGCAGCAGGGGATTCCGATCGAAAAGGCGCGCGAGATCGTGAAGCTGGTCAAGAATTCGAAGAAAAAAGCGCAAGCCTCCATCCAGGGCGACGTAGTGCGGATCAGCAGCAAGGATCGCGATACGCTGCAGGAAATCATCGCGATGGTCAAGCAGCAGGACTTTGGCATCGATCTGCAGTTCACGAATTACCGCAGCAACTAATTGACGGAGCAACTGAGCAAATTGAGCGCGACGACCTCCATCAACGGGAAAGAAATCTTTGACCTTCTGCGTGACGACATTGTCGCGATCGAAGAGCAATTCGGACGCGACACCGTCTCGAATGTCGCGGCGATCACAGAGATTGGCGAGTACCTGCGCGCCGGTGGCGGAAAGCGAATCCGTCCAGCGCTGTTGCTGCTCTCCGCGAAGCTCCTCGGTTACAAGGGCAATGGCGCGGTAAAGCTCGCGACGGTTGTCGAGATCATCCACACCGCGACGCTCGTCCACGACGACATCATTGACGAAGCCCAACTCCGCCGCGGCCGTCCCGCCGCCAACACGCAGTGGGGCAACTCAATGTGCGTGCTCGCCGGCGATTGGCTCTACATGCAAGCGTTCAAGATCGCGATGCAGGAGCGCAATTTCCGCATCCTGGACGTGCTGATCGAACTGACCCAGCAGATGGTCGAAGGCGAACTGCTCCAGATGGAGAAACTCGGCAAGCTAATCTCTCTGCAAGAGCATCTCGATCTGATCTATCGCAAGACCGCGTGCCTGTTCTCGGTGTGCATGCGAGTCGGCGGCATCCTGGGCGGCGCCACCGCACAAGAAGAGGAACGTCTCGGTCAGTACGGCCGCGATCTAGGTTTAGCCTTCCAAATCGTGGACGATGTACTCGACCTCACGGCTTCAGAGAGTGTACTGGGCAAGCCCGTTGCCAGCGACCTGCGTGAAGGCAAAGCCACGATGGCCGTCATTCATGCGCTTGAGCGCTGTACAGCTGACGAGCGCCGCCAAATCGAAACCGTCCTGCACGACCGCGCGTTCAATGGCGTCACTCACGCCGACATCCTGACCATCCTGAACCGCTATGGTTCTCTCGACTATGCCTCCAAAGAGGCCGCCCAACACGCCGAGTCAGCGCGTAGCGCCATCTGTACATTTCCCGACTCGGAGATCAAACGAGCGCTGTTGTGGGCGCCCGAGTTCGTAGTCGCGCGGGAGAAATAGCCCCCGTGGCCAGCGAGCGTCTCCTTCGTGTTATTTCGTGCGTCCCTTAGTGTCCCTTCGTGGTTGCTTCTCGCTCTTTTTGCCTGACGAGATGCTGCCCTGCCTTTTCACCGCAATCCCCAACATCTCAAATCGCCCATTCAACAAAAGCGGTCCCGATCCGAGAAACGCCCGCGCAGGAAACTCCCGCGAGAACAGCTTCACATAGGCAGCGTTGAACTGCTGCCACAAAGAAACATCCGGCGAATAGATCTGCACCCACACCAGGTCGTCCATGGTCATGCCGGCGCGGCCGAGAACAGCCCGGAAGCCATCAAATAAGAACTCGATCTCGGCATCGATACTCTCTGGCGCCTCGCCTGTCGCCGGGTCGAGGCCAATCCGTCCGGAGATATACAGAGTATCGCCCACCAGCACGCCGTCGCTGAAGGGCAGTCCGGCAGGGCGATTCGGAAGATTGATATAGCGGCGGCTCTCGGCTGACAAAGGCTCCTCCTAAAACTCATAACTCCTGAAGTCGTACCACTGTAGCAGGAGTTCTTGCACCGAGGTCGGGCGGAACAGCATCGAAAAGGAGCGTTATACTGAATGGGCCCGCATCCACAATGAACGACTTGCGCTTCCTAATTTCGCACCATGGCTACCTCCTCTTGGCGATAGTGTGCCTCGCCGAGGCGGTCGGTCTCCCACTGCCCGCCGCGCTCGCCATCCTGACCGCCGGCGCGGTCACCGCTTTCGGCGATCTACATTTGTACTTCGTGATCAGCGTAGGCGTGCTGGCGATGATCGCCGGCGATGTCCTCCTCTATTTCATGGGCAGAGTCAGTGGATGGGCATTGCTCGGCTTTCTGTGCCGGCTTTCGGCGAATCCGGAAACTTGCATTCTGCGCTCGGCTGAATATTTTTACCGCCGCGGCAAGCAGACACTGCTTTTTGCCAAGTTCATCCCCGGCATCAATACCATGTCTCCGCCGCTCGCCGGAAGCATGAAAATGCGGCTCGGAGATTTTCTGCAATTCGACGCCCTCGGCGCGATTTTCTACGTGGGCGCGTATGCCATCGCCGGATATCTCTTCAGTGACGCCCTGCGTGCCATCACCCGCGGACTCCGTTCCGCCGGCTTTGCCGCTGAGGTTATCTTCGGCATGGGACTCGTCGCCTACGCCGTCTATCGAATCTGGCTTTACCGCAAGTACCGTCTGCTCGACGTGATTCCCCGCATCCAGGCAGAGGAGCTAGCCCAACGATTAGCGTCCGGGGCGGCTCAGAAAATGCTCATCGCCGATGTCCGCAGCCACGGCTACTACGATGCCGACTCCGAACGCATTGCCGGATCGATCCGCATCGAGCCCAACAACCTCGTTGAAGAAATCAAAAATCTCCCCAAGGATCAAGAGATTTATCTCTACTGTACTTGAGCGCGCGAAGCCACAAGCGCCCGGGTGGCGCAACAATTACAGCAGCTAGGATTCAAAGTCTACGTAATCGCCGGCGGCCTGCGTGCCTGGCGCAAGGCCGGACACCCGGTGGAAAGAGTTCCCCACGACGACCTGGTCAAGCTGCCGAGCTTCAGCTAAAACGCATCCCCAACAGTCCGCGGGAAAAGTCGGTGTTGCATTTGATTTTGGGTGGTCTTGCACTTGATTTCGGATGGCGCAGCGGTTCACCGCTGCGGTAACGGGCTTGGTTTAAGTGCGGCTTTAGCCGCAGAGGTCGCACTTTCTGCTCGCGCAGCCTGTTAGCGACATCTCCTAACGCATCTCCCCTGCCTCATCTCCTTGGCAGAGTCGCGGCACTTTGTTATCGTCCCCTCATGGGGCGAACCACGGCTTTTTGCGGAGTAATTCTTGCGGCCGGCGAATCCTCACGCATGGGACGCGACAAAGCCCTGCTGCCATGGCCTCCGCAGCCAGCAGGCTCTGCGCCCGGTGACACGTTTCTCTCCGCTGCCATACGGCTCTTTTTTTCCCACGTCGATGTCGTGCTAGTCGTAGTCGGCAAGAATGAAGCCGCCCTGTCCCCCCTTGTATACGCCAATGGAGCGTCGATGGTTATCAATTCCGATCCTGCCCGCGGCCAGTTCAGCTCGTTGCGAGTCGGCCTGCGGGAGGTTCTAAACCGCGGCCGCGATGCCGCAATGATCACGCTCGTTGACCGGCCTCCCGTTCGGGCGGAGACCCTTGCAACGCTAGAAGCCGCGTATGAGCAAGCCGCCATCCACAGGAAATGGGCCGCGATTCCCGAATACCAGGGAAAGCACGGGCATCCAATTCTGGCGGGCCGCGAGATGCTTGAAGCGTTTCTGCGGGCTCCCGAAACGTCGAACGCGCGCGATGTCGAACACGCGCACCAGAGCGAGATCGAGTACGTTCCCGTGGACGACCCGCTCGTATCCGTCAACGTGGACACGCCGGAACAGTATGCTGCTTTAAGTTTGCCATCTCAGCTTCTGTCATCGAGTTAAATTCCTGCAGGGTCCAATATTTCATGACGCGTCTCACAACTCCCCAAGCCGAATTCATCGAAAGTGTACTCACCCTCAATCCGCAAGTAGCCACGTTTGACTGCGACGGCACCCTCTGGTCCGGAGACGCCGGAGAAGGCTTCTTCTCCTGGGAATTGGAACAAGGGCTAGTGTCGGAAGAGATCGTCCGTTGGGCGCGTCAGCGCTACGCCGACTACAAAGCTGGCCAAGTCGCCGAAGATGTCATGTGCGGAGAAATGGTCACCATGCACCGCGGACTGCAAGAAGAAGTAGTGCAGCAGGCCTGCGACACGTATTTTGCCCAGGCCATCGCCCCCAACATCTTCCAGGAGATGCGCGAATTAGTGCAGCGCCTGCGCAAATCCGGATGCGACGTCTGGGCCGTCTCCTCCTCGAGCCGGTGGATCATCCGCTCCGGCATGCGCAGCTTCGGCATCCCGCAAAATCGCATCCTGGCCGCCGAAGTGGCAGTCGAGAACGGCATCATTACCGACCGTCTCATTCGAGTCCCGAGCGGTCCCGGCAAGTCCGAGGCGATTCGCTCCGTGCTCAAGTCGTCTCCCGATCACGTGCCCGATTGCGCCTTCGGCAACGCGATCTGGGACCGCGAGATGCTCGCCATGTCCAAGCACCCATTCGCCATTAACCCAAATCCGGATCTGAAAGAGATCGCGCTCGCCAATGGCTGGAAGATATATCAGCCAGAGACGAACGACGCTGGCCGGTAGCCCTAACCATGTTGTCATCCTGAGCGGAGCAGGGACTTCACGAAGTGAAGTCCCTGCGGAGTCGAAGGACCCCTACACCTTCTCGGTCATCGACGACGCTTCAGGGAATTCTCCCAGCAGTCGGGGCTTTAGTTGAGCGTCTCTCTCTGGCCTGTCTCGGTCGACGATTCATGCAGTCAAAGCTCCCGCAAGAGCGCGGCGAGCGTGTCCATTGCCAGGTGGCTGGCATGGGCGGAGGCCTGCGGCAGGCCCCCGACTTTGCGAACTACCTCTTCCCTGCTGACGCGCCGGGCTTCGTCTACATTTTTGCCTTTGACCAACTCGGTAATCGCTGAGCCGCAAGCCATCGCCGGAACGCAGCCTTTGGCGCGAAAGCGAATGTCGGCGATGCGATGGCCTTCCAATTTAAGTGTGAGTTCAAGAATATCTCCGCAAGCGGGGTTCTCCAATTGCGCGGTGGCGTCGGAAGCTTCAACCTCACCCGCGTTTCGTGGGTTCTGAAAATGGTCAAGAAGTTCGGGAGAATACACACGAAGATTGTAATGCGCTGAACGCATGATTTCGCATCCCCTACAAATGCTCCCCTACAATAGGAGCGTGCCCGACTCGCACAACCCGCGGCGGATCGCCTGCCTGCAACCCAGCGCCACGGTAATCCTGGCCAGCGTCGGCGAATTGGACCGCGTCGTGGCTTGCACGAAGTACTGTGCCGACGTGGTTCCGGAAGTGAGAGATGGCAATCGACTAATCATTGCCGACTCGTGGACCTCAAAGGCCAGCGAGATTCTCGTCGCCAGGCCTGACCTCGTGATCGCTGCCGTTCCCTACCAGGAAGCCGCAGTCGTCGAAATCCTCAAGGCAGGCATTCGCTTTCTTGGTCTCGCGCCGCGCACGCTGGACGACATCTACACCGACATCGCGGTGATCTCCGCATCGGTCGGAGCTGCTGAGCGCGGTGCGAAAGTGATTTCCGATATGCAAGCGGCAATCGAAAACGTGCGACGCCAAACCGCAGGCCTTCCGAGAAAACGCGTGTTTTGCGAAGAGTGGGGAAAGCCCATCATCGCATCGCAACCGTGGGTGGCTGAATTGGTGCTCGCGGCCGGTGGCGAATTCCTGGGCAAGGCGGGAGCGCAGTGCTCCGCCAAAGAAATCGCTCGGCTAGATCCCGAAGTTATTATCGCCGCCTGGTGCGGGGCTGGAGATCGAGTGCCACTGGCGAAGATCGCTAATGCTAGCGAAAGAGGCTGGACGGACACCAACGCTGTGCGGAAATCGCAGGTGTATTGCATCTCCGACGAACTCTTGAACACTCCCGCGCCCACGCTGGTTTCGGGATTGCGCGCGCTGGCGGGTGCGATTCATCCAGCAGTATTCGGCTCCCAGCCGGGGCTCCGTTCTATTTCGCAAGCCCGCGTAGAGACGGGACTCGCCCCGTCTTAGACGCGGCAAGCCGTGTCTCTACGGGAAAAGATGAAGCGCGGCAGCTTAGTTTAGGATTAACAACCAGTCCCGCATTCTTGAACATCATGAAACGAGTCGTCGCCGCGCTGATCCTGAAAGATGACCTCATCCTCGCCTGCCAGAGGACGCGGCACCAGCCAATGCCGCTCAAATGGGAATTTCCCGGAGGCAAGATCGAAGAAGGCGAACAACCGCGCGATGCGATGCGCCGGGAACTCGAGGAGGAGCTGGGGATCGTAGCGGAGGTCGGCACAGAGGTCGCCCGCATCGTCCACGAATACCCGGGCGGCGGGTCGGTGGAACTACGATTCTTCGAAGTGCGCAATTATCAGGGCGAAATTGAGAACCGCATTTTTCGCGAAATCCGGTGGGTGACGCGGCAGGAATTGCCGGGGCTGGACTTCCTCGAAGCGGACTTGGGATTGGTGAAGGAACTGGCGGCGGGAAAAATTATCTGAGACGCCCTATCCCGCCCCGCCGCGTACCTGGCCGTAGACATACAGCACCGTTAATCCAATCATAATCACGGTGGTCGCCCAGGCGATGATGTTGAAGGTGCGTTTATTCACATATTCGCCCATCAGTTCTTTCTTGTTGATGAGCAACAACATGAAAATCAACACGAAGGGTAATACTGCACCGTTGACCACTTGCGAAAATACGGCGATCTTGATTAGCGGAAGACCGGGTATCAGGACAACAGCTGCCCCGGCGATAATGAGCGCGGTATAGAGCCAATAAAAGGCGGGAGCTTCGGAAAATTTGCGTTCTACGCCTGACTCGAGGCCCAATCCTTCACAAACCGTGTAGGCCGTCGAAAGTGGCAGAATCGACGCGGCAAAGAGCGATGCGTTGAACAGCCCCAGAGCAAACAGAATGTACGCCCAGTCGCCCGCTAAGGGTCGCAGGGCCTGAGCGGCGTCGGCAGCGTCGCGAATGTCACGATTGCCATGCAGGTAGAGCGTGGCCGCGCAGGCCACAATAATGAACCAGGCAACCACGTCGGTAAAGATGCAGCCCACGATCACGTCGAGCCTCGAGGTGTTGTACTGGCGCCGTGTGACTCCTTTTTCCACGATCGACGACTGGAGATAGAACTGCATCCAGGGCGCGATCGTAGTTCCAACAATGCCAATCACCATGTAGAGGTACGGGCCCTGCCTGAAAGCCGCCATCTGCGGAGGCTTGACCGTGGCCTTCACCGCCTCGATCCACGCAGGCTTCGCCAGCACTCCGGCAAATATGTAAGTAACGTAGAAAAACGAAGCCGCCAGGAAAACCTTCTCCACGCTTTTGTACTGGCCCTTGACAGCGATCAACCAGACGATTACGGCGCAGATCGGCACCGCGATGTACTTTGAGACTCCGAACAGCCCCATGCTTCCCACAATGCCGATAAATTCGCCCACGACGTTTCCGAAATTTGTAATCAGGATCCCGAGCATCATCAGGAACGTAACCCGCAGGCCGAATTCTTCCCGGATCAGATCGCTCAGGCCCTTGCCTGTAACCGCTCCCATGCGGGCGCACATCTCCTGGACGACGATCAGGGCGATCGTAGTCGGGATCATCGTCCACAAGAGCAAGTAGCCGAACTGCGCACCGCCCTGCGAATACGTCAAGATGCCGTTGGCATCGTTGTCGACATTCGCGGTGATGAAGCCCGGTCCTACGACGGCGAAAAACAGCAGCAGCCGGAACTTCCAACTTCTCAGAAATTTCATGCGCACAGGCCACAGGCACGGTCAAATTGGCAAAACAGAACGATCAGCATAAATGTATGAAGCGTGGTCTGGATAGGTGAATCTTCAAAGCCGGGAAACTTTTGTGCGAGGTTGCGGACGCGGTCTTCTACGGCGACCCTCACGTAGAGACGCGGTTTGACGCGTCTCCAGCCGCAGAGTGAGACGGGGTAAGCCCCGTCTCCCCAGCAGGAAGAACAGCTGCTACAGCTTTGAGCGCAGCATCGCGATCACGTCATCCGGCGTGATCACTCCAGCTAGGCGATTGTGTTCGTCGATCACCGGCAATGTCAGCAGGTTGTACTTGTCAAATAGTTCAGCGAATTCTTTCTCTTTCGCGTTTTCGTGGCATGAAATCAGGGGCTCCTGAGCCAAGGCCAGGAGCGGAGTCGAGGGGGGCGCCAGAACGATCTTCACCAGCGGCACCGCGCCGGCTAGAGTTCCGTGAGAATCGGTCAGGTAAATCGTGCTCATGTTTTCCATGCGGCCCTCAAACTTGCGCATGGCCTCGATCGCGTCGTGGGCCGTGGCTGTCACCGGCAATGCAATGAACTCCGTGGTCATGCGGCCAGCGGCGGTATTTTCTTTGAACTCGAGCAGGTCGGTGACTTCCTGGCGCTCTTGGGGCTGCATCTGCACCAGGATTTCCTCCGTCCGCTCATCGGAGAGGTCGCCCAAAAGGTCGGCAGCTGCGTCGGGTTCCATCTCCTCGACAATGTCGGCGGCCCGGTCGGAATCCAGTGACTCCACGACTGATTTTTGCACTTTGGGTTCGAGTTCTTCCAACGCGCCGGCGGCGACGTCTTCGTCCAGCGTCTCGAACACTGCTTCGCGCTCATCGGGAGCAAGACTCTCCACAATATCGGCGATGTCGGCGGGATGGAGTTTGGCCAGCCGCTCATGCGAAATTTTCAGCTTGACGCGCCGGGCGGGATCGGTCTCGATGATATCCACGAAGTCCCAGGGAATATCGCGGGGAGGAATCCGCAGGAGCAACGCCCGAAGGACAACCGCTGGGATCACGCCCTTGAGGAGGCGGCGAACCGCGCCACGCGCGCCGACATCCACTCCCTCAACTTTCAAAACGGCGTGCTTCTGCGCGATGTCGCGATAAAAATCCACATCGTTCACGCGCACAACTTTGCGGCCGTGCACATCAATCACCTGCTGATCCAGCAGATCCCGACTGAGCAACAACAGTCCTTCGGAGCCATCGGCCGAGGCCCATTCGGCGACCGCAGTGGAGGCTCGAATGCCGCCATTGATCGCGGAAACAGCAGTCAAGGGCAATACGCGGTTTCCGGCAGACGTTTTGACGATTAGCGAGGAGACGCGGGAACGGTCCTCCTGCGGGGCGATGGCCACCTCGCGCACCCGGCCGCTGGCGGCGCCGGAGGCGTCATAGACGGTCGAGCCCAACAGTTCGCACAGCGAGACGGTGGCCATGTTGAAGAGAATACTCAAGAGCGTGGGCGGATGCCAGATGAATGAGATTGCACCGTCAAAAAAGGCGATAACCACAGGGGGCACAGGTATTCTCAGGGAACTGCGACGGATACCTCTGTGTTTCCCTGTGAACCCCCGTGTCCCCTGTGGTTGCCCTTGACGCGCCTGCACGGGTTGACACCGCCACGATCGCCTGACTACACTCTGCCTTCCTCACTTCAAACCTGAAAATTATGGCAAAGCGTCCTCGCATCGCGGTAGTGGGTAGTGCCAATGTTGATTTGACCACGTTCTCAGACGAGTTTCCGAAGCCAGGGGAAACCATCTTTGGCCAGAAGTTTGATCTGGGGTTCGGCGGGAAAGGCGCGAACCAGGCCGTTGCCGCGCGGCTCTGCGGAGCCGACGTCTTCATGGTGGCGCGAGTCGGGGACGATCTGTTTGGCCCGTCAACCATCAAGAATTTTGAAAAGCTGGGTATCGACTCCACGCATGTGCGCCAAGTCCGTGGTGTTTCCAGCGGAGTGGCGCCGATCTTCGTCGATCCTTCGGGACAGAATCGGATCATCGTCGTCAAAGGCGCGAATGACGAATTGAAGCCTGCCGACGTGGATGCCGCGGCGGACACGCTGAAGAGCGCCGACTGCATCGTTCTCCAGTTCGAGATCCCGCTTGAGACGGTGTACTACACCATCAAGTTTGCGCGAAAAAACGGCATCCGCTGCATTTTGAACCCGGCTCCAGCGCAGCCCATCGACATCAAGCAGGTTGCAGATCTCGATTACTTTGTTCCCAATGAGAGCGAAGCGGAGGCAATTTCCGGCATGCCAGTGCGCAATCTCGACGATGCCAAGCGGTGTGCGGCTAAGCTTCTTGCCAGCGGTATTCGGCGAGTGATTATCACTCTGGGTGCGAATGGTTCGCTTCTTGCCGGAAGCGAAGGCATGGAGCACGTCCCCGCGTTTAACGTCAAGAGCGTGGATAGCACCGGAGCCGGCGACGCTTTTATTGGCAGCTTCGCGACCTTCCTTGGCGAAGGTCTGCCGGAGCGGGAAGCCGTTAAGCGCGCCAACCTTTTCGCTGGCCTTTCGACTACCGGAGTGGGTACGCAGAAATCTTTTTATGACCGGGCGCGGTTTGACGGGGAGTGGACCGGAAGAAGCAAAGGCTAAGCCGAGTTGTGCTCGGCTTGGACGGGCCGTCCCCACACGAGCAAAATCTCACCGCTCCATCAGCAGAACTTTCTCCACATCGTCGATCTCGGTTAACTTGACCTCGATCACTTCACTGTCGGTCGTCTGCACGGTTCGACCGACGAACGTGGCCTCGACCGGCAATTCGCGATGGCCGCGATCGATCAGCACCAGCAACTGCACCAGGCTCGGGCGGCCATGCGAAAAAAGGGCGTCGAGGGCGGCGCGCGTGGTGCGGCCGGTATAAAGCACGTCGTCCACTAGCACGATCTTTTTACCCTCGATGGAAAAGCCAATTTCCGTTTCCTGCACCACGGGCTTCGGCCCCAGTGTAGAAAGGTCATCGCGATAAAACGTGATATCGAGCGTGCCCACGGGAACTTTCTTTTTTTCGACCTGATGAATCATTTTGCCCAGCCGCTCGGCGATGGGAACTCCGCGACGGCGGATTCCGACCAGGCCCAAGCCGTCGACACCACCGTTTTTCTCCAGGATTTCGTGAGCGAGCCGTACCAGCGTGCGTTCAATCTCCGAACCAGACATCAACTGGGCCTTTTGCCGGAGCGCTGTTTTCAGGACCGTATTCCTCTTTGTAGTCATGCCGCGAGTACCTCGTCAAATTTGGTTTGCGTTCGAAAAATATCTTGCTGCTCAGTGCTGGCAGCCATCGCGCTACTTGCCATCCTTCTCGGGCTCTTTTCCCGCAGATGGCCGCTCGCTCTTGTCGGACTCACTCTTGTCGGGCTCTGGCGCAGCTTCGATGCGAATCTTAGTATTGTCGGGCAGTCCGTAGGCGCCGGACGTGATCACGCGTTCGCCTTCAGCAAGGCCTTCGAGAATCTGCACCTGATCGCCTTGCCGGATTCCGGTCTTCACCGTCTTCTGGTGCGCTTTATTGTCGGAGCCCGCGACCATCACGTACTTGCCTCCATCCGGAGCTGTCAGGACCGCTGCAGCAGGAATAACAAGCGAGTTCGGCACCGAACGCGACAGCATGGAAATCTGCACGCTCGTTCCAGGTCGCAAACGTCCCTTCGGATTATCTGCCTTAACCCAGACTTCGACGGTCGTGCTGTTGGGATCAAGAGCCGGGCTGACGACGGTCACTTTCCCTTCGATGGGATCTTCTTCGCCAGGAACAGTAATCGTGGCTTTGTCGCCGACCTTCAGTAATGCTGCCTGATCCTGCGGAATATGAGCACGGGCAATCACCGAGCTTGTGTCCATAACGGTGAGCAACGGCGTTCCGGCAGCGGCCATTTCTCCCGGATACAAGGAACGGTCGGTGACGACGCCGTTGATCGGGCTGCGGATTTCCGAGTAACTCAACTGCGCCGCGGCTCCAAGATACTTGCCTTTCGCCGATTGCAACTGGCCGGCAGCGGATTTGAGTTCCTGCTGCTTGCTCACGGCCATCAGCGCATCGAGATGGCGCTGCGCAAGTTCGTACTGATTTTTTGCCTGAGTCAGAGCGACAGCGGCCTGATCGAGGTCCTTGCGAGGGAGCGCGCCTTGCTTATAGAGATCCTGACGGCTGTCGTAAAGCTTTTGCTCGGCCTCCAGCGCCACCTTCGCCGCCTGTGCATCACCTTGCGCCTTCTGGATCTCTTCCGGCAAAGTGGAGGCGGTTGCGATCGCATAAGCGGCCTGTGCCTGATCATAGGATCCCTGGTTGTCTTGAGCAGCGGCGGCCAAGTCGCGATTCTCTAATGTGGCGAGCAACTGTCCGGCATGAACCTTGCTGCCACGATTAACATAGAACGCTTTAATCGGAGCGCTGATCTTGGGAACAATCGCCGACTGTGCGAGCGGGAACAGTACGGCTTCGGACGTCACCGTCCGTTCGATGGTCGTCTTCTTGACCGGAACCACCTGAACGCTAACCGTCGGCTCCGCCGGCTTCTCGGAGGAGCAGCCCAGCCCTGACGCAATAATAAGAATGATTGGGGCCAGCGAAAGGCTAGAGGTGATGCGTAGCCGCGCAGCGCGCAGGCAAATGCCGGCGAGCGATTGACTCCGAACCCGGCGGCAGTTCGGCGAGATACTGGAGGCGTGACGCAAGAGTTCGTTCCCGGCCTGGATCATTATCTTTCTAGAATCTCCCCGTCAGCGTTTGCAGGTTTGCGAGGGCGACCTGGAAACGAACCTGTCCATCATCATACGCATTGCGGGCCTGCGTTAGAGTATTTTGAGCATCCACCACCTCAAGAACCGTGGCTTCTCCGGCCTGATAGCGCAAAGTAGTCAGACGCAGACTGTCAGAGGCCAATTCCGCGGTTTGACTTAGCAATTCGAGCTGCGCGCGCAACGTCCCGGTTTCCTCATAAAACGACCGCAGATCGGCCAGCAGGCGGCGCTGCGCGAAGCTCAATTCGACATTGGCCAGCTGCCGCTTTAAATTCGCTTGTTTTATCTTGCTGGCACCAGCTCCCCAGTTCCATATAGGCAATTGCAGGGTCGCAGTCGCCCCGTACCCGAGGTTGCGGAATCCATTTCGATCGCGGACCGCGAACTGATTGGCGTCAATGCCATAAAAATAATCGAGGGTTATGGAGGGCAGCATGGCTGTCCACGCGACGCTCACTTCCTGGTTGCTTTGCCGCAAGGTGGCCAGCGCAACCCGAATTGTCGGGTTGTTCTTGGTTGCGGCGGCCTGCACTTCGACGAAACTCGGTAACGGTTCGGGCAGACGCAAGTCATCCACCACCGAGAAGTTTTCGTCGAAATTTGGAAAGAGCAGCACGGCAAGATCGAGGCGGGTCTTGTTCATCGCCAGAAGAGCATCCTGCAACTCGCGCTGCGTCTGGTTATTCTGAATTTGCGCTTTGATCACGTCGGAACGCGCGACCTCGCCGCCGTTCTGCAGCTTTTGGCTGATCCCGAGAAAGTGGTCCGCTTCCGAAGCCGCCTTCTGCGCGGTTGCATACTTGCGCTGCGCCACGACGTATCCGTAGTAAGCCTGCACGACTGTGACGACCAGACCGCGTGTAGCAATTTCCGATTTGGCGCGCGCCAGCGCCTCGGCCGCTGCGGTCTTTCGATATTCCGCGAACATTCCCGGCGAAAGCGCCTGATGAACGTTGCCCTGCGCAATGTATTCATGGACGCCATTGTTGGCCAGGAAGCGTCCGGTGGGGGTGCCGTTGCCCTGCGTGTAGATGTACTGCATGTTGTAGTTGACGTTCGGCAGCAGTTGCGCGCGGCTTTGCACTGTGTCCTGATGAGCGATCCCCAGTTCGGTGAGAGCGGCACGAAACTGCGGGTCGTTCGCTTTGGCGCGGGCGAGGGCGTCTTGCAGGGTTAGGACCAGCGGCGCTCGCGTGGAATCCGTTTCCGCAGTTGGCGACGGCGTCAAGACCTGGCCGCTGAGGTTTGATGGTGGATCTTGTCCGAATGCAGAGACAGCGAAAAAGATAGCCAGAAAAATCCCCAGGCAGACAATTCTCGTCCGCCCCACAAAGCCTTGACACAGTTCTGTGAACATTTAAGACCCCCACGCAGGAATGCCAGCGGGTGATTTTAACTCAGATCAGGCGGCGCGGTCAGCTTAGCGATCGGTGCGGATTGAGGATAGCCTCAGCCAAGTCCCGCAGAAACTCGGCTGCCCGCGCGCCATCTACGACGCGATGATCGCTCGAAACCGTCAAGCTCATCATGGGACGGACACCGGGATGAGCCTCAGGGCCGACACCGACCGGCACGACTCGGTCCGCGATACGTCCGACGGCAAGAATCGCGGCCTGAGGCGGAATGATAATCGCGGTGAACGCGTCTACCCCGAACATGCCGAGATTGCTGATCGTGAAGGTGCCGCCGGCGATATCGGCCGGACGCAACTTGCCG
This sequence comes from uncultured Acidobacteriaceae bacterium, assembly GCA_963772195.1. GTDB lineage: Bacteria > Acidobacteriota > Terriglobia > Terriglobales > Acidobacteriaceae > Acidiflorens. The sequence goes on along the minus strand of CAVYWE010000002.1, from coordinate 499,119 downwards.
CCGCGCGCCCGTTCCGTTAGGTCGCGTCGCTGCACCGCGATCTCGCCCATTTCCGCTTTGTGGGCATTGTGGATCACCGGCGCCACCACTCCATCGTCCACCGCCATCGCTATTCCGATATTGATCTCGGGATTTGCATGGACACCTTCGCGGGTCCAGCTTGCGTTCACGCGCGGGTGCTTCAGGAGAACGCGGGCGACTAGCGCTACCAGGAGATCGGTGTGCGTTAATTTCAGTCCGCGTGACTTTTCAATTTCCGCCCCAAGCTTCTGCCGGGCCTCGTTCAGAGCGCCTGCATCCACCTCGCGCGTAACAAAGAAATGGGGGACGGTCGTCCAGCTCTGCGTGGTGCGCTCCGCCATCAGCCGAGAGATGGGGCTGCTGCTGTCAACCGTAGGAGCCGGTGCGCTGGCTTTGGATTCCACAGCGGCCAGAATGTCCGAAGCAAGGATTTCTCCGCCGGCGCCAGAGCCGCGGACGTCGGCGAGATTGACGCCGCGTTCGCTGGCGAGACGTCGCGCTTTGGGGGAAATCTTAACGGCTTGCGGTGCTGACGGCGCTGCGGATTGCGCTGAAGTCGCCGATTGATTTGCCGATGCCGCTGTTGAGATCGCAGAGGCCGCGGGAACCGCGGTGATCTTTCTTCCCGATTCGACGGCAACTTCATCCGCAGGAGGAACTTCTCCGGGACGCACGATCCAAGCGATGGTTCGACCTACCGGCACTTCGGCTCCAGCCTCGATCTTGACGCCGGCAAGGACGCCGTCGCCGGGTGATTCGATCTCCATCACTGCTTTGTCGGTTTCGATCTCGAGCAGTGGCTCGCCTTTGGCGACGGACTCGCCTTCCTTTTTCAGCCACGAAATGAGCTTCCCAGTTTCCTGGGCCATTTCGAGCGCGGGCATAACGACGCTGATCGCCATGGTTAGATAACTCTAGTCAGATAACTCTGTTATCGATCAAGATTTGCCGGTGGAGTGCCGGGCGTCCTCGCCCGGCTGAGACGCGGCAAGCACAGTAATGTTTCTCAGTCGCCGACGCCAACTCGTTCCTGCCGGGAGCTTGCTTCGATCATTTCGCGCACACGCGTGCTTGGTTTGGATTCCGTCTCCCGAATTGCGGGCAGTGGACCATCTACTGTGAAATAGTGGCGGCCTGCAACCAGAAGCTCCTCGGCCGGAAAGCGCGTGATGACCTCGTGGCCGGTTTCGGTGACGACAATTTCTTCCTCGATGCGAGCGGCGCTCCAGCCATCCGTCGAGGGCCAGAAAGTTTCTAGAGCGAACACCATGCCCGGCTTGATTTCGCAGGAGTGTTCGAGCGAGACAAGGCGGCTGATCACGGGCTTCTCCCAGATCGCGAGGCCAATCCCGTGTCCATACTGCAGCGCGAAGGCCGCTTCTTCGTTAGGAAACCCGAACTCCTGCGCTTTCGGCCACACTGACGCAATCTCGGCGGTGGTACGTCCCGGGCGCACGAGTTCAATCGCCGCGTCAAGGTATTCCCTGCACCGCTTGTACGCGTCGTTCATCGCGTGCGAGGCGTATCCGACGGTGAAGCAGCGGTAGTAGCAGGTGCGGTATCCCATGTAGGAGTGGAGAATGTCGTAATACACGGGGTCTCCGGGACGAAGCACGCGATCTGAAAAAACGTGCGGATGAGGATTGCAACGCTCTCCTGAAATTGCATTCACAGCTTCCACGTACTCGGAACCGAGATCGTAGAGCACCTTGCTCACCAGGCCCACGGCCTGGTTCTCGCTCATGCCCGGCTTCATCGCGCGATAGAGTTCGTCATACGCGGCATCGACCATCATGGCGGAGTGGTTGAGCAAACTGATCTCGTCGCGTGTCTTGATGAGGCGCGCCTCGGACATGAGCGCCTGCCCATCGACGACTTTGATCCCTTCTTTCTGCAAAGCAAAGAGGACGGGCAATTCGATGATGTCGATGCCCACCGGTTCTTTGTGCAGGCCGCGCATCTCGAGCTCGAGGCGAATTTTCTTGGCCACGTCTTCGGCGCGCCCCATCTCCGGCGTCATGGCGCCGCGCAGAATGGAGATCCCAGCACGCGACCGCTCTCCGAGCCATGGACAGTGCAATTGGTGGTGCTTCGCAGCCGATCCGAAATCCCACAAAATCGGCTCGTCATTTTGCGGAAGCAGGGTGAAGCGATTCGCCTTGTCCTGCGCCCAAGTACCAATGTGGGTCGCGGTCAGGTAGCGGACATTGTTCATGTCGAAGCACAACAGCGCGCCCATCTCAGACTTTACGAGAAGTTCCTTGGCGCGCGCCAGGCGCTCGCGGCGCAGGCGATCGAAGTCAACCCGGTTTTCCCAATCCACCGCCATCGTTCCATATGTGGGCAAAGCCATAAGTATCTCCTTAGAGAACAGGTCAGAGGTGAGAGGTCAGATTGCAGAGGTGAAAACCTGCGTACCCACGCTTCGAGGTTCTTACCTCTGCAATCTGACCTCTCACCTCTGACCTCTCTTACCGTCCGCAGAGCATACGCGCGGCCTCAAACACGGTCTGCTCGGTCGGCACAGTTACATCTTCCAAAGGCGGCGAGAACGGAATTGGAACATGCATCGCGCCCATGCGCTTGACCGGAGCGTCCAGATCGTAGAATGCGCCTGTGGCGATCACCGACGCAAGTTCGGCGGTGACGCCATAGCGTTCGTAACCTTCGTCGAGCACGATTGCCCGCGACGTTTTCTTCGCCGATTCAATCAGAGTTTTTTCGTCGAGCGGCCACATGGTGCGTGGATCGACCACTTCGGCGCTGATTCCGATTTCTTCCAGCAACGTTGCCGCGCCCAGCGCCACTTGCACCATACTGCTGGTGGCGACCAACGTGACGTCCTCGCCGACACGTTTCACATCCGCGACGGCCAGCGGAACCGTGTAGTCGTCCGCGGGCACCGCGCCTTTGAGCTTGTACATCATTTTGTCTTCGAAAAAGACCACGGGATTCTCATCGCGAATCGCCGCCTTCAGCAGTCCCTTGGCGTCATACGGAGTCGAAGGCAGAACGACCTTCAAACCTGGAACATGGCAGAACCACGCATGCAGCGACTGCGAGTGTTGCGCAGCCGAGCGGCGAGTCGCTCCCATGGTCGTGCGCATCACCATCGGCACTTTCCACTTTCCGCCCGACATGTAATGGACCTTGGCGGCCTGGTTGACCATCTGATCCATGGTCAAGGTGACGAAGTCGCCGAACATGATGTCGACCACGGGACGCAGTCCGGTCATGGCCGCGCCCACGGCAAGACCGGTGAAGCCTGCTTCCGAAATCGGCGTATCGAGCACGCGGTCTTTGCCGAATTCCTCGAGCAACCCCGAGAGAACTTTAAATGGGGTGCCCGCCTCGGCCACATCCTCCCCCATGATGCAGACGTTCGCATCGCGGCGCATCTCTTCCGCCAGCGCCTCGCGAATCGCTTGCGCGAATGTCAGCTCCCGATCGTTTTGGGCGGGAAGATGGCTTTCAGGCATACACGTCCTCTGCCACTTCATCGACGGTCGGATACGGCGCAGCCACGGCGAAGTCGACTGCCTTCTTCATTTCGGACTCGAGTTCAGCCTGCATCCGATCCAGCGCCGACGCGTCAGCGAGTTTCTGCTCAACCAGCCACTTCCCGAAATTCGCGATCGGATCCCGCTCCGTCTTCCAAAGCTGTTCTTCCTGCTTGGAACGGTAGTATTCGCGATTGATGTCGCCCACGTGATGTCCGTGATAACGATAGGTATTGCAGAGCAGGAACGCAGGACCGTCGCCTTGACGGGCGCGATCCACCAAGCGCTGGGCGATGCCATGCACAGCGCGCACGTCCTGTCCATCCACGCTGGCAGCTTCCAGGCCAAACGCAGTCGCTCGCATCAGGATGTCTCCAGCCGTGGTTTCCGAGTAATGCGTGTATTCAGTATAAAGATTGTTCTCGCAGACGTAGATCACTGGGAGTTTGAAAAGCTGGGCGAGATTCATCACTTCATACAACACTCCCTGACCGAGCGCGCCTTCTCCGAAGAAACATACCGCCACGCGGCCGTTACCGAGACGGCGCGCCGAAAACGCGGCTCCAGTCGCAATGCCGGCGCTGCCGCATACGATCGCATTCGCGCCGAGGTTGCCGGTGGCCGGGTCTGCAATGTGCATGGAACCGCCCTTGCCCTTGCAGTACCCGGCCTTCTTGCCCAGCAGTTCGGCGAACATTTGATCTGGCGAGGCGCCTTTCGCCAAACAATGTCCATGACCGCGATGGGTGCTGGTGATGTAGTCGGTGCGCTTGAGCGCTTCACATACGCCAACAGCGATCGCCTCCTCGCCGATGTAAAGATGCGCAAGGCCGGGCATCAGCGCCCGGGTGTACAGTTCATTGACCTGCGCTTCGAATTGACGGATGGCAACCATCTGCCGGTACATCCGGAGCCATAACTCGACTTTTTCTGAAGCTTCTCTCGGCTGTGCGGCGGTCGTCATTTTTGAACTCTCACTTAGTAACTCCCGACATGCACGCTAGAACGTCGAACATGACGGCGAAGTCCAGCTTCTCCCACCCCATGCCGCGCGCGGCGGTCAGGAACTCGTTGCTGACGGCGGTGGTGGGAACCGGAACATTGAGCTTGCGGCCCAACTCCATCGCAAGCAGCATGTCCTTCTGCATCATGTTCACGTCGAACCATGCCTCTTCCGGTTGCTGTAACACGAAAGGACCGCGGTACTGAATCATCGGCGACGCAATCGCGCTGTGTACCATCACGTCGACCGCGACCTCACGCGGAATCCCGCTCTTTTCTGCCAGCAGCACGCCTTCGGAAAAAGCCAGCATCTGCACTGCTAATTGCAGATTCAACGCGATCTTCATCGAAAGCGCGACGCCATTGTCGCCGACATGCGTGACTTTCGGACCGATATCCAGAAGTAACGGTTTCAAGCGCTCGAATGTTTCTTTACGGCCGCCGACCATCACCGAGAGCTTGCCTTGCTGCAACGTGATGACGCTGCCCGAAACCGGTGCGTCCACCATGTCGGCGCCCTTCTCGCGAACCTTCGCAGCCAGCGCACGGCTCACTTCGGGGCTCACCGTACTCATATCAATGTGGAACTTGCCAGGCCCAATGCCGGCGAGCAATCCGTCCGGCCCATCCGTCACGGCGGAGAGCGCCGCGGCATTCGTCACCATAGTGAACGTCACATCCGACGCGGCGGCCACGGCCTTCGGAGACTCGGCAAACTTCATGCCCTTGTCGATCAACCACTGCGCCTTGGAGCGCGTCCGGTTGTAGCCGGTCACGGTGTGCCCCTTTTCGAGCAGACGAGCGACCATGTTGCCGCCCATCACACCGAGACCGATGAATCCAAGTTTGGCCATACAACAATTCCCTTCCGCTTATAAATCCGCACTTATGAATTCAGCTTTAGCTAGAACTACTTCTTTCCCAACGGATTGCCCAACGCATTTCCCAACGCAGACGAATCCGCCAGCACCTGCTGGAGATGAGCGCGCATCGCCTCTCGCGCCGCCTCCGAATCCCGCTGCTCGACGGCCGCCAGGATTCGCTTGTGATGGAACTGCCCGCGCTCCGGTCCGCCTTGCACATTGAAAATGCGGCTGCGCTGTTCGCGTAAGAGACCGACAATCGAATCCAGGAGCGAGAGAATCAGCGGATTCCCCACCGCTTCCGCCAACGCTAAATGGAAATCAAGATCCGCCTCCACGTACGCGTCCGGGTCACGGAGGTTGCGATCCATCACGGCGACTGCTTCGCGCATGGTGCTCAGAAGCTGTTCCTCAATCCGGGAAGCAGCCAGACCCGCAATCTCCGGCTCAAGAACGAGCCGCAACTCGGCCAGGTTCGCCGACCCTTCCTGCTGGTTGATGCGGATCATTAAATCCAGCGACTGTCGAATCGCCTGGGAAGTTCCATTCGTCACAAAGGTGCCGCGCCCGGAGTAAGCCTCGACCAAACCTTTTTCACGCAAAGTCTTCACAGCTTCTCGCACGGCGGTGCGGCTCACCCCAAAGCGCTGGGCAAGATCGCGCTCCGCCGGCAACTGGTCGCCCGGCTTTAGTTGGCCCTTCAGAATCGAGTCTTCCACCTGCTGCACAATCTGCTCGAACAGGCGGGACGTCTTTACCGTTCGGTACACCGGCTTGGCGTCCAGGGAATCTACTGTTTCGTTTGTCATTACACCCCTCAAATTGCCCAGGTTAACGATTCATAGCGGTATAATGGTCCGACCACTATACCATACAACTGCCCTACTGGATCCAAACCGTCTTGATATTCACGAACTCGCGGATCCCATGCTCGGCAAGTTCGCGCCCGTGGCCTGAAAACTTGACGCCACCGAAGGGGAGGCGCGGATCGGAAGCCACCATCTTGTTCAGGAAGACCATGCCGGCATCGAGTTCATTGATAAACCGTTCGGTTTCCGCCGGATCGTTGGTCCATGCGCTCGCACCCAGCCCGAAGCGGCTGTCGTTCGCGATCTGGATGGCCTGATCCACATCCTTCACGCGAAAAATTGACGCCACCGGACCGAAGAATTCTTCCTTGTACGCAGGCGAATCTTTCGGAATGTCGGCGAGCACCGTCGGCGCGTAGAAGTTTCCTGGACGTTTCAGCGGATGGCCGCCGGTCAGCACCCGCGCACCCGCGGCCACAGTTTTTTTCACATCGGCATCAAGAGAAGTAACAGCGTCGGCGTTGGCCAGCGGACCAAGCTGCGTGCTCTCCTCAAATGGATCACCCACGCGCAACTCCTGCATGCGTTTGACAAACTTGCGCTCGAACTCGTCGGCAATTTTTTCAGACACGATAAAGCGCTTGGCCGCGATGCACGACTGACCGTTGTTCTGAACCCGCGCGTCGACAGCGGTTGCAACCGCCGCTTCCAGATCGGCGCTCGGCATCACGATGAAAGGGTCACTGCCGCCCAGTTCCAGCACAACTTTCTTGATTCGTTTGGCTGCGGAAACTCCAACTTGAATCCCAGCCTGCTCACTCCCCGTTAAAGTCGCAGCGACCACACGAGGGTCGTTCAGAATTGCATCGACCGGTCCCGAGCCGATCAGAAGCGTCTGGAACACGCCTTCGGCAAAACCGGCGCGACGGATAATTTCTTCAATCTTCAGCGCGCACTGCGGAACGTTCGATGCATGCTTCAGCAGTCCAACGTTGCCCGCCATCAACGCCGGCGCCACAAAACGAAACACCTGCCAGAAGGGGAAGTTCCAAGGCATGATGGCCAGGATGGGGCCAATCGGCAGGTAGCGAATGAAGCTGCGCTTCGCCCCCGTTTCCACAATTTCGTCTGCCAGAAATTTTTCGGCGTTTTCCGCATAGTAGCGGCACCCTGTTGCGCACTTCAGCGCCTCGGCCACCGCCGCCTTCAGCGGCTTGCCCATTTCGAGCGTCATCAAACGGGCGCACTCGTCTTTTTCTTTTTCTAAAATCTCGGCCGCGCGCATCATCTTGGTCGCACGATCCGCAAACGAAGTCCGCCGATGGCTTCGGAACGCGGAGGCAGCCAACTGCAACTTCTGCTCAATTTGTGCCGAGGTGAGCGGCTCGAAACTTTTCACGACTTCGCCGGTCGTGGGATTGGTGGTTGCTATCGCCATGCTTGATTCTTCCCTTTAGTTGGGTAGGTATTCCCCAGGTTGTTCGGGCCCCCACCAGCCGCCTGTTTTGGTCAGCCTGTTTTGTGGTCGGACCACAATACTACTTGACGGGTAGCCCACGTCAAGGCTATACCTTCCATTCGCCACATCTTTTATTTTCCAGATCGAAACCGGTCGCGAGCTGTGCGACCAAAAATTCTTCCATCCTCTTTAGGATTTGGAGGTCGTAATGCATTCTCCGTCGAATGGCATTCGGGTTCTAGGCATCGTCTGCCTGCTGCTCGCCGTGGCTGTTCCCCTCATTTCTCAAACTACCACGGGGCGCATTCTTGGTACTGTTCGCGATCAGTCCGGTGCCGCTCTCCCTGCTGCGACCGTGACCGTCACCGACGTCCAGCGGGACATAACCCGAACCGTCACAACGGACGACTCAGGGGAATACGTTGTACCCAATCTAACGCCCGGCATTTACACGGTGCGGGCCGAATCCCGTGGCTTCAAGAGCGTCGAGCGTCCGAATATTCAGGTCGAGGTAGCCACAGATCTCAGCGTTGACGTCTCGCTCCCGCCGGGCGATGTCAAAGAGACGGTGGTCGTGAACGAAGAGGTTCCTCTGCTCGACACGACTTCTTCTACTCTGGGCGGCACGCTGAGCAACAAAGAGATCAACGACCTTCCGCTCAACGGCCGGAACTACGAAAACCTGCTGCAACTGCGCCCGGGCGTCATGCGCTATCCGGGTGGAGGCTTCTCCACAACCAGCGCCAACGGGCTTCGCGCGGAAGACAATGCCTACCTCGTGGATGGCTTGTTCAACAGTGAGCCCTTCTCCGGCCAGAGCATCATCAACGGCGCCGGCATTGCCGGAGATTCGGCAACCATCCTGCCTGTCGATTCCATTCAAGAGTTCAACCTCCAGCAGAACCCGCCCGCGGAGTACGGATGGAAGCCGGGAGCGATCATCAACGTCGGACTGAAGTCCGGCACGAACAGCGTGCACGGGACGGCATACGCTTTCGGACGGGACACGCCGTTGGACGCGCGCAACTTCTTCAATCCAGCTTCGCAAACCAAGAATCCCCGGAACCTTGAGCAGTTTGGCGGAGCGGTTGGCGGAGCGATCATAAAAGACAAGCTTTTTTTCTTTGGCGGCTATGAAGGACAACGATACACCGTAGGCAACACAGGCTCGCTCGCAACCTGGTCCACGGTTCCACTGCCCACCGTCCTAGCCGGGAACACCGGCTATTGCGCTTTCTCGCACACAGGCGATTGCGCCAACAGCATCCCCGATGCCATCGCCGACGTGCACGCCGCATTTCTGGCGGGGGCGATTGCCAGCGACGTAAGCGCGGCTAGCCTCAAGATTGGAGGCTGCACATCATCCGGCACCTGCGATGGCAGCGGATTCCCGCTCAACCCCAGCACCACTCCCAACAGCTCCATCAACTTCGGTCTGCCCAACAGCGTGAATTCAGACAACGCAGTGGGCAAGGTCGACTACCGCCTGAACGAACGCAGCACTTTCAGCAGCCTGTATTTCTTTGGCGATAATTCTGGTACCGTTTCGGATGCCAGCCAAATTCAAACCAAGTGGCTCACCCAGATCCACACTCGTGCCCAGGTCTTTGGCGAGAACTGGACCTACGCACCCAGCGCGCGCTGGGTCAACGAAGCTCGCTTTGGCTACAACCGCCTTTACCAACCAACTTTCACCAATGACCACAACACGAACATCCAGACCGCCTACGGACTGGACACGGGGGTCACCAATCCTCTCTACGGCGGGCTGCCGCGCATCAGCGTTTTCCCCAAGTACATATTCCCTCAGGAACTGGGCGGCTTTAACTGGCCCAAGGTGCAGGGCCCGGACACCCGCATCCAATTCATCGATCACATTTCCTACACGGTGGGCAAACATGCCATAAAGTTTGGTGGCGAACTGCATCGTGACGGCTTTACTGGCGCCGCCTATGGCGGGAGCAGAGGCCGCTTCAAGTTTGGAGCCGGCGCCCCAATCGACCCGTTCCCTCAGGGCATCGAAGACTTCTTCGCGGGTGTGCCCAGCAACGCTATCCTGCTGATTGGCGATCCCACCCGGCACATTCACAATTGGGGTTACGCCGGCTTTGTGCAAGACGATTTTCGCGTGTCCTCCAATTTGACGTTCAACTTTGGCCTGCGTTATGAGGTCAATACCGTCATCAAGGAAGATCACAACTTGCTCGGCAACTTTGATCGTGCAAAGGGATTGATACAGGCCGGAGTGGGCGGGGTAAGCGGGCCCTATAATCCGGATCGCAAGAATTTTGCGCCCCGTTTCGGATTTGCGTGGGACATCGGCGGGAATGGCCGCACCGTGCTGCGCGCGGGTGGCGGCATCATGTACGAAACCCTCAACTGGGAATCGTTTCTCGCTTTGAACAACTCGCTCGGATTGGCAACCGTCCCGACCGGGGCGCCGATCTCGGGCAGTACCACCTCCGGCGGCACCATCGCAACTGCTCTCCAGTTCTACCCAGGCGGGACGCTTAACTGGAATGGCCCCGGCACCGTTTTTGGCAGCAACCCTGTCAATTGTGATCCGAACGTCGGTGCACCCTGCACAGTGCTGGGTGTCGATCGCAATCTTAAGACGCCATATGTCACCAACTGGACGGTGAACATCCAGCACTCGTTCACACCGAACCTGGTGCTGGAAGTGGCGTACGTGGGCAACCACGGATCGAGGCTGGTGGGAATTCGCGATATTAACCAGCCCACGACTGGAGCCGGTTGGACGCCGGCGGCGATCACTAACTGCGTAACGGGACCCCCTCCCGCCGCTCCTTTTAGCAGCTGCGCAGGCGGCACCGACGCTGGTGCTGAACAAGCCGCCCGCCCATTCAACACCCAATTCCCTTACCTCGCCCAGATCTTTCAAATGGGCAACATCTACCGCTCGAACTACAACGCATTGCAAGCTACGCTCACTTCGCGGAACTATCATGGGCTCAGCATGGTCGCTGGTTACACTTACGGCCACGCGTTGGACCAAGTTGGCGCGAACTGGGATTTTGGTGCGGGATTGGGCTTGCCGACCGACAGCACTCACACCAACCGGGAATACGCTAGCAGCGACTTCGACATACGCCATCGCTTCACCCTTTCCCTGACTTACTTGCTTCCGGGTAAGGACGGCTATGGTCAGCTACTGAAGGGCTGGCAGCTCAACTCCATCATCAGTCTGTACGGCGCCCAACCCTTCGGCGTTATGGATGCGACCACCGATGTCAGCGGGACTGGCGAGTTGATCTCCGACCGCTGGGATTTTTTCGGAAACCCGAAGGATTTCAAATCGACGCCGGTGGGAATCCCATTTTTCGGTGGAGCAAGTAACGCCGCTTGCGCTGCCAAGGCGTTGGCGCTGGATGGGGGAACGGCGGGCAACACGACCTACGCGCTTTCGGCCTTCGGCTGCTATGCGGCCGGCGGTTCGATCCTGATCCCGCCAGCGCTCGGTACGTTCGGGACCATGGGACGTAACATCTTCCGCGATACCGGTTTCCGCAACGTCGACTTCTCACTCGCCAAGAATTTCAAATGGGGCGAGCGCTTCGGTGCCCAGTTCCGCGCGGAGTTTTTCAATATCTTCAACCATCCCAACTTCGCCAACCCGTTCGGGGGACAGAATGGATGGGCCCATAACGACCCATCGAGTGGATCGTTCGGTTGCTCTTGCGCGACGCCGGATGTGGCCGCCTCCAACCCGGTCATCGGTTCCGGTGGCAGCCGTGCGGTTCAACTTGGTTTGAAGCTCACTTTTTAGCATGACGATTCTCCGCAACGGGGCTGCAGCTCGATCCAGCCCCACCATATTCGGAAAAGCGAGATTGCAGTTTCTTTGTTCGTCCAGCATTTTGAAGTCAGCATCGGGACACTCCGGTGCTCTACCATCCCAACCCTGTCCGATATGAAAGGTGAAGCTCGTGCCTAAACCAGTCCGCCGCGATATGACGTTTGTCTCGCCAGTCCGTGTCCTCTCAATTCTTGTTGCCATCACCGTAACAATTAGCTCCGTCACCTTCTCCCAGCAGCACGCCGAGCGCACCATCGATGAGATTAAAGCTGAAGCCGTCCATCGCGCCGAAGTGGGACAGTATCCACTCATCGGACTTGATCCCGGCGACGTGAAGGAAGCCTTCACCTCCATCCACACGAAAGATAAAGACGAATGGGCGGCGGCCTTTATGGGAGTCGCCGATCGCTACATGAATGAAGCGAAGTCACTGGAGAAAACCGATCCGGTGAAAGCGAACGCGGATTATATCCGCGCGTGGCGGCTTTACTCTTTTGGACGCTGGCCCATCCCCGCCTCTGCAGGCAAGCAGCGCTCGTATGAGAAAGCGATCGAGGCTTTCCTGGCGCACGCACGCTTCTGGGATCCGCCGCTTGAAATCGTGAGAATTCCGTTCGAAGGAAAAGAAATCATCGGCTACCTGCGCCTGCCGAAGAATGCGAACGGGCCCGTGCCGCTCGTGCTGGCGGTGAATGGACTGGACAGCCGCAAGGAAGATTTGTCCGAGAGCTTCAGCGCGATCCTGCCTTTCGGCATTGGCTTTCTGGCCGTGGATGGCCCAGGCACCGGGCAGAATCCGATCAAGGTGAGTGAAAATGCCGAGCGCATGCTTTCGCGCGTGCTCGATTACATTGCCACCCGGCCCGAGATCGACAAGAACCGGGTTGCCATGCACGGCGTGAGTTGGGGTGCGTATTGGGCGACGAAGATGGCCATCGTCGAGCGTGCCCGCTTGAAGGGAGCAAGCGCGCAGTCACCGCCCACCGATACTTTTTTTCAAAAAGATTTTCTGATGAATCATTTGATCGGCAACCGCGAATATCTCTTCGATCAGGTCCCCGCACTGATGGCGATTTTCGACAACGTCAAAACTGTCGATGAAATGGCGGAAGTCCTGCCGAAAATGTCGCTCGTCAAACAAGGGCTGCTCGGCAAGCCGATGGCGCCCATGCTCATTCTTGCGGGAGTGAAGGATACTCAGGTGCCGATCTCCGACATCTACTTACTGCTCGACAAAGGCGATGTGCCGAAGACTGCATGGATCAATCCGCAGGGCGGTCACCTAGGGCGGCAAGTCGGGGTGTGGCCTGATCCGCGCATCTTCAAAGAGGTGATCATTCCGTGGCTGGTGCATACGCTTGAGCCTGAACCTACGAAGGAAGGCCACTAACTTGTGGTCCTCGCGCGCTGGGAGGGAGAATTGAATATCGAAACGCTAAGGCAACGCTTAGCGCGACCGGCTTAACCGCGAATTCGAGTAAAATCATCGGATTCGCCCCTTCGTCTAGAAATCCGCCAACCGCCGGTACGAAATCCGGCTCCAAATCCCGAGGTGCGTCATGCGACGAGCTTTGCCTGTGCGAATCGTTCTGCTTTCAGCTGCAATTCTGCTTCTCTCGTTTCTTTCAGTGCTGATTTTCCGCCGTGAAATGTTGGTGCGTGCCGCGCCGTTGTTTAAGGGTGTTCTGACGTATCACAACGACAACATGCGGACAGGACGGAATTCGAGCGAGACCGCGCTCACACTCAACAACGTGAACTCCACTAAGTTTGGAAAACTGTTCGTGATCCCCACAGACGGGCGGGTGGATGCGCAGCCGTTGTACGCTCCGAACGTGATTGTTCCGGGAAATGGAACGCACAACGTGCTGTTTGTGGCTACCGAACATGGCACGGTGTACGGCTTGGACGCGGACACTGGCGCTACCCTCTGGCACGTCACCACGCTCGCGGCGGGCGAGACTCCCTCGGATGATCGTGGCTGCGGGCAGGTTACGCCGGAGATTGGAGTTACTTCTACTCCGGTAATTGATCTTACCGCAGGGCTGCATGGGACGATTTATGTGGTTGCGATGAGTAAGGACTCAAGTTCTAACTATCATCAGCGCCTGCACGCGCTGGACATCACCAGCGGAATGGAGGAATTTGGCGGCCCGGTAGCCATCGCGGCCAAGTATCCAGGGACGGGCGATAACAGTCAAGGTGGGTACGTGATCTTTGACCCCAAGCAGTATAAAGAGCGGGCCGGGCTGTTACTGCTGAATCATATCTTGTATACGTCGTGGGCTTCGCACTGTGATATCCGACCGTATACCGGATGGGTTATCAGTTACAACGAGACGACTTTAGCGCAGCAGTCGGTGCTCAATGTGACGCCGAACGGGAATGACGGTTCGATCTGGGCGGCAGGGGCGGGACCAGCGGCGGACTCGAATGGAAATATTTACTTTCTCGACGCCAATGGAACGTTCGATACCACACTGAATGCCAATGGATTCCCGGTAGACGGCGATTATGGAAACGCGATCATGAAGCTCTCCACCAAGAATGGTAAGCTGGCCGTGGCCGACTACTTCAACATGTACAACACAGTAAGCGAGTCGAATGCGGACGAGGATCTGGGATCGGGCGGCGCAATGGTGGTGCCGCCTTTCAAGGACTCCAGCGGCCTGCTACATCAACTGGTCGTGGGCGCCGGCAAGGACTCAAACATCTATCTGGCGAATCGCGTCAACATGGGGAAGTTCAACCCCAACAACAATAGTCAGCTTTACCAGGAAGTAACCGGTGAGTTGGGTGGGCGAGTATTTTCGGCGCCGGCGTTTACTAACCGGAGAATTTACTACGGGGCGGTGGGCGATGCAATCAAGGCGTTCTCGTTCAATGCCAGCGGCCTGCTGAATCCTACGCCCACGTCGGCGACGAGCACAAACTTCAATTACCCGGGGGCCACGCCCAGCATCTCTGGAAGTTCGGCGAGCAATTTGATTTTGTGGGCCACGGAGAATACCTCGCCGGCGGTGCTGCATGCCTACAGTGCGATAAATCTTGGTGTGGAGTTATATAACTCGAACCAGGCGGCGGGCGGACGCGACCACTTCGGCAATGGGAACAAGTTCATTACTCCGACAATTGCGAACGGTAAGGTGTATGTAGGGACGACGAGCGGGGTGGGAGTGTTAGGACTGCTGCCGTAGGACGAGTGCAGGAGAGAATGCAGGAGAAAGTGCAGGAGAAAGTACAGGAGAAAGTACAGGAGAAAGTACAGGAATAACTCGGCAGTCACGTACGTCGCAAACGTATTAGTTTCAGCTATCCCCATAGACCGGCACGGCCGCACCATGAATCACCCTGGCATCGTCGCTGCACAAAAACAGGATGACACGCGCGATCTCTTGAGGCTTCGGCCACTTTGCTAAGTCGGCGCCAGGCATGGCCTTGCGGTTCGCCTCTGTGTCGATGATGCTGGGAAGAATCGAGTTTACCCTTACCCCGGTACCCTTTACTTCCGCGGCCAACGAATCCATCAATGCCAATGCAGCGGCCTTTGAAGCGGCATAAGCGGCTGCACCGGCACCGTGATCCAACGCGGCTTTTGACGCTACGTTTACGATCGCTCCCTGTTGTTGTTTGAGCATCGCCGGTATCGCCGCGCGCGACAACGCGTACCCCGAGCGCAAATTCAGCGAAAGCATCTGGTCGAAAACCTTCGTCTCCAGTTCCCACAAGTTCACACCGCCAGCGTAGGCGCCGACCGTATTTACCAAGGCGTCCAGGCGGCCGTGTTCGGCGAAAACTTTGGCGAAAAGTTGACCGACAGCAGTTTCGTCAGTGACATCAACGCGATGGCCCTCGATCGCCGAGCCAACTGCACCAGCTTCGCTCTTCAAGGCGTCAAACTCTTTCTGCTCCCGATAGGTCACAACCACCTTGGCGCCTTCCTCAAGAAATGCGAGGCTCACCGCGCGTCCCAATCCGCCCGTACCGCCAGCGACCAGCACAACCTTGTCAGAGAATCTCATCTACACGTTGTCTCTGCATCCATCGGTGGAGGGACGGGCGCCTCGCCCGTCCAGCCGGACGGAGCGCCCGGCGCTCCACCAGGGAGCTTGGATCGACAGGGGTAGCAATTACGCTGCTACTTGTCCCCTAACCTTGAAAAACGCGAGCAAATCGGCATTGATCTGGTCCGCGTTGGTTGCGGGCATCCCGTGCGGGAAACCTGGATACACCTTCAGCTTGGCGTTCTTCACAATCTTAGCCGACATCAGACCCGCCGCGGCGATCGGCACGATCTGGTCGTCGTCGCCATGAAGGATGAGGGTCGGCACGTCAAACTTTTTGAGATCTTCCGTGAAGTCCGTCTCAGAGAAGGCCTTGATACAGTCGTAATGCGCCTTCATCCCTCCAATCATCCCCTGCAACCACCAGTGCTCCCGGATGCCTTCCGAAATCTTCGCGCCGGGCCGATTGTAGCCGTAGAACGGGAGCGTAATGTCCCTGTAAAACTGCGGCCGATTCGCCGCAAGTTGAGCTCGCAGGTTGTCGAAGACCGAGATGGGCGCGCCGGCGGGATTCTTGTCTGTCTTCACCATCAGCGGTGGCACCGCACTGATAAGCACGGCCATGCCGACGCGTTTCGTGCCATGCCGCCCAATGTAACGGGCAACTTCTCCGCCGCCGGTGGAGTGCCCCACATGAATCGCATTTTTCAGGTCAAGCTTTTCAGTCAGAGCCGCGAGATCGTCCGCATAAGTGTCCATATCGTTACCATCCCACGTCTGGGTGGAACGGCCGTGCCCGCGCCGGTCATGCGCGATGACTCGATAGCCCTGCTGGCCGAAGAACAACATTTGTCCGTCCCAGTCGTCCGCGGTGAGCGGCCAGCCGTGACTGAACACTATCGGCTGGCCCTTTCCCCAGTCCTTGTAGTAAATGTGCGTGCCGTCTTTCGTCGTGAGCGTAGGCATAAACTTTTCTCCTTAGTTCCGACTCTAGTTGTGACTTTCAGTTTCGGTTTTTACCTGCAGGTATCGAGGCTTCCGCCAGCGGGAGCCATACCTGAAAACGTGTGTCACCCGGTTTCGAATCGACCTGAATATTGCCCCTGTGTTTTTTCACGATGCGCTGAACCGTGTCGAGGCCCAACCCGGTTCCCTGCCCTACTCCCTTGGTTGTGAAAAATGGTTCAAAGATGTGTGCCTCAACCTCGGGCGAAATGCCTGGACCGTTGTCGCCGATCTCTACCACAACGCAACCATCGTCCTGATAGGTTCGCACTCGAAGCTCGCCTTTTCCGCCCATGGCATCAATGGCATTATCGATGATGTTAGTCCAGACCTGATTGAGTTCGCTGCCGAATGAATTCACCAGAAACGGAATGGGCTGGTAGTCGCGCTGCACCGCCACTCCCCGCTTGAGCTTGTGGTTCAGGATGGTGAGCGTGGTCTCCAGGCTTTTCACGATATCGACGTTTTGCACCGGCGACTGGTCCATGTAAGTGTATTCCTTGATTGCGCCAACCAAGTCAGAAATTCGCGATGTGCTGCTTTCGATTTCGTTCAGCAGGTTCCCAATTTCGACCGACGCGGCAATTCTCACCAGAGCGGCTCGGGCAGTGCCGGCATCGAGAGCCGCGAATAACGATTCCAGCACTTCCGGCTTGACGTTCTTGCGCGCCAGATCGGCCGCCAGTTGCCACAGGTCGTTCTGTCCGTGACTGCGTAATAAGGAATCAACCTGCTCTTCGAGGTCGCTGACGGCCAGTGCATCCAGCGGAGGTTCGTCATGCGCGGTGAACGCCGCTTCCAATTTCTCAATCTCCGATTTCTGCGCGGCAGTGAGATCGCGCCTGCCCAGTTCCAGGCTGGCGTCCTTGATTTTCTTCAGGATGCTACGCAGTTGAGTGGTGGCGCGCTTGGCTGCGGAAGCCGGATTGTTGAGTTCATGAGCCAGACCTGCCGAAAGCTTACCTAGACCGGCCAATCGTTCTCGCTGTTGTTCGATCCGTGTGGTTTCGCGGATCCGGTCGGACATCAGGCCCACCAGGCGCTTGGCCAGTTCTGGCATCTTCTGTACAAGTTCGGGAAACAGGGTCGCCGAAAATTTTAAGGCGCGGCTGTCCACGACTGCGCGTCCGCCCACGGTAAAGGTCTTCATCCTCGAAAACGGAAGCGCTCCGGTGACATTGCCCGCATCAATGGTAAATGCAACAGTTTCGCCGCCAATCTCCCCACGGATCTCGAATTGGCCTTCAAGAATCACGAACATCGCATTCGCGGGATCGCCGGCGCGCAAGTAGGTCTCACCCGCTTTGAGGTGGAGTTCCTGCGACTGGCTGATGAACCAGGCGAGTTGATCGTCAGGCAGGTCTGCGAACGCGGCAACGCGAATCAATTCCGATTTCTCGACCATTTATACCTTGCTCAAATACTGATGAATGAACTGCACCGCTACCGATCCTTCGCCGACACCCGAAGCGACCCGCTTCACGGAACCATGCCGCACATCACCCACCGCAAAGATTCCGGGAATATTTGTTTCGAGCAGAAATGGATCTCGGTCGAGCGCCCACCCCTTGGGACGTTCTCCGTCGCGGATAAGATCGGGGCCAGTTAAAAGGAAACCCCGCTCGTCTCGCTCGACCAGATCTCCCAGCCAGTCCGTTCGCGGCAGGGCTCCAATAAAGATGAAGATCGAACTTGCCGGCACCCGCTCCACTTTGTCGGTATCCGAACATAGCACCGAAATTTCTTCCAGGCGCGCTTCGCCATGCACCTCGGCCACACTGGCATGGGACCACACTTGAATGTTCGGCGTCTCTTTAATCTGATCGATTAGATACTGTGACATGGTGCTGGCGAGAGAATCTCCGCGCACCAGCATGACGACGCGTTCCGCATATTTGGCAAAGTTCATCGCCGCTTGACCCGCTGAATTCGCGCCGCCCACCACGTAGACGATTTCGCCTTTGCACGAAAGCGCTTCCGTCGCACCGCCGCCGTAGTAAACACCTGCGCCCTGCAGCTTATCGATTCCGGGAGCGTCCAGTCGCCGCCACTGCACTCCGCTCGCAATCATGAGGGCGTGGCAGGATATTTCACTTTCATCCGCCAGCTTGATGAATCGATAAGATCCTTCGGTGCGCACCCCGACTGCTTCCTGAGGAGACAGAATTTCCACTCCAAAACGCTTCGCCTGCACCACCGCGCGCCGAGCCAGATCGTTACCGCTGAGTCCGGCTGGAAATCCAAGATAGTTCTCGATCCGCGAACTCATCCCGGCCTGGCCGCCCGGCGCTTCGCGCTCAATCATCACCGTGTGCAAACCTTCCGACGCACCATAAACCGCAGCCGCCAATCCTGCCGGTCCACCACCTACAATCGCCAGATCATAAAAGTCGGTTTGCGCACGCGTTCGCAAGCCCACTTTCTGCGCAACATCTGCCGGGAGGCTCTCCAGAAGCTTCGTTCCGTCCGGGAAGAGTACGACCGGGAGGTTCGCGGCCTCGGGACCAAGCGCCTCCACAAGACGCTTCGTTTCCGGATCGTTGGCCGAAAACTCCACGTCGATCCACTGATAGGGAACACGATTGCGCGCCAGGAAGTCCCGCAACTCATACGATCGCGGCGACCACCTCGTGCCTAAAACGCGGATCCCCTGGAACGCCGGCCGATAAGAAGCTTGCCAATCATCGAGCAGGTCATTCAGTTGCGGATACAGATGCTCCGCCGGCGGATCCCAGGGCTTCAAAAAAAAGTAGTTGATGCTGGCCTGATTGATCGCGCTGATCGCAGCGTTCGTGTCGGCGTATGCGGTGAGCAATGCGCGCTTCGCGTCGGGGAAAACGTGCATCGCTTCCTGCAGAAATGCGACCCCGTCCATCCGCGGCATGCGTTGGTCCGCCAGCAGCAGGGCCACGCTGTCATTGCGCACCTTTAACTGCTTCAACAGGTCCAGTGCGCCCTCGGGAGAATCGCTCCCGATGACGCGATACTCCGCACCGTACTGCGAGCGCAAGTCGCGTTCAATCGCCCGCAATACATCGGAGTCATCATCGACACTAAGCAAAACTGGTTTTGCCATACTCGGACTCAGCCCTGGTAATGAAGAAGCTGGATTCAGACAGCAAGTCTGAACTAAAGTCTGAACTTATGATCAGGTATAGAGGATTAGATACAGCAGACTACACTCTGGTCGCGCAAATTATCGTCCGGCTTCAGACAGACAGCAAGCCGTCGCCTCTGGATTATCTTAGGCGCTCAAGCTGCAAGTTCGCCTGCCTCGATCTCGTCTACATAACACCAAACCCACGATTCGCCACGCTCGATTGAGCGCATAAGAGGATGCGTTGTTTTGTGAAAGTGTTTGGTGGCGTGCTTATTCTTGGACGAGTCGCAGCAACCGACATTGCCGCAGATGAGGCACATGCGCAGGTGGACCCAGGTATCGCCGGTCTTCACACAATCCTCGCAGACATGCTTGTTAGTTTTTCTTATTTTGATCTGATCAAGGTGAGTACATTCTTCTGGCATCGATCCCTCCGTGTGTTTAGCAGTTCGTGGTAGAAATACGATTCGTATCAGGGCATGCCTTCAGGCATGCCGAAAGAGCCTCAAAATGAATCCGCCTTCAGGCGCTGGACTTGTGGAATTCAAATCACCACAGGCTGTCAGGCGTGAAAGCATAATAAGCTACTCCGCGATGAGCAGGCTCTCCGCAAAGGGCCACTGCTCATCAATCCATTGTGCCTGGCAGCTGAAGCCGGCATTGCGCGCCATCTCGAAGACCTCGCCAGCCGAGTACTTGTGGCTGCTCTCTGTCCAGATTGTCTCCCCCTCCAGGAACTCGACGCGCAGATCCGCCGCCGGGATGCGCACCGTCTGCTGCCGCTTGGATCGCAGATGCATTTCGACGCTCCGGGCCTCCCGGTTGATCCTGGCCGTGTGGACGAATTGGCCCAAATCAAAATCCGCATCAAGTTCACGATTGATGCGGGCCAGCAGGTTGAGATTAAAAGCCGCGGTCACTCCCAGCTCATCGTCGTATGCCTTGAGCAATTGTGCGCTGGACTTTTCCAGGTCCGTTCCGAGAAGTAGCGAGTCTCCAGGCTCAAGAATGCGCCGAACCTCCGCCAGGAACTTTACTCCGGCGGGACGATCGAAATTCCCGATCGTGCTTCCCAGAAACAACACGAAGAGATGTTGGTTGCGCTGCCGGTGCGCTGCCACCTCCAACAAGCCATCAAGATACTCGCGCTCAAACCCCACAATGCTAATGGAATCAATATCGCTGAGTTCGCGCTCGCACATCGCCAACGCTGAGCGGGATATTTCAACCGGATAATAGAACGTCCGCTGCCACCGGCTGAGCGCCTGCAATATCCAGCGCGTCTTTTTTCCACTCCCGCTGCCCAGTTCAGCGACGGCGACCGGAGCGTCCAGACGTTCTACGATCTCGCTTGCATGCCGTTGCAGCAAACGCTCATCCGCTCGGGTAAGGCCGTACTCGGGCAAATGGCTGATGACTTCAAAGAGCGCCGACCCCACGTCGTCATAAAGATACTTGGACGGGAGTTCCTTCTGTCCCGGCTGCGCGAGCCCGGCGCGCACTTCGGAGGCGAATTCATAAGTGGCATTGGTCGTGATCGCATGAACTAGCATTTCCAAGTCCTCCTTACCATCATCCGCGCCTTACGCAGCGAAAACCCGCATACACATATTGATAATGCGCCTGGAACCAGTTACGAAATGTGGGCCGCAGCATGCACGCAGCCGTACGCGCCGAGCCACCCTTCATGACGAAATGCTTCCCATCAAAGAAATCAGCGGAGTACCCACGGTAAAACGGAAATGGCTCGAAACCTGGAAACGGACCAAAAACGGTGGAGGTCCATTCCCACCCGTTGCCTGACATATCGTGAATGCCGAAAGCGCTCTGACCTTCGGGAAACGCATTCACCGGCACTGGATCCCAACGGTGAAAGTCAAAATTGCCAAACTCGGCATTGGGCGTTTCATTGCCCCAAGGATAAGCTCTCGCATTTCCGTCGACGGAGCCGTAGGCGGCGCGCTGCCACTCCGCTTCGGTGGGGAGCGACTTCCCTGCCCAGCGCGCGTAGGCGCTTGCCTCCGCCTGACTCACATACACGGGCCAGTCCAGCGCCGCTTCGTCGAACGGCACTTCGTCAAACATAGTGCGGTGCAACCATCGATCGCCGTCCTTTTCCCAAAACAGCGGATGAGAAATTCCACCCGCAGTCTTCCAGCTCCAGTCATCGTCGTTCCAGAAAGCGCGCGTCTCATAGCCTTCCGCCGCCATGAACTCGAGATATTGCCGATTTGTCACCTTATACTGATCGATCTCAAACGCGGGGACTTCGACCTTGTGAGCTTCATACTCGTTGTCCCAGCCAAAGTCTTTGGCATCTCGCGCGAGACCGAGCGTTACGACGCCGGCAGGCACATTGACCATCCGGTGTGCGACTGGCGGATCAGCATTATTCGGCGATACTGCTTGCTGCGCTCGCGGCCGCACCTTCGTGTTGAGTGGCAACTGATGCAGCATGTAGGAGAGTGTTTCCGTATGCATCAGCCGATGTTCAATCGCGACGTTAAGCAACGTGCGCAATGAAAAGCCGGTATCCGTTCGAAAGTCTGTTCGAAAGTCCGGTTCGAGATTTACTTTTTCAAGCTTGGTGTCGAGACTGTTGCGGATTTTGCTGACGTAATCCCGGACGACATCCACGGCGGGCCAGTCAGATGGCAGATCGGTGGGGAGCCCGCCGCCGACTGGATCGATGCCGAAAGCAAATAGGCGATCAAATTCAGGATGAACACTCTTCAATCCGAAGACGCTTCCGTTCAGTAAATTCCAATCGAATGCCTCAAGATGTCCGAGATAAAAGATGATGCGGTGACGCTCCGGAATCGGCCGCTCGTACAGAGCGTTCTCGCGCACCAGATTGAAGAGAGCATCGCTTTGCCAGCGAGCATCAGACCACCGCTCGATGAGCTCATCGCCAACTGCGGCAACTCTTTCTATACCAAGTTCTGCGCGAGGCATGCGGCGCTTCCAATCTGGTCGCGAAGGCTCGGCAGTTTCTTGGTCAACCCGCCGAGATCAAATCGCCCACCGGTCTTAATCCTGTTACCCTCAGAGATTTCTTAGATGACGAACCGCCCCGTCCGGTCGCGGGAGGAGCTAGTTTATTTCGGACCTTTATTTAAGTCTGGGCTGCACCGTCCTTTCAGCTTTAGAATCCTTTAGAATGTGGATGATGATGAACTGGACGCGGTGCGGGATGCCGACAGTGTTGTAGAGACGCATCCGTTGCGCTGTAAATGCGTGTACACCGCTATCGACAAATGACTGAGGTCGAGATGAAACTGCTTCTGGCTCTTGCTTGCTTCTTCTTCGCTACGTCGTACTTAGCCTACTCTGCGGCCGCTCCACAAATATTTCCAACGGCGGCCGGAGACGTCAAGATCACTCCCCTGTATCACGCCAGCACGTTGATCGAGGCGGGAGGAAAAACCATTTACCTCGATCCGGCTAAACCTGCGAAGTTCTCCGGGTCTCCAAAAGCGGACCTCATCCTTATTACCCACACTCACCCGGATCACATGGATCTTGCTTCCATCGCCGAAATCAGCAAGCCCGGGACGGAAATTCTGGCGCCGCTCGCCGTGGTGGCCGCGGTCAAGACGGCCAAGCCGATTGAAAACGGTGAATCCAAAACGTGGCAGGGCTGGACAATCGAGGCTGTCCCCGCTTACAACCTGAACCCAACGCGCGGTCCGGCCCCGGGCAAACTGTTCCATGAGAAGGGAACCGGCAACGGATACGTGCTCACTTACGGCGGCGTGCGTTTCTACTTCTCAGGCGACACGGAAGGCGTGCCGGAAATGCGCGCCCTGAAGAACATCGACGTGGCATTCGTCTGCATGAATCTGCCCTACACCATGCCTCCCGACGAAGCAGCGGATGCGGTGAAGGCCTTCCACCCGAAGATTGTGATTCCGTATCATTACCGCGGCTCCGATCTCACCGTGTTTCAAAAGCGGCTGGAAGGAACCGGGATCGAAGTCCGTTTGCTCGACTGGTACCCAAAGTAGCTAGACTCCAGACGCGGCCACTGAGTTGAGCTCTGTAGGAGTCGAGGGAGAAAAGTCAGCTGAGTGCAAGCTTTGCCGCGCCGGCGGCGAGCTTCTGGATGTTTTGCGGCGTTCAGGCATTCTAGTGGTAGCGATGTCCCGCTACTCGCCGCTTCCGCAGGAACAAATGCCATGGCCGCCTCCCAACTGCTTCAGAAAGCTGCACAAATTTACCAGGAATGACTCTTCCCCATCGCTCAGCGGTACCCTTGCATACTCTGTTTCCGTGACTGCACCTGGGACTTGAGCGTTAGTCCCCCATGCAAGGATTACGCCAGTCGGGGCTGAGGCGCTGGGATCACATTGTGGATTCTGCGCGGGATCGGATGGCACGACCTTGATTTCTCCCGCTTGAGGGTTTTTCCCGGTCAGAGTATTTGCCGTCAGGTCGTTGAGCAAGGAGAGAGTCCGCATCCCATTGCCCGATACTGAGCATCCACAGCACTCGTTCAGTTCCTGATTCTGGTCGAATACGTACACCATCGCACACAGGGACGTAGCATCCGGATTGGCAAGCCGAATGGTGCCATCAATACCCGATGCTACAGAATTGACACGACTAAAATAGCTCACGGCGACGAGTGGCACTACGGTGATTTGCGCCGACCCCGTCAGACCATTGCTCTGTGCGAGGATCGTCGTCACGCCAAGCTGCACGGCACTCACCAATCCGCCGCTGCTCACGCTGGCGATGTTCGGATCCGTCGAACTCCACGCTGCGATTCCAGTCAGGTCCTGCGTTGTTCCATCACTCAACGTTGCAATCGCCTGGAGCTGACGGCTGCTCCCCAAGACCATGGATAATGTTGCCGGAACGATATTCAAAGCGACGGGTGACACTCCGGTGACCGCAGCCGACCCGGTTACCCCACTGATCTGTGCGAGGATCGTCGCCGGGCCCAAAAGCTTCGCAGTCACTACTCCGCCGCTGCTTACGCCGGCAATGCCGGGCTGCGTCGAACTCCACGCTACTTGAGTGGTCACGTCCTCCGTTTTTCCATCGCTCAAGGTGGCGGTCGCGTGGAATTGGCTAGTGGTTCCCGGGACCATGGAGAGCGTTGCCGGGAGGATGTTCACGGTAACGATTGGCACCACGGTGAGGCTAGCCGATGCCGTAATCTTATTGATCTGCGCGGTGATCGTCGCCGAGCCAATCTGCTGAGCCGTCACTATCCCGGTCTTGCTCACGATAGCAATACTTGCCTTTTGCACACTCCAGGCAACGTTAGCGCTCAAGTCCTCCGTTGTTCCGTCGCTCCAGGTTGCAATCGCCTGGATTTGGAGGCTACTCCCCGGAGACATGAATAGCGTTGCCGGGTTAATTTTCAAGGCGACGACCACAGCCGGAGTCACTCTCAAGTTCGCGGTTCCGATCACCGATCCCACGATCGCGCTGATAGTTGCGATGCCGGTTGCCTCACCTGTCGCTTGGCCTCCCGTTGTGATCGTCGCTACATTCCAATCTGATGAACTCCACATCACCGACGAAGTCAAATCCTGCGTGCTGCCGTCGGTATATGTTCCCGTGGCACTAAAGTTTAACGACTCACCGGACAGAACCGTCCCGGTTGCGGGCGTGATCGCGATGGATACCAGCGCCGCCGGCCCAACCGTCACCGTAGTGGAGCCGCACACCGCGCCGGCACACGCGCTCACCGTCGCCGCCCCCATGCCCAGGGCATAAGCCGCACCTAGATTGCTGGCATCATCGGTGATGCTGACAACCGCGGCGTCCGAGGAACTCCAGGTCACCGAAGCAAGCTGCTCCGTGCTGCTGTCGCTGAAGGTGCCCATGGCTATGAACTGCTGCGCGGCGTCGAGAGGAACCGTCGGGCCGGTCGGACTCAGTGAGATGGAAACGAGGTTCGGCGGAGTCAGCGTGTCCGGTAGATAGAGCTCGGCACTAGCTAAGTAACCGCTGGAGTTATAGCCACCTGCAATCAGTCCCATTCCGTTGTTAAGCCGGGTCGCCGTGTGCAAGTAACGCGCGGCGTTCATGCTGCCGGTGGGAGCGAGGGTCCCCGTTGCGGGATCGTTCAGCTCCGCGCTCGTTACGTAGCCGCTCGAGCCGTGGCCGCCTGCAATCAGATCCATTCCGTTGTTCAGCAGCATCGCCGTGTGGAGTTCGCGCGCGGTATTCAGGCTGCCGTTGGGGGTGAAGGTCCCGATCGCCGGATTGTACAGCTCCGCACTGGCGAAGGCATTGCTATCGGAACCCTGGCCTCCCGCAATCAGCACCATGCCGTTGTTTAGCAGCGTCGCCGTGTGCCTGTAGCGGGCGGTGTTGAGACTTAGGGTAGGGGTGAAAGTCCCGGTCGCGGCATTATACAGCTCGGCGCTAGCTAAGATATCGCCGCTGTTATCGTAGCCTCCGGCAATCAGCACCATGCCATTGTTCAGCATCGTTGCCGTGTGATAGACGCGCGCGGTATTCAGGCTGCCGGTGGAGGCGAAGGTCCCGGTCGCGGGATTGTAAAGCTCCGCACTGGCTAGGGCGCCGTCGGAGCCATACCCTCCCGCAATCAGCACCATGCCATTCTTCACCGTCGCCGTATGGAGTTCGCGCGCGGTATTCAGGCTGCCGGTGGGGGTGAAGGTCCCGGTCGTCGGATTGTACAGCTCGGCACTAGCTAAGATGTTGCCATTATTATCGGTGCCTCCCGCAATCAGCACCATGCCATTGTTCAACAGCGTTGCCGTGTGATAGGTGCGCGCGTTGTTCAGGCTGCCGGTGTAGGTGAAGGTCCCGGATGCGGGATCGTACAACTCGGCACTGGCTAGGATATTTCCGTTATAGCCTCCCGCAATCAGCACCATGCCATTGTTCAGCACCGTCGAGGTATGTGAGGCGCGTGCTGTGTTCAGGCTGCCCGTCAAAACAAAGCCTGCTGTGACGGTCAATGTAGTCGAGCCACTGATCGCGCCCGACGTCGCCTCAATCGTCGTCGCGCCTAAAACGGCCGCCGTGGCCAATCCCTGCGTGCCAGACGCATTGCTGATCGTCGCCACGCTCGGCGCCGATGAACTCCACGCCGCTGTGCTCGTCAGATTCTGCGTGCTCCCGTCACTATAGGTTCCCGTGGCCGTGAGCTGTTGCGTGTTCCCCGCAGCAATCGAACTATTCGCTGGCGTCACCGCAATCGAGGCGAGAACCGAGGAGGTTACAGTCAGCGTAGTCGTTCCCTGTACCGTGCCCGAGACAGCCGTGATCGTCGTGCTGCCCAAAATTAAGCCGTTGGCCAGACCCGCCGCGTTGATCGTCGCGACCTTCGGAGCCGATGAACTCCACGCCGCTGTGCTCGTCAGATTCTGCGTGCTCCCGTCACTATAGGTTCCCGTGGCCGTGAGCTGTTGCGTGTTCCCCGCAACAATCGAACTATTCGCTGGCGTCACCGCAATCGAGGCGAGAACCGGTGCGGTTACAGTCAGCGTAGCCGTTCCCTGTACCGTGCCCGAGACAGCCGTGATCGTCGTGCTGCCCAAAATTAAGCCGTTGGCCAGACCCGCCGCGTTGATCGTCGCGACCTTCGAAGCCGATGAACTCCACGCCGCTGTGCTCGTCAGATTCTGCGTGCTCCCGTCACTATAGGTTCCCGTGGCCGTGAGCTGTTGCGTGTTCCCCGCAGCAATCGAACTATTCGCTGGCGTCACCGCAATCGAGGCGAGAACCGAGGAGGTTACAGTCAGCGTAGCCGTTCCCTGTACCGTGCCCGAGACAGCCATGATCGTCGTGCTGCCCACGATTAAGCCGCTGGCCAGACCCGCCGCGTTGATCGTCGCGACCTTCGGAGCCGATGAACTCCACGCCGCTGTGCTCGTCAGATTCTGTGTGCTCCCGTCACTATAGGTTCCCGTGGCCGTGAGCTGTTGCGTGTTCCCCGCAGCAATCGAACTATTCGCTGGCGTCACCGCAATCGAGGCGAGAACCGGTGCGGTTACAGTCAGCGTAGTCGTTCCCTGTACCGTGCCCGAGACAGCCATGATCGTCGTGCTGCCCACGATTAAGCCGCTGGCCAGACCCGCCGCGTTGATCGTCGCGACCTTCGGAGCCGATGAACTCCACGCCGCTGTGCTCGTCAGATTCTGTGTGCTCCCGTCACTATAGGTTCCCGTGGCCGTGAGCTGTTGCGTGTTCCCCGCAGCAATCGAACTATTCGCTGGCGTCACCGCAATCGAGGCGAGAACCGGTGCGGTTACAGTCAGCGTAGTCGTTCCCTGTACCGTGCCCGAGACAGCCGTGATCGTCGTGCTGCCCAAAATTAAGCCGTTGGCCAGACCCGCCGCGTTGATCGTCGCGACCTTCGGAGCCAATGAACTCCACGCCGCTGTGCTCGTCAGATTCTGCGTGCTCCCGTCACTATAGGTTCCCGTGGCCGTGAGCTGTTGCGTGTTCCCCGCAGCAATCGAACTATTCGCTGGCGTCACCGCAATCGAGGCGAGAACCGGTGCGGTTACAGTCAGCGTAGTCGTTCCCTGTACCGTGCCCGAGACAGCCATGATCGTCGTGCTGCCCACGATTAAGCCGCTGGCCAGACCCGCCGCGTTGATCGTCGCGACCTTCGGAGCCGATGAACTCCACGCCGCTGTGCTCGTCAGATTCTGTGTGCTCCCGTCACTATAGGTTCCCGTGGCCGTGAGCTGTTGCGTGTTCCCCGCAGCAATCGAACTATTCGCTGGCGTCACCGCAATCGAGGCGAGAACCGGTGCGGTTACAGTCAGCGTAGTCGTTCCCTGTACCGTGCCCGAGACAGCCGTGATCGTCGTGCTGCCCAAAATTAAGCCGTTGGCCAGACCCGCCGCGTTGATCGTCGCGACCTTCGGAGCCGATGAACTCCACGCCGCTGTGCTCGTCAGATTCTGTGTGCTCCCGTCACTATAGGTTCCCGTAGCCGTGAGTTGTTGGCTTGCGCCCTTCATAATGCTCGGGTTAGAGGGAGCAATTGTGATTTGCGTGAGTTTCGGAGTTCCTCCGCCTCCTTGGGATGCGCTGATTCCACCGCAGCTCAACAGCAATCCGGAACATATGAGCGCACTAAGAACACTAATCACGCGAGGGGCTGGACAAAGCCTCATGGTGGACTCCTGGCGACTCGGGGAGAGGGCAAGGTACGAACTAACCGAATGGAACTATATCGACTGGATTATTCCGCACAATTATCAACTGGTACTAGCCTATTGGTAGTAGTGCATCGGCGTAAGCCAAATATGCAAGCCCAAAGCCGGCGCGTTTTCCAAAGTCGCCAGCTAGAAAATGAATTGAAGGCCGTTGATGTAGCTCGGAGATTTGTTCCCGCGCTTGGCAGTCCATCGCACTTGCATGAGCGTGGGAATCGAAATCGGAACATCGGACACCGGGAAATCGCAGCACACGAACGTGTCAGCCTGGAGGGGACTCGAACTAAGGATGCAAACGCCGCCGTTGCTAACATTGTGAACGCGACCGTCAAATTCCTTTGGCCGGGCACTCGCCGTCGAACCCGATAGCAAACTCCGTGCATGCACTTCAAGCACCTGCGGGAAACGCTCATGCTGGCGTCGTTCTCGATCTGAAGGATGCGTCACAGCATCGCATAATGACCGAAGTCGCCAGTCCCGTATATTCTTCAATCGAATTAATTCGCGGCTAACCCTTCGGATACGAAAGACTTAAGTATTTGGCCTTGAACCAGCAAGCTTCCCGGCAATTCCAGAACGTGTTGAAACTTTCATTTTGACCATTACCAATCGCAGGAACGCCTTTACGGTATTAGGACTGATCTGCATGCGAGTCGCGATCTCTTTGCTAGTCAGACCTTGTAGGAGAAACTCTACCGTCTCACGTTCTCGTTGAGTCAGATCGAACTGTTCAGAGACCTCTTCAAGTGCCGAGTAACTGCTCGATGCATCCCGCTCCAGCAGCACAGCGAAAGCGGGCTGAACGGGATAGTGTCCGTTGCAGTCGACTTGAAAGTTTTTGCAGATGTACCGGCGTTTACCCGACCTGAACTCTTTGACGAAAGCCGATCTGTCCCGACTCCTATGGTCAACAAGGGTGGTGCGCACCCGATCCGCAAGAAACACTTTAGGTTGTTTGATCCGATCCGCCGCGCTGGGGAAGCAGAGGATCTGAAGGGCAGAATCATTCGCTGCAATCAGATTCAATCTAGCATCTAGCAGCAAAAAACCGCTGTTGCTCGCCGCCATTGGCACAGTGCCCTCCTCGATTCAAAGCGGCGTGCACCGTTACGCCCGAACCCTCAACGGAGTTCTCTGTGCTGGGCGTAACCGGACGCGTCCCGGTTAAAGGCGCACAAGCCGACGTTGCCGTAAAATTGAGTTCCAGCTTCTGGGGGGAGGTGGCGCACGAAAAAGCCAGAACGATACTTACATCGACTTACAGGGGCCCGAAATAAGCGAACGCAGTATGTTGCACAAACCAAGCTTTGTCAAGAGGAATGGCCTCGTCACTTGAGCTATATTCATTTGTTCTAGCACGAACGGGCTAGTTCGATCTTGTCTTAAACGGATTGGCTAGTCCAATCGTGCAATTGCTGACAAGCAGATTTCGTAGTCAACTCGGCAAGTCTGAGAATGCGAACATGACGGGGCGGTTCTTCGTCCTCTCTCGGCTAGGCGCAGGCGGTAGCACAAGCCGCATCCACGATGCGGACTTGCGGCCACCTGGCGCAGTGGTCGATGGCTGCGCACGGAAGCGAGGCGGTTATGCTTAGGGATGCTCCAGCAAGGTGCGGGCGCGGCATCGGTGGTTCACGAAGACCGTCTATTCTCGAATTGCGCGCTTGCTTTCGAGGCGGCATGCGAATCGCGGTCGCAGTCGGCCTGCTGGCCTGTTTTGGATTGCAAGGGCTCTGGGCGTCAACGCGTGCCGTTCCGCACAGGTTGACCGTTCATCCAAATGGAGCAACCGTCGCAGCAAATCAAACTCAGCAATTCGAAGTTACTGACGCTGAAGGAAGATCCGTTGCCGTACATTGGAATATCTCGGGGCTCGGCTGTTCCGGCTTGGCCTGTGGGTCAATCGATGAACAGGGAGTTTACCGGACGCCATCTTCACTTCCGCAGCCGCGAGTCGTTACTCTGGAAGGCGTTCTAGTTTCGGACCCCAGTTACTCTGTATTGACGCAGATCCGGCTTGAGGATGCCATCACAGTTACCGTGACTCCCGCTTCCGCCCATGTCGCCACCGGGCAAACGCAACAGTTCGCGGCCCTAATGGTTGGAACGCAGAATGTTGCCAGCAGAGCCGAATTACCGCCGCTGCCGCATGCGGTTGCCGCAGCCCCAGTGGTTGCAAGACAGAACCTTGCCAGTAGCGCCGGATTGCTGCCCCTGCCAAATGCGGTTGCCGCGGCCCCAGTCGTCACAAGACAGACCGTTGCCAGCAGCGCCGGATTACTGCCGCTGCCGCATGCGGTTGCCGCAGCCCCAGTGGTTGCAAGACAGAACCTTGCCAGTAGCGCCGGATTGCTGCCCCTGCCAAATGCGGTTGCCGCAGCCCCAGTGGTTGCAAGACAGAACGTTGCCAGCAGCGCCGGATTACTACCGCTGCCGCATGCGGTTGCCGCAGCCCTGGTGGTTGGAAGGCAGAATGTCGCCAGCAGCGCCGAATTACCGCCGCTGCCGCATGCGGTTGCCGCAGCCCCAGTGATTGCCAGACAGAACGTTGCCCGCAGCGCGGTATTACTACCGCTGCCGGACGACGTCGCCGCAGCCCCAGCGGGAACGGTTCTCTCCAAGCAAAACGGGCTTGTGCGGGGACGGGATCCCTCGCCCATCCAAGCCGAGCGCAGCTCGGCAGGCTCTTCGCTGGCAGCGGCAGCAGCCCCGCCTGATGCGCCGGTGGTCACGTATCGGGATGGCCAACTCACGATTGATGCCGAGAACTCAACTCTGGCCGCGGTGCTGGAATTGGTCGCGGAGAAGACTGGGGCTGTGATCGAGGTTCCGCCCGGAAGCGGCCTTGAGCGCATTGTTGAACATACAGGGCCAGGACGAGCAGAAGATGTGCTCGCGTCGTTGCTCAACGGTTCTTCTTTTGATTTCGTCATCGTGGGTTCGTCGCAACCCCGGCACGATCTGACGCAGGTCTTACTGTCCCTACGCGGACCAGATGCAGCCGCGCCTACTATTGCTTCCGCTGCTCCTGTCCAACCGAACCCAGTCAACAACCCATCTCTGTACACACCTCCAGGACCCCCGCCTGTAACGGCTGTGCCGTATGTCGACCTCGGTCCGCCTCCTCCGATCGAGTCAATGTCTCCGGAGGATATCGGCCAGATGATGAAGGATAAGGCTCATCAGATACTGGAGCAACTTCGAAAACAGAAATCCCAATGACGATGATCGCGGCACGATGATCGCGGCACGATGACCGGGGCCGCGATGCCCCCACCTATATATCCCAAAGCCTTCGGGCACCGCGAGGTCCTCCCGCAAATTTGCTCTGCCTTATGCGCCGGGCTGTGGAACTACTCCATAAGTTGTGGAAGTACTCCATAAGTAGTAACTCCAGTACCTAATGGTTTCGGCTAAGCCACGTGGGTACTTGTAAAGAACTCAGCAAAGGTTAGAGTTTCGCAAGCGCCATAGCTGATCCTCCCCCAGCGCCAGGCGCCACAATCAACAGGAGGATTCACAAATGAAAAAGCTCGGATTTTTGTTGTTTCTCGTCCTGATGCTGGGAATCGCCTCAGGAACTGGGTTGGCTCAAGCCGGTGACAGCAGCGTCTATTTGACCACCTATTACTCCAACGCGAACACCGCAGGGGCGCCGGGTGCAGTCGATCGTTTCGTCAACGACGGCGACACAGAATCGGACTTGTGGGCAGACATCTACGTGTTCGATGACAGCGAGGAGCTGCAGGAGTGCTGCTCTTGCGACATCACGCCAGACGGTTTGCTCTCGGAACGCGTGAATGAGGACCTCACGTCGAAACCCATAACCGGTATCAAGCCGACACGCGGCGTTATCAAGGTCATTTCGTCTAGCACGTATGGCGCCGCCGCCCCCCCTGGAGGCAACAGCATAACGCTAACTCCCGGAATCCACGCATGGGGTGTGCACGTCCAGAAAAGTGGCACGCGGTATGACGTTACCGAGACCCAGTTTGCGGACTCGAACCTCGCGGCGTCTGAACTAGTGCTGTTGCAAGAACTGTGCTATTTCGATGCAAAGCTCAGCGGCAAGACGTGCTCCTGCACTCCGGAAGATTTTGACTTCTAGTCTTCCGACTTGAGGGGCGTTAGGCGATGGCTGAAATAGCTTCGTAAGTGGCTGTTCGGCCGGGCCGAATCCAAACATCCCGGACACCGGGGTTGCGACCGGCGTCCGGGTTTTCAAATTTGTCTCATGTTTCTAATTGCCTCTTCACCTGTCTCATGTTCTAATTCTAGAGACATGTTCTACTCCCCCAAAACATGTCCTTGATTCAATTCCTTAAGAGGGGAAATTCCGCAATGTCAACCAAGAACTCTCTGATTGCGCTTGGACTGGGAATAGCTCTATGCGCTTTTCCGGTTTCAGGGTTTGGCCAGAAAGACTCCAGCGTAGTAGCCGAGATCGCCGGCCGCAAAGTGACGGCAGATGAGCTGCAGGAAAAACAAGCAGGCAAACTCCTTCAGGCACAATACAAGTACTACCTTGCCGAGCGGGATGCCCTCGAGCAATACATTGGCGATCAACTATTGGAACTGCAGGCGAAGAAGGAAGGCGTGACCGTTGATGAACTGTTGAAGCGTCATGTTTCCGTTAACGTGAAGGAACCGACAGAGGATCAGCTCCGCTTCTACTACGAAGGCGTACAAACCGACGAGTCTTACGAGTCGGCGCGAGCCAACATTATCGATACGGTACACCAGCTTCGTACGAAAAAAGCGCGGGACGCGTACGTCGCCGATCTTAGAGCGGAATATGGCGTCGTAGTTGAGCTAAGCCAGCCCAGTGCTCACGTCGAAGTGGCAGATGATCCGCGGATTGGTCCCGAGAACGCTCCCGTCCAGATCATCGAGTTCGCGGACTATGAGTGCCCCTACTGCCAAAAAGTAAACGAGGATCTCGCCCGGGTACGGGAACAACTCCCTAGTCAGGTGTCACTGGTTTACAAGGACTTTCCGCTTCCCATGCACCCGCTTGCTCCAAAAGCCGCCCAGGCCGCTCGCTGTGCGGGCGCACAAGGTAAATTCTGGGAGTATCATGATTCCTTGTTTCAGACCAAGAAACTTCAAACCTCTGAGCTGAAAAAGCAGGCTGCCGCGCTGAAACTCGACACCGCCCGTTTCGATCAATGCCTCGACGGCGGCGAGCAAATTGCCGCCGTGAAGAAGGATGCCCAGGAAGCCCAGCGGCTCGGATTGCAGGGCACGCCGAGTTTCTTCATCAATGGCCATTTCATGACTGGTTCCATCGGATTTATGAAATTGCGGGAAACGGTGCTGCAAGAACTGGGTGCCGCGCCCACCGCCAAAAAACAAAGCGCTGCATTGGCGCCGTCGACCGATGAAGTGAAGAAGTGATGCCTCTCATAGGAGAAGCATAGGTTGCTTGACAGCCGGGCGCCCCACCCGGCTGGACGGGGGGATACGCCCACCCGCTCCACCGTATGACTCATTACTCGGTCCCGGTATTAGTGTAGGAAATGGCTTGCGCCTACTTCTTCTTAGGTTGTGAACCAGCAACGGATGGAGCGGTCTTGAAGGCGGCCATACTCATGCAGAAACTACCCGCGGCCTCCGCTCCGGTCAGCGTCGGTTGATAGGTTCCTGGTGGTGCATCTTGCACGTAAACATATGAGGTCGTATATGTCCATGCCGCAGGAGTTACGCCGGTTGGAAGAGGAACGGAGGGAAAATAACGAGCAATAATGAAATCCTTTGTTGTCGTCGTAATGCTAGGGCCAGCCTCTAGACCTGCGCTCGTTGCCGTCCCGTCGCTTACGTGTGCGCCGCTCCCATCTACCACCGAGGACAACGCCATGTTCGAAACTTCAAAAAAAGCATTAATACTGCCTTTGGCACGATCCGATAAATGGAATTTCAGCTCGGTCACCCCTGGATTGCAATTCTCACAGTACCAAATATCAACAGTCTTATTCGCGCACGACGAAAAAGCATCTGGAATTTGTTTATAGGTGTTACCCCCTCCTGGCGCATTGTCGGTAACACTCAAAACCTTGATACCTGGAGAAAGAATCGCGGGCATAGCGAGGAGTACACTCCCCTTGCGGGTCGGTTCCTTAAGGTCCATGTCTGAGACGTAATTCCCTTGGCTAATTGCTACATACTGTTGAACTATGGTTTGAGCCGATAACTCAACTCCTCCCCACAATAACAACAACATTAGTAATCTCTTCTTCATATCCCGATCTTCTCGCCCCCTTCCATCATTAGTGATATATTGTCCATTCCCCGCGGACGAAGCCGCAGCGGCCCTGAAAACAGGACCGCGAACCGGAAGCGTCACCAGCCCTGCGAGCCAGCCGTCTTCAGGTTGCCGCTGGTATGAAGCATCCCGCTACTTCTTTTCCGATTGAACCTTGATCTGGGAACGATCTGCCGCCAGGATGAATGGCTTG
The DNA here is from genome assembly GCA_963772195.1 of uncultured Acidobacteriaceae bacterium. Taxonomy (GTDB): domain Bacteria; phylum Acidobacteriota; class Terriglobia; order Terriglobales; family Acidobacteriaceae; genus Acidiflorens. Next base: position 463,923 of record CAVYWE010000002.1, on the reverse strand, counting down.
CTGGCGATCCCCAAAATCTTGCCGGTCACGCATACGCTCTTGTCCTTGTAGGCGGCAATGGCCTCTTGGGGTCCCCCGGGCTTCGCTCCGAAAGTTATGAAGTAGAATACCGGATTCGGTTCCGGCTGATCGAGATCGAAACTTACCGGTTTCCCGTGGCCTGCGAGTCCCCACTTCGGCACTTTTTGGATGTCTACAACCTTTCCGCACACGGTTACAGTCTCGTCGAGGTGGTTCTTCGCATCGGCGGCGGTTATCCGCGGTGGGGTCGCGCTCTGGGCAAAAGCCAGTGGCAACAGGCCCGTCATACACATCATAACCATCAGAGTCTTCATATACTTGTCGTGTTCCAGTCCTGTGGTGTGGCTTGAGCGAGAAAACCCAGCCGAATTCAGGAAATCGGCGAACTGCAGCGCAGTCCGATCATCCCAGCGAACATCTAAAATCAGATCCCGCAACGCGTCAATCCCCCTTTTGGTTAGGCTCAAGACTGCTTAATCCGGTTCGGCTAACCCACCTGGGGGATTGCAACAAGAGTCACTAAGACGTAATCCCTTAAAGGCACGAATCTGCTCCGCACGCTTCTTGAAAAATGAAGCGTCCTCAGTGCATGAATTGTGCAATTTAGTTGCGCCAGAATACGGCCAATGATCCCCCGTGGCCGCCAACAGGGCGCTGGAGTTGCGCACAATGCCCGGCTCCTTCGGGCCTAGGGGGATTGGTTTGACAGGTCCGGCATCGCCTCACTCCGCCCGCCGTTTAGCCTACTCCCCAAAATAGCTAGCAGGAGGTGGTTGTGAGATTTCGTCGCGTTTCAGTGTGCACCCTCACAGTGGGTCTGCTCCTCGGTGCCTGCGCGTTGGCGCAGGTCCAAGTCGATGCCCAGCAGTCGTCCCAACCTGCTTCGACCGCGACTGTGCCTCGGTTGATTCGGATACAAGGAGCCGTGCGTGATGAGGCAGGGAAGCCTCTCAGCGGGCGCGTCGGAGTCACGTTTTCTCTGTACAAAGACCAGAGTGACCACGAGGTCGTTTGGCAAGAAAACCAGAACGTGCAACTGGACTCAGCCGGGCGCTACAGCGTGCTGCTCGGAGCGACGAATGAGAGTGGTCTGCCGCTGGAGATTTTCTCCGCGGGTGAAGCACGCTGGTTAGGCGTCCGCCCCGACGGACAGGCGGAGCAGCCGCGGATTCTGCTGTTGAGCGTGGCTTATGCGCTAAAGGCCGCCGACGCAGAGACGTTGGGAGGCAAACCTGCTTCGGCTTTTGTCCTCGCAGACAGTCAATACTCGTCAGCGCAGCCAGCCTCCGGCACTCAGGTGGGCTCTGCGAATTCGCAGCGCGGCTCGCAGATTCTAACCCCAGGTTCGGGTGCAATCCTGTTGAACCCGGTGCCGGAATCATCCTGTTCATCCATCACCAGTGGCGGAACCGCCACCGCCAATCAGATCTCCAAGTTCACCAGCGTCTGCAACATTGAGAATTCGGCCATTTTCGAATCGGGCGGCAATGTAGGAATCGGCAATACCAGCCCTGCCGGCATGCTGGACGTTTCGGGAACAGCCTTCTTTGGAGGTTCACTGTCGGCTCTGGCCGGCGTTGTTATACCTCCAACCGGTACGGCCACTACCGCAAAAGGATACATTTCCAATCCCCTCGATTTCGAGGCTTCGGTGTGGAACACGATTCTCGGAGGACCGGGGCCTTACGTCTTTCGCTTCCAGGCTGAGCCGGCGGGAAATGATTCCTCAACCACCGGGGAAACGCTCAACCTGTTGTACGGCGTCCCCGGATTCGTAACGGAGACGGGGATCTCCGTCAACATTGTCAACAAAAACGGGGTCAACTACGGGTACCTTAATTTCGCCCCGGGGCAGACCTTTCCCGGCGCCGGCGGAACGGTCACCAGCGTCGGTACGGGCGCAGGCCTGACGGGCGGGCCAATCACCAATAGCGGCACGATCAGTATTCCCGCTGCCGGAGTGACCAACAGCATGCTGGCCAATCCTTCCATCACCGTGCAGGCTGGATCGGGATTGCAGGGGGGCGGAACCGTGGCGTTGGGCGGCACGGTCACACTTACCAATTTGGCTTCCGGCGGGACGGTCACCAGCGTCGGTACGGGCGCAGGCCTGACGGGCGGGCCAATCACCACTAGCGGCACGATCAGCATTCCCGCTGCCGGAGTAACCAACAGCATGCTGGCCAATCCTTCCATCACCGTGCAGGCTGGATCGGGATTGTCGGGGGGCGGAACGGTGGCCTTAGGCGGCACGGTCACAATTTCTGCGGCGGGAGGAAACGTCGCGACATTGCCATTCTTTGTAACCGGCGGCGAGCGTACCGGAGCCTCTCAAGCTCCGACCCTAAATGTTACCAAGCTTTGGGGATTCCTCTTGCCTTACAACGTTATCACTACCGAAATCACCTACGACGTAACGACCACGGACAATACGGCGAATAATTATGACATTGGCATCTTCGATGGCTCGGGGAATCTCGTGGCGAATATTGGGCCTACTCCGGGCACTACCTTCGCACCGACAAAGAGTTTCCGAACGTTGAAGTGGACTCAAGGTTCCACTGCTCTCAATGCGGGTCGATACTATATTGCATTTACCACGAATTGCTCGACCCTTTGTGCCAAGGTCGCAGCTGGGCCTACCTATGTAAGCTTTGCCCTCAACGTCTCGGCTGGAGCATCCTCGGGCGGAGCCTTGCCATCCAAGATGACGCCACCGGCAGACGCTTGGGGCACGGGACTGCAACCAACGGTTGTGATCCAGTGATCTCTCACGCGCAGGTATTTTGGTCGCACCCTCACTCATTTAAGGCCAGAAGACTTTGTCCCCGCGCGATGTTGCCCCTCACGACATGCTTGCAGCCACCGTGTCAGAAACTCCCGCAGACCTTCCGGCGGCTTGATCCACAGGGCGGCCGCAGTTTTGCGCCATTCGGGGCGAACCAGCACGCTTAGGCCTCGCGTTTCAAGAGCGAGGAAAGCACGCTCGTCGGTCGCATCATCCCCCAGGTAGGCGACGGGAACCTCCGGCCGCATTTCATCCAGGATCGTGCGGACTGCATCTCCTTTATCACGACCCGGCATGCGCATTTCAACCCCGCCATCGAACTCCAGCAGTTCCATTGGCGTACTTTGAGCAATCGGCAACCACCCCAGCAAAACCTGGCCGCGGATTTTCGCCGCAGTCGCTTGGTCCAGCCCGCGCCAATGGATGGCGACGGCCCCGGTCTTGAACTCAGCCCGGTTGTGCAGCCCCTGGTCCCTTAACCAGCGATCTGCCTCAGCCAGTGCCTGCACGACAGGCTCTTCCACCCGCGGTGTCTCGCAGGTTCCATCCGGTCTCAATCGCTCCAACCCATGGCATCCCCAGATCTCGGGACTCGGGTGAACCGCAAGCAGCTGGATCACTTCATGAGCGCTCCGACCTGTAATGATGACCACACGAGTGCGGCCATCGTCGATGATCTCCTGGAGCAGCGCGGTCACTCCCGGATAAGGGACAGCCTGCTGGCGATTGAGGCAGAATGGCGCGAGAGTACCGTCATAGTCGAGCAGAAGCGCGGAAACCTGCGACTCTGCCACCGCGTTCATGAACTGTTCGACTTCGATTCGATTGGCCGTGCCAGACAACCACGTGCTCCTCATCCCCAGGCAGCCGTACTTGCCCGGGGCTTCTCCTTGTTTTCGTCCGGCGCGTCCAGGCGCAGCTCACAGAGTTCCGCGATCAGGCCTCCTGCCCAGCGGTAAACGTTGTGTTCCCTGACCGTCTTCCGCATGCGTTGCATCCGCAATTCCTTTTCCTCCGGATCCATGCCAAGAGCAAAGCGAATGGCTTCGGCCGTCTGGTCGATATCATAGGGGTTGATCTGCAAGGCATCCCGCAACTCGTGGGCGGCACCGGTGAAACAACTCAGGATCAAAACTGCCCTTTCGTCGTGCCGGGCTGCCACGAATTCTTTCGCCACCAGATTCATGCCATCGTGCAACGACGTAACCAGGCATACGTCTGCGGCGCGGTAGTAGCTTTGAATCTCCTGATGGTTATGCTGCCGGTTCAGAAAGACGATGGGCTTCCATTTTTCTGTCTGGAACCGCCAGTTGATACGGTCCGCTTCCGCTTCCACCTCCGCCATCAGGTCGTGATACCGTTTGAGGTGGCTGCGACTTGGAGCGCCAATCTGCACGAATGTGAATTGGCCCTTATAGGCAGGATACTTCTCCAGAAAACGCTCAATCGCCAGAAAACGCTCCAGAATACCCTTGGTATAGTCGACCCGGTCTACGCCCACACCCATGAAGGTAGCCTCAACCCCCAAGGCCTTGAGCAAAGCGGACCGTTCACCGTAGGAGCCTGGTGTCGACTCCGGCCGTTGCACATCCGTGAAGTCCACACTGATGGGGAAAGGTCGCACCAGGGTGGGATGATTCAGACGTCTCACCGAAAAGTGTTCCCAATCGACGCGCGATTCCACTACCCGGTCCACCGTCTGCAGGAAGTTATTGCAGTGCGACTGGATGTGAAACCCTATCAGATCGGCGCCGAGCAGACCATCCACAAGTTCGCGCCGCCACGGGGAAATGTCAAATGCCTCCGGGTTTGGCCACGGAATGTGCCAGAAGATTGCCACCCTCGCCTCCGGCCTTTTTTCTTTAATCAGACGCGGCAGCAGCGCGAAGTGGTAATCCTGCACCAGCACCATGGGCTTTTCCACGTCCTTAATCTCTTCAAGCAGCGCCTCGGCGAACTTCAGATTTACCGCCTGATAGCATTTCCAGTCCTCCGCGCGAAAGATCGGCCGCGTGTGCGCGATGTGACACAGCGGCCAGAGTCCCTCGTTGGCAAATCCGTAGTAGTAGCCTTCTTCTTCCTCTTTATTCAGCCAGACCCGGCGCAAGGTGTAGTGAGGATCTTCCGGAGGCACGCGCAGCCGGTCGTGCTCATCAACCGTTTCGAGGTCGGCATCGCCATTGCCATGCGCAATCCAGGTTCCGTCACAGGCGCGCAGTACTGGCTCGATCGCAGTGACCAGCCCGCTGGGCGGCACAATCACTTCCACTGATTTTCCCTGCCGCATGTGGATGTAAGGCTCGCGATTAGACACCACAAAAAGACGCCCATTGTCCAGGCGTGTCCGCACGTGCACCGCCAGCCGGTCGGCCGTCCACAGAGATTCACCCGCCTCCCGTAAGCGAGCTTCGGTCTTAGCCGCCGACCGCGCCTGTTTAAGGCTTTCCGCGAAAGCGGCGACCTCCCGCAGCAGCGGACGAAATAGATCCAGATCGCGGGCGCTCTGGCGTGAAGAGATTCGCCCCGTCCGCAAAGCGCGCATCCACTGCGCTGTGCGTGCGATGGGTCCGGCAATACTCCAGCGGACAATCAACAGCGTGATGAGCACGATGAGAAACACCTGTGCCAGCACTCGCAGGAAGGTTTCGCGCCAAATGTGAAGGCTCTCCGCCCGAATGTAGCCGGCATCATGCACAATCGCGAGGCCGCCGATGACTTCATCGTCCTGGTGAAGAGGTAAGGCGTAGATGTGCATCGAGGCGTCGCCCACTCGTTTAAACGAGCCCGCTCCATGGTTCTCACTCAATGCTTGAGACATTACGGAGGAAACTGTATCCAGCCTGGATGCCAGCTCCGGTGTAACTGCCAGCAAATCGCCCTGCCGGCCATAGATCGCCAGTCCCGATAGATGTTCTCGGTTCCCGAAGTGCTGTACGATGCGCTGCAAGTCCTGCACCGAATCTTTCTCCAGGTCGCGTTCCACATTTCCCGCGAGGCTTTCCCCCAATACCTCGGCGCGTCGCTCCAGGTCCCGGCGCAGGCCACTCTTCTCACCCAACACTTCGTAATACGAGGACGAGAGCGAGACCAGCGTGATGCCCACGATGAGCGAAACAATGAGCCGGATGCTAAGTAGTCGCATGGCACAGCCTCCCGAACGCAACCGGGAGGAAATTTCATCCTACCGTAACGGGCCGCTAGTTGACATCGCGGGTTGTGCGACTCGTGAGTGATGTGTCCGCCATCTTCAACTTCGCTGCACTAGAGTGGCGACAGTTCGTCTTCGTTCTCTTCCTTCCTCCCGCGAACAAACCTCTTCTCCAGGAAACGCTGGGCCAGGCCTCTGCCCCCCACGCCGAATGCGATTGCCAAGCCGAACATCAGGGCGCCGAAGGCAATTCCGAAGGCAACCAGCATGGTCTGTTCTGCGAGACCCAGTTCTTCAAACACGATGGACAATACGAAAACTATGATGATGCTGCGGACAGCGAGGCTCAAAACCCGAGGTGAAGGCACATTCGCATTCACCGCGGCTAATAGAGTCGCGCGAGAAAAGAAGCTGGCTGCCAGCAGTCCGAAAAACATGATGAACATGGCTACGAACAGACGCGGCAGGAAAAGAAAAAATCTTGCGATTTGCTCCTGCAGGCCCAGGATCCCGAGCACGCTCACACCCAGCAGAATGAAGCCGAGCCACACCACCCAGAACACGAACCGGCTCAACATTTCCGTCGCCGATGGCAGAGCGGCCTTGGTGAGCAGCTGAGAGGCGCCTGCGTTTTCTGAAAGCCTGTCGAACTTGATGAGCCGCAGAAGACTCCGCAGAACCACTTTTGCAACGTACGCGATCACCCATCCCACAAATGCAAGGATCAGCATCACGATGAGACGAGGAAGGAAGTGAGCGAAACCTCTGACAATTTCGTGCAGCGCCTGACTCAGTTCGCTGATAATCATTTCCCGCATAGTTTGCCTCACTCTCTCGATTTCCACATCTGCAGCAGATACGGTTTCAATCGCTCGAATTCAAGGCATAAGCCTTCGATATTGTTCTCCACGTCGTCCGCGGAAGCGTCGCGGTTCTCCATCAGGAACGTGAATACTCTCCCGCGAAAAAGCGGGGCTAAGGCCTGGATGATATGATCCCGGCTGATCACAGATTTCTGATACGCGGCGGCAAACTCGTATACCGTCCTCACCCACAATTCTGCAGGGTAATGAAACTCCTCTTCTCCCGTGCCGGCGATTCGCTGGAGTTCTGCCAGGGTGGAAGGGGAAAGAATTGAATGAAACACGGACTCCAATTCGGCAACTCCGGTCGAGAACATCTCTCGCAGTCGCTTCCGGTTTACGCGCGCTGGTGTCAGAAGCACGTCCTGGTCGCTCCCGGTAGTAGGAACCACCTCGGAACCGGCCACCGCACTCCAGACGGGAAAGTCTGGGTCCAATGCCGAGAACAGGGCCCCAGCAGTTTGTCGCAGCGCCGGCACCAGGTCAGCAGCTCGTCGCTCGACGTGATCCTTTTCTCCAAGGAAGGACTGGCAGATACGGTATCGTCCTATGATCGCAGCCAGGGTGAAGCGCAGTTCTACACCAGTCTCTCCGCTTCCATCATTCCAGACATTTTGTTCAAGAAATTTACTTCCCAGACGACCGGAGAATCCGAACTCCTGCGAGTATGCCTCACGAATTCTCAACCCGTAAAGTGCGCGGGTCATCGGGTAGAGCAAATTCGTTATGAGCAGCCCTTCCAACTTATGCCTGCGATATGTGGGGGTCACAAGATCGAAGCCGTCGCGATAAATGGGACGCAAAAGCTTTGAGAGCCATTCCGGTTCAATGTTCGCCGATTCGGGCGACATCACCACACAGGCCTTGGCGCGAAGTAGTTCGGCGGCAGCCAGAATCGTCCGAAACGCAACTTCGTTCGCCGGGCTGCTCGCATACTTCGTGCTGATTGAGTGCAATGTCCGAAGAGCGTAAGGATTTGACGCTCGGCGCACGTCATCGATAGAGACGCCCGTGACCAGTTCGGGAGTGCCATCTCGCGACCCCCCATCGGCGTTAATGATCACGGCTCGCTCTCGGGGAAATCCGCGTAAGATGCCGCTCTGAATTGTCTGGACGATCGACCCGATAGTTTTGGCGTTATTGTGCGTGGGCAAGCCCACCAGGATGTCCACTTCGCCAACATTGATCAGTTGGCGAAGAAAATCATCCGTCAGATAGCTCTCCTCCGCCAATTTCATCTCCGTGCGAAATACCGCGTCGTGTCTTTCGGTCGACGTCTCTCATGTGTCATGGCTTTCACCATCTACATTCGCTTAGATTCGTCGCAGCCGAAACCAGTAAAACTGATAAGGCCCCACCGTTAGCAGATAGGGCAGCTCGCCCACCCGCGGAAACAGGTTCTTGCCAAACATCTCGATCAGAATATTTCCCTTGTAACTCCGTAGATCCAGTTCGACAGCCTGCGCCGTGCTCGAAAGATTGTTGACCACCAGGACCACCTCGTTGCCCAGTCGCCGCACATACGCCAGTATTCTGTGATTCGCTGGGTAGAGAAACTCAATTGATCCCCTGCCGAACACCGCGGTCGATCTGCGCACCGTTATGATGTGTTGCATCCAATTGAGAAGCAAATGTTCGCTCGCTTTTTGTCTCAAGACGTTCACAGCCGGATAACCATATACCGGATCCTGAATAGGGGGGGCATACAGACGCTCTGGGGCAGCGGTAGAAAAGCCACCATTCAATCCCCCGTCCCACTGCATTGGGGTCCGTACTCCGTTACGGTCACCTAAATTGATGTTATCGCCCATTCCGATTTCATCGCCGTAATAGACGATAGGAGTGCCCGGTAAAGACATCAGCATCCCGTTCATTAACTCGATGCGCCTCCGGTCGTTGTCCAGTAAAGGAGCGAGCCGCCTCCGAATTCCAAGATTCAGCCGCATCGTTTTGCTTTCCGCGTACGTGTCGTACATGTAGTCGCGTTCCACGTCCGTTACCATTTCCAGGGTCAGCTCGTCATGGTTGCGCAGGAACAGAGACCACTGGCATGAGGACGGGATTTCCGGCGTCTGCTGCATGATTTCAGTGATCGGCTTGCGGTCTTCCAACTTCAGCCCCATGAACATCCTCGGCATCAACGGAAAATGAAACGCCATGTGGAATTCATCTCCGTCACCGAAATATGGACGAAGATCCGCGGGCCACTGATTGGCCTCCGCCAGAAGCATCCTGCCCGGGAATTGTTCATCGAGTTTTCGCCGCAATTCCTTCACGATAGCGTGGGTCTCCGGCAAGTTCTCGCAATTTGTGCCCTCCCGTTCCACCAGGTACGGCACCGCGTCCAGCCGGAAGGCATCCACCCCCATCTCCAGCCAGAACTTCATCACATCCCACATCTGTTCGCGAACCGCAGGATTGTCGTAGTTGAGATCGGGCTGGTGACTGAAGAAGCGATGCCAGTAGAAGGATTTCGAAATCGGATCCCACGCCCAGTTCGACGTTTCTGTGTCAATAAAAATGATGCGCGTTCCCTTGTACCGGGTGTCGGTATCACTCCACACGTACCAATCGCGCCGTGGATTGTCCTGCGAACTTCGCGACTCTTGAAACCACGGGTGCTGATCGGATGTGTGATTCAACACCATTTCGATGATGACCCGAATCCCTCGGTCGTGGGCCGACCCCAGAAACTTCCGGAAATCCTCCAATGTTCCATAGCTGGAATGGACTGCGTAGTGATCCGCGATGTCGTAGCCATCGTCCCGCAGAGGAGAGGGGAAGAATGGCATGAGCCATATCGCGCTGATCCCCAGTTCCTGCAGGTAGTCGAGCTTCTCTTCAAGCCCTTGAAAATCACCGATGCCATCCCCGTTGCTGTCGTGGAAAGTGCGGACGTGGACTTGATAGATGATCGCGTCCTTGTACCAAAGCACATCCCGATTTAATGGCAACCCGCTTCCTCCTGGACCAATTTCAGTGCCTCTCGGCAAAGCATGGCAACACGTAAGTTTATATGAAGTGACAACCGTAGAATCCTGTTATCAACCAGTCAGCGATCCAAATCGATCCCGGCCCTGAGCCAGATGCGTAAAGTTGGAAATCCACTCACTCGGCTCGCCTGCATACTTCCTGACGCCTTGCCCTGACACCGCTGACCTGCGTATTGTTACGGAGTGAAAGTTCCGCGATGTAGTGGGATTCTGCTCCACTTCACTTCCCTGCCCGGCCGCTTCGGCATCGGTGATCTTGGCCCCTGCGCCCACGAATTTGCGGACTTCCTTTTCGCCTCCGGACAGAAGGTGTGGCAAGTGCTGCCGCTGAATCCTACCGGATACGGCGATTCCCCGTATCAGTGTTTCTCCGCTTTTGCCGGCAACCCGCTGCTGCTCAGCCTTGAGCGCTTGCGCGATCAGGGCTTGCTCCAGGTCTCCGATCTGGCGCAGGCGCCGCCGTTTCCCCAAGACTTCGTCGACTATGGGCCGGTGATCGAATTCAGGTTGGCGACCTTACGCCGGGCGGCGCAGGTTTTCTTTGCGGACGCTTCCCACGCCGATCATGCGGCCTTCGACCGCTTTTGCGAAAGTGCCAGCCCATGGCTCGACGACTACGCGCTTTTCATGGCCTGCAAAGATGCGCACCACGGAACCATCTGGACCACATGGGATGCGCAAATTCGCAAACGAGACCCGCATGCCATCAGCGACTGGTCCAGGAAACTGGCGCCGGAACTGAACGCTTATAAGTATTGGCAATTCGAATTTTTCCGGCAGTGGCATCAACTCAAGGCCTATTGCCAGCAGCGCGGCATCCGTTTCATGGGTGACGTCCCCATCTATGTGGCTCACGACAGCGCCGACGTCTGGGCTCATCCCGATCTCTACTATCTCGACGATCATGGCCTCCCGACCGTGGTCTCCGGCGTGCCACCGGATTATTTCAGCGCCACCGGACAGCTTTGGGGGAATCCTATTTATCGCTGGGATTTACTCGCAACCAGCGGCTACAAGTGGTGGATCGAGCGCTTCCGTGCCACGCTCGCGCTTTTCGATATGGTTCGACTCGATCATTTCCGCGGCTTTGAATCTTACTGGGAGATTCCCGCCGGCGAAACGACCGCCATGCACGGGCGCTGGATCAAAGGGCCCGGAGAAGATTTTCTGTCGGCACTGCAAAATGCATTTGGCGAACTGCCGATTGTCGCGGAGAACCTGGGCGTCATCACTCCCCCGGTGGAGAAACTGCGGCACCAGTTCGGTCTGCCCGGCATGAGTCTGTTGCAATTCGCGTTCGGCACCGATCCGCAGGGTCCATCGTTTCGTCCGCATAACTACAGCCGCGACCTGGTCGCCTACACCGGCGGGCACGACAATGACACGACGGTAGGTTGGTGGTCGAGTTCCGGCGCCGGTGACAGCACACGCACTCCGGACGATGTCCGCAAAGAGCACGACTTCGCTCGCGCCTATCTCAACTTCCGTGACGATTCCGAGATCAACTGGGTCATGATCCGGGCGGTCCTGGCGTCGGTCGCTGACGTTGCGATTGTCCCCTTGCAGGATGTGCTCGGCCTCGGCAGCGACGCGCGCATGAATCTTCCCGGCACGGTCACCGGAAACTGGAAATGGCGTTATCGTCCTGCCGCATTGAGCAGCGACTTGTGCGCAAGACTTCGATCTCTGGTCACCCTTTACGATCGGTAGGAGCATCCTCTTACAGGAAAGGTCGTCCGCAGTTTCGTCTTAGTCGTAGCCGCCGCCGCAGGCGTAAAATGGGCGATGATAATTCCGCGAGCCGCTCCTGGCCCTCAACCCGGCGCCACGAGCGGGGCGGCGATTGCCCCTGAGCAGTTTTGACCAGAACCGTAAGTGCTCTGTGCCCTACACTGGGCGCACAGAGCGGGTCGGCGTGGACAAAGGTCAATCGTTATCACAACTGCCGACCCCATCGTCTGGCATCCTTGGGTGTTGTCAAATGAATCGACTCACAGTAGTGGCGATGATCTTTTGTTCATCCCTGGTGCTCTTGGTGGGTCTACCCAAAGTGATGGCAGACGAGTGGAACAAGAAAACTATTGTGACATTCGACCACCCGGTCGAGATTCCCGGTGGCAAGATCTTGCCGGCTGGGAGGTATGTTTTTAAGCTGATGGATTTGGCATCCGACCGCAACATCGTCCAGATTTTCAACGAGGACCAAACCCACCTCTACGCGAATATCATTGCAATACCGAATTACCGTTTGCGGCCGACCGACAAAGCCGTAATGACGTTTAGGGCTAGGGCGCCCGGTTCTGCGGAAGCCATCAGGGCGTGGTTTTATCCGGGGGCGGATTGGGGCGAGGAATTTGTTTATCCAAAGACAAGGGCTCTCGAGCTGGCGAAGCTAGCAGACAAGCCTGTTCCCTCGATGCCCTCCAATCCGAGATCGACCATCACCAGGCCCGCAAAATCGGTGAACGAATCACCCAAAATAGCTTTGAAGAAGGCGCCTCGCAAGGCCGTTAAACCCACAGGACAAGCGGTTCCAACAACGGAGATTACTGTTTGGGGCCCGGTGCAGGCACGCCCCGAAGCCTCCCTCGTGGTCGACCCCACTTCATCCATAAAAATCCCCACGATCAGGCCCCGCAACGCCTGGCTCCACAGGGTCAGGATTGGGGTCGCCATCATCTTGTCATTGATCCTCGTTGCGTTGCTCGTCTTCTTTGCCCGCTCATTCAGATCAGCAGACTGGCGGCGAGGCACCGCAAGAGTGGCCCCTCCAGGGTTCGCCAACCTTCGTCGGTCGAGTCAAAAAGGTGGCCCCAAAAAAGCGGCCTGAGTTCGAAACAAGAAGGGCACTAAAGTTGAAAAAAGAGGGGCCGCAAAGAGAATTCGTGAGAAAAAGCTGTAGTTTCATCACTTTTTACTTTTATGTACTTTCGCTCGAGTACCCGCAGGCGCTTTCCTCTTCAATTTGATCTGATTGTAATCAACGGCGGCACGGACGAGATTTTTTAGAGCACGCTCATTAATCTTATCGCCCTCGAAAAAATCGATCGCTCGCCACGCGTTGCCTCCCAGGCCCGCGTTGAAGAGCTTGTCAGGATCTGGGAGCCTCGCCCCGTGGGAAAAGGTAACCTTCACCTTATCTTTGTGGGCGTTGCCGACCGCGATGATTCCGTCGTGAGACCACACTGGGCTTCCCATCCACTTCCATTCCTCGACGATCTCAGGGTCTGCCTCATGAATGATTTCGCGCACTTTCGCGAGCATCTTCCCGCGCCAGTCCCCAAGTTTCTTGATCTTCTCGTCGATTAATGCCGAGGCAGATTCCACCGGGACGGGCCTTTTCATGTGCGGCTCCAACTCTCGCACCTAATTTAGCTGCGCTCAGCGTAACCTGCAACCTCCGCAAGTGGAAGCAGGCCGGGTGGCCCATTCTAAATTTCGCGTTCTTTGCGAAATTTAGAGTGGGGATGTTTGAACTGATCCACTGCCCAACAGGCTGTGAGGGGAATGTAACAGCTTGCTTTGAAATGTCTTCCATGTGGAGTATACTGTGGAGTAGATTCCACATATGGAAATCGTTCAAATCGTGCTGGATAAAAAGCTGTTACACGCCGCTGACCTAGCCGCGAAGCGCACCAGGCGAAACCGGTCCGCTCTGGTGCGCGACGCCCTGCGGGAACATCTCCGTCGGTTAGAACTGCGAGCCAGTGAAGAACGCGACCGCCAGGGCTACTCGCGACAGTCGCAATCCGACGCGGAAGCGCGGGGTTGGGAATCGGAGGCCGCGTGGCCGGAAGAATAGCCCGAGGCCAGATAGCCCGAGGTGAGGTCCGGCTCTACCAGTTTGCCGCGCCCGACAAGAAACGACCAGCCCTCGTGCTCACCCGCAACAGCGCCATCGCCTATTTATCCACAGTCACGGTTGCGCCTGTCACTTCCACCATACGCGGCGTACCATCGGAAGTCGTGCTGAATGAGGAAGACGGCATGAAGTCCCCTTGCGCAGTAAACCTGCACAACGCGGTCACTGTATCTCAACAGCGATTAGGAAGACGCGTAGCCCAGCTTAGTGCCGCTCGGATGAATGAAGTGTGTGCTGCCCTGCGCTTCTCTTTGGGGTGTGATTCAAACTAGTTAACGGGGACGTTCCGTCTCTCCCCGAGTCTCCTTCATACTATGGCATGGCGAAACGATGCTCTTTTGTCCGCGAACCGTTGATAGTGCGGAGCATGTTTGGACGAGTGGCCCACTCAAGCCCGGTTTTGGCTTGAGTGGGGATGTTCATAGGTCACAGACACGGCCCGTCTGACAAACTAGATTGTCCCCATGCCTTGGGGACTGACACGTTTTCACCAGAGTGGTCAAAGTCATTTCGTCACATTCTGCTGTTACCACCGCCGTCACTTGCTTACCACCGACGAAAGCCGCCGAATCTTCGAGTCAGCCTTGGAACGGGTGCGGCGTAGTTACAGACTCTACGTCTATGGCTATGTAGTCATGCCCGAGCATGTTCACCTCCTGCTCAGCGAACCGATCGTCCGGAGGACTGGCAGTGGAGCAGCTTTCGCCACTATGCTACCGGCGCTGAAGGACGTGTAGAGATCGAGTCGGAATGGACGGTCCGAAAACGCGAACGAGCGGCGGGAACACTCTGTCCAGCCGTCGAACTGCCCCACTCAAGCCAAAATCGGGCTTGAGTGGGCCACCCGTCCTGGGGACATCCATGATAGGCAAAGGCGGGTCGCCCACCCTTGAAGTTGATTCTAGTTTGCATCATTCCCACCGAGGTTGCTCCACCCAGCCACCCGCCTCAACTACCTGTATAGTGACTCAAATACTGGAGGGACGATGCGTCACCGAATTCTGCACCTGATCTGCCTCGTAACGTGCCTCGTAGTCCTTATGACCGCCGCCTATGGGCAGCAAAGCCATTGGGCCACACCCGACGACAAATCCGCGAAGTTCATGATCGACATGGAGCGCAAGTGGGCCGAAAGCGTTTGCACGAATAATGGAGTTATCTCTGAGTTGTTGGCCGACGATTTCCAGGGCACCAGCACTGGTGGCGAGCGCTACACCAAGGCGGATGAGCTACGCGATGAAAAAGGTCCACACTCGGCGCACGGATGCGCACTCGACGATGCCAAGGTGCGCTTCTGCGGCGAAGACGTCGCCATCATTTACGGCAGCGAGCACGCCATCGGCAAAGACAAAACGCATCCAGACGCGAAGCAGTGCCAGGTCTGGACCGATACCTGGTTGAAGCGCGATGGTAAGTGGCAGATCGCCGCCGCGCAGGACAACAAGGTCGATTGCAAGTAGCTACAGGATGATTCTCTCATCGCCGACGCTAAGGTCCAGAGCCACCCGTCCTACGACCTAAACAGCCGGCCGCCCGTTCAGCCGGTGCGTCGCCCGCTGCCCCACTTGGTCGCATACGGCAGCACGAACAAGTACAGACCGGTGAAAAACTGCAAGGCGAGCACGAACACCGCCAAGAGGCCCATCCTGGAGCTATATCTCCCCTGTACCACGGCGACGCCGTTGACGATGACGGCCACCGTAAAGGCAATGGACAGCCAGCGGTGGGTCTGCCGAACCCATTTGTTCCAGTTCAATGTGACCTCCTCTAACTCTAAAGACGAGCCCGAAGCGGATCGGGCACACCTATTCCAGCCGTAGCGCGCGCCACCAAAGTTCTGCTTCTGGTCCGGCTTGAAGCCCGACTGCACGGTGCATCGTTTTGCGATCCACCTCGATTCACGACTTTTGAGCCGCCTGAGGCGGCCAGTTGGGTGTCTCGATACCGAACTGCTTTGCGTACTCGGCGTTCAATCGCTGCCAGCCGCCGAACTTCATGGCCTCGGCGCCGACGATGCGTCCAATCGGCTCACCCGCGAGGAGCCGCTCAAGGACGTCGAAGCAGATGTGCCACCCGGCAGCACCCCACGAGATGAAGCGGCGATCGATGTTGTGCCACAGCGTCAGCCGCGTGCCGCCGCCACCAAAGGCTTCGAGTTGCCACCGGGTATCGTTGTACTCAAGCACCTTCGGAGCGTCGGCTCGCGTCACTCTTGTTTCCAGCGGCGTGGGCGTTCCCACCCACGTGAGATTCACCGTTCCAACCGTACCCAGGCTCCCATCGGCTTCAAAGGGAGCCCACTCGCGCAGATGCGCCGGATCGGTCAGCGCCTGCCACACCATCGCCGGCGGGTGACGCAGTTCTCTGACGAGAATGAGCGTCCACTTCTCTCCGTCCTTTCCTACCTGCGCCCCGCTGGCCGGACCCGGTGTGTATTGCTCGCGATCGGTCATCTACCTTCTCCTTGTCTTCCTTTTCGTGCGTGTTGATGATCCATGCGGACGTTGATCCATGCGGTCGAGGTGGCGTTCCAGAGCATCTACGTGAGCGGACCAGAACCGACGGAACGGAGCCAGCCACGCATCCACCTCCCGAAGTGCTTCAGGTTTCAGTCGATAGAGACGGCGCTGTGCGTCCACCGTGGATTCCACGAAACCGGCCTCGCGCAGCACTCGCAGGTGCTTTGACACCGTCGGCTGCGGCATACGAAGCTGACGCTCGATATCTCCAACCGACTGTTGTGACGAGACCAAGAGGTTCAGTATCGCGCGGCGGTTCGGCTCCGCAATGATTTCGAACACAGATTCCACTCTCTTGATATACTCCACAGAGCATATACGTGTAAAGGCATATACGGGCCGAGAAGAACTGAATCAGCAATCGTTTCACTCTCCGGAAGAAGCGAGCGCCGCCCTATTCACGGCAGCGCAGCAAACCGACAATCGTGCATTGCTGGAGATTCTCGGGCCTGCGGGGGAGGATCTAACCTCTTCAGGAGATCCTGCTGAGGATAGGAGAGAGCGCGAAAGGTTCGTTGCGAAATATAAGCAGATGCATCGTGTTACGAAAGAGCATAGCGGTGTGATGCTCAGCGGGGCATGAGCCGGAAAAATAGGGCCTGCTTGGCAACAGGTTCTACTTTTGCTTCCATGGCAGCCATCTGGGCCTGACTTAACGGGGTAAAGGAACGGGCGAGTTCCACGCATTCCTCCACCTGCTCGACTGAGTCACACCCGATGATTGCCGTGCTGATGGGTAACGAGAGATTGTAGTAGAAGGTTTCCCGCTTGGTCAGCGTACCCGGAGTGGTGGCGATTGCGCCTCGGCCTTCCCATGAACGCTTTTGTTGTTCCACAGGAGGCGGCGTCCAACTGGAAAGAATGCGGCCGCGTGCCATCACCTTCATCCCGATAATCCCCATCTGTTTCTCGACGGCCAGCGGAAGAAGCTCTTTTTCAAAGCTGTAGTAGTATTTGTCGGCCGCGTTGACGCCCATCAGGACGGTGTCAAAGGGAAAGCGGTGTATGCATTCCATGAGTGCTTCGGGACGAAAGCGTCCGGTGACGCCCAGATGGCGCACCATTTTCTGATCGCGCGCTTGACGCAGGGCCTCTATCGCACCGCCTTTGCCAAAAATCTGGTCAATGTCTTCCTGAATTCCAACATCATGCAGTTGCCATGTGTCAATGTGATCGGTATCCAGCAGCTTGAGAGACACGTCGAGGTTCTTAAGCGCGGCATCGCGGGTTCGCTCTTTGGTCTTGGTTGCGATGAAAACGTGGTCCCGGCTGCCCTTAAGACCCTTTCCAAGATAACGTTCACTCCACCTGTCAGGTCCGCCGTAAATGGCGGAGGTATCGAAATAATTCACTCCTAAGTCGAGCGCGCGTTGGATCATCTGCAGGGCCAAGCTTTCGTTATTGGCCTTCTCCAGCGCTCCCTGGCCGCCGAGGCCAAAAATCCCGACCCGAAATCCTGTCTTACCCAGATTGCGCGTCGGCATCATGTCCTGGATGGCCCTTGCTGCAGCTGGACTGTTTTCCGTTGACGTCACCTCGCCAGACGCGGACGGCGCGATTACTCCTGCAGACAGACCAGCTGCTATCGATGCTGCCCCTGTCTTAAGGAAACCCCGGCGGTTCTGGTTGCCGGCATCCTGCGGTGTGTCATTCGTTTTCATGTCCATCGCTCCAAGTCATCACGAAATAGAATAGCGATATTCTTGAGAAATGATCGATCATGCGAGTATATTTTTCTCTTTGCGAGCCAGTCAATCCTTTGTTTTTTTACTTCTACTTCTGGTCGCGTTTGTGCAGTTAGTTTAACCGCCTGTTGAGAGCATCCGATTTTTATTCATGGTACCGATCGGTGCTCAGAAGAGATGAAGAATGAGTCGTCGAGTGTTTTCCTTTTGCTTCATAGCCGCATTGATGTCACCGACAATTGCGTTTTCCCAATCGTTTTTGAGCCAATATAAAGGCTCGCCTTATCACGACACCCGCTATAGTGGCGGTCCACAAAAAATACCGGGAAAGGTCTTGTGCGCTTACTATGACTTGGGCGGCGAAGGAGTTGCGTATCATGACACCGATGCACAAAATCACGGCAGCGGAGAGTTGAATCCGGCCGATGGGACCTACCTCAACGAATTTCGAATTCATGAGGGAGTGGATACTTCATACACGAAGTTTCAACGGAAACCCGATCCGATTGACGACAACCCCTTCGACAAGATTGTTCCTCCTGCAGACCTGCCCTATGTTGGCTGGACGGAACCCGGAGAGTGGTTCAACGTTACGGTAGATGTGGCACAGTCGGGAACATACGCGGCCGATTTGCTTTACACATCGAATCGCGGCGGCACAATATCAGTCGATGTGAACGGAAAGGACGTAACCGGACCTCTGCAGATCACCACAACAAATGATCCTGCAGACCCGCTTGCCTGGCGTCAATGGCACCATTGGAATCTGGCTTCGCAACTTTTCAAAGTCCGTCTGACCAAAGGGAAAAATGTTCTCACCGTGCACATATTGACGAACGGCAACATGAATCTGGGTTATTTCGACTTCAAACCGGTCCCCAGATGAAATGGAACTTGTCAGCGATTCAACTCAGTGTCACACGTAATCCCGTTGCACGGGGAACAGTAACGGAGTACTTGCCCTGCCTGAGCGAGTCGGTCTTCGTTGACGTTGTGATGTGCGCTTCGCGGCTGTCGAGTGCCGGTGCGTGTAATGTCTCGGTTTGCACACTCGCGTTGCGACCGAAGTCGAGTTCTACCTCAAGGTCTGCTGCCGCGTCCTTGTTCAGAATGATCACGGATGTGTGCCCCCCAGGCAGTTTCGCGGCATAGGCGGTTGCATTGACTCCCGTATCCTGCAGCTTCGTCGAGAAGTCGTTCTTCAACAGTGTTCCGCCGCTGAACGAGCCCGCAAACTTGAGCCCATACGCAACCGGCGCCAACAGATAGTCCGAGCCAAATGTCACAATAGGTGTATAGAAAGGATGCGGATGCGCGGCAATCTGTTCGGGAGTTTCGCCCTTCGCTTCGAGAAGCGCGTCACCAGGCAGAGATCCGCCAACGGAATTGGCCACAGACTTGCCCGTGCCACCGTGCAGATTGACGCCGGAATAATCATTACTGGCCAACAGCAGCAAATAGTCGGCAGACCAAAGCGCAGCGGCAAACACATCGGAGACACCCGGCTTGCCTCCGCGATAGCAAGTGTTGCCTTCGGTCATGCGCACGCGCGCACCCATCTTGCTGGCTGCGCCCGATGCGACATTCGCCGTGTTCTGCACCTTTTGCATCGTCGCCGCTTTCAGCAGGTTTGGAATATTGACCTCGGGGTTCGTCGCCGGGCCGCCAAAGTAATAATGATGAGTCAGGGTCATTACGCGGGGCGGGGCCTGTATGGAAGGCCATTGATCGGCAATCTCGGTCACCCTGTACTTCCGGCGAGCAACCTCCATGTCACGCGATTCGAGCTTGTCTGTTCCACGATCAAAGCGGCGGATGCTCCCGAATAAACACACCTGCCAGCACACGGGGAAATAAAGCAGAGTGCCCGGGTGCTTACCCAATGGCCGAAGGCGAAGCCTCCTATGAAGACGGCGATACCGGCGAGGATGCAATTGAAGAGGTTGAAGGCCCCCACTGCGCCGACGCAGACGAAGTAGAATAGCGTCCGTTCGATGCCCAAGTAGGTGAGAGGCTTGTGCAGGCTCTTGAAGACTCGATTTGTGCGATGCTTCTGCTGTGGTTTGTCGGGCATAAGTTCCTCGTTGCAGGCGCTGGTTGAAAGTGGCGCTAAACGCCCCAGAGCCAACTCAGGACATTTACGGCGAGAACGGCGATGCCCGTTCCAGCGGCAACGCCAGCAAGCGCCTTTTTTGCGCCGGGTTCGCCATGCGCGAATCCGTAGCCGCCGATCACGATCGCAACCAGACTGGCAACCTTCGCGATGGTGCCGGTGAAAAGGCTTTGGATGGCGTTAAAGCCCGTATCGAACGGTGAACCCTGTGCCAACGCGGCCACAGGCAGGACCAGAAGTAGGGTGACAAGAGCGGCGGTTTGACGCGCCCTCTTCGACCGAGCAACGAGCTGGACTTGACGCACCAAAGGGACTTGAGACCAACGTGGCATATGCACCTCCGGCAGCACCCTAAAGCAGCTGCTCTTGGGGCAAAATTAACCTCACTCAATCACCAAGTCCAACGGCTTTTCGGCGGTCAGTTATCCGTGGGAGGAAGGCTGGGGCATATTAGAGCGATTCGGTCGGTAAACTCGTTGTCGAGGCCGGCATGAGAAAGCTCGGTAACCAACTCGCGATAAAGGACAAAGACATGTGAGATCGTTCACCACGGCTCTTCGTGGTCGCCAGGCAAACCCCCACAGCTTTTTCCAACTGAGAACAATATGGGTGGTGACAGCGGCGCGAAAGCGTGTGGCGAAGGGAGACACACCCACAGCTTTTTTCGACCTGAGAACAACACGGGTGGTGACACACCTGCGGATTTGCCGGCACGTCCCTCCGAAGGTGAGAGAGACCCTTAGACGGTTGTCCGGGCGGGTAGAGTGCTAACAGTACGTTGCTAGGTTTGGTCTTTTGCGATCAATCGACGGTCGCGATGCGGATCGGTGCGCGGCTGACCCGCGCTGAGTTGGCATTTCTCTCCGGGCTTGGCACCACAAGTGGGACAAGGGACAGCGAGTACCTGCTTTAGGCTGAGGACTTTCTTCATGGCCCAGAAAGAATAGCCCAACTCCCCGTCTGCTGGACTGGTCAATTTTGACCAGTGTATTGCTAGGCTGCGGCCCCAGTTGGTTTCGCTCCCATCAAGCCGCGCACGGTTTCCATGAGTTGCGCATCCGCCCTTAGGACACTACCCTCCGGGTGGTCCCGCTTGACATTTCTAGTAGCCCGCACTACAACACCGCTCGGGGTTGACTTCTTGTTTTCCGCGCGGATCGTAGACTAAGCTGTCTCTTTCAAAAGAAAAGTTTTCGCAACAGAATCACGAGAAGAGGTTCGCGCACGTGAGGCGATCGAAACAATTAGGAAAGAACGAGCACCGACGAGGGGACAAGTCGGTTTACAAGATTGAGAGAGCCGCGCGCGATCGCGCTGATGATCAAGCCCGTCGTGTCCCTTGGCAGTTGCTTTTGGAAACGCGAAGTCGGTACGTAGAGATGCAGGAGTTTTGCTTTTGGGCGCGGTCTGTCATTGAGACGGAGGATGGTATACCCGGCTGGCTGGCCAAGATGGTTGACCGGCGCTGCCCAGGATTCATCGAGGACCAGCAACGATGTGAGAGCGATCGTTCGAGGACCTATCCTGCACTCTCCGTTCGACTTCTCTTTTGGAGTCAGGAACACATGTTTGGCCGTGCAAGAAATGAGGGTTGGTTTGATGCGGTCCAGTTTTACGCTATCCGCGATTCCCGTTCTAAGAGAGCGGAAGTGTATTGGTCCGAGT
The DNA here is from genome assembly GCA_963772195.1 of uncultured Acidobacteriaceae bacterium. Classification (GTDB taxonomy): domain Bacteria; phylum Acidobacteriota; class Terriglobia; order Terriglobales; family Acidobacteriaceae; genus Acidiflorens. Next base: position 442,266 of record CAVYWE010000002.1, on the reverse strand, counting down.
GCGTGAAGACGTGGAGAAACGCGAAACCGAGAAAGTATCCATCATTGAAGCGGTGGCTGAGCGATGCTGCTGGGTGCGACCCTTTTATTCACCTAACCCCAGGAGCTCGCAAGGCCAGGGCGTCGTACAGGCTGGTCGAACCCAAGCGCCTCACCGAAGCTGTTACTCGCTACATAGACTGGGAGGCCCTTGCATACTGGGCTCGGCCGGCGCTTGAAGCCGCGCCTCCGCTCGTTCACAAGGTTTCCCGAGAACTGGTTCGTCGATGTCGTGGATTCTTGGAGTTCAATGCGAAAGCTCGGAAGGCCGATCACGCAGATTTTCCGCAAGATTGGCATCGATTGATGCTCTGGATAACGGACCACTTCTTTCAGGACGCCAAAACGGGCGGTTGGATGGATGCGATCTTGTCGTCTGCCAGGAGTCATCCCGGTGCGATACGCACGATGGAGTACTGGGAGCAGTGTGATGAGAGTTGGGCGTCGAACTTACCCGATCCCTACCCCTCATTCCGGAGCTGGCGTAAACAAGTTGATTCGTACGTCGTCTCGATGCGCGATGAGAGGTCTCAATTTGCTTGCTGATTAACGCCTAATCGTCCGCTATCCCTCTGTGACATCGCCCCAAGGCATGATCGGACGTGCCGAAAATACACGTTCCCTCGAATATCCCGTTTGCACTTTGGGCATAGTCTGACGACAAGTGCCTGTTTCTGCGAAGAAGGTATTGAGGTTAGCTGGGGCGCCACTACTTTCAGACCGTATTCCGCAGTGAGCCACCTCGCGACCTCTGGGTCCATGAGTTGCAAATTCAGTTCCGCGCCGTGCTGCCGACAGAACGCCTCAAAGGCTCGGTCGGTCACGGAAGGGTCTACTACCTTGAGGTCTCCGTTTGCGACCCATTTCCCCACTTCGGCAGCAGTGACACTCAAGAGCTTCGCAACTCGGCCCCAGGAGTGCCCGGTCTCTTCTTTCCACAGGTCTGCGGCAATTTTGTCCTCTACTCCCGGTTGCAGTGTAGTCCTGTGTTTCTCACACCATTCCGCCAGTGAGATCACGGATACCCTTGGGTCGCGTACTTTCAGGAAACCATTCCCGATCAAATGCTGAAGCCGGCGATAGCTGACATGCAACGTTTGTTGGAGCCGTCGTAAGGACCATCCATCCGTAATTCTGGCGCTTATCGACCGGCCCTTAAGGCGGAAGCGAACTGACTGTTCCGAGCGGCGGAGCTTCCGAGCGATCTCCTTGACTGAATCATAGCCGGCCCGCACAAACAGTTCCTGTTCCTCTTCGCTTGTCCAAGGTCGCCGGCCTGCGCTCTTTTTGGTTCCCCGTTCTCCTTCCAGCCAACCTTGACTCCGGGCGAATCTGGACACGGCGTATCCCGACAGTCCCGGATAAAGTGCTCGGACTGCCTTGATTGCCTCGGCCTTTTTTCGCGCCCCATTTCGATAGCCATCTCGAAGGGTTTCAATGGCGTCTTCGCTCCAGTCGATGGGTCCGGTACGCTTACCGGGATCATCCTTCTCCCGCAGATGTCGCATCCGATGCCAGATTTGGGCGGGGGAAAGTTCTGGAGAAAGCTGCCGTAGCTTCTTGACTGCCTCATGCGTGCCTTTGGGACCATACTTCATCCCGACGACCAGAACCTGGTCAATCTGCGGCAACCAACTGAAGGATTGGTTTGCCTTTTTGCCCTTGGGATCGGGACCTTCTTCCATGAGCACATCTCACTGCAAATCGTCCGCTTTGAGCAGCTGCGATCACGTTCCGAACTCGTGGGTCGCTGCGTGTGATTGCGCCAATCAAAGTAGAGGGACTGCTTTTGTAAGCGCCAGCTGTCTTCCGAGAAACCGGGCTGCGGCGACTGCGGACACTCATCTTCTAGTCATCTCCGTAAAGTGATATCCGCGACACGAGCGCCCGCATGGGCATCTCCAGCGCCAGTTCTACTGACGAACAAGACGAAGTTGCTGCATCTGATTGAGTTGAAGAACTACCGGGTCAAGGCAGGACGAAGAAAATGCGCGCGCGGTTATGCTTGCCCAGGTGTCGCGTGTAGGAGAGTTCCGTTCGGCAAATCGCTGAATGGCTGGCCAGGTCTCCATATTGGTTCACCACTGCCGACGCTGACCATGCAGCAAGGAGAACGACACCGTGTCCAGTCAGTCCTCGCCCCACGCGTCGGATGTCGCTTAGGTGTTTCGGTTGCTGCTCATGCCAGCGCCGCAACCTGTTCGTACAATTCACTGCTTCTGTCTCTTCGATCCTTAACCTCCGAAACGTTGTACCTGTTTCCCCTCGCACCAAAGACAGGGCACTTGTAAACATCTGAAACCCGCAAATCGTAAAAAGTTGTCTTCTTCAAGAGATTTAATTTCCCTGAAACGGCGGTCCGAAGCCCGTTCTGGCCGCGAGAGAACGCTGCAGGGCTACCGGGATTACTTCCGCATTGCCGAGAATCCGTCCGGAACCAACTGCAAAGCGAGGCCCTAGTCATCAATAATGCGCGTTGATCGGCCCTGCACGGCCATAATCGTCAGGTCTTAGACCGCCCCACGTTGGAGCTTCAGTCGGCGAAGCAACTGAGCGTTCGCGGCAACGATGATGGTGGAGAGACTCATCGCAACTGCGCCAACGCTCATGGGCAGATCGAATCCCCAGTGGACGAAAACGCCCGCTGCGACCGGGATGGCGACAAGGTTATAGGCGGTCGCCCAAACCAGATTTTGGATCATCTTTCGGTAGGTGGCGCGAGAGAGCTCGATCGCTCCTACAACGTCTCGTGGATCGCTGCGCACGAGCACAATCCCGGCCGACTCAATCGCCACGTCGGTTCCTGCGCCAATCGCGATTCCAACATCTGCGGTCGCCAGCGCCGGTGCGTCGTTCACGCCGTCACCAACCATTGCGACCCTCTTGCCGCCCGCCTGAAGGCGCTTCACTGCCGATGCTTTGTCAGCGGGAAGAACCTCGGCTGCCACTTGGTCGATACCGATGCGTTTTGCGACCGAATCGGCTACCGTTTTGGAATCTCCGGTGATCATTGCGACCCGGATACCAAGGCGATGCAGTTCCTTAACAGCCTCATTGGATTCGGGCCGAATCTCATCCTCGACGGCGAAAGCGCCGAGCAGTTTCCCTTCGGCGACGACATAGAGAACTGTCTTTCCATCCGATGCCCACTGGGTCGTCAACTTTCCAACTTCTGGGAGTACTGTCACCTTGGCCTCAGTCAACAAACGCGGTCCGCCGATAATGACGCTCTTGCCGTTGACTTGTGCTTGCGCCCCTCGACCGGGCAGTGCTTCGAAGTTGGTGGCTTGCAATGTTGGCAGGTTTCTGAGTTTTGCTTCGTTCACGATTGCTTTCGCGAGCGGGTGTTCGGAGTTCGCTTCAACAGCAGCAGCATCGGCGAGCAAGTCATTCTCGTTGCCGCCTGGCGCGGCCGCGATTCCAGATAATGCGGGCGTTCCGCGCGTGAGCGTTCCGGTCTTATCGAAAATCACCATGTCCAAATTGCGGGCACGTTCGAGTGCGAGTCTGTCCTTGACGAGAAGACCGTTCTGAGCCCCGATCGAGGTCGAGATCGCAATCACCAGCGGAATGGCCAGTCCGAGAGCATGTGGGCAAGCAATGATGAGAACGGTAGCCGTCCTGATCAAAGCATGTTCTTTGTCACCGGAAAGCCACCAGTAGGCGAGAGTAGTCGCCCCCGAGGCGACGGCAACATAGAAAAGAATTGCAGCGGCACGGTCGGCGAGAGCTTGCGTGCGAGACCCGGAAGCCTGCGCTGCGGCCACGAGTCGCATGATGCCGGATAGAGCGGTCTGCTCCCCAACTGCAGTGATGCGAACTTGAAGGCTTCCGCCAGCGGCGACCGTTCCCGCGATGACTTGGCCTCCCCGCCCCTTCGCGACCGACCTGGACTCGCCGGTAATCATCGACTCGTCAACATCGGCGGAGCCCTCGACGACCGTGCCATCCGCCGGAACGCGAGTTCCGGGCCGGACAAGGACAAGGTCGTTCACTTTCAACTCAGAAATTGGAACCGTCTGAGTCTCGGTTCCGTTTACACGTTCGGCAGTGTCTGGAAGGAGTGCGGCGAGCGCACTAAGCGCACCACGGGCCTGGGAAATGGCTCGCATTTCGAGCCAATGGCCTAGGACCATGATCGTGATCAACGATGCGAGTTCCCACCAGACTTCAATCTCGAAGAGGCCGAAGGTTGCGGCGAGCGATGTCCCGAAGGCGACTACGATCGCCAGGCTGATGAGGGTCATCATGCCGGGCTTGCGGTCGGCCAGTTCGCTCCACGCCCCGCGGATGAAGACTAGCCCGCCATAAATGAAGACCACCGTCCCGAGGACGGCGGGGACAAACTTCGAGCCAGGGAAAGAAGGCGCTGTGTACCGAAGCCAATGTTGGACGTCCGTCGACCAGAAGATCACGGGAATCGTGAAAGCGAAGCTCAACCAAAACTTGTCGCGAAACATAGCGACGGAGTGTCCGGCGTGACGGTCGTGGTTGTCGTGGGCGCCGGACATCTTGCTGCCAGCATGTGGGTCGGCCGCTTGTCTGTGGCCTTCGTGAGTCATGTGGTCCATTTAAACTTCCAATCCATAAACCGAACGCCGCCTAATAGCGCGCCAGTATTTGTTAGACGTTGAGGGTACAACCGATTGGCCGGGCGAGAGTGATCGGTCTTGCTCAAGGCTTGTAGTCCCGATGACATGCGGCGGTGATCCCCGTCAGAGCCAATGTTCACGATTGCTTCGTTGCCGGCTGTTTTGTCAAAGTGCCATGCCGCAGCGCACGGCGCTTCAGTAAGAAGAAGAAAACTGGGACCAAGATCAACACGTGGATGGTCGATGTAATCATCCCGCCTACGATGGGCGCGGCAATCGGTTTCATAACATCGGATCCGATGCCCGACTCCCACAAGATCGGCGCAAGACTAAGAATTACGGCGGTCACGGTCATTAACTTGGGACGCAACCGCTGGACCGCGCCTTCGATAGTGGCCTGCTCTACATCCTCGTCGGTTAAAGTCGTACCTGTGGCGAGCCGGTGTTGAAGCGCTTCGTGCAAGTAAACCACCATCACCACGCCGGTTTCGACCGCGATACCAAACAGCGCGATGTATCCCACCCAGACCGCGACGCTGAAGTTGTAACCGAGCACCCATTGCAGGATGAGTCCACCAGACATGGCATAGAGGGTCGGGAAGATCAGCACCGCCGCCTCGGCGGCGGACTTGAAGACCATGTAGAGCAACAGAAAGATGACGAAGAACACGATCGGGAGGATGATTTTCAGTCTCTCTTTGGCGTGAAGTTCGAACTCATACTCACCCGCCCAGCGATAGGTGTATCCCGCTGGGAGGTTCAACTTGCTCCGCAACAGCCTGTCTGCTTGGTCCACGAATCCGCCGTAGTCTTTAGTTTTCAGATCGAGATAGACGTAGCCGGTGAGAGCGCCGTCTTCATCGCGAATCATTGCCGGACCGCGCGAGAACGAAAGGCTCGCTACTTCACTGATTGGGATTTGCGCTCCCGACGGAGTGGCGATGAGAGCGTGGCCTACGGCTTCGGAATCGCCGCGGAAATCGCGCTCGTAGCGAACGTTGATGGGAAACCGCTGGCGCCCCTCGATATTCTGAGCGATATTTGCGCCGCCGATGGCAGAGGTAATGACCCGCTGAACGTCTCCCACAGTCAACCCGTACCGTGCAGCTTCCGGTCGATTCACCTCTACGTTCAGGTAAAAGCCTTGCGACACTCGCTCTGCGAATACCGAACTGGTCGCTGGTATGCCGGTGAGAATCTGTTGCATTCGTGCGCCGATGTCCTGAATCTGCGCCAGATCGGGACCTTGGATCTTCAGACCAAGCGGGGTTTTGATGCCCGTGAGTTCCATGTCCAGCCGGTTTCGCACCGGCATCGTCCACGTGTTGGTAAGACCGGGGAATTGGAGGTTGGCATCCATTTTCGCGATCAGTTTTTCATACGTAACACCCGGTGGCCACTTCTCCTGGGGCTTCAACATGATAGTGGTGTCGTACATATCGAGCGGTGCATTGTCAGTGGCGCTGTCGGAACGGCCCACGGTGCCGAATACGCTTTCCACCTCCGGAAAGGAGCGGATAATACGGTCCTGCTCCTGCATCAGCAGGCTCGCCTGCTGAATGGAAATCCCCGGCAGTGCCGTCGGCATGTATAGGGCTGATCCCTCGTACAACGCTGGCATGAATTGGCTGCCTAGTTTGAAATACAACGGAATGGTCACCGCCAGAAAGATCAGATTGATCGCGATTAGCAGTTTCCAGTGCCGCAAACACCAGCGCAGGACGGGGAGGTAAATCGCTTGAGTGATCCGGGCCGCAGGGTTTTGCGATTCAGGACGCAAGCGGCCCCGAATGAACAGTGGCATCAACACGGGGACCAGCGTAATCGAAAGTATCGAGGAAAACGCCAGCGCCGACGTCTTGGTCCAAGCCAGAGGGCGGAACATGCGCCCTTCCTGTGCCTCCAGCAAGAAAACGGGCAGGAACGACACGAGGATGATAATCAGCGAATAGAATAACGCGGGACCAACCTGCTTCGCAGATCGCACCAATATAGATCTGCGTTCCTGAGAGCTGAGTTTGTCGGTATGTTCGCCGGCGCTCAGTCCGCTTCGTTCCGCCAAGTGCTTGTAACCGTTCTCGACCATCACGATAGCGGCATCGATCAACACCCCAATCCCCAAAGCCAGCCCGCCCAACGACATCACGTTAGAACTTACGTTGAGGTAGTACATCGGGATGAAGGCAGCCAGCACCGCGATCGGCAGCGTGATAATAGGCACCAACGCCGAACGCAGATGGAACAGGAAGGCAATGAATACGAAGCTGACGATGATGGCTTCCAAAATCAGATCCCGCTTCAGAGTTTTGATCGATTCATTGATCAGCCATGAGCGATCGTAACCGGTCACGATTTCAACTCCAGGAGGCAGTGAAGGTGCAATCTCACGCAGTTTGGCTTTCACACCAGTGATCACGTCGAGCGCGTTCAAACCAAATCGCATGACGACAATCCCGCCAACGGCCTCCCCTTCGCCCTGCCAATCGGCAGCCCCGCGACGTACCTCCGGCCCGAAATCGACGCTGCCCAGATCGCGTAGCAGCACGGACGTTCCATTTTTCGTCGCGACGGGAACGTTCTCCAGGTCTGCGACTGACCGCAGGTAGCCAAGACCTCTCACCATGTACTCTGCGCCGTTCATCTCCAGAACATTGCCGCCAACTTCGTTTGTACTGTCGCGCACGCGCTCGATTACGGTAGAGACCGGAATGCCATATGAAAACAGTTTGTTGGGATCGAGCTTCACCTGGTATTGCCGGACGTAACCGCCGATGGTCGCCACTTCGGCCACGCCGGGGACGGTTTCGAGCTGGTAGCGGAGATACCAGTCTTGCAGAGCTCGTAAGTCAGCCAGGCTCTTGGTGTGAGTTCGATCAATGACCGCGTATTCATAAACCCAACCGGCTCCGGTGGCATCGGGTCCGATGGCGGGATGAACGTCCGCTGGCAACCGTCCCCGATCTGCTGCAGATATTCCGTGACCCGCGAACGCGCCCAGTAAAGATCCGTTCCATCTTCAAACACTACGAACACATACGAGTCACCGAACATGGTCTGCGCACGTACAGACTTAACGTGAGGTGCTGCCAGCAACGTGGTGACGATTGGGTAAGTAACTTGGTCCTCGATTACATTGGGCGGCTCGCCCGGCCATTCGGTGTGAATGACCACCTGCACATCGCTGATATCGGGAAGTGCATCCAGCGGGATGTGACGCAGGCTCCAAACACCAGCTATCGTTAGCAGCACGACCCCGGTAAACACCAAGAAACGATTCTGCTCACACCACTCAATAATTCGGGAGATCATTACATGCCTCCCGTGGCGCTTAGGCTGAGCTGCTTGCTGGCAATCGTCTGACTGCCACGTTTCACCACTACCGTGACTTGCCAGGTCCCGCTGGTTTCGAGATTCAGCGGGCCTTCGTAAACGCCATCCCCTTTTTCGCGGAGCGTGGCTACGCTTCGCACAGCGGCCATACCCATTGCCGGCATTGCTGCCATGAAGAAGGTCGCGGTCACTTCCGCTCCGGTGACGGGTTTGCCGTCCGAACTGGTGAGCTTCACTCGGACCGAGTTCGTTCCTTTATGTGGCGGTGACGGATCAGTGCTGAAATCGACAGCAATGCGCTCGGCCGGTCCATTCATCGCCGCTGCCGCTCCTGCACCCGGCGGAGGAGGCGTGAACGACCCAATCGCTGCCTGCAGCTGCGATTCTGAATCCACGAGGAAATTCGCCGAGCTCACAATTCGTTCGCCCACCTTCAAACCCTTCAGGACGACTGCGTGGTCATCTTGCCTCGGTCCGACCTCAATCTCACGCGGTTCAAAATAACCGTCGCCACTGTCGATAAAGGCAATTTCCTGCGTGCCGGAATGCAAGACGCCAGAAGCAGGAATAAGAAGTTGACGGCCAAGTGGAACCCTAATGCTGACGTTGACGTACATGCCAGGCTTGAGCGCGATTCGCGGATTGTTGAAAACGAAGCGCACAGGTACAGTGCGCGTCGTGACGTCGACCTGAGGCAGGACTTGATCAATGCGTCCTTTGAAGGTACGTCCTGGATAGGCATCAACCGTTACTGTGGCGGGCATTCCGGGCTTGAGGGCGCCGATGCCGGCTTGAAAAACGTTGGCATTTACCCAGACTGTGGAAAGATCCGCGATGGTGTAGAGCTTCGTTTCAGGTTGCACGTATTGATTGGGAAGTGCGTTGAATTCGGTGATGTAGCCGGATGCAGGCGAATCGATGGTCACATCATGTTGCACTGTGCCTGTTTGCTCCAGTCTGGCGATCTCGCTCGGCGGCACCCCAAATTGGCGCAAACGATCGGCAGCAGCCTGAAGAAGCCAATCGCTCTCGTGCGATGCAGTCCCATGCGCGTCGCCCACGAAAGCCTGCTGGTTTTGCTTGGCCAGTAGATACTCTTGCTCGGTACTGACCAACTCGGGGCTGTAGATCGTGAAGATCGGCTGCCCCTTGCGCACGTACTGGTATGTGGCATTAGCAAATATCTTCTGGATCCAGCCAGGAAAACGTGTTTGCACGTAGGCGCGCTGCCTCTCATTCATATCCACGTTTCCCGGCACGCGCAGCTCGTTGCTGACGTTTCGCATCTCAACAAGCGCAGTCTTCACGCCTATTGCCTGCATCCGCTGCGGAGAAAGTTGCACCGGAGTGAGGGATACAGATGCACCGGAGGAAGGGACGGTGCTACCCGGCGCTTGCTCCGGAACGTCGGGGCCTTTGGCCATCACAGGGCTCGCAGCATCGGTTGCAGGCGCAACGCGACCGCGACCCCAGACGACATACGCAAGCGTGCCGGCCAACACAAGGCAAATTACTGCGCTCATTACAAAGGCTTGCTTATAAGTGCGTTCGCTCATTTCGTCACCTCCGGGGTATTGGGTTGTCCAGTCCTGTCGATTGGAGCTCCGACCGCGAGTTCCAGATCAGTGAATCGCATTTCGAAGTCTGCCATGGACTGGAAATAAGCTAGATCTATGTCCACAACAGTTGTCTGGCTATCGAGGAGATTGAGGAAGTCCGTGCGGTCATTCTCATAAGCTATTACCGTGGACCGCAGAGTGGCTTGAGCTTGCGGCTGCAGCAAGCTCTTATAGAGGTCTGCAAGCTTTTTCGCGGACCGCACCTGTGCCAGTGCTTCCTGAATTTGGCCGAAGGCGGAGTTCCGCAAAGCGGCAAGCTCGGCATCTTGCTCGCTGACCTGGGCCTTGGCCTCAGAAATTTCGGCGTCATGCTTGCGCCGGTTCAACCAGGGCAGGTTGATGGAACCTTCCACCATGTAGTTGTTGCGGTAAGACGAGCCGCTCGGCATCAGCATGTAACCCGCTGAGACGGTCAAATCGGGGGCGTAACTCTTGTCTGCCAGCGATCGCTGCTGATTACTCTTCTCCAAGGCGGCTTGCGCCTGAGCCAAGTCAGGCCGCGAAGCAATCGCCAATTGTTCGAGCGCTTCTGTTCCCGGCAGTTGCTGCGGAATGGAGTAGTCACCGCGAGCATTGATGGAAGCGGCGGGGTCATGCCCGACGAGTGTATTCAAACGAGCGCGGGCCACTTCGGCATCCTGCTCGAAGTGAATCAGGTGCTCGGCAAGGCGTGTCAGTTCGACTTGTGCTTTCAGGATGTCTTGCTGAGGCACTTTGCCCACCGTGTATTTGATCCTGGCCGCCTCCACTGCCTGCCGGGCGATGGCCACGTGCCCGTCGTGGATGCGAAGCTCATCCTCAGCGCGCAGCAGATCATAAAAGGCCTTGCGCACCCGCACCCGAACGTCGAGGCGCACGTTATCTAGCGCCGCCTTTGCTTCGGCCACAGCGCTGTGGGCAATGTCAGTGCGTAGCCCTCGTTTGCCGAACGCCGGAAACGTCTGGCTCACCATGAACATGTTTTGGGCCGAGTTGTAATCCCAGGGTCGGCGCAGAGGTACACCCCATCCTCGATACATCAATGAGGGATCATCGAGGGCACCAGCCGTGGGCACGTGGGCTTCAACCACAGCCAAGTGTCGAACCGCGACGCGAATGTCCGGATTGCCGAGCAGCGCCATCTGCTCGATCTCTTCAAGGGTGTATGCGGGTCCCGATGCAACTGAATGCTCGTGCTGCGGCAACAGCGCATTTGCAGCGGGAAAGGGGTCCTCGGCTGCAGCACTCACCGCGCACGCGCACACTAAGAACAGTGCGTATGGAAATCTCATGATTCTCTCCGTCAGTAGAAAGACACTTCGGGCTTTAGCCCAAAACAAACAGGAAGACGGAGAACTGCCTAGACCCTCAGGACAGTGGTTTTAGGTAGGTATTCGTTTGGTGGATGGTCGGAAGTGTTGTTGTGAAACCGGTTCGAGCAAGGCGGCGACATCGGAACATGAAGAGCCAAAACTACGTGCAAGATTGGCCGAGCTTGCTGGTTGTGTGTCACAACCATTGTTGTGCCCGGTCGAACTTCCGTTTTACAACAAGAGTGCGACTGCGGCATGTTCGCCGATCCGCACATCTGGGCCATATGCTTGCAGCACTCCATCTCTGGAGCTGTCATCGCTCTGTCTGGGATCATGCACGCCAACAGGGGCGCAGCAGTCCAGCAGATCACCAGGAAGACGACGGCCATTGTGGCGAAACGCCGCATAATGTGAGTCTAGGCCGGCAGTGTCTCCGACGCAAGTGATCCCAATCACAGTGCTAAGTGACCTTGGTCTTCCGACTCCTCACGCGCAAAACTCAATACCGCCTCCCAATGGTGGTCCTCACAAAAAGAGCTGCGAAATGAGCTAACGGAACGAATCGAGGGACAAGCTATGGCATCTCCATCGGAATCACTGCTGTTACCCGACCGTTGACAGTTCTCAGGCGCGAATTCGCCCTCTAGGATAGAAGGACAGGGACGGCCCTCCGGGTAGCCTAACGGATCTTCCGCAATTTGAAGAGGTCCTACTCCGAGATCGAAGATGCGTCGCGGATGCTCGACACCTTCGTGAAGAATTAATAGGGGAACATTTCTATAGGGAGAGCTAAGAAAATGCAGGAACTCGAAGTTTATTCGATGATTGGCACGGAAGGTTTCACACGCTTGGTCGCCGCCTTCTATCGACAAGTCCCGCAAGACGACCTTCTGGGGCCCATGTACCCGGCGACGGATCTTCCAGGCGCCGAGCAGCGGCTCCGAGATTTCCTGATCGGCCGGTTCGGAGGGCCGCAGACTTACATCGAACAAAGAGGCCATCCCCGCCTCCGCGCGCGGCATTCTCCGTTCCGTATAAATCAGGCTGCCCGCGACCGATGGATGCGCTTGATGAATAGTGCTTTTGGGGAAGCTGCGTTGCCGGCAGAGGCCGAGCAAGTCCTTCGGGAATTCTTCGACGGAATGTCGAGCTTTATGATCAATCGGGTAGAGCCTTGAGTCCGATAGCGAAAGGCGACGCGCCCGGCTGCCAAGGCGCACAGGAATTTCTTAAAACAATCCTCGTGGGTTGATTCCAGAATTTCATTCATTCGACCCGACAGAAACAATAAAGAAACTGCTGGATGGTATCGAACGGTGTGCGATGCAGTTCCTCAGAGTGTCCCAACAGACGGAAACGCACACCAAACTCGCGGTGCAAGGACTCCGCATCATAGCGAACAACATCCAGACCGCTGCACTTCGTGGGTCCTTCAGGCCCAAAGGTGCTGACGATCACATACCCTCCGGGCTTGACTGCGTTGGCTACCTGGCGCAGATATGCAAGGCGTTCTTCTGGCGCTGTCAGAAAGTGGAACACTGCACGGTCATGCCACACATCGTAGGCGCAGGACTCCAGCTTCGCTTTGGTGATGTCGGCGACGAGCCAACGGATATGATCCGAGGCTAACCCCAACCGCCTCTTGTTTACATCGACGGCAGTCTGCGAAATATCAAGGACACTGATGTTGTTATATCCGCGAGCGAGGAGATCGTCGACGAGAGTGGATTCGCCACCGCCGATGTCAATGATCGACGCAGAGAATTCAGGTGCCGCCTGCTTGATGAGTTCAAGGGAGGTTTCAAGGTGCGGACGGTACCAACTGACCGCGTCCGCGGCCTTCTTGCCATAGATATTCTCCCAATGGCGCTGTGCATCCATCGTCTCTCCGTTGACAGCTCTCGTTAATCATAAGCCGATCGGAAACGACAGCGGCGGTGAAAACTATTTGGGTGGAACACGGCACATGCTAGGGGCTGCTGTTTCACTCGCGTATCACTGCGGCGAGCGTGTCATAATGCGGTTTAATGAACTCTGTTCTCCAAGTTCCGACGCAAGATACCACCAAACTGATCCAACGGATTCAAACAGTCACAATCGTTTGGATGACCGTGGAAGCATCCGTATCGCTGTCTGCTGCGTGGATGGCACGCAGCCCTGCGCTCCTCGCTTTTGGTGGAGACAGCGCGATCGAACTTCTTTCTGCGGCGGCAGTATTGTGGCGGTTTCGCTCTTCTGACCAGGAGCGATCAGAAAAACAGGTGGCGCGAATCGCTGCGGCATTATTGTTCGTACTCGCGGCCTATGTGGCTTTCGTTTCCGCAATGACACTCCTGGGGCACCGTGAAGCGAAAACTACATACTGGGGGATAGCCATCTTGATCGGCGCTGCTGTAATCATGCCCTGGTTAGCCAAGGAAAAGCGGAGGCTGTCTGCCATCACGGGCAGTGCCGCACTCCGAGCAGATGCCGCTGAATCCGCTCTGTGCGCTTACCTCTCCGTAATCGCTCTTATTGGCCTTGGCATCAATGCGATTTGGCACCTTCGGTGGGCCGACCCGATCGCTGCTCTGGTGATTGTTCCGCTCATCTTATGGGAAGGATGGGAAGCCATCCGCGGCAAACCTTGTGGTTGTTGCTGATTTGACGAATAGGGACGCTCCCACGAGAGCAGAAACCCGGATCAATTGAAAGAACCGCGAAAAACATAAAAGTGCGACTCAGTCGTCCCAGGAGCGGTTTGTGAGCAAAGACATTAGATCCCGCCGTAACTTTCCCCGTTCGACTACGTATGAACCGGGTTGACTTACATCCAACTAATGGAAGCAGGTATTGCAGATTACGTCTGGACACCGGATGAATTAGTTGGTTTACTACACGCTTAAAGAAGTGGCTGCGGCTGAAAGGAATCCTATGTCCAGAATCCTGCTGGGGATCATCTGCGGTTTGGTGTTCGGCGCTATCGACATCGGAATTATGCTGCCGATGAGTTTCCCTGATAAAACGGCCGCAATCACCGCGGCTTTCATTGCGCGGTTTGGGATCGGGTGCGTGATAGGCGCAGCCCGTTTGCCTTGGCCCGGCTGGGGGTGGGCCTATGCTTTGGTCTGCTGCTGAGTATTCCCGATGCTCTCATCACCAAGGCTTATGCACCGATCATCGGCATGGGAGCTGTCGGCGGAACTATCATCGGCGTTCTTATCGGGAGATTCGGGCGTTAGATTCAAAGTAGTTCACAATGCAGGCGTCTGGCGTTCTCTCAAGTCTTGAAATCTTAAGGCAACTAGCGGTCAGCCACCTCAGTTGTGTCTCCAGTGTGATGGTCCTCGATCTGGAAACGAAGGAAGTCATGAACCGCTTTCAGCCCGTCGGGATTTGTTGTCTTAATCCGAACTCTGCCACCTGTCGGCAACTCTTCGAAGGTGTAAGAAATCTCGGTGCGTTTTTCTTTCATCACAGGAACGCCGGGCGGGATTTGGTCATGGACGAACATGGGAATGGAGAATTCCCCATTAGAAAACATCGTCACAATGTGCGTCAGGTGGGACCGGATCGCCTGCAAATTCATGGAGTCCTTGCTGTCATTGACAGTCACTTCGATAGTCCCACCGTCCGAGTACAGCCGGAAGTGATGAGTGGTCTTGTCGTGAGGGAATCCCATCGCCTCGTCACCGTGCTTTTCCACCTCCGCCTGATGAGTGGCCTCTTTCATATGCTCTTTGTGCATCGGGCAAGACTGCATGTCTTGCGCTGCCAACTGCAGCGCGCAGAACATCAGAAACGCGATCACGGTTTTCATGTTAATTTCTTCCTCCGAAACTGACTTGGCGGAGTACCAGCCTTCTTTACCGCGTCAGTGAGCGAATACAGCAAGTGCGATTTCTCCCCCGAACCCGCACTCTCAATGCGCTGTTCCCAGTCGCACAAAACTTTCTTCACGTATCGTCTAGTGCGCTTCAGTGACTCAATGTCTGCTTCGATACCCTTGAGCTTGTCCTGGGCAAGCTGGTACACGCGACGGCATGGAGCACCCCCGGCATCACGAGCTTTTAGAACTTCACCCAATTCAGCCAGAGTGAATCCGATCCGAAGCGCCCTTTGCACTACGAGCACTCTCTCCACAGCAATCGCGGGATAGAGGCGGTAACCAGATTCTGTTCGCGAGGCTTGCGGAAGAACACCGATCCTTTCATAGTGTCGAATCGTGTCTGGACTCACTCCCGTCGCCTTCGCCAAGGCGCCTGACCGAAGAGCTTTGGAACCGCTGCTTTGCACCATAAGGAGTATCAACCCTGGAATGCATTCCAGAGTCAAGGCATTTTTATGCGCTCACTTCGAAAGGGAGATGCCAACAAAGTGCAGGGCGTTGCTGCCGCTCGCGAATTCAAGTCTCAGGAGGTTGGCGGCATCTGCAGCCAGGGGCCTTACTCGGCAGTGGGCGAGCAAACCGGCTCGATACCCATTGGTTGCGGGTTGAGGAAGAAATGGCGCTGAAAGTACAAAGCTACATTGACCAGAGCGACCATCACGGGCACTTCCACCAAGGGCCCAATGACCGCTGCAAATGCCGCTCCGGAGTTGATCCCAAATACCGAGACTGCCACCGCGATCGCTAGTTCAAAATTATTGGAGGCCGCCGTGAATGCCAATGTGGTGGTCTTTGAATAGTCCGCGCCCAACTTCTTGCCCATGTAAAAGGACACCAGGAACATCAACACGAAGTAGATCAAGAGCGGCACGGCGATGCGCAGGACGTCCAAGGGCAGACGGACTATATACCCACCCTTCAGGGAGAACATCACCACAATCGTGAACAGCAGAGCAATCAGCGTCAGTGGGCTTATGCGAGGAGCGAAGCTCCGGTTGTACCACTCCTGCCCTTTGGCGCGAATCAAGGCAGTACGAGTCAGGAATCCCGCGAGAAACGGAATTCCAAGATAAATAAAGACACTCTTCGCAATTTCTGCGATGGACACATTGACGATGGCACTGTGAAGACCGAGCTTGCCGGGAAGGACGGTAATAAAGACCCAAGCGTAGAGGGAGTAGAAAAAGACCTGAAAAAGAGAATTGAAGGCCACCAGGCCGGCCGCATATTCCGTATCGCCTCGCGCCAGTTCGTTCCACACGATGACCATCGCGATGCAGCGTGCGAGACCGATCATGATGAGTCCAGCCATGTATTCCGGATATCCGCGCAGGAAGACGATGGCCAGAACAAACATCAGAATCGGCCCCACAACCCAGTTCTGGATGAGCGAAAGACCGAGCACTTTCTTGTTGCGAAAGACCTCGTGCAAGTTCTCATATCGCACCTTCGTGAAAGGTGGATACATCATCAAAATCAATCCCGCTGCAATCGGAATAGAAGTCGTACCGATGTTGAAGCGATTCAGAAACGGTACGACTCCAGGCACAAGCCAACCCAACACAACGCCGCCGAACATGGCCGCGAAGATCCAGGCCGTCAGATAGCGGTCGAGAAAACTGAGACGATTCGTTGCCTTCATCTGTGATCCCTGTAATGCGGCACGGCCACGAAGGGTGGCCTCGTTGTTGAAACCCATTCCTATTCGTGGTGACAGGGGCCATGGTCTGGCCGATGTTGTCGAGTTCCCTCTTGAGTGCAAGGCTGTCGAGAGTCTTCAGTGGAAGGCAGAGCAACAGACTGATTCTGCGCTCCAAAATAAAAAACGCCTCGCGAAACGCCCGTTCCACTTCCGCTTCGGTTCCGTGAACCGCCGCTGGGTCGGGAACGCCCCAATGGGCAGTCATCGGCTGTCCGGGCCAGATTGGGCAGACTTCTTTCGCCGCGTTGTCGCAAACCGTAAAAACAAAGTCGAGCTTGGGAGAGCCTGGCAGAGAAAATTCATCCCACGCTTTGCTGCGCAGACCATCGGTTGGCAAATGCGCCATTTCCAGCTGTCTCAATGCTTCAGGTCGGACCTTTCCTGAGGGATGGCTTCCGGCGCTGTAGGCCGTGAAATTCGGGCGCCCTTTGGAGTTGAGAATTGCCTCAGCCATGATGGAGCGCGCCGAATTGCCTGTGCACAGGAATAGTGTGTTGTAATGTCCTTGCATACTGGTTCTCTCCTAGTTGCAGCAGGTCGGTCCACAACAAGCCTTCGTTCCGGTGTCTGCTGGTTTCACGGCCCGAACGAAGGCGCTCAGGAATTTGCCATCCACCTCGGGTGCAATCGCGTCGACATCGACGCCAGCCGCCGAGAGAAACTCACGCGCATCTTCTGCGCGATAGACCCGCGTCGGCTCAATGTCTATTTGCTCGAAGCCCGCCGCGGAGAGTTTGCTGCGATATTCTTCATCCGCCAGCGCCCCCGCCACACACCCGACCCACAGCAACACGCTCTTGCGGATTTCTGATGAGATTTCCCCTCGGGTCACAACATCGGAGACCGCAAAACGACCGCCCGGTTTCAGCACACGAAACGCTTCTCGCAATACACGATCTTTGTCCGCCGAAAGGTTGATCACACAATTCGAGATGATCACGTCGATCGAGTTGTCGGGAAGAGGAATGCGCTCGATCTCGCCTTTGAGGAACTCGACATTCTCGGCGCCAGCCTTTCGCTTGTTTTCATTGGCTAGGGCGAGCATCTCATCCGTCATATCGAGACCGTAAGCCTTGCCAGTGGGCCCAACCCGCTTTGCCGAAAGCAGAACATCTATGCCACCGCCCGAGCCGAGATCGAGAACGACCTCTCCCAGATTCAACTTTGCCAGCGCGGTCGGGTTTCCACACCCTAACGAGGCGAGCATGGCCTCTTCAGGGACTTGTCCCGATTGGGAAGAGTCATACAGATTGGAAGTGATTGGGTCGCAGCCCAAGCCGGTTGCCGCGGTCGCTCCACAGCAACTACTTCCGCCGGTCTTCACGCGCAACGCTGCCTGGCCATACTTTTCTTTGACTACTTCCTTGATGTCGGTGGCGGTCATGATGACTTCTCCTATTTACAAAGCTGGACGATATCTTGGGGTTTGACCGCCTTATTGCGAGTACAGCATTCGGCATAGAGGAATTGCAGCAGTTCCTGGAGTGCTTCTGTATTAGCGGTGTATCGCAAAAAAGTACTTTCGCGACGTACGTTCACGAGCTCTTCATTCTTCAGCTTCTCCAGATGGTGCGAAAGCGTGGAATTCGGAATGTCCAGCTCTGACTGGATATCGCCGACGACCAAACCGTCTGGGTGCGCAGACAACAGCAATTGCATGATTCGAAGGCGGGGCTCAGTGCCCATCGCGGAAAGCATGTCAGCATACTTTGCAATCTGCTCGGTGCTTTTCTTGGTTGAGGCTACTGGCATGTTTCGATACTTGCAGAAATATGGATAGCTGTCAAGTCGAAGTCAGAATTTCGTCGATCTTGCACGGGTTTTCTTCGGGCGGAGTGTCGCCTCAGACTTCCCACAAGCTCGTTTCTGGATAGTTACCGAGTTGCCGACCATCCGACCAGAAACGGCCCTATATGGCAGGCCCCTTCATGGTCATGAATTCCGATGCCAGACATCCAAAGGAATTTTCAACTGAGAACACTTCGGGTGGTGACTCTGTGCTCCCCTGCGGCCCGACGACGGCTTTGCTGGGGCGCCGCGGTCGGCGAACTATGCGCTACGAACGCCACTGGTTGCCCTCTTCGGGCCGAAAACGCTACTGGCCGCGCTTTTCGAAGCCAGTTCGCCAATTCATGAGGATCGAAACGGATTGCCCCAGCCGGCTGCCGCCATCTTGTAGACCCTCTAAATTGGTAACTTTCATTGCGTTTTCCCCAAAAATCATGCCCGTTTGACGGAAATTCAGTCTGCATTTATAGAACATCCCCAGAAGCCGCCAAATCAGCTCGATTCGGGCGATTTGGCTCAGGAGTTCATTATGTCCGCATCCCAGCCTTCGAGGTTCGCTCCTTCTCCAAGCCAGTCTCGGCCTAGGACCGAATTCGTCTTCGAGCCACTCTTGGACAGCGATGAAGCAGCAGAGTTGCTCCGTATTCACCCAAAGACGCTGCAGAGAATGGCCCGCAATCGCCAGATTCACGGAATCCAGGTCGGGAAACTATGGCGGTTCCGAGCTTCTGATCTGGAGATTTGGCTGAGAATGAAGAAGGCCGGCTAGGCCGGCGTCTTCCAAAGATATTCACCATCGACCCGCCACTCCACTTGCGCTAAGCTGAGGCAGCCATCCGTGTCGCCTCAACAAAGGAGGATTAATGAGGCGCACGAGTCATCAGCACGGTAGCCTGAAACTGGCGGATCGCAGGAAAGGAAAGGTTTGGGAGTTTCGATGGAGAGAAGTCCAAATCGACGGCTCTGTTTGCCGAAAGAACATCGTCGTCGGGACTCTAGGGGAATTTCCAACCGAATCAGCAGCGCAGTCCGCTGTCGATGCAATCCGTCTAACGATCAACCGACAAACCCCGCAACAACTGCTCAAGAACGTGAGCGTCGAGACCCTCGTCAAGCACTACCAGGAGCACGAACTGCCGGACATTTTTTCAAAGCAGAAGCCAGCGACTGGAAGCTCAGACGAGCATCACAAGTCCTACTCCACGCAGTATGCCTACGACATTTACTTGAAAAAGTGGGTTCTTCCACGCTGGCGGTCATACCGTCTTTCCGAGGTGAAAGCGGTCGATGTCGAAGCCTGGTTGAAAACAATGCCGTTGGCACGTGGGAGCAGGGCCAAAATCAGGAATCTGATGAGCGCCTTGTTTTCTCACGCAATTCGGTGGGAGTGGACGGAACGAAACCCGATCAAGAGCGTACGTCAAAGTGCGAAGCGCATGAGGACGCCGGATGTCCTCACGCCCGACGAGATCATGGCACTTCTCAAAGAATTGCCAGAACCTCTCCGAACGGCGGCAGAGCTGGACGCTTTCACTGGTTTGCGACGTGGAGAACTGATCGGCCTGCAATGGGAGGATGTGGACTTCGAGAACCTCGTAATCCATGTTCGCCGTTCCGTTGTGATGATGGTCCAGGGCGCTCCGAAGACGGAAGCTTCCGCAAAGGATGTACCGCTCGACGCTGCTTTGGCCGAGTCTCTGCTCAAGCTGAGGCTGGTTGGTCCTTACAATCGCGAAACGGACTGGGTGTTTGCATCGCCGACGATGAAAGGCAAACAACCGCTCTGGCCAGAAACTCTCTGGCGACGATATGGACGACCGGCAGTGAAGGCGGCGAAGATCCAGAAGCGGGTCGGGTTCCACACCTTCCGTCACACGTACACAACTTTGCTGACTCAGAACAACGAGGAAGTGAAGGTCGTGCAGGAGCTCCTACGTCATGCGAACAGTCGCATTACGCTGGATCTTTACGCTCAGGCGGGAATGCCGAACAAGAGGCTGGCGCAAAGCAAACTTGTTCGGATGGTGCTCAACAAGGGAGAGGCACTGGCCTAACTGGACCAAATTGGACCATGACGCGAATTGCCAATTCCTTGCAAGTGCTTGAAAGAATTGGCGGGGACGACGGGACTCGAACCCGCGGCCTCTGCCGTGACAGGGCAGCGTTCTAACCAACTGAACTACGTCCCCACTCTCAAAACTAAAGACTTCGATGAAACCCGCTATTGACGCGGCTTTTGCCAGAAAAGCAAGTTTCGCAAATTTCGCAAAAACTACGGAATTTGGTGGAGAGTTCTGGAAGAACCGCCTCCAAACCGCCTACAAATGTCGCCTTCGTAAGCACGGATTTATCTTAACACACGCATCAGGCGGAAGCGCTGACTTTGCAAACCAATCAGCCGTCAAGATCCGCCAGAAATCACTTCCACTCCGGCCATTGCGACGAGCTTGCCCTCCATTTTCCAGAAGTCAGTGTTGCCATAGCTGATGGTTGCGGTTTCTGTAAGCGGGATCTCCCAAGGGGGAAAAGATCTTCCACCAGCGCCCAGATCAGACGCGGCAAGTAGAGACCACGATACGGGCGCGCTCACGGCGACCTTGCTGCACAATACGGTGCAATGCCCGGAATCGTGCTTCACTTGCGCGGGGAGCACGTAATTTGCCGCCGCGTCAGGGCTGTGGACGTAAGTTGTAATTTTCGTCGAAAAATACCGAAGACCGTCACACGTAGGTGTCTCGCGAATCCACTCCAAAAGCAGCTGCGGCACGACGTACTCGGGAGCAAACGGAGCGTCAGGATTGCGACGGCGTATTGAGCAAACGGCGAGTAGGGGCCAATAGAGTGCTTGGCCAATAACCGCATTGGGAAACTTTTTATGAAGCTCAGAATGGCGGATGTGGTAGCCGACAACGAGCGGCCTCCAGCCGAGGTCTAGTACCCTCACCTCTGTTGATAGCGCAAATCTCGCGACGTGCAGCTTGTTGAAATCAGGCCGACCCAACTCCTCCCAACATGCCCAAAGCGAGCTGCCAAGATATAGGCATGGAAGCCCCGGAATGCTATATCGCTGCGTTGCTACTATATGCCGAAGCTCATATGGAATATGGAACAGATGTTTACGTGTGTAAGGGGTTAAGGTCCCCGTTCTTATGCGGTAGAGATCGCCTCTGAATTCGCGGGTTGGGTCCGCCCCCCCAACTGCGAACAAACCTTCATGAAGGAACTGGCCTACTGGATACACGATGTCGTTAATCCATGGCGCCAGTACATCCATAGCCGCTTTGAATTCTGCGTATGCCCTTGAGGGAAACCCGAGCAGGTATTCAGACACACACTGCCGTAGACGCGTACACACTTGCTGCAACGAGCCGAGGTTATCTTGGAGTAGGTCGGCAATATCGTCGCCTGAGTCAATCGCGTTCGCACTTGTTAGGTACGCATCAAACATCGATGCAATCGCACTCTCGAATCCTTCATTTCCGTACCGCTTCGGGAGAGACAACGCATCGCTTTCAAAGAATTCCGCCAAGTTCATTTTAATGTCTATCGAACAGGTTCATCTTCGAGTCAGCATGCAACTTCGATCTACGATTGTACCGGTGCATGCTTCCTTTGGACTTGTAAGGTCTGGTTCACCCCGTTACACCTAAGCCGATTCCGTGCGCATGCTCGTGTTGCTGTTCGCGATCCTCGTGGCGTGTCGAGGTCAGCTCAGGTTGTTGTGGGGACTGTTCTTCCTCTTTCGGCTCAGTTGCCGTCCTGCGCGACAGATCGCGGGCTAGATCGCGCGCCAGTTCGTCCTGGTTGTTTGTATATATCTGTGCATCGTATTGCCCGCGGGAGACGGCGACGTAGGCAAAGCGATTGTTGACTAGGTTTTCGCTTTTGTCGGTGTCCACGTGGATCAATACGCGGTCTGCGGTTTGACCTTGACTACTATGGCTTGTGACGGCATATCCGTGATCGAGATGAGGATGCTCACGAATGTTGAATTCAAGGTCGTGCCCGGAGTCCATCCGGATCTTCAAGTCGCCAGCATCGTTGATTTTTTCAATCGTCCCGAGCTCGCGGTTGGCAACGTGCAATTCCTTGGATGGCGCGGTGAACTGAACCCGATCACCTTCGGAAAATGAGCGGTCGACCTGCTCGTATACAGCGACACCAAAAAGACGATGTGGATCGTAAGTTTTGTGGTCCCCATTCTCTCGCTCGATGCTGATCCGATTTTCTTTCGCATCCACATCTTTAACTCGGGCGTACTCGCCAGGCTCAATGCCTAGAGACTGGCTACCCCGTGTGTAGCGAATCACGTCTCCTGCCTCATATTGGGCAGCCCACTGGCGGTCAGCGCCAGTCATTTCCGACCGGGGATCAAGAACGTGCAATTTGTGCTCGTCATGGCTTACGTCACCTCGCTCTTGCATCTCACGATGAATGAGGGTGTTCAACTCCCGACGCGATTCGTTGTCTGGTGAGACAACGAGGGTTCCGTTGGGCTCCCGTCCGTACTCGCGTCCAATTTCCGTCAGCCGGTCCTCGCGGTTCACAATTTCATGCACTCGGTTCTGTCGCTCAAGATTCTCTACCGCTTCGAACACCTGGCCGCGCGAGAGTTGCTCCACAACTTCCTTCAGTTCTGGGTCTTTCTGCCGCATGATTTCGTCCAGGCGTGCCGTTTGCATTCCTGCCTCTTGCATCTGCTGGTACGGCTTGCCGGCCTCCACTGCTTCATGTTGGTGCTTATCGCCAACCAAAATCACGCGGTCTTCGGCATTCATCCGATGGATGAATGCGTTCATTTGCTTCGTACTGGCCAAACTGGATTCATCTAAGATGTACAGTCGCTTCTGGTCGCCTTGCTCAGTGAGGTTTAGTTGACGTTGCAATGTGCCTGACTCAATTCCTGATTCCGCAAGTTTATGCGCTGCGCGTGATGTCGGAGCCAGGCCACGCACTTCGTAACCCTCGCGTTCGGCCCCTTCGCGAATCGCAGCCAAGGCGGTCGTCTTTCCGGCACCTGCCGTGCCTTCGAGCGCCGTTATTTTGTCTTGGCTAGAAAGTATTTGGTCCACCGCGGTGCGTTGGCTGGGGGTTAGATGGTCGTGTTTCTGTTCGATTTCTCGCCTGGTATCAGACCTGGCGAGCATTTCGTGCTGGTTTTTGCCTGCGCGCATGGCTTCAATCGTGTCGCGCTCGTAGGTGATCATTTGATCTGTCGTAAATGCTCGCCCTGGGCTCCTGTTTTCCCTTTCGATAAGATCGCGCGATGTAACTCGATGCTCGAATCGCTCGTGGACTTCAGCGAAACTTGCGTAGCCCATAGATCGCCGCAGTGAGTCGCGCATCAAGTCCCGCTCATCCGCTACGGCTTGGCGCTCGAAGTTCTTCTGGCGGGAGTAGGTCAGAGCTGATTCAATTGTTCGTTGTTTGTCTTGGGGACTCTGCTCTTCCACGTGACCCGTCTGCGCCTCGCTTATAACCCGCTCATGCTGATTTCCAAACTTCGCCGCCAGCTCCCGGTGCTTGTCCTGCATCTCTTCGTGTGTCAGCGAGGTTTGCTTGGTATCGCGCGTTCGATGAGCTGCGATCTGGGCCGCGGCCGCGCCGCTGACCCCGTGCTGCTCAAGATGACTCTTGATCTGCTGGCTTCGCGGACTGGAGGCCTCCAAATACTCGCGGGTGTACCCCTTGATCTCCGGTTGGCAGCTCTTTCCTTGCTCAACTTCGTAACCTGACTCTTTCAACCGAAGCGCCAGTTCGGAACGATAGATTGCGGTGCCGTATTGCTGGGACCGATAGAGCTCGTGTGGCTGAATCGAGTGCGTCTCACCCTTTTGGGTTTCGGTGACATTGAAGAACACGACATGAGTATGAAGCTGGGGCGCCGAATAGCCGTTCACGGGACGCGCGCTGTCATGCTCAAAGACCGCTGCGACCCATTTCCCGGTCGTTTCGGCCAGGTAGTTCCCTCCCATGCGTGCTTGAACATATTTTTCGAGTTCATCCAGGGCAATCTTTACGCTTTCTCGATGGGCTTGACGCACGTCATCGTCGCCGCCCACGAGTGCCGTCAATGAAACGCTTTTTGGGGCCGAGAAAGTAGCATCCCAGCCCGCGCGATGCTCCATCGTGCTGACCCGGTCGCCATGCTCGTTCACGTATTCACGGGCCGTTTTGTGCCCCACGAGTTGTTCACCCGTGAACGGATGTTGACCATTGGCAAGGCGAGAAAACTGTTCTTCCTGGACATCTCCTCTCAGTCCCCACTGCTCAGCGAGTTTGCCGTGCCACTCGCCGTGTATCCGGTCGCCTTCGGAGTAGTAGTTCGACTCAGCGTTTGCAAACTCCGCCCGGTGGTACTCCTTCGCCTGCATTGCACTCAGAGGTTTTGAGATCGTCAGCATGGGCTACTCAAAAAACGGTTCTTGTCCTGCAGCGACATTTTTTGCCTTAGCCGGACTAATTTCCTGGCGAGGAGCAATCAGTGGGCGCGGACGTTTGTCTTTCCCGATTACCTCAACTTTGGGTTGTGGTTTTATCTCGCGCTCAATAAATCCTGGCTGAATTTTCAGGGGCGCGACGTACGGAAAACCAAAGCGCACGACGAAGTTTTCCACTTTAGCTACCGCATGTAGTCGGGGCAGTCCACTGATCTCTGAGGGCAACATCAACGGCTCGGTCCGCCTTTCCGTGTAACGGGTCTTCGATCCACCCATCTTCGGAAAGTCTTCCGTGTTGACGGATTGTTTCAAACGCTCGACTTCAATCTCGCCGATGGTATCGGAAATCCACTTCGCCGCACGCGGCTCGCTTGTATGCAGGAACATTTTCGTTGCTGGTTGCGAAAGCATTGCCTCAGACTCGTGTCCATACCGAACTTCCAGTTGGCTTCGGCCCTGGAAACCGATGACCACAGGGTTGTTCGATTTTCGGTTTTCTGCGAGAGCGGTGTGCAATTGCGGCAAACACTGTAATGTTGCCAGCTCGTCGAGCACGAACCACGCTCGCCGTGTGCTCCCATCTCCCTGGTTCATCAACCGCAGTACAAGCGTGTCCAGCCAAAGGCTGGTGAGCGGCAGCAATCGCTCCCGAAAGCGCGGAGTCGATGTAATGAAAATCCATCCAGTCTCGCGGTGTGCCCACTCAACGGTTGTCCAGCGCTCTTTAGTTTCACCTTCCCTCGGAAGCATCTTAAGACTGTCCGCTACCATATTGAGCGCACCCAGAACACCACCGCGCTGCGGGCCCGCCCCGCGATAAATGAATGTTGCAAGCTCAGTCCCTTTTAGTTTTTTGTCCAACTCGTCTTCGTGGCTCATCCACCAAACGAGTTCTTCCGGCGTTGGCCGCAGTGTCAGCAGATAAGCAAAGATTTTCCGCGGACCCTCCACGAAGAAAGTGTTTTCGCGAGGCTTATCGGGGAATAATGAGGTCGCCAGTGTCAGGGCCTCGGCCTCATGCGTGACTTCATCGCTTGGGGACCAGTATGGGCATCGAACATCGAGTGGATTGAGAATCAGATCCCCTCGATCTGGTCGATAAAAGTGAGGCGTGTATTCAAGAGCCGGATCGTAAACAATGGCCGTGTCGTTGCGGTCTGCAATCTGCATTAGAAGCTGGCGTTGCAGAATGCTCTTGCCCGCGCCTGAGTCGCCCATGATCATCATGTGGCTACTCTCGAACGACCTTGGAATACGAAACATTTCATTTCCATTGGTTGTCATGAATCCAACACCATCAGCTCGACTCCAGCGGTTGAACTCCTTGACGGTGAGGATCTGCGGACCCTTGAGCCTGAGGCCAGCCTCAAAACCACGGCGTATTTTGGCTTGCCTAACCGAAAAGACGATACCCAGCGCGAATACAAGGAATCCTCCTGCCCACGCGGGCCAAGAGAGCTCGACGACCGATCGGCCGCCATAAATGGATCGCGCCAGTAGCTCGTGCATCTCAGCGCTTCCAAGGTGAGCATTGTCTAGCTTGAGTTCGACCGCGCCCGCTTCGCGTGCACCGGATGATAAGCCGAATGGGATGAAGTGAGGTGCTCGTCGTGGCGCGACAATGACATCCGAGTCCGTTGCCATTCGGTGCTGTCCGTGGCGATCCACTGTCTCAAGAACCGTGTAGTCGCTCTTGCTTCCCTGGAACGTTTCCGTGCTTACGTATTCATTCCAGTAATAGCGCTGCAAGGGAGTCCACGTTAAGGCGTTGAGGAATACCAGGATCGTGATTGCGGTTGCTGCGGCGAGCAACAGGGCGCCGAAAATAGAAAAAGGCCAAGGAATCCGCCACAGAACACCTACTGCGGAATGCAGGAACCTCTTCATAACCCACTCCGCCTAGCGGCGATGCGGCCCCACTGATATATGGAACCCAGAACTACTGAAAAGTCGTAAGAAAATTCCGAAACATCCAATTATCGATCAACTACCGGTGGGGGTTGCCCGCCGCAACCTCTCCGTTGCCTTCTTCACTTTGTCGGCGTCGGCCCGTTCAATTAGCTTTTGCATTTGCTCTGCCGTGATACTTTCGCCGTTTGCCTGCTTAAACAGTACGTTCAACAGGATCGTCCTTAACGCGACGACTTCAGCCATGACCGCCTGCGCATCCCCCGCTTGGTGCGGTTGGCCCTTCGACGCGGCCCCATCGACGGAGGCCAACATGATCTCGCGGCACCACTCGCTCAGCGTCTTCCCTCCTTCTTGGGCCGCTCGCTCAAGCGTCGCGTATTCTGCTTCCGTCACTTTTGTCCCGATAGATTTCGTTCGTAAAGATGGCCGGACCATATCTGGCTCGTTCCGTTTGCAATTGGGAGGCGGTCTCGAAACATGCTGAATCAACAAGTTCGCTGGCGTTAACCTGCTCCGCCCTCAACCAACCGAAAATCCTGGTTAGCTAGTCTGTTTTCAACAGGTTCCCGCACGGTAACCGCAGGTTACCGTGCAGCACCCATTCTGGGGTGACGTGTCAGTTTTCAGCCGCTGCGCAGCAGCGTTTTGATCCTTACCTCTCCTCAGCAGCTATGTCCAACTCACCATGAACCGCGATTGCGGGCGAGGACACTGTCCGCACAGGCGCGAATCCAAACCACAGGTTCCAGACTTAGCATTTTTGGAATCTTGCTGCTTAGGCGGGATGGCCTCGAACTGCAACATAGCGGGCCTACAGACTTAGTTAAGAATTCTACATTGAATGTCAACCGTTGGACGTCCGGTCAGCGCTCATTTTCAAATTTCGGCACGCGCCTCATACCAGATCGCATAGCTGAACGACATGTCAGAAATGCAGGCAGAATGCGGCTTTTCACAGATTTTTTTATCGAAACTTCTGGACTGCGAAGTGTGTTGAACATATTATTGCAGTCACGATCATTGCAGTAGTCGAAGCAGTCGAAACAGCCCATCGCACGCTCTGGCGATTTGGACACTCGACCCTTCCAGCTGGGGGTCAACATGAAGCTCGCAGATTCTCTCGAAAAGAGAACGACGGCTCTCACCGTCTCAGACGTAGCAGAAGTTCTGCACGTCAGTGCGCGTCAGGTCTACAGTCTCGCCGCTAGCAACAAGATTCCTCACATGAGGGTCGGCGGGTCCATTCGATTCGATCCTTCTGAATTCGCAGCATGGCTGCGCCAGAAAATGATAACGACCGTTGCATCGTCAACTGGTCGGATTCACGAAAAGCGAAAGTCGGTCGTGGAGCGATCAACGCCAACGGTGGCCCCGAGTTGCGAACCTATGCCGAAGATTGAACCTACAAAAAGATTTCGGTCGCGCCGAAGGCTATCGTCCAAAACCAAAGCTACCGCTCAGCAGCAATATCGGTTTGCTTTCGGCCACGCCGGCGCTCTTCCGCCGGGTAGTGCTGGAAAGGAAGATGGCAATCGCGAGAAGATGCGTACGGGTTCTATCGGCACTGGGTAACGCGTCGTAATTCCTGCCGGCGTGACCAAAAGAATTCCAGGGCTGCCAGTCGTATTCCGTCGCGGGAACCGCTTTTCTCTATCTCCGTCCGGCGCCACGGCACACAAGCACTCGGTTCCGTCTCTAACTGTTGGGCTATAGCATTCTCAAGCTCATCTCCATTGGTGACACCGTTCTCGAACTGTGCTTCGAGGCGTGCGCGCGTAATTTTCTCTGCTTCGATGCGGGCAAAGCGGTATTGCTGTAATTCGTGGTTCATTCGTCTTCCTCCCGAAACGTGGTGTGAACAAGTGAGTGATTTTGGAACACAAAAATGCGCCAGACCCCGGAACCGAGCCTGGCGCGCAAAAACTGGGCAAGTCGAACAGGTACCCAGTAGAAACTCAGCAATTTAAGAACAATTTTCCATCGGCGTTGAAGACATCCCGGAGGATCAGCCTAGCTTCTCTGAGGTTCCGATGCACCGCCGCCCGCGTCGTTCCCATTGCTGCCGCGATCGCGTCGGGGTCGAGGATCGGACGACTCCTCCTTTGTCGTTCCCACTTGTCGGGATCGCCTGACATCGTGAAGGCGTGGTCTTTGAGCGCACCGTGGGGGCCAAGCGCCGCAATGCATTGCAGAGTCGCCCGTAGAGGGTCGCGTAGATGGGGAAAGTTAGTAACTTCGTTTAGCAATTCGCGCGTGATGGCCTCCTGCTCAACCTTATTGCGGAAAGGCCTGTTACGCGTGGGAAGGGTTGTCAGGCTCGCTACGGTTCGAATACCGTCGTTTTCCTGTCGCATAAAATACGACCGGACCGTTCCCATCGCTATTGAACGGAGCAGATACCGTCTAAAGGCGTCTGTACCCGGCCCCATCGCACAGTTGCTCTGGAACATCGTGACCATGGCCGTTACCGCTCCGTCATACATCAGTTCAGTCTGCCAATCGGAGGGGCACTTGAAAAATCTGTATGCTCTGCGGCGTGCTGCCTTTTCTGCCAGTGGAAGCGTGCACGCAAGGAAGACATCCATTGCGCGAGGATGATTGTGATCGTACCGATATGCGACCTCGGCAACCTGAATACGAACTGGCTTTTCGCCAGTCGTGAATAGGTGCTGCAGTAGGTCCAACATCTGTACAGCGTCAACTGAAGGAATTTTCTGGTTAGCGAGTAGATTGTTCACGGTGTCAAGCATGGTCGGTGCATCTCCTTTCAAGTTTTTTGGCCTTTACGGCCAAGAAAGAAACATTCGGTTCATGGACCGAAACTTGAGCGGAGAGAGGCGCTGTCAATCCCCGGAGCGAAGCGGAGCCCGAAGGGGCGCGGAAGCGAGCACGGCGCGCATTTGGTTTTTGCGCCGCGCGGAGCTGCACAAGCGGGATTGACAGAAGGAGCCGAACGGAGCTCAAAATTCGGCCATGAACCGAATGTGAATTGACCTAAAGACCGGCCGAAGGCCGCACCGAGAATTTGATTTTGAGCTGTAGGGCGCTACCGGGTTGTGGCGGGGTCAATTGATGGATTCAGGAATTGCGGAAACTGAACGTGGAGGATGTGCTACGAAGATTCTGGCAATTGCTCGAAACCCATTTCCTGGAGGCACTGGAGGGGAGGGGTACAGTCGCACACGGCCAGAGGCCGGGTGCACCTTACCTACAGGGGGTTGGCATTCGCGCGGAAGCGCGATGAGAGAGCGACGAGGGGCCGAAGGCCCCTCGTCGCGAGCTACCATGTCGAGCGATCGCCACGAAAATCAATGTGCAAGTACTCGCTCTCACTCGCAGTCACCACCCAAGTTGCATACTGCCGCGGAAGTCGGGCTGAGACCCTAACTCTGACGACAGCTCTGGGCAGTCAGACATCATGGGATTGGTTAACAATCGTGAATTCTACTGGTACGCTTCAGACCGTACGATTCTTATCAGGGTTACTTCCCATATTTTTTCCTTCCCGACGTCTGCAGGCCGTTTTCTCCGTATAAAGAAGTGTTGTATCTTTCGAAAGCTGGATTCGGCCCACATCGATTTCGGGTCTATTTGTGGGCAACGCTGCGGCAGTCGCACCGGCTGAAAAGGAGCTCCTCTGCCTGACTCTGACGAAGAATTGATGGCCCGCGTCTCCAATGGTGACAACGACGCGCTGGGCACCCTGTTCCGCCGTTATGCTCCCATCGTGCGCGGAGTCGCCCGCAAGGTTCTGCAACATTCATCGGAAGCGGATGATATGGTTCAAGATGTTTTTCTGCTCGTTCGACGCCTATGCAAGACCTTTGACAGCTCAAAAGGGCCGGCAAGGTTCTGGATTCTCCAAATGGCCTACCACCGCGCCATTTGTCGCAGACGATATCTGACTTCGCGCCACTTCTACAACTATCAAGATTTGCATGAAGTTGAAGACAAGGTCAGCAATGAGCAGGCGTCGTGTGGCGGTTATTCTGATTCCCTCCAGGCAACCATCGAACAGAGACAAGCGTGGGAGATCGCGTTCCGAGAACTCTCAGAAAACCAGCGCGATACGATCAGGTTGTTCTTTTTCGAGGGCTACAGCTTTGAAGAGATCGCAGCAAAACTAGGGCAGACACGTGGAAATGTAAAGCACCATTACTTTCGGGGTCTGGAGAAACTGCGTCGGCAAATCCTCCCCTCTTCAGCACAAAATGAAGTCGCACCGGTACGAGTGCTTGAAATCATCAGTGCAGCGCGTTCTTCCGCCAAGGTACAGTGACTCAAAAGCCGGTGGCTGCAGACTTCAAAGAGGGAAAAAATAAACACATTCATGGTACCGGGTAGCTCCGACACGCGTATTACTGTCGGGAGTGCTGTATCCGGAATCTTCGGGCCGGGAAACTGCACTGATCTGGACTCGGAGGCATTTTGACTTCCTCCGCCACATTTCGACTTGCTTCTCTCTCGATCGTGAACCAACACGTAAAGGACGATGTCGTGTGCCAGCCTCAATGTGACTGTCTGTCCGAGGAGTCGGACGAGAAGTTGATGGTTCGCATCTGCCGGGGCGATCAAGCTGCCCTGGGCTCTCTCTTCCGTCGCTACGCACGTACTGTGCGTGGCGTTGCATACAAGGTCTTGAGAGACTCATCGGAGGCAGACGATCTTCTTCAGGACATCTTTCTATTGATTCAGCGGTTGTGCGGGAAGTTTGACGGATCGAAGGGTACCGTGCGGTTTTGGATTCTCATGATGACCCACCACCGCGCTATTTCCCGCCGTCGATACCTGACTTCCCGTCACTTCTACACCTACTTGGACTTGGAAGAGGAGCCAGGTCGACCAAACCAGCCACTGTCGAACGCCACCCGGAATGCAGACGGCATAGGGGAGACACTGGAGAGAAGCGACACCATACGGAGTTGGTTCGAAGAACTGTCGCAAAATCAGCGCGACACGCTTGCTCTCTTTTTCTTTGATGGATATTCATTCGAGGAGATCGCCGCCAAGTTGGGTCAAACGACGGGGAACGCAAAAAACCATTACTATCGAGGGCTCGAAAGACTCCGTCGCAAGATTTTTGCGCACAAACAATTCGAGGCTCGACGCGCATGAACGTTCCCCCCGACTCACATGAACATGGCGAGGTTCAGATGAACCCGCATGACGAGTTCCTACAGCTCTGTGCCATCTCGACCTCAGGGCAACTTGATGAGGAAGAACAGACGAGGCTCAAGGAGCACCTTGCAGTTTGCGCCACGTGCCGTGAGGCGCTCCGCGAGTACGAATCGGTCGTGAGTGAGGGGATGCCCACAATCGGCGCCGAGCAAGTCTCGCATGTAGACCCCGGTCCTGGCTGGTGTCAATCGAAGGCGGAAAGAGTTTTTTTCGATCGTTTAGAGAAAGAAGAGGGATCCTGGCCGGAGGATGCCGATCAGAGGAATGGCGTGCCCTCTGCGTTTCGTACGGTTATTCCCCTTGCCTCCGAATCAACCTGGCGTCATGTTTGGATGCTGTACGCCGCCGGAATCCTACTATTCGTCACTCTGTGTTTCTCCGTGTATTGGACCGGTGTGCAACACGGCACTGATCTTGCCAAGTCCACGCCACCAGTGCCACCCTCTCACTCTGCGGCTGGAAAGGAGAATATAGCTTCCTTGGAAGAGCAGCTTAGCGACGCTACCCACGAACGGGAGCTTGCGCGCGCTCGGATCGCCGATCGTGATGGAGCTCTCGTACAACTGCGGCGGGAATTGCGACGACAGACAGCAGAAATCGTTCGCATGAAGGAGGCCCAGGACAGGTTCGAAGCAAATCTCCAGAGCGACGAGGCTGGAAAACAAGATCTCGTTCAGCAGCGGACCGAGCTGGTGCAGAAACTGGAAGTGGCACAAGCGCAATCCCAAGCACTCCAGCATCAGGTAGATTCACTGACCCAGCAGTCCATCAGCGAAACCGCTCAGGCTAAGGCTCTCAGTGCGAAGGTCGACGATCTCAGCCGACTGCTGCAGGATCGTGAGGCCGCCCTCACCCGGCAGGATGAATTACTTGCGCACGATCGCGATATCCGGGAGCTCATCGGTGCGCGCAGTCTCTACATCACCGAGGTATATGACACCGACGAGAGAGGAGCCACCCGCAAGCCCTACGGGCGTGTGTTCTATACCAAAGAGAAGTCCTTAATCTTTTACGCTTACGACCTGGATCAGCAAGGCAGTGAACCTGGCAGAACGTTCCAGGCATGGGGTCGTCGCGGCCCCGACTGGAAGCAGGCCGTAAATCTCGGCATTTTCTACGAAGATAATGCCTCGAAAAAACGCTGGGTTCTGAAGTCCCAAGACCCCACAACTCTCGCACAGATTGACGCTGTTTTCGTCACCGTAGAACCGCGCGGCGGCAGTAATAAGCCCAGCGGCAAACCCCTTCTTTTCGCGTATTTCAACAAAACTCCAAATCACCCCTAACGCCACTAATGAAGCCGCAGACACTAAGTTCAAATCATTCTGACGTTAGGGACTGTGTGCGAGAACAACAGTGGAGGGAGCCGATGTTCTTGCACGGAGCGTACAGGCGAGTGCGAAGGGCGGCGCAAGCAGTCACGCCCACACAACTCCCTCCACGTGCGGCGCAGTATCTTCGCATGTCGACTGAGCATCAGCAGTATTCCACGGAGAATCAGTCGGACGTGATCAGGCGCTACGCCCAGACGCACGGTATTGAAATCGTCCGAACCTATTCTGACGAAGGCAAGAGTGGGCTGAACATCAATGAAAGGCCTGGGCTTCGTGGCCTGCTCCAGGACGTGCAGAGCGGGAAGACAGATTACAACCTTGTCTTAGTGTACGACGTGAGCCGCTGGGGACGCTTCCAGGACTCGGACGAGGGCGCGTATTACGAGTACCTTTGTAAACGAGCAAAGGTTGGTGTTAGCTACTGCGCCGAACCGTTTGACAACGACGGCAGCCTTCCATCTTCCCTCATCAAGACGCTCAAACGCACAATGGCGGCGGAGTACAGCCGCGAACTTGGAGCGAAAGTAATCGTCGGGCAGAACAGGCTTGTGGGCCTGGGTTTTCGCCAGGGTGGAAGTGCTGGGTACGGCCTGCGGCGACTCCTCGTTGATCGGAACAGGAATCCCAAAGGGCTCCTAAAGCAGGGAGAATACAAGAGCATTCAGACGGATCGCGTGATTCTTGTTCCCGGACCGGACGAGGAGGTCAAAGTTATCCGCGAGATTTACTACCTCTTCATTCATGAGCGTAGGAGCCCAAAGGAAATCGCGGCGGAGCTTAATAGACAGGGGCTGCGCAATGACAAGGGCCGACCATGGGAAGAATATCTTATATCGAGAATCCTGACCAACCCGAAATACGCTGGAATCAACGCACGCAATCTCAGCTCCGTGCGGCTCAGGCAGCGGCGAATCCGAAATCCTCCGGAATTATGGGCCCGATGCGATAAGGCTTTCACCCCAATCATCTCACTCGCTGAATTTGAAGAAGCGTGCACAGTCTACGAGAACCAGCGTCGCTTAAAAACGGATGAAGACTGTCTTTGCCGATTGCGTCGACTCTTGGAGCAACACGGCGAATTGAATACAAGAATCATTGACAGGGCTAATAACGTGCCGTCATCCGGCACATACCGGCGACGCTTTGGCACGCTGAGACGCGCGTATGACCTGATCGGGTACACGCGGCCGGAAGATTACCGCCATATGGACGCCAGGCTGGCGTTGCGCGATTGGTGGATGGAACAGCGTGCGTTGCTTATTGCTAAGCTCCGGGAACATGGCGCCAAAATCGAGCTTGCGGGCTCATCAAGCATTCTCATCAATAACGAATTTAGAGCCACCTTCCTAATGCTCCTCTGCCGAAAAACCAAAGGCGGAGATTTGCGATGGAATATTGAACTTCGTCGCCGAGAGATCTCTGATATTACTGTCGCGGTGCGGCTGACGCCAGACAACAAGAACACCTTGGATTTCTATATTTTTCCGAAGGCTGAAATTGCCTTAAGGTCAGAACTGACCCTCGGCATTCCTGGCCCACTCGAAAGTTATCGCTTCGACAATCTCGATTTCTTGACTGGCGCGATTCGTCGCACGCTTGTGGAGGAGGTCTCATGCAAACAATAGAGATAAGTCGGATCCCAATCAAAGAAATTCGCGTTTCCAATCCACGTTCCCGGAGCCATGGGAGTTTTCAGCAGATCGTCGCCAGTATTGGTGCCGTGGGGTTGAAGAAACCGATTACGGTGTCCCGCCGGCAACCTGATATTGACGGTACCCAATACGATCTTGTTTGCGGTCAGGGTCGGATTGAGGCTTGCATTGCGCTCGGCGAAACCGCCATCCCTGCCGTCATTGTCGAGGCTCCTCGTGAACAGCAATTCTTGATGAGCTTGGTGGAGAACATCGCCCGACGACCGCCTTCGAATGGAGATCTTTTCCGAGAGGTCCGGGTGCTACGCGAGCGCAGGTATGCTGCCGAGGAAATTGCGAAGAAATTGGGGCTGCATCGCACGTACATCTTCGGCATCGTTCGTCTTTTGGAGCACGGTGAGGCGGCTCTCGTACGTGCAGTGGAGGGTGGACACCTACCGCTTAGCGTGGCGATAGAGATTGCAAGCGGAAATGACAGGCAACTGCAGAGGGCGTTGGAAGAGGCCTACGAAAACGGCGATCTGAGAGGAGCAAAACTGGTCCGCGTAAAGCGGATAATCGCAAACCGACTGTCAAAGCGCAGGCGAGAGCACCCAAATGAAAAAGAATCACGAATGACCGCACACATGCTCGTGCGGGAATATCAGCATCACGTCCGTGAGCAGAAAAAGCTAATCGAGAAAGCGCGGCTAACCCGAGACAGGCTACTCATGACAATCTCAGCGATTAGCTCACTCCTTCGCGATGATCACTTTGTGGCCCTGGTCAGGGCCGAAGGCCTAGCAGATATGCCTGAGCAGCTCGCTTCACGAATTGTGTAAAGGAGGCACCATGCCAGATTCTCAGAGTGTTCCCAGGGCGTTCGAGCGCGAGATTTGCGTGCTACCGATCGGTAACATAAAGAGCCAGAGGACGATTTCGGCAGCAACTCGGAAATGTTCTACATACAAACAGATTGCCGCTTCACTGCAGCATATCGGTTTGATCGAGCCGGTGGTCGTTTTTCCGTGTGGATCAGGTGACTACCTCCTCTTGGACGGCCATCTGCGCCTGGACATACTCAAGCAGACCGGTGCAGCTGAGGTCCGTGCCGTCATATCAACCGACGATGAGGCCTATACATACAACAAGCGCGTGAATCACGCACCACCAATCGCACAGCATTCGATGATTCTGAAGGCCATTGCGAACGGTGTTAGTGAAGAGGAGATCGCAGCGGCGCTGAACGTTGATGTTCAGAAGATCAAGCAGAAGCGAGATCTATTGGATGGAATCTGCCCGGAGGCGGCCTCCATATTGCGTGACAGTCGCGTGTCAATTGGTGCTTTTGCAGTGCTCAAGAAGATGAAGCCTATTAGGCAAATTGAGGTCGCCGAACACATGCGCGCTACCGGTACGTTTTCCGGGAGCTTTGCTCGATCACTTTTGGCGGTCACGCGCCCTGAGTTTCTGCTGCAGCCGGAGAAAGCTCGAAAATTGGAGGCAAAATCAGCCGCGGCGAGGGCAATGTTCGAGGCAGAGAATGCCACACTCGCAGCGGATTTCAAGGAGATGGAAGAATCGTTCGGCGCGGACATGCTGTTGTTGTCTGTATCATGCGCCTACGTTCGGCGACTGCTCTCCAATCAAAAAATTGAACTGCATTTGGAGAAATACCACCCGGATGTTCTCAGCACACTGCGAATGTTGGTCAGCGAGACGGCGTCGCAGGAGAGTAGCCTCGCGATGGCGAGTTGATAGCACAGTCTAAAAAGAAGCAGTTTGAAGATCACAACCGATTTCGTGAGGCACGCAAGCAAGTTTAACCATCGAAAGCCATAACGCACTCAACATCTGAGCAGCACCCAACCCACTAGCGTTGAAGACTTCTCTCTAAGCGCGCTCGGCATCAGGAGGAGTCACAATCCGCTGAACTACGGCCGCAAATTCCGCTTCGATCTCTTCGGCTTTCATCGTCCAGTAGCCAAGCTCCTGCGCGAAAGCTTCCAGTTCTCGACGCCACTCGGCTGGGAGGGCCGTACTAGGAGGAAAGGCGTGGGTCGCACGTTTCGCAAAAACGCGCTCAGCGGCCTCCCGCGCGCGCCGATAGTCGAGTTGGCCGAGCATATCAAGCAATAGAATGTCGAGCACGTCGCGGGCGCGATCCTCGCGCTGCGGACCCGTACAGGCATGGAGCTTTTGCGCGACCTGTTCGGAAATGCTGATACAACGCACGTGTGCGGTTAGCGGTAATCCCATCTCGGCGATGCCCGGAATAACTGGAGCTACCAAGTCCACTTCGCGCCCTTCTCCCGGACCTAGATCGATCTCGACCGTCTGCCAGGACCGGGTCTTGTATTGCACAGCAACTTCGACGCGCACCGTGTCCGCCATCTCCATCTGGTGAATTTCTGGTTTCAGGCGGAAGGTAAAGGCATCGAATCCCAGCCTCATCACCTCTTCGAGTTTGCGGATTCGTTCAGCCCGATTTCCGACAAGTCCGAGATCGAAATCCTTGGTCGTCCGGGCGGCGCGAGCGAAACGCAGTTCCATTGCTACACCTCCTTTCAGGAAGTACGTATCGATAACACCGCGTTCGACGGCTTGTTCGAGCACACCGCAGAGTGCCAGAAACGAGACCCATCGCCGCAGGCGCTCCTGGTCGAGGCCCTGCTCGCGTGCTACACGGGCAAGAATCTTTTCAAGACGCTGTGCTGGCTGTGCGCTCACGCCGACGCCTGTGCCTCACGGCGACCGTGCTCGTAGCGGCCAAGCTGCCGGTTTAAGTGCTGCAATTCCGCCGCGCTGATGTAACCTTCCTTGCGCGCATCCTTGAGGGCTTGGCGCGCCAGCCCCAACCGCCCCGTCGTTTCCATCACGTCCATGACACTCTTCGCGACGGTCGTGACCGGCAGACCCTCATGCGTTGTCACGTCGGCGGGCGGGAGATCGCCGCGATGAATCACAATCCACTTCGGTTTCTGACGCCGCAGTCTTGCGTGCTTTGGGACGGTGAGATGAACGTGTGCGGGATTAACATCGGAGATCCCGTACACGCCCAACGCGGTTTCGTGCGAGAGCGCAACCAGTTCCGGACCGTGGCTTGCGCGCGCCCACAGGATCGCCTCGCGGTATTGCGAGAGCGGGTCGGCAGGAAAGTGCGGGACGCGATAGACGCCGCGCGCGACCCGTTCCAGTTTCCCTCGCTGTGCAAGCCGCGCCAGAACCGAGTCCTTGATGCCCAACGCGCGGGCTTGCGAGGCTGTCACCAAGCCATCGTTCTGCTCGGCCAACGGGAGCAATTCGTCCATGCGGGAGCGCATGGCGACAGTATGAGCGCCCTCAGGGGGGATGTCAATATAGTTCCATTATTGAACTATAGTGACACTATCTTTCTCTCGCGGTGAATGGTTGTATTTATCGCATTTCCATAGGGTTACGCAGACGCTCGGGTAAGGGATTTGGTTGTCACCGAGTAAGCCGCAACCTCAGCAAACCTCCATAGCGCGTGTTACTCTAATCGCCCTTCATGTCCCCATCCAAAGGTTTCACTTTCCGTCCCCGAGGCAGAGAACAAATCGAGTTGTTCCGTGCAGGACGAATTGCAGGAAGCATGGACCTAATCTACTGGCGTCCTC
This sequence comes from uncultured Acidobacteriaceae bacterium, assembly GCA_963772195.1. GTDB lineage: Bacteria > Acidobacteriota > Terriglobia > Terriglobales > Acidobacteriaceae > Acidiflorens. Next base: position 403,905 of record CAVYWE010000002.1, on the reverse strand, counting down.
TAGCGTTGAAGCGACATTGCGACGCCCCTTTGTTCAAGGAACGCGAGGAGTTTCTTCTGCACTTGCTCCGACGAGGTTCAGATCGAGATAGGGTTCAATGCGTCGGTGGGATGCTCCTTCGTGCCATCGACGCTCTCGGTCTAAAGACGCTCCGGCCCCTTAATCCTAAAGACGTTGACTACGCCGTCCAACATATTTGGGGACAAAAAGCGGAGCCAGGCGCCAGTTTTCCTGGCTTTCACGCAGCTTACGCGCTCAGGAATCACTTTACGATGTTCTTGCGGTTTCATGGAAAATTGAAAACTCGAAAACCTCCACGCCAGCCTTTTGCGGAAGAACTAGCCAGTTTTTCGGAATTCAATCGACGCAGAAACTTGCTGCCCATTTCTGTGGAATCCCATCGGCTTAAAGTGCGCAGCTTTCTGCAATGGTATTCATTACAGAGCAAGAACCTCTCAAATCTTTCCATTCGCTGCGTTGACAGGTTCATATCGAAAAAGCAGGCGGATGGATGGTCATCCGGAACACTGTCCTCTGCGATCCAGGCATTGAGGGCATTTGTTCGGTACGGTCACTCTCAAGGCTGGTGCCCTGACATCGCCGATGGTATTAAGGCACCGTATCACTCAAGACTCGGTGTTCCACCACAGGGCCGGGCGTGGACCGAGGTTATACAACTCTTGGAGGCGACAAAAGGGGAGGATCTGACGTCTCTTCGCGCCAAGGCAGCATTGTCGCTAATTGCTTCCTACGGTCTCCGCTCTAGCGAAGCTGCCCGCCTCCTTCTCAGCGATTTCGATTGGAAGAAGAAAACTGTGACTATGCGCCGTTCGAAAAGAGGCCGCAAACAAATACTTCCGTTTCCATCGGATGTCAGGCAAGCAGTCCTAAACTACATCAGAGTGAGGCCGCGATGCTCTTTTCGACACCTCTTTGTTACAGTAAAACCTCCTCACAGGCCGTTGGGGAAAAGTTCGCTCTACTGCCTTACTAGTCGTCGCTTGAAAAAGCTTGGTGTCATCTCCGGTTGTCTTGGGCCCCACTCAATTCGACATGCCCGAGTCATGCAATTGCTCCGCGATGGATCTACGGTAAAGGAGATCGGGAACTTTCTCGGGCAACGCCATCCTGAGTCACCGCTTTTTTATGCCAAATTTGACGTGGAGTTGCTTCGCTCTGTCGCCGATTTCGAACTGGAGGGTCTGATTTGAAAGTGTCCACCGGAATGCGAATCTATTTAGCCCACAAACGTTCAATGGGATGGCAACTTAGAGAGATGGAGTCATTTCTCACAACGTTCTCGCGCAGTGTTGGGGACGTCCATCTGTCAAGTTTGACAACGGATCAAGTTTCCGAGTTTTTGGCCGGCCCAGACATATCAGCACATTACAAATATGAAAGACTAAAACAGTTTTTTCGATATTGGAAAGCTCGGGGCAAGCTCGATCTCGTGCCACTCCCTTTGCCAATTCCCCGCGGGCATTCGACATTCGTTCCTTACATCTATTCTCGAACCGAACTTCTCCGAATGGTCAGTGAGTCTGTTGTAAACAGTACTAAACGGCCTAGAGTAATCGACCCGGCCACGTTTCGGACACTGCTGGTGTTCCTCTACGGGACTGGCGTGTTGGTGGGCGAAGCGTTGACACTCAGAGAATCCGACGTTGATCTAACGCGCGACGTGATCACAGTGCAGCGGAACGCGCATGCCCGAAGAAGAACGATTCCAATTGGATCTGATGTTCATAAGTTGTTGACAACATACTTAGAGTCGCCCATTCGCAGGAAATTCAAGAATGGAAATCTATTTTTGACAAGGAAGGGCACGGCAGTACACCCCGCAACGTTAAACGCCCAATTTCGGGTGATTCGACGCAATGCGAATGTGGTTCGACTTGACGGCATTCGCTTTCAGCCCCGTCTGCATGACCTGAGGTCTACGTTTGCAGTTCACCGCATTGGCGCATGGTATGAACAAGGCCTTGATGCAGAGGAACTGTTGCCTGCGTTGGGGGCATATTTAGGACAACTTGGACTTGTCTCTATGAACAGGCACATCTCGCTGACGCCTGAGCACTACCGCAAACATCTGGCCGCAGCATCCGGCAGTAGAGATTCGCGCAAGCGTGGCAGTAAGGCAAATGCTCTGACGGCTGAGTTCTTGAGAAGAATACAGAGTCCCTAGATCGACTGGGCGGAAGATTCGCAACCTCGCACAATCCGCGACGTTAGCGAACACCTTCTCGAAAGTCACGCGCACGATTGGCACATCGACCGCCGGCCTTGGCGAGGAACTGCCGTGGTTTCTCGCTATCCGAAGTCAGTCGGCCCGGTCAGTAGTCGTGTCCGCCCAGGAACGCTGCCGTGACAGCCCCGAGTGGGCTGGGCAAAACCGCTCTTGCCATTCACTTGGCAACCGCCTTCGTGGCGGCAGGCTAGAACACACTCTTACTGGATCTCGATCCACAGGCCTCGGCAGCGGAATGGAGGGGTTCCACAGCAGCCGAAACTCCTCCGGTAATGGCAATCCCGCCGGCACGCCTGTCCAAAGTCATTGGAGCTGCAGCGCGAGGCAAGCAGAGTGGCAGGGGTAGACATGCCCTGGTTGCTATTCGAGGTGCCCGGGCTATGGTTCAACCGAGAAGTTCCAATTACTGTTGCTACTTCTCATTATTTAATAAAGTAGCGAAGAATCAATTCGCTATGTAAACATGGCACTTCTAGCTCCAGGGAAATTATTGAAGTAGCATGACTCTTAACGAAGCCCGAACCCGTATCCTGCATATCGACCCGCGGCTGCAGGCGGCTGATTGGAAACTCAACGACCACACCCAAGTACGACTGGAGGTTCCAGTTGACGGTTATGATGCGGAGCCATGGAATGGCATCACCGACTACTGCCTGTATGACGCCAGCGGCAACGTGCTCGCCGTCGTCGAAGCTAAGCGATGTTCTCGCAACGCGCGTGAGGCAGACGAGCAACTTCGACACTACATCAATGAAATCGCCGCGAGGCAGACTTTCGCGCCTTTCGGGTTCATGGCTAACGGCCATGACGTCTGGTTCTGGGAAGTAGGTCTCGCTAATCCGCGCCTCGTAGCAGGATTCTTCACCTTCTCGGATCTGGAACGGTTGAACTTCCTCCGCCAGAATCGACAACCGCTCGAAACGACTCCGATCAACAGTTCCATCGTCAATCGCCCCTACCAGCACGAGGCCATTCGCCGACTTGCAGAGGTTTTCGCTGCCAACAAGCGCCGCGCTCTGCTCGTTATGGCGACGGGTACGGGCAAGACGCGCGTTTCAATGGCGGTAATCGACGTTCTACTCCGCGCTAAGCAGGCGCAAAACGTTCTCTTTTTGGCCGACCGGGATGCCCTAGTCGATCAGGCTCTAACCGACGGCTTCAAGGCACATTTGCCGAACGAGCCGCGCGACCGAATTTACACCTATCAGATCGATAAGACGAAGCGACTCTTTGTCGCGACGGAACAAACATTGGCGCTCTGCTATGCGAAATTCAGCCCAGGGTTCTTCGATGTCATCGTCTTCGATGAAGCTCACCGTTCGCTCTTCAAACGGTTCACCGAAGTGATTGAATACTTCGATGCTCGGATGATCGGCCTCACTGCCACTCCTGCGAACTTTATAGACCGGGACACCTTTCGCCTTTTCGGTTGTGATGCCAACGTACCGACCTTTCTCTATGACTATCCGCAGGCCGTGAAGGAAGGCTTCCTGGTCGATTTCACTCTGTACCAAGCCCACACCACCTTTCAGCGGAAGGGCATCAAGGGTGTGGACCTGAGCGAGGAAGATCGGAACGCTCTCGCGGAACAGGGGATTGACCCGGACAGCCTGAACTATGAGGGTACCGATATCGAAGTCGAGGTCAGTAATAAGGACACCCTGCGCAAGCAATGGGAAGAAGTGATGGAAACCTGCCTTAAAGATCAATCTGGGCAGCTGCCGGGAAAGACAATCGTTTTTGCCATGACGAAAAAACATGCTTACCGTATCGCCGAGGTCTTTGAAGAAATGTACCCGCAGCATGTGGGCCTCGCGCAAGTCGTCACCTCGACAACTGAGCGCGTGCGCGATGGCAGTTATGGCGACGGCCTCATTACGAAGTTCAAGAAGAACAACCTGCCGCGCATCGCGATTTCAGTGGATATGCTTGACACTGGCATTGATGTGCCGGAGGTCGTCAATCTTGTCTTCATGAAGCCGGTACAGTCACGCATCAAGCTCTGGCAGATGATTGGTCGCGGAACACGCAGTCAGGAGGCCTGTAAATACCTTGATCGTCTTCCGGACGGAAAGAAGACCGAGTTCAAAATCATCGACTTTTGGCAGAACGACTTCAACAAAAAGGCCGACGACAAACCGCCCGTGGACATGCCAGTACTCGCATCGCTATTCAACACGCGGCTGAAGATCCTGGAACGTCATCTCCCTGACCATACCGCGGAGGCTTTCCGCCAGGCAGTATCCGACCTGCGCGCGATGATCGGCCGAATCCCGCGCGACTCCTTTCCGGTCAAGAAAGTATGGCTACAAATTGCTTCAGCATGGGATGACGATTTCTGGGCGCTAATAACGGCAACAAAACTGGAATTTCTGCGTCTTCAGGTCGCGCCGCTTCTGCGCTTCGCGCCGGAGGTGGATGTGGCCGGTGAAACGTTCACTCATAAAGTGGAGCGGCTAAAACTGCAGATTCTCCAGGCCATGCCATCGCCGCAGTTACTGCAGTCTGTTGCAGAAGACGTGAGCCTGCTGCCCAATACTGCTGAGCTTGCCCGTTCGTCGCCCAGCGCTGCGCTCGCTCTTTCACGTGACCTCCCCACTGCAACGCCAGCGCAACTCACCCAGATGATTCGTGATCTCGCGCCAATAATGAAGAACCGCCGCGACCGCCCCAATGCTTTCTTAAAGATCGACCTGCCTGACTTCATTGCAAACCACGGCTATATTTCGGTTGGGGAAGGCGGGCAGCAGATACTTATTGAAGAATACAAACGACGCGTGGATGCCCGCGTCCTCGAAATCGTGGGAAAACACCCCGCTCTCGCCGCGCTCCGCGATGGCCGAGAGGTCACGGATGAGCAGCTCGTTGACCTGGAGCGTACGCTCCACCGCGAGCTTGGCCGCGACGACATCCAACTGTCCAGCCGAAATATGCGGATCGCCTACGGAGTGCGGGTTGATAATTTCCTGGCATTTCTGCGGCACCTGCTTGCCCTCGATACCCTTCCTGATTACCCTCAAGTGGTACAGCGGGGCTTCGAACACCACATCCAGGCGCACAACTACAATGCCGAGCAGATACGCTTTCTGCGGTCCGTTCAGGAGGTCTTTCTGGCCAAGCACTCGCTAGTCGAGGCCGACCTCTACGATCCCCCGTTGACTAACTTCGGCCGTAATGCGGTAGAACGCTTCTTCACCTCTCAGCAAATTGGGGACCTTCTCCAACTAACCCAATCACTTGCCGCTTAAATTATGCTCACCGACACCACACTCCGCTCCGCCGTCGAAGCTCTCTGGGACAAGCTCTGGGCCGGCGGCCTGGCCAATCCCCTTGATGCCATAGAGCAATTGTCTTTTCTGCTTTTCCTTAAACGCCTCGACGAGCGCGAACAGGACGCTGAGCGCGCGGCCAAACTTCGCGGCAAGAAGTTCACGCCGATTTTCCCAGAAGCTAATCTTCGCTGGTCTCACTGGACGCAGCTTCCCGCTGGTGCGGCGCTCAAACAAGTCAAGGAAGCCGTCTTTCCTTTCATCAAAACTCTGGGCGGAGCTGGTGGCTCTTTTGCGGCCCAGATGGAAAACGCCGAGTTCAAAATCAATAAGCCCAGCCTGCTCATTGAGGCCTGCAAGGCTATCGACGCCATACAGATTTCCGCGCAGAACCAGGACGTGCAGGGCGACCTCTACGAATACCTTCTCAGCAAGCTCAACACTGCTGGCCAGAACGGCCAGTTCCGCACGCCGCGCCACATCATTCGCATGATGGTCAACATGTGCGATCCGCGCCCAGGCGAACGCATTTGCGACCCTGCCGCTGGAACCTGTGGCTTCCTCGTGAACGCCTGGCAGCACCTACTCGAAACCCACACCGACCCGCGCGACATCACGTACGACGAGGAGGGCTACCCTCACGGCCTGACGGGCAGCAAACTCACAAAGGAAGAATACGAGTTTAGCCAGACCAAGGCGCTGACCGGCTTCGACTCTGACTCGGGCATGACCATGCTCCGCATCGGCAGCATGAACCTCATGCTCCACGGCATCACCGCTCCAAACTTCCGTTACACCGACACTCTTTCCAAGGCTTTCACCGACGAGCGGGCCTATGACGTGGTGCTGGCGAATCCGCCCTTCAAAGGCGCGATCGATGCATCGGATGTGAACCCCACTCTACCTGTCAAATGCAAGAAGACCGAGATTCTATTCCTCCATCTTTTTCTCCGTTTGCTGGAAAACGGCGGGCGCGCTGCCGTAATCGTGCCTGACGGCGTGCTCTTTGGTTCCTCGAACGCCCATGTGGACATCCGCAAGAAGATGATCGAGGAAAACCGTCTCGATGCCGTCATCTCCATGCCCTCGGGCGTCTTCCGGCCCTACGCTGGAGTCTCCACCGCAGTCCTCCTCTTCAGCAAGGGGGGAACCACGGAGAAAATCTGGTTCTACGACATGGAGCACGACGGATATTCATTGGACGACAAACGACAAAAGGTCGCCGAGAGCGACATCCCCGACGTGCTGGATTGCTGGAATCACCGGCGCGATGTGAAGTTCCAGCAGAAGCGCGCCCAGCGACTGGCCGACCTGCAAAGGCAAATCGCACCGCTGAAGAAGGACCGCCTCGAACACCACGCCATTATCCATCGACTCAAATTTGAGGAAGTTGTCTCCAAGACGCCTGACAAGTCCCGCGATACCCGAGAGAAAGCTGAGACCGAACTTACCGAACTCCAATCGCGCATCACGCCGCTGCAAACGGAGATCAACCAGCTCACCCGGCAGTTCTGGGTCACCAAGGATCAGGTTAAGGCTAACAAATACGACCTCTCTGCGAGCCGCTATCGGCAAATCGAGCCAGACGAAGTTTTTTACGAAGACCCCGATGTCACGCTCAAACGGCTACGGCAGCTGGAGGCTGTCGCGATCGGTGAAGTAAGCGTTTTGCAAGGAATGATGGCCGAATCGTGAAGATGCAGACTGTCTCTTTGTGCGAACTTGGCGAAGTGGTCTCCGGCTCAACGCCGAAGACCGGAGTTCCCGAATTCTGGCAAGGGGATATTCCTTGGATCACTCCTGCCGACCTTTCCAACCACGACGGTATCTATTTTCGTGGAACTCCTAAGAAAATCTCCAAGGCAGGGTTTGAAAGCTGCTCAACGGCAATGCTGCCAGTAGGCTCAATTCTTTTCAGCAGCCGCGCGCCAATTGGACACTGCGCCGTCACCGTGTATCCAGTCTGTACGAATCAGGGTTTCAAGAACATCGTACCCAACAAACTGCTTGACTCGGTCTACGGCTACTTCGCGCTCAAGTTCCTCACCCCCGCCATTGTTGCTATGGGGCGCGGGGCCACTTTCGCGGAAATCAATAAGGAGCTTATTGAGTCTGTTCAGATTCCTTACTGCGACTTGTCCGAGCAGCGGCGCGTTGCGGGAGAATTGGAGCAGGCAGAACGGCTAGTCCGCACTCGCCGCTATGCTCTCGAACTCACCGACACCGTTCTCCCGGCCGCCTTCCTTGAAGTTTTCGGTGACCCGACGACAAATCCGCTGGGGCTTCCTGTTGCGGAACTCGGGGACTACCTGTCGTTTGTCACCAGCGGCTCGCGCGGCTGGGCTGAATACTACTCACCCATAGGGACGCGGTTCATCCGCTCGCTAGATGTGCGCATGAACTACATCGCGCATGAGGATGCCGTCTTTGTTGAACCGCCGGACGGTGCCGAGGCCGATCGAACCCGTGTGAAGCCCGGTGATGTTTTACTCACCATTACAGGCTCCAGAATTGGTCGGGTTGCACCAGTCCCAGACCGGTTGAATGGGGCATTCATTAGTCAGCACGTAGCCATACTTCGACTGAAGCCCGGAATGCTCCCAGAATTTCTCTCGATGTTTCTCTCGCTACGTCCCGGCGGGCAGCGACAAATTGCGCGGGCGCAGTACGGCCAGACAAAACCAGGGTTGAACCTCGACCAGATCCGCGAGATACGCGTCCCAGTGCCAGACATCAGGCATCAGCAGCGATTCTTGGAACTCACGAAGCGAGTAGAGCGGCTGTCTATCGTGCAGGGCGAAGCATTGCGTCAGGCTGAGCACCTCTTTGCCTCGCTACTCGACCGCGCTTTCAGTAGTCAGCCTGCTACTGCCCAGAAACAATCCGCCGCACGTCCTTGAGAAGCACCAAAAGATGCATCGGGTCCGAAGGGGAGGGGATGAAATCGAATTTCAGGTAGAAGCACCGTCCTTCTTCGTCCTTCGCATGCTCTCCTTCTGTCGTTGGTGTCGAACGCTTTCGAGGGAGGACGCTAAGCAATTTGGTCGGCCCCGTAACCAGCGGTGGACTTGCGTTTCAGTTTGAAGTCATTATGATGTCACTATGAATCGCAAACCCAGTAGCGGATCGTCACGACGCCAAAGCTACAGCCGGGTGCCAGTCACCGTTCGTCTGCCCGAGAACGTCGTAAAGCAAATCGATCAGGAACTCGACGAAAGGGACGTGCCCCTTTCTCGAAATAACTGGCTGCTAGAAGCAGCCATAGAAAAATTGCGCAAGAACGGTACGGGAGGTTCACATGGCACGCAGTGACCTTTTGATATCGCTCATTAAGGCCGGTAGCAGCGGCGACCGACGGGGCTTTCATGCCACGACCGAAGCTATCATTGCGGAAGAGCGCGCAAAGCGTCATGATGTGCTAGCTGATCGTCTCTCCAAAGCCTCTCAGCAAAACGGAAACGGAAACCGAATGTCTGCTCCTTCGCTGGTAACTACCGACCCACTTAGCCGAGGCAAGGATTTCATATTCGAAATCATTCCGCGGCGACGATTGGAAGATCTTGTCTTGTCGCCCGCAGCACGTCAGGGAATTCAAGAGCTTGTAGAGGAACAGCACCGAGCCGACGTGTTACGTGCTCACGGGCTGGAACCGCGCAGTCGTATTCTTTTGGTCGGGCCGCCAGGCACGGGCAAAACTACTTTGGCGGAAGCCCTCGCGGAGGCAGTGTCCGTATCCTTGTTTGTCGTGCGCTATGAGTTAATGATCGGCAGCTATCTCGGCGAGACCGCAGCCCGGCTGAAACGGGTGTTTGACTATGCGCGTACGACGCCGTGCGTTCTGTTTTTTGATGAATTCGATGCAATCGGGAAAGAGAGGGGAGACACACACGAAACCGGAGAGATCAAGCGTGTGGTTACTTCTCTGCTTATGCAGATCGATGAATTGCCAAGTTACACTATCGTTGCCGCAGCAACAAATCACCCTGAATTGCTGGATCGGGCGGCTTGGCGCCGATTCCAGGTTCGCCTGAGCCTTCCGTTGCCCAAGCAGAAGGAACTTGCCGAATACATCGGGTCTTTCATGGCACGATTTGAGGAGCCCATCGAAACATCTCCTGTCGGGATTGCAAAGGGTCTCGGCAATGTGAGCTACGCGGAGGCGGAGCAATTCTGTCTCGACGTCCGCAGGCGCCAGGTTCTCTCGATGGGAGAAAAGAAGCTCAAACAGGTCATTGCGGAGCAGCTGAAGATGTGGACATCGAAGACTCGAGCGAAGCAGGTATCAGCAGACGAGGAGGGCCATGCCGGAGCTTCCTCTGCTCCCTCTTCCAAGTCCTAGCGCGGTCACGCCGCCCAAGGGCAGCGGAGGTGGAACGAAAATCAGGATTCCGCCGAAGGGGCGACAAACAGATCGATTCGGGCCGACGTTTGACCGTTTGCAATCGGTCCTTGCGCGGGCGAACGGCGAACTAGAACTGCGTGATGATCCGAGTGCCCTTGCGCCTGAACGCGTCATCGTGTTCGAAATTGGGGGCACTGTTGCAAACTTCGTGAAAGCTCTGTCCCGCATACCGGGACTCGAATTCATGGCGGAGTACGAGACTGAGTTTGCCGCCGACGAGGACTTTGCCGTTCAGGATGATCGTGAGGGTGCTGAAGGCCATGATCGCGCTGATAAGCCTGTCCCCGGCTGCTTCTACTTGGCCCTTCCGGATATGCAGGCCCTGCGTGAGTTGCTAAGCCTCTGGGAAAGGTGGAAGAACGACCAGCCGCTCGGCAGGGGCTATGCTCCTTTTAAGCATCTCTTCTCCCAGCTTCGTGACCTGCGGCCTTGGGGCCCGCAGGACCGCATCCCTCAAGAGACGGTGGACTTTTGGCGCGAAGAGAGGGAAAGACATCCAGACCGCCCTCTTCGGATCGAAATCGAATTGTGGTATCGGGGCAGCGATCCGCGACGTACCCAGTCATCGGCCGCGATACGATCGCTGATAACTCAAGCAGGAGGCCGAATATTAGATGAAGCCATCATTCCCGAAATCGCCTACCACGGGATGCTGGCAGATGTTCCTTCACAAGAAATCGAAAATCTGAGCGGTCAGCGGACTGTAAGACTCGCGCTGGCCGACGAAGTCATGTTTTTTCGCCCCCAAAGCGTGCTGGCCGACCCGCAGGATGTTGAGGCCGCCCCCGATTCTGCTCCCGGCGTGCAAGGCGTCCAACCTGGTCCTCTGCAACCGATTGCTGCGCTGTTTGATGGGATGCCCGTCCAGGCCCATGCACTTCTCGCCAACCGGCTGATGATTGACGACCCAGACAATCTGGAAGCCCTCGCGCTTGTGTCACGGCGCGTGCACGGCACGGCAATGGCATCCTTAATTCTGCACGGTGACCGTAACGAAGCTAATGCAAGCCTTACGCGTCTGCTTTACGTGCGACCCATAATGATCGCCAACGATCTTGGCCACGAGCACACGGAGAATGATCGACTTCTCATCGACACCATCTACCGTGCAGTTCTTCGCATGAAGGGGAGCGAAGCCGAACAAGCAGTAGCACCGTCGGTCTTTCTGATTAACCTTTCTATAGGTGACACCCGGCGGCCGTTCACGAGGCTCATCAGCCCACTTGCCAGACTGCTCGATTTCCTTGCCGACAAGTACGGTCTGCTATTTCTGGTAAGTGGGGGCAATGTCTCCGGGCCACTTGAAATTTCTGGTTTCGGCAATTGGGGGACATTCGAGGTTGCCTCCGCTGACGAGCGGACGCGCGCAGTGATCACGGCGCTGAATGCAGCGAAGCATGAGCGGACAATCCTGTCCCCGGCAGAGTCTCTCAACGCAATCACGGTGGGAGCACAACACCACGATAATCTGACGGTCCGACATGGGACTGCACTTGATCCTTTTAGCGACAGCACCCTGCCCAATATCAGCTCAGGCATGGGCTTGGGTCATCGTCGCATGATCAAACCCGAGGTTTATTTTCCGGGAGGGCGTGAGCACATTCGTATGCAAAGCGCGGGCACCGCTCTGAATGTTGCGGTTGGCCAGCCAGGCAGGATGTACGGCTTGAGTGCTGCAGCTCCTGATGCTCTTGGACAGGGGCGTCTCGACCAAGTTGCTTTGAGCGCTGGGACCAGCCCTGCCACCGCCTTGGCGACGCGCGCGGCACATCGCATTTTCGATTCCTTGATGGATCGAGATGGCGGTTCATTGCTGTGGGACATCGACCCGGAGTTTTACGCAGTGGTCGTAAAGGCACTTCTTGTTCATACATCCCATTGGAATGGCAACGAGGAATTACTAAAAGAGATTTGCGGACCCGAAGATAAGCGTCGTCATGTTGAGCGTGCAGAGAATTCCTCCCGGTTTATAGGTTTTGGCACCCCGACTGTTCTGGATTCCTTGGAATGCTCGGCAAACAGGGCAACATTAGTGGGCTTTGGCTCCTTGCGAACCGACACCGCTCACAGTTACTCGATTCCTTTGCCGGCCTGCCTGGAGCGGGTGACAGATCCAAGGCGCGTTACAGTCACCGTTGCCTGGTTTTCTCCCATAAAGCCCGGCCACCAGAGCTATCGTTGCGCGCGGCTGGAGGCCGCCCCCATCCGTCCACCGATAGAAGTAATCGGAGTTGAGCGCAGGAAAGGGCAGCCTGCTGACGCTTCAATAAAGCGCGGGAGTGTTTTCCATGAGCATTTTGAGGGGAGTTCAGCGGTTCCCTTTGTTGACGACGGACACCTCGCTTTGCGCGTTTGGTGTAAGGAGGACGCAGGGATCAGCGACGCAGCCTCGATACGTTATGGCTTGGCGGTGACAATTGCGGCGGGAACAGCCCTTCCAGTTTATGAAGAAGTGCATGCAAGACTCCGAATACGTCCACTACCCTAGCTGATTCTTCAGCTACAACCCGCTATGCCAGCTCTGAAAAAGGTACACACACGCTTCCTTCCTCGGCAAGCAAGCGCATTCGCATTCGCAGGAAATCCGTCAGGCCAATCTCCTCGCTGAGAATCATCAAGAGATCGTGCCCGTCTACCACGAAGAACCGTGCGGCCTTTCCTCGCGTGATTGCCTCCCGTGCGGGGGCACTCACGCCGTTAAGCGAAATTAAAACGCCTCGCGTGAACGGGGATTTGCCCTCAATCTTCCCCTTGAATACGAGTAAATGAGCTTCCGGCAGTGGGTCCTTTTCCCACTTCGATTCCAGTAGATAGGTTTCGGCGTCCAGCTGAAACGAGCCGTCTATTTGCTCCCCCGTGACGCGGAAGGGTTGCCGAGGCTGGAGTCCGAATAGCCCAAAAAGCCGATTTAGTAGCTTTTCTAGCGCTAGACCCGCCGCATTTCTGTCGCGTTGTTCCGCGAGCCGGAAGAATTCATCCTTCAGTTGCCTCAGAGCCTGGGAGCGTTGTTGGTCCAGGGCTGCTTGCTGCTTGTCCTGGGAATCTGTTTGCGCTGAAGTAACGGGGCTGCCGTCCTGCAAAAGACGAGCGACGATGAGGCGACATACCTCTGCCAGCGGCCCGGTAGCTTCGCTGTAGTCGAGCAACTCACCCATGAGCTTTCCGACGACGGCATTGTCTTCCCTCTGCCAAAACGCCCGCAAGCGATTCGCCTTCGACCCGCTTCCATGGTCGTACTGCTTATCGAAAATATTGCGCGCCGTGCTGTCCGAGACAAACTCAGCGAAACTGCGATTGGTGAAATCCAGCACATACCCACTGTTCATCCCCAGGACCTGCTCGAACTTACGCTTTTCAACATTCGTGAGATTGGACATGATCTAAACCCCGCAGAAATTCAGCTAACGACCGCGTGGCCCGATGTTGTAACCTTGAAAGGAGAAGCCGGCGATGATGGGCTGGGGAATGGTTTTGGAGGCCGTCCCTCAGTGGAGTTCCATCGCCGCCGGGCGGAACGACGGGGGCGATTTTCTTTCCTTTGGATGGAAACGGATCGCCCTCTCGCTTTTTTGATTCTACTCTTCGGTCTGCCGTCAGCAAACAGAAATTTATTTGTTTGCGTCCATAAATATCAGATGCAACGACAACGCGCGTGACTGTCGTAAACTTCTGGTGCGCTCCTCGGGCGCACCGGCGAACCAACCGTAAACTATTTTCCGACTGTCTTATAGACGTAACTACCGTAAAACACACAAGATATTGGCATTGCGTTATATAGTGTCGGACGCTTATTATCTTATGAGCACGAGGAGTGCACGAGATTGGAGGCGGCGCTTATGTCCAATTCAGATTCGATTCGTGAAGCAATCGATCGGCTGAGTCAGCAAGAGAAGAAACTGATTGGGGAATTAAACGAGCTTCGGGTCACCATTCGGACGCTGAAACGCACGGCGGGGGTGGAGGTCGGCGGAGAAGAAATCGAAGACGTGGATTCACAGGTTCCCGTTATCCCGGATGTCGGTGGCAGCCCTATACCCGCCAGCAATGGCGGAAGGTCAACCATCAGGCCGGACGAATTCTTCGGGGCAACCCATGCCGAAGCGTCGCGGCGCTATTTGAAGCGGGTAGGCCATGCCGTCTCTTTCACGGAACTGGTAGACGTTCTGCGCAGGGGAGGATGCAAGCTGACGAGTTCTGAGCCGGAGAAAGTGTTGTGGATTTCCCTCGTCAAAAACTCTAAGGATTTTGTTCCCCCGCAGCCAGGATACGTGGGGCTCAAGGAGTTTTATCCTGCCCGCGCCAGGGCAAAGCAGACGAACGATCGCAAGGCGACAAAAGCAAAGCGCGCGGGAAGGAAGAACAACGTCAAATCGAATCACGCTGCGAAGCCGGCAGCTAAACCCAAAGTCGACAGGGCCGATGCCTCAAAGAAAGGCAACGGCCCCGAGGCGAGCCGGGAGACTAAAGCGCCGAAGCAGATACCGCTGGCCGTGCACGAATTCATGCGCGACAAGGAATTTCATGGGCTAGATGAGATTGTCGGCGCAGTGCGTAAGAAACTAGGCGATAACATACTGCCGCTGTCCGTGCGCGGTGCACTGAGCAGCAAGAAGTCCTTCGAGAAAAATGAAGCGGGAAAGTATCGTCTTTTGGGCTGAGATGGGCACGGGATTCTTCCTCGGATCTCTGTCACCGCAGATTCTTGAGCTTCTTAGTGTAGTCGGTGAGGAGATCCGTCACGGAGAGCTTGTGCGTGTTAACCAGCCGTTGAATGTGCTGCTCCGATAGATCCTTGAAGTCCAGCGACTCGAATGCTTTGAAGAACTCCCGTATTCGCTTCACAAAACGTTTGAGCTCACTCTCTCGCATCGCCTCGACATCGTGGGTGAACGCGGCCGCGCTCGGCACCACGTAAGCCGGGTGGATGATTATCCTTTTCACGTTCATTCCGGCATAGTGCTTGTCGAACCATGCGCTTGAGCGGTTCATCTGCTCGGCTTCCCGTTTGTTGATTTCGGCGCGCGTAATCTCCACTTCGCTTTTGCATTCCCACAGAATGTATTGAGTGTCATCCAGTGCCCACAGGTTATCGGGGCCCTCCTTCCACTCCTTGTCCGGCCTCTCACCAGCAAAACCCAGCGCTCGGGTGAGTTCATCGAGCGCGTGTTCAAACTTATCCGCCTTGGTCCCGAATACCAGTCGGCTGAGAATGTCGGAGAGTCCCACGTCGAGCTCGGCGTAGTCGTCAAATTTGCCGACCCAAGTCTTAATCCGCTCCATCCTTCCCTGGCTCACAATCGTGAGCTTCGCCACCGTAACGCCCGAAGCCGGCTTCAGCAGCAGGCGATTGGCGGTGTGTGCCGCGACCTGCAGCCGTTGGGCCTCGGGCCGATTGGTTCGGTACTGGTAACGTGCCATCTCCTGCAAATACCAGCCCTTGTCCTCACGATCGAGCGTCCCCGCGTCAAGAAGGCCCTGAAGCTTGGATGCCGCGGTCCCATAGTCCCCGTGGCAGTATGCTTGTTCGGCTTCCAACTCCGCAGCATACATTCGCAAAATGCGCTCATTGGCACCAGCCGGCTTCACTTTCTCCATCTGTTTTGCATAGAAAGCCTTCCAATCATCGTCGCGCCCCAGACACTGCTTGACCAAGCCTGCGTAGGCATTGGCCGGCGTTTCTCCCTCCTCGATCTCCTGGCGGGCCATTTCCGCGATCTCCAGCCCGATTTCAATCTGAGTGGACATCTGGGTAGAGAGAAACTTCCGGGAATCCCGATCCCGCACCAGCCTTGTGATATCCGCTCCGACTATCACCACCACGGAATAGTCTTTCTCTCCGCGAACGCTTCTGCCCATACCCTGTTCCACAGTGCGGATCGTGCGCATCAACGTCGCTTCGCTGTTGGGGCGGCAATGCTCCTGATAAAGGTCGGTCAGGCTCTCCGAATAGGGCTTTCCGTCAAAGACGAGGATGCGGCACGTATCGTCAGGAAGGTCGATGCCGTCATAGCGGTTAGCCAACACAACGGCTTTCTCGTACTGCCCTTTGCGCAGGTCCTCTATGGCCGTTGAGACAGTCTCCTTGGTCGCCACAACGGCGCCATAGGCTTCCCAATCTTTTGTCCAATTAAAGCCTGGGGTAAGCACCACAATGCCATATCGCCTTTTCTCTTTCACAGGCGCATAACCACGAACAATCCGCTCCCTGTCGAGCTCCTCATGTATCAGAGCCGGTAGCAGAACCATCTTTTCGCCAGACCAGCGCTCCTTGGAATAAGTAAGCGGGTTAATAATCGTTTCCGGTGCGAGCTGCAGGCCCTTAACGAGAAACGCATCGTCCGTGACAGTGGCGGACATGAAGATCATGTGCGGTGCGTCCCAGTAGCTCCCAAAGGCGGTGAGGGGAGGGATGTAGGGCTCAATTTCCAGCGCCGCGCCTGAGATAACGCATTGGCACTGGCCGAGAATGTCTTTTAAGAGCGGCCACGCGTACCGAATAGACTCCCGCTGAGCATTCGATGAAAGGATGCCGGCGACTTCGCTTTCGCGTCCGATCCATGCCCAGTAAGGCACAGGCAGCAGGGCATCGCGTTTTTCATTGCAGATGTCCGCATAGGTTCCTACTCCCTGCTGTTCCAGGTCTTCCGCAAAAAGCGTCTTCAGGGCGCTATAAGCCTCCTCGGTGCTAGGGATGCGAATTCGGCACTGCTCGCGGATCTTATCCGCGCAGGCGTGCGCGTCGTCCATTAACAGCGTGCCAACGTTGATGGACTTGCGATGCAGCCCGAATCGTGTCAGCCCGTTGAACAACTTCTGCACCGACGTGACCAGAATTTTTTCGCTGTTGAGGAAATCATCCGGGAGATCAGGATCGGCCTTGCACGTCGCGATGCCGAACTGTCTTGCCTGCTCGCAGGTTTGGTCAATCAGAAAATTATCCGGGCACATGTAAAGAGCGGGGCCGTTTGATGCGTTCAGTCGTGACTGCAGCATCAGCAGGCCGATGAGCGTTTTTCCTTGGCCAGTGTGCAACTTGACGATAACGTCGCGCTGCGCCTGATGATGGGCGTACCACTCATTAAGCACGGACAACTGCGAAGGCCGGAGAGGGCCTTTGTCATGGGCACGATCTAGCGTCTCGTAGAGCTTGACGGGATCGACCGGCTTCTCCACCTTTTTTCCGGCCAACCGCTTCTTAAAGTCAACCATTAGATAAACCCCTCTCTCCTCCTTCTTACCACCGCCGAATCACAGTTGGAATCCTTCCTGTTTTCCGCGAGCGGCGAGCCGCCTGCAAGTGCTGGCAGCTCGATTCCCATCGGTTTCAAGGCGCCCTCAAATCGGGTGGCAACTTACCCACAGCCCTTGTTAGTCTGCCCATCGTCTCGCCCCACCATTTCCGCGCCTCATCCTGACTGCGTCCATCACCCGTGACTCGCACCATCAATCCCCAAGGCGATGCGGCTCCGCCCAGGAAACGCAGGAGTTGCAGACACATTTCCACGTTCGACCACCACTTTTCGCACTCGGCAACGCTAGGCAGAAGGTTGCTGGCAAGGAACAGAAGATTCTCAGGCGCAGTATTCAGCGACAAATTAGTAAAGATGACATCAATATACGAACCTAATTTTTCGGTTGGCCCTTCAACGTTAGAGGGGGAGAATCCCTTTTCGCATCCGACGCTCTCGATGGGCGACTGTGCGGCATTCACCGCCAGGAGGAACTCCTGCAGCTCTGGCCATCCTTGAGTTTCCCCTATACGCTTGACCGCTTCTGCGTCGCCCTTTACCCGCGTATACCCGAAATTACGGCTCCCGTCTTCGTGAACCACTCCGGGATATGGAACCGCGGGGCCCCAGGAGTCCGCAATCCAAATTTCGCGTGCTCCATCGGTCCAGAGTTGCACAGGACTGGCCGGAGGACCCGAAAGCCCTTTATAGGACTGCCATTTCGCTAACGCTTCTTGAAACATATTTTCCCAGCAGCTACTGTCACGACGATTGGATACTAAACGGTTATGAATGGACTACGAATATGGATATTTGGCACGGATGCATCTTAAGTGGTGGGTTAAGCATATGATAATCCCGTTTATCATTCATGATCCAGACGGGCCTGAGTGCCGCTTTGCGAATGCCTGAACGTGAAATCCAGCACACAACTAGCGCACAGCCGATCCGAATGATCAGATTTCACGTGCGGACGATAGAGCATCCGACTGATGGGCCGTGAGTCAGATTGGCCGTTTCTCCGAAGCTGAGTATCCTTGGAATCTGGCACACAAGTCGCACACAGAATTCGAAATAAATGTTGTTCCAACTTCCGAATAGCCGACACTTCTGGAGTTTATGGCGACAAGCCCAATTATCAAGACCGATTCTGGAGAAGCGACTCCTCGATGATGGAATCAACGATGACTCAGTAGTAGGATCGGCGGTGTCGAATTCGGGCGCCGCTCCCATTGATTCGCATTCGGAGTAGCGGCAAGCTCACGCCATACATTTCGCAGGCCGTATCCTCATCGAACCCTTGTCGCACGATGTGCAGGGCCGCTTCGTTGGAAACAAGAATTGTGGGGCCGAGCCAGCTCGCTTCGTCCTCAACGTCGCGGTCCAGATTCCTGCATCCTGATGGATCGATGGGGTAGGTAAAAGGGTGACCGAGCAAAAGGTGGGCCAGCTCATGCGCAAGGTTCCCGCGCTGACGGCGGGGATCGTGGCTATCGTTGTGAACGATAATATGCTGCCCGGAATCTATGGGCAGGGTCGCAGCTGAGAATGACCCATTGTCGATGATAGACAGCCGCCTCACGGCCGTTTGACAGTCTCCCTTGAGCACGCTGAGGGGCACGATTTCGATGCCCAACCGCTCGGCAATAATCCCCAAGTCGATTGGCGCATGGGGACTTCTGCCCTGGCCCTTCCGAAGGCGAACGGAAATCTGGTTTGCTCGCGTCTTGAAACCTCGTCTCAGGCTCATGGCTCTTTTACCCGGAAGCGCTTATACGCCGCCTTTAGAATCTGCTCGATGGCTTCGGCGCTGTCCCTACTGAGATTCTTGTCCGCACGTAGAACGGCGGTGATCTGCGCCAGCGGCTCCGCTGTTTTTTTCTTTTCCGTTCCAGTGTCTCGAATGAACATTTCAGCCTGAAGACCCGACCAGCGCAGGAGTGCGGCCAGTCCGTCCACGTCCGGGCGCTTACCCTGTGCCATTCGCGTTAGGGTCGACGCGCTGACGCCAGCTTCGGCGGCAACGTCCTTCCAGTTCAATCCCATTGCCAAGCGCTGGCTGTCTAGGGCCGCATGGAAGGCACCTACGTCGAAATTCTCTGACATTCTCGGATTCTCCTTAATTGCGAGATTGCAATCGCACGCCAGTTATGCAATCATGGATTCCTATAATTGGAGATTAGCAATTCAAGGTCTATATCGCAATTGAGGGGGAGTACACAGGAAGAGTCTGCGGTGAGGGGCACGCCCTCTCGCAATGCAGAATAAGGACGAAAATCAACCGTTTCAGACAAAGGAGATGACATTATGGCAACCGTCTACGTTGAAGCCCGGCCTAAAGGTCGCCCTGAAGGGTCACGGATCGATGATTATGTGGTCGAGACCCAAGGCGACGAAGTGCTTGGCACTTTTACCACTCAGAAAGCGGCAATCGATTGGGCTAAGGCAAATGGCCACTCTCCTCATGTTGCTCGTGTCCGGCACCTGAACGACAAGAGAAAGCCTGATCACTGGCGGGCAGTCTAACGAGATTCCGTCGATTCCGTCGATTTCGTCGATTCGCGATTGGAGGCACCATGAATGCAGCGGAGATTACGCACGTTCTAAAGTTGGCTGGCGGAAACACAAGGATGTGGGTGGGTGTACTGGTGATTGCGATCGTATTTGCAATCTCACTCCATTGGCTGGCGAAAGTGGAGAACAGACGGCATATTGAGCGTGGGCTTTTCGGTTAAGAGCCGGCTGAGTGGATCGCACTCGGCTGTTGTCCTAGCAGAACGAACAGGGGAAAATCAGATGAGAGAGCCAGGATTGGATAGGCGTCACCGTGACAAGACTCCGCCCAAAGCGGGCGAGATTCAACAGAAACGAAGCGACACCTTGAATCGGAACTTGAGCAGGCCGATTCCACAGTTCCGCTCGGATGCTACTCTCGGAATGATGCGCGAGGAAACTGGCAAGGTGAGTGAAGAAGCAGTTCGGAGAGCTGCTCGAATCCTAAGGCCCAATAGGGGCTGAGGCCCTTCGGCAATTATTCTATCGACACCTATGAGTACCCAAACGTCCGTTGATGTGAATCGATCACAGAAACTCCTTGATAACGGGCAATCCGGAAGTTAATTGAAAAACGACTGATGGGCCGTGATTTCGACTCAGCAGGTGACACGACTGCCGCCGTCACACGTAGAAGGAATCTCTTGCCACAGCTGCTGGCACTAGGGCACGAGTCCAACGGAGATTGCCAGTTTCGTGCTGTCGAAACACATCGAACAATCAATGTAGCAGGGTCGGAAATGTGTTCGCCGGACTAGCCAGTCCAGCTGCAATCGCACCTTCGATTGCTTTTTTCAACCACGGCGGAAGTTCAAACAGCTCAAGGCGGTCAAAATCACCCGAAACAGACTTGATTGTGCCTTGGATGACCGCAATCGCAAGCGCTAGAGTTGTCGACTCCTTCAAGAAGAGGCCGTTCTTCTTGAGACGCTTTGAAAATGTGTATGTGCCAACACCAGCATGGCCTTCCGAAAGTCCTCTTGCGTGGGCATCTTCTTTCGCTGATTGGAGCAGAGTTCGCAACTCCTCCAAGCGCTCCTGGTACATCTCTTTAGTGTCCGTTCGCCATTCGTTGAACAATCCTCTCATTTCGTCGACTCGCGTCTTGAATTGGCGTACTATCGTGAGCAAAGCGATAACAAAAGCAGCCACGGCGATTGATAAACTCACTACTGCGTACAGCATTTTTCCTCCTCGCGTTGAAAAACTGTGTCTAGACATTCCGGTCCCGAGAACCTATGTCGATGCCAACGTTCGATGGCGCAACGGGGGATAGGCTCTGGTGTGCCGCAAGCACAGATTCGCAACCCGCCCCGCTGAACCACAAGAGTATGTGACAATCTCAGGCTCCCGTAGAAAAGTGGACTTTTGCGCTGGGATGTCCTCTCTCACGTCCAAATTTTCTCATGCTGTGGCGCCCTTGTGAGCTAGACCGCTCACTGCATCAGCCCTTCGATGCTGATTCAGAAGGTGCCCGCCTCTCTGGGCGGTGCGAGGATGGGAGCGTAGGTCGATGACCGGGCAGCCACCGGGCCGTCAATCAATGGCCGCCTGATCGGCCGTTGGCGAGAAATTGCATGATAGCCCTTAAGCAAATGCCGCAAGGCTGCCCTGGTCGATTCTCGCCTGGATATCGCAGTTGCGAACACCTTTGAGATAGACCATCGTAGAAGCAATATCGCGGTGCCCCATCCACTGTTGGAGTGTGCGGATGTCAATCCCGTCCTGGAGGTGGCGAGTGGCGTAGGTGTGGCGGAACTTGTGAAGGAACCACCGCCCGCAGTACGGTCCACTGGAGCAGCGATTCACCTTCACCGTTTTTCCATCTTTCAGTTTGTGAGTGACCACACAGTGTCGGCAATTGAGCTCGGCGCGAAACGCTACGGCCTTGAGTTTCTCCAGCATCGCGCCATCGGGTTTCCCTTTTTCACTCGGAAAGATGGGATCGTCGGGACTTGCATTCCCCGGACGAAACTTCTTTAGTAGATCGATCAGTTTCGCTGGGACAGGGACCTCCCGTTCTTCCCAATTCTTGGGATGGAATCCCCAATGAGGCTTCGCTGTCACGCGGACTGCCATGTGCTTGAAATCGACATCGCGCCAAGTGACGAAACGTCCTTCCGCGTCCCGGAATCCCGTCATCAAATAGAACTTGAAACGAGCTTCCTCCGCTGGCGTGCAAGCCTCGAAAAGTGTCTTCAACTCGGCATCTTCGTAAATGGGCCTGACAGTCTCAACGAATTTGGGCCAATCGGAGGCGTTGAGAAGCTTGGACCGACCATGCTGCTTCATAACCTGCGAAATGACAACCAATTTGTTGTAGATACTCTTTCCCTTTTGCCCCTGTTTCGTACATTGGGTCGCAAAGTCGACCAGATCCTGACGTTCGACCTCATCAACGTACGTTTTCTTGCAATGCTTTTTGAAGGAATCGAGGATTGGTCGGTACGTGCGAAATGTGCGGCGCGAACGGTGATACTCAACGTATTCCTTGTATGAATCGAGTACCTTCGCGACGGTCTTTCGCTCGGGATCGCTTTCGACGACCGGAGGAGCTGGAATAATTCCGTTCCGCACCGCGTTTAGTTCTGCCTGCTTGGTTCGTGCCACCTCAGCCGCTGCAAAAGCGTTCTGGCCGACGGATTCGCGGTATCGTTTCCCATCCCGCCACCATTCGAGATAGTAGCTGCCTTCGCTGTGCGTCTCGTCCTTGCCGCCGACGAGCACATGATCGCGACGAACCCGCCCCTTGCTATCGAACAGCGCGGAACCCCACCCCCAACTCGCGCGTTCAGGAGTAGCGACTTTGATTCTTTTGAGGAGTTTTACCTGAGAGATTTTCGGCATTCGGCGGTTCCTCGTCTGAACCGCCCACATATTCGCCTACAAACCATGTAAATGCAAGAAAATAATCAAATCTTGTGACAGGGCAGCGTTCTAACCAACTGAACTACGTCCCCACTCGCACAACGACTTGCCGGAAACGCCTTGCTGGACAAGGCGTTTGCAAGTTTCGCATACAGCGCGCCGTTCTACGGTGCCACCTGCAATAGCAGCTGTCCCTGCCAGAGCCGCCAATAAACTGTTAATAAATTTCCGCGCGCTGACGCGATAAATATCTTAACACAGCGGATCGGCGGCTGGCTTCAAAGCACGGCGATGACTGCACAGCCGGAACATTCAACCGCCTTACGTTGGAAGAAAATTGCGAGTTGCTGAATGCTCCACCTGGCACTAGAATGTCTGACGCTAAATCAGTCCAATAATTTACTTCTCAATCAGGAGGGAACATGAAAGCAAGAGCGATTGCATTGACTGTGGCGACTGTGGCGCTGTGCTTCGTTGCAGCGACATTGTGCTTCGCCGCCGACGCGAATATCGGAAGCTGGAAGTTGAATGAAGCCAAGTCGAAGTTCGCCCCTGGCTCCTCGAAAAACATCACAGTAGTGTACGAGGAGGTGGGAGACAACGTGAAAGTTACAATAGATGGCACCGACGGCGCCGGTAAGCCCACGCACAACGAGTGGACAGGCAAAGTCGATGGCAAAGACTACCCAGTTACCGGCGATTCGAATGCAGACGCGCGTTCGCTCAAGAAAGTTGATGACCATACGTGGGTGGTATCCGTTAAGAAAGACGGCAAGGTTACCATCACCGGTCGAATTGTCGTGTCGGCTGATGGCAAAGCTCGCACCGTCACTACCACCTCAACCGATGCGATGGGCAAAAAGGTCAAGAACACTGCCGTCTATGACAAACAGTGACAAGCAGTAGCAAGATCTTCCCAGGGAATGGCAGTACCTAATGACAGTAGTGGCGATGCCGGCGATCCCACCCTTCGTTATTTCGTTCCTTCGTTTCTTTGAAGGGTGGGATTCCACAATCGTCTCGCGCTTGGCGCCAGCCGAGGGCCGCAGAAAGCGGACCGCGCTATTCCTTCAGCCGCGAAGCGGCGACACAGGAAAGCCCGGCACGTCAGTGCCGGGTAACAAAAGTACAACAAAGTCGAGTCCCCGGAGGGACGGCACAGTAGTTGCGACACAATCTCGCCGCTCCTAAGCCCGCACCATACTCTTCAACGCCGGCTGGTTATGGATAATCAGCATCGAGCCCTTCAATTCCGCCGTCTCGTTTCTCCGGAACTCGGAAAGCAGCCGGGTAATGGTTTCGCGGCTGGTGCCAACCAACTGTGAGATTTCTTCGTGGGTCATCGCCAACCGGACCCGTACCGTTCCGTTGCTGACCTCGCCATCGGCCGCGGTTTCAAGCAAGAATCTGGCAAACCTCTCTGAGACCGAGTGTGACAACCCAATCGTGCGCGCCACGCCATACGCATCGGAACAGTCTCGTGCCAGATGCTGCGTAGCATGAAGAGCGGCGTCAGCGTGGTCTTTGAGAAAGCGCAGCAGGTCTTCCCGCCCGACGTAATTAAGCTGGCAGGGCTGCATGGTTTCGACCGTCAACTCGTACCGTCCCCCGGTAACAACCGCATGCAAGCCCAGAATTTCACCCGGCTCCGCGAGTCGGACAATTAATGTCTTGCCATCGCGCGAGGTCGTCGACAACTTGGCGCGTCCCTGGCACAGCATAAAAATTCCGCAGGGACTTTGCCCTTCCGCAAGAACCACCGCGTGTTCAGGAAAAACTGCGGCATGTTTTATCTTGTTGAACGCTTCGATCGAGTCCTGGGAGAGGTCACAAAAAAAATTGCGCGAGCGCAGATGGCAATTGAGACAGCTTTCAACGCAGTTCAAGCCCGACACACTCATTGGCGCTCCTTCATCTCCCACGGAAACACGCAGCAAGTATTCGAATCTCGCAGCCGACCAGACCGGCCCGTGCGAAGATGATGACGGAGGCTCTGCACGCCGGCTGCCGTTCCATTTTGGGTCTGAAGCTCAATGCTTGCCGCATTGATCTCGCCCGCCTCGGCCAACATTAGCCGGAGGGCTGGCGACGCTGCCGTCAGTTGGGCAAACTGGCAGTGCGGAGGAGCGGAGGAAGGTCATGCGAATGCCCGCACAGATGTGACGGTGCACACACTCGACCCTTGCAAAAACAACAAAAAGCGCAACCCGCCGGGCACCACTAGTTATGTTAGAAGAAGTTTCTAGAGTTACACTTCTCGGCGCAAGGCCGCGGACACCCGGCCATGCTAAAGAAAGATGAAGATAACTTGCAGTTTGTCGCTTTGGGCTTGACAAAGTAAGTTTGCGTTGTACACTTCACATGATTCGTTAAGACTCTTCTTGGGTTGTATCCTCTTCCCTCCCCGGGCCCAGTTAGTGTCCTGTTCCTAAGAGATAAGATTCCGTGCCCCAGCATAGTTGTGTCTGTAGTTGCGCCTGTAGTTGCGCCTAAAGACTCGATCGTGGAGAAAACGTACGTGATTTCAAAGAACGCCGCTTTGTTCCTGCTTGTCCTCTCATTTCTGACCGTCAACTTGCCATTCGCCGCAGCCCAGCGCGCGCCGCACCTGCCGGGAGACCGGCCGGCATTGCCGGGAGCGCTTCCGTTTTCTCTGCCCGGACAAACCGGACAGGGTGGAATGCCGCATCGCGGGCTGTCAATGAGCGTCTCACGACTCGCGGCGCCCGGTAGCATCCCGCACACGCAGACGGTTTCTGTGCATTATTTTACCGGCGCGGAACCGCGCCCAGGAGATTACTGAATTATGGCTTACCAACGCTCTCTGTCTGCGCTCATGAAGCCCCTGCTGTTCGCAACTTGCGCGCTCTTGCTGCTCGGCGCGTTTTCCGCCCCAACTCACGCGCAAAGTATAACCTTCGCGGGCGCCCAGGCCACGGTGGGCAGCGGACTGAGTTACCCGACCGGTGTGGCGGTGGATGGAGCGGGCGATGTCTTCATCGCGGATAAACGCAACAACCGGGTGGTGGAGGTTCCGGCCGGTGGCGGTGCCCAAACCACGGTGGGCAGCGGACTGAGTAGCCCGGGCGGTGTGGCGGTGGATGGAGCGGGCGATGTCTTCATCGCGGATTTCGGCAACAGCCGGGTAGTGGAAGTTCTGGCCGGTGGCGGCGCGACCACG
This sequence comes from uncultured Acidobacteriaceae bacterium, assembly GCA_963772195.1. Classification (GTDB taxonomy): domain Bacteria; phylum Acidobacteriota; class Terriglobia; order Terriglobales; family Acidobacteriaceae; genus Acidiflorens. Next base: position 378,155 of record CAVYWE010000002.1, on the reverse strand, counting down.
GTGGGCAGCGGGCTGAGTTACCCGTTCGGTGTGGCGGTGGATGGAGCGGGCGATGTCTTCATCGCGGATTACAACAACAAACGGGTGGTGGAGGTTCCGGCCGGTGGCGGCGCCCAGACCACGGTGGGCAGCGGGCTGAGTTACCCGACCGGTGTGGCGGTGGATGGAGCGGGCGATGTCTTCATCGCGGATCCCAACAACAACCGGGTGGTGGAGGTTCCGGCCGGTGGCGGCGCCCAGACCACGGTGGGCAGTGGACTGAGTTCCCCGTTCGGTGTGGCGGTGGATGGAGCGGGCGATGTCTTCATCGCGGATTACAGCAACAACCGGGTGGTGGAGGTTCCGGCCGGTGGCGGCGCCCAGACCACGGTAGGCAGCGGGCTGTATATCCCGACCGGTGTGGCGGTGGATGGAGCGGGCGACGTCTTCATCGCGGATTACGGCAACAGCCGGGTGGTGGAGGTGCAGCGCGTGGCTGTGAATTTCGGCAACGTCAACGTTTGCCCCGCGGGCCAGACCACTCCCGCACCGTGCAGCCAGACGCTCACGCTGAACTACAACGTCGTGGCGACCACGACCTTTGGCACAATCAACGTAGTCACGCAAGGCGCGCCCAACCTCGACTTCATGCTGAGCAGCGGCGGCACCTGCACCGGTACGGTGTCCGCAGGGAGTTCCTGCACGGTGAACGTTACGTTTGCCCCGCTGGCGCCGGGAGTGCGCATGGGTGCGGTGCAAATCAACGACAACTTGGGCAACCTGCTGGTCACCACCATGGTTCACGGTGTCGCCCAGGGGCCGGCGATTGCATTTGGACCGGGCGTCCAGACCGCGGTGGGCAGCGGATTGAGTCACCCGTACGGTGTGGCGGTGGATGGAGCGGGCGATGTCTTCATCGCGGATACCAGCAACAGCCGGGTGGTGGAGGTTCCGGCCGGTGGCGGCGCCCAGACCACGGTGGGCAGCGGACTGAATACCCCGACCGGTGTGGCGGTGGATGGAGCGGGCGATGTCTTCATCGCGGATGTCGGCAACAATAGGGTGGTAGAGGTTCCGGCCGGTGGCGGCGCCCAGACCACGGTGGGCAGCGGACTGAATTACCCGTGGGGTGTGGCAGTGGATGGAGCGGGCGATGTCTTCATCGCGGATACCAGCAACAGCCGGGTGGTGGAGGTTCCGGCCGGTGGCGGCCCCCAGACCACGGTGGGCAGCGGCCTGAATTACCCATCCGGTGTGGCGGTGGATGGAGCGGGCGATGTCTTCATCGCGGATACCCAAAACAACCGGGTGGTGGAGGTTCCGGCCAGTGGCGGCCCCCAGATCACGGTGCCGGCAAACGGATTGAATAATCCGTACGCTGTGGCGGTGGATGGAGCGGGCGATGTCTTCATCGCGGATAGCTACAACGGCCGGGTGGTGGAGGTTCCGGCCGGCGCCGGCCCCCAGACCACTGTGAGCGGCGGATTGTATGAGCCGATCGGCGTGGCGGTGGATGGAGCGGGCGATGTCTTCATCGCGGATACACTCAACAACCGGGTGGTGGAGGTGCAGCGCGCGCAGCCGCCAACCTTGAGCTTCGCGTCCACTCCGGTAGGCGGCACGAGCAGCGACAGTCCGCAGTCGGTCACTATTCAAAACATCGGCAACCAGCCGCTGAATGCCGTTACTCCGGGACTGGTCGTCGGCGGACCGAACTTCCTCCAAGTCGCCGGCTCGGGTACTCCCGCCGACTGCACCAATGCTTTCGCGCTGACGCCGGGAGCCACCTGTAATCTCAGCATCAGCTTCGAGCCGCAGAGTGTCGGCCCTCTCACGGCCGCGGCAACCTTAACCGATAACACTCTCAACACCATCCCTTCTGCCAGTCAGAGCATCGCACTGCAAGGCACCGGCCTGGCGACCCAAACCGCCACAGCTACGGCTGTGGTGGTTTACGATGCCGCCACCGGCTTACCATGGAGTGGCACTGAAGTAGCTGGCGCTTCCTCCTACGCTAGCTCCACGGTCGTCCCGGTCGTCCCTAGCTACGCTAGCTCCACGGTCGTCCCTAGGGTCGGCGTGCCTCCGCCTACCGGCACCGTGAGCTATACCATATACGGGAACGCCACATGCTCCGGCAGCGCCATTGGCGGATCTACTGAACCCCTGGTATCTGGTGCCGTGCCGAATTCCAATACTTTCGGCCCGTTGGCGGCTGGGAGTTATTCTTTCTCGGCGAGCTATTCGGGCGACACCAACTACAACAGCTCCACCAGCACCTGCGCTCCCTTCTCCGTCAGTGAGGCCACAACCACTACCGCAGTGGGTTCCAGCGTGATTCCATCGACGTTCGGCCAATCCGTAACCTTCACCGCCGCCGTCACATCAACCGGCGGGGGCACGCCAACCGGGACAGTCACGTTCACCGATGGCCCCAATGTTCTCGGCGTGGTTTCGCTGAGCGGTGGGCAAGCTGCACTGAGCACGTCTTCCCTAGGAGTAGGCAGTCACTCCATCGTTGCCAGCTACGCAGGAGATAACACGCACCGGTCCAGTGCATCGACGGCGCTGACGCAGACAGTACAAATGGCCAGCACAACTCTTAGTCTCGCTTCCAACATCAATCCTTCGGCCTACAACCAGGCTGTGACGTTCACCGCTACGCTGATGCCGCAGTTTGGCGGAAGTGCGACCGGCACAGTAACGTTCAAAGACGGTGCGACCACGCTGGGGACGGCTGCGGTCAGCAGCAACCTGGAGACGATCACGGTGAGCACGCTGGCACTGGGGACGCACTCCATCACTGCCGCATATAGTGGCGACTCGAACTTCACGGGAAGCAGTTCGGGGATTGTGTCTCAGGTCGTAACCAAGGCCAGCACGACGACAGCGGTGGCTTCATCGCTGAATCCGGCCTTCGTTACGCAAACCATTACCTATACGGCGACGGTCACCAGCCAATACCTGGGCGTGGTGAGTGGCAGCGTGGTCTTCAAGTCGGGAGGCGTCTCGTTCGGTTCGGCGACTCTGGTGAACGGGCAGGCCAGCGTCAACGTCTCGTTCAGCACGTCGGGGAACCGTTCCATTACCGCCACGTATGTCGGAGACGTGAACAACACGGGCAGCACATCGCCGGCGCTAAAGCAGGTCGTGAATAAGTTCACAACGTCCACGAACCTGACATCCTCACTGAATCCGTCATTGGTGGGACAGTCAGTGACGTTCACCGCCACGGTCAGTTCGGCCTATGGAGCGATCCCGGATGGCGATATGGTTACATTTAAGGACGGCGCTACAACGCTGGCCACGGTCGCGCTCAGCGGCGGGACGGCGACGTTGAATACTTCCACCCTGGCTGCCGGGACCCACAACATTACGGTTACGTATGCGGGAGACAAGCTGTTTGCTGCCAGTGTTTCGACGCCCGTGAAGCAGGTCGTCAACGAGAACCCGAGCAGCACCACGGTGGCTTCCAGCCTGAATCCTTCCAGCTTCGGACAAGTGGTGACGTTCACCGCTACGGCGTTAGCAGGTCGGCAGAGTTCGACTTCGGTTACGACCGGCGGCAGCCCGACCGGGACAGTAACGTTCAAATCCGGATCAGCCGCGCTTGGCACAGTGGCGCTGACGGGCAACACCGCGAGTCTGTCAACGTCGGCTCTTGCGGCGGGCGCTCACGTCATCACCGCCATCTACAACGGAGATGCGACATTCCTGGCGAGCACCTCACCCGGACTGAAACAGGTGGTGAGCAAGGCCCTGACAGCGGAGTCGCTCACATCATCGCCGAATCCATCTGCCTTGGGACAATCGGTGACGTTCACCGCCACCGTGAGTTCCTCCGCGGGAGTGCCGACCGGGGCAGTAACGTTCAAGAAAGGTGGGACTACGCTGGGCACTGCCGCACTCAGCGGTGGCGTGGCCACGTTTACGACATCCAGTCTGCCGGCGGGATCGAGCGCGATCACGGCGAACTATGGAGGGACGCCGAACTACAGCACCAGCTCGGCTTCGGTGACTCAGGTCGTGCAATAGGGCCGGTGGCCCTGGGCTTCGCGTCCATCCTGACGATGAACCGGGACCACTTCTGGGGCCAGAACCTCTGTGCAATACCATACAGAATTTCCTGTATTCCACTCTCCTTCGCCTCGTAAGACAATGTCTCAATAAAAGGGAGAACCGCCTTCGTGCATAACGTCGATCTGCTGCGCCAACTCTGTCGCGACATAGCCAACGAAGAGGACCCCCAGAAGGAACAAGATCTCGTTTCCCTTCTGCAGGCGGTTATAAGAGAAGATCAAGAGGAAATCCGAGTCAGAATGGCGTTTCTCGCCAAGAAGTACGCGAATGCCATTAGCGATTCCAAGGCCGCGGACTAGTCCACCTCGCTTGCCAAGACAACGGAATATCCGTAAGCTATTGATTAAGCATCGCTTATAGTCTATACCCGCCGGCGCTTGACAGCCGCCTACTCACATTAGTATAATTAGCACTCGTAACACTCAAGTGCTAATAATCCTTGACTCTCAGGCAATGACTCTCAGCCAATTCCAAAACCTAGCTTAACCAACTCTTGAAAGGAGTACGCACATATGGCAACTAAATTTACCCCGCTGCATGACCGCATCCTGGTCCGTCGGGTCGAAGAAGCCGATACCACCCGCGGCGGCATCATCATTCCCGACTCCGCGAAAGACAAACCGATGGAGGGAGAAGTCATCTCCGCCGGCAAAGGCAAGATCAGCGAAGAAGGCAAGGTTCGCCCGCTCGATGTAAAAGAAGGCGACCGCATTCTGTTCGGCAAGTATTCCGGCACCGAAATCAAAATCGATGGTGAGGACTACATCATCATGCGCGAAGAAGAAGTACTCGGCGTGCTGAGCGGCGCCACCACTTCGGCGAAGAAGGAACACGCCGGATCGCGCCGGTAGCTGTCAGCTCTCAGCTATCAGCCATCAGTTGACAGTCAAACCCTGACACCTGAGACCTGACACCTGAGACCTAGTCACACAGTTTCGCAGGCACTGCCTGCACCAAAATTTCATTTAGGAGCTGAAAAGTATGGCAAAGCAAATTGTTCATGGAGAAGAGTCACGACAGGCCATTCTCCGCGGCGTCAACCTGCTGGCTGACGCTGTGAAGGTCACACTTGGCCCCAAGGGCCGCAACGTTGTCATCGAAAAGAAATTCGGTTCGCCCACCATCACCAAAGACGGCGTAACCGTAGCCAAAGAAATTGAACTGCCCAACGGCGTCGAGAACATGGGCGCCCAGATGGTCCGCGAAGTTGCTTCGAAGACCTCGGACGTCGCCGGCGACGGCACCACCACTGCAACCGTTCTTGCCCAGGCAATTTTTCGCGAGGGCGTGAAGACCGTGGCTGCTGGCGCCAATCCGATGGCCATGAAGCGCGGCATCGAGAAGGCGGTTCAGCTCATCACCGGCAAATTCGACAAGGAAGGCAACCGCGAAAAGGGCGAACTGGACAAGTTCTCCAAGCCCGTCACCGGCGAAATGATTGCCCAGGTGGGCACCATCTCGGCGAACAACGACGAGACCATCGGTAAAATCATTGCCGAAGCGATGAAGAAAGTCGGCAAGGATGGTGTCATCACCGTCGAAGAATCAAAGACCCTGGAAACGCAGCTCGACGTGGTCGAAGGCATGCAGTTCGATCGCGGTTATCTGTCTCCGTACTTCGTCACCGATCCGGAGCGGATGGAGGCAGTGCAGGAGAACGCGTACATCCTGATCCACGAAAAGAAAATCAGCTCGATGAAGGACCTGCTGCCGTTGCTGGAGCAGATCGCCAAGGGCGGCAAGCCGCTCCTGATCATCGCCGAGGACGTGGAAGGCGAAGCCCTGGCGACTCTGGTAGTCAACAAACTTCGTGGCACGCTGCAGGTCGCAGCCGTCAAGGCTCCGGGCTTCGGCGATCGCCGCAAGGCAATGCTGCAGGACATCGCAACTTTGACCGGCGGCAAGGCGATCACCGAAGATCTCGGGATCAAGCTGGAGAACGTGCAGCTGGCCGATCTCGGACAGGCCAAGAAGATCACTATCGACAAAGACAACACGACCATCGTCGAAGGCAAAGGCAAGCCGGGTGATGTGCAAGGCCGCGTGAAAGAGATTCGCAGCCAGATCGACAAGACCACCAGCGACTACGACCGCGAGAAATTGCAGGAGCGGTTGGCGAAGCTGGTCGGTGGCGTGGCGGTGATCAAAGTTGGTGCCGCGACCGAAACCGAAATGAAAGAGAAGAAGGCCCGTGTCGAAGACGCAATGCACGCGACGCGTGCAGCAGTCGAGGAAGGTATTGTCCCCGGCGGCGGCGTTGCTCTGGCACGTTGCGTTCCGGCTCTCGACAGACTGAAGCTGGAAGGTGACGAGCAGATCGGTGTAAACATCGTGAAGCGCGCCATCACCGAGCCGTTGCGCCAGATCGCCGAGAATGCCGGCGAAGAAGGTGCCATCGTGATCGGCAAGATCAACGACTCGAAGGACAACAACTTCGGGTACAACGCATTGACCGGCGAGTACGAAGACCTGGTCAAGGCGGGCGTGCTCGATCCGACGAAGGTGGTGCGCACGGCACTGACCAACGCGGGTTCGATCGCAGCGTTGATGTTGACGACCGAAGCGCTGGTAGCGGAGATCCCAGAAGAGAAGAAGGGTGCTCCATCTCCCGGCGGCCACGGCGGCGGCATGGACGGAATGTACTAAGAACGTAGGGACAGCCGCCCTCGGCTGTCCAGTCGAGCGAAAGCTCGACAGCAAACCAAAGCCCTGCTCGCAAGAGCGGGGCTTTTTTTGCTAGTGGAGAGACGGGCGTCCCCGCCCGTCCACCCCAACTCAGTGCCGCGCGTCGCGGGTGGCCCACTCCTTGCGGCACCATCGCAAGGGGTGGGAACCCACACTGATCGCACAATGGGCTTTTCCTGTCACGCCGCGTGTGCCCCAAATGAGCGTGCGTAAAATAAGGAAGCTAGTCGTGAAGAACGACATTAAGCAGTGAACTATGAACTTGCAGCCCGCCGTTGTAGTGAATGAATCCCAATTTCCTGAACCGGTTCATGAAGAAGCTGACCCGCGAACGGGTTGTTCCGATCATTTCCGCCAGCATCTCCTGGCTGATCTTCGGAACTACGTTCTCGGGCACGCCTTCTTTGCCAAAGCGGGCGAGCAGCAGAAGGACCCGGGCCAGCCTCTTTTCGCTCGAATTGAAAAGCTGGTCAACCAGAGCTTCTTCGTAACGAATGCTCCGCGCCAACAAATAGGCCACGAACATGTCGGAGAGTTCGTGTTCCCGGTGAAGCGCTTCCATCATGGCTTTCTTCTCGATTCGCAGAACAGCGCAATCCGTCATTGCGGTTGCCAAACCCATGCGGAGCACTTGGCCCCCAAGCGAACCTTCGCCGAAAAAATCTCCCTCACCCAATATTCCGATCGTTGCTTCCTTGCCTGTCTTCGAGACCACGCTGAGTCTTACCTTGCCCGTCTGGATATAAAACACCGCATCAGCGGTATCCCCTTGCGCAAAGATTCCTTGTTTCTTCCGGAAGAGCACGCGTTTCCTGCCCTCGCCAATGGTTGCGACGAATGCATGGAGATCGAAATGACGTTTCTTCTTAGCCGCTGCAACGGGAGTCATGGTTGGGTTGCCCCAGGCAAGAGAGTCCGGGCGATCGCGTGGAGCACCGGTCACTTCCTGGGGCGTCTCAGCGACTCATACTAGCGGGGCCCAAATCGTACGGGTGAACTCTTAGCAAATCTCTGTGTAAGGAGGAGAGTGCATCTCCTTGAAAATACTAACGTTAGTGTGCGCATGTACAGCGGATCGCTGCACTGCTTAGGTATCGCATGGATTTTTAGTTGCAGCATACGATTTTTTGCGGTACGATTTCGCGCGTACGGATACGATTTCTGATGGAAGGGAGTGTTCCCAATGGGGCGCAACGGAGACGGAAACAACACACACTATTCGGCGCTGAATCGGTCTGATGTTCCGCTGGGTCGCAAAGGAAAACATCGGAAGGCGGTGGCGAACATCCTGGCCGACCTGGAAAAACTGAACGCCCGGCAGGCTATCAAGATCCCGCTGAGCGGTCTGGACGGCGAGAAGATGCAGAATCTCAGGTCCGCTTTGAACCGCGTAACACGAGCGAAGAACATCCCTGTAGTAACGTCGAGCGACGAGAAATACCTGTACGTCTGGCGGGCCGACCCGTCCGAGAATACCGGAGCAAACGAGTAGCAGACGAAAGCACCACTTCGTGAAGTCCCTGCCGGGTGCGCCCCATCCTTGCGCTGCGATATCGGCACCCTTTTCAACCCTGTCATCCTGAGCGGAACTTTGTCATGTGGCAAAGCCAATGACAAAGTGGAGTCGAAGGACCCCTATGTCTATCAACACCGCCCGCAGCAAACGCCGGGGGTGCCCCATTCTTGCGCGTCCTTTGCGCAAGAGTGGGAACCACACGGATGGCACAATGGACTTTGCCCTTCACGCCGCGTGTGCCCCAAATGCGCGTGCGTAAGATAAAAATCCGACCTCCGGCCCCGTAAAGCGGAGTCTCACAATGCCAGCAGTTCGGCGAGCCACTTCTCAAGACGCGTGAGAAGTGGCGCACCCCCGGCAGCGAAGAAGGACAGTTAATTAGAAACGGAAGACAAACGTCCTGCCGCTAGTTCCGCTCGGATTGCCTTACGCAAAGCCACGCGCTCGTTGGCTAATCTTGAGATCTGTTCGTCGAACTCTCCGAGGCCTTTTGAAATTTCTATCGCCGTCTCCCTCATGAATAAGATTATGGAATCAAGTTGTTTGTCCAGATCTTTTTCACAGACGATCGAAACCTGGGCACGCGCCGAGTCTAACTCCGCGCTGGCAGTGTTCCAATCCCTTTGAGCTGTCCCGATTATTGATATTACTATGGGATTGTCGGGGGATTCACCTTTGACGGCGCGCTTAGCCGACGCCAGGCTCTCCCATGCGTCCTTGGCCGCACTTTCCGCCTTTACCAGTGTGAGCAGGACATCTCTCTTCATCTCCCACAGACGTTGTCGGTCCCACACTTCGTTCGAGATCTTTGCCTCAATCTGCTTTGTCGCTTCCGTCACTGCGGAGACTTGAGCGACTAATTTATTGATGTCCTCGTGGGTGGCGAGGTTTTCGCCCTTCTTCTTGAGGTAGGCACCGAGGAACGAGCCCAGCCAGCCTCCCACGAAGGAGATGATCGGAACGATCACGTAGAGTTCCATATATGAGGACCTCGCGGGAATTCTAGCACCGGGCGATCATAAGGCGAAAGCCTACGGATGGAACCTTCCTGACACGTAGACGAACGCCTGCCACAGTACGTGGGCCAGCTCGGCCAAACCTCCAATGCCTGCAGCCATGATCCACCACTTGAGATTGGAGTCCTCAAAAAATTCTCTGAACTTTTGAAACTCATCGAAAGCATACTTCGGTTGCTTTGTGACTGGGGCAAAGCCACCTGGACTCTTAGGAGACATTCTGAGTCACCCGCACGATCACAAGACCATCCTCGGTTTTTTCCGGATGAAACTCATATCCAGTAACTCTCCCTGCAACCAAGTGCCGGAGTGCATTCACTCGGAAAACTTCGACGTAACCTTCTACCTGTTCTGGGTAAAATTCGGTCGCAAAGTTCTTGTCCGGGAAAAGTGTCAGAACCTGCTCTGTATGCCCTTGCCTCATGAACGGTGTGTCGTCGCTGATGTGAACCAGGGGAAGTACTGATAGGTAAAGATCGATGGTTCGGCCCATGCCCCGGCACTATAGCAGAATTGGGGGAGGAAGGACTAGAACTTCAAGAAGGAAACTCCCCTCAGGGTAAGCCGGGTGCGCCACTTCTCACGCTTTTTGAGAAGTGGCCCGCCACCGCGACTGCCGGATAGAGTTTTTCGAGAAAGCCTGCCCTGAGCGATAGCCGAAGGGTGGCTGGCGGACAGCCGACATCCATACTGCTGCTCATACCAATACACGATGCCGCCGACTACACGGCACTCGTCACACTTTTCCGCTAATAACACTTGACAACCTGTCTTATAATAAAAGTAAAGCTCAACATGATCGAGAGACGCGCGGCCTATCCACTTATAACTCCGCGCCCGCCGTGACCTATCCGGCAGATTAAGGATATAACGACCACCAACCCATGCCGAATCAAGACTTTACCTCTAACTATCTTCCTTTGAAGACTTTGCCGCGAGCGCCGCGCTAAGTCAATGATTCTAATATACCGGCCAACAGGGGGTACCCCACTAACACCGATCACCGGATGGATTCCATCCGATAACATCCCAACTTCTCTCAGGAGCATCTATGTCGTCCTTTACAGCAGCTCGTTGCCGGCACATCAAGGTCAACGGAACCCAATGTGGTTCGCCCGCTCTCCGCAACAAGATTTTCTGTTTCTACCACCACAAAGACCGCCCCTTGCCCGTCCCGTGCTACTCCGACATAGAGTACGCGACCGGCGAAATCGACCTGCCATTCTTTGAAGACGCGCACTCCATTCAGGCCGTCATTCGCCAGGTGGTACAGATGGTCCTGCAAAAGAGACTCGAGCGGAAAACCGCCAGTCTCCTGCTCTACGCCCTCCAGATCGCCTCTTCGAACCTCAAGCGCATGGAACTCGAGAAGCCGCAACCAGAGCAGGTTGTCACCGATCTCGAACCAGTGCTGGATTCTCACGAGGCCTGGCAAACTCCCATCGCCCGCTCCGCCGCGAGCGAATCTTCAGCAAGCGCGCCCCCAACCAATCGCGATCAAAAAGTTAGCGAAGTCAACACTTCGCCCAGCGAAGACCTTCCGCCCGGCACCATCCAGGCCTGTTATCGTCCCGGACCACAAACCCAGAATCGCCCGCGCCAAAGTCCCACGCGACGGAAGCAATATGTAATCTGAAATGGAGCGACGGGCGTCCCCGCCCGGCTACCGCTGGGAGGATTGATGACAAGGAGAAGGATTTTCTTTTGGCTCAATCGAGATTCTCTACTGGACTCTGCACGCACCGCTCTCGCCGCAGTGGTTGCGATGCTTTTGGCTCGTCTGTTGAAGATGCCAGAATATTATTGGGCACCGATCTCGACGATCGTCATCGTGCAATCCACGATCCCTCATCGGACGCTGGGATGGCAACGATTTGTGGGGACTGCGCTCGGAGCCGTGCTGGGCGCGGCGCTGGCTACGTTCTTCAGTCCGAGTGCATGGGTTTATGCACTGGGGATTCTTTTGTGCGGATTGCTCGCGTGGTTATTGCGGGTGGAGGGCGCTTACCGATTTTCTGGGATTACGTTGAGTATTATTTTTCTGATTCCGCATACGAGTGCTCCGTGGATCGTCGGATGGCATCGGTTTCTGGAAGTGTCGCTGGGAATTGCGGTCGCGCTGGTGGTGACAACGTTCTGGCCGCTGGCGAAGAAAATGGGGTGAGCGCAGGGCAGCATCCGCTCTAGACTAATCCGTGATAGGTGTTCAGCCACTGCTCGCGGACTGCTTCCCAAGTATAGTTTTGCGATTCATGGTGGCCGTTCTGCGCGAGGCGAGCGGCGAGCGCGGGTTCGCGCAACAAACGGATCACATTTGCGGCGAGAGCTTTTTCGTCGCCCACGGGTGAGAGCAATCCGGTGCGCTCGTGCTCGACCAGATACGGCATGCACTCCGGCGAGGTGGTGACCACGGGAGTGCCCGCCGCAAAACCTTCGATGACCGACAGTGGCATGTTGTCGAGCCACGAGCCGTTGATAAAAATGTCAGCCTGGTCGTAATACTTGCCGATTTCCCGATGCGACACGACACCGGTGAAGTTGACGCCGGTGAGATGCAAGTCCGCAACCAGTTCGCGGATATCGCCTTCGAGCGCACCGCCGCCGACCAGATCGATGTGCGCTTCGGGATATTCTTTTTTCACTTCGGCAAATGCCCGGACGACGATATCCACGCTGTAGTAAGTGGAGAAGCCGCGAGTGCAAACCAGGTGCGGGCGCAGCGGAACGCGCTCGCGATAGCGGAACTGCGATAGGTCGACGATGTTGGGCACGGCAGAAGCCGGCAATCCGAATTCGCGGAAGACATCGACCAGATAGCCGGATGGAACGACAATCTTATCGACGCGAGAGAGCACGAACTTGGCCGAGCGGAAGCGTTGGAGGTGATCGCGGGCTTCGCCACTGTGATAGTTGATCAGAGTCTTGCTGCGGCGTGTCTTGCTGCCGCGCGTCTTCATCTTTGCGAATATCGCCGCGGGTGCGGGAGCGAGCAAGAAGGACCAGTAAGCCGCGGAAAAGATGTGCGCAACATCCACGTCTTTGAGGCCGCGCCAGAGGTGCCAGAAGTAAATGGGCTCGCGCAGAATTGTGCGCAGGCCGGGAATCGTTTCCGCCCAGGCGAGGGCACGAGGAAGTGGTGGATCCACGGCGAGGAACCTGATGTCGATGTCGGGATCGTTCCGCCAGTGCCGCAGGAGCAAGTCGGCTTGGACGGACTGTCCGCCGACATAACGCATGCTGGGCGCGACGATGCAAACTCGCAGGCGCCTGGCTGGGCTGGGCTCGGGCTCGCTCATGCGGCGGAATTCCTTCGGCGCTTTTTCTGAAGAAGCGAGAGATAGAGTTCCACGTAGCGTTGGCGCACGCGATCGAGGCTGAAGTTCTCCTGTGCGAACTGGAGGGCGTTGCGCCCCAGTTGCTGGCGAAGAGCGGAGTCGGCTAGAAGCTTCTCAACAGCATCGGCAAAGCTGGTTTCGTTGCTGGCGGGAATCAGCGCTCCGCGTTGATGAGTGAGCAGTTCAGAATTGCCACCGACGCCATAAGCGACCACGGGCAATCCAGCAGCCATGGCTTCGAGAATGACGTTGGACAAACTTTCGGAATCGGAAGTGAGGACAGCAACGTCGAGTGAAGCGAGCACTGCAGGCATATCCTGGCGATCGCCGAGAAAGATCACGGAGGCGCCAAGGCCGAGGCTCGCCGCTTCCTTCTCCAATTCCTGACGCAGCGGACCATCGCCGACGAGAAGAAACTCGACATCCGGCATGCGCTGATGGATCTGAGCGGCGATGCGCAGGAATCCGGAATGATTCTTGTAGCGATGGTTCATGCGCGCGACCATGCCCACACGCGCGACACCGGGACGTTTAGGCAGAGCTGCGGGTGCGGCGGTGAAAACCGCGGTCGGCAGGGCGTTTCCGATGACAGCGATTTTACTGGGCGAGAGGCCAGTGGCGATGAGGCGATCGGCGGCCGCCTGCGAATTGCAGACAACAGCGTCGCACCAGCGAAACGCGGCCGCCTGAGCGCGGAATTGCGCGGGGGTCATCAGGTCTCCGAGTTGGCGATGGCTCCCGATGACGACAGGCACGCGGGCAAGCTTGGCGGCGGGAATCAGCGTGAGATTGGTGTAGAAATCGAAGGCGTGAGCGACTTGTACCAGATGATGGCGCAGATGGCGGCTCAGGTTGAGGCGAGTGCGCAGCGACTGCCATCCGTAGAGGCTGCCACCCAGCGGGAATTGGGCAGCGTCCGGGAAATTGTGGGCGAGCGGGCCGCGGCGGCTGACGCAGCCGAGATGAATTTGGAATTGTGGAGGCGTGAGATTCTGGGCAAGGACGGTGAACTGGCGCTCGGATCCTCCCGTTTCAAAAGTATTGATCATGAGAAACAGGCTGATCGCCGAATCAGGAAGATCAGGAAGACTGGAAAGTTCGGCTGGACGTGTTGTGGTCAGGCTGGCAGGTTCGGTGGCGTGCACCCGATCATCCTCCCACCGGAGCGGAGGCTAGCGCAGCGGCGGAATTTGGCGCCTTACGGTGAGAGTCGGCGACCACGGGCAGAGAGAACAGCCCTGCGGGCTTGATGTATTTTTCGAGGAAGTTGCGATGCCAGAGCTCGAACATCAGCAGACGCCATAAGCGCCCGGTATGGGTACGGCCGCGGTAGAGGTGGTGGTCCATTAATTTCCGAATACCGTCCGGGACAAAGTAACCGCGATCGAGGGTGCGGGGCTCAAGCAGGATCATCAACATTTCTTTGAGCTCATTGCGCAGCCAGTGGTCGAGCGGAAGAGTGAAGCCTTGTTTCTGGCGATAGAGCACTTCGCGAGGCACGCCCACGCGCTCCGCCAGTTTTCGGAGGATGTACTTTTGGTCTTTGCCGCGCATTTTCCACTTTGGAGGAAGGCCGGTGACCCACTCGACGAAAACGTGGTCAAGGATGGGAACGCGAACTTCGAGCGAATTCAACATGCTCATGCGGTCAACCTTGGTGAGGATGTCGCCGACCATGTAAGTTTTGGTGTCAACGTAGAGGAGCTGGTCGACGGGATCTTTAGCAGGTGCCTGAGCGAAGTAACGGCGCAGAACATTGCCCGGATCATCGCTGCGGTTCAGAATTTGGCGAAAATCGGGCGAGAGCAGCGGAGTATCGCGCTCGAAAGTGGGCAGGAAAGAAAGGTGGTCGACGTAGCGTTCCTGCCAGGGCAGCGAAACGTTGTAGCTGAAGCTGCGGCCCCGCATGTTGTTGGGCAAACGCGGAAATACCTGATCGCGAAAGAACTTGCGGGCCCATCCGGGAATATGTTCGAACATCCGGCGGCCGGCATGAATGCGGTAGCGGTCGTATCCGCCAAAGATCTCGTCACCGCCATCGCCGGAAAGGGCAACGGTGACATGCTGGCGAGCCATCTGCGAAACGTAGTAGGTGGGCAGCATGGAGGAGTCGCCGAATGGCTCTTCGAGCGAACTGGTGAGATGCTCCACGGTTTGGACGACCTCGGGCTCAAGGATCATCTCGTGATGATCGGTGCCGAACTTTTCGGCCACCATGCGAGCGTAGGCCGCTTCGTTGAAATCGTCTTTCTTGAAACCGATGGAGAAAGTCTTGACCGGGCCGGAACTGGCACGCGCCATCAAGGCAACGATGGTGGAGGAATCGGTTCCGCCGCTGAGAAACGCGCCGAGAGGCACGTCGGAGATCAAGCGGATTCTGGTCGCCTCAAACAGACGCTGCTCTAATTCTTCCAGACATTCTTCTTCGCTACTGGGCGCGTGCGTGTTGTATTCGGGAAGGTCCCAGTATTGACGGATACGAATCTCGCCATCCTGAAACTCGAGCAGGTGTCCAGGAGAAAGCTTATGAATTCCGGTGAATGCAGTAATGGGATCGGGCACGTATCCGTAATATAGATATTCGAGCAGGCCCTGCGAGTTGACTTCGGCGAGTTCCGGAGCAACAGCAAGGATTGATTTTATTTCAGAAGCGAAGTAGAGATTTCCTTTGTGCAGCGCATAGTGAAGCGGCTTTTTGCCCAGGCGATCGCGTGCGAGGGTCAATTTGCGTTTGGTCTTATCGTAGATAGCGAGGGCGAACATGCCACGCAGTTTCTTGACGCAGTCCGCGCCCATATCTTCGTAGAGATGAATAATGACTTCGGTGTCGCAGTGGGTGCGGAAGCGATGGCCGCGGCTTTCGAGCTCGGGACGGAGTTCGGGAAAGTTATAAATCTCGCCGTTGAAAACTATCCAGGAACTGCGGTCTTCGTTGAAGACGGGCTGATGGCCTCCGGAAAGATCGATGATGCTGAGGCGGCGCATGCCTAGACCAGCGCCGTCGGCGACATGCACTCCCTCGTCGTCGGGGCCGCGGTACACGATCTGCTCGCACATATGGTGCACGAGAGCTTCGGTGATGTTGCTCTCGCGAGTTGCGCTCACCACTCCAGCGATTCCACACATGGTCCTGATCGATCCTTTCGAACTTGATCCTGTCGAGCTTGATTCTTTCGAGTTTGACCCTTCGAGTTTATCCTTTCGAGGCCACCGGAATTGCACCGGACTTCTCCACCGGCGTCCGCACGTCCGCAAAGCGTTTGAAGCGATAATCGCGATAGTCACTGGGATTTCCCTCGCGGCCGTCGCAAGCGGCGAGCAGGATGTTGGCCATCTCACGCGCGGCAACAAAGTGCAGTGTTTCTTTTCTGTCGCCCGCGCCGCCGACCAGTTCCGCAAGAAAGTTGCGGAAGCTGTCGCCAATCACAGCATCTTTCTGGGTCGGGTCCATGCTATGGCAATGCAGTTTGATGAACAGCCAGTCGGGACGTCCAAGCACGCGGATCTGCGCCTGCTTCCAGAGGGCGAGCCGGTGCATGGTCGCGGGTTTGGATCCGGTGATGGCGCCATTGTCGAAAGCGGGCCGGGCAGAACGCAAGGTACGTTGGAGGTCGGTTACGAGCGGACCTTGCACGATGAGAGGAAACATCTTGGGCGCGCGTCCTGCAACCAAGTCATGCCCCTTGCGGTGCGGCGCTGCCTGATCGAGCGGAAGAGCGCATTCGTATACGGCATTAATTTTGTCGATCTGTGCCGGATCCCAGAAGGCGCTCGGCATGGTCAAGTCGGCATAGCAGCCGGTCTCGGCCAGAATCTGCATTTCCGAATCGACGCCGCAGAAGCGCCCGGCGGCGGAGTTCGCGAGAGCGAAATTTCCGTGCACAAAAGCATAGCCGGGACGAGTGGAACCATCTTCCAGGGCCAGGCAATGATGGCGAAAGGCCAGCAGGTCGCGGAACTCCGTGAGCAGCAGGCGAGTATTTTCGGCGGTGTCGGGATGCGGAATACCGTGGTGCAGATGGACCTCGACTTCTCCCCAGCCGGCGTGGCAGTGATCGGCGAGCATCTCGAGCAAGCCTTGGTCATATTGCTCGGCAGGATAGAAGTAAGTGTGGTTAAAAGGGCGGCCATCGTGGTCGCGCCAGAGGTCGACGACCTTGGGATAGTCGCGAACCCAGGATTCCAGCCGGCGCTCCTGCTCGGAACGAGGGGCGCGCTTCTGGCCGTCTTCAGGAACAATGGACGGCTCGAAATGATCGGCCAGAGCAAAGATCAGGTGCACGGGGCCGCGGGCAGGTGAGTTCAGCGCGCGCCAGGTTGCGGACGGCAGGATCTTTCTTGCGTAGTCGAGTTGTTTTTTGAGACGCATGTTGAAATCTGAACTTCGCTTGTCTTTTTTGCTTACTTTAATGACCAACCCCTACGCCGCCATTTCGTCTCCGGAGACGCGGCAAGCCGCGTCTCTACGGAGATCAGATCCTTTAAAGTCAGCGGACAGGGGAGACTGCGCCAGCTGTTCCGTGATCGGCATAAACCTCCAGGAAATGCCGCGGCTTTTTCGGCGGCGGAGGCGCCGAGCCGGGTCCTTGTTCATTTTCTTTGACTGTCTGCAACAACGCCGCTGTAAATGCCACGGCAAAATAGGGAAAGAACTGGTACGCCTCGGGGGCAAAGCAGGCACCGACCACGAAGCCGACCAGCGAACTTTGCAATGCTCCGACAAATAAAACGATGTCGGGATCGAGATTCTTCATGTGGCGCAGGGTTTTCAGATTCTTAAAAGCGCGCCAGAAAAACATGAGATAGAGAATCATCGCGGCGATGCCGCCTTCGGCGCAGATCTGGAGGTAGGTCATGTGCACGTCGCGCCAGATCAGGGAGTAGGTGGGGAAGTTGCGAGCGCCAATGCCGAAGATGGGATAGTGTTCGATGGCATCGAGAGCACGCAACATGAGGTATTTGCGATCCTCGTAGGAGCCGTAGGCGGACTGATCGGTAGTACTGTTGCCCGACAAGGCGGCAAAACGATCATAGAGTTTGCCGCCGACGGTGGCCATTACCGCGACTCCGATGAGAACAGTCGCGACGATCAGGTAATAGCGCTTTCCCTTGATTGCGAAGTAGTAGAGAGTGACACTGCCGCAGATTACGAGATCGACGAAACCGCCTCGGGATGCGGTCATAAAAATGGCGATCAACATCACTAGCATTCCACACAGCCACAGCACCTTGATGACAGCATTCCTGGCGGTGATCATGAAGGCCAGCACAAATGGCATCGATAACACGATGGCGAATGCGAGATCGTTCGGATTCGCATAGATACCACCCAGCACACCGTTGAGGCGGGGCGTGCTGTGGCCCTTAAGGAGGGCGGCGGCACAAACGGCGATCACAGAAATTACCTGGATAGAGATGATTCGCCGCAAGCGGTCGAAGGTGGTAACCAGCAGGAAAACCAATACCCACGCGACGTAGATCTTGGAAAAATCAATGGTACGAGTAACCGCGCCACCCTTCCAGACCGGAGACAGAAATGCTCCGAAGTAGAGAAGGCCGATCATGGTCAGGAGAAGTCTGGCTTCCTTCGGAAGATCCTTGAACGTGCGCTTGGTTCTACCCAGGCTGGTGAAGAGGCCCCACATGGCCAGGATGGCAGTGATCTTGGCGAGCGGAAGAAGCTTGAGACCGGGAATCCAGTCTTCCGGGCGGGCGCAATAGACCACGAAGAAAGCGCTGAGCCAGAAGAACGCCATCCTGGTCGGGTCCGAGGCCCGGAAGGATATGCGCCTTCCAGAGGCTTCCGCCGGTACTGAATTGCCGTTATCGCCGATGGCCACAAATTCCTCTTTTTCTTTTAAGCTTTCTTTTCCGCTAAGCGCGCCGGCATCGCATGTACCGCGACAGATTTCTTTTCCGCTACCGACTGCAAGACTTCGCTAAAGCGCTCACCGATCGCCGGCCAGTCATAGCGGGCGGCGGTCTCGACCGCGGCTTTTTCGTAACGTCGGCGCAGTTCCGGATCGCGCAACAGCATGATCACCGCCTGGGCGAACGAACGGGGATCGTCGGCCAGGATAATGTCGCGGCCGTGATGAACATCCAGTCCTTCGGCGCCAACGGTGGTGGAGACGACGGCTTTGGCGGTCGCCATGGCCTCGTAGATTTTGAGACGCGTACCGCCGCCGATGCGTAACGGCACGATGATTACGGCGGACTGGCGCAGATGCTCGACGACCGAGGGCACACGGCCGGTAACCTCGATCGAGTGATCGTTATTCATCGAATTCGAGGCCCACTTCTGAACCCGGCGGTCGGGATTGCGGCCGACGATGCGGAATCGCGCCTGCGGCACTTCGGCCTTGATCGCGGGCCAGACCTCACTGCAAAAATATTCGACGCCGTCAACGTTCGGCTCCCAATCCATGGCGCCGACGAAGGTGATGAGGAGCGCGGATGCGTCGAGCGGATTCCGATCGGAACTCGCCGGGTCAGGACAATACTGCGCGAGATCGACGCCGGTGGGGACGACGGTAACGCGGTCGCCATCTACCCACTGCGTCATAAGGGAGCGATCGTTTTCGGAGACGGCAATCACATGCTGAAACTTGCAGACGGCGGCGCGCTCGTAGCGGAGCATCTTCCGGAATTCCATGCGGGACATCATCTTTTTTGCCGAATTGCCCGCGGTAGCGGCATGGCGGCGCCAGATTTCGCTTTCCACATTGTGCTGGAACAGCACACTTGGGATGCTGAGACTTCCGGGAAAGTTGACCGCGGCATCCAGGAAGTCGCAGACGGCGACATCGAAACGCCGCTCGCGAAACCAGGTCTGGAGCTGCTTCTGGACTTTGGCGTGAGCGAAGCGGCTGACCGCATACGGCGGCTGGGCGCTGAGATGGGCCAGATAGTCGAGTCCGCGCGCAGCTCCCGCAAGTTCGCGCTTGCCGGTGCAAACGGCCACCGCGCCGGGCAACTGCTCCTGCAGATTGCGCTCGTAGTCTGGGTCGGGCGTTCCACCATAGTAAGAGTAAAACGTAAGCTCATGCCGCGCGGACAGGTATCGCAAGACGTGGTACGTGCGAATGTTGCCGCCATTCTGCACGGGCAGGAGCTTGTCGGCTTTGACCCAAAGAATTCTCATGCCATATCTTCTTATGCCGGTCAGCTTATGTCGATCAGCGAGCCCAGACTGCCTTTCTGCCCACGACAAAGTGAATGAAGGCGACCATGGCGGCGGAATTTAGAACGACGAAAGTGCGGGCCGCATCGGCTATACGCGAGAGCGGGCCGATTTTGACGCCGGCAAGCGCGGCCAGACTGAGCGCGTAAAACGCCAACTGCGCCCCAAGCGCCGCACGATAGAGCGGCTGCGGCAGGAATATCGAGGCGATCAGAAGCGCCAGCAAGGCAAAGGGCACGGCCAATCGCGAAAGTTTGTGACTTATGAATTCGAATCGAATCGCGTTTTGGGAGGTCAACAGCCATGGAGCAAGTTGGAGAAGCTGATAGTTGCCACTCAAGGTGCGAACCTTGCGCGAAAATTCGCGGCCTTCGCCGAGGTTCGGCGAGTCCCAGGCGCGGGCGCGGGAGTCGAAGATAACGCGAGATCCCTGGCGCACAATCTGCATGGGCAACAGGACGTC
Source organism: uncultured Acidobacteriaceae bacterium (assembly GCA_963772195.1). Taxonomy (GTDB): domain Bacteria; phylum Acidobacteriota; class Terriglobia; order Terriglobales; family Acidobacteriaceae; genus Acidiflorens. The sequence continues at coordinate 357,898 of CAVYWE010000002.1, read as the reverse complement.
ATCGAGAATGGTGTCCACGGGCAAGAGCGATGCGTCGAGCAATGTCCGCCGCGCACAGTAAATGGCGCCGGTGACGCCGACGACAGAACCGGAGGCGGATTCCAGCTCACGAATCTTCTTTTCGATGCGCCAGTACAATCCCATTCCCTTCCCCGTCTCTCCATTCGCGGGATCACCCAGCATCAATTCGCCACTCGCGGCGCCGACATCGGGATCGGCAAAATTCTCGATCAGCAAGCGCAGGGCACTGGATTCGATGTGCTGGCGGGCGTCGGTAAATAGCAGCACTTCCCCGGTCGCCAGCTTGATCGCATCGTTGAGGCCGGAGGCTTTGCCCTCGGACGTCGGTTTCGTCAGAGATCGCACGCGGGTTCGTACTCGGGTTCGCGCGTCGGTCCGGACTTCGGTCCGGATTTCGCTTGGCACCCCGGAATTGCGGGCATAGTCGGCGAGAATGGCAGGCGTGCGGTCGCTTGAACCGTCGGAGACGACGACGACATCGAGCTTCTCCTGGGGATAGTCGAGCGTCAGCAGGTTTTCGAGCTTGTGAGCAATTACCGCTTCCTCATTGCGCACAACCATCACCGCCGTGACCGCGGGTGTAGCGGAGCTTCGATCGGAACCTTCACGGCAACTTTGACCGGAACTTCGGCGCACCGGCCGCGGCGACCATCGGCTGCGCAGCCACAACCAAGCCGGGTAGCCCAGGTAAGAATAGCCGATCAGCGCGGCCGCGAGCCAGAAGACGTATCTCATCTTCATTATTATTGCGCACCCCGGCGCGACAGAACCGTCTTGACCGTGAGGAACATGATCAGCAGGTCCAGACCAATCGAAGCGTTCTTGATGTAAAACAGGTCGTACTGAAGTTTTTCACGCGAATCTGCTACGGTGCTGCCGTACTTGTACTTGACCTGCGCCCATCCGGTAAGGCCGGGCCGCACCATGTGGCGCACCTCCTTGTAATAGGGGATCTCTTTCGAGAGCATCTCGACGAATTCCGGGCGCTCGGGCCGCGGCCCGACGAAGGCCATATCGCCTTTGAGAACGCACCACAACTGGGGAATCTCATCGAGGCGCAAGGAGCGGAGAAACTTGCCGACGCGGGTAACGCGGGGATCGCCATTGCCCGCCCACTGCGGACCGTTTTCCGCTTCGGCGTCCTGGCGCATGGTGCGGAACTTCACTACCTTGAAAACACGTCCAGCCTTGCCCACGCGCGTCTGGGTATAGAACACGGGCCCCTTGGAATCGAAACGAATGGCGAGCATGATCAACGGAATCAAAGGCAAGGCGAGGATGAGACCAATCAGCGAGATGACGATGGAGATTGCGCGGCGCACCAGGATGAAGGCTGCGCTGCGGCGAAAGCCCTCGCCAAACACCAGCCAACTGGGATACAAATTCTCGACCTCAATCTTGCCGGAGATTTTTTCCAGCCAGGAGGTGGCCTCCTCGATCTTGACCCCCTGCATGCGCAATTCAAGCAGTTCGGTCATGGGGATGGTACCGCGGCGATCGGGCATGGCGACGATGACGCGATGGACTTTTTGTTTGTGGACGACTTCCATGAGGTGCGCAGCCACGGAGTCGCGGGTTACCGCGCCTTCCATCTTGCCTGTCCAACTGGCGATCTCGACGCCGAGTTCAGGATTCTGGCGCAGGCCCAGCACCACGCGCTGGGCGCGCTCGCCTGTACCGAGGACGTAGACGCGCTCGACCAGAATGGGCAGCTGGATCAGCCAGGTGAAGCCAAACCGCCATCCGAACAGAGCAACGGTGAGGATGACCAGGCCGATCTCCGAAGGACCGTACCGGCCAACATCCGAAGGACCAACCCCCAACAAGTAGTCAGGCTTTATGGAGGCGACAACCGCCAGGAGTAACGCCAGAAGCCCAGGGACCATGAGCAAGCGGAAATAAAGCTCACCTTTGGTGTTGAGGGGGGCGGTGTCGTACAGGTCGAACCAGTGCGAACACAGCAATACCAGCACCGTAAATACGAGGATCTTGAAGAAGCCTTGCTCGTAGAAGAGCGCAATGTACGTGTCGTGTTGACGTACCAACACAGTCCCTAGCAGGAACGAGGCCGAGGCGATCAGGGCCTCTCCGATCAGCAGGATCAGAGTACGGACTGGGATATAGACATTAAAGAGCCGGATCAACGGGGCCTCGGTTCGTCTTCACCTTCGATCTTAGGCTTGGCTGTTCACGGCCTCGCCATAGTAATACTTTGACTGCGCAAGCTTTCCGGATGGGGCTCCGTTAAGCACAACTCCGAGCAGCAGCTTGTCCGGGAATTCCTCGCGGGCACGCCGAGCCAAATCGGAGGGTGTCACATTGGAACGCACGACCATGAGGATGCCGTCGCAGGAACTGGCGACCAGTGTGGCATCCGACACGGGGATGACGGGGGATGTGTCGAGAATGACCCAATCGAACAAGGACTCGACGCGCTGCAGGAGGAGCTTCAGACGACCATTGGAAAGCAATTCAGGGGCGCTGGGAACGGCTCGGCCCGCGGGCAGGAAGAACAGATTTTCCATGGGCCCGCGTTGCAGGGCAGCGAACTCGTCGCATTCCCCCAACAGGTATTCGGCCAATCCGGGCGACTGGGCCGCTCCGAGGTGGCGGTGCATGCCCGGGTTGCGCAGATCGGCGTCGATAACCAGGGCGCGGCGCCCGTGCTGGCGCACCATGACCTGGGCCAGATTGGCGGCCACGAACGATTTCCCTTCTTTCGGAAGCGCGCTGGTGACCATCAGTCGTTTGAGCGGCATCTTCTCGCGGATCTGGTAGAGACGGGAGCGCAGGGTGCGGAACTCTTCCGCTCCGACGCGACTGTCATCTTCCTGGAAGAAGAGCATGGTGCGTGGATCTGGACTCCATTCGGTCTGGGGGCAGCGGGCGACGAGCGATTCGTAACTCCACCCGGAGGTCATGGTTGGCATCGGGGTCGCGCCCGATGGTTGCAGCGAAGGCATGTCGTCGCGTGCTTCGGGTTGTTGGGTGTAGGAGGGTTCGGCGTGCGTCCCCGTGAAGGTGGCTCGTTCCTGCTCGGCGCGTTTTAAAGCGTCATGGATGCGGCTCATAGTTTCCTTTCCTTGGGGAGATCCTGTTGTTCTGATTGGCGTAACCGGTCAGCCAGGGTTGCCAAGGTACGCAAGGCTTCGACCAGATCAAACTTTTCCGATGACGGAGGAACCGGCGCGGTCATAGCCGCGGCGGCGTTTCCGTCGCCCAAATCGAAATCGCGGGCGACCGAATCGATGACTTCGGCGGAGACCGTCTTTTTCTGATCGACGAACGCGCTGACCAGACAGTGCTCGCAAAGCAAATTGATGATGCGCGGAATTCCCAGCGAGTACCGGAAAATGGAAACGGTCGCGTCGGAATCAAAAATCGGCACGCCGTTCGATCCCGCGATGCGGAGGCGCTGGCTGATATAAGACTTGGTTTCCTCAAGATTGAAAGGATGGGTTTTGGCGCGCAACGTCAAGCGCTGACGCAGCTGGCGCAACTGAGGCTGCTTCAGGCGCTGTTCGAGTTCCGGCTGCCCAACCAGAACGATTTGCAGGAGTTTTTCGGTGAAGGTCTCGAGATTGGTGAGCATGCGGATTTCTTCGAGCACTTCGTCGGAGAGGTTTTGGGCCTCGTCGATGACCAGCACCGCAGTCTCACCGGCACGATAGCGGTCGAGCAGCCAGTTATAGAGACGCTGCAGGAGCTGGCTCTTTGACTTCGTATCGCAGGGAATGCCGAAATCGGCCATCATGAAATCGAGGAGTTGGGGCACGTCCATGCGCGAGTTGAAGATGAAGGCGGTCGCGACCTGCTGCAGGCGAAGCCATTCCATCAATTTGTTGATGAGCGTGGTTTTGCCCGTGCCGACCTCGCCCGTAAGCAACACGAAGCCCTTGCGGCTTTGTATGCCGTAGGTAAGGCAGGCCAACGCCTCTTCGGTGTGCCGCGTCAGGAACAGGTAGCGCGGGTCCGGATTGACGTTGAACGGGTTGGCGCGAAGTCCAAAAAATTCTTTATACATAGGCTTGCGCTAGACCTCGATGTTCTCGTGCTCTGGGGGCGAGGCGGGATCACCCCGGCTCCAGAGACGACGGCGGGCGTTGCCATTGCCGTTGGCGGAGACCGCGGCCTCGTCCTCACCCAGCCAGGGCACGGAAATCAGCAGCGGCAGATCCATAATGGCAGCGGCATCTTTTTCGGTGCGGATGGATTTGTCGCTAAACTCCAGAATGATGGCGAGGATGAAGCCAAGCGCCAGCCCCGCACCCAGGCCGCCTGCGGCAAAGAACGGGCGGTTGGGAAAGCTGGGAGAATCCGGCAGGCTAGCGCGGACCAGAACGTTCATCTGTTCACCTTGCTGCTGGTTCTCCATACTGGTGCTCAGTTCGGCGGAACTTTTCTTGGCCAACAGATCTTTGTAGAACGCCTGGGCATTGTCGTTGTCGCGAGTGAGCAGCTTATATTGCTCCTCGACTCCCGGGCTCATCGCGGTGCGGCTCTGGTAGACGCCAATCTGGCCTTGCAGCCTTTTCTGATCGATTGCGGCCTGCTCGATCACGTTCTGGTATTGGTGAATTTGCAGACGGAGTTGGCGAATTTCCGGCGGTTCGGAGGCGCTGGCCTTATCGCCGCTGTCGGTGGCGCTGGCGGCCGCGGCGTTGACCTCTTTCAGCTTCTTCTGGACCTCGGCGATGTCGGCCTTGGTCTTAATAACGTCGGGGTGATCGTCGGTATAGCGCGCCTGCAGTTGCATCAATTGCGCCTGCAATTGGTTCAACTGTTGTTCGAGCGTCTGCGGATTGGTATTGGACTGGGAACTTTTCCAGGCGGCCGTCTGCTGCGCCAGCATGCTCTCGGTATAGGCCTTATCCTGTTGGGCGCGGGCCAGAGTCTGGGTGGTCGCATCGAGCTGGGTGTTCAGCGACATCAGCATGCGCACGTTGTTGTCGGCGTCGGTGGGCAACTGACCCATGTATTGCTTTTTGAAGGCGGCTAGCTTCTTATCCTGTTCGTCAATGGCGCGCTTGGCGTCTTCGACCTGGCGGCTGAGAAAATCGGTCGTGCCTTTAGCGACCTCGCCGCGAGATTTCAGGTTTTCGTTCACGATCAGCTCGGTCAGGGCATCGCAGATTTTTTGTGCGCGAACCGGTTCGCTGTCGGTGTAATTAACATTGAAGCCGGGCTCGTCGGAACCAGAAGCTTTCTTTTTCTTGGCGGCAGCCATTCCCGCCGCGCTCATCGAGGTGATCACCGGCTCGACGCTAATATTGTGTTGGATGTCGTCGATGAGCTTGTTCTCTTCGTCGGGCTTGACGAGCGCGAGGCTCTGGATCATCGGACGCAGGCGGCTGGGGCTCAGGACCTGCTGTTGGAGAGTCTGGACGCGCTGGGTAAAATCAGAAGTGATGACCGACTGGACCAAGGTGTCGGGCACCTTCTGGCCTTCCACCAGAACCGTGGACTGGGAGGTAAATTTCGGCGGGAAGGCATAAGAGACCAGGTAGCCCGCCAGCGGGGCAAGCAGCGCCGGAATCAAAATGACTTTAAGGCGCCGCCGTAGCATCGCCAGATAATCGTCCATTGTCAGTTCGCGATTTTCACTCATGCTGTTCACCAATCCGGCCGCCCGAGGCGGCCATAAAACCTAGTCGATGCGAGTCGGCCTGGGGTGCCATTCCATCCCAATGGTGCCGATGTGACGCTGAGCAATCCGGCCACCGGTGCCACTCAGGAAAACTGGAACATTGAAGGCCACCTCGCTGAAGCGATAGGCGGCAAAAAAGTCGTAAGAACGTCCCAGGTGTTTGCGGAAAACCGCCCCGGCAGAACCTTCGTCGTAGCTGGAGGCATTCACGGCACCAAAATTCGCGGGCTGGAGTTTCTTGTTATGGGAGTAGCCCAGATCGCCATAGACATCCCACGTCCGTCCCAGTGTGCGTGTAAACCCAAGCCGCGCAGCCTGGGTATCGGCGCCGGCGAAGAAGCCCGATCCCGGCGAAGTGAATTTTTCGTAGGACGCGACTATCGACGCATGGCTAAACTTATAGCGCAGCTGAACCCGCGCGCTCAGGGACCAATTTGAAAGATAGCCACCCAGTTGCAAGTCGGTGTACTGCGGACCGGCCCCGGCAATGAGGCTCAGCCTGCCGGTGATGGTGTGGCTCCAGCGCACATTGACGATGTGGTTATAAATTTGGCCGCCGGACTCTTGCGGAAATTGAAACAGCTGAAAGCCGTAAATTACGCCGATCTGATCGTGACGGGAAAGCAGATGGCTATAGCCAGCCTGAAGCGTGATCTGATCGCTATTGATTAGAGCGTTGGTGGGGTCGTAGAAGTGAGCGTTACTGAATCCACCGGCCACAGTGATCGCGGAGACCGGACTGAGAGCCTGAACAGCATCGAGAATCACGGTATTCGCAAGTCGGGGAATATTTCCGATCGAACCAAACGCACCGTTCGATTGTTGCCAGCCGGGCAAACCACCACCGGTTCCTGCCGTGCCCAAGCCACCGCTGATAAGACCCAAGCCCGGGTCGCCACCATAGCCGATTTGGAAGGACCCGTCGGGCAGATAACTGAAGGCGTCCCGCAGCGTCACCAGGCCGGTCCGCCAGCGTGTCACTGCCTCCAGGCCGGCGGCTTGTAATTGCTTCGCGTCATAAGGATTGGCATAGAACGCTCCGCCCCCGAGGTACTCGAGAAAGAGATCGCTTTTGGGCCAGAATTGCTGAATATCGAGAGCTCCGAGAACGTGGGTGACGGAATCTAAACCGGTGTTGCCAAGTCGGTTGCCCCCGTTTGTGTCCGCCGATTCGCTCACCTGCAAAGCTGGCGCGATGAAACTGCGACTGGCCGTATGCAGATCAAGCCCCGGCTCGTCCAAGCCAGACACCGGCGGGTTCTCCGGGTTGAGCACCGGCGCGTTCTGGCCAAAGGCCGGTGCAGGAGTAGTCTCGGGCTGGGACTGCGAGCTATTCTGGGCGGCGGCGCAGATGCTTGTGCCGAAAACCAGCAGCGCCAACCGGATTTTTCGCATTCTCGTCATGCTTTTCACCCGTCGATCCCTGGTGGAACCCGAATATCCCTTACGGGACAACAATTGTATCCCCCGGCTGCAATAGGTAGTTTTGTTCGATCTCTTCCCCTTTGACCAGCTTGCGATAGTTCACGGGCAGCTTCTGCTGTTTGCCGTTCGCGGTGCGCAGGACGTAAATGCGTTTCGTGTTGGCAAATTGGTTTAATCCGGCGCTGGACAATGCTTGAAGAACGGTCATGTTGGGCAACATCGGCGTGGCACCAGCATGCAACACCTCACCGACCAGGTAAATCCGCTTGCTGTTGATCGCAGTCACCACCACGGTGACGCGCGGGTCGGCGATGTACTTTCTCAGTTTCTCCGTTACCGAGTCGGCCAACTGTTTTGGCGTCAGGCCTGCGGCCTGCACATCGTCGAGCAGGGGAAGAGAGATTTTGCCGTCGGGTCGCACCGGCAAAGTGGCGGTAAGATCGTTCTCTTTCCACACCGCTATATGCAGCACGTCCTCGGGGCCGATGACATACTCGGGCCCGGCTTGGCTCGTGAAAGCCGCGTTCGTCGCCTTGTCGGTGGCGGTCTTATCGGAAGCGGAATTGGCGGCGGGCTGCGCGGGCGCATTCTGCGTCAATGCGATACTGCCCATCAGCATTAGGACGACTGCCGCAACTGCCGCCTTCCATATTGATCTCATATCTTCTCCTCGAACTCCTTTACTGCCCTTAGTCCCCGAGCGCAGCCATCAGGCTCCGTACTCGTATCCGATCTGCTTCAGCTTGTAGAGAAGAGCTTTGTAGCTGATCTGCAACTCCTGCGCGGCCCGGCGCCGGTTCCAGCGGGTGCGAGTCAAGACCTGAAGAATGATCTCCCGTTCGGCTTCGCGGGAGGCGGCGCGGGCCGCATCTTTCAGAGAAATTTTCTCGCCGCCGCCGCGATCGACGCGCCGCAAAAGAGAGCGCAATCCTCCCATGGCGAGCGTTTCATCGCCGAGTGCGACAATGGCGCGAGCCGCATCTTTCAGCTCGCGAATGTTTCCCGGCCAGTTATATTCCAGAAAGAAGTTTTGGGTTTCCGGACTCAGCACAGGTACGGTTCGGCAAAAATCACGGGCAGCGGCCGAGAGAAACCAGTCGCGCAGAACGGGAATATCTTCTTTCCGCTGGCGCAAAGGAGGCAGCCGCAAACACACTCCACTGATTCCATAATAGAGGTCTTCGCGGAACTTGCCGGCCTTGACCTCGGGCTCCAACTCGCGCGATGTTCCGCAGATGAAACGCGGCACACGGCGCTGCAACTCGCCATTGCCGTTCAGACCAATCTGGCGAACCAGTTCCCGCTGGGCCGCCGAACTGAGGTCTCCCACTTCCTGAAGATAGACGGTTCCACCCTGGCCATCATGAGCAGCCAGAATATCTTCGCTGGCTTCACGACCCTGATAAACCTGAAACGGTCCCAATGCGCGACTGGAAAGAACATGAATGCGCGCAGCCGCCGCCGCTTTGCCGGAGCCGTGCTCTGCCACAACCAGCACGGGAACATCGTTCTGCGACAGCTCGCGGATCACGGCTTCGACGGTGCGCATGCCGGGGCTGACGCTTTCGAGCCAGACGCGAGCGCCACCGTTCTGCGGTTCTCCGGCAGTCGCCTGGATTTCGATTCTGTCAAGATCCATACTATTTCACTTCACCGTTTCCCGGCCCAAGACGGCGGGGCAGAAGTCTTGAGACATAGGCTCATAAGTCTAGAGCACACGCGCTTCCAATCCGGTCAATCATGGATACGCGTCCCTGGAACAATATATGCTTATGTTTCAGTGATTTGCGATTATAACCCTGCATCGCCACCTGGCTCATACGTTACCACATTGCGGACAAATGGGAAATTTATTGCCCACATCCAGGGTAATCTCTTGGGGCATTACTTTCCACCCATCTTGGGGATAAAGCCCTAACTACTTTCGATCAGACCGAAGCAACATCTCTTAGAAGGCAGCGGGGCTTCCGCGGTTGCCGGGGAACAGAATGGGAAATAGTTTTCCATTTTTCCGGCGCACGGGCCGCCTGGTCGATTGCCCGAGTGCAGACGACTCGAAAGTAATTTCTATAGTTGGCGCTGCTGGGGTCGAAGTGCCGGTTTTACTTTGCGCGGAGACCCACTTTCGCATATTCTCAGGGATAAGCGCGCTTATGAGTAACTCCGTAGAGGTAGCTCCGCTCCTCTCGACGAGGGAGGGTCGCTTGTCGTCCGGCTTACCCCGTTGGCAGGGAGTGGCGTTGCTGCTGCTGATCGCATGGCTTTACGCCTCGATTCTCGCCCGTCTTTTTCTGCAGTGGGTCGGGCCTTCCAGCGACTCGAACTTCCAGCATGGAATTTTCGTCCCTCTCTTTGCTTTGTTTGTTCTCTGGCAGGACCGCAAGAGACTGAAAGCAATTGCCTCACAGCCATCATGGGCTGGTCTTCCGCTGGTGGTGCTGAGCCTCCTTATGCTGGTTCTGGGAGTCCTGGGCGCGGAATTGTTTTTCTCGCGTGCGTCGCTGCTGATCATGCTGGCCGGCCTTGTCATTCTGTTTCAGGGGTGGACGTTCTTTCGCGCGATCCTGTTTCCCTGGGCGTTTCTGATTCTGATGATCCCGATCCCCAACCTGATCCTGCAGCAGATCACCTTCCCCCTTCAACTGCTGGCCTCAAGGATGGCCACTGCCCTGCTGGAACTGGTCGGAGTTCCCGTATTGCGGGAGGGTAATATGATCGGGCTTGCTGCCATGCAGCTGGACATTGCGGAAGCATGCAGCGGAATCCGTTCCCTTCTGACTCTGGTAACACTGGCCATCATCTACGGCTACCTTATGGAGACTCGTATGTGGGTGCGGGTGGTACTGGCACTCTCAGCTGTGCCAATCGCAGTTGCGGCCAACAGCTTTCGCATTTTTGGCACGGGGCTGCTGGTGCAGTACTGGGATCCGGATAAAGCAGAAGGATTTTTCCATTCCTTTTCGGGATGGCTGATCTACGTGGTCGCACTGTTCATGCTGTTCGCGGTGCACCGGCTGATTTCGCTTATCTGGATTTCAAAGAGGGGCGGGGAGGGGAAATCCGCATGAATACCGGTTCACTTCGCTTCGGGATTGTCGCGGTGCTCATGTTGGCCACGGCGCTCGTGCTCCAGGCCCATTCACGCAGCGAGTTTTTCCCGCCGCGTGCGTCTCTGAGTTCCCTGCCCCAGCAGATCGATGGTTGGTCGGGAACCGACAGCGTTCTCGACCAGGAGACGCTCAACATCCTCGGGCCGGGCGAGTTTCTGATGCGCGATTACGAAAACGCGAGCCAGCCGCAACCGTGGATCAATCTGTGGATTGCGTACTTTCCGACGCAAAAAACCGGCGACACGATTCATTCGCCGAACCACTGCCTCCCGGGCGCGGGATGGGTTCCGACTTCGCGGGAGGTGGTTCAGATTACGCGTCCTGACGGATCTTCGTTCCCTGCCAATCGATACGTGGTTTCAAAAGGAGAAGAGCGGCAACTGGTGCTGTACTGGTTTCAGGCTCATGGCCGCGAGGTAGCCAGCGAGTACTGGGCCAAGTATTACCTGGTGTCCGATTCGGTTCATATGAATCGCAGCGACGGCGGGCTGGTTCGCCTGATGACCCCCATGCTTGAGGGCGAGTCTCGCGATGCCGCCCAGGCTCGCTTGATGAAGCTTGGGTCCCAGTTTATTCCTCTGCTCGATAGTTACATTCCACGCTGATTCTCTGTAGAGACGGGGCTTGCCCCGTCTCCCTGGACTAGACGAGGCAAGCCGCGTCTCTACGGGAAAGCTTTGCTAGGCGTGAAGGCGAATCTCCCCGGATTTCTGATTTCGCATCTTCGCGAACGCCTCGGGCAGAAAGCGCACGAGGTCCGTCGCCACGAGAGAATTCTCGCCGACGGATTCACTGGCCAGGTCCCCTGCCAGTCCGTGAAGGTAGACGGCGAGAGCGGTGGCTTCGTGCGCATGCTGCGGATGTTGCGCGATCAGGCCCGCCACGATTCCGGTGAGGATGTCTCCCGTACCCCCGGTGGCCATGCCCGGATTGCCGGTTGAATTCACCCAGACGGTGCCATCGGGCGCCGCGATTAAGGAGCGATGTCCCTTGAGTACGACCATCAACTCATGCTCGCGGGCGAAGTTTCGAGCAACCTCCAGGCGGTTGGCTTGAATTTCGGCAATGCTCAATCCGGTCAAGCGCGCCATTTCTCCCGAGTGCGGAGTAATGACGACGGTTCGTCCGCGGCCGTTCAGTTGGCCGGCCACTCCTTCGAAGGCATTCAGCGCGTCCGCATCCACAACTATATCGACGACGGACGACGTGTCGCCACGCTTGACGATCGCGTGCACGAATTCGGCGGTCTCGGAATTGCGCGAGATGCCTGGGCCGATTGCGAGCGTCTTGCGTTCCAGCAGCGAATCGAGGCCTGATCCAAGCGCTCGCAATGAGATCGTGCCGTCTTCGGTTTCCGCCAGCGGCTCGGTCATCAGTTCGGGATGAAACGCGGCTACGGTTGCGAGCACGGATTTTGGCGTGGCCACCGTCGAAAGACCGGCGCCCGCTCGGAGCGCCGCAAATCCCGCCATCGCCGCTGCGCCCGCTTTGCCGAGCGATCCGCCGATCACCAGCACGTGTCCGTAGTTGCCCTTGTTGCCTTCACGCACCCGGGGCGCGAGCAGCGGAGCGAAATCGGAGGGAGTGCTCAGATGAAGTCCGAGCTGCGAGACGATTGCTTCCGGCGGTGAACCGATGGGCGCAATCACGATCGGTCCGTTGGTGAGTGCCGCGAAGACGTGCGCCGGACGCGGAGCGGTAAAGGTCACGATGGCGTCGGCACGTGCTTCATTACCGGCACTGGTACGGGGCCGCATGGCGTCGGCATCGGCGCCCGAGGGAATATCGACGGCAACAATCGGAGCCGAAGCCGCATTCATCTTGCCGATCGCCGCCGCATAGAGCGGGCTGACCGGCGGACGAAATCCGGTGCCGAGGATTGCATCCACGATTACGTCCGCGGCGAAGATCTCTGCCACATCGGACGAATCGAGCCCACTCGCATCTCGTACAATCACAGGCGCATTCTTCAGCGGCCGCAGCGTCTGCAACAGCTTCTGAAACATAGCCGCCGCATCGCCGCGAAGCTCTTCGGGATCACACAACAGCAGAACGCGAACGGCACGCCCCGCTTCGACGAGTTTGCGGGCCACGACGAATCCATCACCGCCGTTGTTGCCTTTGCCGCAGACAATGCCCACGCGCTCGGCTTGTGGATAATCGGAGAGAACGAAACGGGCCACAGCCGAGCCGGCGTTATCCATCAAGGTGATGGAGGGTACCCGGAAGCGCTCCGAGGTGGCGCGATCGATCTCGCGCATTTCCGCGGCGCTCACTATTTTCATAAGGTCCTGTCTCGCACGGCCGCGTTGCTCCTCGTAGAATCCGAGTATAGACCGGGTGGGTCCGCGCGCCGCGACGATCCGAGCGTGCTGGTGGAGAGCCGGGCGTCCCCGCCCGGGGCTGAACGGACGAGACGCCGTCGCTCCACCGTATGAGTTATCACTACGCGCAGCGACGTCGAGTTGTGCAGGACGCTGCCCGGTTGTTACGATTTTGCACCATGCCAACTCTGATTCCGCATGCGACGCTCATTGAATCCGCCGGAAGCAAGCCGAAGGTCATTGAAGAATACGTCGGCCGTGTCAATACAGCGACCGGCGGCATCAGCGTTGCCCACATGCGCAGTCCCGAGGGCTGGGAGGAGCCGGGCCAGACCCCGGATTTTGACGAATACACAGTGGTCTTGCGCGGCACGCTGCGGGTGCAGCATGAATCCGGCGAACTGGATGTGGCGGCCGGGCAAGCCGTCATTGCGCACAGCGGCGAATGGGTCCGCTACTCGACTCCATTTTCGGGCGGCGCCGAATACATCGCGCTTTGTCTGCCAGCGTTCTCGCCTGACACGGTGCATCGCGACCGCTGATGCCCAGCCCAAAGGCCCCCAGTTTACAATCGTGATGAATTCTGGAGCAGTCTCGCCTTCCCTCAAGCACGCCATGAAACTTTCCGTCGTAATGCCCGTATATAACGAACGTGGCACGCTCCGGGAGGCGGTCCTGAGGGTTCGCTCCGTTCCCCTGGAGATCGAACTCATCTGCGTGGATGACGAGTCGCAGGATCGAATTGCCTCACCAACAACAATCTTTCCGACATGGAAACCTGCTACAAAGTCTTTCGCCGCGAAGTGATTCAGTCGATTCCGATTGACGAAAACCGTTTTGGATTCGAGCCCGAGATCACGGTGAAAGTCGCACGACGAAAACTGCGCATCTATGAGTGGGAATCAGTTACTGGAGACGCACTTACGAGGAGGGCAAAAAGATCGGATGGAAAGATGGCGTGCGGGCCTTGTATTGCCTGTTGAAGTACTCCATCAAAGAACCCAGCCAAAGAACCCAGCGCAAAAGCTGTTGCGCAAGCAGTTCCGGCCCCGGATCGCTCAGGTTCGCGATAATCTCGCGTGAAGCCGTCTCTTCTTCGCTTTTTTATGGCGTTCTCTTTGTAATTAGCGAGATTTCTGCCTTAGGCGCCCTTTGTATGGGTTCGGACCTTTGTTGGCCATTCCTGCATTCTTGCCGCCGCCGGCGCCGCCGAAGTTGATTGGCGGATTTGGCTTATCTTTGACCGGCTTCAGCGCGGACGGGCTTCCCTTTTTGGCAGCTCGAGATGGCGCGGAGCCCCTCGTGCTCTGGCGTTCCAAGCTTTCCAGTTGCTTGGAGTTGGCGCCAGCAGCCCTTGCCGGACTCGCTGTCGTGCCGATGGGCGCACTTTTTTTCGGAGCCTTTTCGGGGGCTGAACGCTTAACCTTGAATGTATCGTTTAGCTGCGCCAGGCCGCTTACGCTGATACCCACCAGTACGACCGCAACCGCCAATGAAAACCTCATCTTTAAAATCCTCAATTTTAAAATCCTCAATTCTTTTCTTGGCCCTGAAAAGTTGAGCGCCAGGGAACTTCGAGCCACTACTCCCCACCTATCCTTAGATGCACGCACCCTGCCATAAACCGCTCACATCGCTCTTATGTTAAACCCGCCACCACGGGAAAGCACTCGCGAAAACAGAAGCAGGCGAATGGGTTAGTCGAGTCAGCGGTTGTCCCCAAGCGCCAGCGCCGATGAGCCGAATATAGGGCAATATGCAACGTTCTGCACATTGCCCGAATTTTGCCGTCAATTTCCATTGCCGTCAAGTCACGGGTAATTCCTGAAAGTTGACCCTAAAACGCCCATTTTATCCGGTCGAAACGGGTTTTCCTGGTCGCTTTCGTTCACGGTACAGGGAGACGCGGCAAGCCGCGTCTCTATGGATATTTAGTCTAGCCAGCGAGCACAGCGGCGATTCGTTCGCCCGCGTGACCGTCCCAAAGCGGAGGAATGGTTCCCTTCTTTGCGTTGCCGGCGAGGATTCGGGAGAGTTCGGAACGCAGTTTGTCTGGATCGCGTCCGACGAGAACGTTCGTCCCCAGGGAAACCGTAACCGGGCGCTCGGTGTTCTCGCGGAGCGTCAGGCAAGGAACGCCGAGGTAGGTCGTCTCCTCCTGGATGCCGCCGGAATCGGTGATGACGACGGTTGCGCGGGACTGCATGCCGAGAAACTCCAGATAGGACAGCGGGTCAACGATCTGGAGCTGGCCCGCATGCAATCCGAAATCGGCAATGCGCTTTCGAGTCCGAGGGTGCGCGGGAAATATGACGGAAAGGTCATGACTGACCTCAAGCAAAGACTGGAGAATGCGCTTCAGAATTACGCCGTCGTCGACATTGGCCGGGCGATGCAAGGTGACCAACGCATAGCTCTCGGCATAGCGCTCGGCAAACTGCTCGGGAAGGCCGTTTCGGTTCTGACGCCGCGCCGCGGGCAGAAGCTTCACCAGAGAATCAATCATCACGTTGCCGACACGGAAGATTCTTTCGGCGGGAATTCCCTCTTTTTGCAGATTGAGGTCTCCATCCTCGGAAGGCGTAAACAGCAGATCTGCGAGCTGATCGGTAACCAGCCGGTTGATTTCCTCCGGCATGGTGCGGTCAAAGGAACGCAATCCGGCTTCAACGTGGCCGACGCGCATGCCGAGCTTGGCGCACACCAGCGCGGTGGCGACGGTTGAATTGACGTCGCCATAGACCAGCACCAGGTCAGGCTTGCCGTCCAATAGCACCGGCTCGAGACGCGTCATAATTTCGGCGGTCTGCCGAGCATGCGTGCCGGATCCAACCGCCAGGTTCACATCCGGAGCCGGGATGCCAAGCTGCTCGAAAAACACGTCCGACATATTCGCGTCGTAGTGCTGGCCAGTGTGAATCAGGGTCTGGACGACGTGCTTGTGCGTTTTGAGTGCGTTCATCACAGGCGCCACTTTCATGAAATTCGGGCGAGCGCCTACGATGTGAATTACGTTCACAGCTTCTCCGATCAATGGCAACCTGAACTTGAGTTATCTAAGACTTAAATTATCTGAGATTAAATTATCTGACGACAACCGCAGGAACGGAAAGAATTTGGAGCGGGTGGGACGGAGTCGGCACCGCCGCTGTGACCCTGGTCGGGCCCATCGCCTACTTCACCCGCGTTTGTTGGAAATACATCGACGCTGCACGAAGCTCAACTTCGACTTCGATGACGGATGACCGATGACCGATGACCGATTCTCTCTGAACCATCCGCAGAGCACTCACTCCATATTACATGCTGAGATTAAATGCTGAGCGCGTGATCTTTGCTTCATCGCCCTGCATCCTTCCCTGCTGGCCGGTCGACGCACTTCGGTCAAAGCTGCATCAGATTGCATTGCAGCTTCGTGTATCCCTGCTTCTGGGCCCACAGATCAAGCGGGATCGACGCCATCTCATCCACGATAGGTTCGGCCAGCCCGCTTTTCGTAAGGTCTACCGTCTTGATGTAGCTCCGGCAACTGTCGCAACCTTCCACGCGGACGTGCTTGAGTTCCTCCGCGGTGTAGACCGGAAGCTTCGCATAGTTCTCTTCCCCGCATCCCGGACAGACGATCCGCCGGAACTCCCATTCCGCCAGGCAAAATGAACACACCAGAGAACGCTGGCCGCCATCTCCCAACGGACGCAGAACGCCCATGCCCGGTTTCCGTTTGCAAAATGGACACCGATACGGCGTCGGCCCGCTCCAGCGCATATTGGACCGCGAACGAATGCCTGCCGCGTAAGGCTGAAGAAACGCGCGCGCGAAAAAATCGTGAGGACCAGGCGACAGCGCTCCGGTCTCGCTCCCACTCCAGAAAACCGTCAGCATTTGGAAATGTGAGTCCGCGCCGCCGTCCCGCAACTCGCGTGCAGCTTCCCGCAGCGGATCCGGACCGTTCTCCTCGACCACAGACAAAAATCGCCCGAATCGGCCGGTCAGTTCCGGATGCAGCGGCCGCGCAAAGGGCTCCGACTCGACACGACCAGCCTCAGCTCTCGATCTTTCAAACGATCTGCCGAGTTCCTCGTAGAAATTTTCCTGAAAACGCGCGATGGCCACATAGAAGCGCAGGATTTCCGCCGCAAAGTTGTACTGGGCGCCGAGTTCCTCCGCCCGTGCGATCCGCCGCTGCCATTCGTTCTGCGGCATGTTGCGATTGGACATGGTGCGACGAGATATGGTGCGATTAGACATGATGCGATTATCAGTCCCCCGTCTCCCGTCGCGCAATGCGGGCAACATCCTTGGAGACAGGGATGCCGACCTTGGAGACAGGGATGCCCATAAGCCGGGGACATTTTCTATCGTCTTCTGTCGTGGCGTGACATCAAGGGTTGCCGACCACTCGTCCAGAATCGTCACTGTAGTGTTCAAATTTGCTCACCTAGACGGGTTGGTGCTTGGAGGCTACGATTGCTATCGCTGACCAATTTCCTGAGTTGATTGTAGGAGCAGACCCGAATGGCGAGTAAGCGTGCTGTCGGTCCCAGTCCAAAAGTTCTACGCAAGAAGTTCGGTGCTGGGATGACTGCTCGAAACTACCGAGACAAGGAGGTCGTCTTTTCGCAAGGGGATACTGCGGATGCTGTCTTCTACATCCAGAGCGGAACGGTGAAACTCACGGCGGTCTCCACGCGTCGCAAGAAAGCCATACTCGCCTTCCTGCAGCGAGGTAGCTTTTTTGGCGAAGGCTGTCTAGGAGGGCAATCTCTGCGGATTTGCACGGCGAGATCAATCGGGCCATCCACTATCACTCGCCTGCGAAAGGAGAGCACGGTTCGCACACTCAAGCGAGATCCGCAGTTTGCAACGCTGTTTAATGCATATCTGCTTTCCCGGATCATTCGAATCGAGGAAGACCTGGTAGATCAATTCTTCAATTTCAGCGAAAGGCGACTGGCTCGGGTTCTGTTGCTGCTTGGGCACATAAACGAGGAATCAAAGCCGGAGTGCCCCCTGAAGGTGAGCCAAGCGACCCTGGCGGAGATGGTTGGTACCACCCGCGCCAGGGTAAGTAAGTTTATGAATGTGTTCAAGAAGAAGGGATTGGTCAGCTACAACGGCGGCTTGCAAATAAACAGCACGATGCTCGCCGCCTTCCTGCAAAATCGACCCCTGTCGGTTTCCACGAAAGCATAGACCCGGTCAGGTAGCTCCCGCTTTCGGCGGGCTATGACTTCCGGATGGATTTTTGTGATTTAATTGTCGCCATGGAACAGACTGGAATCAGTCCGCGCCCGGTGGTTGGCGCGATCATCGTGGTGAGCGGCCTCGCTGTGTCATTCCTGCTGTGGCTGCTGTACGTGCATCATGCTTCGGCTGATTTCGCCGGGCGCTGGATGTTCTTGCCCGCCCTCAACGCGCTTCTGAACGGATTATGCGCGATTGCACTCTGCGTGGGATTGTATTTCATCAAACATCGCAACCGGGAAGCGCATCGCACGAGCATGCTGCTGGCATTCGCATTCTCATCCGTTTTTCTCGTCAGCTACATCGTGAACCACGCGCTGCACGGCGACACGATTTTTCCCGGCCACGGCCCGGTGCGCGCACTCTACCTTTCCATTTTAGCCAGCCACGTAATCCTTTCCATTGTCGCGCTGCCGATGGTGCTCACGACTTTCTTCTTCTCGCTGACGGGCCGGTTCGCGATGCACCGCCGGATCGCCCGCTTTACGTTCCCCATCTGGCTTTATGTTTCGGTTACCGGTGTGGTGGTTTTCGTGTTCCTCAAGGCGTACGCGTACTAGCCCACCGCCCAAGGATTTACCTGTATTGACGATTTGCCCGCCCGGGTTTATAGTTTTTCGCATTCGCGCAGAACAAGCTGGACGCCATCGAGGCGTCTGCAACCATTCACCTCCGTAACTTTCTGGAAAGCGCAGCACGGGGGGGCTACAAAATGGAGTTCTCTCGCAGGACTTTTCTCAAAGGCACCGTGCTTGGCGGCGCCGGTTTCTCCGCACTCGGCTTTGATCTGACCCCGGTCTATGCCCAGACTAACGCGCTCAAGATTTCCCGCGCCAGCGAAACCCGCAGCACCTGTCCTTATTGTTCCGTCAGTTGTGGCGTGATCATCTACACCCTGGGCGACAAAGCCAAGAACGCAATCCCCCAGGTCGTGCACGTCGAAGGCGATCCCGACCACCCCATCAACCGTGGCACACTCTGCCCCAAGGGATCGTCGCTCGAGCAAGACATTCTCAACGAACGCCGCCTGCTGAAGCCGCAAGTGCGGCGTCCCGGAGCCACCGACTGGGAAGACATTTCGTGGGACCAGGCTTACGCCGAAATCGCGCAGAAGGTGAAGAAGACGCGCGACGACACATTTGTCGAGAAGGACGCTGCCGGCCACACTGTCAATCGCTGCGAAGGCATTGCCTTCACCGGCGGCTGCACCGACACCAACGAATTTAATTATCTCGTCGTAAAAAGTATGCGCAGCCTGGGGGTCTGCTACCTGGAAAACCAGGCCCGCGTTTGACACGGCCCAACGGTCTCCAGTTTGGGGCCCACCTTCGGACGCGGCGCAATGACCAATGGCTGGATCGACATCAAGAACACCGACATGATGTTGATCATGGGCGGCAATCCCGCCGAGAATCACCCCTGCGGCTTCAAGTGGGCGGTTGAAGCCAAAGTTCACCGCAACGCGAAAACCATCGTTGTCGATCCGCGCCTCACTCGAACCGCCGCGAATGCGGACATGTACGTACAGATCCGCGCGGGCGCCGACATTGCCTTCCTCGGCGGCGTAATTCGCTACGCCATCGAAAACAACCGCATCGCCAAGGACTACCTCGTCAACTACACCAACGCCGCCTTCATTATTAAAGAAGGATTTAAACTCCCCGACGATGGCCTCTACTCCGGCTTCGATCCCGAGAAGCAGGTGTACGACAAATCGACCTGGAACTACGAAGAGGGCGGAAACCTCGAAGGAAAAGCTACAGGAGTCGCGGCAGCCTCCGGACATGGCCATTCAGCTGGACAAGGCGACGAGGCACACGCTCAAAAGAAGGTGGATGCTGCCGGAGCAGCCGGACATCAGGGTGCCGGACCCGCCGCGGCAAAAGGCGGCGTCGCGCCTGTGCCGTTGCTTCCCCCAAAAACGGCTTACGACCTATCGCTCCAGCATCCGCGCTGCGTCTTTCAACTTCTAAGAGAGCAGTACAGCCGCTATACGCCCGAGATGGTCGAGCGCATTACCGGCATCCCGCAGGATCAATTCCTCAAAGCCGCCGACCTCTTCACCTCCATCCGCAAAGATGGCGACATGAAGAAAGTCGCCACCATCATTTATGCGGTCGGCTGGACCCAGCACAGCTTCGGCACCCAGATCATCCGTACCGCTGCGATGCTCCAGTTGCTGATGGGCAACATCGGCCGCGCCGGCGGCGGAGTCAACGCCCTCCGCGGCCACTCCAACATCCAGGGCGCGACGGATATGGCGGGCATCTTCGACAACCTTCCCGGATACCTGAAGGTCCCAACTCCCGCTGACACAGACCTGGCGACTTATCTAAAGCGAATCACGCCCACCGTCGCCAAGCCCGATCCGTGGGATTCGATGAACTACTGGTCGAACACGCCAAAATTCGTCGTCTCGTTTTTGAAAGCCATGTACGGTCCAGCCGCCACCAAGGAGAATGATTTCGCCTTCAACTACCTGCCGAAGATCGACCGCAACTATTCCTGGGTGAACATCTGGAACGACATGTACGAGGGTACGGTCAAAGGCCTGTTCGCCTTCGGCATGAACGGCGTCATGATCGGCCCCGATTCGAACAAAAACATCAATGCCCTCAAAAAGGCCGACTGGCTGGTAGTTTGCGAAATCTATCCCGACGAGACCAGCGAATTCTGGCGCGCTCCCGGCATCACGACCGAGGAGATGAAGCAGATCAACACTACCGTCTACCGTCTGCCCGGTGCGGGCTTCGCCGAAAAAGACGGCTCCTTTACCAACTCCGCGCGCTGGCTACAGTGGAAAAACATCGCTGTGCCGCCGCCCGGTCAGGCTCGCTTCGACCAGGACATTGTCGCCACAATCTTCCTGAAAGTCCGCGAGCTCTATCAGAAAGAGGGTGGCAAGTTCCCCGATCCCGTTCTCCACACAGCGTTCGCGTACACCAATCCCTACGGCCCTTCGTTGTCCGAGGTCGCGAAAGAGGTCAACGGCAAGGCGCTCGCCGACCTCACTGATCCGAAGACGAACATAACCATCAAAGCTGGACAGCAACTCCCCGGCTTTGCCTGGCTGAAAGACGACGGCACCACCTCATGCGGCAACTGGATCTACTCCGGATCATGGACTGAAGCTGGAGCGATGATCCAGCGCCGTGGCACCGAAGATCCCTCTGGACTCGGAATCTATCCCAACTGGGCATGGTCGTGGCCGGCGAATCGGCGCGTGCTCTATAACCGCGCCTCGTGCGATTTGGACGGCAAGCCCTGGGATCCTTCCCGCCGCCAAGTCTGGTGGGACGAAGCAAAACAATCCTGGGTCGGCAACGATGTTCCTGATTTCAAACCCGACTCGCCACCCAAAGATCACTTGGGCCCGTTCATCATGAATCCCGAAGGCGTAGGACGTATCTTCGTCCCGCTCGGCGGCCTCAACGATGGCCCGTTCCCCGAGCACTACGAGCCCATCGAAAGCCCCATCGCGAATCCGCTTCACCCCAATCAGTCAAGCAATCCGATCGCGAAGACTTACAAGACCGACATGGACAAGTACGCAAAAACCGGCGGAGAATTCAACGTCATTTGCACGACCTATCGTATAACCGAGCACTACCATTACTGGACGAAGAACAATCCGATGAACGTGCAACTTGTGCCGGAGCCGTTCGTCGAAGTCCCCGCCGAACTCGCCGATCGCATGGGCATTCATGGCGGCGAGAAAATAAAGGTCTCAAGCATTCGCGGCCAGTACATCGCCAAGGCGATGGTCACGCGCCGCATCAAGCCCATGAAGATCGACGGCAAAGAGACGTTTCAGATTGGCATCCCGATTCACTGGGGATTCCGCGGCATCGTGGAAGATGAAGGCAAGACGGCAAAGACCCTGGCAAATCAGCTCACGCCAACCGTAATCGATCCAAACGCATTTACGCCAGAATTTAAAGGTTTTTTGGTGAAGATCGAAAAAGTTTAGTGATTATTTAGACGATGGAGCGACGGCGCCCTCGCCCGTCCAGAGCAATGTTTCGTATCAGGGTATCGCTTTAGCGATACCGTAAGTCGCCCAAGTAGTCACCCCTTTAGGGGCTGGGGAGCACGATGGCAGACCGCAAGGCACTTCAAGCCGAAATGATTTCGGGCCACTCTGGTTCCTCCGCCGGCCATGGCGTGCAGCGCGACCTCGAGGTCTGCAAACTAGTCGATACCACGACCTGCATCGGATGCAAAGCCTGTGAGGTCGCGTGCGTCGAGTGGAACGACATGCCATTCTCCCCGACTACCTTCGAAAACAATTACCAGACCATGCCGGAAACGCGCTGGAATTTCTGGAACCTCATCAAATTCAATGAGCACCAGAACCCGGATGGCACGATCCAGTGGCTGATGCGAAAAGATCAGTGCATGCACTGCGCCGACCCCGGCTGTCTGGCAGCTTGTCCGGCCGACGGCGCCATCGTGAAGTACGCCAACGGCATCGTCGACTTTAACCAGGAAAACTGTATCGGCTGCGAATTCTGCGTGTCCGGTTGTCCCTTCAATATTCCGCGCTTCAATCCCGAGACCAAGCGCGTTTACAAGTGCACGCTCTGTTCCGACCGCGTTGGCGAGGGTCTCGAACCGGCATGCATCAAGGCATGCCCGACCGGCTGTCTCAAGTTCGGCACAAAGGACGACATGAAATTCATCGCCGAGGAGCGCGCGAAACAACTGCGCGACAATTTCGGCTGGCAGAACGCCGGCGTCTACGATCCGCAATCCGTCGGCGGGACGCATGTGATCTATGTGCTCCACGATGCCACAGATCCCGAACGCTACGGCAACCTGCCGAAGAATCCGACAATTCCCTGGAGCTATACGGTTTGGAAGTGGCTTTTCAAACCCGTGCTCGGCACTTTTGCCCTATTCGGTTTTCTCGGCGTGCTGATGCACTACGTAACTACGGGCCCACGCCTGGCTCAACCCGAACCGCCAAAAAAGGATGGCACCAATGTCAACGTCTAGCGGAGCCATCGAACGTTTCGACGATAAGGCTCGTGAGACTTTCGAACGCGCGGGCAAGACGACGGTCTATCG
Source organism: uncultured Acidobacteriaceae bacterium (assembly GCA_963772195.1). GTDB lineage: Bacteria > Acidobacteriota > Terriglobia > Terriglobales > Acidobacteriaceae > Acidiflorens. Next base: position 335,057 of record CAVYWE010000002.1, on the reverse strand, counting down.
CGGAGAGTTGCTGCGCCATCCGGTGTACACGCGTGTCCTCCACTGGACGGTCGCGCTCTTTTTCTTCCTCGCGCTGTTCAGCGGCTTCGGCATCTATCTCCCGTGGCTGTTCCGCTGGTTCACTCCGTTTTTCGGCGGCGGACAACTCAGTCGCATTATGCACCCGTATTTCGGCGTTGCCTTCGTTTTCTTCTTTGGACTGCAAGCCCTGAACTGGCTCCGGCCCATGATTTGGACCGCAGCCGATTCCCGCTGGATGCGAAACATAAAGAAGGTCGTCAGCGGCGAAGAAAAAATGGACCCGCCCGACACCGGATTCTTCAACGCCGGACAGAAGCTTCAGTTTTGGGAGATCGTCGGCGGCTGCGTCGCGTACCTCGTCACCGGCATCATCCTGTGGGCGGGCGCGCCAACGTTCGGAAGGATTGCGGTAGCCATCAGCTACGTCGTCCACGACATCTCCGCGCTCGTGATGCTCGGCGGAATCTTCATCCACATCTACCTGAGCACGATCGGCGAGCCGGGCACATTCGATGCAATGATTCGCGGCGCCGTAAGCGAAGCCTGGGCCTGGACCTTCCACCCCGCCTGGTACAAGCAAGTCACCGGACGCGACCCGCAACAAGCCTACGAAGAAGCACGCCGCCAAATGACCACTGGCAAACCATAACAGCCTGCGGAAAGATTTCCGTTTCGTATCAGGGCATCGCTTCAGCGATGCCGCAAATGCTGCATAATCGGATGCCCCTTTCAGGGGCTGGGCATCGAGTTATCAACTTCTTTGCAGCGTGTTTCTAGCATGTGTGCAAACCTCCACCTGACTCTTGAATCCTCTTGCGATGTAGCTTCACATATGACTATAATGACCATAATGACCATTCCGACGCTTGGAGGATTTTCATTATGAGCTCGCAAAACTGGACCGTGGCGGAAGCGAAGGCAAAATTCAGTGAAATTATCGAGCGGGCATTGTCCGATGGACCGCAGACCATTACTCGCAATGGGCGCACGACCGCTGTGGTAGTTGGCGCAGAGGAGTGGCAACGAAAGACAAAACGCGTCGGCAATCTGGCGGAATTCTTTGCGGAATCCCCCCTTCGAGAATCGGGTCTGAAAATCCGCCGCCTAAAAGAACGGCCCCGCAAGATTAATCTGTGAACTCTTAATCTATGAGCTTCCTTCTGGATACAAACGCGGTTTCGGAGTGGGTCAAGCCGCGGCCCAATCCCGGTCTCATCGGTTGGATGGAATCGGCCGATGAGGACCGGATTTTCATCAGTGTTGTCTCGCTAGCGGAGCTGCACTACGGCGTGGAACGAATGGCGGCGGGAAGGCGTCGCAGCCGCCTTGAGCAGTGGCTGCAACATGAATTGCCGTTGAGATTTGAGAGCAGAATTTTGCCCGTCGACACCAACGTGGCGGAGGCTTGGGGCAGGACGGTGTCACGCAGCGAGGCGGCGGGACGGCCGATAGGCGCGATGGACGCTTTCCTCTCGGCCACAGCAGAAACCCATCAACTGACGCTGGTGACCCGCAACGTTTCAGATTTTCCGCTGCTCAAAGCGGTTCTCGATCCCTGGACTTAAACACTGCCGTAACTAACGCTTTGCGCGTACTGCAGAGACTTCCGTCTTCGCCCGGCTGAAGGCGAACTGTACCTTCCATTCTCTGGCGCCGGACTCATCCGCTCCTGCTGGAGCAAATTTCCATTCCCGGGCGGCTTCCATTGCGATGCGCGAAAAATATTTGCTCGGCCCGGACAATTCCAGCTTCGTCTTCGCCACGTTGCCCGCGGCGTCCACATCAACTCTCACTCGCACCTTGATAGTGCCTTGAATCGTGCGGCGCGCGCTTGGTGAGACCTGCGGCATCACCTGCTGCACAATACCATTCTGATTGTCAGAGCTGGTGCCGGTGTTCGTATGTCCCGGAGAAGTCTGCGCCGGTTGGGCGCCTTCGGCGGCCGCGCCCGGCTCGGCTTGCGTTGATTGCTCTTCCGCCGGAGGGCTCGACGTTTTCGGTCTCGCAATCAAAAAAAATACAACCACAACCACAACCACTGCCGCCAGCCCCAGCCAGTAGGGCCACTTCGCAGATGCTTTCCGCTGAGCCGAGATCGCGGTCGCCGAAGCCAAGTTTTTAGCCTGAGCGTCACTCTGAGCTAAAGGCGGCACCGGTCGCGCCGGTTCCAATCTCACCGCTCGCGACCGATCCGCCTCTACCCGATGAAGGATCTCCCCGACAGTCCATCGCTTCCCCGCATCAACCTGCAGGCAGTGTCCTGCAATCTCGCGAAATGGCTCCGGGACCGCCGCCGGTACTTGCGGCGCGCTCATCCGTGCTCGGTCGCAAACCGGCAAGTGCTGCGTCAGCACCTCGACCAATGTCATGCCCAACTGCCAAACGTCGGCAGCCGCCGAAATCGCTCCTGTCGCCGCTTCTGGCGGGTCGTAAGCGTTCGTCGCGCGGGCGCCACCGTTCCTCTCACCTGGCACGCTCAGAGTGTCGCTCGATAGCTTTACCTGATCCGCAACAGCCAGAATATTTGAGGGTTGGACGTGTCCATGCACGAGTCCTTTGTCGTGCACAAATTGCAGCGCCCGCAAAATCGGCGGAAGCATCCCTCGCGTTTCATCCGCCGTCAGCGCTCGCTCCGGAAGAATCTGCGAAAGATTTTCCTCCGCATACTCCATCACGACATAAAGCAGCTCCGTGCCATCCAGTTCGCAGCGTCCCGCCTCGAAAATACGAATTAGATTCGGATGGGTTAGTTCGCTCGCCGCCTTCCATCGGAGGAATTGATGCTTCGCGTCCACCGCGTCGGCGGGAATCAATTTGATGGCAGCTTTTTCGGAATCGCTCCCGCTGGGCTGCCTAACGGTGAGGAACACGGCGCTGTGGCCGGAGCCGCCTAAATAGCGTTGGAGCGGAAATCTCCCATCGACGGTGCGGCCCTCCCATCGTTCCCAGGCCTCGCTCATATCGTCTCGCTCATATTCAAAGTCTCGACAGCCCGCTATTGTATGTGACCCCGCGCCAATTAGATCAGTCATTTGGGCTGTGTCTTCCTGACTCTTCCACCCGAAATCGGCTTGCCCCTGTTTACAATATCCGCATGGCTTCCATCCCCGCCGAAATCCACGGCCAGCGTTACATCAGCCTCGCCACCTTCCGAAAAAATGGCGTTGCCGTGTACACGCCCATCTGGTTTGCCGAAGACAACAACAAACTCTACTTGATGACGAGCAGCAAAACCGGAAAATACAAGCGCATCCGCAACAACCCGCAAGTCAAGATCGCCCCCAGCACCATCCGGGGAAAAATCACCGGCCCCGAATTCCCCGCAACCGCCCGCATCCTGCCGCCGGAAGAGTTTGCCCGCGTCCGCCGGATGATCAACGCAAAATACTGGCTCGCCCGTATCCCCTTCCTGTGGCGCAACACCGACACCGGTATCGAGATCGCGCCACTATCTGCCTGACGTTTACGCTGGCCGCTCGACCCTGTTACCATCAAAGGTCGTTCTCGGCTCCTGCAGATTTTTCTTAGGCAATCAAAATTTCTTTCGGAGGCATCGTGGCTGTAAAAATTGGCATAAATGGATTTGGACGCATCGGACGCAACGTTCTTCGCACAGCGCTCGCTGACAAGAACCTCGACTTCGTCGCTGTTAATGATCTCACCGACCCCAAGACTCTAGCCCACCTGCTGAAGTACGATTCGATCCTCGGCAACCTGCCGCACAAAATCACCGCCGGCGCCGACAGCATTTCGATCGACGGCAAGGTCATTAAGGTCTTCAAGGAAAAAGATCCTGCTGCCCTTCCCTGGGACTCCGTCGGAGCTCAGGTCGTCATCGAGTCCACCGGCCGGTTCACCGATGCCGCCGACGCCCGGAAACATCTCCGCGGCTCCGTGAAAAAAGTCATCATCTCCGCCCCCGCGAAGAACGAAGACCTGACCGTCGTGCTCGGCGTCAACGAAGAGAAGTACGATCCTGCCAAGCACCACATCATCTCGAACGCTTCCTGCACCACGAATTGCCTGGCCCCGATCGCCAAGGTGGTGAACGACAACTTCAAGATCCTCAGCGGCACCATGACTACCATCCACTCTTACACGAACGATCAGGTCATCCTCGACTTCCCGCACAAAGATTTGCGGCGCGCCCGCGCGGCGGCGATCAATATGATCCCAACCTCGACCGGCGCCGCCAAGGCGCTTAAGCTCGTCATCCCCGATCTGGCTGGCAAACTCGACGGCTTCGCGATGCGCGTGCCCACGCCCAACGTCTCGGTTGTCGACCTAGTCGCGTTCGTAGAAGAAAAGACCACGCGCGAAGAACTAAACGCCGCCCTGAAAAAAGCCTCCGAGTCGGGCCCGCTGAAGGGTTATCTCGGGTTCGAGGAAGGCGAACTGGTCTCGTCCGATTTTAAAGGGGACTCCCGCTCCTCCATCGTCGACGCGCCCATGACGCTGGTAGTCGGCGGCAACTGCGTCAAGGTTATCTCGTGGTATGACAATGAGTGGGGATACTCCTGCCGCGTCCGCGATCTGATCAACCTGATGGCGGCCAAAGGCCTGTAGTTTTTTTCTGGTAGCGTGGAGGGACGGGCGTCTCGCCCGTCCAGCCGGGCGGGGCGCCCGGCCCTCCACCAGCAAACGACTAACGACAGGTATTTCCCATGTCCAAGCTTTCCATTCGCGATCTCCCGCTGAACGATCACCGCATCTTCATGCGTGTCGACTTCAACGTCCCGCTCGACGACGGCCGCGTCATGGACGACACGCGCATCCGCGAAACCCTGCCCAGCATCGAGTACGCGCTGCGTCACGGAGCCCGCCTCATTCTCGCATCTCACCTTGGCCGGCCCAAAGGCAAGCCCAATCCAAAGCTGAGTCTCAAGCCCGTCGCCGAGCGTCTGCGCATGCTGCTTGACAAAGAATTGTCGCGCGGCGAAAACGTTGGATTCTGCCCCGAGTGCGTTGGTCCCGAAGCCGAAGAAATGGCGCTCAAGCTCGAGAAAGGCCAGGCCCTGCTGCTCGAAAATCTCCGCTTCCACGCCGAGGAAGAAAAGAACGACGAACATTTTTCGAAGCAACTCGCCAAGCTCGCCGAATTCTACGTCAACGACGCCTTCGGCACCGCCCATCGCGCCCACGCTTCCACAGTTGGCATCACCAAATTCCTGCAGAAATCCGCCGCCGGTTTGCTCATGGAAAAAGAGTTGCAATATCTGGGTCGCGTCCTGCAGAACCCCGAGCACCCCTTCGTCGCTATCCTTGGAGGCGCCAAAGTCAGCGACAAGATCGGAGTCATCCAAAACCTGCTCAGCAAGGTCGACGTTCTCATCATCGGCGGCGGCATGGCGTACACCTTCCTCAAGGCGCAAGGCGAATCGGTCGGCAAGAGTTTGGTCAAAGAGGACAAGATCGAACTTGCCCGCAACCTTCTGCAACAGGCAAAAACCCATAAGCTCAAGTTTTTGTTGCCCACCGACCACATCATCGCGGACCGTGTCAAAGCCGGCGCCTTGACCAAAATTGTCGGCCACGGCGAGCCCATCCCCGCCAACATGATGGCGCTCGATATTGGCCCGCAATCGATCGAGGCATTTTCCGAAGAGGTAGCCCGCGCCCGCACCATCGTCTGGAACGGCCCCATGGGCGTTTTCGAATTGCCGCCCTTCGCGAGAGGCACCTTCAAGATCGCCCAAGCTGTGGCAGAAAATCCCGGAGCCATATCGATCGTAGGCGGTGGAGATTCGGTAGCCGCCGTCAAAGCCGCCGGCGTGGCCGACAAGATGACCCACATCTCGACCGGAGGCGGCGCGTCGCTCGAATTTCTGGAAGGCAAGAAGCTGCCCGGGGTCGAAGCCCTGACGGATAAAAAATAGGTCTCAGGTTTCAGGTGTCAGGTGTCAGGTTACCGGACATTAGCATCGGTACGGTGATCCCGATGCGGAGCTAGTCCCAGCGGTACAAACTACTGTGTTAGACCTAAGACCTGAGACCTGAGACCTGACACCTGTCCCCTGACACCTGTCCCCATGTCCGACTTCGCAGCCCGACTGACTTTCGCCAACGGCAAGACACTCGAGTTCCACGGCCCTGCCGACATCACCAAAGAGACCACCGCCGCCATCGTTAACGCCGCCAACTCGTCTCTGCTCGGTGGGGGAGGCGTGGATGGAGCGATTCACCACGCTGGCGGCCCCTCGATCCTCCAGGAGTGCAAGCGCATCGTGGCAAGAATGAAGATCGGCACGCTCCCCGCCGGCAAAGCTGTCATCACCACCGGCGGACGATTGCGCGCCAAATATGTCATTCACACCGTCGGCCCGGTGTATCGAGGAGGCCGACAGCACGAGGCCGAAACGCTCGCCAGTTGCTATGGTGAGTGCATCCGCATCGCCGACGATCATGGAATAAAATCCGTGGCCCTGCCTTCGATATCGACCGGAGCGTTCGGCTATCCTGTTCACGAGGCCTCTGAAATCGCAGTTCGCGCTATCGTCGAAGCTCTACCGCCCTGCGCCCATTTAGAGCGCGTTCGTTTCGTGCTCTTCGACATTGCCACCCGCGAAGCCTATGTTCGGGCCGCCGAAAAACAATCTTGCGAACCACGCGCAATTCCCGCTATCTTCGAGAAAGGTCATTCATGAGAAAGAAAATCCTCGCCGCCAATTGGAAGATGTACAAAACCCCCGAACAGGCCCGTGAATTTTTCCGCGATTTCCTTCCTCTGGTCCACGGCCACGACCGCGACGAAATCGTCGTCTGCCCGAATTACATTGCGCTTGACGCCGCCGTCCATGCGGCCAAGGGCTCGCGCGTCGCCATCGGCGCGCAAAACATCCACTGGGAAAAGGAAGGCGCCTACACCGGCGAGATCTGCACCAGCATGTTGCTGGCAGTCGGTGTAACCCACGTCATCATCGGACACTCCGAACGCCGCCAGTACTTCGGCGAGACCGATGATACCGTCAACCTTAAGCTAAAGTCCGCGCTCGAAGCCGGACTCGTCCCCATCGTCTGCATAGGAGAAGTTCTCGAAGAACGCGAAGCCGGGCTCACCGACGACGTGCTGCGCCGCCAGTGTCTCCGCGCCTTCCACAAAGTCTCGGCGAAAAAAGCCGTCAGCCTGGTGGTCGCCTACGAACCAGTCTGGGCGATCGGCACCGGAAAGACCGCAACGCCGCAGATGGCCGCCGACGCCCACGCCATCATCCGAAGCCAAGCCGCCGAATCCTTCGGCCGGGATTTCGCTGGCAAGCTCCGCATCCTCTACGGCGGCTCCGTCAAACCAGAGAACGCCCACGCCCTGATGTCCGAAGAAGAAATCGACGGCGCGCTGGTCGGGGGAGCATCGCTCGATCCCAAATCGTTCGCGGCAATTGTGAAGTATTAGAAACTGGCTCGTGTGGGGACGGACGCCCTCGCCCGTCCAAGCCGAGCGAAGCTCGGCCGCTGCCCGCGGTCACAGCAACTCTGGATTCGCTGCAAAGCTATTGCACATTGTCAATCATCACAAAGCTTGTCATCCGGGAGCCGCCAAACAGTTAATTTGATTTAGCATCCGCGCAACCTCGTGCATAGCAGTAGAATCTGATGAAGCAGAGCGCCGTCCTATTCAAATAAGCTCGTCGCTCAAAAGTGCGCTCCCAGATTCGAGGGGAGGTACAGATTATGAGCACATTCGGTCTTCGCAGATCTCTCATCGCATTTACCGCTTTCATCGGTCTTGCACTCCTGCCAAATCCAGCATTCGCTCAGCACGGAGGCGGCGGTCACGGCGGAGGCGGAGGCGGTTTTCATGGTGGCGGTGGCGGTTTCCATGGTGGCGGCGGCGGTTTTCATAGCGGCGGCGGAAGCTTCCATGGTGGCAGCGGACCTTATGGCGGTGGCGATCGCGGAGTTCGTGGCGGCTTCGATGGCGGCGCGCGGTCTCTGGGCGGAGGAAGTCGCTACCAAAGCAGCGGGTTGGGAGCTGGCCGCGGTACAGGCTCGTCGGGAAGTCGGTCGTCGAATATTCGTCCCGCAATCAACGATGGCCAGTGGCATTCGTTCGGGAACGCGGGTAGTTCCGCGCGCTCCAGCGCGGGGCGCAATTCCGGAGGCTCGGCCAACTCAAGCCTCTCTGCTCGCAACGCCGGAAGCGTCGAAGGTGGTTGGCATTCCTTTGGCCCGTCAAGAGGCGCTTCCAGTTTCGGTGGCGGCCCCCTCCGCGGAGCGCCCGGCTTCGGTCGGGGTGGCGATGGTTGGAGAGGCGGTTGGCGGGGTTACGGCTGGGGACGCGGGTGGGGCTGGGGCGGCTGGGGCTTCGGCGTCGGCTGGCCGTACTGGGGTTTTTATTGGGGACCGGCCTGGGCGTTTGCCTGGGATCCGTGGTGGTATGGCCCTTATTGGTATGGCGCGTGGCCGGCCTACTCTTACTATTACTATCCGGATTACAGCTACGACTGGTCCGACAATCCGCCGCCGTACAGACCGGATTCATCCCCGAATTCGTCCCCAAATTCGTCCCATGACCGCGACCCGTCGGCAAACTACCTGAGCCCACCGAACTCGGACCCTAGCTCGAACCATACCTCCAACTACGATGACAACCATTTCAATCTCAACCCTGAATCGAGCCCAGGCAACAACGGCGCATTCCAGAACGGCCAGACCCCGCAGCCCGAAGCTGGGCCGAACAGTCCGGCTCCAACGGCTCAGTCGCCGGGTAACCCGGGGCTCGCACTTTCGAGCCCTGGGCGCCGGTGCCCGCAGGGTTAATTTAGAAAGACTTTTTTCGAGATACAATTCCTACGTTAACTTGAGGTTTTCGATGAAATTTGGCGTCATTATTTTCCCCGGATCGAACTGCGATCACGATGCCTTCTGGACCATCCAGCAAGTCGCCAAGCAGCCCGTAACTTTCCTCTGGCACGACTCGCACGACCTCGAAAACTGCGACGCCATCATCGTCCCCGGAGGCTTCGCCTTCGGCGACTACCTCCGCACCGGCGCCATCGCGAAGTTCTCCCCGGTCATGGAATCCGTCCGCAAGTTCGCTGCCGGCGGCGGACTGGTGCTCGGCATCTGTAACGGCTTCCAGATTTTGTGTGAGGCGGGATTGCTGCCCGGCGCACTGATGCGCAACATCGGATTGAAATATGTCTGCAAGCCGGTGCAGGTGAGAGTCGAAAACAACGAGACGCCGTTTACGAACACCTGCCGTAAAGGCGAAGTGCTGACCATTCCCATCGGCCACATGGAAGGCAATTATTTTTGCGATGACGCGACACTCGCCGAACTGAAGCGCGACAATCGCATCGTCTTCCGCTACACAAACCCCGAAGGCGAGATCACACCGGAAGCGAATCCCAATGGATCGCTCGAAAATATCGCCGGCATCTGCAGCCCGGGACGCAACGTGCTGGGCATGATGCCCCATCCCGAACGCGCCGCTGAACCGGAACTGGGCGGCACCGACGGATTCAAGATTTTCGAGTCGCTGGTAGGAGCGGCAATAGGCCTCAGGTCTTAGGTGTCAGGTGCCAGGAAGAGCAAAATCAACCAATTTGCTCGTGACGGAGATCACTGCGACGATTTCGTGGGGCATTTAATCTTGACTCGCGAGATCTCATGTCGGGCGACTATCGCAATCTGATTGCGTGGCAAAAGGCGAAGCGCCTCGCATTGAATGTCTACCGCTGTACTCGAAGGTTTCCGAAGGATGAGACCTACGGACTAACCTCACAGATGCGGTGCGCAGCCGTGTCGGTTCCAAGTAACATCGCAGAAGGAAAGGGACGACATTCCCACAAAGACTTGGTTCACTTCCTCTATCAGGCTCGAGGATCCCTCTTGGAGCTAGAAACTCAAATATCGATAGCACGAGATCTCGAATACATCGATCAGCCTGCATTCGAAATCCTGGAATCGGAAACAGAAGAGGTAGGACGAATTCTGAACGGCCTAATCAATCGTTTCCAAGTCTCAACGCCAAAGGCTTCTTGAGACAACCGGATCTCCAGCGCAAAGTCGCGGGTCTCAGCAAAATCCGTGTAGGGATTTGTTTTTCCTGAAACCCGGCACCTGTCACCTGACACCTTTTCCTAGTACGCCCATCGCAGCAACGTTGCACCACTCGTAAATCCCGCTCCCACCGACGCCAGCAGCACCAGACTTCCCTTCTTCAATCTGCCTTCCTGGCGCGCGGTTTCCATCGCCAGCGGAATCGTTGCCGCCGTCGTGTTCCCGTAACTCTCGATGTTGATGATCACGCTTTCGGGACGCATATTCAGACGATCGGCGGTCGCGGTGATGATGCGCTTGTTCGCCTGATGCGGAATGAAGGCGTCGATCTCGCTGCCCTTGATGTTGTTGCGTTTGAGAATTTCTTCGCAAAGCGACGCCATCTTGCGCACCGCGAACTTGAAAACTGCGGCGCCGTCCTGATGAACGAAATGCATCTTCTTGTCCACAGTTTCGTGAGTCGAAGGGTTCTGGCTTCCGCCAGCAGGCATATACAACGAGCATCCACCGGATCCATCCACTTCGTGCAGAAAGTCAATAAGGCCGAGGGACTCGTCTTCCGCGGGTTCGAGCAGGACCGCGCCCGCGCCATCGCCAAAAATGACGCAGGTCGCGCGGTCGGTGTAGTCGATGATCGACGACATCACGTCCGCGCCGATCACGAGCACTTTCTTATGCGATCCAGTGGCGACGAACTGCGCTCCTGCTTGCAACGCATAAACAAATGCCGAGCAGGCAGCCGAGAGATCGAATCCCCAGACATTTTTCGCGCCGAGCTTGTGTTGGACAAGACAAGCGGTCGAGGGAAAAAACATGTCGGGCGTAACCGTTCCCACAATGATCGCGTCGAGATCGGATGCGTCGATGCCGCGCTCGTCAAGCGCCTTCTTCGCCGCCTCGACCGCAAGATCGCTGGTCGCAACACCCTTGTCTGCAAGATGACGCTCGCGGATACCGACGCGCTCCATGATCCACTGGTCATTGGTGTCGACAAGTTTTTCGAGGTCGGCGTTGGTAAGAAGGCGAGGCGGAACGTAGGTGCCGAGAGCGCTGATCTTAACGCGCTGAAGCTGGCTCAATGAGATCTCCTGAGATGCCTATGCGATATTAAGTGAATTTATTATTTTCAACGATGCGGACGAGAACGGCAAGGTGTCAGGTGTCAGGTGTCAGGAAAACCTGGGTGAAATAAAACTTGATTTTGATTTTCCTGAGACCTGACACCTGACACCTGAGACCTGGCACCTATTTCAGCCGCTCCGCCAAGTCCCCAAAAAACGGCAACTCGAAGCGCTCGCCTTGCCAGGCCTTGAGCGACAGAACAATCCACAGGAAAAGCATGGCGAGCGAAGCCAGAATTCCAAGCAGAAGAAAAACCATGGCGGCAGCGACATTCGAAAGGAAAAGTGCGGCGATGGTCAAAATGAAGAAGACTCCCCAGAGCAAAATACTTTGCCAGGCATGAAATCGGACAAAGCGATTATTGCGAAATGCCGGCAGCAACAAGAGCACTCCGGGAGGAACCAAAGGGAGATAAGCGACTACCGCAACCGCCCGTTCCGCGGGAGGAAGCGGCGTCATCGACCATCCGCATCCCGGACAGAATGCCGCGTTCGCCGGCATCACGGTTCCGCAATGAGGACACTTCACGGAACCTTGCGCCGGATTCGCCGGATCGCTCACTGAACTCGTCACTGAACTATTCTCTGAACTATTCATTGAACTATTTGGCGGAATATTTGCTGGACTAGACAATTCGGCGTCCGTTCGCTTTCTTTGCATCGCGGCATTCTTCGCAAACGCCATAGATCTGGAAAGTGTGGCGGGTGGTAACGTAACGGTGCTTGTGTCCGATCTCCCGCTCGATCGCTCCGACTTGCTCCGAGAAAAATTCGACCGAAGCGCCGCACTCGGTACACACCATGTGGTGATGACTGCGGCGGTTGTACTGATGCTCGTAACGCGCGATGCCGTCGTGAAAAGCGACTTCGCTGGCCAGTCCGCAACCGGCCAGAAGCTTCAGTGTCCGATAGACGGTGGTGAAACCGATGCGCGGGTCGGTTTTCTTGACCAGCCGATGTAATTCGTCGATCGAAAGATGCTCACGAGTTTCGAGGAACGTCCTCAGAATTGCGTTGCGCTGTTCGGTCTGCTTCAAGCCGACGTGGCGGAGATGCTGCAGGAAAATTCCTTCAGCCTCGCGGATGTTCTCCCGCGAGATGGTCGGCTGATCGTCAATCCGTTTCTGCAGCATGTTGGGCGGCGGGGACACTTAAGATGACACTCAAGATGATAATGCACGCCAAAGGCTCCAACATGATACTGGGCGAAGCGCGGGTTGCGCCAACCGGCTCCCAGCTTCGAGGCCCGATTTGGTCTTGCTTTCTCTTGTGTTAACTATCTGGTACCCCCGCCCCCCTGCCCCCTGGTCTCCTGGAATCATAGAGTTAGCGGGAATTTTGGTAGTGTCCTAATAGTGCGTTGAAAACTTCATTTCAATTTGGAATGGGTCAAATCGGACCATCGTCGGCAAAAAGCATTTCCATCGTAGGCTGGCCCTTTGCCGCCATCGTAAGCATCAAGCATTTCTTTGGCTTTCGCGTTGTCACCCAGCCCCTCATAAGCAAGTGCGCAAAATAGGCGTGGCGTTAACCATTCTGGCTTAGCTTCAAGCTGGGTAGTACAGACCTTGAGTAATTCCTTGTTCTGCGCAGCATCGGCGAGTTTACTCATCTCCTGCAACGAGGGATCTGTTCCAATAAAAGTACTAGTTTCATTGTGTAAACCACCCGTAGATGGGCCTTCCGTTGACCAATTTCCCCGGCAATCGTAAATCGTTTTTGGGCGGTTCTGGTTTACCGTTTTCAGGCATTCGTCTAGCTTGGCTATGACCGCATCGGCATCAGATTGGTGCGCTATTATCCTTCGCAGGAGGGAAGGAATATTCTCTATTATTTTCTGCTGGGCTGACGTGAGACTAGAGCAATCAATTTTCACGTCCCCAGCTAAAGCGACGATGTTGCTGCACGGTGAGCTTTTGGCTTCTTGCTTAACCGTTGGAGGATTTTGCCCGATTGCTTTACTAGCCAACACGAACAGCATGGCGCTAGGGATTAGAAGGTGGTTTCGGCGCATCTTTGCTCTCCTTGGGAGGAGAACAGTTTACCGTAACGTCTTTACCAGCGTTCACGTTTGAGCATGTGCTATCGCTTGCACTTTGGTTGATTGCAGGGGTGGGTGACGCAGGGGGCACGCTGACGGCCGGGTGTGTTTGCTTATGTACAGTCGCGCCAAGAAACAAGGCAACACCGACCAATGCGCAACCTAATCCGATCCTCTGAAGACCGTTGAAACTCATATTGCTACTGATAACCAGTCCATAAAAGGCAGCAGCACAAACAACCAAAAGGAACCGCTCAATGAACACTGGCACAATGGATTCATCCCAAACTTTTTCAAGTGTACGATTCAACCGAAGCCTCCGTGATACGCTAATTCGGAGGGCTGCAACCAGACTCCTGAAGTGTTCCTGCACTCCAAGAGTCAAACGGTTGGAAGCTTTTCAGTTGTCGCTATTGGAATACTACGCTAGTAGTTCGCTCAAACTCCACACATGATTTGGCGGGTGGGCCACTTTAACGTGGAAGTTATAACGCGCGTTTGTTTTTTGACATTGACCGAAATAACTGGGGGTGCGCCCCTTCTCGCGCTTTTCGAGAAGGGGCCCTGCACAGCTGTCGACACCTAAGACTGCGGTGCCCGAAGGCAGCTCTCAGACCTTTATCATCACATTTTTCTCGTACCGCCATCACAGACACGCAATCGCAATCGCGCAATAATTCCCCGACAGTGCAATATCGAAAACTGTGCCCGTCTCCAGAGACGGACCCAACATCCGCCGCAAAACCATCTTCGGCGCTTCTTTGAAAAGTTGACGCAAAGTAGACGATAAGCAGTTGAAAGTGGCGATCCCGCACCTCGGCAAGTGCACGCCAAACCGCCGTCTCCCCAGCTAAGTCCTTATTCATGTAGATGATGGAGCTAAGTACTTTAATTCTAATAGCTTAGCGGGAATTGGGGGGGGGGTACCAAACCTTTTCAAATTCCGTGCTATGCAAAAAAAACAATCCTCTAGAGCGATGCCCGGATACGAACCGTTAATTTCTCTGCCTCTGTTTTTTCGACCCTGAATTTTTCAGGGTCTGATTGTTTTTGGGACATGAATTTTTTAGGACCTGATTTTCTCCACATTGATTTTTTCGCCCGTGAAATTTTCTCGCTGCCGGAGACGAGGCGGGCCCCGTCTCTACACGCGGGATGACATCACACACGGGTTGACATGACCTCTTCCGCCTTGCTGTTGTCAGGTGCGGAAAGCGTCCCTACAATCGGTAACATGTCGGTCACCGCTTCCCTGCCCGAAATTCATCCGAGGCACTCGCTGGTGCGGATCGTCTCCGGTCTGATTCTGCTCGTGCTGCTAGTCGCTATCGTTGGCGCGGCGGCTTGGGCTTACTGGATCGCGCGCTCTCCTCTGCCGCAGCTCGATGGCAGCGTCTCAGTGCCGGGGATTTCGTCCAAGGTGCGCGTCGTGCGCGACGAGCGCGGCGTCCCGACGATTGAGGCGGCTACGCTCGAAGATTTATTTTTTGCCCAGGGCTACGTGACCGCGCTGGACCGGCTCTGGCAGATGGACATCATGCGGCGCGCCGCTGCCGGAGAACTTTCGGAAGTGATTGGCGAAGACACGGTGAAGATGGACCGCGAGCAGCGGATTCTGGGCCTGCGGATCGCAGCCGAAGCGGCGGAGAAGAATATCTCCGCGCGCGACCGGGCTTATTTCGACGCTTACGCTCGGGGAGTGAATGCGTTTCTCGAATCGCATCGTGACCGGCTTTCGCTGGAATTCCGCCTGCTGAAGTACACGCCGCGGCCGTGGACGGTGACCGATTCCCTGCTGGTGGGCGCGCGCATGGTACAGGATTTGAATCACTACAGCTATGAGCGCGCGCTGACGCGAGAAAAAGTTCTGGCGAAGCTGGGACCGCAGCTGACGGCGGACTTGTACGTGAATTCTTCCTGGCGGGACCGCACGCCCACCGATGTGCGGCGGATCGATCAGGAACCTGCGGCCAATTCCGGTGATGAAGATGACGATGATGACGAAGAGGTTGATCCGGAGGGTGGAAATGGCCGGTTGATTTCGGCGCTGGGTTCTGATCTTCGTTCGTCTGACCTCAGTTCTACGCGGGTTTCCGAAGTGCTTGTGGAGTTGGAAGAGGCCGATCTGTTCCGGCCGGGGTCGAACAACTGGGTCGTTTCTGGTCAGCATACGGTTTCGGGGAAACCGCTGCTGTCGAACGATATGCACCTCAACCACCAGATGCCGAACCTGTGGTTTGAGGCGCACCTAAGAATGACTACCGGCAACTTCGACGTGGCCGGAGTTACCCTGCCGGGAATTCCGTTCGTGATTGTCGGCCACAATCAGCGGATCGGCTGGGGATTCACCAACGTTGGGCCGACTGTGGAAGACGATTACATCGAGGAGTTCAATGCGCAGGGCCAATATAAGGCTCCGGCGGGATGGCGCGATGCGCAGCACCGGCAGGAGACGATCCACGTAAAAGGCAAGCCGGACGTGACGCTCGACGTCGTAACGACGCGGCATGGGCCGATCATCACGGAACTGATTCCGGGCGAGACGCGCAAGATTGCCCTGCGCTGGACGTTGCAGGATGGCGAGGGGTTAGTTTTCTTCGACGTGGACTCCGCACAGAATTGGGATGACTTTCGGAAGGCCTTCTCAACCTTTGGCGCCCCGGGACAAAACGTGATGTACGGTGATGTGGATGGTCACATCGGTTATCAGTCAACGGGCCGCGTGCCGATCAGGGCGTCGGGCGATGGCAGCCTGCCGGTGAGCGGCAGCGATGATGCGCACGAGTGGAAAGGCTGGATTCCATTCGATCAGATGCCGCATGTTTATGATCCGCCCGGCGGAATTCTGGCAACCGCCAACGGGCGCATCACCCCGGACGGCTACAAATATTCGATCACCACCGATTGGGATGCGCCTTGGCGGACGGATCGCATTTATCGTGTGCTCGAATCGGGCAAGAGGTTTGCGCCTGCGGATATGCTGGCGCTGCAGATGGATGTGTCGTCAACTTACGACCGGCTCTGCGCCGACAAATTCGTTTACGCGATCGATCACGCCGCGAACGCCTCAGACCGGGCGAAGCGGGCAGTGGACATTCTGCGTGATTGGGATGGACGGATGTCGGCGGATTCGGCGGCGCCGACGATTGAGACGAAAGCGCGTGCGGAATTGGCGCGGTTGCTGCTCGAGCCGAAGTTGGGCGCGGCGGTGGATGCTCCGGCATCAGGCCCGGCCTCGGGTCCCGCTTCAGGCAGTCTGAGTTGGAAGAGCTATAAATGGGGTATGTCGTCGGTCTGGCTGGAGAATGTGCTCACCAAGCAGCCGGCGCGCTGGCTGCCTCCGGGATACTCCGATTACGGGAGCCTGCTGTCGGCGGCGATTGAGAATGCAGTGAAGCAGAAGGAAGCTCCATCCGACCTCAGTCAATGGAAGTGGGGAAAGAATTATCCGGTTGAAATCGATCATCCGGTGCTCAGCCAGCTTCCGATGATTGGGCGCTTCACGGGACCGGGACTGCATCTGCTAAGCGGGAGCGACTACACGGTGAAGGCGGGGGCCCGGGGCTTTGGGGCCTCCGAACGGCTGACGTGGAATTTTGCGAACTTTGACGAAAGCACGCTGAACGTGGTGACGGGAGAGAGTGGGATCTTCCTCAGTCCGCATTACATGGATCAGTGGGCGGCGTGGTATGGAGGATCGACGTTTGCGTTTCCATTCTCGCAGGCTGCGGTCGAGCAACACCGGGCGCATGAGATGACGCTCGAGCCGCGGTAGGGAAAGGCAGTCGTTAGTCGTTAGTCGTTAGTCGTTAGTCGTTAGTCGTCAGTCGTCGGTCGTTAGTCGTTCGCGGTTCGCGGGGCCAAGAGCAAGCGGCGGAAAGGGATTCGCCAACGAACATCACATCTCTAGAAATCGATGGTCTTGACGTCGATGAAGTGGCCGATAAGGTTGGTGATCTGCAGAGACTGTAATTTATCGGTCGCGGTGTCATAGATACCGAGTGATCCGCCCTGGATCACATACACTACGGTGCGCGTGGCGATGGGCTGAATGCCAGTTACGTCTCCAGTAGCGGGAGGGATAACGACGGCGCCGGTTTGGGTGTTGTAGATGGAAAGGCAAAGGGCTTGGGAACAGGTCTTTGATCCAATAAACAGCTGCCCGTTCGCGCCCAGCGCGATCCGGTTGTGATAGCCGTCGGCGATGCTGACGGGAGAACCGATCACTTGCATGCTGGCAAGATCGAAGGTCGTGAGTTCCCCGCAGGTGGTTTGCACGTTCTGAATCGTACAGGGCACGGTTCCAGCAAGATACATCGTTGAGTTGCTGACTAATGCGACCGTGGCGGCTTGAACGTTAGACGCCGGGCCAGCGGTGTTCGTCGTCAAATCGAGTGTTTGAATGCTTGCCTGCGCGCTTGCTTGCGTCCCGCCGCATTCCGCTCCGCAGTTCACCACGTAGGCGGTGGTATCGTCGCTGCTGAAGAAGGCCGCAACCGGGCGGGCGAAGCAGCAGACGGAGGTTACCGCATTCCCTATTCCGATATTCGATGGCGTGATCACTGCCACCGAATCGGAGTTATCGCTGAAGGCGAGAATTCGGTTGCCACTGTTGTCGATCGAAAGAAAATGAGCCGAGGGAACGTTGACCTGTCCGGTGACAGTGCCGCTACCCAGCGAGATGGCCTCTACAATCCCCGGAGACTGCCCGATCACTGGCGCGGTCGGGATGGCGACGTAGGAGGCGGAGCTGTCCGGAGAAACGACGAAACTTTCGGTAAGGCCGGGCAAAGTCACGTGACCGGCGGCGGTTTCGGTGGCGTTGTTGATGATTGTGAACTGGTTGTCGGAGAACGGCGTGCCGTTCCCGCTGAAGGCCAGGGTCTGGGTTCGGTTGGGCGTGACCACCATCATCCCTGGAGTGTTGCCGGCGGAAATCGGGGATGTCGCCGCGCGCAAATCCTTGGCAGCGTCGACGATATATATCCCCGCGAGCCCAGTACCCGCGCTAACGTCACTCGTGAGGAAGGCGCGGGTTTTGAGACCGCTGCCCGTCCCGCTGCCAGAGGGAGAGGAAGAGCAGCTAAGCAGGATTAAACTGGCGGGCAGCAGGGAAAACAACAGAATTAGGACTTTTTTCAAACCTGGGACTCCAACCTCATGCCGGATAATCACTTGGATGCGAGAATAAGGATTATAGCAAAGCAAAGAAACGACACCCGAAGCTGCGGATGAGAAACTGATGGCTGGGACGGCGCCGGTGGTTTGAGGCCAGCCTGATAAAAATTTCACACGAAGAATTGCCGCAGCAGATCCATTGTTACTTGCTCCCTGGCAACCGCTCGTCCGAGACGCTGAAAGTTGGCGATCTGATCGACGGCATCCATTTCGCCTACCTTCGCCGGGTCGATGTCGCTGAGGTTGAGCCCATCGAGGCGCTCGCGGGTCAGGCTGACCGTGATTCGCTGATAGGTCAGAGCCTTATACGCGCCGAAGCCGGGGCTGATGAAATCAAGCGCATCGCTGGCTGGGACACCGGTGGCGCGGGCAGCGTTTGCTTCCGCGGTGGGCATGGGAGCCTTGCCCGCCGGTGGTTGGCCGAGCAGATGCATCAGGACATTCTGCTGCAGGTTGGCATCGTTCATCAGTTCCTTTATTGCATACCGAGCCCAGTCCAGGAGGTTGTAGCATGACGCTTTACCGGCTGGAATGGTGGCGACGTCGAAGCCGGTACCCAGCGACATCAACAAGAGATTGCTAGTTCCGGTGGGCCATCCGAATTGATATTGCGGGTCGGTGGCTTCGAGAAAAACCTGCATCGAGGGGTTGTTGTAGCTGCTGACGCCGCCGTCGATGAACTCATATTCCTGGGGCTGGCCTGCGTCGTCCGGAACCGAAATCGTACGCGGCGGAAAGTAGGTGGGAGCAGCGCTGCTGGCTCGCACGATCTGCCACAGCGGCAGTCCACGGTTGTTGGCAAAGTACTTTCCTTTCGGGTTATTAGTGAAGAACCACGTTGTCCCCAGCGTAACGTTCTTAGAGACAATGACAATGTTAGTGCGTAACTTTTCGCTTCCGAGCGTGGTGTCTTTTCCGAAAACATCTTTCAGGCGCTGTTCGAGGGGACTGCTCGGATAGCTGTGCCAGAAACGCAGGGGCCAAAAAACTTTGGTGAAGATCTGCTTTCCAAAATTAAGGTAGAAGTCTCGAAGGTCGGCTGCCTTCAGGCCGAGCGCGAGTCCAACGGCCAGGATGGCGCCCGTGCTGGTGCCTCCGATCAGGTCAAACCGATCCGAGAGCGGCAGCGAGCGGCCGGTCAGGGCGTCGAGCTGAGTTTCGATTGCAATCAGAGCTTCGGCCGGAATCAGCCCTTTCAGGCCGCCGCCATCGATGGACAGAAGACGCATCGGTCGCGTCGCGGAATTCGGGGTGTTAGTCTCCATGATCTACTCGGGGCGTTGTGCTATCGGATAAATGGAGGAAGGACCGCTACGTTAGGTTGATTCGAGGAGCATGTCAAGTCGAAGTCGGGTAGTGTCTCAGTTTCGATTCTTAGCGCGACCACGCTGTTTCACTTCGTCGGCCAGTTTCCGCATCGATTCCTGCGTGATCGTGCGACCTCCGCCCGCGCGAGGGAAGCCTCCGCCGCGTCAACGGCGGCCAGAATTTCCGCCCGGGTGCGCTCGCGCTCCTCCCACAAGGAAAGCGCTTCCTGTATTGCGTCTTCCTCGCCATGAAGGCGTCCGCTTTCAATCGCCTGGCGTATAAATGCTTTCTGATCGGGCGTAAGTTGCACTTCCATACGATTTAGGGTAGACGCAGACAAATGCGGTGTCAACGGAGCAAGTTCGGAGGCACAAAAGCCGGTAGAGCACCGTATCACGGATGTACGGATATAAGGACATCCTATTACGTAGCTGGCCACTGAAAGCACAGGTTATATCCGTCCGGATCGCGAACATATAATTGCTTCATGCCATAGGGCGCGACTTTTGGCTCTTTCACATTCTCGGCACGCGACCGAAAGTGAGCATACGCCGCATCGACATCAGGGCAGCCGAAAAAAAGCGCCGTATCGCCGTGGGCGGCAATCCGCGCGCGATCAGGTTCGGGCGGCCGGGAGTCCGCTTCGTAAGCCGTGTTTAGCATCAACTCTGCGCCATTCAGCCGGAGCAGCGCCCAGCCGAAGTTCTCTGCTCCAGGCTTGGAAGTGGTCACGACCTCGAACCCCAGCACATCCCGGTAAAATGCGATGGACGTTGGCATTTCGAACACTTGCAGCAGCGGCGCCATCCCGCGAACTTCGATGCCCATGCGGCCTCCTCTAAGGTGTCAGGTCTCAGGAAAACCGTCACGCTGAAACTTGGTTTGACCTTGGTCTTTCCTTAGACTTGACATCTGCCACCTGAGACCTTAATTCAATTATCTCGCTCCTTCTAGTATTCTCAAGAGAATGCCCCAGAACTTTATTGAACGTCTGAAACATTCGCCGGTGCTCTGCGATGGAGCCATGGGCACGCTTCTCTATGCCAAAGGCATCTTCATCAACCGCTGCTATGACGAGTTGAACTTGTCGCAGCCGGAGCTGATCCGCGGCGTCCACCACGATTATCTGCAGGCCGGCGCCGAGATTGTCGAAACCAATACTTTCGGCGGGAACAGCTTTCGCCTGGCGCGGCACAGCCTGGCGGATCGCGTGCACGAAATCAATCTCGCGGGCGCTCATGTGGCTCGGGAAGCGGCCAAGAGTTTCGACGCCTGGGTGGCCGCATCGATTGGCCCGCTGGGCGTCCGCATTGAACCGCTCGGCAAGACTTCATTTGAAGAGGCCCGGACCGCGTTTCGCGAACAGGTCGCAGCCCTCGTCGAGGGCGGCGTGGATCTGCTGATGCTTGAAACCTTCGGCTACGTCGAAGAGTTGCACCAAGCCGTGCTGGCCTGCCGGGACGTGGATGCGAAGATTCCCATCGTCGCCCAGGTGACGATTGACGAAGACGGGAACTGCCTCGATGGCTCCGATCCCGAGACCTTCGCCGCCCGCCTGTCGGAATGGAATATTGACGTACTCGGCATCAACTGCAGCGTGGGGCCGGTCGCGATGCTGGACGCGATTGAACGCGTCCGGGCAGTGACTTCCCTGCCCCTGGCCGCGCAGCCGAACGCCGGCATGCCGCGCTCGGTCGAAGGACGGAATATCTATCTCTGTTCGCCGGAATACATGGCGAGCTACGCGCGAAAATTCGTGGCGGCCGGCGTGAAGCTGATCGGCGGGTGCTGTGGAACCACGCCCGATCATATCCGCGCCATGAAGTCGGCTTTACGGGTACGCGAAGCCCGCGGCAAGACCGCGGTTACGGAGGCGATTCATTCGGGAGTAGCGCCACTGGTTCCGGCGAGCATTCCGCTGGCGGAGCGCTCGCGCCTCGGCGCAAAGATTGCGGCCGGTGAATTTGTGACCATGGTCGAGATCGTCCCGCCCAAGGGAATCGACATCCGCAAAGAGGTCGCGGGCGCGAAGTTCGTTAAATCGGTTGGCGTGGACGGGGTGAACATCCCGGACAGTCCGCGGGCCTCGGCGCGGATGAGCAACCAGGCATTGGCGCTGCTCATGCAACAGGAGGTTGGGATTGAAGCCATCCTGCACTACACCTGTCGTGACAGAAACGTGCTGGGCATTCAATCCGACCTGCTGGGGGCGGCGGCAACAGGAATTCGCAACCTGATCTGCATCACGGGGGATCCTCCGAAGATGGGGAACTATCCCGATGCCACGGCGGTTTTTGACGTGGATGCGATCGGGCTGGTGAATATCGTTCACAACCTGAACCGGGGCCTGGACATTGGCGCGAACCCGATCGGCGCCGGGACCAGCTTCGTCATCGGGGTGGGTGCAAATCCGGGATTGCCCAACCTGGACGAAGAGATCAAGCGCTTCGAATACAAGGTAGAAGCGGGCGCGGAATTTGTGGTCACCCAGCCGGTGTTCGACCTTAATCTGCTGGAGAATTTCCTGAAACGGATCGAACACTGTCGAATTCCCGTCGTTGCCGGAATCTGGCCGCTGGTAAGCGCGCGCAATGCTGAATTCATGAAGAACGAGCTGCGGGTTTCGGTACCTGATGAAGTCCTGAACCGGATGACTAGGGCCACAACTCCGGAAGCGGCTCGCGCGGAAGGCGTGGCGATCGCTCGCGAGATGCTGGCGGCGCTGCGTGACCGGGTGCAGGGGGCCCAGATCAGCGCTCCCCAGGGCCGCTATAGCTCCGCAGTGGACGTTCTGGAGGCTCTTGGCTCGAAGCGGCCGACGACAGTGTAGTTTTGGGAACATCATGAAAACAAACTGTGCAAATCTAAAAAATTTGCTGGACATTTCCCCCCCGAAGCGGCATTACAATAGAGAGCAGGAGCAATTGGATTGGTGAAGTTTGAAGAATGCCTCGAGCGTTTGGAGAAAATCGTTCAGGAACTGGAAAAAGGGGAGGTTCCGCTGGAGAAGTCTCTGACGCTATTCGAAGAAGGCATGCAACTTTCCGCAACCTGTCGAAAACAATTGGAGGAAGCGGAAGGGAAAGTAGAGATTCTGTTAAAACAGAACGGAAAGCTGCAAACTGAACCGTTCGAACCCCCGGCCGAGAAGGCATTGCGCAAGTAACGCTATCGCCTTCGGTCGGAATTGACAACGCCTGTGCTAGCAGTTTGCTGTCGCAGCCAAGGTCACCGCGAACTTGCGGTGTAGTCAGGGGGATGTATGGAAACACGCAGCGTAGTCCTCTATCAGAATGACCCCAGAACTGCACAAACTCTGGCGGTTAGTCTCTCTCAACACTTTGATTCTGTTTATTTGGCCGGCCGTTACGAAGACGTGCGCCCCGCCGTTGCCCGGCATCGCGCCGGAGCGCTGGTGCTCGATCTGGAAACTTCGGGAGCGGGCGAAGTGGAGCGTTTGCATCATGAGTTCCCCAGCCTTTGCATCGTCGGTACCCACAGGCTGGCGGACGACGAACTATGGACCGAGGCGCTGAATAAGGGCGCGTGCGACATATGTGTACCGCGCAAAGATGACGTTGTGCGGTCCGTGTTGCAGGGGCTCACGCACCAGGCAGCCGCCTAATCTCAGGTCCAAGGTCGCAGGTCTCAGGTCTCAGGAAAAACAGAATCGACAAGTTTCCTGAGACCTGCCGCCTGGATGCGACCCGCCCTTCCGAGTTTCCTGTGACCTGACACCTGAGGCCTGCCTTTCCGGGTTTCCTGACACCTGACACCTAAGACCTGAGACCTGCCCTGTGTCCTTCCGTTATACTGCGATGCCATGCTGAAACAAGTTCTCGAGCGGGGACGCGAGCTCGCCGACATCGCGCTTGAACAGCTCCTGCCCCCGGCTAGTCAGCATCCGATCTCCATCCATCAGGCCATGCGGCATAGCGTTTTTGCCGGCGGAAAACGCCTGCGCCCGATCCTCTGCATGGAAGCGGGGCGCATGATCGGAGCGGCATCGGTGGCTAAATCATCGGCCTCGAAATCGCGTGCTCGTTCACATTCTCGACCGCGCGTTCGTGCGCACTCCGACTCTCTACCCGCGGGTATCGAGCAGGTGGGCGCCGCGCTCGAAATGCTCCATACGTACTCTCTGATCCACGACGATCTGCCCGCGCTCGATAATGATGACCTGCGGCGCGGACGCCCTACCAGCCACAAGGTCTTCGGAGAAGCAATCGCCATCCTCGCCGGAGACGCCCTGCAGACACGGGCGTATGAATCGCTCGCCCAGTTGATCTGCCCCGCTGAGGCGCGCGTCGCGATCATCCGGGAAATTGCCCACGCCACTGGCACTATCGACGGCATGATCGGCGGCCAAGTGGTTGACCTCGAAGCCGAGCACAAAAAGCCCGACCTCGCCACGCTCGAATACATCCACCGTTCGAAGACCGCGGCCCTCATCACTGCCAGTGTGGTCAGCGGAGGAATCTATGCCGGGGGAACGGTCGCGGATATCGGCCGCCTCCGGACCTATGGGCAGTCGATCGGTCTGGCGTTCCAGATCGTGGACGATGTGCTCGACGTGACCCAGACCTCCGAGCAACTGGGGAAGACCGCAGGCAAGGATACGGCGGCGGAGAAGGCAACGTTTCCGGCGCTATTTGGAATCGAGGAATCGCTCCGCAAGGCCGATTCTCTGGTCGATCAGGCCTGCGAGGAACTTAAGGAATACGGAAAAGCTGCGGCCCATCTAAAGGACCTTGCTCGCTTCCTTGTTGAGCGCAAAAGATAGGTTGGGGCTCAGGCTGAGACGCTCCACACAGACTTGGAGCGATGCGCAGTGGCACCGGACAAGGTGTTCGAGGAGCGACTTGAGCCTGCAACAGCGCTCAATCGTTTCATCGACCTCTTTGATTTTCCGGCTAGCTAGTTTCCTCCAGCGAGGACCAACCGGGGCCTTATGCCGGAGGCCGCTGAGAAACAGCTTGATCTCGCTGAGCGTAAAGCCCATCTCGCTGGCGAAGCGGATCAGGAGCACGCGGTGCACGGCATCGCTGGGATATCGGCGTTGGCCGCCAATGCGGTACGGCGCGGCGAGAACTCCAAGTTTTTCATAGTAGCGAATGGCCGAGGCGTTCAGGCCAGTGCGGCTGGCGAGCTCTCCAATCTTCATTTTTTCCTTCCGATTTCTTCCTCAAATACTCTTGACTTAAAGTCGACTTTAACTTCTACCATCTGAGGTGAAGCATAGCAAGTCCTATTTGGAGGATCACTGTGAACAACGAAAACGGAAAAATTACCCCAACGCGGAAACTCAGTCTACTGGGAGCGGCTCTGGCATTGCTGATGGCCGGCAGCGGAGCAGTTCGCATGCAGGCGCACGCCGTGCCGAACAAAACAAATGCAGGGAGCCAGCCGATGACGACGCAAAGCAAATTCTATTGCAACCGCAACGCGCTTAATCCGACCGAACGGGCGCACCACAAGCAATTGACTGACAAGCTGCTCGCCACCCGAACGAACATCGTGGAAACGGAAAAGGGCTACGAATTCCAGTTCAGCCCCTCAACCGTCTCTCTTGCGGAGTTAGCAGATTGGGTCGCTGCTGAGGGCAAGTGCTGCGAATTTTTCGACTTTCACATCGACCTCGAGCGCCAGGGCAGCTTGCTGTGCCTGCGGTTGACTGGGGATGAAGGGATCAAGCCATTCATCCGTGCAGAGTTTCAGGTGCCGGCGAAGTAAGAGCAACAGAGGCCTCGAGCTTTTGATCGGAGAATCCGTGCCCGCTCGTCTCGGGTCTGGGTGAGTAAGCAGGCGCGTCCCCGCCTGCTTCTCACCGAAAGGGTCCTGTGGCGCTGCTGGCCCTTGAATCTCCCCCCCGCCCAGCGGTACAGTAAACATGCTCTCGCGGTTTCCCGCCCTGCTTCCCTCACCCGTAATTTGCGCGTAATAGCTGCAGTGTGTGTGCAACTAAAGGCGGTCTGTGGATGTGGCCCACTATATGTGGTGTTTTATTACTTGACCCGTCCCTGTATTCGCCGTTAGAGTTGGTCAAAAGCATGGGTGCCGGTCCCGGTTTTCGGGGACGGCATCGAAATTATGCGAATAAGCGACCAGCGAGGAACCTTGGGAGTTAACAGGTAGAAGTTAACCTCCGAATCCTCGCAATTTGCAGCGCACTCCAGCCAGCGCCAACCGAGTCCGCGGACCACGGTCCAACGAAGGAGTCACTTTGCTCAAACTCAAAAAGCTGCAAATCCTGGGATTCAAGTCGTTCTGTGATCGCACCGAACTGAAATTCCATGGCGAAGGCATCGCTGCCATCATCGGCCCGAACGGCTGCGGAAAGTCGAACATCGCCGACGCGATTTCATGGGTGCTCGGTGAGCAGTCGGCCAAGTCGCTGCGCGGCTCGCGCATGGAAGACGTGATCTTCTCCGGTACCCGCGACCGCAACCCCACCGGAATGGCCGAAGTGTCGCTGACTTTAATTGATCCTGAAATTTATGGCGGGCCGGATACGAACGCGCCCACCGAAATTGAGATTCAAGACGACCTTCCAACCGAAGAAAACTGGGACGAAGCAGAGATGCGGGCCCACGCTGCCGCCGAAACCGAGCGCGCGGTTGAAGAAGCCCAACCCGGAAGAACAGAAATGGAAGGTGAGGCCTCAGTCGAAACTCCGAGCGCCGAAGCATCGGATCTCCATACCACAGTGGCAGTGGCTGGCACGCAGGTAGTTTTGAAAATCCGCCGCCGCAAATTCAATCAGCAGCAAAGCCACGCCGGCGAGATCTCAGTGACCCGCCGGTTATTCCGCAGCGGCGATAGCGAGTATTTGCTGAATGGAAAACTGTGCCGGTTGCGCGACATCCAGGAACTGTTCATGGGCACCGGTCTTGGCCCGGAGTCGTACGCGCTCATCGAGCAGGGACGCATCGGCCAGATTCTGAGCAGCCGTCCGACGGACCGCCGCGCCATCATTGAAGAAGCGGCAGGGATCACGAAATTCAAGACGAAGAAGCGTCTCGCCGAGGCGCGACTCGAAGATGCCAAGACCAATCTGAATCGCGTAAATGACATTTTCGAAGAGGTTACGCGGCAGATGAACTCGCTCAAGCGCCAGGCCAGCAAGGCCGAGCGCTATGCCAGGCTGCGCGACGAAATGCGCGCCAAGCTGCGGGTCGTGCTCGCCAGCAAGTTCACCCAGATGGACCAGGAAAGCGTGACCCTCGACACCCAGATCCATCAGTTGGGCGAGGAAATTCGACAGCAGACTGAGAGCGTCCACGAATCGGAAAAAGACCATTCCGAGCGCACGCAGCGCGGCTACGCCATCGAAACGGAGACGCGGCAGAATCGCGAGCGGCTCAACCAGATCTTAATCGAAGGCGATCGCGGGAAGGCGCGCATTCGAACCAACGAAGAGCGTTGCGCGGAACTGATCGCGCGCACGGCGTCCGCGGAGGCGGAACTGACGCAGGCGCAACTGCGGCTCGCGACGCTCGAGGAAGAACTTAACGGTCACCAACAGTTGCTCGACTCAGCGGCGGCGGATCTCGCAG
This sequence comes from uncultured Acidobacteriaceae bacterium, assembly GCA_963772195.1. Lineage (GTDB taxonomy): Bacteria > Acidobacteriota > Terriglobia > Terriglobales > Acidobacteriaceae > Acidiflorens. The sequence continues at coordinate 307,830 of CAVYWE010000002.1, read as the reverse complement.
CGGCCCAGCAGGAGTTTGCGCTCAGCCAGCAGGAAACGGCCTGCGCCGCCACCAACCTGGCGATGCTGGAACAGGAGCAGGAGTCTCATCGGACGGCCATTCTGGAGGCCGTGGGCGGAGCTTCCAACCTCCGCAATCAGCTCACGCAATCCCAGGAGCGGCTCGCCGGCATCGGCCGCGAGGAGCAGCGTCTGCGGACCGAGATTGCGACCGCCTCGTCGCAATCGGAAACCTTCGGCGGACAACGCGGTCAGATTGCGTTGGAATTCGAAAGCGTTTCGCAGCGAGCCAGCGGCCTGACCGCGGAGATCGCGAGCCTGCGTGAGGCCGTCGAGACGAAGCGTTCCGCCGAGAGCGAAAACAAGCGACATCTCGACTCGATTCGTTCCGAATACGCCACTTCACTCGGCAAGAAAGGTTCGCTCGAAGCGGTCATCGCCGAGCACGGTTACTCCACCGAGTCAGTGCGTCGGCTCTTTCAATCGGGCGCGCTGCAGGGAGGAAACGCTCCCGCCGGCGTCCTCGCCGATTTCCTCGAAGTCGAGCCCCGCTATGAGCGCGTCGTCGAAGACTTTTTGCGTGACGAACTGAACTTCGTCGTGGTCAAGTCGTGGGACGCCGCTGACGAAGGCCTGCGCCTGCTGCGCTCCGATGTCAACGGACGCGCGACATTTCTTGTGCATCCAGAAGACTCGCAAGCAAAGTTCTCGTTTGTCGCGGATGAAAGCCTGCACTACTCCCCTCTCAACGACACGGTCATCCCTCTGAAGAACTCGATTCGCGTGCTGAACGGATTCGGCAAGTCACTCGAAGTGATCCTGCCGAAGCTGGGGAATGGCTACATCGTGCCGGATCCCGCGGTGGCCCGCGAGCTTGCGCTCTCCTGTCCGGACGCGTTCTTTCTATCCCAGACCGGGGAATGCTTTCACAACGTCACCGTGACCGGGGGCAAGCAACGCAGCGAGGGTCCGCTTTCGATGAAGCGTGAGTTGCGCGACGTACTGCGTGTACTCGAAGAACTGGAGCGAGCTCTGCGGGAGAAGGAAATGCTCGCGCTCACCTTGGGCCGCGAAATCAAGGAGCACACTTCCCTGCTCGATCGCCTGGAAGATGAAAAGCGCGAGGCGGAGAAACAGGCGATGACCTCCGGGCATTTGCTGCAGCAATTGGAGTCGGAGATGTCGCGGGTGCGTGAGCGTATTGCGATCACCGAACGCGAACTGCAACGGCTAGCGGCGGAGCGGCAGGAGCAGGAAAGCTTGATCGGATCGCGGCAAGCGGAGCTGATTACCATCGAGGAAGCGCGCACGCAATTCGAAATGCAGCTTGCAGACGGGCAAGACCGCCTCGCAGCCCTGCGAAGCCAACGGGACGCTGCTGCTGAAACCACCTCGCAGCGGGCCGCTCGCGTGGCCACTCTCGAAGAGCGCCACCGTTCGGCGACGACACTGCTTCAGCGAATCGAGACGCTTGTGTCCGAGATGCGGGAGCGGGCCGGCGCTTTGCAGATGCAAATGGAATCGGCGAGCGCCGAAATCGCGCAACGGCAAAATGAGAACGTGCAACTGGCCGAGCAGTTTCTTCAGTTCGAAGCCGAACGCAATGCTGGAGAAGCGCGAGAAGGACTGCTGCAGCTCGAGTCTGAGCAGGTGCGGGCGCGGTTAACCGAAATTGAGGAGCTTCTTCGCAGCACGCGTCAGCAACTCGACCTCGCTCGCGACCGCCGGGGAGAGCTGTCGGCCACGGCAGCCAAGCTGCAATCCGATCTGCAACACCTGGCCGACACTTGCCTGAATGAACTGGGCATCGAACGCCCCGTCCTGATGGCCGAGACTATTGCCGGCAATAGTGCCGGCAATAGGACCGACACGGCGATTCCACTGCTTACCGGGGATGAACTTGCGGCCGAAGATCAGGCCCACCGCGAGATGCGCGCCCGCCTCGACGCCATGGGCCCGGTCAACATGATGGCTCTCGAAGAGTACAAGGAAACGGCGGAGCGCCACCAGTTCCTCGAAACGCAGCGGAAAGATCTGCTTGATGCGATCGAAAATACCGCGGCCACTATTCGCGAGATCGATCAAGTCTCACGCCAGAAATTTGAAGAAGCGTTCAACAGGATTAACGAAAACTTCCAAGCCACGTTCCGCAAGCTCTTTGGCGGCGGACACGGCTTCATGCGGCTCACCGACCTGGAAAACAGCGCGGAGAGCGGCATTGACGTGGTAGCGTCGCCTCCGGGAAAGAAACTGCAGAACGTGCTGCTGCTCTCCGGCGGCGAAAAGGCGCTCACCGCACTCGCACTGCTGGTTGGAATCTTCCAGTACACACCCAGTCCGTTCTGCATTCTCGACGAAGTCGATGCTCCGCTGGACGAATCGAACATCGCGCGCTTCACCGACCTGGTGCGCGAGATGAGCGTGCAGACCCAGTTCATCCTGATCACGCACAGCAAGAGGACTATGAGCATTGCGCCGGTGCTCTACGGCGTCACTATGCAGGAGCCGGGCGTGTCGAAGCTGGTGTCGGTGCGATTCGGGGCGGCGTAAAGGGAGCGGATCGAGGCCTTAATGAATTCCGAAGGTCGAGTCCAACCGACTGCATTGGTTGTCCCCGTGTTCTTTCCCTGTGTTCCTCTGTGCCCCCTGTGGTTAGATACCACAATCCCTCCGGGCAGCGCTTCCTCGCGAAACCGCTGATGGGTAATGTCTGACCCCGCTGATATACGATGTGTACAACTGATGTATAATGTGTACATCATGCCTGAATCTTCGGTTCTCACTCTCCGCCTGGACGCCAAACTTAAGAGTCAGCTCGACCGTTTGTCGAAATCGATGAACCGGAGCCGTTCGTTCCTCGCCGCCCAGGCGATCCAGGAATATGTTTCCGTGAATGAATGGCAAATCGGAGAGATCAAAAAGGCTCTAGTCGAAGCGGATCAAGGTGACTTTGCAAGTGACAAGGAAATGCAGCAGACGATCAGGCGCTTGACGCGACGTGCGCGTTAATTGGCTGCGAGCGGCGCGTGCAAACCTGATCGCCGCGTCCGAGTACATCGCCCTGGACAATCCCGAGGCTTCTGCCAGGACCGTGGCCGCGATCGTAAAAGCGGTAGAGAATTTGAAGCGATTTCCCGCCGCAGGCCGGCCCGGAAGAGTGCCCGGAACCCGCGAACTGGTCGTGTCGGGCACTCCATACATCGTTCCGTACCGTGTACGCGGCAACCTGGTGGAGGTCTTGCGTGTGTTTCACGCCTCCCGTAAATGGCCGACTCATTTCGGCGCAAGACGGCGAACCAATGGTCGCGATCGACTGAACTGAGGACAGCGTTTTTCAGAGCACCAACAGAAAACTCTGGTTCCCCGTTGACAACATCCACCGCATTCTGCTTTTTCCGTTGAAAAACCACCGCCTTTTTTTCCAGAGCCTTCCTCAGTTTTTTCCACACCCCGATCACTCAAGAACCCGCCATGGACAAGGTTTCTAGCTTACACTCGACCTGTCAACCCTTTTTGGTACATCGGCGGACGGCAAATCCGGACCCCCGCAATACAAAGCATTGACAAATCTTCCGCGACAGCTAGAATACGCAAAGTTTTTTGCTGGTGATTTTACACATGAGCCCCCAAATTTTGGATCCCGTCCTGCTTCGAACCGACTACCCCGAACTAGAGTTGCACGCCAGCGGCAAAGTCCGCGACGTATATAACCTCGACACCGACCACCTGCTGTTCGTGGCGACCGATCGCATCTCGGCCTTCGACTACGTACTGGCAACCGGCATTCCGCACAAGGGCCGGGTACTGACGCAGATTTCGCTGTTCTGGTTCGACTTCCTTAAGGATATCGTCCCCAACCATTTCGTCACTGCCGACGTGAACCGCCATCCGGCTGCGATTCGCAACCACGCCGACGAGCTCCGCGGCCGCTCCATGATGGTGATGCGCGCCGAGATGTTTCCGGTCGAGTGCGTCGCGCGCGGCTACCTTTCCGGCTCCGGTTGGAAGGAGTACAAAGCGACCGGCACGGTCTGCGGCATCAAGCTTCCGCCTGGATTGAAGGAATCCGACCAACTGCCGGAGCCTATCTTCACGCCAGCGACCAAGGCGACCACAGGGCATGACATCAACATTTCATTCGAAGAAATGTGCAAGCTGGTCGATCCGCAGCTGAGCCACCAACTCCGTGACATCACGTTGCGTATCTACAAGAAAGCCGCGGATTATGCGCGGCAGCGCGGCATCATCATAGCCGACACCAAGTTTGAATTTGGGCAAACCGCCCAGGGCATCACCCTGGCGGATGAAGTGCTTACCCCGGATTCCTCGCGCTTCTGGCCGGCCGATACCTACCAACCGGGCAAGGCGCAGGATTCCTACGATAAGCAGTATGTACGGGATTACCTCGAAGAAATTCGCTGGAACAAACAACCGCCCGCGCCAGCCCTCCCCCAGGACGTTGCGCTGCGGACGAGCGAAAAGTACCTCGGGGCATACCGTCAGTTGACGGGACGCGAGTTGGAGATTTAGCCCGCGTGCGCTGGTGTCATTGAATTCGGATCACTGAATTTCGGATCAACGAGCTTCGGATCCTTTGAACCATGAGCACTGCGGATTGGATCATCCTCGGATTTCTCGCGCTTTCCGCGACTGCGGCAGCCATTGAAGGCTTCTTCCATGAAGCCTTCAAGTTGGCTGGTTTGGTTGTGGGATACCTGCTGGCGGCCTGGCAGTATCATCGCCTGGCGGAGTGGTTCGCGCCGCATTTGAAATCGCCGTGGATAGGTGAGATCGCAGGTTTCCTTATCATTTTTTTCGCGGTCCTGATCGTTGCCGGCCTTGCTGGAAGGGTCGCGCGCTCGGTAATGAAGAAAGCCGGTCTAAGCGCGATTGACCGGTTTCTGGGCGCGGTTCTGGGCTTGTTGAAGGGCGTCCTGGTGGTAGCGATTGTGCTCACCGCCGTGGCCGCTTTTGCGCCCGCTGCGCAGTGGCTGGCGGAATCGGAGTTCGCTCCGTATTTCCTGGTGGGAGGAAGGGCTGCAATCTGGCTGGCGCCGCCGGAATTGCGCCAACGCTTCTACCAGGGCTTGGATTACATGCGGCAGGTGCATTCGGCAGCGGACAGGATTCAGCCACGGTCGTCGCCTTCGGGGCCGGCGAAATAGTGTTTAACAGATTTTTCAGCAAAGAATTTTAGATTGAGTAAGCACGGAAACGAGGCCGCAAGTGAAAGATCAACTGGAAGCACTCATCCTTCAGATGTACAAAAGCAACATCCTCTATTCAGAGGCGGTTCGCGAGTTTAAGAAGCGCTTTATCGTGACCGTGCTCGAAGATAACCGGGGCAACCAGTGCAAGGCAGCCCGGCAATTAGGCATGCACCGGAACACACTGAGCCGGACCATGCAAGAGCTAAAGATTGATGTTCGTCCGCTGCGCGCCGGCACGAAGCGCCCGCCCCGCAGCGCGCGTCCCGTCACGTTGGAGAGAAAACAGGCTCGCTAAACGCAACTGGCAAGCTTGCCGCAACAAATCTCGTCGTAAGAAATGAAGAGGGCGGTCCCGAACGGGACCGCCCCTTGTTCTTCCCAGCACAGTCTTGCTCACCCAAGCCCTTCCTGAGACCTGAGACCTGACAGCTGAGACGTGCCCTCTAGTGTGCCCTCGGCTTCTTATGTACAGCCGACTTCGGCGCCGCCTTCACCAGCAAGGCTCCCTCATCCATCGTCATCAAAAACGGCTTCGCCACGTAGGAGACCGGCGTCCCTTGGAACTGGAAGTCGGTATCCTCTTTCGGCATCGACTTCGCCGGAATCGCCGCCGTCATGGTCAGATCGATGTCCGCGCGCTTGGCGTCGATATCGTCCTGACTACCAGCAAGTTTCAGTTGCTTTGGAGACTCGATGCTGATGACATGGGCCACCATCTGCAACGGTTTTCCTTTGAGCGCGGTCCACACCTTCTCGGCGTCTTCGGGAGTCCCTTCGGAGAGAACCATTTGCCACTCCGCGAAGCTCATCTCTTCAACTTTTTTGCTCTTGACCAGAGTCGCCGCCTGTTCGGCGGGAGTCGGCGGCACGTACTTCGTGATCGTAAAACCGGCCGGAGGCAGAGTTGTGGTAGCCGCTTGCGCCAGCAGAGCGGTCCATCCCTCTTCGCTGCCGTGGTACTTGACGTATTTACTCTTGCCGAATTTGGCGATCTGATCCTTGCCCGCGCCCTGCGCCAGATTGGCGGCGCGCGCGATAAAGAAAAGTCCATCCAGATCGTTTTCAGCCGGTCCCGGCGTCAGGTAAGCCAGCGCCAGCGGATAGAGGTCGCGCAGGTTGGTCGGATCCGCTTCCACCGACGCGCGCAGAAACTTCTCGGCCTTGGCATAGTCCTTGGCCTGATAGGCGGCAATGCCCGCCGCGCCATTGAAGATCACGGACGTCTGCGCTTTCAGCTTTTGGAAATCCGCATCCGACGTGCCATCGGGCTTGGTCATCGTCTGCAGACACTGCAAGCCTTTTTCACCGCTCTGGCCCGCTTCGGCAAGATTCTGTTGCGCGTTCTGGCCCGCTTCCGCCAACGTCCGCTTGGTGTAGGCCAGTAGCGCCAACGCCCGGATATTGCACGGATTGGCCTGCAAAACCTTCTGCGCCGTCTCCAGCGTCTTGGCCTGATTGGCTGTCTGCTGGTAAGCGCCCATCAGAAGTTCCAGCGCGTCTTCTTTCATGACGCTGTTCGGATACTGGGTCAGAAACGCTTCCAGGCCGCTAATCTTGGCCGCCGCATCCTGCTGCTGCACGGCGCCCACATAGGCGTTGTACTCGGCTGGGTCTTTGATCTCTTTTTTCTGAGGCGCCGCTGGAGACGACGCGGGGTTTTGCTGCGGCGCGGGTTGAGCTGGCGCGGGAGCGGTTTGAGCGACGGCGGTAACCGCGGCTACCAGCAACATCGCGAGAACAATCTTCTTCATTAATGTGGCTCCTTAACTCTTCGGGGAAGCTGGAGTTGATATCCTGCCCGATTCCACCCAACCCTGGCGTCGGGCTTGCACCATGAACTAGTCTTTCACTAACACTAACACTGACACTGACTGGTCCCGAAAATCATGGGCCGCCTGTCGATATGCCACGGCTTAACATTATTCCGGTGTGCGGATTATAAGGATGTAGTCCCGCTAAGGCAAGCGGCTTGCTCGCTTTACCCCTCCTGACCGCTTAGATGCCGGAACGCGCCGGCCCGTAGAGCCCACGCCCCAGCACATCCTTGGATGCACGACTTTGGATGCACAACTTTGGATGCACAATACGACCGACGCAAAATAGAATAATGTTCTCTGGGAGGAGGCTGTTTTGACGAAAACTGCATTACCGACGAACCCGCCGTTGGCCGGACAAGTCGCTGTCGTCACCGGCGCCGGACGCGGCATTGGCAGGGCCATCGCCTTGACCCTAGCCGAACTAGGCGCGCACACCGTCCTGTGCGGACGCTCGCGCGAAGCGCTCGAACAAACCGCCGCCACCATCCAGAACAGCGGCGGGACTAGTTCAGTGAAAAGTTCCAAGAAAAGTTCGGTGATCGAATGTGATGTCACCGATCTGCATTCGGTCGAAGCGCTCGCCGAGCACGTCGAGCGCACCTTCCACCGGATAGACATTCTCGTCAACAACGCTGGCATCGGCGGGGCGGCAGGACCACTCCATCAGCTTTCGCCCGACGATTGGGAACGCGTGCTGAACACGAACCTGCGCGGCGTCTACTACTGCATCCGCAGCCTGGCACCGCTGATGATCAATTCCAAAGCTCGCACCGGACACATCATTAACATCTCGTCCCTCGCCGGCAAGAACGCCCTGCCAAATGGGGCTGCCTACGCCGCCTCCAAGTGGGGCTTGAATGGATTGACCTACTCCGTCGCCGAGGAGTTGCGAGCCCACAACATTCGCGTTTCGGTCATTTGCCCGGGCTCCGTTCATACCGAATTCAGCCCGCATCCAGGAAAGAACGCCGAGAAGATGCTCCAAGCCTCGGACGTAGCCCACGCCGTAGCCATGATCGTCACGCAGGCCCCGCAATCCTTCGCCAGCGAAATATTGCTGCGGCCGACGCAGAAACCTTAGACCAGCTTCACCGCTCTCCGTTTCGATTAAATTGCGTCAAACCATCTGCAGCAAACTATCTGCATCGAACTATCTGGATCAAACATTAATGACTATTCTCGACCTCTGTGCCTACCTCGGACTCGCCGCCGTCGGCACCGCTACGGTAAACATGGTTTTAGGACTTCTCATCGCTTTACGCTACAGCCCTCTCCGGTTGTGGCCCCATCGCCACCTCAATATTTTCCGTCTGCACAACTGGACCGCATACTTCGTTCTGCTGCTGATCGTTTTGCATCCCGCTGTGCTGCTGATCGGAGGCTCTACTCACTTCGGTTTGGCGGATGTGCTGCTGCCGATCCAGTCTCCCGTGCAACCCAAGCTCAATACCGTGGGAGCGGCCGCGTTGTACGTGTTGCTGATCGTCATTGTCACCTCGCTCTTTCGCCTGCGCATGGCTCGCCCGTTGTGGAGGAAGTTGCACTACCTGGTCTTTCCCGCACTCATTCTCATGTTCATCCACAGTGTGTTTACCGATCCCGCGCTGTCGAACGGCAAGGTCGATTTGCTGGACGGCGGCAAGGTGTTCGTCGAAATCTGTTGCGCGATTTCGCTGGCTACGTGGGCTGTCCGAATACGCCTTCGCGGCCGCGGCTTCAGGGCGCGCGGCCGGGCCATCGCGACCGTTTGAATTTTTGGACGTGACAGAGCAGGGGCACTTCGACTCCGCTCAGGATGCCAACTTGGATAGGGTGGCTGATAGCTGAGGGCTGACGGCTGCGAGCTGATAGCTAGTTTTCAGTCCTTGAAAAGATTGTCAAACGCCGCGCGCGCGTCATTCGGACGCTGACTGCCCTTACTGGATGTTTCTTTTTCGACCATCACGCGGATGGAATAAAACGAGCAGTTGTTGCGCTTGTCTTTGGGGGAGATTCGGGCAGGGATCGGCTGATTGCATTCGAAGCGGCACGAAGGGTCAAAGTGTTCGCACTGTTTGCAGGCGTGCAGGTCGAATCCGCATTTCGGGCATTGCCCGACCGGATCCGTGAGATTCTGCAGCAGCGCGCCACATTCCGCACAGCGGGAGACGGTTCGCGTTCCGGGCATGTTCATCGGCCGCGGTCCGAATGTGTTTTCTTTTTTCGGCGCCGCCGGCTTCTCGAACTCTTTTTTCGGTCCACTACCGGAATCCTGGTATCCGCGTTGCCGATACTTGCGGTCGGACAAGAAGTGCCTCCTCGAAAACGCCTCATTGTCCGCTTTTGGCGCGCTCGGCACAAGAGCTTCTTCGGTTCGGTCGGAAGAGCTGGTTGCTGGAGAGCCGGACGTCCCCGCCCGGCTGGGCGGGCGAGACGCCCTTCCCTCCACCCGTGAATTGTCTTTCACATATCCGGGTGCTACCATTCCGATAGACAGAGAAGTTAGAGGAGGTAGTTATGGCGGATCGTGATGGCAACAGCTTTTTGTGGTTCCTGGCGGGGCTCGGTGTGGGAGCTGTAGTGGGCGTGCTGTACGCGCCGCACTCCGGCGAAGAAACACGTGATGTACTTCGCTCCAAGGCGCAGGAAGGCACCGAGAAAGCGCGCAAGCAGGCTCGCCGGGCGCGCGAACAGGCGAATGACTGGGTGGATCGCGGACGCGACGTGCTCAATCAGCAGAAAGAGCAGTTCCGCAACGCTTACGAGGCGGGACGTCAGGCATATAACGAGACGACTGCCGCCGGGGCCGAACCAGGCAAGAACCTTTAAGCGGCGAGAGAGCGGCGGTGCAGCAGGAGCAGCCCGAGAGCAGCTGAGGAGCAGCCATGGATGACACTCTCCTAAAAATTTTTATTGCGGTGACGACGATTGCAGTCGCGGTCCAGGCGGGAATTTTGGTGGCCCTTTACGTTGCGGTCCGCAAGAGCACGGAGAGGATGGAAGCTCTCGCCACGGAAGTGAAGAGCAGAGTTCTGCCCACGGTGGAAACGGCGCAGAGTTTGCTGGTGGAACTGCGCCCGAAGATCGAGGTCATGAGCACTAACTTCGCGGAGTCAAGCGACTTGATACGCAATCAACTGGGCCGCCTCGACGCCACGGTCACCGATGCGCTCGACCGCGCCCGGCTGCAAGTTATCCGCGCGGATGAACTGCTGAATCGCACCATGGACAAAGTTGAAGAGACCAGCGAAGTCGTCCACAAAACGGTGATCTCTCCGCTGCGCCAGGTGAATGGACTGATGGCCGCGATCAGCACCGGAGTTGACGTCTTCCTCGGCCAGAAGAGGCGCCATCCGAGAAACGGCGGCGGCGGCCCGCAAGACGAGATGTTCATTTAATAGAGCGGCGGGCGTCCGCGCCCGGCTGGACGGGCGAGACGCCCATCCTTCCACCACATTAACTCGCATTGGCCTATTTCCTGCACGACGGACTAATCTCGTCTTTCACGACCTGCCCTCCTTTCATCACGAAAGGGACGCGTTCCAGGATTGTGATGTCGTCGAGCGGATTGCCAGTGACAGCGATCAGGTCCGCATACTTGCCTGCGTCAAGACTGCCGATGCGATCGGACCAGTTCATCACGTCCGCAGCCCAGGTGGTAGCCGACTGAATGGCCTGCATCGGAGTGAGTCCGTACTTCACCATGTAGAAGAATTGCTTGCCGTTTTGCCCGAAGGGAATCGAACCGGTATCAGTGCCATAACCAACCTTCACGCCAGCCTGCACAGCGCGGCGGAAACTGTCGCGCTGTTTCTGACCAAGCATTTTTTCCTTGGCGAGGTTCTCTTCGGTGTACCCATATTCCTTGCCATGCTGAAGAATGAAATCGTCGTCGTAGATGTCGGCAACCAGGTAGGTACCGTGTTCCTTCATTAAGCGGATGGCTTCGTCATCGAGCACGCTGCCGTGTTCAATTGTGTCCACTCCCGCCTTCACGGCCTCGATGATGGCTCGAGTCCCATGGGCGTGAGCCGCTACTTTCTTTCCATGGCGATGTCCTTCCTCTACGATGGCGACCATTTCCTCGGGAGAGAACTGGACGTCGTCGGGCAAATCTCCCTGCGAGAACACACCTCCGCTGGCGCAGAACTTCACCCAGTCAGCACCGTATTTCAAGACCTCGCGCACCTTTTCCTGCACTGCCGGGACGCCGTTGGCAACGCCTTCGTCAGCATAGTGAAACTCGGGAGCGAGGTACGTGTAGTCGCAATGGCTGCCGGTGCTGCCAATCATCGGTCCGGTGACCTGCATGCGCGGGCCGGGAACATCTCCGGCGTTGATGCCATCGCGCAACGCAACATCGGCGTAATGGGACGAGCCTACATTGCGGACGGCGGTAAAGCCTACATCGAGCGTCATACGCGCGCCCTTCGCGCCAATGATCGCCATACGCGGCGCCGACAGGGTATGGAAGGCAACGCCGTGAAACTCCGGCTCGTCGTTGAGGTGCGTGTGCAGGTCGATCAACCCGGGCAGTAACGTGGCACTGCCCAGATCGAGCACCCTTGTTCCGTTCGGAATGCTGATCTCGCCGCTGCGACCGACGGCCTGAATGCGGTCGCCACTAATCAGCACAATGGGATTGTCGACGACGCGCCCGTTTTTCGTGTCAATCAGGCGGGCCGCCTTCACGACATGAATTGCGGCGGACTCTTGCGCTCCGGCCGCAAGTCCTACGCTGATAAGGACACACAACAAGAACAGGAATTTCATAATTTCTCCGAGGAGCCGTGTGAGGCTGGCTACGGTGCGTGAATCGCAGCGATCGTTGTTACTATTATTATTCTTCTTCGGCCCCGCCCTGCACTCGCTCGCTTCTCACATCGGGCACGTAGATGGAGTGGACGTTTTGTTCGGCCGCCAACTTCTGGAACGTCGTGATGTCGGCATTCCGAACCTGATCCCAGCTCGCCAGTAATTCATCGGTTTGCTTTTTCAGTTTGTCGAATTCCTGGTACTCAGACTCGGTCGGAGCAGAGTCGGCGAAACCACCCACTGCCATGGCAAGAAACGCCAGCTTCGCGTCGATCCCAGGCGCGTAGGCAAGAGAATCCTCGCTGGCGCTGATTTTGAAATTAATCAGCGGATCGCGAACTGCAATCAGCTTTGCATCGAGCACACTCGCGCCATCGAACAAGGCTTTCGAGGAGTCGCCCGGCACCAGGCGCTTCTTAAGGCCGTCCAGTTGCTCGCGGACGTCCTGGATTTGGTTCACCGCGTAGTAGACACGATTCAACTGCTCGCGCACGTCCATCTCGAGCTTGAACTGCTTCTCCAGATCGCTCTGCGAAGTGGTGACTCGCGGATCAATCTTCACTTCAAACGGAGCCGTTAGACTCTTGCCATTGGCGGTCAAGCGCACCTGATAGTTGCTCGGCAGTGCCAGTGGTCCGCGCGCGCCGTCATTGTATTCCCACAAAAAATAGCCGGGAACACGGTTCGCCCCCTCATAGTGCAGATCCCACACGAAACGATTCAGACCATCTTCCGGCTTGATCTGCTTCTCCGGCTTCTTGTCGTCGGGATCACGCGGCTCATCGAGCGGCTCGGTTTTACTGCTGGAGTACTTGCGGATTACGCTGCCCGCCGCGTCCAGGATTTCAATTTTCACTTCCTGCTTCGGCGCCTTCTTCACGTAGTAATAAATCACCGCGCCATTTGGCGGATTCTTTCCGGCAAAGACCAATCGCGGCGGCGCTTCTCCGGTGTGCACGCGATACGCGGTCGCGGGTTGGTAAAGATGCATGCCTTCCTGAGCAACTGAATCGGTGAACTGGCGCAGCGGCGAGACATCGTCAAGGATCCAAAACGCGCGCCCGTGCGTCGCAAGCACCAGATCATCGTTCTTAATGACCAGGTCGTGAATGGGCGTGATCGGCAGGTTGATTTGCAGCGAGCGCCAGTGCGCCCCGTCGTCGAAAGAGACAAAGACGCCGCGCTCTGTCCCAGCGTAGAGCAAACCTTTTTTCTTCGGGTCTTCGCGCACCGCGCGCACAAAAATTCCGTCGGGAATTCCCGTGGTGATCCGGGTCCAGGTCGCTCCGTAGTTGCTGGTCTTGTAGATGTAGGGCGCGAGATCGTCGTTCTGATGGCGGTCAATCGCGACGTAGGCAGTGCCTGCATCGTGCGGAGACGCCTCGATCAAACTGATGCGGCTCCATTCCGCCAGACCCTTGGGGGTTACGTTGGCCCAATTCTTTCCCTCATCGCGTGTGATCTGGATCAAGCCGTCGTCGGTGCCGGCCCAAATCAGGCCTTTTGCCAAGGGCGAAGGAGCAATCGAAAAAACTGTGTCGTAATATTCGGTGCCGGTATCGTCCACCGTGATCGGGCCGCCTGAAGCCTGCTGTTTCGATTTGTCGTTGCGCGTCAGGTCGCCACTGATCGCTTCCCAGTGGGTTCCGCCATCGGTAGTTTTAAAGATGCGCTCGCCTCCGTAGTAAATCGTGTTCGGATCGTGCGGAGAGGTCACGATGGGCGCCGTCCATTGAAAACGGTGATCGAGTGGGGCGGCGCCGCGCGCGTCGGTGAGTTCCGGCCACACGGCAATGCTCTTGACCTGGTTCGTGCGCCGGTCGAAGCGAGTGATGTTGCCCTGATAGTCACCGGCATACACAATGTTCGGGTCGAGAGGAGAGGGCGCAATATATCCCGCTTCGCCGCCTCCGACGGCGTACCATTCGTCGCGGCCAATCGCGCCGTCATCGCTGCGGCTGGCAATCGCCACGGTGGAATTATCCTGCTGCGCGCCGTACACGTAGTAAGGCGTCCGCGTGTCGGTGATGACGTGGTAAAACTGTGCGGTCGGCTGGTTGTCTTCGCGTGTCCAGGACTTGCCGCCGTCCAGGCTGACGGTGACGCCACCGTCGTTCGAGGCGATCATTCTTTTTGTATTCTTCGGATCGATCCACAGACCGTGATTGTCGCCGTGCGGAATTTTAATTTTGTTGAAGTTGCGGCCGCCGTCGGTGGACTTGAAGAACTCCACGTCGGCTATGTAAACCGTATTGGCATCCTGCGGATCGGCGATCACATGCATGTAGTACCAGGCACGCTGAAACAGGCCGTGGCTGCCGTTTACGAGATCCCAAGTGTCGCCGCCGTCGTCGGAGCGATACAGTCCACCGGCTTCCTTGGCTTCGATAATGGCGTAGACTCGGTCGGAATTCGCGGCCACCGCCAGGCCGATGCGACCGTAGGGTCCCTTCGGAAGGCCGTGCTCCTCTAGCTTTTTCCACGTTGTGCCGCTATCCGTGGAGCGGTACACGCCGCTGCCCGGCCCACCGCTGGAAAGCGTCCACGGAGTCCGTCGAGCTTCCCACAGCGAGGCAAATAAAATGTTGGGATTCTCCGGATCGAAAGCCACATCGATCGCTCCCGTGTTCTCGTCTTTGTAGAGAACCTTGTCCCAGGTCTTGCCGCCATCGGTGCTCCGGAAAACACCGCGCTCTGTGTTCGGGCCAAAGGGATGGCCGAGCGCCGCCACAAAAACAATATCGGGATTGCGCGGATTCACGATCACTTTGCCAATCGCGCGTGAATCCTTCAGTCCAACATTCTTCCAGGATTTTCCAGCGTCCACTGATTTCCAAACTCCGTCTCCGTGCGAGATGTTTCCGCGAATGCACGCTTCGCCGGTCCCGACATAAACGACGTTCGGATCGGACACAGCGACAGCGATGCTGCCGATCGAAGGGGCTCCGTCTTTATCAAAAATCGGGGACCAGGTGTTCGCGGCGTCGGTCGACTTCCAGACGCCACCACCGGTCGAACCGAAATAGTAGATGGTCGGGTCGCCGGGAATTCCGGCGGCTGTGAGAGAGCGGCCGCCACGAAAAGGGCCGATCGAACGGTACTTCATTCCCTTAAAGAGCGGGTCACCTAAGTTCTTTTCGTCTTTGTCTTTGTCGTCTTTCGCTGACGGGTCGGAGGAGGTGGGCGCGGTTTTTTTTGCGGCATCCACCTTGGGATTCCCTTCCTTTTGCTGGGAGAAAGTTAGCGTGACAGAGCACAGGACAAACAACAGGACGAAACGGGCAAGCATGGCGACACGCAGTCTTTGGCTTTGGATCATGAATTCAATGGCCCCGGAAAAAGAATTTGCTATGACTAATGTTAATGCCAGAGGCACGAAAGGTACAAACGGACGGACCTCCGGATGGCGGCCAATTTTGCGTCGAAGGGAAGAGGAAGGCCTGTTGTTGAATTCCCCTGTGGTTCCCCTGTGTATCCCCGTGCCCCCTGTGGTTAAGATTTGCTCCTGTGCGTCATAACACTACCAGCTTCCGGCTACGTACCCGCGTAGTCAACACCATGAGGACGAAACCTTAGTTGATTTCTGCCCCCGCCACCTAGAATGTTTCAAACATTTCTAGAATTTCTTGTTTGAAACAGAACGTGTTGAAAATGCAACGAGAATTCACCTCCAACGACGTGATCGCCTTGACCGCAATCACCGCCCGCCAGCTGCAATGGTGGGACGAACGGGGCATCGTGGCGCCTGGCCGCCAGGGGCGCCGCCGCATCTATAGCTGGGAACAATTGGTTACCTTGGCAGTCATCTGCCAGCTTCGCCGACGGGGCTTCTCCCTCCAGCGCATGCGCAAAGTAATTGGTTTCCTGCGGCAGGAATTCGGCACCAGCCTGGCCGCCACGGTCAGCGCATCTTCGGAGTATCACCTTCTTACCGACGGCACTCATCTTTATCTGCGAACCTCAGCGCGACAGGTCGTGGATCTGCTCAAGAACGCCCGGCAGCTGATGTTCGATATATGCCTGAGCGACGAAGTCAGGCGGGTTCGAGCGGAGATTCAGGCGCGCAAGAAGACTGTGGTTTCGGAACGAGTTCGGCCTTTGCGCCGGGGTCAGAGGGCTTAAATCAGAGGGCTTAAGACGAGCGTAAACGGAAAGCGGGGGAGGCATGATGATCGGTGAATTGAGCATTATCAACGAATGGATTCCCGAGCAGATGGAACCCGGTACCGTGTTCGTGCTGGAGAATGCTGGCGAAGTGGGGGAGAGAGAGGATCCTTATTGGGCGGTGCTTTCCTGCCCTTCCTGCGGCACGCTGGGCTTGATTACGCGCAAGCAGATGGCGGGGCTTCTGCCAACGATCTGCGGCTCGGCGCAATGCTCGGCGCAGTTTTTTATTAAAGATGAGGAGATTACGGCGCGGAAGCCGTTCTGAACTTGGTAACTTTGGCTGGGCTGGGCCGCTGACAGCCCGAGGGCGATCCACGACTCAGCGACCAGCAAGCAACTCCTCCACCGATAACTCAACATCTCGGAGAACAGACCGGAGGAGGCCGGGCCAATGGTTTCGCCAGAATGTACCGGCACTGTAGTCACCCTTCCGTCGGAATGTTTGAGGAAGACGTGACTACCTCGGGTTCGTACAATCTCAAACCCAATTTTTTCGAGAAGACGTACGAGTTCCTTTGCCTTTCAGGCGTGGAAGACGAGTCATACAGAAATCTGCTGGATACCGACGAGTTCGAGCGATGGGGCGGCTTGATTGTCCTCCAAGCAAAGCTGAATAACTTCCCGCACCCGCTTCATAAGCGTGTCCAGGTTTTTCGCTTGAGTGTGGCAACCTCGCAGGGCGGGCACGGTAGCGACGTAGTAGTCCTCTTCATCTCGTTCGATGACAACCGTGAATTTCCGCTGAGTTTTCACGTGCTGATTTTAGCACGGCGAAGAACGATCTACGTCGTAGAGACGCGGCTGGCTGCGGCTCTGGCTGCCCGAGCTGCGCTCGGCTTGGACGAGCGAGGCGCCCGTCCCCACACGAGCACCTACAGGCGGGTTTTTGCTAGCTTTACCGGGATCTGCTCTACTATCTCGATATCAAATCCTTCCAGCGCGGCTACCCTTCTTGGGTGATTGGTTAAGAGTCGGATGCGCTTCAGATTCAGATCGGATAGAATCTGGGCTCCCAGGCCGATTTCGCGCTGAATCTTGCGCTCGCTCTCGGGTAGGGCTGGCAAACGCCGTTCACGATGAAATGTGAGAACCGACTGGTCCCCAATTTTTTCGGTCGAGAATCCTTTGGACGTCTGGTGCAAGTAGATCAACGCGCCTCGATCCTCATCGGCGATGATCTTTAGCGAAGCCTCGAGTGTCTGATTGCAATCGCAGGCGGTGGCGCCGAAAACGTCGCCCAGCAGACAGTGCGCGTGCATGCGGACCAGGACGGGCTCGGACGAATCGCCGATGTCGCTACGGCCGATATCGCCTCGAATGAGCGCCATATGGGAATCGCCACCGTCCACTTCACTCTCGTAGGCAATCAGACGGAATTCTCCGTACTTGGTTTCGACCATCGCCTCGCCCACACGATGCACGTAGCGCTCATGCTTCATCCGGTAGCGGATCAACTCCGCAACCGTCAGCATCTTCATTTCATGGGTGCGGCAGAACTCGATCAGATCGGGCACGCGCGCCATGGTGCCGTCGTCTTTCATGATTTCGCAGATGATTCCCGCCGGGACCATGCCGGCAAGGCGGGCGAGATCGACGGAAGCTTCGGTCTGGCCGGCGCGCACCAGCACTCCACCCTTGCGCGCTCGCAGCGGGAAGACATGCCCGGGCCGGGCCAGATCCGATGGGCGCGTCGCCGGATCGATTGCAATTTTGATGGTATGCGAGCGATCATAAGCTGAAATGCCCGTGGTCACGCCATCTCGAGCGTCAATTGCTTCGCAAAAGGCAGTTCCGTATTGCGATGTGTTCTCGCTGGTCATGGGACCGATGCGCAGGTGGTCGAGCCGCTCTTCGGTCATCGCGAGGCAGACCAGGCCGCGTCCGAACTTGGCCATGAAGTTGATGGCTTCGGGGGTAACTTTTTCGGCGGCGAGGGTTAGATCGCCTTCATTCTCGCGGTCTTCGTCGTCAATCACGACGATCATTCGCCCGGCGCGGATCTCTTCGATCGCGGTGGGGACATCGGTAAAGGGTGATTTAGGAGTCATAGTAGTTACGCAGCGTCTAAATCGTGCCTCTTCGACGGCGCGAGGTTCTCTGCGTCGTGCTCCGCACGGTTTCCAGCCTCGTTCTCAGGACTACGAAACAGATTCTTCATAGCGCGTATCACCCATCGCATTAGCACGACAATCACCGCTAGAAATCCGATAACGATCAGGGCCGCCGCAATCGGATGCTGGGTCGCGAACCAAGTCAGAAAGATAGCGAGTGTGTCTTCTCCCGCGCTGAGGGCGAAATTCGAAAACGGTTCGGGAGATGGCGTCACAGCGACGCGCGCCGCAGTCTTGCCTCCATGCGCCGCCAAGGCTATCGCCCCGCCCGCCAGCGCCGCAAGTAATTGCTTTTCCGGCGACAGCTGGGAGGTCGCGCCGTAGGCGATCAAGGCCGCCACAGGAATTCGAACAAAGGTGTGCAGGGCATTCCAGAACAAATCGAAAGCCGGGATTTTGTCAGCGAACAGCTCAATGGCAAAAAGCACTCCGGAGGCCGCAATCACCCACCAATTGGAAAGCAGATGAAGTCCGGAAGGCAAATCGAGCAGGCCGGCATGGGCGAGCAGTCCGAGGGTGGCTACGGTGGCGTAGACGTTGAGGCCCGCCGCAAAACTTACGGCCACGATCAGGCCAACGAGTTCCGAACCCACGAGTTGCGGACCACCAAACTTCATGACTGCCAGCATATCCGGACTCCGACTCGTCGCCAATAGCTCCAACTAATCGCACCACAAATAGAAAAGGGCCGCTTTGGGCGACCCTCCTTGCGAATCCGGTTCCCTGCGGTTACAGGGTGGATTCGATTTCAAAGCCCCAAGCTTCGAGCAAGGGCTCGGGGATGTACTTGGAATTCTTGTTCCGGCGCGCCCATTCCCGCAGCCGTGTAGAGCGCAAGTACTGGTCGGGGGAGAGCTTATACTCGTGCACAACCTGCTCGAACTCGGTGATTGTGGGAGTAACCGGCCCAATAGGCTCGGGCTTGCCCCAGTTGGGGTTTCCGCGTCGCTTAGCCATGAAAAATATACCCTCTTATGCGTGGAATAAGGACTTCTTCTTTTAAGCCTCTATCTTCTTTGATTCCAAGAAGCGCCTAGGGGATTCACCTGCAAAGAAGGAAACCCAAACCGACAGATTCTAGCCCCTCGGCCTCTATGGAAGCTATTGATAATAATAGGTTTTTGGCGGTTAGTCAATAGTAAAGTTGACTCCGTTGCTCCGGGCACTATATCCCCTTTGTGCGCAATCACTTGCAGTCTGGACCTACGAGAACACGTCCGATGCCCGCAAGGCTCAAGACTATTGATACCCTACAGGGCCGCTGTCTCCGAGCCGATAAGACTGTTAGGGGCGTCGTCTGGGAAAGGTGCCTGGAGCAAGAGATGACCAGAGTAACCGGAAGACCAGGCCATGGCGTTGACCACAGAATCTCATACACTTAGAGTGCGAACGGGGGAGTTTATTGCGATCGCCCAGTTTTGGGGATCGACGGTCTCCTTCCGATCAGGGCTACCAATCAGGCGCACGCGAAGGCGCTGGACAAGCTATTCATCATCGTCATTGTCAGTGACATTATCATCCGCCCCGGCAAAGCCGGGAACGGCGCATTGAAACCGATCCGAGTGTGATTCGAAACATGGAACTGAAGTCTCTGTTGCTGAGTTCCGACGAAAAGACGGTTCGCGTCCTGCGCCGGGTGCTCAGCGACCTGGAAATTGGCGTCGAGCATTGCTCCGCCGTGGACGATGCGGTCCGCCGAATCACCCGCCAGCGTTTCGAAGCCATCATTGTAGACGGGGCAAATGTTGAAAAAGCCGGCGGCGTATTGCGGGGAGCCAAGGCCTCTCCCGTCAACGGCCGAGCTCTTGGGATCGTGCTGGTGGAGAATCCCGTCGGACTGAAGGGCGGTTTTGAAATGGGGGCGCATTTCGTCCTGCACAAACCGCTTTCGGTCGAGCGCGCCAAAGCTAGCTTTCGTGCGGTTCGCGCCCTGATGAAGCGTGAGCGACGGCTACAGTTGCGGGTCGCCGTGCAAATTCCAGTAGAGTGTTATGGCTCCAGCCGGTATAAGGCCAAGACCCTCGACCTCTGCGAAGGCGGCATGGCCCTTCAGTTTTCGGACCGCATACCGAGGGAAAACTCGCTCCGCTTCTCTCTCGAATTGCCAGGCATGGACCAGAAGCTCGAAATCTATGGAGAGGTGGCATGGGAGGGCAACGAAGAGCAGGCTGGTGTCCGCTTCAAGAACGCCACCGACGAGCAGCGCAACATCATTCGCCAGTGGTTGAGCAGCCATCTTCCGGAACCCGAGCAGGACGACCCGCCCGTGAGTTGCCGTCTCAGCGACCTCAGCCTCGGCGGCTGCTATCTGACGACAAGCTCACCTTTTCCGAGGGGCACGCGTGTCGTCCTTTCAATCAAGACCGTCGACCTCGAGGTCCATGCCGGAGGCGTCGTGCTGGTCGCGCATCCGGAGTACGGGATGGGAGTGGTATTCCTGCAGACCACGACCGAGCAGCGGGATCAGGTACACCGCATGATCACGACCTTGCGCACCAACGGAGATAAATCTCCCGAGATTCAGGTCGAACCCGACGGATTGGAAATGCCCCTGCCCGACGGCAGCTTAGCTGCGTTCCCGATCTCCGCAGCTAAACTCTCCGCAACCGATGACACACTGGTTGATCTGTTCCGACACAAGTTTCAGGTACCGGTGGAAAGCTTTTTGCAGCAGATGCGCGAACAGCACCAGTCTGTCGAGTCGCCTTCGCACTAGGGGATTGGCCTTAGCAATCGAAAGCCAGCGCCTAAAGGCGCTTGACGCGAATGCGCTTGCGGCACGCCTGAAGGCGTACCCTGATACGAATCTCCACGTGCAAAAGGGCTGTTAAACTTCGTCCTGCTCTTTTAGTTTCGCGATCACCCCGAAATCCTTCAGCGTCGTTGTGTCGCCTTTCACTTCTCCGCTGCTGGCCAACTCTCTTAGCAAGCGGCGCATGATCTTCCCGCTGCGCGTCTTCGGAAGCGTGTCGGTAAACCGGATGTGATCGGGCTTGGCCAGCGAACCAATCTCTTCTGCCACCCATTTCTTCAGCTCTTCTTTCAGAGCGTTCGTCGGCTCGATACCGTGTTCCAAACTCACGAATGCGGAAATCGCCTGCCCCTTGATTTCGTCCGGGCGATATATTTCGTTTTTAGAGCGGTCTCACCGAGAGTGTAGCCGGACGGGGTTGCTGCATACGAGAAAGGCTGAACCACAGGGAGCACAGAGGAACACAGTGGACAGAACACAGGGAAAACCTTGGATGCGCTTCGCTTCTACCCTTCGGGAATAATCTCGTTCACTGTCCCACGCTGCAGTAAATACGCACCGGGCCCCTGCTGTCCGCGAATCGAGCGGCAGAACTCGGCCACAAAGAATCCTGCTTTCAGGGCCTCGCGAAAGGCCCACCGCGTCGCGTCGCGCCACTCTCGCGCCAATCCCATGTCAGTACGCTCGACTTCCAGGATGTCGCCGGGGATCTCAACGCTCACGCGCTGCCGCGCCAGTGATTCCCCCAGATCGGCCCGTCCCGGTTTGCCGCTGGGATCGAAGCGAACCAGCGGAACCAGCAATCGCATGGCATCGAGCGTTTCCACTCGCGCATTCTTACCCGCTAGCCGATCGCGTACCCGCCGCGAATTCAGCATCCACCGCACCCACAGCCGGTCGGTTCCGTTCCGATGTAGCATGCTGGAAGTTTCCGGCCCGTAGAAATCGACCTTGTAGGTTTCGGACACCACGCCCAGCTTGGAGAAATTGAAGTGGGCGTTTCGACTTTGCAACGGATCGTAGGTCCATGTCACCTCGCGGACGCCCATGGCCATGGCCCGCTCGCGCTGCGCCAGTTTCAGTCGCGAGCCTAGATCCAGATGCCGATACGCATCTAGCACTGCCAGCATATGCGAGTGAATCGTCGTCTGCCCGTGTTCGCGGGCGAGGAATCCGAAGGCGAACCCGACTAGCTTGTCTTTATCAAATGCTCCCACGAAAATATTGCCCGCCGCCTTGCAAGCTATGGCCAGGGTTAGGGGCAGAGTGTCCTCGTCCGCCATGCCCCAGACTTCTTTCTCCACCGCTTTTAGCTGGCTGAGGTCGTCGATGCTCTTGAGGTCGCGAAGTGCAATCTGTGGCGCGGCGCCGCGGGACATCATGGCCGGCCCTTCTCGAGTTTCGAGTTCTGTTCCACGGGCATGGCTATCTCCGCGCCGAAGTTTGGCGCTAAAGGAACCCATCGTGTACAGCACCGGTTGCATCCTTGTCAATATGAATCAAAGATCAGGCGAGGCCCCAAAATTCATTAACCACTAAGGGCACGAAGGACCACGAAGGATCAAACCCTAAGTTTCCTTCTTTACGTCGGCGATCTCCGCGGGACAGCCGGTTCCACGCATCTTAGTCTGCATGCTACCCTCGAACCGGAGATGAACACGACTGTGAAATCGATTACCAAGATTTTGTATTTGACCGCCCTGATCGTGCTGGGAGACTCCCTGATGCTGGCCGCCGATCGCGGCACCCTGGTCCGCGAAGCCATTATCTACCTGTCTCCCGACACAAATTCCAGCAAGCTCGGCCAGGCCGAACGCGGACGGGAGCTGATTCTGCTCGACAAAAGCCGCAACTGGTTGCACGTCGAGGCCCTGCTCGGTTCTGCTCTAGCGCCCGATCCCGCCTTCGTTTTGGAGGATGAGGACGAGGGCAAGACCATCAGCGGCTGGGTCCTCGATACGGGCATCGTCTGGGCGTCCACTCCGAACGGCGACCGCATTCTGTTCGGCGCCGCCGTCGATTCTGAGGACGAGGCAGGTCGCCGCCATGGACGCCGCGGCGCGGCCCAGGACGCCCTGCGTCTTTACCACCGCGTCTATGATATCTTCCCGACTGCTCCTCTGGCCGGCGAAGCTCTCTACCGCGCGGCCGACATTAAATGGCAGGTTGATAAAGCAGACATGCAGTCCCGGCCGTCAGCGCGCGAGAAGGAATCGTACCTTCGCGAAGGCATCGAAGAGCAGTCCATGAAGCAGGTGATGAAAAAGTTTCCGGACACAAAGTGGGCGCAACTCGCCGCCTTCCATCTGATCGACAACAAACTCTGCGGAGACTGGCAGGGTTCTTCCAAGTGCCCCGACAAGGAAGCCGACATCTATGAAAAATATGTGAAGGAACACCCCGAATCTCCGGCCGCTCCCGAGGCGCTGTACAACGCCGCTTCTCGCCGGGCCGCGCTGATCGAGATTTATAAGACAGAAGAACAACCAAAGAAGTCCGACCAAGCAAAGAACCTGGCAATATCGCTCGCCCAGCAGTTAATCTCCCGGTACCCGCAAAGCGACTGGTCGGCGCGCGGACAAACACTGCTGTTTCTGGTGCAGCAAGGAGTACCGACTTACGGCAACGCGATGCAGTAGGATTCATCTTCGCTCTGCGAGAGACGCGGCAAGCCGCGTCTCTACGGGAGATCAGATGCACCTGAAGCGCTCCCGATTGAGTAAGCGTACACTATTGCCGGTGGGGTTAGTGATCGGATAATCCAGTCCTGATTCGTGCGTAAGTGTGGGGACTTACCCACACCGGCAAAGGAGATCTTTTGTGATGATCTCCGCAAACGCGGCGATGACCGGTTCCTATGACTACAGCGAGGTGGCTCGCTCGGTATTGATAGCCATCGCCGCGTCCTATGCCGCGCTCGACCTTGCGGGACGCGTAACCGCCGCCAGCGGCCGAGCGCGCGCGGCGTGGTTGATAGGCGGCGCCAGTGCGATGGGCATCGGCATCTGGGCGATGCATATCAAAGGGATGCTGGCCTTCCACCTGCCTGTACCCGTCGAGTACCACTGGCCGACATTTCTGGCGTCACTCCTGGTGGCCATCCTCGCGTCCGCGGTCGCGCTGTATGTTGCGAGCCGACAGAAAATGGGCCTGGTTGAGGCTTTGGCTGGCAGCGTCATTATGGCGGGCGGCATTGCCAGCATGCACTACATGGGTATGGCCGCAATGAGATTACCTGCCACCACCCAGTTTTCCCCCCTTCTGGTGACTTTTTCCGTTTTGTTCGCAATCTTGTTTTCTCTGGTTGCGCTATTGATGGCATTTGATCTGCGCGAGGAGACCAAATGGACGGTCCCGCGAAGGCTGGGCAGCGCAACGGTGATGGGATTCGCTGTATCCGCGATGCATTACACCGGCATGGCTGCGGCAAGTTTCATCCCCGCCTCGCATCCGGACCTTTCCCACGCTGTGAGCATCTCGCCCTTTGCCAACAGCGGAATCGCCATTGTGACCTTGATCGTGCTCGTGGGCGCCATGGTTACATCGTCCGTGGACAGGCGGGCGAGTGTGGAAGTCCAGCGGCTCAACCTAGAGTTGGAGCGTCGCGTTGCCGAGCGGACCTTACAGCTTGAAGCGGTCAACCACGCGCTGAGAAAGGAAATTGCCGAGCGTGAGCGGGCAGAAGATGAATTGCGGCGAAGCGAGGACCGCCTCCGGCTCGTGATCGATACGCTTCCTGCGCTGGTGTGGAGCAAATCGCCCGACGGCTCCGCTGATTTCTTGAATCAACGCTTCCGGGAGTACACAGGTCTCTCCTTAGAGGAAGGATTGGGCTGGGGCTGGATGATGAATGCATTTCATCCCGAAGACCGCGCAGAGGAAGAATGGCGGGCAGCCTTTGCGGCGGGAGAACCTTTCGAGAAAGAGGCGCGCTTACGGCGTGCGGACGGGGAATACCGCTGGTTCCTGTTGCGCGCCGCGCCGCTGCGCGATGAACGGGGAAATGTCGTTAAATGGTATGGAACGAGTGTCGACATTGAGGATCGAAAGCGCGCCGAGGCGGCATTGCAGGAAGCGCAGGACAAACTTGCTCACGTCACCCGCGCGGTTGCCATGGGAGAACTGGCTGCGGCAATTGCCCACGAGGTCAACCAGCCCCTCACTGCGATCGTCACCAACGCGAACTTCTCCTTACTCCAGTTAAAGGGTTCGACCGCGAATCTCGATGAATTACGGACGGCGATTGCGGAAATTGTAAACGACGCCACCCGCGCGAGCGCGGTGATTTCGCGGATTCGAGGCTTGCTGGTAAAGGGATCTCCCCGACGGACGGAACTCGACGTCAAAGAGATCACTCAAGAGGTAATCATTCTCCTGCGCCACGAGTTGACCCGGAACCGCATCTCCTTACGCGCCGACTTTGCACCTAATTTGCCGCGCGTGCCCGGTGATCCGGTGCAGTTGCAACAAGTGTTGATTAACCTGGTCGTGAATGCCATTGAAGCAATGCGTACATCGACCGGCAGGCCGCGGGAACTTCACATCAGGTTGGAAAAGAACGCACATGGAATTTTGGTCCAGGTTCAAGATTCTGGACCAGGAATCGCGCCGGAGCTGGCAGACCGCATCTTCGAACCATTTTTTACCACGAAGACCGAAGGCATCGGAATGGGGCTCTCGATCAGCCGTTCGATAATAGAGTCCCACGGTGGGCAGTTGTCACTGGCGTCAGATTCCCGGGGTGCGCTGTTCCAGTTCATTTTACCGGTCGATTCGCAATGATGCTTCATGACTAAGCCAGATTCCATCGTCTATGTGGTCGATGATGACCACTCGGTCCGTCGCGCGATCAAGCGCCTCGTTGGATCCGCAGGATTGCAAGTAGAGCTGTTCGGATCGGCACCAGAGTTCCTACAGGGGAGGCGTCCGGATGCACCCAGTTGCCTGGTGCTCGACATCAGGTTACCAGGGATCAGCGGGCTCGATTTCCAACGCAAGTTGGTAGAGGCTGGCATTCGCATTCCGATCATATTTATCACCGGCCACGGTGATATCCCCATGACCGTGCGGGCAATGAAGGCGGGGGCGGTCGAGTTCCTGACCAAACCATTCCGCGATCAGGATCTGCTGGATGCGGTTCAGGTTGCACTGGAACGCGACCGCAGCAGACGTCAGCAAGAGTCGGAAATTGCAGCGCTGTGGGAGCGGTTTGAATCGCTGACCCCTCGCGAGCGAGAGGTGCTCCGCCTGGTGATCCGCGGCCGGCTGAATAAACAAATTGCCGCTGAGCTGGGAACCAGTGAAATCACCATAAAGGTCCATCGTGGCAGCGTAATGCGAAAGATGCGGGCAGAATCCCTGGCGGACCTGTTGGGCATGGCAGGCCGCCTGGGTCTTCCTGTGGGTCAACTTTCTTCAAACCGCACCTCGTCGTCCGCTCAAACGGGTTAATCGTAGAGCGAAACCGGGAGCCCTACTTTTTGTCTTTCTCCGCGGAGACGGCTTGGGCTTTTGCTTCGCGAACTTCCGCGAGGAATGGCTTGGCTGCGGATGGAGCTGGCACTTTGCCCAACAGTATGGCCCGAGTTGTGACGTTGCGTCCGTAGATCGCGTGCTCGGAATCACTGTCCTGGCGGAGCGACGCACCTTCCAACGTGAGCCCGGCGAACGCACCCTTGGCACGGGAGTAGGTCAGGATCTCTGTATCCAACTTCCAGTCCGTACCGGCCTCGGCATGCCGTCCGACTGGGCCCGCTGCCGCCGAAGCGTCCGCTCCAATTTGGAAATTACTCGAGAGCAGCCTTTGCACCCCTTTATCATTCTGAATGATCAATACCACGTCGACAGCTTCTACACCGATCTGCAGCCCCCAGCTTCCGCCCGAAATCGTGATGAACGCCGGCGCACTCCAGCCATTCGGCGTGCGGCAGGTGGCTACGCCTTTGCCTCCTTTAGCTCCAAAGATCAAGCCGCCTTTGACCATGTGAGGGATAACCGCTATGCACTTTGCGTGCTCTAATACTTCTTCCGGGATTCCCTTGTCTGGCATTCCCATAATTTCGTGCAACACTTGGCCGGCGTTGTTCAGTCGCTCAATGGCATCTTCCCGCGCCGACCCTGCCCAGCACAGTGTGCCGAGACTCACCATCGCAAGTACGAACACTACCTTCTTCATGGAACAACCTCATTTCTGCCACGACCAGGGCGACAAGTCGTCTGGCGTGGCGGGCAAACTTCTCTTTCGAGACGCAAACAGATTCGCTCACTTGCTCCAGCAATACTGTGCAAAATGGAACACCTCGCCGGCCATCAAACACACTTTCTTCTCACGCCGGGCTTTCCCGATTTGGAACCATCGAGCGAATGGCGACCCCTAGTTTCACCTATTTACTCTGTTCTCAGATATTTACTCAATACAGGGAAATGAGTACACTAAAAACGTCATTGTTCGGCAGAAGGAGGTGCCTATGTCTCCTGCCGGCCAACCGGACGGTGCTTCAAAAAGAAGCAAGATCGCCCGCCAAGCCCCCGTCGTCCCAATACTGCAAACAGAGCCTGGTGCCGTAGGTCTTGTAGCGGCCAAGAAGAGGCGCGGTTTCGATCCCCATGCATTCCTGGCAACCATCGGCGAGGGCAGGAAATTTGTGCTTTTCCCGAGGAAACAAAGAATCTTTGCGCAAGGGGATATCGCTGATGCGGTGTTTTATGTCCAGACCGGCAAGGTGAAACTCACCGTGGTCTCGAAGATTGGCAAGGAAGCAACGATCGGAATACTGGGTGAGGGAGACTTTTTCGGCGAAGCCGCGCTTGCGGGCCAGGCGCTCCGGATGGATTCTGCAACCACAATGACGGATTGCGCTGTGCTACGAATCGAGAAGGAAGCCATGATGGAGGCGCTGCATCGGAAACACGAATTTTCCGACCTGTTCG
Organism: uncultured Acidobacteriaceae bacterium; assembly: GCA_963772195.1. Lineage (GTDB taxonomy): Bacteria > Acidobacteriota > Terriglobia > Terriglobales > Acidobacteriaceae > Acidiflorens. The sequence goes on along the minus strand of CAVYWE010000002.1, from coordinate 280,050 downwards.
TGGCCTATTTATTGGCGCGGAACATCCGTTACGAAGAAGATCTGGTCGATCAGCTTTTCAATTCGAGCGAAAAGAGACTGGCTCGGATCCTTCTACTGCTCGCCCGCTTTGGCAAAGAAGGCGTACCCGAGACTGTAGTTCCCAAGATCAGCCAGGAGATGCTGGCGGAAATGATCGGGACAACCCGCTCGCGGGTCAGCTTCTTCATGAACCGGTTCAGGAAATTGGGGTTTGTCGATTACTCCGGCGGCCCGGAAGGCGGGCTGCAAGTCCACAGCTCACTGCTGAACGTTGTTCTGCACGACTAAGTTCTGCACGACTAGAGTTCCGAACGTTGCAACGCGAGGCCTTCATCAATTTGGAGTTTAGCCGGCGCGCGGCGTCTCCTGTCCAGCTATTGATAATCACTTTAAGTTTTTCAAAGTGTTCTAATTTGTACAGACTGCTCAAGTCTCGACCAAAAATCATGGAGGTTGCAAAATGAAAAACGGAGATTTGGGCGCGAGTCCAGGCACTTCATGTACTGGATTCCCAGCTCCCTGCACTCGCGGCCCAGGAGTAGTTAGCGGGACGGGCAGCACTCTGCGCCGGGCCAGCGAGAGAACCCGCGCCGGCGTATATCGATGGCGACGCGGCTTCTCCTGGCAGAGAAGAGGGGAACTCTCTGAAAACTCAGGATGCTCAGAATGTCAAATTAAACCTGGGAAACTAATTGATGCACCGTTAAGTTTGAATGTGTCCTTTTTTGAACAGACTGCCCACGCCAGACCTGTCAGACTCCGCTCGGCGATTCACTCGAAAGCAAGACCGGTTCTTGTTCACAGGATGGCAACGGAAGTCGCGCTGCTTAATAGGCTGGATTCAACGATAAGGAGAAAACATATGAACCCGAGTACGAAGGATGAGATTAAAGGCAGTTTTCATGAAGTGAAGGGCAAAGTCAAAGAGAAGGCAGGCCACGTCACGAACAATCCTAAACTGGAGGCTGAAGGCAAAGTCGAACACACCGCCGGCAAAATTGAAAAGAAGGTGGGGCAGATCGAAAAAGTTCTCGGGAAGTAAATCAAGGGGGCCCTGTCCGAGCACCTTCTTGCGTTCTGGAACTGAATGCACCGGCCCGGCACAGTACAGAGACTCGGGAGGTCAGCCTGGCGCTCGGGAGTTCTGTATTGAAGCGGGCCACACCTATCAACGTCTGAACCAACCACTTCGTCTCAACGAACTTGCGTCCCCGTTAAACGCCTAAATCAGGGTTCGCACGATTGCAACAACTTACCAACGACAGAGAGTACCAGCAAAGGAGAAACAAAATGGCAGATCAAGAAAATCGCAACCCACAGCATAGCGATCCGCAGAAGCCCGCGGAGCAGAAACCTGGAAACCAACCGAACCAGCCAGTGCAACAGATCCCGGGCGGACAGCCCAAAACTCCGCAGTCGGAACAAGAGAAACGCGATCAAGATCAGAGAAGAGACGAGAGAAAGCAGGCTTAGGCTGCAGTCGATTAAGACCAGCGAAATGAGCGATCAGGGCGGCTCGTGACCCATAGAGCCGTCCTGATAAAACCGGTACCGATCCTCGGTTACGCGATCTTCAGCAAATATCGGATATACCCGGTGCGGATTCTGGTCAGCTGGTCTAGAGGCACCCGCCTCAATGAGGGCAAGACGACGGATGGGTTGGGCTGGCAGACCGCACGCACCGATAAAGCATCCAACTGGCCACGAGAACACCATGTCACAGAGCACGCACGATCGAGCTGCGGAACTCCATAACCTTGCGGCCCACGCCCACGCCGCGGCTGCCGTCGCCCACGGCAAAGGGGATCATCTAAGCGCTCACGAACTCAGCAAGCAGGCGCACGAGCACTCCATGAACGCGCACAAACTCGCCGAAGAGCTCGCCACGAAGCACGCAACGTCCAGCAAGAATAAAGCGCAAAAATCCTAACTCGAACCCATGTTTCTGCGGGATCTCGATAAGAAGTTGGGTCTGGAGCGATCTCAGATCTCGGCCGTTGTTTTGGCTGAGCCGAACCCCGCCTGGATATAACGGGCAGTACGATCCACGCGCTCCGGTAAGAGTCGTCCTGAGGTTTACACGACAGAGCCGCTAGGACGATTCATAACCGTGCCGGCCTCCGGTTTGCCCCGCTCACGCAACTGTTCCGAACAGCGACCCGACGCCTGCGGTCAGCGCCATGGCCAGCGCACCCCAGAACGTGACGCGTATTGCGCCCATCATCACTCCCGCGCCACCGGCGCGTGCGGCCAATCCGCCTAGAAGCGCGAGGAACACCAGCGAAGTTCCAGCGACAAGAGGGATCAAACCCGCCGCCGGGGCCATGGCAGTGACCAATAGAGGCAGGGCTGCTCCAACAGCGAAGCTGCCAGCCGATGCCAGCGCAGCCTGAAGCGGACGTGCCCGGAGAGTCTCGGAGATGCCGAGTTCGTCGCGGGCATGCGCGCCGATCGCGTCATGGGCCATCAACTGCTCGGCGACCTGTTTCGCGAGCGCAGGATTGAGCCCGCGAGCGACGTAGATTGCCGCCAGTTCCTTGTGCTCGCCCTTGTTGTCGGCTTTGAGTTCCGCGCGCTCGAGGGCCAGGTCGGCCTTTTCGGTGTCTGCCTGTGAGTGGACAGACACATACTCTCCGGCTGCCATCGACATAGCTCCAGCCACCAGGCCGGCGACCCCGGCGACCAATACGTTGCTATGCGTCGAATGCGCCGCTGCGACACCGAGCACCAGGCTTGCTGTTGAAAGAATGCCGTCGTTCGCGCCTAATACCGAAGCGCGTAGCCAGCCGATGCGTCCGGTGCGGTGTCGTTCCTTGATGCCTGGAGGCATTCTTGAGGACCTTCTTGATCCGGCCGCGAGGACAAACCGGGGCTGCGTTTGGCGGCACGACTAAAAGGCTGCAGAAACGGTGTTTTATGCGCTCCAGTCCGCCCGCAGCGGCTGAAGCCGGCACTGAAAAACAACCCCGTTTATCGCAGCGGTGAACCGCTGCGCCACCCAAAATCCAGCGCGCGGGCCAGCGAGAAACTCACCGTGCGGAACCTGAGTGATATCCATCGCCCCGGAAGGAGGAGGGTCCATGCCTGCGACCGTCCTGGATTGCCGGCCGATCACGGTTTTGAATCCTGATTTTGCGCTCCGTGTCCGTGATGGAACAATGAGTGTGGTCCGCCATAGATGAATTCGCGAGCGATGTTTCCGCCCGCATATCCAAGCAAGGTGTAGTTGCCCATTCGGAAACCATCCTTGGCGTTATAGCGACTCGGATACCACGCATAGACGGCAGTCATGGTGCCGGCATACGGAGCGACTAGAGACGGGAACGAAAAGACGCGATGGCCATCGTCGCCGCGACGCGTTACGAGAGTCGAAATCATGGCATGGCTGAGCCGTGGGAAGAAGCCTTTGCACTCGCAGCGGTAGTACAAAGTGTCTTCGCCAAAGGCTTCCGCGAGCGCATATCGCGTCGTGGTGCTTACGGCGGCGATGCCGAAGTTGGACCCGAACCGCTTGCCATAAGCCTCCGCACCTTGCCGCCACTCTGGCGGAGTGTCGTCCGCCTGGTTAATGCCAGCGGATAACGCGGCACCTAGGATGGGATAGGGGCCGATCATGTCGAAGAAGTAGTTGTGGAGCTTCGTTTTCTCGGTCGGACGCACGTAGGTCACAACCGGTTGCGCCGGGGTTGTGCTGGCAACCGTGCCGGGCGAATCCGGCGGGGTGGCCGGTGATTGCGCCCTCGCCAGCACTGGCAGGGCTGCGAGGTCCGCGATTACCAACAGCAAGAGCATAATTCGGCACATCTTCATGTCGAGATTCTCCCTGGTCGATCTAAGACCCAGCCTGACACCGAAAGCTTACTATATTTCACACGCTAAGCGGGCAAGTTCCATGGTCGCACTGGCACGCAATCTCGACCTCTTTGGCTCCCGCTTCCTTACAAGCTTGACCGCAGTATTTGTCGCCAGATTGCACCGAGCACCGGCACGGCAGGTGCGCACACTTCTTCTGCTCGTTTGTCGTCATCATTGTTCTCCTTTCCAACCGCCATCTTCATTATTGTGGCGGGATTATTGTGGCGGGCGCTATTTCCAATACTCCAGACTCGCGAGCTGCTTTCCGATGAGACCGCTCTCAGGTTCCGATCTATCTTCGTTTCATCATCCAGCCAATCAATGTTCCCGCGGTGACGCCTATCGCAAACGTCGTCGCAAGCGTCAGCACCGGGTGACGCTGGATGCGCTGAGTTGTGTCATTCAAGAATTCCTCGGCAGCATCGCCGCCCTGTTTTGCGGCACGCCTCACTACTCCCACGCCATCCTCTATCGCATCGGCGACCGCGCTGGTTGCACGAGAAGCCTGGTGAGCTGATTCTTGGATATGTTCAGCCGTTCTTTCCGCTACAGTTCGTGACATTCGGTTTCCTCCTGAGTGTTTTGCTACGCCACTTCTTTTCTTTCAACGGTCGTTGGTACCTGGGTTGTTGGTACCTGGGTCGCTAGTACCTGGGTCGTTGGTACCTGCACCAGTTCCTCAAATAGAGAACGGTAGTGAATCATCGCCGTTCTCAGATCTTCCGTGGTTGCCTCGTCTTTCCCCACCCGCAGCGCAATCTCATGCGCGGACCGGTAGTTCTCCACCACTCGGGGATGGGCGACAGAAATGTCGGCGGCACGCTGATCGAAATCGGACAGAGGATAGCCGCGAGTTTTCATCAGCAAGGACACCAGGTCATCGGCTTCTGCGACTGCCCCTTTTGGGGAATCGATAAAACGAGATTGTACGGACTCCCATCGTTTCGCAAAACGTTCGTGTTCCATCGGATCAAGATCGCGAATGTTGAGCGTTTCAACCCGCTTCTCGCGGTCCGCCAATTTCGCTTCTGCTTTTCGTTCTGATCCATGCTTGCGCACCGCCCGCTCGTACTCGGGGCCAAACTTTTGCCGCAGGTTTGCAGTTGTACTCCTGCGCTTTTGCACGTACAGCCACGCAAGCGCTGCGACGATCAGAATCGCCACGGCGGCAAGCATAATCAGCTTCGGGTCCATCGGATTTAGATTCATTGAAACCTCCCTGCATCAAGAATGTCCACAAAACCAGATTTGTTCACGAAGTTCCCAGGCGCCAGAACCTTATCAATCGCCAGTATCGAACTCTCGGCTTGGGAAAACTGGTCAGAATTGATCGTTTTGTCCGCCGAAACAACTCCGCCCCGGAGCGGGAAGAACCAACACGCTCCGTAGGATCGCGCGGGAGGCGACAGTGCCGGATGAAGAATCGATTAAACTGAAGGTGCTGGAAGGACGGGTGTGCCCATGAGCAGGGGAAAGTTATCCAAACAGGAAATTGCAGCGGCGCTACACAAGCTCGACGGCTGGAGCGTGGTGAAGGGAAATCTGCACCGCGTGTTCGAATTCAAGGATTTCAAGCAGGCATTCGGATTCATGAAGCGGGTCGCGCTCGCGGCCGACAGAATGAATCATCACCCGGACTGGTCGAACGCGTATAACAAGGTCACGGTGGATTTATCCACGCATAGTGCAGGCGGCCGGACGAAGAACGACTTCGAACTGGCGGGGAAAATCCAGAAAATCCACGGCCAGTGATCGGGGGCGGAGTTCACGATCGATCAGCGGCTAGCTTGAAGAAGAGCGCCCGTGAGCGAAAGGTCAAAAAGACCGCCGTCAAGCAGTTAAGAGCCGGGACGGGCTAAGAGGCTGCGGAAAAAGTGCTCTCGACGCCACAGTATGACCCCAGCAGTGTTATCGCAGCGCTGAAGCGCTGCGCCACCCAAAATCAAGAGCACATGCACCACCCAAAATCAAGAGCACGAGAGAGTTCTTCTGCAGCCTGCTAAACTTTCTTGAGCCACGGTTGGCGGAGTCTCATACGACCGTCATCATCCCATTTGACGACCGCGTCATCTTCGTTCGCTTGCTCAACTGTGCCGAATTCTCCAGTCGGCTTCCCGAAGTTGCCCAAACCCTCGACGCGATCTCCCGGGGTCAGTTCCTGGTCGGTAGCAGCGGGATCGGCGAGCGCTGGCTTCCTGGCACGGTCCGAGTCAGGTGTCGCCCCTGGGTGTGACAAAGGCGGTTGGGGAGCTTTATGTAGTTTGGGTATTGGCTTATTGGTGATAGGCATTTCCTTGTCCCTTCCCAAGAGGCCGGAACAGCACCCTTCGCTGCGAGCTGTTCATGTCTTCAATCGATACAGCTAGATGGATATAGCTCGATAGATCCAACATAGACTTGGCAATAATGGTTTGCTGGTTCAAACTGCACAGTTCTAACAAATAATTTGGCCCGATCGGCAAGCGTGCGGCTCGATGGCAGGGGATCGGCAGTCTACACAACAAACATGGCTACGCCCGCGGCGAACATCGCCACCGTGGTGATGGCCACGACGGTCCATCCCAGGCGTGAACTCGGTTGCCCCTGCATCAGTTTCTTGTCCGAAGCAATAATTAGGATTGCGACGAGAAGGAAGGGGGCTAGCAGTCCATTGATGACAGCTGTCCAGTAGAGCGCCTTCACAGGATTGATGCCTGCGAAGTTCAGTCCGACACCCACCCCCGTTGAGAGGAGAATGAGAGTGTAAAACGCGCGTGCCTGTTTTAATTTCTTGTCCAGACCTTGGCGCCACCCCAGCGTTTCAGCGAATGCGTATGCCGTTGATCCTGCGAGCGTCGGGATGGCAAGAAATCCGACGCCGACAATACCCACTGTAAACAGGGTCGCAGCGAACTTGCCGGCGAGGGGCCGAAGGGCTTCGGCGGCCTGGCGAGTAGTCTCAATGTGGGTGATGCCATGGCGGTTGAGGGTGACCGCAGTGGTCAGGATGATAAAAAACATGACCAAATTCGAAAAAAATGTGCCGACGCCGACATCCAATCGCCTCAGCTGAAGTTCTTTGACCGTTGCTCCTCTCCGTTTCGCGAGCGTACTCTGACCTGCGGCTTTTTCTTCTTCAACTTCTTCACTCGCCTGCCAGAAAAACAAATACGGACTGATGGTGGTGCCGAGAATCGCGACCAGCGTCGACCATTCGTCTCTCGTATGGGGCATCGACGGCACGATGGTATCGCCCAGCACCCGCCCCCAATCCGCGCCAACCACAAACGCGGTGATGGGGTATGCGAAGAGCACGAGCACCAGCCATTTGAGCACGTCCGCTATCTGGTGATAACGGAGCCGAACCGTTGCCCACGAAATCAAGATTGCGAAAACCACCACAAACCAGTAAGACTTGACCCCAGACAGCATTTCAGCAGCATCCGCCATGCCGGCGAGGTCGGCTGAGATGTTAATCGTGTTGGCGACAAGCAGGGCCACGATGAAGACGCGTAGCAGCCAAACTGGAAATCGCTGCTTAAAATTCCCGGCCAAGCCCTGCCCTGTAACCATTCCGATTCGGGCACACATCATTTGAACCGCGGCCATCAGCGGCCACGTCAGGAGCGCAGTCCAGAGAAGTTTGGTTCCCAGTTGCGCGCCCGCAACAGAATATGTGGCTATGCCGGATGGGTCATCGTCGGCAGCTCCGGTAATAACGCCCGGGCCAAGCGACTTCAACAGCAATCGCATCCATCGGGCTGGGGCAGGTGTCGGCAAGAAATAGTCGGAGCGTAATCTCCCTACAAATCATAGCGCGAATCTCTTCACAACTCTGCATGGAGCCGGCCAGATCGAGCGCTCGAAGTGGTCTAATGTGACCAGACATCCGTCTTCGCCGCTTCTATGATGTCAGGTAGTGAAGAAGTGAGACGACCGTTACAAAGGCCAGTCCAGCTTCCTCTTACAAGCGAGGTACAACATGGAAACCGTATTGATTGTTCTGTTGGTGGTGTTTTTGCTCGGCGGCGGGGGCTGGGGATACTCTCGTTGGCGCGGCTAGTCCGATCACTGGAACGCGTGACCCCACTACTTGATTCTATTTGTGGCGTTTATGAGGGTTCGACTCTGGGAATAACCCCCCGAACCCTCTTTCAGGTTCCCTGAGCTAAGTCAGCCCTCCTGAAGTTCTTTCTTCTTAGGTTTTCGGGAAAGCTGCGTGCCCCATGCCTTCGACTTCGATTCTGCGCGAAGTTCAGCAACTCTACAACGTGAGTGATCGTCTGGACTCTCTGGCGGAACAGCATCCCATCGTCTCAGAAGCACTCGTCAAGATCTCGGGAAGCGTTCGTAACACGGCAACTTTGTTGGAGGTGCTGGTCGTGACCAAAATGGCGCTGCTCTCCGAATTAGATCCAGCAGATGCCTGATTTGCCAATCGCTGCTTAGCTGGGCTCTGGGATTTCTGCGCAGAAGCTAGTCGTGGAGAACGACGTTAAGAAGTGAACTGTGAACTTGCAGGCCGCTGCCGCCATTGTAGTTGACGAAGCCTAACTTTCTGAACTTGTTCATGAAAAAACTGACCCGCGACCGGGTTGTACCTATCATATCCGCGAGGGTCTCCTGACTGATCTTGGGGATTACGGTCTCGGGCACGCCTTCCTTGCCGAAGTGAGCAAGCAAGAGCAGAATCCGAGCCAGTCTCTTTTCGCTGGAATTGAAGAGTTGGTCAACTAAATCTTCTTCGTATCGGATGTTCCGTGCCAGCAGATACGCTACGAACAGGTCCGAGAACGTGTGTTCCCGGTGAAGCGCCAGCATCATTGCCTTCTTGTCAATTTGCAGTAGTTCGCAGTCCGTCATTGCGGTTGCGGAGCCCATACGCAAAGGCTGTCCAGCCAAGCCGCCTTCTCCGAAAAACTCTCCCTCGCCCAATATGCCCAAGGTGGCTTCTTTGCCAACTTCGGATACAACAGTGAGTCTGACCTTGCCTTCCTGGATGTAGAAGATTGAGTCAGCCGCGTCCCCTTGTGCGAAGATTGCTTGCTTCTTGGGAAAGGGCACGACCTTTCTACCCTCGCCGATAGTGGCAAGGAATTCCTTTGGGTCGAAGGCACGCTTTTTCTTGGCCGAGTTGGTTGCTGGTGCCAAAAGCTTTCTCCTAGAGTAGAGCTACACCTCCGAGTATTTTGGCAGAATGGTAATCACCAAGATGTTCACTTTTGCTCACAATTGATGAAAACCGCTGGCCGACTCCAAATGAAACCTGCGCTTAGCTAATGTATTGAAAATGAGCAATATTGAGCATTTTCAGCCTGTGGAAAGTTGCATTATGAGGGCGTGAAAACCAAGGAGCTTACTCCGAAGCAGATTTTATCCGTGCCTTGTCCTACCTGTGGTGCAGCGCTTGAGGAAGGTTGTGTACTGCATACGGGTGCCCGGCGCACCGAGCCGCACCGGGATCGGAAGCTTTACGCAGCCGAGGTCGTGGAAACAAAGGCCAGGAAACGGTTGAAATAGAATCGAATGGTCTAGAGGAGCGGGCCCGGCTTAACCGTTGTCAATTCGTGTTGCTGCTCACCAGCTTGCCGCAGCATTCCGGTCGTTCCGGCAAACTCGACCGATCCCATCCGCCGCCGAGGGCCTGAATCAGCAATACCGTGCTCGCCATGCGACGTCCCAAGATATTGACCTGCGTGACCTCATTCGCGAGCGCGGCAGTTTGCGCGGTGGTCACTTCCAGGTAGCTCGTGACCCCACCCTTGTAGCGAGTGATTGAGAGATCAAGCGATCGCTCGGCTGCCACTACCGCTTCATCCTGGACCGTGGCCTCGTTTTCCAGAATTCTGACAGCCGCCAGATTGTCTTCCACCTGTTGGAATCCAGTCAGCACGTTCTCGCGATAGGCAGCGACCTGAAAGTCGTAAGCTGCACGCGCCTGGTCGTTGAGGGAACGGCGTCTTCCCACGTCGAAGACTGTCCCCAAGGCCGACAGTCCCACAGACCATAGACCGCTCGGTCCAGTGAGCAGGGTGGTGATGGTGGAGCTTTCAAATCCTCCCGACCCAGTGAGGTTGACGAGTGGATAGTAGGCTGACTTCGCGACTCCGATCTGGGCATTGGCGGACGCTACTCTTCTTTCCGCGGCTGCGATATCGGGGCGTCTTTCCAGAAGGTCTGAAGGCACGCTGACAGGGATATGCGGAGGCGGTGCGGTGAGAGGCAGCGGGGGAAGGCTGAACTCGGCGGGAGGTTTCCCGATAAGAATTGCGACCGCGTGTTCGTATTGTGCTCGCAGCACGCCCACATCAATCGCTGCGGCCCGGGTAGTTTGCAGTTGAGTTTTGGCCTGCTCAACTTCCACTTCCGAAGCGATCCCGCCGTCGAAGCGACTTTGATTCAATTCCAATGCTTGTTCGTATTGCTTGACCGTAGAGTTGAGGAGTTCTTCCTCGGCGTCCAGGCTGCGGGCCTGAAAGTAGTCAACCGCGAGATCAGCGTGCATGGTCAGGTTGACCGTAGCCAGATCGGCGGCACTGGCTTGCGCTTGTTCTCGATTAGCCTCCACCGTTTTTCGAACTCGTCCCCAGACGTCGGCCTGGTAGGAAAAGGTAAATGGCAGCACAAAGTCGTTGTAGGTGATGCCATCAAAAATGGAACTAGGGGGAGGACGATTAGCCGACACTCTGGTTCGAGTCCCTGATAGCCCGGCCGTCACGGTCGGATAATAGTCGGCCCGAGAGTAGCGTAGAACGGCTCGCGCCTGCTGATACTGGGCCTCAGCGGCTTTCAGATTTTGATTCGATACATTGACCTGGAGTTCCAGCGCATCAAGCTGCGGATCTTGAAAAATCCTCCACCACTCACCGCCAAGATTCTGGTCATTAGGTTGGGCGGGCTTCCAGTTCCCTACCTCTTTATAGGCGGGAGGAGCCTGCGCCACGGGAACGTGGTACTTCGGGCCGACCACGCATCCGGTAAAGGGGAACACTACCAGGGCAAGCAGCGCTGTCAGCCGAGGCGCTATTTTTCGAAGGTGCTTCACTTTATATCCCCCGGCAATGTCGCCTGAACAATTTGGACTTGCTGCCCGGAAACGATCGAGTCGGGTGGGTTGATAATGACCTGATCATGCGCCTTCAGGCCGGCGACGATCTCGATCTGATCGCCGAAATCGTGCCCCGGAGTTACGGCCGTGAGCACGACTTTCCCGTCTTTCACAATACCGACACGTAAGCCTTCCGAACGGAATAACAGAGTATTCACTGGAAGCAGAAAGGTGGAGGCCTGGGTCGGGACCGCAAGGTGGACCTCCGCGTAAGAGCCCGTGAGCAGCGTGCCCGAGGGATTATCCACATCGATTTCGATCAGCAAGGTGCGGGTGGTCACATTGATGTCTTCGGACGTACGCACCAGCTTTCCCTGAAACTTGCGGCCCGGAAACTCAGCGAGACTAAGATCGGCTGTCATGCCGGGCTTGATTCCTTGCGAGTATTCCTCTGGAACGTTTACATAAACCCGCAACGTTCCAGGTTGAGCAATGTGAAAGAGATCGGTTTTCACATTGCTGTTGCTGCCAGAATTAATAAGGTCGCCAATATCGGTGTTTCGGGCGGTGACAATTCCATCGAATGGAGCGTAGATCTTCTCGAAGGACTGCAGCGCCTGGAGTTGCTTGACATTCGCCTGATTCGCCTCAACGATCGCCTTGTTGGCGTTGTAGGTGCCCGAAGCATTATCGGCGTCCTGCTGTGAAACGGCATTCCTCTTCAGCAATCCCTGATAGCGGTTCTTGGTAATCTCGGCGAGCGCGAGATTCGCCTTTGCAGTATTGAGGTTGCTGAGCGATTGCTCCAGTTGCTGGTCGACTTCCGGAGTCTCGATCACAGCCAGCAATTGGCCTTGCTTAACGTGCGCGCCGATGTCGACGTACCACTTCCTCAGATACCCGTTGGTGCGGGCGTAGATCGGTGAAGTGATGAATGGTTGTACATTTCCCGGGAGGATGATCTCCTGGGCGGGCGAAGTCTGTTTTGGCGACACGACCGACACCGCCGGCACGGCGGCTTGAGCCGTCTCCGCGCGCAGGGTTGTGCTGGCTCTGACACGTGACCAGATTCCCCATATCAAGAGGGTGGCAATCGCGATCAATGCAATCGCCGGGACAAGCCAGCGTTTGTGCGAACTCTCCCGCTCCTCTACTTCAAGCATTGGCGGCGGGTGCCCGTCGATTCGTCTCGTGTCTTCAGTTTGAGCCTGATTTTGAGGCAACATAATTGACTCCATATGTCTTGTTGTCTAGTGCTCCTGTGCTGGTTGGGCCGGATGCCGGCGTGAACCTTGCAGGACGCTGAAAAATGCTGGAACAAAGAACAGTGTCGAAACCGTCGCGAAAATTAGTCCACCGATGACTGCCCGGCCGAGAGGAGCATTTTGCTCACCGCCGTCTCCCAGTCCGAGAGCCATGGGCACCATGCCGATAATCATTGCCAGGGCAGTCATCAGCACGGGGCGAAAACGCGTGAAGCCCGCTTCCAGTGCGGCGCTGAGGGAATCTTTTCCTTCCGCCATTTTTTCGGTGGCAAAGCTTACGACCAGGATGCTGTTTGAGGTGGCGACGCCCATGCACATGATGGCTCCCATAAGTGCGGGTACGCTCAGCGTTGTGTGCGTTATAAACAAGAACCAGGCAATCCCAGCGAGCGCCGCGGGCAACGCGGAAATCATGATGAACGGATCGAGCCATGATTGGAAGTTGACTACGATCAGCAGGTACACGAGCACGATCGAGAACGCCAGTCCGCTCAGCAGGCCGATGTAGGAGGCTTGCATCGTCTGAACCTGGCCACGAACAACGACTCGAGAACCGCGCGGTAATTGTTGGCGGGTGGCATCAATGATCTTGTTGATGTCGCCGGCCACGCCACCGAGATCGCGTCCTGTGGCAGCGCCAAAGATGTCAATCACAGGCGCTACGTTGTAATGCGAAACGACCGCCATTCCCGTCCCCCTTTTCACGGCTACCAGACTGGCCATGAGCGATGGAGCAGCGGTCGGATTGGTTCCCGTAACCGGAATGTTCTCTAAGCTCTGCAACGTGTCCGCGCGATATTGGGGTGTCTGGGTCGCGATCTGATAGCTGACACGATTTTTGGGGTCTACCCAAAATGTGGGTGAAGTTTGGAAGCTGCCGCTCAGCGACACCAGAAGATTCTGCGCAATATCGTGCGCCGAGAAACCAAGTTGCTCTGCCTTGGTGCGTTCGACACTAAGGCGCAAATAGGGCTCATCGAAGGGCTGTTGGATTCGCAGATCCGACGTTCCGGAAACGTATCTCATTTTCGCGAGCAGGGCGTCTGCATAGAGCCGGTTTCCCTCCAAGTCGTTTCCTACAACCTGAACATCGATGGGAGCTGGCAGGCCAAAGTTCAAAATTTGGCTAACCATGTCTGCGGGCAGGAAAGCGAACGTGACCCCCGGGAACTGTTTGGGAAGCGCGAGACGAAGCTGGTGAATATAGTTGTCCGTGGGATGATGATTGGCGGAAAGGGTCACAAGAATGTCAGCGTCGGATGTGCCCACTGGCGCTGAATTGCTGTAGGAGAGATTGATGCCGCTGTAGGGCAGGCCGATGTTGTCAATGACGCTCTGGATCTCGCCTGCCGGAATCTGCCCTCGAATTGACCGCTCGACCAAGTCGCAAAGATTGGCGGTCTCTTCAATGCGCATCCCTGTGGGAGCCCGCATATGAAGCTTGAAACTGCCGGCGTCAACGCTGGGAAAGAAATCGCGGCCCAACCAAGGGATCAGAACTGCCAGGGAGCCGAGACAGCTCGCAAAAAACGCAATCAGGAAAATGCGCCGATGATGGAGACAAGTTTCCAGCATTCTGCGATAGCTCTGACGAAATCTTTCGAAGGCTTCCTCAAACCGCTTCTGAAGTCGTACCAGAGGATTGCGGCTGGGGGCATCTCCCGCTTCTTTTTTGTCTCCCCGTAACAAGTACTTGGCCATTGTCGGGACGATGGTCCGCGAAAGGAAATAGGAGGCCAACATTGCAAAAACCACTGCTTCCGCGAGCGGCACGAAGAGGTACCGCGCGACGCCGGACAGCAGGAACATGGGAGCAAACACAATGCAGATCGAAAGCGTGGACACGAATGCGGGCGTCGCGATCTGAGACGCGCTGTCCAGGACAACTTCGTCCATGTCCTTCTCTGGCTCCGCCTCACGGTTGCGGTTGATGTTCTCGACCTCGACGGTGGCGTCGTCTACCAGGATGCCGACTGCCAGAGCGAGTCCACCGAGCGTCATGATGTTAATCGTTTGTCCGATCGCACTGAGCACAATGATGGACGTCAGGATCGCCAAAGGGATTGAGGTCGCAATGATCACGGTGCTGCGCCAACTGCCCAGGAATGTGAGAATCATGAAGGCGGTCAGGCACGCGGCAATTAACGTTTCCCTGACCACGCCACTGATCGCGCTACGAACGAAAATCGACTGATCAGCCAGAGGGGTTATCTGTAGCGCGGCTGGAACCGTTGCCTTGATTTGAGGCAGAAGGGACTTGATGCCCGCAATCACGTCCAGGGTTGACGCATTTCCCGCTTTTTGGATCGTCAACAATACTGAGCGCTGACCGTTCACGCGCACGATGTTGGTCTGCGGGGGAAAGCCATCGCGCACCCAGGCAACATCCTTGATGTAGATGGTGGTGCCGCCAATCGTCTTGATCGGGATTCGGTTCAGGTCCGCAATCGTCTGCGGCGCTGCGTTGGGAATGGAAACATCGTATTCCCTGGAGCCGATCTTGGAAGTCCCTGTCGGCAGGATTAGATTTTGCACGCTGATCGCGTTGACTACATCCAGCGCGGACAGACCTTTCGACTGCAGCGCGGTCGTATTCAGATCGACCTGCACCTGACGTTGTTTGCCGCCATAGGGATAGGGAACCGACGCCCCAGGAACCGTGATGAGCTGGGTGCGAATGAAATTCAAGCCATAGTCATTGAGTTCTTGCTCTGACAGATTTTGCCCTGACAGTGCCAACTGGAGAACGGGCACACTTGATGCGCTATAAGCCAGTATGAGAGGCGGGGTCGATCCCGCAGGAAGTTGTCTAAGCTGGGTTTGAGAAACAGCCGTAATCTGCGCAATCCCTTGTTGAATGTTCGCGGTCGGCTGCAGGAACACTTTAACAACAGCGATTCCATTGAGCGACTGCGACTCGACGTGTTCGATGTTGTCGACGGTGGTGGTAAGCGTTCGCTCCGTGATGCTAACGATTCGGTCACTCATGTCCTCAGGGACGAGACCGTTGAAACTCCAGATGATACTGACGACGGGAATGTCGATGGTCGGAAAAATGTCGGTGGGGGTGCGAACGATCGCGAGCCCTCCCAAGATCAGGATGAGGATCGACACCACCACGAATGTGTAGGGCCGCCGTAATGCTAGTCGAACGATCCACATAAAATTTCTTTCCGGTTCGTCAGTTTTCGTCAATTACCAATGGACGTCAGTTCGACGTCCGTGGTTTCTTAGGCCCACTGCTGCTCATCTTGATGCCGAACGAGGGTGCACATCGAGCGTGCGGCACATCAGTCGTCTGAGCTTCGCGCGGGCCCGTGAGACCCGCGCCTTCACTGTTCCGTCTGGCACACCTAGAATCTGCGCGGCTTCGCTCGTGGTCAGGCCCTCCAACTCACGCAACTCGAATGCCTTGCGCAACGGAGGCGAAAGCTGCTCCGTGAACTTCGTGAGGCGCCTGTCCATTTCGGAATTCCGACACTCATCTTCAGGACTTGGTCCGCTGTGCGCCAATCGTTCTGATAGGGAATATTCCTGGTCCTGCCCGAATCGCTCATCCAGCGACAGGTGAGTCTGGCGCGGCCGCTTGCGCAAATGCATCCGCGCACAATTAATGACAATGGCGGTTAACCATGTCGACATTTGCGACTGTCCCTTGAATTGGTCGAGGTGCTTGTAAGCAGACAAGAGTGCATCCTGAACCGCATCCTCCGCGTCGGCTGCATTGCCCAGGTGCCGATAGGCCTTTCTGTAAAACGACGGCAGGCAGCGCGAGAGAACATCCTGCATTTCACGATTTTCTTTTTCGCCGATGCGGACTTCGAGGCGCGGTTCGCTTCCGATGAATGTCTCTGTCGCTTGCATGGAGTCTTGCCTCCTGGCACGACAGCAAAAGGCACGCCGCTCTCCAATCAACCGCAAGATGAGTTAGCTGTTTATTTTCAGCGGCATGAGTTAACCGGACGACGGCGGATGGCCTTATGAGGCTCAAATAAGCGTCGTGCGGTTGACACGACGTCCACATTTCGACAGGCTTCGGATTTCAACTGGGCCCGATGCCTGCAGAATTCTCAGCGGGAACACACATAAACCTGTGAACTACAACGATCTAATGGATTTGTTTCAGATTGAAGAATGTTTGGAGGTGCAAATGCATTTCTTCCATCAGAAGAAGGAAGTTTTAAAGGAGATAGAAATGCAAACACGCAAGCTTGGCAATTCCGACCTGCACATCACTCCCGTAGGCTACGGAGCCTGGGCCATTGGTGGCTCGGACTGGCAGTTCGCCTGGGGATCGCAGGACGACAACGACTCCATTGCCGCCATTCACCGCTCGCTCGAACTCGGAGTCAACTGGATCGACACGGCCGCCGTCTATGGTCTCGGACACTCCGAGGAAGTCGTCGCCCGCGCGTTGAAGGACTGGCGCGGTTCGAGGCCTTACGTCTTTACCAAGTGCGGCCTGCGCTGGGATGCCAAAGGCAACGTACAGAAAGTACTGAACGCCGATTCGATCCGCGGCGAAGTCGAGAACAGCCTCCGCCGCCTCTCCGTCGATGTGATCGATCTCTACCAGATCCACTGGCCGCCTGATCCTGACTCAGATGAACTGGAGGAAGGCTGGTCCACGCTTGCCGACCTGAAGCGCGAAGGCAAAGTGCGATGGATTGGAGTTTCCAACTTCAACGTACCGCAACTGCGCCGCGCCCAGGCCATCGCTCCGGTTACCTCTCTGCAGCCTCCGTATTCACTGGTACATCGCGGAATCGAAGACGAGATTCTGCCTTACTGCCTGCGGGAAGGCATTGGAGTCATCGTGTATTCCCCGATGGCTTCCGGTCTCCTGACCGGCGCTATGACCCGCGAGCGCGCGGCCAGTCTGCCCAAGGACGATTGGCGCAGGGGGCATCCTGACTTTACGGAACCAAATCTCTCTTTCAACCTGGCGCTGGTAGCGCTTTTGCGAACGATAGCCAAACGCCACAACCGTTCTGTCGGCGAAGTGGCAATTGCCTGGACGCTGCGCCATCCCGCCGTGACCGGAGCCATTGTCGGGGCACGCAATGCCAAGCAGGCGGAGGGAGTCATGCGCGCGGGCGACCTGCGCCTTAGCGATGAGGAAGTGAACCAGATCGAAGATTTCTTCGTCGAGACCACCGCATAAGGAAAATTTCATCACGCTGAATTCGCTCATAGAACGAGAGGTTCTTGGAAAATGCGCAATCGAACCCTACCCTTATCATTGGTCGCGCTTCTGACATCCGGGTTACTGAGCCTTAGCTCGTTACTCCTTCCGGCCCGCACCCAAACTGAGAGACATGATGCCGCCATCACGGCCACTCGCGGACTTCCCGGTCAGATGCCCCCGGGTTTCGACAATGACGTTGCCAGGGTCGTGGCCGAGATCGACCGCATTGAGGCCGACACACTGCGCCAGATGGACCAGACCACTCTTGATCGTCAGGGACAGATCCATACCCTGGGGAAGCTGATGCTCTTCGATAAGCATCTCTCCGTCAATCAGAACGAAGCATGCAGTTTCTGCCATACACCGGAGACGGGATTCACTGGTCCGATTCAATCCCTGAACATGAGTACGGTGTCGTATCCGGGATCCGTCAGAACGCGATTCAGCCAGAGAAAGCCGCAGAGTTACATGTATGCAACGCTCGCGCCTGTACTCCACTACAACGCCCTGCAAGGCGACTTCGTGGGTGGAAATTTTTGGGACATGCGCGCCAGCGGCTACCGCTTGCAGAGTCCCAGCGCCGAACAAGCTCAGGGTCCGCCGACCAATCCCGTAGAAATGGGTCTGCCGGACTCGGCATGTGTTGCGTACCGGCTTTCGAAGGCTTCCTATCGAAAGCTATTTGAGGCCGTCTGGGGGGCCGACTCGTTTGCCATTCAATGGCCTGCAAACGTCGAGAAGGTTTGTGCAACTCCTGGTCCGCCATCAAACGACGATCAACACCCGGTCCATCTCAGCATGGCAGACCGGCAGCGTGCCGACCGTGTGTATGACGACTTCGGACTGGCGGCTGCCTCCTATGAAGCGTCGCCGGAGGTCAGTCCCTTCACTTCCAAGTATGACTACGTGCAGGCGGGAAAAGAAAAGTTCACGCCACAGGAAACAAACGGGAATGCGCTGTTCCGCGGTAAGGCAGGATGCAACCAGTGTCACCGCGATGGCGGGCCCGGTGAAGAGCCGTTGTTCACCGACTTCACAGCCAGCAATCTCGGCGTGCCGAGGAATCCAGCGCTGCAGTATTACTATGAAGATAGGTCCGACGGGCGCGGCTATCGGGCCAATCCGGCGGGACAAGCTTACGACGACACCGGTGTTGGATCCTTTCTGCGTACGCTGCAAAGCGATAGCGGCCAGTTGAATCCCGATTCGGGGTGGATCGGGCTGGCACCCAAATTCGACGCCAAGTTCCAGGTACCCACACTGCGCAACGTCGATATGCGTCCTACGTCCGACTTCGTGAAGGCCTACATGCACAACGGCTACTTCAAGAGCCTCAAAGAGGTAGTGCACTTTTACAACACGCGCGACGTTCTACCCCGGTGCAAGGCAGGAGACCCTGGCGAAAAGGTCTCGTGCTGGCCGCCACCCGAAGATCCCAGCAACCTCAACAAGAAACAACTCGGCAACCTTAAGCTGACAGATCAGGAAGAGGACGACCTTGTCTCCTTCTTGAAGACTTTGACCGACGATTACAGGGTTCCCAGCCCGCGACCGGAAAGGTAGCTGACAGGGGGTGAAGCGGGACCGGCAGCACTGATGTCCGCTGAGATCGGAGAGCAGTAAGACCCCGTCGGGCTGAGGCTACTGCGTTATGATGTTCCCGCGTGGCAACCGGATGGAGTCAAATGGCTGCCGTGAACTTAATTGGCTCGTACAACTACGCGCTCGTGGCGCTTTCGGTGTTGATCGCCATGTTTGCGTCGTACGCTGCTCTGGATCTCGCAGGTCGCGTAACGGCCGCAGTCGGTTGGACTCGCGCAGTTTGGTTGCTGGGCGGGGCCGGCGCGATGGGGACTGGCATTTGGTCCATGCACTACATTGGGATGCTGGCGTTCATCCTGCCGATTCCCGTGGCCTACCATTGGCCGACCGTTCTGCTGTCACTGTTTGCGGCCATTCTCGCGTCGGTCATTGCGCTGTACGTGGTGAGCCGACAGAAAATGGGTGGGTCCCAAGCGGTCGCCGGAAGTGTCCTGATGGGTGCGGGCATTGCGAGTATGCATTACATCGGGATGGCCGCCATGCGTTTACCGGCTATATGCCGGTTTAATTCCTTTCTCGTCGTCCTGTCCGTCGCATTCGCGATTCTGATTTCTCTCGCCGCGCTATGGATTACCTTTCACTTCCGAGATGAGAAAACGGGGATCGGCTGGGAAAAGTTAGCCGGCGCCGTCGTGATGGGTGCTGCCATCCCCGTCATGCATTACACCGGCATGGCCGCCGCCAGTTTCACGCCCTCCGGCATGCCATCGGACCTGTCTCACGCCGTAAGCATCTCCACACTTGGCACCGCCGGAATTGCCGCCGCCACCTTCATCGTCCTCGGACTGGTACTGCTGACGTCCTCGGTGGATAGGCGATTCGCTGCCCAGATCTTGGAACTGCAGGAAGAGAAGCTGCAGCGAAGCGAGGCGTACCTGGCGGAAGCGCAGAGGCTCACGCACACCGGGAGTTGGGCCTCGCGGCTGGCGGGAGATGTGGCCTTACATCTGTCCGAGGAATGGTACCGCATATATGGCTTCGATCCGGAAGAGGGCATGTCGGTTTGGAAGGCACGGCTGCAGCGCATTCATCCGGAGGATCGAGTCAAATGGCAAGAGGTAACCGATCGAGCAATCGTCAAGAAGTCGGATTACGAAGTGGAAGTGCGACTCCTTCTTCCGGGCGGCACGGTCAAATACATCCACACCGTCGGCCATCCTGTTTTGAATTCATCCGGGGAGTTAGTGCAATTCGTGGGCAGCTCGATGGATGTCACCGAGCGCAAGCAAGCCGAGCAGAAATTCCGTGGGCTTCTGGAATCCGCTCCGGATGCGATGATCGTGATGAATCGGCAGGGCAAGATCGTATTGGTCAATGCACAAGTGGAGCGGCTATTTGGGTACCAGCGGGAAGAACTCTTGGGCCACGAGATCGAAATTTTGGTGCCGGAACGATTTCGGAGCCGACACCCCAAACACCGCACGGCGTTCTTCGCCCAGCCTCGGGTGCGGCCGATGGGTGCGGGTCTGCAGCTGTACGGACGACGAAAAGACGGCACGGAGTTTCCCGTGGAGATCAGTCTTAGTCCCCTGGAGACGGAGGAGGGCACGCTTGTCTCCGGCGCCGTCCGCGACATCACCGAGCGCAAGCAGGCGGAAGAAGCGCTGCGGCGGAGCGAGGGTTATCTGGCGGAAGCGCAGAGGCTCAGCCAAACGGGCAGTTGGGCCTGGCGATCGGCCGGAGACGCTGCCTTGCATTTGTCCGAGGAATGGTATCGCATATACGGCTTCGATCCAGAACTGGGCATGCCGGCTTGGGAACAACTGCTGGGGCGTATTCATCCGGATGACCGAGCCAAGTGGCAACGGACCCTCGATCGAGCAATCCGCGAAAAGTCCGAGTACCAAGTTGAATTCCGAATCCTACTTCCGGACGGGACGGTCAAATACGTCCACGCGGTCGGCCATCCGGTCTTCAACGCCGCCGGGGATTTGGTGGAATTCGTAGGCAGCTCGATGGACATCACAGAACGCAAGCGGGCGGAAGAGGCTCTGCGCCGGGCGCAGGCCGATCTCGCACACGTCAGCCGCGTGACCACCATGGGAGAGCTGACCGCATCCCTGGCGCACGAGGTGAACCAACCGATTGCTGCCTCCGTCACCGACGCGAATACCTGCTTACGCTGGCTCGCGCGCGATCAACCCGATCTGGAAGAAGCGCGTGAGGCTGCGGCGAGAGTTGTCAAAGACGCAACCCGTGCGGCGGAAATCATCGCCCGAGTCCGCATGGTTTTCAAGAAGGGCGTTGCGCAACGGGAGTTGGTTGACGTAAACGAACTCATTCGGGAGATGATCATCCTCCTGAGCAACGAGATATCGCGGCAATCCATAGCAGTACGGACGCAGCTGGCGGAGACGCTTCCGCGGATAATGGGAGACCGTGTGCAATTGCAGCAGGTCATGATGAACCTCATGATGAATAGCATCGACGCGATGAAAGATGTGGATGGGACGCGCGAGCTTACCATCAACTCGCGGAGTGCCGATAGCGAACAAGTAATGGTGTCGGTTAGCGATACCGGTGTGGGGCTGCCCTCGCAACAAGCGGACCAGATTTTCAATGCCTTCTTTTCCACCAAGGCTCACGGCACCGGGATGGGACTTCGGATCAGCCGCTCTATCGTTGAATCGCATGGCGGCCGCTTGTGGGCAGCCGACAACTCTCCGCGTGGCGCTAGCTTTCACCTTACCTTACCCACCAAAGTCGAGGAGCATCAGTGACGCCCGCAAACTCCTCCACGGTGTTCGTCATTGATGACGATGATTTGGTGCGTGCCTCCATCCAGGGCCTGCTGAAGTCGGTGGGCTTGCGGTCCGAGACCTTCGGGGCGGCGCAGGAGTTCTTGCATAGCAAGCGGCCGGACGGACCGAGTTGCCTGATTCTGGACGTGCGACTTCCTGGAGTCAACGGTCTGGACTTTCAACAAGAGTTGGCGGAAGCGGGGATCCGGATTCCTATCATCTTTATTACCGGTCATGGAGATATTCCGATGTCGGTCAAGGCCATGAAATCCGGCGCAGTGGAATTTCTGACCAAGCCCTTCCGGGACCAGGACTTGCTGGATGCGATCCACCAGGCTTTGGATCGCGATCAGGCGTCGCGTGAAGAGCAGAGTAAACTCGCCGGATTGCGAAAACGCTACGACTCGCTCACCCCACGCGAGCGCGAGGTCATGGGCCTGGTGGTTTCGGGCATGCTCAATAAGCAAATCGCTTTTGATCTTGGGACTAGCGAAATCACGGTGAAGATCCATCGCGGGCACGTTATGCACAAGATGCAGGCTGAATCACTGGCGGAGTTGGTCAGAATGGCAGCCGAGCTTAAGCTTCCGCCGGGCAGTCGTGGATGAGAGTTCTCTCCGCAATTCGGGGCTACGGCCTGGCGACAATTTGCTGCGGAGTCGCGCTGGCGGTGGCTTGGCCTATCGATGCCCCCTCGTCGTGCTTCCTTCTCGCAGTCACGGTGAGCAGCCTGTTCGGAGGCTTGGGGCCGGGTCTGTTCGCTGTTGCTCTCTCCGCCATCGCGTTCGACTATTTCTTTCTGTGGAGGACTTCACCGCCAGCCCACGAGCCCGCGACTCTCTTGCGCTTTGCAGTCTTCATAGCTGCGGCGTTGCTGATCGCCGGGTTGATGGAGATAAAGCGGCGCGGTGAGGAATCCCGTAATCGCGCTGAAGGGGCGTTGCGTCAGGCGCAGGCGGATCTCGCACACATCAGCCGGGTGACCACCCTGGGAGAGCTGACTGCTTCCCTGGCGCACGAAGTGAAACAGCCGATTGCCGCCGCCGTCACCGACGCCAATACCTGCTTGCGCTGGCTCACGCGCGATCAGCCCGATCTGGAAGAGGCGCGCGAGGCTTCCTTGAGAGTCGTGAAAGACGCAACCCGTGCGGCGGAAATCATCGACCGCATCCGTCTGCTCTTCAAGAAGGGTTCTCCGCAACGGGAGATGGTGGATCTAAATGAAGTGATCCGAGAGATGATCGTCCTGATGCGCAACCAGGCAACGCGATACTCGATATTTGTCCGGACGGACCTGGCCGCGGATATTCCCCAGATTATGGGAGATCGCGTGCAATTGCAGCAGGTGCTGATGAACCTTATCGTCAACAGCATCGACGCGATGAAGGAGGCGGATGGGACGCGGAATCTCGTCATCAAATCGCAGCAAGCGGAAAACGAGCAAGTTATGCTGTCGGTCATCGATACCGGCGTGGGACTGCCTCGGCAGCAGGCGGACCAGATCTTTAATGCATTCTTCACCACGAAGGTTCAGGGCACCGGTATGGGACTGCGGATCAGCCGCTCTATCGTTGAATCGCATGGTGGCCGTTTGTGGGCTGCCGACAACTCTCCGCGCGGGGCAAGTTTTCATTTCACTCTCCCCACCAAAGCCGAGGCCCATGAATGACGTCCACGGGCGCTCCCGTTTGGCGGTTGCCAGTACTCCCGTTTACCTGCCCGCTTTAACCGCCCGTTCTAACTGCCGCTTTCTCAAGTAGTTCCGCGATCAGGGCAGTATTACTTCACTCATACCAAAGCATGATTGCGCGGTCATTCGCGACAGTGCTAACTTGCACCCATGGCCACTCAGGGAAAGACGAACCTAGTAGCGATTGTCGATGATGATGACTTAATGCGCAGTGCATTACAGGGACTGCTGAAAGCGGTCGGCTTGCCGGCGCGAGCGTTTGCCTCGGCGGAGGAATTTCTAAAGTCTGGCCAACAGCACGAGACCGCATGTCTGATCGCAGATATCCGCATGCCGGGAATCTCCGGTCTGGAATTGCAGGCCAAGCTGAATGCGGAGCATTGCAGGATTCCGACCATCTTTATCACGGCACACGGGGACGAAAAAATGCGGATGCAAGCGTTGCGAGCAGGCGCCGTGGAGTTCATGGCAAAACCGTTCGACGACGAAGTTCTGCTCGATAGTGTTCGAGCAGCTCTGGAGAGTTGACCCCGATACGGAAGAATGCACGCGAGCGCAAGGAGGTTCTCTGTGGGAGCTTTCGAAAGATTTGGATCCGGTGACCAGGACCGTAATCCGCGCAGATTCGAGCAAGTCATTGGTAGTAGTCCTGCTCTGGAAGCTGTGCTGGAACAAGTCGAACGGGTCGCGCCGACGGATTCCACGGTTCTTATCCAGGGAGAAACTGGCACCGGAAAGGAACTGATTGCGCGCGCGATTCACAACCTCAGCTCGCGGTGCGGACGCTCCTTCATAAAACTGAATTGCGCTGCGATTCCGCTGGATCTTCTGGAGAGTGAGCTTTTTGGCCATGAGAGAGGCGCGTTCACCGGAGCCATCGCGCAAAAGATAGGCCGTTTCGAGTTGGCCGACAAAGGCACGCTCTTCCTCGACGAGGTGGGCGATATACCGCCAGCACTGCAACCCAAGCTGCTACGCGTGCTGCAGGAGCAGGAGTTCGAGCGCCTGGGCAGCGGGCGGACCCACCAAGTGGACGTTCGGCTGGTGGCGGCAACGAACCGTGATCTGATGGAGATGGTGAACCGCGGCGAATTTCGCAGCGACCTCTATTATCGTCTGAATGTTTTCCCGGTGCTGCTGCCACCGTTGCGAGCGCGCCCGGAAGATATTCCGGCGCTGGTGACACATTTTGTCGAAGTTTGTTGTCGCCGGATGGGCAAGCAAATTGAACACATTCCTACCGAAACAATGTCTGCGCTCAGTTCGTACCCGTGGCCAGGGAATATCCGCGAGCTGCAGAACCTGATCGAACGCGCCGTGATCCTTTCCAACGATGGCGTGCTTCCCAATTCTTTGCCGATGGCCGGGACTCAGGCTGCCGCTGTTGCTATCTCTGCTCCGGCCGCTACTACTCTGAAGGACTCAGAACGGGCGCTGATTCTGCACACGCTGCAAGGAGTCGGTTGGGTGATCGGCGGCCCGAAAGGCGCGGCCACCAAACTTGGCTTGAAGCGCACAACGCTGATCCACAAAATGCAGAAGCTGGGGATTTCCCGGCCTGGTATTCAGAGCAGCGAGGATGCGATGGCGCCAGCAACGTTGGAGCCGGGCCCGCCACAATTGCAGTAGCGCAGATCTACTTCCATCGAATCTTTATCCTGATCCGCACTCGACGCGTTCGCGTAGCTTGAACACTCAAGAGTTCACTTCCACCGCATCTGCCTGGTTCGCACGCATACACTTCAAGTCCTAATCAAATTGTTCACGAAGCCCTGAGCAGCTGACTCCACAGTGTCGATGTTGGCGTCGGCAGTTCGACGAGTGTGTCAAAGCCGAAAGACATTTTCGCAGGCAGCTCTGGACTTCAGAATTCTCAAACCCAACCCCTTCAATACTTGAGGTCATCCCGAGCCATAGTTCTTATGGACGAACCCGCGTTTCCTGGGTGTGTCTTAAAGTGCCGCCTTATCGGAATCATTGAAGGCGAGCAAGGCAAAGGCAAAGACAAAGATAAAGACAAAGATAAAGACAAAGAACGTAATGATCGCATTGCGGCGGTGGAGAAGGAGAATCATAGTTTCGCCGATATCAAACACATCGACGACATGGGCAAACAGTTTCTGCGCGAACTCGAGGAATTTTTCGTCAACTATCACGAGTTGAGTGGCAAACAATATCAGGTAATCGACGTGAGGGGGCCAAAACAAGCAAGAAAACGGATTGAAGACGGCATTCGCGCCGCGCGTCGACGCTGATGACTGCGAGACTTTTAGCACAACCTCTTATCAAAGTTCCAACTCTAAGGGGAACGAGAAGGAGAATTCGATGGCTGACAAGAAGAAATCCAGCAGGAAGTACGGTAAGGCCGCAGGCAAGACGGTTGCGAGCGCCATGCGTCGAAGAAGAAAAGGCACTCTGCGCTCGGGTAAGGCCGGTAAAGGCGGCAAAGTAACGAGCCGCAAGCAAGCGATCGCAATCGGATTATCCGAGGCGCGGAAAAAAGGCGCTAAAGTGCCGAAGAACAAAGCGGCCTAGAGTTCACGGTTCGCGAAGCTCGCATCGAGGCCCATGGTGAAGCGCTCCTCCACGAGGGTGCTCTGCATCGCAATTGCGGCTAACATCGCAATTGCGGCTAACATCGCAATCGCCTTCTCCAAGTATGCCGCGGCGGCGTTCCTCGGGCGAGGAACGACAACCACGAAGAGAGCGACAAGTCGAGCGCTACCGGTCTCTCGACTAGGCTGGCGTCTTTACGGAGATCAACTCTATACTCACGACGTTGACATTGTGCTGGTTCTCGTCCATCGAGCCGACTAGTTTTACCTCTCTCCCGTCGTACTGCCCGGCTTTTTGCTGATCGTCGAGCTGATACGCGCTGCCGTTCGCGGCTTTCAGGACATACTTTCCGCGATCCTTCACGATCGTGCCCGTGAACATTCGAGCTGCGGGTTGCAGCGGCTGCGGTTTTTGTAGTTGAGACCACACAATGAGCTGAGGCCCGAGGATATTCAATGGAAGCACGGGGCTTGGCTGACTTTGAACATCTTGCACAAGCACGAGCGGGGCGATCGCCGACAGGACGCCGAATGTGATCAATAGACTCAGACTTGTCGCTCGTTTCAAAGGCATCCCTCCGAAAGACGAAGCGGCAAGGGTTCGATGCTGCAGTATTGCGTGTCACCGTCGGCAGTGGTCGCGTATCGTAATCATAGCGCCCCTTCACCGTCGGCACGGCCAGCTAAACATCGTCGCCCGGCAGGTTTTTGGGATCAATACAGCGTTTACCCTAACTGCGCTTGCCGACAAAATACACTGTCCGCTGTATGGACGCGGCACTGGGTCCAGGTCACACTCCAAATTACCCTACTAACGCTAAGTCCTGTCAACAGGTGCCGATCCGCCGGGAGGAGAGGCACCTGCTTTTTTCTGCGCACAGCCACCGTCTCGGCATCCTCTGTCGTCAAGTGTGCATCTATTGATCGCTTGATCGGGATCGCTTGATCGGGATCGCTTGATCGGGATCGCTTGATCGGGATCGCTTGATCGGGATCGCTTGATCGCTCGCAAGTGCAGGATCACTCAGTCATCGTTGGCGCCAATTCGTCCACTAAGCTTGCGCGGTTATGAAGGAGACGACATTTATGAAACTGGTTGGATTTGTCAGCAGATCAGTTCTCTCTTTGGTAGTTCTGTCCTTTCTTTTTGGAACCATCCCTCTGACTTACGCCAAGGATCAGCGTGATGAGGCCAAGCCCCCGCAACAGGAAACTCGTCCCGAGGCGAGCAAACCGGATGAGCCCACATCGCGCCAAGGAGAGGCCAAACCTGCGGAGCAGAGTGAGGACAAGCCTGCGCGTAGCGAAGACAAGCCGGCACGGCAGGAGAATGCAAAGCCGTCCAGGCAGTCGGGTGGGGCCGGGCAATCAACCGAGCACACGCAACGCTCGGCCGACCATCGTGGGGGCCGCATTCCCGACGACAAGTTCCGCGCCCAATTCGGCCGCTAACACAAGTTTAAACTGAACCGCACGACTACGGCTCAGGGCCAAACGGGTTTCCAATACGGGGGCTACACGTTCGCCATTGTTGACGTATGGCCCGCGGATCGGGCCTACACTGACGACTGCTATGTCGACTACATCGACGGGGAATATTTCCTCTTCGACCTGCTTCATCCTGGCGTTGGAGTCGCGATTGTTGTAGTGCTGTGATTTCTCGGGACGATTAGGTGCCCGGACACGGTAGCCTTCCTCAGCCGCTGAATGTTGCGGCTGGGAAGGCCACTCTGCATCGCCGGCGCTCCGCGACCGCGGCCGGGTGCTTCTCCTAAGTCGGCACATTTTCTTGCCTGATCGAATGCCGCTCAGCACGAGAAATCCGCCCAACCTTGCCCCCTTTCACAGCAACTAAGTTCTAGATGTCGACACAATTCTCGAGGCGCGGAATGGCTCGCGCCTTATTAAGGAGGGGTATCATGGCAGACGATATGGAAAAGAAGGGCCAGCAAGGTCAATTCGGACAGGGCCAAGAGGGTGGAAAGTCCGGACAACCGGGTCAGGGTGGACAACCCGGACAGGGCGGCCAGCAGAGCGGCCAACCCGGTCAGCAACAGCCAAAAAAGGGCGGCCAGGACCAGAACGATAACGAAGAAGACCAGAACCGCGACCGTCAACGTCGCGCTTCGTAGTTTCTTTTCAAAGCGATAGATACCCACTTGGAAGTCCCAACCTTTTTTGGCTGGGACTTCATTTTTGTCAGGGCTGTGTAGCTCGACCGCAGACGGAGGAATTTTTTGTGCTCCGCCGCTGAGCCGGGCGAGAGACGCCCGTCGCTCCACGCTATGCCGGATTGGATGCCTTAAGCCAGCGTGCTTTGCGTCGTGCCGTTGAGATGAGGCGGTACCTGGATCTGGATAATATTGTTCTTGATGGCATAGACAACCAGATCGCGGATGGAATGCAGGCTGAGTTTCCGCATTATGTTGCTGCGATGTGTTTCCACGGTCTTGGTGCTCAAGTTCAGGAGCGAGGCGACTTCCTTGGAGCTTTTTCCTTCCGCCAGAAGCTGAGTGACTTCACGTTCCCGGGCAGTCAGGACCGGCAAATCGGGAGGCTCATTCCGTACTATGGCGTGTCCCTTATCCAGAAAACCGGCCATTACCAGATCATTCACTCGTGGCGTGAAGAACATTCGGTTGCTCTCCAGCGCTTCGACCGCAGACACCAGATCGCGAGCTGCGTCAGATTTGAGCACAAATCCGCGCGCGCCGGCATTGAGGGCTTCGCGGATGACCTGATCGGAATCGGTGATCGTCAAGACAATGACTTTGAAATGTGGGTCGTGCTGCAGCAGATGACGTGTGGCGTCCAGTCCGTTGAGAATGGGCATGCCAATATCCAGGATCACCACGTCAGGCTTCAACTGCTTGGCCATCTCGATTGCTTCGCGGCCGTCGGACGCTTCCCCGCACACTTCCCATCCCTTATGCCCCTGAAGAAGCGAACACAAACCACGACGTATAATCTCGTGATCATCGGCTAACAGGATACGCAGTTTCATGGCAGATCCTCCCACACAACAGACTTTCGGACATTCGAACTAGCTAATTTCCCAGCATTCAACATGAAAGTGGATTTCGCGCCAGCGCCGTGAATGCCCGATGCTGACTCACCGCCTCTACAGCTTCCAATAGATCCCGGGCCAGATTGGATTTCACGACGTACCCTCTAGCCCCTGCAGCCATGGCCTCTCGCATCATTTGGGGAGAGTCATGTTGAGTGACGAACAACACTTCCAGTCCGGGAGTCTTCTGCTGGATCAGGCGGCAGGCTTCAATACCATTCATTCTTGGCATAGTAACATCGAGCACTACGACATCGGGTTGCAAACTGCCGACCTTTTCCAGGGCTTCAACACCATCCGACGCTTCGCCCACGACTTCCCACTCGGCCCGCCCTTCCAACAAAGTCCTCAGCCCTTGCCTGACAACGGGATGATCATCCACCAACAGAATGCGAACCGCCATAAACAGTTTCCAGTCTCGGATGCAGCGTCTTGCAGACCATTTGCCAGGGTTCAGGAGAAGAGCCACATCAAAAGTAGCGCACAGTCAAAACCACCCGCAGGTTAGCACGGTATTCCCCCCAGGTCGAATACAGGGAATACTGTAGGTGGATCGCAAGGAGTTTCACACAAGCAATTTCACAAAATGGTGGATTTTAGTGGCTGGTCGAACTTATTTGCGGGAAATAGCTCCCCTCGTGAAGGACTGTGTGCACGGCCTCAACAATGGAACCGACGTCCGATTTCAAGCAGACGCCGCGGATGCCCACTTTTCTGGCCTCCTCGGCCAGTTGTTTAGAGAGATGAATTGTGACCATCAGGATCGGAATTTCAGGAAAGAGTTGCGAGACCTGCCGGGCAACGTCAATCCCATTCAGATCCGGCATCTGGAAGTCCAACAGGATCATATCGGGCGGATGTTCCTTCACCCTTTGTATCGCTTCTCCTCCTGTGGGAGCTTCATCACAGACTCGCCAAGCGCTTTGCTGTTCGAGGAGGCCTCGAAGATAGTGTCGAACCGCCGGGTTGTCGTCTACCACAAGGATCCTAACCACGGGACCCCCTTCCCTTTTCTCCAGTCGCGCTTCAAGGTTGGCTATGACATGACTCAACTTGCCAACTGTCAAGACGCGCGAGAGGCGCGAAAGCGCGCCAACCACTTGGCGCTCACACTTGTAGATGCTTCTTCCCTGGCGTTCGACACCTCTTCACAAAGCTTTTTAGCTCTTTTAATCATAGAGTTCAAACTGGGGTGTCACAATACCGTAAACCACTGAGCAACCTACATGGCAACACGTAACTGGCGGATTCTGGTCCCGGAAAGACTTCCCTTCGGCCGATAGCATTTCTGCCGCGAGGCGCAATCGGGGCGGGAACTCCCTGTCGATACTCTAGACCGCGCTATATGACCTTGAACTTTCGGACTGATCGCTCCGCGCCAGGGATTTTGCGATATCTTCCACGCCGTCGCTCGCTTTGTGTGTCCGCAGGATTCTCCTTGTGGGTAACAGCAGGTCGCGCATCTTCATCTTCGCTTTGTGGAGCTGGGATTTTGAGTTCCCAATGGAGCATTGCAGCAGTTCGGCAATCTCATGATGCTGGTATCCCTCAACCTCGTGCAGATCGAAAATCTGCCGGCACCCTCCGGGCAGCTCTTCGATGGCGCGGCGCAACGCAATACGGTCAACTGCACCAGAGAGGCTCAGATCCTCTTTCCCAACCTCGCGCCTTAGAGATGACGAATCGCCCGCCACAGGCTCATCGAGCGACAGCACCGGTGGCGATTTACGACGACGCAACTTCATCAGCACCGTGTTCACAGCAACCCGGTATAGCCACGTGGAGAAGGCGGAATCGCCACGAAATGAGTTTATGCTGCGGAACACCTGCATGAAGGCTTCCTGTGTCAGATCTTCTGCGTCGGCTACATCTTTCGTCATTTGCAGGCAAACGGAATACACACGCTTCTTGTGCAGCTGGAAGAGGTTGGCAAAGGCCGCCTCGTCGCCGCGCTGTGCGCGCTGAACCAGGCTGCGTTCGGAATTGTCCAGCTGGTTTTCCTCCCCAATTGGAAGCATATTCACCGGACTAACATTTGTTGGTGTCGCTGCAATCGCGCAAGTGGCCACTGGAGTCTCCTTCGATCAACTACGTTTCTTTTGCTCTCACTGATTCCGAGAGCATTCAGCGTCCACAAGAGAGTAGCGAAGCGACGGTCCATCTCCTATCAGGATGCTCCTGTACTTGATTACGGAACTTGCTGTACCGCGAAAGTGTGGGGTAACTTCTCCGGCTCTTGGGTTTATTTCGGACGGCAGAAGTGATACCTGGTGATGGTGCCGGGGGATGTTTGCGCAAGGCTTTGCGCTTTCGAGATAAATTCGCGTCAGCCGACAGGGCCGCAAAGCTTATTGGTCAGACTTCGGATCAATATTATTAGATCAATAAAGGTGGAATCCAACTTCCACACTTCTCCCGAGCCGTCGTGTACGCGGGTTGTGGCTAGAGGAAATACCCGATAGACAGTCCGGCAGTTGGCGTGAGACGGACGGGCTGTCGCGTTGCCGAGAAGGATGAACAGAGAATGACACGGCATCGCGCACGCCGTCGCCGACCAGGTGGGTTATGAGTAACTACTCTTTAGCGCATGACGGCGCCGGTCCCCATGACCAGGGCGAAAACTAACATAGGCGAAAATAACGAAGAGTTCACACACATCCATCTAACACCGGGCTTGGCTCTCGCAACGCCGAACTGCAGGGAATCCTGAGTTCGAGGAGGGTTCCGGGAGCGGCATTTGTCAGCCGTAATTCTCCACCGAATTCCTTGGCGCGCTGTTTCATGCCACCAATGCCAACTCCAACGCTTTCCGGTCGCAGCTCTTCAATCTTTTTGTCGATTCCCTTGCCATCATCCAGTACCGAGGCGATGATCAGCCCATCCCTTTGGTTCAAGGTAATCCACACCTTCTGAGCTCCCGAATGCCGGAACACGTTGGTCAGGGCCTCCTGAATAATTCGAAAGATCGCGGTCTCGACTTCCGGTGTAAGCCTGGGGAAATCCGGCGGTTTGACATCCAGAAATGTTTCGATGCCACTCCGCTTTGTGAGCCCCTCCACGTACCAGGCCAGCGCTGACAGCAAACCGACCTCATCGAGTAAGGGCGGATGCAAAAGGTGAGACATAGTCCGGACTTCTTGAATTGCATGATCGATAATAGAGCTGGCCTGAGCCCACGTTTGCTCTTGCGGCTGAGATGGCTTTTCCAGAAGCATTCTATCCAATACCATCTTAGCCACGGCAAGTTCCTGCCCTAACCCGTCGTGCAGGTCGCGTGCGATGCGGCGACGCTCTTGATCCTGCAACGTCATGAGGCGGACGGAAAGGCGGCGCAATTCACCTGTGCGTCTGTCGACCATTTTTTCCAGCTCAATGGCGTTGTCACGAATCGATTGCTCCAGCAGCTTGCTGTCGTGGATGTCGGAGCAGGTGCCGTACCACTTAACAATTTTTCCCTCCGGATCTCGAATCGGTATCGCTCGAGACCGGAACCAGCGGTAGGTGCCATCTTTGGAACGCAGACGATATTCCGATTCGTAACGCCCTCCCACTTGAACGGACTGTATCCAAATCGCTCTGCTGCGCTCGACATCGTCAGGGTGCACGTACTCCAGCCAATCAATACTGTTCCCATCGACTGGTGAAGCGCCGGTGTGCTCGTGAAACCGATCGCTGACATACTCGTAACGTCCGTCGCCCTGACTGCTGAAGATGACATCGGGCGCCGTGCTTACAATGGCATCGAGTTCCTGGTTCTTGCCTGCCAGTTCGGTGTTAAGCTGCGTTAGCAGTTCTGCCTTAGCCGCCAACTCCTCGGTGCGCTCCGACACGCGGTGCTCTAGATCGCGATTCAGCGCTTCGAGTTGCCTGGTCTTGCGGTATAGTTCGGCGAACACCCTGACTTTCGCGCGCAAGAGTTGTTGAACGACCGGAACAGAAATGTAATCCACCGCCCCGTGCTCGTATCCTTTTAGCCGGTCCAGATCCGTCAGATGCACGGCTGAGATGAAGATGATCGCGGTCCTCTGAAAGCGTGGATGCTGGCGAATCATCGTAGCCAATTCGAAGCCATCGAGCTCCGGCATGCTCACGTCCATGAGAACCACGGCAACGTCGTTCTTGAGCAGAAGTTCGAGGGCCTGCTTCGCCGACGTCGCTTTGATCAGGTTCTCACCAAGTTCCTCCAGCATGACCTCATAGCTGAGGAGTTTGGCCGGCTGATCATCCACCATTAGAATATTGACTCGTTCGTCTGTGTTCATCATTGTCTCCGTGCAGACCTCATGAACCAAATGCCCGCCGCAATACCTGCTATCTGTGAAGCCACATACGCAATGATGAGAGTAGTTGCTCGGTATTAACGGGTTTGGCCAGGTACTCGGACGCACCGGCTTCCAGACATTTCTCGCGATCTCCTTTCATCGCTTTTGCGGTTAGGGCAATAATGGGCAAGCGCCGGAACGCAACGTTGTGCCGGATCACGCGCATCGTTTCGTAGCCGTCCATCTCCGGCATCATGATGTCCATCAGGACGATCGCGACATCCGGAGTCGATTCGAGTCTTGCGATCGCTTCCCGGCCAGTCCCGGCGGTAATCACTTCCATGCCGCGGCGCTCAAGCACGCTACTGAGAGCGAAGATGTTGCGCACGTCATCGTCGACCACCAGCACTTTCTTCCCGACGAGGGCTTCGTCGGAATGATGCAAGCGGTCGAGCATCTTCTGTTTCTCCACGGGAAGATCGGCGACGACACGATGCAGGAACAACGCGGTCTCATCCAGCAAGCGTTCGGGCGACTCGACCCCCTTAACCACGACGCTGCGCGCCAATGCGTGCAGACGGGCGTCCTCTTCCGGGGAGAGCTCCTTGCCGGTGAATACGACGACCGGCAAATCGCGCAGGGACGGTGTGTCGCGGAAGCGCTCCAACACTTCGAAGCCCGATATGTCGGGCAAACGCAGGTCAAGAACGACGCAGTCGAAAGACTGATCGTTAACGGTTCGAATCGCCGCCTCTCCGCTGGAAACGACGGTGACGTCGACGTCGTCGAAGCCAAGTAGTTCCTTGATGCTGAGCTGCTCGGCTGGATTGTCTTCCACCACCAGCAACCGCTTCCGTCGAGGAGAGGAATACTCCTTGATACGGGTCAATGCTGTTTCCAACCCCTCCGGCGTAGTTGGCTTTGTAACAAAGGCAAAAGCGCCGCGCGCGAGGCCGTGGTTACGGTCTTCGTCCAGGGTTAGCATCTGAACCGGAATGTGCCGGGTTGCAGGATCTTGTTTTAAATGGTTCAGCACGGTCCAGCCCAGCATATCGGGCAGAAAAACGTCCAGCGACACTGCAGTCGGATGGTATTCGCGCGCCAGCACGAGAGCTTCCGCGCCACGCAGAGCCACGAGAACTTTGAATCCCTTATCGCGAGAAAGATCACGCAATACTCGCGCATAGTGCGGATCGTCTTCGACAATCAACAAGATTGCGTCGTCGGGTTGCAGATTGTCGCGGTCGTCGGGAATTTTCTCGACCGGATGTTCCGAGATGGACAGGGGGACTGGCGATGGGGGCGTTCGCTCCAACATAGGAGCGCTGGACGGTCCCACATAGGTTTGAGGCAAGTAAAGGGTGAAGGTACTTCCCTGCCCCGGAGCGCTGCGCAATTGGATTTCGCCGCCAAGCAAGCTGGCCAACTCCCTACTGATTGCCAGCCCGAGACCTGTGCCGCCGTACTTGCGGCTGGTGCTGGCATCTGCCTGCTGGAAGGCCTCGAAGATGATCCGCTGTTTGTCCAACGGAATGCCGATTCCGGTATCGGCAACCTCAAAGGCTACCACCGCCGCAGCCTTTCCCAGGATCGGGTGACCTTCGCTCCAACCGCTCTGAGCTAGAGACACCGAGAGGCGGACGCCTCCCAGTTCGGTAAACTTAAAGGCGTTAGACAGCAGATTTTTCAATACCTGCTGCAGACGCTTCGAGTCGGTGACGACACCGCGAGCAAGGTGCGGATCGGTCTGCACCTCGAAACTGAGATGCCGGTTCTCAGCCTCATGCCGGAACGGACGTTCCACCATGTCCAGCAGACTGGCGAAAAATACTTCCTCTGCCTCTACCGAGACTGTTCCAGATTCGATCTTGGACAAATCCAGAATGTCAGTGATGAGGTTCAGCAGGTCTGTCCCGGCACCATGAATCGTCCGGGAAAATTCAACTTGCTTGGGCAGCAGGTTACCATCCGGGTTTTCACTAAGTTGCTGGCCCAGGACCAGGATGCTGTTGAGTGGCGTGCGCAACTCATGAGACATGTTTGCCAGGAACTCGGACTTGTACTTCGAAGTCAAAGCCAGCTCCTTGGCCTTTTCTTCCAGGGCGCGGCGGGCTTGTTCGATTTCCTGGTTCTTGCGTTCGACCTCAACGTTCTGTTCGGCAAGCTGCTGCGCTTTTTGCGCCAGCTGCTCGTTGGTCTGCTGTAACTCCTTCTGCTGAACCTGCAGTTCGGTGGCCAATTGCTGGGACTGCTTCAACAGTCCTTCCGTCTGCATGGTGGCTTCAATGCTGTTGAGCACGATGCCGATGCTGGCCGTCAGTTGTTCTAGAAATGCCAGATGGGAGGTTGTGAATTTGCTCAGCGAGGCTAGTTCGATCACAGCCTTGACACGATCCTCAAAAAGCACGGGTAGCACGATAACGTTTCGCGGAACAGCCTCGAACAAACCCGAGCGAATGGTAATCGTGTTCGGTGGCAATTCAGAGATCAGCATTCGCTGCTTCTCCGCCGCGCATTGTCCCACCAAACCCTCGCCTACTTTCAATCGCCGTAGATGCCCGTCCTCGGCGTCGCCTGCAAACGCCGAGAGGAGCGTCATCTCCGCGGATTCTTCCGTTCCCATCTGGTAAATCACGCCTTGTTGGGCGCTTACCAGAGGCGCCAGTTCCGACAGGAGCATGCGCCCCACCGTTCCCAGATCGCGTTGTCCCTGCAACATGCCGGTGAAGCGGGCTAAATTCGTCTTGAGCCAGTCCTGCTCCGTATTGCGATCGGTGGTGAGACGAAGATTGTCGATCATGGTGTTGATGTTGTCTTTCAACTCGGCCATTTCACCGCTCGCTTCCACCTGAATGGAGCGCGTGAGGTCGCCCTTGGTCACTGCGGTGGCAACCTCGGCAATGGCTCGCACCTGGTTGGTCAAGTTGTCCGCCAGCAAGTTGACGTTGCCGGTGAGATCCTTCCACGTACCAGCGGCGCCGGGCACGTTGGCCTGACCGCCGAGCCGGCCTTCGACGCCGACCTCGCGGGCCATAGTTGTGACTTGGTCAGCGAAGGTGGCCAGCGTGTCCGTCATGTTGTTAATGGTCTCGGCCAGAGCCGCAACCTCGCCCTTCGCGTTTACGGTAAGCTTTTGAGTCAGTACGCCGTTGGCGACGGCGGTTACGACTTTCACAATACCGCGCACCTGTTCCGTCAGATTGGCGGCCATTACGTTCACGTTGTCGGTGAGGTCCTTCCATGTGCCTGCCACACCCGGCACTTGCGCTTGTCCGCCCAGCTTGCCTTCCGTACCGACTTCTCGGGCCACGCGAGTTACTTCGGCGGCGAAGGCGTTGAGCTGATCCACCATCGTGTTAATGGTGTTCTTGAGTTCGAGAATCTCACCTTTCACATCCACCGTGATCTTGCGCGACAAATCGCCGCGGGCCACGGCAGTTGTTACCTCGGCGATGTTACGAACCTGACCGGTGAGGTTACCGGCCATCGAGTTTACGGAGTCCGTGAGATCCTTCCAGGTACCGGCGACGCCAGGCACATTGGCTTGTCCACCCAGACGACCTTCGGTGCCGACTTCGCGGGCCACGCGCGTCACTTCGCCGGCGAACGCGTTCAGCTGATCCACCATCGTGTTGATGGTGTCCTTGAGCAGGAGGATTTCACCGCTGACGTTCACCGTGATTTTTTTCGAGAGGTCGCCGCTGGCGATGGCCGTGGAGACTTCGGCGATATTGCGGACCTGACCGGTGAGGTTGCTGGCCATCGAGTTTACGGAGTCCGTGAGATCCTTCCACGTACCGCCAACGCCTGGGACCTGTGCCTGGCCGCCGAGTTTCCCATCGGTGCCCACTTCGCGGGCCACACGGGTAACTTCCGACGCAAACGAGCGCAACTGATCCACCATGGTGTTGATGGTATCTTTGAGCTCCAGGATTTCGCCTTTCACGTCCACCGTGATCTTGCGCGACAGATCGCCTCGGGCCACAGCCATGGATACTTCAGCAATGTTTCGCACCTGGCCAGTAAGGTTGCTGGCCATGAAGTTGACGTTGTCGGTGAGATCCTTCCATGTACCGGCTACACCGGGCACCTGTGCCTGCCCGCCCAGCTTGCCTTCCGTACCGACTTCGCGCGCCACGCGTGTCACCTCGCCGGCGAACGCGTTGAGCTGGTCGACCATCGTGTTGATGGTATTCTTGAGTTCGAGAATCTCGCCTTTCACGTCCACCGTGATCTTGCGTGACAAATCACCTCGGGCCACGGCCGTGGTGACCTCGGCGATGTTACGCACTTGACCGGTGAGGTTGCCGGCCATCGAGTTTACGGAGTCGGTGAGATCCTTCCAGGTGCCGGCGACGCCCGGCACGTTGGCTTGTCCTCCCAGACGACCTTCGCTGCCGACTTCGCGCGCCACGCGCGTCACTTCGCCGGCGAAGCGGTTGAGCTGATCCACCATCGTGTTCAGCGTTTCCTTAAGCTGCAAGATCTCGCCGCGCACGTCCACCGTGATCTTGCGCGAGAGATCGCCGGTAGCGATGGCCGTCGCCACCTCAGCGATGTTTCGCACCTGGCCGGTGAGATTGCTCGCCATGAAGTTGACATTGTCCGTCAGATCCTTCCACGTGCCGCCAACTCCGGGCACCTGCGCCTGGCCGCCCAGCTTGCCTTCGGTACCCACTTCGCGCGCCACGCGCGTGACTTCACCGGCGAACGCGTTGAGCTGGTCCACCATGGTGTTGATCGTGTCTTTGAGTTCGAGGATTTCGCCCTTAACATCGACGGTAATTTTGCGGG
The DNA here is from genome assembly GCA_963772195.1 of uncultured Acidobacteriaceae bacterium. Taxonomy (GTDB): domain Bacteria; phylum Acidobacteriota; class Terriglobia; order Terriglobales; family Acidobacteriaceae; genus Acidiflorens. The sequence continues at coordinate 241,984 of CAVYWE010000002.1, read as the reverse complement.
ACAAATCGCCTCGGGCGACGGCGGTGGTCACCTCGGCAATATTGCGGACCTGGGCCGTCAGGTTGCCGGCCATGGCGTTAACGGAGTCGGTGAGATCCTTCCACGTACCGGCTACACCCATAACGACGGCCTGGCCGCCCAGTTTGCCGTCAGTGCCCACTTCGCGAGCGACGCGCGTGACTTCGGACGCGAACGAGCGCAACTGGTCCACCATGGTGTTGATTGCTTCTTTAAGTTGAAGAATTTCGCCGCGCACATCGACGGTAATTTTGCGGGAGAGATCGCCGCTGGCAACAGCGGTAGCGACTTCCGCAATGTTGCGCACTTGACCGGTGAGGTTGCTGGCCATGGAGTTGACAGAGTCCGTCAAATCTTTCCATGTACCGGCAACGCCGGGCACCACTGCTTGACCACCCAGCTTGCCGTCAGTGCCGACCTCGCGCGCCACGCGGGTGACCTCGGCGGTGAAAACGCCGAGCTGCTGAATCATGGTGTTGACAATGTCGGCGGAGCGCAGGAACTCGCCTTCGAGCGGTCGACCGTCCACATCCAAGCGAACGGTTTGGGTCAGATTTCCCTGGGCCACGGCCGCGATGGCGCGGGTAACATCGGCGGTTGGGCGAAGCAAGTCTTCAACAAGCGAGTTTACCGACACTTCCATGTCGCCCCATGCACCCCGGGCTTCATGAAAGCGGGTGCGCTCACGTGTCCTTCCTTCCTTACCAACGACCTGTCCAACGCGCTTCAACTCCTGTGCCATCTGTTGGTTGGCAGCAACAATGGAATTGAAGGTATCGGCAATCTTTCCTGGCAGTCCGGTCCAGGAGCCCGGAAGCCTGACTGAAAAGTCACCATTTCGCATGGTCTGCAGCCCGGTCAGGATCACTTTAAGGTCAGCCGAAGAAGGCTCATCCACATGAACAGAATTCCCGTTATTCTTATTGGTCTGGGTTGCTTCGGGTTCGCCATGGGCAACCGCCGTCGCCGCTTCTCGGTTATTTTTCTTCATCATGGTCTCCTGGACCAAGGTAGCATCCGGTCGTGTGACAAACCTTTCGTCGCTTGGCGCTCTATGTCGCTTGCCGAGCCTTCCGTGGCGCCGCGAGCGAGCAACTCCAATATCGAAGGGCTGGCGAACGCGCTGGCATTACCCAGCGGAGCGCTACCGGCAGACACGCCACCGAAATCCGGTCGTCTGAAACATGTTGAATGTGAACCTACAGGAATTCACTGACTAAAATCGATTGATATCATGAAAAACTGTAGGCTGACTCTAGGGTCTTTACTGTAGAGAACAGCTGGGGGAGGAAGGGCCCTGCGCCTTGCCGCGCCAGGCGCCGGCGCTGAGTTACAGGGGTATGGGTAATTGTGAGGGTCCTAATTGTCAGGTCAATGAGGTTTGAGCTCCTCCTACGCTACGGCTTCCAGAGCCACTTCCTTTTCCAATGTGGCGGTTTCGCGCGCCCCCGTTCGGCGCAGTAGTTCTATTGCCCGTGTCATTCGGTCGCTTTCCGAGCACGTCACATAGACCAACGCTCCCATGTCGCGGAGCTGGCGTTCAAACCGTATGGCGTCGCCCTCAGAAAAACCCAATCCGACAAGAGCTCTTGAATTGCCACGCAGACCCGGAGAATCCTTCCTCACACCCAGGGCGTGAAGAAACGCCTGGGAACGGATGTACAAACCGACCGTCGGAATCATCACCGCGCCGAATTTCATAATCCAGCCGATCAACTCCGCGGCAATGGCGCTCGCCCCTGGATCGGCATTGAGGATGTTCGCCTCGCGCACGGTCGTGGCGATGGGATGGCTGGGCGAAACCATCATGCAGATATCTTCCTTGCCAAAGCCGGACTGGTTCAATGTCTGCACGACCTGGTGAAGCTCCACGTCGTGGGGGTACATTCCGTATGCGGCTGGTGTACTCACTGCCATGGGTCGCATCTCCAATTCTGCATAGCAGAACAGACAGCTAGTCGGGAAGCGAGAAACCGTGTAAGGCGCGTGCGGCGGTTGGTGAGTACAGATGCTGCAATCACTCCCAAGCTTGACCGAATCCCCGAGTTGCTACTTTGACAGCGCCCATGGAGGGATGAAATAGGGTAGATGCTGTAGGGGGCGTTGCGTTTAGGGAAATACGCTCGGCTGCCCCCAGGCCCTGCGACTTATTTCGAATTGGTTGTCCACACATAAAACTTCCCATCGTTAGCGACCGTTTCGATCTGCAAACCGCTGGAAGTTGCGGCGCGATGCACTGCCGAACGAAGGTTCGGCAGGCCGACACCGCCCACGTCGGCAAGTGGAATCTCAAGGGCTGAACCCGGCCGCAGGGTCATTAATTCCTGGACAATTCCCTGAACCAGATCGTGGTGCTTGCCATGTCTGCCCGTCTTGAGGTCAGCAATCTCAACCCGCCGATACTTCGCCACCGACTGCAGCTTCTTGGGCTTCAGTTCATTCGTCATATTGCTTCCCTCCTGCCGTTTTCTGCCATTTGCGGGGAAAATACCAGAGCGGAATCTGTAGGTCAAGTATATTTTCGCATTGCGATGTTTGTTCCAAATGAACAGATTTACGGTAATTACTTGATACGATAGCACTACGTTTCATCTGCGATTATGGTGCGCCTGTCATGCAATGGCTCAATTTCCGCTTCGCTAGACGTCTGTCACAGCCACGAGACAGGAAACCGAATATTCCACCTATTTTTAGTGGTCGAGATATGCTCAACCTCATGAAGCACAGGTGCCGAAACATGAGGTCATTGATGCGCAGACGACAGCTGGGTGTCACGGAGCTCCTTCGTCACGCCCGAATCGTGACAGATCCCGAAAAGTTAGCCTGGCTGGACGCGGAGATTGCGAGATGCAAGGGAAAGTCAGAAAGTGACCGCTTGAATGCCAAGCCCGAGCCGGCGTGGTAGGCCACATCGTTCTGTTCGTATTAGAGATCTTTTCGGGCTAGACGCGCAAGGTTGGTGCAAGTGCAGGCTTACAGTATTTCAGCGTCTGACTCTGAGAATGGAGTCGAAGGCAGCCAGAAGCGCGAGCGAAGAAATTATTTCCTGAAGATTTTTCCCTGCCGCTTTCGGTGTCGCTACACAGGCAGGTCAGCGGTCATTAGTGTAAGCGTTCCATCCCCAGTATAAACGTGCCATTTCCATTCGAGCGGAGAGTGGGCGACGGTCAAGCTTTCTTGTCGCCCGCTTCGATCTCTTCGCTCTTTTCTGTATTTGGACCGGTCTTTGGAGCCGGAGTCGTCGTCTCCCGTGGCGCTTCGACCGTCACTTCCACCTCCGCGCCTTGCTTGAGGCGTACGGGGTCGCCATTTTCGTCCGTCAGTGTGTTCTCGATCCGAATTTCTCGATATAGGTGATCGGCTCCGTTGATGGCGATCTGGGCTTTCTCCGGTTCGTCCCCGGATAGAGGCTTGATGATTCTTTCGACAGTTCCAGGAAGAGTGGTGCTGGAGTTTTCGCTCATAGGGATTTAGTAAAGTCGGATTCAACCCTCGGTGCCGGTGGAGGGCATGTTCGTGACCGACCGGCGAATCTTGCCCGTCGCGGTCGCAGCGGATTCAACCACCTTATTCTTCACATCGGTCGCTTTATCGCGGACGGCCTGGCGCGTCTCACTGCCTGGCGCCGGCGCCAACAGAATTCCAAGTCCCGCCCCGACCCCAACTCCTAATACAAAGCCAGCCACTCGTGAAGGCCAGTAGCTTCTGCCGCGAAGAGCAGCCGCGGCGGATTCCAGGCGATCGACTGCGTCTTCATACTTGCTGGTTGCCGTATCGGTTACATCGTCCATTCGGTCCTTGAGCTGGTCGGCAATCGCGCTCCGGACTTTCGGCTCCGTGAAAAGCACACCCAATTTGGCGGCCAGACGCACCCAGTCCTTTGCTGTATTCATTCTTCCAATGTTCCGCATGATAATTCCCCTTTCCTTTGGATTCGTAAACTGTGATCGTACTTATAATTCGTCTTCGCCGACCGCACTATCGGATGATTCGTGTAGAGCGGCCAGATGATCTGTGTACGCGTGTTGAGAGGGCACATCGGCGAGAGAGCTTCGGCCACCGCAGTCCGATTTATGGACGGAGTCCTTCACTCCGAACTTGACCGAAGAGTTTTCGCCTTACACACGGGTACCGCGGCGAGCGAGTCCCGCGATCAGGGTCACAAGAAAAATGACCAGAAAAATGTAGAACAAAATTTGAGCAATTCCAGCGGCCGCCGTCGCCACCCCGGCGAATCCGAGGAACGCAGCTACGAGCGCGATGATCAAAAACACGGCTGCCCAATAAAGCATTTGTTGCCTCCTCACCCCGAACAGCCCGGGACAGCTTTGTCTCGACTCAGGACACCACACTTAGAATAGCCGCGTTGCAGGATCGCGCCATCGGGTCCAGCCTGTAGTCGTCTATGGGTTTCATCTGACCCCCTAACCGGAAGTCTGATGCATGAGCGACCCTCCCGTGCTAATCTTGCAGCAGTGTTAAGGCGGGACAGTGATGCGGTACAGGTTTTTGCCGTTTCTCCTGTCTCAGACCCGTCCGAAGCGGAACGGCGTCAAGACGGGTCACGCATCCTTCCCGCCGGCAAGTCTACGCATGCCTCCGAAATTGTCGAGGTTGATCTGATCCCTTAATCGAAACTGTCCATCACTAAGCTAAGAACCGGGCGATGCATCGTTTGCCCGATGCCGCGCCCGGATCCCGTTCATAAACCACTAAGGGCCGGAGTCTAGTTCGGAGGTTTTGACCGATCCCGGCTCGGCGGGGGCTGCTGTCTCTGCTGGGGCTGCTGTCTCTGCTGCAATTGCTGTTGCTGCTGCTCGTGCCTTTGCTGCAATTGCTGCGTTTGTTGCTGGTGCCGCTGCTCCACCTGCTGCTGAGCTGCTTCACTGGCGTTCTGTTGCGCCAGCCGCTGGTGTTCCTGATCCTGCTTCTGCTGGAGTTTCTGCCGTTCCTGTTCCTGCTTTGCGAATACCTTTTCCTGCTGCTGCTGGTATTTCTGGTCCAGCTTCGGATTGCCTGTGTTTGGAGGGCTCGGTCGAGCAGCAGGCGGAAGGTCGCGAGGATGAGTGGGCGGGCTCGGTCGAGAGGCATTGCTGTCTGCACGCGGAGCCGAGGTCTCTGGACGCGGAGCGGAGTTCGCCGGAGCCGCTGTATTGTTCCGCGGCTGATTTCCGCCACGATTAGCAACGCGATTGGCGGGAGGAGTGTAGGGTGCTCCTGGCGCTTTGGCCGGTACCACGGCGCGGTCGCTAAATACTCCGGGCTTAGGTGTCGCTGCGACCGGTGGCTTGCCCATGTTTACGGAGGCCCGTTGCTGGGGATTGGTTCGCGCCGCCTGCGCATGTTGAGTTTGAACCGGGACTGGCGGGATATGTCTCTCGTGCGCCGCAGCTTCTTGCTGAGGCGTTGGACGCGCGTTGATCCCGCCATTGCCGCCGTTGTAGCTGACATGGGTTTCGTTGTTGACGATTACGGTCTGGTTGTACACGTTGTGAACGACCGTCTCGTTTACATTGTTCACGGAGCGGTTGTAGAAAAAGTGGTCGTGGTCCCAACGTCCGCCTTCGTAGCCTTCTCCAAAATAACCGAAGCCATAATTGATCCCGCCGTAGAAACCAACCACCGGGCCCCAATAGCCCTCGTAGAAAATAAAACTCTCGCCCCCCCAGCCCCAATAACCCGGAGTCCACAGGAACCCAATTTCCGGCGCCAACACCCAAGTGCCCGGTACCCAGTAGTAATCGTCGAAGTCGTCGCCATAGGCCCAATAGCCGGGTGTCCAAATGTAGCCGTCCTCAGGACAAAGGGGTTGCTCATAGATAGGCAGCGGGGGAGGAGCGAACGTAATCAACACGCCGACCTGTGCGAACGACGACGCCGACATGCACAGCACGACGAGCGCGAACAACAGTGCGAGCAACAGCGTACGAATGAAACGGATCTGCATTGTGATTCCTCTTGCCTACCATCCCTCGTTTGCCCGGTATTGCTCTATGGCTGCGGGTTGCGTGGATCGAGAGGCGAGATTTCGGATAAACCACTTCGAGATCAAACAGAGAGTACAACATCTTAAAGCGCTTTTTCTTGAGACCAATCGGAGCGTGCTTTTAGCGTTTCACGTTGATCTGGTTGAGTACCTGCTGCACATTGGGCACGCTCGCTGCGGCGCTCTCTGCTCGCTGCCGTTGTGCGACAGTTTTTACACTACCCTTCAGGGTGAGCACGCCGTTCTTGGCCTCAAAAGCGATATGCTGTTTTTCCAACCCATTGGAAATCAGGGCCGCCTTGTAGTTTTTTTCAATGGTATCATCAACGTTGGAGGCGATACTCTTCGCGTCCGATTCAGCGCCAACCGGTTGGACGCTTACCTCATTTACAACAGTTCGGTTACCCGCAGCTCCCTTGGCGACGTCGGCTGCTTTGGCCTTGGCATCGTCGGAGTGGACGGTGCCCCCCAACGTCACCGTGTTCTTATCGCGGTCCTCCGCGACGCTGACATCGGTGAGTTCCGCCTGCTCAAGTGCTTTCTTGACGCTGTGCTTGTAAGAAGCATTATCCCCCGGTTTGCTGGAACAGGCGATGCATAAAACCAGGGTAGCAATTGCGAGTGACGATAGAATCGTTGAGCTCACGACTTCCTCCTTTTTAAAGAAATAGCAACCTCAAAAGGGCCGGCTAGACGCGCGAGGGTGTTCAGCCCGGGTGTCCGCAGTGGCAGGCGATCTCGGCCAGACCGGCAGCGTCTTTGCAGGACTGGCTGCAATAGTTGCTATCTTTCTCTTTGGGACATCTGCAAGCAGGATGCGCGCATTTGTTTGGGTTCTGCGTGCTCATCGCTTCCCTTCCCTCCGACGAAATATGGCGGAATACTTGCCACAACACGAGGCTATTCCAGATGAGATTACTAACGACCGGTCAAGCCGCCAATCCGATGGGACGGGTAGTGAGCCGCGAAAAATACTGTACGTCGGCGGACATCCTCACCTTGCAGCTTTTCTGGAACAAACATTGGCGCTGGCATTGTTTGGGCGGATCAAGAAGTCGACTCGCTGTAGTGCGTCGCAGGGCTTTGCAGTCTCGTACGCTTGGGTTCCGAGATCTTCCACAGTGTCGCCAACGCTTTCGCCGCATTGTCTAATGCGCGCTTCTGAAGATTGACCGCATCGAGGTGCAGGGGCAGCGACCTTCGACGCAGCCGTTCTGTTTGCGACCCGGTCTTTACGGTATCCTTGCCCTCGCACAGTACTGCGAGTGACTGGTCGAAAATGCTTTTCAACTGATTCGTGGAGTTAGATTCTTCGGTCACTGTCATTGCATTACTCATGATTTGGCTGCCTTCTCTTGCAGCACATTAGAGCGACGCGCTCGGACTCGCAATACAGTCGATCATCGATGAGAGGGATTGCTTGTGTGGTAGCCGCAGAATCGAAACCGCAGTAGGCAGTAACAAGAAGAAATGGATCCTAACGAACCGCTCAAAACAATTCAGGGTGACCCGAACCCTCTCAGGTCACCCTTGAACAAGAGCCATCGCGGTTTAACGGCGTGCGACCTAGGCGGCCGACCTTGTTCTTCCTTTGGAAGACTTCACACTTCGCTTTTCGGATCGGAGTGATTCCTGCGGCACTTCGAGGTTAAGTTCCTCCGCGATGCCATTCAGCGTCTCATCGGCTTCTTTTTCTTCGTCGAGGGTCTGCGACAGAAGAGTCGCGGCGTCCTCGTCCCCTAGTTTTGTCGCGTAGGCGCGCACGCAACCATATCCCGCAATTTCGTAGTGCTCCACACGCTGCGCAGCAGCGATAAGAGCGGCATCTTTGATGCTATCTTCCATATCTTCTTTAATGACTTCGCCGCCTTCTTCGACCAGACCTTCCATTGCCTTACATTTCTTTCCCGGGGCCCTCTCGCCCATCTGCTCGAAGATGGTCTCAATGCGCTGTGCATGTTGCCTGGTCTTTCCCAGATGGTCTTCAAAAGCGGCCTTCAATTCCTCCGACGAAGCCGCCTTCGCCATCTTCGGTATCGCTTTGATCAGTTGCTGTTCAGCGTTGTACAGATCTTTGAGTTGTTCTACATAAAGGTCGCGCAATGATTCGACTTTCATTTTGAGCCTCCTGGAGGATTTGATAATGCGCAAAGTTCAAGCACGCGCCTGAAATGATTTGTTCCTCATAGTGACTGCTATTCTTTCCCACGGTTGCTGCGGGAGAAGGCGAGGAGCAGGAGCCGGCCGGTCTTAGATCGACCCCTGCTCGGTAGGAGGGCACACTTGAGGACTAAATTTCATGAATTGCAGAATAAGCACTACCGTGGTTACCGAAAATCCCTCTGACCGTGTACTTCTTGTAATGATTCCCTGTAGGGTTTGAATTGTTACTTACACTCACCGGGCGCAGATCAGAACTTGCAGTCCGTACTATCCCCAGACCCGCGTTTGTTCGGTAGCAAACCCCTCTCAAGCCGCCTATCCATCTCTACAGCAACATATCACCGGCCTTACGGTCCGCACTGGATAGATCAAGTTGGGTAGCTGCCTCTAACCTTCCGACTGTGATTGCAGCTCAAATTTTTTGCTGCGCAAAGGCAATGCACGTTTCGAGCGCCGGCGCTCTTGAAAGGAGACGCCAGTGAACATCGAATCTACTACCACGGCCACGGCCCCCTTGGATTCCGCTTTGATTAAGCGTGCTCAGCTAGGCGATTCGGATGCATTTGCGACCCTGTTCCATACGCACAAGATGCGGATCTATTGCCTATGTTTCCGTATGACCAATAATGCGACGGAAGCGGAGGATCTGGCTCAAGACGCGTTTCTGCAAGTATTCCGCAAGTTGGCTAGCTTCCGCGGAGATTCAGCGCTTTCGACATGGCTGCACCGCATAGCGGTCAACACGGTCTTAATGCATTTTCGCCGCAAAGCGCCGTGTGCGGTCTCATTGGACCAGCCTTACAGCAGCCGTCAAGACGCCAAGCCGGCCCGGCGTGAATATGGAACCAGGGACGGCCGCCTGGAAACCTCGGTCACCCGCGTCGCCCTGAATCGAGCCATCAGTGAGCTTCCCGAGAGCTGTCGTGCGATCTTCCTGCTGCACGAGGTTGAGGGCTATCAGCACCGCGAGATTGCAGAGCTGCTCGGATGTTCCGTGGGAAATTCGAAATCGCGACTCCACAAAGCGAAACTACAGATACGGGATTTCCTGGTATCGACGCCCCAGACTGTGCCATTGAGCAAATCACAGCTTGCAGGGGCGGCCGAGCAATGGGATCCCGCCGCGCGGGGGCCGGGCACCGACATGAATGAATACGATGCCGCGCCTCTCGCCATCTGATGCGTGAACGATGTACCGAACCTGATGTACCTAGCCTATTGTCGGGCTACGGCATGTCCCCGGCCGATCTACGGTTTCGACGGGATGGATCGACATGACTTTCCCAAGATAAAAGTGGAATCTACCAAAAAATAATCCCCGTGCTCAGATTGGGCACAGAAACAGAAGAGGTTAATTATGAACTCCAGGAAATACGTCTTGGCGCTGGCCACCATGGCTTTTGTTCTCTCTAACCTGACTTGGGCCGCCGACGATAAAGATGAATCCAATATCAACAAGCGTATCGACGCAGCCGCTAATGTTCTGAACGAAATCATGGCAACCCCTGACAAAGCGATTCCCGACAGCATTATGAGCGACGCCCGGTGTATCGCGGTCATTCCTTCGATGATCAAAGTCGCGATCGGTATTGGCGGGAACCATGGCAAAGGCGTGGCCACGTGCAGGACGCCAAATGGATGGAGCGCTCCTGCTCCAATTACCATCGCCGGCGGCAGCTGGGGCCTTCAACTCGGCGGCCAGGCGGTCGATTTAGTGATGGTAGTTACAAATGACCAGGGCATGCAGCATCTGCTCTCCAGCAAATTTAAACTTGGAGCGGATGCTTCCGCCGCGGCAGGTCCGGTGGGACGCGACGCCACTGCCGGTACCGATGTAAAGCTGAGAGCGGAAGTCTTGACCTATTCCCGGACCCGAGGCCTCTTTGCCGGGATCGATTTGTCGGGCGCGGTCATAAATCAGGACAAGGATTCCACCACGATTCTTTATGGGAAGATGATACCGTTCGAGACGATTCTGAACGGCAAGGTTGCGCCTCCGAGTGGAAGCAGTTCCTTTCTGGCGGCGGTCAGTAAATATTCTTCCCAGTCCAAAGACCAGGCGGCAAATACCGACCGAAAGTGACTGGGAGTGCGCAGGAGGGTCGCGGGTCGTCCTCAAGCATGTAACGGCCGGGCCAGGCAGGCTGGGCCGTTGTTCATCTTTGGGCAGTTCAGCACGAACCTTCAACGATCCCAATACTTTAGCCGGAAACCTTTGCCATACATAACCAAATGCGCAGAGGTACAGACTCGAACCGATGTTGAGGTCACGGAGAAATCTGTAGGTTGACATCGTGATCCAGATCGGCAGTGTCGGCTGGCACAGAAGGGTCCGGCGCGGTTGATGATTCGCGTAACCCGGATGGATTGAATGAGCGCCGGCGTTGCCGGTGAATTCTATTTTGGAGGAGGAGCGAACAACATGTACACCATTCTGCTGGTCATCCTGGTTCTGTTGCTGATCGGCGCCTTGCCGACGTGGCCTTATAGCGCTAACTGGGGATACTACCCCAGCGGCGGTTTAGGCTTGGTGTTGCTCATTGTGCTTGTGTTGGTTTTAGTGGGCCGCGTATAGCGGCTCAGGGTTGCGGTGGGCTTGCCCCTCGGCAACTTGTTGGCTTGGGGGGATTGAAGCGATCAGGTTGGGTTGGATTACGGTGGTGAAGACATCGCCGGGCCCTTTTCGTCGGGAAGAAGGGTAGAGTGATTCGTATTTTAGTAGTGGACGACAACCCTGCGGTACGGCGCTCCCTCCGCGGCGTACTGGAGCAGCACCAAGGCTGGCGTGTCTGCGATGAAGCCGGCAATGGCGAGGAAGCGGTGGAGAGGTTCCGAAAGATCCGACCTGATGTCATTGTGCTTGATTTCCAGATGCCTGAGATGAATGGTCTCGACGCAGCTCGCATCATCTCTCGACTTTCGCCCGAAACGCCGATTCAATCTCTTCCCTTCGACCCCGCGAAGGCGTTGCACGTTGCGGCAATTCCGGATCCTCAAGGAAGAGGGCCAAAGCCGGAATGTGTGGAAAGCGGGGGTTTGCATTCCGTGCTGGCGAGGGCGCGCAGCCCGCGCAGTGCGTCGTCGATTGCCCGACGTTCTTCCTCGGAGCTCGCATCATTCTGGGTGAGCTCTACGATTCGTTGCTGGATAGCCTTTTCCGCGTCGTCGATTCGCCGCCGCAATTCATCAGGGCGAAGTTCGAGCATTGCCGCTTGATACAGCTCTTGCCACCCCACATTCATGTTCATGGCGTGCCTGCCTCCCTAGCACCTTACCGGTATTCCCCACCAAACAATCAAGAACAGACAAGTGCAAATGAACCATCCGATTAAATTTCGCTATAGAATGCATAACATATAATAAACGTATCTAAAATGCAACAAAAAAAAATACTTGACAATTGATAAGAATAATATAAAACTCTCTAAAATACTTTTATAGCATGGGGATCGTATGGCTAAAGCAAGCAAAGATAGGCCCCGGAATAGTCCCGGAAAATATGAGCGCGTCATTCTAGCCGACATTCGGAGGAGCCGGCGCGGGAAGCACCACGACTTGGTGGCGGGGATTTTTCAGGATCTGGAATCCTTGCCCGCAGGCTCGGCAATCAAGATTCCGCTGAAGGAGGTGGACGGAACCACGCTGGCGAACCTGCGATCCGCCGTTCATCGCGCGTCGACATCAAGGGGTCTCGGGATCGAAACTTTGTCAGACGAGGAAAACTTCTACATCTGGAAAGGTCCAAAATAGTTTTCAGTACGGCGCGGTTCGCACGGGAAGTACAGTATCACCAGTATTCGCTGCACGTGGCTGGGAGATTAGACTGGCGCGGGATAGGGAAGGCGATCGTTCCTGTCGCTGTTGATGCCGGAGTCAATCGAGATGAGTATTGCTATTATTCCACGCCGTGATGACGGACCGATCGCCCATTGGAGCGAGGCCGGTCCCCGCGCCCATACGGTGCAGTTCTATGGAGAAGATATATCTCTCCTGAAGGAATTGAGCTGCTTCATCGGCGCCGCTCTGATGGCCGGCGATGCTGCCGTTGTCATTGCCACAAAGGCACATCGGGATGGGCTTACGCATAGATTGCAATCGCTGGGTTTTGATACGGCCAAGGCATTCGAACAGGCGCGTTACGTCCTCTTGGATGCGGCAGAGACCCTGGAAAAGTTCATGCTGGACGGTATGCCCGATGCAGCACTCTTTGACGAGATCATAGGTAGCATACTGGGACAAGCCGCGGCAGCTGCAGAAGGAAAGAGTCCCCGCGTAGCCGCATTCGGGGAAATGGTCGCTTTACTGTGGGCGGAGGGAAATACTGAGGCTGCACTCCGGCTGGAAGAACTCTGGAATGATCTGGCCCAGAGGTATCCCTTTTATCTCCGTTGTGCCTACCCTATGAGTGGCTTTAACCGCGAAGATCACAGTGCTTCGTTTCAGAGGATCTGCGGGGCACACTCCCATGTGTTTCCGGTTGAGAGTTACAGTGAGCTGATCAACGAAGAGCAGCGTCTTCGCACCGTCACACTCCTGCAGCAAAAGGCGCAGGCACTCGAGACCGAGATGGCGGAGCGCAAGCAGGTCGAGGAAGCGCTGCGCCGCACTCAGGCCGAACTGGAATCCCTGGTAGAACAGCGCACCGCCGCGCTAAGGCAGCTCTCGGCACGATTACTTCGTTTGCAGGATACCGAGCGCCGCCGAATTGCGCGCGATCTTCACGACAGCTTGGGGCAATGTTTGGTTGGTTTGAAACTCAACATGGACATGCTCAAACACTCACCGGGGCGCGAAGAATTGTGGTCGGAAGCGGAACGATTAATGCAGCAGTCTATTTCTGAAGTCCGGACGCTCTCTTACCTTCTTTATCCACCGACCATGGACGCAGGTGGAATTGCTTCAGCCGCCCGCTGGTATGTGGAGGGTTTTGGGCAGCGGAGCGGACTTAAAGTGACTCTGGATGCGCCGAAGGATCTCGGTCGCTTACCGGAGGCCATCGAACTGACGCTCTACCGCGTGCTCCAGGAAACTTTGACTAACGTGCATCGGCATTCTGGTGCTTCGGAGGCCCACGTATCGATCTTGGAGGACGCCGAGCAGGTGATCCTGGAGGTAAAGGATAACGGACGCGGAATACCGGAAAAACTGCTTAGGCAATTTCACGCGACGGGCGGCGGGATGGGCGTCGGGCTTGCGGGGATTCGCGAGCGAGCCTGGGAGCTAGCGGGAAAGCTGGAGGTTGAATCGGATGGCAGAGGCACGTTGGTGCGGGTCACCGTACCACTCACGCCGATGGTTCAGCAGGAACCCCAAACACAATCCGGGCTGGTCGCTTGAAGCCGGATCGAGCAGAACCGTGGGCGGGTAGGGTGTGAATAACGAAGGCGAGCCAAGTCGGGCACGATTTTCATTTGAGTTGATAGCTTAGCGGTTTGGCGTATCTCACGGAGGTGAGCCATGAAGCTGCGCATCTTGATAGCAGACGATCACGAGGTTGTACGTCGTGGGCTGTGCACTCTTCTACAATCTCATGAGGGATGGGAGATCTGCGGTGAGGCCAAAGACGGACGCGAGACCGTGGAGAAGGCTAAGCAGGTTAAACCGGACGTCGTGATATTAGATGTCGGCATGCCTAATCTCAATGGTTTGGCCGCAACCCGGCAACTGCTGCAACAGAATCCTCAACAGAAGGTCATCGTGCTGACGATCACGGATTCAGACCAGGTCATCCGGGAGGCTCTTGACGCCGGTGCTCGCGGCTTTGTGTTGAAATCGGGCGCCGCCAGGGACCTGGTATCGGCTGTGGAAGCGCTGCAGCGCAACCGCATGTTCTTCACCCCTCGGGTGAACGATATGGTGCTGGCAGGTTTTCTCGACAAAGGCCATAACGGGTCGAATGGTGACTCGTCAAAGTCGCCGACATTGACACCACGCGAGCGCGAAGTGATTCAACTCCTGGCCGAGGGGAAAAGCTCGAAGGAAGTAGCCTGCCTTCTCAACCTAAGCACCAAGACTGCAGAAACGCACCGCAGCAATATCATGCGCAAACTCGACATTCACTCGATCCGGGATCTAGTTGTGTACGCGGTCAAAAACGATATTATTCAGGTGCAGGTATCATCGCCCACGACCGAACCAATCGCAGGTTCCGCCGCCTAGAGCTTGGGCGCTTTTCTGCGCTGCGAACGGGAAGTCTCTCTCACGTCCCCGCCCGCATGCGCTGGCATGATTACCCTAACAGGATTACCTCAAAGGAAAAAGGGGAGCCGACAAGCGGCTCCCCTTCAAGATGTATTTTGGAGAAGATCTAGCTTGCCTTCCTCCTCTGCTCAACATCAGCATTGCGTTGCCGGTTAGCCTCGGATTCGCGGGCGACATTGGAATTCCACTCGTCGACCTGCTTCTTAGCTTCCTCGCGAGCAACGCCGTACCTTTCTTGTATCTTCCCGATCAATTGATCGCTCTGACCATCGATGACGTCGATATCGTCATCCGTTAATTTGCCCCAACGCTCCTTGACAGATCCTTTCAGCTGTTTCCATTTACCCTTTATTTGGTCTGAGTTCATTTTTTTACGCTCCTTGTCTGCTCCATTTGAGTTCCGGCCAGATTCACGTGCCACCTCTCTACCCAGAGGATAGCGGCATCTTTCCCAGACGGGCTAACGACGGGCTAACCTGCTCGGCGCAGATCCCGATCAACTTTCGCATCGTCAGAGCTCGCTTCACTAGTCGCCGAGATATCCTGGGCGCCGGTCGCCTCCAAAATCTGCTTGGCCCGCTTCTTCCACTCGGAGTCCTCGCAATGAACCGAGATCAGGATCCCACCATCTTTGACCCGGCCTTCGTAACGCTTAGCTTCGTATTCCGGGATGCCCATTCCCACCAGCGCTCCGGCGATGCCGCCGACCGCGCCTCCTACTCCGGCTCCAGCGAGCGTAGCCATGATCGGACCGGCGGCGATAAATGGCCCCAGTCCGGGAATAGCGAGAGCGCCGACGCCCATCAGCCATCCCATGGCCCCGCCGAGGACAACCCCGGTGCCGGCCCCTGCCGTAGCTCCCTCCGGAGCCTTGGTGCCTTTCTCATGCGCAAAATCCTTCGATCCTGCGCTTTGCGGGAAGAGCACGGAAATGTCCCTATTACTGAAACCGGCTGCCTTTAAACCATCGACACCGTTTTCAACGCTGGCATAATTTGGGTAAATGCCAAACACGGCTGTGTGCTTTCCTGACATGATGGATCCTCCTCATTTTCTTCGTGGATTTATTTACTGGTTAGGGCTTCGGTTTGATGTCCAGTTCGCTGGTCACCTTGTTTTCACCCACGATTTCAGTCGCTTTCGCCTCAATCGCTCGCTTCTCCTCGTCTGACCGCACCGGCCCCTTCAACGTCACTTGGCCGTTTTGCGTGATGATCTTCACGTTATGCGCATAGGACGAGAGGGATTTATCCTTCATGATCGCCCTTCGAATCTGCTGCGTGATGTCGCGGTCGGATGGATTGTTTTTTTGCAGGTCCTCGGTCGGCTCGTTGGGATTCCGATCCCGCTGATTGACTGTTGTA
Organism: uncultured Acidobacteriaceae bacterium; assembly: GCA_963772195.1. Taxonomy (GTDB): domain Bacteria; phylum Acidobacteriota; class Terriglobia; order Terriglobales; family Acidobacteriaceae; genus Acidiflorens. The sequence continues at coordinate 226,252 of CAVYWE010000002.1, read as the reverse complement.
TTGTCCGCCGGAGCGGCCGACTGCTGGGCAGACAGACTGCCGACGCCCAGCAGGGAGCCCAGTACCACCGATGTCCACGTACTTCGATTGATGTGAATGTTCATTGAAGCACTCCTTTAACGTTGATCCGGTTTGGGCGAAAGGATTCGCGTGAAGCTCGGCCGCAGGTAGCGCTGGCGCTTCGGATTTCAAACTTCCTTTTTCAAAGTTCCTTGGTTTTCCTAAACAAGTTAAGCTCTCGGAAAGCCGCTGCCAATCCAGTGAAGGCAGTAGCCGAATCGCCGAATGCCTGTAGCGGCTTGCGGCGTGGGGAGGTCATTGCAACGCTGCCGCACTCGTAAGTGCCGCCACCACAACTATCAGCAAGGCGACCGCGATCGCCACTCCGCTACCCAGCAACAGGATTTCGCTGAAGAGGTCAGCCTTCATCAGATCGTCTCTGCGCATACCTTCTCCTTCGCACCGTTTAGACGCGAAACACAGGCGGAGGAAAGGCCTATACGAACAATATGATCCACATTTACAGCTTTCGCCGTATGCGCGAGACGAAAGTCGTGCGGTACTCTTCTCGTGCCGTAGAGTCGTGCCGTAGAGTTTTACATCCGAGTTGGTTTGCAGCGGCTCGAGCGTTGTTTTAGCGGAGGGAGTTTCAATGCTTTGGACAATATTTGTAATCCTGCTGGTCTTGTGGTTCTTGGAGATGGTCAGCTCTTACACGTTGGCTGGCTATATCCACATCCTGCTCTTAATCGCTCTCGTAGTCCTGGTAATAAACTTAATAACAGGACGGCGAGGTGCAGTCTGAAGTGAGCCGCGTGGAAGATTGCATGCGCGATTTAATTTCCGCGTGATTACTTTCTTTGGCTGAACTTAGCGTTCTTGCCGCCGTCGTCGTCCTTGTGTCCAAAATCCGAGCCGAAGTGGGGTTCTGATTTCGTGCCGGTAACCTTGACTGGAAGCTCAGTTCCCGCGCCATTCTTGCTGAAAAATGGGTCTGCCGGTTTCAGAAGTATCGCCTTCCATCCCGTTACCATCTGCGAAAGTTTCGCGTCCATGCGCGCCTTGCCATGAAAATCGAATTGGTTTCCATCCAGGCTGTATTTGCCGGTGAGATTCACTCGGGTGCCAGGAACCTGGAACGCAAGCTCCGAAAAAGAAATGATCCCATTCGCGAGACTGAATGAACCCTTCAGGTCCGAGCTTACGTCGTCGGGAGTCTTGTCCTGAGCCAACTTTGGCTTGCCCTGGCTTCTCCTACTGAGCGCATCGACCTTCGCCTGTAATTTGCGGTTTGGAAAATGCGCTCCAGACACTTGAAAGGTGCCTGCAAGCTTCAAACGGTTCGGAACGTCGGGCTCGCCGGGCGGCAGGTCAAACTTCGTCTTCAACCGAACTAGGCCGGTCATGATCGGGGGATCCGTCCGCACCGCCAGCTTCAGCAGGTCTTCGATCTTCCCCTTTTCAATCGCGACCTCTAACTCCACTCGATGCCCTGTGGGGTCTTTCGTCTGCACCACCGAACCATTCGCCACCACCCACGAATTCAGAATTTTTGCTTTTACCGGTTGAAGGTAGGTGTCGCCACTGGTCCCGTCCACAATGGCATGAAACTCCGTATGCAGTGGCACTATCCGACCGCCAGTCGCAATGCGAAAATCTGGAGTGTCAGTTTTTCCGTCCACGATAATGTTGTCGAGAGTACCGCCATACTCTCCGGTCGACGACAGTATCCCCCCAATACCCTTGATCGTGCCCAAATCAGCATGGTTGAAAGAATAGGTTCCACTTACCGGGGTGTCGCGAGGGCTATCTGCCTGCCATGGGCCAAACGAACCACTGGAAAGGACATTCCCCACCGGCTTGGGATTGGTCAGGTCCGCATCAAAGTGCATGGGTCCGTCGGGCCCAATGCTCGTCATTTTTAAGTTCTTGATGTCAAATTCAAGTGGCAACTTCCCTGGTCTGAGCGTATTGATTATCAGTTGTGCCTCGTCGCAGACAAGGCTATCAACGAGAATCTTTATCTTCCCTCCCTCGGGCCCCATGTTTTTCATCTGGCCGCGCTGCTCCCTCGGCGGCAAATTCAACCGCAATCCTTTTACATAGACCGTCTTGACACGCATGGGAGAGCGAAGAAAATCCAGGATTCCCATGCGAAATCTGAATTCTGCAACGCCGATGAGCGGTTGCACGCCTGGCTCGTGATTGTTGGGGTCACCGTCTCCAAAAAGTCTAAGCCCTTCACCCGAAACCTGGAGCCCCTTAATCAGTGAGACATCAAATGCGTCAAGCTCAACTTTGCTCTTGAATCGAGTAGACAAAGACTCGATCACACGTGTGCGCAGAATGGGCCTCGCGTTGAAAATCAAAATGCCCACCACGGTAATCACGACAATTAAGAGAAGTGCGATTCCGACGATCCAGCGCCAACGGCTGACCGGCGTCTTCGTCCGGTGCGAGTTTTGTTGGCTTTCTGACATCCTAAGCGGCTTTGCGCGTTCGCGCTGCCTTCATAGCAGCCTGTCGCCGACTCTGTTTCCCACGCTTGAGGGCAGACTTTTTTGCCTGACGAGAAAGCGCCTCATGACTCGCTGCGCTGCGAGACTCCCGCTTGAGGGCACCCTCCGCAGCGCGCGCTCGTTTGGCCGATACTTTGTGCAACGACCTCTTTGCCTTTCGTCCGGCAGCGGCATCTTGAGCAGCTTTCTTTCTGACGGCAGCCGGGCCCTTCGGCGGACTCAACTTCACACCGGCTCTCCGTGCTTCGGATAATCCGATAGCGATAGCTTGTTGTGGCGACCGCGCGCCGTGCTTCCCTTCGCGAATATGATGGATTTCTTCCCGAACAAATTCTCCAGCTTGAGTTGAAGGCGACTTACCCTCTCGCGCATCTTTTTGGGCTCGTTCCAGTGTTTCTCGGTTTGGCATTGATGTCGTCCTCCTCGACCACCGTTGAAAGGTTCACTGTGAACCCGAGAAGGTTTCGCGGCAATAAGCAATTCACTGTAAGTTGGTCGGGATATTGCCGGTCAATACGATCGCGCGATCGTCAGTGGCTGGAACTTCGGGACCGTCCAATGGCTAGGACGGTCGAACCGCTGGGCGCGGAGGCAGATTTCACGGTCGACTGCTTTTGCAGTTGTTCAGCGGCTTCAGACAACGTCAAACTGTCTGGGACCCGCTGAAAGTTGGTTCGAATTTCATTCTCTTGCACGGCAATAGTCTTGAAGAACAGAGCCTTGCCGTGCATATTGACATGCAGGAGAGTGATTTCCCAATAACCCGGCGCCACTTCGGACTGCTTCACGTGAAATTCGCCTCCTTTGTCCAAGTGGCCGAGCAAGCCGCCGCCAAACTTCACCTCTCTAGTGAGATGACCCTCGATTTCTACCAGTCTATTTTGTCTGGTGTTAACCCAGATCCGGCCTGCCATCGCATGAAAGACCGCAGCCTCGTGTGACGGGGGATGGAAATTGGGATTTGGCTCGAAGAGAATTTCCACAAGTTCGCCCTGACGCTTTCCGTAGTGCGCGGTCACTGCATCCGGCAGCATCTTGAACAAACGCTCGGTTTTTCGGGCATCTTGTTCTTGCGCACGTTGCTGCTTTTTCTGTTCATCTGGCTTTTTTAGGAGCGCCGCGATCCGCTGGTCTTCCTGTTTTTCTTGTTCCGGCGTGATTGGCTGACCATTCACAAATCTCAAGCGATCAAGATACCCTTCCCGGGTCTGAACAGCCACCTTCACTTGTTCTTTTCCCGAAACAACCGTTTTTATTTCGTACATCCAGTGGGCATGGTCATTGGCTTGAGCCTTCAACTCTGAATTAACTACTCTCCGCAGAAGTTCACCGGCCGACAATCCAGCATCAGCGGACGTGTTTTGGACGTAAGCGGGAACGCAGAACACCAGGAAGGAGGCAGCGATCAGGCCAGGAACGCGCAGCAGTCTAGCCGATTCGACAACTGGTTTGGTAACACGCGCGACGCACTCGCCCATTGCGACAGCCTAATTGAGCGCGGCGTTGCCGGAAATCCAATGCATTCTGTAGGCTTGCCCGATCTTTGCTGTAGTCAGACGAGGCTAACTCAACCGGGCTCCAGCCGGGATGCTGGGGGTGCGCAGCAGAATCCGGAGCAGCAACAGCCAACGCCGCACATCGGTGGTCATCAGGAAGTTTTCTTTGACGTGCTCGTGACCGTTCCGTCCCAGTTGCGCGGCGAATTCGGGATGAGTGAGAAGATAGCGGATCTGATAAGCACATCCTTCGACAGAATGAACCAGCATGCCCGTCAGCTTGTGTATGATCTGGTTGGGAATGCCGCCGACCGCGCCGGCAATGGTGGGCTTCCCTTTCCACAATGCCTCGGTGACGGTCAGGCCGAAACCTTCTTTGATCGATTTCTGGACCACGATCGTCGAGGCGCGCTGCAGCGCATTAATCTCAAGCGCATACCAGGGCGGCAGGTCGACGATGATAATGTCTGGATCATCGCCGGCAACCTCCTTGACCTCTTTGAGCACGAGTGCGCCTTCCGGATCATCGCTGGCGCCGCCGCCGGCTAGTACCAGTTGGCAATCGACATATTTTCTTGCCAGCTTGAAAGCCTGCACCACGCCCACTGGATCCTTCAATCGGTCGAAACGGGATACTTGGGTCACAATCGGGCGGGTGCGATCGACGCCAAATTCGTCGCATACTTTCTGCACGAAACTTTCATCGAGCTCTTTATTCTTGTCCGACAGGGGGTCGATGCACGGGTAAAACAGATATTGAGGGATGGGAAGCTGCCGGGCAAACGACTGCGCGGAAAAAATTGCCGCATCGAATTGTTCGATGAACGGGCGCAGGAACCCCCACACTTGCGGATTCGGACTAGACAGGTCAATGTGGCATCGCCATACCCAGCGTCCCGGCGATTCTTTGCGTGAGCCGATGAGGGCGGCCGGCTGCGGATCATGAATGACGACCATATCCTCCGTGAACTGCATGCGCTGCCGATTTTGTTCGTTGTAGGCCAGGAATATCTCCCGCGCGGATCGCGTCAGCTGGTACTCGCCGCCGTGCAAGGCGTTATGGAAGGCCTTCGTGACCTCGAAGAAATCGTTTCCTCCGGTGATCACATCCCAGTGGGTGGTAACTTCGAGCTCTCCGAGCAGCGGAACGAGACGATTCAGCATTTCGGCCACTCCTCCACCGACAGCGGTGGAGTTGACCATCTTCACTGTCTTTCCCTTGAGTTCGCGAGCAAGAAAACGCAGTTCGTCGAGTTCGGCCGTGCCGACAATTGCCAGGTAGTCATCGAGGTGCGGCGCCGGGACGGCGGCTGGAGGCGTCCCCCAGGTTCGCGGAGCCATGCGCCGCTCCGAACGCAGAGGCGTGGGCTGAGCCGAGAGAGCCGGCCGCTCATGTGGTTGCGACTTAGAAAGAGCGGACGGCGATTGCGTATTAGTTGCATCTTGCGACTTCATATTGTTTTTGCGTCTTAGTCCCTGTTCGTCATCTGAGTCTCGATTAAATCAGCGATGTTGAACAGCTAAGTTGAGTAAGTCAAGCTAACGACCCTTCCACGATGCTAACCATTTGCCTTCTCACATCCTCGAGCGTCACCGTATAAATATCGATCCGGTTGAGCGTGCGGGCTATGTCTGTCAATCCCACATCTTCGTACAGCCACTGCGAGAAGTCATTGGACATACGCTTGATCCGCAGCCGCGCCTCAATGAAATGATGATGGATGGAATGGACGCTCACCTCCCTTAGACCGTTGACAAAGTCTCGCATGGTTTCGGCTACAAACTTGGTTGGCATCACTACGATGTCAGCCGCGCAAAAATAGAAAGTCTCTTCTGCCAGACGCTGGCCGTCCGCGGGATTGAGTTGCAAGTGCTTCTCCACAATCTGTACAAATCGCTCGCGCAATTCGCCGAGCGACGTAAACTCACGCACGTCCAAGCTCGCCAGTTGCTCCGCCAGACCGGGCTCGTTGCAGGCAGTGAGCGCCCAGTGCGCAAAGTCATTGGAAAATCCCTCGCGAATAAAGTGGAGCTCCTGTAGAGTCCGGAAGGTGTGCTGAAAGATGGAGTCGTCCGGACAGACGCGCAAGGCATCCAGAAGCTCTGACAGCGTATTCGCTTTCTGCGTGGTGATGCGTAAGAGATGCGCCGATGTGTTGAAGTAAAAGGGCTTTACCGGCGTTCGTAAGAGAGGTAACCGCGCTGTGGTTGTCATCCATTCACCGTCGCGGCCAAACCGCTATCTAAAGAATCGTGTTCGGTGCAGGCCTTCAGCCATAGTTCGAGAAAGTCGAGGAGTTCGTCGGGAGGCTTCAGCCAGAATTGCGCCTCTGTCTTCCGCCACCGGGGGCGAACCAGCACGCTGAGGCCGCGCCCCTGCATCGCCCGGAAAGCGGATTCGTCGGTGATGTCATCGCCCAAAAAAGCCGCGGGAGTATCTGGACTGATTTCACTTAGAAAGTTGCGGACCGCGTCACCTTTGTCCGCCTCGCTCGCGCGAATTTCTACCCCACCGTCGAAGTCCAGAAGGTCGAGCCCGCTGTATTCCGCAATGCGCCGCCAACCGAGCAAGACGCGAGCCCGAAGATCCTCCGCATCTTCTTCGCTCATTCCACGCCAGTGAATGGCGATGCTTCCGGCTTTGAATTCCGCATTGTGACGCAGTTGCTGGTAGCCCAGCCAGCGGTCGGCATCCAACAGGCCATTGAGCGTTCGCTCATCGAGCCGCGGCATTACCGTACTTCCGTCTGTCTTCATGCGCTGCAGCCCGTGGATTCCCCAAATTTCTGGACGCGGGCGAATATTGAGAAGCGGAAGCACGTCCGTTGTACCTCGCCCGGAGATGACGACCACTCGTGTCCGCCCGTTGCGAACGATCTCTTGCAGGAGGAGTACCACCCCGGGATATGGATATGCCTGGTCGCGCTTGGTATGGAATGGGGCCAGAGTTCCGTCGTAATCGAGCAACAGCACCGCATGGGATGCCGCGGCCACAGTTCGCAGGAACGGCGTGAGCTGCGCTTGCACTTCTGACCTCAACGCGTTCCTCCCCTCCTTTCCTTATCGCGCGTGAACAGCGGAATCATGCTGCGGACACGCTGGCACGAGATTTCTCCTGCCCATCCTCAGGCGCATCCAAGCGGACCTCAACCAACTCGGTGATCAGATTCCCGGCCCAATGGTATATGTTGTGTTCCCTGATGATCTTGCGCATGCGATGCACGCGCAACTGCTTCTCCTCCGGCTCCATCTCCAGAGCGGCGCGGATGGCTTCGGCGGTCTGATCGGTGTCATAGGGATTAACCAGCAGGGCGTCGCGCAGTTCGCGGGCCGCTCCCGTGAACTGACTGAGAATGAGCACCCCGCGTTCATCCCTGCGCGCGGCCAGAAATTCCTTGGCTACGAGATTCATTCCATCGTGCAGAGACGTCACCAGGCAGAGATCGGCGGCGCGGTAATAGGGCTCGATCTCCTGATGGCTGTGCTGGCGCTTAAGGAACACAATCGGCTTCCATTTTCCTCCCTGGAAACGCCAATTGATGCGTTCCGCCTCGGCTTCCACTTCGGCGAGCAAGTCGTGATAGCGCTTGATGTGGGTCCGGCTCGGGGCTCCAATTTGCACGAAGGTGAATTTTCCCTGATAGCTGGGGAATTTCTCGAGGAACCGCTCGATCGCCAGGAACCGCTCAAGAATCCCCTTGGTGTAGTCGACGCGATCGACACCAATTCCCATGAACGTTGCCTCCACGCCCAGGCTGCGTAGCAGAGCGGACCGTTCGAGGTAGGTGGATCCCTCATTATTGTTGCTTTCGGCTACATCATCGTCGGTAAAGTTAACGCTGATCGGGAAAGGCCGCACCAGGGTGCGGTGGTCCTGGCGGAGCGCAGAAAAGTGCTCCCAATCGACGCGCGACTCAACGACGCGATCGACGGTCTCCAGAAAATTGTTGCAGTGGGATTGAATGTGAAATCCGATTAGATCGGCGCCGAGCAAACCGTCCACCAACTGGCGCTGCCAGGGGCAAATGCCAAATGCTTCCGGATTAGGCCAGGGAATATGCCAGAAGATTGCCACGCGGGCATCCGGCCGCTTTTCTTTGATCATTCGAGGCAGTAACGCGAAGTGATAGTCCTGGACGAGGACCACGGGTTTCGCCACATTTTCAATCTCCTCGAGGACCGCAGTCATGAACTTGCGGTTCACCTCCTGGTAGTACTGCCAGTCGGCAGCCCGAAAAAGCGGACGGGTGTGCGCGATGTGGCAAAGGGGCCAAAGGCCTTCGTTGGCAAAGCCGTAGTAATACCCCTCTTCTTCTTCTTTGGTCAGCCAAACGCGGCGCAAAGTATAACGAGGGTCATCCGGAGGGACGCGCAGCCGGTCGTGAGTGTCCACCACTTCAGCGTCGGCACTGCCGCTGCCGTGGGCGATCCAAGTGCCATCGCATGCATTGAGCACAGGTTCGAGCGCGGTGACCAGGCCGCTCGGCGGAACGATCACATCGACCGCCTTCCCGTTTCGCTGATGCATGTACGGCTCACGGTTTGAGACAACGAACAGGTGGCCCTCGTCCAGACGAGTGCGGAGTTGTACCGAGAGCCGCTCCGCCGTCCACAGGGATTCCGCCGCATCGCGCAGTCGGGCCTCATTTTCGGCCGCGTTGCGGGCGTGGTTTAGGCTCTCGGCCATGGTGGCGACTTCGCGCGCCAGCGGCCGGAACATATCGAGGTCGGGCACGCCCTGGCGGACAGAAATCTTTCCCGTGCGGAGCCCGCGCATCCACAGCGCCGCCCGTGCGATCGGGCCGGCAATGCTCCAGCGGACAATCAGCAACGTAATAAGCACAATCAGGAAGCCCTGCGCCAGCACGCGGAAAAATGTTTGACGCCACGCTAGAAGTATCTGGGCGCGGATGTAGCTCACATCGTGCACCACGGCCAAGCCGCCCAACACTTCATCCTGACGCCGAATCGGCAGCGCGAGAATGTGAACCGGCACATCTCCCTGCCGGACGAACGAACTTTCCGCGCGACCTTCGGTGATGGCCTGCATTACCGGCGGCGGGGTTGTGGTGAGCGTTTTCGCGAGTTCCGGGGTCGCGGCTACCAGCGCGCCCTGCCGGTCATAGATGACGACGCCAAGCATGTGCTCCCGGTTTCCGAACCGCTGCACCAGTCGCTGCAGTTCGGTGTTCGGGACCTTGCCCGAGCCGGTATTCCACGACGACCGCTCAACATTGCCGACGAGACTCTCCCCCAGCATCTCAGCACGACGCTCCACATCACTGCGCAGAGCGCGCTTTTCAGCCAACACCTCGTAATAAGAGAAACCAGACGAAACCAGAGTGATGCCGAGAATAAGAGACGCAATAAGGCGAACACTCAACAGGCGCATGCATTGTCCTTTTGTCCGAGATTATGACGCGATTGAGCTCGGACTGGTTGTTTGTCACTCCGAATATTGCGCTCAGACTGGTTGCTTGTCACTTCGAAATAATGTTCACAAATCAAGGAGGGAGAACAAGGGGCGGCGAAGGGAAAAAAGGGGCGGCTATACACCGCCCCTTTCCCGAGAGGCGCCCTGCTCATAATAAGCGCCTCATCTTGGGGGATCAGGCTGGATCGATCGCTTTGACGCGGATCGTTCCAGTGGAGGCGTCGAGAACTCCAGTCACCTTCACGCTCTTGTTGACGAAGCCTTGAGCCTTTTGTTGGTCGTCGAGCTGATAGGTGGTCTTGCTGTCAGCGGCGGTAAGGACAAGTTTGTCCCCCGATTTTACAATCGTTCCGTTAAACGTCTTCTCCGAAGCCGTATTCACAGCCGTAGGCTGATCGTTAGGTTGCATGGGCTGTTGTTGAGCTGTCGGATTGGCCGCGGAGTCGGAAGCACTCTGCGCCAGCGTCGGCTGGCTTGCGAAACACAAGGCAACAGCCAGCGCCATCATGGACAAGGCGAATTGTATTTTCTTCATCGCACTCTCCTTGGGGATGGATCCGTGATACGAGTGCGGAGATGCAAGTCCCCTGCCAAACAGGCACCCCCAGCCATAAGTTATTGATATACCGCCTCTTCAGGTGGGCCCGAGGAATTCGCACAGTGCAAGGATGACCGGTTCGGGAGCAAATTGTTCCGCGTATCCGCGTATAAGGATTCTTGAGGATAGCGTCTGAACTTGTCTCTTACCACCTACGGCTTCACCGTTACCATCACAATCGAGTGGGGCGCCACGGTGGCGGAGAACTTCCCTTTGCGTTCCCCCAGATCCTTTGCCTGCCAGAGATCGCGAACCTGGGCGCTCAAGTGCGCGGGATATCCCAAATCTTCCCATGACACGCCGATCTCTCCATCCTTAGTTCCCCGGTTGAGCAGAACCACCGCACGGCTTCCATCCTGCATCCGCTTAGACCACACTTCGAGGTCCCCGTTTTTGCGGACGCGGCGGCCCTGGCTGCCTGCTCGATCTTGATCGACCGCAATCACTTCCTTGTGCGTGAGAATTTCGCGAATCTCCGGCTTCATGTCGCGCAGATCATTGCCCGCGATCAGAGGAGCCGCCAGAATCGCCCAGAGACTGAAGTGGGCGCGGTATTCCGCCACCGTCATTCCCCCGTTGCCGACTTCGAGCATGTCGGGATCATTCCAATGTCCCGGCCCGGCAAAGGACTCGAGTCCAACCTGCAGATCCAATATGCCGGTCACACCGTAGGCGCAACAGTCGCCATTCGGCCACTTGTTCTTGCCTTCCCACTTGTCGGTGATGTCTCCTGTAGTGCGCCAAAGATTTCCTACACCGTTCGCCCAGAGCCACGGCCGGCTGGTTCCCCATTCGCAAATGCTGAAGACAATCGTTCGACCGGAGGCGTCCAGTGCGGCGCGCATGATCTCATAAGAAGAGCGCGCGTCCTGCGTCGAGGTGCTGCACCAGTCATACTTCAGATAATCCACGCCCCAAGCAGCATACTGCCGCGCGTCCTGAAACTCATATCCCCGGCTGCCCGGCCGGCCCTGACAAGTTTTTGTTCCGGCGTCGGAGTAGAGGCCGAACTTCAGGCCTTTTGCATGGACATAGTCGGCGAGCGCTTTGATGCCGGACGGAAAATGTTTGGGATCGGCGACGATGTTCCCATTGCCGTCGCGCTCCACCTGCCAGCAGTCATCGATGACAATGTATTGGTATCCTGCATCCTTCATGCCGGAGGCGACCATCGCGTCGGCAATTTGCCGGATCACATCCTCACTCACGTTACAGCCGAATTTGTTCCAGCTGTTCCATCCCATCGGCGGTGTGCTGGCCAACGTGCTGGCCAACGACTGCTGCTGATCCAATGACGCAGCCACCGGGCCCAGCGCGAAGATAGCCGCCAGGAGAATGCGTGCTCTGCGATTCACGTGGTGTGCTCCTTAAGGCGTGACATCTAGGTTTGCTGGTGGAGCGCCGGGCGTCCCCGCCCGGCTGGAAGAGCGAGACGCCCATCACCCCACCATAAGACTCATGACGCGGTCACGGCGCTAGTCCGATGCAGCCACACCTGTGGCATATCGCTCGCTGTTCGGTTTCGATCCGCTCACTGCGAAGAACAAAATGTAGAGATAGCAAATCACCGCCAACACAAGTGCGTAGTGAATGCCTTGACCCCAACTCGTCTCGCCTTGCGTCATTTCCGGATAGTAAGCGCGATTGATAAGGTCTCCAGCTTTGCCAACCAGCCATGGAATGATGGCGCCGCCCACGATCGCCATGTTCAGGATGCCGGACCCGTCTCCGGTGAGCGGCCCGAGTTCCGCGATCCCCAGAGTGAAAATACAAGGGAACATAATCGAGTTGAACAAGCCCACCGCCAGGATGGAGTACATGGCCACATGGCCGTTGGTCATCACAGAAACAGTAACCAGCAGAGCGGCCATAATTGCGCACAGCGCCAGTAGTTTGCCGGCCTTGACCTTCTGCAGAATTGGCGACCCGATAAACCTTCCAATCATGGCGCCGAGCCAATACACAGATATGTACCTGGCCGCCTCTCCCAGGGCTGCGTGGTAGCGGCTCGCTGGGTCGGCGATGCTCGACGCGAATCCACCGATATTGGGCAGGGCCAGGTAGTTGGCAATGGAGCTGCCAATGGCGACTTCCCCGCCGACGTAAACGAAGATTCCAATCGCTCCGAAAACAAGATTCGGGTGTTTCCAGAGAGAATCGTTCACCTTTTCGCCGATACGGTGTTCAGCGGACTCGATTTTGGGGAGCTTCGACATGGCAAAGCCGATCGCAAGCAGGAACAATGCCACCGCGAAGAAATACACATAGAGACGGATAATGGCATTGGCCTGCTGCGACGTGCTCTGTGCGATGGCGGTGGTTGTCGTTCCGAGAATCAAGCGAGCACCAACAAAAGGGAAGACAGCCGTGCCGAGCGAATTGAAGGCCTGCGTAAGAACCAGGCGACTGGATGCGGTTTGCGGTTTTCCCAATACGGCTACATAAGGATTGGCCGCCACCTGAAGAATCGTAATCCCCGTTGCCAGCACAATCAGCGCCGTCAGAAAGAATGGGAACGAGGGGATCTTCGCGGCAGGATAGAACCCAAGGCACGCGATCACCATCAACAACAGTCCCACCACGATCGCCTTCTTGTATCCGAGCCAGTCGATGATCTTGGACGATGGAACGGAAAAGACGAAGTAGGCCAGGAAGAAAGCGGTCTGAATCAGCATGCTCTTGGCAAGACTCAGATTGAAGACATGTTGAGCGTAGGGGATCAGCACGTCGTTGAGCGAGGTGAGCGAGCCCCACATGAAGAACAGTGTGGTTAGAATAGCCAGCGGCCCTCCATAACTTGCAGCTGGCGCCTTCAACGCTTCCGGTCGAGTTCCTGTGCTAACGCTGGTCGGCATTGGCATCCGTTCTTATCTCCTGACAGCCGCGGCGTTGCCTCACAGGGGCTACGCTTCGGCAAGCGTCATGAAATCGCGACCCTCAAGATAACACGATTTCCGGCAAACGGTGATCGATTAGCTTCTTAAGAAAATCGTTATAGTATCTTGTCGTGTTCAGCGAAACAACGTTATATCGACCGCGTTCCCCATCGCCTCATGCCCCGCTGGCCCGGGATGCAAATGATCTCCGCTGTCATATTGAGAAGCCATGCGGGCAGGAGTCGCGGGGTCGCGGAGGGCGGCGTCGAAATCGATGATCCCGTCGAAAGCCCGCGAAGTTCGAATCCACTGGTTCACCGCCACGCGCTTCGCCTCACCGGTCGTGGTCCAGGCACCAATACCCTGATAAGGAAGAATAGTCGCGCCGAAAATCTTGAGGCCCCGGGCGTGCGTCCGCGCGATGATCTGTTTGTATCCCCCGATGATTTCATCCGCCGTTACTTGCGTCCGGCTGCGGCAAGGATTGGTATCCGCGGCCGGTGCGTCTGGCTGACCAATATCGTTGGTGCCTTCGAACAGAATCACCGCCTCAATCCCGGCTTGCGCCAAAACGTCGCGTCCCAGCCGGGCCAGCGCGTTCTGTCCCCAGCACGGCGAACTGGTCAGCACGCGGTTGCCGCCGATGCCCGCATTCAGCACTGCAATCTTAGTGTGACCGGCGAACAGGCGCCGGGCGAGCACGTCCGTCCAACGCTCGTTCTTATCCGGCCGGGAAGATGCGCCATCGGTAATCGAGTCGCCGAGCGCAACCACCGCGCCTTTCACATCGGCGGGCGCCAGCACCTCAACCGCGCTCAGGAAGTACCACGACCCTGTGGTCTTTGACCCTGTGGACATTACGAACGCGTTCGCCCCTTCCTCGGCCGCGAAGTTGCCGGCAGCGGAAACATAGTTGGTTTGAAACGCAGACCCATGAGCCGTGGCTGGCCCGGTCTCGCCCGCCGTAAACAAACTGATCGCCAGATTCTGCTCCGCCCCCACCGAAAACGAAATTGGATCGCTCAAAACCTCCGCGCCTTCAGGAATCGCGATTGATCGGCTTCCGCCAAAGGTCACCTCATGATTCGACCGCGGTACCAAAGCTGCTCCGTCTTCTCGCAGCCCCACCTTTTGCAGGCCAATGAAGACCGCGTCCAACCGAATCGCGCGCGTGCCGAAAGTATTCGACAGCCGGATACGAACTGAGCTGCCGCCAATCGTACTGTGCACAATCTCGCGAATGGTTTGATTGGAGAAAACCGTGGGCTTGTCGCTGGCCGCGTTCGCCGTGGTCCACGTCGTAACCCAATGTTGTGCAGCATCATCGGCGGACCCCAGCACGGACAACCATCCGATCGTCAGGGTCAAGCCGAAAAGCGCGCGCAGCGGAAACACCACACTGGTTCTCATAGGATCAATCATCCTTCTCATTGCGTTTCCCTGATTGAATTTCCGCTCTGCCGGAGTCTCCGATCGAAGCGGTCGTCATTTCGATTTCGGCGCCCGTCCGGTCGACTCACGCACCACCAGCGTCGGTTCAATCGCGATCTCTGTGGAGTGCTCCCCAGGGTTTTCGATCATCCTGATTAGGGTCTCGGCGGCGATCTGTCCCATTTTGCCCAGCGGCTGCCGCACCGTGGTCAGACTGGGTGTGTGGAAGGCGGCCCACTGAATATCGTCGAAACCCACCACAGAGACATCCTGCGGGACTCGAAGACTTTCTTCCTGGATGGCCCGGATGGCGCCGATCGCTGAGATGTCATTGTAGGCGAACAACGCGGTGAACGGCTTTTTGCGGGCCAGCAATTGCTTCGCGTAGGGATATCCGACCTGGGGAGACGGGTCGTCCACTTCGAGGTTGACGATCAAGTCCGGGTCCATTTCAAGTCCCAGTTCTTCCGCCACTCTGCAGACTCCCTTCCATCGGTCTGCCGAGTCCGAGCTGAAGGGCTGGCCTTTCATAAATGCGATCTTGCGATGACCCAGAGCCAGCAGATGCTCGAGGGCCACCCGCGCACCGCGCTCCTGGTCCAACACGACGTTAGTAACTCCCAGCAAAGTTCGGTGCCCGGCCACGGAAACCGTGGGCAAAGGCAGGGCCTCTTGCAGGCTGGTATCCACCGTGATGAATCCTTCCACCCCCCGCTCCAGCAGAAGGTGCGAGTATTCGCGCAACATGGACGCGTCGTGCCGATGAATGACTGTCAGGAAAAAGTAATTGTGCTGCCGGAGATAGGCCTCAATCCCGCTGATGACCAGGGACCCATAGGCGTCCCCAATCTCCTCGATGATAAGTCCAACGGTGTAGGTGCGCTTCTTGCGCAACGATCTTGCCAGAAAATTGGGACGATAGTTCAGTTCCAGGGCTGCCGCCTGGATCCGCTGCTGCGTGTGCTCCGGAATGGCGCGCGACGAGGGGGCATTGTTCAGGACCGCCGAAACGGTGCCGGCCGCCAAGCCGACATGTTCCGCGACTTCCCGCAGGGTGACTCTTCCCGGCTGGCTGAGGCCAGACTTTCTCTTTTTTCCCATGTCGGGCGATTATCGCAGACGACTCATCATACATCCGCCCTTAAACTTGCGTATCGCACCATACAAAGCAATCTTGTCATCCCGAAGCGAAGCGAGGGACCCCTACTCGCCCGAAAATGTGTGCCGGGAATAGGGGTCCCTCGCTGCGCTCGGGATGACAAATTCATAGTAGCGATCCGGGCATAGAATCCTGGCTGGTCCACCCTGTCGTCCAAACTAATGATCGCGAACGACACCGCGTTGCCAGCGTCCCGCGAGGCCAGAGCGGTGTCGACGTAACTCGTCGCTTCGGCCTTGCCCTGCGGGACGGGACTCCACTGGTAGAGGGAGGAGTCCGTTGCCGAGGCGGCAACCAGGCCTTCGACGTGACGGTATTCAAGCGGCTCGAGACGAATGTGCGTACCCCGTAGCACGAGACCTTCTGTTCCCATGCTTCCCAGTATGCAGTGAGGCCATAGGCGGCGGCAATCGACTTGCGACAGTTACGATTCGTCGCGAAAGGGTTACCTCTCACCCTGCCTTTCCGAATCCACAGGGAACGCATCGGTTATATTCCGCACCTTCAGCGCTCGCCGAAGCTGGTCCAGGTCCGCCTTGCTCTTCAGTTGAAGAGTGACCGCCTCCCCGGGAAGCAGATCGAAATAATTGTCCGAAACCTCAACCTCGTTGTCGCCGAAACTCGCATATACATGGCGAGCCAGCACCGGAGACTGCAAGCGCAAAGAGAAAGTGTACGCCCCGGCGCTCCCGCTTAGCTCTGCCTGTATCGCCGGAACCGGTAACGCCAGGTTCCGCGTACGATCAAACAATTGAAGGTTGTGGGACACGATCTTGCCATTCTTCACTAGATCGAACACGGCAAAAGCGTGCTGTGCATCTGTCCCCGTCAGCAGTTCCTGCCGCGAGAACGTGCCATAGACCTCGCTCGAAAGCTCCGGCACGTTGATCGCCTGAGTTTTCTCCAGCAGCGTCTTTCCCTGGAAGTCGAGCACACGGACGTGCAACTCCGCCGGCGTGGGTTCCAGTTTGTCCGACACAACATACACAGAAACGGTGTTATTGTCTTCCCACGGTGACACCAGCAAATCATCGTAGAATCGCCGCGCGTAATACTGGAGAGCCTTCCAGTGGCCGTAGTAATCAATGCTCGACCACGAGGCGACGGGCCAGCAGTCGTTGAGTTGCCAGTATAGCGATCCCATGGTGCGCGGACGCTGCCGCCGCAGATGTTCGGCGCCCACCTTAATCGCCTCCGCCTGCAGCACCTGGCTTACGTATAGAAATGATTCGAAGTCCCGAGGCTCGCGGTATTCGCGCAGCATGTAAGTGCGTATGCGCTCATTGCCACCAACATTCTTTTGGTGCGCCTGCATCACGGACGAGATGATATCGAGATCCTGCGGCTCCGCGAACTTCCGCACCGTCTGGATGTCGGGAAACGACTGGAATCCGTATTCCGACATGAAGCGGGGGAACTGATGTGTATATTCCTCGATCGGTTCCAGCGCGTGCCACACGGCCCAGTAATGCATGTCGCCATTGTGCTGGCCGCCCGGAATATCCTCGAAGTTCGCCGACGGCGAACTGGGCCAGTAAGCGACCGGAGCACCGTCCTCCGCCACCACACTCTTAATGATGTCGTGGAAAAGCACGACGTAATCCTGCCACACGCGCTCGCGCTGCGGCGGAGTCAGAGTTTCCTTGAATTGCAGCCGGTCTCCCCAGAATTTCCATCCCCCTTCCACTTCGTTATTGCCGCTCCACAACGAAATGCTGGGATGATCGCGCAGGCGCTTGACCTGCTCGATCACCTCCTGCCGAACATTCTCCTGAAAGGAAGGATCTCCCGGGACCATGGCTCCGCCGAACATGAAATCCTGCCAGACCATGATGCCCAGTTCATCGCAGGTGTCATAGAAGTCGTTCGATTCGTAATAGCCGCCGCCCCAGTGCCGGATCATGTTCATGTGAGCATCGCGCGCCGCCTCCAGAATCTGCCGATGCTGCGCGGGCGTGACACGAGTCGGGAAGCTGTCGAACGGAATCACATCCGCACCTTTGGCAAAGATTGGAATCCCATTCACCACAAAGGTAAAACTTTTCCCCCACTGATCCGGATCGCGGCGCAGTTCAAGCGAGCGCAGTCCGGTGCGTAATTCGGCGGTGTCCTCCACAACGGTCTTATTGCCCTTCGGGAGGGAGAGCGTTGCAAAAAACTTGTAGAGCGTCTGCCGCCCATATCCGTTGGGATACCAAAGACTCGGATTGGAGACGCGGAAAGGAATTGAGATGTGGTTCGTCCCTTCGTCGAGGTGTACTCTCTGCTCGACGGCCCGCGTCCTCTTGCCTGTCGCGCCGTCCTTTTCGATTGAGAGGCTCGCATCGCCATTCTTGCCGGCGACAACATCGCACTCCGCTGAGAGTTCCGCTTCATCCTTGCTGATCTTCTGTTGCCGGATATGAAAGTTGTCAATGCGCAGGTCGTCCCATGCGACCAGCTTCACGGGCTGCCAGATCCCCTCGGTAACGTATCTCGGACCCCAGTCCCAACCGTAGTTGTACGGCGCTTTACGCGTGTATGGGTCCGTGGCAATTCCCTCTTCGCTGATGGCTTGCACCTGGTTCACCGTCGGCAACCGATAAGGTTCGGCCTTCACTTTCGGTATCATCAACACAATGGGAGAGTGGAAGACAATCCGCAGCGTGTTCTTTCCCCCATGCAGCCGATCTTTTGCCGAAAGTCGCCACGACCGAAACATGTTGTCGGCCTTGAGCAGCTGCGCGTCATTCAAGTAAACATCGGCAAAGGTGTCGAGGCCGCCGAACAGCAGGTCCACATGCTCGCGCGAGAGAGTTGCGGCATCCACGTCGAACTCCGCCTGATACTCCCAATCCGTCAGCCCAACCCACTGCAGCGACTTTTCGTTGTCGCGATAGAACGGATCGGCGATCAACTTATTGCGCAGAAGATCCATCTGCACGACGCCCGGGACTTCCGCGTCGTGCCATTGCTCAACTCCGGTATGGACGCTGTCATTGAGCGCGCGAAACCGCCAAGCGGAATGAAGAACGACTTCGCGGGGTGGCACGGCAAGGGCTGGGAGGCAGACGAAGACAAAGACCGCGGCCAAAATTCCAGAACACTTGGAGCGTCGATTAACGAAGCGATGATTAACGACCATAGAACTCCCGAAGAGTCTCAATCACAATGTTTCGGCAGTGTGAATTTCGCCTGCGGGCGCGCGTACAGCGCCCGAGTTGTGATGCGCGCCGAATTATACTCGCAGAACGCCGGCAGGCGAAGCCAGACCTCGAAGAAAAAGATTCTTTCCAGACGGCAACATCTCGCCTACAATAACGATTTTGCAGTGAGCTCACAACAAACTCGCCGAATCCATCCGTCCCCGACGCCGGAGGCTCCATGAAATTCCGCCTATCGAAGTGTGCCATTCTTCTCTTCATCACCTTCTCTACCCTTTCGCTGTGGGCGGGAGACGCGATTCCGAAAATCGCCTGGAAGCGAGGCATTGGCGAGCCGCTCGCCAATCCTGGTACCCGCAAGCCCCAACTGAACGACCTGATCGACGACGGTTATTGGCAAGGCGCGCCGGTCGGCGGTTTTGGTTCCGGCACTTTCTCGCGCACCTATCGCGGCGACTTTTCGCGCTGGCACCTGAAGGCCGGCATTCATAAATACGAAACTGTTTACGCCAACCAGTTTGCCATTTACGAAAAATCCGAGGGCGCGCCGGAAGGCATCGCCCAAATCCTGCTCGCTGATCATCCCAAAAATGAAGACCTCCGTTCCTGGAAGTGGGATTATCCCGTCGGTGCCGGCACTTACTACGCACTCTACCCGAAGTCCTGGTACGACTATCGTTGGGACAAATTGCCAGCGCACATCACCCTGGAGCAGTTCTCTCCCATTCTCCCCGATAACTATCGCGAAACCAGTTATCCGGTCGCCGTATATCGCTGGCATGCCGACAATCCCACTGACAAACCCGTAACCGTTTCAGTCCTGCTCTCCTGGGCAAACATGGTGGGTTGGCTTCGTAACACGTCGCGCGATCTTAGCGGGAAGATGAGTGCTGGCAACTACAACAACGTCGTTTCCACGCCCCTGGGAAACACCGGCACTATGAAATCCGTGGTGTTTGACCGCATTCGTCCCGGCGAGGTTCAAGACGATTGGGACGGGCAGTTTGCCATTTCGTCCCTCGAATCTCCAGGCGTGGAAATTACTTATCAAAACACTTTCATTCCCGACGAAGTCGGCGGCGACCAAGTCTGGACTTCTTTCTCGAAGGATGGACGCCTCGCTAACAACGACTTCAAGTGGATCAGCAGCGGAGAAACCCTCGCCGGTGCAATCGCGGCGCGCTTCACTCTGAAGCCCGGCGAGAAACGCGTCGTGCCTATGGTCATCACCTGGGATCTCCCGCTCATGGAGTTTGGCACCGGGCGCAAATGGTATCGCCACTACACCGACTTTTTTGGCACGTCGGGAAAAAATGCTCTCAAGATCGCCGCTGAAGGCCTGATGCATGCCGCCGAATGGAGCGACGCTATCGATGCCTGGCAGGCCCCCTACATCAACGACACCAGCAAGCCCGAATGGTATCGCGCCGAACTCTTCAACGAACTCTACACTCTGGCCGATGGCGGTTCATTCTGGGGACGCCCCGTCGGAGCCGATCCCAAATCTCCGCCCATGTTCTCGTTTATGGAGTGCTACGACTATCCCTACTATTCCACGCTCGACGTCCGCTTCTACGGTTCTATGCCGCTGGTCAAGTTCTGGCCCGACTTGGACAAGCAGGAGATGCGCACCTTCGCTGAAACCGTCTTGCGCAGTGAGCCCGAAAAACTAATCTGGACTTGGAAGACACAGCAGGAAGGTAAGCCCACGTTTCGTACCCGCAAAAGCATGGGAGCCGTTCCCCACGACCTCGGCGCACCCGAAGAAGATCCGTTTTTCAAAGTCAACCAGTTCAGTTGGCAGAACACCGACGACTGGAAAGATCTGAACACCAAGTTTGTATTGATGGTCTATCGCGACTACGTTTTCAGCGGCCGCACCGACACGCAATTCCTGCGCGACACGTGGACCTCGGTGCAACTCGCGCTCGACTATCTCCGCAAGTACGACCGCAACGGAGATGGCATCCCGGAAAACGACGGCTTCCCCGACCAGACCTACGACGTCTGGGTGGTTCGTGGCGAAAGCGCCTACTGCGGCGGACTCTGGCTCGGAGCCTTGCGCGCTGCCGAGGAAATCGCGAAGACCTTGAACGACCCAACCGCTCAGGCGAAATATCACGATCTATTTGCAAAAAGTCAGGCCAGCTACATCAAGAAGCTCTGGAACGGAGAGTATTTCCGCTACGATACCGGAAGCGAATACCGCGACAACATCCAAGCCGACCAACTCGCCGGACAGTGGTACGCTCACATCACCGGCCTGGGCGATCTCGTCCCGATGGACATGCAACGCAAGGCGCTGAAGAAGATTTTCGACTTCAACGTAATGAAGTTCGCGAAGGGCGAAATGGGTGCTGTCAACGGCATTGCCGCCGATGGCACTATCATCAAAACTAACGAGCAAGTGCAGGAAGTCTGGACCGGCACAACCTTCAGCGTCGCCGCCCTTATGCTCGCCGACGGACTCAAAGACGAGGGCTACCGCACTGCCTGGGGCGTGTATCACGTCATCTACGAGACTAAGGGATACTGGTTCCGATCACCCGAAGCTTACGAGATCGACGGCAATTTCCGCGCCTCAATGTATATGCGTCCAGCCGCGATTTGGGCGATGGAGATGACCAAACCCCCGGTCGCAGGCGGCTCCCAAGCGGAAGCATCTGCGTCCAAATAGTTCAAGCGTCTTGATCTTCTGGGACTCTTTCCACTCGGTCGGGAAATCAAGGCTGCTTCAGGAACGTTCCCTCCTGGAGTTCCGCAAATGCCTGCCTTAGCTGTTCCTGGGTGTTCATGACGATCGGGCCGTACCATGCGACTGGCTCCCCAAGAGGTTTTCCTGAGACCAGGAGGAACCGGATGCCGTCGTTGCCCGCTTGCACCGTGACCTCGTCGCCTCGATCAAAGACTACGAGCGAGCGGTTGTCGGCCTCCACGGGAGGAGTGGTATCCAGCCATTTCACGGCCTCCGTCGGCACCGCGAGCGGGCCGGACGCGTTGCAGAATTTCCCGGATCCGGCAAAAACGTAGGCGAAGGCATGACGAGTCGTTTCCACTGGGAGCGTCTTTCTTTTGCCAGGCGCCACCGAAACGTCGAGGTAGATCGGTTCGGCGGCGATCCCATCCACTGGGCCGGTCTTTCCCCAGAACTTACCGCAGACCACCCGCACATGCGTGCCGTCATCGTCCGTGATCTCGGGGATATCCAGCGCCTTAACTTCCTGGTAGCGCGGCGCGGTCATTTTCAGCGCAGCGGGAAGATTGGCCCAGAGCTGGAACCCGTGCATCCGCCCAACGTGATCGCCCTTAGGCATCTCCTGATGAATGATCCCGCTGCCTGCGGTCATCCACTGCACGTCGCCGGACGCGATTGCGCCGCGATTCCCCATGCTGTCGCCGTGCTCTACGGTTCCGGCAAGAACATACGTGATGGTTTCGATCCCACGATGGGGATGCCACGGGAAGCCCGCTAGATAGTCCTCCGGAACATCATTGCGGAAGTCATCCAGCAGGAGGAACGGGTCGAAGTCCTTGGTGTTGCCGAAGCCGAATGCGCGGCGCAGATGCACGCCGGCACCCTCGAGGGTTGGCTTGGATTGAATGAGCCGCTTTACTGGTCGAATAGACATGGTGCCTCCTCGATACGGAAATGATGCGGAAATCAAAGCCGTTAAACTCAGCGTCGTTAAACTCAGCGTTTATACCCAGCGTGGTTGACTTCACTACTGCCGCAGAGGCGCGGACTCCATGGCTGCTTCGGTTTGCAGGCTCTGCAGATCTCGCGAGATGCTCGCCACGGCGAGCGTGCGATCACGCCGCTTGTAGGACACGGCGCAGTTGCGTGCATCCAGACTGCCATCGATCTCAACCTTGTCCCACCGCTCAGCGTGCCCGACATAGTTGATAGCAACGTCATAGTGCTGGCTCCAAAAAAACGGCACGGCATCGAATCGTTCGCGGTGACCGAGAATATTCTTTGCCGCAACTTGTCCCTGGCGCTCCGCAACCACCCAGTGCTCTACGCGGATTCGTTCCCCGGAATGCGGATCGGGCCACCGTGCGATGTCGCCTGCAGCATAGACACCGGACACACTGGTCTCGAGGTATTCATTGACGACGATACCGCGATCGATCGTCAGACCAGCTCCCTCGGCAAGAGTTAACGACGGTCTTACGCCCACGCCGACCACGACAAAATCGGCGCTGAGAGTCGTTCCGCTCTTCAACGTGACTGCGTGCCCATCGATGCGAAGGACAGTATCGTCCAGATGAAAGACCACACCCTTTGCCTCATGAAGCTTCCGTATGAAGAGGCCCAGCTCTGGTCCCATGACGCGTTCCAGTGGCTGGTGCTCAGGTGCTACGACGATGACGTCGATCCCACGTGAGCGCAAAGATGCGGCAACCTCAAGCCCAATGAAGCTCGCCCCGACGACAACCACGCGCTTAGCAGCTGCGGCCTTGGCGACAATCGCCCGGCTGTCCGCGAACGTTCGGAGATAGTGGATCTCCGAATCAACCGCTCCCTCGATCTGTAATCTGACGGGTTCGGCGCCGGTCGCCAGCAGCAGTGCCCCGTATTCATACGTCTTGCCGTCCTCAAGCTGGACACGTTTCTGCTTCACGTCGAGCGATTCCACTCGGGAACCGAGCTTCAGATCAATTCGCCGGTCCGCATAAAAGTCACGTGGCCGCAACGGGATCCAATCGTCTGGCGCGGTACCCGCCAGGAAATCCTTGGAGAGATTGGGTCGATCGTAAGGAGGCGAATCATCCGCGCTGATCATGGTAAGCGCCCCGTCGTAACCCTCGCGACGGAGCATGTCTGCCGCGGCCAACCCAGCTCCGCCGCCTCCAACAATTACGACTGAGTCGGGCTGGCTCCGCGATTTCACGGAGCTGGTGGCGCGTTTCGGAACGGGTTGCGCGAGTTTCTCCCGCACGAAAATCTTGTCATCCACCTTTTCAACTCGCCAGCACGCGATCGAGTCGAGCGCAGGCGCGCGGAGGGCTTCTCCCGTGCGCAGGCTGAAACAGGCGTGATGCCACGGGCATCGCACGGTGTCTCCCACAACGAGACCCTCGGAAAGCGGTCCGTGGTAATGAGTGCATCGTGCGCCGACCGCGAAAACCTCGCTACCTCGGCGAACCAGGACCACGTCTTCGCCATCGGCCTGACCGAGAGCCATCGCTCCATCCGCCAGATCGCGAACAGGAAATCCGGTTCTAAAATCGGGTTTCTTAGCTTCTTCCGTTTCTGCCATTTTTATGCCCAGGGTTCCATTGTGAGCTAAATTGAAGATGCTGTCTGCGACTCGGTTGGCACGACTTTATTTTGTTCGAGCTCCGCGTGTATCCGCACATTCTCTTTACGGTACCGTGACCCGATAGAAAAGGCCGCACTGAGGGTTCGCGCACAGTTCTGGAGTCTCTTGAGGAGCGATGCAGCCTACCCAGTGGAAATCTTTTCACTTTCTCCATAACATCGCGGCAACAAATTTTCACATCGGGGCAACAAATCCTCGTTAGTGTAAAGATTCTAGTAAAGAGGTCTCCCACGGCCGCTCGCTTTGACGCCTCAGGGTGGGCGGCTGACTTTTCATTCGTGAGGAACGTCCAAGTGAAAGAGACTATCGGGTCAAGCGATCCCAGACCAACGAATTTCCCGCCTGCGTCTGTTGTGTTTGCGCTTTTTGTCATTCTCTTGGTTTTCGGCAGCACCATTTACGTTCTCGGCTTTTACTTGAAATAGTAAAGGCTTTGGATGCAGAGGTCTCTAAGATGGAGGTATTGATCGAACGAGGGCACCTCTTGCCGCTGTTTACCCTGAGGTTCGCAATTCGAAATCGGGACCGATCATCCACTACAAATCCTGACACAAAACCAACTTTTCCCTATGGCACGCCCTGACTTCGTCCACCAGAATACAGAATAGAGATCACCGAGTCGGGCAGCGCCGCTTCTGGGATTGACGCTAGGTGGCATTCAGTCTGCAAGCTCTGCTGAACTCAGGAGCGCTCAGTGGCACGCTCATTGGAGATAAGCGCATTGGAACCAACTGGATGCGTCGGTGCCGGTTTCAGAGAAGATTCTCTTCGGCGGGGCATCGCGCCTACTCGATATTCCGGTCGAATACGACATCCATGAAGCAAAATGAGCTCCAATCAACTCGACAAACTAGTCCGCGTGCAGTCAGCACCACGAAGGTCGCTTCTGCGGGAGCGGCCACTCCGTACGCCTGGAAGCTTGTCGCATTGCTCTCCCTCGGTGGATGCTTCGGAGGGGTCTGGTCTGATCAGAATCCGGCGTCGGGGCATGGGCAACGCGACACGTTCTTGGTGAAGATCTCAGACGTCCATAACCCAATCACTCCGGGACTTCCCGAGACGTTCGAAGCCGACGACGAGCTCTATCACAATATGCACATGTCTGAGGGCGTCCACATTCTGGCTACTGCGTATGACGACTTGAAGTACGAATTTCCACAGCAAGAAAAACCCGCTAATCCCGCGACAAATCGGCCGCATCTGGATTCCAATCCCACGGGAAAGAATGAGCCCATGCTTTGGACCTTGAACTACGTCCGGAAGAGAACCGTTTACACAACGCTAGGACATGACGTGAAAGCTATGGGAATGCCAGGCTTTTCCACAATATTTGTTCGCTCTGTGGAATGGGCTGCGACTGGGGCCGTGCAAGAACCCGAGCCGGAGTTCCGATCATGGGCCGAGCCACCTGCACACCAGCAATAGTCTTAGCTGTAACACGGGGGGCGGATTTCATAGGGACGTCCGCCGATCCTCGGGTTTAAAAAACGTGATGGAAGAATCTCTTGCCTAAGTTAGCGGCCCGAATGGCCTTAACAATGTGGAGTCTTTTCCAGCTCACTCATCGATCCCCGCCTGCAGGTATTTTCCGATGGAGCGCTGGCGATTTCTGGTTCAGCATGAATGACGGGCAATCGGGAAGTGATCCCAAGGTAAGAGTAGCCGAGCATCCGGAAGTTATCGCGGGATGGCTCGAATCGGAATGCCGAGAAGTCGAACAAGAACGACTAGCGATTATCCGCTACAACTATGTGCCTGTTGAGTATGTCCGCGGCTTGAGTAAGCGTCAGATCGTCGGATACCTGTTGGAAGTCCCGATGGTTTTCTCTCTTCTGCACCGCGATGCTCTTGAACAAGAGAGCCTTTCCTGTCATCTCCAAATTCATGGTAGTCATATCCCAGTGGCCTGGGATAACCTCCGCCTGCCTAACTTCAAAGTGGCCTCCCCGGTCCAACTGTCCCAGCAGACCGAATCCGAATTTCACGTCCTGCGTTAGATGGCCATTAAACTCTGCCAGTCGCTCTTGTTTGCAGTTGACCCACATCTCGCCTTCCATATCGTGGAAAACGCGCGCCTCCAGAGAGGGCGGATGAAAATTCGGGTTTGGTCTAAAGCTCAGCTTTATCAGGTCTCCGTCACTGTCCTCGTAGTTAAACAGAAATGCATCAGGCAGCATCTTGAACAAGCGTCGCCCCTGTAGGGTCTCAGCATCCAGGGCTCGCTGCAATTTTCGTTTCGCACTTCGACTGGTCATTAACTCCTGCACACGCTGGTCCTCTCCCTCCTGTTGTTTCGCGCTCAGGGGACGGTCGTTAATGGACAGGAGTCGACTCAGGGAACCTTCTTTTGTCTCAATGATTTCCTTGACTTGTTTCTTTCCATCCTGTTCTTTTTCTAGTCGGTACATCCAGTTGGTGTGGTCATCTTGGAATTTTAGTTCGTTGGTGATCACCCGCCGTGCCAGGTCGTTGGCCGACACTTGGCTGCTCGGAACGGACTGAGGATTTGCGGGTACGCCAAGAAGAATGATAGCCAGTGTATAGGCTGCGGAGCTATGTACTTGCCTCATCGGCTTTCTCCTGCGTAAACCTGCTATGGCAGCGCAGCGGTTTGGGTAAACGCGGCCACCAGGATCAGCAACAACGTCACGAAAATCAGGGAGCCGCTGATCAGCAGCAAGATTTCGCTCGGCATATCGGCGTTCATTAGATCTTCCGGGTGCATTTGCATCTTCCTCTCCAGCGGGTCGGCACGACTGTGGCCCGAGCATGCCCTTCGAGACTCCGCGCAATCGCGGCCCGCGAGAGAGCCACCTCAAGAGCGCAGGCCGTCCGGTTTAGTGGGTAACTGCCGTCTTGAGACACAAATAGGATCGCGCATTTCCTTTGGCAATACTGTGCAGAATGGCTCATTCCAAGGAAACAATATAAGACTTCGTTTCAACAACCCCAGCCGCTAGGTCACGGCGCGAGGCTCAAGATCGCCTTGCGGTGCTGGGTTGCTGCTCGCCTCACGTGCGTAATAGCTTGGTTGGAAGAGCGGTTGCGCTTAGCGGTGCGCCAGTCAAAGCAATGCCCTCATGAAGAGATGCTACCGGATAGTCCTTGTAAGTCGCTGACAGCACGGGCGCGGCTCTAAGCTCTCCTGAACACTCCCTGCACACTCGCAGTCGCATCGCCGCATCGGATGTGGCGATCCGTGGTCGGGTCACGGAGGGTCAGGACGAACTCAAGCGGCTTGTCGTAAGCGCGGAACGAGTTTCCTGCCGGCCAATTGTCTGAGTCTCTCGGTATGCTCGTGGAGGGCTGACCTGAGTTCCGAAAGCACTGGCCCTAGCTCGCCGCCGCGCGCTGCGACAGCTTTGGCGCACAGTTCTCGGATACGGTCTTCCAGGCGGCGGGAGGGCACAACCCCAAGAGTGCTCTGGCACCTCCAGGAAGTCCATACAGCTTTTGGGGTATCACTGCGGAGGGATAGCTAGAATCATCTGTGCGCTAGCGCCCAAAAGCGAGCAATATTGCACATTCCCATTTTGGAATCCAGAGTACCTTGAGGGCATGTCTCAACCATCCGAACTCCCTCCTCACGTAAAAGAACTCTTCGATTCGCTGACTGCGCTCCCGTCTGCGGTACATTGTTCGAAATGCGGCTCCAAGATGTTGCAAGTCGAAACTACGTTTTTCTCTTTAGGTGAGCAATTCTGGACCATCCCATTGCCTGTTTGCACAGTGTGCGATCTGAAAGAAGACACGGCAAGATTCATTCCTCCCGCCGCCTGTTAGCGGTCCAGCCCTTTTCGCGTTCGAAAATCAGTTCTTTCTGGAACACTTCGACGCGATGATTTTTCTGACGGGCCATAGTCACCAAAAAGGAGTTGCGCCAGGGCCGTCCCGCCTTCCTGTCCCGGATACCATGCGTGCAGAATTGCTGGAACATTGTCAATCCATTGCGTCATGTCCACGTTGCCGCCGGCGGTGAGCACCACGATCGTGTTCTTGTTGACCGCACTGATCTGCCGGATGAACTCGTCTTGTCCGCCAGGTAGCTGGAAGGTTCGGTCAGCACCCTCCCCCTCCGTCTTAGGATCCCTTCGCCAGTCCGGCGACTCAGGGTAGTCTGCCCTTCTGGGGGCAGACTTTGATGCGGCACTTCATCCGGTCGACAGCAATAAAGTTGGGCATCACCAAACGAATCGGCTGGCACACCTTCCGTCATTCGTATTCAACGCTGCTAAAGGCAAATGGCACAGACATAAAGGTCATGCAAGAACTGCTTCGCCATGCATCCACCCGTGTGACATTGGACACATATACACAGGCGGTAACACCGGCAAAGCGAGCGCCTCAAACGACGGTCGTTGCACAGTTCTTCAGCACGGCAAAGAATGGCACTGGAAAAGCTGCCTAGAACCTGAGAATGAAGATGGGAACAGCGACGGAAAACGTGTGCCTTTTTGTGCCTATGAGTTTCCCACGCGGCAGATGCAAACTGTTGATTCTAAGTTGGCGTCCCCGACGGGATTTGAACCCGTGTTACCGCCGTGAAAGGGCGATGTCCTAGGCCAGGCTAGACGACGGGGACTCTGGTGGATGAGGTGGTTGCCGCCGGAATTCATAGTAACAGGGTGATTTTCGCGCGTCAAAACTGAACCCGCTCGCAAACTTCGCCACCGAATGCACCTGCGATTTAGAATACAACCATGGGCGACTCTCTTTATTTGAGCCTGTGGTTCTCTCGTTTTGATCAGTCCGACATTCTGCCGCGAACGGTCGGCGTGCTCCGGCAACTTCCGTTTTCTGCGGCACGGGATGGGGTGACCTACGCGGCGATCCAGCCAGTCTCGTGGAGTGAGCCGACTATTCTTGAGCGCCGCTTCCGTCCTGGCGTTGCGCCGGAAGAAGCGGCACAGGTGGTCGCGGAGCTTCTTCACGACGACTATGCGTATGTCTTCGAGGCCTATTGGGATCTGTGGACTCCTCCCGAGGGCGCGGAGAAATGGGTGCTGGAGCCATCGCTGGTGCGCCTGATTGCTCAAGGGATGGAATTTGAAGAGCACGCAGCGGAAGAGACTGGGCACATTCAAATTGATTTTGGTTTGGACACGCCTTTCCTGCACGAAGAGATCGAGTTTACTTCCGAGGCGGAACGGAATGTCCGCAGCAACGTACAAAAACTGGTCGAGTTTACTGCCAAGGTGGAAAAGAATGCGGGAGCAACAGGGCGGTTGCTGTGGTCCGAGTCGGAGGAAAATCTGGCACAGAAACTGATCGCCCGCCTGCAGAGAGTGCAGTAAAAACTCCGGCGAGAGTTATTGCGAATCCAGACTGGCTGTGACCACGAGCAGTGGCCGAACTGCACTCGGATTGGACGGGCGAGTACGCCCGTCCCTCCACGAGCAGCTTTATTTTGTTCGTCCAGCGTCGCCTTGCAGCTTTTCGCCGGCTGCGGCCTGGGCCGCCGCCAGGCGCGCGGTCAGTACCCGGAACGGTGAACAAGAAACGTAGTTGAGCCCGGTCTGGTAGCAGAACTCGACCGACGATGGTTCGCCGCCATGCTCGCCGCAGATACCAACCTTCAGGTTCGGATTTATCTTGCGCCCACGTTCAGTTGCCATCTTGACCAACTGGCCTACACCTTCGCGATCAAGAACGGCAAACGGATCCTGCTTGATGATTCCCTCTGCGAGGTAGGTGGGCAGGATCTTGTTGACGTCGTCGCGCGAGAAGCCCCAGGTAGTCTGCGTGAGATCGTTGGTGCCGAAGGAAAAGAACTGCGCTTCCTTGGCGATCTCACCGGCAACCAGGGCGGCGCGCGGCAGTTCGATCATGGTGCCAACGAGGTATTCAACGGTACTTCCTTTTTCTTTAAAGACCTCTTTCGCCACCCGGTGAACGATCGCGGCCTGGTTCGCCATTTCATTCAGCGTGGCGGTAAGCGGGATCATCACTTCGGGATAGACCTTGACGCCGTCTTTGGCGACGGCAACGGCCGCTTCGAAAATGGCGCGCGCCTGCATCTCGGTAATCTCCGGATAAGTAATACCGAGCCGGCAACCACGATGTCCGAGCATGGGGTTGACCTCGTGCAATTGCTCGACGCGCTTTAGGAGTAGCGGCAAAACCTTCCTCAAATCATTGGCCGCTTTCACTCCATAGTCGCGGTACTTCGACACCAGCGATTTTTTCTGCTTCGCGTCTGCGTACGGGAGGGTCGCGAGATTGACCATCAGTTCTTCGCGAGGCGGCAGAAATTCGTGCAGCGGCGGATCCAGCGTGCGGATGGTCACGGGAAATCCGTTCATTGCCCGGAATACTCCGTCAAAATCCTTGCGCTGCATCGGCAGCAGTTTCTTGAGTGCGGCTCGGCGGTCTTTTTCGTTATCGGCAAGAATCATGGCGCGCATGTGCGCGATTTTCTCTTCGCCGAAAAACATATGCTCGGTGCGGCACAGGCCGATGCCTTCGGCGCCGAACTTCCGCGCATTGAGCGCATCGCGCGGAATGTCGGCATTGGCACGGACCTTCATCGTGCGGTAGGGTTCCGCCCAACTCATAAATTTATCCAGCAACTTCAGATCATTCGGATCGGGTGGAACTGTTTTGACTTTGCCTTTGATCACGCGCCCAGTGGATCCATCGAGCGAAATCCAGTCGCCCTCTTTGAAAACCTGCCCTTTCACGCGCATCTCGCTCTTCTTCTCGTCCACATCAATTTCCTGCGCGCCTGCAACACAAGACTTCCCCATGCCCCGTGTAACCACTGCGGCGTGGCTGGTCATGCCGCCACGAGACGTCAGGATGCCGGCGGCCGATACCATGCCTTCAATATCTTCCGGCGAGGTTTCCGCGCGCACTAGAATCACCGGATTCTTCTCGGTGCCATGGCCCGCCATCTTCACCGCATCCTCTGCGGTGAAAGCAATCTGGCCCACCGCGCCACCCGGAGACGCAGGCAAGCCCTTCGCCAGCACGTTCTCAAGTTTCACATCTTTTTCATCCAACCGCGGAACCACAAAATAAACAAGCTGGTCAGGTTCTGGTCGGAAAATCGCTTCTTCTTTCGTGATCAGGCCCTCTTCCACCATCTCGATGGCGATTCGCACTGCCGCCAAGCCGGCGCGTTTGCCGTTGCGCGTTTGCAACATGTAGAGTTTGCGGTCCTGAATCGTGAACTCGAAGTCCTGCATGTCTTTGTAATGATTCTCCAGCCGAGTGGTGATTTCGCGGAGTTGCTTGTAGACATCGGGCATGATCTTTTCGAGTTCGCGGATTTCAACCGGAGTACGCACGCCCGAGACCACGTCCTCGCCTTGCGCGTTCAGCAGAAATTCTCCGTAGAACTCTTTCGCGCCAGTTGAGGGGTTGCGCGTGAAGCCGACGCCGGTGCCGCTGGTATCACTCAGGTTGCCGTACACCATGATCTGGACGTTGACGGCAGTACCAAGCATATCGTCGATGTCGTTGAGACGGCGATAGGTCTTGGCGCGATCGTTCTGCCACGAGCGGAACACGGCATCGCGCGCCATCACCAGCTGTTCGTGCGCGTCCTGCGGGAAGTCGCGATGGGCGTGCTTCTTGACGGCTTTCTTGTACTCCGCGATCACGTCTTGCAGCGCCTTGGCATCGAGGCCCGTGTCGAACTTGGCTCCCTTCTGCTTCTTCTTGGCATCGAAAATTTCCTCAAATACCGATTTCTCGATGTCGAGCACGACGTTGCCGAACATCTGAATCAGACGGCGATAGGAGTCATAAGCGAAACGCGGATTACCCTTGATCTTGGCCAGCGCCTCCACACTCTTGTCGTTTAGCCCGAGATTGAGAATGGTGTCCATCATGCCGGGCATCGAGAACTTCGCGCCCGAGCGCACGCTTACCAGCAGAGGGTTCTCGCCCTTGCCCAGCTTTTGGCCCTGAAGACTCTCGAGCTTGGCCAGCGCTTCTTCCATCTGGCGGTCCACTTCTTTCGACACCGCGTTGTGGCGCATGTATTCGCGACAAGCTTCGGTCTGGATGGTGAAGCCCGGAGGCACCGGGAGCCCAGCATTCGTCATCTCAGCGAGCCCAGCGCCTTTGCCGCCGAGAACGTCCTTCATCTTGCCATTGCCGTCGGCCTTGCCTCCGCCGAAGAAGTACACATATTGTGTGGTTGCAGGTTTCGTGATCGCGGGTTTCGCTTCGATGATGCCGGTATCGGGGAGAGTCGTCGTTGCCATTGGGTTCCTTATCCTTATTTGGTAGATGCTATTTCGTAGATTCCTTGCCTTCGGTCACGATCTCGGAGAAGTCCGCAATCGTCGAGAATTCCTTGACCAGAGTCTGCAAAACAGCCAGGCGATTGGCTCGAAGATGCTCATCGTCAACCATGACCATGACCTTGTCAAAAAACTTGTCGATCGCGGGACGCAGTTTTGCGATCTCGAGCAACGCCCTCTCATAGTCACGCGCCGCACGCAATTTCTCAACGGTCGCCACGCTCTGCGGGATCAGCGCGGCCAGCTCTTTCTCTGACTCTTCCTGCAGCCCACTAAGATCGACACGCATGGTGATAACCTTAGTCTTTTCAGCAGCCTGGCGAAGAATATTCTTCATACGCTTGAAGGCGCTCGAAATCGACTCGAAATCCGCCGAGCCCCGCACTTTGCTCACGGCCTCGGCACGGGCGGCGGCGTCCACCACATCGTCGAAATCGACAGCGAGCACGGCGCTGACGACGTCATAAGCGTAGCCCCGCGCATCCTTCAAGTAGAACTCGAGGCGCTCGCGGAAGAAGCCGCGCACCGATTCGGTGTACGCGGCATTGGAGAACTTCTTCTCCGCCTCGGACCCCTGATAGCGAGCACGCGCATCGGCCATAAGCTCCGACAGCCGGAACGGCAGCGTATGCTCGGCGATCGTCTTCACAATCCCGTTCGCCTGGCGGCGTAGCGCGAACGGATCCTTCGATCCGCTGGGGATGAGACCGAGCGCAAACATTCCGGCGATAGAGTCGGCCTTATCGGCGATCGAGAGAACCGCTCCCTCAACCGTCGCGGGAGCGCTGTCGTCCATCGACTCAGGCTTGTAATGATCGTAGATGGCTCGCGAAACTTCCAGCTGCACGTCAGGCTTCATGTCCTCGTCGAGTTGTTGCGCTCGCGCATACAGACCGCCGACAATTCCCTGCAGTTCGGTGAATTCCTTGACCAGTTCCGTGGTCAGATCGGTCTTGGCCAGCAGCGCGGCTTTGTGGACCACCCCGGGTCGAACCGCCATGCCGTTCTGTTTCACCGTCTCGGCAAGCCAGCTGGCCATGCGTTGCACGCGCAGCGTCTTGTCGTAGTAGCTGCCGAGATCTTTCTGAAACGTGACGTTGCGCAGCAGCTCGACGCGCTGGCGGAGAGTCAGCTTCTGATCCGTCTGCCAGAAAAAGCGGGCATCGTTGAAGCGGGCGCGCAACACACGTTCGTTGCCGTGGCGGATCAACCCGTCCGAATCGCCAGCCGTGTTAAGCACCGCCAGGAAATGTGGAAGCAGTTTTTCATTCGCATCTTCGATGGCGAAATATTTCTGGTGGTCGCGCATCACCGTCACCAGCACCTCTTCCGGCAGATCGAGAAACTCGGGATCGAAGCTGCCGAGAATAACGGACGGAAATTCCGTCAGGTTGACAACAGTCGCGACGAGCGGCTTGTCTTCGCGCCAGCGTGCGCCAGGGATGGTGCGAGTAGCCGAGTCAAGCGCCTTGCGGATCACCTGCTCGCGCTCCACCGCGCCAAGCACCTTCGCGCCGCGCAAGGCCTCGACATACGCGCTGGGCTTGGAGATAGTGACGGGCCCGCTGCCCGACTCTCCAAAGATGATGCGGTGTCCGCGAGAAATCTTGCCGGCGCGGAGCCCGAACAATTCCAGCGGGACGACCTGCTCGTCGAGCATCGCCACCAGCCAACGCACCGGACGAACGAACATTTCCCCGCGCTTGCGCCAGTACATGTTCTTGGGCCAGTAGAGCGCGGAGATTTCTTTGGGCAGAGTCTCCGCGAGAATTTCGGCGGCGGTGCGGCCTTTCCGCGTAACCGTGGCCGTCAGATATTCACCCTTCGGGGTGCTGACTTTCTCCAGCTTGCCCACATCCACGCCGACTTTTTTGGCAAAGGCATGCGCTGCCGGCGTCGGCTGCCCATCCTTATATGCGATCTGCGGAGAGGGGCCGTTCACCTGCTCGGTAATGTCTGGCTGCGAAGCTGGAATGCCGGAAGCCAGAACGGCCAACCGGCGCGGCGTGTCGAGATACGAAATCGCGCCGGCCGGTTCGAGACGCTCGCGCCGCAACAGCGTATGCACGCGTTCGCGCAGCTCGCGAGAAGCGGCGTCAATCATCCTCGCCGGGATTTCTTCGCATCCGATTTCGAGTAAAAAGTCAGGCATCGGGCAGTTCAGTCTATGATCTCAAAATTACAGCAAAGTAAATGTGTGCAGGGTCACAAGCAGAGTTTCGGCGGGCAAGGAAGATTTCCCCTGTGAACCTCTGTGCCCCCTGTGGTAAAGCACTCATCCCACCGGAGCAAGCTTGCCGCGTTTTTCCTTAGCTCCGGCCTTTGAAGCCTGGTCATCGCTCTCCGGTTTTTTCCCTGTAGCGTACTGCTGGTCCATCCAGGCCTTGGCAATCCCGACTGCCAGCGCCCGCACCCGCGCGATGACGCCTACGCGCTCGGTCACCGAAATCGCGCCCCGGGCATCCAGAATATTGAAGTAATGCGAGCATTTCAGGCACAGATCGTAGGCGGCGAGAAGGGGATACCTCGCCGGATCCACGCGTCCGGTCTCGTCCACCATGCCTTTGAGGCCGATGCGAACGATCTCATCGCCGCGCTCTTTCGTCGCCATCCAATACCCGTCGATGAGGCGCTTACATTCAATCTCAGCAAGTTCAAAATGTCGCCAAGTACTCTGCACATCCGCCATTTCAAAGTTGTACACCGAGAACTGCTGTTCATCGGCCAGACGCACGTCTCCATATTTCACTTCCCTGCCCGTCTCCGGATCGCGCGCCCACACGATGTCATAGATCGAATCGACATCTTGGAGGAAAGCACACAGCCGCTCCAAACCGTAGGTGAGTTCGGCGGAGATGGGATCGAGGTCCACGCCACCACACTGCTGGAAGTAAGTGAACTGCGTGACTTCAAGCCCATCGAGCATGACCTGCCATCCGATGCCCCACGCGCCCAGCGTCGGAGACTCCCAGTTATCCTCTTCGAACTTGATGTCGTGCTGACGCAGATCAACGCCGAGCGCGCCGAGCGATTCAAGGTAGAGTTCCTGCACATTCTCCGGCGGCGGCTTCAGGATCACCTGCAACTGCAAGTGCTTGAATAGCCGGTTGGGATTCTCCCCGTAACGCCCATCAGCGGGACGCCGCGAAGGCTGAACGTAAGCAACCTTATAAGGATTCGGCCCAAGCACCCGCAGGAACGTCTCCGGTGCCATAGTCCCAGCCCCCACTTCAACATCGTAGGGCTGTTGGATGACCGCTCCGCGCTCAGCGAAAAAAGTCTGCAGCTTAAGGATGAGGTCTTGGAAGGTCAGCGAATTGGGCTTGGATGAATTCACGTGATGAGTCCGGCCATTAGCCTTTAGCTCTTAGCTCAACACCCTCAGGCCACAAGCTAAGAGCTAAATGCTAATGGCTAAGTGCTGATCTTCTCCAGCAGTCCCGCCGTCACCAACTTCTTCTCGATGTGCCGCTCCAGAATCTGGAGAAGAAACTTGCGCAAGTCCGCACACACCGCTTTCGGCCAATCAATCCCGGAAAACTCCGAAACGCGTGACCGCAGCATCTGCGCCGCAATCTTTCTCGATTCGGACGACAGTTCCGACGACGCCACACGCTTATCGTCCAGGCACATCAACCCATCAGCGAGCGCGTGATAGAACGCCCGGCTACCGTCCAGCGCGCGTCCACAGACAACGCACTCCGAAAACTCCGGCAGAAATCCCATCAGCCGCGTCATCCACAACTCAAAGTAGGTGAGCGGCATCCACAACACCGGGCCGCGCAGCTCCTGCAGAACTGCCAGACTCAACCGAAACACCGCATCGCTCGCCTCACGGTCGGGCATCAGCTCGTCCAGCAACTCAGCGACGTGCGCGAGAGCCACCGCCCGCGGATAACCAACCTCGCCTGACATCGGCGACTCGATCACTTCACAAGAATCAAGCCGCGCCAGTTCCTGGCGCTCGCGGTCGTCGTAAAACGCCCGCACATACGTGAGCGGCTCAAGCGCACCCCCAAAGCGGCGTCTCGACTTCATGGCCGCGCGCGCCACGCCTTTCACCTTGCCTTCCATGCGGGTAAAGAGCGTAACCAGCAGGTCGGACTCACGCAACGGATACGTGCGCAGAACGATCGCTTCCGACTCCTTCAGCGCCATGGAAGGTCAACAGGTTAATCAATGATTGTAATGGAAGGAGCTGTCAGCCGTCAGCTTTCAGCTCTCAGCCATCAGTTAGAATCGGGATGTCCTGAAACTTTATGGACAGCACAAAGAAAAAGGCGCAGGCCTTAATGGCGTGCACCTCATCCAGCTTTGATGCTGACTGCGGAACTGGTTTTTCCTGATGGCTGACGGCTGATGGCTGAACGCTGCCTCACCGCCCGAAGTACTTCGCATTCCGCTCGGTATACTCTTTCCACTTTTCCGGCAGGTCGTCGAGCGCGAAGATGGCCGAGACCGGGCAAACCGGAACGCAGGCACCGCAGTCGATGCATTCCACGGGATCGATATACAGCATCTCCTCGGTCGCGAACTTCTCGGAGTCCTTCTTGGGATGAATGCAATCCACCGGGCAGGAGTCAACACAGGCGGTGTCTTTGGTTCCGATGCAAGGCTCGGCAATTACGTAGGCCATACGACCTCATGCTCCTCGGGCACAGGGAGGGTGACTGCTAATAATTTTAGCAAGAATGCGGCTATCGGTACAGGCAGCACCGCTCAGTAGCAGCTTTCCAAGGTCGAAAAGCGCATAAGCGACTTTCAATTGATGGGGACCGCATACCCGGCCCGCCTCGTTCACCCCTCCGCGCCTTGTGGCATCGGTTCGACCGCCTCCGCCGACGGCACTGGGATGGCGGGTATTCTGGCAGGCGCGCCGCGCCAGGCGCCAGCCTTGAACCCCTCCCTCACCAGCTTGAAGATGGTTCGCCGATTTTGCGCAATCACCTTCAACCACGCCATTTTCCCCATCATGGGGAAATAAATGCCGCGGAAACAGATTCGCGCAAGGAAGATGTTGACGCGATAACCCAGGGGCTGGTCGTTCAGCGAATCAACCGCATGCGCCAGCGCCTCCGGACTATACGCCTGTGCCCAGCCATAATTAACTTCGGCATGAGCCTCTTCAATGGTCATCTTCAAGGGCGTGTGGGCCATCGCAAACGGGATGAACTCCTGCCAGTGCTTGGGCCGCGTCAGCCTCCCGGCCTTCTCCAGCCGCTTATACAGAGGCGTTGCGGGCAAAGGAGTCAGCAATCCAAAGATCGGCAGCCCCGGAGGCCAGGTCCGAATTTGTTCGAGAGTTCGCTCGGCGGCTCCGACCGTGTCATTGTCCATGCCAAAAATAAATGACGTGATGGCGTACACATTGCGTTGCGCCAGGCGCTCCAGCACCGCCGCATACTCGCCCGGCTTGTTGAATCCTTTATTCACGTCTTTCAGATTGGCCGGGTCGATCGACTCCATGCCGATAAAGATCCACTTGCCTCCCGAAGCCGCAATCAGGTCCACCAGTTCTTCGTCGCGCAATAAATTAGCGGAGATCTGCGCTACCCAGTGGCACTGCGCACCGGCCGCAATGATGTCGCGCAGCAGCGACTTCGTCCGCTTGATGTTGATGGCGAAATTATCGTCGATAAAGAAGACCGCCATCTGGCCCTTTTCGGTACGGGCGCGCGCCTTCAGCAACAGGAGTTCATTGACGACGCTCTCATTCGTGCGGAAGCGAATCGAGTCCCCAAAAAATCCAGTCACGGTGCAGAACTCGCAGCCATAAGGGCAGCCTCGTCCCGATTCAACCGGAATAATTCGAAACGATCCCCAGCCTTCTCCGATTTTCTGTAACAATCCGGTCGCCGCCTTCGGCACCAGATTGAACTGCTTGAGATCGATCGACTGCCAAGGAATCACCGGATATTCCTTCAGCGAAGGCTTGCTCTCCTGACCAAAAGCATCCACCGGTGCATAAACATCCTTAAGCTGGCCACGGGCCGCGTCTTCGACAATCCGCGGCCAGGTCGCATCGGCTTCCCCGAGGGCAACCGCGTCGGCGTGGCGCGGGCCGCCATCTCGACCGAGCGCCTCGTCGGCCATCTCGGTAACGTGCGGTCCGCCCATCACCACCGGAACTCCCGTCGCCCGAACCGCATCCGCCATGCGATACGCCTTGGCAATCATTCTGGTCATGGCGCCGATGCCGACCAATCCGATATTGTTGTCGCGCACAAATTGCGCGATCCCCGCTTCGTCCATCGGTTGGGCGTTGCCATCCACCAGCAGCACCTCATGTCCAGAGGGAGTGAGCGCCTGCAGTAAAAACATCCACAGGTGCGGCATGAAATTACGTGTCACGCCGTTGTCGGGGTTATAGAGGAGAATTTTCATGGTTTCACTTTCGTGATTCGGCATAGCGCGGCTTTGCCACGCGCATTGGCTCGGCAATGCAATGGACAACGCCAGAACGACGGATTCCCCTGGCGCTTGTAAGGTTGGAAGCGTTCGTTTGAATGTACCCTAGCGCACATTGTACACCGGGAGCGCTAGGCCAATGTCAGATCACCCGCGTTCGAGGGCTCATACTCGACAATGTACCCAGCCACGGCGCTGGCTGCCACGGTCAGCGGCGACGCCAGGTACAGCTGTCCCGGCCCGCTGCGTCCGGGAAAATTTCGGTTTTGCGCGCTGATCACAACCTGCTCGGGACGCGTCGATACTCCCGGCCCCGCATTGATGCACGCTCCACAGCTAGGCTCGATCACGTGAGCGCCGGCTTTCTCGAAAATCTCGATGTAGCCTTTGCGCTTCGAATACTCGCGCGTTTCCTGGGACCCGAACTGGATCCAGAACTCGACATTTTTCGAAACTCCCCGGCCTTGCTTCAGCGCATCGGCGAGAACCGACGCGTACATATCCATGTCTTCGTTCTTCCCTGCTGTGCAGGTTCCACCATAAGCGATTTCAATCGGCACGCGAGCGTTGAGTTCGCGGATGTACTTGCCATTGCCCGGATCGCCCGGAGTCGCGACCATGGGCGTGATCTCCGCCGCGTCAAGCTCGATCACCTGCGCGTATTCGGCGTTCGGATCGCTCTCGAGGCCTTCGATCATCTTCTCGATTTCGGCGCGCTTCATGCCTCGGCGTTCGATCAGAAACTCAACCACCTTTTCATCCGGAGCCACAATGCCCGTAAAGCCCCCAATTTCGGCCGCCATATTCGTCATGGTGGCGCGCTCGTCCACCGAGAGCGCCTCCACCGCCTCCCCCGCGTACTCCATCACTTTCGCCAGCGCCTTGCCGCTGCGCACGTAATCGAGTGAAAGAATCTTCAGGATGAAATCTTTCGCCGTGACGTTCGGATGCCGCTTGCCCCGAATCACGATCTTCACCGACTCCGGCACCTTGACGCGAACGTCTTTCGTAATCCAGGAATTGAATACGTCCGTCGTTCCGATGCCAAAAGCGATACACCCGATGGCGCCGACGTGCGGCGTATGCGAATCCGACCCAACGTTCACCTGCCCCGGCAGCGCATAAGTCTCCAGCATCACCGAGTGGCAGATGCCCTCCGAGCCCTTGCGGTCGGCAAGTTCACCGTGCAGCTTGATTCCCTGCTGCTTCGCGAAATCCTCCTGCTTCAGCTTGAGCTGTGTGGCCAAGTCGAGCAGCCCCATTTTCTTCTTTTCTTCGGAAATCACTTCATCGAGAAAAGTAAGATGATCACGGAAGAATCGGATGCTAGAGGCATCATTCACCGGAACGTTCTTGCCAACGTTCTGGTCGTAAAAAATGGAAGCCATAGGTGTGACGTACTCATGGCTGAACCGCAAATCGACGCGAGTAAACCCAGTGTCGCCCGGCTTAACGTAACGTGGAGAGACGGGCGCCCCCGCCCGTCCAGCCGAGCGCAGTTCGGCAGTCTCCGATGCTGCCGGCAACATGTGTGCCGCAAAAATCTTCTCCGCCAAAGTCATCGCCCGCGCCGGAGTCTCGATCGGCGGCAGAAATACTTTCCCCTGCATGCGCGCCACATTGAACGGAAACAATCCCCCATACTCGATCACCTGTCTCGTGATCTCATCCTCCCCAGCGGTGAATTCACCAAGCGCAATTTCTTCCCCGGCGCGAATCTGATCGATCAAGGCAAAGTTGGTCGAAGTCAACAACCCCAGGTTCTGGCAGTTCTGCTTGTAGATGCGCTCAATATTCTCGGCAATCGCAACTTGAATCCCGGCAGACAACTCCGCATAAGGCGACTGCTCGCGACTCGATCCCTTGCCCCGCCGCTTGCCGCTCACCGAGCAAACGAAGCCGCCTTTCTTCACATCGCCGCGCCCAATTGGCAGCGCATGGCCGCACCTCAAGCCCACATAGGGGATCTCGCCGAGCGTCCGATCAAAATAGAAACAGCAGTGCGCCGGGGTGATCTCGTCGGTAGAAATGTCGTCGCGGAGTTTTGGATTGTTGGCGGGATTCTTCGTGTCCCAAGGCAGATCCCAGCCCGCCAGTTGCTTCTTGATCAACTCCGGATCTTCGGTGAGAAACAGAATGCGCCCCTGCAGTCGCACCTTGTCGGGACGCTTTTCGATCTTGCGTTCAAGCAAAGACGAAATCACGTAAGTAATTGTACCGCTTGTACCGAGACGGTGGAGCGACCGGCGCCCCGCCCGTCCTCGGGGAGTTGGGCGGCCCGGGCGGGAACGCCCGGCTCTCCCACCTAGAACCTTCGATCCTTCGCGTAAGCCACCGGGCTGGGCAACTCTTCCAACCCCCGGCCTGCGAAGATCTCCTGAAATTCATGCATCAACGCGTCGTGCACAAGCCCATTTGACGCCAGCGTCTCGCGGCTTGCGATCTGGAATTCGCCCCCCGAAAAGTCCGTGACCTTCCCGCCGGCCTCTTCGACGATCAGCACGCCCGCCGCCGTATCCCACGGATTCAGATTAAATTCCCAGAAGCCGTCAAACCGCCCCGACGCAACATTGCAGAGATCAAGCGCAGCCGACCCCGCTCGCCTCACTCCATGGGTGCGCAAGGTGAGCTGGTGATAGAAATAAATATTCGGGTTCTTGTGTCGCTTTTGACTGGGGAAACCCGTGGCGACGAGGCACTCCCCCAATGTCGCCGTAGCCGACACGTGGATCGCTTCGCCGTTCAGCCGCGTACCACTCCCCAGTTCAGCGGCAAACATCTCGTCGCGAGTCGGATCATAAATCACTCCCGCGATCCGTTGTCCCAGGCGTTCCACCGCGAGCGAAACGCAAAACACCGGATAGCCGTGCGCAAAGTTCGTTGTGCCATCGAGCGGATCGACGTACCACTTGTACTCGCCGCCGGTTTCGATGCGCGTTCCCTCTTCACCCATCACGTCATGAGTTGGAAACTGCTTGCGAATCCGCTCCAGAATCAGCTCTTCCGACTTTCGATCGGCCACTGTGACCAGGTCTACGGCGCCCTTATATTCAATCTTCACATGCTGTCGAAAGTAGCCCATCACCAGGCTACCCGCCTCACGAGCCATAGCCTGCATCGGAGAAATCAGGTCCAAGGATTGAGCGGATGTCATCGCGACGTCGAGACTTTCATTTTCAGGGATGGTTACCGAGTGCTGAATGCTGAGTGCTGAGTGCCGTCTACTTCTTCTTCCCGTCTTCCGCGATATACACAATCTCATGCTTAAAGATGAACAGATTCGGACCATCCTCGCG
Source organism: uncultured Acidobacteriaceae bacterium (assembly GCA_963772195.1). GTDB lineage: Bacteria > Acidobacteriota > Terriglobia > Terriglobales > Acidobacteriaceae > Acidiflorens. Next base: position 184,313 of record CAVYWE010000002.1, on the reverse strand, counting down.
CGTCACGCGCACCATGTTCTTGTCGTAGTACTCAATCCAGCCGCGGACCACTTCGCCATCGGCCAGCTTCAGGCTCACGACCTTCTGCTTTTCTCCCAGCGCCTTCAGATAGGCCGCCTCTTCAAAAGTCTCGTCCGGAGGCGGAGTGCGCTTCTTGTTAAACGCGGGATTTCCTGGCTGTAACGGCATAGCGTCATTTTACAACGTCGAACGCAGGCTCAGGCTTGCTCTTCCCACAATTCAATCTGAATTGGTCGGAAACAGGCGCAAGGTCTCTTGGTGAGTGAAATGGTCGTTCTGGAACGGATGGCCCACGCCGCTAATTGGGCTTAGGGTTGGTCGTTTGTCGCATGTTGAATTGATTAGGTACTGCCAACCGTTTTAGATAGTTTACGGTTTCCGTCCGGGTTGACTCCGTACGCAGGGGTAGAGTGGAAATGATCTCGTTGATCTCAGCCTGATACTCCTCAAGGGCCCTTTGTCGCTCCTCGGCCGTTCCCGCCCAGACCGTAGCCTCCTCGGTAACCATCTGCTTGTGCATCAGTTCCTTTGCTTGGCGAAGAGAAGCGTGCACTTCCGATGTCGGGACCCGATGCGGGTCGCGCCACGCCGCTTCCAGCAAGGTGAGTTGCAATTGCTTATTGCGTGAAGCTGGCAAGCCGTCCCGCATGATCGGGCCGATGGGATTGGCTTCGCCATCTTCTCGCTCGTCCGCGATAAAGTGAACTTTGGCACGGACAGCATCGTCTCCCGCTAAGTATGCAAGCCTCACCGCTGCCTCACGTCGCCCATCTTCCTGTTTCTGGATGACCGCGAGTCGATTTGATACCATATCGTCTAGTTTCGCAGCAGGGCGTCAGTTTGCCTCTTGCTGGCTTCGCTTGAATCGGCTGTTCTCACTTGGGTTTCGACTTCACGCGAGAGTTCCTCTTTCTGCTCGGGGGTCAATATACCCGCAGACGCTTGATTCTTAGTTTCCTCAAGCTCGTGCGAAAGAGACACCACCAGAGCCGCTTCCTCCGACTCATCCCGGGCAGACAAGTCGATACCAAAGGCGTTTGTCGTGCGGCATCGATCGCAGGTTTCGAGCGACGTCACATTCATCAAGGTATCCGAAGTACGAAGCCGCTCTGTTGTGAGAGTCACTTCATAATGACCCGGTTTCTGAAACGTAATGGTTCGGTTTAACAGCACCGGCACGCGTACTGGAGAACTGCCCAGATTTTCCAATGTTGAGCCGTTTTGACCCAGTCCTCGAAAGCTACTGTGGGAACGCACCCATCCGTCCTCGGGCGCAAGCTCTACGAGATCGGACACGGGTAGGTAGGGAGTCGTATCAGTGTTGACGACATACTCCGGCGACCGGCTGGTGAAGACCAGATCAAGCGTTATCGGATCGCCGACCTTGAAGTGGGTCTGACCATGGTGCGCCTCCAAGCGAACTGCGGCACCCGAATTCTCATCCCTCCCCACAGGCGTTGAATCTTGGGCCGCGCTTGCCCCCCATGCGAGGCCTAACGCGAGTATCGCCATCTGCGAAGTGTGGCTGCGCATTTCTGCTCCCATGGCATTTCGACTATTACTCTAGCGGCCTTCTCGCACCTTGCGTGAAATATTATTGATTCACGCTGGCTTACTTTGCTCTACTTAAAAACCAACCCATCATTCTTTCTTCGCAGAGACATAAAACGCCGCTCCCTCCGGCCGTCTCATTCGCGGTATCCACAGCGGGCGCCGCAGTCCCCCCGGCCCCGGAGCAGGACGAGTCAGCGCCTTCCACCGCTGATAAACCGCGAAGGAAAGATTCGTATCGACGAAGATATCGCCATAGCGGTCGTCGGCGCCGGCCCGCTCCACACGCACCATCTGGTGCCAGCAGTGCATGCCGGTGATGGGGTCGGGATGCACGGGAAATGTAAGGTTCTGATGCACGCCAGCATCGCTCCACCACACTCGCTGGGTATCGGGATCGGACGTTTCGTAAGATTCCACTCCCGAAATCTGGCGCATCTTCCACTGTCCTTTACCGACCTCTTGCAGATTGACCCACGCGCTCGACATGCGTTCGAGCTGATCTTCTTTATTGAGACGCCAGCGTCCCATGTGGTGAGAGCAGGCCACCACGCCCGGGGCCAGCCCCTCGGTGACCCAGGCATGCAACACGAAAAAACCGATTTCCGTGTGGACTTTTAGTAAATCGCCGGTACGAATGCCGCCTAACTTCTGGGCGTCCACCGGATTCAGCCAGAGTGGATTCTTGTGCGCGATTTCGTAAAGAAATTTCGAGTTGCCCGATCGCGTGTGGATAAGATGCGGCAACCGGAAAATCGGCAGCAGCGCGTACACCTCACCGTGAGCATCCTTTGGCCACTCCACCAGCGGCATGTACCGGGCATCGAAGTCTTGATCGATATCCCGATCCAAATCTCGATCGACGTCCGCACCGGACTTCCCCATCGACGCCGTTTGCGCCGACTGATGAATGTGGCTGCGATAGTATTCCGGAAGCGCGAATTCCGGCCATTGCCAATCCGCCATCGTTTTCGAAAACAACTCCAGTTTCCGTGACGGAGTGTTGTAGCCGACGACCGGCTCACCATCGACCATCACGCCCACGGCTTTGCCTTCTTTCGTGATCACGCCGTTCGCTTCTACGCTTGATCCGGAGAGAGCGGCGGGCGCTACCGGCTTCTCGTTCAATTTATAAACATCCGTGGTAACTTCGTAGGCGCCGTATTTGCGCATGTATTCGAGCGGCTTCAATCCCTCTTTGGCAGCGGCTTCGGGCAATCCAGGAACTGAATGTTCAAACATCCAACCGTAGTATTCGTCGACTGTGAGTTTCTGTCCGGGACGATACGGAGATTCGAACCATTGCCGGATTCCCATCGAACCATCGGGATCGATCGCCCAAGAAAGGTTGATCCAGAATTCATCCTCTTCCCAAACTTCTCCGGGATTGGCCTGATAGGTGTAGTCGAACTTCTTTCCTTCCCGTTCCTGTAGAACCCGCAACACGGGCTGGCGAAAGCCGATCCACCGGCCGGCGTACGATTCCTGGCTCATCAGGTCGTGACGTTCAGAACTGAAGCCCATGGGCAAAACATAATCCGCAAACCACGCAGTCTCGCTCCAAGTCGGAGTCAAGGCGGCATGCAAGCCGACTTTTTCCTCGTCGCGCAACATCTCGATCCAGGAAAATCCGTCCGGATAGGTCCACACGGGATTAAAGACGCGCGTGAAATAAGCTTCGAGGCGGCCGCGGCCTTCCTTGAGGAAATGCGGCAGCAGGGGCGACATTTCATGCGTGCACAGCGGCCACTCCAGCGGGTACAGCAGCTCGTTCCAATGCTTCTGCGGAGGCGGATCGCTGAACGCCTGCGGCACAAACTTGTTCCATGCACTCAAACTATGTCCGCCCGGAGTTCCAACCGAGCCGGTCAGTACGTGCAGGAGCATCAAGGCGCGTGCCGTTTGCCATCCGCCCAGATTGCCGGAGGCACTGCCCCGCCACAGATGCGACGCGAAGCGGCTCCCGGCAGTCGCGATCTCGCGTGCCGTTTTAACGATGACTTCCGCCTTCACTCCGCTTTCTTTCTCCGCAAACTCCGGAGTGAATTTCGTATAGTGCCGCTTGAGTGCTTCGATCACGGCTTCGAAACTTTGGCCCTTGGCAGAGAATCCGTCAACTTCGAGCTCTTCCCAGTTGGTCCAGTTCTTCACGAATGTCGCATCGAAGCGATTTTCGCCCAGGATGACCATCGCCATTGCCAGCAGTACCGCCGCTTCGGTGCCTGGATAACTTGGCATCCAGTAATCGGCCATGCTCGCCGTATTCGAAAGGCGTGGATCCATGACGGCGAGTTTTGCTCCCGCCATTTTTCCTTCGATGATGCGCTGGGCATGCGGATTGAAATAGTGCCCGGACTCGAGATGCGCGGAGAGCAGAAGAATGAAGCGGGCGTTGGCGTGGTCGGGGGACGGGCGGTCGGTATAGTGCCACAGCAGGTAGCCGAACCGCGCCGATGACGAACAGACGTTCGTGTGCGAGTTGTGGCCGTCGATGCCCCACGCCTGCGTGGTGCGATCCATAAAGTGGTCTTGCCCGGGGCGTCCCACGTGGTACATGACTTCTTCGCCACGATTTTCCTGAAACGCTTTGCGGATGCGCGCGCCGAAAGTTTCCAGCACCTCGTCCCACGATGTCCGCGTCCACTTTCCGCCCCCGCGCGGCCCCGACCGCTTCATCGGATAAAGGATGCGATCGGGATCATGAATCTGCGTGATCGTGGCCGGACCTTTTGCACATAGGCGTCCGCGGCTCGCCGGATGCTTCGGGTTTCCCTCAAACTTCGCAACTTGTCCGGTCTCTTTATCGACATAGGCGAGAAGCCCGCAAGCCGATTCGCAGTTGAAGCAGACGGTGGGAACAAGCTGGTAATGCTTTTCAACGCGGCGAGGCCACGCTGAGGCGTCGTACTCGACCCAATCGTCCCACTTCTCGACCGGCGGGTAAGAGGAGAGGTGACTACCGTCGCGTTTGAATTCGGTCATTGCGGAATCTCCCTAAGCCTTCCCAGCTTTAGCCGACAGCTGAAACCTCGAGATTCGTATTAGGGCATCGCTTTAGCGATGCCGATAAAATCCGAAATTCGACGCCCCTTTAGGGGTGGGGCACCGGCACGCCGGAAGGCATGGCCTGACACGAACCGTACTCATGCCATCACGCCCTGCTAGCTGTTCGGAACGCTCTGCCCCGCCATCACAAAGCACCATTCGAAAATCAGAAGTCCGGCCAGAACCAGCACGCTCGCCAGTCCGGCCGCGATACGACCGGGCCTCCCGATCAACAAAAGCAGCAGCGGAACAATTCCGCCCACCACAACCGCCCCGCCCCAGAACGCGCGCGCGAACGGCCCATGCGTCATCAGTCGAGCCCCATAGCGCGCATTGTCGGTGGTGTGCGGCATCGCGACCTCACCAAGCAGCATGAGCAAGTGCAAAACGAAACTAATGATCAGTGTGGGAACAGCAAATGCCAGAGCCTGCGTCGAACCGCCGATTGCATCCGGAAGGAGCGCCAGCACCGCCGATCCACAGAGCAATGCTTGGACAATCAAATGTGCCGGCAGGAGCGGCGTCTGCCACAGATCGCGCCCTTCGCACTGTCCAAAGAGAAATGCGGTGTAGACCGCTGCACAAAATCCCACCAGCACTGTCGGCCACAACAGCAACGAGGCAGCCAAAGAAAATCCCGCCACCGCGCTCAACCAGAACACGCCGCACAACGCGCTGTATGCCATCAGAATGAACGCGCCCCGCGCCAGCCACGATTTACTTTGCGGCGTGAACACCACCCGCAGAAATCTTTCTTTGTGATCAAGATCCCAAACCAGCAGCACCGTTGTTAGAGCCGTGAACAGGAGCGCGACGGTCGCCAGCGCAATATCGCGGACCCGGTCGCCCGACAATCTTCCCAGCGCCATAGCTATCGCTGGCACAGCGAGCACTCCCGACCCGATGGACTTTGTCCAGCAGTAGGCCGGAACCTGCCATCCCCACGGACGCGCATGGGAAACGTCATAAGCTGCCAGCGCGTCCTTTTGCAGCAACGGACTATCAGTTGGATACGAAGCCCCACCACCAAGCACAGCCGCATTCCGCTGCGACCACATGTAAATCGACTCATGCCGCGCCGCCGTTGGGACGATTGCGCTCTCGTCACCATCGATGTAGTAAAGCTTGGGTTGAGTTCCCTGCTCCGGCTTACGCACGCGCACCGGTTCCCGAGCCACCAGTTGTGCCGCTTCACTTTCAGGATCGTTCAGATCTCCGGCAATGATGGCGTGTTCCGGGCACACGATCACGCAAGCTGGTTCCAGTCCGACTTCGGTGCGATGCGCGCAGAAATGGCACTTGGCAGCCGTGCCATCATCTGGATCCATATATATCGAATCGTACGGACAAGCCTGCATGCAGGCTTTGCAACCAATGCAACGGTCGGAATCGAAATCGACAATCCCGTCTTTGCGCTGGTACATCGCCGTCACCGGACAGATGGTGACACAAGGAGGCTTATCGCAATGATTGCAGCGCGTGACCTGAAATACGCGGCGCGTGTTGGGAAAAGCACCCTTCTCGACGTACTTGACCCAGGTCCGATTCACGCCCACCGGCACCTGGTTCTCTGTCTTGCATGCCACCGTGCAGGCGTGACATCCGATGCACTTGCGGTTATCGATTACGAAGCCGTATTTCATCCGACGGAAGTCTCGACCTAAAAACGCAGACCAATCATACTTGTGTTGGGATGGAAAAGGGGGTGACGTTATTCGGGTCAACGTCTTTTGTCAGCTATAAAACAATTGTCATCCTGAGCGCAGCGGAACGATTCGCGAAGCGAACCGTTCCGCGTATCCGAAGGACCCCTACTCCCAGTACACATTTTCGCTTGGATAGGGGTCCTTGGCTTCGCTCAGGATGACAAAATTTGAACGCACTAGATCTGATAATCGATATCTTCAATAATCCGTTGCAAAGATGCCGACAGCGGCTCGCGCCCGCCCGTCCCCTCCAGCAGACGCACGCGTTCCGCTAATTTGCTCACCTCAGTCGCGACCGCGGCCAGAGCCTCAGACAGAGGATCATTGATCTGCTTGGGATCGGTAATAACCACGCGCTTGCCTTCTCGAAAAATGATGTGCCCCGGCACGCCCACCACGGTAGAATCGTCGGGCACGTTTCGAAGCACGACTGATCCCGCGCCAATCCGGCAATTACGTCCCACCGTAATATTGCCCAGAATCTTCGCTCCACTGCCGACAACCACTTCGTCGAGGAGCGTCGGGTGGCGCTTGCCAACGTCCTTGCCGGTTCCCCCGAGCGTCACGCCCTGATAGAGCGTGACATCGTCACCCACAATCGAGGTCTCGCCGATCACCACGCCCGAACCATGATCGATGAATAAACGTCTGCCGATCTGCGCCCCAGGATGGATTTCAATTCCCGTAAGCAAGCGCGCCACCTGCGACAACCAGCGCGCCAGCAGAAAGAAATTGTGATTCCACAACCAGTGATTGATGCGATAGAACCACACCGCATGCAGCCCGGAGTAGCAAAGATAAATTTCCAGGCGCGACCTCGCCGCAGGGTCGTGCTCCAGCACGTTGGTAACGTCCTCGCGAATTAGCGACAGCAGCGGCGGCATGATCAAAGACTAAAGATTAACGATTAACGATCAGTCCGGAAGTTGCACCGTCGGAATCTGCAACGCCTGGTTCCGGAGTCCTTCGAAGAGAATACTACTCAGGTAGCGCTCGCCGAACGACGGCAGAACCACGACAATCAATTTCCCCGCATTCTCCGGCCGCCGCGCCACCTGCAAAGCCGCGACCACCGCCGCTCCCGAGGAGATGCCAACCAGCAGGCCCTCTTCAAGCGGAAGCCGCCGCGCCATATTAATCGACTCGTCGTTAGTTACGGTGATGACCTCGTCAATGTAATCCCTGCGCAGGATGCTCGGCACAAAACCCGCGCCGATTCCCTGAATCTTGTGCGGCGCTGGCTTTCCCCCGGAAAGGACCGCGCTATCCGCCGGCTCCACGGCCACGGCCTTGAACGACGGCTTCTTCGGCTTTATGTATTCGCAGACGCCAGTGATGGTTCCGCCTGTACCGACGCCCGAGATCAGAAAATCGACGCGCCCGTCGGTGTCATCCCAAATTTCGGGCCCCGTGGTCTCAAAGTGAATCTTCGGATTCGCCGGGTTATCAAACTGCTGCAGCATGTACACATTCGGAGTCGAGGCCAGCAATTCCTCGGCCTTCAGAATCGCACCCTTCATTCCCCGCGGACCTGGCGTAAGAACGATTTCGGCGCCGAAAGCAAGCAGCAGCACGCGCCGCTCCAGGCTCATCGTCTCGGGCATGGTGAGGATGAGCTTGTACCCCTTCACGGCCGCTACAAAGGCGAGAGCGATTCCGGTGTTGCCGCTCGTCGGCTCGATCAAAACGGTTTTCCCGGGCTGAATCCGTCCGGCGCGCTCGGCATCGGCAATCATGCTCACGCCGATGCGGTCCTTTACGCTGGCCAATGGATTCTGGCTTTCCAGTTTCGCCACAACGTCAGCAACCGCACCCTTCGTAACCCGGTTCAGCCGGACCAGTGGCGTGCGGCCAATCAGTTCCGTTACATCCTTAGCGATTTTCATAGAGTTTTCGATTCTCAGATTTGATTGTTTGATTCAGTATCAGGCGTCAGGTCACTGAGAACTCGAGGTCCTTCCTGAAACCTGACACCTAAGACCTGACACCTGATCCCGGCTTTCTCCGCCCCACCCGCGCCAAAATGCGCCGCACTTTCTTCGGAGAAATCGACAGCCGGGCCGCCACGCGAGACACTTTGCGGCCCTCCCGCTCCCAGACCCGCGCGATCACAATCTCCGCAAATTCTTCACTGATTTGCCGGAACGTCTTCTCGCCTACCGCCCCCTGCGACCATGCCTTCAGCGCTGGATGAACACTTCCCTTGCGAAGAATCTTCGCACCTAGCGTCTGAAGATCCTGCCAAATGTTGTCGGATGGATTCGCCTCGCAGGACGCCCGCGCCAGGTCATAAGACTCCCGAGCTGCTTCCGGATTGTCGAAGAACGAATTGCACTGCGTCAATCCCTGCCACAGATATGCATTCGCGAGCAACAGATGATGCTGCGTATGCTTCGCCAGATCAATCGCCTCCTGGCTAAATTCGAAGGCGCGGCGCGCATGGTTTCCCGGATCAGCGCCCCCACCAATCTCTTCCTCCACCTTCGCATTTTCAATCATGCACTGCAGAATGCGCGCCCGGACCATCAGAATATAGTCCTGCTTCTGTTCGGCCACCTCGTACGCCGAAGCCGCTTCTTCTTCAGCACGCTGAAAGTCTCCGCCATCGAGGTGGATATACGCGGCATTCAGGTAAACCGTGCCGACTCCGTGATGGCTTGGGCGCTGCTGATAAATGGCCCGAGCAGCCTCCAGGTGCTCCAGCGCTTCGCGGCGAAGCTCAGCCAAACGGCCACGAGAATCATGATTGCGCGAATCCTGTCCGCCCATCGCCCCCGGCTTCCCTTGGCGGCTGGAGGTCTTCCGCCGCCGCTGGACGTCGCGGTCAATTCGTTTCTGCAACTGAAGAGCGATCCCGCGCTTGGCCAGTGCCATGTTGGCCAGCGATCGCGCCAGGTTCGGATGCCGTGGATCGCGCTTGCCATAATGGCCAATGGCACTCTCGAAAAACTCAATCGCCTTATCGAAACGGCCTTCCCGTCGCGCCATTCGCCCGTAGAAGGATTGAATGTTGCCGAGCGTTACATAGTCATCCGTCTCGCCCAGCACTTTTTCAGCCACCTGCGAGATGCGCACCGCTTCTTTCCATTTGCCCTGCTGAAACAAAAGCCAGCTCTCGAGCACCTGCATGACCGCCGCCATCCGCAGATGCCCTAACCCAACCGCCAGGTCTCTTCCCTTGCCCGTATAAATCAGCGCTTCGTCGTACTCGCCTCTTCTCCGCAGGCAGCGCCCCTTCCAGAAACAAGCGATGGCCACCAGAAACCGGTCGTCCAGCTCTTTCCCCAAGCTCAGGACGAAATCAAAATGACCAATCGCCGTTTCCATCGCCTCTTGTACCATCGCTGCCATCCCCTCGGCCATGCGCAGGCAGATGTAGTCGGCGATCGAGAGCTTCGACCGCAATCCTGGTTCTAGGTGTTCAAAGCGCTGCAGAAGTTCCTGGAGGGGCGGCCCGCTGAATCCAATATCAGTCCATATCGCCAGATGCGCCAGCAGGCGAGCGGCGTTCTCCTGGCTGGGGTCAAGATTTGCGATCAAGTCCTGCCGCGATCGAAGACATGCAATCCCGCGCTCGATCTCGCGCGCGGCAACATGTTCCCGTAACTGCGAGAGGAAGCCTGCGTCAATCTGCAGGTTGGCGGGAGGACCTCTGCGTGCGCCCATGCCTTGACGTTCTATTCCAATAAATCATAACTGGCAAGCGTCAAAAACTCCGCAAATTCCCGGCTCGTCGTCAACTCTTCGAGGACTCTGGCCGCCTGCCGCAGCGTTTCGTCATTGCTGGACTTAGCGCCCAACTCCGCGCCCAACTCCGCCGCTCGCTGACGAATAATCTCCTTCACCATGTCTTCCGTCACCAGCCTGCTGTCCTTAAGGTGCGCGCCGTGCCTCACCCACTGCCACACCTGGGCGCGGCAAATTTCCGCAGTCGCCGCATCCTCCATCAGGTTGTAAATCGGAACGCAGCCCGATCCCAGGAGCCACGAATGCAAGTACTGTAATCCCACGTCGATGTTCCAGCGCAATCCTTCGTCAGTGATATCGTCAGTTGGAACCTCGAGCAGATCCTGCGCTTGCACCGTCCGGCTCGGTGGCTGCGCCGATTTTTGATTCGGAGAAATCTGATTCGGTTCAGGCATGTACTTATCGAAAATTTCTTTTGCCACCGGCACCAGTCCAGGATGCGCCACCCAGGTACCGTCATGCCCGGCCTTCACTTCCCGAAGTTTGTCGCGCCGCACTTTCTCCAGCGCCTGTTCGTTAGCCGCCGCATCATTTCGGATCGGAATCTGCGCCGCCATTCCCCCCATCGCATGGATGCCGCGCCGATGGCAGGTTTGAATCAGCAATTCGACGTAGGAGCTCAGAAAATGCCGCTCCATCGTCACCTGCGACCGATCCGGCAAAACGAACTCAGGATGCGCGCGGAACTTCTTGATGAAACTGAAAATGTAGTCCCAGCGCCCGCAATTCAGCCCCGCGGAATGGTCGCGCAATTCGTAGAGGATCTCGTCCATTTCGAATGCCGCCAGAATCGTTTCGATCAGGACGGTGGCGCGAATCGATCCGCGCGGAACGCCCACTTCATCCTGGGCAAAACAGAACACGTCGTTCCACAGCCGAGCCTCCAGATGACTCTCCATCTTCGGCAGGTAGAAGTAAGGACCAGTCCCTTTGCTCAGCAAGGCCTTAGCGTTGTGAAAAAAGAACAGGCCAAAATCAAACAGGGACGCCGAGATTGGCTTGCCATCCACCAAAAAGTGCTTTTCGTCCAGGTGCCATCCTCGCGGCCGCACAAACAGCGTTGCCGGATGCGGCCCAACTTGATATCGCTTTCCTTCCGGACTCTCGTACCGAATCGTTCCCCGAACCACGTCCCGCAGATTGTGCTGGCCTTCAATATTGTTATTCCAGGTCGGCGAATTCGAGTCCTCGAAGTCGGCCATGAATACATTGGCTCCTGAGTTCAACGCGTTGATGATCATCTTGCGATCGACCGGTCCGGTAATTTCCACGCGGCGATCACGCAAATCCCTCGGTATCGGCGCCACCTTCCAATCGCTTTGGCGGATTCCGGCCGTCTCCGGCAGAAAGTCGGGAAGCTTGCCGTTATCGATGTCTTGCTGCACCGTTCGCCGCCGCGCCAGCAGTTCCTGTCGCCGCGGCTCGAAGGCGGCCGCAAGTTTCGACAGCAAGGCTTGGGCATCCGGGGTAAGAATGCCCGCCTCCATCTGGCTCCGGGTCTGGCTCTCAGCAGCATCGCTTTGAAGAAAAGTCATAGCGTTCATAGTCAACATCATAGCCATCCGCCAAAGCAAGTCCCCTCGCACTAGGTCATTTCGGACCAGTGGAACCGGGCGGACAGCGCGGTTTGTCAGGGAGGTGCAATCCGGCATCTACTGCATGAGGGACAGAAACTCTTGAGTGGGGACAAACAAATGTCGACTTCGAACGGAAAAAATGGCAACTCGCAAACCAGCAATGCGCAGATCAGCAACTGGCAAACCAGCCCTCGGTGGCGAGGTATCACTCGTCCGTACACCCAACACGATGTTAACCGTCTTCGCGGCTCATTCCAGATCGAACACACGCTCGCGCGCCACGGCGCAGAACGGCTATGGCACCTCCTGCATGACGAAGCCGAGTCCTACGTCCCCGCGCTAGGCGCCATGACCGGCAACCAGGCCGTCCAGCAAGTCAAGGCTGGATTGAAGGCCATCTATGTAAGCGGCTGGCAGGTCGCCGCCGACGCCAATAATGCCGGCCAGATGTATCCCGACCAGAGTCTCTATCCCGCCGACAGCGTGCCCAACCTGGTGCGCCGCATCAATCAGGCCCTGATGCGCGCCGACCAGATCCATCACGCCGAAGGCCACAACGATGTCGACATCAACTGGTTCCCTCCGCTCATTGCCGATGCCGAAGCCGGATTCGGAGGCAACCTCAATGCCTTCGAACTGATGAAGGCCATGATCGAGGCAGGCGCCGCCTGTGTTCATTTCGAGGACCAGCTTTCATCGGCCAAAAAGTGCGGCCACCTCGGAGGCAAAGTGCTGGTCCCGACCACCGAGGCAATCCAGAAACTGGTCGCAGCCCGGCTCGCAGCCGATGTGATGGGCGTCCCCACGCTGATCATGGCGCGCACCGACGCCGACAGCGCCAATCTTCTCACCAGCGACATTGATCCGCGCGACCGCGAATTCCTCACCGGCGAGCGCACCGGCGAGGGCTTCTACCACATTCGAGGAGGACCAAAAGCCGCCATCGCCCGTGCCATTGCCTATGCCCTGTACGCGGATATTCTCTGGTGTGAAACTTCCAAGCCCGACCTCGAGGAAGCGCGCGAATTCGCCGACGCCGTGCACCAGGTCTATCCCGGCAAGTTGCTGGCCTATAACTGCTCACCCTCGTTCAACTGGAAGAAGAATCTGGACGACGCGACCATCGCCAGTTTCCAACGCGAGCTCGCCGCCATGGGCTACAAGTTCCAGTTCATCACGCTGGCAGGATTCCACACGCTCAACTTCGCCATGTTCGAACTCGCGCGCGGCTACAAGCAGGCCGGCATGACCGCTTACTCTCGGCTTCAGGAAAAGGAATTTCTCCGCGAACAGCAGGCCGGTTACGAAGCGGTAAAGCACCAGCGCTTCGTCGGAACCGGATACTTCGACGCCGTGCAGCAGGTCATCACCAACGGCACCGCGTCCACCGTCGCGCTCGAAGGCTCAACTGAGGAGGCGCAGTTCTCCGGCGTAGTCGATCCACGCATGGAGGATCGTAATATGGAGGATCTAAGCATCAAGGGTCTAACAGCCGATCCCGTAATCGCCGATCCTTCGTTGTTGTCTGCTTGCTGGGAGGCATCCGACGAACTGATGCCGTCGGGGGACTAGCACCGCAATATCCTGCTCGCAATATCCTGCTAAAGTGTCCCGCCAAAACTCACGCGGGCTCGATAGATTTTGACCGCCCGCGCTTGTCTTCCCGAAGTTGCGCGGCTGTAAAGGCGGAGCCGCACGTGCCGCATCTCCAGCTTGTGAATGCGCTGGTCAGCAGGCTTGGCCCATCATTATTCGTCTGCGGTTGGTTCGCACGCACCGCCAACACCAACTCACCACCGCACTGTGAGCATTCTCGTTTTGCCATAACCCTCATCAAATGATCTGCTACAACTATGGCACAAATAGTCTAGAAACAACTGATCAAGATTGACCGTCTTCGGTTTCCCCCCTTCCCGCTTGACAAAACGGTGGCTGTGCAGCAGTCACGTCCGGCAGTCATGAGCTGAGCCGAAATGAATGCATCTGGTCAATTTTGACCATTCCTCAAGCCCTCTTTCATTGAATACTGATCAGAAGCAAATTCCTGCAAATCGGCCTCTTTTACCACCTGTACCTTAAGGAAGCTAAGGACTTATGTCGCTACCAATCACCATGCTGCCGGATGAAATGTTGGAAGCCGAGGCCCTCCCCCCGCGCCCCTTGGCACTGGACGTGGTGCCAGCGGCTCATCCAAGATCGCGCCCGAAGGCATCGCTGCCAAGTCGAATTGCGGTGATCGGGAACTACCTTCCGCGACAGTGTGGAATTGCCACGTTCACCACCGACCTGTGCGCGGCCATATCCGCGGAGTACGGAACTGCTCGCTTGTTGGCCCTGCCCGTAAACGACACAGAAGAAGGATATGACTATCCCGCGCGAGTGCGATGGTCGCTCGCCCAGGACGACGTCGCGTCCTATCAAGAAGCAGCCGAATTCCTGAACTTCAACAATATCGACATGGTCTGCCTGCAGCACGAATATGGAATCTTCGGCGGCCCGGCCGGAAGCCATATTTTGCATCTCCTGCGCGCCTTGAAAATGCCCGCGGTAACCACGCTGCACACGGTTCTGCGCGAGCCGAATCCTGAGCAACTCATGGTGATGGAAGAGATTGCGGAGCTTTCGGACCGCCTTATTGTCATGAGCCAGCTCTCCTCCCAGTTCTTGCAGGAAATCTATAAGGTGCCCGGCAGCAAGATTGACATGGTTCCGCACGGCGTTCCCGACCTGCCCTTTCTCGATCCCAATTTCTACAAGGACCGCTTTGGTGTCGAAGGAAAAGCGGTGCTGCTCACCTTCGGTCTGCTCTCGCCCAACAAGGGAATTGAAAACGTCATTCAAGCGATGCCGCAGATCTTGTCCAAACACAAGAATGCCGCTTACATCGTCGCCGGCGCGACCCACCCTCACATTCTCCGTCGCGAAGGGGACAAGTATCGAGCCAGCTTACATGCCTTGGCAAAGGAAATGGGAGTGGAATCACAAGTGATCTTCCACGACCGCTTCGTCAGCCCCGAGGAAATGGCCGAGTACATTGGCGCAGCCGATATCTATATCACTCCTTATCGCCATGAGGCACAGGTGGTTTCCGGAACCCTTGCCTATGCATTAGGTGCCGGTAAGGCGATCATCTCGACTCCCTATTGGCACGCGCTTGAGTTGTTGGACGACCGCCGCGGCGCCCTGGTTCCCTTCCAGAATCCCGATGCTATCGCACAAAAGACAATCGAACTCCTGGATACGCCCGCGCTGCGCCACGCCATGCGTAAACGCGCCTACCTCTTCGCGCGCGATATGATCTGGAAAAAAGCCGCGCAAGGCTACATGGAAAGTTTTACCCGGGTTCGCAGCGACCGCATCGAGACTCCCCGGGTTCAGTTCTCGTCTCGCATCGCGCAGAAGTCGCTGAACGAACTGCCCGAATTAAAACTCACTCATGTGACCACGCTCACCGATGATGTAGGCATGCTGCAGCACGCCATCTTTACCATCCCCAATCGTGCCGAGGGCTATACCACCGATGACAACGCTCGCGCCCTCATTTTCACGGTGCTGCTGGCGCAACTCGGTATGGACCACTCCGGAAAAACTGTATCCCCAAACCCTGATTGGCCTTTTCGCTATTTGGCATTTCTGGAGCACGCCTTTCATTCGGAAAAGAAAAGATTCCGGAACTTCCTCGGCTACGATCGCCGCTGGATAGAAGACCAGGGTTCGGAAGACTCGCACGGCCGCGCATTGTGGGCGCTTGGAACCCTCTTAGCCCGATCCGAAGATAATGGATTGAGGGGTGCGGCCGGACGCCTGCTTGAGTTTTCCCTCCCCGCTGCTCTGGAATTCACCAGCCCTCGCGCCTGGGCCTATACCCTGCTCGGAATCCAGGAATACCTCAATTCGTACCCTGGAGATCGCGACGCGCAAAAAATAAGATGCGTGCTTGGCCGGCGATTGCTCGACCTGTACGAATCGATCCACACCCCGGATTGGAAGTGGTTCGAGAACGTTCTAGCCTATGGCAACGCGAGACTATCCCAGGCCATGCTGCTCGCGGGCTCGGCTTGCGCGGACGATCGTATGGTTTCCGCCGGTCTCGTTTCGCTGGATTGGCTTATGGAAACGCAGCGTTGCCAGACGAACGGCCACTTTGTACCCATCGGATCGCAGGGTTTTTATCATCAGGACGGTGATAAGGCCCGTTTCGATCAACAGCCCATTGAAGCCGGCGGCGCGGTTTCCGCGTGTCTGGAAGCGTACCGCATAACCAGGGACAGCCGCTGGCGCGACGAAGCATGGCGGGCTTTCAACTGGTTCCTGGGCGACAACGATCTCCAACTTGCTCTTTATGATCCTGAAACCGGCGGCTGCCGGGACGGCTTGCATCCCGACCGCGCCAATCAGAATCAGGGAGCGGAATCCACGTTATCGTTCCTGATGGCACTCCTAGAAATGCGTTCGCTGCAGAAATCAGAAAGGCCGGAAAACTAAGTTATGACTGCTCCCGAAGCAACCCTATTGCACGTCGAAAGCACTCACTACCCGCCACTGCTTCTGCGTCACCCCGGCAACCCCATCCTCACCGGCAAGGATTGGCCCTATTCCATCAACAGCGTTTTCAATGCCGGCGCCACCCTGCTGCCCGATGGAACCACTCTGCTCCTATGCCGCGTCGAAGACCGGCGCGGATTATCCCATCTCTGCGCCGCGCGCTCTCGCAACGGTGTCGATGGATGGGAAATTGACCGCGAGCCCACCCTAATGCCCAGCCCTCGCGAGTTTCCCGAGGAAATCTGGGGCATCGAGGATCCCCGCATCACTTTCGTGCCCGAGCTGCAGCAATACGTAGTCACCTACACCTCCTATTCGCGCGGCGGTCCCGGAGTGTCGCTGGCTCTCACCAAAGACTTCCGGAGTTTCGAGCGCTACGGCGTCATCATGCCGCCTGATGACAAAGATACGGCGCTTCTGCCGCGAAGAATCAATGGATACTGGGCCCTCATTCATCGGCCGATGACGACACTCGGAGCCCACATGTGGATTTCCTACTCTCCCGACCTGCGCCATTGGGGCAGACACAGACTAATGTTAGAAGCGCGCCGCGGTGCCTGGTGGGACGCCAACAAAATTGGGTTGTCGCCGCCCCCGATCGAGACTGCAAGAGGATGGCTCGTGCTCTACCACGGGGTGCGTCACACGCCGTCCGGCTGTCTGTATCGATTGGGTTTGGCCCTTTTCGATCTGGAGAATCCGGAGAAATGCCTGCTGCGAGGGGATTCCTGGATCTTTGGTCCGGAGGCCGAGTACGAACGCCATGGCGACGTCGATGATGTCGTGTTCCCCTGCGGATACACCACAAACCCCGATGGCGACACCATCAATATTTACTACGGGGCCGCCGATTGCTCAATCGCCCTAGCTCGCGCCAGCGTGCGCTCTCTGCTCGATTGGCTGGATGCCCATGGAAGTTGCGAACGCCGGAATCGAGCCGAGGATTTATGAAACCGCTGCTGCAAATGTTCGAGTTTGCCTTCGGATGCCATCACCGCCAACGGACTGCCGTGTTCACCATCAAGAAACGCACGTACCAGGTCTGCTTGAACTGTGGACAGGAATTTGAGTATTCCTGGGGACTGATGCACGCCATTGGGTTGAGCGTTGCCGATATTCCCGATGCGCCACTGCACAGCATGCCGCTGAATAGCACGTCGCTGAACAACCACAGACACGCTGAAAGACCGGTGATTTGATCGAGTAGAGCCACTCTGGTTCGTATCAGGGCATCGCTTTAGCGATGCCGCAAGTTTCTACCGTCTGTAGAGACGGGGCTTGCCCCGCCTCAGTTCGCGGAAAAACTCACGTAGGGACAGTCGCCCTCGGCTGTCCAGCGAGCGGAGCTAGCCAAACGGAATTGGAAAGGCATGAATTCAAGCCACTGACGGTCGGCCTTTCTAGCATCCAGCCTTGCCGTCCACGCCTAATCACTCGGTCTTATCTGCTCATGTGAGCTATCTTGCTCAGACACAAAAGTCCTTACCCGTCATTATTTATTTAGCGCCAATCCGATTCGACCCTAGGAACTCTCGGACGCACAAACAGGGCAACATCTCAGGACTGGAATAAGAGGTGTTAGCCGGCGAAACAAGGAAGGTGAACAGCTATGCCTCTAATTCAACTGCTCGAAGTTCTCATCGTGGTGGGTGTCCTCCTGTGGCTGGTGAATCGCTTCATTCCCATGCAGGGAACCATCAAATCTATCTTGAACGGCGTCGTGGTCATTGCCGTGGTTCTGTGGATCCTGAATGTTTTTGGGCTCTTTAATTCCCTTTCCCGAATCCACGTTGGGACGTAAATGATGATGTGGATGTAAAGAATGATGTAAGGGAAACCAAGCCAAGAAGGCTCCACGCACCCACACAAGATACATACAACGCAACACGGCGGACGAAGGTCTGTCCGTAAGGAGATACCTTGAAATCAAAGCTTTTATTAGCATTCGGAATCACCCTCACCGTGAGCACATTTGCTCAAACCAATTCTCCAACAACCATGGCCATTGAACCCATGGCTCACACGCCGACATTCCACGTCACGGTTGTCAGCCGTAGCGTCCAGGCCGTCAACTACAAGCATCGCAGCGGTTCCACCAAACTGGATTTCGCGGGCACCGACTTGATGGGTTCAGCGGAGGGTAACGCCGAAGTGAACAGCAAGCGGGGATCGATTGAGATCGAAGCGGAATTTGGCAACCTGCGGAAACCGACGACCTTCGGCAATGAGTATCTGACCTACGTTTTGTGGGCGATTTCTCCCGAAGGCCGGGCCATGAACCTGGGTGAAGTGTTAGTCGGCGAAAACCATCGCAGCAAACTGCGCGTGACCACCGACCTTCAGGCCTTCGCTCTGATTGTTACCGCGGAACCTTATTATGCCGTGCGGCAGCCGAGCAACGTGGTCGTCCTGGAGAACGTGGTTCGCGACGATACCAGGGGAACCACCGAGGCGGTAAATGCAAAGTACGAACTCATGGAGCGCGGCGGCTACATTCCCACCGGCTACAAGTTCGACCCGGTGGTCCTGAATGCCAGATTGCCATTGGAGTTCTTCGAGGCGCGTAATGCGCTGCGCATCGCTCAATCCGAGGGCGCCGAGCAATATGCCAGTGACAGCTATCAGCATGCGGTCCAGTTGATGAACAATGCGGATGAATATGCCACCAGAAAACACATTGAGAACAAGCCGCTGATCGCGGTTGCCCGCGAGGCAGTGCAGACTGCGGAAGATGCCCGCGAAATCGCAGTCAAGAAGATGGGCGAGCTACGCCTGGCAAACGAACGTCAGGATTCAGCCGATGCTCAGGCGAAATCGCAGGGGCAGGCTGACGACGCGATGCGACAGAAAGAGCAAGCCGAGTCCGACACCGCGAAAGCTCAAGCGGCAAGGACCCAGGCGGAATCTGATGCAGCCAATGCCCGGGCCGCCAAGGCTCAGGCTGAGTCTGATACAGCAAATGCCCGGGCCGATGTTGCCACGTCAGCCAGTGCACTTTCTGCGGCCCAGGCTGATGCGGAACAGTCCCGCTTAGCCGCGCAGCAGTCGCAGCAGAGCGCGCAACAAGCGGAAACCGACAAAGTGGCGATGCGCGCGCGATTGTCCGAGCAGCTGAATTCCATTCTTCAGACTCGCGACACCGCGCGGGGACTCATCGTCAGCATGTCCGATGTATTGTTTGACACCGGAAAATACTCGTTGAAGCCCGGTGCGCGGGAGAAGCTGGCGAAAGTCGCCGGTATTCTGCTCGCCTACCCTGGACTCAACATTGAAATCGGCGGCTATACAGACAATGTGGGCAGCGATGCAATGAATCAAACCCTGTCTGAAAATCGTGCTGGATCTGTCCGCGACTACCTTGTGCAACAAGGGGTATTGACGAATTCGGTTTCGGCTCGAGGCTATGGCAACACTTTGCCGGTAGCTTCAAACGATGACTCTTCCGGACGGCAGCAGAACCGGAGAGTTGAACTTCTCGTGTCCGGCGAATCCATAGGCAGCGCGATCAACGCGACAACAGGAAGCTTGCGCTAGAGCAAGCGTACGTCGAGCAGTTCTGGAGGTAGCACCTATGAAAGTAATTGGAATCACCAGCACGGCCATTCTGTCTTTGCTTCTCGGAATCGCTGCTCCTGTTTACGCACAGCAGGACCAGCAAAACGCAAAGCAAGACCGTCCCCAGCAGCAGCAGCATGCTCAGCCGCAGCGTCAGCAACAGCAGCCACAGCACGCTCAGCAGCAAAAGCCCGCTCAGTCACAACAGCCCGCGCAGCAGCAACAGCACGCGCAGCAACAACAGCACGCGCCGCAGCAGCAGCACGCACAGCAACAACAACAGGCCCAACAACAGCAGCGTCAGAGCCAGAACAATCAGCAGCAACACGCGCAGCAACAGCAACACGCACAGCAACAACAACAGGCTCAGCAACAGCAGCGTCAGAGCCAGAACAACCAGCAGCAACACGCGCAGCAACAGCAACACGCACAGCAGCAACAACAGGCTCAGCAACAGCAGCGTCAGAGCCAGAACAACCAGCAACAGCACGCCCAACAACAGCAGCGTCAGAACCAGAACAATCAGCAACAGCGGGCCCAGCGGCAGCAGCGGCAGAACCAGAACAACCAGCAACAGCACGCCCAACAGCAGCGGGGCAATCAACAACCCCAGCGGACGCAGGAACAGCAGCGTGTCCAGCAGAGTGCCTGGCAGCAGCATCGCTCACAAAGCTGGGATTCCGACCACCGCAACTGGCAACAACGTGGTGGCTACAACGGCTACCGCATTCCTGACGATCGCTTCCGCGGATATTTCGGTCAGGACCACGGGTTCCGCATTTACGGCCTCCCCTTCCTCGTTGTGGGCGGATATCCCCGCTTCCAATACGATGGCTATTGGTTCAGCATGGTTGACCCATGGCCAGGATACTGGGCGAATGACTGGTACGACACCGACGACGTTTACGTCACCTATGTCGATAACGGCTACTATCTCTTCGACCGCAGGTATCCCAACGTTGGAATTGCGATCAGCATCTCGATGTAGCGGTTCTACCCGGTGCAGCTTCGGGAGAGGCTGCACCCTCCATAACTAACAAGGAGCAAGACATGCTTGGAACTGTATTGATCGTGATCTTGATCCTAGCGCTCCTTGGGGCACTGCCACGGTGGCCACATAGTCGAAACTGGGGCTACGCTCCGACCGGAGGATTGGGTCTGATCCTCATCATCGTTCTCATTCTTCTGCTTCTCGGGCGAATTTGATCGAAACGGATGACGGATTTGACCGAAACGGATTTGACCGAAAAAGACGAGTAGGTCGTCACCGCGGATCGCTCTTGGCGCGCACTCACCCCAGCGCTCGCATGCTCTTTCCTATGACCTACAGGCCTATGACCTATAGGCCTATGACCTACAGGAACCTCTGTACAGGCAATTGTCGGCCAGAACTGTACACTCTTGATCAGAATCGCAGCAGTATCAATGCCAGACTGGTTCTGGAGATTGTCTTAGATCGCCTGGAAGGTTCACGAACCCATGCAAAGATCTGGTTTGACTAGCGCCATGCACTCATCCCCGTCGCTCCCTGCCACAGCCGCCCTTTGGCGCCCGCTGGCTCAGCGCATAGTGACACTTCTTCTTCTCATGGTGATGTGCGGCGGCCCTTCGTTCGCTTACTCTGTTTTAACTCACGAGGAAGTCGTAGACCTGCTCTGGTCCGACGAGATCCGCCCCCTGTTGCTCAAGCGATATCCGGGTCTCACGGAAGATCAGATCAAAGAAGCGCATGCCTACGCCTACGGAGGCGCCGTCATCCAGGACCTGGGCTATTACCCTTTCGGTAACAAGCAATTCAGCAACCTCGTGCACTACGTTCGTACCGGAGACTTCGTCCACGAGATGTTGCTGGAGAGCGCCGATGTTAACGAATATGCCTTCGCTCTGGGCGCGCTGGCCCACTATACGTCAGACATCACCGGCCACCCGGCGGTGAACCAGTCCGTGGCCATTGAGTTCCCAAAGCTGCAACGGAAGTACGGCAAGTCCGTCACGTATGCGCAGGACAAGACGGCGCACATAAAAACGGAGTTCGGCTTCGACATGGCGCAGGTGGCGAAGAATCGTTACGCCTCGCAGCAGTACCACGATTTTATTGGGTTTCAAGTGTCAAAGCCCCTATTGGAGCGGGCCTTCCCGGTGGTATACGGACTGGAATTCAAGGATGTGATCGCTCATGAAGATCTCTCTATCGGCACCTATCGTTTCTCGGTCAGCCGGCTGATCCCCGAGATGACCCAGGTCGCCCTGCAGACCCATAAGAAAGAGATAATGGCCGAGCGCCCCGACTTCGCAAAAAAACAGTTCCTTTACCGCCTTTCGCGCTCCAGCTATGAAAAGGAATGGGGGAAAGACTACACCAAGCCGGGATTTGGAGCCCGCATCCTCGCAATATTCCTGCGGTACATGCCAAAAATCGGTCCCTTCAAAGGGCTGGGCTTCAAGAATCCGACTCCGCAGACCGAGGACATGTATTTCAAGAGCATCAATTCGACCGTTGATCAATACCGTATCTTCCTGCGCGCGGAGCGCACTGATTCCCTTCAGCTTCCCAACACGGATCTCGATAGTGGTAAACCGACCAAAGCGGCGGAATACTCGCTCGCCGACGACACCTACGCCAAGTTGCTGGGACAGTTGGCCAGCCGGAAATTCGATCGCGTAACTCCGGAGTTGCGCGACAACATTCTGGACTTTTATTCCGATCTCTCGGCTTCGATTAAGACGAAGAAGGACGAGGATGATTGGAAAGAGGTGCTGGCACAGCTGGAGCAACTGAAGTCGGCGACTCCGGTTCCGGCGGTTGCGGGTGATCCCGCAAAGTGACCGGCTTCGGTGTCAGCGATCGCCCTGAAATGCGCGGGTCATGCCAGCCAATACTCGAATATTCGCGAGCGGGGGCCGTTTCGGCTTCGCTCAAGGGGACCGCCATCTCTTCATGAAAATTAGAAAATGCTAGGCGCCAACCCGTACGGATACCAGCTCTGGGCTACAGTGGGAGTTTTGCATGGATTTAACCGCGTCTTCCGCTGTAAATCTCCCCATGACCAGGGCCAGCTTGCGGTTGGTTGTCGTTTGGATGGGGAGCCGATCGATCCGCAGCACATACTGAGGAGCATGAGCGCCGCCGCGGTTCACTTTCACAACAAACTTGATGTTTTTCATTGTCCCTTTCTTCCCGCTGCCACATGAACCTTGATCCGCTTGAGTTTGGCGTCAGAAAAATCCCCAGCGATCGACAGTCATGACTCGGACTTCTCCTCAGAGCAATCGAAGAGGACCCAATTTTCAGATAGGCTAACTTGGTTCAGAAGAGCTGAAAGAGTAACAATAAGAAAACGTGCTTGCTCAATCTCAATCCTAGGCTTGTGCGCTACCATTGTCAAGCTTCCCACCCCAGCCAATGCCCACCAACGCCAACGCCGAAGCGGCCTGGAACTACCACGAAGCCACCAAGCATTCCTACACCAGCGTCCGCACCAACCCGCATTTCCTCGACTTCGCCAACCAGCCCTTGCCATTCAAGATCTATCCAGCGCTGGAACCATCGCGTATGCCAGCCGAGGTGCGCCAAACTGGAGTCGCTGCCCTTTCTGCCATCGCCGGCGGCGTCCCCGCCCAGACCAATACCGCGCCGGATTTGGAGGCCATAGCCCAACTCCTGTACCTTTCCGCAGGCATCACGCGGCAGCGAAAATATTCGGGCGGCGAAATCTATTTTCGCGCCGCCGCCTGCACCGGAGCGCTCTATGAGGTCGAGCTCTACCTCATCTGCGGCGACCTCGCCAACCTTCAGGCCGGCGTCTATCACTTCGCTCCCGCCGAGTTTGGCCTGCGCCGGCTGCGCGCCGGAGATTATCGCAGCGTCCTGGTCGAGGCCACCGGCGGCGAACCTGTTATCGCTCACGCACCGCTGACCATCGTTTGCACCTGCACCTACTGGCGCAATGCCTGGAAGTATCAGGCCCGCACCTATCGACATTTTGGCTGGGACAACGGTACCGTGCTCGCCAACCTGCTGGCCGTCGCCACCGCCTTGGGCTTGCCCGCCAAGGTCGTGTGCGGCTTTATGGACGCGACGGTAAACCGCCTGCTCGATGTAGATTCCCAGCGCGAGGTGGCCTTCTCGCTGGTGGCCTTGGGTCATGACTCCGGGCTTTCTGCGCGACCCGCTCCGCCTTCGCAAACCGCTCCCCAAGCGCTTGCAAAGATCTCCCCACTTGGCCTCGAAACTATCCCGCTCTCACGGGACGAGATTGACTATCCACTCATGCGCGAAATGCACGCCGCGTCTTCGCTCCATTCGGCCCAAGAAGTTACGGCGTGGCGAGATGACGCAGCACCGGGCGACACTGAAATGCGCCCCGCTGAAATCGGTGGCACTGGCACGACCGAGTTTCCGCCGCCCGCCGGACCCGTCATTCAACTCACGCCCTTATCCGACGCAGAAATGCCTCGCGATCCTATCGAGCAGGTCATCCTGCGTCGCGGCTCCAGCCGCCAGTTTGCGCGTACGCCGATCACCCTGACCCAGCTTTCCACCATGCTCGACCGGGCGACGCGCGGCATACCGGCCGACTTCCTCAATCCGTTCAGATCTCAACTCAACCACCTCTACCTGATTGTCCATGCCGTCGAGGGTCTCGAAGCCGGAGCATACGTCTTCCACCGCGACCGTAGAGTGCTTGAGTGCCTGAAGCTGGGAAACTTTCGCGACCAGGCCGGCTACCTCGGATTGGAACAGCAGTTGCCTGCCGATGCCGCGGTGGATATTTTCTTTCTGGCAGATCTAAGGTCGATTTTCAATCGCTTTGGAAACCGCGGCTATCGCGCCGTACAGCTTGAGGCCGGCATCCTCGGCGGCAAGCTGTACCTCGCAGCCTACGCCCAGCGTCTGGGAGCCACCGGCCTCACTTTTTACGACGACGACGTGATCCGCTTTTTCTCCCCACATGCCGAAGGCAAAAGCGCCATTTTCCTGGTAGCCGTGGGCAACAGCGCCAAACTCCGGCAATAGCTCAATCCCTAATCTTGAACGATCAGCGTTCAACGATCAGTGTTCAACGATCAGTGTTCAACGATCAGTGTTCAACGATCAGTGTTCAGCGATCATCAATGTCCAAGTCCAATGATCAATGATCAACGATCAATGATCAATGATCGTGGTGATCTTCGTCGTGTCCGCGATCCCCGTGATCCTCATGATCCCAGTGGCCTTCATGCAACCTCCAGCCTTCACGATAGTGATCATAGTGAGGATGAAACCAATATGCCCCTTCGTAGGGCGGACGCTCCCAGTGCCCCACCACCCACCGGTAGTGATGCCCATTCGGGACCCAGTACCCTTCGACCCAGACGTAGCCCGGGCCCGGAATCGGCCCACGCCGCTCGTAACGCAACGGTGGCGGTGGCGTTCCGATGTACACCCCAATCTGTGCCGAAGCAGGGATGGTTAGAGCGATTGCGAACAGTACTCCGCATATCCAATTCAATTTCATTCTGGTTTCTCCCGTATGCTTGGATTTAGGTTGCGAAATCCTTCTAGCAAGTTGCCGCCCCCGCCCCCTCTGTTTACCAGTTGGTACTGATACCCCCTCCCCCTGGTCTCCTGGAATCATAGAGTTGGCGGGAATTTTTTGCTCCGGTCTTTGAAAAATAAGGACTTATATCAAAGTATTCTGGAATAAGGACTTAAGTTGTCAAACAGCGCTGAAAATGGGTTTGGGGCAGATTCGAGGGCCGTCTTGGTTGACGGATACACCTCGAAACTACCCCAATCAGATTTCTATGGTCGCGCACGACGGGTCTTAAGTCAATGTTTTTCGATCAGGGATTTCGATCAGGGATGGTTGTGATCAGAATCTGGACCCTGAAGACTGTGGTTCGCACGCCTGCACAATATTCACGGTTCGTGGTCCTCATCGTCGATGGCGTGTCGATCGGGCAGCATGCGTTGATGCAGGATGCGAGAAACCAAAACACCACCACGCTCCTGGCGGTAGAACACCACGTGCTTGCCATGCTCCAGACGGCGCAAACCAGGGCGAACGTCCTCACAGAGCCGGCCTAACGCCGGGTTGTCAGCAAGCGTTTGGCAACAAACCTCAAGCTCGCCGAGGTAACGGGCGGCTTGGGCTTTGCCCCATGTACGAAGGGTGTAATCGGCGATGCTCAGTAGGTCGTCCTCAGCACGACGCGAAAATCGAAACGCAGCCACGGCTAGCGCGACACGGGAAGTTTGATCGCCTTACGGACACGCCCAAAGACGTTGCCCCTGGCAATCCCGCTGGCGTCGCCTTGGTCAATCGCCGCCCGCAGCGCGGCGAGCTTCGCCTTGTACTGCTGTTCTTCGCGCTCCAAAGTCCGCAACCCAGCGCGCACAACCTCACTGGCATTTTCGTAACGCCCGCTCTTGACCTTTGCGGCTACGAAGTGGTCAAGATCGTTGGTTAAATTGACGTTGCGGGTAGGCATAGCGGCGGCCCTTTCCACGGATGTGAAGTGCAGGTTTATCGTAACATGATTGGCAAAGATTGCCAACCATCAACATAGGCAAATTGTCAGCGGACTCTGAAGATGGGAACAGGATGCGAGCCGACCATGCCGCGGTGGCTCTAAAAAGCAGTCCAACACCACCTAGCAGCATGATGAGGCCCGCACCATAGGCGAGAACCGTCCGGCCTGGGATCGGTGGGGCGACGGGCTGCCACACCAACGCTAAATCGCCATAGACCAGAGCGAGGATGCCGAGGGCCGATCATCCCGACGGCAAAGAGTGTCAACGCAGAGGAGCAGGAGGAGCAGGGAGGAGCAGGGAGGAGCAGGGAGGAGCAGGGAGGAGCAGGGGACGAGGAGCAGGGGACAGACGGGACGTTCACGGGTTTTTGCGAATTAGAACTCGGGGTACGTCCCGTCTGTCCCCAGGTTTCTCCTCGCTCGCTTCTTGAAGAAGTCGGCCGCGGTTTCCACCACTCCAACTTTTTCGGCGACCGCTGCCGCGATCCATTGGTTCAAAGACACGCCATCTTCTTTCGCCAGCCGTTGGGCAGCCTTCTTGATGGAGAGCGGAAGCTTCAATGGATAAGTAGATTTGCTCATTATCTCAGTCTCACCTTCTTTAACAGTTCCGCCGGACGCAACGCTAGAATTCTAAATCGCTCCTCGCCAGACTCGACTGTCGATGTTCAGCCCCTGAAGGGGCGCTTGATTTCGAAACCTCCGGCATCGCTAAAGCGATGCCCTGATACGAACCCTCGCGCATTTTTATCATCACATTCTTCTTGTGCCGCCATCACAGACACGCAATCGCAATCGCGCAATAATTCCCCGACAGTGCAATATCGAAAACTGTGCCCGTCTCCAGAGACGGACCCAACATCCGCCGCAAAACCATCTTCGGCGCTCTTTGAAAAGTTGACGCAAAGCAGACGAAAAGCAGCTAAAGGCGGCCACCTCGGAGGGCAGAGGTCAGAGGTTAGATTGCGGAGGTGAAAATCTTCTGACGACGGTCTGGTAGATTTTGATTCTTACCTCTGCAATCTAACCTCTGACCTCTGCCCTCAAAGTGCACGCCAAATCACAGTCTTCGCCGCTAAGTCCTTATTCATGTAGATGATGGAGCTAAGTACTTTGATTAGAATAGCTTAGCGCGAATTCGGGGGGGGGGGGGGGGGGGGGGGGGGACGTAATGTACTGTGTAATACCCATCCAGTAAACATCCAAAAATGGAGCCAAAACCACCTAAGCTCGGAGACCCCTCCGAGGCACGTTTCTCGACCCAAATAAAAAACCCTCTCGACCAAACTGAGAGGGTTTGCGAACCCAAGTCTCACGCACTCTTTTTAGCCCGTGCGCAGTTTCCCGCTTCGCTTCATTATGAATTGGCTTCTAGTGATCGCGGTCATGACCGTGGTTCTGGTCGTGATTCTCATGATCCCAGTGCCCTTCATGCAACTGCCACCCTTGCCGGTAGTGATCATAGTGAGGATGATTCCAATATGCCCCTTCATAGGGCGGACGATCCCACCGCCCAGCTACCCACCGATAATGATGCCCATGCGGGGCCCAGTAACCGTCGACCCAAGCATAGCCCGGACCTGGCTCCGGCCCGCGCTGCTCGTACCGGTAGGCAGGTGGTGCGCCTCCGATGTACACGCCAATCTGTCCCGCAGCAGGGACGGTGAGGGCAGCTGCGAACAGTAGGCCACATATCCAATTCAATTTCATTTTGTATCTCCTATTGATAAATATTTTGACTACTATTTGACTGCTATCGAACACTTCGGCTGAAGCTTGAAAAACTTCTCCCGCATGTTAGTCATATGTTCTGGTCATATGTTGCGTCTTACGTTGCGGAATCTTTCTGGCGAGTAACCTTAACTCCCGTCAGGATCCCGAGCCCCACTAACACTAGCCCGCCCACCACAATCCAGTGTGTCGGTACGTGCATCAAGCTCGCACCATAAATGAGGCCGGCAATCACGACCACCAATCCGGCCAGGTAAATTCCAAACGACATAATGGTTCTCCATTCTGTTCTCGACCGCTGTTCTATCGGGGAGGTAGCTTGTGCCCGGCCGGAATCGCCCTGCCTTCCTCCGGCGTGAGACGAGAGGCGTCGCAATAGCCGTAACCGTTTAGGCAAGCTCTGTAGTTACGCCTATGTTCCGCATCAGCCAGCATCTTCGCTTCCGAGGGAGTCAGCTTTGCGTAGTCACAACCCTGTTGCCCTGCCTTGCAAGCCGAGATGTTCCGCTGGCCTTCTGCGGCGGATGTTTGTCCAGCTTCCAACGGAGTGAGTTTGGACCGGTCGCATTCGTCCCATCCGTTCTCGCAATTTTGCGCGTTGCGCTTATGTTCCGCGGCCGTTACTTCGTTCGTTTCCGAAGGCGTTAGCTTGGAGTGGTCGCATAGGCCAACCCCGTCTCTGCAGTCGGATACATTGGACTGGCGCCTGGATGCGGCCACTTCCACGGCTTCCGCCTGGGTTAGCTTGGCATGCTTGCAGGAGCCAGCTCCTTCTTTACACTCCGCGACATTGCGCTGTTTTGCTGCCGCCGACCATGCGAGAGTCTCGGATGGAGTCAATCGTGCGGGATTGCAAGTCGCGATTCCTTCGTTACAGTCTGAAACATTGCGCTGATGATCGGCGACAGCCCATGCAACCGCTTCCGGTCCGGTAAGTTTGGAATGATCGCAGGAATGGAAGCTGTTCCGGCAATTCGATACTTCGCGCTGATGGCCGGTAACCGCTACTTCGGCCGATTCCGCCTGCGTTAATTTGGAGCGGTCGCAAGAGGCCCAGCCGTTCTTGCAGGCCGAAAAGTTCTGCGCGAGGCTCGATGCGAGGTTCGATGCGCGGTCCGATGCCTGTGCCACGAGCAGCACCGGCCACAAGGCGATGCATGCCATCTGCGCGACAGTAGTTCTCCGCAGGCTGATTTTCATAGTTCGCCGCCTTTCGGGATTCAGATAAAGCCGACCGAAACCGGTACTCGGTTCCGGTCAGCCCAAATCATCTCTAACTCGCAGACAGTCTAACTCGCAGACGTCTAGCTCGCAGATGCTGTCACTTACTTCTTGTCTTCATTGAGCTCTGCGATGTGGGCTTGGTGGCCCGCCTCAGACACAGCCCTCACAAACGCGTCTCCGCTCTCGGGAGTTGACGCCTTGCCCGAAAGAATGTTGCGGAACATCATGTGCCTGCCATAAATGGCGCGAGTCGAGTCATTGTCCTGCTCCACGACCGCGCCTTCCAACGTCAGGCCGGCGAACACGCCTTTCGAGCGCGAATAGGTTAGTACTTCCGTGTTCATCATCCAGTCAGTTCCGGCGGAAGCGTGACGGCCTACCGGGCCCGCTGCGACCGATCCTTCACCGGTGAGTTCGAACTTGCTTGAAAGCAGATGCTGTAAACCGCGGTCGTTCATTACCAGCATGACCAGGTCCACGCCTTCGACTCCGATCTGCAATCCCCAGCTCCCGCCGCCAACCGAGACGAATGCGGGAGCGCTCCAACCTTCGGGCGTGCGGCAGGAGGCCACTCCACGGCCGTGTTTGCCACCAATGATGAACCCGCCTTTGATCAAGTTTGGCACTACCAGCATGCACTTTGCCCCGGTCAACACTTCCTCGGGGATACCCTTGTCGGGAGTCGCCATTATCGATTGCAGAACATCGACGGATTTTTGCATGCGCTCGACCGTGTCTTCTCGCGCCGAACCTGCCCACGCGAGGGTTCCTGCCAGACCGATCAAACTCATCATGAGCAGCGAGATTATCTTTTTCATAAATTTCTTCCTTTGGGATCCACTGAACGATTTGCCGAACCTAAGGGGGGAGGACTTCAGATAGGCTGACTTAGTTCAGGCAACCTGAAAGAGCGAGAAGAGTTACCCGTCTCTACCATCATGGTCGCTCAACCAGCAGAGGATGGCTGGTCTACATTGCTCACTTTCGCCGGTTCATCAAAGTCGATTACCCAAAATGAGATTGCCGGTTACGCAATGCCGGGACCGATACTTTCGTGCAGGATGAGCAATCTTGCACAGAATAACGCGCCCTGACGTGTAATCGTCAGATTGGCGGAGATGCTAGATAAGGAAGCAGCCTCTTCCAGAGCACTTCGGCCTGTTGCCGCAAAAGCGGAACCATCCGTGTTTGGGGAGAAAGAACGTTAAGGTGGATCGTTGATGCAACGCGCTTTTCACCGATTTCGCGATCGTTTTCGTAGGCGAGTCGCCTCCATCACGGCAACCGTCTCGAAGCTTTTTGCATCAATCACGCCGGCGGCTCCCGGTTTCGCATCGCAACGGATGTGCCCCTTTTGCGGGTTAATCACGTCGCGGTCCAAAAACTCTTGCCTGGAATGCGGGAAGTCGCTCGCTCCGGCCGGCTGACAAGATAAGTATGACGCGATAGGCATGGCAAGACTGGCATAGCAAGATTGGCATAACAAGATAGATGACTTTGCAGCAACGCTCTCATTTTGGAGACCCTCATTGTGAGCGAAGGAGATCAATAATGCTTTGGACAATTTTCGTTGTGCTTCTGATTCTGTGGCTTCTTGGTTTTAGCCTCCACGTCGCCGGCGGTCTGATTCACTTGCTGCTGGTGGTAGCGCTCGTGGTACTGGTCATTAACCTGGTGAGCGGTCGACGCATGGCGTAAGGCCATGGCTTGGGCTTTCGAGGATTCCAAATGAAAAAGCAGTACCTGCACCTCTCCGCTTATTCGTGTGACAAATGTGCGGGCCCGGTCATAGCGGGCTCGATCGGAGTCCGCGAAAATGAAATATCGAAAGAGACCGACATTCGGGGAGTGGGGGCGATCTGCCTGTCCTGCGGCCATCGGCAAAGTAAAGCAACCGCGCCGGGCACGACCCGCTCCTTTCCGCCCATGCAATGGGAGTTCACGAAAGCGATTGCTGCAAGCGCTGGTACGGCCACATAGGCGGAGGCGGCTTTCGAACGCACGACGGTTTTAAGAAGCTCGCGTACGCGCACCGGCAATGCTCAGCGCGATCCCGCCCGCGATCAGCACGACGCTGATGATCGGCGAAACATGCTCGCTGTGACTGGTCTCAACCCCGAGCTTCGCATCCCCAATCTTGATACCCTGCGTCTCGGTATGGGGGATAGGCACAACCAGAGACGCGATGCCGAGCGCAACCAGGAGCAGGCCTGCAAACAGCAGAATCTTCATATCAAGTCCTTTTGTTCTGGCAAAATGTTACTACGAAATTGCGCTGAGGCGAGCAGCTAGTCGTGCAGAACGACACCAAGCAGCGAGCTGTGGACCTGCAACCCGCCTTCCGGGCCGCCAGAGTAATCGACAAAACCCAGTTTCCTGAACCGGTTCATAAAAAAGCTCACCCGCGAGCGAGTCGTCCCCACCATTTCGGCCAAACTCTCCTGACTGATCTTGGGGATCACAGTCTCGGGCACACCATCCTTACCAAAATGAGCGAGCAAAAGCAGGACTCGAGCCAGCCGCTTTTCACTGGAATTAAACAGCTGGTCGACCAGATCCTCTTCATAACGGACATTCCGTGCCAGCAAATACGCCACGAACAGATCGGAAAACGCGTGTTCCCGGTGCAGCGCGCTCACCATCGCTTTTTTGTCGATCCGCAGAATTTCGCAGTCCGTCATCGAGCCCGCGGATCCCATGCGCAGGGCCTGCCCCGCCAGCGCACCCTCGCCAAAGAAGTCTCCCTCACCTAATATCCCGATCGTCGCTTCCCGGCCGGTCTTGGAGACCACGGTGAGCTTCACTTTGCCTTTTTGGATATAGAAGACCGCGTCCGCCGGATCCCCTTGCGTGAAAATTCCCTGCTTCTTGGCAAAAGTCAGGTTCTTCCTGCCCTCGCCAATGGTTGCAAGAAAGGTGTTGGGATTGAACTCGCGGCCCTTCTTATTCGCCTCTGTAGGGGAGCCCATTAACTCCAATTTTAATCTCAAAAGGTAGTGGTTTGTCTTATAAATTTGTGACGCCACACCGCTAAGCTTCTGCTGGTCGGGATTCTGAAAGTGAGCCATTCTGCACAGTACTTCGACGGAAAATGGACTACACTTGAGATTGTTAGGAGCAGAAGGTCGCGTCCAACCGGGCCGATTGCATCTCCTCCTGAGTCAAGAGCTGGCCACAATCCCTAGTGAAGCGGGCTCGCGCGAGGAGTGTCCCATGCCCCAGGAAGTTCACGTCGGCACGATCCTGATGTCGGAATGGCCGCCGTTCCTTGGTCTTGGCCTTCCAAGCGAGGGCCTGGAGAGTGAACCCTACTCAGGGCAGTGGAGCGTGGTCAAGGCGCTCGATGGCTTCGCTCTCGATCGCAAGATTCGCGCCGCGGGATGGAATTTCTTTTTCATCGCGTCGGAAATGAAAGTAATGTTTCTTGGCTCGCTCGGAGCAAAGAAGATTCAGCACGCACTGCATCGGATTTTAGGTAAAGTAAGTCGGCAACACTTCAATGGTCTCGAAATAACCGGAATCGTTGCGAAGCGTTTTCTGGGTCTGCCCTATACCGTCGTTTCGGCACACTCGCGCCATGTTCAACAAAGCTGCTACTTGGACCGCCCCGAGGTCCGGCAATCGTCGCAGCAGGATGCGACATGGGCCAAAGTTTGAACAAACCCGCGGTATTACAGTCCCGTTACTCTTTCTCAGCCGTCAAGCGTCGAGTTGGATGCGGCTCCGTGCGAGGCAGTCCATTATTGAGCTCGCACTTCTCTCGCGGCCTGGCGCCACAGGTGGGGCAACGAACCGCCAAGGCTTCCTTCTCTACTTTCATGACTACATAATGCAGTACCGCCGGTGACAAGGCTGGTCAATTGTGACCAAAGTGCACTCGGAACGCAGCATTTTTTTGTGGTGTAGCGCCTGTAGTGCAGAATGTGGTGTAGCGTCCATTAACCACCAGTATCCGCGTCCATCGGCAGGTATCGGTTCCATGACAATGCGCATCTAATTGATGCATGCGAGAGATGATGTCAATCTTCGACGAGCAATACCGGGTTGTCGCCATCGAAGGTGACCGCCTGGTCATCCGGGGGACTCTCAGCGGCGATGTGCTGACCATCATCAACCCCGAACCTGAGACTCCTCTTACCAAGGAAGACTATCCGCTGGGAAAATTGATCGCCCTGACCGACCCCTCACAAACCCCTCTGAACTAAAAGAGCCAACGCCCAGAGTTCCTGCCAGTGCGTCGAACAGCCCGCGGAAAGACTGTGTTGCGCTTGATTTTGGGTGTCGCAGCGGTTTACGGCTGCGATAAATGTGACCGGCTGAAAAGTTGGCAGCCCGGCAGGGATTCGAACCCCGATACGCAGCTCCAGAGGCTGCAGTCCTACCGTTGAACGACCGGGCTGTGCAAGAATTCTAATTCATTTTGCGGCGACCGCAAAACGGCACCGTTTAGTGGAGCGACGGGCGTCTCGCCCGTCCAACCGGGCCGCAAACGCTTGCGCTCCACCCTCAAGCTCAGTTCGACAGCAGTAACAATCACGCTAGACCCGCGTTAAAATCTCTGGCAGCGGTACGAGGTGTTAGCCATGCCCAGCAGCAAGACTTTCCCCGGAGGCTTTTCGGGATCTCTCGTCTCAGCTGACGCCGAGTACGCCGAGGTGGCCCGCCGTCCACTTGAGGCCGAGCAGTGCGCTCTAATCGTCATCGACATGCAGGAGAAACTGCTGCCGCCCATCTGGGAAAAAGAACGGCTCGTGCGAAACGTACAGCTGCTGATTCGCCTGGCTGGAATCCTCAAGATCCCGGCGCTCGTGACAACCCAATACGCAAAGGGCTTGGGCAACACCGTGCCGGACTTAGCGTCGATCTTGCCGGACACTCCGCCCATCGACAAGCTAATGTTTTCCTGCTTCGGCAGCGATGTGTTCTGCTCATTGCTGAAACGCCTGCCGGGCCAACGGACGACGGTGCTGCTCTGCGGGATGGAAACGCACATCTGCGTAATGCAGACCGCGCTAGGGGCGTTGCGCGAGGGCTATCTGGTGCATGTGGCTGCGGATGCCGTCAGCTCGCGAACAGAATTAAACTGGCGGGTCGGACTCGATCGCATGCGCGCCGCCGGAGCCATTCCTTCGTCGACCGAAATGATGATCTACGAACTGCTGCGCTCGTCAGGCGCGCCCGCCTTCCGAGAAATGCTGCCCTATCTGAAGGCCTGAGCTTTCCCGTAGAGACGGGGCTAGCCCCGTCTCCGGCTGCTAATAAACTCGTCGTCGCGGTGCCGCAGCGTTCGTTTTTGGGTGGCGCAAGGTTCGTTTTTGGTTGGCGCAGCGTTCGTTTTTGGTCGGCGCAGCGCCCGTTTTTGGGTGGCGCAGCGCTTCAGCGCTGCGGTAACTCTGCATTGCTTTGAAAACGGCTTTAGCCGCTGAGGGCACCGAAGGCGCTACGAATCTACTTCCCCGCCGCTTCCTCTTTCTGCTTCACCCGCACCACCGTGATCTTCGAAAACCCCTCCTCAAACGTCGGAGCCTTCAACTTGCCCGCCATCTTGCGCATGATATCTTCCGGAATCGCGCGCCCACGCCGCTGGTGGCGCTCCATGCAAACCTCCAGCGGGACATCGAAAAACACGCCCTGCACGTCGTAGCCGTAATCCTTCGCCAGCTTGATCCAGCTGCTGCGGTCGTGAGGAGTGAGGTTGGTCGCATCCACGTAGTTCATCGGACGCCGCGCAACCAGCCTCGCCTTCAGCATCGATCGCAGGTTCGAAAACACCAGATCCTGAAAGCGCAGCTCCTGTGCATCATCAAAAAGAAGCTCACGCAGCAGATCGCTCGATAACGGATGAATGTTGTGCCGCTTGAACCACGAACTCTTGCCCGATCCCGGCAACCCGATCGCCAGAACCACCATTCCCTTGCTGGGGCGCGCGGGAGCCGGCACAGCTTGAGCCGGTGCCTTCCCCGCCACCACTGGTTTCGAGACAGAGTCTTCTACCGCGGATGCTCCAACCGGGGAAGGTTCTCCGGCGACTGCGGCCGCGGGTGTAGCAACTGCCGGCCGAGAGCGACCCCTACCACGACCTCCGCGGCTGCGACGACGGCGCGACGTTCGTGGTCTCGGTCCACCTCCCGCAGATCCGGTTGATGATGCCGCTGCTTCTGCCGACACCGGTTCCGGTGCGCGCGCCGGCTCAGGCTCCGCTCTCGCCGGGCGGCGCGACTCAGCCACCGGAGCCGCTACAGGAGCCGCCGGCGGCGCGTCCGGCTCATTATCGTAGAACCTCGGCTGCAACGGCTCTGGTACGTTAGTCGCTTCTTTGGCGGGACTGTCTCCCGGCTTCTTTCGGCGCTTCAAGCGCTCGGTCATCCATTTGCGCATATAGCTGCTTGTAGCACACCGGCGCATGATGGAGCAATCCAAGCCCCGTGACAGCCACGATACCCGGACACGATACCCGGGGACTCCGGGCAATGATTCGATGCCTCAATGCCTCAATGATTCAATACAATAAATCCATGAATCCAACGCATCCCGCAACTCTCCCGGTTGCCGCCGGACAACTCCCCGCCGTCCCCCTGACGGTCGAAGGCTACGCCACGCTTCACCAGATGATGCGCTTCCGCCGCACCGCATGGCGCGCCCTTCCCGACAACACCCGTCGCGAGATCGCCAACGAAGCTGCAAAACTGCTCGCCGAAATGGAAGGCAAACCCGACGGTCAGTCCGCCCTCTTCTCCTTGCTCGGGCACAAAGGAGACCTGATGCTGGTCCACTTCCGCGAAACCTTCGACCAGCTCAATCAGGCGGAGCTCGACCTGACGCGCGTTCGACTCAATGACTTCCTGGAGCCTGCGACGTCATATCTGTCGGTGATTGAGCTGGGGCTGTACGAGTCGTCGCTGAAAACCTACAAGGCGCTCGCCGATCGCGGCGTGGAACCACACTCGGAGGAATGGAAAAAGTCGATCCAGGAAACCATCGCGCGCCAGAAAGAAGCGATGAAGCCGCGCCTCTTCCCGCAGATGCCGCCCAACCGCTACATCTGTTTTTATCCGATGGATCGCCGCCGCGGCGAAGACAAAAACTGGTACACGCTTCCCATGGAGGAGCGCCAGCGCCAGATGAACGAACACGGCCTGGTCGGACGCCGCTACGCCGGAGAGGTGAAACAAATCATCACCGGCTCCATCGGATTCGACGACTGGGAGTGGGGCGTCGACCTCTTCGCCGACGATCCCCTGGTTTTCAAGAAGCTGATCTACGAGATGCGCTTCGATCACGTCAGCGCCGTCTATGCGCTCTTCGGAACTTTCTATATAGGATTGCGCTGCCCAGCGAACCGGCTATGCGACTTACTGGAGGGAAATTTACCGCAGCACGCATAGCCCTTCGACCACAAAGGCCACGAAGGTTCACGAAGGAGACCTTAGGATTTACCCTTCGTGAACCTTCGCGTCCTTGGTGGTTAACGCTTCTTGCTGCGGGCGCGCTTCACTTTGCGGAATCGAAACTCATGCCGTTTCATATCCACCCGCGCCCCGCGAAACGTCACACCCTCCATGCGCAGGCGGAATCTCTGCTCAGCGGCATTTTCTCCGCACAACTTGATCGCCCCACCCGACCCGACCACGCGATGCCAGGGCAATCCCGGAACCTGTTGCAGGATGCGCACCACCTGCCGCGCCGCTCCAGCCCAGCCCGCAGCCCTCGCCACAGCTCCGTAACTCGACACCATCCCCGACGGCAAGCCGCGAATGCAGCGCACTACGCGCCCCCGCTTATCATCCAGCATGCTTCTTC
Organism: uncultured Acidobacteriaceae bacterium; assembly: GCA_963772195.1. GTDB lineage: Bacteria > Acidobacteriota > Terriglobia > Terriglobales > Acidobacteriaceae > Acidiflorens. The sequence continues at coordinate 147,295 of CAVYWE010000002.1, read as the reverse complement.
CGGACTTGGGCTTCTCAGACTTGGATTGAGATGTTCGCTTCACAGATAAAACAATCTACCGAAAAATCATGCCCACTTAGATTCATCAATACAAATTTTTACACAAGCCCATAAAACCTGCGCCTACGATAAGAGCATCCCATGACCTTGCCCACCACCAAAACTGCCTTTTGGAGAATAATATGTTCCGCTTGTTGAAAGCCCTGCCAGTTACATTGGCCCTCGCAGCCTTAAGCATCTTTGCCACCAGTTGTGGCTCCAGTAGTCAATCGCAGGTTCGCGTAGTCCATGCCATCTCCGACGGCCCCGCCCTGGATATCAATGTCAACACAACGAAAGTATTTACCGACATTGCGTTCGGCGGTGTTCAGCCGACACCTCCGGCCTATACGAAGGTAGCTTCGGGGAGCGACACGCTCCAGGCGGTCGACACCGGCACCACGACGGCGGTCATCGCCAACACCAGCGCCAGTTTGGGCGGTTCGTCGCAGTACACCGTACTTCTAACTGGATTTCTGAATGGCACCGGAGCCAACGCCCCCACCTTCAACCTCATAACCGACAACAATACGGCGCCGACGTCGGGCAATGTGGAAATCCGCATCATCGATGGCTCAGCCAATACTCCCCAAGGCGGATTTAATGTTTACATCGTCCCGCCCGGCGCTAACATCGGGGGGCTAATACCGCAAATTTCTGGACTCCTCATCGGACAGGCGAGCAGCTACCAAAGCCTTAACATTACCGGCAACGTTTATGAGGTGATCGTGACCCCCAATGGGAACCAGACGCCATACATCAACCAAAACTACACTATTACAACCGGAGCGATTCGAACCTTTGTGATTGTGGACAACACGGGCGGTGGAGGAATAAACGCGTTCCCATTGGAGCTGAATGACCTCAACTAGTCGCGCCCGAGATGCCCCCAACGTGTCGTCTCGCTGCAACCTTCAGGAAGCGAACCGGGCCTCGACGAGGCCCGGTGAACCTAAGCCGCATCCTTCCTAAACGACTGCGCCGCCACCTCTTCATCGTCGAACACTTCAAAAATAGTAAGCAGCTTGGTGAGCTGGAGAAGGTCCCCGACTCGCTGGCTCAGTCTCGCCAGTTTCACCGCGCCCCCGGCGTTGCGGGCAGTCGTGAAAAGCGAGACCAGCGTTCCGAGCCCGCCGCTATCGATGTAATTCACTTCACGCATATTCAGCACCACCTTCGGACTCTGGGCCAGCAGTTTCTTGACCGTATCGCGCAGGCTGGCTGACTCTTCGCCGAACACAACTCGACCGCTACAATCCACCACCATCACGCCATCCACCTGTCGAGTACTCATTCTCAGCTGCATAGCCGTTTCTTCTCCAATATTCGCGGTAAAACTCAATTCATGAGCCTACCCCGCCTGCCGAAGCCATGCAAGCTCTGACTGTAGAGACGGGGTTTGCCCCGTCTCACTCCGCGGCAGAAGCGTCGATGTCGGCGCAAACCTGGCTCTCACCAGACTGTATAATCAATGATTCCGATGAGCTACCAGGTCCTGGCGCGCAAATACCGGCCGCAGAAATTCTCCGACGTCATCGGCCAGGAACACGTTACCCGCACCCTGCAAAATGCCATCGCACAGGAGCGCATCGCGCACGGCTACATCTTCAGCGGCCATCGCGGAATCGGCAAGACGACGGTCGCACGCATCCTGGCAATGTCGCTGAACTGCCGCTCGAGTGCCAACAACAAGCCAGTGGCCGAGCCCTGCGGAATATGCGATTCCTGCATCGAGATTCGCGCCGGCAATGCGGTGGACGTGATCGAAATCGATGCTGCCACCAATCGCGGAATCGATGAGATCCGCGAATTGCGCGAGGGAGCCCGCTACCGTCCGGCGCGCGATCGCTTCAAAATCTACATCCTCGACGAAGCCCACCAGATCACCGACGCCGCCTTCAATGCGCTTCTCAAAACGCTCGAGGAGCCTCCCAGCCACGTGATCTTCATGATGGCCACCACGCAGCCCGAGGATATTCCCCAGACCATCCGCTCGCGCTGCCAGCACTTCAGTTTTCGCGCCGTGAAGTTCGAAGACATCATGGGTCAACTCCGCGACATCGTGACGCAGGAGAAGATCCCCGCCGACGACGACGCTCTCGCCCTGCTCGCTGAAGCAGGCGACGGCTCGCTGCGTGACGCGCTATCGATCCTCGACCAGGCCATCGCCTCCACCTCCGACCACCTCACGCTCGATTCCGTTCGCAGCCTGATCGGCGCCGCTCCGGCAACGGCGCTCGAAATGGTAATGCTAGCGGTCGCCGAAAGTTCGAGCGACAAAATCCTGGTGCTGGTCGACGAGTTGATCGGCGAAGGCCACAGCCCCACGCATTTCGCGCGCCAATTGGTACGCTTCCTGCGGAATGTCACGGTGGCGAAGATCGCGGGCAAGGACTCGGGCCTCCTGCAGGTTTCGTCCGACGAGCGCGCCCGGGTAAGCCGGATCGCCGAGTTGTTCAGCGAAGAAGACCTGACGCGCCATTTGCAGATCATGCTGCGCACCCACGGAGAACTCGGATACCGCCAGGAACAGCGCTTCCACCTCGAACTGGGACTGCTGAAAATGGCGCATGCGCAGCGTCTGCTGCCGCTCGAGCAGTTACTGAGCGATGCGGCGGCATCCGGTTCTGGAGCAGCGCGCACTACACCCAGGCCGGTTCTCGCTTTGCCCACTGAAGCCCGTCGCTCCGAGCCACCCACCTCGGCCCGATCAAGTTCGGTGTCGCCGTTCGCGGCTGACTCCGCACGCAAAGGCGGTCCCAAGGCGGAATTCTCGGCCGATACCGCGGCATTCGCGGACAAGAGTGTCCGCGCCACACAAACGACGGGCGGAACGAGCACCAACGTGGTCATCATGGGATCGGCCGCGCCGGCGGTTGAAGAAGAGCTATCGCCGGAACCCGATCCGCAGCCAGTCGAACGCGAAGTAAAGACGGAAGTCAACGCCGAGTCTCTCCGCGACGCTGTTCTCCACGCGCTGGCTAATCAGCAAATGCTCGTCTCCCTGTTGGAAAATGCGGAGTGGAGACTGGAAGGAAATGTGCTGATCGCAAAAGTAGCGGCGTCAAGCACGATGATAGAAATGTCATTCACCAACGAGGCGCGCCGCATCGCCTCAGCCGCCGCCAGCGGCCTGGCCGGCAGACCGATCAAGATATTGGTCGAGCCTGGCGGAGCTCCGCAGGCGGCGTCCGCGCCACGCCGGGCATCATCAAAATTGAGTGGAACCGCACGCAGCCGCGCCGAACAAGATCCCGTCGTGCAACGCATGCAGGAAAAGTTCGGAGCCGAAATCCGCACCGTGATCGACTATCGGGAGAAAGGGTGAGACCAATTTGTAATTTGTAATTCGTAATTGAAAAGCCGATTTGGCATTGTTTGGTCTTAAATTACAAATTACAAATCACCAATTACAAATTTCCTTTATGTCCGGCTTCAATTTGCAGGAACTGATGTCGCAAGCCAAGCAGCAGTACGAAACGCTGCAGAAAAAGATGGAGCAGACCGTCGTCGAGGCTTCGGCAGGCGGCGGCACGGTCACCGTTAAAATGGATGGCCGCAAGCAGGTGCTCGCCATCAAGATCGATCCCGAAGCAGTAAAAGCCGGCGATGTAGAGATGCTGCAGGATCTGGTAATGGCTGCCCTGAACGAAGCCGGCCGCAAGGTCGATCAAGCGATGCAATCCAGCGTAGGTGGAATGCTAGGCGGACTGGGAGGGATTTTGTAATTTGGTAATTTTATAATTTTGGTAATTTCGAACCCAGAATGTTTTTCGAAATTACCAAATTACCCGATTACAAAATTACAAAATGTCTCGCTTCGCCGAACCGATGTCCCGGCTAATCGACGAACTCAAGAAATTGCCGGGAATCGGCAACAAGAGCGCGCAGCGTCTCGCCTTTCATATCCTGCGATCGAGCGAAGACGACGCCGAAGCCCTCGCCTCCGCCGTTCGAGATGTCAAGGCCAAGCTCCGTTTGTGCACGATCTGCAACAACATCACCGACGTCGATCCCTGCGTATACTGCAGCAGTCCTACCCGAAATCAAAAACTCGTTTGCGTCGTCGAAGAACCGACCAACATTGCCGCAGTAGAAAAGACACGGCATTTTAACGGCGTCTACCACGTGCTCCACGGCTCGATTTCGCCATTGCACGGCGTCGGCCCCGAACAGTTGCGCATCTCAAACCTGATCAGCCGGGTCAGCCGCGGCGAAATCGAAGAAGTCATCCTCGCCACCAATCCCACGGTCGAGGGAGAAGCCACCGCCACCTACCTGGCCCAGCAACTGAAACGCCAGGGACTCCGCGTAACCCGCATCGCCATGGGAATCCCGGTGGGCAGCGACATCGAATACACCGACGAAGTCACCATGCTGAAAGCCATGGAAGGCCGGCGGGAAATGTAGCGCTGCCTTTTCCCATGGCAGCGCAGTCTCCGCGCGCCTGCACCCGATACTGTGCAACATTTTGAAGCATCCCATCATGCCCAACCTTGGAACGGTCCTGCCAACCGGATAAGCGCGGTTCGTTAACTGGATTTATTTTCTTTCATTTACAAAAATAATTGAAACCATTGCACGGAATCAGAAACTGGCCCCACAGTTGCTCCCCTGTCCCCGTCTGCGTCCTCGCTCCTTTGAACACTTTGCTGGCGCGAGATGCTCAGCGGACGCGAACCGCGCCCGCACAATTCTCTGAGTCAGCGGCGCCAGGCTGCGATGTAACCGCATCTCAACCGACGCTCCGGAAACCGGGCCCAACCGCCCGGTTTCTTTTTTTGTGGGCATGCTGCGGAAAAACTTGGGTTTCGTATCAGGGCATCGCTTTAGCGATGCCGGAAGTTCATGAAATCAGACGCCCCTTTAGGGGCTGGGCATCGCGGACGCTCCACACTCTCAGTCGCCCGCCGTTCCCAGCAAAAATCCGTTGGCTTCCTCTTCCTCAGCAACCAGTCCTTCGGGCAGCGTGCCCCGGTTGTATTCCGCCATGCGGTTCTTCCACTTCAGAAAGTCGGTGATGCTCTCAGGTTCAATGCGGATTTCCACCCGCCGCAAACTCGCCAGCAGAAGATTCATCTCGTTCTGGAACCCGATCTCGGACCGCAGATTCTTCGCCGACCCCTTGACCCGCTCAATCTCGCGCCCCCAAACTTCCAGCAGCCCCCATCCCGCTTGAAGTTCCTCGGTCCGTATCAGCCCCCGCGGCGCCAGGTAATATCGCTCGCAGCCGACACCCACCTCCGGCTTTTGCCGGAAGCGCTTGGCGCGATCCGCCAGGAAATCGCCGCGCGACACCTTGCTCTCCACCAGCACCGAATGGCACGCCTTTTTCCACCCAATCGCATCCGGCATCTCCCCACTGACGCACGCTTGCTCGCTGAGCACCACCCCGCAGCGATATCGCCGCAACCACCGAACCGCTATCGAAACCAGTTTTGCATGAGTCACAAAAGAAGTTTGAAAGAGGAACATCGTTCTGAGAAGTGTCAGACTAGCTTCGAGACCAGCAATCACGTAGAGGCAGCCGCCCTCGGCTTTCAAGCGAGCGCAGTTCGCGCTTGCCATCCGCGCAGATCGTTCGCGAATTCGCTCTACCTTCCAGCCACCAGCGCCCGTCCCGCGGATCCGCCGCCTCCCGCGGAACCCCGCAAACTCCGCACCAGCACCGGCCGCCGCAGCACGGTCTCCAACAAATGTCGCGCCGCCGCCACGCCTTCCGCCGATCCGTCCAACGCTGAGTATCCCGTCGCCCGCACCACCACGACGCGGTCCTGCAAACTAACCTCAAGCCGGGGAGAATTTTCACTGCCGTCCCCATGCCGGGCGTGCCGCACATCCAGAGCATTTGCCAGACGCAACACCCCGGCCAACTCCATGGCAATCGGCCGATCCGGCAGCTCCAGCACCTGCAAGCTCTTTCCCCGCGGATGAGGCAGCGCCCCACGGTGATACCGCGCCACCACCGCCGCCATCTCCATCTCGCGAGCGCTCCAACCCAAAGGACGCTCCAGCCTGCGGATCATCCGATAAGATCTTTTCTGATGCTTTTCCTGGCCCTTCGCTTTGCCGACATCATGCATGAGCGCCGCCGCCTGCAGCACCGCCCGCGAATCGTAATCCAGATTCGTAGCGCCAGCACTCCCCGCCACCAGGCCCGCATCCTTCAGCCCGTCGTACAAAAGGAGCGCTAACAGAGCCACGCGCTGCGAATGTGAAAAATCAGGATCCAGATATCCCGCCCACACTCGCAGCCGGCTCATCGCCGCCGCGCGTAACTGCGGACCCGCGGGCAACTCCGCGCGCCAGACGCGCCACAACGACTGCCGCCCCACCATCTTCTCGCGATAGCGCTCGATCCTCTCGCCGCGCTCCACATTCAACTTCTCCCGCCAGCGGCTGCGGCTCTCCGCGTCAGGAAACGCCTGTATCTCGATGGCTGTCGCCCACAACACATCCAGATCGTGCACCTCGCCCAACAGATCCTGAAGTTCTTTCAGATCGTCGCCCCACAAAGCATGCTGCCGCGGCAAAAAATTTTCCATCGTGTAACGGAACCGTTTGATGCCAATGCGCAGCTGATGCAAAGCAACCTGCGAACGCGTCTGCAGAGCATGTTTGTGGAGATCATAAGCAGCCGTCCACTTCTCCAGCGCCAGGTGCAGATACACCACGCTCCCCGGACGCACCCGCGCCGCGCGCCGCGGCAGAGCGCTCGCCCACTGCCGCCACTGCTTGCGATCAAACTGATTGAGATCTTTGAGCGCCAGCTGCTTGCACACAGCTTCGCGCACGTGGACATGATCGAGCAGTTTGACCGCTACCGGATCATTGGATGCGCTGGGGTCATTGCCGCCGCTCAGCTTCTCGATCCACTCCTGCATCACCTGCATGTCGCGCAGCTCGCCGAGCGCCTGGAAAAGTTTCTTCCCCGCCTTCTTCATATCCTTCCATGAAGAATCTGGATCAAGAGCCATCAATCCATCGGCCAGCGACCGGCAGCGCCGTAAAGCAACGCGAAGATCGTGCACCGGATCGGCCTCGAATCCCGCAGCCGCCCGATCACACTCCACCAGCACCCGCTCCATCCAGGCCCGCAGCCCAAGCTTCGGCTTGGGTCTGGCGGACCTGGATCCAGCAGACGTGCTTCCACTAATCTTCGGATTCGCAGGCTTCAGACTGGGCTTCGAGACTGGACTGGCTGCCACCATGGCTCCTGTAGCTGACGGGAACCATTGTCGCCTCTTTGCGCGGATTCTTCTAGCGCAGCCCAGCCTTCAGCCGTCGGTAGAGAGACGAGCGCCCTCGCCTGTCACAAGACCTGCATATGGAGAGACGGGCGCCCTCGCCCGCCACTATTTCTGTTTTACAGAGTGATACCCGTTACTTGGTACAGCTGTCGCTGACCATCTTCAGGCTGGTGACATCCAAATCAGCATACTCAGTCTTGCTGCCTGCGTTCTCCACCTGCCCTTCTTTTTTCTCTTCTGCCTTCGTCTCATGTCCAGTGACACCCGTAACCGTCACTTTGTGGCCGAGGTGCTGATCCAACTTGACGCTGGTGCTGCGCAGTCCCCAAGTTTTACCGTCTTCGCCCGTGATGGAAAATTCGCCGGCTTCGTCACCCTTTTGCAGACAACCGGTCACGGTGTGCGTGGACTTCTCCGCTTTTTTCTCCGGTGCGGCAGTCTGCGCCATCAGAACGACCGAGCAAAGGCTCAAGCAAAGAATGGGGATTAACCAAAAAGCCAACTTTGCGATCTTGTGAGACATGATTTTCCTCCTGATATTTTCTTTCTAGACGAGGCGGCGGCGGACTCGACTTTACGACAATCCTGTCAGGCCGTCCATACAGGGAACACCTTATTGATGGCAAAGAAGAATTTCGTGTAGAGACGGGGCTTGCCCCGTCTCGCCGCCACGGGGGAGACGGGGCGAGACGCGCGTCTCTACTGGAGATTCAATTTTACGTGCTCAGCACTTTCTCGCGCTCCTCGGCGTCCTGGAGCTCTTCGCGCGGCGAAGTCGGCAGCGCGATCTCCAGCACCTCGTCGATGGTCTTCACGTAGTGGGGAGTTAATCCCGTCAACTGCTCGGGGGTCAGGTCTTCCTCGACGTTGGTTTTATTGTCCGCGGGAAGGATTACATCATGCACACCGGCACGTTTCGCGGCCAGCACTTTCTCCTTGATGCCGCCGACAGGAAGCACGTTCCCGCTTAGCGTAATCTCGCCCGTCATCGCCGTCAGCGGACGAACCTGCTTGCCCGACAGCAACGACACCAGAGCGGTCACAATAGTGACGCCCGCCGAAGGACCGTCCTTCGGGATCGCTCCCGCAGGCACGTGAATGTGGATGTCATGATTCGCGAAGAATTCTTCGTCGATGCCCAACTGCTTCGCGTTCGAACGCACCCAGCTCAATCCGGCTTGCATCGACTCGCGCATCACGTCCTGAATCTGCCCGGTAATGGTCAACCCACCTTTGCCTTTCATCTGGTTGGCTTCGACAAACAACACGTCGCCGCCCGACGGCGTCCACGCCAGTCCCACAACCACGCCCGCACGCTTGGTGCGCTCGGCAATTTCGCCTTCGCTGCGAACTTTGATGCCGCCCAGAAACTCCTGCACCACCTCTTTGGTGATGATAAGTTTCTCGCTCTTCCCTTCCGCCAACCGGCGCGCCTGCTTACGGCAGATGGTGCCGATGGTCCGTTCCAGATTCCGCACTCCCGCCTCGCGCGTGTAATGACGGATAATGTAGCTGACCGCCTCTTCCGGAAATTCAATCTGCTCCGCCGTGATTCCGTTTTCCTCGATCTGCCGAGGAATCAGGTACTGAAACGCGATGTGAACTTTCTCTTCCTCGGTGTAGCCTTGAAGCTCGATAATCTCCATGCGGTCGCGCAGCGGCTCGGCGATGGGATCGAGCATGTTCGCGGTGGTGATGAACAAGACTTTCGAGAGATCGAACGTCACGTCCAAATAGTTGTCGCGAAAAGTCGCGTTCTGCTCCGGATCGAGCGCTTCGAGCAGCGCCGACGCCGGATCACCACGAAAGTCGCGTCCGACCTTGTCAATTTCATCGAGCATGAAGACCGGATCTTTCGTCTCCGCGCGCCGTATCCCTTGAATGATCTGCCCCGGCAAGGCTCCTATGTAGGTGCGCCGATGGCCACGAATTTCCGCTTCGTCGTGCACTCCGCCGAGCGACAGTCGCACGAACTTGCGTCCCAGAGCGCGCGCGATGGATTTACCCAGCGAAGTTTTGCCTACGCCCGGAGGTCCGACGAAACACAGAATCGGCCCTTTCATGTTGGGCTTCAACCGCCGCACAGAAAGGTAGTCAAGGATGCGGTCTTTCACTTTCTGCAAGTCGTAGTGGTCGGCGTCGAGAATCTCTTTCGCCTTTGGGATTTCAATTTCGCCACCCGATGTCTTCGCCCAGGGCAGCACGGCCAGCCACTCGATGTAGTTTCGCGTGACCGAATAATCCGCCGCCATCGGCGACATGCGCGCCAGTCGCCCCAGTTCTTTCAGCGCCTCTTTCTTCACTTCGTCGGGCATGCCCGCGGATTCGATCTTTTGTTTCAGTTCTTCGGTGTCACGCTGGCCCTCGTCCTGCTCGCCCAGTTCTTTTTGGATCGCCTTCATCTGCTCGCGCAAGTAGTACTCGCGCTGCGTCTGCTGCACACGATCCTGCACTTCCGACTGGATCTTGTTCCGCAGTTGCTGCACTTCCAGTTCCTTGGCCAGGTGCTGATTGATTTTGCCGAGGCGCACGCGAACGTCGCTCGTCTCCAGCGTCTCCTGCTTGTCGGAGGTAGACAGCGAGGGCAGCGACGAGGCGATAAAGTCCACCAGCCGTCCTGGTTCTTCGATGTTCATCGCCACCGTCGAAAGCTCGTCAGAAAGTGTCGGCGAACCGGCCACGATCTGCTGGAACAAGGTCAGCACGTTACGCTGCAGCGCTTCTACCTCGGAATCCTTTGGCGGAATCGTCTCCGGAATCGTGGTTACCCGCGCCCGCATAAACGGCGAAAGCTGCGCAAAATCCTCCAGCCGCACCCGCTCCAGTCCCTCCGCAAAAACGAACAGGCTCTGGTTCGGCATCTTGACAACTTTGTGCACCACCGCCAGCGTTCCGATGGAGTACAGATCGGTGGGCTGCGGCGTGTCCACGCGCGCCTCGCGCTGCGCTACGACGACAATGGTCTTGTCTTCGCCCAGCGAGTTAATCAGCTGCACGGAACTTTCCCGCCCCACCGTCAGGGGAAGCACAGCATGGGGAAACAGCACCGTATCGCGCACCGGCAGAATGGGCAGCGAGCGCTCGCTGGTTTCGTAAGAAGTTTGGTCGGTAGTAGTAATAATAGGATCGCTCATGATTTTTCCTTGAGTGACTTTCACTCAACCTTTGATGACTTGAACTGGCAAAAAGATGCAAGCCCTCGTGCTAGGTTGTTGAATTCTAGACCTTTTCTCGCCTTTTGCAAGACTCGGAAGGGTTTTCGGCTCCCTCCGGTACCCTGGCGCGGGGCCACCCCTCTGGAGGTCCCAGCTACGATTTCCAAAGTACGCGCAACCGGACGAGAGCGCAGTGCACCCCCTCACGTCAGCTTGTGATGAAAGGCCTGGCACAGCTCCCCTTGACGCTTTCATCGGCTTTTCCTCCGAGAATCATGACCTCAAATGGACCACCGGCTTAGGCTTCTGGATAAATTCCCAGCACCTTCACCAAGTCAGAGACCTCACTTAGATGCCGCAGGGCGTTACGTGAATCTTCGTCGTCGCCGCGGAGCAGATCCACAAAAAACACGTATTCCCAGGGACGCCCGCGCATGGGCCGCGATTCGATCTTGCTCAAACTGATGTCGCGCAGCGCGAACACGCTGAGCGCCTTGAACAACGCTCCCGGAATATTCTTCACACTGAACGCGAGCGAAGTCTTATTCGCCTTGTCATTGTGCATCGGCCGCGCTTTTCCTCTGCGGATCAGAAAGAAGCGGGTAAAGTTCTTCTTGTCATCTTCGATGCCGGCCTTCAGGATTTTCCCAGCATAAACTTTTGCGGCACGCCGGCTGGCAATGCCCGCCGCATCGCGCAAGCCCTCGGCGACAACATGCTTCACGCTTCCCGCCGTGTCGTAGAACGGCACCGGCTCCAGCCTCGGGTTCTTGGCAAACAGGTCGCGGCACTGATCGAGCGCTACAGGATGCGAGAACACGCGCCGGACGTCTCCAAGTTTGGTGCCCGGCAGCGCGATCAGGTTGTGCACAATGCGCAAGCGAAACTCGCGCACGATGTGAACGTCGCGGCCCAGCAGCAAATCAAAATGTTCGGCGACCGAACCAGCCAGCGAATTCTCAATCGGGATCACCGCGCCGTCCACCGTTCCCCGCTTGACCCGGTCAAAGACTTCGAGCGAACGCGCGCACGGTACCACCTTCGCCCTCGGCAACATCGCTTCGGCCGCTTCGTGGCTGAAAGAACCGAGTTCTCCCTGAATCGCAATCTTCATGAAACCATTTCCTCTTCACACCGGCAATCGCAACCATCCAACATGCACGTCATCCGACTGGCGACCGCGCTAGCTCCTTCGTCATCACCAAAGCGTCCATCTGACCGGAATAGTATCCCGCAACCGTCTTTTCCACGAAGTAGCCTTTCTGCTTGTAGAAGCGGATCGCCGCCGCATTATTCACCGGCGTCTCGAGCGCCACTGCCACTACTCCCGCCCGCAGCAACTGATCTTCCGCCGCTCGCAGCAAAGCCGAACCGACGCCCGCTCGCCTCGCCTCCGCGATCACATCGATGGTAATGATGTGCCCACTCTTGCGGCGAGTCTCCGCCACGATGAAACCTAGAATGCCGTTGCCCGGAATTTCACTGCCTTCCGCTTCGGCCACCAGAGTAAACGATCCGGGCCGGCGCATGTAGAACGCCATTTCCGGTCGCGAATAGGCCAATTGCGGATCGAAGCACGCCTGGTCAATGCGCCACAGCGTGTCAAAATCGCTTTTCTCGAATTGCCGGATTCGAAACGGCACGCCGCCATTGTAGCGGGAGAGCGGCGAGAGAGTAGCGGGCAATTAGCAAACGAGTAGCAGAAAAGACGGCCACCCGTCTGCGGCCATTTTTTTCCGTTTCCGCCCCTTGCGCAGTTGCATCTATTAGAAGTACGATTTCTGCCAAGAGGCACCTGCACCGTGGGGCGTTTCATTCTCATCGACGTGATTGTGGCGCTTGCGCTCTTCGCTCTCTGGTATGCCTGGTTTATCCATTACAACCGGCGACGGGCAGCCGACGTGCTGCAGTGGGTGCAGGCGGCATGCCTCGGAAAAGGCCGCGTCGCCGATCTGCGATGGCAGGCCAGCAGTTCGCGGCTGAAGGCGACTCTTCATCTTTCCTCGCGCTGGTTCGAGGACGCCCATCTCACCATTCGCCTGTTGCCGCGCGCGCTCCCGGTGCAATGGGCTATGAGTCGCTGGCGCCAGCAGCAGGAAACTCTCACTTTCGAAGCCAACATGGGATTCCCCCCAGGCTTCCATCTCGACGTCATCCGTCATCGCTGGTCGGGCCGCACCGGAGCTAGAGACTCGGGGGCGAAAGGCCCGATGTCGAAAGACCAAAGTTTGAAAGACGCAGGGTCGAAAGAATCGACCCGCACTCGCGCCTGGACCATCAGCCGCCCCGGCCCTGTCATTCTGACCACCAAGGAAGACTGGCCCGTCGAACTGAGCCCGGTGGTGAATGCGCTGGCCTCGTGGCGCGATAAGAATTTTGTCGGCGTCCGCTTCAACTCCACCTCGCCGCACTTCACCGCCACGGTAGCGCTGGAAAACCTCTCCGATCAGAAAGCGGCGGCCGCCTTGCTCGGCCTTTTCCGCGAACTGGCAGCGAGTTCGTCAGCCAAACAGCACTGAGAAAAGTGACTGCCCAAAGAGAGTAGAACCCGGGCAACCACTTATTGATTGCGATCCTCCGAGCGATCCAGTTCCGTCAAATTGACCAAGTTGATCGGCGTTTTACTTGCTGTCGCGGGTGAGGAAAATCCCTGCTGAAGCGTGCCCAGTTTCTCGCGAGTGTGCACAATTGACCAGTTATTGAAACTTTTAACAGGTACTGTGTTTTTCTTGAAGCTGAAAATGCAGTCATGGGCTGCCGTCTGAGAGCCCCGAATAAGACATGCGTAATGACCCAGGGAGACCACAGTGGCGACTTGTTCGATATCCGCGACACCAATGAATGTGCCCCAAGCAAGTGTGATTCCGCTAGGGGCTGAAAATCAGCGAGACGATTCCGAAGGCACTCTCGTTGAGCGCGCACAGCGCGGCGACGAGCAGGCCTTTGCCGCACTCTACCAGTTGCATAATAAGCGTGTGTACTCGGTCTGCCTGCGGATGACGAAAGATGTGGCTGAAGCAGAGGATCTGGCGCAAGAGGCTTTCATTCAGGTGTTTCGCAACCTCAACTCGTTTCGAGGCGATTCGGCCTTTGCCACCTGGCTATACCGGGTTGCTGTGAACACCGTGCTGATGAAGTTGCGTCGTCGTAAATCCCCGCCGCTGCTGTCGTTGGATGAGCCTGTGTCGAGTCAGTCGGCATCTCTCAAGCGCGAGATTGGCAAAGACGATCTGAGCCTCCGTGGGGCGATTGACCGTATTGCGTTGCGCCGCGCCATCGAAGAACTCCCCGGAGGAGCCCGGCAGATCTTCGAACTGCACGAGGTTGAGGGATACCAGCATCATGAGATTGCCGAACAGCTGCAATGTTCCATCGGAAACTCGAAATCACAGCTCCACAAAGCGAAAAAGACGATGCGCGCCCTTCTGTTTCCACAGAGGAGAATCCTGCGCTGACCTGGAGCCATGCGCCCGGACCATGATATTTCACTCTGCGTGTTGTCGTTAGCTAACCCCCTAAAGCAGCTAACCCCTAAAGCCGCAAGCCAAGCCAGGACCGTTTCCGAGTAACGGACGACTCCGGAAGGGTCAAATCCGCTGCTACCCACCCGAGAGCGGCCCAACGCCGTTCTGCCGATAATATATCGTGTTACGATATATTATCGTTGTGACCACAAAGACAAAGATTACGATTGCCGATTACCGCGCCCTCGCCGCGCTGCGCTACCGGATACGCCTTTTTCTGCGCGAAGGCGATGCCGCAGCACGCCGCGTGGGACTAGAACCCCAGCAGTATTTGTTATTGCTTGCGATTCGTGGCCTCCCGGAGGGTTCCGATGCGACGATTCAGGTTCTGGCGGAGCGTTTGATGCTGAAGCATAACAGTACGGTGGAACTGCTCGACCGGCTGGAGAAGCGCGGATATGTACGTCGAAGCCGAAGCCGCGATGACCGGCGATGCGTCCTGGTGGAACTGCTTCCGCGCGGGCAAAAATTGGTTGAACAGGTGGCCCGGCAACGGCTTACAGAATTGCGCGCCGGAGGGGCGGCACTGGTTAATGCGCTTGATGCGGTTCTGGGACGCAAACCGAAATCACGAAGAGCGAACGAGAGCGCACAGTGTGACCAAACGAAGAGGCGCGGACGAAAATCTTGAGCAAGAATAGCAAATCAAAATTGCGGGACAACGATTCGGGGTTAAACAAGAAGGACCGCAACGAAGAGTTGGGAGATTTCACGACCACGTGGCGCGTCGTTCCGATCTCCCTATTGGCCACGGTGATTGGCGTAGTCTGCGCGTTTGTCGCGCTAGCCCTGCTCCGTTTAATAGGGTTATTCACCAATCTGTTCTATTTTGGCCGGTGGAGCACAGCGATGGTTTCGCCTTCAGGCAACCATCTCGGGATATACAGCGTTTTCGTTCCCATCGCTGGTGCACTAATCATTGGAGTCATGGCGAAATACGGCTCCGAGCGCATCCGAGGTCACGGCATACCCGAGGCGATCGAGTCCATTCTGCTAAATGGTAGCCGGATAGAACCGAAAGTCGCCCTTCTCAAACCAATCTCTTCGGCAATCTCGATCGGCTCTGGCGGCCCGTTCGGCGCGGAAGGTCCGATTATCATGACGGGCGGCGCGGTGGGCTCGATGATCGCCCAACTGTTTCACCTGACGAGCGCGGAGCGCAAAACGCTG
Source organism: uncultured Acidobacteriaceae bacterium (assembly GCA_963772195.1). GTDB lineage: Bacteria > Acidobacteriota > Terriglobia > Terriglobales > Acidobacteriaceae > Acidiflorens. The sequence continues at coordinate 132,157 of CAVYWE010000002.1, read as the reverse complement.
CTCGTGGCCGGCGCTGCTGGCGGGATGTCCGCAACCTTTGCCTCGCCGGTGGCTGCGGTGCTGCTGGCCGTCGAGTTGCTCCTTTTCGAATGGAAACCGCGAAGCCTGATTCCGGTGGCATTAGCGAGCGCGATGGCTGCCGTGGTACGAAGATATATTTTGGGATTCGGGCCGTTGTTTCCCGTGCCGGCCCACCCATTGTTCATTGGACCAAAGGGACTGCTCGGATGCGCCCTAGTCGGTCTTCTGGCCGGAGTCCTGTCGGCCTTGCTCACCCTATCCGTGTACGCGGCTGAGGATGCTTTCCAACGCCTGAAGATCCACTGGATGTGGTGGCCTGCTATCGGCGGCCTGGCCATCGGCTTGGGAGGTCTGGTTTTCCCGCAAGCATTGGGCGTAGGTTACGACACGATTGGCGCATTGCTGCAGGGGAGCGTCACCACAAAAGTGATTCTCGGAGTCCTGCTGGTCAAATGGTTCATCTGGGCGGTATCGCTCGGCTCCGGCACATCGGGCGGCGTTCTAGCGCCTCTGCTGATGATGGGTGGGGCGCTCGGCGGCCTCGAAGCCATGTTTCTTCCCAACGAAGGCGCGGGCTTCTGGCCATTGATCAGCATGGGTGCCATTCTGGGCGGCACCATGCGCGCTCCGTTCACGAGTATTGTTTTTGCGTTTGAGCTAACGCACGACGCGAATGTGTTCTTGCCCTTGCTGGTAGGTAGCGTGATCGCTCACGGTTTCACAGTCTTGACGCTGAAGCGATCCATCTTGACCGAGAAAGTTGCCCGGCGCGGCTACCACCTTAGCCGCGAGTATGCCGTCGATCCGCTGGAAATTCTTTTTGTGCACGAGGTCATGCGGACGAAGGTCGTAGTTCTGCCAGCGGCGAGTACGCTCGGCGAGATCTGGCACTCGTTGCGGGTGGATCACCGCCAGGAGCAACGCCTGCTGCCGGTTGTGAACGCAGAAGGTCAGCTCGTCGGTGTCGTAACGCGCGGTGATGTAAGCCATCGGATGGATCAGAATGGGGATGCAGCCCGAGGATGGCCGATCGGTGACCTGGTGCGAACGGGCGCGGCTGAAGCCTATCCCGACGAGCCGCTGCGAGTGGTGGTATATCGCATGGTTGAAAAGGGCTGCACGCGAATGCCGGTGGTGGACCGTGCCACGAGGCAATTTCTAGGTCTTGTATCGCTCAATGATTTGCTGAAAGCGCGCTCGCGGCATTTGGAGGAAGAGAGCCGTCGCGAACGAAGTCTCAAATTCAGATTGTTTCCTCCGGGAAGACGGAATCCCAAAGGAACGCGATACCCTGACGCACTGTAGCGCCGCAGCCGAATTGTTCAGCAGTTCCTTGGCCAGGCAGCACTGAGAAAAGCGACTGCCGCAGGAAAGTAGAAGCTCGCGTGCAGCGGTTGCTGGTGGTAGTGGAGCGCCGGGCATCCCCGCCGGGCGGGTCGGGCGAGACGCCCGTCGCTCCACTTGCTAAAAGCGGGGGCGCTGAACTTCTCTCTCGCTCTCTTCTACTGACCGGCGGCGGTCGAGTGAACTTTTGGCTCGTCGTTCTGGCGCGCCCGAATGTGTGCGGGCAACTCTCGTAGAGCGAATCCTGTGATTGCAGAGATGATGGAGCCTCCGATGGTCAGGCACAACGCACCGGCATAACGGGCAAACCAACCCGAGCCCGATGACTGCCCGGAGTCGTTGGCTGCTTGCCAAGCCAGGGATAGCCCGTTGGGACGAGCTGACACGGAAAGCTCGCGCTCGCTGTTAGCAGCAAAATTTCCAGTAAGGCTGTCCTGCTGCGTGGAGCCGTCTTCCGACTTCACCTGCACACGGATCCGATGTGTCCCCGCCGATACCGGCACGATTTCAGAGAAGCGTCCATATACGGACCCGGGTATCAGGCCAAACTTCTTCTTTGTGGAGCCTCTAAGCTTGCCGGAGTAAGCGAGGTCACCGTCGACCCACAAGGACAAATCTGCGCTGCGGAAGCCATGCTGCAACGTCAAGTGCAAGCTCGCATCCTTGCCGGTCGAGGCGGTGTGGAGCGCCATCAGGACCGCAGCGACCAGAAAAAAGGCGAGAATGATCCGGGCCTGGGCGGGCAACCGGGCGAGCCAGGCGCGGCTTTGATCGCAGCGCCGCGACGCTTGGGCACGAATCCGCGCTGTGCTTTCCCCATCCATGGCTTCTTGATTTTGGGGCACGCGCGCGTTTGTCTCCAGTTACCAAGGTGTAGGAGCGACGGCGCGCAATCAAATCGAGCAATCAAATATTGATGCGTCTCTCGGTGTGGCGACCAGCATACCAGCAGGGGCTGCAACCGAAGTGGGGAAACAGCGCATGAACACAGGGTTCGGTCCCCGGTTCCCCGAGTTCGTACTCGGTCTTTCCGTTCTTTTGATGGATGGCGTAAAGAGTGTCTACCGTAATCTGCCCGAACTGCGGGCGACCGCGAGGAATCTGATAGCGGAGGGAGCAGTAGTCGCCCACATAAACCACCAGCAGCAAAGCCAGCATCGCGAATAACCCACGAAGAATCGCGCGTTTCATGGCGTCCCTCTCTATCCCACTACTCCGGTTCCGCCACAAACCGGTACCCCACGCCCCGCACCGTCTGCAAGTGCTTCGGCTGCGAGGGATCCTCTTCGATGTAGCGCCGCAGCCGCACTACAAAATTATCGATGGCGCGCGTATCGGTATCTTCGTGCAATCCCCAGACATCTTCCAGAATCGCCTTGCGCGAAACCACGCGACCTTGACTGCGCACCAGATATCGCAGCAGCTCCGCTTCCATCACCGTCAGATGGATCGTATTTCCTAGCGTGCGCAATTCCAGTTCTTCGAAGTCGATAGTCTTGCCACCAAAACAGAATGTGTCGCCGCCAGTTCCCCGCTCGCCCTCCGGCACCCGCCGCGCCTTGCCGAGGTCATGGTCATGGCTATGATCGTGGCCATCGCCCGCGCCCGCCCGATCGCGGTCTTTCATCCACGCACTGCGCCGCAGCAAGCTCTCCAATCGAGCAATCAGAATCGCCAACTCAAACGGCTTTGGCAAATAATCATCCGCACCCGACGCGAATCCTTGCAGCACATCTTCCGCACGCCCGCGCGCCGTCAGCATCAGAATCGGCACATAGTTCTTTTTCTCGCGGAGCAGGGCCGCGACATCAAAGCCGCTCTTGCCGGGCAGCATCACGTCGAGAACGACCACGTCGAAGCGCTCTCTTTTTTCGACGAGCATCTCCAGAGCCGACTCGCCGTCGGCCGCAACTTCTACCGCGTGTCCTTCGGCTTGCAGGTTGAAGCGCAGGCCGTCCGCCAGGTGCGCCTCGTCCTCTACCACCAGCACCCGGCTCATGCCACTGTCACTTTCCGGGGCAATTCGAGGGTCACGGTGGTTCCCTTCCCTGCCCCTTCGCTCTCGGCGAATACCCGGCCGCCGTGCTTGCGCGCGATCGACCGCACGATGAACAGTCCCAGGCCGGTGCCCTTCACTTGCGAGAGCGAGCGCTGTGTCACCCGGTAAAACCGCTTGAAGACGCGTTTCAGTTCCTGCTCCGGAATCCCCACCCCGCGGTCGCGCACCCGCAGCACCACTCGCTTCTCATCGGGAGCGTCCAACTCCACCAAGATGTGCACGCCATCCGGCGAATACTTCACGGCATTGTCGAGCAGGTTCGAGACCGCGGTCCGCAACTCTTCCGGATCGCCGATCACACGTTTTCCGCCGCCGTTCTGCTCACGGTATTCGAGATCGTCCGCCTGCAAATGATGACGCACGCGTGCCAGTTCCATGCACTCGCGCACCAGCGAGTTGAATTCCACAGGCAAGCGCTGCGACGGCGTTTTCTTCTGCGCCGCCTCACCCGCTTTCAACACCTGTTCCACAGTGTGCAGCAGGCGCTCCGTATCGAGCAGCATCAACTCGTAGAACTGCCGTCGCTGCGCTTCTCCTACCTCGAGTCGCTGCAAAGTTTGAAGGTAGAGCCGGATGGACGCGATCGGCGTCTTCAATTCATGGGTAACCGCGTTGATGAAACTGTCATGCTTCTCGTTGCGGCGAATTTCACGGACGAGAAAAATCGTATTGAGGACGAGGCCGGCGACAATAGCGCCAAAAAAAATGATGCCGAGAAAAACCTTGATACCCTGGCGCCAGTTGAGGATGATCCAGCCGCTGCCGACCGCAAACGCCACCGCCGCCAGGCAAACGCCCAGCGTGAGGAAGAAATAAATCGCTTTCTGCCGGCTGATGATCCGCACAGGGGAATTGTAGCGGGACGGGTGTCAGGTGTCAGGTGTCAGGTCTCGGGCGGCCGGGGGCGTGAAAGGCCTTTTCGAGGTCGTAGTGAAATGGCGATTTATCAGCAAATACGAGCAGGTTTCCAGTTCCGCAGTTGCAGACGACCCAGCCGGAACCAAGATCTATCTAAGTTTGTGGTCCCGAAAGGCCCGCCGCCCTGGCGCCTCATAGGCTCCGCCTTTCATTCGCGCCAGCTTTCCCAATGACAAGCTGACTTGACATTAATAGTTGCCGATCGTAAACTTTAGTGGAAAGTTAGCTTTACATGACACCGAATATCCTGAACCGGGTCAAGGAGCTCCGCATCGCGCGCGGGTGGACGCAAGAGCAACTCGCCAATGCTGTGGGCGTATCGCGGCAGAGCATCAACTCGATTGAGCGCGACCGATATGTGCCGAGCCTGCCGCTGGCCCTAACCTTCGCCCGCGTGTTCGGCTGTTCCACCGATGAGATCTTCACGTTGAACGGCGAAATGCGGGAGGACGAAGAATGAAGATTCCTATCAACAAGGTAATCGACGAACGCTTCTGGAAGCACAGGGTGCGCGCCGGATGTATCGCTGGGCTCGTCGGCGGCATCGAGGCCGACCTTCTTTTCACTTACCGCTATCTCGTCAATCACGTCTTTAGCTGGGATCTGTTGGCGGTCTTTTTCACGATCGCGGGCGTGGGTTTGGTGGTGATGGCGTGGTATCGGTTCACCGACTAAAAGTAGCCAGACTCCGGAAACTGTAAAACAGGGGACTGTCGCTGGTCCTGGCAATTTCGCTAAGGAGCGATCTATGCATGAATTCTTGATGGGACATCTCGTTCACATCGTTGCGTTCGCCACCCTCATCTCTCGTCTCGGAGATATAGGAACAACATATTTGGTCTCTCCCACGTTGAGAGTCGAAGCGAACCCAATCGCGCGGCGGCTTGGTTGGAAATATATCTTCGCCACTGCGATCATATCCCTAATACCGTACCGCTCAATTCATGGCGGAGTTCTAGTCCTTACGGCATCCTTCCTAATTGCCGCGTCCAACGCCTCGGAGGCAATGTTAGCCAGGTTCATGGGCGAAGAAAACTACACGGCGCTAAATCGAGAGGCCATACAAAAGATGCCCGTCTTGCTTGGTCTATCGCTTCTCTGTTTGCCTGCGATATTTCTTATGATGTTGGGGCTGATGATGCTGCTGTTATTTGGGGAATCAAGCAATCCGTGGGGCTTCGACATGGCACAGGGAACAATGGCAGCAGCTGCGGCGATATTGATTTTTTACCCAATTCGCTTCTTTTCCGAACGCCGCTCGCTTAACACGTAGCCAGCGAATCCGACGAACCAAGCCGCGCAATATCTCGGGGCGGCCTCCCTTTTGCATCTCTCGGAAGGCAGGAGCACGGTAATTATCAGCGATCACACAAAGAAGGCTCCCGACGCCGACCACCGTGGCCAGTTCGAGAGCCTTTCCTGAGACCTAACACCTGAGACCTGCTCTAATCGTTTCCCGCAGCCGGCGCCAGCACCGCGGCGGCCTTCACATCCCGCGTCAGGGCCGGTTTCGGCGGGAGCCTATCGAGATCAACCTTGTACACGTGCCGCGCCAGTCCAAGTTTCTTCAGCGCCCAGATGCCGTACCAGTTCATGTCGATTTCGTACCACTTCAAGCCATGCCGCGCGGAGACCGGATGCGCATGATGATTGTTGTGCCAGCCTTCGCCAAACGTCACAAGGGCCACCAGCAAGTTGTTGGTGGAGAGGTCTTTGGTCGCGAAGCGCCGCGTTCCCCACAGGTGTGTGACTGAGTTCACCATCCACGTGGAATGCAGTCCGACGACGACGCGCGCAAACACTCCCCACAGCAGCCAGGGCAATCCGCCAATCGCAAACAGGATCACGCCCAGAACAATGTTTGAGGTCCAGTGATACTTCGTCAGCCAGACGTGAACTTTATCCTTGGTCAGGTCGGGGACGTAACGGCCCAGGGTTGTGGTGTCGTGATGCATCGACTTGCCCATCAGGATCCATCCCATGTGCGACCACCACTTGCCGTCGATCGGTGAGTGCGGATCGCCTTCGTCGTCAGAAAATTGATGATGAATCCGGTGCGTCGCCACCCAGAAAATCGGCCCGCCTTCGAGCGCGAGAGTCGCGCACCAGGTCAGGAAGTATTCCACCCACTTCGGCGTCCTATATCCGCGATGCGTCAGCAGCCGGTGATAGCTCATCCCGATCCCGAGGCTGCCCGATACCCACCACAAGAAAATAGCGGCGAAAAATGCCGGCCAGGTAAAGAAAAATAATGCCGCAACTGCGCCCACATGAAACAGGCCCATCGCAATCGCGGTGCCCCAATTGAAGCCATCGCGGTTCGCCCGTTCTCTGCGATTCGTGCCCTCTCCGGTTTCGCTCATTTCCTGGCTGGTTGCTTCGTTCATGGTCTCGCGCATGGTTACGCTCATCGGTTTTCTTCTCCAAACACCCGTGTTGCTGAGGTCTGTTTAGACAATACCAAGAGTCGAGGAACTGGTTTGTAATACTTCTGTAATCCTCGCAGGCTAAAGGGGTTACGAGCGTAACCTGGGTCACACGAAAAACTGCAAGCACTAGCCATCTCACCAATATCAATCCGTCTAAGATGTCCAAGATTCCAGCCCCGGAGGGGCGCCCAAGCTTAGCCCAGCGCTTCAGCGCTGGGAAAAGCGGAAGAAAATGATTCAAGTCCCGAGGGACGACCGAGTTCCCAGGCACACTCTAAGGCTCCGATATTCACACCTTGGCCACGCAGGCTCCGACCCTGCAATTTTTTCGTGCACGTTTCCGTGGTGCGGAGTATTGTTGAACGTTTCAACCGTGCTCCCGAACCGGAGGTGTGTGTTGAAAAATAAAACTCCACGGGTCCTTCTTCTATCGCTCTTTCTGGTGTTCGCGTTATGGGCGCAGAAGGATCAGCCCCCCGCAAAAACTCCCACCCCCGAATCCAAGATTCCCCCCGAAGAGGCGGCCAAGGTAAATCCTGTCAAGCCAACCCCGGAGTCGCTGGCCAAGGGCAAGAAGATGTACGGCATCGACTGTGCGATGTGCCATGGAAACAACGGCGACGGCAAGGGCGACATCGGGGCGGACTACAAAAACATCCCCGACTTCACCCATCCCGACGCATTGAAAAACCGCACCGACGGCGAACTCTTCTACGTTACAAGGAATGGTAAGGGCGACATGCCCCCCGAAGACAACCGCGCCAAGAATGATGACATCTGGAACATGGTGAACTACGTCAGATCGTTCGCGAAGAAGTAGAAGTAGTAGCGTGTGTGGGGACGGGCGCCTCGCCCGTCCAAGCCGAGCAAAGCTCGGCAGCCGCCTGTGGCCACAGTACCGTGGAGTCGCGATAAGTCGCTTTCGCCTACTTCGCTGCCGCCTTCACTTCCACTCCCGCCCACTTCTCCAGCAGCGTAAGTGTCGACGCATAGTCCAGATCCGCCTGCCCTTCCTCTGCCGCGACGTCATAGACCTCTTCCACCGCTTCCAATCCAGGCAGCCGCACCCGCGCTTCCTTGGCGGCATCGAGCGCCAGGCGAATGTCTTTCAGCATCAGCCGCAGAGGAAAATTGGGCGAGAAGTCGCGCTTCAGAATGAACGGAGCTTTGTACTCCACCACCCCCGAACGCACCATGGACGCCTGTATCAGCGGCAACAGCTTTTCTACCTCCACGCCGAGCTTCGTGGCGAGCGCCAGCGCTTCGGCGAATCCTTCATAGATGAGCGCGATCTGCAGATTCATAACCAGCTTCGTGGCCTGTCCTTTGCTCGTCTCACCCATGTGAAACACCTGCTTGCCCATCGCTTGAAAAAGCGGCTGCAGGCGAGCGAGCACAGCCTCGTCGCCTCCCACCATGAAGATCAGTTGCCCCGCTTCAGCGGCAATCTTTGAGCCGGTCATCGGAGCGTCCACATAGTCAACGCCACGCGCCTTCACGCGTTCCGCAAAGCGTCGCGTGGCGGAAGGCGAAATCGTGCTCGAGTCCGCGATAATCATGCCCTCGGCCAGAACTTGATCCACGCCGCGTGGGCCAAACAGCAAGTCATCGACCGCCTTCGTGTCGGAGACGCACATCCACACCACTTCCACCCCCTCGGCCGCTTCCGCCGGAGAAGCCGCACTGCGTGCGCCTTCCACATCCTTACCGGCGCTCCGATTCCAGGTCGCGACGTCGTGTCCAGCTTTGACCAGGTTGGCGGCCATCGACCGTCCCATAATTCCCATGCCAAGAAAAGCTACGCGCATCAGCGTCAGTCCTTTCCAAAGTCTAGCCAAAGAAGTATTTCGTCTAAGCCTTGAATTAGATATGACCAGCAAAGTGACGGTCAAGGCAAACGCAGGAAATTTTGCGTTTGACGGAAATGACAGAAATGAAGGTTGGCAAACGCAGGCCACAAATGGGGCAGCTTAAGTAGTGCTGGTACGGATCGCATACCGATCCCGAGCGCTTCAGGTGAAAATCATTTCAAAGTGTTGCGGATGGGCGAGATGGGTGTACTATGGTCGCCGTCTTTGAAGTCCTGAGGAAGATCGAACTCAAGAGCTTTAGGAGGGTCCACATGAAATCGCTGCGTCTTCTCGGCCTGTCCAGAATTACTGTGGCCTGTTTTATGCTGATTTTTGTTTCGCTAACGCCGTCCCCGCTCGCCGCGCAGAATGGCCGTTCCAGCATGAAGAACTTTCAGCACGTCTTCATCATCATGATGGAGAACACGGGCTTCGACAGCCTGATAGGGAACCCGAACGCACCATTCACCAACGCCGCGGCTGCCAACTACGGTCTGGCTAGCAACTACTTCGGCGTCACCCATCCCAGTCAGCCAAACTACATTGCCGCCACCTCCGGTTCTACAAACGGCGTCGCTGACGACAACGACACCACCATCAACGTCGCCAACATCGTGGATCAGCTCGAGGCTAACCGCAAAACGTGGAAGGCCTACATGCAGTCTTACTCGCTTTGCAAAACTCCGCTCGATCACTCTTGCGGCAACCAGCTCTACGAACGCAAGCACAACCCCTTCATTTCGTATCAGGACGTGCAGAGCAACCCGGCGCGCGTGGCCAATATTGTCGACTTCGGCAAGTTTGCGACCGACCTGGCCAGCGGCAACGTGGCCGATTACATCTGGATCAGTCCTGACCAATGTCACGACATGCACGGCCGGGCGTCCATTCCCGCCGACCCTTGCGATTTTTCTCAAGTGCAGGCGCTGATTGCCACGGGCGATTCCTTTCTTAGCAACACGGTCAGCGCCATCATGAATTCACACGCTTGGACCGGCAACTCAGTCATCTTCATCGCTTGGGATGAATCCGACTTCACCGGCTCCGGCTTCAATGGGTTCGGGGACGACAGCGGTTGCTGCGACTCCGTTCCCGGCCAAGGCGGCGGCCATGTCGTGACCATCACCATTTCTCACTCTGATCATTCGCACCGTACGTCGAACGTCGCCTACAACCACCAATCCATGCTGGCAACGATTGAGGATGGGTGGCAATTAGGCTGCCTGGCATTTACCTGCGACACCGCCAACGTGCCGCCCATGAGCGACCTGGTTGGCCCGCAAAAGTAGCGTGGCGGCGATGTTCATGAGTGTCTGTCGAGGGTCCGGGGCTTCTCGTGGTACTTGTTCGACTGTGGTGTTCGACCCGAAATGTTCGTTTCTGAGGCCTCGGATTCACCCTGAGCAGTTCCCAAGGATAACGACCGGTTCCCCAAAAAACCGCCCAACCCCGGTGTCGCTGCCGGCCTCCAGAGCATCTATACTTTGCTACAGACTTGAGAGTGCAAAGCCGATAATGTAGAAATCGACGGCGTTTCCGTCGGACCGGCCGACCCATACCGGTCGAATCATAGTGGGTGAATCATACCGGTCGAATCATACTGGTCGAACCAATGTTGAAGTCCTCATTGAAAAATCCCGCGCTACGCAAGCGAGCCGGCGACTTCACTCGCCTGGTGCGGCATTCCGTAGTCACGCCTCGCACCGGCAAGACCCACAAACCGCAACTCGTTTCAAACGGCGAGCTCGGCGTCACCTTCATAGGCCACTCCAGCTTCTTCCTGCAAATTGGCGGACAGAATGTCGTTATCGATCCCAACTTTGCGCGCTGGCTCTTCGTCCTCAAGCGCCTGCGTCAACCTGGGTTGAACCTGCGCGACCTTCCTCCTATGGATGTCGTCCTGGTGACGCACGCTCACTTCGATCACCTGCATCGCCAGTCGCTACGCACCATCGCGCGGCAAACCCGCCGCCAGACCGGGACCGCGCCCACGCTCGTCGTTCCCCATCATTTATTCGACTTGGTTTCCGATCTTGGATTTGAACAGATTGTTGAACTCGAGTGGTGGAATACCTACCGCCACGGCCCGCTCGACATCACTCATGTCCCCTCGCGGCATTGGGGCGCTCGCATCCTCAAGGATTCGCACCGCGGCTATGGCGGCTATGTGCTGCGTAGCGGCAAACACTCCGTCTACCACGCCGGAGACACCGCCTATTTCGCCGGCTTCCGCGAAATCGGACGCCGCCTGTCGCCCGAGCTAGCACTGCTCCCGATTGGTGCTTACAATCCGCCCCAATTTCGCAATGTCCACACCAGTCCCGCCGACGCCACTCGCGCCTTTCTCGATCTGAACGCCCGCTGGATGGTGCCCATGCACTACGGAACATTTCGCCTGTCGCATGAGCCCATCGAAGAGCCTCTCCAGTTGTTGGAGCGCGAAGCGCTGAAGGCCGGCGTGAAAGACAAGGTGCTGGTACTAGAAGAGGGCGTCACGCGATTCTTCTGAGGCTGGCTTTCCCGAAGGCAACCCTTAACCGCCCCGGCGATTCCCACTCCGTAGTACTTGCGTTGTGCATTCCCCGGTGCTGGGCCACAATAATTCAAGGTTGGAGCAATCCAGTTGAAGACCCGCGAGCATCACGTGTCTCTGCATGTTTTACGTTGCAAGGTTCTACTGTGCTCGTGCCGGCGAGTATCTCGGCGAACATTTCAAAGCGCAAGCATCCTCTTGTTCTCCCTTATCGTCGCCTGCCTGAGCGCCGCCGCCGCGCAGTCCACCTCCGGCAATACCGACACCATCAGCGGCATTGTGATCAACAGCGTGACGCATGAGCCGATCGCCCGGGCTCTGGTTTCTTCCCCCGACAATCGCTTCGCCACCCTAACCAATAGTGAAGGCCGTTTTGAATTCACCTTACCGAAGGTCGACCCTGCTCCTGGGAGCGGTTCGGATTCGAACACTCCTGTCAGTGGCCAGATTCAGTCTTCGATTCCCAATCGTCCTTATATGTTGATGGCCCGTAAGCCAGGATTCCGGACCAATCCCGACGGCCAGGCACAAAACCTTCAGAACGAAGCGTTGAAGGACTTGACACTCACGCTCACACCCGAGAGTCTGATCGTCGGCGCCGTCACTCTTCCCACGTCAGAAGCGCCCGACAGCATCATGCTACAAGTCTTCCGGCGGCAGGTGCAGGATGGTCGCGCGCACTGGGTTCCAGTTGGAGGCGCTCAGTCCACGTCGGACGGTCAATTCCGTTTCGCGGACCTTCCGGCCGGCATCTATAAGCTGCTGACGCAGGAGCTACTCGATCGCGACCCGCTCACCATTGATCCACTTACCCTTCCTCGCTCCGATGACCCGCGCGGACAGCTGTTCGGATACCCGCCTGTCTACTACCCGAGCGCGCCCGATTTCGGATCTGCCGCCACAATTCAATTAGCTGCCGGCCAGACGCAGGCGGTTAACCTCTCGTTGGTGAAACTGCCCTATTACCGCGTCAAAGTGCCGGTCATAAATGCGCCGGACAACGGAGTCGCCGTCAGCGTGTACGCGCACGGACGGAAGGGGCCGGGATTTTCCCTCGGCTACAACAACAGTGACCATGCGATTGAAGGCATGTTGCCCGACGGAACCTACACCATCGAAGCATCGAGCTTCGGACACGATGGCATGACCGGATTACATACAATCACGATCAAAGGCGCCGCAATCGATGGGCCAAGTATGACGCTCCTGCCCAATGCCTCGATCCCAGTCAACGTAAAGGAAGAATTCACCTCTGCCGACAACGCAGGTTCGATGACCTGGAACATCAACGGTCGCAACACGGTGGTAAAGGGCCCGCGTCGCTATTTGAGCGTAACGCTCGAGGCCGCCGATGATTTTGGAGTAGGGCCACATGGAATAAGGCCGCAAGTTTCTCTGCGGGACCCTAGACGGGCCGGAGACGACGCTTTGGTCATTGAGGGTGCGCCAGCGGGAAACTACTGGGTGCGAGTCAATTCGTCACGCGGTTACCCCGCCTCGATCCGTTCCGGCAATCTTGACCTCCAGCATCAGCCGCTGGTCGTCGGCGCGGGAGGGACGGCGTCTCCCATCGAGATCACGATGCGCGACGATACGGCGGAGATTAGCGGCACAGTCGAGGGAGTTACGCCGACCGCGCGGGGGCCGGTTAGTGCCATGGCCGCCGTACAAGGCTGGGCTTCTTATACGTCGTCCGCTGGGCAGGCCGCGGCGCATATCTACTGCATTCCCCTTGCGGACAGCAGCGGGCAGCTCACCGAGATATGGGTGAGTCCGGATGGAAGTTTCGTTTCGCAGGGACTACCTCCGGGTGCGTATCGCCTGCTTGCGTTCGATCGCGAGCAGCACGAACTGGAGTACCGGAATCCAGAAGCCCTGCGCACCTACGATTCGAAAGGACCCGTGGTGCGCGTGGTTGGCGGACAAAAGGAACACGTGCAGTTGCAGTTGATTTCCACGAGCATTTCGGCAGGCGTTTCGGAGAACGACCAATGATTCCTGCCTTGCGATCATGCCGACAGGCAATACTCACGGCGACCTGCGCGCTGCTCTTCTGCTCCGCGCTGGCTCAGACCGAGAACCCTCAGCGGACGCAGATTCCTTCCGGCCCCTACCGCATCGCCGGGACGGTGGTCAACGCGAAGACCGGTGGCTCGCTGGCGCGCTCCCGCGTCACCATCGCCGACGCGAAGAATCGGCAGAGCATGCAATCCGTCGTCACCGGCAATGACGGACGCTTCGAGTTCCATGTCCCCGCGGGCAAGTACTCGCTCGAGGGAGCGAAGCGCGGGCTCATCACCGCTTCCTACAACCAGCATGACGGTTTCTCGACCGCGATCGTAACCGGTGCCGATCTCGATACCGAAAACCTTGCTCTCCGCCTCGCCCCGAACGCCGTGCTCACCGGCAAGGTCCTCGATGAATTCCAGGACCCCGTCCGCCATGCGCAAATCATGGTGTATCGTGAGGACCATTTCCAGGGCGTGAGTCGCATCTTCAATTTTCGCGGCGCCATGACGGACGATCAGGGCCGCTACGAAGTGAGCCCCCTCAACGAGGGAACGTACTTTGTCTCTGCAAAAGCTTCGCCCTGGTACGCGGTTCATCCAACTTCGACGGGCGAGGGCGCAGCGAATCCGCCTCCCCAGGTGGATCCATCGCTCGACGTCGCCTACCCCATCACCTACTATGGGGACGCCACCGAGGCCGAGGAGGCCGCTCCCATCCCGGTGCGCGGCGGGGATCGCCTGGAGGCTGATATCCACCTGAATCCCGTTCCCTCGCTGCATCTCGTTGTGCACATTCCGGAGTATGGCACGCGCGGGGTCGCTTTCCCCCTGCTGCAAAAGCCCGCGTTCGACGGCATGGAAACGGTCGACATCAGCCAAAGTCAGATGGTCGCTCCCGGCGTGTTTGAGCTGACCGGAGTTGCGGCGGGCCCCTATACCGTCCGAATGCGGGATTCCAGCGGCCAACTGCAAGAGCCCACCGAAGTCAATCTCAACAGCGGCGGCGAACTCGACGTGTCCTCGGGTCGATCGACGAGCAAGATCAAGGCGACGGTTCAGATCGAAGGCGCGGTGAGTCTTCCGTCGCGACTCCAGATTGGCCTGCGCAACAGCAAGGGCAGAGCGGATGCTACCGAAGTGGACGCCAAGGGTGAAGCCAATTTTGCGGACGTCATTCCGGGCAAGTATGACGTCGTGGCGGGTTCCGCCGCGCAGGCGTATTCCGTCGTTCGCATCGCCTCGGAGGCCGGAACAATTTCCGGACACGCCTTGACCGTGCCTCCCAGCGCATCGCTCACCGTTGCACTCTCGCTGGTGGGAGGTTCGGTCACCGTCGAAGGCTTCGCCAAGCAAGCTGGAAAAGGCGCTTCCGGCGCGATGATCGTTCTGGTGCCCAAAAATCCGGAAGCGAATCACGATCGCTTTCGCCGCGACCAAAGCGATCTCGACGGAAGTTTCAACCTGCCCAATGTGATTCCCGGCTCCTACACCATCATCGCAATTGAAAACGGCTGGGATCTGGACTGGTCCGAGCCCGCCGTGCTCGCACAATATCTCCAGCACGGCCAAACGCTCGAAGTCGGAGATCGCTCACCAACTCCGATGCACTTGGCCGATGCGGTGGAAGTGCAGGCGAAGTAGCAAAGATTAGGGAGTATTCTTCAGTCATGGACAAGAAAGAGATCAATTCCCCAAAATTGACCGAGCATTTTCTCTTCTGGGTTTGTGGCATCGGAGGTTTGCTGCTGGCGGTTCTCTTTGCCCATTTCGTCTGGCACATTCTGTGACGCTGGTGAATGTGCAGAAATTGCCCTGCCCTCTCCCTCGACGTTCTCAGTCAAAGGTGCGACGTCCCGCATCGGACTTTGTTTAACGTCTGCCAGGAGTCCGGCGAGCTTTATTCCTTTCCTTGGCCTCCTTTCCTGTACTTGACCGTATGCTACTATTAGCATATCCTACAGTCAGGACATGACAGCGACCTCGATGAGGCCGGTACGATTCATGGGGGATTCGCGAGATATACTCCGCAGGCTGCGGACGAAGTTAAGAGCGAGATTGGGTTTGCGTTAGAGCGAGTCCAGCAGGGCAAGATGCCGGTGAATGCGAAACCCCTGAAAGGTATTGCACCGGGCGTGCTGGAGATTATGTCCGACTTCAAAGGCGACAGGTTCAGGGCTGTGTATACAGTGAGGTTCCCGAGAGCGATTTACGTCTTGCACGTGTTCCAGAAGAAGTCCAAACGGGGCATCGCAACCCCGAAACGTGAAATCGATCTCGTGAAGAGGCGACTGGCCCAAGTGGTGGAGTTGGAAGCGAATCAGGAAGGACTACGATGAAAAAACATTACGTGGAAAGTAGCGGAAATATTTATGCCGATCTCGGCGTCGCCAATCCGCAAGAAGCACGAGCGAAGGCCAATCTGGCTCATCGGATCGTTGACATCATCACAGGCCGCAAACTGACCCAAGTGCAGGCGGGAAAGCTGCTCGGCGTGGACCAACCCAAGGTGTCTGCCTTGATGCGGGGCCGTCTCACCGACTTTTCTATCGAGCGGCTTTTGCGCTTTCTCCTCTTGCTCGGCCAGGATGTTCACATTGCCGTCACGGCCAGGCGGCACTCCAGCCGGAAACAACCGACCTTGGAGGTACACGCGGCAGAGCGGCGCTCCCGGGCCGCTGCAGCCAGTCGCCGCTAACGCTCACGACCCCGATCGGAGCTAGCCCGCCTCCCGCCCTCGACGTTCACCAACGGACGGTTACGTCCCCCTTAGGATTTTCTTAGAGGTCATTGGACGGCGCGAGCTCCGGAAGGCCACTCTCCGGAGTCGAATTGATGGCCATAAGCCGCGCCAGCCGCCCGGTTTCGGGCTTGCATTCGCGTAGTACAACCGTCATCATTACCGACGGCATATTGTCGACTGCCACAGGAGTCAACGAATGAAACCTTCTTTTATTATTGCAGTGATCATCGGGGTTGCGCTTTTTCTCGGTGTGGCCTCTCCCCGGGCTCTCGCTCAAACACGCATCGAATCCGTCTTCAACGGACACAGAATCATCTATCCGCCATCCAGCATTCCGCAGCCCGGCCGCCATCATACGAATTACTTCTTTGTCGACTCAGACATCCCAAACCCGAACGGCCCCTCTCCCGGCGACGAGACGCCCGGATCCCTCGCCTGTGTATACCAGTTGGTAACCGGACCTACGGGTTGCCCAATCGCCACTAGCAAGAATGTGCCGACCGGCGGCTGGGGCGCGATTGCCATCGTCGATGCCGGCGACTACCCGACCGCGGCTACTGATCTGCACGCCTTCTCCGCTTACTTTGGCATTCCAGACGCCAACCTCACGGTGAGATGGCCCGGCATCACGAAGCCTCCGGTCTATTCGAATTGGTTGGTCGAGGAGGCACTCGACATCGAGTGGGCCCACGCGATGGCGCCAAACGCCAAGATCTTCCTGGTCGAATCCAAGCAGGTCAACACCGACCCTACCTGGGCAGCGGTCAAACTCGCCGCCAGCCTGGTGGCCAATGCGGGAGGCGGTGTCGTCAGTATGAGCTGGGGTGATCCGGAAGTTGCCCAGGAGATCAACTGGGACGCATACTTCACCAAGCCAGGAGTCGTCTACTTCGCCGCCAGCGGTGATTCCGGTATCGGCGTCAGCATCTATCCGGGAGCGTCTCCGAATGTGGTCTCGGTCGGAGGCACGTATTTCAATCGCGACCAAAGCGGCAATTTTGTGAACGAGGTTTACTTCACGGGCGGGGGCGGCGGCGACCTCAGTCCCTATGAACCCAGACCGAGCTACCAGAGCGGGGTTTCTGGCATCGTCGGAACCCATCGTGGATATCCCGATGTGGCTTCCGATTACTGCTGCGCAGCCGTTTACCTCCAGGGAGGCTGGCTTTCGGTCGGAGGCACGAGCTGGGCCTCGCCCACTTTTGCCGGCATTGTGAATGCTGCCGGCAACAAACAGACGTCGAGCCGGAATGAGCTCACTTGGATGTATTCCGAGTTAGCCAATCCCACCGAATACAAAGCCGACTTCAAGGACATCACGCAGGGAGATTCGCGCTGCAAGGCGGGCTTCGACCGATGCACCGGTATCGGCTCCCCGCGTACCTATGTGGGCAAGTAACCCGCGTGGTCGCCCTACGTGAACGAGCATCGCCCACGTCACCTTCTGAGCGCTAGTCCAGCGAGCGCGAGGCCTGCTCCCCAGGCTGCCAGCCAAAACGGCTGGCGAAATGATCTAAGGTCGAGATTGTCGATTGTGATTTCTTTCGGCTGCTCTGGGTTATAGCGGATGTGTTGATGGCCGCCGGGCCGGTAACTTAGTCTCAAATCTCTCATCGTGGAAGCGGAAGAAGTGGTGAAGTCGCTTTGCGTCGCGCTGACCAGTATTCGCCCGCCAACCTCATACTGAAATGTAATGTGCGCCCGATAGTCGCTCAGCACGCGCCCGTGCGGCTCGTTCACAAGTTGGAACTCGAGTATCAACGCATCCACGGGCACCCACTGGCCGATTCTCCGGTACTTATGCACTCCTGCGTAGATGCCATTGGCCAGCAGCGCGATACCTGTGGCCAGGAGGATGAGCCCGATGCCCCGCAGTATGGGCCGTGATTCCGCCCACGCTTCCTTCGATGTCCGGATTGGCCGAATCGCGATCCCCATGGTTGCTGCTTATTGTCGCAGTGGACTGCCTGTCTGCCTAAGCGTCCCGGTAATGCAGCGATGGATCGTCGAGCACTTTCTTCAGCGCAGGTCCCTCGAGGGCGCCCGACGCGATATCGACATGCCAATCTTCTGTCAGGACCAGCGATTGCCTTAAATCGTAATATGCGACGTGCAGCGCCGGGCCGTTAAAGGAAAGGTTGGCGTACCCGTTGTAGCCAACATCAACTTCCTCGTCGCTCGGATAACGCCTGTTATCCCAAGCGAGCCATCTACAATCCTGAATGTCGGGAGCCGAGCCGCGCTCGACCGGCATGCCGCCATGGCCTATACATCGCCCGTGGGCCTCGATGCCCTCCTTGACACTGAACTTCTCATAGATCGCGAGCTTGTGCTCGTGCCCCCAAAACCAAATAACCGGCCGGTGAATCAGCTTCGCCATTTGCTTCGCCGGAATTTGATACCAACTCCCAAACGCGGAGTGCGGCCCGTGATGCGACAGCAGAATCAATCCGCGTTTGTCTCCGTCCGGATTCACGGAGGACTTCAGCCAGGCGAGCACGGGTTCGGGAATAGTACAACCCGGCTTGAACGACGTCGTCTTGCGAAGCCATTTGCTCCGCTGCAGCACTGGCACTTTCGCCCAGTCAAAACGAGTGGAATTGTAGCCAGTGTCCAGTCCGATGATGCGCCAGTGCTTATTTTCGAGGCAAAAGAAGCTCGCCCACTGTCCCGCTCCCCATTCGCTGCCGCGTTCTTTCAATCCCATCCTCGGCAGAACCATTCTCCAGTAGCCGTTTCCGTCAGCATACATTTCGTGATTGCCATTGAGTGCAAAGCTGCCTTTCGCGCCCATTGGCCACTTTACCGGGGCATAGGGACTGGTTTTTTCCCCGAGAAAGTTTTCTCGCACTTCATTATCGTCGCCTACGTAATACACATCTCCCAGGTGAATGGTGAAATCGGGCTCGGCTTTTTCCATTGCTGCCGCAACTATTCTCGCTTCATCCGTACCGGTGCCCCAATCGCCCGCCAGGCTGATTTTGACGCGGTCATCGATCGGATAAATGCCCGTTCCTTTTCCGTGCGTCGTGTAATCGCGAAACGCATGCTTCTTATGGAACCAATATTTCGCAACCGCTGGTATCCAAACGAAGAGCCGGTTCGGAAGGAAGGCTGCGAGTGGATCGTAGGTCGCGGTGGAGTATCCCGTCCGCGCAGCGCGGAAATGAGATGTAATTCGAGAATGCGCGAACCCGGTAAAGTTTCCGAGGTCCTTGCCGCAGCCTGACTCATCGGGCGCCCCACGTCGGTACTCGGCGTTCTTCTTGGACTTGGACTTGACACGCATCTTAGTGGCCTATGGCGAAGCTCTTGTAGTCTCTCTACGTTTCCGCTTGGAGATTTACTTATTATTTTTCTTCCCCGGCGTTTTCTTCTTATCTACGGCGCGCGCTTCCTTGATCCTCGCTTCTTTGATCGCAGAGAGCCGCAGAACAGCCGCGGCGGCGGTGTATCGTACTGCATCTCTTTTATCGGACATATGCAGGGCTACCGTGTCGAGCACCGAAGGGTCGCCGCGTTTGGCAAGAGCCTCGAGCGCTGCCGCGCGTACCAGCCAGCTCTTGTCATCCGCCGTGTCGGCTAATGCTTTGGTCGCGGCCGGATCGGGATCCTTGGCCAATACCTTGGCCGCTGCCGCGCGAACCGGGGACGTATCATCCTTCGTAATCGTTCTAAAAGCTACCCACCCGATATCGGCGAATGGAACGAAGCCAATGCCCTGTTCGAAGCCGAGTAGCGCCATCTTCTTCGGATCCCGAAGGACCGCTGTTTGCGAAGCGATCAAGCCCCTGCCGGCTTTCCGCTGTCCGGTTAATACTTCGTAGTAAACCTCGTAAGCGGAATTGTCGTGCATCTCGTCCAGGGCGTGGGCGGCGGCCAGAGCAACTCCGGGATCGTTGTCATCCAGTGCCTCTTTCAACTTTGGGATACTGCTTCTCGACTTCATATCGCCCAGCGCCGTTGCAGCCGCCGTCCTCACTTCCGGTCTGTCGTCAGCAAGCGCTTTTTCCGCGATCCCCAGAGCTTTGGGGTCGTTCGGCATCAGCCCCAATACGCGGATCGCCATGGCTCGGCCGATCGTTCGATTTCCAATGCAAGCGGCATCAAGGACTTGCCACGCCTCCGCTTTCGGATTCTTGCCAGCTTTGGGAGTCGCCGTCGCTCGCTGCCCGGGCTCACTTGCCTGGGGCTGTGCCGCCGCCGGCGGCTGCTGCGGAGTTGGCGGGGCCGGAGCTGCCTGCGACGGCTCATTGGTGGGCGGTGGGGTGGGCGCTGGCGTGGGCGCTGGCGTGCTCGGATTGGTTGGTTGTGCCTGTGCTGGCGCATTCGTCGGCCGCGTCGACGGCGGAGTTGTGGATTGCTGCTGCGCAAACAGCAAACACGACGCAAGAACTACGAAGGCAGGGATTCTGAGCAAGGTTGCAATACGCATGTATCCACCTTCGACTCGCGAGAGGCGGGTTTAAGATGCTCGTCCGCGTCTTTTGGTAGAGCGTTATTTGGTGCGGAGCCTATCCTTGCCGTTCGCCTCTCGTCAAGGGGTGGATTCCACAGTCGTCCCCCCGCTTGGGACCTTCCTTGAAGCCCTTAGAAGGCTCGTGCTACCCACCCACCCCCTAAAAGCCGTCGCCCCAATGTAACCCCCAGCACCCATTTGCATCCAACTAAACAGGCGCTTCCAATGTTATACTGCGCTCAGATGGGGTGGCCGGGTCCCTCCACGTCCCTGCCCGAGGATTTCGATACATGGCTGGTAGTTCTCGTCGTTCTCTCTTCCTGATTGTTTTCGTTCTAGCTACGTTCGGTCTGTTGGGAATGTTGTTCGCGCAACGCATCAGCCCGGCAGCCACGCCCAGCAGCGACTCCGACGTCCGCGACAGCTTGAAGCAGTTCACCGAGGTGTATGAAACGATCGAGCAGAACTATGCCGATCCGGTGAATGCCGACAAGGCAATTTATAACGGCGCCATCCCGAGCATGCTGCACCAGCTCGATCCCCACTCGAACTTTTTCGATCCGAAGTCTTACTCCGCGCTTCGCGAAGAACAGCGTGGCAAGTATTACGGCGTAGGCATGACGGTCGGCCCGCGCAACAATAAAGTTATCGTCATCGCTCCCTTCGTCGGCACCCCGGCCTATCGGGCCGGCATCCGGCCGGGCGACATTATCGCCGCCATTGACGGCAAGCCCACCGACAACATGAGCACCTCCGACGTTGCCGATCTGCTCAAGGGACCGAAAGGCACTACCGTTCGCATCACGATGTTGCGCGAAGGCGCCGACAAGCCGCTCGAATTCGCGGTGATCCGCGACGAGATTCCGCGCTATAGCGTGGATCTCCATTTTATGATCAAGCCCGGCATCGGTTACATGCACGTTTCCGGATTCCAGGAAACGACCGAGCATGAAGTCGCCGAAGCGCTCGATCAGATGGGCGATCTGAAAGGCTTGGTCCTCGACCTGCGGCAAAATCCCGGAGGCCTGCTGAGTGAAGGCGTAGGTGTTGCCGACAAATTTCTAAAGAAGGGACAGTTGATCGTCTCGCACCACGGCCGCTCATCTCCAGAAAAGCGATACGTAGCCGCGCGCGGCAATGGAGGCAAAGACTATCCCCTGGTGGTGCTGGTCAATCGCGGCACTGCATCAGCTGCCGAAATCGTAGCTGGCGCAATTCAGGATCATGATCGCGGCCTGATCGTCGGCGAAGTGACCTTCGGCAAAGGCCTGGTGCAAACCGTCTATCCTCTCGCCGAAAATACCGGCCTGGCCCTAACCACCGCCAAGTACTACACCCCCAGCGGACGCCTAATCCAGCGCGATTACTCCAACCTCTCTCTCTATGATTATTATTACAATCGGGAGGGGGAAGATAACAACGCGAACCACGAAGTGAAGCTTACCGATGGCGGACGCACGGTGTATGGCGGCGGCGGCATCACTCCCGATGTAAAACTGGCGCCTTACAAGTCCAACAAGTTCCAGGACTCATTGCTGCAACACTACGCGCTGTTTAATTTTGCCAAGCACTACGCGATCGCTCACAAGATCACGCAGAACTTCGAAGTCGACGATGCCGTGATGCTGGACTTCCGCAAATTTCTCGATAGCGAAAAAATAGCGTACACCGAAGCTGAGATCATCGAGAGCAACGATTGGCTGCGCTCCAACATCAAGAGCGAACTCTTCGTGGATACCTTTGGCCAGGAAGAAGGCTTAAAGGTGCGGGCCGAAACCGATCCCGATGTAATCAAGGCTCTGGATCTGATGCCGCAGGCCCGGGCTCTGGCTGACAATGCCAAGAAAGTAGTCGCGCAACGAAACTCGGCTCCGATCACGCGCTAGGTGCTTATTGACAAGTCTTGTGATTCCAAGTTCAGGCCCGGGCAACCGGGCCTTTTGCTTTGATCATCAAATCTCTGCCCCTTGCATGGGATAAGATGCAAGCTTCTGTTCTTTGTTCGCTGATCGATGGCTCAACTCTCTATGGCCCTCAGGTTTCGCTCTTTCCCAACGCTCGCCTTCCCGTTGTTGCTGGCGATCACGATGTGCAGGGGCGAAGAGCGGCCGCACCAACCCGGTAGCTCCGCATCTCGTCCTCATCTTTACCGCGTACGTCAATACGGCCAAAAACGGCGAATCAAGGGTATTAGCGATTTCGGTGAAGTAACCCCAATGCTTTTTCGTGGGGCGCAACCAAACAAGAGAGGTTACGAAGCGCTGGCGAAGATGGGGGTCGACATTGTCGTCGACACGCGCGGCAATCGGACCAAAAGCGAGGGGAAAGAGGTGCGCCGCCATGGCATGCAATATGTTGCGATCCCGTGGCACTGTCCGTTCCCCAGGGACGAAACCTTCGCGCGATTCCTGAGACTATTGCGGGAGAATCCAAACAAGAAGGTATTTGTGCACTGCCGGTTGGGTGACGATCGGACCGGAATGATGATCGCCGCCTATCGCATGGCGGCAGAAGGATGGACCGCGGACGAGGCCATGGTCGAAATGCGTCAATTCGGTTTCAACCGCGCTCATCACTTCATCTGTCCCGGATTGGCGTCGTATGAAAGGGAGTTCCCGGAGCACCTAAGGCGCGACCCCGCATTCCGAGGCTTGCACTGATTAGCAGTTCTCAGTTCTCAGTTTCTTGACCCTGCGTTTTTGCTGGGAACTGAGAACTGGGAACTGAGAACTTCGCTCTTGAGTGTGGCCCCGGAAAGCCCTAAAGTACAGGAAGCGAAACGCGCGGAGGCGCCTGTCTGCCGGCAGCAATCGTGCTTCAATCGGGGCCAGCAGGGCCATGGATACAATCTGGGCCATGGATTCCTGCAGTGCTGATGGCAACGGTCGCGGGAATTCTCGACTGGCGCTACCGGCGGATTCCGAACTGGCTCACACTATCGGGCCTGGCGGCGGGCGTTGCGGTCAACACGATTCTCTACCGCTGGCCGGGACTGAAAGCCGCGTTGCTGGGGACGCTATTGGGCCTCGCGCTACTGCTGCCGTTCGTAGTGATCCGCAGCCTCGGCGCGGGCGACTGGAAACTGGCCGGCGCTTTGGGAGCGTGTCTCGGTCCGCGGCAACTGCTTTCCGTGCTGATTGGCACGATTCTGGTTGCGGGAGTAATGGCGCTGGCCGTAGTCATCTGGAAAGGACGGCTGAAACGGACGCTCGTGAACATTGCGCATTTGCTGGCGTCGCTGTTCAGCCTGCGGATGCCCGGGTCTGAGGTATCGCTCGACGATCCGCAGTCCACAAAAATTCCGTTCGGAGTGGCCATGGCGCTTACGGTGTTGTTGTATGGGATGGGCAGAACAATGGGGAAAATCTAGCAGCGTCGATGAGCAACTTTATGATTTGTCGTTTCAGTTTATGATTTGTCGTTTCAGTTTATGATTTCTCATTCACATTATGATTTGTCATCCCGAGCGACCGGGGTCCCCAGCCGGTCGCACTTGCCGGATGGGGTGGGGGAGCGAGGGATCCGCAGGTTGCTAAACATAAAACCAATCGCGCGCAAGCTCGAGCGCACCGACGGCGCCGAGATCGCCGAGGCCGCGCTGGTGCTGCCCTTGGTGTTCATGCTTCTCTTGGGCATCATCTGGTTTGGGCGCGCCTTCAACATTTTTTCCACGATCCAGCAGGCGGCGCAGCAGGGAGCGATTTTCACGGCACGGGGGACGTGCGTCACATGCGGCAATGACCCTCCCACCAATGGCGAGGTCTACAACCACGTTGTGGCCGTGCTGGAGTCGTCCAATCTCGATCCCAGCCAGATCCCGTCCTCGGCAAGTCCTGGCCTGCTTCCATGTCCCGCGCCGCCTGGTGGCGGGTGCACACAGCACAAACAGATCTGGGTATGCCGCACCGTGCAACTGAATGTCTCGGTCGGAGCCACCCAGACACCACAGTGCGGAAGCGCCGTGAGCTTTAAATTTCCATTCCAGTTCTATCTGCCTTTTACGTCCCTCAACATGCAGAAGATCGTGTTGTCGGCCCAAGCGCAAAGCAGAATGGAGAACTAGATGCTTAGCATCCGAATTCCGCATCGCAGCACGGTCAGTCTGCTGAGGGATGTGAGGGGCTCGGCGCTGCTGGAGTTTGCCATCGTGCTGCCGTTGCTGATGGTCTTCATCGTCGGCATCTTCGACTTCAGCGGCGCGTTCAACCAGAAGCAGAAGATCGAGCAGGCTGCGCAGGAAGGCGCCATCATTGCCGGCGCTCAGCCGATGAGCGACATCGATCCCTCAAACACCGGACCGGACTCTCTGCAACCAGTGGTGACGGCAGTTTTCAACTCGCTGGCTGGCAGCGGAGTCCTGACAACGGGAACTTGCGTACCGCCGGGTACAGCCACGCACTCCGGCTCGAACCTGAAGTGGACCTACAAAATCTTGGGTTGTCCCGACGATCTCGTCATCGTCATCGATCGCGGATGGGTATCTCCCTCCGCTTCGACGGCCGCAGTAGGGACTACCGTTAAGGTTACATATCCGTATCATTGGCGATTCAATAGGGTGATCCAATTGTTGTTTCCGGGCCCAAGCGGCTATGCGGCTACAACGCAGGTGACTGAGACTGCAACGGTCCACAATCAGATGTGAGGATGCTTGCGACGACATCAAAATAGTCTGCGGCGCAACCACGAGCAAGGGATCGTCATCATGCTGGTTGCAGTCGTCATGCTGTTTGTGGTTGGAGCGATGGCCGCCCTTTCGATCGACGTGGTGACGCTCTACACTGCTCGCAGCGAGGCGCAACTGGCCGCCGATAGCGCGGCCCTGGCGGGTGCCCGGGTGCTTGCCAGTTCGGGAATGACTTCCAGGCCCGCGGATGCAACGCTCGCGACCAATGCCGAAGCTCTAGCTTCTAGTGTGGCGCTGCAAGTGGCACAGACCAACGAGGTGGGAGGAAAGAATCCGGCTGCGAGTGATGTCACTGTCAGCTTTTCGAATCCCGGATCTGGCACCTCAGGGACCAACCCGCTTGTCACCGTTCGGGTTCAAAGAACCGATCTGCCCACATTCTTCGCGCGTATCTGGGGAAGCAAACAGCTCGCCGTGGCCGCGTCGGCCACTGCAGAAGCCTACAACCCTTCGGGCGTGAATACCGCAGGGAAGAGCCCGGTCGCCCCCACGTGTGTGAAACCGTGGCTGCTGCCGAACATCGATCCCAGCACCCCAACCAGTACCATTTTCGACCCGGGGACGGGTGCCATTACCAACACGCTGCTGCTGGGATGGACTTACAACACCCCTACCACCCCGACACCTATGAGTCTTCTTTGCACCGGCGGCGATTGCACCGGGCCACCTGGACCACCAACGGCTTGGAAATATTATCCCGGAGATGATGCAACAACTTTCCCACACCCGACCCGCTCGCTACCCTCCTGCAACCCCGCGCTAACCACCACCTATCAGGAAAGCATTGCGGGTTGCATCGAGACTCCGATCTCATGTAATCGCCGAGCCAATATCGATACAAGCCCATACGGTCCCGCCCGAAATACCGAAACGGCGGATGCGGTGAATTGTCTGACCCACGCCACGGCGAACCCCTTGGATGCCGATCAGGTCGATGTCACGGCGACCCCGAGCCCGCCTTTCCAGTTCCTTTCAGGCGCCAAAAATCCGATTGCCGGCGCATCAGGAAAGGATGTGATGGTAAGCAGTTCGCTGGTCACAGTGCCGGTTTTTGACACCGCCTCGTTCCTTCCGCCGAGCAACACCGTGACGATCATTGGCTTCGTGCAACTCTTTCTGAACCCCGACGGCGCGCAGACCGCTGCCACCGGCAATGTGAACGCGACTATCATCAACATGGCTGGTTGCGGAACGGGCGCGACTGGCAAGCAGATTCTCGGCAACGGCGCGTCTCCGGTAGCGGTGCGGCTGATCTCGCCTTAGTTGGAAATTATTCGAACTCCGCGCGATCCAATAATCGTGACAAAGCACCTGAAGGGATGGGCACACGGCCGATTCTTGGCAAACTGCAGATCCCTCGCTCCGCTCGGGATGACAATTCCGACGGTATGACAACGCCTAAAGGTTCTTCAACCAGCCCCTAGAAGCTGCTGGCGTCGCGGCGCGTCAGGATGACGCGCTCCAGGCTTAGTTCGTCGCCGACAAAAATAAAGTTATAGGGTGAGCCGTTCAGCAGCGTTCCGAGCACATCGCGCGCCGGGCCCGGACCCAGATCGACGGCGACTTCTTCCTGCTCGGCGCCGGCCGGAATGGCAATCTCGGCCTGCGTCTGGCGCTGCACTTCGAACAACACTTGCGCAAGCGTAGCTTTCTCGGTGCGGATACGCAGCATCCCATTTACAAGGGTCACGGTAACGAGCGGCATCGGAGGCGGCAGCGCTAACATGACGACGGGATTTAATGACGTGGTGGAAACTGCAGCGGCGACTCTCGGGGCCGCAACCGGCGTGCCCGCAAAAAGCGTGCCAGCGACCAGCGAGGCATTCTGGAGTTTCGCGGCGGGCGCAGCCGACACATAAGCAGTATTGGCTGCAGCAGCGGTAACCGGAGCCTGCTTGGCCGAATCCGGTCTTACCGGGCTTAGTTTTACGACGATTGTATTCTGGGTTGTCGAAATCTGGTTCGTCGAAATCTGATACGACTGCGGCTCCGCTAGATCGAGCACGATCCGCGTAATCGGAGGGTTGCTGAAAAACAGTCCTGAGCGAACGCCTTTCAGTGCGCCGCGATTGACTTTTAGAGCGCGCAACTCAGCGTCCGGAAGTGCGCCAGGAAAATCGACGACGATGCGATCCGGACCGGTGATGGCCTGGGTATCGGGAGCTACTGCCGATCCGGAAGTCTGTATTTCCACTTCCATGGCGGCGTCCGTTCCGCGCACAACGACATGCTGGACGCGAGTGCTACTCTGCGCTGGCGTCTGCACAGACGATAAGGCCGCAACGGCCAGCAGCGCTCCGACATAAGACAAACGTGGCATTGTAGCTCTGAGCAAAGTCTAGCAGTTATGGGACAGGCAATCCGCACCAGAAGTCGTAGCACTAGTCGCGGAAGTCAATACGGCCTCCCGCATCGGCATCGGGCTTGCAATTGCCGGTTTTGCTCTGTCGGGACGGTCGAATCCTAACACGAAAAACGGGCGGATCTAAGTTCCGCTGGGGCGTAATTAATGCCGTAATTAATTAAGAGCGCTTGGGAGGGGGGAGGCTTGCATCCCCGGGGATGCACGCGAAATGCTAGCCCTGCCCCGCGGTCCCAGGGATGCGCGCTCACCCTTTTGCGGGGCAAGCATCTCCTGAATCCGCCATTGAGCAGGGCCGATGCAAATTGCCCCGACGAAACTCAGGCGTGGTAGACCTGCTCGTGCTGCCGGGCTTCATACCACAGCGCTAGCTCGACGCGGTTCCACAGTCCCAGTTTGTCGTAGATCAATCGCAAATAGTTTTTCACCACGTGTTCGGTGGTCCCAAGGGAATCGGCGATCTCCCGGTTCTTGCAGCCCTCAGCTACGCGCTGGATGATGAGGTGTTCGCGTTCGCTGGGCCCGCGACGGTTTGCTGTCTCTCCATACATAATTGCCTCCGATAAAGTAAAGTCGCGAGCTTAACCCGCTTGATGCCACCCTTGATTCCGAAACGCAGAAACAGGCGGTTGAAATGCGCTTTGACGGTTCGCTCGGCAATATTCAGATCGCGAGCGATTTCCGAGTTGTCACATCCCTGAAGAAGAAGATCTATGATCTGCCGTTCCCGGGGACCCACTGGGTTCAACTTTTCTTCCATAAAGACTGCACCTGGCCGATGCGACCCCGGTCGCTGCAAGTGGCGAAAGCAATCAGGAATCGTCGACACATTCGATTCGGGTCTTTGCGTCTCATTTTGCATTCACGCGGCCAAATCGGGCCTGGGATGTTAACTAATTGTAAAAAATCCGGTTGCGCGCTTTTTTTCCTTGAAAAACGATGGTTACTACAGTGTTTTCCAGTGTGAACTACAGTGGTTCCCGGAGGGAACTACACGGGTTTTGCTCAGCATCTAGGGTGAATCGCTTAGTACAATCTTCCGGGGTGCCGCGCTACTAAATAACATATTTACATGGAAGTACATCTCGGCCCGTCTTCGGCCCTCGCATATTGGCCTCCGATATCCTCCCATATAATGAGTTGTGGACTTCAAGCTGGTAAGCAGCTACAAACCCCAGGGCGATCAGGGACGAGCCATCGACACCCTCATCCGCGGCGTCTTCGATCGCGAGCAGCATCAGGTCCTGCTCGGCGTCACCGGATCGGGCAAGACCTTCACCGCAGCCAAAGTGATCGAGGCAGCCAACCGCCCTGCCCTCGTCATGGCCCACAATAAGACCCTAGCCGCCCAGCTCTACCACGAGTTCAAAAACTTCTTCCCGCACAACGCCGTGGAATACTTCGTGTCTTATTACGACTTCTACCAGCCCGAGGCTTATGTGCCGGCGGCGGACCTTTATATTGAGAAGGAATCGACCATCAATGACGAGCTCGACAAGCTCCGGCTCTCGGCGACGCGGTCGCTTTTTGAGCGGCGCGACTGTTTGATTGTTGCTTCGGTCAGTTGCATCTACGGGCTCGGTTCGCCGGAAGCCTATTACGGGATGCTCCTGTTCCTCGAAAAGGGACAGAAGATCAAGCGCGGGGACATCACTCGCAAGCTGGTTGAAATTCTCTACGAGCGCACCGAAGGGGACTTTCGGCGCGGGACTTTCCGGGTGCGTGGCGATGTCATCGAGATCTATCCCACCTACGACGACAATGCCTATCGTATCGAAATGTTTGGCGATGAGGTTGAATCGCTTTCGCAGATTGATCCCTTGTTTGGAACAGTCAAGCAGCGTTACATGCGGCTGCCGATTTATCCGAAGACGCACTACGTGATGAAAGAAGAGACTCGCGCCTCCGCCGTGGCCTCGATAAAAGCCGAACTGGCCTGGTGGGAAGCGGAGCTTGAAAAGCAAGGACGCCTCGTCGAATCGCAGCGCATCCATCAGCGAGTGATGTACGACCTCGAAATGATCAAGGCCATGGGCTATTGCCATGGCATCGAAAACTACTCGCGCCATTTCACCGGACGCCTTCCCGGCGAGCCCCCGCCCACGCTGCTCGATTATTTTCCGCGTGACTTTCTGATGTTCATCGACGAGTCGCACCAGACGGTACCGCAACTTCACGGCATGTATCACGGCGACCGCTCGCGCAAGCAGACGCTGGTGGAATATGGATTCCGCATGCCCTCGGCGCTCGACAACCGTCCGCTCACCTTTGAGGAGTTCGAGCATCGCACCAACCAGCTCATCTATGTTTCCGCCACCCCCGGTCCTTACGAACTGACCAAGTCCGCCGGCGTGGTAGTGGAACAGATCATCCGCCCCACGGGATTGATCGACCCTCCCGTCGAGATCCGCCCCGTCAAAGGACAGATCGACGATCTGCTGCACATGATCCGCGACCGCGTCGCGCGCAACGAGCGCGTGCTGGTGACCACGCTGACCAAGCGCATGTCCGAAGACCTGGCCGAGTATTACAGCGAAGTCGGAGTGAAGTGCCGTTATATGCACTCCGAAATCGAAACGCTGGAGCGGGTGAAGATTTTGCGTGACCTGCGCAAAGGCGAGTTCGATGTATTGATCGGCATCAATCTTCTGCGCGAGGGCCTCGACCTGCCCGAAGTATCGCTTGTAGCGATTCTCGACGCCGACAAGGAAGGCTTCCTGCGCTCCGCCGGTTCGCTGATCCAGACCATTGGACGCTGCGCCCGCAATCTGAACGGCCGCGCGATTCTGTATGCGGATCGCATGACCGACTCCATGAAAAAGGCGCTCGACGAAACCAACCGCCGCCGCGCCATCCAGCAGGCTTATAACGAAGAAAACGGAATCACTCCGGAATCCATCATTCGTCCGCTCGAGATGACGCTGGCCGGCATCGTAGGCGCCGACTATGCCGACCTGACCGATACCGCAGCCGAGGGCATCCCAGAACTGAGATCGCAGGAAGAGTTGGACGCCTACATAGGAAAATTAGAAAGCGATATGCGGGAAGCGGCGAAGCGGTTTGAATTCGAGAAGGCGGCCAAACTGCGCGACACGATCAAGGAACTGCGGACGAAAGAATCTTTGTTCGCGTAGCGACAGCCGCCCTCAGCTGTCCACCACACGAATATAAGCCCAGCCACGCGAGCCAGGCACAGATGACAACCGGAGCGGATTAGGTTGACTTGCGCTCGGAGCCGATCTAACATCTGCCGAATTGTCCGCCGAGGCGCCGCTACCGGGTAGAACCTTCGGCCGCTACCAGCTCCGGGAGTTGGTGGCGGTAAGCGGCATGGGTGTGGTTTACCGTGCCTGGGACCCCACGCTCGCCTGCGTCGTCGCCATCAAACTGGTTAGCGAAGACACGATTCCCGACGAGTCCGCCCGCCGCCAACTCTATACGGAAGCCCGAATTGCTTCGTCTCTAAACCACACCAATATATGCAGGATCAAAGACGTAATAGAAGAATCGGGCCAAGCCGGAATTGTCATGGAGTTTGTCGAGGGTCAGGTTCTCACCCATGCCATCCCCGCCCATGTCGGGCTTCCTTTCGACGTTGTAGTCGAATACGGCATCCAGATCGCCGAGGCTGTTTGTCATGCCCACGAACATGACGTTGTCCATCGCGATCTCAAGAGCGGCAATGTGATGGTCACTCGGGACGGTCAAATAAAGCTGCTGGATTTCGGCCTTTCGAAGATACAACGGCGCAGCGAGGTTCCCGGTTCTCTTGAGAACGCGGATACCAAGGACATTTCAGATGCCATCGTGGGAACGCCGCCTTACTGGGCCCCGGAAGTGCTGAAACACTATCCGAGCGATACGCGCAGCGACATTTGGAGTCTTGGTGTGTTGCTCTACGAAATGGCCAGCGGCCAAATGCCATTCAAAGGGGCCACCGTGATTGAGTTGGGATCCGCGATCCTGCATGGCGCCCCGTTGCCCCTGCCCGAACACGTGCAAGAGTCGCTCTCCAAGATCATCTATCGCTGCTTGCGCAAGGAGATGAGCCAACGTTACCAGCATGCCTGCGAAATACGAGCTGCGCTTGAGGCAATCGAGCAGAACGGTAGTCGCCGGCCAAGCAGCGTGAGGCTGCAATTACCAGCGATCCGCTCGGTAGCAGTCTTGCCGCTGGAGAATCTTTCGGGTGTTCCAGAGCAGGAGTATTTTGCGGACGGCCTGACCGAATCGCTGATCACGGCGCTGGCAAAAATTGGCGGGTTACGTGTCATTTCGCGCACTTCGGTGATGCAGTACAAGCACGCTCAAAAAACGCTCCCTCAGATCGCGCGTGAATTGAGCGTGGATGCCATCGTGGAGGGCTCGGTTCGTCGCGATGGCGACCGAGTGCGTATCACCGCGGAGTTGATCGAAGGCCGCACCGATCAGCATCTCTGGACTGAAAGCTACGACCGGGACCTGCGCGATATTCTGGCCTTGCAGTCACAGGTGGCCGCCGCGATCGCGACGGAGATACAAGCCAAACTAAGTCCCTCAAACGAACCGTTACCCGGTTCCGCGGTGGATCCTTCACTTTTGGAGACCATCGACGACACGCGCGATCCAACCAGCGACAGCATCAAGCCGTCAACTTCAGTAAATCCCAGAGCGTACGATCTCTACCTCAGGGGCCGATACTTCTCACAATCGGGCGACTGACGAGGATTTCCGTAAAGCCATCGAGTACTACAAGCGGGCAATCGAGATTGATCCACAATCCGCGCTGCCCTATGCCGGCTTAGCTCACTGTCTCTTCTTAATGGGTGCAGGGGAGTATGGCTTCAGAGCGCCTTCCGAAGTCATGCCGAAGGCGAAGGAGGCAGCTCTTAGAGCCTTGAGTTTTGATGATTCGATTGCAGAGGCGCACTTGTCGCTGGCGATGGTGAAGTTCCGTTTCGAGTGGGACTGGGAAGGTGCGGAGAAGCACCTCAAGCGGGCAATTGAACTCAATCACGGCTACTCTGTGGCGCGCTACTTGTACACGATTTATCTGTTGGCGCTGGGACGCTTCGATGAGGCCTTCGGAGAAGCTCAGATGGCAAGGCAACTCAGCCCCGTGTCGGCGGACGTGCATTTTAGCATGGGGTTGTTGCTATATGCGTCCGGCCAGAACGAAGAGGCAATCGAGCATCTTCGCGACACCGTGGCCATGGACGCCAAGTTTCCCCTGCCTCACCTCGTGCTCGGTCTAACCTTCGGGCGGAAGGGCAGATTCGACGAAGCGATCGCCGAATTCAAGCAAGCCTTGACGATCGCAGGTCCAAGACCTCTGTGGTCAGGTTACTTGGGGCAGGAGTATGCGTTGTCCGGAAAAACCGAAGAAGCAGTCAAGATCTTGAACGACTTGCATGCCGCATCAACACACCAATATGTGCCCCCCGTTGCTTTTGCCTTTGTGTACTCCGGCTTGGGTAAGATCGATGATGCCTTTCATTGGCTTGAAAAGGCTGTTGACGAGCGGGACGGATTATTGATCTATCTGAAGGTCGGGTCGGCCTTCGACGGTTTGCGTTCGGATCACCGATTCTCGGAAGTGCTGTCTCGAGTGGGTTTACAGGGAGACCCCGGGCTTGATGTCCTTCATCCCAGTCCGAATCGAAGTCCGAAGCCTGGTCCTAAGCCGCCTGAACCGAGTCCGGAGCTCGAACACGAACCCGACCGACCGCCTCCCACTCCGTCGCCTCCGTGGCCATTTCCGGCAAAGCTGCTTCTCGGGATCGTCGCTGCGATTGTCGCTGCGATCGCCGCGTATATCGGGAAACAAAGTGTCCAGAAGCCGCCGAAGCTGATCTTGGCCATCCAGCCTTTCAAGACCCTCGGTGCCGACCCTGATGCGCGCCGAGTTGCCGAGATTGCAAGAGAAGAGATATTTACTCGATTGAGCGAACTTCATCCGCAAAGGCTGGGAGTTGTCGAACTAACGACGGCAGACTCTGAACTCAGTCTCGATCAAGTCTGCGGGCGTCGCGAACCAAACTACGTTTTAGCGGGTGCGGTTCGCCACGACGGGAATCAAATGGCAATCACCGATCAACTCGTGTCATGTCAGGACCAGACTGGCATTGTGGGCGACCGGCACGCAATTAACTCGGACGGGTCGGGAATCGGTGCGGCCGTAGACGACATTGTTCGGAAGATCCTGGCTGGACTCCCCAAGGATATACAGCCAGCACATCAAGTAAACCCCAAAGCATACGAGGCGTACCTGCAAGGACGTTTTGAGTGGAACCTGCGCACCACCCAAAGCCTGACGCAAGCTATTTCTTATTTTCAACAAGCTGTCGCATACGACGCGTCTTACGCGCCCTCTTACGCCGGTTTGGCGGACTGTTATGCTCTGCTGGGATCCGCACCCTATACTGCTCTGCCGCCAGACGAAGCCTTTCCAAAAGCGAAGGCCAACGCGCTCAAGGCGCTTGAACTGGATCATGATCTTGCAGAAGCCCACGTGTCGCTGGGATACTCCGCGCTCGTGTACGACTGGAACTACCCAGAAGCTGAAAGGGAATTTCGCAAGGCCATAGATCTACGGTCAGATTACGCCACGGCACATCAGTACTACGCTTATTATCTGACCGCAATGGGGGATGTAGACCAGGCAATTGCCGAGCGGAAACGCGCCGTTTCGATTGAACCAAAGTCGCCCCTGCTCAATACCGCGCTGGGAGAAGCGTACTATCAGGCGCGGCGGTTCAGCGACAGCATCGGGCCCTACCAGGAGTCTCTCTCAATTGATCCACACTATGCGGTGGCCGTAATCAACATGGGGCGGGCATACGAGCAGATGGGAATGTACCCCCAAGCTTTGCAGGCCTACCAGTCAATTTTGGCATTCGCACCGCACGATCCAGCTCTTCTCGCACTGCTGGGACACCTCGATGCTGTCTCTGGGCAGCCGGCGGCAGCTCGTGGAATCATTTCGCAGTTGCAGCAGATCAGCGGCAAATACGTGCCGAGTCTCTACGTTGCGATAATCTATACGGGTCTCGGCGACCAAGATCAAGCATTCACATGGCTCGACAAAGCGTACGCGGAGCGTTGTGAATACCTGGTCTATCTGCCCACGGAGCCGATGGCAGATCCGCTCCGGACCGATCCCAGGTTCCCCGCATCCTGAAACGCCTGGGTCTGAAGAAATGAAATGAGAAGATGCTCGATGGCCGTTTTGCTAAGCTCTCGGGATTTTAGAAAAAACGCGATGCGTTGGTCGGATAAGAACGAAGGCTCGAATCGAAGCGTGGCCTCTGAAGACTATTCCCTCCCCGCGCATGGCAACACAAATCCGAACTCAGCCACCTCGCCTCTGACGTCCCGCACGAGTTTAGGACGGGAAGCCCTCGATAGTAAGATGAAGGCATAGGCAGTCCGCCGGCCCGGCGCTGCTCTACAAGCTGCGCATCCTATCGTCAAGAGGTTTAGTTCATGAGCGAAGATTCCACACAGAGCCAGTCGCACATAGACTCGATTGTGAAGCAGGAAGAAGAAGCGCTGGAGCGTAGGTCGAGCGCGGAACGTCTCGCGGATGCGGTGGGAGTTTTCGCGGGCAGCCTTTTTTTCATTGTGCTTCACCTGGGACTCGTGATCGTGTGGCTGGTGGTGAATAGCGGCGAGATTCCCGGAGTACGACCATTCGACCCTCACCCGTTCTCGTTACTCGGAGTGATTGTGGCGGTGGAGGCAGTCATTCTTTCCAGCTTCATACTCATGCGTCAGAACCGCATGATGCGCCGAGGCGATCGCCGCGACCACCTGAATCTGCAAGTCGACTTATTGGCAGAGAAGGAGATTACGAAGGTCTTACAAATGGTGCGCGCAATTTGCGGGCACATGGGACTTCAAAACATCATGGCCAATAAAGAAATCCGCGAGCTTAGTCAGACAACATCGATTGAGTCGCTTAGTCAGACATTGGAGGATCGGCTGCCAGGAACATAACGTCAGAAGAATTGCAGCCAGCCACCCACTCTTTTTCACTCCACCTTCAAAGGCGCGGCAACCGAGCCGATGCGTCCGCTAAGGTCGTCACGGACAACGAAACGGACAGTGTATTCCCCAGGAGCCAGATCCAGGGCACCGTTGTAGGCAATACCATGCTGGCGAACCGCCGCCAACTTCTCCGGGGTCAGATGAGCCTCAATTTTCTGTCCTACGGGATGATCGACTGTTTTGCCTTCGGGTGTTTTCGCGAGCGCTACGAAGTCGATCACAAAATGATTAATTTCGGCGTCATTGGTCAACGCGGCATCTGGCTCCAGGTGCATCCCGTAATTTACATGCTTCTTGCCCGGCTCTTTGCCTGGTTCAATTTCGTTCCAGCGCACCACCAGCGCAAGTGATGTGTAATCCAAGGGCGACTGCAAAGCTGACGAAATATCGTCGGTTCGGCTGTTCTCGGGATCAACCGTGGCATTCGTCACAAAGAAACCGCTGCGCGCCCGCACATCCACGTGATCGCGCTTCACTTTCACCGCAAGCTTGCGCCAGCCAGCCTTGGTTTTCGACCGATCAAGATAGTAGCCAAGCATGTAGTACTCGGCGGAATCGCTCACCGCATCGCGAAAGCCTTTTGCCAGATCGTTGGAGTTGTAATAGGCGCGACCTCCAGTCATGGATGCAAACGTCTGGAGGGTCGACTGCGTATCCATTCGCCGCCAGCTCATGTTGCGCGCGTAGTTTCTTCCCGGGTTGCGAATCGAGGCGCTGGGACTGGTAGAAACTTGCAGTCCTCTGACGTCCACGGGATAGAGCGCAATCTGCGCATCGTTCAGTAGTTGCCAGGTGTGTTCGTACATGGGCAGCACATCGGTGAGAGAATCGCGGCCGGCGGGCGCAAGCTGCATGGTGTTGTCGCTGACGCTGAAGGGGAATCCGCCGCTTGCCCAGATCAGCGACTTGCGTCCAGGGAACCCTGCCAACGCCTGTGCTACCTGCTGCATTCCCTGCAACGTGTAAGTGATGGCAAGGCGTTGCTGGAACGACTGAAAATTCAGTTCCGCGTCTTCCATCATGGTCTGGATTTTTTGGGCTTCGCTCTGCACAGCGCCAGGATCGACACCGGCGCTGCCATCGGGGCTGGCGCTTCCGGTAATGGCTTCCACATCTTCCGGGCTATCAACTGTCTGCGAAGCGTCGCCCTTCACTCTGTGCAGCGCAGCAACCAGCACGCGAGGATCGGTGGCAAAGTCATGGATCACGTGAATGCCGCTGCGAGTGAGAGTGTAGAGGGCGGTTGGCTCGCGCTGATCCACCGACTGCGTTAAATACTTGAGCAAATCCTTGCGCGCATATGCCTGATCTGTAAACGGCGTGTTAATCAGGTCGAGCACAATTAGCGTCATGCGCCTGGCGGACGGTCCGCTTGCAAGAGAGTTGCTGAATTCGTTCGGATTGCTCGGGAGCGACAAGCGATGCGCGTCGCTGATGATTTCCTCGAACGTAGCAATCTTTTGTTCGGCGCCGTTTTCCAGTACCCTGAAGTCTTCTTTCTTGAGTCCGGTGATGTGATTGCCGGATTTGTCGGTCACCAGCGTGGGGATCAGCACCAGTTCAGTGCGCGCGGTGAACGTGACTTCGGAGTTGTTCTCTTTTTCTTTCTCTTTATTTTTGTCGCTCGGGTTTGCCAGGGCCAAAATCGAGCAAGTTAAGGCGACGCCTAGAGTGGCATAGCAGGATAGCGCACGGCCAAATGTCATTCCCATACTCCCGTCTTACTGCGAGGAAAGGATGCCGGGTAACTTACGGTACGGGTTGACTAGTGGCTAAGTACTGCAAGTAAGAAGCGCCGCCCGGGAAGTCATTATTTGGAATCTCCTATTTTACTTTCCAAACACGCTTTCCAAATACGACCAGAATTGTACACCCGTTTCATTTCATCTCCCGCTTGGGATTTGATTAGCGCACCATCGCAGCGGCGAAAGCAAGTTCCTGGCCAGCGCAGAGGCGCGAGCGCCCAACTCACGGAAAGTTCCTCGGGCGGGTGTGGAGAGGGGTTTTTATTTTGCCGGAAAAGCTGACCCGGAGGATTTCCGAGTTTCGGTTTGACTTCATTTTTTGGTGTTTACTATACGGATACTACGCAGTATATTACTTTATGCCCCCCCCGAATTCCCCGCAACGCTATGATTTTAACAGGACTTACTCCTAACGACTACATGGATATGGACTTAAGCCTGATTTTCCGCCTAAATTCCCATTTTGGGGCGGTTTTGGAAGGAATTTGGCGCTTTTTCCGCGCATTACGTTCGCTTCATTTTGCTGAACCGCTTGGTTTATCAAAGAGTACTGGGCCGCTGCTTCTCGAATCTTCTTGATGACAGCGCTCCGGCCTTGCCGGTCATTTGCCGATCATTTTCCGATCGTTGCTCAGTGGTCATTGTCGCATGGGCTGAGCTGCGCGTCTGTGCGAGTGGTCACGGTTGAATGTGATGAAAAATCGGTGGTCGATAAAGCGGCGGCTGGGCGCACTCTCTCTTGCCGCGCAAAGCGAGGCCGGAAGATGTCGGCAGCTCCTCAGGCCGCTTCTCGAAAAGCGTGAGAAGGGGCGCACCCGCAGCCTTGTTTCACTTCAACGATTCAAGAAACCCGCGTTACAGTTCCCGCGTTAATCGGGTCCACCCGCCATCAAGACCCCCGGATTTCGCTCTAAACGTCCTGTGGTTACCTAAGTTACTCGCCGTTTTGTGATCGCGAATCGATAATATGTCCCCATGGATCAGACCGTTCCGCGAACGCGACTATTCTGGGTTGCCGGGGCTTATGCGGCGGTTGCGGCAGTGTCCGCAGCGTTGATCTGTGAACGATACATGGCGTACGTGAGACACCCCGACGATGCGGCCGCGTACAGCGGGATGTGGGCCGGAGGAGACTTGCTGCTGGAAGTGATCATTGCCGGCATGCTCCTGGTAGTGAGCTTCTTCCTCATGATTGCGATCTTCAAGTACGAAACGGCTTACACGACCTATTCCAAGATTTTGGTTGCGCTGAGCCTGACTGCTCCGGCATCGGTCGGTTTAATGGCGATTCCAGCCGTGGGTCAGAGTAATTCTGTGCTGGGTTACGTCTGCCTTTACCGTGTGTTGGCCTCGCCACTCGTGCTGCTGGGTCTTGGGATGAGTCGCCTCTTCGCCCGCTTCCCCAAACCCAAACGGATGACCAACTACGCCTTGCTGATCGAGGCGCTGACTCTCGTTTTTATGGTTTTGATGCTCTTCTTGCCGTTCCACTTTCACCGCGCATAAAGGACTTCCCCTCTGGCAAGAAACGTCTCTGCCACGCATTCACGCGGACTACCTTCCTACCGAATATCGGAAGGTTGAGTCTGCTTTGAGGTTGCTATATCTCCACGCATTCAATCAAAAACTGGAGTTGCATTTTTCGATTGCCGGGCGCCCCACCCTTCGTTTTTTGAAGGGTGGGATTCCACGGTCGTGTCCCGCGTTGGATTTCTCGCTGACTCCTGCAGCGCCCTCGTTCATAGAGTGCACCGATGATCCCCATCACCCACCCCTTCGGCTTCGCTCAGGGCAGGCTCTTTTCGCAAAGTGCGCGAAAAGGATGGGGCACCCGGCAAGACCACAAAGCGCCCTAGCACCCGTTCACGCGGTGCACTCTCTTGAACGCCAACCCGCTGTATACTTTCAGCGTTGACCAAAGATGGCAAAGCGCCTACCGCCTCCGCGCATCGTCGCTAATCCTGAGGAAAAGCCCTATTGCTTTATCTCTTATTCGACCCGCGAACCGCATGTCAATCTGCTTGTGGAGTGCGTCAAAATGCTGTTCTTAGCCCAATACGGCGTGGAAGTTACCCCGTCAGCGTTGGAGAGTGGAGCCAGCCAGCGCGATCGGATTACCGAACTCATCTCGAATTGCACGTTCGGCATTGTCTGCCTGGATGGCTTGCGCCCAAACATCTCTTTCGAATACGGCGTGCTACATGGGAAGCAAAAGCCCATCATACTTTTGCGGGAGCAAACGGCGCGAGTAGACATCACTGGCTTTTTTCGTGACAGTCCCGATCTAAAGCTCGGGCCCGTTAGCCTAGATTTGGATTCCCAGTTCTCGAATGTCAAGGATGTGAACTACGCGGTCTGGAATCGAAACTCGATTGCTCAAACGATGGGAGTTCTGTGGGACGAGTTCCAAAAGAAGAAAGATGAAATCAAACCGTTTCATAAGATTGTGAAGCCAACATGGTAGAGCGAAGCAAGAGGTTCGTTTACGGTAAGTTCCATTGGCCCGCCGACAAGCTGGCACCACCGCCCCGTCCGCCCGTTCCGTTGGTGGTGGCTCCGCCACTAACTGCTTGGGATCAAGTTGCAATTGAGATCCTGAGAGAATACGGGGCGAACGAACTAATCGGCAAGTTGTATTCCAAGGGGGCATTCAATAATTGGGTCCCGATTGAGCCTTCACAAGCCGCTGACATCGATTGGTTTAAGTGGGCCAAGAGGCTAGGCCCAACGGGCCGAAATAATCCAAATATCTTCCATTTCGACATGGAGGGTTCAGGTCGCTGGAGCGTGTTGCACTTTCGCAACGAGAGCGACGAAACCGGCCCATACGTGGCCGTTGCGCTCAAATACGCTGGCCAATAACCCCGCAGCAATTCGATGGAGAAGTTCGCGTGAGAGAACAATCAAAGGCGGGTGGCCCACGCTTCGAGGGAAGCAGGACCCCGAAGAGCACACTCGATTTCGATCCTAGGGGCGGGCGGTGAAGCGATGCTCCTTCTTACGATTAGCGTGTTGTTACTGATCGCAGGATTCGCAGCAACAATAGTCGCGTTCGGTGGGGATACATGGATCAAAGGCGAAAAACCATTTCTGGAACGCATCACGGCGAGAGGCTGGATCTCGATAGTCGCCCTCATTGTTGCCTTGGCCCTTGGCATGTGCAAGGAGGTTCTAACGAAGAGCGAGGAGGTTGCGAAGGACGCCCAGACAATTGCACGCGAGGCGGAACTCAAGGCCGACCGTAAAATATTGCAAGGGAAGCTCGATACTCTTCAAGGCCAGGTGGAGACAACGGGCCAGCAGTTGACCGTCGCAAACCAAGCACTCGCTCAAGCAAGAGGCACCGCTGATTTCCTTCAGGCAGAGTTGGAGCACGAGCGAACTCCCGTTCACACAGTGAGCCTCAATTGGGAAGTAGAAGTCGACGTAACAGGTCACTCCCAGTGCATTGAAGACTACCTCGCAGAGATCCAGAAGAAGATTAGTGTTTTTCCAAACGAACCAACCAAACTCAAACTGAGCCCATCTGGCTGGTATGAATATGCCGCGGAGGACCCGACTGTTAGCGAAAAATGTCAACAGACCATACGATGGATCAAGACCTTCGGGCAGCTGAGGGCAAACGTGCGCAAGAAGAGCTCTCCCTGGATTTCGCTGTCAGATTTTAAGTCTGGCACACGCCACGTTAGTCAACAGTGGAATTTTGAGGTAGTGGGCACTCCGATAGACCCATTCATAGGTATTCGGTCCAGCAGCGACCACACCCTCTGGCTAACCCTCAAAGCGGCCCTAAACGCAAATCAGATGGTAAAACAAGATGGATCGCGAGTTTCAATACTAGATCTGTCGGAATCTGAAGCCGAGTTCTATCCAAGCTCCTACTTGATCTCGGGAAAGCGCGTACTTGAGGTCATCGAGATGACCGTCGATAGTTGGACTTTTCGGTTTTCACCAAAGATTCCGGGCATGCGCCTGAGGACAAAATCTGTCCAAGTTACTCCCGATGCAACTACCGAAGTCTTTTTAGCGAGATTCCCTTCCGTCCGACGCCAATAGGATGAGCCGGGTGTCCCTCGGTAAGAGCGAAGGCCGGGTGCGCCACTTCTCGCTTTTGAGAAGTGGCCTGCGGAGAACCGAAGCCGCGCCTTGTGGCGACAGCATCGCGGGCCACTTCTCAAAAAGCGTGAGAAGTGGCGCACCCCCAGTTGGTTAGTCCCAACGATCAAAGGCAATCCGAGTTAGACTCTGCACTTTGATGTGGCCCACCCCGCCGGAATACAATCGACAAGGTTCTGAATTTGACTAATCCTGCCAACGTCGCCGTCGATGATATTCCCCGCCACTAAGGCCGCCGAGATCAACCACAATGGTGACAATCAGAATCAATAAATTAAGGCCAGCTATAGGCTGACGTGTATTTGCCATCCACGCATATACCAGCGTGGTCAGGGGTAAGAACAAAAATCCGAGCAAGGGCAATATCAGACCGTGGTACGCTCGTTCTAAATAATTCGAGAACAGGAACAATAATGCGAGTGCGATTCGAGGAAAGGCTAGAAAGACAATTAGCAGGAGGCAACCCACGAAATTCTCCTCGCGCATCCTACACTTTTCCTGCACGCGATACAACGAAGTTGCGGGCGGCCGAAAGTGAGTCGAAGGCGGGTGGGCCACTTTAACTGTAGCGCGGGCGGTCTGACCTGTAGGAAACTTGGGATATGAAAAAGCCAGAATTGACCGACGTCGGTTGGCTTGGACCAAGGATAGAAATGGATGACGCCAGTCATCGCTTCGGCAAGTGCTCTGAATGCCATGAGATCATCTGCGTCGAAAAGGCCGTGACAGATACACAGAACACGCAACCGGAAACCACTGAAATGCTCTATAAGGCGTTTCGCATACACGTTAAGCTTAAGCATTCCGAAGATTTCAGCCAGGCCGCTGCCCGGATCGTGAGAGAAGCCACGAAGGACTAGGACGTCAACTCCTTCGGTGGAATCCCACCCTAGCGTCGCAAAGAGCGCGACGTTAGGATGGGCCACCCGGCCTTTTGAATAGTTCTGATCAGCGGCCGGCGGCGGCGGGGATCGCTTTTTTGCCGGACTCGCGAGCTTCGACGTGCAGTTCCTTTTCTATTGAAGAAAAGCGCTGAAAGACTTCGTGAAGCCGCAGCGCCATGTTGCGGATGGTATCGGCTTGCGCCAGCACGGTGGCGGGCAGTCCGGGCTCGAGGACCAGGAGTTCGGCGTTGCCGAGTACGGTGGTGAGAGCGTTGTTGACGTTCGTCCGCATCTCGACCATGAAGCGTCCGAGAGTGGCCTCGGCTTGGGCGGCGGCGCAAATCTTCTCGGCTTCGCGGGCGCGGGATTCGGCCTGGCAGCGGCGAAGAATTTCGCGTCCGGCGAGACCCGCCATCGCCGGCCAGACTCCGGGCTCGCGACGCAACTCGAGAACGGCGCCGTGGATGTTGTAGAAATCGCGCGAGGGGTCGGAGTGAATCAGGATGGCCGGCTTGCCGGCAGCGGCCAGCGACTGCTTCAGATCTTTGTTCAGACGCTTGTTCAGATGTTTGCGCTTGATTTTGTTCTTGCCTTTGTCCTTTTCATTTTCATTGTCCTTCTCATCGCATGAGGCGTCGGCAATCGCGAGGTCGTAGTTGCTGCCCTGGAGGCCGCGAGAGAAGCCTTCGTCGAGGACGATGAATTCCGGACCATCGGAACGCGGAGCGGGATCCTGAGGCCAATTCGCGGTAATCTCCCGCGAGAAGGCGGGGTCGCTGGCAAGGATCAGGACAGTCGGGCGATGGATGCTCATGGTCGCTTTCTGGCTCAGCAAGTTTGCGTCAGGGCCGTCTGATTTCCCGTAGAGACGCGGCTTGCCGCGTCTCCGGAGAACGGGCAAGCCCCGCGCCTCTACGTGAAATTATTCTGGCATTCCGTCATCAGATGTTGCGGAAGCGGCGGCGCTGGCGGCGAGAGAATTCTTGCTCGCTCCGTTCTGGAGCGCATCATCGACTGCCGCCCGGAGATCGACCAGCATGCGCAGCGGCTGGCCGGAAGAGTATTCGGCGTGGAACATCACCTTCCAGGATTGGCAGATCATGCGCAGACGCCCGGTCGGTTCCTCGGCGGAGAATTGGGCGCGGCGGCAATCGATGGTGCTGATGCCGCGGCGCTCGAGTTCGCGCAGGCCATCCTGGATCGCATTCAGATCGTCGTGCATCAGACGGAAGAATATCCGCCGGATCATGAAGCTGAAGCGGGCAAAGGCCACCATGGCCGAGGCCTCGAAATAGCGGGCCGAGCTCTGCGTCTTGAGCTTGCGCCCTTGTTCGAGCGCGCCGCTGTGCAGCAGTTCGCTGAGCCGGCGGCAACGCGCCGCCGACTGCAAGATGGTTTCGAGCGAAGTCAACCATGAGGGGAGCGTCGGCTGTTGCGGCCCGAGCACGGGCTCGAGCACCTGGGCGACGTAATCGAGGTCGAGGTCTGTGTCTTCCAGGCCCGAGGGCGCGCAGCGCGAAAAATACTGGACGAGCAGAAAATCAGTCTTGTCGCGATCACTGGTCGACTTCACGGCCTTGTGCATGTGATGCAACAGAAGATGGCGCAGTACGCCTTCGTTGGCCAGGGGCGTCGTCTGCAGAAACTGGCGCAACTGGTGGACCTGGATCTGCGCGTCGACCTGCTGGAACCAGGCTTCCGCGTGCTCTATCGACTCGGGCGACGTCGCGAATTCCTCGTCGACGGGGCAAGTGGATGCCTCGATCACGAATTCGCGCACCAGCGCAGAGTACATGGGCTGTAGGGCAAAGAGCGTGGCCCCCTGCTCTTCAGATGAAGGCTGGAACAACGGTTGGGTCGATGTAGTCATGATTTCACAATCCAATTGGGAACATTTTTTAGGAAACGGACGGCAACCGCGGTCCGCTCCAGATGATATTGCACCGCGACCACAAATGCTTCGGCATGAAGCGAGCCGTCGTTGCTTTCGACCAGAACGCGATCGGCGAATTGCAGAGGACGGTCGAGCACAAACAAGACTTCGTGCGGCGTCCCAAACTCGATGACGGTCTCCTGGAAAAAAACATTCTCGCTTTCGCCGTCCGGTTCGCGCACGGCCAGATCGCCATTTCCGTTGCCATTCTTTCCATTGACTTTGCCGTTGCCGTTGCTCTGGGTGCGGCTGAGCTTGATTGGAATCCGCACCGGAGTGGCTTCGGGAAAGAACCTCGCCAGCCGGCTTA
The DNA here is from genome assembly GCA_963772195.1 of uncultured Acidobacteriaceae bacterium. Classification (GTDB taxonomy): domain Bacteria; phylum Acidobacteriota; class Terriglobia; order Terriglobales; family Acidobacteriaceae; genus Acidiflorens. The sequence continues at coordinate 87,733 of CAVYWE010000002.1, read as the reverse complement.
CGATGTCTTGTTCGAGAGCGCGAGCAGTTGCCTGGTTGGGCACGGTAGACCTCGATCCCCGGAGCTTGAGCAGCCGAGTCTCCTCTCTTCCCGGTTTGGAAGAACTACGAGGAGACTCATTCTGCTTTATCGGCATTTACTAGTGCACGGTCACCACCACAAACGCGAAGGTCATGCCCCTAAGAGCAAGTGAAAGCAGAACAAGCAGTTAGCCGCGTCGTGCGGGGCTCGGAAGGGGTTCAGTTTTCGGGCTTGGGAAAAGCGAGTCTCAGAATGACACAATCGTCTCAATTCGGGGCAGCGCCCGCGAAGCCCCAAACAAACAGGACTCAAAGCACGCCCCCGGCGGATGTTATTGCAGCGTGGTCGATTGCGGAGGCTCCTCGCGAGGTCCTCCGATGTGGTATCGCTTCAGCTTGCGATAGAGGGTGGCGCGGCTGATGCCCAGCATCTTGCCGGCCAGAGCCTTGTCTCCGTTGACCTGAGAAAAAACGCGCTCGATGGTTGCGCGCTCGATATCTTCCAGGTCGGTGGCGCGGAGGTCGGTCCCGCGGCTGGAGAATTCGGGCGAATTGAGCGGTTCGGTTTGGACTTCCGAATTCGCAATCGCAGGCGGCAGATCGTTGACTTCGATGATGCGCTGATCCCCTAGCGCTACCGCACGCTCCAGGCAATTTTCCAGTTCGCGAACATTGCCGGGCCAGTCATAAGCGAGCATGGCCTTCATGGCGTTGCCGGAGACCTGGACGCCGCGTCCGGGAGCGAGGCGCTCCAGGAAAAACGCCGCCAGGATGGGAATGTCGGAACGGCGCTCACGCAAGGGGGGCAAAGAAATAGTGACGACGTTGAGGCGGAAATAGAGATCCTTGCGGAAGGTTCCTTTCTGGTATTCGGTGTCGAGATCGCGGTTTGTTGCGGCCATGATGCGCACGTCCACCTTCACCTTTTGATTACTGCCCACGGGGCGGACTTCTTTCTCCTGAAGAAAGCGCAAGAGCTTGGCTTGCATCTCGAGAGGAAGCTCGCCGACCTCGTCGAGGAAAATGGTTCCGGTGTCGGCTGATTGCAACAGGCCCTGCTTGGAGCGGATAGCACCGGTGAAGGCGCCTTTTTCGTAGCCGAACAATTCGCTTTCGATCAGGGTAGGGACAAGCGATCCGCAGTCGACGGCCACAAAGGGGAGGTTGGCCATGGCGCCGCGAAAGTGAAGCGCGCGGGCCACCAGTTCCTTGCCGGTTCCGCTTTCGCCGGAGATTAAGACGGGCGTGCGCGTGTCTTTGAGGCGGGAGATGAGGCGCAGGACGTTCTGAATGCCGGTGGAGTTGCCGATGATGCCGTGGACGGCAGTCTCGGTTTCGGAGCGTTCGCGAAGGTAGAGATTTTCTTCCACAAGGCGAACCTTGTCAGCCATGCGGCGCAGGAAAAGGCGCAGTTCCTCGAGTGGAGCAAAGGGCTTGGAAATGTAATCGTAGGCGCCCAATTTCATCGCCTGAACTGCTGTTTCTACCGATCCGTGGCCGGTCATGACGGCAACTTCAATGCGGGGGAAAGCGCGCTTGACCTGCTCCAGGAATTCAATCCCGGACATGCGCGGCATCACCATGTCGGTGAGCACCATGTGCACGGGCTGTTCCTCGAGCAGGGCGAGCGCAGCGTCACCACCCTCGGCTTCCAGGCAGAAGAAGCCTAGCGACTCGCCGACCGTGATGCAGAGGCGGCGGATCGTCTGCTCGTCATCGACAATCAACAATCGAATGCGGAAGTCCTGAGTCATGAAGCCCTGCCCATGGTCTGCTCGACCACAGTAATGAAGTCATGAACGCGAAACGGTTTTTCCACACACGGCGCTCCGGTGCGGCGCAGTGTGGCAGCGGTTTCCTCATTGGCGATATCGCCGGTGATAAAAACCAGGCGGGAAGCCAGTTCCGGGCGATGGGCGGCGATCCAGGAATAAACCTGGGCGCCATCGACGCCTCCGGGCGTGCGCATGTCGGAGACCACGCCATGAAACTCGCCGGCCTCCAGCAATCGCAGTGCGTCGGCGCCGGATTCTGTTGGAACAACGGCGTATCCGCGGCCTTCGAGAACGGCGCGTACCAAAGCCATGACGGCCGGTTCGTCTTCTATCAGAAGCACTCGCGCAGTAGCGGGTTTAGTTCCAGTTTTGGTCATTTTGGGTGCACTCCTGCAACGGCTCCAAAGGATGCCGTCTCCGATGCAACCGGGAGGCGGACGACAAAAGTCGCTCCTTCCGAGTCCAGGTTGTTGTGACATATAACTTCGCCGCCATGTTCGCGGACGATACCGTAGCAAATGCTCAGGCCTAAACCTGTACCCTTGCCAACATCCTTGGTGGTAAAGAAAGGATCAAAAATACGTTCGGGATCGGTGATGCCCATGCCGTTATCACGGAAAGAAATCTCGACGAATGCATTAACCGAGGCGCTTGTGATCTCAATGCGGGCGGGCCGCGAGCTTTCTCGAACGGCGTCGTAAGCATTGTTCAGAATGTTGAGAAACACCTGCTGGAGCTGGTGGGAGTCTCCGACAACCTGGGGCAGGGACTCGTCGAGGCGCTCGACCACCTGAATGCCGTGACTGATGAAGTCGTAAGAGCGCAAGTGCACGGTGCGTTGCAGGATGGAGTTGAGCTGGACGAGCTGGCGCTGCGGCGGCATCTGGCGGGCAAAGCTGAGCAGGTTTTGTACGATCTGCTTGGTGCGTTGCGCCTCCTGCAGAATCACACGCAGATCGTGGCGCGCGCTTTCGGGGAGCTCAGGATTCTCCATCAAGAGGTCGGTGAATCCGAGGATGGCGGTAAGGGGGTTGTTGACTTCGTGAGCGACGCCGGAAACCAGTTGCCCGACTGCCGCCATTTTCTCGGCGTGCATGAGCTTCGAGCGCAGGACGGCGGAGTCGGTGACATCGGTCATGACTACGACGATGTTGCTGACCCGGCCGTCTTCGCCGCTGATAGGACTCAGATTGACGGAGAACTGGCCGCTGACTCCGTCGCCCCGAACCAGGGGCAAATCAAAATTATCGACCTGTTGGCCACGGGCCACGGCTGCCAGCGCTTCGCGCAGCGCGGGACGCCGCGACGCGGCGCACAGGTCCGGCAACGGATGCCCCAGGATCTGGTTCTGCTGAAAGCCGAGACCGCTCCAGCGCCGGTTGGCATAACTGATCACACCGTCGATGTCAGTGACTAGAATCAGGCTCTGGGTATGACTCAGAATCTTGCCGGAGAAATCACGCTCCTTCTGCAGCTCGGTCTGCGATTGGTGGAGGCCGGTGACATCGAGCATCAGGCCGCGGTGTTGCAGGACGGTGCCGGCGGAATCACGCATCGCAAAACAGTTCATGAACACGTGGACCGGCGATCCGTCCTTTCGCCGCAGGACTTCCTCGTGATTGCGCATTTCGCCCCCGCGTTTAAGAACTTCCGCGAGGTCCTCCCGCCGCTGCGGAGAAAAATAGACCTGCGTAGGAATGTCCAGCTGCAGGACTTCGTCGCGGGTGCTATAGCCAAGGATCCGAACCAGCGCGTCGTTAACTTCGACGAAGCGGCCTTGCGGTGTTGAGACGTAGATTCCTTCCTGAATGTTGTCGAACAGTTCGCGATAGCGGCGCTCGGCCTCGCGCCGGTCGGTAATGTCCTTGAGAACATGCACGGTCTGCAATTGGGCGCTGCTGGCGGCATGAATGCGCGAAGTGGAAATCAGGTAGGCGCGTTCGAGGACGGGGTGCACGTATTCGTCGAGCCCCTCGCCGGTGCGGCAGAAAGGGCAGGAGTGCGGCGAAGCGCCGGTAGTGAGGGCGTCGAGCGCGCGCATGTTGATGCCGATCAACTGGTCGGGGGCGATGCCGACGAAGTCGGCCAGCGAGCGATTGACGCGGAGAATGTTGTGCAGCTCGTCGTGGACCACGATGAAGTCGCTGATGGCGTCGAAGACTTCCAGCCAGTGGCGGTTGGCCTGCTGCATGCGCGTGAACAGGCAGGCATTCTCGAGAGCGATGCTGGCATGCCCGGCGATGGCACGCATCAACTGGTGATCTTCGAGGGTAGGCGGAGCGCCGCGGTCGGCGAGACAAAGAACACCAACGAGTTCCCCCGAGGAGCCAGCCAGGCGGACCAGAGTGCAATCCGCCCATCCCAGGCTCGCGGCGAGAGCGCTGCCCAGGATATCGCCAGCCGGGGCGAAGGCGACATCGGTGGGGTATTCCGGCAGGGCCGCGCGGAGCGCCTGACTGAAGCGGCGGAGCAGCGCCTTGTCGTTAACTTCGGAAATGCCGACCTTTGAAACGCCGACTTCGGAAACGCCGACTTGCGAGGCCCCAACTTCGGAAATGCCGGATATCAGGACGGTATCGAGTTCCGGCGTCTCGAAAAGGCTGAGGGCAACCGAGCGGCCTCCGAGCAAGCCAGCCGCGCGAAGCGCGAAGTTGCGCATGAACTCGGGCAGATGCAGGACGGTGTTGAGTTCGAGCGCAATGGTGACCAGGGCCTCGGCCCGGCGACGGTGCTCCTCGGATTGATGCAGGTTGCGCGTAAGTTCGAGCGCGATGGCAACTTGCGCGGCCAGAGCGCGTGCGCGGCGGACGTCTTCGTCGTTGATCGGCCCGGGCTCGACACGATCCAGCACTCCGAACATCCCCAGCACATCGCCGTTCGAACCGAGCAGGGGCACAGCGAGGAGCTGGTGGATTTTGAAAGCGGCGACAAGATCCAAATCCGCGCCCGGAGTGTTCGCGGCGTCATCCGTGACGAAGACATTTTTTTTCTTTAGCGTCTGCGTGGCGATTCCGTCGAAGAGCGGGATATCGACGGGGCGCGCCACCCCGTTCTCCACTCCCCAGCGAATATGGAATGCGGCCTCTTCGAGGAGCCCGATGAAGCAGCGCTTGAAGCCAAGGAAACTGGCGGCACGGACAACCGAGGTTTGCATGAACTCGTCAAGTTTTCCGGCGGAACCGAGTTCAAAGGAAATCTCGAGGATTTCGTGGAGTTCGTGGGCTTGCGCGCGTGCCATTCCGTACAACTCAGCATTGGCGATCGCTACCGCGCCAAAGCCGGCCAGGGCGGAGACCAGAGTCTTGTCTTCCTGGGTGAAGAGACCGGCGTGACGGGGATAAACGAGAATCGCACCGTGTGAGCGCGAGGTGCGAAAGGGCGCCGCGATGAGAACTCCGGGCGGCGACTCTTCTCCAAAATGGGACGCTCCGTCGATGCTCACTGTAATGCGCTCGCCGGCGGCGACGGCGCGGGTGGCGATCTCGAGCGATGAGCGGAGGTCATTCCGCTCGAAACGCGAGCGGATGGAGAGAGCAAGCGCTGGGACTTCAGTCGATACCGCCTGCAACTGGAACAATTTCTCCTGTTGGACGAAGACGAGCACGGCCGGTGAATGCAGCAGCACGCGGAGGCGGTCGGCGATGCTCTCCATGACGGCGGCAGTGTCGGGCAATCCGTGCAATGCGGTCGCAACCTCGACCAGAATGCTGGCACGGCGGTGCTCTTCGCGGGAGAGCTGGTTCAAACGCAGGGCTTCAAGCGCCGTGCCCAGCTGAGCCGCCAGGATGGTGACTTTGGCTGCATCGTCGTCGTCAAAACCGGTACCAGGCGCGCTCTTCAGGAAGGTGATGGCACCCACCGCTTCGCCTGAAACCAACAGAGGGGCAGCCAACGCTGCGTGCGCGTGGGTTGAGGCTACCCAGGGATAACGGATCGCATCGAGGTGATTGACGAAGAAGGGGCGGCGCTTCTGAACCGCATCCATGGCGACAGATGCGTCACCGGCGCGCCGCCGGACGCCACGAAAGGACTCGATGTCGTCGGTGTCGGCTTCGGCTCCGACAAGCTCACCGTCGGGCGAACGACTCCAAAAATAAGCGCCGCTGGCATGGAAGAAGCCGCGAGTGAGCGTACAGAAAGACCGGATGAGCTGGCTCGGCTCGCGGCTCTGAAAAGCGGCCCGCGAAAGCTCCAGAAGCAGCCTCTGAAAAGTCTCGTCAGACTGAGACGCGTTGCCAGGACTCCGATTTCCGGTGTGGGTTGTCAGTGCGCACCAATCTTTAAGCTAAGCGCTTGAAAACACTTGAATTACATAAAAACGGTACGCTTGATTCTCAAATTGAGTCAAGGGAATATGAGGGGTGGTGCCGAGATGTGAACGGCCCCAAAGTGATACTGGCGTCTCATTCCGCAATCCCACTTCGGTAATTGTGCGGATGCCGCGATGCGCCTGAGGCCGTGTCGCACCCGGCCCGGAGTATTCTGCTGTGCGCCATGGAGGAGCTCCAGGCAGGACTTACGGACCAACTCTCCATCGACTCTCCATCGCTCCGAGAGATCACGAAAGTAATGCAACGAAAGAACTTTTGGTATGCGCTGATGTGGCGCTTGCACGAATATAGGACGAAGGCCAAAGCGATATGAGATTAGGAGATAAGAAAGGTACGGTACGTGTCTATGCAAGCCTTGAATCGTGTATTCGCGGTGGGTCTGCTGCTGATTGGCGGATGGGTCGCGACCAACGCTCCGGTGGCGTGGGGGCAGGAAATCGATCGAAAAACAAAGAGCAAAGTGGCGCCGGTATATCCGGAACTGGCGAGACGCATGAACATCAGCGGCGTGGTGAAGGTCCAAATCACCGTCGCCGCCAACGGGTCGGTCAAGAACACAAAACTGGTTGGCGGGCATCCGGTATTGGCGAATGCCGCTCTGGATGCGGTTAAGAAGTGGCGTTTCGAGACGGCTTCGCAAGAGACGACGGGGATGGTGGAATTCCGTTTTGATCCGACCGAGTAAGAGGGTGGCGCAGGGTCGAAAGCGCTGGTTGAGGAAGGTTTGAGCATGAATATCGGGAAAAAGCTCTATCTAAGTTTCGGCATCATTCTGGCGACGGTTCTGGTGCTTCTGGCGATCAACTTGATTGCGGTGCAACGCGAGCATGAGACCAAGGCTGCGGCGCAGCGTTCGATCGACATGACGGAGGTTACGTCATCGGTCCGCTTCGAGATGATGCAGAACCGGCTTCACCTGCAGAACTACCTGCTCAGCGGGGACACCCGGGACGTCGAGAAAATGAATGATGGCGAACACGTGTTGAATGACGCGATGCGCCACGCCCAGGAATTGGCGAATTCCCCGCAACAGCGAAGCAGTCTGGAAAAAGTGCAGGGGCTGGAGCAGGCTTGGGGCAACGAGTTTGCCAGCCCGCTGGTGGAGAAACGCCGGGCAGTGGACGGTGGCAACGCGACGGTGGCGGAATTACAGATTTTCTATTTGCAAAAGGATCCGAACTCCTGGGTCTCGCGTTCGAGCGAGGTTCTGGACGATGTCGACCGCGAGAACCGTAAACTGCTGGACGAGCGGCGCCACTCCGATGAATCGGCGGCGACCTGGACGATTCTGGCTGCAGTGTTCAGTTCCCTGACCGCGCTGGCGCTGGGCATAGTCATTGCCTACCGGACCGCCACCGGAATCACGGGCCCGCTGGGCCGGCTGATTCACGTGGCGGACCAGATCGGCAAGTCCGGGGATCTGGAGCACAATATTGACGTTCACGGTAAGGATGAGATCGGGCAACTGGCCAGGACCTTCGAATCCATGGTTAAGTACCTGAAAGAAATGGCGGCGGTTTCCGAAGCCATCGCCGGGGGCAACCTGTCCGTCGAAGTCCGTCCACGCTCCGCCAACGACACCCTGGCAAATGCCTTCACACGCATGGTGGAAGGCCTCCGCGGGATGGTGCGCAACGTACGCGACGCCGCCTCCCAGGTGGCCAGCGCCTCCACCCAGGTGGCCAGCGCTTCCGATGAGTCGGCGAGGAACAGCCTGCAGACTTCTTCAGCCATCGATGAAGTGACAAGCACGATGCACGAAATGAGCGTGAACGTGCAGAACATGGTGAAGAGCACGCAGACCCAAGCCTCGAGCGTCAGCGAAACTTCGGCCTCAATCGATCAGATGGTGACCTCGATCCAGCGGGTCGCCGATACGGCCAAGGTTCTGCTCGATATCTCGAACCGTTCGCGGGAAGAGGTGCACAGCGGCATCGGCACCATGGAAAAGGCGACCGACGGCCTGAACCGGATCAACACCACGATCCGCTCATCGGGCGAGATCATTGACTCGCTCGGCACGCGGGCGGACGACATCGGCAAGATCGTCGAAGTGATCGACGATCTGGCGGAGCAGACCAACCTGCTGGCGTTGAATGCCGCCATCGAAGCGGCGCGTGCGGGCGAGCATGGGCTGGGATTCGCGGTGGTGGCGGACGAAGTCAGGAAGCTGGCGGAAAAATCCGCGCAGTCCACCAAGGAGATTTCCGAGCTGATCGAGAGCATCCAGAAAGAAGCGCGCAAAGCGGTCGAAAACATGGAGAAGAGCACGACGATCGTGAACGAAGGGCTGAATCTGGGACAGGAACTTAATGGCGCGCTGCGAAAAATCTCGAACGTGGTGACCGAGGTGTACAAGTTCGCGCAGGAAATCGGCGCCGCCACCAACGAGCAGTCGCACGGCTCGTCACAGATCGCGCGCGCCACCACGCGACTGAACGAAATCACGCACGAGATCAATTCGGCGGTGGAAGAACAGGCATCCGGCGCGCAGGCGGTGGTGCAGGCCATGGAGCGCATGCGTGAACTGGTGCAATCCTCCACGTCGGGTTCGACCGAACTGGCTGCATCCTCCGATCAGATGTCAAAGATGTCGCGGGGTCTGCTGGATTCGATGGACCGTTTTGCCTTGCGGCCGAGCGAAAGACCGAGCGAAAGACCGAACCACAGCGCGCCGGGATTCGGGAACGCCTCCCGGACCGCGACGGCGGGAACTCGTTGAGGGAATTCCATCTATGAGCCGGGAAACACACATTGTGGGCTTCCGAGTGGGCCGCGAGACCTACGGCGTGCCCATCACATCGCTGCATGAGATCGTTCGCGTGCCCGAGATCACGGCGGTGCCGGACGCGCCCGATTATCTGGAAGGGGTGATCAACCTGCGCGGGAAGATTGTCTCGGTGGTGGATCTGCGGAAGCGATTTGGGCAGCCGTCCGCCGGATTCGACCGGCGCAGCCGCATTTTGGTGGTAGAACACCGGGGCCGGCTCGCGGGCATGATTGTGGATTCGGCGTCGGAGGTCCTGAAAATTCCCGAAAGCGAAATCGAAGCCGCCCCCGCCATGATGCGAGAAGGCGGATTGGACTGCGTGACCGGCCTGGGCAAGTACAAGGGACGGCTGATCATTCTGCTGGATATCAGCAAAGTATTAGGGGCGCGTGAGATGGGGAACGAAGCGTCGGCAGTCAAACCGGGAGATAAACCGGCAGCCGGTAGTGGCAAGGCGGGGACAACCAAGAGCGCCTCAGCTGGAAAGTAGCAAGAAGACCGAACCCACATGAACACGAGCGATACCCCAGCACTCACCGACGCGGAATTGAAACTCCTGCAGACGCTCGTCTATCAGGAGTGCGGCATGCACTTCGACGATCGCCGCACCTCCTTTCTCCAGGATCGTTTGCAGCGGCGGTTGAAGGAATGCCAGCTGGATTCGTTCTACAGTTACTATCGCCTGCTCATCAGCCAGCAGGGAAAACAAGAGCTATCGCGTCTGCTCGAAAACCTCACTGTGAATGAGACCAGCTTCTTCCGGAACAAGGCGCAGCTCGATCTGTTCCAGCGGGAAGCGATGGAGGACGTTCTGAAGCGTAAACAGGCGCGCCGGGACTACAGCCTGAGAATCTGGAGTGCGGGCTGTTCGACTGGACAGGAACCTTACACCCTCACCATGCTGGTGGCCGATACGCTGTCCTACTACTATCTGCGCAATCCTCTGCCCTTTGAATCGCCGGTTCCGAAGCCCATGGTACCAGCTCCCTGGCGGGTGGAGATCCTGGCCAGCGACATCAACTATTCGGTTCTGCGCACGGCGCAGGAGGGCTCCTACGGTGAGCATCAGATGTTGGGAGTCGACTATGGCTACCGCTTGCGCTACTTCGACAAAATGGGCGCCCGCTACGTAGTGAAGAAGAACGTCAAGGAACTGGTGCACTTCGACTTTCACAATCTGAAGACTGAATACCTGCCGCAGCGCAACGACATGATCTTCTGCCGCAACGTGATGATGTATTTCGACGAAGCCGAACAAAAGCGGCTGGTCGAGAAGTTTTATCGTTGCTTAAACCCCCACGGATATCTGTTTGTCGGCCATGCCGAAAGCCTGCTCGGGCTGACCGAAAAATTCCAGATGGTGCATCACAACAGCGGCACGGCGTATCAGCGGGTAGAGGTGAAAGGGTGACCGTTGTTCCCCCCGAGGACCGGATGTCAGAACTCCGCCAGCTGTTCTTCGAGAGCGCGGCGGAACTCGTCCAGAAGCTGAACGACGAAGCGATGCAACTGGAGAAATCGCCCCGCGATGCGGAGACCGCCCGCAGCCTGCGGCGGACGGTGCATACGCTGAAGGGAGACGCGGCCGCCTGCGGTTTCCGGGAACTCAGCGAACTTTCCCACGAATTCGAAGACGTGCTGACGCTGGAGAACCCGGCAGCGGCGGCTTCGGTTCCAGAAATCGCGATGCGCGTGGCGGACGTGTTTGCGGCCTTGCTAGAGGCCTATAAGAAGGGGACAAAACTTCCGAGCATTCACTCCTTGCGCGCGGACATTGCCCGTCTGGCACATTCAGCGCCGGCCCGCGTGGGCAAAGCAAAAAAGAAGAAGAAGGCAGCCGCGGCGAAAACCAGCCGCTGGTCGGAATACGAGCAACTGGCGATCACGCGCGCGGCCGCCGGGGGCAGGCGGGTTCATCACGTGGTGGTGCAGGTCGACCCACAGTGCGGCATGCCCATTGCCGGACGTCAGATGATCAAGTTAGCGCTGTCCGGTCTGGGCGAGGTGCTGGCTCTCTATCCGGTGGAAGGCAGTCTCGAACCCATGACCCGCATCGAAGCGGCTCTCGCGTCGGAAAAACCGGCGGAGCATGTGCGGGCGAAGTGCAACATTCCAACCATCGCGCTGAATGTCCGAGTGACGCAGCTGCGCATCCAGGCGCCGTCGCACCTGCTTCTGCCGCTTTCCGCTGCCGATTCCGAACTCGCCGGCTCTGCGCTCGCCGATTCCGAACTCAACGATGCCGCGCTTAGCGATTGTGAGCTTAACGATTCTGCGCTTAACGACGAAGGCGCGTCGCTTGGCGCCGGCGATGTCGCAGCCACTGTCGCTGCCGGCCGCGCTGCCGGCATTGCTGCCCGCATTGCTTCAAACGACGCGCCATTGCCAGGAGAAACGGCTGCGGTACCTGCCGTACCGAGCGGCTCCGACAACCTGCTGCGAGTGGATGCGGAAAAAATCGATAGCGTACTCAATCTGGTAGGTGAAATGATCCTGGCGAAATCCATGTTGCAGCAAGCGCTCTTGGAATTTGGACAACGCTTCCCGAAAGATGTCTTGCGGGGAAAGTTCTCCGATGCCATGGCGTTCCAGGGACGGGTCCTGAATGATCTGCAGCACTCCGTCATGAAGATTCGCATGGTGCCGGTCGATCAGCTGTTCCGCCGGTTCCCGCGCATTGTGCGCGACGTCGGGAGGCAGTGCGGGAAAGAAGTCGAGTTGATTGTCAGGGGTGGGCAAACCGATCTCGACAAAACCATTTTGGATGCAATCGCCGAGCCGCTGACCCATCTGGTGCGAAATGCGGTTGGCCATGGCATCGAGACCGCCGAGGAGCGCACTCGCGCGGGCAAGCGGCCGCAAGGGATATTGCGGCTGGGCGCTTATCACCAGGGGAACCAGGTGGTGATCGAGATCTCCGACGACGGGGCTGGCATTGACGCCGATAAAGTGCGCCAGCGCGCCTTGTCCCAGGGCTTGCTGACCGCCGAGCAGGCAGCCCGCCTGACCGAGGCGGAAACTCTGGATCTGATCCTGCAGCCCGGATTCTCGACAGCGGAAGAGATCACGGAACTTTCGGGCCGTGGAGTGGGATTGGACGTGGTGCAGAGCGTGCTCGCACGCCTCAAGGGGACCGTGCAGATCGAAACTGCGCCGGGACGGGGCACAACCTTCCGTCTGCGGCTTCCGCTGACGCTGGCCATTATCAGGGCATTGATGTTCCGAGTGGACCAGCGGCTCTACGCCCTGCCGCTGAACGCGGTGGCGGAGATTGCGCGCACGGTCGAAGAAGATATCCATCGGCTGGAGCACTACGACGTTCTGCAACTGCGCAACGATGTGCTGCCCCTGCTGCGCCTGGGCCCTACCCCTGAGAGCGGCCCAGAAACGGCGCGCCGCAAGGTTTTCGTGCTGGTGATCAGCAGCGGGGACCGCAAATTCGGGGTCATCGTCGATGGCCTGGAGGGCGAAGACGAGTTGGTCATCAAGGGCCTCGATGACCAGTCGATCACGACCGACTTGATAAGCGGGGCGTCGATTCTGGGCGACGGAAGGGTGGTTCTCATCCTGAACATGATCGCCCTGATGGATCGCTTCACGCGCGGGCGGGCGGATGCCAACGGTCCGCGGATGGCAGGTCTGCTGTCGAGCGCCGTCCAAACAAAAGCAAGCGCTGGCGGAATCCAGACTGGTGAGATGCGGGCGCGCGGTACGGCCGGGGGCCAGGCATGAGAAAGCCAGTGCGGGTCCTGGTGGTGGATGATTCGGCTCTGATGCGCAAGCTGATTCCCAACATTCTCGAACGGGATGACTCGATCGAGGTTGTGGGTACGGCGATGGACGGTAATTTTGCGTTGAAGAAAATCGAGGATCTGTCGCCGCAAGTGGTGACGCTCGATCTGGAAATGCCTGGACTGAACGGAATCGACACCCTGAAAGAAATCATGCGGCGCTGGCGGCTGCCGGTAATCGTGGTCAGCTCGCATAGTACCGCTGGGGCGGCGATCACACTCAAGGCGCTGGCACTGGGCGCGTTTGATTTTGTAGCCAAGCCGAAGGATGTTTCCGCGCGCATGCCCGAAATTGCCGCCGAGTTGATCAAGAAGATCCGGGCGGCGGCGCAGAGCGCGGGAGTGCAGGCGCAGTTCCTGCCGGCGGAAACGCACGGTGAACAGCCCCACAAACTACAGCCCGTCGCACCGACGCGCATTATTGCTCTGGGCGTTTCCACGGGTGGTCCGAATGCCCTGCAATACCTGTTTTCGCAGCTGCCGGTGGCATTTTCGGGCAGCATCCTGGTGGTGCAGCACATGCCGGACGGTTTCACGGAACTGTTTGCCAAGAGGCTCGACGAGAGCTGCCCCATCCGGGTGAAGGAAGCGCAATCGGGCGACTTGCTGGTGGCCGGAAGAGCGCTGATCTGTCCCGGGAACCGGCACATGAAAGTGAAGAAATTCCCACTTGGCAACGTGGCCATCCTGAGCGAAGAAGCGCCGGTGAACGGACATCGCCCTTCGGTGGATGTGTTGTTCCACAGCATTGCCGAGGAATTTGGTCCGCAAGCTATGGCCGTGTTGATGACCGGCATGGGAGAAGATGGAGCCGTCGGCCTGGGAGAGATCCGGGCGGCCGGAGGATTCACGGTGGCGCAGAGCCAGGAGACATGCGTGGTTTTCGGCATGCCCAAGGCGGCCATCGAACGCGGCTATGCGATGCGTATCGCGGACCTCCAGGATCTGCCCAATCTTTTGCAGGCACAATGCGCTCCCGACCGCGGCCGGGGGGACATCGCCCGCGTGGAGAGCAGCGACGTCAAGCGGGCGACTAGTGCCTAAAGTAACTAGAGTTATCTACCGAAAGTGCGTAGATCATGTTTAAGTGATAGTTGGGGAGGAGTGCCATGGAAAAGTTTGCGCCCGTAAAACGGAGCGAAGACGGACAGCCGGTACGCTATCTCATCGTGGATGACTCCGTGTTTGCCCGCAAGAACCTGGCCCGGATGGTTGAAACATTCGGAGGTCAGGTAATCGGCGAGGCGGGCGACGGAGTTTCAGCGATCAGCGAGTACGAACGGCTGACGCCCGACATCGTTCTGATGGATATCACCATGCCGCAGATGGAAGGCATTGAGGCGGCCGAGAAGATCGTGCGCGACCATCCAAGCGCCCGTATCGTGATGGTGTCGTCGGTCGGCTACCAGGAGAATATCGTGGCAGCCTTGCAGCGGGGTGCCCGCCACTTCGTGCAGAAACCGGTGAAGCCGGAAGTTCTCTATGAAGTGATCAAGTACGTGATGCGTGACGACGGAACGACGGCGCAGGGCGCCGGCGCGGGAGCTGGAGTCTAGTCAATGCGGATGGACCTGATTCAGCCGTTCATTAACTCGGCCGACGCCGTCCTCGCGCAGGGGCTGGAGTCGCCCATTTCCATCGAGAACCTGAGCATGGAAGAAGAGGCGTACCGGCGCAAAGGGATCGCGGCCGAGGTTTGCCTGACTGGCGAGATTGAAGGGCGGATCATTTTTGATGTCGACTTGGGAACGGCGGTGGAGCTCGCCACCCGTCTGGCCGGCGTCGAGGTATCCGAGACCGACGATCTGGTACGCGAGGCAGTCTGTGAGCTGGCGAACCAGATCATTGGCAACTCCGTCACCACGCTCAACGACCAGGGATTCCACTTTCACGTTCGTCCACCAACCCTGCACACGTCCGAGCAGGGCAGCAAAAGCAGTGAAGACACTGAAGCCCTGGTGATGTGCTTCAACACGTCCAGCGGAAACGTCTTCATGAATGTGGCCTTGCGCCATCACCGCCGCCGGCCGACGGAACGGGCTGCGGTCGCGGGATAAAAGAAGCATTCAGCATTCAGCACTCAGCATTCAGCATTCAGAAATCCCGCATTCGGCACGTAGCACTCTCCCTACCCTCACAAACTTTCAAAAAATGCTGACTTCTCTACGTGAGGAGTTAGCGGAACTCGGCAGGGCTGAGGACTGAATGCTGAATGCTAAGTGCTGAATGCTGAGTGCCAACTACGGACCGGCAAACAGAAACACCGGATTCTGCGGCGGGTTCTGCAGGTTCGGTGGAATCGGAGGGCGGGTGCCGACCGGTGCCGGCAGATTCAGGATGTAGCTGTCGGTGGAAGTGTCGATGATGTTGACATTGCCGCCATCGCAGCTGGACAAATAGGCACGGGAACTGTCGCCTCCAGCAGCCATCGTCAAGCGGAAGCGGGTGGTAGAGCAGAAGGCATCGAAGGCAGGAAACCCCGGAACCGTAGTCGAGCTCTTGATAGTGTTGCTCGCGACGTCGATCACCGTCACCTGCGGGCAGAAGTTGCCGGACGCATCTTTGTAGTAAGCCCCGACATACGCGCGGCTTCCATCCGGAAGAGCGGCGACGGCAGCGACTGTCAGCGTCTGTGCGCTGGTGGCCGAGCAGGGATCCGTGGTGCCGCGCAAACTCGGTGCCACCGTAGGAATCGCAATCGGGCCTCCCGTAAGAACCTGCGGAGTGGACTGCGAGACATCCAGTATCGTCAACTGGCTGCCTCCCGGTATGTACAGCCGATTCTTATTCCCGTCGTAAAGCATGTAAGCGGCATTGGGAGCACTGACGCTGGCATCGATGACGTTATCCGGGCCGGCGGTGGAAGTGGTATCAATTGTGCTCACGACACCATTGCCGTTGAGCACATATACCCGCTGGTTGTCGGACCGCGCAATCACCCAGAGCGGCCCATTGAACGAACCGGTGACGGTCCGCGGTGACAAGCCGAGGGTCAGGATATCGAATCCGCTGATCGAATTGGAGCCCTGGTTCGCCACGTAGAGCTTCTTGTTGTCGGGAGTAACGGCGAGGGCATCGGGATTGTTTCCAACTGAAACGATGTTTGTCAGGCTGTTGCTGGCGGTGCTGACCACGCCCACCGATGGGGCAATGACATTGGGGAATTTGACGGGATCGGGGACGTAGGTCGGCAACGTCACATACGCCGTGGTCGCCGACGGGGCAACGGCCACAAAGTTCGGCCCGGAATTCGCCGGCAAACTAATCGTGGTGGCACTGGAGATGACAGTGCCATTGAAGTTCAGTTTGGTAATCGAATCGCCCTGATTTAGCGGGCCGGGCGTGGAATGGTTTACCACCAAAACCTCGCTGGCGGTTTGCTGCACCGCATGGACGGGAGCGACGCCCACGTTGACAACGCTCACGTCCGTGTCGCCGGAGACATCGATTACCATGGCGCTGCC
The DNA here is from genome assembly GCA_963772195.1 of uncultured Acidobacteriaceae bacterium. Lineage (GTDB taxonomy): Bacteria > Acidobacteriota > Terriglobia > Terriglobales > Acidobacteriaceae > Acidiflorens. The sequence continues at coordinate 71,582 of CAVYWE010000002.1, read as the reverse complement.
GGGCACGACGGTGCCGTTATCGTTGATCGACACCACCGTGTGGGCCGCCTTCGGATTGGGAAATGTTGGAGGATTCGGAATAATAATCGGCCGGAAAGTATCGCCGCAACCGCTACAGATCAGATAAAGGCACAGCACGAACCCCAGCCAGAGAAACCTCTTCATTCAAACTCCGTAGAAAAAGTTAGTGTTGCGCGGAAACCGACATTGTATCGGGAACCGGGTCGAGAGGGGAAATCAGGCGGTGCTTAGCCCGCTGCTTTGGTGAGAAGCGCGAAGAGCCGAATTTGGTTGCCGGGCGGCAGATTTCGGCCTCGAAAAAAACCACTGTAGAGACGCGGCTTGCCGCGTCCGGATCTAACACCGAAGACGGGACGCTGCATTTGGGAGCGGCAAGCGGGAGACGCGGCAAGCCGCGTCTCTACGGCGGAGAGTGGATTCATCCGCGCCCGCGACGTGCCTTCTGCTGGCTCTTGGCTGGCATCTCCGCAACTTTTTCCGACGCGGCTGGCTTCTTCGTCTGCGCCAGACTTTCCTTCAGTGCCGCCATCAGATCCACCACCGGGGCCAGCTTCTTCGGTTGTTCGACGGCCTGGATCTCGCCGCCCTCCAGCTTAGCCTCAATCAGCTTTTTCAGATTTTCCTGAAAGCTGTCGTGATATTTCTCTGGGTCCCACTCGTCCGCCAGCGCTTCAATGAGCTGATGCGCAATCTTGATTTCAGCCTCTTTAATCTCGACATCCGGAGCGCCGAACGACTCGACCTCGCGAACCTCCTCCGCATAGTACATGGTGTGCAGCATCATTCCACCTTTATGCGGGCGTAGGAAAACGGTGTATTCGCGGTTGTGCATGGTGAGTTTAGCGATAGCGACATACTCGCTCTCCTCCAGCGCCTTGGTGAGTAGCGCATAAGGGCGGCGGCCGGCTTCATCGGGAACCATATAATACGATGACTCGAAGTACACGGGATCCACTTCGCTCGTCTTCACGAATTCGAGAATCTCCATCGTCTTCGCGGTCTTCGGCTCGATCTTCTTGATTTCCTCCGGTTCGATGATGACGTATTCGTCCTTGCGATACTCATAGCCCTTGACGATATCGCTACGCTCTAGGACCTGGTTGTCCGCCGGGCAAATGAGCTGCTGCTTGACCCGATGGTGATCGGTGCGGTGAAGCTGGTTGAACGAGATGCCACTGCTGCGCGCGCCTGAGAACAGACGCACCGGCATCGAGATTAATCCGAACGTAAGATACCCAGACCAGACTGAAGCCGCCATTTTGGTTTCACCCCAAGGAGAGACGAGGCTTGCCTCGTCTTTTGAAACGCGTCACGCCGCGTCGCTATGAGATTCTCTCAGATGCCGGAATCCCGCCCAGCGTACAGAAGTGTAGCCTAAATGCGAGGAAGTTGCCGCCGCCAGATTACGGGCGAATCCAAAGGTCAAGCACTACATGGCGCGGTCCAGTCACGTCGGGCACCGAATATAGTGTTATCGACGGCGGCTCCTGGGTTCCAGCCGTCATGTACGAGCTCTCGACCATCAGCCGTCAGGAACATGAGATTCTAGTGATAGCTGAGAGCTGACAGCCTGATAGCCGAAAGCTGCCCCAACAATGCTGACATCTCTTCTAGGACATGGCTGGGCGTCGTCCCCGGAGCGGCTGGCAATCGCCGCGGCGGTGACGCTGGCCTTCGCAGTGCTCGCTCGCGCCCTTCGCGGCGTCAGCAGATCCGGGGCTGTGGCGGGCGGTTTCGCCTGTTTCCTGCTTTTTGCCGGCGCCGGCCCCGCCGCTTTTGCCACGCTCGCAGCGCTGTTTCTGATGACTTGGGTAGCCACTCGCCTGGGATACCGCCGTAAGCTGGCTCTCGGGCTCGCCGAGCGCCGGGAGGGCCGGAATGCGTGGCAAATCCTGGCCAATCTGGCAGTGGCTGCCTTCGGCTCGGTTGTTCTCGGCGCCACCGGAAATCGGGTTTGGTTGATCGCGGCGCTAGCCGCCCTCGCCGAAGCCGCGACGGACACCGTGGCCAGCGAAATCGGGCAATACCGCGGACCGGATGCGCGCTTGATCACGACCTGGGAGCGCGTCCCGCCCGGTACCGACGGCGGCATCACGGTCCCCGGAAGCATCGCCGGCTTGGCAGCCGGCCTGGTGATTGCCGCCGTCGCAACGGTGGGCGGGATGCTTCCTCAGGCCCAGCTCTGGATTCCGGTAGCCACCGGATTCGCCGGAATGCTCATCGACAGCATTCTCGGCGCCACCCTGCAGCGCCGCGGATGGATCACCAACGAGGCGGTGAATCTCTTCGCCACGCTGGCGGCGGCTGCGCTGGCCTACGCGATTTCGACGTTGTCGTAGAGACGCGGCTTGCCGCGTCTCGGCCCGAACCTGACATTGGGGGTAGGTCTGGAGGAGACGGGGCAAGCCCCGTCTGTACAGGAGGTTGTCGGCGGTTACGTGCGCTGCTTGACGCGGTCAAGCAGCATGAAGACCAGAACGCCCAGCAGGGCATTGGCCACGCCCGACAACAATTCGTGCGGCCAAGTCCATGCCATGCGCAAGCCGACCAAGCCGCGGGAAATCATGAAGTAGACAACTTCATGCACCGCGTAGAAAACAATCGTAAGCAGGAAACGCGCCCCGGCATGTTCCACGTCCAGCTTGATCCCCAGTGAAGACGCGCCGAATCCCACCACCGTCTTCGAAATTCCATAGAGCCCGATGGGATGATGGGTCAGCGCGTCCTGGAGAATGCCGATCACACTGCCCGTAAGCAGGCCAGCCAGCGGACTGCGCCGCGCAGTCGCAAAACCGATTGTGACCAGCAGCGGAAGATCGAAGATGGTGAAAAAAGGAAACCGCAGCGGCAGCCACGCCTGCAGGAAAACGGCGGTCAGCGGAATCAGGATCGTCGCCGGAACACTGAAACGATAAACTTCGACCTGCTCTCCCGATGTGTAAGTGATGGCCACGTTAGTGCGGACTATCCTCGACTGCGGGTTGCGGTTGAGGTGCGTCCGTTGCTGTTGCCTTGGCCTTCACGGGCTTCGGAGAAACTTTCGTAGCAGGGGTTTCGGTCGCTGCCGCCACATTTCCGGAGGAAGCGCCGAGGGAAGTTTCGGAAGAAGTTCCGGATGCGGCTCCCGAAGAAGAAGATGGAGAGCTTGCCGTTTTTCGCGCGGCGGGCGCGCCGCTGCCGGCGAAGGGTTCCGGGGACACGGCTTTGGGCTTGGCATCCGAGCCTGCGCCCTTTGGCGCGACAGTTCCCGGCGTTACCGCCCCCGGCGTGTCTGCTTTCGCGGCGTTTACCGGCTTGGAAGGAACGGTCGGCAGTCGCTCGGCCAGGATATCGACGGCACGCGCCGCGCCGGTCTGGTCGGGCTGGGCCTGCCTCTCATCAATCTTCGTTACCACAAGCACTTCTTCCAGCTTGCTGAGATCGGCCGCGGGACGCACGCGAATGTTCAGAAAGAGCTCACTGCCCGGCGCAACTTTCGTCACCCTGCCGACCAGCAGACCTTTGGGGAAAATTCCATCGCCGCCGCTGGTAAGAACCATTTCTCCGGCAGGCACGGCTTCGTCGCTCATCACTTTCTCGAGCACGACTTCACCCGCCGGCGTGCCGCGTAGTATTCCTTGCAGCCGCGTTTTGTCGAGGATCGCGCCCACTCCACTGGTCTGGTCGTCAATCAATAACACCTGCGAAGTGGAGCGGTACACCCGCAGCACTTTGCCCACGATGCCGTCCGCAGTTATGACCGCCATGTCGGGCTTGATGCCATCGCTTTCACCCTTGTCGATGTAAACAGCGCGCGATAACTCGCTGCCGCTCGATCCGATGACCTGCGCCGCCATGGTTCGCGAAATGAATTGTTCCTTGAAGGCAAGCAACGCCTGCAGACGCCGCGCCTGATCGGCGTCCTGGCTCATCCGCACCTGCTCCAGACTCATACGCTCGATCTGCTGCTTGAGGCTGCGGTTTTCGGCTCGAACTCCGCGAAGGTAGAAGTAGTTGTGCCAGACGTTCCCCGTGGAGGTTTGCACCCATACCAGCACCTTTTCCAGAGGTGTCACCGTGCCCACAGCCCAAATGCGGATCAGGCGCGTCGGTTCGCTGTCGGTCGTGCGCTTGACCTGCACGGCCAAGCCGAGTACCTGGGCGAATAACACTCCCACCAGCACGATCAGGTTGCGGTAGCGTCCGAGGACGTCCATAACACCAGGTCTCAGGTCTCAGTTGTCAGGTCTCAGGGAACCCGCCCTCCCTGAGATTGTCATCCGTGGGAGTTACTCGATCGAAATCTTGCGCAGCAGCTTGAAGTCCGAGAGCATTTTGCCGGTGCCGAGCACCACGCTGCAGAGCGGATCGTCGGCGATTGAAACCGGCAATCCGGTTTCCTCGCGGATGCGCTTGTCGAGATTCTTGATCAGCGCGCCGCCGCCGGTGAGCACGATGCCGCGGTCGCTGATGTCGGCGGAGAGTTCCGGCGGCGTGCGTTCAAGCGCGACGCGGATGGCATTCATAATCGTCGAAACGCATTCACTCAGCGATTCGCGGATTTCACTGTCATCTACTGTGATGGTTTTGGGCACGCCTTCGATCAGGTTACGGCCTTTGATTTCCATGGTCAGCGGCTTGTCGAGCGGATAGGCGGAGCCGATTTCCATCTTGATCTGTTCGGCGGTGCGCTCGCCCACCAGGAGGTTATATTTGCGCTTCAAGTAGTTCATGATGGCCTCGTCCATCTGGTTGCCGGCCATACGCACGGAACGCGAATAAACGATGCCGCTGAGCGAAATTACCGCGATGTCGGTGGTGCCACCGCCAATGTCTACGACCATGTTGCCGCTGGGCTCGGTAATCGGCAGCCCCGCGCCAATGGCTGCTACCATGGCCTGCTCCACCAGAAATACTTCGCTGGCCTTGGCGCGATAGGCAGAATCCATTACCGCCCTCTTTTCCACCTGCGTGATTTCCGAGGGGACGCCGATCACAATCCGCGGATGCACCAGCATCTTGCGGTTGTGCGCCTTCTGGATGAAGTAGTTCAGCATCTTCTCGGTGACCTTGAAGTCGGCGATGACGCCGTCCTTCATCGGCTTGATGGCCACGATGTTGCCGGGCGTGCGGCCCAGCATTTCCTTAGCCTCCTTGCCGACGGCTTCAACTTCGCCGGTGTTCTTGTTGATGGCCACGATCGAAGGCTCGTTTACCACAATGCCCTTGCCGCGCGCGTACACCAGCGTGTTCGCCGTCCCGAGATCGATGGCGAGGTCGCTGGAAAACATGCTGAACAACGAACGAAGATTGTGCGTACGCGATGAGCCGTTATGAAACCCATTATTTGACATGGCAGTACTTCTCTCTCTCGGGAATTCGTCTCACCACTGGAACCTGGGCTTTCCTTAGTTTCCTTGCGAGTCGCTCTCCCCTGGTGTCTTCCATTCTACTTGTATGTTCAGCAGAACCGGGTAGTCATCTGGGCACCGGTTGTTCTAAACATCACCCTGAACATCGAATCCTTTACTGAATTACCACTTTTTCCTGGCGGGTATTTACCCCGCCTTTCAAATTCTGTGCCGTGACCGTGATCACGTTTTCCCCGTTCGGCAAGGGCGGCGTGAAATAGTGAAACGTGCCATCGTCGCCGACGATTGGCACTTCCCTGCCGTTCACCATCACGCGCGCTCCCGCCTCGGTCTTGCCCGTCACTTCGATCACGTGTCCGTGCTGCACAAAAGGATCGATGTCGAGCGACATCTCGGTTTTTTCCTTCGCCTTGACAATGATTGTAAAGCGGTTCTTTTCGCTTTCCACCGATACCTTGCCCGCCGCATCGTAAGACTGGATGGACCAATAATAGGCGCCGACGGGCAGGCCGGTCACAACCACGCTCTGCGTCTCAACCTTACGGTCCAGCAACAATGACGAAAAATATGGATTGTGCGAAATGCGCAGCCGGTATCCGGCGGCGTTCGTCATGGGTGTCCAGGCAAACTCCACTTCCTTCGACTTCTCCCCGGCGTTCATGAAAACGGGCATCATGTTTCCCGGCGTAATAGGCGCCGGCGGACCGATTTCCGTGGCCCGTTCCATGGTCTTCGATTCGCTTCGGAAACTCACCTTTTCCCAGTTCGACAGGTGAACCACTTCTCCATTGCGCTCGATTTCGCCACTGCCCTTCTTTACCAGGATTTCGTGCTGATCGTCTTTGGGATTATTGTGCACCATGGCCGACGAATCCGGAGCGAGTGAAGCTTTCGCGCCTGCGACAATCACCTGCGACTTTGATCCCTGAACATAGGTCGCCGTAGTCAGGTCCACCGTGCCAGTCGTGACCGCCACCGATACGTTGGTTTGCTGCTGATCGTTGGCCGAGTTTTCTTCGATCACGATCAGCGAATCCTGTTTCACGGTGTAGTTGGTACCGTCGTTGAAAACAATCTTGGCCATGCCTTCTGCACCGGTCTGCACCACGTCGCCTTTTTCGAGCGGCACGTTGTAGTCGGCGTTGATCCAACTGTTGCCATTGCCTTTTCGTACCCGGATCGTGCCATCGAGCGCCGTGAAATGCGCCTGCTGAGAAACCGCAGCCGACGGCCCCTTGAGCGGAGGCGCCAGTCCCGCAACTTTTTCGAGTAAGCCCGCGGAAAGCTGCCCGGCCGCCTTCACCGTTGAGTCGGTAAATTTCGGAAACGCTACGTGCATAACGGCGCCAAAGATCAGCGCCGCACCGAGCAGCGCCATAATCACGCTGCGATACGTCACCGTCTTCCAGGCGACGTAGAGCTCCGGCTTGAGTTTATTCGACACGAGCCCGTGCCAACCTCACTTCAAAATTCTGGGAATACGGGATTTCTCTCACTCTGTGACCATCATATCCTCGCTGGCAGGGGTATTAAAATTGAGTCAGGCTGGAGGGGGTTACGAAAGTGTGACCGACCGGACCCTCCAACGACGAAAACCCACCGTGCGCCCCCTCGCTTGCCCGTCCGCACCCCGGTTGTTAGCATGGAAGTTCTGCACTACCTCCTGGAGGCTCCTATGGCGACCGATACCCTGACCAAGCCAGTGATCGCGGGCGGCACGACCACGACCAAGGTTTTCAAGAATTTCATTGACGGCGAATGGGTCGAATCCCCCAGCGGACAGACTTTCGAAGACCGCAATCCCGCTGACACGCGCGAAGTCGTCGCCATCTTCCAGCGCTCCAACAAGGCCGATGTGGACGCGGCCGTGGATGCGGCCAAGCGCGCGTTTGCCAAATGGCGTCTGGTGCCCGCGCCCCGCCGCGCCGAGATGGTTTTCCGCGCCGCCGAGATCCTGATCGAGCGCAAAGAAGACCACGCCCGCGACATGACCCGCGAAATGGGCAAGGTGCTCAAAGAAACTCGCGGCGATGTGCAGGAAGCGATCGACGCCGCCTACTACAATGCCGGAGAAGGCCGCCGCCTCTTCGGCCCGACCGTGCCCTCGGAGTTGCCCAACAAGTTCGCCATGGCTATCCGCCAGCCTATCGGCGTCTGCGGCATGATCACGCCCTGGAATTTTCCCATGGCCATCTCTTCGTGGAAGCTGCTGCCCGCCGTCGTCTGCGGCAACACCTGCGTGATCAAGCCGGCTCAGGACACTCCGCTCTCTACTTTCAACCTTGTGCAGGCGCTGACCGATGCCGGCATCCCGAAAGGCGTCATCAATATCGTGACCGGCTTCGGCACCGAAGTCGGCACGCCGTTGACCGAGCATCCGGTGGTCCGCGCCATCTCGCTCACGGGCTCGTCAGCGGTCGGCAGAATCGTGGGCGCTACGGCGGCCAAGAGTTTCAAGCACTGTTCGCTCGAACTCGGCGGCAAGAATCCGATGATCGTGCTCGACGACGCTAACCTTGAACTCGCTGTCGAAGGCGGACTCTGGGGCGCTTTCGGAACCACCGGACAGCGCTGCACCGCGACCAGCCGCATCATCGTTCAGAAAGGCGTTTACCGCGAGTTCATCGATCACTTCGTTGCACGCGCGAAAAAGATCAAGGTCGGCAATGGTCTCGACGAGACTGTTGAGATGGGTCCGGCGGTGAACGAGAACCAGCTCAAGACTGATCTGAACTACATCGAGATTGGGAAAACCGAAGGCGCGAAACTTGTGACTGGCGGCAACCGGCTCGACAAGGGTGAATATCAACACGGCTGGTTCCTCGAGCCCACTGTTTTCACCGAGGTCGATCCCAAGATGCGCATCGCGCAGGAAGAAATCTTCGGGCCCGTGGTTGCGATCATCCCCTGCGATGACCTGGAAGAAGCGATCGCGATCGCCAATAACATCGAATACGGCCTGTCGTCGTCTCTGTATACGAAGGACGTGAACAAGGCCTTTGCCGCGGTCCGCGACCTTGAGGCCGGCATCACCTACATCAACGCTCCGACCATCGGCGCGGAAGTTCATCTCCCGTTCGGCGGCACCAAGGCGACGGGCAACGGCCATCGCGAGGGCGGCATCGGCGCGATTGACTTTTACACAGAATGGAAGTCGGTGTACGTGGATTATTCCGACACGCTGCAGAAAGCGCAGATCGACCGCCCGGAGTAATTCCTATCTACCGGGGGCACAGAGGAACACAGAGGTTTAGTCCCCTGTGTAAATCCTGTGCACCTCTGTGACCCCTGTGGTTCAAAGGTTTTCGCCTATGCCCATCACACAGCTCCGCGAAATCACCCCCTGCGCCCGTCTGGAAAATGTCCGCTACGCGATTCGCGACTTAGCCTGCATCGCCGACGAGGTCGCGCGCCAGGGACACAAAATTCTGCCGCTCAACATCGGCGACCCGCTCAACTTTGACTTCCAAACGCCCCCGCACATGATTGAAGCCGTCTATCAAGCAATGCGCGACGGCAAGAATGGATATTCTCCTTCCTCAGGTATCAAGGAAGCTTTAGACGCGATTCGCAGCGAGGCGGCCCGCAAGGGCATCACCAACATTCAGGATGTCTTCGTAACCTCGGGCGTCAGCGAGACGGTGGACATCTGTCTGACGGCGCTGCTCAATCCGGGCGACAACCTGCTGACGCCTTGCCCCGACTATCCGCTCTATTCCGCGGTTCTGGCGAAGATCGATATCGGACTCAACGCCTATTACCTGAACGAAGAAGACGGCTGGCAGCCCGATCTCGACGACCTCAAGAAGAAGATCACGCCGCGCACCCGCGGCATTGTGTTGATCAATCCCAACAACCCGACCGGTTCCGTCTGCACTCGAAAGATGCTCGAGCAGATTGCAGAGCTGGCGCGCCAATACAACCTGATCATCTTCGCCGATGAGATTTACGACAAGCTGATCATCGATGGGGGAAACGAGAATGACACCCACGTCGCCATGGCCGCGGTCGCGCCCGATGTGCCGGTCATTACTTTCGGCGGACTATCCAAGAACTACCTCGCCCCCGGATGGCGCATCGGATGGGGTATTGCCAGCGGCGAAGCCTCCGTCATCAAGCCGTATCTGGAAGGCGTCAACAAGCTCTTGCGGGCCCGCCTCTGCGCCAACCATCCCGAGCAATACGCGATCAAGCCCGCGCTCGAAGGTCCGCAGGATCACCTGATCGAAGTCAAGCGCAAACTGCGCAGCCGCCGCGATTTGACCATGAAGTGGTGTGCCGAAACTTCGCGCGTGAGTTGTGTGGCGCCGCGCGGGGCTTTCTACGCCTACCCACGCATCGACATCCCGGAAGGCGAAGGCGACGACGTCTTCGTCACCGAACTGATTCGCCAGAAGCATGTGACGGTCGTGCACGGCTCCGGTTTCGGCCAGCGCCCGGGGACGAAACACTTCCGCATCGTTTTCCTTCCCGATGAAAAGACCCTGACCGCCGCTTACTCGGCGATTGGCGATTTCATGCGTGAGCGATATCCATAAGAAGATTGTGGAGAGCCGGGCGTCCCCGCCCGGCTTGGACGGGCGAGACGCCCGTCCCTCCACCATACGATTCGTTAGAATCGAATGGTCGGCCCGAACGTCACCCGCAGGTTGTTGCGCGCCCCGCTGTCGAAGTAGATGTCGTCACCGACTTCCAGCCTCAGCCCCACGGGTCCCACGAACCCTTCCACTCCGCCACCCGGGTATACAGCAAATTTGGCGTTGCCATTGCCGATCGCACCCAGAGCACTCTTGAAGCCCGCCGGGGCGTTCTGGGTATTGGTAGTGAAGCTGATAAGCCCCGCCTTGCCGGTCACGAAAAAGCGAAACCGTCCCGACCCGGTCTGGAACTTCGGACCGAACAGGCCATGCAAAATATGCGTCTGGGACCGGACGATTGTCCCACCCTCAGCTGGGTTGTTGTAGCTGCGATCAAAGTCGTAGGCCATTTCAGCCTCGAGTTGAACACTGGGCCGCAGGTTAAAAGCAAGACGTCCCCCGAGACCCGCGTAATTCAGGCTGGGCTCGGTGCGGTCCACATGAAAATAATCCACGAACGCGCCCACTTCTACGTGATCCCCTCCTAGGGCCTGGGCAAATACGAAACTGGGGCTGGCAAAACAGAAAACGAGCACTGCAGACAAAACAAGACGCTTCATTCTTCCTCCGTCTCCGCGGTCAGTTGACCAATCGTCAGCCGCGCACTTCGCCCCAAGACGGAGTAGCACTAGCAAGAAGTGGCGAGGCTGATCTCTGGGTTTAGGATGCGGTCCCGCAGGATGAGGTTGGCATTGCCAGGAAGTCCGACGAAATCAATAACTTACTGCGAGAAGCGGCGCCGGGCGCGGAAACTCAACAGGAGATTACAGGCCAGAAATATTTTTCTTAGATATTTAGATACTGGATTCAAGAGCGCTCAGTAAATCCCGGGGATCAACGCCGGCACCTTGCGCGCATACTTCTCGAACTCGGAGCCAAACGCCTGCCGCAGCAGCCGCTCCTCACTTCGAATGCGGATGTAAGTTCCGGCGGCAAACAATACGATCGCAACCAGCAGCGGGATCCATTGCGCGGCGACCAGTCCGGTAGCCAGGAGCATTCCGAACATGCCCGTGTAGATGGGGTTTCTTACCAAACTATAAGGCCCATCCTGAATGAGCGTATGGCCCTCCACCAGCCGTGCGGCCAGAGCCCATTGCTTTCCCAACCGCCGCGCGGCGGCATTTACCAGCCACACCGAACCTACCGCGATGGCCACGGTCAGCACCGCGAGCGCCCATTCCACCACTCGCGACCCGGACGTGACCGGCGAGAATTGTCTCTGCTGCAAGGGATAAAACCCGACGCTGAAGTAGGCCGCAGCTTGCAGGAACAATCCGATGAGCGAAGTCCGATCGCGTTTCGCTTCCTGAGCCCGGGGCGGACGTTTCCTCAGCCAGAATGTCAGGGCAAACAGCCACCAGCACACAATGACCACGTAGAACGCCGCTCTCTCGGCCACATGTGGTGCTTCTGAAATGATCACTTCTTCAACCCTGCTCTGATAATGATAATGCGGCACCGGAACGCCGTCGCCGCAACGGCCTCGTTAGCGCTTGCACGACTGCCGGCTGAGTGGCAGAATTCACAGCCATGCGAATTGTGAGCATCTTGAGCGGACTGGCTGTGCTATTCACGACTCTAGCCTTTGGACATCTGCTACACCACTTTTTCGTGAATGCCGGCGAGGCTGCGCACTCCCCGCCGTTTTTGGTGGGTATGGGTATCGGCGGCGTGGTGGGTATATTTTCTTTCATTGGAGCATGTCTGCTGCTAAGGCGTGGTCGATGATTTTTCGGGACTTGCCCCCGCGCAGTGGCTTCCTGACCCCAACCAAGCGTCCCAATATGTCCCAAAAAGAGCGGGGTAGTCGAGCATTGCTGCGATTTTTCAGGTCCGTGAAATCTGTAACTTACGGAAAACGCTTGATGGCGATTAGAACTTTCGTAACTCTACACTGACACGCGTATTTCCTATACTTGTTCAGATATCTCCTACGGGAAATCCGACCATGCGTCGAACGATTCTGTCTTCAATTCTTGTGCTCTTGAGCACGATGGCCTTAGCGCAGAGCTCTTCTCCTGACTCTCTTTACGAGCGGGGGATGGACGCCATCACTGGCATTGGGCCATCCCGAAATGACTCGCTCGGGATCGACTACTTTCGGCGCTCCAGCGAGCTCGGCTACGGACCCGCCCAGATCGCACTGGCTTACTATTACGAAACCGGAAACTTTCTCGCAAGGGACCCGGGCCAGGCCGTCGACCTGTATCGCAAGGCGGCTCAACAAGGCGACCCGCTGGCTGGTTGGCTCGCCGGACGACTCTACTTCCTCGGCATCGGCGGCGTGGCGGATCGCGATATGGCCCAGAAATGGCTCAAGCTGTCCGCCGATCAGAACAACCCTTACGGCGCATACTATCTGGGCCGTCTGATGGCCGATCGAGATTACACGAAGGCTCCAAAGCTCTATAAGATTGCGGCCGATCAAGGTCTTCCGCAAGCACAGTACTTCTACGCCAAAGCGCTGAAAGATGGTCGCGGCATTCCGCTGGACCGCTTCACTTCCTATGTCTGGTACACCATAGCCGCCGATGCCGGCTATCCGGCCGCAGGCCCGGACCTCGGTGAACTCAACAATGGCGGCTACCTCACCACCGATCAGATTGAGCAAGCGAAAGCAAAGGCCCGCGATCTGGAACAGGTCGTAGTTCGCGCCGTCACCGCCCGCGGATGCTCCGGATGGGACGGAGAGTTCGACGAGTTCCCTACCCCGCCTCCGCCGAAACTACAGCGCTTCTGCCACTAACGCCCGTGTGGCGCGGACACTCCTGTCCGCGAACTCCAGCCCGGCGTACCCGCAGCCTCCGTCTTGGATGCTCCAGCGCCGTTTCCCGGTCAAAATATGCGTCCTTGACTCAACTCCAATTATGTAGAATAATAAACTCATGTTTGGAGAAGTCGCTCTTGGCCCATCCAACGTGGTCCACCTTCACGGCGTCGCCTGGGATCAGCCGGCCGACCTCTCCAGCCGCGCCGTGCAAGAGAAGCTAAGCCCGGTCGCCATCCGCGCATTTTTCCGTCTGACGTCCCACTGGAAGTTGCGCGATGAAGACGCTCGGGGCTTGATCGGAGGCATCTCGAACGGCTCGTTCTATCAGCTCAAACGCGGCGCCACCAAAACGGCGAATGCCAAAACTTTAGACGCCAAAACTCTAGATCAGGACAAGCTCACGCGCGTATCCCTGCTGGTGGGCATCTTTAAGGCTCTCAACATCCTCTATGGGACCAAGCTCGCGGACACCTGGGTCCAGTTGCCGAACACAAATCCCATCTTCGGCGGCGAGACACCGCTGGCCTACATGTTGAAGGGTGGAGTGCCCTCCATGTTGCGCGTTCGCCAACTGCTGGATGCCCGCCGCGGCGGCCTGTAATTATCCCCAAGACCATGCTTCGCAGAACAAAGCTCCCGAAAGCCACGCCCATTTCGCAAGACGATACGCACCGCCTCATCCCCAATCGCTTCTATGAGGACGGTGAGAGTGTGCTGTCGCGGCTCGGACTTCCACCGGCGCAAATGGAGCATCTATTCCAGCTCGACGACGCCACCAACACGCGCCTTGCAGGCGAAGCCAACCTGCTCCCCGGAATCACCGTGCACGAATTGGTTTTCGGACTGCCCCACTATCACATCATCAACGCCGCATTCACGCACGCGCGCCCCGGAGGCAGCCGCTTCAGTGGAGACGACCGCGGCGCCTGGTATGCCGGCTTCTCACTGAAGACCGCACAAGCCGAGGTCGCCTTCCACTATGGCGAGGGATTGCGCGAGGTAAATTGGCAGGAAGAAGAAACAGTCGCCTATCGTGAATACCTGGCCGACTTTCGCGCCGAGTTCCACGATCTTCGTAACAAAGATCTTCGTCTTGAAGATCAGCGCGGCGACCCCGCTTTCAAGAAGTACCTGCAGCCCGACAGCTATCGTGCGTCGCAGCAACTAGGCCGCCGCCTGCTCGATCAAGGATCAGCCGGAGTCGTCTATCCCAGCGTCCGCCACGCCGGCGGCACCTGCATCGCCTGCTTCCGCCCCGCGCTGGTGAGCAACGTACGAGAGGGAGCGTTAGTCACGTTTACTTTTCCCGACCCCTTTCATGCGCCGAAGGTGAAGATCTCCCGCTAAACCAACTCCCCTGTAGAGACGGGGCTTGCTCCGTCTCGCCCGCGCCTCAGGTGACGCGGAGACGCGGCAAGCCGCGTCTCTACAGGGAAGTGTCAGAGCCCACGTCGCTACACCATCTCCGTTCCCCACAAATCATGCAGATGCACAATCCCCAGCAAACGGCGCTCTCCATCCACGTCGCCATCAACGACGACGAGCGAAGTAATCTTCATCTCTTCCATGCGCGCCAGCGCAGTGGCTGCGAACTCCTGCGGACCAATGGTCTTCGGAGTCCGCGTCATGCAATCCTGCGCCGTCAGGTCGAGCGTGTCTTTGCCGCGCTGCTCCAGCAACCGCCGCAGATCGCCGTCGCTGATCACACCCAGCAGACGGTCGCCGTCAACCACCGCGGTCATTCCCAGTTTCTTGCGCGACATTTCGTAAATCACGTCCGGCATCTTCGTCTGCGCCGTCACCCGCGGAACCGCGTCTCCCGAATGCATCAACGATTCGACCCGCGCCAGCCGTTTGCCCAGCTTTCCTCCAGGATGCAGGTTGGCAAAATCTTCTTCCTTGAACCCGCGTTTTTCCGAAAGCGCCACCGCCAAAGCATCGCCCAAAGCAAGCATGGTAGTGGTGGAAGCCGTAGGAGCAAGCCCCAGCGAACAAGCTTCCTTGGAAATCGAACAATCCAAAGCCACATCAGCAGCCGACGCCAAAGTAGAAGCACGTGTGGCGCGGACACTCTTGTCCGCGTGAACCTCTGCAAGGTCGTCGCAAGTCATAGCAATAAGCGGCACCTGCAGCCGCTTAATAGTAGCCATCAACTGCAGAATCTCTTCCGTCTCGCCGCTGGCCGAAAGCGCCAGCACGACATCTCCACGCACGATCATCCCCAGATCGCCATGCAACGCCTCCACCGGGTGCAGGTAGAGCGCCGGCGAGCCCGTCGAACTCAACGTAGCCGCGATCTTGCGAGCGATCAGCCCGCTCTTCCCCATCCCAGTCACGACCACGCGGCCCCGGCAGCCAAACAGGAGTTCCAGCGCCTGGTTAAACTCCGCGGCCATCGGACCCGCCAGCCGATCCGCCAGCGCCCGCAAAGCCTCAGCCTCGATGCGCACCACGTTTTCGCCGATGTGTTTCATGGAAGCAGGAATGTTAGCAGAAGGAGTAGAGCGTCGGGTCATCGGGTCATCTCCACGCAAGGTCACCGCGATGCCATCGGCAATTCTCAGCTGAAATCGCCTGGTTTACGACAATGATCTTGCAATTCGTCGATCTCCGCGAATACCTTAATTGCAGGTAAAAGAATCAGTTTCGTATCCAGGCTGGGTTCAGGGATTTGAAGTAGCCGAGGGTCCGTTATCCTGAGAATTATTATTATCCTCGTGGTGGTGATCGCGGCTGTTCTCGAACTTCGCTGCGACCAAATCCAAGACGTTCCATGTCCAGCGCTCGATAACTATCAAAGCTCCCCCAGAGAAAGTCTTTGCTCTCATTAATGACTTCCACAATTGGAGCGGCTGGGCACCTCAGGACAAGGAAGACCCCACAATGAACAGAACATACAGCGGAACCGCAAACGGCAAGGGCGCCGTCTCCGAATGGAATAGCACTGGCAGCGCTGGTAGGGGGCGAATGGCGATTACTGAATCGGTGCCGCCCAAAATGATCTCGATCAAGGTAGATTTCGTGAAGCCGTTTGAAGCCCATAACATCAATGAGTTCACGCTGGAACCTTCCGGAACCTTAACAAATATTACGTGGACCACGGATGGGTCAAATCTCTATATCATGAAGATCATGAGTATTTTCGTGAACATGGATAGCCTAGTCGGGAAGCACTTCGAAAGCGGACTCAATAACCTCAAGACCGTCGCTGAACAATAGCGGTAAATGACCCGATCACCCACCTCAGAAGTGATCGTCCGCCGCATGCCCCGGATGTTCCAGCGCTCGCGCCTGGATCGCGCGGTCCCACGGACCGCCCTGCCAGTTATCTTTCTTGTGATCGGTGTGAATCCACGGCGGCAGCGTCATCAAGAGTCGGCGGCTGAGTGAATAGAGATAAGGTTCGTAGAGAATCCGAAGCTCCGCCAGCCGTTCCGTCGCGTCCGCGCCGTCATACAAAGTCACGCCGTGCGAGGCGAGGGCCGACCGCAGTCGCTTCAATTCTTCTAGCCCAAGCCGCCCCGCATCATGCGGACTATATTCCGCATTCACCACCTGCGCCAGATCGACGACAGCATGCCGCGCCATGGCGAACGTGAGCTTCGCCTGGTCGGGATGGATGCCATCCACGCCGATCATGATCAACGAAGTGACATCGAGCATGGCCGTCAGTGCGCTCAACCAGGATTGATTGCCGTGTTGCGACCGGAAGAAAACCAGTACCGGATAGGAAATGTGACTCGACAGGAGATCGGCGCACCAGCGCTCCCAGTCGCGAAAAATTTCATCGAGCACCATTTGCTCGGGACAGCACCCCAACCGGCTCAGAAACTCGGCGGCGCTCGGCGGTGATCCGGCGCGCGCATCGAGCAGCGAAATTTCAATCTCGCGCGCGGCAAACGAATTGTAGATAACCGGCAGATATCCGATCACAACTCCGAGGAACGCGAAGCCCATGCCCGCTTCCATCACGGCGAGGGCGCGGGCGGCGGCGTTGTTGGGCGTAATGTCGCCGTAGCCCAGCGTGAAAAAAGTTTCGCCGCTCAGATAGAGCACTTTCCCAAAGGTGATTTTTTCATTGGCCAGCGTCAGATGTTCGCCCAGCCCGTATTGCACACAGGCGAATCCAAAAATCAGTCCAAACGCCCAAAAACCCAACAGCGGAAAAATCGCCAGCGGTCCAAAGTACGCGAGGAAGCCTTCGCGCCGGTTCGCGGACTTGATATGCCGTCCCACTCCGATCCAGAGGCGCCAGCTTTTCCTGTAGAACCGGGACGAGATGCGAAAAAACGTCCGCTTGATGCGCCGCGGCAAAACCACGGTCTCAAACGCATCCATCAGGATGACGAAGATCAGAGCAATGCCGAAGATTGCCGCCCACCAATGCATAAGCGATGAAGTTCAGATGACGCGGAAATGGTAGCAGATTCGGGATGGTAACAGATTTAGGGATGACGTTTACGGCGTCGCATGCGCCGCGTCCAGCGCCTTCCTCACCGCCAACAATTCTTTCAGCACCCCGCGCAGGTTTCGCGTGTCGAGCGCGTTCGCTCCATCGCTTTTCGCTTCTTTCGGATTGTCATGGACTTCCATGAACACACCGTCCACACCCGCCGCCACCGCCGCCCGCGACAACACCGGAATAAACTCAGGCTGCCCGCCGCTCGCCGCCGGCTTATCTCCGTCGCTGTTCGAAGCCGACGGCAGTTGAACCGAATGTGTCGCGTCAAATACCACGGGCGCGAACTTGCGCATGATGGCCAGTGAGCGCATGTCGACCACCAGATTGTTGTAGCCGAAACTCGATCCGCGCTCGGTCACAAACACCTGACTATTGCCGGCGTCGCGGCATTTGTCGACAGCGTGCTTCATGTCCCAGGGCGAAACGAATTGTCCCTTCTTGATGTTCACCGGACGCCCGGTAAGCGCCGCCGCTACGATCAGATCGGTCTGCCGGCAGAGGAATGCCGGAATCTGCAGCACGTCCACTACCTCGGCGACGGCAGCCACGTCAGCCACCTGGTGAACGTCAGTCAGCACCGGAATGTGTACTTCATCTTTGACTTTCTTCAGAATACGCAAGCCTTCCTTGATCCCCGGCCCGCGATAGCTCCGGATCGAGGTTCGGTTCGCCTTGTCATACGACGCTTTAAAGATGAACGGGAAATTAAGCGAACGCACCACACCCTTGATGATCTCCGCCATGCGGAGCGCGTGCTCTTCACTTTCAATCACGCACGGTCCGGCAATAAGAAATAGGTCCCCAGAGCCGACGCGAACATTATCGATTTGGAAAGACAGAGTCAAAGTAATTTACCGCCGAGACGCAGAGACCGCCGAGAACTTCTTTCAAGTTTTTCGCGTTTCAGTCGTGTCATTTTTAGTTTTGTCATCCCGACCCTGAGCCTGCCGAAGGGGAGAGATCTGCAGTTCGCCACAAAGTGCCGATTCGACGCTTGGCTCAGCATAACAATTTACAAAAACCGCCGCTTCTACATCATTCTCACAAGCCTCTAGATCGCCGCCAGCGCCTGATCGAGATCGGCGAGAATATCATCCACATCCTCGATACCCACCGAGATACGGACCATGCCATCAGTGATGCCGATTTTACGACGGCCGTCTTCGCCGACGGCTGCGTGCGTCATCGTCGCCGGATGAGAAATCAGAGTCTCCACTCCGCCCAGGGACTCGGCCAGTGAACACACACGCACCTTGCGCAGCATTTTGTTGGCGTTGGCGAGCGATCCGGTTTCAAAGGCAATCATCGCTCCGAATCCCGACATCTGGCGCTTCGCCAGTTCGTGCTGCGGATGATCTGGCAATCCCGGATAAAAAACCTTCTGCACCTTTTTGTGTTTCGAAAGATACTCGGCGACTTTGCGGCCGCTGCGGTCGTGCTGTTCCATGCGCACAGCCAGGGTTTTGACGCCGCGCAGAATCAGCCAGCACTCAAAGGGCGAGAGAATAGCGCCCGCAGCCTTCTGAAGAAAAGCAAGTTTCTCCGCCTGCTCGGGTTTGGTGCAGACCACGACACCTCCCAGTCCGTCGCTGTGCCCGTTGAGGAATTTCGTAGTGGAGTGGACGACCAAGTCGGCACCGAACTCGATCGGGCGCTGAAAATACGGCGACATGAAAGTGTTGTCGACAACAACCTCTGCGCCGTGCCGGTGGCTGAGCTCGGAGATGGCGTGGAGGTCGCAAAGTTCCATCAGAGGGTTGGTTGGAGTCTCCAGGAACACGAGCCGCGTGTTTTTTTGGAACGCGCTCTCAACCTTATTAAGATGCGAAGTATCGACGTAGGTAAATGTGAGACCAAAGTTGGCGAAGACCTGATTAAACAGCCGCGGCGTCCCACCATAAAGATTGTGGCCGGCGATGATGTGGTCGCCCGCCTTGAGCATCGTAGCGATAGCATTGATCGCCGCCATGCCACTGGCGAACACCTTCGCGGCGACGCCGTTTTCGAGCGCCGCCAGATTAGTCTCCAGCCGGTCGCGGGTTGGATTTGATACGCGAGCATACTCATAACCTTTATGCTTGCCGATTTCTTCCTGAACGTAAGTGGAAGTTGCGTAGATGGGGACGGTAACGGCCCCAGTGAAGGGGTCGGGCTCTTGTCCGATGTGGATGGCGCGGGTTGCGAAGCCAGAATGCTTCAAGTGTTCTCCTGGGAAGTTGCCAGCACTCAGGTTTTACTGAATGCTGAATGCCGAATGCTGAATGCTGACCGCTTTACACTCCGCCTTCAAAAATTTTCTTCGACAAATACCGTTCCGCCGAGTCCGGGATCAGCGTAACCACGCGCTTCCCTGCCCCAAGTCGCTTGGCGATTTCCACCGCGGCATAAACATTCGCTCCCGAGCTTGAGCCTCCGAGCACGCCTTCGCGGGCAGCCAGTTCTTTCACCATGCCGAAGGCCTGGTCATCCGTCACCATCATCACTTCGTCGCAAACCGAACGATCAAAATTTCCAGGAATAAAACTGTTGCCGATGCCTTCGACCTTGTGTGGACCGGGCTTTCCTCCACCCAGAATCGAGCCCTGGGTCTCCACCGCCACGGCGTGCACCTTCGTCAGCCGTTCTTTTAGAAAACGGGCGACGCCGGTAAAGGTTCCCGCCGTGCCGCAGCCGACGGTGATAGCATCGACCCGCCCATCCATCTGCTCAAAAATCTCGCGCGCGGTAGTTTCGTAGTGGTAGTCGGTGTTGGCGGGGTTATCGAATTGCGCGGCCAGGAACGCCCCCGGATCGGAAGCCAGCAGGTCCCTCGCGCGCTGAATGGCGCCTTGCATGCCCTCGGCTTCCGGGGTCCGGATCACCTCGGCGCCGAGGGCCCGCATGATGATGACCTTTTCCTCCGAAAATTTTTCAGGGACGAACAACCGGACCTTGTAGCCGCGACTAACGCCAATCAGCGCCAGCCCGATGCCGGTGTTTCCGGCAGTGGCTTCGATGACGGTACCACCCGGTTTCAGCTTGCCGGTACGCTCGGCGTGCTCGATCAAGCCAATGGCGGCGCGGTCTTTCACGCTGCCGCCTGGGTTCAGGTATTCGAGTTTAGCGAAAATATCGGCCGATCCCGGAGGGGCCAGCCTCTTCATTTGCAGCATTGGCGTTTCGCCGACAAGCTTCGAGATATCGTCGCTAACGCGCAGACGCGAGTTTGAGGTAATTAACGGCACTCTACAGACTAAGGAACGGGAAGGGGAAGCGTCAATGAGGGAAATTTGTAAATGGTAATTTCTAATTTGTAATTTTGTTTTAATCTCTTGCGGATCGGACCAGCTACGCGGCTGCTCTTGGCAGGAAGCGGATTTCAAATTACCAATTACAAATCGCAAATTACAAATTGAACTTTCCCCTCTACTGTGCTCCCGTGGCTGGCTCGGTTCCGGCGTAATAACCGCTTTTTGTCCGAACGGTGAGTTTGCCGTAGCTGCGCGACCGCGCATCCACTTTCACTTGACGATAGCCACCCTGGTTTTTCGGCGTCGTCGGTTTGTATCCAATCGTGTACTGGGTTCGGATATCGTGCGCCACGCTGCGGCTGATGGCGTCAACTTCGTCCAGCGTTTTGGGAAAGAAAGCGAGGCCGCCAGTTCTCTCGGACATGATTTGCAGGGCGCGTTTGGCGTGCTTCGGATGCTCTTCGCCTTCCAGGATGCCAATGGCATAAACGGTGGGCCCGCCGTCGCCCTGCAGACGCCGTACCGCCTGCTCGAGAGTTTCGGCGCTCTCGTTGTCCTCTCCGTCCGTGACCACAAAAATGACTTTCTTTTCGAGCTTCGCTTCCTTTTTCAAGTGGTCAGCGGAGGCTACGACCGCATCGTAGAGCGCCGTGCCGCCGCGAGTCTCGATTTTTTCCAGCCCCGCTTTCAGCTTATTGATGTTGGAAGTGAAATCCTGATCAAGGTAGTACTCGTCGTTGAAGTTGACGATGAATACCTCATCGTTCGAATTTGAAGCGCGCACCAGATTCAGGGCGGCGGCGTTCACCTTCTGACGCTTCTCGCGCATCGAACCCGAGTTATCCACTACGATGCCCATGGCGACGGGGATGTCTTCGTGGCGGAACGAAGTGATGGTTTGGGGGCTCCCATTCTCGTAGACGTTGAAATCGCCCTTATCGAGGCTGGTGACAATGTGTTTCTTGTCATCGACCACCGTGGCATGGAGCACGACTTCGTCGACCTGCTTGCGAAAAACGAAGACGCCGCTGTCGGCGGAATCCGGACTCTGGGCCGCGTTCGGAACGGCATTCGGATCCGCATTCGGATCTGCGACCTGTCCTTTAGAGGAAGGCGGAGGTGCGCTCGGCGGCGGCGATTGCGGCGCTGATTGCGAATTGGCAGCTGACTCGGAACTCGCAACCGCGGCCGGACCCGCCTGGTTCGCTTGGGAGTTTGCAAGGAACAGCGTCGTCAGGAGAAAGAAAAATAGCAGCGGAACGTTATTCCGTCGGCGCATAGTAACCCGTCTTGGCATAAACCCGAAGCGGCGGCAATCCTTTTGGCGGTTGGAGTTTCACTTTTATTTTACGCCATTTGCCATCGCGCGTTGGATTCTTTGGACGGTATCCTATGACATATTGGTTGCGCAACTCGATGCCAATTTTTGTGGAAACGTCCGCCAGGTCGTTCGGGTTATCAATGGTAAAGGCCCGGCCACCAGTCAGTTCCGTGACATCGCTGAGCAGGGTGGGTCCGAGCCGCTCTTCTTCAGTCGGAAAGTAATGATCGTAGATGCCGATGGCGTAGATGAGAATGTCGGCCTCTTTGACCATGGAACGGATCTCGCCTTCCGTATAGCGGCTATGGTTGTCGCCGCCGTCGGAGATGATCAGCAAAGCCTTCTTCGGATACTTGGCCTGGCGCATTTTGCTCACGCCCAGGTAAATCGCGTCCAGCAGCGCCGTGCGCCCCTTGGGAACGGTGTAGACGAGCCGGCCCTGAATGTCTTCCACCGAACTCGTGAAATCGGCAATCTCCTCCGGCTTATCGGCGAAGGTGATCATGAAGAACTCGTCCTGCGGGTTAGCGGTTTTGAAGAACTCGATTACCGCCTCGCGGGCGCGCTCGACCTTGCTGCTCATGCTGCCGCTCATATCAAAGATCACGCCGATCGAAACCGGAGCGTCTTCGCTCGAGAAAGTCTTGATCTCCTGCGGGTCTTTGCCTTCGAAAAGGTGGAAGTTCTCGCGGTCGAGGCCGGTTACCAGCCGATTTAAGGGATCGGTAATCGTGACCGGCACCAGCACCATGTCCACCTCTACTTTGAAAGGCTTGGTGTGTGTCTTGAAGGCCGGATCTATTTCGAGTTGTTTCGGGCCCGGTGGCTGGACTCGAGGCTGGATGTGAACATCCTCAGTCGAAGTTTGGGCAAGAAGAGGGAGCGCGCCGCACACAGCAACCAGAAGAACAACGAAGGAGAGTCGAGCCGAGTACTGTTTGCCGTGCAACATAGGTCCCACTAATCCGCGCCGCGGAGGGAGGCGACCCGCATCCCAAAAAGCTGGCAACAACAATCTCTACTTGGCCGGATACTAGCACAATCCCGAAAGAGAGTTGTCACTTTTTTGTATCCGAACATTGGATTCGGTGGGCAGCCGGAAGGTTGGCGTCTGACTCTGAGCATCTTTTTTTCTCCTTTCCCGCTTTGGGCGGCAGCCGGACCCTCCCTGCTACAATTCTGCCTTCCCCTTATGGCACTTATTTCTCCATTTCAAGCTTGGCGCTACGACCCTGAGCGCGTCCCGGTCCAGAAGGCTGTCACCCAGCCCTACGACAAAATCACCCCTGCAATGCAGGAACGCTACTACCAGGCCAGTCCTTATAACCTGGTGCGGATTATTCTGGGGAAACGCCTGCCGGGGGATGGGGAAGCCGAAAACGTCTATACCCGGGCGGCAGCGTCCTTCCAGAACTGGCGCCAGACGGGCGTTTTGCGGCAGGATCCCGAGCCTTCGATCTACCGCTATTCCCAGACCTTCAGGATTCCAGGAGACGTTCCGGGAGATGCTCCGGGAAGCCAGACGCGGGCCGAACGCCGGGGCTTCATCGCACTCGGCCGACTCGAGGACTACTCCGCGGGCGTCGTGTTCCGCCACGAGCAGACGCTGGCCAAACCAAAGGCCGACCGGCTCGACCTGCTGCGCGCCAATCGAGCCCACTTCGGCCAGATATTCATGCTCTACAACGGCGCGGGCAAGGTGGACGCCCTACTTGATTCCGCGGCGGCCAAAAACACAGCCAAAAACACGGCCCCCGACATCGAGGTCACCGACGAGTCCGACGTAGTGCACCGCGTCTGGAAGATCTCCGACCCCTCGGTGATTGCCTCCGTGCAGCAGCAGATGCGCGATCGGAAGCTGATCATCGCCGACGGCCATCACCGCTATGAAACGGCCTTAGCCTATCGCGACGAACGCCGAGCCGCAGCCGAGACCGGGTCGGGCCTTCCCGTTCCTTACGACTCGGTAATGATGACCTTCGTCGACATGGATCATCATGATAAAGATCGCCCAGGCCTGGTCATTCTGCCAACGCACCGGCTCGCCTTCGGCCTGCCATCTTTTTCGCCCGCGCAGTTTCAGGCGGATACCCGGAAATTCTTTAACGTCGAAGAAGTCGATGCCGGAATCGACGCGGCGCGCGCCGCCGCCATTCTGCAGCACGCCGGGCACGCAGGAACCGCTCTGCTCGCCGTCACTGCCGAGCACGCGTTTCTGCTGCACTCGCCGAAAGCCATCGGCACTGGCCTATTCGGAAACCTTTCGCTACGCCAGCAAGCGCTCGACGTCGTGCAGTTGCACAAGTGCCTCCTGGAAGGTGTACTGAAGATATCGGAGGAAGCCATTCGCAATCAGGAGAACGTTTCCTATTGTCGCGAGGCCGGCGAAGCTCTCATGCAGGTGCGTAGCAGAAAGGTCCAACTCGCGTTCCTGATAAATCCCGTCCGCATGGAGCAGGTCCGCGATATCGCCTTCGCCGGCGAAGCGCTCCCCCAGAAGTCCACCGATTTCTACCCCAAGTTGCTGAGTGGCCTAACAATCTATGCGCTGGAGTAGCAAGAACTGGAGTGGAGGGACGGGCGCCCCGCCCGTCCAGCCGGGTGGGAACGCCCGTCTCTCCGCCACACGTTGACGACCAAGTCCTTGGCCATCCTGTTGGCCCTTGTCACGCTCCTGTCCGCCCCGCCCTCGGCGCTGCCCTCTGCGGACGAAAAACACATCTCCGTCTATTCTCCCGTCGCCATCTACACGCTCCCGGTTCTCGATCGCGCCGGCCGCGAGTATGTCGGCTTGCTCGAACTTCTGGAGCCGCTTGGCCGCGTACGTACCCAGTCGGAAGGCCGCCGCTGGAGACTTCGCTATAACGCGGTGGATGCCGAGTTTGTTGCGGGAAGCACTCGCGCCAGGATTCGCGGACGCGATTTTGATTTCATCGCTCCCTTCCTTCTTGAAAACTCGCGCGGATTGGTTCCGCTAAGCTCGCTGAGCGGATTTCTGCCGCGCTTTCTGGGATCGCCAGTGAATTTTCACGAAAGCGCGCGCCGCTTATTCGTCGGCGATGTCGGCATCCAAATCAGTTTCCAACTCGACCCGAGCAACCCGCCTCGTCTGGCGCTGAATTTCAGCGCTCCCGTTAACCCGACGATCTCCACCGAACCCGGCAAGCTGCGCATGGTCTTTAAGCGCGACCCGGTCGTCTCCCCGGGAAGCCAATCCATTTCTTTTGACAACCAGGTCATCACCCATGCCAGTTACTCCGAGAACAACGGTGACGCCGAAATAGATCTGGCCGCCAACGAACCACTGTTAGCAAGCTTCAGCAACAATCGAAGGACGATCATGATTTCGACGGTCATCGTTTCCGCCGTCCCACAAACACCAGCGACTCCGAATGTCGTTGGGCCTGGACCGCAGAATCCCGCGCAGGCTCCTCCACTGTCCGCACCGGGTGCAAACATCGCCTCGGGCAATGCCAACATCAATGCCAATGCCAATGCCAATATTAATGTCAATCGCGTTCTCGCCGTGGTCGATCCCGCGCACGGTGGCGAAGAGCGGGGTGCGGCGTTGACGGATAAGCTAGCCGAGAAAGACGTCACCCTGGGATTTGCGCGGCTGTTGCGGCACGAACTCGAGATGCGTGGCTTCGCGGTTGCGATGATGCGCGACGCGGATACCACTTCGACTCTGGATCAGCGCGCCGCGGCCGCCAACGTTGCGCGCGCCGGAATCTACATCAGCCTGCACGCGGTCGCGCAAGGCAGCGGCGCGCGCGTGTACACCGCGCTTCTGCCGGTCGAAGGAACGAGCAAAGGAATATTTCATGCGTGGAATGCGGCCCAGGCGCCCTCGTTGCCCGTCAGCCGAATCGTGTCGGCGGCAATCGTCACCGAAATGCAGCAAAGAGAATTCCCGGCGCAAGGATCCTCCGCGTCGCTGCGCCCACTGAACAATGTGTTCATGCCGGCCGTCGCGGTGGAACTGGCGCCCGGAGCAAATGGTATCGCCGACTTGACCTCTGCCAATTATCAGCAACGCGCCGCGTCAGCGATTGCAAATGCGATTGCTTCTGTCCGCGACCGCCTAGGAGTACAACAATGATAAAGAAATCGGGTCATCGGATCATCGGGTCATCGGGCCATCTAAAGTCAAAGGCCTTTGACCTTCGATCGCCCGATGGCCCGATCACCCCATCACCCGATCCAGGGGTCCAACCATGATCCCACGCCATCTTCTAATCGGAGTAACCGCCCTTCTGCTACTAGTGATCTCGATGGGAATCTACCTTCGCCACATGCGGCGGCAAGCCGTTGGACTTGAACCTCCAGCAGCCAGCGCGTTCCCCGTCGCTCCCCCCGCCTCCGGTCCGACCGAGACGGTGACTCTATATGTGGCGGATGACGACGCCGGCATGCTCCGCGCCCGGTCGGCGCAGATTCCTCTTCCCGGAGGACGCCAGCAGCGAGCGGAGGAGTTGTTGCGCGCGCTGCTGCGTATCTACCAGCAACCGGGCGCTGCCCACCCGATGGCTCCGGCCGCGGACATCCGCAGCATCTATCTGGTCGATCCGGGCGCTGCCGTCATCGATCTGAATGCCGCGTTCGCCGACCAGCATCGCTCCGGCATTCTCAACGAGCAGCTCACCGTAAATTCGCTGGTGAAGACGCTCGCCGTCAACGTTCCGGGAATCCAGCGAGTGAACATCCTCGTCGAAGGTAAGACGCGAGACACGCTCGCCGGACATGCGGACCTGACCGAATCGTTCGATGTGATCGCGGTTTTGCAGGCGGGCAATCAGTAAGCCCGAGCGAGTGGCGTTCATTTTTCGGAAGGCACCAGGACATCCCGCCGTAACACCTCACTGGCGATAAATTCGCGTTTGCGCCAGGGGACGGGCATGGGCGGCCGGCCCAAGAGCGCAGTCCTCGCCCCCCCGGACTAGGCTACCCGCACCCTTGATCGGGCAACCTGGAAGTGCTAAATTCTTTGCCGCATTCAGGAGAGGAGAACGTCCATGCAACCAACTCGATTGGGCCGAACGCTAATGAGCCGAACGCTAATCGTCTGTTGTGCGGCTATGTTCGCCGCCATTTGCCAGCCTGCCGTGGCCGGGACTCTTTGCGTCAATCCGGCCGGTTCCCATAACTGCTTCTCGAGCATCCAAACCGCCGTCAATCATGCCTCGGCCAACGATCTCATCCAGGTTGAAGCCGGCACCTACAAAGAAGAAGTGGACATTGGCATTCCACTCGCCATCGTCGGTGCGGGTGCCCACGCCTCGATTATTGATGCCACCGGTCTCGCGCATGGCATCTTCGTGGATGGTTTCGACCACCCCGGCCTGGAGCAGGTGATCATCACGGGACTCACAGTAGAGAACGCATTGTTCGAAGGCGTTTTGGTCGTGAGCGCTTCGGATATCACGATCCAAAACAACAGCATCATCAACAACGATACGTCACCGGGCCTGAATTTCACCGGGGCACTTACCGGTTGCCCTGGCCAGCCTGGTAACGGCATTTATGAGACCGATGAAACCGGGGACTGCGGCGGCGCCCTTCACCTGGTCGGCACAGCCAACTCGATCGTTTCCGGGAACCTCGTCACCGGCAATGCCGATGGCGTCCTCGTCAGTGACGAGACCGCCGAAAGCCATGACAATCTACTCATCCACAACACAATCAAGAACAACCCGTTGGAGTGCGGCATCGTGCTTGCTTCGCATCCGCCGTCGGGCAAGACCTCGCCACCTTTCGCTCCGCACCATGGGGTGAACCACAATACGGTGGCGGAGAACGTCTCTACCGGCAACGGCGTGACAATTGGAGGTGCAGGGGCGGGCATGTTTTCCGATGGCGCGGGCCGCGGCCGCGTGTCAGACAACGTGATCATCGGGAACACGCTCACTCATAACGGACTGGGGGGCGTCGCTCTGCACACGCACGTCGGACCCGCGTTTGGGCTCCCGCCAGATGACATGAGTGGGAACAAGATCATCGCCAACACCATTGCCGGAAACCTTCGCGACCTCTTCGACACCGCCACCCCCGGCCGTGTGGGAATCAACATCAATAGCGGCGATGGCGCTTCGCCGGTTCGCGGCACCGTCATTTCCCAGAATGTGATCAGCGATGAGGATATCGACATAGCGGTCAATACCCCTGCTGAGGTCGACATCCATCTCAACACTCTGCTCGGGGTCGGCATCGGGGTCGGGGATGTTTGTGCGCTCGACGGTTCCCATGTGTGCACCGGCACAATTGACGCGACCGAAAACTACTGGGGATGTCCTGCGGGCCCGGGGCAGCACGGATGCACGACCATCAGTGCCCCCAGAATTCTTTGGATCCCTTGGCTCCCGAAGCCTGTCGGCAACCACTAACGCTTTCGAGCGCGGGTCGCGGATCTCCACGTTGACACGCGCCGAATTTGCAGCGCAGCTCCCGCTCTTGTCGGGAGCTGCGCCTAAACTTGCGGGCGTCCACATGCTGTGTGTTTCTTAGCTGTCTGCCTAACGCTAGCAGCGCAGACCGACCATCCTTTGAATCCTTCCACAATGTGGAGATCGTGATTTCTGAACCCCCACCAATCGAGAAGTAACTATTGAGCGTTAGCTTTTGTAACATCCCCATTTCACTAACGACCCATTAGTTGGTGTAAATCGATGTTAGCCGCTCAAAGCGTCAAAGTGGCGTCCATCAGCGTGTTTGCAGCGATGAGGTAACTGCACTGGAAGCAGCGGCATTGACGCGCTTAGCCGATTGCACGTGAACTACACGGCACAAACATATGGACAGAGTGTGCGAAATTGCACAGAAATAGAACACTGCACCCTATAAAGTCTATAACTGGCCGAAAGAAAGGAATTCGTGCACCACGGAGAATATTATGAAATTTGTCACTTTGTTCTTGCTCGTTCTATCGTCGTTGGAAATTGGCGCTTTTGCCCAAACTGATATCGATCTTGGACCTGCCGACAACTTTGCCTTGCTCGGCGCCTCGGGCATCACCAACGTTAGTGCGCACACCTACATAATTGGCAATGTTGGCAGTTTTCCGACACCCAGTATAACTGGCCTCACCAAATCCCAGGTGAATGGTGACCTGTACCTCAAGGCGAGCTACGCGACGGCTCATGCGCAGACGGGTCTGACTGTGGCATACAATCAAGCGGCGAACGCGCCGTGTGGCAACGACCTTACCGGCAAGGATCTGGGCGGATTGACACTCGGACCTGGAGTCTATTGCTTTTCGTCTTCGGCCGGATTGACTGGCACGCTGACGCTCGACGCTCACGGAAATACCAATGCCCAGTGGATTTTCCAGATCGGCAGTACTCTGACGACTGCCTCCAATTCCAGAGTGGCGATAATCCTGGGGCACAGCCAAGGGCCAAGGCCGCTCTGGACCACAGGTTTGAGAGGGTGCAATGTGTACTGGCAGGTCGGCTCCTCAGCTACGATAGGGACCGGTACCATTTTCCGCGGAAAGATCCTGGCGCTTACCAGCATCACGCTAAACGGCGGGACCCTTCACGGTAAGGCTCTCGCCAGTAATGGTGCGGTCACGATGTCTGCCCGGGAGACGGTTGACGGTCCGCCATGTGGTCCAGGCACCTAAAAACTCAGTCGTGGGCACACCGCGGCTGATTCACTTCTCGTTGAAATGCTCGTTCTGAAAGACCGCCAGGGGAGCGTGTCTACGTGGCGCTCCTGCAACGACCCGAGCGGCGTCGCCGTGGATAGCGAACGCGGCTTCGTATTCGTTGCCTGTAGCGATCATGTGATCGTGTTGGACACGGCACATAGTGGACGCGTGGTTGGATCAATCGTGGCCGGAGTCGGCGTCGACAACATTGATTACGCAGACGACACCGGGCTGCTCTACGTTGCCGCCGCTGAGGCTGCTCTACGTTGCCGCCGCTGAGGCTGCTCAGTTGACCGTGGCCCGCATTGACGATAAAGGAACACCCACGCCTGTGGTGCGAGTGCCGGCCACAAAAGGCGCACGCAGCGCAGTTGCGGGCGCCAGTGGACGCGCGTACCTGATCGATCCATTTGGTGGACATATCTTAAAGGTCGAGCTCAGCAGCAAATAAAGTTCAAGCTCCCAAAGCTGAGACGCTTCATTGTTGGCGAAAAATCCCCATAGCGCTCATTGACCCGCCTCGTGAGGACCGGCTCGTGAACGCAAACAATTACCGCACCAGCCCTCGTCCCGGTCTGAGATCTGAGACCGCCGCAAATCTTAAGGGTGGTTGCCAAAAGGAATGGCCGAATCGGAGCGAACGGGTATCTTATGCCCGGCGGTATGAATTCTGCAGGCGGGCGCATGAAACCCTTTGCACTAGCCCACCCCAGGCGTCACTCCAGAACGAATAACAAGTCTGTTATCTAGAGGTTATCAATCCGACTCTGTGGCACCCCAGATGCATATCTAAGGGTCCGGTCCTGGGTGGTACCCGTGTTTCTCAACAGGCTCCAATCCGGCTTCTTGCTGTTTGAAACCCAGCATGGGTTGGTGCGCGTTGAACTTTCTCGTTGGCAACGCATTTATCTCCTCTGGACGTTCCGTAATTTTCGCCAGCTCTCCATCCCACTTCTGAACCCGCGCCAGCGCACACTGGTCAATGCCCTCTTCCGCAATGGCACGGGCGTCGTGTCGCCTCCGCACAACCTATTGCCTGTGATCGGTATCATTGAAAATTTCGTCCCGCCGACGGTGCGGATCGATGCTTCGCCGGCCCAGAAGAAGGAACGGCAGGAAAAGGTGGTAGCGCCGCGCACCGAAGTCGCCAATCCTAACCCGGTTCCCTCGTCTTCGCCCATATTCGCCTGGTCCACGCTCGCATCGACAGTCGTCGTGCTGTTCCTCTGCATCATTTCCGCGGTCGTATGGCATCGAATCCAGGCAATACCAGCTTCCCAAGCCCACAATCAGCCTCGGCTCCAGCAGATCAACGGGATCGCCGTGCCAAATTCTCCGCAATCCGCAAAGCCAGCGACCATTGCCGAGAGCCCCACCGCCATCGGCCCGCCGGCAGCCACCGCCCAATTCCTAACTGCCCCGGAAGCTGCCGTCGTGCCGGCATCGATCGCCACAGTCATCCCAACTGCGAAGCGGGCGATTCGCGTCCACGATGCGGCGTCGACTCCGAACAACCCACTCTCCGGCCAAGACAACGGCATCCAGGCATCGAGACCGCCTTTGCGTTTCGTATATCCGGTCTATCCGGATGTCCGCGCTCGCGGTGTAGTCTTTCTGACAGCGGGGTTGGGTTCTGATGGCGCCGTGCGCACCGTGAGAGTCGTCTCTGGCAACCGTGCGCTCGCCCCGGCCGCGGTCCGCGCCGTTCGCCAATGGCGCTACCGCCCCTACCTCAAAGATGGCGAGCCCGTCGCAACGGAAACCAGTATCGTCATTTCATTTTTCTCAGACGACGCGATTTCCATCAGCTTCCCTCCCAGCATCCCGGCCATCCACTAGCCTGCATTATTGATGCGCGGAGCCATGTTTACGGGTTTCCTTTTTTGCTTATCAGCGCACCATCAGGACCGTAGTGCTGCAGCACAGGAACAATACAACGATAGAATTACGTCCGTAAACGAGATTGGGAACCATTGCCAAATCGATTGTTGGCATAAACCCCGCAGTTGGAGAAAACCGGGTCCCCCGCGCCGTAGATTTTGTCGTTAAGCGCCCCACCTTTTAGTGTGCCACTCCGAAAAATTCGCGGGCGAGGGCGCCCGCCCTACACGTGACCCGGACGCCAGGCTGTTAGAATTTCCATCACATGATTTTTCGTAGCGATAACCGCACTCCCGAGCAGATTCGTCCCGTCAATATCATTCCTGACTTCATCTCGACCGCGGAGGGCTCGGCGCTGATTGAGATGGGAAACACTCGCGTCATCTGCACTGCATCGGTCGAGGAGACGGTGCCTACGTTCTTGCGCAATTCGGGCAAGGGATGGATATCCGGCGAGTATGGAATGCTGCCCCGCTCGACGATGACGCGCACCGCCCGCGAATCGGCCAAGGGAAAGCAGAGCGGGCGCACGCAGGAGATTCAGCGGCTCATCGGACGCTCGCTGCGCGCGGTTGCCGATTTGAAGCGCATGGGTGAGCGCACCATCTGGATTGATTGCGACGTGATCCAGGCGGATGGGGGCACGCGAACCGCTTCGATTACCGGGGCATTCGTCGCGTTGGGCCTGGCTTTGCAGCGCCTGGTCGATGCGGGAACCTTGACCGCGGCGCCGATCAAGGATTTTGTCGCGGCGATCAGCGTAGGCATCGTGGACGGCGAAGTTCTTCTCGATCTTAATTACGAAGAAGACTCGCGCGCCGACGTGGACATGAACTTCGTGATGACAGCAGGCAACAAAATCGTTGAACTGCAAGCCACCGCGGAGCACCAGGTATTCGACGACGCTCAGCTCGCAAAGATGATGTCGTTGGCGCGGCAAGGCATCCAGTCGCTAATCGCCAAACAGCAGGCGCTGCTCGGAACGCTGGCGCTGCGCCAGTGAGTCTTTGTGTGGACTCAGTGTGGACTAATTGTGTGGTGGCGGGTCTCCGCCCCGCGCCCTGGACAGGATCGAGCCCCGTCCCGTCACACCCCTGTTGAGAACTGATTCTGTTCGCGGCGAGCGGCTGTAGTTTAGAATTACCTGTCGCACTACCAATCAGGAGGATGTATGAAGCTTACCCCCGGCAAGCTTGCCGGAATGAAGGCTGTATCGAATGAACGGGGCGTAATCGCCGCCGCCGCCATGGACCAGCGCGGCTCGCTGCAAAAGTCTCTCGCCAAGGAAAAAGGCTCCGCCGTCTCCGACGAAATGATCGAAGAATTCAAGATTTTGGTGAGCGAAGTCCTGACGCCGCATGCCAGTGCTATCCTGCTGGATCCCGAGTGGGGACTGCCGGCTTCGAAGCGCCGCGCCAAAAACGCCGGCCTTTTGCTGGCTTATGAAAAGACTGGATATGACAAGACTGGTCCGGGCCGCCTCGGCGATCTGCTCGATCACTGGTCCGCGAAACGCCTGAAAGAGGCGGGCGCCGACTGCGTCAAAATTTTGCTCTACTACAGTCCTAACGATCCCAAGGACGTGAACGACAAGAAGCATGCCTGGGTCGAGCGCATCGGCGACGAGTGCCGCGCCAATGACATCCCCTACTTCCTCGAGTTTGTCGGCTACGAAGAGGGTGCAGACGAGAAGGGCATCGAGTATGCCAAAAAGAAACCGCACATCGTCACCGAGAGCATGCGGGAGTTCACCAAACCGCGTTACGGCGTCGACGTGCTCAAAGTCGAAGTGCCCGTGAACATGAAATTCGTCGAAGGCACGAAATCGTTTGCAGGCGAGAAGGCGTACACAAAGAAAGAAGCCATCGACCTATTCCATAAGGCTGCCAACGTAGCGACCAAGCCATTCATTTATCTCTCGGCTGGGGTCAGCAATGCGGAATTCAGCGAGACGCTCGAACTGGCCGGAGAATCCGGCGTGAAATTCAACGGCGTTCTCTGCGGACGCGCCACCTGGAAAGACGGTATTCCGATCTACGCCAAGCAGGGCGCCGCTGCGTTCCGCAAGTGGCTTGAAACCGAGGGCGTGAAGAACATCAACAACGTCAATGACAAACTGAAGGCCGCGACCTCGTGGCACTCGATCTACGAAGTGGAACCCGCGCTGGTCTAGGCATTTCTGGTTCTAAACTTTAAGGCGGATCAGCTGATCCGCCTTAATTTCCTGCCCAAATTGCTAAATGCTGAGTGCTGAATGCCCCTTCCGGACCGCAAAACCGCTCTGATCACCGGCGCCTCGTTCGGCATTGGATTGGAACTCGCCCGCATCTTCGCGCGCGAAGGCTACAACCTGGTTCTCGTCGCCCGCAGCGCGGACAAGCTCCGGCAACTCGCCTCCGAACTGGAAAAGGCCCACGGCACGCGCTCGCTGATTCTGGCGACTGACCTGACTGAGCCCGGAGCTCCCGCATATGTACTCGATCAGACGACGCGCGCGGATATTCAGGTGGATGTCCTGGTCAACAACGCGGGATTCGGACAGTACGGTTTGTTTGCCGAGAACGATCTGGAAGAATGTCTGCGCCAGATCCAGCTCAACGTGATGGCTCTCACCCACCTTACGCGCCTGTATCTCCCGGCGATGATTGAGCGGGCCAAGGTTGAGACAACGACTGAGCGCAAGAGTGGAGGCATCCTGAATGTGGCGTCCACCGCGGCTTTTCAGCCCGGGCCGCTGATGGCTGTATATTTTGCTACCAAAGCTTACGTTCTGCACTTTTCCGAGGCGCTGGCCAATGAGCTCAACGGGTCGGGTGTCACCGTAACAGCCCTGTGTCCGGGCGCGACGGCGACGGAGTTCCACAAGCGCGCGAATGCAACCCGCATGAACCTGCTAAAGTTCGGCGCGATGGACGCGCACACCGTCGCCGAAGACGGTTATCGCGCATTGATGGCAGGAAAGCCTGTGGTGATTTCGGGATTCAAGAATTGGTTGCTCGCGCAGTCGGTGCGCTTCTCGCCGAGACGGCTAGTGACGGCGATTGCCAGGAAGACGCAGGAAGCTAAGAGCCCCTAGGCAGGCTGGAGGGATGGACTTTTGTTTGGGCGAAGACACCCGCTCCTCTCCGGAGCGGCTCTAATCCGCCATCGAGGGCGCGCTCCTCTGTGGCGGCGCATTGCCGTTCAGCGCTTGAACCTTGCTGTGTTTGCGTCCATAGCTGAAGTAGAGCGCCAAGCCAATCGCCAGCCAGACGATCAGACGCAGCCAATTTGTCCAGCCAAGACCATAGATCATGGCACCGCAGACCAAAACGCCGGCCGTTGAAACGAAAGGCACAGCCGGCACTTTGAAGGCACGCTGCAGGTCCGGTCGCCGGCGTCGCAGAATCCAGATTCCGATGCATACCAGGACGAACGCAAACAGTGTCCCGATGCTGGTCATTTCACCAACGATGTCCTCGGGAATAAAGCCTGCGAATAATCCCGTGAAAACAAAAAAGAGCATATTCGACTTATAGGGCGTGCGATAACGGGGGTGAATGTCGGAAAAAACCTTTGGAACCAAACCGTCCTTGCTCATGGAATAGAAAACTCGAGACTGGCCGAGCAACATAACCAGGATCACCGATGAGAATCCGGCTAGAATCGCGACCGTCACCGATTTGGACAGCCACTCATAACCATGCATGTATTTTGTGATCGCAAAGGCAACCGACGCTTCACGACCAGTGGAGCGGAAATCCTCCACAGTCGCTACACCACTTAAGACGTAGGCGAAGAGTACGTAAAGAACCGTGCAAATTACCAATGAACCGAGAATACCGATTGGCATGTCACGCTTCGGATTTTTCGCCTCCTGAGCTGCCGTAGAAACCGCGTCGAAGCCGATAAACGCGAAGAAGACGACTCCGGCTGCACCGAGAATGCCCAACACGCCCCCGTAGTTGTGAGTTATGCCTTGCGGCGTTACGTAGGTGGTTGGAGGAGGTATGAACGGTGTGTGATTGGCCGGGTTCATGAAGCCCCAGCCGATACAAATAACCAGAATGACGATCGTTACTTTCAAGATAACGACGAAGCCGTTGAAGATGGCAGATTCCTTTGTTCCCTTTATGAGAAGAGCTGACAGAAGCAGCAGGATGAAAAGGGCTGGAAGATTGATAATTCCACGCGTTCCTCCCATGCTCTCGAGTGGGGAGTGACTCCATTGATAAGGGATGCGAAGGCCGAACCAGTCAAGCACGCGGTTGAAGTATTCGCTCCAGGCAATGGCTACTGTGGCGGCGCCGACAGCGTACTCCAGCACGAGGTCCCAGCCGATAATCCAAGCTACCAACTCTCCCATGGTTGTGTAGGAGTAGGTATAGGCGCTCCCCGCGACCGGAATCATAGAAGCGAACTCGGCGTAACAAAGCCCGGCAAAGGCGCAACCGATCCCGGCGACAATAAAGGCGAGGGTGACCGAGGGGCCTGAACGATCGGCAATGGCAGCAGCGGTTCGCACGAACAGGCCGGCACCAATGATCGCGCCGATTCCGAGCATGATGAGATTGACAGGACCGAGCGTGCGTTTCAGGCTGTGCTCACCTGTCTCTTGCGACTCCTGCATCAAAGTCTGCAGAGACTTGGTTGCGAACAAACTGGACATGGAGACCCTCTCCTTAATTATTACGGAATCGACCGCTCTGTGGCACGTGCCTTCTGCCGCAGATTCCAAGCGTAGTACACCGGGATGCCAAGCAGCACGATGAACAGCCCCGGCCACGTGAATTGCGGTTTGTAGCGTAACAGCACGATGTCAATAAACAAAGCCATCACGATGTAAATCGCTGGGAGAACGGGGTATCCGATGGCTTTGTACGGACGCTCAGCCTCGGGATGAGTGCGGCGCAAAACGAAAAGTCCGACGATCGTGAGCACGTAGAACACGAGCACCGCGAAAATAATGTAATCCAGCAGCTGGCCGTAACTGCCGGAGATACATAGCACGCACGTCCAAACCATCTGCACCATCAGCGAAACTGCGGGCGTCTTGTAGGTGGGATGCAACCGGGCGACGCTGCGAAAGAACAGACCATCCTTTGCCATGGCGTAGTAGACGCGGGCTCCGGAAAGAATCAATCCGTTGCAGCATCCAAAGCCGGAAATCATGATGGCGACGGCCATCAGCGCTCCGCCTGCGGATCCGAACATCTGGGTCATCACGGCGGTGGCGACGCGATCTTCCCTGGCATATTGAATTCCGCGCTCCACGAGCGTCGCTCCGTTCGGACTGCCCACCAGCGGCAGCGCGGTCAGATAAATAAAGTTGCAGGCGATATAGAGCGCGATCACCACGCCGGTACCGACGGCCAGCGACAACGGAAGATTGCGGCTGGGATTTTTCACCTCGCCAGCCGTAAAAGTAACGTTGTTCCAGGCGTCGGCAGAAAACAGCGATCCGACCTGCGCAATCGCCAGCACCGTGAGCGTGGAGACCAGAACGCCTCCGCCGACGTCATGCAAAGTGCCGAGGCTGGCGTTGCGCCAGAAGTTGGCGCCAAAATTGGCAGCGATGGCCTGCGCGTTCCGGCCAAGAAAAACTCCGAAGAGGACCAAGCCGAGCAGCGCGGAAACCTTCGCGGTGGTAAAGATGTTCTGGATGAAAGCGCCCGTCTTCACGCCGAAAATATTGATGACCGAGAGCACGACCACTACCAGGATGGCGGTAAGATTCTGGGTGTTCAGTCCGACATCCATGCCGCCGAGGATCATTGGGCCGATCTGAAACTTTGGCACTTTCCAGATGTGGACAATCCAATTACTCGAGGAGATTGCCGGCCAGAATATTCCGAGGAATTTGCCGAAGGCAACGCCGACGGCAGCGATCGTGCCCGTCTGAATCACGAGGAACAGAGTCCAGCCGTAGAGAAAACCCCAGAGTGGGCCGAGCGACTCACGCAGATAGACATACTGTCCGCCCGCCCGCGGCATCATTGCCGCTAGTTCGCCGTAGGTAAGCGCGCCGACAATGGTGAGGAAACCGGTGATGACCCAGGCGCCAATCAGCAACGCCGGTGAGGCGACCTCGCGAGAAATTTCGGCGGACACAATAAAGATGCCCGAGCCGATCATGGAGCCCATCACCAGCATGGTCGCGCTGGTCAGGCCGAGACCTTTGACTAGCTCTGTGTCCTGATGGGTGTGCCGCTCCCAATCGCTGTTGTTCGAAGCGACTCGCGAAGCGGGAGCTGTCGGTTGAACGTCCGTGCTCACGAACCTCCTAGTTTCCGTAGCGCCGCCGTCTCGGCGGCTGTCGCGGGGACGTCCCGTCCCCGCAGCGACGGCGGGACGCCGTCGCGACAGCCGGCAGGATGCCAGCGCAACGCGAATCACGACTTTACCTCAATATCCTCAAAAATTCCTCTGCTGATTTGCCGGGATCCAGTAACAAGTCGGATATCACCGCCACAGCGTCGGCTCCGGCTTCGACGACGGAACGGGCGTTGGCGCGGGTAATGCCGCCGATCGCAACCAGAGGCTTACTGGTTAATTCCCTTGCCCGGCGAATACCCTGGAGTCCTACGATAGGATCGGGATTCGCCTTACTCGTTGTCGCAAAGACGGGGCCGATGGCAAGGTAGTCGGCGGAAGTTTTATCGGCTTCCGCCAGTTGGTCAGGATTGTGTGTTGATACTCCGAGCCAGCGGGCGGGGCCTGACCCAATGATGCTCCGCGCCGATTCGGGCAACAAATCATTCTGCCCAACATGCAGGCCGTCATACTGCGCGGCCAGGCAGAGGTCCGCACGGTCGTTCATGATGAGCTTGACGCTTGCTCCGAGGCGCGCTCTGAGTTCGCGAGCCTCGTCGAGCATTTGCCGCGCGTTTCCAGATTTGTTGCGATATTGGAGCAGCGTGACTCCGGCGGCGACGAGCTCGGCGGCGGCGGCGAACATTTCGGCTGCGTCGGGGAAACAGGCAGCGTCGAGAATCGGGTAGAGTCGCGGAAGTTGCAACATGGTTTCAACTGTAGAGACGCGGCTTGCCGCGTCGCAGATTGCTGACAGATTCGCGTTGCGCAGCGGCACAGGCGCCCTCAGCGGCTGAAGCCGATGATGAAAACAATCCAATACCGCAGCGGTGAACCGCTGCGCCACCCAAAATCGAGTGCAACATCGACTTTTTCCGCCGTCTGTAAAGTCGTGCCCTTCCCAAAAGCCTGAATCGGAGTTTCTCAGCAGCCTGAGACGCGGCAAGCCGCGTCTCTACGGTTATGTTTCTTTCTTTGCCAGGAATCTCTCAATAAATCCGGTATCGAAATTGCCCGCCCGAAATTCCGGGTCAGCCAGAATCCGCCGGTGCAGCGGAATCGTCGTATAAATTCCCTCCACGATAAACATTCCCAGGGCGCGGCTCATCCGCGAAATGGCTTCGCTGCGATCCTTGCCACGCACCACCAGCTTGGCAATGAGCGAGTCATAGTATGGAGGAATCGTGCCTTCGGCATAAGCGGCCGTGTCGATGCGCACGCCCGTCCCTCCCGGAGGATTAAACGTCGTGATCTTACCCGCCGAGGGCGTGAACTTCTCCGGATGCTCGGCATTGATGCGGCACTCAATCGCATGTCCGCGATGCACGATGGGGCCTTGCAGCACGTCGTCCAGCTTGGCGCCCGCGGCGATCATGATCTGACTCTTGACCAGATCCACGTCCGTGACCATTTCGGTGACGGGATGCTCCACCTGGATGCGCGTGTTCATCTCAATGAAGTAAAGCCGCCGCTGCTGGTCCATGAGAAATTCGATGGTGCCGGCATTGTGATAGCCGACCTTGCTGAGCGTCTTGCTGAGGACCTCACCGATCTCCTTGCGCAGCTCGGGAGTTACCCGCACCGATGGCGACTCTTCGAGCAGCTTCTGGTGGCGTCGCTGAATCGAGCACTCGCGTTCTCCCAGACTGACAACGTTGCCGTGCTCGTCCCCGAGCACCTGGAATTCGATGTGGCGCGGGTGCTCTACGTATTTCTCGAGATAAAGGTCGCCGTTGCCGAAGGCGGCCGAGGCCTCCGACTGCGCCTGACGGAAAAGCGCGGGCAATTCGTCTTCATTGCGCACGATGCGCATGCCCCGCCCGCCACCGCCGGCCGTGGCTTTGAGGATGACCGGAAATTCAACCTTCCGCGCCCACTCGATCGCTTCTTCCTCCGAGGCGATCACGCCGTCCGAGCCGGGAAGGATCGGTACTCCGTGCTGCTTCATGGCGGCGCGCGCTTTTTCTTTTTCGCCCATGAGCCGGATGACATCCGGAGTGGGCCCGATGAACTTGATGTGACAGGCCTCGCAGACTTCCGCGAAGTTGGCGTTTTCCGAAAGCAGGCCGTAACCAGGATGGATGGCGTCCACGTTCGCGATCTCCGCCGCGCTGATCACCGCGGGGATGTTGAGATAACTCTGCGCTAGTTGCGGCGGTCCAATGCAAATCGCCTCATCCGCAAAACGCACATGGAGCGAATTCCGGTCCGCCTCACTGTAGATCGCGACCGAGCGGATGCCGAGTTCCTTGCATGCGCAAATGACGCGCAGGGCAATCTCGCCGCGATTCGCTACCAGAATTTTCTTGAACATGATGTGAAAGCTCTCAGCTGTCAGCTCTCAGGAAAATCACGTGACTGCACAGCACTGGATTCCCCAGAAAGCTGAGAGCTGAGAACTAAGAGCTATTTCGTTGGCCGGACGGCGAACAGTTCCTGACCGTATTCGATGGGCTGGCCGTTGGCGACGAGCTTCTTGACCAACTCTCCCGCCACGTCGCATTCGATTTCGTTCATCAGTTTCATCGCTTCAACAATGCACAAAACCTGGCCCACTTCCAGGGGATCGCCGACTTTGACGAAGGGCGGGGAGCCGGGCGACGGCGACTCGTAGAAAGTGCCCACGATCGGCGACTTTACAATATGCAAGCTTTCTTCGGGCTCAGGCGCAGCGGCGTTGGCCGCGAGATCTACCTGAGCAGGCACGGGAGCAGGAGCCGGAACCGCAACCGGAGCCGGCGCCGGGTGAACCGCGAAATAACGCGAGTCCGGCGCGTGCGCCGGTTCGGCGGCGCGCTTGATCTTCACCTTGACGTCGCCGCGCTCCAATTCAAACTCGGCAATGTCCTTTTCGATTAAGAATTCGATGAGTTCTTTCAGCTCTTTTTGATTCATGGATACGGCGGGTTCCGCTTTGGTTGTATGGTGACGGGGCTTTGCCCCGTCATCACGGGGCAAAGCCCCGTCACCACACGATGCTAATCACACCACGATGCTAATCACACGACGATGCTAAATCACACGCTGCTAAATAATAACCAGATCTTTATCCGTGGGCGTCAGCACTTCGCAGCCCGAAGGGGCAACCACCACCACATCTTCGATCCGCACACCCCACTTCCCAGGAACGTACGTGCCCGGCTCAATCGTAATGACCATCCCCGGTTCCAGTTTCTCGGTTTGTCCCTCCGCCAACCTGGGAGCCTCGTGTATCTCCAATCCTAAACCATGCCCGGTCGAATGCGTGAAGTACCGGGCCAGCTTCCTTTTCTGAAGCACACGACGCGCTGCGCCATCCACTTCGGCGGCAGTCGCGCCGGGCCGAACAGCCGCGATAGCAGCCTGCTGCGCTTCCAGAACAGCTTCGTACAGCCGCCGGGCCTCTCCAGAGGGCCGTCCGACATGCACAGTTCGGGTGCGATCCGAGCAATAACCGGCGAGTATAACACCAAAATCACAGACCACGAACCCGCGCCGTGGAATGCGCGCGCCAGAGGCCCGGCCGTGCACAATCGCCGAGCGAGTTCCAGAAGCAAGTATCGTCGGAAAGGACATGCCTTCGGCCCCGGCACGACGCGCCTCATATTCCATGGCGGTGGCAACTTCGACTTCAGTGACACCCGGCCGAATTTTCTTGCATGCTATCCGGAAAAGACTGGCGCCGAGCTCCACCGCCCGCCGAATGCGTAGGATCTCGGCAGCGTCCTTCACCATGCGGGCACGCTCGACCAGCGGTGGCGCGGAACGCAGGCGCGCCCTCCCTTTGAGCACCGACGCTAACCGGTCGCGCATGCCGGCGGTGATTGACTCCGGCTCGATGCCGACAGCCGTCGAACTTCTTCGTTCGTTATTCGTAGCCAGCCACTCCGCTGCCTGCACGAGCGGAGATTTGCTAGCGATGACAATCCTCGCACCGTTGACCTCCTCCTTTGCCTGGGTGCGATAGCGGCCATCGGTAAAGAGGATGGCGCCACGATCGGCGACAAGCAGCGCAGCCGCGCTACCGGTAAAGCCACACAAATAGTGAATATTAGGAAGGTGGGTCACCAGCAGCGAGTCCAGATCGTTCTCTCCGAGTGCAGATCGAAGACGACTCAGGCGGCCAGCGTGATCCATGGGAGAAGTGTAGCAAGAGCAGGTCCCAGGTCTCAGACCCCGGGGAATCCCAATCTCCGCGAAAATGCGAGGTCAACAATATTCTGTGGAGCCGGTTTTGATTTTCCTAAGAACCTGAGATTTAGCTTATGTGGTGACGGGGCTTCGCCCCGTCCCAGCGGGGCAGAGCCCCGCCACCACACGGCCAGACCTGACAACTGAGACCTAAAAAGCGAAGCCGCCGGACTCTCGGCAGGTTCTCCGAGAAAGCCGGCGGCTAGGGCTCGTTTAAACTTCGCGCTTATGTTTGTATGATGCGCGGAGTAATGAAGAAGATCAGCTCTTGGTCAGACGTCTTGATTGAGCGGTGCTTGAACAGGTTGCCGAGGTACGGAATATCTCCGAGCAACGGCACCTGCGACACGCTCATCGAGTTGTTGGTCTGGATAACGCCGCCAATCACAACCGTCCCGCCGTCCGTGACCAGCACTTGCGTGGTCGCTTGCTGGGTGATCAGGGTAGGGTTGCCACCGACTTCGTTGCCGAAGTCGGGCAGCGTGTTCTCCACATCCACATTCAGGAAGATGGTTCCTTCCGATGTGATCTGCGGAGTCACCGTCAGTCGCAGGAAAGCATCCACGTAGGTAGTGGTGGGCGGACCACCCAACTGTGCCGTGGTCACGATCGGTACTTTCACGCCCTGCTTCACCACCGCCTGAATGTTGTTCTGTGTAACGATGCGCGGACGGGAAAGAATTTTCAGCAACCCGCGCGACTCAGCCATCGTGAGCAGAAGGTCGATCCGCATGTTGTTGGTGGCGTTCACAAGTTCCAGACCGCTGGTCGGTCCGGTTGCTCCCAGGTTCGAAAACAACGGAATCTGAGTTCCGGATGCGGGGGTGCCGATGACGGGGTACAACGGATTAAATACCTGTGGACCGACGACGATCGGCGAGGTTCCAACGCCTTGCACGCCGCCCAAGCCGGTTGTGCCATTGCCCCAGCCGAGGCCGAGCTGCACGCCGATGTCGCGAGCGAAGCTGCGGGTGGCAGCCACCACGCGGGCTTCAATTTCGACTTCCTGCGTCTTGCGGTCCATCTGCTGGATGATGCGGTCAATCTGCGGCAGAACCGCTGGTATGTCGGAAACGATCAGCGAGTTGGTGCGTTCATCAGCAACCACGTCACCACGCTGACTCAGGAATTTCTTGACTGGAATTAATACATCCTTGGCATGCGCGTAGCTGAGGTAGCGGGTGATGCTGACCTTGTCGACCGCGAGCGCCTCGGCATCGATTTGCGCGCGGCGGTTCTCCGCTTCCTTTCTCAACGTATCAACGGTGGCGATGCGCAGTACATTACCGTCCAGTTGGCGGGACAGGTCGTTGTTCTTGAGCACGATGTCCAGCGCCTGATCCCACGGCACGTCATCGAGCACGATCGTCAGGTTGCCGTGGACCATGGGATCGAGCACAACGTTCAAACCGCTGATCTCGTGAATCAGGCGGAAGAAATCTTTCAGATCCACATCCTTGAGGTTGACCGAGATCGGCTCGCCGGTGTACTTCGCACCGTTCACCGCCGGCTTCTG
This sequence comes from uncultured Acidobacteriaceae bacterium, assembly GCA_963772195.1. GTDB lineage: Bacteria > Acidobacteriota > Terriglobia > Terriglobales > Acidobacteriaceae > Acidiflorens. The sequence continues at coordinate 28,281 of CAVYWE010000002.1, read as the reverse complement.
TTCCATCTGGACTTTCTGCTCAGCGGCCAGGTTGACGGCCGGCTGGATGCCCTGGCCATTGCCGTTGCCATTGACAGCAGCTTGCCCGAGGGCGGCATTGGTATTCATGGCGACCAGTTCCGCCGCCGTCTTGTCGGCAAAGCGACCTGCCGCTTCCTGGGCCTTCGCAGCCGGTTGAGCGGCTTTGTCGTCGGCTTTGGCGTCAGTCTTGCCCTCTTTGATCGAATACTTGGGCTCGACGAAAGCAAAGTCCGCCGGTTTCTGGACGTTCCCTACCGGCGCCGGAGCGGACGCAACCGCAGTCGTCGCAGCCGGAACCACAGGAGCCGAAGTCACCGGAACCGAGGCCAGCGCCAGTTTTGGCGCTGCGCTTGCGGCCACCGATTTTGCGGCGGGCGCCGGTTGGCGATGGGCCACCACGGCGTCGTGGATATTAAGAATGAAGCTGCCGTCCGGACCCGCCACCAATTCATGCTGGCGGCTGCCGGCCAGATTGCCGCCGGCGAGGTCGAGGTCAACGACCACACGCGTGTTGGGCGGAACGTGCCCGTCCATCCCGGCGCGGACGTCTTTCACGCCGTCGCTGTCCACGCTGATGCGGCTCTGCGCCGTCCCCATCACGGTGTTGGGAAAGTCGACGACGATGCGTGCCGGAGAATCAAGCGTCGACACTCGGGGCGCCAATGTGCCCTTCGCCTTGAACTCGACCCGCAATCCGTCCTGGCTGTGCGCGACCTCGAGCCTCTGCAATGCAGCGCCCGCGGCCACCCCCTTGCCCGTCATGTCAGCCGCGGCTGCGATCAGTACGAACGTCAGCAGCGGAACCAAGAGACCCAGCAGTTGCTTTCGCATTTCCCCATCTCCCCATGCGAGGCGGTTTCGCCTCCACGTGTTTCTTCGAACTCTTTTTTCTCCGGCCTAGACTGCCGGAGTCGTAATCTTCTTCACTACTTCCCGCGTAAAGGTCTTGCCCAACCGGTCCTGCAGTGTTTCCTGGAAAACGACGGAGTCGCCCGTGATTTTCATCACGTAACCGTTGAACACCGGATCGTTTTCCCGCAGAAAATAAGCTTTATTCAAACCGTTACTGACCACAGCGATGAAACCGCTTTCGGCGCGCACCACACCTCGCAGGTTGATGGCCCCGATTTCCAGACACTTCTTGCCAGTGTTGCAACCCGAACCGCCGGCGTGGCTTACCACCGGACTGATGAAGGGATCCCGCCGCCCGTTCGCGGCGTACTTGCCGTCCGGAACAACCTGCTCTTCGCTCGCCGCGCCTTCTCCGCTCCCCGAAGCGTTGCTCCGGGATGCGCTGGCGGCCGCTGGCGGATTGCTTTTCGGAACCGCAGCGGTTGGCTTCGCTTGCGTCTTGCGCTGCGCAACGACTCCCGGAATCTTTTTCGTTCCGCCCGTGTTTTTCGTGACCGCCGAACTCGCACCCACATGGGTTGAAGAAGCATGGGTTGAAGAAGTACGGGTTGAAGAAGACTTCGCCGGCGTAACCACCGCGACTCCGCTCGGCTTGGCCGCGGCATGCTTGCTGCTCGCTGCCACCGGAGTGGACTGCTGAATGCCCAGAGCCTCATTCGAGGCAGCCGTGGCATTGTTACTCACACCGTTCATGGTGTTGCGCGTGTTCTGAATAATGCTGGGACTCTGGGCCGAGGCCAATCCCGCGGCCAGTACACAAACGAAAATTGTCACCGTCGGCTTCGTCTTCATCATGTCCCTCCTATTTCTTCACCGGTGGTCCGGGCTTGCTGGCCGGCGCCGCCGGATCCAGATCATGACTGAAATACGTCGTGGTCAAGCAGGTGGCCACCACACTCTCACCCGGCGCGTACTGGTAGGCATGTTTCGCCTTGGCATCACCCGGCTTGCGGGTCGAGGCCACCAGCAGGTTCGCGACGTTTATGATGCGCTCCACTTTTCCCAACCGGTCGAAGAACCCAAGCATCGAGTAGTAAGGACCGTCGAGCTCAATTTCAAACGGCACTTCCGTGTAGAACTCTTTCGCGACATATGGACGCGAAGTATAGCGCCGGATTTCCACTCCCGACTTGCGTGCTTCTCCGCTCACCATGCGCATGAAATTGTCCACTTCTTTTTCATCGGGCACGATGCGCCGCTCGATTTCGAGTTGTTGCTTCAAGCTGGCCAGCTGGCGCTCGATGTCAGCCAGTTTCGGCCGGTAGGCTTCGAGTTCCGCGTTCTCGCGCAGTTTGGCCTGCAGCTTGATCTGGGCCGCCGCATTTTCATCGCGCTGCGACTTGAAGACCGTGTAGTAGAGGGCGCCCGTGCCCACCACCGCCACCAGCAGCAGAACTCCCAGCAGCTTCGCACCTGATAATTCGCCAAGATTCATAGTCGGTTCCGCCTTTACGACTTCGCCTTTTCGCAGGTCAGCGTAAACTGAAACGCCTGCATGTCCTTCACCGTTTCGTCCTGATAACTTTCCTTGATCTCGATGTTGCGGAAGTACCCGGTCTTCTGCAAATTGGAAATCAGATTGGCTACCGCATCGCTGCTCAGCGCCGTGCCGTCAATGGCAACGCTGGCGCCCTGGTCCTGCATGCTGTTCAACCAGACCGCCTCTGTGCCGTTGACCGTATCGCCGATCATGGCCAGCAGGCTGACCGGACCCGCTTGATTCGCGCGCAGCTGGTCAATCACATCCACCCGCCGCTTGTAGGAGTCGGCTTGCCTCTGCCGCTCCAGATACCGCACCTTGATGTCGGCCAGTTCGCGATTCTTCTGCTCCGCCACCAGAGCTCGCACCTCGATCGATTTCTTTTCCCGGTCGAGCTGGTACCAGTAGCCCGCATTGAGGGCGCCGGCAATCAGCAGCACGGCGGCCACCTGGACGAGCGGCCCGCCTAAGTTGCCGACCTCGAAGCTCGGCATGTTGAAGGCGGGACCTTTCTTGCCTTTCGGTTTCGGAGACCCCAGCAGATTGATTCGGATCATAGCTTTTCAAAGCTCCTCAGGGCCAAACCTACGGCTACTGCCAACTGGCCCGCATTCTGTTCAACCAGCTCCGCCCCGGCGCCGTCCGCTGGTGCCAGCACTTTTTGGAACGGGTTGAACAACTCGACCGGCATGGAGAACTCCTGGCGCAGAGCTTCCACCAGGCCCGGAACCTTGGCCGAACCACCGGCCAGATAAATCTTCTCGATGTGCTCGCCCGCCGCGCTGGCGCGGAAGAAGTCGAATGTCTTCTGAATTTCCAGCACGATAATTTCCGTGACCTGCTGCAGGATCGGCGTCTTCGCATCGTCGTGCACCGTACCCACTTTGCGCCCCAGCTTCAGCGATTCCGCGTCATCGAAACTGAGATCCAGTTCCTTCTGCAGCGAATCGGTGTACTGATGGCCGCCCACTGAAACATCGCGCGGGAACAGCGGCGTCGTGCCCTTGACGATGTTGATGTTCATCACACTCGCACCCAGGTTGAGCAGCGCAACCACCTGCGTCGGTGCAGGCTCGTAGTTGAACTCGTAGCAGTTCTGCAGCGCCAGGGCATCGATATCCACAATAGCCGGAGTCTTGCCCGCCATCGAGAGTACGTTGGTGTAGTTCAGAATCTTGTCTTTCTTGACAGCCACCAGCAGCACATCCATATGCGGGCTGCTCGCGTCGTCGGAAAGAATCTGGTAGTCGAGGTTCACATCCGCAAGATCGAACGGGATGTGCTGGGCAGCTTCCTTCTGGATGGTCTCGGCCAGTTCCTGATCGCTCATCGAGGGCAGCGAGATTTTCTTTACGATCACCGAGTGCCCGCTCACCGCCGTAGCCACCGCCTTCGACTTGATTTGCGTGTCCGCGAACAGCTTGGCGATGGCGCTCGAAACCGTACCCGAGTCCACGATCATCGAATCGACCACGATGTCGGGAGCGATCGGCTCCAGGCCGAGGTGCGCGACTTCGATCCCGGTGCGTGTCCTCCGCAGCTCCACGGCCTTGATGCTCGAAGAGCCTACATCCAGTCCCACTATCGTCTTCGATCCCATTCCAAACATGTGCCCGCCTTTATCTACGGAATTTGCTTACGGAGTTCCGGCAGCCTTCATCGCTGCCTTGATTTTCTTTTTGCCCCGCGGTTCCGTTTCCATCGACTTCACTTCCATCCACTCATCAAGCTTCGATTTTTTGAAGCGCCAGCGATTGCCCAACTTGAACGCCGGAATTTTCTGCTCATTCACGTACTTGTACAGCGTGTCCGGACTCACTCCCAGATACTGCGACGCTTGGCGAATGTTCATCACTTCTCGCGAGTCGGCCATAACGTTTCCCTGTCCCACAGACTCCAGATTCCCAGCCCAGCCTTTTCTTCCCGTCAACGCTGGGGACTTCGGAGAACCGACCCCTCGATCCAAACGCGTTCGAGTGTATTTTGGTGTGCTGAGCATAGCTCAACCGGTACCGAGGGTCTCTCGACGTGAATCTCCCGGTTTCTTTGGGTTTTATGGGGTTTTTCTGGATTTCACAAAAACTGGACTTGCAGTGCTTCTCTGCAGGTTGTGGTTTCCTCTTGATATACCGCTATAAGTAGTAGTCAAGTTGTAAATCGGGCACCGGTCACCGGAATTGGAGTAACTAAGGTACTAGAGACGGTACGGAAGTACTTGCACGGCCGCGCAAACCTTTGAAAAGACAGACGTGAAGCTCACTCGTGATCGTCAGCGACTGCGCTTCGCGGTGCAACTTTTCCCTTGCAAATGCGGCTACGCGCTATGAGTCACGAGCTACGAGCTAGCCCCGTAACATCCGCTCGCGCGAAGCTCGCAGATCGCAGTTCGCCGCCTTCACTGCTGCTCACCCACGACCGTGATCTTAGTATCTGTCCGGAATTTCTTGTAATCGCGATAAGTCTGTTCGACATCCTCGTCGTAGCTTTTGAACAGCGCGACGCGCGCGTCGAAATGAAGCTGAACAAGTTTGGGCAGCCAAACTTCATCATTGACTCTGGTCAGTTCGATGAGAACACGCGTGCCTTTGTGGATTCTCGCAAGCACGAACCCGACCGATATTGTGTCAATGGCCGTTATGTCAAGCTTTACCCATTGCGCCTCCGCCTTGTCGATCCAGACGCGCCCTTTGAACTTGCCGAGGATCCTGGCATCGCGCCGCTTGGGTTCGTAGCCGGGACGAGGTTCGCCTTCCAGTACCCAGGCATCGCGCCCGTCGACAACTTCAGAGCCGACCAGGCGGAAGTTGAATGCGTCAGCGATCTCCAGAACGAACTTACGGTCTTCTTCGCGACTTTTTTCTTCGCGCTCCACTCGTTTGCGCTGATCCGCTTCGGATTCGTTCTTGCGTTTGTCGATCATCTTCTGGATCTTCTCGTCTTCCTTTTTCGCCTCGTCGGCCGCCAAGGGCTTGTCATCCTTGGCAGTCAGTCGCGCGACCGGTTCCCCGTAGATTTCAAGAACCTCCGAAGTCCGCGATTCCATCTTCTTGACCGCTCCGTGATCATCGAGTATGTGCTCTTCTCGACGCTCGACGTAGGTGTAATCGCGCTGCTGCTTCTCGTTCTCAATGTCCTTCTCTTCGGCGCGGCGCAAAAGTTCCCGAATCTGCTCCGGAGGCACGGCGCCGGAAGCATCGGGCTTCAGATCGACGGGCGGCAAAACGAGTACGTCGGATCTCGAAGCGACAGGCGACTTCGAATCTGAAAGAGAATCCTGACTGAAACCGCAGACCGCCGAGAGAACCACCGGAAAGATCAATGCGAAACAAAAACGTATAACAGAAGTATCAAGCCACTCCACGAGCAGTTCCATCTGAAGCCGGATTCCCCTGTGCATCCCGGTGTACCCCCGTGCCCTCTGTGGTTAGAGCTTTTTCTCCGCCCGCTCCAGACACCCAGCCCGGAACGACCGCCCATCCAGCCGATGCAACCGCTTCGCCTGGCCGCGAGTGATCAGCGGATAGTGAGAAATGGTCAGCAGATACTCCGCCACGAACCAGACGGGCTTCTCCGTAGTCATCCAGTGGAGAGGATCGAAACGGCGCATGTGGACGGGCCGGGAAAAAGTTCGCAGCGTTCGCTCCCCACGCTGATTGAAGTACACGTCGAAATAACTGAGCGCCAGTTCGCGCAGCGAACGATATACCGGTTCGCGATAGCGGCAGCCGGTGTAATTCGATTTGGCCACGGCACCCCAGTGTCCGTCCATGCGATTGCGGTACACGGCAATCACGTGGTCGGTATCGTGTTCGGCTTCCAGATCGAGAAGCAGCGGAGGATATCCGATAACTCGGAGCGCGGCCGCCGCAAACAGCGCCCCCTCGTAGCAATGCGAAGTGTTTTCCCGCAGCACGCGGCGCGGAGACCAGGCGCTGTCCGCAAGGTGGTACGGCATGTCGTCCAGCAGGCGCTGAATGCCGTGCGGAGTCTTCAAGCTGCGCAACTTGCGAAGTTCGGCGGGGGTCAATCCCCAGGAGTTGGAGGCGTTCTTCATCCCAAATTTCCCGTAGAGACGCGGCTTGCCGCGTCTCCCGCTGAAGGCAGCGTCACTTGAAAATAGCAGGCCCGGGCAATGATTGGGAATAGAGCGGCGGTTTCGCAGATCAGGAAGCGCCGATGGTGAAAATGCCATGTTATGCCGACCAGCAGCGCACTCCGCATCAGCATTACCGCAGTAACTTTGGATGTGCTCGCTTTTTCCCTACCATTCTCGATACTGGCATGAATCTCACCTCGCTATTGGTTTGCTCGGACGACCGCGCCCTTCGCATACTTCGCAATGTCCTGGGCGAATTGGAAATTCATGTCGAGCACTGCGCGGACACCGTCAGCGCCGCCAACAAGCTAGCGCAGCACAGCTTCGAAGCAGTCATCATTGACTGCCATGACGAGCGCAGCTTCGGGCTGCTGAAAAGCGTCCGCTCCGGGCAGCAAAACCGAAAATCGGTGGCCATCGCGATTATCGATGCGCGCACCAATCTGCAGACTGCGTTTAAGCTGGGAGCGAACTTTGTTGTCTACAAGCCGATCTCGACCGAAAAGGCGAAGTCGAGTTTTCGAGCTGCCCGCGCCCTCCTGAAACGAGAGCGGCGCCGTTCCGTCCGGCTGGAAGTTAATATCCCCGCATATTTCCGATTCCAGGATGGAGAGGGCGAGCAGGCCTCCATCTCAGGGCTTAGCGAGGGCGGACTCTCAGTCCGGCTTGCGAGCTTGCCGGGCAAGAAAAGTGGACTTATCGCCTTCTCCTTTGCGCTCCCTGACACCACGACCGTGATCGAAGCCACCGGAACGATTGCCTGGCAGGATTCGCGTTCTCGTGTCGGCATTCAATTTGCGACACTCTCCGAGGTCTCGCACCACAGTCTGAAAGAATGGTTGCATCTGCAGTCTGGAGAGAAGCACGATCCGCCCATCCGCTGCTCTCTGGTGGGACTCAGTTTCGGTGGATGCTTCCTGCGAACCCAGTCCCCTTTCCCCGCCCACACGCGAGTCGAGCTGCTGCTCCGAGCCGCGGATGGTTCAGTCAAGACGCAAGGAAAAGTACGGCTCATGGATCCCGAACTCGGCATGGGAATCGAGTTCTTGAACCGGACGCCTGAGCATCGGCATCGATTGGAACAGTTAATCCACCACATGGCCGCGAGCCCTCACACCATTGCCGAGGTGCTGGTTGAGCCGGAAGGACTCGACTGGGACGATAGTGCCGCCGATGCCGCCGCCGATTCTGCGGGAGGAACCACACGCTCGCTCGACGACGATGTCGAACGTGATCCTCTTCTGGAATTGTTCCGTATCGGGGCCACCCTTACCAAAGAACAGTTCCTTGTTGAACTCGAAAGATACCAGTTGGCAGGTTCTCCCTCAAACGGGTCGCAACTCAATTTAAACGAACCTATCATTTATCAACGCTGGGAACCAAGGCTATCCGTGTCGCAGCCGATAGAAGTGTGGGGCCAGGACTACCAGGAAGCCTTGCCCCAGACAACTTCTTTGATCGATGTCAGCCATCGCGGCGCGCGGGTTGGCGGCGTTGCATTCCATCCCAAGACCGGAGAAGTCGTTCATCTGGTGTCAGACGGCGTCGACGCACGGTTTCGAGTCATTTGGGTGGGAGAGCTGGGCACTCCGCAGGAAGGCCAAATTGGCTTGCAGAGCTTAAAGCCGGACGCTAAGCCGGACGCTTAAAGCCGGACACGCGAGCGCTCGAGCGCGTCAAACTCAACCCGCGGGAATCAACCTATTCCTCGCTCACGATACCTGAGCTATTTTGCTCATGCTTGTCGCCAGGCAACCTGTTATCCTTTTGCTGTCAACAGCTTACTGAGATGCGGACGCATTTGGATTTTGGAGATCGTCCTGCGGTTTCCTCGCAGGCGCTCTTCCAGGATCCTGGCTGCGACGACCATTTTCAGCATCCAAAGGTGACGGAAAATTCCGCGAGATGACGGAACATTCCGCGGACTTCAGGGTTCGCGATAGTAACCCATATGAGGAGAGAGACACTTCTATGACACAAAAACTTAAGAAATCACGCTGGTGGAGCGTAGTGCTCGGGCTCGGGCTGGTGCTCGCGACGATGGTTCTGCCAATACGAGTGGCCGCTCAAGATCAATATCAGCAGCAGGACGACCCGCCCAGCCGAGTGGCTCGCATCGGCTATATGGAAGGTTCGGTTTCATTCCAACCGGCCGGCGAAACGGAATGGGTGCAAGCGGTCGCGAATCGGCCGATGACGACCGGAGACAAGATCTGGGCGGATAAGGACTCGCGCGCCGAGCTGCAACTCGGATCAGCTGTGATTCGTCTGTCGGCCAATACCGGGTTTTCTTTTCTGAATCTGGACGATCACACGGCGCAGATTCAGCTGACCTCAGGCACGATTAACGTTCGAGTGCGTCGGCTGGACCAGAACGATATCTTCGAGATCGATACCCCGAACCTGGCGTTTTCGGTTACCCAGCCGGGAAACTATCGGCTAGAGGCCAGTGAAGACGGAACCTACACGGTCGTTAGCCCGCGCGAGGGCGGAGGCCAAGCGACCGGCAACGGCCAGACCTATACGCTGCACGCCGGACAAAGAGGCACTTTCAGCGGAACCGACTCGCTGAACGCCGACGTAATTGAAATCAGTGGAGCCGACCAATTTGATAACTGGGCGTACAACCGTGATCACCGTTACGACAACTCACGCTCGGCGCAGTATTTGTCCCACGATGTCGTCGGCTATGAGGATCTGGATGACAATGGCGACTGGCGAGACGATTCGAACTACGGCCACGTCTGGTACCCCAGCCATGTTGAAGCAGGCTGGGCGCCGTATCACCAAGGCCATTGGGACTGGATTGCTCCCTGGGGATATACGTGGGTCGATGACTCCTCGTGGGGCTACGCACCATTCCACTACGGACGCTGGGTAACGGTCGGCGGACGCTGGGGTTGGGTGGCCGGACCGGTCGAGGTGCGGGCGGTATACGCTCCAGCGCTGGTGGTCTTTATCGGCGGTGGCGGCGGAGGAGGAGGAATTGGAATTGGCTTCGGCGGCAATGTGGGATGGTTTCCGCTGGGTCCGCGGGAAGTTTATGTACCGTCGTACCACGTCAGCCGGGAGTATGTGAACCGGGTCAACATCAGCAATACGACGGTCAATACCACCACGGTCACGAACGTTTACAACACCACAATTATCAATAACAGGACGACCAACACGACCATCACGAACGTGACGTATGCGAACAGGAATGTACAAGGTGCGGTAATGGTGGTTCCGCAACACGCCTTCGCGAGCGCGCAGCCGGTTGCCCGGGTAGCGGTTGCGGTAAACGCGCAACAAATTGCCGCTGCTCCTGTGAGTGCGAGGGTAGCAGTCGCCCCCACTCGGGAGAGCGTCCTGGGAGCGAAAGCTGCGACCGCAAATCATGTGACCGCGCCGCCGCCCGCAGTCATGAACCGGCCGGTGATCGCGAAGACGACTCCACCTCCTCCACCAGTGCCGTTTGCCAAACAGCAGCAAGCTTTGGCAGCGCATCCGGGACAGCCTTTGGCAAAGCAGGAGGTGCAGACCTTGCGTCCGGCGGCCACTGCGGCGCCGCACCCGATGGTCAAGCTGGCGCCTCCGGGCAAACCGGCCACACCGACCATGGGCCGTCCGGCAAACCAGCCAGGCAACCAGCCCGGGAACCAGCCGAATGCTGGACGACCGGGACAACCCGCCTCTAATCAACCCGCGAACCAACCGGCGAACCGTCCGGGACAGCCAGCCCCGAACGAGCGTCCGGGCGCGGCCGTTCCCGCACAGCCGAATCGCCCACCATCAGCGCAGCCGAATCAACCGGCGCCGGGGCAGCCGAACAATCGCCCGGAGATGAATCGTCCGCCTGCGGCGCAACCAAACAATCGTCCGCCGGCACAGCCGAATCAGCCTGCGGCACAGCCGAACAATCGCCCGGAGATGAATCGTCCACCCGCGGCGCAACCGAACAATCGTCCGCCGGCACAGCCGAATCAGCCTGCACCGACGCAGCCGAACAATCGTCCCGAGACGAATCGTCCACCCGCGGCGCAACCGAACAATCGTCCGCCGGCACAGCCGAATCAGCCTGCGGCACAGCCGAACAATCGCCCGGAGATGAACCGTCCGCCCGCGGCGCAACCGAATAATCGTCCGCCGGCACAGCCGAATCAGCCTGCACCGGTAGAGCCGAACAATCGCCCGGACGCGAATCGTCCGCCCGCGGCACAACCCAACAATCGTCCCGAGATGAATCAACCGGCCAATCGTCCCGAGGCAAATCGGCCGCCAGCAACTCCGCCGAATAACCGGCCGACTCCGCAGAACAACCAGCCTGAGCCGCCTCGTCCCCAGACGAATCGTCCTGAGCCACCGGCACGCAGTAGTCCTCCGCCTGCAGCGCAGCCGAACAATCGTCCCGAGCCGAACCGGAACCAACCGGCTCCGGCTCCGCGACCGCAACCGCCTCCGCCGCCCGAGCGCCAGCAACAGCAGCAGCGCACGCCTCCTCCCGCAGCGAGTAGGCCGGCGCCACCGCCTCAGCGCCCGCAAACGCCCGAGGAAAAGAAGCAGGAGGAGGAACGACAGAAGCGGGAACAGCAGAAGCCTCCAGGTGAGTAGAGGCTCAGCTTCCTAGAGGGAGATGTGAATCGTAAAGGGCATCCCGAGTCTTCTCAGGATGCCCTTTTTTGCAACGTATGGAACTCTAGCCGTCCCTTGGCCGCATGCGGTCGGCGGCGTCCATGGCATGCTTGCCTTGTTTATGTGGACACCAAATGTTCGCGGGGTGAGAATTACAATATGGACATGGGAACCACAAATATTTCCGAACGGGACGGATACGGGCGATCTACAGGCGTTGGCCATCAATCAAGCACCCGTTCTCGAACGTCACCCATTGCGCGGTTAAGCCAGATAATATTGCTCGCCATCAGGATATGTTTTTGTTCTAGTCTCGCGCTTTGGGCGCAAACATCCGAGTCCACAACAGGCGGCGCGGCCAATTCCTGGACGGCCACAACCGAGTCACAAAGCGGCGACGTAAATCCCACACGCACCATCGAAAGCCACACCCAGAGCGGTAATCGCACGCTTGACAAACAATCGGTCGAACGTCGCAGGGATGACGGACAATTCGAACCTTACCAGGACATCGAAAAGGAAACGGTGCGACTGGACGCGACCTCGGTGCGAACCACCACGCGCACCTTCGGCCGAGATGCCAATGGCGCGAAAACCCTGGTGCAGGTAACAGAAGAAGAAAAGCACACGCTGCCCGGAGGTGACTCGACCGTAGTACGCGCCATCTCGAATCCCGATGGCAACGGCAAGCTTCAGCTGATTCAGCGCCAAATCGAGGAGACGAAAAGGACGAGTGAAAATGTGGAGGAAACCAAGACCACGATGATGCTCCCCAGCGCTAATGGCGGTCTGGCTCCAGCAATGAAGGTGCAAGAGCGCCGCCAGAGAGGCGCGAATGACGCGGTTGAATCTCAAAAAACCACGCTGGTTCCCGACGGCGCCGGCAACTGGCAAGTGAGCGAAATACGGCAATCTACCACCAGGCAAGAAGGCAAGGACCGCAGCACCGAGGAGCGGATCTCGCGGCGCAATTCTGAAGGAAAACTAGGCGAGGTCTCCCACAGCTTGAGTAACGAATCCGAGAACGCTTCTGGAGAAAAACGCAACACAGTGGAAACCTATTCGGTCGACGTCCCCGGATCTGTGGGGGACGGCAGCCTGCATCTGGTTGAGCGCGCAATCACCGCCCAACGCACCAGCTCAACTGGCCAGCAAACCACCCAACACCAGGTAGAGCGGCCTGTACCCGGCGATCCCGGCTCCAGTCTGGAAGTGACCATACTAACCACCGACACAGTGCGCCCGGACCCTTCCGGAGCGCAGGACACGCGAACCGTTCAAGCGCGCGACGTGAACGGCAATCTTGGAGTAATCCTGGTGGACACCACAAAGTCGGATAACATTCACGCCATTCAGGTTCAGATAGCACCTTCCGAAAAGCAGAAATAACTCGACGCAGCGCTTCGGTTAGCCGGCACGCAACAACTCCCCCAGTTCGCGAGGAGTCTCGATCAGGACATCCGGAGGCACCTTTTCCAGCGAATGCGGAGCGAAGCCGTAGGTCACGCCACACGTCCACAATCCGGCATTGCGCCCGGTCAGGATGTCGACCGCCGAGTCTCCAATCATCAGCGCCTCATCCGCCGCCACGCCCGTCTCCCGCAGGATCGTCCTCACCCCCAGCGGATCCGGCTTCTTGGTCGTAAAGCTGTTGCCGCCATATACGCGGACAAAGAAGTCTCCCAGCCCCAGAGCCCGCACAATATCGCGCGAAGGATTGACCGGCTTGTTCGAAAGCACCGCCATCAGTCGCCGCACTCCATTCGAGCGGTTAGCCAGCGACGGATTCGCCACGCTAGCCAGCGTCTCCGCCATCCCCTCATAAACCGCGGTGTGGTCGAGCTTGTGCAGGCGGTAGTAGCCCAGAAAATCTTCCAGAGCTCCTTGAAACAGCGCCTCGTCGTCCGTGTCGCCGACAGCGCGACGCACGAGCGCCGGAGCGCCATCTCCTACATAGCTCGCAATAACGTCACCCTCCAGCGCGGGACGACCGATATGTTGCAACATCGCATTCACGGAATGAATCAAATCAAGGCGGGAGTCAATTAGGGTGCCGTCGAGGTCGAACACCAGCAAGCGGATGCGATGCGGATCAAACGGGCGCAGGAAACGAATCATGGAGAACTCAGGATAAACCAGGTCTCAGGTGTCAGGTCTCAGGAACGACCTCAAGATGAAGAGATTTTCCTGAGACCTGACACCTGGCACCTGCCCCTGATTTACAATGAGGCGGGACTGAAACTCTGTGGGGTGAAGAACGCAGAATGGCCACGACCAAAGTCGATCCCAAGCTGAATGAACTCAGCATCGCGAAAAAGGCCAAGACCTATCAGGGCCTGACGAGTCAGCAACTGATTGATGCCTACCGGATCATGTTCTCATCGCGGCGCGTGGACGACCGCGAAATCCTGCTCAAACGCCAGCAGAAAGTTTTTTTCCAGATCTCGGGCGCAGGCCATGAAGCCATGGGCGTCGCGGCCGCTCTTGCGCTGAAGCCCTCCTACGACTGGTTCTATCCCTACTACCGCGACCGCGCCTTGTGTCTCGCCCTGGGCGCCACTCCGTACGAAATGCTACTCGGCGCCGTCGGCGCGGCGGACGATCCCAGTTCCGGCGGCCGCCAGATGCCCTCGCACTGGGCCTTCAAGCGACTCAATGTCGTTACTCAATCGTCCGCCACCGGCACCCAGATTCTGCAGGCCATCGGATGCGCCGAGGCCGGCCGCTATTTCGCCAGGCATCCCAACGCCACCCAAAAAGCCGAAGGCGATTACCGACAATTCAAGGATGTCCAATTCCAGGGCGACGAAATCACCTACGTCTCGCTCGGCGACGGCACGACCAGCGAAGGCGAATTCTGGGAGGCGCTGAACACCGCATCCAACCTCCGCCTGCCCGTAATTTTTTGCGTGCAAGACAACGAATACGCAATTTCCGTGCCCGTGGAAGTGCAGACCTCCGGCGGCAACATTTCGCGCCTCGTCTCCGGCTTCCCCAACTTCCATTTCGAAGAAATTGACGGCACCGACCCCGTCGTCGCTTACGCCGCTCTCAGACGCGCGGCTGACCATTGCCGCGCCGGCCATGGACCTGCATTCGTCCACGCCCATGTCATCCGTCCTTATTCCCACTCCCTCTCCGACGACGAGCGCCTTTACCGCCCTGACTCCGAGCGCCAGGCCGACGCCGCGCGCGATCCGGTCCCGCGCCTGCAGATGTTCCTGCTGCGTGAAGGAATCCTCGACGAAAAAGGGATCAACAAGATCGAGAAGGAAGTCGAAGAGCAGATTCAGGCCGATGCCGACCGCGCGCTCGCAGCCCCGGTGCCGCAGCCGGAAACCATCTACAACTTCGTGTACTCGCCCGATCTCGATCCCACCACACCGGCATTCGAAACTCAGCCCGCATTTGCCGCTCACGAGACCACCGCGGATGGCAAGCGCTCCCCGGCCTCAACGCCCAAAACCATGGCGGACCTCATCAACGCCACGCTGCGCGATGAGATGCGCCGCGATGAGCGCGTCATCATCTTCGGCGAAGACGTCGCCGACGCCAGCCGCGAAGAGTATCTCAAGCAGAAGGTGATCAAAGGCAAGGGCGGGGTCTTCAAGCTGACCTCTGGCCTGCAAATCGCATTCGGCTCCGACCGCGTCTTCAATTCTCCGCTAGCCGAAGCTAACATCATCGGCCGCGCCACCGGCATGGCGACGCGCGGATTGAAGCCCGTGGTTGAGATCCAGTTCTTCGATTACATCTGGCCGGCGATGATGCAGTTGCGCGACGAACTCCCCATTATTCGCTGGCGCTCGAACAATGCTTTCTCGGCGCCTCTGGTGATCCGGGTTGCGATTGGCGGTTATCTGACCGGCGGCGCGATTTATCACTCGCAGTGCGGCGAAAGCATCTTCACCCATACTCCCGGATTGCGTGTCGTCTTCCCTTCGAACGCACTCGATGCCGCGGGCCTGCTGCGGACTGCGATCCGGTGCGACGACCCGGTCCTGTTCCTCGAACACAAGCGCCTCTACCGCGAAACCTACGGACGTTCGCCCTATCCTGGCCCCGACTACATGGTCCCATTCGGAAAGGCGAAAGTTGTGCAGCCCGGAACCGACCTCACGGTCATCACCTACGGAGCCGTGGTTCCGCGCGCACTGCAGGCCGCGCAAAAACTGGAGCGCGAGCATCACGTTAGCGTCGAGCTGATCGACCTGCGTTGTTTGAATCCGTTTGATTGGGAGGCGATTGCCGTGTCGGTAAAGCAAACCAACCGAGCGCTAATCGCTTACGAAGATTCGCTGAGCTGGGGATACGGCGCCGAAATTGCCGCCCGCATCGCAGATCAACTCTTCCACCACCTCGATGCTCCCGTGAAGCGAGTCGCGGCCACCGATACCTTCGTCGCCTATCAACCGATTCTTGAGAATGCCATCCTGCCCCAAGCCAGCGACCTGTTCCGGGCAATGAAGGAGCTGGCGGAATTTTAGCTCTCGGCTCCCCTGTAGAGACGCGGCTTGCCGCGTCTCCGTCGTAATCTCCACCGAGCCCCTGGTGGTTTACGAACTCAACCCCTGATCAATCCTACTTTGCCTTCCAGCCGCCAGACTTGCCAAACATCGCTCCCCACGGCCCGCCGCCGAAGCACATGAGCCCAAACGCAATCGTAGCCAGCGCCAGCGGAAATTCGTATCCGCCATTGCCCATCAGCCCGTTCTTAAAATGCACTTTCCAGATGGCGACCGCCATTTCGATGATGAATGCGGCTGCGAAGAAGCGCGTAAACAATCCAAGCACAATGGCAATTCCGCCGAAGAATTCCGTTCCCGCGGAAAAATATGCCATCCACTTGGGAATGCCGAGCGAGCCCACGAAATCCATGTGATGATGAAACCCGCCCCACACCTTGTGATAACCATGCGCGATCATGATCGCTCCCAGAACAAGCCGCATGACAAGCAGCGCGAAGGGCTGCAGCCGGTTGAAAAAATCCACACGAGCCTCCAGAACCTATCTCCAGAATAGTGAACGGATAAGGTAACAGAAAGGATAGTTAGGGTCAGCTCCTCAGCTCAGTAGACCCAACTCGAATAAGCGGTGCCATCGATGGCCGTTTGGTCGGAACCGCTGTGGACACCCACAATGCCAGGCTGGGTCTGGTCGATGGACTTGAGCGAGTCTTCCTGTTCGAGCACCCAGGTGTCCTTGCTGCCGGTAATATCGTTCGGGACAAACTTGAGGTATCCCGCCGAGACCAAATCCTCAAGCGACTGCGGCGCTTTCTGCTTGTCCAGCGTGTACTGATCGATGACTTTGTTCAGCGTCGCTAGATTCTGTCTCAGCGTGGCTTCGCGCGCGCGAATGACGCTCTGGTTGTACATCGGCAACGCGATCGACAGCAGGATCAGGATCATGCTGATGACCACCACCAACTCAATCAGCGTGAAACCGCGAGTCCGGGCTTTGGGATTGCGGACTTTGGGATTGCAGAATTTGGGGCTGCGGGCTTTGGACCTGAATTTCATTTACCAGTCCTTGTACTTGGTGCCGTCCAAAGCGACTTGGTCCGACTTCGTGAAAACATCGAAAACGTTTTGCCCACCCCAGGAATCCGAGTCTTTATCATCCTGCATGGAGCGCATTCCCCATTCCTGTTTGGTCATGGGATCAACCGGGATCCGGCGGAGAAACTTCAGTTTCTTGCCGGCAACATCGACCCCGGTCACCAGCGTGTCGAGATCCGGAGGATATCCTTCGCTCCCCACCTTAATCTGAAACGCGCCACGATCGGCGGCGTCTTTGTAGCGATCAATCGCGTCGCGAATCATCCAGAGGTCCTGGCGCAGCTCGTGCTCGCGCTCCCGATAAATGGTCATCCTGACCAGCGGAAACGCGGCCCCCACCAGGATGGCCAGGATGGCGGTCGCAACGATCAACTCGATCAGCGTGAAGCCGCTTTGTCGGCGGGCCGCCATGGACCGAGCTTTCGCTATGTTTATCGACTCGCTCATAAATTAGTTCTCAGTTCCCGGTTCTCAGTTAAAACGAACCCGATCTCCACTGAGAACTGAGAACCGGGAACTGAGAACTTTCCTACTGAATCGTAATCGCCGCCTGCGCTCCACTCATGGCAATCGGCTGCATCGCTGGATCCCGCGCTCCGCCCCGAGTGATGGTCAGAGCCGACTGGCCCTGTCCCTTCGCCATGAATGTGAGCGTCACCACCGCGCCCTGGCCCGAAACGCCCCCGGCGCCTGGAGGCCGCGTGGCCGTGATTTGCAGCGTGCCCGTCGCAGGATCGTCGCGATGCACTAACGCCACCGCTTGCCCATCCTGGGACAAGAATCCGCCGTTCGAAACGTTGACCACCTGCAACTGATTCGGATCGTAGTTGAGTTGTAGGGGCACGGAGTACACATTCTGCCCCCCGGAAAGCATGACATTCACGGTGAAGGTCGAGCCCTTGGCCTGGCTCAATGTAGGCGGATCAAACAGGAACGTTCCTGCACCGGCGCCAGCCTGATTCTGCGGAATCTGATTTTGCGGAACCTGATTTTGTGGAACCAGGTTTTGGGCAGCCTGGCCCTGAGGAGCCGACGACTGCGGCTGCGGAGCGGCTGCAGGGGCGGCCTGGGAAGGTGCGGCCTGCGAACCCGGGGATGGCGCAACCGAACTCGCCGGCGGCACCAGCTTGGTTCGTCTCATCGCCAGTGCATTGGCCGTGCCTACGTCGATCATGTCGAGATTGCCGTGGGCAACGTCAGGCCCGCGGATAATGTGCGGTACCAGGACAAACACGATTTCGTTTTCCGAATGCTCGGTATCTTTCTCCGAAAAGAGGTATTTCAGAAGCGGAATCGACGCCAGGCCCGGGATACCGTTCAGCGCCCTGGTCTGCGTATCCTCCATCATTCCGCCGAGCAGGTTCACTTCACCATCCTTCAGCCGGATTTCGTGTTCAATCTTGCGCTGTCCGATCACCGGCTGGTCGATGCCGCCGATGCTCACGTGCGAAGTCACCGCCGAGACGTCCATCGTCAACTTCATGGATACTTCCCGCCCCGCATGAACCCGCGGCGTGATGTCGATATTCACACCCACGTCGAGGTATTGAAACTGAGTATTCACCAGCGGATTGATACCGACTCCGCCAATACCCGGCTGGAACGATCCCGTTGCCACCGGCACCCGGTCGCCAATCTTCAACGTCGCCTTCTGTCCGTCCAGCGCGCGAATCTGCGGGTTCTGGATAATCTTCGTGTTGCTGTCGGACAACAATGCAATCGCCGTAGCCGGCGGAATAGTTACCTGGAAGTCGGTGGCGTTCAGGTTGGCGAGTGTATTCAGGTTGATGCCGCCGGAGGTCGATGACGTAGTACTCGTGGTCGAGGTGGTTGAAGTCGTGCTGGTGGTGCTGTTGATATTGGGCTGCAGTTGCACCGTGGCGCTGGTCGGCGGGTTGATTCCAAGCTTGTGTACTTTGTCGCGGCTGACCTGCATCACCGCCACTTCGATCAGCACCTCGGGTTTCGCCTTGTCGAGATCGTCCACCAGTTTCTGCGCCAGTGCCATTTGATCCGGCGTACCCCGCACCACGATCGCTCCCTGCGAGGGCAACTGCTGTATTCGGCTCACTTCGAGGATGGTGCGCATCGCGTTCACTACATCCTGCAATTCGGTAGGCTGGGAAAGATTGGAAAGATAAAAAGTTTTGATGACGTTTTGTTCCAGCTCTTTCCGCTTCGCAGGATTGTCTTGCGCGACAAAAATCGTATTGGGCGTCACCGGACGCCAAAATGTCTTGGTCTCAAACGAAATGATTTCCAGCGCGTCTTCGAGTGTCACGCCGTTCAGTTCGATGCGCACCTGTCGCGGCGTGTAATCGGGATCGAAAAGCACGTTGATCCCGGCCAGCTTGCCCACCGTCTCGTAGATCACGTTGGCTTTCTCCGTGACCTTGAGCGTAATCGGCACGTTCGAGATCGGAGCCAGCTCCACCGGGCCCTGCGCCGATTCCAACCGCCTGCGCAAAGCGGTCCCGCCTGGCGCCGAAGCCTGCGGCTGCGGATTCTCCGCCTCCCGAATCATCTGCTGCGTACGCTTCAGCTCCTGTTGCGCGATGAATGAAGAAGGATCGATCTCCAACCCCTTCTGGAATTCCACCACCGCCTCGTCGAGCTTGCCGGCATCGCGCAGAATCTGCCCGCGATGCACGAGCGCCGAAGCTGCCAGGAAACGGGTCCGCTCGAAAGCAGTTCGATATCTCAGGTCTTTCGGTTTAAGACTGTAGGCCTGCTTGAAATAGTCGAAGGCCTTCTCGTAATTCTGCCGCGCCTCGGCATCCTGGCCCTTTTCGTAGAGCCCCTTGGCAGAATCGACACTTTTGGCAAAATCAGGAAGCTTTAAACAGAGCAGCAGCAGAACGAACAGAGCCGGACGGATCAGGCTTCTCATCAAGCAGTCCTCATAAAATCTCTCTCACCGGCGACGACTCAACCGGCCGTGATTCATCGAGCCAGGACTCGCCCCGTCCTCCGCAAAAGCCAACCGACCGAGTGTCCCGGCGGCCGTCGCGCGCAAAAAGTACAGGAAATTCGGATTATAGCATCGCATCAACCGGCATCCGAAGTGATTGGTGCGTCGGTGTTTACACTCATTGGTCCCTGTACTCCAAGGCAGTTCCCAGTTCTCAGATTGGCTCGGAGCTGCTGCTTTCTGAGAACTGAGAACTGGGAACTGAGAACTGCCTTCGTGGTACTTTCTTTTCAGCGTCGTTTCAGCCATGGCCAAGCAGACTACCCATCAGATCCAGCCCAATCGGGAGAAAAATCCTCGCCGCCAGCCGACCGCCTCCGGAGAGAAAGACGCCTCCGTAAACAGGAACGCGAGTCACAACTATTTCTTGCTCGAAAAATTCGAGGCCGGAGTCGTCCTCACCGGAACCGAAGTAAAGTCAATTCGAACCGGCAAGACCAATCTCAAGGATGCCTACGGCCTAATCAAGGACGGAGAACTCTGGCTTCTCAACTGCCATATCGGCCCCTATGACCATGGCAACTACGCCAATCATGCCGCTCTCCGCACCCGCAAGCTCCTCATTCACAAAGAAGAGATTCGCAAGCTCATCGGCAAGACCCAGCAAAAGGGACTTACTCTGATTCCCACCCGAATGTATTTCAAGAATGGCAAAATCAAAGTGGAACTCGCCCTCGCGAAAGGCAAACAGCAGTGGGACAAGCGCGAGACCGAACGCCGACGCACCGCCGACAAGGAGGCCCGCGAAGCCATCTCCCGGTCAAGAAAACAAGCGTAGCGCTCGTGTGGGGACGGGCGCCTCGCCCGTCCAAGCCGAGCGCAGCTCGGCGGCTTTCGTGGCACGGCAAGCTCTTGACGCTGGGTCCCGAAGCGCTGCCAATCATGTGCAAATAATTGCGACGACCAGCTTGATACCGGTGATAGACCCTTTTTTCGAAGGTCTAGCCAGTGGGCTGTGGCGTGCAAATCTCTGAAGTTGATCTTGAAAAAACCGGATATACTACCCCAGCCCGTAACCTCCCCCGCCACGCCATCACTCGCTATATGACTCTGTGCATGACTGGCAGTAAGACTCGCTGCATGACTCGCACTATGACAGCAGGGTTCGCCGCAGCTTTCTGTCTAGCCGCAACGTTGTCAGTCCTTTTCTCGCTCTCCGCCTATGCCCAGAGAACGGCCCCGCGAACTGCCCAAACAACCATCCGTGTAATCCACGAACTGAAACATGATGTCTCCGCCCCGCTCGCCGAACTTGATCGGATGACTCCCGCCCAGCCCCACCGCTTCTCGCCTCGTTTGCTGAAAATCCTCCCCACCGGCCCCGCCACTAACGCACCTGAGTATGCCGCGCTCGACCTTGCATTGCAGCAGGCTTCTCTGCCTCCGGTGGCCGCCAACCTAGGCCTGAACATTGATGGCTTGGGTCAGGGACAGTACGGATTTCTTCTCGAGTTTTCCCCGCCCGATACCAACGGGGCGGTCGGGACCACGCAATACGTGCAGTGGGTCAACGCCCAGTTTGCGGCCTTCGACAAAGTCACCGGCGCGCTCGTTGCCGGACCGACCGATGGAAATGCCCTCTGGGCCGGCTTCGGCGGAGGGTGTGAAATAAATAACGACGGCGATCCCATCGTTCAATATGACAAGATGGCCAACCGGTGGGTCTTCGCCCAGTTCTCCATCCTCACACCTCCCTACACGGAATGTGTAGCAGTTTCTACCACCAGCGACGCCACCGGCACCTACAACCGGTATGCCTTTTCTTTCGGCGACACCGATTTTCCGGACTATCCGAAGTTGGGCGTGTGGCCCGACGCTTATTACATGTCGTTCAACCTTTTCGCGAACGGCAACAGCTTCATCGGCGCTGACGCCTGCGCCCTCGACCGCAACGCCATGCTGGCTGCTGATCCCGCAACCATCATCTGCTTCCAGCAGACTTCCTCGGTCGCCAGCTTGTTGCCTTCTGACATGGACGGAACCATCCCGCCAGCCGCGGGAGAACCCGGCTTCTTCATGAACTTTGGCAAGAACGTGATCCAATTGTGGAAGTTTCACGCGGACTTCACGACCCCCGCGAACTCCACCTTCACCGGCCCCACAGTTCTTCCGGTAGCGACCTTCACGGCCCGTTGCTTCCATTCCTGCGTCGCACAACCCGGAACCACTCAACACCTCGACGCGCTCGGCGACCGCCCCATGTACCGCCTCGCCTATCGCCAGTTCCCGAACGGAGTTGAATCCCTGGTCTTCAATCATTCCATCTCCACTGGAGTTCGCTGGTATGAGGTTCGCAGTCCGAACAGTACGCCCTTCGTGTTCCAGCAGGGCAGCTTCGGCCCCGACTCCACCACGCGCTGGATGGGCAGCATCGCCATGGACCAGTCCAGCGACATCGCCCTCGGTTACAGCGTCTCCAGCAGTTCCGTCTACCCTTCTATTTACTTCACCGGACGGGTCGCAGGCGATACGCCCGGCAGCATGGAAGGCGAGCAACTGATCGTCAATGGTTCCGGTTCCCAGACCGGAGGCGTGAGCCGCTGGGGCGACTACAGTGCCATGACTGTCGATCCCGTCGACGACTGCACTTTCTGGTACACCCAGGAGTACATCCAGTCCACCGGCAACTTCAACTGGAACACGCGCATCTCCAACTTCATCTTCCCCAACTGCGGCAATGGCAGCGGCCCCAGCCCGACTGCGATCCTCTCCGCCACCAAGCTCATCTTCCCGAAGACGCTCATTGGCCAGACCACCCACATGACCGCCACGCTGACCAACACCGGCGATGCTTCCCTGAATATTTCCAATATCGCCACCAGCGGCGATTTCGCAGTTCAGTCTAGTACCTGCGGCACGCAAGTTGTCGCCGGGAACAATTGCGCGATAACGATTGGATTTACGCCGACAGCGAAAAATTCACACACCGGCATATTGCAGCTTACCGACAACGCGCCCAACAATCCGCAGCGGGTGACTCTGGCCGGAACGGGGCTGTCAATCGCGCTCTCGCCAACCGCTCTAAATTTCGGATCCGAACCTGTGGGCCAGACGAGCGCATCGCAGCCTGTGACCATCTCGAACGTGAGCAACGCGTCCGTGAATCTCACCGGCTTCACTATCTCAGGCGCAACGGCCGACTACACTATCTCCGCCAACACCGGCAACCCCTGTGGCAGTTCCCTCGCCGCCGGAACTAACTGCTCGCTCAACGTTTCATTCAATCCGACCAAGACGGGCGCACGCAAGGGCAAGCTCAACGTAGCCAACAACGGTGGCGGCACAGCAATCGCAACCCTCACCGGCACCGGCCAGTAAACGGAAAAACATAGCGACAGCCGCCGCCGGCCGGGGTACCCTCCCCTATTTTTTATAAAGTATTGTTTCAAAAGGACTTATCTGCAAAGTATAAATAACAAAGCAGTTAGAGCACACCGTTCGGGGCGTGGTCATTGAAAACAAAGGAGTTACTACTTACTAAGTCAGTAAAGTTTTGATTTCAAAGAACTTAGTCAAAAATTGCGGCTTTTACAGCCGAATCGAAGCTTTAGCCTGTTTCGTAGTTACCTCTTAATCTTAATCGTAGTTACATTCAATTGTAACTCGCGATGTCAACTATTTGTTACTTTGTCTCATCCGCTTGGCAGCGGGTTGAAATCCGGGCTCTTTATGAAGAGCACTCGTAAGCCGATTTTCAGCCCCGCTTGATGTCGGTCATCATGGTCTGCCTCAAGATGCTGTTCACCCGCGTCTGATATCCTTTGCCACGCTTCTTCAGCCAAGCAACCACATCGGCGTCCAGCCGCATTGAAACGGCCTGCTTCACTGGACGATAGAACCTTCCCCGAACCGCGTTTTTCCACGCGCCGGGCGGAAGCTCCGGGATATCCGAAGTATCGATTTGGTCGTCCGGCAGCGCGGCCAAAGCCGCCAGTTCCCTCTTCTGTCGCGGAGTCAATCCTCGTCCGGGACTTCGCTTGACTTTAGTGATCCTGCTTGCCTTGCGCATATAAGCTCCGTTCTCTACGAGTTGCTTTTCGTGCCGAGACAATGCGGATCTCTTCGTCGTACTCGTTGAGTGTACGAGCGACGACTGTATGAGCGACCAGCAGCACGTCAGATGATGAGGATCGTCAAAGATCAAGCTGGCCGTTTCGAAGCTGACGCCGTGCTTTCGCTTGTTGATCCGGTTTTTTCCTTCGTCCCAGGCAAATTCCACAATGGCCCTTGTGTAGACGAATATGTATATACAATAACACGCCGTGCGGTCTGCCAGCGAAATGCGATAAACTCTTTAGCACGAAAAACTTGCACGAAAAAACTATGACAGACGACGAGAAAACCCAACCGAGCAACCAGTCGCATCCCGGAGACCTCACACGGCGCGATTTTACAGCCCTCTTGATGAGCGCGGGCATTGCCGCATCCGTAACATCGGTAGCGGCAGCCGACATTGGCATTGAGATGGTCGAGACTGACGTCGAGATCAAGACTCCGGACGGAACTTGCGACGCGGCATTCATTCATCCGAAGTCACTCTCGAAAACCGGATCCTATCCAGGAGTACTGATCTGGCCCGACGCATTCGGTTTGCGGCCGTCGATGCGCACAATCGGCAGGAACATCGCTGCTGAGGGATATTCCGTCCTGGTGCCCAATCCCTTTTATCGCGTGTCCAAAGCTCCTTTCACGGATGCCTCCAAGTTCAATTTCCAGAATCCGGACGATATGGCGAAACTCAGGCCGCTGATGGCGTCAGTGAACGCGCCCGGCAACGCCGAGAAGGATGCGACCGCTTACGTTGCCTTCCTCGATGCGCAAAAAGAAGTGAACAAGGCAAAAAAGATCGGAACTCAGGGTTATTGCATGGGCGGAGCGCTGGTGGTTAGGACCGCCGCGACATTGCCCGATCGCATTGGCGCAGGGGCGTCTTTCCACGGCGGAGGCCTGGTGACCGACAAACCCGATAGCCCGCATCTGCTCGCGCCGAAGATCAAAGCTCGGATGTATTTCGGGATCGCGTCGAATGACGACGAGCGTCAGCCGGATGCCAAGGTCAAGCTGAAGGAAGCCTTTGCGGTCGCCAAGGTCGTGGCCGAAATTGAAGTGTATCCAGCCCAGCATGGATGGTGCGTGCCGGATATGCCCGTCCGCGATGGCGCGCCGATCTATAACAAGGTCCAAGCCGAGCGTGCCTGGGGAAAACTTGTCGCCTTGTATAGAGCGGCTCTCGCCTAATCGCCGATCCACCCAGCCTATTCGCTCGGGGCCTGACCGCAAGTTTCAGATGGGCACTCTGGCCAAGGGCACGATGAACTGAATACCTTCAACGTGCCTGCTCTGGAGCCGCTCGTCATTGGTGACGAAGAGATCCACATTCGCGCTTGCGGCGCAGGCCAACTGGATAGCGTCAGGCGCTTTTAGCGATCTCTGCGATCGCAGGGCCGCATACGTCTTTGCCGCTTTTACATCGAAGGAGATCAAGGTCGACGCGGTGGAGATGGCGTGCTCATATTTTCTGCAAAGGTCAGAGTCGCCGCGCTCGGTGGGCTTCACCAGTATCTCGCCCAGCGTGAGTGTGGAAGTCAGTAATTGATCGCCCCGGTCGAGCATCTTCGAACGAAGCTGTCCGACAGCCTTGGAGAGCATCCCGTAATCCTCAAAAAGGTAAATAAAGAGGTTCGTGTCCCAAAATACGCGACTCATTCCCAGCCCTCACGCAGGCGACGTACATAATCGTCCGCGTGCTCGTCAGCCCAAAGATCCTTTCCAGATCCACGAAGGGCTAGCAAGGGATCATCGCCGAGCGCTCGCTCTGCGGCTTTCGCGCACCAACCGCGATACCACGCCAGGAGCCCTCGGAACCAGTTTTCGGGCAGATCCTCCGGTTTAGGCGAAATCTTCCCGCCCTCTCGCTGAGGATGATAAGAGTCGCCATGGCGAAACAGGCGACGGCGTCCCGGCGACGTTTCGACAAGCATTCTGTAGCGTCCAGGATTTGGAGGACGATTGGCGACGCAATGCTGCACCACGTGTACATAGAAACCAGGCCGCAGCGGTCCCATAAATCTGAGTTCTTTCGCAGATCTTGCGAATTCCATGATCTCTTCGATCTGGAAATCCGGACGTTCGGGGTGCCGCTGATGAAGCATGAGAGTAGCGACCCAAACCTCGTCGGCCACTTTAATGGTCGGCTTAGTAGTGGCCGACTTAGCGATTGCTGTCGTCATAAGGAACTCCTGCGGGGACGGACGTCTTCTAGCTTGCCCAAGGCTTCGACGATCGCTGCCTGCTTTTCGGTTGGGCATGGATATCTCCTTGCGTTGGGATCAATCCGATTGGGAACTATGCGGAGCTTCTTGCCGAGGAGTTCAAGAACGTGCGCAATCCAGCAAGTTTTCGAAACAAAACCAGAGGTAAACTCGACATCGCGTTGAACTGCTGCATAGGTGGGCATGATTGCGTCCTCCGATCGTCAAAAGTAATTACATTATTACTTGTTACTAAATAATTGTCAATATAATCATATACTTTGGGTTCGAACTTCCTGGAATTAGCGACCATCCCCAAGTCCCCTAGAGACGGGCTTGCCGTGTTCTCACGCCGCATGCAGAGGAGACGGGCAAGCCCCCGTCTCTACAGGGAGCGCGGCACCTACCATCATTTACAATCGAGGATTCCCTCTGATTGGATGATTGGAAACCATACTCATGCACCGCTGGTCGCAACTGTTTATCCCTACTCTTCGCGAGGCTCCGGCTGATGCCGAGGTCGCTAGCCACAAGCTGCTGGTCCGCGCTGGATACATCCGCCAGCTGGGCGCTGGGATCTATTCGTTCCTGTTCCTTGGCAATCGCACTACCCAGAAGATCATGGGCATCGTCCGCCAGGAGATGGACAAGATCGGGCAGGAGTTCTACTTGCCGGCGCTGAATCCGCGCGAAATCTGGGAAGCAAGCGGGCGCTGGGCGGCAATGGGCGACAACATGTTTCGCCTTAAGGATCGCAAGGGCGCCGACCTTTGTCTCGGCATGACTCACGAAGAAGTCATGACCGACATCGCGCGCAAGGAGCTGCGCAGTTACAAGCAACTGCCGCAGATCTGGTATCAGATTCAGACCAAATTTCGCGACGAGCCTCGTCCGAAGTCGGGGCTGCTGCGCGTTCGTCAGTTCATCATGAAAGACGCGTACTCATTCGACATTGATGCGGCCGGTCTCGACGTTTCGTATCTCAAGCATCACGACACCTACTGCCGCATCTTCGACCGCTGCGGGCTGAAGTACATGGTGATCGATGCGCACTCGGGAGCCATGGGCGGATCGCAGTCGCAGGAATTCATGGTGCGCACACCGGCGGGCGAGGACCTGATCGTCAGCTGCGAGAAATGCAACTATGCCGCGAATATGGAGAAGGCGATTTCGAAACTTGGTCCGGTTGAAGACCTGAAGTCCGAGGGCGACGGGCAGCCGCTCGAAGTGCACACTCCGGGACAGAAAACGATTGAAGACGTGGCGCGGTTTCTGGGTGTGTCGCCGAAGAACAAGATCAAGACTTTGGCGATGATGATCACCGATGAAGATGCGAAAACGGGCAAGGCTCGTGCGCGGGCCGTAGTGTTGCTCATGCGCGGCGATCATCAGATGAATGAAGCGAAGCTCTCGATGGCGGTGGCGGGCAAAGAGGCGCGTCCCATGCAGGAAGAAGAGATCCGCGAATTGTTCCACTCGCCTGCCGGATACCTCGGGCCGCTGGGCAATGATTGGGCTAAGGACATCAAAGATTCGGGCAAGCCGATTCTGCTGGTGGACAAAGCGCTCGAAGGCCGTGTGAATTTGATCGGCGGCGCGAACAAAGAGAACTATCACGTCAAGAACCTGACGCCTGGCAAGACTTTTCATCCCACGGCCTACGTCGACCTGCGAAGCGTGACCGCCGGCGAAGATTGCCCGAATTGTGGCGCTGCTCTGCGCATTGATACTGCGGTCGAGATTGGACACATCTTCAAGCTGGGCTACAAGTATTCCGAATCCATGGGCGCGCGTGTGCTCGACCGGAATGGCAAGGAAGTCGCGCCGATCATGGGCAGCTACGGGATTGGCATTGAGCGCATTCTGACCGCGGCCGTCGAGCAGAGTAATGATGAAAACGGCTTCTGGCTGCCGCCTTCCATCGCCCCGTTCGAGGTGGTCGTGGTGTCGACTAACTCCAAAGACGAGGCGATCCGCAGCGCCTCCGAAGACATCGCCCGGCAGCTGGAAGCGTCCGGATTCGACGTTTTGTTGGATGATCGCGACGAACGGCCGGGGGTGAAGTTCAAGGACGCCGACCTGGTGGGCATCCCCTTTCGGGTCAACGTGGGAAAGAAGGTTACCGAAGATACTGTGGAAGTCGTTCGGCGCTCGACTCTCGAGCGAGAGGACGTTAAGATTTCTGCCATAACCGAGTATTTTCAGGCACTGCGCCAAGCACCACCGCAATAATTATCCCGGGCGTTCGTTAGCCAGGAGAGCACGCCGGGAAAGCAACCCTTAGCGCAATGACGGAAAGCTCGAAATTGGAAGCTCGCAACCAGCGATTTGGCAATTGTTTCTTATGGCAACTCTGAAATTAATCTTCGGCGTAG
>CAVYWE010000001.1:0-394437 GCA_963772195.1 uncultured Acidobacteriaceae bacterium | reverse complement strand
GAGCGCAACCAGCAGAGGAGCATTGCAATCCGAGCCCGCGCCGTGGCTCAGGATCAGCGCGTCGCCATTGGGACTCGCGGGCGAGTGCAGGAAGCCGCGGACTGCGGGGTTCAGTGAATTATCGAAAAACGTGATCGCCGACTGCATCGCCTTAAACTCTTTCGGCCGCGCTCAGGATCAGGATGACAAGATCGGTACAGGATGACAAGGCTGGCAGCTATTTCTTCTGTCGTCGTGTCGTGCGTGCCCGATCACTTTCCCCTACCGTATGCAACCGCATGAAATTCGTGGCGCCCGAAGTGAGCTTCGTCCCGGCCACCAAGCCGAGCACGTCCCCGATGCGCAGAAGACCTTTTGGCAACAGTTCGTTTTCGGCGGTCCGGAGCATCGACTCCGCGGATTCCCACCGGTCTTTGTGAACCGGATGCACGCCCCAAAGCGTATTCATACGATTGCAGACTTCCGGCTTCCGACTGAAAGCATAGATACGGACCTTGGGACGATGTTTTGAAAGCATGCGCGCCGTATTGCCGCTTTCCGTGAAGACGGCGATCGCGCGCATGGGCAGATCTTCGGCGGCGTGTGCGATGGACTCGCAGATGGTTTCGGCAACCGAATAACGATGATCCTCACGACGGCGGCGCGCTGCCGGCGGCAATTGCGCGATGCTAGCCTCCGCTTCCAGAATGATGCGGGCCATCATGGCCACGGCCTCACGCGGGTAGCGGCCACTGGCGGTCTCTCCCGAAAGCATCACCACGTCAGTGCCGTCAAAAATCGCGTTCGCTACGTCGCTCGCCTCCGCCCGCGTCGGGCGCGGGTTCTCGGTCATGGACTCGAGCATCTGGGTCGCTGTGATGACTGGCCTGCGCCACACACCCGCTCGCTGAATCACCAGCTTCTGGATGATCGGAACCCGTTCGGGCGGCAGCTCCACGCCCAGATCGCCACGAGCGATCATGACGCCGTTAGCCACTTCCAGAATCTCTTCCAGGCGTTCGATGGCCTGCGGCTTTTCCAGCTTGGCGATGATGGGCACGGATTTTCCAAACTCTCGCATCAAGCTCTTGGCCATCCGGATGTCATCGGCGGAACGAACGAACGACAGCGCAACCACATCCACTCCGTGCTTCAAACCAAACTCGAGGTCGCGCTTGTCTTTTGCGGTTAGTGCGGGGATCGCCATTGCCGCGCCGGGCAGATTGATGCCCTGCTGTTCTCCGAGCGTGCCGCCGTTCAGGACTTCGCATTCCACATCCTCGCCGCGAATCGAACGCACTTTGAGTTCAATGCGGCCGTCGGACAAAAGCACCCGAGCGCCGGGCTTGACTTCGCGCGCCAGGCCGGCAAAGTCCGTCGAGATCAGCGTAGAGGTCCCTTCCACCTTGCGCGGTGTGATCGTCAGCAGGGTCCCGGCCTTCAGCAGCACGGCCTTCCCATTTTTCAGGCGGCCCGTACGAATCTTCGGACCTTGAAGGTCCTGAACAATACAGACGGTCCGCTTCAGATGATTGGCGGCGCGGCGCAGGCGCTGGATTCGCCGGGCGTGTTCGGCGTGCGTTCCGTGAGAGAAATTCAGACGGGCAACGTCCATGCCCATTCGCATCAGGTCGCGAATCATTTCTTCGGAATCACAAGCCGGACCAATCGTGCAGATGATTTTTGCGCGGCGCACGCGTTCGGTCGTCTCTTCCGGCGCGGGGCCGGAAGCCGGCAGACCTCCTTCAACCAGATCCAGTATGCGTTCTTTCAAGTCGCGAATCCTCTCCCCAACCAACGCCGCTAAATAATGTTTACAGGTGATGCCATCTGGTGAGCCGGCTCCTGACTTCGCAGTCAGCGAGCTTCGGTGTCTGCCCGCGGAGGCGAAACTTTCGTGAGACCGCGAGGAAAAAGCATGGCGTTGAATTCAGCGCCAATCAGCACCACCAGCGAGATCAGGTACATCCAGACCAGCAGGGCAATGCCGACACCGAGTGAACCGTAGATAACGCTGTAGTCGGTATAGTGCTGCAAATACCATCCGAATAATGCGGAGGAGAGCAACCACATGGCGGTCGAAAGAACAGCGCCCGGCAAAACGCTGTGCCAGGGCTGCGTGCGAGGCACCGCGTTGTGATAGATAAGCTGGATCACGGCGATGCTGGTGAGGATTGCGATGGTCCAGCGTATCGCGCCCCACAACAACAGAATTAGAGGTCCGAACTCATGCCCAAGCAAATACAAAATGCGCATTTCAATGCGGCTGCCGAAAGCAACAAGGATGGTGGCGAAACTCAGCGGCAGGCCCGCCATGAAAACCAGCGAAATCGCAATCAAGCGCTCCTGGACTAATCCCCACGTCTTGGGAAGCTGATAGGCACGACGAAACCCGTCCATCCAGGAAATGATGACGCCGGAAGCGCTCCAGATCGTCAGCAACGAAGTGGAGATGAGTAGGCCGACTGGCCGGTCCGCGCTGCCGCGCAGGTAGGAAAGTGCGGTTGAGCTGCCCGCCGGCAAAATGGTGCCCAGGGCGTAGGAGATTTCGCGAAGGTAGACTTCGCCCCGGTTAATCGTGGCCATAACCGAGCCGAGCACCAGCAAGGCGGGGAAAAAAGTGAAGATGGATGAATAGGCGGAGGCTTTGGCGATCCCAAAAGCATCGTGTTCGAAGGCACGCCAGATCGACAAGCGGAACAGCCGCCAGAAGCGCCCCAGCGCCGGGGCCAACACCAGTCCACCAGGAATCGGCTCCGGCGTGGGGTTGCGATCCTGAGGTTGCCCGGTCAGGCGCTGTGGTTCCAGTGCTAAAGACATTGGCAAGAAACCGTCGTCCTATTGCTCGTCATTCTATACGAGCCCAGCTCATACCAGCCCAGCCTTGTCATAACTGCCGACAACTGCCGAGCTGCGCTCGGCTTGGACCCTTCGACTTCGCTCAGGGCAGGCTTACGAGGGCGCCCGTCCCCACACGAGCAAAAACGAAGGGGCGACTCGCGTCGCCCCTCCCTGGATTCGTCCCATCCTACTCCGCGGCGAGTTCTTCGGTCTCGCCTTCATGCCGCATGAGTTCGAGCGCGCGCTCGGCATCTTCGTAGGCTTGCGAGACTTCCTCCTGCACCTTGCTCGCGGCCTCTTCCATTTCCGGAGAGAGACGCACGTTCCGGTAATATTCCATACCGGTGCCGGCGGGAATCAAGCGGCCCACGATCACGTTCTCCTTCAAGCCGCGCAGATGATCGACAGCCCCTTGAATCGATGCTTCGGTCAGCACGCGCGTTGTCTCCTGGAAAGAGGCAGCGGAGATAAACGAATCGGTCGAGAGCGACGCCTTGGTGATACCGAGCAGCAACGGACGCCCGGTGGCCGGTTTGCCGCCCTGCGCGATGGCCCGCTCGTTCTCCTCGTGAAAGCGGAACTTGTCCACTTGCTGCTCGAGCAGGAACTGGGTATCGCCTACATCTTCGACCTTCACCCAGCGCATCATCTGGCGGACGATCACTTCGATGTGTTTGTCCGAGATGTTCACGCCCTGCAGCCGGTAGACTTCCTGGATTTCGTTCACCAGGTAGGACTGTAGTTCCTTCTCACCGAGCACGGCCAGAATGTCGTGCGGATTGAGCGGCCCGTCCATCAGCGGTTCACCCGCCTTGACGCGCTCGCCTTCCTGCACGTTGATGTGGACGCCGCGCGGAACGGAATATTCCTTCTCCGTGCCGTTGTCGGCTGCCACGTAGAGTTTGCGCTGTCCCTTGGCCACCTCGCCGAAGCGCACCACGCCATCGATTTCGCTGATGACGGCGGTCTCGCGCGGCTTGCGGGCCTCGAACAATTCCACCACACGCGGCAGACCGCCCGTGATGTCCTTGGTCTTGGTGGTTTCGCGCGGGATCTTGGCCAGCACGTCGCCCGGAAACACCGTGTCTCCGTCCTGAACCATGAGATGAGCGCGGGAAGGCATCAGGTATCGCTTGCTCGCCTTGCCCTTGATTACGATGGCCGGCTGACGCTTCTCGTCGGGCGAATCCGCCACCACGTGACGCGACAGACCGGTGACCTCATCCACTTCCTCATGCAACGTGATGCCTTCCTGCAAGTCCTTGAACTGAGCCGTGCCGCCAATTTCGGTGAGGATCGCAAAGGTGTAAGGATCCCACTCGACCAAAACCTGGCCGAGTTGAACCGGGCCGCCGTCGGTAACCTTGACCTTGGCGCCATACACCACCGCATAGCGCTCGCGTTCGCGACCCTTTTCATCCACGATTGCGATCGAGCCCTGGCGATTCATGACCACCAGGTCCCCAGTCTTGGACTTCACGGTCTGCAAGTTGATGAAGCGCACGGTGCCGTTGCTCTTGGCATCGAGGCGAGACTGTTCCGACACTCGCGACGCCGTACCTCCGATGTGGAAGGTACGCATGGTGAGCTGCGTTCCAGGTTCGCCAATGGACTGAGCCGCGATCACGCCGGTCGCCTCGCCGAGTTCGACCAGGCGCCCGGAAGCCAGATTACGTCCATAGCACATGACGCAAACGCCGCGCCTCGACTCGCAGGTGAGCACCGAGCGAATCTTTACTCGCTCGATACCGGCAGCCTGAATCGTACCCGCCAGATCTTCGGTGATCTCGTGGTTCACATCGACTACGACCTGGCCTTCGTAGTCTTTGATCTTCTCGAGCGACACGCGGCCCACGATGCGGTCGCGCAGCGGCTCGATAATTTCGCCGGCCTCGACGATACCGGAGACGAAAATTCCGTCCACGGTGCCGCAGTCGTATTCGCTGATGATCACGTCCTGCGCGACGTCAACCAGACGACGCGTGAGGTAACCCGAGTCGGCGGTCTTCAGCGCGGTATCGGCCAAACCCTTGCGGGCGCCGTGCGTCGAGATGAAGTATTCGAGCACCGTCAATCCTTCACGGAAGTTGGCCGTGATCGGAGTCTCGATAATTTCGCCCGTCGGTTTCGCCATCAGTCCGCGCATCCCGGAGAGCTGACGGATCTGCTGTTTCGATCCGCGGGCGCCGGAATCGGCCATGACGTAAATCGGGTTAAGTTCGCCCTCTTTATCCCGTGTCTGCATCTGGCCAAACATTTCATCGGCAACTTTTTCCGTAATGGCCGACCAGATTTCGATGACCTTGTTGTAGCGTTCGCCGTTGGTGATCGCGCCGTCCAGATACTGCTGCTGCACGTTGATTACCTGCTTATCGGCATCTTTCACCAGGGTCTTCTTGTTGTCCGGGATCACCATGTCGTCAATGCCGATCGAGAGGCCGGCGCGTGTGGCATAACGGAAGCCGAGCGACTTGATCTCGTCGAGCATCTTGACGGTGACTTCCAGGCCGAACCGCAGATAGCAGTAATTGACCAGTTGGCCAATGCCCTTCTTCTTGAGCAGGCCGTTGATGTACGGCATGCTCACGTTGACGCCGGGCACTTCCTTGGGCAAATGGTCGTTCAGAATGGCGCGGCCGACGGTGGTATTCAGATACTCACGCGTAAGATGCACGGGCTCCGTATGGTTCACGTCCTGATCGTCGTAGGCCTGCGTCAGGTCAATGACCTCGCCGGTGTAGCGCAGGCGAATCGGCGAGAGCGTTTCCACCTCGCCCATTTCGAGCGCGATCACGACGTCTTCAATATTGGCGAAAGAACGGCCCTCGCCCTTCGCACCCGGTTTCGCTTTGGTCAGGTAGTAGAGACCGAGCACCATGTCCTGTGTGGGCACGGTGATGGGCTGGCCTGATGCGGGCGACAGGATGTTGTGCGAAGAAAGCATCAGAACGCTGGCTTCCACCTGCGCCTCGGGCGACAGCGGAATGTGCACTGCCATCTGATCACCGTCGAAGTCGGCGTTGAACGCCGTGCAGACCAGTGGGTGGATCTTAATTGCTTTGCCTTCCACGAGCACCGGCTCAAAAGCCTGAATGCCCAGGCGATGGAGCGTAGGCGCGCGGTTCAGCATGACCGGATGGTCCTTGATGACCTCTTCCAGAATGTCCCAGACGATCGGTTCCTGCTGCTCCACCATTTCTTTTGCCTGCTTGATGGTGGTGCAGTTCCCGGTCTGTTCGAGCCGGTGGTAGATGAACGGCTTGAACAATTCGAGTGCCATCTTCTTCGGCAATCCGCACTGGTGCAGCTTGAGCTCGGGGCCAACCACGATCACCGAACGTCCGGAGTAGTCCACGCGCTTGCCGAGCAGGTTCTGGCGGAAACGTCCCTGCTTGCCTTTCAATGTGTCGGAGAGCGACTTCAGTGGCCGGTTATTGGCGCCACGCAGAACGCGCCCGCGCCGTCCATTGTCGAACAGAGCGTCGACCGCTTCTTGCAGCATGCGCTTTTCGTTGCGCACGATGACTTCGGGAGCATGCAGGTCCATCAGCTTCTTCAACCGGTTGTTCCGGTTGATGACGCGCCGGTAAAGATCATTCAGATCGGAGGTGGCGAAGCGTCCGCCATCTAGAGGAACCAGCGGACGCAACTCCGGTGGAATCACCGGAAGCACGTCCAGGATCATCCACTGCGGTTTGTTGCCACTCTTGCGGAAGGCCTCAACCACTTTCAGCCGCTTCGCATACTTCAGGCGCTTCTGCAGCGAGGTTTCGTGCTTCATCTTCTCGCGCAGTTGGCCGGAGAGCGAATCAACTTCAATCCGCTTTAGAAGTTCCTTGATCGCTTCCGCGCCCATCATGGCCTTGAAGCCGGCGGGTCGATATTGCTGATCGAGTTCGCGGTACTTCGCTTCGTCCTTGATGACTTCGCGCTCTTTCACCGGTGAGTCGCCGGGATCGACGACCACGTAGGCCTCGAAGTACAGAATCGCTTCCAGATCGCGCAGAGAAATGTCGAGCAGATGCCCAATGCGGCTGGGCAGGCCCTTGAAGAACCACACGTGCGAACAGGGCGACGCCAGCTCGATGTGCCCCAGGCGCTCGCGGCGAACTTTTGACAGCGTTACTTCCACGCCGCACTTGTCGCAGATGACTCCGCGATGCTTCATGCGCTTGTACTTGCCGCAGAGACATTCCCAGTCGGTGACTGGGCCGAAAATGCGCGCGCAGAACAAACCATCGCGCTCTGGCTTAAAAGTGCGGTAATTAATGGTTTCCGGCTTGGTCACTTCACCATGCGACCAGCTCCGGATCTTTTCCGGGGACGCCAGGCTGATGCGAATGGCATCAAAATCAGCCACGGGATTTGCCATATCGAACGGGCTCGAACGAAACATGTTCCTCCGCTTTCCTGCGGCACTAACGCGACCGCCAGCGGCCCTCGACTTCAGTTCTCAGTTCCCGGTTCTCAGTTCTCAGTGAAAACCGGCTTGAGCTTTGCCTTTCCGCGACGCTGAGAGCAAATGTCGCGGTGGTCAATTCAAAACTTTTTGCGCATCTCCCGGTTCTCATCTCTGGCTCTCCACTCACTGAGAACTGAGAACTGAGAACCGGGAACTGCTCTTAATCCGCTGCCACGGCCACCGGCTTCTTCTCCGTGATCTTGATCAACTCAACATCCAGGCAAAGCGCCTGCAATTCGCGAATCAGCACATTGAACGACTCGGGGACCCCTGGCTCCATCGCGGCTTCGCCTTTGACGATAGCCTCGTAGATTTTTGTGCGTCCGTACACATCGTCCGACTTCGCGGTCAGCAATTCTTGAAGGATGAACGCCGCGCCATATGCTTCCAGAGCCCAGACTTCCATTTCTCCGAAGCGCTGGCCTCCGAACTGCGCTTTGCCACCCAGCGGTTGCTGCGTGATGAGCGAGTACGGCCCGATGGAACGCGCGTGAATCTTGTCGTCCACCAGGTGCGACAGCTTCAACATGTAGATGTAGCCCACCGTGACCGGCAGTTCGAACTTCTCGCCCGTCATGCCGTCGCGCAACGTAGTCTTGCCTGAAGTAGGCAGGCCCGCGCTCGTCAGCAACGCCTTGATTTCCGTCTCCCGGGCGCCGTCGAATACGGCCGATCCCATGAACACGCCCTTCTTAAGCGTCGGAGCCACCGCTTCGAGCTCATCTTCACTCATGTCGGCGATGGTGTCGGCCAGCACGGTGTCCTTGAACAAAGCTTTGAGATCGCGCCGGATAGCTTCTGCGCGAGTGTTCTGCTTCAGCAACTCCGCGATCTTCAGACCCAGTTCATGACCAGCCCATCCGAGGTGGGTTTCAAGAATCTGTCCCACGTTCATACGGCTGGGTACGCCGAGCGGGTTCAGGACGATCTCGACTGGCGTTCCATCCTCGAGGTACGGCATATCCTCTTCCGGCAGAATGCGCGCGATCACGCCCTTGTTGCCGTGCCGTCCGGCCATCTTGTCGCCAACGCTCAGTTTGCGCTTCATGGCGATGTAAACCTTCACCAGCTTGATTACGCCCGGCGGCAGCTCATCGCCCTTGGTCAGCTTCTCTTTCTTTTCGTTGACGATCTTCTTGAGCACATCGATCTGGCGCGAGGTCATTTCCTCGATCTCGTCGATCTGCTCGTTCACTCGCGGATCTTTGTCGGCATACTTGATCCGCTTCAGGTTGCGCGTCGAGATGCGCTCGATCGCATCGCGGTCCAGAATCGTATCTTTGGTCAGCAGCCGCTTGTTGGTGCGTTCGTCGTGCAGATCGGCTTGCACTTCCTTGCCCCCCAGCAGGCCTTCCAAACGCTTCAGGCGCTCATCGGTCAGAATTCGGATTTCGTCCGAAAGGTTCTTTTCGAGCTTCGCGATCTGATTGCCTTCGATCGTCTTGGCGCGCTCGTCCTTCTCCTGGCCTTTGCGCGAGAAGATCTTCACGTCCACCACGATGCCTTCGATTCCAGGCGGGCAGTAGAGTGAAGCGTCGCGCACGTCGCCGGCTTTTTCGCCGAAGATCGCGCGCAGCAGCTTCTCTTCCGGCGTCAGTTGAGTCTCACCCTTCGGCGTAACCTTGCCGACGATGATGTCCCCCTGCTTGATGCCGGCGCCAATGCGGATCACACCAGCCTCATCCAGATTTCGCAGCGTGGATTCACTCACGTTCGGAATGTCGCGCGTCACTTCCTCGGGGCCGAGTTTCGTGTCGCGGGCTTCGAGTTCGAACTCTTCGATGTGAACCGAGGTGTAGTAATCCTCCTTCACCATCTTTTCCGAAACCAGAATCGCGTCTTCGAAGTTGTAGCCGCGCCACGGCATGAACGCGACCAGCACGTTGCGTCCGAGGGCCAACTCGCCAAAGTCAGTGCACGGACCGTCGGCAATTACCTGCCCCTTCACCACCCGCTGGCCTTTCTTAACGATCGGCTTTTGGTTGATGCAGGTGTTCTGGTTCGAGCGCTTGAACTTGGTGAGCTGGTAAATGTCGCTGCCCACTTCGCGCGAAAGCTGCATCGGATGATGCTCGCCCTCGACCCGAACAATGATGCGTTCGGAATCGACCGAATCGATGATTCCGTTGCGCTTGGCCAGGATCACCGCGCCCGAATCGCGCGCCGTGACACCTTCCATACCCGTGCCGACAATCGGAGCCTGAGCCCGCAGCAACGGCACTGACTGACGCTGCATGTTCGCGCCCATCAGCGCGCGGTTGGCGTCGTCGTGTTCCAGGAACGGCACCAGCGAGGCAGCCACTGAAACCAGCTGCTTCGGGCTGACGTCCACGTAGTCCACTTCGTCGCGGTTCACTAGCACGAAGTTGCCAGCCTTGCGAGCATTCACCAGCTCGCCAGCGATACGGCCCTTATCGTCCAGTTCAATGTTGGCTTGGGCAATCGTATGACGGTCTTCTTCCCAAGCCGACAGATAGAAGGAAAATGGCTCGATCTCGACCGGCTTCTTGCGCCGTTCTTTGAGATCGGCGTTGACTTTCTCCATCTCGCTTTTCTCGGCGTAGTCGCCGACTTTGTAAGTACTGTCACCGGCATTGACGACGATGACGTAATCCACCACGCGCGCGCCCTTCACCTTGCGGTACGGCGACTCGATGAAACCGTAGTCGTTGATGCGCGCAAAGCAGCTCAACGACGAGATCAATCCGATATTCGGACCTTCCGGCGTTTCAATCGGGCAGATACGTCCGTAGTGCGTCGGGTGGACGTCGCGAACTTCGAATCCAGCGCGTTCGCGCGACAACCCGCCCGGCCCCAAGGCCGACAGACGCCGCTTGTGCGTGATTTCCGACAGCGGATTCGTCTGATCCATGAACTGCGACAGCTGCGAGGATCCGAAGAACTCGCGAATCGCCGCCATCACCGGTTTAGCGTTGACCAGGTCGTGCGGCATGGCCGTCGACATTTCCTGGTACACGCTCATCTTTTCCTTGATCGCGCGTTCCATGCGGACCAGTCCAATGCGGAACTGGTTTTCCAGCAACTCGCCAACCGCTCGCACCCGGCGATTGCCCAGGTGATCGATATCATCCACCGCGCCAATGTTCTTGCGCAGCTTGAGCAGATACTTGATCGTCGCGTAAAAGTCCGTGGGATCAAGGGTGCGTTGTTCGAGGCTCGTCGCATCCTGATTTTCGAACAGCTTGATGTTGAACTTCAGCCGGCCCACCCGGGAGAAGTCATACTTGCGCGGATCGAAGAACATGCCCTGGAACAGCGCCGTCGCGGTGTCCAGCGTCGGCGGATCACCCGGCCGCAGCTTGCGATAAATCTCGATCAGAGCTTCCGATGGAGTGGCGACCGAATCGCGGCGCAGGGTCTGGCTGATCACCGTGCCCACGTCATCGCGCTCCGGGAAGAACACGCTCAGTTCGACCACGCCCGATTCCAGAATCTTTGCCACTTTGTCGGCCGTGATTTCCGAGTTCGCCTCGAGCAGTACCTCACCGCTCGTGGTGTCGACGATGTCGCTGGCCGCCCACGCGCCTTCCAGATCGGTCGTATCCACTTCGATTTCGCTGATCTTCGCCTTCTGAATATCTTTCAGGGTCGCAGCACTAATCTTGCGGCCGGAGTGAGCCACTTCATCACCCGACTTCGACTTGATGTTGTGCGCCAGCTTCATGCCCAGCAGATTCGTGGGCTTTTCGCTCGCCGGATCCAGCGTCCAAAACAGCTTCTTGTCGCGGACAATCAGCCGGTCCGTAGTGTAGAAAGTCTTCAGAATGTCTTCGCCCGAACGCAGACCCAGCGCGCGCAGGAAAATCGTGCCCAGAAACTTGCGCTTGCGGTCGATGCGCACGTATAGAACGTTCTTCTGGTCGTACTCGAACTCAACCCACGATCCGCGGTAGGGAATGATCTTCCCCAAAAAGTATGTGCGGTTGGCAGCCGTCTCGAAGAACACGCCGGGCGACCGGTGCAACTGGCTGACGATGACACGCTCGGTTCCATTGATAATGAACGTGCCGTTCTGCGTCATCAGCGGAACGTCGCCGAAGAAAACTTCCTGCTCCTTGATGTCGCGGATGGAACGGTTGCCAGCCTCATCCTTGTCCCAGATGGTGAGCCGCATCGTGACTTTGAGCGGAGCCGAGTAGGTCATGCCGCGCTCTTCGCATTCCGCAACGTCATACTTCAGCTGCAAGCCAACCGGATCGCCGCACTTGTTGCAGAAGTCGGGAGTATTCGCGTTGTAGGTGCCGCACTTGTGGCACAGAACTTCGCCGGGATGAAACGGGTCGGTGATCACCGTCGATCCGCAATTCTTACAAGTCGTGCGCAAGTGATGCAGCCCCTTCAAGTGGCCGCACTTGCACTCCCAGTTGCCAATCGCGAAGTCCACAAACTCAAGCTGGGAAACGTTGCGGAAGTCGGTAATCGGAAACACCGATTGAAATACCGCCTGCAGGCCGCCGTCTTCGCGTTCGCTGGGCAGTTTGTCCATCTGCAGGAAGCGGTCATAGGAGCGCTTCTGAACCTCGATCAGGTTCGGAATCTGGATGGTTGCTGGAATTTTGGAAAAATCGAAACGCTTGCGATGGATATTGTGCTTTGCCATTCTTAGGAACTCCTGCTTTCAGGCAGCCTGGGGCTGCGGTACCGAGCGGGATGAGGGCGCAAAAAGTCGCGCCCCAATATTGCTAACGAGCTAACGAGCGGTGTACTCGAAAAAAAGACAGAGGCACCCGCAAGGACGAGCTTGTCCTCGGGCGCCACGTGCGACGCTTACTCTTGAATAACTTGTAAAGTTCCGCGCCAGTTCAAAGGCCTGTTCCGTCCCGCCGCCCGCGGGACCGGCTGCCATACTTCATTCCAGCGACCCGGTTCCGTTCCGCTTCCTGGGTCTATTTGGAGGATGCGGGTCGCCGTCGCCTCGCAGTGAAGCCAGGGTAAGCGGGTTATTTATTAGATAATAACACCACTCCCGAGGATTCAGCTAGTGTTCGGTCAAATAATTGCAAGTGGTGTGGGCCCCCGAGTATGGCCAACTTCAGCCACACCGGGTCTATCCGCCCCCACCGCAAGAATTACTTAACTTCGACAGTTGCGCCCGCTTCAGTGAACTTCTTCCTGATGGTCTCGGCTTCGTCCTTCGAAACCCCTTCTTTGATGCTCTTAGGAGCACCGTCCACCAGGTCTTTCGCCTCTTTCAGACCAAGGCTGGTGACCTCGCGTACCGCCTTGATTACATTGATCTTATTGGCCCCTACTTCCTTCAGAACGACCGTGAATTCGGTCTTTTCTTCAGCCGGGGCTGCCGCGCCCGCCGCTGCACCGCCGGCAACCATCACCGGGGCTGCTGCCGCCGCCGAAACGCCCAGACGCGATTCCAGTTTCTTGACCAGCTCTGCCGCTTCCAGCAACGACAGGCCAACAATTGACTCTTCCAACTGCTGTATATCCGCCATGTGAATCTCTCCGCTTTATGTAAGATTTACGATTTCGCTATCGCTTGGCCAGGTTTCCAGTGCGACCAGGCCTTTAATTCCAGCGCCAGACAACGCCCGAATTTCAGACCGCGCCACCCCTAGCTTCACGATAGCTAAATCTTTTTCGGTCAGCTCGTGCCAACCCGAACTTTGTTGAACTCCGTCGATGGAGCGCCGGGCGTCCCCGCCCGGTCACCTCAGATGACGGGCGAGGACGCCCGTCACTCCACCAGAGACTAAGCCTCTTTAAATTTTTTCTGCTCCACACCTTGGCTCACGACCACCGCCAGGTTCCGTCCGACCGCATTCATCGCCGTGACCAGACGCTGCGACGGAGCGTTCAACAGGAACAACAGCTTCGAGTAGAGCTCGTCCTTCGATGGCATGGTCGCGAGCGACTCGATCTCCTTGACCGTAATCACGCGGCCTTCGACCACACCGGCCTTGAAGCTGAATTCCGGATTCTCCTTAGCGTACTTCGCAAGCGCCTTCGCCAGGGCCACCGGATCGCCCTCGGTGTAGGCGATCGAGGTCACACCCTGAAGGTTCTTCAGCGCCTCCTCGACCTTGGTGCCCTTGCCGGCGCGCTCGACCAAAGTGTTTTTCACCACTCGATACTTCGCCCCAGTAGGACGCAATGCCTTGCGCAATTCGAAGTCCTGCGTCACCGTCAGCTTGGAGTAGGTAGCCACGATCATGCTCGAAGCGTTCTTCAGTTCGCCACCGAGTTGCTCAACCTGCGCGACTTTCTTAGCTCTAGTAACCGCCATGTTCAAACCCTTTCAAAAGATCTTGTGTGGGGACGGGCGACTCGCCCGTCCAGTCGGGCAAAACCCGGCCGCTAAGCTTTAGCCGCAACCTCGATCGGAGTCGTGTCCAGCGCGATCCCCGGCCCCATGCTCGAACTCAGGTAGCAGGCCTTGATATATTTGCCCTTGGCCACCGAAGGCTTCGCCTTGATCACGCTCGAAATCAGCGTGGTTGCGTTGTCGATCAGCTTGTCGGGCGTGAATGAAATCTTTCCCACCGGAACGTGCACCAGCGCGGTTTTGTCGGTACGGAACTCGACCTTGCCGGCTTTGACTTCCTGCACGGCGCGCGCCACATCCATGGTGACCGTGCCCGTCTTTGGATTCGGCATCAGACCCTTCGGTCCGAGAACCTTGCCCAGACGGCCGACCGATTTCATCATGTCCGGCGTGGCAATCAGCGCGTCGAAGTCAGTCCAGTTTTCTTTCGTGATTTTCTCGACCATGTCTTCGCCGCCAACAAAATCCGCGCCCGCCGTCTCGGCCTCGCGAACCTTTTCGCCACTCGCGATCACCAGAACTTTCTTCGACTTGCCCAGTCCGTGAGGAAGCACGACGGTGCCCCGCACCATCTGATCGGCATGCTTCGGGTCGACGCCCAGCCGCAACGTCACTTCGACTGTCTCGTCGAACTTCGCGAATTTCACTTTCTGCAGAAGTGGAACCGCTTCCTGCAGCGTATAGGGCCGCGGCTCGACCGCCTTCCGCGCCTTCTCGATATTCTTTCCTGCCTTCTTCATTTTCCCCTCAGTCTCCCACCGCCGCTTCGCTGATCCGAAGAGCCGTGGTGTTTTCGACAACTGCTTTATGGAGCGCCGGGCGTCCCCGCCCGGCCACCTCAGAGGGACGGGCGAAACGCCCGTCCCTCCACAATCAAACCTCAACCAACGACTTCAATCCCCATCGACCGCGCCGTACCGCGCACGCTCCTGATGGCCGCATCGACCGAAGCGGCGTTCAGATCCGGCATCTTCTGCTTCGCAATGTCCTCGACCTGTTTCAGCGTCACCTTGCCGACTTTATCTTTGTTGGGCGCGCCCGATCCCTTGGCGATTCCGGCGGCGCGCTTCAGCAATACAGAAGCCGGTGGCGTCTTGGTAATAAACGTGAACGTGCGGTCGCTGTAGACCGTGATCACGACCGGAACAATCAACCCTTCGAGTTCTTTCTGCCCGGTGCGGGCATTGAACTGCTTGCAGAACTCCATGATGTTGACTTGCGCCTGGCCGAGCGCCGGTCCAACCGGAGGCGCCGGCGTGGCCTTGCCCGCCGCAATCTGCAACTTTACCGAACCTGTAGCTTTCTTAGCCATGATGCCTTTCCCAATTTATCTTCCCGTAGAGAGGGGGCTTGCCCCGTCTCCGCTGCCGAGACGCGGCAAGCCGCGTCTCTACTAAAAATCTCTACGCGACTTTCTCCACCTGCCCAAATTCCAATTCCACCGGAGTCGAACGCCCGAAGATGGTAACCATCACTTTCAAAGTCTCGCGATCTTCGTTCACGTCGTCGACCACGCCGGTAAACGTAGCGAACGGACCCTCGCCGATGCGCACCGTCTCGCCCTTTTCGAATTTAACCTTGAGCTTCGGCTTTTCCCGGCTGTCGGCCACTTTGTAAACGATGTGATTGACTTCTTCATCCGACAGCGGAGTCGGCTGCTGTCCGGTACCGACAAATCCGGTAACCCGCGGCGTCGACTTCACGACGTGCCAGACGTGATCGTCCATGTCCATCTCAACCAGCACGTAGCCGGGATAGAACATGCGCTCCGAAGTGTACTTCTTGCCGCCACGGACTTCGGTGACCGACTCGGTCGGAATCAGCACCTTGCCGATCTTGTCCTGCAATCCGAAAGCCTGCACGCGCGATTCGAGCGACTCCCTTACCTTGCGCTCGAATCCCGAATAGGCGTGGATGATGTACCACTTCATATTCGGATTGCGCGGAGGCTCGCCGCCCGGAACTGCTTCCGCAGGCGGGGAAGGCGGCGCCGGCTGGCCTTCACCTTCTGAGCCAACGCCAACCGTAGCGCTTTCGTTCTTTTCTTTATCCGTATCCGGCATCAAATCGCTTCTTTCGCTCGCCGCCTAATGGCGCGAGAAATAATGCAAACCTCGCTCCAGGCTGTTGCTGATCGCGAGATCGACCAGGAAAAAATACAACGCAAACAGAAACAC
Organism: uncultured Acidobacteriaceae bacterium; assembly: GCA_963772195.1. Lineage (GTDB taxonomy): Bacteria > Acidobacteriota > Terriglobia > Terriglobales > Acidobacteriaceae > Acidiflorens. Next base: position 378,677 of record CAVYWE010000001.1, on the reverse strand, counting down.
GGTAATGATGACCACCGTCGTCGTTCCCTGGACTTCCTTGAGCGATGGAGACGTGACTTTCTTCATCTCCGTGCGCACGTCGTGGTAAAAAGTCCTGATTCGCTCGGGCCAGGACTTGAGCCTATCGCCGAAATCGCCGCTCGCTGTTGCGATTGAGTTCGCCATTTTCTTCGTTTCTACTCCCATCACGGACCTGGCCTTTAATTCAGTTCCAAAACTCTGGCAGGGGCGGAGGGATTCGAACCCCCAAGTTCGGTTTTGGAGACCGACAGTTTAACCGTTGAGCTTACGCCCCTAAAAACAGTTCTCAGTTCTCAGCTGTCAGTTCTCAGTCAAAACACTGACTACTGATAACTGACTCCTGACTACTTAACCTCTTTGTGCGGCGTGTGCTTGCGACACCGGTTGCAGAACTTCTTAAGTTCCAGACGGTCCGGTGTCGTTTTGCGGTTCTTGGTCTTCGAATAGTTCCGCTCTTTGCAATCACCACACTGCAACGTAATAATCTCTCGGGGCATTGCTCACTCCCTAAAACAGCTCTTAGCCTTTAGCTCTTGGCTTCTAGCTTCCAAAACCTCTTCATCGTTCGGTTGCCACTTCGGCCACCAAACGAACCCTGCATTCTCACTTCGATCGGTTTTACTGACGGCTGATGGCTGACAGCTACTGAACAATCTCCGCGATCGTGCCCGCGCCCACCGTATGCCCGCCTTCGCGGATCGCGAACCGCAATCCCTTTTCCATCGCCACCGGTGTGATCAGCTCGATTACCAGGCTCACGTTGTCTCCCGGCATCACCATCTCCGTCCCCGCCGGCAACTCCGCAATCCCGGTCACGTCCGTCGTCCGCAAATAAAACTGTGGACGATATCCCTTGAAAAACGGCGTGTGCCTCCCGCCTTCTTCTTTCGTCAGAATGTAAACTTCCGCCTTGAACTTCGTGTGCGGAGTAATCGATCCCGGCTTCGCCAGCACCATCCCGCGCTCCACGTCTTCCTTCGCGATGCCGCGCAGCAGCAACCCGGCGTTGTCGCCCGCCATGCCTTCATCCAGCTGCTTCTTGAACATCTCCACGCCCGTCACCACCGTCTTGCGCGTCTCGCGGAAGCCCACAATCTCCGCTTCCTCGCCTACCTTGATCTTCCCGCGCTCGATCCGGCCCGTGACCACCGTGCCGCGTCCCTGAATCGAAAAAATGTCTTCGATCGGCATCAGGAATGGCTTATCCAACTCGCGCGCCGGCTGCGGCACGCTCTTGTCCACCGCCTCCATCAACGCGTCAATCTGCTTTTCCCACTTCGCTTCGCCATTCAACGCGCCCAGGGCCGACAGCCGGATCACCGGCACATCATCGCCAGGGAACTGATAGCTCTTCAACAACTCGCGCACTTCCAACTCCACCAGATCCAACAGCTCCGGATCATCCACCGCATCGCACTTATTCAGTGCGACAACAATGTACGGAACGCCGACTTGGCGCGCCAGGAGCACGTGCTCGCGCGTTTGCGGCATCGGACCATCCGTCGCCGCGACCACCAGAATCGCGCCGTCCATCTGCGCCGCGCCCGTGATCATGTTCTTGATGTAGTCCGCGTGGCCCGGACAATCCACGTGCGCGTAGTGCCGGTTCGCGGTCTCGTACTCGACGTGCGCCGTGGCAATGGTGATGCCGCGCGCCTTCTCTTCCGGAGCGTTATCGATCGAATCAAACGACCGAAACACAATCTTCGGGTTGTGCTTCTGCAACACCTTCGTGATCGCCGCCGTCAACGTCGTCTTGCCATGGTCAATGTGACCAATCGTCCCTACGTTGCAGTGCGGCTTTGTCCGCTCAAACTTTTCTTTTGCCATTTGCTCTTTTCCTTTGTAGCGCCGGCGTCCCGCCGGCTGTCTCGCGAATCAACCGTCGTCCTGAGATCCACTCAGTAATACTGATACAGCTTGTGAAACTTCGCTCGCAGCGCCGGATCGACCTCTTCGATCTTCGAGAGATAAAATTCTCGCATCTGTGCCTGATCCGAAACCGGCAGCGATCCATACAAAGATCGCGCTGTTCCAGCCTTGTCCCCCGTCGCCCGGTCGATCAGATCCGCCGCGAAAACCGCATCCATATTGCGAATTCGAATCTTGCGACTGTCGAGCCCCTTCAAATACTTCGTGACCCGGTCCGCCGCGAACGCTTTCTCGATCGCAGCTTTCAGGTCACCGAACTCACGCTCTTTCTCGACCTTGATGACGCCTGGTTCGAAGATCAACGTTTTCACCGCTCCATCCAAAACCTAATTCCAACGCAACACTCAAACTCTGGAGCGGGAGACGGGGATCGAACCCGCGACCAACAGCTTGGAAGGCTGTGACTCTACCACTGAGTTACTCCCGCAAAAATCAGCTGTCAGCCATCAGCCGTCAGCTCTCAGTAAAACCTCAGCGGCTAAAGCCGCTCGTCATTTTTTTGAACTCTTGCGGCATCGCTAAAGCGATGCCCTGATACGAACCTAAACTCAATCTTCTGGAGCCGATGATCAGGATTGAACTGATGACCTCTCCCTTACCAAGGGAGTGCTCTACCAACTGAGCTACATCGGCTCACGGTACCGCTCAACACGAAATCTCTGCGCTCAAATCCGCCGAATCGATCTTCAGTCCGCTGGTTTCGCGCCCGCCCGCTCTGCTTCGATCCGGGTTCGCCAGTAATACAGCGCCGCCCGAAAGGCGAACAGGCCCAGGATCAGCAGCGTCCCGCTTCGCGGCCTCACATTCCAATCCCAGACTCGAATCGGCTCGTCCGATAGCGTGGTCCAGGCTAAAACTCCGAGCACCGCATACGCGATCAGGGCCAGTACGAACTTCTTCTTGATCGTCACAAATTCCACGTTTCAAGGTCTCAAAGTTTCAGGTTTCAAGGAACCCAAGCGCATGAGATCTACTTTGAAACCTTGCAACCTTGAAACTTTGAAACCTTGTCTCATCGCCACTCTGGTGCACAGGGGAGGATTCGAACCTCCGTACCTCCTGAGAGGGACAGATTTACAGTCTGTTGGCTTTAACCACTCACCCACCTGTGCAAATCCGAAAACACTGCCCGGCCGCGCAAACACAGCACCGACACTTCACAGCATTTCTCAGCTCGGGAAACGAAATGCGAGAACTCCCGCCTGACAACTACACTCGCCGGAAAATAAACTGAAGGAGTGCCTTAAAGCTGCGCCGCTAGCGCGCGTCGCCGCGCAAACGTCTTCTGTTTCCGGAATCTTGTTTTTCTGGAGCTGGCGAAGGGAATCGAACCCCCGACCCTCTGATTACAAATCAGATGCTCTACCGACTGAGCTACGCCAGCAGGTGGAAGCAAAGTCCAACCGGGCACAATACTTCCCTGATCCCTTCCTGAAGTCCGGGACAATTATTTAAGTTATCACAAGGACAATTCACCTGCAACCGTATCACCCACAACCGCAAGCCCGCGCTCAATCCTCACGAGGGGCCGCCGTCCCCAAGCTTTGCTCCAACCAGACCGCCACCAGCATCGAGTGCTATCATTAGCAGGCTCACCTTCTGTTCACGCGATGTTTCGCAGCGGATGAGCCGAGCACCCTCCGAAATTCGATGCGCATCCGACGCCGCCTCCCCATCCCCCTGGCCGTTTTGCTGCTTGTAGCCGTCGTCGCGTTGATCGTGACCTTGCGCAAGCACGCTCCGCCCGAAGCGGCCCGCCTGCTCCCGGGCGCGGACGGCTTCTTCTACATCAATCTGGAGTGGGTTCGCAAATTCAACGCCACCAGCCAACTGCCTCCGGTTTCCCGCGAGCCCGAATACCAGAAGTTTGTTGAGGAGACGGGTTTTCAATTCGAGCGCGATCTGGACAAGGCCGCCTTCGCCATCCACTATCCGCAGAACTGGGGGAACGGAACCGCGGGATCGGCTTCAGAACCGCGCTTCTCGGAGATATTCGTCGGCAAGATCGATTCCGGCCGGCTGACTGCGTACCTCAGGAAGCTGTCTTCTTCAATTGAGTCCTACCGCGGTTTTGACATCTACAACATTCCCCTCGAAGGCCGCACGGTTCGTGTCGTCACTCTCTCGTATGACAGCGTCGCGGTTTCGAACCATCCGAACCCCGACGTGATTCGCGGCATGATCGACCGCTCCCGCAAACTGGCCTCGCCCTTTGGCGGACCCTGGTTGCTGCGCAAGTTCTACCGAAAAGTTCCTCTAGCGAGTCTGTGTTTTGCGATTCTGCGCGTGCGGCCCGCCGAAATGAATTCCCTGGGCGGACTGGACAGTTGGAGCCTCCTGTTTCCGAAGCCAGCGGTCGCCGTGATTTCCGCGCGATATCTCCGCGCTCTCCACCTGCGGGCGGAAGCGTTCACCGACAGTGAGGCGGACGCGCAGGCCATTACCGAGAAGACCGCCGCCTTTCTCAGCCTCTTTCACGCCGCCGAAGGCAACGTCGGCGTCCACGGTACGGATGCAGACGTGAAGATGTTCTTCGACAGCCTCAAAGTCGAACAGTCCGGAGATCGCGCGATTCTCACCGCCGCCGTGCCGCCAGGATTCATCCGCAAGGCATTGTTCGAAGCTCCGCCCGATGCCGTGATGCCCGCCGCGCCCGCAACGCCGCCGAAGGAGCCGCTCGCACCGAGGCGTTCACAAAAGCCGGGATCGCGATAACGACAGTCGAATGACTTCGTCCAATGGAACAGCGGCGGAAATGCTGTAACAATTCCACCTTTCGCAGCATCTTCTATGTAGGGTGCTAGATTAGGATGCGAACTTCTCCCCGTCGCTACAGTCGCTACAATAGAGAGATATGACGACTTTGCCATTACCGCTCGCCGCCTTCGTCGCAGGACTGATCTCCTTCCTGTCGCCCTGCGTGCTTCCGCTCGTGCCCGGATACGTTTCCCTGATCTCCGGCGTAGGCGTCGAGCAGTTGAAGATGAAAGAAGGAGAGCTCTTCCGCAAGGTGATGTTCAATTCTGCCGCATTCATCATCGGCTTCAGCATCGTCTTCATCTCGCTGGGCGCGATCTCGACGGAAGTCGGCCAGGTCCTCGCGCAGTACAAATCGCTGCTCGCCCGCATCGCCGGAGTGGTTATCATTCTCTTCGGTCTTCATCTGACGGGCATCCTTCAGATCAAGGCTCTGCTGGCCGACACGCGGCTGCACAGCCTCAAAGGAAGTTCTTCCGCCTGGGGCGCGTTTGTCATTGGATTTGCTTTCGCCTTTGGATGGACACCGTGCGTCGGCCCGATCCTAGCGGTCGTGCTCGGATTCGCCGCTGCTCAAGACACCGTCTGGAAGGGCATCTTTCTTTTGGCCATCTACTCGGCCGGACTGGCTGTGCCTTTCCTGCTGACTTCGCTTGGCATTGAGCGCTTTCTAAAGTTCTACAACCGCTTCAAATTCCACATGCACGCCGTGGAGGTAGCGAGCGGAGGGTTGCTGATCGCATTGGGCATCCTGCTGGTGATGGGCCGCTTCGCGCTCATCTCTGGCTATTTCTCGTTCTTGAATCGCTTCGCCCTGTAGCAGGGCGTAGTGCGGTTCGTATCAGGGCATCACTTTAGCGATGCCGTAGGGTGTTCGAAATCAGACGCCCCTTTTAGGGCTGGGCTTCGTCCTTTCAGGCGCCGGATTTCGAAATTTGAGGTTACCAGTGAAAAGAAATCCTCTGATTCTGTTCTTCATCGCCGCCATCGTCTTGGTCATGCTATTCGCCGGCATTCGCGCGGCCCGTAACAATCGTGCGAACGGTCCCGCCAAGGGACAACTCATCGGCAATTTAGCGCCTGACTTCGAACTGCCGTCGCTCGACGGCAAGAACCTCAAGCTCTCCGATCTTCGCGGCAAAGCCGTTCTGCTCAACTTCTGGGCAACGTATTGCGGTCCCTGCAAGATCGAGATGCCATGGTTTGTCGAGCTGCAAAAAGAATACGGGCCGCAAGGATTCCAGATCGTCGGCGTAGCTATGGACGACGCCAGCCTCGAAGACATCGACAAATTCGCCAAGGAAATGGGCGTCAACTACCCCATCCTGCTCGGCAAGGAATCCGTTGGGCAGAGCTACGGCGGGGTCAGCGTGCTTCCCACCACTTTTTTCTTGGACCGCGACGGCAAGCTCATCGCCCGCGAATTCGGCTTGCAGAGCCGCAGCGTCTTCGTGGACCACATCAAAAAGGCCATGAGCCAGGGCCAGGCGGTACAGGCTCAGAAGTAACTACGAACCCACCTGAACCTAGGGTACCTTAAGAGTTGGAATACTCTGGAGATGGGTAGCCAATGAAAATACTTCTCGCGAGCGCGCTTTTCCTGATCTCCGCGTGGGCTTGGGCGCAGGACGACCTCGGCCCGCAAGGTCCTGCGGTAAAGATGGCGCCCGCCCCGGTCGTGACCGTCGTGCAGGGCAAACCGGCTACCGTCCCGCTCTCGTTCCGCGTGGCCAGCGGATACCACATCAATTCCAACCACCCGAAATCAGAATTCTTGATCCCGACCGTGCTCAAGGTCGAAGCCACCACCGACATCGTCATCGGCAAAACCACCTACCCTGAAGGGCAGGATATGAGTTTTGCTTTCGCTCCCGATGAAAAGCTCAATGTCTACACCGGAGATTTCAAAGTGGATGTGCTGGTGCGTCCTCTGCGCTCTGTGCAAGCCGGCAAATATATCGTCCGCGGAACTCTAAAATACCAGGCCTGCGATAACGCGGCCTGCTATCCACCAAAACAGTTGCCGGTCAGCTTTGACGTGAAGATCGCCAAGGCTCCGCCCGCGCCGCACAAGAATCCCGCCCAAAGTCCGCACGCGCACCAGTAACCGAGGCTCACTTCCTCGAGCCAAGTTCGTTCTTGAACACCTGGCCGTTCTTCATCACAAAGCCGACATTCTGAAGAAGCTTGACATCCGCCAAGGGATCGCCTGAAACGGCCACGACGTCCGCATAAGCTCCCGGCGTAATCACGCCCAGATGCCCTTTCATCTCCAGCAGTTCCGCAGCGCGCGAAGTCGCGCTCTGGATCGCCTGCATCGGCGTCATGCCGAATTCGACCATCCGCGGAAACTCCTGCGCGATCGGCTGGCTCCACGGAATTCCCCCGATGTCAGTCCCGAAAGCAATCTTGACTCCCGCCTTCAGCGCCTTCCGAAACGAGACCTCGTGCTCGGATGCGCGCTTGCGGTCGCGCTGTCCGTCCGGAGTATCGGCGGGCGCCCAGTCAACGTAATAAACACTCAGCGTTGGGCACAACCACGTCCCTTGCCGGATCATCTGTGCGATCTGCGCATCGGTCAGCACCAGTCCGTGTTCGATCGAGTCGCAGCCGCCATCTAGCGCGCGCTGCAGGCCTTCTCCGCTGTAGGCGTGGCAAGCCACCTTTTTTCCCCAGCCATGTGTTTCGTCCACAATCGCGCGCAGTTCCTCCACCGTCAGCGTCGGCTGCGATACCAGTTCGCCATTCTTGCCAACACCGTTGTTACGAACCCATGACCGGTGCGTCATATACACCTTGATCCAGTCCGCGCCGTGGTCGAGCTGCTCGCGCGCGGCCTTCCGCGCCTCGACCGGCCCGTCAATGATCTGCACCCCCTTCGGCATTTCGATCTCCGGCGCGTATCCTTCCAGCGGATATCCGCCAGTCGTCGAAATAGCGCGCGTAGAAACAAACAAGCGTGGCCCAGGAATGTATCCACCTTCAATGGCCTGTTTGATGCCCACGTCGCCGTAGCCCGCACCTTCGGTTTCCATGTCACGCAATGTGGTGAAACCCTGTTCAAGCGCGCGCCGCACCGAGACCGTCGCCCGCGCCGCGCGGAACGCCAGCGGATACTTGAGCAACTGAACGTCGTATCCGCCCTCGGCGGGATCTTCACCCTGCAGAAAAATGTGAGTGTGCGCATCAATCAGCCCGGGAAGCACCGTGGCCTGCGAGAGGTCGATCACCGCGGCGCCAGCGGGAATACGAGCGTTGGCTGCGTCAGAAACGTCGGTAATGCGCCCGGCGCGAATAGTAATGATTTGATCGCGGCGCGGAGAATTCGACACGCCGTCAATCAGCACACCCGCACGAATGAACGTCACGATTTGTAGTGCCCCACCGACGGCTATATCGCCTTGTGTCCAACCGCGAAAGGACGAGCAAAGAATGGCCAGCAGAACAATCCAACGCTTCACGGCAACCTCCGGAAAGGCTGGATTGTACTCCTTGCGGCAAGCGCCATCGGCAGAATTTCGTGGAAAGTCTTCAGGCGGAAATTTCAGTTGGCGTCATCGGGCAGGAGCGGCAACCCCGCGCGGAATGCGAAGAACGAATCCCGTCGGATCAACGTCACCGCCGCCGAGCACCAGCGATGCGCCGGCGCTTTCGAGCACACGGCTGGCAATCGCAATCCTGGCCCTGCGCAATGTCGTTTGGGGGTTCGTTGCGCTGGGTGTTTGCTGTTGAAAATCGCGCTCGCCTTCCACCCGCAGCACCGCTCCCGCCGGGCCCTCCCCCAGCAGAAGCATAACTTTACCGCCCACCGGTCGCGCTTCGATCAGAGTCGCAATCAAATATTGCAAAGCCAGCCGCAGCCGCGACTCCGGCACCGGCAACGCCGCCATACATGTGCCCACCAGGCGCAACCGGACACCGCGCACCGCCGCGATCGAGGACAGTTCCTCGATCACACTCCGCATAGCCGGCGCGAGCGCGGACGAGAAAGCTTGTGGCTCAGGCTGCTCGGCATCCAAATACTCGCGCATCAACTGGATCATTCCAATAACTTTTTCGGTCTGTTGCAGAGCGGCCGAAACGCTCGCCTGCTGCTGCTCCGTGACTTCCTCGATCGAGCGGTCGAGCGGAAGTTGCAGCGAGAGCTCGAGCGAAAAGCGCAAGCCAGTGAGCGGCTGGCTTAACAAGTGCAACAATTCGACGAGCACGTCCGGACCTCGCGGCAGCCTCGGAAGGGAATGCGAACTCGTGCTCACGCCGACGCCCCTTCAACACACATCTGATAACCCACCCCGCGAACCGTGTGAATCAAACATGGTGTGAAGCCGTCGTCTACCTTGCGCCGCAGGTAGTTGATGTAAACGTCGACCACGTTCGTTGTGGAATCAAAAGTCAGGTTCCAGACATGTTCGATGATCATCGCCCGAGTCAACCGTCGCCCGGCATTGCGCATCAGGTATTCGAGCAACGCGAATTCCTTGGTCGTCAATTCAATGTGTCGTCCGGCCCGCGCCACTTTGCGTTCCACGCGATCCAAACAGAGATCACGGACGGTGAGCACTGACTCCGATGGCAAATGGCTGCGCCGCAGCAACGCCCGCGCGCGCGCCGACAATTCAAGATATGAAAAGGGCTTCACCATGTAGTCGTCCGCTCCCGAATCGAGGCACTGCACGCGGTCTTCGACTCGGCTGCGAGCGGTGAGAATCATCACCGGCAAGTTCGCCTTTCGCTGCCGCAAACTTTTCAGAACCGATAATCCGTCAACCCCGGGCAGGTTCAGGTCAAGCACCACCAGATCGTAGTCAAACTCCATTGCCATCGCACGGCCCTGGTTCCCCTCGTGGGCAACATCGACGGCATGATGTTCCGCTTCCAGTCCCTTCCGGATAAAGCTGGCGAGTGCGGCGTCGTCTTCCACAATAAGAATTCTCATGAGTGTCTTCTAAGTCCGCTGGACTCTGAACCGATTCTCATTCTCGACGCACTCACTATGACACACAAGATAACCAGCCCGTACAAAAGGACGTACCGCCGGGAGTGGAATGGAGCGTTGCCAAACGGGTCGGCTCGGGGGGGACGGTTCACATAAGCGCTAGCGCCCATACTCTTTCCTCGTTATGCGAGTCATTGAATCAAGTGTGGATGGCGCGCAGCGATCGCGATCCCCCCGCGGCGCTGTCCCGCTCCTTCCATCGTTGAGCGTTCACGCCCTTCACAAGAAGCCACAGGCAGAATGATGCCTCCCCAACAAACGCAGGGCCGGCAATGATGGCGAATATCCGATCTGCGTGGGCGGGAGCGAGAATCAGCCCGAAGCCGTTGATCAGATAGCTCAGGCCGGGGAGCAAATACAGAATGCCGATAGCCTTTGGAAAATAGCCTGACTTGAAGATCAGATACCCGGTCACAAGGAAAAAGGGACCGAACAAGAGCAGGGCGATACCAAAGCCGTAGACATGCGCTTTGACCGACAAGTACGCCATGGCGTAGAGCTGTTCCGGCGAGAATGCTTTGAGGTATCCGGCACTCCCCAGAGGAAACAACGCCTCAACGAGTTGTAGCGAGTAGGCAGTTTCTACTGCGATCGCGATCAGATTGAAGAACGCTGCCAGCAAGGCGAGATCTTTGCTGACCGGCCTCGTTAAGACATAGATGATCAGTGCCAAGACAACAGCGCAAATGCCCTGGAAGAGCTCGGAAGCGATACCGAAGCGCCACAGAGACTCCATCGACCTGAGGTTGGCGGCTGTGGCCGTAGCATCCCCCCACACGACGATCCTGCCCCGGACAAACACCTCACCGACGGCGCCCAGGACGATCATGATCAGGTACAGCGCGCCGCCGATTCTTGCCAGAACTCGCGGCGACACTTCCATTGGGTGCTCTTCCATACTCATATATTCGTTTCTCCTGCGAGCGATTGAATCGGAATGCATGCCACTCAGATCGGCCCTTGATAGCGGCGCAGCCGCACCGCTCCTGCCAGGCATGCCGCAGCGAATGCCAGCCCAATCCACAGACCCGGGCTGCTCAGGAAATGAGCCGGGGCGATATGTGTCATTGGGTCGGTTGGGAACATATCCGGTGATGTGGAGGCGACAGTTGGCGCGGCGCCGATCAATCGGGACCCCACCAACTCAGCGAAATGCCAGGTGTGAAAAGCAATCTGCTCGACCCCGGCAATCGCTACCACTGGCAAGGCCGCCCATAGAAATGTCGCCCGGCGCGGCCATCCGGATACGAGCAGTAGCCAGCAATAAATAGGTGCGGGCCAGAGTGCATGTGCCGTGAGAACGTGGTACAGCATCAGCCATGACATCCGGAAGAACGATAACTTCGTCCACAACGTCGCCACGCTCTGACCGGTCACCAGCACTACTGCGCTGCTCAGCAGCAGCATCAGCCACTGCATGGCGATGGTGATGGCAACAGTCAACAGTGGCAGAATCACTAGCGGAATGCTCGCTTTCGCAAGCACGGTGGTGACATCCGAGACCGGCAGCGACTTCCAGAACAGTATGCTGCGGTCGCGGCGTTCGCCGTGCAACGCATCGAGACAATAAAACACACTCACGACGATACCGGTAAGCATCATTAGACCTGCCGCCATGTCGTACGGCGCTTGTGGGCTTGCCGGATCGAGCCTCAGCGGCTTTTCCCAGATACCCGCAATCGAGCCGAGAGAGAAGCCGAACAAAGCGACTCCAGCGACCGCCAGCGGCGCGATATAGATGGAACGGTTCTCCCAAAGCTCGCGGCGGATGGACCAGTACAGGGGCTCAGTCGCCGACAGAGAGGTAGGCGCGATTCTCTCCGAGTCGAAGGACTCTGGAATGGCATTCGATTGAGTATTCATCTAACCGCTCCTTGTGCCTGGCCGGCCTGATTGCCCGGATTATTTGTCAATACGGCAACGAACAAGTCTGCGATGCTGGGCTTGCGTACGTCGCCGAGGCCGGAGAGAAGCCCCGCCAGTTGCTGACGATCCACCCCATCGAGCTTCAGATCGAACAACAGGATGCTGCGACCGATTCCCTGACGTTCGTGCATCGGCTTGAGCGCCCGTGCCGCGCCGACATGCTCGGGATGCACCGCCACTTCCAGATAGCGCGACTCCAATTCTTCCATGCTGCAATCGAAAACGATCCGGCCGCGGCTGATGAACATGAGATCGGTGAGGACGTTCTGAATCTCTTCCACCTGATGTGTGGTTACGACGATGGTGCGGCTGCGATCGAAGTAGTCGTTCAGCAGCGAATCGTAGAACTGCTTGCGATACAGGATGTCGAGGCCAAGCGTCGGCTCGTCCAACACCAGCAATCTCGCGTCGATTGCCATCACGAGAGCGAGGTGCAGCTGGGCTACCATGCCCTTCGACAATTCCCTGACCTTGCTGGCGTGCCTGATGGTGGTCTTCGCAAGAAAACTTTCCGCCTTCGCACGATCGAATCGCGGATGCACGCCGGCAACGTAGTCGAGGGCCTGCGAAACCTTGATCCACCGTGGCAGAACGGCCACATCGGCGATGAAACAGACATCGCGCATGAGCTGGTCGCGCTCGGTCCAGGGGTCGCGCCCGAGCACCCTCAGTTCTCCCTGATATGGGGTGAGGCCGAGAATCGCGTTGAGCGCGGTGGTTTTGCCTGCACCGTTGGGACCGATGAGTCCGAGGATGCGGCCCTCTTCGATACGCAAGTCAATGCCGTCGAGCGCGATGGTTGTGCCGAAGGCCTTGCGAAGGCCGCGTGCTTCTATGACTGTCATGGCTTCAGCGCTCCTTCTTTTGGGGATTCGGCTCTGTGGCTTTCGACGGTGCGGCATCCGCAGACGACCGGCTGGTCGCCCCGTTCAGGAGTTCTTCCGCCTTCAGGCCGAGCCGCTGAATGGTTGCGTAGACCCTGGGCCATTCGTCGCCAAGAAACTTCTGCCGCTCGCCCTGCAGCAACAAACTGCGCGCGCCGGCATTGATGAACATGCCGAGGCCGCGTCTGCTTTCGACCAGCCCCTCGTCCACCAGTTGCTGATAGCCTTTCAGAACCGTGAGCGGATTGACCCGATATTCGGCCGCGACACTGCGCACGGAGGGAAGCGGATCGCCTTCCTTGAGTACGCCGTCGAGTATCATCGCGACCACACGGTCACGAAGCTGGCGGTAAATCGGCTGACTGTCATTCCACTCACGATCCATGAGGTTTTCCACCTAGACCTTAGCAGAGATACCGCGCGCCTTAGTTCGTCCGGTGCAGGTCGAAGTGCGCGTGGATCGGCTTGTCCTTCATCATGAACGTCCAATCCTCGGTGTGATGGTTGGCGTCGATGATGGTGAACACCGAATGGTGCATGTGGTACTCGAGGCTCCCGCTGATGTCCTTGAACTCGAACTCGACCGTCTTGCCGTCGGGCGACATCTTGCCGGTCATGCGCGGCCGGTTCCCCGCGTCGCAATAGTGGATCAGCGTGAGCTGATCTCCGTCCACGTAAAGCATCGAGACCGGATGGTCGTACTTTGTCGCATCCAACGGCGTTCCTGCTTCCTGCAGCTCGTGCACGAGCGCGTTCCCCCTCGAGGTCACGCGCAGCGAGACGTGGAGCGGCTTGCCGCCTGACATCTCCGGCGCCTCCGGGACAGCGACGGGGCCTTCCCACTCTCCCGCCAGACTTTTCATGGTTGCGAAGGACTTCTGCGCCTCGGACGGCACAGGAGCCACAGAGGACTTTTGCGCGTCGGACTGCGCGAAAGCCATAGTGGAAAGCGACATCAAAACAACGGACACCATAAAGCGAAGGGATTTCATGTTTCATTTCTCCTTAAGAGGTTCGTTTCTTCTTTACTCTGGCCGCAGGGGTTAATTCGCTGGCATATTCCAGTGCATCGGCTCTGATGAACGAAGCTCACTGTGATAGTTAACTATAACACTACGGAACATGTCAAGCTCTTTCTTAAGTTCCTTGCTCGTCGCCATCCGCATAGCATAAAAGGGATTTCGCGACCATAGACGCAAACAGCATCTCCCTAATTGTGGGGTTATAAATTGTGGGGCTATCAATCGGGATCGATCCGGGAGTAAACAACCAAGCGGCGAGCAAAACGTCCCACCAGAGTCCGCTTTAACTGAGAACCGAGAACGCCTCTACCCCAGCGCCGACCGAATCGACCCTACGATAGATTCCGCAAGCCGGTCCATCTGCTCTTTCGAGTCGGCTTCAATCATCACTCGCGCCAGCGCTTCGGTGCCGGAGTAACGCACAACCACTCGGCCATTGCTGTCGAGTTCCCGCTCAGCGGCTGTGATCGCCGCTCGCACCGCAGGAATCTGAGCGAAGGGAACTTTTTCCCGGACTCGTATATTCCGGATCGTCTGCGGAAACACCTTTAGATCAGCGACAAGATCAGCCAGGGGCTTGCCCGTCCGAACCATGATCTCCAGCACCCGGAGCGCGGTGAGCAGGCCGTCGCCTGTGGTCGCCTCCCCATCGCGAAACAGTATGTGGCCTGACTGTTCGCCGCCGAGCGTAGCTCCCGCGCGCTGCATTTCTTCGAGCACGTACTTGTCGCCGACATTTGCACGCAGCATCCGAATACCAGACCGCTTGAGCGCCAACTCGAGTCCCATATTCGACATGGTCGTCGCCACCACGGTGGCATTGGCAAGCGCGCCGCGCGATTGCATTTCACGCGCCGCCAGCAGCAGAACCGCGTCCCCATTTACCACTCGCCCATTAGCGTCGCAAAAAAGCGCGCGGTCCGCATCGCCATCAAAAGTAACACCCACGTCGAACCGTTCCTGCCCGCCGGCACTAACCTGGTTGGCGGCGAGGCTTTCGTAGACAAAGCGCGCCACTATTTCCGGATGCAGTGCGCCGCAATTCTCGTTGATGTTCTGTCCATCCGGTGCGGAGTGCAGAAAGGTCGTGCTGATCTTGAGCGCTCCGAATAACTCTGGAGCTTCCGCAGTCGCCGCGCCATTGGCGCAATCGACCGCCACGCGAAGCCCGCTCAAGTCGGTCGACACCGAGCCCGCGAGCCAGCGAACGTAAGCGTGGCGCAAGATTTCCTCACCGGGAAGGCTCGAAACCTCTGGAGTGGACTCTGGCGCCGCAACTGCATCCGACTGTAGCAGCGCGAAAATTTCTTTTTCAATCGCCAGTTCGCGCGCATCCGGCAGTTTGTAGCCATCGCCGGAAAAGATTTTGATCCCATTATCGGTCCATGGATTGTGCGAAGCCGAAATCACGACACCGGCATCGAACCCTTGCGAGCGCGCAAGAAACGCGACGCCCGGTGTGGTGATGACGCCGGCGCTGCGCGTTTCCACACCCACCGAAGCCAGCCCTTGCAGAAATCGGTCGGCAATCCATCGGCTGGAGACGCGCGTATCCTGACCAATCACCACCCGGGCCTTGGCATTCACGCGCAGCAGATCGTGTCCCAGTGCCCGCCCTATCCAATAGACACTATCGCGCGTCAGCGGGAATTCTCCCGCGACCCCGCGAATCCCGTCCGTACCGAAGAGTTGTCTGGTTTGTGTCATGGATATTGGGCGATCGCTCGTCGTCAGTCACTGGTTGTGTGGTGGCGGGGCTTTGCCCCGCCGGAACAAGGCAGAGCCCCGTCACCACACAACCAACAACCAACGACTGCTCTATTTTTTCTCGTCTCCCGAACCTTCCATGATAACCGTCACGCGAATTGGGGTGGGGTGCACAACTTGGATCAGAGGATCAGGGACGTAGGCCTGCGTCACAAAAGAAGCCCGCGTCATGGCTCCGCTAATGTCTACCGGATCGGTGATGGCGTCCTCCACCGCTTCGACGCGGCGGCGAGGTCCGGTGATCATGACACTCGACGGATCGGCGATCACCTGTTTCACTCGCATGCCGCTCGCAAAATTTCCGGTCACACGCGGTCGGACTTCGACGGTGCGAGTCTCACGATTATCAAAGGAAAGGTGAAATTGACCGGGTATGATCTGCACGACTTCCAGATCCTGCGGCACACGAACTTGCCGGCTGGTCAAATCGAAGGTTCGTTCTCCCGGCCGGACGCTGGCCAGATCAATCTCCGCATGCAAATCCGCAGCCTGCAGTTGATGAATCACACGCTCGGGCCCCCGAACCCGGATTTGCGCCTCGGTGAAGCTGGCGGAATCGATTTCCAAATTGTCAGGAAGATTGTGGAACTCGATCGGAACCCTCATCTCGACTTCGGCGACAGGGCTGCGCGCTACCGCCATCCACAGGCCGATGGCGAGCAATAGGGAAACCAGCTTGAGTCCGATATTATGAACGAAAATACGGTGGAAAAAACTGCGATGGATAAAGGCCGGCATCGTCAGTCGTCCCTTCCCGGGCGCAGCCCTGCATCCTGCCTGCGGGAGAGATGGGAACTGGACGGCTCCTCTTCGATATAGCTTTCCTCCACCGGACTCGGCAGGGTTGCCTTGGGAGCGTAGCGGCGCAGCAGATGGCTCAACCGTTCGCGCAGACGCTCCACGGTTAACTCGCGCTCAATGCTCCCCGCGACCGCCATGCTGATCATGCCAGTTTCTTCAGAAATGACGACGGCGACCGCGTCAGTTTCTTCCGTGATCCCGATCGCGGCGCGATGACGTGTCCCCAGTTGGGTCGAGAGCACCGGGTTCATTGAGAGCGGCAGGAAACAAGCGGCGGCTGCGATTCGATCGCGCTGCACGATTACAGCGCCATCATGCAAGGGAGCGCTCGGACGAAAGATCGTGGCCAGCAAATCGTACGACAGCCTGGCGTCCAGGGACACGCCGCTTTCGATGTAGGTGCGAAGCCCAATCTCACGCTCGATGACGATGAGCGCGCCGGTCTGGTTTTGCGAAAAAAGATTGGCCGCCAATACGATGTCGTCGTAGACGTCGGCCACCGAACTCGAAGACCGCATCAGCGAGATGCGGCTGCCGAGGTTTGCCAGTGCGTGCCGGATCTCCGACTGGAAGACGACAATGAGCGCGAAAACTACAAATGGCAGCAGCGTGCTGAGCAGCCAGTTGAGCGTTCGCAGGTCGCCCAGCCGCGCGAAATAGAAGGCGAGCCCGAGCGTAGCGACTCCCACCAGCATCGGCGCCGCTCGCGTACCCCGCACCAGCACCAGAAACTGGTAGATCAGGATCGCGACCAGCACGATGTCCAGAATCGAGATCACCGAGATGTGCGGCCCTGCCAGCGACGGCATCACGCCACCCTCACGTCGATAGTTAAATCGGATTGGCCTTCATTCTAATGCAGCGAACCTAATGCAGTTCGCCCGAGTCCGGTTCGCTGCGCTCGGTCGCGGTCACGCGGGCACGAACCCGTCCCCGGGCCAGCCGAGCCGACAGCTCATCCCCGGCATTGACTCGCGCCGCGTCTTTCACCAGCCGGCCTTTCGCATCGAACACCAGAGCGTATCCGCGATTCAGAATCGCCAGCGGTGAAAGCGCTTCCAGGCTTGCGGTATGGCGATCCAGCGCGCCGCGGCTCTCCAGCAACCGGGTGTGCGTGATGGCGGCCAGGTTCGCAACTTGAGCCTGTAACTGTTGCCGGATGGCAGCCAGACGGCGGCGCGCGTCATAGTGACGGACTGTCGCGGAAACATTTTCGCAACGCCGATGACAGCGCTCCAGAAGTTGTCGTTCCGCTCTTTCCAGGCGGAAGCGCTGTTCATCCATCTTCTGCTGCCGCCGGTGGATGCCGTCCATCATGCGCGCAAACGCGCCGTGCTGTGCCCACTCGGTCAATTCCTGACGCGCCATCAGCAGGCGGTACCGCAATCCGCGCTCCAGCCGCCGGTACAAGTCCTCCGCCTGCGCTTCGATCTCATGGCGCGACCGGATCACGAGTTCCGCAGCCGCCGACGGAGTAGGCGCCCGCAGATCGGCGACAAAATCCACGATCGTAAAATCCGTCTCATGCCCAATCGCCGAGATCACTGGAATCTTCGAATCCGCAACCGCTCGCGCCAGGCCTTCATGATTGAACCCAGCCAAGTCTTCCGCCGAGCCTCCGCCACGCGCGATGATGATGACCTCGACCTCGCCGCCGCGGCGCAAGTCTTGATGCCGCAGTTCCTGATGCCGAATTTCCTGATGAAAGTATCGAAGCCCAGCCATCACCTCGCCCGGCGCCGAGTCCCCCTGTACCTGCACAGGATAGATCAGCACATTCGCCGAGTGATGCCTTCGCGCCAGAATGTTCAGGATGTCTCGCAGCGCGGCTCCCTGCGGTGAAGTGATAATGCCGATCTTTTGCGGCAATGGCGGGATCGGCTTCTTTCGCGACGCTTCGAACAGTCCCTCCGCCTGCAATCTCGCCTTCAATTGTTCGAACGCCAGCTGCAGAGCGCCCGCGCCCTTCGGCTCCATGAATTCAGCCGAGATTTGCAGCTCCCCGCGATCTTCATATACGGTGATGCGCCCGCGAACCGTGACATGCAGTCCGTTCTCGGGACGAAACCGCAGCAATTTAGCCGACGAGCGAAACATCACCACGCGAATCTGCGCGCTCTCTTCCTTCAGCGTGAAATACAAATGGCCGGAATCAGGAATACGCAAGTTAGAAATTTCACCTTCCACCCAGCAATCCGAATACTCGCGCTCAATGTGCGACCGCACCGCGGAGACCAACGCGCGCACCGTCCAGACGCGCCGCTCCGGAGGACGAAAGTGGAACCCGAGTTGGTCGGCGGTCTCCATGAAATTTCAGTAGAGAAGTTTCAGTTTACCCGAGACTCACGTAGGGACGGACGCATTCGTCCGTCCAGCCGAGCGCAACTCGGCAGCATCTTTCGCTGGCGGATGATTACCGCTTCATCCGTCCAATCAGGAAGAGAATAATTGAGAGCACGATGCTAATCAGGATGGAACTCGCCAGAGGAAAATAGAAAGTAGTATTCTTGCCACGAAAGAGGAAGTCCCCCGGCAGTCGGCCAAGCGGCAAGCCTGTCCGCCCCAGCAGCATGACGATGCCCCCGATTACCACCAGGGCTACGCCGAGCATCAGCAGCAGTCGTCCTAGCTCTGCCATGCTTAGAGTTTAACTCCGCTGATGGCAAGACCAGAAAACCATCTCCAGAATGGGTTCGGGATAATGCATTTCTGGGCCTATACTGCTTCCGCGATGGCAGAGACTGTCGCGGCAAGCATTAGAAGATGACGATTCTCCAGACCGCCCGCCTCCTGCTACGCGAGCTCACCCCGCAAGACGCCGACGCCCTCGCCTTAGTCCTCTCCGATCCGAAAACCATGCGCTACGATCCCGCACCGTACGATCACGCCGGAGTCGAGCAATGGATCGCACGCAACCGCCGACGCTATCGGGACGACGGCGTCGGCCTATGGGCAGTGGAATTGACGAAGACGCAAGAAATCATCGGCGATTGCGGCATCATCCTGCAGCAGGTCGAAGGCGAGAGCCTATACGAAATCGGATACCACTTGCGGCGCGACTTCTGGGGGCAGGGTCTGGCGACCGAAGCCGCCATCGCCTGCCGCGACTGGGCATTCGCGCATCTGAAAACCGAGCGCCTGATTTCGCTGATTCGCCCCGAGAATCTCCCCTCACGCCGCGTCGCCGAACGCACCGGCATGACCCTCTGGAAAGAAGTGAACTGGCGAGGACTGCCACACTGCGTCTATTCCATCGAGAGAGCGCAATCATCGGTGTTGCGACCCAAACACATGTTCGTGTGGTGACGGGCTCTGCCCTGTCCCGGCGGGGCGGAGCCCCGCCACCACACAATCTTCCGCGCGTTCTGGTTCGCAAGCCATACGCCACTACACCAGATCCTCCACCTTCAATTCCCCGGCTCCGCCCTTCCACGCCTTGCGAAATTCCTGCTCCACAAACCACGCATCCGAATTTCGGTCCTGCGCCTTCAGCGCCTGATGCAAGCCAAACAACGACCGCGGATTCCTAAGATTCTTCGCCAGGTCGTCGCGAAAGACCTGCTCCGCTGCTTTGGCGTCACCGCTCATCAGCAGCACTCCTCCCAGCGACTCCCGCACTGGAAAGAACCAATCTTGAGGCTCGTCGTACTTCAGCGTATCCTGCACGGCCACGGCTTCGCGAAGCATCCCGACTGCTGCAGCGTTATCTTTTTTCGCAAGCGCCACCTGCGCTCCCAGAACGTTCTCCGCAATCTTCAGAATGTCTTTGGTCTTGTTGTTAATGGGCATCTGGAAAATTGCATCCGGCGACGTCGCTTTCTCGGCCTCGGCGACAATCTTGTACTCCGCCTCCGCTTCGCCGATCTTGCCCTTACCCGCCAGCGCCATCCCGCGAGCAAAGTGCCAGAAGCCAGTCGTGGCTTTCATCTCCGGATTGGGGGCCTTCGTCGCCAGAATTGCGTCCCACTTGTGGAAGCGCACATCCACGGCCATGGGAATCGTCATGAATCCTTCGAGTGGTGGCATGTCCTTTACGGACGGTCCCACATGCAATGCCAGCATTTCCGCCGCTTTGTGCGATTCCGCGTAATCTCCGACCATCGCCGAGCACATCGCGATGAAATGCAGATTGTGGCTGTAGTACATCATCGGGTAAATGCCTTGCGCTCCGCTTCTCTCGATGTATGCTCGATCAACCGCAGCCGCTTCCTGGTTGGTTTTCACAGCCGCCGCGTAGTCTCCCGTGCGGATGTAGACATGCGCCGGCATATGCACGATGTGTCCCGCACCCGGCGCAAGCGAAGCCAGGCGGTTCGCCCCAGCCAAAGCGCGTTCCGGAGAATTCGACGCTTCCACGGTGTGAATGTAGTAATGAAGCGCGCCCAGGTGGTTGGGATCGCGTTTAATCACCGATTCCAGAGTCGCGACAATCTCCTCCGTGCCGGCCTCGGGCGTCCCATCACGATGCCACAGTCCCCATGGATGTAGGTCCATCCCCGACTCCGCGAACAACGTCGCCGCGTCAAGATCGTCGGGGTTGTTCTTTACCACTTCCCGCATCGCGTCACGGTAATCTTCCGCTGCCTTCCGCCGGTCCGCCTTCGGATCGGCCGGAAAGCGTTTCGCCATCGCTAAAATGTAGCCGCGTTCGGCGTCGGAGGCGTTGCCACTCAGGTCAACAGCCTTCTGAATCGCCTCATGCGCCTGCTTGAAGCGATCTTTGCTCGCGGGATCGTTGTAGTTCGGCCCCACCGCCTCCGCAATCCCCCAATAAGCGATCGCCAGCTTCGGATCTAGTTCCGCCGCTTTCTGAAAGGAGCGCGCCGCCTCGTCATGGTTGAACGCGTATATCAGGCGCAGGCCCTGATCGAAGAATTCCTGTGCACTTGGACTCTTGGTCGAAACCGGATGGTGCAGATCGCCGAGGCCCGTCATCATCGTGACCGGCTTCGTCGTCCCCATGGCGTGATTCTGAGCGGCGGCGTGGATGGTGAGGCTAACATTAAGAAAGATCGTGAGACTCGAAAACATTGTGAGACGCAGCAAGGCAGAAGCAGGTATCGCCAGTTTCATAGAGAGCTCTCCTGAAAAGAACCAAACGGACTTCAATTTTGACTAGCGCGAATGCCCAAAAACTTTGTGCGCAAGCATAGTGCAGATTTGGCCGCGGAGGCAACCGCTCGTTGACCTGGCATGTGAAACTTAGCCATGCGCTAAACTCAAAAGAGAGCTAGCCGACGAATGCACAAAGCCACCATTCTGTTCAATCCCAACTCTGGCCGCCGTGGAAAGAAGCGCGACGCGGAACTGGACCACGCCATTGGCGTCATCCAGTCGGCCGGCATCCGCACCGAACTTACGGTTTGCCGCTCCAGCCCGGAAGCGACCGATCACGCCCGATGCGCGGTGGCGGCCGGCAGTGACACCGTCTTTGCCTGCGGGGGCGATGGCACGATCCACGATGTCATTCAGGGATTAGCCGGCACTCCCGTTGCGCTCGCCGTTCTCCCGTTCGGCACCGCTAACGCTCTCGCCCACGACCTGGCGATTCCGCTCCGCCCCAGCGCTGCCGCCGAAGTCGCGGTCAACGGCAAAGTCCGGCGCATCCCTCTCGGCCGAATTGAGTATGTGGATTTCAACGGCAAGTCCGCCGCGCGCTACTTCACGGTCGCCGCCGGAATCGGCGTGGACGCGCACTTGTTCTACAAACTGACTGCGGAACTCAAGAAGCGGGGCATGACGGCCTACTACCTTAAAGCATGGCAATTGTGGGCGACGCATCGCATGCGCAAGTTCGAGGTCGAGTACGCCAACGGAAGCGGTCTGCGGCAAAGTGCCCTGCTGACCGAACTCCTGGCGGTGAGAATCCGCTTTTTCGGAAACATCCTGCGCGAACTGGTTCCCGGAGCCTCACTCGATTGCCGCGATCTGCGCACCGTCATGTGCCGCACCGCCAGCCGCAATGCCTATCTGCAATATGTAGCCGGAGCGCTGCTAGGCCGCCAATGGAATATCAACGGCATCGATCTGGTCAGCTGCTCGGAGATTATCTGCAAGGTACCGGAGAAAAGCGCCGGTCATAGTCATGAAGGTCATAGTCACGCTCATAATCATAACGAAGACCGCGTCTATGTCGAGGCCGACGGCGAACTGCTCGGACGCCTGCCGGCCCGCATGACGATGGTGCACGACGCCCTGTCCCTGGTAGTACCCGCATGACCGTCCCGTAGAGACGGGGCTCGCCCCGTCTCGGCAGTGCAATACATTTTGACCAGGAGAGCTTTGGAACCAGTCACTCATTTTCTATTCGGCGCCGCCATGGGCCGCGCCGGACTAAACCGCAAAACGGCGCTGGCCACAGCCACGCTGACGCTGGCCGCCGAAGCCGCCGACCTCGATGTCCTCAGCCGCTTCGGAGGCTCAGCGTTCGGCTTGAACCATCACCGCGGATTCACACATTCTTTTCTGGGCGTGCCGTTAGTCGCCGCGACGGTCGTAGGATTCGTCTATCTCATCTGGCGCCTGCGCGGCCGCAAGACCCGCAATCCCAACCTGCCCCCGCGCTGGGGATTGCTCTTCGCCTACGCCTGTCTCGCCGGCCTCAGCCACATTCTCCTCGACTACACCAACAACTACGGAGTCCGCCCTTTCTGGCCGTTCTCCGAGCGCTGGATTTCCTGGGACATCGTGTTCATCGTCGAGCCCGTCCTACTGATCATTCTCACACTGGGCCTGATTCTCCCCTCATTGTTTTCTCTAATCAACGAGGAGATCGGTGCTCGCAACAAAGGCCCGGGCGCCAAGCCAACTGGAAGACTGGCCGCGATTCTCGCGCTGCTCGCCGTCTTCGCGTATTGGGGACTTCGCGACTATGAGCATCGCCGCGCCATAGCTGCGCTCCAGTCGCGCAATTACCAGGGAGCCGATCCGATTAGAGTTTCCGCATACCCCTACTGGGTCAACCCGTTTCGCTGGTACGGGGTCGTAGAAACGCCCGCTTTCTTCGCCACCATGGACGTCGATTCGCTCGCGCCCGAAGTCGATCCCGACGCCCAAATGCAGATCCACTACAAGCCCGAAGAAACGCCGGTCACTCTAGCCGCCAAGAAAACCTACCTCGGACGCGTGTACCTGAGTTGGGCCCAGTATCCCGTGACCGAAACCGAACTACTGGAGAACGATCCGGCAAACAAAGGTCTCGTAAGCAATGGCCGCGCCGCCTATGTAGTCCGCTTCCGCGATCTGCGCTACGACTATCCCGGACGCAACGCGCGCATCACGCTCGGCGCAATGGTGTTCCTGACGCGCGATCTGCAAGTGGTGGAGGAACGGTTCGGAATGAGAAGCACTACGAAAGCTCGGTAACGGCAGTGAGACTCCTCAACCCGAAACAATTGCTGAAGATTGAATTCGCGAAACCGAACCGCACCTAAATTCGCCCTTCCCTTGACCGGCAGCATCCGCTCGCGCAACAATCCTAATTGACACGTAACGAGGTGGATCATGCTGGCCTATCTATTTGTCATTTTTGCGGTCGTAGCGCGGATGCCGTTCATGCCGCATCCCTGGAACTTCACTCCGGTAGCGGCGGCGCTGCTCTATTTTGGGGCGCGCGGTTCGCGACGCCAGTTATGGGTCCCCTTTGCGCTGCTTGCGGCGTCTGACGTCATCCTCACCAAATTCGTGTACTCCTATCCGCTCACCTGGGATCAACTGGTGGTTTGGGCCTGGTATGCGGCGATTCTCTGGCTGGGTACCCGGTTGAGCGAAAACGCCAATTGGCTGCGGATCGGCGGAGCCGCGCTGGCCAGTTCCATCTCTTTCTTCCTTGTCAGTAATTTCGCCGTCTGGGCATCCGGGAGCATGTATCCCAAGACTCTGTCGGGACTAATGACTTGCTACGCTGCCGGACTGCCATTCTTCCGCCGTACGCTCGCAGGCGATATGCTTTTCACCGCGGTCATGTTCGGATTGCCCGCAGCCGTTAAAGTGATCGCTCGCTCTCATAAGCCGCAAGGCGCCGCCGCAGCATAGGAAACCGAGCTTGTGGGGATTAGCTCGTGTGGGGACGGGCGCCCCGCCCGTCCAAGCCGAGCGCAGCTCGGCTTCGCCGCCTCTGCCGCCAGATCCACCACCCCGCTAGAAGCGCTCCAACCGCTGCCAGAATCCAGACGAAGTGGTGCGCGAAAAGGTTGCCCGCCATCGTCACGATCCCCGGACCGAACCAGAACGTCAGCAGCGCCTCAATCAGAAAGCGCACGAACCGTCCCGCAAAAATCGCCAGCAGAAAATGGCCGAAGTTCATCTCGAACGCCGCCGCTGCCAGCACCACGATTTTGAACGGCGTCGGCGGTGGCAACATCGCGGGAAACATCAGCGCCCAGAATTCATGGTGCTCGAAAGATGCGTGAATCTTTTCAAAACGCTCCGGCGAAAGTCGCTTGCGCAACAGCACCTCGCCACCCGCATACCCGATGACGTAGAGAACGATGCTTCCCAGCGCCGACCCGGCCGAAGCCAGCAGCACATACATCAGGAACCGCGAGCGATCGTTATAGACGTAGCTGACAAAAATCGCATCCAGAGGCAGGCCCATGAATGAGCCATCGACCGCCGCAAATGCAAGCATTCCCCAAGGCCCCAGCGGCGCGAGGGCGTGCTTGATCCACTCGCTGTAAGCTCGGACAAAGTGTTTGATCTTGTTCAATCGAGTACAGTTTACGTGAGAAGATTGAGAGCCGACGACAAAGCCTGGTTGGATGCGCGAGGCGCCCGTCTCTCCACGGCTTCAGTGCGCCGTCTTTCCCGCGATCAACTCCAGCGCATGCGGCAGCAAATCCATAACCGCCTCGAGCGACTCGACTGCTCCCGCCGGACTGCCCGGCAGGTTCAGGATCAGGCTCGTTCCCCGGACGCCGCACACCGCGCGGCTCAGCGCCGCGAAGCGTGTCTTGCGAACTCCCTGCAATCGCATCTGCTCGCCAATCCCTTCCACCAGCCGCTCGCACACCGCGCCCGTCGCTTCCGGCGTCACGTCGCGCGGGGAGATTCCCGTCCCGCCCGTGGTCACCACCAGTCGCGCCGACCGGCACAACTCAATCAGTTTGTCTTGAATCTCGGCGCGCTCGTCGGCAACCACGCTGCGCACCACCACTTGAAACTTGCGCCGTTCCAGCGCTTTCGCCACGGCCGGACCGGAGAGATCCACCTTTTCGCCGCGCGAACACGAATCGCTAACCGTCAAGACCGCCGCCCGCGTGCCATTACGCGACGAAGCATCACGCGTCGCGGGATCAGGTGTCGAGGAGGACATCTTCACCCTCAGCCGCTGCGTCCCGCTGCGACTCGTCCAGCAGCCGCAATCCTTCCATCAGCAGGCCCTGCGTATTCAGAGTCGTCGTCTCCTGCGCGGATTTTGCTTTGAAATCAATCTGGAAATTTCCTTCCGTCCAGCGCAGCACTTTGAAAACCGCTTCGTCTCCGGTAATCGGACCATAAGCGGCGTGCTTGGCCTGTCCCTGGCTGAAATAGATCTCGCATTTATCGTTGCCATTGGTCATCGTGAGCATGCAGCTCTTGCGTCCCATCTCCAGCGATTGCACCAGGTCAATCACGTTCATCTGCGACAGGTTGCCGCGCAACACACCATCGGTCGACGCTGCCTTGCTCAGTTTTTCCAGCGCGATCCGGTCGACCACACGTTTGATTTTGTGCGTTGCATCTTTCAGGAAGAAAGGCTTTTCCAGATAGTCTTCGATCGGGTCCTGCATTGACAGTCGTTCGCTGATGTCGGCCTTGCTGGCCATCAGGATTACGGCGATCCCAGCCGTTGCCGGCCTGCTTTTCAGTTTTTCCAGCAACTGGCGCCCGTCCATGCCCGGCATGCGGTAGTCGCAGATCATCACATCCGGCAGGTCATCGACCGCCTTCAACAAAGCGTCCGCTGCGTCGGTCGCGACCGTGACCTCGCCCAGCGCCGACAGTGCCTGCTGCAGCATCCCCAGCACCATCGGGTTGTCGTCCACCAGCAGGATTTTGACGTTGCTCGCCATAGCTTCGTATCAGGGCATCGCTTTGCGATGCCAAATCGCCCGTTATGAATAGCCTCTTTAGGGGCTGGGCGACATTCCAGTTTCTCCAGACGCCTGTTGCAGAATCTATTTCCGCTTCGCGCTTCTCCGGTAGTCTCCGCTCTTGCCCCCCGACTTCCGCTCCAGCACCACTTCCCGGATTTCGATGCCCTTGTCGAGCGCCTTGCACATGTCGTACACCGTCAGCGCCGCCACGCTGGCCGCCACCAGTGCTTCCATCTCCACGCCCGTCTCCGCCATAGTCTTTACTTTTGTGGCAATAGAAACGCCATTCTCGCACACGCGTAGGGTCACAGCAATGTGCGACAACGCCACCGGATGGCACATCGGAATTAACTCCGCCGTCCGCTTCGCCGCCATGATTCCCGCCGTCCGCGCCACCTCCAGCGGGTCGCCCTTGGGATTCTTCGGCAGCGCCCGCAGCACCTCCGGCGTCATCCGAACGAAGGCGCTCGCCTCTGCCTCTCGCGCCGTTCGCGACTTGGCCGAGACGTCCACCATGCGCGCCTGGCCGCGAGCGTCGTAATGGGAGAGTTTTCTCGGCATCACCACAGGTTATCGTACTTGCCCCAGCCGAGCTCGTGTGGGGACGGGCGCCCTCGCCGTCCAAGGCGAGCCCAGCTCGACAGGCTGCTGCGTTCACCGCGAGTACCTTCACTTCAACCGGAAGCTCACCACGACTTCAATATCTGAGACAACCGGCTCTGCTCCGCATATGGCTGGCTTGAATTTCCATCCCTTCAGGGTCTGCAGCGTGGCATCGTCCATGGAGTGCGTACTGCTGCCGATCAGCTGAATCTCCCCCACGGACCCGTCGGCAAACACTGTCATGGACACCGTGGTGTCGCCCACCAGCCGATTCTGGCTCGCCGACTTGGGATACAACGGGTCTGGCGTCTTCACCGGGACTGCGTGCTTCATGCCCGCGCACTGGCGGCGCTCGATCGCTCCCTTAGGGGGGACGAGCAAACCGTCATCGAGGGGCGCGGTCGACAAGCTCACAACCTGCTCGGTAATGGCCTTGATTCCGTTCTCGAATAGTTCCGTCTTGCGCGGATAGCGATGCCCGCGAAACTCCAAATAATCGGAATACGCGAGTCTGCTCCTGCCATCGGGTCGTGTCTTCCATTCGTCAGACAATATCTCGCGCGAGATAGGATTCACGCAAAGCTCGTGCGTCTCGCCCTTCTTGCCCTCTTCCACTTGCACGCACGTGATTGCCAGCCCTTGCTCAGCCCGGTCCTTCTGCTTCTTTGCTTCAAGATGATCGGGATTCTCCGCGACGTGTAACAAGTTGAGAAGTTGCTGGACTCGTACCGGCGTAAAAGGGGCGTTGCGGCTAATGTAGAGTTTCTCGCCGTTCCTGACGTCGATCTGCTGGAAAAGTCCCATGGTGACCTTACGCCACCACCGATTACTCGCTTCCCACCTGAACGTCACATGCCCTTGTGTCGGGACCTGCACCTGCGCAACGAAATCGATTTCCAGTCGAAAAGGGCCGACATCGTGATTGAAGAGATCGGCCTGCTGTTCAGCCGCGATGAGTAACTGCTGCGCCGCCGGATCCACCCCGGCCAGCAACATGGGCGTGGTGGCGAGGAGAAACAGACTAGACAGGAAGACTTTCTTCATAGAGGAACCAAGGACGGTATTCTACCGCTCGTCTGCCCGCTTCCGAGCGCGTTCTGCGCGGAAATATGGGAATCCATCAAGGGGATCGCATTAACAATGACACCCATTCTCCCGCCTCAATCCGTTCGCGCTCCGGCGGAATCACAACATAGCAGTTCGCCCGCGCCATCGCAGCGATGTCGCCCGACCCCTGCCACCGAGCCAACTCCACCGCCGCATTCTCAAACTCTCCCGAAAGCACCGCCGGAAGAAATCTCTTCAAGCCTGTCTTTGTTCGTATCTCAGACTTCAGCCGAGCACGAAGGAAGATCAACCGCTGCGGCGTCATGCCCGCCAGCGCTTCGATCATCGGCCGAGCGAACAGTTCGAAAGTCACCATGGTAGAAACCGGATTCCCCGGCAGCCCAAAGAAATATTTCCTGTGTGGCGCGGGCGCCCTCGCCCGCGTGGCTACAGCAACTCCGCTGTCAACGCGGGCGAGAGCGCCCGCGCCACACGAACCAAACACCACCGGCCGCCCTGGTTGAATTTCCGCTCCCGTAAAATAAAACTCCGCCTTCAACTCCCCGAGAACCTGCTCCACCAGATCGTACTTCCCCATGGAGACGCCGCCCGTCAGTACCAGCAGATCGTATCCCAATCCCTCTTCAATCAAAGCCCGAAGCTTCTTCCGCTCATCCGGAGCGATCGCCAGCCGCACCGCCTCACCGCCCGCACTCTGAACCTGCGCCGCCAGTGAATATGAATTCGAATTCCGTATCTGCGCCGGCCCCGGCGTCGCGTCAATCTCCACCACTTCGTCGCCGGTCGAAAGCACCGCCACGCGCGGCTTCCGAAACACCTCCAGCCGGCTCTTGCCCACCGAGGCTGCGATCGCGATGCCCGCATGGTCCAGCCGCCGTCCTCGATCCAGCAGCACTTGTTCCGCGCGAGCTTCGGCCCCCCGGAGAACAAAATTCTCGCCGACGCCGATGCTGCGCCGAACTTCTACCGCCTTACCCCCAAACTTGCCCACCAACTTCACTGCCGACTCACGTATCGGTGATGTATGCTCCACCATCACCACCGCGTCCGCCCCCGCCGGCAGCGGAGCCCCGGTCATGATTGCCATCGCCTGCCCGGGCCCGACCGAGGGCACACCCGGCTCCAGCCAGTCGCCCGCCTTCACCTCGCCAACCACCTCAAGCCGAGCCGGAACAGCCGCCAAGTCCGCCGCCCGCACCGCATATCCATCGCGAGTAGCCCGAGCAAAAGGAGGAAAATCACGGTCCGCCAAAATCCCCTCCGCCAGCACCCGCCCAACCCCCGCCAGCAGATCGACCTTTTCCACCTCTCCCGGAGACACGTCGGCCGCATGCTGCTCGACCAGATGTCGAGCATCTTCAAAGCTAACCACGCGAGCCGAAGGCGCTGCCGCCGAAGGTACCTCAAAAGATGAGCGGAAAGAGTTAGAAGAAGGAGGAGAAGAAGACATGCAGGAATGATACGCCGCCCGATTTTTGTCAGCTTGGCTGACGCGGGAGGGCCGCCCGTATGTGCCGAGCCGAGCGATGAAACTCTGAGGCGGGTGCAACACGGTGTTTCTACGGCTCTGCAAACTCCAATCAGTGTGCTGGCAGGTCACGGTCGGACGCCATCGATTTTTCGGAAGCGGGCCGTGGCTGCTGATTGCTGACGCCTTCTCTTGCTACACTTGCTATTCATGCCTGTTGTCACCTACCTCGAAGCCATCCGCCAGGGAATCTGGGAGGAAATGGAGCGCGACCCAACCGTCTTTTGCTTGGGCGAAGATATCGGTCTTTACGGCGGCGCCTTCAAAGTCACCGATGGCTTTATCGGCCGATTCGGCCCCGCGCGCGTCATTGATACGCCGATTGCGGAGTCGGCCATCGTAGGCGCTGCCTTCGGAGCCGCTCTCACCGGATTACGCCCCGTGGCCGAGTTCCAGTTCATGGACTTCATCGGCTGCGCTTTCAATCAAATCGTCAACATGGTAGCGTCGGCGCACTACCGTTGGGGGGCGCCCGCCCCGCTGGTGATTCGTGGTCCAAGCGGCGGGAATGTGCATGGCGGGCCATTTCACTCGCAGAACCCTGAAATGTGGTTCGTGCACGCGCCCGGACTGAAGGTAGTCTGCCCGGCGACCGCGTACGATGCCAAGGGACTCATCAAGGCGGCAATCCGCGACCCCAATCCCGTGATCTTTTTCGAGCACAAGTATCTGTATCGAAGAATCAAAGAAGAAATTCCAGACGACGACTACGTGGTTCCTCTCGGAAAGGCGCGGGTCGCGCGCGAGGGCCGTCATCTCAGCGTGATCACCTATGCCGCTATGCTGTACACGGCGCTTGAGGCCGCGGACATCTTGAGTAAAGAAGGAATCGAAATCGAAATCGTCGACCTGCGCACGGTCTCGCCTCTGGATCGCACGGCGATTGCCGCCACCGTAAAGAACACCAACAGAGTGATCATTCTGCACGAGCACGCGCGGACGGGCGGACTAGCCGGAGAAATTTCCGCGATCATCAACGAAGAAGCATTCGACGATCTCGATGGTCCCATTGTCCGGCTGACGTCTCTCGATACGCCGGTTCCATTTTCTCCGCCACAGGAGGAGTTTTTCCTTCCGAAAGTGTCCGATCTGGTGCGTGAGGCTCGTCGCCTGCACGCTTATTGACTTTCAAAGTCTAGGGCCGGCATGCGTTGCGCTGCCACCTGCGCCGCGTTCCTGTTATATATAGGACGAGCATAAGTTTCCAGGCTCTCCGAGGAGATGAAATGCGCAACTTCATTCTGGGAATTGTCATCACCATCCTGGTTCTGCTGATTGTCGGCCTTGGCGTTGCCTTGCTCGGCTTTGTACCGACCAATGCCAACGCAGCGCCGCCGAAGCTAGAGCAGCAAATCGCCATGAGCGCACTCGACGCTTCAATGGAACGACACGCTCCCCACCTCAACAATCCCGTGCCGCCGACTGATGAGAATCTTATCGCGGGAATAAAGATCTACACCATGAATTGCGCGCTTTGCCATGGCGGCCTCGACCGCCAGCCCTCGTCCCTGGAGAAATCGTTATATCCGCCGCCTCCAAGCCTCATCCTTCACCCACCCGATGATCCGGAATGGCACGTGTTTTACGCAATTCGCACCGGCGTCCGCTACACTGGCATGCCCGCATGGGACAAGTCGCTCTCTGAGCCTGACATGTGGAAACTCACGGCGTTCCTCACCCGCATAGACAAACTGCCGCCCGCCGTACAGGACTATTGGAAGAAATCGGTCACGGTGAGCCCTCCAACCAGCGGGCAGGAAGGACACGACCAACACAAGTAGGAGGTTGTGTGGTGGCGGGGCTTTGCCCCGCAGAACGGGCGGAGCCCCGTCACCACACTGGCGCTACCCTGGCGGATAGCTGAAATTGATGGTGATCACGGTTTGAGTTGCCGCAGCGTGGCCGCTGAGGCTGTAGGGTTGGAAACGCCACTGCTTGACTGCGGCAATCGCCGCCCGGCCCAGAATAAAATATCCCCGAACAATTTTCAGATCCTCTACGCTGCCATCGCGCCCAATTACCGCCTGCAGTACCACTGGTCCGTGAAGTTTCTGGGCTAACGCTTCGGGTGGATACACTGGATTCACGATGTGAACCAGTAGGGCGCGCGCTGCTTCTTCACTCAGCGCGACGGGTTCGGTAAATTGCTGAATCGGCTGCGGCTGCGGGACCGAGACCGGCATCATCTGAGCCGGATTCACCGTCGCCACAAGCGGCCGCTCAATCGGCGCCGAGTTTCTCATGCTTTCGGGAATCGCTGCTCGTTGCACACGGATTGGCGCCGCGTCCTGATGCTCAAACACCGGCACGGGCAGGGGAAAGTCGGGAGGCTTTGGCAAAGAGATGCGCGCTTCCGTCAGCGTGGACTCGGTTGCAACCACTCCCAACGCCGGGGTCTGCGCGTTGGAACTGGGATCTCTGCTGAAGTACGGATCCTGTTGCGCGTCGTCCGTGGCGGATCCGACGGGCAATGCCCCCGTTTGCTTCGCATAAAAAAGTGCCGCTACAGATTCCCGCAAAACGCGGAATCGCCCGTCCTGCGTCCTCGATAGATACTCGACGACCGCGCGCGATCGCCACAGGCAAAACACCGCCGCAATAATAAGTACCGCGGCACAAGCGCCGCGGAACCCTATCGCGCGGCCGCGCCCACGAGACTCCCCCTCGTCGTTGTCTTCGTCCCGCGCAATTTCGCGGTCGCCCGCCGCTGCGTCCCCTCCCGCGGAACCGGCTGGCGGATCCTGGTGAACGGGTTCCGCTGTATCACCGACAACAGAAACTGCGCTCGGGCCTTCGCTGCTCGCGGCGGCTTCAGGTGACGACTCCGCAGCATCCTCCGCGCTCGACGGTTGCATCTGCTCGCAAGCTTTCGCCAGCACCGCGTTGGCTTCCGCGGCAGATATTGGACGATAGATGAGAAAGTCGAGACGGTTGTCGCGCATTTCCGCGTGCGTGGGTTCGTGATCGACGATGGTGACGGCCACCGTGTCTCGGTTCGGTGCGGACTCGTGAGCACGTTTCAAAAGGAAGGTTGCCTCGGGCTGGTCGGCCCAATCGACGATCACGCACGAAAAGGCTTGCGTCTTCCCTTTTTCGATGGCTGTAAAGATATCAGAACAGACTTCCGCGCGGATTCCTGTACTCTTGCAGGCCGTCGTCATGGCGGCGCTTGTCTCGGAGCTCTTTGAAAACAGCAGGGCGCGGAAAGCCATCGCGGTAACAGCTTATCGGGATTTTCTTCACCGCGACAGGTAACCAGTGGGTAGTCCACTCGTAGAATCTGGCCATTCCCCCGGCAGACCCTGGATTCCTTGTAGGGGGCGAGGCGAAGCTCGGGAGACGAGGCAAGCAGCGTCTATACAGGCGAAAGAACTTGCGCATCGCTGAGTGACCTTCGTAACCTGCCGCCCCGCCCCAACCGGACAGCGTCAGATTTCAGCGTCAGATTTCAGCCCAGTCTCCGGATAACTCATGGCGCAGCTTCTGCTGCCGTTCCTGCATTTTGTGCTGCTGTTCATGCATCATTCGCTGCGAATTGTGCAGCCTCTTCTCCATGTCTTTCGGGCACAAATTCTTCTGCATTTTTTCCATGATGGCCGGACCCATGCGGGCGATTTCATCTCCGGCGCGATTGATTGCCTGCTGTGTCTCTGCCGTTAAAGCGGGAATATCAAAGCTGTCTTCCAGCAGGCTGCCGGAATCCTTCTTCTCGGGAAGAGTCAGAGTCAGATTCTGCTCTTTCTTCTCGCGCATCACGGTCACGGCCGCCGTGCTGCCCGACGATGACCGCAGAGCATGCGTGAAGTCAGACGTATCGTGGACCGGCTGGTTGTTCACCTTGACGACCACATCTCCAGCACGGAATCCGGCCTTTTCCCCGCGACTGCCCTTTTCCACCGTGCGCACCAGCACGCCCTTACCGTCCTTCACCCCAAAGAAATCTCCCAGTTGCGGAGTAATGTTTTCCACCATCAGCCCGCTGCGTGCCGACTGGTGGACGACGACCACCGAGACGGGCAGGTCGAAGTCCGGCATTGTGGGCATTTCCGGCATCCGAGGCATGTCGACGTGAACCTGCGGCTCCCATGCCATCGACTTGCGCCGGTCAGCAAGTTGCACCTTGATCGTCATTGGTTGGCCGTCGCGGCTGACCCCGAGATTCACCACTCGGCCTGGGGGCGTTTCCTTAATCATCCGGCGCAATTGGGCAGCACTCTCTACAGCTGTACCGTTCAGGCTCACGATGACGTCATGCTCGTGCAGCCCGGCTTTTCCGGCGGGAGCGTCCTGGTCAACCATCGTGACTTCCGCTCCGTGCTCTTCCTTGAGCTTCAATTCTCCCAACCGCTCCGGAGAAACGTCAGCAATGTCCACTCCGAGATACGACGATCCGCTGCCGCCCTCTTCCGAACCGTAACCCCAACTCCAGCTTTCGCCCGTGCCATCGTAGGTCGATTGCTCCGGTTGCGCGCTAGAGGACAGGGAAACGACCAGCGAAAAAAGAAACATGCAAAGCAGGAAGCGATGGATCATAACCCCTCCCGAATAAACGAGCCACTCATGGAGCGCTGGGCGTCCCCGCCCGGCTCTGGACGGGCGAGACGCCCGTCGCTCCATAACCCGACCTACCGACTGACGCGTCGGAAGTCGACATTCCCAGAATTCGTCCGGACTTTTAGCACAGGTCCGCCGCCGTTAAGCTGACCCTCTGCGGTCACTGTTTTCGGCCCATACTGGCCGCCTTCGCTGGAGACGCGAATGTCGGAAAAGTCGCTGCGGATCGTGTGACCATTGCCCATTTCGATCTCTGCCCGAATCGAGATCGCCAGATCGTTCGCCAGATAGACGGTGATGTCGCCAGCCGAGGTTTCAAGCGTGGAATTGTTGTGACCGCCAGCCCCAGCCGAGGACAGTAGCTTAACAACGATTCCCCCAGCCGCAGTCTCCGCCTTCACCGACGTGGCTCCATCCAACTCGATACTGCCGCCGCCGGTCTGGGCCTGCACCCGTCCTTTCGAGGAAGCCAGCCGAATGCTGCCCGCGCCCGTCTCGATTTCCGCCGGCCCTCCGATTTCGCCCAGTTCCACGCTGCCGCCGCCGGTCGTCGCTTTCACTGTCCCGCTGCACTTCTCCACCCGAATACTACCCCCGCCCGTCTCCAGCACCGCGCCTTGGAGCCCGGAAATAACCACTACGTTTCCCCCGCCACTTTCCGCCTTGATCTCGCCCTTGGCGGATGCAATCTTGATGTTTCCTCCACCCGTCTGCAGAGTCACGCCGCCTCCCACGCTTCCGACCTCAATCGTGCCCCCGCCGGTTTCCGCCGTGACCTCGCCACCGATGTCGTCGAGGTGAATATTTCCACCACCACTCACGAGGTCGACACGTCCGGCAATCCCGGTCGCGCTTGCACTGCCGCACCCAGTCTCGATCTTGGCTGCCTCCAGGTTTCGCGGCACGTTGATGACAAAATCATCGGCGCTCTTATGATCCCGTCCGCTTGACGATTCCGCCACGATCCACGCCGTCTCTCCCTTTACAGAGGTGTTGACCTTGTACGACTCAAAGGCGCGGCGGGCCTGCTGTTCTGAAGATGTATAAGCTTTACGATGAATGGTGTATGTGATCCCTGCCTGCGATCCACCCTGAACCTTTACCGAACCTGCGGCCAACTTCACCCGCAGATTCCTCGCCGCACCCAAGTCTCCAGTCACTTCCTGGACCCAGTTGCTGCCTTCGCGATATATCCGACCTTCCTGGCACAAAGCCAGAGATGCCAGCGCAGCCACTGTAACCGCAACGCCGGCGAGTTTTATTGCATGTTTCAATGAATGTTCTCCTCGTCTAGTAAGTCGTTAGTCGCTGGTCGTTAGTCGTTCGGCATTCGCCGCGGGTCGTATGTGTTTGCTAACGACCAGCGACCAACGACCAACGACCGTTCTAATCCATCTCTGGCATCTGCGCCAGCATCGCACGAGCCTGCGAGCGAATCGAGACGTTTTCATCTGTCTGCGACAACCTGGTCAGCACCGACCGTACATTGCTGTCCGTCTTCATCGGCTCCACCAGTCGCAGGGCCTGCATCCGAACACCGGAGTTCGTGTCGCTGATCAGCGTCCGCAAAACTCCATCCCTGACTCGCGCATCCTGTCGCACAAAGCCACTCAGCCCATCCAGCGCCTTCAAACGCACACCCGGATTAGTATCGTTCTGCAACGCATACATCAGCGCTTCCCGCACCCGGGAATCGTCGGGCGACTGGGTCAGCAAATCCACCGAGTCCATCCGCACCCCCGAGTTGTAGTTGTTGCGCGCGGCAAACAATAGCAACTGCTGGATGCGCTGGTCGTTGAGCGAGCCTTGTGCTTCCTGGGTCAAGACCGTGTCGTACTTGATGCTCACCTGATTCGATCCCGGCTCCTGCGTCACCGACCGGATGCCTGTAACCGAGGAAGCTTCGACAGAAGGGGTAAGGTTGGAGTGGTCGTTAATCGCTATGTCGCTAGTCGGGGGACGATTCGCCAGGAAGTTGTAAGTGGCGCCAATGCCTCCGCCAAATCCCACGATGAAAATGACGGCTGCCAGCGCCGGCGCCATCCGAATCTGCCGCAGCCACGTTCCCGGCTCAAAAATCACACGCTGCCAGAATCCTCCCGGCTGTGTCGTTTCCAGCGCTTCCTGCAGCCGCATCCGCGATGCCGCCAGCAGGTTCGGAGTAGGCTCTGCCACCGGCATCCCCGAAAGCGTCGCGTGGAACTTGCGCGCCGCCTTCAACTCGGTGGCACATTCCGGACACCGCGCCAGGTGCTGCTCTACCTCGTAGCGGGCATCGTCCTCCAGTTCGTTGTACACATAGAACAAAATATTTTGCCGCACCCAATCACATTTCATTTTCGTATCCCTTCGCAGAGACCAAGACTGAGTCCAAAGTCCAAGCTCATCGCATCTCCGCCAGCGCGCTGCGCAGTTTTTGCGTCGCGCGGAACAATGTATTCTTCGCCGTTTCTTCCGTCGTATTCAGCATCTCGCCTACCGTACGCAACTTGAGCCCGTGATAGTGCTTCAACTCGAACACCATCCGCTCGCGAGGCGTCAGCACCGCCAACGCAGCTCCGATCTTCCGTCCCAGTTCCCGCCTCATCAAATCACGTTCCGGATTGGCTCCCGAGCGCCCGTCCGGGAACTGCTCCAACCGGCTGTACTCTTCGCCCGAGGAGTCCACCGCTACCGGAGCGTCCTCCTTGCGCACATTCCGTTTCCGCAGATGATCGAGGCAGAGATTGGTGACGATCCGGTAGATCCACGTATAGAAGGAACATTCAAAACGGAAACTGCCCAGATTCTTGTAAGCCTTGAGAAAGGCCTCCTGATAAACGTCTTGGGCGTCAGACTCCGATCCCGTCAGATGCAGCGCCAGCCGCAGGACCGACTGATCGTAATGACGCACCAACACCTCGAAGGCAGCGCGGTTTCCCTGCTGCGCCTCGCGGATCAAACTCGTGTCGTCAATACGGTTGCCCTGCGCTGCCAAGGAGCCCCTCACGGTGGGGTTCTGGTTGCCGCTGCCCTGTGCCGCCCGCCTCGGACGGGAATTGCCGCCAACCGGAATTGCTACTGCGTAAGAATCGGCCGGCATTGTCTCTCTCTGGTCCCCTACAAGTGGTCCAATCCTTAGTTCTTGCCTTGCACAGAAATAGACGGGGCAGCAACCCGAACGTTAGCAGATTATAAGGAGTTGGCCCTTGATTTGCTTGACAGTTGAAAACATAGGTCTGTGTGAGGGCGGAGGTCTGTGTGGGGACGGGCGCCTCGCCCGTCCAAGCCGAGCACAGCTCGGCAGCAGCCTGTGCACAACGACTCTGGATCCGCTATAGCGGGCCAAACCTGAGCCGCATTTCATTCGTAGCCTCAAACCCCAGCTTTTCATACAAATGCCGACCCTCGTCGCTGGCGCGCAAATTGACGGAGCGCAAGCCCCGTTCCTTCAGCCAAGCCAGGATTGTCAGCATGATTTGCCGTGCGATTCCGCGCTTCCGAAACTCCGGCTCCGTGTACACATTCAGGATTACCGCCCGCTGAGTGCATGGATCTTTGGGATTCGCCGGCCACGGACACAGCAGAACGCCACCGCCGCCGGCGATGCGGCCCGAGGAGTCCAGCGCCAGCCAATGGTGATAGGAACCATCAGCCAGAACCCGTGCCAGCCACGGACCTGCAACTTCCACCATCTGATCGAGCTCCTCGACAGTCCCTTCGCCCATGTCGCGAAACATTGACCGCCGATGATGAAGAATAATCGCCGACTCGCCCGGTGCGGTCTCTCGAATGGTAATGTCGGATTCCGTCATGTTCGTGCCGTGAATCGAGGCTCTCAAAAGGTACAATAAAATGGACGCAGGTCACAGTCGAGGCTTACTGGATTCATGTACGAAGTCACAGTCGAAGACACATTCGCGGCAGGACACTACCTGCGCAACTACAAGGGCAAGTGCGAGAACCCGCACGGCCACAATTACAAGATTCGTGTGACCCTTGCCGGCGCCGAACTTGACAAGGCAGGCCTGCTGCTCGATTTCAAAGACCTGAAAGACGTCATGAAGCACGCCATTGACCGTCTCGATCATCAAATGATCAACGACATCGAGCCCTTCACTGTCCTCAATCCCTCAGCCGAGAATCTCGCGAAATATTTCTACGACGAAACCAACGTCCTCTTAAGCAGCGTAACCAATGGCAGGGTGAGAGTAAAAGACGTGACGGTTTTCGAAACCGATACGACGACGGCGCGATACAGCGAGTGAAATCATTTAGCCATTGAGTGATTGAATCATTGAGTCATTGAAGGCAGTTGCCTTTGAGTTTCAATGATTCAATGACTAAATGTGTCAATGATTCAATGCTTCAAGTAACCGAAATCTACAAATCGCTCCAGGGTGAGTCGACGTATTCCGGCCTGCCTTGCGTCTTCGTGCGTCTGACCGGATGCAACCTGCGCTGCTCCTGGTGCGACAGCGAGTTCAGTTTCTACGGTGGACACAAGATGACGCTGCAAGAAGTGCTCAACGCAGTCGCCGGTCTGAGCCGCGGTGGACTGGTCGAGATCACCGGCGGCGAGCCCATGTTGCAGGAGCGCGAAGTCGTCCCGCTCATGGAACACCTTCTCAACGCTGGCTATCAGGTGTTGCTTGAGACCAGCGGCGAACGCCCTCTGGCGCTGGTCCCGAGGCAAGTAATCAAGATCGTGGACGTGAAGTGTCCGCACTCGGGCGAACCAGACACCTTCGCAATCGAGAATCTGGAGACGCTCCAGTCGCACGATGAACTTAAGTTCGTCTTGACCGACCGTACCGATTACGAATTCGCCCGTGACTTCGTCTCGAATCACGCGCTGGCCGAGCGGGTTCACGCTATTTTATTCTCGCCCGCGTTCGAGAAAGGCGCGTCCGGCTCGCGAGACACTTCGCATTGTCTTCTTGATCCGCAAGAACTCGCCCAATGGATCCTCGACGACAACGTCCCCGCGCGGCTCAGCCTACAGATCCATAAGCTGATCTGGGATCCCGCCGCCGAGGGCGTGTAGAGGTGGGTTGTGTGGTGACGGGGCTCCGGCCCGTTCCGGCGGGGCAAAGCCCCGCCACCACGCTGGCAAAACCGTCATGCTGTCTTCGCCCGTACCCGATTCTCCGCTCGCAGGTGCGCCACCACCAAGCGTATGTCCTCAAAGCTGACATACGGTGGCACCGCTTCCTTGAGGTCCTTCAACCTCTCGATGCCCTGCTTCAGGCAAGCCGCCTCAATCAGCGGCTGCGCGTCGGGAGAAATCCACTTGGGATCCAATTTCACTTGCCCGGTTTCGATGAGGCTCGCCACCGTACAAATGACGGTCGAAATCTGGCGCGCGCGAATGCGGGCAATTTCCTCAAAGCTGCGTCCCTCGTTCAAGAGCCGAAGCGTCTGTTCCGCCGGAGCCGGCTCCCTGGACACAGTCGGCGTGGCGCGCGCCCCGCCGCCAAAGTTCCGCAAAGCCTGGAGAAGTTCCGAGCCATATACATCTGCCTTCTTTTCGCCAATGCCCGGCACCTGCTTCAACTCCGCAAAATTGGCCGGACGCCGCCGGCAAAGCTCCTCCAGCGTGCTGTCGTGAAGAATAATGTAGGCGGGCACTTTGTTTTCCCGCGCCATAGTTCGACGCCATTCGCGCAGGTACTCCGCCAATGCCGGATCCGCTTCCGCCGGCGCCGCATCCCGTACCCGCGGTTTCT
Organism: uncultured Acidobacteriaceae bacterium; assembly: GCA_963772195.1. GTDB lineage: Bacteria > Acidobacteriota > Terriglobia > Terriglobales > Acidobacteriaceae > Acidiflorens. Next base: position 339,034 of record CAVYWE010000001.1, on the reverse strand, counting down.
CGGACCGCAGCTGGGGGGTATAGAAGGACGGAGAAGACGTGGGCGAAAACTGCGCCTGTCGCGCCGTAACCTCCGGCAAGTCAGCGCGCACGATTTCCTTTTGCAGCCACTCCGGCTTTGCCCCGCAGCTGTCGCAGTTCCCGCAGCGCTCCCATTGCGGAGTTTCTCCGAAGTGCAGGCAGATCTGCCGGTGGCGGCAGCCGCGAGAATCCGCGAACCGGCTGATCACGCGTTTCCTCTCGGATGACCGCTCGCGCTCAGCGTCATCCGAGATTTTTCCGATGAAGTAATCCAGCAGAACGTGGTCGCGCTTCTGCCAGAGCAGCACGCAATCCGCCGGACGCCCGTCACGACCCGCGCGGCCCGCCTCCTGGTAATACTGTTCAATCGACTTCGGCAACGACAGGTGAATCACCGCCCGTACCGCGGGTTTGTTGATGCCGAGGCCAAACGCGATCGTTCCCACCAGCACCCGCACTTCGTCCGACATCCAGCGTTCCTGATTCTGCCGGCGCATGGGCGCTTCCATCTTTGCGTGATAGGGAATCGCCGCAATCCCGCTCTCCTCCAGGTATTCGACTGTCTCCTCGACTCTGCGAATTGTGGGCGAGTACACGATCACGCTCTCCCCGGCATATTGTCGCAATGCGCGGGCGAGCAACTCCATCTGGGTTCGCGCTTCGCATTCGTGGACCACGTAGCTCAAATTCTTGCGATGAAAGCTGGCGATGTAAAGATGCGGATCGCGCATCTGCAACTGCTTCAGAATGTCGTGCCGCACTTGCCGCGTCGCACTTGCGGTGAACGCCGCAATTGGAATCCCTGGAAAGCTCGTGCGCAGCCGGCTCAGCTGACGGTAGTCCGGTCGAAATTCGTGTCCCCATTCTGAAATGCAATGCGCCTCGTCCACCGCGAAGAAACCCACCGGGACTTTGGCTAGCCAGTCGAAAGTATTTTCAGCGGCCAACTTCTCCGGAGAAAGATAAAGCAGCCGGTATTCCCCTCGTGCCGCTTTCTCCATCACCTGACGTCGTTCCGCTGAACTCTGAAAACTATTGATCGCCGCTGCCGGAATGCCCATCTGCGCCAGTTGCGCCGCCTGGTCCTGCATCAGTGCGATCAACGGAGAAACCACCACCGCCGTCTTCCCGGAAATCACCGCCGGAAGCTGATAGCACAGCGACTTGCCGCCTCCGGTCGGCATCACCACACAAGTATCGTGCGCTGCCAGCAGACTGCGGATAACATTCTCCTGCTTGGGACGAAATTCGTGGTATCCCCAGTAGCGCCGCAGCGCTTCCGCCAAGTTTGGACCAGCTTCGGGCATCTTCCTTCGAACCTTCTCGGCAGTATAGCCTTAGCCTGTTTGAGAAGTGTGTGAGCGTTCGACAAACGATTTGTGATGAATCGGCAAGAACCGCGTAGGGACGGACGCATTCGTCCGTCCGGAAGGCGCACATTAATTTCAGGATCAAGAAACTGATGACCGAGAAACACGTGACCCTCGGCGTAATCTCCGACACCCACGGACTGCTGCGGCCCGAAGCCGTCGAAGCTCTGCGTGGGTCCGACCGCATCCTTCACGCCGGTGATATCGGCGCCCCCGAAATCCTCGAAGCGCTCGCGAAGGTTGCCCCCGTAACCGCGGTCCGGGGTAACGTCGACACCGCCTCGTGGGCGCGCGCTCTGCCTGAAACTGAAATCGTCGAAGCCGGTGGCGTGTCCATCTATATCCTGCATGATCGCGGCCAACTCGACCTGAAGCCTGACGCCGCCGGACTCCGCGTCGTCGTCTATGGCCACAGCCATCGGCCGAGGATGGAAGAGAAGAGCGGCGTGCTCTATTTCAATCCAGGGAGCGCCGGCCCGCGCCGTTTCAACTTGCCAGTGAGCGTAGGGAGACTGATGATCGGAGCGGGAAAAGTAGACGCGGAGCTGGTGGAGCTGGGGGTATAGTCTTGGAGCGCGCGTTCGTGACGGTGCAGAGCATCTTGTGCTTAAGAAAATCAAACTCTTGCGCGATCGGGTCGAGGATTGGAAGAGCTATCCATTCTCTGTCCCCGCCATCAACAGCCTTGATGAGCTAGTACTACGCTCACGAATCTGTTTCTTCGCCGGCGAGAACGGCACTGGCAAATCGACCCTGCTCGAAGCCATTGCAGTGCACTATGGCTTCGGGCGGGAAGGTGGCACGCGAAACTTTATGAACGACAGCACCGAAAGCAATCACTCCGTCGATCCGCTGGTACGGGTTTTACGTCTATCCTTCGACAAGCGCACCGGGGCGGGCTACTTTCTGCGCGCGGAAAGCTTCTTCAATACTGTCTCGTATATGGACAAGCTCGACGAAGAGGATGCGCCAGGGTCCACACCGATCAGTGCGTTTTATGGTGGCCGCAGTCTCCACACTCGCTCGCACGGTGAAACCTTCTTCAAACTGCTCGAACTCAAGTTCCAGCGGAATGGCTTGTTCCTGCTGGACGAACCCGAAGCGGCGCTTTCTCCGCAAAGGCAGTTGGCTTTTCTCGTACTGATCCACGACGTTTTGAAGAAGCACAAAGACGCTCAATTCATTATTTCTACGCACTCGCCGATACTGCTAGGGTATCCGAAGGCTCAGATCATCTCGTTCGATGGAGGACCGCTTCATGAGATTGAATATGAGGAAACTGCGCCAATGCAGATTGTGCGCAGCTTTGTGAATCAGCGGGAGAGCTTTTTAGGAGAACTCTTCAACGACCCGCCGTCATTGTTCAGTGACGAGTCCTAAACATAAAAAAGGCCGACTCGAAAGCCGGCCTTTTCTCGTTTCCAACTTTTCGCGGACAGAGCCTGCCCTGAGCGAAGCCGAAGGGAGTGCCCGCGCCACACTACGGTTTCTTCGGCGCGATCGCGTCCTTCGCGGCCTTTGCCACGCGGAACTTTACGACCGTCTTCGCCTTGATCTGAATTGGTTCACCAGTCTGCGGGTTGCGTCCCATGCGGGCCTTGCGATGCGCCTTCACCAGGCGGCCGAGGCCGGGCACAACGAACACACCGTTCTTTTTCGTTTCTTTAATCGCCGTATCTGCCAGGTTCTCCAGAAAAGACGCGATCGTCTTGTTGTTGGTTTCGAGCTTTTCGGCCAGGTGTCGGGTGAGTTGAGTTTTGGTCATACCAGATGCCATGAATTTCCTCCTTCAGGAACCTACAAGTTTGCTTGTGTCCAGCGCATAGTAACGCACTGAGCTGTGGAAAAGTAGCATTTTATGCAGATTTTATGCGGTTTTCAGTAAGGTACCCCGTTGAAAATCGGCATAAAATCGGGGTCCGGCAGTAGAAGAGCGCCAAAATAGCCCAATTCGAGGGCAAAAAGGCCAGTGTAGACGTTCCCGTAGCAGCTTGCTGCGTCTCCTGCGTGCCGCGCCCAGTGTCGTGTCCGGTTCCGGACGCGGCAAGCCGCGCCTCTACAGTAGAGGCTTTTCCTGCCCTCCATTCACCTACTAGAGAAAAGTAGGGTTCCGGCTGGCCTCAGGGCGGTCTACATGAATGACATCGAGAACATTGCGAAAGAAAAAGGCAAAAGCTGGAAGCGGGGACCAACAGCGTTGTTCTAGACAAGACTGGTGTGGGGACGGGCGCCTCGCCCGTCCAAGCCGAGCGCAAGCTCGGCAGCTGCCTGTGGCCACCGCAACTATTGGCGTGGCCGCAGCTTGCACGCATGCGAAAGACAGTACCGATTCCGCGCGAACCGCCGATAACCCGCGTGGATCAGCCGATTGAACCCCGGCAAACTGAAAATCGCATAGAAAGGCCACGCCCACCAGATCCGTCGCGTCACATATAAATAAACATCGGCTCCAGATATCAGCTGACCATCAGCCGTCAGCAGCCGTATGTCGGTGAGCAGTTCTTCATGCGGCATCTTGATCCTCTCCGCAACCCAGGGCTCATCCAGCGAGACAATCTCGAATCCGTGCCGCCCGAGCGTCCCCGCCCAATACTTCACCCAACGAGAGCAGAAACCGCACTGCCCGTCGTAAAGGATCACGCCTTGGACCCCGCCCTGGGTCAGTCGGGTTTCAGTGCTCACCGGCATGCTCACATCTTCGCCCCCACATCACGGTGACTGCGGATCCTTCTGCGAGAAAAGCGGACTGCGGTTTACCCTCGAGCACTGTCGCGATCTCTTTTCCGTACAACTTTTCTGCGTCGCCCTCAAATACCGATCGCCCAACCTGCCAGACCCTCCACGAAGGGTGCGTCACGCGGTATTCCACGCAACCGCCGCCAGGCTGAGCCGAATATCCCCAGTAATGCTCGGTGATGAACTGTTCAATCGAGCCCTCGCCTGGCAGTTCAGAATTCCCGTCGGTTTCAAGGTTCATCTCGCTCCAGCGGTTTTCGCTCCGCCATCGGTACGCCACTCTCAGACGATTATCGCCAGCAGCACGAATCTCATGCGCCATTGGGAGAGCCACATAATTCTCTTTGTAGAACGTGCGGGCAACGAATGCAATTGCCCGGCGCGGAACCAACTCCCGGATGAACACCACCCCTCTCCGGACTTCGCTCCCCGCTTGCCGTCGCACGTAAAAGCGCAGGTTCACTTCCTCGAAATTCGAGTGCATCGGAATTGGCAGGAAGCCGAGCAATTTTGTCTTAAGAAATCGAAATCCGACGAGGCTGGCAAAGACTTTTCCCTCCCAGCGATCGAGTTCGGTTCCGGCAGGAACGAACGGAAGAAGCATACCGGCGTCGACTTCATAGTTCAGCATGGCCAGGTACTGCCATTCCGCAGTGAGGAAAACTCGGTCAACGCTCACATAGTTAGGATAGTCGGACCGGGCGGTCCGATTCACTCGCAAATCAGGCAGAAGTGTTCCATGAACTGAACGCTGATAACTGACAGGCTGAGAGCTTCTACGGATCGTAAACCGCCGAGTGCATGCCCGCGTGCCGCGCCGCTTCCTGCATCTGGTCAAGCTTCATTTTCTGCTCATCGAGTTGCAGCTGGATTTGCGCAACCCGCTGCAGTTGCCGCGCCTGATAACGGTTGTACGGTCCCTCGTATTGGACGCTCCCGCCCGCGGAATGAATCCACGCATTGAGCTGGTCGATCCGAGCCTGCAGAGTCGCCATTTTATTTTTTTGCGCCAGGATCTGTCTCTTCCATTGATCGGCCGCACGTTGTTCCGCCAACCGTTGTTGCGCAGAACGATGGTCAGCGGCGGTGCTGCTCGCGCTCGCTCCCGACTGTGCCTCGGCTGGTTTCTGGCCCGCGTCCGGATCCTTCGGAAGATTCGCGTTCGTAATCACCTTTGGCTGCGCAGCAGATGCAGCCTCGCTCTTCTTCTCCCGGTTCTCGCGCGCAATATCGCCAAGCGACTGCCCATAGGCGGCCGAACTCATAAACAGCACGATTGCACAAATCGTCGAGAATACTCGCTGCATAACCCTCCCAATCGCCCCGTGCTGAAATGTTCTGTCAACTACTAATGCTAACCCTGCTGGCCGCGATCTGTTGCAAACGCATGTAATCGTGCGCCAAACGAAAGTGCCGCCCCCATCATGGCCAACCGGCCATCTCCAGAACCTTCTCCGCCGTCATCCCGCTCTCGCGCAAATGCCGGATACTCAGCGCATCGTGCCGTTTCGCCAGCCGCATTCCAGCGGCATCCCGCACCAGTTCACAATGAAAATAATCCGGCTCTGCATAACCGAGACCGGCATACCCCAGCGCACGCATCAACAGCAATTGCCGCGCTGTCGACTTCAGCAAATCCGCGCCGCGCACGACTTCGGTGATCCGCATAGCCGCGTCGTCGACTACGACCGCGAGTTGGTAGGCAGGAACATCGTCGCGCCGCCAGACGAGAAAATCGCCGAAGTCGAATTTATTGCCTGCGACGAAGCGCTGCCGTCCCAGATTCAGGTCGGCAAATTCCACTTCCTCGCCCTCGGGGACGCGAAGCCGCCAGTTCACGCCCGCTGGCTCCATGAACTCAGTCGCATCCTTGCGATCACGACACGTCCCTGGATACACCGGCTCATCATCGGTATCCGCATCGTTCGGAGCGCTCGCCGCCTGCGCCAGATCCTTGCGCGAACACGTGCAAGGATACAGAAACCCGCCATCGCGCAGCCGCCGCCAGGCCTCCAAATAGTGCGCCCGGCGCTCGCTCTGCGAGTAAGGACCATATGCCCCCCCACAATCCGGCCCCTCACTCCAACGAATTCCCAGCCAGCGCAAGTCTTCAATCATGGCGCGAGCGAATTCCGCCCGCGAGCGCTGCGGATCCAGATCCTCATTCCGCAGAATCAAAGTTCCCTGATTCTCGATCGCCCGTTGCGCCGCGATCCAGAAAGTCCGCGCATGCCCGATATGCAACAGCCCCGTCGGCGACGGCGCCAGGCGTCCGCGATAACTTTTGCGGGAATTTTCGCGAGGATTAAGAGAGAAGTTCGGTGAGAGATTGCTCACCAAAACATTCTAGCGGGAAGGGTGAGGCCCACCGGCGTGTTCCTTTCCACACGGCGTGTATGGCGGCGCACACTGCCTCGCGCCGCGTTCGCTCATAAGTCGCGCTACATCAGCAGTCGTCCGGGTGGTCGCTCACTTGCCTTATCACTTTCGACTGCGCCAGCCGCTGAGGAGGTGACAAAATGACAACTACTTGGAAATCCGGTGATAAGGAACCCAGCAATCCGGCTCCTAACAACAACACAATCTCCGGGACGATGCTTTCGTCCTGGTCGCGCCAGCAAAAACTCGCCATGATCGCAGCCTTCGCGATTCTCGGGCTATTACTTGTGGTGAGTGCGTGCTCAAGGCAAGGTCCAAAGCCGGCGCTGGTCGGGGTCTCCAGCCCTGCGCCGAGTTCGGCAACGCCTGCGGCCGCGGTAACAGCCGCAACCACCCCAACCGCCGCGGCCTCACCCGCACCCACGAAGAAGACGCCCAAGAAACGTCCTGCGAACGTCACTTATAGCGACGCTAACTCAGGTGTTTCGTTCCTCTATCCGCGGAAATTCACACTGACCTCTGGCGACAAAGCGCAGCCTCAGCTTGCAGCTGTGACTATGAACGAGGCCCCGATGAACTTCGTCCAGTCCGGTGGAGTCGCGGTCGCAACCGTCGCACTGCCCGGCAGTTCCTATCCCGGCACCGACTTCGCATCCGCGTTTTTCAACGTGAACGTCAATCGTAGCCTCTCCGAGCAGGAGTGTGCGCACTTCGCCTTCGTCGACTCACGCAATGCCGACGGCGAGCCAGTCGACGCCGAGAAAGTCAAAATTGGCTCGACTGACATGGAGACGACTTCCGACTTCTCCGCTAGCGCCCTAAAGCAAGCCGAAACGCAGTACTACCACAGTTACGAAAATGGAGCCTGCTACGAATACGTCTTAGGACTGGGCACCGCCGGATACGGCACCAAAGACGGCGTTGAGTCCGTCAACCGCGACGAAGTCTTCGCCAAGCTGGAGAAGATACTGGCTTCGGTGAAGATCAAGCCGGTCGAGACGGAGCACGGCGCCGAACCAGCAATCGCCACCATCGCGGCCGGCAAGGAATAAGATCGAAGCGCCGTAGAAGCACAAGGGCCGCGCGAATATTGCGCGGCCTTCGTGTTTTTTGTATCTTTGCCGACTGAATCCACATCTGATTATTTTTGAGTATCGAATTGCTGCCTCCAAAAAACCTGCTCAAAGGATCTCGAATCTACATGCTGAAAACAGCCCAACGGACTGCTATCGTGTCCGCAATCGCTCTCCTCGCCAGCCTATCGCTCGCGCAGACTTCAACCTGGAACATTGATCCCGCGCATTCGACCGCGCAGTTCACGGTGCGTCACCTCGGGATCTCGAATGTTACCGGGAATTTTACGAAGGTAACGGGAAACGTCGTTCTGAACGAGAAAGACATTACGCAGTCGCAGGTATCGGCCAGCATCGACGTCAGCTCGGTCGATACGCGGGTCGAGGCGCGAAACAAAGATCTCAAGAGCCCTAATTTCTTTGACGTTGAAAAGTACCCGACCATCGAATTCAAATCCAAGCGGATCGTAAACGACGGCGGAAAGCTGCAAGTAATTGGCGATCTGACCATCCACGGAACCACGCGCGAAGTCACGCTCGACGTTGATGGACCTACTCCTGAATTGGCCGATCCGTGGGGCAATTCGCGCCGCGGAATTTCCGCAACAACGACCATCAACCGCAGAGATTTCAATCTGGTCTACAACAACCTTCTCAAGACCGGAGAAGCGGTGGTTGGAGATAACGTCAAGATCCAGATTGACGCGGAAATGGTGAAGAAGAAGTAAGTTATCGGATCATTGAATCATTGACGCATTGAGTCATTGAAACCCCCAGCCGATTTTCAATGATTTAGTGGCTCAATGAGGCAATGACTAAATGGTTCAAGGTATTATCGAACTGTGGTGACTAATCGCGTCGCAAAGAACAAAATACAACTCTTGCATTCCGAAAAGCTGGGCAAACTGGCCTGGCTGGTGCATGCCTTCTCGACGCGGCATGGCGGAGTATCGCGCGGCTACGGCGGGAACTCTCTGAATCTTGGGTTCACGCAGCATGACTCGCGCGTAGCCGTCGAGCGCAACCGCGAGATTTTCCTCAAGGAACTGGGCGTCGCGAATGGACGCAGCAGCTGGCCGCTGGTTTCGCTGCGACAGATTCATTCTGATTTGATCCATCGTGTTGACGGCGCGCGAGTCGGCCGGATGCCGGCAGAGCCTCTGGCTGGAGACGGGATTATCACGAACACGCCGGGACTGCTCGTGACGGTGCAGACCGCCGATTGCTTTCCCATCATTCTCGCGGATCGGAAACGGCGGGCTGTCGGCGTTTTTCATGCAGGCTGGCGCGGCACGGTCAAGCGGATCGTCGAGAAGGGTGTCGGCGAAATGCAGAAACATTTCGGGAGCGATCCACGGGACCTGATGGCAGCAATTGGGCCGGGCGTCCAGGGATGCTGTTACGAAGTGGGCGAAGAAGTGCGCACCAAGTTTGAAGCCCAGTTTGCGTACGCCTCGAGCTTGTTCCGTCAGGTGAAGGAATCGGACCCAGTGCGGGAGAAATATCCGTTGCTGTTCCTGACCGCGCGCGCCCCGGGACATAGCGAATTGCCGATAAAACTTTTTCTCGATCTGGTAGAGGCGAACCGGCGGCAACTGCTGGATGCGGGCGTGCTGGCGAAGAATATTGAGGTGGTGGGGCCGTGCACGGCGTGCCATACAGAGTTGCTGTTCAGCTTCCGGGCGGAGAAGGGCGTTACGGGGAGGATGATGGCGGCGGCAGGGATCGTACCGGAGTAGACCCCGCCCGGAATAAAATCGTCGCGGTTCGCCAAGCCGGCAAGCCTGCTATGCTTCGTCTTTCGGTGGAGCGACGGGCGCCCTCGCCCGTCTCCCTTTACTTCAGCTATGCCTTATCGCGTTGTTTCTTTCACCATGGCACAAGTACGGCAAGGGGCGCTTGGATTCCAGCGTGAACTGAGTGCGATCCTGCGCGAGCGTCCAGATATCAAAGTGTATTCGGTAAGCCCGTTCGACCTCGATGAACGCCGCCGGTTCAAGGATCGGTTTGGAGGAGACATCGTGTACTTTCTCAACGACGCGGCATGTCAGGCATGCGAGCGACTGGGCCTCAGCCTGCAATTCCTGGGGGAAATATCTGACGATGAAATGCCACGCCGACGAACCGTTGTTGTCGGCTTGCCAGAGCGGACTGGCGGAGCCCTGACTGTCTAGCGCCGCATTAAAAGGCGGACCAGCTAGTCTTTCTTGTGCTTTTTTTGCGACGAGTCAGACTTGGGCTTGTCGCCTTTCTTCGTATCTTTAGTGTCCTTTGTGTCCTTCGCATCTTTCGTGTCTTTGGAGTCCTTCGCTTCTTTTGTGGCGCTGTCGCCCTCCGAAGAAGACGAGGACGACCCCGCAGAAGCAGCGCCCTTCTTCGCGTAATCCGTGACGTACCAGCCCGAGCCTTTGAACTGCACGGCTGGAGCCGAGATCACCTGCTCGATGACGCCTCCGCATTCGGGGCACTTTCGCAGCTGCTTATCGGAGAATTTACGGATTTGTTCAAAGCGGTGTCCGCAGTCCTTGCACAGGTATTCGTAGTTGGGCATCGGTGAGGTGATTCTAGAGGCGGAGATTCACCGGCGTCAATTTTGCGGTGTTCCGGCGCAGCTAGTCACCGCGTGCCGGTGTCATAAATTTGACGCAATTCGTCGGCTCTAGCGCGCGTGTTCCTCCTCAGGCATTCCGCTCGAACTGACGGCTGAATGGATCCACCCTGGTAGAGCGCTGCTGCCGTTTCACAGCTTGCGTCGCGGTATTTGATCCAGGCGCGCTGGGCCGCCTGTAAGTGATCCCGGTCGGGGGGGCCTGCTTGTTCATTATGTTGGAGTACAGCTCATTTATCTCCTTGTCTGCACGTTGGTATGCGGCGGCGAAACACTGGTTGATCTCCATCTGTGTAGTGGCTTCTCCGCAGACAGCTTCGGCTGTCGCGTGGGGCTTGTTCGCCTCCGACTGGGTGGGCGCGGCACTTGTATTTTCGTCCTTTTGAGCAAAGGCGAGGGTCGCAGCGACGATAACTAGAAAAAACTGAATCTTCATCCGACTCGCTCCACAAGTCTGTTTGGCGGCGCTGGGCCTGTCGGTCCAGTCAACCCTTTCGCGGACCGGTGCGCCCGCACCACACATGCTCAGCGTTTTAACAGATCCACGGGCTCGCGGACATCGTGCACCCGGAAGTATTTTGCCAACGCCGGATACTTTGCGGCAACGGCTTCGTACATGGCATAGGCGACGTTGCGATAGGACGTGTGCCCAGCGGGCGTGGTGCGCAACTCGGAAATGTAAACGGCCTCGGCGAAATCCATTTTAAACAGGGTGCGCTTGCGGAAAGCGAGGGGGATCGCGTATTGCGCGTTTTGCGGAGCTTCTTTACTGGCGGCCGCGGAAAGCTTCTGCACCGCGGTTTCGGCGCGCTTCATCGCGAATTCGTAATCGGGGCGGATTCCCGCAGCATCGACTTCGGGCGGCGTGTCGAAGCCGTGGGCGGTCGAGAAATCCTGCATGATCTGGACGCAGCGGCGGTGGCGGTGCATGTCGCGGAAACCGCCGATGTCCATGAGGATGTCGAAGCGGAACTGCTGGCCAACGGAGAACGGACGCGGCATCTCGTCGTGGCTGCCGCGATGGCGCAGGCCGAGGTCGATGATTTCGCGGCGGCGCGCCTCGCCTGCCACTCCGAGGGTTCGGCGAAGCTGCCTGTAAGAATAATGACAGTGGCCGTACAAGAGCGTGGTGGCGAGTTCGATCTCGAGCGCATCCTTGCTGCGAGAATCGTTGTCCACCAAATCATTGTCGAGCAAATCCACAAGCGGCGCGGCTTCGATAGTGGCATCTCGCATCAGTTGAGCGGCGGCCTGCTGGAGTTCGCGACGCGTCTCGATTTCGTAGCGATTCGGATCGGCGTACTTGACCAGAGTGGGCGCGACCCGCACTTCGCGCAGGAGTTCGCGTTCGGCGCGATCGGCGATTTCGGGCGCCACGGCGCGAATCTCGGCAACCAGGGCGCGCAGCGATTCTTCGTTCGCGTTGTAAGCCGGAGAAAGGGCGGCTTGTTTCAGCAGCGCTCCAAGATCACGAACTTCTTTATGCGGCTGCGAGAGCAGGTGGGCAACTTGGTTCTCCAGCGTGCGGGCGTTGACGATCTCCCCCAGTGACGTGTTGGTGGCGAGCGGCAGTAGATAGCGCGAGATGTCGAAAGCGCGGGCGCGCAGGGTGCGCTCGTACGCTTCCGGCTTCATTTCGGAGGGCCGGGGCGTAATGCTGGCAAGATATTCGAACGTCCGCTGCGAAACTTTGTCGTAGGCCGTGAACAGTGACTCGATGGTTTGGCGATAGAGAGTCCGGGACGGAGCGTCATTCTCGAAACTGGGCGTGTAGTAACCGCTCTTCCTGAAGTCCTGGTAGCGAGTGGATCGCTCCTGGCCATCCCAGCGCTGTTCGTCGGCAACGACGATGGCGGCGAGAATGGAGAGGCGCTCGATGGCGAGCGCGATGTGGGCAAGGTCGGCGATGGAGCGGTGCCCGTACTGAAAGTAGAACGTGTTGAGAAACTTTTCCGCCTTCTGCTGAGTAATTTCCTTCAGGGACTCCTTCATCGAGAGGGAGGAACGCGAATATTTCGCCATGGCATAGGCCTGGATCTCGGGCTCAACGCCGTAAACGGCGAACACCTCGACGGAGGTTTCGGGAGCGGGAGTGGAAGCGGTGTGCGCGCTAATGGGATCGGTTGAAATTACTTCAGACATGGGAGTGGAGAAATCTTAATCGCCTGGTCAGCCGGACGCAATCGGCTGAACGGGGGGTAAAATCGACGGGAGCATCCGAATACACCTGTAAGGTTCTCCAGTGACGAACGCTGCCGACGGCAAACGCGATCTTATTCGGGATGAGCCGGGTCAGGACAATCCGACTCAAGACGATCGAAACCAAATCGAATTGATTCAGGCCACACTCCCCGAACACATCGAACAAGCTCGCAGCCTCTTCCTCGAATACGGCAGTTCGCTCGGCTTTAGCCTGTGCTTCCAAAGTTTCGATGAGGAGTTGAAAAGCCTTCCGGGCGCCTACGGCCCGCCGAGCGGGAGATTGCTGCTTGCCCGATCCTCAGGCCACGCCGCCGGATGCGTTGCGTTGCGCAGACTGGAAGCCGGTATCTGCGAAATGAAGCGGCTTTACGTGCGGCCTGCCGAGCGCGGCGTGGGCATGGGCCGGATGTTGGTGGAGCGCATAATCGCCGAGGCGCGCGCCATCGGTTATAAGCGCATGCGTCTGGATACGATTGAATCAGCAATGAAGGATGCGATCGCACTCTATCGCAGGATGGGGTTCGAGGAAATCGCGCCGTATTCTGCCATTCCCATCGAACACGCACTCTGGATGGAACTACGGCTGTAGACGAGGGTCTACGGACTTCACGACCGTGGGCTTGAGCACGGCAGCCGGGGACGGTTTTGCCGTCTTTGTTGCGGCTGTGGCGGGGACCTGAAACTGGGTCGCGGCTGGGGCGGTAGGAATCACCGTCCAAGCGTTGCCGAGAATGACAATATCCACACGGCGGTTCATGGCGCGGCCTTCCGTGGTGAGATTGGTTGCGACCGGGTAATACTCGGCATAGCCGGCAGCGCTGAGACGAGCAGGACCGAACCCTTCTCTAACGATGAGGAGCCGCACAATTTCGGTTGCCCGTGATGTGGAAAGCTCCCAGTTCGAGGGAAACTGCGAGTTGTGAATGGGCACGTTATCGGTGTGGCCCTCGATTCGCAAGCGATAATCACGTTCCCGCAGCATGCCGGCAATGCGGTCAAAGGCGGCCTGCGAGGTTGACTTCATCTGAGCTGAGCCGCTTTCGAAAAAACCAGCCTCGCGCAAACTGATGACCAGGCCGTCGGGCTCGCGGTGCATGGCGATTTCCTTGCGTTTGATTTCCGATGCGAGCGCGGTTTCCAACTCTGTCTGCAATTCAGCCAGATCGCCGACCTCTAATCCTGGGTCGAGCGAAGCATCGGGATGAGACGCAATCCAGCCGAGGTTCGCGGTGCGCTCCGTGTTTTCGATGGCGGGCGAGGTGTTGAAGGCCATCGGGTTTATTACATCGTCGATAGGCATTGCTGCAGTGGAACCCTGAAAGACTCCCATTTCCTGGAAAGCGGCCTGAATCGCAAAAGCGAGGTTTCCGACTTTTCTTTTGTCGACTTGCGACGAGGCGTAGAGCACGACAAAGAAGGCAAACAAGAGGGTGATGAAGTCAGCATAGGAAACCAGCCAGCGCTCATGATTGGAATGACCGTGGCGTCGCTTGCGGCGTCTCATACTTTGGACACCTCAGAAACAGCGGCGGGTTTGTGGGCCTCGGTGAGGAATCCCAGCAGCTTTTCCTCCACCATGCGAGGGTTCATTCCCTCGAGGATGGAAACGGCACCCTCAAGCATCATCTCGCGGATAATCTGCTCGTCGCGGATGCGAATTTTTAGTTTTCCAGCTGCAGGCAGCAAAATAAGGTTGGCCGCGCCCACTCCGTAGAGAGTAGCCACGAGTGCCAACGGAGCGCGGCTGGCGGTTTATAGCCAGTCCACAGGAACCTCTGGAGCTTTGTCCATTACCAACAACACGACTGTCCTGAACTTCAAGACCCCGGTGGGCGGCACCAACGCCTCGCTGACGGTTGATGGCGTTCCCCTACAAAGTTCTACCAACACCGTCACCGGAGCCGTCCCCGGGGTCACGCTGAACTTAGTCAGCGCGGTGCCGGGAACGCCCGCGCAGATCACTGTGGGACCCGACGCGACCCAGGCCGCAGCGGCGATCACCAGCTTCGTTACTGCCTACAACGCGGTGATTGGGAATCTCAACACGCAGTTCACGGTGGATCCGGCCACCAACACCGAAGGGCCGCTGGGTGGCGACAGTGCCCTGCGCTCATTGCAGGCCAGTTTTCTCACCGATGCGACCTACTCAATTTCTGGAAACAGTGGGTTGGTAAACCTTGCTTCGCTGGGCATCAATCTGAACAACGATGGCACGCTCACCATCGACAATACTCAACTCAACAATACGTTCACCGCGAACCCGGCGGCGTTCCAGAGCTTCTTTCAGAATGCTTCGGCTACCGGTTTTGCCAACAATTTTAGCAGTGACCTCACCAACCTGACGGATCCAGTCCAGGGCATAGTAAATTGGACATTGCTGGAAACAAAACTCAGCAGCAGGCCCTGACCACCCAGATCGCCAATTTGCAAGACCGCCTGGCCACGCAAAATGCAGCATTGACGCTGCAGTACGCCCAGGTCAATGCGACGCTCGAAGCCTATCCGTCTCTTCTGCAGGAAGTCACGGCTGAGATTGGCGCGCTCAACGGCAGCACCGCATCCACTCCGTTCAACTCGTCCAACTCAGCACCTACAACCGGCACGGCGACAGGATAGTCATGACGAATCCTCGGAGCGCCTATCGCGAAACCGACGTACGCGGCGCCACGGTTGTCCGCCTCGTGGTCTTGCTCTATGAACAAATGATTCAAGACCTGAGGCAGGCCGCGCAGGCGATCGAACAAAACGACATTGAGCTTCGGACCAATCAAATCAACCACGCGATTCTGGTCATCGCGTACCTGCAGTCGGGACTGGATTTTGCATCTGGAGGTAAGGTCGCCCAGGATCTCAACGATTTTTGTGACCTTCTGCGCCAAAATCTGGTGCAGGTGCAATTCCTTCCTTCGCAAGCGGGGATCTGCCAGCAGATCACGGACTTGCTGGAGGTGGGAGAAGCTTGGACCGAGGTAGAGCGAGCGGAGCAGTCTTTGGTTGCCAGTGCGCTACTCGTCCGTCTCCGTCCGGATCAAAAACATTGCTCGACCATCATGCCTCAAGACTTCTCTGACTTGCTCAGCCACGTTCTACGTGCAGCGGAATGTCTGCGGCACCCGCCGGCGCAATCCCAAGCATCCGTGGCGTTCGATAAAGAATCCCTCGAATACCGTAGCAACCTGGAAAGGCTGAAGGATTTTCTGCCCGATCTGCACGGGCGCCTGCTGGCCGAGAAGTCGCGTCTTGAAACGGCACAAACCCACGTAGCGGCTGCAGCGGCCTGGGCCCGAGCCAGCAAGAAGACGCTTTGACGCGGACGTGTCGCCAAGTCGTCGGACAATTTGCGCGTAGCGCCTGAGGTGTGCTTTGTTGAACTCCCGATTAGTTTTGAGCCAGCCTCTTCTGTCGAGTCCCAAGTGATTGTCGTTTGTTCTTCCCTCTTCTAGTCTTCTTATTCTTCCGGTGGTCCGGCTTGCAGGCCGTCTCCGGGAGCGAGCGGAAGGTGGGAGGCTCCGCTAAGCAAGCCGCGCTCGTGCGGCGAGAATGCGCGCCTGTACTGCGGGGAGTTGATGAGTTGGTCACGCTGTTCGGGTGTCACGTGGCGCATCCCGCGGATCGCCCGGCTGACAGCCTGGCGGCGGTCAGGCGGCAACTGCCGGAACTGCTGAAATACCTGTCGCGCCCGCTGCTTCTGATCTGGAGTCAGGTGCTCCCAGGTTTCCATGCGGTTGAGCACCCGCTCCTGCTGTTGCGGTGGCAGGCTGGAAAAATGCTGCAACCTGTTTTGCAATCGCATTTGTTGTTGCGGTGGAAGCCTTCGGAACTGCGAATCGTTTTCGAGAGCGCGGCGCTGCTGCGCTGGCGGCAGATCTTTATAGCGGCGAAGCCAGTTTCCGGCGTGCCCGGGCTGGTTTTGCGGCGGACGCGCTTCGTTGGGGCGGCTGGGACCAGGGCGACCTTCTTTCTGAAACCTGTGCCATTGCCCATCCGGACGTTGGGGTTGCTGACGCGTTGGCTGCGAAGGTTGCGGCGGCAAACGCTGTACTTGGGCGAACGAAGGCGTGAGCAGCAGAAGCGCCGCCAGACAGCCCGCAATTTGTGCCCGCCCCAACATACTTTGATCCCCTCGTCAGTCTCAGCCAACTTACAACTCGCCTCACACAAACGGAACTTCTTACTTATAGAGACGGGGCTTGCCCTGTCTTCGCCGCGAGAGACATGGCAAGCCGCGTCTCTACAGGAAATTCAGGCTTACGGATTCGCGGTCACGTCGTCCTGCACCTGTAGTTCGTCGAGCACATCGAAATCGGCGTATAACTCGTCGTTCCTCTCCAGCGCCTGCAGATCGCCGACGGCGGTTCCCGGCTGCACCGGCAGACCAAGCGATGGAGGCTTGGTCGCGATGGCTTCGGTCTGAGAAATATACGACTTGTTACCGACTAACAGCGCTCCGGCAAAGATTACCGCAGCAAGCGATATGGCCCACGCCGGACGCCGCACCCAACTCAGCCATCCCGCACTGAGCCATCCTGCAGCCGGGCGCGCCATTTCTTCGCGCAGGCGCGCCTGCAAGCGGGTGTCGAAATATGGCGACGGCTCGGGCGCTTGCCATTCATCCAGCAGCGCCATGGTTTTCTGCAAGTCGCGCAAATGGGCAGCACAGTCGGCACAGGATGCGATGTGTTTTTCAACCTCCGGCTCCCGCGTCGAAGCGTCCATGCCAGCGGCCAAGTCCGGCAATAGCTCGTGAATTTGACGGCAATTCATACTTCTCCTCTATTTCCCCGAAACGAATTCTTTTAACTGCTCGCGCAATGTTTCATACGCGCGGAACAGCAACGACTTGGTGGCGGACTCGCTGAGTTTCAGCACGCCCGCAATCTCGCGGTAATCCATCTGCTGATACTTGTGCATGATGACCGCCACGCGCTGGCGCTCGGGCAGCGCGTTCACTTTGCTGCGGATGGCCGCCAGCCGTTCCCGCTTCAATATCTGCTCTTCCGCGGTGAGCGAATCGTCGGCCAGGTCGGGCGTCGTGCCCGTTTCCCGGTCCGGTTCATCGAGCCGCACGGTATTTTCCGGACGCTCGTGGCGCGTATCGCGCGCGTAGTTGACGGCCAGGTTGGTCGCGATGCGGTAAAGCCAGGTAGTGAACTTGGCGGTCGGTTCGTAACTGCTGCGCGAGCGGTACACGCGCAGAAAAACTTCCTGCGCCAATTCCTCCGCGGTCGACGGATTGTGGCATAGGCGGTACATGAATCCGATCATCGGCCGGCGATATTTCTGCACCAGGTAAGCAAAGGCGGATTCGTCGCCCGTCTTCACCCGCAGCATCACGTCGACGTCAGAAACGTCGTCTGTGCTGACGGTGGAATTTGCCACGGCCACGGGCGCAGACGGGCGCGCTCCCGCGAAGCTTGGGAGCCCGCGACCCAGCAGTCCGCGATCCATGGCCACGCTGCTCACATCGGTGGAAACCCCGTTCGGGGTGGAAAGTTGCGTGTCTTCTTGGGCTGGAGGGTGGGCGGAAGCGTTTTCCCCTGAATCACTTGCGGATCGAGAGTCGGGAGTGTCGGACGCAGCCATGAAAGGGAGATGGAAAGAGGCTATCGGGAGCGGGGGAACCGGTCAAGAGGCTGGGTGGCTGAGGGCGGCGGATACGATTTGTTACAATGGCAAAACCGCAGTGGGCGCTTAACTCAGCGGTAGAGTGCCATCCTCACACGGTGGAAGTCGTAGGTTCAAATCCTACAGCGCCCACCATATCTTGATCTTGGAACGTCGTATGACGATTCATCTCAATGCCGAGCAGGAGCGGGTCATCGGGCAGGCGATCCAGGCCGGAGTGATCCGCGATGCGGATGACGTTGTGGATGTTGGACTTGAAACCATCCGGCGGCGGCTGGAAGCGCGACTCGCGTTAGGAACTGGGATGGATGCCCAACGATGGTCAGAGGAGTTGCATGCCTGGGTTCACAGCCATTCGGAATCGACACCTTTGCTTTCGGATGAGGCAATCAGTCGAGACTCCATCTATGGGACGCGCGGCCTCTAGATGGCTGTTCTCCTGGACACGAACATCCTGTTGCGCCTGTTACAGCCTCACCATCCGCATTGCCCCGCAGCCGAACGAGCCCTCATTATTCTCCGTAACAGGAATGAAGTACTAAATCTGACGGCGCAGAATCTCGTTGAGTCTTGGGCTGCGATTACACGGCCTGTGGGCGAGAACGGGCTCGGCTTTACGACTGAACAAGCCTCAGCGGAGGTCGATGCTCTCAAGCGACTCTTCGTCTTGCTGCCGGAGTCTCCGCTATTGGAAGAGTGGGCGCGGCTGGTGGTTAAATACCGAGTTTCTGCAAGAACACTCACGATGCCCGGCTTGTAGCCGCAATGACAATGCATGGTGTGAGCAGCATTTTGACGTTCAATACTCAGGATTTCGTACGTTACGGCGAGATTGAGGTTCTTGATCCCAGAACACTTGCCTGAGACTGCCGGATCAGCTTCGAACCTTGTCACTGTTCTAGGTCTTGGGTACAAGTTCTCGCCATAGATCTTCGCTATCGCAAAGGCGATTCGCAAGGCAATTTATTCTGCGCAAGATTTGCAGCGCGGCGACCTTCGCTCCCTCTGAAATGCTAAGATTTCCGGCATGCCAGGCAGCAAACTCAAGAAGGTCCCGCACGCGGCGGGAAAGCCCGCAACGGGAAAAGCTCGCGGGCGTAAGGGCGAGCGCCACGCCGCGGAACTGGTCATCATTACCGGCATGAGCGGGTCGGGGAAGGCTTCGGCGCTGAAGGCTTTCGAAGATCTTGGCTACTACTGCGTGGACAATCTGCCCGTTGAGCTGATTCCGCGGTTTGCCGAACTGGCGTTGCGGTCGGGAGAGATTCCGCGCACGGCACTAGTGGTGGATGTGCGCGAGGGTTCCCAACTGGAGAAACTGCCGGCGATTCTAAAGTCGGTGAAACGGACTATACCGACGCGGGTGATTTATCTCGAAGCAAGTGATGCTGCGTTGCTACGGCGCTACAGCGAGACGCGGCGGCCGCATCCGCTGGGAAAGGGCACGACGGTGCGGGCATCGCTCGGAGCCGAGCGGCGGCATCTACGCG
Source organism: uncultured Acidobacteriaceae bacterium (assembly GCA_963772195.1). GTDB lineage: Bacteria > Acidobacteriota > Terriglobia > Terriglobales > Acidobacteriaceae > Acidiflorens. The sequence goes on along the minus strand of CAVYWE010000001.1, from coordinate 319,531 downwards.
CGCTTCGCGCGCTTGCCGACCTGGTCATTGACACTTCCAAATTTAACGTTCATGAACTGCGGGCGCACTTGACCGACCGGTTCAAGCAGCACGCTGGAAGCCAGCAGACGATTCTGGTCTCCTGCGTGAGTTTCGGATACAAACACGGCTTACCGGACGATGCCGACCTGGTGTTTGATGTACGCTTTCTGCCTAACCCTCATTTTGTGCCGGAGTTTCGCGCGCTGACCGGCCGCGATCCTCGGGTTGCCAAATATATCCGCTCGTTTCCGCAGACGCAGGAGTTCATCAACCGCATCTCGGACCTGCTGGTCTACCTGCTGCCGCACTACATTCGCGAGGGGAAGAGCTACCTCACGATCAGCTTCGGATGCACCGGCGGACAGCACCGCTCCGTGATGATCGCCGAAGATGTGAGCAAGCGACTGCGGAAAGCGGGTTACAAAGTAAAGGTTGCGCATCGAGACAGTCCGAACTAGGGAATCACTGTAGAATTGAGCCTTACACGCATGGCAACCTCCACAGTGGCGGGCGCGAAGACCGCGGAAACACCGGCCAAGCCCCGTCCGCCCCGTCCAATCGCCCGCTTGGTGCGCTACGTTCTTCCTTACTGGTGGCAGTTTCTCGTTTCGGTGACCCTGATGGCGCTGGTGGGGCTGTTGGATGCAGGCCGAGTTCTGCTTATCGGCCCGATTTTTGATCGCGTATTGAATCCCGGCTCTCAGGGAAGAACCCTTCAGCTGTTCAAGCTGCCGGGCACCGAGCGCTTTCTTAACCTCCAACAACTGGTTCCGTCGCACTTTCAAAATCCATGGACGGTGGTTGCCTTTGCGCTGGTGGCCGCCACGGTCCTGAAGGGGATCTTCGATTACGCCGGAACCTATCTGGTGAATTACGCGGGTTTTGGGATGATCACGGACCTGCGGGACGACTTGTATAACGCCATCCTGCGGAGTTCGGCGGCTTTTTTCACGAAACACACCACGGGCACGTTGCTCTCGACGATGGTCAACGATATCGAGAGGGTGCAATATGCGATGTCGGGAGTGCTCGCGGAATTCCTGCAGCAGTTTTTCACCCTGGTCTTCACGGCGGCAGTGGTGGTTCTGCTCGGAGGGAAGCTGGCGTGGGTGCTGTTGCTGTTCGTTCCCGTAATTTGGTACTCGTCGCGAAAAATCGGCCGGCAAGTTCGGAGCACGACGCGGGGCGGACAGGACAAGCTGGCTGAGATCCAGAACATCCTGCACGAAACGATTACGGGAAACCGGATCGTCAAGGCGTTTGGGATGGAGAACTGGGAAGTGGAACGCTTCCGCGCCGCCGCGCGACGGCTGTTCCGCGCGAATCTCCGGCTGGTGGCGGCGTTTGCGATCAGCTCTCCACTGATGGATATTCTGGGCGCGATCGCCATTGCGCTGTTGCTGCTGATGGGCCGGGACGCAATCAACAAGCACGTTTTTACAGCCGGAACATTTCTGGCCTTCATTGTGGCGGTGTTCAAGCTATACGATCCGGTGCGCAAGTTCGCGCTCTTCAACAACAATTTCCAGCAGGCGGTGGGAGCTTCGTCGGAAATTTTCCGTTTCATGGATATGGAAGACGAAGTGCGCGAGAAGCCGGGAGCGAAGCGGATGGGGAAGTTTGCGCGGGCGATCCGGTTTGTGGACGTGTCTTTCTCCTATGCGAGCGCCGAAGGTTCGCCGGTTGTGCTGCGTGGAATCAATCTGGAAGTGAAGGCGGGCGAGGTGTTGGCGGTGGTGGGATCTAGCGGCGCGGGAAAGAGCACGCTGGTGCACCTGATCCCGCGCTTCTTTGACGTCAGCAATGGGCGGATTCTGATTGACGACAACGATGTCCGGGATGTGACGCTGGAGTCGCTGCGATCGCAGATCGGGATTGTCACGCAGGAGACGGTCTTGTTCAACGATACGGTGAGGAACAACATCGCCTACGGCCAGCCGCATGTATCGCAGAAGCAGGTGGAAGAAGCGGCGCGGGCGGCGCGAGCCTATGAATTCATTCGTGGACTTCCGGAAGGGTACAACACAATGATCGGGGAGCGCGGCGTGCGGCTTTCTGGAGGGGAGCGGCAGCGGATCGCGATTGCGCGGGCGATCCTGAAAAATGCGCCCATTCTGATTCTTGACGAAGCGACGTCGGCGCTGGACAGTGAGTCCGAATCGCTGGTGCAGTCGGCGCTGCAAAATCTCATAAGCGGGCGTACTGTGTTTGTGATTGCGCACCGGCTCTCGACTGTGCGACGCGCGGATCGCATCGTCGTGCTGGAAAACGGCACGATCGCCGACATTGGCGCGCACGAAGAGCTGATGCAAAAGCTGGGCACGTACCGGCGCCTTTACGAATTGCAGTTTGCGGAAGCCGATGCCCCGAAGGCAGTAGTGCCCTCGTAGGGACGAACTCTATGCCCCTTCGCTCCATGACGGGATTCGCGCAGGTCAAAGGGCAGGTCAACGCCCAGATGGCGTTTATGCTGTCGCTGAAATCGGTGAATCATCGTTTTCTGGATCTTCACTTCCGTTTGCCCTCCGATACCGACGCGCTGGAGATGAAGCTGCGCCGGATACTGAAAGAGAAACTGGCTCGCGGCCACGTTGAAGTGATACTGAACCTGGATCGCTCGGGCACGGACGGGGTTGCGCTCAACCGCCAACTGATTGCCAGCTATGTGGCAGCGTTCCGCGCCGCAGCCGAGGAATTTGAGGTTGAAGGTGAGCCCGATCTGAACGTGGTTCTGAGGATGCCGGGCGCGATGGATTCGGGAGCCGAGAAATCGGGAGACGAACTGGAGACCGCCGTGATGGCGCGAGTGGAAGAAGCGCTTTCCAAACTGAATGAGATGCGCGAAGAAGAAGGCCGGAGCATCAGCACGGAGTTGCGCGCTCGCATGAGGAATCTAGAAAAAGCGGCGGTCGGGGTGGAAGCCCATCGCAGCACCATTCTGCGCAGCTACTCGGAACGCCTGCAGTCGCGCATGGCAGAGATGCTCGGCGCGCAGGTGGACAAAGAACGGATCCTGCAGGAAGTTGCGGTGCTGGTGGATCGCAGCGACATCCAGGAAGAACTGGTTCGGCTGAATGCGCACGTGAAACATTTTCTCGGTTTGCTCGACCAGGGTGCCGAGGTGGGCAAGAAAATGGACTTCCTGCTGCAGGAAATGAACCGCGAGGCCAACACGCTGCTTTCGAAGACCTCGGGCCTGGCCGGCGAAGCCTTGAAGATTACCGAGATGGGACTGCTGATGAAGTCGGAAATCGAGAAATCGCGGGAGCAAGTACAGAATCTGGAATGAGCCAGCTTAAATGAGCCATATCTAAATGAGCATTGTTTAAATGAGCATCGTCTACATTGTTTCCGCGCCCTCGGGTTCGGGTAAATCCACGCTGGTGAACGAACTGTTCAAGATGGTTCGTAACCTGGACTTCTCAATCTCCTACACCACGCGCCCGCCGCGCGGAAGCGAACAGAATGGCAAAGAATATTTCTTTGTCTCCAAAAAGGAATTTGAAGCCATGATTGCAGCCGATGAATTTCTGGAGTACGCGACGGTCTTCGGAAATTACTACGGCACTGCGCGACGGTTTCTCGTCGAAGCGGAAAACCGAAGTAACGACCTGTTACTGGACATCGATGTGCAGGGAGCGAGTAAAATCAAGGAGAAGATTCCGGAAGCAGTGAGCATCTTCATTCTTCCGCCCGACAGGGATAAGTTGGAATGGCGGTTGCGGAGTCGGGGCCTCGATTCAGAGGAAGTTATCCGGCGCCGGTTGGACACCGCCCGGCGTGAGATTGAGAATTACGAGAAATACGACTACATTTTAGTAAACAACCTGCTTGAGCAATCGGCGGACGAACTAAAGGACATAGTGTTGGCAGAGCGGTTGCTGCGAAGCGGGGCGGAACTTACCGGTGAGGAAAGGCGGCTGGTGGAGATCGCAAAGGCTTGCCGGCTGGAACAGGCACGTGAGCGGGTGCAGCCGATTCTGGCTTCGTTTAATCCGCAGGTGGTAAAAGGCACATGAGGTTTTGGGGGAGAGAGTATGAAGCTGATTGAAGGGTTCGACAGCAACTATCGCTACATTCTGGTAGCGGCGCGGCGGGCACGGCAACTGCAAGGCGGCGCACCGCCTGTGATCGATACCGGATCGCGCAAACCTTGCCGCATCGCCCAGGACGAAATCAAGGCCGGCAAGGTGAAATGGCTGATTCCGGAAATCCCGAAATTGCCGGTAGTAGCCGCGAGCGAGACTCTGAACAAGGTGTTCGCGGAAGACGCCTAGACACGAATCGTTGCTCGTTTGCGCCGCCAACGCGGGGGTTTGAATCTCGCGCCGGGCGGCAGCATCAACTCTGTAGGCGGGGCTGGATGTTGAAGCCGTGGCCGCCGCCTTCCTGCTATGAAAATTGCGCTGGGCGTGTCCGGTGGGGTGGCAGCTTATAAGGCGGCGGAAATCGTGCGCCTCCTTCAGGACCGCGGCATTCGTGTGCAAGTCGTCATGACCCATGCGGCGCAGGAGTTCGTTCGTCCGCTAACGTTCGCAGCGCTCTCCGGAGAAAAAGTGATCACCGATATGTTCGGTTCTGCGTCCGGAACCGGGTCGGCAAATGTCGAATCGGCGATCGAGCACATCGCGGTTGCCCAGTCAATTGACGCGCTGGTGGTGGTTCCTGCGACGGCCGATGTGCTGGCCCGTTTCGCGCAGGGGATTGCGAACGACTTTCTGAGCACTCTTTATCTCGCGACCACTGCTCCGGTCGTCGTGGTTCCGGCGATGAATGTCAACATGTGGAATCACGAAGCCACGCAGGCGAATGTGGAAATCCTGCGCAAACGGGGCGTTCGCATTGTCGAGCCCGGCGACGGTTATCTGGCCTGCGGGATGACCGGGTCGGGACGACTGGCGGAGAACGAGACAATTGTGGCGGCGGTGATGGAAGCGCTCGGCGCTTCGCAAGATCTGGCGGGCGAGACAATTCTGGTAACGGCCGGGCCGACGCGCGAGAAGATCGATCCAGTGCGGTATTTGACTAACCGATCGAGCGGGCGCATGGGCTATGCCATAGCGGAAGCGGCGTTGCGCCGCGGAGCCCGCGTGCTGCTGGTGAGCGGTCCGACGGCGATTGCGGCTCCGGGCGCGGCAGAACTGACGCAGGTCGAGACAGCGGAAGAGATGCTGGCGGCAGTTTTGAAATTCCTGCCCGCGAGTACGGTGGTAATCAAGACAGCGGCAGTAGCAGACTTCCGGCCGAAAGCGGCGGCAGGTCAAAAGATCAAGCGTAAGGGCGACATGAAGCTGGAACTGGAACCGACAGCCGATATCCTGGCGGAAGTGGCGCGCCGGAAGACTACCCAAATCGTCGTGGGATTTGCGGCGGAGACGGAGAACGTGCTCGAGAACGCGCGCAAGAAGCTGGCGTCGAAATCGCTCGACGCAATTGTAGTAAATGACGTCTCGCGCGAGGGGATTGGTTTTGATTCCGACCGTAACGCGGTCACCATCGTCTCTCAGAGCGAAGTGGTCGAGGTTCACGAGACCTCGAAATGGGAAGTCGCGCACCGCGTGCTCGACCAGGTTGTGAAGTTGCGGAAACGGGCGGCAATCCCCACGTAGAGACAGCCGCCCTCGGCTGTCCGTCGAGCGCAGCTCGACAGGAGTTCTGCGTGGGGTTCCGCACCCCGAACATCCCACCATTTGTTATTCTTATCCGCAATGCCCCGCACGCTTGATCCTGAGGTTCGCCGCGCCCTAGCCGCACGCATCCGCTACTACAACGAGATGGGGATCTATGATTTCTACCGTCGGCCGGTGTCGGCCCACACAGAAGAAGTCGCGGCGCCGATTGCAGTGGACGAACAAGAAATTGCTGTTTCTATAAATCCAGCATCGGGAGAAGAAATGAGTCCACGGAAGTCCCCGGCGGTCGCCATGCCGGTTGCGATTGAGGGTGATGAGAATATTTTTGAGGTGATCGCCCTGAAGCCCGAACAGCGGGTGAGCGATCCGGTGAAGGCGCTGAAGATCATCCGAGAAGACCTGGGCGATTGTACGCGCTGTGTGCTCCATAAGCAGGGACGGAAGCAGATTGTCTTTGGCGTCGGAAATCCGAAGGCGGAGTTGATGTTCGTGGGCGAGGGGCCGGGCGCCGACGAAGATGAAAAAGGCGAACCCTTCGTAGGGCGCGCCGGACAACTGCTCAACAACATGATCAAAGCGATGGGCATCGAGCGCGAGCAGATCTACATCGCGAACATCGTGAAGTGCCGCCCGCCGGGGAATCGCCAGCCCGAGCGCGAGGAGTGCGCGACCTGCTCGCCGTTCCTGATGCGGCAGATTGCGGTGGTCAAACCGAAGGTGATCGTGGCCCTCGGAGCCACCGCCGCCAAGACGCTGCTGGCGATGAATGCTTCGATGATCCAACTGCGCGGACGCTTTTACGACTTCAAACCGGCGGGAGTCAGGAGCAACGATCCCAACTGGGATGGATGCAAGCTGGCGGTCACCTACCATCCAGCGTTTCTGTTGCGCGATCCGCGACAGAAGAGCGAGGCGTGGAAGGACTTGCAGATGGTGATGAAGGAGTTGGGACTGAAGGCGCCAAAAACAAACACGTAGGGACGGACGCCCTCGTCCGTCCAGCCGGGCGGAGCCCGGCGGCTTAGGGATCTAACGCGCGGCCGCACCTTCGGCATCATATGCAACTTTGCGGGGCCTGATCCCTTTGCCGATTCCGCTGCCCTTCGCGATTCTCAGATCGTAGTCGTTTTGAAGATTGAGCCAAAACTGCGCGGGCAGACCGAAGTACTTCCCCAAGCGAATGGCAGTGTCCGCACTGATGGCCCGGTCTCCTCGGACGACCTCATAGATGCCCGGAAAATTGAGGGCCTTCGCCAGTTCATTGGCACTCACGCCCATTGGTTCCATGAACTCGGTCTTGAGAATTTCTCCCGGATGAATCGCAAACACCTTCTTTGATTTGGCCATGTTTGTTGGTGCCCTTCTTAAGTGTACTTCGGAAATACGATAGGATTTGATCAGTCCCCATACATGCCCCTTTTCTGCGACGTCGCCCTCGCCGTCCCCCTCGACATGGTGTTCACCTACGCCATTCCTCCGGGCATGGAGCCGGTCGTTGGCGGGCGGGTGCTAGTGCCATTCCGGCAGCAACGCTTGTCAGGAATCGTGGTGGAATTGCATGACCGTCCGCCGCGGGTGAAAACCAAGAAGGTTATCGAAGCGCTCGATCTCTCGCCGGTGCTCGATGAACAACTGCTGAAACTTGGGAAGTGGATTGCCGACTACTATCTCGCGCCGGTCGGCGAGGTGTTTCGCACCATGCTGCCGCTCTCCGCGGAGTTTAAACGCACGGTCGAGTATCGCATCACCGACGAGGGGCGGATGGCGCTGCATCTGGCGGGGATGTCGGGGTCTCCGGCGCGGTCGAAGCGGACGCCGGAACAGCAACTCGTCGAATTTCGCGTGCTCGATTATCTGGCGGAGAGGGAGAGCGTGCGAGAAGACAGATTGCGAGGGGCGACGCGGGTGGCAAAGGCGCTGCTGGCGGGGATGGTGCGGAAGAAGTGGATTGCGCGCGAGGATGTATCGGCGGCGCGGGATGCGGCGCGCCTGGTGAAGGTGGCGGTGCTGCTGGCGGCGGAAGAGCGAGCGGAGGCTTCGCCTCCGCTGGACGGGCGAGGCGCCCGTCCCCACACCAACCCAGCCACGCCGACTGCGAAGAAGCTCAACGAGAATCAGCGGACCTTAATTGAGACGCTTGCGGCCTCTGGCGGGCGCGCGCCGGTAGAGGCTTTGCGCAGCCTCGACGTTCCGCGCACTACACTCGGCACGCTGGTGCGGCGGGGGCTGATTGAACTAGTGGATGAACCACAGGACTTCACCGCCTCCAAGCTCAAGCCTCGGCAGTCTCCCTTTGAGTTCGAATTCAGCACTGCGCAGAAGGAAGCGCTCCGCAAGATTGGCGAGGCCGTAGGCTCGCGCAAATTCGCAGGCCTGCTGCTGCACGGCATCACGGGATCTGGAAAGACGGCGGTGTACTTGGCGTGCATGCGCCAGGTCCTCGATCAGGGGCGGTCGTCGATCTTGCTGGTTCCTGAAATTGGCCTGACTCCGGCGGTGGCGGCGGATCTGCATCAGGTGTTTGGCGATGAAGTTGCCATTCTGCACTCGGGACTCTCGAATGCGGAACGGGCGGAGCAGTGGCATCGCATCCGGCGCGGAGAGGCGCGGGTGGTGGCGGGAACGCGGTCGGCGGTGTTCGCGCCGGTGAGCGATCTGGCGCTCATCATTGTCGACGAGGAGCAGGATTCGTCTTACAAGCAGGAAGAGACGCCGCGCTATCACGCGCGCGACGTGGCGGTGGTGCGAGCAAAAATGGCGGGAGCGGTCGTCGTGCTGGGGTCGGCAACGCCATCGCTCGAGTCGTACTACAACGCGAAGAAAAACAAATATACGCTCGTGCAGTTGCCCGACCGCGTCGAGCGGCGTCCGCTGCCGGCAGTCGAGATTGTTGATATGCGGCAGGAATTCCAGGAGACGGGCCAGGAGCAGGTCATCTCGCGCAAACTGGCGGAGGAAATCCGCGAGCGGCTGGAGAAAAAAGAGCAGGTCATGGTGCTGCTCAACCGGCGCGGATATTCCCCGGTGGTGTTGTGCCGCGCGTGCGGCAAGACGTTGCAGTGCAAGAATTGCGCCGTCTCCATGACGCACCACAAGCGCGAGCGCAAGATGGAATGCCACTATTGCGGGCATGTCGAGCACATCTCCGATAAATGCGCGCATTGCGGCAGTGAGTACGTATATTTTGTAGGGACGGGATCGGAGAAGCTGGAAGAGTTGCTGCACGGCATGTTTCCGCAGGCGCGGATCGGTCGACTGGATCGCGACACGGTGCGCGGACGGGAAGATTTCGAGCATGCTCTGAACGCGCTAAACGAAGGCGCACTCGACATGCTGGTAGGCACGCAGATGATTGCGAAAGGCCATGACATCCACGGCGTGACGCTGGTCGGCGTAATCGGGGCGGACATGGCGCTGGGGCTGCCGGATTTCCGCGCGGCGGAAAGAACCTTTCAGTTATTGACGCAAGTGGCGGGCCGGGCGGGCCGTGGACAGTCGCCGGGGAAGGTTGTGCTGCAAACTTATTTTCAGGAGCACTACGCGGTGCAGTTTGCGGCGCGGCATGACTTTGCCGGGTTCTACGAAAAAGAGCTGCAATTTCGCGCCTGGATGCACTATCCGCCGTACAGCGCGATTGCGAATGTGCTCATCCGTTCCGAGAAGTTAGACGACGCGCTGACGTGGTCGGGTGAACTCGGGCGCTGGTTTGAGAGAACGCGGCATGAAGGTATCCGTGTGCTCGGACCGGCAGCGGCGCCGATCACGCGGCTGAAGCGTGATTATCGTTATCACTTCATTCTGAAATCTCAGAGCCGCGAGAAAATGAATGCGCTGTTGCGGGCGATGTTGGCCGAAGCGGCGGCGCGAAAGATTCCGCGAACGCAGGTGATTGTGGATGTGGATGCGGTGTGGTTGATGTAAAGACAGCCATTAGCATTTGGCCGTTAGCTTTTAGCTCAAGGCTGGGGCAGGAAAGATTCGTATCAGGGCATGGCTTCAGCCATGCCGAAAATGATTTAGAAGAATCCGCCTTCAGGCGCTGCATCTCGACATCATTTGCGATGCAGCAGGTGGCGAACGCCGTCGCGAAGATCGTGAAGCGTTTCTCGGCTTCCGTCGCGGATTTCGGGCCAGACGTCCCGGCCCGAGCTGTGAGTGAAAGGAGCGGGGGTAAAGGTGAGGACCAGCATCAGAGCGGCGCAGAGTGCGAGCACGCGGCGCCGCCCAGATACATCCGGATAGCGCGGGACGCGTGGATGCCGCAAGGTCAAAGCTAGCATCACCGCCCAGAGGAACCAACCCGTCCAAAGATATTTCCCGAGCGGCACGAGCGCGAAGACGGTGAACATCGAAATCCAGCGATGTAGGCGCGGCGAAATGGAAAACACGATGTGGCCGCCGTCGAGTTGGCCGCCCGGCAGCAGGTTGAGCGCAGTAGCGAACATTCCGACCCATGCGGCGGCGGCGATTGGATGGAGCGAGAGCGCGGAGAGCGGCACGCCGATGTGCAGCAAGCGTGCAGCGACATGAAAAGCCAGCGGAAATCCTAGTTGAATCTCTGAGGCCGCGGAACCAGCGATGGGATGCGAGAGTGAGATGCCGACGAGCAAGGCCACGCAGGCTGGAATGAAACCGGCGATCGGCCCGGCGATTCCGATGTCGAAGAGCGCGGCGCGTGAGGGGATCGGGCTCTTGATGCGGATGAAGGCCCCGAGCGTACCGATCAGGCTGGGAAAAGGCACGAAGAACGGCAGCGTCGCATACACACGATAGTGGCGGGCATAGAGGTAGTGTCCCATCTCGTGCGCGAAGAGGATGAACATCAGCGTGAGCGAGAAAGGAAGGCCCAGCAGGAGGTTTGCGGGATGTTGTGCGATCCAGCCGATTGGGAACAGAGAGAGCGAATCGTCATTCAGCGAAAATACTGGTTGTTGGTGCAGGAAGTTGAACTGCATGCGCGCGCCGACGACCGTTGTGCTGAACATCGTCAGCACGAAGAAAAGTCCGTAGAGCCACCAGCGCTGGCGCGGCGGTGGGATGACCCAGACACCTGGCTGAGGCTGCGGTTCCCATTCGAGGGCGGTCGGAAAAGGGGATGCGGGTTCGGACATAGGAACCTGAGGTCAGAGGTCAGATTGCAGAGGTAAAGAAGCCATCGCAGTCGTTACTTCTGCAATCTGCCCTCTGCCCTCTACAATCGCGAGCAGCTAGTCAATCGACTGCAGTTCCTTCCCGGGCTTGAAGCGGACGGCCTTGCCCGGCGGAATGGAAACTTCGGCGCCAGTGCGCGGATTCCGTCCGATGCCGGTCTTGCGCGGACGTACGTTAAACACGCCAAAACCGCGCAGTTCAATGCGGTCGCCGGTGGAGAGCGCCTTTTTCATGCTCTCGAAGACGGTTTCGACGGCAAGCTCCGCCTTTGTCTTGGTGATCCCGGTCCGGTTGACGACTTCATTGATGATGTCGAGCTTAATCACGGGTCCCTCCCGTCTCCCGAGAATTGGTCTGTCTCAAGTTATTGATGCTAAGGGAGATAGCGCGGATTGTCAACCGGGGGATCAATCTCGTAATAGGGCAGCACCAGCCGAAGGAAATTTTGTATTTTGTAATTTGGAAATTGTGTAATTTGAAAATCGCCGCAACCGGAATTCCGCCTGAGCGCCGCTTTTAAATTGCCAGATTACAAAATTACCCAATTACCAAATCCAAAGGAGTTTCATGATCAAGAGTGACCGCTGGATCCGGCGCATGGCGCAAGAGCACGACATGATTAATCCGTACTCTGAAAAGCAGCTGAGCGAGGGAGTGATTTCCTACGGCGTGTCCAGTTACGGATACGACTTGCGCGTGGCTGACGAGTTCAAGATTTTTACCAACGTCAATAGCACGATCGTCGACCCGAAGCATTTCGACGAGCGATCGTTCGTGACCGTGAATGCCGACGTCGCCATCGTGCCGCCGAATTCGTTTGCGCTGGCGCGGTCAATGGAGTACTTCAAGATTCCGCGCGATGTGCTAACCATCTGTGTGGGCAAGTCCACCTACGCGCGCTGCGGGATCATCGTGAACGTCACGCCGTTCGAACCGGAGTGGGAAGGCTTCGTCACGCTCGAGATCTCGAACACCACGCCGCTGCCAGCGAAGATCTACGCCAATGAAGGGCTGTGTCAGATTCTCTTCTTCCAGTCGGACGAAGTTTGCGAGACCAGCTACAAGGATCGCAAGGGGAAGTACCAGGCGCAGAAGGGGATTGTGTTGCCGAAACTGTAGGGCGGCATTCAGCACTCAGCCGTCAGCATTCAGCCCGAGACCAAGTATGACCGCACTCTTTCGCCTCCATTGTTCGTGACTCGGCGTACGATTCTTTTGACGGGTAGAACAGTGTGTCAGTTGAGGGTTGGGGACTGAATGCTGATGGCTGACCGCTGATTGCTATCGCTTCTCGCTCTCGCCTTCCTTGAACATGTACTTGATGGCGGGTTTGTAGATCATCAGGTTGGCGGAGCCGGCGCGGTTCAGCTTGATGCAGTTCTTGTCGTACCACTCGATATAGCCGTGGACTTCCTCGCCGTCGCGCAACACGATGACCATGGGGGTCTTCGACTGCATCTGCTTCTGATAATAAAAATTTTCGGCATTGGTCTGCTCGGTGGGCGCGGCCTTCTTGGCAGGAGCGGCGGAACGATCCCGATCTCTGTCCCGATCTCTGTCTCTGCGTTCGGCGGGCGCGTGGTTGTGGCTGTGGCTGTTGTGATTGTGCTCGGTGCGATTGAGGGTCGGACGGATCAGCTTGCGGTTCGCGAAGCTGTCCTGATCGGCGGATTGTTCAGCGGGTATGGAGTCGACTGCATCTTTCAAATCGCACCACCTGCGCGCCGGGCGGGCAAAATCTGCCACAACACTTGAGCCTGAATTTTGGGTCCAGAGGTGTGAACTGAGGGTTACGGTATCACAGCGGGCAGGGGATGACAATATTTTGTGCGGTGTCTTTTGTGCAACCGCCGCACCAACCCGCGGGAGGCGTTCGTATATTCCACCTGTAGAGACGCGGGCTTGCCCCGTCTGCTCGGTACGCGGCCGGAGACGCGGCAAGGCGCATCTCTACTAAGAAACGCGTTCCAGCGCGGTAGCGAAGGCATCGAGCGAGAGCGAACGCAGCAGGTTGCGGCGCAGCCCGCGCTCGACTTCGCCGAGACCTTCCGCGGCGCGCTGCACCCAGGCGAAATCGGCGACTTCGGACATTTTCTTGAGTTCGCCCAGAATGTCCGTATTCCGCACCAGTTGCGACGCCCCCGATTGCAGGAACATCAGGTCTTCGAGCAACGAGTAGAAGGTGCGAAGAAGGCTGTCGATTTTCGCGCGGCCTTCCGCTCCGGAACGGTAACTCTCGGTGACCTTGAACAACTCGGTGAGGGCGCTGTTGTCGTTGCCACCGAGCGCGGATTTCAGCATGATGAGGGCGTGGCCGCGAGCTGCAACGTGGCTTTCGAGATCGAAGGATAACGCGCGTCCGATAGCGCCTTCGCTCAGGCGGGCGACCAGCGCGCGCTGCCGGGCATTCCACTCGGGACGAAGCTGGGCGAGCCGGCTCTCGATCCCCGTGACAGCGACCGCTCCCAGGTTGAAGATCATGGAGCGGGAACGAATTGTGGGCAGCAGTTCGCCAGGGTTTTCGGTAAGCAGAAAAATGCTGGCAAACTCGGGCGGCTCCTCCAGAACTTTGAGCAGCGAGTTGGCGGCCTCTTTCATGAAGGCCGAACTGGTGAAGATGTAAACCCGTTCGCGGCCTTCACCGGGCCGATAGTAGATGGTCTCAATCACGTGGCGAACCTGATCGACCTTGATCATCAGTTGCGGAGGATCGGGCGGGATAATGAGCACATCGGGGTGAGTCTGGACGAAGAGCCGGGTTTCTTTCTTGTCCGTATCGCGCAGATTTTCGCGAGCCTCGACGGCTTCGGCGAAGCGCGAGTCGAGGTCTTCGGATTGAGCGATGCGAGTGCAGTTCGAGCAGCGTCCGCAGAAATCGGGCAAGCCGTCGGTGCTCGGCTGCTCCAGGCAGTTCAGGGTGCGGGCGAGCATTAGAGCCAGCGTGTACTTGCCCGATCCCTGCGCGCCGGAAAGAATGACGGCGTGTGGAAAGCGGTTGCGCGCCAGCATTTCGCGCAGGCGATGGATGGTTTCCGGGTTGCCGTGAAAGTCGGAAAATGGCATAAACGGGTATTTTGTAATTTCGTAATCGGGTAATTTTGTAATTGAAAACCGAGGCCTGTGGGTTCAAATTACCAGATTACAAATTTACACGATTACCAAATTTCCTTAGATCTTCAACTTCTTCCGCACCAACTCCATGATAATCGCATGCGTTTCGTTGGGGGTGCCGCGAGCGTTTACGACGTGCACTCGCTGTGGCTCGCGGGCGGCTATCGCCAGATAGGCGTGGCGGACGCGTCCAAAAAAGGCGCGGTTCTCCTGCTCGAAACGGTTCTCGTCCTTTTCCGACCTTTTTTCCGATCGGCCACTCTTGTTTTTGCGATTGCGACGCCGGGCACGCTCGACGGTGAAAGCTACCTCATTATCCAGTAAGACGGTCAGGTCGGGTTGCAGGTTGCCGCAGAGGATTTCATGCATCTGCAACACCGGCCTCGTGCCCAGCTTGCGGCCTCCCCCCTGGTAAGCCTCGGTCGAATCGGTGAAGCGATCGCAGAGCACGATGCGTCCTTCGGCAAGCGCGGGCAGAATGACCTCGTGAATGTGCTGGGCGCGGGAAGCGAACATGAGCGCCATTTCAGTAAGCGGAGAAAGGCCCGACGTGGCGGAGTGCAGCAACACGTCGCGAATCTTTTCGCCCGTAGCGGTGCCGCCCGGTTCGCGCGTGATGACGACGGAGAGGCCGAGGGCGCGGAGGGAACGCGCCAACTTCTCGACTTGCGTGCTCTTACCGCTGCCATCGAGACCTTCGAAAGTGATAAATTTTCCGCGCGCAGGCACGTCGGAGATGATAGCAGGCTGGAATCCTGGTTGATGACAGCAGGCAGCAGCAGGCTCCCAGTGCCTGCCAGCAGCGAATCAGACCCGCAGACTGATATATTAACGTGCGGTTCTATTTGCATCGCAGCAGCACGAAACGACAATCCGGAGGGGGAATGGGCTCAAGTTGTGAAGTTAGGAATTTTTCTTGTCTTGCAATTGTTCTGTTGTCATCGTTTTCCGTTTTTGGGGCAAATGGTCCGACCGTCGCGCTCTCTGTGGACGCCTCGGAAGCGCCGCGCAAGATCATCCACGCGCAATTGCATATCCCCGCTAAGCCCGGGACGCTCACGCTCTACTATCCGAAATGGATTCCCGGCGAGCACGGGCCGACGGGTCCGATCACCGATTTGACAGGCCTGAAGTTTACGGCGCGCGGAAAGACACTGCAGTGGCGGCGCGATCTGCAAGAAGGTTTTGAGTTTCACGTGGAAGTTCCGGCGGGCGAGAACGAAGTCATCGCGAATCTCGATTACGCTTCACCGGCGTCGTTTGAACCTGGATACAGCTCCGGACTCTCCGCAACGGAAAAGTTGTACGTCGTCAATTGGAATGCGCTGTTGCTCTATCCCGCCGGCTACGGCTCCGATCAACTTACGTATAGCGCGAGCTTGCGGCTGCCCATAGGATGGAAGTTTGGGACGTCGCTGCATGTTTCGAAGCAGGCGGGCAGCGACATTCATTTTGCGCCCGTTTCGCTGACCATGCTGGTGGATGGTCCGGTCATCACGGGCGAGTATTTGAAGGTAGTGGCGCTCAGCACCGAAAATCCTCCCGCCGAACTCGACCTTGTGGCCGACAGCGCCGCCGCGCTCGATGCTCCGGAAGAAGTCTGGGCACATTACCGGGACCTGGTGAAGCAAGCGGGAATTCTGTTTGGCGCGCGGCACTACACCGGCTACCACTTCCTGTTGACCCTTAGCGATCACGTCGCGCATTTCGGATTGGAGCACCACGAATCGAACGACAGCCGGGTCGAAGAGCGGTCGTTGGTGGAAGAGGACGGACGGAAACTGACCGCTGGACTTCTGCCGCACGAGTATGTGCATTCGTGGAACGGGAAGTACCGGCGTCCGGCGGATCTGGCGACGCCCGATTTCGAACAGCCGATGCAGACTGACTTGCTGTGGGTGTACGAGGGCCTGACGTCATACCTGGGAGACATGCTGGCAGCGCGTAGCGGCGAGCGCACGCCTTCGTTGGCTCGTGATGCGCTGGCGCAGATGGCGGCGGATCTGGATCATCGTTCGGGCCGGGTCTGGCGCAACTTGCAGGACACGGCCGATGGCGTTCCCACCATGCAGAACGCTCCTCATGCTTGGGAAGATTATCGCCGTGGGCTCGATTATTACGACGAAGACGTGCTCACCTGGCTCTGGGCCGATGTGATCATGCGTCAGCAAACAAAGGGCGCGAAATCCCTGGACGATTTCTGCAAACTGTTTTATGGAGCGCCGAGCGGTCCGCCCGTGGTGAAGACTTACACCTTCGACGACGTCGTTAACGCGCTGAATCAGGTCGCTCCCTACGACTGGCGCGGCTTCTGGACGGAGCGACTGTCCAACCATGGCCCGCGTGCCCCGCTCGCCGGAATCGAAGGGAGCGGATGGAGACTGGTGTACGACGAGTATCCTTCGGAACTGGATCGCGCCCAGGATCCCGAGGGAAAGACGATCAATGCGCATTATTCGCTCGGGTTGTTGGTCGGGAGCGATGGCGTGATTCGGGATACGGTCGAGGGCATGATGGCCGCCAAGGCCGGGATCGGGCCGGGGATGAAGATTGTCGCCGTGAACGGCCGCAGGTTTTCGGCGGATGCCTGGCGCGATGCAATTCGAGCCGCCAAGACCAGTCCGTCGCCGATTGAGCTCATCGTGGAAAACACGGATTATTTTCGGGTAGTGAAATTGGACTATCACGGCGGCGAAAAGTATCCACACCTGGTGCGGGATGAATCGAAGCCGGATCTGCTGACGGAAATTTATCGGGCGAAATAAAGGCGCGTCCCCTGTTGATTTTGTCATCCCGAGCGAAGCGAGGGATCTGCATTTTGCGGCGAACTGCAGATCCCTCGCTTCGCGCGGGATGACAATTTAAATAGGACTCTCTCAGGCTTCCGCTATCGCTGCTTCCAGTTCTTCGTCTCCAGGCACTGCTTCAGGAGCGGCCTGGTCCAGCATGAAGCCCAGAACCTCCTGCGGAATCGGCGCGCTCCACACCGGCGAAAACGACTGGCGATGCAGCGGCGACGGACCGTGCTCGCGCAGGGCTGCGAGATGGTGCGGCGTGCAGTATCCCTTGTTCGATGCCAGGCCGTACATGGGAAAGACCGGGTCCCACGCGGAGACCATGCGGTCACGTTCGACCTTCGCAATGATGGAGGCGGCGGCGATCGAGGCCGACAGCGCGTCGCCATGAATGATCGGCTGTTGGGGAAGCTCGCAATCGAGTTTCACCGCATCGACAAGAAGATAGCTCGCCGCCGGCGCCAGTTGCTGAACCGCATGCAGCATGGCGAGGCGCGAAGCCTGGTAGATATTGATTTGATCGATGCGGGCGGAATCGACGGCGGCAATGGCCCAGGCGATCGAATGCTGGCGAATCAGGAGCGCCAGTTCTTCGCGGCGCTCGGCGGGGAGCAGTTTCGAATCGCGTAGGCCGCGGATGCGGTGTGCCGGGTCGTCGTTCGGATAGAGGATGACGGCGGCCGCGACGACCGGGCCAAACAACGATCCGCGGCCGACCTCATCGACTCCAGCAACTTGCGCCGCGCCCGCGGCCCATGCTCGCTTTTCAAATTTAAGGGTGCAGCGCAGTTTTTTCAGCAAGCGCAACTTGGCGGTGGCGGCAGAGATCTTTTCTGCGTTGGAGGTCTTCGATGTGCGCGTGGACTTGGACACGGATGCTGATCAGCATCTTCGCCGAAGAAGCGGTGCGAAGCAAGAGGAGATGTTCGATGAATGTGTGGAAGCGGGGCTTCGCCCCGCTTGGACGGGGCAGAGCCCCGTCACCACACGAATGCCAGTGGAAAGGTACCCGCTGCTTACTGCTGTTCGACTTCTTTCAGGCGAGCGGCCTTGCCCTTGAGCCCGCGCAGGTAGTAAAGCTTGGCGCGCCGAACTTTCGCGGAGCGCACCACGTCAATCTTGTCGATGACCTTGGAGTCGATGGGGAAGATGCGCTCCACGCCTTGGCCGAAACTGATCTTGCGGACCGTAAAGCTCGGCTGGGCGCCGCGTTTCCGGGCAATGACGACGCCTTCGAACGCCTGCAAGCGCTCTTTTTCGCCTTCTCTGATCTTGACCAGCACCTTAATCGTATCGCCGGGACCAAACTTGGGGATGTCGGTGCGACGCGATTTTGCCAACAGTTTCTCAATAATCGAATTGCGCATAACGTTTCCTTCCTAATTCTGGCCGTTGCTCTTCTTAGAGACGATCTTTTGTAGAGACGGGGCTTGCCCCGTCTCCGTAACTAAGCCCTGGGCCAGCTTGATCTGCTCTAACTTAATCTGATTCAGCAATTCCTTGTCTTCCGCCGTTAGCGCAACCCGTTCCAATAAGTCGGGGCGGTTGCGCAGCGTTTTTTCCAAAGCCGTTTTGCGGCGCCAGCTGCGAATCTGGTCGTGGTTGCCGTTCATCAATACTTCCGGCACCGCCATGCCCCGAAAATCCGCGGGACGCGTGTAATGCGGATAGTCGAGCAACCCGCCCGAAACGCAGGTGGAACTCGGTCCATCACCGGCCAGCTCCGCATTCGCAGTGAGCGCCTCGGTGAACGACTCCTGCCGCGTCGATGCCTGGTTACCCACAGCTCCAGGGATCAGCCGCGCCACCGTATCCAAAATTACCGCCGCGCCCAGTTCGCCACCGCTCAGCACATAGTCGCCTATCGAAACTTCACGATCCGCCAGGTGCTCGCTGATGCGTTCGTCCACGCCTTCGTAGCGTCCGCAGATGAGGACGATCCTGTCGAGCGCGGAAAGTTCCGCCGCCAGCGTCTGATCGAGCCTGCGACCCTGCGCGGAAAGCAGAATCACCGACTGCTTCGCGCCCGCGCTTAAGCGCACTTCACGCGACGCGACGTTGCCGAACGACTCCAAACATTCAAAGATCGGTTCCGGCTTAAGGACCATGCCCTCGCCGCCGCCGAAGGGGCGGTCATCCACGGTGCGGTGCTTGTCTTTCGTAAACGCCCGCAGATCATGAATGCTGATTTCCACCAGGCCCATTTCCCGCGCCCGGCGCACAATTCCGTAATCCAGTGGTCCGCGAAAAAAGTCGGGAAAGATCGTGAGAATGTCGATCTTCATCGCGGAACCCACTCGCGGAACCAGCCGCTGGTCGTTTGTCGCTTGTCAAACCTAATGCGTTCAATAACCGTTTCACAGCCAAAAAAACATTTCGATCTGAGCCGGAACGCCTTCGCGAACGACTAGCGACGAACGACTAGCGACTCCTTTCCTTTTTCACCGGCGCGTTCACTTCCAGCAAGCCCTCCGGCAACTTCATCCGGACCTGCTTGCGCTCCAAATCGAGCTTTTCCAAGAACGCTTCGGCGAAGGGGATTTCGTATGGCAACTTCGATCCACTCCGAACCACCAGCAACGGCGCTTCTCCCGCGCCGAACTGCACGTCTTCAATCTCGCCGACCTCGCGTTGGCCATCGAACACTGTGCAACCGATCAGGTCGCTCAGGTACGTCCAGCCCGGCGCCAACTCGGCGCGCTCACCGCGTGGCAGCTGAAGTTCGGAGCCCACCAGCGGCTCGGCATCGGAAATCGTCTCGACGCCATGAAACTTAAGCACCAGAAAACTCTTATGCGGCCAGAGATCCTCAACCGTTACTTCGCGGCGCAGGCCATCTTTCGCGAGCGCCCACAGCCGCATCTTTCGCCGGAAGCGGTCCGGAACATCGGTGTGCAATTCGACTGCTACTTCTCCGCGGCGTCCCTGCGTCTTGACGATGACCGCCAGGCTAATCCATTCGTCGCTCGCGTCCGGTGCCCCCATTCGCCGCTCGTTTATTCGCTGCTCGTCTACTCGCCGCTCGACTATTCGCCGTTCTTCTATTCAATGATCTCCAGCGCGTAGCGCTTATTCTGCTTCGAGCCCGCTGCGCTCAGCACGTTACGCAAGGCGCGAGCGACGCGGCCAGAGCGTCCAATGATCCTGCCCAAGTCGGCCTCGGCCACCTCGAGCTCGATGACGGTTTCGTCTCCATCTTCATACTCGTCGATAAAAACTTCACCCTTGGCCTCGACGATCGCCTTGGCGATATGCTCAATCATGGCGCGCGGGCTGGCAGCCGGCTCAATCATTCGGAGCTCCTGAATTGGCGAGTGTAAGGACGGCTAGGCGACCGAAGCGGCCGCAACTGGCGCGGGAAGAGAAAGCAGTTTCCTGACGCGGTCCGAAAGTTGGGCACCTTTCGAAACCCAGTGCTCAATGCGCTCCCGTTTCAGGTCGAAAGTGGCCGGATTGGTGCGCGGATTGTACGTACCCACCACTTCCACCGGGCGGCCATTGCGAGCCCGTTCCTTCTCAATCACCACCACTCGGTAATACGGTTGTTTGCGCGCACCAAAGCGCGCCAGTCGGATCATTAACACAGACTTCAGTATCCTTTGCCCGGAAGAGTCCGGCGAAGTAAAGACAAACCATTATTATGCCGGAGCTTAGCGGTTTCCGCAATGGGCGCGGGTGCGCGGTCTGTTTCGATCGTCCGCTGCTGGATTGGTAAGAGAAAAGCAAAAGGCAGCGCAGAACCGCGCGCTGCCCTCTTTCCCATCTACAAACCCATCTACTGACCGTTCGCCCTCAGAAGCATGCGTGTTCCGCTATCCAGCCGGACGTTGCTGCTGCTGGAACTGATCACCGAACCAGCAGTTGTCGAACTTGAAGCCACAGACGACAACGTCATGCCAGGCATGCCGACCACTCCCTGGCTAGTGGAGGTCAGCCCGCCGGCTACGTTTATGCCAGTGTTTGCGCCCGCCACGTTGCCAGTATGCAAAGTCGACCCCGCGACGCTGCCAGTCGAGTTCGCAACGCCACCGGCAGTCGAACCGACCCCGCCCACCAGCCCTCCACGAGAGCTAGCTGCGCCAGAACCGGAGCCTCTTGCCATGCCGCCAGCGTTGCCCGCCATCATGCCCGAATCATCCGCCGCCGCAGCAGAAGCCGCAGACTCCGAACTGCCGACTGCCTGGATTGCGAATGACACCGGCATTTGCGTGCCGTCCTTCAGGATGGCGTGGTCAAAGGCAATGCCGAGTTGCGACTCATCCTGCCCTTTGGCCCGCGCCTGAGCTTGCGTCACCCTGCCCACGATCTTCGAACCCTTGGGCAGCACGACTTTGCCGTCCGATTTCACGTCCTGAGTGGTCTTCGCGATGACTTCGTCGCCAGGCTTGTTCTTGCGGACATCCACTGGCTTACTCAATTCGGCCTGCACCGTGCTGCCGGACTGCAACTGGCTTGCGCCCGCCGCCTGCGCATTGCCGTGCTTTCCGGAGGCGTTCGCTTGCGAGGCCGCCTCGGCCGAACTGCTCGAATTCGCCTGCGATCCTGACTTGTCCGCAGACACAGAGGTGTTCTGGGACGCCGAGCCGCCGGCTTGCACATCGGCGGAACTCTGGGCCAGACAGACGGCCGAGAGCAAAACTGCTAGCAGAAATGAAACGATGGTTTTGTTCACACGGGCCTCCAAAAACTGTAATTGATCTGAAATTCAAATTATCGGGGACAAACTAAACCCGTACATCCGGAAGATTAAGATGCAGCCTGTGCCCCAGCTGCTGCCAGAAAACGACCTTGCGGTAAGTAGATGGGAGGCAATGATTTGCGGGTCTCAGAATCCCTCGATAGCGCCGGCAACCGCGTAAAATCGCGTCAGGTTTAGGCAGGAGTTACACAATCTTGCAAGCGCCCCTCACCTGGGATAGCGGAAACACTCGACCGAGTGGTCGTTGACCAACCCGGTGGCCTGCATGAAGGCGTAACAGATAGTCGAGCCGACGAAGTTGAAGCCGCGTTTCTTCAGATCCTTGCTCATCGCGTCCGATTCAGGAGTACTCGCCGGAATTCCCTTCCCCAACCGCCACGCGTTCACTCGCGGTTTGCCCCCGACAAACTGCCAGATGTAGCGGTCGAACGAGCCGAACTCCTTTTGGACCTCGAGAAATGCCTTGGCGTTCTGTATCGCCGAAGCCACCTTCAGCCGGTTACGGACGATCCCCTCATCGCGCAGCAGTCGCTGCGTCTTCCGCCGATCGTAGCGAGAAATTATCTTCGGATCGAACCCGTCAAAGGCCGCTCGATAGTTTTCGCGCTTCCGCAGAATCGTGTCCCAGCTCAGCCCGGCTTGCGCGCCCTCCAGAATCAGGAACTCGAACAGCACGCGGTCGTCGTGTTGCGGGACACCCCATTCGAGATCGTGATAGAGAATCGAGAGATCATTGCTCGCCCAGGTGCAGCGAACAACATCTTTTTTCTTAGGTGCTTTCATTGTCACGCCGATTACTTGCCAGCGAGAACGCCATCGATCTTGCCCAACTCCTCGGCGGAGAATTTCAGGTTCTTCAGTGCGGCCACGTTGTCGTCCACCTGCGACACTTTGCTCGTGCCAACGAGTGCACTGGTGACGCGCGGATCGCGCAGTACCCACGCCACCGCCATCTCCGCCAGCGTCTGTCCTCGCTGCCCGGCGATTTGATTGAGCGCGCGAACCTTGGCCAGAGTCGCTTCCCCGATGTCCTTCTTCTTCAGAAAGAAATCGCGAGCGGCGCGCGAGTCACTGGGAATTCCCTTCAGATAGCGATCCGACAGCAGTCCCTGAGCCAGCGGGCTAAAGACGATCGCTCCCACGCCCTCTTTCTCCAGCACATCGAGCAATCCCTGTTCGGGATCGCGCACGAACATCGAATACTTCGGCTGATGAATCAGGCAACGAGTTCCCAGGTCGCGCAGAATCTTTACCGCCTCGGAAGTCTGCTTAGCGTTGTAAGCCGAAATGCCCGCGTAGAGCGCTCGTCCTGAACGTACTGCCGTGTCTAGCGCTCCCATCGATTCTTCCATCGGCGTGTCGGGATCGGGACGGTGATGGTAGAAAATGTCGACATACTCGAGCCCCATGCGCTTCAGGCTCTGATCCAGGCTGGCGAGCAAGTACTTGCGCGAGCCCAGATCGCCGTAAGGCCCGGGCCACATATCCCAGCCCGCCTTGGTCGAGATGATCAGCTCGTCGCGGTAAGGAAGAAAATCTTTCTTCATGATCTGCCCGAAAGTTTCTTCCGCCGATCCATACGGAGGACCGTAATTGTTGGCGAGATCAAAATGCGTGATGCCGAGATCGAAGGCGCGGCGCAGCATGGCGCGCGAGTTTTCGAAGTTATCCACGCCGCCGAAGTTGTGCCACAGTCCGAGCGACACTGCTGGAAGTTGGATGCCGCTGCGTCCCGAACGGCGATATTGCATGGAGTCGTAACGCTTGTCATCTGCGACGTACACGATGGCTCTCCTCGACCGAAACAGACCGGCAACTATTCTACGGGGTCAGTCGTATTTTTCGTAACGGATCGAAGTTCGATCCCAGCCCAGATTCTTCAGCAATTCCCGGTTCGCCTTGATCATCTTGTCGAGGCCGCAGATGTAGGCGTGCATGTCGGTGCGGGTTCCTACGACTTCGGGCAAATGTTGCTGCACGTATCCTCGCAGTCCTTTCCACTCGGGAGTGGTGCGGCTCAACGTGGGCAGAAAATGAAAGTTGATGTGCTCGGCGGCGAGACGTTCAAACTCCTCGCGATAATAAATGTCCTGTTCACCGCGCGCGCCGAAGAGCAGCCAGAACTGGCGTCCAAGATGACGTTCGCGTTCCGCCAGCAGCCAGTGCAGCATGGAGCGGAACGGCGCGATCCCGGTTCCAGTGGCAATGAACACAGTGTCGCGCAGGGGCGGGCGCAGAATGAAATCGCCGAACGGTCCCTGAAACGCAATCGTCGCCCCTTCGTCCAGACTGCAGAGATAGTTTGACATGAATCCATCCTGCACGCGATTCAGGCAGAAGGCGACGTGCCCGTTCTCGGAGGGCGGCGACGCGATCGAATACGCGCGCGTCATCTCCTCGCCATCGGGGGTATTGGCCTTCACCGAGAGCCATTGCCCGGGAACGAAACCGAATCGGGTAACTCCGTTGACTTCAAGTTGGAGGTGCTTGGTGAAGTCAGACAGCGCAATGGAGCGAAGCACGCGGGCGTCGAAAGTTCTGAACTGAGCCATTACTCAGTTGGATGATTGCAAACGGCTACAGGACGCGACGGCTTCACGAACGGAGCCTTTTCTGATGGCTGATGGCTGACGGCTCCCTACTCCACCGTAACCGACTTCGCCAAATTTCGCGGCTGATCGACGTCGCACCCGCGCCGGACAGCGATGTGATAGGCCAACAGTTGCAGTGGGACGATCTCCAGAATCGCCGACAATTCTTCCGGCGCCGGTGGAACGAATAGGACGTGATCCGCTTCTTCAGCGATCTCTTTGTCACCTTCGGTGCCTAGCGCTATGACTATGCCGGAGCGAGCCTTTACTTCTTTCAGGTTCGACATCGTCTTTTCGTAACGGATCATCGACTGCGGGCTGTTCACGTCGCGCGTGGCAATGATGACAACCGGAAGATTTTCGTCGATCAGCGCATTCGGGCCGTGCTTCATCTCACCCGCCGGATAGCCTTCGGCGTGAATATAGGAAATTTCTTTGAGCTTGAGCGCGCCTTCCAACGCTATGGGATAGTGAATGCCTCGTCCTAAGAAAAGGAAGTCCTGCGAGCGGACGTACGTTTTCGCCAACTCGTCGCAAGCCTCATCGTGGGTCAGAATCTGTTCCAGCTTGCCGGGGATGCGGGTCAGCTCCTGCACGGCGGCTTTGGCCTGTTCGGGGGTCATGGTGCCGCGCACCTGCGCCAGATACAAGGCGAATAAATACAGCGCGGTAAGTTGTCCGGTGAAAGCCTTGGTCGAAGCCACGCCAATTTCCGGGCCCGCGTGGGTGTAGACGGTTCCGGCGGCTTCGCGCGTGATCATGGAACCGACTACGTTGCAGATCGCCAGCGTCTTCGAGCCCTTGGCTTTGGCTTCACGCTGGGCCGCAATGGTATCCGCTGTTTCACCAGACTGCGAAATCAGCAGCGTGATTGTGTCGGGCCCGAGAATCGGATCGCGATAGCGCCATTCGCTGGCATAGTCGACTTCGACCGGAACGCGCGCCAGGTTCTCGATCATGAACTTGCCCGCCAGTCCGGCATGCCAACTGGTGCCGCAGGCGGCAATATTGATTTTCTTCAGCGCTTTGAACTCGGTTTCGCCGACCTGCATTTCGTTGAGGAAGATGGCACCGGTATCCTGCGAGACGCGGCCGAGCGTGGTGTCGCGGACAGTTCGTGGCTGCTCATATATTTCCTTGAGCATGAAGTGCTTGAAGCCGCCCTTCTCCGCCATGATCGGATCCCAAGTGATGCGCTGCGCTTTTCGCTCCAGCGGCTTGCCATCGAAATCGGTAACGCGCACACCTTCCTGAGTGATCACGGCAAGATCGCCATCGGCGAGAAAGAAAAGATCGCGCGTGTGATCGAGGAGTGCGGGCACATCGGAGGCGACGAAGTATTCGTCCTTGCCGAGGCCGATGACGACGGGCGGGCCATTGCGCGCAGCGACGATTTTGTTTGGTTCGTCAATCGCAATCACCACCAGCGCGAACACGCCGGTGAGTTCCTTCACCGTCTTGCGCACCGCTTCTTCCAATTCCAATGACCGCCGATGGCCGTTTCCAGTCGGCAGATAGTGCTTCTCGATCAGGTGCGCGATGATTTCCGTGTCCGTTTCTGTGGTGAATTTGTGTCCTTCGGCGATCAACTTCTTCTTGAGCGAGAGATAGTTCTCAACAATGCCATTGTGCACCACCACGATTCTGCCCGTGCAGTCGCGATGCGGATGGGCGTTCTCTTCGGTGGGGCGGCCATGCGTGGCCCAGCGGGTATGTCCGATGCCGTACGTTCCATCGAGCGGCTTGAGGCGGATGACTTCTTCCAGGTTGCGCAGCTTGCCTTCCGCGCGGCGGATCTCCAAGCCTTGGCCGTTTCCTGCTACCGCGATTCCCGCCGAGTCGTAGCCGCGATACTCCAGCTTTCTTAAACCCTCAATGATGACGGGGACCACCTGCTTCTTACCTACATATCCCACGATGCCGCACATTGGCTAATTGGCTCCTTGACGAATGCTTCGGTAGGGGACCCGGTGATGGTTCGGGCGCAGTCACACAAACGGAGATCTACTCTTCGAGGGAGAAACGAAACTCTTCAATGACTGGGTTCGTTAGAACTTCGCGCGCGATCCGTTCCACTTCCGCTTGCGCTTCACTCTTTGAGATACCGCCGTTGAGAGTAATTTCGAAATACTTTCCTTGCCGCACATCGTGCAAACTCTTATAGCCGATTTTGGTAAGCGCGCCGTGGATAGTCTTACCCTGCGGATCCAGAACGCTCTTCTTCAATGAAACGTAAACGTAGGCTTTCATCAACCCCACAATTATACGTCAGGGCACAAGGAACGGGACCGTGGTTTTCGTTATGGGAGGTATGCGCTCGGGCCACTCTCTTTGGTGACGGCGAGTCCGTAACTTATTTAAAAGACGATAGTTGACTATCCAACTCCGCAATCGCCTGCTCCAGAATCTTGCGGTGACGAGGGTTGCCCGCGGACTGCAGTTGTTGAGCGAGGCGTTTCCGGGAAAGAAGCAAGCCCTCGCGTTTCCGGTTGCGCTGCTGCTCGTCGGGCGAGATCGGTGGGTGGACGGTTTTCCGCCGCTCCGACATCTCCTCTTGCTGTTGTTCTACGGACTTACTTTCCCAGCCGCGTGCCATCTGAGAATTTTACCTTAGGAGACGGGGTAGAGGAGACGGGGCAGGCCGCGTCCCCGCTTGGGGCGAGACTTACAGCATTCCAAGCAACGATCCGATACGGCACTCGGTTTGTTGACCTAAATCAAGCGTCCCTAACAATATCGGCGTCAAGCACTCTTGGGGCGCACCAACCCTTGCACTCGGGAAGAAAATCTGCCAAGTCGAAAGAGTGTTTCCGCTGTTCGCTCATACTGATCCACCAGGGGCGGAAGCGATGGGCTTCGCAAATCAGGCAATACGACCTCGGTCAGCAGGTGAAGGCAAGCCCCGATGGTTTGCAATCGAAGCCGAAAAGCATTCTCAGCAACCTGAACGCCGGATGCTGCGATCTCAGCGTCGGAGCTCCGTTGCGCGGCTTGACCAATCTTTGCAAGCGCCGCCGCGGCCCTTCCCGCTTCCCAGGCGTAGATGAGTGCCGCCCATGCGCGCTGCCGCTTAATCTCGCGGAACTTCTTTGGCGATAAATTCTCGCGAAGGAATGCTTCCTCGCCTGAATCCACCAGATTTCTGAAGGCCTCAATATCGAGAGACCGGAACGCCTGCACAGCTTTTTCTAAATCAACCCGACGCGTGCGGCTGCGGATGGCAACATACACCAGAATCCCCAGCGCGACGAACGCAACGGCGACGAGAATCCAAGCGGCGATCATTGTCTGAGAAATCATTGCTTGAGTAATTGTTGAAGCTCCCTGTTCCACGTCTCCACCTCCGCATTATCATTATCATTGGGAACAACCGTGAGGGACGCAGGTTTAAGTTCGAGCGCCAGCACATACCCGATCCAGATCGAAACACAAACAAGGTAGGCGCCGGTTATCAGCAAATTAAAAAATTCCACCGCCGCCCAACTAGCGAATGCCGTGCGAAGAGCAAACATGGCGAGATCGACGCTCGTCAGTATCCCAAGACCGAGCGCGATCCCGAATGTGGAGCGACGCCAGGACAGACCCAGGAAGCGGGAAAAGAGCAACAAGGCAAGGAGCAAGCCACACTGAACCATAGCCGCTCCCCGGTTGACGACGGATACACCGGCAATCCACCTGCCGCTATTGTCCCCGGGCGCATAGACAGCGAGCAAAACACCCACTACAAGCAGCAAACCTGTCACGCATTGCAGCGACCGCCTTGCTGACGCTTTTAGAAACTGGGATTCGCGAAACAAATCTTTAGAAACCTCGTCAATCACCCCGAAACGAAGAGCGATGCTAAGCAACAGCGTGGCGCAATAAGCATATGCATACTGCTTACCTGCGCCTGGGATGGAATACAACGCAAACAGCAAAATGAACTGGGCAATTTCGTAAACCACATAGGCGAAAAAGACCGGGAATTCCCGGTACAAGCGGCGCTTGCAAAGGACGACCACAAGCACACCGAGAAGCACATGCGGCGCGATCCACAGGACAAGCGACAGCACCTTGGGCCAGTTCATTGGGAGCATGCCAAAGCACTATAGCCCTGACATCGCTCCTTTTCAACTGTGCCGCCCGCCCGCTACTGCGGCAGGGTGCAACCCAGGATGGGGCAGCTCCCGTGGGGCATGGGATTGCCATCGGCCATACTTGGAAGCGCCGCGGTCGTCAGGAACAGCGCGATTGCAGCCAAAACCAGCATAAGTCGTTTCACGGTAGTTCTCCTTTGCGAAAGAATTCGCACCGTGATACATTGCAGGCGGCAGAAAGCTTTTGTGTATTTAGTTCACTTCCGATGTCATTTCGGAAATCGTAAATTCGATGAGACTCAAATCCGCTCTCGAGGACTTTGAAACGAATACCCTGGGCGCTGTCCCTGGATTGTTGGGCAGACTTTCCTATGTCGGTGGATTGCGTGACGAAAAGGGAACGGGCACTGGAAGGTACGAGCACTGGGGTTTAGCAAGGGTGTACGGAGACGATGCCGCACAAAGCGCAATCCGTGCGTCTCATCGAGTGCTACTTTCCGAGGTCTTGAAGAAGCCTTTGGCTGTGCTGCTCAAAGACGTGCCAGCGTCCTGCGCGAGTGAGCATCTGACAGAGAGCGAATTCCTGGCTGCCTTGGCGCAATCTTCACCTAAGCCTCTTTCTCCAGCTGCCCGGGCACATCTCGAGTCAGTGCTGAGCGCACTTTCGGCGCTGGTTGAAAGTCGGGAGAATGCCAATCCCCGAGGCGCATCGCAACCCCGATAACCTGCCCAAGCACCTCGGCCTCCTGTGGGTATCTCAGAACTCGCACCGGAACCGGAGACAGGGGATGAGGTTGCAAGACGATGGAGTCACGCTTGATCGAGCACCAGCAACAGGTAAAACCTTCGCGCATTTCCACAAAGTAAATTGGACGCTCAAACTCCGAATGCCATATCCCTTCCCCTACTTTGTTCTTAGCTTCGTCCACTTGCACGAAACTGCCGGGTTGAAGAATGGGATACATCGTGAAATCTTCCGACCCAATATAACCGTATGTGTATCGGTCATCGGCAAACAATTCGAGGTAAGCCATGGGCACGGTACCCCATTGCTCGATGGCACGTCTCAGGTCCGTGGTTTTCTGGAGCGAGAATCCTGGATCGAGCCGCGTCGGCATCCGCACTTGTGTGACGTTGCTCAAAGCTTTGGACAGGTGAGACTTCTGCGGATGCCCAAAGCTGATGTCCGCTGAGATGCCATCGAGTTCCAGGCCATAGAAGGATAGCAACTCGCGATATTCTCGCCGATAAATAGCTGCAAACGAATAGAGTCGAAAAATACTTGGGATTATGCCTTTGGTTTCGATGTCGGACAAGCGGCTGGGCGGAATTGCGAATTCCTCACTGTCAAATCTCCGCGCGATCTGATTACTCGCCAGTTCCACGTCCCTCATACGATATCCGAGGCTTTCTCTCAGCGCTCGCAGCCTCTGGCCACCATTAAGTTGCACGACCCCTGACCTCGTGGGGACATTCTACCATCGGTTAGATGGCGCAACGAACATGAGCTTCCGCCTGGATTTCCGATTTTGGAACAGAAAAGCACGCGTGGTTGGAGTGCAATTCCTTCCGAACGGATGCAGACGGACTCCACAGGTCAGCACCAAACGGGGAGGTCCCCTAAGCTCCTGTTCGGTTTTC
Source organism: uncultured Acidobacteriaceae bacterium (assembly GCA_963772195.1). GTDB lineage: Bacteria > Acidobacteriota > Terriglobia > Terriglobales > Acidobacteriaceae > Acidiflorens. The sequence continues at coordinate 289,813 of CAVYWE010000001.1, read as the reverse complement.
GTAATAGGAAATTCGCTGCCAGTCCAGTAGAACAGGAGGCATATACGATCTCCGCCGTGGCAGTGAGGCAGAAATGAATCTTAGCGATCCCACGCAAGATCCCAGCCGCGTGCCATTTGAGGAATCTAACTCGAAGTTTATTGGTTGTATACGAAGGTATAACTTGCCAGTGACCCGTGGACTGAGTAAGAATATTTTTTTTGGGAGAGCACAACCTGGGAAAACGGTGTCGCAGAACCTGAGGGGGGTCCCCGACCGGGGAGAATTAGATTGGTTCCCAATTAAAGGAACCGACGCCTGCGACCATCGCAATGCTGAACTGTAGTCCCGCAGCTTTGGCAAGCTGCGATGACCCCCAGTTCCTGCTCAAAAACAAGCTGCGCGACGTATTGCACGCGGCAGGTGCAGGAGGTGTGTCTATGTCAGAAACATGGGTTGCACTCGTAAGGAGGTGCCTTGTCTGAATCCGACCGGTACCAGCTGCTACTCGAGGTCACCGACCGAGTAGCGCGGACCCAGAGCCTGCCCGACGCATTAAGGGAACTCGCCTCCCCGGTGCTGAACTTGACGGGCGGCGAATTGCTGAATCTTTCCCTCTACGACCCACGTCGCGATTGCATGCTGACGCACTACTGGAAAAAGAATCGGGAAAGTGGAGAGTTCGACGCTTTCCCAGTCGACGAAGTGGCGAGCGGGTGGGCATGGAAACATCAGGAGCCGATCTCCATTGCCGATACCGAGCGTGAGCAGCGCTTTCCCGGTTTCGTGCCCGTGTTACTCAATCACGGCGTCCGATCGTATACCGTCCTTCCCATTAGCACGCTTTCACGCCGCTTTGGAGCACTTGGCCTGGGCAAGAGCGTCCCCGAGGCATTGAAGGGCGAGGACGTGGAATTCCTTTCGCGTGTGGCGCTGATGGGAGCGCTTGCGCTAGAGCGGGAAAAAGCCTACCACGCCCTTGAGGAACAGCAGAGCCTGGTCGCGATCAGTCGTGAACTGAGTTCCAGCCTGGAGTTGGAAAAGCTGTTGCCGGTCATTCTTTCGAGCCTTCGGAGCATCGCGCGCTACGAGCGGACGATCCTATGCTTGCTGGACGAGGATGGCAAGAATGTGCACCGGTATGGAGATGCTCTGGAATGGGAGCCTTTCGTCAACCACGGAAGTACGATTCCGCTTGAGCAATCACTCTCGGCGCGGGCGATCCGGACGCGAAACGTTGCATTCCTCACCGCTGCCGATTTGCACGAGATGAACGAACCCCTGGCCAAAGCCATGTATGAAGGCGGAATTCGGTCGGTTTGCAGCGTGCCTCTGATCGCAGGTAATCACGTCTGGGGAGCGCTGAATCCGAGTAACATGATCGAGAATGCTTTCGGGCCGCCGGAGATTGAATATCTGCAGCAAGCAGCCAATCAGATCGCGGCTGCGCTCCAGAATGCCCATGCCTATCGCGAGATCGCGCAACTCAAGGAGCGCCTTGCCCAGGAAAAGCGGTATTTGGAGTACGAAATCCGGAGCGCGAACCTGTCCGACGATATGGTCGGCAACAGCCCGGCCTTGAAACGTGTGCTGGATTACGCCGGCATCGTCGCCGACACCGATTCCACCGTGCTCATTACCGGCGAAACCGGGACCGGCAAAGAACGCATAGCCCGCTTGATTCACAGCCTGAGCCGGCGCAAGGACCGCAACTTTATCAAGCTGAACTGCGCCGCCATTCCCACAGGCCTGCTCGAGAGCGAGCTGTTTGGCCATGAAAAAGGAGCGTTCACCGGAGCAGTAAGCCAGAAGCTGGGCCGGCTGGAATTGGCGGATAAGGGCACTTTGTTGCTCGACGAGATCGGAGACATTCCTTTGGAGTTGCAGCCCAAGTTACTGCGCGTACTCCAGGACCAGGAGTTCGAGCGCCTGGGAGGCACGAAGACCATCCGGGTGGACGTACGGCTGATCGCCGCCACCAATCGCGATCTGGTTCGTGCTGTCGAGGAAAAAGAATTCCGCGGTGACTTGTTCTACCGCTTGCATGTGTTTCCTCTGCATCTGCCCGCGTTGCGCGAACGGCGCGAGGACATACCCTTGTTCATTCGTCATTTCGTTGAAAACTGCGCGGCCCGGCTGCACAAGCATATCGATGTCATCCCCGATGAGGCCGTGGAAGCCATGATGCACTGGAGTTGGCCAGGAAACATCCGCGAGCTGGAGAATTTTATCGAGCGCTCGGTAATCCTCTCGGAAGGCAACCGCCTGTGCGCGCCGCTCGGGGAGTTACGCGAGGAAATCTCACGGCAGCTGTCCGATTCCGACGTTACGCTGCGCGATAGAGAACGCGAACATATCATCGAAATTCTGCGTCAGACCCGCGGGGCCCTATCGGGCCCGTCCGGCGCGGCAGCGCGGCTTGGACTCAAGCGCACCACGCTACAGTATAAGATGCAGAGGCTGGGTATCTCGCGCACGGATTATCTGAATTAGGAATCGTGGGACGGAATCATTGGACTAAGAGCCACCAAACTAAGAATCACCCACCTAAGATTATCCGGAAGGCGAGACTAAGACAGTGATACCTGCCGAACTATCGGCAGCCGGGCCAGTCCTTCGGCATCTTTTTGGCGCGCTGCTCGTTCAATCCCATTTCAAGCATTGTAGTTACAGCCACTTAGTCATATCGAGTATGTGGCAGATGGCGTGCTCTGTTTGTCTACGTGGCGTATTCCCGCTTCCCCTGCGGACATTTCCGCCAGCCAAGTTTCGTCAGCCAGCAGGAGTTTGCTATGGGTGTACCCCGGCGCTTCGCGATTCCGAACGACTGTCTAAGCTGTACCCTGAGGCAGACCTGTGACTTCTGCAATTTGCCTCAGCCGTTGATGACGGCGTTCAACGCGATGGGGCACCTGACCCTGTATCCCGCGAATGCCACTCTTCTGGTGGAAGGCCAAATCCCGCGCGGCGTCTACATCGCCTGTTCCGGCCGCGCCAAGCTCTCGGTGGAGGCCCGCGATGGCAAGACAATCATCCTGAAAATTGCCGGAGACCGCCAGGTGCTGGGGCTAAGCGCGGTGGTCTCCGGGGGGCCGTCGCTGATTACAGTTACCACCATCGAGCTTTGCCAGATCAAGTTCGTCGAACGCGATAGCTTCCTGCGTCTGATCGAACACGACAGCCACGCCGCGCTCGGATGCGCCACCATGCTCGCACGCGAGGTCACGACCTCGTTCGACGATGTCTACGAGCTGCTGCTCGCCCGCAGTTCTACGGAGAAGCTCGCACGCTTGCTGCTTTCCTGGGTCGCGGACGAGCCCCGGAACCGTGAACTCCGTGTATCCACGGAATTCACACACGAAGAAATCGCCCAAATGATCGGATCTTCGCGAGAAACGGTAACCCGCTTATTGAGTGATATGAAACGGAAAGATTTGATTCGGCTTGAGGGTGCGACGCTGGTAATTCCCAACCGCATCGCCTTGCAAGCTATTGCGGCCTGAGAGTCCCTCCCCCGGGCGGACGAAGCGGTCTTTTCGTCCGCCCATTTTTTTCTCAGAGGTTGAACAATTCCCGCAGGCGGCGCGTCTGAGCGCGGCTCACCGGAATCTCCGTCTGTTTCTTGTCATCCATGCGCAACTGATAGGAGCTTTTGAACCACGGAACGACTTCGCGGATGTGATTGATGTTAACCAGAAAAGACCGGTGCGCCCGCCAGAACAAATTGGGATCGAGATTTTCGAAAAGTTCTTCCAGCGTTCGGCAGTTGGAGTGCCCTTCCATGCCCGCATGACCGGTGGTGGCCACGGTGATCACGCCATCTTCGATGGTGGCGTAGCAGATATCCTTCGGATCGGCCAGGAATAATCTTCCCGCCGCCTTGATCAGAATCTTTGCCGTCTGCGGCTTCTGCGATTCCAGCATCCGCATCAGCGTTTCGAATTTTTCTTCCGGCCCGGACCCCGCTTCAATCTTTGCCCGCGCTTTCTCGATGGAATGGGCCACGCGCTTTTTATCGAACGGTTTCAGGATGTAGTCAACCGCGTTCACCTCGAACGCCTTCACCGCGTATTGATCGAAGGCAGTCGCAAAAATAATCTTGGGGAGAGGAACCTTGCGGTCGAGCAGCTTCTTGATCACGCCGAAACCATCCAAGCCCGGCATCTGGACGTCGAGAAACACCAGGTCAGGATTGTGTTCGCGGATCAAGCTGATCGCTTCCAGGCCGTTCTTGCCCTGCGCGACCACGTTCACGTCGTCCAGGTTCTTGAGCAGGTAGGCGAGCTCATCGCGCGCCAGTTGTTCGTCGTCGACGATGACCGCGGACAGGGGCATAAGGTTTCGAGCCGAGTTGGTGGAACCCGCAGTTGCGGCGGCGATTGCCATATCCTTAAGCTGAGTATAGCGACCGCAGCGGCAAGCCGCCAGTCTCAATCCTCTCCCTGACATTTGAGTCTAGCAAACTGCAAAAAAACCTAACCACAGGGGGCACAGAGGAACACAGGGGAACTTCTTGAGCTTTCCCCTGTGTTCCTCTGTGCCCCCTGTGGTAAGGAACTAAGCTCGACGAACTCACGAGACGCGCACGCGGTAAACTAATCCCCGTGAACATTCTCTACGGAATTAATACGGTGACAGAAGCGCTCAAGGCGCGAGGGCGCAACTTCGAGTGGGTCGGCGTCGCCAAAGAGCGGAAAGATATCCGCCTGAGGCGGGTGATTGACGAGTGCCGCAAGATCGGCGTTCCCGTACGCGTCTTTTCGCGTGAGGAACTTGACGAAGTTGCCGGCAACGCCGCGCATCAAGGACTTGTGGCCGCGACGTCCGCAAAACAATATAGCGATCTCGATGACATTGTGGCGTCGCGTCGCGGCGAGCAGTCGCTGATTGTCGTCCTGGATGGCGTCGAAGATCCGCACAATCTGGGAGCGATCCTGCGCACCGCCGACGCTGCCGGAGCCGATGGCCTGGTGATTCCCGAACGCCGCTCCGCCGCGGTCACAGCTGCGGTGGCAAAGGTTTCGGCGGGCGCAAGCGAACATCTTGCGGTTGCCAAAGTCACAAACATCTCACGCGCTCTGGAAGAATTGAAGGAGAAAGATCTGTGGGTCGTTGGATTAGACGAGCGCGGCGAGCAAACTTACGATGCGGTTGACTACAAGATGCATTGCGCCATCGTACTCGGCGCCGAGGGCAAGGGACTGCACGATCTGGTGCGCAAACACTGCGATTTCCTGGTATCGATTCCGATGCTCGGGAAAGTGCCGTCGCTGAACGTGTCGGTGGCGGCGGGTGTAGTGCTATATGAAGTTGTGCGGCAGAGACGGCTTGGCGCATCCAAGGAATCATGAAGTTCTTCTGTGTCTTTTGCGTTCTCTGTGGTTTCGCTTCAGCAGCATGGGCCTTAGAGCGCGAAGCCTTCACCATTACGAAATATGATTTGGAGATTCGCCTGGAACCAGAGCAGCAAAGGCTCGGTGCCCGGGGCAAGATCACATTGCGCAACGACTCCGCTCATCCGCAGAAGATCGTTGCCCTGCAGATTTCCTCATCACTCGACTGGCGTTCGATCCGGGTGGACGGCAAGGCCGTTCAGTTTGTCTCTCAACCCTACGTTTCCGACATCGACCATACAGGCGCGCTTTCAGAAGCCATCGTCACGCTGCCCGCTGCGATCAAGCCGAAAGATTCCGTGGAGCTCGAAATCGGCTACGAGGGCGTAATTCCGCTGGATGTGACGCGACTGGTTCGAGTCGGAGTGCCGGAGGGGTTCGCCAAACATTCCAGCTGGGACCAGATCAGTCCATCATTCACCGCGGTGCGGGGCGCGGGATATGTGGCGTGGTATCCGATCACGACGGAGTCGGCAGACTTCTCCGAGGGGAACAGTTTGTTTGAGGTGGTGGATCGATGGAAGGCGCGGGAGGCGGGGAGCGAATTCAAGGCCAAACTTGTAGCGTCTGGTGTGACCGGCGAGGCACCCCGTTTTATGATCTGCTCACCCGGCGGCCAGGGGTCAATCGAGGCGATGGGCCGCGCGCAGCAGGTCTCCGCAGAATGCTCATGGACGCGGCTTGGGGCAGTGACGCCGACGTTCGCGTTGGCCAATTATCACGATCTGTCCAAGCCTCCTTTCTATCTTTTCAGTTTTCCCGGCCACGAGGAAGGAGCAGCGACATATTCCAACGCACTTGATCCGGCAATGAAGTTTGTCACCGAATGGTTTGGCAAGCCGAGCGCACCAGTTGCAATCGCTGATTTTTCCGATCCTCAGTCTGCCCCGTTTGAGAGTGGCACATTGCTGATGGCATCGATGGCCGCGGAGGACTCGAAGCTTGCAGGAATCAACCTGGTTCACGAACTGGTCCATTCGGCTTTGCCATCGTCGAGACCGTGGGTGTACGAGGGCCTGGCTCACTTTGCCGAGGCGATGTATCGCCAGGAGCAAGGTGGACGTCAGGCAGCACTCGATTTCCTTGGACTGCATCGCGCGGCGTTTCTTGATTCGGAAAAGGAGGTCTCGGCCGCAAAACAGAAAAACGCCGGCCAAGCGCTGGCCGTCACGTTCGACGAAACTTACTATCGGAGCAAAGCAGCCTATGTGTGGTGGATGTTACGCGACATGGCCGGCGACGATGCGCTAAAAGAGGCCATTCGCAAGTATCGGGCAGAGGACGACAATGACAATGGCAAAGCCCCAAAGTATGTGGAGCGCTTGATCGAAGCCGCCGCGAAGCGCGACCTGAGTTGGTTCTTCGACGACTGGGTGTATCAGGATCGCGGCCTGCCGGATTTCCACGTGCAGTCGGTGCATCCGTGGAAGACGGAAAAAGGAGTTCAGTTTATCACTGTCACGCTGGAGAACCTGGGCAGTGCGGGAGCGGAAGTCCCGTTCACCATATTGTTTGAAGGCGGCGAGATCACAAAACGGATTGAGGTGCGCGCCAAAGCGACGGCTACCACACGAGTTGAATTGCCAGGGACAGCAAGCGAGATCGTGGTCAACGATGGCAGTGTTCCGGAAAGCGATCTCACGAATAATGTCTTCAAGATTTCCGCGCCCTAGTGGATGGCTGAGGTCGAATTACAGAAGTACAATCAAACCTTCTGTTTCTCACTCCGTGTTTGGCGGCGCGACAAATTTCCAAACAGGATGACAAAATCCTGACGAGTATTGCCTATGACGGAAGCAGAGTTAAAAAAACACCTCGATGCAGCGGAGAAGAGTCCGAAGGAGATTGCGGCGGCCGTCTCCGGTTTGTCAGAAAAGGTTTTGCGCTACAAGCCTTCTCCCGAAAAATGGTGCGTGCTGGAAGTTCTCGGCCACCTGGCGGATGTGGAGATCATCTATGGATACCGTCTGCGGCAGATGCTCGCGGATACTAAACCCGTTCTTGCGCCGCTCGATCAGGACGCATGGGCGCGCAATCTGAACTACCTAGATTCCCCTCCTTCCGAACTGGTCGCGTTTTACGGGTTGGGGCGCCATCATAACTTGCGCTTGCTGCGAAGGTTGAAAGTTCCCGACCTTTCCAAGTCAGCGTTTCATCCGGAACTGCAACGGGAGATGACCGTTGCTGACCTCGTCGAAAGAATGGGCGGGCACGGTGCTGGACATCTGCAGCAGATTGAAAAATTGAAAGCGGCGGCGAGCAACAAGTAGTTCGATCGGCGGTGTCAGGCTGGGCGCTACGTGTGGGCTGCGGTTAAAGCGACAAGCGCCTGCAACTTAGCGAGTGCTGCTCCCGAGTCTATCGCCTTCGCCGCCAGCGGCACCGCATCGCGCAGATGATCAGCCCGTCCGGCGGCGACGAGGGCGGCAGCGGCGTTGAGCAGTACGATGTCGCGGCGGGCGGATTTCTTCCCGGCCAGGATTTCGCGGATCAGCGTGGCGTTGTCAGCGGCGTCTCCGCCGGAGATTTCTTCAAGCGTGGCCCGCGGCAGGCCGAATTCCTCGGGCGTAACTTCGTAGCTGTGAACTTGTCCGTCGCGCACTTCGGCGATGCGCGTCGAGGCGGTGATGGTGATCTCGTCCAGGCCGTCGCTTCCGTGGACAACGAGTGCGCGCCGCAAACCTAACATGCTGAGCGCCTCCGCAAGTTTTTCGACAAGATCGGCGGAATAGACACCCACGACCTGGCAAGTGGCGCGGGCTGGATTCGTCAGCGGACCAAGCAAGTTGAAAACCGTGCGCAGATGCAACTCGCGGCGGGCGGTGTGCACGTGCTTCATCGCCGAATGCATGGCGGGGGCAAAAAGAAACGCGATTCCTACTTGTTCCAGGCAGGCCGCGATCTGCGCAGGTGGCAGGTTGATGTTCACACCCAACTCTTCCATCACGTCGGCCGAGCCGCACTTCGAGGTAACGCTCCGATTGCCATGCTTGGCGACGCGCACGCCGGCTCCGGCGACGACGAAGGCTGTCGCCGTCGAAATATTGAATGTGCCGCTGGCATCGCCGCCGGTGCCGCAGGTATCGACGAGTGCGTCGCGTCCGGTGCCACTGGCGTCGAGAACAGAGTCGCTTTGGAGTTCGAGCGGAATGGCGGCGGCGCGAATGGCTTCGGCAAATCCGACGATTTCTTCGACTGTCTCACCCTTCATGTGCAACGCCACCAGCAGCGCCGCAATTTGCGCGTCCGAGCATTGGCCGGTGAGAATTTCGGTCATCACCGCGTGCGCCTCTTCGCGGGAGAGCGACTGACAGTGATTGGCGATGCGATGGAGGGCGTCGAGGATCACAAGATCCAAACTACAGGAGATACGAGATTATTTTCAAACCGGACTTGTGTGGCCGTCATGTTTTCGGCCGTCCATGTCTGCCAGACGTGCTCGAAACCGCATGCGCCAGCTTTCGGGCAGGAGCTTGACGTGCAGCGATCGTTGCAGCGTCTCACGGTCGGGTGATTTCGCGGTGTAAAGTCGGTTTACTTCTGCGATGGTGAGGGTGGGCGACTCACGTCCGAGGAGTTCAAACTCCTCCCCGGCGCCAACTTCTCCTTCTTCGACGACTGAAAAATAGAAGCCGCAACGACCGTTGAGGACGAAGCGCTCGATCATGTCGTCTCGTTGAAATTTGGCCGCGAGCTTGAAGCAAGGAAGCCGTGGAGTCGTTACCCTGACCACAGCGGAGCCCACGCGGTAGCGATCTCCGATGGAAACGGTCGTTTCGAGGAGCCCCTCCGTGGTGAAGTTTTCGCCGAAGGCTCCCCAGGTACGGGCTGCATCGGGAAGCTCAGCGTTCCAAGCGGCGTAGTGTTCGGAGGGATAGCAGTAGGCGGCTTTGTTCGGGCCGCCGTGCACTGAGAGATCGGCTTGGCGGTCGCCATCGAGATTGGTTGTCCGCAACATCACTCGGCCTTCCACGGGATTCTTAAAGATCCCGGTTTTAAAAGTAGCGCCTGCCCAGGCAAGCAGACGAGGCCAGCCGACGTTGACGGAAACGAGCTTCATATCCGAATGAGACGATGGCGATTGTTCAAACGATGCAGATTTCTGAATTCGGCGGCGTGACCCGTCCTCACGCATAGGAGGTGCTCGCGTGCTTTGCCGATTTGTGCCGTCGTCTTATAGAATCAAGAGTTTGCTGGACTGCAGTGCAAGCCGCAAGCGGGTTTCCTCAGGTTTGGAATCGAGTCAGTACGCGACTTCATTACGCGACATGGAATCATTATGAAAATTCATGAGTATCAGGGAAAAGCAATTTTGAAGAAGTATGGCGTCGCCGTGCCGCGCGGCGTAATGGCGGCGACGCGCGAAGCAACTGAGGCGGCCGCACAGGATCTTCTCGGTTCCGGCGCGACGGGAGTGGTGGTGAAAGCGCAGATTCACGCTGGTGGACGCGGAAAGGGCGGCGGAGTGAAGATCGCCAAGTCCGTGGCCGAGGCGGGAGAAATCGCTGGCAAGATGCTCGGGATGAAACTGGTAACGCATCAGACGGGGCCGGAAGGACGCATCGTGCATCGGTTGCTCGTCGAAGAGACGTTGCCGATCGAGAAGGAACTTTATCTCGGCATTCTGGTGGATCGCGACGAAGGCAAGCCGGTCTTCATGGCATCGGCCGCGGGCGGCATGGATATCGAGCAGGTGGCAGCCGAGCGGCCCGAAGCGATCCTGAAGCAGCACATCGATCCGGGCATGGGTTTGGAGCCCTTCCAGGCACGCAAGATCGCGTTTGCGTTGGGGCTGAAGCCGCTCCAGATCAATCCTGCAGTTCAGTTTTTGACTGGCCTTTACCAGGCGTTCTTGGAAACGGATGCTTCGCTGGCGGAGATCAATCCGTTCATCAGTTGCACGGACGGCCGGTTATTTGCGCTCGATGCCAAGTTGACCTTTGACGATAACGCGCTCTTCCGGCATGCGGACCTCCGCGAACTGCGGGACATCACCGAGGAAGATCCGCTGGAAGTGGAGGCGTCGAAATATAACCTCAACTACATCAAGCTCGACGGCAGTGTGGGCTGCATGGTGAATGGCGCCGGCCTGGCGATGGCCACCATGGATATCATCAAGTACGCGGGCGGCATGCCGGCCAATTTTCTGGATGTGGGGGGCGGCGCAAATGCGGAGCAGGTAGCGCACGCGTTTGAAATTCTGCTGAGCGACAAGAGTGTGCGCGCCGTGCTGATTAATATTTTTGGCGGCATTCTGCGCGTGGATACGCTGGCTGCCGGGGTGGTCGAGGCGGCGAAGAAAACGAATCTTCAACTGCCGGTGGTCCTGCGACTGGAAGGCACCAATGTTGAGGAAGGCAAGAAAATTCTGATGGAATCGGGCCTGAACTTCGTGGTCGCCGAAACCATGAAGGACGCCGCCGACAAAGTAGTAGCAGCGGCAAGAGCCTAGGGTAGAGACGCGGCTTGCCGCGTCTCCAGCAGCGAGAAAAAACAGGTTCTCGCGAAGTGGTTCGTGTCAGGGCATCGCTCGCGAGTGTTCGTGTGAGGGCATCGCTCGCGAGTGTTCGTATCAGGGCATCGCTCGCGAAGGTTCGTATCAGGGCATCGCTTTAGCGATGCCGAAAGTTGGAGATCAAGTGCCCCTTTAGGGGCGGTGCGCCGATATGTCAGCAATCGGAGACGCAGCAAGCCGTGTCTCTACGCGAAAGAATTTTGAGAGTGAGCAATTATGGCAATCCTGGTTGATAAAAGAACTCGATTGATTGTGCAAGGCCTAACCGGCCGCGAAGGCACCTTCCACGCGAAGGCTTGCGCTGCTTACGGCACGCAGGTTACGGGCGGGGTAACGCCCGGCAAGGGCGGGACGACACACGAGGGCTGGCCGATCTTCAATACCGTCCAGGAAGCGGCGGACAAGACGGGCGCGAATGCCACGGTGATTTTTGTGCCGCCGCCTTTCGCGGCGGACGCGATCATGGAAGCGGCTGATGCTGAAATCGAACTGATCGTCTGTATCACCGAGGGCATCCCGACGCTGGATATGGTGCGCGCCTGGGAGTTTTTGCAGAACCGGCGCTCGCGCCTGATCGGACCGAACTGCCCGGGCATCATCTCGCCGGGCAAATGCAAGATTGGAATCATGCCGGGCGCGATCCACAAAGAGGGCAATGTCGGGATCGTGTCGCGTTCCGGCACGCTGACTTACGAGGCGGTGCATCAGTTGACCCAACGCGGTATTGGGCAGTCAACCGCGATCGGCATTGGCGGGGATCCGATTATCGGCACAAATTTTGTCGACGCGCTCGATCTGTTTAACCGCGATCCCCAGACAGAAGCCGTGGTCATGATCGGAGAGATCGGCGGCAACGCCGAGGAGACCGCCGCGGAGTTCGTCAAGACGCACATGAAGAAGCCGGTCGTCGGCTTTATCGCCGGACAGACAGCGCCTCCCGGACGCCGTATGGGCCACGCCGGCGCAATCATCTCCGGCGGCAAGGGCACCGCGGCTGAGAAGATTGCCGCCATGGAAAAAGCTGGCCTCAAGGTCGCGAAATCGCCGGCCGAGATCGGCGAAACGCTCGCCGCCGCGCTGGGAGTGAGAGTTTAGGGCAATCAGCAGTCAGGATTCAGCCGTGAGCTCTTCTTCATCGGGAGCGGACAGGTGTTACTGAGAACTGACAACTGAGAGCTGACAACTGACCTTATGAAAACACTGCAACGCACATTGACCATCATCAAACCCGACGCGGTGAAGAAGAACGCGATTGGAGACATCATCGAACAATTCGAGAAGAATGGCTTTCGCATTCTGGCCATAAAGATGCTCGAAATCTCCCAGCACCAGGCAGAGCAGTTCTACGCTGTCCATGCGAGCCGGCCGTTTTACCACTCGCTGACCAACTTCATGTCGAGTGGACCGATCGTGGCGCTGGCGCTGGAAAAGGAAAACGCCATCGCCGATCTGCGCAAGCTGATGGGCGCCACCAATCCGGCCAATGCCGAAGAGGGCACCATCCGCAAAAAATGGGCCAGTAACATTGAACACAATGCCATCCACGGGTCTGACGCGGATGAAACGGCGCGTTTCGAGTTAAGCTTCTTCTTCGCAGGTTACGAATTGGCGCAATAAGAAGCAGTTCTCAGTTCCCGGTTCTCAGCACGATCGATCTGAGGGCGGTTTTTCTGAGAACTGAGAACTGAGAACCGAGAACTGAGAACTCTATGCCTCTGGTTCAAATCACCATGCTCCAAGGCCGGACGGTCGATCAGAAACGAAAGATCGCACAGCGCGTTACCGATGCGATGGTAGAAGAAGCGGGTGCCCGCCGCGAAAGAATCGTCGTGACATTTCTGGAAGTGTCGAAGGATAGTTATGCTTCCGGTGGCGAGCTGATGGCCGACAAGCAGCAGAAGTAGCGGAGAGCGCCCTGCCGAAGACGCCAAGGGAAACTCAGCAGCGGTGCCTGCTTCTGCGTTTCGCGGGCAAGAGTGCCCGCGCCACACTAGCCCAACGGTTCGTATAAGTGCCCTTCGATCCGGTCGGCGATCTTGGGCAGATCTTTTTTTGCCAGCTGCAGGAAATGCGAGGCGGTGCGATGAGCCTCGAGGGCGGCATCGTCCTTGTACTGTTCGTAGATGAAGAACCGGCGCGAATCGGTCTTGTGTTTATGCACCTGATACGTGAGGCAGCCCGGTTCCTTACGTGATTCGGCTGTGAGTTTTTCAAAGATCACGGTCACTTCGGACTCGCGTCCGATTTTCGCCATCCAAGTTACGGCCAACACCACCATCCGTCACTCCGTTTCTCTTTCTAATTAGAGTCGCTGGTTAGATTCGCTCGTTAAATTCTCTTCCAGATTCAGGCTCGCGCCGCCGGGCTCAGGCCCAGCGCGTTGATAAACTCTGGTACCAAAATCGTCTGCTCACGATCGGGGCCCGTGGAAATCATCCCCACCTGCGCTCCCGTTTCCTTTTCGATGAAGGCCAGGTATTCGCGGGCAGCTTTGGGCAATCCATCGACCGTCCGGACGTCCTGGGTTGGGCTGGCCCAGCCCGGCATTTTGCGGTAAATGGATTCGATTGTTTCATAACCGGACGCCTGAGCAGGAACTTCGTCCGTTTCCTTGCCGTCCACCTTATACCCCACGCAGACCGGAATCTCCGTCAAGTGGTCGAGCACATCCAACTTAGTAACCACCAGCCAGGAGATGCCGTTAATCATGCCAGCGTAGCGGAGTAGAGGCAAATCGAGCCAGCCGGTGCGGCGGGGACGTCCTGTGACGGCGCCGAATTCATTACCGCGCTTGCGCAGGTCTTCTCCTTGCGTGTCGACGAGTTCGCTCGGGAACGGACCGCTGCCGACGCGGGTGCAATAGGCTTTGGTGATGCCGATGACCGTGTCAATCGATGTCGGAGGCACGCCGGTTCCGGTGGCGGCGCCACCAGAAGTAGCGCTCGAGGACGTCACAAACGGATAAGTGCCATGATCAATATCGAGCATCGTGCCTTGCGCGCCTTCGAAGACGATCGACTTCCCTTCCGCCAGAGCGCGGTTCAGCAGTAGCGCCGTGTCGCGGACAAAGGGAGCGATCTGCTGGGCGGCGTCGGCATATTCGCGAAACATTTTGTCGGCATCGAGCGGTTCGGAGTTAAACAGCGCGTGCGCAATCATGTTCTTTTCGCGGCATGCGTTCTCGATATGAGTGCGCAGTAATGGGATGTCGAGCAAGTCGGCGACTCGCAATCCGCGGCGCCCCATTTTGTCTTCGTAAGCTGGACCGATGCCGCGTGAAGTAGTTCCGATTTTCACGCGACCGGGAGCGTTTTCCGATCCCAGCTCCATCATGCGATGGTAGGGAAGGATGACCTGCGCGCGGTTCGACACGAAAAGGTTGCCATCCACTTTCACGCCCGCAGCGCGCAGGGAAGCGACTTCCTTCAGGAAGGCCAGCGGATCAATCACTACGCCATTGCCGACGACGCTGGTGCACTCGGGCCGCAAAATGCCGCCGGGAACGAGCTGCAGGATGAACTTTTTCCCGTTGATGATGACGGTGTGTCCGGCATTGTGGCCGCCGGCGTAGCGAGCCACCACCGAAAAAGTCTGGGTGAGCACGTCGACAATCTTGCCCTTGCCCTCATCGCCCCACTGCGCTCCGACAATGACCGCAGTTCTGCCTCTGCTCGTTTTACCTCTGCTCAATGCAAACTCCACTTGGAATATTGCGCGGCCGCAAATCGAAGCCCGCCCCAGGGTCGCACACACTTGCCGCGCCGCTGCTGCTGGATAGACTGGAAAACTGGGAAGATCGGCGGTACTCGGTGTGTACGCTCTAGCATACCGAATCGGGCTGTGGACGAGCAAACCTGAATTCAGCGGAATGTGCCTCTGTGCGTCCCCTGTGCTCCCCCGTGTCCCCTGTGGTTGATCTTGCGCTTGACGCCGCAAAGGCCCGCGACAAAACCTGGCAGCGCTGATCTTGTATCCTGGCAGCGTGCCCGAACTCCCCGAAGTCGAAACCATTGCGCGAGGCCTCGACACGCGCGTAGCCGGGGATACCGTCGAATCTGTCTGGATCGGTTCCAGGAAGCAACCGCTCAAGTCACCAGCAGGCACCATCGCCGCGACGCTTGAGGGCAAGCGGATCGTGCTGGTGCATCGCGCCGGAAAACACATCGTGTTCGATCTGGAGGGAGAACCACGAGCATCGCAGACACGGGTATCACAGACAAAGAAAGGCAAACGCAAGAGAGAAGATCGCCGTCAGGCGCGACAAGCCGCCTCTCTACAGACGTCCGATGTTCAAACGGCGCAGTGGATCGTCCATCTCGGCATGACCGGGCGCTTGGTCGTTTGCGATCCTGCGGCGGAGATCGCGAAGCACACTCACCTGATCGCGAAGCTCGCTTCGGGGCGCGAACTGCGGTTTATCGATCCTCGGATGTTTGGCAAGCTGAGCGTTCATGCTGGCGGCTTCGATCCCGGTGGAGTGGAACCGCTGGAGGTGAGTGAGGAGCGGTTCGTCGCGCTTTTTCGCGGTCGCAAGACTCCGATCAAGAGCGCGCTTCTGAATCAGAAGTTGTTGCGCGGGGTAGGCAACATCTATGCCGACGAGTCGCTGTTTCGGGCTGGCATCCGTCCCCGCCGGCGAGCAGCAGCCATCACGCGCCAACATTTGGGCAAGCTGCACCGAGCGGTGCTGGAGGTGCTGCGCGAGGCGATCGCTCTGGGCGGATCGTCGATTTCCGATTACGTGGACGCGGATGGAGAAGAAGGATTCTTCCAGTTCCAGCATCGCGTTTATGGCCGTGAGGGGGAGCCATGCCTGGTGTGTGCAACCGCGATCCGGCGCGTTGTACTGGCCGGCCGCAGCAGCCACTACTGTGAAAAATGTCAAAAATAGGCCTAATAGAACGATTTAATATTGACGGATTGGCACCCGCACTGTAAAAGAGGGCAGGGCTTAAATGCCGTCGTGAACGGACAACCGAGTCGGTCATCATGAACAAATTCCATGAATAAATTCTATGAATAAATTCTCAATTGGAGTGGACCTCGGCGGCACGAACTTGCGCATCGCAGCCGTGGATGACCAAGGCGCACTCGTCGAGAAAATCACGCTCGGCACCAAGGTTTCCCTGGGACGCGATCACGTCATCGGCGAGATGTGCGACGCCATCCAGCGCATGTCGGAGAAATTTAAGAACTCCGCCCCGCTGCTCGGGATCGGCATCGGCGTGCCCGGCATTATCGACATGCAGACTGGCTTGGTCCGCGAATCGCCCAATTTGCCGGACTGGGTCGACTATCCCGCCCGCGCCGCCATTGAGCAGTGCCTAAAGACGGTCGTGATCCTCGAAAACGATGCCAATGTCGCAGCGCTCGGAGAAAAATGGCTGGGCGCGGCCAAGGACTATGACGACATGGCGATGCTGACCCTCGGTACCGGCGTCGGCGGTGGACTGGTTCTGGGCGGCACGATCTGGCGCGGCGCGAACGGCATGGCCGGGGAGTTCGGGCACACGACGGTTGAGCCGGAGGGGCACATTTGCGGGTGCGGGAATCATGGATGCCTGGAGCAATATGCTTCGGCGACCGCAGTGGTCCGGTTGGCACGGGAAGCGATCGCGAGGAACGGCGCATCGGCTCTGGCAAGCGCCGCACACTCCGATCCAGAGTTCAGCGCGAAATCGATTTACCAACTCGCGATTCAAGGCGATGAAGATGCGCGCCGCATTTTCCGTTACGTAGGCCGTTGTCTGGGCATTGTGCTTTCGTCGATGGTAAATTCCTTGAACCTGCCGATTTACGTGATTGGCGGAGGAGTTTCGAGCGCGTGGGAAGCTTTTTCGCCCGCCATCTTCGAAGAGTTGCGGCTCCGCTCCATGGTATACGCCGCCACTGCGCCGCCCGATCCTTCGGCTAGCCACGAGGGTGCTTCCGCGCACGTGAAGGCTGGCCCAGGCCACAAGACCATCATCACCCGCGCGCTGTTGGGGACCGATGCCGGCCTGTACGGCGCTGCCCGCCTGCCGATGATTACCGAAGCCAGACGCTAAGGCGGGAGATTGTGTGGGGACGGGCGCCTCGCCCGTCCAGCCGGGCGGAAGCCCGGCTCTCTCCACCGCTAACTAGTCGCGCCTGTGCCTCGGTACGCGAGACGGCCTGGAAGTTTCAGGTCTTGATGAGTGCGTCGGTCTGGATGGGCGCGGAACGAACGACGGCTTGTCCGAGTGCGACGGCCTTTGTGCGCGAGGTGATTTCAATGGGTTCGCCGGCCTCGGTATGAGCCGAGGCCTGACAGCCGCAGCTTTCGGAGCGCGCAGAGGTATGTGTGGGCTCGGCGGACTGGCAACTTTTGTTCCCGATGCCGCTGTTTTCAGTTTTGCCACTTCCAGCAGAGTAAGGTTGCGCCAATCTCCCGGCGGCACGTCGAGCGCGAGGGGCCCGTACTGCACGCGCCGGATTTTCTCCACGTGGTGCCCCACTTCTTCGAACATTTTTCGAACTTGGCGGTTGCGGCCTTCAATGATGGTCACTTCGAGCCAGGGGTTATCGCCTTCGCGGATCAGGCGAATTTTTGCCGGAGCAGTGCGCACCCGGCGGCCGCCTTTTTCGGCGATAGAAACTCCACGGCGAAGCTTGTCGAGCTTCGCTTCGTCGGGCTGGCCCGCGACTTTCACGACGTAGGTCTTCGCCACGTTAGAAGCCGCTTTCATCAGCGCATTGGCCAGCGCGCCGTCGTTGGTCATCAGCAGAAGGCCTTCGCTAGCCCAGTCCAGCCGCCCCACGGGATACACGCGCCCCTTCACTTTCTGCACAAGGTCCATCACCGTAGGGCGTTTTTTCTCATCGCTGACCGTGGTCACATATCCCTTGGGCTTGTTCAACACAACGTAGGTGTAGCGTTCGGGGCCCTGCAGAAGTTTGCCGTCCACACGAATGTGGTCGTGTTCGGGATCGGCCTTTGTGCCGAGCTCGGTGACCACCTGCCCATTGACCAGCACGCGGCCCGACACGATCAGTTCTTCGGATTTGCGGCGGGATGCAACTCCGGCAGCAGCGATAATCTTTTGCAGACGTTCGGCTGGCATGGATGGCTACTCCGGCTTGGTGCTGGCTGGCGTTTCGGCTTCTTCTTCGGCGCTTTCTGCTTCGGAAGAATCATCCTCTAGAGTTAACGGTGAAGCAGAAGGCGAACTTGAAGATGCTTCCACCAAAGTGCCCTCACTGGGAAGCAGATCGCTCTGGAACGACTCCGCCAGCAGTTTCTCGAATTCCTCCATGCTCGGCAGCTCCTGGATATCCTTAAGCCCGAAGCGTAGCAAAAACTCTTTGCTGGTCTTGTAGAGAATGGGGCGGCCGATTACGGCTTTCCTACCCGCGGTTGTGATGAGCTTGCGGTCGAGCAAGGTCGCAATCACTCCGCCGGCATCGACGCCACGGATTTCGCTGATCTCGGGCACCGTGACCGGCTGCTTGTAGGCGATGACGGCCAGGGTTTCGAGCGCCGGAAGCGATAGCCGGAAGGGTGGTTTCAGGCTCTTCGCGAAGGCTCGCACCACATCGTGCTGCTCGGGCTTGGTGGACATGCGGTATCCCCCGGCGACTTGGCGGATTTCGATTCCGTGGCCCGCACCAGAGTAATCCGCGATGAGTTCTTCGAGCGTGGCGCGGATGCGCGATTTCATTTCCGCGGCGTCGATGCCAGGTGTTTCCGCGAGGAGAGACTCCTTCACCAGCGAAAGAATCTGGTCGAGCGAAATGGGCGTTTCCGCCGCGTAAATGATGGCTTCGAGTTGGGCTCTAAGACTCATGAATCAGTTCTCGGTTCTCAGTTCTCAGTTCTCAGTTTTCAGAAAAGCCAATCGGTCGCTGGCGTTTACTGAGAACTGAGAACTGGGAACTTCTTTTCACTTCCAATCATCCCGCACCGCGGCTTGCTCCGTCATTACTTCTTCGAAGTGCGAATGCTTGCGTACCAGCACTTCGCCAAAGACGTGGTCCTGCCGCACTTGGATCGCCTGCAATCGGACCAGTTCCAGCAACGCCAGAAACATGCACACCAGCGCCTGTCGCGATGGCACATTGCGGAGCATCTGCTTCAACCGAATGGGGCGATCTTCAAGAGCGAGCCGGCGGTGCAGATACTGGATCATCTGGCCGACAGTCACGGTCTCTTCGTCCACTTCCAGGATCGGCCGGGAGCGCGCCCGATCGAGGATCTGTTGGAAGGTTTTGACCAAGTCAATCACATCGGCGGCCAGTTCGGGCTCCGCGCCCTCGGCGTCCATGAACTCACTGATTGCCGGATTGCTCAGTACCGCGTCTTCAATCTGCTGTTTTTGCAAAAGCATCTGCGCGGCGGATTTGAACTTTTCGTGCTCGAGCAGGCGGTTAACGAGTTCGTTGCGAGGGTCGTCCTGCGCATCGCTTGGGGCAAGCGGATCGGGCGGCAACAACATCTTCGACTTGATGTGAATCAGCACCGCCGCCATATAGATGAACTCCGAGGCGACGTTCACATCGAGTTCCCGTATACGCTCGACATAAGTGAGGTACTGCGCTGTGATCCTGGCGATGGGGATGTCGTAAATGTTGATGTCCTGCTTGCGGATCAGGTCGAGCAGCAGGTCGAGCGGTCCTTCATAAATTTCGCCAAGCGCGATGGCGAACGGGAAATCGCTGCCATCGTCTTTGCCGAGTTGAGTCGCGCCTGAATTGCTCTCCCGCGCGCCGGAATTGTTCTCCCGTGCGGCGGAATTGTCTCCCCGTGTGGCGGAATTGCTCTCCCGTAGAGACGCGGCTTGCCGCGTCTCCGCCGGCGCCACCCGAGCCTCGTCCCGCCGAGAAACCTCGACCGGCGCCTGTTCTGAAACGGGTTGAGACAAATCCCTCACTTCGTGGAACCCTTCGCCGACTCGTAGTCCAAGCCCATCGCTTTGCGAACTTCGCTCATCGTCGCGCCTGCGACATCACGAGCCCGAGCCGAGCCAGCCTCCAGAATATCCCAGGCGAGGCGCGGATTGTCCTCGTATTTTTTTCGGCGCTCCTGCATGGGGTTAAGAATTTTTACCAGCGCGTCCGCGGCCCAGCTCTTGCACTCGATGCAGCCGATTCCGGCCGACCGGCAGCCTTCGTATACCTTCGCCATCGTCTCTTTGGAGCTAAATATTTTGTGCAGGTCGCCCACCGGACACACGTCAGGATTCCCCGGATCGTTGCGCCGCACCCGGGCCGGATCTGTGACCATCGTCTTGAGTTTTTGTCGCACCACCGGCTCGGGGTCGGTCAGCATCACGGTATTACCATAAGACTTCGACATCTTGCGGCCATCGGTGCCGGGCAACTTGGGTGCCGGTGTAAGCAGGGACTGCGGTTCGGGGAACACGAAAAAGCGGCGCTGGTACTGCTCCTCAGTCTCTGGTCCGCGCGGAATACCCATCCCAGCGCCTCCATGACGCGGATAGAACAGATTGAACCGCCGCGCAATTTCCCGTGTCAGCTCAACATGCGCCACCTGGTCTTCGC
Organism: uncultured Acidobacteriaceae bacterium; assembly: GCA_963772195.1. Lineage (GTDB taxonomy): Bacteria > Acidobacteriota > Terriglobia > Terriglobales > Acidobacteriaceae > Acidiflorens. The sequence continues at coordinate 269,407 of CAVYWE010000001.1, read as the reverse complement.
CGACCGGCACGACGTCGGCCTTGTAGATCAAAATATCCGCCGATTGCAAAACTGGATAACCAAGAAACCCGTACGTGCCCAGGTCTTTTTCCTTGATGTTTTCCTTCTGCTCCTTGTACGTCGGGACGCGTTCCAGCCAGCCCAGCGGAGTAATCATCGAAAGCAACAGGTGCAATTCCGCATGCGCCGGCACATGGGACTGAATGAACATCACGCACTTCGCGGGATCAAGCCCCGCCGCCAGCCAATCCAGAAGCACCTCAACCGAATTTTCCTTCAGACGCGACGTGTCCGCGTAGTCGGTGGTCAGCGCGTGCCAGTCGGCGATAAAGAAAAAGCAGTCATACTGCTCCTGCATGCGGACCCAGTTTTCGAGCGCGCCCACGTAGTTTCCCAGGTGCAATTTGCCGGTCGAGCGCATTCCGCTCAGCACACGCTTCTTGGAGGGAGATGTCATTCAGAATTTGCCCAGCATCGAGCGGTAAAAGTTAACAGGCGGATCGATTAAGCTGCTGAGAAGACTTGGAGCTAGAAAGACCAGCGCCATCAGTGCAAAGATTCCGATGCGGTCGTATGCCATTCGCACTGGATCCGATAGAAAGTGTCGCAGTACGTGACTGCCGTCGAGCGGCGGGACAGGAATTAGATTGAAGACTGCAAGCCAGACGTTGACGACCATAAGCATATACAGCAACATCACTATTGGTACCCACATCGAATCCGAAACACCGACATCAAAACCGCCCGACAATCCCATGATAATGGTGTGTCCAGTTGCCGATAAAAGCGAGATGCAACCAAGAATCAGAAGTGCCACTGTGGCGACTACGAAGTTGCTTACTGGGCCTGCCACGGAAGTCAGGACGTCGTCCATTACAGGGTGGCGAAAATTCCGGGGATCAACGGGTGTGGGCTTAGCCCAACCGATCAACCCTCCGAATTGGTAAGCCGCTATCAGGGGCAGCAAGATCGTGCCAATTGGATCAATGTGGCGAATCGGATTTAGCGACACGCGTCCCAACATGCGAGCTGTCGGATCGCCACATCGTGAGGCGGTCCAGGCATGGGCGGACTCGTGCACACTGATGGCAAACAGGAACGCGATCATCTTATAAAGGATCTCAACGATTCTCGGCGTCATTGGGAAACATTGGTTCGGTGGTCCTGATTCTAACAAAGCGCGGAAACCGCAGAGGGAAGAAGTCAGATTGCAAAGGCAAGACAAACCGCAGACTTGCGGGAATTGAAAGATGGGTTCTACTGCCCGGCGCGCAGCGGCGAGACCACCAGACGACCAGCGCCACGTTTCTTGCCGTCGCCCTTGTCATGCTGGTAGAGCAGCGACAAGGCGCCTTCGGCGGTCGTAGTCGCGCCGGCAAGTTCCGCCGCCAAGCCCTGATAAGACCGGCCGATTTCGTGATGCCCCTGCGAGGCCACTGGGCTGCCCTTGTCAATCGCAGGCGCGATGAGTTGGAAGTTGTTGGGCACCTTCCAGAGCACCTTACAGTTGGTGGCTTTCTCCACATCCTCATCGGTGAAGCCGGGAATCTTTTTGTAGCGGTTGATCACGATCCGCAGGCGATCGCGGCCCGCTCCTTCCTGCAGGAACGCGTAAATCCGGCCAGCGCTCCACAGCGAAACGACGTCGGTCTGCGTGACCAGCAGCACGGCGTTCGAGAGGTCGGAGATCATTTGCATCGTGCCATCCATCCGGCCCGAGCAATCGAGCACGACGAAGTGATACTGGTTTACCAGCAGGTCGAACAGGCGAGCCAGCTCCGATGCGGTCGGAACCGCGTTGTGCGGTTGCTGCGCCCCCGCCAGCAGATGAAGGCCATTGCGATATGGCGTCATCAGGCCATCGAGAAGCGAACCGTCCATGCGATGCAGATTCTGCAATGCATCAATGATCGTGAACTGCGGCCGCAGATTCAGCTGCAGGGCAGCGTGGCCGATGGGAGCGAAATCCACCAGCACCACACGCCCATGAGTTTCCTGCAACGCGACGGCGGTATTCACCGCGGTGGTGGTGGCGCCGGCGCCGCCCTTGGCGTTTAGAAAAGTAAGGACGCGAGCCTTACTGGCGCTGCGCTGCGCCCGGCTCAATGTGGCCGAGAACCGGGTGAAGGCTTCGACCAAGGCCTCGCGGCTGGAGGCATGATCCAGAAACTCACGCGCTCCAGCTCGCATGGCGGAGACAATGTTCGTCGGCTGATTCATTTCGCCAACCGCAAAAATCGTGACTCCAGGAATATTGGCGTGGATCAGTTCGATGGTGCGGATCGCGCGCTGCGGATTCTGGGGATCGATATTCACCAGGACAACTTCGGCACGCTGATCCAGTAATTGACGCAAAACGGTATCGCCCGGTCCCACAGGGAAACCGACATGGCTCAATACCGTTCGGGCCAGATTGGTGCTCTCTACCCGGCTATTCAGTACGACGGATTGTTCACGGTCCTCGGTCAGGAGGGCGACGGCGATCCCGGGCATGACGCGATTCTCAGTGTTCATTGTCATGCTACGAACTTCCGACGTCGGAGCCAAATGACCTTCGTAATCGAAGGAGACCCCAGACGAAATGGCAGGCCGCCGGGCGGAATCTCAATTCGGGGAAAGAACCGTCAGGCTGCTGGTTTACCCAATTGTAAGGCAAAGGGCAGCGCTTGAAAAGATCAGAGTCGCCGAATGTCAGGACTAGCGCGGCAGGGGGCCGGAAGTCACGCCGAAACTCGCACGAATTGAGCGGTCGGCTCATTAGAGGGTAAGTACTCGTAGGAATCAAGTTGCACGGCGATCCCGTTCCGCTCGCCCAAGTGGGAATGGCCGTCTTGGGAAGAGGAGGCTCTCAAAACCCGTCCACGACACCGAACAGGCATGTTTTCCCCCAAAGTGATTTCGGACGGCATGGTGAAAGTCAATTCCACGACCGCGCCTTCCGGGAGCGCCGTCTCGGCGTAAAAGAAAACTCCACGTCCGCTCAAGTCCTGAGTAAATCCGGGCACAGTCCGTCCATCGAAGTGAACCGCCAACGGCAGGTGCATTTCGAAACGCTGCGCGCCTCGTCGTTCCAGACGATGTTCAAGACGATTAGGATCTGTGTTCATCGTCCATCCCTCCCGGATCCAGTTCGCGGATCAATGACCGATCAATGCACAGTGCACCCTAACTCTATCGCGGATCGGACCGGCAGGGAAGGTCCAAATAAGTCACGGGGCCCGAACTGTGGAAATCTTCCCGCACAGTAGGCAGCCGTCGCGCAGCAGCAGACTGACCGCGGGCTAAATGATCCCTCCGTTTTTCTCCACACGTTCCGAGGGTTTGCCGTCATCCCTTGCCGTCAACTCAAAGATGTGAAAAAGTTCTAAAAGGGTGACTCGAGCGCGAAAATCGGCCGCGGCTGACAAAAGAGGCGCAAAAACCGCCACCCCGCCGAAATGGGCTACAACCCTGCGCGCCCTGCGCCACCGCAACTTCCAGCTCTTCTTCAGCGGACAACTCATCTCCCTTACCGGCACCTGGATGCAGAGCGTCGCCCAGGCATGGCTCGTCTACAGCATGACCAAGTCTGCCCTGTTGCTCGGCAGCGTCGGCTTTGCCAGCCAGATTCCCGTCTTCCTGTTTGCTCCTTTCGGAGGGATTACCGCCGACCGAGTCAATCGCCAGCGGCTGGTAATCGCGACCCAGACCTGCTCCATGATTCTCGCCGGAATTCTGGCTTGGCTTACATTGAGCGGGCGCATCCACGTCTGGCACATCTTCCTGCTGGCGGGCCTGCTCGGAGTGGTCAACGCGTTCGACATCCCAGGGAGGCAGGCCTTCCTCATCGACATGGTCGGCAAAGAAGACCTGATGAACGCCATCGCGCTGAATTCCTCGATGTTCAATGGCGCGCGCGTAGTCGGCCCCGCCGTAGCCGGAATTCTGGTAGCAAGAATCGGTGAAGGCTGGTGCTTTGCCGCCAATGCCATTAGCTACATCGCCGTGCTCATCGGCTTGCTGCTGATGAACGTGCGCAGCGTCCCGCGCATCAGCAACCGTTCCCCGATTGAAGACATCATCGAAGGATTCCGCTGGGTCAACCGGACAAAGATCATCCGCTCGCTGCTCCTGCTGATCGGCGTGGTGAGCCTGGTCGGAATGCCCTACACCGTGCTGATGCCGGTTTTCGCCGACAAAATCCTGCACGGCGGCGCGCGCGGCCTCGGCATCCTGATGGGCGCGACTGGCGTAGGCGCTCTCTTTGGAGCCTTGACGCTGGCCGCCAAGACCGGAATAAAAGGTCTGGGCCGTTGGGTGACCATCACCTGCGCAACCTTGGGGATCAGCCTGTTTCTTTTTTCGTTCTCGACATCATTCTGGCTATCAGCCGCGCTCCTGTTGCCCTGCGGTTATTCGATGATGTTGCAGATGGCATGCTCGAACACGCTGATCCAGACCATAGTCCCCGACCACCTGCGCGGCCGCGTCATGTCCCTGTACTCGATGATGTTCATGGGCATGGCTCCCTTCGGAGCTTTCTTCGGCGGAGCCCTGGCAAATCGTATCGGCGCACCAATGACCGTCGCCGTCGGAGGAATAGCCTGCGTCCTCGGTGCGATCTGGTTCGGACGCGCCCTACCCGAACTGCGCATCGAAGCCCGGCGTCTCATCGTCGCCCAGGGATTAGCCGGAGGCGAACCCGTTCAGGAACTTAATGCGCAGCCCGTGGAAGAGTAGGCGGATGGCGAGTTTCATTTGATTTTGCTCCGTCGGATTTTGACTTTGTTTTGAAGGGACGCGGCTTCAGCCGCGCCGTAATGCCGTCAAGTGGAGGGAAAGGCAGTGACGAAAGACGAAGCTTGGAGTCTGGCCAATCATTGGGTTGCGGCTTGGAACGCTCACGATCTGGATTTGATCATGACGCATTATGAGGATGCAATCGAGTTGACCTCGCCTGTTGCCGCCCGTCTTTTGGGAACGCCGGATGGCAAAGTGGCAGGGAAGCCAAACTTGAGAGCTTACTTTCAGCGAGGGCTGGAAGCCTACCCGGAACTCCACTTTCGTCTCGAGGACGTCCTCTGGGGCATAAAGAGCATCGTGCTCTACTACACAAATCAAAAGGGAACACGCACGGGAGAATTCATGGAACTGTCCGCGAGCGGGAAAGTCATGCGAGTTGTGGCGAACTACAATTCCTAGGCCGAGTGCTCACACATAGCGCTCGACGCGATGGTGGGTCCTCTATCATTTTTAGCGGAGCAGCTTTCGTGCCCCCGATCAGAGCAGAACCCAGTGAGCTCGTGACACCCGGCGCTCTCCTCTACTCAGAGGAAAAACCCCAAGCTGGATACGGCCGTGGAATCCCAGGTCTCGAAAACCGCGAGACCTGGGGCACCCGGCAATCGCTGCTCACCGGACCCCCCTCTAGAATTTGCCTTCTACAACCCAACTGCGTACCTCGGCTGATACCGAAAATTGTTGAGCAGCATTTGCTTTGAACCGGCGTTCGAGTGCGTATGCATTTACTTCCAGCGGTATCGCCTCATAGCTTCCCCCGTTCAGAAATCCGCTTACGTAAAGGTCACTAAAGCGCGGAATGCCAAGTTGCCGATACTGTTCCACGTGCACGAGTTCGTGAAACAAGAGGCCGTTCGAAAAAAGCTCGTGCGACACCACTACGTCTGAAAACGTAATCGCCCCCATGGTTGACTGGTCGGGAAGATTGTTGAAACCCAGACTCCTCAACATCGGATAGAAGTCGGGATTGGCGACCCTTTCCCCTTGCAATGCGAGAAGCCGGACGGCCTCCAAAAGTTGCGGTGAAAAGAATCCCGTCATCGCAGCCTGTTGCTGAGCAGACAATGGGATGGAGTGTGGACCATACTTCTCGCGTTGGGTTTCGATGTACTGGCGCACGAGCCCGCATACTAGGGCGACCTGTTCGGGCGTAAGTCGTGGAATTGGCATTTCGCACTCTCCGATCCCATCGCTCCACAATTCCGCGTTCAAAGCCTTTGGATCAACGGGATCGCTCTCCAGCGCGAGTAACGACAGCCCACTCATTCGCACAGAACGCGAATGAGTGGGGCAGCCGGTCCTATTCATCAAATATTGTGGCGCTTCTCACTTGGAGTTTCGGTCCCCCGCTGACTATCATCTGGATTGGACTCTCCCGACTCAAGGGGTGCCCTCTACTGATTCTAACTGCAAAGGCGGAGGGATGATTTCGTAAGTATTTAACAACATCTTCATTTGCAATCGTCCCCATTACATCTCTTTCCCTAAAGCTATCGCCGAAGGACCTGAAGGTATCGCCGAATGCCCGAATGCCTGATACGTAAGGGCCGTCGAGCCCATCAACATCCACCACAATATACCCCGTCGATATGGTGCCAGTATTTGACTTGATTGTTACTTCTATGACCCCTGGTTGTTGGGCCGTTGCGGACACAATCGCAGCCATCGGAGCCCTTCTAGGCACATACAACCTCATTAGTTGCACTCCAAGTTTCCTTAGATACGGAGCGAAAGCTTGCACGGAGAGTGGGTCAATAGCAATCATAGTGGGGGAAAGAGTAGGGCCTCTCGAAAGAGAGGACACTTCTTCTTCTCCTTCATTTGTTTTCAATGTCGGCGGGAGTCTACAGATGGTTTCAGTTCTCAAATCAAGCATAGGTTGCCAACAGCATTTCTTAAAGTCCTTAGTGAAAATGCTGAGCATCATTTTATGACTATCATCCTTATATTTCTCCAAATACAAAGAACTCATCTCACCGATTTTGTCTGCTTCTTCCATTGCCCACTCTGCGATCTTCACACTTGGAACTAATTTGTATTCCTCTGGGCAGTCTTTACCGAAGCGAATTATTGGAGCGGCACGAGCACCCGAATGAAAGTCTTGTCGGGTGCTCTTCACGTAAGCGAGTAGTGGAGGAATCAGACGTTGAGGCTCGGGCAATGCTGCTAAATTCTTTCGGGCTGTGGCTCGAATTTCATTAGGCACGGTAACAAAGGCTTCGAACACAAAAATGACAGTCCATAACGCGACCGCCACTAACACTCCAACTCCGACAATCTCTAAAACTTTTTGCACAGTGATACTTTTCTTGCCCTTTGACCATTCCACTGCAACCACGCCGGCTAGGACGGCTATTCCGAAAACCACACCTCCGACAGTTTGATTTATGGCGGATAAAGACTCCGTAACGGCATTGGCGATGTTGTTCCAGCCCAAACTAGCCAATGCAAAAAATATGAGGAGGGCCGCCAGTGACGCGAACAGGCGCTTGAGTCTGGCGGGAATAAACAGCAAGGCGCTGAGTAGACAGCAAAGCATGAAATCCATTGCACTGCCGTATTCACCCATGACCGCACCTCTGCTGCGCTCGGATTCTAGTCCAAGCTATCGAGTTAGCGAGGCTAGACCACGTTGTATGTGCGTCACGTGATTTGATACCCCGCTAACTCCATGAATTTAATGGTATGAAAAAAGGGGTGGGGGTACGCCGGGTGCCCCACCCTTCGTTTTTTTGGAAGGGTGGGATTCCACGTCCGCCCACCGGTTGGGGTTTTTCGCTGACCGCCACAATCCGGCTTCAGCCCTCTTTCCATCACAAACACCTGTGAACCCCGTCACAGACACCTATCCGCTCGTCGGCGACAATGGGATCGACCTGTGTGTCAGGGCCGAGGTGTGTCCGTGAACCAAGACGGCCCCGAAGCTGCCCAGCCGCATTTGGCAGGTGCTCTTTGATAACTTGAGGCGTTTAGAGGGCGTGAGCGGAGCGGGAGACCGCCGCCGAAATCCTGAGCGAAGCGAAGGGGAAGGATCTAGAAGTTGAGGCGATTAGAGCGCGTGACCCCGAGCGCAATCGAAGGGTGAGGTCCGCTTCCGAAGTCTCGAGAAAACCGGCGATTTTGGGAGTTAAAGACAACCGGATGTCTCCATTCGGCCCCCCTCCCAACCCCGCGCCAATCGAAGCATTTCGAAGCTAAGTCCTTACATATGTAGAGTATGGAGTTAAGTCTTTATTCCTCAATGTGTTAGCGGAAATCGGGGGGGGGTACAAAACCACTTAAACTCTCCCAGAGTAAATTTCCGACTGAATAAAATCTAAATCTAGTTGATCAACCCGCGCTGCTTCAGAAATTCCTTCACCACCGCAGTCACGTCGCGATGTTGTCCATCCACCGCATAATTCAATCGCCGCATATCTTCATCGGAGATCGCTCCCGCCAGTTCACCAAGCGCCGTTCCTACTTCAGGATGGTTCTTCAGCATTTCTCCGCGCATGATTGCCACCGCTTCGTACGGCGGAAAATAATGATGGTCATCTTCCAGCACAAACAGGTCCAGCGCCGGAATTAATCCATCGGTATTGTTGCCGGCAATGATATCGACCTGTCGTTCTTTGAGTGCCCGCGTAATCAAGCCGAGATCCATAATGCGCGGCGCTTCCGCGAAGCGCAGGCCGTAGCTGGCGACCAAACCTTTGTATCCATCGGGACGCTCCATGAACTCATATCCAAAGCCCGCTCGCCACTTCGGCGTAAACGCAGCCGCCTCGGACAGAGTCTTCAGGTGCAGCTGCCGCGCGTCCTCGCCGCGTATCACCATCGCAAAGGTGTCGTCAAACCCAAGCGGTGGACCGACGCTAAGACCGAACTTGCTTTCATAGCCCTGCTTTACGCGTCGATAAACTTCTTGCTTGTCGCCGCTCGGCTGCTGTTTGAGAACCGCCGTTAGCGCCGTGCCCGTATATTCCGGATAGATGTCGATTCGTCCGGCGAGGATCGCCTGGTGGCAGATGAACGTGCCAGCCAGATAGAAACGGCGCTCCACCGGCAGGTGAGTCCGGGCTTCGATGATTTGTGCGAATAGTTCTCCAAGGATGAGTTGCTCAGTGAAATTCTTCGATCCAACCACGATTCGATTTGCGTTTCGTTCACAAGCAATCACCGGCAAGAGAAGCGGGAAGACGAGAAGCGTGCAGATGATTTTTGCAGAGTGGCCGCGGATCGAATCGATCGTCAATTGATGTTTATCTCAGATGTCTATCTCAGGTGTTTATCTCTATGCTCAAATTACGACTTCGAACGCAGCGTCCCCAATCGCCGCTCCAGCCTTCCGAGCACAAAGTCGGCGAAGAGCGCCAGCAGCGCCGCCGGAACGGCTCCCGCCAAAATCACCTGGTTATTCACCATGGCCAGTCCGCGAAAAATAAATTCCCCGAGTCCGCCCGCGCCAATCGCCGCTGCGATCGTTGCCAATCCAATGGAGAGCACCGCCGCGATTCGCAATCCGGCCACAATGACTCCCGAAGCCAGCGGCAACTCCACCTGGAAGAGCAATTGGCGGTCGGTCAATCCCATGGCGCGTCCCGCTTCGACGACCGCCGGATCGACGCTGCGAATGCCCGCGTAAGTATTGCGAATCAGCGGCAAGAGCGCATAGAGCGCCAGCGCCAGGATCGCAAGCCGGCTTCCGCGCTCTCCGATCCACGGCGCCGGAAGAAGAAAGCCGAACAAGGCAAGGCTCGGAATGGTCTGGATTATGTTCGCTCCACCCAGCACCGGCTTGCTGAGTTGCGGAACGCGCGTGATCAGGATGCCCAGCGGAATTCCGACCAGCGCCGCGAGAAATGTAGCGACACCTGCCAGAGTGATGTGCTCCAGCGTGAGATCGAGCACCTGCTGGCGATTCGCCATCATGAACTGCAGAAAATTCATGCCGATCACCTCATGATCATTTCGGATCCGGCAACGCGGAGAACGCTTCCACGTATGCTCGCACGAGTGGTTGCTGCGAGCGCGAAAATTCGGCCGCTGGAAGATCCACGATGAGGCGACCTTCTTCCATCAGCGCGATGCGATCCGCGAGCAATAAAGCTTCGCGCAGATCATGCGTAACAAAGATGACCGCTTTCCGCATCCGTTGCTGCAGTGCGCGAAATTCTTTCTGCATCTCGGATCTCGTGATTGGATCAAGCGCGCCGAAAGCCTCGTCAAGAATCAGAATAGGCGGATCGGCCGCCAGAGCGCGCGCCACTCCTACGCGCTGCCGCTGGCCTCCCGAGAGTTGGCTTGGATAGCGCGATGCCAAGTCTTCCGACAATCCGACTGTGGCAAGCAACTCGCGCACCCGACTTTCAATGCGCGCCTGTGGCCAGTTTTCAATTCGCGGCACCAGCGCGATATTGCGCTCAACGGTGAAGTGTGGGAACAAACCGCCGTCTTGAATGACATACCCGATGCCTCGCCGCAACCGGATCGGATCCCACTCCGCAGTGCGACGTCCGTTAACCCGCACGTCGCCTGCGCTAGGCAACAGCAGCCGGTTGATCAGCTTCAGCGTGGTCGTCTTCCCCGAGCCGCTGCGTCCCAGCAGCACCAGTGTTTCACCCTGCTTTACGGAGAGCACCAGATCCTGAAGCAACGGACGTCCGTTCAGGCGGAAGGAAGCATGATCAAATTCGATGGCGGGATTTTCGATAGCCGAGCTTTCGATGTCACGTTCGTGGCTGGAAGGAGCAGTCATTATGTAGCGCCGCGTCTTGCCGGTTGTTTACCGTGTAACCAACCCCATCTTGTACGCTGCGTCGGGCAAACCCGTGATACGTATTCCGCCATGCCCTTTGTGCCGGATGTTGAGACCGATCAGCAGCGCGGTGATTTGCTCGACAATGCGCGCGTTCTCAAGCTTGCCGCCATCAATCGCTCGCACGCCCGCGATCTTCGCCGCGAGTTCCATCGCAACCTGCGTGGCATTGGGATCATCGCTGCATGCGATGACGTCGCAATCGACATCTTCATCGCCGTTGAGCACGTCCGCCGAAACGTTTTGGAACGCCGCCGCGACCGAAACGCCCCTCGGAACAAGCTCGGCTGTCTGCTGCGCAGCCGAGCCCTGCCACACGCCAATGGTGCGGCTAGCGCGTCCGCCTACGCTCGCAGCCAGCGGAACGGTGGCATCGATCAGGATGCTGCCCGGACGAATTGCAGGCTTCAACTGCTTCAGCAGCGCTGCCTGCCCTTCGAACGGCACGGTGAGCACCAGCAGATCGCTGGCGGCGCAGGCCGCCGAATTTTCCATGCCAGATACTTGACCATTTGCGCCCACCCGCTTACGGATCGCCTCCGCCGTCTGCTGTGCCCGAGCAGCATCGCGGGAGCCGATGATGACGGTCTCTCCCACGCGCGCCCAGCGGAGCGCGAGGCCCGTACCAGCCGGACCGGTACCACCGATCACCGCAATGGTGCGCCTCACGCAAACTCCGGAGCCAATAACGATTCAGATGAAATGGACTCAGCCGGCAGCTTGATTTTCATTCGCGAGTATTTTGTATTGCGCTCTGCCGGAATGCGGCCCATCTCCAGAATCAACGCCTGAAAGTCTTCCGGACTGGTGTACTGGCCCGCGGTCGCTCCAGCCTCACGCGAGATATTTTCTTCCATCAGCGTTCCGCCGTAGTCATTGGCGCCGGCATGCAGGCAAAGCTGCGAAAGTTTACGGTTCAGCTTGACCCACGAGACCTGGATGTTCTGAATCGAGCCGGCGAGCAGGATTCGGGCGAGCGCATGAATCTTGAGGTGTTCGGCGAGCGTCGGTCCCGAGCGCGCCAGGCCCTGCTGGAACAAAAGCGTGTTCTGGTGCACAAAGCCAAGTGGGACGAATTCGGTGAAGCCGCCGGTCTCAGTCTGAATCTGCCGGAACAACGACAACTGCCGCACCCAGTGGCCGGGCGTTTCCATGTGGCCGTACATCAGCGTCGATGTGCTCGGGATTCCACATGCGTGCGCGGTGCGAATCACTTCTTGCCATTGCGCTGACGAAAGTTTGTTGCGCGATAGTACGTGACGCACTTCGTCATCCAGAATTTCGGCGGCTGTGCCGGGCAGCGTGTCCAGTCCGTTATCGCGCAGCATCGTAAGATAGTCGCGCAGCGACATGCCAGTTAGTTCCACACCATACACAATTTCCATCGGAGAAAACGCGTGGATGTGCATGCCTGGCGTCGCATTCTTCACGGCGCGCAGAATGTCGCGATAGTAAAACTTCGGCAGACCGTGCGGCAGTCCGCCTTGAATGCAGACTTCAGTCGCTCCCAGTTCCCACGCTTCTTTACTTTTGCGCGCCATATCTTCGAGCGAATGAAAATAGGAGTCGGCCTCGCGGGGCCCGCGGCTGAACGCGCAAAACTTGCATCCGACGAAACAGATGTTCGTGAAATTGATATTGCGATTCACTACGTAGCTGACGATGTTGCCAACCAGGTCGCGCCGAAGAGTATCCGCGGCGACCAGTAGCGTTAACAAGTCTCCACCTTCGCAGTTGGCCAAGGCGTAGCGCTCCTCATCCCGCAGACAGGCTCCGTCTTGCATTTCCAGGACGCGCTCCAAGGCATTCCGAATCGGCATCGAAGCTTGGGGTGCGACCTGGTCCCAGGTCAGCGCGGGGAATTGCTCGAGTTCTGAAGTCTTCAACGTCATAACATTCTCCCCAGGCTTTTCGGACTGCCCGTGTGGTAGCGGGGCTCCGCCCCGCCTGGCCGGGGCAGAGCCCCGTCACCACACCGTCACAATCCCTGATCGAACGTTCATCGAAAAAGATCGCGCTTCGCGGGCCGAATCAGTTCCCGCGCCCCGCCACTATCTCGGCGGTTTTCTCGGCGATACGAATAGCCTCGAATGATGCATGCCGGCGTGCCTGCCAGCTTTCTGCAGACCAGTCCCGCGGCGCAAGCCAGTTCGTCCGCTACCGCGTCAACTGTCGCGTGCAGCGGGTAGCCGTGCGGATCGCGACGTCCGCGATAATCGATCAAAGGCCGCATGCCGGCAATGCCAATCGCAACTTCCGTCAAGCCTTCCCGCCACGGACGCCCGAAACTATCGCTGATGATGACGGCGATCTCAATCCCAAGCTGCTTTTTCAACTCGCGCCGCAACTTCGCCGCGGAACGATCCGGATCCACCGGCAGCAACACCGCGTGCCGCCCACCATCCACGTTCGAAACATCCACGCCACTGTTCGCGCAAACGAACCCTTGCGTGGTTTCGGTGATCAGCACGCCGCGCTTTCGCCTCACGATTCTGCGACTCGCACGCACCGCTAACTCAGTTACGCGTGCGTCGAGCCCATAGCGCCTAGCCCAGACCCGCGAAGCCGCCGAGGGCCGGATCTCATCAAGCGCGACCACCGCGCCCTCCGCTTTCGAAACAACTTTGTGCTTCACCACCAGGATGTCGCCATCCTGGAAGCGCAACCCCAGGCTTCGCGCCGCCGCCAACAACCTCGCGCACAGCGATTCGCCGACGCGGATTTCTCCACTGACGGCGATCGGAAGAATGCGAACTTCCCCGGTCGCGCGCTTACCCGCGTGCCTAGCGCTGCTGGACGCCATGTTCTATCTGACGAAGTTCGACCTGATTCCGCCCGCCGAGGTTCCAGCTTCGCACCAGCTTCTGCGATCGTCGATCTCCACTGGCAGCCGCCAGTTCGCGGAGATCTTCGGGACGATCGACATCCCGCGCAATCCCCGGCAATTCGAGGACAACATAAGGCAGGCCCGTCGCCTCCGCGGCGGTCAGGTGCGGCAGGAAGCTGTCGTTCCCGAAGCGAAGCGGGAACAAGTCACCGGGAGATCGCCATGCTGCATTCGTGCCGCGCCCGGCTGCGTCCGGCACCAGCACCGCGCCGCCTCGAGAGTGAGGAGCGCGATCCACAATCTCCTGCAGTTCGGAACTATCGATCAAAGGAATATCTGCCGGAACCACCAAGGTGCTTTCCGCTCCGCATTCTCTGCAAAACGCAGTTGCCATCTCGATGGCACTGGTCTCTCCGGAGTTGTCATCGGTAACAACCTCGAAATTGAAGCGCGCCGCCAAATCGCGCGCAAACGAATCAGTCGTCACCACCGCAATGGAAGGCCGGTTTTGCCAGCGAGCCAACGCTTGCAGCACGTCCTCGCACATCGCGCGCGCCAGCGCGAAGCGCTCTTCCGGACTCAAAATAGAGGACAGCCGCTGCTTGGCGTCGGCGAGATTTTTTACGGGAACCAGAATCATGATCGCTCCACCGCGGCCTGAGCGGACGGAGGTTGCATCGCCGCATCCAGGACGCTTTTCGCCAGCGCGACTCTATCTTCATTTTTGCGCATGATAGTCGGGGTGCAATGCACACGCATGCCGGTCTTGCGCAACGCTTCGGCAGCCGGCGCGTCCTGCGAATCGACCACCAGCAGATCGAGGAAGTCGTGATAGATGTCGGCAATACCGGCAATCGAAACGGCGAAACCTTGCGCCGCCATGAGTGTTCCCGCGGGCCCGGAGACCGCGGCGCCCCCGACAATCGGGCTCACGGCCACAATGCGGGCGCGGCTTTCACGCAGCGCTTCGCGAATTCCCGGCACCGCGAGAATGGGCGCGATGCTGCTCACGGGACTACTCGGCGCCAGTAGCACAAGATCCGCCGAGCGGATCGCCTCTATTACTCCCGGTGTCGGCTCCGCATCGGAGGCGCCGGCATAGCGAACCGATTCCACTGGATCCTGGTACCAACGCTGCACGAAATATTCTTCAAAGCTCAAGTCTCCCGCCGGAGTCAAAACCCGCGTCTCCACGCGCGAATTGCTCATCGGCAACAAGCGTGCCTTAATGCCAAGCCTGGCCGCAATCTCGGACGTGGCCTCACTGAGCTGCTTGCCATCGGAAAGCAGCTTGGTGCGAAGAATGTGGGTGGCCAAATCGCGATCGCCAACGTGAAGCCACGTCGGTTGTCCCAGTTGCCCCATGGCATTTAGGCAAAAAAAAGTGTCGCCCTTCACGCCCCAGCCGCGCTCCTGGCTGAGTTTCCCAGCCAGCATGTAAGTGATGGAATCGAGATCGGGTGAAACGTACAATCCCCACCACAGCAAGTCGTCGCCGGTATTCACGATGATCGTCAGCTCTTCCGGACGAACGATTTGCCGGAGTCCATCCACGAATTTGGAGCCACCCGTGCCGCCGGTTAGAACCGTGATCATGCCGCCCTCCGAGCGTAGCCCTCAGCGTCTGCGGCGGCGCTAAGACGCCCCGCCAGTAAATCGCTATGTGCCGCTGCTTGCTCTGCGAATTCAGGATAAACCGGCAACCTCTGGCGCAACTCGAATCCCTTCGCCTCGGTCTTCTGTCGCAATTCTTCCAAATGCGGCCAGGGCTTTTCCGGATTGATGAAATCCGGCGTCAGCGCTGAAACTCCACCCCAGTCATTGATGCCGCCATCGAGCAGATCGGCATAATGCGGGTCGGAGAGATTCGGTGGCGCTTGGATGTTCATCGTCGGCATCAGGAGGCGCGCCACAGCTAGCGTGCGCAGCATTTCCCCGCGATCCGGTTCAGGCCAGTGTGCCATCGGCGTCCCAGTCTTGGCGCGGAAATTTTGTACGATCACTTCCTGAATGTGCCCGTACCTCGCATGTAAATCGCGGATCGCGATCAGCGAATCCACGCGCTCTTCCAGCGTCTCGCCAATTCCAATCAGAATTCCCGTTGTAAAAGAAATTTTACGCCGCCCCGCATCCTCAATTACGCGCAGGCGTTTCGCGGGATCTTTGTCGGGAGCATTGTCATGAGCGGCATCTTTCGCAAGCAGCCGCGCACTGGTCGTTTCAAGCATGAGCCCCATGCTGGGAGCCACGCGTGACAGCCGTTCCAGCCATTCCGCGCTCATCAGCCCGGGATTGGGATGCGGCAGCAGACTCGATTCGCGAAGCACCTTCTCGCACATCGCCTCCAGATAATGGAGCGTGGATTTGCATCCGAAGCGCCGCAGCGTCTCGCGCATCTCGGAGAAAAGCAGTTCCGGCTTGTCTCCCAGGCTGAACAAAGCCTCGGTACATCCCATGCGCTCTCCCGCGTGCACTACTTCCATCACCTCGTCCGGCGTCATGGTGTGCGCCCCGGGCTGGCCGGGATCGCGCCGGAATGTGCAGTAGCCGCAATAGTCGCGGCAAAGATTCGTCAGCGGAAGAAACACCTTGCGGGAATAGGTGATGACTGCCGGTTTGAATCTCGCGCGGGCAAGTTGCGCCGCCTCCAGCAGCGAAGGCAGGTGGTCATCGTCCGTTTGGAGCAGATGACAAGCCGCTTCACGAGAGATCAGCATCGCGCCGGCGTTTGCTAACTCAGCAGCCGTGGCGGACAACGCATCTGAAAAAAAGGTGGCCATACTTCTCTTCTTACTTTTCTTCTTGCTCTGAAACTCGTTTCATCCGAACCCGCCGGAAATTCTGTCCAGCGCTGGCAACGATCATACTGGCGATCACTGCCGAAGATAAAAGATAAAAGATAAAAGATAATAGCGGACCTAGCGAATCCCTGCCCTGGCAGCTTTCGCGAAAATATTCGCCTGCTCAAAAACACACCGTACCGACCGCTGTTCCGCTCCCGGCAACATACCGCCAAAGTGGTGAACATTTCAACACTTGACAACGTGAACAGTTGGGAGCAAAATTCCGCCGTTCAGCCAATCGACATTTTCTCGGCATGGATCGAACGCAGATCACACGCGTCAGTGTGGCGGATCAAGTGGCCGCTCTCCTCCGCCAGCGCATTCTCGAGGGCGAGTTCCGCCCGGGCACCCAGCTTCAGGAATTGCCCCTGGCCTCTTCATTGGGCGTTTCCCGCAACACCATGCGGGAGGCAATCCGCATCTTGTCACTCGAGGGTCTGTTGCGACGCAGCCTCCATCGGGGCGCTGCGGTTTCCCAACTCTCATTGCGCGATGTGCAGGAGATCTACCAGTTGCGCCGGATGCTGGAGTTGCCCGCTGTGCTCGCGGCGCGCGATCCGGACCCGGGTTTGTTGCAGGAAATCCGCGGCGCGGTAGAGCAATACGAACTAGCCGTGCACGACCGGAACTGGTCCCGCGCCGTTAGTCACGACCTTCATTTTCACAGCCTGCTGATTCGCTTCCACGGCAACAAGCGGCTGGAATCGTTTTATAAAAACGTGCTCGGCGAACTACGCGTCGGCATGGTGCTAGTGGATCGTAGTCATGACAATCCCGGCGCTCTGATTCCTGTCCACCGGAAGATGTGCCAATTGCTCACTGCCGGAAAGCTTAAGCAGTGTGCCGATGTACTGGAGCAGCATCTCGAAGACTCCGAATCGAGGCTGACTCAGATCATGCACGCGCACGCGGCACGGGTGGTGCGGACAGCTCAGTAGCTGCCCGCGCAACAACCCAAGACTTACGAGGGGAGAATTCGATGGCCGTTCAAGTTCAATACGTTGTGGAATCCGATGCCGGAACGCCCGGCTCTGTTGAGTCCTCGTTGCTCCATCGCCATCGCTTGGGAGCGGTCGTTTATCTTCTATTGCTCTTGGCCGTGTCGAGTTGGCTGAGAGCCCAGACCGTTACCAGCACTCTCGAGGGACGCATCTCCGATGCCACCGGTGCCGTGATTCCCGAAGCCTCGGTCACCGCGCTAAATGCGGACACAGGTTTGAAACGCACCGTCAGTGCCAATGCGGTGGGCGAATATCAGATCGGCGGACTTCCGGCGGGCGATTACACCGTCAATGCAGAGAAGTCGGGCTTCCAAAAGTCCGCCAAGAAAATTCATCTGGATCTGGGCGCATCAGGCAATGTGGATTTCGGGCTGGCTCCCGGCCAGGTTCAAACCCAGGTCGAGGTGCAGGACGTTGGCGAAGTTGCCGAGCCCACTCGAACCATGGTGAGCGAGGTCATCGATCAGCAAAAAATCGAGAACCTTCCCGTCAATGGACGGGAATTCATCGATTTCGCCTTGCTCGCGCCCGGCATCACGATCGGAAACACGACCTCCGGCAGCACGGACGTCATCGTCGAACCGGTCACCAAGCTCTCCTTTGCCGGCCAGAACATTCACTACAATTTCATCGCAGTAGACGGCGCCGATGACATCTCAACCGCCTCGGGCATCCAGCGGGGCACGCCGCCACAGGAGTCGGTGCAGGAATTTCGCGTCATCAATACCGACTACACCACGGAATTTGGACGAGCGACCGCCGGCATCGTAAACATCATTACCAAGAGTGGCACCAACAACGTACATGGTTCCCTCTACGACTATCTTCGTAATAACAAACTCGACGCAGTCAGCATCCTCTCTGCGCCACACTTCAATGTGCTGCGGCAAAATCAGTTTGGCGGCGCCATTGGTGGACCGATCCAAAAGGACAAAACATTTATCTTCGCCAACTACGAAGGGCAGCGACGCACCGAATCGCCTACTTACAATTCGACCGTGCTGACCAACATCGCGGCGATTAATACCGTCAAGACGACGGTATTCGGCCTGCCTAAGGAAAATCTGTTTGTGCTGCGCAACGCAAACACTGACAACGGGCTGATCAGACTGGATCAGAACTTCGGCCGCAGTAACCTCTACGTCCGCTATTTCATTAATGACGATCGCTTGACCAACCAATCGCCGCTGAACAATGGTTTCGACCTGCCGTCCGCGTTCAAGAACAACAACATTCGCGACCAGTCGGTCGCCGGCGGTTTAACGACGGTTATTTCCCCATCGTGGGTGAATGAACTGCGTATGCAGTATGCCCACCGCAACTTCGATTTCCCGGTTGTATCCACCCAGCCGCATCTGGAAGTCGCCAACACTTTCGCCGTCGGCGTCAATCGGGGCAACCCGGACATTTATCGCGAGTCGCGCTTCGAGCTGGTCGACAACATGACGCATAACGTGTCGAATCACACCATCGGCTTCGGCGGCAACTTTGATCGTGTTAGTACTTACGAATCCTTTCCGCTGTTTTATCCGTTCGAGGCAGACTTCGCGGACCTCGCTGCTTTTCTCGGCACGGACACTGCGGCGTGTGGCCCGGGTATAATCTGCCCCGATCCATTTGTGATCTTCTTTCAACGCTTCAGCACCACTACAACTCCGCTTTTCAACGAGACATCTCTGGCGGGTGGACCGGCCGTATATCAAGGCGGTCCGATTTCCCAGGCGATCCGCAACCAGTCCTCTGCGACACTGGACCATACCTACACCGGTTTCTATCTTCAAGATAAATGGCGCGCCTCCCAGAATTTGACGGTAAATTTTGGAGCGCGTTGGGAATTTGAGACGTGGCCTTCCGGAGTGCTGAATACGAATTGGAAGGACGTGGACCCGCGCGTGGGTTTGGCCTATAGCTTAGGAACTTCACGCAACGTGGTATTTCGGGCGGGTGCGGGATTGTTCCACGGAATTATCCCCTCACCCTTGCTTATGTGCCAGGCGCCATCTTGCGGCGGTTTGTCCACCTACCCGGGTCGCCCGTTTGAGGATAGTTTGAATGCCAAGACTGGCCTTTTCAGTTTTGCCAGCTCCCCCTTCATCACATATTCCGCGCTTTCTGCGCTGTTTGGAGGCGGCCCGTTTGGCACCGCGGGACAAGCAAATTATCCGAACGGAGTGTCTGCCGGGTTCTGCCCGGTCGGGATCGTTCCCGGGTATGGCCCTGCTGGGACTCTGGCGGGGTGTGGCTTCCTGCAACCCGCGACGATCGTTCGGTTCGATCAGAATAGCCAGAACCCGTATGGCATTCAGACCAGTGCCTCGCTGGAATTCCAGCCCTTCAAGGACGCGCTGTTGAGCATCACGGGAATCCACTTGCGCGGAGTCCACTTGGGCAGCTTTTACAACGTGAATCAGCCGGACCCGAGCGGCACGGTGCAGTTCTACAACTCTAAGGGGCAGGCGAGTTGCAAAGACATGTACTTTAACTTTCAAGCGAGTGGAGTTGCCACCCCGCCCGACTGCGCCGGTGGCACCAACGTGAATTTCCCGGCATCGATGGTGATTCCAGGCGTACCCCATGTCAACGGAATCCCGGGTTTCCGCAACCCGAGCTATAGCGTCTTCTTCGAGGCAAAGTCCGGCTGGGATTCGGTTTACGACGGCCTCCTCATCAGCATGAACAAGCGGATGAGCAATAATTTTTCATTTGCCATCAGCTACACCTGGTCGCATTCCATCGACAACGGTCCCAATCCCAGCTTCGTCCTGATTCCGCAGGACAGCGGCGACTTCCGCCGGGAGCGCGCCAGTTCCGCCGACGATGCCCGCCATCGCTTCGTGGGTAATGCCATCTTCTCCAGCCCCAGGAGCTGGAACGTCTTCATGCGCGACTTCAGTTTCAGTACGATCGTCACGCTGCAGTCTCCGCAGTACTTCACCAAATACTCGGGCTTTGACTCGAATGGCGACGTCTTTGGAAACAATGACCGGGTCGGCAACGAGCCGCGCAACACATTTAAGGGAGATACATTGCAGACCGTCGATGTTCGCCTGGAGCGCACCTTCCCAATTCGTGAAAAGTTGCATCTCCAACTTCTCGCGGAAGCGTTCAATTTGCTGAACACGGTCAACATCCGCTACTTCAACACGAGTTATGGAGCGGCCGACTTTTGCCCGAAGGATCCTGGTGCGCCAGGTTGCTTCTTCATCGGACCGCCGCCGAGCTACCGGGAGGGCTCGCCCAATCCAGCATATGGAACGCCCAGCGCGGTATTCAACCCACGTCAGATTCAGCTTGCGCTGCGTCTGACGTGGTAGCGTGGTTGCTTGCCAAACCAGAGCCCCCAGGTTTCCGCATGAGCCTCAACCCGAGCGATTTCCGCCAGGCCATGGGATGTTTCGCAACCGGGGTCACGGTCATCACCGTC
Organism: uncultured Acidobacteriaceae bacterium; assembly: GCA_963772195.1. Taxonomy (GTDB): domain Bacteria; phylum Acidobacteriota; class Terriglobia; order Terriglobales; family Acidobacteriaceae; genus Acidiflorens. The sequence goes on along the minus strand of CAVYWE010000001.1, from coordinate 248,733 downwards.
GACCAGGACGGCGAGGTTCACGGCATGACGGCGAATGCTTTTACCGCGGTCTCACTCGACCCGGTACTAGTTCTGGTTTGTGTGGATCACCGGGCGCGGACGCATGCTCATCTGCATGCCCGGAAGCGGTTTGGAGTGAATGTGCTGCGCAACGATCAGCAGACCATCTCGGAATATTATGCGCGCTCAGCGGAGACCCATCAGCATCCGGAAGCCGCGGGCGCCCGCTTTGATCGGACAGCGCAAGGCACGCCTGTGCTGCAGGGAGCTCTGGCATATCTCGAATGCCGGCTACACTCGACGCAGACCGCCGGCGACCACACCATCTTCATCGCGGAAGTGGAAGAGGTCGTGGTCCGGGACGGAGAGCCGCTGCTGTATTTCCGTAGCCAGTACCGCGACATAGAACCAGTGGGACACTAATGCCAGCGATTCCCCGACAGATGCCGGACAGTGCCAGCTTCGCGCCCACGAATTCCGCGCGCGGTTTTGCGCCTGGTTTCGCACCAGATTTCGCACCCTCTTTCGAAAGGATGAGCGCGCGCCGCCTGTACATCTTTGGTGGCATCGCTCTGATCGCTGCCGGCCTTCTCTTCGGTGACATCTTTGCCGTTTTCATCCTCCATCAAAACGCCGCCCGGCAAGGCGAAGCGCTCATTACCGCCTCCCGCGCTGTCGCTGCCGGAAATGCCGCGGCGGTAAATGAGGTGTTCGTTCATCTCGGAAACGTGCTGGAAGATCGTGGCACCAAGGTAGATGCTCACGTTCACATGATTGACGCCGGCTACCTGGCGCTGCTGCTGGCGCTCGTGCAGCCATATATCGCGCTCTCACGGCAGACGAAAAAATCCCTCGCGGTTCTGTTCATCGCCGGCGGAGTCCTTCTGCCCGTCGGTATTTTTCTGATTCACTATGTCGGCCTCACTGGCAGTCCGTTTGCCGCAATCGGATGGGCGAGCGTGCTGGCCGATTCCGCCGGAGCTTTGCTGATCGTCGTTCTCATCGTTCAAGCGTGGGGCTTCTGGAGATACCTTCGCAGCCGCCAACTCAGCGAGCCGGAACTCCCGGCGGAAGACAGCATGCCGCGTCGCGCGCTTCTCACCGGAGGCACGATTCTTGTCTTGCTCGGCTTCCTGCACGGCGCGTACTACGCTGGCACTCTTTTGTATGAGCACGAGCGGATGGAGACCGCGATCCTGCAACGTTTGATCAACGCTGCCGCAGCGGGAAATCTCGACGCCGCCACAACCGAAGTCAATAACTTCGGCAATCTGGCCGGCGCGCGAGCCATCAACATCGCGGCGCACTCGCACATCATCGAGTTTGGGCTGCTGGCGATGCTGCTATCGTTCGTGCAGCCATTCGTGTTCCTCTCAGAAAAATGGAAGCGGCGTTGGGTGAAATTGTTGCTCGGGGGCTCCGTGATTCTGCCCGTGTTCGTTCTCCTGGAGCTGAAGCTCGGACTGCTGGCAGGAGGCATCGCCGACATCGGCGGCCTGATGGTCATCGTTGGCCTGGTTGGGATGCTGGTCGGCATCTTGCGCTATTCGGGTGGCCTCGATTCTGCGGAACGCGGCGCGGCGGAGGGTGCACGATGACCGGTTCGCGCAAACTTCTGATTTTCGGCGGGATCGCTCTCGCCGCCTTCGGCATGCTCTATGGATTGCAATATGCGCTCTTCGTTGAGCACCAGACGCTCGATCACATGGGCGGATCACTCGCCCAGTCTTTTAGCGCAGCCGCAAGCCGGAATCTCGCGCAGTCACACGCTGCGCTCGAGCAGTATGGCGAAACCAGGTACGATTATGTTCGCCAGGTAGACGCTCACTCCCACTGGATCGGGCTCGCCATGCTCATGATCGTGCTGGGTGTGATTTTCGAACGCGTTAACTTCCGCGAAGGAATTCGGCAGCTAGTTGCATTTTCTCTGCTGGTCGGCAGTGCGCTATTCCCGCTCGCGGTCATTCTTCAGACGTATCATCATGGTGCAATGGTCTTAAAGGCTCTGGCCGTGGTTGGATCCGGGCTGGTTATCGCGGCGTTGGTGACAACCGCTTGGGGATTTGCCCGGCCACTTAAATAAGGGAAACACGGACTCATGTATCCGCGATCATTTCACTATCACCGTGCGGGCTCACTGAAAGAAGCGGTCTCGATGCTCGGCCAACTCGGCCAGGGAGCGAAGTTTCTCGCCGGCGGGCAGAGTTTGATTCCGTTGCTCAAGCTTCGCTTCGCCAATCCCGAGCACCTCGTGGACTTGAACTTCATCCCCAGCACCTTCTTTGTTAAAGAAGAGTCGGGAGCGCTTCACTTCGGAGCCATGACCAGCCACGCCGAGATCGAACACTCCGCGCTTGCGAAAAAGATTCCCGTCTTGCACGACTGCGCCGCCGGGATTGCCGACGTGCAAGTGCGAAACCGCGGCACTATTGGCGGATCACTCGCTGAGGCCGATCCAAGCGGCGATTGGGCGAACGCCTTGATCACACTCGAATCCACCGTTCACTGCCTCGGGTCGGACGGCCCGCGCACTATTCCTTTGAGAGACTTCATCACGGACGCCTACACTACAGCGCTCGCTCCCAACGAACTTGTTACTGAAATTGAAGTTAAGATTCCGCCCGGAGGCAGCGGCGGCGCCTATCTTGCATTCAAGCGGAGCGCTCCCGTGTATCCAAGTGCCAGCGCTGCCGTGCAACTCACCATGGCGGGCGACGTTTGTCAGGATGCCGCCATCGCTCTGGGCTGCGTCGGACTGACGGCGATCCGTGCGACCGAGGCTGAGGCGGCACTTCGTGGAAAAAGTTTGGACGACAAAACGATTGCCACCGCCGCCGAAGCCGCTCGTGCCGCTGCCGATCCCCAGCCTGACATGCGCGGATCGGCAGATTACAAGCGCCAACTCGTCGTAGGCCTGGTGAAACGCGCCATTCAGATTGCTGCACGCCGCGCCCGCGGAGAACAGGTCGAAGGGTCCCATCTCTATGCCTAAAGGTATGCCTGAAACCGCGACCGCAGCCGTGAAGATAGAAACAATCGCAGTCAATATTAGCGTAAATGGCAAGCCCTACGCGCGGCAGATTGAGCCACGCATGTTGCTTGTTGAGTTTCTGCGCGAGGCCTGCGACCTTACCGGTACACACGTCGGTTGCGACACAACATACTGCGGCGCGTGCACTGTGCTGATGAATGGCTTTGCGGTGAAGTCCTGCACGATGTTTGCGGTGCAAGCTGACGGATCGGAAATCACCACCGTTGAGGGCCTCGAAAAAGACGGTAAGCTACATCCCATTCAGCAAGCCTTTGGCGATTCGTACGGTCTGCAGTGTGGCTACTGCACGCCCGGGCTGATGCTCTCAGCCCATCAGTTGCTCTCCGAGAATCCTGAGCCAAGCGAAAAGGAAATTCGCAAAGCGATCGCCGGCAACACCTGCCGCTGCACCGGATATATGAATATCTTCAAGGCCATCGAGCTCGCGGGCCGGAACATGAAGGGAGCCTGATGGCGATCAAGTTTTCCGGCGAATTCGAGGTCAAGAAGAAGCCCGAGGAGGTTTACGATTTCCTCACCGACCCCAATCGATTCGCGCCGCTGCTTCCGGACTTTCAAGGTCTGGCCGTGCAGGACGCCAAGCATTTCACCGTCAAGTTGAACGTGGGTATCTCCTACATCAAGGGAAGCGCCGCCGTGAAGATGGAACTGGCGGAGGCGGATCGCCCGCGCCGCGCCCAATATAAAGGACAGGGAGCGGTCGCCGGAGGAAACGTCACTATAGTCGCCGGGTTTGACCTAGCCCCAATCGCGGATGGAAGCGCAGGCGCAACAAAAGTGAATTGGCAGGGTGAAGCCCAGATCTTCGGCCGCTTGGCGTCCATTGCCGGTGGCCTGCTCGAACCGCTGGGCAAGAAACAGATTCAGAAATTGATAGACGGTCTGCAGTCGGCGCTGTCGTAACTCGTGTGGCGCGGGCGCCCCCGCCCGCGAAATGTTTGCGGAGGCACTAAATACGGTGGCTGAAAGAAAGGGAGCTGAAAAAAACGTGGCAGAAGAAAAGAAGAACGGCAGCGGGCCCTGGGTTGGCGCCTCGCTCCCCCGCAAAGAGGAAGACCGTCTGCTGCGTGGCCGGGGTAAGTTCGCCGACGACATCAAGCTGCGCGAAATGCTCTATCTCCGCTTTGTGCGCTCTCCTTACGCGCACGCGCGTGTCGTCAGCGTCGACACTTCCGATGCCGAAGCGCTGCCCGGTGTAGTGTGCGCGATTACCGGAAAGGAACTTGCCGCGCAAACTCAGCCCTTCATCGAAATCGGTCCCGACCAGGCGCAGAAAATCCGTGACTTCCCCATGGCCGTGGGGAAAGCCCTTTACCAGGGGGAGCCGGTCGCCGCCGTAGTCGCCGAATCTCCGAGCCTCGCCGACGATGCCGCTGAACTCGTCCAGGTCGAATACGAGCCGCTCGAACCTGTCGTCGAAGCCGAGCAGGCCCTCACCGACCACAGCATCCTCCACGAAGAAGCCGGCACGAACAGAGTTTGGAATGGCGTGTGGGAATACGGCGATGTTGAACGCGCCTTTAAGGATGCGGCCTATGTCGTCGATATCGATCGCTTGCACTTCCATCGCTTTTCGTCGACGCCGCTCGAAAACAATGTAGTGATCGCCGAATGGAATCCCAAAGACGATCGCATTTATTATTGGTGCAATAACTCATTCCCGTCATTCGCGATCCAGTTCCTGGCCGCGCACCTGAACATTCATATCGATAAGATCCGGGTTCAGACTTTCGACATCGGAGGTAGCTTCGGCATCAAGATCACGAGTTATCCGCAGATGGCGGTCTGCGCTCTGGCGTCGAAAAAGGCCGGTGGACGGCCCATCAAGTGGGTCGAAACTCGCTCCGAGCACATGGTTTCGAGCGCTCACGGCAACGAGCGCACTTTTCGAAACACGCGCGTAGCTCTCGACAAGAACGGTGTCATCATCGCCATCGACTCGCGACACATCGACGACTGCGGCGCCTACCCGCGCTATGAGCCCCTGGGCTGCGTGATCTGGTCGCAGGTTTTCTGTGGGGTCTATCGTTTCAAGAATGCTCGGATCGATTTCTGGCAGGCGGTTACCAACAAATGTCCCGTCGGCCCCAATCGAGGGTACTCGCGCATGCAGCATCTCTGGTTTCTGGAGCGCGTCATCGACATCTGCGCTCACGAAATCGGCATCGCTCCGGACGAGATGCGCCTGCGCAACTACATTCGCCCTGAAGAATTTCCCTACACCACGCCCAACGGCTGCGTGTACGACTCCGGCAACTATCCAAAGATGCTCGAAGTCGCGAAGCGCCTGATCGGCTGGGACGGCTGGAAAAAGAAGCAGTCCGAGGCGCGCAGAGAAGGTCGCATGATAGGAATTGGCATCGGCACCACGCTCGATTCTGGAACGAACAACTTCGGCCAGTCGCAGATCATCAATCCCTACGCGCCTTTCTCCGGCAACTCGCAGGGCGCAAACTGTAAACTCGATATTTACGGCGAAGTGGTTGTAGCTGTCGGATCGTGTCCGCAAGGCCAGGGACACGAAACCACTTCGGCACAGGTCGTCGCCGACGTGCTCAATATTCATCCCGACCTGATCACCGTGCGCACTGGCTTCGATACTGAGCGCAACGTGCACACCGGTTTCTCCGGAACCTACGCCAGCCAATTTGCGGTTTCCGGGTTGTCGGCGGTTCACGGCGCCGCGCAGAAACTCAAAGCTGAAATGAAGCGCCTCGCCGCCTTTTCTCTCGGGACTAAAGAGGACGATCTCGAATTTGGAGTCGGGCAACAGGGGCCTGAGATCAAGGCGAAGAGCAGCGGGAAATCCATCAACTACTGGGGTCTGGCAAACATTGTGAACGTGAACAGCGCTGTGCTTCCGCCGGAACTGTACGATGTCACGCTCAACTGCCGCTACGTATGGCGCGCGCCCTTTAAGGTTCCGGACACAAAAGCAAAATACGGCAGCCTAACACTGACTTACGCCTCGCAATTGCACATCGCGATCGTCGAGGTGGACCGCGATACTTTCGTCCCGAAGATTCTCGATTACGTAGCCGTCGACGATTGCGGCACAGTCATCAATCCGCCGATCGTGGAAGGGCAGGTCTATGGCGCGACGGCGCATGGTATCGGCGCGGCGCTGATGGAAACCTGTGTCTATGATGCAGTAGGCAACATGCTGACCAGCACCTTCAGCGATTACACTCCGATCACCTCGATGAATATTCCGAAGATAAAGTACGGCCACACGACAACGCCTTCCCCCCACAGCTACAGCGGCGCGAAAGGCATGGGCGAAGGGGGCGCTGCTCCGGTGCATACAATTTCAGCGGCTTTGCAGGACGCCTTGTTTGCGCACGGCGTCTTTATCAACGATTCTTTTAACAATGGTGACAGCATTTTCCGCGCGCTCAAACATCACGAAGGCGGACAACTCGATCAATTAGTGAAGTTAGACAAGAGGACGGAACGAAGGACGAAATGAAGAAAGTCTGCATCATCGGTTGCGGTGCGATCGGCAGCATCTACGCCGCGCACCTGGCGCGCGTCGCTGAAGTCTGGGCCTTCGTTCGTCGCGAAGATCACGCTGCGGAACTCAACCGCAAGGGCCTGCGTGTCACCGGAACCCATAATTTCGCTGTCCAGCTAAGAGCCACCACCGACGCAAAAGACTTGCCGGATTGCGATCTCGGCATTGTCGCCACGAAAGCCACGCAGGTCAAAGAATCATTTCGCCTGGTGGGCCGCCGCTTCGATAAAGGAGCCGTCATCTCCGCCCAGAACGGAGTCGGCAGCGAGGAAATCATCGCTACCCTCTCGCGCGGCTACGTCATCCGGGCCACCACTTTCATGAGCGGCACGCGCCACAGCGATACGCACGTGCAGTATGAACTCGACACTCCAACCTGGATGGGCCCCTTCGAGCCGACTGGCACACCATTCTCTGTAGTCAAGGAAGCGGCAGAGCTCATCGTCGCCGCCGGACTCAAAGCCGAGGCTCTCGAAGACGCCCGCCCCGCGCAGTGGTCCAAGCTGATTTTTAATTCGTCGGTGAACAGCGTGTCCGCTTTGACCGGTCTGCCGCACTCGCCGCATTTCTCCGATGAAGGGAAATTTGCCGATCTCGGCCATCTGCTGCACGCCTTGATCGACGAAGGCAAAAGAGTCGCAGAGGCAGCCGGGGTTCGCTTGCACGAGGATCCGTGGGAGATGAACCGAGTCGGTGCCATGACCAATCATCCACCTTCCATGCTTCACGATGTCCGCCATAAGGCAACGACCGAAATCGATTTTCTCTCCGGCGCCATCGCTCGCGAAGCGGAGCGAGTCGGCGTGCCGGCGCCGCTGCATACCGCTGTGTACCGGCTCATCAAGGGCAAAGAAGCAGCCTGGAATTTCCAGGATGAAAATAAGCCCGTGACCGTGCACTGAGATTGCGATGTGAGACTGATATGGCTTGGCCCGCAGACAAAATAAAACTCGATCGCGTCCGCGCCCTGATGAAAGATCAGGATCTCTCCGCATTGGTCTGTCGCGCGCCTGACAATGTTCTCTATCTCACCAACTACTGGTGCATGAAGGGATACGACGCCGTTATTTTTCCACGTGATGGCGATCCCACCTTGATTGCCCTCGAGCCGCAGCAAGCCGACGCCGAGCGTAACTCTTGGACGAAAGACATTCTCTATTTCAAAGGCTATGACGAGCGCGATCCGCGCCCGCCGCAGTTCCGCGCCTGGGATCGCGCCTACGAAGTCCTGAAGCAGCGCGGTCTGACCGATAAAGTTGCCGTCGAACTCAACATGGGCACACAGTCTGCTGACCGCATGGTTGGCGAACCGACCACTTTCATGATGTCCTATTTCGAATCGTTCAAAAAGTTTTGCGGTGAGGTCTTGGACGCGACCCCGCTCCTCAACGAAGCCCGCTCGATTAAAACCGATCAGGAAATCGAACGCATGCGTTTAGCCAATGAACTTGCCGCCCTCGCGATGGATTACACACGCGAACAGATGCGCCCCGGCATGAAAGAGAGTGAAGTCGGCGCCATGTATGAAGGCTTCGTACACGGAGTTGGCGTGGGCTACAAAAGTAAAGTCGAAATGGCGCGCGCCTTCACCCTGGTGTGGTCCGGCAAGGGAATCGCCACATTCACTGCCACCAGCGATCGTCCGATTCAACAAGACGAACCCACGCTCTTCGAAATCTGGGTCTGCGTCGACGGCTATTGGACCGATCTCACCAAGAATGCCTGCCCCGGCGAATTGAAGCCTGAGTATCATAAACTGCTTGATCTTTTGCTAAAGGTCTTCAACGATGCCGTGGACTTCGCGCGCCAGGGTGCCAGCTTTCCCGAACTCGATAAGCTTGTTCGCGCCCGCATCGCCGAAGGTGGATACCCCGGACAGCCTTCCCACCCCATCTGCCACGGCGTCGGAGCCCGCGCCCACGAGTGGCCCTATGCCCACCAGGCCGGCACCGGCACGATAAAAAAGGGAATGGTGCTGGCGATCGAGCCCGGCATTTACTGGCCGGGCGGAGGAGGTCTGCGTCTGGAAGACAACTTTCTAATCACCGAAACCGGCAACGAAAAAATGTGTACCGATCCGGACGATTTCCGTCTGGCGAAACATCACCAAGAATCGAAGACTGTGGACTGAGAACTCAAAGGTGTCCAGCGCAACCACCAATTCGGAGTACTCCCTCGACCCCAAACTCGTCGATCGTATCGTCGCCGAAGTTCGCGAAGACGAGATCGTCTCCATGTCTAGCGACGTAATCAACATCCCCAGCCCGACCGGCGAAGAACTGCAGATGGCGCAGTACATGCAATCCGAGCTGCAGAAGATCGGCCTCGACGTCACTTGGCAGGAAGTCGAAGAAGCGCGCGCCAACGTAGTCGGCCGTTGGAAAGGCTCGGGCGGCGGCAAGAACCTGATGTTCAACGGTCACATGGATACCTCCAATACTGGCCGCGAAGAATTTCTCACCGGCATCGGCTACAAGCCGCACGCCGTGGTCAAAGATGGATTCATCTACGGCCTCGGCATCTACAACATGAAGGGCGCGCTTGTCTGTTACACCAACGCCGTAAAAGCGCTGCAGCGCGCGGGCGTGCGTTTGAAAGGGGATGTCATCATTGCTGCGGTCGCCGGCGAAATTGAAAAAACGCAGTGGGGTGAATTCAAGGGGAAAGAATACCGCGGTTACGGTTACGGCACGCACTATCTCGTCAATCATGGCGTGCTGCCCGATATGTGCATTCTCGGCGAGCCCACCGACATGCGTGTCGTTCTCGAACACTTCGGCTCCATTTGGGTGCGCGTCTCGTGTAAGGGCATTTACGTGCACACCGCGTTCTGCGAGGGCCGCGAAGAAATGAATTCTATCCGCCGCATGGTCGAACTTATGCCACCCATCCTGAAGTGGATTGAACGATGGGAGAAGAAGGCAAGCTACGGTGGCAAGAAGGCCATCGTGAATCTCGGCGGCATCCGCGGCGGACACGCCTGGCGCGCCAGCCGCACTCCCGAAAAGACAGACTTGTTCCTCGACGTGCGTGTTCCGCCAACCATTCCCATGGCGGAGGCGCGCCGCGACATCCAGAGCCTCTTCTTCGAACTTGAAAAGTCGCATGCTGATTGGGGCCTGGAATTCGAAACCTACGTCTCGGTCCCCGGCGCGCGCATCGGCGAAGAGCACGAGATGATCCGCGCCATCGACCGCAATCACAAGCGCATCACTGGTAAAACGCCGGAGCGGGAGGTCGTCACATGGTGCTCCGATGCCAGTGTCCTCAGCCGTTACGGAGTCGAGACCGTGAACTACGGTCCCTCCAGCGGCCCGCGCGACAAAGAAGGCGAAAAAGTTCGCATTCAAACATTAGTGGACATCACACGGATTTATGCACTAACCGCCGCCGAATTATGCGGAGTGAATAGCTGAGGTCATTTTGCCAAGTCAGAAAGAAATCGATCGCCGTTACAAAAAGATTCGTTCCCGCATGCAAGCCGCCGGACTGGACGCTCTAATCGTCTGTGGCAATCAATACGCCGGATTCGAGGGCGCCGTCTTCTACACATCCGGATTCGAGATCGTTCATCGTTACGTTTACGTCATCATCCCACTCGAAGACGAACCGACGCTCGTCTTTCCGCGCGAAGCTCGCTGGATCGGTGACAAGAAGAAGCCCTGGGTGAAAGATCATGTCTGGCCCGACGTTCCCGGCAAGTGGCTGCGCGACCGCGCTGTCGAACGCAAATGGAAGCGCATCGGCATTTTCGGGATGAACTTCGTCATGGCCGTCCGCGACTATCGCGAACTCGCGCAAGGTCCGTTCGAACTCGTGCCCTTTGATCAGGAATTCGACATGGCACGGGCCGTGAAGAGCGAAGAAGAACTCGTCGAAGTCCGCGATGCCATGGACATCGTCGTCGATGGCTTCTGGGCGCTGATTGCGGGATACAAGCCCGGCAAGACCGAAGCGGAAATTATGGCGCCCGCGGTTGAGCGCTTCTTCGCTCGCGGCGCCGGCCCGCGCATGATGAACATTCTGCTCTCGGGCGAACACGGAGAGGCGAACGCTTATTTCAAAGTGCCCGGTCATCGCAAAGTTGCGGGGGATGATCTTCTTCTTTATTCGCTCGAAGTCACCGGAGCCGGAGGCTACTGGGTTGAGTTCTCTCGCGCCCTGATTCAAGGCAAGCCCAGCCCGACCACGCTGAAGATGGCCGATGCCTATCCGCACGCCATGGAGTCGGCGCGCAAGTTGATGCTCCACGGCGAACTCGCCTCCACCGTGCATCGCACTGTCGCCGATATATTCGCAAAACACGGCTTCGCACTCGGCCATCTCTCCGGCCATAGCATCGGCATGACCATGCTGGAGTACCCCGCGATCGGCGCGAAGAGCGACGTCCCGCTCGAAGAGAACATGATCTTCTCCCTGCATCCGCAGGTCGTCGATCAGGACGGCAAGGTCTGCCTCTACACCCAGGACACGTATCGTATCGGCAACACCGAAGGCGAGTGCCTTGCCGATGTGCCGTGGAAGTTTTTCAATGGTGGGGAGACGCGGGAGAGCGTGAGGCGAGGTGAGAGGTAAGAGGTTAGATTGCAGAGGTTCGAACGACACTAGTTTTTCACCTCTGCAATCTGACCTCTGCCCTCTTCAATTCCTGAGTCTGGAGTTACAGCTTGTTGAAAGTCTGCATCATCGGTTGCGGCGCGGTCGGCAGCCTCTTCGCCGCTCACCTCGCGCGAAAAGGCGAGGCCGAAATCTGGGCCTATGACGTCTGGAAAGAGCACGTCGAAGCCATCCGTAACAACGGTCTACGCATCTCCGGAGCCGCCGATTTCACTGCGAAGCTGAACGCGACCAACGATCCCAAGGAACTTCCGCGCTGCGACTATGGCATCGTCGCCACCAAAGCCATCCACACCCGTAGCGCCATCGCGCAGGTTGCGCGTGCCTTCGGCCAGAATAGTGCTGTCTGTTCCGTTCAAAACGGCGTCGGCAACGAAGAGATCATCGCCGAACACGTGAAGTACGTCATTCGCGGCACGACGTTTCCCGCCGGACATCCCATCGCTCCCGGCCATATCGGCTTCGACATCAAGGGCGACACTTGGATCGGTCCCTTCGAACCGACCGACACGCCCATGTCCAAGGTCGAAGAACTAGCGGGCGTGATTACGCGCTCCGGCATGAATGTGATTCCTCTACGAGACGCCCGCGGCGCGCAGTGGACCAAGCTGATCTTCAACGCTGCCACCAACCCGGTCGGAGCTCTGACGCTGCTGCATCATGGCGCCGCCACGCGCTTCGCGCCGACTGGTCAACTCTTCAACGATCTGATTGCCGAAGGCGAGGCAGTTGCTCGCGCGCTCGGCATCGAACTGCACGGCGACCCGCGCTCGCTCGTACAAAAAGGAGCGAGTGCTCCCGGCAAGCATCGCGCGTCCATGCTGCAGGACGTGCTTGCCAAGCGCCAGACCGAAGTTGATTTCATGAACGGCGCAATCGTGAAGTGGGGTGAGAAGAACGGCGTCCCCACGCCGCTAAACAAAGCTGTCTGGGAACTGATGAAGGGCCTGGAGCACGGCTGGAGCGACCCGGAGTGAAAAGAGGTCGCAGGTGTCAGGTCGCAGGTCTCAGAAAAATCCACAATGATGGATCTGAGCTTTAACCTGGCGCCAACGGGAATTAGATTTTGCCGTGCTGAGACCTAACACCTGAGACCTAATACTATGACTATTCCATTCAATATCGGAGTCCTTCAACTCAGCATGGAGCCCGTCCACGAAACCGCGGCCATGGCCAGGGCCTGTGAGGACGCGGGTTTCGACACCTTTTGGATCGCAGAGGCTTATCCGTGGTGGCGTAAACATTCTTTTGAAGCGCGCTCCTCGACGGCAATTCTCGCCGTCATTGCCAGCCAGACGAGGCGTATTCAACTTGGTTGGGGAATTATTTCTCCCTACACGCGACATCCCGTCCAGATCGCCATGGAAGCTCGCGTAATGCAGGATCTCGCTGGTGACCGCTTCCTGCTGGGTCTCGGCGCGTCGAAGATCTTCATGAAAGAAATCGGCGAAGGGGAAGGCGCGAAAGTTGGACCTGCAACCGTGATGCGTGAAAGCATCGAGATCATCCGCGGCGTACTCACCGGCGACAAGTTCGAATATCAGGGCAAAGTCTTCACCGCCAGCGTTCCGCCGCTCAAGGCCGACGCGCACACGTCACGCAAGGTTCCTCCTGTGTACGTTGCGGGAACTGGTCCGGCAATGCAGAGGCTGGGCGGTTCGCTTGGCGATGGACTGCTCACGGCGTCGATCACTACGCCCGCTTTCGTGCGCTACTCCAAAAAAAATATGGAAGAGGGCGCAGCGAAAACTGGCAAAGATGCTTCCAAGCTGATCCTCGGCTGTGTGATCGTCGGCAGCATCGGGCGCGATTCGAAAAAAGGGAAAGAAGGCGCGCGCGAGCAGGCCGCCATGTATCTTGCCAACAAAGTGCAGAACATCAAAGGCTCGGCGGATGTGCTGCTCGAATCCGCGGGCATCACGTTCGAAGAGCTGCAGCCGGTTGCGGACGCCATGGAGAAAGGAGGACGCAAAGCCGCTGCGCAGACGGTTAGTGACGAACTACTGCGCAAAGTCTGCCCTATCGCCGGCACGCCCGACGAGTGCATTCAAAAGATCGATGAATACCGCACCGCTGGCTGCACCCACATCATGCTCGAAATCTGGGGAGATGATCGTGCGGGACAGGCGAAGCTATTCGGCGATGAAGTATTGCCGCACTTCAAATAAGGTTAGAGGTCAGAGGTCAGATTGCAGAAGTGAAAACCAATTGTAGAGGTCAAAGGTCAGAATTACAGAGGTAAAGACCTAAGGACCGCGCAGTTTTTCACCTCTACAATCGCACCTTACCTCTGACCTTATTTCCCCATCACCAGCTTCGCGATCGTAGCCAGCTGCATGTTCGACGTGCCCTCATAGATTTTACCGATCTTCGCGTCGCGCCAATATTTCTCGACTGGATAATCTTTTGTAAAACCGTATCCCCCGTAGACTTCGATGGCGAGCGACGTCACGCGCTCAGCCACCTGCGACGTGAACAACTTGGTCATCGCCGCTTCTTTCACAAAATTGATGCCGGCGTCTTTCATGCGGGCGGCGTTATAAACCATCAAGCGCGCCGCCTCGATCTCGGTTGCCATCTGCGCGATCTGAAACTGGATCCCCTGAAATTCCGCAATCGGCTTTCCGAATTGTGTGCGCTCCTGCGCATACTTCGCTGCGCATTCCCACGCTCCGCGCGCCACGCCCAGCATCTGCGCGCCAATTCCGATGCGGCCTTCGTTCAGCGTTTCGATCGCGATTTTATATCCCTTGCCAACTTCGCCGAGCACGTTCTCCTTCGGCACGCGGCAATCTTCCAGAATCAACTCGCAGGTTGACGAAGCCCGAATCCCCAGCTTGTCTTCTTTTTTGCCGACGGTAAATCCGGGGAAGTCTTTCTCGATCAGAAACGCCGTGATCCCCTTGTATCCCTTCGACAGATCCACGGAGGCAAACAGAATGAACAATCCAGCCTCTTTGCCGTTCGTGATCCAGAGCTTGCGTCCGTTGAGAACGAAGTCATTCCCTTTGAGCTCGGCTTTAGTCTGCAGCGCAAACGCGTCCGATCCCGATCCCGCTTCGCTCAACGCATACGCGCCAACCGTATCCGCCGCCATCTTTGGCAGGTAACGCTTCTTCTGATCTTCGCTGGCCCAGCGCAGAATCGCATTCGCTACCAGGGTGTTCTGCACATCCACAATTACGCCGGCGGAAGCGTCGGCCCGGGAAAATTCTTCTACTGCTAAGATCGCCTCAAAAAATTTGCCTCCTGCCCCGCCATACTGCTCCGGAGTCTCGATCCCCATCAGCCCCAGCTGAAAGAATTGTTCGAGCAGTCCGTGATCGAAGACCGCCTTTTCGTCCATCTCTTTCGCCAACGGACGAATCTTGTCGTCGGCAAACTGGCGGACATTGTCGCGGAACAGAATCTCGTCTTCGGTAAGAGTGGTGAGCGGCGTGGGATTCGAAAGCTGCAGAGTTTCCGACATGGAGACACCTCATCGTAGGGACACGGCTTGCCGCGCCTAAGCAGGACGGCGAACCGAAAATTGTAGCAGCAGCAGGCGGCAGGGAACCCGATTTCAATAAGTTAAGCGGGACTCTCCTACTACCTGAGCACTATTGACCAGACTCGAAAGCGCCGAGAGCAGACAGTGATGTTAGCGGGATTCTGCCGATTTGAGTCTCGCACTTAAGGAGAACTACATGCATCGTGGATACCGTTATCTCAGTTCATTTCTTCTGACTACCGCCCTTGCTGCACCTGTCGCGATGATGGCCGCTGCTCGCCCGCAAGACGACAGGAACCATGAAAATAGGCAAAACGAGAACAACCGGCGCTACTACGACAAGAGTCACAAGGACTATCACAACTGGGACAGCAATGAAGATCGTTCGTACCAGCGGTACCAGACCGAACACCACCAGAGGCGTGCTTTCGTGCAGCTGAACAGCCGGCAGCAGAGCGTCTACTGGAACTGGCGCCACAATAATCCAGATAACAGATAACCAATCGCCTGGGCATTTGGGGACCGTCCTCGATGTGGGTGACATTCACCGGACGCATCACGAACAAAAGCCATCACTGACAAAGTATTTATTTCACCGGCTGTAGCAGAAGGAGCAACGTCTGCTAAGCCGGTGATTTTTTTATGGCGTGTCCGGCTTCTCGCTGCCGACGGCCCAGCATTGGGAGCTGAAGCGTTCCTTTCGGAGACCAACGCCCGCCGTCAGGCGAGGATGGAGTCGTCCAGTCGTTTGCGGCGAAAGTCGGCGACATGCTGCACGAACGCCATGATCAGCGGATGTGGTTTATCCTCGCACGACGAAAGTTGCGGTTGGAACAGCGTCGCAATGTAAAACAAATGCGCGGGGGATTCGATGGCCCGGCATTCTTCCTTCGAGCCGCGGGCTACGACCGGAAAGCCCGCTTCCATAGCCATCCATTCGAACTCAGGATTCATCTCGTAGTTGCAGAAGAATTCTTCCTCGATCATTTCTTTTCCGTAATACGCCGCGAGGTAAGACCCGGGACGGAGGCGGATCTGTTTAACTTTGCCGGAGAGCTTGGGCGCCTTCGGATCGCGGTTCGGAACGGCGCAGGCGACAGGATAGATGACGATGTTCCTGGCGTTCGGGTCTTCTTCGGCGGTGGTGGCGTCGCGGATGCCGAGCACGTTCCGGGCGCACTCGATCAGCGCGTACTGAAAGCCTCCGCAGGTACCGAGGAACGGCCGGTCGTGAACGCGGGCGAACTCGATGCCTTTGAGCATGCCATCAAAACTTTTGTAGGGACTGCCCGGCGAGGCCCATAAACCATCGAAGGAATCGAGCGTCGCGACGGCTCCCGGTTCGAGCAGCGAACGCGTCGGAAGCCAGGCCGATTCTACTGTGAGTTGGAGCTTCCGCGCGGCGTGCTGAAGCGAATCGTTGGTCGCGTGATGGGAGCGGAACTCGGGATTGAAGTCGCCGAGAATCCCGATCCGGACGGATTCGCTCACAAGTGACATTCTAAATTAGCGATCCGCACTTGGCATTGAGCAGTTGGCTACCGGCTTCGCCGACGCCAGTGCCTTTCATAGACAAGCTGAATAGCGGGTCTCGCTTTTTGCCTCGTCAGCTACAGCAATTCCATCTGCAATAGCAGCATGTAGAGGCCGAGCAGCGTGATGGCGGCGCCTCCCCAGACCATGGCCGCGGATTTCCAAGCGAGCGCGCTGACGAATTCCTTCTGGCTGCGGAAGGAGATCACGAACGTACGATTATTCTCGCCTTTCATCAATACGACGGGCGGAGTGAGATTGAAGTCGGATGCCTTGGGCTGCGCTTCATCGTGGGCGGAGTTGTGGGCGCCGTTGTCGGCGAAGACTGGCGCGGGTGGTGCGTTCTCTTCGACGGCTACAGTTTGGTACGGGACTCCGGCGGCGGACCATGCCTCTGGTTTCGTGATACCGGCGCGAGTGAGCGCGGCTGCGATTTTCTCCTGCTGGCTCATTTCCTCAGTGGCGGAAGGAGCCGAGCCATGGGCCAGTCTGATGATCTGCGGCGCAGGAAGCTGCTCCGAAGAATTGTTAGGCGCGAGCGAGTAATCGCTGCGCGGCGAAAACGAACGCACCTGGACGCCCGGATTTTCCGTCAGAGTTCCGGCAATGAAGAGCGCGTCTTCAGGCTTGATCGAGCGTTCTTCGATGCGCAAGCGGCGAGCTGGAACGATACCGTGGCGCGAAAGAAAAACGCTGACGCGCGGCGGCACGTCATCCGGGTTCGAGAAGTTCGAGGAGAAAAACGACGCGGCATATTCTTCGCGAAAATCACGGTGCAGATCGAGATCTGCTCCGAGAGGTTCGACGAGCAACTGTCCGGTCGAGTCGTCGATGAAGAAGGGCAGGTGCAGAGTTTCGTCGACAATTTTATCCCATTCCACATTCTTGCCTTCGCGTTGCTGCCAGGCGGTAGTGTGGTAGAGAAAGCAAGGCTTGCCCGTGATGGGCGCGGGCATGGTGTAAGGACCGGCGGCCATGCCATTCACCTCGACCAGTCCCATGGCGGCGCTGCGAATCTTGGAGGTTGGAGTGGTAAGCAACAAGCGCTTGCGGGCGAGGAGACGGAATCCGGAAACGAAAAAATACAAACCGCCGGCAATCGCGAGCGACGAAACAATCGCGAGCTCGTTGATCGGGATGAAGAGCGAAAGGCAGACGGCCACAGTGTTTCCCAGATTGTTCTCGGATGAGCTGTTATGAGGATAAGAAGAGATTTAACAAACGACACGGAGAAAGACGCGGGACAGGCTTACGGAAGTAACTGTTACTGAGTGACATTGCAGCCGAGACGCTGCAAGCCGCGTCTCTACGCTCGCTATGCGGTTACAGCACGAGTATTCAAAATTTCCACTACGGCCGCCATGGCCGCATCGATTTCGGCGTCGGTGTTGTAGAAGTGAGGGGAGAAGCGGACCCCGGCTTTGGGACGCCAGTCTACGAGGATGTCGCGGGCCAGGAGTTCCCGGCTCACCTGTTGGGAATCGGGCATGTCGATGGAGACGGTGCCGCCGCGCCGATCGGGATCGCGAGGAGTGTTGACGCGCCATCCGTGCTGGTCGGCGAACTCGATGAGGCGGGCGGTCTGGCGTTTCGATTTCTCGCGGACTCTCTCTACACCAACTTCGCGAATGATCGCGACGCCGGGCCGCGCCGCCTCGATCGCTGGAATGTGCGTGGTTCCATTCATGAATCGGTATGGAGGATCGGCATAGCGGATGGGTCCGGTTGCGAACTCAAAAGAATTCTCGTGCGCGAACCATCCGGTGAGTTTCGGCTCCAATTTCTTGCCGAGGTCGGGGCGGACGTAAAGATACGCCACGCCGGGGCCGCCGCAGAGCCACTTGAGCACGCCTCCGCAGGCGAAGTCGGCATTCAGAGACTGGATGTCCACGGGGACGGTGCCGAGAGACTGGAAAGTGTCGAGGACGACGTGGGCTCCAACCTTGTGTGCTTTGTCGATGATGGCTTTGGCGTCGTTAATGTAGGAGCTGCGAAAAATAACGTGAGAGATGGGGACGATCAGAGTCTGCTCGTCGATGGCGTCGAGCAGGCGATCGGTAGGAACGGTGATGCCGTCGTCCGTTTTGACCATGTGAACCTTCGCGCCGTACTGTCGCTGCGCTTCCCAGAAATACATGACGGAAGGAAAGTTCATGTCGCTGTAAACAACTTTGTTGCGCTTACCCGTGAAATCGAAACAGGAAGCGACTACTGCCTGGCAAGTGGTGACGTTTTGGTGGAGAGAGACGGAATCTTTGGGCGCGTTCATGAGGGCGCCGAGTTCGTTGCCAACTTCGGGGGCGAGCATCCACCAGCGTTCCATCCAAGCGCGGACGCCGCGTGTTGCCCAGAGATCGGCATAGGCATGGAGCGCGTCGTAAACGGCGCGAGGCATGGCTCCGAGGGAGTTGGAGATCATGTAGTTGGTGCGCTCGAGGATCGGGAACTCGGAGCGGTAGCGCAGCAGATCGTCGGCCATGAAGGATATTGTAGTAGGGCAGGTCTCGGGTGTCAGGTCTCGGGTCTCGGACCTCCATGTGGCGAGCGAACGCTCTTACCTTGGCACGACCATTTGCGGACCTTCGCTCCGCTGGGCGGACGGGGGCGTCCGCTGCTACGTGAGCAGTTCCTATTTCAAAATCAAGCTGACCTATAGAAGTGCCTGATCGCGCAGGCGGAATTCTTCTGCGGCCCCTAAGAGTTGCTCTGCTTCGCGTTTGGGCGGAGTAGGAAGTAAAGGACGGTTAAGCCGATCAGGAAGGTTAGTCCGGCGATCAGGTTGATGCGCGAGTCCCACCAGGTCTTAGCGATCGCGGCCAAGACTACGACCAGGCCAATGATCGATCCCCATTTGCCTAGAGGTGAGCGGGCGGGAATTTCGGCGGACTGGTCGGTCGTGAGCCGCCGGCGGAAGGAGATGTGAGCCGCTAGCGAAGTGATCCATGAGACCATCATGCCGAAGAATGCGCCGCGAAGAATGTATTCGAAGGCTTTGGCTGGGGCCCAGCGTTCGAGCACCAGGGCGACGACGATTCCGTAAGAAGACACGAGCAGGGCTAGCGTCGGAGTGCCTTTTTTGCTCAACCGGCCTAGAGCTGCAGGAGCCCATCCGGTGCGGGCAAGCGAGAAGAGCATGCGGGAAGAGATGTAGAGGGCGGCGTTGGCTCCGGAGAGGGCGGCAGTCAGCACTACGAAATTCATGAAGTGACCGGCGCCGGGGAAGTTGACGGAACGGAAGACGGTGACGAAGGGGCTTTCGGTGACGCCGGCGCGGTTCCAGGGCATGATCCCGACGAGGATGACGATGGCTCCCAGGTAGAGAAAGGTAAGGGTGAGAAAGGTCATGCGAACGGCGCTGGCTATGGCCTTGGCAGAACTGGATTCGCCGGAGGCTACGGCTACGAATTCCACTCCGCCAAAGGTGTAGATGGCGAAGGTGATCGCCAGGAGCGGGGCGGCGGGTCCGAGCGGAAAGAATCCTCCGTGGGCAGTGTATTGGGGAGCGGCGCGTCCGGTGAGAAGCAGGGCGGAGCCAAGTGCGATGAAGGTGGCGATAACGGCGACCTTGATCATGGCGAACCAGAATTCGAAGCGTCCGTAGGTGTGGACGCTGAGCAAGTTGATGGAGAGAAGGAAGGCCGAAAAGGCGAAGACCCAGAGGATGGCAGGCACGCGTGGAAACCAGAGCTGCATGTAGGTGGCGGAGGCTACCATCTCGGCTCCGATAGAGACGGCGATGCCCAGCCAGTAGCCGGCGCGAGAGACGAAGCCAGCCCAGTGATTTAGGTAGAGGTCCCCATAGACGCCGAAGGACCCGGCGGCGGGATGAGTGCTGGCGAGTTCGCCGAGGGCGAGGGCGACAGTCCAGCTGATGAAGGCGGCGAGGACGAAGCTGAGGATGACGGCGGGTCCGGCGAGTTCGATGGCGGCGGCGGTGCCGAGGAGAAGTCCGGTGCCGATGGAACCGCCGACGGCGACCATCGTCATTTGTCCAGCGGTGAGTTGGCGGCGGAGGCCGGATTCTGGGTTCGGGGATGGAGTGGGCATGAGGGCTCGTACTCGTATATCAGAAGCGGGGGGTACGTGGCCGGGAAAAGGTGGATGGGTGCAACGAGGCCGAGCAGCGATCGGCTTGGACAGCCGGGGGCGGCTGTCCCTGCGCAATCTTGGACGGACGAGGTGTCCGCCCCACATGAGCTTTGATTGACTAGGTTGTTTCGGTGGAGGCCACCGAGAGCGGATCGGGTTCGTTGAAATCTGATTCGGGCAAGGCGGTCGCGGGGCTGGCAGCGACGACGCCGTTGCGACCAGCGCGCTTGGCCTGGTGGAGAGCGTCGTCGGCGAACTTGAGGAGCAGATCCACGCGGTCGGTTGTTTCATCGAAGGCAGCGACTCCGATCGAGACGGTCAGAGCACGATTAGCCTGGTGGTTGGGCTGAGCGCGGTACTCCCTGAGACGCCTGCATATCTCCTCAGCGCGCACGGTGGCCTGGCGAAGGGAGCACTCGGGAAGAATGAGAGCGAATTCTTCACCACCGTAGCGGCAGACTACGTCTTCGGCGCGCACGCAGCGCAGAAGAGTCTCTCCGACAGCGGCTAAGGCCTGGTCGCCCGCGCTGTGTCCGAAGTCGTCGTTATAGCGTTTGAAGTGGTCGAGATCGAGCATCATGACGGCGACGGGCCGGTGTTTCCGGCGAGCGGAGTGAAGTTCGCGATCGAGGAACTCCTGCATATAGCGACGGTTGTAGAGGCCGGTGAGTGGGTCGCGGACGGCCTGCACGCGGAGAGATTCACGCAGGTTAAGATTAGCAACCGCGACCGCGATGTGTTCGGCGGCGGTGCCGGCGAGCTGGACGCGGCGAGCAAAGACGTCGGAGCCGTCGTCTGGGTCAGAAATGGGGAACAGGGGATCATCATTCTGGATGGCGAGCGTTCCAAAGGTGTCCCCATTGGCGATCAGAGGGAGACAAACCGAAGGACCTTCCCCGAGCATGTGAGAGCAACGCGGGGCGGACCGTCCACCGGGATGAGCATGGGCGCGTCCGCGCCGAAGAGCCCAACATTGTTCGGGCGAGAATATACGATCGGTGGGACAGATCCCCCATTCGACGACGGAGTCGACGCGATTTCTGGAGGCGCTGAGTAGCGAGACGGAGCCGGAGGCGCCGGGAAACAGACGGCGCAAGCGCTCGGGGATGAGGCGAAAGACTTCTTCCCGCGAGGTGCAGGCTTGAAGAAGGCTTCCGAGTTCGCTGATCTGGGTAATTTCGGCAGTTTGGCGGTGCGCATTGTCGAGCAAGTGACCGATCTGCTCGTGGGATGCGGCCAGCTGTTTTTGCGCGGCCTTGCGCTCGGCGATTTCCTGGTGCTGGTGGAACTGGGTGAGGGCCAGCCGCAAGGTAAAGGCGACGAGCGATGCGGCAATCGCCACGTCTGTGAGAGCTTCTCCGTGCGCCTGTTTCCAGCGGTCCATCAGCAAATTGATGGAGCAGAGCAGTCCGACTAGGACCAGGTTGGTGACGAGGAAGCTGAGGAAGTTCGCGGGCTCCGGAGTGGATTGGGGCTCGGGGAAAGGTTTCCACGTAAGGGCGATGAGCCCAGCGGCAACGTTAGGAACGGCCCAGCCAAGATTGAACCATGCGGCGGCGGAGACATAGTGGTGCAGGTCGATCCAGTCCCCGATGCAGGTTGCGACCGCGCAGACCAGCAGGAAGAGCCCCAACCGGAGCAACAGGCTGCGAGTGCCGGCAACACGGGCGAATTGCAGGCGCACCAAAGCTGCGATCAGTAGAAGTAAACTTTGCGCGTCGCTGATGCTGATATTGTGCAGGAGCGCGTCGGCGGGCAACATCCGCTGCGCCGGAAAAAAGAAAAAGGTGGAGTAGATGAGGCCGACGACGATTGCGACCTGAAAAAGATCGAGAAAAATCTCGAACTTTACACGTGCGCGCCGGTGGTCCCCCGGAAGAAAGAGCATCATCAGGATTGGGGCGCCGTAGAGGCAGTAGAGCAGGCGCCAGGTCGAATCCGACAAGATGGCTTGGTCGAACAGGGTGTCATAGGTCTGGAAGGCGGTGGGTATGAGCAAGACAACCTGGACGACGGCGAAGAGGAACCAGAACAGGGCGGTAATGCCTTGCGCGCGACGGAATGCGTTCCGCGCGCAAGCCAGAGCGAGAAAGCTAACAAGAACGAGAATGGATTCGGCAAGGCTGCTGCCCGCCCGGCCGGTTCCGAGGACGAGGAATCCCACCGCCTGAACGGCCACCAGGGCGGCGAAGAGAAGGCCCACGAACCAAGGCTGGCCGAGGTTCGCGAACTCGCGCAAGCGGGAGGCGCGAGGTAGGTCGAAATTGATCGCCTTAGGCATCAATTGTGGGACGACACTTTGGGCTCAATGGTTGAGATCGGCAAGGCGGAGGAGAACTCCAGTCCTCCGCTCCTCCGCTGCTTCTCTGCTGCCTCTTCGACTTGAAATCGACGACTTAGGTAGTTCGCCGGGCGATTCTGCATTTCCAAGGTGTCCTCAAGATAATCCGTGTGGGTGGTTGCCTAGGACTAGGATGAGGTCCTTTCCGGTGGGAAGGATGGGAATCGAGCTGATGGGAATGACTTTAGTAATCCCAAAGCGGGAGAAGCGCGTTGCTGGGGCGCTGGTTG
Organism: uncultured Acidobacteriaceae bacterium; assembly: GCA_963772195.1. Classification (GTDB taxonomy): domain Bacteria; phylum Acidobacteriota; class Terriglobia; order Terriglobales; family Acidobacteriaceae; genus Acidiflorens. The sequence goes on along the minus strand of CAVYWE010000001.1, from coordinate 225,867 downwards.
AATCCTAGAATCAAGGCGGAACTCTCTGTCTCAAGACCGCCCCATGCCGGAAAATCCTAATCGTGCCGAAGTAGCCCGCCGGGTAGAAAAGGCGGAGAAGCTTTTGCAGAAGGGGAAGACGGCCGACGCGCTGGCGGAATACCTGCAAATCCTGGAAGGCGATCCGCAAAACGACAACGTGCGGCAGATGGCGGCGGAGCTGTGTCTCTCGTTAAATAAGGGGGAGCAGGCGGTGCGGCTGCTGGGAGAGTTGTTTGAGCGGCAGGTGGCGGCGGCGGATGCGACGCGAGCCAGCCTGACCTACAAAAAGCTGGCGCGTTACGCGAACCCGACGTGGGAACAGAAAGTGCGTTTTGGGCAACTGCTGGAGCATTCGAACAAAAAGCTGGCGATCGGGACGTATGAAAACGCGCTGGAGGATTTGCAGCGCCAGGGAAAGAAAGAAGAAACACTGCTCGTGTTGCAGCGGATTGTGAGTCTGGAGCCATCGCAGCCCAATCATCTACGGGTGGCGGAATTGTCGGCCGAGCTGGGCGAGCACGTGATGGCGTCACAGTCATTTTTACAATTGGCGGAACTGGCGGAAACATCGGGTGGTGGAAATGCCAGCTCGTGGTTCGAGCGAGCATACACAGAGAATCCGACGGACCCGAAGATGGCGGTGGCCTATGGCAAGAGCCTGCTGTCGCAGGGCGAGGCGGGAGCGGCGATTTTTATTTTTGAGCCGCTGGTACACTCCGCAGATGCATCGCTCGAACTGCGCGATTTGTATGCGCAGGCGCTGCTCTCCGCGGACCGTTGCCTGGAAAGCGAGCCGCTTATCTGGCAGACATTCGAGCAGAATCCGGCCCGAATGCATCAGGTGGTGAACCTGATCGGCAAGATGATCGACTCCGAGCTGGATGCCGAGGCGGTGGCGCTGGCACGGAAGCTGGAAGCTTTTCAGCGCCGGCGTGGGGAACGACGATCGTTCATCACGACGATGCAGGAGTTGTTGGCATCGCACCGTCCGTCGGCGGAAATGTTGGAATTTCTGGCGGAACTGTTCAACGCGTCCAACCGTGAAACCGACTACGCGCAGGCGTTGCTGAAACTGTTTGAACTGTATTGCACGAAGCACGATTACCAGAAGGCCGGCGAGTGTCTGGACCGGGCGGCGGAAGTGGATCCCTACGAGCCGGGACATCAGAAACGGCTGGAGGCATTGCGGGGCAAGATCGACGATCAGCGCTTCAACGTAATCGCGTCGCGGTTCACGACGGTGAAGAAAGAAGAGCAGGAAGTCAAGTTCCAGGAACCGACGTTGGGAGCGGCCGCGCTGCAGGATCTGATGCTGCAAGCCGAGATACTGGTGCAGTATGGGATGCGCTCGAAGGCGATGGAACGTTTGCAGCGCATTCAAGAACTGTTTCCGCGTGAGGAAGAGCGCAACCAGGACCTGCAGAAGTTGTACATAGCTGCCGGCATAGAACCGCAGTATGCGAAGTCAGCGACGCCGTCCCTACCGGCGGTGGCGAGTGGCGATCAGTCAGCGCCAACAGCTGCGGCGACGGCGGCGAGCGAGGTGGCCGACGTCAGCAGTCTGGCGAGAGTGGCTGAGATCACGCGCAAACTCTATCACCAGGGGAACGCGGAAGGAGTTTTAAAAACGGCGGCGAACGAAATTGGCTCGAACTGGCGGACGGCGCGCTGCCTTGCGGCTTTGCGCAAACCTGGTCTGCCGCCATCGAGCGTGCAGGAGTATCACAAGGATGGGCTGATTCCGGCGAGTTCGGCGGCCCTGGTGAGCCTGGTGGAAACGTTGCAGGACCTGGCGGTGACGCGAGGCACGGTGACAATGAGCGATGCCAGGAACGCTCCGGAGTTAATGAGCGTACGCAACGCCATCGAAGAGCTGCAGATCGAATCGTTGCTGGCTCTGCCACTGACCGAAGGCAACGACCAGATCGGAGTGCTGATCCTGACCCAGAACACGAGCCGGGTGTGGCAGCCTTCTGAGGTGTTGGTGATCCGGACGTTGAGCGATCAGGTGTTGATCGCGCTCAACAACGCCGGGCTGCGGCGGCTGGTGAAAAATCTTTCGGTGACGGACGAGAAATCGGGGCTGCTGAAGCGGGCTTCGTATCTGGATCTTCTACAGGCAGAAACCCGGCGTGGGTTGCAACAGGGGACGGCGGTGACGGTGTTGCTGATGCAGTTTGGGCGGCGCAGCGCGCTGATCAAGGAATATGGCGAGCAGGCGGTAACGGCAGTGATGGAGCAGATCGGACAGCTGTTTTCGGCGAACATCCGGACGAACGATCTGGCGTTCCGCTATGAAGCGACGACGGTCGCGCTAGTGCTCGGCGACACGGGCGAAAAAGAAGCGCTGCTGGCGGTAGAGAAATTGCGGCGGCTGCTGAAAGAAGTGCGTTTTCCGGGTAAGGATAAGGGAGTCGAGTTCAGTGCTGGGCTCGCGCCGGCGGTGATGCGGCAGCATTTCGATCCGGTGGATATTGTTACCGAAGTGGCCAACCGCGCCGATCACGCGCTGGAGCAGGCGGTGGCGCAGGGCGCGGGGAAGATTGTCGCTCAGGCGCCGCAGTTCGCGGCAGCGGCCGCGATGGCGTAGAGTGTAGAGTGGACACTTCTGTCCGCTGCCGTTGCACTTGATTTTGCTTTGTACCTTCCAGCCCCACAACTTCTGAGCGCTGCTAGCTTTTCGCGGACAGGAGTGTCCGCGCCACACAAGCAGGTCCGACCCGAATTCTAAATCGTGCCCTTCTGCTGTTCTTTCCCTACCTGTTAAACTCACACGTTGGCCTTCGGCCGGCGCACTCTTCTCTAACGTAAGATATCTGGTTGGGACTCATGTTGAAACCTGGAGACATTGCCATTGTCAGTGGGGCGCGCACGCCCTTTGGACGCTATTGCGGGAAGATCAAAGATTACACGGCGCAGGAACTGGGCGCGGTGGCGGCGAAGGCTGCGATCGAGCGAGCGGGGATCGACGCGAAAGACTTCGATCATGCCGTGTTCGGAAACGCGCAGCAGACTTCGGGCGACGCGCTGTATGGAGCGCGGCACGTGGGATTGCGGGCGGGATTGCCGATTGAGGCTCCGGCGCTGACAGTGAATCGGCTGTGCGGGTCGGGGATGCAGGCGATTGTCAGCGCGGCGCAGATGATCCAGACCGACGAAGCGAAGGTGGTGCTCGCGGGCGGAATGGAATCGATGTCGCAAGCGCCGTTTTCGATCCGCGGCCGCGATGGATTCACGCTGGCTCCGGGCGGAAAGCTCGAAGATTCGCTCATGGTGGCACTGCTCGATTCCTATTGCGGATTGTATATGGCGAATACGGCGGAGTTGTATGGCGAGGAGCAGGGCATCACGCGGCAGGCGCAAGACGAATTCGCGCTACGCTCGCAGCAGAAGGCCGATGAGGCGTACAAAGCAGGGCGCATACAGGAAGAGCTCACGCCGGTGCCGCTGAGGAATTCGAAGGGCGAGGCGACGGGAGAGATGCTGACTGAAGATGATCACCGTCGTCCTCAAACAACGCTGGAGGGCCTGGCGAAGCTGCGGGCGGCGTTTGGCCCATCTTCAGGAAAGCCGGGAACGGTGACGGCGGGGAATGCGAGTGGGATTGTCGATGGCGCGGCGGCGGTGGTGGTGATGTCATTGGATCAGGCGCAGCGAAGGAATCTGGGTCCGCTGGGACGGATTATTAATTGGGGAATTGCGGGCGTCGATCCGAAGCTGATGGGGCGCGGTCCGGTGCCGGCGACTAAGATTGCGCTGCAACGCGCAGGGCTAACTTTGGATTACATCGATCTGATTGAAGTGAACGAGGCGTTCGCGGCGCAGTATCTGGCGGTGGAGAAAGAGTTGGGACTCGATCGTGAAAAAGTGAATGCGAATGGTGGAGCGATTGCGTTGGGACATCCGCTGGGAGCGACTGGAACACGGCTGGTGATTACGCTGCTGTATGAGTTGCGGCGGCGGAAGAAGAAGTACGGACTGGCAACGGCGTGCATTGGCGGCGGACAGGGGATTGCTATGGTGGTGGAGAGCTTTCAGTGATCCTCGTTGTGCGGAGAAAGAGCTTAACCACAGAGGTCACGGAGGTTCACAGGGGAGCACATGGGAAGGTTTGGTTTCCCTGTGTTTTCCCCTGTGTTCTCTGTGCTCCCTGTGGTTAAAAGGATTTCTATGGATATCAAAAAAGTTGGCGTTCTCGGTTGTGGCTTAATGGGTTCCGGCATCGCGCAGGTGTGTGCTACTGCGGGCTTCGACGTTACCGTGCTCGAAGTCGAGCAGAAATACCTCGACACGGGCTTTGCTGGGATTGAGAAGTCGCTCCAGAAGTTTTCCGAGCGGCCGGTGGAGAAGGGCGGGATCACTCCGCAGCAGAAAGAAGAGATCCGGGCGCGACTGAAGGGCACAACGAAAAAAGAAAACCTGGCCGATTCCGACATCGTTATCGAGGCCATCATCGAGAACGTTGAAGAAAAGAAAAAGATGTATGCGTCGCTTGATGGGATCGTGAAAAAAGACGCGATCTTTGCCTCGAATACTTCTTCGATCTCGATAACTGAACTTTTGACGGCGGTTCGACGTCCGGAAAGATTTATCGGGCTGCACTTTTTTAATCCCGTGCCGCTGATGAAGCTGGTCGAGGTCGTGAAGACAATTGCGACCTCTCCCGCTGTGTACGACGCGGCCTTCGAGTTCGCGAAGAAGCTGGGTAAGGTTCCGGTGCGCACGTCGGACAAAACGGGATTCATCGTTAACCGGCTGCTGGTGCCGTATCTGCTGGATGCGATCCGGGCGTATGAAGAGGGCGTGGGGTCGATCGAGGACATTGATAACGCGATGAAGCTCGGTTGCGGGTATCCGATGGGTCCGTTTGCGCTGCTCGATTTCGTCGGGCTCGATACGACTTACTACATCACGCATGTGATGTACGACGAGTTCAAGGAGCGGCGGTTCGCGTCGTCTCCGCTGCTGAAGCGGATGGTCATGGCGGGATGGTATGGGAGGAAGTCGGGGCGCGGGTTTTATGATTACTCGGACCCGGGGAAGCCGGTGGCGAATAAACTTTGATTTCAGCGCGGAGAGGCAGAGTTTCCTAACCATGTCATCCTGAGCGCAAAGGTGGACGTGGAAGGGCATTTCGACAACGGCAGCATGGGAGAACTCCCTGCCGCGCCGATGCTGACGTTAAGTTACAAGGGGTCCTTCGACTGCGTTGGATCATTCGTAAAGCGAATGATCCAACTTCGCTCAGGATGACATGGTTGTTATCGCCTAAAGCGCACTTCTCGCTGCCCGGACGAGGGTGTCCGGGCCTACGTGGTTCGTGGTAGTTTTGACCTGCGTGAATCCGCGACCAGGAATTTGAACTTATGACCTACGAAAACATCCTCCTCGAAAAGAAGAGCGCCATCGCCTACGTCACCGTCAACCGGCCCAAGGTGCTCAACGCGCTCAGCCTCGCCACTATGGAAGACCTCGGGGTTGCATTTCAAGAAATAAGGAATGATTCCTCGATCCGCGTTGCGATCTTGACTGGGGTAGGCGAGAAGGCTTTTGTTGCGGGCGCGGATATTGGCGAACTGGCGAAGCAGGACGCGGTCTCCGGCAAGGAGTATGCGCACCGGGGGCAGGCGGTGCTCGACCTGATCGAAAATCTCGACAAGCCGGTGATTGCTTGCATTAATGGATTTGCGCTGGGGGGCGGATGCGAACTGGCTCTGGCTTGTACTATGCGTCTCGCTAGCGACAACGCGAAGTTGGGGCAGCCGGAGGTGAAGCTCGGAATTGTTCCGGGATATGGCGGGACGCAGCGGCTGCCGCGTCTGGTGGGCAAGGGGCTCGCGATGCAGATGGTGCTGGCCGGGGAGATGATCACGGCGCAGGAAGCGCATCGGATTGGGCTGGTGAATGAAGTGACGGCGGCGGCGGAGCTGATTCCGCGGGCGGAGGCGATTGCGGCTAAGATCATCGCGAACGCTCCTTTGGCGGTGCAGTACGCTATGGAGGCGGTCAACAAGGGCACGGAGATGACATTGGCCGAAGGGTCGTTTCTGGAGGCTACTTTGTTTGGCGTTTGTTGCGCTACCGAGGATAAGGCGGAAGGGACGGCGGCGTTTTTGGAGAAGCGTGTGGCCCAGTTCAAGGGGAAGTAAGTCAAAGGCTTAACCACAGGGGACACAGGGGATCACAGGGGAATTCACCGCCGAGACGCCGAGTTACGGAGAGAAAAACGAAACAGAAAATAAAACTTGAACGTCTTCCCCTGCAGGAGGTTGCTGCTATCGAAGGCATTCTCAGCGCCGCCGGAAAACGGTTCGCAATTGTAGTCTCGCGCTTCAACGCCTTCATCACGGAACGGCTCTTTCAAAGCGCCTACGACGGGTTGTTGCGCTCGGGCGCGAAGAAGAAAGACATCGCGCTCGCCCGCGTGCCTGGCGCGTTCGAGGTTCCCTTGGCCGCTCGCGCGCTTGCCGAAACCAAAAAATATCACGCCATCATTTGCCTCGGCTGCCTGATCCGCGGCGATACGGCGCATTACGACGTGATCGTGAATGAGGTTACTCGCGGCATCGGGCAGTCGGCGCAGGAGACTGGGGTGCCGCATGCGTTTGGCGTGCTAACATGCGACACGCTGGAGCAGGCGATTGATCGCGCCGGGTTGAAGATGGGGAACAAAGGATTTGAGGCGGCGCTGGCGGCGGTGGAGATGGCGAATCTGAAGGCAGCCGTCAGCCGTCAGCCATCAGCCGTCAGGAAAGGCAAAGAAACACCAACTTCTCGGAAACGCTGACCTCGCTCTTAATCTCCAACTCTGCTGCAATGCGACGGTCCTGTAAACTGTTTTCAGTTCCAACTGTCGCAAGGCTTTTGCTGATGGCTGACGGCTGATGGCTGACGACTCCCATGGGCACTCGACGCAAATCCCGCGAACTGGTTCTGCAGATGCTGTTTCAGGCGGACATGGGAAAGCAGACGCCGGAGCTTGTCCGGAAGACGTTCTGGGCGGAACGGACCAACGTCGAGGAAGAAGTGCGCGGGTTTGCGGACGATCTGTTTCGCGTCGCGAGCGACCGGCTGCCGGAGATCGACGGGCTCATTGGGAAGCACACGCAGCACTGGCGGATGGACCGTATGGCGACGGTGGACCGGAATGTGCTGCGGGGAGCGGTGGCGGAGTTCCTGGGCTATCCGGCTACGCCGCGTGCGGTAGTGATTAATGAGGCGCTCGAAATTGCGCGGAAGTTTTCTACGCCGGAGTCGGTGCAGTTTATCAATGGAGTGCTGGATAGTGTGGGGAAAGAAGTCGGGCCGTAGGGGAGCAGGTGTCAGGTCTTAGGTTTCAGGTCTCAGGAAGAGCAGGCGGTTCACTTTTCTACACCGCGGTCAGCCAAAATCCCAAACGAAAAAACTAGAGGTATGGTTTCGCTGGCGGCCGTTATGAATGGTGCTGGCGTTCGAGGCGCGGGCCGAGCTGCGCTCGGCTTGGACGGGGCAAAGCCCCGTCCCCACACGAGGTCATCGCTCGCGTCACTGTGGCCGGATGGCGACGAGGTTGGGCAGGCAGAGCGGCGCGTTGGTTCCCTGGCCGTTGCACATGTTGGGGTTGTTGTTGTCGTTGATGTTGACATAGGGCACCTGCTGGAAGTCGCCCTGACCGGTGGTGCAGTCGGCGGTGCAGACGATGTGCACGGAGCCGGCGGGGCAGGTTAGGCTGCCGGGCAGGCACGGATCGCTGGCGGCGACGTAGACCTGGCTGCCGTCGGTGGAGGCGGAGGCGGAGATTGGCAGGGAGCCGTTGGCCAGCGGGATCGAGGTGGTGGTCCCGTTGCTTACGTTGAAGACGAGTACGGCGGGGATATTTTGGGCGACGATTATCATCGCGGCCCCATCGGCAACGAGCTGCGTGTAGATCGGAGTGAAGTTGCCCTGGCCAAGGTTGAAGGACGTGCCTTTGCTGAAGCTCTCGATAATTGGAGGATTGCACGTGAGCTGCGGCGGAACCTTATAGAGTATCGGGTCCTGCGTGAACTTTGCAGTCAAGAACTCAATGTTCGGTGGTTCGAGAGCGAGTACGGTCTGGGTTAACCCCTGCGAGTCGGCCTGAACGACAGGTGACGGAAAGATTTCCAACGGCGTGCTCGATGCTGCGACACTTCCGATATCCACGCTTGCAGCGGTAGGCAGGGAACAGGTCGAGAAGGCAGACACCAAACTTGGCGGCGTTCCCGCGACGTAAGCAAAACTGCCATCCGCCGAGAATTTCACGTCGGTCGCGGTAGTCGCGATCGGAACCGAGGAGAGTGCGTCGACGCTAGAGTAAACATACATCTTGCCTGTGTCGGTGAGTATGAAGAGTTTTAACTGATCAGGAGAGAAGGCGGCGGCAGTGGCGGTTTCGCCGGGGATGACCAAGTCAACGGGGGTGCCGGTGGTGGTGCTGCCGTCGTAGATGTAAACCTGGCTGGGAGTGGAAACGGTGTCGGCGACTACCACCAATTTGCCATCGTTCGAGATGGTGAGCACTTTGCCGCACAAGGAAACGTTGCAGGGAGTCGAAGAGCTGGAGACCTCGGTAACGGAGGGGCTACTGGCGGTGACATCCACGTACATGAGGCCCTGATCGCTACCGAGGTAGACGCGCCCTGCCGCCAGATGGTTGAACATCATGGAATTGGGAGTGCGGGGCACGCTTACGATGGCGCCGATGGGAGTGGTCCCAGGGGTTACCGAGAACATTGCACTGGAGCAGCCTGGGCTGTTCTCGCCGCAGTCGGTGGTCGCGGCCCAGGCGGTGTAAGTAGGCGGGTTGGAGGTGGATATTACGTCAATGGAGATTGCGCCATAACCCTTCGTCCCGTTTGGTAGCGTGCCGTCGCTGGCGTAGATGGGGAGTGCGGGAAGGATTCCGATATTGCAGCTTGGGGGAGTGCAGGAAGCGGAGACGGTGGCGCCGCCGAGGTTGGCGCGGGCGGTAGCACTGTTGATTCCCGAAGTGTTGGTGGTGGTGGTGAAGGCTGCAACTTCGGGATTGGTCGTGCTCCAGGTGAGGGGCGGACTGGGCACGGTGACGCCCAAGGTGTCGATCGCAGTGGCCGTGATGGATACGCTGCCGCCGTTGTTTACGGTGATCGAGTTCCCTGCCTGGCTTTGGCCCCCGATTTGGAGGTGGATGGCTTGGATCAGGCAAGTTGTGTACGGAAAGGGGCTGCTGGTAGTCCCGGAGACGCTGGCAAAAAGGTTCGAAATGCCGGGGGACTTGGCGGTGGTCTCAGCCTGATTGAGCACGTTGGGCTGATTTGGTGGCACGAAGGGAATTGCGGTGACCACACCGGGATTGCTCGACGACCAACTCATGGGGCCAACGGTGTTGCTGATGTCCACGTTGTTGCTGTAGGCGATCCCCTGGAATTGCCAGGTCTGATCCTGAGAAAAGCAGTCGAACTGCGGGGGTTGGGTCTCCGCTTGTGTAATCTTGATGCTGTCGATGTGCTGGTGAACGTAGACGGTCGTGGACGGGCTGCTGACGCCCTCGATGATCGCGGTGACGATGGCGATTCCGGGAGTTCCGGGAGCGCACATGGAGGCGCTGGGGTCCCAGGTGCCAGCGCAGGCGGAACCATTGCTGGCGACCGAGAGTGGGGCCGCGGCGTTCGGGTTACCGCTGGTGACAATAAATTGAATGGTGGCGCCGAGCACGGTGCCGCCGGCAGCATTCTTGGCGGTGGCGCTGAATACTTGAGTGCCGCCGACATCGATGGAGAAGTCGGAGCTGGGGCTCAGCGTAACGGATTGCACGCCTCCGTTGCCGGAGTTGCTGCTGCTCTTGCCCAGACAGCCGGTGAGGGCGACGACGAAGGTGATGGCCAATGTAAGAAGAAAACCGGAACCGCAACGATACATGAACCCTCCTCGCGCCCGTTTACCAGGCGCGAGCATAATAATGTTGTTGGGCGGAAAACTGTCAGTGTAGAGGGTCATTGGGATTTTGAGCAAGCGGTGAAGTTCCGGAGACGGGGCAAGCCGCGTCTCTACACCGCACTTTTAAGATGCGCCGGGGAGTGGTTGACGATGTGCAAGGTAGTTGTTATTATCAAACGGTTCCGCGAGTTAAGTCTGGCTTGCCTGTGTACGGCAGTCCTGTTGGATGCGCAACCTGCGTAGGCGACAGGCTCCGGGAAAATCTTGGCTGAGCTTTGAAGAAATACGTACCCGGTTGGAAGTGGGACCGGGGACGCCCTCGCTGAAACGTCCTGCGAAAACCTTTGCGCCCGGGCATATTAATTTGTGCCGGGGAGTCACGCGAGGCTATGCAGGGGAAAGCAGACGAAACGGAACGCCTCCGAACCTGTGTCTGAGGTGAGGCGTGGCGTCACCGTCGTCGGCGATTTAGTCTGAGCGCGAACTTGAACGAATTCTCACCGGCATTGGTAATGCTGCGCGGGAGAGCATGGCTGGGCGCGAGAGCTTGTGCCAGACCTGAGACGAGGGAAGCCTCGCGTTTCCGGAAATGTGCAGTCGACTTGAGACGGGGCAAGCCCCGTCTCTACGGGAATGGGTTGGACGAAGCGGAAATGGGTTGGACGAAATGTGCGGTAGAGATGCGGCTTGCCGCGTCTGGGAGTGGCGAGAGTGCCTACTTTTAATCAGCTGGTGAAATTTGGCCGCGAGAGGCCCCGGTACAAGACAGCGAGTCCGGCTCTGCAATCGTGTCCGCAGAAGCGCGGCGTGTGCACGCGGGTGTATACCCAGACGCCAAAGAAGCCGAACTCGGCGCTGCGCAAAGTGGCGCGTGTTCGGCTGACAAATGGAATTGAAGTGACGACGTATATCCCAGGCGTTGGCCATAACCTCCAGGAGCACTCGATTGTGCTGATCCGCGGGGGGCGTGTGAAGGATTTGCCGGGAGTGCGTTATCACGTGGTGCGCGGAACGCTCGACGCAACCGGTGTAGCGGGCCGCAATCAGGGGCGCTCGAAGTACGGTACCAAGCGGCAGAAGAAGACGTAGTAAAAAGCATCGTAGAGACGCGGCTTGCCGCGTCTAAGGGCTCTAGCTGGAAGCTAGCAGCCAGGAGCTAGAAGCTGAATGCCTAGAAAAGGACATATCGCCAAGCGGACGACCGAGGCCGATCCGGTGTATGGATCGGATCTGGTGACGAAGTTCATCAATTCGATGATGTGGCAGGGAAAGAAATCGACTGCCGAGGGCATTTTTTATAAGTCGCTCGAGAAGTTGCAGGAAAAGGGTGGCGACGAAGCCCTGAAGTTGTTCGTGAAGGCGGTCGAGAATGCCAAGCCGTTGCTGGAAGTGAAAACGCGGCGGGTGGGCGGCGCGAACTATCAGGTGCCGATCGAAGTCGGTCCGGACCGCAGGACATCGCTGGCGATCCGCTGGATCGTGAGCTATGCGCGCGGCCGCGGCGAAAAGGGAATGATCGAGAAGCTGACGAACGAGTTGCTCGATGCCTCGAACGGCAAAGGCGCTGCCATCAAGAAGAAAGAAGACGTACATCGCATGGCGGAAGCGAACAAGGCGTTCGCGCATTACCGGTGGTAAATCAGCCATTAGCTTTTAGCAGTTAGCTCTTAGCTTGTTCAGAGCTTTCGCTAAAGGCCAAGAGCTAAAAGCTAAAAGCAGAATTTTCAGAGCCCCAGGAAGAGTAGAGAAATACCGTGCCTAGAACAGTCCCATTAGAACGTTGCAGAAACATCGGCATCATGGCCCACATCGATGCCGGGAAGACCACGACGACGGAGCGCATCCTGTTTTATACGGGAAAGACGCACCGTATCGGCGAGGTGCATGAAGGCACGGCCATCATGGACTGGATGGAGCAGGAGCAGGAGCGCGGCATCACGATTACGTCGGCGGCGACGACCTGTACCTGGCGCGACATCCGCATCAATATTATCGATACGCCCGGCCACGTGGACTTTACGGCCGAGGTGGAGCGATCGCTGCGCGTGCTCGACGGCGCGGTAGCGGTGTTTGACGCCGTGCACGGAGTACAGCCGCAGTCGGAAAAAGTATGGCGGCAGGCGGACAAGTACGGCGTTCCGCGAATTTGTTTCATTAATAAGATCGACAAGATGGGTGCGGATTTCGAGCATGCCATCGACACTCTCCGCAAGCGGTTGAACGCCAAGCCAGTCGCGATTCAAATTCCCATCGGACAAGAAGATAAGTTTCGGGGAGTGGTGGATCTGGTTGCCATGAAGGCTATCATCTGGCAAGACGAGACGATTGGCGCGGAGTATGAGACCACCGATATTCCCGCGGAACTGCAGAAAAAGGCTGAGGCGTTCCATACGCAACTTGTCGAAACCGTCGCCGAGAACGATGACGAAATTCTGCACAAGTTTCTGGAAGGCGAGACCATTTCGGCGGATGAATTGAAGGCGTCGCTGCGCAAATCCACGATCGGGCTGAAGTTGTTTCCGGTTGTGGTGGGAACGGCGTTCAAGAATAAAGGTATCCAGCCGTTGCTGGATGCGGTGGTGGATTATCTGCCCTCGCCGCTCGACACGAAAGAGACGCACGGCCTCGATCCCGACAGTGGGAAGGAACTCACGCGCAAGGCTGACGACAAAGAACCTTTCTCGGCGCTGGCCTTCAAGATTATGGCCGATCCGTTTGTCGGTCAGTTGACGTTTATCCGGGTGTACTCAGGACAGTTGAAGTCGGGCGAGTCGGTGATGAACTCGCGTACGCAGAAGCATGAGCGCATTGGACGCCTGCTCAAGATGCACGCGAATAAGCGGGAAGATATTCAGGAAATTCTCGCGGGGGATATCTGCGCCGTGGTGGGACTGAGAAACGTCAGCACGGGCGACACCATCTGCGACGAAAAGCATCCGATCACGCTGGAGTCGATTGTGTTTGCGGTGCCGGTGATTTCGGTTGCAGTCGAGCCGAAGACCAAGGCCGATCAGGAAAAGATGGGCATGGCGCTCGCAAGACTGGCGCAGGAAGATCCGACCTTCAAAGTTCACACCGATCCGGATAGCGGACAAACGATCATCAGCGGCATGGGCGAGTTGCATCTGGAAATCATCGTCGACCGTATGATGCGCGAGTACAAAGTCGAGGCGAACGTCGGCAAGCCGCAAGTGGCGTATCGCGAGACCATTCGCAAGCATGCGGAAGCGGAGGGCAAGTACATTCGGCAGACCGGTGGCCGCGGCCAGTACGGCCACGCGAAGATTTATCTTGATCCGAACGAGCCGGGCAAGGGCTACGAATTCATCAACGAAATCGTGGGCGGCACGGTGCCGAAGGAATACATCAAGCCGATCGACCAGGGCATGCAGGAAGCCATGGAAGGCGGCGTTCTCGCCGGCTATCCGATGGTGGATATCAAGGCGACGCTTTACGACGGCAGCTATCACGATGTCGATTCTAACGAAATGGCGTTCAAGATCGCCGGTTCGATGGCGTTTAAGGAAGCAGCGCGCAAGGCGAGCCCGGTAATTCTGGAGCCGGTGATGGCGGTGGAAGTGGTTACGCCGGAAGATTACGCCGGAACCATCATGGGCGACCTGAGTTCGCGTCGCGGACGGATCGAAGGCATGGAACATCGCGCGGGTTCGCAGGTGATCAAGGCCATCGTCCCGTTGGCGGAGATGTTTGGGTACGCGACGCACATGCGGTCATCAACCCAAGGTCGCGCCGAGTACTCGATGCATTTTGCGCGCTATGAAGAAGCCCCGCGTCACGTGGCGGAGGAGATCATCGCCAAGACGCAGGGCAAAGCAGCGCCTAGGTAGCCCCGAAGGGGCGGAACAGATTAGCCCAGGGCGTAAGCCCTGGGAAGTTGAGTTAGAGAAGCGAGTCCCGTAGGGACGGCACATTCGGACGCGGGCGAGGCGCCCGCGCCACACGGAGCTAAGAGCAAATGGCAAAAGAAAAGTTTGAGCGGACAAAGCCGCACTGCAACGTAGGGACGATTGGTCACATTGACCATGGCAAGACGACGTTGACGGCGGCGATCACGAAGGTGTTGCAGAAGCACAACCCGAAGATTGTGTTTCGGTCGTTTGATTCGATCGACAACGCTCCAGAAGAGAAGGCGCGCGGGATCACGATTGCCACGGCGCACGTCGAGTACGAGACGGCGAACCGGCATTACGCGCACGTCGACTGTCCCGGACACGCGGATTACATCAAGAACATGATCACGGGCGCGGCGCAGATGGACGGCGCGATCTTGGTCGTTGCGGCGACGGATGGTCCGATGCCACAGACGCGCGAGCACGTGCTGCTGGCAAGGCAAGTCGGCGTTCCGTACATTGTTGTCGCGCTGAATAAGTGCGATGCAGTGGATGATCCGGAACTGCTGGATCTGGTCGAGCTGGAAGTGCGCGAGCTGTTGAAGAGCTATCAGTTTCCGGGGGACGATGTGCCGGTGATCCGGCTGTCGGCTTTGGGCGCGTTGAACGGCGAAGCGAAGTGGGAGAAGCAGATTGACGCGTTGATGGAGGCGGTGGACAAGAGCGTGCCGCAGCCGGCGCGCGAGTTGGATAAGCCATTCCTGATGCCGATCGAAGACATTTTTTCGATTCAGGGACGCGGCACGGTGGTCACGGGCCGGATCGAGCGCGGGAAGATCAAGGTAGGCGAGGAAGCGGAGATTGTGGGCTTCCGCGAGACGCGCAAGACGGTGGTGACGGGCGTGGAGATGTTCAAGAAGCAGCTGGATGAAGGCATGGCGGGCGACAACGCCGGGTTGCTGCTGCGCGGCATCGCGAAGGAAGACGTGGAGCGCGGGATGGTGCTGGCGAAGCCGGGATCGATTACTCCGCACACGAAGTTCAAGGCGGAAGTTTACATTCTGACGAAAGAAGAAGGCGGGAGGCACACGCCGTTTTTCAAGGGATATCGTCCACAGTTTTATTTGCGGACGACGGACGTGACCGGGATTGCGGAGTTGCCGGCGGGGACGGAGATGGTGATGCCGGGAGACAACGTGAGCCTGGTAATCGAGTTGATCACGCCGGTGGCGATGGAAAAGGGATTGCGATTCGCGATCCGCGAAGGCGGGCACACGGTGGGAGCGGGCACGATCGCGGAGATTGTGACGTAGGGTGTAGCGCCGCCGTCTCGGCGGCACAAGTTGCGCGGGCGAGACGCCCGCACGACAGCCAGCCGGAGGCCGGCGCTACACGAGCAACTAAATTCGCGGCTTGCGTCCTGCCGCCAGATCTTTCCTTCCGGATGAAGCCGGGAGGGGCAAAGAGAGTGAACAGTGACTGGAAAAGAAAGAATTCGCATTCGGTTGAAAGCCTACGACTACCGCATTCTGGATCAGTCGACGGGCGAGATCGTGGAGACGGCAAAACGCACCGGCGCGCAGATCGCGGGACCGATTCCGTTGCCCACGATGAAGAATAAGTACTGTGTGCTGCGGTCCCCGCACGTGGATAAGAAATCGCGGGAGCAGTTTGAAATCCGCACCCACAAGCGGCTGCTGGATATTCTGGAGCCGACGCAGCAGACAGTCGATGCGCTGATGAAGCTCGATCTGCCAGCGGGGGTGGATGTGGAGATTAAAGCGTTCGGGAAAGAGCACAAGTAGCGCTGTAGTCAGCGGGCGGGACGCCGGCGCTACAGTTCCAGCCAATAGCTGTCGCGGAACCGACGAGCCATGCTGGGAACGGAGAAGGAAATGGCTAGAGTTACAGGAATTCTGGGCAAGAAGGTCGGCATGACGCAGCTCTTCGATTCGAAGGGCGATGTGCGGCCGGCGACGGTGTTGCAGGCGGGACCGTGCGTGATTACGCAGCACAAGACCGGCACCAAGGATGGTTACGAGTCGGCGCAGATTGGCCTTGTCGAATTTGTGAAGGAAAAGAATCTGACCAAGCCGATGCGGGGACACTTTGCCAAACACAACCTGCCGCCGGTGAAGTTTCTGCGCGAAGTTAACGTGGAAGTCGATGCTCCGGGCGAAACGACCGAGGGTGTGATCAAGGTTGGCGACCGAGTGCTGGTGGATATTTTTGAAGGCGAACGGTTCGTGGACATCATCGGAGTGAGCAAGGGGCGCGGGTTTCAGGGTGTGGTGAAGCGGCATCACTTTGCGGGTGGTCCGAAATCGCACGGTTCGATGTTTCAGATTACGGGTTCGATTGGTTCGTCGGCATTTCCTTCGCGCGTGTTCAAGGGAATGAGGATGTCGGGCCACATGGGCGACGTCCGGATAACGATGCGCAATTTGCGGATCCTGGGCGTCGACAAGGACGAGAATCTGCTGGTGGTTGAGGGCAGCGTTCCGGGATCGAACGGCGGATACATCATGATCAATAAGGCGAAGAAGCCGCCACGAGAGCGCCGCGGATTCGCGGGGTCGGCGACGGTCGATCCATTGAAGGCGGCGAAGCGAGCTTCGAAAAAGGGGTAAGTGAGCGGGTAAGACAGGGTCAAAGGCAAGGTCAAGAGCAAAGGCAAGGTCAAAGGCCGCGGGCGAGGGCGCCAGCGCCACACGAGCCACACGAGAGAGATATGGCAACTATTGATATTTACAATCTGAGCGGAGCCAAGGCCGGGACGATGGAACTGGCCGAGGAAGTTTTCGGCGCGGTCAACGAAGACTTGCTCTGGGAGGCGATCACGCACTATCGCGCCTCCGCGCGTGCGGGCACGCATGCGACCAAGAACCGCTGGCGGGTTTCCGGTTCGGGCAGGAAGTTGTGGAAGCAGAAGGGCACGGGGCGGGCGCGTATCGGCTCGATTCGTTCGCCGTTGTGGCGCCATGGCGGCACGGTGCATGGACCGCAGCCGCGATCCTATGACTACGCTTTTCCGAAGAAGAAGCTGCTGGGCGCGCTGCGCTCGGCGCTGGCGTCGAAGTTTGCCGATGGCAAATTGATGGTGGTGAAGTCGTTCGAAGTGAAAGAGCCGAAGACGAAACTGTTTCGCGAATCGCTCGACAAGCTGAAGCTGGAAGGCACGACGCTGCTGGTCGATATTTCGACCGCGGAAAACAAGAATCTGGAGTTGAGTTCGCGCAACATCGACGGGCTCGAACTCGTGCGGGCGAACGAAGTCCATCCCTATCATCTGATGCGCTACACCTACGTGGTATTCGCGCAGCCGGCGCTCGAGAAGCTTCAGGATTCGCTGAAGAAGTCGGCAACGCGGCGTTCGCACGAAATGGAGCCGGTGGAAGAAAAGAAGAAACCGGCGCGGCGCCTGCGCAAGACGAAGACTAAGGCGGAGGTGGCCTGATGAAATCCGCGTATCAGATTATTCAGAAGCCGGTGATCACCGAAAAAGGCCTCGGCATTAAAGAGACGCAGAACACGCTGGTATTCCAGGTGGCGCCGAAGGCGACGAAGACCGAGATCAAGGAAGCGGTGCAGACGATCTTCAAGGTGAAGGTGGCTTCGGTGCGCACGGCGAATTATCCGGGGAAAGAACGGCGGCGGGGCAAGTTTACCGGCTACCGTCCGGACTGGAAGAAGGCGTACGTGCGGTTGAAGAGCGGCGAGAAGATGCCGGAGTACGCACAGAACTTGTAGTACAGCGGTCAGCCATCAGCCGTCAGCCATCAGTAAAACCGGGCCGACGGACAGAGGTAGCTGATGGCTGATGGCTGAAGGCTGAGAGCTAATATGGCAATTAAAACTTACAGACCGACAACGCAGACGTTGCGCTATCGCACGACGCTCGTGACTGACGACATTACGTCGAAAAAGCCACACAAGCCGCTGGTTGAGGGAAAGTTGCGGACGGGCGGACGGCGCAATTCCGGCGACACGACCATGCGGTTTCGGGGCGGCGGGAACAAGCGCAAGCTGCGAACGATTGACTTCAAGCGGGATAAGCACGGGATTCCGGCGACGGTGGTAACGATCGAATACGATCCGGGGCGCTCGGCTCGAATTGCGCTGCTGAGTTATGCGGATGGCGAGAAGCGTTACATTGTGCAGCCCGATGGACTGAAGGTTGGGCAGAAGATTGTGAGCGGCCCTGAGGCGGACATTCTGGTTGGGAACGCGTTGCCGCTGCGGAATATTCCGCCGGGCACGACGATTCACAATGTGGAACTGCGTCCGGGCAAGGGCGCGCAAATGGTGCGTTCGGCGGGCGGTTCGGCGCAGTTGATCGCCAAAGAAGGCGACTATGGCCTGGTGAAGCTGCCTTCGGGCGAGACCCGCAAGGTGCTGCTCGATTGTTTAGCGACGATTGGGCAGGTGGGGAACACGGACCACGAAAACGTGACGTGGGGTAAGGCGGGACGCACGCGCTGGGTGGGGAAGCGTCCGCACAACCGCGGAGTTTCGATGAACCCGGTGGACCATCCGCATGGCGGCGGCGAAGGCAAGACCTCGGGCGGACGTCATCCGGTGACGCCCTGGGGCCAGCCGACGCGGGGATACAAGACGCGGAACAATAAGCGGACGGATACATTTATCGTGAACCGCCGCAAGAAAGGTTAAGAGCAGGTTTCAAGGTTTCAGAGTTTCAAGGAAAAATCCGAAGCCTTAGTTTGGTTGCTGAGAACTGAGAGCTGAGAACTGAGAACTGACTTTATGGCTCGTTCAACAAAAAAAGGACCGTTCGTGGATGCGCATCTGGCGACGAAAGTGGGAGCCATGAATGCGCGCAACGAGAAGAAAGTGCTGCGGACATGGTCGCGGCGCTCGACGATTATCCCGGAGATGGTGGGACATACGATTGCCGTGCACAACGGAAGGAAATTCATTCCGGTATATGTGACCGAAAACATGGTGGGACACAAGCTGGGCGAATTCAGCTTTACCCGTCAGTTCAAGGGACACTCGATGAAGGCGGCGACCGAAGTTGCGGCGAAACCGGCGGGCGTGCCCGGCGGACCTGGAGCCATAACGCCGTCAGCGCCGTCGGCGCCGAAGGCATAAGGGGCGAGGAGACCGGACGATGGAATTTCGAGCTGAAGCCCGATACATGCGCGTCTCGCCGCAGAAGGCGCGGCTGGTGCTGAACTTGATCAAGGGACGGCGCGTGGAAGAGGCGCGGAACACGCTGGCTTTCACCAAGAAGCGCGTGGCGGCGACGGTGGGCAAGCTGTTGCAGTCGGCGATCGACAATGCGAACTTTCTGAGCACGGAAAAGGGCCTGGATGTCGATCTCGACAATTTGTATGTGAAGCACGCGGTGGCGAACGATGGACCGCGCATGAAGCGGATTCGTCCAGCGCCGATGGGGCGTGCGTATCACTATGTGCGGCGCATTTCGCATATCGAAATTGTGCTGGCGGAGAAAAACAGGAACGGCGTGCCGGTAGGGACCGGAACGGCGGCAGCGGGCGAGCATGCGGCGAAGGCTGCGGCTCACTCAAAGCCGAAAGCAAAGGCGAAGGTCAAGGCTAAGGCGCCACCGAAGAAGAAGGCAGTCGGCAAGAAGGCGACCGCGAAAAAGTAGAACAGTCGCTGGTCGCTAGTCGTTCGGAAGGCTTAGTTCGCTAACGACTAACGACCGACGACTAACGACCCGGCGACAGGAAAGCTTAGGAGCACACATGGGACAGAAGGTTCACCCTTACGGATTCCGGCTCGGCTACACCAAGCCGTGGAAGTCGCGGTGGTTTGTCGAGAAGGACTACGACAAGCTGCTGCTCGAAGACTACAAGCTCAAGACCGAGCTGAAGGAAAAGCTTAAGTCGGCGGGTGTAAGTTCGGTCGAGATTGAGCGTCCGGGCAACAAGCTGCGGATCATTATTAAGACGGCGCGGCCGGGGATCATTATCGGGCGCAAGGGCGCGGAAATCGACAAGCTGAAGCAGGACCTGCAGAAAAAGACGACGCGCGAGGTGCATGTCGATATCCAGGAAGTGCACAAGCCGGAGCTGGATGCGCAACTGGTTTCGGAGTCGATTGCGCTGCAACTGGAAAAGCGCGTGGGCTTCCGTCGGGCGATGCGCAAGTCGGTGGATTCGGCGCTGCGCTTTGGGTGCAAGGGCATCAAGGTGCGGGTGAGCGGACGGCTGAATGGCAACGAAATCGCGCGTTCGGAGTGGTATCTGCAGGGGCGGTTGCCGTTGCACACGCTGCGCGCCGACATCGACTACGGCTTCACCGAGGCGCGCACGACGTATGGCGTGATTGGCGTGAAGTGCTGGGTCTATAAAGGCGAGATTCTGCCGGCGAAGAAGCGGGAAGCGACGCCGCAGCGGGACTTGACCACCACGGGAGCGTTTTGATTTTGGGTAGAGACGCGGCTTGCCGCGTCTGAGACGGGGCAAGCCCCGTTTCTACAGGAAGACGAATTATGTTGATGCCTAAGAAAGTTAAGTACCGCAAGCAGCAGCGCGGGCGCATGACGGGGAAGGCCTGGCGCGGGAGCACGCTGGCTTTCGGTCAGTTTGGGCTGAAGGTGCTGGAGCCGGGCTGGATCACCGACCGGCAGATCGAAGCGAGCCGGGTGGCGATGACGCGTTTTGTGAAGCGCGGCGGCAAGATCTGGATCCGGCTGTTTCCGGATAAGCCGGTAACGAAAAAGCCGGCCGAAACCCGTATGGGCAAAGGCAAGGGAGCGCCGGATCACTGGGTTGCGGTGGTGCGTCCGGGAAAAATCTTGTTTGAGATGGAAGGCGTTTCGATCGTCGATGCAAAAGAGGCAATGCGCCTCGCGTCGCACAAGCTTCCGTTGCGAACGACGTTTGTGAAACGGGATGTGCTGTAGGAATTGCAGAGGTCAGAGGTCAGATTGCAGAGGTCAGATTGCAAGGTTAAGAGCAGCTGACGGGAAGAATTTCCCGAGAACTGACAACTGAGAACGTATGAGTTTAGAAGCAGGAACTGACTTTATGAAGGCAGAAAAGATTCGTAACTTAACCGACGTCGAGCTCAAGCACCAGGAGCGGGACTTGGCGGACCAGCTCTTCAAGCTGAAGTTCCAGATGAACATGGGACAGACGGAGAGCCTGAAAAAGATTCGCGGGCTGCGCCGGGATATTGCGCGTGTCCAGACCGTCCTGCGCGAGCAGGAACTGGGCGCCCGCAAGACGGAGAAAAAATAATGGCGGAACCCACGAGCCAACCGGAAAAACAGAAGCACCATAAAGAACTGATCGGCACAGTCGTCTCGAACAAGATGCAGAAGACGATCGTGGTCGAAGTGACGCGGAAGAAGGCGCATCCGATGTACAAGCGGGTGATCGCGATCCGAAAGAAGTTCTATGCGCACGACGAGAAGAACGAAGCGCATTCTGGCGATGTGGTGCGGATTGAAGAATCGCGGCCGTTGTCGAAACTGAAACGCTGGACGCTGAAGGAAATCGTGCGGAAGACGGCGCTGGTGCCGGAAGTTGACGTCGACGCCGGGACAGGCGTGGGGCGCTAAACGTTTACTAAGCTAGGCGCTTGCTAAGAAAGCCCGGTAAGAATTAAGAGGCGGAGAAGGAGACGAACATGGCCGTAATGATGAGATCCATGCTCGAGGTGGCCGATAATTCCGGCGCTCGCAAGCTGCAGATGATTCTGCCGCTCGGCGGCTCGACCGGTCTGCGCGCGGGGCTTGGCGACGTGATCACGGCAAGCGTGAAGGAAGCTTCGCCGGACGGTCAGGTGCAGAAGGGCAAAGTGGTGAAAGCGGTCATTGTGCGGACGCGGAAAGAGCATCGGCGGAGGGACGGGACTTATATCCGCTTCGATCAGAATGCGGCGGTGCTGATCAACGAAACAGGAGAGCCGGTCGGCACGCGCGTATTTGGTCCGGTGGCGCGTGAACTGCGCGAGAAGAAATTTTTGAAGATTGTGTCGCTGGCGCCGGAAGTGCTTTAGGTCCAGGTGTCAGGTTTCAGGTCTCGGGTTTCAGGAATAGCGAGCCTTGTTAACAGTTAAGAATTAAGGATTCTAGATGAGAACAGTATCGACCGAACACAAGCGAGTGGATATCCGCCGGAATGACACCGTGAAGGTGATGACCGGGCGGGATACGGGAAAAGAAGGGCGCGTGCTGCGCGTGTTTCCCGACGAAGGCAAAGTGCTTGTGGAGCACGTGATGACCGTGAAGAAGCACGTGCGTCCGAATCCGCAGCGCAACATCAAGGGCGGAATTGCCGAGCAGGAGCGGGCAATTCGGCTGTCGAACGTGGCCCTGGTATGTGCGACGTGCGGTCCGGTGCGGATCGGGCATGAAGTGCGTGGCGATCGCAAGGTGAGAGTTTGTAAGAAGTGCGGGACGACGCTGGACAAATAGCCGTCAGCTCTCAGCCATCAGCTTTCAGTTAGGGCACTTGGCGCGAGCGGCGGTGACGAAAATTTGGGACTTACGAACCAGTATACGTCGAGCTAAATGCTAAGGGCTAACGGCTAATAGCGACAATCCGAAACCGTGAGAGAAGGTAACAGAGAAGGTAACGACGATTATGGCGACAGACGGACCAAAGAAAGACGAGAAGCAAGCGAAAGCGGGCAAGGGCGACAAGCGGCAGGCGCCGGCTGAGAAGCCCAGCGCGGAGGCTCCACGGCACGCGGCGAAAGAGCGGCCTCGGCTGCGGGCGCGGTTTGAGAAGGAAGTTGCCGTGGCCCTGATGAAGGAACTCGAACTCAAGAATCCCATGGCCGTGCCGCGGCTGAACAAGATCGTCGTGAACATGGGCGTGGGCGAAGCGACGCAGAACGCGAAACTTATCGACCCGGCGGTGAATGAGTTGGGCCAGATTACGGGACAGAAGCCGGTGACCACGCGGGCAAAGAAGTCAATCGCTGCGTTCAAGGTGCGCGAGGGCATGCCGATTGGGGCAATGGTGACGCTGCGCGGTGATCGCATGTACGAATTTTTTGACCGGCTGGTGAGCATCGTGCTTCCGCGAGTGCGCGACTTCCGCGGAGTCTCGACGAAGTCGTTCGATGGGCGCGGCAATTACACGCTGGGTTTGCACGATCAGCTGATTTTTCCGGAGATTGACTACGCGAAGGTGGACAAGCTGAAAGGCATGAACGTGACCATCGTGACGACGGCGCGATCCGATGACCAGGCACGGTCGCTGTTGAAGCATTTGGGGATGCCGTTTAGAGCGTAGCGCCGCCTCGACGGCCCTTGGGCGGGGCGGGATGCCCGCCGGACAGCCGGCCAGAGGCCGGCGCTACAAGTAGCAAAGTTAGGAGCGAATTTTGACTACAGCAAAACGAGTGAAGGACGCGAAGATAGAAAAGAAGTTTGATAAGGCGCGTGGCAAAGAGCCGAAGCCGAAGTTCTCGTCGCGCAGGCATAACCGTTGCAAGATTTGCGGACGTCCGCGAGCCTATCTACGGAAGTTTGGCCTATGCCGTCTGTGTTTCCGGCAACTGGCGCTGCGGGGCGAGATCCCCGGAGTTTCGAAGTCGTCTTGGTAAAGCGGTCGTTGGTCGTTAGTCGTTCGTGATCACGGGTGGCCAAGAACGGCGTGGGTTCGCTGCGCAGTTGTAAGAAGATCGGTTCGTCGGACTTTGCGTGCCAACGACTAGCGACCAACGACCAACGACCGACAGAAGTAAGCTGCTGACAGGTTCTCCGCTGAACGCGGAGCGAACGAGCGGCTTTAGGAGAAGCAAACGATGAGGTTGACCGATCCGGTCGCAGACATGCTGGCGCGTATCCGCAACGCGATTCGCGCGCGGCACCAGAAAGTGGATATTCCAGCTTCCAAGCTGAAGACGGAGATTGCCCGCATCCTGAAGGAAGAGGGCTATATCGCGAACTTCAAGCCGGCGGAAGAAGAGGGCCACAAGGTCCTGCGCGTGTATTTGAAGTACGGCAACAACAATGAGGCGGTGATTACGAACCTGGCGCGCGTGTCGCGTCCGGGCTGCCGCGTCTATGTGCGCCGCACCGAGATTCCGCGGGTGCTGGGCGGGATGGGAATCAACATCCTGACCACGCCGAAGGGCGTGATGACGGGACGGCAGGCGCGCCGGCAGGGCCTGGGTGGCGAACTGCTTTGCGAAATCTGGTAGAGAAGCAGCTGTTAGCACTTAGCATTTAGCAGTTAGCTAAAGCGCG
Organism: uncultured Acidobacteriaceae bacterium; assembly: GCA_963772195.1. Classification (GTDB taxonomy): domain Bacteria; phylum Acidobacteriota; class Terriglobia; order Terriglobales; family Acidobacteriaceae; genus Acidiflorens. The sequence continues at coordinate 201,882 of CAVYWE010000001.1, read as the reverse complement.
CCGTGCTAATCGCGAAGTTACTAAGTGCTAATTGCTAAAGGCTAAGAGCTGACTTATGTCACGAATTGGAAAAAAGCCGATCGCGATCCCGAAGGGCGTGACGGTCAAGATCGAAGGCAATACGGTGATGGTCCAGGGGCCGAAAGGCAAGCTGGATACATCTCTTCCGTCCGGCATCACGATGGAGCAGAAGGACGGTAACCTGGTGGCGATACGCCCGGACGACGCCCATTCAGCGGTACATGGACTGGCGCGCGCGCTGGTCAATAACGCCGTCGATGGCGTAACCAAGGGCTGGACGAGGGAACTGGAAATCGTCGGCATCGGCTACCGCGCGGAGATGAAGGGCAAGGGGATGGTGGTGTTCAGTCTGGGTTACTCGCACCCGATCGAGTATCCGCTGCCGACGGGCGTCGATTGCGCGGTAGATGCGAAACTTACAAAGCTGACGCTGAACGGGATCGACCGTCAGAAAGTTGGCCAGGTGGCGGCGGAGATGCGGTCGCTGCGTCCGCCCGATCCGTATAAGAACAAGGGCGTGCGGTACGCCGGCGAACGGTTGAAGAAGAAGGTTGGAAAGACGGGAGCAAAATAGCACTCAGCCATCAGCACTCAGCCATCAGGTACTTCAAATGAAGTCCGGGGCTGAACGGTTTTAGCTGATGGCTGACGGCTGATAGCTGAGGGCTTATAACATGCTGAGAATACCTTCAAAGAATCAAACGCGGCAGCGGGTGCATGATCGTATCCGGAAGAAAGTGATGGGTACGCCGGAGCGTCCGCGGCTGAATGTGTACCGGTCGCTGAACCATATCTACGTTCAGCTGATTGACGACCTGAAGGGCGTTACTCTGGTTGCGGCTTCGACTGCGGACGACCGGAAGGGCGCGCGTGTGACGGGCGGAAACGTGGCTTCGGCGAAGGTGGTTGGGAGAAAGATTGCCGAACTGGCCAAACAGAAGGGCATCGCCAAGGTGGTGTTCGATCGTGGTGGCTACATTTACCATGGCCGGGTCAAAGCGGTTGCCGATGCGGCGCGCGAGGCGGGATTGCAGTTCTAAAAACAGTTCTCAGTTCTCGGTTCTCAGTTCTCAGTGAACAACCTGAAAAACGGGAGCTTCGAATTCTGAGGCTAGAGAGTTACGGGATTCAGAATGCCTAGAGTAACGAAGAAACTCGATGCGGCGTCGTTCCAGTTAAAGGACCAGGTGGTCTCGATTAACCGGGTGACGAAAGTGGTTAAGGGCGGCAAGAATATGTCGTTTGCGGCGCTGGTGGTAATAGGCGATCCTTCGGCGGCGGTGGTGGGTTTTGGATCCGGCAAAGCGAAGGAAGTTCCGCAGGCCATCCGCAAAGGGATCGAAGCGGCGAAGAAGAACCTGATGAGGATCAACCTGACGCAAACGACCGTGCCGCATACGGTGCTGGGACGTTTTGGCTCGGGAATGGTGCTGCTGAAGCCGGCTCCAGAAGGCACGGGCGTGATTGCGGGCGGAGCGGTACGGGCGGTGATGACGTCGGCGGGCATTCAGAATGTGCTGACGAAGTCGATTGGCACGACCAATCCGCATAACGTGATCAAGGCGACGTTCGACGCGCTGAAGAAGCTCAAGAGCCGGGAAGACGTTGCGGCGCTGCGGGGCAAGTCGGTGCAGGAGTTGTAACAAAGCTAGTCGTTGGTCTTTAGTCGCTAGTCGTTCGCTAACAACGACGACTAATGACTAATGACTAACGACCAACGACCGGGGAAGTGAAATGACAACTAAAACAGCGAAATCCGTGGCGAGCGGGAAGATCCAGTTGAAGTGGGTGCGGTCGGCGATTTGCACTCCAGTAAAACATAAGAAAGTTGTCAAGGGGTTGGGGTTCACCCGGCTGAACCAGGTGATTGTGCGGCCGGATACAGCGGCGATTCGCGGCATGGTGAAGAAGATCCCACATTTAGTGGAGATTGTGAAGTAAGGTCTCAGGTGTTAGGTGTCAGATCTCAGGAAAACCCACGACGGCCGTACGAAACGGTTTTTCCTGAGACCTAGGACCTGACGCCTGACACCTAAGGAAGTACTTATGAATCTTTCGACAATACGTGCACCCAAGAAGTCAACGGAGAAGAAGAAGCGAGTAGGACGCGGCATGGGGTCCGGCATGGGCAAGACTTCGACGCGCGGCCACAAGGGGCAGTGGTCCCGTTCGGGTGCGCGTCTGATACGCGGGTTTGAGGGCGGCCAAATGCCGTTGCACCGGCGTGTGCCGAAGCGCGGCTTCACGAACATTTTCCGCGAGGAATACGACGTTGTGAATCTGGACCGGCTGGCAACGCTCGGCGAGACCGAAATCACGCCCGAGGTTCTGAAAAAAGCGGGCGTGGTAAATGGCAGGCAGCCGGTCAAAATCCTCGGCAACGGCGAATTGAAGACGGCGATTACCGTGCATGCGCACAAGTTTTCGAAGTCGGCGCAGGAAAAAATCACCAAGGCTGGCGGCAAGTTTGAGGTCTTGCAGTAATGCTCTCGAAGCTGGCGAATATCTTCCGGGTTCCCGACCTTCGCAAGCGCGTGCTGTTTACGCTTGGCCTGCTGGCGGTGTATCGCATCGGCGGCCACATCCCGACCCCCGGGATCAATGGCGACCGGCTGGCGCAGTTCTTCGAGCAGAACAAGGGCTCGGTGCTGGGCTTTGTCGATCTGTTCAGCGGCGGCAACCTGCGGCGGCTCACGATTTTCGCGTTGGGAATCATGCCGTACATTACGGCGTCGATCATTCTGCAGTTGCTGACGGTGGTATATGAGCCGCTGGCCAAGCTGCAGAAAGAAGGCGAACTGGGCCGGAAGAAAATCACTCAGTGGACGCGTTATCTCACGGTGGTTTTGAGCGCGGTGCAGTCGTTCGGCATAGCCATCAGCCTGCAAAAAGCGGGCGATTTCGTCACCACCCCCGGGCCAGGGTTCATCCTGATGACCATGTTGACGCTGACCACGGGAAGCGCTTTCATCATGTGGCTGGGTGAGCAGATCACCGAGCGCGGCATCGGCAACGGCATGTCGTTGCTGATTTTTGCGGGCATCGTGGTCGGCTTGCCGCGCGGTGTGATCGATCTGTATCAGAAGGTGCAAACCAATGCCTGGGGAGTATTCACGGCTCCAGCCATCCTGATGTTGCTGGCGCTGATGATTGCGGTGGTGGCGTTCATCGTTTTTGTGGAACGCAGCGAGCGCCGGATTCCGGTGCAGTATGCTAAGCGCGTGGTCGGACGAAAGGTGATGGGCGGGCAATCGACGCACCTGCCGCTGCGGGTGAATGCCGGCGGCGTAATGCCGGTGATTTTCGCGTCTTCGATTCTGGCCTTGCCGCAGATGCTGGGCGCCGCGTTCCACAATAACAAAGTGGTCGGGCCGCTTTTGGACGCGATGCGTTGGGGTGAGCCGCTGTACACGTTGCTCTATTGCCTGGGGATTATTTTCTTTGCCTACTTCTATATCTCGATTGTGTTCAATCCGAACGAGGTCGCGGACAACATGCGGAAGTGGGGAGGTTTTATTCCCGGCATCCGGCCCGGGAAGAGGACTTCGGACTTCATCAACGATGTTCTCACCCGGATCACGCTGGTGGGTGCGATGTACTTGATTTTGATCTCGCTGATTCCGGAGTGGATGATTGCGGGTATCAAGCTGAACCACCTCCCGTTGGTGGGGCGAATCTTTGAGAACCTTCCCACCTGGGTAACGAACGGTTTGGGAGTGAATTTTTATTTTGGCGGAACTTCGCTGCTGATCGTGGTCGGGGTGGCGATGGACACGGTCACGCAGATTGAGGCGCAGCTGATCATGCGGCACTACGATGGATTCACGCCGAAGAGCGGCCGCATTCGCGGGCGCCGGACCTGGTAAAAAAGTTCTCAGTTCGCAGTTCTCAGTGAGAAGCGGCGAAATTAGAACTGAGAACCGAGAACTGGTTTTGTGGGCGCGGAGCAGGGCGATATTTCCGCGACGGGAAATCACGAGTAAAAGGGGCCATTTCGATGGCCAACGAGTCGGCTAACGACACCGCGCGAAATATTGGACCTGTGATTCTTCTAGGGCCCCCCGGGGCCGGGAAGGGCACCCAGTCCAGACGAATTGTCGAGCATTACGGTATCCCGCAGATATCGACGGGTGATCTTTTGCGGGATCACGTGGCCCGTGGTACCGCGCTCGGCCTTGAAGCCAAGGTGATCATGGCGCGAGGCGAGCTGGTTCCTGATGAGTTGATGTACGGCATTGTGGCTGCCCGGCTGCGAGAGGCCGACTGTAAACGCGGATTTGTGCTGGATGGCTTTCCAAGGACAGCCCCCCAGGCAGGATGGCTGGACGCCTTCCTGGAAAAAGAGGTCTTTGACAAATCGGAGAAGTGTCCGCCAGTTGTGATCCAGTTGCTCGTGGACTATACTCAATTATTGCAACGGCTTGCCGGGCGGCGTTCGTGTCCCACCTGTGGGCGGCTCTATAACATCCATTCTCAGCCACCTCTCGTCGACGAGTTGTGTGATGTGGACGGATCCAAGCTGGTGATCCGCGACGACGATCGCGAAGAAGTTATTTCCGGTCGATTGGCTGCCTATGAGACGCAGACCCGGCGGGTGGCGGATTACTACCGGGCGCAGCGGCGGCTGGTTGCAATCAACGCGGATCGTACGATGGATGAGGTTACGGCGCAGATTTTCTCCGTGATTGACAGCCATTTCAAGGATGGATGCGAGTAGCGGAACGACGAAGCGGAAGTCGGCCAAGTTAGAATCGGCGAAGTTGAGTCGGCGAAGCTAGAATTAATTATGAGTTTTGGAGAAGACCGGATCATCCGCAAGTCGCCGGAAGAGATCGAAAAGATGAGGCGGAGCGGGAAGATGGTCCGCCAGGTTCTGAACCACTTGAAAGGTGTAGTGGCGGCCGGCGTTACGACCATGGACCTGGAGCAGGCCGCTGAGAAACTGATCGCGGACCTCGGAGCTGCGCCGGCGTTCAAGGGATATTACGGCTATCCATGTGTGCTGTGCACTTCGATCAATGAAGAGATCGTGCACGGGATCCCATCGGAAAAGCGGACGCTGAAAACGGGCGACATCGTTTCCATCGACTGCGGAGTTGTATGCGATGGGTATTACGGAGATGCTGCCATCACGGTGCCTGTGGGCGAGGAGCTGACAGCAGAATTGAAAAAGCTGCTCGAGGTAACCGAAGCTTCGCTGTACAAGGGCATCGAGCAGGTAAGGATTGGTAACACGGTTGGACACGTTGGGTCGGCGATCCAGAAACACGTGGAAGCGAACGGGTTCAGCGTCGTGCGGGAGTTCGTGGGGCACGGCATCGGGACGAAGCTGCATGAAGCGCCGCAGATTCCGAACTTCGGCAAGAAGGGCCAAGGCGCGGAGTTGACCGAAGGCATGGTTCTCGCGATTGAGCCGATGGTGAACTCGGGGCGTCCGGAGACCAAGGTTTTGAGCGACAAGTGGACGGCCGTAACGCTCGACGGCAGTTACAGCGCGCACTTTGAGCATTGTGTGGCGGTAACGCGTCAAGGGCCGGTGATTTTGACCCAGTGAAGAAGAGTTCTCAGTTCCCGGTTCTCAGTTCTCAGTGAGAAGCGTCGGAATTAATACTGAGAACTGAGAACTGGGAACTGAGAACTGATTTTAAGGAGTCGATGAGCAAAGAAGACGCGATAGAGGTGATGGCAACGGTTGTCGAACCGCTGCCCAATGCCATGTTCAAGGTGGAGCTCGAAAACAAACACCAGGTGCTGGCGCATGTTTCCGGCAAGATGAGGAAGAATTTCATCCGGATATTGCCGGGAGACAAAGTCGCGGTCGAACTTTCTCCGTACGATCTGAATCGCGGGCGGATTGTGTACCGCTACAAGTGACGCCGTTTTGCGGGCGTGAGCGAAGCGGGAGCCCGCAGGCGTCATCCTGAGCGAAGCGAAGGATCTGGAAGAATACGCAGTTGCAGTTAGTGAGAACTGGCGACTGAGAAGTGAGACAGAGTTATGAAGGTAAGAGCATCGGTTAAGAAAATCTGCGATAAGTGCAAGGTCATCCACCGCAAGGGAGTAGTGCGGGTGATCTGCGAGAACTCGAAACACAAACAGCGTCAGGGCTAAATGGTTTGAAGTTGCCCTTACTGAGAACTGACAACTGAGAACCGAGAACTGGTTTTTAAGAGAGGGATCATGGCTCGTATTGCAGGCGTCGATCTTCCGCGTAACAAGCACGCGAATATCGCGCTCACTTACATCTACGGCATCGGCAATTCACGCGCGGCGCGGATTCTGGACGCGGCGAAAGTGGACCCGATGAAAAAAGTTTCGGACCTCGGGGAAGACGAGGTCAACCGCATCCGCCAGGTCATCGAGGCGGAAGGGTCGGTCGAAGGCGATCTGCGCAAAGACGTTTCGATGAACATCAAGCGGCTCATCGAAATCGGGTCCTATCGCGGATTCCGCCATCGCCGGAATTTGCCGGTTCGGGGACAGCGCACACACACCAATGCTCGTACCCGCAAAGGTCCGCGCAAAGGCACGGTCGCGCAGAAGAAGAAGACGGCAAAGGCGTAAAACCGGTTGTCAGTTGTCAGTTATCAGTTCTCAGTTTACGGCGGAGAACGGTTTTACTGAGAACTGAGAACCGAGAACTGAGAACTCCAAACATGGCAAAACCAGCAGCAGCAGGCGGCGCCCCAGCGGCGCCCGAGAAAAAAGGCAAGAAGAAGACGTTCAAGAAGAAAGAGCGCAAGCACGTTCCGCATGGACTGGTGCACGTACAAGCCTCCTTCAACAACACCATCGTGACCATCTCGGACATGAGCGGCAATGTGCTGGCATGGAAGAGTTCAGGCTCGCTTGGTTTTCGCGGGTCCCGCAAAGGGACTCCGTTTGCGGCGCAGCAGGCCGCGTCGAACGCCGCCAGCATGGCGCGGGATCACGGGGTGCGCACGGTGGATGTACGGGTGAGCGGTCCGGGATCGGGACGGGAGTCGGCAGTGCGCGCGCTGGCCTCGTCGGGAATTGAAGTACGGTCCATTAAGGACACGACGCCGATTCCGCATAACGGTTGCAGGCCGCCGAAACGGCGCAGAGTGTAAAGAAGGCAGTTCTCAGTTCCCAGTTCTCGGTTCTCGGTTCTCGGTTCTCAGTAAGAGCGAAAGCCGGTGAACGAGGGGTTTTTTCTGAGAACTGAGAACTGAGAACTGATTTTTGTCCGGGACGAAGGGTGAAGCCAAACCTGTAAACCGGTCATCTAACTAAGGAGAACTACTTGGCACGTTATACCGATGCAGTGTGTCGTCTTTGTCGCCGGGAAGGGATCAAGCTCTTTCTGAAAGGCACCAAGTGCTTCAGCGACAAATGTCCTATTGAGAAGCGCAACTTTGCTCCCGGACAACACGGGAAAGACAAGAAGACCAAGGTTGTAGGCTACGGTCTGCAGTTGCGCGAAAAACAGAAGGCAAAGCGCATCTACTTCACCCAGGAAGGCCAGTTCCGGAATTACTTCGAGAACGCGGTCAAATCCAAAGGTGTGACGGGTGCGAAGCTGCTGGAGTCGCTCGAGCGGCGTTTGGATAACGTTGTCTACCGGCTGGGCTTCGGCATTTCCCGTCGCCAGGCGCGCCAGTTGGTGCGTCACGGACACGTGCAGGTGAATGGTAAGAAGGTCAACATTCCTTCGTACGAGGTCACGGTGGGAGAAGAGATTGCGATTCGGGAGAGCAGCCGCAAGGTTCCAATTCTCGAAATCGCGAAGGATTTTGCCAGTCATCAGCCGGCGCCGGCATGGTTGGAGATCGATCGCGAGAACTACAAAGGGCGCGTAATTGCGCTGCCGAAACGCGAGGATATCCAACTCCCGGTGAACGAGCAACTGATAGTTGAGTTGTACAGCAAGTAGCGGTCTGTCGTTGGTCCGTAGTCGTTGGCAAGACCAGAGACCCGCGAACGACCATCGACTAGTGACCAACGAACTGATTTTTTGGCCTACCATTCGTGCCAGATCAGCCTTTCCTGCTGTGACCTGAGCCGGGCCGCTCAGCGAGCAGGATCGAGCCACATGGCCGAGAGGAGAAACGCACGATGCTTTGGAGAGGTTTTCAAAAACCGAAACGGCTGGCGAGTGATACCAGTTCGCTTACTGACAAATATGGGATGTTCTGGGCGCAGCCGTTTGAGCGCGGATTTGGCACCACCATCGGCAATGCGCTGCGGCGCGTGATGCTGAGTTCGATCGAAGGCGCGGCGGTTACCGCGGTGAAGATCGAAGGCGTGCTGCATGAATTCCAGTCAATCCCGGGCGTGGTCGAGGATGCGACCGACATCATCCTCAACATGAAGCAGGTTCCGTTCAAACTTGCGGGAGATGGTCCAAAGGCGATTTATCTGCGCGCCGATCAGCCGGGTGTGGCTACGAGCGGCATGATCGAAGCCGATGGCGATGTGGAAGTGCTCGACAAGGAAATTTACATCGCAACGGTAAGCGAAGGCGGCAAACTCGAAATGGAAATGCGCCTGAAGCGCGGCCGCGGTTACGTTTCTGCGGACAAGAATTTCGAGGATGATCTGGGCATCGGATTCATTCCCATCGATTCCGTGCACACGCCGGTGCGCAAGTGCAACTACACCGTCGAAGCGGCGCGTTTGGGGCAGATCACCGACTACGACAAGCTGACGGTCGAGGTCTGGACGAACGGTTCGATCACTCCAGGCGATGCGCTTGGACTCTCGGCGAAGCTGGTGAAGGATCACATGAATATCTTCATCAACTTCGAAGAGGAAATCGAAACCGCGTCGGCAAGCGAAGAGCGCAGGCCTGAGATCAAGAACGAGAACCTGAACCGTTCGGTCGAGGAACTCGAACTCTCGGTGCGCAGCTACAACTGCCTGAAGAACGCGAACATTCAGTCGATTGGCGAACTGGTGCAGAAGACCGAAGCCGAGATGCTGAAGACGAAAAACTTCGGGCGCAAGTCGCTGAACGAGATCAAGGAGATACTCTCCTCGATGGGTCTGAGCCTGGGTATGAAGATCGACGAGCACGGGAACGCCGTGCCCGGACCGACTTCGAACCAGGTGCTGCCCGCTTCGGCATACGGCGACAACGATCTGTAGAAATAACGATCTGTAAGAATAACGATCTGTGATGGGGTGACGGGCGAGGGCGCCCGTCGCTCCACCAAAACAAGAGGGATTCATGCGTCACAAAGTTGCAGGATACAAGTTAGGGCGAACCACTTCGCATCGGCGCGCAATGCTGCGCAACATGGTGACTTCGATCATCATGGAAGAACGCATTGAGACGACCGTGATCAAGGCGAAGGCGGTGCGTCCGCAGGTCGAGAAGATGATCACGCTCGGGAAAAAGGGCGATCTGGCGGCGCGGCGTCGGGCGGCGGCCTATTTGATGACGGACGAAGCGGTCCGCAAACTTTTCGATACCGTGGCTCCGCGCTTTGGTGACCGCCAGGGCGGGTATCTGCGGATCGTTCGCACCGCGTGGCGGAAGGGCGACGGTGCCGAAAAGGCATTCATCGAATTGCTGGGTAGCGAGCAGGTGCTCGACGAAAAGCGCCAGAAGCGCGCCGAAGTCCGCGCCAAACGCGCCGAGGAGAACCGCAAGGCGATGGAGAACGCCGATGCCGAAGCACAGGCGCAGAAGGATATCGCCGCTGACGAGGCTGAAGGAAAAGAAAAGAAAGAGTAGCTCATTGCGGTCTCGCAATTTCCGACCGAATACAGAATGCAAAATGGGGAGCCGTCTTCGGCTCCCCTTTTACATTCCCGGAAACTTCATCCCGGCCATTCTCCGCGCGAAGCTGGGCTTGCCCATCTGCTTGAACATTTTTTTCATCTGGGCGTACTGGCGGAGCAAGTTGTTGACTTCCTGCACGCTGGTTCCGGAGCCGCGGGCGATGCGTTTGCGGCGGCTGCCGTTGATGGCTTCATGATGGTTGCGCTCGTATCCGGTCATGGAATTGATGATGGCCTCGACACGGTTGATCTGTTTTTCGTCAACCTTGTCGGCGGCTTTCTGCAGCCCGGAAAAAGCGCCAACACTGGGCAGCATGCCCATGAGACTTTGCAGCGATCCCATTTTGCGAACCTGCCGTAGCTGATCGCGGAAATCTTCGAGCGAAAAACCGTCGCCGGTGAAGGCTTTGGTGGCAAGATCCTGGGCTTTTTTCTTGTCGATCTGCGATTCGGCTTTTTCGATGAGCGAGAGGATGTCGCCCATGCCGAGAATGCGCGAGACGATGCGGTCGGGGTGGAAGGGCTCGAGCGCGTCATATTTTTCGCCGACACCGATGAACTTGATGGGCTGGCCGGTGACCTGGCGGATGGAGAGGGCCGCGCCGCCGCGCGCGTCGCCGTCCATTTTGGTGAGGATGACGCCGGTGAGCGTGAGCTTCTTGTGGAATTCGTCCGCCGATTTGACGGCGTCCTGTCCGGTCATCGCATCAGCAACAAATAAAATTTCCTGCGGATTGAGCAGGCGCTTGAGTGACTGCATCTCGTCCATGAGCTGGTCGTCGATATGGAGCCGGCCGGCGGTGTCGACGATGAGCACGTCGCAGCCAGTGTTGATCGCTTCGCGCCGCGCTTCTTTGGCGAGACGCTCGACGGTCGCGGTATTCGCTTCGACGCCCGCTTCACCGATCTCGCCTTCGTAGAGGTTGGCCTTGATGGCCGCCGCGACGACTTTGAGTTGCTCGCGCGCGGCTGGACGGTAGACGTCGACCGAGACCAGCAGCGGGCGGTGTCCGCCATTCTTCAGCCAGTTAGCGAGCTTGCCGGAGGTAGTAGTCTTGCCCGAGCCCTGCAGGCCGGCCATCAGCACGACGGTTGGCGGTTGCGAGGCGAATTTCAGCTTGGCCGTGTCTTTGCCGAGAGTTTCCACCAGTTCGTCGCGGACGATTTTGATGACCTGCTCGCCAGGAGAGAGCGCGGTCAGCACGTCCTGACCGATGGCCTTCGCCTGTATCCGGTCGATAAGGTCTTTGACGACTTTGAAGTTGACGTCGGCTTCAAGCAGCGCCAGGCGGATTTGCTTCATCGCCTCGGCGATGTTCTCTTCGGTGAGGACGGCTTGTCCGCGGAGAGATTTGAAGGCGCGCTGAAGTTTTTCCTGGAGATTCTCGAACATGCGGGACCATCACTATTTTAGCAGGCGGGAAGACGTGCGCAGGCCGGGCGCTTTCAGCCGCCAGCCGTCAGCCGTCAGGTTCGAACCCGCTACTTCGTAAACACTTCCTTCGCGGCGATGACCGTGTTGCAGTGAATCTTAACCGTGTCTTCCACATTCCGCGCGTAGCCGCCGGCGAGGGTGACCATTACGGGGATGCCGCGAGCTTTGGCGACGCGGAAGACGAGTTCGTCGCGCTTCTTCAATCCGTCAATGGTGAGCGACAGGCCGCCGAGCTGGTCTTCGCGATAAGGATCGGCTCCGGCGATGTAGCAGAGTAACTCCGGATCAGACTGGCGAAGGCCGGAGCTGAGCGCGTTGTCGAGCCATGCGAGATAGTCGTCGTCGCCGATTTCGTCGGGGAGATCGATGTCGATCGAAGAGGGAGGTTTCCACGCCGGATAATTATTTTCCTGGTGAAGCGAGATGGTAAAAACATCGCCGGCGTGACTGCCGCGCATTTTTGTCTTAGCAGGGGTCAGCGTGGAGGTGGGCACGGATGGCAGTGGCTCACTGGCAGTGCGTGTGCCGGCGAAGATCGCCGCCGTGCCATTGCCTTGATGCACGTCGCAATCGACAGTCATTGCATAGCGAATCTTGCTGTCACGCTGCATGCGGCGGATGGCGATGGCCACGTCGTGGATCATGCAGAAGCCCTCGCCGTGATCGGGGAACGCATGATGAAATCCTCCGCCGATACTGATTGCTATTCCGTTGCTGAGCGCGGAATCCGCGGCCAAGATGGAGCCGCCCGCCGCGAGCCAGAAGGCCTTCACCAACCCGGGAGAAAAAGGGACTTCGAGTTCCATCTGCTCGCGCGCGCTGAGCGTGCCAGTCTTCAATTTCTCGAGGTACTGCGGAGTGTGCACGAGCAGAACGTCCTGGTCGGTCGCCGGACGAGGGGTAACAAAATCGGAAGGCTCGGCAATTCCGAACGCGAGCAGCCGGTCATGAATGCGCTTGTATTTTTCCGCGGGAAAAACATGGGAGCCGATGGGCAGATAATAGTCGTCACTATAGACAAGCTTGAAGGGCAGCATCCAGCACTCAGCATTCAGCCCTCAGCGTGGCGAGCGCTGAAGACTCCATATGATACGCGCTTGGCCAGAATCTTCACCACAGAGAGCACCGGGGCACACAGGGGCAAACACGCATTTGGAATTCCATAGCTGTTAAACTTGGCTCGTTGCCTGCCAAAAAGAAATCTTCGCCGCAAGGGAGTGCCGCGCCTGAACCTCTGGCCGCTCCTGCTCATAGTAAGGGCCGGATCTTCCTGATCGATACGATGTCGTTCATATTTCGCGCCTATCACGCGATGGCGCGGCAGCGGCCTATGTCTACTAAGACTGGGGTTCCGACGGCGGCGACGTATGTTTTCGTCAACATGCTGAGGAAGCTGCGCGACGATTTTTCGCCTGAGTATCTGGCGGCAGTGTTCGATGTGGGCGCGCCGACGATCCGTAATCAGCAGGCGGAAGCGATCACAACGATCCGCAAGTTCGATATCAAGACTCAGACGTTCAAAGAATCACAATATGGCGGATATAAGGCGAACCGCGCTGAGATGCCGGGGGATCTGGCGCAGCAGATTCCATACATCCGGCGGTCGCTGGAGGGGTATCGGATCCCAATTTTGCAGCTGGAAGGTTACGAAGCCGACGATGTGATCGGAACGCTGGCGCGGAAGGCGGCTGCGGAATCGTATCCGGTGTTTGTGGTGTCGAGCGACAAAGATATGTTGCAGTTGGTTAACGACAAGGTCTGTGTGCTGAATCCGCCGAAGGATAATCTGATTTGCGATGCGGCGAAGGTGGAGGAAATTCTGGGAGTGCCTCCGTCGAAAGTAGTGGACGTGATGGCGCTGCGCGGCGATTCGGTGGATAACATTCCGGGGGCGCCGGGGATCGGGGACAAGGGGTCGGTGGACCTTATTCAGCGCTTTGGAAGCGTGGAACAAGCGCTGGAACATGCCGCTGAGGTGGAGAAGAAGTCGTATCGGGAATCGCTGAAGAACAATCGTGACAACATCCTCTACAGCAAGCAACTGGTGACGATTGATACCGACGTGGCAGTCGAGCTGGATGTTGCCGCGATGAAAGCCGGCGACCCGGACCTTGAATCGCTGCGCGCCCTGTTTGCCGAGCTCGAATTTACTTCGTTGCTGAAAGAATTGCTTCCAGTAGTGGAAGTGAAAGAGGGCGACTACCGGGAGATAAAGTCGAAGGCTGAATTCGAAGAGTACTTGCGAGGCTTGGGCGAGAACGCGCCGCTCGCGCTAGCAATTCCGACAGAGGACACTGAGAGCATTTTTACCGAGAGTACTGCAGAAGAAGACGAGCCTCAGCCCGCGCAGTCGGGGTTTCTGGCTTTGCAGCCCGCGGATGCGGAGGATCAAAGTGAGGCAGTTATAAAGCGCGTTGCTGTTTCGAATGCGCCGGGCGCTGGGGCGATGGTCACGCTGGAAGACAAGGCGCTCGCCGATCGAGTCAAAAGTATGCTCGAAGATGCCGCTGCGCCGAAGGCGGTTCACGATCTCAAGTCCGCGCTCCACCATTTCGGCGAGCAGGGTATCGCGCTGGCTGGAGTGAAGCACGATCCGATGCTGTATTCCTACCTGCTCGACCCGACTTACTCGACGCATTCGTTGCCGGAGGTTGCGCTGCGGAGATTCAATTTGAAGCTTAGCGGCAACCTGGCGGAGGCGGCGGATGTCACTGGCAGGTTGGCGAGCACGCTCCGCAAAGAGGTTGACGACCAGGGACTGACGTCAGTTTACGAGGAGATCGATGCGCCGCTCGTACCCGTGCTGGCGCGCATGGAAGATGCGGGAGTGAAGATTGATCCGGCAGCGCTGGGCGAGATGTCGGTGAAGTTGCTGCGCGAGGCCGACGCCAAGGCGCGGGACATTTATGAGCGTTGCGGCGTGGAGTTCAACATCAATTCACCGAAGCAATTGGGCGATGTGCTGTTCAACAAGCTCGCGCTGCCGATGCCGGTGAAATACGGGAAAGGAAAAAAGATTTCCACAGCGGTGGATGTATTGGAAGGACTGGCGGCGGATCACGAAGTTCCACGGCTGGTGCTGGAGTACCGGCAATTGACGAAGTTGAAGTCGACTTATGTGGATGCATTGCCCGCGCTTATTCGCAGCCAGAGCGGCCGCGTGCATACGACTTTCGGGCAGACTGGGACGGCGACGGGCAGGTTGTCTTCGACGAATCCGAATCTGCAGAATATTCCGATTCGCACGGAACTTGGGCGAGAGATTCGGGCGGCGTTTATCGCCGAGCCGGGGCACGTCCTGCTGGCGGCGGATTATTCGCAGATCGAACTGCGGCTGCTGGCACATTTTTCGAAAGACAAGCTGCTGGTGGAAGCCTTTCGGCGCGGGGATGATATTCACACGCTGACCGCGTCACAGGTATTTGGCGTTCCGCCGCTGATGGTTACGCCGGACCACCGGCGGCAGGCGAAGGTGGTGAACTTCGGGATTGTCTACGGCTTGTCGGCGTTTGGACTTTCGCAGAATTTGGGTATTGAGCCGAGTGAGGCGAGAAAGTTCATTGATGCGTATTTTGAAAAGTATGCGGGAGTGCGGGCGTTCATTGATACAACGCTCGAGCAGACGCGCCGCGATCAGAAAGTCTCGACGCTGTTCGGGCGTGTTCGCCCGATTCCTGAGATTAACAGCAAGAACGCCACCCAGCGCGGGTTTGCGGAGCGCACGGCGGTGAACACTCCGCTCCAGGGAACGGCCGCCGATCTGATCAAGCTGGCGATGATCCGAATTGATGGGGAGATTAGGAAGCGCGGACTGAAGTCGCGGATGACTCTGCAGGTGCACGATGAACTTGTGTTCGAAGTGCCGGAGAGCGAACTGGACGCCCTGAAGCCGCTGGTGCGCGAGCACATGGAGAACGCGCATTCGCTTGAGGTTCCGCTGCTGGTGGAAATCGGAGTGGGGCCAAACTGGCGGGACATGGATTAAGAGAACACTTCCAGGACTGACGCCCCAGGAAAACTATTCCAGCGTTTCCCTTCCCGCGTTTCCGATATACTTGGAGGAACGATCCTCGTAAGCGCCGTCTTCGTTGTTGATTCCAGCCGGTTGATTCCAGCCGCATGACAGAATTTTCGACCTAGGACTTTCGATCCCGCGGAGGCAATCTGATGAGTGCAGCTCGATCGCCGGTGTTAGAAGAAACGCGAGAGCGCGGTTCCCCTCGGCATCGCATTAACGTTCCCCTGGACTTAATCGCATTGCGATCCGCGGTCCCCGAAAATTTACCTGGGCGTTGCACCGACATCAGCGAGGCCGGTGTGGGCGCGGTGGTGGCCGGAGAATTAGCCGCGGGCCAACAGGTGGCGGTCGAGCTGCGCCTTCCGAATGTTGGCGTGCCGATCCGCGCGCGCGCACTGGTGCGTTATCAGTCACGCCTCCGTAGCG
The DNA here is from genome assembly GCA_963772195.1 of uncultured Acidobacteriaceae bacterium. Classification (GTDB taxonomy): domain Bacteria; phylum Acidobacteriota; class Terriglobia; order Terriglobales; family Acidobacteriaceae; genus Acidiflorens. Next base: position 186,235 of record CAVYWE010000001.1, on the reverse strand, counting down.
GGTTCGAGTTTGTGGGTCTGTCGGTCGAGCAGCGGGAGATGATCCGCTATTGGATTTATCGCTCCGCTTCTCAACCGGTCGATTTCAGAGATTTCGAAAAAGAAGAGAACGGCGAACCTGTAACGGCGGAAGTGCCGGTGGCCACAGCAGAGCTGCCTGCTGAGCCAAAGCGTAGAATTCGCATTGGACGGGGCGGATTTTATGCGCTGTTCGTTTGCATGCTGGCGCTGGCCGGCCTGGGATGGTGGCAGTGGCAAAGGTCCTGGAACGAACTGGAAGCGCGCGCGACGGTTGCGGAGTCGGGGTTGCGAATCTCTCCCGAAACCATGGAGAAACGGATTGTAACGAAGGTGGAGCCGGGTTATCCGGAAGCTGCGCGGAAGGCGGGCTTGCAAGGATTGGTGGTGCTGGATGCGGTGATTGCGCCGGATGGTGGCGTGAAACGCTTGCGGCCGGTGTCCGGACCCAATCTGCTGGCGCAGTCGGCAACGGAGGCCGTGAAGTCCTGGAAATTTGAGCCGTACCTATCCGGCGGCAAGCCGGTTGAGGTTGAAACCACGATTGCGGTCGAGTTCCGGCTGGATTGACGCGGCGCTACTCGAATTTTTCAGCCTGCTCGAAGAGCGCGCCCCGCTGGTCTTTTGCAGAGATGATCGCGGAGACGACTGGTTCGCCGTCGAGTTGCCAGTCGATGTTCAACCCAGGATCATTCCACGCCACGGTGCGCTCGTGCTCGGGCGCATAAAAGTCCGTGGTTTTATATAGGACATGGGCGGTCTGGGACACGACTCGAAAGCCGTGAGCAAATCCGCGCGGAATCCATAACATGTGTTTGTCCTCCCCGGAAAGTTTGACGGCTTCCCATTTTCCGAAGGTAGGAGAGCTGCGGCGGAGGTCGAGCGCAACGTCAAGAATCTCGCCGGTAATGGCGCGCACGAGTTTTCCCTGGGGCTGGCGAATCTGGTAGTGCAAGCCACGGACGACATTTTTTTCGGAATAGGAATGATTGTCCTGTACGAATGGCTCTGTGATGCCGAGTTCGGCAAACGTGCGCTGGTTGTAGCTTTCCAGAAAGAAGCCGCGATCGTCGCCGAACACACGCGGTTCGAGGATTAGAAGTCCGGGAAGGCTGGTGGCGATTGTTTTCATCGGACGGTCATAATCGGCAGAACATGGAAACTATAGCGAATCCAGAGTTGCTGTGACCACAGGCGGCTTCCGAGCTGCGCTCGGCTTGGACGGGGCAGCCCCGTCACACACGAGCACCCCAAATCAGAAAACGCGTTCACGCAGCAATTGCAGCAGGTAGGCGCCGTATCCATTGTTGCGCATCGGCTGCGCCAGCGCTTCCAGTTGCGCGGCGCTGATGTAGCCGGAGCGATAGGCGATTTCCTCGGGGCAGGCGACCATGAGGCCCTGCCGTTTCTCCAGAGTCTGAATAAATAACGAGGCTTCCATCAGCGCTTCGTGCGTGCCAGTGTCGAGCCAGGCCATGCCTCGGCCCATCACGCAGACGTTAAGTTGATTGCGCTCGAGATACACGCGGTTAACGTCGGTAATTTCTAGTTCGCCGCGCTTAGAGGGTTTGAGGCCCGCGGCAATTTCGACGACCTGACGATCGTAAAAATAAAGTCCGGTGACGGCGTAGCGCGATTTTGGCTGCTTCGGCTTCTCTTCAATGCTGAGCGCCTTCGGCGTCTTTCCATGCGGATCGAACTCGATGACGCCGTAGCGCTCGGGGTCGTTAACGGGGTAAGCAAAAATGCGCGCTCCTTTGGGCTGTAGCGTAGCTGCGCGCAATTCCTTGACGAGGTCGTGTCCGTAGAAAATATTGTCGCCGAGCACCAGCGCGCAACCGCTGGAGCCGATGAAATCCTTGCCGATCAGAAATGCCTGCGCTATGCCTTCGGGCTTCGGTTGCGGCGTGTACTGGAAATGGACGCCGTACCGGGAGCCATCGCCGAGCAAGTGCTGAAAGCGGGGGAGATCCTCGGGCGTCGAGATGAGCAGAATTTCGCGGATGCCGGCCAGCATCAGTGTTGAGAGCGGGTAATACACCATCGGTTTGTCGTACACCGGCAGCAGGCTCTTGGGAAGCACATGGGTGACGGGATAGAGGCGCGTGCCTGACCCGCCCGCGAGAATGATGCCTTTGTAATTCGGTGGCGCGTTTTTCGTCATGTGTTCTTCATCATGTCGAGTTTCGAGTCTCAGCGCTTCGTCTCGGCTCTCCGTCTCAGCTTTCCGTCTCAATGCTCGGTGGCGTAATGTTTCGCCATCCATTGGCGATAGCTGCCGCTGGTGACATCACGGACCCAATCTTCGTGTTCAAGATACCAGCGGACGGTTTTGCGGATGCCGCTCTCAAACGTCTCCACCGGATGCCAGTTCAGTTCGCGCTCGATTTTGCGCGTATCCATCGCGTAGTGGCGGTCGTGGCCCGGGCGGTCCTTGATGAAAGTGACGAGCTTGCTGTGCGGAATGGCGGGGTCGTTCGGGCGCAACTCGTCCAGCAAATCGCAAATGGCTCCGATAATCTCGAGGTTCCTTTTTTCGCTTCGCCCACCAATGTTGTAGGTTTCTCCGACGCGGCCGTGGGACAGTACGGTGCGAATGGCGCGGCAGTGATCCTCGACGTAGAGCCAGTCGCGAACGTTTTCGCCGTCGCCATAAACGGGGAGCGGCTTGCCGGCGCATGCGTTCAGGATCATGAGCGGAATAAGCTTTTCGGGAAACTGGTGGGGCCCGTAATTATTGGAGCAGTTGGTGGTCAGAACAGGAAGGCCGTAGGTATGGTGATAAGCGCGGACCAGATGATCGGAAGCCGCCTTGGACGCGGAGTATGGGCTGTTGGGATTGTAGGTAGTGGTCTCGCTGAAGGCCGGGTCGTTGGCGCCGAGCGATCCGTAGACTTCGTCGGTGGAGACATGCAGGAAACGGAACGAGGCGCGATCGGGCTCCGGAAGCGCCAACCAGTAGGCTCGCGCTTCCTCGAGCAGACTGAATGTGCCGTTGACGTTGGTGCGGACGAAATCATCGGGGCCGTGGATGGAGCGGTCGACATGGCTCTCGGCGGCGAAGTGAACGATGGCACGCGGTTGTTCGCGCCGCAGCAAGTTGCGCAAGAACTCGCGATCGACGATGTCGCCCTGCTCGAAGCGATAGCGCGGGTGGGCCTCGACGGCACGCAGGTTGTTGAGATTGCCGGCGTAGGTAAGCTTGTCGAGATTCAGGATACGCGCCGGTTCGGAGGCAATCCATTGGAGGATGAAGTTTGACCCAATGAAGCCGGCGCCACCGGTGACGAGGATGAGGTCTTCCATGCTGGGTATGCCGCAATCGTGTAAAGACCCGGCATTCCGATTCTAATCATAATCACAGCCGGACGCGAAGTCGTTACCAGCTTAGGTAACGGATCCAGAGTAGGGTTAAGGTCGGGCTCGGGTCAGGCGGATAAGGCTCGACTAAACGGCGCTACCGAACTGCGGATCGGATCTGGATATGCTCACTCGGAGCATGCTCACTCGGGCTCCAGCCCAGTACGTTGTAATAGGCTTTTTCGATAGAGCGGGCGATTTCGGGCCAGAGATACTGGCCCTGAATCCGCTGGCGTTCCCGGGCTGCGGACTGACGGCGAAGTTCGGGATTGTGGATGAGCAAGTCGAGCATGCGCTCAAGATCTGCCTGGTCGCCGCGGTGGAAGGTGAAGCCGGCGCCGTCGACCACTTCATTATTCTCCGGAATATCGCTGGTCAGCACGCAGACACCTGCCGCCATGGCATCGAGAAGAGCCAAAGACAGGCCCTCAAGCTCAGACGGAAGCACGAAAAGAGCGGCATTGGAGAGAAGCTCTTCGAGATCGCTTCCAGAGACCCAGGGAAGGAAACGGATCTTGTCGGATTCGTGGCAGCGCAAGCTCTCGACATAGGAATCGGAGTGACTCGATCCTCCGGCGAGTACCAGTTTCATGTCGGTGTGGAGGTTTTCGAAGGCATTGATTAGGAGGTGGCAGTTTTTTTCTGGCGAAAATCTGCCTAAGAAAAGTACGTAGTTGTCGGCGAGCAGATCCCACTCAATCAGTTTCCGGGGGAGGCGCCGGGGCGCTACGGTGGCTCCGTTGGGGACGTAGATGGTATCGCGCTTGTACTGTTGGCGGTAGTGCTGCTGCAGGGTGCGCGAGACCACCATGGTGGCATCGGGCGAGGCGACCGCAGCCGCCTCTCCCCAGCGCAGTATGCGCGACGCGATCCGGCCCCACTTGCCGCGCTGCCAGTCGAGACCCTGCACGGTGACGACGGTCTTCTTACCCGCAAGCCGCGGAAGAAAAGAAAACAGCGCAGGCCCGAGGCAGTGGTAATGGACAACATCGTAATCCGACGTCATGGCATGCGCTGTGCTCAACAGAGTGTGGACAACCGTTTCCAGATGCTTAGAACGGATGGTCGGCAACCGCCGCACGCGCATGCCGTTGTGCGTGTCCATGGGAGGAGTGAAATAGCTGCGGCAATATACGGTGACTTCGTGTCCCAGGCGCGCCAGTTCGTGGCCAGCTTGCTCGTAATAAGATTCGATGCCGCTGTACTTGGAGACCACGCCGCGGCCGCCGATGAAGGCGACACGGACCCCGCGGCGTGGGCGGGGCTGCTCGGCGACGGCGGAGAAGGACAGGCCCCTCTTGGCGGATGTGAGCCGGTCGTAGAGTTCGAGCAGCTTCTCCATGTGTTGATCGGGGTCGTGGTTTGCTTTCACTCGACTGCGAGCTGCGGCGCCCATCTTGTCGATCAGATCGGGACGGTCAAACAGAAATCCGATGGAATGAGCTAGCTGCTCGCGGTCCCCATCAGAATAGAGGAGGCCGGTGACGCCGTGTTGGACAAGTTCGCGGCGCGAACCGAGATCGGAGGCAATGACGGGACGTCCCCAGGCATAGGATTCCAGAATCGATTTGCCCAAGGTCTCGTAGGCGTGGGACGGAAACACGGAGAAGCTGCAACCGGCGATGAGTTTCTGGAGTTGCTCGCCATGGACGATCCCCTCGAACACCACATTGTTCAAGTTCAATTCTCGCGCCAGCGCCTCGAGACGGGAACGCTCCGGGCCGTCTCCCGCGATGATCAGGGGAGTGTGTGGCAGGCGCACCATGGCGCGCAAGAGCTCGTACACGCCTTTCTCAGGAGAGAGCCGGCCGAAGTAGAGGATGTATCCTTCATCGGCGGCGAGGTGTTCATCGTCGGGCAAAGCTTGAAAGTGTGGCAGAACTTCAATGCGTTGCGCAGGAAACCCGCTGGCGACCAACTTGTTGCGCACGAATTCGCTGGGAGCCAGGAACATGTCCACACAGCGTTCGTAAGTTCGCAACCATTTATGCAGGTATGCTTCGGCTGCAAGAACCACCGCGCTCGAACGCGGGCCGACATAGCAACCCTTGGTGGCGGCGTGGTGGAAAGCGCCGTGACTGCAGAGTTCGCAGGGGCTCCCATTGGCGACAAAATTGTAGGTGGGACACAAAATCTTGAAGTCGTTCAGGTGGTAGAGCACGGGGATCCCCTGGCGCTTCAGTTCCCAAAGGATCGAGGGCGACAAGTGATGATAGATTCCGCGAACGTGGGCCAGATCCGGTGAAAAATCAGCCAGGCACTTGCGCATAGCGCGCCGCGCCGAAGGTGAATAGAGGGCGTGCGCCGCCATTTTAACCTTCTTCAGGAACCCGGCATTTGGATCCTTGAAGTCAATATGCGGAATGCGATAACTACGGCCCGCGAAAGCCGGAGTACGGCCGTGGTCCATGCTGAAAAGAGCAGTCTCCTGGCCGCGCTTATCCATCTGGTGGATCAGGTCGAACAGGTACGCTTCAGTACCGCTAAATGGATAATCGAATTTGTTGCAATACAGGATGCGCATGATCAACCTCCGATTTGGAAATGCGGGCCAGGAATTGCTCCGCAAAGGTACGTAGATTTCGCTGGCGATTATAGGAAGCGGCGATGCTGGCCGCGGCCGCGTGTCGGATTCCGGACAGGGAAGCTTTGTGGGCCTGAATCCAACTGACAGCGCTGACGAAGTCGGGCAAAGAGCCTGGCTGGTAAAGAAATCCAGTACGCTGGTGCTCGACCAGTTCGGGAATTCCGGTGATCGCTGGCGCCAGCACAAGTTTTTCGTGAGCCATGGCTTCCATCAGGACTACCGGGATTCCTTCGCTCTTGCTGGTCATGACGACCAGGTCAGCGTAGCGGTAGTAGCCGGGAAGGTCGGCGCGAGGCACTTGACCGATCAGGTAAATACGCCCTTGGAGCCCTGAAGCCATAATCTGGCGTTCGAGGGTCGGGCGCTCCGGCCCTTCGCCGACGATCCAGCAGAGGAAATCGAGGCCTTGGTCGCGAAGCGCGGCGCAAGCCTGGATCAGGAAGCGGTAGTCCTTCACCTGATGCAGGCGTCCGACGGAGAGGAGACAGAACCGCCGGTGTTTCGCTTCGACTTCCGCTTCGGCGGCGGCGGCGGGTGTGGGCCAGGAAAGCACGTGATCGACCCCAAGACGTTGCACGATAATTTTTTCCGAGGGCGTGGAAGGGTAGTTGCGGAGAATGTGCTGGCGATTGAAATCCGAGACGGTTACACAGAACTGGCAAGCGCGCAGCTTGGCCGAGAGCAGATCGGCGCGCTGCAGCAGATCGGAGCCGTGCAGGGTGAAACTGAAACCGATACCGAGCAGACGGGCAGCAGCTAAGGCCATCCATGAGGCGAAGTATCCATGATGAGCATGGATGTGCTCGACCTTCAGTGGTGCCAGTTGTTCTGCCAGTGCGGCACCCATCACGGTGTGGCCCAGCGCACGAATGCGGCGGGTCGGGGAAGTTCCGCGCTCCCACAGCAGGGGCCGCAACAGCTGCCAGAGATTGCGGGGATCAGAGGCGAGCCGGCCTACTGCCCGTACAAGCTCATCGTCGGAGAGCGGCTGAAAAAACCGCGTCTCTTTCCAGAAAGCGCGTTCCGCCAGGCTGAGATCATTTGGCGAGACGCGTTTCCCGCTACAGCAGATCACTTCCGCCCCGCGACGGCGCAGTTCTACGATTTCGTCGATCACGTAAGGTTCAAGGGGCGAAGGAAACTCGTTGGTGATGTAGGCGACGGTGGTCATGCGACGGACTCCTCGGACGCGCAGAGCATGCCCGCAACAGTGAACATGAGTCCAATGACAAACTGGTACGCCATGTCGACGAAGCAGGCGTTGAATAGATAAACGCTGAGCATGATAGGCCAGACCTTGCGCAGGGAAGCGACAGCGCCGGACTCACCAGGCGGACCGTGCCCCGACAGTCGGAAGAGGTTGAAGAAAAGAAGGCCGTACAGAGCCAATCCCGGCACACCGAACTCCACCAGCAATGCAAGGTAAGTGTTATGCGCGTAGAAGGTGCGGAGGTGGAAGCCCTCCATCCGGCGGGCAAGCTCGGCGTACATACCACCGGCAGCCCAGCCGGTAAATGGCCGTTCCTGGAACATCGCCCAGCCGGCGTCGTACACGGACAAGCGTGCGTCCACCGGACCGCGTTCCCCGGTGCGGTCCCAAAGAGCAGTTTCCAGCGAATGGTTGCTGAGTCCGATTACAAGTCCAATGAGAAGACCTGCAACCGCCAACAGAGTGCACACCGCTTGCAGCCGGCGTTCGACCAGGCGGAATCCGAGAACGATGGTGGAGACGGCGAACGAGATCCAAACGGCACGCGTCATGGTCGCGAGCACGGCCAGGGGAAGAACCAGCCACAGCAACCTGACAAGGGTTTTGCGCTCTTGCGGGAGTGCAATGACGAGGATCCCAAGGATGTTCAACGAAACGCCGTTGGCCACCGCCTGGAGAAATGGGCCGCGAGCGCGGTCCGCGTGAAAACCAAGAGTCTCGTCGAGAATGAAACGCGGATAGATGAGTGAGTGGGCATTCGCGAAGAAGGCGATGGCGATGAACACCAGGTAGGCGAGCGCAAAGATGGCGAAGACTTCAAAGTGTCTTCGCTGCGATGCGCCTCGGAAGACCAGCACAGCGAGGTGAAACAGCGCAAAGGGGACGATGAACTTGCTGGCGATAATGCTCCAGCTTTGTGCGTCAAACGGCTCCCGAAGCGCGCGGAACACGGCCAGCGCCGTGAGACCGAGCATGGGCAAACTGAGTGCCGCAAAGAATGGGATCTTGTCGCGGAGCGCCATAGTACGTAGAGCAACGAAGAAGACCAGGATGCCGAACGCGATTCGGTCCGCATAAAAGGAAAAAAGGTCTGGTGGCCGAAACAGGAAAACGGTCATCGCGGCCACATAAAGGATGGAAGGAAAAGCCAATCCCAGATGTAGAGGGCGAAGGAGCAAACCAGCAACATGCCAAAGCGGGTTGTCCTCACCGTCCCGGGTTAAGGCCAGGGCGCGGCTGGTCGTGGTTAGTGTGCCCATGGCGCGTCAGGCTCCTTCCGGCGCGAACAGTACGCGAACTGTGCTGGCAAGGATGCGCAAGTCCAGGCGCAGACTCCAGTTCTCGATGTAGGTCAGATCGAGGTGCATGTTGAGTTCGAACGAAGGACAGCCGCGCGCCGTAATCTGCCAGAGACCCGTGATGCCGGGTTTCACGTCCAGGCGCCGGAACTGGTGGAGTTCGTAATGGTTGACCTCGTCGATGGGATGAGGCCGCGGTCCAACCAGGCTCATCTCCCCGCGCAGCACGTTCCACAGCTGAGGCAGTTCGTCGAGGCTGTAGCGGCGGATAATACGGCCGATGCGGGTGATTCTGGGGTCGTCGTCGATCTTGAAGATCGGGCCTTCTCGCTGGTTGCGGGCGCGCAAGTCTTCCTTGAGGTGCGCGGCGTCGGTCACCATGGAGCGAAACTTGTAGCAACGGAAGCGGCGGCCTTTGGCGCCGGTGCGCTCCGCGGAGTAGACGACCGGACCGGGCGAGTCCAGACGGATCAGCAGCGCCACGATCGCCATTAGAGGACTGACCAACACAAGACCGACCATCGCGCCGGTTACATCCAGCAAACGCTTCAGAAATAGGGCGGCGCTGGGTAATGGTTCGCGATGAAGGGTGATCACCGGGACTTCTCCGATGCGATCGACGCCTGAGTCTGGCCACGGACCCGGGGGAAGATCGGGTACGGCACGGATGTCGAGATGATTACGGAACGCGGCCTCGGCAGCTTCTCGCGCCTGAGCGGGCTGACCGGGAAGAGCGAGAATGACTTCGTCGACGAATTCGGCGCGAGCGAGCCAGTCCAGGTCTGCAATTCGCCCCAGTACGGCCGGGGAAAGAGGTAGGTCATCATCCACGAAGCCACAGACAGTGGCGCGATGAAGAGGATCGTTGCGCAGTGCGCGGGCAATGGAGCGAGCGACCGGGCCCCCGCCAATGATGAGGATCTTGCGCGATTCCGTATCGCGGCGCCGCCGGTTCCACACAAACTGCCTCAACCGGCGCAACAGCGCGAGGCCGGCCAGGCTGCTGGCAAATATTCTAACGGCGGCGAGAGGATGCATTCCGTCCCACGCCGCGATGAACACCAGACCGATCGCGAACAGGGTTGACCTCGCCAGTGCGGGAACGATTCCGGCGGGAGACGGATCTCCGGCGCGTTTGTAGAGCCCCTCGGAGAAGCCGAAGAGCGTTACTAGAACAGCAAAAATCGGCAGATAAGCCCACGGCAGGCCCCAAGCGGGAGAGAACAGCGATAGCGTGCCGCACACGACCACGAGAATCATCAGATCCGCTGCCACCAACTGGCAAAGCGTGAATCGATCAACCGTAGTTTGCGGTAGGAATAGCTGAGTCAGCGTTCGCGCCTGTGTGCGTCCCGTGGTGGTTTCGGGCTGTGTGGTGACGGGGCTCCGCCCCGTCCCGGCGGGGCGAAGCCCCGCCACCACACAGCCTTCGGGTGTGGCCGCAGCCCTGGGCGGCGGTATGGCAGCCGTCCCCAGAATCATGCGGGCATACTGCGAGGGAGAAATTTTAGGTCCGATGTCCCATAGTCGATTTGTGGTCAATTCACCCATAAAATTCACAGACTCCGATACAGGCCTCGCGGCACAGGGAAACGACGCTCCGCAAGGACGGTCCCCAGCAGAGGAACTTGCGCCTTACTCAGCTGGTCCTTGATTTGAGCGGCAACGAGGCGTCTTGTTTTGTTGGCGGCCAGCACGAGCACCAGGCCATCGCAAGTCTGGCCAATGCTTGCCATGCGCCAGGAGACCGGCGCACACCACAGAATGGAAAAATCGAACTCCGTCGTAAGTTCGCGAAGCCGCGATAAATTCTGGTCGGTAATCCGCTGCCCGCAATCTTCCGGCAGCCAACTCTGGCGAGGAACCATCCAGAGACGTGGTGCGATCAGCCAAGTGGCTTCGGCAGGGTTGGGAGACGGAATTTCCAGCTTGGTTTCGAGGGGGACCGAGTCCGGGTAGGCGTCGATCAGCCCGATGTCATACCTGCTTTCTTCAGCCAGAGCTGCGGCGACTTCGAGGCACAGCATCGCAGTCTCAGTCGACGCTTCGACCGTGGCAAATCCGACGTGGCGCACCGGTTTTGATTCATGGCGGAAGAAAAGTTGCTGAACCAGCGCATGGATCTGATCATCGTGAACCGAAGCTATCAGAGATACTCCTTGGCGCTGGGCCTGCTCGCGAGTTGGAGCATCGCCCGGCTGGTCAGCGGCGGCTGATCTTTTAGTAAGAAGCTCACCGAGAGTGTTCACTGGACCACCGCATTGCGCCGACCGGTTCGAGAACTGAAATGCAGAACCGGACGCTCAGTCGCCGGCAGCCAAGCCAGCACCGGGACTTCGAGCAGGCCGTGGGCTTCGTCCGGCGTGCGAATCGTTGGGTCAAAGTACTCTGTCGTAAAAGCCATGCCGACGCTGAACGCCATGGCCAGTCCGAAAGCGAGCAGGAGATAAAGGAACACGGAGTGGACGGGCAGAGCCGCGGCTACGGGCGGTTCAACAATGGCCACGTTGAGGATGCGACGCTCGTCGAGCGCGTCGCCGATGCGCGCTTCTTCGCGCTTGTGTAGATAGAGCAGGTAGTTGTTTTCCTCCGCCTTGGCGGTGCGCATCAGATCCTGTTGGTCCACGGAGGCGGATTGCATCTGCTGGGCCAACGTGTGCAGGGACGCGACTTGGGCGGAAGCGTCGGATTGCCGCGCCTGCAGGCCGTCCCGCTGCACCTGGGCTTTTTCCATTTCCATGCGGGCCCACTCGTAGTTGGGATCCTTGTCGGTCGTTTCGTCGCGTACCGGGGTTAGCGCCTCGGCAGCGATCGATGCGCGAGTTTCCGCGATTTGCTGTTCAACTTCCTGCACCAGCCGGTAAGACGGTTCAAAGCGGCTGAGAAGCTCGGTACGCTTGAGCTGGAGCTCCAGCAGGTGCGTTTTCATCTTTTCGAGAACCTCTGGATTGTCGGCCCACCGCTTGAGGGTGACCGAGCGCGAGGGAAACGACTTGAGCTGTTCGCGCAGGGACGCAATCCGGTGCTCAGTCTCGACGCGATCCTGATCGATCTGGCGGTACCCCGCGTCCGCTTCGCCTAACTTCTCCAGCGCGATGTCGCGTTCCAGCGCCGCCGAAGCCACGCCCCGAGCATGAGTAAAGTGCACGAGGTCGGCTTCGGACCGATGAAGTCTTTTTTCGTATTCGGCGGTTTGCTGGTCGAAGAACTGGATCTCCCCCGGAGGCCGCTGGAGATCGGTGTGCCGGCGCACGTAGATGGTAGAAAGTGCCGAGAGTATGCTGGCGGCTCGTTCCGGACTGGTGTCCTTGTAGCTGACCTGAATAAGGTCCGACTTCTTCACAGCTTCAACATCCAAACGCCGCGCCAGCTTGCGAACGGCATCTTCGATCTTCGCCGAGCGATCGGAGTCCGGGGTGTCTGCGGGAACAAGGCCCGCGGTTGTCACAACTTGCTTCAGGAGATCTTTGTCGCGCAGGAGTTCGACTTCGGAATTGAGTTCTTCTTCAGTAATGTCGGCCCGGGTGAAATCCATGGCGCTGGGCGGCTCGGAAGAGACGACGGGGTCAAACCGGCCGCGGCGCAGCAGCACCTTGAAATGCGATTCATATCGCGCCGAGAAGACGACGAAGAGCATCGTCGCCAGCACAACCAAACCAAAAGAAGCGGCTACGAGTCTCGGACGCCGGAAGAGCGTGGCCGCCAGGTCGCGGAGCGTCAGGGAAAAAGGGGTGTGCGAGTTTCCGTTCAATTCCGCGGACATGGATCGTACAGCAAAGCCGATCACACCCGGCGGGCTTTATGGGAACTCGCCAGATTTTGAAGACGCAATCAGTGAATGCTGCCACTCCTCTCTGCTAAAACTGCAATGGGTTCATGTACCAGCTCATGGAGTTGGTCGGAACATACTTGCGTATCTTTGAAATCCGGCTCTGTGGCACAAAGATAAAGTCGCCGGGCTGAAGGTGAAGGTCCTCGCGAAGATCGTGAGAATCCAGCATCTTCTTCAGGTCGATCACGTGGGATTCGGCTACATACGCGGAAATCCTGCGAAAAACCACAACTTGCGAATGACGGGCCTGTTGCGTTAAGCCCCCGGCAATCGCCACCGCCTCTGCTACGGTCAGATCCCCTCGCAGCTCATACTTTCCTGGTCGCGCAACCTCACCCGAAGCGAGGAAGTAAGGCTTGTCAAAGTCCTTCAAGGTCACGGTAATCTCAGGCTCGTGCAGAAAGATGCGGTAAGCATCGGCAACCGCCTGCTGCAACTGGGGGATCGTGAGTCCTTCCACGAACAGAGTGCCCGCACCTTTCAAAGCCACGAAGCCATCGGGCTGAACGGTCAAACTCTGATTGAAGTCGGGAGAAAAGGTGAAATTCAGATCCACAGCGTCCAATTTCGAAAGCCGATAAAGCGGATGGCGTTCCCCTCCGAATGCAGGATCTCCCATGCCACCCGCTTTTCCGGGTTGTGTGATCGCTCCGTTGGTGGAGCCGCCCGCGCCCGACCGGTCCTGATTCTGCGAGCTCTCCGCCGCCAGCTTGCCGGTTGGCGGAGCAGAGGATACAGGCGCCGAACCAGGCGACCGAACAGTCTCCTGAGCGGAGGTGACCACGGCTAGCTGCAGGATGAGCATACCCACAGCCTCCAAAACGACATGTCTGGTAAACACATTCATCTCCGGACTCTCACCGTTGCTCTGAACGGCAAAGTAAGCAACTCGGGCTTTTGAGCTGTTACCACGAAGGTATCGCTGTGTGCCGAACACAACAAGACTTGGAAAGTACTGTCCACCCAGGTACCGGGCACGTTCCTGCTATCGGGAAGGTGATGAAACCCGCAGTCAGAGCCGCCATGGCTGTGTTTACGGCCGCGCGCGCAAACCGGTCGGGTAAGTGCTGCCACGAAAGTTGTGCACAGGAGTGGCCCTGCGAAAGTAGGCAGTGCGGTGCGAATTCATCACAAACGAGGTGTGATGAGGCATACATCCGGTCCGTCCCCTTTTGGGCATAATGACGGTGTGAAAACCATTCGTTCCGCAAAGCCATCCACGGGAACCCGGCCGGCCGCAACCGAAGCAGTGCATGTTCTGGTTGCCGATTCGGGTCCCATTCAATCTCAACTCTTAACGCGTGCCCTGAAAAGCCGGCGGGACTTTCAGGTTTCCGCGGTCGCTTTGGATACGACGGCTCTCCATAACTACCTGCAATCGAATCGCGCCGACGTGATTTTGATAGCCGGGAACCACCTGCCGGATTTGAGCCTGCTACGCTGGTTGCGCGTTTCGTATCCCAAGATCGCTCCTGTGCTGTTGGCCGAGAGCGATGACCGCGAATTGGTGGTGAACGCCTTTCGCGCCGGCGCGAAGGGAATTTTTCTTTTTACTCATACTCCTTTTCCGATGCTCTGCAAGTGCATCCACTGCGTTTTCCAGGGACAGGTGTGGATCAACCGCCAGCAAATGACTTACGTGCTGGATGCTCTATCGGAGGTGCCCACGCTGCGCGTGGTCAACTCCAACGGAAGGTTTTTGTTGACGCCCCGCGAGGAGCAAGTGGTAGCGCTCGTAGCTGATGGCTTGACCAACCGTGGAGTCGCCCAGGAATTGGGGCTCAGCGAACACACCATCAAGAAATATCTGCTGCGCATCTTCGATAAGGTGGGGATTTCGAGCCGGGTGGAACTGGTTCTCTACGCAATGTCGCACGGCGAGCATCGCCCGGCGGAATGGATGCCGAGCAACATCGCCTGAGCGAGGAAGGAAAACGCGACGTACAATTGCAAAATGCGGAAAGGCGAGGAGATCGGCCGGTGACGGGTTCCGGGTCGCAGTCCCAGTCTCATCCCCAGTCCCGTCCCCGATCCAACGTTGCGCGAAGGTGGACGGTAATTGCCTCGGGCTTGCTCCTTCTGGCGCTGGCGCTGGTCGTGATCTATACCGGGCCGAATGCCTTTCTCAGTCCCGTCGCTTTGGTAGTGGTGGCCGCGGTCGGGTTGGCCGCGCTGCTGCTCCAGGTTTGGTTTCGCCGGGATCTTCCGAATATTCGTTCTCCCCTGTGGCTTAACGTCCTGGGTATTGTCTGTGCCATGCTATCGCTATTCGCGGATTACCTTCGGATGACGCGCCGGATGCTGGATCTGATGGCCTTTGCCGCCGTGGTCTGCTTCGGCATCAGCGGATCGCTCATCCTGCGCGCGCTGCGACGGCAGGTACGAACACCGCAACCGACCGCGACCGAATAGGGAATGGAGAGCCGGGCCCGCGGCCGCATCCATCTCGTCCGCCGCGTTCCCATTTACAATTCCATCATGCGCGTCACCTTGTTCGGTGCGTCTGGACTGCTTGGCCAGGACTTGGTTCAGGAACTGAAAGCTGAGCAACTGACCGCACTGTCTTCCAAAGACGCCGACCTGCGCGACCACTTACGCATTCGCGAGGTGATTCGCGATTCCCGTCCCGACTGGATTCTCTTGTCCGCTGCCTACACCGACGTGGATGGCTGCGAGTCAAACCGCGACCTGGCCTTCGTGGTGAATTGCGATGGTGCCGTCAATGTGGCCGAGTCTGCCCGCGAAGCCGGATTGCGATTAATGTTCCTGAGCACGGACTACGTTTTTGATGGCACCAAGGGCTCTCCGTATAAAACCACTGACGCCAGAAAGCCGATCAACGTTTATGGCGAGAGTAAAGCCCGAGCTGAGGAACGGCTTCTCGAGATCGTGCCCGAGGTCTGTATCGTCCGGACTTCGTGGCTCTTTGGGCACGGAGGCAAGTGTTTCCCGGCAACGATTCTGAAGCTGGCGTCAACCCGTCCCGAGATTTCCGTGGTAAACGACCAGCGGGGCAGCCCGACGTTCACGCGTGACCTTGCATCCGCACTGGTGCAACTTTGCCGAGCGTCCGCCCGCGGGATTGTGCACGTCACCAATTCCGATAACTGCACGTGGTACGAATTTGCCAGGGAAATTGTGCGCGTGTCCGAGTTGCCGACCGCAGTCAAGCCCGTAACCACAGCCGAATTCCCGCGTCCGGCACCAAGGCCCGCTTACTCCGTTCTTGCGCCGGACAGCCTCCACGCCTACAACGTCCACATGCCGGAATGGCAGGATGCGTTGCAGCGATATCTCGGGAGCGCTCCGACTGAGCCTCCTCCTGTCGTCCGGTAGAAGCGGCGGCTTCATCGATGCACCACTGCCGACAGCGGCTATCGGTCAGTTTCCGGCTAGCCGACAATCCAGGAGCTACCACGTAGTGGCTCGAACCGAAAATGCCGAGTGCGGCCACGCCAAACATGCCCCGGCGCGAGGCAAGTGTTTCTGAGTCTGACTCGACCGTGCCCAGAGCCGTCATTCTTTGACTAGCTGTCGCCGCGTCCGTAAGATGAAGCGACCGGAAAGCCGCGCATCTCTTCGTGATGGACCAGACCATCTCGCACTACCGCATCATCGAGAAACTCGGGGGCGGAGGGATGGGTGTGGTCTATAAAGCCGAGGACGTAAAGCTGCACCGCTTTGTCGCCTTGAAGTTCCTGCCTGACGAGGTTGCTAAAGATGCGCAAGCTCTAGCCCGCTTTCAGCGCGAAGCGCAGGCCGCTTCCGCCCTGAACCATCCCAACATCTGCACGATCCACGAAATTGACGACCAGAGCGGCGAAGCGTTCATCGCCATGGAGTTTCTGGATGGACTGACGCTGAAGCACCGCATTTCTGGCCGAGCGATGGAAACCGAGTTGATTCTGTCGCTGGCTATCGAGATTGCGGACGCACTGGACGCTGCTCACTCCGAAGGCATAGTCCACCGCGACATCAAACCCGCGAACCTATTTGTGACCAAACGCGGCCATGCCAAGGTGCTCGACTTTGGGCTGGCGAAGGTCAGTCTTGCAGGCAGTTCTTCGAGCAAAATTGCGTCTTTTAATACGCAGACGGGTTCGGTGGACGCGGAGCATCTGACCAGTCCGGGCACAATGGTGGGAACGGTGGCCTACATGTCGCCGGAACAAGTGCGAGCCAAGGAACTCGATGCCCGCACGGATCTGTTCTCTTTTGGTGCGGTGCTCTACGAGATGGCGACGGGCGCATTGCCTTTCCGCGGGGAAAGCTCGGCGATGATCTGTGAAGCTATCGTGAACCGCGCTCCGGTAGCTCCCGTGCGGTTGAACCCCGATCTGCCAGTCGAATTAGAACGGATCATCAACAAGGCACTGGAGAAAGACCGCGAATTGCGATATCAGGGCGCGGCAGAACTGCGGGCTGACTTGAAGCGGCTGATGCGGGAGATGGAGACGGGGCGAGTTGCAGTCGCGAGTTCGGGGACGCTAGCTGTGGCACAGGAAACTGGATCTCCGCCCGCCCAACCGCCGTCGCCAGCATCAGGTTCCGCGCCTGCCCTCAGTCCCTCTTCGTCATCGAGCACGATGAAAATGGCCGAAGATCGTGCAGCGGGCAAGAAACTTTGGAAAGTTCTGGTTCCCGCCGCCGCGATACTGGTTGCGGGTGCAATCGGGGCAGCGCTCTACCTCCGCTCCGGTTCTGCAACTAAGCTCACCGCCAAAGACACCATTGTTCTTTCCGATTTCGACAACAAGACGGGCGATAACATCTTCGATGACACGCTGAAGCAGGGACTCTCAGTGCAACTCGAGCAATCGCCCTTCCTCGATCTGATTTCCGAGCGCAGGGTGAATGAGACCTTGAAGCTGATGGGCCGTTCCGCCGGGGACCGGTTGACGCCCGAAGTCACACGCGAAGTTTGCCAGCGCACGAGCAGTAAAGCGATGCTGACCGGCTCGATTGCTGGCCTCGGCAGCCAGTACGTGGTTGGCCTGAAGGCAGTGAACTGCAACACAGGCGATGTGCTGGCGGAAGCGCAAGAGCAGGCAGTTGGCAAGGAAGCGGTGCTCAAGGCTCTGGACAATGCGGCGATCAGCTTGCGCGGCAAGCTGGGCGAGTCGCTCAGTTCGGTGCAGAAATACGCCACGCCTGTAGAGGAAGCGACCACGCCATCGCTGGAGGCACTGAAAGCGTACAGCTTGGGACGGAAGACGCAATCTGCGAAGGGTCTCACAGCCTCTCTGCCCTTCTACAAGCGGGCGGTTGAACTTGACCCGAATTTCGCCATGCCTTGCGCCGCCATGTCGGCCATCTACGCCAACCTTAACGAAATCGGGCGGGCAGCGGAGAATGCACGCAAGGCGTACGAGCTGCGGGAGAAGGTGAGCGAACGGGAGCGGTTCTACATTGAGGCAAGCTACTACCTGATAGGGACCGGGGAGCTGGAGAAGGCAGCGCAGCGCTACGAACTGTGGCAGCAGACCTACCCGAGAGACTTTGTGCCTTATGGAAACTTGAGCTTCATTTCCTCCGCCCTTGGAAACCTGGAAAAGGGATTGGAGGAAGCACGCGAGGCAATGCGCCTGGAGCCGACTAATGAGATCAACTATGGCAACCTTGGCAACGCCTATTCGAACCTCAACCGTCTGGACGACGCAGAGGCGGTGTACAAGCAGGCGGAGGAGCGCAAGCTGGAGGGTGAGGAAGTGCTTTGGTACCGCTACCAGTTGGCGTTTCTGAAGGGCGACGCGGCCCAGATGGCGCAGTTCGTCTCGGCTGCGATGGGCAAACCGGGCACAGAAGATGCGCTGCTGGCCGGGCAAGCCGATACGGAAGGCTGGTATGGGAAGTTGAAAAACGCCCGCGAGCTGACACTGCGGGCGATGGATTCAGCCCAGCACAACGACGCCAAAGAGACCGCCGCTTCATACCAGGCAGCGGCGGCGCTGCGGGAGGTGGAATCGGGCAACCGGGAACAGGCACTCGCCGCTGTCGATGCGGCCTTGAAGCTGGCCCAGAACCGCGACGTGCGGGCGATGGCGGCACTGGCCTTGGCGCGGGCAGGCGATACCGCGGCGGCGGAGAAGCTGGCCGCCGAACTCGATAAGACCTTCCCACTGGACACGCTGGTCCAGAGGTATTGGCTGCCCACGATACGGGCGGCCGTCATCTTGGAGCGCAAAGACCCGAACCGGGCAGTCGAACTATTGAAGACAGCGAGCACGATCGAACTCGGCCAACCCACAGCCCTCGCTGTATTCCTATGCCCGATCTATTTGCGTGGAGAGGCTTATCTCATGCTGCACGATGGCAACGCAGCGGCAGTGGAATTTCAGAAGTTCGTCGACCACCGAGGACTGGTGGTGAACTTTCCCTGGGGAGCGCTCGCCCGCCTCGCGCTTACGCCATGCAGGGCGACACGGTCAAAGCCCGCAAGAGCTATCAGGATTTCCTCACCCTCTGGAAAGACGCCGATCCCGACATCCCCATCCTGAAGGAAGCCAAAACGGAGTACGCGAAGTTGCAGTAGCCGCCGGTGGCAGGAAACAGTCATTCCCACGTCGCTCACTTTTCACCGATTGTTGGCGCATACAGGCATCCATGAATGCTAGCCAACGACTCTGGGCGGTTGACGGGCAACTCGGAGACTGACCCACTACGCTATCGCCAGCGCCCTGTCCAACTCCCGCTGCCGTGGTTTATCCTTACCTCTCTTCTTTCATCAAATTCGAGTTTCGTCAAAATTCGAGGACCAACCGTGAACAAGCGCTTCTACTGGATTCCGCTCGCCTCGCTCTGCGTTTTACTTTTCCCTCTAGCCTTTTCCGCCCAGCAGTATGACCCAGCGATGTATCAGGAACTTCACTGGCGGATGATCGGCCCGTTTCGCGGCGGTCGCACCGTGTCGATCTCCGGAATTCCGGGTCAGCAGAATATCTTCTATATGGCGCCGAACAATGGCGGGGTCTGGAAAACGACGGATTTCGGCCGCACCTGGAATCCAATTTTCGACGATCAACCGACAGGTTCGATTGGCGCCCTAGCCGTGGCGCCATCGAATCCCGACACGATATACGTCGGCAGCGGCGAAGGCCTGCGCCGACCGGATCTCTCCGTAGGCGATGGCATCTACAAATCGACCGACGCGGGCCGCACCTGGCAGCATCTCGGATTGCGCGACGCGCAGCAGATCGCGTCCATCATCGTCGATCCCAAAGATCCCAATCGCCTTTTCGTCGCGGCCCAGGGACATCCCTACGGCCCGAATCCCGAGCGTGGTGTCTTCCGGTCGCTCGACGGCGGTCAAACCTTCCAAAAAGTTCTCTACAAGGATGAAAACGTCGGCGGCATGGATCTTGCTTTCGATCCCCGCAACTCGCAAATAATCTTCGCCAGCATGTGGGCCTCGCGCCGTCCGCCTTGGACTACCGGTGGTGGCTACACCGGACCGGGGAGCGGTCTCTACAAATCCACCGATGGCGGCGACACTTGGCATCAACTCACCAAGGGATTGCCCGGTGAAGCCGAAGGTATCGGCCGCATCGGCCCTGCCGTGTCCCCTAGCGATCCTAATCGCATGTATGCCTGGGTCAATACTACGAACGTCAACGCCAAGAAAGCTAGCGGCATCTACCGCTCCGATAACACTGGCGAAAGCTGGCAACTGGTAAATACCGAAGAGCGTATCTATGGACGTGGCGACGACTTCGGCTGCGTGCGCGTCGATCCAAGAAATAAAGATGTGATCTATGTGGCCAATACTTCGACTTATCGATCCACCGACGCGGGCAAGAATTTCACGGCCATCAAAGGCGCGCCCGGCGGCGACGACTATCACACCATCTGGATCAATCCCGAAAACCCCGACATTATTGCCGTCGCCGTGGACCAAGGCGCGACCATCAGCGTGAATGGCGGACAGACCTGGAGTTCCTGGTACAACCAGCCCACCGCGCAGTTCTATCACGTCATCACCGACAACGAGTTTCCTTACTGGGTCTATGGCGCCCAGCAGGAAAGCGGCTCCGTCGGAACCACCAGCCGCAGCGACTTTGGCGAAATCACTTTTCGCGATTGGACGACGATCGGCGTAGAAGAATACGGCTACGTTGCGCCCGATCCGCTGCATCCCAATCTGATTTACGGCGGCAAGGTTACGGTGTTCGACCGCACTACCGGACAGACACGCGACGTTTCACCAGTGGTTCTGCGCACTGGGCAGTATCGCTTCAATCGCACCGCGCCGTTGATTTTTTCGCCGGTCGATCCGCACGTACTGTATCTCGGCTCGAATGTCATTTTTGCGACGCGCGACGGCGGCGACAGTTGGCAGATCATCAGTCCCGACCTGACTCGCGAAGATCCCGGCGTTCCCACGACTCTTGGGCCGTTTATCGAGGCCGATCCGGCGAAGGGCAAGCATCGCGGCGTGATCTATTCGATTGCTCCGTCACCGAAAGATGTGAATCTCATCTGGGCCGGGACCGACGATGGCGTGATTCAAGTAACTCACGACGGCGGCAAGAACTGGCAGAACGTCACTCCGACCGAACTGACGCCTTGGAGCAAGCTGGCGCAAATGGATGCGTCACATTTCGATACCGCAACTGCCTACGCGGCGGTGAACCGCTTCCGGCTCGATGACCTGCATCCTTATATCTACCGCACGCACGATGGCGGAAAGTCGTGGCAAAAAATCGTAAACGGCCTGCCCGATAACGAGCCCGTCAACACGGTGCGCGAAGACATCGAACGCAAGGGGCTGCTTTTTGCCGGAACCGAGCGCACCGTGTATGTGTCGTGGGACGACGGCGACCATTGGCAGTCGCTGAAGATGAATCTGCCGCCCACTTCGATCCGCGATCTCGTCGTTCATCATGACGATGTGGTCGTTGGAACTCACGGCCGGTCGTTTTGGATCCTGGATAACATCACGCCGCTGCGGCAGTTCAGCCCGGAGATTGCGGGCGGTCATGATCCCGCGCATCTTTTCGAGCCGCAACTTACGTATCGCGTGCGCCGCAACAACAACACCGATACGCCTCTTCCTCCGGAAGAACCTGCCGGACAGAATCCTCCGGATGGCGCGATGATCGACTACTGGCTGACAGGGGCAGAGAAAAAGCCCGCTTCCGGTCCCGTCACTCTGGAAATTGTCGATACCGCATCGGGACATGTCGTGCGCCGCTTTTCGAGCGACGATAAGCCCGAACCGATCGACGACAAGAAACTCAACGTGCCGACATACTGGATCCGTCCAGCGCGAACCTTGTCGTCCGCGCCGGGAATGCATCGCTTCGTCTGGGACCTGCATTATCCGGAGCCAGACGTGATTGCGCACGAGTATCCGATCTCGGCCATCTACCATGACACGCCGCGTTATCCGCTCGGCGCGGCTGTGTTGCCTGGCTTGTACAACCTGGTTCTGACCGTGAACGGAAAGCAGTACACGCAGCGGCTGACCGTTCGCATGGATCCGCGGGTAAAGGCTTTGCCGGATGGTCTGCTCCAGCAATTCGAACTCGACCGAAAAATTGCCGCTGCTCTTCACCAGGACTACGAAGCCCTGCAGCAGGTCCGCAGCCTGCGAGCGCAATTGAAATCGATCGCGGGTCACGCGGCAATCGCAAAGACAGCGGCTGAATTGGAAGCGAAAGTCGCGGCCATCGAAGGCGAAGAAGCCGGTTACGGTGCGCATTACTTAAGCACTCCCGAAGGCCGCAGCCTGGCTCGTCTGAATAGCGGCCTCAACACGCTCGTCAGCGCTCTCGATACCGCTGACGCCGCTCCGACGACTCAGCAAAAGGCGACGTTCGTAGAGATCGAGAAGGCTCTGGAAGAGCAGTCGTCGGCGTGGGCCCAACTCAAGTCAAAAGATATTCCGGCGCTGAACGAGCAACTGAAGAAAGCTGGATTGCCGCCCATCGATCTGCAAAAGCCCGTCCCGTCTTCAGGGGATACTGCGCAGACAACGTCGCAGGATCGGGACAAGAACGAGGAATAGGTTCCGAATCAGGCCGCTTTCTCTTTAGTGTTCTTGCTTGGCCTATTCTTCTCGTCGACTGGTTGATTCCGGTCTTGCTTGACGTCTTGCTCGATGTCTCGCTCTACATTTTGCTCTACTTTTTGCTCGATTCGGGCGCTGGCTTCGTCCGACTCAGGTTTATCGTTCTCAGGTTTATCGTTCTCGGCTTTATCGTTTTCGGGCTTGGCGTTGCTAGCAACCGGCTGCGCGTCTTTAGCGGTTTCTTTTTCGTCCGATTGTTTTGTGGCTGCTTTCGCCTCTTGCTTGTTTTCCGCGGGCTTCGTAGACTCCTTTTCGGCAGCCTGCTCAGCGGCCTTGATTGCGGAAGCAAACAGATAATCGGCTCTCACCCGGACGCCACGCCATCTGACGCTGCTGGCGTTT
This sequence comes from uncultured Acidobacteriaceae bacterium, assembly GCA_963772195.1. Lineage (GTDB taxonomy): Bacteria > Acidobacteriota > Terriglobia > Terriglobales > Acidobacteriaceae > Acidiflorens. The sequence goes on along the minus strand of CAVYWE010000001.1, from coordinate 163,520 downwards.
CCCGCCTGCTCCAAGTGGGAGGCGAGTTCTTCGTCAGTGGCGATCCCCTTATCCTTCAGGAATTGCAAAATAGCCGCGTTCTGAGTCTCCAAGGCCTCCAGAGAGGAGAACAAGTCGTGAAGTATCTCCTGCACAATATTATTATTATTCTCGTCCATAATTGACTCCGCGCGAAGCCTAATCCTTGGATGCCAAAAAGACGAGGCATAGAATGAAAATGAAGAAGAATAGGTGTGTGGCGCGGACACTCTTGTCCGCGAAAAGCCGACAGCCTAGGAGAGTGGCTCCGTGGTTTTGTTAAATGGGGTTTGGTCGGTGCGGGGTTTTTACCCCCCCCCGATTCCCGCTAAGCTGTTCTAATTAAAGTAGTTAACTCTATCCTCTACGTGAATAACGACTTAGCAGGGGAGACTGCGGTTTGGCGTGCACTTTTCGAGGTACAGGATCGCCGCTTCTGCTGCTTATTTGTGTACTTGTCATCCTTATTTTCAAAGAGCCGCCGAAATGATTTGCGGCGGATAATGCGTCCGTCTCTGGAGACGGACGCAATTTTCGATGCTGTACTGTCGGTGAATTATTGCGCGATTGGGATTGCGTGTCTGTGATGAGGGTACAGGAAATGTGTGATGAAAAAAGTAGGTCGTGAGGCTCGGAAATAGGAGTTAGCGAAGAATTTCGAGCGGTAGGCGAACGTGAGCATACCACCCTTAGAAAACTGACAGCGCCGGCTGAACATCCCCGCCCTTCGCTTCGCGATAGGACGGGCCACCCCGCCCTAACTTCGCAAAAAGTCGTCAATAACTTTTATGTTCTGTATGAGTCCTGTAAAACCGCCTTCGGCAAGAGTACGACGAAAAAAAAGGTCGCGGGAAGGATCTAGGTTGGCGTAGGTCTCTTCTGCCCCCTTCTTACTGCCGGAAACAACCATCAGATCGACTTTCCCCGTCAGTCCGGTAAGCTTCGCGGTCAGCATCCTTAGGAACTTGTCCTCAGAAGCCCGCCACCCGACCGTGATGATTTTAGTTACGCTCGGCAGCACTTTTGCTAGCGCTTGAAGGTGTTCGGATGGACATGCAAACTCGTCTTTGCTTTGAACGGGAATAGCGAGGGCTGGAAATCCAACGCTCCCATCATCGAATATCATCGGGTGGTGCGACACTCGCCTGTATTGCTCAGATAGTTTCAGGTCAGCTGCTGCGTCTATTACCTCGGTTGGGTTCTTTGGCTTCGGAAGAGTATTCACTTCCCATCCCCAGTTGATAGAGCCGTGCAGTTTTACCAAAAGGTGAGTTTCCTGAGAAACGTATGTGGGAAAATCATCGAATTTACAGCCGAGAACTTGCTCCATCGCTTGCTCGAGCATTGTGTCGTAATTGAATGTTACGAAGCAGACTTGCTGATTCCCATCAAACCGCCAACGCTCGACCTCCCGGAGAAACGTCGCGTAATTTGTGATACCCCGATGCCGCTCAAACCATCGCTTCTGGCATTCCCACAAGGCAAAGTGCAGGTAATAGCGGATGGCTGCAAGTTCTCGATGCGCATGGGGGAATGTTTTCGCTTGCAGTTGCAGTTTCGCAAGTTCCTCTTCCACGGATACGCCCGCCTTACGCAAGAAAGGCACAATGGCCATGCAGTGTGCAAACCGCACCATTGCTTCAACAAAGTGCTCTCTGTTTTCGAAGAGTTCGTTCGCGAGGGGCCGGCGGTCAAGCTCATACGGGTAACGGCGCTCTAAGGGGCTCCCGGTCGGCGGAAGGTGGGGAACAGAGTCGTAAGACGCGCCAGCGCCGAAGATGACGAGCAACACGAAACTATGTTACATGAGACCCCGAGAACTTTCTCTATTCGCTGTTTAGGTGACCGTGTGGCCCTGAAAGCGGCACGAGTGAGGCCGGTGCCCTTCCCGTTCGCGGCTGCGATCGGCGGTGACTTATCTATCTGAGATCGCGGGCTGGGGCGCCCGCGCCACACGAGCTACTCTGCCTTCGAGGTGAAAATGGCTTGATGGGACCGGGAGTGCGGATGGAGGTATCAGACAAGGGCCCACGCGGGACATGGCTGTGGAATCCCACCCTAACGTCGAAGAGCGCGACGTTAGGATGGGTCACCCCGACTCCCTAGGACGGGCGAGGGCGCCCGTCTCTCCATCGCTTCGGTTATCCACCGCGCTCGAAGTTACACCGGGAACTCGCGCCGCACATACTCCATCGCTGCCTCACGCGACGCTAGTCGGCCCTCCAGTTGGGCGTCCTCGACGGCTGTCAGCACCTCTTTGAAGCGTGGACCGGGATCATAGCCTGCTTCAATCAGGTCGCGGCCGGTGATTAGCGGAGTCGGACGAATCGCCTCGGGCGGCAAAGAACGCAACTGCTCGCGCGTGTATTCATACGCGTCGAGCTGGCCGTGGCTGGAGAGGCAGTCTATGCGATGCAACTCCAGATGCTCTTCGAAGGCGGGCATGCGGAGAAACTTTTTTAGCGTGGATTGTTTCATGCGCTGCACGGCTCCGAAGCGCATGTGATTGTCTATCAGAGCCAGAATCTGATCGGTCTCGTGGTTCGAGAAACGCAGACGGCGGAGGATTTCGGCAGCCATTTTTACTCCTACTTCTACGTGGGCATCGAAGCGGATGCGATCCGGCGCGACGCGGAATGTCGGCGGCTTGCCTACGTCGTGGAGCAGCGCTCCCCAGGCTAGCGTCTTTGACACAGAACCAGACGCGGAGCCCGACGCGTTGGGCTGGAGTTTCTCCAGCAACAGCAGCGTGTGGACGAAGACGTCGCCTTCGGGATGATACTGCGGTGGTTGCTGCACTCCCTTCATAGCGGCGATTTCTGGCAAAACTTCTGGCAGGAGTCTGGTCGTATCCAGTAGTTCAAACGCGCGGCGGGCTTGGCCTTCGGTTAGCATCTTTGTTAGTTCTTCGCGCACACGTTCGCAGGAAACCTGGTGAATTTTAGGCGCTAACTTTTGTATCGCTGCCATTGTTGCCGGGTCGATTTTGTAATCGAAGCGGGCGGCGAAACGCACGGCTCGGAGCATGCGCAGTTTGTCCTCGGTGAAGCGGCGCTCGGGATCGCCTATAGCGCGGATGATTCCGGCTTTTAGATCGTCGCGGCCTCCGACGAAATCCAGGACCTCGTTGGTCGCGGGATCCAGCATCAAGCCGTTGATGGTGAAGTCGCGGCGCTGTACGTCTTCGCGCGGACTTTTCGTGAAGCGGACTTCGTCCGGATGACGGCCGTCGGAGTAGCCTGCGTCGGAGCGGAAGGTCGCTACCTCGACTGTCGTGCCTTGACGGGCGGGGGCGCCCGTCGCTCCATTGGATTCTGGGACTAGCACTACTCCGAATTGCTCGCCTACGGCGTAGGTCTGCGGGAAGATTTGCATGACTTGCTGCGGCGTCGCGTCGGTGGCTACGTCGTAGTCGGCGGGCTCGCGGCCTAGGAGGAGATCGCGGACGCATCCTCCGGCAAAATAGGCCTGGTGGCCTTGCTTGCGCAGGGTGCTCACGATTTCGGCGGCTCGTTTTTTGGCTTCCGGCACGGGCGCGGCTCCCCATTTAGACTAGCAGCTGCGGCTGAGTGCACTACGCGCGGGCGGAAATCTTTGCCACAGGGAGCACGAGGGAACACAGGGGAAAGCGTTTCGGGATTATTGATAGTCAATTATTGATCGTCAGATGAAGAAGAAGTTCTCCGTGTTTCCCTGTGTCCTCTGTGTTCCCTGTGGTTAAGAACTTTGCCTGCGCAACAGCCATCATTATGCCTGACGCGCACATACTCGGTATCGAGACCTCCTGTGATGAGACGGGCGCGGCGGTGGTGCGCTCGGGGCAGCAGATTCTGTCGAATGTGGTTGCCTCGCAGATCGCCACTCACCAGCCTTATGGCGGAGTGGTTCCGGAACTCGCCTCGCGCGAGCACTTGCGCGCAATTGTCCCGGTGGTGCGCAGAGCATTGTCCGAGGCGGGACAGACTTACGCGTCGGTCGATGCCATCGCGGTCACGCAAGGGCCGGGACTGGCGGGCGCTCTGCTGGTTGGCATTAGCTTCGCCAAGGCGCTTGCCTTCGCGCTGGAGAAACCGCTGATTGCGGTGAACCATCTTGAAGGGCACATCCATGCCGTGTTGCTCGAGCAGCGGCAGAGCGGAGATGCCGAGCTTCATTTTCCTGTGCTCGCTCTCGTTGTCTCGGGCGGCCACACGCATCTCTATTTAGCGCAGGTGCACGAGAATCTATGGACCTACCGGAACATCGGGCACACTCGCGACGACGCTGCTGGGGAGGCGTTCGATAAAGTCGCTAAGCTTTTGGGGCTGGGCTATCCCGGAGGACCTATTATTGACGGGCTCGCGCCGCATGGTGATCCGCACGCGGTCAAGTTCCAGATTGCGCAGATCAAGCATCCGGACCGGCGCGATCAGAAGCTGGGCGATCATGTGCAGGGCGATCATGGGCAACTTCCGGCGGAAGACGGGCCGCACTTTGATTTTTCTTACAGCGGAATTAAGACGGCGGTTTTGCGATACGTCGAAACGCAGAATATGAAGGCTGCGATTGAGGATCGGCGCCGGGCGCTTGGGGGCATGGAGAAGCCAACGCTGGAAGACACGCTCAGGCTCTGTGACCGGCAAACCCTCAATCTGGTGGCTTCTTTCCAGCGCACCATGGTGAATGATCTGGTCATTAAGACGCTGGCTGCGGCGCGCGAGTATGACGTTCGCACTCTCTTCGTAAGCGGCGGCGTTGCGGCCAATCGCGAATTGCGGGCCACGTTTGAGCGCGAGGCGGGGATGCAGGGGCTTCCGGTTTTCTTTCCGTTGCGCGCGCTTTCTACTGACAATGCGGCCATGATCGCGGCGGCGGCCTTTCCGAAATTTCTGCGCGGGGAATTTGTGGCCATGGATTTTTGCGCGGAGGCGGGGATGGCGCTGCGTTGAGCGAGCTTGTGATTTAAGCCGGACAACCCGTGAACCACCAAGGGCACTAAGGATCACGAAGGTTTTGGCCCGCGGGCCGTCCTTTGAGGACCTTCGCGGTTTGGCAGCTTGTTTATCCAAATCGTCATACTTCCCAGCTACAATGGTCGCGTGAAGCCGACGATTTATGTTGTGGAGGACGACCCGGATATTTCCCGCCTGGTTCGCCATCATCTGGAAGGCGCCAGCTTCAACGTGCGACTCTACTCGACTGGCAATTTGGTCGTGGTCGATGCTGAGCGCCAGCGTCCGGCGCTGTTTCTGCTGGATATCATGGTGCCCGGAAAAGATGGCCTCGAACTTTGCCGCCAGATTCGGCAGTCGTTGTCGCTCGCGTCGGTGCCGGTGATTTTCCTGACCGCGAAGAGCGGCGAGGCGGATCGTGTGCTGGGACTGGAGTTGGGAGCTGACGACTACATCCCCAAGCCTTTCAGCCCGCGCGAACTGGTCGCTCGGGTCAAAGCAGTGCTGCGTCGTTTTGAGCGGCCGCTGCCGCCGCTGCCAACCAAGATTGACGAAGTCCATATTGACCCGGGCGCGATGACGTTGACGGTTCGCGGGAAACAGGTGCCGACCACGGCCACCGAATTCCGGCTGCTCGACTACTTCATGCGGCACGCCGGCCGCGTTTTCACTCGCGACCAGTTGCTCGACTCGGTCTGGCGCGATACGGCGTATGTCACACCGCGGTCGGTGGACGTTTATGTGCGACGCATCCGTGAAAAGATTGAGCCTGATCCGGAGAACCCGCGTTACTTGAAGACGGTCCGGGGGGCCGGCTACCGTTTTGAGGTCGCGCGTTGAGAAGTCGCATCTTCGTTAAATTGATGTTTGTGTTTCTGCTGGTGATTGGCGTAACCGCGATCACGTTGCAGTTGACCGTGCACAAGGTCTGGGAACGTACTCTGCGCGAGCAGATCGAGCGCAATCTCAAACAGAAAACTTTGATGTTCGCTTATCGCGTGGAGGCGGACCGTCAGCATCATCTGGCCGACATCGCCGCTCAGGAGGGGCAGGCGGCCGGAGCCCGCGCCACCGTCATTGATCCGACTGGCAAGGTGCTGGCCGATTCTGAGGCCGATCCCGGCGCGATGGAGAATCAGAGGCATCGCAAGGAGTTTGCTTCTGCTCTCGCCGGCCAACTCGGCGTGGATGAAGACAGCGGTCAATCTCTTGGCGTTCCTTTTTTGTATGTGGCGGCGCCGGTTTCTGGAGGAGCGGTTCGCCTGGCGTATCCGTTGCCGGAGATGGAAATTACGGATCGTCCGCTGGCGGTGGCACTGTTCTGGGGATCACTGACCGCATTCGTTTTCGCGGTGCTGGTGGCAGCGGTCGCTGCTCAATATGTTGGCCGGCGTCTGCAGCGGATTGTGAATTTTGCCGAGCGCGTGGCCGGTGGGGATTTGACCGCCAGAATCGCGTCCACTTCGGGTGACGAGATCGGGCAGGTGGCGTCAGCACTCGATAAGACGACGCGCGGCGTGGAAGAAAGTTACGCTCGCGTTCAAAACAGCCAGCGAGAACTGGAAACTCTTCTCAACAGCATGCAGGACGCGGTGATTGCGGTGGATGTCGCCGGGCGCGTGCAATGGGCTAATCGGGGCATGGACCGTCTGCTGCTTCGAGCTCCCCGGCTGAATGCGCCGTTGATCGACAGCGTCCGCGACCCGGACTTTCTTGCCGCGATTCAAGAAGCGGCGCGCGACCAGATCGTGACTTCCGCGCGCTCGAACACCATCGCTCCGGGGCGCACCTTCGATGTCACCGCGGCGCCCATGCCCGGAGGCGGGGCCGTCGCCGTGCTCCGCGATCTTACCGAGACCGAGCGCATGGAAAAGAGCCGGCGCGATTTCATCGCCAACGTTTCCCATGAGCTGCGCACTCCGCTGACTTCCATCCAGGGATACACCGAGACGCTGCTCGACAATCCTCTCGAAAACAATCACGTGCGCGACTTTTTGGAAATCATCCGCAAGAACGCGGCCCGGATGTCCCGCCTAACGGAAGATCTGCTCACGCTGGCGCGCGTCGAATCGGGCGAGCACAGGTTCGACATCCAGCGGGTCAGCACCGAAGAACTGCTGCAGGATGCGCTGGAAAGCTTTCGTGAAGTGGCGCGGTCTTATGGAGTCGAACTGGTGATTGAGAACTCGGTCCCCACCGGGCAAGTGAACGCGGATCGCGAGGCCATCCACCAGATTTTTTCGAACTTGATCGAGAATGCATTGAAGTACGCGGCGTCAGGAAAGAGAGTTATTCTCGGAGCGCGCGCGGCTGCGAGCGGCGTCGAATTCTATGTCAGAGACTTCGGCCCGGGGATTTCCTCCGAGCATCTGCACCGTCTTTTCGAGCGTTTCTACCGCGTCGATAAAGCTCGCTCGCGGGAATCCGGAGGCACCGGGTTGGGACTCGCCATCGCCAAGCATATCGTTCTGGCGCACGGGGGAACGATTCGGGCGGAGAGCGAGCTTAACCACGGCTCGACTTTTTTGTTCACCCTGACAGCTTCGGAGGCCGATTCAGCGTAGTTCTTACGTGGTGTCAGTTTGAAGATCCCGGCCCGCCTGGACACGCCCGGAAAAACTCTTTCCACTCCGCCTTTCGAAGACGGGACGGGTAAACGTAGGACACAGGCCTAAGACGGGCCCAGTTTGCAAGTGACCACGGGACGACAGCTGTCGAAAGAGTGACGCAAAGCTTTATCGGTCAGACCTCGGGATTGCGATCGTGCCGTCCTGATCTTCTCCTACATTCAATCACTTGCCACGATCTCCTGCTCCACTCAACTTTGGCATACCTAATGCATTTACTCGGTTAAGGGCACAGCATCGTGTCAGGATGACAAGGCCAAGCCCAAACGCGACCGAAAGAAGGAGAAAACAAAAATGAACACTGTAAAGAAACTGATTGTGCGCATGGGCTTGCTATCAGTCCTGTGCGCAATTCCGGCGATGGCGTAGATCTCCGCCAGGGTGACGTTTGACGCACCATCCGCGTTTTATGCGGGGGATGTGGAGATGCCTGCAGGTAGTTACACGGTGAGTGTGCCGAACGCAGACGACAACTTGCTGTTGATCGAAGACCTCAATGGCTCACACGCGGCCTTCGTGGAGTATGCAGTTACCTCAGATACTCCCCATACCCAGAGCGATGTCACTTTCAATAAGTATGGCAAGGATGAGTTTCTAAGCCAAGTCTGGGCTGAGGGACAGGATTCCGGCATGCGGATCTTGCCGTCGAAAACCGAACAAGATGCGGCCAAAGCTGCGGCCGCCGAAAAACAATCGCGGTCAATCAACGGCGAAGCGCAATAACCCGAGGCGATCCCCCGGGGAGACAACAAAAAGTAGCGAACGATTTCAAAAACTAAAGGAGGAAAATAACATGCGAAAGTTGCTGACTTATCTGAGCAGTATTCTATTGGCCGCTGTACCACTCTTTGCTGGGGTGGCGAGCGCATCGGCCCAAACCAAAGTTGACGACAGACTGAAAGATAGTGGCAGGGTATTGAAAGAGATTCTCGACGTTCCTGACAGCATCCCGCAGGAATTACTGGACAAGGCAGATTGCGTCGTTGTTTTTCCCTCCGTCCTAAAAGCCGCATTCATCGTTGGCGGAAGCTACGGGCGGGGAGCAATGTCATGCCGCCAGGGTGAAGATTTCCGGGGACCTTGGGGCGCTCCCTCGATGATGGCCCTCGAGGGCGGAAGCTTCGGCTTTCAGATCGGTGGACAAGCTACAGACTTCGTGTTGCTGGTGATGAACGAAAGCGGCGCCCGCGGCATCCTCGCGAGCAAGGTGAAGCTGGGAGCGGATGCTTCCGTGGCTGCGGGCCCGGTTGGCCGCGATGCGTCTGCCGACACGGATGCGACTCTGCGAGCAGAAATCTTGAGCTACTCAAGGGCGCGTGGCCTGTTTGCCGGCGTCTCCCTCGAAGGCTCGACGATCCGTCCAGACAATGGCGACAACCGCCTAGTGTATGGCGAGAAGGTTTCCGCGAGGGACATCGTTCTGTCCAAAACTGTCGCCGTGCCCCCAGCGGCCGAGCCATTGATCTCGACCCTGGATGCGAAGACCCCCAAGCACAGGTCGTAGGGGACGATGTGGTTGATGCAGTCCGGCCACGTCTTCCACAGCAGGTGGTTCACGTGGCCGAGCCAACTCTTTTCGGTTGGTCCATCGTTAGAACAGATTATTTTCGATGCAGCTCATATCTCAATATAAGGAGGAATGGAAATGTTACAAAACAGGAATGCGACTTTAAGAACTCTCAGGCTCACCTTGGGTAGTTTGCTGATTACGGGCTTGCTCATCGCTGGAAGCACTCTCGGCTTCTCGGCTAACAAGACAGAAACGATTGATGCCACTGCCATGGGCACAAGCACCCAGATGGGGTCTGAATTCAGTGTCACGTTAAACATTGATGATTACTCTACCCAGGCAGACAAGCAGATCCTGGTCGAGGCGTTCCAGAAGGGCGGGGATAAAGGGTTGGTGAACGCGCTGAGCAAGATGAAAGCGGCGGGTCACATCGAGGTCACGGGCACTCTTGGGTATGACTGCAGTTACATCCAAATGATTCCAACCCCGACGGGACGGAAGATCCGCTTTGTCACTAACCGGCCCTTGAGGTTCGGTGAGGTGTACTGGGACACCCGATCTACCGCTTACAACTTGACGGCTGGTGAATTCGACTTGAATGATACGGACAAGAGCAAGAGCACGGGCAAGTTGTACCCTGCAGCCGAGCTGGTAATCGATAAGCAGGGAGAGTTGCAGATGAATCTCATTGGGAACCCCTATAACCTTGTTGATGTTCTCGATTGGAAGGGAACGCCCGGCGTTAACTAATGGCGACGCCTGGGGCAAAGAGCCGGCATCTGGTCAGGATGCAAACCAGTGCCGGCGCCAGCAAGAAATTCACCGGGTTGTAACCTGCCCCGGGACGCCAGGAATTATGCTTTTGCTGGGATGTGTGCCACACTCTAAGTTGATACCGCTCGTATCCATCAGAGCGGATCCGGCATCCAAAGATGCAGGCGGTCTTAATTATGAGTGGCAGGTTATGAGTGGCAGCCTATGAGCACAGCCAGCGTAAAGACACCTTGGCCTGAGCCCTCACACTCAGTCTTGGTGAAGCGAACGGTGGAAGCATGCGAACTGGCCCGCGAGGCTGCGGCTATCGCGGCCGAGGGAATTGCCACGGGATCGATGTCCCGGCTGAACGACATCCGGCAGTGCGAAAAAGAACTTGATGCCATTGACCTGGAAGTGGACTCCGGTGTGACCTCGACCATTACCCGCGTTCCGGAGGCTGAAACGCGGCAGTTGCTCGCGTGCATGAAAGTCATGATCGGACTGGAGCGCATTGGGGACTTGCTTTTGAGTTTTGCTACCAGCGCGCAAGCTGCAAAAGACCGCCTCGACTCGCAGGATGCACGCGACTTGACCCACATGGCCACGGTTCTGGAGAAAATGCTGGCTGACGTCGGCCAGTCGTTCTCCCAAAAGGATGTCAAGAAAGCCATCGATGTGCTTCGCGCCGATGCCGAGATGGACCGCCTGCGCAATATCATCTTCCTGCGCCACATCGAGAATCCGGAGAACGTCGCGCACCACTCCAGCCTGCAGGTTATCTTCATGACGCAATCTCTCGAACGCGCCGGCGACCACGCCAAGAACCTGGCCGAAGAAGTTTGCCACTTTGTCAGCGGACGCAGCATCCGCCACCTGCTCATGGACTACGACAAACCAAAAGAACAGATGTTTATCGAATGGCTGCGGCACAAAGACGGAAAGTCGCAGTAACTGTTGCAGTGACCGTTCGAGGCGCTTGCGGCTACCCTTGGTCGTTTGAGCTTTTGTCTGCTAAACGTTGAAGTTCAAGATAGCGTCGCCAAGGCTTTCGCGCCAGCAGAGTGACTAGCACCCAACCAGCAGGTATAAAAAGCAGTCCTATCCACCAATCAGAGTCATGCTCACGGCTACGGTCCAGGGCGAAGAAGATTCCAAAGATGATGGTCAGCACACCCGGAATGCACCGCTCAAGAGTGGACCGAAACTGAAGGATGGCGGCGAAACGCGCTTGCACCTGCTCTGGAGTCTTCCCTTGGGATTTGGCAATGCGGTCTCGCCAACGCAGGAGGAGCGTAGCGAGACCGATGGCTCCGACAAGTCCGGCAGACATTTCTCCGAGCACGGAAACAAGTGCTGAATTGTTCATTCGGTGTGCTGCAGCCTCTCTTGCATTATGCCCCAACACGCGTGCTTCGCGGATTACGTTGAAAGTTAGGCGGCTACACCATCCGGGAGTCGTTCAATGAAAATTAGGCGTGGGGAGCGAGTTTCCTTCGCCCGCTGACCTCGCTGTGCCCTTGACAGCTTAACTCTCCAAGGCGAGACTCGGTTCAGGACCACTCATGAACGGATCCGCCCAACCCGAAGACCGATTCCCGGCAGCGAGTACCGAGGACACGACCGAAGATACAATCGCGGCCACGGATCAGTCCTCTGCAGTTGGCGGAGTTGGTGACAACTCCAATGGGAGCCGCGCGTTTGGAGAAACGGAACTGGACTCCGCACTCCAGTTGTTAGTGGAACGCGCGCAGTACATTACCGGCGCGACCGGCACTGCCCTTGCTTTGCCACAGGGTGAGGAGATGGTTTGCCGCGCGAGCGCTGGATCTTCAGCGCCGGCGGTCGGGGCGCGCCTGCAGGTTCGTTCGGGATTGACCGGCGAAAGCATTGCCCGCCGGCAGTTGCTGCGCTGTGACAACGCGGAAACCGATCCGCGGGTGAATCTGGAAACTTGCCGGGCTTTGGGGATTGCGTCCATTGTCGTTTTGCCGTTGCTGCGGCGTTCCGGTGAGGTTCGCGGGCTGTTCGAACTATTTTCCGATCACCCCTACGCTTTCGAAGAGCGCGATCTGATCGCGCTCGAACGCATGGCCGACCTCACCTTGACGGCCCTCGATCTGGCCGAACAGCGCCAGAATTTCGGGCCCGTGCCAACGCCTGAGCGAGAACCGGAAAAGGGCGTCGAACCTCCCGCGGCAGGCGGCGCGCAACAGACTTCGGCAGTTCCCATTAATATTCCCACTACCCCGGAATTCGCCGAGCCCCCAGTCCTTCCTGTCGAGTCCACGGCCATTCTTGCCGAGCCGCCAGCCGTGCGCGCCGAGCCCACAGCGTTTCCCGCCGAGCCGCCAGTCTTTCCCGCTGAGCCCACAGTCCTTCCGCTCGCGCCGTCCGTAGATTTGGCGCCAGAGCCAGAGCCAGGGCCGGAGCTAGAGCCCGCTTCAGTTCCCGAGGCCATGCTCCGCGTGCAAAAATGCGCATCTTGCGGATTCCCCGTTTCCGAGGGGAGAACGCTCTGCCTCGATTGTGAGAAGAAGGATAGCGAGAAGACGGCTTTCGAGAAGAAGCAGCGCGAGCAGGAACAGGGCGAGATCGAGCAACACCAGATCGAGCAACGAAAGGTCGAGCAAGGCGAGCAGGGGCAGGACGCATCATCCGGCTCAGTGGGCGCCTCCGCGGCCACTTCCGTACCGGCGAGGCCGGAGGAATTCGTGCCGGCCTTCCTTGCAAACGCAGTGCCCCCACAAGAATCGTGGCTGGCGAACCACGTCAATCTGTTGGCGGTCGTTGTCCTGATCCTGGGCATCCTGGTCGCCGTCGTGGTCTTTCGATAACGAAGCTTCGATAACCCAGCTTCGATAACCACCCATGCACTTGCAAGTGCCTGTTTTACTTGACAAATTGCCGCTCAAAGCCATACTCTGCGCTTAATCGCTTGTTCCAACACACAGGTGCCCAAGATGAAAAATGTGTATGAAGTTTTACGGCAGAAGGAACTTGAACTGACCAGGCTGGAAAAAGAAGTTGAGGCTTTGCGCGTCGCAGCCCCGCTGCTTTCGGAGGAAAAAGAGCAGCTCGCTGAAGCGCCCAAGCCGAGCTTAACTGCCACCGCGCCGCAGCAACCGGTCCGGATTCCACCGGTGGTTGCCGCCGCCCCCGCTCCGGCGCGCGTCGCCGGCTGGGAAGAGGCAGCCAAGCGCTGGCCTAAAGTCAGCCCGGTGCCGTCCCCTACGGGACGCGGGTTTATCACGTCTCGTCTATTCGGCACTCACGTGCCGGGCTCGAAGATCGCTGTTCCGGCTTACGCTTCGCGGCTGCAGCCTTTTCAGTCCTGCGTCGTGAACGCCAGTGCCAACAATGTCTTCTGCTCGACCTCGTGCGCCTTTGCCGAACCGGTAGCCGGACTCGCACTCCCGGACCGTTTCACCGAAAGCACCGGCCGCTTGCCTGCGATGCGCTTCAAGCGGGGCAGCATGTAGGAAAGCGCACCCATGTTGGATGGCTCTTCCTGCACCCACACAATATCTCGCGCTGAACTATGGCGCTCCAGTTCCGCGGCCAGTTCCGCCTCGGGGAACGGGTACATCTGCTCGAGGAAGACAATGGCGGTGCTCATGTCTTTACGCTTCTGACGCTCCGTTGCGCAGTTCGTGTCCGATTTTTCCGGTGCAGATCAGAATGCGTTTGGCATCCTGCGCTTCTGTGTCCGGAATCACCGGCAGAAACTTCTGATGGGTCAGATCTTCCAGCGGAGACAGCGCATCCGGATGCCGCAACATGCTCTTCGGCGTGAACACCACCAGCGGCTTCCTCCACTTGCGCAGCGCCTGCCGCCGCAGCAGATGGAAATATTGCCCCGCATTCGAGGGCTGACAAATCTGGATATTGTCCCGCGCCGCCAGCTGCAAAAATCGCTCGATGCGCGCGCTCGAATGCTCCGGACCCTGTCCTTCGTAGCCGTGGGGCAGCAAGAGCACGAGGCCTGAGAGCAGTCCCCACTTGTCCTCGCCGGCGCACACAAACTGGTCGATCACGGCCTGTGCAACGTTCGCAAAATCGCCAAACTGCGCTTCCCACAAGACCAGCGCCTCGGGATAATCGCGGCTGTAGCCGTATTCAAATCCCATGACGCCCGCTTCCGAAAGCGTCGAGTTGTATATGTCGCACGCCGCCTGGCCCGGCGCAATGTGGCGCAGCGGAACGTATTCCGTTTCATCTTCAATATCGAACAGCACCGAGTGCCGTTGATTGAACGTCCCGCGCCGCGTGTCCTGACCGCTTAGGCGCACGGGAATCCCCGGCTTCCCCAGGTTAGGCTTGACCAGGCTCGCAAAAGCCAGCGCCTCCGCCATGCCGTAGTCGACCGGCTTCTTGCCCGTCCCCATCTCCGCGCGCTGCTCCAGCAACTTTTTCACCTTGGGATGGATGTGGAAACCCTCGGGATACGTGGTCAAACGCGCCGTGAGTTCCACCAACTCCTCGCGCGCGATGCCTGTGGGCTGCTCGTACTCCGGTTTATAGCGGCCTCCGAAGTAGTCGTCCCAATACTTTGGAAGATCGCGCATCAGCGGCTTCTTGGTGAACTTCGTCGCGCTCTTCTGTGCGGCTTCGTACTCGCTCTTGATCGCCCCCGCGCGCTCCGCGATATTTTCGACACCGATTTGTTTGGCGTAAATCTGATACAGCGGCGGATGCTCTTTGATCGCCTTGTACATCAGGGGCTGCGTCACCGTGGGATCGTCCACCTCGCTATGGCCATGGCGCCGGTAGCCGATCAGGTCCACGACCACGTCGGTGCCGAATTTGTAGCGGTATTCGGCGGCGATGCGCGCGATCCGCATCACTGCGTCCACGTCTTCACCATTCACGTGAAAGATCGGAATCGCCTGCCGCCGCGCCAGTTGCGCCGAGAAGCGCGAGGAATGCTCTTCGCGGGCATTGGTCGTGAACCCGATCAGGTTGTTGACGATTACGTGGATCGTTCCACCCACGGTGAAGCCGCTGAGGTCGGCATAATTCAGCGTCTCCGCCGTGATGCCCTGCCCTGCGAACGCGGCGTCGCCGTGCACGAGCAGCGGCAGATACTTCGCCTCGCCACCTTCACCGGCGCGGTCCTGCTTGGCGCGAGTGCGTCCCACCGTCACCGGATTTACCGCTTCCAGGTGGCTGGGATTCGATACCAGATGGATATGAATTTTCTTGCCGCTCCGGGTGAGGTACTCGCCGGTCGCGCCCATGTGGTACTTCACGTCGCCCGATCCCAAAACGCTGCGTGGATCTACATCCTCAAATTCGGCAAATACCTGCTCCGCCGGACGCTTTGCCAGATGAATAATGACGCTCAGCCGCCCCCGATGGCTCATGCCCATGACCAGTTCCACCGCGCCGTGCTCGCCGGCCACGTCCAGAACCTCATCCATCGCCGGCAATAAAGACGTGTTGCCTTCGAGCGAGAATCGTTTGTTGCCGAGATAGCGCTGCTGCAGCGTCTGCTCAAAAATGTCGGCGCGGAACAGCATATCCATGGCGCGCTCCTGGTCGACTGCGGCGGGTTCGGCCTCGATGCGTTCCTGAATCCAGCGACGCCGCTCCGGGTCGGCGATGTGCATGAACTCCACGCCTACGCTTCCGCAATAAATGCGCCGCGCTTCCCGCGCCCACTCGTTGTCGATTCTTATCAAACCGCAGGTCCGGATGCGGTTGCGGAGGCAGCAGGCCGAGCGGGTTCAGTTCGGCCTCCAGATATCCAAATTGCCGGAACAGGTTAAAGACGCGTTCGCGTTCGTAGTTTTCGATGATTGCAGGAGCCGCGCTCCCGCTGGTATTCCGAGTTGAAGTAGCCATAAAGAGTCTTCTATAGAATAACGGATGAGCCGCCCGGTGTGGCCGATTCAGGCGGAAGAACAGATCATGTGGCCGCATGATTAGTCAGACGGTGGAGTGACGGGCGCCTCGCCCGTCCGGCAGTGAGGCGGCCGGGCGGGGACGCCCGGCTCTCCACTCACATTACGGGGAGGGCCCACATGGCCAGCGGAATTATTGATGTGCCCAGTCGTTACTCCGTGCCTGAGACTCTGGCACGGCTCCAGTCGATCCTCAAAGAGAAAGGCGTGACGGTGTTTGCACTCATCGACCACAGCGGTGAGGCGGAGAAGGCCGGCCTCACCATGCGCCCGACGCAGTTGCTGATCTTCGGCAGTCCAAAGGGTGGGACGCCTTTGATGGTCGCGGCGCCCCGGTTGGCCATCGACCTTCCGCTGAAAGCGCTCGCATGGCAAGACGAGCAGGGCAAAGTGTGGCTCTCCTACAATTCACCGGAATACCTTCAGCAGAGGCACGGGTTTCCCGCCGATCTTCTGAAAAATATCGCGGGAATCGGTGGGCTGATTCAGAAGGCTGTGGAATAATCGCCGGTTTGCAGAGCGCGAATTGATGAAGATGCAGGGGCGATGAGAAAGGCAACCAGGCGAATGAAGAGGAAAAAGAAGCGGCAGGGCGTGCCGCCGCCAAACTGGTGCGTGACGGCGACATCGTCGGATTAGGCACGGGCTCAACCGCCTACTTCGCGGTAGTCGCTCTGGGCGAGCGCGTGAAAGCGGGACTGAAAATAATCGGAATTCCAACTTCCGTGCATACCGCCGACCTGGCGCGCGCAGTCGGCATTCCGCTGACCACGCTGGATGATCATCCCGAGATCGACATCACCATCGATGGCGCCGATGAGGTCGATCTCAAGCTGAATTTAATCAAGGGCGGAGGGGGTGCGTTGACTCGCGAGAAGGTCATCGCTACGGCATCGAAGAAGATGGTGGTGGTCGCGGACTCCGGCAAAGTTGTTGCCGTGCTCGGCAAGTTTCCCTTGCCGGTCGAGGTAATTGCGTTTGCGCGAACCGTTGTCGAGAGGAAGATCGTATCGCTCGGCGGATCGCCCAAATTGCGCACGAAGGCCGACGGCAGTCCCTACCTGACCGACAACGGTAATCAGATTCTCGATTGCAGCTTTGGGAAGATCGCGGACCCGCCGGCGCTCGCGCGGGAATTGAGTGGCACGCCTGGAGTGGTTGAACATGGTTTGTTCATCGGGCTGGCGAAATTGGCGATTGTCGGACGGGGAAACTCGGTGGACGAGATTCAAGCGAAACCCACTCGCCGGAAGCGCGCTCAAACCAAACGCATTCGAACAAAGCGTCCAAGTCGAAAACGGCGGCCGAAGAGCCGCAAGACGTAACCCTACTACCCTTTCACAATCTCCTGCAGCGCCGCGAGCAGTCCGTCGACTTCCTCCATCGTGTTGTAGTGCACCAGCCCGATGCGCAGGAATCCTCCCAGGCGCTCGACGTCCAACTGTTCGGTGAGGTTCAGGGCATAGTAGTTTCCGTCCCACGTGAAGAAGCCGCGCGCGCCGAGCTTCGTTGCCAGTTCGAGTGGCGTGTGGCCTTCGATGCGGACAGCGATCGTGGCGCAACGATTCTCGAAACGACGTGGGTCGGTGATGCCGTACAGCTTCAGGCCGGGAATCGCAAGCAAGCCTGCGATCATCTTCTCCATCATCTTCCGCTCGTGCTCATGGATGGCTTCGTGCGCCGCCAGGATCGCGGCGCGCCGGGTCGTCAGAGCGGGCTTCGCGCGACCTTCTTGTAGAGACGCGGCTTGCCGCGTCTCAGACGGGGTAAGCCCCGTCTCTACTCGTCGGCCGAGTTCCTCCCAGTAATCCACGCAGGCTTTGATTCCCGCGATGCATTCGTGGTTCAGCGTTCCCCATTCCCAACAGTTAGGGATGTTGTCGGTATTGGGGCGGACTTTATACGGATGCAACTTCTTCAGGTGCTCGCGCTTGCCGTAGAGAACGCCCATGTGCGGACCGAAAAACTTGTAAGTTGAGCAGACGAGAAAATCGCAGTCGAGGGCGCGCACGTCAATCGGCCCGTGCGGAGCGTAGTGGACGCCATCGATGTAACTCAGTGCTCCCGCTTGCCGCGCCAGGCGCACCACTTCGGCAACGTTGTTGATCGTGCCCACGGCATTCGACGCATAACCGACGGCTACCAGGCGCGTGCGCTTGCCAATTTTTGCCGCCAAGTCGCTCATGTCGAGCATGCAGTCGCTTTCGTTAAACTTCACCGTGCGGATGATCACGCCCTTTTCTTCCAGCGCTTTCCAGGGCGAGAAGTTCGCATCGTGGTCGAGCAGGGTGAGGACGATCTCATCGCCGGGTGCAAGTTCGCGTCCGATCGCGCGGCTCATTGCGAAAGTCAGCGTCGTCATGTTGGGGCCGAAAACGATTTCATCCGCATCGCTATTCAGAAAATCGCCCATCGCCGACCGCGCTTCCGCGATCATGCGGTCGGTGTTGCGGCTGGTTTGGTAAGCGCCGCCGGTGTTGGCGTTGTTGCGAGAGAGATAGTCGGCGATGGCGTCAATTACCTGCTGCGGGACTTGCGTGCCACCAGGGCCGTCCAGAAAAACCATGGGATGTCCGCTGACCTTTTGGGCGAGCGCGGGGAACTGCGAGCGAACCCAGGCGAGGTCGAGTGCGGTGGGTGAAGATGAAGTCTGTTCAGCGATTGGCATAGC
Organism: uncultured Acidobacteriaceae bacterium; assembly: GCA_963772195.1. Classification (GTDB taxonomy): domain Bacteria; phylum Acidobacteriota; class Terriglobia; order Terriglobales; family Acidobacteriaceae; genus Acidiflorens. Next base: position 145,104 of record CAVYWE010000001.1, on the reverse strand, counting down.
AGACATTCTAATTGAGGAGGTTGAGGTCGATGCCGAAACCGGGGCATGAACGCCGCGGTATTCGACGCCCCGTCCCTAAGGGGCAGCTACTCTGTGAGGATTTCGGCATCGCTGAAGCGATGCCCTGATACGAAACGGGGAGGCACGGCCGGCGGGGCTTTCAGCGTCCTGTTACGCAGCGCATTCGGGGGGATTCGGTTGCTTGCCCTTTCCTTTGTTGGCGGCGTCCAGTCGGATGCGCGTGACTCGCGCCGTTTCCTGGACCAAGTTGTCGGTGGCGCGAGCTTCGTCTCCCGCCATCACTGATCCGGCGGCTAGGGCGAAGCGCAAGGCGTCCGCTTGGTCGTCAAAATACAAAATGACTTGTCCCGACATAGTTACTTCTCCCTGAGTCTGACTTCGCTGGGCCCGCACGAAGCAGGCGCAACTGGGAAGATCAAAATATTAAAGATCAAATTAAGACGCAGGTGGCGCTGCAACAAACGAGAGTCGGCGATAAATCCAACTCCAACTCCAGTTCCAATGCCAGTTCCAATTCCAGTTCCAATTCCAATGATTGTCGAAGAATACCCGTGCGGGTGATAGTGCTTTTGTTGGTTCTCGCCCCGGCCTGCTCTACGAGCCGGTTGCCCGGATGAAGTCCGCCAGCATGCCATAGGCGGTCGCATAGAGTCCGGGATTTTCCTCGGTGATTGTGATACCGGGAAAGATGTCGGTTTCAAACTGGATGATCGACGATGTCCCGCCGACCAGCGCCATCGGGTCGGTGAGCGGGATCTGCTCCGGGCGAACGCTGGCGCTTACTCCGGATTTGGTGCGCTGGGCGCGGCATATGAGTTTGTAGGGCGCGCCTGCATTTCGCGCCGAGCGCACAGCTTCTCCGGTGAGCCTCCGGATTCCCTCACGCTCCACTTTTTGCGGCGGCAGGCGCACGTCCATGATTACGTTCACCAGCGCGGCGACCTTCACAGCTGCGTCCCATCCGTCGATGTCATGGCTGGCATCGGTTTCGGCGATGCCCAGTTGCTGCGCTTGGCCGAGAGACTCGTCGAAGCTCAGCCCGCGCTCCATGCCGGTCAGAATCACGTTCGTGGTCGAGTTGAGGATTCCCTTGAACCCTCTCACTTCGATCGCGGGCAGCGTGTTGCGGAATAGCGAGAAGATGGGGACGCCGTCCATGACCGTCGATTCGAACAGAAACCGCTTGCCGCGACGGGCTGCGATGTCGCGCAGTTCTTCATAGGCGTGGACGACCGGGCCTTTGTTGGCCGTAATGGCGTGGGCTCCGTGGTCGAGCGCGGCGCGGATGTGATCGATGGCCGGCTGTCCGGTTTCGACGTTGAGGGAAGTGGCTTCGAACACGACGTCGGGCTGAGCCGCGTCGAGCCAGGCGTTATAGTGCTTGCACTCTTCGCCGCGCATTCTCGCGAATGCCTCCGCCGCGAATGCATCGGAGTTCTGCGCGCGCAAAAGGTCGGCCACAACAAAGCCGGCCGTGTTTACCTGCCAGCCGATGCGCCGCGAAGCGACTCCTGTGATGCGCCAGTCGATGCCGTGACGCTTACGCAGTTCGGATTTCTTGCGCTGCAAGAGTTCGATCAGCGTCCGGTTGACGTTGCCGAAGCCGAGCAAGCAGAGGTTAATGGTCTTCATGTGTGCGAACCCGAGAATATACCAAGCGCAGGTACCATCCGTTCAAGACTTGGAAGGCGGCTGTGAACATTACGAAGGGTGTGGGAAAAGCCCATTTTTAGTGCAGCGAATTTCCGCGGATGACCATCTAAGGGTACAATCGTCTAAAGGCAACGCGCCTAAATTCATAAGAACGCGTTAAGAGCATGCTGAAGGTATCGGCAAATCGGGGCGTATTCGTCAGAGCTGTGTGTGTGCTCTGCGTCGCCCTGGTGTGCGTGATGGGGACGGTACAGGCGACCCACTCGCATCCCGAGAACTCGACTACATCCCACCACACCTGCTCGATTTGCGCGACAGCTCATGTCGGACTCAACACCCAGACGGTTGCATCCGCGCCGGTCTTGGTTACTGCGGCCCTGGCGAGTCCGGTTTCAGAAGTTTCCCGGATTTTCCGTCCCGCCACTACCCAGTTTATTCGTCCCCCACCTGCGTTCTGATCCCGCGCCGAATCCAGTAAGTATTCCAAAGGACCGCGATCTTCGATCTTGAATGTGATCGGACTCGCTCCAGAACCCCATTATTGGAGGAATTCATGCATTTATTTTGTAAGGGCCGGCTGGCTGCGGCTATTGTGGCCGTTGCTGCGATGTTGAGTGTTGGGGCTGCCAATGCGCAGTCGGGCGGAACTTCGTCGGGGATTAGCGGCACCGTGCTCGATCCTTCGGGCGCGGTGGTGGCGAACGCAACCGTGGAGATTCATAACGCGGTCAGCGGCTTTGACCGGACGACTACCACTGACAGCAAGGGGAATTTCAGTTTCCCGAATGTGCCGTTTAATCCGTATCACATGACGGTGACGGCCCCGGGATTTGCCCAAACCGCGCAGGATGTGGAGATCCGGTCGGCCTTGGGCGTGAATGTGAAAGTCAATTTGACGGTGGCTACTAGTTCCGACACGGTCACGGTCGAGGCCGGCGCAGATTTGGTAGAGAACGATCCGATTGGTCATACCGACGTGGATCGGGGATTGTTCGACAAGATTCCGCTGGAAAGCCAGTCCTCGTCTGTGAGTTCGCTGGTCACACTATCGGCGCCGGGAGTGGCGGCCGATTCTAATGGCCTGTTTCACGGACTTGGAGACCATGCTTCGAACTCATTCTCAGTGGACAACCAGCCCATCACCGATCAGCAAAGCAAGATTTTTTCGAACCAGATTCCGGTCGATTCGATCCAGTCGCTGGAGGTGATTCCCGGCGCTCCGCCGGCTGAATACGGAGGCAAGACGAGCCTGGTGATTGTGGCGACGACGCGCTCAGGCCAGGGCATGACCACGCCGCACGGCAGCGTGAACGCTTCGTACGGCTCGTTTGGCTCGTCCAACGTGGGCGTTGACTTGGCATACGGAGGTCAGAAATGGGGGAATTTTATTTCTGCGAATGGGCTGAACACTGGCCGGTTCCTCGATCCGCCGGAGTTCCGTGTGGCACACGCTAAGGGCAACGAAGAGAACTTGTTCGACCGCGTGGACTATCAACTCTCAAGCAAGGACTCGATTCACCTGAACCTGGGCTTTTCACGTTCGTGGTTCCAGACGCCCAACACTTTTGACGGCCAATTTGCCACGCCGTGGAACGGAGTGGTGGTCGCCAATGGAGGTCTCGATCCGAACGGCAACGTGGTCGGTCCCACCGATCAACGCGCCCTAATCAAGAGCTTCAACATCGCGCCGACCTGGACTCGAGTGATCAATCCGACCACCGTCTTTAGTCTCGGCGGCTGGGTGCGGCGGGACGTTTTCAATTACTATCCCAGCAACAACCCGTTCGCCGATCTCGGTCCCTCCAATCTGCAGCAGGAGACCGTCTCACAGTATCGGACGCTGGCCAACGTCGGGCTCCGCTCGGATCTCTCCTACGTGAAAGGCATTAATAACGTTAAGTTCGGAGCTACGTATCAGCAAACATTTCTCACCGAACATTTCAATTTCGGAATCGTCGATCCAACAGTCAACTCGCCTTGTCTGGATGCAAACGGCGTCCCGGTATTTGTTGGCAACCCTGGGCTCAACGACCCGACGCAGTGCGGGACCGCGACGACGACCAACCAAACTCTATATCCCACACCGTTTACTCAGAATGGGAGCTTTACCCCATTGCTGGGCTGCTACGACCTGACCAGGCCGACTCCGTCGTCCAACGATGGCTGTGCCGGTTCAAGCAGCACCTTGTTTCCATTTCGCGGGCACACGGATGTAAAGGAGCTCGCCATCTACTTACAAGATGCGATCACCAAGGGAAACTGGTCGTTCAACGTGGGGCTGCGGGGTGATTTTTACAACGGGCTGGTGACGGCTCGTCAGGCCGAGCCGCGTGTCGGAGTTGCATACAACATCAAGCGGACTAACACGGTGCTGCGTGTTTCCTATGCGCGAACTTTGGAAAGTCCGTTCAATGAGAATCTAATTCTTTCAAGCAGTGGATGCAATTTCCCAGTCGTCGCTGCTCTCATCCCATGCCAGAACGCGCCACTTAACCCGGGTTACCGCAACGATTTCCACGCCGGCTTGCAGCAGGCGTTCGGCCGCTTTGCCGTCGTGAGCGGGGACTACATCTGGAAATACACGCACACCGGCTACGATTTCAGTGTCTTCGGTGCCACGCCGATCTTCTTTCCGATTGGATGGCACAATTCCAAGATCCCGGGATACGCAATTCGCGTGAGCGTGCCGGAGTTCCACGGATTCTCGGCACTGGTAGTGATGTCGAGTGTGGCCGCGCGTTTCTTCCCACCACAGACAAGCGGCTTGGGTACCACGGTAGGGCAGAGCGGCACGCCCTTCCGTATTGACCACGACGAAAAGTTTAACCAAACGACGCACTTGCAATACCAGCCGTGGAAAACCGGGCCCTGGTTCGGCTTTAACTGGCGCTATGACAGTGGGCTGGTGGCTGGCCAGACACCTTGCTACAGTCTTGCGAATTGCGCTCAGTCGACTACGCTAAATGGGCAACCAGCCATCAACATGACCGATTCGTTCGGAACCCCTCTGACTGCCGATCAAGAGTTCGAAGCGGGGTTCTTCTGCGGATCTCAGCATGCTACCCCGACTACACCTCTGCCTTCCCCCTGCCTGGCATCGCAGTTTGGATCCACACTTATAAAGGTACCAGCGCCGAACACAGCAGACCCCGACCACAATCCGCCGCGCATCGCCCCGCGTAGCCTGTTTGATGTTTCCGTTGGCGACGACAACCTGTTCAAGGGCGATCATTACAAATGGAGTCTCACGCTCACCGCCATCAATGTGACTAACAAGACGGCGCTGTATAACTTCCTTTCGACCTTCAGCGGGACGCACTATGTGACGCCGCGCGCGCTGACGGCTCAGATTGGGTTTCACTTCTAACGGATGTCCTTCCCCGAGTGAGGGCGGCACGGTGCGAAAGCCGTACTGCCCTTACTTCTTGCACTTTCACTTTAAATCTGACGGAATCTGAGATGAATACCTGATACCATACCCGGTATGGTATTTGTTGGAATCTAGATAATGAGTCACACGATCAACGATAAACAGAAGCTAATCCTAAGAGCCAAGCGCATTCAAGGGCAGGTCGAGGCGCTCGTGCGGGCTCTTACGGAAGAGCGCGACTGCTCCGATGTTCTGCAGGTTATGAGCGCCGCCAGAGGAGCTATGAACAGCCTGATGGCTGAGCTCCTGGAAGGCCACATCCGCAGCCACGTTCTCAATGGCAAACAAAAGCCCACCTCGCAACAGGTGGTAGCCGCTGATGAAGTCATCGACATGGTCAAGTCCTACTTGAAATGATCGGCTCCCGCGGCACGGAAGGGATACTATGAGTGCTCCGTATTTGACCGAAAGAAACGCTGCCAACGGCCCTCCGCTTAACCAAGACTCCAACTCTCCGGAGATCAAACAGTCCAACACTTCGGAACATTCCGAGCACGAGCACGGATTCGAGTGGGTTGAGATCGTCCGCATTGCTTTCGTGGGCCTGGCTGCGGCCGCAGTGTGGTTTCGGCTCTGGGAGCCGTTTCCGCACATTAGTGTCATCGGCATCGCGGCCACCCTGATTGGCGGATATCCCATTTTCAAGGAAGCCTTTGAGAACGTCGTTGAGCGAAAGATGACGATGGAACTCTCGATGACCATCGCGCTTCTGGCTGCGCTGGCGATTGGAGAGTTCTTCACCGCCCTGGTCATTACAGGCTTTGTGCTTGCGGCCGAGGTTTTGGAGGGTCTCACAGTTGGTAGAGGGCGGCGGGCTATCCAGAGTCTTCTCGATTTTCTCCCCAGAACCGTCGCAGTCCGCCGTAATGGTCAGGTGATCGAAGTACCGGCTGACCAGGTTCAAGTTGCGGAAACGGTCATCGTGAAGCCTGGCGGGCACATCCCGGTGGATGGCATTGTGCTTGGCGGCCGCTCGTTTGTGGAACAAGCGGCAATCACCGGCGAAGCCATGCCGGTTGAGAAGGCACCCGGAGATGCGGTCTATGCCGGAACCATCAATCAATCGGGCGCTCTGGAAATCGGCGCCCAAAGACTCGGCCGCGACACGACGTTCGGAAGAATCATTGAAGCAGTGGAACGGGCCGAGAAGTCACGGGCTCCCATTCAGAAAACTGCAGATCGCCTGGCGGGTTACCTTGTCTATTTTGCCTTGGGGGCAGCAATTTTGACATTCATCATTACACACAATGTCAAGTCAACCATTTCGGTTGTAATCGTTGCGGGGGCTTGTGGCATTGCGGCTGGAACTCCTCTGGCAATCCTCGGCGCAATCGGCCGGGCGGCGCATCAGGGAGCCATCATCAAAGGCGGCCTTTATCTGGAAGCGCTGGCTGCCGTGGACACGGTGCTTTTGGACAAGACTGGCACGCTAACGTTCGGTACCCCGCAGGTCCGCGAAGTTGTTTCAGCCAATGGCTGCGGAGAGCGACAGATCATCGCCGCTGCGAGTATTGCGGAGCGAAAATCCGAGCATCCTCTCGCCAAGGCGGTTGTGGCACGGGCAACCGAACTCGCCATTCCGCTGGCGGAGCCCGATGAATTCTCGTACACGCCCGGAAGAGGAGTCAGGGTGAGTTATGAAGGCGAGGAGATCCTTGTGGGTAGTCTGGCGCATTTCGTGGAGCACGGCATGACGAGGGGTTTGCCCACGGATAGTCACGGTGCGCGCGGGGCGTCGGAAGTCTACGTCGCTCGCGCGGGGCAAGTTCTTGGGAGCATCCGAATTGCGGATGTTTTGCGGCCGGAAGCCAAGAATGCGGTTGCGGCAATGCGACAGATGGGTTTGAAAACTGTTCTGTTGAGCGGAGACACACGAGCTGCAACCTCATCGGTTGGCCGCGATCTCGGAGTGGACGAAGCGGTGGGAGGACTCCTGCCGGAGCAGAAAGCAAAGTGGGTGACTGAGCTGCGTAGCAAAGGGCGTAATGTCGCGATGGTCGGTGACGGAATCAACGACGCTCCAGCCCTGGTAGAAGCCAATGTCGGCATCGCCATGGGATCGGGAACTGATGTAGCCCGGGAGAGCGCGGATGTGATCTTGATCGGAAGCGATCTGTCCAAGCTTGTCGAAACCTTGCGGCTGGCGCGACGTTGCCGCGGGATCATCATGCAGAATTTCGTTGGCACGCTGGTCGTGGACAGCATAGGAGTTGGCATGGCAGCGTGTGGTTTGCTGAATCCCCTGCTCGCGGCCTTCATTCACGTTACTTCGGAATTGGCCTTCATTCTAAACTCCACGAGATTGTTGCCGCGCACTTCTGAAGTCGAGCAATGAGTCCGGGATACTGCTCCGAAGTAGTCACTTGGCTCTAATTACAGAAAGTTGCGTCGACGGTTCGCGAGCTTTTTCCCTCACTTCCTTCCTACAAACTCGACCACGCCCCGATCGCGCACGGGTCGTTCCTGGTGATGAAGAACATCCAGTTCTGGAACGAGTGACGGGAGTTCATTTCTGTGCAGAGGATTCGTACTAGCCGTCGTTAGCCTCTCGCCCGAATCCCACCGCAGGCTCATCTTAGAGATGAGCAGGCCGCCCGGTTTCAATGCGGAAACTATCCTGGGGAACAGACTGCGGTCCAGATGATAGAACAGCACGATGAGATCAAAGTGTGCGGGTTCAAGTTTGTACTCGGCGGCATCTCCTGCAACGAGGTCGACATTGACATTAAGCTCAAGAGCGGCCTGACGGAGCTTTCCGATCGCCACCTCGGAAAGCTCTACCACAGTAACCTGCCAGCTCCTGCTTGCAAGCCACAGGGCATGTCTGCCAAGTCCGGCGGCTAAATCCAATGCCGCTCCTATCACGGGTGGCTTCGGGAGTGATGGAGTTACAAACCTCTCGTAGGCCGAGATGAAGAACGGATCCGGCTCGGTCAGAGAAGGCAGGCCTTGCTCGTACTTAAGATCCCAACGGGCTCTTTGATCGTTACGTTGATCTTCGCTGCTCATGCTGATCCGTTTCTGACGATGGAGCGCCGGGCGTCCCCGCCCGGCTGGACGGGCGAGGGCGCCCGCCCCTCCATCGGGTCGTTGGTGGCGTATGGACAGAGCCGCGGCAAGCCGCGTCTCTACTGTAGTTTGGCGTATTCAGCCTTGGCTTCGTGGAGGAGTGGGAGGTCGGGGTCGGCGTCTTTCCAGGTGGCGAGAAAGTTCTGATAGGCGATGCGAGCCTTGGGAGCGTCACCCTGCTTCTGAAATAAGCGGCCCAACTTCAGTTGAGCGATAACAAGCAGAATGTCAGGTCCGCTGCGCGATTTCATGTCCAGAACCTTCTGAAAGTCTTGCTGGGCCTCGGCGTAGCGTCCAGCGTGCTCGTAGGCCAGGCCTCGGACGTAATAAACGCTGTTGTTAGCGCGCCCATAGAGGGCGGCGGTATTGAGGAAGTCAATGGCCCTGGCCGGGTCGGCCTTGGCGGAATTAGCAGGACGTAATGCGGCGATCGCCCGAATCATGGGGACGGTCACGTTCACGGCGATGGTATCGTTCGGATGAGTGCGCTGGATTTCGTCGGCCAGCGCCAGGGCTTTCTGGTCCTGCCGCAGGACGGCGAATGTCACCGCGACGTTCCCCATCACAGAAAGAGTTCGGGATAACCCGAGCGCCTCATTGGCGCCCTTGGTAGCTTCGGAAAGATTGCCCACCATTGCCTCCCAGCTGGCAACCTGCGCTTCCGCATCGGCTCGACCCTGCAGGTGCAGGTGATCCAGCAAATCCTCGGCCTGGCGCGTGAAATCCCGCGCCTGTCGTAGTTGCCCGCGGACGGCCGCGAGGCCGGTGCGGAACTTGAGAACTTCCAGCTGTCCGTCTGGGGTTGCGGAGGCGGTCTGCAGTTCCTTCTCGATATCGGCATCTCTCCCTTCGCACCAGTCGAGCGCAGCCAGGTACGCATGGGTGCCGGCGGTGGACCCTTTGTGCTGAACTGCTGTGTTGAGCGTAGCGCGTGCTTCCTCAATCCGGTTAAGGCCCGCATAGGCCGAAGCCACTTGCCCATAGCCGTTCATCATGTCGGGGTCGAGCTCCACGGCACGCTTCGCTTTCTCCAACGCGTTGTCGAACTGCCCGAGCTCGTTATAGATGACGGCCAGATTGTTGTAGGGGATGGAATCCCGCGGGTAGGTCTGGATATAGAGCTCGTAGGCGGTAATGCCCTTATCGAGCTGGCCGCTGTCCGCATAATAATGGGACATGATGTAGAGCTTCTCGCGCTCGCTGGCCCGATCCCGAAGCTCGAAAGCCTTCTGCCGGTTCTGTTCCGACAATTGGGTCTGCCCAAGGTTGCTGTAGATCGTGCCGAGGCGGGCGTAAGCCATCGCAAAGTTGGGATCGATCTCGATGGCGTGCTGATAGTTGGGAACAGCACCCAGTTCGTCGCCCAGGTTGTGTTTGGCGTCGCCAAGGCTCAGCGCCTTCAGTGCGTCGAGCGATGAAGTGGTGGCCTGGGAGAGGGACATGTCGTATTTCTGCACCGTGGCCAACGACTCGCCGAGTTGGCCGCGCAGTTTGGTGGCGGCGCCATGCAGCGCGTTCAGCACATCTTCTTTTCGTTCTGCCTGAACCTGTTGGCGTCCGAGCGAATCACCGGAAGCAGCATTGACGGCTTCCAGAGTGACGACATACTGTCCCCCAACGCTGTCAATGCTGCCATTCAGCATGGCCTTGATGCCATCGCGCTGAGAGATTTCGCGGCCGACGTCACTGGTGATGCGGTCCGTGGGGCTGCGGCCCATGAACTGCAATGTCTGGCGGATCTTCTGGTCGGGAAAGACGTTCAGATACGGAGACTGACCCAGATCGACAGCCAGAGCTTTCTTGAGAGTGCCATCGAAAACGGGGTCGGCCGTGGTGTTCACGAAATCGGTAATCAGGATCGAATCTTTCTCGGTGAGGGCGTGTCCGCGCCTGAGAAACACAATGCCAATGCCGGCGGCGACCAGCGCGACGATCAGAGCCGGGATCAGCCACAGGGGCAGCCTGCGGCTTCGACTTTGTGGCGCTGGCCTGCGGATGGAAGAACTGGAGGAAGTCGCGGCCAGAATCGTACCCGATTCGGAGTCGCGCTTGAGGCGTTTCAAGTCGGAGCGCACGTCGGCCGCGCTCTGGTAACGCAGATCGCGGTCCTTTTCGAGCAGCTTGTTCAGGATCCCTTCAAACTGCGGAGGTAAGTCGGGATTAAGGCGAAGCGGTGGCGCCGGAGGGCGATTCAGGATTGCGTCGAAAATAATGGCGGACGTATCTCCGCGGAATGGCACTGCGCCGGTGGCCATCTCATAGAGCACGGCGCCGAAAGAGAATAAATCGGTGCGGGCGTCCAGATCCTTGCCGCGAGCCTGCTCGGGAGACATATATGCCACGGTGCCGACAGTCGATCCGGGACTGGTTAGGAACGGCTCGTCGACGGTCGCGGCGGAACCGATGGCGGCGGCAGACAGGACGGAGGGCTTGGCGGTACGTTTGGCCAAACCAAAATCAAGAATCTTGGCCTGGTTGCGGCTGGTCACGAAAATGTTGGCGGGCTTGATGTCGCGGTGGATGATTCCCTTGGCATGAGCGGCGTCGAGAGCGTCGGCGATCTGTGTGCCGAGATCGAGCAATTGCCCGAGTTCCATCGGTTGGCAATGGGGTTGGCTGTGGGCTTGGCCGTGGATCCGATTCTTGAGCGTCTCGCCTTCCAGCAACTCCATGGCGATAAAGTGGCGCCCGTTGTCCTCGCCAACCTCGTAGATCGTGCAGATATTAGGGTGGTTCAGAGCGGAGGCGGCGCGAGCTTCGCGTTGAAAACGGTCAAGCGCGACCGGATCTTTTTCCGTCTCGGGAGGCAGGAACTTGAGCGCCACATGGCGGCCCAGGTTGACGTCCTCGGCTTCGTACACAACGCCCATCCCTCCGCCGCCCAACTGCGAAAGGACACGGTAGTGCGAGACGGTCTTGCCGATCATTCCGGGAACACTCCTGGGAGAGAGTCATTCATGTTAGGCCCGAGAGTTCTGGCGAGTCAAACCCGAGTCAAACCAACGTGCTCTTCTTGTTATACGGTGCGGCGGAGCGCCAAGTTCACGCTTTGCTGAGATGCCCGTCGGGGCCGTGCCTGGCACTGTCTTTTCTAAGGCTTAAGAGCGGTGTTTCCGGCGAGCGGAAGAATCAGTAGTGCCAAAAGGTCACTGTACTCCGTTACGGAAGTTTACCTCCAAATCCCCGAATACTTTCCTGCCTGTCCGGCGCCTGTTATCAATGAGTTGTCCCCCCCGTGTTTACGCCTTGGGAATTGCAAATGGCATCCCGCGCAGGAGTTCGTCCGAGATGAAAACTCGCCCTCAATCCTGGAGGGAAATGAGCGTGGCGCCGCGCCTTTTTATTGCCGTGGTCGTGCTCTGCGGGACGAGCGTCCTAACCTATTCGGTCTTGCACGGCCGGAGCGAGAATCCGCTTAAATTTTTCTGTTATCTGGTAATTGCGCTGGCGGCCTCGCGGCTAAAAGTGAACCTGCCCGGGATTACCGGGACGATGTCGGTGAACTTTTTATTTCTGCTGCTCGGTGTACTGGAACTGAGCTTGGCGGAAACCATGGCGCTGGGCTGCGCGGCGGTGGTCGTGCAGTGCTTCGACCGAGATCGTCCGATTCCGATTCAGGTCGCCTTCAACGTCAGCTCGACGGCGCTGGCCATCGCGGTAACCTTCGCATCGTACCACTACTCTTTGGCCCATCACGCGGTGAGCAACCCCTCTACGCTCCTATTTCTGGCGGCGTGCATTTACTTCGTAGCCAATACGCTTCCGGTTGCAGCCGTGATTTCGCTGACGGAGCGAAGGTCGCTGCGGAAGATCTGGGCGGACTGCTACTTCTGGAGCTTCCCGTACTATCTGGTGGGCGCGGGCGTAGCCGGAATGATGAGCTGGCTGCATGGCTTTACCGACTGGCAGACGTCGCTGTTGACGCTTCCCGTGGTGTACCTCATCTACCGTTCCTACCGCCTGTACCTCGGCAAACTGGAAGATGAGAAGCGGCATGTGGAAGAGATGGCCGACTTGCATATGCGCACCATCGAAGCCCTGGCACTCGCGATCGAGGCCAAGGATCAGACAACTCACGACCACTTGCAGAGAGTTCGCGTCTATGCCGTCGAAGTGGCGAAGGAACTTAAGGTTGACCGGGAGGGAATGGAGGCCTTGCAGGCCGCGGCTTTGCTGCATGATATCGGCAAGCTGGCGATTCCCGAGCACATCATCTCGAAACCGGGCCGCCTGACGCCGGAAGAATTCGAAAAAATGAAGATTCATCCGCTGGTGGGAGCGGAAATTCTGGAACGGGTGCGCTTTCCATACCCGGTCGTGCCCATCGTACGGGCTCATCACGAAAAGTTTGACGGGACGGGCTATCCGCTGGGGTTGCGCGGGGCGCAGATTCCGATTGGCGCACGCATCCTGGCGGCGGTGGATTTTCTGGACGCGCTGGCTTCGGATCGGCAATATCGGCGGGCGCTGCCTCTGCAGGAAGCGATGTCGCGGCTGGTGGATGAATCGGGAAAGTCTTTTGATCCGCAAGTGGTCAAGGTGCTCGAACGAAAATACGTGGATCTTGAACAACTGGTCCACCAACGCACTGACAGCCTGGGCAAGCAGAAATTGTCCACGGAGGTCAAAGACCGGGACGCGTCGGTTGTGCCAGCCATCAAACCGGCAGCCGGGTTCGAGGCGCAAGGACAGCGGCAATCGCCGGAGCGCAGTTTTCTTAGTTCGATCGCGGCAGCCCGCCAGGAGGCGCAGACTCTTTTCGAGCTCAGCCAGGATCTGGGGGCTTCACTCAGCCTGGGCGAAACGCTCTCGGTGTTTGCGGTAAAGTTGCGCCGGGCGATGCCTTACGATGCGACTGCGATCTACGTCCGCCACGGTGATGAACTTGTGCCGGAATATGTGAATGGCGACAACTTCCGGCTGTTTGCTTCGCTGCGCATTCCGATGGGACAAGGGCTCTCGGGGTGGGTGGCGCAAAACCTTAAGCCGATTCTGAATGGCAATCCTTCGGTCGAGCCCGGTTATCTGAACGATCCTTCGAAGTACAGCACGCTGAATTCAGCCCTCGCCGTTCCCCTCGAAGGCTTGTCGGGCGTGGTCGGCGTGGTCGCGTTGTATCACGCGGAAAAAGATTTCTTTACCTCCGACCACCTGCGCATTTTGCTCGCTGTAAGTTCGAAGATGGCGCTTGCCATCGAGAACGCGATGAAGTACGAGCAAGCGGAGAGTTCGGCGGTTACCGATTACCTTACCGGTCTGCCCAATGCGCGCTCGCTATTCCTGCAACTCGACCGGGAACTGGCGCGCTGCAAACGCGACAGCAAATCGCTGACCGTGATGGTCGCCGACCTGGACGGCTTCAAGCAGATCAACGACCGCTTTGGACACCTGGAGGGAAACCGCGTGCTGCGTCTGTTTGCGCACTCCCTGAAGGAAACCAGCCGTGAGTACGACTACGTCGCGCGCATGGGCGGCGACGAATTCGTGGTCATCGCTCCTGGACTCACTGCAGAAGCTACCGCGCGCAAGGCGGAACAGATGCGGGACCTGGCAAAACAGGCTGGCAAGGACATCTGCAACGAGGACATTCTATCGCTGAGCGTCGGCAAGGCGGTGTATCCCGAGGATGGGATGGATGCCGAAAAGATCCTTTCCGAGGCCGACAAACGCATGTATCTGCAGAAGCAGAGCCAGGCGACCCAGAAGAACCGCCGTCTGTATCCGCGGGTGCGGGGCCGTCTCACCACGGAAATTTCTGGAAAAGGCCAGGAACGGGTACTGCTGGGCATCGTTACCAACCTGAGCCTGGGCGGTTGCTACGTTGAAACCAGCGGTCTCCTGTTGCCCGGATCGCCGCTGAAACTCACTTTCTCGCACGAACATACGAACGTTTCCATTGACAGCGAGGTCGTGCGCATGGACATGGGTATTGGTGCGGCGATAAAGTTCAGCGAGGCGACGCATGAGGTCCGCGCCGCTTTGCAGCGTATTCTGGAGCAGTTGGCCAGCCTGGAAGCGGTCGTCGATCTAAAGCGCAGCCACAACGCCGCGGCCGGGGGCAAACTCTAGTACGGCAAACGCGGTTGCTAATGGAGCGCCGGGCGTCCCCGCCTGGCCACCACCATACTGGACCCTTCGACTTCGCTCAGGGCAGGCTCGCGAGGCGCCCGTCGCTCCACCGTATGACTCATCAAGCCGGAACGGCAACCGGCCGAATCTGGATCAGCGGCGTATTGCCTGACATCGTCCGCGGCTTCGACAACCCCTGTTTCAGCATGTTCGCCGTCGGTATGCCCGTCCGGTAGAATGACTTCTCGCAATCCGCGGTGGACGGGCCTCGCATACTTCCTTCCATATAAGCCAGGCCCGGACAACGCGTGCAACTGCCGACGTGCGAGCATGACGAGCAGACGGTCAAGTCTTTGGCCTGGATCGAGCGAACCTCCTTCATCTGGGGAGAAAAATTCCAGATATCCAAAAACTTTTGCTGACGGATATTTCCCGTGGGAAGTGGAAACTGCACGCAGGGAAAGACATCGCCATAGGGCGAAATGTAGCAGAAGGAATGGCCCGCGCTGCACGAATAACCCTCAAGATCCTCCGCCGACGGCGGCTTGGGAGGAGCACAGAACTCCTCCTGGTTGGCGACCAGGGCAGGATTGCGGAAAATTTCGTTGAGTTCTTCTCCCGGAATGCGCAGCGAGAGAACGGACATGTCGCCGTCCATCATGGGCGTGATCGTGGGATCGAGCGTGTACTGCACGCCGAGTTCGGCGGCAAGTTCCTGCACACCGCTGTGATCGGAAGAATTCACGGTCATCAGCACATTGGCGATGGTCACTCGCAGCCCTTGTTCGCGTAGAAAGCGAATGGCTTTCACGGTGCGCTCAAACGAGTGCGGCAGCTTGGTGATGGCATCGTGAACTTCGGGACGATGCGAATAAACGCTGATCTGAATTGTGTCTACGCCCAGTTCGCGGATTCTCCGCGCTTCTTCTTCGTGGATCATCACCGCGTTGGTCTTGATCTTGACGTTGAACATGAGACGCCGGGCGTATTCGACAATCTCAAAGAAGTCGCGGCGCATTAAGACCTCGCCGCCGCTGAAAGTGATAAAGAAAACGCCCGCCTCGGCCAATTGATCGAGCACGTCCTTAATTTCGGCGGTCGTCATCTCGCCATGGTCGTCGTGATCGAGATAGCAATGCACGCAGCGCTCGTTGCAGCGATACGTGACATCCATGTGCACGGCGAGGGGCACGCCCAGGTTAAATGCCTTCTGGCCGACTTCGCTCATCAGGCTCATCAGGGCGTCTCCGACGCTAGGGGTTGACTCGAAACGAGAAGAATACCGTGGCCGGAAAGCTCGGCGACGAACTGCTCGGCATCTGCCTGGGCCTGTTCGGGATCGACGTCAAATTGCTCGCAAACCCGGTCGCGGACAATATCCCGCAGAGGCGTGCGGCCGTCGGCAGCTTGAAAGATTGCGGTCGCGACCGGGTTCAGCGTGAAGAAAGTCGAATCGGCCGAGTTCATGACCATCATTTCGCCGGCCAGCGCGCGGGCGGCAATGGCTGAGCTGCGAGCAATGTAAATGCAAGTCTCAGGCATGCTCGGGCACCTCCTGCAAGTTATCTGCGAAGTTGCGTGCGAAGTCGCGAACTTCGTCCCACACCCTGGCATCAGGATAGAACGTCAGGCGGCGAATGGGAACCCTGGCGACGAATTCGCAAGCAGTGGCAAGAAGCTTTTCCACCAGGCCCTGGTCTTCGGCGAAGAATAGAATATTGCGCATCAGGCGCCGGACGGCTTCCGCGGATGACAGCTCATCGACGCGGTTCTCCGGACCCTGCTCCAGAAAAAATAAAGCAGAGACCGGAGCGGCGCAGTTCTCACCGGCCCTGGCCAGCTCTCCAGCAAAAGGGGTGCCGAAGGCCGAGTAACCCTCGGCATTCGGACGCAGGTAGGAAATTTCGTCGGTGAGCAAGGTGATGTCCGGTGGCGCCAGCCGCGTCATCGTGGTTTTGCCCGCGCCCGATACTCCTGAGAAGAGATATGCCCGGTCATTGCAAATCGCGCTGGCGGCGTGCAGCAGGAATCCGCCGCGCTGCGCAAGAATCAGGCTGTGCAGAATGCGCATCACCGAATCGAGAGAATACGGGTTGGCATTTTGCCGCACGCTGCCTCGTCCGGTGCGCGGGTCCCAGCGGGCTTGGAAGTCTCCGCGCTCGATGAGCCACTCCCCACCTTCGCGGCGGACCCGAACGTCGTCGTCGGAAGCCGGCCCCGTGCTGGTGAGATCAAACTCCAGCTCAAACTCTGGAGGCGAAGAACTCAGGAACCCGTCATAGCGCTGACGCAGCAGATCGAGAAAGCCCTCATCGCCGGTAGACAAGGCAATCGGGATCCCTCCGATCTCGACACACGTGACCTTTCGCGGCGCGCCCATCATCAGGCTCCCATATCTGCGGAACTCATACCTGCGGCGGGTCCAGGGTTTGGAAGTTCGGGCGCTCTCCGGCGACTATGAAGTTTCAGAGCGAGACGGCGCGCCAAGCCGCAATAACAGAGCAGAATGCCCAGCGCGCGCGACCATTTCACGCCCAGCCAATTCGCACCAAAGCCCGGTCGCAGAGCGGCTGCAAGGACGGCTCGCCCATCGTCAGCGCTTTCGTCAACCTTCTGCACCAACCGGCCCAGCAGTGCTTCAATAGGGAACTGAGGATCAAGACCAGGCATGGAATCGCCGCGCAGCAGGAAACCGTTCGGAGCGTCGGGGTCGGTAAAGCGGCCGACGAGGCGATGCAGAAAGAGGCGGCCTTCACGCTGGGCGAGCACGATCTCGCCAGGCCGGAGGTCTTCGAGCGAGCAGCTCGCGATCTCCACCACATCGCCAGGCCAAACAGCCGGCAGCATGCTTTCTCCGAGAACTTGCAAGTGCAAATGACCGCTGCGACGCAAAACCTCTGCCGCCAAAGCTGAGCGTTCCGCGCTGCAAGTCGAGCGTCGCTCATCTCTCGAGTCGTCCATAGTCAGGAAGTTTTTTTCGAGTGCTGACAATTGCCTTGACCCGTGAGGGTCTTGCCGCACGATAAAGCCTGCGTCTCGAAAACCTGTTCGTAGCGGAATGCCGGCTTTTGGTAGAGCTTCTTTTCTTTACTCGCGTTGCCTGGTTGCGGCTGTTTCTCGCGAGGGGCAGGATTGTCGGTCATAAGTTAGTCAAGCCAGTTGGTCAAGCGGCTGGCTTATCCCCCAGTATCGATAAGAGTAAAGGCAGTGTACTACAGGCTTTGCCGCGTGCCAATAAGACTTCGCCCCGATCGCAAGAGCCGCCAAGAGCCCCAAGAGCCGATGAGGCGAGTTAATATCCTTGTTATATATGAGTCAATATCCTTAATAAAATGATAAAGTTCCGCCTTGTCGCGCGCGCCGCAAACTGAAGGACAGGCCGACCAGCGCGAGCGGGAGCAGGACCACGCCAAACCCGGCCAGCACGGCCAGAGTCGAAGCCATCGCCGCCACCGACTGCCCCTCCAGCAGCGCCCTGCGCATTCCGTCGATGGCGTAGGTGAGAGGAACCGCGCGAGCGAGAAATTCAAGCGGGCGGGGCAAGCTCTGGATCGGGAACATGGTTCCGCTTAGAAACCAGAGTCCGGAACCAAGCAGCCACAGCAGAGCCGAGCCTTTCTGGAACGCAACCTGAAGCGTGGCCGCGGCGATTCCCAAAGACAACGCGATTGCCAGAGAAAAAATCAATACTGCCACGCATGAGAAAAAATTGGCATGGATCGACGCCCGGAAAACTGCCACCCCCGCGAAAAGATAGACCAGCAAATTGACCAGATTTCCGGCAAAGGCAGAAATGGAGCTGAGGACGACGAGTTCGGCCGGGGCGGTGGAGGTGGTCATAAGCACTTCCAGCGTCCCTGTCTGCTGCGCTTCCTGCACCGCGCTCAGGAAGGCTTGCGCGCTCATGACGAAGAAAGTGTAGACACCGGTGCCGACCAGAAGAAAAGGAAAGTACTCGACGCCATTGGGTCGAAAACCGGGACCGATGGCGCGGGATAGAAAATAAAAGGCCGCCAATTCGGTGAACACTCCAACCAGGGTCACCACGAAACCACTGCGGTGGCGGATGGCCGTTAGCAGATCGCGGCGCAGGATGGCATGGAGCTTGTCCAGAGTCGAATTCATAAAGTACGAGATTTGTAATTTTACTCGTTGTAATTTCAAGCCGTGCGACCTGTGAGCGATAATTCCGAAACGCAATTACACATTACAAATTACCAATTACAAATCTTTAGACTTTGAGCATGGCCTCATCAATCTCTCCAGTCATGCGGAAGTAGAAAGCGCGCAGCGCATCAGCGCTTTCGCCGTCGCCCACCGCGCGATCGGCGAGCAGTTCGCCGCGATGTAGCAGGAGCAGGCGATCCGCAACGGCGGCCGCTTCCGCGAAGTTGTGGGTAGCGAGCAGAACCGTGGTCTGTCGCCTTGCCAAAGCGCGGATCGTGGCCCAGAAGTGTGCCGTGGTTGCGGCATCGAGGCTGCGCGTCGGTTCGTCGAGCAAAAGCACGCTGGGGCGCTTGACCAGCGCGCGCGCGATCCCCAGTCGCTGGTACATGCCGCTGGAGAACTTCATGACCAGCGTGTCGGCTTGTTCTTCGAGACCGGTATCGCGGAGAACCTCTTTGATCCTTTGCGCTCGCTCGCGGCGCGGGACTTCGTCGAGGGCGGCAAAGAAATCGAGGTTCTCAGCAGCGGAGAGGCGGGGGAAGAATGAGCGCTCCGCGGCCACGGCAATGCCGACTTGCCGCCGGACTTCACCGGCATCGCGCCGCGCATCGAACCCGCCCACGAGTACCGATCCGGCATCAGGCAGGAGCATCGTCGAAATCAGCTTGAGCGCGGTGGTTTTTCCGCTGCCGTTCGGGCCGAGCAGCACTAAGACCTCTGCGCTTCCTGCCGAGAAAGAAACCTCTTTCAAGGCAATGGTTTCGCCGCCCCGCTCCCGTCCAAGCCAATTGAACAGAGCTGGACGATGGCGAAATATCTTGCGTACGGATTCGAAAACGACTTGGTCCATGAAAGTGAACGACGAAAGCGCGAACGACGACTGTGAACCACGAAACTACGAACCGCGCTTCGGACGCGCGCCGAGGACTCTGTATTATAGTGGCGTTTCGCGTTCCTATTTCGCGATCGTATTGATTCCGGCTTGTGGCCGCTTGCCTATCGGTCCGTGGTGCGAGTCAGATTCGTGTCAGGGCATGCCTTCAGGCATGCCACAAAGGCCCTAACATTGATGCGCCTTTAGGCGCTGGATTTCCATGACTGAACTCTTCCCTCCGCCTACCGTGTCGAGCACTCGGCTGCAAACACAAGGCGGATTCGAGCTTCTGTGCGCGCTGACGAGTGCGGAGCTGACACCGGAGCGGCGCGAGCGCATTGCGAATTGGAATCTCTTAGCGCTCGACTGGAGCGAAGTTCTTCGCCTGGCTGAGTACCATGGAGTTCTTCCGCTCGCGGCCCGCAATCTGATCGAACTTGGTCGCGGCTTTTCACCGGAAATCGAGCGATCGCTGCGATCCGCGTACGAAGCGAATCTGCGGCGCAGCTTGTGGTTCGCCGCTGAACTGGCGCGCATCATGCAGCACTTCGAGCAGCGGCAGTTGCGGGCGCTCCCATATAAAGGGCCGGTGCTTGCGCAATCGCTTTACCATGATCTCGGCCTGCGAAGTTTTTCGGACCTCGACTTCCTGATTTCTCCCGTGGACTTCGAGCGCGCGAAGCAGGCTCTGGCTGAAATCGGATATCGGCCTTCCGGAGAGGTCAACCCGGCCATCGAGAGTCCCGCAGCCGAACGCCTGTGGCTTCGGACAGGCTACGAGCGCTCGTTTGACAGCGCTGATGGAAAGAACCTGGTCGAACTGCAATGGGCGTTGCTGCCGCACTTCTATGCGGTTGATCTGCGCGTGCAAGATTTGATGGCGCGAGCCGGGAAGACTGTCGTCGGCGAACGCGAGGTACCTTGCCTGTCTGCAGAAGACTCGCTGTTGGTGCTGTGCCTGCACGCTGGCAAGCATCTTTGGACGCGGCTGATCTGGCTTTCGGACATTGCCGAGACTTTGCGGTCTTACTCCGGAACCCAGACCATCGACTACTCGCTGGTGTTTTCTCGGGCGCGCTCTCTGGGGATCGCTCGTATTCTCGGCGTAAGTTTCTGGTTGGTGAAGAACCTGCTTCGAGCAGAGATTCCTGAATCCGCAGAGGAGATGATTGCGGCCGATCGGCGGGTGCCCGCGCTCGGCAGCATATTCGCCGCGCGTCTCGCTCGCGGTGCGACCTATAATTTCGAATCCACGGAATACTTCCGACTGATCCTGAAGCTGCGTGAGCGGCGCGGCGACCGCTTGCGGTACCTCTGGCGACTGATCTGGACGCCGGGCCCGGGAGATGTTGCGGCCGTGCGATTGCCAGAAGCGCTTTTCCCGCTTTATCGAGTCGTGCGGATTGGACGATTGATGCGGAAGAAAGTGGGGTGACGGACGTTTCGCCCGGCTCTCCACGAGCGGTATCTGAGAAACTGAGAACTGAGAACTGGTCCTTAATGCGTTTCGCCGTCGCCGGGCGCGACATCTGGAGTGTCGACCTTCCGCGCGACGGCTGAATTCCGGAGACCCGGTGCAGGCTGGAATTCGCCGGGATCCTTGCCGGCCAGAGCGACGTTCATGAACTGCATCCAGATCGGCAGGGCGGCGTGTCCTCCGGTCTCCTTCTCGCCAAGGGATTTTTTTTCATCGTAGCCGATCCAAACGCCGCAAGTGAGCGACGGAGAGAAGCCTACGAACCAGGCATCGGTGAAGTCATTGGTCGTTCCCGTCTTGCCGGCCAGCGGATAAGGCATTTTGGCGGCGGCGACCGCGGTGCCATGGAGCACGACCTCCCGCAGCATGGAAGTCATGATGCGCGCGGTGCGCGAACTGACGGCGTCCTTGACGTCGGAAAAATCTTCTTCCAGAATGCGGCCTTCGTAGTCGGTCACCTTGGTGATGTAGCGCGGAGCGACGCGGACGCCGTCGTTCGGAAACACGCTGAAGGCTGAGGTCTGCTCGAGCGGCGTGATTTCCGCCGAGCCGAGCGCCACCGGAAGATATGCGGGAATGTTTGCGGTGATGCCGAAGCGGTGCGCGTACTCGATCACGGTCTTAATGCCGATGCGATCGGCAAGCTTGAGCGCGGGAATGTTTCTGGACTGGGCGAGAGCGCGCCGCAGCGTGATCGTGCCCTCAAATTTGTCGTCGTAGTTGTGCGGCGAGTAAGGGCCGGAGGCAGTTTGAAAAGTTACCGGCGCGTCCAGAATAGTGTCGTCGGGGCTGCCGCCCTGGTCGATCACGGCGGTATACACGTACGGCTTGAAAGACGATCCCACCTGGCGTAAAGCCTGCGTGGCGCGGTTGAACTTCGAGACGTTAAAGTCACGCCCGCCAACCATGGCCTTGATCTCTCCGGTCGCGTTATTGATGGCGACGAGTGCTCCTTCGGCGCCTGAATCCTGTTCCAGACTGACGCGCGCCTTTCCGCCCGCATCAAGCGAGAGCACTTTGATGTAAACAATGTCGCCGGCGTGGAGAATGTCGGGAAGCTTGGCCTTGAGCTTTGTCCAAGCCACATCGGCCGGCGCGAGCGTGGTCGTGTGCTGGCCGAAGCGAACTGCTGCGGCCGCCGGCGAGACTTGAATCACCAGCGCGTGCATGTATCCGTTTATCTCGGGGTCTTCATCCCAATCTGGATCGGCATACTTGTCGAGCTTTTGACCCTGGGCAATTACATTGACGAGTTTGCCATGCCAGCCATGCCGGCGCTCGTAGGCGGCAAGGCCGTCGAGCAGCGCCTGGCGCGCGGACTTTTGCAGATCCATGTCGAGCGATGTGTAGACGCGCAGTCCGCCTTCGTGAACCTGATCGCTGCCATACTTCGCTTCGAGGTAGCGCCGGATTTCCTCCACATAGTGCGGAGCCAGCGAATTCGGATCCTTCTGCAGATTGAGCACGATCGGCTTGCTCCTTGCATTCGCGGCTTGTGCGGCGGTGATCTTGCCGTCCTCAAGCATGGCATTGAGCACGAGGTTGCGCCGCCTGATGGCTCGTTCCGGGTGGCTGATCGGCGAGTAATACTGTGGCGCCTTGGGAAGTCCCGCGAGCAGCGCGGCTTCTTCCAGTTTGAGCTGCCGCGCGGGCTTGCTGAAATAATATTCCGAGGCGGCCTCATAGCCGTAGGCTCCGTGGCCGAGGAATATCTGGTTGGCGTAGAGCGTGAAGATCTGCGGCTTGGTGAACCGGCGCTCGATCTGGATGGCGAGCAGCGCCTCCTGCACCTTGCGATAAAACGAGCGGTCGGGAGATAGAAACAGATTGCGGGCAAGTTGCATGGTGAGCGTGGATGCCCCCTGCACTTTCCCGCCGGATTCGACATCGCGATAAGCCGCGCCTACGATGCGCCAGATGTTGATGCCCGAGTGCCGGTAGAAATCTTTGTCTTCGATCGAGACCAGCGCATTACGGAGAACTTCCGGATAGTCGTCATACGCAGCGATGACGCGGCGCTGCAGCGCAAAGGTGCCGATGACTCTACCCTGTCCGTCATAGAGTTCGGTGACAGAGCTGGGACGGTAACGCTCGAGTTCTTCAACCTGGGGCAGGTCCGTCGAGTAGACGAGCAACAGTCCAGCGGTCGCGCCCACCGCAGCGGAGAGCAGGACGAGCAATCCGAAGAGGACGAGCCCAACCAACTTCAGTCCGCCAATTTCTACGGTCGGAAGATGTTGGTAGATGATTTTCATCAGCGAGCGCAGGTTTGGGGCGCAGGTTTCAAGGTTTCAGAGTTTCAGGTTTCAATGTTACCGGAAGCGTCAGGTTTTGCGGCCGGAGTCTTTTGAGTCACAAAAAAGAAATCGCCCGCCTAGGCGAGCGATCGTAACGTTGAAACCGTTGAAACCCTGAAACCTTTTTTCTTATCCCTTCGATTCCCGGTTCTTCAATACTTCCAGCGCCTTGTTCAGTTGGTCGTCTTGCAGGTTCTTCGGCTTCTCGTCTTTCTTTCCGCCGGCATTTGCTTCTGGAATACCTTGCCGCTCGTCCTCGTCGGGCAATCCACCATCGTCTTCAGCAGTGTCAGCGACCAGCACGTTCGGGGTGACGGCCGCATCCTGAATTGCTTTTCCACTCGGCGAGTAATACTTCGCGACCGAAAGAATGAGGGCGGAGTTGTCCCGCATCTCAATCACTTTTTGCACCGAGCCGTCGCCGAAGGTTTTGTCACCGACTACATCACCCCGAGCGTTCTCGAGGATCGCGGCGGCCACAATCTCGGCGGGGCCCGCCGTGCCACGATTCACCAGCACTGCTACAGGAAGCTTGGTGATGTCCTTCAGGGGATCGGCGTTGAAAGCCTCGCGCGGATACTTCTGCCCCTGCAAATAAGTGATGGTGCCATGGTCAAGGAAAAGATTGGCGGCGGCGACGCCCTCAGACTCCGCGCCACTGGCGGAGTTGCGCAGATCGAGTACGAGCTTCTTCGCTCCTTGTTTCTGCAGATCGCGAATGTCGCCGGCGAGCTCCTGCGACTTGCCTTCGGGGAACGCGTCCACCTTGATGTAGCCGACGTTGTCGGCAAGCATTTTCTCGCTGACGGGCGGGATGGTGACCACATCGCGCGTGATCACAATCTTCTGCGGTTCGGCTCGCCGTGGCCGGACCACCGCCACGGTAATCGTAGACCCAATCTCGCCGGACAGCAGGCCGTGAATCTCAGCCAGCGACATGTCGTGCGTGGTCTTGCCCTCGATGGACTCAATGATGTCGGAGTTCTCGACACCGGCCTTGTCCGCCGGGCCTCCGGGAATCACCGCGACCACCGCCGCGTATCCGAAGCGCTTCGAGACGGCGGCGCCGATATCCGCCTTGCCGCCGGTCTTCATCGTCTTGTAGCGCTTGTACTCGGTAGCCGACAGGTAACTGGAATTGGCGTCGAGCGACTCCAGCAGACCGTGGAGCGCGCCGTCGGTGACGCCCGCGATATTGGGCTCCTCAACATATTCGAGGCGGATGCGCGATAGCACTTCGCTGTAAACGGACAGCTGGCGATACGCGCCGTCATTCGAAGAGGCGCGAACGTTGACAAAACCGCCCAGGATGGTGAACAGCAGAATTGCCAGCGAACTGGCAATGACAATGACTTTTAACTTCGTCGACATAATTTGATCGCTTCTTTTATCGCTATCTTTGGATCGGGCTTCTTTGGATCGGGCTTCCCCGAGGAACCGATATTGCATTATAGACGGTTTGATGCATTGATCGGTGAACAAGCTACAAAGCGAATGTCGCCGGTAACGTGAGTTAGGGGGCCCCGAGGACGCCGGTTCCCTATCCATTAAAATCATAGATTTAGCGGTGTTTTCGGATCGTACCTTGCGTGCTCACGAATCAGCTGGACCCTTCGACTTCGCTCAGGGCAGGCTCGCGAGGACGCCCGTCGCTCCAGCGGCACCGGTTACTCTTCCAGCAGGGTAGCAATCTCCGCGTGGCCTTTTTCTCTAGCTACCATGGCTGAGGTCTTGCCCTGATCGTTGGCTAGTTTCGGATCGGCGTGGTGCTTGAGCAGTAATTCCACCATGGGGCGATCTCCGTTCTGAGCGGCGGCGTGAATCGGAACCCATCCTGCTTGTTGACGAGCGTTCACGGGGGCTCCGCGTTCGAGCAGAAGCCGTGCGGCTTCGAGGTTGCGGGCGGAGGCGGCGGAGTGCAGCGGCATGACCTGCGTCGGATTCGCGGCCACGGCGTCGACCGCCGCTCCGCTTTCGATCAGCAGGCGGGCGGCGTCGGGCTGCCCGAAGAAACAGGCGAAGTGCAGGGCGGTGAAGCCATCTTTTGAGCGGGAGTTGATAGCGGAAGCATCGTCGCGAAGGCACTGCTTGAGGCGATCGAGACGGCCGAGCGCGGTCGCTTCGAAAATATCGAGCGCCTTCTTCCTGGCTGCGATCAGTTCCGCGAGGTCCCGGCGGCCGCGATAAAGGGAATGCATGAGCAGGCTCACGCCGGCTGCGTCGCGCGTCTCGGGCGCGGCGGGGTCTTGTTGCAGAATTCGGCGGAGGCCGTCCGCATCGCCTGACTGCAAGAGTTCGAAGCACATTTCGACACCACGCTGGGAGTCATCCATGGGCGCTTCCTCCTAATTACTTAGCACTCCTAACCAAGTATAGAGTGTGAATTTAAGTTGTCGGAGAGCGGTGGGTATAAGGTGCACAGGGATGGAAGAATTTTCCGCAAGTTTTATGCAGGAGAAATTGCGGGCCGGGAAAGATGAACGGGGTCAGTCACTTGGAGAACGGCAGAGAACGGAAAGGCCATTGCTGTCAGTGGAGGCCAAAGGAACAAATTCTCCAATAGGAGGAGTGATGACAACTGACCCTGTTTGTGGAATGAGAGTCGATGAGAGGGAATCCGAATTCCGCACCCAGTTTGCGGGAAAGAAAATGCTTTTTCTGCTCGGAAGAGTGCAGAAAGGAAAAGCGGCCCGAGGAGTACCTGGAGATAGCGGCGTAGAAGCTGTCGGACTTTATCCCCAGGCAGAAACCTTGGCTTGTGTGGGGACGGGCGCCCTCGCCCGTCCAAGCCGAGCGCAGCTCGGCAGCGCCTGCGGCCGCAGCAACTCTGGATTATGCCTGGTCGGCTACGGGATTGCGTAACTGGCCGATGCCTTCGATGGAGACTTCGATGGCATCGCCGGCGACTACCGGCCCGACACCTTTGGGCGTCCCGGTCGCGATCAAGTCTCCGGGTTCGAGGGTCATGATCTGCGAAATGTAACGGATGATGACGTCGAGCGGAAAAATAAAATCTAGCGTGTTGCCGGACTGCCGCACATCGCCATTCACCCGGGTTTCGACCTGGACGCCGGCCCAGGGATCGAGGCCGTCGGCGACGACGGGTCCGACCGGGCAGAAGGTGTCAAAGCCTTTGGCGCGGGTCCACTGACCGTCTTTGTCTTGCAGATCGCGGGCGGTGAAATCATTTATGCAGGTGTAGCCGAGGATGTAGTTGCGTACGTCATCGCTCTCGGTGAGAAGGTGGCAGCGCCGGGCGATCACGACGCCTAGTTCACCTTCGTGGTCGGTGCGCTCGGAAACCTTTGGCCGAAGAATCGTTCCACCCGGCGGCAGCAGGGAAGATGGCGGCTTGAAAAATAACAGCGGCTCCTGCGGAACTTCGTTGCCGAGTTCGGCAGCGTGCTCGCGGTAGTTGCGGCCGACGCAGACGATTTTTGAAGGCCCCACCGGCGGCAGCAGAGAGGCCTGTGCGAGCGGGATGCGGTCCATGCGGCGGCTGGGCAGGCCTTCGACGTCGCCATCGCTATCCTGCGGAGGCTGGAGGAGCAGGCGAGTGATTTCGTCGCTGCCTGCGACAGACTCGACGAGGCCGTAGTGGGCGGAACCGTTGAGATCGAATCGGCAGTATTTCATCAGAGCAATATCTAAACACAATTTCTGAGCACTAGGGGCGGAAAGATCGCGTAGGAAAAATCCGTGCGCGCATTTTCGCCTACCGGGAATTCTTAACCACAGGGGACACAGGGGAACACGGGGGAAAGACCACAGGGGAAAGCTTTCGATTCGGGATCAAATTTGATAGTCGGCTCGCGAAGAAGATCCCTGTGTTCCCCCTGTGTCCCTCTGTGTCCCCTGTGGTAAAGAATTTCGCCGCGATCTTCGGGTCACTCCGCTACGGGACGGACTCGCTGGTTTCCTCGGAGCGCTGGCTTTCGTTTCCACGCACGTCCACGGCAGAAACGGAGTAGGTATAGGTTTTGCCTGAGGCGACCGCGCTATCGCGATACGCCGGCGATTTCACCAGCTCGGAATTTAGCTTGACTGCTGGACCATTCCCGTCGCCGCGATAGACGTTGTATCCCGCGAGATCGGCATTCGTGACCGGCGCCCAGATGAGATCGATGAATGGTTTTTGTCCCTCGCCCGAGTACGCCGCCTGCAACCCGGCGGGTACGGCGGGCGGGAAGACGTCATGGGCGATGACGCGCACGGGCGGAGTATCGTCGCCCTCAACCTGCACCTCGCTGTCGGACCGCTTGACGATGCTCACGGCGGTGATCCGGTAGAGGTAGGTCTTTTCCCATTCGAAACCCGAGTCGGTGAAACTTAGAGGACCAGGCTCGCCCAAGGGGACTTCGCCTGCAATTGTATCTTTGCCGGAGCTTTCGTCGCGCCGATAGATTCGATAACGATGTTGGACGCTTGGGCTCTGTAATTCTCCAGCGCTTGTCCACGTGAGGACGACGCCATCGCCAGTGAGTTCGGCGGCCAAGTCGCCCGGCGGAGGCAGCGTCACGACGGCGGGGACGTGCACGCGATTCGACAATCCCGCGCCGCGGGCGTTGCGGTTCAAGACCTGGACGGCATAGGTGAGTTCGACGGACGGGTCCTGCCGTTCCATGGCCGGTGGCAGTGTGTCGGTGTAGGTCTGCGGGGCGGGGCGCGGTAAGCCTGACTTGCGCGGGGCCGCAGCTAGAGATGATGGCGCCGGCAACAAGGCGGCGAAATTTCCGCACGTCGTGATTTCAGGTTCGAGGCTGCGGCAGACCAGGGTCGGACCGACGTAGCGCACGCTCTGGCGGTCGGTGGTGCGGGTGGGCTCGCTCCAACTGAGGGTCACGCGATTGCCTTTGCGGCTGGCGCGCAGATCCGTGGGTGGCTTTGGTAGTTCGAGGGATGGCGGCAGCGGCGGTCCAGTCTGGGCGCAGCTGGCCAGCAGCAGGCAGAGAGCTGTCGGCGCGATGAACTTTCCAAGATTTACTTTCATGCGGAAACAGAAAGAGTATCAGAGGGAGAGAGCGCGCGGGCGAGACGCCCGCGACCACACGAGCTCATCCCGTTAGGTCGCGAACGGCTTCGCGAAAGACCTTGCTGTGGAGGTCGACGTCCTCGGGCTCGGTTGCCGGCGACATCAGCGCCATGTTGTGGAAGGGCGTGAGCAGGATGCCGCGATTCATGGCGTAGAGATGCATGAAGCGTTCGAGTTCGAAGTCCATGGCATCGTGGGCTTCGGTTCCATTCTTGGGCTCGTTTGGGCCGAAAAGATATTCGGCGCGGCAACCGAGGCGGGTGACGTGCCAGGGGAGTCCGAAATCATCGATGACTTTTTGTACGCCGGCGGTCCAGCGCTCGGCCAGGGGAATCATCCGGTCGAAAGCTCCTTTGGTGAGAACTTTTGTTAGCGTTGCGCGCATCGCAGCCAGGGAGAGGGCATTGCCGGCGAGGGTTCCGCCGATTCCTCCGGTATCGCTGTCTTCGAGGCTGTGGCGCTCGAGAATCATGTCCGCGACTGTTTGGGTGAAGCCGTACGTTGCAGCGGGGAGCCCGCCGGCGATGGGCTTGCCGAAGACGAGGAAGTCAGGATCGAGGTTTTCCGCGCGAGTGTAACCGCCGGGGCCGGCGCAGATAGTGTGCGTCTCGTCGATGATGAGCAGGGTGCCGTACTTGCGTGTAAGCTCGCGCAGCGCGCGGTGGTAGCCAGGAATGGGGTGCACGATGCCGACGTTGGTCAAAGCAGGCTCCGCCAGCACGCAGGCGACGTCGCCGTGAGCGAGCGCCTGTTCGAGAGCGGGGACATCATTGAATTCAACGACGCGCGTGGTCACGGAAGGATCGACCGGCGGGCCGATGTTCCCGCGTCGCGCTCCGGCGGTGCCGTCGGGATGAAGGGTGATGAACGTTTCGTCGACCGAGCCGTGGTAACACCAGTTGAAGACAAGGATCTTCGCGCGGCCGGTTATCTGGCGCGCGAGACGAATCGAAAAGCGGTTGGCATCGGTGGCCGTGAGCGCGAACTGCCAGTAGGTCAAGCCGAAGCGCTGCTGCAGTTCTTCGGCGACAAAGACGGCGTCTTCGGACGGCAGCATGAGTGTGATGCCGCGTTTGACCTGCTCCTCGATGGCTTTCGCGGTGGCGAACGGAGAATGTCCGGTCATGGCGCCAGTGTCGCCGAGGCAGAAGTCCACGTAGCGATTGCCGTCGACATCGTGGAAGTGCGCGCCCTGGGCGTCGCGGACAACGGGCGGAAAAGCTCCGGCCCATTTCACCATCCAGTTCATGGGGACGCCGGAGAGCAGCGACTTCTTGCCGCGTTCGTAAATGGATTTTGATTTCGGGCGTTCGTCGACGAAGCGCTTTTGTTCGCGCTCCATGAGGGATTTGAGGCGGGTGCGGTCTAGAGTCATGGGTAGTTAGGAAGCGCCTAGGTTAGCAGAAAGTGTGGGCGCGGGCGACTCGCCCGCGCAGCTCTAGGCTGGGCCACTTCCTTCGAACCACATCCACCTATATTCTCCCGGCTGCTGCACCAACGCAGCCCGAACCTGATTCAAGCGGATGTACTCCAGCTTTGCCTCGATCCCCTCTTCACGGCGAAGAACGTGATCAACGACTCGTCCTTCCAAACGCGGCCTTGCCGCCCGAGCAGCCTATTGATTCGGTGGGCAGATTCGCTCTTCACTTTCTGAAAGATCCCCGGGAGAGAAATGGGTCCATCATTGTCCGAAAGCGGGGTGAAGACCATGTGCACGTGGTCGGGCATTACGATGAAGCCATGCATGGTGCATTTTGTGCCGTCGACGTGAAGACAGGCTTCGACGACAATTTCCCTGGCGGCCTCTGGAAGGTGCCATCGGTGGTGGGTCGCAAACGTTGCGAAGATTGCTTTTTTATCTTTCTGGTAGTGCGGAAGTGTACGGCGATACTCGTACTTCCTTTGCATACCTGCAAATTAGCAGCGGCCGGAGTGTTGCTGCAGTGTTCGATGGACAACTGATTTGTGATGAAAGGTCGGGGACACCGGGCGGGCGGGGTCGCCCGCCCCCACACTTATAAGCCCCACACTTACAGTATGTAGCGCGACAGATCCTGGTCTTTCACAATCTCGCTCAGCATCTGTTGCACGTAGGCCGCGTCCACTTTGAACTCCTGGCCTTTCTTCTCCGGTGCCTCAAAGCTGATCTCGTCGAGCACGCGCTCCATGATCGTGTGCAGGCGTCGGGCGCCGATGTTTTCCGTACCCTCATTCACACGGAAAGCAAAGCGGGCGACTTCTTCCAGCGCTTCGGGAGTGAACTCCAGCTTCACGCCTTCGGTTTCCAGCAGCGCGATGTACTGCCTGGTCAGCGAAGACTTCGGCTCGGTCAGGATGCGGACGAAGTCTTCCATGGTCAGCGACTGCAGTTCCACTCGAATAGGGAAGCGGCCCTGCAATTCGGGAATCAGGTCGCTCGGCTTCGAGACGTGGAACGCGCCCGCGGCGACGAACAGGATGTGGTCGGTGCGGACCATGCCGTAGCGCGTGTTGACGGTGGTGCCTTCGACGATGGGAAGGATGTCGCGCTGCACGCCTTCACGCGAAACGTCCGGACCATGGCCGCTTTCACGGCCGGCGATCTTGTCGATTTCATCGAGGAAGATGATGCCGGAGTTTTCGACTCGGTCGACGGCGACGCGCGTGACCTGCTCCATGTCGATCAGGCGCTGCTCTTCTTCCTGGATCAGGTACTCGAAGGCCTCGTTGACCTTCATCTTGCGCTTCTTGGTGCGCTGGCCGAAGATGTTGGGCAACATGTCCTTGAGATTGACGTCCATTTCCTCGACGCCCTGGTTGGAAATGATTTCGAACGACGGAAAATTGCGTTCGCGAGTTTCGATTTCGACGGTGCGGTCGTCGAGTTTGCCTTCGCGTAATTGCTGCCGCAGTTTCTCGCGGGTGCGACTGGAGGATTCGGTCAAGCTGGTGCTGCCGTCAATAACCACGCCTCCGCTCGAGCTGGAGTCCGACGGTCGCGGCGAGATCGGGGGCAGAAGAATATCGAGCAGGCGCTCTTCCGCGTTCAACTCGGCCTTATCCGAGACGTCTTCCAATTTTTCTTCGCGGACCATTTCGATGGCAATCTCGACCAGGTCGCGGATCATGGATTCCACATCGCGGCCGACGTAGCCGACTTCGGTGAACTTGGAAGCTTCAACTTTCAGGAACGGCGAGTTAGCCAGCTTGGCAAGGCGGCGGGCGATTTCGGTTTTGCCCACGCCGGTGGGCCCGATCATGATTATGTTCTTGGGGATAACTTCTTCGGCCATTTCGGGCGCGAGCTTCTGCCGGCGCATGCGATTGCGCAGAGCGATGGCGACAGCGCGCTTCGCGTCTTTTTGTCCGACAACGTACTTGTCGAGTTCGGCGACGATTTCGCGCGGCGTCAGTTCGTCGAGCGTGACTTGTTCTTCTTCGGCGGTTCCGGGTAAGTAAATGGCCATAAAAAAGTTCTCAGTTCTCAGTTCTCGGTTCTCAGAAAAACCCAAGAACCGTCCGGCCCTCACTGAGAACTGAGAACCGGGAACTGAGAACTACCCTACAACTCCTCAATCGTAATCCTGTCATTGGTATAGATGCACATGCGGCTGGCAATCTTCATTGCTTCTTCCGCGATTTCGCGCGACGAGAGCTTAGTGTGATCGGCGAGGGCCTGCGCCGCTGCCTGGGCGAACGGGCCGCCGGAGCCGATCGCCGCAATGCCGGTATCGGGCTCGATCACGTCTCCCTGACCGCTTAACAGGAACGTCGTTTCCTTGTCGGAAACCAGCAGCAGGGCTTCCAGATGGCGGAGAAATTTGTCGGTGCGCCAGTCTTTCGCGAGTTCGACGGCGGAGCGGCCTAGGTTGCCGTGATACTGCTCCAGCTTGGACTCGAAACGGCTGAAAAGAGTGAACGCATCGGCGGTTGAGCCGGCAAATCCGGCAAGAATCTTGTCCTGATAGAGGCGGCGAATTTTCTTCGCCCCGTGCTTGATGACGGATTCGCCGAGCGTGACCTGTCCGTCGCCAGCCATGACGACTTTGTCGTTGCGGCGAACGCAGAGGACGGTGGTGGAACGAATGAGGCGGCGGGCGGGAGTTTCGGGGGTGTCATCCGTGGCGGCAGCTACTAGTAGGTTCTTCTTCATGAGCGCAATTCTTCATTATACAGCCCATCGTGATGGAGGCACGGGCGCCCCGCCCGTGCGGCCCAACTCTGAACTTTCAATCCAAATCCAGCGATACTCAGCCGGAGTGCTCACCAGCCCAGCTCGTACAGGATTGTTGACCATATATTGAATCTTGGCGACCAAGTCCTCTTCTCGCCGGAGAGCCCTATCAAACGACTCCTCTTGCCAGACACGTCCGACGCGCCCCGTTTCTTTGCTAATGCGGTGTGCCGAGACGCTTTTGATCTCCTGCATGATCTCCGGAATGCTGAAGGTCCCGCGCTCGTCCCATCTAGGGGTCAGGGCGAGATGAACGTGGTCGGGTACCACGAGCGCGTGTAACTCAAAACGGTGTCCGTTCCCGCGAAGGCAGGTCTCCATGACGACGTCGCGTGCACGGTCCGGAAGGATCCAGCGCCTGGAAGTGGAAAAGGTGATGAAGAAAATCTTGTTGTCGGGCTGGAGGTGAGGAAGTTTGCGACGGTAGTTGTAGCGGCGTTGCATGGAGATGTCATATCAAGACTTTCGCTAGAACGCTGTGATAGTGGCATACATGTAATTGTGACGAATTAAAGGTCGGTGGAGAGACGGGCGCCCACGCCCGTCCACAGCAAACTTCACCTTCTCGCGTTTTTAAAGGGATCCGAGTGATACTTATGGGGAGTCTTGCCAGACTGTTTTCCTCCGATTCTGTGGTGGACGGGCGGGCGCCCGTCTCTCCACCGTGTAGAATTTAGCGGGGGAGCCATTCTCTTTTGTCGTTCCTGGACGAACTAAACCCGCAACAACGCGAAGCAGTCGAGACCACCGACGGGCCAGTACTTATCCTGGCCGGGGCGGGGAGCGGGAAGACTCGCGTCATTACGTTTCGCATTGCTTACTTGATCGAGAAGATGGGCGTGATGCCGGAAGCGATCCTCGCCATGACCTTTACTAACAAGGCCGCAGCGGAGATGGCGGAACGCGTTGAAAAACTTGTCGGCGGGCTCAGCATCGCCAAGCCGGTGATTTCTACGTTCCACTCGTTTTGCGTGCGCGTGCTGCGGCGGGACATTGAGGCTTTGCGGATTCCTTCTACTGTGCCGGGACAGCCGCCGATCGGGCTCACGAAAAATTTCGTCATCTACGACGAGAGCGATCAGCAGCAAGTCGTCAAGAGCATCATGCGGCGGTTGGGACTCGACGACAAGCAACTGACGCCGCGCAACGTGCTCTCCCGGATTTCCTGGGCTAAGAATCACATGCTGGATCCGCAGGAAATCTATCTGCAATCGGCGGATCCAAAAACTGAAAAGATTGCCCACATTTTCGAGGAGTATCGGAAGGAGCTGCTTAAAGCGAATGCGATGGACTTCGACGATCTGTTGCTCGAAGCCATGCGCCTGCTCAAATCGGTGGCGGCGGTGCGCGAATATTACAACCGGCGATTCCAGTATCTATTGGTCGACGAATATCAGGACACGAACCGTCCTCAGTACGAACTGATGCGGTTGCTGGCGGGCGCCGGGCACAACGTCTGCGCGGTGGGCGATGAAGATCAGTCAATCTACTCGTGGCGGGGGGCCGACATCCGCAACATTTTGGAGTTTGAGGCCGACTTTCCGGAAGCGAAAATTGTGCGCCTGGAAGAGAACTACCGCTCGACGCAGAATATTCTAGGCGCGGCGTCGGCTGTGGTCGCGAACAACGTCCGGCGCAAGGGCAAGAACCTGTGGACCTCGCGGCAGGGCGGGGCGAAGATCGGCTACTACGAAGCTCCGGACGGGGAGAACGAGGCGCTGTTTGCGGCCGACACGATCAATCGCTACGTGCGGCAGGCTGGCGAGAATGGCGAGGCGGCGCGCGCGGCCGTGCTCTACCGGACGAATTCGCAATCGCGGCTGTTCGAAGAAGCGATGCGCCGCTATCAGTTGAAGTATCACGTAGTGGGCGGCTTCTCGTTCTATGAGCGGGCGGAGATCAAAGATCTGATCTCGTATTTGAAAGTCATCCAGAATTCGGATGATTCGGTTTCGCTGCTGCGCGTGATCAATACGCCTGTGCGCGGGATTGGCAAGACGACGATTGAGATGATGGAGCGGCTCGCGCTTGAAACGGGGCTGTCGATGTGGGGCGCGATTGGCGAAGCGATTACGCGGCAGTTATTGCCGGCGCGGGCGTTGGCGGCGTTGAAGAGTTTCCGCGAACTGATTGAGGACGGGCGCGCGATGCTGGCGGGGGCTTATGTCGAGCGGCTGGAAGAGACAGCGGGGGCTGCGTCCGACGAGAGCGCTGCGGGGCGTCGCCACGCTGGACAGCCGGGGGCGGCTGTCCCTACGCAAGATCAGGAGAACGATACTGATTTCGACCCTGGCAACTTCAGCTTTGATTTTGCCGCTAGCGATCCTGCGGACCCAGACGTGCCTGCCTCCACCGACGAGGCCGAGGCGACGGGCGAGGGCGCCCGTCTCTCCACCGACGAGGCGGTCGAAGGCTTCCGCGCTCCCGGCGGGGCGGCGAATACGGCCGAGATTCTCAAATTTCTGATCGACCGCACCGCATACATCAAGCAACTGGAAGAGGAAGACACGCCGGAGTCCTACTCGCGCATCGAGAACCTGCGCGAGTTGGTGAACGCGGCCAT
This sequence comes from uncultured Acidobacteriaceae bacterium, assembly GCA_963772195.1. Taxonomy (GTDB): domain Bacteria; phylum Acidobacteriota; class Terriglobia; order Terriglobales; family Acidobacteriaceae; genus Acidiflorens. Next base: position 110,239 of record CAVYWE010000001.1, on the reverse strand, counting down.
GGACTCGCGCGATCGCGGGGAGACGCTCGATCAGTTCCTCGATCATGCCGCCCTGGTCAGCGATGCCGACCAGTATGACGAGCACGCGCAGATCACGCTGATGACGCTGCACGCTGCCAAGGGGCTGGAGTTTCCGCTGGTGGTTCTCGCGGGGATGGAAGAAGGTCTGTTCCCGCATTCGCGGACCATGCTTGAGCCGGATTCGATCGAAGAAGAACGGCGGCTGTGCTACGTCGGTATGACGCGCGCCATGGACACGCTGATTTTGTCGCGAGCCGTGTATCGCCGCCGCTATGGCACGGACATGCCGGAGGCGAGTGTGCCGTCGCGATTCCTGGAAGAAGTTCCGTCGCAGTTAGTGGAAGAACTGGGCGGGTCGCGGCGAAGCACGGGTCGTGTGGGGACGGGCGCCCTCGCCCGTCCAGCGGGGCGAAGCCCCGCTGCTGCTGAAAGCACCCACTATTCCTACGAAGACGAAGACCAGAGCGCCGCCTGGAACCCGGCCCGGGTCAAGCCGAAGACAGCGACTCCGCTCACGAACTACAAGTCCATCGACAATATTGCCGAATTTTTTGCGTCGCGCGGCAAGAAGTTCCATGTTCCGAAAATGATGTCTGAGGAGCCGAAAGGCAGGCGGGGATTCCGTCCCGGGCAGAAGGTCAAGCACCCGAAGTATGGCGAAGGCACGGTGTATCAGCGCGAAGGGGAAGGGGAAGACGCCAAGATTACGGTACAATTCCCTCGCTTCGGTTTGAAGAAGCTGGTGGAGAGGTACGCGCAGCTGGAAAAAGCGTAAGCACCGCCGGGTAGACTACGAGTCCAGGGAGAAAGTGGGATGAGCAAGACTAGTCGATTGGGTCTGTTAGTTGTGGTTGGGATATTGGTGGTATCACCGGTTTTCGGGCAGAGTAAGCAAATGCAAACGCAGCGGCGCCCGGCGGCCAATGCGCCAGCCTCGGATGTGGCGCCGTACAAGGCTCAGGACGGTAGTGGTGCGTCCTATATTCTCGATGGCAGGCCGGTGCTCCTTACTCTTCATCACGATACGGAAGTAGGCACCAACAATCCTGTAGACGTTTGGCAGTTCGTGATTGAGCTGCAGGTAATGAACTCGGACGGGAACCTGGAGCCCGAGGGCTTGCAGATTTTTAACTTCTACACCAGGTACCCGCGCGACAGGAAAAACGATATCAATCCGCACAACGCCTATGACTGCAAGCTCTGGGCCGGTCTGCAGACTACGGCCATGCAGAAGCGCAATCCGAAGCTAAAGACATGGCCGTATGTGGAGTTCGTGACGGCGGTAGGCGCCCGCGTGGTGCAAACCAACGAAGACGGGGCGGTGTGGTATAGCGACGACATTGAATGCTGGGGATCGTCGGACCGTTTCCCGCCCTTCTGAGGCAATGACTGCAAGTCGTAAGAGCGAAGGTGCGGTGCTGGAACTACCACCGACAATGTCTAGACCCGATTAAACTAAACATCAGAGGAAACAAACTGCAATCATGGCAAACACAAAAAAGCTAAGCAAAGACGAACGCAAGAAAACCAAGCGAGCCGCCCGCAAGAAGATCAAAGCGGAAAAGCCGAAGAAGCCCCGCGATTACGCGCGCGGATCGAAGAAGCGCAAGGTGAAAAAGCTGGTACGCGGTCAGGCGAAACGGTAAGCCGTCAGCCGGAACCGTGAGCAGTCGCCGGGCATGGGCCAGCGCCCGTCCCGACTCCCGTTGTAAGGAGACAACGAACTCTTGTCGCAATTATCCACTGAGCCGGCAGATGGCGTGGTGCGTACTTCTAATAACCAGGCCTTCTGTTGCAAGTCCATCGACAAACTCATCTCGGACTCGGAGCACCCGGCAACCAGGCTCAGTAAGACGCTGGGGCCGTGGTCGCTGACCGCGCTCGGCATCGGCGCCATCATCGGCTCGGGAATCTTCGTGCTTACGGGGACAGCGGCGGCCGGAGAATATTTCCAGGCGCCTTCCATCCTACATGCGCAGGCGCTCGACCTGATCGTGAATTTCCTGCGTACTGGCAGCGCGGCTGGAGCGCTGATGCATGGCCGTCCACCTGCCGGACCTTCCATTGCAATTTCGTTTTTTCTGGTGGCAATCGCCTGTAGCTTTGCCGGCCTGTGCTATGCCGAACTCGCGTCGATGATTCCCATCGCCGGCAGCGCGTATACGTACTCCTATGCGACGCTCGGCGAAATCTTTGCCTGGATCATTGGCTGGGACCTGATTCTCGAATACGTAGTCAGCAACGTAGCCGTGGCGGTGGGTTTTGCCGGCTATACGAAAGCGCAACTGGCGGCGTTCGGCCTCAATTTGCCGGACAAATGGGCAAGTCCGGTCTGGGCCGATGGGCAATGGACTGGCGCTTACTTCAATCTTCCAGGCTTCCTGATCGTGTTCATTCTCACGCTGCTGCTGGTGCGCGGAGTGAAGGAATCCGCCGGGACGAACAACATCATGGTGTTGGTCAAGATCGGCGCCATCCTGACCTTTTTGGTCGTCGGTGGAATGCTGGTGAAGCCCGCGAACTGGACACCTTTCGCCCCTTCTGGCTTTTCCGGAATCGTCACCGGCGGGGCGATCGTTTTCTTTACCTACATCGGCTTCGATTCCGTATCAACTGCCGCAGAGGAATCGCGCAATCCACAAAAAGATTTGCCCTTCGGCATTATCATGTCGCTGATTGTCTGCACGTTGCTGTACGTCGGGGTCGCTATTGTGCTGCTCGGCATGATGAAGTACACGACCTTCGTTTCTGGAGAAGCCGCCGAAGCTCCGGTCGCCTATGCGATGAAGTATCTGGGAGTGCACCCGTTTTTCCGGTCAGTGATTGTAATCGGAGCGCTCATGGGGATGATCTCATCGTTGCTGGTGTTTCAGTACGGGCAGGCGCGTATCTGGTACGCCATGTCTCGCGACGGCTTGCTGCCGAAGTTGTTCTCCGCCGTACACCCGAAATATAAAACGCCGCACTGGTCCACCTGGATCGCCTGTTTCGCGGTAGGAATTCCGGCCGGGCTCGTGGATATTGGGGATGCGGCCAACCTCGCCAACATTGGGACGCTGTTCGCCTTCGTTCTGGTTTCGCTGGGAGTAATTCTTCTGCGACGCAAACAGCCGGATCGCAAGCGTGCGTTCCGCGTGCCCTTTGTGCCGTGGTTCCCGCTGATCTCGGTTATTCTGTGCGGCGGGCTGATGCTGGGGCTCACGCTCATTACCTGGCTGCGCTTCGTGATCTGGCTGGTGCTGGGACTTCTCATTTATGTTTTCTACAGCCGGCATCATAGCGAGTTCTGCAAGACAAAGTAATCGCCCAATCCTTTAGAATCGCTGTATGCCGTCGGAGCCCTCCAGCTTCGTCCTATCGCTCCCGAAGGCCGAGCTTCATCTGCATCTTGAAGGCTCGATCGAACCATCCACGCTGCTCGAACTGCGGCAGCGTCACGCGATGGATGGTGCCTCGCTCGCCGAAGTGGAGCAGCTGTACAACTACAAAGACTTCGCGGGTTTCCTGACGGCTTTTAAAGATGTGACGGGACATCTCCGCACACCGGAAGATTATGAGTTGATTACGTACCGCCTGATGGAACGGCTAAAGGCGCAGAACGTTCTGCATGCCGAGGTTATTGTTTCGACCGGTGTCTGCCTCTGGCGCAAGCAGGATTTCGCCGCGATTTTCGATGGTCTGGAACGAGGCCGCCAGCGCGGAGAGAAGGACTTCGGCATTTCGCTGCTGTGGATATTCGATGCCATTCGCCAGTTCGGCGCCGAGAAAGCGCAGAGCGTGCTCGATCTCGCCATCCAGTTTCATGATCGCAACGTAGTTGCCTTCGGCATTGGCGGCGACGAGCGTGCGGGACCGCCAGAGTGGTTCGCAGGCGTTTACGCACGCGGCGCGGAGCACGGCCTTCATCTCACAGCTCACGCTGGTGAAAGCGCCGGGCCGGATTCCATCTGGGGCGCGCTGAACCTCAAAGCGGAACGCATCGGCCACGGGCTGACCGCCGCGCAGGATCCGGAATTGATCGAAGAGTTGGCCCAGCGCCAGATTCCGATTGAAATCTGCGTGACCAGCAATCTGCGGACAGGCTGCTGCACCGAACTCGCGCAACATCCGGTGCGCCGTTACTTCGACCAGGGTCTGATGCTGACCCTCAACACCGATGATCCCGCGATGTTTCGGACCTCGCTGGTCGAGGAGTACGCGCTGGTGCAAGAGGCATTCGGCTTCACCGACGAACACCTGCGAGAATTGGCGCGCAATTCGTTTGAGGCGTCTTTCCTGCCGCCTGAAAAGAAAATCGAATTCCTGAATCTGTTTGACGCCGCCGCCACGCGCGCGTGAGAGGCACGTTTCATCGCGCACGAGAAATCAAAACCTTTACCACAGGGAGCACAGAGGACCACGGGGAAAACTCCACAGGGTCGTTTGGGTTCCCCTGTGCTCCTCTGTGCTCCCTGTGGTAAAGGTTTTGACGTGTCGCGGAATAGCCCTCGCCTATAATGTCACCCTATGAAACTCGAAGAGAAGATTGCCGAACTGAAAAGGCGGGACCAGTTGGCTCAGGAGGGCGGAGGGGCAGAGCGGCGCGAGCGGCAGCACAAAGAAGGCAAGATGTCGGCTCGCGAACGCATCGACTTTCTGCTCGACGAGGGCACCTTCGAGGAAACCGACAAACTGGTCACGCACCGCTGTAATGACTTCGGCATGGCCGAGCAGAAGTACTACGGTGACGGTTTCATCACCGGCTATGGTCGTGTCGAAGGACGGCTGGTCTTTGTTTTTGCGCAGGATTTTACCGTGTTCGGGGGCTCGCTCTCCGAGGCCAATGCCGGCAAGATCGTCAAGATCATGGATCTGGCGGCCAAGATGGGCGCTCCCGTCATCGGACTGAATGATTCCGGTGGCGCGCGCATTCAGGAAGGCGTGATGTCGCTGGCCGGATACGCCGACATTTTTTTGCGCAACACGCTTTATAGCGGAGTCGTACCGCAGATCTCGGCCATCATGGGCCCGTGCGCGGGCGGCGCCGTGTATTCGCCGGCGATTACAGATTTCATTCTGATGGTGGACCAGACTTCGTACATGTTTATTACTGGACCGGACGTGATCAAGCTGGTCACTCATGAGGAAGTCACGAAAGATCAGCTCGGCGGAGCGCATACGCATAACGAGACTTCTGGAGTCGCACATTTCATGTGTCGCGATGATGCTGAGTGCTTGTCCATGGTCCGCGAGCTGTTGAGTTTTATTCCGTCGAACAATCTGGACGACCCTCCGCGCAAGGCTTGCACCGACCCGATTGATCGGCTGGACGAGAAGCTCGACACGCTGATCCCCGATCAATCGAACATACCGTATGACATGAAAGACGTGATTCACACGGTCGTGGATGACGGCTACTTTTTTGAAATTCACGAGCACTATGCCAAGAACATCGTCGTCGGATTTGCGCGCTTCAATGGGAAGCCGGTTGGAATCGTGGCCAATCAGCCCGCGATGCTTGCGGGCACGCTCGATATCAATGCGTCGGTGAAGGGCGCGCGCTTTGTGCGTTTCTGCGACTGCTTCAATATTCCTCTGGTGACGTTTGAAGACGTCCCTGGCTTTCTGCCCGGCACGCAGCAGGAGTATGGCGGAATCATCCGGCACGGCGCGAAGTTGCTATATGCATTTGCGGAAGCGACCGTGCCGAAGGTGACTGTGATTACGCGCAAAGCTTATGGCGGAGCGTATTGCGTTATGTCGTCAAAGCACATTCGCACCGACGTGAACTACGCCTGGCCGAGCGCCGAAATCGCAGTGATGGGGCCGGAAGGCGCGGTGGATATCGTGTACAAACGCGAGTTGGACGGTGCTGAAAATCGCGAAGCGGTTCGCCAGGAAAAGATTGAAGAATTCCGCGAGCGGCTGGCTAACCCCTACGTGGCGGCCGATCGTGGATTCGTGGATGCAGTTATCCAGCCTCGCGAGACTCGCAAGAAGCTGATCCAGGCGCTGGAGATGCTGGGGACTAAGCGGGATAAGAATCCGCCTAAGAAGCATGGGAATATTCCGTTGTAAGTCGGACTAGGTCGATGGTCGTTCGTCGTTGGTCGATAGCGTAATGTAAAAGCTGTCGGCTCTCAGCTTTCGACTGTCAGTAAAAAACCTGACACGACGTGACTTTGTACCCCCCCCGATTTTCCGCTAAAGTATTCATTTAAAGGGAGTTAACTCCAGACTCTAGATTACAAAGGAGTTGTCGGATTGGGTTTGGGTCTTGTCCTTTAGAATCAGGGAGTTGGATTTACGGGCACTCTGTGCTAATTTCAAAGAAATGGTTAAGAATCGGCGCGGCCACACTGGGCTGCTACCTAAGTTCCATTGTAGCTCGTGGTGTCAAGTTTAGCCGGTAAGTCAATTTCTGGGTCGCCAGTGATCGGCCCGAAATAGGCTGTGTGAGCCAAGTGGAAGCAACGTCCGCGAAGCCGACTTCTGGCCCGCAGTGACTTCCGGGTTGTCCGTGATCTCGGAGTTGTGTCGCTGCAGGACGCGCCTCAATAGATGAGCTTTAGCGAAAACTGAATTTGCCGTGAGGTTCCCGCGGTCTTGCTGATCATGCCAAACCCTGTACCCTCAATGGTGTTCGCGGGTAACCCCATGTTGACGATGTTAAACAAATTAAATAACTCTGCGCGGAATTGCAGGTCAGCTATCTCTGAACCGCTTTCGCGGTGGCCAATCGGAGTCGTCTTGATGAGCGCAAAATCGAAATCGTAATATGCCGGTCCGCGAAATGTATTACGGCTGACCGTTCCAAAGCGCCCGGAGTTTGGTCCGGTCCCACCGGCGATCCCGACCGGAATGGAAAAGAAACTTGCGTTGTTCGCGCCCCGTCCAAAATAATCATCGCGCGGTCGCGTTGAACTGCCGGCGATCGAGAGGTCCGGAGTGCCAATCTGGTCGGGCCGGTCCGCGCCAATCGTTCCCGCACCCGTTTGCTGGATCCCCGAATAAACCGTAAACGGCGAACCACTGGTGATCGTCGAGATGCTCAGCAACTGCCAGCCTTTCGTCAATAATTGGGTTCGATCCGACTGGAGTCCCAAACGCTCGAAATGCAAATCCTGGGCCGCGCTCAACGTGAAGGCGTGCGTCACATCAAAGCTTGACGGCCCTCTTTCCGCTCGTGTATCGAACGGGTTTTGCGGACTAAACAACGTCACAGCCCCGGTTGATCCTGCTCCTCCGATAATGCCGCTGACATCATCCAGCGATTTACCCCAGGTGTAGCCTACCTGCAATGACGGACCGCCATGCCCAACATTTCCCGACAAGGAGGTCTGCAAGGCGTTGTACGACGAGTGCGACGTCCCTGTCAGCACAGACTCGAATCCGAAACCCCCCGTCGCCGCTCCGCTACCGTCGAAGTTTGTAAACCGCGCAAATTCCGAATCCGCTCCGGGATACGCGTTTGGATAGGACATTCTGGGAAGTCGAAACGCCGATGTTCCAACATACCCAACATCCGCCGTGAGGCCGCCGAAAGCCCGTTCCAGCCCCAGTGTCCAAGTTTGCAGGTAGCCATTGCCGAAGCGCCGGTCGATCCCGGACAGACTCAGCAGCGAGAGCTGACGATTTGGCGCTAGCGCCGCCAAATCCTGCTGGTATCGATTCACGTCCATCACCGTATTCGCCGGCACTTTTCTCGGATCGCCGCTGGCCAACACGTTCACGCCAGCGGTGTTATAGACGGGCGGCAATTCGTCCGGTGTGATTTGGAATCCGTAGGAAATCTCCCCGTTTTGTGCTGCATTGACGCGCGGATAAACAACGTAAGGCGTCGACCCTGTCAGAAGATTGTCCTGCCAGATATTAGGCGGAATCACTGTGATCGCCCCGCCCATGTGCACATGCACCGCGTGGGGCGCGTTCCAGTCCACCTGAACACGGGGCCCCCAACCGTTCCAATCGGTTTGATAAGTAGGCTGCGGATTGATCAAGTATTCCTGCCCAACGCCCGCGGGTGGGAACGAATTCAGAAAGCTCGACGTTCGGTGCGCCCGCTCCGAAATCGGCGTGTAGAGCTCATATCTCAGCCCATATTCGAGCGTCCATTCTGGATTAATTTTCCACGTGTCCTCGATGTAAGCGTTCACGTCATTCCGGTTGATCGCCGCGGGCCCAATGTGCGCGCCATTCGATGCGTAGGGCGGCGCGACTGCGATCGTGTATCCATACGGATACCCGAGTAACAGACTGCTCATCGTGTCTGGCAGAGCCTGGCCAGGCTGCACATCATGCTGTCCACTCGCAGAAGGAATGAACACGGGCGAATAAACTGTTCCACCACCAAAATCGTATTCCCCGTTCGGGCTGATCCCGAAGTATGTCGTGTCCCGGTTAAGGCGTGCTTCCACACCCCACTTCACCGCGTGCCGCGGGCTCGTCCACGCAAAATTCAATTGTCCCTGGAACAAATTCCCGAACGCCGACATCACCGAGCCAGCCGCGCTGTTGTACGCCTCATACAGACCATCGTTGAACTTGAGGGCCGGATCGGTGTGGTTCGGGGTCACAAACGAAGGCGTCGTCCGCGTAAAACTCAACGATGTCGACCAGAGAAAGCGCGGTGACGCGGTGCGCGTGTAAGTGATGACCCCGTTCCGCTGCCGATCCACGTACTGCACGCCAAAGCTCGGATCGAGCAGCGTTTGATCCGGATTTGTTGTCGGTCCCGTCAGATTGTCGTAATTGAATCGACCAAACAATTGTCCTTTTGCGCCAACTTTCTGATCGATGCGGATAGAAAACTGATCCGTGTCCGTGTTCACGTTGGAAGGCGCAGCATAGGTTCGCGCACCATACGCGCCGGTTGGGTTGTTGGGGAGTGGATAGCGGGCCAGCACCGCAGCAATTGCCGGATTCACCGGTACCTGCAGCGTGTCCGTGCTGCCGTCCGGGTACTTCACGATATCCTGACCCGCTCGCTCGGCTGCGGTTGGTACAGCCAAAACCTGGGTCGTTCCCAGCACCTGCCTGAATCCCTGGTACTGCACAAAATAGAACGTGCGGTCTCGGCCGTCATACAGATGCGGCAACACGACCGGCCCGCCATTCGTAAACCCGAACTCATTTCTACGGAATGGAGGAATTCTGCCCGGCTCCGCAATCGATGGGTGATCGAAATAATTCCGCGCATCGAGAGCGGAGTTCCTTAAGAACTCGAAGAATGATCCGTGAAAACCGTTTTTCCCGGATCGTGTCACGATATTGGTAAAGCCCGCCGCACCGCGCCCGATGTCCGCCGGCATCCAGCCCGAGCTTGACTGTAATTCCTGAATCGCGTCCACGTCGAAATTCGTGAACGTGCTCCCGCCCATCTCTGGATCGCTGACATCCGCATCGTCCATCGCGAACACCGCCTCGACGCCGCGCTGTCCGTTGATGGCGAACTGCTGGGTGAAATTCGTCTGCCCGTTCACGTCGGTCATAGTGCCCGCCGCTAACAACAACAACGCGCTGAAGTCCCGTCCATTCAACGGCAATTCATTTACCTTTTGGCTGGAGAGTTTCTCCCCGCTTGTTCCGCTGGCTGCGTTCGAAGTTGTGCTCGGGGTCCCATTCGAGACTCCCGCAGAAGTTTGCGGATTGGCTGCAATCGACAGCACGTTTTGATCGGACACCGTCAGCACAACTGCTATGCCGGTAATATCCACTCCAGTTGACGCTGTCGGACCTCGCCCGGGCAGTTGCACGCTCACGTTATGTGGCCCGAGTCGAAGGTCCGCAATCGCGAACCTTCCGTCGGTTCCTGTAACTGAGGTTAGATTCTTTTTGGCGCCGGGTGTGAATACCGTTACCTTCGCTCCGGCCACAGGTTCGCCGGCAGCCGTGCGTACGACACCGGTCCACGCTGGCGCAGACGGAGAACTCTGTTGTGCTTCAAGCGAGACCGCGACCATCAGTCCCAGCAGCAAACACCTCTCTACCAGTCGGAAGGCCTTATGAAGGGTTCGAGCTATTGCGTGTTTCTTTGCGTAGCGGAATTCATACATGACAAATTTCCTCGAGTGAAGACGGAATGCAATCGCGTGCATGAAGCCTTTGATCGCGCAGCATAGACCCTTGTCCAGGTCCGTCATATGTCGACACGGCGTACCTATAGAAGTGTCGAACCGCTTCGGTTTACGTACTTGTGACTTCTATGCCTTGGGAGCGGTAGGGTTTCAGGACATCTTCGTCTGATGCATCGGTGATCAAACGCGTCAGTCGGGAAGCAGGACCGACCAGGTAAGGCAGAGATGTCCCCATTTTCCCAAGTGAAATCAGGCCAACCACTTCCGTTGAAGCCCCTATCATCGCTTGCTTCACGTACGCTTCTTCTCGGTCGCCGACGGTTATTCCGACCTCCGGGTGCAAACTGCACATTCCGAGAAAACATAGATCAGCGCGAATGGATTCGACTCGACGAATGGTCTCGATGCCTGTCGTGACCCGCGCCTCTTTAAGAAAATTTCCTCCGAGCATCAGCACGCTCAACTTCGGATGATCCGCCAACGCCAGCGCAAGCGGTGGGCTGTTGGTAACAATCGTCGCCGAACGCTCTCTTGAAAGGTAGGAAGCAATTCTTAGATTAGTGGTACCTCCATCAATCAGCACCACCTGACCGTCGCGGATCATGTCAGCCGCCGCTCGAGCAATTCCGATCTTGCTCTCCATGTCGATTTGTTGGCGAGACACGAAAGGAACGGCGTCGGCACGGCGAGGCAGGGCGCCGCCGTGTACCCGTTGGATCTTTCCCGAACTCGCCAATTCGCGCAGATCTCGACGAATCGTGTCTTCAGAGACCCTGTATCGACTGCTAAGGTCCGCGGCGAGGACTCGGCCCTCACTGCCAAGCAGCTCCAGGATGTACTGGTGGCGCTCTTCCTTTAGGGCGAGTTGGCCTGCTTCCGCTTCTGGTTTCATTCTGCCCAATGTGCACTTGTGGGAAGTACCGAACGAAGGCTTCGGACGGCGCTGTGGGATAGCGGTCGGTGGTTAGTAAGTCATCTACCCGCGTCTTCGCGTTCCAGTTCGTCAAATACTTCATCTGCGGGACGTCCAGCGCCTTTGCGAGCTTGCGCTAGGCCTCGGCGAATGCTGGTCACGGCGTCCAGTTGACTGGCGAAGTCCCTATGCGCCACATCGGGAACCACGGTCTCAGTTTTACCCTTCTCCCGCACGGTGTGATTATAGACTGGCAGATGTGGATGCAGAGCGGGGTCTCGAAAATACCCCCAAATGGGGCAGCGCTATCCGCTACGAAGCTGGATTGCTATTGAAGCGCGTCACAGATCAGGTAAAATCCTAAGCTGATCGTAGCGAACAAAAGGCGAATTATATGGCCGGACCGAAAATTGACGAAATCGGGCGCTGGTCAGAAGTGAAACTCGACATACTCAAACGCTGGTACTCCTGCGAGATGTGTTTCCGAAAGTGCGGCGTGAGGATTATAGGAGAGGCCTGTGCCTGCTAGATCCCTACGGGTTGACACTTGACTGGAAGGTGATACGGGAAGCCGGATCTATGCAGTCGCTCGACATCTTTATCAATTTTCCGATTTACGACACTAACATCAACGTTCTACACCATGATCAATCAACGGTGCTCCCCATGCACGTTGAACGAATGAACGCATACTGGGGCGACGAATCGTGGCGAGATGTCGCGTATGACAAATCTCCCGGTCTGTTCGAAACCACGGAGGAGAAGGTCTCTAACCGTCGATTTGCGGAAGCGTTTCGGAAGCGACTGGGGGATGTCGCCGCGTTCAAGAGAGTTCCCGAACCCTTGCCGATGCGAAACAGCAGGGATTCGATCGTCTATTATCTTTTCTTCGCCTCCCAGAAAGACACGGCTGACGAAATAGTTACCTACATCTTCGACAATTTTGGTCGGCAGCGGAGCCCATGAATGTCTCTGAATTCTCACATCGAATGGACCGACGCGACCTGGAATCCCGTCCGCGGCTGCACCAAGATCAGCCCTGGGTGCAAGCACTGCTATGCCGAGACTTTTGCTGAGCGGTTTCGCGGGGTTAAGGGGCATCCCTGTGAACAGGGGTTTGATTTGCGGCTGGTGCCGGAGAAGCTTACTGAGCCTTTTGACTGGCGGTCTCCCAAGCTGGTGTTTGTCAATTCGATGAGCGATCTGTTTCAGCCGGGGGTGCCTGACGAATATACCGAAGCGGTCTCGCGGGTGATGGCTACTGCGGACTGGCACACGTATCAGGTGCTGACCAGGCGATCGGAAAGACTGCGGGACCTGCTCCAAGGCAGGCTGCGGTTTGCGGCGGAGAAGGAGAACATCTGGTGGGGCGTTAGTGTCGAGGATCGGAAATATGGGTTGCCTCGAGTGGATGATCTTCGACAGGCCCCGGCTAAGGTTCGCTTTCTATCCGTCGAGCCATTGCTGGAAGATCTTGGGGAGATTGACTTGTCTGGGATTACCTGGGTGATTGTTGGCGGGGAGAGCGGTCCCGGGGCGCGTCCGATGAAGCGGGAGTGGGTGGTATCTATTCGTCGGCAATGCCGGGAACAGGGAGTACCTTTTTTCTTTAAGCAGTGGGGCGGGGTGCGAAAAGCTAAGAGCGGTCGGCTGCTTGATGGACGCACTTATGATGAGTATCCGGAGCGGGTTCTGAGGCCGATCCCTGATCGAGCGGAGTGCATTGCTTGGGCTCAAGAGTTCGGCAACAGCTTTCAGGCTCGCAGCTTGTCGTAAAACTCCGGCATCCCACATCAGCGCCTAAAGGCGTTAAGATCACACGCGCGGTATGCCTGAAGGCATACCCTGATACGAATCGTATTTGCATTAACGGGGCTGCCAAGGTGCTGCAGGCGAGGCGATTCGGACGGTGCGGCGGCTGCCGAGCTTCGCTCGACTGGACAGCCGAGGGCGGCTGTCGCTACGCAAGAACAAGAGAAGAGCTCTCGGGTTTGGACGCTTGCGGTGGGGGATGCTGACTTCGTAGTGGCTGCCGAGCTTTGCTCGGCTTGGACGGGCGAGGCGCCCGTCCCCACACTGACCTTGGTTTAACTGAGAGCTGGTAACTGACGGCTGAGAGCTGTCCACACAAATAGAGAGTCCCGAGGTGATGTTGAACTCATTCCTCTCGGCCAGTAGCTCGCGTTTAGACCCTTGCTGACCTTATTCCTACAACTCCCTTGCGGGTTCATTGTAAGCCGATCTTGCTCGGGCTCCGGGCTCACCGCCAACCGGATAAATTAGTTCAACGCCTCGGGACTCTATCCTGCCTTCGACATTGGCTCCTGTTCTCCTCAACCAGCGCTTAGCTATAGACCCTCGCTAGCCCTCTCAAACTTACCTCGCGGTTGTCTGAGTGACCTCGCTTGAGCCCCGGACGCCGCACCAACCGGGAAAACTTCAGAACGTGTCAAAGAACGATTATGGTTTTACCACTCTTATTTTTTACGTCAATCAAAATCATGCATCTGTAAGTTCTTATTCCTCAATCGAGTGCAGCTCATGCACAGGCCGGTGACACGGGAATTGTGCATGTCCCGATATGGGAATCTTAAATCCCCAGCATTTATGCGGTATTTCGCGGTTTCTCTGCGGAAGGCTTGCGCGTTCGTTGGAAAGGATCGCAGTGCACCGGCTGTGCAAATTGCTGCCTCATACGCATGAATCCTGCTGGACAGCCGAGGGCCGGCTGGTCCCTACGCAACCACATTAGGCGCGGATCCGGTTCTCACCCAGATACTTACGTCGGCAAATGGCTTTCCCTACAATCCCAATGTGAAAAGGAGTGTGTACGATGCCGATCTACGATCCTCCCCCTGGCCGCGGCCGAATCATCGATATGCAGGGTGGCTCCATGCTGCGTCTTGTAGGCGTGTTTATTGTTGGTCTTCTGATTGTGATCTTCCTCTTTTCCGCCATTGCGCGCGTGGACTCTGGCGCGGTTGGCGTCTTGACGCTGTTTGGACGGGTTACGGGCGAGGCTCTGCCTGAGGGCATCCACCTCATCAACCCTTTGAAGACCAATCACGAACTCTCCATCCGCACTCAGGAGATCAAGGAAACGGCTAGCGTGCCCTCGAGCGAAGGCCTGGTCATGAACCTCGACACCTCGCTGATCTACCACCTCAACCCGGACAAGGCTGCCGATGTTTACCAGAAAATCGGGCCGAATTATGTGGAAGTGCTGATCGAGCCCAACCTGCGAGCTGCCATTCGTGAAGCCACCGCTTCGCACACCGCGAACGCCCTCTACACCGGCGAGCGCGAGATGGTTGCCAAACAGATCTTTGACCAGCTCTCCAGTCTTCTCGGCCAGCGCGGCTTGATCGTGGAAAGCGTTTTGCTGCGCGATATCCAGTTGCCCGCCACGCTCAAAGCTTCCATCGAAGCGAAGCAGCAGGCCGAGCAGGAATCGCTGGCTATGAGTTTCCGCCTGCAAAAAGAAAAACAGGAGGCGGAGCGCAAGCGGATCGAAGCCGCGGGCGTGCGCGACTTCCAGCAGATTGTGGCCCAGGGCATCAGCACGCAGCTGCTGGAGTGGAAAGGCATTGAAGCTACGGAACTCTTGGCCAAGAGCCCGAATGCCAAGGTGGTGGTGATTGGCGGCGGGAAGAACGGGCTGCCGCTGATTTTGGGACAATAGCTAGAATCCGGCAAGCCGCGTCTCTACGGGAATTCTTTCTTGATCCGCGGGAATCTTGCTTGATCGGCGGCCAATGGTCGCGTTACTTCCGTCATCTCGTGCGCGGGGGCGGTTCGGGCGATGATAGGGACGGTAGCTGGAGTCCCTCCTGCATGAATATCGACGACTTGCTCCGTATCGCCATGGAGCGCCGCGCTTCTGACTTGCATTTGAAGGTGGGGAACTATCCTCACCTGCGCATTGATGGCGATCTGGTGCCGTTGACCGAGCAGGCGCGCGTGTCTGCCGAAGACATGTTGAACATGGCTTTCAGCATGATGTCTGCGCGGCAAAAGCAAAAATTCAAAGAGACCACGGAAATCGACATGGCGTACGGCGTTGCGGGCCTGGGACGCTTCCGTGTGAACGTGTTTCAGCAGCGCGGCAATGTGGGATTGGTGTTGCGCGTCATTCCGACGAAGATCCGCGCGCTTGACGAACTGTTTTTGCCGAAAGTGGTCGAGCAGATCTGCGACATGCCGCGCGGTCTGGTGCTGGTGACCGGGGTGACGGGCTCGGGCAAATCGACGACGCTAGCCGCCATGGTGGACCGCATCAACTCGACTCGCGCCGAGCACATTATCACGATCGAAGACCCCATCGAATTTCTGCACCGCGACAAGAAAGGCTACGTGAACCAGCGCGAGGTGGAAGTGGACACGCCATCGTTCTCAGCGGCGCTGCGGGCTTCTCTTCGTCAGGATCCGGACGTGATTCTGGTCGGCGAAATGCGCGATCTGGAAACGATTGGGACGGCGCTGCACGCGGCCGAAACCGGACACATGGTTTTCTCCACGCTGCACACGCTGGATGCGGTGGAAAGCATCAACCGAATCATCGCGATTTTTCCGCCCCCGGAGCAGAAACAGATCCGGCTGCAGTTGGCGGCGGTACTGCGCGCCATTGTCAGCCAGCGCCTGGTGCGCCGGTCTGATTCCGAGGGCCGCGTGCCCGCAGTCGAAGTGATGGTGACGACGTCCTATATCCGGGAATGCATTCTGGTGCCGGAGAAAACGCGCGCCATCCGCGAAGCGATTTCCTCCGGCACGTCGCAGTATGGCATGCAGACGTTTGACCAGTCGCTCTGGGATCTGTTCCAGGCGGGGCTGGTGAATTACGAGACCGCTCTGGAGAGCGCCTCGAATGCGGACGAGTTCAAACTGCGGATGCAGGGTATTGCGTCGACGGCGGATATCTCGCGGCAGTCGATGCAGTCGGCGGGCTTCGGACGCTGAGATTGGGCGGGGATTGTTCGTCCTAACTGAACGTTGCTGCTGATCAATTTTCTTGTTCCTCCTGAAAACTTGGGTGCGCTTCGGCGCGCCCTTTTTTCCCCGGAGGGTTTCGTGGCAATCCGGAGACGGGGCAAGCCTCGTCTCTACACGTTCGGGTTTACAGCGGCTTCGACATTCTGACCAGGTGGACGGGGATCTTGGCGACCTGATCTGCCGGGAAGGGTAAGACTCCGTTCTCGACGTATCCGAAGCGCTGGTAGTATGCGGGCAATTCCTGGCGAACATTCACGAAGGTGAGATCCATGAATCGGCATCCGGCGGAGCGGCAGTGCTGCTCGGCGGCGGCGATCAGGCGGGCGCCGATACCGGAGCGCTGGCGCAGTGGATCGACGGCCAGTAACCCGAAGTAACCGCGTTCGCCGCGAATCTCGGAGTAGACGCAACCAGCCAGCACTCCATCTTCGAACAGCATGAGGAATTTCCCTTTTTGGAGAAGGGCGGCAACTTTCTCAGGGTCGGTGCGATCGGCGTCGATGAAGAAACGCTCGGAGCGAAAGGCAGCATTCACCAGGCGCGCGATTGCGGGCGCGTCGACTGCTTCGGCGGTGCGGGTCTGCGGAGGAGTTGGCAACGGCTGGATTTTACTTGAGGGACAGCGGCTGTGGAATGGATGCGTTCCAGGAGCGGCCGAACTGCGCTCGGCTTGGAGGGGCGAGGGCGCCCGTCCCCACACTAGCCTCGTCCCCACACTAACTTGGTCTTCACACTAACTTAGTTGGGCTTGCGGAACTTACTGTCGGCAAGATAGCGGAGCATGATGGCGTCAGTGGCGCTCTGGAATTGCTGCTCCATCCCGGGGGCCGGGACCGGGGCGTCCTGGCGCAGGGTCTGGCGGAATTTCTCAGCCATTTCGGAATCGCTGGTGACGACCTGCATGTAGAACCAGAGGAAGTGGCGCATCTGGTCGAGGGCGGACTTGAGCACCTGGATGGATTCCATCTCCGGCGGATCGGCGAGGGCTTCCATGAGTTCGGGGTCGGTGGGAGCCTGCATGGCGGCGCAGTTGAGTTCGCGCTGGATCACGCGGAGATCGTCAGTAACGCGCAAAATGCGGAGATGAATCTCTTCCATGCTTTCCCGATGCTCGCGATCCATGAGGTCCTTTCCGTTCTGACCAAGGCTTTCCTGACCAATGCGTTCTAATCAAGATTCGCATCCCGGAGCAGCGGCGGGAAGATTCCCCGTGTGCATGAGCTTCGGTAATTGAAGTTACCTTAGGTCGAAAGCCACACGGGGCGGGCGATTTCAAGCGGTGATTTTCAGGCGTTCTGGTGCAGGCGGTTCCGTTCAGGCGGTCTTGCGGGTAACCTCACGCGATAGTTGTAGTATGGCGGAGCGGATTTCAGGGACACCGACGATGCGGATGCCCTGGACGGGCGTTTCGACGGCCTCGACCAGCGCGAGGATCAGTTGATCAAGAGTAACCAAGCCGAGGCGCAGCGCGGCGGCGCGCGTGAGCGGAAGCCACTCGCCCAACTTGTAGAAGGGCAGCAGGGCGTAGGGCCAGCGGTGTCCTGGACCCAGCACGTACCAGGGGCGGAGGATGGTGGAATTGAGATGCCGTTCCTGGATCATCTGTTCGCATTCGGCGCGCACGGCGATGTAGTCCTTCATCATGGAAAATGGAGCGGGGTGGGCGATGCTGAGATAGATGAAATGCTGCATGCTGAGCTCGGCGCAAGCGTTGATGGCCTCGCGGGCGGAGACCAAATCAATGGCGCGGAACTCGGCGGCTTTCGCTGGAGATGGGTGAGGGACGCCGACTAAGTGGATGAAGGCTTCGGCCGGGCGAATGAGTTGGTGGTAAGTGTTGGCGTCGAGCGCATTGCCGGAGACTACTTCGCATTCGGCGGGCACTTTCGCCTTGGAGCCGGGGCGGATCAGAACGCGAACCCGATGTCCGCGCTCGAGAAGAATGGGAATGAGACCGGTGCCGATGTAGCCGGTTCCTCCCGTGATGAAGACGCGCCGGGAGTCGGACGACTTGGGCAAGGACTTGACCTTGAGCAAGAGCCGTATATCGGAGATCGATGCAGCCACGGAGTTATGCTCCTGGAGGGCAGTCTTGGATCGTCATGGGCATAGTCGTAGTTACACCCGTGAAGAAGTTTAATCCATGGGAAGGGTTGGGTGTGATACAAACGGTTTCGCGATGACATCACCGCAAACTGGCCTGGTGCGGGCCATTGGCCGCTGGAGCCTGGCCGCACTGGCGGTGAACTCGATTATCGGGAGTGGTATTTTTGGGTTGCCGGCCACGGTGGCTGGGCTTCTCGGCAAACGCAGCGTAGCGGCCGTGTTGATTGCGGGGGCTGCGATGGGCGTGATTATGGCCTGTTTTGCCGAGGTGGCCTCGCAATTTTCCGAGGCTGGCGGACCTTACTTGTACGCGCGCGCGGCATTCGGACGTCTGACCGGGATTCTGGTCGGGTGGATGCTGTACCTGGCGCAGACGGCGGCTCCGGCGGCAAATGCCAATTTGTTTGTCATCTATCTGGCGGAATTCTGGCCGGCGGCAAAAGAACCGTGGCCGCGCTTTGTGATCCTGACACTACTGGTGGGACTGCTGGCGCTCATTAACATTCGGGGTGCGCGGCAGGGCACGGCGGTAAGCAACGTGTTTACAGTGGCAAAAATTCTGCCGCTGTTGATGGTGGTGTCGGCGGGAGCTGCGGTGACGATCATCCATCCGGCGCCGTGGGGTGCGGCGAGTGCGATGCCGGCGAGCGTGTGGATGAAGGCGATGGTTCTGCTGATCTTCGCTTACGGTGGATTTGAATCGGCGCTGGCGCCCATGAGCGAGGCGAAGAATCCTGGGCGGGACGCCGGTTTTGCGCTGTTTGTGGCGCTGATTGTCTGCACCGTGATCTATGCGCTGGTGCAATGGGTGGTGGTGGGAGTGCTGGGACCCGGGGCGACGACGGATCGTCCGCTGGCCGAGGTGGCGCGCGTCACGATGGGCAATCGGGGAGCGGCATTGGTCGCGATCGGAGCACTGGTTTCGGTGTACGGTTATCTGGGCGCGAAGCTGCTGGGAATGCCACGCGTCACGTTCGCGCTCGCCAAAGGTGGCGATCTGCCTCAGATGTTTGGCGCGGTGAGCCCCAGATTTCACACGCCCTGGTTTTCAATTCTTTTCTATGCGGCTGCCGTGTGGGGATTGGCAATCGCGGGTAGTTTTGCGTGGAATGTGACGCTGTCGGTGGTCGCACGGCTGTTTTACTACGCAGTGGTTTGCGCGGCGTTGATTGCTTTGCGACGAAAGCAGCCGCAGGCGACCGGTTTTCGGATGCCTGGGGGGCCGTTACTGGCGGTAGTTGGAATCGGGATTGCCGTAGTGCTGGCGACCCAGGTGGATTTGAGTAAGTCGGTGATTCTGGCGGCGACGGTTGGGGCGGCCTTGCTGAATTGGATTTGGGCGCGGCGGGCGCGAGGCTCGGTGTAGAAACGGGGTTTCATGCGGCTGAAAAACGGGGGCGGGGGCCCCTTCGGCTTCGCTCAGGGCAGGTCCGCGGCCACACGTGTGGTGGAGGGCTCTTGTTAAAACTCCGTCTGGGTTGCTTGTTTCTTGTTAGTTGTGTTTCTTGCTTCGCGCAGCGCGAACAGGTCCTCAAGCAGATTGATCTGCCGCATCCTTATTACTTCAGGGAAATGTATCTGCCGCAGTTGACGACGGGGCCGAGCGCGGCGGCCTGGTCTCCGGATTCGCGCAGCCTGGTGTACTCGATGGCGGGCTCGCTGTGGCGGCAGGATCTAGGCAGCACGAAGTCGGAGCAGCTTACTGCCGGACCTGGCTACGACTATCAGCCGGATTGGTCTTCCAATCAGCGCTGGGTGGTATTTGTGCGATACGATCACGACGCTGTCGAGTTGTGGTCGCTGGATATGCGGGATGGGCGGACGCGGAAGATGACTTCCGGGGGCGCGGTGAATGTAGAGCCTCGATTCTCGCCAGATGGGAAGCGGCTGGCGTTTGTGTCGACGTCCTATAAGGGTCACTTTCATATTTTTGTAGGCCGATTCGAAGACGGGTTACTCAGCGACGTGCGGCAACTTACTCCCGAGAACGTCAGTTCACTGCCTCGTTATTACTACAGTCAAGTGGATCACGAGATCAGTCCGGTGTGGACGCGGGTCGGCTCGGAAATTCTGTTCGTTTCGAACCGGGGGCACATTCACGGCACGGGCGGATTCTGGAAGGTCATGGCGGAGCCGGGAGCCGAAGCGGCTGATGTTCATTACGCCGATGCTTACTACAAAGAGATTCATTATGAAGAAACGAACTGGAAGGCTCGGCCGGACTTTTCGCCCGATGGCAAGCGCATGGTGTACGCGTCGTATCTGGGGCAGGCCTGGCATCAACTGTGGGTCATGCCTGCGGCGGGTGGAGATGCGTTCCCGATTTCTTATGGGGCATTTGACAATGTGAATCCGCGGTGGTCGCTGGATGGGTCGAAGATCGCGTTTATTTCGAATCGAAATGGGAATACCTCGCTGTGGGTACAGACAATTCCGGGCGGAGAGCAGACGGAGGTGATCGCGCGCGAACGGAAGTATTTGAAACCGATGGGACGAATTTCGCTGCGCGTGGTGGATGCTCTCGGAAACGCGGTGGCGGCGCGAGTTTTCGTAACGGGCGCGGACGGGCTGGCCTATGCTCCCGATAACGTTTGGATGCACGCCGACGACAGCTTTGATCGCTCGGAGCGTCCGTTTGAAGCGCATTACTTCGATACTTCGGGCGTTTCGGAAATCACGGTGGCCGCCGGTGAGGTCGAAGTAGATGTGATGCGCGGATTCGAGAATTATTTTGAGCAGCGCAAGGTGGAGGTGAAAGCCGATAGCACCGCGCAACTCACTGTCCGGCTGGCGCCCCTTGCTGGCGGAAGGGATGCGACGTCGCATTGGGTAAGCGGCGATGTTCATGTGCACATGAACTATGCGGGGACTTATCGGAACACTCCCGCGCACCTCGTGGAGCAGGCAAAGGCTGAGGATTTGGGGATTGTGGAAGATCTGGTGGTGAACAAAGAGCAGCGTATTCCTGACATGGCATATTTTTCGCCCCAACTCGATCCGGCTTCGACTGCGGATCATTTATTGCTACACGGTCAGGAGTTTCATACAAGTTATTGGGGACATCTGGGATTGTTGAACCTGACACGCAATTTTATTCTGCCTGGGTACGCCGCTTATCCGAATACAGCGGCCGCCAGCCTTTATCCGGCGAACGCGAACGTGGCCGACATGGCGCATGAACAGGGCGCGCTAGTGGGGTACGTGCATCCTTTTGACAGCGTGCCCGATCCGGCGAAGGATGATCGTCTTACTTCCGAGTTACCCGCGGATGTGGCGCTCGGTAAGGTGGACTACATCGAGGTGCTTGGTTTTTCCGATCATAAGTCGACGGCTGAGGTTTGGTACAAGCTGCTGAATTGCGGTTTTCGGTTGCCGACGGCTGCGGGCACGGATTTTATGGGGAATTACGCGTCGCTGCGCGGGCCGGTGGGGTTGAATCGCGTATATGCCGAAGTACCTTTGTGGCCTTTGAAGATTGAGCCGTGGCTGGCGGCGATCAAAGCGGGGCGGACGTTTGCGACGAACGGGCCTCTGCTGCATTTTTCGCTCGGCGGGCAGGCGATTGGCGGGGAAGTGCGTCTGGACAAAAAGCAAGAAGTAAAGTTTTCGGCTGAGATGTCGTCGATTGTCCCCGTGGATCATCTGCAAATCGTCTGCAACGGGAAGGTCAAGTGGGAGCTTGCTGTCGATAGGAACCGCACGTCGGCGCACGTCGACGGCTCGATCCCGCTGGATGCTAGCGGGTGGTGCGTTCTGCGCGCTTTCAGCGATAAGGCGGAGTATCCGATTCTTGACTTGTATCCTTATGCTACGACCAGTCCGGTGTATGTAAGTGTGGCGGGTGCTCCGGTTCGCAGTGCGGAGGATGCGGCTTATTTTGTGGCGTGGGTTGACCAGTTGATTTCGACGGCTCGGGGTAATACTTCCTGGAACACGGAGGCGGAGAAGGCGTCGGTGTTGTCGATGCTGCAGGAGGCGAGAGGGAAGTATGTGAAGATGACGGAATAAGAATAAAAGGATGCCGCGCTCGGATAGCTCGCGGTGAAGTCCGAATGTACCCAGCGCCTGAAGGCGCGTTGATTCTGATGCGCTGGCGGCACGCCTGAAGGCATGCCCGAATCTCACTTGCATAACAGACTAATTGGACGGAACGAAAATTCATGCGCATTGTTATCGCGGGCGGAGGGACGGGCGGGCATGTTATTCCGGCTCTGGCCATCGCTCAACAGCTTAAGAAGCAACTTGGCGCCGAGGTTCTTTTTATCGGGACGGCTCGCGGGATTGAGACTCGGCTGGTGCCGCAGGCGGGGTTTCGTCTGGAACTGATTCAGGTAGGCGCGCTGAAAAATGTCAGCCTGATGACGCGGGCGAAGACGATGTTTAACTTGCCGCGTGCGATAGCGGCTTCTTCGCGGATGCTTTCGGAGTTTGATCCCGAAGTGGTGATCGGGGTTGGGGGATATGCGTCCGGACCGGCTATGGTGGCGGCGATTCGGCGGCGGCTTCCTACTTTGGCTTTTGAACCTAACGTTGTGCCGGGATTTGCTAATCGAATGATCGCGCGCTGGGTTTCCGCGGCGGCGGTGCACTTTGAAGAGACTTGCCGGTATTTTTCTCACTGCCGAGTAACGGGCGTTCCGGTGCGCTCGGCGTTCTTTTCTATTCCTCCAAAGATTGGGGGCGTGCCTACGCTCCTGGTTTTTGGGGGGAGTCAGGGGGCTCGCGCCATCAATCAGGCGATGATCGAGTCGCTGGCTGGGCTGCGCACGAAGATTCCTGGGATCCACATCATTCACCAAACTGGGCAGCGCGACTATGACCATGTGCTGGCGGCTTATCAGCGGTCGGGAATCTCGGGCGAGGTCCACAAGTTTATTGACGATATGCCGGGCACGTTCGGGCGGGCCGATTTGCTGGTCTGCCGGTCCGGCGCCAGCACGGTGGGTGAAATCACTGCGGCGGGCAAGCCGGCGATTTTCGTGCCGTTTCCGGCTGCGGCCGATGATCATCAGAATGTGAACGCTCGGGCGCTGGAACGAGTGGGTGCGGCGGTGGTGGTCGAAGAAAGCAATCTGGGCGCTGCTTATTTGGTCGACACGATTGCGGCTTTGATCGGCGATTCGGGGCGGCTGCGGAGCATGTCCTCGGCGGCAAGGTCTTTGGCGCATCCGAAGGCGGTTGAGGAGATTGCGGAGATGGTGGTGCAGCTGGCAGGTGCGTGAATCACTTGGGAAGGATCGACTCTAGCTTCTCCTCAGCGTTGAAGAGCACTTCGCAGTCGCAATATCCACCTGCGTTTTCAAGCCACGTCAGAACGGCCTCTTGTTGTATCTGCTGGCTATCGAGGAAGGCGATGGTATTGCGAAAACTGTGGTCGCACTCAGACTCGGACAATCTCCGGTCCACGAAATCAAACAGAGCTTTCATCTGAGCCGGCGCTATTGGCAAGTTCGCCTTAATGCGGTCTTGCTCGGTCTGCCGTAGAGCGTTCTTTGCTGCTTTACGCTTAAGCTTTTCCTCGTGCGACGGCATATCGTGCCCTATCTTAGCCTAGTTTCGTGTCGGATTGGCAGCAAGAAGTGTCTGTGGCCTCTGTCCTCGGCGAACCCCGCGTCTCGGCGGTGAATGCTTTATTATCAGGATGCATCAGGGAATGAGAATCCATGTTCGCCAAGATTCAACGCATCCATTTCGTCGGCATCGGTGGCATCGGCATGAGCGGTATTGCCGAGGTCTTGCTGAATCTTGGCTACAAGATTTCCGGCTCCGACCTGAGGAGTTCGGCGGTCACGAAGCGGCTGGCTGCCTTGGGCGCGACGACTTTCGAAGGACACGCTGCCGCCAACATCGCCGGCGCGGATGTTGTCGTCACGAGTTCTGCGATCTCGATCGATAACCCAGAAGTTGCCGAAGCTCGGCGGCTGCATGTCCCGGTGATTCAGCGCGCTGAGATGCTGGCGGAACTGATGCGGCTGAAGTACGGCATCGCGATTGCCGGGATGCATGGGAAAACGACCACGACTTCGATGGTCGCGGCTGTGCTGGCCGCTGGCGGCCTTGATCCGACGGTTGTGGTCGGAGGGCGCGTGGATGCGATGGGCTCGAACGCGCGCCTCGGCAAGTCGCAATATCTGGTCGCCGAGGCGGACGAAAGCGACCGATCGTTTCTGAAACTTTCGCCGATTCTCTCGGTGGTCACGAATATTGACCGCGAGCACATGGACTGTTATCGCGACATGCGCGATGTTCGCCGGACGTTTCTCGAATTCATGGAGCGCGTCCCATTTTACGGCGTAGTCGTCGCCTGCAATGACGACTTGGCGCTGCAGCGGTTGTTGCCGCGGGTTCATCGGCGGGTGACTACGTACGGAACCAGCCGCGGGTCGGATTTTCTGATTCGCATGGGGTCGTCGCCGAGTGGATCGTCCTCGGTTGGGTCGCGGCTGGCGGCCGGAGAGCACAGCCCGCTCATCCGCTTTCAGGTTACGTATAAGGAGAAAGATCTCGGAGAGTTCACGCTGCGGGTGCCGGGCACGCACAACGTGCTGAACGCTACGGCTGCGATTGCGGTGGGCACTGCGCTCGACATTCCGGTGGAGCAGATCCGTTCCGCGCTGGACGATTTTCGCGGGGTGGACCGCCGCTTCCAGTTCAAAGGCAAGTCCGCGGGCGTTAGCGTGATTGACGATTACGGCCATCATCCGACGGAAATTCGGGCCACGCTGGCGGCGGCTCGCCAGTGCGGATTTCGCCGCGTGCATGTGATCTTCCAGCCGCACCGCTTTACCCGCACTCGCGATCTGATGGATGAGTTCGCGACCGCTTTTGCCGACGCCGATACGCTTTGCTTGCTCGACATTTACCCCGCCAGCGAGAGGCCCATCGAGGGCATTACGGCGGAAGTGCTCGCCAAGCGCATTGCCACGGCTGGGAACGGGAGCGTGGCATACTCTCCATCTTTTTCCGCCGCGGTTGCCTCCGTGGCCGCCGTTGCTCAACCAGGGGACATGGTTCTGACGCTGGGGGCGGGAAGCGTCGCGCAACTGGGCGCGATGATTCTGGAGAAGCTGGAGAGCGCTAAGCAACAATCGCCAGCGTAGAGACGCGGCTTGCCGCATCTTTGGCCGCGACGTGAGACGGGGCAAGCCCCGTCTCTACGGGAACTTGTGGCGTCCTCAACAAAACATTTTGTTCGGTTGACCTTTCTTCACGCTGCTCGTCCAACGTCCATACCGTGAGGACACCATGGACACGAATAAAGCCGCTTACTGGATCGCTCTTGGAGTATTCGCGCTGGCGCTGAACAGCGAATACCAGCATGGACGTTTTGTCACGCTGCATCGGGTTGCCGAACATGCCGGGTCCGCATTGTGCAGGATGGCAACACGCGCAGAGGAAACTCTGGCGGTCGCGAGAGTTCTTGTGAGAAGCGAGCGATTCCCGGTGGACGGTCTGGTGGCGGCCACTGACGGAGCCGACGCGGCGCGGGCTCAGGAAGAGTTGCTTCGAGATCAGGCGCAGGACGAGGCCGACCTTCTTCGGGATGAAGTTCAGGCCCAGGCAGACGCAATTCGCGCGCAGGCGGAAGCGCAGCGCGCGGAGGTCGAGCGGATTCGCGTGCGCATGCGCTCACAGGTCAGGCTGGCGCGCGCGGTTGATCGCCGAGTGCTGGTGGTCTGTCCGAAGACGGGTGTGCGGATAGCGGTAAACGCGCGGATGAGGCTGGCGGAGGTTTCGCCGGAGGTTGAGGACTCGTTCTAGCGTTGGACGCTGATAGACTCTCGGATTGCTGCGTTTTCCTATTGCAGAGTTAGACGGTCAATCCAGGTCTCTACGGGAAAATCACCTCGGGCAGACTGCCGAGCTTCGCTCGGCTTGAACGGGCGAGACGCCCGTCACCACACAAGCATCCTCACCCTGGCAGCCGAACCAACTTGGCACTGTCTCAATCCGCGAAAACCAGTTATAGTAATTTTGCTCAGCGGTTTTCTGTCGACAACTGACTCCAAAGAGTGGCGCGGAAATCAAGTTCCAGCGCGATACAGGAAGAGTTGTATCCGCTTCCCGGCGTTTCTCAGCGTGAGGCTCCCGAACGCGAGCCCTTCGACGACGCACGGCTTGTCGATCTCGAAGCGGAGCAGGAATCCCCATTTCTGCGCGGACAAAAGCGAGTCTCGGTCCGGCGCGGATCACTTCCCAAAAAGACTGCCCACCGGTTGATGTGGGTCGCATTGACGCTCATCGCTTTTGCGATTCTCGCAGCCGCCGGATTGGACCTCTACCGCTACGGGGAGCGCTCGTGGCGTTTTCGCGTCGATTCGAGCGATCAGATCGAAGTCACTGGCGCTGAGCACGTGGCACACGCGCACATCATGGAAGTGATGGGCGAAGATATCGGCCGCAACATTTTCTTCGTCCCGCTGGCCCAACGCAAACTGCAACTGGAGCAGATTCCCTGGGTGGAATCGGCGAGCGTGATGCGCTTCGTGCCGAATCGCTTGCGCATTGAGATTCATGAACGCACGCCGGTTGCCTTTGCTCGCGTCGGCTCGCACATTTCGCTGATCGATGCCGGTGGCACGCTGATGGAACTTGGTGCGGGCGGCAAGCACAAGTATTCGTTTGCCGTGATTGCGGGCATGAATGCGGGCGAGCCGCTCTCCACCCGCACGGCTCGGATGAAGAGTTACAACCAGCTGGTTCGCGAACTTGACTCTAGCGGGGCTCATTATTCCCAGGGACTGAGCGAAGTGGATCTCACTGACACCGAGGACGTGAAAGTGCTGGCGGCCGATGCAAATGGTGAAGTGCTGGTGCATCTTGGCTCGGGGAATTATCTGCAACGCTACAAAACGTACGTGACGCATGTGCAGCAGTGGCGGCAGCAGTTCGACAAGCTCGAATCGGTGGACTTGCGCTATGACGGCCAGATCATCGTGAATCCCGACCTTGATGGGATGGCACGGCAGCCGGCCTTGACGCCGGCGGCGGCCAAGGCGGCGATGGCAGCGGGAGTGAAGACTGCCGCGCTCGTGAACTACGAAAAATATGTTACGCACCCGGTGTCGACGACGCTCGCGAAGAGGGAGGCGAAGCCCAAGGCGAAAGCCGCGCCGAAAGCGGTAGTTCATCGTGCCGCAGTTCGTCATGCCCCGGTCAAGCCGGCGCCAGTTAAACAGACACCAGTTAAACAAGCGCCAGCTAATCAAGTCGCGCTGAAGCCGAAGGGGAATGCCGCAGCAGTCGCGGTCCACAAAAGCACCGTGCCGCCGCATCCGGCGGCGCCCTCGCCGCCCGTCGCCGTTGCCACGGGCCAGAAGAAACCGAGCGCTGGTATTCAGAAGGAGACTCCGCAGAACTAGGGATCATTATTTAATTTATGCCGAGCCACGAGCCCAATTTCATTACCGCCATTGATGTCGGCAGCGCCAAGACGGCAGTCCTGGTGGCCGAGCGGAGCGAGCACGGATTGCGTTATCGGGGGCACGGCATCAGCGAATCGCGAGGTCTGCGCAAGGGTGTAATTACCGAACTCGACAAGGCCGTCAGCAGTATTCAAAAAGCGGTGGAGCATGCGGAAGACGTGGCCGGCATTCCGATTGAACACGCGCTGATCGGGATTGCGGGCGCGCATATTCGTGGGATGAACAGCCACGGCGGAATTGGCTTTGGCGCGAGGGCGCGGGAGATTGGTCGCGAGGAAATTCGCCAGGCGGTGGACAAAGCTCGCACCGTGCCTTTGCCGGGGGATCGTGAAATTCTGCATTTGCTGCCACAGGAGTTCATTCTCGACGATCAGCCCGGGGTGCAGGATCCCATGGGCATGATGGCGACGCGCCTCGAAGTGCGGGTACACATTGTGACCGCTTCTTCGAGCGCTACGCAGAACCTGGTGACTGCGGTGAACCGGGCCGGTGTCCATGTGGACGACACCATTTTTGAGCCGCTGGCTTGCGCGGACTCCGTGTTGCGGTCCGACGAGCGCGAACTTGGAGTCTGCCTTGTCGATCTCGGCGCTGGGTCGTGCGATCTGATCGTTTTTCAGCAGGGCGCAGTCGCGCATACTGCCGTCATCCCAATCGGCGGCGACCACTTTACCAGCGATCTTTCCGTCGGAATGTGCACGGGGCTGGCGGACGCGGAGACGCTCAAGAAAAATTTTGGCAACGCGGTCCCGACGCTCATTCCCGAGGGCAATGAAGTCGAAGTGCCATCGGTTGGAGACCGGCCATCGCGCATGATGCCGCAACGCATGGCCGGCGAGATTCTGGGGCCGCGTGCCAGCGAGCTTTTCGAATTGCTGCGCGATAATCTGCGCCACGCCGGCGTTCTGGAGCACTGCATTGCCGGGTTCGTCCTGAGCGGAGGGGCCTCGCGGCTTCCGGGCATTCTTGACGTGGCGGAGTCCATCCTGCGGAAAGCAGCGCGTCTTGCTTGGCCAATGCCGATGGCCAAGATGCCGTCGTTTCTGGCCGAGCCGGAGTTTGCGACGGTGTTGGGCATGTCGTATTACGGGCATCGGGCGCGGCTGGCGCGCGGGTTACAGGAGCCGGGATTTGGGTCGCGCATGAAGGCGCTGTTCGCGGGGAAGGGCGCGTAGGGATTGTGGTGAGGGGCAAAAATCTTTACCACGGAGGACACGGGGGAACACGGGGAAACACAGGGGAAAATCAAAGTACACGGACACGTCGGAACTAGGCGCTGAGAGCTGACAACTGATTTTACGAGGTGAATTATGGAAGACAACGGACTCCGTATCTGCTTTAACGAAGAAGCTCGCAACGACGCTCGCATCAAGGTTATCGGTGTCGGCGGCGGTGGTAACAACGCGGTCAATCGCATGATTGACTCCGGTATGGAACACATCGAATTCATTGTGGCCAATACCGACTTGCAGGCTTTGCGCATGTCGCGCGCCGCGACCAAGATTCAACTCGGAGTGAAGCTGACCAACGGACTCGGCGCGGGCGCTAATCCCGAGATCGGCCGCAAGGCCGCGCTGGAAGATTCCGACAAAATCATCGAAGCCCTGGAAGGCGCCGACATGGTTTTCGTCACGGCCGGACTTGGTGGTGGCACCGGCACTGGCGCGACGCCGATCATCGCCTCGCTTGCCAGCGAAATGGGCGCGCTCACCGTCGCCGTGGTTACCAAGCCATTTGCGTTTGAAGGCAAACGCCGCATGCAGCAGGCGGAACGCGGTATTTCCGAACTCATGGAGTCGGTCGATACCACCATTGTGATCCCAAACGAAAAATTGCTTGCGGTGGCCGAGAACGCGGGGTTCTTCGAGTCGTTCCGCATTGCCGACGATATTCTTCGCCAAGGGGTGCAGGGCATCTCCGACATCATCACCATCCCGGGCATTATCAATCGCGACTTTGCTGACGTGAAGGCGATCATGGCGGGCATGGGCTATGCGGTGATGGGCACGGCTACCGCGGCGGGCGAGCATCGCACTGTGGAAGCCGCGCAGCGTGCCATTGCGTCGCCGCTGCTCGAGGCGGGCGCGATCGACGGAGCCCGCGGCATTCTCATCAACATCACGGGGTCGAATTCACTGAAGCTTGCCGAAGTGCAGCAGGCGTGCACGATTATTCAGGGCGCGGCTCACGAAGATGCCAACATTATCTTCGGCGCGGTTCTGGACGAGAAGATGAAAGACGCAGTCAAGATCACTGTGATCGCGACGGGATTTAAAGAAGAAGACATGCATCGTTCGCGCCACCGTGAAAACTACGATCCAGTGATATTGTCCAGAGACGTTTCGAGGGAGGCTTCGCGGCAGCGCAATCACTTCGACGAGCCCGAACCGGTGGCCGAGCCCGAGCCAGTTTTCGTGCCTGAATCGGCCTTCGAGCCAGATCCCGCGCCGGTTGCGTTTCGGGAACCGGGGAATGCGTCACATGCCGAGGTGATTTCGCTCGATGCGATGCGGTCTGCCCCTCCGAGCTACCAGGCGGAGGATCTCGACGTTCCGGCGTTCCTGCGGAAACGTAACGACGTGATGTAAGCGTGCGGGGCCGCACGGCATAACATGCCCGAATGTGATTGTGAGCTGCCGCAGAATTCGAACTCCTCCTTGCCCGATTGCGTATCGTGGGATAGCGCTCCCATCGGGTCGCCGTCGAAGCTTTAAGGAGATTTCATGCATCGCTTGATCCCGGCTTCTCTTATTATTGTGGCCGCGGCTGTCACGATTCTTGTGGCGGCTTCACCCGATCCTGCGCCCGGACACCCGCAGTACACCGGCGACAATCGACTCCTGCCCCCTGCCGATTATCGCGAGTGGATTTTTCTCTCCTCCGGCCTTGGCATGAGCTACAGCGCACAAGCCGGCCACGAAATGTTCACCAACGTTTTCGTGCCGCAGTGGGCTTACCGGGAGTTTATGAAGTCCGGCAAGTGGCCCGACAAGACGATGTTCGTGGTGGAAGATCGGGGATCGACGAGTAAAGGTTCGATCAACAAAGCCGGACACTATCAGACCGATTCGATGGGGATCGGCGTCGAGGTGAAAGACGAAAGTCGTTTTCCTGACAAATGGGCCTACTTCAATTTTGACGAAGATACGAAATCCGCGAGCGCTAATCCGAAAGCCGGGTGCTGGACTTGTCACGAAGATCACGCTGCGGTCGAGCAAGTCTTTGTGCAGTTTTATCCGACGCTGAAACCGGTTGCGAAGAAATTCGGGACGTACAAGGAAGCTGCGGAGAACGTGCAGTAGAGGCCCCGGGCGATGATTTTATGGACGCGGTATGTGGCCCTCAGCGGCTAAAGCCGACTGTGAGGCAAGCCAGTTATCGCAGCGGTGAACCGCTGCGCCACCCAAAATCCTGCGCCACCTAGAATCCAACGCCGTCCAAAATCCAGCGCCACCCAAAATCCAGGTGGAATCAGTGTTGGGTTGTGATCCATTCGTTGATCTTCATTTCCAGAATGTCGAGCGGCAGCGGACCCTGATCGAGCACCGCATCGTGAAAGGCGCGCAAGTCGAACTTCGCTCCTAACTCTCTCTGCGCTCGCGCTCGTAGCTCGAGAATCTTCATCTGTCCCATCTTGTAGGACAGCGCTTGCGCCGGCCACGCTATGTAGCGGTCTACTTCGGTGCTGATGTTCTCATCATCCATCGCGGTGTGTTCGTGGAAGAAGTCGACCATCTGCTGACGCGTCCAGTGCTGGGAGTGGGCGCCCGTGTCCACCACCCAGCGCACGGCGCGCCACATTTCATTCTGCAGGCGGCCGTAGTCGCTGTACGGATCCTGATAGAAGCCCACTTCTTTTCCCAGGCGCTCGGAGTAGAAGGCCCACCCTTCGGTATACGCATTCAGATCGAGGTTGTACTTGCGGAACGGCGGCAGGCCGGTGAGTTCCTGCGCAATCGAGAACTGCAGATGATGTCCGGGAACGCCTTCGTGGTAGGCAATGGCTTCCACGTTGAGCAGCAGGCGCTTCTCCGGGGCAGATTCGTTTACGTTGATGCGTCCCGGGCGCGAGCCGTCTCCGGCGCCGATCGAATAATCGGCGGGAGGAGCAGAGGCGGTGCGGAACGATTCCATCGGGACGACGGCCAACTTGTTCTTCGGCAGACGTCCGAATAGTTGCGGCAGCTTTCCGTACATCTCGTCGCGATAGTGCGTATAGAGGTCAAGCAATTGCTGGCCGGACTGGGCGTGCAGTTTGGGATCCTGCCGGATGTGATCGTTGAACGATTTCAGATCGCTGAATCCCTGGGCCTTGGCGATATAGAGCATCTGGGTTTCAATTTCCGCGACGCTCTTGAGGCCAAGCTGGTGAATTTGTTCGGCCGTAAAATCGGTGGTCGTCTGATGACGGACGGCGAAGCGATAGCGGGCTTCTCCGTCGGGCAAGGCCCAGACGCCGGGATCGAGCCGGCCGTGCGGCGCGTAATCCTCGCGCACGAATTTGGCGAATTTCGCGTAGGCGGGCGCGACCTCGTTCTTCACCGCGTTTTCAATTTTTTCGCGCTGTTGCTTTCGATCCGTTTCGGAGATGGAATCGGGAAATTTGCGCAGCGGGTCGGTGAATGGACTTTTATCGAGCGGGTCGTCGGCTATCTGCTGCGCCTGAGTGGAGACTTTCTCGAGCAGATACTTTGGCGGCATGCGATGCTCGCGGAGCCCGTCGCGCATGTGTCCCATGGCCTGCTCTAACACGCGAGGGATCTGGTGCAGTCGGGACAGGTAATCCTCGTAATCTTTTACGTTGCGAAAAGGGGAATCGAAGGGGAGCGAAGCATATCCCAGGTGAATGCCGCCAAACTGCGTCGCGGGCATCTCCCAGTCTTTGAACTGCGCGCTGTCGAGCGTTTCATACAAGCTGCGGAGCATCAGTGCGCGGTTTAGCTTTTCCTGCTCGGGAAATCCGGTGACGTCGATCGCCTCGAAGCGCCCGAGCGCCTGACGAGTATGTTCGAGATCGTCGGCAATTGCCTTGTCGGAGAAATCGCTCAGGCGATCGTTGTAGCGATTGTCGCCAACCTGGGTGGCAAGTTCAGGCTGGGTGCGCAGCGTGTACTCCCACTCATCGGCGAGCAGACGATTGAGTTCGTCTCGGCGCGCTTCGAGTGTCTGCTTGGGGGTCTGGGCGAAGAGAGGGACGACGAGAGCTGCGGCGAAAGAAATAATCACGAGCGATGTTTGCAACAGGCAGACCTCCGCAGTGACCGCAGCGAACGCTGCGGGCCGTGATGGATTCTACCGCAGCTTGGCCTAGGGGCAGGTGAGTTGCGCGGTGCCGACGATGGTGCATCCTACGCCGCATCCGTTGACCGCTGTCTCACACCCTGGGATCGCATCGAACGCAAAGACCGCGTACGTGCCGGTTGCTCCGCTCGCACACTGAGCAATGCCGGAGGTGGCGACGGAGACCGCAGTCGTTGGCGCGCCCTGGTAACAGGCGCCCCACGTGGCTGGCTGCGGAGTGACCGTGTAGGACGGATGAATGTAGTAGCCGGTGGCGGTGAATTGCGCCGACTGTGCGACGACATTGGCAGGACTCAACGCGATGGATTGGAGTTGACCTTGACCGTGCGAACTCGCGCCACAGGACAATGCAAGAGACGCCGCCAAGAGTAGAGCGAGAACAGAAAGCGTGAACCGAAGCTTTTCCATAATCCCTCCTGCGGGATGTCAATCCGGGCCCCGTTCATTAGGATGCGCGCTCCTAAGATACGCCGGTCAAGAAATGTCGGCAAAGGGTGCGCCGTGGGGTCGATCGCGATGACGATATTTCGGCAGTTGCCGAATCGCGGTCCCCGAGCTTTTGGCCCATCACCAGCACGGATGTGCAAAGTGATGCAGAATCGAGAAACCTTAAGGTAACAAGCCCCCGAGATTACCGAAGTGCGTGTCCCTCTACGGAAGAAACATTAAATGCAATTTATTCATATAGTTACCGGCAAGATTCCGCAAGGAAGAGTTTTATACTTTGTCATTGCGCTGAACCGCGTAAATCGCCTACTATCGGATGGTTGCAGGAGATATGGCCATTCGGTGCGGCGATTGGCGATGCTCTTGCATCTATTTCATTAGGCCGATAGATGGATTAGGCAAGATCTGGACTGGCTAAGCGTTAATTGGCCGAGTACCACCGGGGATGGGTGACGTGAAGTTTAGGGCCTGGTTTGTTCGTCTCGCATTTTTCTTAGGAATGGCAATGTTGCTGGAAGCGAGTGGCATCGCGGCCAGCGTCAACCCTCCCGCGCTCACGCCGCACAGAAAAGCTCGCGGGGTTACGGAGAATCAGCATGCGAAGAAGCGCATGCGAACGCTGGCGCGGAGCCGGGTTCCACGCTCGCGTTATGCCGCGCGTTATTCCAGTACCCATCGCCGCCCTCGTTATTACGAGCGTTTCCACACCAGTTCGTTCGCGTCCGACATCACCGAAGGTGACGTGACTGCCGGCGAAGACCCCGTGGTTCGTCAGGCCGCAATCGATGCCCTGGGAAATATGAACGGAACCGTGGTCGCGATCGAGCCGACCAGCGGGCGCGTGCTCGCGATGGTTAACCAGAAGCTCGCACTTTCGGGCGGCGCGCAGCCATGCTCGACCATCAAACTTTCGGTGGCTCTGGCGGCACTGAGCGAAGGCGTGATCGACGAGGGAACGGAAGTTCCTCTCGGGCGCCGCAGCCGCATGAACCTCACGGAGGCGCTGGCGCACTCGAACAACGCCTACTTCGAAGCGGTCGGACGCAAGCTGGGGTTCGAGAAGGTTCAATACTACGCGCACCAGTTCGGACTTGGCGAACTCGCCGGTTACCAGATTCCGGGCGAGCAGTTAGGCACTTATCCGGAAGCAGAGATCTCTTCGAAACTCGGCGGCGTCGGCAAGATGTGCTCTTTTGGCGAGGGCATTTCGATGACTCCGCTGCAGCTGGGCGCGCTGGTGACGGCGATCTCAAACGGCGGCACGCTCTACTACCTGCAACATCCGAACAGTGCCGATGAAGTCGCGAGCTTCCAGCCTCGGGTCAAGCGTCATCTCGACATCGAGCCCGTGATTCCCGAACTTTCCGACGGCATGGCCGGAGCTGTCATGTATGGCACCGCGCGCAGCGTGCATTTGAACTTTAACGAAGAATCGATCTTAGGCAAGACGGGGACATGTTCGCGCGCCGGCACGCGCTACGGATGGTTTGCCTCTTATGCCAACACCGACGTCGGACGTATTGTGACGGTCGTCTTCCTGCAAGGCGGACATCCTACCTTCGGGCCCAAAGCGGCCGAGATCGCGGGACTCATGTACCGCAATCTTTATGACCATAAGTTCTTCGTGGCGGGGGCAGCCGATACAACTTCCGCTCCTCCGGAGCTGGATAAAGTCAGCACGCAGGCCACGCCGCAGGAACAGCCGTAGTTTGCATCGATTTGAAAAGCTTCCGGCATCGCTAAAGTGATGCCCTGATACGAAACCCATCCCGCTTATTCCAGTCAGGCTGTTCCAGTGAGCCTGTTCCAGCCATGACCGAGCGCGTGGCGCGCTTGTCCCCAAATCTTGCCGAAGCGCAGAAGACGGCGGAGTCGCTGCTTTCCGGGAAGTAAGGCGTGCTTCTCAAATGAGCGCTAACTTTGGGCTTGAGACGATGCCAACTTCACAGAAGCCCCTTTTCTGGACCGCTTCCGTTTTGTGGACATCTCGCCCGGTCGATGAGTGTCAGTGCGATATTACAATGGCTACGCCCAAACCTTGGGCCGAAGGCCAATCCGCTGCGATAATGGCTCGATGCAAGGGCTCTCAATAGCTCTGCTGATTAGTGGGGCGGACGTTGGGTGTGTCGATTAGCCGCCTCCAAGAGATTCGGAAATCTGCGCCGTGCAAACCTCAAGCCTTTGTCAGGAGGAATCATGGGTGGACACAGCTTTGTTCCGGTTGAACCGAATGCCACGTCGCGGAATGACCTCGTCGAGCGTGGGTTTACTCGTCAACCGCTCAGAGTTGACGTAGAGGTAGCGCGCACACTGGAAGCGTTATCCCATGCTGCCTGGTCCATTCCCAGAGATAAATACTATGACGGGGGCGACAGGTATCGTTCCTTAAATCGTCTCCGGGGCGAGATTGTTGAGGGCGGTGTGAAGGTTTGGTCGATGGATGAGAGCACACCGTATGTGCAGCTGGAAAAATACAACACGACACTAGGTGGCCAGCCGCGAGAATATGCTCCACTGCCCCAGGCGATCGCCGGTGCTGCAGGCGTTCACAAGATGGTTGCTTACCACCTTCGATACCTGCCGCTCTCGGCGCTGGGTACGAGGTATTTAGTCAACATGCATGTGATCCGGTTCACGGCTACACCGGGCCGGCCATGTGACACAAGCCCACCGGGATTACATAAAGACGGGGAAAA
Source organism: uncultured Acidobacteriaceae bacterium (assembly GCA_963772195.1). Lineage (GTDB taxonomy): Bacteria > Acidobacteriota > Terriglobia > Terriglobales > Acidobacteriaceae > Acidiflorens. The sequence goes on along the minus strand of CAVYWE010000001.1, from coordinate 74,286 downwards.
GTATATCGCCACGCATCTGCTGGGCCGCTGCGGTGCTCAGGGCGGCGAAGTCATCATAACCGACAATGACAAACACGAAATGGATCGCTTCACGATGCGCGAACCCGGCGAGTGCTACGTCTTCGACGATGACCGCATCTGGCATATGTTAACTCCAGTGGCAGTGCTGGACGGCAATCAGTACGCCTACCGTGACACGCTTGCATTCGATATGCTGCCCGAGGGCTGGCAACCCGCGAAATGATCCGGAGAGCTACAGGGCAGGGTGCTGCCCCGTGCTGCCTGCGATTCATTCGCAGCAGGGCCCAACTCAGGGCAGGCTGTCGAAAAACATATAGACCGCAGCAATGCGACCGTTCCGGGCGACGACAAAATCGGTTCCCGCGTAAGCTGGAGGTTTGCCGGGAGTGCCAGATACCCATCGAACCCGTCCGGCATCACTTAATTCCTCAGGAGGGGAGAGAGGCTGGTATTTGAAATCTGGATGTGTTGCTTTTATCACACCAGCAATACGATCAATCTCGTCACGGCCTCGGTAGATGCCTCCGTTGGGATCGTAGAACACACCATCTTCATTCCAGATGTCGTCGATTGCAGCGCGCCGACGCACAGGGTCATTTTCGCCAAAGACGTCGCTCAGATTACGAAGCAGCAAGGTCGATATGCTGTAGGACATGACTTCTCTCCTCGCTCTCTAGATGCATGCATCGAAGGAAAGTTGCAGCAAGCCGCGATCTGCTGATTGTTCAAATCGTTGACTGTCGCAATCAGGCGTTTGCGCTCATTGAGGGGTTCTGAGTGAAATTGATTTATCTCCAATCTTGTCAACCGGGTCGGACGGGTACGTCTATAATTCGGTTCCGGTGCAACTCAAAGTGCAAATCGTTCGCTACGAGAGGGTGCAAGCAGGACTGTCCATAACCGTACCCCATGGCGGGTAGGGTCTTTCAGAAGCAAGACGGAGGGACGCCATGAGATCGAGTCATCTTTGCTCGCTGCCTTTGGCGGTTATGTTTCTCACTACCGCGAGTACCGCACAGCAGACAGCCACGAGTACCAGTACTTCCGGCGGAACTACCAGCATAACTGTTCGTGTCACTTACCAACAGAACCGCCGGCCGGCTGCAGGATTGCGGATCGAGCTGCTTTCGTCGTCCGGGGCTTTAGTCGGGGACGTCGTGGACATGCGGACAACCGACGGGAATGGCGGTTTGACCTTCGACGGCGTGGGCAGCGGGTATTATCGGATTCGGGTAAGCGGACCTGACGTAGAGACGACAACTAGCAATGTCATTGCAGCGGGCGGCGTCATAGGTCCAAAGCGTATCACCGAAAACATACAGGTCTGGCTGACCACCGCTGGGAGCAATCTAGAGGGTTCAACTGTCACGGCAAATATTCCAGAGGCTGCGCAGAAGGAATTCAAGTTGGGCTCGAAAGAAATGGACAAGAAACACTGGGAAGAAGCCAAAGATCACTTTCAGAAGGCGATCACATTGTTCCCGAAATACGTAGAGGCACTTAACAGTCTTGGACTAGTGGAAATCCAACTGAAGGACGGCGAGGGGGCGGTGAAGGCGTTCCGTAGCGCCACACAGATTGATCCGAGTCTGCCGCGAGCCAATCTCTATCTGGGTCAGTTTTATTATGACAACCACCAATACAAGGAAGCGGAGCCGTATTTTCTGCGCTCTGCTGCCGACCAGCCCCAAAGTGCACAGATACTCACCGCGCTTGCGTACGTGGAACTGCAAAACGGGGAAACCGAGGTCGCGCTCACAAATGCCCGTAAAGTTCCTGCTCTTCCCGACCATAAGCACTATGCAATTTCACATCTGTACGCGGCGCAGGCGCTCGCCGGAAGAGGTAAGGACGATGAAATTGCAAAGGAATATAAGGAGTATTTGAAGGAAGCGCCGGATTCTATCTTGGCGCCGCGGGTAAAAGATGCATTGGCACAGCTGAGGCCCAAATGAGGAAGGGAAGGGTCTCGGACTGCATTTTGACCTCTTCACATCTCATTCCAGTTGCGTCTGCACACGCCATATGGCGGGTGCCGCGTTTGGTTTGTGTTCCCCCCAAAATCCACATTCTCTCCACACTGCCACACATTAGGGTCAATGAGGGTTAGGGGGATTTATCGTCAAATATACACGCCCAGCAACGTATCAATCTGCGTGAGATTGCCGCTTACGATTTCCATGTGCTCTGGAATCCTTAGCCGTCCTGCCTCCTGCTTGGAGATGGTGCGGAGAGGTACCAGTGGGTCGCCGTGGTTCCTCGAATATCCAGCAATGATTTTTCCCTTTTCGTCTGCAATGTCCACCATTGAGAAATCGGAAGTGGGGAATCCTCGGACACGCTGACAGAATCGTGCGCTCACCAACACAATGTGCTCGTCATCGAACTGAAACCCATACCATCCCTTCTTACGATCCTGCTTGTTCTCGCATTCAATGACCATGCTCGAGCTGATACGGATACGGATTTCACATGCCGCGTTCTGCCGCAATGCGCTTCGTAATTTTTCTTGCAGGACATGAGCGTGTGGTTTCACATCACGATATGCCCACAGGGTAATAGCAGTACCAACTACGAGCCAGAACACCCCAAATACGCGCCAGGACGGCCCGGCTTTATCTGCCCTTGTTGCCAATACTGAGAGCCCCCAAAGACCGCCGAAAAACACAATTCCGAGTAGCAACATCAGGTACGGGCCCGCGCGTAATAGGAACCGCTCCCGCCGGGCGCCGACGAACCTCAACCATCTTCGTTCCGTCGCAGTTAGAGGACGAGTGATTAGTTCGGATTTCGCCATGGGAACAAATGTAGCCTTCAATTTAACATTTTGGCGGCCCACCCAACGCGGTGATCGTTTGGTGGGCGATAGCTCAGGCAAGGCCAAATGCAACAAATGCCCGGCCACATCTGCTCTCTAGAGGAATCTGGAAACCCACTAACTGTTGAAATCAGGCGATTACACTCGTTGAGAATTGAATACCAAGCAAACCGGAGATCGGTTTCGGGCCAGAAGTCGGCTTCTGGGAAATTGGAACGTCGATTCGAAGCTAGTGGATTTGCGACGAAAGCCGGTTGCCCGGCCCCACCGCAAACGAATTCCAACCTCACGTTAGCGCTTATGGGAGCGCTGTCCCTACGTGGGCTTGCCGGAAAGCTTACCGCTTGGTTTCATCTTTCTCGACCACGCCGTCCCGGATGGAGACGATGCGGTGCGCGTACTCGGCGATGTCGTGTTCATGCGTCACCAGTACGATCGTATTACCTTCCGAGTGCAAGCGATCAAACAAGGCCATGATCTCGTTGCCGGTTTGAGAGTCGAGATTGCCGGTCGGTTCGTCGGCGAGGATGATGGCCGGCTTATTGACCAGAGCCCGGGCGATGGCTACGCGCTGGCGCTGTCCGCCGGAGAGTTCGTTGGGCTTGTGGCTCATGCGGGATTCCATGCCGACCGAGGTCAGTGCGCCCTTGGCGCGCTCGGTGCGCTCATCGGATGGAACTCCGGCATAGATCAGTGGCAGTTCCACGTTGTGCAGTGAAGTGGCGCGCGCAAGCAGATTGAAAGTCTGGAAGACGAATCCGATTTCCTTATTGCGGATACGGGCCAGTTCATCATCGTCGAGATCGCTGACCAGTTGTTGGTTGAGCCAGTATTGACCCTTGGAAGGCGAGTCGAGACAGCCGATCAGGTTCATCAGCGTGGACTTGCCGGAGCCGGATGGGCCCATGATGGCAACGTATTCGTTGCGGTGGATGCGCAAGTTTATGCCGCGAAGCGCATGCACCTGTTCCGAGCCCATGTCGTAGGTCTTCCACAGATCCTCGGTTGCGATCATGTAGGAGTTGGGGGCAGCCCAATTCGCGGGCTTATCGATTGGCAGTACCTCGGCAGTTGCCATCTTGCTCTCCTTATCCGGATCGGGCTCGGGCACGCGCGCTCCTTGGCCGTTCTATCTTGGACGTTCTAACTCGACAGAAGTTAGACGCGGAGCCCCTAAAGGGGCCTCTTCTTTTGACCGGCTTGCGGTATCGCTAAAGCGATACCCTGATACGAAGCTGGTTTGTTTTAAGCAATCTTTATCTTAAGCAATCGATCTAGCTAGCTTTCGTCTTCTTTTTTCGGGGCCGAGTTGTCTATTTTGACACTCGTTCCCGGCTTCAGGGTACGCAAAACCTTATAGCTGCCGGTGATCACTTCGTCACCCTCTTGCACACCCTTGGTGACCTCGATATCCGTGGTGCCACTGATGCCGGTATCCACCGGAACGAATTCGGCTTTTTTGTTGCGGATCACGAACACGCCCTGGATTTCTTCCTTCAGCTTCGAGGCGTCGGCCGGAGCGCTGGCGGCGGCCTGGACATTATTATTGTTGTCCTTCCCCGCATCCTTCGGCACGAGATCTGCCTGAGTGCGGACGGTGAGCGCCTGAATGGGAATGCTGAGCACGCTGCTACGGGTCGCGGTTGTGATCTTGGCGGTCGAGGAAAGGCCTGGGCGCAGGTCCGCTGGCGGATCGGTGAGGGTCACGACGACTTTGAAGTCCTTCGCTTCCTGGCTGGTCGAGGTGGCCTGAGAAGTAGCGACACCGGTCGAGCGCACGATGGCGTTATCCCCGATTTCGCTGACGATGCCGTGAAAGACCTTGTGAGGGATCGCGTCGATGGTCACGTCGGCGGGCTGGCCGAGATGCACGTTGACGATGTCGGTCTCGTCCACCTTGACCTCGGACGTGATCACGGACATGTCGGCGATCGTCATCAGCGTGCTGCCGGGTGAATTCTGGATTCCGATGACCACGGTCTCGCCTTCGCGCACGGGGAGATTGGTGATTACACCGTCAAAGGGCGCTTCGTACGTGGTCTTTTGCAGCACGTCGGAAACCCGAGTCAGGTTCGCCTGATTCTGCGTGATGTGCTTGTCCATCGAATCTTTTTGCGCCTTGGCTTGTGCCACTTTGGCTTCGGCTTGAGCCAGTCCGGCATCGGCGGACTCCCACGCAGCTTTCTTAACGTCGTAATCCTGTTTCGCGATCAGGGCCGCCTTGTACAGACCTTGGGCGCGTTCCCAGTCGAGCTTGGCGTGAGTGGCATCGGAGTTGGCGCGATTCAGATCCGCCAGCGAAGTGTTCAAGGCGGCATCGGCCGCGACGGCGTCGGTCACCGCCGCCTGTACGGAGGCGACAGTGGCATTGACGTCGGCCGAGGACTGCACGTTCTCAAGCTGCGCCAGCAACTGCCCCTTCTTCACGCGGTCGCCTTCTTTGACGTGAAGCTTGATGATCTTGCCGAAGGCGTTGGCTCCGATGTTTACGTAGGTCTTGGGCTTGATTTCACCCGAAGCACTGACCACCGAGGCGAGGTTCTGCTTTTGCACTTTTCCGGTCTGCACCGTCACCAGGTTTTTCCGGCTCTGGTAAACAGTGACGGCGACGATGATGCAGAGCACCAAGACCGCGCCAACCCCAATCAATACTTTTTTCCAGGTCTTCATAGCGAAGGTTTCATGACTAAGTGCTTACTACCGGTCCTGCCGCGTTCTAGTTATAGAACGGCGAAAACGCACTGTGGTTGCGCATGAACAGTTACGTTCAGACGAGCGGGAAAGTTCCCTGGGTTCGCGCGAAACAAGTCTCCCGGTGTGTCGCTCCGGCCGGCGCACGGAGGGGAGACCCGCGGCGCAATTGATTATATCGTGGCGAGCGTTCGGCTGGTTGGCCTGAAAATTGATCATTGTTGTTCGCGGTTGCTCGGCATTCGACCGGAGCCTTAACCGGCTGCCCGACCGCAAAACGCGGATTCTTAAGGGATTTAGGAGAAAGGCTCCGTGCAGGAAATCTTTTCCTGACAGGCCACTTCTTCTTGCCTTGTTGTATCCAATGAACATAGAATTGAGCAGCTGACGTCTCTCGTGAGGTAGGCGCTTCTATGTTCTCCGCAGATCTTCGACATCGTTGCTTGGTGGGTGTGCTGGCTGGCGTAATGGCACTGGGTTTTGCCGCCGTTGCCTTGGCACAGGACAAAGACGCGAAGGGCTCCGAGGCGAGCCAGACAGATCCGCTGAAGCGCACGATCCCGGAAAAACAACGGAAGGCCAACGCCAAAGCGCTTCGTCAGGAGTTGAGCAAGACGTATCGGAAGTGGCTGGACGAGGACGTGCGCTGGATTATTACTGACGAGGAGAAATCCGCCTTCACGCAACTCTCGAACGACGAAGAGCGCGATCAGTTCATTGAGGCTTTCTGGCAACGCCGCGATCCCACGCCGGACACCGAAGAGAACGAGTTTAAAGAGGAGCACTACCGGCGTATCGCGTATGCCAACGAGCACTATGCGGCCGGCATCCCCGGATGGAAGACGGACCGCGGCCGGATGTACATCGTGTTTGGGCCGGCGGATGAAATTGATTCCCATCCCTCCGGCGGCAGCTACGAGCGGCCCATGGAAGAGGGCGGTGGCGAGACCTCGACCTTCCCGTTTGAAACCTGGCGCTACCGCTACCTGGAAGGGATTGGGCAGGAAGTGATGATCGAGTTCGTCGATACCTGCATGTGTGGCGACTATCACATGACGATGGACCGGTCGGAAAAAGACGCCTTGAAGTACACCCCGAATGCGGGCCTGACGTTGTACGAGCAAATGGGCATGGCGAGCAAGGCGAGTCGTTTCACCAACGGCGGTATCGAGCAACTCGGCCAATCGCCGTTCAGTAATAATTTGCAGACCAAGGAATTTGATCGCCTGGAACAGTTTGCCAAACTGCAGGCGGCTCCGGCCGTGAAGTTCAAGGATCTGGAAGAAGTGGTCAGGCACAAGATCACCGTCAACCTGATGCCTTTTGATGTGCGAGCGGACTTCGTGAAGGTCACAAGCGATACGGTGCTGGTTCCGGTCACGATTCAGATCAAGAACCGCGACGTGACTTTCCAGAACAAGGACGGCGTGGAGCGCGGCACGGTCAATATTTTCGGGCGCGTGACGACGCTCACGGGCAAGATCGTACAAACCTTTGAAGACACGGTGCAGGTCGATGTGCCGGTGGAACTGCTGCCGAAGACTGCCGAAAATTCTTCGGTATACTGGAAAGCGCTGCCGCTGCGCATCAGCCAAAATCGCTACCGTCTGGACATCGTCGTTAAGGACGTGAACGGGGATCGCACTGGGAGTTGGAGCCATGCGATCCAGATTCCGGATTTCAGCGAGGACAAGTTGAGCAGCTCAACGCTCATCATCGCCGACCAGATGGAACCGGTGGCGACCAAAAACGTAGGCACGGGCAATTTCGTGATCGGGACCACAAAAGTACGGCCACGCGTGGCACCTTCCGATGGCAAGCCTATTTCGTTCAAGCGCAATCAGAAGCTGAATTTCTGGATGCAGGTTTACAATCTCAGCGTAGACGAGAAGACGCATAAACCTTCGGCCACGATCGAGTACAATGTGACCGACGCCAATCACAAGGCCGTCATCCATACCGTCGAGTCGACAGACACGATGGGCAATGTGGGCGACCAGGTTACGCTGCAGAAGACGCTTTCCGCCGCGAACCTGCCACCGGGCTTGTATAAGATCGAGATCAAAGTGAACGACAACCTTTCCAAGCAGTCGGTGGATCCGACGGCTACCTTTGCCGTGGAGTAAGCTGCTGCCTGGTTCCCAAGAGGTGGAGGGCGAGATGTTCCGAAAGCTCGGGTTCCTCGTAGTCGTCGTGAGCATGGTCATCGTGAGCATGGCTCTTCCGGCATGGTCTGGAACTGCCTCTAGCGCGATTTCCGGTGTGATCTCTGGATATGTTCGCGATGGAAGCGGTGCGCCGCAAATGGGCGCGGCGGTGGAAATACTCGGTTCGGCCGCCCAGGCGCTGAAGGTCTTCACCGACGATCATGGATTCTATTCCGTCGCGAGTCTGCTGCCCGGAACGTACAGCATTAAGGTGAGCGCGCCTTCGTTCCTCCCGACGCTGCGCGAGAAAATCGGCGTGCGTGCCGGCGCGAAGCTGATGGTGAATGTCACGCTGACCACACTGTTCGAAGCCATCCAGCTGGTTCCGTTGCGGAGTCCGGTGGATGATGACGACTGGAAGTGGACGCTGCGGTCGGTCGCCAACCGCCCCATCCTGCGCGTGCTTGAAGATGGCACCACCGTGGTTGCGCAGAGCGGGGAGTCAGCTGCTGACCGCGACTTGAAGGGTAGCCTGTCCTTCATGGCCGGATCGCCCGGGCAGGGGTTCCGCAGCGCGTCGGACATGAGTGCGGGCTTTGCCTTGGAGCGTTCGCTGTTATCGAGCGGCACCTTGCGACTGAATGGCAACCTCGGCTATGGAGCCGACGGCCACCATCTCCCGGCGGCGGTACTCCGAACGACCTATACCGACCGTTTCAACGGTGTGTTTGAGCCTTCGGTGACGATTACGGCTCTCAGGCTGAATTCGCCCGACCTGAACACGATGCCGAGCGCCACGCTGCAGGCATTGTCGGTGAGCAGTTCGGATCGGATCGTCTTCGGCAACAAGCTGGAGATGAAGCTCGGCAGCGAATTGCAAACCATCCAGTTTATGGGACGGGTACACGCCTTCAAGCCCTTCGGGTCGGCCGATCTGCACATCACGCCAAATACGGTGCTGGAATATCAATATGCGAGTTCAGTCCCGAATACGCGACTGGGCAATCGTTTGGGCGATGATGGTTCAGGCGACGATCGTTTCGAGTCAGCTTCGTCGGATCTGAGCGAAATCGCGCCGCGGATGAGCATAGCGAAGTTTTCTCCGGCGGTAGAAAAGGCGCGTCACCAGGAAGTATCGATTTCCCAGCGCGTCGGCAAGAACAGCATGCAGATCGCGTTCTACTCGGACCGCATCATCGATCCGGCGCTTACTGGCGTAGGGGAAATGTCGGCCGAATCGGGTGAAGTGCTGCCCGACGTATATTCCGGTACTTTCAGCTATCAGGGGAACGATTACGCGACACGCGGGATGCGGGTGGTGCTGCAGCGGAAGCTGTTGTCCGATCTGACTGCAACCCTCGATTATGCTTACGGAGGCGCGCTCGACCTGTCGCGTCCAGATATCCAACTACAAGACGCGCGGGAGTGGATTCGCACGGAGCGGCATCAGGCTGTGGCAGCGAAGTTCAGCGGAACTTTGCCCATGTCGAAGACGCACTGGATCGCCTCCTACCGTTACACAGGTGGTCACGCGTTGACGCCGGTTGATCTGTTCGATAGTTCGGCGGGACAGTCCGATCCTTACTTGAACCTCTTCATCCGGCAACCGATACCGGCCAGCTTCCTTGCGGGGCACATGGAGATTCTCATGGACCTGCGAAATCTTCTCGCGCAGGGGTATGTGCCCGTGATGGGACGGGACGGACGCACTCTTTATCTAGTGCAGTCGGCGCGTTCGGTGCGCGGCGGCGTAGCCTTCAGCTTCTAGAATCTGTAGAATCGCACTCTGTGATTCCGTAGATATCGCGAGCGCCTTCACGCGCGACGGAGCGACAGCCGCCACCGGCTGTCCAGTCTCCGGCTGTCTAGCCCGGCGAATCTCGGTGCTCTGCTGCTTCTCTGTAGCTGGCTGGCGACCCCGGTTACCCGCGCTGGTCATGATCCTTTCCAGCAACTCTTTCCATGAAGTTCGGCACTGACCTTTCGCGCGCAGTCGTTTATAATGCCGCGAATCTCAAGTGGAACTGTATTTGCTGCTCGCGGGAGCGTGGGTGTGTTCCAGTGCCCGCGACAACTAAGGAGAACCGGGAATGAAACTGCGTTTATTGGTGGCGTTTGTTGTGCTCTCGACGGCCATGCTCGTGGGCCAAACGTTTCGTGGGACGATCCTCGGCACCGTGACCGATCCCTCCGGAGCAGTAGTGGCCGGCGCGACGGTCAAAGTGCGCAATGTGGCAACTGGGCTGGAGCGCACGACGGCGACGAGCGCCGACGGCAGTTACGCCGTGCCTGAGTTGCCCATCGGCACTTACTCCGTCACCGTAGCGCAGGCAGGCTTTCAGACTTTTGTGGTGACCGGAGTGGCTGTCGATGTGGCTACCGAACGTCGTGTTGATGCCGCTCTCAAGACGGGAGAGGTAGCTACCCAAGTCGAAGTCTCTGCTGAAACGTTGCCACTGGTCGAGACGACTTCGAACGATCTAGGCGGCGTAATCACAGCGGCAACCGTCGAGAACATGCCGGTCAATGGTCGCGACTATACCAAGCTTATTTTCCTGAATCCCGGCGTCGCGGGTTCTCCCGACCAGATAACCGATTCTCCCGGTTCCTTCGGCGAGTTTTCCATGAACGGCGCTCGCGGCCGTTCCAACAACTACCTGCTCGACGGAACCGACATGAATGATGGCTACCGCAACGACCCGGCGATCAACGAGGCTGGTGTGTTCGGAACGCCCGCCACGATTTTGCCCATCGACGCGGTGGCGGAAGTAAATGTGATTTCAAACTTCCAGCCGGAATATGGCCGCAGTGCGGGCGCAATCGTCAACATTGTGACCAGGAGTGGAACCAACGCCTTGCACGGAACCGCGGGTGAATATTTCCGCAATAGCGCTCTGGATGCGCGCAACTATTTCAATCCGGTAGGCACCCACAAGGCTCCGTTCCACAACAATCAGTTCGGCGCTTCTCTGGGCGGCCCGATCATCAAAGACCGGACGTTCTTTTACATCGATTACGAAGGCCAGCGGGAGCCGGTTGGAGTTGTGACTATTGCCAACGTTCCTACTGGCAGTGCCGCGGACGGATCGCTGCAACCGAGTGATGCCAGTAATCCGGTGATCGCCGCCCTGCTGGCGCGAAAACCCTGGCCCGCGCCAAACCTGGCAAAGGGTGCTTTGTATACGCCGGGTCTGGCCTCCGTTGTTTCCCCCTCTTACAACGACCTGACCAGCTTCATCGCCAAGATCGATCACAGTATCAACACCAACAATACCCTCACCGGCCGGTACTTCTTTGGTGACAGCGTGCAGTCGTTCCCGCTAGCGCTCACTGCCACGGGTGGCCAGTTGCCGGGCTTTAACACGTTTACGCCGACCCGCGTGCAACTGGTCTCGCTTTCTTACACGCGCACAATTGGGGACAACAAGGTTAACGAGCTCCGTTACGGCTGGAACCGGTTTGCCGAAGGCTTTTTCCCCGCCGACCAGAACTTCCACCCCAGTTCGATTGGCCTTTGCGACGCAACCTCTTCCGCGGGTTGCAATGGCGGACTCCCTGACTCGGGTCTACCCATTATTCTGGTAAGTGGCGTGGCGCAACTTGGCGCGACCAGCAGCGTTCCTCGTCACCGTTTCGATAGTAATAACCAGGTTCTCGACAACTTCTCCTGGAAACTAAATAAACACAGTTTGAAGTTCGGTGTCGATTTCCACCGCACTTCAGTGCAGCAGTATTTCGACAAGTACTTTCGCGGCAGACTAAGTTTCTCTGGCGGCGGAGCCAAGCTCAGCAATAATGGGATACAGGACTTCCTCGCGGGCTATGTCGACGGCGGTTTCCAGTACTTCGGGAACTCAACCCGCCATACATTTGAGAACAACTTCGGTTTCTATGTCCAAGACAGCTATCGCCTGACGCCGCGGTTGACTTTGAATTATGGCTTCCGGTGGGACTATTTCGGCGTGGTCCGCGAGAAGAACAATCTTCTCAGCAACATCACCAATCTGGATGCCGTCAACAACACCTTCACACTCACGCAAGTGGGTCAGCCCGGCCTGAGCCAACTCTACAACCCCGACAAGAAGGATTTCGCCCCGCGCGTCAGCCTCGCCTGGGACGTAACCGGCAAAGGGAAGACCGTGGTCCGCACTGGCTTCGGCATGTTCTACGATGCTTTCTCGCAGGACATGGTGCTCGGCCATTTACCCTATGCTCCTTTCTTCGATCCGGGTCCAGCCTATAACAACCTACCAGGTGCCGATCCGATCAATTCGAGCGGGGCGGTGAAAGGACCCGTAATTGCCGGCAGCCCCGTGTTTGCGCCCCCCAACACCGGCGGCTGTGGCTTCGAGTGCGACGCCTTCGCATTCGATCGGAACATCAAGACGCCATACATGGAGAACTACAACCTCAACTTCCAGCAGCAGCTATCCAGCAAGACAGTGATCCAGGTCAGCTACGTTGGCTCCCAGGGCCACCGGCTGTGGCGATTCTTCGACATCAGTCAGCCTAGCCAAGCCCAGATCACCGCTGCGGACATTGCTTATGCGCAGGCGAACACATACGTAATCGGTGCTAACTCATTTCCGTGCTACCCCACCGGTGGTCCCTCCAGTCCAGGTCACTCCTGCGTTCCCAGCTACGGGGTACCGCGGAACTATGGCAGCAACCCATATGGCGCCTTCTACACTTTGAAGGAAAACTCGACCGGAAAATCGAACTACAACGCTCTTCAGACCAGCTTTCGGGTAAATAGCTGGCATGGTGTCACCTCCGTCGTGAATTTCGTCTGGTCCCGCTCCATGGACAACTCCAGCGATGGTGAAGATTTCGTGCCCAACGCGGCTCAGCCAAACGACAGTACCAATCCGCAACTCGAATATGGGCCTTCGAACTTTAATATTCCCCGCCGCTTCACTTGGAACTTCTCCTATGATCTCCCGAAGATGGGCGGCGATTGGCAGCGCCTGAAAAATGGCTGGGGCCTGAATAGTGTGCTGAGTTTGCAGGACGGCCAGCCCTTCCACTTCAACTACAACTTCGAGGATGATTTCAGCGGCAGTGGGAACGGCTTCGATCGGCCGGATGTGGTCGGCCCGATCCGTTATCGTCCGCACGATCCGCTGAATTTCGTGGACCTCAGTTCCTTTGCAATTCCATGCACTCTGACGACGTATGCCTTGGCGGCACCGCAGAATTCAGCGCAGGACTGCGTTCCCGGCACGCGTCACTTCGGCAATATGCGCCGGAATTCCCTGCGCGGTCCGTCGTTCAAGGAGCTAAATTTCGCTGTCTACAAAACCACAGCGATCACTGAGCGCCTTAACATGCAATTCCGCGCCGATTTCTTCAATATCTTCAATCACCCCAACTTCGCCAATCCGTTCCTGCCCGCTTTCATCGCCGACCCGGCCGTCCACGGCTTCCAGGTAGTGAACGGGCGTGAAGTAGGCAATCCCACCGGAACGGGCAGCGGCGTCATTACCGCCACGGGCGACGTGGGCATCGGCAACCCGTTCATCGGTGGCGGCGGCCCACGCGGCATACAGCTGGCCGTCAAGTTCACTTTCTAACTTCCTATCGCTTCTTCCCCGGCTCCTCTCGCGAACGTGCGGGAGGAGTTTTCTTTTGGCGACCAATTCCTCGAATCGTTCCGTCTCCCACGTTTCCCGCGAACTGGAGTACACTTCCACAGGCATATGACTGAGAAAACTACAACTACTGAGAACGAGAGGCGTTCACGCCAGCGCATGCCAGTTCGTGTTCCGGTCAAAGTGCGTCATGACGGCGGTGAGCACCAGGGATTGACTCGCGATCTGAGTTCATCGGGCATCTTTCTTTATTCCGAGTCTGGGATGAAAGCGGGCTCGAAGCTGGAACTGGTTATCATGCTGCCTCCCGGCCTGGGACTGGGGCCTGGAGGGTGGACGCTCTGCGAGGCGTCGGTGGTGCGGGTGGAGGAATCGGAGGGCAAGGGGATGGGTGTTGCCGCTACCATCGACCGCATCGAAGTGTTGCCGGAGATCAGCTGAAAGCCGGTGGATCGTCAATGCCAGGCGCAGTCGGATGCCTTTTTCTCAAGTTGATCCAGAGAATGGTAATACTTTGTTCAAAAAGATAAAAAGATTTGCTTCCCAACGCTCGTTCTTGGTGCAATAATTGCCCGCTTTAAAGCAACGGCGGCTTTAGCCGTCTTTTCCAGGTGAACCAGGTTATGTGGATTGAAAAACTTACCGATGGCGTTCTTGAAGTGGATACGCCGATCGGACCTCGATATGTACAGCCGAATCTTGTGCAACGCGCGTATCTGATTTGGACCTTTCGAAATTTTTTCTCGCTGCCGCAGCAAGTACTGCGCCCCTGGGAACGCCGATTGATCGATCGACTGTGGAGCGAGAACAGGTTCGTATCCGTGTCCGCGGCGGGCGCGCCCGATAGACCGGTCATCGGAAAAATCGAGCGGCGGGCGCCGGCTCAAGCTGAGGTTCTGCCGATTCGCAAACCGATATCGGGTTCGAATCCCGCCGTAGCGGAACAGAGCCGAGAAGCCGCCTCAGCGTAATCGCGAAAAGCGCGCTGGAGCCGCCCACTACCCCGAAATCAATTGGGCTTGGCCGTTCCGTTCGGAGGCGTCTCGTCATCCTGCTGCGAATTGGAGCTGTGCGGAGGAACGGAGTTGCGTGGAACCGACATCTCGCCGCAGGGTCCGCCGTGCCCGCCTCCGACATGTCCGCCGCCAGTGTGACCACCGTTGCGTCCCTCCTGACAGGAGCGGATAGCAGCCTGCTGTGCGGGTGTGATTATGGCTTCGATTTCCTGCCGTTCCTGCTGATGGATCCGCTGGATCTGTTGCCGCTTCTGCTGTATCGAGAGCGATGAGTTTGCGCAGACCGCCTCAACTTGCTGGCGCGCCTGCTGTGCAACAGCTCGACGCTGCTGTATCGCCGACTTGGAAACGCCCGCGACTTCCCAGCAAGGTTCGAGCCGCGGGCGTTTAGTGGTTCCGGGAGCGGTGGAGGGCCTGATGCGAATCGGAACTTGAGCAGTGGCATTCCCGGCAAGCGCTGCCGAGAGAATGATCCCGGCGAATATTGCTGGGAGTACAGTCTTGTTCCATGGCATAAAGTCTCTCCTCCGGAAACCCAAACCCAGCGTAGCCCGGAAAGTTGCACCGCGGTAAAGAAAATCGAAATAGCAAAGCCGCTCGGTAGGGGTCAAATTTGCGAAACCGTGCTGCTGGTTTGCAGGAGAAATCTGCTCGGTTGAAATCGACGTTGACTGTTGCCGAGGCGACATCCCCGACTGCCTTCCCGCACATGACCGGCGCAGGACACGGCGCAATCCCGCCAGAATTCTGAGAGAAACGGTGTCGAAGCCAAGTCCGAGCAGCACTAATGCCGACAAGTTTGCACTCGGGTGGCAAATCTTGTCAATAAATCTACCCGGACCGAGCCAATCCGCGTTCGCTGTGCGTTCGGCGCGCGCGGTCAAGCCGAAACTATCGGAGAATTAGGATTTCTACCCGCGCTTGATGACAAACGCGGTCTTGTCGTCGACGCGATCCTGTTCACCAATCTGCTTCAGGTAGTCATCCTGTTTAAGCGCATGTGTGAGGATCGCGTTGCAAATATCCTTTGCAGACTCATCTCGATGTTCACGAATTACTTGTTCAATCTGAATGCGGTCCTGCTCATCGCTGCCATCGTAGACCCCGTCTGTATAAAGGAAGAGAATGTCTCCGGGACTCATGAGCGTGATTTCTGCCACGTCTGATGAGTTCATTTTGCGCGTTCGCGGCGCCATGGAAAGATACCTGTTCCGGTCTGGATTGTCCTCCGGAATCGCCAGCCCGAGCGGGAGGAACTGCACCATGCGAGCCTTACCGATCTCCATGAACTTTTCGTATTCCGCGGAAAATACTAACGGAGGCGGGTGGCCGAAATTTACGAAGCGGAAATGTCCACCCGGACGTACCTCACCATAGAGCATGGTCGCGATTTCGCGCGAACTCTCATCCTTATCCCGACCCAAAGCGTTTCGCGCGGTGACGGACTCGGCAAGCCGGAGATTGATCTTCTCGAACATGTCTGGTGTTGTTTTTCCGTTCCGATCCAGTTCCGAAAGCATGAATGCATGAAAGGTGTCGTGTACGGTTGACGCGATCTTCGCCGAGATAATGCCGTGCCCCTGAGCGTCCACCAATAGCACTCCAGCCGTCGTGTGCAGTTCTTGCAGGACTTCGGCGATTCTCAGTTGCTCTGATCTTTTCGCCCTTCTGTATTCCGCTGCAACTGCATCAGTGTAGCCCGGCTTGGACTGCAACCACTCCACATGCGCATCCACCGAGTTTCGAAGAGTCTGGCCTTTGGGAAGAGGCTCCAGGTACTCCTTGGACAGCTTGAGTGCACGTGCGATGCGCGCGTCGATGTTGTAACGCTGCTGAAAATTGATGTACTCAAAGAGATCGCCGCCCACCGGCCCGGCTGGAATGGAGTTGCCATACATATCGATACCGGCGAGTTGGGGAATGGCACCCTCAACTGGCATCAGTCTCTTGCGGAGGTACTCGTCAATGGTGAGTTCTACTTGGGGTGTCGCCATAAGAACGATTCTGTGAGGCGGTTCCCTGGGCAGATCCTGGGCTTAACAATGGGCACAATTGAATTATACGGAAGCCTGGCGCGGACACCGACTGGTTATCTCCCGTACCCACACACCCTTGTCTCTTGGTACAGCGAAGCGTGCAACTGGGGTTCGACAGACAGGATGCTCACTTCCTCTCTTAATTCACTGTTTTGATGCGTCGGTCACAGCTGAGACTTGGAAACAGGTTCGTCGGTTTCTTTGTAACTCTACTGATTGTTTCCGAGCGCGATATTTCGACAACCCTATCCCCAATTAAGGGAGGCTGGCACCCCTAAATGCGCACACATCATGGACCGCGAAGGACGGCGTTCCCGGGCCCGTTCGAGCCGGTGCCAAATTATTGTCACGATTCTTTGGAATCATGCGGTGTGCGGACCGGTGGAGTGCTGGCCCGTGGCGCCAAGTCTTGATACCAGGGTGATGCACTCCCGCCTCTTGCGTTCACTTTGGTGTGGAACCTTGAATGCTTGAGAAACATCCAAATACTGGTTGGGCCAGTTGACGAGGCAAGAAAATCTGAGAACTCGAGTGAGCCAGGGTAAGGCGGCAAGCGAGTCGACCGTTCTTCGGCGAGAGACCGCATGAGCGAAGCACTTTCAGTGGTGTATATAGCGCGTCACGGTGAGACGGCATGGAGCCTTTCGGGGCAGCATACCGGTTTTACCGACCTACCGTTGACCTCAAACGGAGAGCGTAACGCACGTCGGCTCGGAGAACGTCTGAAGAGCATGACATTTGCCAAGGTATTTACCAGCCCTTTGCAGCGTGCGGCCCGAACTTGCGAACTGGCTGGATTTGGAACTGCGGCCGAAACCGATCCTGACTTGGTGGAATGGAACTACGGTCAGTATGAGGGGCTGCGTTCGGCCGAGATCCTTGCAAAACGGCCCGACTGGCAACTGTTCCGCGACGGCGCTCCGGGAGGCGAATCGCCAGCACAGGTCGGGGAGCGGGCAGACCGCGTAGTTCAGCGTGTCCGCACGGTTCCTGGAGACGTACTACTCTTTTCCAGCGGACATTTCATTCGAGTTTTCGCCGACCGGTGGCTTGGGCGAGATCCAGGATATGCGGGCAGGTTTTTTCTGCTGAGCACGGCGAGCCTGAGCGCGGTCGGGTATGAGCACAATCTCTCTCAGCCGGTGATCCGACTTTGGAATGACGATCATCACCTTTCCGCGTGAGCCGCCTTGTTCCTCAATGAGGCACTCTCGGCGGTCGATTTGGACGATACCGATATCAAATAATTGCGACGACAAGGATGTTCAATGAGCACAAAGAGGACAGTACCGCTAGACTCCCCAAAACTCGTCCCCACGAAGGCGAGCACAAGCAATGCTTCAGACCTTCTCAAACGGTACGGATGTGGGCCGATTCAGTTTGTCGGGAGGGAAGACGCGTTATACGAACGGCATCTGGTTTTTGACCGTGTGATCAACCCGAAGGTGGCGATTGCTCGTGAACGCTTTGAGGCGTTCGCCCGTTCGATACGCGACGTCCTCGCGCAACGCTGGGTCCTGACCAAGACGACCTATGAACGAGAGAATGCGAAGCGCATTTATTACATTTCCATGGAGTTCCTCCTCGGGCGTTCGTTGGCCAACAACGTGACCAACCTCTTACTGGATCCTCTTGTACAGCAGGGGGTTCAGGAAAAAGGTATCGACTGGCTGGAACTAGTCGAGCAGGAGCCAGATGCGGGCCTTGGGAACGGCGGCTTGGGCCGCCTCGCTGCATGTTTCCTCGATTCGATGGCTACGATGCAGCTCCCAGCCACAGGCTATGGACTGCGTTACGAGTACGGCATGTTCAAGCAATCCATCGTGGATGGCTGGCAAAAGGAAAACCCCGACAACTGGCTCCGCGCCACTGATCCCTGGGAGGTCGCCCGGCCCCACGAGCAGGTGGAAGTCAAATTGAATGTCACCTTCAAGCTGCGTGCGGGCAGTTTTCATGTCATCCCAGACCGGCCGTCGAGTCTGATTGGCATCCCCTTTGATCGTCCTGTGGTGGGCTATGGAGGGAAAACGATCAACACTCTCCGGCTCTGGGCCGCGGCGGCGCCGGATTACTTTGATTTTCAGGAATTCGGCACGGGCGATTTTGTGGGCGCGCTGGGAGAGACTCTTGAAGCGGAGTCGCTGACCAGGGTGCTCTACCCGGACGATTCCACGACCGCAGGGCAGGGACTTCGCTTCCTGCAGGAATATTTCCTGGTCGCGTGTTCACTGGCCGACTTGGTGCGCCGCTTTCAGCGATACAACGCGGATTGGGACAAGCTGCCGGAGAAGGCCGCGATCCAACTTAACGACACACACCCTTCCATGGCGGTCGCCGAATTGATGCGAATCTTACTGGATGATGCGCGCTTGGGATGGGACCAAGCTTGGGAACTGACGAAGAAGACGCTGGCATATACAAATCACACGCTGCTGCCAGAAGCCCTCGAGAAATGGCCCGCCGCGTGGTTTCAGATACTTCTACCCCGGCATCTGGAGATCATTTACGAAATTAACCGCCGGCTTCTCGACGAAGTTCGTACTCGCTTTCCGGGCGACGAGGGGCGCGTCGAGCGCGTGAGCCTTGTCGAAGAGGGCAACCAGCGCAAGATCCGCATGGCCAACCTGGCAATCGTCGGCTCGCACAGCACGAACGGAGTGGCCGCTGTCCATTCGAAACTATTGCGTAGGACGACAGTCAAGGATTTAGCGGAAATGTTTCCCGAACGCTTCAACAACAAAACGAACGGAGTGACACCACGACGCTGGTTGCTCGGAGCCAATCCCGAGCTGGCCGGCGCCATCACGCAAGTCATTGGCGACCGCTGGATTACCGACCTGAGTCAACTCAACCAGCTCAAGCAATTTGCAGAAGACCGCAGTTTTCGTGAAGTGTTCCTTAAGGCAAAGCGCGACACCAAAGCACGGTTTGCCAATTGGCTCAAGGCGACGTCGGGGCAGATCGTGGATCCGGACACGATCTTCGATTGCCAGATCAAGCGCATCCACGAGTACAAGCGGCAACTGCTGAACGCGCTGCGGATCGTCGTCGTTTATAACCGGCTGCGGGAGAATCCCGACACAAAAATGGTGCCGCGCACATTCTTCTTCGCCGGCAAAGCGGCACCGGCTTACCACCTGGCTAAGCTCATCATAAAATTCATCAACAACCTGGCGGGCACGATTGACGGTGACCCTGCTGTACGCGGTCGGCTCAACATTGTTTTTCTGCCCGAATATAATGTTTCGCTGGCAGAACGGCTAATTCCAGCCAGCGATGTCTCCAACCAGATCTCGACTGCGGGCTATGAAGCCAGCGGAACGAGCAACATGAAGTTCATGATGAATGGAGCCTTAACCGTCGGAACGCGAGATGGCGCGACTATCGAAATGGCGGAGGAGGCAGGGGAGGAGAACATGTTCCTCTTCGGCCTCACCGTGGAACAGGTTGAGAACAGCCAGGCCTGGTACAGTCCTTACTGGCATTATGAAAATGAGCCGGAGACTCGAGCGGCTCTGGACCTCATTTTCTCGGATCACTTTAGCCGCAACGAGCCAGGAATATTCGTTCCGCTGCGCGACACTCTTCTGACCCACGGCGATCACTACATGCACCTGGCGGACCTTACGTCTTATTGCCAAGCGCATGAACGGCTCGGCGCCTTGTATGCCGATCCTGGCGGATGGGCGCACAAAGCGATTCTGAACGTAGCAAGCTCCGGAAAGTTTTCGAGCGACCGCACTATTGCTGAATATGCATCCGACATTTGGAAGGCGGAACCATACCCAATACCCTAGAAACACAATCTAATGACAAGCGAGGCTAACGGAATGACGATCTCGCCGCTCGCCGGCAAGCCGGCTCCGAAGGAGATGCTGATCGATGTTGCTCGTCTGGAGAAGGAATATTTTGAGCGCCATCCCGACGTGCATGATCCCAACCAGTTAGTCAGCTTCGGTACCAGCGGACACCGCGGCTCGCCCCTGCACGGCACCTTCACCGAAGCGCACATCCTCGCTATAACCCAGGCGATCTGCGATTACCGGCGAGCGCAGGGAACGGACGGCCCGCTCTACATGGGGAAGGATACCCACGCGCTGTCCGGGCCCGCGCAGCGTTCCGCCCTCGAAGTGTTGGCGGCGAATAATGTAGAGACCATCATCCAGGAAAACGACGGCGTAACTCCGACGCCTGTGATTTCGCGAGCTATTCTGGTTTACAACCGCGGTCGCAAGGAACACCTGGCGGACGGCATCGTCATTACACCATCCCACAACCCGCCCGAGGATGGAGGCTTCAAGTACAACCCGACCAACGGCGGCCCAGCCGATACTGACGTGACGCGCTGGGTTCAAGACCGGGCGAACGAATTGTTGCGAGCAGGAAACGCGGGGGTCAAGCGAGTTCCGTTCGCCAAAGCCGTCCAAGCCGCGAGCACGCACCACGAAGACTTCATCCTGCCATACGTGCGCGATCTCAAGAACGTCGTTGACATGGATGCGATTCGCGGCGCTCACCTCAAACTCGGCGTGGACCCGCTGGGCGGAGCGGCGCGACCGTACTGGGAACCGATCAACGCCATTTACGGGCTGAACATCGTCGTCGTGAATCCAACCATTGACCCAACATTTTCGTTCATGACAGTCGATCACGACGGTAAGATTCGCATGGATTGTTCCAGTCCATATGCGATGGCCAGGCTCGTCGGACTGAAAGATCAATATCAGGTAGCTTTTGCCAACGATCCAGACTCCGACCGGCACGGAATTGTCACTCCCGTGGCAGGATTGATGAACCCGAATCATTATCTTGCGGTGGCGATCCAATACTTATTCACTCACCGCTCACAATGGCGTCAGGATGCCGCAGTGGGGAAGACCCTGGTGAGCAGCAGCATGATTGATAAGGTAGTCCAGAAGCTTGGGCGGGAACTATGCGAAGTGCCGGTGGGCTTTAAGTGGTTTGTGCCAGGCTTGGTTGACGGTTCGTACGGCTTCGGCGGAGAAGAGAGTGCTGGAGCGAGTTTCCTTCGCCGTGACGGCACCGTGTGGACCACCGACAAGGACGGCCCGATTATGGATCTGTTGGCGACCGAGATTACTGCCCGCACGGGAAAGGATCCCGGCGAGCACTATCGCGAACTAACGGCGCAGTTCGGCACCCCGTACTACACGCGCATCGACGCGCCGGCCACTTCCGAGCAGAAGACACAGTTACAAAAACTTTCGCCTGGCGCGGTAAAGGAGTCGGATCTGGCGGGTGAGCCAATCACCGCTAAGCTGACCAGAGCTCCGGGAAATAATGCTCCCATCGGTGGCTTGAAAGTCGTCGCGGCTAGCGGCTGGTTTGCGGCTCGGCCCTCAGGCACAGAGGACATATACAAGATCTATGCTGAGAGCTTCAAGAGCCAGGCCCATCTGGACGCGATCGTAAACGAAGCGCAGGAGATGGTGAATAATGCTCTGGGTTCCGCCACTGTCGGTCGTCAGGATGCGGTCAGGCGATGAGCAGTAATGGCGGGCTACGAAATATTCCGCCGTTTCCGCCCGAGTACCGGGCTTCGGGGTTGCTGCTGCACGTCACGTCTCTGCCTTCGCCCTATGGTATCGGTGATCTGGGACCGTCGGCGTTTTCATGGGTTGATCGCCTCCATGATGCTGGCCAACGATGGTGGCAGGCGCTACCCCTTGGCCCGACTGGCTATGGAAACTCGCCGTATCAACCTCTGTCTTCGTTCGCCGGTAATGTACTCGTGATCAGTCCCGGCGCCCTCATCTCGGACGGGTTGCTGCAGGCGAGCGATTGTGAATGTCACTTTACTGCGGACAGGGTCGACTACGACGCGGTAATTCCATTTAAGCAGCGACTACTCGAAAAGGCGTGGACAAACTTTAAAGCCGGAGAGCGCGAGGACCTGCGACCTGCTTACGACGAGTTCTGTGCCAAGCACGCAAGTTGGCTGGAAGACTATGCCCTATTCGCTGCGTTGAAGGAGAAGTATCACGGTGCTTATTACCTCGAGTGGCCACCCGAACTGGTCCAGCGCCATGCGGATACCATGGTTGAGGCGCGGCGAGAGTTGGCTACTCAAATCGATCAGGTTCGCTTTGCGCAATTCCTTGTGTTCCGCCAGGGCGATCAACTCAAGAACTACGCGCATGCCAAAGGCGTAAGCTTGATTGGCGACCTGCCCTTTTTCGTTTCGCCGGATTCCAGCGATGTTTGGGCCAACCCGGAGTTTTTCCTGTTGGACGAGCAACGTCGGCCACGCTTCATCGCCGGAGTTCCGCCCGATTATTTCAGTGCGACGGGACAGTTGTGGGGCAATCCTGTTTACAACTGGGACGTACTGCTTTCGACTGGTTATCGGTGGTGTATAGACCGGTTCCAAGCGCTGCTGGCTCACGTAGATCTGATTCGCCTGGATCACTTCCGTGGATTCGCGGCCGCGTGGCACGTTCCAGCCGGGGAATCAACGGCCCAGTCCGGGCAATGGGTGCAGGGTCCGGGCGCCGGCTTTTTTCAGGCAGTGCGAACAGATCTGGGCCATCTACCGTTCATCGCCGAGGATCTTGGTCTGATTACGCCCGATGTGCACGCTCTACGCGATCAATTTGAATTGCCCGGGACCCGGGTGCTGCAATTCGCATTCGACGGCCATGCGGACAATCCATATCTTCCGCACAACTTTGTCCCTAACACGGTCGCGTATACCGGTACTCACGACAATGCCACGACTCGCCAATGGTACGAAGAGTTGCCCGACTACCAGCGACAAAATTTGTGGAATTACCTCAAACGCTCGCCGGGCGAAAGCGCAGAATCTGCTCCGGTGCTGATGCGCCTGGCGTGGTCATCGGTGGCGGCACTGACCATCGCTCCGTTACAGGACGTACTCAACTTGGGTAGCGAAGCGCGTATGAACGTGCCCGGCCGTGCGAGCGGGAACTGGAGTTGGCGCTTCTCTGAAGACATGCTGTCCCTGGCGTCTTTTGAATCGTTGCGGGAGTTGACCGAAAGCTCTAAGCGCTTGGCCGGCCCGCAATACCAGAGTCGGCAGATTCCAGCTTGACGCTAACCAGCTTGACGCTAACCTGGAGAAGCTTGCTGGGGGTCTGGAAGTTGGAAGTCCTCGGTCTTGCTCTGACCTGTCACTTGCCAAGTTCTTGGCGCGAAGCACGATTCCGCATTTAAAGCCGTCAGCAGCGCCGCTACTCCGCATGCGTAACGCCGATCCCTCGATTCCGGCTGGACGGATTTGCCAGGACCGGGCTGTGATTTTTCGCCGATCGCGCAGCAGTTGGTGATTTGGCCTAGTTTGCAATCGGAGGACTGCTTAACAGACTTGAAGCAAAGGCGGTCGTGAACGCCGATTGGCATCTGACGAACTCCTGTCTAAGCCAGGATGCGGGCGAGCGCTTTTCCGCCAGCACGGATCAGCGCTTCAACGACTAACTGATTGATTTAGCGCTGAGGATCTTCCAAGCTGGTCCCCATCAGGGTGGAATCGCAAATGCACCTACACCGGGGAACCGCCGCCGGACACCGATGCCAGACGAATGGGAAGATGCATTTTCGAAAAAATGCAGCCCAGAGGATAATACGTTTCAGAGAGGCACAGTGAACAAATTAACCCGTAGCACGCTTCCCGGCGTCGATGCTCCAGGCAACTCTGCCCAAACGGTTGCTCCGGCGAAACGCGCGACATGGGAGCAGACTGAGGGCAGCCCGTTGCCGCTTGGTGTCACGTGGATCGAAGAGGAGCAGGCGTTCAACTTTGCCGTTCACTCTGAACATGCGGAGAGTGTCGCTCTATTGCTTTTCTCCGCAAGCAATTTGGTGGACCCCATCCTGGCGTTCCGCTTCGATTTTCTGCGCAACAAATCCGGGCGGATATGGCATTGCCGGATTCCAATCAGAGATATCGGTGAGGCTCGTTATTACGCATATTCAGTCTCGGGAGAAACAGTTCCTCAGCTTCATAGCTTCGACCCGCAAAAAATTCTCGTTGACCCTTATGCGCGGTGCGTTTTCTTTCCACCCGGCTTTGTTCGCGAGCTGGCAATGCGAGAAGGCCCAAACGCGGGCCGGGCGCCTTTGGGAGCGCTGACTGGTCACCGCCAGAAATTTGATTGGGGTGGGGATCGAGCGCCGCATCACGAGTCTGATGCAGTCATCTACGAACTTCACGTGAAGGGCTTCACTAAGAACCCCAACTCCGGCGTGGATGCATCTCGAGCTGGCACGTATGCCGGTCTGGTGGAGAAGATCCCTTATCTCCAGGAACTCGGGATAACCGTTGTCGAGCTGATGCCGATTTTTCAGCGCGACCCACAAGAGGGTGATTACTGGGGCTACATGCCTCTGAACTTTTTCGCGCCTCATGCGCAGTACGCGAGTAACCGCAAGGACGATGAGCAGCACCTTGAATTTAAAAACATGGTCAAGGCTTTTCACCAGGCCGGCATCGGCGTGGCGCTCGATGTCGTCTACAACCACACTTGCGAGGGTGATCACAGGGGACCCACCTACAGCTTCAAGGGTTTCGACGCCGCTGGCTATTACATGCTGTCCTCCGACCCGGCGAACCCTTACGCCAATTACTCCGGCACGGGCAACACCTTGAATTTCGGTGAAGCACACGTACGCAAGATAGTGATGGACAGCTTGCGGTACTGGAAGCATGAAATGCATGTCGACGGATTCCGCTTTGATCTGGCGTCGGTGTTCAGCCGCAATGCGGATGGATCCCTCAATTGGGGAGATGTTCCCATATTCAGTGAAATAGCCGCCGATCCGGAGTTGGGTCGATTACATTTGATCGCAGAACCCTGGGATACCGGCGCTTATCAACTTGGTCGCGGATTCCCAGGCATTACCTGGCTGCAGTGGAACGCACGGTTCCGCGATGATATTCGCCGCTTCGTTAAAGGCGATGCGGGAATGGTGCCTGACGTGATGCATCGCATCTACGGCAGCGATGATTTCTTTCCCGACAGTCGTGGCGAGGCTTATCACGCCTACCAGAGTGTGAACTACGTAACCTCCCACGACGGTTTCACCTTGTACGATCTCGTTTCGTACGACCACAAGCGCAACTGGGCGAATGGTCACAATAACCAGGATGGCATGGACGAAAACTACAGTTGGAATTGCGGCCACGAAGGGGACGAGGGGACGACATCGGAGGTATTAGCGCTGCGACGGAAGCAGATCAAGAATTTCTGCTGTTTGCTGTTTCTCTCGAACGGAACTCCAATGTTCCGAGCCGGAGATGAATTCCTGAATACGCAGTTTGGCAACAACAATCCCTATAACCAGGATAACGAAACGGGATGGCTGGACTGGAGCCAGGTGCGGTCTAACGCGGACGTTTTTCGTTTCTTCAAGAGCATGATTGCGTTCCGGAAAGCTCATCCTGCCCTGGGCCGCAGCAGGTTCTGGCGGGAGGATATCTCGTGGTATGGAGTTGGTCCAACCGTCGATCTGTCCTATGACTCTCACAGCCTCGCATTCTGCCTGCACGGCGCTTCTCAAGGCGATGATGATATCTACGCGATGATCAACTCGTACTGGGAAGACTTGGAGTTCCACATCCAGGAGGGTACGGCACAAGAGTGGAAGAGAATTGTGGACACGGCATTGCCGAGTCCTGACGACTTTTCGGACGACGGCTTGCCTCTGGAGCAGGCGAAATACTTAGTGGCTCCTAGATCGATCGTTATCTTAGTCCGGCATAAGAAGAGAATGCTTCCGTTGCGAAGCCTGCAGGGGGCGACAAAGTCGCAGTGAACATGTAACCGGCCAACAAACGTCCGCATCTAGAATTTGGAGATGCTCGAAGCTCGAGAGCGATCAACTGCAAATGTGGGACGGCAAAAACTCGAAAATACCGGCAGGAGTCCAGATCTTCCTGGTTGGGTTCTGCTCTGCGCCAGCGGTCGCCCAGACCGCGGGCCCCCCACTCAGTCTTACGAACATCTTCGCGCCTGCCTCCACCCCGGCGCAGTCGATTTTTGGATTGTCTATCTTTGTGCTTGCGGTGACGGCGGCAATATTCGTGGTCGTCTTTACCTTGCTGGCCTACTCCGTCGTAAAGTTCAGGAAGCGGAAGAACGACGATGGCCGCGAGCCTCCCCAGGTCTACGGCAGCAATCAGGTTGAAGTCGCCTGGACCGTTATCCCCATTCTCATCGTCGTAGCGCTTTTCATGGCAACCGCGCGCGTGATTGCAGCCTATAGGACCGGGCCATTCACAATCTGAGCGAGCGTCGTGATCGGCCTCGAACGTGGAAACCGGTCGCTAAAAACAACCGCTGACTGGACGCCAGGCTCATCGTGCTCGAAGAAGACCAGACCAAGAACCTGCGAACCGAGTGGCAGAAAGCCTGCGCCGCCTGCCCGCTAGGGGGCACGTGCGCGGGTCAAGCCCGAGGACGAGGGCAGTTTCCCATGGTATAAATATGAAGGCTCATCGTTCACAACCTCCGCCGGTCTGCCGTCAGAAACCTCGTGAACTCGGGCGTTCCGGAACGTGTCGCGATGAAGATCAGCGGCCACAAGACGCGGGCGGTGTTCGACCGCTATCACATTGTCAGCGCAGATGACGTGAGCGATGCAATGCGGCGGCTCGAGCTGAACGGGGTTGTTGTGAAAGTTTGGTGAAAGTTCCGCAGAGACCAGCCCGGTCGACTTCACACAAGTCGATGAAGGCAAAAGGTTCGGGCGCGTAGCTCAATTGGCAGAGCAACTGACTCTTAATTCCCGCATAAATGCGCGGCAATTTAGCTGTTAGTTGTTACAAACAAACAATTTATTAACCATCGTCCCGCACAGAGACTGTCAAAATCGCCGTTCAAAACGCTCAATGTGTTCAATGACTTACGAGCATGCGTTTTTTCGTGCGACACAAAAGTCCCCACATTCGGACTCGGGCCGCAACGCGATCCGCTACTCTCCAGCGGGCGTCCTCGTTGAGTTCACGAGTTCGGCCCATTTCGATTTCAGCGTGGAATCGTAGCCTCTACAATGGAAATCAGATCTTTTGCTTCTCGCAACCAGGGAAGCACAGGAACCCCGCGGATCGTAGGAGGCTTCGCTTGGACGCCGTTTGACCGATAGCTTCCGGGTACCGCTTCGCGAGGTGATTCCCCTGTGCCAGGTCCGAGTGGCGGGTCGAAAGCGAATGCCAGATCGGATTGGCTAAAAGGTCTGTCATAGCGGCCACAACATCAGGAAACAGAGTCTGAACTCTAGCGTTACGTTGGAAGATCTGGGAATAGCTTTGGCGCCATTTGTGCTGCAAATTCGTTAAACACACGCACCGAGCGTTGGGTAAACCGATTGCCCAGATGAACCAACCATAAATTCACAGTCCGGAGCCGCCACTTCGGCATGACTTCGATCAGCCGTCCGTCGCGTAGCAACTGCGGTTGCACAATCGGTGGGAGGTCGCCGATACCGCCTCCCGTGAGTAAGGCGGACGCAAGGCCGGTATAGTCGTTCATGGAAACAAAAGGCTGAAAGTTAATCGTCTCTCTGTCCTTCCCGTTGATATGAGAAAACCTCCAGGTCGTCTCGGGCTTCCCGCGACGCAAGAACGAGAATAGCCGGTGGCTGAGCAGGTCCCGTGGCGTTTGGGGCGATCTCGATTTCTTGAGATACGCAGGACTCGCCGCTAGCTGATGCCGGTAGGTTAGGATCTTACGCGCGACCAGCGATGAATCTTCTAGCTGCCCGCCGACCTGAATGCGAGGTCAATGCCGTCGGCGATGTGATCGACGAACCGTTCGGAGATGAACATCTGGACGCGGACTTCAGGGTACGATGCCTGGAAGGCGCCCACCAGCGGCACAAGTAACGAGTCGGAAATGCTGGGCGGCGCCGAAACGCGTAGCGTGCCCGAAATCTTCGACAGGTGATTCGAAGCGATGTTGTCGATTGCTTCACTGAGTTCTGCGCCCCGCTGTGCATGTTCGAGAACTTCCAAGCCCACGTCAGTGAGGCGTAGGTTGCGGGTAGAACGTTCGATCAGGCGTACACCGAGTTGTGTTTCAAGCTCTGCAACGCGGCGGCTCACAGTTGAGGTCGGCATCTTCAGACGCCGTGCCGCTTCCGAGAAACTGTTCGCCTCGGCCACGTGGGCGAAAATGATCAACGAGTTGAGATCCGTCACGATTATCCCGTTTCTGAACATCTGATTCTCAACTTTGCCATCTAGTGGACGCGATATGCAATGGCGTACTGTCTCCGCAGCGCCAAACGACCGCGCGGAGGAAAACAAATGACGCCTGGACCTTACCCGCAGCTCGGAATGAAAAAGTTTATATGGATTTTGATGTTCACTGTCGTCTGGTGCCTGCCAATGTTGGCTCAGTCATCGCCGGAAGAGATGAACAAGTATGTCCCGGTCCTGCCCTCTGTAAAGGCGAAGTTCTGGAAGATTGACCCAAGTCTGGGCTATGCGGTCAAGAGCGTCGGGGGAGGGGTCTACGTCATCTCCGACAACGGTTGGCAATCTGCGTTTCTCGTCACCGATGACGGTGTCATCGTATTCGATGCACCAGCAAGCTTCGGAAGTAAGATTCCCTCCGCGATCGCCAAAGTCACCGACAAGCCGATCAAGATTCTCGTGTATTCACATATCCACAAGGATCATATCGGTGGTTCCGCGGCATTCGAGGACATCAAGGGCCTCCAGATCGTGGCGCTGGAAAGCGTGGCCGCCTTCCTGAGAGAAATGAACGATCCTAATAGGATGTTACCGAACGTGACCTTCAAGTCGGAGAAAACGATCACACTCGGAGGCAAAACCGTCGAACTGACGCGCCATTTCTACCACTCAAATGAAGGCGACCTCTTCATCTACGTTCCACAAGCCAAATTCCTGATGGCGGTCGACTGCGTGACCGCTGGCTACGCCCCATTCATGGGTTTTGACATAACTACCAATTTCCACGAATACCTCAAGGTCTTTGATGAACTGCTCGCTTATGACTTCGACACATTTGTAGGCGGTCATCTGACTGACATAGGAACGAAGAAAGACGTTGAGATTACGAAGGAATTTACCTATGACGTCTACAATACCGTAAAGCGCATTCACAATCACATGGACCAGGCTGCAGTTGCAGCAGAAGCGGCGAAAACAGCAGCGCCCGACAACGAATTTGCAGTCTTCAAGGCGATCCTCGATAAGGCAACCAATGACTCCGTTCACGAACTGCAGGCCCGCTGGATCGATCGCTTAGCGGGCGTTGACGTGTGGTTGCCGAGTCATGTACGGACGGCTTTGGTTTACGTCCGGTGGGACGATAAAGAATGAACGAATAAGATGTGACAGTCGCGAAGCAAGGAGTAGAAGGATGAACACCGACGAAAAGGCGATTTCTGCCGCACTCACGAAGTACGAAGACGCATTGAATCGATCTGACACCGACGCGGTCATGAAGCTGTATGCTCCCGACGGCGTCTTCATGCCGCAGAATTTCCCGTCGAGCATCGGAGCAGATGCGGTCCGCAAGGCATACGACGGCGTGTTCCGCACAATCACGTTGAGCGTCAAGTTTGCCATCGCTGAAATCAAACAAGTCGGGCACGATTGGGCATTCGCGCGCACGAATTCGGCTGGGATGGTCAAGGTCAATGCAACGGGCCAAAGCAGCCCAGAGGCCAACCAAGAACTATTCGTCTTTCAAAAGGTCGCCAACGATTGGAAGATCGCTCGTTATTGTTTTTCGACCACCAACCCGCCGCGTGGCCAAAGTTAAAAGACGGGAACTCGCCATGGCCATGATGAAGGCTGCAGTCATTCGCACCGCGGGTGGACCTGAGGTTCTGAAGATCGAGAGCCTCCCAATCCCCGAACCACGAAACGACCAAGTCTTGATCCGTGTAAAGGCCTTCGGGCTCAATCGTTCCGAACTCTTCACACGCCAAGGTCATTCGCCGAATGTGGAGTTCCCCCGTGTTCTGGGCATCGAAGCGGTCGGGCTCGTCGAGAGCGCGCCGGGAAACCAATTCCGCAAGGGTGACAAGGTCGCGACTGCCATGGGCGGCATGGGGCGACAGTTCGATGGCGGTTATGGGGAGTACACATGCGCGCCCGTGACCCAGGTGCAAGCCATCAAAACAGAACTCCCTTGGCAAACCCTCGGTGCTCTACCGGAAATGCTGCAAACCGCGTGGGGTTCGTTGTTCAAGTCGCTACGTCTCGAAAAGAGCGAGCGCCTGCTGATCCGCGGCGGTACAACTTCCGTCGGTTTGGCTGCCGCGGCGATCGCGAAGAACCAAGGGGCATCCGTCGCCTCCACAACTCGCAATCCCGAGCGCGCCGCCCTCCTGCGCGAGAGCGGTGCTGACCAAGTATTCATCGATACCGGTTCCATTGCTGAACAGGTCAAGGAAGTGTGTCCAGGAGGTTTCGACAAGGTGCTTGAACTAGTGGGCGCCACGACGCTGAAGGACTCCTTGCGCTGTACGAGACAGGGCGGCATCGTTTGCATGACAGGAATCGTCGGAAACAAATGGTCATTTGATGAGTTCGCTCCAATGGATGCGATTCCCACAGCCGTTTGCCTGACCACCTATGCCGGAGAGTCAGAAGACTTCATGCGGATGCCTTTTCAGCAGCTCGTTGAGCAGGTCGAGGCGGGCACGCTGCATGTGCAAATCGGGAAGACCTTTCAGCTGGACCAAATCGCGGAGGCGCATCGCTCGATGGAGGAGAACAGGGCTGGGGGAAAGGTCGTGGTTCTAACCTGAGCGAAGTGGGTTTAGTTTGTCTGGCAGGCGGATGACCATTTACTGTGCAGCATTTCGGAGGGATACTTACTTTAGAACAGGAGTTGATGATGCCCCAAACGAATCAGAGTGCGAAACTCATTTTCGTAGTCACGAATAACCTTTCCTCCGAGTAAATCAGAGGGCCACTTCTCCAATATTTTGGTACTCGGACTCTGGTTTCACATTTTGCTAGAGATGATTGCGACTCACTGCTCGAACTCTTCAGCAATCACTTGGAATTTATCCTTGGCGAGGTGCATCCGCGAGAGCGCTATTTTCTTCTCATTGCAAACAGCCAGGAGGTCCTTGCCTTTGGAATCGTCAAAGCGTTCTCCGAGGAAAATCTTCGATGGAATGGGCGCGTCTTTCTTTCCGTCGGCTACAATTCCCGGCTTCTCTTGAAACAGCCGCCATTCGTTTTCGTACTGCCAGCCTTCGAACTTGGTGAGCATGGCCAGCAGCAGAAGCATGGGCTGAAAATCGCCACGAGTCTCAGGACCACCAGCCAGTCCTTCAACAAACGGACTCAAATCGTATAGGTCCGCTGAATACAATACTGGATAGAGATTCTTGCGGAAAAAATGATTCGAATTACCCAATGATTCAAGATCGTATTCGATACAAAATCCCCTGTGATGGTCGGCATAGTGACTCCACATCAGCAAGGAATCTGGGACTTCACTGAAGGAACAGATCTTTGCCAGCTTACGCCATCCCCCGATCGTTTCCGTCGCAGCTTTCGCTAAGTCCGACACGATCGCTGAAAAGGATGCAGCTTCGTTACTCCAGCCGCGACCTTGCGAAGCCCCCGGCAAACTGGGGAAATATCCGACAATTTTTTGGAGCGGTTCTAAGCTTGTTTGGGCGTCATTGATTTGCTCGGGGCTAAGATGTTCATGGAGCCTGTGAGCTTTGATGAATACTTTCACAAGCCGCGCCTCAAGAAGTCTTTTCAGATGGGTACTGGACAGCAAGATCGAACAATCGTAGGGATCGTTATACGAATTCGGGGATGCCATCCAGACGCTGTCAGTACGCAGACAATCCCGCGACCCAGCACAGTCGCTCCGATATTTATAAATCCGCCTTGGTAGGTGCTGCTCTTTGAGAGCTATTGCGTCATCCACGCGGGATTGCCCGGAAGTTGACCCTTCCAACATCTCAACAAACTTCCTTTTCCATTCGTCGGACATCATTGCTCCAACCGTAGCCGACCTGCTCGTTGAACTGTAACCACGCCGACACCCACCGCATTCTTGATCTCACCAACAAGCCATTTTCAATTTCAGAACCCCAAGTTCCCGGTGCAGCCTTCGGCTGCGCGTTTACGATTAATAGTCAACAATGCGCCCCCGATTCCCATCTCAACCCCGTAAATCCTACTTCTTGAACTTCAACGAATGCACTCGGAGAGCTCGCAGCAAATCTGGATCCTCCGGTCGGATCGACTCCGAACCTTGCACCTTGATTTGAAATGGCTCAAATAGGGCCCAATTCTCAACGTCGTGTCCATACCTCGAACGGTAGTAGATTCCCGCGAAGCCGTCGTTGAAGATGATGCGTGAGGCTAACTGGGTCAGAATCCGCGGAGCCGTCTGCTGCAAGACAGATGCATCCAAGTCATCGAAGCCAAACTTAACCACATGAGCGGCGAGCAAGTTCCGCAGTCGCCCGATCCACTCGCTGCTGCAAATGTCGGCATACTCTCCGCCGGCGGAGGCTACTCCCATCATCCGCTTCTCGACCCATTCCAAAGGCACTTCCCCAAGCGAAGAGTAGTCATCATCCCCCTCAATCTCTGCCAATTCAGAGAGGAGTTTGGGATCGACGCGGAATCGCCCTAACGTTTCTAGAAAGCAACCCAGCCTTTGCGAGGATGCATACAGAACGCGGTACATCCCTTCGGGATCGTCAAAGCGATTGCCAAAGGTTCCGTCCGCCCCCGCCGAGGCCCAGTCGGGGACAGACCAGGGATCAGGCTTCCTCCCCAATCGATAAATCACGCCGGGGACTTTCAAGAATGACTATCCTCCGGCTAAGAATGCGCGCGCCGCACCAAGAATCTCTGGACCCACGGCTTCAACACTCTCTTCCCGCAAGAGCCGAACCGGCACGCGATCATTCAACTCTGGATTTAGCCCTGTAAACCAGGCCTGAACCACGCGCGGCCCTTCGTGATCGCTAATCATCTTCGCCAGCCGATAGGCAAACCGCAATCGTTCTTCAACTCCCTTGTACGGCTCTGAGCCTGCCATCCAACGTTCAACGCCTCTTGCGTCCTTCACCGAAGCGATGTAGGCGGTCAATTTCTTCCCCAGGATTCCCGTTAGCTCCGTGACGAGTTTGGAGAATTCCAGTGTTGTCGCTTCCCGGTATGCCAACAAATCCGGCCGTGGCGGGGTCAATACTGCCATGTTCGAGATCTCCCTAACCTCAGTGTCAATGTATCACAATACCTATTAAATGACAACGTAATTACTACCAAATACCAACAATCTGGCTTCGCTGTAAGCCGTTGAAAACACTGTACAAAATCTGCATCCCGCTCATCACGCAGCCCAGTCCATGCAGAGGAGTTCAGCTTGAGCGGCTTGAGCGAGAACTGTAAGCCGAATTCGCCGGGTCACATTGCAGCCACGTAAGTTAGAAACGGAACCGGCACGAACGGTCAATGATGTCAGTTTTGCCAGTGTTGGCAGGGTTTGCCTCGTACCGGCGTCATCATTTTGCTGCCCAGGAAAAGGTACGATTACGCATCGTGCAGAGCTTCTCTGACCGCGCTCACGAATTCCCCAAGCATCCTTCTCGGTGTTTTTCGTCCTTTGGCGGATAATGATCGAAAGAACGAACGCCTCAGACCATTAGTCAACTCAATTTGAACGCCCGCGTGTGCCCTGCCTCGATTGCAAATGTTCGCAAGACTGGCCCCCTGTAGGCGAGGACTTTTATGTGCTCTCACCCGAAATCCACGCTGCTTAAGCTCCTCACCCAATCGCCTTACTTTCACTTCATCCCGACCTCCAAGAAACACAACTTTCTCGTTACTGTTTTCTCCATGAATAGTAATTACGCAGTCCGCTCCCCCAATGAGCCCGAGGCAAATCGGCTCGTCAAACCGCGTGCTCGTGATGTGTAGCGATTTATTGTGCCGCTTCTTTCTTCCTTCGAAGGAGTAGAAGGAGTAATCCGCCCCTGCAATCTTCCTTGCGATCTCGGACGTGCCCGGCTCGATCTTCCCGCCATGAGGTGCGACCACGGCAATTGTCGCCTTGCGCGCACGAGATAGCACACGGTAGACTCCACGCCGCTCACCCCCCTGAAGTTCCTGAAAGCTCGCATACTTGTCAGCCATGTTTCTCCGGCACGCAAAGCGCAATTATTCCACTCTAATCCTCCTGCGAACAGCTAGAATTAAGCGAACAATGTCGAGATCGTCCATTCCGAATTCTGTCATCAACAGAATTGTCGCGCACGTCAACCGCAAAGCTTGGTGGCATGTTCCACCACAAGACCCGATGGCTTACAGCAAACGTGGCAAATTCTTCGCATCTAGCTTTAGTGAAGCGGAGTTCTATGGCCGACCGCTCGATGAACCCCAACGGATTGTAATCGCCAAGCCCCTCGTTGGTGACGAGCAAGCGATCGCGAAGGCACTCGGGATACCACCACAGCATACCGGAATGAGCTTAGAGGAAATCGCCGCCCATGATGTGCTCTGGAGAAATGCCGCTCTGGCGAAAGGTTTTGATTCCATCGTATTGATGACTCCGAAAGCTCTTACCCGCCTCACGACTGATGGCAAGCTACCCCGCAGTTTAGAGCTTAATCTCCTGTCTTGAATGCACCACCTAACATAATTGTATTCAGCCACATGGCACGATAGAATCACGCTCGGAAAGCCGAATGACACAAGACGATATTGATTACCTCGGTCCGCTACTCACCGACCCTTCTCGCATCAAGAGAGAAGCGGTGCGTAGGCGCAAACCGTTTGACGAAAAGTCTGTGTCACCTGATGACATCCCCGACCACGAGGCTAAAGGCTGGCAGGTAGATCGGAAGCTCAAACGAAAAACAAAGGTCAAGCGCGAAAAGGAAATTGACGAGCGGCTCGAAAACAGATTCTGGATGCTTCTCTTCAAGCTGGGTTATCCCGAACTCAGCGACGGTCGATCGTTCACGATCTTGATCGACCGGAAGGGTGCCGAACCTTTACGCAAGCAAGTCGATGTCTTTGGCAAAGACGATGAAACAGTAGTCGTGGCAGAGTGCAAAGCAAGCGCAAAGCTGACACGACGCACTCTTCAGAAAGACATTGAGGAATTTGCCAACCTTAAGGGACCCATTTCGAGCGCAGTCCGCAGTCACTACGGCACGGCTGTAAAGCTGAAGATTATCTGGCTGTTTGTCACTGAGAACATTATCTGGTCGACTCCAGACAAACAGCGAGCATTGGGCGAGAACATTCAAATCATCACGGAGCGGGAACTCCGCTACTACGCACAAATTGCTGAGCATCTGGGCAAGGCGGCTCGCTATCAGTTTCTTGCAGAGTTTCTCAAGGACCAGCCGATACCTGAACTCAAAGGGAAGACCGTACCTGCAACCAAGGGTAAGCTAGGCGGGAAGCCATTCTATTGCTTCGTAACAACGCCTCGTCACCTACTAAAAATATCCTTCGTCAACCATCGGTCGCTGAACGATCCCGAAGGTGCGCCTACTTACCAGCGGCTGGTGAGTCGCTCGCGCCTGCGAGACATTGGCGAGTTCATCAAGGGTGGTGGTTATTTTCCGAACAACCTCATCATAAACTTCACCCGTTCCGTACGGTTTGACAAGGTCGCCCAGAATGACGGCGACGCAGTCGTCTTTGGGCAGCTTTACCTGCCAGACCGTTACAGGTCAGCTTGGATTATCGACGGCCAGCATCGTCTCTACGGGTTCTCACCCATTGACGATAAGTTCCTTGATCAGAATGTCGTTGTCGTTGCGTTCGAGCAGTTGCCGAAGGCGGAAGAGGCCAACCTCTTCGTCACCATCAACCACGAACAAAAGTCGGTACCAAAACATCTTCTGGACGATCTTGAGGGTGAACTCAAATGGGGTTCCGACGTGCCGAGCGAGCGCATAGGCGCAATTGGTTCGCGCCTGATCAACTACCTGAACACGGATGTCGGTGAACCTTTCTACAATCGCATTACTCAACAGGGCATGCCTTCAACCAACAAGACCTGCCTGACAATCCCTGCTTTGAAGGATGCGTTGCGGCGTTCGGGGCTTCTTGGGCGCGTGCTACTGAATAACTATGAACTCGGTGCGCTTTGTGGAGGTACGGATAGCGAAACATTGGATCGAGCGAGATCAGCAATAAACCAGTACATTGGCCTCGTGCGAGATGCGAATCTCGCAGAGTGGGAGAGTGGGCGCGACGGCACCGTCTGCACGAACGTCGCAGTGCAAGCCTACATTCGATTGCTCGGGTCACTCGTAAAGTATTGGGAAGCCAACACTGCCGCCGATGCGAGGGAGATGGCAGTCGAAGACATCATGATCGAAGTTGAGGAATACTTACAGCCGCTCGTGGATTTCCTAGAATCCAGTAATGCGGCCCAGATCAAAGCAGCATTCCAAGTTCCGTTCGGGTCAGGTGGACCGCCCGAATATTACTACCGCCTGTGCAAGATGATTCAGGAGAAGTATTCAGACTTCAAACCAGAAGGCATGGAAGAGTGGGAACAGGAGCAGTCAGAAGACAAGATCCTTGAAGCCGATACGAAGCTTAAGAACATCGTCTCGGAAATACGTAACTATATCTTCGATGTCTTTCGAACCATCCATAAGGATTTGTACTGGGAAAAAGGCATCACTGACAAAGCTGTCAAGACCGATGCCTACAAACGGTCGCTGGATGCGGATGTTGAAGATCGCCTTCCTCTTGAAACCTACCTTGAGGTAGTCGAGATGAAGAAAATTGTCGAGAATCGTCTCAACTGGCCACTTTTCAAGACAGTCTTCAACATCCCGGAGCCGGGAGAGAAGGGACTTGCAAAGAATCTGAAATGGATGGAACGCATCAACGAACTTCGGCGAATACCAGCGCACCCAGCGAGGGAGAGGAAATACAAGGTTGAAGATTTCCAGTACATAGACCTCATTCACGAAGAACTGATGAAGCGGATCAAGGAGGCACAAGCCAATCCTGTACTCGAAGGATCGCCCATTCCAGAGGACGAAGATGCTTGAGCCGTTTCTGAAGTGGCCCGGAGGCAAAAGATGGCTTGTGCATCAATATGCCTCTCTGTTCCCATCGCAGTATCGTCGATATCTGGAACCGTTCCTGGGTGGAGGTGCTGTGTTCTTCCACCTCAAGCCGCAACGTGCAGTTCTCTCCGATACCAACGGTGAACTTGTCAACGCATACCAATGCCTCAAGACGCATGCAAAGGCAATCGAGAAGCGGCTGTCGGACCTTCAACGCAAGCACAACGACACGCTTTACTATCGCATTCGGGAGACGCGTCCAACTGGCGCGATCGAACAAGCAGTGCGCTTCCTGTATCTCAACAGGACATGTTTCAACGGCATCTATAGAGTCAATCTCAGGGGTGAGTTCAATGTCCCGATTGGCACGAAAGATCGTGTTGCATATCCCGATGATTACCTTCAAGACATCGCGGCCTGCCTTCGTCATGCATCAATCCGCGCTGCCGATTTTGAAAACACCCTCGACAAGGCAGTGGCGGATGACTTTGTATTTGTGGATCCTCCGTATACCGTCATGCACAACAATAACAACTTCGTGAAATACAACGCTAAGCTGTTTTCTTGGACCGACCAGCTAAGACTCGCATCAGCAGTTAAGAAAGCCGCACGCCGTGGTGCTGCCGTCATGGTTTCGAATGCCGATCACCAAAGCGTACGCGAATTGTATCGCGATTTTGGAACTCATCATCGAGTTGATCGCACTAGCATTCTCGCCGCCGATTTCCTCCACCGTCGAAAGACCACGGAATTACTGATCACGAGTTATCGAACTGGATAGGATTCGATTCCTATGCGATCGTCGGTTCTCATCCCGCGAATGGTGCTCGGCCTCGTTTGGCGGCGGCCACCACGAAACAAGATCGGATCCAATCCCACGGACTGGAAGCCTAGTGCTGGGTGAGCGACAAGACTCTCAGAATGACCAAAGATCCGGCTCGTGTATACGGCGGTATTCGAGGAATGTCAGCATCGCCTTCGACGATTGCGAAAGCTTCTCCATTTTGTACTCCAGGCCTCGGTCACGAACGATCTCTGCGAACGTTTTTCCTTTGGAATCTCCATCAGATTCGTCGGGAACAAACACCGTATCCCAGTAGAACTTTCGCTCCCCGCGAGGTTTGTCGGCAATTCTTCCGGCAGTCTCACCGACAAACGTGTGAACGCCGCGACCGTCGCAATACCCAATGACCGCACGGGCTGTGACCTTCCTCCCGGAAGAGCGCGTTTCTTCGATGAACTTGTCACCAAGGAAGTCCCACATCGCCTTAGTCAGGCCACCTGGATACGATCCATACTCATCGAAAATCAACCCGGCATGTTCAACGATGCAAGGAACCTTTATGTTGCTATAAGCCTCAGTCACTTCCGCCATCACCATCGCCCGGAGGTCGGTCTCCAAGACCTCCTTGATCTGAACCCGCCGTATGTGGAAGTCAAAAATGTCCGTTATCGACGTGCCATCTTTGAGCTTCGCCACTGTCTTGAACACCTCGTTCTCTTGAACTTTGAAGTCACTTGATGTCACGTACTGCACAATAATCTTCGAGGGCATGACTATTGCCTCATTTCTTCGAGCAGTGTGGCTATATCGGCCGTCTGGTCCTCACCTCGGACAGCGATCACCTCTATATTCCGAGCACTAAACATTTCACGTTCAAAGTCAGACGGATCCGCTACTGTGATGAATGCTCTTCTTCCACTGAGTGACCCCTGCAACTGATTAAATCTCTCATTGATGAGCCGAAACAAATAGGAGACATTCCAGTCCTTGAAACTATAGCCCACGAACAGAACGACTCGCCCGAGCAAGTCTGCCTGGAAGCGATAGTCCATCGGCGTGTCCAATCTCAACCGCCGTTCGTAATGTCGTTCCGACACGACCATGTGATTCGGAAACTCCAAGTCCCCATGAAACTTGACCACCTGAACCGTGTCGGCACTGCCCGACCGATTCATGTCAGCCTCCACTACAACGGTATTGCACTTGCGCCCGTGAAGCCGCATCGCGCGCTCTAAGAAATCGTCGTAATTTGTCGTGTAAAAGAGCTGACAATTTTCAAGCTCGGCCAGCCTTGCATGAATCCTCGAGTTTCTTAAGTCTCCATCAGGTGGATTCATCTCTCTCGCTAGCCAATTGGCTAGACCGGCGAACTCACCGTGCCGTTTTATCCCGAAAT
Source organism: uncultured Acidobacteriaceae bacterium (assembly GCA_963772195.1). Taxonomy (GTDB): domain Bacteria; phylum Acidobacteriota; class Terriglobia; order Terriglobales; family Acidobacteriaceae; genus Acidiflorens. Next base: position 34,741 of record CAVYWE010000001.1, on the reverse strand, counting down.
ACTCAAGAATCTGCAAATCGCCACCTCTGACCCTCAGAAATCGTGGATCGTCGAACCCCAGCTTCTTCGCTGCCTGATTCACCAGCTCTTCCCAGGACGGACCCCTCTTGTCAGCGCCACTTCCGTCAGTCCAATGAACGGACGTCGATACCCCGGAGCCAATGAAAGGCAGGAGTCTCCCATTCCGGTAGTGCTGTCGAAGATCGGTAGGACAAATGGACATCGCTGTGCGCCCTAGTTTTGCTGATCGCTCCGATTCTTCCGAGCCATCAAACGACAAATACTGTGTTTGTGAAGCACCTGCGTTGTCGGGTGTGCCTCCTCAAGAATCCCGTTCTCGCACGAGAGAATTTCCCATCGAGAATATAGGCCCTCCAACTCTCCCTGACGAAGCAGGGTAGGCTCAAGATATCTGTGGACATCAGGGACGGGCAGAACACTCGTGAAGCTAGCCACAACGTTCAGACCTCCCAGTCGCGTGCAACCTTGCATCATCCGTACAACATCATGAACTGCCGTCACGGAGGATAGGCAATGCAGCAGTCCATACGCGATCACAACGTCGAACTCTCCCTCTGGCGCATACTTGTTCACATCGGCCTGCACGATCCGTAATCGCTCGCCCACACCGTCCTTCAATTCGCGCAAACGGGCACGAAAATTCGCGAGCGCATACTCGGAGCACTCGACAGCAACGACTTCGAATCCATGCGATCCAAGGAAGATTGCGTTCTTCCCCTCGCCGGCACCCAAATCAAGAACTCTGCCTGCGGCCAAATTCTGCGGCAGCATTTTTACGTACTTGCTGGGTTCAATCCCCCAGAAACAAGAACATTTCCGATATTCGAGGTCGTATTGCCCTAGCCCCTTTGTCATCGCCCAACTTCTTGCTTGAAATACTTCATAACGGTCTCTTGGTATGACCGTTTGCTGCCATGGTTATATATGACAATGTTCGAGAGTGGCAAAAGGTTTGCGATGTCTAACTCCACAGGGTGCTGCCAAATGTCCACGAACTGCTCGAACGAGATTCTTTGATCTTCCCGACTGCGATAGAACGAAAACGCATTGTCCACAGTTGAATCGACGTAAATGAGGGTGAGTTGGCCGCTGAGTTTTCGTTTCAATAACTCGAACGTCTTGACATTCCGAAGCCCGTCTATCAGACGCCGGTCTTTCTTAGATCGTACGATCGCCTGGTAAATCGCTTCCGCAAGTGCTTCCGGACCCGTTGGGCTCTGGATGAAAGCCTGAGCTAGGTTTTGAACTCTCCCGCGCCCGACAGTCTTTATCGAGGCACCCAAAATTTCTTGCACAACTTCGCCGGTATTCACTACATCGTATCCAAAGTGCTCCAGCAACATGCGAGAGGCCTCCGTCTTCCCACTCCCGATCGTGCCCACGACCGCCACGTTTGTCGAATGTTTGGCCAAACTAAAGTTGCGCACTGGATGTATTCGACACTGAACGCGAACGCTCCCTTTAAAGAATTCTTGAATGCATAGTTTCGACCAATACTCGTACCGCTCGTAGTCGTCCCCCAATTTGCTTACGGGCACAAAGCGCAGCTGATTGATGGACTTTTCACGTTTCAGAGCTGTGGCCGACCTCAGCTCAGGCAAATCATCGAGGTCAAGGATGTGCACAAACGCGAAATGCAACTTCCCAACTAGCGACGAGTCATCATTAAGCACGCCGACCAGCTGCAGGTTGTCATCGTTTATGAAAGACTCATCAACTTTCAGTTCTTCGGTAAGCTCCCGCTTGAGACTATTGAGATATCCACTATCAAGGGTGTCAAAGAGTGTTATGTCTCCCCCCTCGGCATGGCCTCCGAATCCGATGCAGAGGCGTCCTTTCAGAAACGACTGCACACTACTGTAGACTCCTCTCACAAATCTGAGGACCGCCCCACGCCGACGGACAAGGACATAGCTTATAATCTGCTTATACGTTAAGTTCGTCTCAGCCTCTACCCGCGAAACAGCTTTAGTGTTCTCGGAGCGAAGCAGCGGCAAATATCGTCCCACATCCCTACTTATTCCGTGAAACCAACCTGCCTGTCTTAGGAGTTTAGTTGCGAAAACAAGAACACTCTCCGACGCCCGTAATTGTTTCTGAAAAGGCCGTGCCACATACTCATCTCCAGTAGAGTCCCGAAGGGCAAAGACCCCGGGCCCGATCCTCTTGAACCGTGATCTCGGACCGTTCACCTTGATGTCAACGCTAAGTTTCGCCTTCATCGTTTGGATGGGAGTGTCTCCGTTGCAGCCGTCTAGGAGACGATCCGAGAGAGCTTGTTCTGTCAACTTCGAGACAATCATGGGCTCCCCCCCACGACGAAGGACTATTTCCGCGGCGTCGAGGAATTTACCCATTGTTCGTTGCGCCTGATTTGTACACGTAGAGAAAAAGTACCACACGTCAATGTACTAGCGAGTCGGTAGCTTCGCATCTTTCTTCCACTACGCCCTCTTCCGGGTGGACCGCCGCTTGGCCGCGGCTCGGACGGGCGTTTCGGACTGCGCCGGTTTCGCGCCAAACATAAAGCAAACCCGTTTGGCACTCGCCGCGCTTTCCCTCACGCCCTGCCACCCTCCTTCGCGCTCCGTTTCGTCCCTTCGCCCGTGTCGCCTTGTTTTTCCTCGCTGCCGCTCCAAGTGAAAGAAAAAACAAGCCGACACCGGCAGAAGGGAAAAAACAATGAAATTAGAAGAGATCAAGAATAAAACCAACGAGGCAGTCAGCTATCTGGTGGCAGCTTTGGAGTCGGGAGAGAGTGAAGTGTTGACGCAATATCTCAGCGCGATGGCCCGGTTTCATCACTACAGCTTTGGCAACATCATGCTGATCGCACGACAGAAACCACAGGCAACCAACGTCGCAGGCATCCGTACATGGAACTCGCTTGGCCGCTTCGTCAAAAAAGGCGAGAAAGGCATTTTGATTCTTGCCCCGATGGTCGGCCGCAAAAAGACCAACGGCGAGGCTGAGCCGACTTCAGACGCAAAGGAGAGTCCGGCGCAACTCTACGGATTCAGGGCCGTGTATGTGTTCGACATCGGCCAGACCGAAGGCAAGGAATTGCCCGCGCTGACAGAAGTGCAGGGCGATGTGAGCGGCTACCGCGAACGCCTTGTAAAATTCGTCGCAGCCCGAGGAGTAACGCTCAACTACTCCGAGCGGATCGCACCCGCCAGAGGCTTGTCCTTTGGCGGAAAGATCACCTTGTTATCCGGGATGCAACCTGCCGAGGAATTTTCCACGCTTGCGCATGAGATCGCTCACGAAATGCTCCATTACGGCGAACGTCGCACCTTGACCACTAAGCCTGTGCGGGAAACCGAAGCCGAGGCGGTTGCGTTTGTGGTTTGCCAAGCGGTTGGGCTGGACAACGGAACCTCCGCTCAGGATTACATCCGGCTCTGGCATGGAGACGCAAAGCTACTGCAAGAAAGTCTGGAAGTCGTTCAGCACACCGCTGCCGTGATTCTTGGGGGAATCGTCCCCGAACCAGTAACGGCTGTGGAAGCACCAGCCGCCTAGGAATCTCTGGTCCTAATTCGAGCGTCCGGCAACTGAAGCCGGACGCTCTTTTTTGTTTTGCCTGCCTTTCCACTCTCGTCCTCCCGGTTCCGCTCTAGGGGCCTGTCCGCAACGGAATTTTGGGATTCCACCCGGAAAACTCTTCCACCGCGCGCCGCGTGATCCGTCCTATTTTGACTTCTGACACCCGAACCGGGGAGCCGCAACTCGCCGGAATCTTGAAACCAGAGGACTCTAAATGCCACCCAATCCATTTCCAACGAAAGCGTCTCGCAGGCGGCGAGTCGAGGAGCGCGCTCAAAGGCTGGGACTGCCATTCCTGGTCTTGCCTATGACGATCTTCCTCGCGACAGCACCGGCATATGCCCAGGGCACCGGCAACGATCCTTGGGACAACGCCGTGAATGTTCTCAAGACCGCATTCACCGGCACGATTGCGACCGGCCTGTCGCTGGTCGCCATCGTGGTCGGTGGACTGATGTTCGCCTACGGCGAAGGCCAATCCAAGCGCACGCTTGCCGGCATCGTCTTCGGCGTCGGCATGGCCGTCGGCGCCGTGAACTTCATGGCCTGGCTGTTTCCCGGCGGCTAGGCCGACAAAGGAAGGAGGTGATCCATGTCGAAGGCAGCGGACGGCAGAGTCAACCCGGTGTTTAAGGCGATGAACCGTCCGCTGACCGTTTTAGGAGCAGAGCGGCGATTGTTCTTCGTCGCTCTGATTTCTGGAGGGGCCATCTTCTCTTTGTTGCATTCCCTCATTGGCGGAATTGGCCTGTTCATCGCGGGCGTCATCATCGCCCGTATTGCCACCAAACACGACGTGGAGATTCTGCGCGTGCTCTTCAATTCCAGCAAGTTTCGCAGACGATACGACCCGATGAAATGGCAACCCGCAGAGATTACGGTCAGGAACCGAAATGCTCAGAATTGACCACATCACGAAGGATTGGAAGGAGGCGGGGTCGTTCGCCGCTCATCTGAACCTCTATGGCTTCTGGGATGAGCACTCGTTTCTTACCAAGTCCGGCGACTTAGGCGCGGCGCTCCATATTGGCGGGATCGATTACGAAAGTCTTGACCACGCCGGACGCGACTATGTTGTCAAACGGCTGGAAGCCGCGTTGCGCTCACTTGACGATCGGTGCCGCCTCTATCAGATCCTCTTCAAACGCAACCGGCCTCGAATTCCTCACGTTGAATATGAGAACCCGCTGGTGCGTGCGGCGGTAGAACAGCGCGTCGCGTTTCTCCAATCGAAAGCCGATCGCCTCTACAGCATCGAGATTTACTGGGTCGTGATGGTCGACGGCAATCATTCCACGACCGGACTCCTCGACGCGCTGACGCAGTTTCCGAAGCAACCGCGCTCGTCGTTGCGCGCTTTGCGGGCGCTGTTTTCCGGCAACAGAGCGCGCACGCTGATCTCGGAGCAAATCGAGCGTGACCGGTTGCGCCTACAGCAAAAAGTGCAGAGTTTGAGTGGGCAGCTCAACGATCTCACCACGGTCGAGCTGCTAGGGGCGGAGAGGACCTTCCGGCTCGTCCGGCGTCTCGTCAATTTCCGCCCCTCCAAAATCGACGAGGCTCCGCTCAGCGGCGCGCGGCACCTCGACTGGCAGGTCTCGGACTCGGAGCTAGAAGCCCATCGCGGTCTTCTGCGGATGGACGATGACTATCTCCGCGTTCTCACCCTGAAAGAACTGCCGAGCGAGACGCGGCCCTTGCTGTTGCAAGGACTCTTGGATATCCCGGCCAATTTCCACGTCGTCAGCGAATGGCATCCGGTCGACAACGCGAAGGCCCGCAAGGAAATCGAGAAACGCCGCCGTCACTATCACAACTCCAAAACCAGCTTTGTCTCGAATCTTCAGGACCGACAGAACGTCGGCCCACACGACGAGTTGGTCGATGACGCGAAAGCGGCTGCCGTCGCCGAGCTCGGTGATGCTCTCACTGCGATTGGCATGGAGGGCAAGAACTTCGGCGAGTTCACCCTGTCGGTTGTCATCTACGACCAGGACCGCGCGAAAGTGGAACATGCCGTCGCCGAGTTCCAGAAGCTGTTCACGCAGCACGACGGACTACTGTACGAGGAACGCTACAACCTGCTCAATGGGTTCTTTGCCACCGTGCCTGGTAACCGCCAGTTCAACCTCCGCCAGCAATGGGCGCTCAACTCCAATTACGCCGACATGTCGTTCCTGTTCACCGTGGACAGCGGCTCCGACTGGAATCGGCATCTGGAGCGGGAGTATCTCGCGGTCCTCGAATCGACTCACGGCACGCCGTACTACCTCAATCTCCATAGCGGGGATGTAGCCCACACGTTGCTGCTTGGTGCAACCGGCTCGGGGAAAAGTTTCACGCTCTCCACCACTCTTCAGGCCGCACAAAAATACGATCCACTCACCTTCATCTTCGATCTTGGTGGTAGCTACGAGGCACTGACACGCGCTTTCGGGGGAACCTATCTAAACGTCGGCATGAAAAACCCTGGCTTCACCATCAATCCGTTTTCGCTAGAGCCGACGCATGAGAACCTGAATTTTCTCTACTTGTTCCTCCGAGTGCTCGTCGAATCCGGCGGACGCTACGAGCTGACCCCAGAGGATGAAAAGGCGCTCTTCGCTGCGATCGAGCGCGCCTATAAACTGCCCGCCGAGATACGGACGCTCACGAATGTCGCGTCCATCCTTGGCCCGCTGGGGGAGCGCCTGCATCGCTGGACGAATTCCGGTACGAGTGGCGCCGGGCAGTTCGGCCACCTCTTTGACAACGTGACGGATACTCTCACGTTCTCTCGCTTCCAGACTTTCAATTTCGATGGCTGGTCCGATTACCCGGACGTCCTGGAGCCGTTGCTGTTCTATGTGCTGCAGCGGGCATCTTCCGAGATCGAAAAGCCCGCAAACACGGCCACCTTCAAGGTGTTCGTGATCGACGAGGCGTGGATTTTCCTCAAAAACCGCACGATTCGGGACTGGATCACCCGCGCGGAAAAGACATGGCGCAAGAAAAATGCGGCCATGATTCTGGCGACGCAGTCGGTCGTGGAGCTCGCCGCCTCCGACATGCTTCACATCGTCAACGAGTCCTGCCCCACCAAAATCTTTCTCTCAAACCCGAACATTGACCGCAAGCTCTACTCCGAAATCTTTCAGTTGAACGATACCCAACTGGAACTCCTGGAATCGCTCGTACCCAAGCGCGAGTTGCTCCTGATGCAGCCGCGCGGCACCAAGAAGCTCGTTCTTGAAGTGGATGCCCTGACCTATTGGATCTCGACCAACAACGCCCGTGACAACCTGCGCAAACAGGATTATTTCGCCCGCTTTGGGCCGGAGCAAGGATTGATCCGGCTCGCCCACGACTACCCCAACCCCCTCAACCGATAAGGAGACTTATGGCTCGTTCCCTGATTGTCGCATTGCTGCTAGGCCTGGCCGCGACCGCTGCCCAGGGTCAGCAGTCGGCTCGCATCGTCAAATATCACGTCAACGACATCGTCGGCGTACGCGCGAAGATGCGCTACACCACTCTGATTCAACTGCCAGCTGCCGAGAAAATCCTGGAAGTTGCTACGGGCGACAAGGATTTCTGGATCATTGACACCGTTGGCAACTATTGCTTTCTCCATCCAGCGAAAGCAGCCATTCATAGCAATCTCAATCTCATCACCGACAAGGGAATCGTCTACTCGTTCACGCTCGATGAAGTCGAGACCGCCGATCCCGATCTGAAGGTGGTCATTGAGCCGTCTGACCCGTCTTCCCTTGCTGCGGCGAGTGGCGCAAGCCAACTGGTTTCGACGCGGGAAGTGGAAGCGGCGCGCGCGCAAACGCAAATCGCCGAATCCCGCGCCGCGCAGGCCGTCGAGCAGTTTCGTGCCGACTATCCCACCGCAGCGCTGAAGTTCGACTACGTCTTTCATAACCAAAAGCCCTTCTCGGTGACCGCGATCTATCACGACGATAAGTTCACCTACATCCGATCCATGGCGTCCGAGAAGTTTGCGGTCTACGAAGTAAAGGATGGCAAACCCGATCTGATCACTTTCCAGTTGAAGGACGGCACCTACGTCATTCCCACGGTGGTCGATCAGGGCTACCTCGAAATCGGCAAGCACAAGCTCAATTTCGAGCGGAAGGGTCAATAGGTGATGCCGATGGACAACGACGAAGAGAAACGCATTCCCGAGACGGACGAAGGAGCAGTTTCTCCGGAAGAACACTCGCCCAAGGCAAGACTTCGCGACAAACGCGTGGGACCGGAGGGCGTTGTGCCCAAACAGGCCCAGGGATATGTCGTTGCGGGTCTCGCGATGGTCATTCTGATGGCCGTGATGTTCTCAAAGAACCGTGCCACACCTGCCACGAAGGAACCTTCGCGGAATTCGGCCGCAATGTCCACGGACGTGAACCAGCGAAAGATTCAGGAGCTGGAACAGGATCTCACCGCTGATCAGCGCCAAGTCCAGCAAGAACAGCAAGCCAGAAACAACAATGCCGCCGCCACCGCCAACGCCGGGACCGCCACAAGCGCTGCCGGGCCTACAGGCGTTACGTCTCCTGCCTCCCGGTTGCCGCCGCCTGAGACAGATCGGCAGCGCGATCCGGTTGCGGAAGCAGAGAAGGCCATCGCTTTCAAAGCGCGCTTTGCCTCTAATCTCGTCTCCGCCGCTGACCATCGACTGCAGCCAGTGATTTCTCCAACGGACTCCGCTGACGTGCTTGTCCGTCCCAGCACAGGCAGCGACTTGAACCCTGCTCACCCTTCGAGCTTGCCCGAGACGCCTGCCGACCAGCCCTCCCCCGGTGCTACCACGAACGGCAGCAAACGCGCCCCGGAAGTCAACGTCAACTCTGCCCACGGTCAGCCCTACGTGGTCTTTGAGGGTGCGACGATTGACACTGTTCTCGTCAATCGTCTCGACGGTGAGTTCAGTGGACCGCTGAAAGTTATGGTGACCAACCCCGTCTACAGTCAGGACCGACAGCACGTACTCATTCCCGAAGGAAGTTTCATTCTAGGTGATGTACAGAAAGTTGCCGGCCTCGGTCAGAAGCGCCTCGCCGTCGCCTTCCATCGTCTATTGATGCCTGATGGTTACTCGGTCGATCTCGACCAGTTCCGTGGTCTCGATCAAGCCGGAGCAACCGGCCTCAAGGACAAGGTTAATAACCACTACGCCGCGATCTTCGGTGCCTCCATCGCGCTGGGTGTCATCGCCGGAGCTGCCCAGGCCACCAATCTTAATCAGGGTTACAACGAAACAGGTTCCGAGGCATACAGGGCCGGCATCGCTTCAGGCCTCTCGCAATCGGGCGCCAATGTCCTTGACCGTTTCATCAACATTCCGCCCACCATCACGATCCGCGAGGGCCACCGCATCAAGATCTACATCACCCAGGACATGCTCTTGCCGGCATATGAAAACCACGACGTGCCGGGGGTGATCTAATGCGCACCGTCCTCTGTGTTCTCGCGTGTCTTCTGACGGTTGGCTGCGACGTTCCATCACCGCCCAAGCCCTTCCCTTACCGGTTCAAGACTGCGGAATGCATCGAAGTGCGTTTCGAGTCCTGTTCCCTATTCATTCACCCATAGCCTGGCGCTCAGAGGGCGCCTTCAAGGAGGTTTCACCATGAAAGCATCGCGAATTGTCGTACTCGTTTTCGGCCTGCTAGTCGCGGTCGCACCGATCGCGCACGCGCAGTTCGGAAGCGGCATTGTCTATGACCCAACGCAAAGCGCTCACGCCATCCAGCAGATTCAGCAGGGGGAGTCGCAACTTCAGAAGTGGGCGACCGAGCTCAACAATTGGCAACAGCACCTATTGAAAGAGGCGCAGATCTATACCACCGCTGTCCAAACCCGAAACCAGATCATCACCATGTACAACCTTGTTTACCAGATGTCCACCATGCCGCAGAACCTAGCCGCGCGGTACAGGGCGGATTGGGCCCAGTGGTCGAGACTGGCTGCGCCGCCGAACGTTTATGGCAACACGTCACCGCTGGTCAATGCACTTAACTTTGGCGGCCTGCCCCAGGCGCAGCAGGGATACACAAGCGCCTTCGTGCAACCCCAGAGCTATCCATCCGGTGCGTACTCGTCTCTGGATTCACGGACGCAGGCCACGGTCGCGAATCAATACGCCACCTCGGAGCTTGCCCAGAGTGCAACCACCACCACGCTTGCCGCTCTTGGTACGATCCGTTCGGATTCCCAGGCATTTGCGAGCAAGCTGGCAAATCTCGAATCGGATACCTTCTCGACCGATCCCTCGCAACAAACCTCTAGTGCATTGCTGGGAAAGATCAACTCCGCCACTCTGCTCCAGATCCACTCGCAACAAGACACGAACCAGCTCCTGATGGCGGCCCTCCAACAACAGTTGATTGCCGAGAAGCAGCAGATCGACACGCAAAATCGCGCCATCAACAACGCCATCTATTTTCAGCAGAGCTTCCCCACAACCATGCAAAACCTGACAACCGGCGTGAGCGATTCCATCCATGCCATCTCGCTCTCGACCAGCGGACGGTGAGGCGCCATGCCCCAGAACCTCTTTACCTACATCGGGCAGGCCATCACGCAGCTGCTTTCCTCGAACAGCGCAACCTTGCAGGCCACGGGACTCGATATGTTCCGTGGCCTGGCCGTGATCCTGATCGTCTGGTTCGGCGTGAAGTCCGCCCTATCCGCTTCGCAGGGACATGGCGGCTTCCACTTCGCCAAGTTCGCCGACTTGATCCTGATGATCGCCTTTGGGCTCGGGATGCTGACCTATTACTCGACGCCGATCCCCGGCATCGGTTACAGCTTCAGTGACCTCATCACCAAGGAGGCGCTAAATATCTCCGGGCAGATCGAGGCAGATCAGACCCAGCAGATCGTCACCACCATCACCAACGCCGAGCAGCAACTGGGCGCACCGCCCGGCAGCTTCAACATTCTGGAAGACCTGACCTTTCTTCTTATTGCCGTCATTCTCGCCATGATGGAGGCGATGGCCTTTGCGGTCATTGCTTATGGCTATGTCGCCTCCGCCGTTTGCGTATTGATCGGCCCGATGTTTATCCCTTGGTTCATCGTGCCGAAGATGGACTGGCTCTTCTGGGGCTGGCTCAAGGCTTTCATCGGGTTCAGCTTCTATCAGGTCGTGGCATCGGCCTTCATCTTCGTTTTTGCCAAGGTTCTGACTGCGATGTTTCAGGTCATCGGCACGATTAGCATCTCGAACGCCCTCACGATCTTGCCAGCGCTCCTGGTTGTTCTCATTGTTTGCATCTACGGCCTGGTCAAAATCCCAGACCTTACGTCGGCCATTCTTGGCGGGCGCACTGGAACCTGGATCAGCCCGATGGGAGATTAGCTCATGACGAAGACAGAGATCGGTCGCCCCACGACCGATGCCGGTCACAAGTTCCTGGAAGTGTACGCCGAGCCGATTGTGACCAGCACCTATTTGAAGGTTGCCATCCTCGTGCTCTCCTTGGTTACGGTCGCTTTGCTTGCGCTACTCTATCGCGCCCAGACCGCCGCCTCACGACTGCGACCGCTAGTGATCTCCGTCTCGGACATTGGACGCGGACAGGTAATGAACGATGACGATTTCGGGAAGGTCCCCATCGAGCGTGTCAGCAAATACTATCTGGCGCGCTGGGCCGAGCTTTACTACGGCCGCAATCACGCTACGTTGCAACGCGACTTCGCCGAATCCCTGAATTTCTTCTCCAATGAACTACAGTCGGCGACGCTCGGCCGGGTCACAAAAGCCAAGACGCTTGAGAGCTTCTTGCTCGACCCCAGCACGCCGAATGTGGATATCGAGATCAAAGCTGTAGTGCTCGACGACACCCGCCAGACTCCTTACCGCGCCCACATTGAGTTCGAGAAGGTCTTTTATTCGCTTGGCGACCACGAGGAACAGCAGCACGAACGCTGGACGGCCAACGTCGTCTATGCCTTCCGCGAAGAGGTGCCCAACGCGATGTTGCTCACCAATCCACTCGGCCTCGTTATCAGTTACGTCCACGAGGACCAGGCGTTCGGGAACTGACCGATGTTAGCCAACGCCGTATTCGTCGCCACTTTGATCTTTCTCGCGCTCGGGTTCTGGCTCATGCAAGAACTGCATTTCCTTGCACCGTGGCGCAGCCTCATCGTGCACAACTATTTCGGAAACATTGCAGCGTATTGCGCGTTGCTCTTCTCGAACATCCTTGGGCTCACGATTTGGGTGGAGCGCAAGTTCTTCCTTCGCGATACGGGCCGCAAACTCAGACATCTTGACCAGGAGATCCATAGTGGACACTCGGAACTCTCAGAAGAAATCACCGCGCACTACGGCGAAGAGTAGGCAACACTCCAGCGGAAATCCGGAGACGTCTGAAGCAAATCGGAGACCCGTCGTCGATACCGAGGAGGAGGAGAAGTATATGGACTACTCGCTCGATCACGTCGCGCGCGTCCGCGCCGCGAAAGATGCCGCACAGCGTGAAATGGAATCCTTTGGCGATATCTCCGAGTACGACATCACCACCATCCAAGGCCAGTTGACCGAAAAGTCGACCGCCGACTCCGAACCCTCGCTCGATTTCGAGCGCGATGTTCCAACGACTAAGCAGAGGGAAGCCTGATGCGGCTCGACCTGTCCGACGAAATCCCGCGCAGGCGAATCTCCGAGGGGCCCCGCTGCGCACCACCGCTAGCGCCGTCTCCGGTCGAACGGCGGCGCGAGAGTCTGGCCGCGCGCGCCGCCGACAGACGAAACCCTCAATTGCCAATTGCTTTCGAAAAGCACAGGGCGCCGGGCGAGCCTTCCCGTACGCCCGAGCCCGCCATTCCTCGCGGACGGAAGATGGATCAACGCCCCCGTCGCCAGGCAATCCCGCAACAGGCCGTTGGTCTCTCACTCCGCGACGAAGAACGCAAGGTGCTCATGGATGTCGGCCGGTTTCGGGTCGTTAGCACTCGCGATCTAGCTGAAACGGTCTATAACGGTCGGCACTCCCGTATGGAACGCGACCTCGCCTTCCTTCGCGAAAAAGGGCTCGTGACAATCGACTCCGTCAACGCACGCCGCGATGGGCGCGGCGGCAGAGTGGAGCGGATTGAAGTCGTCACCCTCACGAAGTCCGGCCGGGATGTCGCCCGCCACATCTCTGACTTGGCACCGAAACAGAAGTTGTATGCCGAGCTGGTCAAACCGCGCGAGGTAGAGCACGACACCCAGATCTACCGGGCCTACCGCAAGGAATCTGAGCGGATCGAGGAAAATGGCGGCACCAACCTTCGCGTGAAGCTCGACTTTGAGCTGAAGTCCGGGGTGCAGAAAGCGATTCACGCCGCACGTAAGGCCGATCCGAACCGGGACATGTCTGACATCAAGCGGGAGGTCGCCCGGCAGTTCGAGTTGCCCTATGTCAACGACGGCATCCAGATTCCCGACGCCCGGATCGAATACGACCTCCCGCAAAAGGACGACCAGGGCGGGGATCAGGGCACCGGCAGTGGCCACCAGGACATCGAGGTTTTGACCGCCGCCTATCGGCCCGGCCATCTCCGCAACAAGGCGCAAGCTGGTTTCCACCTCTACGCCTCGTGCTCTGACCGGGCAACTCTAACGGGAAAGATTGAAGACGACCACCACCTCATGGAAAACATTCTGGAACTGTAAGCATGACCATCGATCCCATTGTCGCCATCGAATCGCTCGGCTACACCGAGCGCGAGGCCGCATTTCTATATCTTGTAGCGGTTCACTCCGGCTACTTTTTACGCCGCCAATTCGACTACTTCATCGACCGGAACAAGGGCGCCATCGTCATGCGCTTTCTCGAAAAGGCGCGCATCGCCGGCCACATCGAATTCCTGGACTACAAGCAAGGCTGGCATGTCTATCACCTTTTCTCCAGGGCCATCTATCGCCTGATCGGTGACGTGGAGTCCCAGAATCGGCGTCGAAAGGGAGACGCCCAGGTGCGAGCCAGGCTCATGACGCTCGACTATGTCCTCGAAAACAACCGCGACCATTACCTGGAATCGGAAGCCGAACGAATCCGTTTCTTTGAACAAGACCGAAGGCTTGCGACCGACCTATTTACCGGAGAGGATCGGAGACTCCACCCGTTGCTTGCGTCCTTTCCGTTTTCGCTGACGGATCTGACGCGACCCACGCAGTCGCCTGTCCGCGTTGCTTTCATCGACGAAGGACTTGCCACAATCGAAAGGTTTCTGCGTTTCCTTTCGGTTGCCGAGCCGTTGTTGTGCGCGCTCGAAACCTTCGAGCTTATCTACGTCGGCTCTTCGGACTTCAATTTCCAGGCGGCGAAAGTGGCATTCTGGAAGCGGTTTTCCACTACTCCGTCGAGAAGTCTCGGACTTTTTGATGAGGCCGTGCCCTCCGTCACTCGGCGATCTACTGCGAGGGTCCACGCGCGGTTCACGACGTTTCTGCTCGGTTACAGCTATCCGAAGCTTCAGCGAAGTGAAGTCCTGGGTTCTATAGAGGGTTCGCATGTCAGGAGCTAGGGAATAGCGGAAATGCTTGCACGACAACGACATCGCAACGCCACTACCAGAAAACTGGGTGGTACGTGGGCGGGAGCGACCCCGTTCCTTCGGAACTGCCGCACCGGCTTGGCCGCGCTGGTCGCTCCCGCCCACGTACCGTGTGAAGACCAATGTGGTTCCGAAAGAGTCCTGAGAGCGTACGAAGTCGATCTACGAGTTGAATTCGAAGGAGGAAACGGATGAGCAAACTGAAAATCGAGAAGGGTGCGAGCAAGGTCCGGCGTGCGTCGTTGAAGGCGACGATCGATGGCAGCGTTGCTGATGATCTTGAATTGATGTGCGAGTGGTCGGAGAACGATACAAGCTATCTCGTCAATCTCCTACTGGGGTTCGCTCTCGCACAGAGTGAAGACTTCCAAAAGTACAAAACGGAGCGGACCGTATCGCCAATTCACGAAAATGCGAAGTCAGGCACAGGTTCGGCGCGCAAAGTCCTCGGGCTCTCCAACGTCCAGGCATCGTCGGAGAAAGGTGTCTCCGCTTGAGTTTCGCTGCGCGCTTTCGCTGGCTCCTTCATCCGCTGATGGAGCATCGCTCTGTCCTGTCGCTAGGACTAAGCATTGCTTCGGGCATCGTGCTCCAGAATCTTTTTCCAGTTCGTTATAGCGATCCTCTCTTACGTCTGCTGGCATTACAGCGGCCCGCGATCTTTCAGGGGCTGGTATGGAGCTACAACATCTTCCTGTACAGCACACCGTTTCTAGTTCTCTCCATCCTGTTCTCGCTAGGGTACGTGCACCTTTACGCGCCGGAAAGGAATTGGGTTGCCGGACAGTTGCCGCCGTATCCCGATCCGCTGCGCCGGAGGACCCTGGAGCTGGTAATTGGAGAGCTTCACCATCGGTTGAAGCCGAGGCCCTCACCGACTCCGCAGTGGCTGGTAGTTCCAGAACGAGGTCTGTTCACGGGCATTTGCGTGGTCGGTGCCGTCGGCTCCGGCAAGACCAAGGCCGTCATCCTTCCCGCCATGCGGCAGCTCTTCGCGTTTCGTGCCGACGACCCGGAGCGGAGGTTGTCGGGCGTGGTACTCGAAGTCAAAGGCGACCTGTGCCGTCAGGTTCGAAAGATACTGGACGACTGCGGACGGACCGAGGACTACATCGAAGTCTCGCTCGACGGCAATATTCGCTACAACCCTCTAAACAACGATTCGGATGCCTACGCGCAGGCGTACAACATCGCCTCCGTCATCGTCGCCATTTGGGGCAAGGGCAAAGAACCCTTCTGGCAGCAGTCCTACGCCGACCTGGCCCGGTACGCGATTATGTTGCACCGCGTGCGCGATGGGTACGTCACCATGCTCGACATTTTCCGTACGGTCATCAGCTCCGGGACATTGGAGCGGATGCTGATTGAGTCCGGTCGGCGCTATACGAGCGCCTCCTTCATCGGAGTGAAGAAGGCGGAGTACTTGAAATATGAAGCGGCCCTGGCACCTTTCCGCTTCAGCTGGAATGAAAAACTCGGCCAGTACATTGCCCGATGGACGGAAGAACTCGAAACCAGCCTGCTGCAGCAAACCAGAATTGCCGCATCCTTATATAAGCGCAAGAACGGCGATCCCACCAAGCGTGGGGCATGGGAGAGCGTCCACTACTGGTACTGGGAACACTGGAAGTTCTTTCGTTCCGAGACCAAGACCTCGATTATTCAGGGTATCGCCGTCTTCCTTTCTTTGTTTGAGACCGATACCAAAGTCCGCAGGGTCTTCTGCCCGCCGAAGGAACTGTACGAGGGCGAACCGAGCGCGTCAGATCCTGATGCCAAGGTACTGCCGCCCTTCGATGAGTTGATCGAGTCAGGCAAGATCGTCGGCTTGAATTTTCCTACCGCGATGAACCCCGCGCTCGCGAAGATCATCGGCACCCTGATGAAGGTGGACTATCAGCGGGCCGTGTTGCTCCGAATCCCCGAAATGGAAGAGCATCCGAAGCGTCACTTTCGGCCTACCGTCTTCATCTGCGACGAGTACCAAAACTTCGCCACCGTCGGCGGTGACAACCCGACCGGCGACGAACGATTTCTCTCCCTTTCCCGGCAGCCACGGTGTATCCCGGTGGTCGCTACGCAGAGCATTTCGAGCCTCAAAGACGCCTTGCCAAATGAGGGCGTCAAGACCTTGCTGCAGGCGTTTCGCACCAAGGTGTTTCTGACCACGACCGACCCGGACACGGCCCGCTACGCCTCTGAGCTGTGCGGCAAGGCGGACAAAACCCGTATCAGCTATACCGTTTCGGAATCGAGTTCGAACGCCAATGTCGGCTGGCTGAGTGGGCGGACTTCATCGAACAAGGGCTCCGTCTCTGCCTCCAAGCAGTACCAGAAACACAAGGAGCCCTTGTTCGATGAGAACGTCTTCTTTGATCTGAAGAATGCCCAATCCATTGTTGTTGCCTTTGACGGCGTTAGCCCTCTGCCTGCTACCTATTGCTATTTGAAACTCGACTTCTTGCCCATCATGATGACGTGGTTTGACCAGGAACAAATCGACTTCGATCCAGAAAGGATTCCCGCGTGACCTTCGAGATCATCATTCCATTCTTGAGACCGATCAAACATTTGCTCGAAACCGAAACCGTCTCCGAAATCATGGTGAACCCAGACTCGTCGGTCTGGATTGAGGAGAACGGCCAGATCCAGCCGCTGCCGGGCATTCAATTTGAAGAGGGTGCCTTGCAAACCAGCCTTGAGGTGATCGCCAACCGCTTCGGAAAGAGACTGGACGCGGACCGTCCCATCATGAACCTCCGTTTGCCGGACGGCAGCCGCATGGCGGCCATCATTCCGCCGGTTGTGAATCCGCGCCCGGCAGTGACGATTCGCAAGTTCACGCACCGGAACCATACTCTGTCTGACCTGGTAAGGGTTCGAATGCTCACCGAGGAGCAGGCCGCTGCGCTGACGGACGCAGTGCAAGAGGGGCAAAACATCCTGATTGCAGGGAGCACCGGATCAGGTAAGACCACACTAGTGGGCGCACTAGCCGACGCCATTCCCGAATATCAGCGCATCCTGCTGATCGAGGACACCGCCGAACTGCATATCCGCAAGCCCCATATCGTCTCCACCGAGTCACAAACCGATACTCACCACGGCCAAGTCACGTTCGATGACCTGTTGAAGGCCGTGCTCCGGCATCGCCCCGACCGCATCATCGTGGGCGAAGTGCGGGGACCCGAGGCAAGGACATTACTCGATGCGATGAATACAGGGCATCGGGGGACACTGGCAACCATCCATGCCAATAGCGCCGACGAGTCCATTCGCCGTCTCGCAAATCTTGCGATACGCCATAGCGCGAACTTGCAGCTGAGCGTGGCGGAGCAGGAGGTTCGGCGATCCATTCAGCTGGTCGTCTACATCAGCAGGCGACATGGCATACGACGCGTGGAAGAAGTGATGCACCTACAAGGACCAGCACTAACCACACTGCATGCGCCATGAATCCATCGCTGGCATCGCTCAACTACTGCCCAACGACTTCCCACCCATCGTTCGTCAACTGAAGGCCGATCGCCTGATTCACCTTCGACACTCCTGTTACTATTGCTCTGATATCGGAAGAGGATTGCTGAATATCCGGCCGCTCTGCCCAGGCAGCCAGGCCCGTGATCTTGTAGGTATACGTGACCTCGCTCCGAGAGCGTCCGTCCGCCGTGACAGGCTCACTCCACTTAACGACGGAATCGACACTCTTTTGTCCATAGCAAAAGCCGCCCGTTTTCCCGAACGCGCCCGAAACCTCGCGGAAGTATTTCTGCCCTTCGGCTGTCGGCTGGTAGCGTCTCACCGGTTGCGGTGGAGTTGTGCCCCGCACGGCGTCTAACATCCCGTGAACGACTGCCGTTGTATCGGTCTCAGAGACCAGACCGGCCGCCTGCAGGGCTGCCAACTGTGGATCAAGTCCATACTCGCCCTTCGGTGCCGACCGAGGAATATCAATCGGAAACTCGTGACCCATTGATGTGCAGGTCTGGCCCCGCTTCTCCAAGTACTGGTTAATCGCTCTTGTGAAATTTGTACTGTTGGGCTTCCTAGCACTGTTGCACCCGAACAAGAAAAAGAGACAGCTAATTAGGACGAAGGAAAATCCTCGCGAAACGAAACCTAGTACCTGAGGGCAGCGATTGGCGGCCAGGTCCGGGCGAGACGGCGGGACTACTACACTCTGTGTTCGTGAAGAAGTTCCAGATCCCCTTTGTTCTCTCGGTAGTGCTTCGCGTGTACCGAGATGGTCGGCTGAAGGTCGATGGAAATCGCCGTTCCATCGGTAAAAGCAATCTGCACTTCGCGTCCATACGGCGGATCGTCGTACACCCGGAGGGTCTGAACAGTCTTCTCTGCCGCTTCCGGCAGCTCTAGATGGGGTCGGTTCACAAGATGCTCCTGAGAGACGGAGAGATTTTTGAATACGCACAGCATACTTCATTTCATGTGCCCCTTATTAGGGAAATCGACTTCCTTTCACCAAACTCTTCTATGTGAAGAGGCCCACGCCCGAAAAGATGCGGAAATCCCGAAAGGCAAGGACCGCGCCCTTTCAGCAAGCCTATGACGCTCTTCTGGAACGTCTAATCACTGCCCGACGCGAAGCGAACCTCACGCAGCGGGATGTGTCCACTCTGATGGGCAGGTCGCACACCTTCCTCTCGAAATGCGAAAGTGGCGAGCGCAGCTTGGACGTTATGGAACTGCTTCAGCTTGCAAACATCTACAAAAAGCCGGTGAACCACTTCCTCCGCTAATAGAGCAGCCTGCTCCCGCAGTATTGCTCAACGGCGTTTCGCGAGTTTTTCCAACGCAAGGTCAACGAATGCCTTTAGGGCCGCGTGATCATTGTCCTCCCGAACAAACAGGCCGTACTTGCGCGTGAGCGTTCGTGGAGTCAAGGGCTTCCCGGTCACCGACGGTCGCGAGATGTCGGACGGCGCCACGACGCACAGGCCGACCTTCTGCTCTACCATCACTACGGCTTCCGGTGGGCCAAATGCGTCAGCCACGATCTGGAGCCTTATCCCAAATCCAGCGAAAAAGTCCTCTATCTCCTGATGAAACCGTGGTATGGCTTCACGACCGATCGCGATGATGGGTTCGCCCTCCAGCTCCTGCGGCCGCACCACTGGCTTCACCGACAATGGATGACCGGCTGGCATACAAACAACAAGAGCTTCTTCCCAAAGTACGTGTGAAATTAGTTCGGCCTCGTCAACCGGGAGTTCGCCAAATCCCGCATGCGCCGTCCCTTCCACCACACGCTTGGCGATATCGGCGGTCAGTCCAGGGATGTGTTCGATGCGATATCGGGACCGATCATCGAAGCCGAGTTTCAGCATATTGATTAAGAACCTTGGGGGAAGATACGTAGAATGGCCCACCAGCAGACGCCCCCCTTCGATTTCGAGAAGTGCGGCGATTCGATCCTCTGCAAGCAAGGCTTGTTCCACAGCTCGCTCGGCATCGCGAACGAATAGCGCTCCGGCTTCGGTGAGCAACATGCCATTCTCGGTTACCGTGAAAAGTGGTGTGCCAAGCAACTTGCTGGTATTGCGCACTCGTTTGTGCACGGCAGAAGCCGTGAGAGCCAATTCCTCAGCGGCCGCAGGTATCGCTTTTTTCCGCGCGACCGCTATGACCGCCGCAAGCATGTCCATCGTCAATCTGGGCACTCGCATCTAACTTCTCAAACCCATTGGCGAGGCCAGAACACCGTAAGGGCCGGAGACTCCAGCCAGTCTGCCTTGGCAGGGCCATCCTGCCTCGACTGGCTACTCCTTTGGACTTACTCCCTCTGCATTCGTGGCGGAGCACGAATTTGTACCATCAATAAGGGCAAGAACTTTGTGTTTCGTGCGAAAGCGCGAATCTATACCAACAAACCACAAGACTTTTTTTCTGGAAAACCACCCGAAATCCCTTTACTTTCGATGTCGCTACCGTCAACAATCCTCTAATCACGAGCACGACTGAGCATCCACTGTCAGACGCGCCATCGGCCCCTTCCTTGTCCAGTGATGCGACAGAACGAGTGCTCAACCTGCCGCTCTTGCGGGCGGAACGTACTCTTGCGCCCGAACATGCAGGCATCGTTCAATCTCACGACTGCTCTGACGAAGAGCTCCTTGTGCGCATCCAGAATCGGGATGAAGCGTCGCTTCTGACGCTTTTTCATCGCTATAAAAAGCTGGCTTTTTCCGTCGGATTCCGAGTTCTCCATGACGACGGCGAAGCAGAAGACTTCGTGCAAGAGGTTTTCCTTCGCCTTTGCTCCGAAAACCATTCATTCGACAGCAAGAAGGGGTCGGCAAGGACGTGGATGATCCAGATGATCTACCGCCGCGCCTTCGATCGGCGGGCGTACCTGCACCGGCGACATTTTTACAGTGGTACAGATCGCCAAGAACGCACGAATGCTGTTGCTGAGGGAAATAAACCAGAGATTGACATGATCGAACGGCTGACGGTCCAGCAGTTGAAAGCAGCTTTCAGCCAGCTAAACGACAAGCAGCGGAAAACTTTGGAGCTGTTCTTTTTTGAAGGATTGACGATGACGGAGATTGCCGAACAATCAAACGAAGATGTGAAGAATGTCCGCCATCACTACTATCGCGGACTCGAACGGTTGCGACAATTGGCTCGTCAAATGACGCGGAATGAAAAGGTTGACTGATGAGCAACGACATTCAATATCCAGCCGGATGTAGCGAAGAATTTGCCGAGCTGTGCGCGCTCTCCACGAGCGGCGAGCTTAACGCCCAGGAATCAGAAAGACTCCATGAGCATGTCGCGATCTGCGACGCGTGTGCAATGCTTTTGCGCGAATATACGAGCCTCGCGCAAGTCAGCATGGTAGAGCTAGCGGCTGAATTGGCGCCAGAAGTAGAGATTCCCGCACGATATTCTGGAAAGAAGGCAGAGCGACGTTTCGTTACCGCTCTACAAAGTGCTCGACCGAACGGACAACCCCAGCTACGCTCGCGACTCCATTGGCCCGATCTTGCCGGTTATTGGGAGCGGAACCTGCGGTTCAGGCCCGCGATGGCATTCGGTGCCTCAGCAATCCTATTGCTTTCGATTGGGGGAGCTTTCGAATTCGGTCGGAGAATAGAAGCTCACTCTCCCACCGCTATGCCAGTCGCAGCCGCGCTTCCCCTATCCAGCCCTCCTCCGTCCACTGCCCCGAACGCGGAGAACTCCGAACTGCGTGAGAGGTTGGCCGCCGCGCAGAAGTCCGTGGACAAGATCACTGCACAATCCGCCGAGGCCGAGAAGCGCGTAGCGGAACTGTCCAACGCGCGGGCCGCACTCCTTGAGCAGCTCAATGAGCTTGGGAAAAAGGATCAAACCACGGCAGAATCGTTGATTGCGATGACCGGACAACGGGACGCTTTGCAACACCAGTTGGATGATGTGTCGAAATCGTTAGACCAAGTGAAGCAAGACTTGCATCGCACCGAGCAAGACCGGCAAGGCGCCTTGCTACGTGCTGCTGCCCTGGAAACAGAGGTCAACGATCTGCATAGCGAGGTGTCGAAAGCGAACTCGGCAGCCACAAACAACGAGGAGTTTCTCGCCGAAGATCGCGACATCCGCGAACTAATGGGTGCTCGCCAGCTCTACATCGCGGACGTCTTCGACGTGCAGCATGATGGCCGGCGCAGCAAACCTTTTGGGCGCGTCTTCTATACGAAGGGAAGATCGCTGATCTTCTATGCCTTCGACCTCCAGTCGCAACCCGGCTATCACGAAGCCAAAGCATTTCAGGCCTGGGGCAAGCCAGACAGCGCCGCTGCCAAGCCTGTGAGCTTGGGGATTTTTTATCTGGATAATGAGAAAAACCGACGTTGGGTAGTCAAAGCCGACAACCCGGATCTGCTGGCGCAGATCAATGCCGTCTTTGTCACCGTCGAACCTCGCGGAGGGAGCGAAAAACCCACCGGCAAGCCATTTCTTGAGGCGTACCTGCACTCTCTTCCCCCGAATCACCCGTGAACGAGCTGCCGACTGTTTGTGAAAGGATGGTTAATCTTTCGCAGAAATTTTACAGAAGGTTGGTAAAGATCGTTTGTGGCAGACGAATGCTCATCGGACCGCTGAGTACATAATGCAGTTTCCAGGAGCTGGTCATGAGAATCTGCCGATCTCTGTTGTTAACCATTTCTCTTGTATTCCCTTGCTCTTTCTTTGGCCAGTCTACCAATGCTGGACTCACAGGTGTTGTCGATGATCCCTCGAAGGCTGTAATCACCGGAGCCCAAATCACTGCGATCAACACTGAGACTGGCGTCAAATCCTCAACCACGACGAACAACAGCGGGGTTTATGTGCTCCCGGGTCTAATCCCCGGCACCTACCGTATTGAGGTAGACAAGCAGGGCTTTAAGGGGATCATCCAACCAGGGCTCCTGCTGCACGTGCAGGACATTGTGCAGCTCAACTTTCATATGGCTCTTGGTTCGATGACCGAAACGGTGACGGTAGAAGGAAACGGTCTAAACATCAACACCACGGATGCTTCAGTCAGCACTGTCGTGGACCGGCAGTTCGCCGAAAACATTCCCCTGAATGGCAGGAGCTTCCAGTCGTTAGTCGAGCTCACGCCGGGGGTGGCGCTTACCGCCAATAATGGGCGTGACACCGGCCAGTTCAGCGTCAACGGACAGCGCGCAAACGCAAACTACTGGATGGTGGACGGCGTGAGCGCAAACATCGGAATAAACGCAAGCGGTTTCGCAGGAAGCGGGATGGCAGGGACTCTTGGCTCGACCAGCGTATTGGGGGGCACGAACAGCCTGGTCTCGGTGGATGCGCTCCAGGAATTTCGCATCCAGACCTCTACCTATGCGCCGGAATTTGGCCGTACGCCTGGGGGCCAGATCTCCATCGTCACGCGCTCCGGGACGAATCAGTTTCACGGTACCGCGTTCGATTATTTCCGCAACGATGTTCTCGATGCGAATGACTGGTTCAACGGGTTCACGAACAATCCTCCGCTTCCCAAGGCTGAAGAACGCCAGAACGACTTTGGCGGCACATTCAGCGGCCCGATCATCAAAGGAAGGACCTTCTTTTTCTTTTCCTACGAAGGCCTTCGACTGCGATTGCCGCAGACCACGCTCACATTCGTGCCTGATAGCAATCCCCTGGATCCCTATTCACGGCAGTTTGCCCAGCCCGCTCTTCTGCCCTACATGAACGCGTACCCGCTTCCCAACGGTCCGGAGGTCTTGGATGCGAATGGCAATCATCAGGGCGTCGCGCAGTTCAACGCCAGTTACTCCAATCCGGCCACGCTCGATGCCTATAGCCTTCGCGTCGATCACAAATTGAACGATAAACTCAATCTTTTCGGGCGTTACAACTATTCCCCTTCTAAACTCAGTCAGCGCGGATATGCGTCTTCGGCGTTGAGCAGCGTCTCTCCGGCTGCAATCACCACACAAACCGCGACCGTAGGCGCGACTTGGACGATATCGCCGACTATAGCCAATGACTTCCGGTTCAACTATAGCAAAACGGATGCCTCCGCCTCGTTTGGCCAGGATAGTTTCGGGGGGGCAGTCCCGCTCGCGACATTGCAATTTCCTAGTCCGTTTACGGCCAAAAATGCCAGCCTTTCTTTTACCGTATTTACGCTAGGAAATAACTTTTCACTCAATGCAACGCCAAATGCGCGCAACCAGCAGCGGCAATTCAACATCCTGGATAGTATAGCTCTGCAAAAGGGTTCGCATAGCCTGAAGGTCGGCATCGATTATCGCCGCTTGTCACCTCAATTGGAAGGTATAGCGTACGGTCAGTCTGCCCTTTTCGTCGACGTACCATCTGCGGAAACAGGAAATTTATTTTTCGACCAGGTGACTTCCGGTCTTACCACGACTTTTCTTTTTCGCAATCTCGGGGTTTTTGCCCAGGACATCTGGCACATTGTCCCGCGTCTGACTATGACCTACGGACTGCGGTGGGATGTTGACTTTGTGCCATCGTCGCTCAGCGGCCCCGAGATTCCTGCAGTTACGGGCTTCGATCTGAGCAATCTATCGAACCTGGCTCTGCTGCCCCAAGGTACGCCGCCCTACAAAACGAACTGGGGAAACTTCGCCCCCCGGATCGGATTAGCTTATCAGGTGTCGCAGAGTCAAGGCTGGCAAACCGTGGTTCGAGGCGGGTTTGGGGTTTTTTATGATCTGGCGTCTTCAGAAATTGGAAACGGTGTAGGCGCGGACTATCCTTTCGGATCGTCCGTCTACGTACTTGGCACCGCGATTGGGTTCACCGCGACATTTCCGTTGAGTCCCGCGAATGCAGCGCCAGCGCCCATCGCGCCGCCCAACACGAGCAATCAACAGATTCTTTACGCATTCGATCCGAAGCTCAAATCGCCTTATACGTTGCAGTGGAATGTTGCGCTCGAACAATCTCTGGGAAAGGAACAAACGGTGAGCGCTTCCTATGTCGGCGCCGCTGGAAGACGTCTGATCCAGACGGGGAACGTTCTGACTCCCAACCAGAACTTGTATCAGGCCCAACTGGTAACGAATGCAGGCACTTCCGATTACGATGCGCTGCAACTGCAGTTCCAACGTCGATTATCCCGTGGCCTGCAGGCGCTGGCTTCCTATGCGTGGTCCCATTCCATCGATACGGCTTCAGCTGGTTCCCTAGGGAGCGGATCCAATGACCTGTCAACATTCAATTCCAACGTCAACCGGGGACCCTCCAGCTTCGATGTTCGCAATGCGTTTTCCATAGCCCTGACTTACGATGTGCCCGCTCCGAAAGGCAACGCTTTCGGGAAAGCGTTGCTTGGGGGTTGGTCCACGGAAAACATTATCCAGGCTCGCTCCGCTCAGCCCGTCAACGTTTACTATGGGGGTTTCAATGGCGGCCTACTGTCGAATGGTTTCTATGCCGGCCTTAGGCCAGACGTTGTTCCCGGTGTGCCCTTGTACTTATACGGATCGCAGTATCCTGGGGGAAAAGCATTCAACAACACTCTGGGCGCGGTAGCTGGAGGGTGTCCGGATGGTAATCCCAGCATAGGACCGTTCTGTTCTCCGCCACTCGATCCCAACACCCACCTTCCTTCTGGCCAGGGAAACCTGCCGCGGAATGGGCTGCGCGGATTCGGTCTGGCTCAATGGGATTTCGCCGTGCATCGCGAGTTTCCTCTCCACGAGTCGCTGAAGCTGCAATTCCGCGCGGAGATGTTCGACGTCCTGAACCGGCCCAACTTCGGACCCCCAGTTGGAGACCTCGGAAGTCCCTCGGCACCGAACTCGCAGTTCGGCCAGTCAGGTCATATGCTGGGGGCGAGCCTTGCTGGAGGCAATCTTGGGTCGGGCGCGTTCGATCCACTGTATCAGCTCGGTGGCGCCCGGTCGATTCAGTTTGGGCTGAAGCTCTCCTTCTAAACTGAGAGCGGTTTGTCGTAGGGCATGGTTTCAGCCTTGCCGATTGGAGCCACACCCAATGCGGGTTGTATGCCCCTAAGAGCGGCAGATCGCGTCCGGAGAATCTTTTGATGAGACCAGATGTAGCGTCTACTGCAAAGCAAGGGAACCCTGTCGCAAAGCAAGAATCTGGCCAATATACGATTCGGTGTTGTTTAGCCAGACGCAGACTGTTGCTGTGGTGCCTCTTGCTGATGGTCGGTGCCTGTCTAACTGTGGACTGCGGCCTCGTATTTTGTAGCGATCAGCGGGCTGAGGGCCCCGCGAGCGGCGCGTCACTGGCGCAGAGCCCAGCGGTGGCCGGGATCACGAAGCGGTCCCCCACCGTCGCGGACTCGATTCGGATGACGCGTTTGGGGGACCAATCCTATACAGACGGCGGCTCCTCCAAAGGAATCGTGGCCAAATTCTCTCCCGACGGAAAGCGCTTCGTCGTAATCTTGAAAAAAGGGAATCTTGAGGCGAACACCAACGTGTATTCTCTGGTCCTGTTCCACACCGCCGAAGTCTTCCAATCGCCGGCGCCTCAAATCCTGGTTTCGCTAGCCTCATCTTCGAACCGGCCGGCGATCGATAATGTGCATTGGCTGGATGATAACGACACTATCTTGTTTCTAGGCGAGAACGCGGGTGAACGCACGCAACTCTATTCGTTCAAGTGCAGTTCGAACCAGCTGAAAAAACTGACGAATCACGCCAACTATCTCACCGCATTCGTCACCACAACCAGTGGTGAAGTCATTGCGTTTACGGCGAAGAACCCGGTTTCAGCGCTCCTGACCGAGGACGTCGCACGGAAAGGACTGGCCGTCGCCAACGAGGAGGTGAGCGATCTGATTCGAGGCAGCAAGGGGGGCGCAGACTACGACACCGACTCTTTGTTTGTCATTCGATCGGGAAACGAAGCCGAAGCCAAAATAGCCACCCGGGGTCGAATTCTGAGTCTGCTTTCTGAGATGTCGCTTTCACCGGACGGCGCGCACCTCGTACTACAGACGGAAGCTGCCCGCGTTTCGGATACATGGGGCGAGTACGATAGTAAGTCCCTGAAGGCGGCTGCGCGCCACCCCAACCCAAAAGGAGGCGACACTGGCGCCTTCCAACACGAGTTAGTCGACATTGTGACGGGTGCAAGCCAGGTGTTAGTCGATGCCCCAATTCAGTCTTCGGGAAGGGAGGTGGCCTGGTCACCGGACAGCAAGTCCGTCGTTCTTTCCGATGCGTATCTACCACTGGACGTTGACGATCCGGCGGAACGGGCGCTGAGAAAGGGGCACACTTTCCTGGTTGAGTTCAAGGTGCCGAGCCGCCAGTTCGCGAAGATAAGCCAGGATGACCTGAGACTTCTCAACTGGGATCCCGAGACCGGCTACCTTGAATGCGATTTAGGCAGGAGCGACAGCTTCAGTGGAAAAGTGACGCCGAAGGTCTATTTTCGAAAGAGCGGCGAGACATGGTCTAAAGCGAGTGCCCCGGAACACACGGCACCGCTGGCCCTGCCCGACATTGTTCTCGATGAGGGCATGAACACTCCTCCGCGCATTTTTGCTGTCGATCCTGCCACTGGCCGGAAGGCCCTGCTGATGGATCTGAATCCGCAATTCCAGAATCTCAATCTTGCGAGAGTGGAGGAGATAGCGTGGAAGGCTGCTCATGGAATTGAAGTAAAGGGCGGGCTCTATTGGCCCCCAGACTATGTCGCGGGCAAGAAATATCCGCTCATCCTGCAAACCCATGGATGGGATCCTCATGAGTTCTGGATGAGCGGCCCCTGGGCGACAGCCTTCGCTGCCCAGCCTCTGGCGGGCAAGGGGTTCTTCCTATTGCAGGTTCCCGATCCAGACTGGCATCTGGGCCATACACCCAGGGAAGCCCCAAGGGCCATGGCGATGTATGAAGGCGCAATCGACGATTTAGATCGCAGAGGGCTCATCGACCGGAATCGAGTCGGGATCATAGGGTTTAGCCGGACGTACTGGTACATAACGTATATGCTGACACATTCCAAGCGCCATATCGCCGCGGCCGCCATCGCCGATGGAGTGGACTACAGCTATTTCCAATACATGGCGTTCCCGGATGCTATAGCCGGTGAATACGAGGAGATGTACGGTGGTCCTCCGTATGGAAAGAGTCTGTCGCGATGGTTAAAAGAGTCGCCCGCGTTTCATATGGACAAAATCGAAACGCCGCTGAGGATTCAAACCTTATACCCGGCCTCACTGTTGTCTGATTGGCATTGGTATTCCGGACTGTCCCAGCTAGGCAAACCGGTAGAAATGATTTACATCCCAGAAGGAACGCACATTCTGGAAAAGCCCTGGGAGCTGATGGTCTCCCAACAGGGCAATGTGGACTGGTTCTGCTTTTGGTTCAAAGGCGAGGAGGATCCCGATCCGGCCAAGGCCGACCAGTATAAACGCTGGCGCGAGCTGCGCGCTTTACAGCGGCAAGATCACAAATGAAGTGGGCTATCGCAGCCGAGAAACAGAGTTACTCCTGACCAGGGGAGGACCTAACGTGGACATTCGCGTAACGGCGACGATTAACCTAATGCATGAGTTTCTCGCCGATCCGCTTTCGATTCGTACTCTGGCCCGAAACGTGAATCTTTCTCCGACGCGGCTGCGGCAACTGTTCAGAAAGGAAACCGGCCAGTCTCCAATGGAGTACCTCAACGAGCTACGTCTCAGGAAGGCGGCACAACTGCTCAGTAGTACATTTCTTACTGTAAAAGAGGTGACGTGGCGCACCGGAATAAGAGACGCCAGTCACTTTGTGCGCGGGTTTAAAAAAAAGTACGCGCTAACCCCGAGTGAGTTTCGCGTCCGAAGCGAAGTATCGCGGCAAATTCCGATACCAGGGGATAAAAGTGGCGAATAGTCCAACATATTGTCGTTTCGGCCCATCAATTAGACTTGCGCGCGGCACCATCCTCCCTGTATTTAAGTGTGCAGTCTGTATGCTCGAACAGTCTGAGTCAGAAGTGCAGTTACAAGCGAGCCGAGGAAGTCGGAGATCCGAAAATCTTCACTGAGGAGAACAACATGAAAAGAGAAACTCTTACGGCAGCACGCAACTGGCTAGTAGGGTCCGTCTTATCGGCGGGGTTTGTTTACTCGTTGTTTGCGCTTACACTCACCCCGAAGCCGGTCTATGCATCGAGTTGTAATTGCGTCGAGGAGCATGCAGAAGCCGATGACTACTGTGCCAACCACGGGGGACTCAAATCATTTAACTGTCCCGTCGGTGGTCCACCTCAGGGACCGATCTGGGTTGCCTATTGCATCGATTCCCACTTTACTTATGAACAGTGTTCGGGTACTTAGGAATTGTGGCGTTCACATGCTCGGATGCCCGAAATTGGACGCCCCAAATAGCGGGCCGACACAAGCGTATATCGGTAGATTTAGCAAGCACCGCTTGATCCGGCGAAGCGTTAGGCGTCGGGGACCCTACTCTCGAGTTTTAAGGGCGGGGTCCTGCTGTAATAACACGACGACACATTTGGAGCGGAACTATGAGCCCTTTTGGAGAGCATTCGACTGGTGCGGTAGAAACCCCACGGCGTTCTTCACGCGCAGTGTTGCTCGCTATCTTCGTCGCACTGTTGGTGTCTGTCACTCTGAATGTCTTGCTGGCCCACAGAGTCAGAAGTCTGACTTATGCGCGGTCGGCGAGTATGGCTGAGTACCAACTCAAGGTCGGCACAGCCGTCCCACCCGTTGCCGTGAAACGGTTAGGCGGGCAGCAGGAAGTGATTTCATACCAGGGAGTAAAGCAATCCACAGTTCTGTACGTATTTACACCTCCTTGCTCTTGGTGTGCGCGCAACATGGACAACTTCAAAACACTGCTCGGCAAAGAGAGCGGTGAGTACCGCTTCATCGGTCTCTCGCTGTCCGAAGACACCCTGGCGGAGTACGTCGCGAAAAATGATCTTGAGCTTCCTGTGTATTCCGGCCTTTCGATGGACACCAAGGCGGCATACAAGTTGTCAAGTACCCCACAAACCATCGTGGTTTCTCCTGAAGGCCGCGTCCTCCAAAATTGGATGGGTGCGTACGTCGGCGACCAGAAGTCTCAGGTCGAGGCTTTCTTCCACGTGAGTCTACCTGGGCTAAAGGAGTTGCCGAAGGAAGAGAAGGCCAAGGCGGCGCAAGTGAATTAAGGTAGTTGTTCTCCCAGCATAGGCTGTACCCGGATGGTACATTTTTGCGTAACGTCCCTTCCGTTGAGATCCTCTTGCGCAAATCAGGCATCACTCAATCAAAGACCCGCCTGCCTCACAAATGAACCTCCGTCACTATCACCGACGCTCGCATTCACCCTTGGAGTCGCGAGGCTCAAGGGAGTTTCGCTTGGCTGTACCTCGATCCGCATCTAGGCCGCTGGAGAAATGCAGTTTGTCCGGCCCGAATTGCTGAAATGAAAGCTCGGCCCATCGTGTTGGCTGTACGTCTCGGAATAATTATCTTGTTGTACCTTGCATGCACGAGCCCGTCGCCGGCGCAAACCAGCAATGGGTCTCTACATGGTCAGGTGGTTGATCCTTCCGGTGGTGTGGTAACGAAGGCAACCATAATTGTGACTCCGCCGGATGGGCAGGCGCTGGGGACGATTACGAATTGGCAGGGCCAATTCGAACTGAAGGGTTTGGCGTCGGGCAACTATACAGTGGAAGTGATCGCAAAGGGCTTCGCGCCTTACAAGAACGAGAGAGTTCAAATTACCGTCGGGCAAGTGCAGAACCTCAGCGTTTCCCTAAGAATTGAAGACCAGAAGGAGCAAATAGAGGTGACCGATAATCCGGCGGCGGGTGATGTCAATCCGATGAACAGCGGTGGTGGTATCGCGATTTCCGGGGCAGAACTTGATGCGCTGCCGGATGATCCCGATGAATTGCAGACGGACCTGGAAGCGCTGGCGGGGCCGTCCGCGGGGCCGAGCGGCGGACAGTTCTATATCGACGGATTTACAGGAGGGCGACTGCCGCCAAAATCGGCGATCCGCGAAATCCGAATCAATCAAGATCCGTTCTCGGCGGAATACGACAAGGTAGGGTATGGGCGCGTGGAAATCTTCACGAAGCCAGGCTCGGATCAGTGGCATGCACAAATTTCCGTGAACGGCAACGATTCCGCATTCAATTCCAAGAATCCTTTCGCGCCGTCGAAGCCGCCGTATTACTCGATGCAATACAGCGGGAACATCGGAGGACCGCTGAGCAAAAAAGCATCATTCTTTTTCTCCGTGGGTGAACGAAATGTTCACGATCTTGCAGTCGTGAACGCCGAGATCGTCAATTCCGCAAATCAGGCCGTTCCCTTCAGTGAATCGGTGCAGAATCCGCGGGCTGGCGTCAACATCAGCCCACGGCTGGATTATCGGCTCGCGAAGAACAACACGCTTTCCGTTCGATACCAGTATTCCCGCGATGAGAACACGAATAACGGGGTGGGCGGATTCACCTTGTCTTCACAGGCCTCAAACTCGCTGAACACAGAACAAACCTTGCAGGTCAGCGACACTCAAGTGTTTGGTACAAATATCGTGAACGAGACGCGCTTCCAGTATCTGCGTGACGAAAGCAGCCAGATCGCGCAAAGCACCTCCCCCACCATAGTCGTGCCGTCAGCGTTC
Organism: uncultured Acidobacteriaceae bacterium; assembly: GCA_963772195.1. GTDB lineage: Bacteria > Acidobacteriota > Terriglobia > Terriglobales > Acidobacteriaceae > Acidiflorens. The sequence continues at coordinate 3,521 of CAVYWE010000001.1, read as the reverse complement.
AATGGTGGCGGCAGTAACGCAGGAAACTTGATCGACGACACAAATCGCTACGAGTTCCAGAACTCCACCTCAATTCAGTTCACGAAACACTTCCTGAAATTCGGAGCGCGCTTGCGCGCGCTCACCGACAGCAACGATTCGGCCTCTGGCTTCAATGGCAGCTACATTTTTCCCTCTATCCAGGCTTATCAGCAGACATTGCTTGGGCAAGGTTTTTTCGCGACCCAGTACTCCGTGACCGGCATCCCCAACAATCCAAGCATTCCGGCGAACCCTCAAGTGAGTGTTTCGCAGGTTGACGTAGGACTCTATGTTAAAGATGACTGGCGCGTCGGTCCGAACATCACGCTGAGCTTCGGATTGAGATTCGAATCGCAGAACAACATCAGCGATCATGCCGACTGGGCGCCGCGGGTAGGATTCGCATGGGGGATCGGAAGAGGTGGAAAGACTGGACCCAAGGCTGTGCTTCGCGCGGGCTTTGGGATTTTTTACGATCGATTTGAGACGAGTAACGTTCTGCAAGCCGACCGCTTGGATGGCACGCGAGAGGCTCAGTTTATTGTCACGAATCCAAACTTTTTTCTCCACCCTCCCATCCCTCTACCGTCTGTTCCAGCCACCCTGCCGACAACGTACCGGATCGATGACAATCTTCGAGCGCCGTATTTGATGGAGTCCGCGGTCAGTCTCGAAACGCAACTGACAAAGATAGCAACCCTAAAGATTTCCTATCTGAACTCGCGCGGATCGGATCAGCTCCTACTCGACAACATCAATACGCCCCTGCCGGGAACCATCATCCCACCATACTATTTGAATCCAACGACTGGCACGCGCCCGTTCGGGGATGCCGCCGGAAACATCTACCAATACGAATCGGAGGGGATCTTTCGGCAAAATCAACTGTTTGTGGAAACCACTATCCGCGCCGGTGCGAAACTAATGCTGTTCGGTTACTACGTGCTGAACTATGCGAATGGCGATACGTCCGGTGCAGCTAGCTTTCCATCGAATCCGTACAACATCCGTCAGGATTACGGTCGGGCGTCTTTCGATATCCGAAATCGGGCGACCATCGGCGGGTCGATTGGGCTGCCGCATGGCCTCCGTCTCAGCCCTTTTATGGTGGCAAGCTCTGGCTCGCCTTACAACATCAGCTTGAGTCAGGACTTGATCGGGACTTCGCAATTCAATCAGCACCCGGCGTTTGCGAGCAGCCTTTCGAATCCCGCTAACGTTGTAACCGTTCCAGGTTTCGGCAGTTTCGATACGATTCCGCAACCCGGCGAAAAGCTAGTTCCTGTCAACTTTCTGACCGGGCCGAACCGCTTCACGCTTAATTTGCGGCTCGCGAAGACTTTTGGCTTCGGCAACGAAATGGGTGGCCAGGATGGAAAAGCCGGCAGAATGAGGAGCGGCGTGAACCAACGCTACAGGGTTACATTCAGCGTGAATGCACGCAACGCGTTCAACCATGTAAACCTGGCAACGCCAAGCGCAGTTCTGAGCCCGCCGACTGTAACGTCACCGGCTTCATTTTCTTCTTTGTTTGGTGTTTCGAATGCTATCGCTGGCGGATCGCCTTCGTCGAACCGCCAAATTTATTTGCAGGCTTCGTTCTCGTTCTAGCGACCCAAGCGGCCGATTTCGTGAATTGCGAATTTGGTCCGAGACGCTTGTAAAGGCGGGCTGCGTCCGCTAGAGGTCGCCCTCTTTGCTCATTGTCGCGCTCCCGGCGGGAGCAATGCGCATCGCCTCGAAGATGCGAACGGCCAACATTGCGGCATCCGTTTTTTGTAGAGCCCGCGCCTTCTCGGTTAGGTGCCGCTCGCGAAGGTCTTTCGGGTCGCAGGCCGTAAAGTCATTGGAAGGTCTTAGCGGTATTCGAAACTAAATGCTACCATTCTCTTGCGGTGCCCAAGAGCGTTGACAACGTTCCTTCTCGGCGCAACGGCATACCCGGCTGCTCCAAAGAATACGTGAAAACATCGTCCAGACGGCGCTCTGGACCACTGTCGAGTTTTGAGGCCACTCATCGACGACGTAATCTGAATTGACTGTCGCCTCTCAGCTTTTGGACAGATTTTCCACGGCTCCGCAAATCTTTCTCTGTGAAGTAGGTCTTTCCCACCTACGCTTTCCTCCTGGTGCGTTCTCTCTTCCAAAGCGCGCACGAGCCCGGAGATGAACTCATGAATTTCCTGACCACAAAGGAAACTGCGAGCTTGGTGCGTCGCCCCGAAAGCACGCTCCGCCGATGGCGATCCGCCGGCAAAGGCCCGCCTTGCTACAAGCTCGAAGGGCAATGGGCCTACGTCGAAGAGGAGGTGATAGAATGGGTTCGCGCTAACCGAATCACTTTCTCTGTGCGGGACGAACACTTTGAAAGAGAGGCGGCGCGTGTCAGTGTATAAAAGAGGTGGCTCATCGTTCTATCACTACGATTTTGAATGGAACGGTACGAGACACAGAGGATCGACCAAGCAGAAGACGGAACAGAAGGCAAGACTGTTTGAATCGAAGTTAATGGCCCAACTCAGGGAGGACGGGTTCTTGGTCCGCAAGTCCCCGACTCTGGAGGCTTTTTCTCCGGCATTTCTGAATTGGGTTAAGAACAGTCAACGAATAACGGAAAGCACCCGGAAGTATTACCGCCAGGGTTGGAATCTTTTGGCTAGCACCAAACTAAAACAGATTCGCATGGATCAGATCAGGGACGAGCATGTCGAAGTGACAATCTTTTCCGCTGGTCCGTCCAACGCGAACTGTGCCATCCGAACCTTGCGCAGGATGTTGGGTAAGGCCAAGGACGGCGGTTTGGTCGCAAGATTTCCCAAACTCCAACTCCGAAACGAAGCCCAGCGTTTGCTGCTTATGGACGATGCTTCTGAGGCGAAGATTCTTCCACTGCTGTCCGAAAACGCGGCCGACGTGATTGTGATTACGCGAGACAGTGGAATGCGGAACCACAGCGAAGTCTGTCGCATGAGGTGGGAGTACATCAACTGGGATTGGTTCTGCTACACCAATCCCAAAGGCAAAACAGAAGCCGCGGAAAGGCCTGGAATTCCTTTGAGTGATCGGGTATTGGACATCTTGAAACGCAGGCACCTAAAACAAGGGCTGCCCGCACAAGGATGGGTCTTCCCAACATCCAGATCCAAGACCGGACACTTGACGACGATAAATCAAGTCTTCCGCAACGCACGAAGAAAAGCTGGACTGCCGGAGGCATTGGTTCCATATTGTGGGCGCCACGACTTTGGCACAACGGCAATGGCCGCCACCGGCGACCCAAAACTCGTGGGCACCCTTATGGGGCACCGCGACACCAAAACCACGATGCGCTACAACCATCCGCCCAAGGAACAGGTCGAGCGTATTCGCGTAGTCCTGAACACCCGCAGGTCTACGACACAATTACGACACAATGCCAGTCTCGACGAAATGGCATCTGCCGTAATTAACTGAAAACACAGGCTTGGGCGCGTAGCTCAATTGGCAGAGCAACTGACTCT